>NC_018068.1 GCF_000255115.2 Desulfosporosinus acidiphilus SJ4
AGCAGAAATTTAAACCATAAAAACTTTCAGAGTAAAATTAAATAATTTATTTAAAAAAAGGCCACAGAATTGCGGCCTTAGACTGACAACTTTTTGCGACCTTTTAAGCGACGGCGTTTTATAACATTTCGCCCAGTTGGCGTACTCATACGACTCAAAAAACCGTGAACTCGCTTATGACGGCGATTCTTCGGTTGATATGTTCTTTTCAATTTAAAGACACCTCCTTTTTTAAACGAACAACCACGAAAAAACTTTAAAGCAACAGACTTACTAACAGATTATACTCTAATTTTTTTTAATCTGTCAAGCAAGCATATCATGTAGGATGTGGATAACATAAGGACTAAAAATAGTTATCCACTGTGAATAATTTATATAAACACGAAATCTTCCTGTTGATAACCCTTAAAAAACTTGGTATTATAGTTTCACACCATCTACTAACTCAACAGCAATCTTATTTTTATTATCCACAACTAGCAATTTGATCAAGTTATCCACAAATGTGTATAAGTTTGTGTATAACTTTTTTATTGTCATTTGCTTTACCATTTTTTAAACAAGGGAGGTCCATTCATGCCACCACAACCAATCACACCGCATCTATTGTGGCAGGAAACACTCGAAAAACTGAAAAATGAACTTACCAGGCCCAGCTTTGAAACATGGCTAAGTTCAACTCAGCTAATTGAGATTGATGGGGATACTCTAGTGATTAGTGTTCCCAATGATTTCGCAAAAGATTGGTTGGAAAGTCGGTATGCGTCCCTAATAAGGTCCTCCGTTCAATCAATTATAGGTCATTCCGTAAGTTTAAGATTTACTATTCCAACACCGGAAGAGATTTTTCAAAAAGACCCTATTCTGAAATCCCCTATGTCAGAAAACGGCCCTAAACAGAATGAACCATTACCAAACTCTCTCAATGTAAAATATACCTTTGACACATTTGTTATTGGCAATAGTAACCGTTTTGCCCATGCTGCTGCACTTGCTGTTGCTGAATCTCCTGCTAAATCCTATAATCCATTATTTATTTATGGGGGCGTAGGTTTAGGTAAAACCCACCTAATGCATGCCATTGGTCACCATGTATTACAGCGCTCACCAAATACAAGAGTTCTTTATGTATCCAGCGAAAAATTTACCAATGAACTTATCGATTCAATACGCGATGAAAATGCTATTGAATTCCGTAATCATTATAGAAATGTTGATATTCTCTTAATTGATGATATTCAATTCTTAGCGGGTAAAGAACGGACACAGGAAGAGTTTTTCCATACATTTAACGCTTTACATGAGGCCAATAAGCAAATCATTATTTCATCAGATCGTCCGCCGAAAGAAATACCAACCTTAGAGGATCGTTTACGTTCGAGATTTGAATGGGGCCTTATTACAGACATACAGGCACCTGATTTAGAAACAAGAATTGCTATCCTCAGAAAAAAAGCAAAAGTTGAAAACTTACAAGTTTCCAATGAAGTCATGGTTTATATCGCAGATAAGATACATACTAACATTCGTGAACTTGAAGGTGCTTTAATTAGAGTTATAGCGTTTGCCTCGTTAAGCTCTATGCCAATAACAGCTGAAGTTGCCATGGAAGCACTTAAAGATATCTTACCGACAAATACTTCGAAACCAATAACTATTGAAACGATTCAAAAAGCGGTTGCAGATTATTACCATCTATCACCCAACGAATTTAAAGCAAAGAAACGAACTCGTGCTGTGGCTTTTCCAAGACAAATTGCTATGTATTTAGCGCGTCAATTAACAGACTCGTCGTTACCAAAAATAGGTGACGAATTTGGCGGACGGGATCATACAACAGTAATGCATGCTCACGAAAAAATTACTCAAGCAATTCAAGTGGATCCTATTTTAGAGAAGAAAATTAACGAATTAATTCAACGCATCCAGAATGATTAGAGTAACGGTTTTAAATGTGAATAACTTGTTTACATTATCTGAATAACCGAAGGAAATATTAACTTTTGTGGACATGTGGACAAATAATACCCTCTTCTCCACTCTTTTTTCAACATGCTTAAACTATGACATACTGCTGGATATTCAACTTATCCACATCTTGACAAGCTATACTACTATAACTACTAACTATTATCTTATTATTAATAACTGTCGTTTAGAACCGTTAAAATCATAGGAGGATTCAATATGAAAATCTTCTGCTCAAAGGATTCCTTAATTTCTGGAGTAAATGCCGTGCAACGTGCAGTATCAAACAAAAATACGTTACCCGTTCTGTCAGGGATTCTAATAAGTGCTGAAAATCAGTGTTTACGTTTTTCAGCAACAGATTTGGAACTTGGAATACAATGTGAAATACCTGCCCAGATTGAAGAAGAGGGAAAAACAGTCGTACCGGCTAAATTATTTGCTGAAGTTGTTCGTAAACTTCCCGATACAATGATAACCATGAAAGAGGAAAATCAAGCAATTATTATATATTACTATCAATCAGAAATTACACTGAGAGGATACGATCCTGAAGAATATCCCCTCCTTCCTGACCTGATTGACCCAGTATCTTATAGCATTCCTACCGCAATTTTTAAAAATATGATCAGGCAGACGATATTTTCATGTGCTGTTGAAGAAAACAGGCCGGTATTTAATGGAACTCTTATGCAGATTGAAGGTTCTAACCTCCGACTTGTGGCAACAGACACTCATCGTTTAGCATATAGTATTTCCGAAGTAGATAATCCTGAAAATGCAAGTTTTAATGGAATTATTCCCGCTAAAACTTTATCTGAAATATATCGTTTATTGAAAGACGAAGATGAATCTATTGAAATTAGTTTTAATAAAACACAGGTTGTTTTCAGATTTGGCCTAATTTATCTTGTATCAAGATTAATAGATGGTATGTTTCCTAACTATAAACAAGTTATTCCTCAAACTTGCGAAACAAAAATTAATCTTTCAGTAAGGAATTTTCTCGAATCTGTAGAAAGAGCTTCACTATTATCTCATGAAAAAAGCGGTGCCAATATCATTAGAATTCAAGTTGAAAGTACACAATTAAAAATTGACCAAACGACAGAACTAGGTAAAATATCTGAGCAAATAGAAATTACAGCACAAGGAAAAGATGTTATGATCGCCTTTAATGCAAAATTTTTAATCGATGCTTTAAAGGTTATTGATACAGATCAAATTATCTTCGAACTTTCAGGACCCTATAGTCCTGGAGTGATGCGTCCGTTAGACAATCCCAATTACCTTTATCTCGTCTTGCCGGTTAGAATATCATAATTAACTATGAATATTATTAACTTTCATTTAAAAAATTTCCGTAATTATGATGATGAATCTGTAACATTTGTGCCAGGGATTAATATTTTAGTTGGAAATAACGGTCAGGGTAAGACAAATATTATCGAAGGGATTTATTATCTCTTAACCGGAAAGTCATATAGGGTACAAAGGGAACATGAACTTTTAAAATGGGATAAAGAAGATTTTCATCTTTATGGTGATTTTATTGTCAATCACCATAAAATATTCTTAGAGAGTCACTTTCAAGACAGAAAGAAACGAGTGAAAATCAATCACGTTCCATGTCAGCGTTTATCTGATTTTGTAGGAACTATTAACGTTATTTTTTTTTCACCGGATGATCTTATTATGGTAAAAGGCGGTCCTTCGGAACGGCGTCGATTCTTAGATTTGCATATTGCTCAAATACGACCTGGTTATGTAAGGTTACTTAATGCCTATAATAAAGTAATTCAGCAAAAAAGTGCACTGCTTAAGTCATACAATGAAAAATCTTTAAAATCCTCTCAACTGCAGCTTTGGAATATTCAAATTGTAGAGCTGGGGACAAAAATAATTCTTCACCGTGATGAGTTAACAAAACGTATTCTTAAGGTTGCTGATGAAATTTATAAAAATATTACGTCAGAAAAGGAAAAACTCACCATTAGTTATTATGCTTTAGGTAAAAAGAATAGTCAGGATGCAATCAAAGAATTTCCCGATTTATTAAATCAGAAAATGGACCAAGAAATTGATCGTCAAATGGTTCTTGTTGGTCCTCACCGTGATGATTTACAGATATTATTAGATGATAAGCCTGCACGCCTTTATGCTTCACAAGGTCAACAGCGTTCAATGGTTTTAAGTATGAAACTTAGTGAATTAGAGCTGATACACCAAGAAAAAGGGGAATATCCTCTTCTTTTATTAGATGACGTTTTGTCTGAACTTGATAGTTTTAGGAGAAACTATTTAATAAAGTTCATTGAGACTTCACATATACAAACGTTGATAACCATGACAAGTGCTGAGAAACAACTTGAATCTGGTGCTCAGTTTTATGTAGACAAAGGGCATATAAGGAGGAGGGAAGGATAAATGTATTTACATCTTGGTGGTGATATCTTAATAAAAAAAGATATAGTTGTTGCAATTATAGATCTTGAAATTGCAGCTGAAGGCAAAGGCAACAATAAATTTTTAAATAATATAAAAGACAACGATAAACTTGTTTATATTTCCGAACCTGGAAAAGAGAAATCATTAATTATTACAACTGAAAACTACTTTTTGTCACCTATCTCATCAACAACATTATTTAAGCGATCTTTTTCTGTTTTAGATGAGTGATATTTTACAATAGATTATTTAAAACTATTGTGCCACTAAGTATCACTCTTTAAAGAGATAGTTAGTGGTATTTATTCTTAACTAAATTGAAACATAGTTTTATTTAGTGTACAATAATAAGGTTGAAGGTATTATTTGGGAGGAAAAAGCTTTGCAAGATGATACAGATATGAATATTCCAGATCCGGGTGATAGTTACAATGCAGGGCAGATTGAAGTTCTTGAAGGACTGGAAGCTGTACGCAAGCGTCCGGGGATGTATATCGGTTCAACAAGCAGCAGAGGACTTCATCACCTAGTTTATGAAATTGTTGATAATAGTATTGATGAAGCTTTAGCAGGTGTTTGCGATCAAATTGATGTTTATATTCATAACGATAATAGCATTACTGTCATCGATAATGGTCGAGGGATTCCGGTAGATATTCACCCAAAAATGGGGAAACCCACGGTCGAAGTTTGTTTAACAGTATTACATGCCGGCGGGAAGTTCGGCGGAAGTGAGAGTGCTTACAAAGTATCCGGAGGTTTACATGGAGTTGGCCTCAGTGTTGTTAATGCTTTATCAAATTGGCTGATCGTGGAAGTTTCTAAAGGCGGTCATATCTATCACCAAGAATATGCCAAAGGAAAGCCCACAACCGATCTTTTAGATATAGGGACTACAGAGGGAACCGGAACTAAAATAACATTCATGCCAGATCCAGAAATATTTGAAGACACTGTCTATGACTATGATATTTTAGCTCATAGACTTAGAGAGCTATCCTTTTTGAATAAGAGTGTTAAGATTAATTTAAAGGATGAGCGATCCGATATTCAAGAGACGTTTTTTCATACGGGCGGTATTCAAGATTTTGTCTTGTATCTTAATAAAACTAAAGACTGTTTGCACCCTCAGCCCATCTTTATTGAAACCAATAAAGATGGGGTTCAAGTGGAAGTTTGCATGCAATATAATGATAGTTATACCGAAAATCTGTATTCTTATGCCAATAATATTAATACTCAGGAAGGCGGAACTCATGAAGCTGGTTTTAAATCGGCCTTAACACGGGTTATTAATGATTATGCTCGAAAAAATAATATACTAAAATCCTCTGATTCAAATCTTTCTGGCGATGATATCAGAGAAGGTCTAACAGCAGTAGTTTCAGTAAAAGTCCCCGATCCACAGTTTGAAGGTCAGACAAAAACAAAGCTTGGCAACAGTGAAATTCGAGGAATTGTAGATTCATCAACTGGCGAGGGGTTAAGTACTTTTCTAGAGGAAAACCCTACGGTTACCCGTAAATTTATTGAAAAGTCACTTCAAGCTGCAAGGGCAAGGGATGCAGCCCGAAAAGCGCGGGAGTTAACTCGGCGTAAAAGTGCCTTAGAAGGAACTTCACTGCCTGGTAAATTAGCTGATTGTTCCTGGAAAGAACCCGATCTCTGCGAAATGTATATTGTCGAAGGAGATAGTGCCGGTGGTTCTGCCAAACAAGGCCGAGACCGTCGTTTCCAAGCAATTTTACCGCTGAGAGGTAAAATTTTAAATGTTGAAAAGGCCAGATTGGACAAAATATTAGCCAATGCTGAAATTCGAGCGATGATTACCGCCATGGGAACCGGCATATCGGACGATTTTGATATCAGTAAAGCGCGTTATAATAAGCTGATCATTATGACGGATGCCGATGTCGACGGGGCGCATATTAGAACCCTATTATTAACGTTCTTTTATCGCTATATGAAACCTTTACTCGAAAATAACTATGTATATATAGCTCAGCCTCCACTTTTTAAAGTAAAAAAGGGAAGAGATATACAGTATGCTTATTCAGATGCTGAACTTAATAAAATCCTGGACACAATAGGACGGGAGAAAGTTGAGATTCAACGTTATAAAGGTTTGGGAGAGATGAATCCTGAGCAATTATGGGAAACAACGATGGATCCGGCGAAGCGGACAATCTTACAGGTGACCATTGAGGATGCTCTCAGATCAGAAGATATGTTTTCAGTATTAATGGGTGATAAGGTAGAGCCGCGCCGGGAGTTTATTCAGCGGCACGCAAAAGATGTACGTAATTTGGATACTTAAAGGAGTGCTCGTTCATGTCGGATGAAATCCAAGGGGGAAAAGTTCTTCCTGTTGAAATTGCAGATGAAATGCGAAAGTCCTTTATCGACTATTCTATGAGTGTAATAGTTAGCCGGGCTTTACCGGATGTACGGGACGGACTTAAACCGGTTCATCGCCGAATTTTATTTACGCTTCATGAATTAGGTATGACCCCAAATAAACCATACAGTAAATCTGCAAGGCTTGTCGGGGATTGTATGGCTAAATTTCATCCTCATGGAGATAGTTCCATCTATGATGCAGTTGTACGTATGGATCAGGATTTTGCGAGTCGTTATCCTTTAATTGACGGACATGGAAACTTTGGCTCGATTGATGGCGATTCTGCCGCTGCCATGCGTTATACAGAACTTCGGATGGCTAAGATTGCCACCTATATGCTGGCAGATATCGACAAAGATACCATTGATTTTATTCCAAACTATGATGAAAAACAAGAAGAGCCCACTGTATTGCCAGCTAAATTCCCCAACCTATTAGTCAATGGTTCTTCGGGAATTGCTGTTGGGATGGCTACAAATATCCCTCCTCATAATTTGAACGAAGTCATTGATGCTACGGTTGCGATGTTAGACAACCCTGAATTATCGAGTATTGATTTAATGAACTATGTTAAAGGCCCTGATTTTCCCACCGGTGGAACTATCATGGGTTATGATGGCATTAAATCCGCTTATTCAACGGGTAAAGGTTCTATTAAAATTCGGGCTAAAGCAACGATTGAAAGTATGGAAAAGTCCGGTAAGATGAGAATTGTTGTGACGGAAATTCCTTTCTTGGTTAATAAAGCAAGACTCATTGAAAAGATTGCAGAATTAGTACGAGACAAACGACTTGACGGGATTACTGACCTGCGGGATGAAAGTGACCGTTCAGGGATGAGTATTGTTATTGAACTCAGACGAGATGTTAATCCTCAAATTATTTTGAATCAGCTTTATAAGCATACTCAAATGGAAGACACCTTTGGGGTAAATTTGTTGGCACTTGTTAATAATCAACCAAGAGTCCTCACTCTTAAAGATATGATTCATTATTTCATTGAGCACCAAAAAGATGTTATTGTTCGCAGAACGAGATTTGAGCTCAATAAAGCCGAAGCAGAAGCCCATATTGTAGAAGGATTAAGAATTGCCCTTGATCATATTGATGAGGTTATTGAAACAATTAGGTCTTCAGCGGATGAGAGCGAAGCACGAAATAATTTATCAAGCCGTTTCGGATTGAGTGAAAAACAAGCCCAGGCAATTGTGGATATGCGTTTAAAACGTTTAACGGGTTTAGAACGCGACAAATTAGAAAACCAGTACAACGAACTTATGACAACGATATCCTACCTCAAGTCAGTTCTTGCCTCACCTAGTATGGTTATTGAGATTATTAAAAATGAGCTTAAGGAAATCCAAGATAAATTTGGAGATCCACGCAGAACGTCAATTACCGTTGATGTGAGTAAAATGAATATTGAGGATCTTATTGCTGAAGAAGAGGTTGTAGTAACTGTTACTCATTATGGTTATGTTAAGAGATTGCCTTTAAACACCTATAAGAGTCAAAATAGAGGCGGTAAAGGTGTTCACGGGATGGCTACCAAAGAAGAAGACTTTGTCGAACACCTCTTTATTACTTCGACGCACCATTATATTCTCTTTTTCACGTCCCAAGGCAAAGTCTATCGTCTCAAAGCTCACGAAATTCCGGAAGCCAGCCGCACGGGCAAAGGAACGGCTGTGATTAATCTTTTAAGTTTAGGCCAAAATGAAATGATAACGGCTGTCATGGCAATCAAAGAGTTTAGTCCTGATTATTTTTTAATTACAGCCACGAAAAAAGGTATCATGAAGAAAACGGCGCTTCACGAATATGATTCCTCCCGGCGTGAAGGGTTGATTGCGCTGACCCTCGATGAAGGTGATGAACTGATTGGGGTCAAGTTAACACAAGGATTAAACGATATTTTGTTGGCAACACGTCGAGGAATTGCCATTCGTTTTCCTGAAGAAGAAGTAAGATATATGGGTCGTACCGCGCGAGGAGTCAAAGGCATAAAACTTGAAGAAAATGATGAAGTTGTAGGTATGGACGTCATCGGAGATGAAGGCGAACTTTTAACGATGAGCGAAAATGGCTTTGCTAAACGCACTGACCTTAAGGAGTTTAGGGTACAAGGACGAGGCGGCAAAGGAATTATAGTGATGAAATTAAATGCTAAAACAGGTATGCTCATCGGAGTTAAAGTAGTGGAAGTGGAAGATGAACTAATGGTTATTACAAACAATGGTATTATGCTGCGTCTCCAGGTTTCGAGTATTTCTAATCAAGGGCGGACAGCCCATGGGGTTACGACGATGCGGACCGACGATGATGACAAAGTTGTTGCTATGGCGAAGGTCGCTATGAGAGAGGACGAAAATAACGAGGAATCTGAACCAGAGGATTAAATTGACAAAATAAAATCTAGGTGTTACCATGTCTGGAATTGGAAGTCAGAGGTCAGGAAAATTGTCGAAAACTGATAGATGACTGGTCACTAACATAAATAATAGGAGGAATTAACGATGGCAGAATTCGGATCATTAAAAGTAAAGACTGGGTTGGCAGAGATGTTAAAAGGCGGCGTCATCATGGATGTGACGACTCCGGAACAAGCCAAGATTGCTGAAGAAGCTGGGGCATGCGCTGTCATGGCTTTAGAACGTGTTCCTTCCGATATTCGGGCAGAAGGTGGGGTTGCGCGAATGGCCGATCCTACGATTATTAAAAATATTATGGATGTTGTAACAATCCCAGTGATGGCTAAAGCAAGAATTGGGCATTTTGTTGAAGCACAAATTTTAGAATCATTGGGTGCTGATTATATCGATGAATCAGAAGTCTTAACTCCGGCGGACGATGCCTTTCATATTAATAAACATGATTTTAAAGTTCCCTTTGTTTGCGGCTGCCGTAATCTTGGTGAAGCATTACGCAGAATTGGTGAAGGAGCAGCCATGATCCGCACAAAAGGCGAGCCGGGAACCGGAAACGTTGTTGAAGCTGTACGTCATATGAGAACCGTTATGAGCGATATACGTGCTTTAACGGTTATGCCTAAGGAAGAATTAATGACCGCTGCTAAAAATATGGGTGCACCCTATGAATTAGTACTTTATGTTGCAGAACATGGAAAACTGCCCGTTGTTAACTTTGCAGCAGGTGGAATAGCTACCCCGGCAGATGCTGCTCTTATGATGCAGCTTGGGGTGGACGGTATTTTTGTTGGTTCAGGAATTTTTAAATCCGATAATCCTAAAGCGAGAGCCAAGGCAATTGTTTTGGCAACGACCCATTATAATGATCCCAAAATCTTGGCTGAAGTCTCTAAGGATCTTGGACAACCCATGACAGGTATTGAAATTTCAACTTTGACAGATGCTCAGCGTATGCAAGATCGGGGTTGGTAACTATGCAAAAACGCGTCGGCGTTTTAGCCTTGCAGGGGGCTTTTCGTGAGCACCGGCAGGTTTTGAATCAATTGGGCTGCGAAGCCGTTGAAGTACGTAAAAAAAACGACCTTGAAGGAATTCATGGTCTGATTATTCCCGGTGGCGAAAGCACAACGATCGGAAAACTATTACAAATTGATGAGTTGGGCGAAAGAATCAAGGAAATGGGTTCCAAAGATTTTCCGATCTTTGGAACTTGTGCCGGTATGATTTTACTCAGTAAAACTATTATAGACAGTGACCAGTATCGATTAAATTTAATGGATACAACAGTAGAACGCAATGCCTTTGGCAGACAAGTGGCTAGTTTTGAAACGGATCTTCAGGTGCCTGCTATGGGCTCTCATCCTCTGCGCGCTGTCTTTATTAGAGCACCTTATCTTCGGGAAGTTGCTCCAAATGTAGGTATTCTTGCTGAATTTGATGGGAAAATTGTCTTTGCCCGGCAAGGAAATCTATTAGCGAGTGCCTTTCATCCTGAGCTTACCCCGGATCATAGGGTCCATCAATACTTTTTGGGTATGATTGATGAATATTGGGTAAAGTAAAAGCGTTCTTGGTATGGGAGGGTTTAGTATGTTAGATCTGAAGTATGTACGCAGCAACCCTGATCTGGTAAAAGAAGCCTTGCAAAAGCGTAATTCTTCTATTAGTTTGGACCGGTTTTTAGAGCAAGAAGAAGAAAGACGCCGTCTGCTTTTTGAAATCGAGTCGTTAAAGGCTCGGCGTAATGCAGTTTCTGAAGAAGTTGGACGCCTTAAGAAAAATGGAGAAGACGCTGAAGCACTTGTTTTGGAAATGCGTGAAGTTGGTCAAACCGTTAAAAATTTAGAACAAAAATCTGCGGAAATCGTTGAAGAGATGGAAAAGGTTCTCTTTGAAATTCCGAACATCCCTCATACTTCTGTTCCGGTAGGTTTAGACGAGAGCGCGAACGTTGAAGTTCGAACTTGGGGAACCCCGCGTTCCTTTGATTTTGAACCAAAGGCGCACTATGAGCTTGGAGAGAAATTAGATATCTTTGATTTCGCGAGAGCCGGAAAAGTAACCGGAGCGCGTTTTACCTTTTATAAAGGTTTAGGCGCACGCTTAGAACGTTCTCTTATCTCTTTTATGCTGGATCGGCATACGGCTAAGGGCTATATGGAGGTTTTGCCCCCTTATATGGTAAATCGCAGCTCTATGTTCGGAACAGGCCAGCTTCCAAAGTTTGAGGAAGATGCCTTTAAAGTGATGGGAACCGATTATTTTTTAATTCCTACGGCAGAAGTGCCTGTTACAAATCTCTACAGAGACGAAATATTAGACGGCAATTGTCTGACGATGAAGCATTGTGCTTATAGCGCTTGTTTTCGTTCAGAAGCAGGTTCAGCAGGACGTGATACTCGAGGATTAATCCGCCAACATCAGTTTAATAAGGTTGAGCTTGTGAAATTTACTCTCCCGGAGAATTCTTATGAAGAATTAGAGTTACTAACGAAAGATGCAGAGAGTATTCTTCAGGAATTAGAACTTCCCTATCGGGTAATGGCATTATCAACTGGAGATCTTGGTTTTTCTTCTGCTAAAACCTATGATTTGGAAGTATGGCTGCCTAGCTTTAATACATACCGTGAAATTTCATCCTGCAGCAATTTTGAAGATTTCCAAGCGCGTCGTGCTAATATTCGATTCCGAAGAGGACTGAAGGAAAAGCCTGAATTTGTTCATACTCTTAATGGCAGTGGTTTGGCGATAGGACGTACCGTTGCAGCGATTATGGAAAATTGTCAGGATTCCCAGGGCAGAATTCATATTCCCAAAGCCTTACAGCCTTATATGGGCGTTGAATATATTGGCTAACGCCTAAATTTCCAATATATTTTTGTTGCCTTTCCCATATATTTATGCTAACCTATATGTTGTTCGTCTTACATGGAGGGGTGTCCGAGCGGTTTAAGGAGCCGGTCTTGAAAACCGGTGACTTCGTGAGGGGTCCGTGGGTTCGAATCCCACCCCCTCCGCCAGAGCGAAGATCGGTGTTCGAAGCTCGTTCTTCGACGTAAGTGAACGACAGTAGCAGAATTCGATTTAATTGTTTATTTTGCGCTCGTAGTTCAGCTGGATAGAGCGTCTGACTTCGAATCAGGATGTCGGGGGTTCGAATCCCTCCGAGCGCACCATTAGTGATAATTGCAGTGCGATACTCGAAACTCGAATATCGCATATTTAATCGCTGAATGATCAGTTGAAGACGTCACCGAATGAACTATCAACGGAATCTGTTAAAACTGAGGCCTCGTAGCTCAGTGGATAGAGCGGGGGTTTCCTAAACCCTGTCTTGCGGAGGTTCGACTCCTCCCGGGGTCACCATTTTGAGGTAATTATGCTCCATCAAGATTGGATGCGTTTAGCGCTTATACAAGCTCAAATGGCCTATGAACAAGGTGAAGTACCCATTGGTGCAGTAATTGTTCATAACGATACCGTTATTGCAGAAGCGCATAACGAAAAAGAACTTCGCAATGACCCAACTGCCCATGCTGAGATTTTAGCAATCCAACGTGCCGCTGAAACGATGGGAACTTGGAGATTGACGGATGCATCTCTGTATGTAACGTTGGAACCTTGCCCCATGTGTGCCGGTGCAATTCTTCAAGCTCGCTTAAAGAACCTGGTATATGGCACCATGGACTTGAAAGGCGGGGCAACAGGTTCTGTCTTAAATGTAATGGACTTTAAGTTATGGAATCATAAAGTTGAGGTAGTTGCCGGAGTTTTAGAAGATGAGTGTTCCGATATCTTAAAACACTTTTTTAAGCGACTGCGTAACAACTAATTCTTTTCAGAGTGCGAAAATGTTTAACTTCTAAGCATCAATGAAATTAAATGATTACTAATACATTGAGAATTCATGGCTGTTTAGAGTTATGCTTTATATGGAGGAGTATCGAAGTGGTCATAACGAGAGCGACTCGAAATCGTTTGACGGTGTAAGCCGTCCGTGGGTTCGAATCCCACCTCCTCCGCCATATTTATTTTTAAAAGATTAGAGCCTTCACTCGTGTGAATGGTTCTTTTGTTGTTCCTTAAGAGAATTTTTAAATTTTTTCTGTGTAAGCTGAGCATAGAAATTTTATGAGGATGAAAATTATAACCGTTAATTTTGAGTCTTCATTTTACTTTGCTATAATAAGAATGGAGGGTGATAACAATGAGTGAATATTTATTTGATCAACTTAAAGTTGTTCGTAATAACACTTTAAATGCTGTAAAAGGTCTCAGTGAAAATCAAGTAGATAAAATTCCGGCAGGATTCAATAACAATATCCGCTGGAACCTAGGTCACATTTACTTAGTACAGGAGAGATTTGCTTTTGGCTTTACAGAAATACCAATGCTGTTACCGGAAGGCTTTCTTGGATTATTCGGGAAAGATACAAAACCAAGTGATTGGACAATCCAGCCCCCTTCCCTCAATGAGCTTATTAAGTTGTTAGAAGATCAAACAGATCGTATCCAGGAAGCATTTAAGGAAAGATTAGACGAGGTTCTTGCCGCCCCCTGGACGATGCCTAGCGGATTAACGTTAAAGACAGTCCGCGAATTTCTGACGTTTTCTATGTATCACGAAGGTATGCACGTACAGGCTATAAAATTTCTGCATAGATTTGGATCCTAACTAATGATTATTTAGAAAATGATCAAAAGGGCTTCGCTTAATGAAGTCCTTTTTTATATTTTCAGACCTCTATCCTTTTAAGGCGACCCCGCGAGTAATGCTGTTAGCGAGTAATAGACTTTCGTGCCGAAGTGAAATTATACTAATGCATAGAAAAATTTTATTAGGAAAATGGAGCTTGAGAAAAAAATAAAAATAAATATTTGTTTAAAATTTCACATTCTGGGGTAAATTATAAGTGAAAACTTCAATAAAATTTATTTGCCCAAGAAAGAGGGTTTTAAACAGATATGGATTGGGTTATTAAAAGTTTAAGATTAGGATTTGATATACCATTTAAGGATAGATTGACAAAAGTACTGAAAGTAATTATTAGCATTGCAATATTAGTTTCCGTGCTTGGAATTATGTTCTTTAGTCTTAGTATCAATAAGATATGGACAAAAAATCAAACAATCTATGAGAATAAAAGTGATTCTGAGAAAATAGTTTATAATGAAGGAAAATTGGCTCAAAACCCACAACAACTAATACGATTTCATGTTCTCGCAAATTCGGACAGTGACCAAGACCAAGCACTGAAACGGGCTGTAAGAGATGCCATATTAAAAGAAGTGTCCCCAAAATTAGCAGTTTCTAAATCATTAAAAGAATCGCGCCAAATTATTGAGAGGGTTCGTCCTGAAATGGAGAGAATTGGTCGTTCGGTTGTCAAAGCTTGGGGTAAAGATTATTCAGTACATACGGAATACGGACATTTTAGTTTTCCTACAAAATCTTATGGTACCTTAATATTACCGGCAGGTGATTATGAGGCCTTGAGGATCGTAATAGGAAAGGGTAAGGGCTCTAACTGGTGGTGCGTACTTTTTCCGCCTCTTTGCTTTATTGACATTGAGCATTCAACTGCTGTTCAGGTCGATGGAAAACCTGGGATACCTATAAGTAATGATACATCTCCATATTCGGATAAACAAAAAAACGAAAAAAATGTGAATGTACAAGGTAATAGATCCAATAACTCAGAAATGACTATAAAAAATAGTTCGGTCCACAATTCACTTAAAATTGATTTTTATTTTTGGGAGTTAGTAAAAAAACTATGGAGTTAAAGAGCTCTTTCAGCGGGCTCTTTGCTCGTATTTCGGCTTTTCTGGCACTGGCAAACGTGGTCATGTTTATCGGGTATATAATTATTACAGATATTTACAAAACTTAACCCTTGACTCGCTTGTCTAGATAAGATATAATTCTTTTTGTTCACTAAATTTGTTGCAAATTAAATAGTTTGTAGAAATTTGAGAGCACGGAGAGGTGGCTGAGTGGTCGAAGGCGCCCGCCTGGAAAGCGGGTACACTGGGCGACTGGTGTCGAGGGTTCAAATCCCTCTCTCTCCGCCAGATTTGACTTCAGCCAAAGCATTCGACTTGGGCTTTTTATTTTGTTATAATTGTTTTAGCCGTACTAGACGGGGAGGTAGCGGGTCCTTGTAACTTGCAGTCCGCTTTAGCAAGGTGGAACTCCTGCGAAAGGTCCTCACCTGTGAAGCTGTCTTTGGTAGATGGTAATGAGATTTTGGTCTTACGCAACAGAACACTCCGAACCGTGTCAGGTCTTGACGGAAGCAGCACTAAGGAGAGCGTTTTGTGTGCCGTAAGGTTGCCTGAATTGAGCTGTTCTACCAGGGTAACGTTCGGAGGTGGTGGTTCGATCAAAGGTGTACGGCTATTATTAAGATAAAGGTGGTCGTGTACCATCTTTTTTGTAATAGTCGGAAACTATAACCTCGGTTAATTGTTTTCGGAAGCTCAAGCGCAACTAAAGGCTTCTGCCTCACGAGCTCGGCATAAGCCGAGCTTTGTTTATACTATCATAAAGTATAACTTTTGGTTAAATACTGCAAGAAGAGCTAATTCGTGCGAAGACAATGTCTTCGAGCGCCAGCTAAGTTTTCTTTATACTATTTGGCTCAGCGCAATTTCCTTTAATTGTATTATAACGCTCGAATTATTGAGGGTGAAGTTATGGCTTATTTGGCTCTCTACCGTGAATGGAGACCTAAAACATTTCAAAATATAGTAGGACAAGAACATATTACGCGGACATTGATGAATGCACTTAAGCAAAACAAAATTGCTCATGCCTACTTATTTAGCGGGCCTAGAGGAACCGGCAAGACGACTGCAGCGAAAATTTTAGCTAAGGCCTTAAATTGTGAGCAGCGTATTGATGTTGAACCCTGCAATCAATGCTCTTCTTGTTTAAGTATTGACCATGGTTCCGCAATTGAAGTATTTGAAATTGATGCCGCCTCTAATCGAGGGATTGACGAAATTCGAGATTTACGGGAAAATATTAAATTAAGCTCCATCGAAGGTAGATTTAAAGTTTATATTATTGATGAAGTGCATATGCTGACTACAGAAGCTTTTAACGCTTTGCTAAAAACTCTGGAAGAGCCGCCGCCACAGGTGGTTTTTATCTTGGCGACCACCGAGGTGCAAAAAATACCATTAACAATTCTTTCCCGCGTACAACGTTTTGAATTTCATCGTATTTCGGTAGAGAACATTTCCAGCCGGCTGACTCTTGTCTGCGAATCACTGGGACGTAATATTCTGCCTGGTGCGTTACAGGTGATTGCTCAAAAGTCTGAAGGTGGTCTACGGGATGCACTTAGCATTTTAGATCAATGTCTTCTTCAAGATGACCCAATCGGTGTCAAGGAAGTTTACCAGGTCCTTGGTATGGTTGGTGAGACCTTTAGTTCGGAGTTGGTTGAAAGTTTAATGACCTTGGATTATGGAAAAAGCTTAGCGATCTTAACGGACGGGATACAGCAAGGCCGTGATCCGAGGCAAATTATCCGGGAACTTTTAGATTATCTTCGCCAAATGCTTTTGAATGTGACAACAGGAGCTGCTCCTTTGGTGGCTCCGGAAATTCAGGAACGTTTAGTTAAACAAAGTGAGCAGGTACCGATATCTCGCTTATTACATTGGATTTCACTTCTCATGCAAGGCGAAGGTCAATTGAAATACGCTTCAAATGCCCGTTTAGCCGCCGAACTTTTAATAGTTCAGACGATACATGAGGGGCAAAACATTATAGGTGAACAAGGGGAAATTTTAAACCGCTTAACGTTATTAGAAAAAAATGTGCAAACACTATTGAGTGGTAAAAACGTCCATTTATTAAATGATATAAAATCTACCCACCCCGCTGAAGTTGATCATGCTGCTGAAATTGATCATGTTAATAATGATTCGTCTAAGAAAAAGAATGCTATTGATGTAAAGACTGAAACCACATCGACAGAGAAAAGAGTTTCAGCAGGATCGGAAATCTTGACGATTGAGAATTTACGCGAACGTTGGAATGATGTTTTAGATCAAGTAAGACGTCGTAAGAAATCTACTCAAGCTTTTTTGTTAGAAGGCAAACCTGTTCAACTTGAAGGGAATGTGCTAACCATTGCTTTTCGAGAAGGATGCTCCTTTCACAAAGATAAGGTTAATCAAATAGAAAACCGGCAGACCATTGAAGAATCATTGCAGCAGATTTTTGGGATGGACCTAAGTATAACCAATGTAATGGAAAATGAATTCAAAATAAAAGAGAGTTCTGAGCTGCCTGATAAGAAACAACAAGATCAAGATCTCATAGATAAAGCAAAGGATATGTTTGGTGAGGATCTTGTAATTATAAAAGACTAACGATTGCTAGTGCAATGCACAATATAATAAGATAGGATGTGTTTGATATGGCAGGGTTTAAAGGTATGGGTGGTATGGGTGGAAATATGAATCAAATGTTAAAACAAGCCCAAAAGCTTCAGGAAGACATGGCCAGAGCACAAGAGGAGCTTCAAAACAAGACTGTGGATGCCTCTTCCGGCGGTGGAATGGTTCAAGTGATTGTGAGTGGTAAAATGGAATTAACAGAATTGAAAATTAATCCCGAAGCCGTTGATCCGACTGATGTCGAGATGCTGGAGGACCTTGTTAAGGCCGCAGTGAATGAGGGTTTAAGAAAAGCACAGGAAATGGCCAATAATGAAATGGGTAAATTAACCGGTGGTTTAAAGATCCCCGGCTTGTTCTAGGTGAACTATGGATTTTCTAAATTACCCTCAGCCTTTGGCAGATCTTATCAGTTGTCTTGCACGCCTTCCGGGAATTGGTCCAAAGACAGCGGGTCGATTGGCATTTTATCTTCTTCAGCAGCCCCGGATTTCCGAAGATTTGGCACAGGCTATTCACGCCGCGAATCATTCTATAAGAAAATGTTCGATTTGTTGTAACTTTACTGATCAAGATCCATGTGTACTCTGTCAGAACCCCCAAAGAGACTCCTCGGAACTTTGTGTTGTCGAACATCCCAGGGACGTCGTATCCTTAGAAAAGACTAAAGAATTTAAAGGGCGGTATCATGTTTTACATGGTGTGCTCTCCCCAATGGAGGGTATAGGACCGGAGCAATTAACCATTAGCCTTCTTTTGAAGCGTTTAGAGGGCGTTAAGGAAGTGGTTATGGCTCTAAATCCCACGGTGGAAGGAGAAGCTACGGCCTTATATTTAGCCCGTCTGTTAAAACCTTTAGGAATTAAAGTGACCCGGATTGCTCATGGATTACCCGTGGGCGGTGATCTGGAATATGCCGATGAAGTGACTATTGCTCGAGCGTTAGAAGGACGGCGTCAACTCTAAGTGAGTGAATTTTAAGAAAGAAATGGCTGGGTGTTCTTCTTTGTCTGGCTGGCGCATATTTATGGACTAGCACCAGACAAGGGGGAAAATGTATGACTCTGGTCTTTCTTGGACTTTTCATCTTACTGATAGGATTTACCATTCGTTCAGTTGTCGGAAAGCCAAATATTATCTTAAAAGTCATAATTCATAGTCTAGGCGGAATTGTTGGACTTTGGTTATTTAATTTTCTTTTAAGTATTCTAGGATTTTCAATACCAATTAATTTTTTTACAATAATAATTGTTGGTCTTTTAGGATTTCCAGGAGTATTAACCTTATCAATTCTCCAGTTATTAGGTATTTGACTTAAAAAGTTAAACAATTTTTATTATTACTTCTTGACTCCCTCAACAATTCAGAGGTATACTTAAAATTACTAAAGGGGAACTATTCGACTTAAATGCGAAGTAGTTCCCTACGTCTGTTTTTCTGGACGTTTTATGAAAATTCTATTTCTTCCTCAAACTCTAATATTTCATTTTATGAAGAATCTTTGAGAGAAATAGAAAAAGGAAGCCCGAAACCCTGGTAAAAATTAAATTTATCACATGATTAGGAGGAAACAAAAAAATGGCTAAAATGAAAACCATGGATGGAAATGAAGCAGCGGCTCATGCATCGTATGCATTTACTGAAGTCGCTACCATCTTTCCCATTACTCCCTCTTCGACAATGGCCGAATTGGTCGATGAATGGGCTGCTCATGGAAGGAAAAACATTTATGGACAAACTGTTAAAGTCGTGGAGATGCAATCCGAAGCAGGTGCTGCTGGTGCAGTGCACGGTTCACTCCAGGCTGGTGCATTAACCTCTACTTATACAGCTTCACAAGGCTTACTTTTGATGATTCCTAACATGTATAAGATTGCCGGTGAATTGCTTCCCTGTGTATTCCATGTAAGTGCCCGGGCTTTGGCAACTCACGCCCTTTCTATTTTTGGCGATCATCAGGACGTAATGTCTGTTCGTGCTACCGGTTTTGCCCAGCTTTCCTCACATAATGTCCAAGAAGCCTTAGACTTGGGTTATATTGCTCACTTAGCGACAGTTAAGGCAAGTGTACCCTTCGTACACTTCTTCGATGGTTTCCGTACTTCCCATGAAATTCAAAAGATTGAAATACCGGAGTATGAGGAAGTCGGTCAGTTATTAGATATGGATGCAGTTCAAGCATTCCGCGACAATGCCTTGAATCCGGAACATCCTGTTTTACGCGGAACAGCCCAAAACCCTGACGTATATTTCCAAGGTCGTGAAGCTTCTAATAAGTTTTATGATGCAGTTCCTGATATTGTAGAACATTACATGCAAGAGTATAAAAAGCTTACCGGCCGTGAATATCATCCATTCCAATATTATGGTGCCGAAGATGCTGAATATGTAATCGTTGCTATGGGTTCAATCTGTGACACCATTGAAGAAACCGTGGATTATCTCATGGCTAAAGGGGAAAAAGTTGGGGTTGTAAAAGTTCACCTCTTTAATCCTTTCTCCAGCAAGTACTTCTTTAATGTAATGCCTAAAACTGTCAAGAAAATTGCAGTTCTTGAAAGAACGAAAGAACCTGGCGCTCTGGGTGAACCCCTCTATTTAGATGTCAAAGAAATATACTATAATCACGAACAAAAACCGGTCATTGTTGGCGGTCGTTATGGTTTAGGTTCTAAGGATACGACTCCTTCCCAAGTATTGGCCGTTTATAAAAACCTTAAAGCTGACGAACCAAAGAATGGATTTACGATTGGTATTATCGACGACGTAACCTTTAAATCTTTGCCTGAGGATGAGATTATTGATACTGCTCCGGAAGGAACCATTGCTTGTAAATTTTGGGGTCTTGGTGCAGATGGAACGGTTGGTGCCAATAAACAAGCTATTAAGATTATTGGTGACCATACCCAGCTCTATGCTCAGGCATATTTCCAATATGACAGTAAGAAATCAGGAGGCATCACGGTTTCTCACGTACGCTTTGGGAAAAAACCCATTAAGTCTCCTTACTATGTAACAGGTGCTAACTATATTGCATGTCATAACCAAACTTATGTTTATCAATATGACCTCTTAAAAGGCTTAAAGAAAAAAGGCAATTTCGTTTTGAATTGCCAATGGACTCCTGAAGAACTTGATGAGAAACTTCCGGCATCCATGAAACAAGCTCTTGCACGTAATGAAGTTAATTTCTATATCATTGATGCAGTTTCCATTGCCCGTAAAATAGGTCTCGGTTCACGGATCAATATGGTTATGCAGGCTGCCTTCTTCAAACTTGCCAATGTTATTCCCGTTGAAGAAGCGATCGATTATCTGAAAGCTTCTGTTGTTAAGACCTACGGTAAAAAAGGTCAAAACATTGTTGACATGAACAATGCAGCCATTGATCAAGGTGTATCGGCACTTGTTAAAGTGGAAATTCCGGCATCTTGGGCTAATGCTCAGGATAGTGAAGCCGCAGCTGCCGCTGATGAGCCGGATTTTGTTAAGAATATTCTCCGTCCAATGAACGCCTTAGAAGGAGATAATCTCCCGGTCAGTGCTTTTAACGGTCGAGAAGATGGAACTTTCCCGGTTGGTACCACTGCTTACGAAAAACGCGGGATTGGTGTTATGGTTCCTGAATGGCAAATTAACAATTGTATTCAATGTAATCAATGTTCATATGTCTGCCCTCATGCAGCAATTCGTCCTTTCTTAATGAACGAAGAAGAAGCAAAGAATGCTCCGGAAACGTTTGCTGGTAAAAAAGCGATCGGTAAAGAGGCTGCTGGTTTACTATTCCGTGTTCAAGTAAGCACTTTGGATTGCACTGGATGCGGAAACTGTGCTGAGGTCTGCCCTGCCAAAGAAAAAGCATTAGTCATGAAGCCTGCTGCTGAGCAATTCGAACATCAAATAGCAAACTGGGAGTATGCCGTTACTTTAGAAAATAAAGCTAAACTCTTTGATGTTACAACGGTTAAGGGCAGCCAATTCGTTCAGCCTTTACTGGAGTTCAACGGTGCTTGCCCGGGTTGCGGAGAGACCGCCTATGTAAAACTCCTTACCCAACTTTTTGGTGATCGCATGATGATTTCTAATGCTACCGGCTGCAGTTCCATCTGGGGTGGAAGTGCTCCTGCCGTTCCGTATACCACCAATAACGAAGGCAAAGGACCTTCCTGGGCTAACTCTTTGTTTGAGGATAACGCCGAGTTCGGTTATGGAATGTACTTGGGTGTTCGTCAGCAACGTGAAAAATTAGTAGATTTAATGAACCAAGCTTTGGGAATGGAAATTAGTACTGAGCTAAAGGGTGCTTTCCAAGAATGGCTTGCAGGCTGGAACGATGCTGATGCATCCAAAGCAGCAGCGGCTAAAATTCGGACTGCTCTTGAGGGCTATAGCGGAGACAACAAAGTTTTAGCTGAAATTCGTAGTAAGAAAGACCATCTCGTTAAAAAATCTCAATGGATTATTGGCGGAGACGGTTGGGCCTATGATATTGGCTATGGCGGCTTAGACCATGTTCTGGCTTCCGGAGATGATGTCAATATTCTCGTATTGGATACTGAGGTTTACTCCAATACCGGCGGCCAATCTTCAAAATCAACGCCTCGTGCCGCTGTCGCCAAATTTGCTGCTGCAGGTAAGAAGATCCGCAAGAAGGACTTGGGCATGATGGCCATGAGTTATGGCTACGTTTATGTTGCTCAAATCGCCCTGGGTGCTAATATGAGTCAAACCATTAAAGTTATTAAAGAAGCAGAAGCTTACAAAGGACCTTCCTTAATCATTGCTTATGCTCCATGTATTAATCATGGCCTTAAAGCCGGCATGACCAAGAGTGTCCAAGAAGCTAAGAAAGCTGTGGATTCAGGGTACTGGCATCTCTATCGCTTTAACCCTGATTTAGCCGAAGAAGGAAAGAATCCATTCGCCTTGGAATCTAAAGAACCAACCATACCGTTCCGCGACTTCATCATGGGTGAGGTACGTTATACGTCCTTATTGAATACCTTCCCTGAAACGGCTGAAGAACTCTTTGCCGGAGCAGAAAAGTATGCTAAAGTTCGTTACGAGTCTTATAAACGCTTAAATGAACAAAAATGGGGAGAATAATCAAAATCCCAGTTTGTTCTAAATAGGATTTATGAATTTGAGAGCAGAGTCATCTGCTCTCTTTTTTTGTACTATCAGAAGGATAACCTTTGGTTGAATACTGCAAAAAGAATTAATTCGTGCGAAAACAGTGTCTTCGTCTCCAGCATAAGTGAGACATAGCTGCCGCTTTCGCCGAAGGCTTAGAGCCAGCTATGTTTCCTTTATATTATTAGGTATAAAAATGAGTATCTTTCTGGTGAACAAAATCGCTATTTTAGGAATAAAATGAGCAAAAGGAAGAGGGAGGTGTTTAATACGAGCAGTATACCAATGGTTGGAGATTTCGTAAGGGAATCACTAGACTTACACTTATTTATGGCTCGAATCATGAAAGAACATGCAATATTTATGCAAATTGGGTTTTTGCCTAAAGACGTTACTTATGCCGCGCAGGCAGAGAATTTCAAATGCCAGTACGATGAACTTCTCAAGGAAGCTATAATGCTCAGTGATTGTACTGCATCAGAAAATGTTCTGCGATCTGGAGAATTAGTAACGGATAAAACCCTTGGAGCAGAACAGAAGACCCAAGAGCTGACTGGAATTTGCATTGAGTGCGGACTAACCATAGAGGAACTAAAGTTAAATCCTGATCCAGGAACAATTCCTCAAGAAATTGTTCCTAATATTCAAGCTCTCAATGAAAAGGCAAGGGTTTTAACTGTTTCCTTTGCGGAGTTTAAGGCCATGGTTTTAGACCAAGTGACAAAGTGCTGCTTATTTACAAATCTCTTGCCATCTCAGTATTATCACATCCACAAGGAGGCTGTCTTTTATTTAAAACTAATAAATCGTTTGCAAAACAATCAATTCGTAAACAACCGTGTTGAATTATATGAGCAGAAAGTATTCTGGGATGATATCATGGGAGAACATGCGGAGGTTATAAGCCATCTTTTAGATCCAACGGAAAAGGAACTTGTCCATAAGGCACAAGATTTTGCGCGGCAGTTTAAACACTTAGGACAAAAATTGAAAGGTGGAGGGGTACGAGCGACACAGCTTGAAACGTTAAGAGAGGAGAACATCCAGGCAACACTTGGGATTGCTAATTTTAAAGCTGCCAGCACAGATCTGCTTTTGGGATGTCAAATACAATCCATGCTTACCCCGCTTATAACCGATCATACTTTGCGCGAAGCTTATCATTACTTGAGAATTTTAAAAACCTTGAAACTCGTTTATCTTGGACGTGGTTAATTGCTTGGTCGAAATGGAAACTCTATAATTAAAAAGTTAAGCGAACTCTTAGAAACATTTTGCTGTTTCGGAGTTCGCTTTTTTGCTCTGTCTCATTCCATTCCATTTCAATGTTGGCGGAAACTTGCGCATAATCACTTACTTACCGGAAAGAATAAGCGAATAAGGAGGAGAAACCGTTGCGCAGTTGGATGAAAATGCTTAAAGAACTTACTCTTCGTCCGCAGGTTAAGAAGGTTAGGAAGCCCCCAGCCTATTCCTTTGATAAAGAGCTAGATGAATCAATATCTGGTCAAAAAGTACAGGAAATCTTATCTAAAAGCAGTGATGTCGTTTTTCGGGAGTTCTTTTTGCAAGGTAAGGAATCTATTCCCTGCATGGTAGCAGGAGTTGACGGGTTAGTCGATAAAAACTTGCTGGATCAATTTCTTTTAAAGCCTTTGATGGTAGAGTTGCCGGGGCATCGGGAACTAGCTCAGGTGACGTTGGAAAATGTAGTTGAAAGTACCATTAACTATCTTCTTCCTGGCCTCGAGGTTAAAAAAATATCAAAAATGGGTGAGGCAATTGATAGCATTTTATCGGGAGATGCTGTAATTTTTTTTGGAAACTCCAAAGAGGCAATTGTTATAGGGGCCAGAGGATGGGTAAATTCCGGAATCAATGAACCTGTCGCTGAGTCCGTGATTAAAGGCCCCCATGAGGGCTTTACGGAGACATTGAGAATTAATACGTCTCTTTTACGAAGGAAAATAAAACATCCCTCCTTACGTCTAATTTCTTTAAAGCTTGGGGTGCTAACCAATACGGATCTTGTGGTTACATATATTGATAAAGTAGCAAGCCCGGATATAGTCTCTGAAGTTATCAAGAGACTAAGCAGAATTAAGATGGACGGGGTGCTGGAGAGCGGATATGTTGAAGAAATGATTGAGGATTTCCCCTATTCGCCTTTCCCCCAAATTGCTTATACAGAGCGGCCGGATGTCTTGGCAGGTAAGCTTTTAGAAGGGAAAGTGGGCATTATGCTCGATGGTACTCCCATCGTTTTAGTGGTTCCCGCCACATTAACACAATTTTTAAATGTCAATGAAGATTACTACCAACGTGCTATGACAGCAGTTCTCTTCCGCTCTGTCCGCTATATAGGGGCATTTGTTGCAGTTACGGCCCCAAGTGTCTACATTGCGGTCACAACGTTTCATCAGGAAATCATTCCGACGGACCTTTTGATGAGTATTTCGGCGGGACGGCAAGGAGTTCCTTTCCCGGCACTTTTAGAAGCCTTACTAATGACAATAGTATTAGAGATTTTACAGGAGGCTGGACTTCGACTGCCCAAACCCATCGGACAGACTATTGGCATTGTCGGTGCCCTGATTATCGGAGATGCCGCGGTAAAAGCCAGTCTGGTGAGTCCGTTAATGGTTATAGTGATAGGACTGACAGCAGTATCAAGTTACGCTATCCCTTATTACGATCTAAGTCTCGCAGTACGGTTAACTCGCTTCCCGCTGATGATTTTGGCGGGGAGTCTTGGTTTTTTTGGTGTAGCCGTAGGTCTTTATGCAGGTTTAATTCATCTCCTCAGTCTTCGCTCCTTCGGAGTACCCTATATGAGCCCCATAGCCCCGTTACGCATTCGCTCCCTGCTCCAGGATACTTTTGTCCGGGCACCTTGGTGGGCAATGAAACGACGACCTCAACTTTTGGAGATTGAGAATCCCCGTTCAGGAGGGAAGGGTAAGGAGTAATTATGGAAAAAATCTCTCCTCATCAGTTCATGACCTTAGGGGGAGCCGTACTCATGGGTACGACATTTCTCCCTGTTGCTTCGATCGTCAGCGGGGCCTGTGGGCGGGACGGGTGGCTGATTGTTTTGCCGGCATTTACCCTGGGGATACCTTATGGACTAATGGTACTTTCACTTCTGTCTCAATTTCCTAGTAAAAATTTGTTACAGGTTTCTGAGATGCTTTTGGGAAAATGGATAGGGAAAATAATGGGTGTCCTTTACATTTCAATTACGGTCTTTTTTGGCGGCTTGCTGCTTGGACAAGTTGGGGACATTTATGAACGTTCAATAATGCCATTAACCCCTATAGGCATATTTTACTTGGGGGCAATAATTCTTATTTTCTACTTGAGTCAGGCGGGAATTGAAGTATTTGCGAGGTTCTCCGAGATAATCTTTCCTTTGATTATTTTTGCTCTGCTATTGAATCTTGTTCTTTCTATTCCAAGAATTGAGCCAGAGGAACTTATGCCCATTCTCAGTAATGGATTGTCGCCTCTTCTTGGGGGAGGAATTAAAGTCGTTCCTTTTGTCATGGAATATATCCTTTTTATTGCAGGAATTATGACATTTTTGCCTGCCGAAATCAAGGATATCCGTCAATTGAAAGTTGAAGTTTGGCGGACAGTGTTTTTAGTCGGTATCGCAGACATGCTGGTCACTTTCATGCAACTGCTTGTATTCGGACCTAACGAAACAACTCGTATCGTTTATGGTTTACTTGTATTGGGAAAGATGGTAGAAATCAGCCGCACCGTGGCAGGCGTTGAATCGCTATTCATGGAAGTTTGGCTCGGGGCATTGGTAATAAAAATTAGTGCATTTTTATTTACAGCTTCTTGGGGTCTTGAAGCCGTTTTTGGCTTAAAGGGTATCAAATGGAACCTTGCGATTTGTGCTGTTTTCATGGGGATTGCTTTCTATTTTTTGAGAGGCCCCTTATTAATTAAAGAAATTGGACTTGTTGATAATTATATTATTCTGCCGTTTACAGCTGTTTGGATACCACTTCTTTGGGGAATTGCGCGCTGGAGGAAGAGAGAAGGTGTTCGCGGAAAATGAACGATACGAAAGTGAAAAAACGGTTCGTTGCTGTAATGTTGCTGGTCTGCCTTATATTTTTGCCGGGATGTTGGGGAAAGCGTGAAGTGGAGGAATTGGCGCCTCTTATTGGACTTGGGTTCGATCTGGGCAAGAAACCGGGAACATTTCTCATAACCATGCAATTAGCAAAACCAAACCAGGGCGGACAAGGGTCAGCTGCAAAGATTGAAGATCGAACTTTCAGTGTAGAAGTTGCCAGCGCCAGAGAAGCGACAGAAATGGTATATAAGCTCTCAAGCCGCATACCTTTCATGGGCTCTTTGAAGGTTATTGTAATTGGTGATAGCGCGGCTAAAGCAGGTTTTAACGATATCATAGATTTCGGACAACGATTTGCGGAATTCCGCCGGACGATGTATCTTGTCTTAACGAAAGGAAAAGCTCAAACACTTCTAAATATGAAGTTGCGCGATGGAGAGCTGGCGGCAATGAGCATTAAGAATCATATGGAGCAAGGGAGCAGCCTTTCCACCTTTCCAACAGTTCGTTTGGGACATTATCTAACCATTCTAGGTACACAAAGTACTGCTCCAATTATTCCCGTAGTCGAAAGTATAAAGTCAGGAGAGGATGGAATTGAATATAATGATGCAAAGGACGGAAAGGAGTTACTTATTCAAGGTGCCGGTGTTTTGCGGGGAGATAAACTCGTTGATTATCTTACGGATAAAGAAACAAAAGGCTATATGTGGCTTGAAAATAATGTTAATAATCGTTTGGTTAATACCATGGATAGCGAGGGAACTATCAGCTTTGGCGGGCAAGTCCTAAAATCTAATACGAGGTATAAATTAACCAATAACAATGGAGTAATAGGACTCCAGTACATCATCACAACAAGTATTTCCGTTGATGAAGTTATGGGGTTAAAGAGACAGCTTTCCGAAGCGGAGTGGGTAGACCTTATGAATCAGGCCGAAGACCGCTATGCTAAGGTTATTCAAAAGGAATGTGATCTGGCCATTGAGAAAGAAAGAGAATTGGGTCTTGATTTTTTAGGGATCGGGCGTCATCTCGAAGAGAGAGATCCTTCATATTGGAAGACCTTAAAAGATCAATGGGAAGATAAGATTGCCGACTTTCCAATTTCTTTAAATGTAAACGTGAGTGTTCATCATTCCGGAATGTCGAGCAGCAGTTCAACGGTTAAGTTAACAGAAGAAGGGAAACAATAGGGGTAGAAGTATTAGGGAGGAACATAATTATGATGAAAACGTTTGATGATCAGACAAGGAGTAGAAATGAACATTCTGCGCAGCTTGAAACCCAGGGAAATGTTATAAATAGAGAGAATAGAGGGAAAGTCTACCCTGTTTGTTATCGTTGTGCTCAGGTCCCCCAAAATGGGCTCTATGACGGATTTAGAATACGTGGAATGTTTATATGCTCAGATTGTCAAAATGAGTTGTTGTCTGCTGAGCAAGACACACCGGAATATCAAGAATTCCTGTTTCTGATTCATAGCCTTTTGTTTTAAGTTATTTACAAAAAGCATATTTATAAATTCTCGAAAATTAAGAAGTATTTTCGGCTTAGTGGATGATAAGAACGTTAGTCAAAAAACCCGAGATAACCGTAGGATCTCGGGTTCTCCAATGTGGATGAAATATCCTTTAAGATATGATAAAATGATTTAATATGATAGTTCAATGTAAGTATGATAAGATTGCTTAATGGAGGTTCGTTGGTGGGTGAACTTGGAGAAGGATTGAGCCAATATGAGAGACAGGGGTTTTGCTCTTTCCATACTCCTGGCCATAAGGGGCAGCAGGAGTTTTTTAATGGCTTCGATTTCTGTGGGTTTGATTTGACAGAATTGCCGGGACTCGACATGCTGCATTCACCAAAAGGAATTATAGCTCAGGCGCAGCGACGCTCGGCCGAGATCTTTGGGGCAGATGAAACGTTCTTTTTAGTGGGTGGGGGGACCGTTGGAAATCAAGCGATGTTTTTGACCCTCGCTGACACGGCAAATCGAGTAATTATTGAAAGAAGTTCACATCGTTCAGTTATGTCGGCTTTGGTTTTAAGCGGATTAAGACCGGACTATATACGACCTATTATTCACCCGGAATTTAATCTTCCCTTGGGTTTGGACATAGGTCCTGGACAGCTTTCTTGGTCGGATGCGTCCGCTTGCCATGTTACTTATCCTAGCTATTATGGGACATGTATTGAGTTAGAACACTTGCTGACTGACAGAGCGAATTTAGCACCAGATATACCCGTATTGGTCGATCAAGCTCATGGTTCCCATTATTTGGGACCTTTGTTTCCCGCAAGTGCCATAAAACTTGGTGCTGATCTTGTCTTACATAGTACTCATAAGACGCTTAGCGCCTTAACCCAGTCAGCAATGCTTCACGTAAAAGGTTCCAGAGTATCACGTTCTCGATTAAGGCAAAGTTTGGAACTCCTTCAATCTTCAAGTCCAAGCTATTTACTGTTGGCATCATTAGAACGAGCTGGGGAATATGCTTTGGATTTAAGTCGTTGGGAAACTATGCAGGAAGAAGTCAATAAGCTTCATCAAATTGTTGGCGAGAGATTTCGCATACTTTCGCAGAAGGATGCCGGGACATATGGCATAGACTGCGTAGATTGGTCTAAAATCTTGATTAATACGAGGCCTTTGGGAGTAACGGCTCCGCGCTGCGTTAAATTTTTACGTGAGGAATTTGGACTGGAACCGGAATTATGGGACGAGGAGAATATTCTCTTTATATTAGGAATCGGGAATACCCCCGAGGATATCAGGAGACTTACAAAGGGTCTGGAACAATTGGCCAACAACGCTCCCTCATTGTCATTAGGCTCTGAGGGTTTTGGCAGTAACGACGGATATGATGGGAGCAGCAGCTTATTTTTACCACCGCAGGTTCTTACGCCTCGAGAGGCATTTTTAGGCAAAAAGCGGAAGATACCTCTGAAAGAGAGTTTAGGTTATATTGTCGGAGAAACAATCTCCCCATATCCGCCGGGAATTCCTATCGTTGTCATGGGAGAACAAATGACTCCTGAAGTTCTTGAGAGGCTCCATGTTGGAGAAGGACGCTGGCAAGGGTGGCAAGGCTATGAAAGTCAAACGATTTGGATTGTCGAGGAGGAAAAAGGAATTTCATGAATCCAGCGCAAGTACTTTTGGAGAAGGCTGCTCGAGAAGACCATTTGGCACATCTTTTGCTCTTTCATGGAGGAAGCGAGTTATATCGGCGGCAAGAGGCCCTTCGCATTGCTCAAATTTTAAATTGCAGTTCACCCAAACAGGAAAGTCCTTGTCAAATTTGTATGGCTTGTCATAAAATTCTTAGTTATAATCATCCGGATATACTTTGGCTGAAACCACTAAAAACAACCATCGGGATTGAACAAGTTCTCGCCTGGCAAGGAAAAGTTTACTTAAAGAATTATGAGGGTAACTATAAAGTTTCCATTATCGAGCAAGCCGACTCTTTGACATTGCCGGCGGCGAATGCCCTCTTAAAAGTAATTGAAGAACCGCCGGAACACTCCGTTATTATTCTTAGTGCCGGGAATGCCGAGGGAATCTTACCGACGATCCAAAGCCGGGCACAGTTGATTTATTTTCCAGATCTGCCTAACGATGAATGGATTAAGGAACTGGGAGATACGGATCAACAGGAGTCTAAATTAGCCCTAGAGTTAAGTGGAAAAAACCAAACGTTGGCTGCAGCAATATTGGAGCAAGGAGTTTTTTCTCTTCAGGAATGGGTCCATAAGTTCTTTAAAGTTGTAGAAGATAAAGACTTTTTAGCGTTATTTTCTCTTTTCCCTCTAGACAAAACTCAAGCAAATGTTTATTTACAGGCTTTAGCCGTGCAAATTCAAGAAGGAATCCGCAAAGGGACGAACCGGCCTTTTGAACTCCTGGCAATCGGCAAAGCTAACGAAGCATTAAGGCAACAAGTAAATCCAAGGTTAGTTATAGAAGTATTAGCTTTAGAACTATTTCAACAAGGAGGGGTACTCTGTGATTAAGGTTGTTGGTGTTCGCTTTAAAAACGCGGGTAAAATATACTATTTCTCCCCGGGAGACCTAAAGCTTGAGGCCTCAGACCGAGTTATTGTTGAAACGGCGAGAGGTATTGAGTTTGGCGAATTAGTGATCCCTCCGCGAGAAGTACCCGATGAAGAAGTGGTACTTCCTTTAAAGCAAGTTATTAGGAAGGCAACTCCTGCCGATGAGCAGTTTGTTGAACAAAATAGGGTCAAGGAAAAAGAAGCGTTTCAAATTTGCTTAAAGAAAATTTCCGACCACCAGTTGCCTATGAAATTGGTAGACGTTGAATATACTTTCGACGGAAATAAGATTATTTTTTCGTTTACGGCGGAGGGACGAGTTGACTTCCGGGAATTAGTTAAGGATCTGGCGGCGATTTTCCGAACACGTATTGAATTAAGGCAAATTGGGGTAAGAGATGAAGCGAAGATGCTGGGAGGAGTCGGTTCTTGCGGACGTATACTTTGTTGTACATCGTTTTTGGGGGACTTTGAACCGGTATCTATTCGTATGGCGAAGGATCAGAAATTATCATTGAATCCAACGAAAATTTCAGGAATCTGTGGCAGGCTTATGTGTTGCCTTAAGTACGAAAATGGTTGTTATAGACCTGATGACAAGGAACTTTATCCTCAGGACTTAGATGATGCTAAGATGATTGAAATTCTTGAGGAGCCAAACAATTTTGTTGAAAACGTTGTTACCAGTACGAGTAAAATGAATGGAAAACAGCGCTGCAATAGGAAAGGGGAAAAGTCCAAAGGAAAGAGTGAGAAGGTATGAGTCAGTTAACTCAAGCTCTTACAGAAGTAGAAGAAAAATTACGTTCCCTGCTGGAAGAAGTTAACCATTTAATTCCCTACGTAAAAGCCTTAGAAGAAGAGAATATAAAACTAAAACGGGAATGCACGCTTCCTGAAAAAGAGACGGAGCGAGTTATTGCGAATGCTGAACATATACAAGGTGTCGCTCATGACAACCTAGAGCGTCTCTATCGGGAGGGATTTCACGTCTGTCACCTTCACTTTGGTCAACCCTTGGAAGGAGATTGTTTGTTTTGTATGGGCTTTTTACGGAAAGACTAGGATTAAAGGGATTTGAGACGGGAGTCATCAGATATGTTGGAAAAAGGTACGTTATATGTATGTGGTACTCCCATTGGTAATTTGGGAGATATAACGTTGCGAGTCTTGGATACATTGAGGGAAGTAGATTTAATTGCTGCTGAAGATACGCGCCATTCGCGTAAACTTATGCAACACTTTCAAATTACTACTCCTTTAACCAGTTATCATGAACACAATGAGAGAAAAAAATCCTCGGAGTTAGTAGAACGCCTTAAAGCGGGTCAAGCGGTGGCCCTTATCAGTGACGCCGGTTTACCTGGAATTTCTGACCCGGGAAGTGAAGTTATTCGATTATGCATAGAAGAAAATATACCTGTAGATGTTTTGCCGGGACCGAATGCAGCTCTAACGGCCCTAATCTTATCGGGAATGCCGGCTGAACATTTTACGTTTTATGGTTTTTTACCTACGGCAGCGGGAGCAAGAAAACGCATTCTGGAGGACTTGGCAACTCGTCAAGAAACATTAATTCTTTATGAGGCTCCTCATCGATTGCTTAGCACGTTACAAGGACTGTGTGAAGTCTTTGGCAGTCGTGAAGCGGCAGTGGTTCGCGAGCTGACAAAAGTTCATCAGCAAGTTCACAAGAATAGTCTAATAAAGCTGAGAGAAGAATTCGAAGAGACTCCTCCCCGAGGGGAATGCTGCCTTGTAATAGCCCCTTTTATACCGGAAAAATTAGTGGGTGGTCCTCAAGACTGGATAGTTGAAGTTAATGCAGGTGTACAGCGGGGATTAAGCAAAAAAGATGCCATGAAAGAAGTCGCTAAGCGTTATGGAGTGAAAAAATCCGATGTATACCAGGCTTTAATCGAGGAATAAAGAGGAAAGTATGCAACAAAGTTATACTTTCTGAGAGTATAAAAAGAAGGCCAATTGTGGCCTCCTTGAAAACTAGTGAATATTCTTTTCGTAACTTCTAATCTATGTAAAACTATACCTGATTTAGACAGCTTTTGAACCGGTATCCACATTGCCGAGGATAGCTTCACCCATCGCTACTGCGCATTCACGGCAAACATTTTTGCCATGGAAAAGCTGATTATCGCTGGCATTACCACAAAATACACAAGCAGGTTCATACTTTTTGAGTATGATTCTTTCTTGATCCACATAAATTTCCAGAGCGTCTTTTTCATCAATTCCCAACGTGCGGCGAAGTTCAATAGGTAAAACAATACGGCCAAGCTCATCAACTTTTCTTACGATTCCAGTTGATTTCATCATCTTCACTCACTCCCTTTACTACAACATTCGACAGAAAACTACAACCTTATGATACCAACGGTTCCAATTAAAGTCAACCACTTTTATTGCAATTTGAAATTAAATTTATTAAAGGAAAAGGAAATTACATATTAATTTTTTATTATGGATATACTTGACAAATATGAACTTATATGTCGATATTTAGAATATTGAGAGGAGATTTAAAGTGAACTATTATATTACGACCCCTATTTTTTATCCTAATTCTAGTCCGCATATTGGAACCGCCTATACAACGGTTGCAGCAGACACTTTGGCTCGTTATCATAGAATGTTGGGTGATGACGTTCATTTTCTCACAGGAACCGATGAGAATGCTCAAAAGATTGTACGTACGGCAGAGTCTCATCAACTTGATCCACAAACTTATGTTGATGGTGTTGTAAAGCGCTTTAAAGAGTTATGGAAGGCCTTGGATATTTCCAACGATGATTTTATCCGTACCACGGAGCAACGTCACGAAAAAGTGGTCCAGCAAATTTTCAACCAATTGTATGAACAAGGTGATATTTACAAATCAGAGTATTCAGGTTGGTACTGCACTCCCTGTGAAACATTTTGGACAGAAAGCAAATTGGTAGATGGTAAATGTCCAAATCCTGATTGTTTGCGCAGTGTAGAATTATTAAAAGAAGAGAGCTATTTTTTCCGTTTGTCAAAATATCAAAATGCTCTCCTTAACTATATCGGAGAACATCCGGAATTTATTCAACCCGTTTCCCGGCGTAACGAAATGATTCGTTTTATTGAAAGCGGCTTAGAAGACCTTTGTGTTTCCCGCACGACCTTCAAATGGGGAATTAAGGTGCCTTTTGACACAAAGCATGTGGTTTATGTTTGGCTTGATGCTTTAATTAATTATATTTCGGCTTTGGGCTATCCCGACGGAGAAAACTACAAAAAATATTGGCCTGCAAATGTTCAAATCATGGGCAAAGATATTGTTCGCTTTCATGCGGTAATATGGCCTATTATTTTAATGGCCCTTGATCTGCCTCTGCCAAATCTTGTCTACGGTCACGGTTGGTATTTGTCGAAAGATGGCGGAAAAATTTCAAAGTCTCGGGGAAATGTCCAAGATTCCTTCGAATTAATTAAACGATATGGTTCTGATGCTATCCGATATTTTTTGTTGCGCGAGATGCAAGTTGGGACTGATGGAACCTATTCTGAAGATAATTTAGTTGAACGGATTAATAGTGATTTAGCTAATGACTTTGGTAATTTCATCTCTCGAAGCTTGGCCATGGTTGTTAAATATAGGGGAGGAGTTGTTCCTCATCCAGGGCAAGATGGGCCTTTAGAGTTGGAGTTGAAAACTTTAAGTTCAGAGGTTAAGAAGAACGTTGACGAAAGCCTTTCGCGGTGTGATTTGGCAAGCGCCCTGGAACAAATTTGGCGTTTTATTGCTCGATGCAACAAATATGTTGACGAAACGGCCCCTTGGTCTTTAGCGAAACAAGAAGATCAGAAGGAGCGCCTTGATACCGTTCTCTATACTTTTGTAGAATGTATTCGAATTATGGCGATTTTGACCGCTCCCTTCATGCCTGGGATTACTTCTCGAATTTGTTCACTTCTTAGCAGCGATGGACACCTTATTCGCTGGGGAGAAGCGGACCAATGGGGAATTATCAATGCGGGGACTCTTGTTCAAAAGGGTGAACAACTCTTCCCAAGAATTGATGTTTCTCAATATACCGAAGAGGTGAAAGAATCTGCAGAGTCTGAATCTAAGCAAGAACCTGCTCCTAAGCAAGAGACGGTTGAAGCTTTAAAATTTGAGCCAATCAAAGAAGAAATAAGTATTGAAGAATTTGCGAAACTTGACTTAAGGGTTGGTAAAGTGCTGAGTGCTGAAAAAGTCGAAAAAACGGACAAACTCTTGAAGTTAGAAATTGAAATTTCCGGACAAGTACGTACCATCGTTTCCGGTATCGCTCAACATTATGCACCGGAGGACCTGATCAATAAATCTGTGGTTGTCGTTGCTAATCTTAAACCGGCCAAGCTAAGAGGTATAACCTCTCAGGGCATGATTTTAGCCGCATCACAAGGGGAAGTTTTGGAAGTGCTTATGCTCGACAAAGAGCTGCCTGGAGGAGCACGAGTGAAATGATTTGGGATACGCATGCACATCTTGATGACGAATCCTATCAAGAAGACTTTCAGGATGTCTTAGAAAGAATAAAATCTTCGGGAATTTCTCGAGTAACGAATGTAGGCTATGACTTCTCTTCGTCAAAACGGTCAGTGCAACTTGCTCAGGATTATGATTTTATCTATGCTGCTATCGGCATCCATCCCCACAATGCTGAAGAGGTTACCGAGGAAGTCATGGCTCAACTCCAAGCTTTGGCTCGAAAGCCAAAGGTTTTGGCTTGGGGAGAAATCGGCCTCGATTATTATCGAGATTTATCCCCACGGTCTACACAACAAAAGGTTTTCATTCAACAAATTGAGTTGGCTAATAACGCTGGTCTGCCGATTGTGATTCACAATCGTGATGCTCATCAGGATGTTATGGAGATTGTTAAGGCCCATCCGCCAAGATATGGCGGCGTCTTTCACTGTTATTCCGGGTCCTGGGAAATGGCGAAGATTCTTTTAAAGATCGGATTCTATCTGTCATTTGCCGGACCGTTAACCTTCAAAAATGCCCGTCATACCGTTGAAGTAGCAAGAAATGCTCCCCTTGACCGCATACTTGTTGAGACAGACTCTCCCTATTTATCTCCGGAACCGCGCAGAGGCAAGCGCAATGAACCTGCCTATGTAAGGGAAGTTGTCAGGAAACTTGCTGAAATTAAAGAGTTGAGTATGGAGGAAATGGCTCTCCAAACAATGCATAATGCCGAGACAATATTTAAGCTTGTATAAAAGGATCTTCACTCGAAGGTTCTTTTTTTTACGTTTGCTTCATACTTTCTGATTAAGGGGGGATAAAATGTATTCGCTACCGATCACCACGTATTCCGATTATTGGCGGGCAACCAAGACTTGGAGTTCGTATCTGGGCGGTATAGCAGTGTTTGCAGCCGGAACGCGGTATTCGGCACTTAAGGCTCCAGATATACCCCAGACTTTGCGCGTGCCTTATCAAGAAGTTAAGCAGCCACCACCTATTCAAAAATCAAACCTCGAGATAAGCCTTTTGGATTCACGTAAAAGATTATTAAGTGTAGGAAATGTCAGCCGGGGAGTGTCAACTTTAAGTGATGGTCGTTTGAGGGTTCCGACTTTGGAACATGACAGTCCGGAAGCAGAGAATGAAGGTAAGTCCGATTCGTTGGTTTTAAGTTCCGAAATGTTAAAGCAGGACAAGGCTGAGAAGGCAGAAAATCTGGGAGCATTTAATGCAGAGGGGTCAGCAGGGGAGAAAGAAACTAATAACTCAGTTACGGGTTCCGGCAGTATGATGACAAGTGTTATTAAGGTTGTAGATAAAGAAATACCCTTCGAAACACAGGTTATCGAGTCAGATAAGGTTCTTCCTGGAATAAGCAAGATTCAAGAAGAGGGAGAAGCGGGAGTCTTAAGACAGGTTGTGAAAACATATAAGGTAGAAGGACAACCTCTTGATCAGCAAATACAATTTTCTTTTGAACTTAAAAAACCTAAGAAAAAAGTTGTAATTCAAAACTCAAAACCCGTCGTAGGAGAACACTTTGACATTGATAAATTAAATATTAGTAATACAATAACGGTGGAATCAACGGCCTATACCTACACCGGCAATAAAACTGCAACCGGAATTACGCCGAGACAGGGCATTATTGCTGTGGATCCAAGGGTTATTGCAATGGGAACAAAAGTATATGTGGAGGGATATGGTTATGCTATAGCTGCCGATACCGGCGGAGATATAAAGGGAAACAGAATTGACTTGTTTTTTACTAACCTCAGGCAATGTCTTGACTGGGGGCGTAAAACTGTGCGTATTCATATCCTTAAACCCATATAATGGAAAAAATGTTTTTGACAACCAACTTCTAATCCATTAAAATGGGGTTGGTTAATGGTGGGTTTTGGAGGGATTCAATGTTTCAGAACTCTCGGACTATGGTTTCCGCCTTAGTTCCTAAAATTCATTTCAGAAAACTTGCTCTTGGATTTGTTATTTTTTTCATAATAGCCTTTCCAATACTTGCATTGAATCTTAAGACGATCAATGTCCAAGTTGATGGTAAAACGATATCTCTGACGACTGTTTTTAACACGGTTGGGCAAGCACTTACTTATTCCAACTTGGAAATTAATTCCGAAGATTTGGTAATTCCTGCTCGGGATAAAAAGATTACAAAGGGAATGACTGTGCTTGTCACGAGAAGCATACCGGTTCGTCTTGCGGTGGATGAACAGACTCTTTCGGCGAGGACTACAGCCAAAACCGTTGGTAAGGCTATTGAGGATCTGTCAAATCGCTATGGACTTCAAATTAAAGATGTTGATGAGGTTAATTTACCTCGTTCCGAAGCTCTTAAAAGTCAAATGAGTATCGAGGTGCGAAGATCTGTACCCATTGTTCTGCAGGCGGATGGTAAGACAATTGATACTTATGTGGCACCGCGTACCGTTGCTGAGGTATTGAAGAAGTTTAATATCATATTGGGAGCTAAAGACAAGGTTTCTTTGGCTCTCAATCATATTTTAGCGGCAAATGAACAGGTTAAAGTCGTACGGGTGGCTGAACGTCTGGAAACCATAAAAAGTGAAATCCCTTATCAGACGGTGACTCAACCAGGGGATTATCCTGTTGGTTTACCTGACAAGGTTATTAGTCGTGGTTCCAATGGGTTGCAAGAGCAAACGATGCGTTTAACTTTGGAAGATGGTAAAGAAGTCGATCGGCAAATTCTTGGACAGAAAATTATTGTTGCCCCCACCAATGAATTGATTTCGCGTGGGGCGCAAACAACAGTATCGCGGGGAGGAGAAACGATTAATTTCCAGCGGGCTTATCTAATGAGAGCCACAGCTTATTGTATTCCCGGTGGTATTACAAAAACCGGGGCGCCGGTTCAATGGGGAGTCGTGGCAGTTGATCCAAACGTTATTCCTCTCGGTTCCAGAGTTTACGTGGACGGTTATGGGAGTGCCCGCGCTCTGGACACAGGAGGATTAATCCAAGGGAATCGAATTGATTTATATATGGATTCGGAGGCAGCGGCCTCATCCTGGGGCGTCCGGTATGTTTTAGTTTACATTCAGTGATCCTGAGCAAGGATCTTAGCACAAATATTTTCGAAGAACTCGGCACAAGCCGAGTTCTTTTTTTACTAGCCGGAAAGTAAAACCTTTGGTTAATTAGGGATTACTGAATAACCTCGAAACCTGCATGGGAGTAGGAACTAAGGCCATTTTCGTGGTATAATAAAGCAAGATAAAGGATGAATATGGTCGAAAAACCTTGCAGATGGGGGACGAAAATGTACCGAAAACCTACAGGTCAAATTAGCTTACTCGAAGACTTCAGATTTTTTGCAGGCGGCAAACTTGATGCGAATAACCGTTGGGTCAAGATGGCCGATTTGATTCCCTGGAACGTTGTTGAAGAGCGATATGCTTCTCATTTCCCAAAGCATACTGGAAATGTTGCGAAACCAGTTCGTGTCGCATTGGGTGCCCTCATCATCAAAGAAAAGTGTGGATTTTCCGACGAAGAAACCGTCCAACAAATCATGGAAAACCCCTATTTGCAATACTTCATCGGGCTGGAGGAATTTCAAACCACTCCACCGTTCGATTCATCGAGTATGGTCCATTTTCGGAAACGCCTCGACGCTAAGGTAATTGCTGAACTGAACGAAGCCTTATGTAAGGGAGAAACAAAGACGGAAACTGAAGATCATAAAGATCAAAACACTCCCCCACCAAGTTCAGGTTGTACAGACGACAATCGTCGTGAAGATCAAGCAAGCAGTGAGCAACCACCCCAACAAAACCACGGAAAACTCATTTTGGATGCCACATGCACCCCGGCCGATGTGAAATATCCCACGGATTTTTCTCTACTAAATGACGCACGGGAAAAGTTAGAGGCCATGGTGGACACCTTGCATGAGAATCAAATAGGGAAAGAGCTCAAGCCAAGAACCTATCGACAAAAGGCACGTAAACTCTATCTGAAGTTAGAAAAGAATCGGAAACCCAGAAGTCGTGAAATCCGCAAGGCCATTCGGAAACAGCTGAGCTTCGTTACAAGAGACCTTCAGATCGTCTTGAAACTATCAGCCAAGTACCCAGAAGGACTCAGTAAACGGCAGCAAAAAGACTTAGAAACCATACAAACACTCTTTGAACAGCAAAAAACCATGTATGACAAACGAGTCCACACTATAGAAGAGCGTATCGTGAGCATTAGCCAACCGCATGTTCGCCCGATTGTGAGGGGTAAAAAAACAGCAGCCACAGAATTTGGAGCGAAAGTTGCCATAAGTATCGTCAACGGATTTGCTTGGATCGAGAAGTTGAGTTGGGAAGCCTTTAATGAGGGCACCACCCTGATTGATTCGGTAGAAACCTATAAGGAGCGCCATGGAAACTATCCTGAATCCGTGATTGCCGATAAAATATATCGGAACCGAGACAACCTGCAGTACTGCAAGTTACATGGCATTCGGCTTAACGGGCCCAAACTAGGTCGACCCTCGAAGGATAAAAAAGAGCATTTAGAACAAAGGCGGCTAGAGAAACAAGAGGCAGGCCTAAGAAATGCAGTCGAGGCGAAATTCGGTGAAGGAAAACGTCGTTATGGACTAGGTCGAATAATGGTACGTCTCAAAGAAACGAGTGAGACGGTCATTGGCTTACAGTTCATCATCATGAACCTGGGGAAGCGCCTCCGGGATCTTTTGTACCTTTTTTGGGAAACGCCTTTTTTCGAGTTGGGAGATTTTGTTTGTTGCCTAGAAACTAAAAATATGGGGACTGTTCAGTAATCCCTAATTACTTTCGGAAGCATAAGTTATCATGAACGAGACGGCCCCAATTCGCAGCACACAGGTTATTTTTGGTAATGCTATACATGTTAATGATTACCAAAACAGAGCTGAAATGCGAAAGGAGCCGTTACTATGAAGGATAACACAAAATACGTAGGTTTAGACGTATCCAAAGAAAAAATAGCAGTTGCAATTGCCGATGAGGGCAGAGAAGCCCCACGCTACTGGGGTGTTTGCCAAAATAACTCTGAATCGATTAGAAAGTTAATGAAACAGTTAGGAACACCGGGACAACTCAAAGTTTGCTATGAAGCTGGCCCTACGGGGTATCCACTTTATAGATTATTGCTTAGTCTGGGCATCGAATGTAGCGTTGTAGCTCCTTCTTTGATTCCCACAAAACCTGGAGAACGTGTAAAAACCGATCGTCGTGATGCTATTCGCTTATCTCAATTATTTCGTGCTGGAGAATTAACCCCCATTTATGTTCCTACTGAGGATGATGAAGCTTTGCGAGATTTAGTTCGTGCTCGAGAGGATTCAAAAGAGGATCAGCTTCGAGCAAGGCATCGATTAACGAAATTCTTATTGCGATATGACTTAAATCCTCCGGCAGGCATAAAAAAGTGGACAGCAGGTTATCGGGATTGGCTGGACGCTCTGAAGTTCAGCCGTGCTGCACAGAGTACAGTATTTCAAGAGTACCTTCACCATTTAGACGAGATTGAACAGCGCATAAAACGGCTTGAAGCAGAAATTCATGACCAGGCGACAGATAGTGTTCATGCCCCGATGATTCAAGCGCTGCAAACCCTGCGAGGTGTGGCAGAGCTATCAGCGACCAGTTTAGTTGCTGAGATTGGATCGTTTACACGGTTTGGCAGTGCCCGACGAATAATGTCTTATACTGGGTTGGTTCCAAGCGAGCGCTCGACGGGAGAAACACGTCATCAGGGAAAGATGACCAAAACGGGAAATGCTCATGTACGACGTATATTGATTGAAGCCGCCTGGAGCTATCGTTATACACCTGCGATAAAGGGGGAGATTCGTAAAAGGCAGCAAGGGAAACCGCCAGAGATCACAATGATTGCATGGAAGGCCCAAGACCGGTTACATCGGAAATATAAACGATTAATGGGGCGAGGAAAACCAAGTGGGAAAGTAATTGCAGCCGTTGCAAGAGAATTAGCGGGTTTTGTTTGGGCGATAGCATGTGAGGTTGAAAAAGCATCCTAAATTTGGTGAAGGATGATTATTAAAGAATTTGGATTATAAGAGGTGCGAATTAAAAGTAGGGCACGTAGGCAAAAGGAAAAGTCCGTAAAGGAGAATCCACGAGTTGCACTTGTTGCTAGGTTTGTTATACAAACTGAACGCACGCCATAAGTTCGTGGCAGCTCCCCAGACGAAGCGATAAAATGTGAAAATCCACGAATATCAGACTGCTCATCGTCGATGTAAATCGTTTGCCTTCGTGCCGTGTTTTTAAATCAGCAGAAAAGAATGTTGGGGCTTCGCCCCAAGAGTTTAACGCTTTAAATTCTCCTGCAATTTAAAAAGGAAGGGAACAATTTGTTCCCAATTCCTCATTGCAGCAGAAACCAATCTAGCGCTCAGGTTGCTCTCCAGCATTGCCCTATCCTCTAAGATTGGCAAGAGCTACCTATAGTGTTACCAAAATGTGCCCAAAATAAGGTTTTACCAATAAAATTTTAAAAAAGAAGACGGGGCTAGTTGACAGTCTCGTTCATATCAGTGCAACTAGGCAGCCGCCTGCGCCGGAGGCTCAGCGCCAGCTAAGTTTTCTTTATACTAGCCGGAAAGTAAAACCTTTGGTTAATTACTTTCCGGAAGCATAAGTGCAACTAACCTGCCGCCTGCGCCAGAGGCTTAGCGCCAGCTAAGTTTTCTTTATATCCTTGAGAAGTTATAACTTTTGACTTAAGGTCATAGTCTTTAGGGTAACATAGGAAACGGGGGAATTTGAATGCGTCTGCCTTTGGTGGTACTGGGAAAGAAGACGGCAATTGGCTTTGTTATCGGTGTTATGAGTTTGTTAGTATTCTCTGTACTATGGCAGGGCTCTACAGTAGTGGTAAGTGATCTGCAAGAACATTACGTAGTAATGCTGGATCCCGGGCATGGGGGGTATGATCCCGGAGCCATTTCCGCTCAAGGAATTTATGAAAAATCAATTAACCTGCAAATTGCTCAAAAGGTAAAGGAGATGCTTCGTCCCAGTGGTATTGAAGTCTATCTGACAAGGGAGGACGATATCGATTATGCGCCTCCCGGAGTAAAAGGAAAAACCACAAAAAAGCAAATTGATCTTAACCATCGGATAGAAATGGCCAGTCAGGCTAAAGCCGATGTGTTTGTAAGCGTCCATGTCAATGCCACGCCTCAAGGACGGAATTCCGGAGCAGAAACATTCTACCATTTTAAGTCAAAATCAGGTAAAGAATTGGCCGAATTAATTCAACAAGAATTGATTAAAATACCAGGTATGAATCGAAGAATTGCCAAACCAGGTGATTTTTACGTCATTAATAACACAAGCATGCCGGCTGTCATCGTCGAAGTAGGGTATTTATCCAGCGCAAAAGAACAAAAGAAGCTTCAACAATCTTGGTATCAAGAACAATTATCCCGAGCAATTGCTAAAGGAATTGCCTGCTATTTTAAAATGCCATAATTAATGAAAAGTGGATAAATATGACTCTTAGAAGTATCATACATAACGTTGTTTGAAGCGGGGAGAATAAAGTCAGTAACCGAATCTATTCAAAGGAGTGAAGCGCAGCATGAAACGGTTTATGACTTTTATGATGAGCTGTACCCTAACTTTGGGACTTGCTTTAACTGGATGCTCAAATGTACCGGCTCCAAATCCGCCTTCAAATCAAAAACAAACCTCGGAAAGTACACAACCTCCAAAAGCTGAAGCTGGGGCAACTAGAGATTCTGTCTTAGGATCAGAAAAACGTGTTGTCATGGGATTTTACACTGATCCTGAGGGACCGACTCCCGGATCAAAAGCATCAATGACAAAAAACGGTAAAATGCTCGATGAAGTAGCCTTTTTTTGGTATTCCTTTGATGGTTCGGGTAAAGTAATTCCTGCAGGGAAAATCGACATGAGTGCCCAAAAGACAGCGAAAAAGAATGGCTCAAAGGTCTATGCCTTGGTTCATAATATGAACTTGAGCGGAAGTGTTGGGTTTGATGCAAATTTAGCCCATCGCGTTCTTTCTAACCCAGGGGCACGTTCCAATTTGGTGCAAAATCTTGTCAATTTAACAATGAAAGACAATTGGGATGGTATTTCCATAGATATTGAGAAGACACCTCCCGGAGATCGCAACAATTTTTCAGCATTTGTTGCGGAATTAGGTAAAGCTTTAAAAGCCAAAGATAAAGTTCTCAATATCTCAATACCTGCGAAATTCGTAGATTATCCTTCTGATTTGTGGTCAGGTGCTTATGATTATGCTGCAATTGGTAAGGCAGCCGACCAAGTTGTGCTCATGACTTACGATGAACATGGTATGGGAACAACGCAAGGGCCTATCGCTTCTCAAGGATGGGTAAACCGTGTTATCACCTATGCGGTTGGCAAGATACCCAGTGATAAAATCGTAATGGGACTTCCGGTGTACGCTTACGATTGGGGTTCCAACAAGCCTTTAATGCCGGACTATTTGTCTTATGATCAAGCTGTAGGCAGGGCCAAACAGCACGGTGTTAAAATTTTGACCGATCCCAGCGCTCAAGTACCACAGTTTACCTATACGGCAAATGGCGTTCGTCACGAAGTATTCTTTGAAAACGCGGCGAGTTTAAAAACGAAGATGAGTTATACTGTAAAACACAAACTGCATGGGGTAGCTATTTGGCGTCTTGGCATGGAAGACCCATCAATCTGGAGTTCTGTGATGAACACTTTCGGAACCAATAAATAATAGACCTAAGGTTTTTTAATATAAGGTTTATAATTGATCAATGTATTTCAGATATCCTATTAAGAGAACGAAAAGTATAGCTTTCGTTCCCTTTTTTTCGTACAAAGAAATGTTTTAATACTATTTTGTGCTCCAAAAGGTTCATGAATGTTTAGACTATAAGTGCTGCTAATCTTCCCGCGTTCACCATTTTTTCTCCCCTCAGAAACTAATAATTTGAGTCTTTTCCTAATCTCAGGTAAGATATAGGGGTTGGAAACGGAGGAAGATTAATGATAAAGGAATTAATAGTTGTTGAAGGGAAAAATGATGCCCATGCGGTTCGTCAGGCTCTGGGAGACGTTGATATTCTGTGGACCGAGGGATTTGGACTTAGCAAAAAGAAACTGGATTATATAGCAGAAATGGCCGCTCGTCAAGGAGTCATAGTTTTTACGGACCCTGATACGGTAGGAGAGCAGATTAGAAATCGTATAAGTAAATACGTTCCTCAGGCTAAACACACTTATTTGACCAGAAAAGCTGCAACGAGACAAGGAGACGTTGGAGTTGAGAATGCAGACCCCGAAGAAATTCGCCGTGCCTTTGCCCATATACAACAGGAACAAGGAGAACTTTCTAAAACGTTTACAATGGAGGATTTATGGTCAGTTGGCCTTGTTGGCTCAAGCGGGGCTGGTGATTTTCGATTAGCTCTAGGAAAACGATTGGGGATTGGGGACAGCAATGCGAAACAATTTCTCCATCGTTTAAACCGCTTTGGGATCTCTCGAGAGTTGTTTTTTCAAGCAGTTGAGGAGGTTAAGCATGGAGAATGCCGCTGAATATATTAGACGTCTTGTAAGAGGTGGGGCACGCGCTCATAAATCTTTAGGCCAAGTTTTTTTAATCAGTGATCGGGTGATTGAAGGGATTGTTACGGCAAGTACGCTGAATCCGGACATTCCCCTAGTGGAAATTGGGCCTGGCTTGGGAGTGTTAACTCGGGTTTTGGCATCAAATATGGAAAAAATGTGGGCGGTAGAATTAGACAGTCATAAAATTGACACGTTAAAGAAAGAATTGCAGGGATTTTCTATTGATTTTATTCATCAAGATGCTCTTGAACTTAATTTAAGAGAACTATGGGGAGACAGAAAAGGATACTTAGTTGGAAATCTGCCTTATTACATAACAAGTCCCCTTATTATGCACTTTTTAGATCAAGAAGACGTTTTGAGCGGAATGACGATTATGGTGCAGAAAGAAGTAGCTGACAGGATTGCTGCCCGTCCGGGAAGCAAGGCCTATGGGGTTTTGTCGGTAGCGGTCCAAATATCTGCTCAGGTTACAAAAGTGATGGATGTTATGCCCAGTGATTTTTGGCCGCAGCCAAAAGTAACTTCATCTGTGCTTCGTTTAGATCTTCGTTCCTATCCAGGGTTTGATGCAGATAAAAAGAGTTTTTTTCGTGTTGTCAAAGCCGCTTTCAGTCAGCGCCGCAAAACGTTGGGGAATTCCTTAACGGCGGGGTTAGGGTTAGAAAAAGGAGTCATTTTAAAACGAATGAGTGAGGCGGGAATTTCTGATGGGCGGCGTGCCGAATCCTTAAGCATCGAAGAATTTCAAGTTTTGACAAAGGTATTTTTCCCTTAATCGATTGTTTAATGGATTCATCAGACAGCTTTTATAAGGTTATATCTATGAAGCCCCAACATAGCGGGGCTTCATCTTTTTTTACTCTGGTTTTTGCCCGGATATTTCCGAAGTCTAAGTGATCTTAGTCAAGCATAAAATTGGAGGAATTTCCGAACTCTATGAAAGCGATTTTAATTGGGATTGGAGGGGTGATTAAGTTGAGTAAGGAAAATAACCAACGATTAATGAGGTGGTCAAATATTATTGCGACACTTGCAACAACTGTGTTAGCAGTAACCGCTTTAATAACTGTTTATTTGACGGTTGCGGCTTGGAAAGTGCAGCAGGAAACAACGCGTCCATACTTTGTTCTTAAAGAATCACCCCAAGTGGTTATGGGAAATGAACTGAGTTTAGAGTTAAAATTTAATAATGTTGGAGTTCATCCAGCGGTAAATTTATCGAGTGAAACCATCGTTTTTGATGGAAATTTATCGGGAGAGCCTGTTCACCACGATGAATCAGCAATTGTCAATGAAATTCCCAAAGATGCCTTATCAAGTCTGCTAATGACACTTCCCAACAATAAGGCAGATTACCAGCAATGTGATATCACGCCTCACTATGTCGTCGTGGACTTACAGTACGGTGATCCAATTTTAAATAAATCCTACAACCAAACAATTTATATGAAATGGAATGGAATTGAGAAAGGCAAGATTCAACCGACTGTCCATGTTAATGTGAGTGAAAAGGCGAAGATTTTACAGTATTTTAAAACTCATGGGATTGACATTAAGGGTAGGAGTTAGCAAAGGAATTTTAGCTTAACCATTTACATCATCAGACTTTGTAAAATTGCAAGCCAGGGTAGGGTTTCTGGGCAGAATAACATGCTGCTCGTAAAAAATATCCCGGGATTTTAACGCTTGTTCCCAAGTTTGAAGCAGGTCGAAGCGTCTTTCCGGATGATAACCAAGCAATTTATGTTTACCGAGAGACCGGCTTACAGGGAGATTTTGACTTAAATTAATTCCCATAAGGCAATCTCCGATAATGGTTTCGGCGATCAACCGGGCATGTTTCCGGTGTTTTCTGGGGGAATGCAGTCTTTGATGGGGAATCGATGTGGCTACTTTTATGACAAGATCTAATTTTTTCGCCCAAAACAAGGAAAGCGGGGGAATTGCAATTGCTTCGATGGGGATGTTAGATAATGCCTTTTTCGAAAGGGCATGGGGTCCGTGGGTTGGAGTGGCAAGACCAAGGCTTTTAAACAGATCTAGTTCGCGATTAAGCTTTGCCCGGAATTTCAGGACAAGATTTGCAAGCTTCTGACGACTCGTTATATAGGGGTAACAATTTGTTAATGCAACATCTACTCCTGAGTCTACTGTGGTGATAAGAGAAAGCAGGTTTTGATAAATATCACCGGACATATCGCCATCGACAAAAAGGACTCCATCAACGTCTAAAGAGCGGGCGTAAAGTGCACCTGCCGCTCGGGGGATGTCAATGCCTAAAGGATCTGTAAAATATAGCATATGGATACGTTGATCAGGAATAGAACGAGCAAGTTCCAGGGTTTGATCTGTGCACCCGTTGAGAACCATAATAATATAATCAACGGGAAGGCGCAAAATCGTCGTTAAAACTGCCAAAATGCTCTTCTCCTCATTTTTTGCAGGTACGATAGCTGCAAACATCCTTGCTCCTCCTTTGGGGTTTACTATCATTAGTATATGTCGTTTAGAGGTGTGCGACATAAGATATAGCGAAAGGGAAGGAGGTAAGTTCATGTATCATGCCGGAGATATTGTAGCAAGAATCTCACATCAACAGGACATTTATTTTTATATCGTGAAAGTAACTGATGAAAATCAAGGCGAGCGTATGGCAATAATTAAAGGACTTAATTTAAGGCTGCTGGCCGACGCTCCGTTGTCAGATCTTGTGACCAAGAGTCCAACTGAAGTTATGAACTATGAACGAGAAGATAATAAAATGATCTATAAAAAGTTACACAAGCTTACGAGCCAGAGGAAGTCTGAGCACGATGATGCAAAGGAATATTTTGAAATTCCGGGTCGAGTTCTCCAACTGGATGGGGATCAAGACTATTTAAATCAATGTATCAGAACCTATCGACAAATGGGAATAGAAGCTAAGGGAATTTGTAAAAGTGAGATTGAGCAGCCAAAAGTTATTCGTAAGGTTCTGGAAGAAAATCCAACAGACATTTTAGTATTGACAGGTCATGACGGGTTTCTTCGGGGAAAGAAGGACTTTCATAGCTTGGACAGTTATCGAAGTTCACGGTATTTTGTGGAATCAGTCTTTGAGGCCCGACGATTTCAGCCTAACCGGGATGGACTGGTAATTTTTGCCGGGGCTTGTCAATCCAACTATGAGGCTATTCTGGAAGCAGGAGCGAATTTTGCCTCATCTCCGAAACGTATGCTTATTCATGCCTTTGATCCGGTGTTTATTGTGGAGCGAATCGCTTTTACGCCAATGGACCAAATTGTCTCAGTAAAAGATATTTTAATGCATACGATTACAGGGACAGATGGGGTCGGCGGGATAGAGACACGAGGCCAAATGAGGCGAGGTTACCCGAGGAGCCCTTATTAAATGTGTCAGAGGCAGGAGTGTCAGGGGGACGGTCCTTGTTGATCATTTTTTGTCAGGTGAGTGCCAAAGCGTCGAAGGGACGGTCCCTCTTTGAGTGTTAAAAGGACCGTCCCCATTGACTGCTATGATTGTATTTTGACGGGTGTACCGATTTCGACATATTGGTAGAGGAGTTCGGCGTCGTGGTTATGCATACGGATACAGCCTAGAGATACAGCCTGACCAATGCTGGCAGGATTGTTCGTGCCGTGAATTCCATAACTCGGTAGAGAAAGCCCCATCCAACGGCTGCCGAAAACACCTCCGGGATACATTGCTTTTGTGGCGATGTAGTAAAAACCATGGGGTGTGGGAGTTGAACTTTTGCCCACAGCAATGGGAAAACGATTGATTCGAATGTTGTCTTCGAAGAGTTCCAGCTGACGGCGGGCGGTGTGAATGACTATAGAACTGGGCATGGCTTTAACCTCCTTTCTTTCGCTTAAAGGGTATATCTCATGGTATGTAAGGGATTCTTGAATGTTCGTTGCATAAATAAACCCACTTTAGGCGGAAAATAAAAGGACTGGAGGGATACATTTGGCTGAACATGTGGAAGGAAGGCTGTTAATTATTGGTGGTGCCGAAGATAAAAAAGGGGATTGCATCATTCTAAAGCGTTTTGTACAAGAAGCTGGTGGAAAGGAGAGCAGAATAACGGTTTTAACAGCTGCGACTGAACTCCCTCGTCAAGTGGGAAACGAGTATCATTCCTTGTTTCTTGAATTAGGGGCGCAGGAGGTTCAGGTACTTGACGTTTCTGATCGCTTACAGGCTAATAGGAGAGAGATTGGAAAGGAGTTTGAAAACTCGACGGGAGTTTTTTTTACGGGTGGAGATCAATTAAGAATAACCGGCTTGTTAGGCGGGACTACCTTAGGGCGAACACTTCAACAATTGTACGAACGTGGGGTCATTATTGCAGGTACCAGTGCAGGGGCTTCTGTAATGTCAGACACAATGATTGTGGGCGGCGAAGCGGGAACTGCAAAAAAAGACTCGTTAACAATGGCTCCAGGGCTCGGCTTTTTGCGTTCTGTAGTAATTGATCAGCATTTCGCCCAAAGGGGCCGGATAGGGAGGCTTTTATCGGCTATTTCTCATAATCCGTATGTTCTGGGAGTTGGCATCGATGAGGATACAGCGATTTTAGTACAAGCCGATGCCAGTTTTTTAGTGGTGGGCAGTAATACTGTAACAGTAGTGGATGCATCCTCTTCGACTACGACGAATGTTTCAGAAACTACCCAAGGGCAGTCCCTGGTATTAAGTCCCGTTTTGATGCATGTTCTATCAGATGGTTATGGTTTTGATTTAAAACGAAGGGAATCTTTACTTTAGAAGGTTTAAGGAATACCAAACGTAAAAAAGGTTAAAACTATCGTAGTATGATCCATGTTATGAAGGGAGAACAACAACATAATGGAGATAAGAGAAATCCAAGCGATCGAAGGGGCAAATGTATATTGTCATAGGCCGATTATTCGAGCGATTGTGGATCTCCAAGAATGGACGGAACGATTCAGCAATACATTAGGCGATTTTTCGTCCCGTCTCATCCAAACCTTGCCATCCTTAAGTGAGCATTATTGTTCCAGGGGTAAGCCAGGCGGTTTTTTAGAACGCTTGCAAGAAGGAACATTGATTGGTCACGTCATTGAACATGTGACAATTGAACTGTTGACACAAGCAGGACAAATCGTTAAATATGGCAAAACGATGGCTATCCTTGAAGAACCGGGTTGTTATGAAATTATTTTTAACTATGAGTCTAAGGAGGGAGCTATAGAAGCCTTTCGCCAAGGCTTTGCCTTAGTGAAAACCCTCTTAGAAAAGGGAACCTATAATGTAGCAGGGGCGATCTGTAAAATTCAAAGCGTGATGGAGGACCATAAACTTGGAGTCTCAACGCAAATGATCGTAAATGCTTGCCTTGAGCGAGGGATTCCCGTATGTCGTTTAAATGGCGGCAGTTTGCTCCAATTGGGTTACGGCCGCAACCAACGGCGGATTCAAGCCACTGTCACTGGTGAAACTTCAAGCATAGGAGTAGATATCGCCTGTGATAAAGAACTAACTAAGAAGATCCTCAGTGAAGGAGGAATTCCGGTTCCTTGGGGTTATATCGTAAACACGGAAGAAGAAGCTGTACAAGCTTTCCTCGAAATGAATGCTCCAGTGGTAATTAAGCCATTACGGGGCAATCAAGGGAAAGGAGTTACCTTACAGTTATCAAGCATTAGTGAAGTAAAATCTGCGTTTAAGGTCGCTCAAACTTATGGGGAATGGGTAGTCATCGAAGAATATATTTCGGGTCAGCATTATCGCTTGCTGGTCGTTGGGGATCGTTTGATAGCTGCATCCCAAAGAATACCGGCTCATGTGGTAGGTGACGGAGTATCAACCATTGCTGAGTTAGTAGATAAGATAAACTGTGATCCGGAGCGTGGAGATGATCATGAAAAAGCCTTAACGAAAATCAAGATAGATCCCGTGGTACTATTAACTCTTTCCCAAAAACATATGACCATATCCTCCATTCCGCCTTTAGGAGAGACGGTGTATCTGCGGGATAGTGCTAATCTCAGCACCGGAGGCATAGCCTTGGATGTGACGGACCGGGTTCATCCCGATAATAAAGAGTTAGTGGTATATGCAGCAAAATTAATTGGGCTGGATGTAGCAGGAGTGGACTTGGTCATAGAAAATATTGAAGAATCCTATCGGAAGAAAAACGGACAAATTATCGAAGTTAATGCCGCACCGGGTATACGAATGCATCATTTCCCAAGTATCGGCAAAGCCCGGGACGTGGGAAAGGCTATTCTTGAGCAAATTATGCCTTCCGGAAACGGAAGGATTCCCATAATAGCCGTTACTGGAACAAATGGCAAAACGACTACAACGCGTATGATCAGCAAAATGCTGATTGATCAGCAGCTTAAAGTAGGAATGACCTCAACAGACGGCATTTATTTCAATCAAAAGTTGTGGATAAAAGGGGACATGACAGGACCGGAAAGCGCCAAAATTGTCCTGAGGCATCCTGACATTCAGGCAGCAGTTTTAGAGACTGCCCGGGGAGGAATCCTAAGGGCCGGTTTAGGATATGACTATGCAGATATAGCAGTCATAACGAACGTGACAACAGACCATCTGGGTCAATATGGAATTGAAACCATTGAAGATATTGCACATGTCAAGAGTTTAATTGCGGAGGTGGTCAAGCCTCACAGCTATGTGATTTTGAACGCTGATGACCCCCAAGTTGTTGCTATGGCGAAACGTACCTCGGGACGAGTCATTTTATTCAGCACAGAGAAAGATAATTTACATGTTCGGAAGCATTTGGGGTTAGGTGGTACGGCTGTTTTCGTCTTACGCAATATGATTGTACTATGTCAAGGTTCGCAAAGCTCCAGAATCTGTTCAGTGAAACAGCTTCCGGTAACCTGGGGTGGCAGGGCCAAACATAACATCCAAAACGCTTTAGCGGCTGTTGCAGCCGGATGGGCATTGGGATTAACCGCCTCAGCTATAAGAAATTCTCTGAAAGAATTTTCTTCAGATACTAATTATAATCGTGGTCGTTTAAATCTCTATGAGTTGAATGGTGTGCGAGTGGTCGTAGATTACGGCCATAATGCTGCAGGAATTCAAGAAGTGATTAATACCTTGAGACAGTCAAACTGCAGTTCCCTGGTAGGTTGTATCACGGTTCCGGGGGATCGCCCTGACGAGTTGGTACGTGAAGTTGGCAGAGTAGCTGCCCTAGGTTTTAATCGGCTTGTGATTCGGGAAGATAAAGATTTACGTGGAAGAAAACCGGGAGAAATTGCTCAGCTTCTTTATGACGAAGCTGTCCGTTGCGGAATAGATAAAAATAAGATCATGGTTGTTCTTCCGGAGATTGAAGCATTTCGCCAAGGCTTAGATGCTTGTAAGCCCGGAGAAACTTTTGTCATGTTCTTCGAACATCTTGAACCCATAGAAGAGGAAATTCAACGGAGGTTGAAACTGCAAGCAGAACGCAAAGACCTTACACACCACGAATTGGCAGTGGGTGGCTGATATTTAGAAAGATACAGTAAGACATTAACTCACGAAGCGAGGGATATTCTTCGCTTCTTTTCTATTGCCCGAAAGGGATGGCCGAGTGTTTCTTAATTTAATTTTCTTGAAGAGTGCTGGAATCCTACGTAAATATATGTATAATAAAAGGAAATGCATCCCTAATGTTCGGAGATGGTGAGACAAATGAAACAATCCTTCGTTACAACGTTCGCTCATGCAAAGATAAATTTGGCCTTAGCGGTATTAGGAATCAGGGATGACGGATATCATGAACTTCAAAGTGTGATGCAGTCTATTGACTTACATGACGTAGTGAGGGTACGGCGTGCCGGTGAGAAAGTGACCTGCCACTGCGGAGAGTTAAGCGGCAGCGGGAATATTGCCCACATAGCGGCTGAGTTGTTTTTGCAAGAACTTGGCTTGTCAGAAGGAGTAGAAATTCACATTGAGAAGCATATCCCAATTCAGGCCGGATTGGCAGGCGGGAGCAGCGATGCTGCGGCTACCCTTCGCTTATTAAATAAGCTGTTTGATAATCCCTTAACAAAAAAAACGTTGTTAGAACTCGCTGGGAAGTGTGGCGCTGATGTGGCATTTTGCCTTGGAGGCGGAACTATGTGGGCTGCGGGGCGTGGGGAAGAACTTGATTTTTTACCGAAAGCCCCTTGCTTGGACTTGGTCTTAGTTAAGCCGAGAGCAGGAGTCAATACACGGGAAGCTTATCAAAGGTTCGACAGGGATGGAAGGAGCGGGTTTCTCGTAAGAGCGGATTGGGAAAACGCTTTAAGGGAATCTTCGCCGCAGCAGATAGCGGCCCTGCTATATAATGATTTAGAGATTGCCTCGATTCCTCTGGTTCCGGAAATATCTGATCTTAAGCAGCAACTGTTGGCCGAGAAGTGCTATGGGGCTCTAATGTCAGGCAGCGGTTCCTGTGTCTTTGGGATTGCCCAAAGTGGTGAACATGCACGGCAAGTTGCTGAAAAACTGAAAAATAGAGGTCATAAAAACGTTTGGGTGACTAAAACAGCTGATCATGAATCAATGTAATATGAAAGGGGATATATGAATGGAAAAACGATTATTACCGGTAGTGCTTGATGGTTATAAGCCTTTGCGGGAAATTGTTTTTGAGTCTATGCGCGAGGCAATCCTCAATGGAGTACTTGAGCCGGGAGAGCGATTAATGGAAATTCAACTGGCTGAGGAAATGGGCGTAAGCAGAACTCCTGTGCGTGAAGCCATTCGCAAGTTGGAACTTGAAAATTTCGTTGTGATGATTCCGCGCAAAGGGGCCTATGTGGCAGGAGTTTCCCTAAAAGATGTGGCGGATGTTTTCGAGATTCGTTCCGCCCTGGAGGGCTTGGCCGCAGGCTTGGCTGCAGAGCGGGTGACGGATGAAGAATTGGAACAAATGGAGCAGGTCTTATTTTACCGGGCAAATGAAGGCGAGATGAATTTGGAACAAATTGTTCAATCAGATACAGATTTTCATGCGCTTGTTTATAAGGCAAGCCGTAACGAACGCTTAATTCAGATTTTAGCGAATCTGCGAGAACAAATTCAGCGTTTCCGAGCCACATCATTAGCAGTTCCCGGACGGAACAAAGATGCTATTGAAGAACATCGTATGATTGTAGAAGCATTACGAAATCATAACAGTGAGGAAGCACAATCATTGGCGATGGCTCATATTGTGACTGCTGAGAATGTTATGTTTGAGACCATGAGAGCGAAGAATGATCCTGGTAAGGCGGAACAATAATCGTGGAAAAGATGAAACGAGCGGAACGCATGGTGGCCATCACCCAATTGTTAATGTCTAACCCCAATGTTCTGACTCCCCTGACCTTATTTGCAGAACGATTTGGTACGGCGAAGTCTACGATCAGTGAGGATTTAATGGCTGTCAAAGGGAGTTTTCAGCTTTCCGGGCAGGGCCGTCTGGAAACTGTCTCCGGTGCAGCAGGTGGAGTTCGTTATATTCCTGAAATTTCCTCCGCAGAAGCGGCTCTCTTTCTAAGCAAGCTGGCACAACGACTTAGCGAAAAAGAACGAATTTTGGCGGGTGGGTTTCTTTATATGACCGATCTTCTTTATGATCCTGCAGTTCTCCGCCCGCTCGGACTTATTTTTGCAAGTTCTTTCAGAGAGAAGGGACCTGAAGTTGTCGTTACCATTGAAACGAAGGGAATTCCCTTGGCATTGGTAACAGCAGAAGCCCTCGGCTTACCCATGGTCGTCATCCGTACGGGAAATAAAGTGACCGAGGGATCATCGGTAAGTATTAATTACGTTTCCGGGTCTTCCCGGCGCATACAGATGATGTCTTTGTCACGCCGGGCCTTAGATCCCAGACGTAAAGTGCTTGTCATTGATGATTTTATGAAAGCAGGAGGAACAGCCTTAGGGATTAAAAATCTGATGAAAGAGTTCGAAGCAGATGTTGTAGGCATTGGTGTGTTGGTAGAAACCCAAATTACATCGGAGCCAAAACTTGTTGAAGGTTATTTATCTCTTTTGAAACTGCGGGAACTCGATCTTAATAGCGGAAAGTCAATTATTGTACCGGAGGAACTGCTTTTCAATGGGTTGTAAGGTAATTATTCAAAATTTTCCCGATTTATAGGCAGGATTTTTTTACCATACAGAGAATATCATTATGGACAGACCTGGAAAGCAAAGGGAAGGGTGGTGATTCATAATGAATATTACTGATGTGCGGGTTCGAAAGATTAACACGGAAGGTAAGATGAAGGCAGTGGTTTCCGTGACTTTTGATAATGCCTTTGTTGTGCATGATGTCAAAGTCGTCGAGGGGATGAATGGTATTTTTGTTGCGATGCCCAGCCGTAAAACACCTGAGGGAGAATTTCGTGATATCGCTCACCCAATTTCCGCTGCAGCACGGGAAGTCATTCAAACTGCTGTTTTAAAAGCGTATCAAGAAGCGATGTAAATTATTTAGAGATTGGAAGGAGACCTTTGGGGGTCTTCTTTTTTTTTGTTTCCGTTCAGGGGCTGGTTTTCTTTTGATATATGTTGTTCTAAAAAAGGATTTTAGGCTTATTTGACGAATAAAGAACTTTTGGAATGTAAAAATCACTACAGGTTAAACTAAACTGGAGGCGAATAGAAATGCCTAATTTGGTAGCGGTGATCATGGCTGCTGGAAAAGGGACAAGAATGCATTCAAAATTGCCTAAGGTCATGCATTCTTTAGCAGGGAAACCGCTCATTGAACATGTCTTGGACGTGGCCAACCAAGTTGGGGTTGAACGACCGTTCGTAATTGTCGGACATGGCCGTGAAATTGTTGCGGCCAGAGTTCAAGAACGTGCAGAGACAGTAGTTCAAACTGAACAAAAGGGAACAGGGCATGCTATCATGCAGGCGATGCCTTATCTGGAGGACGCTCAGACAGTCCTTGTTCTCAGCGGAGATCAACCGTTACTTAAACCCGAATCACTACAAACTCTGATAAAATTGCATCAAGACCGAGGAGCCTGTGCTACAGTTTTAACGGCTTATCTGGAGCAGCCGTTTGGCTACGGGAGAGTTCTTAAACATGGCGATCAACTTGTAAGGATTGTTGAGGAAAAAGACGCAGCACCTGATGAACGCCTAATTAAGGAAATCAACACCGGTACCTATTGTTTCAGAGCATCAGCCCTTAAGGAAGCATTAGCGAAAATTACTCCTCAGAATGCCCAGGGGGAATATTACCTGACGGAAGTTTTTGATATCTTTTTAAAGCAGGGAGAAACAATACTGACGTATTGCACAGAAGATTCTCACGAAGCCCTGGGGATTAATAGTCGGAGTCAGTTGGCAGAAGCGGAAAGGGTTTTTCGTGAGCGGATTCTCGAGCATTGGATGGCAGAGGGAGTCACGGTTGTCGATCCTGCTTCAACGTTTATAGATGCTGAAGTAAGGCTTGCTCAAGATGTCACCATCTTACCCTTCACGCGGCTTATGGGAAAAACTTATGTCGGTGAGGATGCCGTCATCGGACCTCAGACAAGTCTGGAAAACTGTAGAGTGGGATGTGGATCTGAAGTAACTTATACAGTTGCTAAAGATTCGAATATTGGCGATCGCTGTCATATTGGGCCCTTTGCATATCTGCGGCCGGGGACAAGTCTGGAGTCAGATGTTAAAGTAGGCGATTTTGTAGAAATCAAAAACAGCAAAATTGCAGCAGGGGCAAAGGTTCCTCACTTGAGTTATATAGGGGACGCACAGGTCGGAAAGGCTGCAAATATTGGCGCGGGTACCATCACCTGTAATTATGACGGCAGCAGTAAACATCCCACGATAATTGGCGACCATTCATTTATTGGCAGCAACACCAATTTAGTGGCACCTGTTGAAGTGGGAGATTACGCCGTTACGGGAGCAGGTTCAACAATCACTAAAGATGTTCCTGCAAAAGCCTTAGCAGTGGAACGGAGCCAACAAATTATTAAAGAACATTGGCATCTGGAGAAGAGAAATAGGGGGCAAAAATAGTCATGGCAGCAAAAGAATTTAAGATTTTCTGTGGAAATGCCAATCGGCCGTTAGCGCAGGAAATCGTGGATTATTTGGGAGTCCCGCTTGGTGAAGCAAAAATTAAACGTTTCCAAGATGGAGAAATCTCTATAGTCATTGATGAAAGTGTCCGGGGATCGGATATCTATGTGGTTCAGCCGACCTGCTATCCAACCAATGACAACATTATGGAATTGCTTATTATGATTGATGCGATGCGCCGGGCTTCAGCCCGCCGAATTACTGCAGTCATGCCTTATTACGGCTATGCTCGCCAGGAACGCAAGTCAAGGGCTCGGGACCCAATCACCGCTAAATTGATGGCTAATCTGATAACCACTGCAGGTGCTGACCGTGTTGTAACGATGGATTTACACGCCCCTGCTATTCAGGGCTTTTTCGATATTCCTCTGGATCACTTACCAGGTGTGCCGATCCTGGCAGAGTATTTCCGAGAAAAGGGTCTTGGCAATCTCTGCGTCGTTTCTCCGGATTTAGGCGGGGTTACCAGGGCACGAAATCTTGCCGAACGTATCGGCGCTTCCCTTGCCATTATTGATAAGAGGCGGCCGGAACCCAATGTTTCTGAAATCATGAATGTCATTGGTGAATTAAAGGGAAAAACAGTGATCATGATTGATGACATCATTGACACTGCCGGGACTATAACTCAGGGGGCTCAGGCGCTCCTTGATCGGGGTGCCAAAGCAGTCTATGCCTGCTGTACCCATGCCGTTTTATCAGGACCTGCCATTGAGCGTCTTGAGAACTCAGTGCTGCAGGAAGTTGTAGTTACCAATACAATTCCTCTTGATAAAGAGAAAACAATTCCCCGCATTAAGGTGCTTTCTGTAGCGCCGCTATTAGGGGAGGCAATTGTTCGTATTCACGAAGATCTCTCAGTGAGTAAACTTTTTAGTTAAAGAAAAAGAGAAACCCCTGGGGCATTCACCCCAGGGGTTCTTTAGATTGAGGGTCTTCCGGCAGAATTTGATTGGCTGGCGGATCGTCATCAAGTTCCATCACGGTGACAGGTGGTTTTTCTTCCTGAGTCTCTAAATTATTGGTGTCGCGCTTTTGCTTTTTAAAGTAATTGCTCAGAGTATGAGTCGTTTCCGAAGCAAGATGAGAGGTTGAATGCAGAAGATTTTTAAAGGACTCACTAAGCCCCTTATCGGCCACCGACAAGTAATTTTCGCTTCCCTGTTGAGTTACGATGACATCATGCCCAAGGGTTGTGATATATTCGGCGGACAGCCAAGCCTTGCCGCTCAGGAACCCGTCGAGTTTTCCTGCTGAGATTTCCACTTGGGTTATTTTCCCTGTGGTCGGGTCAATATAATATTCATCAGCTGTCCCGAGGGTTTTCCCGGATTCTGTAATTATTTTTGTGCCAATAATTGTTAGTTTTTCTTTAACTAACTCTAAGAGTTCAGGAAGGTTGGACGTTTTTTCCACATGAGTTTCTTTATCAATGGTGATGGCGTCATCGCCGACGCTAACGACTTTAGTATAGGGTATAACGCGTTGATCTTTGAAAAATCCTTTGGGGTCTACAATGATCGCAGCAAGAGACTTTGTACCGGCATCGAGGATTAAACTTTTTACATAACCTATTTGCTGCCCTTCTTTTAGGGAGATAATGGGTAAGGATAAAAATTTCCGACTTGGTTTCAATAAGTTCACCCCCTTATGGTGAAAATTATTTGTTGCTTATCCATAATGAATGTATTCAGCTAAGAGGATGAATATGCTTGGGAGGGTATTATTATGAAGGTTATTGTCGGCTTGGGCAATCCTGGTCCCCAATATGCAGAGACACGCCATAATATTGGATTTCTGTTTATCGACGGTTTGGCCGAAGCTTTAGGACTCCAATTTCGAACGAAATTTCAAGGTTTATGGACTGAAGGGTCTGTACAAGGTGAGCGCTTGTTACTTTTAAAGCCTCACACTTTTATGAATTTAAGCGGACGTTCGGTCAGGGAACTTGTTAATTTCTATAAAATCGCCCCTGAAGATATTCTAATTGTTCATGACGATATGGATTTGCCTTTAGGCAAACTGCGCCTGCGTGATCATGGAAGTGCCGGAGGACACAATGGAATTAAGTCTATCATGGCGGAATTAGGCACAGAAACTTTCTGGAGGCTAAAATTAGGGGTTGGCCGGCCGCCGAAAGAGTGGGATCCCGCACGCTATGTTCTTTCTCCCTTCGGAGAAACTGAACTCCCTGCCATTGAAGACTTATTAGAGCGGGCCGAAAAGGCGGCAGGTCTTTGGCTTAAAGGAGATGTCGGCAGAGCTATGAATATATACCATCGCTAAATCGCCGAATGAGTATAACCTTTCGCATTAGGGGTAATTCTAGTGCTAGGGAGGTGATTACGGGATGAGAGTGGTAAAAGTATGTCATACCTGCGAAAGAATTCTGGGCGAGATAGAGCTCGATGACTTGACCAGTGCAGAATCCGATTCTATAATGGATATCGTTGGAAACATCTCATATACCCTTTGCCCGAGTTGTCTGAATGAAATGGAAACGGAGTCAAGGAATGTTTTTCATTAGGGAGATTTAAGAAAAAAGCAGGGCAGAAATAAATTACGTTAGGATAAGAAAGGGCAGGTCTATAGAACCATGTCCTTTAGTCAGTTTAGAGGAGTAGGCAAGTGGGGGTCCATGACGGACGTTCATCTTTTTTTGCCGCCCGAAAGGACGAATGTTTTTGAAAATAATTCATGATTACCTTCGCCAGGGATTAGATATTTCCAAGATCGAGGAGTCCCTTGGGTCTGGGGAATGGCCTCAAATGATCTATGACTTAACCGGTAGTCAGAAGGCGGCTATGATCGCCCAGCTAATACAGAAAAAACCGGGATTAGTTCTGACTTATTCTGAAGAACAGGCTCAAAAGTGGGCAGCGGATTTAAAGACTTGGTGTCCTCAAAAATCCATTCTGCACCTTCCGGCTACGGAATGGCTTCCTTTTGAAGTCCTGGGAAAAAGCAAGGAAACAACGGCAGAGAGAATTCGTGTTTTTAATCGCTTAGCCATTGAACGAAATTGTACGGTTGTAGCCTCTGTTCTGGCCATAGAGAGGCGCGTGTTTCCTCTCCAGCGCTGGAGGGATTATTCACTGACCTTAGAAACAGGGAAAGGATATGCTTTAAACGATATTCTTTTAACCTTGATAGGCGGAGGATATGAACGAGTTGATACTGTGGAAGGGAAAGGTCAATTTGCTTTGCGAGGGGGAATCTTGGATATTGCTCCTCTCGCCGGAGAGGCTCTGCGCATAGAGTTTTTTGATGAAGAAGTTGATTCGATCCGAACCTTTAATCTAGAAACTCAGAAATCGATTTCGTCTCAGGATAAGGCCTTGATTTCTCCCGCTATGGAGTTTGTGGTGACCACAGAGGAACTTGAAGAACTGCGCTTTACAATTCGAGCAGAAGCCCGCAAAGCAGCGGGGCGTCTGCAGCGAGCAGGCAGGACGGAAGCTGCAGAGCGGTTGCATAACAAGGTACTTTTTCTTGAAGAACGATTACAGCAAGGCATTCTTGATGAAAATATTTATCCCTTTCTGAGTTTGGTTAATACTCCACTCGTACCCTTTTTCTCATATCTAGAAGATAATTACTATATCATTCTTGATGAGCCGCTGCGTTTAAAAGAGCAGCTTGAATTTCAGGCTAATGAACGATTGATGGAATTTACTCAGCAATTGGAACAGGGCGAAGGTTTTGTTCATCCTGAAACGTTGTTTATCAGATATGAGGATTTGTTGAGGCCCGGTCAGAAACAGCCCTTAATTGGACTATCCACGCTAATAAGGCAGACTCCGGGACTAACTCCAAAACGGGTATTCAACCTAAATGCCCGGTCCCTAACGGGCTTTATGGGAAAGACAAGTAAGTTAGTGGATGAAATCGAACATTTTAAAGATGCAGGGAATGTGGTGGCTCTCTTTGTTGGAGATGAGGAACATACAGAGCGTTTGCTCCAAGGTCTCAAGGACCGGGGAGTAGCTGCCGGCCGCAGAAAACTTGGGGATACCATTGAAGACGGACATGTCTATGTTTATCCTTACTCTCTGGATCAAGGTTTTGAACTGCCCCTGGGTAAACTCGTAGTACTTACCGAGACCGAAATATATAAACGTGAGAGTAAGGTGGCTGGGAAGAAACCAAGTCCTGCCCCTGCCAAGAATGTTTATGTTTCGGATCTTAAGCCGGGAGACTATGTTGTGCATGTTCACCATGGGATTGGACAATTTACGGGAATTGAGCGTTTAGAGGTTGCAGGGATAGAAAAGGACTATTTTGGAATTCGCTATGCCGGAGAGGATCGGCTTTATGTACCTTTAGACCAACTCCATCTTTTGCAAAAGTATTTGGGAAATGCTGCAGAGACTATGCCCAAACTATATAAACTCGGGGGAACTGAGTGGCACAAAGTCAAAAGCAAGACGCGCTCTGCGGTTAAAGAAATGGCCTTTGATCTCTTAAAACTCTATGCCCAGAGAGAAGCTACTCAGGGATATGCTTTTGCTCCGGACAACGTTTGGCAAGTGGAATTTGAAGAGAAATTCCCCTATGTAGAAACGGACGATCAACTCCAGTGTATTGCCGATGTCAAACGGGACATGATGCTTCCTCGTCCTATGGACCGGCTGCTCTGCGGAGACGTTGGCTATGGTAAAACTGAAGTTGCTCTCAGGGCTGTATTTAAAGCGGTTATGGACGGTAAACAAGTTGCCTTCTTAGTTCCGACCACCATTTTAGCTCAACAGCATTTCAACACTCTTCGAGAACGATTTACAGGTTATCCTATTACTATTGATGTGCTAAGCCGATTTCGTTCCTCTAAAGAACAGAAAGAGATCATTCAGGGCTTGAAAGAAGGCCGGATTGATGTCATTGTTGGAACCCATCGTATTTTAGCCGATGCCGTTAAATTTAAGGATTTAGGCCTCTTAATCATTGATGAAGAGCAGCGTTTTGGGGTTGCTCATAAAGAGAAGCTAAAAACAATCAAAGGAAACGTGGATGTTCTGACCTTATCAGCGACACCAATTCCTAGAACCCTTCATATGTCGCTAGTGGGTGTCAGAGATATGAGTGTGATAGAAACTCCGCCTGAAGGCAGGTACCCTGTACAGACCTATGTTACCGAATTTCGTCCTGATGTGGTACGGGATGCTATACGGCGGGAAATTCAACGGGGTGGGCAGGTATTCTTTGTTCATAACCGAGTTGAGGATATGGACAAAGTCACTGATTTTTTAAGCCAATTAGTTCCGGAAGCCCGCTTCGGTGTGGCCCATGGTCAAATGCGTGAAACCATGCTTGAACGTGTCATGCTGGATTTTTTAGAGCAGCAAACGGATGTTTTAGTTTCCACGACTATTATTGAAACGGGTCTGGACATGCCTAATGTCAATACGCTGATTATTGATGAGGCCGACCGTATGGGGTTGTCCCAGCTTTATCAGCTTCGGGGCAGAGTGGGGAGGTCAAATCGCAAGGCTTATGCCTATCTTCTGTATAAACCGCAAAAAGTTCTCACAGAGGTAGCGGAAAAACGATTAGCTGCCATCCGTGAATTTACGGAATTCGGAGCGGGATTTAAAATCGCCATGCGTGATTTGGAAATTCGCGGCGCAGGGAACTTAATTGGTGCCCAACAACATGGCCATTTAGCGGCCGTTGGCTTCGAGCTTTACAGTCAGATGCTGAAAGAAGCGGTTCTGGAATTGCGCGGGGAAAAGGTGGAAGAGGCCGCAGAGCCAAGCATTGAACTTCAAGTAGATGCCTTCCTGCCGGACGCCTATGTTTCTGATAAGCAGACTAAGGCTTCCTTGTATCAACGTTTAGCCAAGGTGGCAAATGAGGCGGAACTCGAGGAAATGGTTGACGAGCTGGTAGATCGCTTTGGAACTCCTCCTCGCGAAGTTGAACATTTAATTCAAATTATTAGGATCAAACTTTTGGCAGGAGTACTTCGCATCGAACAAATTCAGCAAACGAAACAAAATGTCAGCCTGCGCTTTGGAGCAGATCTAGGGATGTCCGGCGAACGTTTAATGGCTATTGCCTCAGCTTCTCCGCTACCCTTGTCCTTTAACTCGTTACCTAATGGAAATCTTGAATGTAAGGTTCGCGTTCGTACTCTCGATCAAGAAGAGGTGATTGGAGCGGTGCGGCGTGTGCTTGTTATTTTTAGCAATATTGCTTCACGGGAAACTCCTTGATATACTGGACTAAGTGAATTGAAAGGGTGTGTCGGAATGAAAAAGTCCCGGCTCGGGATACTAGTTGGCGTTATAATGTTGGTGTTGATAACTGCAGGCTGCTCTTCATCGGCAGATGGTAAATGGGTGGCCCAAGTTAATGGGGACCCAATTCTCATCAAGGATTATGATGCTCGTGTGGCAGATGTACAAAAAACCTATGAGAGTCAAGGTATGAAGTTTGACACGGATCAAGGGAAACAAGCCTTAACACAAATTAAAAGTCAAGTTCTTGATCGTATGATTGAAGGACAGCTTTTGGCCCAAGAGGTCAAGAAACTTAAGCTGAATACGGCAGATGCTTCGATTAAGAGCCAGGAAGATGCGATTAAAAAGAATATGGGTACAGATGCTCAATTTCAGTCTATGTTAAGCCAACAAGGCATGTCTCAAACAGAGTTGACAAATTTTTTAACGGTTTATACTAAGATAACTTCGGATGTCAAACAGCCGACTGACAGCGAGGTACAAACGTATTATGACAAAAACAAAGCGAATTACGGTCAACCCGAAAGTGTTACTGCCCATCACATTTTACTTAAGACAGAAGCCGATGCCAAAGCGATTATCGCGCAGTTAGAACAAGCCCAGAAAAATAACGAAAAAATTCTTCCTCTGTTTGAGCAACTTGCTAAAGAAAAATCCACAGAACCGGGAGCCAAAGAGTCGGGAGGAGATCTCGGAACTTTCACCAAAGGGAAAATGGTTCCGGAGTTCGAAGCGGCGGCTTTTGCCCAGAAAGTAGGAACCTTTTCCACAACTCCTGTTAAAACGCAGTTTGGTTATCATGTTATTTATGTTGAAGCACATACGCCTGCCAGTACACCGGATTTTGCAAGCATAAAGACTCAAGTGGCCCAAGATGCGTTCAATGAGGCTAAAGACACTAAGTTTCAAACATTTTTTGATGACTTGAAGAAAAATTCTAAGATTGAATATGCCAAAGGGTACCAACCGGCAAGCTAAAGAGTGTTTTTAAGAAGGCGAATTATTTTGCCTTCTTTTGTTGTGCATTGGAAAATAATGAATAATTGGCAAACTCTAGATATATACTATCATTGACTTGAAATAGTAATTAGAAAAGAACGAAATGAGTTTTCGGGAACAAAGGAGGAATGTGCACCTATGAAAGCAACAGGTATTGTGAGAAGAATTGATGACCTTGGCCGGGTCGTTATTCCAAAGGAAATTCGTCGGACTCTTCGCATCCGGGAAGGTGATCCGTTAGAAATTTTTGTAGATCGAGAAGGGGAGGTTATCCTAAAAAAATACTCCCCCATCAGAGAATTGGGGGAGTTCGCCAAGGAGTATGCCGATTCTCTGTTTGAAGCGACCGGGCACATCACTTGTATTTCGGATCGTGATACAATTATTGCCGTGGCAGGGGCTTCGAAGAAAGAGTACTTAAATAAACCAATAGATCATTCCGTTGAACAAGCTATGGAAGAAAGGAGAACACTTCAAATAGGTTTAACTAATTCCGGTGACAATAGTGCAGCCAAAATTAATGATAGCGATGAAGAGGATCAATCTAAAGTAGTCTGTGAAGTGATTGCTCCAATTATTTCTCAAGGAGACCCTATTGGGTCGGTAATGATCATTTCAAAAGAGCCCAATGCGAAGATGGGAGATTTAGAAATTAAACTGGTTGAGACGGCAGCGGTTTTTCTGGCCAAACAGATGGAGCAATAGGGACAATTCCAGAGAGTAGTGAAATAATTATGCTTTCAGTCTATAAGAATAAAGCGGTACTCCCGCTTTATTTTACTTTATGCTAAACTAGCTTCAGGAGGTGAGAAAATGTCCTCGTGTCTTCATGTCATTGGACTGGGTCCTTCGGGACTTGAACAATTAACGTTAGGGAATTACCGTCGTCTTCGTGATGCTAAGAAGGTTTTTGTGAGAACTTCGCAGCACCCTTGTGTTCAGGAATTATTGGCGGAAGGTATCTCCTTGGAATCCTTTGATGACGTTTATGATTCTGAAGCTTCCTTTGAGGAGGTGTACCAAAAAATTACCGAACGATTGAAAACAGAGCTGCAAAAGGGTTCGGAGGTCATCTATGCTGTGCCGGGACATCCTATGGTTGCCGAAAAGACAATCCAACTTATCCGCAAAAACTTGGAAAAGGACTATAGAGTAATTATTCATCCTGCCATGAGTTTTGTGGATGAAATTTTCCGGGTACTGAATTTTGATCCTATTGAGGGAGTGCTTATCCGAAACTATGATGCTCTCAAAGATTCGGACCTGACAGGACGGGAATGGCTTATTGTTCCTCAGGTCTATAACCGCTTAATTGCCTCGGAGGTAAAGCTTGATCTCATGCGGTTCTATCCCGATGGGGCAGATGTGTTTATTGTTCGTGGGTTGGGTACTTCCGGAGAACAGGTGGACAAGCTTCCTCTTTTTGAAGTGGATCACGGAACCTTCGATCATTTAACAACGATTGTCTTGCCCCCGTGTTCGGAGGTCATTTCCTGGGCTAGATTGGTGCAAATAATGGCGGTATTGCGTTCTCCCGCCGGTTGTGCTTGGGACAGAGAACAGGATCATCAAACCCTGAAGCCTTGTTTGATCGAAGAAAGCTATGAAGTGTTGGATGCCATTGAAAAAGAGGATATGTATAATTTGTGTGAAGAGTTGGGAGACTTATTACTGCAAGTTGTATTTCATGCCCAGCTTGCTTCAGAGAACGAAGAATTTGAAATTCAAGATGTCTTACAAGGTATTATTCAAAAGTTGCTGCGCAGGCATCCACACGTTTTTGGTGAAGAGACGATTGAAACTGCGGATGATGTAATTCAGGCTTGGGATAGAATTAAACAGGAAGAAAAAGCCGGCGAAAAAAAGGAAAAAGCCTTTTTCAGCGATCCGCAAGGTTTACCGGCACTGATGCTGGCTTCGGCAACACAACGCAAAGCGGCTAAAGTTGGGTTTGACTGGACCGATCTCGAAGGTCCTTTCCAGAAAGTCCAGGAAGAATTGCAAGAGCTGCAGGATGCCTTGAAAACTGGGGTGGGTATTCGTGAAGAGTTTGGGGATCTATTGTTCGCGCTGGTAAATGTATCAAGATTTCTTAAACTGGATGCAGAAGAAGCTCTCAGGGAGGCGGTACATAAGTTTCAGAGGCGCTTTCTCAAAATGGTAGAACTTATTCACCAAGAGAATCAGGAAATTGAACACTTATCCCTTAAGGACATGGATGTTTTTTGGGAAAGGGCAAAATTCCAAGAAAAAAACGGTAAATTAATGTAATATTCCGCGGGATAAGCAGGAGAATGATTTTTTATCGCGAAATATAGTCTACGTGATAAGATCAGTTATTTAGGAGGGACTAGTTTGAATAAGGCTGAATTGGTAAGTGCAGTTGCTGAAAAGGCAGAAATGTCCAAGAAGGACGCAGAAAAGGCCGTAAGCGCCGTTTTTGCCACGATTGAAGAATCTTTAGCACAAAACGAAAAAGTTCAATTAGTGGGCTTTGGAACCTTTGAAGTAAAAGAACGTGCTGAGAGAACTGGAAGAAACCCACAAACTAAAGAAACAATCATTATTCCCGCTGCAAAAGTGCCTGGTTTCAAAGCGGGGAAAGCTCTTAAGGACGCTGTCCAAAAATAAGGTCTTAATGCTTTGTGAGAAATCAGGTTCCGGTATTACTGGAACCTGATTTTTAATAAGGGCACTGTCCGGACAGCATCAGAAGAGGGAGGTTTAACGACAGAAACTTATGCGTATCGACAAATTTTTAAAGGTTTCCCGCCTGATTAAACGACGCACAGTGGCTAAAGATGTGTGTGTGGGAGAAAAGATTAGTATTAATGGACGAATTGTCAAACCTTCTGCAGAAGTTAAACCCGGAGATCAAATTATCCTTGAGATTGCGAACCATGTTGTAGAAGTAAAAGTTTTAGCAACACCCAATAATATAAAAGCAAACGAAGCCCACACTCTCTATGAGTTAATCAGAGATGAGAGAAAGACAGAGTCTTATTGAAAGGACTCTGTCTTTATTTGATTTTCTTTTATTAAAACAAACCCTATGTCTAAAGGACAGTGAAGCTGAATAGGGTTTAAGAAGAATAAAGTGTTGGAGGGGATGGGGCATGGCAGATTATATTGGCAAAGGACATCGCCTTGTCATGGAAAACCGAGAAACCCTTGCGTTGACCGGAATAAAAAAGGTTCAGTCCTTTGATCCGAAAGAAATTATTCTGGAAACGGAATTAGGAGTTCTTAGTATTAAAGGGGAACAATTAGGAATTAAGCAGCTTAACCTTGAGGAAAGTATGGTAGACATCGAGGGCTTTGTCAGTGCTCTTATTTATCATCGAGGAACAGGAGGAGGCTCCCGGCAGGGCTTAATGCATAAGATTTTTCGCTAGGAAGTTTAGGTTAGAGAGGAGGAAGGACTATCTCAGAATTCATGACGTTTTTTTGGGTCATCGCAGCAGGAGTGATGGTCGGAGTCGTATTTGATTTTTTTCGAACGTTTAGGCGATGGCAGGGGTGGGGACCCATCGTAACGTTTGGAGGAGATATCCTCTTTTCTCTTGTCGCCTTGTTAATCCTCTACCGGTTATTTTTTAGGGCCAATGCACTTGCCTTTAGATTTTACAATGTTTGGGGCAGTCTTTTAGGACTCATTCTTTATTTGAGAGTTTTAAGCCGCTATTTGACAAGAGGTTATTTAATGGTTTATCAAATGATTGCCAACCTCTTGAAACTTTTCGTCAGAGGGATAATGATACCGTTTCGAGGGCTTGTTCTGCTGATGCGCCCGCCCTATGCTATTTTGCGTTGGTTTAGCTTACTTTCTTACCGTATTGGCGAACATATAATCTACCGGCCTTTATTAGGTTTGCCGATGGCTATAAAGGAATGGTGGAGACAGATGTGGCCACCTAGGACCAATGGGTAAAATATGTCAGGGGGGTTGATTCACACCTTAGGAGTAGCTATAATGATGTGTGTAGCCATTTGTAAGTTCTTTGTACACATTTTGTACAAAATTTGTCCACATAGTTATCCACATAATGTGCATAACTAATGAATTAAGGGTGTGCCACAGTGCAAATTGAAATCAGAGGCTTGGAAAAACTTAGCTTTCGAGAACGTCAGGCAGTGATTCTTAAAGAAAGTGGAAAATCTTTAGAAAATATAGCCAAGCAACTTCAGCTTAGTTCAAGCTCTGTAGCCACTTTGCTAAATCGTGCCCGGAGCAAGGGGTATGAGATTGTATGTATTATTCCAAGTGGTGAGCTTGGTTTAGGGGGAGCAGATTGGGATGAAGAAGTCTCAACAGAAGATTAAACCGATAAAACGACGTAAGTCGCATCTTCGACCAGGAACAATCTTCCTTTTGCTCCTTGTTTTTGTTGTGGCCGGCAGCTCCGCTTGGCAGCTTTGGAAACTCCATGTCTCAGTTGAACAACAGATTACTCAGTTGACTCAAGAAAAAGAAGATTTAGTTAAACAAGAAAACTCACTCCATGAGGAAATCGCTCAGTTAAATACACCAAGTTATATTGAGCAATTGGCGCGGGAACAGTTGGGTCTTGTTAAGCATGGCGAAATTCTCATTTCTCCCAAGAATTAGAAAAAACATTGTTTTTTAAAACCTTGACAGTTACGAAATTTACTGCATATAATATAAACATGTATAGATAGATCATCATCACAAGGAGGAGTTTACTTCGTATGGCCATTGACGTTGGCAGTATTGTTGAAGGAGTCGTTACCGGGATCACGAACTTTGGAGCGTTTATCGAATTACCGGATAGGGTAACCGGACTTGTACATATCTCAGAGGTTGCTGATGCTTATGTCAAGGATGTACGAGATTATTTAAAGGAACAGGATCATGTTAAGGTAAAAGTCATTCACGTCGATGAAAAGGGAAAAATTGGTCTCTCTATAAAACAAGCTAATCCCACTGTTCGCAATACGAGTCGTGAACGCCGAGTTCAGCCAACGGTGTCCTTTGAGGATAAATTGGCCAAGTTTATAAAAGACAGTGATGAACGTCAGACAGAATTTCGTCGCGCCACAGAATCCAAGCGTGGAGGAAGGGGCTCGAGCAGATATTAAGAATTAACCGCCGTATGGCGGTTTTCTTATTTTTCCCCCTCGGCACAAGCCGAGTTTTCTATATACTAGCTGGAAAGTATAATCTTCGGTCAGTTACTTTCCAGAAGCATAAGTTATCAGTGCAACTAACGGCTTCTGCCTTCGCAAGCTCGGCACAAGCCGAGTTTTCTATATAAAAATGTTGAGGCTTTTAAGAGAGTACAGGCTTTTGGCAGGGGCATTCAGAGATTATGAATGAACGAGGTCGAAAGTTGTTTTACTTACATGCCCTTTGTAGACAAGCTTTGCTATTTCCTTAAGCTATAATATTACCATAAAAAGGTAAGAGGTGATCTTATGGCTGAATGGGCAACCTTAAAAGTTAACCAAGGCCTGCGAAGCAGGATTTCTATGGAAAACACGTTTCTGCCCCTTATTTTTGGAGGGTGCTTAGCACGGGGCACCCTATTAGGGCTGCATCCTTTTGGAATTGCCTTTGGAGCTGCAGTTATTTTACTGGGTGATTATGGGGCCTTGTTTGGGATATTGGGGATCATATTAGGAACAATTACCCTCGGTATCACAACCTTGAAAGATGTGTCCTCAGTGGTTCAAATCACGGTAATTTTAGCCGCTATGTTTGTGCTGCTGCCCTTCATTCGAAGAAGAAAGCATGAGGGAGTTTATTTAATTCTTATTACTGCTGTTATGGTAGCAGTGGTTTCCTCTCTGGCCTTGAGTTTGTCAAATCCGGACACATATGCCTTGTTCTCAGCGGCGCTGCAAAGCATTTTAGCAGGAGGTTTTGCCATTATTTTTTGGTTCGCTATGGGGCAGAAAGAGGCAATTTGGAGGGGAGAATTTCAGCGGGAACAAGGAATAGCCTGGCTCTTGATTCTAATTGGAATTATAAGCGGGCTTCAAGGTGTTCAAGTAAAGGAGATTAATTTTGCCATTGTCCTGATGAGCTTTTTTACGCTATTTGTATCTGAACGCTATGGAGCCGGCACTTCAGCGGGGGTAGGTGCAATTCTTGGCTTTTTGCCGCAGCTATCCATAAGCACTGACAATTTAGTGGCTGCCGGTATTTATGGACTTGCCGGTTTTTGTACAGGTGCCTTTCGGAGATTTGGAAAAATCGGGCTCGGTACGGCTTTTATCGCTGTTATGCTAATGCTGACCATTTTTTTGCGCCAAGAGGCAGTTTATTCACAGTTGATTTCATCCGTGATTGGTTTGCTTTTATTTTTTCTTTGGCCTGGCGTTACACCTCAGAGGGACTTTCTGAAGCCTAAAACAATCCCGGAGGTTGAGACAACTGTCTCTAAAGTAAAAGCTCTGGCTGAGATCTTTGATCAAATTGCTTTAAGTTATCAAGCGGCAGAGACTGAATCTTTTGAGGCACGGCAGGAAGTTCCGGAATTGTTGAATGTTTTGGTGGAACGTGTTTGTTATAACTGTCCAACGGTTGATGTCTGCTGGAAGCGAGAATTTTATAAGACCTATCACATCTTCTTTGAACTTTTTAGGTTAGTTGAGAATGAGCCTGATGTAAAGTTACAGGCTTTGCCCGTGGAGTGGAAGAGACATTGCGGAAGGCTAAAAGAAATGTTATTAGGAGTTCAGTTTATATTAGAGCAGGAAAAGAACCAAGAAACTTGGCGGCGGCGTCTTGTCCAAAATCAGGAGGCTTTATCCCGGCAATTTCTTAATGTCTCTCAGGTAATTGGAAATCTCGCTAAAGAACTTCATACCCGGCACAACTGGGAGGTAGTGAAACCCTCGAATTTAGCACGACGGCGGCGCAATTTCCTTGATGTGGGGATTGCCTCCTTTACAAAATCAGGCAGCGGAATGAGCGGGGATAACTATGCCTCGATTGCTTTCTCCTCAAATCAGCATGCCTTTATTTTAAGCGATGGGATGGGTGTGGGAGAGAAGGCTGCCAAAATGAGTGCCACGGCTCTTACACTACTGGAACAGTTGCTTACCACCGGATTTGATCCGGTGGGGTCAATCCAGGCCTTAAATTCTATCTTGGTTTTGCGTTCTCCTGAGGAAAGTTTTGTAACCATTGATATGGCAATTCTCGATTTAGAATCGACAAATTTGAAATTAATAAAAGCAGGGGCCTCTCCTTCTTATCTTATTTCTTCTGAGAAGGTAAAAACTTTTTCCTCTTCAAGTCTTCCCGTAGGTATTTTAAATCAAATCGATATCCCCATTATTGATGATGAAATGCAGAATGGAGAAACGTTGGTGTTGATTACCGACGGAGTTCAAGATGTTGTGAAAACTGATTTGGATTGGATTCAGGGAGTTTTGGAACAGTCTGCTTCTCTTAATTCTCAAGAAGTGGCAAATTTACTCTGCAACGAGGCACACAGGCTCTCGGATGGAATTCTTGAAGATGATGGAATTATTCTCGTTATTCGAAAAAACTATTGGAATGAATGAGAAATATTAACATTACCTTAATTACTAAAGCAGCAGGAAATCAGAAATGTGTGTCGAATCAAACTATTGTGTCTTTTCTAACGACTCTTTGTTTAGGGATACTTTAGATCGGGAAAGGAGTTTCTTTTATCAAGCTGAGTTCTGCTGGTATATTAGTCGCCAACACACAAGGTCGGTTGTACAACTAAAAGTTATACTTTCTAATAGAATTAATTTAAAAGAGGGACACTTCTTTTAATATTAAGCCATATCCAGTGGAACAATACCAGTTGTCAAGCTTTCTATACCTGCTTAGTCGGGAAGAAAAATTTTTAATAAGGGAGCGAATAATTATGGCTTGGGATGCAACAAAACTTAAAGACTGGCAAATTGCCGAAGAAGCCGAAAAAACCATGCCCACGGTTGATCAATTGGTAGAAAAGTTGTCACTTGAAAAGGACGAGTTGATTCCTTATGGGAAAACCCCGAAAGTCGATTTTCTAAAAGTGATGGAACGGCTCAAGAACAAGTCTGACGGTTATTATATAGAGGTCACAGCTATTACTCCAACACCTCTCGGCGAAGGGAAAACCACAACGTCCTTAGGATTGATTGAAGGATTGGCAAAACGGGGAGTAAATGTCGGAGGTGCAATTCGTCAACCTTCCGGGGGACCCACCATGAATATTAAAGGAACCGCTGCGGGCGGAGGCAACGCCTTATTAATTCCCATGACAGAGTTCTCTCTCGGCCTAACCGGAGATATAAACGATATCATGAATGCACATAACCTAGCCATGGTTGCTCTCAATGCACGGATGCAGCATGAAGCTAACTATACTGATGAAGAGCTCACCAGAAGGGGCTTAAAACGTTTAGACATAGATCCCAAAAATGTTGAAATGGGTTGGATTATTGATTTCGCGGCTCAAGGATTAAGAAATATCATTATTGGAATTGGCGGAAAAAAAGACGGCTTCCAGATGCAATCTAAGTTTGGAATTGCAGTGAGCTCTGAGCTTATGGCTATATTAGCGATCGCCAAAGATCTTCCGGATTTGCGAGAGCGGATCGGCAACATCATTGTGGGCTACAATAGGAAAGGTGAACCGGTTACTACTAAGGATCTGGAAGTTGACGGTGCAATGACTGCCTGGATGCGCAACACAATTAACCCTACAATCTGCTATACTGCAGAAGGTCAGCCTGTTATGGTGCATGCCGGTCCTTTTGCTAATATTGCCATCGGACAGTCTTCGATCATTGCAGATCGTCTGGGCCTTAAAATGTTTGATTATCATGTTACGGAGAGCGGATTTGCCGCTGACATCGGTTTTGAAAAGTTTTGGAATGTCAAGGCTCGTTTGGGCGGCTTAAAACCGAATGTTTCCGTTCTGGTGGCTACAATACGTGCCTTAAAAATGCATGGAGGCGGACCAGCTGTGGTACCTGGCCGACCGATCCCTGAAGAGTATGTTCAAGAAAATCTTGAGCTTGTGGAAAAAGGGTGTGCTAACCTACTCCATCATCTCAAGACCGTTAAAAAATCCGGTATTGTACCTGTTGTCTGCGTAAATGGCTTCTATACGGATACTGAAGCAGAAATTAATCTGGTTAAGAAGATTGTCAAAGAAGCAGGGGCACGCTGTGCCTATTCCAACCACTGGCTTGAGGGCGGCGATGGCGCTCTGGAATTGGCCGATGCGGTTATGGATGCTTGCCAAGAAAAATCCGAATTCAAATGTCTCTATCCTCTGGAAATGCCCCTTCGCCAACGTGTTGAGCTTATCGCTAAAGAAGTCTATGGTGCGGACGGTGTGGATTGGTCACCGGAGGCAGAGGCAAAGGCAAAAAAATTCGAATCGGATCCACACTATGCCGATTTCTCAACGATGATGGTAAAAACTCATTTAAGTTTATCCCACGATCCGACATTGAAAGGGGTTCCTAAAGGCTGGAGATTACCGATCCGCGACATTTTAGTCTATGGCGGCGCTAAATTCCTATGCCCCATGGCAGGAACAATTACACTGATGCCCGGAACGGGTTCTGACCCCGCTTATAGAAGAATCGACGTTGATACTAAAACCGGTAAAGTCAGCGGTTTATTCTAAAATCGCAACAAGAGAAAAACTTTATAGATGCTTGAACTAGTCTGGCCCCGAGAAATCGGGGTCTTTTCCTTCGAAAGTTTAATCCTTTTATTTCACCTTGGTTCGCGATAAACAAAAAAGATTTTGTAAACGAAAGTTTTTATTGAAGTATGACGTTGTGTTTATTCGGAGAGAATGTTAAGGTTATAATGTTTAATAATAAACATTATCTAACCGAGGCGGAGAATCATAGATGTTCGAAAAATTACGTACTTACATATTACCTGAATTGATTCCAAGGGATTCCAGAATACTGGTCGCTGTGTCAGGCGGACCTGACTCTATGGCTTTAGGGCACATACTTTGGAGATATATGCATGAAGATTCTACGCGAGGAATTTCCCTCGTTATCACTCATGTTCACCATGGAGTACGAAAGGAATCTGACCAGGAATTAGAGCTTGTTCAACAAATGGCAGATCTATGGGAAATCCCCTGCCTGACTCATCGCTTCGATTCCAAAGGGTACGCTCATGATATGGGGCAGTCGTTTCAAGAGGCTGCAAGAGAGTGGCGGTATGCTCGCTGGCAGGAGGATATGCGCAAGGAAGAGTGTACTCTTTTAGCCACGGCGCACCATTTAGGCGACCAAGCCGAGACGATTCTCTATCGGATTCTAAGAGGCAGCGGGACTGCAGGCTTAGCTGGCATATATCCGTCAAAAGACTCGATTATTCGCCCCTTGCTGACGTTTACGAAAGAGGATATTTTTCGGTATTGCGAGCTGGAAAAGTTACCTTATGCCATTGATCAATCAAATCATCAGCCGGTATATGTTCGAAATCGAATTCGCTTGGAACTCATACCATCCTTGGAACGAGATTATAATCCAAGGCTGAAGGAAGCCTTGGGGAGGATGGGAGAGCTTCTGCGTTGGGATCAGGATTATTTAGTTCAACAAATGAAAAAAGCTTGGGATCTCTATGCTTTAAAAAGTCAAACCGATGCGGTTGGCTTAAGACTTGAGGCGTTTAAGGAACCGGAAGCGATTCTCTCCCGTCTCTTGCGGCAAGCGGCAATGTTAGTGAGTCAGGAGCCAAGAGGGTTAAGTTATACTTATGTTGCTAAGATTATGTCCTCTCGGGGAAAGCCGGGATGGAGCCAAGAGCTGCCCGGACTGACTGTAAAAATTTCAGAAGAAGGTATATGGTTTTATAATAAAGCCCAGGCTATAGAGAAGGAATCTATACTTTCTTTTTCAGACATTCCTTTACAACTAGGAACTCGTTTTGAGATTCCGGGTTACGGGGCGGAGATTGCTCTGTTGACGGAGGAAGAGTTCATGTTAGTCAAGGAAACGCCGCAAGATGTTTTAAGCGAAATTGTCATTTTCGATAAAGAACTCTTGACCCAGACCCGTGACCGCCTTGTGTGTAGGACACGTCAACAAGGAGATAAAATGTGGCTGCCCGGTGTGGGGCACAAGTCTCTAAAGAAGATATTTCAAGAGGCAAAAATTAATTCCTCAGCAAGAAATAATGTTCCTTTAGTTGCCGTTGGCAACGAAGTACTTTGGATTCCGAATCTTCGTCAAAGCGGGTTGTGGCGCCCTAAGAAAAACGCCCCAAAAGTATATTGCGTGATGATAGCCACAAACTGGGAATTCTAATTTGGATTCATTGTAAAAAGAAATTCAGCATGGTATAATATGTGGAATTGCTTAGTGAGCTTAGGCGATTGGCCAACTAGAGAGGAGGACCATATTTGAAGGTCTTTAAGAACGCAACAATTTATGTGCTTATAATTCTTATGGCAATTGTTTTAATTAAATGGTCGGCCCCTCCTGTGAACAAAGACGCGGGAATGGACTACAATACTTTTAAAAAAGATGTTGCAGCTAACCAGGTTAAAGATGTTTCGGGTATTATAGAAAACAATTCGATTAAGTATACGGTCACCTTAAATGACGATACCAAGCATGATGTGATTGGCTATGCCAATGATCCGCAGCTTGCCTCAGATTTATTAGCTCATGGAGTTCCCCTTAATTTATCTGAGCCAACAGAGTCGCCATGGTGGGTTGGACTTTTATCTACACTCCTTCCAACGCTTGCTATCGTAGGCCTATTCTTTTTTATGATGCAGCAAAGTCAAGGCGGCGGGAATCGAGTTATGCAGTTTGGCAAAAGTAAAGCACGCCTTGTCGGTGAAGACAAGAAAAAGGTTACCTTCGCAGATGTTGCAGGTGCAGATGAGGTTAAAGAGGAACTTCAGGAAGTCGTTGAATTTCTGAAGTTTCCTAAGAAATTTAACGAATTAGGGGCGAAGATTCCCACAGGGGTTCTCTTATTCGGACCTCCGGGAACTGGGAAGACGTTGCTTGCCCGTGCAGTTTCAGGGGAGGCAGGTGTCCCATTCTTCAGTATCAGCGGGTCTGATTTTGTTGAAATGTTCGTTGGGGTTGGTGCGTCCAGGGTACGTGACCTCTTTGAACAGGCAAAAAAAAGCGCCCCTTGTATTGTTTTTATTGATGAGATTGATGCCGTCGGAAGACAGCGGGGTGCCGGTTTGGGCGGCGGCCATGATGAACGGGAACAAACTTTGAACCAGCTCCTTGTAGAGATGGATGGATTTAACGGCAACGATGGCGTGATTATTATTGCAGCGACCAATAGGGCTGATGTTCTTGATCCTGCACTTTTACGTCCCGGTCGGTTTGACCGGCAGATCGTTGTTGATGCGCCGGATGTCAAAGGGCGTGAAGAGATCTTAAAAGTCCATGCGAAGGGCAAACCAATTACTAAAGAGGTCGATTTGGAGGTTATAGCGCGTCGAACTGCCGGGTTTACAGGAGCCGATATTTCTAATCTGCTCAATGAAGCGGCGCTTCTCTCTGCCCGCAGAGGAGAAAATCAAATTCGACAGCAAACCATAGAAGAGTCCATTGAACGAGTCATCGCTGGTCCGGAGAAGAAAACTCGGGTTATGAGTGATTTTGAAAGGAAGCTTGTATCGTACCATGAGGCGGGCCATGCCTTGCTTGGCGAACTGCTGACTCATACAGACCCTCTGCATAAAGTATCGATTATCCCGCGTGGAAGGGCTGGCGGATACACTCTCCTGCTTCCTAAAGAAGACCGTAATTATATGACAAAATCTCAGCTGCTGGATCAAGTTACTATGCTCTTAGGCGGGCGCGTAGCCGAATCTGTGATTTTGCATGAAATCAGCACGGGGGCTTCTAACGACTTGGAGCGTGCCACCGGAATCGTTCGTAAAATGATTACCGAACTGGGTATGTCCGAAGAATTAGGGCCGTTGACGTTCGGGCATAAAGAAGAACAAGTTTTTCTGGGCAGAGATATTTCTCGCGACCGGAGCTATAGTGACGCGGTAGCCTATGCGATTGACAAAGAGGCTCGCCGTATTATAGATGACTGTTATCAAAAAGCTCAGACCTTAATCCGGCAAAATATAGACAAGCTTCATGCTATTGCCCAGGCCTTGATGGAGAAAGAAACCTTGGATGTGAACAGCTTTGCAGAATTGATGGCTCAATTTGACAAACCTGCTGCTGAAAATAACAATGATTTGACCGTCAACTTGGAAAAGAAACCAGAAGATCTGCCTGCACAAACCCTAGAAGAAGAACTAAACAAGATCGAATAAAGATTATTTAGAAGGGGAGATTATGTATGGAGAGAACATTTCTGATGTTGAAACCAGATGCGGTTCAGAGGGGGTTAGTTGGAAAAATTATTGCTAAGCTCGAAGATAAGGGGTTTAAGCTTGTGGGGCTGAAGCTGATCCAAGTAGATCGCTCTCTGGCTGAAGCTCATTATGCTGAACATAAGGGCAAAGGGTTCTTTGAGCCAACGGTAGCTTACATTATGTCCTCACCAGTTGTTGCTATGGTTTGGCAAGGTAAAAATGTTGTGGCCTTAGCCAGAGAGCTGATGGGAGCTACAAACCCTGCGAATGCCAATCCTGGATCAATTAGGGGGCAATATGGAATGGATATCAGCCGGAACGTAATCCACGGTTCGGATTCTGTGGCCAGTGCTGAACGAGAGATTGCCCTTTATTTCAAATCTGAGGAACTCGTTGACTATACTAAAGCCGGTGAAGATTGGTTAAGCGAATAGAATTTTCCCTGGCTCAAACAATTTACGCTTAGTCGCTTAAAGATTTGAAATTTCTGATATTAAAATAAGGACGCCCATAAGGGTGTCCTTTTTGAAGATTTTGCACTGTTTTGGAGGTGGCAATGAAATGCAGTTGAGAATAAGGGAACGATCCTTGTTGGGTTTAGGATCCCTGTTAATTGGGTTACTCTTTGTAATGTTGCTCAAAGCACATGGGGTTGCGGGTAAAGATGCCCTTGGACAAGAGACGGCAGTGCCAAGTTTAATCCAGACAGAGCAGGAGAATCAGCAGATTTCTGTGGAGAATGATAAATTGAGGCAAGAACTTGCGAAATATGCGCAAGGTCAAAGTGCCTCGACGTTAGCCAATCAGCAGCTGCAAGATGCAAAAATGAATGCCGGCCTTGTGGCCGTATCGGGTTCGGGGATACGGATTACTCTTGATGATTCAAAACGTACTGCTCAGGGGGATGAAGATCTAAAAAATTATTTTATCCACGAACAATATATTCGAGTAATACTTAACGCCCTATGGAATGGCGGGGCAGAGGCGATTGCAGTCAATGGAGAACGGGTTACTACGAATACTGAGGTTTTTTGCGGAGGTTCTTTTATCCAAATTAATGGTACCCGGCAAATGCCGCCCTACATTATTGATGCCATCGGTGATAAAGGTAATCTCACAGCAGCACTCAAATTTTATGGCTGGGATAGGCTGGGGGATTTTCAACAACAATATGGGATCACCCGTAAACTTGAGATTGCGCAAGATATAACGATACCGGCAGGCAAACTGAGATCATATCGCTTTGCTCAACCTGTTAAGGAGGGATCATGATGCAGCGCTGGAAACGAAGTTTGGCCCTTCCTGTAACGTTAGTTGCTATTGCTTTGGGATTCCTCATTTCTCTGCAGGTTCAAACCCAAAAAAATGTTTCGGCAGCAGAACAAATCAGCGCCGAGCGTTTAAGTCAAATGAAGTCTGTTTTAGCAAATTCGCAAGCACAAAATGCTCAGCTTCAGAAAGAGCATCAGAATTTACTAGCAGAGTTGGATAATGCGCGGAAAAAAGTAGGTACAGATCCCCAGGTGCTGGATCAATTAAAGCAACTGCAAATTCTCGAGGGGACACAAGTGGTAGAAGGTCCCGGAATACAAATAAGTATTGATGATCGTGGAAAAAATGTTGTTTTTCCTATAAGCACTGAGGATATTGCCAGAATGGTTAATACATTGAAATATGCCGGAGCTGAAGCGATTAGTGTGAACGGGCAACGGATTGTCAGCACAACTGCTATTGTACTAAGCGGCAGCTCGACAATTTTAGTGAACACAGTACCAATTAATCGGGTTGAAGGAATACCCTATGAGTTGGATGCCATTGGAGACCAAGACACGCTCTACGATTATTTCTCTAAAGTGGAAGCACCTGGGTTAAAGCAAAACGGAGAGACTGTAAGTATCACGCGAAAAACATTGACGATTCCTTCCTTTAAAGGGGCATATACATTTAAATATGCCAAACCGGCAGCTTCTCAATAATATCCGAATTTTAAGATTTTAATGTGTTATAAGAAGGGAATTTAAATTGTTTAGCGAATCTAGTTGATTATCGGAATAATTATTTGATCAAGGTGAAGTTACTGAAATAGAACTACGCGAAAGCAGGCCTTGGGTTGATTCCCAAGGTTTCCTTCTACTATCAAGGAAGTATAAGCTTGTGCCGGTCGAATGGCTGAGTTTCTCTGAAGCAAAGTTTTATAATTTGGGGTTGTGTCAAGGTGGGCAGCTAGATTTCAAGGTGAGGAGTGGGTCAAAATTATAAATTCGATGACTCGCCTAAATTGTCTCTTAGATCATCAAGATTACCTTGCCTATCAAGAAATGATTGATCAGTTGGAGAAAAGCCGCCAGTTCTGTAAGCATGGTTTTGATCATGGCTTAAATGTTGCACGGATTGGTTATGCTTATATTTTAGAGCAAGGCGGCCAAGTCCTCTCTAAAGAGGTCGTTTATGCAGCTGCGTTTCTTCATGACATAGGGCGATGGGTTGAATATAAGAGCGGGGAAGATCACGCTGAAGCGAGTGCCAAACTGGCACTTCCAATCCTCGAAGATTGCAAGTTTAATAGCGAAGAAACTAAAATCATAGTCGAGGGTATACGTGAACATCGACGGCACTCATCAGATCATCTTAGTCTGCTCGGCAGAGCGTTAGCTTTGGCAGATGATTGGGCAAGAGATTGCCGCCATTGCAGCACACAAAAACAATGTTATAAATATAATCATGCCATGAGTCTAATTACGTATTAAAGGGGGCAGCATAATGGCAAATTACAGTATGCGCTGGGTTACCATGGATAGTCTGGAAGAGGCCAAAAAGGCTTTGCATGAAATTGGAGCAGACCCTGCCGGCGTTGTTCATATGGCCGGAAAAGGATTGGGACGAGGAATAAAACTGGAGCAAGTCCCCTTGCGTGTTGCCCATATCCTTAAACAAGAGATGCTTTCTGTGGGAGGAGATGCGGCGGTCCATCGAAATGTAATCGTTAGTCAGGTTGAATTTACCGATGTTATGTTGCTTGGAACCGTCAGACAACTTGAGAAACTCTCTGCCAAAGTCTTAGCCCAACCCTTTGGGTTAAAACAAATCGGGCATGATTTAAAGAGATTGCTTGGAAATCTTGAGCCACCTAAGTCTCGCGCTATATCATGCCGCGGGAAGGAACTGAGGCTCGGAGAACGCACTTTAATCATGGGAATTTTAAATGTAACCCCCGATTCCTTTTCAGATGGCGGAAAATATATTGATCTTGCCAGTGCAATTGCTCAAGCGGAACGGATTGCCGCTGAAGGGGCGGATATTTTGGATATCGGGGCGGAATCTACCCGACCCGGACATGTTGAAGTCAGTGCAGAGGAAGAATGGCAGCGCATAGAACCTGTTTTAAAAGTTTTAACCGAATGTGTTGATTTGCCAATTTCAATTGATACTTATAAAGCAAGTGTAGCTGCTAAAGCGTTAGAAAATGGGGCCCATATCATTAACGATATTTGGGGATTGCAAAAAGATCCTGATATGGCAAGAGTCGTTGGTGAATACAGTGCTCCTGTAATCGTCATGCATAATCAGTCCGGAACAACCTATCATCAATTAATGGGAGATATCTTCACATTTTTACGACGGAGTATTGAGCAAGCCGAAGCATTTGGTTTAGCTGGGGATCAAATTATCGTAGACCCAGGAATCGGTTTCGGTAAGACTTTGGAGCAAAATCTCGAGGTAATGTCCCGGTTAGCAGAGTTCAGGATCTTAGGACATCCCGTCCTCTTAGGAACATCTCGAAAATCCATGATAGGAAAAACTTTAGATCTGCCGGTTGACGAGCGCTTGGCAGGGACGTTGGCGACGAGCATTCTCGGTGTGACCGCCGGAGTAGATATTATCCGCGTTCATGATGTTCAAGAAAATCGCAGAGCTGTTGATATGGCTGATGCTATAGTGCGAGGGCAGAGAGGAGCTCATTATGTCGGGGCATGACGTTATACACCTTCGGGGACTTGAATTTTATGCCTATCATGGCGCCTTGCCGGAAGAACAGGTTCTTGGGCAAAAGTTTATTATCGACATGGATCTATTTGCAGATCTAAGCCGGGCTGGAATTTCCGATCACGTCAAGGATACCATTCATTATGGAGAAGTTTATAATGTCATAAAAGTTTGTGTAAGAGATGATAAACATCAGTTAATAGAACATTTGGCTGAAAAAATTGCCCGAACCGTTTTATCAAAGTTTTCTTGTGATTCAGTTCGGGTGGAAGTACATAAACCGCAGGCTCCCGTTGCCGGTATTTTCCGGGATGTTTCCGTAGAAATTTGGCGTCAGGCGGGAGAGAAAGCATGAGGGCATTTTTGGGCTTGGGCAGTAATCTGGGAGATCGCGCCTACTATCTGGGCGAGGCTGTTTCAGCATTAAATCGTTCCTCAATTACAATTCTATCGAAATCGCGCGTCTATGAGACAGAACCCTGGGGAGTTCTTGATCAGCCTCCGTATTGGAACCAAGTGATTGAAGTGGAGACTTCCCTTTCCCCATTGGACTTGCTCCATGTCTGTCAAGAAATCGAACAGCGATTGGGGCGAGTGCGTAAGGAACATTGGGGCTCAAGAACAATTGACATTGATCTTCTTATTTATGATAATGTGGTTAGTGCATCAAAGGAATTAACACTGCCCCATCCCTATCTGGAGGTTCGGGAGTTTGTCATGGCGCCCTTGCGTGAGATCGCGCCGAACCTGCTTTTGCCTTCGGGGCGGCCAATTAGCCAGGTTTTTGGCGAAGGGAAGGTTTACCCTTTATAATCGCCGCATGACCGACGACATCGCAAGAGTCGTACGGTTTGGTGATAATGAATGAAGATGCTAAACTTAAAATACTGAAAACGACACCGCTTGGATCATGGGACCGAGACGGAGGGTAGAATGAAATGCCTTCACCTTCGTGAGGGTATTTTTTTCGCTGTCAGACCTTTACGCCGCACACAGCCACTGGCACGAAAATAAACGGACGAGCTTATCGCCTCGCTGCAGCTTATTACGCATGCTTCTATAGTGGATTGGCAGAGTATCTTTCAAGTCAAGGATGGTTTCTTTAGGAATGAGTTTTTCATAAATGGAGCAGAGGAGGGTATGAAATGAAGTTTGGAATTATTGGAGCCGGTATTGTCGGCACGGCGCTGGCGGTTCGCCTTGAAGAGGCGGGGCATTATTGCCTTGGTGTTCATACACGAAGTCGCCGCTCTTATGAGCGCTTTTGCCGGTATTTGCCGAAAGATCATCTTACCCTGGATGAACTCGCCTCAACTGCTGATGGGTTGTTTATTACCACACAGGATGACATGATTCGTAACGTGGCTGAAAGTCTTAGCATGATGCCTGGGATTAAGTCCGAACAACTATGGATACACTGTTCGGGTTCTCTTCCTTCGAGTGTATTGCGGGTCAGAAACGATTTATCTGTGCGCTGTCTTTCTGTGCACCCTCTTCAGGCCTTCGCCAGTATAGAAAAGGCTTTGGAAATACTAAGCGGGACACATTTTGGTATTGAGGGAGATGATCTGGAATTCGGTGAGGGTATTGTTAAGGATCTAGGGGGGATTCCTCATTCTATTTTAGCATCGCAAAAGTCGCTCTATCATGCTGGGGCTGTGGTTGCTTCAAATTATTTAGTAGTTTTGGCGTCATTGGCTGTAGAACTTTTTGCTGAAGCCGGTATAGAAGGAAATGAAGCATTGGCTTCCCTTCTTCCTTTGATGCGAGGGACTCTCTATAATCTAGAGAAAGTCGGACTTCCCCAAGCTTTAACCGGACCGATCGCCCGTGGAGATGCTAAGGTTGTTCAGGGACATTTGGAGCATATGCCCTCAAAGTCGAAAGAGATCTACCGGGAATTAGGCATAAAAGCGCTGGAACTTGGAGAAAACAAGATGTCCCAACAGGGGTTAAACTATGTTCCTGAAGATTTAAACAAGTTAAAATCCATACTGGGTGAGCCAAAATAGATAAGCTCGGACAGAATGAGTTAATTATTAATCATCGTAACCATTATACTATTCAGTATTTACTAATACTGAATTTGAAGATTGAAAGGCGGAATCAGAATGCATAGAACATCTAGTATTTCCGAACTTCGTAAACTTATTGCAGAAGAAAAGAAACTGGGGAAAACCATTGCTCTTGTGCCAACCATGGGGTATTTGCATCGAGGACACTTAACTTTGATTGAGAAGGCTAAACAAACGGGATCATTCGTTGTTGTGAGTATTTTTGTCAATCCCCTGCAATTTGGCCCCAATGAAGATTATGCACGTTATCCAAGAGATATTGAACGCGATGCTCACTTAGTTGAAGAGGTTGGCGTTGATCTTCTCTTTAATCCCTCACTTGAAGAAATGTACCCTCACCCTATGCTTACATATGTTGAGGTAGGTCAGTTGGATAAGGTATTATGCGGGGCAAATCGACCGGGACATTTTCGGGGAGTAACTACAGTGGTAAGCAAATTATTTAATATAGTTCAGCCGGACCTTGCTTTTTTCGGTCAAAAGGATTATCAGCAATACTTGATTATCCGGCGCATGGTCAGTGATTTGAATCTTCCCATAGAAGTTCGAGGGGTACCTATTGTTCGGGAAGAGGATGGTCTTGCCCTCAGTTCGCGCAACGTCTTTTTAACGTCAGAACAACGCCAAGAGGCATTAATACTGTCGCGCAGTCTCAAAGAAGCGGCGGATTTGATTCAGCGGGGGGAAGGATCGGCACAAAAGATTGAAGAATTTATACGAACCGGTATTACCGAACAGAGTCAAGGAGTCATTGATTACATTGAGGTTCGTGATGCCGACGATTTGTCAGAGGTCACTGAAATCAATCGACGAATAGTCATAGCGCTGGCAGTAAAATTCGGTCCTACCCGATTAATTGATAACATAGTTGTGGAGGTTTAGATAAATGTTTAGGATGATGATGAAATCAAAAATTCACAGAGCCAGTGTCACGGAGGCCAATCTCCAATATGTAGGGAGCATTACAATTGACTCGGAATTGATGAATCAAGCGGATATTCTGCCTAACGAGAAAGTTCAGATTGTCAATAATAATAATGGGGCCAGGTTCGAAACCTATGTAATTCCCGGAGAGCCTCATTCTGGCGTGATCTGTCTCAATGGTGCAGCTGCCCGACAGGTACAAGTTGGAGATCAGGTTATCATTATTTCTTATTGCGTGCTTACCGATGAGGCCGCGCATAACTACAAGCCTAGAGTTGTTTTTGTCGACGGGAATAACAGGGCAACTAAGATTAAGTCTGAAGAAGTTCATGGACAAAACTCTTGATTAGAGCAAGCAGGGAGAGAAAATCTTAATGGCGCGTCAAGATATTCTTCAGCTCCTCACCACACTTCCCGGTGAGTATGTTTCTGGAGAGAAGATAAGCCAACAATTGAATGTTACCCGGGCTTCTGTTTGGAAGCAAATTAAGCAGTTACAAGAAGAAGGGTTTGAAATTGAGGCTCAAACCAAAAAGGGGTATTGCCTGCGCAAGACTCCCGACTCTTTGAATGCATGGGTCATTGAGCAAATGTTAGGTACTGTCTCCTTTGGACGTTCACTCATTATTGAAGATGAGCTGCCATCAACCAATGCCAAGGCAAAAGAATTAGCTCGTGAAGGCGGAATCCATGGTCAGGTTATCATAGCAAGGACACAATGCTCAGGGCGGGGCAGGATGCAAAGAGAGTGGCAATCCCCTAAGGGCGGATTGTGGATGTCCATAATTATCCGACCGAATTTGTCTTTAGCCAACGCCTCTAAACTAACTTTAGCTGCAAGTGTAGCAGTTGTCGATGCTTTGAAAGAATTGTATCGATTGCCTGTTGGAATCAAGTGGCCCAATGACCTTATATACAATGGTCATAAGATTGCGGGAATACTGGGAGAAGTTGTTGGGGAATGGAACAGGGTTCAAACATTAATTTTGGGAATTGGCATTAACGCAAATTTTCCGCGTGAAAACTTAGGATCGTCGATAGCCGCTGCGACTCTGCAAGAAATTTTGGGGCATGAGGTAGACCTGAATAAGCTGACGGCCGCTATCTTGCTGCACTTAGAAAAACAAGTGTCAGCTCTTGAAGCAGATATGTTTGAAGAGCTGTGTATTAATTGGACGGCTCGAGCTGTCGGCATTGGTGAAGAGGTGAAGGTTATACGCGGAGAAGAGGTGTTTCGAGGGATATTTAGAGGAATCTCACAAGAAGGTGAATTGCTCTTGGAAACGGATCACGGCGAAGTGAGGTTTTCGGCCGGAGAAGTCCGGCTGCGCTCAAAGTTAGGGACTTATTTCGGAGAGCCCTTATAAAAAAGGAAAAATGTATTGCAAGTTAGCAATCCCTATTGTAAACTCAATACAATAAAAGAAGTTTACAATGGAGGGCGAGACTATGAATATTCGAAAATTAGCTATGGCATCTGTTTTGGCGGCTTTAATGTGTTTAACAGGAATGCTGATACATTGGGCACCAGCCCTAATTCCTTTTAGTGTTCTTCCGATTTTTGTTTATCTTTCCGGGCTTATTCTTGGAGCGGAATATGGGGCCATGGCCATGTTGGTTTATTTAGTGTTGGGGCTGTTTGGGTTACCTGTTTTTGCTTCTGCTCCCTTTGGGGGATTTGGTTATATCTTGAAGCCTACGTTTGGCTTTTTGTTAGGCTACGTTGCAGCAGCCTTTGTTGTGGGGCGAATATATCGTGAAGGAAGTCTTTGGCGAGCGATCATAGGGGTTTTTTCAGGACTTGTTATTTTATATCTCTTCGGTTTAAGTTATCTTTATATGATCTTGCATTGGGTATTACATCAATCCACCAGCGTAGCAGGTGTTTTGGCAATGGGATTTGTTCCCTTGCTTTTTTTGGGAGATTTGATCAAGGCCGGAATTGCAGTTTGGATTGGCCAGGAGGTCGTCCGCAGGCGCCGAACTGCTTAAAATGTCCGAGTAAAGGAGCGGTATGATGATTCTTTTATTTGATGTTGGCAATACTAATATAGTCTTGGGTGTTTATGATGATAGGACGTTGACTCATCATTGGAGAGTTTCCACAGAAAAATCCCGAACAGTCGATGAGTATGCAGTTGTTATTAAAAATCTGTTTGATTTTAGCGGCTTAACATTCCAGGAAATTAGTGCTGTCGTCATATCCTCGGTGGTTCCGCCGGTGATGCCTACGTTAGAAGCTCTTGCTCGTAAGTATTTTGGTGTAGAACCCCTTGTAGTAGGCCCGGGGGTTAAAACAGGCATGCCAATTATTTATGATAACCCCAGGGAAGTTGGAGCCGACCGGATTGTGAATGCAGTCGCAGCTTATGCCAAATATGGCGGTCCTCTTGTGATTGTGGATTTTGGCACAGCAACCACGTTTTGTGTGGTTTCTAAAAAAGGAGAATACTTAGGAGGGGCTATTGCACCGGGAATTGGAATTTCGACAGAAGCGCTCTTTTTGCGAGCCTCAAAATTGCCTAGGGTTGAAATGGTGAAACCTACTTCAGTGATTGCCAAAAATACGGTTGCCGGAATGCAATCAGGGATATACTATGGTTTCACAGGCCAAGTGGATGGGATTGTCAAGCGCATGAAAGAGGAAATGGGACCCGAAACCAAAGTAATAGCAACCGGCGGGTTAGCAAAGATGATTTCTCAAGAATCTGAGACAATTGAAACGGTGGATCCCTTCTTAACCCTTGAAGGGTTATTAATCATCTATGAACGTAATCAGAAATAGTGAAGGAGACCACTCCCGCTTATAGTAGTGAAAATCTCACCATTAAAACAAATAAAGCTACTTAGAAATAACTAATCGAGGAATTAACATGAAGCTAGGAAATTATGATCTCGGAGTTCCCGTATTTTTAGCCCCTTTAGCCGGGGTCACGGATAAAGCGTTTCGCGAAACAGTTTGTGAACTGGGCGGAAGGTCAGTTTGGACAGAAATGATCAGCGATAAAGCCTTGAATTATCATAATTCCAAGACATTAAGCATGCTTGATCTCAGCGGAGAACCTGAGCCAAGAATAGTTCAGCTTTTTGGTTCTGAACCTGAAACTATGGCGCGGGCTGCTATCCTTGCGGTAGAAGCCGGAGCTAATGCGATAGATATTAACATGGGGTGTCCAACTCCCAAAATTATCAAGAATGGCGAAGGTTCTGCCTTGCTGAGGAACCTCCAGCGCGCAGAAGCCATTGCAGGCGCAGTGGTAAAAGCTGTCGTTGTTCCGGTAACGGTAAAGATTCGTCTTGGCTGGAATGATGACGAAATTGTGGCGCCGGAGCTGGCCCGTCGTCTTGAAGCAGCGGGAGTTCAAATGATAACTCTTCACGCTCGGACTCGTGAACAATTTTATTCAGGGCAAGCAGATTGGTCCTGGATAGGAAACGTTAAGAAAGTAGTTTCTATCCCAGTTATCGGAAATGGTGATATATTTCGACCGGAAGATGCGCTTAAGATGATTGAAGAAACAGGATGTGACGGAGTCATGATTGGCCGGGGGGCATTGGGAAATCCCTGGCTTATTCCGCGTACCCAGTATTTCCTCGATCACCGTAAAATATTCCCGGAACCAAACTTAGAGGAACGCATAGGGGTAGCTATGCAACATTTTGATCGAGTATTGCGTTACAAAGGTGAACATGTGGGTCTTAACGAAATGAGAAAGCATGCAGTTTGGTATATTAAAGGCATACGAAATGCAGCTCACTTGAGAGACGTTATTATGCAAACGAAGTCCTCTAATGAAATGAGGGCTGTCTTCAGTCGAATTTTACTAAATCGAGAATAGATTTTGTCGAAGAGAGAAAAACTATGGGAACATTGCTCGGCAAGATGGAATGTGGTATCCTTGACAATATTTTGCAAGGTCCTTATAATAACGAGTAATGTATTTGAGGAATTATTTTTACAGTTCCTGGTTTTAAAAGAAGTACGCTTAAGGCTTTTAGAAAGTGCATGCTACTATAAATAGCACAATGCGTAGGACGAGAAAAGGGAGCGAGAAACTATGCCTGAAAAAGAAGTCATTCTGACCTTGGAAGGCCTCAAAAAACTTGAGGAAGAATTAGAACTGACAAAAACCGTAAAACGCCGTGAAGTTGCCTTGCGAATCAAGCAAGCTATTGATTTCGGTGATATTAGTGAAAACTCTGAGTACGATGATGCCAAGAATGATCAAGCCTTTATTGAAGGCCGAATTATTACACTGGAGAAAATGCTCAGGAACGCACGGGTTATTGATGAAGTTGAAGGAACTGATGTTGTAACTTTAGGTGCAAAGGTACGTTTAAAAGACGTTGACTTTGGTGATGAAGAAGAATACTATATTGTTGGTTCTGCAGAAGCTGATCCCGGGACGAATAAGATTTCTAATGAATCTCCTGTAGGTAAAGCTGTTCTCGGTCAAACAAAGGGTTCAATAGTGGAAGTCAATGTACCCGCCGGAATTTTGCACTATCAAATTTTAGACATTAAATAAGAATTCAAAAGTTTTGCCAGAGAGATTGATGTCTAATTTCGGAATCAAATTATGACATGGAAAATATGATGTTTGGAGAGTGCAGTGTTTCTGTAAGATTATTCAACTACAGATGCTGCACTTTGTTTATTGAATTCAATATAACCATATTATGGGAAAACAGCCGAAAATGATGAATGGTCGTTGGTGTAAGATCCACAATTTTAATTCTTCTTGTTTAGCTGCGTCCATATTTGGTAAAATTGATAAGATAAGAGTAAATGATGGGGGAATTATGATGGAGAATACTAACGACCTTTGGCGGATTCGTTTGGAAAAGCTTGATCTTTTTCGCCAAGCAGGTCTGGAACCTTATGCAGACCGCTATATTCGTTCCCATAAAGCTCAAGAAATTCTGGATGATTTTCAAAACCTAGAAAATCAGAAGGTAAGCATTGCCGGCAGAATTATGAGCAAACGAGATCAAGGAAAAGTTATTTTTGTTCACATCCAAGATCTCAGCGGACGGATTCAGATTTATATGCGTAAGGATGATCTGGGCGAAACCATGTTCGATTTAATTTCCAAATTTGATGTCGGGGATATAGTCGGAGTTGAAGGTGAGGTTTTTCGTACAAAACGCGGGGAGATCTCCATTCATGCACGCGATGTAAAGTTGCTTTCGAAGGCAATGAGACCTCTTCCGGAAAAATTCCATGGGCTGACAAATGTGGAAACACGCTATCGGCAGCGTTATTTGGATTTAGTCATGAATCCTGATGTTCGCCAAGTTTTTGTGACACGAAGTAAGGTTATTCGCTGTATGCGGGAATATCTTGAAGCGAAGGAATTTCTTGAAGTTGAGACGCCGACCCTTCACAGCATACCTGGCGGAGCTGCGGCTCGTCCCTTCATCACCCATCATAATACCCTCGATATTGATCTTTATTTGCGGATTGCCCTCGAACTGCCATTAAAGCGGCTCATTGTGGGCGGTTTTGAGAAAGTTTTTGAAATCGGCAGAACGTTCCGCAATGAAGGAATTTCAATTAAACATAATCCTGAATTTACTATGATGGAACTTTATCAGGCTTACGCAAATTTTGAAGACATTATGGAATTAACCGAAGAGATGATTTCCTATATTGTTAAGAAGGTTCATGGTACGACGATGATAACCTATCAAGGACAAGCCATTGAATTTAAAACGCCTTGGCGCAGGCTTCCAATGCTGGAGGGTATTCTTGAGTACTCTGGCGTAGATTTTCGGACGATTGAAACTGATGAAGAGGCACGTCAGATTGCTAAAGAAAAAGGAATTCTGGTTGATGAAGGAACATCTCGTGGAAAAATTATCAATGAGTTTTTCGAAGCGTTTGTAGAACCAAATTTAATTCAGCCGACGTTCATTACCGGGCATCCTGTGGAAATTTCGCCGCTAGCTAAACGCAATGCTGAACATCCGGAATACACGGACAGGTTTGAAGCGTTTATCTTCGGACGTGAACTAGCTAACGCTTTTTCAGAATTGAACGATCCAATCGACCAAAGACAGCGTTTCGAGGCACAAGCCGCAGAACGAGCTAAGGGAGATGACGAGGCGCATATTTTGGATGAAGATTTTGTACAAGCTTTGGAGTATGGACTTCCACCAACAGGAGGTCTGGGAATTGGTATCGATCGATTAGTTATGTTACTCACTGATTCCGCCTCTATTCGTGATGTCATCCTCTTCCCGACCATGCGTCCCAGAGAAGAAAATGCTCAAGATGACGATAGCGAAGAGTAAGGGTCATCTATGTTGAAATTAGATTTGGATTAAATAGAAATCGCGCCTTTCAGGCGGCTTATAACCTAACGATTTTGTTCTTCTATCAGAAAGTATAACCTTCGGTTGTATACTGCAAGAAGAGCTAATTCGTGTGAAGACAGTGTCTTCGTCTTCTAGCATAAGTGCAACTAACCTGCCGCTTTCGCCGGAGGCTTAGCGCAGCTAAGTTTTCTTTATAATTATCTCAGCCTTATTCGAAGTTATGGATTACCTTTTACTGAAAATTTACATGTGCGATTTGAAGTTACTCATGAGGTTTAGGAGCGGCTTATTTAACTTAAAATAATTTGGTTGAACTAAAGTCTAAAGTAAATTACAGCCATATGATAGGGGGCTTGACATAAAAGGGTTAGTCAGGCTCTTTATTTTATGAGCTTATTGCCACACTACAGCACATCAAGCATAATCCTGCAGTGGGGATTGGGCAAATCCCCATAATTCGTATCGGTTCGGAAGTTCAATAGAACCTGAAAAATAAAGAATGTAATAATTATCAGGAGAATATGAGAGTATAATTGACAATTTAGTGAATAAACATGACTATATTTGATTATATCATGCTTGAGTTTCTGAGCCGCCGTGTGGTATATTAGTCAATGTTCGCTCGACAAATTTCCTCATTAAGAGCGGGATGTAATTTTGACTTAAAGTTCTATAAGCATTGACTCAAAAGAATGGTAATGCTATAATAGGAATCTAGTCATTATGACTATGGTCTTTGAAAACTAAACAACAAGGACAGCCAATGAGAGAAACTCGCAAGAGTTTCAAAAGAATCATGAAATCATGAGCAAGAAATCATCTTCTTACGAAGAAGTTGAATAACTTTTTTGGAGAGTTTGATCCTGGCTCAGGACGAACGCTGGCGGCGTGCCTAACACATGCAAGTCGAACGGAAACAAACTCTAAGTTTACTTAGAGTGCGTTTTAGTGGCGGACGGGTGAGTAACGCGTGGGTAACCTGCCCATAAAACCGGGACAACTCTTGGAAACGAGGGCTAATACCGGATACGCTTAAGAAGCGGCATCGCTTTTTAAGGAAAGATGGCCTCTGAGTATGCTATCGCTTATGGATGGACCCGCGTCTGATTAGCTGGTTGGTGGGGTAAAGGCCTACCAAGGCGACGATCAGTAGCCGGCCTGAGAGGGTGAACGGCCACACTGGGACTGAGACACGGCCCAGACTCCTACGGGAGGCAGCAGTGGGGAATCTTCCGCAATGGACGAAAGTCTGACGGAGCAACGCCGCGTGTATGATGAAGGTCTTCGGATTGTAAAGTACTGTTTTTAGGGAAGAACGGTCTCTTCAGGAATATGGAGGAGACATGACGGTACCTAAGGAGGAAGCCCCGGCTAACTACGTGCCAGCAGCCGCGGTAATACGTAGGGGGCGAGCGTTGTCCGGAATTATTGGGCGTAAAGGGCGCGTAGGCGGGTATTTAAGTCCGGTGTGAAAGATCAGGGCTCAACCCTGAGAGTGCATCGGAAACTGGGTATCTTGAGGACAGGAGAGGAAAGTGGAATTCCACGTGTAGCGGTGAAATGCGTAGATATGTGGAGGAACACCAGTGGCGAAGGCGACTTTCTGGACTGTAACTGACGCTGAGGCGCGAAAGCGTGGGGAGCAAACAGGATTAGATACCCTGGTAGTCCACGCCGTAAACGATGAGTGCTAGGTGTAGGGGGTATCGACCCCTCCTGTGCCGGAGTTAACACAATAAGCACTCCGCCTGGGGAGTACGGCCGCAAGGTTGAAACTCAAAGGAATTGACGGGGGCCCGCACAAGCGGTGGAGCATGTGGTTTAATTCGACGCAACGCGAAGAACCTTACCAGGGCTTGACATCCTCTGAACTCTCTAGAAATAGGGAGGTGCCCTTCGGGGAGCAGAGAGACAGGTGGTGCATGGTTGTCGTCAGCTCGTGTCGTGAGATGTTGGGTTAAGTCCCGCAACGAGCGCAACCCCTGTATTTAGTTGCTAACACGTCAAGGTGAGCACTCTAGATAGACTGCCGGTGACAAACCGGAGGAAGGTGGGGATGACGTCAAATCATCATGCCCCTTATGTCCTGGGCTACACACGTGCTACAATGGCCGGTACAGACGGAAGCGAAGCCGCGAGGTGAAGCCAATCCGAGAAAGCCGGTCTCAGTTCGGATTGCAGGCTGCAACTCGCCTGCATGAAGTCGGAATCGCTAGTAATCGCAGGTCAGCATACTGCGGTGAATACGTTCCCGGGCCTTGTACACACCGCCCGTCACACCACGAAAGTCTGCAACACCCGAAGCCGGTGAGGTAACCCGCAAGGGAGCTAGCCGTCGAAGGTGGGGCCGATAATTGGGGTGAAGTCGTAACAAGGTAGCCGTATCGGAAGGTGCGGCTGGATCACCTCCTTTCTAAGGAGAACGGTTTAGAGCTTAGGCTTTAAACGAACATCCTATGGGTCGATGCTCTTAGAAGAAAACGAAGGTTAAACTTAAGTTTTAAATAAGAGATCAAAAAAGAGTCGCAAGGCTCAAGCCGAGGGATCGGCAACTCATTGGCAAAGCTGTTGTTTAGTTTTGAGAGACCAGAGCATTGTTTGTCGTGAGAACAACGAACGATAGCATGGGAACTCAAAAATGGGCCTGTAGCTCAGCTGGTTAGAGCGCACGCCTGATAAGCGTGAGGTCGGTGGTTCGAGTCCACCCAGGCCCACCATTCTAAGTGGAACGATACGTCGTGGCTTGTGTACGAAATACGATCACTTGGACCACGAGGAACGTCAACTAAGAGAAAAAATTTTGGGGGTATAGCTCAGCTGGGAGAGCACCTGCCTTGCAAGCAGGGGGTCAGCGGTTCGATCCCGCTTACCTCCACCATTCATTTTAAAGACATTCATGTTCTTTGAAAACTGCATAGAGAAATAATTTCTAGTAAGTCAAAGGAAACATCACCTCAAAACGACGTGTCAACGAAGTTTTGAGAAACCCTAACGTAGTATAGATTTTAGGTCAAGCTACTAAGGGCGTACGGTGGATGCCTAGGCGCTAAGAGTCGAAGAAGGGCGCGGTTAACAGCGAAATGCCACGGGGAGTCGTAAGCAGGCTTTGATCCGTGGATACCCGAATGGGGCAACCCCACCGGAGTCATATCCGGTGATCTGCAGCTGAATACATAGGCTGCCGAGGACAACCCGGGGAACTGAAACATCTAAGTACCCGGAGGAAGAGAAAGAATCATCGATTCCCTGAGTAGCGGCGAGCGAAACGGGAAGAGCCCAAACCAATCCCTTCGGGGATTGGGGTTGTAGGACCCTCTTTTAGGAATGGATCTCTAGCTGAAGAGATCTGGAAAGGTCGAGCAGAGAAGGTAACACCCCTGTAAGCGAAAGAGCAGAGTGCTGTGAGGGAATCCTGAGTACCGCGGGACACGTGAAACCCCGTGGGAAGCAGGGAGGACCACCTCCCAAGGCTAAATACTACTTAGCGACCGATAGTGAACCAGTACCGTGAGGGAAAGGTGAAAAGCACCTCGGAAGAGGAGTGAAAAAGAACCTGAAACCGTACGCTTACAAGCAGTCACAGCACTTCGGTGTAGTGGCGTGCCTTTTGTAGAATGAACCGGCGAGTTACGGTATGCAGCGAGGTTAAGGCGAAGAGCCGGAGCCGAAGCGAAAGCGAGTCTGAAGAGGGCGACGAGTTGCATGCTGTAGACCCGAAACCGTGTGATCTACCCATGGCCAGGGTGAAGGTGGGGTAAAACCCACTGGAGGCCCGAACTCACTGTCGTTGAAAAGGCAGGGGATGAGCTGTGGGTAGGGGTGAAATGCCAATCGAACACGGAGATAGCTGGTTCTCCCCGAAATAGCTTTAGGGCTAGCCTCAATTGATGAACCATGGCGGTAGAGCACTGAATAGGCTAGGGGCCTTACCAGGTTACCGAACCTTATCAAACTCCGAATGCCATGGTCTTAAGATTGGGAGTCAGACTGTGGGTGATAAGATTCATAGTCAAAAGGGAAACAGCCCAGACCATCAGCTAAGGTCCCAAAGTATACACTAAGTGGGAAAGGATGTGGAACTGCACAGACAACCAGGATGTTGGCTCAGAAGCAGCCACCATTTAAAGAGTGCGTAATAGCTCACTGGTCGAGTGGTTCTGCGCCGAAAATGTAACGGGGCTCAAGTGTATCACCGAAGCTATGGCTTGCACGTTTACGTGCAGGGGTAGGGGAGCGTTCTAAATGCAGGGAAGTCATTCTGTAAGGAATGGTGGAGTGTTTAGAAGTGAGAATGCCGGTATGAGTATGCGAAAAGACAAGTGAGAATCTTGTCCGCCGAAAATCTAAGGTTTCCTGGGGAAGGCTCGTCCGCCCAGGGTAAGTCGGGACCTAAGCCGAGGCCGAAAGGCGTAGGTGATGGACAACTGGTTGAGATTCCAGTACCACCGAGAAGCGTTATTAACAATGGGGAGACACAGAAGGATAGGTTAAGCGTGCCGTTGGTCGAGCACGCCCAAGCGAGTAGGAGGTAGGGTAGGCAAATCCGCCCTGCGATAACTCTGAGACGTGATGGGGAGCGAAACATAGTAGCGAAGTAACCGACTCCAAGCTGTCAAGAAAATCCTCTAGTGAGTGACTGGGTGCCCGTACCGCAAACCGACACAGGTAGATGGGGTGAGAAACCTAAGGCGCGCGAGAAAACCCTCGTTAAGGAACTCGGCAAAATGGCCCCGTAACTTCGGGAGAAGGGGCGCTCACTGCAAGGTGAGCCGCAGAGAAAAGGTCCAGGCGACTGTTTAACAAAAACACAGGTCCCTGCGAATCCGCAAGGAGAAGTATAGGGGCTGACACCTGCCCGGTGCTGGAAGGTTAAGAGGAGAGGTTAGCCGCAAGGCGAAGCTTTGAATTGAAGCCCCAGTAAACGGCGGCCGTAACTATAACGGTCCTAAGGTAGCGAAATTCCTTGTCAGGTAAGTTCTGACCCGCACGAAAGGTGTAACGATCTGGACACTGTCTCAACGAGGGACTCGGCGAAATTGTAATACCCGTGAAGATGCGGGTTACCTGCGACAGGACAGAAAGACCCCATGGAGCTTTACTGCAGCTTGACATTGGATTTTGGTATAAAATGTACAGGATAGGTGGGAGACAGAGAAGCTAGGGCGCCAGCCTTGGTGGAGTCGCCGGTGGGATACCACTCTTTTTGTACTGAAGTTCTAACTAGGTCCCCTGAATCGGGGATTAGGACAGTATCAGGCGGGCAGTTTGACTGGGGCGGTCGCCTCCTAAAGAGTAACGGAGGCGCCCAAAGGTTCCCTCAGCGCGGTTGGAAATCGCGCGCAGAGTGTAAAGGCAAAAGGGAGCTTGACTGCGAGACCTACAAGTCGAGCAGGGACGAAAGTCGGGCTTAGTGATCCGGTGGTACCGAGTGGAAGGGCCATCGCTCAACGGATAAAAGCTACCCTGGGGATAACAGGCTTATCTCCCCCAAGAGTCCATATCGACGGGGAGGTTTGGCACCTCGATGTCGGCTCATCGCATCCTGGGGCTGTAGTAGGTCCCAAGGGTTGGGCTGTTCGCCCATTAAAGCGGTACGTGAGCTGGGTTCAGAACGTCGTGAGACAGTTCGGTCCCTATCCGTCGCAGGCGCAGGAAATTTGAGAGGATCTGTCCCTAGTACGAGAGGACCGGGATGGACGAATCACTGGTGTACCAGTTGTCTCGCCAGAGGCACAGCTGGGTAGCTATATTCGGATCGGATAAGCGCTGAAAGCATCTAAGCGCGAAACCGGCCTCAAGATGAGATTTCCCACAGTGAGAGCTGGTAAGACCCCTGAAGGAAGATCAGGTTGATAGGCCGGATGTGGAAGCACCGTGAGGTGTGGAGCTGACCGGTACTAATCGGTCGAGGGCTTGACCTAATTGAACTACGGCAGGAACGTGGCTCAGTGTTTCCGAAGAAGACGAAACTAGAAAGAAGACTCTATGTGGTTTTGAGAGAGCAGGGTTCTGTAAAAGAAAACTGAAAATCTCAGAGATCTGGTGATCATGCCGGAGGGGTTCCACCCGTTCCCATACCGAACACGGAAGTTAAGACCTCCAGGGCCGAGCATACTTGGGGCATAGCCCCTGGGAAATTAGGTCATCGCCAGGTAAACAAGCGAAAGACTGCCTTATGGGCAGTCTTTCTGTGTTCATAGTAAGAATTATGTAGGCATATTAAGTTAATTACAAGAAGGAAGTCCGGGGTTCCACCCGTTCGATCCATGTTGCAGGAGTCTGCGTTACGGGACGCAACGTGGCGAAAAGCTCGTCCGCTTTTCGTATACCGAACACGGAAGTTAAGACCTCCAGGGCCGAGCATACTTGGGGCATAGCCCCTGGGAAATTAGGTCATCGCCAGGTAAACAAACGAAAGACTGCCTTATGGCAGTCTTTCTGTGTCTATAACAAGAAATATAAAGCAAAACTACCGGGGTTCCACCCGTTCGGACCCACATTGCAGGAGAATGCGTTACAAGTCGCAATGTGGCGAAAACCTCGTCCGCCTTTCATTCCAGGGCCGAAAAACTTGCTTTTTGATAAGTAAGTCATCGTAAGGAAAGCGTACGTGAACATTAAAATTTGAAAATTCAAAAGCAAAATAATTAATGTCTGAATTTTATTTATAGTATCTTCTACAAGAAGTGTGTTAAACTGTTATTGTGTGGGGGAATGATATTATGGAAAATATTAATTATGAAGCCTTAGATTTTGATGAGAATGAGAAGAGTCTTATAAGAGAATACGGAACAATCAACCGCTATCAGAAAGGACAGATTGTTTTCTCTGCTGGGGATACTGCAGATAGAATTTATTTAATTGAGAAAGGATTCGTTAAGATTTACAGAATTACCCCCGATGGCAGGAAAGTTACAGTCGGAAGCATGCGGAGTCCGGGTCAGCTCATGGGCCTCGCAGAAACTTTGTATCATGGAGAACGTACATGTTTTGCAGGGGCTATCAGCGATGCAGTCTTAGTCGTTGTTCGCAAGTCTCGTTTTGAGGAATTACTTGAAAAACAGCCATCTATCGCAATAAAAGTTGCGACTACTTTAGGCATAAGAATGCGTGAAGCAGAGGCTATCATTCAGGAAATGGTATGTTGGCAAGTGCCAGGCAGACTAGCCATGCTGCTGTTAAAAATGTCCGAGCGTGCAGGGGTTGAAACTCAAGCGGGCACAAAGATTGCACTGCGTTTAACTCATGAAGAAATAGCTTGTATGATAGGTACTTCAAGACAAACTGTTACTTCGTTGCTGAATACTTTTAAGCAAGAAAACAGCATTTTTATTGAAGGGCGAGAAATGTACATTCTCGATGCTGAAAAGTTGAAGAAATGGATTATTTAGAAAGGCTAGCGACAAAGCTGGCCTTTTGTATACTATGAGCTTTCTAAGCCACAATAAGGTATCACTACTTTTAATGAAGAATTTATTTTCGGGGCAGGAAGTATAATTTTTGGTTTGTTCTATACCTTACTTCGACATAAGGGTAACTAGGCAGTCGTTGACTTACTAAATTTAAAAAAGGAGGTGTCGCAAAACTACTTTTCTAAAGTAGCAAGCGATGCTCCCTTTTTCTTTTTCCCTTGAAAGATATTTATTGGTTTGATTGAAATGCTTAATCTCTACTTTCTTCTTAAATTTGAGTATAACAAAATAAGCCTTCAGGATTAGGCCGTTTTTCTCTCCTTTTTATGCGGTTTTTAGTGGATGAAGGGGTTTCCCAATTCGTTCATTTTGTATTTTAGAGTGAAGTTTATTCACGTTATACCCAAAACACAGCAGCATAAATTCAGTTTTCACACTGTTTTTGCCTCGTGTTAGAAAGCGGTTGAAGTTATAGTCATTTTGAGGACCCCAAAGGCTCCTTCAACCTGTATGGACCGATTTACTCTTAGCAGTATTCCTTCTTTGGTTGTGATGTTTCTATACGAGATCTGGCGTTTGGCCACAAACGTTTTGGATACTTGCATTCGTCGATTGCCTTTAGCTTTTGTACAGCGACTTTTACACGGACAGTCACTGCAGTCTTCACATTCATAGACTGTTATTTCGGACTGGTAACCGGTTGCTGATGTTCGATGAGTGATTCCAACGGGTTTGAGTTGTTTTCCATTATGACACGTGTATTCATCGATTTCCGCATTGTAAGCCATGTTTTCTCGCTTACTAATATCTTTTTTGAAGCTCTTCTTTTTCCATTGTTCATAGGTCTGTGGCTTTATGTAGCAGGTCTGATGTTTTCCTTCGAGATAAAGATAGTTCTCTTCGCTCTCATAACCAGAGTCTGCGGTAACATTCTCATAATGCGCCTGTAGTTTTGATTCAAGCATATTTAAAAAAGGAATTAATGTGGCTATGTCGTTACGATCCTGGAAGATCCCAACCCCTGTTACATATTCGCTTTCCACGCCAATCTGGACATTGTAAGCCGGCTTTAACTGAGCATTGCGCATATGATCATCTTTCATATGCATGAACGTTGCATCAGGATCGGTCTTAGAGTAGCTATTTCTTCCTTCGAAGAATTGGTGATGTGCATTGTACTTTTCTTGCCGGGTATAGAATTCCTTCAGGCTTTCTATAAATTTCTGCAGCTTTGATTTCCGTTTTCCAATACCGTGAACAAATTCAATCTGCTCTTGCTGACATTTTTCTTCTAGGTAAGAGATAGCAGTCTTAAGATCCTTAAGTAACGTCTCTTTGGTTACGTTGAAGTCCTTTAAATAGGTCAAATTGATCTCCTCAAGACAAGACTGAATTTTCAAGAACATCTTTGCCTCATTTTTGTTAACGACTTTTTTCCAGACAAAGGTATAACGGTTAGCACTGGCTTCAATTTTTGTTCCATCGACAAAGAGGTTCTTAAACTCTACTTCACCAAGCTCATGTAAATGCTTTACCATTTGGAAAAAGAGGTCTTCTATGGCTTCCTTCAGATAGTCTTTTCGGAATCGAGCAATGGTGCTGTGGTCAGGTGCTTTGCATCCTGCCAATAACCACATGAAGTTAATGTCTCTTTTACAGGCGACTTCAATTTTTCGGCTGGAGTAAATGTTATTCATATAGGCATAGGTCAATACTTTAAACAGGATTTTGGGTTCGACTACCGGTTTTCTTCCAGTGGAAGAGTAGGCCTTATACAACGCTTCGTAATTTAATCCCTCCAAAATGTGGCTTAGTAGTCGAACGGAGTCATCCTCTGGTATTAACACGTTAAAATTAAATGGCAAAGCTAATTGATAGTGTCCACCTAATTCGTTATAATTCTTAGTGTGTAATTTGGTTTTTAGCATAACTTAAATTATACGCTAACTGCGAGTTCTTTGGGACCCGCAGTTTTCTATTTTTAGTAAGAAAAAGGGCCGTTGCTTGCGAACTATTTTAGTTCGTTTTGCAACGGCCCCTTAATGTAGAGCTGATAAGTAAGAAAATCAATTTTGCTTAGATCTAATTTTTGAATTTCCTAAGTTAGCTTTTGGAAGAGTGGTTCTCTTCGAGGGGATCTAAAAACGCAAGTATTCCCCACAAACCTAAATCACAAAATAAAAGAGGGGCCAAACCGGGAGCTTGGTAAAAGACTCTTGACCATTGAAAGACGCCACGTCCTGCCAAGTCAGCACTCAAATGAAAGGAAAAGCCCATTAACCCCACGATAAAACTTATTGTCATGGTAATACCTAGAAGAAGAGATAAACGATGTTCAGGATAACTGTAGCTTTGGAAAAGCAAGATCAATGCAGCGAAGACACCTACGTAAAACGGAAACCAGGTATAGATGTTTTCAAAGCCTGTGCGCGCATGATCAAAGTATGCAACCAAGGCCGTGGCTAGAAACCAGAACGAAGTGGCCAGGAGCAGCCAGCGGGTTTTTTGAGTAAGATTGTATTTGCGATGGCTCGGCTGGTCATCGAGAGATATGATTACTCCAATGATCCCTAAAGCGACAAAGGCTAAGGGAGCAAAGACGGGGTTCCCGCTTATGAAACCTGCATAAGACACTATATCTCCGGCTGAAACTGCTTGGAGGTGGAAAGCAAAACCCAGAATGCCTACTAATACGCCTAGCGAATGTATTAGGAAATTAAGCGTTTTAGGGAAGCCCGATTTTGGTTTGAGCAGGAAAAAGACAGAGCATAGAGCCGCTAGGGGGCAAAACACAATGGGAATCCATTCATAACTGGGCATAAAGCGGTTTTCGGCATGTGCAATCAAGACATCTAAAAACACGATTAAGTAGTTAATAATTAGAAAAAAAAGGAGGAGGCGCGTTTTGTCGATTGGAATTTTTATAGTTTGGCCGGTGAGCCATTGATAAGAATAGCGCCTCGCAGGTAAGGATTTCATTGGCGATTCTCCTTTTATTGACCTTCAGCTTTAGTTGATTTACTGGTATCTTGAGTCGTGGTAGTGTTCATTGTTCCTTTGCCTCTGAGAGCGGCATCTTGTTCTTTAAGCTCAGTGAGATCGATAAGTTGTTCGTATATTCCGTGCCATTGTACATAGTCTGGACCATTCATAAAGGCTCCAAATCTCATGCGGCGTCCTTCATGGTGCCATATTTCAAATCCTTTATAATCAATAGAGCTTGAAAATGGAGCCGCAGGGATTAACCCATCGTCTTTTAAGCTTTTAATGATGCTCTGAGCAGTTTTTATATTTTCATTGCCTTTTAAGACGACCTTATCCGCATTATCATACATAGTGTTAATAGATGACTTGGCATGGCACTCTAAACATACAGTTTGCATATTAACTCGATGCGCCTCCCAATCAACTCGTTTTTGCGCTTGCGCTGGGGTCAGGAACCAACTTAGGCGTTGACCGGGATCATGGGTTCCTTGAGCGGCACCAAATGAAGCCATATGGCAGATTGCGCAAGTGGGCGCATCAAAGTTTTTGCTGGAAAGAGTTCCAACGGGAGCATTCCAGGCCCAGGTCGATCCCTTGTTGGCATAGATTGTTCCATGGATTGACTCATCATAGATTTCTTTTTGAGGATGGTCGGGTCCAAGGTGGCAAGACTCACAAATCTCAGGTTTGCGGACTTGCTCTAAAGAAAAGGTGTGCCCTTCATGGCATTTGGCACAGTCACCAAAGGATCCGTCAGCGTTTGGTTTTCCGATTCCATGGCATACTTCACAGGCCATTTTTGTAATATCAGGCCCTTCCATATGATAAAGGTCATTATATTTGCCCGTCGATGAAAGGCCATAACGTTTAAGCTGGGCATCTGTAAAAGCGGATGCTCCGGTCTGGGCATACCAAGCTGGTGCACTATGCCTGCTATGGTCAAACTGAGTAGATTGAGCAGGATGACAGCGAGAACAACTTTGAGGCGTCGGGCGAAGGACGATATTATTGTCATAATGATTTACAGTCTGTTTTCCCCCTGGATCTCCTCGATGACAATCGATACAGGCTACTTTATTAGCAGCATGTTTACTTTCACCGTATTGCTTAACAACTCCAGGGGTCGTTTGATTATGACAAGAAAGGCAGCTCCCCCCATTTCCCGCAAACGAGGCAGAGGCGGTGGGATTAGCTTTATTAGAACTGTTCCATACTGAGAAAAGATAACCTAGTCCTATGGTTATGATTAATGCTAAGATTAAACTTCGCCAAAATTTATTGCGGCTCATACAGCCCGGATTAACCGGTGCACCTCCTTAACCAAAAATTTATCTGCTTTCTCATTGCGGGTAGTATTTGTTTTCTTTTGTAGGATATACTTCACAAATTAACGTCTATAATTTGGCAGAAATACAATATAAATCTAAAAAGGGCTATCAAAGGAACGAAAAAGTCTCAAAAAAAATCCCAAAAAAAATCACAGATAGTTGTTGACATTTTAATCTCCGTCAGCTATACTAAAAAAGTTCCGAAAAACAGTGGCCCGTTGGTCAAGCGGTCTAAGACATCGCCCTTTCACGGCGGCTACACGGGTTCGAATCCCGTACGGGTCACCAATATTTGTTTCGGGTGATTAGCTCAGCTGGTAGAGCGCCTGCCTTACAAGCAGGATGTCGGCAGTTCGAACCTGTCATCGCCCACCAATATTAAGGCCCCGTGGTGTAGTGGTTAACATGCCTGCCTGTCACGCAGGAGATCGTCGGTTCAAGTCCGATCGGGGTCGCCATATTTCAAGTTAATAATGTGGGTAGGTGGCCGAGTGGTTAAAGGCGACAGACTGTAAATCTGTTCCGCGAGGTACGATGGTTCGAATCCATCCCTGCCCACCACTTATCATCACTCTTATCGCGGGGTGGAGCAGCGGTAGCTCGTCGGGCTCATAACCCGAAGGTCGTCGGTTCAAATCCGGCCCCCGCAACCAAGCTATTAAGCCTTGGCATGTTCCGGGCTTGATATATATTGGGGTGTCGCCAAGCGGTAAGGCACCAGACTTTGACTCTGGCATTCGTTGGTTCGAATCCAGCCACCCCAGCCATAATGAGCCATTAGCTCAGTCGGTAGAGCACCTGACTTTTAATCAGGGTGTCCCGCGTTCGAGTCGCGGATGGCTCACCAGCACTCGCGGGTGTAACTCAGTGGTAGAGTGTCACCTTGCCAAGGTGAAAGTCGCGAGTTCGAATCTCGTCACCCGCTCCAAATGAAAATGCGCTCGTAGCCCAGCTGGATAGAGCGTCTGACTACGAATCAGAAGGCCGGGAGTTCGAATCTCTCCGAGCGCACCATTACCATGGGATCATATTGCCGTTGTAGCTCAGTTGGTAGAGCGTATCCTTGGTAAGGATAAGGTCACCGGTTCAATCCCGGTCAATGGCTCCATATTTGCGGGAGTGGCGTAATTGGCAGACGCGCACGTTTGAGGGGCGTGTGGGTAACTCCGTACGGGTTCAAGTCCCGTCTTCCGCACCACCAAGCAATTCTCTGGAGAAGTACTCAAGTGGCTGAAGAGGACGGTTTGCTAAACCGTTAGGGTGGGTAACTGCCGCGAGGGTTCAAATCCCTCCTTCTCCGCCATAATATATTCCTCGATAGCTCAATGGTGGAGCAACCGGCTGTTAACCGGTAGGTTGTAGGTTCGAGTCCTACTCGGGGAGCCATGGCAGGGTAGCCAAGTGGTCTAAGGCAAGCGGTTCATACCCGCTCATCCGAGGGTTCAAATCCCCCCCCTGCTACCAGAATATGCGGGTGTAGCTCAATGGTAGAGCACTAGCCTTCCAAGCTAGCTACGTGGGTCCGATTCCCATCACCCGCTCCAATTAAAGAAATACCGCACTTTATGTGCGGTTTTTTTTATACTATTAGAAAGTATAACCTTTGGTTGTATACTGCAAGAAGAGCTAATTCGTGCGAAGACAGTGTCTTCGTCTTCTGGCATAAGTGCAACTAACCTGCCGCTTCGCCGGAGGATTAGCGCCAGCTAAGTTTTCTTTATCCTCGGAAAAAGCCATTTCCTATTTAATCATATTTCTTGTTTCAACTAATACGCATTCATGGTGGATTACGGCAATCCCGTTAGATTCTCCGTCTTCAATGGCTTTAGTGCTTTCACTGCCAGGCTGCATCCACACCCGTTTTATCCCAAGAGAAATGCATTCTTGAACAATTTGTTCTGTAATTTGAGGCGGGACAATAATGCTAACCGCATCGGGCTTAAGTGGTAAAGCAGAAAGCGCCGGAAAACAGGGATCTCCGTCAATGCTGTTAAGCTTTGGGTTAATCGGGAAAACTGTATAACCTGCCTTTTTAAGCTGAACATAAACTTTATAACCAAACTTGGAAGTGTTTTCCGAAACGCCAATTACCGCCCAGCTTTTTTGGTTTAAAAAGTCATTAATGTTGCCATTCATTCTTTTTCTCCTTTCTTGTACTACTCGTAAGTATAACTTTTGGGCGTTTACTGCAAGAAGAGTTAATACGTGCGAAGACAGTGTCTTCGTCTGCTGCATAAATGCAAATCGACAGCCGCTCATGACAATAGTCAGCGAGTTTATTGCCGCACTGCGACTCACTATATTCTGCAGTGTGGATTGACTCAGTATCCTCAGTATTGAGGAAGCTAATAATATTGTAATGGAAAATTAGGTAAATATCAAAATTGAGTTAGTAGTTGTTTTTTGTTGTATTTGTGAAAATTTGTTCTGGAAAAATTTTATAAAAATAAAAGCAAATATAATAGTTGACAAAGGGACTTTAAAAATGCTATTATAGTTAAGCGCCGCAGGACATGTTAATAATATACTTCTACATTACATGCTCTGTGGAAACGGTTAAACTTAGTTTCACTAAGTTACCCATGGTCTTTGAAAACTAAACAACAAGGACAGCCAATGAGAGAAACTCGCAAGAGTTTCAAAAGAATCATGAAATCATGAGCAAGAAATCATCTTCTTTCGAAGAAGTTGAATAACTTTTTTGGAGAGTTTGATCCTGGCTCAGGACGAACGCTGGCGGCGTGCCTAACACATGCAAGTCGAACGGAAACAAACTCTAAGTTTACTTAGAGTGCGTTTTAGTGGCGGACGGGTGAGTAACGCGTGGGTAACCTGCCCATAAAACCGGGACAACTCTTGGAAACGAGGGCTAATACCGGATACGCTTAAGAAGCGGCATCGCTTTTTAAGGAAAGATGGCCTCTGAAAATGCTATCGCTTATGGATGGACCCGCGTCTGATTAGCTGGTTGGTGGGGTAAAGGCCTACCAAGGCGACGATCAGTAGCCGGCCTGAGAGGGTGAACGGCCACACTGGGACTGAGACACGGCCCAGACTCCTACGGGAGGCAGCAGTGGGGAATCTTCCGCAATGGACGAAAGTCTGACGGAGCAACGCCGCGTGTATGATGAAGGTCTTCGGATTGTAAAGTACTGTCTTTAGGGAAGAACGGTCTCTTCAGGAATATGGAGGAGACATGACGGTACCTAAGGAGGAAGCCCCGGCTAACTACGTGCCAGCAGCCGCGGTAATACGTAGGGGGCGAGCGTTGTCCGGAATTATTGGGCGTAAAGGGCGCGTAGGCGGGTATTTAAGTCCGGTGTGAAAGATCAGGGCTCAACCCTGAGAGTGCATCGGAAACTGGGTATCTTGAGGACAGGAGAGGAAAGTGGAATTCCACGTGTAGCGGTGAAATGCGTAGATATGTGGAGGAACACCAGTGGCGAAGGCGACTTTCTGGACTGTAACTGACGCTGAGGCGCGAAAGCGTGGGGAGCAAACAGGATTAGATACCCTGGTAGTCCACGCCGTAAACGATGAGTGCTAGGTGTAGGGGGTATCGACCCCTCCTGTGCCGGAGTTAACACAATAAGCACTCCGCCTGGGGAGTACGGCCGCAAGGTTGAAACTCAAAGGAATTGACGGGGGCCCGCACAAGCGGTGGAGCATGTGGTTTAATTCGACGCAACGCGAAGAACCTTACCAGGGCTTGACATCCTCTGAACTCTCTAGAAATAGGGAGGTGCCCTTCGGGGAGCAGAGAGACAGGTGGTGCATGGTTGTCGTCAGCTCGTGTCGTGAGATGTTGGGTTAAGTCCCGCAACGAGCGCAACCCCTGTATTTAGTTGCTAACACGTCAAGGTGAGCACTCTAGATAGACTGCCGGTGACAAACCGGAGGAAGGTGGGGATGACGTCAAATCATCATGCCCCTTATGTCCTGGGCTACACACGTGCTACAATGGCCGGTACAGACGGAAGCGAAGCCGCGAGGTGAAGCCAATCCGAGAAAGCCGGTCTCAGTTCGGATTGCAGGCTGCAACTCGCCTGCATGAAGTCGGAATCGCTAGTAATCGCAGGTCAGCATACTGCGGTGAATACGTTCCCGGGCCTTGTACACACCGCCCGTCACACCACGAAAGTCTGCAACACCCGAAGCCGGTGAGGTAACCCGCAAGGGAGCTAGCCGTCGAAGGTGGGGCCGATAATTGGGGTGAAGTCGTAACAAGGTAGCCGTATCGGAAGGTGCGGCTGGATCACCTCCTTTCTAAGGAGAACGGTTTAGAGCTTAGGCTTTAAACGAACATCCTATGGGTCGATGCTCTTAGAAGAAAACGAAGGTTAAACTTAAGTTTTAAATAAGAGATCAAAAAAGAGTCGCAAGGCTCAAGCCGAGGGATCGGCAACTCATTGGCAAAGCTGTTGTTTAGTTTTGAGAGACCAGAGCATTGTTTGTCGTGAGAACAACGAACGATAGCATGGGAACTCAAAAATGGGCCTGTAGCTCAGCTGGTTAGAGCGCACGCCTGATAAGCGTGAGGTCGGTGGTTCGAGTCCACCCAGGCCCACCAATTCTAAGTGGAACGATACGTCGTGGCTTGTGTACGAAATACGATCACTTGGACCACGAGGAACGTCAACTAAGAGAAAAAATTTTGGGGGTATAGCTCAGCTGGGAGAGCACCTGCCTTGCAAGCAGGGGGTCAGCGGTTCGATCCCGCTTACCTCCACCATTCATTTTAAAGACATTCATGTTCTTTGAAAACTGCATAGAGAAACAATTTCTAGTAAGTCAAAGGAAACATCACCTCAAAACGACGTATCAACAAAGTTTTGAGAAACCCTAACGTAGTATAGATTTTAGGTCAAGCTACTAAGGGCGTACGGTGGATGCCTAGGCGCTAAGAGTCGAAGAAGGGCGCGGTTAACAGCGAAATGCCACGGGGAGTCGTAAGCAGGCTTTGATCCGTGGATACCCGAATGGGGCAACCCCACCGGAGTCATATCCGGTGATCTGCAGTTGAATACATAGGCTGCCGAGGACAACCCGGGGAACTGAAACATCTAAGTACCCGGAGGAAGAGAAAGAATCATCGATTCCCTGAGTAGCGGCGAGCGAAACGGGAAGAGCCCAAACCAATCCCTTCGGGGATTGGGGTTGTAGGACCCTCTTTTAGGAATGGATCTCTAGCTGAAGAAGACTGGAAAGTCTCGGCAGAGAAGGTAACACCCCTGTAAGTGAAAGGGAGACATTCTGTGAGGGAATCCTGAGTACCGCGGGACACGTGAAACCCCGTGGGAAGCAGGGAGGACCACCTCCCAAGGCTAAATACTACTTAGCGACCGATAGTGAACCAGTACCGTGAGGGAAAGGTGAAAAGCACCTCGGAAGAGGAGTGAAAAAGAACCTGAAACCGTACGCTTACAAGCAGTCACAGCACTTCGGTGTAGTGGCGTGCCTTTTGTAGAATGAACCGGCGAGTTACGGTATGCAGCGAGGTTAAGGCGAAGAGCCGGAGCCGAAGCGAAAGCGAGTCTGAAAAGGGCGACGAGTTGCATGCTGTAGACCCGAAACCGTGTGATCTACCCATGGCCAGGGTGAAGGTGGGGTAAAACCCACTGGAGGCCCGAACTCACTGTCGTTGAAAAGGCAGGGGATGAGCTGTGGGTAGGGGTGAAATGCCAATCGAACACGGAGATAGCTGGTTCTCCCCGAAATAGCTTTAGGGCTAGCCTCAATTGATGAACCATGGCGGTAGAGCACTGAATAGGCTAGGGGCCTTACCAGGTTACCGAACCTTATCAAACTCCGAATGCCACGGTCTTAAGATTGGGAGTCAGACTGTGGGTGATAAGATTCATAGTACAAAAGGGAAACAGCCCAGACCATCAGCTAAGGTCCCAAAGTATACACTAAGTGGGAAAGGATGTGGAACTGCACAGACAACCAGGATGTTGGCTCAGAAGCAGCCACCATTTAAAGAGTGCGTAATAGCTCACTGGTCGAGTGGTTCTGCGCCGAAAATGTAACGGGGCTCAAGTGTATCACCGAAGCTATGGCTTGCACGTTTACGTGCAGGGGTAGGGGAGCGTTCTAAATGCAGGGAAGTCATTCTGTAAGGAATGGTGGAGTGTTTAGAAGTGAGAATGCCGGTATGAGTATGCGAAAAGACAAGTGAGAATCTTGTCCGCCGAAAATCTAAGGTTTCCTGGGGAAGGCTCGTCCGCCCAGGGTAAGTCGGGACCTAAGCCGAGGCCGAAAGGCGTAGGTGATGGACAACTGGTTGAGATTCCAGTACCACCGAGAAGCGTTATTAACAATGGGGAGACACAGAAGGATAGGTTAAGCGTGCCGTTGGTCGAGCACGCCCAAGCGAGTAGGAGGTAGGGTAGGCAAATCCGCCCTGCGATAACTCTGAGACGTGACGGGGAGCGAAACATAGTAGCGAAGTAACCGACTCCAAGCTGTCAAGAAAATCCTCTAGTGAGTGACTGGGTGCCCGTACCGCAAACCGACACAGGTAGATGGGGTGAGAAACCTAAGGCGCGCGAGAAAACCCTCGTTAAGGAACTCGGCAAAATGGCCCCGTAACTTCGGGAGAAGGGGCGCTCACTGCAAGGTGAGCCGCAGAGAAAAGGTCCAGGCGACTGTTTAACAAAAACACAGGTCCCTGCGAATCCGCAAGGAGAAGTATAGGGGCTGACACCTGCCCGGTGCTGGAAGGTTAAGAGGAGAGGTTAGCCGCAAGGCGAAGCTTTGAATTGAAGCCCCAGTAAACGGCGGCCGTAACTATAACGGTCCTAAGGTAGCGAAATTCCTTGTCAGGTAAGTTCTGACCCGCACGAAAGGTGTAACGATCTGGACACTGTCTCAACGAGGGACTCGGCGAAATTGTAATACCCGTGAAGATGCGGGTTACCTGCGACAGGACAGAAAGACCCCATGGAGCTTTACTGCAGCTTGACATTGGATTTTGGTATAAAATGTACAGGATAGGTGGGAGACAGAGAAGCTAGGGCGCCAGCCTTGGTGGAGTCGCCGGTGGGATACCACTCTTTTTGTACTGAAGTTCTAACTAGGTCCCCTGAATCGGGGATTAGGACAGTATCAGGCGGGCAGTTTGACTGGGGCGGTCGCCTCCTAAAGAGTAACGGAGGCGCCCAAAGGTTCCCTCAGCGCGGTTGGAAATCGCGCGCAGAGTGTAAAGGCAAAAGGGAGCTTGACTGCGAGACCTACAAGTCGAGCAGGGACGAAAGTCGGGCTTAGTGATCCGGTGGTACCGAGTGGAAGGGCCATCGCTCAACGGATAAAAGCTACCCTGGGGATAACAGGCTTATCTCCCCCAAGAGTCCATATCGACGGGGAGGTTTGGCACCTCGATGTCGGCTCATCGCATCCTGGGGCTGTAGTAGGTCCCAAGGGTTGGGCTGTTCGCCCATTAAAGCGGTACGTGAGCTGGGTTCAGAACGTCGTGAGACAGTTCGGTCCCTATCCGTCGCAGGCGCAGGAAATTTGAGAGGATCTGTCCCTAGTACGAGAGGACCGGGATGGACGAATCACTGGTGTACCAGTTGTCTCGCCAGAGGCACAGCTGGGTAGCTATATTCGGATCGGATAAGCGCTGAAAGCATCTAAGCGCGAAACCGGCCTCAAGATGAGATTTCCCACAGTGAGAGCTGGTAAGACCCCTGAAGGAAGATCAGGTTGATAGGCCGGATGTGGAAGCACCGTGAGGTGTGGAGCTGACCGGTACTAATCGGTCGAGGGCTTGACCTAATTGAACTACGGCAGGAACGTGGCTCAGTGTTTCCGAAGAAGACGAAACTAGAAAGAAGACTCTATGTGGTTTTGAGAGAGCAGGGTTCTGTAAAAGAAAACTGAAAATCTCAGAGATCTGGTGATCATGCCGGAGGGGTTCCACCCGTTCCCATACCGAACACGGAAGTTAAGACCTCCAGGGCCGAGCATACTTGGGGCATAGCCCCTGGGAAATTAGGTCATCGCCAGGTAAACAAGCGAAAGACTGCCTTATGGGCAGTCTTTCTGTGTTCATAGTAAGAATTATGTAGGCATATTAAGTTAATTACAAGAAGGAAGTCCGGGGTTCCACCCGTTCGATCCACGTTGCAGGAGTCTGCGTTACGGGACGCAACGTGGCGAAAAGCTCGTCCGCTTTTCGTATACCGAACACGGAAGTTAAGACCTCCAGGGCCGAGCATACTTGGGGCATAGCCCCTGGGAAATTAGGTCATCGCCAGGTAAACAAGCGATAGACTGCCAATTATGGCAGTCTATCTGTGTCTATAACAAGAGATATAAAGCAAAACTACCGGGGTTCCACCCGTTCGGACCCACATTGCAGGAGAATGCGTTACAAGTCGCAATGTGGCGAAAACCTCGTCCGGTTTTCGTCACGTTGCAGGAGTTTGCGTATGGGGACGCAACGTGGCGAAAAGCTCGTCCGCTTTTCGTATACCGAACACGGAAGTTAAGGATCTACACTGCAAGAGAATGCGTTACGAGACGCAGTGTGGCGAAAGCTCATCCGCCTTTCGTTCCAGGGCCGAGCATACTTGGGGCATAGCCCCTGGGAAATTAGGATCCACACGGCAGGAGTCTTCGTCACGGGACGCCGTGAGGCGATAGTCTCCACCGGAGACTATCGTATCGCCAGATAACAAGCGATAGACTGCCAATTATGGCAGTCTATTTGTGTTCTTCAAAATCGCTGTCTATGAAGCTCTATTTACAACGTGATACAGAAAGATAAGGATTATCAAAGTAACTGGTTGATTATCAAACTTAGGCCGTATTTTGAGCAAACAAAAAGACTATCTCTGTGAGGCAGTCTTTTTGTAATGAGATAATTTGATAAGTAATCCGCGCAAGGTAAAGTCCTTTGAATAAAAATGGTTTAAGCTAGCTGCATTAATAATTAAGTAAGGCAATAGACTTTTATTATTGCCGCTCATACAATACTGCTGAAAAGCTACGCGCTATTAGGGCAGTATAGGTAAGATTAAGTTGGCAATTGTTCCGGGTGAATTTCCTTTTCATGTTTTGCTGCTTCGTAGTTAAAAAGGAACCTTTGGTTGCAGTAAGAACAGTGAATAAATTTACCATCCGATGATGGAATTGGCATATTAACCACCTCCTTGGTTTCGATTCTAACCATCTTTATAAGAATTTAAACTTAAATACTTAAGTAAATAATCTTTTTTTTATAAAGCGGGTCATAAAGTAGAATTGAGGTGAAAAGATATGCGGCGAAGATGGATTGATATCCTATATATTGAATTCTATTGGTGGAAACGAGACATAATTCGACATTTTAAGTTGGATACACTAACTGGCATATCGGGTATACTATTTGTATGCTCAAGCGTTCTTTTCTTGATCATTTTAGGAAGTGCAGCAGCTCATATTTTTCGTAATTTCATTCCATGGGTCTCTGGTTCACGCATAGGAGATGTTTACTGGCAATCAATTAGTTTTGGTATCAAGGCCGCGTTAACATTTATGGTCTTTTGTGGTTCACTAATTGCTTTTATTATCTTCAAAATAATGAAGCAATCGTAACCATAAAAAAATATTATAGTTCTAACTTGTCGAGTTGGAAAATAAACGTAAAAAATAGATAATGTGGATTTACATCTTAACAAGAATCCTTGCATAGGTTCAATTCGTATGTTAAAATTTATAGGTTAGAAGGAGGTCAGATAGGTGGATTTGTTGTCCGGGCTTTCAATTAAACAGTTATTTGACGTTATTATGATTCCCGTCCAAATAATAATAATATTTTTGACCTTTTATTATTTTGTCCTGTCTATATTTGGATTGTACAGAAAACGTGAGGTTAAAATAGTAACTCCCGAGAAGAGTTTTGCCGTTGTTGTCGCTGCTCATAATGAGGAGGCAGTGATTGGACCTCTCGTTGAGAATCTTAAAATGCTTGAGTACCCCAAAGAGCTTTTTGACATCTTTGTGGTGGCAGATAATTGTACTGATAAGACGGCTTTAATAGCACGAGATGCGGGGGCTATCGTACATAGACGTTTTAATACAGAAAAACGCGGCAAGGGATATGCTCTTGAATGGATGTTTTATCGTCTCTTTAAAATGGAACGTCAATACGATGCTATCGTGATTTTTGATGCAGATAATTTAGTCAAAGAAAACTTTCTCTTCGAAATGAACAGTAAACTTTGCCAAGGACATAAAATAGTTCAGTGTTACTTGGATTCTAAAAATCCAATGGACACATGGGTGACCAACACATTTTCAATTGCATTTTGGGTTACAAACAGATTGTTGCAACTTGCGAGATATAATACGGGGCGGTTGTCAAACGTTCTTGGTGGGACAGGCATGTGTATTTCAACAGATGTTTTGAAAGAATTTGGCTGGGGAGCGACGTCTCTGACTGAAGATCTTGAATTTAGTATGAAGGCTTTATCACATGGAATAAAAACTACATGGGCACATGATGCGGTAGTCTATGACGAGAAACCGTTAACTTTTATGCAATCTTGGTATCAAAGAAAACGGTGGGCTCAGGGTCAGGTGGATGTAGCAGGACGCTATTTCTTCCCCTTAATAATTAAAGGTATTCGCGAGCGAAAGATTATGTATTTTGATGCCGCTATTCACCTTTTTCAACCCGCTCTTGTTATGATTGCAACTTTTTTTATGATGACGAACCTTATCTCAGGTTTGCAATCAAATTATAGTAATATCTTTACATTGGTCATGCCTTGGACGGGGTGGCAGATATTGTCTTCGATTCAATATATCTATCCTGTTGCAGCTTTAGCGCTGGACCGCATTCCCTGGAAAGCCTATATAGGCCTGATTCTCTACCCTTTGTTTATCTATAGTTGGATTCCGATTGTCTTTTTAGGATTCGTCCATCGCAAAGATAAGCAATGGTCCCATACAAAGCATACTCGCTCAATTAATATTGAAGATGTTGTAAAGCAGAAAAAAGTATCAACAAGCTAGTGAGAACCTTGCTAGGTAATGGGAAAAGGGTTTAAAAAAATGTTTTGACATAGGGGACTTTTTTGTGTATACTGATATTCGTCAGTCGCCTGGGTGATTAGCTCAGCTGGTAGAGCGCCTGCCTTACAAGCAGGATGTCGGCAGTTCGAACCTGTCATCGCCCACCAAAAAACTTAGTTTGAGGTAGATGAGACAGTTCAGTTCATTCCTAAGTGACTTTGGTTAAAGCTTGATGACTTAGGGGTTATTGTTCGAACATCGAGCATTGTACCTCGGTTGACGAAAGATGGCCCCGTGGTGTAGTGGTTAACATGCCTGCCTGTCACGCAGGAGATCGTCGGTTCAAGTCCGATCGGGGTCGCCATTTTATAATTTTTGCCTCGGTAGCTCAGTCGGTAGAGCAGAGGACTGAAAATCCTCGTGTCGGCGGTTCGATTCCGTCCTGAGGCACCACGCGGGTGTAACTCAGTGGTAGAGTGTCACCTTGCCAAGGTGAAAGTCGCGAGTTCGAATCTCGTCACCCGCTCCATTCACTTACGTGGCGGCATAGCCAAGTGGTAAGGCAGAGGTCTGCAAAACCTTTATCCCCAGTTCAAATCTGGGTGCCGCCTCCAAATATTTTAACTGCCGATGTGGCGGAACTGGCAGACGCACGGGACTTAAAATCCCGCGGGTTAATAGCCCGTACCGGTTCGATTCCGGTCATCGGCACCATTATGGGTTTGTAGCTCAGCTGGTTAGAGTACCGCGTTGACATCGCGGGGGTCGGAGGTTCGAGTCCTCTCAAACCCACCATTTACACAAAAACAAAAACCTTGTAGTCCTTGGTATTAGGGATTACAAGGTTTTTTATTATATCTGTGGAGAGTGACCAACCAAAATAGAGAACTTGTAATTATCCCTTAATATCTGTTAATCTGAAAGTATTCCTAAGCAGACTGACAAAGCGACAGACGCTCATTTTGAGGGGTTTCCCCCCTATAACCTTAGAAAATATATCACGGTTGCTTCCCTAATTATTAAAGAAGGGCGTTGCCGCTCCACTATTGTGAAATGATAACCCTTTTGGCTGTTTGACCCTGATTTGGGTATTCCGAGTTAAGTTTTTAAACATCCCCTCTGGTGAAGGAGGCGGGTTAGTTGCACTGATATGAACGAGACTGTCAACTAGCCCCGTCTTCTTTTTTAAAATTTTATTGGTAAAACCTTATTTTGGGCACATTTTGGTAACACTATAGGTAGCTCTTGCCAATCTTAGAGGATAGGGCAATGCTGGAGAGCAACCTGAGCGCTAGATTGGTTTCTGCTGCAATGAGGAATTGGGAACAAATTGTTCCCTTCCTTTTTAAATTGCAGGAGAATTTAAAGCGTTAAACTCTTGGGGCGAAGCCCCAACATTCTTTTCTGCTGATTTAAAAACACGGCACGAAGGCAAACGATTTACATCGACGATGAGCAGTCTGATATTCGTGGATTTTCACATTTTATCGCTTCGTCTGGGGAGCTGCCACGAACTTATGGCGTGCGTTCAGTTTGTATAACAAACCTAGCAACAAGTGCAACTCGTGGATTCTCCTTTACGGACTTTTCCTTTTGCCTACGTGCCCTACTTTTAATTCGCACCTCTTATAATCCAAATTCTTTAATAATCATCCTTCACCAAATTTAGGATGCTTTTTCAACCTCACATGCTATCGCCCAAACAAAACCCGCTAATTCTCTTGCAACGGCTGCAATTACTTTCCCACTTGGTTTTCCTCGCCCCATTAATCGTTTATATTTCCGATGTAACCGGTCTTGGGCCTTCCATGCAATCATTGTGATCTCTGGCGGTTTCCCTTGCTGCCTTTTACGAATCTCCCCCTTTATCGCAGGTGTATAACGATAGCTCCAGGCGGCTTCAATCAATATACGTCGTACATGAGCATTTCCCGTTTTGGTCATCTTTCCCTGATGACGTGTTTCTCCCGTCGAGCGCTCGCTTGGAACCAACCCAGTATAAGACATTATTCGTCGGGCACTGCCAAACCGTGTAAACGATCCAATCTCAGCAACTAAACTGGTCGCTGATAGCTCTGCCACACCTCGCAGGGTTTGCAGCGCTTGAATCATCGGGGCATGAACACTATCTGTCGCCTGGTCATGAATTTCTGCTTCAAGCCGTTTTATGCGCTGTTCAATCTCGTCTAAATGGTGAAGGTACTCTTGAAATACTGTACTCTGTGCAGCACGGCTGAACTTCAGAGCGTCCAGCCAATCCCGATAACCTGCTGTCCACTTTTTTATGCCTGCCGGAGGATTTAAGTCATATCGCAATAAGAATTTCGTTAATCGATGCCTTGCTCGAAGCTGATCCTCTTTTGAATCCTCTCGAGCACGAACTAAATCTCGCAAAGCTTCATCATCCTCAGTAGGAACATAAATGGGGGTTAATTCTCCAGCACGAAATAATTGAGATAAGCGAATAGCATCACGACGATCGGTTTTTACACGTTCTCCAGGTTTTGTGGGAATCAAAGAAGGAGCTACAACGCTACATTCGATGCCCAGACTAAGCAATAATCTATAAAGTGGATACCCCGTAGGGCCAGCTTCATAGCAAACTTTGAGTTGTCCCGGTGTTCCTAACTGTTTCATTAACTTTCTAATCGATTCAGAGTTATTTTGGCAAACACCCCAGTAGCGTGGGGCTTCTCTGCCCTCATCGGCAATTGCAACTGCTATTTTTTCTTTGGATACGTCTAAACCTACGTATTTTGTGTTATCCTTCATAGTAACGGCTCCTTTCGCATTTCAGCTCTGTTTTGGTAATCATTAACATGTATAGCATTACCAAAAATAACCTGTGTGCTGCGAATTGGGGCCGTCTCGTTCATGATAACTTATGCTAGAGGAAAGCAAGAAAACTAAGCCTCAGCTCGCCAGTGTCTTTTTCTATGCCCTCACATAAAAGATAGTGGGCCATGATACTACTCCGCCGTTTCAGACCAGAGAAGGCATTGTAGGGCGTTTCCGAAGCCGGATATACCATGTGCAGCAGTGGCCGAGTCGCAGTCCCGTGCCTCAGAAGCGGTATATACCGTGTTTACGGTCCGAATTTTACGGCCCTGTTGTAATCTCTCCAGCGATTAGAGCATTTACAACAGGCCAAACGGTTCTGGTAGTAGAAGACTCCGCTTTCAGGGTTCTGTTTTGCTTTGCTTTTTTGTTTTATTGTTTTGATCCACAGCAAAAAGCGCCCAATATGGGCGCTTTTTGCATGAGAGCTATTCCTTGATTCGAGTCTTTTTGCCTTGCGCAGACTACGTTGGTCTGACCGCCCAAACCTTCTTAGCAATTTCTTCGGGCTCAACAGTTATCCTTGCTACGCCACTGTCCATTGCGGCTTTAGCAACAGCCGCTGCTACAGCGGGAGCGACTCGGGGATCAAAAGCTTTTGGGATAACGTAATCCGAGGTGCGTTCTTCGTCGCTGACCAGGTTTGCAATCGCATAGGCAGCGGCAACTTTCATTTCTTCATTTATTTGAGTGGCGCGGACATCGAGAGCGCCTCGGAAAATGCCTGGGAAAGCCGAAACGTTGTTAACCTGGTTGGGAAAATCCGAACGTCCGGTTCCGATGACTTTGGCACCCGCTTCTTTAGCAAGCTCAGGCATGATTTCCGGAATCGGATTGGCCATGGCAAAGATGATGGGGTCAGCGGCCATAGATTTTACCATCTCCGGAGTTACGGTATTCGCAGCCGAAACTCCGATGAAGACATCAGCGCCTACTAAGGCATCAGCCAGTGTCCCCGCCAGCTTCTGACGGTTTGTGACTTCGGAAATGGCGTCTTTGGATTTATTCATTCCAACCGGGCGGCCTTTATAGATGGTTCCTTTGGTGTCGCACATAATCACATCTTTGACACCCATACTAAGAAGTAATTTAATAATGGCTACGCCGGCAGCGCCTGCACCATTGGTGACAACTCGAATGTTATCCAGGCGTTTTCCGGTCACTTTAAGAGCATTGATCATTCCGGCCATTACGACGATAGCTGTACCATGCTGGTCATCATGAAAAACGGGGATATTCATTTCTTTTTTCAGCCGTTCTTCAATCTCAAAGCAGGCCGGTGCGCTGATGTCTTCCAAGTTGATGCCGCCAAAGGTTGGTTCCAGGAGCTTTACCGTCTCAACAATTTTGTCGATATCCTCAGTGTTTAAGCAGATCGGGAAGGCGTCAACCCCTGCAAACGTTTTAAAGAGTACGGATTTTCCTTCCATAACAGGCATGGAGGCTTGTGCCCCAATGTTTCCCAGACCAAGGACTGCCGTTCCGTTGGAAACGACGGCCACAAAATTGCCTTTATTGGTATAGGCATAGGCCAGGTCATTATCTTTCTCGATATCCAGACAAGGTTCAGCAACTCCCGGGGAATAGGCCAGGGATAAATCCCGACTGTCTCGCACGGGTACTTTGCTGTGCACTTCCAGTTTTCCCATATTGCTGCGGTGGAGTTCTAAAGCATCTTCTCTTAAGGTTCCCATTAAAGAAATCACCCTCCAATTAAAATATTTAGCTTTGTTGATCTCAGTTAGTCAAATACTATAGTAAAGTTTTGGATGATAGATTTTTGAAGTTAGGTATTAGATTGAGCGTTACTCAGTTGACTCTAGCGCAGATCGTGGAGTGCTATCTGCGAAGATAGATTTCTATATCAATAATAGCCATTAAACAACAGATGTTATTGTTATCTTCGCAGCCAGCGATTAAGCGTAAACTTATTTACCTCGCGGTTTAAATCTGCCAGACTCGTGGTTAAAGGAATATTTTTCGGACATGCGCGAACACAGTTTTGGGCATTGCCGCAGTCGGCAATCCCGCCTTCATCCAGTAGGGAAGCCAGGCGTTCATGTTTGTTCATTTCTCCGGTGGGATGGGCATTGAAGAGACGGACTTGAGATATCGGGGCCGGTCCGATAAATTTGGAGCGTGAATTTACTTGCGGGCAGGCTTCCATACAGCAGCCGCAGGTCATACACTTGGACAATTCATACGCCCACTGGCGTTTAACTTCAGCCATCCGTGGACCGGAGCCCAAATTATAGGTTCCGTCAATGGGAATCCAGGCGTGGACTTTTTTTAGATTGTCAAACATGATTTGCCGGTCGACCATGAGGTCCCGTACTAGGGGGAATTTCGTCAGTGGTTCAAGAACAATAGGCTGCTCCAGTTGGTCGATCAGGGCAGAGCAGGCTTGCCTCGCTTTGCCGTTAATGATCATAGTACAAGCTCCGCAAACTTCTTCCAGACAGTTGCATTCCCAGACAACAGGCGTCGTCTTTTGGCCGGAAGATGTGACCGGATTTTTTTGAATCTCCATTAAACAGGAAATGACATTTAATTTTTCCCGGTAAGGAACGTCAAACTCTTCCCAGCGGCTTGGCTTATTCGGGGCGTCCTGACGTCGGATTTTAAAGTGAATTTTATTTTGTTGAACCATGCTCTTTTTCGCCTCCTACTTCTAATAATGACGCGGACGCGGCGGAATCAGGGATACATCAACATCCTCATAACTGAGTTCCGGGCCGCCTGGTGTCCAGCGGGCTATGGTTGTCTTTAAGAAGTTCACGTCGTCGCGCTCAGGATATTCTGGCTTATAATGGGCGCCCCGGCTTTCGTTACGGTTTAAGGCCCCAAGAGTAATCACCCTGGCCAGCTCCAACATATTCTTCAACTGGCGGATGAACGTTCCTTCCTGGGTTCCCCATTCAAAATTATCGCTTCTCCCAATGTTATGCCAGCGTTTTAGGAGGTCCTGAAGCACGCGGTCAGTTTCGGCAAGCTTATCATTATAGCGGACAACGGTTACATTTAAGGTCATAATATCTCCTAATTCCTTGTGGAGGAGGTAGGGATTTTCCGGACCTTTCATTGCCATGATCTCTGCCCATTTTTTCTCCTGAAGTTTCTTTTCATTGAGAAAGACAGGTTCGCTGCCGATGGGGGTCTTAAGCTTATTTTTCTTAATATATTCCATTACTTTAGGCCCGGCGACCATGCCACCGTAGATAGCGGAAAGCAGGGAGTTGGCCCCCAGGCGATTGGCGCCATGATATTGGTATTCACACTCGCCGGCAGCAAAAAGTCCGGGAATATTCGTCATTTGATCATAATCAACCCAAAGTCCGCCCATGGAATAGTGAACAGCCGGGAAAATCCGCATAGGAACCTTTTTCGGATCATCTCCGACGAACTTTTCATAGATTTCCAGGATTCCGCCAAGCTTGACTTGTAAGACATCCGGATCAATATGGGACAAATCGAGGTAAACCATATTTTCGCCGTTAATCCCAAGCCCTTGATTGAAGACGACTTCGTAAATAGCGCGGGTGGCAATATCGCGGGGAACGAGGTTTCCATAGTCCGGATACATTTCCTCAAGGAAATACCAGGGCTGTCCGTCTTTATACGTCCAAATCCGGCCGCCTTCTCCCCGAGCCGACTCCGACATCAGCCGCAGCTTATCATCTCCCGGAATTGCAGTAGGGTGGATCTGAATAAATTCTCCATTGGCATAATGCACGCCTTGCTGATACAATGCCCCTGAGGCGCTTCCGGTACATATAGTCGAGTTTGTGCTTTTACCGAAGACGGCGCCTGCCCCGCCGGTAGCGACAATGACCGCATCTCCTGCAAAGGCCTGGATGCTCATATCCCGCAAGTTCTGGGCGACAATCCCTTTGCAAACTCCTTCATCGATCACAGCCGAGAGCAATTCCCACTGTTCGTATTTTTGAACCATGCCTTCAGCCTCGTAGCGCCGGACCTGTTCATCAAGCGCATAAAGAAGCTGCTGGCCGGTGGTGGCTCCGGCGAAGGCAGTACGGTGAAACTTGGTTCCGCCGAAACGGCGAAAATCTAACAGGCCTTCCGACGTGCGGCTGAACATGACGCCCATCCGATCCATCAAGTGAATTATCCCTGGCGCCGCATCACACATTCCTTTGACCGGCGGCTGATTGGCGAGAAAATCCCCGCCGTAGACCGAATCGTCAAAGTGCAGCCATGTAGAGTCTCCTTCTCCTTTAGTATTAACAGCTCCGTTAATACCTCCCTGGGCGCAAACCGAGTGGGAGCGTTTAACCGGCACTAACGAAAACAAGTCGACCTGCGTACCGGCTTCAGCAAGCTTGATCGTTGCCATTAACCCGGCAAGGCCGCCGCCTACTACGATGACTTTACTCATTCCTTAACCTCCTAAAATTTGGTCTTGCAAAGATCACGTTCTGATTTGTTTGTCAAATAAATGTTTTATGATTGGCTTTCCTGAGTCCCGATTTACTTTCTCGGTCAGAATGGATTGGATTAATTTTTCAGATTGTATGATTCTATAGAACAAGAATTTTTCAGACCGATAATTTCTTTCTTACAGGAAAGCGGAAAGATCGGCTAAGCCAACCGCGGATATAATGACAAAGACTAGCGCTAATACATAAGACAGAACCTTTTGGGAATGTGGTCCAATCGTAATTCCCCAAGTGATGGCAAAGGCCCATAAGCCGTTGACAAAATGAAAGATTGCAAACAGCACGCCCAAGGCGTAGAAGATCAGTCCCAGGGGATTGCTTATGAACTGATGGATTGCCGCGAAACTGGCCTCGCCAAAACGGAGGAGAAAAACATGAGTAACAATGAAGATAACAGTATAGATGCCGGAAATTCGTTGGATCAGGTAAAACCAATTTCTTGCATAGTTGTAGCTCAAAATATTGCTTTGTCCGGTATAAACCACCCAGATTCCATAGACGGCGTGTAGAAAGATGGGAATAAAGATGACAACCAATTCAACGATGATAATCCCTGGAAAGTGTCGCATGGTGCCGATGACTTTGTCGTACATCTCTGGCCCTCCACGGGCGGAAAGATTGAGAAACATGTGAAAGATTAAGAACAGACCGATGGGCACTAACCCTAATAAAGAATGGACTCTGCGAATCAAGAAATGATAAGGTTTTTGTGGTGTACTCATAAATTCCGGATCCTCTCCTCTCAAGTTGTAATAATTAATAGTGCATGTGAGAAAGAGAGTTGCAAACTGTGTGCCAATTAAGAATATTTAATTTTATCTACAAAAAATTTCTTTCCTGACAAGCGTTAAACCCTATCTAAGTAGGGCTTAAGAGATCGAACATCAAGTTAAAATTAAAAGGGGGTGTAAAGAATCATTCAATAAGTAAACCCTAAGAAATAAAAATATTTCTATTATTTAGAATTTAGATAGGTAAAATTCTAAATAATAGAAATATTGATTTCCCATAATGTTAATTTGAATAGGTTGGACGTTAGCCAAGTGAATTAGAGTATGCTCGTCTGCTGTATAGATCGAGGAGATAGTTTTTATCGTATTACCTTAGGTCATAGTCTTCAGCTTATTATAAAGAGTTGCCAGGGATATCTTCAAAGCTTTAGCGGCTTGCTTTTTCCCTTCGGCGGAATCGCCGAAACGTTTTAACGCCAGGCGAATCATTTGTTTCTCCATTTGTTCAATTGGTATTATCTCTTCGATTGTATGTTCCTGAGGGATAGGAGAGTGGGAATCCAGGAGATTAAGGATTGATTTATGACTGATCAATTCTTTCTCAGTGGTTAGCATTGCGCGTTCCATGACGTTTTGAAGCTCCCGTATGTTGCCTGGCCAGTTATAATTCAGCAAAAGCTCTTCTGCTTGACTGGTCAGGCTTACGACATGTTTGCCGAACTTGCGGTTGAATTTGCCGATGAGGGAGTGGACATAGGCGGGAATGTCTTCTTTGTGGCTGCGCAGCGGCGGCAGGCGCAATTCAATAACATTAAGCCGGTAAAAAAGGTCCTCGCGGAAATTCCCTTGTTTCGCCAATGATAACAAATTGCGGTTGGTTGCGGCAATCACCCGGACATCCACTTTAATGGTTTTGGTTCCGCCAACCCGTTCAAATTCCATCTCCTGTAGGACGCGCAAGAGTTTGGCTTGGAGATAGGGATTCATATCTCCAATCTCGTCTAAGAAAATAGTTCCGCCGTTGGCCAAATCCATTTTTCCCAGCTTCGTTTTCAGAGCGCCGGTAAAGGTCCCTTTCTCATGTCCGAAAAATTCACTCTCAAGCAAGGTCTCTGGAATCGCTGCGCAGTTAACCTTGACGAAAGGCTTGTCAAAACGTGAGCTGGCGCTGTGGATGGCATGAGCAAACAGCTCTTTGCCGGTGCCAGATTCCCCGGTTATGAGAATGGTTGAACTGCTCTTCGCCGCTTTGCGAGCCAAACTCAAGGCGCTTTCAAATTCCGGGTGACTCCCGATAATATCATCAAAAGTATAGGAACTGGTCGAGATTTGATTAATGCGGCTTTGCAGTTCATCAATGACTTGATTGGAAGCTTTCAACTGTTCCATCAGCTTGTAAATATCCGTCAGTGGCTGGAATACCACGACGGCGCCTTCCATTTTTCCATCCACGATAATCGGGGAGGCATTTGAGATGACATCGACGTTAGAGCCGCCAACCCTTGACCTGTGTGCGAACACGGATTCATGGGTGCGTAGAGCCCTTGCCAGGGCACCGTTTGGGGAAGCCTCAAAAATATTGCTGCCGATTCTTTGACTCGCGGGAATTGAAGTCACTCGGCTGAACGATGGGTTGACATATTTGATCTTTCCGTCAATGCCGACGACTTCAATGGCTTCCTGGACCGAGTTCAGAATCGTATCGAGTTCCCCTTTAAGCTGTTTAATGATAGCAAGCTTTTCGGTTTCTTCAATGATGTTCATCATAAGATTTGCACCCTGCGCTTCGATTAAGGCACTGGATTTTGCTTTCTTACGCTCTAAATCTTCCTGAACGTCGGGGCTGCCGGTTGCTTCAATGATGACATCGAGATTCGGAACCTTAAGAAAGGCCTCCAAGGTTTTGCAGGTTGCGACCCCGTCCTGCCTTGCCATTTCCATGCCGGCGCTCTTATCGATACGATCGCAGACCACAATGATCTCGATATTGTCAATTTTGCAAAGGGTCTTATAGACCGTCGTTCCGCCTTGTCCCATGCCTACGATGCCTACTCTTACTTTGAGAGCCATAAATTCCACTCCTCAATGTTACAATCAACGTCATTTAGAATATTCGATATATTACGCCGATTTCCTATATATAGTCTAATTTTTAGAAAAATAATTATTTTTCAAGGAAGGCTTCAATTCAGTACTTTGGACGATTTCTGCATAATTTTCCTACTTATCTGAATCTAAAATATAGAAATTAGAATTATTGTGTGCAAGATTTTTGCGGAGGTTCTTCCGAAAACCCAGCAGTTATGCCATGCCTGAGCCTTTCTGCGAGTTTCTATTTGTTGGCATAGTTTTTGCTTTATTATTCAGAGAAGAAAACCAGTAATCATAACACTGTATGGAAATGCCCATGAATAGAAGCAGTCATGAAATGCGGTGGTAAGAAAGGAGTCAGTGAAAAAAATATATCATCTAAATACAACAACATTGGGGGGAAAACAAATGAAGGAAATTTATGTTGACGAAATCACTTCAGCGGTTGAAAAGCTTTGTATAGAATCTAATTACGACCTTGGGTCGGACATCATGACGGGGTTCGAAAAAGCCTTGCAAACCGAACGTTCACCCTTAGGGATTGAGGTGATGGAACGTCTGATTGAGAACGCTCAAGTGGCGCGGCAGGAGAGAGTTCCCATGTGCCAGGACACAGGGATGGCAATCATCTTTGTCGAACTTGGTCAGGATTTGCATGTTGTCGGCGGGGCCTTAACTGAGGCAATAAATGAAGGGGTACGTCTCGGTTATGAAAAAGGCTATTTACGCAAATCCGTTGTAAGCGATCCTTTTGAGCGGATCAATACCGGGGATAACACGCCGGCAATTATTCACTATGACATTGTACCGGGCGATTCTCTGCGCCTGATCGTGGCTCCGAAGGGATTCGGCAGCGAAAATATGGGCGGTTTGAAAATGTGTAAGCCCTCAGAGGGCTTGGAAGGGGCCATGCAGTTTGTCGTGGATACGGTGGACCGGGCAGGCGGAAATCCCTGTCCACCGATCATTGTCGGAGTGGGTGTAGGCGGCTCGATGGAGAAAGCGACCTTCCTTGCCAAGAAAAGTTTACTGAGAGCGGTAGGCAAACATAATCCGGAAGAGCGTCTGGCAAAAATTGAGGAAGAATTATTAAGCCGTATTAACCGGCTTGGCATTGGACCCCAAGGCTTTGGCGGGGTGACAACAGCGCTTGCGGTTAACGTCGAAGTCTATCCCACGCATATTGCCGGGATGCCGGTTGCCGTGAACATTGGCTGCCATGCGACCCGTCACAAAGAAATTGTCATACAAGGGAGGAATGGCAGATGAGCAAATCCATACGGATTGAAACTCCCCTTACCAAAGAGAAGCTTAAGAGTCTGAAAGCAGGCGATAGTGTCCTGATCAGCGGTGTCATCTATACAGGACGGGACGCAGCCCATAAGAAAATGATCGAGGCCCTGGCGAAAGGCGCTGATCTTCCCTTTTCGGTAAACGATCAAATCATTTATTTCGTAGGACCGACTCCGGCTAAAGAAGGTCAGGTAATCGGCTCCGCCGGCCCGACAACCAGCGGGCGGATGGATGCCTATTCTCCCACGCTAATCGCTGAAGGGTTAACTGGAATGATCGGCAAAGGCTTGCGTTCTCCTGAAGTGATTGACGCTATGAAGGAACACAGTGCCGTTTACTTCGGGGCGATTGGTGGAGCGGGTGCTATCATCTCCAAATGCATTGTTTCCGCAGAAATAATTGCCTACCCCGAGCTGGGAACAGAGGCCGTCCGGCGCTTAACCGTCAAGGATTTTCCTGTCATCGTGGTCATTGATTGTTATGGCAACAATCTTTATGAGATAGGGAAAGCACAGTACCGGAGTTTATGATGGCAATCTTAGCAAGGGCATAGGGTGCCGCTGTCACATAGAGCACGAAGATTCCAAGAGCACCCGTCCAAGGGGCGGGCTGTTCTTGGAATTTATTGAAAGTTCATTTTATTAATACTTCTTTAAAGGGAATTTTGGTAAACAGACGAATAATAAGGTACTGACTAGAGATGGAGGCTTACCAGATGAAGTTCCGCGCAAATCTGATATTGTCCATTTTCTTACTCGTTGTGACCCCCATTGTTATAACCAGTTTAATCACCATGGAAGCCGCGGATAAGGCTTTACAAAGCCAAGCCCTTGAATTAGGACATCCTCTTAGCAGGGAGCAAGTGGAGATAGCCCGCTTGCGGGAAAATATTGTCTATATTGTCATCATCGGTACGGTTGTCAGTTTAACCGGCGCAGGAATTTTCACGAGTGAACTGTCCAGATCAGTCAATAAAATCAAGCAAGGTCTGGATAATTTAAGTCATGACGCCAATACAGCTATTGATGTTCAGCGGGGGATAATGGGAGAAATAGCCGCTTCCATTAATCAATTGGCTGCCAACTTAAGAGAGACACGCAGCCACAGAGATGCTTTACTCGAGAGCAGTCCGAATGGTATCATTACGGTTGATAAAATAGGTAAGATTATACTCTTTAATCCTGCGGCCTCAATCCTGACGGGGATTCCGCCGGGAAAAGCCTTAGGTACAAATTATCAGGAGATTGGACTGCCTCCCGCTTTAATCCGCCATTTAGAAGATGCCTTAACCAGGCAGTCTTCAGACATGACTAAGGAAGAAATCTTTTCTCGGCCTGATGGGAATTCCATAGCCGTGGCTATCTCAATCTCAAGACTGCATGATGATGAGGAGATCGTTGGCGCTTTAGCTATGATTTTCGATTTACGTGAGAAGCGCCTGCTGGAGGCCAAGGTCCTGCGCGCTAACCGACTTGCGGGTTTGGGGGAATTAGCGGCAGGTATTGCTCACGAAATCCGCAATCCGTTCACGGCAGTCAAAGGATACTCACAGGTTTTAGAGGATGAGTTGGATATTGATGACCCGAGGCGTGAATACACCGCCGTGATTGTGAAAGAGGTAAACCGTCTTGACCGAATTGTCCAGGGACTTTTAGATTTTGCCAGACCTTCGGTCAGTAAGTTTGAACTCGATAATCTCAATCAGATTATCGAAGAAACCTTGGTTTTAATCGAAAAGTCGGCCTTTAAGGACCGGATTGAATTGCAGAAGGACTATGGCGAGAATGTCCTGGCGGAAGTTGATAAGGATCAAATTAAACAGATTTTGCTGAATATGTTCATCAACGCCGGTCAATCCATTCAGGATCAAGGAACGATCAGAATTGTCACCCGGCGGGAAGGGGAGCAGGTCGCTATCCGGATTATTGACTCCGGCATGGGAATTTCTCAGGCTATTATCGATAAGCTGTTTGACCCCTTCTTTACCACCAAAGAGAAGGGTACGGGGTTAGGCTTGGCAATCGCCCATCAATTGATTGAACTCCACGGCGGAAAAATTGAAGTCTGCAGCCGGCCAAACTCAGGGGCAGAATTCAAACTTATTTTACCGATTCGACAAGGGGGTGTTATAAGTGTCTGAGTCCAAAGGCTCAATCCTGGTTGCTGACGATGAAGAAAGTGTACGCAATTTGACCAGCCGGGTCTTGAGCAAAATGAATTACACGGTTACCACTGCAAGCAACGGCGAAGAAGTTTTGGACAAAGTTAGAAACTGCAGTTTTGACCTCCTGATCATGGACATCCGGATGCCTAAATTAGACGGAATGGAAGCGTTCAAGACACTGCGCATCAACTATCCCGGACTGCCCATTATTATGATGACAGCCTTTAGTACGGTAGAAACAACGCTTGAGGCTATGCGTCTGGGCGCTTTTGATTACCTGACAAAACCCTTTGATATTTCGGAAGTAAAAACCGCGGTCGAAAAAGCTTTTTCCTCCCGACTGGAGAACGATGTCCAGAGTGATACCCCTAAACAAGCAAGCGGTTTGCAGATAGATGCCTTTGTCGGGTCCAGTCCTCTCATGCAGGAAGTGTTTAAGACGATTGGAAGGGTAAGCGTGAGTAATTCATCGGTTTTAATCCAGGGAGAAAGCGGGACAGGCAAAGAGTTGGTGGCCCGTACCCTGCATCAATACAGTAATCGCAAAAACAAACCGTTTGTGACGGTTAATTGCGGCGCGATTCCGGAGGGAATTCTGGAAAGTGAGTTTTTCGGGCATGAAAAAGGAGCGTTCACAGGTGCTCACAGCCGGAAAATCGGGAAATTTGAATTTGCCGACGGCGGCACTATCTTCCTCGATGAAATTGGAGAAATGAGCCCGATGCTGCAAGTTAAGCTCCTGCGGGCTCTGCAGGAAAGAGAATTTGAAAGGATTGGCGGCAACGAAAAAATAGCGGTGGATGTCCGGGTGGTTGCGGCCAGCAACAGAAACTTGCGCGAAAGCATTAAGGAAAAAACCTTTCGGGCCGATCTGTTCTATCGTTTAAATGTCGTCTCGATTTTCATACCCCCCTTGCGTGAAAGGAAAGAAGATATCCCTTTGCTCGCCGCTTATTTCCGAGATAAATTCTGCGCTAAGCTTGGCAAACAGCCCAAAAGGATCTCTCAGGAGGTAATTGAGGTATTACAGAATTATGATTGGCCAGGGAATGTACGGGAACTGGAAAATATCATTGAGTATGCGATTGTCATGGGGAATGGACAAGTTATCTTAGCTGAGGACCTTCCCCTGGAAATAGCCACGGCCACAAAATCTCAGTTTTCCGATAAGGAGGGAAAGCCGGAGACACTGCGGGCCATGGTAAAATCTCTTGAAAAAGGCGCCATTGCCGCTGCCTTGCAAAAGACTGGGGGAAATAAACTGCAGACTTCCAAGGTATTAGGTATCAGCAGACGGGCTTTACAATACAAGATTGAAGAATATGGCATAGAATAGAGAGATAGCGATGAATAAGAATAATTTCTGCTTTAACCCATTACCTGAGCGGAAAATAACTGAACGAGAAGTGACTGAGAGAAAATTGCCCGGCCGGAAATTCGGATTTTTACTGTCCGGAAATATTACCCGCCAGCAATGGCTGGTTCTTCTGGCTGCATTTATTGGCTGGGTTTTTGACTCTATGGACTCCACCATTTACGCCATGGTCCTGCCCTCATCCTTAAAAGACCTTTTGGGAACTACAGCCAATAAAGCGGATATAGCCTCACACGGAGGAATTATTTTAGCGATTTTTTTAGTGGGATGGGCAATTGGGGGGACTCTATTCGGTACGCTGGCAGACTACTTTGGACGCAGCAGGACTCTGGCTATCTCCATTCTCTTTTATGCAGTCTTCACGGGCGTGGCAGCCTTATCTCAAAGCTGGGAACAGCTAGCCGTTTTTCGCTTCCTGACGGCGCTGGGCATCGGCGGCGAGTGGTCTGCGGGCTCCGCTTTAGTCGCTGAATCCTTTTCGGATAAATATCGGACAAAAGTGCTTAGTCTGATGCAAAGCGCCTGGGGTGTGGGCTTTTTCCTCGCGGCCCTGGTCAATTTATTTATTGTCCCACTGGCGAGTGCTCACCAATTTACTCCCTGGAGGGCCGTTTTGATTATCGGTATTTTCCCGGCGATCTTTGCAGCCTTTATCCGGGAAAAGGTCCAGGAACCTGAGAAGTGGCTAGAGGTCAAGAAAAGACGAGAGAATATGAAAAAATCGGGAAATCCGGCAGCCGTCAGCAAAAATCTGACGGTACTTACCCTTAAGCAGATTTTTTGGCCGGATCTTCGGCGCGATACGATTGTAGGGACGCTCTTGTCCTTTTCCGCCACCTTTGGACTGTGGGCTGTAACGAACTGGACTCCAACCTTTGTCGAGGAATTATTGCATGTCCATCATCTGCCGGGAGCAGTTATTTCGGACTATAAGAGTTATGCTATTATGGCACTAAATACAGGAGCGATTCTCGGCTATGTGTTCTTTGGCCCTATTGCTGAACGTCTCGGGCGCAAGAAAGCGTTTCTGATTTTTTTCCTGGGCAGTCTCCTTTTGGCCCCGTACATTTTTTACAACGTGACAAATTTCACCACGCTGATGTTGCTTCTGCCGGTATTAGGGTTCTTCAATAACGGGATCTTCTCGGGGTTCCCGATTTATCTGGCCGAGCTTTACCCGACAAGACTGCGGGCAACCGGGCAGGGGTTTTGCTTTAATTTTGGGAGGATTTTAGCCGCTACCGGTCCGTTATTGACAGGTTTCCTGGTAAATAATTTTGGCTCCTATGCTAAAGCGGTTACCGCAGTTTCTTCGATTTACATTGTTGGGATTATTACCCTCTTGTGGGCTAAGGAAACTAAAGGTAAACCTTTGCCTGATTGAGCCGGCACTTTAGCCTCATCATACATATTCATTAAATGGGATTCTTTTCCGGACAGCGTTTGTTTAGCCGGTAGAGAGTCCTATTCTTTATTCAAAAAACATAAATAATTCAGTAATATGGTTGCTGCGTATTGATTTCTGAAATTACAGAAGAATGTGCATATTTTTTAAGCATCTAATGCCTAAAAAGTATGCACATTCTTCTGTTAATTTAACGTAAGAACCGCAAACACTCCGACTAACTCGATTGATATTAGACTATAAGTTCTTATTCTACCGCGCATTTAAGGCTATAAGTTATAAAAAAATTTATTTTGAAGTCTTGGCATGATAATTGCTATTAACATATAATTAAGAATTTTCCGCAAAATAGCAAAAATAGGGAGGAGGATAGATTTAATCATCACCGCTCTCATAGCTCGACACAGTTTTACACTGACAGAAAGTAAAGGAGATGAGTATGTTGAAGACAAATTATCGTTGGTTTATCATTTTCATGGTCTTTCTTATTACTATTGTAAATTATATTGATCGTTCGGCGATTGCTTTTGCCATGCCGTTACTCAGCAAACAGTTTCATATGACTCCGGAGGATATTGGTTTAACTCTTGGTGCCTTTAACGTAGGTTATGCAGTTATGGTTTTCATAGGCGGACTTATGGTAGATAAATGGGGTTCCCGCAAGATTTGGTTGATAACAGCTTTGGTTTGGTCGCTGAGTATTCTGTCTACAGCCGCAGCTACCGGCTTTGCGATGTTATATACCGTTCGTTTAATTCTTGGTTTAGCTGAGGGTCCAAACTTCCCGGCTCTAAATCGTGTTGTCGGTGACTGGCTGCCGGGCAAAGAAAGGGCGCTGGCTCTGGGCAACGCCTTGGTGGGTGTACCGATTGCCTTGGCATTCGGCGGTCTTATTGTTGCTTATCTGGCAAATTTGTTTACATGGCGAGGCATGTTCATTATTCTAGGAGCTTTAGGAATAATCTGGGCTCCGATCTGGTATTTCTGCTTCCGCGATTTCCCGGAAACCTCGGGAAAAGTTAATGATGCCGAATTGAAATACATCAAAGAAACTGACAAGATTTCCCGTAGTTCTGAACAAGAAATTCGTCGCCAAAGTCATGCTTCCAAGCCTGGAATGTGGAAATTTTTATTAACGAACCCAACCCTGCTTTCCAACGATTGGGCGTTCTTTGTATTCGGCTACAATCTCTTCTTCTTTATGGGCTGGCTGCCGACATTCTTAAACAAAACCTATCACATGAACCTCAGCCAGGTTGGCAGTTTCACGTTCCTGCCCTGGATAACTGCGGCACTTATGTTATATCTCGTGGGCATTATCTCCAACCGCATTCTGAAGTCCACTGGGAAATATCGCCTGGCCCGTTCCCATCCGCTTTGGATTACTCAGTTGTTAGGCGCGATTTTCCTCTTACCAATTCTTTACTATCATTCTGTAGGTGTTGCCTTACTTTCGATTTCACTGTGTGTAGGCTTCAATATGGCTCCAAACAGTATTTTCTACGCCGTTAATATCGATATTATTAAAGAACGTTCCGGGACTGCTATGGGAATTACGGATTTGTTCTTCGCTGTCGCCGGTTTGATCGCTTCGACCTTGACCGGCTTCATTATCCAGATCAGCGGCTCCTTCCAAGGTGCTTTTATTCTCGTAATCGTTCTCAATATAAGCTCAGTTATTGGAGTAATACTTTTCCATAATCCAGACCGCGAGAACAGTAGGATTCAGACAACTCAAAGTACGAAATTAGCTTCCTAAGATATCACCATATTTTTTCTGGATTGTTAATACATGTGAGCTCGTTCTGGTGAATGAGCTCTCTTTTTATTGCGTTCTACTTTGGATCCCTCGTTTGAGGTCCTTTCTCATTGATATTTTTGCTTATGTCTAATATACTAATAATGTTGTTTTTAAGAGGGTATTTTTATAATAAGTTATGAATAACTATGAACCTTAAAAGCAGGTCGGATAGTGCTGCTGAAAGCTCTTGGAGGAAGAACTGTTACTCAGCGAGGCGGCTATTTGAATTACGATAAGAAAGGTGGTGCTTTACATGCATTCACTTTGGCAGGGCAAGGCACCCATTTATGAAGCACTGCAAAACTATCAGTCCATGCGCGTGGTACCGTTTGATGTGCCTGGTCATAAACAAGGCAGAGGGAATCCGGAGCTGGTAAAATTTTTAGGCCAACAGTGTCTTTCGGTTGATGTCAACTCCATGAAGCCGCTTGATAATCTTGTTCATCCTGTTTCCGTGATAAAAGAAGCAGAGGAATTAGCTGCAGATGCGTTTGGTGCCGACCATGCTTTTTTCATGGTAAATGGTACTACGGCTGCTGTTCAAGCGATGATTATGAGCGTTTGTAAGTACGGCGATAAAATTATTATGCCCCGAAATGTTCATCGCAGTGCTATCAATGCCCTAATTATCAGCGGTGCAGTTCCTGTTTATGTTAATCCGGGTGTTAATAGACAATTGGGAATACCCTTGGGAATGTCGGTAAATGATGTAGAAAAGGCTATCGCAGAAAATCCCGATGCTAAAGCTATATTTATTAATAATCCAACGTATTATGGAATATGTTCCGATTTAAAAACCATCACTGAGCTCGCTCACTCTCATAACATGTACGTTCTCGTGGATGAAGCGCACGGAACACATTTTTACTTTGGTTCTGACTTGCCTATGAATGCGATGGCAGCCGGAGCGGATATGTCAGCGGTCAGCATGCATAAAACGGGTGGATCCTTGACCCAGAGCTCTTTTTTGTTGAAGAGCGATCGCCTTAGTACGGGGCATGTGCGTCAGACGATTAATCTAACACAAACAACCAGTGGTTCCTATTTGCTCTTATCTTCACTGGACATCTCTAGACGTAACTTGGCTTTAGACGGCAAAAATATCTTCAATAAAGTCTCATCTCTTGCGAATTATGCACGGGATGAGATCAATAAAATTGGTGGTTATTATGCCTTTTCAAAAGAACTGATTAATGGCGATTCTGTGTTTGATTTTGATCATACTAAGCTTTCGGTTTATACCCGTGAAATAGGTCTGGCGGGAATTGAAGTTTATGATATTTTGCGTGATGATTATGGGATACAGATCGAATTGGGTGATATCGGCAATATTTTGGCCATTATTTCCGTAGGGGATCGAGAGCTGGCTCTAGAACGCCTTGTATCCTCTTTATCGGAGATTAAGAGACTCTATACCAAGGACAAATCGGGGATGCTTGATCATGAATATATTAATCCAGATGTTGTAATGACGCCTCAGCAAGCCTTTTACTCCCCGCAGCGGTCCGTTGAACTTGAAAAATGCAATGGGCATATTTGCGCAGAATTTGTTATGTCTTACCCGCCAGGTATTCCAATATTAGCTCCAGGCGAACGGATAACCGATGAAATTATTGATTATATCTCCTACGCAAAGGCCAAGGGTTGTTTCTTGACAGGGACGGAGGATATGTCGGTTAAGAGCATTAAAGTATTGGAGGGATTGTAATATGGAATTGTGGTATACAGAACAGCATACGGAAAATGTCCGTTTTTCTATTAAGGTAGATAAACCTCTCTATACAGGGCAAAGTGAATTCCAAAGAATTGACATCTTCAAGTCCAAAGAATTTGGGACTATTTTTACTCTGGACGGTTTAATGATGGTCACAGAAAAAGACGAATTTATCTATCATGATATGATTGTTCATGTACCGATGGCAACCAATCCGGCAATCAAAAATGTTTTGGTTATTGGTGCCGGTGATGGCGGAACGGTAAGAGAACTTACGCGCTATAATTCAATAGAACGTATAGACATGGTGGAAATTGATAAGTTGGTAGTCGATGTCTGCCGTGAATATTTACCCCAAACTGCCTGTAAATTGGACGATCCGCGCGTGCATTTGTTTTTTGAGGATGGGTTGAAATTTGTTCGATCCAAAGAAAATGCCTATGATCTGATTATTGTCGATTCCACGGATCCCTTTGGACCAGGGGAAGGGCTATTTACTAAAGAGTTTTACGGGAATTGCTTTAAAGCACTTAAAGAGGACGGTATTCTTGTCAATCAGCACGAAAGCCCATATTATCATGAATATGCTCAGTCAATGCAAAGGGCTCATAAGCGCATCAAGGAATTCTTCCCGGTTTGCAGAGTCTATCAAGCGCATATTCCAACGTATCCGTCAGGACACTGGCTGTTTGGATTTGCCTCCAAAACTTATGATCCGGTGAACGATTTAAATGAGCAGGCTTGGAATAGTCTGGGATTAAAAACAAGGTATTATAACACGGATATTCATAAAGGATGTTTTGCTCTGCCAACCTATGTAAAGGAGCTTTTAGGAAATAAAGAAGAATAAACTTTATGATAAATTTTCAATATTACGGATAATTAGGCTGCAACAAATTTTTTGCTGCAGCCTGATTTTTTTCTAATTAAGATTTTTAAAATTAATGCTTATGGAAGAGGCTTACTATTCTTTTCCCGGAACTCAAAAAGAACAGTTAATCCCCATCTTATAGAAGTGATATAAGAAAATAATAATCGAAACAGCCCAAAAATCGTACCATGGTCTTACCCCTAAGTTCGTAAAAAAATAATAGTATAATCCCCAAATAAGTGAACTCGTTCAGCTAAAGCTGAACATCGGGGCTTCGGTGGGGGACTCTCCCCTCACCGAAGCAGAGACGGGGACCACTCCCACAAGAAGTGGGAGTCTCACGATTAGATAAACTAGCCGATGTAAGAAATTTTGCAATTAACCTAGCTTTAAGATAGGAGGGAGTCGCCCATGGAATGGCTGAGATAGTAAGGAAATATTATTAGAAGCATTGCATATATTAATCAAAAGATTGAGATATTTAATAAAATTAAAGGAATTATACACTGCATCTCGAATATTAGGATAAAGTTAATCAGTTCACTTATGTATAAAAAGTCCACTCCATGCCGCTTACGGCATGAAGACTCAAGGGATGTGAAAAACGGTGCATATTACTGATTATGAAATTGCCCTAAGATTATTGCTGGCATGTATCTTTGGAGGAATTGTAGGCCTCGAACGAGAACGAAATGATAGTCCGGCAGGATTTAGAACACATATCTTGGTGTGCATGGGTTCTGCCTTGATTATGATTATATCAATGTATGGCTTTAGTAATTTTACCTCCATTAATAAAGATCCTGCTCGTTTAGCTGCACAAGTAGTTTCAGGGATCGGCTTTTTAGGAGCAGGTACAATATTGAGGGATAAGACATCAATCAGGGGTTTAACTACTGCTGCATCCTTATGGGTTGTATCCGCTATTGGATTGGCAACTGGTGCGGGATTCTATTTTTCCTCAACTTTAACTACTTTTTTAGTTTTTATTACACTGGAACGGATTGTTGAAAACTACTTTTTTAGAAATAGTCAATCCCTTAAAGTAGTTGCCGTCAACGGAACCTGCCGGGTAAAAGAGATAAATAGAGTTATCGAATCTCATAATATAGTTCCGCAGAATATCTCCATGACGTTGCAACAAGAAGAGCAAAACAAAACAATTATCCTGTATAAATTAAGGACTCCCTTTCGAAATCTGGACATGAATCGTTTAATCGAGGACATAAACGAAATTGACGGTGTTTATTCTGCAGAACGAGCGCTGAATAACCAAAGTGATTCGATTCTGTCCGTTTTTTCACGTAAAAAGAAGTTATCAGAGAATAATAATAATAGTTTATCTCTATAATAACAGAAACTAATTAAAGAGTTCCTATGAATACAAAAGCTTTCCAGTTTTAAAATTGGAGAGCTTTTTAGTACGTTTCGAGAAGACCAAACGCCGGGGGAAAGAATAAAGGAGTTATATATTGGCAATAGTATGGAATGTCTAGGGTATCTTTCAAAAATTTATTGTTTGAAAGGGTCCAAGAGATTGGCCATTCGAAATATGGCTTCAACAAAGTCATATACTCTAGTATGGGGGGATGCCAGTGGAACATTCCGTACGGTTAGGTACACAAAAATACCATGACAATATATGTGAATGCTTACGTGAATTAGGTAAACGTGAACAGCTTCCGGTAGAGATCATTGAAAGGAAACAAGGAAGGCGTTGGCTAATCCAATGTAAGTTTCTTAATACGTCTCTTGAAGAGACTGATAATGAAGAAATGGTCCAGAAAATCCAACAATACTATCTTGCCAATGCTCTGGCAGAAACAATCTTGCTTTATTGGGAGAAGGAACAAGTACAAGGAATCATAAAGAAGAATAATTTAGTCGAGGCTAAAGATCGGGAAATTCTTAGCAAGGCTTTGGAATATTTGAACAAGGGATTGGGCCAAGACCGCGGCTATCGAGTAAACCGCAAAACGAAGTTAGTAACCCAGATCTTAAGCTGCTTGAATCAATCTCCAATTTTTGATCTTGAAGGTTTTTTGAGTTTCCGGGCACAGGAGTACAAACGTGATGTCACTAAAGCGGTAGAGTTTGCCATTGAAGAATATATCATAGAAAAGGAATATCTGGAATTTATTCAGCTTTTAAAGCATTTTGTTGATACCCAAACTCCCCAATTAGAGAAACTGCATGTGGGAATGAACTCAAAAGGCGAGTTTCATCTTTTTAACAACGAAGGGGAGGATATAACCCTTGACTATCTTGAAGATTATCAATTGGATAATTTAAATGACTTAGGCTACGAAGACCTTCTTGTCAGCGCTCTTATCGCAGTCGCGCCAAGGCAGATTACTTTGCACATTCGTAACAACAGATATAGAGATACATTGCAGACTATCCGAAGTGTTTTTGGAGAAAGAGTCCGCGATTGCAGCGGTTGTTCAATTTGTGAGGATTTTTGACAAACGAGTAAGCTTTTTGTATAATGAAACTATTATTTTGGGTATAGTATTGGTATCGGAAAATTTGATTTCTAAAGCTATATTCGTAAATCGTTGAAAGGGAAAGTACCCTGATCTTAGGTGCTAGAGAAGAAATGCCGTGGCTGCAAGCATTTCCCGCAAAGGTTCAGGTGAAGACCACCCTGGAGTGCAAGGCTGAAAGAAGTAAGCTCTGCCGTTTCCCGCGTTAAGGGTGATCGAGCGGAAGGATAAATTCCTTTCAATTGGGTGGAACCACGGGAGTAAACTCTCGTCCCTTGTTTGGGACGAGGGTTTTTTATACTATCCGAAAGTATAACCTTTGGTTGTATACTGCAAGAAGAGTTAATACGTGCGAAGACAGTGTCTTCGTCCTCTGACATAAGTGCAACTAGGCAGCCACCGGCCACGGATGGCCAAGTGTCTCTGAAGCCATGGATGGCGGGAAGAGACCACCTGCGCCTGCGGCTTGCTGCCAGCCAAGTTTTCTTTATGTACTGTCAGAAACAACAAACTTTAGGAGTGATCGTAATGATTAAGGTGACTTTGAAAGATGGTTCAATTCGTGAGGTTGAGAAGGGAACGACTCTGGCAGAATTGGCGGCCTCAATTTCACGCGGTTTGGCCAAAGCTGCTGTCGCAGGAAAAGTAAATGACAATCTTAAAGACCTTTCCTATCCGTTAATGGAGAATGCGTCCGTAGAGATTGTGACGCTGGACAGTGAAGAAGGGCTGGAAGTCCTTCGCCACTCTACTTCTCACCTGATGGCGCAAGCGGTAGAGAATTTGTTCCCTGGGACAAAGTTGGGAATAGGACCGGCCATTGCGAAGGGTTTCTATTATGACTTCGATTCTGAACATGTATTTACACCTGAGGACTTAGAGAAAATTGAGAAGGAAATGGTTAGGCTCGCCAAAGAAAACTACACTTATCAGCGCAAGGAAGTTGCGCGATCTGAGGCTTTGGATTACTTTGGCAAACTCGGAGAAAATTATAAAGTTGAGCTAATTGAAGGTCTCCCCGAGGATGCAACGATCTCAATGTATACTCAGGGGAATTTCACAGATCTTTGTGCAGGACCGCATATTCCTTCCACCTCAATTATTAAAGCATTTAAATTAATGAGCTTGGCAGGCGCTTACTGGCGCGGCAATGAGAAAAATAAGATGTTGCAGCGGATTTACGGTACAGTCTTTGCAAAAGCGGCTGATCTCGAAGACTATCTATTTAAATTAGAAGAGGCAAAGCGACGTGACCATCGCAAGCTTGGCTTGGAACTAGATCTCTTTAGCCTTCATGACGAAGGCCCTGGATTCCCCTTCTTCCATCCTAAAGGAATGGTTTTGCGCAATGCTCTTGAGGATTTCTGGAGACAAGAGCATCGTAAGCGGGGCTATCAAGAAATTAAGACCCCGATAATTTTAAATCGCTCTCTTTGGGAGCAATCCGGTCACTGGGATCACTACAAAGAAAATATGTATTTCACGAAGATTGATGACCAAGATTTTGCCGTTAAGCCCATGAACTGTCCAGGCGGCATGATCATGTACCGTACTAAATTGCGCAGCTACCGGGACTTGCCCTTACGAGTTGGGGAGCTGGGTCTCGTCCATCGCCATGAGTTGTCAGGTGCTCTTCATGGATTGCTGCGGGTTCGGAACTTCACTCAAGATGATGCCCACATCTTTATGCTTCCCTCCCAAATTAAGAGTGAACTCCTTGGAGTTATAGAACTGGTGGACACTTTCTACAAAGTGTTTGGCTTTGAATATCACGTGGAACTATCCACCAGGCCGGAAGATTCTATGGGTTCAGATGAGGATTGGGAAACCGCAACTCGGGCACTTCAGGCGGCCCTCGAAGAAAGAGGCTTGGATTATAAGATCAATGAAGGCGATGGAGCTTTTTACGGACCGAAGATTGATTTTCATGTTAAAGATTGCTTAGATCGAACTTGGCAATGCGGAACGATACAACTCGACTTCCAAATGCCGGAGAAATTTGATTTAACCTATATTGGAGAAGACGGACAAAAGCACCGTCCGGTGATGATTCATCGAGTTATTTATGGAAGTATTGAACGGTTTATTGCCCTTTTGACAGAACACTATGCAGGAGCTTTTCCGACATGGTTAGCCCCCGTTCAAGTTCGTATTCTGCCGATCAGTGAGCGTCACCAGGAGTATGCCAAAGCCTTAGCAGCTCGTTTCAATGAATTGGATATACGAGTTGAAACGGATGACCGTAAAGAAAAAGTTGGCTACAAAATCCGCGAAGCACAAACTGAAAAGATTCCCTATACGTTAGTCGTCGGGGATCAAGAAGCGGAAACTGATACAGTTGCTGTACGCCGTTATGGTCAAGGTGATGCCGGAGAAAAAATGACGGCAGCTGACTTCATTAGCCTTATCCAAGATGATATTAAAAGCAAGAGACTGTTAACAGCCCTCGCACAATAAAGAAAACAGCAAACGGCAAATATTTAGCAAAAAGTTTAATAGAGTTGACAAAGTTGGAGAGTTGATATACAATGTTCGTTGTCAAGTAGAAGCCATCCGCTTCTCACCTTACGGCTAAAGTCGGTAAGGTATCTTCTGGGCTTGGGCTAAATATGTGCTCATGATTGTTTAGAAGACGGGTGGTATACATCCGTCTTTTTCTATTGGCTGATTTTTATGGGGGTGGTTTCTTATTAGCAAGGACTTAAGACTCAATGACGAAATCCGGGTTAGGGAGGTCCGTCTTGTTGGGGAAGAAGGAGAACAACTTGGAATTATGGCGGTTCGAGATGCCTTGAACCTAGCAGTCGAGAAGTCTTTAGATCTCGTAGAGATCGCACCGACGGCCAAACCGCCGGTCTGCAAACTAATGGATTATGGCAAGTATAAGTATGAGCAGGCGAAGAAGGACAAGGAAGCCCGTAAAAAGCAAAAAAGCATGGAAATCAAAGAAGTCAAGCTGCGTCCCAACATTGAGGACCATGACTTTGAAACCAAAGCCCGCAGTGCTCAACGTTTCTTAAGTGAAGGGGACAAGGTGAAGGTTACAATTATGTTCCGGGGGCGGGAAGTTACTCACCCGGAACTGGGAAAAACACTTTGCCTCAGACTTGCCGAATTTTGCAAAGCAGAGTCTAGCATAGAGCGTGAACCTAAACTTGAGGGCCGCAATATGATTATGATTTTAGCTTCCATTAAACATGACTAATACCGAGAGGGGGATACTCAAATGCCTAAAATGAAAACTCACCGTGGTGCGGCTAAGCGCTTCAAAAAAACCGGAACAGGTAAAATTGTCCGTATGCACGGCTTTACTAGCCACATTCTGGAGAAGAAATCTCCGAAAAGAAAACGTAATTTACGCAAAGCTGTGGTTATGAACAAATCTGATGTTAAGAGAATTAAAAACTTGATCGCTTATCTATAAAGTTGCAGTTAAAAGGAGGTTTTTGGGATGGCCCGTGTTAAAAAAGGCATGACAAAACATCATAGACATAAAAAGATCTTAAAATTGGCGAAAGGTTATCGCGGTGGGAAAAGCAAGCTTTACCGCCCCGCGAATGAACAAATTTTAAAATCTTTAGCCTATTCTTATGCTCATAGAAAAGACAACAAAGCTAACTTCCGTAAGCTTTGGATTGCAAGAATTAATGCTGCCGCACGTATGAATGGTATTTCCTACAGCCGTTTAATGAATGGCTTGAAGAAGGCCGGCGTTACAGTAAACCGTAAGATGTTAGCAGAACTAGCAATCAGTGATGCAGCTGCGTTTACTGAAATTGCAAATGTCGCGAAAGTTCAAATTAACGGCTAATTGCCGAGCGATGAGGATGCGATAGCATCCTCTTTTTATACTATCGGAAAGTATAACTTTCGGTTGTATACTGCAAGAAGAGTTAATACGTGCAAAGACAGTGCCTTCGTCCTCTAGCATAAGTGCAACTAGGCAGCCGCCTGCCAAGTTTTCTCTTTATACGACCTGAAAGGTTGTACTTTTAGGCTTTGAACGGCTAAAGCTCGGTCGAATTTTATAATTAACCTTGCTAATGGATAGACAATATCTATCCTAAAGGTGGTCCTTATGCCTTTGGAGGTGGAACTGTGCTGGAGTCCTTACAAAATGAACAGGTGAAATTTGTTGCTTCTTTACAGCGACGGAAAGTTCGCGACGAGACACAGCTCTATGTCATAGAAGGATGGCGATTTGTTGAAGAGGCCGTACATAGGAATGCTCCGTTAAAAAAAGTATATGTTAGTTCCAAGCGGAATCCATCGGATTGGGAATCCCTAAGAGAGGGATTACTGGCCCGGAATATCCCCTTTGAAGAAACAGATGACCGCGTTTTGCGTAAGATGTGTTCCACCGAAGAACCGCAAGGGATTTTGGCGGTAGTTCAGCAAATAAAGTATACTTGGGAAGACGTTGTACTTGACAAGGGGTCGGTGTTTCTTATCTTAGACGGAGTTCAGGACCCGGGAAATTTGGGGACAATTCTCCGCACAGCGTTAGCTGCCGGAGTTCGCTATATCTGCTTAACTTCCGGGACTGTCGATGTTTATAATCCCAAAGTGCTGCGCAGCACTATGGGGGCAATTTTTTCTTTGGTAATTCTCTCAAACCTTTCTCCTGATGACGTGTTGGTTTTCTGCCAAGAAAAAGGTTTAAGAGTATTTATGGGAGATACGAAAGGGAGAGTCCTTTACCAGGCCAATTTAAAGAATGGCCCCCTGGCTTTGCTTGTTGGCAATGAAGGAAATGGACCTTCTCGTTCCTTTCGCAATGCGGACGTTGAAAGAGTGACAATTCCTATGGCTCAGAGCGTAGAATCCCTTAATGTAGCTATGGCTGCGGGAATTCTCTTGTACGAGATCGTACGTCAAAGGGATTTCTTGTAATTTCCAAGGATGCTATGCTATAATAACGTGAGAAAATGTTGATGGATTATAAAATATAAGCGATGATTGGGTAAAAAGGATGCTTTTCTTCACAGGGAGGCAGGCCGAAGACTGTAAGCCTGCTAAGAAAATATCCTCCTCTTAGAGTAAGAGGTTAAAGTTCGCCTAGGAGTGGCCTTCTGATCTGTAGGAAGGTACGGTTTCCTCCGTTATCAGGAACATGAGTGTGGCAGAAAAAGCCAAACCAGGGTGGTACCGCGAGAATGACGCTCGTCCCTATTAGGGGATTGGGCGTTTTTATTATTTCGCATACTTCTGCAGTGTGCATTGGTCGAGTGTCTCTGATGCCAAACAAGTGCATACTCTCCACTGGAGACCTTCGGGATGGCGAGAAATGGATAAGGTTGTAGTATCGACAGATTCAGGAAGTTTGAGAATTCGGAAGGGATGGTTGACTTGAAGAAAGAAATACTTCGCATTGGAGAAGAGGCTTTGCGCGAATTGCAGCAATTGGATAAGTCAGAAGCACTTCAGGAGCTTAAAGTGAAGGTGCTTGGCAAGAAAGGAACCTTAACCGCCTTGCTGCGCCAAATGGGCAGTTTAAGCCCTGAAGAGCGTCCGATTATGGGGCAAGTAGTTAATGAGATGCGCAGCCGCTTGGAAAAAGCCTGGGACGAACGGAGTGGTGAGTTAGAGGCTGTCGCTTTAGAAAAACGGTTAGCAGCGGAACGCATCGACATATCCTTGCCCGGCAGTCATGTTACCCGCGGACATTATCACCCTTTAACTCAAGTTGTTGAAGAGATTGAAGATATTTTCCTGGGCATGGGCTTCCAGATTGCTGAGGGACCGGAAATTGAATCGGATTATTACAATTTCGAGGCCTTAAATCTTCCTAAAGATCACCCGGCCAGGGAAATGCAGGACTCTTTTTACATTACGGAAGAAATATTGCTGCGGACTCAAACGTCTCCCGTACAGATCCGAACCATGGAGAAACTTCGCCCCCATTTGCCTGTAAAGGTTATCGCTCCTGGAACAGTTTATCGTAATGACGACGATGCCACACATTCTCCGATGTTCCATCAGGTTGAGGGACTTATGGTGGATCGGGGGATTCGAATGTCTGATCTTAAAGGAATTCTGCTGAATTTCTCTCGTCAGATGTTTGGTGAATCTCGGGAAATTCGCTTAAGGCCCAGCTTTTTCCCATTTACTGAGCCCAGCGCTGAGGTTGATGTTTCCTGCATGCTTTGCGGAGGAGCGGGGTGTCGCCTTTGCAAGGGTACAGGGTGGATTGAAATATTAGGGTCAGGAATGGTACACCCCAAAGTCTTGGAAATGGGTGGATATAATCCCAAGGATGTTACAGGATTTGCTTTTGGCATGGGTGTGGAGAGAATTGCCATGCTGAAATTCGGAATAGAGGATATGAGACTTTTATTTGACAATGATTTACGCTTCTTGCAGCAGTTTTAAGGGGGGAAAGACCATGAAAGTTAGTATGGAATGGCTTCGCCAACTGGTGGATGTCGATCAGAACGCCGAAGAGTTGGCGGAAACCTTAACCAGGGGCGGAATTGAAGTAGAAAATGTTGAGAATCTTAGTAAGGGATTTGAAAAAGTAGTCATTGGGGAAATTAGTTCTCTCACGAAGCATCCTGATGCCGATAGACTATGGGTTTGCGATGTAAATGTAGGTGAAGGAAAGGTTACTATCGTTACAGGTGCCCAGAATTTGCAGGAGGGAGATAAAATTCCTGTTGCCATGATTGGTGCTGTCTTGCCTAATGACTTATCGATTCGCAAGTCAAAGCTCAGAGGGGTCGTTTCCGAAGGGATGCTCTGCTCCCGCGAAGAGCTTCTCCTTGATAATTCGGTAGGCTTGGCGCGCAGTGAAGGAGGTATTTTGGTCCTGCCTCCTGATGCACCCCTAGGAGAGAACTTCGGTAAATATCTTGGGCGGGAAGACAGTGTTTTGGACTTGGAACTTTATCCGAATCGCCCCGATTGTTTAGCAATGGTCAATGTGGCTCGCGAAGTGGCCTCCCTTACCGGAAAACAGCCGCATTTGCCGAAATGGGCTGATAAAACGAAGGGATTGGACCTTCCCGCTGCCGGGGATTTTCAGATAATTATTGAAGAGGAAGACTTATGCTGGCGCTACGCCGCTTTAGTTGTTGAGGATGTTCATATTGGCCCTTCTCCTGAGTGGATGCAGCGGAGACTTAAGGCAGCCGGAGTTCGGCCTATCAGTAATATTGTCGATATTACAAACTACTGTATGTTGGAGATGGGGCAACCCTTACACGCCTTTGATCGGGATAAGATTAAGGGGAATATTCATGTCCGCACAGCCAAGGCAGGAGAGAAACTAGTTACCCTCGATGGGGTCGAACGTTCCCTTCAGACGGATACCCTGCTTATTGCCGATGATCGGGAAGCTTTGGGAGTTGCGGGTGTTATGGGTGGTTTCGACAGTGAAATAACGCAGGAAACAAAGCGTTTATTAATCGAGTCCGCTCATTTTTCGGGAGTGAGTGTACGCAGAACAAGCCGCAGGCTGGGACTTAGGTCCGAAGCCTCAAACCGGTTCGAAAAGGGTGTTAATCCTTACGGCTGTGTTGCAACGTTAGGCCGAGTGTGCGAATTGCTGATTGAATTAGGGGCAGGGCGCCCGGTGGCATTGCTTGATGAGCTGAAAACTCTCCCTCCTCGACGTCAAATCAGCCTTTCGGTAGAGCATACTGCCACTGTTCTCGGCTTGGAATTGAAGAATTCAGACGTTCGACAAGTCCTGGAAAACCTGAACTTTAAGTTCGAGGAAAAGGAAAATCTCTTTAATGTGGAGATTCCAACCTATCGGGCGGACTTGGAGATTGAGGAAGATCTCATGGAGGAGGTTGCCCGTCTAAGAGGTTACGATTTAATCCCTACAACCTTGCCGCAAGGAGATACGACCCAGGGAAGAAGGACAGCGGAACAAGAGTTTCGCCGTCGGCTGCGCAGGGTACTTGTCCAATCCGGAATGGATGAGGTAATGACTTATACCTTCACAGGTGCTGCCAGAGATGCTCAATGGGGGAGCGCTCAGCATTCCATTCCCTTACTCAATCCCTTAAGGGAAGAACTTAGCGTAATGCGTACGTCGCTGGTTCCCGGACTATTAGAGGTCGCAGCAAAGAACGTCGCTCGGCGCAATACGGTGGTGAGTATTTTTGAAGTTGGGATGACGTATTGGGGAGAGGAGAAACCGCTGCGCCGGCTCCCTCGTGAAGTATTGCAGGTAGCTGGGGTTGCCGTTGGGAAAAGCGGCCGGCATTGGCTAAATTCAGCAGTCCAGTATGATTTTTACTACCTCAAAGGGATATTGGAGGAAATTGCTCAGGAATTTGGACTTAAATTTGACTATCGAGTGCCTGAAAAACGTCCTCTCCTACATCCTGGTCGTTCTGCAGATATCTACCTTCACAAGGAATGTGTTGGCTTTTTGGGCGAGCTTCATCCTGCCCAAGAAAAAGAATGGGCTTTGGAGAAAGCAGTACTCTTCGAATTAGATTTAGGTGCTTTATTTAAGCACATGCGGCCGGTTGTGCGCGCTCAATCCATTCCGCGCTTTCCCGCCATCAATCGGGATTTGGCAGTGGTAGTATCCTTAGAGACTTCAGCGGCAGCGGTGATGACTAGGATTCGCAAGCTTGGGGGAGAACTATTGCAGAATGTGGAAATATTTGATGTCTATACAGGTAAGTCTATTCCGGAAGGCCGCAAAAGTCTCGCTTTTTCCTTAAGGTACCAATCTCTGGAACGAACCTTAACTGATGAGGAAGTAAATGCCTTGAATTCGCGCATTTTAGAGGGAATTCAGCAGGAATTTGACGCGGAATGGCGAAAATAGAAAGCATTCCAGCAAAGCAGTAAGAGAGAGCGAGGGAAAAGTGTGACTCAAGAATCTGTCAAAATTGCCGTCGAAATTTTTGGAGAGAAGCATGTGGTCCGCGGTGAAGGAACAGAAGCATACATTCTAGGTTTGGCTCACGAAGTGGACAAAAAGATGCGTTTAATTTCCCAGCGGCTCCCTCGTTTAAACATTCATCAAATTGCGGTGTTAACAGCTCTCAATTTGGCAGATGATCTTGCTAAGCTGCGAGAGGAACAGGAAACTCTAATGCAGCTGCTGGGTGAAAAGACAGATTAACAAGGATGATGTATGAGGCACCTGGGACTACCAGGTGCCTTTGAAATTGCGGCGTTTGAGTAAAATTCTTATGAAGTAGTGTTAAATTTTATAAGAACTTTGCTTCTAAGAATTCTTTAAGTAAATGATAGAGGATTAATTTTCCTGGACAGTTTTGGTCTGGGGAGGAGAGAGGGATCATCCTAAAGTTGGTGCCAAAACTCATGGAAATATTGTGGGAGAGTATGGGAATTGTACATATCGGGGCTAAACAATTATAATAAAGTAAGTTTAATACCAATGAACAAGATATTGAGGGTGGAGCGAATATTTCATGGACAATCTCAGAGAACTAATAAAGGAAACAACGGAAACAACGGAAACAACAGAAACAATAGAAACAATAGAAACCCCAAAACGCCCTCTTGAGCTTCTGGCACCTGCAGGGAGTTTTGAAGCCTTTAAAGCGGCTGTGGAAAACGGTGCCGATGCAGTTTACTTAGGAGGTAAGAGTTTTAGCGCTCGGGCAAGTGCCGCTAATTTTGATATGGAGGAACTGCGTAAAGCCGTTCGCTATGCTCACCAGCGTCAGGTTAAGGTGTACCTTACGGTTAATATATTAATTGCAGATCAAGAATTTAAAGAATTGATGGACTATCTTTATGCGGTGTATGAGACTGGCGTGGACGCAGTAATATTACAGGACTTAGGGGTCGCGGCTCTCATTCAAGCTATTTTGCCGGAAATGGAAACGCATGGCAGCACGCAAATGACGATAAATAACACATGGGGTGTTCAACATTTGGAAAACCTTGGTTTCCGCCGGGTCGTCCTTGCCAGAGAAACTTCAGCAGCTGAAATGAAGACCTTGGCTGAGAACACGCCCTTAGACCTTGAAGTTTTTGTTCATGGAGCTCTCTGTATATGTTATTCAGGACAGTGTTTGATGTCCAGCTTTATTGGCGGACGGAGCGGGAATCGAGGTACTTGCGCCCAGCCCTGCCGCATGACCTACCAACTTGTTGGTCAGGATCGTAAGAATCTATTGGCAGATAAAAACCTGGGTGAACATCTATTAAGCCCTAAGGACTTAAAGTTAGTGGAGGAATTAGCTGAATTAGAGCGTATCGGTGTTTATTCCCTGAAAGTAGAAGGACGCATGAAACGTCCGGAGTATGTGGCTACGGTAATTAGGCTTTATAGGCAGGCCCTTGACCGGATTGAACATCAACAGGAGGATAGCCCACTGCTCACTGACGAGGAGCATCAAGAATTATTGCAGATTTTCAACCGGGATTTTACCAAGGGATATTTAAAAGAAAACCCCGGTGCCAATTTGATGAGCTACAGTCGTCCGAACAATCGGGGGACACGCCTTGGAAGAGTGGTTGGCCTCAAGGGGGGACGGTTAGCACTTAAACTGGAGGCTGTTATTCACACTGGTGATGGGATTGAATTCTGGACTGGACGGGGGCGGGAAGGAATTACCGTCGGGACTATTTGGAAGGACGGTAATCAGCATGATGAAGGATTGCCCGGAGAAATTGTTCAGATCGAATTTTCAGCAATAGCCCATCCTGGGGACCGGGTTTTTAAAACAAACGACGTAAAACTGATGGAAAAGGCTCGTGAAAGCTTCCAAGAGGGTAATGAACAACGCAAACGCCCCTTAACAATGGTCTTGAGCGGACATATTGGCGATAAAATGATTTTAGAGGTGAACGAGGGTCCGCGGAGAGTTAAGGTATATTCGGCTAATCCGGCACAGAAGGCTTTGAAGCGGCCATTGACTTGGGAATATGCCTATCAGCAGCTTGGAAGATTAGGAACGACACCTTTCTGGCTTGATCAGCTGGAGGTGGAAGTTGATGAGGGCTTGATGCTGCCCGTGAGTGATCTTAACGAAATGCGTCGAATGGCCGTAGAGGAACTTCTCAGGGAAACCACTCGGCCGACAGTGGATCGGACTGTTTACAGACAAAGAATTGCCGTGTGGAAAGATCGACTGGAGAAAGAAAGGTCCGGTTCGGAAACGAAAGATGTCCCCCAAGTCTCTGTGGCTGTGAGTGATCCGGAAAGTCTTCATGCTGCTCTGGAGGCAGGAGCAAGAAGAGTTCTCATTGGTGGAGAACACTGGCGCTCGCGTCGAGGTTTTAAAATGGAAGAAATACGAGCGGGGTTTGAAATATGCCGTAAAGAAGCCATTGATTGTGTGTGGCGGCTGCCAAGGGTCTTGAACGAGGCTCAAAGCTTAACACTTTTGTCAGAGCTTAAACAAGCCGCGCATTGGACTAAAAAGCCCAAAGTCATGGTCTCGAATCTCGGGGAATTGGAAATCCTGCATTCTTTAGATCCGGACTGGCCCTTTGAAACAGATTATTCCTTAAACGTATTTAACGAAGCAGGCCTTGCCCACTTTTTGCGTTTAGGTGCTCAAAGGGTGACCTTGTCTCCCGAATTACATCATGAACAGTTGGCTCATTTAGCAAAATGGGGAAGTATAGAGTATTTGGTTTTTGGCGATTTGGAAATGATGGTCAGTGAATACTGTCCCGTAGGCTCGACTTTGGGCGGTAAACAAGGAAATCATTGTTCGGGAGCCTGTGTCAAGGAACGTCATTATCTGCGAGATCGCTTGGGCTATGATTTCCCGTTGGAAACAGATCAGGAATGCAGGATGCATCTATATAATGTCAAAGTCTTAAATTTGTATGAGGAATTGCCTCAGCTTAAACGGATGGGCGTCTCCAATATACGTTTACAGCTAACCCGTCAATCTTCTGAACAAGTTAAGCGGATTATTCGTTTATTTCTTGAGGCTTGGAATACGCAGCAGCTTGGAAAACGGACCCAGTGGACAGCGGATGAAGGTATGGCGGAGTTAACCTCTATGTTCGCGCAAGGTTTTACGAAGGGCCATTTTTTCAGAGGCGTTTTGTAAATACAGATCTATGATGAGTAGTTCTCTTGAGTCTCTAATCTAAAGACGAAAGTAAAATTCGTGTGTTACTGAGGTAGTTGCGTTTTAGTGTATTTGAGGAGGAGAAAACCAGGAACTATGGGAATCGAAGATAAGGTTTTAAATAAATTGGATTTTCCCAAGGTTTTGGCACGTTTAGGTGAATATTGCCTGCTGCCAAGGGCCAAAGAATTAGCCGAGGGGTTAACTCCGAAAGTTGATTGGGAAGAGGTGCATTTTGGACTCCAAGAAACGGATGAAGGTAAAAATCTTATCCGGGGCAATCCGCTTTTTTCTGTCCGTGGTGCTAAGGAGATACGGCCTTACCTTGAGCGCTGCTTGCTCGGAGGGGTTATTCACGGCGAGGAGCTGCTTGAGATTCGGGATACCTTACAGGTTGGAAGAAGGTTAAAACAGTTTTTCCAGGAATCCCAAGAGGAATTTCCTAGACTATGGGAGGTCAGTCTTTCTATCGAACCCCAAAAGGCTTTGGAAGATGAGATTTCCCGTTGCATTGCTGAGGATGGGAAGGTGGCAGACAATGCATCCCCCGAATTGGCAGAATTGCGGCGTGCTATTTATCGTTTGCAAAACAGAATTCGAGAGAGCTTGGAAGGGACCCTGCGTAACCCCGCCTATCAAAAAATGCTCCAAGACCCGATCATCACTCAGCGCTCAGATCGTTATGTTATTCCCATCAAACAGGAATATCGTGGGGCTTTTCCAGGTATAGTCCATGATCAATCAGCCAGTGGAGCAACTCTGTTTATTGAGCCTATGCCGGTTGTTCAATTGGGTAATGAACTGCGTGAAGTGGTTCTTAAGGAACAGCGGGAGGTTCAGCGCATTCTGCAAATGCTCTCCGCCCAGGTTGAGACACGGGCAGAAACAGTGGCAGACCTCCATGAAGCCCTAGCCAAACTTGACTTTGTTCTGGCCAAAGCTAATTTAAGTGTGTCCATGAATGCAGGGGCCCCTGAATTAGTTGAAAAACAACAATTGAAGCTTATTCAAGCACGACATCCTTTGATTGGCGGTAAAGTTGTTCCCCTCTCCGTTGAATTAGGAATCGGGTTTGATACTTTAGTCATTACCGGGCCGAATACCGGAGGAAAAACAGTGGCCTTGAAGGTTATCGGGCTTATGGCGGCGATGACTCAATCCGGTCTGCATATCCCGGCGGAGAGCAACTCCAGTATGGGGGTTTTTAGCCAAATTTTTGCGGATATTGGGGACGAACAAAGCGTTGAGCAATCGTTAAGTACCTTTTCGGGGCATATGAAAAATATAGTTGAAATCATTGATCGCTCCGATGAACGGTCCTTGGTTTTGCTCGATGAAGTAGGTGCCGGAACAGACCCGACAGAGGGTGCAGCTTTGGCTATGGGCATTCTCGCGGAACTGCATTCGCGAGGGTGCAGAACCGTTTCTACCACCCATTATGGAGCGTTAAAAACCTTTGCCTATGAAACTCCCCGTGTAAAAAATGCTTCTGTGGAATTTGATACGGAGACCCTGCGCCCGACATACCGATTGTTGATTGGGATTCCGGGTAAAAGCAATGCCTTTACCATTGCCAGAAGGTTAGGATTAAGTGAAGGAGTCCTTGAACGGGCAAATACATTTGTGACCGAGCGGGAAATGCAGGTTGCCGATCTTATTGAAAATTTGGGTGAGACGCACCGGGAAATTGAGTTAGAAAAAGAAAAGGTTCAATCAGGACGGCAAGCTGTGGAACAACAAACGAAAGCCCTGGAAGAAAAATCACAGCGTTTGGATGAGGATTATGACCTTTTGATGACCCTGGCGAAAGAGGAAGCCGCTGAGCTTGTTCGAGAAGCAAAGCGTGAAGCGGAAGCCATTATAGCTGAGCTGAAAGAAGCTCTTAAGAAGGAGACTAAGCAGCAACAGGATATTGAAAAAGCTCGCCAAGGATTTCGTCGAATCTCCAATAAGCTTGATAAAGGACGGGCGGTTAAGCAGACCGGCAGTGGTTTATCTGCGGATCAAATTATGCTGGGACAGACGGTACTGATGACAAAACTCAGACAGAAAGGGCAGGTCCTGAAGCTCCCGAATGCCAGCGGTGAAGTCCTTGTCCAAGCGGGTATTATGAAGGTAATGGTGCCGTTAGCCGAACTGAAGTTGGTTCGTGAAGAAAAGGTATCTCCCCCTAAAAGTTCCCGCAAAGGGAATAGCCTTGGACTGCAAAAGGCAGAGGAGATTCGAGCGGAGATCGATCTGAGGGGCATGTTGGTAGAAGAAGGCACTGAAGTATTAGATAAGTTTCTCGACGATGCGGTTCTGGGTGGCATCGGTTTGGTCTATGTGATTCATGGCAAAGGAACAGGTGCCATGCGGGCAGGAATTCAAGACTTTCTACGAGGGCATCCCCATGTACGGAGCTTTAGGCTTGGAGAATATGGTGAAGGAGACTCGGGCGTCACTGTCGTAGAGTTGAAATGATTTGCCAAAAGGTTGTAAAAAGATGACACCAACCAAGATTGGTGTCATCTTTTTTAGTACTATCAGAAAGTATAACCTTTGGGTGTATACTGCAAGAAGAGCTAATTCGTGCGAAGACAGTGTCTACGAGCGCCAGCTAAGTTTTCTTTATTCGGCTGATTGCCAGCCGTTGCTAGTCAGTTATTGTTAATTTTACGCTATCTGAAGATGGCCCAACACCTGTCCCATTCGGGTTTTTGAAAGCTGCCCAGAAGAGATAGTCTCCGGGAATGGGAGGCTTTCCGTTGTCTGCAAGAGAGATGGAAATAGAGGTCTTTTGAGTGTGGGAGGCATTTATGGAGAAGCTTTCTACGGTAGACTGACCCGAGCGTTGAAGGTAAAAAATTGTTGAATCATTTTCGCTGTTAGCAGGGATTGTCATGGGGATAACTGCAGTATAGGTTTTGGGGTCGTACTTCACTTGACCAAGAGCAGGTTTGGGGAGAGTGGAAAGAGTGGGATCTACTTGGGGGGCAGTATTGGAATTACTCCCGGATGAATTAGCTGCAGCTGAATTAGCAGGTGTCGAATCCGGATTCGTTGAATCGGGTGCCGTATTTTGGGTGGTTGAGCCCGGAGCGGTTGTATTATCTAACCCTATGCCGCTGGGAGGTCTATATGGTGCTTCACTTGGCGGCCACGGCCAAGAGGGGCTGCGATCGGGCAAATTAAGGAATACCTTCGTGACGACGTTTTTGGTTGCAGCATTTGCTAAGACGTTAGGGTTATCTGCATCCACATTTTTTTGAACCCAAACATCGCTTACACGAGTAGGAAAATCCCCTTGGGCAGCAATTTCAGTAGAGATGAATTGCTGTGGAGTCAAAGTGCTGGGAAGAAGTCCTGATTTTGTATCGAATTGTCCGCTGACAATACCTGCCGGTTCTTTAAACTCCGTTTGAACTGGGAGATCTTGGAGGGCCACAGTCATGACCTTCTTCCAGATTTGAGCTGGATAACTACCGCCATAAACATTGTGTAAATAATGCTGACCATCCGGGTCAGAATCGTATCCCATCCAGACGATTCCCGCAAAATTGGGAGTATAGCCGGCAAACCAGGCATCCGGATTTCCAGACTTATTGCCGTATTTATCCGGGTCTAAAGATGTGGTCCCTGTTTTTCCGGCAATAGCCCAGTTCCCTATTTGGGCGCTGTAGCCTGTACCGTCGGTTACAACACTGCGCAGCATATTGTTAATAATATAGGCTGTCGTTTCTTTCATAACTCGGTTCTTTAAAATTTTAGGGGTAATAATCGTGTTGTCATTAGCGTCATTGACTTTTACGATGGCGTGAGTCGTGACTTTAACTCCGTTGTTGGCATAAACTCCATAGGCTGAGGCCATATCTAAGGTACTTACTTCCGGTGTTCCAAGAGCTAAGCTTAAGACCTTATCTTTTTGTTCGAGAGGCAGGCCAAGGTCGTCTTTGCCAAATTTCCATCCATAATCTACCCCGATGAGATTAAGGAGTTTCACTGCATAGACATTAACGGAATCTTCCAGGGCGTAACGCATCGTAATTAAGCCCTTCCATCCTTTGTCTATGGTGTCAAAATCAGTAGGGGTCCAAGCCTTACCGTTTCCGCCATTATAACTGACTGGCATATCATCGAGAACTGTTCCGGGGAAATATCCGCCTTTTTCAATAGCCGGACCATAAACAACCAAGGGCTTAATCGTTGATCCGGGCTGCCGCTTAGATTGCCAGGCTCTATTCAACCCGCGGGTGGTATAGTCTCGTCCGCCGACCATTGCCAGTATTCCGCCGGAAGTGGGATCGATAACTGTCATAGCGCCCTGAATCTTTGTGTTATCAATTCCTTTCGGGAAATTTGCAGGGTCTGCAAAAGCAGATTCGGCGGCGCTCTGGATTTTTGTATCTATGGTTGTATATATCTTTAAACCACCGCTGTAAATTTGATCAGGAGTCAAGTTATAGGCTGTTTCCAGTTCTTCTACAACATAGTCAATAAAATAAGGGTATTTGTAATTTGTGCTGGATACTGTCGTAGTATTCCCAGCACCGCCTTGTTTTTTCTTGGAATCCACATAAGTAAAGGGAGCATCTTTATATTCGTTGTATTGGCTGGCCGTGATCAATCCGGCATCTTTCATAACTCCGAGCACAATGGTGCGACGGTTTTTGGCAGCTTCAGGATGGATATAGGGATTATATTGACTGGGGGCTTGGGGAAGACCTGCTAAGAGAGCGATCTGATCCGGCGTCAGATCCTTGAGATCTTCCCCAAAATATGTTTTTGCAGCGGCTTGGATCCCAAAGGATGATTCGCCTAAAAAGATTTTATTAAGATAGAAGGTTAGAATCTCATCTTTGGTGTATTCATGCTCCAATTGAAGGGCTATAATCGCTTCTTGTATTTTGCGTGTTAGGGTTTTAGCCGTGGGATCTTCAATGAAAGCATTTCTGGCAAGCTGAACTGTGATGGTGCTTGCCCCTTCCTTAGCGCTTCCTGAGCGAATGTCATTGAGTGCTGAACCAATGATTCTAATGGGGTCAATGCCAAAATGCTGATAGAAACGTTTGTCTTCTACCGCCACAAACGTTTTTTTAACGAGATCTGGAATTTGAGAGGATTGAACAACCTGACGGTTAACGACACCGTATAACTGAGCAACTTGTACATTGTTTTTATCATAGATATAGGAAGTTTGTTGTTGGTTGCTTAGTGTACTGGGATCCCATTTAGGAGTATGTAAGGCAACAATTCCAACAAAAATCCCTCCGCCAATGATGGCCAAGAGTATGATGCTGACAAGAGACAAAATAACTAATCGAAGTCTTGACGGACGTTTTTTACGAGTATTTCTTGATTTCCGAGACGGCATGATTGAACCTCCTCTAGTAAATATGAGGTTTAAATAGATGATATAATTCCTTGAATTATATCATACTTCTGCAATTCTAAGGAAATTGTAATTCAATATAGGTGTACAGATATCTGATTCGGTCAGTTGCGAGTCGGGCTTAGAAAAGGTATAATATGCTAACAAAAGCTTATAAAGTGAATGGTATGATTGAGAAAGAACTTGGCTGAAGGCTGCAGAGAGACGGTGTAAGGTGCAAACCGTCCCGGAAACCAAGCGATACACCTCAAGACTAGAGTTAAAAACTCTCGGAGTAGTTCCGTTAGCGCTACAGAGCTGGGTGTCCGTTAAAGAGAACGGCATCAATGTGGGTGGTACCGCGGAGTATTTTCGTCCCTCAACGTTTGTTGGGGGATTTATTTATTTTTCGTTTATTCTTATTTGCTTTGAGCAGTAATGAGACCTTTTCGGTACCACAATTAGATGAGTATCTCAATGTAAAAAGGTTAAAATATTTTTTGGAGGTAATATTATGGATCTGTTTCAAGATTTAAAAGATCGAGGGCTTATTTATCAGCATACGGACGAACAAGCGTTGCGCAAACGATTAGCTTCGAGTCCTATTACGTTGTATTGTGGATTTGACCCTACGGCAGACAGCTTACACATAGGAAGCTTGCTCCCAATCCTGATATTGAAGAGATTTCAGTTAGCGGGGCATAAACCTATTGCTTTGGTGGGCGGCGGAACCGGCTTGATTGGTGATCCCAGCGGTAAGGTTTCGGAGAGAGTGCTCAATCCTAAAGAAATTGTCGAAGAATGGGCTGATAAGATTAAAGCTCAGTTAAGCCGTTTTTTAGATTTTGAAAGAAAGGAAAATCCGGCGATCATTGCCAATAATTATGATTGGCTCGGTTCCTTGCAAGTTATTGGATTTTTAAGAGATATCGGCAAGAACTTTCCCTTAGGAACTATGTTGGCTAAAGAGTCCGTTGAAACGCGAATGAGCAAAGGAATTTCTTATACAGAATTTAGCTATATGATCTTACAATCCTATGATTATATGAAGTTGAATGAATTGCATGGCTGTGAACTACAAGTCGGAGGCAGTGATCAATGGGGAAATATTACTGCAGGCATTGAGTTAATTCGGCGGACCACTGTCGACCAAGATAAGGAAATGTATGGTTTAACGATGCCGCTTGTCACCAAAAGCGATGGAGTCAAATTTGGAAAAACAGAAGGCGGAGCAGTTTGGTTAGACCCTGCCAAGACATCTCCCTACAAATTCTATCAGTTTTGGTTGAATACAGACGATCGTGATGTTGTTAAGTTCTTGAAATACTTCACCTTCTTATCGCTAGCTGAGATTTCAGCCTTAGCAGATGAGCTGGAAAGAGAGCCTGAAAAGAGAAAGGCCCAGCGGACCTTAGCCGCTGAAGTGACAAAGTTAGTTCACGGTCAAGAAGCTCTGCTTCGGGCAGAAAAAATAACAAATGCTCTTTTCGGAGGAGGATTAAACGGTTTATCGGCGTCAGAGATCGAAGAAGGATTAAGCGATGTGCCGTCCGCTGAGTTGGAAAGCCCTGAAATAAGCTTTGTTGATTTGTTAGTTCAAGCGGGGGTTGTTTCTTCCAAGCGGCAGGCTAGAGAATCAATAGAGAATGGGGCTATTTATATTAATGACCTTCGCTATAATGATTTGGAAACTCCCGTACCACAATTGGAACGCCTAGATGGAAAGTATCTTGTTGTGCGGCGAGGGAAAAAGAATTATTATCTAATTAAATTTATGCAGTAACTCTATGGACAACTAGATTCGTAGATTATAGAGCAGCATATTTGTACGGAACTGCAGATATTGCAGTTCCGTAGTTATGTTTAGTCAAATGGCCAAAAAAAAGTACAAAAAAACGGTAAAAGTATTGTTGACAAGATAAAAATCAAATGTTAATATATTTAAGTGCCGCAAAACAAAAGACTTAAAAGTAGCGGCTTCCAAGACATCCAGATTAATTATTCAGGTCTTTGAAAACTAAACAACAAGGACAGCCAATGAGAGAAACTCGCAAGAGTTTCAAAAGAATCATGAAATCATGAGCAAGAAATCATCTTCTTACGAAGAAGTTGAATAACTTTTTTGGAGAGTTTGATCCTGGCTCAGGACGAACGCTGGCGGCGTGCCTAACACATGCAAGTCGAACGGAAACAAACTCTAAGTTTACTTAGAGAGCGTTTTAGTGGCGGACGGGTGAGTAACGCGTGGGTAACCTGCCCATAAAACCGGGACAACTCTTGGAAACGAGGGCTAATACCGGATACGCTTAAGAAGCGGCATCGCTTTTTAAGGAAAGATGGCCTCTGAAAATGCTATCGCTTATGGATGGACCCGCGTCTGATTAGCTGGTTGGTGGGGTAAAGGCCTACCAAGGCGACGATCAGTAGCCGGCCTGAGAGGGTGAACGGCCACACTGGGACTGAGACACGGCCCAGACTCCTACGGGAGGCAGCAGTGGGGAATCTTCCGCAATGGACGAAAGTCTGACGGAGCAACGCCGCGTGTATGATGAAGGTCTTCGGATTGTAAAGTACTGTTTTTAGGGAAGAACGGTCTCTTCAGGAATATGGAGGAGACATGACGGTACCTAAGGAGGAAGCCCCGGCTAACTACGTGCCAGCAGCCGCGGTAATACGTAGGGGGCGAGCGTTGTCCGGAATTATTGGGCGTAAAGGGCGCGTAGGCGGGTATTTAAGTCCGGTGTGAAAGATCAGGGCTCAACCCTGAGAGTGCATCGGAAACTGGGTATCTTGAGGACAGGAGAGGAAAGTGGAATTCCACGTGTAGCGGTGAAATGCGTAGATATGTGGAGGAACACCAGTGGCGAAGGCGACTTTCTGGACTGTAACTGACGCTGAGGCGCGAAAGCGTGGGGAGCAAACAGGATTAGATACCCTGGTAGTCCACGCCGTAAACGATGAGTGCTAGGTGTAGGGGGTATCGACCCCTCCTGTGCCGGAGTTAACACAATAAGCACTCCGCCTGGGGAGTACGGCCGCAAGGTTGAAACTCAAAGGAATTGACGGGGGCCCGCACAAGCGGTGGAGCATGTGGTTTAATTCGACGCAACGCGAAGAACCTTACCAGGGCTTGACATCCTCTGAACTCTCTAGAAATAGGGAGGTGCCCTTCGGGGAGCAGAGAGACAGGTGGTGCATGGTTGTCGTCAGCTCGTGTCGTGAGATGTTGGGTTAAGTCCCGCAACGAGCGCAACCCCTGTATTTAGTTGCTAACACGTCAAGGTGAGCACTCTAGATAGACTGCCGGTGACAAACCGGAGGAAGGTGGGGATGACGTCAAATCATCATGCCCCTTATGTCCTGGGCTACACACGTGCTACAATGGCCGGTACAGACGGAAGCGAAGCCGCGAGGTGAAGCCAATCCGAGAAAGCCGGTCTCAGTTCGGATTGCAGGCTGCAACTCGCCTGCATGAAGTCGGAATCGCTAGTAATCGCAGGTCAGCATACTGCGGTGAATACGTTCCCGGGCCTTGTACACACCGCCCGTCACACCACGAAAGTCTGCAACACCCGAAGCCGGTGAGGTAACCCGCAAGGGAGCTAGCCGTCGAAGGTGGGGCCGATAATTGGGGTGAAGTCGTAACAAGGTAGCCGTATCGGAAGGTGCGGCTGGATCACCTCCTTTCTAAGGAGAACGGTTTAGAGCTTAGGCTTTAAACGAACATCCTATGGGTCGATGCTCTTATGAAGAAAACGAAGGTTAAACTTAAGTTTTAAATAAGAGATCAAAAAAGAGTCGCAAGGCTCAAGCCGAGGGATCGGCAACTCATTGGCAAAGCTGTTGTTTAGTTTTGAGAGACCAGGAATGGTAACTCAATATGATGTGGGGGTATAGCTCAGCTGGGAGAGCGCTTGAATGGCATTCAAGAGGTCAGCGGTTCGATCCCGCTTACCTCCACCATTTTATTATGTAAAAATTCTTGCTCTTTGAAAACTGCATAGAGAAATAATTTCTAGTAAGTCAAAGGAAACATCACCTCAAAACGACGTGTCAACGAAGTTTTGAGAAACCCTAATGTAGTATAGATTTTAGGTCAAGCTACTAAGGGCGTACGGTGGATGCCTAGGCGCTAAGAGTCGAAGAAGGGCGCGGTTAACAGCGAAATGCCACGGGGAGTCGTAAGCAGGCTTTGATCCGTGGATACCCGAATGGGGCAACCCCACCGGAGTCATATCCGGTGATCTGCAGCTGAATACATAGGCTGCCGAGGACAACCCGGGGAACTGAAACATCTAAGTACCCGGAGGAAGAGAAAGAATCATCGATTCCCTGAGTAGCGGCGAGCGAAACGGGAAGAGCCCAAACCAATCCCTTCGGGGATTGGGGTTGTAGGACCCTCTTTTAGGCACAATGTTCTAGCTGAAGAGATCTGGAAAGGTCGAGCAAAGAAGGTAACACTCCTGTAAGCGAAAGAGCAGAGTGCTGTGAGGGAATCCTGAGTACCGCGGGACACGTGAAACCCCGTGGGAAGCAGGGAGGACCACCTCCCAAGGCTAAATACTACTTAGCGACCGATAGTGAACCAGTACCGTGAGGGAAAGGTGAAAAGCACCTCGGAAGAGGAGTGAAAAAGAACCTGAAACCGTACGCTTACAAGCAGTCACAGCACTTCGGTGTAGTGGCGTGCCTTTTGTAGAATGAACCGGCGAGTTACGGTATGCAGCGAGGTTAAGGCGAAGAGCCGGAGCCGAAGCGAAAGCGAGTCTGAAAAGGGCGACGAGTTGCATGCTGTAGACCCGAAACCGTGTGATCTACCCATGGCCAGGGTGAAGGTGGGGTAAAACCCACTGGAGGCCCGAACTCACTGTCGTTGAAAAGGCAGGGGATGAGCTGTGGGTAGGGGTGAAATGCCAATCGAACACGGAGATAGCTGGTTCTCCCCGAAATAGCTTTAGGGCTAGCCTCAATTGATGAACCATGGCGGTAGAGCACTGAATAGGCTAGGGGCCTTACCAGGTTACCGAACCTTATCAAACTCCGAATGCCATGGTCTTAAGATTGGGAGTCAGACTGTGGGTGATAAGATTCATAGTCAAAAGGGAAACAGCCCAGACCATCAGCTAAGGTCCCAAAGTATACACTAAGTGGGAAAGGATGTGGAACTGCACAGACAACCAGGATGTTGGCTCAGAAGCAGCCACCATTTAAAGAGTGCGTAATAGCTCACTGGTCGAGTGGTTCTGCGCCGAAAATGTAACGGGGCTCAAGTGTATCACCGAAGCTATGGCTTGCACGTTTACGTGCAGGGGGTAGGGGAGCGTTCTAAATGCAGGGAAGTCATTCTGTAAGGAATGGTGGAGTGTTTAGAAGTGAGAATGCCGGTATGAGTATGCGAAAAGACAAGTGAGAATCTTGTCCGCCGAAAATCTAAGGTTTCCTGGGGAAGGCTCGTCCGCCCAGGGTAAGTCGGGACCTAAGCCGAGGCCGAAAGGCGTAGGTGATGGACAACTGGTTGAGATTCCAGTACCACCGAGAAGCGTTATTAACAATGGGGAGACACAGAAGGATAGGTTAAGCGTGCCGTTGGTCGAGCACGCCCAAGCGAGTAGGAGGTAGGGTAGGCAAATCCGCCCTGCGATAACTCTGAGACGTGACGGGGAGCGAAACATAGTAGCGAAGTAACCGACTCCAAGCTGTCAAGAAAATCCTCTAGTGAGTGACTGGGTGCCCGTACCGCAAACCGACACAGGTAGATGGGGTGAGAAACCTAAGGCGCGCGAGAAAACCCTCGTTAAGGAACTCGGCAAAATGGCCCCGTAACTTCGGGAGAAGGGGCGCTCACTGCAAGGTGAGCCGCAGAGAAAAGGTCCAGGCGACTGTTTAACAAAAACACAGGTCCCTGCGAATCCGCAAGGAGAAGTATAGGGGCTGACACCTGCCCGGTGCTGGAAGGTTAAGAGGAGAGGTTAGCCGCAAGGCGAAGCTTTGAATTGAAGCCCCAGTAAACGGCGGCCGTAACTATAACGGTCCTAAGGTAGCGAAATTCCTTGTCAGGTAAGTTCTGACCCGCACGAAAGGTGTAACGATCTGGACACTGTCTCAACGAGGGACTCGGCGAAATTGTAATACCCGTGAAGATGCGGGTTACCTGCGACAGGACAGAAAGACCCCATGGAGCTTTACTGCAGCTTGACATTGGATTTTGGTATAAAATGTACAGGATAGGTGGGAGACAGAGAAGCTAGGGCGCCAGCCTTGGTGGAGTCGCCGGTGGGATACCACTCTTTTTGTACTGAAGTTCTAACTAGGTCCCCTGAATCGGGGATTAGGACAGTATCAGGCGGGCAGTTTGACTGGGGCGGTCGCCTCCTAAAGAGTAACGGAGGCGCCCAAAGGTTCCCTCAGCGCGGTTGGAAATCGCGCGCAGAGTGTAAAGGCAAAAGGGAGCTTGACTGCGAGACCTACAAGTCGAGCAGGGACGAAAGTCGGGCTTAGTGATCCGGTGGTACCGAGTGGAAGGGCCATCGCTCAACGGATAAAAGCTACCCTGGGGATAACAGGCTTATCTCCCCCAAGAGTCCATATCGACGGGGAGGTTTGGCACCTCGATGTCGGCTCATCGCATCCTGGGGCTGTAGTAGGTCCCAAGGGTTGGGCTGTTCGCCCATTAAAGCGGTACGTGAGCTGGGTTCAGAACGTCGTGAGACAGTTCGGTCCCTATCCGTCGCAGGCGCAGGAAATTTGAGAGGATCTGTCCCTAGTACGAGAGGACCGGGATGGACGAATCACTGGTGTACCAGTTGTCTCGCCAGAGGCACAGCTGGGTAGCTATATTCGGATCGGATAAGCGCTGAAAGCATCTAAGCGCGAAACCGGCCTCAAGATGAGATTTCCCACAGTGAGAGCTGGTAAGACCCCTGAAGGAAGATCAGGTTGATAGGCCGGATGTGGAAGCACCGTGAGGTGTGGAGCTGACCGGTACTAATCGGTCGAGGGCTTGACCTAATTGAACTACGGCAGGAACGTGGCTCAGTGTTTCCGAAGAAGACGAAACTAGAAAGAAGACTCTATGTGGTTTTGAGAGAGCAGGGTTCTGTAAAAGAAAACTGAAAATCTCAGAGATCTGGTGATCATGCCGGAGGGGTTCCACCCGTTCCCATACCGAACACGGAAGTTAAGACCTCCAGGGCCGAGCATACTTGGGGCATAGCCCCTGGGAAATTAGGTCATCGCCAGGTAAACAAGCGAAAGACTGCCTTATGGGCAGTCTTTCTGTGTTCATAGTAAGAATTATGTAGGCATATTAAGTTAATTACAAGAAGGAAGTCCGGGGTTCCACCCGTTCGATCCACGTTGCAGGAGTCTGCGTTACGGGACGCAACGTGGCGAAAAGCTCGTCCGCTTTTCGTATACCGAACACGGAAGTTAAGACCTCCAGGGCCGAGCATACTTGGGGCATAGCCCCTGGGAAATTAGGTCATCGCCAGGTAACAAGCGATAGACTGCCAATTATGGCAGTCTATCTGTGTCTATCCTGAAAACTAAGTGCTAAAGGCTGTGAAAACAAAAAAAGTCCAACCATACTCAGGTAGAAACCTGAGCACACATAAATCTTATCTTTAGGATTATTTAACTAGGGACTAAATTGCTGTAACAGGCAGCACTACTTTGTTCAATAGTAACGCTAAATCCAAGAGTTTGAAGTCGTTTTACGGACTTTTTAACGATATCCGCTTTCCGACCGGCGTCAAAAAAGTCGGCTCCTAATTCTTTATATACCGTATTATTTTTGAGCATGTAGTACAGCGCAGTGAGAATAGAGTGAGCCACGGCTACTGCAGCACGATTTTTACCTCGTCTTGCGGCTATTCTTGAAAACTGAGAACTTAAATAAGTATTTTTTTGATGTGCTGCTGATTTAGCACATTCAATAAGCGTGGTTCTAAGTATGTCGTTTCCCTTGCGGGTTTTGCCATTTTTGCGCTTGCCTGCACTTTCATTGTTACCCGGACAAATGCCAACCCATGATGCAAGATTCGACGATGATGGAAACTGATTCATATTAATCCCAATTTCGGCAATTAAGACTTGCGCACTACGCTCACCTACACCGGGAATAGAATCGGCAATTGTCACTTGTTCATTGACAGGTTTCATCTTTTCCCGGATTTGCTGATCAAGTGAAAGAACTTGTTCTTCAAGAGTATCAATGTGCTTGAGCATTAGACCCAATAATATCCGTTGATGTTCGCCCATAAACCCGTAAAGTGCTTCTTTAATTTGGGGTATCTTCCTTCTCATACGCATCTGTGCCTTATCTGCTATCAGATCGACATCATTACAGCCAGCAATTAGCATGTCAAGCATATCACGGGATGATTTGCCATCAATATTGCTCACAACAGAAGCTAACTTAATATTCGCGCCTTCAAGTACCTTTTGAATACGGTTTAACTCCCTGGCACGTTCTTGAACAATGCTCCTGCGATATCGAACAAGCTCTTTGAGTTCGCGTTGCTCACGATTAGGAATAAAGCTGCCGTTTAGGAGACCATGACGAAGTAAATCAGCAATCCACTCGGAATCTTTAACATCAGTTTTTCGACCGGGCACAGCTTTTATATGTTGTGCATTAACAACTAAGGTTTTCATCTCCTTCATTTCTAAAAGATTGTAAATAGGCTTCCAGTATGCTCCTGTTGCTTCCATGGCGACACACTGACAATTAGCGTTTTTCAACCAGTCGACAAGACCTAGAAGCGATGAAGTCATTGTACTGAAAGTCCTGGTTTCCTTTTTTCTTCCTAGAATTAAACAGGCAACAATAGTGTTTTTATGGACATCCATACCACAACAGCACTCGTAAATAACGTTCATTGAATGGCCTCCAATGAGTAAATTTACGGCGGGCCTCCTGTAGATGCATTAATCTACCCTACGTGCTCATGGCAACAATTTGTGGTGCAAGCAGGAAGCCTTGATCAGTCTATAACATCGGGCTAATAGCACCAAGACACTTCGACCTTATGCCGCAGCAAAAGTATTTCCACTAGAACCCAGTTTTCATTCATTTGATGGTGTGGAACGAAGGACCACATGGAGGTCTATAACAAGAGATATAAAGCAAAACTACCGGGGTTCCACCCGTTCGGACCCACATTGCAGGAGAATGCGTTACAAGTCGCAATGTGGCGAAAAGCTCGTCCGCTTTTCGTATACCGAACACGGAAGTTAAGACCTCCAGGGCCGAGCATACTTGGGGCATAGCCCCTGGGAAATTAGGTCATCGCCAGGTAAACAAACGAAAGACTGCCTTAATGGCAGTCTTTCTGTGTCTATAACAAGAAATATAAAGCAAACTACCGGGGTTCCACCCGTTCGGACCCACATTGCAGGAGAATGCGTCACAAGTCGCAATGTGGCGAAAAGCTCGTCCGCTTTTCCGTATCCCGAACACGGAAGTTAAGGATCCACACTGCAGGAGCATGCGTTACGAGACGCAGTGTGGCGAAAAGCTCATCCGCCTTTCGTTCCAGGGCCGAGCATACTTGGGGCATAGTCCCTGGGAAATTAGGATTCACACGGCAGGAGTCTTCGTCACGGGAAGCCGTGTGGCGATAGTCTCCACCGGAGACTATCGTATCGCCAGGTAAACAAGCGAAAGACTGCCAATTAAGACAGTCGATTTGTGTTCATATTTTAGAGAATGTGTCATCTTCACGACAATAATAATGTCACGAAGATAACATCTTTTTAGTCACGGGTTAGACATATAAGAGCATAGGTAACTTGTTATAATATACGCAAGCTCAATAATAACGAAAGTAGGGTGTTGGCAATGTAAGAAAAGAAAAGTCATGTTTGTGAAAGTCTGGGGAAGTTCAAAATTTGTTCCAATAAAGTGAGGAGTTTGTTATGTTGGCTGGGTTTGCAATTATTGATAAAGTATTACACCCTCACCGTAAAAAACAAGATAAACTAATGTCTAAAATGACGGAATACAGGGAATTAGCGTCATTGGCCTATGAAAATGATAACAAGGACATGTATTCATTGTTGCAACGGGAACTAAATGAGATGTTCTGTGAATACTTGGCCTGGTCCTTTCTTGACGGCATTGGTTTTCTAATCCCCCACTTCTTCATCATGGGATTCATAAGTTTATGGCTGCCGTATATCATGCTGCCATTTAATTTACCTGTGATTGGCGATCATGCTTATGTGATTGTCTGGTACCCACTAGCAATGGTTATGTTTTATCTTGGTCGCCGGTTGCTGCGCAGGTATACCGGCAATGTTCCGGCTCAACCTGTAACAAGATAAGCTGGATAAGAATTTTGGAGGTGCACAAAAATGGTCTTTCATATTGCGGGTGTAACAGTTAATCCTATCGTTGTGATAATCTGGATGGCGTTTGTCGGGTTCGTGTTTTCCACTATTGGAGCAGCCGGTGGTATTTTGGCCGGTGTAGGACACATTACTATCTTCGGAATGAAAAAAGCTAACGTCATTAAACCTATGAACCAAATTCTTACCTTAGTCAGCCCAATCATATCGACTCCTTTATATTTGCGGGAAAAACGCCTCGTAGTTCCTGCAGCCATAAGTTTAGGGGTAGGCGGTATCATCGGAGCCCTGCTTGGATCTTGGCTTTCTCACACTTATTTAAAGGACATGGCCTCTTATCAGCCGCTCTTTGGCGTTATTACTTTCGTAATTGCCGGTCGTATGTGGTATGAAATGACTCCGAAATTCCGTGAAAAACAACAAAAAGTAAAAAAGGCAACCAAAGCCTTTGAAGAAAAGGTTAAAGAGCTGAAAGCTGCCGGCAAAATGAGTGAGATTAAAGAAATCGGTGTTAACTTCAGTGAAGTGGGCATTAAAAACACCTTTACCTTTGCCGGGGAAACGTTCCGTTATAATACCCTTGCTCCTTTCCTGGCCGGAGTATTTGTTGCTATTATTTCAGCGGCTCTCGGCGTTGGCGGTGGATTCCTTCTCGTACCGTTCCTGAGCAGTGCCCTTGGTTTCCCTATGTTCATCGTTGCAGGTACTTCGACTATGTCCATCGTAATTTCCTCTCTGACTAGTATCAGTAACTACCTGCGCATGGGAAGCAAACTGGATTTGCCAATGGTTGGCTTTGAATTAATTGGTATCCTGATTGGATCTTACCTCGGCCCTATCCTTTCTAAGTATATCAAAGGCATATATCTTAAAGGCTTTTTGGCTGTAGTACTCACATATATCGGTATTGGCTATGTATTTGGACCAATGATTCAACACGCTTTTGGATTCAGAATTATCTAATCATAACCCAGGTGAACACCAAGAATATACGTGAGAGAAGTTTTCGCTTCCAGTTTGAAAGGAGAAGGTTAAATTGTCCAATACAGAAATGACTTATGCAGAAGCACAGGAACTGTTTGAACGTTTGTTGAAACTTGATTATCATCCGGTTGCCATTAAATTTTTCAAATCCGAAGAAGAAGCTGCGAAATATCCCGCCGAGAAAAAGGCAGCAGCAAAAATGACTTTCTGTCAGTTTACTGCAGCTTCTCGCATGGCTAATTATGTTCTAAAAGGCAATAACAATAATATCCTGTGTGAAAACTGTCTGACCAGTTTTGGCTATACTGCCCCTTCGGATGAAGAAGCGAAAGGTCATTTCAAATATGTTGTTGACGATGAGTATGCTAAAGAAGTAATGGCTGGTAAGCCGCGCATGCCGTTAGGAGAAGTCAAAGAATTTATGACCGCTCCGTTGGCAAAGACTCCGGTTGAACCTGATGTTGTTATGTTTGTCTGCAATCCGCTGCAAGCCTATCATATTTTGAATGATTACGTTGGCGCTTTCCATGTACATCCGCTCCAATTCAATCATACCGTTAATTCCGCTGTCTGCGGAGGTGCTGTATGGTCCTTTATTAATCATAAACCCAATATGAACACGATGTGTTCAGGAAGTTATACTTCTGGTAAAACCGAAAAAGGTGAAGTCAACGTCTTCATCCCAGGCGACCAAATACTTGATGTGGCACGTCAACTGGCTCATCGCACCGAAGTAATGGGCGGTGCCTCCTTCCCGTATAACGGCAACGAATGGCCTGGTCTGGATGCTTGCAAAAAATGTCCGATGATACGCTTCAAAGATGTTGAATAGTGTCAAACTAGAAGATAACGAGATAAATAATTTGTAATACGTCAGAAAGCTGTTTAAAAACTTTTTGTTATCTTAGGGGCCGTGTAGAAAAATAATTTTCTCACGGTCCTATTAAATTGGTCAATAATCGTTAGAATCAACGGTCAGAGGCCTTCCAAGCTTTCAACGGCCGGTTGATAATAATTGAGTTGATGCTTCCCGGGAATAAGAACCATTGCTGCTCGGCGGTGAAAGTGAAGTAGTAATTTCGTTTTTACCATTAAAGGAGTGAACGAATAACAAAGGTCAAGATTTTAATGGGATTAGGCAGTTTAATACCGATAATCAGTAAAAAGTTCAAGACAAAGCCAATACATAAGAGAATGATTACAAAGGTAAGCTCCTTTCGTTGTTTATTTTTCAGAAGCGAAGGAATTTGTGAAAGCGATATGAGCGTAAAGACAAAAATCAAAACTATGATATAAAGGAAAACGTTCATCTAGCCACTTCCTTCACTGGTATTCGGCAGGATCGGTTTATTTAGATAGCCCGACCAATGGAGCTTGGCGTCGACTAATATAGTTACTTGTATTTCTTTAAATTCCTCCCGCCAGTTTTTTTCTAATTCGGGCCATTCTTTAGGATATTTGCGATGCACCTCTGTGCCAAATTTAAAGATGTCTACGTCCCAGTTCTGGGCCTTGTCGACAGCTCGTTCGATTTCCTCTTTTATTGCCGAACCCATTCTGTTTTCGAGCTCATTGAAACGTTCGGGTTTGACTATGTCTGTATTCCCCATTTCTTCCCCAAGATTGGCGTCTACATGAACGTTAATTGTCATGAAAAGATTGCCGGCTGATATCTCCGGTACAACACGGCTATTAGCTTTGATAATCTCAATTCCAGATTTCTTGTTTTCATTTCCGGGAGTTGGAATATCAATAATCCCGCTCTTTACTTTGCCAAGAACCCACAAGACACCTCTGGTTTCCTTAGCATCAAACCAACCGATCATTCTATCGCGCTTTAAAATCGCCGTCCCTTCTAGTTTTAGACTTTCTTCGCTGGGTTCTTTATTATCCTCCTGCACTAACTCAATCCCAGGAATAATTGAATCATTGGTTTTGCTGGCGAAGTTTTTGAGGAGATCAATTAGTTGGATTTTAGGGACTTTAGAAGCTGCAAAGGATACTTTTGCGAGTTTCTCAATTGCTTGGCCCGGTATTTTTTCTTGCTCGTAGTCACTTCTTATGATATCTTCTGCTTTCCCTCTCGTTATAAAAACATAAGGTAATTGACGAAGTTCGGAATCACGGCTAAATAGGTCAAGTTCATCGCTAATCCCACTCCTGGCGAGTGCTTCGGAAAAGACATAAACAGTATTGTGAGAAAAATATGCCTTGCGGTCCGTTTGTAAAGAAGCATTTCGTATGGCATCAAAAACTGTTTCACCTTTGCTTGTAACGACCCAAACACTTTTCGAACCGCTGGCTTTATCTGAAGTTGAGGATTGAATTGCGCTTGGTTTTAAAATCTGAAGTGAGACACTGATTTCACCGTCTTCAGTCCGGTCAACGCCTAGAGCTTGAACAATTGCCAGAGTATTAAGCTCTCTCCGATTCCAACAACCGGGTAGAAAAAGCAATATAAGAATAGTTGGGATTATTATAAAAATCCTTCGTTTCATGCGTTTGTTTCACCTAGCTTTCTGAAGAAGGCCACAGCAAGAAGTATCGAAGGGATAACGACAATAAAAATAAGGTTAACCCAGGATACTATTGTATAAGACAAAAATTCATTGAGGTCTGAGATGTTGCTCTGATAAGAGAGGGATACGGGAAGAAGTATCGTAAGAGTTGCTAGGACAAGAGGTTTATAATCTTTAATCCCAACAATTTGACTCAGTCCGATTAGAATACAATAGAAATATAAGATAATTCTCAGGTAACCACTGAGAATCCATATTGAGAGATGAATAGATTCAATTCGTTCAATGAAATCACCGATATTCACTAAACGAACGGCTGAAAAGTAGGCAAACTGAAGCGTTTTAGAAAATTCAATCCCTAACGTTGCTAAAACAGAGATTGTCGTGATAAGCCAAAATAGAGCAATCAGAGAATAACCGGATAGCAAAACAAGTTTTGTTTTTTTACTGTTTAGTTGTAAATGAGGTAATAAAATTGCAAGTACTACTATTTCAGATGTTCTTAATCCCATGACAAAGGCCCCTGCTAATATGGATATCATGCTTTTTTCCATGACCGGCGTAAAAATCTTAAAATCCATGTCTTTTGCCAACAGCAGAAATATAACCAGAATTCCCCCAAAGACTAAAGGTGCTATGAATTCGGCAAACCGTGAAATTACTTCGATGCCCTTTAGAACAGCATAAGCGCAAAACGGGAAAAGAAAGAGGAGAATGAAAAGGACTGGAGTTTCAGGCATAATGGCGGTTGTTAAGAAGGCACACCATTCGTATAAAAATATTGACAACTCATGAATAAAATATAAGACGTAAAGAAGGGTAACTGCTTTACCGGTTCTGCCTAAGATTGTCTGAGTATATTCAAAGAGTGACTGTTTCGGAAAGCGCTTCCATAATAGATAAAAGGGAACGGTTAAAAGTAGATGAACAGGCAGACTTAAAACTTCCGATATCCATACATCCTGATTCCCCGGAGGCCCGGCAAAAACAGGGAAAAAAGTGATCGCAATGACGATTCTGCTAATTACTAAAACAAAGATAAATTGTCTTGGAGTGATTTTTGCATTTTCTAACATAGACTCTCCTTCGAAGAAGGGATATTTATTTGGCTAATTCGTGCGAAGATACTGTCTTAGTGAGCGTCAGCTAAGTTTTGTTTAAAGTGCCGGGATCTTCAGGAGGCCGGGGAGTTAATGAATTAGCCTGTCTCGTTGTATTTCTGCTTAAAACAGGGGGTCTGGAAGTCATAGCCCACCAGGGTTTCCGAATAATAACATCCGTTAAGCCGGCACCGCTAAGAGGGACTAAAGGAGACATATAAGGTACTCCAAAAGAACGAAGGGAGAGCTGATGAATAACAAATCCTGCGAAGCCGAGCATGACTCCGTAAAGACCTGCGAAGCTTGATAAGATGAGAAGGGCAAAGCGGGCTATCGTGGTGACATCTGTTAAGGCTGGGACGACAAAGGAGGAAATCCCTGTAAGTGCCACTACGACAACCATTGGAGCTCCAACTAATCCGGCGGAAACCGCTGCTTCACCAATGACCAGGGCCCCGACAATACTAACGGCCTGTCCTACTGCCTTTGGCAGGCGAAGGCCGGCTTCTCTTAAAATTTCGTAAGCAATTTGCATCAGAAGTGCTTCGACAATCGTAGGGAAAGGGGAGCCTTCATTCGCGCTGGCAATACTGATTAAGAGGGACGTTGGCAATAGCTCTTGATGATATGTCGTTATGGCAACATATAAAGCGGGTACAAAGGTAGAAATAAAGAAAGACAGCCAACGCAGCCAACGGATAAACGTTGCGAGATAAGGCCGTGAATAATAGTCCTCACTATTTTGAAAGGCCTCAACGAATAAATAAGGTACTGTTAAGACAAAGGGAGTTCCGTCAGTCAGTATTGCAATCCTCCCCTCCAGCAATTTTGCACAAACAATATCTGGTTTCTCGCTGTTTCCTATGGTTGGGAACAAAGAATAGGGTGCATCCTCAATGAAGGATTCAATATAACCGGATTCGAGAACGGAATCTGTCTCGATTCGGCCTATTCTATCCTTAACTTCTTGAACGATCTCGTCATTGGCGATTCCATGAATATGTAAGATGCATAATGATGTTTTGGTTTGTTTCCCCACGGTCACTTTCTCAACCATTAAATTTGGGTTTTTAATTTTCCTGCGTATGAGGGAAATGTTGGTACCCAGAGATTCCACAAACCCTTCTCTGGGACCACGAACGACAGATTCAGTCTCCGGTTCTTCCACCCCGCGAGCTTCCCAGCCTCGAATTGAAGCAATAAGAATGCTATCGGCTCCATCAATGAATAAGGCAGTATCACCCGATAAAATTCCAGTCACGGCATCGTCGATGGTTTGCACTTCTTGAACACTGGAAACGGTTAAAATGCTATCCTTTATAATTTTTAGAGGAGAGCCTGAACGTTGATTATCGTATAACGATAGTAACGGTTTAATGAGATTTTCATTAACGGAATCTTCATTAAATAAGCCGAAAATCATAACCGCGAAAGCCTGAACGGGATCTTGGGTTCCAATTGTGAGCTCTCGAATGACGAGGTCGTCGGCTTTGGGAAAGATTGTTAGAATCGCCTGGCGGTTGTCTTCAAGTTTTTTGGACAAGGACATGGGGATTCCTGATGGACCTTGTGAGAGAATCTCAGTTGATTGGCAGCGTTTTTTTCGAGTAGACTTTCTTATGATTTTTGTTAGCATAATTGACCTCTGCGCCTCCTCTGTTAGAATAGTTTTTACGCAAAGGGATGGATTTATTACAGACAGTCGGGGATATACCCCTTAGTCAACATAGGGCGTGAACCTTCAGCATAAGTTTATAATCTGCTATCAGCCCCTATGCCTGAGCGGTACCACGAGTAAATAGTAATCATTGAAATATTACGTCTTGAGAGGATACCCATAAAGGAAGGGGACTGCATTGCTGCAGCCCCTCTTATTAGCCCTAATACATTAAAAAATCAAATAAGTAATTGTCTGAATTTCTTCAACCTCTTACTTTTTAGCTCGTAAAGCTTCCTCCTGGGAAAGCCCATGATTATCTCGTGAATCCATGCTTGGTTGGTGATTAGGTGGAGCGGGTTTTGTATCCGGATTAGGATTTTTTTCAGAAGGCATCTTTTTTTTCAAGGTTGTATCACTTCCTTCCTAAAATCATGATCATGCTTCCAAGTTATTTTGTCCTTTTTGCGCTGAGGAATACTATTTTTAAAAAAGCAAGAAAGAAGGAGATAGTAAGAAGAAACGAACGATGAACTGAAAGTCGGACTAAAAATATGACTAATGGCCCGTTGACACACTATATATAGTGTGGTTATATTTATAACATACTATATATAGGGGGGTGAAGAAGTGCGTTGTCCATTTTGCGGAAACGAGGACACGAAAGTGCTTGATTCTCGGCAGGTCGAAGAGGGAACTACAGTACGAAGACGGCGAGAATGTGATCGATGTATGCGTCGGTTTACAACCTTTGAAACGTTTGAGGATTCGCCCCTTGTCGTTGTGAAAAAAGATGGGAGACGTGATGTATTCTCTCGTTCGAAAATGATGGCCGGAATGCTTAGGGCATGTGAAAAAAGGCCTATCTCTATGGAACAGATTGAAGAAACAGCCTATAGCATTGAAAAGACATTGCGTAATAAGCATGAACGGGAAGTGACGAGTGCTGAAGTTGGAGAAGCAGTTTTAGAGCAATTATTCGGATTAGATGAAGTTGCCTACATACGTTTTGCTTCTGTTTATCGCCAGTTTGGGGATATACAACGTTTCCTGGAGGAGTTACATGAACTCATTGAAAAGAGGGAAACGATAACATACAAGGATAAATAAGAGATAATAGGAAAGTTGGGGATTCTAATTGAGTTTCGAAGGACAAGCACCAAAAAACTGGCAGAAAGCAAATTTAACTCCTAATGCACGAGTTGTTTTGGAAAAAAGATATTTAAAACAAAAAGATGGACAAGCTACTGAAACACCGGAAGATATGATGTATCGGGTTGCCAATGTGATTGCTTCTATTGAAGAAGAGATGTATGGCAAGGGTAAAGCAGAAACGAAAGCCCTGGCTAAGGAATTTTATACAATGATGGCTAACCTTGAGTTTATGCCTAACTCACCGACCTTAATGAATGCCGGGCGGGATCTCGGGCAACTGAGTGCCTGCTTTGTATTACCGGTCGATGACAGTATGGAAGAGATTTTTGACGCTATTAAAAATGCGGCAATTATTCATAAATCCGGAGGAGGAACAGGTTTTAGTTTTTCTCGTCTGCGTCCTAAGAATAGTACGGTTCGTTCAACAGGTGGTGTGGCCTCGGGACCGGTTTCGTTTATGAAGGTCTTTAATTCCGCTACGGAGGCGGTTAAGCAGGGTGGAACCCGGCGTGGAGCTAATATGGGAATATTACGAGTCGACCACCCGGATATTTTAGATTTTATTCGCTGCAAAGAAGATAATAAGGAAATCACAAATTTTAATATATCCGTTGGAATAACGGAAGTGTTTATGAAAGCAGTTCGCGAGGGACGTGACTATGATCTCATTGATCCCCATTCCGGCGCTTCAGTAGGTCAATTGTCCGCTCTCGAGGTTTTTGATAAAATCGTTGATCACGCTTGGAAAAATGGAGAGCCGGGAATCGTCTTCCTCGATCGTTTAAATGAAGGCAATCCCACACCTCAGCTTGGTGAAATTGAAGCGACAAATCCTTGCGGAGAACAACCCTTGCTTCCCAATGAAGCGTGTAACTTAGGCTCCATTAATCTCAAACTCATGGTGACTGAGAAAAACGGTAAAATGGTTATCAATTGGGAGCGCCTAAGTTATGTTACCCGTTTGTCCGTGCGTTTTCTTGACAACGTCATTGATGCTAACCAGTATCCACTGGAGATCATTGACGAAGTTGTGAAAGGAAATCGTAAAATCGGACTTGGAGTCATGGGCTTTGCAGATATGCTCATTTTACTGCAAACTTCTTATGCGACGGAAGAAGCCGTGGAGTATGCGGAAAAGGTCATGAAATTTATTCAGACTGAAGCTCGTATTGAATCCCAGCGTTTGGCAGAAGAAAGAGGAACCTTCCCCAATTACGCGGGCTCTGTTTATGATGGTGTTATGAAACTGCGCAATGCGACTCTAACGACCATTGCTCCCACCGGGACGATCTCAATGATCTGCGCGGCCTCAAGCGGGGTTGAACCTCTCTTTGCGGTAGCTTATACAAAAACTGTCATGGATGGGACATCGTTGGTGGAAGTGAACCCCCTCTTTGAAGCCTTTGCGAAGGACTATAACTTTTATTCTCCTGAACTAATGCGTAAGATTGCCGAAAAGGGAACCGTTCTGGGGTTGCCTGAAGTTCCTAACTGGGTGCAGGAAGTCTTCACCACAGCGCAGGAGATTACTCCGGAATGGCATATTCGCATTCAGGCAGCTTTTCAAAAATATACAGATAACGCTGTTTCCAAGACGATTAACTTTGCCAATTCCGCCACGAAAGAAGACATTGCCGAGGCTTATCGCTTAGCTGATGAGCTGAATTGTAAAGGATTAACGGTTTATCGCGACGGAAGCAGGGAGGAACAAGTGCTTTCCGCAGGGGCTTCGGTTCCGTCAGGTGTTGCCTCTGGAGAATCTGGAAAAAATGATATAGCAAAAGCTCAAACAGCTCCGGCACAGATCATCGCTCCCAGTACTCCGTTTGTTCCTGAAGTGAACACCGTGATGCCTCGTCCGAGACCAACGACCACCATAGGCGTTACTGAAAAGATCAAGATCGGCTGCGGCAATCTCTACGTTAGTGTCAATGCTGATGAAAAAGGCATCTGTGAAGTATTCACGAATACCGGGAGGGCTGGAGGATGCTCCTCCCAATCAGAGGCTACGGCACGACTGATTTCAATCGCCCTGCGTTCCGGTTTGTCTGTTGATGCTATTATCGAACAAGTAAAAGGAATTCGCTGCCCGGCATGTATGCGGCGTGAAGGAGTCAGTGTAACGTCCTGTCCGGACGCAATTGCCCGGGTCATTAAGAAATACAACGAAGTTGGAATTAATGTTACTCAAGTTGCGGCCAGTGATATGGGAACTGTTTCAGCAAAGGAACTTTCAAGTGCCAAGGGTCGTCAGGGAAAGACTTCAGAAAAGAAAGCCCTTTCGGGTGTTGCCCCTGAGAATGCTTGCCCAGAGTGCGGCATGCCCATTAATCACGAGAGCGGTTGCGTCGTCTGCACCCATTGCGGTTATTCGAAGTGTGGGTAAGAAGATTGTTCAATGATAATAAAGTCTGCCACTTAATAATAAAGTTGGGCACTATAGGACAACCGATGTTGACTTTGAAAGATTAATAACTATCAGGACTAACCAAAATGCATCTTAGCCAATAACTGAAATATTACGGTTATTGGCTTTTGCTTTTACTATTATGCATTTAAAACCGTTTTGTCTAATAGTGAAGTTTAAAACTTGAAACTTAGAATTAAATGGAGGAATGAAAATTTCATGAAATATTTGATGACTGATAATCCAAAAGGCCAAGATATAAGTGTAATTCTAGACAATTTGAGAAAATACAATCTTTCTCGTATTGAGTTAAATGTGGTTAAACCCCTAGCAATTTTCGTTAATGATGAAAATGACAATATAATGGGGGGGATTTCAGCAGAAACTCATGGCAATTGGTTAAAAATATTATTTTTATGGATTGATGAAAAAATAAGAGCTCAGAAAATTGGTTCAAAGCTGTTGAAAGATGCTGAAGCAGAAGCAATAAAAAGAGGCTGTAAATATTCATTTGTTGATACTTTTAGTTTTCAAGCCAAGAATTTTTATATAATGTCAGGATATAAGGAAGTTTTTACATTAGAAGAATATCCACTGACCAGTAAACGGCATTATTTTGTAAAACAATTGACGGGAGATAAAGTTACTCCCTAGAGAACTAAAAAGTTTAGAAGTTAAAATCATTTTTATAGATGCAATGATATCGAGAACATAAGATACATATTTCAATTCTAGACTTCCCGTAATCGATGATATACCGATTAGGCTAAAAATGATAAGTTCCGATAAACCAGGTTAAGGAACAAAAAGTAGGAAACTGTGACGCATTCGAGGATATTGCGAAGCATGGAAAAGAAGGTATATAAACAGGAATTTATCAATGTTCATAATTCGTGCAAAAGGCAGATCAAATATATTTGGTAGGAGAAATTTTGACATGGCTATTTTGCGAACACCACGTTTGTACATGCGGAAAATACAAACAGATGATTATAGTTCTGTCTGCTCAATTTTGCAGGACATTGATGTCATGTATGCTTGGGAACATGCCTTTTCTGATGAGGAAGTAGTGCAGTGGATTGACGAAAATATTATGAGATACAATAGGGACGGTTTTAGTTACTGGGCAGTAATAGAAAAAGCGTCCGATAAGTTAATTGGGGTCACCGGGTTAATTTCTGAACAAGCTGATGATGAAAACTATGTTGGAGTTGGCTATATTTATCAAAAATCATATTGGGGAAATGCGTATGCCTTTGAAGCAGCTTTAGCTTGTGTTGATTATGCTTTTAATATTTTGCATCTAAATGAAATTACTGCGCAAATCCGACCGGAGAATACGGCTTCAAGAAAAGTGGCTGAAAGACTTGGCATGTCTATAAAGAAGCAGTTTATTAGACGTTATAAAAACAAAGACATACCTCATCTTCTTTATAGCCGTACAATATAGCATTGTTTTTGTCGTAGTTTATACTAACAATGTGAAGCTACAAATTCCGATTTGTTGAGTTTTGGCGGAAAAGGGGGAGAATCTATGGAGGAAATCGCCTTTTGCGGAAATAATTGTACTATGTGTCCAAGATATACTGCTACTGTGAGTGGCGATATCTTAAGGCTTAAAGCGGTCGCAGAATTATGGTATCGTCTCGGTTACCGCGATACGATTGTATCGACCGACAAAATTATGTGTTACGGATGTCCCTCCTCAAGTTTTTGTAGGTATGAAATACAGCAATGTGCTTCTGAAAAGAGAGTGAACAACTGTGGAAGTTGCAAAGAATATCCTTGTTATCTTATGATTAAATGTTTTGAACAGACGCAAAAGTATGCAGAGAGCTTAAAGTGGAAATGCACGGAAAAAGAGTACCGCTGCTTAGAAATAGCTTTCTTTTCAAAAAAGGAAAACTTGGATAGTGCTAATAATTGAATATGTGTTTTGCCACAGACTTTCGCTGATCTCCCATCAGTTAAGTTAACAAAATCCATAAACCATGGCAGTTTGTCTGTAACAGTAAATCGATGGAAACGAGAGTAAAATGAATTTAAAAATTCAAGTAAAAACACGCCTTCAACCTGCAAAAAGGTAGAAATCAAAAATACCCTAAATTGTCACTCACGGTCAAATATGACCTAAAATGTGGGATTTGCTTTTTTATAAATATGTTGTCTCTTATCAGAACTAAGAAGTAAAATAAAGGTATAGATTCCATAAGTGACTAATGATTGAGATGTGCGATAAAGGATTTAAAAACGACCGAGTCAATTTAAATAGGGAGTAATGCTTATGGAGATAACTAACTACAAAAACATTGCTGAAATTTATGACAAGAATAAGTATCGCCAAGAGATTAAACCCGATGAAGATTTGAAGAATTATATTGATGGTTGGACTACCTCAGATATTAATGCTTTAGATTTAGCCTGTGGGACTGGCATCTACTTGCTTAATCAGATTAACTATTTTCAGGACCTTAATATCAAATGGTTTGGATTGGATGCTTCAGAAGAAATGTTACTCAAGGCTAAAAGTAAAATTTCTAACTGCAGGTTTACAAATGGTTTGGCGGAAGAGCTTCCATATGATTCAAGTTACTTTAATTTTGTCGTTAGTAACTATGCATTCCATCACTTTTGCCATAAGTCGGATGTTTTAAACGAAGTAAGCAGGGTCTTAAAGAAAAATGGAGTTTTCAAAATACATAATATTTCGGTTCACGACATGAGGCATTGGTGGATCTATGAATTTTTTCCATCCACGTATTTTGAGGATCTTAAGCGATTCTGGCCAAAGGATTTAATATTTAATGAGTTATCGAATAGAGGTTTCGACGTTAATGTTCGCGTGGAGTATGTAATGAAAGCTAATAAAATAGCTGACTTTATGGATCATGTCTATAACAGGGATATCTCTGCTCTTAACTTAATTAGTGATGAGGAATATCACCAGGGGATAGAAATAATGGAATATAAGATCAAAAGAGACTCAGAAGCGTTAGTAGTAGATGATTTTGCAGATATAGTTTTTGTAGCTTCGAAAAGATAGATCTGGGATGGCTATCCTTTGTAATCTAAAATAATTGAAGCACCAGCACAAAAAATGAAATGTTGGTACTTTTAATAATCCGTTATTGGACTCTATCTTGCGGATCTTCGCCAAAGGCTAATTAGTAGAAGTTTCTAAAAGCACAGGACTGAAGCAGCTAAGTAGGATTATGGGAAGTAATGGATTATAATGAAATATATGTTCATGAGTCTTAAACAGTAACGCATTCGTAGAATATTATTCACTAATAGTGCTATTAGATATGTTATAAAAAATAAGGGGCCGTTGCAAAACGAACTAAAATAGTTCGCAAGCAACGGCCCTTTTTCTTACTAAAAATAGAAAACTGCGGGTCCCAAAGAACTCGCAGTTAGCGTATAATTTAAGTTATGCTAAAAACCAAATTACACACTAAGAATTATAACGAATTAGGTGGACACTATCAATTAGCTTTGCCATTTAATTTTAACGTGTTAATACCAGAGGATGACTCCGTTCGACTACTAAGCCACATTTTGGAGGGATTAAATTACGAAGCGTTGTATAAGGCCTACTCTTCCACTGGAAGAAAACCGGTAGTCGAACCCAAAATCCTGTTTAAAGTATTGACCTATGCCTATATGAATAACATTTACTCCAGCCGAAAAATTGAAGTCGCCTGTAAAAGAGACATTAACTTCATGTGGTTATTGGCAGGATGCAAAGCACCTGACCACAGCACCATTGCTCGATTCCGAAAAGACTATCTGAAGGAAGCCATAGAAGACCTCTTTTTCCAAATGGTAAAGCATTTACATGAGCTTGGTGAAGTAGAGTTTAAGAACCTCTTTGTCGATGGAACAAAAATTGAAGCCAGTGCTAACCGTTATACCTTTGTCTGGAAAAAAGTCGTTAACAAAAATGAGGCAAAGATGTTCTTGAAAATTCAGTCTTGTCTTGAGGAGATCAATTTGACCTATTTAAAGGACTTCAACGTAACCAAAGAGACGTTACTTAAGGATCTTAAGACTGCTATCTCTTACCTAGAAGAAAAATGTCAGCAAGAGCAGATTGAATTTGTTCACGGTATTGGAAAACGGAAATCAAAGCTGCAGAAATTTATAGAAAGCCTGAAGGAATTCTATACCCGGCAAGAAAAGTACAATGCACATCACCAATTCTTCGAAGGAAGAAATAGCTACTCTAAGACCGATCCTGATGCAACGTTCATGCATATGAAAGATGATCATATGCGCAATGCTCAGTTAAAGCCGGCTTACAATGTCCAGATTGGCGTGGAAAGCGAATATGTAACAGGGGTTGGGATCTTCCAGGATCGTAACGACATAGCCACATTAATTCCTTTTTTAAACATGCTTGAATCAAAACTACAGGCGCATTATGAGAATGTTACCGCAGACTCTGGTTATGAGAGCGAAGAGAACTATCTTTATCTCGAAGGAAAACATCAGACCTGCTACATAAAGCCACAGACCTATGAACAATGGAAAAAGAAGAGCTTCAAAAAAGATATTAGTAAGCGAGAAAACATGGCTTACAATGCGGAAATCGATGAATACACGTGTCATAATGGAAAACAACTCAAACCCGTTGGAATCACTCATCGAACATCAGCAACCGGTTACCAGTCCGAAATAACAGTCTATGAATGTGAAGACTGCAGTGACTGTCCGTGTAAAAGTCGCTGTACAAAAGCTAAAGGCAATCGACGAATGCAAGTATCCAAAACGTTTGTGGCCAAACGCCAGATCTCGTATAGAAACATCACAACCAAAGAAGGAATACTGCTAAGAGTAAATCGGTCCATACAGGTTGAAGGAGCCTTTGGGGTCCTCAAAAATGACTATAACTTCAACCGCTTTCTAACACGAGGCAAAAACAGTGTGAAAACTGAATTTATGCTGCTGTGTTTTGGGTATAACGTGAATAAACTTCACTCTAAAATACAAAATGAACGAATTGGGAAACCCCTTCATCCACTAAAAACCGCATAAAAAGGAGAGAAAAACGGCCTAATCCTGAAGGCTTATTTTGTTATACTCAAATTTAAGAAGAAAGTAGAGATTAAGCATTTCAATCAAACCAATAAATATCTTTCAAGGGAAAAAGAAAAAGGGAGCATCGCTTGCTACTTTAGAAAAGTAGTTTTGCGACACCTCCTTGTAAAAGCTAATTAAGAAGAAATATTCTAGCTACCTCTCTTTAAATTCATATATTATTAATTAATTACTTGAAATGCATTTTTTAGGACAAGCAAGTTGACATGCACCGCAGTCAACACAACCAGATTCCTTGATTGTTCTCTTTCTATCTTTCTCTTCTGTGATACATCCAATAATGCATACTCGTTGGCAAGTTCCACAACCTACACAATCTGATTTATTAATTTTTCTAGGCATAATTTTCTTTTCCTTAAAAAATTATAATGTTTGTTTACAAGAAGTAACTGTAATTTCTAATGTTCTTGTAAGGAATGGACACTTTTCTTTCATCATCTTAAAGTTATCTCCATCTTTTAGGAATTTGGCAGTTCCTTCAAGTAAAAATCCAGTTCCCATATATTTGTAGCCCATTACTTCCTTACTACCAAGAGTCAATTTAACTTTAGGGTTAGCATTAATATTTTCTTCTGTTTTAATCATAGCAGCTGCAGGAATTAAAATTTTATTTCCTTCGACGATAATTAAATAACTGTTCCATGTATTAGAGACATGAGCTTCATCATTTGAACAGGTTACAATAGAAACTACACCTTCATGATTTAGGACTTCAAAAAATTTTTCTGTAAACATTTCATATTCCCTCTTTCTCAAAATATGGATAACAACTATCGTCGATAAACATTATCCATAAAGAGAGTATAATTTTTATCCCTTTTTGTCAATAGAAATATTTTATAAAAGAGTATATATTTAATGCTGTATGAGAGGTTATTATCATAAAGCAACAGATAATACATCAAAGGAGTACGAAAAATGAAATTTTCAGTAGGAGTAGAATATGCAATACATTGCTTATTATACATGGTAAATGCAGAAGAAGGTAAATCTGTGGGAATAAGGGATTTAGCGACATTTCAAGGTATCTCGGAAACTTATTTATCAAAAATATATGCAAAATTAAGTAAGTCAGGAATTATAAAATCTATACCAGGTGTAAAAGGTGGTTATGCACTAGCTCGTAATGCAGAAGAAATAACATTTTGGGATGTTGTTGAAGCAGTAGAAGGAAGTGAACCATTTTTTCAGTGTGCAGAAATACGACAAAATAATATATTATTAGACAAAGACAATTTACCAGATACATATACCAAATGTCCTTGTTTAATAAAAGTTGTAATGTCAGAAGCAGAAGATGAAATGAGAAAATATTTAAGTAATAAGACATTGGCCTGGCTATATGATGAGGTATATAACAAAATACTTCCGAAGGAAATGAGAAATGCAACAATTGAATGGTTTAGTAATGCGAGGAAGTAGTTGATAAGGTGAACTACACCATGGCTAACTTGAACAAAGTTAGTTCGCATTTTTCTTAATTCGCGACACAAAGAGTAGGATAATTAAGAGTTGGGGTAAATAGGGTTTGTCAAATATGTTTGGAGTTTAAGGAGAGAAGCAATGAAAATTAAAACTTCATTTGCCACTTTGCTCATTATTATAGTCCTTCTAACTCCAGCCATTACTGCGAAAATGGTCATGGTAGATAATGGAACAATAACAAAAATTGCTGAACCATTTAGACCAATTGCGGTAAAGTTAACAGAGAACAGCAAATTCCCAATTTATCTACCAAGTTATTTACCTCCTCTTAATCGAGGAGAGGATTGGATTATTAAACCAGAAATAAACAATAACTCTTTTTCAATAGAAATTGACCAGCATGAATTTGGGGATAGGAATGGTGCTGGTATGTATGATGGGGCACTTTTCAGTAACGTTGGGAACCCTCCAGAATCGCCGCTAGAAAATCAGTTTGTCAGCGAAAAAACAGAGGTAAAAAGCATCAACCTTCCTAATGGAATCACGGGAAAGGAATATATTATGGAACAAGGTGCGGATAAGGGGATCTCATGGGAAGTTGGCCAGTGGAGCTATTTTGTGGCAACTCAACCAGACAGTGAAGTAAGTAGTGCTAAAGATTACGCCTTGCAAATCATTAAAACTATTGGATTAAACGGACTAGCCCTTTCGGATTCTCCAGGGAATTTATATTTCTTCTATCTCAATCACACTTTCACAGAAATCTACTGGAAGGTTAATGACTCAGTATGGTATCAGTTAGTTTGGCAGCATGACCCATGTGAAGCCATTAAGATTCTGCGGAGCATGAATTATATGAAAATTGGAATTGGCGAAAAGTAACCAATAGGTAAAGAATGATGCAGTTCATGTAGGGTTAAATTGTAATTTCCATTGGTAATATAAAAGCACAAGTAAACGATCCGTATGGGTTGGATGCTTGTGCTTTTATATTACCAATTAGAAGTTGATTTCCCTGTCAAATTAATAAGGTTGACAATCCACCTCTAAATGAACTCATTCGGGCATCATTGTCATTTCCAGTTTTGTTTAATGCAAAATTTGGAAGGTAAAAGAGGAATATTGCGAAATATATGGAATTTAAATAATAGTAATGTCCCCAGTTGGCTGCATATTCCGCTTTCTCAAGATACCTCAACCGGCGAAGTTGAACACCTGCGCCGCATAAGTTTGACAGTGTCGCCGGTAGGGTTGAACATTGAAGTAGGTGCCTTCCAATGGCATCGTACATAAGCACTTACTCTTCCCGGAAAACCTGATAAGCGATAAACCTCGGGTTCGGGCAGAGCCCGATGAGCCAAAGGCTCCTGTGCTACTGTCAAACCTCAGAATCTCGCGGTAGGTAATTGGTTATATTGATGACCTCCCTATGGTCACGCATTCGTGTATAAAATCATAGTACCGTGTATATAGTGTTCAACGGCACCGGTAACCGTGTTCAATCTCGGCGGCGGAAATGTTCAACTCGTGCGGTCGAGGTGTTCAATCTTACGCGGAATATTCAGTTGGCTTGACTTTAATTGCCGTATATTGAAGAATTGAGGCGAAAATAGTGAACTATCATCTTAGTATAATTGACGTTCTCAAAGCATGGTTTTTTCCGATTAATTTAATGTCAATTCTAGTTACTATTATTATCATATTGGCATCAATAAACGCTAGCAAGAAGGCATATCGTGATAGAGGAACACCAATGTTTCTTAAAAGTATTATCATTTTTTTGGCATTAATAGCTATTCCTGTGTTCCTTGTCGGTTCGGAATATGGCTCGGGATGGCAATTGCAAGGCGAAGAGTTATTACTTAAAGCCCCTCCATCTAACTCATCTATCAATTTGAAATCAACAAGGATAGCTTTGCTGTCTGGCTCCATCTCCAGTCAATGGACACCTGAATCAAGAACAATGGGGGTAGGAATAGCTGGTCTTGGCACAGGGTCATTTACTTTGAAGAACGGAAAGAATGCAGTGGTATTCTCATATTTACCTGTAACCCGAGTTTGGCGACATTTTTTACCAGTACTGGACGTAGCAAGGCTTTAGACCATGTGTAAATTAATTTTTGTCACTACAACGTGTTTTTCAGTAAGAAATCATCAAATTGGTTGATCACTTTTGGTTTCATCATTTTTTCGCAATGAAACAATTTGACCCATTGTTCCTGCTGTTCCGTCATCTCCGTAATAGTTAGAGAACGTTGGGTAGAGCTTTTTAAGCCAACCTGATTTAATTGACAACTGCTTACCTGCCTTAGTAGCTCTTCAGATGATAGTGCGATTCCTGAATTCCTGAGGATTATCTCGATTGAGTTTATCAGCAAGTAAGCTATAATGCATATGCTCACATGGGCTTTTACACGTTCTGGCCGTGTCAAATAGATAGGGCGTAGAGCAAGCTGTGATTTCATCTCGCGGAAAGCTTCTTCAATCTTATTTTTCTCTCGATACTTTTGAATCACATCCCTTTGTGGTATGTTCAAATCGTTCGTAATAAAACAGGTTATTCCGTCCAATCGCCTTTTCTGCTGTTCCTTGTTCTTATCAATCTCGGCCGATAATCGGAAAGATTGTACAATTCGTGTCGTCTTATCACTTTTAGTTACTGTCAGTTCAATAGGCGTAACAGTCACGAGAAGTACCGATTTGAGTTTTCGTTTAGCAATCATTGTCTTGATATCTCGCTCAATCGTTTCCTTATTACGCGACTTTTTGGCAACCGCCAGACTGTCATTTTTCTCCGTGATCCAAGCCATGGCCTGAGCTACTCGCTTTTCTCTTGATTCAATGTCCTCATAAAATCGAGTAACATCAAAAGAGAAAATGAATCGGCGCTGATCAATTTGCCCCTCACGTGTATAAAAAAACTGATTTTCATCCGTTGGCTGAAATTCATGAAGTGCTAGTATCTGCTCATAATCATCTTTTGAAGCAGGCTCTGGCATGAATTCGTTGAATAGCGAGTGGCTAGCCATCTCATCCTTGTCCATTGCCGACAAATAGGTGAGTTCTTGCCGTTCAAGAAGGTTTAAATGATCATCGGACACCATGCCTCGATCAAATACAAGATGACATCGAGTCAAACCAAATCGTTTTTTCAATTCTTTGACCACGTCAGGCAGCGTGGTGACGTCCTGAGTGTTACCTTCAAGCACCTTCCAATAGAAAGGAGAACCAAGAGGAGTAACCATTAATGCGATTACAATTTGTTGCAAGTCGGGGCGGTGATCTCTCGAATAACCCAGCTTGGCAATAACACATTTGCTACCTTCCAAATAAGTTGAAGTAATGTCATAGAAAAAGCCTTCCCCGACTGAAGGATCAAACTGCAGAAGTTGCTGATAGAGATGAGCCTGTAAGGCAGATTCCCGCTTGTTCAGATCATCTAATTCACGATAAACAGCAAAATCAGAAGGTTTGGCTGAACTACGGTGTATTGCTGGTAAAACCGTATCTTGAACCCACTCCATGACATGGATTTTACTTCGAGGTTCTATACAACGATTGAGGACCATCGCTTCTGTAAGCAAGCCATTAGAGAAAAAGCGATGCAAGTTGAATTTCTCCCACAGCGAATGTAATAGAAGGATGGGTAGAAACATCCAATGCTTTGTGACTACGATATCGGAACTCTTAGTAAGGGAAAGATCAGCATCCTGCTGAACCTGAAGAATCATTTTCATCCTTGTGGCATCCTCGTCGGATAAAACACCAAGGTTTTGAATGAGACGGTGCTTGGGTTTTCCATCTTTATCTCGATAAGAAGCAACAATTTTGTAGTAACTGTAGGTTTTGCCTTCTTTTTTAATGGTAACTTTCTTTAGAAACATTTGTAGCCTCCAAGAGCAATATATTAGGACTACAAATATTATATCACAAATACCTATAATTAGGTATATTTTTGATTTATTTTGCTAATTATTTAGGACTACATATTTAGAGGTGAGGCCTGAATCCCTTGCGCCGCAAGGGATTGGAAATATATGTCGCCAAACTCGGGCTGTAAATGAGTTAATGGTTTTGGAAAGTGAAAATAAATATTACGTAATAACGTATCCTGGAGTCCAAGAACTGTACAAGGAACTAACATCACGTGGCGTAAAAGTGGGGCTAGATTAAAACTGGTTAATTATAAAAGAATCTACGAAAAATTGGCAAAGCCTAACTTTCCTCCGAATCGTGGTTGATGAAGAACATAGCGAGGTTATATGTCTATAATACCTGTACCTATCAGAGGGTTTTGAGCGTATATTTTAGTGTTACTTGCTAATTGAACTTCCGCTAATTCTTATTTGCAACCAAATGTAGGATAAAATGAGGCGAAAATTATGTTCTCAAAATTCAATAAAACATCTGCTAAATGGTCGTTAGCAGTCCTAGCACTGACACTTGTCATAGGGTGTTCCAGCTTAAGCAATCCAAGCAACCAAAATGACTTAGTCAGTAATAATAATAGTCAACCCAGTAACTCTAACGCTCACCAGAGCCAACCTAATAATACTGCTTCTAGCGAGTCAAACGTTCCGACTGGTCAATCGTCTTCTAATGTACAAAGAAGTATTGAAACCCCTCGTGGTTTGATATGGAATCCCAGACCCGCAATGAATAACAACAATTCCCCTGTGCCGCCGCTGGTTACTCCATTTTCCTTGTATCTAAGCCCAAGTAACAGCAAGCAATTACAAACGTCATCTGCCGAGACAATTCTGACTTTACCATTGACGGAATATACTTCAGCAGGTCAATTCAATGTTTATCTAAACAATTATTTCTTCAGCGATAATTGGATTATCTATTCTATATTTCTTATGAATCCAGGAATGGTTCAACCTTATAGCAACCAATTACGGGCAGTAAATATTGATAGCAAAAAAGATATCTTACTCACAAACTTTTATGATGCAGGTGGGGATTTCTTTTCAATAGCTGTAAAAAATGATTGGATTCTATATTCACAGAAAACTCCAGGTCCTGGAGTCTCATATGTTAATCAAATAGCTATGTTTAATCTTAACAATGGTCAAAAAATGTCGGTTGACCAAAATGATTTAAAAGTTATCCCTGAAAAGAATGTAGTAAATTACTCGAAAAATGGCCAGACACTAACCTTTCAACTACAACTGGGTTCAACCACAACCGCATTTGAATAGTGTTTACTTACTTTCAGTTAAGAAAATGCCCTTTTATCTTTTATCCCACATTCTAATTGGTACTATATAGCTTCGCCTTCCTTAAGCTGCCAATTATTCTTAAACCCATAATAATGCCCCGCCATTCAGTGTTGAAGGCATGAGTAGGGTAATGAGAAATATTGTATTTTAGTAAGGAATATGTAAATAAGTGCACGAAGACATACTAGAATTAACGGAGAAACATCTATGGGGCATCTGGGCTTTTCTTATGTTGGATTAATTTTTCTACTGATGTTGACAGTTCCTAACCTGATATGGACAAAGCATCAACCGAAGGAATACAACACTCAGAATGAGAATAAAGTATTACTTGTTTTGGAAAGAGTCGGACAAGTTTGTGTCACAAGCACAGCTCTTGTGTTTTCCGACATTAATATTCATAGTTGGTCGGCTTGGAGCCTCTTGTTGATTGTGGCGGTTGTACCTATGATTCTGTACGAATGTTGGTGGATACGCTACTTCAAAAGTAAAAAGACGTTGAAAGACTTTTACAATAGTTTTTATGGTATACCTGTTGCAGGTGCGACATTGCCAGTTGTTGCATTCTTTTTCCTCGGGGTTTACGAAAAGTAATTTGGCTAATGGTTTCTGTCATCATTTTGGGAATAGGTCATATTGGTATCCATTTACAACATCTTAAAGAAATACAATCGTAAATTATAATTTGCGGTGTGATTTTGGGTATAATTAATATTTAAAGATTTTAGATGTATTTCTCACTATCTAAATGGTCTCGTGATTTGAGGATTCGCCCTCCATGGCGACATCTGAGTACGCATTTTTCTTAAACCGTGACCATGAGGTTGATATAAAGTTATAGGAGAATTTACATGAACAGCAAAAACCAATATAAGCAAATATGGCTTGAAACTGAAGATGAACAGGCTATGTGTGCATTGATTAACGGTGATAAGGGCTGGTTAATGTATCTGAGATATAATGGTGATTCGGGTTTCAGTTCAAGAAATCCAAATTATAATGGTGACCCAAGAGCAGTATTGGAATATTACCTCGATAATGGTCAATGCGACGAATACCCTTTATCTTGGACGCTACCAATAGTAGAAGTAGAGCGTGCATTGGATTATTTTAAAAAAGAAAAGAAACCCCCTAAATTCATAACTTGGCACAATGACTCAGGAGATAACGAAACAATATAATATACAGTTTCAGACTATTCTTATTACTGTATCAATCGCTGGAGGAATATTTATTTTGAGAAGGTTGAGAGACGTATCCTATATCAATGCTTTTCCAGAGAATAATGAAATAGTGTATTACGGATTGCAATTAAAAGAATTCATCAAATATGCTCCTGTAGAACTAAACCAACTACTACTCCTCGAAGCAGAGTATTATGGGAAAGGCGGGCTTAGGTCGGCTACGAAGTTCGAAATAGTTGAAAAAGACATACCCTTTTCCACAAGACATAAAGATCAAATTACTGTCCTTGGCGGAAAATGGTTTGTTAATAGATTTTAGTAATATTCTTAAAGTAAACGGTTCTGTCCAGATACCCGTTTATTCTATTGGGAAGTTTCTCGATATGGATGAAATGTACAATGACTTAAAACGGCACATTAACCATTCAAGGTATTCTGCTTATTTAGTACATAAAAATAGAATATGGGAATTGACCGATAAGTAATCAAAGTCTGCTCGGCATTTACAGATATTCACTTCCAGTTGTTCTAAACCCATAGTATAAATGCCGCCCAATCTGTATATTTTAGGGCGGCATCAGTAGGATAAGTGAAATAATTCAGTAGTCTCGGGTGGAGGAAAAGTCACTTAATTAAACATCATTGCAAGAGGGTTAGAATTTACAGCAGATTGCAATTGATGCTCGTCAATATGGGTATATATCTCAGTAGTAGCTCTCATGCCCAAGAATCTGTTGAAGTGATCGTATATCAACCCGCCCATATTTGTACATAAGTGTTGCGGCCGTATGTCGAAGCTTATGAGTCGATATGGATTTAGGGTCGAGACCAGATGCAATAACATGTTTTTTAACAACGTTTTGAATAGCTTTGGTTGTCATCCGCCTGTTATTTCTTGAAATAAACAGAGCATTGGTAGGTATATCGAAGGAGTTCCGTATTTGAATCCATTTATTGATCGATTTTTTGGCCGCCGGAGTCAAATAGATTCTACGTTCCTTATTCCCTTTGCCAACGACACTAATAACTTCATTATCTACCTGGTCGATATTTAAACTTGCTAATTCGGATAAACGTAAAGCACAGTTCAGAAAAATGGTTATTATGCCATGATCGCGTGGAGACTCCTCACATTGAATTAGAAGTCTAACTGATTCTTCTAGACTTAAGTATTTTGGTATTCTTTTAGGGAGTTTTGGGGTTTCCAATTCTTCAGCAATATTGTTATCAATGACATGAGCCTTTGTTTTGAGATATTTCCAAAATTGACGGATAGATACGATTTTTCTTGCTCTAGTGCCAGGCGAAGCGTGTAGTTCAGTTTGACAATATGCAATGAATGCAAACATATCGTTAAGAGTTATCGTTTTAATGAATTCCAAGTCAACCTCTACAAAGATTTTGTTAGTTATAGGCTTGTTTCGGGATGCCATTACAAAGCTGAAAAACATAAGTAAATCGGTTCGATATTCCTTAACCGTGTTTTCTGATCTGCCTTTTATAACGACAAGATATCCTAGGTACTGTTCAACTAGTGGACAAGTTTTATTGGATTGCATTTGCTAATCATCTCCTTGCAAGTAGTATTGACTTGATTTGCAGAAGACAACAAATGCACATAACCAGAAGTTGGAAGATGCCCGCGTATGTTATAATTAGGCTAATAATGCGCATCGCAGCAGAGGCAGAATTATAATATGTAATGCGCCCCGAAAAAATCCCGAGCCTTGGAATCCAATGATTCCGGACATTGGGAGCTTTTCGAAAGTCCTCATCGCCAGAAGGGAGAACTCAGTGGAACTTCGTTTAGTCCTTAAGAATGCTGTCGCGTTAAGCGTGGCCAGTGTGCTTTCCAAAGTGATTACTGCTGTTGTGGCAATTGCAGTCGCTCGTTATCTAGGACCGGATACGTTTGGCGAATACGGTAAAGCTCTGGCTTTTGTCAGTGTGTTTATCATATTCACGGATTTTGGTTTGAGCAACTACATGGTTCAAGAAGGTTCGCGTGATGAAAGCGTATTACCGCTGTTCCTGGGGAATACCCTCTTAATGAAGATGTTTACGTTGCTAGCCATTTACGCGCTCATGCTTGTCTTAATGCATCCTGCCGACTTTAACCAGTCGATTCAAAGCATGATCATCGTTTTTGGGCTGGCCAGCAGTTTAAACGCCTTAGATAGCACAGTTTATAACTATTTTCAGGCCAAACAGCAAATGTATTACGCTGCCATCTACCAGTTTTTATCGACGTTTCTTATTGGGGCCTTGACTATCTTGGTTGTGATCATGAAGGAAGATGTTTTGATGATCACAGTCGCCCAACTAGTGGCGACCGTTCTGATTTCGCTTATGTTATACGTCCACCTTCGGCGTCACATACGCCTTGAATTTGATCTGCGCCGCCTGATTGAGATGCTTAAGAAGGGACTGCCCTATGGGATGGCCGCTATATTTTTATATGTCTATTTTCAGATTGACATGCTTATGCTTACCTTAATGAGGTCGTCGTTTGAAGTAGGAATTTATAAGGCAGCCTATGGTTTGATTTCTGTACTCTTATTTATCCCTGGGATTTTGACAAGTGTACTTTACCCAATCTTATACCAGCTTGGGGTGGAGAGTAAGGAAAAACACCAAGGAACTATTGAAAAGATCTTTAAAGTCCTGAGTGCTGTCGGAATTTCCGGCAGCGTACTGTTATTTGTTTTGGCCAATCCTTTGCTGACTTGGATCTATAATAATCGTTTTCCACAATCGATCCCGATCATGATGCTCTTAAGTTGGTTTTTCGCCCTTGAATGTTTAAGTTTTTCACTAGGGGATGTATTAACAACAACAAACCGGCAATGGACCCGAGCTAAAATTCAGGGGGGAGCCTCTTTAATAAATATCCTCATTAATCTTTATGCAATTCCTCGTTATGGAATTTATGGCGCGAGCGTAGCGACACTGATCACTGAACTGTACGTGTTCGTCATGTACTACGGGATTGTACGGCATCAGGTTTACAAAATTCAGATCTGGCGACAACTTCCCGTCATCGTCTTTGCCTCAATGGTTATGGCCCTTACAGCCTATATACTTCGCCATCTTCATCCTCTTGCATCAGCATCCATAGCGGGAATCCTTTACTTAATTATACTAATTAGTCTTGATAAAGATTTCCAACGTATAGGCGGGTACGTTCTGCGCCAAAAGACACGGCTATTTTAATATATAACTCGTGCTATTTGTCATAACTTTCTTTATCGGCCCCAAGGAACCTTTGTGGTATGGAGTGATTTTTGATGGAATTATTAGCCAAACCCGGTGTCGGTGGAATCATTGAACACACTTTGAATGGAGTAAATTATATTTTGCTTCAAAAGCGATATAAAGACGATGCTCCATTAGAATCAGGGATGATAGAAATTCCGGCTGGGAAGATTCGTGAATTCGAAAACATTTTTGATTGTTTAAGACGAGAAGTATTTGAAGAAACTGGCCTTGAGGTAATAGAGATTGAAGGGGAATATGAATCCATTCTCGTAGAAATGAATGGATATAAAGTAGTGAACTATCAACCTTTTGCGTGTTCTCAAAATATTATGGGTGAATATCCGATAATGGTACAGACATTTATATGTAGAGTGCAAGGTAAAATTATCTCTCAAAGTAATGAAACAAAAAATGTTCGCTGGGTTTCTCTGGATACCCTGAAAGAAATGCTATTGAATCAAGAGGATAGATTTTATCCTATGCATATAACAACTTTAAGGAAATACATAACTTACATGGAATTGCGGAGTAAAAGGGATAGTTAAATCCAGCAACCTAACCGTCCTTCGAAACATAATAGTGCCCTGCGGGTGCTTTTCATAAACTCTTTTATAGGACTCTAATCGCAGGGATTTTCGCTAAAGACCCATTTACCGAACTTCGCCAAAGGCTAAAAATGCGAAGTGCTCAGAGTTTATCAAGTGACGGGTATTTACGTAATACGAAACGCTATAATAAGCGAAGGAAACTTGGATTATGATTAATATTTATGATTGGTTTGGCTATGAATTGCCGATTAAGGAACGTTATCAGTTAATAAAAGAAGCGGGATTTGATGGCGTTTTACTATGGTGGAGTGAACACCTTGGTCGGAACGATTACAGAAACGGGCCGAAAATTGTACGCGATGCGGGTCTTTTTATAGAAAATATCCACACTCCATTCCAAATCCAAGACAACATCTGGCTGGACAATCTTGACGGCGAATCAGCAATCAATTGCTATTTGCAATGCGTTGCAGATTGCGCCGAATTTGAGATTCCGACAATGGTGGTACACCTGCCCGACGAAGGCAAGCCTCACAACGCATTGGGACTGGATAGAATCAAGAGAATCGCTGAAAAAGCGGAAAAGCTTGGGGTCAATATTGCGTTGGAGAATGTACAGAACCTTACCAATTTAGCGGATATGCTGGAGCAAGTGGATTCCCTTCGTATCGGATTTTGTTATGACTGCGCACATCACTATCGCCACTATCCGGGCGATGATTTATTATCCATGTACGGTTCCAGGATGATGGCCCTACATTTACATGATAATTGTGGAAGTCATACCCACCGGTTACCCTTTGACGGTACGCTTGATTGGTCTACAATCATGAAAAAAATTACGGAAACGGGTTACTCAGGTGCGACTTCAATAGAGGCCATGAATTGGGATTATAAGGATCTAACGGCAGGGGAATTTTTACATAAAGCGTTTGAACGAGCGAAAAGGCTGGCAGCATTAAGATTCAATAATCAATAAGGATTCTATATAACTCCGTAAAATGGGAGTTTAGCGAAGCAAAGATTTTCAAAGTGTTGGGTGTTAGAAGATATCGTCATTTGTCCTAGTGACAAAGTGATGGGGATTATCCTCCGAATCCATCGCCTTGGGCACCAGAGCAAAAGCAGGATTTTAGAAATCGTGCAAATGCAGTATATCATAAATTGATATCAGAATTAGGTAGTGATTTTGAAGTAATCAACGAAATAGATAGATGTGTGCGGTGATTTCCATTATTTTTATCAGGCAAAGGGGGAAGTAGTCTATTGGCTGTTTTCATCTTTCATAGGAATTTCTCTTTCAGAGTAAATCCGTCGCAGACGCCTTACAAAAGCGGCCTTTGATATTCAAACAAGCAATGCTAAAATCATTGATATTGCATTGAAATATGGTTATGACTCATCTGACGCTTTTACAAGGGCATTTAAGAAATTACATAGTGTTACGCCCAATGCCGTCAGAGAGAATAGTGTGCAGTTAAAAGCCTTTCCTCGAATCTTCTTTCAAATTACAATAAAAGGGGATGTTGAGAAATGGAGTATCGTATTGAGAAAATTGATTTTGTGGTGCGGTTTGTTGGAAAACGGCAAGGTGTGAAAACTTCTTGTGCATTCAAGGAGATTCCTGCCTTGTGGAGAAAATCCAATAAGGATGGCTTCAAGCAAGAATTGATTGACATGTCTTGGGTAAATCCGAAATGCAAGCTTGAGAGCCTTGTAGGTATTTGTGGCAAAGAGGCGGCAATCATGGATGAGAAATTTGATTACTTTATGGGAGTACGATATGACTCTGAAGTACCTGATGGTATGGAGGAACTAATAATTTCACCATGCTTATATGCCGTATTCCCTAATGTTGTTGATGCTTGGAAAAGGCTATATTCAGAATGGCTCCCTGCATCAGGTTATGAACTTGCAGACCAACCTTGTATTGAGCATTTTCTCGGACCAGGACATAAAATCAAACATGAGTTGTGGGTGCCAATCGTTGAAAAATAAATTGTATATTAAGTAACTTGCTTCGCAGAATTTTTCTTAATATAGAATTGTTGGTGATGTTAGGAGTGAACTAAAATAACCAGGAAGGTTTACACGATTATATCTATCAGTTTGATATTGATTGCGACCATGTTTTTTATTAGGGCAACATATATGGAAAACCTTGAAAAGACTTCACGGATTTTAATTGGGTCTGGGTACGTCTTAATCTTATTTATTACAAAGCTTTTCGAGGTACTTAATAAAATTCAAAGATTAATGGTCTTTATATTACTTACCTGCTAAGAAATTTCTTGCGCAATTCTTCGTTCGATTATGTGATATTAAGTCGGGTAATTCATTATGTAGAGATATTTGATCTGTTTTGTTGGAACGACTCTGTGAATAGCGATTTCACCTATCAAAGATAATCCAATATATAGGTCAAATCTGGATTTGAGAGGAAGATAATATGATTGAAATAGTGTTTAGCGATAGTGCTTGTGGAAGTCTCAAAGTGGCACAGCACTATGGCGAGGGGGAATATCGAGATGGGGGCATTGGTGTTATCGTTAGTCACGAGGATGGAAGCAAACCAACCAAAGAGGAAGTTGAAGCTGCCCGACGAAAAGCTAAGGAGAAGGCACGCTTAGCATGGGAGAGTGCTACCCCCTTGGGTGGAAATACAGCAGACATTTATGGATTCAACTTGATGCTAAGCGTTGGAGATATTTCGGAGAATCAGCCCGGTATCAAGCGGCAGCAGACTTTGGAACACTTATACAGCGTTTATCCGAATGACGTGGGTTATCAGGCAGCTCAGAAAATGTTTAAAAGGGTAAAAGAAGATCTGAAAACGGTTCAAGAACGCGCAGCGATGGGAGAATCCCTTCGAATCTGGTACAGCAATCACCCTGATGAAATGTGTGGACTCTATTGGTTCATGGGGCAGTTGATTCACTGGAAGGTGCATGTTAAACAGGTTTCTATTGTCAAGCTCCCGGAATGGGAAGCTGACGAAAAGGGAAATATCGTGCAGAAAAGAGGTTGGGGTGAAGTTGCTCCCGGAGAATGGCATCGGTATATTGCCTTGCAAAAGCCGGTGCTGCCGATATTTGTACAAAGCTGTGCATCTCATTGGCAAGGACTTCAAAGGGAGAACACACCTTTGCGGGCCACACTTAATGGACAGTTAGTCAGTGCACCGGAACCCCTCTATGATGACTTTATCTATCGTGAAATCGAAGCAGAAGGTGAGGAATTTCGGGAGGTAAAGGTTATCGGGCGAGTGATGAGTAAATATCAACTTGGAATTAGCGATTCCTGGATTGCACTCCGTATGGAAGAAATGATTCGTGAAGGAAAACTTGAGGTTACGTCTGTAGTTGCCGAAGATATGCCAGTCTATCATCGAGTCTTGAAAAAGTGTACCTACAGATTATGAGCGTAATGACATTTAAAAAACAATACTGGTTTGGCTAATAATTCGAAGTTCCAATAAACTTATTTAAAGATGTTTTTTGGTAATAAAAATAAACTATAGTTAACATCGTTCCTTGTGTCTTAAGCTGTTTGTAGCTAGTTTAATAATTTATAAGCGGAAAAGTTAGTTATACTACTAAATTCAATCGCATTTTGATGGCATTTGAGGTCCGATGAAAAGCTTCCCACTTAATACTCCTCTAACGGTATTACTAAAGGTATACACCCAAAGAAGGATTAAAAGGATGGTTAGGAATTTAGAATAGCCAACTGTAAGAGGGGATATAAATATCCGTGCTATTTTTTGGCTTGCGATGGTATAGGAAGCTAAAGGAAAGATGAAAGCCCACCACCCCATATTAAAGGGAATTCCTCCATTTCTAATTTGATAAATACTGATAATCACGATAATGCCAACAATCCAGGTTCCGAATCCCCAGATAGCCATAGACATAAGATTTGAAAGTTCTGTTGATCCTAAGAACCCCATTGTATGGGCATTTTTCGCAATATCAATAATTGCACTTACGGCCAGTCCGATTGCACTGATGAAAATACCGAAGGATGGGATTTTATCCCCTGGGGGTAGTGGATGATTGGCAAGTCGGACAAAAACTATAGCACTAATAAACATGAAAAGAAAAAAACCAATACCAAATAGGGCTGTATTGATGACTAGGAAGGATAAACCCCACATCGGTCGAATTTTAATCGTCAGTTCGAGTACCGGGTTCCCGATCAATAAAACAGCCATATTGGCAATGGGTGCCATAATCCAAGAAAAGTTAATTACGTCTGGACTTGGACTTTCTTTAAGTCGTATAATCAAAAACGTTGAATAAAAGGTAAAAAAACACACACCAATGATTGAAATAATCCATAGGCCAAGAATAACATGATAAACTGTAGCTTGACTGAGATAATGACTCCATATAAGGTAAATATTAGTTCCTAAGATGGTTGTTGCCACTGGCATGGTCACGAAGAAATTGCCGGTGTGAAGGTGATTCAGATCGCGATAAGCATAATCAAAAAAACATATCCAACGAATAACCCAAGGGACTAAAACAACAAAATAGAGAAGGTCTGCAAGTATGGCAAAAAGTGTACCTAAAAGGTTTCCGGCAGGAAAAGAGTTCTGCCATTGAAAGAGAATGTTTGCTAATCCGCCAGTGCCCATGATTACGGCAAACCATGCTGGGGCCAGATGCTTAATGAGATGTCTTTCTAGCACATTAAAAACTCCTTATTTAGGATTTGGGTTAGTTAATAAGTTTGCTGAAAATAGGATTACATGTTTAAGAGGAAGTATTTAAGATTAGAGTTTAACCCTCTAATCCTGCGGAAAGTCTATATGACAACGAAGTTAAATGATTTCACGTTAGGCTTTTGTTGAGCAGATAATTTGTATTTAAGTAGGCAACCGGAGAATAAGCATGAAGAACAGAACCTATATCGCAATTGATTTAAAATCCTTCTACGCTTCGGTCGAATGTGTGGAACGAGGGCTTGATCCGCTGACCACCAACCTTGTTGTCGCTGACGCAAGCCGCACCAAAAAAACCATCTGTCTCGCCGTCTCGCCCTCCCTCAAAGCATACGGCATTCCCGGTAGGGCGAGGCTGTTTGAAGTTGTACAGAAGGTCAAAGAAGCAAATGCAGCACGGCTGCGCAAAGTACCAGGACGAGCCTTTTCCGGCGTTTCCTGCAACGATATTGAATTGAAATCTTCACCGGGTCTCTCGCTGGACTACATTGTTGCTCCACCGAGGATGGCGTATTATATAGAGTACAGCACGCAGATTTACAATATCTATTTGAAGTACATCGCGTCCGAAGATATTCATGTCTACTCCATTGACGAGGTATTCCTTGACGCCACCGATTATCTCAACACCTACAATCTTTCAGCCCGTGAGCTTGCCACGAAAATGATTCTGGATGTACTCAAAAAAACTGGCATTACAGCAACGGCGGGAATTGGCACAAACCTGTATCTTTGCAAGATCGCTATGGATATTCAAGCAAAGCACATACCTGCAGATAACAACGGTATGCGGATCGCCGAGCTGGACGAAATGAGCTACCGTCGCTCCCTGTGGTCGCATCGGCCTCTAACGGACTTTTGGCGCGTTGGAAAAGGATATGCCAACAAGCTGGAGGAAAAAGGTCTCTTTACAATGGGGGATATTGCAAGATGCTCTCTCGGTAAACCTACCGATTACTACAACGAGGATTTACTGTATAAGCTGTTCGGCATCAACGCTGAACTGCTGATCGACCATGCGTGGGGGTGGGAGCCATGCACAATTGCCGATATTAAAGCGTTTAAGCCAAGCACAAACAGTATTGGATCGGGGCAGGTGCTGCACTATGCCTATACTTTTGACAAAGCGAAGCTGATCGTGCGGGAAATGACGGATCTGCTGGTTCTTGATCTGGTAGATAAAAGGCTTGTGAGCGACCAGCTTGTTTTGACGGTCGGATATGATATCGATAATCTAACAAATCCAGAGATAAAGAAATCATATCACGGGGCAATCACCACTGACCACTACGGACGCGCCGTTCCGAAATCCGCGCATGGTTCGGTAAACCTTGGCAGACAGACCTCCTCTACAAAGCTAATCATGGATGCCGTCACAGATCTGTTTGAACGCATCGTTGATAAAAATCTTCTGATCAGAAGAGTCAACATCACTGCGAATCATGTCGTTGATGAGGCAACTGTTCAAAAGACGGGCGACGTTGAACAGCTTGATCTCTTTACGGATTTCGCGGCTGCGCAGGCGAAAAAAGGAGATGAAGAAGCTGAGCTTGCACGAGAAAAAAAGATGCAGCAAGCAATGCTTGAAATAAAAAAGAAATACGGCAAGAATGCCATTCTAATGGGTATGAATCTGGAGGAAGGCGCTACCACTGTAGACCGGAACAGGCAGATTGGAGGGCACAAGGCATGACGAGGACATATGACGACATCATTAATCTACCTCACCATGTCTCTACGACACACCCTCATATGGCTGCTATTGACCGGGCGGCTCAGTTTTCCCCTTTCGCCGCACTGACTGGCTATGATGCCGCCATCAAAGAAACCACAAGACTGACTGACGAGAGAGTAAAATTGGACGAATATATGAAGGACGCTTTGAGTGATAGACTGCAAATCATAGCAGATCGGATTAAAGAGTATCCCGAAATCGCAATTACCTACTTTCAGCCGGATGCGAAGAAGAATGGCGGCACCTATGTTACTGCTATCAGTACGGCTAAAAAGATAGACGAATATGAACGGATTGTCGTTATGACCGATGGCACAGCGATCCCCATTGATGAAATAATCAGCATAGATGGGCAAATATTCGAATCTATGGAGGTATATTGAACCGATAGCAAGAACGCTGGGGCTAGAAACAACTAAACTTTTAATAATAGGATAATGATTGATATTAAGCTAAAGCATACACTTATTAAACTTATAAATGCTACTGTTTGTTTTTGGGTGAGACCAGAAGAAAGTAATCTGTGATGTATTTGAGTTGCATCGGCTTTATAAATAGATTCCCCACGAGAAAATCTTTTCAAAACAACTATAATATTATCAAAAATCGGTACTCCAAGTGCTAATACAGGAATAGATAATGATATCAGCGTTGCTTGCTTAAAAGCCCCATTTAGAGCAATTATAGACAAAATAAATCCTAAAAAATTTGCTCCTGAATCGCCCATAAAAATCCTAGCTGGATGTTTATTATATCTCAAAAATCCCAAAGACACCCCAACAATAAGTGCTGAAAGTAATGCAGAATCGTCTTGCCCTTTTGCTAGAGCGACTACAAATAAAGTTGAGCCAGCGATTGCAGATAATCTTCCAGCAAGTCCATCAATTCCGTCCGACCAATTTATGACAGTTGTAACGCCTACAATCCACATAATACTTAAAACAAATTGAATTATGTACGGTAAAATTATATATTTGTGTGTTACTGGATTCGTAAAACCATAAAAGACGATTCCAGATGAAAAGACAATAATGGCAGAGATTATGTGAACTAATAATCTGGGGAGTGCTGGAAATTCTTTGCCAAGGGTCTTATACCAGTCGTCAATAATACCAATTATAAGAATTAAAATAGAAGCAACAATTACAGAGACAGATTGTTTATCAATTGGTCTTATAAAAGTGATATAACCACTAATAAAACCAAAAAACATACCTATACCGCCTAATAAAGGAATAGGGCGTTGATGCTTTTTTCTTTCGTTTGGCTTATCAACAAAATTCCACTTTATTGAGAGCTTTTCAAAAAAAGGTATAGTTAAATAAACAATTAAAAAAACAAAAGAAAAGGCAAATAAAAAATTCATGAGAAAGGTATGCCTCCTCCAAATATCGATCTGTAAATATTATAGCATCTTGTCTCCAAAAACATAAATGTTGTTTGTAGATTAGCTCCAATTCTTAAACCGTGACGCAATCGTAACAATATATTGAGAATCAAAAAGGTGCGGTCAGCCCGAAATGAAATTAGCCACGATTTGATTGACAAGTCGTGGCTAATTTTCTGCTAATAACATGCAATTTTACATGCTAACAAGTGCTAAAAATCTGCAATTTTCGTGTTATTTTATCTTTTCAACTCCAAAAACCCCTACTGAATTTACTGCCGGATAATCTGGAGGATCTTGAAGCGTTAAGTCAACTCCATAAATTGATTGGTTAATTACCCAGTTATATCAAGGGTTTATTCGCACAACAAGTGTGCAAAAGTTGAGTAATTCAGTTCGAGAATTATCAACGATATAGGATATATGGAGGACTGCTGTTATACCTGATAAGACGTAGGTGTCAATCCTCTTTAGTTTCGAACTTCACTTTAAATGTAGTTCCTGATGAATTTGTGTCAACTTCAATGTATGCATTATTTCGGTCCGCTATATTGTAACAAACCGCCAATCCTAAGCCCGTGCCGGTTTCCTTTGTTGTTATGAATGGAGTACCTATTTTATCCAGAATGGCTTTATCAATTCCTGGACCTTGATCCTGGATTGAAAGGATGATATTTTTATTTTCCATGTATGTCCTTATCCAAACGATACCGCCAGATGACATAGCCTCCAAGGAATTTCGAACGAGATTAAGAATGAGTTGTCTGATTTCTTTATCATCAACTTTGGTTTCGAGAATGTTTCCCCTTTCAAAAATCAATTGTTTTTCTTCTTTGAGAGTCTGTGCTAATATCAATGGATAAACTGTATCAATAATGTTATTAAGGTTATGTAATTCAGCATCGACAGCCTTATCTCTTGCAAGCGATAAGAATTCAGAAATTATATTATTAGCTCTATCTATTTCTTCAATCATTATCTGATAATAAGTCTTTTTCGTGGAATCAATCTCTTTTTCATCCATGAGTTGGAGAAACCCCTTAACTACCGTCATTGGATTTCTAACTTCATGACTTATACTGGCTGCCATTTGTCCAACAAGATCGAGCCGATCTAAGCGAGCTAATTCCTTTTCGATTCTTCGTTGTTGTGTTAAATCTTTGGATGAAGAGATTAGATATTCTTTACCTCCAATTGAAACTTTTTCAACGGAGACGACTAACTGAAGCTCATTATGATCCTTTGTTCTAAAAGTTAAAGGCACATTTGTTATACTTCTTCCAGTGATAACCTCATTGCAGAGGAGGTCACTCATTTCAGGGGTATAAAAAAGTTCTTCTGAAGTTCGGCCAATAACTTCTTCGCGGGTATAACCAAAACATTTAAGAAAGGCTTGATTCACTTCAAAATATTTTCTCGTTTCGGGGTCAAACAGTATCATAATATCAGGGCTGTTCATAAAAAGTTTATAAAATCTTTCTTCGGATAGTCTTAGTTCATGCTGAAGTTGATTTTTTTCTAATAAATGGTTTCTGATTTTATTAATCGCAGGAATAAGTTCAGATAAAATATTTGAATCGTGTGAATCAAACGTTTCTTTTGTTACCCCATCGGCAAACGTAGAAAGTCCCTGTCGTATTATTTTTAGTCTTTGACTAATAGTGTATAAGATAATTCCCAAGACCAAGATCCATATGAGTAATTGAATGATTGCTGCTTTGAAAGCATTAATATAGATATCCTTCATTTTCATATTTGCCCAAGTGTGCCCAATAATAAATCCATCTAAGTAATAAGGAACGTTCACATAAATAATGGGTTCCCCCATCCATCCAATAGAGGTATTATTTATAGCGAAGTCAGGTTTTCCTGTGGTATAACATCTGAAGTATCCATATGATTTAGGAACATCTTCTAGCATAGACTCCTTAAAAATCGGTCCAATGGCAATAATAGACTTTAGCCGTCTATCATAATAACCTAATCCATAATTAGGATTTTCATTAGAAAATTGCATCACGATAGGTTGTATTAGCTTATTTAACTCAATAACTTGTTGCTTATTAGGGTAAGGATTAACAGCCCGAAGTTTATCGTTCACATGTGAGTGAAGGGTAATATTAAGCTGCGAGGCGATGGATTGGATTTCCACCTTCCGTTTATTAATTTGATTTTGGATAATATAATTATAAAGAATAATACTATTGATACATGCGCCAACAAGAATCAAAATTGTAATAAGTATTTGTGTCTGTAGTATGAAACTTTTAGGTCGAATTTTTCGTTTACGATTCATATTATGCTCCGTAATAGTTTATCTTCTAAACATTCTACAAATTGTATTGTTTGTCCTTCTTTTATTATGGAAGCTATTTATTACTGAAATATCCTTATCTCTGTTAAAAACATATCGCAGGAGGTACTTATGGAACCTAGAAAACCGGTGATCGGCGGCAAGTACCGTCATTTCAAGAATAAAATGTACCAACTACTGGCAGTTGCCACTCACAGCGAAACTAAAGAAAAGTATATCGTTTATCAGGCGCTGTATGATGATTTCAGGGTATATATCCGTCTCTACGACATGTTTTTGAGCGAAGTAGACCATGTGAAATACCCGGAGGTCAAGCAAAAATATCGCTTTGAACTGATGAAGGAGCCGGAGTGCTGATGATAAAATTTGCACTTGATGAAAAATATTGCTGGGCAGAGCAGTTGGGAGAAGAATAATGCTAGTTTTCAAGCATTGTATTTGAGTAGGTTCGATAAATCGGGTCCTTAGCGTAGATCCCTTTGATTAGAGTCCGATAATGAATATTATTAAAATAGCACTAGCGTCCTTAGAGATGCTAGTGCTATTTTAATTGAAGTATTGTTTTAGTTTGGGGAGTTCCACTGTTTTAAATTGGGCGCTGCTTTCATTGCTACGGCACTAACCCAGGGTGAACGGAGAAGGCTCGGATATCAGAGTTCCTGCCTCGCTTGTCTAATTACCGTAGCACTCTGCCACTGCGAGAATTTTAGTGAACAAGTTGAACCACATGATTTCTTATGAGGAAGTCCTGTGGTTTTGCTTTTTATGGAGTATTTCACCCAATATATAATTTTCTTTACGATTAACCCGTTTTGGGGAAAAGAAGAATTGCCCTGTAATTTGAGGATGAGTTACTTCCGTTTTTTGGGCACGATAGATTAACTTGTTGGATATTTCCATAACAATAGTCCCTAAAAAACCACCAACCATGCCAATAGTAATCGTATCTTGTAGTTTATTAAGTTTCATATCGATACCTCCTAGCTATTTTATTATTGTGAATATGACAAGAATTAAACTGGAATAATCTGTGCCTATTTGGTATGGTGTTAATATGTTGGATTTCTGGAGGAGAAAAGATGTACTTGATAAGTGCTTGCCTGGCAGGAGTTAATTGCAGATATGACGGAAAAAGTACAATTGTAAATGAACTTGGAGAATTAGTAAAACGAGGAAAAGCGATTGCTATATGTCCGGAAGTCCTAGGGGGATTAGAAATACCGCGGGAAAGTTGTGAAATAGTAAAATTGGACGGGGAACATGCTAAGGTGATGAGTCGGAATGGTAACGATCTCACCGCAGCTTTTATGAGCGGAGCACAAAAGACTTTAGAAATCGCTAAGGTGATCGGAATTAATGTGGCAATTATGAAATCTAAAAGCCCATCATGCGGATATGGTAAAATTTATGATGGGACTTTTAGCGGAACTATTACTGACGGGAATGGCTTTGCGGCGGGACTCTTAGCATCACATGGAATTACCATCTACACAGAAGAGGAATTTAACGCATCTTTTGATGAGATCACGGATAGCTAAGAGTTTTTTAAGCTGCCAGGATAGTGCAGCTGTCCAGTAAATAAGTCTTATTAAGGATAAGTAATTAACGTGTGTTAAAAACATTAGAACCCAAAATACAAAAGTAGTTAAAGATAAAGGAAGGATATAGAAAAGAAAGTAAGGGGATAAAACTTTTATGCATAAAGTTTTATCAATAATTTTTATTAGAAAGTAAATAATCAAAGTTATGATGATATAATAGACTATAGAACCGATGGATAAAAGTGAAAGACTTGGAACCTAATTTTATGACCTGGTATTAATGAATGTTAAATGTCTCGGAGGATAAAGGGGAGAAGAGAAATGGCTGCAAAAGTGAAAATGTTGGGTTCGGTTTTAATTTGTATTCTTTTTTTGCTGGGGTGCAGTAATCAAAGCTCGGATTTAGCTAAGGAAAACAGTCAACTTAAAACTGAAATACAATCCTTGAAACAGCAAGTGGATTCAGCAAACAACAAAGTTAAGCAGCAAGCGGAACTATACGATTTAAGAAATAACTTGGATAATGATCTCCATAACACGTTAACAGCCCTTATCAAGGGGGATTATCAAACGGCGGAGAAGAATCTTGCCCCCTCAATGCGTATTCAAGATAAAAAATTGATTACCAAAACAGGTTCGGTTGATTACGAATTTATAATTCCCGATCGGCCAATGAATTTAAGACAGAGAACCTATTTAAGGAATGGAGACAATTATACGGCGGTCTATGAGATCTATGATGCGGGATATACTTCCGGGAATAAATATGATGATAGAACAAATACCTTGAATGTTGCTTATTCTCTGATTAATGGTCAATGGAAATTAAGCAGCTTGATGATTGACGAATAATGGTACAAAAATATTCAGAAAAATAAGTCAGGAGAAGAAGGTATTTGTTCCGACATCGCGAATATAACTTCATTAATTGAAAGATGTTAACCAGAAGGTTAACACAAATGTTATTGACTAAAATGTTATTGACTAAAATGCTTTTACTTAACTTATTTAAATTTTAATAACAAAAAAGACCATGGAGGTCTGACCCCATAAAGAGGGTCGCTCTTTGGTCTTTTCTATTTTCAAAGGAGGATAAAACAATGTGTGAAGCTAATGCGTATTTCAAGAGTAATGGTCAGGAAGTTTTGTTTATGGAATCGGTAGATGTGATTGAGCCTTATGAAGACGGCCTAAAGTTAGTAGATATATTTGGAAGGCAAAAGTTTGTTAGGGCTAAGATTAAAGACATGACGCTGCTTAACCATCGCATTGTCTTGGAAGAGACCGTCGGGTTTAAGCATGATACGGAATAAGAAAAGACATCGTTCGCGGCAATAGCGAAGGAGGTTAACCTTATGGAACTGCCCAGTTGGTTAAGTGAAATGAGTCCTGCGTTATGCCGCTGTGGCTGTGGTGGTCGCAGGAAAGGAAATTTTATCGAGAAGACACTGCGGGATATCGTCAGGATTATCCAAGACGCCGTCTTTTCAGAGGAAATTGCCCGGCGGCCGGGGCTCTTACAAAGTTTGGACTCACGAGTTAAAGTGACTGCTCTGATATATCTTTTGGTTGTAGTTAATTTATGTTCACACCTTTCTCTATTATGGGGTTTTTATTTCGTTTTGCTCGCAGTGGCAGTGGTTTCCCGTCTCCCCCTGCGCCAGGTGGTGGTTAGGGTCTGGCTGGTTATTCCCTTGTTTACAGGGATCATGGTCCTGCCTTCATTATTTAACTGGGTTCGTCCCGGTGAGCCGTTGTGGGTTATAGCCAATTTTCATCACCCCCTGCACTTGGGCTTCTTAGCGTTTCCTTCAACCTTGTCGGTCACCAGGCAAGGATTATGGGGGGGGATTATGCTGGTAAGCCGGGTGGGAATCTCAGTGTCATTAGCTGTCATACTCACCTTGAGCACCCGTTGGATGGATTTTCTGCGTGCTTTGCGTGCCTTCTTTGTCCCGAAGATTTTCATTATGACCCTCGAAATGACTTATCGTTATATTTTTGTCTTGGTTACAGCTATGGAAGAAATGTTCTTAGCTCGTAAGGCTCGTGATGCCGGTCAATCGGCACCCAAAGAAGAGCGGCGATTTGTAGCATCAGCAGTGGGAGGATTATTTGGCAAGTCGCTGCAAATGAGTGAAGAAGTATATTGGGCCATGACTGCCCGGGGTTATTCCGGCGAAATACGACTTCTGCAAAGTTCCCGGCTGAACTGGAGAGATGCCATAATTTTGTTGCTGGTGATTCTGGCAGGATTGATTTTGATTGCTGCCAACCAAGTCATGGGCGGATGAAAGGAGATCTTTATTTGGACACCATTTTTGACATCCTTGATGTATCTTACTCATATCTGCCCGGTTATGCCGTGCTGTCAGGTATTAACTTAAGTATTCAGAAAGGTGAAGGTTTAGTGATCCTCGGGGCTAACGGGAGCGGTAAGTCCACTTTGCTTAAAATGCTCTGTGGACTCATCCATCCTGAGAAAGGTGAAATTTTGGCTTTTGGCCAAAAATTAACCGAAGATGCTTTGCGTGATCCTAAGTTTCTGCAGGATTTCAGGCAGCGAGTGGGTTTTGTTTTTCAAAACTCTGATGCGCAGCTCTTTTCGGCGACGGTCCGGGATGAGCTGGCTTTCGCTCCCTTACAGGCCGGTTTTCCGAAGGAGACAGTGCTTAAGAGGGTGGACGATATCGCCGGACTGGTAGGTATTCGCAGCCTTCTGGACCGGGCTCCATATAGACTAAGCGGAGGTGAAAAGAAAAAGGTCGCCTTAGCCTGTGTTCTAACAGTGAATCCCGAGGTCTTATTCCTGGATGAACCGACGAACGGTCTTGATCCGCGCACCCAGTTCTGGCTGGTTGAGTTTCTTCAGTCCTTGCAAAAGGCGGGCAAGACGGTTATTATGGCAACCCACGATCTGTCCCTTGTTGAAGAATTAGCTCAGCGTGTCATTATTTTTCGAGAGGATCACACAATAGCGGCGGATGGCAGACCGCTGCAAGTGCTCTCGAATCGTGAACTGCTCTTAGAGGTGAACTTAATTCATGAGCGGTCTCATTTCCATCTGGGTGGGAATCGACAGCACAGTTAAAGTTTAGGTGAAGGGAAATTTATGTAACCGTAGGAGGAGGAATTTGTAATGCATATTCCTGACGGATATCTCAGTCCGCAAACCGATGCAATTCTAGGTCTTACCAGTGCGATTGCTGCTGCAGGGGCAGCTTACAAAACGGCTCATACGCTGAGAGCCAAATACATCCCCATGCTTTCTATCGGAGCAGCTTTTTCGTTTACAATTATGATGTTTAATGTACCTATTCCTGACGGCACAACAGCCCATGCGGTGGGCGGGAGTCTCCTAGCTGTCCTCCTTGGACCGTGGGCTGCTATGATTAGCGTGTCTATTGCTTTGATTATTCAGGCTCTCTTTTTCGGAGACGGGGGCATTTTGGCTCTAGGGGCCAATATTATGAATATGGCAGTTGTTCTGCCCTTTGTGAGCTATGGTATTTACCGGCTTATAGCGGGAAGAAGTTCCCTTGGCTCCAAACGTCAATGGATTGGAGCGGCTCTTGCAGGGTATATCGGTCTCTCGGCGGCTGCCCTTTGTGCCGGCATTGAGTTTGGATTACAGCCTATACTCTTCCATGCAGCCAATGGAACTCCGCTTTACAGTCCTTATAGCCTGAATATTGCCGTTCCCGCCATGCTCTTCGCTCATTTGACAGTTGCAGGTCCAGTGGAGGGCTTGGTCAGCGCTCTGGTGCTTACTTATTTGCAGCGTACCAATCCGGGAATGTTGCAACTGAAGTCCAGTCCGGAAAAATCAGCCGGCGGCTTCCATTACCGAAAGCTGATCATAGGCTTAATAATCCTAGCCGTACTCTCTCCTTTGGGATTGTTGGCTTCAGGTACGGCCTGGGGCGAATGGGGCGGAGAAGAACTGCAAGATAAAGTGGGATTTATTCCCGGTGGTTTACAGAAATTTGGAGATTTCTGGCGACATACTCTTCTAAAGGATTATGGCGTTTCAGGGTATGATCACACCTTTTGGCAGCAAGCTCTGGGTTATCTTCTCTCCGCGTTTTTTGGTCTGTTGGTTATTGGCTTGATTACGTTAATTATTCAACGACTTCTGCGCAGATCTCAGGAACGAATCAGTTAGGGTGCCTAGCGTGCTGCAGCACGTTGGGTACGAGCCGCAGGATGGCTTTTCATAAAGAAACCGAAGAGGCCTGCTAAAATTGGGAGGAGAAAAATAACGTCGACTGCCGACGTAAGTCCCCAAGTGTCAGCGATGCTGCCGATGAATATGACGGCCAGCCCGCCTAATCCCCCGGCAAATCCCATGGTCAGACCCGCAGCCAAAGCCTTATTTTCCGGAATCGCTTCCTGAGCAGCTACAACGGTTACCGAAAAGCTGGACAATAGGGCCGCTCCGGCTAAAGCCAGAAAAAGAGTGCTAACAGCGCCTTCGGTATAAAGAAAACCAAAGAATAGGGGAGTTGAGAGAATAAGAGAGCCGACAATCAGCGGCTTTCGTCCGTAATAATCAGATATAAATCCGCCGATCACTCCGCCGATTGCTCCGGAAGCAAGCATGATAGTTACCAGATGACTTCCGGCAATATTTGATAGGTTTTCAGATTTAAAATAAAGCGGCAGGATCGTTAACATCGCAGTATAGGCCAGAGAGCGAATTGCAATGACAGCAATAATAGCTAAAAGTTCCGGACCGGCTGTTTTCAGGGAGCGAACTACGACATTAAACGGAGTATTGGCGCCAACCAAGAGATTGTTGCGCGGTGCATAAAGCAGCAATAGGATTGCTACGAGAATACCAGGGATTACTGTCACGAGAGTAGCCCGTAATCCGTAAGCTTGAAATAGGGGTACTAGAAGTAGTGGACTTAAAGCAAAACCGAAATTTCCGAAAGCTACAAATCCGGACAATAAGACGGCTTTACGGTCGCCGCTTAAAACATTGACCATTGTGGAAGCCTGGGGATGAAATGCGGCCGTACCGAGTCCGGCTAAGGCGGCTAAAGTGACAAGCAAGAGGTAATTATGGACAATTCCGGTTAAACTTAGCATGACTCCCATCCAAAGAGTACCTACATAGACAAGCCAGCGTTTTCCTTGACGATCGAGAAAATATCCGAAAAGCGGCTGAACCAGCGATGAGGATATGGTAAAGGCTGAAACTAAAATGGCTGCCCGGGTCGCTGTAAAACCTGGCGTTAAGGCAACCAGGAAGGGAAGCATTTGGGGAAGATAATTGCTGTATAAGTCATTTAAAAGATGGGCTAAAGAGAGCACACCGATTTTTAAATATTCAATCCCTTGGTTCTGACTCATGGGAAGACTCCTCTCGAAACTAAATTCTTAAATTAACTTACCTTGATAATAGTTTATTTCATTAATGCGGGCGTTTTAACCACATGGAGGTCTCGATGGAAGAAGGACATTAATGGAACTAAAGTTCCAGGATAGTGCAAGAATAAGCATACTTATTCCCGCACTATCCTGGTTAAAACAGTATTACTAATAATTTAATCTCCTGACCTATAACAGTCAAGCAAATTTTTTGATCTCAAAATACTCCCCCGAAGAAATCGAAGGAGTAAGGAGCCGTTCCATAATATGTATTTAGACGTTTAAAACCCTGCATATTAGTGGATGATTTAAACCACAATTTATGCAGGGTTTTATTTTTTTCATTCTATCGTAATAGCTTCCACTGGGCAGTTGTTTGCTGCATCTTTAGTCAATTTCTCCAATTCTTGAGGAATAGGATTAATATAGGCTTCGGCAATCCCGAAACCGTTCATTCTGAAGACCTGAGGACAAATTGACTCACAGGCAGCGCATCCAATGCAATCAGAACTCACAGAAGCATACATAGGTTTATCTCCTTTCATGAGTATCGGGAATATAATTCGATACTAAAGTTAGGATAACTAAAGTTAGATAACTAAAGTTAGGGCAACGAAAAATACAATTACTAAAATCAGAATAATAAATCGCCATAATAAAATTCTAATGCAGGTAGAAATATAACTAGAATTAAGATAGCGTAATTATCCCATCAGAGTCAATATTGTTTTTCACTTTCGTTAGCCGGCTGGAAATCAGAATCAGCCTTGGCAACCCCCGCTAGCACAGCAGGATTAAGGTTGAGTCAGGAGAACTGAGGGATTCTGCAGTGATGTTGAACTCGTCAAGAAAAATGATATAATCAATCAAATATTGAAATATATACTATTTTTGAGAAATGGAAGGGAAAACAATGGCTCATAAATTTAATCCGGCGAACAAAAAGAAACTCGATGATCCGTGGCGGCGGCAGAATCTCCCGCCTATCTCTACATTACAGGAGCTGGGTCTCAGTCCTGATGATACCGTCGCTGATATTGGGTGTGGGATCGGATATTTTACCATTCCGGCTGCCGAATTCATCGCATCATCGAACAGCACTTTTGCCTTGGATACTTCAGAAGAGATGCTGGCTGAAGTCGAAAAAAGGTCCGGTGCTGCCGGAGTATTAAATATCGTTTTAGTTAAGACTGAAGAATATGACTTGAAACTTCCCAATGAATCCGTAAGTTTTGCAATTCTCGTCAATGTGCTTCATGAGATTGACAACAAAATACAATTTCTTGAGGAAATCAATCGTATCGTTAAAACCGGAGGAAAAATAGCACTGATCGACTGGGAGAAAAAGAAAACGGAAATGGGTCCGCCTCTTGATCACCGATTAAGCAGTGAGGACGTTAAAGGTCTATTGCAAAGGACAGGATGGGAGCTTATAAAAGAGGTTTCCTTGGCAGAGGTATTTTATGGTTTAGTTGCTGTCAAATAATAAGAAATCCATATACCGTAAGTAATGAACTAGATTTATTTGGGATACGGTATACCATTTTTCTCTTGCCTTTTTAACAGAAAAAGATTTATAATGAGGTTGCTGCAGAGATAAATCTAAGGGGAGAAGTCAATGGACTATCGATTTTCACCGATTAAATATAATGATTCTGGACATATCCGTGATTCAGTGTTTTCCATCCTCAGGAATGCCATTCTTGAGAAAAAACTGGAACCTGGGGAAAGACTCGTAGAACGAAATATTGCGGAACAATTAGGAGTTAGCAGGACTCCTGTACGTGAAGCAATACGTAAGCTTGAATTAGAGAGACTGGTGACCCATATTCCGCGCAAAGGAGTTGTGGTTTCCGAATTTACGAAGGCCGATATTATTGAAATATTGCTCATCAGGGCTTCTTTGGAAGCGCTGATGAGCAATATAGCAGCGACCAAAATCAAAACCAAAGAGGTAGAACGTTTGGCCTCTCTCGCTCAGCACATTTCCGATGAGCAAAAAAGTGGAAACATGAAAAAATCAAATCAGTTAAATGATACGTTTCATGAGATTATCTATAAGGCCGCAGAGAGTCCGAGATTGTATAACTTATTCAGCACTTTGAGGGAATATATTACGAAGTTTACCCAAGTGGCCTACTCTAAGCCAGGGCGTCCCGAAGAGGTTTGGCAAGAACACAACGAGATTATCGAAGCCTTACGTGCGCAAGATAGTTTCAGAGCCGAAACTGCTGCGAAACGACATGTCGAGAACTCGAATAAAGCCTTTCTTGAAATGGCATTTTCCCAAGATGAACCTTAACTACTTTGGACTTCGATTTAAAGGTTTTATGTTAAGGGTTTTATGTTAAGGGTTTTATGTTAAGGGTTTTATGCAATTATTTTGGTATACCGTATACCAAAATATTCAAATAGATAAAAGGGTAAGCTTGTAAAGGAACCTTCGATTTCTGAGGCAAAATTTGATAAGTCAGGGGAGATAGTATGGGAATATATCTAGAGATGTTTATTACGTTCTTTAAAATCGGCTGTCTGGCCTTCGGCGGGGGTTATGCTGTAATAGCCATATTACAGAAAGAAGTGGTTGAATTAAAACAATGGGTCACGAATGATGAATTGACAGATATTATGGCTATTTCTCAGACTCTGCCGGGAATTATTTTTGTTAATTCAGCAACGATGATTGGCTATCGGAAGAAAGGGCTTTTAGGGGCAACCGTTGCCACCATCACATCCTGCCTTCCGACCTTCTTACTGATCCTGCTTCTGACCTTTGTAATTTGGGGAGTTACGGATAACCCTATCGTCCATAAAGCTTTTATAGGAATTCTTCTTGGCGTCACAGCTCTAATACTTAATTCAGTGAAGAAAACCTGGAAAACTGCAGTGAAACATTATTCAGATGTAATCTTGGCTCTTCTCTCTGCTGCTTTAATGCTCTTTACAAACATCAATGTTGTTATTGTTCTTTTGCTTTTAGCGGCTTTGGGCTTTGCCAAGAATATCTACTTTCTGAAAAAGGAGGAGGGGCAGCATGGCAACGCTCATTGATTTGTTTCTTGTATTTCTGAAGATTGGAGCCGTTAGCTTTGGCGGCGGCTATGCCATGATTCCCTTTTTTGAGACAGAAATGGTCTCCCATCATTGGGTATCATTAGCTGATTATGTAAAGGTTATTGCAATTGCGCAAGTCGTACCGGGACCTTTCGCCGTGGATTCATCTTCTTATATTGGTTTTAAAGTAGCGGGTATCGTTGGCGCTTTGATTGCGACGATTGCCCTTTGTATTCCCTCATTCGTTGCTTCGGTAATTATTACTAAGTTTTATACCCAGTTCAAAGCCAACCGATATGTCAATGCTCTTTTGAAGGGGGTTAGACCTGCTGTTCTTGGCTTGCTCCTCAGTGCTGCTTACATCATTGGCCTAAAGCCTTTATACCAAGTCACTCATACCTTTATGTCAATAACAATGCTGAAAGCTATTATTATGACACTTGCGGGATACTTTGTGCTCAACCAGAAAAAGGTTAAGGTTGGGACATTCACGTTTATCGCTGCAACTGCAGTCGTTGGCATTTTATTATTTTAAAATGCCTTAAAAAGTTGAAAACCGTCCTTAGCTTTATTAGACAGACAAAAAACGTGCGATAAAAACTTCGCACGTTTTTTTTATACCTAATCAATTTGCCAGTCAATCGGATCCCTGCCCTTAGAAGTTAAGAAAGCATTAGTTCGCGAAAAAGGCTTGCTGCCGAAGAAACCTCTGCTGGCCGATAATGGGCTGGGATGAGCGGATTCAATAATTAGATGCTGGGGATTCGTTATAATAGTTTTCTTGGAGCGTGCATTGTTGCCCCAAAGGATAAAAACAACAGGTTCTGGCTTTTCGTTGACTAGAGAAATGATTCGGTCGGTGAATATTTCCCAGCCTTTGTTTTGGTGGGAATTTGGTTTTCCTTCTTCTACGGTGAGCGCCGTATTGAGGAGCAAAACACCCTGTTCTGCCCATTTCTTCAGAGAGCCATGACGGGGTATAGAACAGCCTAGGTCGGATTGGAGCTCGGCAAAGATGTTTTGCAGGGATTTGGGGAAAGGTACCCCAATATTAACAGAAAAACTAAGTCCCATTCCCTGTCCAATATTGGGATAGGGGTCTTGTCCTAAAATCACTACCTTAGTGTTCTCATAGGATGTATAGACCAAAGCGTTAAAAACATCTTCCTTCTTAGGAAAAATTCGTTTGCTGCGATACTCATCCTTGACCCACTCCAATAATTTAAGATAATAGTCCTTATGTATTTCATCCTCAAGTAGCCGTTTCCAATCTGCTTGAACTGCCATAACGCTTGCCCCTTTCTTATCAATCATCCTTATTTTCACAAACATAAGCCGGAAAAGCAAACTAAAGTTTTTATCAGAATGAATAAGGAGAAATATCTTTAAAATCAATTATTTAAATGATGGCCTGTTTGCATCCACTTGCAAAGGGGGTTCCTGCGACGCACAGGTGCAAAGGAAAGGACAACACCCTCAGGTGATAAAAAGATAATCGCCGGTAAGGGATTTGCTTAGCCTCGAAGGCCGTTATGTGGTGAGAGAAAGATATTACACTCTTTAAAAGTATAAAATAATAAGATCTTATATTGCGCCGGGCAGCCTTTTGTCCGAGACATGCTTTATAATGGTAGTTAAAGTACTTAATTAAGTGACGTTCACTAAAATAAACTGAAACCATTGACCAGAAGTGAACCCTTTCCTACTTCTGCCTTGCCGGAAGGGATGGTTAAATTAGGGTCGGCCAAATCAAATCATTAAGGGGCGGATTTTTATCCATGAGGATTTTACATACTTCAGATTGGCATCTCGGGCGTATGCTTGAAGGACGCAGCAGAATTGAAGAACAAATTAAGTTTATTGATGAACTTTGTTTGCTTGTTGAAGATGAGGGCATAGACCTGGTCCTGATTGCCGGGGATATTTTTGATACGGTGAACCCGCCGGCAATTGCCGAGGAGCTCTTTTATGATGCTTTAAATCGTCTGACGGCTGGGGGAACACGAGGGGTAGTTGCGGTAGCCGGAAACCATGATAACCCGGAAAGGTTATGTGCAGCCAGTCCTCTGGCAGTACGGCAGGGTATTACGCTCTATGGCCTCCCCAAAGACGTTTTAACCCCTAGCTTTCCGGGGTATTCTCCTGAAGGCCGAGTAGTGCGCAAGGCTGCAGGCCAAGGCTGGGTTGAGTTACAGATACCCAAGTGCCCGGACCCTGTCATATTAACTCTCCTTCCTTATCCTTCGGAATCACGTCTCAATGAAGTTTTGAATTCCAGCTTAGATGAGGAAAGCTTAAGGCAAGACTATTCCAAGCGAGTTCAAGAACTATTTGCTTTATTCGGTCAGGCTTTTCGTCCGGAGGCTGTGAACTTGGCTATGAGTCATCTCTTTGTGCGTGGAGGAATGCAGTCTGAGTCCGAGCGTCCCATTCAACTTGGCAGTGCACCTACCGTTGAAGTTGAGGCAATGCCTGCCGGGGCACAATATGTGGCTTTAGGACATTTGCACCGGGCTCAGGTTGTCAAAGGGACATTGGTGCCCACCAGGTATTCCGGTTCGCCTTTAGCTTACAGTTTTTCAGAAACCGGGTATGCCAAATCTGTAGTCTTAATTGAAGCGTTTCCCGGAAAGCCTGTTGAGACTCATGAAATATTTCTTAGTTCCGGGTATCCTTTGGTAAAATGGCAGGCCAAAGAAGGTTTAGCTCAGGTACAACGCTGGATCGATGAAGGGAGAGACAGTCAAGCCTGGATCGACTTGGAAGTTCATGTAACGAATGTGATTAATCCTCAGGATATTCACAGCTTGCGTCGTCAGCGTGAACGGCTCATAAATATTCGGCCGGTCTTCCCGGAAACAGAACAAATAACTTCAGAGGCCCGTTCTAAGTTGCCTCTTGACGAACTTTTCCGCAAGTTCTATCAGGATAAAACCGGTGGAGCAGAGCCGGATCAAGAATTAGTCTCTATGTTTTTATCGTTAATTGATCAGGACAAAGCCGACAGTAAAAGGAATGTCTCCGCAAACTTGGATTGCATCGGTGAATCAGCTGGGAAGGAGGCAGAGACGGCATGAGACCTATTAAATTAAAGATTGCCGGTTTAAATAGCTTTCGTGAGGTTCAGGAGATTGATTTTACGAAGTTATGTGAGACAGGAGTGTTCGGTATTTTTGGCTCAACGGGGAGCGGAAAATCAACAATCCTGGACGCCATGACCCTTGCCCTCTACGGCACTGTGGAGCGAGCGGCGAATAACACTCAAGGGATACTCAATCATGGTGAAGAAAAACTGACCGTAGAATATACATTTGCTTTAGCAGCAGGCGGCCGGAGAATCACTTATCGCGCAGAGCGTGCTTATCGTCGCTCGGGAGATCGTACCGTTAAATCTTCCGCTTGCAGATTAGTTAAAATCGAAGGGGATCAGGAATCAGTCCTGGCATCTAAGGCAGATGAGATGACCCAAAAAGTCGAAGAAATGCTGGGTTTAACCGTAGAAGATTTTACTCGGGCGGTTGTTCTGCCCCAGGGCAAATTTGCCGAATTTCTAACGATAAAACCCAAAGACCGACGTTTAATGCTGGAACGCTTGTTTTCACTAGAGGCCTATGGACGGAACTTGACAGCTCGCCTTTCCGAAGACCTTGAGGACACTCGTTTCCACCTTAATGGTGTGGAGCAGCGGCTGCAAGGGTTGGGAGATGCCTCAGCGAAACAAGTTAATCTAGCTGAGAAGGAGCTTTTGGATGCTGCGATGGCTTCGGAGAAGACTCTCGGCAACTTGAACTATCTAAAGCAAGAGTTCGAAAAGGCTAAGGAACTATGGGGTCTGCAAGAACAGCTGCATAAGGTTCAAGAAAAGGAAACTCAACGGTCTGCATCGCAACCAGAAATGGACAAACTTGCGGAACGCCTCAGCTTAGCAGAACGTGCGGAAATTCTGCGCCCAATTTTAGAAGATCTAAACCTGGCCGAAATAAAACTACAAGAAGCCCAAGAACAAAAAGAAACGATAGGAAGCAGACTTGAGAAAGCAAGAGAAAAAAAGGACCGCGCTGAGGGACAGTGGCTGGAAATCAACAGGCAGCGACTGGAGAAAGAACCAAACTTTCTTCGTCAATTAGAGCAATTAGAACAAGCAAAACGCCTGGAAACAGATATTCAAAGCCGCAGTTTAAAATTAACAGAGACAAGGCAACACTATAGTGAACTTGATCGGACACGTAAAAGACTGGAACAAGCTCTTCAGGAAGCTCTAGAAAAGAAAAAGGTCTTAGAAAACCGTTGGCAAGAGGGAAAGATCCGTTTAAATCAAATAACCGTTGATCCAGCTCAGCGTGAGAAAGTTAGTTCTTCTATCCAAGCGTTAGAAGCTTATGAGATAGTCTCTAAACAAGTGAATGACTTACAAAGAGACTATAAGAAAAATGAGGCGGAAGCAAAGTCTGTCCAAGACAGGGAAGCAACTCTGAAACTGAATGTCAAAACACTTCAGGAAGCTGTGGAAAAGCTTAAAGAAACTCTGGCCAAACGGCAGCAAGATCCTTCGTTGAGGGAAGAGATTCTCAGCAGGCAGGCTCAGGAGTTAGAACGCTACCGCCATAGGATTGCTGACATCGAAAGAGCAGAACGGGAGGAACTTGAGGTACGGGAGCGTTTAAAGGTTATCTCTCTGGAGTGCCAACAAGCCCGGGAAGTTTTGGGCCGTTACGAACAGGAACATGCATTCGTATGTCAGGAAATTCAAAAGGTTAGAGAGTCTCTTGAGCGAAAGAAAAGTCTGGTGGCAGATCTGGATCAGAAAAATACTGCCCGGATGCTTGCCGAGTCATTGGTAGAAGGAGAGTCTTGTCCCGTCTGCGGTTCCGTTCATCACCCTGCCCCAGCCTCCAAGTTCGAGGATGGGATTAGGGAAGAAGCTAATAAGGATCTTGAGCAAACCGGCAGCCATCTGCAAACTCTTGAAAAGCAGGAAGCAGAGAGCGCAACAAGGCGGGCGGTTGCACAAACTCAGTTAGCTGCTAAACAGGAACTTGAACAGACCCAGTCACAGCTCTTGACAGACAAACAAGCAAAGGTTGTTGAATATCGCGAAGAACTATTATTAGATGATAAGGACTTGGTGATGGAAGAATTAACCCGATCTTTGGGAATGCGGGAGGAGAATTTACAGATCCAGCGCCGGCAATTTGACGAATGGAATCGAGAACAAGAGCAGTTGAAGCTTCAGTTAGAGAAGGCCCAGCATGAACTTAACATGGCAGAAGAAGCGTGGCATAAGCTTGGGGCACAAGTCGCTGCAATCACAGGTATGGGTTCGGAGATCCAAAATAGGCTTAGCTATTTTTTGCAAGAACAGTCGGAACGGCAAAAGAGATTAGACAACTTGCGGGGGGATATCTCTCCGTCGGAGATTCGAGTCTTACAAAACCAATATTCTCTTTGGGATCAAGCCGCCGGAAGCTTAAACCAAGAGTTAGCTAATCTTGAAAAAGAGCAGAGAAAAACAGATGAAGATCAGCAGAAATTTCTCCACGAGAAGAATGCTTGTGAGCTTGAGCTTGAGAAATTAAAAACCTTGGGCAGTGAAGCAGCTCGTACCTTGACAGAGCTTAAAATGCAGTGTGACAATTTAACAGAAGGCAAACCTGCTCAGGAACGAATAGAGATGGTAAAGCAGGAGTTAGACCAAATTGTCACAGCAGAGGAACGGCTTAAGAAGGATTACGAACTGTTGAAAGAAGCTTTAACTCAGGCGGAGCAAAGCTTAGCAGTAAGTAGAAAGACGTTGGAACTTGCCCGCGAGGGGGTGGATTCAATCCGGCTTAAGTTAGTGCAGGGCCTTAATACATCACGTTTTTCAACAGTAGAAGACGCAAGAAAAGCCCTTTGCGATCCCGGAGATCGTATAAGCATGGAGCAGAGACTCTCTGCGTTTCAGCAGGAGGGCAAACTCCTTGAACAAAAGCGAGGGGATATTGAACGACTGCTTCAGGGGCGAGGTCTCCCGCCGGAAGAATGGCTGGCTTGGTCGGTGAGGTTAAACGATGCAGAAAAGGTCCATACGGAAGCCATTGAGAAGCGGGGTGCCAGCCTGCAGAGACTGAATAAGCTTAAAGAGGAACATGAAGAATGGGTACGTTTGGAAGATGAACGACAAACTTTAGGCCATCGAATGGGCTTACTTAAAACGTTGCAAACGGTGTTTAAAGGCAATGGGTTTGTGGAGTTTCTAGCCCAGGAACAGCTGGCAAATGTCTGCTGCGATGCTTCAGAACGCTTGAAACAACTGACAAATCAGCGTTATGCTTTGGAGATAGATACGGAGGGCGGTTTTATCATGCGGGATGATGCCAATGGGGGAGTACGCCGTCCGGTAAACAGCCTTTCAGGTGGAGAAACGTTTCTCACAGCCCTTGCGCTGGCGTTAGCTTTATCTACCCAAATCCAGCTGCGCGGGGAATCCCCCCTGGAATTCTTCTTTTTGGATGAAGGATTTGGAACTCTTGATACTCATTTGCTGGAGACCGTGATGAATACGCTGGAAAAACTGCGCTTTCAAAATATAGCGATTGGAATAATAAGTCATGTTCCCGAGCTGAGAAATCGTCTAGCCAGACGCCTTATTGTCACACCTGCAGAAGCAGGCGGAGTTGGCAGTAGAGTTAAGATGGAAATGGAGTAAACAATAGTTATCAAGTTTCCTCAAAGAGTCCGATTATTTAAATAATGGAGCCGATTATCCCAATATTTAATGCTTGACTATATAATTTAAAGAAGTCATACTATTCAAAGTAAGGAGATATTTGAAACAGGATTTCTTAATCTTCAAAACGGGGTTTTACAAGTTAATAGTATTTAAGTAGTGGTATTGAGAAAATTGATTAAATCTATAGTTGGTTCTTTGAAAACATAGGGTTTCGGGACCATAGCTGCACTACTTTAAAGAGTGCTGATAAATAGATATACAGAAAGGGGATCTACCGTGACAGAAAAATATGTGCAAACTCTTGAACGTTCGTTGGATGTTTTGGAGGTTCTTGCTCATGCAGAAGAACCCTTAGGTGTGACGGAAATAGGAAATCGTATTCAATTGCATAAAAGCACCGTTCATCGAATTTTGCAGACCCTGTGTTATCGAGGTTACGTCGAGAGAACAAAAGGGAACGAACATTATCAATTAGGAATTAAAATAGTGGAACTGGGGATTCGCTTCTTCAATGATCTTGAAATTCGCAAAGTTGCGGGACCTGTTCTTAATGATTTAGCAAAATTATTGAATGAGGTTGTGCATCTAGTGCTGCCTGATGACGGTGAGATTGTATATATTGATAAGGCTGAAAGTTCCCATGTCGTGAGTATGCATTCTAAAGTGGGGCGAAGAGCTCCTATGCATTGTACTGCTGTGGGAAAGGCTATTCTTTCAACCCTGCCTGAGGAGGAAGTTCGGCATATTTTAGAGGTCAAAGGTATGACTCGTTATACGCCGAATACCATCGTTGACCCGGAGGTTTTGTTTAAGGAGCTTAAAGGTATCAGAGAAAGCAAAATTTCTGTGGAGAAAGAAGAAAATGAAATCGGAATCATTTGTTTGGGAACACCTGTTTTTGATTATTCGGGTCGTGCCATTGGCGCTATCAGCGTCTCCGGTCCTGCCAGCAGGATTCAGGAAAAGGGTATCGAGCGGATTGGCCAGGAAATGAAAAAAGCCGGGGAAGAAGTTTCTGCAAAATTAGGATTTAACTATTTCCAAAAACTATAATGACTTTTCAGACTTGAGTTTGGAGACGAACTTTTCAGAAATTGGTCCTTGACGATTTTACACCTCAGGTAGATAATAGAGTCATAAAATTTTGAAACGTGGTTTCACTTGTAAAAACATGTTTCAACAATTGAAATATCCTTGTAACCTGGCAACGGGTGTTGTAAAGGTCAATCTATCCGGCCTGTGGTCTGATAATCTGGCAGAGAAGGGGGAAATATCAGTGGGGGTTTTGACAGAAGTATACGAGATGTTAAACACATGTAACAAGTGTGGTGGATGCCATACAGCTTGTAAGACCTACAAATTGACTGGGGCAGAGGAAATGTCTACACGTGGAAGAATTCAGCTCATTAAAGCTGTCGCCGATGGAAAGTTAGAACCTAATGAAGAGTACGAAGATGCAATTATGAGCTGTCTGTTGTGTGGAGAATGTGCAGTTACCTGCCCAAATGGTGTACATGGCAATGAACTTGTCATGGCTGCGCGGCGAGATCTAAAACTCAGAAAAGGAATTAAGCCATTTGCTAAATCGTTTGCTTTAAACACCTTAGCGAGTTCGAAGAGGTTGGGTATGGGATTCAGGCTTTTCGGAGGAATGGGCAAAAGTGTCTTGAATAAAATTGATGGAATGGACTATTTTCGTGGTATTGATATTCGGAACTTCCCTACAGCCAAAAAACCATTTTTGGAACAGGTCCCGGAGAAGATTACGGTGCAGCATCCGAAGCATAAAGTCGGGTTTTATGTTGGCTGTTTTCTCAATTACTCCTTAGATCAAACTGCTCATTCTGTTGTTAAAGTCTTAACCAAGAATGACTGTGACGTTATTATTCCGAAAGATCAAGTGTGCTGCGGTCTTCCGCAATATTGCTATGGCGACTTCGAAACTGCAAAACGTAACGCCCGCAAAACGATAGATACCTTTTTAGATAAATATAAAGATGTGGAAGTTGTTCTCTCCGCTTGTGCGTCCTGTGCCTCGATGCTTAAACATGATTATTTAAAACTCTTTGCTGATGAGCCTTCATACCTTCCAAAAGTTGAACGATTTTGTGAAAAAGTGGTTGAATTCTCGGAATACATGGCAAAGATTGGCGTTGATCAGAGCAAACTTCATAATTCAAGCCCGCTGACAGTTACCTATCATGATCCTTGTCACATGGTTCGGGGTCTAAAGGTAACGAAGCAGCCCCGGCAATTATTGCAAATGGTTCCTAGGGTTGAATATAAGGAGATGTTTGAAGCCAACCGCTGCTGCGGGGCAGCCGGTTTAGTGCAGGCCTTTTATCATGAGGTATCAACCGATATCACGGATCAGAAGACACAAAACATCAAGGATACCAATGCCGATTTAGTGGCTACAAGCTGTCCGGCTTGTATGTTGAGACTCCAGGGCGGCATCAACAAAGCAGGTCAAAAACAAAAGGTTGTGCATGTTGCTGATTTAATGGCTAACGCCTATGAAGATTAGGAACATTTGTTAAAACTTTAATTTTGTATCTGGAATTATCATTACAACTTATTATGGTCTGGCGGAAAAATCGAAAATTTCCCTTTGCGGAACATGCTGACCGCAAGTTCTAGTAAACGAATGGAAGGGCGGGTAGTCATGAGTAACGTCAATATCAGTAAGTTAAAGGGGATTGTCGGTGATGAGCATGTCATCGATTCTCCTTCTGAAATGGCTAAATATCTAAAAGGTCAAGGTAAACCTGCAGTTGTAGTCTTACCCGGAAACACTTCAGAAGTTTCGAACATTGTTAAATTGGCAAATGACCAGAATGTAAAATTAACAGTGGGCGGGGCAGTTGTCGATACCCAGGGGCTTTCCGGCGGCATCGCCATGGTTATGTCCCGGATGAACCGGATTTTAGAGATGGATATGCAAAATCTTGTTGCCGTCGTGGAACCAGGACTTCTTCATAAGGATTTTCTTCTTAAAGTCGCTGAAACGGGATTAAACTTCCCTCCCGAACCCTATGAACTGGAAACCAGCTCCATTGGCGGCTGCTTTGCCATTGGAGATTCAGATTCTAAGTCCTTTGAATACGGTCCCACTCGGACATTTCTTTTAGGATTTGAAATGGTTCTCCCAACAGGGGAAATTATGGACATAGGGAATAAATGTATTAAGAATGTTTCCGGTTTGGATTTTATTCACTTTGCAGTGGGAAGCCAAGGAACATTTGGGATCTTTACCAAACTTCTGGTGAAACTTTTACCTGCACCGGAAGCTAGGAGAGCAGTGATTGGAACTTTTGCGTCCATGCATAAGGCGAATGAAACCTTTAATACTTTGATTAAGCGGAATGTTCTGCCGACTCGAATGAATCTCATCAATGGATCCCTTGCGAATATTGCCAAACCCGGAACAGAAGGGCAGCTCGTGATTATCGATTTACAGGGATTTAAAGAATCGGGTAAAAACATTGCTCATGAAATTGCGGCTGTTCTTACCTTGGGCGGAGGTACTGATGTCAAGATCATTGAAGATGCGGCCGAATATGATCAAGTGATCAACGGTTGGCTTAAAGTGCGCGCCGATCTTAATTCCAAACCGGAGCAAACCGTGGAGTTTACGGTTGGCCCGATGAAAATGCCTCAAGCCCTGGCTCAGCTCGAAGCACTGACGGGAGACCTGGGAGCTTATCCCGGCGTCATTGTCGAAGGACTTCTCGGATATGTTTGTTTGGCTCTGCCTGAGGGAACCGATAAACTTGCTCTAGCCAGAAGTTTGAATAAACTGGCGATGTCCCTGGGCGGGAACGTCAAGGGCCTCTTGGGTCATAAGCTTAAAGCTGAAGTTTATAATGATGCGGAAATGTGGAAGCAAACTACAAGTTTGCTCCGAGAACTGCGTCAACAATTTGACCCCAAAGGGATTCTCAGCCCTGGGGTAAGTCTAGAAGCTTAGGAAGAAGGAGGTCTGAATATGTTAAGCCAAACGGTTGTTAAGCGATTGAAGGAAATTGTCGGAGAGAAAAACGTCGTTACAGACAAAGTTGGCCTGTTGACCTATGGATATGACGGTACGTTATTATCTGGTGAAGCGTTAGGTGTTGTTTCACCAAAGACAACGGAACAAGTCGTTGAAATTGTTAAACTGATGAACGAGCACAATATTAAACTTGTTCCCCGGGGTGCCGGTACGAATGAGAGTGGCGGAACCATTCCTTCTCAAGATTCAGTGGTAATCAGCTTTTCTAAAATGACTAAAATTCATGAGATAGATACAGAAAACTTTGTCGCAGTCGTTGAGCCTGGAGTCATCAATTTTGACCTTCAAGTTGAGCTGGAAAAGAAAAAGTTCTATTTTCCTCCCGACCCGTCTTCCTATAAGGCCTCAACCATAGGAGGTAATGTCGGTGAATGTTCCGGCGGGCCGAAATGCTTTAAATATGGGGTTACTCGCGATTATATCCTGGGCCTGGAGGTTGTTCTCCCAAATGGACAAGTCATTCAAACGGGGGGGCGCAATTTCCAAAGTGAACCGGGTTATGATTTGACTCGAATTATTGTAGGCGCGGAAGGAACTCTCGGCTTAGTTACCAAAGTTTTTGTCCGCATTATACCGATGCCCAGAGCAAAGAAAACTATGTTGGCTATCTACGATAAAGTAGAAGATGCATCCCGAACGGTTGCGGATATCGTTGCCGCCGGCATTATTCCGACAACTCTGGAATTGATGGATAATTTGCTGATTAATACCACTGAAGATTTTACCCATGCCGGTCTTCCACGTGATGCCGGAGCTGTTCTCATTATTGAGGTTGACGGGTATCCGGAAGATATGGATGCACAAGTCAAAACCATTGGTGAAATAGCCAGCAAAATTGCCAAAGAATTTAAAGTTGCTCAATCGGCCATTGAAGTGGATCAGGTCTGGACTTCAAGGCGCAGTGCTTTCGGATCAGTGGCTCGCGTTCGTCCCTCTTATGGTGTTAACGATATTACGGTTCCGAGGAGCAATTTCCCCAAAGCCATCGAAGGAGTTCTTAAAGTAGCCAAGGATTTCGGTGTAACCATCGGAGTCGTGGCCCATGCCGGTGACGGGAATCTTCACCCGTTGATTCTTTTCGATCAAAGGAATAAAGAGGAAGTTGAAACCGTCCACGCCGCGGAGCAAGCCCTCTGTATGATGGCTCTTGATCTGGATGGAACAATAAGCGGTGAGCACGGAATCGGGCTCGTCAAGAAGAAATATCTTGATTCGGAGTTTAGTCCTATTGCTATGGAGGCTTTCAGAAAGGTTAAGAGAAGCTTCGACCCAAGCAATCGCTTTAACCCGGGAAAAGTCATCGAACTATAACTGTCTAGTAATCCCAGCTTATTCTTGGATGAATTCAAGATCGGGGACAAAAGGCATAATTTACAATTCTATGGTTATCTTAATTATAAGAATAGCAGGCAGTAGGTAATAATCTAACGCCTGCTTTCTTAATAAGGTTTGAGGAGGCTTCACGTGGAGACAAGAGTATTTTCACTCGAAAAGTTGGCCCGGTTTGATGCGAACGTTCCCCAGAAAGTGTTGGTTTACCAGTCGGATAAAACCCTGGGTGCTATGTGGTGTCTGGAACCCGGTCAGGAAGTGTTCCTCCATCAGCATCCCAACGCGGACGATGTCTGGATTTGTCTTGAAGGAGAGTCCGGCCTTTATTTTGCCGGTGATGGGCAAGAGGTTAACATAAAAAAAGGTATGGCAATTCTCGCCAAAGCAGGAGAAACTCACGGAATGCGCAATACAGGTACAAATCGCTTTGTATTTATTGGTATCGCTGGGCCGGTACCCGTGGAAACCGTTAAGTTATAAACAAAACAGTGTTTCAATTCATAAGTTTATTTTATTATAAGTTGATTTAAGAGCGTCAATTAAATGGTTGACTAATCTTTAAATTCGTAAGATAATAGGATAGAAGAAAAAATGAAACTCGGTTTTGAATAGTAAAACAAAGAGTGAGTAATTGTGGATAATCACGTTGTTTATTCGCAGCATTTACAGAGCAGCTCTAAACACCAGCGAACACTGCGCAGAAGGGAGGGGATTCCTTTCATTGTAATTGAGTAGCTATTCCAGGTTCGAACCCAAGTAGTTACAGAAAATTTCAGTATGGAAGTGATAACGAATGGCAAAATTTCTTGAATACCAAGGAAAAGAATGGCTCAGAAAAGCCGGACTTCCGGTACCCTTAGGAAGAGTAGCTTCTAATCCTGAAGAAGCACGCCAGATTGCTGAGGAAATCGGCAAACCTGTAGCAGTAAAGGGTCAACTCCAAGCGGGTGGACGCGGTAAAGCCGGAATCGTTAAATTAGTGAATACACCAGAGGAGGCAGCGGCCGCCGCCGCAGAAATTCTGGCTAAAACGGTTAAAGGCATGCCAATTCATCAGGTTCTCATAGAAGAAAAATTAAATATTAAAAAAGAGTTCTATTGTTCGTTCGTTATAAATGGGGCAAGAGAAGCCCGTTCGCCCATGTTGATGTTCAGCACCGAAGGGGGCATGGACATCGAAAGTGTTCCCGAAGAGTTGTTATATAAAGTAAATGTAGACCCAATTAATGGGTTACAGCCCTATGACGCTGTTGATCTTTGCGCTCGAGCCGGGATCCCGGCTCAGGACCTTAGTAAGTTTTCCAGTTTCCTGACGAAACTTTCTCAAACCTATAAAAAGTATGACTGTCAGACCTTGGAGATCAACCCCTTCATTATGACTGGCGAGGGAAATCTGGTTTGTGCTGACTGCAAAATGGAGATCGACAACAGTTCAGTAGGACGTCATCCTGAGTTTGGTATTGCCATTGCTCGTGATTTGCCGGGTGCACCGACTGAATTAGATCTCATCGGCTGGAGCATCGAGGAAACAGATGCTCGGGGCACAGGATTTCTGATGAATATGGGTTATGATGAAGTAAGTCCCGGTTACATCGGCTATCACCCCATTGGCGGAGGTTCCGCTATGATGGGACTGGATGCATTAAACCAAGTTGGTCTTAAGCCGGCAAACTATGCAGATACGAGCGGTAATCCGGTGGGTTCGAAAATCTACCGGGTTGCAAAATGTGTGCTGTCCCAGCCAAACATTGACGGTTACTTGCTTGGCGGATTTATGATGGCCAACCAAGAACAGTGGCATCACGCCCACGCGATTGTTAAGGCACTGAGAGAAATACTGCCCACTAAAAAGCCTGGCTTGCCTTGTGTCTTATTGCTCTGCGGCAATAGGGAAGATGAATCGCTCGAAATTCTCAGAACAGGTCTCGCAGATCTGATGACCCCGGATGGTCCGGGTAAGAGAATCGAGATTTATGGCAAAGAGCATGTCACAGATACGAAGTTTATCGGCGAAAGACTCTTGGCCCTCAGTAAAGAATATCGAGCTGAGAAAGAAGCTCAAGGAAAGTAGGGGAAAGCTAATGCTGGAATTCGCAGAGAAAAGTATTACAGTCAAAATTGATACCAGCAAGTGTGATACATGCGAAACAAAAGCATGTGCTGACGCGTGCAAAAAGTATGCCAGGGGGTTGCTTGGCATCAATGATCAGGGAAAGGCATCCGTTGAACATCGCTCTGAAGAAGAGTGTTTGCGTTTGGGTACGGAGTGTTTGTCCTGTGAGTTTGCTTGCAGGACTCGGGGCAATAACGCCATTACTATTGAAATTCCTGTTAAAGGTTTGGATGAGTACCTTAAGAAACGTCAATAACTGCAAATTTAATTGATTGAATAGGTATGGTTAAGGTTTAAACCTAGCAAATTGTTAAATGAGGGATTTATAATGGGAATTTTAATCAATAAGCAGACCAGAGTCATTGTTCAAGGGATTACCGGCCGTGAAGGCTCTGTCCGCACGAAGTATATGAAGGAATATGGAACCAATGTCATTGGCGGAACAAGTCCAGGAAAAGCCGGCGAACTAGTTCATGAAATACCTGTCTTCAATACAGTAAAAGAGATTGTTCGCGAACAAGGCGAGATTGACTTCAGTGTTATTTTTGTACCGGGGCGTGCTCTGAAGACCGCAGTCTATGAAGCGGCTGATGCAGGGGTTAAAAATATAATTCCCTGTGTCGAAGGAACCCCAATTCATGATATTATGGAAATGATAGCCTATGCTGAGTCCAAAGGATCCAGAGTCTTGGGTCCTGGTTCCATTGGAATTATTACTCCCGGTGAGGCCGTTGTTGGCTGGCTGGGAGGGAATAAGGAATGGGCTAATAAATTCTTTAAAAAGGGGAACATTGGTGTGTTCTCCAGAAGCGGAGGACAGTCCGGGACGATCCCTTGGCTGCTGCGCGAAGGAGGATTTGGAGTTAGTACCGTCATTCATACAGGTACTGAACCCGTACTTGGAACCTCTATGGCCGATTTGCTTCCTATGTTTGAAGCGGACCCGGAAACAGCCGGTGTAGCTGTATATGCGGAAATCGGCGGATCCCAAGAAGAAGAGTGCGCCGAGGTTATCGCAGCCGGTAAATTCACAAAGCCTTTTGTTGTCTATGTGGCAGGTGCTTGGGCTCCGGCAGGTCAGAGATTCTCTCACGCTTCGAACATTGTGGAGCGCGGCCGTGGTTCAGCTAAGAGCAAAATGGAAGCTATCACGAAGGCAGGGGGATTTGTCGCTGAAACTCCCACAGACATTCCAATTATCTTGAAAGAAAAAGTCAAGGCTTAATTACTTAATCAATCTTTCCCGGAACTTTCCGAGAATCAAATAATAAATCATATTAATAGGGGGTAGAAAACACAATGGCTATTATGAGATCAATTCTGTATATTCCTGGTAACAACCCGAAAATGGTTGCCAAGGCTCCTGAGTTTGATGCTGATATCATTACTCTCGATCTTGAAGATTCCGTTCCACCGGCAGAAAAAGAAGCTGCCCGCAAATTAGTGTCTGAAAACCTCAAATACGCAGGCTCCAACGGAGCACAAGTATTTGTTCGTATTAACAACTGGGAAACAGAATTAACCAACGATGACCTTGAAGCTGTTGTACATGAGGGACTTGCCGGGGTAACCTTAGCTAAAACGGGCTGTGCTGCAGACGTACAGCGTCTCGACTGGAAGCTGGAAGAACTTGAGCGCCGCCGTGGATTAGAAGTAGGCAGCGTAAAAATTTCCATGCTTTTGGAAACTGCTAAAGGGATTATCCATGCCGCAGAATGCTGCTTAGCAAGTAAACGTAACGTCAATGCTATCTTCGGCGCAGTCGATTATTGCCGTGATATGCGTGTAAAATTAACCAACGAATCTGTTGAGCAACAATATGCCAGAGCTCATATGGCAGTTGCCTGCCGTGCTGCTGGAATTGTAGCAATTGATGCGCCGTTTGTCGATTTCAAAAACATCGAAGCGTTTGAGAAAAATGTTGCTGAAGGCCGTCAAATGGGTTATGAAGGCCGTATGATTATTCATCCGGGACAAATTGAGCCTTCCAACCGCATGTATTCTCCAGATCCGGCTGACGTGGAATGGGCGCGCGGCGTTGTAAAAGTCTTCGAAGAAGAAGGAATTGCTAAAGGTAAAGCCTCCGTATCCTACAATAACAAAATGGTTGATACCCCGGTTTACCTCAATGCTAAAGATATCTTAGCTGCCCAGGCAGAAATCGACGCTAAAAACGCATCAAAAAAAGCCTAAGGTAAGTGAGGCCTGGTCACTTATTTGAGTGGCCAGGCTTTTTCTCACTAATTTATTTTTAGAAAGGATCGTGTTATTATGGGCCTTCGTGAAGATGCTCTTGCTCTGCATAAAGACAATAAAGGCAAAATTGCCGTTGTAAGTAAAGTCCCCGTTCGCAATGGAGATGACTTAAGTCTTGCATATTCCCCGGGAGTTGCCGAACCATGTCTGGAGATCGCCAAAGATCCGGCAGTGGTTAACGTTTATACAAACCGCGAAAATTTAACAGCGGTTGTATCAACCGGCTCCGCAGTTTTAGGACTAGGAAACATTGGGGCTCGTGCTGCCATGCCCGTTATGGAAGGAAAGGGAATTCTCTTTAAGACCTTTGGTAATGTAGATGCTTTCCCTATTTGCTTAGATACTCAAGACAGTGACAAAGTCGTCCAAACCGTAAAGCTTCTTGAGCCGACCTTCGGTTCCATTAACTTGGAAGACATTAAAGCACCTGAGTGCTTCTACATTGAAGAAAAGCTTAAGGAAATTTACGACGGACCGATTTTCCACGATGATCAACACGGTACCGCAGTTGTTACCATGGCAGGTTTGGTTAATGCTCTGAAAGTTGTTAAAAAAGAGCTGAAAGATGTAAAGATTGTCGTTAACGGTGCCGGAGCTGCCGGTATGGCCATCGTTAAACTCTTAATGAGCATGGGACTTCAAAAAGTTATCATGCTCGATACCAAGGGTACAATCTATGAAGGTCGTCCCGAAGGTATGAATAAATACAAAGATGAAATCGCCGCTAAAACAAACCGTGAATTACTCAAGGGTAATTTAGCGGATGCCTTAAAAGGTGCCGATGTTTTTGTCGGCGTATCAGGGGCTAATCTTGTTACTAAAGAAATGGTTAAATCCATGGCACCCAATCCCATCGTTTTTGCCCAAGCAAATCCTGTTCCTGAAATATGGCCTGCCGAAGCTAAAGAAGCTGGGGCTGCCGTCGTGGGAACCGGCCGTTCGGATTACCCGAACCAAGTCAATAACGTCTTAGCCTTCCCTGGAATTTTCCGTGGTGCTATCGATGCCGGCGCCAAAGTGATCAATGAAGAAATGAAAGTTGCTGCAGCTTATGCTATTGCTAACATAGTCAGTGCTGAAGAACTTAACGCTGATTACGTAATACCAAAAGCCTTTGATCTGCGTGTAGGACCTGCAGTTGCTGCTGCAGTTGCCAAAGCAGCTATGGATACCGGGGTTGCAACCCATAAAGTTGATCCCGAGCAAGTCGCTGCCAACCTGCGCAAATATTACGAGAGCAAATAATATAGGTTTTAAGTTCTTCAATGAATCGTTCAGCTAAGTCTGAACATAGTACAAAAAGACCAAGCGGGGTGCTGCATTTATGCAGCATCCCGTTTTGAAGTTTTAGGGTATATGAAATTCCCATAGGGTTATCCATGAACGTTCATTGACCATACTTTGGACAACTGATAATATTAGAATAAATACAAATAACGAGGAGGAACATGTATGTTTACGTCCATTGCTGTATTTTTAGAGACTTGGAAGAAAGAATCCGAATCAACTCTGCGGATTTTGAAGGCCTTAACGGATAATTCACTGGAACAAAGAGTTACCAAAGAGGATCGTACTCTTGGACGATTAGCATGGCATATTGCTACAACGATTCCTGAGATGATGTCTAAAACCGGTTTAGCGTTTGAGGATTTTAAGGAGGATGCTCCGGTTCCGAATTCAGTCAATGATATCGTTAATTATTATGTGAATGTCAATAAGCAGATGAAAATGGGAATTATAGACCAATGGAATGATCAAACCCTCTTGGAAGTGCGGAATATGTATGGAGAGAACTGGACAATTACTATGGTCTTAGACTCTTTGGTTAATCACCAGATTCATCATCGCGGGCAAATGACCGTTTTAATGAGACAAGCAGGTTTGAAGGTACCGGGAATATATGGACCTGCCCGGGAGGATTGGAGTCAGTTTGGCATGGAGCCGCCATTAATATAAGGGTTCTTAATAGAGATTTCTTTAGCCGGCAGAAATAGAAAGGTAATTTGACCTTAGGGGAATAGCTTCATCCGAAAATCCTCAACTTAATAAAGGAACCATGACAATTTAAAGCTTGAAGTGAACTCGTTCAGCTAAAGCTGAACATCGGGGCTTCAGGTGGGGACTCTACCCCACTGAAGTTTACGAAGGACCCACCCCCACTTATAGAAGTGAGGGTCTTAAAAACAGGATAAAATGACTTAGGAAAGTAGCTCAAAAGGGGGTTGAGGATAATGTCAAAGCCTTTAGAATTTCAGAGAGATACAGTAAAAACGATGCTTAGATTATATTGTAAAGGTAATCATCATCCTGAAGAGGAGCTATGCCCGGAGTGTCGGGAACTTGAGAGATATGCCATGGCCCGTCTGGATCACTGTAAATTTGGAGATCAAAAACCAACCTGTGAAAAATGCCCGGTACACTGCTATAAACCGGATATGCGCAACAGAATGATTGAGGTCATGCGTTATGCAGGTCCCAGAATGGTATTTGTGCACCCGATTATGGCCTTCAGACATTTGCTTGCCGGAGCAAAATCACGGAGGAAGTAAGCTCCTCGAATATAATCTCAGCCGTCAGCTAAAAGCTGCTTAGGATTCGTGAAACAAAGGACTTAAGGTCTTGGAGGAGCTGTTATGAGGCAGAAAAAATGGGAGATTTCCCTAGGAATTGGTTTATGCGCTTTATCTTTTATTCTCTATTTTATTAAAGACCTCTACTTTAATGATGCACGAGCAATTTTCGGTGAAATCCTATCCCAAATTGCCTTTCTTCCTTTGTATATTCTTCTCTCGACCATTATCATGGACAGTTTATTAAGTCAAAGGGAGAAAGTGCAGAGACTAAAAAAGTTAAACATGGTTATTGGGGCATTTTTTAGCGAGACGGGCGTCGAACTGCTTCAAAGGCTCTCCGGGTTTGATCAGACATGGGAGGAGACGGCAGCCTTAATTTTACATCAGGATTGGTCGCAAAAAGTCAAAGCAATGGAGCGGTGGCTGGGAACAGGGGGCATTCTGGTAAATAGTCACGCCGGAGATCTGGAAGAGGTGAGTACGTTTCTGCTAAGAAAACGGGAATTCCTGCTGAGAATGCTGGAGAATCCCAATCTCCTGGAACATGAATCTTTCACAGAACTTCTTTGGGCAGTGTTCCATTTGTCGGAGGAATTAAGCAGCCGCCATAATCTCAGTCAACTCAGTGAGGCCGACTTCCATCACTTTTCTGGTGATATTAAAAGAGCCTATTGTTTGCTGATCTCAGAATGGCTGAATTACATGATTCATTTGAAGGAAGACTACCCGTTTTTATTTTCCTTCTATGCTAGGACAAATCCTTTTGATCCGACAGCCCAGGCCGCAATTCCATCATAAATAATCTTCCCAGTGGATAAAGAGATATTGAGTGTAAGAGTTTCTATCAGCTGTCAAAAATATAAACTGTTTTCTATGTGAGACTAGATTTAGGGAACAGAGGGTAATTCATCTATTTGGGAAGCAAGTAAAGGGCGCACAAGCCTTCCATAGAGAAAAAACATGACCATCGAGGCAGCCATGAAAAAGAGGGCCAGCATCCAAACGTGGGAACCTCCCCCGGAATCAAAGATCACTCCGCCCAAAAAGGGGCCAATCATACGCCCGCCGGCAGAGGAACCACCTACGATACCTTGATAAGCGCCGGTCTTTCCCGAGGGGGCGAGCTGAGCAGAGGCTGCAGGAACTCCCGGTAAAATCAGCATTTCTCCCAGAGTGATTATGAGTATAGCAATAACATAGGATGCATAGGGGAGCCTGGCCCATATAATGATGAAACCAATGGATATCAGCAAAGCTGAGAGATAAAACTGCCGTTGAAACGACTGAGCGAAAGTTCTGATGATCCAGTTAATAAGAGGCTGCAGGGTAACGATAAAAACACCGTTTAGTGTCCAAAGAATGCTGTAGGAAAAGAGAGAAAAACCTATCTGGGTCATGACTACCGGCAGAATTGACACGAGTTGGATATAAGCGCCCCATACAAAGAAAATGCCGCCTCCTAAGGCAAGGAGTACTTTAAAGCCGGGGTCTTTGCTCAAGCTTAAGGAAGAACGTTTAGCGGATGCCGAAGAAGGGGACGTCTTAGGCTCTGAAATACCGAAGGACACTAAGAGAAAATAGATTAAAAATGCTAAGGCATTTAAGGAAAAGGTCAGTCGAAATGAGACTTGAGCGATGAGTCCTCCAATTGCAGTTCCGATGGCAACTCCCGCATTGTTGGAAACATAGAGCAAATTAAACCCTCGTCGGCCGCCTTCCGGCCAAACAGCATGAAGGAGAGCATTTAGGGGAACAAAAATAAATGCTTGGGCCAGGCCAAAGAGGATAAAGCCAGGCATATAAACTCTCCAGACAGGGAAGCATCCGATTGATCCTACGGATGAAACAGCACCGATAAGGCCAATCAGCATCATTTTTTTATATCCAAACCGGTCGGCAAGAAAACCGCTTAGGAATTGTCCTAAGAGAGAGGCAGCAGATTGAAGGGCCAGAAGACTGCCCGCCTCGGTTAAAGTTCGACCGAGAACATTATGCATAAAGAGACTGTTTAACGGCCACATCAAAGAATTTCCAATGGACTGGATAAATCCTCCAATGATTAAAATCACGACAGCACGCGGGATATCTGAACCTTTAAAAATCAAAAAAGAAACCACCTTTTAATAGTATGCTATTTCTAACTACTTCGACATACGAACCAAAAACCCTTTACTACGTCGTTTGGTATAATTTTTTACCAGCTTGAACTATAGATCGTATTGCGAGTTGTGAGAATAGGATATAATAAAGGAAGGAAGACCATATTTTGTAAGGGAGTGATAGGATTGTTTAAAAGAATTCTCGTCCCTACCGATGCCTCTGAATTTTCACGGCGTGCTCTGAAAGCTGCTATTGACTTAGCTCAAACCGTAAAGGCTGAGATTGAACTCTTACATGTTAGTTATACCCCCCAGGCCTTTTGGGGATATACGATTTCATATGGGATTACTGTAACTCAGGATCAATTGGACCAAAGTGGAGAACTGGCCTTAGAAGCAACTCTCACGGGTATTGACAGTTCAACCGTAGTTATCAAGAAGAAAATTGAATCAGGTCACCCTGTGACTGTAATCTTAGATGAGATTAAAAATGAAGGAATTGATCTTGTTATTATGGGCAGTCATGGCTATGGACCAATCACTGGGTCAGTCTTAGGCAGCGTCAGCCAGAGAGTGCTGCAAAGGGCTAATTGTCCGGTATTGATTATTAAGTAAGGATAGGTTAGGTTAATATTTCGAGTACGCTAGATGAATGATGTCATATTGTGAGAGCAGATAGCGACAAAGAGAAATTCCAGGTAAGGTTTTGAAAGGTTAAAGCGACATTTTGGTCTGAAAACCCTGCATTCATTGCAGGGATTTTTGCTCTAAGCGCGAATAGCAGAGGTAAGGAATTAATGATTCGGGTCTTGCGCAATAAATTAACGATATGGAGGTGCCGGCGAGGTCCTTTAATGAGGTAAGGATTTGTCGCTTTACGTTCATGAGAGAGCATAATAATATTTGGCTGAGTCCGGAAGAACTCCAACAGATGCTGCAGGGCTCTTTGCTATGGATGGATGTGGCATCACGTTCAACATCGTCTCAGATAGGGATGAGAAAACTGGGAGACCTGACCTTGCAATCACGACCGATTTTCGAAGAAACGGTTCAACTTCCCAAAACGGAGTTTTTCGAGAAAAGTGATGAAAGCAGGTGCCTGGAAGGACAGCCCGTCGTTTGGCTTCTAGCCAGTATTAGCCTTTTGACGTTGTCATCCTGGTTTTATTTTGTTTTGTTTGCCAAATGAGCATCACCAATCATGAATATAATAAGTTTTTCCTGAATTTGAAGGCCGTCTGAAAAGACGGCCTTTTTGTACTATTACCCACCATGCCACCGCGCCGCATCGTTCACTCCGCAATCCGAGGCTCGCTCACTTGCATGCGCGGGAGCTGTCATCTCAAGCTCGGCACGAGTCAAATTTTTTTGATTTTTTTAAAAAAGCCTTTGCAAATTAAGTGAAAAATGGGTATCATATAGTCAGAAGGTCAGGGAAGGTCAATGTTTAATGGGTTAGGCTTATGTGAAGATTATTGAAACAAGGAGTACATCAAATATGGGAAATCTTGCGGATCGCATAGAGGAATATCTTAAAAGAATTCTGGAACAAACGTCAGAGGGTTATATTATATTACAACGTAGTGAGCTGGCGGGAGAATTTGACTGCGTTCCATCTCAGATTAACTATGTATTGGATACTCGGTTTACCGTTGAACGGGGTTATTTAGTGGAAAGCCGCCGGGGAGGCGGAGGCTACTTGCGTATCATCCGTTTGGGATTAGGGTTGGAAGGCCAATATCAACAGGTCATGCGCCAGTTAATAGGTGATCAGCTTACGCGGGAGCGCTGCAATGGCTTAGTTGATCGATTGCTGGATGAACAAATCGTAACACCTCGAGAAGCAGCTCTGATTAAAGGGATTCTCTCGGGAGGATCTTTAAGCGGCGAGTTTAGAGATTGGGACCTGCTGCGTGCTCACTTGATGAAGAACATTTTAACCACGTTGAGCAGGGACGATTTGGTTTAAAGGGGGATTTAGTGTGCTTTGTCAGCATTGTCAACAAAGAGAAGCGAAAGTTCAAATAACGAAAACTGAAAATGGAGAGACTCATGAAGTTTATCTTTGTGAAGTCTGTGCAAAACAAGCCAAGGAAGTCAGTTTTATTTTTCATCCGGTTATCGTACCGGAGTTTCTTCAGGCTTTATTTGGTTTAAATCCGAAATTGCCGGAACAGCCTTCGGAGAAGGTTTGCCCTAAGTGCGGCATATCCTTTTCGAAAATTACCCAAGCCGGTAAGCTGGGCTGCAGTACCTGTTACGAAACCTTTGAGACACAACTGGAACCTTTGCTCCGGCGAATTCATGGCGGGGGACAGAATGTCGGTAAGATTCCAGCCAGACGGGGAATTGCTATCAAAAGCCGGTTAGAAGAACGAAAGCTTAAGGAAAAGCTTCAACTTTTAATTCAACAGGAAAACTTTGAAGAGGCTGCCCTGGTCCGGGATCAAATTCGCAAGATCGAACAGCTCAAGGGAGGGGAACAACTTGACACGTAAAGAACTGCTGCTGCAAAACAGCGCTTGGATGGTGGAATCTGATTCACCAGTTGTTATCAGCAGTCGAGTACGGCTGGCACGTAATTTGGAGAACTTTCCCTTCCCGCACGTTTTAAATACCGAAGGCGCCAGGCAGGTGGAACAAACCTTATCTCAAGTTTTTAACGATATAAATGTTGACCAAGAATCTTTACAATATATGTCCCTGACCAATCTGACCACTATTGAACAGCAGGTGCTTATTGAGAAACATTTAATCAGTCCGAGTTTGGGAGGAACCTCAGGTGCCAGCGGAGTGGCGCTCGCAAAGGATCACAAATACGCCATCATGGTCAATGAAGAAGATCATTTGAGAATTCAGGTACTTCTGCCAGGGAAACAACTCCTGGAGAGCCATCGTTTAGCAATGGCTTTAGATGATGCTTTAGAGGAAAAACTTGACTTTGCCTATCGGGAAAACCAGGGGTATCTTACCGCTTGTCCGACGAATGTTGGAACAGGTCTTAGAGCTTCGGTGATGGTCCATTTGCCGGGGTTGGTAATGACCAAACAAGTGCAGCAAGTTTTGGGAGCTTTGGCAAACTTGGGTTTAGCCATTCGGGGCTTATACGGTGAAGGATCTCAAGCCTATGGCCAGATGTTCCAGGTATCTAATCAAATCACCTTGGGGAAAAGTGAAGAGGACATTCTTACGCATTTGGAAGCAGTGACAGGACAAATCTTAGAGCATGAACTTCAGGCTCGTGACTATCTTCGTCGTCAGATGCCCTTATTTCTGGAAGACAAGGTCTGGAGAGCCCGCGGTATTTTGAAAAACGCCCGGCTGCTTACCTCAGAAGATGCCATGCAGTTATTGTCCCAAGATCGCTTGGGTACGGATATGGGAATATTGCCCAAGAACAAAGATAGTTTTGCAACGATGATTGTTGATACTCGACCAGGATGTTTGCAATATATCCTTGATCGGGAACTGGACCCCAGTCAGAGAGACGGGGAAAGAGCTCGCTTGATTCGCGAACGAACCACGTAGTTGAATAAACGAAAAAGCAGTTTTGAATTCACTTTATCTAGAAAGGATGAAAGCAATGAAAGGACGTTATACAGAACGCGCCGAGAAAGTTTTGACGATAGCCGAGAACGAAGCCAAACGCATGGGTCACAAAGTTGTAGGCACTGAACACATTTTGCTGGGGCTCATTGAAGAAGGAGAAGGAATTGCAGCTCAGGCATTGAAAGGCTTGGGTTTGGATCCGGTAAAAGTTCGAACCATGGTAGAAGAAGTCACAGGTGTAGGTCAACCTAATACCGGAACCGTGGAACTGACACCTCGGGTAAAAAGGGTCTTGGAGTTAGCCAATGAGGAAGCACATCGTCAGGATGTCAATTATATCGGGACAGAGCACATTCTTTTAGGCCTTATCATGGAAGGAGAGGGGATTGCCGCCCGAATCCTGGCTAATCTTAATGTCAATCCGGAAAGGGTTTGGAAGCAAGTAGTTAAGCTCTTAGGAGGAGAATTGGAGGAATCTCCAGTCCCACCTTCCAATTCAGGTCCGGTTTCCAAAAACGGCGGCCCAGCCAATACTCCCTCCTTAAATGAATTTGGGCGAGACCTCACCCAGCAAGCGCGTGAGGGCAGACTTGATCCGGTGATAGGCCGGGAAAAGGAAATAGAACGAGTGATCCAGGTCTTAAGCCGGCGGACAAAAAATAATCCGGCTTTAATTGGAGAGCCGGGTGTAGGGAAAACAGCTATTGCCGAAGGTTTGGCTCAAGGAATTATCAATAATAGGGTACCGGAGATTCTTATCAACAAACGGGTAATAACGCTTGATCTTTCGGCGATGGTTGCAGGCAGCAAATATCGTGGCGAATTTGAAGAACGATTGAAAAAGGTCATGGATGAAATACGGGCTGATGGAAATATTATCCTCTTTATTGATGAATTGCATACACTCATTGGAGCGGGTGCAGCCGAAGGAGCTATTGACGCAGCCAATATTTTAAAACCGGCTTTAGCCCGCGGCGAATTGCAATGTATAGGAGCCACAACATTAGAAGAATATCGTAAGTATATTGAAAAAGATTCAGCCTTGGAACGTCGTTTCCAACCTATCACAGTCAGCGAACCAACGGTTGAGGAAGCCATTTTAATTCTTCGTGGTCTGAGGGACCGTTATGAAGCTCACCACAGGGTAAAAATTACTGATGAGGCCATTGAAAGTGCCGTTCGCCTGTCCGACCGGTATGTATCCGATCGCTTCCTGCCTGATAAAGCCATTGACTTGATGGATGAAGCTGCTTCCAAAGTTCGCCTCACCAGTTATATCGCACCTCCCGACTTAAAATCCCTTGAAGGGGAAATTGAACGCCTGAAGAAGGAGAAGGAAGCAGCTGTCGCCGGTCAGGAATTTGAAAAAGCAGCCCAGTTAAGAGATTCTGAACACAAACTCAAAGAAGAACTGGCGAAACAACGGGAAGAATGGGAAAGCAAGCGCCAAAAGGAAAATTCGATGGTATTAGAGGATGATATTGCTCAGGTTGTGGCCAGCTGGACCGGTATTCCTGTCAAGAAATTAGCTCAGGCTGAAAGCGAACGCCTCCTGAACCTAGAGGAAATTCTTCACAAAAGAGTGATTGGACAAGATGATGCCGTGACTGCCGTTGCCCGGGCAGTTCGCCGAGCGCGCGCAGGCTTAAAAGATCCCAAGCGTCCCATTGGCTCATTCATTTTCCTTGGCCCCACAGGTGTTGGAAAAACAGAACTTGGTCGTTCTTTAGCTGAGGCGATGTTTGGAGATGAAAAAGCTTTAATTCGCATTGATATGTCGGAATATATGGAGAAGCATGCAGTCTCTCGTTTGGTAGGAGCTCCTCCGGGATATGTTGGACATGACGAAGGCGGACAACTCACGGAAGCCGTAAGAAGAAAACCCTACAGTGTTATTTTGCTGGACGAAATTGAAAAAGCCCATCCCGAGGTGTTTAATATTTTGCTTCAAGTGCTGGAAGATGGACGGCTTACGGACACCAAAGGGAGAACTGTTGATTTCCGCAATACGGTGATTATCATGACCTCCAACGTCGGTTCCTCCTTCTTACGCAAGGAAGCCATGGGGTTTGCTGCTCAGAAAGATGAGAAAACAGAGTACAAAAACATGCGCGGTCAGGTCATGGAGGAGTTAAAACGAACGTTCCGTCCTGAGTTTCTGAATCGTATTGATGAGCTTGTGGTGTTCCATTCCTTGAAGAAAGAACATTTGGCGAAAATCACGGAAATTCTTGCTCTGCAAATGAATAAACGTTTGAAAGAGTACGGGTTGGAACTTCAAATCGATTCCAGCGTAATTGAACTCATTGCCAAGGAAGGTAATGATCCTACCTTTGGAGCACGACCATTGCGCAGATCAATCCAACGTTTAATTGAAGATGCATTATCTGAGAAGATTCTTCAAGGAGAATTCAAAGTTGGAGATAAAATCTGTGCCCAGGCGGAGCAGGATAAGATAATCTTTACTAAATGTTAATTAGTTAAAAGAACTTTAAATTAATTAAGGTTTGTAATTCGTGTTGAATTGCAAGCATAAAACGTTTGTAACATGACAAACTAATTTAGATACGTGAGGTTGTAACGTAAGATTACAGCCTCACTTTTATTTTATTAGAGTGTATAACTCTCGGTTAAATACGAGAAGAGTTAATACATGCTAAGACAGTGTCTTCGAGCACCAGATGAGTTTTTTTATTCATAGAAGAATAGTTATGCCTCTTGTTAACTATTAACATCGGTGATAAATAGTGGCTAAATTTATATGAACGAAGTGAACATACTAAACTTACTAAATTAATCAAGGAGGCGTCTATAATGTTCTTGAGAGCAATAAGTTTAGCAAGTAGTCTTCGTAATAGACTAGGCAAGACACAAGACTCTATTCTGACCGGATTATTGGGAGGGTTCATAGGTACAGTCTTTATGGACTTATCTAATGAATTGATCTTCAGGGCAGGGAAAACAGAGGGGCGTTATGCCACAACGGCCGGTCAAATGTTCGTAAGTCCTTTGAGAACAAAACAAAAAAAGAATTTTGTTTTAGGGGAGATATTACATTTGGCCACAGGTTCGATTTTTGGCCTTCCCTTAATGTTTATTTTAAAGAAGACAGGAAAAGATCATTCTGTGGCCAAAGGGTTAGTTACGTCTATTTTATCATGGGGCGTTCTATATACAGGGGGACAAAAAATAGGCTTATATAAAAAGAACCGTTTGACGAAATCTCACTATTCGGCAATGTTTAATAACGTAATTTACGGGGTTACCGCTGCCAAAACCATGATAACCATAGCTGATCCCGCTATTTTTGAAAACCGAAAACAGAAAAACTCCAATACCTTTAATTCAAAAGGTGAGTACAATTATCTAATTGGCACGAATATGAATACCGATCAGGAAACTCCAACCTATCTGCATTAAAATTTTGATTAAATAAAGTAAACAAAGCCGAGTCACCCACATTAAAAAGTATTAGCGCCTGTGAATATTGAAGGTTAAAAAGGGACGGGGGTGTTCCCTCTTTAACCTTTGAAATAATGCATTATAATAAGAGTGAGATTATGCTAGTCTTAGGAATTCATAGAAACAGGCTGGGAAATTATGCGCGCTCAGGGTTTGAAAGCCTGCAAACAGATCGGATCACAGAAGTGAGGTTGGTTATGAAAGTTAAGATTATTTATCGATGTTCGAGTTGTGGCAGCGAAAGCCCAAAGTGGTTAGGAAAATGCCCGAATTGTGAAGAATGGAACACCTTTGAAGAACTAGTTAGTCAACCGATAGTGGAAAAACAAAGCGTGAAACGGGCGATTTCCGTCAAGAAGTTATCGGACGTTTTAGCAGGCAATAGTGACAGAATCGTTACCGGCATTCTTGAATTTAACCGAGTCCTGGGCGGAGGAATTGTTAAAGATTCTATCATTATACTCACAGCCAGACCGGGAGCAGGAAAGTCAACCTTGCTTTTACAGGTGGCTGATGATGTCGCCTCTCAGGGTTATAAGGTGCTCTATGCCTCGGCAGAAGAGAGTGATGCTCAAATTAAAAAACGAGCAGACAGAATTTTAAACGGAAGCAACCACAACATTTGGGTATACTCCGATACAAGTATGGATCATGTCTTGCAGGCGGTAGATGAATTAGACCCAGATTTAATTATTATAGACAGCATTCAAACCTTCACTTTGGAAGAACATCATTCACGTCCCGGTTCTCCTATTCAGACTATGGGGTGCGCCAATGAACTTCTGAAAATTGCCAAGAATAATGAGCGTCCCAGGGCAGTTATTATGGTAGGACAGATGACAAAGGAAGATGAAATTGCCGGGTTACGGGCCTTGGAGCACCTAGTTGACGCAGTGTTAATTTTAAATGGAGAAAATGGCGAAGAATTACGGGGAGCCTGGTGCTCGAAAAACAGGTTCGGGAGTACGGGAGAAATGGGCTTTTTCTCTATGACCGAAAAAGGGATGCTTTCCATTGATAATCCTTCTGAGTTCTTTATGACTCAGAGGTCGGAAGGGCAAATCGTTTCCGGGAGCGCTTTAGCGGTTATCAAAGAGGGGACACGTCCTATCATTGTGGAGGTTGAAAGTCTTGTTTCAAGATCCTTTACTCCCTATCCCTCAAGAATTGCCGAATGTCTAAGGCGTGATCAGCTAAATACTTTAATCTCAATTCTCGAGCAGCGGGGGAAGATAAACCTCTACGATAAAAACGTGGTGATCAAAACTACGGGGGGACTTCAACTTAAAGAACAAGCGGTTAATTTGGCAATTATTATGTGTATTGTATCTTCAGTCAAGGATAAAGCAATTCCTAATGACACAGTGTTTGTAGCTGACGTAGGATTGACAGGAGAGCTTAAGAAGGTCCCGGCCATTGAAGCTAGGATTCGGGAAATTGACCGCATGGGATTCAGGCGCGTTTATGTACCAAGAAATACTGTGCGAGAACCGTCGAGATTCAAAAACCTGGAGATTGTTGAGCTAAATACGCTCTACGATGTAATATTAGATTTAAATATGAAGGCCGGGGAACAATATGCCTGATTTTTAAGCCAGTTCCTAATGATTGGTGGCTTGGGTACGAAGTGCCGGCCAAGTTTTGTTAATATTTCTGAAGTAAGCCAGAATGCATCTTATAATGCGCTGGCTTTTTTGCGCTATTAGAAAGAATAACCTTCGGTTGTATACAGCAAGAAGAGTTAATACGTGCGGAGACAGTGCCTTCGGGCGCCCGCCAAGTTTTCGTTATCTGTGAGAATCCCTAGTAAGGGCGAAAAAGGGAAATAGAATTACACTTCCATCCATAGATTTTTAGTGATAATATATAATAAGTATATAGTTATGAGGGGGGAACATAATGTCTTTCACTTATTTTGTCAGCTCGGATACAATCGGGCACCAGGATCCAGAATTAGGTAAACGTTTGATGCACAGTTTCTTTTTGAAGCTTGCGGAGGCGGTCGAAAAACCATCTCATATTGTTTTTCTGGAAAAAGGAGTGCATCTTTTGCTGCCGGAATTTACGGCCTTTGATGCTTTGGAGATTCTGGAAAGAGACTGGGGTGTAACCTTGTTGGCTTGTGTGACTTGTTTGGATTATTACGGTATCAAGGATAAAATCAAGGTTGGTAAAGTATCGACTATGTCGGAGATTATTGCTGTAATGCACGAAAGCGATAAAGTAATACATATTTAGGACAAAGCTTTTTAATTAATTTATTTGGAAAGAAAATTAGGAGGAGAAGAGGAACAATGGATAACAGAGAACTATGGACTGCCTTGGGTATGGATTTAGAGAAACACGATGATTTTTTAGCTCCTGTCCCGGCGCTATTCACAAGCCTGTTTTTAGAACGTCCTAATCGGCCCAAAGCAATGGGATATTTTGATGCAGTTGTCGGAGATGTACACGGTATTCGGGTGCATGAACTTTATGCCAAAAAGCAAGCCGGAATGAAAGTGTTTTCAACGTTTTGTGTTTATGTTCCAGAGGAAATCGTTGTCGCAACAGGAAGTGTCAGTATCGGTTTATGTGCCGGGGCCCAGTATACGGTTTCTTCAGGGGAAAAGGTCTTACCCCGGAATCTTTGCCCTCTGATTAAGTCTACGATGGGTTTTAAACTCGATCGAATTTGCCCCTATTTTCAGGTCTCTGATTGGGTTATTGGGGAGACCACTTGCGACGGCAAAAAGAAGGCGTGGGAAATTCTTAATGAGCACATCCCCACCTATGTGATGGAACTTCCACAAAAGAAAGAAGCCAAAGACGTTTCTCTCTGGGAAGAAGAAGTTCGAGAATTTGCTTCTTTTATTGAACGTGAGACTAAAGTAAAACTAACTGCTGAGAATCTCGCTCAGGGAATTCAGACGATCAACAATAAACGGCGAGCCCTTCAAAGACTGGCGGATTTGAGAAAACATAAGCCGGCGCCGATTCATGGTTTAGATGTCCTCTTAATCAACCAGCTCTCTTTCTTCGATGATCCCGTTCGCTTTGCGGCTCAAGTTAATGCATTATGCGATGAACTGGAAGAGAGAACTAAAGAGGGAATCGGTGTCGCACCGACTGATGCGCCAAGAATTCTGGTGACGGGAACTCCCCAGCCGCTTCCGGCCTGGAAACTTCACGCCTTAATTGAACAAGCGGGGGCTGTAGTAGTCGGAGAAGAAACCTGTACAGGGGAGCGTTATTATAAGGATGTCACTGAGCCGGCGGATAACGTAAGCGATATGCTTTCGAATATTGCCAAACGTCCTCTAAAGGTAAATTGTGCTTGTTTTACTCCAAATCATGGACGCTTTGAAGATATTGCTCACATGGCTGAAAACTTAAAAGCAGATGCTGTGATTGATTTCTCTCTTCAATTCTGTCAGCCCTATGGAGTGGAAAGTTATTTTGTGGGTAAAGAAATGGAGAAAAAACAAATCCCTTATCTTCGTCTGGAGAGCGACTTTTCAGAAGAGGATCAAGGACAACTCTTAACTCGGATTGAAGCTTTAATCGAGATGATTCGCGCATGAAGCAAGCGGGGTTAGATCTCGGCTCGGTTAATACAAAGCTCGTCGTCTTAGAAAATGGGGAACAGATTTACCGGCAAGTTATCCCCTCTCGATTCGATTCGGTACAGGCAGGTATTATTTTACTTAAATCTTATGTAGAGGAGCAGGGAGAAAAACCCGAGAAGCTTGTGGTCACGGGGTATGGACGGGTAAACTTTCCCGAAGGGCGGGTAATCACTGAAATCTCTTGTCAGGGCAGAGGTTGTCATCATTATTTTCCTGATTATGAGCTAATTCTTGATTTAGGAGGCCAGGATGCTAAAGTCATCAGGAAAAATAGACAAGGCAAGGTTATTCAGTTTATTATGAATGATAAGTGTGCTGCCGGAACCGGGCGCTTTTTGGATGTTATCCTCAAGGGATTAGATCTGACGACGGAGGAATTGAGTTTAGCGGCAGAAGCGACTCCAATGCCTATTAATTCCATGTGCACGGTGTTTGCTGAATCGGAAGTAATTACCATGCTGGCGAAAGGAACTCCTAAACCTGAAGTCATTGCCGGGCTTTTCAAAAGTACAGCTAAACGTCTTGCTAATTTTGTCGAGTCAGTAGGGCATCCTGACCCTCTGATTTTCACAGGTGGGGGCGCTCATTATGATCTTCTGGTCCGCTTCCTCGAAAGAGAGTTAAAGGTGAATATTGTGATTCCCCCGGAACCAGAACTCACCGCGGCTTTTGGTGCCGCCCTGCTCGCCTGACCATAGGAAAAGATAGCACTTGCCTTGCTGGCGGGTGCTATCTTTTCTGTACATGAATTATATTATGCAATTAATCTTATTTAGTGATAAAATTAAATTAGGAAGGTGAGAAGATATGAGTGAAGAGTGTAAAATGTGGCAATGCCAAATGCAAAGTTGTGGTTATATCTATAATTCTGAAAAGGGTTGTAAGAAAAGTAAAATATCTGCGGGTGTACCTTTTGAAGAGCTGCCAGACACCTGGAAATGTCCATTATGCGGTGCCAGCAAGAAAGCGTTTAAACCGGTGTAAGCTTAGTATAAGACAATCATAAAGTAAGAATATCAACGAAGTTCATAAATGCTTTTTGCAAGAGTCTTTAAAACGAACAATAAATCTTGTGCCGGTAGGGGAAGAGGTTACCTCAATTTTAGCATTATGCCGTTCGGCAATATTGAAACAAGTCGATAGGCCAATACCTGTTCCGCCTTCTTTCGTTGTTTGAAAAGGGGTGCCTAAACGTTCCAAGATTACCTGACTGATGCCCGATCCCTGATCCAGTACCTCCAGTGCAATACTATCTCCTGTTTGATATGTTTTTAGAGTTAAAGTCCCTTTAGGCTGCATTGCTTCGGAAGCCGTTTCTGGTGAGATTAAGAATAAGCTGCCGAATTTCACGTTCATCTACCATCAGTTCAGGGACTTCCTCCGTTTCGAGTACAACGAGTTTGTCTTGGTTAGTAGCATCTGCCATGATGAGTGGGTATAAAGAGTCTACTAGGTGGTTGAGTTTTATTCGTGTCAGCGGCTTACTATTTGATTTCGCCACAGATAAGAATTCATTGAGAATACTATTTGCCCGATCAAGTTCACTAATCATGAGATCAAAATACTCTGTGTTTTCCTTAGTTATGTCCCTGCTCTTTAAGATTTGCAGAAAGCCGCGGACAGTTGTCATTGGATTGCGAACCTCATGGGCAATGCTTGCTGCCAGCTCTCCTACGAGATTTAACCTGTCTAAACGGGCTATTTCCTCTTCGGCAAGCTTGCGCTTGGTGATATCCAGGAGCTGCATGAGAAATAATTGTGTTCCGTCAAAGTCCTCGAAAGGATGCTGGTACACCTCATAGATAGCATCTCTTATAACACATTGCCATTGAATTGGGCCGGTTGCTTCTTCATTCAACCCCATACGACAGTAATCACAAGGCATCTCTCTGTTAAAGAGGAGTTCGTGGCATTTTCGGTTTTCCGGTTCGCCATGAATCTCCTTAAATTTCTGATTGGCAAAAAGAATTTTCCCTTCAAAGGTTCGCAAATAGACTAAACCGGGGAGCCCATTTAAAATCCCATAGAGACGTTTCCGCTCATCATCTAAAGATTTCTCTAAATTCTTCTGATCGGATATATCTCTAAAATAAACGGAAAGGCCTCCCGGAGATGGATATACGTTAACCCTGACCCAACTTCGCGTTAGGACAGAGAAGGCTTCAAAATAGATATGCCTTTGAGTGATTTTTGCCTCTGTAAATTTTAGGAAATATAAGTCATCCGCTTCAGGAAAGACATCCCAATAATATTTTCCTAGGGTTATTTCGTTCTTGAATGTTGAAAATAGCTGGGCGGCAGAATTATTAAAATATACAAATTGCCACTTGTTATCTAGAACATAAAAGTAATCTGAAATATTATGAAAGATATTATAGATTTTAACATCACGTTTTTCAGAAACGCTGTTAATCATAATCCTATCTTCGGCAGCCGGGCAAGCAATGGCGTAGATAACTTGATCCTTAATAATGGGGATCAGCATCCAGGAGAATCGCTGATAGCTGCCGTCAGGAAGATGATAACGATTCATGAACCCATGGATATGGTTTCCTTGAATTGCTTCTTTAACGGCTTGAATTGAAAGTTCCTGATCATCAGGATGAACAAATTGCAGAATGATTTCTTGCGCTGTTTTATTCTTGAAATTTTCCGGAGTTAATCCAAGGAGAGATGGCAAAACAGGATTACTGTATTTGATATGTCCGTCCAAATAATTAATAATAAACACATAATTAAAATTCAAAAAAACATTTTTAAGCTTATTAAGCTCTTCTGGTGAAACCTCTGAAATAGAAACATTCAAACCCAAACCCGACTTGTGATTAATTTTCATCGTATCAACTGCCCTTATGTCAAAAGTATTTGCATAAAAAAGAGTTCTACAAATTAATCCTAATACCTTTATAATAACTATTATTTAATTGGATGAGTTAGTTTCATAATTCATACCCCTTGATATAAGCGGGCTTTTTACCCGTAAAAAAAGGAGTACCTCCCCAAAATCTCGAAAGTGTAAGTGACCAAACAAACACCGAGAGGTTGAAAGGAGAACTCCCAATGTTTAGTATTCGCCAAGAACGTCTATTTTCCTTGGAAGAAATCTTAGAAATGTCACCGAAAGAATCGTATCCGCTTCTATTGGATCCGCTGAATATTACTCCTTTGTTGAGAGTGGTTTCAAAAAAGGCATTTTTGGGAGCTCCAACCACGCTTAACTATTCAGCCATGATCTATTCTTTATTCATTCGAGTGATCGAACGAATTCCTACGATCAAAGATTTACGAAAACGATTAAAAAACAGCTTGGAATTCCGTTTCGACTGCGGCTTTACGATGGCTGATGCAGTTCCTAGCGAGTCCTCTTATACTCGAATGATTCAAAAAATCAAGGGTTCTTCTGCTTTGGAAAAAATTCAAAATGAACTAGTCTCTCAGGCGTTTCAAGAAGGCTTCATCGATGGGGATGTTATAGCCATCGATGCTACTCATATTGAAGCGAGAGACCGTAAACCTGAGAAAAAGAAAGACGAAGAGGTTCCAGTCAAGCAAACCTCCAAAAAACGCGGACGAAAACCCAAATCGGAACGGGAGAAATGGCTCAAAGAACAACAGGAACTGGAAGAGAATCGACCCCTCTTTGAGAAGAAAATTGAAGCTCAACTTCCTCTTGATTTCAAGACGATCGAACAGCAAATCCCGCAAGATCCTCACTGGGGAATTAAGAAAAACTCCGAGGGCAAAAACGTCTTTTGGTTCGGGTTCAAAGGTCATCTTCTCGTGGACTGTAAAAGCCAATACATTTTAAAGTCCTTACTTTCCTCGGGAAATGTCAATGATGGCAAAATGGCGATTCCTCTACTCAAGGCTCTTCATGAACTTCACCCCCAGCTGAAGCCTTCCTATTCGCTTTTGGATGCTGGTTACGATTACAGCCCAATTTACCAACAAGCAAAAGCCATGGGGTCAAGGGCCCTGATTGATTACAATCCACGCAATGAACAACTACCCGAAGACAAGGACAAATACTTTTGCCCTAAGTGTCAAGAAGGTCATTCCTACCGATATGATAGCTATGATTCCCGATACGACACGTTGAAATATACTCAACCCAAGAAGTGCAAAGAGTGTCCTCTGAAAGAAAACAACCAGTGTCAAAAGGTATTCAAGGTTAAGGTTTCCTCAGACCCCAGAAAATACACCGTTCCAGCCAGAGGAAGTGGGCGCTACTTTGAACTCTATAAACAGAGAACAGCCGTAGAACGTGTTAATGCTTATCTCAAAGAGTACTTTCAGTTAAACAACATTCGACATCGAGGAAACGTAGCCAAAATCGACTTCGAGTTTTCTATCCTGACCTATACCCTCTGCAAATTAGCCGTAGACCGATTGAACAAGTTCAAACGTATAGCTGCAGCATAAATCTTCAAAAAATGTTACTAACGAAATTCTGAAGGTCTGAGCTTTAACAATTAAACATTATGAAATTGACTCGGATAGAAAAGTAATTGGATAGAAAAGCGTTCAATGGCAATCTGATCCATAACATTGACTAAATGCGCCTCTATGTAATATAATAACAAGAAACCTAATAATTTGGTCTTAGATCGTAATTGCTTAACAATTACCTATACTGAATCGCTTAATTCTTTTGGAAGCGGAGGAACCATTTTTCTGGGGTGAATCTTTCACGGGTAATTTTCTTGTGAAAGTAGGGTTACTTTCGACCCGAATCCGTCAGCTAACTTCGTAAGCGTTAGAAGGAAAGAAAGTTGAGCTTAGCTGTTTTTGCCTAGCTTTATTTTGTTTTTGCCTTTTTCGACTTAGCTGACCCCAGACGTGTTCGTCTAGGGTTTTATTTTTTAACTCAAGGAGGATAATTATGACAAATTTTAAACAGATTGACAGGAAAATTCTTGCCGACTTAAGTAAGGTTTCTGAAAAAAACAGTTTTATTAATCCGGAATTATACAGCAAATATCAAGTCAAACGAGGACTTAGGGATTTAGATGGGAGAGGTGTTCTTGTCGGTTTAACAGAAATCGGTGAGGTGCATTCCTATATCCTGGATGAAGGTGAAATTATTCAAGTCCCGGGCCGTTTAATTTATCGGGGGTACGACATATCGGATTTGGTCAAAGGATTTACTGAGGATGACCGTTTTGGTTTCGAAGAGACCGCCTATCTGCTGCTTTTCGGACATCTTCCAAACCAGAAAGATCTAGAGGAGTTTAACCAGGTTTTGGCAGGTTATGAGAAGCTGCCTGAGGACTTTGCTCGTGATTTTATCCTGAAATCCCCCAGTAAAGATATCATGAATGCTCTTGCCAGGAGTGTTCTGGCCTTGTATTCCTTTGATACAAACCCTGACGATACATCCATTAATAATGTACTGAAACAATGTCTGCATCTGATTGCCTGTTTCCCATCCCTAGCGGTGTATGGATATCAAGCATTGTCCCATTACCATGGCAACCAAAGCCTTTTTATTCATAGTCCGCGCCCGGAATTAAGAACTGCAGAGAACATCCTGTCTATGTTAAGGCCAGATAGTAACTATACGAAACTTGAAGCCAAACTCCTTGATCTTGCTCTGGTGCTTCATGCCGAACATGGCGGCGGAAATAATTCAACCTTTGTCACTCATGTCGTAACTTCAACCGGTACCGATACCTATTCGGCAATGTCAGCAGCCATTGGCGCTCTCAAAGGCCCGAGGCATGGCGGGGCAAATATTAAGGTGGTTAGGATGTTCGAAGATATTAAAAATCAAGTTAAGGATTGGGAAGATGATGAAGAGATAGAGCGTTATCTTACTCAGATCCTCACTAAGGATGCTTTTGACCGGTCTGGGTTGATATATGGGATCGGTCACGCCGTCTATTCTATTTCGGATCCGAGAACTGTCATTCTTAAAGATTATGCTGCTAAACTGGCCCGGGAAAAGGGCTTAGACAATGAGTTTAACCTGTACACTTCGGTGGAAAGACTTGCTCCGGGAGTCATTGCTAAGTTTAATAAGATGTATAAAACAGTCAGCGCTAATATCGACTTTTATTCCGGATTTGTTTATAAAATGCTTAATATCCCGGTGGAAATGTACGCGCCAATGTTTGCTATTGCCCGTATAGCAGGTTGGAGTGCTCATCGAATTGAGGAAATCGTTAATGCCGGAAAAATTATTCGGCCGGCTTATAAAAGTGTGGCCCAAAGACAAAACTATCTTGATTTGTCAGAAAGAATCTAAATTTCGTTATAAGCAGTTTGCAAAAAACTCTTTACATTGACGTAACGTAAAGGTGTATAGTGATCTTGCCTGGAGGTGAGCAACATGGAATACACTGTGCAAAAGCTTGGTCAGTTGGCGGGTGTGAGTTCGAGAACCTTGAGATATTATGATGAAATAGGAATTCTAAAGCCGGCAAGAATTAATTCATCAGGATATCGGATTTATGGTGATTCTGAGATTAATCGACTGCAGCAAATTCTCTTTTATCGCGAGCTGGGATTAAATCTCGAAAAGATAAAGGAGATTGTAACTTCGCCTTTCTTTGATGAAGCCAAAGCACTGAGGGAACACCGTGTGCAGCTTCTGGACAAACGCAGGCAATTGGATTTATTGATAGCTAATCTTGATAAATCTATTGCCTTAAAAGAGGGGAAGATCACTATGATGGATCATGAAAAGTTTGAAGGTTTTAAGCAAAGGCTGATTGAGGATAACGAAGCAAACTATGGTCAGGAAGCACGCGAAAGGTATGGGGACAAAGCAGTTGACCAGTCTAATCAGAAAGTAAAAGGAATGACTCAAGAAGAATATAGCGCCGTTACCGGACTGGAAGCTGAGTTCAAGGAAACCATCCATGCTGCGTTTCTAACAGGAGACCCGGCAGGAGAATTAGCCCAAAGGGCCGCCGATTTACATCGCCGGTGGCTATCCTTCTTTTGGGATGGTTACAGTAAAGAAGCACATGCGGGAATCGCTCAGATGTATGTAGATGATGAACGATTTAAAGCTTACTACGATGAAAAACAGCCTGGGACTGCAGCATTTTTAAGAGAGGCAGTTCTCATTTATACAGGAATAAAATAAGTAGTATTTGAAGGAAATTAATAGACCATAAACCAATGCCGGTAAACGTCTGCTTTTATAAAAGTATTGTTTACCGGCATTTTTTATCATTTGTGATGAGAAGAATCCCATTCTCCGTAGAACCTTTAACTAGAAGGTGAGCATAGCGTTTGGTTTAGCTTTTACTTTTAACAGCACTCTTCCCCAACGTTTTTTTAGCTACGGACACAACACTTTTTTCAGAAGTACCTACTGTTCTTCCGGTTCTAATTGAGGGTGTGGTTTTTGAGACCGGAAGAGGAGTTTTCAACCAAGATATCCTTAGGGGCTCACCATTCAAAGCCTGAGTTAAGTCAGCTACACCTAAATTTTTCTTTTGAATGATGTTCATTAACTTTATAAGTTCCTGATCGAGTTCCGGTTCCCAATGTAAAAGAATAATATCTCCTGATTTCAGTTCTTTGCCGCTGCTTGTGTCAAAGATAGAGTTTTTCATTTCTGCATCCCACATCACGATATGTTTAATCCCGGAATCCTTTGCGGCTTGTCCGACTTCGGAATTGAAGTCTCCATAGGGTGGCCGCAACTCATCAGGCGGTGGTCCGTACTGGTTGAAATAATTAAGAGGTTGAGAAATTTGGCTTATTTGATCAGCCTGAGATAAATGGGTAAGAAATGGGTGGCTATAGGTATGGTCTTCAATATGTCCGCCGGCATTTACGAATTCGTGCCAGAACTCAGTATGCTTTTCGGCAGCCTGTTCTATTAGATAGGTGGTTATTGGCAGATGATATTGTTTCATAAGGTTTAAGACATTTTGGTTAGGATACCAGCCGTCGTCAATCGTGATATATACAACTGGTTGAGTTACCGGAAGTTCGTAGATTACGTCAATTGGCCCAGCAGAAATCGTAGAGGGACTGAGTTGGGACACTGATTCGGAACTCTTGTTATTCAAAGACCTATTGGATAATGAGTTTGCAGGTTGAGGAATATTAGGTGTTGTACTAGGTTTATGATAGAAAGTTTTCAAGGATAGGCCAATAACTATAGCTAAAAGTAACAGACCAAGACGAAAGTAGTTTAATAGGTATTTATTGAAAACAGGCTTTTTGGAACTTGTTTTAACGTCTAACATGTTGACTTCATCTTCTCCTTAAGGTTCCTCTGCATTTCCTTTATTTCGACAATTACATAATATATCCTCTATAAAAATTTGTGGATCGAGGACATTTTAGATAAAAAAAAGACAAAGCAAAAGACCAGGATAACTCAGCCTTCAGCTTTGTCGTTTTTAATTGTTATAAAATCTTAATAATTCTTCTCTTTGAGAATTACATCATGCGCGCCGCCTTCAATAATACTTGTTGAGGAAACAAGAGTCATACGGGCAGTTCTCTGTAACTCCTCAATGGATATTGCTCCGCAGCTGCACATCGTTGATTTAATTTTGCTTAGGGTGCCCTCTAAATTATCTTGTAATCTGCCTGCATAAGGCACATAACTGTCGACGCCTTCTTCGAAATGAAGCTTGTCTCCTTCTCCCAAATCATATCTTTCCCAATTGCGGGCACGATTCGAACCTTCGCCCCAATATTCTTTAACGTAATTGCTTCCGAGCTTTATCTTTTTGGTGGGGCTTTCATCAAAGCGAGCAAAATATCTTCCCATCATGACAAAGTCTGCGCCCATGGCCAAGGCCAAAACGATATGATAATCGTGGACAATTCCGCCGTCTGAGCAGATAGGAACATAGATGCCGGTTTCTTTATAGTAGTCATCACGTGCTTTGGCAACTTCGATTACCGCAGTGGCTTGGCCTCTGCCGATCCCCTTTTGTTCACGGGTAATGCAGATCGAGCCTCCGCCGATTCCGACTTTAACAAAATCGGCGCCGGAGTTCACTAAATACATAAAGCCCTCACGATCAACAACATTGCCGCCGCCTACTTTGACGTTTTCCTGATAATTACGTTTGATGTATTCAATGGTTTTTCCCTGCCATTCGCTGAAACCGTCCGATGAATCTACGCATAAAATATCGGCGCCGGCTTTTACTAATTCAGGAACCCTTTCTTCATAATCTCTGGTATTGATTCCGGCCCCCACAACGAAGCGTTTTTCCGAATCTAATGATTCAGAAGGATTTTCCTTATGATCATCATAATCTTTTCGGAACACGAAATAGAGGAGGTTTTGGTTTTTGTCAATAATGGGAAGATTGTTGAGTTTATGTTCCCATATAATATCATTAGCCTCACTTAGGCTTATGCCTTCTTGGCCTACGATGAGTTTCGAGATTGGGGTCATGAACTCGGAAACCTTTTTATCCAGAGAATCTCGGCTGATTCGATAGTCTCTGGTAGTTACGAGTCCCATCAATTTTGTTGTAGAGGAACCATCTTCAGTAATGGCAATGGTTGAATGGCCGGTTCGTTTCTTCAATTGTATAACATCTTTCAAGGTATGTTGTGGGGTAAGATTAGCATCGCTGACCACAAAACCGGCTTTAAACCTCTTTACCTTTTTGATCATTTCGACTTGTTCCACTATTGATTGAGAAGAATATATAAATGAAAGCCCCCCGCATCTTGCCAAGGAAATCGCCAAACTATCGTTTGATACCGATTGCATGATAGCAGACACAAAGGGTATATTCAACTCAAGAGCGGATTTTTCGCCGCTTTTAAACTTTACTAAGGGTGTTTTGAGATTAACATTACTTGGAACACAATCTGTCCTTGTTAAATTGGGGACGAGTAAATACTCACTGAAGGTTCGCGATGCATTTTCATAGTAATAAGCCAATGTAACCACTCCGTTTCAAAGGTTTTTTAACCGTAATATCAGAAGGCTCAGCGCCAGCTAAGTTTTCTTTATACTATCGGAAAGCATAACCTTAGGTTATGCTGCAAGAAGAGTTAATACGTGCGAAGACAGTGTCTTCGTCTTCTAGCATAAGTGCAACTAACCTGCCGCTTTCGCCGGAGGCTTAGCGCCAGCTAAGTTTTCTTTACTGAATTTTTACTAGTCTATATGAAGACTTAAGCATTGTCAATCCTAAAACGTTGACATTAATTATTCTATCATATAAAAATGTTGGGATGGTTGAGGCAATGTTAAAAGCGGTTAAAAGGTTGTACTATGTATTAAGATAAACTTGCACAAACCACTATTATATGGTACTTTTAAGTGAGGTAAAATTGAATATCACGGGAGCTTAAAAAATTAGGCTGAGAGGGTGGTTAGAATTACCGCCGACCGAACCTGATCTGGATAATGCCAGCGGAGGAAACAGTTAACGCTTAAGGTAAACCGCGCATATCATGTGCGGTTTTAGTAATTTCTCCCGAAAAACAGGTGAAGTTTTAGGATAAGAGTGTAGTGTTAATGTCCTTGGGGGAGTTCCAACCTTAACTAATCAGTATGCTTGCCTAAGTAAGGTTAATTAGAAGGAGTGGTCAAGGATGGCTAAAATTATGATGGCATTTCAGGTATTGCCAAAAGTAGAAGACGAGAGGCTGTTTGAGGTCGTTGATGAAGCAATCGCTGTCGTCGCGGCCAGTGGTGTAACTTATGAAGTTGGTCCCATGGAGACAACCATGGAAGGTGAACCGGATCAATTATGGGCCATTATACGCCAAGCTCAGGATGCCTGTATCAAAGCCGGCGCCTCTCGTGTGATGACATATATCAAGATGGACTATAATCCCGGAAAAACAACCATTGAAGAAAAGATAAAAAAGTATCGGGAGAAATAAGGAAATGCCATTAATTACAGGGCGGTTCCCTAAACGATGGCGAGATAACATTCCGGCACTTGTCTTTTTGTTAATTTGTCTAATCCTTTGGCAAATCATCGTAAACTTATTTAAATTGCCTTTATGGCTCATACCCTCCCCTGCAGCTGTGATGAAAGCCCTTTGGAACACCAGAGAATTGCTATGGTCTCATACATTGACGACCCTTTATGAAACGACTGCGGGATTTGTTCTCTCAATTGCTTTGGGTTTGACAGCGGGAGTGGCAATGGTCTTATCGCCTCTGTTGAAGCGCATGTTTTATCCCTTGATGATTGTGTCCCAAACGGTACCGCTTATTGCCGTTGCTCCGCTTTTGATTCTCTGGTTGGGGTACGGTCTGCTGCCGAAAATAGTCACTGTTGTCTTGGTATGTTTCTTTCCTATTACTGTTAGTTTGATAGATGGACTAGAGGTCAGTGATGAGGACCTGCTTAATCTCCTCAAGAGTATGGGGGCAAGCCGTTGGCAGATTTTATATATGATCCGCTGGCCCAACGCATTACCGTCTTTCTTTGCAGGACTGAAGATCGCAGCAACATATAGCGTTATGGGGGCGGTGATTGGCGAGTGGCTTGGAGCAAGTTCCGGATTAGGTGTTTATTTAACGCGTTCTTCCCATTCATTTAGGACCGATCAGGTATTTGCGGCAATTGTCGCTATTACGGTATTGAGCTTGTTCTACTTTGCCTTAATCGCGGTTATAAGGCACCTTGCTTTACCCTGGTTACATACAAAGGGAGAGTGAAATCGTTCAGCCAAAGCTGAACCTTGGGGCTTAGCTCCGGTTGAGAGTATCGCCGAAGCCCCCTTTACCCAAATGGGATACTACACAGCAAAGGATGAATTTATTCCCACCGAAGTAATCGAAGGAGTAACCTCCACTTATAGAGGGGATAAAATCCGAGAGTGAACCTATGAATATTTCTATAGTTCAATAAGTTACAGAAAAAGGAGCAGGAATTATGATTAAAAAACCTATATTTAAACCTAAATTTATGGGTGAAAAAAGGAAACTGAACCATGTTAAAAAAGTCCTAAGTGTTACGATAGCTGCCGGATTATGTTCTCTTCTCCTCTTAACCGGCTGCAGCACGAATGCTCAAAATTCATCAGCGTCTTCACAGACGACTAAACCAGACAAAGTAACAATTATGTTGGATTGGACACCTAATACAAATCATACCGGCCTTTATGTTGCTAAAGATAAAGGATATTTTAGTAAGGAAGGTTTAGATGTTCAAATTGTTCCTCCTTCGAGCCAAGGAACCGTGGAACAGTTAGTAGCCACCGGCAAGGCTGATTTCGGTATCAGCGCCCAGGAACAAGTTACGGATGCTCGTGTACAGGGTTTGCCTTTAGTGTCAATTGCAACAATCTTGCAGCATAATACATCGGGGTTTGCCTCACTGAAAAGTAAAAATATCCTTACTGCTAAAGATTTCGAGGGTAAAACATACGGCGGTTGGGGTATGCCGTCGGAGTCAGAGACAATTAAAGCCTTAATGGCTAAGGAACATGCAGATTTTAGTAAAGTAAAGATGATTAATATTGGGGATGCCGACCCCGTTGCCAGCATGTCCAAAGGCTCTGTCGATCTGACTTGGATTTTCTATGGCTGGGAAGGGATTCAGGCGGAACTGGCCGGTACCCCTCTTAACATGATATGGGTCAAAGATATCAATCCGGTATTAGATGATTACACACCGGTTTTAGTCACCAACGAAAAAATGATTCAGGAAAAATCAGATGTTGTTCGGCGTTTCACTCAAGCCGTCAGTGAAGGATACCAATATGCTATTAAAAACCCGGATGATGCGGCCAATATCCTCATCAAAAATGCCCCGGAAGAAGACCAGAAACTTATTAAGGCTAGCCAGGCTTGGATTAGCAAGCAGTATCAAGCAGATGCTCCGCAATGGGGTGTACAGAAAGCTTCGGTTTGGCACAATTATGCTCAATGGATGTTTGATCACAAGCTTCTGGATAAAATGATTGACAGCGATAAGGCTTTTACCAATGACTTCCTGCCAAAGGCTTAGATTATGCTAGTAATGAAAAACGTGTCACTATCCTATCCCGGGGTCGGGAAATCTGCCCTGGATGTCTTGGCGGATATTAACCTAGAGGTGGAGACCGGAAAATTCGTCTCTCTAATCGGACCTTCCGGTTGTGGGAAGAGTACGATTTGCAACTTAGTTGCCGGAGTTGAAGTGCCTGTTCAAGGTGAAATTATCCTCGAGGGACGGTCGATTAAGGGTCTGCCTGGTCAAGTGGGATATATGCCTCAAAGAGATTTGCTGCTGCCATGGCGTACCTTGTTAGATAATGTAGCTTTAGGCAGCGATATACGCCGTGAGGATAAACGCAAATCCAGAGAGACTGCACGCCATTGGCTCAATCGTTTTGGCCTTGACAAGTTTGCCGATCATTACCCGCATCAATTATCCGGCGGCATGCGGCAAAGAGGAGCCCTTCTGAGGACTTTTCTATTCGGACAGAACACTTTGATCTTGGATGAACCTTTTGGAGCACTGGATGCCTTGACCCGGCGGGAAATGCAGGAATGGCTCTTGGATGTCTGGAGTCAAAGCCGCCCTACGGTAGTATTTATAACTCACGATATTGAAGAGGCCATTCTTTTGTCTGACGAAGTCGTTGTTTTAAGTCATAGCCCTGCCCGCATTTTAGATAAAATCACGGTTCCTTTCTCCAGGCCCCGTAGTCAGGACATCCTCCTTTCGGATGAAGCCATCGAAATCAAACGGCGTTTGTTAGATTTACTGAATGGAAAAATCCGTGCATAGAATTTAATCATCGGAGAATCCTAATTGTGAAACTTCAAAGGGGGTCAATGGGCTATGGCTAAAAAAACAAACAACAAATCCCGCAAGCCAGATAATACTGAGAAGATTCCTCTCCCCTATGACGCTGATAAAATTGGAAAAGATGTAGCAAAAGGAGGTGTCGCAAAACTACTTTTCTAAAGTAGCAAGCGATGCTCCCTTTTTCTTTTTCCCTTGAAAGATATTTATTGGTTTGATTGAAATGCTTAATCTCTACTTTCTTCTTAAATTTGAGTATAACAAAATAAGCCTTCAGGATTAGGCCGTTTTTCTCTCCTTTTTATGCGGTTTTTAGTGGATGAAGGGGTTTCCCAATTCGTTCATTTTGTATTTTAGAGTGAAGTTTATTCACGTTATACCCAAAACACAGCAGCATAAATTCAGTTTTCACACTGTTTTTGCCTCGTGTTAGAAAGCGGTTGAAGTTATAGTCATTTTTGAGGACCCCAAAGGCTCCTTCAACCTGTATGGACCGATTTACTCTTAGCAGTATTCCTTCTTTGGTTGTGATGTTTCTATACGAGATCTGGCGTTTGGCCACAAACGTTTTGGATACTTGCATTCGTCGATTGCCTTTAGCTTTTGTACAGCGACTTTTACACGGACAGTCACTGCAGTCTTCACATTCATAGACTGTTATTTCGGACTGGTAACCGGTTGCTGATGTTCGATGAGTGATTCCAACGGGTTTGAGTTGTTTTCCATTATGACACGTGTATTCATCGATTTCCGCATTGTAAGCCATGTTTTCTCGCTTACTAATATCTTTTTTGAAGCTCTTCTTTTTCCATTGTTCATAGGTCTGTGGCTTTATGTAGCAGGTCTGATGTTTTCCTTCGAGATAAAGATAGTTCTCTTCGCTCTCATAACCAGAGTCTGCGGTAACATTCTCATAATGCGCCTGTAGTTTTGATTCAAGCATATTTAAAAAAGGAATTAATGTGGCTATGTCGTTACGATCCTGGAAGATCCCAACCCCTGTTACATATTCGCTTTCCACGCCAATCTGGACATTGTAAGCCGGCTTTAACTGAGCATTGCGCATATGATCATCTTTCATATGCATGAACGTTGCATCAGGATCGGTCTTAGAGTAGCTATTTCTTCCTTCGAAGAATTGGTGATGTGCATTGTACTTTTCTTGCCGGGTATAGAATTCCTTCAGGCTTTCTATAAATTTCTGCAGCTTTGATTTCCGTTTTCCAATACCGTGAACAAATTCAATCTGCTCTTGCTGACATTTTTCTTCTAGGTAAGAGATAGCAGTCTTAAGATCCTTAAGTAACGTCTCTTTGGTTACGTTGAAGTCCTTTAAATAGGTCAAATTGATCTCCTCAAGACAAGACTGAATTTTCAAGAACATCTTTGCCTCATTTTTGTTAACGACTTTTTTCCAGACAAAGGTATAACGGTTAGCACTGGCTTCAATTTTTGTTCCATCGACAAAGAGGTTCTTAAACTCTACTTCACCAAGCTCATGTAAATGCTTTACCATTTGGAAAAAGAGGTCTTCTATGGCTTCCTTCAGATAGTCTTTTCGGAATCGAGCAATGGTGCTGTGGTCAGGTGCTTTGCATCCTGCCAATAACCACATGAAGTTAATGTCTCTTTTACAGGCGACTTCAATTTTTCGGCTGGAGTAAATGTTATTCATATAGGCATAGGTCAATACTTTAAACAGGATTTTGGGTTCGACTACCGGTTTTCTTCCAGTGGAAGAGTAGGCCTTATACAACGCTTCGTAATTTAATCCCTCCAAAATGTGGCTTAGTAGTCGAACGGAGTCATCCTCTGGTATTAACACGTTAAAATTAAATGGCAAAGCTAATTGATAGTGTCCACCTAATTCGTTATAATTCTTAGTGTGTAATTTGGTTTTTAGCATAACTTAAATTATACGCTAACTGCGAGTTCTTTGGGACCCGCAGTTTTCTATTTTTAGTAAGAAAAAGGGCCGTTGCTTGCGAACTATTTTAGTTCGTTTTGCAACGGCCCCTCTTTTATTGTTCAAGAGGTCGAATAGAACAGGCTTGAATGATCTCGGCCATAACTCATATACTAAAGAATATTGCTGAAAGGAGGAACAGATCATGCAAAAAATTAAAGATAGAATTTTTCTGGGCATAGTCGCCGGTATGCTGGGGTCTATTCCTGGCCGACTCCTAAATAAACTTGAGTTTGAGCTCGGTTTAACTGATTCGCGGTATGAACAGCTGGCTGCAAGCCTATTCGTTACTAAAAATGATGCTCATAAACATAGAGGCAAAGCTGTTGGTAAAATTGCCAACGGCATACTCGCAAATGGGGTAGGGATAGCTGCGACTTATACATTATCTGCGACTGGACGTGACTTTTATCTGCTAAAAGGGGTAGGCATTACCTCAATGGCGTGGTTGGGGATTTATGGTCTCAGTGCTCAAGCGAATGTGAGGAAAAGTAAAAAACCGTCGGCAGCATTACTAAGCTATTTGGATCATGTACTGTTTGGTGCGGCAACGGCTGCCTTAGTCGCAATGTTAGGCGATGATAGTTTGTTTCCAGAGCAAAAAATAAAACGTGAAGAGAGGGAAGAGACAATAGCTGCCTTACAACAAGATTACAATTATATAATTCAAACCGATCCATGTTATGATAAGGAAAAAGCAGGATCTATCTTTGGCAGAGAGGATTACACTAGCTCAATTCATTAGAATAAGCTGTTGAGGAGCAATTAAGAAAGAGAGAGTACCGTGTTTGAATTAATAAAGGATTATCATCCCTGCAATGAACAAGAAACAACGGATAAAGAGGTCTTTTTATATTGCGCCGAGGTTTTTAAAGATATCCTGACCAGGAACAATGAGGTCGCCCATATTACCTGTTCGGCCTTTACGGTAAACAGTTCTAAAGATAAAGTGCTTATGGTCCATCATAATATCTATAACTCATGGTCATGGATAGGAGGCCATGCCGACGGGGAGGAAGACTTTCTGGCGGTAGCAATAAAAGAACTGCGGGAGGAGACGGGCGTAAAGACGATCCAGCCTGTTTCTGAAGATATTTTTTCCTTGGATATATTAACGGTTCTGGGGCACATAAAACGAGGGATTTACGTATCCCCCCACTTGCATTTATCTCTTGCTTTTTTAATTGAAGGGGATGAAAAGGATCAACTTAGGGTTAAAGAAGATGAAAACAGCGGTGTCCAATGGATCCCGCTGGCTGAAATCAATGATTACAGTACCGAACCACATATGCATAAGGTCTATTCGAAATTAATAGCCAAAATCGAAGATTTCGGCTGATTCCCTAGTTAAATATGGAAACTAAGCGCAAAAGGGCCGTTGCTTCACGAATTATAGGTTCGTGAGGCAACGGCTTTTTAATACTATCAGGCCCCCATGCCCTTTAGTGGTATTACTTATGAATGGAAAAACTATTTTCTAAGGTAGAAAGTATAACTTTTTGTCTTCCAGTATAAGTGCACCAACAACTACCCTGCCGTTTCCGCCAAAGGCTGCGCCCTTGTTTACTTTCAGGGATCATAGTGCAATTAGGCAGTAGCGACCATGAACTGCAAGTCCGAGAGAACTAACAGTTAGAGTATAATACGCCTGCATTACCTTATACATAGCTTAGAGTTTCTTCGTCATCAGTTCTATCGCCAAGGTTCCTCGTCTTCCCAGAGCAATCTCCTTCTGGTTATTAGTTAAAGGCCGGCCTGATTTGATCAAAGCAGTTAATACACCGCATTGGGATGTGTCACCAACCAGAAGGAAACCCTTGAGGATGCTCTCTTGATAAATGAGCTTTTGATAAATGGTCTTGCCGTCTATAAATCTTTGAGATTCTTCTTCCTCCCAATCTTCTGCCGGCATGGCTTCTTGGAGTTTGGTAAAACCCGCCGACATAGCTGAGAGACCGAAAAAGTCTACCGAATTTAAGCCTAACGATCCTGGATAAACTTCATGTGCTCCGCACATATTTGCTCCGGCAATTCGTCCTTGAGTCGTCGCATTCGGCCAGGTGGCGTTTACCACAAACTTTTGACGGACCAAATCCCAGGTCTCGGCAATATCCCCGGCTGCGTAAATATTAGGCAGGTTGGTGGCCATGAAGCTATTAACCTGAATCCCCTTACCGATCTTCAAGCCACAATCTCGCAATTCTCCAATATTGGGACAAACACCTTTACCTACAATTACTAAATCAGCGGCGAGTTCTGTTTGAGGTGAGAGCAGAACAACCTGGACATGATCTTTTCCGGCGATGGCAATTACTTCAGTCTTGAAGAGAAATCGAAGCCCATGAGCTCTTAAATGATCCTCAATGATACCGGCAGCTTTGGCATCAAGCATTTGGGAGAGGATTTGTCCTGAGGAAACCACAACAGTAACTTCAAGGCCCCGTTTTAATAAAGCGTAAGCACATTTTAAACTGACAAGACCTCCTCCAATAACAACGGCCTTTTTCGCTCCCCCTTTGATAACCTTATTAATATCTTGCACATCCTTTAGTGTGCGCAGAGTAAAGATTTCCGGGAGATCTCTGCCCGGAACGGTGAGTTTTTTCGCCGAAGCTCCCATAGCCAATAAAAGTCTGTCATAATGCCACTCTCTTCCGTCAGTACTCTGGACTAATTGACGTGCTGGGTCAACTCTGTTAACCTTGGCTCCATAAGTTACGTTTAAATTCAGTTGTTCAGTGAAGTCTTCCTTGCGTAAGTAAAGCTGGGAAGCTGAGATATCTCCTGCTAAAAAATACGTAGTTAGGCAGCGCGAATAACTTGGCTCCTGTTCTGCTGTGAGGACGAGGAGTTCTGACTGGGAATCGCGCCTGCGGATTTCTTCGACGGCAAAGAGACCTGCAGCACTGTTACCAACGACAATATATCTCATATGTTTAACCATCCTTAACTGGGAAGTCCGAGTTTTTTGCGTTTGGCCCGTATATCCTCAAGCAGTCCGTCTGCCGCTTTAAGAGGATCGGTTTCGACATAGAATTTTCCGCCAATCACATCACTGAGGCCCTTCGTTAACAATTCAGTCACCATTTTGCTTCCGAGAACCGGCGGAACTACACCAAGGTGAGTTGTGAGCCCTAAGGTCACTGCCCAAGTTCCGATGCTTAAAGCCTTTTCGTGTTGAAGTTCCGGAGCACTGGCAGCCACAGGTAATAAGGCCGAATCTACGTTGAGGTAAGCAGCGATGGCAGTAACCAAATCCCCGATTCGCGAATTATCTACACAGCTTCCCATATGCAGAACCGGAGGAAGCGGGGCAGCAAGACCTGCGGCTTGGCCCAGAGCTGTTAAGACTGCTTTTAAGCCATCTCCGGCAAAGTCCTCGGTTCCTTCGGAATTCATAAGTCCCGCTTTTGCCAGAGCATGTGCAGAACATCCCGTAGCAACGACCAAAACGTTGTTTTTCACAAGCTCTTTCACTAGTTCCACGTGCATTTGATCTTGAGTCACTTTGACATTGTTGCAGCCTACCGTACCCACAACTCCTAAAATGTTGCCATTGACAATATTATCAACGAGAGGTTTCAGAGGCTGCTCAGGATCTATTCTTTTTAAGGCTCCGATAATGGCTTCTACACTAAATCCTGCCATGATCTTACGTTTATAATCGGGAATCTTAATTTTCTTGCTGTCTCTCCGTCCATAGGCTCTAATGGCTTTGCGTACAATTTCCTGGGCCGCTTGATCCCCATTTTCTAACGTAAAGGGGATATGGGTTGCTCCGGGAATTTTGACGATGGGCATCGTCGTGATAATTTGCGTATGATAACAAGAGGCAACTTGGGCTAAAGAAGGCATAATACATTGAACGTCGACGACCATGGCATCGACAGCCCCTGTGACGATGGCTAATTCTTGAGCTAAGAAGTTCGTGGCTAAGGGAATTCCGCTGCGCATTAAGACTTCGTTGCCTGCACAGCAAATTCCCGCGATTTGAATTCCTTCAGCACCGGCAGCAACAGCTTCTGCTTGAAGTTTCTTCGCCCAGTAGACAATTTTCTCGGAAAGCAGGGGGACATGCCCGTGGATAATTAAGTTGACAAAGTCTTTTTTGAGAACCCCTAAATTAGCTTCGGTTACGACGGGTGTAGGAGTACCCAACAGAATATCCTGGATGTCTGTTGCTAATTTTAAGCCCGAATAGCCGTCTACCAGCCCTTGTTTAGCTGTTGCTAAAACGAGATTTACGGGGTCGGCATCCATTCCCATCGTGGTTTGATGCATAGCTTCGCGAATTTCCCGATCTGGGTTGCGTGGAATAATTCCGAGATTTTGCCATACATCAATTCGTTCTTTCGGGGCGTGAGCCATCAACCACTGGATTGGCCTATTCCCATGGTTAGCTAAATCAGCATAAGCAGCTTTGACAATCTCCAAGGCGAGCTCTCTCTTATCTTTACCGGAGACATCTATACCCAGACCTTGAGAAATTTGCTGAAGTTTTATTTCATCGAGTGAGTAATTAAGTACATCTTTGGCTGCTAACTCTAAAGCTTCAACGGCCTCGTAGGCATGGTCTACGTGAGCCGCTGCTCCGCCGGCTACTTGCCTCAGCAAATTGCGTGCTACGATGGTTTCCACGCTAGCTCCGCAAATTCCCTTACTAGGACCATTGCTAAAGGGATCAATTCGGCAAGGTCCTTGAACGCAATGCCGGCAGCAAACCCCTAAACTGCCAAAGCCACACTGTGGTTGTTGAGCTTCGTAGCGGTCCCAAACAGTTTCCACTCCATCTAAAGAGGCTTTTGGCAATAATTCTAAAACGGCAGGATCAATTGATTTTGGAGATTTCATTTTAATTAACTCCCTTCATACAATCGCGAGGCTCCCACTTCTTGTAATGGAAGTGGTCCCCGTTCTCTGCTTCGGTGGTAGTTCAGCTTTAGCTGAACGAGTTCATTAATTTTAGAAAAGCCTTTCTGCTGTTGTGGGTGAAATCCTGAACCTCTGTAAATTCCAAAGCTCCCGTGGGGCAGGCCGAAACACAGGCAGGATTATAGTCTAAGTCCAGGCAGCGGTCACACTTTGCTGCTTGGCGGGCTGAATGAATTTCTGCAATAACTCCATAGGGACAGACCATGACACACATCATACATCCGACACACTTTTGGCTGTCTACTTGTATGAGTCCGGTCTTTAGGTCAATATGCATAGCTCCGCATATACAGGCATGAACACAAGGAGAATCTAAACACTGACGACATTGTAAGGGGAAATTCTGCTCACCATTAGACTCAACAAAGATTCTCCTCTGGGGTAACTGGGGCTCTGCGAGCGCCTGAAACAAGGTTTTGCTGCTTGAATGGGCAACAGCACAAGCCAGTTCACAGCTCTTGCAGCCGAGGCAACGTTCGCTTCTGGCTAGAATCTGTCTCACATTGATCCCTCCTTAATACTTCTAAGATATAATACGATGGAACTTTACAATTTATGGCATTTTATTAATAAGTCAACCATATTCTTAGGCATTTTTTATGAAAGTTAGTAAAGGGCATAATGAAATAAAGAAATTAACTCATTCAGCTGAAGCTTAACGTTGTGGCTTCAGTGACGAAAGTGTTCTGTGGACAGTTTCGTCGAAGCGCCTAGTCAATAACAAATCTATCGCCTTGAAGGATGGACCCTGCCCCCACAAGAGAGCGAAGGAGGGAGTACCCCCAGTTTTATAAAAGTGGAAGTTAAATGGAGATGAAGATAAAAGATCAAATAAAAAAAAAGCTATCACATGGTAGAAAAATACCAGCAATAGCTTTTAAGGCGTTTGAAAATAATTATTAATTAGAAAGCGTCAGTACGTACTGCGGTAATAATTTGGCGGCCGGCGATCTCTTGTAAGGTTATATCTTGAAAATTGGCACTTGTCAGCCAATCAGTATATTGCTGCAAAGTCCAGGTACCGCCGCTTGCAGTATTAAGCAGCATGTTGACTCCGAAGACGGCAGCGAAAGGGTTTGTCCCTCGTATCATGTCAACGATTGCGATGCGTCCGCCAGGAAGTAAGACCCTACTTGCTTTTCGGAACAATTCTTTATTTTCCGTCTCGCCAAAAATATGGCACACATTTCCCAGGTAAACTAAATCAAATGGACCAGAGGGCAGGCCTTGGTTGAAATCTCCCGGGATAAGAGTAATATCTGCCAAGGCTGCCTTCTCTTGCATCAATTGAACTACCGGCGGCAGATCTAAAACCGTCACTTTGGCTCCTTGAGCCCTAAAAGCAGTTCCATAGATCAAAGGCCCACCGCCGATGTCAAGAACGTTTATTTCTTCAACGGTATCTTTGAGAAGAAACTCCGCGACGGCCGGAGCACTTTTTACAGCACCGTGCCGCATGGCCTCCATAAAATAGCGCGTATTTTCAGGGTCCGGGTCGCGCGGAGCCGGTTGGCCGTTGTCAAGGACCTCAGGTAAATGAGCCCAGGAACGAATCATATTATAGCGATGCATAAAAGCAAATCCCACGTAATTAGGGGCTTTAGAGTCGTAGATCATTTTATGAGCCTCTTCGGAGAGAGTAACCATTTCTCCCTGCTTAGTTACATAACCCAGATCGGCCAGAGCTTCCAGCACTACCCAAACGGCTCTGGAGTCTAAGTTAAGACTTTTAGTCAGGGCTGTGTAAGTTGTTTCTTGGCGCAAAGCTTCGATCATTCCGGTTTTTACTGCCGCACCTAGGATTAGGAGTTCCTGGGGTAAAACCATAATTTTATCATCCGGCATGGAGACCACCCCTTCCCATTTTTTTATAGTGTATCAAGTTCTGAAGGCGTTGACTAGGAGTCTTACCGAACCAAACAGTGTCCGGCTAAAAACATCACCATGAGCGATGAGGGCACCATTCTATTTGATACTCATTGTTTTATGTGTATAAGATGTATTAACCAATGCCCCTGTGAAGAGATCCAAATAGGAAAAAGGACAGTTAACAAGTTTCGCTGGAAAGGTCCGACAGGAGACTATAAGCTCACTATCAGTAAGCCCCCCGACTGAAGTCGAGGGGCTGTTCCAGTTGCTAATCTTTATGGTTAATCAAGATTAAATATTACTCGGAGAAGGGCTCGCTTTGGGGGCGTCTTGAGCATTACGCGGGCACCCCTTGTTAAAGCCGTGACCGTGTTTCTTACCAAAGCCGGAATACTGTCCCTTAGCAAAATCTTCTTCAATCTGCTTTTGGCGAGCTTCAATGAAGGTTTTGATTTTGGCCGCTTTCTCCTGATCCAGGAGCCCTGCTTCCAACTGTTTATCCACCATTTGCTTTTTCAGCGTGAACATTTGTTGGTTTAACGCTTTGAGCTCGTTAAGCTGGGCAGGGTCAGGAGCAGCTAAGCAAGTTCCGGCACCTAAAGCCAGAAAAGCCAGGGTTAATGAACCCACTGCAAACTTTTTTAACAATTTGCACTCCTCCTTGTAGTTTTATTTAACTGGAACGATGCTTAGAATGCCCAATTTTTGAGGAGAAGATTTTAAGAATTTGTTAAGAATTTATAAAATAACTTTATCGGGCGGAATTTTAAGGAATCAAATTCCTCCGGATTAATTGGTTGAGTTCATCTGTGTATAAAATATAAGCCATTTCAAAAACTAGATGCCAAACGGTAAACCTGTTTTAATCTATGCGGAGGTGTTAGCGGTGCGAGAATGGAAGGATTTAACTAAAGATGAAAAGGAGATTGTCTCAGCTATGAGAATGGAGGGGATTACTCCTGAAGATCTAATCCAAAGAATGCGTAATTCCGGAAGAATGAATGAACAGGCTATTGAGGAATTGAAAAAAGCCCTTGAGGAGGTTCGGCCATTTCTCATGCATTAGAGCGGACTAAATCAGAGCAAACTATAAATGTTTGCTCAATTTCGAAGTGTAAACTATAAATTTTTTAGGATATCCAAACTTTTATTATAGTACAAAAAAGTAACCCCTCGGGGAGGGTTACTTTTTTGTGCTGTGCTATCATACTTCCATGTACTGATCTGCACCCCATGTCACTGCGTAGCACCAGCGAATTGCAGCAAGCGAAAATGTTCACCGGACATTTTCGTGTCGAACGGTAAAAGAGGGTCACGGCTCCGCCTCTATAGCGTAAGATTTGTGAGCATGAGACTTTACCGTCTCTCCATGCAATTGAGTTCATAAGGGCCGCTTGGCAGCCGGTGGCCATGACAATAAGCGGACGAGTTTATCGCCACATTGCAACTGATTACGCAGACTCCTGCAGTGTGGATTGGCCGGAAAATTCTACTCGCAGACCTTCCCGGGATTAAGAATATTTTGAGGATCAAAGGCCAACTTAATATTCTTCATAAGTTCGATATATTCCGGCTCGTATTGATCAAACATATATTGTCTTTTGGCATAGCCGATACCATGTTCTCCGGATACCAGCCCTTGAAGCTCTTGAGACTTTTGATACATGGCGGCAAAGACTTCGGCAAGTTTCTTCTGCCAAGCTTCTTCCGAAAGATCATCCTTTAAGACATAGACGTGCAAATTTCCGTCCCCGGCGTGACCGAAGCTTCTGATGCGGACCTGAAATTGTTCCTGAAGGAGATCAGTGTATTTAATGAACTCGGCCACTTTATTACGGGGAACAACAACGTCACACTCGTCCATATCTGTGGTTGAAGCTTTAACCGCTTCAAGGAAAGCGCCGCGGGCAGACCAAACTGCTTCTTTTCGCTCGTCGGTATCAATAATGAAGGCATCCAGAGCCCCTTCTTCAAGGCATATATTCGCAACTTTCTCGTAGTCTTTCTCCAATTCTTCGGTGCTGTTGCCATCAAAGGTCAGCAGGAGATAGGCATCCGATGAGTTGTCAGGGAATTTTTTGCCCAGGAATTCCTCGGCGGCAAGGATAACTTCTCTCTGCATAAATTCGATGGCCGTGGGAATGCTTTTTGATTTAATAATCTTTGGTACGGTGCTGATGGCTTTGTCGAGATCAGGGAAGGGGATCAGCAGAGAAACTGCTTTCTTAGGCAGAGGAAGAAGCTTTAAGATTGCTTTGGTAACAATACCTAGTGTTCCTTCTGAACCGCAGATCAAATCCTTGACGCTGTATCCCGAGGAATTCTTGACGACTTTTCCTCCGAGATGAATGATGCTGCCGTTAGGCAGAACAACCTCAAGGCCACGGATATAATCTCTCGTCACTCCATATTTTACGGCTCTCATGCCACCGGCATTGGTGTTAATGTTTCCCCCAATCGTAGCGGACTTTTCGCCGGGATCCGGCGGGTAGAACAAATCATGGTCTTCGACAAATTTGCTGATTTCCATGAGAAGCACTCCGGGTTCCAGAGTGAGAGTTAAGTTTTCTTCATCGAGTTCAAGAATCTTATTCATACCGCTCATATTCAGCATGATCCCTCCGAAGATAGGGACCGAAGCGCCGACCAGCCCGGTTCCTGAGCCGCGTGCTACCACAGGAATATTGTTTTCAGAAGCATAACGCATGATTTGGGAGACTTCGTCAGCAGACTGAACATCAACTAAAACATCCGGTAATTTGCTGATGCCTCCCAGTTCATCATGACTGAAGTCCTCACTGATCGCTTCGCCCGTGTAGACTCGGTCTTCCCCTAATAATGATACTAAAAACTCTCTATCTTGAGCATCCAGCGTTTTATAATTATTCATGAAAATACCTCCACGATTTTCTCTCAGATTTATTATCTCACTCTGATTCTCAACGCGCGCAAGCCAGAGCCTTTGAGTTTTTAAGATCTTCAATGAGCTGAGGAACGATTTCATAGAGATCACCGATAATTCCATAATGGGCGATATTAAAAATTGAAGCATGAGGGTCTTTATTAATGGCGAAGATCTGTTCTGAGCTGTTCATACCGGCTGTGAACTGAACTGCGCCCGAAATTCCCAGGGTAATAATCAGTTTGGGCTTAACGGTTCGGCCGGATAAGCCTATTTGTTGTTTAGCCCCCAGCCAGCCGGCTTCAACCAAGGGCCGCGTGCAGGCGATTTGGGCTTCTAATAATTGAGCTAATTCCTCGACCATAGCCAAATCTTTTTCGGATTTCAAGGCTCGTCCGACCGCAATGATGACTTCAGCATCCGAAATGTTTTCTTCGTTTTCTTTGCGGGTCACCTTTAAGACCTCAATTGCCGATGTTAATTTAGCGGGGTCTAATTGGCAGAGCGTGATTTTACCGCTGGGTTCACACAGCTTTTCCGGGGCAGTCATAACCTTATAGCGGACCGTTGCCATTTGCGGTCTTGTATTCGGACAGATGATCTGAGCCATAATGTTGCCGCCGAAGGCGGGTCTGATTTGCACCAGGTCGGTATTTTCCTTCATTTCCAGGGTTGTGCAATCAGCGGTTAAGCCGGTTCGAAATCTTGCAGCGACTCGGGGAGCCAAAGAACGGCCTATTGTAGTAGCCCCGACAAGCAAAGAAGAGGGTTTTGCGTTTTCGATAAAATCAGCAAAGGCTGCTGTATAAGGTTCAATCCTAAAATGTTTTAATTCTTCGTAATCATAAACAAAAACTTCGTCGACACCGTAGTGAAGTAATTCTTGAGCTTTATCTTTAATGTTGCTGCCGATAAATACAGCATAGACTGGGAAATCGACAACAGCAGCAAGTTCTTTGGCCTTACCGATTAATTCCATAGTGACGGGATGTATTTCACCCTCAATATGGTCAACGTAGACTCCAATGCCTCTCCATAAACTTTTGTCAACAGAAGGAGTCACATCTTCGATGAATTCCATAACTCCTTGCGGACCCTTTTTAACACAAAGCTTGCACATTTTGCATCCGGCTGTTATTTCAAGGGTTCCGTTCTTAGCTTCGAGAGCGCCAAAGGGGCAAATTTTAACCAGATCGCAGATATTCGATTCGTTCAGTTTTTCCTGATGACAAATTAATTTACTCATAGTTCTTTCCCCCTAAACAAACTTTAATTGTCTAAGCTTACTGGCAATCTGAGAACTAAGTTCTGCTGAGGTGCCTGTCCAGGTTTCTCGGTCGCTATTGACGGCTGGAGGAAAAATGCGTTCTACCTGAGTTGGCGAACCGGCGAGTCCATATCTATGCTCATCTTGATCCTGGAAATCTTGAAAGGAAATGATTTTGATTTCCCGGTCTTTCGTACTTAATTTTTTCTTGTAGGAAGGAAGTCTGGGCTGAAAAATATCCTTTTCTACGGTCAAGAGGCAGGGAAACTTAATTTCGGCAATTTCTATGGTATTAGCCATATCCATTTCTACCAGAATGGAGGTTTCTTTGACTTCGATAATATTCAAGACGTTGGCAATGTGGGGGATGCCCAAATACTCAGCCATCTCCGGGCCAACTTGGGCAGTGTCCCCATCGGTGGTTTGTTTGCCGCAGAGTATTAAATCAAAGCTGCCAAGTTGGCGAACTCCTTGAGAAATCGTGTAAGAGGTGGCTAGAACATCAGCTCCGGCAAACTTCCGATCTGAGACCAAAGCACCTTCGTCGACTCCCATCATGAAGGCTTCTTTGATAACATCTTTAGCCTGCGGCGGCCCCATACTGATCACCTTGATGGTTCCGCCTTTTTGTTCTTTAAGTCTTAAGGCAGCTTCAAGGGCAAATAAATCATAAGGGTTCATTTTAGAATCAACGCCGTCACGCTTTAAGACCCCGGTAATAGGATCAACGTCAATTTTCGAGGTTCCTGGAACTTGCTTAATACACACGAGAATTTCCATGGTACAGCCTCCCTGCAAAAAATTGAATATGATTTCAGAGCGGAACAATAGATCTAATACATAAAGAATACAGGAGACTACAAGCAAAGCTTGTGAAATCATGTACCTGGTCAGACCATCAGACCGCTTATTTTTAATATAGCATAAGATTCATAGTTGTTCAAAATCTATTTATTCACAAGCATTTGTGAAATATTTCATAAAAATAAAAGCTAAATGCTCAAAACACCTAAAGGAGGGTATATATAAAGGAATTCAATGGATTTTGCCTGTTAATAATAATTAACTTAACTATGTTGAGATTCTAAATCTTATTTGTGACGATGAAAGAAGCATTCCTTTGCCATAACTTTGTCAAGACCTATGAATACTTAGGCGAGAGTATCAGCTTATGGGTTTATCGTAAACCTGTTACATCTGAAGTAAGAAAAATGGATATTATGATATAATTTCCAAAGGGTCTGATATACACCTATGAATGAACCATAGAACAATTAATAATTTGTTAATAAATCGTTTAGAGAAATTCAAGAGCAACTTGCTAAAATAAACTCACGGAAGCTTCTAGAAAACGGATAAGGAGTTGGATCCATGAAATTTACCAAGAAAACGACCATGATTTTAAGCTTTACCCTGGGGGCGATGCTGCTGGCTACCACGGCCCTGGCGGATATCGCAGCCAAAAGCGGATATGATCAGTTAAAAGATGCTCTTAAAGTGACTGCGTCTCAATGCAGTGACAATCTCAATAGTTTTACAATGGATCTATCTTATGACTTAAAGGATAATGGAAAAACCTTAGCTACATTGAACCAAATCGAGAAATTCGACAGAACTAAAAATGCTATAGATCGTAGTTCATCCGAAAAAACTATTAATGGAAATAATTACAGTAATCAAACCTATTCGGATAAGACGACGTTTATTAGGCAATCGAATGATGACCCTACCTACTATGTAACGGAGTACACCCAAGGAAGAAATGACCAGACATTTTCCAATCCCTTTAAAAATAATAATGCTGACGATGTTGAAAAGATAGCAGATGCAATCGTCGGAAATCTTAAAGACAATGTTGCGGTAACTGAGAACCCGGACGGAAGCAAAGTGCTTTCCGGTTCACTTACGGAAGTACAGATCCCTTCATTGATTAATGCACTTGCCTCCTTTGAAATGAAACAACGATTTAATGGACAAAATGGGCAACAAGATAATTCTCCTCAGCTCAGTAAGGATGTTTTTGTCAAAAACATTGACGGAACGGCAAAAATTAATAAAGATGGCATCATGGAGAGCATTTTAGGCTCTGCCGTCGTTTCCGGAAAGGATGAGAAGGGGAACGTTCATGACATAACGATAGAGGTTTTGGCTAAGCTGACGGAGATAAATTCCACAGTGGTGACTAAACCGGATCTCAACGGAAAGAAAGTTGTAAAAAATGTTGTCGAAACTGTAAATTCCGGGCCCGGAATATCCAATCCCCAGAAATTTATGGGTAAGTTTAAAAATGACATCCTGATCACAAAAGACGGTAAATTTGTCAAAATCGGAGAACGAATTATCGAGATCACACAGATTGATCAAACATCGGCGACTGGGCGATATTACGAGGTATATAAACCAGGATTTGACCAATATGCAACAACGAAACGAAACTTCAACTTTAATGCCACAAGGTCGAAGGATAAAAATTCGCCAAACTATAATTATTCAACAGATACGGGAAGCAAAGGGGACTTTTTCCTCGACGAACATGCCGGTAAAATTTATTTAAATGGAAACATTATATCTGCTGAGGGCGCTATCTTCGATTCCTCCTTCAGCCCGGACTTCGAATAGCACCAAAATACAACGGAAAATAGCTATGACTGCCGGTTATCCCGGCAGTCCTCTTAACATTGAAGGAGGCAGGTATGGAACCGGTTATAGAAATAAAGAACCTAACGAAACAATATGAGAATGGGCGGGGAATTAAAGATATTAACTTAGAAATCCTTGCGGGAGATATTTTTGGTTTTCTTGGACCCAACGGTGCCGGAAAAACCACCGCCATGAAACTCATGACCGGACTCATTCGTCCCGATTATGGGGATGTGAAGATCTTTGGCTACAGCATAACGGAAGACTATGAGAAAGCCATGGCTAACGTCGGCTGTCTTATCGAAATTGCCGAATCTTATTCTTATCTTAGTGCCTTTGATAACTTGAGGCAGCTGGCGCGATTTTATCCGAATGTGGATAATCGGCGTATTGATGAGGTTCTGGAGCAGACGGGTATGCTTAAATATAAGCATGAAAAACCGAAGAAATTCTCTCTGGGAATGAAGCAGCGTCTCGGCTTAGCCGCAGCTATTTTATCCCGGCCTAAGGTCGTTATTCTCGATGAACCTTTGAATGGACTTGATGTTGAGGGAATGATTGATATCCGTAAATTGATTCAAAACTTAGCTGACGAAGAAAAGACCACATTTTTTATCTCCAGCCATTTGATTCATGACGTCGAGTTAACCTGTAATCGTATCGGAGTCATCTATAATGGAGAAATACTTAATGTGGAGAGCACTAAGACAATTTTGAGAAACTATGCAACTCTTGAGAACTATTTTGTAAGTGAGGTAGAACGAAATGGCCGTCTTTCAAGCAGCGCTGGCTAATGAATTAGAGAAACTCTATAAGAAGAAAAAGGCCCTGGCAGCACTGATATTATCTTTGGCCGTTATTGTTATCGGTCAAATTATTATAGTAGGGGTAAGAAGCGGCTTTGGACTCAGAGCGGCAGGCAGTGTGGAATTTCCCATGCTTGTCCTGTCAGTAGTTGTCAACACGATTCTGCCGCTTTTTACGGCCTTAGTAACGATTGATAGTTTCTCCGGGGAGTTCGCCCATAACAATATGCGCATAACCTTAACCCGGCCGGTGAGCAGGTTTAAGATCTTTGCCGCTAAAATTACGGCTATTGTTATTTTTATCTTAGCGACTCTTTTACTGCTGCTCATCTTTTCGATATTGGCAGGGTTTATTTTTAATACAAATTCAACAACCTTGGATTCATTGCTTAGAACAGTATTTTCCTATATTGTTAGCTTAATTCCCATGGTTGTTTTGGCCTTAGGCATTGTTTTACTGGCCAATATCTTTAAAAGTGGAATTTCTGTTTTTTTTGTATCAATTCTGGCCTTTCTGGTTTTAAAGGTTATGGGAGTATTCTTTTCTCAATATTCGAGTTTGTTTATGACAACTCAACTGGACTGGTATAATTTGTTTCTTATTAAATCCCTTCCCGTGGGGAAAATTTTACGCCAGTTCTTGATTATGCTGGGTTCAGGCATTATGTTATTTACAGCAGGTTTTTACTTGTTTGATAAAAAAGAATTATAAGGTGACGTTTTAATGGACCTAAAAAAACGGATGATTTTAGCCAACGCTTCAACAGTCATCATTCCAATGGTGATTACTGTTTTCATTGCCGTGGCTTTTCTTTTTATTTACTGCAAAATGTCCGGCAATGATTTATCATTTAAAGATTATCAACGTTTGTCACAGATTAAGTTAGAACTTCTAAATACCGAAACAGGTATTCTGCAGCGAAGCCCTGAAGTTGTTGAAGAAGATGAGTTTCAAAAACATCTCCAAGAACGGCTTGCCGAAATTCAGGGAGAGCTTGTGATTATTAAAGATGGAAAGATGATCTTTTCTTCCATCAATCTTAGTAAAATCGACCTGGAGAAATCCTTGGATGCCGGGAATATGGGGAGAAATGAACCCATTGTTATCGGGGACATGACTTATTCCGTTCAATCCGTAGGCCTTCAGTTCAAGGATGGTACGAAGGGCAGGGTGTTGTTATTAGCGCCCTTAGATCAAGCGGCGACAAACCTTACTAGATTTATAATTATAATTGGAGTGACGTTTGTTCTCCTCTTTATGTTGACTAATATTCTTGTATCCTATCATTTTTCACGCAGAATTCTTAAACCACTTCGTAACTTGCAAAGTGCCGCAGCGGAAATTAGCCGGGGAAATCTCGATCAGGCAATCGTTGAAGAAGGGGATCAAGAAATTCAGGCCTTATGCCGCGATCTTGAACTCATGCGCTTAAAACTCAAGGATTCCGTTTATTCTCAACTGAAGTATGAGGATAACCGGAAAATGATAATTTCGAGTATCTCCCATGATTTAAAAACCCCTGTAACCTCGATCAAGGGATATGTTGAAGGAATCTTAGACGGTATTGCCAATACTCCCGAGAAAATGGAACGTTATCTCAAAACTATCTCTTTGAAAGCTCATCAAGTTGATCAAATGATTGATGATTTACTTCTGTATGCAAAACTGGATTTAAATCAGATTCCCTTTGATTTTGAAAAAACAGATATTGGGGAGTACCTTAAACTCTGCCTGCTCGAAAGTGAGCCGGAATTAGAAAGCAGTCATATCAAGGTTTCTTTACATATTGATCTGCCTCAGAAGCAATTTGTGTCCCTGGATCGTGCCAGAATGAAGAGAGTCATCGTAAATATTCTCGATAATTCCCGTAAATATATGAACAAAGAGCAGGGTGAAATTAAAATTCTTCTCCGAGACACCTTCACCAGCCTTATTATTGAACTGCGTGATAACGGTTCGGGTGTCAGTGAAGGGGATTTGCCTCATATTTTTGATCGATTCTATAGATCGGATAAGGCTCGAAGTAAAGGAAGCGGTCTGGGATTGGCGATCGCCAAGCAAATTGTTGAAGGGCATAAGGGGAGAATTTGGGCTGTCAGCCATGGGGAGGAGGGAACGAGTATTATGATTTCTCTTAGTAAATCATAATACTAAACGTGAATCATGAAGAAAAAGATTTTAATCATTGAAGATGATTTAAGCATTGCGGAATTACAAAAGGACTATCTTGAAGTTGCCGACTTCGATGTTATGGTATGTGGGAATGGCTCAGCGGGCTTAAGCCTCCTTCAGGAAGAGGAGATAGATCTGCTGATCTTGGATATCATGCTGCCAGGAATGGATGGATTAGAAATCCTCAAGGTCATGAAAGAGAATAAAGCTATTCCTGTTCTTTTAGTTTCTGCCAAAAAAGAAGAAATTGATAAGATTAAAGGGTTCAGCCTGGGCGCCGATGATTATATCACCAAACCTTTTAGTCCCGGCGAATTAGTCGCCAGAGTTAAAGCTCATCTGGAGAATTATGAACGGCTGAAACTTAGGTTCCGGGAAACCATAACTAAAGGAAATACGCTGACGATTCGCGGACTGGAAATAGACAAGGAATCTCACAGAGTTTTTGTGCTCGGGCAGGAGGTAAGCTTGGCTCAGAAGGAGTTTAGTTTACTTTTATATCTAGCCCAAAATCCTAATCATGTGTTCGGACGGGAAGAGTTATTTGAACGTGTTTGGGGACTAGAAGCCATGGGAGATTCATCAACAGTAACAGTCCATATTGCAAGAGTGAGGGAGAAAATCGAAAGTGATCCTTCGAATCCCCAATACATCGAAACCGTTTGGGGCGCCGGCTATCGCTTCCGAGTTTAAGTGAACATTGGGGACGGTCCTTTTGACACTCGATCATAAATTGTTGGCAAAATGAACATTAGGGACCGTCCCTTTGACACATTCCTTTGATACACTAAATAAAAAGCTTAACTTTGGTTGTGGATTTTCTTCTAAGCAATCGTTGGTCAAGACGATAAGCGGACGAGCTTATCGCCACACTGCGACTCATTACGCAAACTCCTGCTGTGTTGATTGGCCGAGTGTCTGTGAAGCCGGTTTTCTTTACATAGTTCTTGAGAATATGTGAATACTATCGAACAGGCGAGTGAGCCGAGAAGTCTACGCAGAAAGGTGGTTTCCCATGATCAGCCAAAAAGAACAGATGCTGCTTCAAGACCAAAAAAGCCATGAAGAAATGTGTGTTCAAAAATACACCAAATATGCCAATGAGGCTCAAGATCAACAATTAAAACAATTATTTAACGATCATGCCTCTCATGAAAAACAGCATTTCAACACTTTGAATCAAATTCTGAATGGGCAAACGCCGACTATAAGCGGGCAAGGGCAGGGCCAACAAACGGGAGGACAGAATCAAACGGCACAGACAAAGCCTGCAGGACAATCCGTAAATCAAAATGATGTTGCTTTAACTAAAGATATGCTTGTGACTGAAAAGTACATTTCTGGAACCTATGATACGGTCATTTTTGAATGTCAGGATCATAGTGTTCGTCAAGCCCTAAATCATATTCAAAAAGAAGAACAGCAGCATGGTGAGGATCTATTCAATTACCTCAGCAGCAGGGGCGCCTACCCTGTTCAGTAACCTATTTAAGCAGCAAAAATTAAGATATTAAGATATCCGAGACAAATAAAGATTTGTAAAGGGTTTAAATTAAATTGGTGTTCCACAGCCTTCTGATAGATTGTAATTAAAATAAGCTATCAGAGGGCTTTTTAGATTCTGAAAAGTTACGATTGAATGTATTGACATGCCCTGCTCCGGTGAGTTATTGACATATGCGCGAAATTGGGTATAATTAGATTAATAAAGAACATATGTCAATAACATGAAAGGAGAAGATTTAGAAGAATGCTATCGGGGCATGTCATAATTAAGGAGGCATAGTTTTGTGAAAGTTACTGCTTACCCTGGCAAGGTGATTTCATAACAGGTAAAATAAGATATACAAAACGGAAAGTATCAGGAGGACGCTCCTGTTACCTACGTCACAAGCAGAGGAGATCGAATTATGCCAAGACCAAGAAAATGGAGAAAAGTGTGTTGCTTGCCGGAAAGCAACCAATTTGGGCCGCTGGATGCTCCGATTAATCAAGATCATTTTGTGACTATGACTGTTGATGAGTACGAAACAATACGACTAATTGATTTGGAAGGGTTTACTCAGGAAGAGTCAGCCGACCAAATGAAAATTGCACGTACAACGGTACAGCGTATTTATAATGATGCGCGAAGAAAGCTTGCAGAGTCTTTAGTCAGAGGTAAAATGTTAAGGATTGAAGGCGGAGACTATAAGCTTTGTGATGGACTTGAGCCTTACTGCGGCTGTGGCGGTTGTCAAAGACATCGATGTGAGAAGAATTGCCAGGAAACTAATAGAAACTAGATAGAAACTAGATAGAAACTAGATAGAAACTAATAGAGGCTGATAGAAGCTAAAGATTTCTCTAAAACATGATAAACTACAAATTACTCTTAATGATTCTTAGTCCTAACGACCTTAAGTGTCAGTAGTTTTACATGTATTCTATAATTATTATCTATTAACAGACATTTTAAACTAGGGAGGATTCATAATGAAAATTGCAATTCCAGTCAATGACAAGTCTATGGAGGCAGGTGTGTGCGACAATTTTGGCAGGACACCCTATTATCTCATTTATGATACTGAGTCAAAGGAAAGTGCATTTATCGATAATAGTGCTATCGCAAGTCAAGGAGGTGCGGGCATTAAGGCTGCCCAAATTATTGTCGATAACAAGGTAGATGCCTTGCTTACACCAAGATGCGGTGAAAACGCGGCCGAAATTATTAAAGCAGCTAATATCAAACTCCTTAAAACGATTAACGACTCAATTAAAGACAATCTCAATGCTCTAAATGACGGAAAGCTGGCTGTATTGGCAGAAATTCATGCCGGATTTCATGGCCAGGGAGGACACTAAAATGAAGGCAGCTGTGCTCAGCGGTAAGGGCGGCACAGGTAAAACGCTGGTATCCGTAAATTTGGCAGCTTCGGCAATGGATTCCGTTTATATTGATTGTGATGTAGAAGAGCCCAATGGGCATCTTTTTTTTAAGCCCCAAGAGATTAGAACTGAAAAAATTACAATTAAAATCCCTATTGTTGATCAGAAGCTTTGTGACGGTTGTCGTCGATGTATAGATTTTTGTAGGTTCAATGCTTTAGCCTATATCAAGAATCAATTGCTTATTTTCGATGAGGTTTGTCATTCTTGCGGGGGATGCGTACTGTTTTGCCCTGAGAAAGCGTTATCCGAGAAGGAAAGCGTTATTGGTGAGGTTCAAAGAGGCCTATCCGAAAATGTTAAAGTTATTACAGGAATATTAGAAACCGGGAAAGAATCAGGTATCCCGATTATAAAAGTGCTGTTAAAGGATATTTGTAGTGATCAGAAATTTACAGTGATTGATTGTCCCCCTGGAAGTGCCTGTACAGTTATGGAAAGCATCAAAGATGCAGACTATTGTTTGTTGGTGGCAGAACCAACGTTGTTTGGAGTCCATAATCTCAATATGGTTTATGAACTGGTAAAGTTATTTAATAAACCTCATGGTGTTGTTCTGAACAAGTGTCAGGAAGGAGCTAATCCGGCAGAAGAATTCTGCTTGGAAAGAGGCATTGATATTATAGGAAGGATACCCTTTGAAAACGAATTGGGAACCCTAAATGCCGAAGGGTTGATTTTAGTCAGAGAGAAAGAAAAGTATCGGCAAATGTTCTCTTCCCTGCTTCAAAATGTGGCTAAGGGGGTACAACATGAAGCAATTACTAATTCTTAGCGGCAAAGGCGGCACCGGTAAAACAACAGTTGCCAGTGCTTTTATAAAGTTAGCCGAAGCCAAGGCTTTTGCTGATTGTGACGTGGATGCCCCCAACTTGCACTTGATTTTAAATCAGTCATCAGAACCCAGACGAGGTAACTTTTATGGGATGTCCAAGGCAGTGATTGATCCGGAATTATGTGTGCAATGTGATTTGTGCCGACAACATTGCCGCTTCGAGGCAATTCAGGAGCGTATTCCTTATATCGTTGACACGTTAGCCTGTGAAGGCTGCGGTGTTTGTGAGACTATCTGCCCTGAAAAAGCCATATCTTTTCAGCCTGCCGTCGCAGGAGAACTTATGCTCTACACCGATAAAAAAGTATTTTCCACGGCTCAGCTTAAAATGGGAAGCGGTAACTCTGGGATGTTGGTCACTGAGGTTAAAAGAAATATGAAGTATGCGGCTGTCAATGCTGATCTGGCTATCATCGACGGTTCGCCGGGGATCGGATGTCCGGTAATTGCTTCACTGAGCGGTGTTGATATGGTACTGATCGTAGCGGAACCCTCTATCTCAGGTATTAGCGATCTGGAAAGAATTATTAAGACTTCTGAGCAATTTCAAACGAGGGTCGTTATTTGTATTAATAAATATGACATAAGCCCCGCCAATACAGAAAGAATAGAGTCCTACTGTCAAAGAAATAAACTTCCTGTTACCGGAAAAATACCCTTTGATCCAGACGCTGTTAAAGCAATCAATAGAGGGCAGAGCATTATTGAGCTGGATTGTGCTTCAGGGCGTGCTGTGAGAGAGGTTTTTACTCAGACAATGAACTTGCTGTAAACGGAGATCATAAAATATTGTCGGCGCATTATTTAACATGCAACGCAAAGAAATAATGGAGCATCATGTAATTTGCAGCCAGAAAACTACATAAAAAGCCTTCTGGATATAAAAACCTGCTCCAGAAGGCTTTGAATTAACTGACCGGTGATGATCGACAAACTACTATTCTAAAAACTCCATAAACGGTTTTTTCATACTTACTAGAGCATTGACCATAAGTTCCACTAAACCACCATATTGAACATTAAACTTCTCTGTGGCTTCGTAGAATTCCAGAATATCTCGAATGGCTCCTTTACAGTTAGAACAAGGAGCACAAACATATTTGGGAATAGAGGGGTTTTCTATGGTGTCCTGAAAGGCTCCAAGGATCTGATTAAACTTCTTGCGGGAACTGACTTTATTTCTCCATTCACTAAAGTTGACGGAATTTGTGATAGCAAACCCGCTGCCCCCGCCACAACAATAATTGTCCACCCCGTGAGGTGTCATTTCTCTAAACAGAGGGCTTATTTCCCTCAAGACATTGCGCTGTGGTTCAACGATTCCCATGCCGCGTACATAATTACAGGGATCGTGAAGAGTTACTGGAAAATTATTTCTTTGAGGGATTAGCTTTAGACGTTTGTCTTTAACCATTTCCCAAAGCAAAGGCAGGCAGCTTTCAACCGGAATTTTGTTATCACCATAAGTCATGCGATCGCCCACAATCATTGAAGCTTTATGGGCATGGCCGCATTCTCCCATAACAATTCGCTTGACTCCTAGCCCTTTAGCAACGTTCATTTGCATTAAAGCGATCTTCTTGGCTTGAAAATCATCATACCAAATGCCATAGTTTACATTGTCATAGCCTGCTATTTCACTGCTCAGTGTCCAGTCTAACCCGGCTTCTTCGAAAAGAATGGCAAAAGCAATAGGGTTTTCGGGCCAAGCCATAAATTCGCCGGCATTATGGATGAGCAGAATATCGGCACCTTTTTTGTCAATTGGGAATTTGATTTTTAAACCATATTTTTCTTCGATGTCCTCTTCAAGAAATTCGATGGTATCCAGAAAAGCAGGTTTGGTAATTCCTGTGGATGAACCTGTATTGAGCTGCAAAACAGTACCTTTTGTATGGAGAGGAAGGGGGGCAATACCCATTTCCTGGCTGAAGATCTTACGTATCTCTTTGGTAAGAATAGCATTATCTAATCCCAAAGGACAGGTTTGAGCACAACGGCGGCAAAGATTACAGCGATAAGCTAATTCTCCGAGCCGGGCAATAGTTTCCCAGTTCACCTCAATATCTGCGCCGACAAAACTGCCTAACAGCTTCCCGCTTTTGGTAAAATACTTCTTGACGATTTTCCGCAGAACCTCAGACCGGAAAATTGGCCGGTATAGTTCATTTTTCCCCGATGCTTCATAGATATGGCAGGCGGAAGAACAGGTATCACACTTGGCACAATATTCGAAGGACAATAAGAATGGCTGAAGTGCTCCATTATTGGCATCTGAAAAACTTTTTTCTAAGCCGCTGAGGAACATCTGAACGAATTTGTCCTCTTCTTCTTTAGTTTTCGGACGAGTTAAAGTATCAATACCTACATAGCCATCCAAAGAAGTGCAGAATTTTTCTCTCCAGGCAGGTTTAGGGTCTGTTAAAGGAGGTTCCATTCCCGCTTTATCATAGGGCGGCAGTAAAGGCATGAGCTCTCTGTTTTTAACTCTAACCAGCTGTTCATCCGGTTTTCCCAGATCCTTCGGGCGTAACTCTTTGTGATCTATCATACTCAACTCTCCTCTTCCACAAAGTAAACATCCCAAATAGTCTTATCTGAATGCTCACTGCTGTCTTTTAAAAAAAGAGAAAAGAACTATGTATCATGTATCTGAATTGTGAAAGAATTAATAAATATACAAGGCAACTATAAAACCTAGAATCGTCCCTTTTATTTTAGACATATGTTTTTTAGCCTTATTATACTATATATTGAACATATGTCAATTAGTCTCTCCTTCTCTTTTACTCCACTCTTCATAGTCAACTTTTTTATCTTGTCTAACACTATTAGTAATGACTAGCCCATTAAAGGAGAGTCCCCAGAATAATCAACTCTAGGGATTCTCCCTTAATGGGTTAAGTAACGATGATCAACTGTTTCGGGTATTTTTTCCAGCCAGCCGTTTTTAATTAATAAATCTGCTCCATCCTTAGCCATTCCGAGGATGTCAGCCATTAGTTTGATATAAGTGGTAACAACATCTTTTCTCATGATTCTCGATAAACCTGTACCGTAAGCTGTAAGAATATAAGAAATGGTACTTGTCATATGAAACAACATTAAACGGTCGCTGAATGGAGGTTTTTGGGAGTCAGTAATCCGATAGTCTATTATTTCCGGCCCGGGTATGCCATCTTTCTCTAGGATTGAACGGAGCACATGAATATGTTTTTCAGCGAGTTTTGCACCGGCATTAAAGAATTTTCGGATTTCGTCCGAGGTTACGACTTGGGCAAAACCTAATTTTAAGGCTTTAATTAGTACTTTGAATTCTAAGATTGCTAAGATATTGCTAATTTCTAAGGCATTTAGGGTTCTGCCGTTACCAAAAACAGACCCAAAATAGTCCTTATCATGAATGAAATCCACTTTTTTAGGGACAGCTATAGGGGGTGTCTTAGGATAAACTCCTTTTGCTAAAAGAACATCATCTGCTTTTCGAATGATATCTCTTGAACCATCAATAAATTCGTAGAATAGTTGTCGAATATCAGATCGTGTTGATTCGGTATAAGCCAAATAGTGATTTTGAAAAATATATTTGGTCATAATTCTTGTGTACAATATCCAAAATGTTTCATCAAACAATTTTGGTGCAGGTGATATATCTTTTTCGCCAAATGCCGCTGGTATAGGATGTTGTATTGATTTGAATATGTTTTCAATCGATGTGATATTTTTACTGGATAGATCTAAAGCGGATTGAATTACATTATGGTAATCGGAATCCTTTGTCATCTCAACAATATGTTTTTGAAAGCAACAGGCCATACTTTCAGCCATATAAGTTGACCAAAGATGATTAATTTCGGCAACAGTAGGTGGGATATCAACTATGTTATGTTGAATGGCTTCAATGGGAACCTGTCCTGAAATAGTAGAACTTGAGTGTTCTAAAATGCTCATTGATTCTCCCTCTCAATAAATAGTATTTGTCCTCATAGTTAGTATGTAAAAAAGTAGATTTAATATGCTGTAAACGGCAATTATTAATTCATAATAAATGAAGTGATCTAATGATGAATTCAATTGAATCATATCGAATTTCATTAAAGAACGACGGCTTGACAAATGAGTGAATCTTATTATAATTAAGTCAACTTAATAAAAAGGTGTGCCCAATGAAAATTGGAAGACTGCCGAAAACATTCAACAAATTTCCGTCTGTTGGTGTTTTCGGTTTTTTTATTCTATCGGAAAGGTCACTTTCGGTTGTATACGTTTTATTTTCTCAATTTCCGGATGGCTAAAGGAAGGGGAAGAAGATGTATTTAATGATTGATCATTATGACTCGTTTGTTTATAACCTTAAGGCGTATTTTGAAGTGTTGAACTGCTTTGTTCGAGTGATCAGCAGTGATAAAGCCACACCGCGTTGTATCGAACAAATCGAAAATCTCGAAGGGATAATCTTATCTCCCGGCCCCAAGCATCCCAAAGACTGTGAACATTCTGCCGCCATTCTTCGTTCCTTTGGCCATCGCCTTCCGATTTTGGGAGTCTGCCTTGGCCATCAGCTTATTGGGCATACATTCGGAGCCAAAGTTAGCAAAGGCTTTCGGCCAATGCACGGGAAAATTACTAGGATTAACAATTACGATACGGGTGTTTTACAGGGACTTCCGGAGACCTTTGCTGTAACCCGCTATCATTCTTTAGTCATCGCAGAGGATTCCTTGCCCGATTGTTTGCGGGTGGATGCCAGGGCTGAAGATGGAGCTATTATGGCCGTATCCCATAAGAAGCTTCCCGTATTTGGAGTACAGTTTCATCCCGAGGCAATTTTATCTCAATATGGGTATGAGGTTCTAAGAAATTTCGTTAACATCGCTGAAACAAGGAGAATAGAGAATGGCTGACTACAAGGAGTGGTCCGGTTACTGTCCTGCTGTCGATATTTATTCAAGCTATGCTGAAGAAAAAGACACCGTGTTCCTGGATTCTTCTTTGAAAAACATGTATGGAAATTATTCGATCATCGGAATTCATCCCTATCTGAGAATTGAGGACAGAAACGGTGAATTGTTTGTAAACGGCGTCCCTCAAAAAGGGACATTGACAGGTTATATTTCCGACTATTTGCTGCACCATGAGGAAGAGAATCCAACAGCTCTTCCCCTGCTCTCAGGAGCTGTTGGTTATCTTACCTACGATTTTGGTATGAGGTCGCTGAAACTCTCCTCCCGTCACCCCAAGATCGTCGATATCCCGGAAGCATTATTTATTTTTTATGAGCATTTTATTATCGAAGATAAAAAAAACAGAAAGATCTATCTGGCTGCCGCAGGGTGCTTGAATAACGGGGAAGATAGTCTAGCCGCTTTGGAGAAGGATTTACAGGAAAGACTGAATTGCCGCACACATACCCTACTCCAACCCGAAATTGCCCAAAAGGGTCCCTGCATCTGTTCTGACTTCGAAAAAGAGGAATACCTTGAAGCGATCAACAAGGTGATTAATTATATCGTTGAAGGCGATATCTATATAACAAATATGACCCGTCAAATCAGGGTGGAAAGTCAGGTTCAGCCCTATGAGGTGTTTTTACGGCTCCATAGGAACAACCCTGCACCTTTTAGCGGCTATTTAAATTACGGGGATTTTAAGATGGTTTGTTCTTCACCGGAGCGTTTATTAAAGTTAACCGCTGGGATTGCGGAAACACGCCCCATTAAAGGGACCAGAAAAAGAGGAGGAAATCCCGCAGAGGACAACGCATTGCGAGCAGAATTATTGCATTCAGCCAAAGATCGAAGCGAATTATTGATGATTGTCGATCTGGAGCGGAACGACCTGAACAAAGTTTGTGTACCAGGAAGCGTAGAAGTTCCCCAGTTATTCGAAGTTGAAGCCTATGCGACAGTATTCCATCTGGTGGCGACGATTACCGGCAAACTTAAAGAAGGTGTGACTTCAATGGATCTTCTGACGGCAATGTTTCCCGGCGGCTCAATTACCGGAGCACCCAAGCGGAGAGCCATGGAAATCATTGATGAGTTGGAACACTCCCGCCGAGGGATTTATACCGGGTCCATAGGGTATCTGTCCTTAGATAATAGCTGCGATTTTAATATTGTGATTCGTACGGCTGTCTATAAAGACGGGACGTATCATTTGGGGGTTGGCGGCGGGATTACCTGTGAATCCGATTTGGAATTTGAATTTGAAGAAACCGAGCAAAAAGCTAAAGCTTTATTGGAGGCTATGAAATGAGACCTTTAAATGACTTTGTCTTAGATGATGGATACCGGTTGGGTCTCGGTGCTTTTGAGACGATTTCTGTGAAAAACGGCAAAGGGATCCTTCTTCCGTATCACTTGGAACGTCTTCTAAACGCTCTAGATACGTTGGAAATCCCAATGCCGCTTTCTTTAGAAGAGGATATAGCCTATCATATTAGCCGGATGCCGGTAAATGAAGATGTGCTGCGGATTAGCGTATCGCAGAATAATACAGTCTGGGAAACGCGGAAGAATGCCTATACCAATGAGCACTACACTCAAGGATTCTCATTAATATTTAGTTCAACGCGCAGAAATGAAACATCTCCGCTGACAGGAATTAAATCTCTAAACCAAGGTGACAATTTCCTCCAAAGACGCTTGGCGTTACGCAGCGGTTATGATGAGGCCGTATTTCTTAATTCTAAGGGGGAGCTGACGGAAGGAACTGTATCCAATCTCTTTTTTATTTCGAATAAACAACTCTACACACCTGCCGCCAACTGTGGTCTATTGGCCGGTACAGTCCGCCGTTGGCTGCTCGAAAACTATGATGTAAAAGAAATTCATATTCTCCCTAACGATCTGGAATCCTTTCAGGAGATGTTTATAAGCAATGCTTTGTTAGGCATCATGCCGGTATTTCGATTGGGTACGCATAACTTTCCGGAACGAACTGTAACCTATGAATTACTTGACCTGTACAGGAAAATGACAGAAGGATCAAGTGGGAAGTTCTAAGGTTTTGGCTCAAATAGCTGCTCATGTAAAAACCATTTTTTAATAATAAAGTGACCTGAACGGTCACTTAAAGAAATTGGGCAATGGAGGATTTTCAACGGGGCAGAATCCATGTATCTCCTACTTCCTGAATCGCTATCCTTTCTGTCTCTCCGGACGCTGCCTGACGAAAACGAACAATAGGTTCTTCTATGGGTTCCTGGGACAACTTAAAGGTTCCCCAATGCATAGGAATAATCCATTGGGCCGAGATTTCCTGAGCCATTCTCCAAGCTTGTTCAGGAGTAGCGTGGCTTGCTTCAAAGGATTTAGGAGAGTAGGCGCCAATCCCCATGATGGCTAAGTCAATTTTCGATCCCTGAAGTTGTTGCCGAAAAAGCTCGGTATAGCCTGTATCAGCCCCGAAGAAGATATGGACATCATTTTTCGAGAGAAGAAAGCTGTTGGCTTCCATACCTTTCTTCCAAGGTATTCGGGCCCCCCAGTGTTTCCCTTCAATAGCTTTGATGCTGACTCCGGAGAAAGACTTACAGTCTTGCCAGTGCATTTCTTCAATAGCTTGAAATTTCATACCCTTCCACAAAGGAAGGGTATTTTTGGCGGTAACGGCAATTGTTTTAGGAGATTGCAGCCTGCGCAACGAAGGATAATCAAAGTGATCGGTATGAGCATGGGAGACAAGCAGCAAATCAAGGGGGCCGACTTCGTTCCACTGCAAAGGAGAGGCTATATAACGGCTGGGACCTAATGTCAGGTTGCCCAGAGGCGTAATGCCGATATGAGAATTAAGAGCAGGATCGAGAAGAATCCTTGTGCCAAAGAAGTTGATGAGAAACGTTGCATGGCCTAGCCAAGAGACAGTAACTTCCTTGTCAGACCATTGATGAGGGGAAGGAATATAAATAGGCTGCCTTAACTTGTGCCTAATTTTTTTATCACTTTGATTATTGAACATTTTGTTATTAAATTTCCTCCCCTTCCTCACACATAATTAGAAAATAATTTCTATAGGTGGTTAATAGTTTACTCTATACCTTTTTTCGTTTTTACTATGATAATTCCTTTTTTGTTTGCCGTCATTGGTATAACCACATTAAATTTCTTCAAGATCTTCACACAGGCGGTAGAGACTCCTCTCAAAGTTGTGTTCAGTGTAAAATACAGAAGAGACTCAGCCTGTTCGATTTTGGCTGAGTCATTAATATTCTGGTGAATATCCATTAATCTTTGGATTTCAATACGTTGAATAATCTTTTCATCAAATCCTCAGCTCCACATGAAATTCTGTTTATAAGAATTAAAAAAGTCAAAGCTTAGAGGATCTTGAGATCCCTAGAAGCGTTAGAACTTGAGAGTTAAAGAACTTAGGAACTAAAGAACTCTAACCGTCTCAAGAAAAGTGATAGGTCCAGAAAGACTCTTGTTGAAGTCTTTGACTATAAAAGTTCTTCGAGGGTTCTTTAACTTGCCCAGAGGCGTTACGGGGCAAAAATACTTGCGATTGTGAGCGGTGTGCCAGGATAGCAGCGAACTTTACATCAGCTACGGCCGAAATATCGTTGACGATATCCGGCGGGCCGATAATGTCCTGACAATCGCGGGCAAAAGCATGGGCATAGACGGTGGGGCGTTCTTGAGGGGAGAGACGGGAAAGGGCCTTGATTGTCAATTCTCCAAGCGCATTATGATCCGGATGTACCGCATATCCGGGATAGTGAGTAAGCACCAGGGAAGGCCGGACCTCCCGGAGAATCTCCCCGATTTTATTGATTAAGGGTTCGGGGTCTTCAAACTCAATGGTTTTATCCCGTAAGCCGAGCTTAATCAGATGTTGAATCCCGATCGCCTTGCACGCTTCCTCTAACTCCGCTTCCCGGATTTTAGGCAAAGATTCCCGATTGGCAAAGAAAGGCTTGCCCATGTTGCGTCCCATCTGTCCTAAAGTTCCGCAAACATAAGTAATCGGAACTCCCGATTTGGCAAAGAGTGCTAAAGTCCCGCCACATCCAAAGGTTTCGTCGTCCGGATGTGGAAAAACTACCAGAACGTGTCGTTCCAAAGCATATTCCTCCCAGGTCAATTCATTTCAGACTCCTGATTTGAAAATAAATATCATTATCTGCAGGATCATCTCGGTACGATTATTACAATTCAAAGGGTTCTAAACTAAGTTCCAAAGCTACGGCCAGCCGTCCCTCCTGGTCATGACCGGCGAGCAGGAGCTGGCCCTCTTGATTCAGTTCAAAGTCGGTCAGTCCTTCGGCGTAGACCCAGCCGCTGTTCATCTTCAGACCCACACGGTAGGGCCCGTCACCTGTGATGGTTCCCCGGACATAAGTGATAAGGCCATTGCGAATATAGGCCCCAACCGTCATTTGGCTTTCTTGTCGATGAGCGGCATATGCCCCATTGGTCGTCTCAAGGTGGAGATAAACCTCGCGGTTGAGAAAACTGTTAAGCGCTGGCTGTACAATTGATTTATCGATTGGATTCATGAACTATCGACCACCTTAACCCAGGATTCATTTTTTATATTGTTTTTCCATTATAGTACTATTCCATTGGAAAATGAATAGTTGGTCAGGTGTTTAATTGGAAGCCCGCCAAAGCCTTAAAGTTAGGCAGCGAAGACTTCCGCCGCCAGCCAATAGGGCTTTGGGGCGAAATTCGTGGATTTGAACTCCGCGTTCATTCAGCGCTTTTTTAGTCTGAACGTCTAAGGCCAAATCATAGTGAATAAATTTTTTAGGTTCAAGAGGCACAAAGCTGCACCCCCAATTTCTTTGCTCTTCATCACTGATTGGTATTAGCTCAATCGACTTTTTTTCCAGATATGACTTGAAGTCAATTTCCATCCGTTTTTGCTTACTGATTAGATATGTCTTGAGGAATGCAGGAGGAAAATACAAGGCTAAGTCTTCGCTAATCCTGCTAAAAATCATATCTGCATGCATGAACCTCCGGGCCTGTGGTGCCTCGACGTAAATGATTTCTTCAAATATCTCCAGGGCTTTAGAAAAAAATCCTTCGATGGTGCCGGGATTTGAACGTTCGGTATTCACAATAATTAAGGCTGCAGGGGACAACATTAAACAGCCTTCGAATTTTTCATGGGTTTTAAATTCATGAAAGATAGGTATACCGATATTTGTAAGAGCCTCTTTAACGACCTGTTCTTCGCCTGCCCTGGAGCCGGGGCACATTTTCGATAGAATGGCTCCTTTGCTTGTGATAACAGCAGTATCATGAAGATAAGGCAAATTGGGGAGAATTGGTAGTAAGTCTTTAGTCTGCCGCACGAAATCTCTGACAAATAGGACCTGGACATCGTGTTCCCGCAGTATTTGTGCATATTGTTCATATTCTTTTAAGTATTGATCGATTTCGGGTACAAAATTAAATAGATGGTATTTGTAATTATCTTCTGAAATAACAGGGAGGGATTCGATGGGGCTATGCAGCAACACCTTTTTAAGGCGGCCTAGTTTTTCAGCCCCAAACTTTGTTTTTAATTCGTTCATGGATTACACCCTAGCCTTCATTATTTGTTAACAATTATTATTTACCATCGCCATATTTAGATTCAGGCGATCAATGTCAACAGTATGTATCTAGCTGTTTCGGCAAGGAGAGTAAGTCATCCAATCGTGAGACTCCCACTTCTATAAGTGGGAGTGGTCCCCGGTCTCTGCTTCGGTGGTAGAGTCCCCCATCGAAGCCCCGATGTTCGGCTTTAGCTGAACGAGTTCACTGGTCTGCACGCAGAAAAATCGTAAAATAAGTAGTTATATAGAATTGCTTCAATTTTTTTGCAGGAAATACTTGAAAAGTGCAGAATTGACAGAGGTGTCAGTTGTGAGGCCCTAGAAATTGGACCGAAAGGATATTCCTATGTTGAAAAAACCAATCAAACTCAGCATTACTAAAAAACTTGCTATCGTTTTAATAATTATCTGTGTACTTCCTATGGCTATTTTGGGCAGGATGTCTTACGTTAAAACAAAAACTGCCCTGACCAACGAAATAACCATGTCTGCCAAAAACCTAATGACAGAGAAACAACGCAATTTGAATGATCTTATGGATAATGTTGAAGGTCTGATGGCTGACATATCAAGCATTGATTATATCAAAATGGTCTTAGCTAAGGATGGAAAAAGTGTCTCCGATCAGAAGCGGCAGAGGATACAAGGTATGATTGATTATATTCTGAACAGCTTTACTAATCTAAAAGGTCTTGTATCCATTGACGTTTTTTCCTTAAAAGGCCAGCATTATCATGTGGGGGACATCTTGAATGAACAAGAAATTAATAAAAATGAACTGAATACTTTGTATCAAAAAGCCTTGAACTCTCCAACCCCGATTCTCTGGGAGGGCGTCGGAGAGAATATCAATCTCGGATCGCGTTCTAAAAAGGTTATTGTCATTGGGACGATTTTAAAGAGAATTGACCCGATTTCCCTTAAAGAAGAGCCGGTAGGCATACTTATAGTGAACTATAATCTTGACGTTTTCTACAGTCATTTTGCGAACACTTACAATGATACAAAATATCTGATCTTGGATAAGGAAAACAAAATCGTTTATTCCCCGGATAAGTCAGAAATCGGCAGCATGACGGACGGGAATTTACTTAAACTGGCTAATGAAAACTCCGGAAGTTTTAAAACGACTGTTAATGGTGATGATAAGTTCGTCCTTTACGATAAATCCAATAAGAACTCATGGATGTTTCTGGCGCTTATTCCCGAAGAAAGTATTATCAACAAGATTAAAGATACAAACTTAGGGCTGCTTTTTGCGGTTTCCATTATTTTTGTGTTTCTGTCCATTTTCCTGATCGGCAGGAAGTTTGTAAATCGTATCAAGAGAGTAACAAATTTCTTTAAGGAAATTCAAAAAGGTACCATCGATTTTAAAACTCGTTTGCCGGTTTCCTTAAATGATGAGATGAGCGAATTATATCAATGGTTTAATGTATTTATTGAAAGTCTGGAAGAAAAACAAAAGACTGAACAAGAACTGATAAAGGCTAAGGAAGCTGCAGAAGCAGCCAACGTAGCCAAAAGTCAGTTCCTCGCCAACATGTCTCATGAAATTCGGACACCTATGAACGGGATTATTGGTTATATTGAACTCCTTTCCACAATGCCTTTAGAAAAAGAACAAGCAAGTTATATTGCTGAGGTTAAAGCTTCAACGGATGCTCTTCTTGTATTGATCAATGATATCTTGGATTACTCCAAAATTGAAGCCGGTAAGATGTTTATAGATAACGCTCCGTTTGATCTTTACAAACTTATTGAGGATTCAGTTTCTCTATTTTCTCCGAAAGCCCATAGTAAGGGAATTGAAATTCTATCGTTTATCGCAGAGGGAGTTCCCAGCCAAGTGCAAGGAGATCCCGGCAGATTACGGCAAGTTTTGAATAATATTATTGGCAATGCTGTTAAGTTTACAGATAAAGGTGAAGTAACGCTTAAAATAACAGCGCTTAAAGAAATTGAAGATAAGGTGCTTTTGCAAATTGATATTAAGGATACCGGCATAGGCATTTCTGAAGAGGACATGAAGTGTTTATTCCAAGTATTCACTCAGGCAGATGCTTCAACAACGCGGAAGTATGAAGGAACGGGTCTGGGACTTGCCATATCCCGAAGGATCTTGGAACTGATGGGCGGCAGTATAACAGTAAATAGTGAGCTCGGCAGGGGAAGTACATTTACTCTAACTTTAGAGATGGAGAAAAGTGAAATCAAAGTTGAGGATGATTTGCAATCCACAAGTTTGGAGGGGTTAAATCTATTAATTGTTGACGATAACGAAAGCAACAGAATGATCTTCCGGGAATACCTAAAAGAAACCAACTGTAAGGTTATGAGCGTCAATAACGGTAGGGAGGGTCTCGAGATTCTTAAAGGACTGGGAGATGAAAACCTGCCTCAAATTATCCTTGTTGACTATATGATGCCGGAAATGACCGGGATTGAATTTGGCAAAAAGGTTAAAGAGATAGAAAGGTTTAAACATATCAAACTAATTCTGCTTAGTTCTGCAGCTCGGCTTGATGCTAGATTAATTAAAACGATAGGATTTTCGGGATACATTTGTAAGCCTGTCCGCAAGAAGGAATTGCTTAAAGCGATTTCTGGTTTTGCCGCTTCAGAAGCCGCTGCCCCAGAGGAACCACAAATCCCCCTGCTAACTACGGCTGAAAACTATAAACAAATGGCTGATCTCAGTATTTTACTCGTTGAAGACAAAGAGGTTAATCAACGGATAGAACTGATTATGCTGAAAAGGCTTGGTTATTCAGCAAACATAGCCGTGAACGGAAAACAAGCGGTTGAATTATGTGATACTCGAAAATACGATATTATCTTTATGGACTGCCAAATGCCTGTGATGGACGGCTATGAAGCAACAGATAGAATAAGAAAAATGAGTAGTTTAAATAAGCATTCTCCTATTATCGCCATGACCGCTCATGCTATGGAAGGTGATCGTGAAAGGTGTGTCGCGGCAGGTATGGACGATTATATAAGTAAACCGGTGACCCTGGCAGCACTCGAAGAAATGCTCGGAAAATATTTGACCAAAGATCAGGAATAAATCAATCTCAGCAATAACGTGCTTTCAACAGCGACCTGAGCTCATCTGCTTAGTGAATACGGATTGAGAGTGGATTTTATCCTCATTGCCCATAACATCAGAAAACTGGTTACTGTCTTGAGATGGACAGTAACCAGTTTGACTTTTTAATACTATCAGACCCTAATGCTGCTTAGTGGTGCTTAACAGTGTCTTCGTGGGCGCCAGCTCGGAGAGTGTCTTTCTTCCTCAGATCAGGGAATTCTTGATAGCGAACACTGCAAGTTGTGTTCTATCCTTGAGGTGTAGTTTAGAGATTATCGTCGTGATGATATTTTTTACAGTTCCTTCAGCAATAAACAGTGAGGCACTTATTTCTTTGTTATCCTTTCCTTCGACAATCATTTCGATAATATCCAATTCCCGGTCGGTAAGCTTTACATCAACTCCCTCGACGGTAATTTGGTTGTTTCTGGGTGCTTTTGGTTCTTCGGAATGGCCGGCGAATGTTTCAGGCTTAAAAACGTCTTTATGTATAATTTGCAAACCGAGGAATGTGCTTTTGATGGATAGGATTAATTCTTCGGTTCCAACTGATTTTAGAATATAGCCGTCTGCACCGTTGCGGATAGCCTGACAAACATCAATTTGATCATCGGATGCAGTGACAATTAGTACCTTAATGTTGGGGTATTGTGATTTGATTAATTTTGTTGCTTCAGTTCCATTGCATAAAGGCATGGAAATATCCATGAGTACAACATCGGGCCTGAGCTTTCCGCATAATTCATAGGCTTCTTTGCCATTAGAAGCACAGGCTACGACCTTTATTTCACTGTTTCGTTCGATAATTGTTCTGAAGCTTTCTCTTAAAAGTTTCTGATCATCGGCTATTAAAACCTTCAATATAATTACCTCTTTTACATGTTTATACGCAATTTATTTTTAGTCTAAGAGAGGCCATTATCCAAGGCAGGATTATTGACTGATATCAATACCCTCATGCGCGAAAAAGGCAATTATTTCTTGGACTGCACTTTCGAAAGTGAGGAAGAGGTTATCAAAAAGACTCTGAAGTGTTTGATTGTCACAACTAATTTTTAGAGCATTACTTATTTGGCAAGATTGCTCATAGAGGTCTAGGATTCTATAGTTTGCCGATATCCCTTTGATGTTATGGTTAATTTGCTTCAGTGATTCAAGGTTCCTAGTTTCTAAGACGTTTCTTGCTTCGAGTAATTCACCCTTAATTTCCTTGATAAGTTCTGAGAAAAGGTCAGCCATATCCTTCAGAGGAAGACCTAGCTCATTCGAAAATCCTTTCAGATCGTATCTACAGGTGAAGTTCATATGGAGGCCCCTTTTTCTTAAATTAACATAAGTATACAATAATATACGACATAGTTTAATAGGATTCACCAAATTTTTCATATTACTTTATTGGACACTGAAAAGGAATAGGCCTCTGTTATCCATCAACACCTATCCCTTGTTCTTTACATAATTCAATTATTATTGGACTTCGGCAAAAAGTGAACTCATCAGCTAAAGCTGAAACCCGGGGCTTGGGTGGTGTCTCTACTCCCAACTTATGAATTAAATTGTCGTGAGATCACTTAAAACTTGGGCGACATGCCCAGCAACTTTCACTTTGGAATAGATTTTCCTGATTATGCCCTTTTCATCGATCAGGAAAGTAGTACGTACAACGCCCATAGACTTTTTTCCATACATAGTCTTTTCTTTCCATACACCATATAATTTAATGATTTCTAAGTCCTGATCACTGATCAGGAGGAAGGGCAGCCGAAATTTTTCAATGAACTTATGGTGACTCGACATCGTGTCTTTACTAACCCCAATGATAACTGTTTTTGCTTCTTCAAAGCTCGGATGATACTGACGAAAGTCGCAGGCTTCAGTTGTGCATCCGGACGTCATATCTTTGGGGTAAAAATAGAGAATAACTTTCTTCCCTTCAGTTATAAATTCCGACAAAGTGATCTTTCTGCCATCACTTGCTTCCGCCTCAAAATCAGGAGCTTTGTCTCCTACCTCTAGCATAAAAATAATTCCTCCTAACAAAATATAATAATTAGAATAATTATAAGTATAACTTAAGGAAATTTCAAGGTCGGGGCACAAAAAAGCAGAGATATTTCCTCGCAAATACATAATCTATGTTGGACAGATGTATTTTAAATATTAATCCAATCGTGAGACTCCCACTTCTTAAGTGGGAGTGGTCCCCGGTCTCTGCTTCGGTGGGTAGAGTCCCCCACCGAAGCCCCGATGTTCAGCTTTAGCTGAACGAGTTCACTCCTTGTTTACGCAGGGTGGAGTATCCATGGGAAATTGGTATGGCCCGCCAAATTAGATGAGTAATGTCATTGGCTAGTTTCATAACCGTATGAAGACGGGTACCCTGAAGTACTTGAAGTTCGCAAAAGCCACCTACATTGACAACTCCTAAAATTGAAATATCACCCACCGTGGGCAAATTTTTATGGACTGCAGCACCGGGAATTAATGGTGAATCGGCTAAGGTAATTTTCCCAATATCCTCTGCTCTGCCGAGGCAGGCATCAATGGCAATGATTAAATCGGGCTGTAGATTAGCGGAAACTTCATTTAGTTTTTGAATCAGATTTTGAGCGTGCAGGGGTTCCTCCAATGTCCCTAAGACAGTGTGTCCCGAGCGCTTTAAATTTGTGCCGACAAGAGGTCCCAGACTGTCGCCTGTTGCTCGATCCGTACCTATACAGGCAAAGAGAACTCTTTTTCCGCAGCTAAGTTCCTGCAAAGAGGAGACAAAGGATTGCCGTTCTCTAATATTATAGATAAAGGAATTAACAGAGACGTGTATGCGTCTTGAAACATCTTGAATTATCATCACCCCCATTAAGTATCTCCTTAGTTGTTTTCCCCAATTAATCATCATGATTAATTGGAGAAAATAAGAAGGAGCACGGAATGCTCTTATTAGTCATTGTATAAATGAGGATGAAATATATGCTTCTATGTCACTCTGAAAAGGTGTAAAGTAACTAGTAGAAAAGGTAAGGTAAGGAGACAATATGGAGAGAATTGCAATAATATCCGATATTCATGGTAATATCCCAGCCTTAGAGGCGGTACTTGACGATATTAAACGCAAAAAGATTCCAAGAATCTTTTGCCTGGGAGATTTAGCTGGTAAAGGACCTAACCCGGCAGAAGCAGTTGATACCATTAGAGATCACTGTGAAGTCGTCATTAAAGGCAATTGGGATTATTATTTAACAGAACAAAAGAGGGAAGGGGTACTAAGCTGGCATCAGAACAGGTTGGGTGCGGAACGCTTAAGGTATCTGAAAGAATTGCCAGTCTATAAAGAATTTTATATCAGCGGCAAGTTATTAAGGTTATGTCATGCATCGCCTAATGACCTTTTCCATCGAGTTTACCTCTCAACGGAACAAGCCGAACGCTTGCAATTATTTGAGGCCACTTCTACCCTTGATGCCGAAGCAGATGTGGTTGGCTATGGGGATATACATGGTGCTCATATCGATCATTTTGCTGGAAAGACTATTTTTAATGTTGGCAGCGTCGGCAATCCCTTGGATATCACTCAAGCCTCCTATGGCATCATTGAGGGAGCTTTGGATGATCGAAACCCAGCGTCGTTTTCTATAGCACTAGTGAGAGTTCCTTATGATATAGAGCTGGCAATTCATCAGGCAGATTTAACGGATATGCCTGAGAAAGAAGACTATATTAACGAATTAAAGACGGGGATTTATCGAGGGCACAAAACCATACATCGGAAAGAAGGATAAGAATGTTGAAAATTGGCTGTCATCTATCTATTTCTAAAGGATTTAAAGCAATTGGCAATGAGGCCCTAAAAATAAACGCCAATACATTTCAGTTCTTTACCCGTAATCCAAGAGGCAGTAAAGCCAAAGAAATTGATCCCAAGGATACAGAGGAATTGCTCAAAATAATGAAGGAAAATCAGTTTGCCCCTATTCTGGCTCATGCTCCCTATACACTCAATGCTTGTTCCCCTGAGGAAAAAACAAGGGAATTTGCAGCCCAAGTTATGGCTGACGATCTGATTCGAATGGAGTATATCCCCGGCAACCTTTATAACTTTCATCCCGGAAGTCATGGAGGACAAGGTTCAGAGGTCGGTATTCAGCAGATAGCAGCGCAGTTGAATAATCTCTTAAAGCCTGAACAGACGACAACAGTATTGCTCGAAACCATGGCAGGTAAAGGTACCGAGGTAGGCCGAACCTTTGAAGAGATTAAACAGATCTTAGATGGAGTCGTTCTTACCGAAAAAATGGGCGTTTGTTTAGACACTTGTCATGTTTATGATGCCGGATACGACATTGTCAATGACCTCGATGGGGTGCTTGATACCTTTGATAAGGTTATTGGGTTAGAGAGGCTCTCTGCCATCCATCTCAATGACAGCATGAATTCCAGGGCAAGCCATAAGGACCGCCACGCTAAAATCGGTGAAGGTTCGATCGGTTTAGAAGCGATAACAAGAGTTATCAACCATCCCAGACTCCGTCATCTGCCCTTTTTTCTGGAAACCCCTAACGATGTTCAAGGCTACGCCAAGGAAATAACCCTACTGAGAGATCTTTACAAGGAATAGTATTCCGAGAAGGAAAATGGGACTGTGCCAAAACTTGTTGGTCCCCGCATTGCATCCCCGCTTTTGCTCCCCTAACACTAAAGAAAGGCGTTGTCACTCCACTATAGTAGTGAAATGATAACGCCTTTGGCTATTGACCCCACTTTGGATTTTCTGAATTAAGTTTTACACAACCCATTTTCCTGGGTATTTCTCGTACTGCCCTGCCATGTCGATAAGCGGACGAGCTAATCGTCCCACTGCAACTCATTACGCATACTCCTGCTGTGGGGATTGGCCGAGTGTCACTTAAGTCACTGATGGTGTTTACTTGGGAACTGAGACTATTAATAAAACATCTTTGTTGTCTTGCCGCGGTAATAAGGCAACGGTATGATTGTCTTTCTGGGCAACAAGACTGGCAGGTTTTTTGTCTTTCGTATAGCTCCAATTTAATGTCCAACCGTCCGTTTTGAGAATATCACCATAACCGGTTAAGACTTTATCAACTGTTGTGTTTTTGATAAGATACCTGGCGGTTTGACCTTGATTCGTTTCGGTAAGACTTTGATACTCCATGTTGCCGTATGCAGGAAGATATGAAAATTCTTTTGTATAGGTTACTGTGTTTTGAGTGGTGCCATTTGGAGTTTTCGTATTGCAGGCGGTTACCCCTAATACCAGAAAAATAAGTAAAAAACAAGCAGCTATTCTTCTCATCTTAATGTCACCTCATAAAATTCTATCTTAATAATATTTTAATACATTCAAGGGCGTTTGCAAAATTTGCAGATTGTCATTTTCCGACATTAAGAACTATATGGTAGGGATATACATTTTTACAAGCGGAAAATATTCGTATATAATGGTAACTATTAGCAGTTTAATGAAGTATGTGCGGATTTTATTAGAATCTTGGCGAGGGGGAACGAGTGTGCTTGATAGTGATATTCTCATAGCCGGAGCTGATCCGGGGTTTGGAGCGATTAAACTAGACACCCGCGATGCAAAAATCTTATTTCCTGCAGTGATCTGTAAAGGTAATGAACGGATTTTTTCAACCTTAGGGAATGTTTTAATGGATAAAGGGACAGATATTGAAACGCAAATTTCTTCGCTTGATGTGATTGTTAAAAATAATTCCACAGGTGTTGAAAATCATTATTTTATGGGGAGTTTAGCAGAGAGTTTAAATCCTAATGAAGCTCATTATTGCTGGGATGAAGATAAATCTTCCGATGAAGAAGCAACCTCATTATTAGTAGTGGCTTTAGCCCTGGCTCAACAAACCCCCAAAGTCAATATTTATTTGGGAACAGGTGTGCCGGTGAAATACTATTCTAACTTGAAAGAAAAGTATGAAGCAGAGTTAAAGGGGTCCTTCTCTGTAAAATTCCTTTCGGGTCCCTTAGAGGGGGTAACGCGTCATCTCAATATTCTAAGGTCGCGGGTACTTCCGCAAAGTTACGGCGTGTTCATTAAAGAAACCCTCGATGAGTATGGACTGCCTACCGATGAGAAACTTTTTAATGGTTATGTAGTGGTTATCGATGCCGGTTTCCGGACGACAGATATCGCAACCTTTTATGATGGCGTTATGCTCGATCCTCCCAACTCTTTTAGTATTGAAAAGGGTTTGAAATGGGCATATACCGGCGTGGCGGAAAAGCTTAAAGAAATGACTAGCAATCACGCTAATCCCATTGAGACGGATGATAAAGAACTGGATAAAATATTCCGTGTCAATGAAGGACAATATCCTTGGAATAACGGATCGTTGAATCTTAATCCCATTATGCAGACGATGCTTTCTCATTTGGGTGCAGATATAACCCGCGAAGTGAAGAAAGCACTGAAACCTATGCTTGGAAAAATACACACGGTTCTCGTTGCCGGCAACGTCGGAGAAAAGATCTTCGAACATATACAATTAGAAAATAAAAGATTGATTGAAAATCCCCAGTTTGGAAATGCTACAGGCTTTAGGATTATGGCATCAACGTTGATCAATTCAATTACCAAAAAGGAAAACCCGACAGTATGATTTCGCCTTTGCCATCCTCGATTACCCTGAGTTTTGACGAGGCAGACTCAGAACTTTGGCAGGATTTACAGCGAATAGAACCGGATCTGAGAAGCACGTTCATTAAAGAAGTATTGCGAATGATGCTGAAAAACTATTGCCTTGTAGAAAAGTTTTTGCTTCAAGACGAGATGATAAAGATTCCCACGCTGAATCAAAATACTGGGAGTTCGGAGCTCCGTGAAGTTAACGATTCATGCAGAATAGAGGAACTACCTCAAGAAGATATCCAAGAAGACCCCCAAGAAGATTCCTTTTCTCTGGAGGCGCTATTTACTGAAGGGCCGGTATCAGGGATAAGCGAAAATAAACCCAAGTCATTGGGATATCAACATCTAATGAAGAACATCATCGGACTTGAAGATGACGAAGAGGTTTTAAAGGTATTTCAAGATCTTTCAAAACATCGTCTTAAGTAAAATCCATCTGAGTTTTATAAGTAAGGTACAGAGATTAGATTTTTTTGAAAGCACAGGGCGGGTATACTGTTAAATTCAGGCAGTGTACCTGTCTTTCTCTTTAATCAAATTTTTATTATTTAGTTAAAAAAAAGAGGTTTTTCTGATTTATTCGTGAATATATTCTCTAAAGATCAAAAGTAAGTTAGGATTCAACGAAAGAGGTGCACCCGTGCGTTCGCTCAGACATCAGATGTCATTACTTCTGCTGGGTTCGCTTGTTATTTTGGCGGCCGGTTTAATATCTGTTTTTGGTTGGTATATGAATCATCGCATTATAACTGAGACTTCTGTCAAGGCACAATCGGATTTGACAATTTGCAGAGAGCTTATTGATTTAAAATATCCAGGCTCATGGACCGTACGAGATGGGGAGCTGTATAAAGGAACTGTGAAAATCAGTCTTAACAGCGACATGGTGGATCATATAGCTCAGCTCACCGGGGATGCGGTCACTTTATTTTCAGGAGATACGCGAACAGCGACAACAATACGCAGTACCAATGGCGAACGGGCAATCGGTACTAAAGCTTCTATGAATGTCATCGATGCAGTGCTAAAGAATGGTCAGATGTATGTTGGAGATGCAAATGTCATCGGTCAGCCATATCAAACGGCCTATCTTCCCTTGCGTGCAGACAACGGCATGATCATAGGCATGCTCTATGTCGGAATTCCCCATGCCTCGGAGCAGGAAGCTTTAGAGAAATCTTTAATTAGAATAACAGAAATAGGATTAGCCTGGACGATTTTGCTCTCGTTCCTGGCCTGGCTTTTACTGCGCAAATTTATTTCCCCTTCTTGGCAGGAAATTGTCAAGGGCACTCAGGAACCGGCAACTGAGAATTTCGCCCTCGGAAAACACTCTGGCGTTGAAGAGATTGAGAAACTAGAGGACGCATTTATTCAAATGGCGGAGCAAATTCAAACGTTGACGGGTGAAATAAATCGTTCAGCAATGACGAATTCTGAGAACATTCAGTCGAAAGGCAATTTCAACACTATTATTGAGCAGTTCAAAGGCGGTGAAACCATCAGTGAATCCTTCCCTGATGAAACTGCTTCCTTTAGGACTGACCCATTGTACGGACTGGACACCCCTTGGGGCAGTGGTGAAAATGGGCTCCCCAAGGGCTTAAACAAAGCGACTCTTAACCAAATTGTTCATTATCTGGAAGCAAATCACCGCCCAATTTCTACGGAAGAAGTCGCGGAAGGTGTCAAGCTGACTCGAGTGACCGTACGTCGTTATCTTGAATTTTTAGAACAACAAGGTGTATTAAAGTCCGAACAGAAATGCGGCACGGTGGGGCGGCCTGTCAAGATTTTCATCCCGCTGTAAAGGTTGTAAGCCATTACCATACGACCTTCATAGTTGGTTTAGCTATCTGCATGTACTGTTGAACAGATGTTGCTAAAAAACATTGGACAATCCAATTATCACTAAGTTTATATATTATTTGAAAAGGCGGGCAATATAAACTTGCCTCTTAATCTTCTGTGCCTGGTGCTGCCAAGCATATTTTTTTGTACTATCAGAAAGTATAACCTTTGGTTAAATATTGCAAGAAGAATTAATACGTGCGAAGACAGTGTCTTCGTCCTCTGGCATAAGTGCAACTAACCTGCCGCTTTCGCCGGAGGCTTAGCGCCAGCTAAGTTTTCTTAAGGTATAAGATGATAAAGTAATTATCTGCTGTGTACTACAAAGTTGGTGTTCTTCCGAGGAGTTATTTTTGTGAAAAATATAACTTTTAATAATTATTTAAATTATTCATTTAAATAATTCACTTACATAATTCATTGCATTTTAATAATGGTTTATTTATTCAAAAAATACTTTAATTATGTTAATAAGGAAGACAATTCAAACTAATCAGGCTAAACTATACTCATATTTAATGATCCTTTGGTAAATTTAGTTTATTGCTTGGTTCCAACAAAATTCCGATTACCATCATTAAAAAAGGAGGATGAATATGTGTAACAGTGACTCACCCAACGAGTTTGCGCAAAAACTGGATAACTATATTGACAGTTTGCCGAACAAAAAGGAAAACCTTATCGCAATTCTGCATTATGCCCAAGAAATATATGGATGGCTTCCTGATAACGTACAGTGGCATATTGCGCAAAAACTAGATATTCCTTCGGCTAAGGTCTATGGTGTCGTAAGCTTCTACTCTTATTTCACTATGAAACCCCGTGGAGAACATGTCGTTAATGTATGCATGGGTACTGCTTGCTTTGTACGCGGTGCTGAAAAATTAAAAAATGAACTTGAAAATCAATTGAAAATAAAAGCCGGTGAAACTACCCCGGATAACCTTTTCACTTTAGAAACACTGCGTTGTGTCGGAGCCTGTGGCCTTGCTCCGGTTATGATCGTTGATGGAGAAGTCCATGGACGAATGCACGAGCCCCAAGAAATTAACGAGGTCTTAGCCAAGTACCGCCCGGAAGGTTAAGCGGGAAAACCGTTATCGAAGGAAGGGAATCCATATGAAACTTAAAAACATTGATGAATTAAATGCTTTAAAGGCCCAAAGTCTTAAGCTTATTGAGGCACGCCAAGCTGCTCAACCAGTTAACACGAAAGATGCCCTCGGTTTAGTCAGGCACATTATGGTTTGTGGGGGACCGGGGTGCCATTCCTCAGGCAGTCCACGAATCGCTCAATCTTTGGAAGAGGAAATCAATCGACAAGGATTGTCGGATCAAATAAAAGTCTTCGAACCAGGTTGTTTTGGGTTTTGCGAAAAAGGCCCTATGATCCAGATTCATCCGGACAATATCACGTATTGTGAGGTTTCTCCTGAAGATGTCCCTGCCATAGTGCAAGAACATTTAATTGAAGGAAAGATAATTGAACACCTTCTTTATATGGACCCCAACACTAAAGAGCGTTATGCTGAGAAAATTCCCTTTTACAATAACCAACTGCGGATTGCTCTTAGAAATGTTGGTTATGTTGCACCGGAAAATATCCTGGAATATATTGCTGTGGATGGTTATCAAGCCTTAGCGAAAGTTCTATTTCGCATGACCCCCCTTGAGGTTATCGATGTTCTTAAAGTCAGCGGGCTGCGGGGACGCGGCGGTGCCGGTTTCCCCACGGGAGCCAAGTGGGAATTCACCCGCAAAAGTCAAGCAGACCAGCGCTATATCATTTGCAATGCTGATGAAGGCGATCCGGGGGCTTTTATGGATCGGTCCGTTTTAGAAGGAGATCCTCACAGCGTGCTTGAGGCTATGGCCATTGCTGGGGCTGCAATCGGAGCTACCGAGGGATACATATACGTTCGGGCGGAATATCCTGCCGCTATCCATCGTTTAAAAGTAGCTATTGAACAGGCCCGGGAGTATGGCTTGCTTGGCAAGCAAATCTTGGGCAGCGATTTTAGTTTTGATATCGAACTTAAATTCGGAGCCGGTGCTTTTGTCTGCGGGGAAGAGACCGCACTCATCCATTCTATTGAAGGTTCCAGGGGAGAACCTACCGTTAAACCTCCTTTTCCTGCCCAAAAGGGTTTGTGGGGTAAGCCAACTTGCGTTAATAATGTCGAGACATTGGCTAATATACCTCCCATTATTCTCAACGGAGCGGAATGGTTCGCTAATATTGGGACAGAAAAAAGCAAAGGTACAAAAGTCTTTGCTCTGGCAGGCAAAGTAAATAATGTCGGTCTGGTGGAAGTTCCCATGGGAACAACTCTCAGAGAAATCATTTTTGGTATCGGCGGGGGCATCAAAAAGCATAAAACCTTTAAAGCTGCCCAAACCGGAGGACCTTCCGGCGGATGTATTCCGACCAAATATTTAGACTCTCCCATAGATTATGAATCGTTATCGGCAATCGGCTCTATGATGGGTTCCGGTGGATTGATCGTATTGGATGAGGATGACTGTATGGTCGATATAGCTAAGTTCTTCCAAGAATTTACTATGGACGAATCCTGCGGCCGCTGTACGGCCTGCCGGGTGGGGACAAAACGGCTCCATGAAATTCTGGAAAAAATAACGGAAGGCAACGGGACTTTAGAGGATATAGAAAACATGGAAAAACTGTGCCATATCATCAAGGACACTGCTCTTTGCGGCCTGGGACAAAGTGCTCCTAATCCAATCCTCTCAACTCTCAAATACTTCCGGGATGAATATATTGCCCATGTTGTCGATAAAACCTGTCCCGCCGGCGTCTGCAAGAGCCTATTGAAATATGAAATTACTGAGAAATGCGTAGGATGCGGCCGTTGTGCCAAACAATGTCCCTCACGCTGTATCAGTGGTTCACCCAAAAAACGCCATGCTATCGACCAAGAACGTTGCTTAAAGTGTGGGGCCTGTATGGAACAATGCCGAGTTACCGGCGCCATTATTCGTCATTAAGGCACCCGTGAAGGAGGACTTCCAATGGATATTCAGCTAATGATTAATGACATATCCCTGACTGTTCCGGAAGGAACAACTATTTTAGAAGCAGCCCGAACTATTAATATAGATATTCCTACTCTCTGCCACATGAAACTTCATGAAATGCACTATAATAATAACATAGCCTCTTGCCGGGTCTGTGTCGTAGAAATTGAAGGCCGGCGGAATTTAGCTTCTTCATGTTCTACTCCTGTCATGGAAGGAATGGTTATCAAAACTGATTCCCTGCGTGCCATCCAAGCTAGAAGAGCTATGGTGGAGCTGCTGCTCTCTGACCACCCTAAATCTTGCTTAACTTGCGCCAAGAATATGGACTGTGATTTGAGAAGGCTGGCTGCGGAGTTAGGTGTGCGGACCATCGGCTATGAAGGGGTAGAATCTGAATTCGAAATTGACCAGTCAAGTTCGTCAATTGTTCGTGACCCTAATAAATGCATTCGCTGCCGCCGCTGCGAAACTATGTGCAATGAAGTTCAGACGGTTGGAGTATATTCTGCCATGGGTCGTGGTTTTGAAACGGTGATCAAAACTGCCTTTGATTTGCCTCTAAGTCAAACCGCTTGCACCTTTTGCGGACAGTGCTTGGCAGTATGTCCCACAGGGGCCTTAACTGAAGTGGACCAAGTGGATAAAGTTTGGAAAGCTCTCAACGATCCTAACCAATTTGTCGTTGTACAAACTGCTCCGGCAGTACGGGTTGCTTTAGGAGAGGAGTTTGGCCTGGAATCGGGAACAGTGGTTACGGGGAAAATGGTGGCATCTCTTCGACGATTGGGATTTGACCGCGTTTTCGACACGGATTTTGCAGCCGATCTCACAATCATGGAGGAAGCCAGCGAACTTGTGCACCGTATAAAACATGGCGGGCGTTTACCCTTACTTACAAGCTGCTGCCCGGCCTGGGTTAAATTCTTTGAACATCAGTTTCCGGATCTCTTAGATATCCCTTCAACCTGTAAATCCCCTCATCAAATGTTAGGGAGCCTGACAAAAAGCTATTATGCTAAAACGTTGGGCATTGATCCTAAAAGCATTACAGTGGTTTCTGTCATGCCTTGTGTTGCTAAAAAATACGAAGCAGCTCGGCCTGAACTTGCCCAAAGTGCTGACACTGCAGATGTGGACATCGTGATCACGACTCGTGAACTTGCTCGCATGATCCGTGAAGCCAGCATTCATTTTGATCATCTTAAAGATCAAGAATTTGATTATCCTTTAGGGGAATCGACGGGTGCAGCCGTTATTTTCGGGACCACCGGAGGAGTTCTGGAAGCTGCTCTTCGGACAGCTTATGAAATGCTGACGGGGGAAACTCTGGAAAAAGTAGAGTTTGAAGCTCTCAGAGGCATGAATGGAATTAAAGAAGCCGTTATTCCCATAGCAGGACACGATTATCGAATTGCCGTTATCCATGGCCTGGGTAACGCCCGCTCTGTATTGGAGAAAATAAGAGCCGGGGAGAGCACCTATGATGTCATAGAGATCATGGCCTGTCCGGGAGGATGTATCGGAGGAGGCGGACAACCTTATCATCATGGCAATATGGAAATTCTTAAACACCGTGCCGCCGCCATTTACCGTGAAGATCGTGCCAAGCCCCTGCGCAAGTCCCATGAAAATCTGGCAATCGTCGCGCTGTATAAAGACTATTTGGGCGATCCTTACGGAGAGAGAGCCCATCAATTACTGCATACCACCTACACGCCGCGCAGGAAGATCTAATATTAAAGTAAAAGTTATGGCTTTCCTAAAGCATTAGGAAAGCAGGTGTTATAGGCAAAACCTATTCCTCGATTTTTTTGCCCTAAGAACTACTATAAATAAGTATCGGCTGTGTTGGAGGTTTCCGGCAGAGTGGATTTATAAAACATTGATCTAATTGCGAAGATTAATCTGAGCAAGAAGAGAAGGGTAAATTGATGCTGATTTCAGAGAAGCCTTCTCGTTTTTGGGAAGGCTTTTCTTTATTTGGAGGGAAGGAAAGCATGGAGAAGAGAATAGGGGTCGTAGGTATTGTCATTGAAGAATTTGAAAGCGCCAATAAGGTCAATGAAACGCTCCATGAGTTGGCGAGTATTATTGTCGGGCGGATGGGAGTTCCGCGTAAAGAGATGGGAATAGCCATTATCTCTTTGATTGTCGAAGGTACCACCGATGAAATCAGCGCCTTAACGGGGAAACTTGGGAAAATCAGAGGGGTAAATGTCAAATCAGCCTTGACAAAAAATAGGGGGGAATAACATTGAAAGAGTATTTAGCAAAAGATTTTATTAACGATGAAGAGATCAGAACAACATTAAGTGAGGGAACTGAAAAAGCGAAAGATCAGAATTTAGTCAGGTCAATTTTGGCTAAGGCTAAAACCTGTCAAGGTTTATCCCACCGTGAAGCAGCCGTACTCCTTAATGTCGAAGATGAGAACATTTTGAATGAAATGTTCAAGACGGCCAAAGAGATTAAAGAGACGATTTATGGTAAAAGAATTGTTCTTTTTGCACCCCTTTATATCAGCAGTTATTGTGTGAATGGCTGTGTCTACTGCGGTTATCAAGCCTGCAATAAAGATCTGAAAAGAAGTAAATTAACGATGGAACAATTGGAAGAGGAAGTAAGGGTCCTGGAATCTTTAGGACACAAACGAATTGTCCTTGAAGCGGGAGAAGACCCGGTGAATTGTTCCATGGATTATATCCTTGAGGTAATAAAGAAGATCTATTCCTTGAAATTTGCCAATGGGAGCATTCGCAGAATTAATATTAATGTGGCTGCTACCACCGTCGAGAATTATAAACGTTTGAAAGATGCTGAAATAGGGACCTATACTCTCTTTCAGGAAACATATAACCAGGAAGTTTATGAAAAAATGCATCCAACGGGTCCGAAGCATGATTACAATTATCACACGACAGCCATGGATCGTGCTATGGAAGCTGGAATTGGGGACGTGGGTATTGGTGTTTTATATGGCTTATATGATTATAAATACGAAACGATAGCTATGCTGATGCATGCTGAACATCTTGAGGATGCCTTTGGTGTAGGGCCTCACACCATTTCTGTGCCCAGATTGCGGGCGGCTGAAGGCGTCAATCTTAAAGATCTTCCCTATCTTGTGGCAGATGATGATTTCAAAAAGATTGTTGCTGTCTTAAGACTGGCCGTGCCTTACACCGGGATGATCCTTTCCACCAGAGAAGAAGCCGGCTTTAGAGAAGAAGTATTAGCTCTGGGGATCTCCCAGTACAGTGCCGGGTCTTGCACAGGAGTGGGAGCCTACTCTAAAGAACATGGCATTGATAAGACCGAGGAGAAACCCCAGTTTGAAGTCGCTGATCATCGCTCACCTATGGAAGTCATTAAAAGTTTATGTTTGAGCGGCTATATGCCTAGCTACTGTACCGCTTGTTACCGGGAAGGGAGAACCGGGGACCGGTTTATGGCTTTGGCAAAGGCCGGACAAATTCATAATGTTTGTCTGCCCAATGCCTTACTGACCTTTCAAGAATTCCTGATTGACTATGCAGATGAAGAATTAAAAGAATTAGGACGCAGCGCTATTGAAAGAGGACTTCAGGATATCCCCAAAGAAGCGGCTCGAAAGGCTGCCGAGGATAAACTGAAGAGGATCGAAGCCGGGGAGAGGGATTTAAGATTTTAAGGCAATAAGTCAAGAAGAGAGACTATAGATGTCCGTTGGAGGGTTATAATGTGGGCTTTAGGATCGAAAAGGATGCTATCGGGGAACGGGAGATCCCGGAAAATCAATATTTTGGGATCAACACTAAGCGCGCCCAAGAGAACTTTAAGTTAGGTGTTAAGAGCGTCAATTTAAAACTAATCCATGAAATCGCTCTGATCAAAAAGGCCTCAGCACTAGTCAACCAACGGTTAAAGAAATTGCCTGCGGACAAAGCCAAGGCTATTATCAAGGCTTGTGATGAGGTCATTGACGGGAAACTTGATCAGGAATTTGACCTGAGTGCCTTTCAAGGAGGAGCAGGTACCTCAACAAATATGAATGTCAATGAGGTCGTTGCCAATAGGGCCATCGAGATTCTTGGCGGCAAAAAGGGAAATTATGAGCTTGTCCATCCACTTAATGATGTAAATATGTCCCAATCCACCAATGACGTTTATCCTACGGCTTTAAGAATCGCTGCTATTCATTTACTTCGGGCACTCAGCTATTCCCTGGCAGACCTTCAGGAGGCTTTGCAACTAAAGGAAAACGAATTCAGCGATGTTCTGAAGCTCGGCAGAACCGAATTAATGGATGCCCTCCCAATGATGATGGGACAGGAATTTGGGGCCTATGCCAAGAGTATAGAGCGTGACCGCTGGAGAGTTTATAAGGGAGAAGAACGGTTAAGGCAGATCAATCTGGGGGGAACCGCTATTGGCACGGGCCTCAATGCTTCTTGGGACTATATTTTCGGGATTACCGATACCATTCAGGAATTAACCGGCTTAGGGCTGGCCCGTTCTGACTTTCCTATGGATATAACCCAAAATAATGATGTCTTTGTCGAAGTGTCAGGGCTTCTTAAAGCCTGCAGCACAAATTTATTAAAAATCTCCAATGACCTGAGACTGTTAGCCTCGGGACCTAAAGGCGGCTTGGGGGAAATAGAACTCCCCCAAATGCAGGCCGGTTCTACTTTAATGCCGGGAAAAGTGAACCCAGTCATAGCGGAAATGATCGGTCAAGTGGCAATGAGAGTGATGGCTAATGATTATGCCATTACCATGGCTGCTTCAGCCGGACAATTAGAACTTAATTCCTTTATGCCTCTGATCGCAGAATGTTTGCTGGAATCCCTGGAACTTCTGAATCAGGGAGTCATTATCTTCCGGGAAAAATGTATCCTGGGTATAAAAGCAAACAAGGATAAATGTCGGGAAACCCTTGAAACGTCTGCCGTTATGGCTGCAGCCCTTGTGCATCATATTGGTTACGATCAAGCCGCTTGCTTTGCCGGTAAAGCCTTAAGAGAGAATAAATCCATACGTGAAGTCATGCAGGAAGAGACCACCTTTCCGAATTCCAGAATTGATGAGATTCTAAATCCATTAGGAATTACCAAACCTGGCATACCTGGAAAGCAAGGATTATGATAACGGGGGTATTGGTATGAGTTTAAATGATGCACCGAGGGGAGTCAGAGCGCACTTGGCGCTCTTTGGAAAAAGAAACGCAGGAAAATCCAGTGTAATCAATGCCCTGACAGGTCAGGAAACCGCCATTGTCTCCGAAGTGGAAGGGACGACAACGGACCCTGTGTTCAAAGGGATGGAGATTTTACCATTAGGTCCTTGTGTCATCATCGATACAGCCGGACTGGATGATGTGGGAGAATTAGGAGAGCTTAGGATTAAGAAGACCTTAGAGGTTCTTGATAAAACCGATATTGCCCTCCTCGTGGTTGATATTAATAAGGGGATCGGGGAAGAGGATCGCTTGATCCTCAAAAAATTTAAGGACAAGAAAAAGCCTATTATTGTTGTACTCAATAAGTTGGATACCCTGGAAAACAAAGACCCTGTTAAGTTATCAACTCAGCTTAACGAAGAGTTAAATACCCCGGTGGTTGCTGTATCCGCTCTGCAAAAACAAGGAATCAAAGACTTAATAAGTGCCATTACTTCGATGATCCCTGAAAACGAAGATACCTTTAAACTGGTTGGGGATTTGATCAATCCCGGTGATTTCGTTGTGTTGGTAACTCCTATTGATAAGGCGGCTCCCAAGGGGAGACTGATTCTTCCGCAGCAGCAGACAATTCGTGACATCTTGGAAAGTGATGCCATGGCCATCGTCACCAAAGAATACGAACTGAGAGAGACCTTAAACGGTTTGGCTAAAAAGCCCAAGCTCGTCATTACCGATTCTCAGGTATTTTTAAAGGTAGGAGCAGATACGCCTAAGGATATCTTAATGACCTCCTTTTCCATCTTGTTTGCCCGCCAAAAAGGAGATTTAACAGAATTTATCCGAGGGGCAAAGGCTATTGACCTTCTGAAGGATGGGGATAGGGTTCTGATCGCTGAAGGATGTACTCATCACAGACAATCCGATGATATCGGCAGCGTGAAGATACCCCGCTGGATACGTCAAAGAACGGGCAAACAAATCGAATTTGAATTCTCTTCCGGAGCGACCTTTACGGAGGATGTCAAAAAATATGCCCTTATCGTTCATTGCGGGGCTTGTATGATGAACAGAACCGGCATGCTCAGCCGAGTAGCCAGCGCTAAAGCTTTGGGCGTACCCATTGTCAATTATGGTATCCTGATCGCTTATGTGCAGGGATTACTGACGAGAGCCTTGGAACCATTCCCCCTTGCGAAAATGGCCTTAGAAGAAGAGTATGGGGAAATGTCCGGAGTTGAATGAGTAATTTTGGATTATAAAGTTCTATCATGAAGATAGTTACTTTTCAATTATTTATAAGCCGTTCTAAACAGAGCAGGTCTAGAGTTTCAAAATTACGGGCTATTCTGGTTGAAGGAAGTGACATTGTGAATAAGAAGCAGGATTTACTGGAAAAAGCCTATCAAATGAATGATTTGACTAAAGAAGAAATTATTGCTCTTCTAGAAAGTATAACCCCGGAGGATAGAGAAAACCTTTTTAGCAAGGCCTTAAAAACAAAAGAAAAATATTATGGCGATAAGGTATATTTAAGAGGCCTGATCGAGTTTTCAAATATTTGCCGGCAAGATTGTCTGTACTGCGGTATCCGGGCCTCTAATACTAAAGTGGAGCGTTACCGGTTAACTCCGCAGGATATCTTGGCTTGCTGCGATCAAGGATATGAACTAGGCTACCGTACCTTTGTACTACAGAGCGGCGAGGACCTATGGTATACAGAGGAGATCCTGACTGACTTGATTCGCCAGATTAAGAACCGGTATGACCAAGAGATTGCAGTTACCTTATCCATTGGTCAGCGGGACGCAGAAATCTATCGAAGTCTTTTTGCCTCGGGGGCCGATCGCTTTTTAATGCGTCACGAAACGGCTTCGGAGGCATTGTATGAAAGGCTGCATCCGACCATGCGCTTTGAGGAACGTCGGGCTTGCTTGGATACGTTAAAAGAGATTGGCTACCAGGTGGGAGCCGGGTTTATGGTGGGGCTGCCAGGACAGACCTCCGCTGACTTGGCCGAAGACCTCCTATATTTAAAGAAACTTCATCCGGACATGATTGGGATCGGCCCCTTTATTCCCCATAGCGAAACCCCATTAGGAACGGAGAAGGGTGGAACTGTGGAAGACACTTTAGTCATGGTGGCTTTGGCGCGCTTACTGATTCCCGATAGTCTTATTCCGGCCACAACGGCTTTGGGTACTCTGCATCCGTTGGGCAGGGAGATGGCCTTGCAGGCGGGAGCTAATGTAGTGATGCCGATTATAACCCCGACTTCTGTAAGAAAAAAGTACGCACTTTATGAAAACAAGATTTGCGGGGATGATCATCCTGAGGATTGCCGCTATTGTATTGAACGCAGAATTCAGGCAGTCGGTCAAAAAGTGGACTTGGGCAGAGGGGATAGCTGGAAGTTCATCGCAAAGGGTGATGCTATCAACGCGATTTCTGATTTGATTCTGCCAGGATAAATCAACTTTATCTCAGATAAGTCAATAGTCAGTTTAGCCGCAGCTTTTTGTCTGAATATATATGCCCTAATATGGTGATTAAGTAAAAAGGAGAGATCTCTGTACATAAACAGAAATCTCTCCTTTTTTACACTATCAGACTTCCATGCCGCTTAGCGGCATCACTAGTGAATGGAATATTTTTTTCCAGGGCGGAAAGTGTAACCTTCGGTTGTATCCTGCAAGAAGGGGCTAATACGTGCGAAGCGCCGGCTATGTTTCTTTACTTAACTTTTTGTGTGGTTTGATTTTCTTTGAGTGCAACCGGAAGGACAATGGAAATCCTGGTGCCTATGTCGAGTCTGCTTAACACTTCCATGTGTCCACCGTGGCGTTCGGTTATCCATTTAGCAATAGCTAACCCCAGCCCTGTTCCTCCTGTGGCCCGGGCACGGGATTCATCAGCCCTGAAGAAGCGGTCAAAGATTTTAGGAACTGCCTCAGGGGCGATGCCAATGCCCTCATCTTGGACGGTAAGCCGGGCCAAACCGTCTGCACTAGAAACTGAAAGCGTGATATGTTTACCCGTGGGAGTATATTTCATAGCATTATCAATTAGTATACGCATGGCTTGCTTGATAAGGCTTTTGTCAGCGTTAATAAATACCGCCGAAATTTTGGAACCATAATCGTGATTTTCGTCGATCATCCGAGTTTCCCGCAGTACTTCTTCCGCCAGAGCAGAGAGTTCAAAATGTTCTATCTGCAGAGCCATGGAGTTGTTGTCTCCTCGAGCCAAAAACAAAAGCTGTTCTACCAAGCTCTTCATATTCTCTGTTTCATCTTTGATGGCATCGATAGATTCCTGCAGCGTCTTTTCATCGTTTTTCCCCCATCGATCTAACAAATTGACATACCCTTGAATAACGGAAATCGGTGTCCTTAACTCATGGGAGGCATCGGATACAAAGCGTATTTGAGACCGATAGGAGGCGTTGATTCTGTCCAGCATTCCGTTGATGGCTGAAGCCAGGGTCTTTAATTCACTTTGCGTTTCGCCCACTGAGATTCTCGTGTCTAAACGAGTGGCATTGATATCGTCCAATTTACCGGCGAGTACTTCTAATTGTTCAGGAGAAAAAACACCTTCAGTACTTAAGCCTCGTGCTGTTTCAGCCAATTCCTGAATCGGGCGAAGAGTTGTGCGGATTATCCTGGCACCTGTAAAAATGCTGCGCAACAGCATTAAAAATTCCAGAACTAATACTATGGCTGATATGCCGATAAAGATCTGCAGGGTTTCTTGAGGATGGAAGGAAATTAGATAAGAACGATTGCCGGCATCGATGGTCACATTATAAGTAATTCCTAAAAACCGTCCTAATCCGTTTAATCCTTTAGAATTGGGCAAGCTGATGCTCCTTAGACCGGAAACAGTTTGCTTGGAGAAGTAGGTTCGCAGAGGTTCGGGTATTGGAATCCCTTTAGATTCTCCGGTTGGCAGATTTATACTGCAATCGTTGAGGGCGAGCCACTGCTCCGCCTCCGGAGCAGGCAAACCTGATTCGGTGAGGAGTTTAGCTGCTCCTGTCACAGTTTGTTCGGCTCGAATGATCCAGCCGGCAGTTGTCAGCAGGCATAAAAACAGATCAAGGATTAAAAGGAGTCCAAGCATACGGAAGAATAATTTTATGTTGAGTTTCCAGACAATAGAAAACCGTATTCTGGAACTTAGACTTTTAGAGTCAGAGGCATTTGACGAATTTGAGGATTTGTTTAGGGGATCACTTTTCATCCTTAATCACATATCCCACTCCCCTTACGGTATGTATCAATTTGATATCGAACACCTCGTCAATTTTACCGCGCAGAAAACGCACGTAGACATCGACGGCGTTGGTTTCGCCTGTGAAATCGAAGCCCCAGACATTTTCGATCATCGCTTCCCGCGAAACGACAATGCCTTTATTTTTAAGCAGATAGTGCAAAAGGTCAAATTCGCGTTTGGTCAGATCAATAGGTTTACCCATCATAGTAACCGTATGACGACCGGTGTCCAGCAATAGTCCGGAGGCAGACAACACTTCTGTATCTTCGGTCATTGTTTTCCTGAGGGCTGTACGGATTCTAGCCAGAAGCTCTTCAATGGCAAAGGGTTTGGTGATGTAATCACTCGCTCCGCTGTCAAGGCCGAAAACCTTATCCATGACGCTGTCCCGAGCAGTCAGAAGAATGACAGGAATTGAGGAGGTGCGTCGAATTCTCCGCAGCACTTCCATACCGCTTAACTTAGGCAGCATGACATCCAACAAAACGAGGTCAAACTCGCCGGATTCGGCGAGTTCAAGCCCTGTTCTGCCATCAAAAGCTTTAGTGGTTAGATACCCTTCGTAACCAAGTTCCAGCTCGATAAAGCGAGCAATTTTTTCTTCATCCTCTATAATCAATATTTTAGAACCCATGAGAAAGTCCCGCCATTTCCGCATTCATTTCCGCATTTTTTTAGTCGAAATCGATGGATTTTTTAAGATGTTCTGCTGCTTCCGCTGCACTTTTCATGACCTTATTCACAGTATCGCTGCCTAAATCGGATCCTTTGAAGCGATAACGCAGACCGAAGAAAAGCCCGATGATGATCAGCGGAATAGTAACCCAGAAGGCGAAGATTAACAGCAAGGCCAGAACCGTGACCGGAAAAGAGGCTTTAATTTCGTCGCCCTTAAGCACTTCAACGAAATTGGTATTGCCTTTGCGGATCATTTTAAAGCAAAATTCCCCGATTTTTTTCAGAACTGAGAAAAAGCCTTTGCCGCCGTGGCAATGATGATGATGATGGTGGTGCTTATCCCAATAATTGTCTTGAGTGTCTTCGGCATTGGGATCAATGGTCTTTTTGCTGCTGTAATAACCGTCTCCGGTAGGTGCAGTAATTTTTCCTTGCTTTTCGAGATAGATAATAGCTTCCAGTAAATCTCCATTGGCTGCATCGAGGGCGGCTTTGGCCTCTTCGTAGCTTATATTAGCCATGGTACATAGTTTTTCTACTTGCTCTAGGGTAGTCATTGGAAAATTCCTCCTTGTTTTCAGTTAGAATACTTTTTGGCAAAAACTTTTGGTGAAATGCCTTAGCGCTGCAACGACTATGTTTGTATTCTAACTTTAAAAACTTCAAGGACAATTTGACTTAAATTAAAATTAGATTAAAAAATAGAACTAAAATTAAAGAGGCTTAATGAGAGGAGTAAATCTATAGGAAAATCTCCTATTAAAATAGTATCAACAAAGTCCGCTTTGTCAACTTAGTCCATGAGTGACATATAGAATTACTTTTGCATATAGCCTATATAGAGGCAATGGTTTTTGTTTAAGATTAAGTTTTGCCTTTAGCCTATATTATTAAAGTTCAAAAAGAAAGGAAAGAAAAATGAATGGAATTGATTGTGTTGCAAGGTTAGATACGACAGGGGTGCAAAACTTAAAAAAATTAGGGAACTTAGCCATTGGGCGATACTTGGGTTATACACTAGGCTGGCCAAAATCGCTTACTCCTGATGAGGTTAAAGTAGTCCATGATGCCGGATTAGCGATCTTTCTTATTTGGGAGTCTAATCCGACCAGTGCCGGCTATTTTAGCTATGACAAGGGAGTTGCTGATGCTAAACAAGCCATTACTGAGGCCGGATTTCTCAATGTCCCCAGTGGAACAGCTATTTATTTTACCGTGGATTTCGATGCTCAAGCCGGAGATATGGCGGTTATTCAAGACTATTTCAGGGGTGTGCGGGACGGATTAAGCGGGCAATATCTTACGGGGATCTATGGGTCCTTTTCGGTGATGAAGACGATTCAGGCTGACAGGTATTTTCAAACCTATGCATGGTCTGCCGGTCAAGTAGCCCCAAACCACATTTATCAATATAATAATAATGTCTCTTTGGCAGGGATATTAGTGGATCAAGATTACGTCAATAACGATGCGGGTTTATGGAAAGGGAGTGCAGACATGGGATTAAACGTAGCGGTGTTATTGTATACGAAAGAAGATTTTTGGTCAGGTTACGATGTTGCTGTTAAGAACGGAAATTGTGCTTTATTCGTAAGACCGGATGATCACTCCGTTCCTAAGGATGCCATGAGTGCTGCACAGTTGATTGTTGTGGGAGGATCTACCACGGGGCACCCCAATGAAGTTCTCCTGTCGGGTACTGATAAATACGGTACCGCTGCGGCTGTGAAAAAATATTTAGGCTGAATAAGGTATAAAATAGGGTTTCTAATTTTTAGAAGGAAAAACTTTCTTTGCTTAATAGATATTTTACACAACCTTTATGGTGAGCTAACATTGATGACGTATTATAAGTTTAACAACACACGAGCTATCTTACCCCTCGTAAATGAGGGGGCTTTTTTTGAAATAATTTTCGATATCTCTTAAGTTTAACAAATTGTTTAATTAAAGTTCACAAAACTATAACAAAAGTGATTTATGATAAAGGTAATGAATCATTACGAGGTAATAATTCAACGGTTAGCCGCTAAGCGGTTGACATACTTACTTTTCTTCCGTCGTCCTTCCTTTACGCCCCTCCTAGTGAGGGGCATTTTTTTGCTCGTTTCTCTATTTAATGCTTAAGCGTAATATTATTTTTAAAATGTTAATGTCAGATTGTTTTATTATTATTAACGGTCTGACGTTTTTGCACTATCAGATCTCCGTGCCGCTGAGGGGCATCACTGATGGGAAAAATAGATGGAGCGAAAATTCGTATCCATCTTTGTAATAGATAGGTATTTATCTGCTAAAGCTAAAGCTGAAGGAAATCTATGCTGAGATTTGAGCGGGGAGGGTAACTGCCGTGAGTGTTATCGAAATTAATATTTTACTGTCTGAGGAGTAGTAGTGTAGAGCGGGTATAACCAGCTTAACTATTAAGCAATTTGGACTTCACCCAATTTAAAACGTTGTTGGATGTGTCACAGACCCCGGCAGATCCAAACCCAATCAACAAGCCTTGAAGAACAAGCTGCTCAAAATTGCCCTGCAGAAATAAAAAGCTGCTCATAAGCCCAAGTGGGATAGCAAGGAGATGTACTGTTTTTTGGTTCATCCCGAATTTCTCAAGGGTCTCAACAATACTGTAAATGATGACTATAAGCACGCCGATGTCTAGCATAATATCCTCACCTTATTATAAATATCTAGACTATCATATGCCTAAGAGGATCAATGTGTGGACTACCTATTAGAAAATTGAAATGAGTGGCAGCAAATAATTATAATTAGCGCAAATTATTCGAAAGCGGGATCACTAATGACCGGCTATAGTGCCATAACTATTGCTGAATTATTTAGCGAGTAAGGAGCTTCGTTAAGGATGGATTTACAGGAACTGAGGAAAATACCGCTCTTAAGAGCCCTGAACCTTTTTGATTTAAGGCCGAAGTTTGTTCGGAAAGCGGAAAAGATCAAGGAAAAAATTGATTCGCCGCTTCGTAAATAGCATTAATCCAGGGGATGCACCAAAAACTTGTTGGCCTCCTCATTGAATCCCTGCTTTAGCTTGCCTAATCATTAAATAAAGGCGTTATCACTCCGCTTTAGTGATAACGCCTTTGGCTATTTGAACCCACTTTCGTTTTTGAGTAAAGTTTTTCACAGTTCCTGTATTCAGAAAGTATAATAAACCTTCGATTGTATACTTTCCTCTAGTAAATTTTATATCCAATCGTGAGACCCCCACGTCTTGTAAGAGGGAGTGGTTCCCGTTCACTAGACATGAACCGTTTGCTTCCTGGGAGTAAGAGTTGTCTTAGGCTGAAGATTTTTGGAAGCTACGTGGTTCAGATAAAGAGAAAGCAGGAAGGCACAAGTCACAAAACCTAGAATCAAATTTATTACTCCACCCCAGCCTAATGTTTGCCAGAAGGTGCCGCCGACGGTTCCTCCGGTACTCGAACCGGCATAATAGAAGAAGAGATAGAGTGATGAGGCTTGGGCCTTGTCTTGAAGTGCTTGGCGACCAACCCAGCTGCTGGCAATAGAATGACTGCCGAAAAAGCCAAAGGTAAGAAGGGCAATTCCTAAGATCTTAATGAACAGAGATGATTGCAGTGTCAGATAAGCCCCTAAAGCCATTAAAAGTAAACCAATCCAGAGCATTTTGTTCCGACCGTGTATATCTGCTTGACGGCCCATCCAAGTGGAGCTGAAGGTGCCGACGATATACAAAACGAAAATGAAGCCGACGATTGTTTGACTCAAGGAATAGGGGGGAGCCATTAATTGAAAGCCAATATAGTTATAGAGTGTCACAAAACTTCCTAGAATAAAAAAGGCAATTCCATATAAGCAAAGAAGGCTGGGGTCTTTCAAATGATTGATCATCGATATTGTTAAGTTTTTAATTTCCAGCGGGCGGGGTTGAAAATGTTCTGAAGGAGGTAAGAGGTAGGCAAAGAGCAGACTTGCCAGAACACTTAAAACTCCAACGGTCCCGAGAGCGACCCGCCAATTGAAAAAATCCGTAAGAACTCCAATAATTATCCTGCCGCTCATGCCCCCAATGGAGACACCACTGACGTAGAGTCCCATGGCAACTCCTAAGTCCCTGCGTTCGATCTCTTCACTGAGATAAGCCATGGCCACCGCGGGCAGACCCGCCAGAGCAATCCCTTGAAGAACGCGAAATAGAAGAAGGACATGATAATTAGGAACAAAAGCAGTTGAAATCGCCAAAACTGAAGCAGAGACCTGCGAAAAAATCATCATCGGCTTACGTCCCTTAACTTCTGACAAGGAGCCTACGAACAGCATACTAATCGCCAAGGCCAGTGTTGTTAAAGAAAGGGATAAGCTCGCAACAGCCGGCGAGATATGAAATTGGTTGGAAAATACGGGCAACAAAGGCTGTGTACTATACATAATGGCAAAGGTATTAAAACCACCGAAAAACATAGCTATTGTTGTTTTGCGGAACTTTTTTGTTCCTTTTTGGATATAAGACGTTTCGTTCATGTGAGTTCACCCCAATAATTACTTCGGTTATATCGTACACCTTGACACCTTATAACGTCTAATTTATAATTTGCATAAAATCAATGCATGTATGTAATGGAATTTAGAGCGGTCACTTCAAACACAAGAAGAAGTAATGCAAAGGCAGGAGCAGAATAAGCAGACTAGGAGAGTTAACTCACATGGAATGGACTCAATTGCAGTATTTTCAGGCGGTTGCTGAACTGCAGCATTTTACAAAAGCCTCAGAGACCTTGGCTATTTCCCAACCGGCACTAAGCCGCTCCATTGCCAGGTTGGAAGAAGAATTGGGAGTTCCTTTATTCGAGCGGCAGGGGCGTACAGTTGTCCTCAATAGTTATGGCAAGATCTTTCTCAATCGGGTGAACCGTGCCATCCAGGAAATTACGCTAGGGCAGCAGGAAATCCAGAATTTGCTAGATCCCTTCAAGGGGAGTGTTTCTTTGGGATTTATTCATTCTCAAGGATCAAATCTTGTTCCTGACTTACTGGGGACATTTCGCAAGAACTTCCCGGAGATACAATTTATGCTTTATCAAAATGTAACCCATCAAGTTTTAGATCAATTAGAAGCAGGGGAGATTGATTTCTGCTTTTGTTCACAGCCTTTGGCTCGGGAAACTATTCATTGGATTAAGCTGTTTATCGAAGAGATTATTCTTATCGTTCCTCATGAACATCCCCTTGCCCGGCGCAGAACAGTCAAACTTGCTGACTTAGCGGAGGAGCCCTTCATTGCCTATAAAAAGGAATTATCCTTAGGCGAGATCATTGACCGGCTTTTTCAGGAAGCAGGGATTATGCCGAAGGTTACGTTTGAGGGTGAAGAAGTCGGAACCATCACGGGATTAGTAGCGGCCAAACTGGGGATAGCCCTTATTCCCAAGGTTAGAGTTCTGGAAATGAGCGGAATATCTCAAATCCATATCTCAGAGCCTAAATGTCAGCGGGTAATTGGAATGGCCTGGATTGAGGGACGTTACCTTTCTCCGGCAGCTAAAAGGTTCAAAGAATTTGTTGCGGAGCATTTTCATTTTGAAAAGTAGACAAACTTTCTTAATCTGAAATTTGAGATCCCTGAGATCAGGGACAAAGGATAGGGAAAAATTTACATATTCCTTCTCCGGGTGTATATAGCATGATATAATGGACTGGGAGGTGACGTCTATGCGAAAAGTGCCTGCGGAACTTCAATCCTGGGAGAGATTTTTCCGAACCCGAACTGAAATTGCAGCTGTTTATTTGTTCGGATCTTTTGGGACTGAATTTGAACAACCCCAGAGCGATATAGATTTGGGAGTTGTCTTTACTCATCCGGTAACTCTTTCTGAAGAACTAGAGCTTGATGGAGCCATAAGCCTTTCTGTTGGTCATGATCGCATTGATTTGGTAAATTTGAACCGTGCACCAATCGCTCTGCAGTTTCGTGCTCTTCAAGAGGGAGTACTTGTCTACGAAGGAGACTACGTAAAACACAGTGATTTTATTGAATATGTTTTAAAGACTTATCCGGACTATGCAGTTAAATATGCTATATTCGCCCGAGATTATGGGTTGTCTCTTAAGGAGGAATATAGTCATGGTGGATAAAGATATTTTGCAGCGAAAACTTACATTTATTGATCTTAAGCTACGTAATTTAGAAACTCTGAGACTGATGGAACGCCAGGAGTTTTTAGCAAATTTTCAATTCGTTGATGCGGCCAAGTATAACCTCCAAGTTTGTATTGAGGCTTTAATAGACATTTCTAATCATGTGGTTGCCAGAGAACGTTGGGGAATTCCAGGTACATCTGTTGACGTAGTTAAGTTATTAGTAAAGCATGGGGTACTCAATAAAGATAAAGAGCTCTCTCTTGTGCAGATGGTGAAATTCCGCAATCGTATCGTTCACTTGTATCAAGAGGTTGATGATAATGAAATTTACAGGATTCTTCAAGAAAACTTAGATGATATCAGAGGGTTTATACAGGGGGTAATGGCTACCTTTATTGAATAAACCTCTTCTAGGATTATTGAAGTAATCGTTTTATCGGATCAAAGTACTAATTCAAGAAATATAATTGAACTTACAACAGTACTTAAGGTAAATCGCCCCCCTTGGTAAGTTAGACAACTTCTCAAGGGGGGCAATTTACTCTTTAGCGGGTTAAAGGAAAATCGTATTAAATATTGATCATTGACCCAAAAAGGGATCGGAATCACCATTGACGATAAATGCACCATAGTGCTCTAATCGAGAAATTGAGAGCTTGGAATTTTCCGACACAACAACTCCGGCCCTGCCGGGATAATATCTTAGGAATTGTTCAATGATTTCTGGCGACTCAGCTTTAAGCACAACCGGTTTTCTAATCGTTAAGCCAAATTGACCCGCAAAATCGATAACATCAAAAAAGGTTTCTGCGATATTGCCAAAATCCAACAGTAAGTAATCAAAAGCATCGGTTCGGCACTCTCGGGCTAGGCTGGAAAAGTTCCCATCGATTAAAGAAGTCATAGCATCTTGTGACAGTCTTTTTACGGAGTGTTCCTGGTTGGGAGAAAGTACAAGATGGTTAAAGGCCGAGGCAAGAGTTGGTGTGGATTGCAAATGTATTTCTGGAATTTCAAGTCCTGTAAGCGCCTTCTTCAATTCACGAATAAATTCAGGACTGGTCCCGCAACATCCGCCAATCAACCGGACGCCGTTTTCCACGAATTCTTTAGTATAAGAACTAAATTGTTCCGGGGTTTGACGATAAATGATTTCCCCATTAAGGAGCTCAGGCATGCCGGCATTTGGTTTGACGCAAAGAGGAACGGAGGCAACGGTATACATTTTTTTGATAGGTTCGATCAAACTATCCGGACCGCCTGAACAATTTGCCCCCACCATTGCAGCGCCAAGGGACTGACAGGCGATAGCACAAGATTCCGGAGAATTACCGAAGGTTGTCCTGCCATTAGATTCAAAGGTTGCCGAAGCAATAATCGGAAGCTTTGTCGTTTCTTTGGCAGCTAAGACAGCGGCTCTTAATTCATTTAAATCGATAAAGGTCTCAAAGTTTACAAGATCGGCACCGGCTGCCTCGACAGCCTTTAGAGTTTCGTGAAAAACATCGTAGGCTTCTTCAAAGCTTAAATCACCGGAAGGTTCTAAAATTGTACCTGTAGGTCCCAAGGAAGCGGCAATCATGGTGTCTTCACCTGCTGCTTCACGCGCTAATTTCACACCTGCTGCCACAAGTTCGTATGTTTTGTCCCCGAGACCATGCTTGTCCAGGGTGATTTTGTTGCCGGGAAAAGTATTTGTCTGGATTATGTCTGAACCGGCTTGCCGGTATTCAACATAGAGATTTCTTACAATCTCCGGATGAGACAAATTCCAGGCTTCGGAAGCTTCATGTCCGCTTAGACCTTTTCTTTGCAGCATAACTCCTTTAGAGCCATCATATAATAAAACGTTTTGCTGAATTGAGCTTAGAAAGTCCTTCAAAGTTTTAAACCTCCCTTTTGGTCAAGATTATTATGCTCGGTTAATAAGCTCAATACTAAACTAAAGTTGCCTCTTTAAGCAACTAAGAATTTAAAATTATTTATGATTAACTAGGCAGCCGCCTGCGCCTGAGGCTTGGTGCCAGCTAAGTTTTCTTTAGTTCAAGCGTTGTTGCAGTCGAAACCCCCTAATACGGCAAGGTATTAGGGGGTCTTAGGATGGCGGAGTGTCATTGAAGCCAAAGGATAGTGAGATTTAGGAATCTTTCTTAGCAAAGGCGGCTGAGGATGTTGTCAATATAGAATTGCCAAAAGCGAAGTAGGCAATTCGCAGAGCCTCAGCAATTTCCGCATCGCTGGTACCTTGGGCCCTTAATTGATTGGCAATCGATGTCACTCCTTGACCGGCCCCGTGAGCGGCATCTAATGCGAGGGCAATCAACAGTTTAGTCTTTTGATCTAAAGCTCCCGGTGTCATGGCAGAGGCAAAAACCTTTTCGATGGCTTGAGCAAAGTCCGGATCATTGCTTTCTAAGAACTTTAAATACATAGGTAGTGACATAGATAGGCCTCCCCGTATAATTGATTTTTTAACTAGTTTATCACAAAACTATAGGGGGTCATAATAACGATCAGACAATTTTTCTATTCCCCGAAATCAAAGAAAGAATGTTGTGAGGGAGTGGGGGTAGAGTCCATCCTTCAGCGCGATAGCATTTGTTATTGGCTAGGCGCCTTCGGCGAAACTGTCCACAGGAAACTTTCGTCACCGAAGCCCCGAGGTTCCGCTTTAGCTGAACGAGTTTACTGTGTTGACATGAATTATGTATTAGCATAATTAATCGTCAATTTATTGACGGATTAGACACCGTGTACTATAATTCGCTTGGCTACCTAACGTTTGGTAGGCAATGAGTCAGGAGTGTTGCTGCAATGGAAACAAAGAAAAAACTTATGGATTCCGCCTTTAAATTGTTTGCTTATAAAGGGAACGGTTTTTCCCTTAGCGAAGTGGCAAGTGAAGTTGGAATACAAAAGGCCTCGATATATGCTCATTTTGCCAGTAAAGAAGAGCTGCTGTATGCGGTGATTGATCAAGAGATCAATCAATATTTTTTTGAAATTAATGAGCATTATAGAGATCTAAAAACTCTGTTTTCTATGACTTTGAATTATTATGACAAATCACAAGCTAAATTGTATTTTTGGAAAAGGCTGTTACTGTTTCCGCCAAAAGCTTTTACTCAAACGTTGATCGCCAAAATACACGTTTTATCTGAGGAACGATTCCAAATGGTCAAAGATATTATCTGTGCCTATATGAAGGAGGGGATTATTCGCAATCAAGATCCGGAAACGGTGGCTATTTCTTATATGGCCATGATTCATGGAATCTTATCAAGCATCATTATCTATCAAGCTGAAAATGTTACGATCCATTTTGAAGACATCTGGGAAAATTTTTGGAAGGGAATTTGCTAAAGTCCTAGAGGAAAATCTGCAAATTTTTGGAGGTCTAATTATTCATGGAGTTATTTCTGCGTAATTTGTTAGTGACGTCCATTTCACTTTATGTCTTGGGTGCTGCTTTGGCTATCGTTAATCTCTTCAGCAAACGACAAAAAAACGGCAGTGCGGGCAATATCATCAGCATGATCATTAATGGCATCTGTATTGTTGCTTCCGGTCTTGGAGCAGCCGCATCCCTTGCTAAAATTCTATTGTTAGCGAATTCACTTAAACTTCTTAGCATACCATCTGTCATCCCGTTTATGACTCTAGATATGAACCTCGACAACCTGTCGGCGTTCTTTGTCTTAGCCCTATCTGTCCTGGTATTCTGTGTATCCATATATTCTATCGGCTATCTTTCACAATACAAGGGGAAAAGAAATATAGGACTATTTAATTTCTTGTATACAACGTTTATTCTCTCGATGATTTGTGTCCTGACTTCAGCCAATACAGTATTCTTCTATATATCTTGGGAAGCCATGTCTTTGCTTTCCTACTTTTTGGTGGTTTTCGAGTCAGAGAAAGAGGAAAACACAAAAGCAGGAACCCTGTACATTGTCATGACCCACATAGCCACAGCACTGCTCCTCATTGGGTTTATTATCATATATAGTTATACAAAGTCCTTTGCTTTAAGTGCCAACACTTTGGCTGTTCCTGGGATGGCCAAAAATATTGTGTTTGTACTCTTCTTGATCGGTTTTGGAACGAAGGCCGGTATTATACCTCTGCACATTTGGCTGCCTCACGCCCACCCTGCGGCACCCAGCAATGTTTCGGCACTAATGTCGGGCATCATGATTAAGACAGCAATTTATGGACTGGTTCGTTTTGTACTTTGTTATCTGGGCATCCAGAATACCTGGTGGGGGATTGTGATCTTAATTCTTGGCATTCTGTCTGCTGTTCTCGGCGTTGCCTATACTTCGATGGAGCATAACATTAAGCGCCTTTTGGCCTTTTGCAGTGTGGAAAATATCGGGATTATCCTGATTGGCTTAGGTGTTTCTTTTATTGCCTTTGCCCTGCATCATCAAATTGTCGGCGGGTTAGCTCTGACGGCTGCTCTTTTGCATACCTTCAACCATACGTTATTTAAAGGCGGTCTGTTTCTCGGTGCAGGAGCTATTCAATACGCAACCCATACTAAAAATATTGAAGATTTAGGCGGCCTCATTAAAACAATGCCTCTTACGGCCTTGTTTGTTCTTTGTTTTTCTCTGGCAATATCGGCCATCGTTCCTTTTAATGGTTTTGTCAGTGAATGGCTTACCTATCAGTCCCTGTTTGCCACTATTCTACCTGAACATATCGGACTGAATTTCTTAGCTGTTTTAGCTGTCGCAGCACTTGCTCTGACAGGGGCTCTAGCTGCGGCTGCCTTTGTGAAACTTTTCGGCATATCTTTTTTAGGTTCGCCCAGAACTGAGCAAGCAGCCAAAGCCCAAGATGTTCCGGCAACGATGACGATAGGGATGGGGATACTCGCTGCCCTCTGCCTGGGCATTGGCCTTTTTCCTTTAACGATGATTAAGCTTTTGGACAAGGTCATTTTCAGTTTAGGCGGCGGTTCCATCTACGGTCAGCTGCGGGGAGGGTTTTTGCTGGCCTATTACCCCTTAACAATTTCAGTAAACAGCATATCCCCCTTTGTTTTTATCCTCGCTTTAGGTGCCATCATTCTGCTTGCACTGATCGTGATTAGAATTGTTGGCGGAAAATACAGCGAAGGTCGATATGGGACTTGGGATTGTGGTTTTGAGGCTTTGAATTCACGGATGCAATATAGTGCTACGGGCTTTTCTAAACCGATTATGATCGTCTTTAGGGCATTATTCAGACCGATTCGAAAAACTATAAGTGAAGGAGATTCGCAGTATCATCCGGAATCGATCATGTATTCCACGACGGTTACTTCAATTTTTGAAGATTACCTTTATGAGCCTCTATATCGGGCACTTCTCAAGTTTTCCAAGAGAACAAAGTTTAGAGTTCAGACCGGCAGCATTCATAACTATCTCTTCTATATTTTTGCGCTGGTCTTGTTGTTAATGCTATATAACCGTATTGCTTAAGAATTACGGTTCGCCGGGAAAGAGAGGGGAGATTGCGCAATGAACAGTATCGTTTACCTCTTGGTTCAATTATTGGTTATTCTACTAGCCGCGCCTTTCGTGAACGGAGTCATCAAAAAGGTTAAGGCTTTGAGCCAGAAAAGAAAAGGTGCTTCAGTTTTTCAGATGTATTTTGATTTGCACAAGCTTATTAAAAAGAAAGCTGTCGTCTCGGATGTATCTTCATGGGTTTTTAAAGTAACTCCCTATATTGTCTTTGCCACAGCTTTAGCCGCTGCTTTACTTGTTCCCGTATCGACGAAGATTCTGCCGCCTCAAATCCCGGGTGACTTCCTTATGCTTGTTTCCATCCTGGCTCTTGGCAGATTTTTCCTGATGATTGCGGCTTTAGACACGGCAAGTACGTTTGGCGGAATGGGGAGCAGCAGGGAGGCCCTGATTTCTTCGCTCTTTGAACCGTCTATCCTCGTTTCTATGTTTACCGTTGCCCTTATTTCCCAATCAACATCGCTGCCTCAGATCATGGAAACAGTGCAGACCGTTGGTATCCCCTTAGCCCATCCGGTGTATATCATGGTTGGCCTGGCCTTGTTAATTATCATCCTGGCGGAGACTTGCCGCATACCCGTTGATGATCCGGCAACCCATCTGGAATTAACCATGGTTCATGAGGCCATGATTCTGGAGTATTCCGGGAGACATTTGGCTTTGCTGGAATACGGTGCTGCGGTAAAGCAACTTGTTTTTATGACCTTGTTTGTGAACATTTTAATTCCTCAAGATCAGCTGATTGGTCTCATAGGTTTTGGCGGTCTGATCCTTTCGCTTCTTATTTATTTGCTAAAGGTCATTCTGCTGGCTTTGCTCTTGGGAATTATTGAGGTCAATACGGTAAAATTAAAGCTTTTCAGTATTCCTAATCTGGCGGCCTTATCGTTTATTCTTGCATTTTTAGGCGTTTTACAGTTTTTGATCCTGGGAGGTAAGCATGTCTAGTTTTGCAGTTAGTTCTAATCTTCTGGAAACCTTATCGGGCCTGATATTATTGTCTTCCTTTGTTCTAACGGCGAATAAAAGAATCAATTCCTATATTAAAACCTTCAGGATTCAGTCGTTCCTGATAGCACTGGCCGCCGGGATTATGGGGATCCAAAGTTTGCTGAGCGAGGGGCGTTGGGATTTTGTGGCAGTATGTTTGCTGATCTTTATCCTTAAAGTCTTATATATTCCCAACGCTTTGAGCAAAACTTACGCCAATGTCCGATACAAAGTTGAAAAAGACTTTATTTTAAATATTCCTATTCTAGTCTTGCTGTGCAGCGGACTTGTTGTGTTTACCTACTTCACTTTGACGGGGGTTGACGGGATAAGCCAAAATGCTCTTAACATACAGCTTGTCAACTCGGTCTCTGTGATTTGGATTGGTCTGTTGTTTATGATCAGCCGTAAAAAAGCCATCGGTCAGATCATAGGCTTTTTGGTCATTGAAAACGGTCTCTATATCACCGCTATGTTCTCAACTCAAGGCATGCCATTTATCGTTGACGTGGGGATATTTATTGACCTTCTTACGTTTGTGCTGATTATGGGTGTGATGACGTTTCGCATCAATGAAAAGTTCGATTCCATTGATACAGATCAACTGAATAACTTGAAAGGATAAGATACGAAGATGGGCATTTTACTCCTGACCGTCCCTGTCATTGCAGCCCTGTTGCTATTAATCATCAAGCAGAGCCGATTCCGGCATGCCATAAGCGTTGGAGCATCAAGTTTGCTGCTGATTTCGGCCTCAAGCTTGAATCGCGAAGTGCTGCTTCATGGCAGTGTCCAATACGCTTCCTTCGGCAGCTTCTTCTATGTTGATGCTTTAAGCATGATTGTTCTGGACATTGTCCTGATCATTAGTTTTATGGCGGCCATTGTTTCCATTGGCTATTTAGAGGAGGAAATTAAGCAAGGTAAGCTTAAAAAAGAAAGACTGGGCCTCTATTACAGTCTGATGTATACGTTTATTTTTACCATGGTGCTTGCTTTAACCGTGAAAAATATGGGTTTGATGTGGATTGCCATTGAGGCTACAACCTTGTCTTCAGCATTTCTGGTAGGGTTTTATAATGATAAACACGCTTTGGAAGCTGCCTGGAAGTATGTGATTCTCTGCTCGGTAGGAATTGCCATTGCCTTGCTTGGCATCATTTTGCTTCATCTCTCCTCAGCCGGTGTTTTAAACAGCAGCTCATTTTTAGATTGGACCGCTTTATATGCTAAGGCACCTTTCCTGCAAAGTTCTGTTTTGCGACTGGCCTTTATTTTTATTCTGGTTGGTTTTGGAACGAAGGCGGGTCTTGCTCCGATGCATAACTGGCTTCCTGATGCTCACAGCCAAGCCCCTTCCCCAATCAGTGCCATGCTCTCCGGGGTCCTGCTGAACACAGCCTTGTATGGAATTATTCGTGCGGCAGTTATTGTAAATCATAATCAGGGAGGCAGCAGCTTTACCGGAAGACTTCTCATGGGCATTGGAATTTTATCTATTGCCACTGCCGCCGTCTTCATTCTAACCCAAAAAGACTATAAAAGGCTCTTGGCCTACTCGAGTATTGAACACATGGGAATTATTGTTGTTGCCATGGGTCTATACTCTCCTCTGTCCGTCTTCGGAGGGCTCATGCATATGATCAACCACTCTCTGACCAAATCGATGTTGTTTTTCTCCTCGGGTAATATTATGCAAAAATATGAAACGAAACAGATTTCCAAGCTGAAGGGAGTCTTGAAAATAATGCCTGTAACGGGAACGGTCTTCCTGCTTGGTTTGTTTGCCATTGCCGGTACTCCGCCCTTCAGCGTCTTCGCCAGCGAGTTTAGTATTGTTGTTGCCCTATTTACTGGGCCCTATAAATGGGTTGGGGTAATCTTTGTTTTACTTTTGGCAGCCGTATTTGCCGGAATTGCCGTGACTTTACTGAAGATCTTTTACGGTGCACCAAGCGATCAGGACTTGAAGGCCGGTGAATTAAACCTTCCGGGGACCGTATGCCTGGTGATACTTTTAGTTGGGATTGCTATAAGCGGTCTTTATATGCCTGGAGATATAAAAGAACTTATTACGAGGGCGCAAGGTATCATTCTTGGAACATAAGCTTATGACAGTGAACTCGTTCAGCTAAAGCTCAACATCGGGGCTTCAGATGGGGACTGTACCCATCTGAAGTTTAACGAAGGACCATCCCTTACTTATAAAAGCGGGGGTTTTAAAAACTGGATAAACTCTCAAAAGAATAGCCGGTGGAATACAGAAATAGGAGGGGCACGAAGGGTGACGATGTTAAACTTAATAGAGAATCTTGAGGGGGAATTTTCTCTCAAGGTATTTTCAGGCCAAGAATTTTCAGAGACAGCCTTTCCGCCGAGAACGAAAAGTTCAACTAATAATTTCCGGGCCGCTTCGGAGCCCTATGAAGAAAATTTGAAAGATGCCGGTTCCAGCAATCGTGACGATAAGTCTGCACCGAAACCAGATAATACGTATTATCTGGAAGTGCCTCTTGAAAGGATCAAAGAGATTTGCAGCTATATTCAAGAAATCGGCTATCCACTCGTCTTAATGTTTGCTAATGACGAGCAAAATTTCCAAGCGGGTTATGCTGTTAATTATGTCTTTGCGGCTCGAGAAGAAGGAATGCTCCTGGTTATTAAAACGAAAGTAGACCCCGAAACCATGGAGATTCCCTCTATCAGCAATCAGGTTCACGCTGCTTCAGGTTATGAACGGGAAATTCAGGACTTGTTCGGAATTGTGCCGGTTGGGCATCCCGACGGTAAACGATTGGTATTTCATAGCAATTGGCCCCAAGGAGCTTATCCTCTGCGCAAGGATTTTGCTGTCGGGCAAAAACCCGCATTTGCTCAGGAAAAAATCCGTTTTCAAGAAGTAGAAGGTGAAGGGGTTTTTGAGATTCCTGTTGGCCCGGTTCACGCCGGGATTATCGAACCGGGGCACTTCCGGTTCAGTGTTGCGGGTGAACCGGTCATCAACCTTGAAGCACAATTGTATTTCGTTCATAAGGGAATTGAAAAATTGGCGGAAAGTCAAAGCATTGAAAAGTGCCTGTATATTGCCGAACGGGTCTCCGGGGATGAGACCTTTGCTAATTCCTTAGCCTATTGTCAAGCGATTGAAAAAATTGCAGAGATGAAAATTCCTGTCAGAGCAGCATATACCAGAGTTCTTTTTGCCGAACTGGAGAGACTCACCAGTCACTTAGGCGACCTTGGAGGAATTTGTCTCGACACAGGGTATGGTTTTGCCAACTTTCAGTTTCAAATGATGAGAGGCTGGGCTTATTTAATTGCCGATGAACTCTGTGGTATGCGTTTTTTACGAAGTGTCAATAAATTAGGCGGAGTCCGCAAGGACTTTGTCTCCGGTAAGGAAGCTAAGCAGATTGAACTGCTGTTGAAAATTCGTACCGAACTTGAAGACACCGTGAACATTATTAAATCGAACAGCATGTTTATCGATAGGGTAGAAAATACAGGTATCCTGGAGACAAAAATAGCGGTGGATTTGAATGCTGTAGGCCCGGGAGGGAGGGCGTCAGGAATTCGCTACGATGTTCGCAAAGCATTTCCTTATGCGGCTTATGCGAACCTGGAATTTAATGTTCCTGAGCACAACAATGGTGACATCAACTGCAGGATGAATACTAAAATTGAAGAGTGCTTTGAATCGATAAGCTTAATGATTCAGGTTCTTGAAGGGATGCCGGAGGGGAAGGTTTGCGAACCGATCGCGGAAGTTAAACCCTATCGCTTTGCCTTCGGCTTAACTGAAGCACCGCGGGGAGAAAATATTCACTGGTTAATGACAGGAGAGAATAATACTATTTACCGCTATAAAATCAGAACTCCTTCCTTCTGCAACTGGCCTGCTCTCTGCCATGCTGTTAAGGGAAATATCGTCCCGGATTTTCCCCTGATTAATAAGAGTTTTAACCTTTCCTATGCCGGAAACGATTTGTAGAGCGGTCTGCCTTTTGGATTCGTAAATTGGCATGGAAGCCGGAACCGTAGGGCAAACGGGGATAGCTTGGTAATTATACGGGCGTTAGCCGGTATGTCCCAAGAAGCCCCCGCCTCTGAGCGCGAGCGAAGGTGGTGGGAGTATGTCACGACTAAGCAAGGAAGATGGATATGTTTAATACTTTGAAAAAGATTATCAAATATCCAAGGTTGACGCAGGATTATCCAAATATAAAAGATAGTACCTCCGCTTCGTTTCTGGGTCAAACGGTGATAGACCCGGGTAAATGCACGTTCTGCGGGGAATGTGCCTTGCATTGCCCTTCTCAAGCTATTATTTTTGATAAAAGCGCCCGCGCCATTGGTATTGATTACGCGAAGTGTATCTTTTGCGTTCTGTGCGAGGAGATATGCCCGGTGAGTGCTGTGCAAACGACCAACAATTTTGAGCTTGCCGAAAGCGATAAGGTAAAGTTAAATCCTCATGACAAGAAAACTACTATAATTAATGAAGATAATTTGCCAGATACCTCTTACGAAACTATTTGCAGGGATTTACAAGCTAATATTAAGAAGATTTTTGGCCGAAGTCTCCAAATCAGGGAGGTCGATGCCGGGTCCTGTAATGGTTGTGACTACGAAATTAATGCCTTGAACAACCCTTTTAACGACCTGGAAAGACTCGGGATTAGTTTTGTTGCCTCTCCGCGGCATGCCGACATGTTGTTGGTAACAGGAACCGGGACTCGAAATATGCAGCAGGCTCTCATAAAAACCTATCAAGCGACGCCGGATCCCAAGCTTGTTGTCGCCGTTGGTGCCTGCGCCTGCAGCGGAGGAATATTCAGAGATACCTATGCCACAAACAATGGCATTGATTCGTTGGTTCCCGTGGACGTCTATATTCCCGGATGTCCGCCAAGACCTCAGGCAATAATTTATGGAATCCTGAAGGCTATTGACAGAGTTTAGTGAACCAGTCCGGCTATAGCTGTACATCGGGACTTCAACGATAGTCTCCAGTGGAGAGTATCGTCAAAGCCTCCTGTAGCCAAAAAAGAATGCTTAAATTCCCGCACTATTGAACAGGGTGCGGGAATTTTTATGGCCTTTTAATTAGTTAACTGAAGTTTCGTGCTTTGGGTCAGCAACTTTTTGACATTTCTCAGAACATAGAAGGAGCATTTTGTTGAGTAGTTTTTCTTGGGATTTGATAAACGATAAAACCTATTGCCAGGCTGAAGAAGGAAAAGATTAAAGCCAATTCTGAAAGAGTGACAATATAAGCGGTATAATGAGTTATTTTCGTGATATAACCATACGTATTAATATTTAGTAAACTTCCAATGGTTGAGAGACTGAAGAGGACAAAGAAGAGGGCAATCAGTCCCTGAGCTGCTCCCTCAATGTCTGCCCAGCTTAAGGCTATATGGGACGAAACACAGATAGCGATTACGAGAAAAATCCAGAAGTTTAAGCTTAATAAATTGCTTAAGGTAAAGATGGTTCTGAATAAAAGAGCACTGCTGTTGAAAAACTCCCTAATCGAGGTTAAGTCGGCTGGCTTTGAGAGCACTTGTGTTTTTAAATATAATTCGTAGACACTAAATGATTTCGGCAAGAAAAAGTGCAGGCAGAGAAACAGAACGCCAATACCTGTGATTAGAGGTGCCATGCCAATGAAGAGATTTCCTACGGACTGATAAATACTCTTTCTATTGTAAGAGTGAGAGACATAGCCCAGGGTACCATTTGAACGATTAAGTGTCAGTAATTTTATATCGGTTATTTTATGACCAAAAATCAGACACATAAAGGCATGCCCCAGCTCGTGAACCGGAGTTCCAAGCCAAGCCGTCGCTAAAATTCCCTTATAACCAAAGGCTTTAAAGAAATACATGTTAGACTTGCGTTCTATGAAGCCTAGTATTAATCCAATAACAAATAACGGTCCTACAAGGCTGATTAATTCAAAGAGGCTGGTCTTAAGAGCACCCAATAATAGTTGTTCCATTTTTAATTCTCTCAGTTTCGTTTTATTTGGATGTATTTTACCTTTGTTTAGGATGTTTCAGTCCATAATTCCCTTAGGCAGCGCTGTTGGCTTTTTCGGTATAGTTTCTTTTTGCTTCCGGCCGTGTCGTTAGATATACACCAGAAATGACGATGGCGGCCCCGATAAGTTTAATGAGTGTGATTGATTCTCCAAGGATAGTCACGGACTGAATAATCGTAAAGATCGGGACCAAATTAATAAAAACAGCGGTTCGGGGAGCCCCAATCCGTTGAATAGCAACCATCTGAATAAGATAACCCAAGACAGAGGCAAATACGCTCATATAAAGAATTGAGAGCCATCCCTTAACCGACGCTGAAAATAAATAGCTCGATGGGTTCTCCCATAAAAGGAAAGGGACGGAGATGATAACGCAGATCAAGAAGGTATAAGCAGTTACCATCAGAGGGGAGAGGTGATATTGCTTCATATAACGGCGGCTAAGCAGGGAATAAACAGCGAAACAGCAAACGGCAGCCAGCATAATGAGGTCCCCTTTATTAAAACGAAATTGGGAAATAAGCTGAAGATCACCATTGGTAATAACAAGGAAAACGCCGCTAAACGATAAAATAAAGCCAAATGTCCTCGTAGGAGTCAATTTTTCGCCAAAGAACAATACTGCCAGAAGTGCAGTAACCATAGGATTCATAGCCCCGATAAGCGAGGAATTAATGGCCGTGGTATATTTTAAGGAAGTAAAGAATAATGAGTGATAGCAAAATGTTCCGATAAAGCCGAGAACAATAAGGGGGACCCATTGTTTACCGCGGGGGATAAGGTTACCCGGTTCTCGGAAATACAGTATTCCGAAAATAAATGGCAGAGCGAAGAGGAAGCGAAAGAAAGTAAGGGCAAAAGGAGGAAATGCTCCTACTGCAATTTTACCGGTAATAAAAGCGCCGGACCAAAATATAGACGTCATGACCATTAAAAGGTGAATCTTTTTATCGGACAATTCCAGCTCGCTCCTCTCCAGAGATATTCATTCGCTAGACATATCAAACCAATTATAGACGAAATCCCAAAATTATCAAAGAAATTTAGATCAGAGAATGTTCATAGTATCCTTAATCTAAGCTTTAAATGCTGCTGCGTTTTTCATTAAATAATAGACCATTTCCAGATCAAAATTCATAAATTCTTATTCAATCTGAGGCCGAGAATTAAAAGTTTAGGCTGCCGTTTGCCAACTTGTAAATTAATTTTTTAAGAGTATAATGCTACTCATTAAATAGAGTAATTTAGTAGGAGATGATTATGACCTTGAACGTAATTGCTATTAATGGAAGTCCGAGGAAAACTTGGAATACTGCTACGCTGTTGCAAAGAGCTCTGGAGGGTGCTGAATCTGTCGGAGCTCAAACGGAAATTATACATTTAGCTGACTTGAATTTTAAAGGATGCATTAGCTGCTTCGCTTGTAAGCGGAAAGGTTCTTTGAATGCCGGACATTGTGCCGTACGGGATGATTTAACCAATGTTTTGGAGAAAGTCTTAGTGGCCGACGTCCTCCTCATTGGTTCACCTATCTATTTTGGAAATGTTACCGCCGGGGTACGGGGTTTTCTGGAACGGTTGTTATTTTCTAACCTATCCTATAATGAACGCCATGAATCTGTTTTTCAAGGCAAGCTATCATCGGGTTTCATATATACTATGAATGTTCCGGAGGATTTTTTGAAACACGTTAACTACGAAGAAAATGTGTTTCAGAATTATAAAAACATGCTGCAGCGGCTGGGAGGGCCCTCCGAATTTGTAATTTCCACGGATACCTACCAATTTGACGATTACTCCAAATATGAGGCATCCATGTTTGATGTAAACCACAAGGCTAAAGTGAAAGCCGAGCGATTTCCGATCGATTGTCAGAAGGCCTTTGATATGGGAGCTAAATTAGCGAGCAGCTCAATCTAAAAAATCTAGTCTGTAAAACATATAAAACTTGAAAAACAAATGGGGCACCGATATGGTGTACCCATTTGTTTTAATGAAAACTTGCAAATAAAGGAAGGGAACTAAAGAATATCTGGCGAAAATGAATAAATGACACTCGGCCGTCGTTGGTCATTGACGGCTATGCCAAGGAAGGGTGTTTACACAAGAAGCAAGGGGAAGCAAAATGACAGATTGCATGTTTTGTACGTTTTCGGAAAAAGACATTTTAGCCCAGAACGAACTAGCCTGTGCTATTTTCGATAAGTTTCCGGTCAATGAAGGGCATGTTCTGATAGTTCCCAAAAGGCATAGTGCAAGTCTTTTTGAATTGACTGAGGATGAAGTGATAGGCATCTGGGAGCTGGCTGAGGAAGTGAAAGAAATTTTGGAGGATCGCTTCCATCCCGATGGCTATAATATTGGTGTTAATGTCGGGGCAGCCGCCGGGCAGACCATTTTTCACATGCATGTTCATGTGATACCCCGCTATAACGGAGACGTTTCGGACCCTCGCGGCGGGATTCGGAAAATTAAAAAGAGTTTAGTACCCTATGTTATGGAAGGGGAAGAGTAAACCAGCCTTGGTCAGCGACACTTTAATATCCGTCTGAGTTATGGGACAATTGCAGATATACACAATAAGCAAGAAGTAATAAACAAGAAAGGTTAATGTGTTATGGAGATAAAAAAGGTATCAATTATTGGTTTGGGAGCCTTAGGGATTTTATTTGCTCATCATTTGAGCGAGAGAATGCCCAAAGGAGATTTGCGAATTATCGCTGATGAAGAAAGAATCCGAAGATATAAACGTGACGGCGTTTATTGTAATGGTCAACGCTGTGAATTTAATTATCTGAACCCGGAAGATAAAGAAGACCCAGCAGATCTGCTTATTTTTGCAGTAAAGTACAATGGACTAAATAAGGCTATCCAGGCTGCCAAGAATCAAGTAGGGGAGCAGACAATCATTTTATCGGCGCTCAACGGGATTACCAGTGAAAGGATTATTGGGCAGACCTATGGCATGGATAAGATTCTTTACTGTGTAGCCCAGGGCATGGATGCTGTTAAAGAAGGGAACCGATTAACCTATGAGCATATGGGAATGCTGGTCTTTGGGGAACAAGAACCGGGGGTTATTTCCCAGCGAGTCAAACGAGTTGCTCAATTTCTTGAAAGTATGGCCGTACCTTTTGAAGCAGTAACGGATATGAACCGGCGTATGTGGGGCAAATTTATGCTCAATGTGGGCGTGAACCAAACAGTTGCGGTTTATGAGAACAATTACGGTGGGATTCAAAAAGAAGGCTCAGCGAGAGAAACAATGATTGCCGCTATGAGGGAAGTCATGGTTCTTTCCGAAAAGGAAGGTATTTATTTGACGGAGACGGATTTAACCTATTGGCTGAATCTCTTAGATACATTAAATCCAAAAGGCAAACCTTCTATGCGTCAGGACATGGAAGCCCGGCGTTTCAGCGAGGTGGAGTTATTTTCAGGGGCAGTTTTGGAGTTGGGAAAAAAATACGGTGTAGCGACACCAGTTAATCAAGAACTATATCGGCGGATAAAAGAGATTGAAGCTCAATATTGATTAAAAAAATGTGTGAGTATACTGCTCTCAAGGCTGCCCGTAGATTTTCAGAAAGTCACTGGCATAGTGAACGTATAAGGCAGAATTTCAGAAAAGACGAAAGCGTTCTCATTCCATTTTATTGTGAAAGGAGAACGCTTCTTGATTGTTGATATCCTAAGGAATTTGGAATCTACAGATTAACTACGTCAGTTCGAAGCGAGTTTTGGCAGTTTCGCTGAATAATATGGTTCACTACTTTGGCAATGGTGGCCGGTGAATTAGTCAGCTTGACAACTCTGAACTCCCTGGAGCTTTCTCCGTATAAATCTCCTAGAATATCAAGGGCTGTTCCTTTTATTGCACTGAATTTTACATTATCGCTGGTACCGCACAGTTCAGGTACCCAAAGTCGATCAATTTCAAGAGATAGCTGAGATAGTTCTTTACAGGAATGCAGAATCATATAATCCTCCTTATTATAATCAATGTATTAGAGTGTCCTCGTCCTCTAGCATAAGTGCAACTAGGCAACCGCCTGCACCAGCTGAGTTTTCTTTACTTCATTTTATCGAAATAATGTTAATTCTAAAGATATTTGCTGTAAAATATTTGTAAAAGAATTAAGTCACACACGATCCTAAGATATGTATCGAGATACCTTCTCGTGATTATTTTCTTCAGGAACATCAAAATATTTCGCAGGATTTGTTAGGAGCATGTTTTTGAACCCTCCCAACTCTGGTCATATTATCAGGGTTAGTTATCTAGCTCTGCCGCATTAAGATATTCATGATATAATGGATAGCTGAGAACGATTTAGGAGGCTTATGAATGGATAATAATGACATACTCATTAGAATAAGGTATGCACTGAACATAAGAAATACCGAAATGGTTGAGATATTTAAGCTTGGTGGCCTTGAACTAACCGAAGAAATGGTTAGAAAGCTGCTTATTAAATCAAAGAACCCTTACCGTCAGAATGATAAGGTTGACGATCAGGGCGCAACAGAAGATATGGAAGAAAGAATAACATGCAAGAACAGCATGTTAGAGTCATTTTTAAATGGTTTGATAACTTATAAAAGAGGGAAGCAAGATGCCAAACCTGAGTCATCTGAAAAACCGGTATTAAAGAACAATGAAAACCCTAATAATATGTTGCTTAAGAAATTGAAAATAGCGTTGTCCCTGACAAGCGACGATATAATAAATATTCTCGCGGAAACAGGGGTCAATGTTACGAAAGGTGAAATAAGCGCTCTGTTAAGAAGCGAAGGGCATAAGAATTATAAAGAGTGCGGTGATAAATACGCTCGAAATTTCTTAAAAGGATTAACTAATAAATATAGAGGGTAGATTAGCAGCGAGTTCCCCGAAAAACAATGAGAAATTACCATGGAGGGCTTTGAGTCTTGTGTGGTGCATGGCAGGGTGGGCACCGAAGGTGGCCTTTTCTAGTACTATCAGAAAGTATAACCTTTGGTTGTATACTGCAAGAAGAGCTAATTCGTGCGAAGACAGTGTCTTCGTCTTCAAGCATAAGTGCAACTAACCTGCCGCTTTCGCCGGAGGCTTAGCGTCCGCTAAGTTTTCTTTACTTGACAGCGCTAGGCGTGGGTAGTTGAGATGGCCAAAGGTCTTTCTTTGAGAGAAATAGGGAGCGAAAAAGTGAGTTACGGGTTTGAGAGAGCGATTGTCTTTTTATAGTGACAGAGTGTGTGAGGGAACATATGGCCAGATTGTCATTCCATTGGACGATCTGGTCCTTTTCATTTTTTTGGATTATTTTACGGAACGTAGAAGAAGTGAATACCTTCGCGGCAAGGGGCAAAAGTTACGCGCTTATCATCGGTGCTACTCCTATATTAAAGACTAAGTCAAATTTGTATATGTAATTGACATTAATTATTCAACTAAAATATAATTAGCATAACAATAATTGTTTGGACAAGTAAATGGGAGGGCATATTAATGTCTTATGATGAATCTATCGGCCAACTGACAAATCAAACTAATAAATTAATAATGCGTTATTTAAACTCAAAACTTGAATTACATGATATTACTCTTGAGCAGTGGATTGTATTATTGAAACTATCACAGAAAGATAAAATCACACAGAAGCAGTTAGCAGTAAACGTCGATAAGGATCAACCTACTTTGGCAAGGATATTGGATATCTTAGAAAGGAAAAAACTTGTTGAAAGAAAACCTAATGAAAAGGATAGAAGGGCATTTTGTGTACAAATAACTGAGAAGGGAATAAACCTAAAGAAACAAGTAACACCTCTTCTTGAAAATATGTTTGAGACAATAGTCGCGGGAATCTCAGATGAGGAAATAGAAATTTATAAACGTGTTCTCTTAAAAATTAACGGAAATATAACTATTCAGGAGAAGGTGGAGAAATAATTGAAAAGATTAAATTTGAATTCTTCGAATAGACTTTGGACGAAGAGTTATATACTTATTTTAATTATAAATTTATTTGTTTATATAGCTTTTTATTTATTGGTACCGACTTTACCTGCATTTGCAAAACAGATCGGTGGGAGTAATATTCAAGCAAGTCTTGTTGTCAGCGGATTCTCTATATCTTCACTTATATGTAGGGCAGTTACGGGACACGTAGCCGATAAAATTGATAGGAAGCCACTTTTATTAATTGGTCTTTTAATTTTAGCTTTATGCACTCTTTCTTATATGTTCCTTCCAATATCAGCAGTTATAGTAGTACGTATTCTTCAAGGCGTGGGTTGGGGGATGTCATCTACAGCTATTGCTGCCGTAGTTTCGGAAATGGTTCCCAGTAAACTTAGAGGTGAGGGAATGGGATATTACTCACTATCTATGATAATTTCGATGTCTTTAGCGCCAATTATAGCAATTATAGTTATGAATAGATATAAGTTCAATGTTGTAGCTGCGGTTTCAATAATTTTCGTTGGTATAGCGATACTATTGTTACAATTAGTGGTAATTCCTCAAAATAAGGCACAAAGGTTAGGTGCTAAAAAAGAAAAAATCATTGTATTAAGAGATTTAATCGAAAAGAGAGCGTTGTTCCCGTCGTTTCTTTGTTTTTTATTAGTAATTCCTTTGTGTGGAATTATGAGCTATATAATGTTATTTGGTCGAGAAATAAAGCTATTCAATATATGGGTATATTTTATTGGACACGTTTCAATGATTTTAGTGACAAGATCTTTTGTGGGAAAGTTATTTGATAAGAAAGGTCATGCCGTAGTAATTATACCTGGAGCAATATCAATGATCATTGGACTTATGATACTCTCCTACGTACATTCGGTTGCTTCTCTGGTCATTGCTTCACTATTTTATGGATTTGGATATGGTGCGGTTCAGCCATCATTACAGGCTTGGGCGGTAAGTAGGTCACCTGCCGAACGTATAGGTGCAGCCAATGGAACATTCCTATCGTCTATGGACTTAAGCTTTACAATTGGTTCAATAATATTAAGCCTAATTGCAGATATTAAGAGTTATGCTATAATGTATCGATTTTCTGACATCTTTATGGTTATTTTCATGTTGGTATACGGTTTTGTACTATTGAAGGAAAAGAAAAGTAATATCTGTAACGAAGACTTACTTGAAAATGTAAGCTAAATCATAAATAAGATAGTCCTCAGACGAACCATCTCCGAGGGGATAGACTTCAAGTTCCGGAGTACCGGCGTGCTCAAAATCTATCCCAATGCCCAACAAAGGTTGATTGGGATCTACGGAACAAATTTTGGCGACGATTCCATTCTCTTTACATTCACTCCAAAATTGGGGGATACGGGGTAACATATTGGCTATAAGCATAAACATAATGCCAATTACGGTTGGAACTAATCGCATCGATGCGATGTTTAAGGCATGACCGATCACAGTTAGATACACCAAGCTAATACATACGACAATGACGCCGCCGATATATCGATAGGTTGGCCAAAAGGTTTCGTAGTTCTTTTTCTTTGGGTCAATTCTCCACAGTACGTGCCATAAGAGAATGATGAAGAGCATGATTGCCGGTTCATACAAAACAATTAGTAAACGCGGGGTCATTCGGTTCGCTTTGCCAATAACCTGTGCAGGGAGATGAGAGTAAGCTATAAGTCCAAGTATTATTGCTAAAACCCATGTAAGCCAACCCCACCAAGGCATTGCTTTATTCGTTTTCATCATTATTTCCACCTCCGAAGTGTTCTAGAAGCCATCCAAGCCATTCTTGCAAAATCGTTGCGTTAAGTCTGTAAATAATAAAGTTTCCTTCCTTCTGATCGATAATTAAATTTGCATTTTTGAGCACATTCAAATGACGACTAATTGTGGGCTGAGCATACGGAAATTGGTTTGCAATGTCACCGGCCGTTTTTGGTCCTTCCTTCAAGAGTTCGATGATTTTTCTCCGTGTTGAGTCGGACATGGCCTTAAAGATGCCCTCATTCATTTGATTTCACCTGCCAATAAAACGTTTCCTAAATGTAGTTTGAGTATATAGCTAAATAGCTAATAAGTAAATAACAATACATAAGTAAAATAAAGGTAATTAATTAGGAAATGGTTTTAACTTTCCTTTATCATGGTGTCTAAAGAGGTAAATGCCATAGCTTTGAATGGATCTGTTTTTGCGATTCTGGTTCTTGATAATATTTTCCGGGTTTGGATTGATTAGAAGGTAAACTATAGGAGAAATAGAATAGGATACAGATGGTAAATCTTTTTTCGGGGAACAAGGGGGGAGTGATTTTCTATGAGAAATAAACAAAGATTATTCTGGCAAATGGGTATCGCATTAATTCTTGTCATTTTGGGATTAGGTCTGTACGTCGGCTTTAATTTTCCGCCAAAATTTGATGACAAGGTAGTATCAGTATCTCTAATGAAACAAGAATTAACTCCGGACGGGATCAATTACACTTTGAAGGTGGAAAACAATAGCAGTTATACATTAAAGGATAACACTCTTTATTTCACAGCAAGGAGATATATGATGCCAGTGAAAGCTAAAGCTACTCAGGGTAACAATACAAACATTAAACCAGGAGGAACTGTGACTTTCATGGTATACGTACCTAAAAAACAATTCCAAGACTTACAGTCATCACAAACCATTACATCTGTGGTTATGTTAAAAGGGTATGTAAGTTGGTGGTTTTGGAAAGTTCCGTTTAACAAAGGTGGCGGAATAGATATAAATCATCCTACATTAGCTTAGTTTAAAAAATATTAAGCAACGGTACAGCCCCTAATACCGAAAATGGCATTAGGGGCTGTTTCACCAGATAATCCTACCAATACCAAGGGCGGCAATAACATGGATAACAACATCTGCAGCCAAAGATTCTGTTACCCCAACACCAAGGATACATAACCGCCATCTCCTTTCATCTGAGATGACAGAAGATAAGATATCCTAGAATAATTTACGTAATACGTCCGAGCATTGTGACAAAAATTAATGATTAATCCGCTTTTTGATGTGCCATCATACTAAAGGATTTTAGCGAAATATGTCGAATTCATTGACTATAAAAAATTGTAAGATCACATGAAATCGTTGTGAACTGAAGCAGGGTTATCCCTTTTAACATACTTTGAGGGGGGGTTCAATGAAAAAAATAGTCAGCCGTCCTTCTTTTGCTGGTATTTTTATGATGGTTTCTCTCATAATAAGTCTCGGAATTATTGTTTACACGATCTATCTCAATGAAAGAATAGAATCTGTTCTCTTACATGTTTTTACGATTTGTATCATGGTCATTAACCTAGGACTTATCTTCTTATATTTTTGGAAACGTCAACACGAAGTCTGCAGACGAAAGAAAGATCAAGATGAACTGGAGCAACAGCAGGCTATTAATCGCCATTGCGAGTACTTAGCTAAGTATGCGAACGATATTATACTCCTTCTTAATGAAGATCTTAGAATTGTTTATGCTAACGAACGAGCGGTTTTAACCTATGGTTATGAATTAGATGAGTTATATCAACTTGATAGTATCGTTGATTTGCGGCCCCCAGAACAGAGAGAGGAAATTAAGCATTTAATACAAGACGAGGGTGCCGATGGAGTCGTCTATAATACGATTCATCAGCGTAAGGATAGATCTACATTTCCCATTGAAGTAAGTTTAAGGTCGATTGTTGTTGAAGGGAAAAAATACTATCAGGCAATCAATAGGGATGTTACGGAGAGAAAAAAGGTTGAAAATGCTTTAAAAGAACAGCTGCATTTTCTTCAGAAGTTGATTAACACCATTCCAAACCCAATATTTTACAAGGGCTCGAATGGCTTATATCGGGGATGCAATACTGCGTTTGAGGAATATCTCGGGCTGCCCAAAGATGAAATAGTGGGCAAGTCTGTCTATGATTTATCTCCCAAAGAACTAGCCGACAAATACGCTGAAATGGACTCGGTGTTATTTAACAAACCGGAGGTGCAAACCTATGAATCTTCCGTAGTGTATGCCGATGGAACATGGCATGACGTTATCTTTAATAAAGCCAGTTACTTAAATTCTGAAGGTGTTATCGCCGGATTAGTTGGGGTTATCATCGACATTACTGAACGGAAACAAATGGAGGAACGGCTGCAATACTTAGCAACCCATGACTCGTTAACCAATATCCCCAACAGGTACTATCTTGAAGAAAACTTGAAACGAGTAGTGGTAAAGGCAAAGCGAGGCATTTATAGTTTTTTGCTTTTTATTGACTTAGATAATTTCAAGTTAGTCAACGATACCTTGGGACACCAAGCAGGGGATAATCTACTCATAACCTTGGTGAATATCTTAAAGTCGCACCTTACCGAAGAGGATTTTCTGGCGCGGCTCGGCGGGGACGAATTTGTCGTTTTGCTGGAGGGAGCGTCGGTTGACAGGGGTACCAAGGTTGCGGAAACGTTGAGGCGTGCCATTGATGAAAACAATTTTGGCCCTCTTTCTCATGATCTATCTTGCAACTTAACGGTCAGCATCGGTGTCGCCAAGATTGACGGCAGCTTAGACTATCAAAAGATCCTTTCCTTAGCTGATACCGCACTTTATTCGGCTAAGGATAAAGGCCGCAATCAAGTTATTTTCATAGACTCCACTTCCAAAATGAGTACACTTCTTACTCAGACAAGTGAAATTGCCACCCTTTTGGTAAAGGCACTTAAGGAAAATATGTTTGTCCTCTATTACCAGCCCGTTTTTACGATGGATGGGAGTATTAGCCATTATGAGGCCTTAATTCGCATTCATTGTCAGGGCCAATTAATTTCCCCGAATGATTTTATTCCGGTTGCCGAGCGCTTTGGTTTAATGCCGCAAATTGATCAATGGGTTGTTAAGGCGGCCCTTGAGACCTTACAACAATACCCTCAGATTAAAATTTTTGTAAATATCTCCGGAATGAGTTTAGAAGATGCTGACTTCCTGGAATACATCGAAACCAGTATCCGCGAGAGTGGTGTCAGCCCTTCTCGAATTGGCTTTGAGATCACTGAAACCAGTGCGGTAAAAGACTTTATTCGAGCGGAACATTGGATAGAATGGCTTAAACGATTAGGATGTCAGTTTGCCCTCGATGATTTCGGCATGGGATTTTCATCCTTTACTTACCTTCGTATGCTTCCGGTCGATTACCTGAAGATTGACGGTTCGTTTGTCCGCAATATGGACAAAGACCCGACGCAGCGAGCCTTGATCGTAGCCATTAACGATGTCGCCCATACTCTGGGGAAGAAGACCGTCGCAGAGTTTGTAGAAAACAAGGAGATTTTCGAAGCTTTAAAAAGTCTTAACGTTGACCTGGTACAAGGATATTACTTAGGTAGACCGGCTTCCTTACCCCAGGATATTGAATGACAGCTCGGCACGAGGATAATTTATTAATGGTGATTTTTTGAATCTAAAATTGCGGTCATGTGTTTCGCTTTTTTGCTAAAAGTTAGTTTAACCTAGATTTTATCGATGCTTTTAGCAAAAGAGAAGCAGTTTATTAAGATTGTGCTGAGATATAGGGATTATTTTCAATTGACAAAATGGATGTTTTGGCCTACAATGCCGATATACCCTTGTGGGGTATATCGGCATCATCATTAAAATTATGAAAAGAAAGGGATAGAGCATGAACCAGACAATAACTATATCCATGATAGTTGGAGTAATAATAATCTGGCTGTACGGCAAGTACGCAGACAAAGACGTCAATAAATTACGGATCGATCCCTCCGAAGCTAAAAAGCGACTGGATACTGAAAAGGATATCATTCTTCTGGATGTCAGGACCGAAAAGGAATATGTTGAGAACCACATTCCTCGAAGTACTTTGATTCCCTTGAACGTGCTGGCCAGAGAGGCCGGCCAAAAACTTCCAAACAAGCAAGCTGCTATTTTTGTCTATTGCAGGAGTGGCAATCGAAGCAAAGCTGCAGTAAAGATGTTATTAAAGCTTGGGTATTCTAATCTTTACAATTTGGGCGGCATAATACGCTGGCCCTATAAGACTGTATCCGGTAAGAAGTAGAACAAGTGCCTTATCTGGCAGCAGACCGCAGCCTCCTGCCAAACGCAGTGCGGCATCAGGCAGGAGAAAACGGTAAATGGCGAGGATGCGGCGTACCTCGTCGTTCTTTAGGGGAGGACGCTTCTCGAACAAGGCTGCGCAGCTCCAGAGCCATGTCAATACGATCCTTCATGGTCAGCATTTCTTGTGCAGAAGCAAACGACCACTTCGGCTTTCTCAGTACCTTGGCATCGCTCGATATCCCGAGTTTCATTCCGGGGTCGAGTGTCCAGATCCGAGAACTCTTGGGATGGCGTTAAACGGCTAACAAAGGAGCGAGCGGCCCGGATCATTATCCTGCAGCTGCCCGCTCCTCTTCCCCTTAATATTCAGTTAGGTCTTGGTCACAGACTTCTCTAAGATATCTTCAATGCGTTCCCGAGTAGAGGGTTGCTTCCGACTAATAAATGCCTGACTTGCATGAATTGATCGTAAGGAACAAATCAGCCGCCTCGCTTATGAGGCGGCCTGAACCCTGGAATAGTCAGGGATGAGTTTCATCTTTTTGTCTGGAAGATTATGCTATAATAGTTATAGAAATAACCGCCCCTGCCAAGGATTGCGGTTATTTCTTGTAACCTCTAATTCGGGCTAACCGTTCGGTTAGACAATCTGCCGGGCTGGCGTGCTTGCTACACGTCAGTCCTTATTAATATTATATCCATAGATTGTAAACTATGCACCCAGCTCACCCGTTTTCCGCTTCGATTTTGGCTCTCACCTCAATTGTAAAAGTTATTTCCACCCCTACCACGCTTTGAGATGGAAGTTAGTCTTACAAATATAAGGTTGAATTTTAGTTCTGCAAATTATTATACTTTTATCTTGGCTCGATCTCTTACTAAAATGGTGGAGATGGGCCTACCTGAGGAAAAAGGCAGCCGATGGACCGTCGGGATTTTTACTGTTTTACTGGGGGCCATAACCTTAGCCATCTTATATGTCTTTTGGAAATGCAAATGGAAAATTAAACAACTACCTTCATTCGAGAAGGTGGTTTATTGAAGTTTTTGTATGCTGCGGCAAGGATCTCGGAAACACTGGGATTAGATTGGGCAGCAAAAAGCTTATTCATATCATAACCGATTTGTCATTTCTCTCAATTATAAGGTACCTTTAAAAAAACGTTGACAAAATACTAAGGTACCTGTAGAATCCAATCATAAGGTACCTTACAAAACACGAAGTCAATAGAAGGAGGGGAATAAATGGTGGAAAATAACTTTGACTTGATTATGCAACTGACGCGGGTTGAATGGCTCCTGCACAGGTACCATCAACAAAACCACATGCATTTTGGTCCAATGGGAGATCCCCGCAGAGGGCAGGGCAGAGTTTTAGCGATTCTTAAGCTGCAGCCGGAAATTAGCCAAAAAGATTTATCCTACCTGCTGGACATGAGACCGCAGTCCTTAGGAGAACTTCTTTCAAAGCTGGAGAAAAACGGCTACATTACTCGCGAACCATCGGAAACCGACCGCCGGGTTATGAATATTAAGCTTACAAAAGAAGGACTTAAAGCAACCGAATCAACCGAGCAGGAATTCAGCTTTGACAAATTATTTAAATGTCTGAGTGAAGAAGAACAAAAGACCATGAGCGGCTTTCTTGACCGTATTATTAAAACACTTGAAACTCAACTTGGGGATGAAGAATCGGAATTTAATTTCGACCCACGCTTACGCGGAGGAAATCCCTTTGATCGACCTTTTCAATTTGGTCCTCGGCCCGGAATGGGATATGGACGACGCCCTGGCTCATACCCGGATAAACCTGAAGAAAAATAATCAGTAGTACAGCAGCGATCTGAAGGCACTGCGGCAACCTCTGGAACAGTGCCTTTATTTTTTTGCGCCAATTTTGAGGTTTACTAGGCAAAGGAGGATTTTGATATGGAAAACATGGGAAAAACGGATCAAGCATCACTCTACTATCTGGAAAAGGCACCCGTTTCCAAAGCAATTATGCACATGGTTATTCCTATGATACTGAGCTTTATTGTTACCATTATCTACAATATTACGGATGCCTTTTTTATTGGAAAACTTGAAAACACAGCGATGATGGCCTCAGTGACTCTGGCCTTGGCATTTTCATGCATCTTAATGGCCCTGGGCCACCTGTTCGGAGTGGGCGCGGGAACTTATGTATCAAGAATTTTAGGTGAAGAAAATCCAGAAATGGCCAAAAGAGTTTGTTCCATAAACTTTTGGTCATCAATAATCACTGGGATTATCTTTATGGCATTGTGTCTGCCGTTGCTATCGCCCCTCTTGCAGCTTTTGGGAGCAAAGGGTGATACCTTGCTCTACACAAGAAATTATATTCTGGTGTTTGTGATTGGCTCTCCGTTTGTTATTGCTAATCTTTCGCTGGAGGAAATGGTCCGAGCGGAGGGGGCATCCACTGCCTCGATGATTGGCTTGATATCCGGTGTCGTCATTAATATCATACTCGACCCCATTTTCATCTTTCTTCTTCATCTGGATATTACGGGGGCCGCCCTTGCTTCTGTGCTTGGTAATGTAGTCTCTGTAGTATGGTTCATCTATTATCTGCAGCGAAAAAGTACCGTTCAGAGTGTATCAATTAAGGATTTTAAGCCAAGTAAAGAGATCTATAAAACTATTATTAAGGTTGGGATTTCAGCATTTTTGCTGGATGGTTTTATGGTAATTACCACCTTGCTTTTTAATCATTATTCCATCCTCTATGGCAATAGTGTTGTTGCCGGGTTAGGTATTTCTCAAAGAGTTATTCAAATTATTGACTTTGTGGGAATGGGTTTTTCATTGGGAGCCGTACCGCTGATTGCCTATTCTTATTCAGCAAAGAATCAGGAGCGACTAAGGCAAATTATCAAAACAACCCTATTCTACATGATGGGTATTACTTTGGGGTTGTCAGTCATCCTGTTCGGACTCAGGTCACAAGTCATTGGCATCTTTAGTATTGATCCTGAGGTTATAGCTGTCGGCCAAAAAATTCTTATTGCCCAGCTTTGCTCCACCGTATTTGCCGGCCTATCTGCATTTTTTACAGGTATCTTTCAAGCGTTTGGCACAGGTGTACAATCCACTGTTATATCCTCTCTGAGGGGTATTGTATTTATTCCCATTTTGATTTTCGGAAATTTGTTCTTTGCTGTCAATGGCGTTATTTGGGCTAATACAAATTCAGAAGGACTCACCTGTTTAGTAGGACTTATCCTGTTTCTGGGAACCTGGAGAAAAATTAATCCCGCGTACCATAAAGCATAGTCTACAATGTCACCCTTACAGAATTTTTTGCCGAGGAATGTCCGCAACTTGAGCCTGAATTTCGCCGTTTGGTGGATACAGCCAAAGAGGCCATTGTCGACGACTATGTAAGAGGCCTTTCCAAAGAATTTACCCAGCAGGCCTTGGTCGCACTGCCAGACTTCCCCGATACAAGATCGCGTCTGCTCAATACATTGGACAAGGTATATAAAGAAGTAGAAATTAACCCGGAGCTTATAGGGATTAGCTTAGGCTATCGTTTCAAAAACATGTCTCAGGGAGCAGGATACGAAAGCGGCGGTACTCAAAGCCTTCTTGCCGAGATTATTAAGTTAGGTCAGGAGGCAGGTGAAATCAGGCAAGATATCTCGGCTAACCTGTTGGTCAAACAATTAGACTTTCTGCGTGGCTTTATTGTCATGGAGTGGTTGAATGATTCATCAAAGATAGAACTGCGTAAAGAGATCGCTAATATGGTCGATCTATTCTTAGAGGGGGCCAATTTCAGAGGAGGGTCCAAGATATAATGCGTGTGATTAAAGAGGGCCGGAAAGTGGATGTCGATGGGGATGAAGGTAAACTATTTCTACATTGACGAACAAATAACCAAACTTTAGTTCAACTCGATAGGCCAAACACCGTTAATCCACATTTCCCATAAGCATATTCGTAAGATCCTTAACAAACTTCCCTTGTTCGTCACAGATCTTCACTCTGACCCTATCCTTATCTAAGGTAAAATATAGGATATAGTTGCTTCTGGAACCATCTTTAACTGAAGGACCCGTGGGATTAGGGATATTTTTTCTGGCAATACTAATTGGCCCAAAGAGATTCTCATTTTCGAGGATGACTTTGGGTTTTTGTTCATAGTTACAGATAATCAGCTTGCCCCTGTGGCTCTCATCATAACTGGTATAGGCTAAGGTATAATCTTCATTGAAGGTTGTTGAGGACATAGCAGGCAGCGCACCGAGAGGATCTGTGTTGAATGGAATCGTATCTAATTTCAGTAGATTAGGGTCATCCGATGTATTTCTTCGCACCATAAAAATATCCAAGGTTTGATCAGCAGAGGTCTTAGAAGGGTCATCGCTAAACTTCATACCGATAAAGCCGTAACCATCCTCGATAGCTTGGGCCTGAACAACCTTGCTGATCAGCGGTGCATTATTGAAGGTTAAGGGCAGACCGGTAAAATCCATGGAGTAGAGGTCAATCCCGTTTCCGGTAAGTGAGGTATAGGTCAGAGTACGGTCCAGGGTGTTGGCATTGACTATTTGATAAGGTTTTCGTAAGAAGGTCAGATCCTGGTTGGGTTGGTTATCTGTATTAAAAAAGGGAAAGGTCAGTTGCTCAAAATTCTTTACATACAACAAATGATCATTAACTTTCGAGTAATAGAGATTGCCTTTGAAATCCATACTATTGGCTTCGTTAAAACCATTAATCGGTATGAGTTCCTGGTCGGCATGCAAATTCTGCTTATCATCCCTGGTAAGCCTTGTTTTAACAATTCCTTCATTATAAGCGGTAATTATACTATTATTAGAGAACAAAATCACATTGTCCAGGTAAGGGTGCGTCGGAAATTCCGCGAGGAGTGTACTCTTACCGTTTGTAACATCCAAATAGAATAAATTAGAATAGCGACGATTATCCTTGAGATGGGTCGCTAAAACTAAGACAGCATTGTCAGCTAAGATAAAATTATTCAGCCAAACCATGGTTTTAATTTGGCCGAACTTTGGGGACGTAAATTTCAGAAAAGGTTCCCGAAGGTTGGGTTTAGGAAGTGCTGTATAGGCAGAAATTTGAGTGATAACTGCAGCTATTAAGACTGCAAGTGTCAATAAGAACATCAAGTATTTCTTCATCCGATAGCCAAAACTCCCCTCCATAATATGGTATAATAATTAATTATATCACAAATTAGGAAACTTAAAGGAGCAGAGTCCATGGCTGTTACTGAGATATTGTACGAACAGTTTAAAGCGATTCATAAGGTTCTTTGGATTATTTTGCTGCCCGTCATTTTAGATATTGGAGAACTTAGTCTTTTTGAAAAGATTTTCAAGAGTGAGTACGTGCCTGTCGCCAAACTATTCAATTTAAAGCTGGGGTTTATATCAGCCCCGCCCAGTATTAGATATTTCCTGGAAGATTTCCCCTCACTGATCTTTCAATATAATTATTCAAGCGCTTTTCGAGGAGTGATCAATCAAATCAACTTGACCAACCTGTTACTCCTTCTAGCGGTTCTTTTGGTCACAAGTTTTTTGGACAGTGGTTATTTAGCCGTTATCAGCCAGGCGGGGCATAAAAAGGTGACCTTCAAAGACTTTCTCAGAGATGGTAATAAATTATGGTTTAAGTTTTTTATCCTTAGCCTCTTAGGGGTTATCCCCATTCTCTTGATCTTAATAAAAAGGGAATTAAGTTATGGTTATTTTGGTTTAGTATTTCTTCCTTTGCTTTACGTTAAGTACTCAATCGTAGTAGATGATGTAAGTCTCATCGATAATTTCAAACTTGGAATTAGGTTCTTTTTTGAAAACCTGAGGTTAACCATCAAGATGGCCTTTTCCTTTGGCATTTCCTTTTCGCTCGTGGGAATAGGTATTTACCCTTTGGCAAGCATGGGGTTCAAAGGTATTGTCCTGGGGGCCATTATCACTGCCTATTTTGGAGCAGTTATTAATAAAGCTGTGCTGGAGATCTATCGAGAGGTATCCGAAAAGCGAAGAACGAAACTAAAGGAAATCAGCGCTGAAGTGATTAATCTGTAGAATTTCCTTCTGTAGCTGCGCAGAAGCTGGAGCTTCCCATGCTGTATTTAATCATAATAAGAACTTGCTGCAATTACTTAATGGAACTTCAGAACTTATAACAGCAGCAGATACCTATCAGTTCGATGATTACTTCAAGTATGAAGCTTCAATGTTTGACGTAAAACATAAAGCTGAAGTGAAAGAGAAACAATTCCCGATGGACTGCCAGAAAGCCTTAGAAATGGGTGGAAGATTGGTAAAGGCTATGCGAGAAACCCCCTTAGGAAATTAATTTTCCCAAGGGGGTTTGAAAAATTTACTTTAATTCGATCGCTTTTTGCGGGCAAAGCTCTTGGCAGCAATAGCATGTAATGCACTTTTCCGGAGCCACAGACGGGTATTCATCCATGGTTAAAGCACCATTGGGGCAATGTTCTACACAGGTAGCACAAAGAGTGCATAATTCATGATTGATCTTTGGCCTGAGCGCGGTCACAGATTCCATAATGGCACCGCCCGGCGGCCCGGATTGCGGAAGCTTGAAACCAGGTATAACTTCAAGCTTCCCATGAACCGTGATTTTGGAAAGGTCATTAAGACCATATCCCTTGGCCGCTGCTATTTGAATGCTGCGAGGCTGTTCGGAGAAACCCATCATATAGGCTGCGACAGTGTCTACAGCGACCGGGTCTGTACCGGCTAAGACTTTCCCAAGATTAACCAAATCTTTAGATGCAGGACCGTTACCTTCCATAGCTAAAACACCATCTACAATAATCAGATCGGGAACTTTCAGGGCAAATACTTCGACTAAGGCTTCGGCGAAGTTGAAGGGATTGCCCGCTTTTTTATGGGTTTGAGCCTTAAGGGCCCCGGCTAAGAGCCCGAAGTTATTTTTAATTGCGCAAGATATGCCTGTAAGACCGTGGGTCTTAAATTTCGGGATACTAATATAGATATCGGCGTCAATAATTGCCCGAGATACTAGGGCCGATTCTATATAGGGAGAATTAATACTCATCTGAACAGTTTCTGCACTTATGTTGCGATAATATGTACCGGCCGCATCCATTAAGCCCGTGTCTTGAAAGGCCTTCTCATTCATGCCATAGGAGAACACGCCCGGATTATCACCGACGATCAGAGAGGCGGGGTTTCGTTTGACGACTTCCTGGATTACGGCTTTTAGAACTGCCGGGTGGGTAGTTATACCCTCTTCCGGAGCAGCGCTGCGCAGCACGTTCGGTTTAATCACTACTTTTTTTCCTTCTATATCTAAAGGAAACTGTTGAAATACTTTGGCGATGGCCTCATGACAAGTTTCATAGCTTGTATCCATGATTTCTACGATGCTCATAATCTCAACTCCTTTAACGAAAAGGCTTATTTACACTATAGCCTTTGTCTTCTAATATTTTAGATCTTATTTTCTGAAATATAAAGGGCCGCTTGTTATTATTGAAAATGACAATAAGAACTATAAAAATTACAGCTTGAAAGGGCGTCAATCGGTATTTAAGACTGAATGGCGCCCCTTTAGATAGTTTTTGAAATATTTGGTGATTGATGGAAGGAAAAGCAGGAGGTTCGGCGAAAAAGAAAGGTATACGTCAAACGTTGTCCATAAGGCCTGATAACAGGCTAGGGGGAGTCTTCGGTGCATCTTTATGATGAACAGAAAAAATTAGTCCAAACACGCCCAGGCACTCAGTCCTTGATAAAAGGAGTTGCCGGGTCATGAATGATCAAGAACTAAAACAAGTTGATATATGCTGATGGAGTATGAATCAGTAATCCCGGAGGTAAAGGGGGAAAAGAGGGTGGCTGATCGCTCTTTTTTATTTTTATAAAGACCGTAAGACAAAATCACTTGAGGATTGAATTAACGCTAAGGATTGGACAGCCAAAGCGTTGAAGAACTGGCAGATTTAGTGGAAGTGGTCTACGCCATCCTGGATTATAAAGGGGTTTCTCGGTAGGAATTCGAGGGAATCAGACAGCAAAAGGTCGAGGAGAGAGGCGCTTTCCGGGATAAGCTCCTGATGAAAGAAGTTATCGACGGTTAAGGGGTTGAAGCAAATTGACAGAAAGGATCAAGCGTAAGGGAAGCCTGGGCAGTATTGCTGAAGATCTCTTTGTCGAGTTGTTCTGTGATACCTTTGGTCCGGATCAAGCAGAGTATCTATTTCTTCAGTATCCGGTCACCGATATTTATGGACATAGACGCTCCATTGATTTTGCCCTGGAAAGCGCAGACTTAAAAATAGCCATAGAGATTGATGGTGAAACCTATCATAATCCCCATAAGGTTTCTTCTAATAAATATTATGATGACCTTACCAAGCAAAACAGCCTGATCTATCAAAACTGGAAGATTTACCGCTGGGTATACAACCAACTGAAGCATCAACCCGAGAAGGTCAAGGACGAGCTGCGGATTTTTGTCGGGGAAATCCCCTCCTTTAGGATGCTGGAAGATTATCTGCCTAAGCAAAAGGGCAAGGTCATTGAACTGCGCGAGCATCAACAAGCTGCTTTAGACAGCCTGCAGACCATGCGTGATCAAGGGGAGAGCATCGCTCTGCTCTATCATGCTACCGGAACCGGGAAAACTGTAACCGCAGTTAGTGATGCCAAACGACTGGGGAAAAGAACCCTGTTTTTGGCTCATACCAAAGAACTAATAACCCAGGCTAAAGGCACGTTTGAAGAACTTTGGGATCAGGCGGAGACCGGTCTCTATGTTGCAGAAGAAAAGGCTAAAGATGCATATGTTGTTTGCAGCAGCATTCAGAGTGTTGCCAGAAATCTAGAACGGTTTAAACCGGATGACTTCGGCTATATCATCGTCGATGAATGTCATCACGGAACGGCAGATACTTATAGGAAGGTTTTGAGTTACTTCAAACCTGAATTCACTCTGGGGCTAACCGCTACCCCGGATCGAGCGGATGGAGAGAGTATCCTTGAAGATTTTAAGAATGTGGCCCATAAACTAGATTTGCAGCAAGCCGTGGAATTAGGGGAACTTGTTCCTATCCGGTGTATCCGGGTTAAGACTAATGTGGATCTTTCTACGGTGAGAATCAATGGGATTAAATATTACGCCCAGGATTTAGAAAGCAAGCTCTTCGTGCCGGGGAGAAATAAGCTTATAGCTGAAACCTATCTGAATTATGTTAGGGATAAGAAAACCGTAGTATTTTGTGCTTCCGTACATCATGCTCAGGAGATTTCTGCATTGTTTAAGCAACAGGGAATTAGTTGTGAGGCTGTTTCCGGGTCTATGAAGTCAGCGGAAAGGTCACGGATTTTAGACCTGTACGAAAATGGGGATATCCAAGTCTTATGTGCCTGTGACCTTTTAAACGAGGGATGGGATAGTCCGAAAACAGAAGTTTTGTTCATGGCCAGGCCGACGCTCTCCAAGACACTTTATGTTCAGCAACTGGGCAGAGGGATGCGCAAGTGCTCGGGTAAGGACTACCTGATGGTCTTTGATTTTATTGATAATGCCAGCTTGTTTAACATGCCCTACTCTCTGCACAGGATGTTTAACCTGAGGGAATATAGGGCGGGAGAGTACGTTGTTGCTTCCCAGAAACAGTTTGAGCTGGACAGAGATTTAATCGCCAGAGGAGAAAAACCGGCCGTTTTTCTGGATTTCCCGGTGAATGCCGCGGATTATGAACTGATTGATCTCTTTAACTGGCAGGATGAAGTGAAAGGGATGATATCTCAGCTGGAGTTCGTGAGGATGGTCGATGTGCAAACAGAAACCATTGAACGGTACCTGCGTGAAGGAAAGATAACCCCCGATTTAGAGGTACCCTTCGGGGATAAAAGGAGCTTTAAGTATTTTAATGAAGCAACCGTGGAGAGCTATGCTAAACAGTACGGCTGGGAGCTGATCAATCCTGCCAATATGAAAGATAAGTTTATGGACATGGTCAGGACGATGGATATGAGTTTTTCCTATAAACCGGTATTGCTCAAAGCCATGCTTGAGCATGTGGACGAAAACGGAAGAGTTAGGGTCGAGGACATCGTTAATTACTTCACGGATTTTTATAAGGCTAGAAAAGAGGGCGGGCTGGTGGTAGAGAAGAAATCCAGTTTGTATTGCAAAGAAGGATATATGAGAAAGGATGTTGAGAGAAACATCTTTAGCAATCCGTTTAAGCGGTTTGAGGATATGCGATTTATGAGCCGGTGTCGGAATATTGAGTATGTGGAGTTTAATCGGCATGTTTGGAGGAAGTTGTCGTGGGAGGAGAAGGAGTGGATTGTTAGGCGGTGTGACGAGAGGTTGGAGGTGTATTATAGGAAGTGGGTTTAGTGCTTAGATAAGAGTTCTTTTAGCCATGCTTTTGAAGAAGTTTAGGGAAACGAAGAAGACTATGGGCTTTGAATACGCTTAGAGAGGGAAAGTGGGGGGAGATGATCAAATGATAAAGGCTTTCTTGGAGCTATGGTATTTTTGGCTTTTAGTTCTAGTTGTTTTTGTTTATCGCTTATATAAGGCCAAAATCAAAGGGATCATTGGTGAGAAAACAATATCGGCGTTTCTAACAAGGTTAGATCCAACAAAATATAAGGTTATAAATGATCTAATGTTGAGAGTTGATGGGAAGACGTCCCAGATAGATCATGTAGTCGTGTCAAATTACGGGATTTTTGTAATCGAGACAAAGAATTATAAGGGCTGGATTTTGGGAGATGAGCACGGGGAGTCTTGGACACAGGTAATTTACAAGCGGAAGGAAAAGTTCTTTAATCCGATAAGACAAAACTATGGTCATATTCAGGCTCTAAAACAGAATTTACAAGAATATAAAGAGTTGAATTACGTGCCGATCATTGTCTTTTCGATTAATGCAGATTTAAAGGTTAAGACAAATACTAAGGTTATATATTCGGTAAAATTGCTTAATACGATTAGAGAGTTTACAGCCGAAACCATTACTGAGCAGCAAAAGGAAGAGATATATTCAAGACTATTAGCACTAAATGTAAGAGATAAGGAAGCCAGAACTCAGCATGTCGAGGAAATACATAAGAAAAAAGCTGAAGAGGCGAACCTAGTAAGTGCAAATAGTTGTCCTAAGTGTGGTGGGGAGTTAATCATGAGAAAGGGCAAATATGGAGATTTCATAGGGTGTAAAAATTATCCGAAGTGTAGGTTTACTATTACTAGTTAGGCAATTAATCTTGATTTTGGAAAGTGGAGTCATCAAGTAAAAGTGTTGATAATGTCTATAATGCGAATGTGAAGATTACAGTAAATCGACGAAAACAAGAGTAAAATGAACTTATACATTTAAGTAAAAACACGCTTTCAGCCTGCAAACAAGTAGAAATCCAAAAACACCTAAATGTCACTCACGGTCAAATATGGTCCAAATTGAAGAATTTACTTTTTAATAAGTATGCGTAATGTCTTTTATAGGACGCAGAAGGATATTTATTCCAATAAGGCGAAAATGTTAGACGATAAAAGACATTTATGAGGATTAGTTAACGAAGTTTGCAAAGCTGAGGTGGAGCTAGAAAATGGACCATAAAGAAGGTAAAGCTAATTTAGAAAAACTACAATTTATTTTTCATAGGATAATTTCTGGCATAATTTATTGGATACTATCAAGTTTCTTCATTGCATATCAACAATTTGTAGTAAAAAATTTTAAGAATCTTCTTACTGTACTATTAGTTTATTTAGTGCCATTTATGTTTTTCTTGTGGTTTATTAAAATTAGTATGAAAAGAAATCAGTGGAAGCCTTTTGTAAAACATTCAGATGTAATTGGATTAATTAGTATTCTGATTGGATTTGCAATTCCTTTTTTATTATTTCTTAATGTAAAGGTAGTACAGTTATTTCCCTAGGTTAGCAATAGTCCCTCATTTAATTTAGATATAGAGGCCGTTCATTACATAACGCTCTTTATCGGACGCAGAAGGATATTTATTCCAATAAGGCGAAGACATATAGAGTTAAATATTACGAACCTAATTCGGTAATATCTCTTGATTTCGAGATTACACGAACCTAGTCAATAAGGTGTTATGCGCCATTTGGGCCAAATAAAAAACCGGGGGAGAGTAGAGTGAATAAACGCGAGATCGCTAGGCTGGCTTGCAAGATTCTTGGTATCTATGTGATCATTCAAGGAATTGACATTATTGCAGATGTGCTAACTACTTCAATCATAACCCCAAACCGAATTGGGCTTGAAAATTTGATCGCTATTATTGTCCCTTACATATTTCCTATTATCTTTGGAGTTTTGCTTTGGGTTCTTTCAGGCAGGCTATCTTCGACTATGGTTGAAGTAGGGGGTTTTACTAACGATGGTTCTAGTATAAAGGCCAATGATATACAGAGAATAGTATTTTCGGCTATAGGGCTACTTTTGATAGGAAATTCTTTACCTAAAATTGTAACGAATCTGACGAGCATGCTTACGACGCCACCTGGGGTTCCAAACATGATAGCAAGATTACTACCTGGTATAGTAGGGTCATTAATTCAAATTATCTTTGGGATTGGAGTTTTTTTAGGATCAAAGGGGTTGGTGAACCTATTGAATATGTTTAAATACGCAGGATTAGAGAGAGATGAAGAGTCCTATAAAAAAGATTGATAATGTCAACTTTGCCAACGGCGCATAAAGGGCTCGTTTGTATGTGCTTATGTATAGAATTCGAGAGCTGCCACAAGGTATATGGCAGCTCTTTACGTAATCTGTTTTATCGGACGCAACTTAAAAAAAGAGGTAATTCTTTATTGTTGGATAATAACTTTGTCATTGTACTGAAAGGAGATGCCTTCATTGATGAGAAAAAAACAAGCATACATTATTTTTCTAATAGTGTTAATTGTCGGATTTGTATTGACATTAAATAGTATTTGGTTAGGCCAAGAGCATGCTAATAGTATCGTACAACAACAGGGTGGTAGCATCGATACCAATACATACGTGGTCTATCTCCAAGAATCGATAAGAATCTTTAATGGATTAGGAATTATATTAATACTAATTGGAGGCTTAGGAGAGGTACTTCTTTTTACCCGTGGAGATAAATTCGATAAACAATAGAAATCAGCAATACGCGGGTGCTATTGTCATAACCAACGTTTATACGCCATTGACCGATGCAAGTGTTTTTTTGGAGACTTTATAAGTTCTTCACATTCAAGAAAGTTGGGAAGGTTTACATGTACTTTTTGACCGTTATAGTAGTGTTAATTGTTCTATTTATCTACTTCTTACTCTATCGACCTTGGCAGTTGAGGTGGGGAGCGACAGATGATGAAGTAAACCGTTATGTTCAAAGGTGGCCTAAAGTAAAAATAATAGACGGCTAAAATGTTCAATAATCAATAGACCAGTGCGCTGCCGGTACTGGCGGGGATTGGATACATTTTTCGCACAATTGACAAATACTTTTATGGGATGTGTGATTATTTGAGTAGATTTACATTTATAGCCTCTGACTGTGAATTACCAGAAATTGATTTGTCCGGTATTATAAGACGAACCGTTAAGGATTTAAAGGAGATGAATCCTAAACCTAAATCTTTTTGGGATCTTGATAAACTTCCGGATGATTGTAAAACATTATTTATTCCGGATGGTGCGGATACTACTGGATTGCAAATATCAATATGTACCAAACCTCCTAATGGGATAGAAGAATATATCAAAAAGAAATATATTTATTGGCTTGGTGGTAAGTTTAACTTAAGGTGCAAAAGGCAATTCCAAGAATATCTTCAAGATAATTTCCTTAAAGGTGTTTATATTGAGCTCTGGTCTCTTTGGTTGGGGATTAACAAAATGGATGAAATATTAAAAAAGAATTGTGATTTTTCGGAAATTCAAAGTTTTGATTTTGAAATACTTTGGAATACAGCTTGTTGTATAACCATCATTACATAGATTAACTGTCCCCTCGTACCTATTTGGGCGAGGGGACTTAACGTAACCTTCATTATAGGACTCAAAACTATGAATTTAACAATGAACGAAAGTAGAAAAGTGCGAAATAGGAAATTTTTATTAACGGAGGATACATAACTATGATATACCTTGTCCGTCAAGGTCAAACCGATTGGAACTTATTCAAGAAGTTCAATGGCTGCACAGATACCGAGTTGAACCAAACAGGAATAGAACAGGCAAAACTGCAAGCTAAAAATTTGAGTAGTGTTAGTTTTGATACGTGTTTTTGCAGTCCCCAAAAACGAGCACGCCAAACCTGCGAAATTATCTACAAAGGAGCGATTGTGCTTGATGAAAGGCTCGCCGAAATAAACTGTGGTGAATTTGAGGGTACAGAGGAAACTGCGGATGCGATGAAATTGTTTTGGCAAGCAATCAGCAGCGGCGACATGGGCACGGAAAGCTTCAAAGAATTTACAAAAAGGAACTGCGATTTTTGTGATATGATTATGGAAGAACACAAGGAGAAAAACATCTTAATCGTTACTCACGCTGCAAACGCGAGAATAATAAACTATTATTTCAATGGCAAGCCCAAGGACTATGATTTCGGTAAAGCAGTTGCTGAAAACGGTGGGTTGCTTACATTGGATAATTCAAAAATTTAAATTACGAGTTGCTCAGCACGGATAAGGCAAAAGCGGAAAAATAAACGCTCCGAAATATTTATTATCTGAAAATAAGCATAATTTCAAGTTCAATTGACCATACCTAACTTCGGGTAAGGCTAATAATGGAAACTTTAAAAATTATAGGTCTGAAGCAGCGAGGTAGGATTACTGGAAGTTTCCTTGTTTGGTTGTATTAGGTATGCCGATAAATGGAGTAATATCAAAACCTGAAATACTTAAAATCAATTCTTTTAAAGCAAGTGTCAATAACATCAATACCAACATAAACCCTACATATTTTAATGACCGAAAAGTAATTTCAACTACAGGTAATTTTTTTGAACCATAGTAAAATGCGGTCCCAATTAATAGTGCACCTGAAATGCCAAATATTCTGGTTGGAAAAAGATATTGCCAACTAGGAATCCCATAAAGAATAATGGGTATAAAATATGCGATTAAATATCCAATAAGGTAAAATTTCCATCTTTCCTTGAAAATCGATTTATATTTCTCGGCCTTCATTACTCCATCCTCCGTTCTTTCCTAAATTTAATATACTTCACAACATCGTTCCAGTCATTAGGAATATGAAATGTAAAGGGGGCAGTTTTCGCTGAAGCTAATAAAACAATAACTATTGCTTAATCTCGCCCCCATTTATTCCTATTGGTAAATCAATCGGTACCGTCCCATCTCTAATAAAGCATAGGGCGGCATCATTAGGATAATGTCAAGTAGCTTATTTTGAGGTGAAATATGGATTTACAAAGTATGGTAAAGAGTATTTATAATAAAGATGACCTTGTTAGGTTTATCCGCGAGTTAAGAGTCGATTTAATAAGCAATTCTATCACCTGGGAAAACCCAACCCTTGAGAGATATCTTGAAGCAATGCAAGCTTGGTTAAATGACATAGATGGTTGGGAGAAAAACTTAAATATTGATATTTCTAAATTTACTCCTTGGCAATTGATTGCACACATTTTACTTGCTTCAAAAATGTATGAGTAGCGACTATTAAATAACTAGTGTATTTTTTATTTGAGCAACAAAAACCATACAACATACCGGTTTAGTCTACTTGGGAATCTCTAGGAGGAATAGAAAATGGGACTAACATTAGAGTTCTTGTTAGGAAACGATAAATTAATTAGAAAAGCATCAAAGAATTTAGATTTTGATCTATTTGATCAGCCAGGTTGTATCATAAAAAAAGCCGATTTTTCTCTTCATCTTGCCCCTAAGGATCTGAACTCTTTGTCAATTTCTGCCTCGAAGTTTAATAATTTAAATCCGATAACCTTAAGAGAGTATTTGGTGCTGATTGTTAACGAGAGAGATTATGGGTTATTTCAAGTAGCTAACAACTGGATTAACTATTTTTTAAAAGTTCCAGCAGACAATTTGGAGCATCTTGCCAAGGAGTGGTTCAATCAGATGATGAAGGAGCATCCAAATGAAAAAATCGAATTGACAGCAGAAGGAATTGAAGCGTTAAAAGACTTATATATCCTCTGCGAATTTGCAGTAAATGAGAAAAAATCAGTATTTCATTTTTGGTGTTTATAAAACCATACTATTTGCCGTTATGTCTCCGCATATGTACTTAATAAATTGAATTTCATAAATCATATACCGATAAGGTTAATAATTAGAAGTCCCGATAAACCTAGATAAAAGCGCAAAAAGTAGGATGTCACTAAACCATCGCGCCAGAGGTATAGTGCCATCCATATACTTAGCTCTTAAGGAATTAACTAATACAGTCCCTTGTTAGAGGTGAATCATGTCAGAAATCATCTATGGCCTATACGAGCAAATCATTAACGGAATCATCAACGATAACCTGAATAAAGTGGATCAGCAACTTGTCATTAAAGATACTCAGCCTCTTGATTCGGCTGAGTCTTCTAAGATTCTGGCAGATTACATAACGAAAATTCTACGCGAGATTTTTGATTATATCGAAGATGGGGATGCTGTCGTCAGAGACCGCGTTAATTTATGTAATGGTATTTTGCAGTTCATAGCCGAGTGTATTCAGAAGGGAAGCTTTAGTTTTAAGAAGGATCAGGAGACCTTAAAACGAGTTGAGAGTTTCCTAATTAGTCAGGATGCCCAGATCTTATTAGCCTTGGTAGACAAGAAAGCAAGCAGTCCAAAAGCTTTACCCGCCTCTGAAAGGATCGTGAGACCAGAGACTTCTATCTCAGAGAACTCCCTCTTTACTGGCGCGGTCCATGAGCCAAGCATGATATCCGAACTAAAAAAGGAAATCTTAAGCAGTGACAGAATTGATTTTCTGGTTTCCTTTATCAAGTGGAGCGGCTTGCGGTTAATCATTAATGAGCTGACCCAGTTTACAATGGGCGGCGGCAAACTGCGGGTTATCACCACCTCCTATCTGGGAGCCACGGATTTTAAAGCCGTGGAACAGCTTAGTAAACTGACTAATACTGAAATACATATCTCCTATGATACTGAACGGACTCGCCTTCACGCTAAAACCTATGTCTTTTGGAGGGATACAGGCTTCAGCACTGTTTATATCGGATCGTCGAATATCTCTGAGTCTGCGATGACCAGCGGATTGGAATGGAATATTAAGTTATCTCAATTTGACTCAGGGGATATTCTGGAGAAAATCCGGGCCACCTTTGAAGGGTATTGGAACAATCCTGAGTTTACGCCTTTTATTGCAGGAATTGATTCCGAGCGTTTAAGAAAAGCTTTGAAGTCTGAGCGAAGAAACAGTCAAGATGAAGCGAATGACTTAGCGTTTCACTTTGATCTGAAACCTTACTATTATCAGCAAGAAATTCTGGACAAATTGAAGGCTGAGCGGGAAGTGCATCACTCATTCAAAAACCTGGTCGTTGCGGCCACGGGGACGGGTAAGACAGTCATAGCTGCTTTTGATTACCGGGACTTTTGCAGAGCAAACCCCAATAGACCCAACAGACTGCTCTTTGTCGCCCACCGAAAGGAAATATTAAGTCAGAGTTTATCTTGCTTTCGAGGGATACTCAAGGATCTCAACTTTGGCTCCATAATGGTGGGTGGTCTAAAGCCGGATAGCTTTGATTATTTATTTGTTACCATCCAATCCTTTAATTCGAAGGATTTAACTGAGGTCACTTCGCCTGACTTCTATGATTATATTGTGATTGACGAATTCCATCACGCCGCTGCCCCATCCTACCAAGAACTTTTAGAGTATTATAAGCCTAAGGTACTACTCGGACTGACGGCAACCCCTGAAAGAGCGGACGGACGAAGCATCTATTCCTATTTTGAGGGCAGAGTAGCTGCCGAAATCCGGTTATGGGAAGCTATTGAACGGAAATTGCTCAGTCCCTTTCATTATTTTGGGGTGACGGATAATGTTGACCTTCGCCAGGTACAATGGGTTTCCGGCAATTACGATGAGCGGGAGCTGGAAAACCTCTATGTTTTCGAAAAGGCCGTCGCTGAAAAGCGAGTTGGGTATATTATAAACGCCCTGGAACGATATTGTCTGGATCGTTCCGAAATCTTCGGAATTGGTTTTTGTTTAAGTAAAAAGCATGCTGAATTTATGGCTCAGGTTTTTAACAAAGCGGGGATTCTTTCAGAATTTCTAGTCGCGGAATCGGAGAGCGTTGTGAGGGATAGCGTGAAGCGGCGCCTGGTAACGAAGGAAATCACCTTTGTTTTTGTTGTGGATATCTATAATGAAGGAATTGATATTCCTGAAGTGAATACCGTTCTTTTTCTGCGACCAACGGAAAGCTTGACCGTCTTCTTGCAGCAGTTAGGGCGGGGGCTAAGGCTCTGCGAAGGGAAAGAAGCACTGACGGTCTTGGATTTTGTCGGACAAGCACATCAGAAGTATTCATTTGAAGACCGTTTTAAAGCGCTGTTATCTAGGTCACGAAAAACCATTGAGCAGGAGATTAAGACGGGTTTTGCCAATGTACCTAGAGGCTGTTCCATCCAATTGGAAAAACAAGCCCAGAACTATATTCTAGAGAACATTCGAGATGCGATTAATACGAAGCGTAATATAATCAGCAAGCTATATGATCTTATAGAAACTAAACAGGAGCTAAAGGTAAGGGAGTTTTTCGAGGGTTATCATGTAACACCCACTGATGTCTATAGCAAAAGGGTAACGGTTGTGGGCCTTGCAGCTCAAGCTGGTTTACTCAAGGGTTATCAGGTAGATACAGAGAGAGAAAGAGTGCTGGCTTCAGCGTTGGGGAGATTATCTTTGCTGAATTCCAGGCGCTGGATTAAGTTTATGCAGAAGATCCTGCCACAAATTCTTTTAGGTAAAGGTTCTTTATTGCCTTCATTGACCGCGGTAGAACGGACAATGCTAACCATGCTTCACTATACCTTGTGGGGCAAGGGGCTGAGTGATCTGGGAAATAGGTTTGTTTGTATAGAAGAGGCGATCTATTGGGTCATTAATGATCAGCTACTATACCAAGAACTATTAGATTTGCTGGACTATCAGTTCGGCAATATTAATTTTGTCGATAAGCCATTGGTTGGATTTGAGGATGAATACCCAGTGGACTTATATTGTGCTTATACCTTTGATCAGATTTTGGTGGCTCTGGGAAAACATACGGAACAAAAGAGGAGCTCATTTCGAGAAGGAGTTCTCTACCTAGCTGAGAAGAAACTAGATGTGTTTTTCGTTACCTTGAACAAGGCGGAAAAGGATTATTCTCCATCAACCATGTATCAAGATTATTCCATCAATGAAGAGCTATTTCATTGGCAGTCCCAAAGTCGAACAACGGTGGAATCCCTGACAGGGCAGAGGTATCTTAACCAAGGAACTAGTGGTGGGAATGTGTTATTTTTTGTGAGGGAGTATAAGAAAGAGGGAGTGTTTGCTTCTCCCTTTACTTGTCTGGGCTTTGCCGATTTTCAAAGTCACTATGGTTCAGCACCCATAAGTATTGTCTGGAAGATGAAGGAGCCGCTGCCGGGGTTTGTGATGAAGAAGACGGTTAAAGTTTAAATTTCTGCAGTTAAGGCGCAAGGATTGCCATTGTAGTGAAGAAGTTAAATAGTTATAGCTCTCATCTAATCCCAGGTGGGGGCTATTTAACACTACCAATTATTCTTGCTTTCCTGGGCGGTCTGAATCCTGGCCTGTCTTCAGAAGAACAAATTCGCTGTCTTTACTATTTAAATACATTTCTTCAGTTTGGCGCTGTGTCTGCTGAATTTCTTCAATGATATCTGTCATTTTGTTGAAGAGTATACTATACATTTCTTTATAATTTACCAATGTTCTTCACCTCAAATAGTGGTTTACACTCACTATTTTATGCGTTTTTCGCATAATAATCAATATGCAATTATCGCATACTATAAAATAGTGTTGGGGTGAGTATCATGTACCAACGATTGCGTGATTTACGAGAGGACAAGGATTTGACTCAGCAAGAGCTTGCGACCTTGCTGAAGGTAAGCCAAACAACCTATTCCAGATATGAAAGCGGTGGCCTGGATATTCCTAGTTCCTCGCTTATTAAACTTGCTGAATTCTATAAAACCAGTATCGACTATCTGGTGGGACTGACTAATAACAAAAAACCCTATCGTTAATGTTCAGAGGATCATAGCTGAAAATTAAAAGTATGATAGGATGCACTGTATATCTCGGCACTTAGTTTGTCTTGCCACAAGTTAAGCGAGAAGTGGCGGCCACGCGGCCGCCTTTCTTATTTGCTTCACCTATGCTTGCGGCGGGTCGTATAAGTCGTTGGTCGTGGTTCCAACAATCTTAATATCCCGCTTTCCAATCAGCTCGCCGCTGGGCGTAAGAAATACATTCTTACGAATGATCGTGTCCATAACGGCTTCGGCCTGTGCCTTATCCACGTCTTCCCTCGGATCGGGGATGGTGATGGCAAACGTTTTGCCGCCGGCAGTTGTAAACGAGTTAAAATCCAGCGGCCCCTCTGATGTTATTTGTTATGCATTTCGTAAGAAATTGCAGTCGTTGCAGGCAGGGTTTAGCAGAAAGAAGCAGAATTATGTATGAGTTACTGAGCTGAAAATCGTAAAAGACAATTTTCTGAATGGCATGCTCAAAGAATGGAAGGATATAGGAGGAAAGTTCAATGAGAGCCGTGTGTATAGACTTTGAAACTGCGAACGAATTTATTGGCAGCGCCTGCTCGGTCGGGATTGCAGTTTTAGAAGAAGGACAGGTCGTTGATACTCACTATTGGCTTATAAAACCACATCGTCGGTATCGTTACTTTGACCCTTTGAATGTCTCAATCCATGGAATTAAAGCGCAAGATGTGAAGGATGCTCCGGAATTCGATCTCATTTATGGGCAGATTAGTCCTCTCTTTGAGAATGCCTATGTTATTGCTCACAACGCTTCCTTTGACATGTCGGTGTTGCGTCATGTTTTGGACTTATACGAAATTCCATATCCTGAAGTAGACTATTTATGTACTTATAAAACGGCACTTAAGACGTGGAGCGGCTTAGATAACTATAGACTTGATACGGTTTGCAAATTTCTTAACCATGATTTTACCCATCATAACGCCTTAGAAGATGCCATTGCCTGCGGCAATGTTCTATTATCAGCCTTATCTGCCAGGGGAGTGACCACCATAAAAGAACTTGCGGCGCTTGTGGGAATGAGGCTTGGTAAATTATATACAGGAGGATATAACCCGTGCAGCATAGCGAAGCGAACATCTAAAAAAGCTTAGAATCTTGTCTGATAGATATAGTAAGTTCTTGAACTTAGGAGGGAAAAAATGCAAATATGCTGTACCAAAAAACTAAATGACGAGATGGGGATAGTGCCTGGGAAAGGAATTGAAGAAAACGATTTATTTTGTTGGAGCGTGCATTTAATCACGGTGAAGCGCAGAAAGACACTTGTCGCAGTCAATGACAGCAATCGCTATGGATTTGTTCTGCATGGTTTGAAAGCTAACGATTTCAAACACATCAATGAGTTACTTATCCAAGGAATTAGAAATTGCTTGAGAGACGAGAAAATAAAGAGCGAAATCATCGAAAGGTATTTGAAAGCAGCCGGAGAGTTAGTTTTTTCTAAGACCAGAGGTGCTAAATATGTTGCTCGCCTCAATAGAGCCTGTGAAAGGGTAAACATATTCGATGATTGCTTAGAAACAAAGGAACTTTATCAGACGAAGGTTGCCAAAAGGATGAATCATGAACTCATCAAAGTCACCCAGGAAGCGGATTATACATACCCGCATGCCCTTTTATACAGAGATTTCAAGCTTTTTGCCGGGGAAGAAATCGTTCAGTGTGAGGCTGTCGATATCATGGTCAAGCTGAATTTAGATCGCCATACAGCCTGGAGACGGTTTATTACTCCTGTAGATATTACGTTCAAACAGCTTCATATGATACTACAAGCAGTATTCGGTTGGAAAAGTTATCATATGTATGATTTTGATATTTTGGACGAGGCAAATAAGTGCATTTTAAAGGTGATAAGTGAATTTGAAGAAGTTTTTGAACCAAGCCCGGACTGCCCAATACGTTTAGATTCAGAGGTTAACTTCTCGGAATATGCCAACCAGCGTTATAAGATAACGTATTGCTATGATTACGGCGATAACTGGGAGCACGAAATCACCATTCGGGGGACAAATGCTGAGTATAATAAAACCTATCCGGTTTGCTTAATGGGGGAAGGGAATGCACCTCCGGAAGATGTGGGGGGCATTCCGGGATACGTGGAATTTTTAAAAATTATGGCAGACCCGAACCATGTTGACTATAGAACGATGCAGAAGTGGGCTCAGAGCCAATGGTATAGAAACTTTGATATGGAATTAATCAATAATAGGTTAGAAACTATCTTGCGTTTATAGTGATATTAATAGCAACTAATATTAAGCATAAAAAATGAAGCAACGCGAGACAACGTTTGTCTCGCGTTAGCCTTTTTGCAGATTTAGCTGGCTTGGGATGAAATCAAGGAATAATGCGGAAAATGTAGAAATGATGATTATTATAAGTTTTTATTTCTAGATATTAGATAAGTTAGGGATTACTGAACAGTCCCCATATTTTTAGTTTCTAGGCAACAAACAAAATCTCCCAACTCGAAAAAAGGCGTTTCCCAAAAAAGGTACAAAAGATCCCGGAGGCGCTTCCCCAGGTTCATGATGATGAACTGTAAGCCAATGACCGTCTCACTCGTTTCTTTGAGACGTACCATTATTCGACCTAGTCCATAACGACGTTTTCCTTCACCGAATTTCGCCTCGACTGCATTTCTTAGGCCTGCCTCTTGTTTCTCTAGCCGCCTTTGTTCTAAATGCTCTTTTTTATCCTTCGAGGGTCGACCTAGTTTGGGCCCGTTAAGCCGAATGCCATGTAACTTGCAGTACTGCAGGTTGTCTCGGTTCCGATATATTTTATCGGCAATCACGGATTCAGGATAGTTTCCATGGCGCTCCTTATAGGTTTCTACCGAATCAATCAGGGTGGTGCCCTCATTAAAGGCTTCCCAACTCAACTTCTCGATCCAAGCAAATCCGTTGACGATACTTATGGCAACTTTCGCTCCAAATTCTGTGGCTGCTGTTTTTTTACCCCTCACAATCGGGCGAACATGCGGTTGGCTAATGCTCACGATACGCTCTTCTATAGTGTGGACTCGTTTGTCATACATGGTTTTTTGCTGTTCAAAGAGTGTTTGTATGGTTTCTAAGTCTTTTTGCTGCCGTTTACTGAGTCCTTCTGGGTACTTGGCTGATAGTTTCAAGACGATCTGAAGGTCTCTTGTAACGAAGCTCAGCTGTTTCCGAATGGCCTTGCGGATTTCACGACTTCTGGGTTTCCGATTCTTTTCTAACTTCAGATAGAGTTTACGTGCCTTTTGTCGATAGGTTCTTGGCTTGAGCTCTTTCCCTATTTGATTCTCATGCAAGGTGTCCACCATGGCCTCTAACTTTTCCCGTGCGTCATTTAGTAGAGAAAAATCCGTGGGATATTTCACATCGGCCGGGGTGCATGTGGCATCCAAAATGAGTTTTCCGTGGTTTTGTTGGGGTGGTTGCTCACTGCTTGCTTGATCTTCACGACGATTGTCGTCTGTACAACCTGAACTTGGTGGGGGAGTGTTTTGATCTTTATGATCTTCAGTTTCCGTCTTTGTTTCTCCCTTACATAAGGCTTCGTTCAGTTCAGCAATTACCTTAGCGTCGAGGCGTTTCCGAAAATGGACCATACTCGATGAATCGAACGGTGGAGTGGTTTGAAATTCCTCCAGCCCGATGAAGTATTGCAAATAGGGGTTTTCCATGATTTGTTGGACGGTTTCTTCGTCGGAAAATCCACACTTTTCTTTGATGATGAGGGCACCCAATGCGACACGAACTGGTTTCGCAACATTTCCAGTATGCTTTGGGAAATGAGAAGCATATCGCTCTTCAACAACGTTCCAGGGAATCAAATCGGCCATCTTGACCCAACGGTTATTCGCATCAAGTTTGCCGCCTGCAAAAAATCTGAAGTCTTCGAGTAAGCTAATTTGACCTGTAGGTTTTCGGTACATTTTCGTCCCCCATCTGCAAGGTTTTTCGACCATATTCATCCTTTATCTTGCTTTATTATACCACGAAAATGGCCTTAGTTCCTACTCCCATGCAGGTTTCGAGGTTATTCAGTAATCCCTAAGTTAATTATGGAAGGACGTATTATGTATCTCAAATGAATTCGAAAATAGAATGTTACTAAAAACCAAGCAAGTTAATAGCAATTTTGCTTTGGTTTTCACCCACAATAATACGTTTTGTGGATTAAAGATGTTTCAAGTTTTAAACGGGAACAGCAACAAACATAAAAAATAACTATTTGACAAATACACAATTTAAATATTACAAAGCTTGAGTATTGTGTTATTCTATACCTAAGAACAAATCAACCAGGATGGATTACGGGGGGATTTCAAATGCTATCAGGAATTTTGGGTATTATTGTAATGATTGCTATTTATGGAGTTGTTTTCATAGATTATAGGCAGCAGCGCGCATTGAAAACTAGAGATGTAAACTATACGTCGTTAAATAGAAACAGAGGATTACATTTAGTAAGCCCACTGCCTAAGAGGTGAGGACTGTGAATTTGGCTAAAATTTTTAGATATACTTAAGCTAATGGTTTGAAAAGACACCATTAGCTTTTTATTTTTTATGCATTTTACTTATGAGGAGCAGATAAGATCAATGGGGTTAGGAAAATTTTTAAGCCGGAATGTTCTTAACGAAACATTCCGGCTTAAAAATAAAACTACTTGTTTAAAAAATCTTTAAACCAAGTATTGATTGAGTGATAGGTTACTGCCTCATAGGATTGGACGAAATACGTTCATTGGCAAAGAACTATTTACAATTAATATGACCGGTTATATAATTAAGAGCATGGCTAGAAAAAAATGTGCAGATTTAGAACAAACGAAAAGAAAGCTATTAGAAACCGGTTTATCTCTTTTGGAGCAAAAAGGCTTTAATGCCACTGGTATTCAAGAAATCGCCACCATTGCAGGTATACCTAAAGGCTCATTCTATAATTATTTTGCCAGCAAGGAAGAGTTCGGCGTAGAAATTATTCGTTTTTATACCGAAACACATATTGAGCAATGGAAAACTTTGTTGGAGGCAGAAGACCATGGCGATGCTTATTTGGCGTTAAGTACAGTTTTTGTACAACTCGCTGCAGCATATGAATCTGCTGATCCCAAGAAGGGGTGTTTGCTAGGTAACTTAGCAGGTGAGATTAGTGAAGCCAGTGAAGAATGTCGCGTGGCGTTAGATATTGCTGTCGGTGAATTCAAAGAGATATTAGCGCAACGTTTACTAAGTGGCCAGAAGAGTGGTAAAGTTAGGATCGATTTGTCGGCAGAATGTTTAGCTGATTTGTTCTGGGATGCTTGGCAAGGCAGTCTGTTACGAATGAAGATCGAAAAATCAACGAAACCAGTGAAAAATACAATTGAGACATTATTTGAAAAGATACTAATACCGTAAACGTCATTTATACTATTAGCAATATATAGCCCTTGCTAAAGTATTTTTTTAAATCATACTTAAACGAATGGTCATTTTAAGTAAAGTATTCACTGGTGTATGAAAAATTTGCAGAAGACTAGAAAAAGTGGAAAGTAGGAGTGATAACTATGGAGCTGATTCAAGTTAACCTAGAGAAATGTATCCATTGTGGACTTTGTGCAGAAGTCTGCCCCTCAGGATGTATCATTATGGAGAATCAAGAACCGCAGGCCACAGAGCGGAATTGTATTGCCTGTGGACACTGTGTGGCTGTCTGTCCTGTGGCGGCAATGGACAATGTGAAGGCGCCGCTTGCCAAACAGTTGCCGCTGGAAAAGGTGCCTGTCCTTGACGCGGACACGGCAGCTCGCTTTCTTCGTTCCCGGCGATCTATTCGTCGCTACAAACAAAATCCTGTAACGCGGGAAAAAATAATGCAGCTCCTTGATATCGCGCGATTGGCTCCAACCGGAGGTAACACTCAAGGTGTTGAGTATCTCGTCATTGATAACCCAGAAACACTCCGCCAAATAACGGCGGCCACAGTTGATTGGATGGAAGAGCAAGTAAATAGTGGTTCTGCCTGGGCACAGTATTATGCTGGAGTCGTGGACACCTATCGCAAAACCGGTCAAGATGTTATTTTACGAAACGCTCCCTGTCTGATCGTGGCCATAACTTCAAAGAACTTTCAACCTCGTGGACGTGATAATACACATTTCTCCCTCGCTTACGCAGAACTCTATGCGCCGGCTATTGAATTGGGAACATGTTGGGCGGGATTCTTTGAAGGGTGCGCCTCTGCCAAGTATAAACCATTATTAGATATTTTGAAGCTGCCGGAAAACAGGGTTGTCACCGGTGGATTGTTAGTAGGGTTCCCAAAGTATACTTATAAACGATTAGTGGACAGAAATCCGTTGCAAGTGTCGTGGCGGGACTAAAGGTGAAGGATTTTCAGACCTATTTTTGAGATATAGCCGAAAGCCCGGGATTGAAAAGGTGGGCTTTCGGCTACTTTTATTTAGGGTTTGGCATATATTTCCTCTAAGTCTTTGGTTGACAAAGGTTCGATCCTATTTATTCAATTCGTGACGCTATGCCGAGCCATGTTTCTTTGGTTAAAAAACTCTCTTCTACTTGCCCTTCTAACTCCAAAAATCGTTTAAAGGGAATACTGAACGAAAGAATATCTTTGTTGATATATTTTCTTGCCGAAGGGTCGGTTAGTCCTATAACACACTTGGGTTCTTTCTCCTCAGCTTGGGCCAGAGGATATAGTACAGATTGATGACAACCGGCACCAAATTCGATTTTAACATTGTCTTGGGTAGGTTTATCGTAATTGGCGAACTGTACCAGAGCGGAAAGCTGGTCGGCATTTACCAGGAAGATAATGACTTCCGGCGTTTCGTCCTGAGCTAATTCAGCCAAAGGCTTAAAAATAAGATAAGGTTTTGCCTCAACGTCCGGCAATCCGGTGGCAAATTTTGCGGCCAGTTCAGGATTTTTCTTATAGAATTCTCCTTCTTTGCCTCCTACGCCGCCCGTTGAGAGGAAATATTCAATAAAACCTAATTGAAACCGTTGAAAACCTAAGCCGACTTTCCCGCCACTACATGTTGTGGTTTTGTTATCAAATGCGGCAACACGACCTTTGGCTGCGGCATTTAACATAGAGATTGTGCAGCCCCATTTCCCTTCCTTAAACTGCAAGGCTCCCTCAGGTTTAGAGTCTGAACGAAATACGGCAACAGGTTGATACTTAAGTTTAATAGCATCGGCGATCTTACTTTTCATACTAACTCCTCCTTATTCATATTTCAGTTATTAATCCAGCAGGTCATAGAAATCAGGTTATTCCTTGCAAAGCTAAAACAACTACCGATTGTCATGCAACCATTATTTAACTGAACCGGCTTCGTTATTAGTTCCTCCTTTCCTATTTCCCTTAAAACTATTACCAAAGCCAATTATCATTATGGTTGTCACAACAACTATAATGATAAATAATAACTAATCGAGATTATCATAGATTTGATTTAATAGTCTTATCAATTCTGCAGCTTTTTGTTTTTCTATTCCCATGGTAGCTTCCTCCAGTAATTGCATAGCTTTAGGAATTAATTCCTCTCTTAATGCCCATCCGTTATTTGTCAAGAAGACCTGATAAGCTCTTTTATCAACAGGATGAGGCTTACGGACAATTAAATCTTTCATTTGTAACTTTTCAAGAATGCGATTAGTATTTGGTTTATCTTTAAAGATGATATCTGCCAACTCTTTAGGGGTAAGACCTTCTTGTGCCCATAAACAGTTAAGGACAGACCATTGTTCCGGCGTAACATTATAGTCATTAAATCGTTGAAATAACTTATTTTTAAGTTTTGTATTTGTCTTATTTAGGATAAACCCCAATGAATCCTCTAATTTAAATTCCATCTGCTATCACCTCAGTTGTTATGACAACTATATTATATACGCGTCGCAATTTTCAGTCAATACATAAGTCAGTCTCTCCATTTATTCTCTAGTCGAGGGACTCCTACTTCTATCAGTGGGAGTGGTCCGCGTTTACTGCTTCGGTGGGAGTACTTCAGTGTGATAGCATTTGTTATTGGCTAGGCGCTTTCGGTGAAACTGTCCACGGGACACTTACGTCACCAAAGCTCTGATGTTCAGCTTTAGCTAAACGAGTTCACAGGAAATTGGTGACGAATCAGGCAATGCTGTCTCTGTTAATAAGGTAAGTTTTGCCGGCGATTACTTTGTTATTTATTTCCCATTGACCCCATTACCCTGGCGGGGTATAATATAACTGTTTCAAGTTCTTATTATCACAAGTACATCCACAAAAATTGCAAACGGCTAAAAGTTTGCTTTTAAAAGTTCAAACTAAAAATTAGTATGATTTGGGAGGAATTCATGATGAAAAAGGTCCTGATCGTTGGTGGAGTAGCTGGGGGAGCCTCTGCTGCTGCACGTTTAAGAAGACTTGATGAAAAAGCTCAGATTATCCTGTTTGAAAGAGATGACTATATTTCTTTCGCCAATTGCGGTCTTCCCTATTATATCGGCGAAACGATCAAAGAAAGAGAGAAGCTTCTCGTTCAAACTCCTGAAGCTATGAAAGCAAGGTTTAACATTGATGTAAGAATCAATAGTGAAGTTATAGGTATTGATACGGAAAAGAAACTGGTTACCGTCAGAAGCAAGGAGCAAGGGATCTATGAAGAATCTTATGATGACCTTGTTCTTTCACCCGGAGCCAAAGCTCTCCGGCCGAATATTCCAGGGATAGACAGTTCGAAAATATTCACCTTAAGAAACATTCCGGATACAGACAGGATTAAGGCCTATGTTGATCACAAGGGTATAAATAGTGCCATAGTTATCGGCGGAGGTTTCGTCGGGGTCGAAATGGCCGAGAACCTGATCGAGAGAGGCTTGAAGGTTACCTTAGTTGAAGCCGCTCCCCACATTTTAGCACCTTTTGATTCAGACATGGTGGTCATGGCTGAAAAGGAATTAGTCGAAAATGGCGTGGATCTTATCTTGGCTGACGGTGTCAAAGCCTTTAAAGAAATTGGAAGCCAAATCGAGGTGACCTTGAGCAGCTCAAAAGTGGTTTCTGCTGATCTGGTCATTCTAGCCATCGGGGTGGCTCCTGATACTGCCTTTCTAAAAAATTCAGGTATAGAGTTAGGGCCGAAAGGTCATATCGTCGTTGATGAAAGAATGGAAACCAATGTCAAGGGAGTTTACGCAGTCGGGGATGCTATAGAGGTTATTGACTTTATTACGGGAGCAAAGACGGCTGTCCCCTTGGCTGGGCCGGCAAATAAGCAAGGAAGAATTGCTGCCGATAATATTGCGGGTTTGAATTCGATTTACAAAGGCACTCAGGGAACATCGATTCTCAAAGTTTTCAGTTTAACGGCGGCCAGCACAGGAGCCAATGAGCGCACTCTGCAAAAAGCAAATCTGCCTTACCGGGTTGTCTATGTTCATCCTGTGGCTCACGCCTCTTATTACCCGGCTGCTTTACAGCTGACTTTGAAACTGATTTTTAATGATCAGGGACAAATATTGGGAGCCCAGGGAATCGGTTACGATGGCGTTGATAAACGAATCGATGTTATTGCAGCTGCTATTCGCTTAAAAGGCACGGTCGACGATTTAGCGGAATTGGAATTAGCCTATGCTCCGCCCTTCTCATCGGCCAAAGACCCTGTCAATATGGCTGGATTTCTGGCTCAAAACGTTCTGGCGGGAAGAACTCATGTGGCGGCCTGGAAGGATATTGAGTTGTCTCAACTTAACGATTCAATCCTTCTCGATGTGCGAACGGAAGAGGAATTCAGCAATGGACACATACCCGGTTCTCTCAACATTCCCCTGGATAGCTTAAGAGATAGAATGGGTGAGCTCGATAAGAACAAACAGATCATTGGCTACTGTCAGGTAGGTTTAAGGGGTTACGTTGCCGACAGGATTTTGAGCCAAAATGGCTATAAGGTATTAAATATTACCGGCGGCTATAAAACTGTCTCTCTGCAAGAATTCCAGCCTCAAAACTCAGACTCCGAGAGTCGGCAGTCCGCTCCGGGAGGCGGAGAGGCAAAGAATACACCTCAGGGGTATTTTGATAAAAGTATTGATGCCTGCGGGTTGTGCTGTCCCGGACCATTAATGCAGGTGAAAGCGGCTATGGACACTTTACAACAAGGCCAAGTACTCAAGATTTTGGCATCTGATCCTGGTTTTTATGAGGATATTAAAGCCTGGGCGAAAAGAACCAACAATCAATTGATCGATGTGGCCAAGGCCGGGGGTGTCATTTCAGCCTTCATCAAAAAGGGCGCCCAAAGGGACCCGCTTAAGCAAGAGTCGGCAGCGGCAAACTTAAAGGATAATAAGAGCATACTTGTTTTTAGCGGAGATTTAGATAAGGCCATAGCATCCTTTATTATTGCCAATGGAGCTGCAGCCATGGGGAAAAAAGTAACGATGTTTTTCACCTTCTGGGGTCTGAATATCCTGCGAAAACATGAAAAAGTCAACACTCAGAAGGGTTTCATGGATAAGATGTTTAGCATGATGATGCCGAGAGGAAGCAAACGCCTTAAGTTATCTAAGATGAATATGCTGGGTATGGGTGGAAAAATGATCAGAAAGGTTATGAAGGATAAAAACGTTTCTTCCCTTGAAGACCTCATCAAGGCCGCAATGTGCAATGGAGTAGAGATAGTAGCCTGCCAAATGTCAATGGATGTCATGGGGATCAAACAAGAGGAATTACTCGACGGCATTAAAGTTGGCGGAGTCGGTTATTATTTAGGGGAAGCAGAGGATTCCAACGTAAATTTGTTTATCTAAGCATGCAGTTTAAAGTATGTAAGGCCCGACCGTCATTATAGATGACAGTTGGGCCTTTTGCGTTCATTGTAAATGAATTTTATTCCTGGGTCGGAATTAGCTTTGCCGCAGCAATTGCTTTGGCCAATGGACATTCATCCGTGTGTTTATCTCCACAGTGGTGGCACAATGCGGCAAGTGCTTCGATGGCAGTTTGTTTTTTCGCTGCATCAAACATTAAAACCCCCCCCTTCGTATTATCTTAGTTACATAATTAAGACGAACAAAGGGAGGATTGGATAGCATACCGATAGATTTATTTAAAATTATTTTTTCATTCTATACCAGCAGGTCCTAATTTAAACGAACCTATATTTTTATACATATTACCATTGGACAAAGATTTCCGAAGCATCGTACGAGCTTTGTGCAAGCGCCATTTCACAAGTTCGTTCGATATAGATAGGATTTCGGCAACTTCTTTAGTAGAGCAGCCGTTAATTTCTCTGAGAGTAAAGATTTCCCGCTGCTGATCGGGGAGCTGAGAGATAGCTTTAAAGAGAATTTCCTTCATTGCAGTTTTTTGACATTTATTATCAGGGTCTGGCTCTGTGGTATTATTTATATTCTCTATTTCTTCAGAGGAGTTCTCCTTCCGTACACAGCTTTTACGTTTGTAGTCAATAGTTGTATTAACCGCGATACGATATAACCATGTTGAGAATTTAGCTTGGCCATTAAATGATTGCTTGGATAGAAAGGCTTTTAAGAATGATTCTTGAGTTAAATCTTGAGCCAGATGATAATCTCCAGTCATACCGTAAATGAGATTCAATATTTTATCTTCATTCTTACTAATTAGTTCTTCAAAACTATCTTGATTTTCCGCACTATCCGGTCCATAAATGTTACGCTTGATTTGCATATTGAACCTCCAGAATGATTATTATTTAGTTAGGTCATATAATTTAGACGAACTAATTCAACTATGGATAGTATAAGTGTAAGGGATTTTTTTATTATATGGTAGACAAACTATCCTAAAGTCGAATTCTTGAAGAAAACTTTAGAATCGAAGCCTCTGAAAAGTCCCGCTTTATAATTATTGAAGTGTGTAAGGAGTAAGTAGAATAAATAATGAGACTTTGTAAAGGATAAACAACATATAAACTTGTATAGGAGTGATATTTTAATGGAGCAACCTGTTATCGCCCAAAAGTCCCCCATCCCTGTGGACCTTAAAAAAGGTGAAACATATTATTACTGCACCTGTGGAAAAAGTGCTAAGCAACCATTTTGCAATGGAGCACACGAAGGGACCTCTTTTACACCAACCGCATTTACAGCACAAAAAGATGAAACAGCGTACCTGTGTGCATGTAAACACACCAAGAATCCACCTTACTGCGATGGAACGCATAATAATCTATAAGGTTTAATAATTGATATAATAGGAAAATCGCGCTCTTAGTTTAGAGTGCGATTTTCTTTAATCAGATATAATGTCCTTTAGAGAATAAACGCTTTTTACTAAGCCCAATAAACCGGGTTAGCTCAAAGCCTGAGCAGGTTCGTATAGGATGGCCCGGTGACCGTAAAGGGGGAGAGTTATTCGTATGAGTATTGAATCTGCGATTCAAATTCAAACAGAAGCGCAGCTTGAGAAGTTAAAGTCTGAGGTGGAATTGATGATTCTCTATTTTTCCTCGAAGACTTGTAATGTCTGCCGGGCTGTTTTTCCTAAGTTGATGAATCTCGTTGAGGGGTATCCGGTTAAGGTCGTCACGATATCTATTGATGAACAGAGGGAAATAGCCGGGCAAGCCTTGGTATTTACAGTGCCGACAGTTTTGATAGTTCATGAAGGCCGAGAAATTCTGCGGGAAAGCAGATTTATTGATTTCCGGAATATAGAAAGAATCTTAAATCACTTTGCCTAATGCAATCTGCACGAGTATAACGGTTTAAAATTCAATCCGACGTTCTCATCTGTTTATACAATGTGGGTTCTTCGGGACCCACTTTGTTAGTTTTGAGCCGAAAAAAGGGCCTATTTCCCAGAGGTTTCCGTAGATAGATTAGTCCATTGGATGAATGTCGTCTATTTTATCCGGAAAATGACAGAATCCCCGAAAGTGGTTTCGGAAGAGCAGCAAAACGAGGTATAATTGAGGAAATGGTAAACCATGGAGGGAGAACGATGAAACAGAAAGTCCTAAAGAAACAGCAAAATAGTAAGAAATGCTTAGTCTGCGGCTTAAAGAATGACCTCGGATTAAAAGCGTCTTTTTACGAAACCGACATGAATGAATTGATTGCTATCTTTAACCCCCTTGAGGAACACCAAAGTTATCCGGGAAGACTGCACGGCGGAATTGCTGGAGCAATCTTGGATGAAACGATTGGCAGAGCAATCATGATCCAGGATGATACGATTTGGGGAGTTACCGTTGAATTGAATATAAAATATAAAAAGCCTATTCCCCTGGATGAAGAATTACGAGTTGTGGGCAGAATTACTAAAGATTCTAAACGATTGTTTGAAGGGACAGGGGAAATACTCTTGCCTGATGGGGAAATTGCAGCAACAGCTTGGGGCAAGTACATGAAAATGCCCATCGATAAAATAGCAGACTTTAATGAGGACGAACAAGAATGGCGAATTGTATCGTCAAAAAACGAACCCACTGAAATAGAGGTTTAATGTTTTAGTAAGTACTTAGGTACAACAGTTGATGGAGAGATGATGCAATGGACTCAATCAGTGTTAAACAGTACATAAGATATATTGAATTAGATAGGGAAAGAGTCCCATCATTTTCGGAATATCCTTTTAACCTCCCGGCAATCAAGAGTCTGCAGAGGTTATCATTTCATCCGCAAGTCACATTTATTGTGGGAGAAAATGGTTCCGGGAAGTCAACGATCTTAGAATCAATAGCCGTAGCTTATGGGTTTAATGCTGAAGGAGGCACTAAGAATTTCAATTTTACGTCTAAAGCTACTCATTCTGGACTGAATAATTATATTAAAGTTGTCAAAGGCACTCAAAGGCCTCGGGATGGCTTCTTTTTAAGAGCGGAAAGTTTTTATAATTTCGCTTCAAATATCGATGACTTGGATTCAGAATCCGGTGGACCGTCAATCATTAACTCCTATGGCGGCATATCACTGCATGAGCAATCACATGGAGAGTCGTTTTTTGCTTTATTTCAAAATAGATTCGGCGGTAAAGGCATTTACATTCTGGATGAACCTGAGGCAGCTTTATCACCAACGCGGCAAATGTCTATGCTTTCCATAATGCATGATTTGGTTGGGGAAGGGTCTCAGTTTATTATTGCAACTCATTCCCCAATCATAATGGCGTATCCCCAGGCATGGATATACGAAATTAAAGAAGGAATTGAAACTGTAAAGTATGAGGATACCGAACATTATCAGGTTACACGTGCTTTTATTAATAACCCTAAGAAGATGCTACGAGTACTTCTGGAATAATGTGAACGAGTCAGTTCGTGGTTAATGGCCCTCCGTGAAATATATCAAGACTAAACATTCTGATATAATTGACATTTGCTACAGAACTATAATAAACTAGGTTATACCTTAAAACGAGAGGATGGTTTTTTTGTTAAATGTGTCTGTAATGGTGATTTTCAACTAAACAGTTGAGAGAGGCTGCCTTGTAAAACGTGGGTGTTAAACCCGCTTTTTAAGTGTGCCTTTCTGAAAGTGCAACGTTTGCGCTTTTGGATAACGCCTTACAGATTACTGCCTACAATAACCATTTGAGTTATAACAGTGTCAACCTTTGACGATAAGGTCAACCAAGCTGGCATTGAAACTATGGCGAAGATTTCGTTATAGTTATGTAGAGTGTAACAGGCATGTCCTGCTGCACTTTATTTATTTTCTCAATATCGTTATGTGATTTTATACGTCAGTTAAAATCATTGCCCACAGGAGTAGTCTGCATATTTTGGAGATCTTAAAGATCTTTAAAATAAGACAGCTTCTCTTGTGGGCAATTTCATTGTTATAAGGAGGATTTATTGATGAATACCGACAATACGCTGGAATTTAATAGTATACTTGAAACTTTGGCGAAATACGCACTTTCTCAAAAGGCACAGGATAAATTGCTCTCTCTAAAGCCATTTTTAAGCGAGCGGGAGTGTAAATCCAAAATGCAGGAAACAACAGAGGCGCGGAAAATGTTAGAGGGTATAGGTACGCCGCCGCTTGCGGCCATGAAAGAGCTTGATAAAATTTTAGATTTAACCGTGAAAGGCTCTATGCTGACTCCTGAACAGTTTACAGGTATCTGTGATTTTATTTCTTCCTGCAAAAGAATGAAGAAATATCTTAAAAAGGCTGAAGCGTTTAATACGGAGATCGCCTTTTATGGTCATTCTTTAAGTTCTCTCGACATGCTCTTAGAGGAGATTGAGCGCTGCATCAGAAATGAAGCGGTGGACGATAACGCTTCTCCCGCTCTTCGGGATATACGCAGAAAAATAGAGAACACAAAATCAGCCGTTAATCTAAAGCTTGACGCTATCCTTCGCAGTAAAAAAGAATGGTTCAGTGATGGATATGTCACCATCCGTAACGGACGGTTTGTCTTGCCGGTTAAAAAAGGCTATAAAAATCAGTTAAGCGGTACAATAGTTGATACTTCGAGTTCAGGCGGCACGTATTTTATTGAGCCTACAGCCGTTAGAAAACTGCAGGAAGAACTGGCCGTTTTAGCAATTGATGAAGAGAATGAGATGAGAAAAATATTATATACCCTTACTGTCCTCGTTGATGAGCATATGAATGAGTTGAGGATCAACAAGGACTGTATGGAAACCTTAGATTTTATATTTGCCAAGGCCAAGCTGTCTATGGATATGAAGGCAATTCCTGTCTTTATTACAACGGAACGAAAAATAGTCATAAAGCAGGGAAGGCATCCCCTATTGAAGCAAGATCAATGCGTCCCTCTTGATTTTGAACTAGGAGGGGATCTTCGCGATGAAGCAATTAACGGTATTGTAATTACCGGGCCAAATACAGGCGGTAAGACCGTGGCCTTAAAGACGATTGGCTTACTGTCCATGATGGCTCAAAGCGGGCTTCATGTTCCTGTGTCCCAGGGCAGCGTCTTTTGTATGCATAATAGTATTTTCTGCGATATTGGTGATGGTCAAAGTATTTCTGAGAATCTATCCACTTTTTCGTCCCATATTAAAAACATCGTTGCCATTCTTAAAGGCGTATCCGGCGAAAGTCTTGTTTTGCTTGATGAGTTAGGTTCCGGTACAGATCCTGCCGAGGGAATGGGACTGGCAGTTGCAATTTTAGCTGAATTAATTCAGAGAGGCTGTCTTTTTGTTGCGACCACCCATTACCCGGAAATAAAGGATTTTGCCAAGAACACTAAAGGACTTATGAATGCACGCATGGAGTTTGATCGAGAAAATCTACAGCCTTTATACAAGCTGCAAATCGGCGAGGCTGGAGAAAGCTGTGCCTTATTTATTGCCCAAAGATTAGGATTCCCGGGGCATATGCTAAAGCGAGCTCAAGTGGAAGCATATCGAGGCAGATCTTCGGGGTCAAGCGACAGAAATACTATTCTGTTTGACGAGGATAAGACTAAGACGGATGCTGATACCGTTCCCTACAGTAAAATTCAAAAAGAAGTTCCGAAGGAAAAATCGCCCTCACGGAGCGAAAGCTTTAATATCGGAGACTGTGTAACGGTTTACCCGCAAAAATTGCTTGGCCTTATTTACAAGAGAGCCAATGAAAAGGGCGAACTGGGAGTACAGATAAAAGATAAGAAGCAGCTTATCAATCACAAGCGGATTAAGCTTTTCATTCCTACAAGCGAACTTTACCCTGAGGATTATGATTTTTCGATTGTTTTTGATACGGTTGAAAACCGAAAGGCCAGACACCAATTAGAAAAAGGGCACGATGTCGTGATCGAATATGAGGAGGATTAAAAGTTTAGTGATTAATCCTTGCATTATATTATACAAACAATAGAGATTCATGAAGAGCAGTGATGGAATCATTGCCGGATGCAGTACCTTCCTAAATGGCCGGATCACAAGGTGATCCGGCTCTTTTGCCCTCATTAGAAAGGAAGTAAATCACGGGTTGATACGCAGGGCGATAGAACATGAATTTTCTGAAATCATCGGGTACTATCCTTGATAAGGTTGTAAAGATCTTAAACACAGCGCTGGTGCTTTTTACCTTCATCATAGTGTTGTCTGCTCATTTCAGAATGTCCTTGTATGAACAGGTATACGGTTTTACTTATCTGAGAGTGCTAACCCATGCTTTAATGGCTTATCTGTTTGTATTGTTAGTTGTTACCTTATGTAAAATATGGCATCAAAGGACGCAATTACTTAAATCTTACCTAATTATATCAGTGGTCTCCTATACACTGATCAATTATGTTAATATAGACAGTATCATTGTTAAAAATAATATTGAACGTTACAACAAGGGAAATCCTATAGACATTACATATTTGACAACTCTATCTTATGATGTTGTTCCCAAGCTCGAAGAACTTGCTGCCGGTACATCGGATCAATTGCTGGCTAATCAGCTGGAGAAAGGGCTTACCAATAAAAAACAAGCATTGGCTAAAGAGAGGCCCTGGCAGTCTTTCAATATCTCCATGTACAGGGCAAGTAAAGTCCTATTACAGCACTAAGCTCAGACTCAGAAATTCTCAGCGTTTATTACACCAGCAATTACTTTTAGAAGGAGCAGCACTATGTTTTCGAATGACATGAATTAATTGATGGCAATTAGGTTGTGTTAACAGTTACCGCTGTTCATTACTATCTTACTGCACTTTCTGTGAGGCTTGGCAGGAGCAGTTAAATAAGATGTTGAATTTTACTACTGAGTGAAAGAACCTGAAATATATTACTTGAAATGGGATAACTTAAATTGAGGATTGCTGTATATTAAATAAAAACAACGAGTTAATTAAGATAAGTAGCTTATTAAATGAAGATAAATAACAAGGAGGCTCCCACATTGAACGTTGTCTTGGATTGTATCCCCTGCTATATCAAACAAACTATCAATACCTTAGCTCAAACCGATATCTCTGAGGACGAAATGAGAGAAATTATTCATCAGACGCTGCCTCTCTTTCCGCAATTAGATCCTCAAGGAACCCCCGCCGAAAATTCGACGATTGTTTTGAGAAAAGTCAACGAGCTCTTAGGAAACAAGGATCCGTTTCATGAGGCCAAGAAGGAGTCTAATGAATTGGCGCTTAAACTTCTCCCCCAGCTAAAGGAGAGAATTAAGCAGAGTTCAGATCCCCTCATGATGTCTTTGAAAATTGCAGTTGCCGGGAATATTATCGATATGGGCATTCTGAAGGACTTCGATGTTGAAGGAAGCATTCGGGAGGCTATGGAGAAAAATTTTGCCCGGGATGATTATTCGTCTTTCCAAACAAAATTAAAAGAAGCCAAGGAAATCTTAATTCTTGGAGATAACAGCGGAGAAATTGCTTTCGATCGGCTTTTGGCTGAACAGCTGTCCGAGCTGGGGATCAGAGTAACATATGCGGTTAAGGATCAACCAATTTTGAATGATGCTACGATGGAGGACGCGGAGCATGTAGGTATGACAGAGCAAGCTCGTGTTATTTCCAATGGCAGCATCTTTTTGGGGACTGTTCTCAAAGATTGCTCCGATGAATTCTTACAAGCCTATAAAATGGCTGATTTAATCGTTTGTAAAGGGCAGGCCAATTATGAATCGCTGGAGGCTCTGGGCAAAGAGGATCAAAGACTTTATTTTCTGCTGCGGGCAAAGTGTGAAATTGTGGCCGAGAATTTAGGGGTTCAACTGGGCGAAATGGTATTTTGTCTTAGCTGAAGTGAATGGATTTATCAAGCTTTTCCTTTTTTGGGAAAATAATAAGTTGGGAAGGCAGACCATGGTTGGAGTTTTGAGAATGTATGGAGTGTTCACTCGCAAGTCCTTCCAAAGGGCGGCGGCGTATCGTTTTGATGCCTGGACGCGAATTCTGGGCAATGTCATCATGCTTTTCCTTTGGGGGTTTATTTGGTATGCCCTTTATAAGGGAAAAGCTTCGGTGGGAAATGTTACCTTTCATTCTATGTTGAGCTATATCTTAATAAGCCAAGCTCTTCAGGGAATTCATAGTGCAGGGACCCCGCTGTGGGAGATTCAGGAACGGGTACGGACCGGAGATATCGCGATGGAGATGCTCAGACCTTATGATTATCCACTGCGTATGCTCTTTACTGATTTGGGGAGTATCCTTTTCTATTTTCTTACGGCTGTACTGCCAATTTATACGGTCATTTTTCTGGTCTTTAAACCCACAATGCCTGTATCCCTTTCCCAAGGCCTTTTGTTTATTGTTTCGGCGGTAATGGGCTATTTTATTCGTTATTGTATCGAGCTGACCTTTGGTTTATTTACCTTTTGGCTCGTTGAAACCGGAGGTGTAGAGGATGTTTTCTATTTCTCAATTTTTTTATTTTCAGGTTCAGCAGTTCCTTTGTGGTTTTTTCCGAAATGGCTTGAACATTTAGCCCTTTACTTACCTTTTCAAGGAATATATTTTGTGCCGAACTCCATTTTTGTCGGACAGCTAAGTGGGCAGCCCCTGCTGATGGCACTTTTTACTCAGGTTGTCTGGTTAGCAGCATGCTTTGCTCTGCTGCGTTTTGTTTGGGCTAAGGCATCCGGGAAAATTGTTATTCAGGGGGGATAGATGTGCTTCGGTTGTTGCTCAGAGGAATAAAAATGTACTTTTATATGATAGGTGTCAGCATTCGAACGCAGATGCAATATCGCTATGCTTTTATTATGAATATTTTGGGTTGGGCTATGACCTATGCCGGAACAGCCATTACCATGTGGGTCTTGCTTTATTCCTTTGGGGCCATCGGGGGCTGGAGTTTTTGGGAACTCCTCTTTCTCTTCGCTCTCTCAGTATTATCCTGGGGTGTATGCGTTGTTTTTTTCTTTCATTTTCGGACCTTAGATCAATTTATTGTCCAAGGAACCTTTGATCGCTTTTTGGTTCGACCAATCCATCCCTTTTTTCACTTCATGTCCATGAAATTTGACGTCGGTGCTTTTGGGCAATTTCTCTTTAGTATTGTTGCAGTAGTACTGGCTTACGGCAAACTTCATCTTCACTGGAATGCCGGGCAGTGGCTTGTTTTTGGGGGTGCCGTCATCGGCGGAACTCTCATTCAAGGAGGACTTTTGATCGCTATCTCGGCTTTAGCGTTTTGGACCACTCGTTCGGAACAAGTTTATTGGGTTGTCATGTGGCCGGCCAAAAGCCTCATGAACTACCCGCTTACAATTTATCCGCGGATTGTTCAGTTAGCGGTGACCTTTATTTTGCCGTTTGCCTTTGTGAATTACCTTCCGTCCCTTATTCTCTTGGGAAAAACAAGCAGTATCTACCCGTCCTGCTGGGGTATGTTCAGTATTTTGGTGGGAGTTGTTTTCTTCTGGCTTTGTTTTCAATTCTGGATGTTGGGCTTAAATCGCTATAAAAGTGCAGGTTCATAAGGTTTATTTCTGGTTGGGGAGGACATTTATTTTATGAGTTTAATAGAAGTAAACCATCTCTCGAAAGAGTTTCAAATAGCCAAACGACAAGAGGGGATCAGGGGAGCGCTGAGGAGTCTCTTTTACAGAGAATACACAACAAAACTGGCAGTGCAGGATATTTCTTTTGCCATTCATCCGGGGGAAATTGTTGGCTATATTGGCCCCAACGGAGCCGGCAAATCCACGACGATCAAGATGCTGACCGGGATTCTCGTGCCGTCTTCCGGCGATATTCGAGTTAATGGTATTGTCCCCTTTAAAGAACGCCAAAAAAATGCGCGGCAAATAGGAGTAGTCTTCGGCCAGAGGACTCAACTTTGGTGGGATTTACCGACCATTGAATCCTTTGAACTCCTGCGGCAGGTATTTCAAATTCCTGATGAGCGGTATCGGCGAAATATGGCCAGATTTACCGAGATTTTAGGCCTTGAAGAATTTTTGCATACCCCTGTTCGGCAATTGTCTTTGGGTCAGCGAATGCGGGCAGACATTGCTGCTTCTTTACTCCATGATCCGGTAATCCTCTTTCTCGATGAACCCACTATTGGTTTAGATGTGGTGGCGAAAGAACGGATGCGAAACTTCATCCGGGAAATAAACCGGGAGAGAGGGGTTACGGTTATCCTTACAACTCATGATATGTCCGATATTGAAAAGCTTTGTCAGAGAATGATTCTAATTGATCATGGTCAAGTAATGTATGACGGAGAAATCGCGAAGATCAAAGAACGGTTTGGGAAAGAGCGGGTCCTGATCATTGATTTAGAAGAGGAAATAGCCAATTTCTCTATTGATGGGGCAAAGGTTATTAAACAGGAGGGGTATCGGAAATGGCTGCAATTCAATCGTGACGTGATGAGCGCCTCCCAGCTCATCAGTCGCATCTCGGAGAACTATGAAATTAAGGATTTATCAATCCAAGATCCCGAAATTGAGGTTATGATTCGCAATATTTATGAAAGCGGACTGGACTGTGAGTTTTAGATTCTAACGTATCATCGTTTCCGGATAGACGATCATCAACAAATTTCTGCCACTCTTGAGCAAAATTATCTAAAATAATATCGGGTCAGTTCGAGAAACGTCTCTGGCGATATCAATAGCTTCGCTGTTGTTCTTATATAAACCCAAAATGCCGGTGATCTCCAGTATTTGCTATAGACTGACTAGCAATATGGGTTGTACGATATTGCTAGGATGCGTTAATCTATGACTGATTGACCATTTGATTGTCATAAATGGAGGAGACAAATAGATGCGGCTGAGAAAAAAGTGGTGGGCAAGGCCCGAATTGGAAAGAGATAATAAGGCGATTTTCAACCCTTCACAGCACAAGGGGAAATGGAAAGAGCTTTTCGGCAATAAAAATCCCATCCATTTAGAATTAGGCTGCGGCCGAGGACGTTTTATCAATGAACTCGCCGGAAGTTGTGACGATACCAACTACCTTGCCATTGATGTTTATGAAGAACTTTTAGTTTATGTTTTAAGAAAGGCTAATGAAGGCCGCTTGAATAACCTAAAGGTTATTCCGATGAATATCGGGAATATCGAAGACATCTTTGCTCCGGATGAAATTGAGAAACTTTACATTAATTTTTGCAATCCTTGGCCTAATAAACGACACCATAAGAGAAGGCTAACCCATCCGAATTTCCTTAGACGTTATCAAACCTTTTTGCTAAAGGGAGGGGAAATTTGGTTTAAGACGGACAGTGAATTACTTTTTGCGGATAGTCTTGAGTATTTTAAAACCGCGGGTTTTAAGGAGCTCTATCGGACTTATGATTTACACCAAAGTGATTTCAACCATAACATTATGACAGAGTATGAAGAGAAGTTTTGTAATCAAGGAATCAAAATCATGTTTGGCAGGTTCATAAATATTAAATAAAGAAGGAAATTTAGTCGGGATATTGACAGATCCCGACATTTTTATTACTCTATATCCTTTTTTAAAGGATATTTCAACATGAAAAAACAATAAATTTAGTAAAATTCAGGAATTTATTATTCTTATCATGGAAGGAAATGGAGGAAGAATGTAGAAGAGGTATTGACTAGGAAGCTTACAGTCAAGGGCTTCCAATTTAGGTTTGATAGCTCGAATGACAAATTTTAAAGATATTAAGCGGGGGATCAAAGCTGTATAAGGTGTTAGAGACCAAAAAGCATAAAAATATCGAGCTCATCAAACGGATTAAGATTTTGAATGCTCGTTCCTATGAAATTGTTTTTCAAGAGCCGCACAAGGCATTAAAGCTCTGCAAGTGCGCCAGTTATTTGGCGCAAAAATATAATTTTCAAGAGGAAAGGGCTATTAGTCTTTTAGTAACCGGCTACGCTAACAGAGGGCTCTCCAATACTTCCAAGTGTGTTAAAGACATGCTGACTGTTGTCCAACTATTTGAAAAGATGGGGCACAATCAAGGGCAAATGAAAGCATTAAACTTATTAGGGATTAACTATTTCTACTTAGGAAATTATGAGTTTGCTCTGGAATATTTCAGAAATTCTTTAGCGATAGCCAACTCCAGTGGTGACGAAGAGTTTACTGCCTTAATTTTTAATAATATAGGTGAAATTCACCGCCAACTGGAGCAATATCAAGAAGCTTTAGCATATTACAAAAAGGCGTTTGCTACAAGTAAACATTTAAATAACTTTACGAATATGGCCGGAATTCTAATAAATATGGGACATGTCTATAGCAGCCTGGATCAAGAGAATGAGAGTTTAAATCTTTGTCGGGAGAGCCTTAACTACAGCAAGAAAATTGGCGATAGGATAAAAATTGGTGAAGCGTTAAGCAGCCTGGGGGAAGTCTACGATAAATTGAAAAAAGAACAGATTGCCTTAAGATATTATCTGAATAGCCTGTGCATTCTTGAGAATTGTGGCAATAAGTATTACAGAGTCAATGTTTTGCTGAGGATTGGTAAGTTGCTCATTAAGCAAAGTCAAGATGAGGGCTTTGCGTATCTTCAAAAGGCGTTGATACTTGCTGAAGAGATCTCTGCTGAGAATGAACTGGCTAAAATCCATTTATCTCTATCTTCTTATTATGAAGGTAAGGGGGATTTTGCAGCGGCTCTGGACCATTATAAAAAGTATAATCATTCAAGAAACAAAGTAAGGAATGAAAAAGTAAAAGAACATTTGAAATTAGCAGCCGCTGAATCTCGCCTTGAACAGGTGAAAAAGGAAGCTGAACTATATAGGCTCAGTAATATTGAATTAAAGAAAGCCAATCAAAAGATGTCAAAGTACCAAGAACAGTTAGAAAAAGATAACCAGAAATTGAAACTTCTTTCAACGTTGGATGAAGTCACTGGAATTCCCAATAGACGCTCCTTTGAGGAGACTCTTAAAAGAGAATGGAATCGTTGCTTGCGTGAAGGGAAGCCCTTATCTTTAATCATTGTGGATATTGATAATTTTAAACGTTACAATGATTCTTACGGACACTTGCAGGGCGATAAGTGTTTAAGAAACGTTGCCAAGTTCTTAGCCGGCATTTTGAAACGGTCTTCCGATTTTATCGGGAGATTTGGAGGAGAAGAATTTGCTGCCATTTTATCCAATACTAGTTATGAGGACGCTCTAAATATTGCCAACCAGATGAAGAAAGGAATAGAACGGCAGAAAATAGCTCATGATCAGTCTTCAACAATTCCCTATATTACGGTCAGCCTTGGTCTGGCTACTACTGTCCCAACCTTTGAATCAACCATCGTAGAATTAGTGAGTGTTGCGGATAAATTGTTGTATCAGGCCAAAAGGCAGGGACGTAATCAGGTATGTGCAGTACGTTTACTATAAATCTCTAGTTATTCAAAAGAGTTCAGCGGTTATTATACCGCTGAACTCTTTTGTACTGTCAGTCTAATTTAGCTGCCGCAGGCCATGACGATAAGCAGCCGAGCTTATCTCCACCCTGCGACTCATTACGCAAAATCCCGCAGTATGGATTGGCCGAGTGTCTCTGAAACCATGAACGGTGCATGAATTTTGGCTGCCTTTATTCCAAATTAAGCCGTTTGCTCAAAATGAAATTAGTGGCTGCGAAGTAAGACGCACAGGGTATTCCGATCAAAATTAATCCATACATAAATATTAATTCAAGGCGAAAAAAGTCATTGGAGGTAACATTGTAAAAGACAATATTTACTGAATGGACTATCTTAGGAATCCGACATGCCAGTATGATGTAGATTTGAGTAATCGTATTCAGGGCGATAAAGGCTCCGAATGATACTATTATTTTATGCCTGCTGAACAAATGCCCGATAGCTATAGAGGTATATACCATTAATATGCCTGAAGCTAAGGTTATAAGTCCGCCAAGGATTAGCTCAAGTATCAGAAGATAGGCTGGGGCTCCTAAATAGCCGGTTACTTGATTGTGAAATACTGCCAAACCCTGAATGATTTTACCAAGAGTTCCTTGTTTGTAAGAAATTATCTCTATCGAAATCATGGCGGCAATAACACTGGCGATCATCCACAGCATGGATACCAGCAGTTTGCTGAGAATGTGCTTCCAAGACTTAACGGGAAGCGTATACATTAAATAGCCCTCATCAGAAAGCAGGTTTTTATAAAATCTTTGAATCATCACCGTAAGGGTCATCACGAACATCCCCGCCATAATTATGACATAGAAAACCATACTGATTTTTGAGGGTATTTGCCATGACTGGTTATCAAACACTGAAAGAATTTTATTGATGACGGCGAACACCAGTAAGGAAAGAAAGATGGGAAGGAACATTCTTCCGGTTGCTTTTATTTCATATTTCAAAAGTTTAGTTAGCATTTGAACACCTCCCTGAATAAGAGATCTACAGATTTCCCTTTGGCATCTCGTATATCATCTACCGAAGATGTCAATACCACGTTGCCTTGATTGAGAAAGATCACATAATCCAGTATTTTCTCAATATCTGATATTAGGTGGGATGAGATAATTATCGTTGCATTTTCATTATAATTACCCAAAATTGTTTCTAGTATATAATCCCGAGCTGCCGGGTCCACCCCGCCTATGGGTTCATCTAAAAGATAAAGCTCTGCTTCCCGGCTCATAACAAGAATCAGCTGTACTTTTTCCTTTGTCCCTTTGGACATGGTTTTTAATCGATCATCAGGGCTGATATTCAGTCTCTTCAGCATGTCATAAGCCTTCTCGGCTTTGAAATCAGTATAGAAATCAGAAAAAAATTCGATGATTTGATGGACGCGCATCCAATCATTTAAATAGGTCCTTTCAGGAAGGTAAGACACAACTTTTTTAGTCTCAACGCCTGGTTTCTTGCCGCCAATGAGCATAGTTCCGGCAGTCGGTGTCAAGAGTTCGTTTGCTAACTTAATGAGGGTACTTTTTCCACTGCCGTTTGGTCCCAGAAGCCCTACAATCTGTCCACGCTCAATTTTTAGATCAACGGCAGATAAAGCGGTTTTGCTGCCAAATTTTTTCGTAAGGCCGTTGCATTCTAAAATAGTGCTCATTATTTCATCTCCTTTGCCATATTAGTAATGATTGCTAAAATCTCTTTCTGATCAAAGCCCATTAGTCGCATTTTTTCTAGGAAATCATAGATTTGATCCCGGGCCAATTTGGTTTTTGCCAGTTCAATCATTCTCGCATCCTCCGTTATCGACCGACCGCTGGTGCGGTGGGTTATTATGAGGCCATCTTCTTCCAACTTCACTAGAGCTCGCTGCATGGTATTGGGATTTACCGCGGCCTCTTGTGCCATATCCCGCACTGAAGGCAGTTTTGATCCGGGAGGATAAACTCCGGAAAACACCATTAGTTTGATCTGCTCAACAAGCTGGGTGTAAATGGGTCTATCAGATTTCAGATCCCATGGCATGTTATCACCTCGTGTATTATTGTATTAAGCGCTTAATACAATAATACATTATTTCGGATAAATGTCAAGAGGAAACTGTCCTACCTTCAGTCTTTATGTAATATAATGGAACTGTACAAATTTTTAACAGGAGGAGAACATTATATGGCTAAAAAGATTTTAATCATTGCTGGGGACGCCGTAGAAGCTCTGGAAGTTTATTATCCCTATTTTCGTGTCTTAGAAGAAGGATTTGAAGCTGTTATTGCTTCGCCAAGCAAGAAAGTGCTGCGTACCGTTGTTCATGATTTCGAGGGCTGGGAAACATATACTGAGAAACCGGGCTATCAACTGGAATCCCATAGTTCTTTTGCCGATGTTGATCCAACCCAATATGATGGTTTGATCATTCCTGGAGGCCGTGCTCCGGAATATATTCGCCTCGATGAGAACATTCCCTGTATTGTCGGGCATTTTTTGGAGGCAGGGAAGCCTGTAGGGGCAATCTGTCACGCCGCTCTTGTACTGAGTGCTTTAAAAGACAAAAAGTATTTCGAAGGGCGTACGATGACGGCTTACACGGCTTGCAGTCTTGATGTGGAAGGTTTAGGTGCCAACTATACTAAAGAAACGCTTCATGTAGATAACAATATTGTTTCTGGCCACGCTTGGCCCGATCTCCCCGGTTTTATGAGGGAATTTCTTAAGTTAGTTAGAGATAGCGAATTGAATTAAAGCCCTTAGACCAGCTCTGTCTGGGCGGGAAAGCCAAAATAGAAAAAAGTAAGACACCCAGAGGGTGTCTTTAATTATGAATGAATTAATCAGCAAAATGAGTCTTTTCTTATCTCTCTTCGGTAAGTAATCCTAATTGCTGGATAAGGTAAGGGAGTGCTCGTTCAAAACATACGCCGAAGCGTTTTTCCTGACCGGACTTTTCAGTTAACTGTATACACTTGAGTGTATAGTTTACCGCAATTTGCAGGGCTTCTTCGAGAGAAAAATTATTTAGGAGTCCTGCTAATAAGGTACTGCTGAAAACATCCCCTGTGCCGTGGAAGTGACCGTCAACGCTGGCATTGAAGGCATAACTGATCTTGCCCGTGCCATTGTCGAGGGAAGCAGCACCTAATGTCCCTCTTTTAAAGGAAATGCCTGTCAGAACAATCTTTTTTGCCCCTAAAACTGAAAGCCTTTTAAGCAACGATTCAATGTATTCCTGAGAGTAATTTTCTCCGACATACTCTTCCTCTAAAAGAAACGCAGCTTCGGTTAAATTTGGTACAATAATATCTGCTTTAGCACATAATTTACTCATTCCCTTGGCCATTTCCGGGGAATAAACAGAGTACAAAACCCCGTTGTCCGCCATGACCGGATCGACCATGACGAGTGTTTCTTTACTTCTAAATGTATCAAAGAGTTCGGCTACTAAATCAATTTGTTCAAATGACCCTAAAAAACCGCTGTATAAGGCGTCAAATTTGATATTAAGGGATTGCCAATGATTCGATATAGGTTTAATATCGGTGGTTAAATCCCTATAGGTAAAACCCTCAAAACCACCGGTATGGGTGGATAAGATAGCTGTAGGCAAGACACTGGTGTCAAAGCCTGCCGCGGAGAGAATCGGCAGGGCAACCGTCAGTGAACACCTGCCGACACAAGAAATATCGTGAATTGCCGCGATTCTTTTTTGTTTGTCCATCTTTTTGTAACCTCTCTCCATAAGATTTTTCATCCAATCGTGAGACTTTTTAATAGTTCCCTAAAATAATCCTGAAAACCCTTTACTCGTTCATAGAGCCGACTCTTGAGGGATCAACCTCATAACTCTGTAACTTTCGATACAGATTTCTAACACTGATGCCCAATAAACCGGCTGTTTGAGTTTTATTGCCCTTTGCCTTTTTAAGAGTAGCTGCGATGTAGTGCTTTTCTACCTCTTCTAACGTAGGGTAATGATTGCTTCTGAACAAATCCGAAAACTCTGCTTCCGAATGGATAACGGGAGACGGTTTCGGAATATGCTCTGATTCTCCCCAGATGTCTTTAGAAGTTATCTTTCCGTCAATAGCTAAAATTCGGCCCCGCTCAATTAGATGACAGAGCTCGCGAACATTTCCGGGAAAACTATAATTGAGTAATTTTTCCTCCGTTTCAGGTAATAACGTGTAAGCAGGGTCCTGTGATTTGGCACAGTGGCTTTCAAGAAAGTATCTTGACAGCGGAAGAATATCGTCTCGCCGTTCACGCAAGGGTGGAACAATTAAGGTTAAACCGTTTAAACGGTAAAATAAATCTTCGCGAAACCTTCCTTGACTGATTTCCAGGCGGAGATCTCGGTTGGTTGCCGCGACAATCCGAACATCTACCCGCCGCAGCCGGGTATCACCGACGCGCCGGAATTCACCGCTCTCTAAAAATCGTAACAATTTGATTTGAATGGATAAAGGCATTTCTCCAATTTCATCCAGAAAGAGGGTGCCCTTGTCGGCCATTTCTACTAAACCAATTTTTTGTGCTGCTGCGCCGGTAAAGGCTCCTTTTTCATGTCCGAAAAGCTCGCTCTCAATTAAGGATTCAGGAATGGCCCCTGAGTTTACCGGAATGAAAGGCCGGTTAAATCGTGAACTGCAGAAATGGATGGTTTTAGCAATTAATTCTTTGCCTACGCCGCTTTCTCCCTGAACGAGGACGGAGGCATCAGTTTGAGCTACTTTGCGGGTCATTTCCAGGAGCGCCAACATGGCCGTACTTTCAGCGATCATTTTTAGTTCCGGAGTCTGACGGTTCACCACCTGTCTCAGCCCTTTATTTTCGCGCAGCAATTCTTGTTTTTCAAGGGCCTTTTGCAGCGTGATTTCAAGTTCGGACAAATTACAGGGTTTGGTCAGGTAATCATACGCTCCCAGCTTCATTGCCTCAATGGCTGATTCGATGGTACCGTTCCCGGTTAACATCACGACCTGGAGATCGGGCTGGAATTGTTTAAAGGTTGGTAAAAGGGCAAGTCCATCCCCATCCGGCAGCTTGATGTCCAAGAGGACTGCGTCAATCAGGGTTTCTTTGAGAAAAGATAAACCTTCTTGAGCGGTGCCGGCTTCCAGAACCTCGTAGCCTTTACGCTTTAAACGCTGGGCTATTATGGTTCGCAACGCTTCCTCATCGTCTAAGATTAGAATCTTTTGCCATTGTTTCATGGATTTAATCACCTGCCTTATGGAAGGGCAAGGTTATTTTGACGCATGTTCCTTGTCCTTCCGTACTTTCCAGAGCCATCGCGCCCTGCATTTTCAGAACAATTCCATAACTGACATATAAGCCCAACCCTGTTCCTTGGCCGATGGATTTTGTGGTAAAGAATGGATCAAAAGCTTTTTTTAGATTGGCCTGAGAAATTCCTTCCCCATAATCTTGGACTATGAAGTTTATGGTTTCACCATCCCGGTATCCCTTAACTTCAATAATACCGCTTTCAGGAGAGGCATCTAAGGCATTGGTAAGCAGGTTTAGGACAACTTGCTGCCACTCATTTTCATTACCCAAGGAGTAAAGACTGCTTTCCAATTGAAGTTTTATTTCAAGCTGCTTTTGTTTCGCTTTATGAGCAATAAGTTCCACTGCCTGCATGCTGGCGGCAGCAATATCGATAAGGTCTGTTCCTTCATTACTGCGTTTCCGAGCAAAACCCAGTAAACGGTCGGTAATTTTTTTGCAGCGGACAATTTGTTCTAGGACGATTTTAAAGCCGCCTTTAAATTCTTCAGTTGTTGGTTGAGGTTCCTCTTCATTCATGCGGTCCAGTAAATCTTCACAATGGGCAGCGACTATTGCCAAGGGGTTGTTAATCTCATGAGCTACCCCCGAAGCCAAAAGTCCAACCGCTGCCATTTTATCGGTTTCGATCATGCGAGCTTCCATTTCCACTTCTTGAGTCACGTCGTCTAGCAAGAGTAAATAAGCCGCATTCTCGGGATTATCGGGCGATAAATTGTAATACATTTGGCGAAAATACCGTCGTTCTTCGTGCACAAAAACGGAGATTGTACGGCCGTTTTCCAATTGGACATTTTCAGATTCTTTGACGTTAACAACTTGGTCGCAGGGGCTATCTGCTAAATTATCCCCAAACCATTCAGCAAATTTCGAATTCCACCAAATGATCCTTCGTTCGGTATTTAAAAGAACCATTCCTGCACCGACTCCGTCAACGACAGTGGTTAAAAGTTCCTTTTCATTTTTCAGATTTTCGTTTTTCTCATCTAAAGAATTCAGCAGTTGATTGAAGGATTTGACCAGTCTTCCGATTTCATCCCAACTCTCGATCGGAATATGAGATTCTAAGTTTCCTGTTGAAATAATTTGCTGGACTTGGGCTTCAAGATTTTCAATGGGATGCACGACTTGTAAGCCAAACGCGATGCTCAGAATCATAACTAAGACCATAATTAAGATGGCGATTATGATAAGCCGTAAGGCAAACTCATTAATTGGTTTATTAGCTTCTCGTGTGGGCTGCTCAATGACAACTGCCCAATTTGGCGAACCCACTGAGGTATAGCTTCCGACCACGGATATCCCGCTGAGACTTTTGTACTCACTTCCTTGAGAATAAGCTTTACCGTCCAGAAAGCTTTGGACGGCAGCATTATCACGTATTTTATCCGGATGCAAACGAAGAAAGGAGTCACTGGTACCCATTAAATTCCCGGTTTGATCCACGAAAAATATGTATTCACCTTCACCTAATTGGAGACTATCATAGCGATTGATGATTCTATTGACGTCAATTTGAGCTTGGAGATAACCAATGTTCCTTTTTGTCGCGGGGTCTTGAATGGTCACCGTTAAGTAGATTTTCGGCCGTTTATCATGGGTGTAAAGTACCTTACTGATTGCCGGGAATGTTCCCGGCGAAATAATATTTTCAAGTTTTGCAGCAGGAGAGGGAGCAGATACCCCTTCCTGATAAGAAATTTGGTCGATCACTTTATAATTTATATCGCTGACCTGAATTTTTTCGATTAAGGGATCCTTTTGCAAAAGTGTTTCCAGAATAACCTGGCGCAACGTTTTATCTTTACCAACCAGGGCGTAGGCGCTGGTTGGTTTGGTTAGGGTTAAACTGTTCTCAAGATTTGCAAAGGTATCTTTTAACTCATGAGCCAGGACTGTCACCTGCTCAAAATTTTGAGCATAGATATCCTTTTCCAGATTTTGACGCACGGATGTAAAACCTAAATATCCAAGAAAGAACAGCGGAAGAATGGACATGGTAACACCAAATAATAAAAAATGAACTTTTATGCGCATCCACCAAGGAATTGAGCTGTTATTCACCCTTTGGCCTCCGTCCACCGGCTTACTTCGAAAACGATTATCAGAGAACTCCCCATTTGCGGGTATAATCCAATTTAATGATGTACTCATCCTTATGGAAACCATGTTCGCTTAAAATGCGGATGACATTATTGACCTCGAAAGATTGAGTTTCCATCTGAACAAAACCTTTTCTTCCGGTTATGGCCCAATCATCGTGAGCGTTTAGAAGTATTTCCATCATCTGGGCAATCCGCTCTAAGCGATCAGTCAAATAGTTTTTCCAAGCCCTTACATCTTCGGGTTTAACGTCTTTTCCCAGGGTCACTTCAGTAATAAGGGTATTATTTTTGTTTTTCAATTTTGGAAAGTTCTGGTGGTACAGTTGAATAATTACCCTTTGTACACAGGTCTCATTGTTAATATTCATAGGTCAGGCTCCTATTCTCATCAATTCTAGGGTGTTTTAGTTCTATGGTATTCCAGTGAACCTGCAAACAAATTTGCTCTAGGATTATTTTAACTGTTTTGCGAATATAGGTATAGGGCAAAAAAACCTACTATAAGTTTTTTCGCCCTATATTATGATACTAAAAGAAACTAAAACGTTCGGTTGTATTCTATCCACCGGCATGGGTGTTACTATTTTGTGGTCTAAAACAGGGGTTAATAAGTAAGAAGACAGTGTCTTAGCAGCTAACTAAATTTTAGAGACAAGACTACTTAACTGCCTGCCAAAATCCTCCGAGAATAATGGTTGAGAAGATGAAACCTAACGGAACATTGACACATACTCCCGCGGTGAAAGCTGCAAAGGGCTTCCAACCAACAGAAGTTAAATCTCTGAAACGAGTTGTCAGTCCAATACAGAGGAAGGTAAAAATAAAGGTCCAGCTTCTTAAAACTTTAATCGGGCCGATAACATTTGCTGTAACAGAGGCGGCAGAAGCGGGAGCGGAAGATGCAACGATAATTGTTAAAAGAATCGAGGCAATGAAGAAACCAATAACGAATTTGGGGAAACGAGCCCAGATTTCACCGGCTTGGGGTTTAGCTCCGTTCTCATCTTTTTCCCACTTTGTTACAGAAATTAAAGCCATAATGAAACACCAGATTCCAATCCACATATCCCGCCCGACAACCTTCATCAGCGTAAAGGTTCTGATTGCTTGTTCGCTGATGGCAGCAGCAGCGGCCATACCGGCGGCATCAGCAAACTCAGAGGTTCCAATCCAGGCTCCGCCGGGACCATCAGGAATTCCCAAAGCTTTAATGACGAAAGGTAGGGCAATAACCATAACAATAGCCCAGACAACAACCAAGGAAATAGCAACGGAAACATGCTGCTTTTCAGATTTAACTGAACTGCCGATGGCAATCGAAGCCGAAACGCCGCAGATTGATCCTCCGGCAGCTAGTGTAGCGGCAAAGCGATGATCAAGTTTTAGTACTCTCGTGCCTATAAAGTAAATGGTTAAGTAAGTTGATACTGCAATAACGGTTGCTTGCAAAAAGGCGGCCGGTCCGGCTTGAACTATCATGGTAAAAGGAAGAGTTGCTCCCAAGAGAACAATACCTGTCTTGACATAGAATTCTGTTCTTAATGAGGTATTAAACCATTCCGGAAGTCTAAACAGATTAGCGATAATCATACCGATCACAAGAGCCCAGAGGGGAGACTCCAGATTATAGTGATTAGAGAATTTGCTTGCCCCGAGAATATAAATAACAATACTGGCTATGAAGAGAAGGGTAAAGCCTAGAATAAATTCCCCGACTTTATGGCCTAAGGTTTTAACAGCTACGGTAAAAATAACGGTAAATACTAACCATAACAGAAAAAGATTCGTGAGATTGGCCGAAATAAAGGCCGTAATTTTGCTAAAATCAGTCCAGTTTCCGGGGAAATTTACGGCGATGGAACTCATAAACTTGTTGCCGGAAATCCATAAGAGAAGAGCGACTACGACGATACCGAGTCCTAACCAGACAGCCCAGTAATCCTCTTTCTTAAAAAGATCCCCCAGCCCGCCTGACGGTTTTGTTTGGGTAGACATGTTGGTGCTCATATGTTTTTCACTCCTTTTTGACTTTGTGAAAGTGTAAAAATGTACAAGATGAATTCAACGAGTCGCCATACTTTGAGACGTATATGCTTATCCCACCCCCCGCTTTTTTGTAGAGCCCAAACTTTTTGGATATCCCTGCGTCTCGAAGCAGCAGTGTATAAAAACTCTTTGGATTGCTCCGCTACAAATAGGTAAAAGTTTGGTCAATACTCGTGATACCTTGGATCAATTAGTTTAATTTCCATATAATCATATAAGCAATTGCTATGCCAAGTCTCCTTTTTAAAGGGAAATCCGCCGCGATAGGGTTTTTATCTCCTTAACTTAACGTATCTTTATGGTTTGGCAATAGTGACAATTTGTCACTATTGCCAAATTGTCCTGACAAAATGTCATTGTATGATGTTTGTTTACCTAATCATTAAAGAAAGGCGTTCTCACCCCACTAATAATAGTGATGTGAGAACGCCTTTAGCCATTTAACACCCACTGGGTTTTCTGAGTTAAGTTTTTACCCGGCCCCCTGTATATTTTTCACGAGATTACTTAACCGTTATCCAATAGTTCCCCATGATTACAACCGACAACAAATATCCAAGAGGAATATTTACTAACACGCCGGCAGTAAATGCCGCAAAGGGTTTCCAACCCACGGAAGCAAGTTCTTTTAAGCGGCTGGATAAACCGATGGAGAGAAAGGTAAAAATAAATGCCCAATTTCTTAATTCGATAATAGGACTAATAATGTGATCATTGAGAACTTTGGAAGTCATTAAATCAGAAGAAGCAGCAAATAAGGTAATAATAATAGAAGCAATAATAAAGCCTAATACAAATTTAGGAAAGCGAATCCAAATATCAAGAGCATTGGGATTGGTAGTGCCATGCCGTTTATCCCATCTTGTGATTGAAGTAAGGGCCATAATAAAACACCAGATACCAATAAACATGTCACGGCCTACAACCTTCATAAGAGTAAAGGTTTTAATCGCTTGTTCATTAATAGCAGCAGCCGCGGCCATTCCGGGAGCATCTGCAAATTCTGCTGTGCCAATCCAAGCGCCTGCCGGACCGGGTAAAATATTTAAGGCTTTAATAGCAAGGGGAAGAATGAAAATCATGATGATAGAACAGAGAATTATTAAGGAAATTGCCATGGATACATGCTGCTTTTCTGCCTTCACAGTCCCTCCCACGGCGATGGCGGCTGAAACTCCGCAGATGGAGCCTCCTGCTGCAAGTGTTGCAGCAAAGCGTTTATCGAGGGAGAAGATTTTTGTTCCTGTCCAGTAGATGGTTAGAAATGTAGCCACCGCAATAATGGTTGCTTGGGCAAAAGCCGTTGAACCGGCTTGGAGAATTAAAATGACGGGTAGGGAAGCCCCCATCAGGACAATCCCAATTTTTACATATAATTGCGTTTGGAGAGCGGTGCTTAACCAATAAGGGATTTTCAGGAAATTGCTGATCATTAGTCCTATAACTAGTGCCAGGAGCGGAGTCTCAAAGTTATAGCGTTTCATAACATCCCAAGAACCCCATACCGAAACGAGAAGACTCAGGAAAAAAAGAAACGTGAATCCTACGAAAAATCGTTTAACTTCTCCGGTAAGGGCTTTCATGGCAACTGAAAATAAAACAAGAAAAAACATGTAAAGTGCCAAAAGAGCACTTTTATGGCTGCCTATATAAGTTATTGCAGTCCTATAATCACTATATTCAGGTATTTTAAGTACAATCCAATTCATAAAGCTATTGCCAAGACCCCAAAAAATGATGGCTGATAATACAATGGTCAGTCCCAACCACATGGCCCAATAATCTTCCTGTCTCCAAAGGTCGGACCAACCTCCTGATGGGTTTGTTGATTTTTTGATTGCTGCATAACCCAATAGCACCCCTCCTATACTCAACCACCCTAACTTAACTTCATTATATACTAAGTTAGCACTGGATATAGTATAATCTTGGATTTAATAGAAATTTACTTTTCTGGTTTATTGTTTATTTACAGGGAAGAAGACTGCCGGGACTCACTAATCAAGAAAACTTGACATGTGCTGGGTTTGCGATGGCAGAAGCATATAAGTGAAAAAAACAGGCGCCCAATAATTTTTGAGCACCCCCATGATATAATATTCTTTAAAAAGGAGATCTTATTTTTCAGGCGTTTTGGTAGCGATACCCTTCCTTTTTTAACATTTTTTTGACTTTCGTTAACTCCAACGGGTCGAAAAGCCGAAGCTCTTTACCGCTGCGTATCGTCCAAATCTGAGGATTTAGAAATCCTTCCTGGATTAGTTTCTTAAACTTAAACCTTGATACTTCAAGGTAATATGTGGCCTCGGTTGTATTTAATAAAGAAAACTTGTATTGAGGGGTCATTGATTCAGCCTCCTTTGATAAGATTGGTTGAGGGTCCAATTAAAAAAGTATTGACTTCAATGACATCTGACTCAACAAGCAGTAATAGCCTCACCCCTTTTCTCGAGCGCTGCCTTCTATTAATTATATACTTCGAGTATTAACTAAATATTAATAAAACTTTATACCTAGGTTAATACTTGTAGGGACGTTGATGACGTAAGTTATGGTAAATTATACCGTGATCCGTGGACATGAGGATAAGAGGAATGCAGTGAAGTAAAGAAAACGTTATAGGCGTGAATAACGCTATTGATTAGATGATGATTTAGAGGGAGTGTTAATGTGGAAAAGTATTATTTAAATGGGGAAGATACTGTTCTCATGGTTATCGACATTCAAGAACGATTAGTCCCATCCATGAAATATGGAGAAAAAGTTATTAAAAACACCAATACCTTAATTTCCATCGCTCAAAAATTAGGAATTCCGATTATTGTAACAGAACAATATCCCAAGGGTTTGGGGAAGACCGTGCCGGAAGTAAGCAACAATCTTGTCCGATCCTTAACGTTCGAAAAGATTACGTTTTCAGGATGTACCAGCGAAGTGGCTTCGGCTCTCCAAGTATTGGGGAGAAAAAAGATCATCATAACCGGGATGGAAACTCATGTTTGTGTATTCCAAACGGTCAGAGATTTATTGGCTCAAGGTTACCATGTTATTGCAGCGACTGATGCGATATCTTCAAGAACCAAAGAAAATTTTCGCAACGGGTTAGCCCTTATGTCAGCCATGGGAGCAGTTGTTTCGAATACTGAGACTATATTTTTTGATTTAATGAAACAAGCGGGGACACCTCTTTTTAAGGAACTTTCTGCACTCATAAAATAGACCATCTTGAACGATGAAATGATAGGCGCTTTCGGCGAAACGGTCCACAGGACACTTTCGTCATCGAAGCCCCGATGTTCAGCTTTAGCTGAACGAGTTCACTAGAAAGGTTGAGGGTTAAGATGTGCGGACGATTCTCCTTGATCCAAGTCAAGGACCTTGAAAAGCGTTTTGAGTTTGAACAGATAGAATTTGAGTTTGAGCCGCGATATAATATTGCCCCGTCCCAACAAGTTCCCGGTGTGCTCCGTCAGAATGGCCGCAATCGTCTATGTATGTTTCGTTGGGGTTTAATACCCAATTGGGCCAAAGATGAACGTATAGGGAACAAAATGATTAATGCCCGTGGGGAAACGTTAAAGGAAAAGCAGAGCTTTCGTAAGTCCCTGGAACAAAGACGCTGTCTGGTTCTGGCGGATGGCTTTTATGAGTGGAAAAGGGAAGGGCGGGTTAAGAAACCTTACCGCATTACACTTCACGACGGCAGGCCTTTTGCCTTTGCCGGTTTATGGGATTCCTGGCTGACACCGGCGGGACAAAGGGTAAATTCCTGTACGATTGTTACTACATCTTCGAACACGCTGATGGAGACAATCCATCAGCGAATGCCTGTTATCCTGCCTCAGAAAAATGAGGCTCTTTGGTTAAATGTCGATGTTGTCTCCGGTGGTGAGGCTCAGAGCCTTTTGACACCCTATCCGGCGGAGCAGATGGATGCCTATGAAGTATTGCCCCTGGTAAACTCGCCAAGCTATGAAGGTCCCGAGTGCGTTATAGGTGCAAGCAGTTTATTTTGAGTATCAGTTTGATGATGCCGGCTTCAGAGTGTGATGAAAATCCAAAAGACAACTTATTGGATAACAAATATTTTGGAGGAAATAATATTAAATGAGGTTTTTGGTACTTGTATAAAACCACTTTCTTTATGGAGGAATTTTGCATGAAAAAGTTTATTTGCACTGTTTGTGGATATGTTCATGAAGGTGATAATCCACCGGAAGTTTGCCCAATTTGTAAAGCCACCAAAGATAAATTTAAAGAAATGACCGATGAATTAAACTTTGCAGATGAACACAGGATTGGTGTTGCAGCAACAGGATGTGATGATGAATTACTGGAAGGATTAAGAGCAAATTTCATGGGTGAATGCACAGAGGTGGGTATGTATCTTGCGATGTCACGCCAAGCAGACCGTGAAGGTTACCCCGAGGTTGCTGAAGCATATAAGAGAATTGCCTGGGAAGAAGCAGAGCATGCATCAAAGTTTGCTGAACTCTTAGGTGAAGTTGTGGTCGCTGATACTAAAGCTAATTTATCAGCTCGAGTTGAGGCCGAATATGGTGCTTGTGAAGGCAAAAAGAAACTTGCCACCATAGCTAAGCAAAATAATCTGGATGCTATCCACGATACGGTTCATGAAATGTGTAAAGACGAAGCCCGGCACGGCAAAGCTTTCAAAGGCTTACTTGATAGATACTTTAGCAAATAAGATAGGTGAAAAGGATAAAGGAGTGTGTCGTAGTGCAAAATATCAATTGTAGTGTGGCAAATTGTTCACATAATAAAACCGGTGTTTGTTATGCAAATAGAGTTGATATCGGAGGTGCCACTGCTTCTACTGAGAAAGGAACGGTATGCGGTTCGTTCTTAAATAAATATGAATACAGCAGCTTAACTAATAATACGAATTCCTCAGGACCCTGTGATGCTCTTACCTGCAATGCAGTGAGCTGTAATCATAATGAAAACAACCTTTGTAATTTGGATTCTATCCAAGTGGCAGGTGATGAGGCTCATATCTATTCTGAAACACAATGTTCTAGTTTTGATAATAAGTGATTTTCGATAAACCGAAACTTCAAAAACAGACTCCTAAAAACCCCTGCAATCCTGAATTGTATCCAGGTTTCAGGGGTTTTTAATATAAAATTAAGCTGTAAGGGATTATTTTTTTCGCTTTTTATATTCTGTTATCAAGTTATATTTTAACCGTTTCTCTTCAATCTCTCTGTGAATCGCCAGCTTTTCTTCTTGGCTTTCACAGCAAACAAGCCGCTCGCGCAATTCTTCAATATCCTTTAATAGCTGGACTTCTTCAGGAACAAATCCGGCATTTTTCAAAACCATAAGTCCGGCACGGATTTCCACGGGAAGGCTTGCCCAATAATCGAGACTGATAGGTTTGCCCTGGGAGGGGAGGTTATCAAATTCACCGTTTCTGAAGGCCTCTTGAATCCTATCTTCCGCTATTTTATCGAAAATGCTGGACATCAGGCGACAACTCCTTACCATTAAGTGACCCATCCGTTACGTTAATTATATAGGATTTGAAGAGTTTTATTAACAACTAATTTCGGCGAGTTGAAAAACGAAGTTCATTTGTACTAACGGAATCCCCTGCAGCGATGGCCGAAATGATAAGCGAATGGGCTAATCGCCACACTGCAACTCATTACGCATACTTTCGCAGTGCGGATCGGCCGAGTGCTTCTGAAGTCAAACTAGTGCGATACTCTTCACCTGCGGTTATCGGGATGGAGAGAGAGACCGTCCGCCAGTGGTTAACTAGGAGAAGTTAGTGTTTTCGATTGCCGGCTGAGCAGCATGATAGACCTTTGAAAAGCTGAGAATACACGGGCGCTCGATGAGATAAGCTTATAAGATAAGACTATGAGATAAGCCTAGTATTAAGGTTGACAAAATATTTAGCCTTTATCTAAACTAATGATGAAGGTTGAATTATTTTAATTTCAGGAAGAATAAGGAGGGTCCATAATGACTTATTTAAAACAACCCTTAGAAAACACTAAACTGCCCTTGAAAAATAGATTGGTAATGCCGCCAATGGCTACTGCAAAATCCGAAGCAGACGGGAATATCAATCAGGGTATCTTGGACTATTATGATGAAAAGACAAAGGGTGGTTATCTTTCTCTGGTAATCATTGAACATAGTTATGTTATGCGTGAAGGTAAGGCAAGTGAAAAACAAGTTTCTGTTGCCGAGGATTCCGTAGTGGACAGCCTGAAAAGGCTTTCTGACCTTATCCATAAAAATGGATGCAAAACCGTAATGCAAATAAACCATGCCGGAAGTGCTGCTGTTAAAGAAGTCACCGGTATGGACCCCGTTGGCCCTTCGGCGGTGAGTAATCCTTCCAAAGAAAATGCTGTGGTACCTGCATCTCTGGATGAAAACGGGATTAAGTCAATTGTAAGTGCTTTCAGGGACGCTGCTGTTCGGGTGAAGAAGGCAGGTTTTGACGGCGTGGAGATCCATTCTGCCCATGGCTATCTCCTCAATCAATTCCTTTCGCCGCTGACCAACAAAAGAACCGATGACTATGGCGGGGATATAACAGGCAGAATCAAAATCCACTTGGAAATCATTAGCGCAATCCGCGAAGCGGCAGGCGACTTTCCCATTCTTTTGCGCATGGGAGCTACGGATTACAGAGAAGGAGGACTGACTGTTGAAGACAGCCAAAAAGCTGCGGCTGCCTTTGAACAGGCCGGGGTAGATATGTTGGATATCTCGGGGGGGATGTGCAGATTTGCGCTTCCGGGGGTTCAAGAACCGGGATATTTTGCCCCTTATTCTGCTGCGGTCAAAGAAGCAGTATCCATTCCTGTTCTTGTTACTGGGGGAATTACAAAGGCGAGTGAAGCGGAAGCTGTCCTTAGGGACAAAAAGGCTGATTTAATTGGGGTTGGCAGGGCCATCTACAAAGATTCTGCTTGGGCCAAAAACGCTATGGAAAGTCTTGAGTAAAAAGATTGACATATGAAATTTGAGTTGTGTTCGAACTCGAACTCGTTTAATCAAGGGGTTGTGGAAAAACTTAACTCGGAAAACAAAAAATGGGGCAAAATAGCCAAAGGCGTTATCATTTCGCTACTATAGTGGAGTGACAACGTCTTTCTTTAGTGATTAGGGAAGAAAAAGTGGGAATGACCTCTATGTCGTTGAGCGGTATCACTGATGAATAGAAAATTTACATAACAGAGTGTATAGAAACTATAACCTCCGGTTGTATACGAGATGGGCTAATATGTGCTACGACAGTGTCTTCGTCCTCTAGAATAGTTGCAGAGCTTAGCTGCTTTAGGCTTAGCGCCTGCTAAGTCTTTTCTAGATAACACTGCGATTTAAAATCAATTTTTATCTTTATTTGTGATAGGAGTCACACTCACAAAGGACTTTTAGGATTATACTTAACCATAGTACGTAAAAGAAACCAAAGGAAGTGTTGAATTTGGGCTTTAGGTATACTGCCGCGGCGTTTAATCAACTTCTCGAGAGTCTTAGGAAAAACCACCGAGTATATGCCCCGACTTTGTTAAAGGGCAAAGGGAAGTTTTCCGATACTGATTTGGTTGGGTATGCTGAAGTTTCAAACATTGAAGATGTTGTATTTAACCAAAAATCCTATTATTCCCCTAAGGAAACCTTCTATCCGATGACTCAGAGACTCTTCTATTTTAATGAAAACGAGTTTACGGAATCTGTGGTTGATGAAAAAGGTATTATTGTTCTCCTGCGTGCTTGTGATATCCAGGCGGTAGAGCGTTTGGACAAAATTATGTTAGAAAACGGCCCGTCTCCGGATTATTATTACGAGAGGCTGAGGAATAAACTTAAGCTGATTGTCATGGACTGTCAGGAAGGCTTTGACAGTTGTTTTTGTGTCAGTATGGGGGCGAATAAGACTGAGAATTATAACGCCTCCCTGCGGCTGGAAAACGGCTTTTATCTAAGTGATGTCAAGGAGGACATTGAGGGACTGTTCGCCTCCCACGGCGAGAACGTTGAGGTATCTCCCCAGTTTGTTGAACGTAATAAGCTGGTGATTCAGGTCCCGGAAAATTTAGACCTGGAAAAGACAGCAGCAAATCCTATCTGGGAAGAATATGGTTCACGCTGTATTGCCTGCGGACGATGTACGGTGGTTTGCCCGAGCTGCAGCTGTTATACAATGCAGGACATTTTCTATGAAGATAATCCAAAATGTGGAGAGCGGCGCCGGGTTTGGGCCAGCTGCCATATTGACGGCTTCACAGATATGGCGGGGGGGCACAGTTTTCGCCGTAATAACGGAGAACGGATGCGCTTTAAGGTTATGCACAAAATAAAAGATTTCAAACAGAGATTTGGAGTTCCTATGTGTGTCGGCTGCGGTCGTTGTGACAATGCTTGTCCGGAATATATCTCCTTAGCTAACTGCATCCACCGCTTGGGCAAAGAGGAGGCAGAAAGCCGTGGTTAAAAACAACTATTTACCTTTTAAAGCCAGGATTCTCGCTAAATATCAACAGACGGAACTGGATTGGACATACCGTTTGGAGTGTCAAGCAGAGCCTGTCTCGGGTCAATTCATGGAAGTCTCTCTTCCCGGTGTGGGAGAATGCCCGATTTCCATCAGTGACTTTGGGGAAGGTTATATCGAAATGACCATCCGCAGGGTGGGCAAAGTAACTGAGGGGATTGATAAATTAGCTCCCGGAGATTATCTTTTCCTGCGAGGTCCCTATGGAAATGGCTTTCCTCTTGAGTCCTTTTACGATAAACATTTGATTATTGCTGCCGGGGGAACTGGACTTGCTCCGGTCAAAAGTGTCATTAACCACTTTTACGCTCAGCCGGAGCTTTTAAAACGATGCGAGATTTTGACCGGTTTTAAAACTCCCACAGATGTCTTGTTCAAAAGCGATTTGGAAAAATGGTCTCAAACTTTTAGAGTCGAGGTCACCGTGGACAAACTAGATGAGTTCGGAAACCTTGAAGTAATTGCTGATTCTTGTACCCGCAGAACAGGCCTTATTACCAGCCTGATTCCGGATGTTCAGATTCCCTCACTTGAGGATGTGCGGGTTATCATCGTCGGGCCTCCGGTGATGATGAAATTCACCGCTCAAGAATTTCTGTGCAGAGGTTTGGCTAAAGAAAATATCTGGGTTTCCTTTGAACGCAAGATGTCTTGCGGCCTTGGCAAATGCGGGCACTGCAAGATTGATGAAACTTATGTCTGTTTGGAAGGGCCGGTTTTTAATTTTACCAAAGCTCAAACTCTCTTGGATTAATAGGGGGGATCAAAGATGACCATCAATACAAAAAAAGTTATGAAAAATGCTTGGCGGATCACGAAAGACAGGGATTTAACCTGCCTGCGCCTTAGAGTACCCGGAGGGCATCTGCCGGTAAAGCTGCTTCCTTTAATCCAAGAGATAGCGGAACAGTTTGGGACTGGGGCAGTGCATCTCACCACGAGACAAGGCTTTGAAATTCCCGGTATTCCCTTTGAGAATATGACAGAAATTAATGCCCTGCTGGCTCCATACCTTGAGGAATTGGAAATTAATATTGGTGTAAGTCTTGATCAGCCTGCTCAAGGGTATCCTGCGGCAGGGACTCGTAATGTAGTAGCCTGTATAGGCAACCAGGTCTGCACCAACGGTGTCTTTGATACGACTGCTTTAGCTAAAGACATCGAGAAAATTATTTACCCCAATAATCCTCACGTCAAAATCGCAGTCACCGGCTGCCCGAATGATTGCGTAAAGGTCCATATGCATGATATCGGTATTATAGGGCAGGTCGAACCTTTATATGATGCCCAACGCTGCATCGGCTGCCAAGCCTGCGTTAAAAATTGTGCCAAGGTTTCTACCGGAGCTCTTTCCATGGTCAATTATAAAGTTAAACGGGATGCTTCCCGCTGCATTGGCTGCGGCGAATGCGTTTTGAAATGTCCGACAAGTGCCTGGACTCGGGGCGGGCAATATTATCGGATCGTCGTTATGGGCAGAACAGGGAAAAAGAATCCCCGTTTAGCCGCTCCCTTCCTGGAATGGGCGGAACGGGAAACGGTCTTGAAGCTTTGCGCCAACCTTTATGACTATATTGATAAGTATATTGACCGTTCTCTTCCTAAAGAGCACGTAGGCTATATCTTGGATCGCACAGGCTATCCTATTTTTAAAGAGGAGATGCTCAAGGGAGTCGATCTGGGTCCGAAAACAAAAACAGCCAATCATTTAGATTTTGCGGGATACGTTTACGATAAAAAATGTGTTTTTGATTAATAAGGGTCCTCTTTTTAGACAACGGGTTCTTTTTTGAGGTACAAACTAAGATTTCGCAAGAATTAGCACTTAAATTAGTCCTGATTTAGAAGCAAAATTAGCACAATATTTTCGTCTATTTATTGTCCTTGCTTTCTTAAACAGCAGGAATATAATGATCATATGGAAATCAGACCTAAGGGGGAAATATCTATGAACCAGACCATTGAAACTATTATGAAAAGGAAAGGCTCGATGAGCTATACTGCTGAGCAAATTAAGGAAAGCGATATGACAGCCATTATTTCTTCTGGCATAGCCGGCCCAACGGGTAGAAATTTTCAAAACAGACATTTCACCGTTGTGCAAAATGCAGAATTACTCCGTCAAATAAATGACGGTATTCGTACATTAATGTCTGCGCCGGTTGAATATAACCCATTATATGGTGCTCCGACACTCATCATTACCTCAGCTCCAATCGATTCACCATTTGCTGAACAAGACTGTGCTGCAGCTGTAGAAAATATGGCCTTAGCTGCTACAGCTTTAGGACTTGGCTCGCGCTATCTCCTCTCTCCGACAAGATTTATTGAGAGTGAAGCAGGGAAAACCGTAAAGCAAGCGTTGGCTATTCCGGAAGGATACCGCAGCGTCGCTTGCCTTATCGCAGGGTACGATGCCGATCCTTCTCAGGCTCCAGTTACGAGGAACATGGATGTCGTTAACTATGTAAAGTAGCTAATATGCAAAATAAGTTAGTGGGGAGTTGTTTGCGAACTTCAATAGTTTGCAGAACAACTCCCCATTTTCTAGTTCAACTGGCATAGATGATCAGAAATCCTTTAGGTAGTAAGATAAGTAATGAACATTGGCGTTGAGGCTTCGCCAATATCAAACCCACATTTCTTATAAAACCCTATTTCTGTATCATAGGCAATTAAAACCTTACGTGCGTATTTCTCATAGGACTTAAGCATTGAATTAACCAATTCTTTACCAATGCCTTGATTTTGGTGTTCTGGTCTAACTAACAAATAATGAAAGTAAGCAGTCATCGCACCATCAGAGAGACAATTGATTAGTCCAACTAATTTTTCTCCATACCATGCCGAAACTACTGAATGTGAATTTTTCATCGCTACTTGGAGCTTATCAGGATAATTTCCCGAACTCCATTTAACTGAAAGAAACAAGTCTTGTAATTGTTCAACAGTAAAATCTTTCGTAGTTTTATATGTAATCTCCATATCAACCCTCCAATCAAATTCAGATTGAATTCGGCGATATTGGATAATTTACCTTCTTTTATCAAAGATTATCATACTTAGGCAAACAATAGGGGATGCCATGCCGGTACAGAAAAGGCGAAAATCTAAGCCTTTGCACTGGATGACATCCCCGCTTTAACTTTAATAGATCATATTCTTTACCATTTCAGCCAAAGTCAGTGAGGAGGTTAAACCGGGCGATTCTATGCCGATTAGATTTATGACTCCTTCCAGGCCGCGTTCGGCTTCATGACAGACAATGAAATCTCGGAAGGGATCACCCGGGGCTTGAATTTTCGGCCGAATACCTGCCATATCAGGGAGGAAATCCTCAGAGTCTAAAAATGACATGTAAGTTGTTACAGCGTCATAAAATTCCTGGCCATGTGTCTCATCAACATCATAGTTTAACGTCTCGGTATAGATGGCATTGGGGCCGAATCTCAGCCGTCCATCCAAGGATTTGGTGGCATGGATGCCCAAGCCCTTCAGTTCTTTCAAGGGAGGCGGATAGATCAGGTGTGATACCAGTCCAGCCTTGGAATTGGAAACACTAAAATATTCTCCTTTACAGGGGTAGAGACGATAACCGCTCTTGTCAATGTCAATTCCTAAATAGGAAGCAATAAGATCGGAATGTAAGCCGGCGCAGTTGATAAGCCACTGACAGCGAATGGCTTCAAGCCGGCCTGCCGGGTTGCGGTAAGTTACCTCGTAGCTATTGCCCTTGGGATCAATCCCCAGGACGTCATGCTGATAGGCTATCATAGCTCCTTGCTCAAGAGCTAACCATTCAAGTCTCAACATTAGCTGGTGAGAATCAATAATTCCGGTGGATGGAGACAAAACGGCGGCAACTGCCTGAATATGGGGTTCTAATTTAGAAATCTCATCTTTTGTCAGGAGTTCCAGATCATTAACCCCGTTTTTTTGCCCTTGCTTCAGAAGGGAGGCTAACACCGGGATTTCCTGTCCGTTGCGGGCGATAATCAACTTTCCGATACGCTGATGGGGGATGTTCCATTCCTGACAAAAGCGATAAAGGCGTTGATTCCCTGCAACACATAAATTTGCCTTAAGACTTCCGGTTGGATAATAAATTCCTGCATGGATGACCTCGCTGTTGCGGCTGGAAGTTTCTTGTCCGAATTTATTATGCCTCTCAAGCAAGACAAAAGAACGGTCAACGAATTGTTTTGACAGTTCCGCAGCAATGGCTAAGCCGACGACTCCGGCTCCGATAACGACAATATCTACTTGTTCCATAGTAATCGTTCCCTTTTCATAATTGATTCCGCCTTGTTGTGTGAAGGTTTGGATGTTAGTCAAGGTATTGTTAAAAAGCCGAAAGAAGCAATAACACAATGGCCTACCGATAATTAATGCCGGTAGGCCATTATCATTTTTAAATCAGAAAGCGTAATATTTTCGTAGGTCATAAATCGAATTAATACCTATTATCGAAAATACGAGTGGACTTCTTTTCGCTTCTGGGAAGTTCTCCAATGGAAACAGCCTTTGGCACAATGGTTATGCCGATTTTTGCTTTACAGTGATGCTTGACATTCTGTTCAATGACACGTTTGTCGGCGGCTTGTTCAATTTCAAAGAACACGGTCATAATATCTTTGCCATTTAAATGATCGATAATTACCTGATATTCGCTGCTTGCTCCTTCAACTTCCCGCAGCATTTCATCAATTTGGGCCGGAAAAATATTCGTGCCCTTCACTTTTATCATGTCGTCAGTGCGTCCGATCAGGGTGTCAATCCTTGGGTATTTCAAGCCGCAGGCACAGTCCCCCGCTATAAACCGGGTCAAATCGTGAGTGCGGTAGCGTATAAGCGGAGCGCCCTCTTTGCTGAGAGTAGTAATGACTAACTCACCGATTTCTCCAAAGGGAACCGGCTCTCCGGTGGTTGGATTAATAATCTCGAAATAGAAATAATCATCCCAGTAATGCATCCCGCATTCATGGTCACAGCTCATAGCGATGCCAGGCCCATAGATTTCGGTTAAACCATAGATATCATAGAGTTGGACTCCCAGCTCGTTAGCTATACGGCGGCGCATTTTTTCTCCCCAGCGCTCTGAACCGATGATTCCCTTTCTAAGGTAAATTTTATCTTTGACTTTGCGTTTCGTAATTTCCTCCGCTAAAAGCAAAGCATAGGATGACGTGGCACATAAAACGGTACTTTTTAAATCTTTCATCATTTGAATTTGTTTATCCGTATTCCCTGGTCCCATGGGAATAACCATGGCCCCCAACAACTCGGCACCGGTTTGAAAGCCAATCCCGGCAGTCCACAAACCATACCCTGGGGTAATATGGACACGGTCTAAATTGGTTAGTCCGGCAGTTTCATAGCAGCGTTTGAACATTTCAGCCCAATCTGCAACATCCTTTTTTGTATAAGGAATGATAACCGGCGTGCCTGTTGTACCGGAAGAGGAGTGAATGCGCACGATTTCACTGTCGGGAACTGCCTGAAGTCCCAAAGGGTAGGCCTCTCTTAAATCACCTTTATCTGTAAAAGGAAGCTTTTCAAAATCCTCTTGACTCTGGATAGCCGCAAGGTCAATACCCTTAAATTTTTTCTTATAAAACCCATCGACTTGGGAAAGCTTAGCAAGCATTTTTTTAATGGCTTCGAACTGGGTTTCACTCATCATCATAATTACTCCTTTAAGGCAGTTATAGCTCCTGCCCGTAATGCTTTTAGATTCATTTCCCTAAATCTTTGGGGAACTTTCTCCTCGATCGTCTTTTCCATTTCTTCCGCAGAAATATCAAGGATACCGGCAGCTAGAGCAGCCCCCAAAAGGGCAATATTTAGAACTTTAGTGCTGCCGCAGGCAGTGAAAATCGGCTCGACATCGATGCTAATCAGATGTTCAACGTGACGTTCCAGATAGTCAAGCATTTCCTTTCCATCATAATTTGTTTTGGCGAGGGAGTCTGTGACCGGTTTGATTGCTTTTTGACTGACAATGACTGTTCCCTTTGCCTTTAAATAAGGTAAACTTCTTACCGCCTCCGCAGGTTCAAAGCCGATAATAATGTCGGCGGACTTGAGCGGAATCAAAGGAGAATGAATTTCTTCGCCAATGCGAACATGACTTACAACACAACCTCCACGCTGGGCCATGCCGATGGTTTCTGCCGTACGCACGTTTTTGCCCTTATTCATGGCCGCTTGGGCAATGAGTTTCGATGCCAGTACCGTACCTTGACCGCCGACACCGGCTAAAATACAATTAATCATTCGTTTGCACCCCCGATCGCCTTAAAGGGACAGACTTGCGCACATATTGAGCAGCCATAGCATAAGGAAGATTCGATATGCACTTTGTCTTTTTCTTTGACAATGGCCGGACAACCCAACTCTTTAATACATAGCCTACAGCCTGTACACTTGTCAGGATCAACAGTGTAGAGAGGAGCCGGCTCTGTTACTGCAATACAGGGAGACTTGAATATAATAGCAGATACTCCCTTATTAGATGATGCTTCTTTGACGGCAGCAATGGATGCCTTGAGATCAAAAGGGTCCATAGTCACGAGATAGTTTACGCCAAGCGCCTTTAGTACTTCGGTAATACTGATCTTTTCAGAGATATTTCCCATCATGGTCTTTCCGGTTCCGGGATGGGGCTGATGACCGGTCATCGCTGTCGTAGAGTTATCTAAGATGATCAGGACAATATCGGTTTCATTGTAAACAGCATTAATGACACCGGGTATTCCTGTATGGAAAAACGTTGAGTCACCAATAAAAGCAAAATTAACCGTATCGGGTTCCGCTCTGTGAAGTCCTTGAGCTATAGTAATTCCAGCGCCCATGCAAAGACAAGTATCAACCATTTCCAGGGGTTTAGCATTCCCTAAAGTGTAACAACCGATGTCGCCGGAGAAAACCGCTTTTCGCCCTTTCATAGCTTGTTTGACTGCATAAAAAGATGCTCTGTGGGGGCAGCCTGCACACAATACGGGAGGTCTGATGGGAAGGACGGGTATATTTTCCGGGGGAGTGACCAGGGAAGCAGCCATGGTAGGGGGTACGTTCAGAAATTCCCCCACGGCCGCAGTGACCGACTCCACTGAATTTTCTCCGGCCTTGGGGATATGCTGAGTCAACTTACCGTTGATTTTGACAGGCAAATGATACTTGCCGCATAAATAGATCAATTCCTTTTCAATGACTGGATCAAGTTCTTCGACCACAAGAACTTCCTCGAGACCTTGCAGGAATTCTAAGGCAAGTTTTTCAGGGAAGGGATGGGGTGTGGCAACCCGGAATAGTTTGCACTCCTTGTTTAATTGCGCTAATGCCTCGCAAGTATAGGCATAACTTATTCCTCCGGCGGCGATGCCTTTCTTTCCGCTTCCTCGAACGGTATTAAACTGATATGACGAAAAGTCTTCGCTGAGCTGAGGGTGTCGTTCTTCAATTTTCAAATGATTTAAATAGGAAAGACGAGGGAAAATTGCCCACTTAGGATCTTTAATAAAACCTTCCGTTCTTACTTCGCAGCGTTTTTCTTCGAGGTTTACTGCCGCATAGCCATGACACACTCGGGTAGTAGGACGGAACAATACCGGAGTATTATATTTTTCCGAGTATTCGAAGGCATCACCAATCATCAGATAGGCTTCTTCCGGCGAAGAGGGGTCAAAGACAGGTAATTTTGCAAAAATCCCAAAGTGGCGGGTATCCTGTTCTGTCTGAGAGGAAATAGGACCGGGATCATCCGCGACTACAATTACCATACCTCCCTTGACACCAAGGTAAGCCAGACTCATCAGCGGGTCAGAGGCAACGTTAAGACCGACTTGCTTCATGGTAACCATGGTTCGCAGTCCGGCAAAAGCAGCGCCGGCAGCAACCTCTAGAGCTGATTTTTCGTTGACTGACCATTCTACATAGATTCCGGGATTTCTCTTAGCAACTGTTTCTAAAATTTCCGTTGAAGGGGTTCCTGGATATCCTGTCACGACTCCGACTCCGGAACGAATTGCCCCCAGGGCAATAGCCTGATTCCCCATTAATAACTCCAATGCCATTGCTTTACCTCCCTGATAGTTTCTCCATATTCAAAGCCAAAGGTTTTTGAGAATACAAAAAAGCTATACCTCCCACATCAATATGGGGCGATATAGCTCGCGGTGCCACCCAATTCAGAAACCGACCTTATGCTGAAAGGCTGGTCTCTCTTCAAAAGATACGCAACGTAGGCGTTTAAGCCGACGTATTAATATCCTTCCCTTGTAACGTCGGGACAGACGGCGCGGGATAGTCAAGCTTATGCTCTTTCCCCCTGCTCCTCCCAGAACCATTCGCTGATTTCCGTTACACCGGACCTCTCACCAAACGCCGGCTCGCTTTGCAATAGTTATCAGTTACTTTTTCTGATCAACGGATTTAATTTTGAAATTACTGTAATTTTAGATGGTGCGGGTTTCTTTGTCAATAGGTGTTCAGAGGGTCGGTTCTGCGATAAGGACTAGCAATATTTACTTTGATCAAATTGTGTGATAAAATAAGCCAATATCAGAGTGACAACTTCGCAGTGCATCATTTGTTATCATTTATCAATGAGGTGAGATTTATAATTAACTTAGGTATCAGTTCTTCGAATTTTGTCGAACACATTAAAGGTTTAGTAAAAAATAAAGGGAAAAATAGAACCAATATTTACTTAACATTAACTTTAATCGCAATTGTCCTTGCTGCAGGCTTCGTACTTTCAACTAGAAAAACAATTTCGCTTATTATTGATGGTAAGCCGGAGAGTGTCATTACTTATAGATCGAATGTAAATCAAGTGTTATTAAGTGAAGGTGTTAAGGTAACACCATATGATAAAGTTATTCCTCCCTTGGATTCGAAGGTATCTAATAATTCGGCGATTACCGTCAAACATGCTGTGGCAGTAAAATTAAATATTGCAGGGAAAGAGACCACCAAATACTCTCCTGCGGATACTGTCAATGACTTCTTGACTGCGCAAGGGATTGTCTTAGGTTCGGAAGACAAGGTGACACCTGATAAAACGACTAAATTGCATGATGGGATAGAAATTGATGTGGCTCGAGTAGAGCACAAGAGTGTATCTGCCCTTGAGACGGTGGCCTTTAATACAATTAGAAGGCCTGACAGTAGTTTGCCTAATACTTATCTCAAAACCATTCAAGACGGACAAAATGGAGAAAAACAAACAGTTTTTGATGTGATTTATGAAAATGGCAAGGAAATTTCGCGTAAGATTATTGGTGAACATTTTATCAAACAGCCGGTGGATAAAATAATGGTGGCTGGAACCTTTCCCTCAATGCCTGTATCAAGGGGCGGGGAACAACTGGATTTTAAAAAGGTAATTCAAGTTAAGGCAACGGCCTATTACGCCGTTAGTGGCGTTGGCAGAACTTATACCAGTTCCGGACGAATGGCAGTAAGAAATCCGGAAGGATATAGTACCATTGCGGTAGATCCAAGTGTGATACCCTATGGGACAAAAGTTTTTGTTGAAGGTTATGGTTATGCTGTCGCTGCAGACACCGGTACTGCCATAAGAGGTAATTGGATTGACGTTTTCTTTGACACCTCTGCGGAAGCTCGTAGATGGGCTGTCAAATACGTGAAGGTATATATACTCTAACAACTCTGCGGCTTAAATTTAGTCTGAAAGTAACTCTACCCCGCTGTAGAAATCGAAGGAGTGGGGATGTTGCAAACGCATAAGCGCCCCCATTAAACAAAACCTTGCATAAAGAGTGGTTAAAATCATCCACTTATATGCAGGGTTTTATTTATAAAAACGTATAAATACTCATTATGCAAAGGTCCCTTTTAATTAGGGACGAAAGTAACTATTGATCGAAAAGGTTCTATTAATCGCTAATTCTTAAAACTCTGGCTTGAAGCTAGAGTTTTTTTTGTTTTTAAAAAGGTTCTCAAAACATTTAGGAGCTCTCTCGGTAATAATGTAGAAAAGCTAGTACGTGTAAATTGCGTATGGTAAAATATGTAAACAAATTACCTGATTGGTATTATTACATAAGTACCATGAAATCATTGAGGGAACAAATCAGTATGTACAAGCTAAAAAGGAGTTGTTGAATGCAATGGGAAGCTTGGAAAACCTGAAAAGTCTTAATAGGCATAAACGACTGAAACGATTAAGAACGTTAAATTACTTAATGGATTGGCTTAGATACAATATATCAACAAGATCCACAATCATTATCGGCGTATTGCTTTTGTTGTTTTTTGGCTTTTTCTTGCCATTTAGGGCTGGCAAGGCGAATAATCCTAATGGTAACAACTCACTAAAAAATCTTGCGTCTGCACAAGTTTCTAATCCTGCATCAGACAATGATCTACATAGATCCACCGTTCTGCCGGCTCAAACTCAAACTCAAAGTCGGACACAGACACAGAAGAAGACACAGGCACAGACTATTGCACCCACTCCGGAACATAGCAGCAAAATCAAAGCTGACTTTTCCAACGCCATTTTTGTAGGTGATTCCATAACCTTCGGCTTTAAGAATTCTCATAATACCCCGGTGAAACAGGATCACGTCTATGCCAAAATTGGTGCCCATGTATACGAAGGTATTGGATTATTGGGAGACAATAGCGACTTAATCAAGAGCAGGTGCAACGGATCGGTGGATTATGTTTTCCTTATGTTTGGGGCCAATGATTATGGTTATGATGCAAAGTCCTATAAACAATGGTACAAGGAATTAGTGGAACACTCCAAAAAGATGTTTCCCGATGCCAAAATCATACTGCAGTCTGTTATGCCCATGAAAAGTACTCCAGAACAACCACAAAGGAATTTAGAACCGGAAAAAATGAATAGAGTTGTAAAAACGGTGGCAGCTGATGAAAATGTTAAATATTTAGATGTTTCTCAAAGCATCGCTAATGCAAAAAGCCTGCTGCTTGCAGATGGACTGCACTTTAAACCTGAGCTGTATCCCTTATGGATCTCTGTAATTAAAGCCAATGAAAAACAACTGGCCTAAACCGTGTTTTGGAATCAATAAAAAGCCGTTGCTTAGTGGAATCATGTTCCCCAAACAACGGCTTTTTTATTCTATCAAGCTTCATGCCGCTTTAGCATTATCACTTATAATTGAAGGATTTATTTATAGGGCAGAACCCGCTGCCGGTCATGGTGACCGAAGAGCTATACGGCATTCTTCTGAAGAAAGTTCAGCCAAGAAGTATAAAAAGAAGGAGTGTAATGAATCCCATCGGCTGCATAATAACTCGGATTATAATTTACTAGAGCAGAGGGATTGATAAATCCAACATGTTCGGTTTGAGCTATTTGAAAGATGGCTGAATTGAATTCATTAATAGCAGTATTATTTAAAGCAGGATTCTTTTGAGTTGCTTTACTTTGCACCGGGAGGATAGCCTGTACATATATCTGGGCATTGGGGCACTCGGCCTTAACGGTATTGATCAAATCAGTATAATGTTTAGAAAACTGAGCTTTTGTGTATTTCCCGACATCATTAACTCCGCACATAATAAATACTCTTTTAGGATTTTCTTTGGCGGCTGAATCAACCATTTGCTTAACCTTATCTGTGCCTATTCCCACTTGAGCATAAACCTTAGAGTCATCTAACAGTCGGTAGGCGGATAATCCCTTCGTGATCGAATCTCCCAAAAACACATCGTTGTTAAACGTTTGTTCATACTTGCCTGAGGAAGGACTGGAGTCAATCGGTTGACTTTTCGAGTAAATTTGGGCAACCCGGGTCTTATCCTCAACCGACTGTGCAGATGTTTCGCCTTGAAGGAGAGCTTGCGTTATTATATTGTTGAACAGCATGTTTGCCAGTATGGTATTATTGGCACTAAAAATATTATTTGTAGTCCCCTCTTGGTTCGATAGTATAGGACTAACTGAACTTGCAGCCAATGGATCTCCGGAATGTAAAAGCTCATCCTTTAAAAACTGTTCAAAGACATTTAATCCGTTTGAGAGTCCGTCATTAAGTTCTATCTTATTTGAAGAATTTTGATTCAGATTGTTTTCTAATAAAGAAGTCATTAAATCAGGATTAGATATATACATTATGTTATATCCTCCTTTCGGGAGCGGAACGGTTCGCCTTATACATTTTAAAAATAATAATTACAATAAATATACTATTGCAAAACTCTTAAATCAAGGAAACAACTGTAAATTCATCTTAAATATAATGTAAGGTTCCTGTAATAATACTGTAACAAATTGCGTCTTGACAAGGATTTCGGATTCATATAGCCTATACTTATGAGTTTATTCACATAAATCCACAGAATTCAAAGAAAATTAAGTACTTATTTAGAAAAACGGAGGAAAAAGGGAAATGGCGAAAAAGTTTGGGTTTATTTCTTTAGTTCTGTTGTTTATTAGTCTTTTAACGATTGCAGGATGCGGTTCTTCACAAACTGTGGCGGCAAAAGACCCGTCTGTGGCAGACATAGTCCAGAAAATCAAACAAACTTCTGATATTTCGAGTATGCGAGTTGCCGATGCAGCAGGTTTGAAAAAGTTATACGGCATGAACAGTGATGAACTTTCCGATTTTGCACTTTTCACGGCACCTTCTAATATAAAAGCTGATGAAATAGCGATTTTTAAAGTTAAGAACTCTGCTGATATACAGAGTGTTAAGGATCAAGTTACCAAACGAATAGATAAACAACAAAAAAGCTTCGGCGGTTATCTTCCGGATGAAACCTATCTTATTCAACACAATATCGTAAAAACTAAAGGGAATTTTGTAATTATGATAATATCTAAAGATGCCGACAAAATTTCCAGTGCCGTCGATCAAGTTTTGAATTAAGAAAAAATAATCTATTCGTTTAGGGAGTGCACAGATTGGTTTTTAGCAGTTTGCTTTTTATATTTAAATTTTTGCCTATTACGCTTTTACTGTATTACGTGGCTCCTAAGCCCCTGAGAAATATGATCTTGATTCTAGCAAGCTTGGTATTCTATGCTTGGGGAGAACCCATATATATAGTAATTATGATTTTTGCGATCATATTTGACTACACTAATGGACTTCTTATCGAAAAAAACTCTGCTCATAAGTTCAGAAAACGATTGGGCTTAATTGCTTCGTTAACAGTAAATCTAGGTTTGTTAAGTTTTTTTAAATACTATGGTTTTTTTGTCAGCAACTTTTCTGCGTTGTTTCATCTTAACTTAACCACTAAAAGTCTCCCCTTGCCTCTTGGGATTTCTTTTTATACATTTCAATCAATGTCCTATATTATTGATGTTTATTTAGGGAAAGTCCCTGCCCAAAAGAAAATTTTGGCTTATGCGACCTTTGTAACTATGTTCCCCCAACTGGTCGCGGGACCCATTGTAAGATATATTGATATATCGAAGCAGATTAATAATAGGAAAGAAAATCTACTTCAGTTTTTGGATGGGCTTGAGTTATTTATTATCGGCCTAGCTAAGAAAGTTTTACTGGCCAATAATATTGGGGTGTTATGGAGCAGCGTTAAAGCGACTCCAATAGGGGAGATGTCTGTTCTTACAGCTTGGATAGGGATTGTTTCCTTTACCTTTCAGATCTATTTTGACTTCAGCGGATATTCTGATATGGCCATTGGTCTTGCCAAAATGCTAGGCTTTGAATTAAACATTAACTTTAATTATCCCTACATATCCCGAAACGTGACAGAGTTTTGGCGGAGATGGCATATCTCTCTTGGTACTTGGTTTAGAGAATATTTATACATTCCGTTAGGTGGAAACAGAAAAGGGAGCCTGAAGCAGCTTAGAAACTTATTTGTTGTCTGGTTTTTAACGGGTTTTTGGCATGGCGCCAACTGGAACTTTATAGTATGGGGTTTGTATTTTGGAACCTTCGTAGTCATGGAGAAGTTTTTCCTCTTAAGATGGTTAAATAATAAGCCAAGTTGGATCGGACATGTATATACTCTTTTGGTTGTTATTGTTGGCTGGGTGTTTTTTGAGTTTGACAATTTAACTCAGGGGTTAGGTTTTATTAAAACAATGTTCGGCATGGGCACAAATAAACTGATTGATGGGCATGCACTATATTATCTCTATACTAATGCCATCTTAATGATTATCCTTGCCATTGGTTCTACTCCCCTTATTTATAAATTACTGACAAAGATTAAAATGACAATGAAAATAACCGGGACAATTGCGATTCCTGTTGCCTACATGCTAATTATGTTTTTGTGTACAGCTTATTTAGTTAATGAAAGTTATAACCCATTTTTATATTTCAGATTTTAACTCAACGATTCGATCAAAAAGCTGAGTATACAAGCAATTGGATTTATGTAATTCATTAGAAAGAAGAATTGTCTTGAAGAAATATAGTTTATCTTATAAATATTTGCTGGGAATTTTAATGGGCACGTATATCCTTGTGCTTGTATTTTTAAATATGATCACACCGATTAAACGGTTTTCGGAAACTGAAAATAGGGATTTAGAACAGAGACCTGCTTTTTCTTTCGATAATCTCTTTCATGGACGATTTACCAAAGAGTATGAGAAGTACATTGAAGATCAATTTTTTATCAGAGATATGTGGATTGGTATTAAAACTGACTGTGAACGAATATTGCTTAAAAACGAAAGTAATGGCGTGTTTTTAAGCAAGAATAATTACTTAATCCAGTCCTTTCTTATGCCCAGCGACCAAAATTTCAAGGCTAAAATTGATACTATCAATCAGATTGCGGCACAGGCTCCGTTGGCAAACAAGTATTTAATGATGGTACCGACGACTGCCGAGATATTAAAGGATGATCTTCCTGCCTATGCTCCAAATGACAGTGAATCGGCTGCCATTAAGAAAACCAAGGAACTGCTGGATAAAAGCATAACCTTCGTCGATGTATCGAACACCCTAACTACGAAAAAAAACGAGTACATTTTTTATCGGAATGATCACCATTGGACTTCTAAAGGTGCCTATTACGCATATAATGAACTTTCAAAGTATATGGGTTTTAAGGCCCATGACGAAAGCTATTACAATATTAAGGATGTTACTGATGATTTTCTGGGTTCTTTATCGTCTAAAAGCGGCTATCAATTTCTAAAACCGGATAGTATTGATCTGTATATACCTAAACATGAAAAAAGCTATTCAGTAGATTATCTGGATCTGAATAAGGTTACGGATAGCATCTACGACATGAAAAGCCTTCAGACCAAAGATAAGTACAATGTTTTTTTTGGCGGCAATTTCGGACTCATTAAAATAACGACCCATGTGCCTGGCGGGAAAAAGTTGTTGGTAGTTAAAGATTCCTATGCCAATAGTTTAATACCTTTTCTGATGGATCATTACAGCGAAATCTATGTTGTTGATCCAAGGTATTACGAAGATGATTTGAGTAAATTGGTTAGAACAAATAATATTAATGATCTGCTCATTTTATATAACGTTAATACCTTCTATAATGATGCATCCTATTAAAATAAACATTAGACAAAGAACTGTCTTGGTTTGGAGGTAGATGCTGTGGATTTTAGCAAATTTAAACGCTGGCCGGTTATTTTAGGTCTTATAATTTGTCTTATAGCAGTAATAACTGTTGTTATATTTAATTTTACTGCCTCAAATAAAGCCCAGGCTTCGGTTTCCGCTACAAATTCAGCAGAAAAAAGCGGGACTGCGGAATTGCCCAAAGATTCAGCAACGAACAATTCTCAAACAGATTTAACTCAGCCTCAATCTTCTGCTTCCCAAACCGCTTCATCCCAGCCACAAACTTCAAATTTTAAGGAATTCTTTAAGAACGATGCATTTCTTGGGGATTCCATATCTGAGGGATTATCATTTTATGATTTCCTGGATGACAGCAGGGTAATAGCAGATAAAGGGCTTAGTATCACAAAAGGGATTGATGAGGCAGATAAAATCATTGCACTCAAACCTCAGCGCGTTTTTATTCTTATTGGGTTAAACGAGGCCGATGACAGGACAGCAAGCAGCACACTGGTCGATGAGTATACTAAATTAGTAGAAAAATTAAAAACAAGTCTGCCAAATTCCAAAATTTATGTTACATCTATTCTTCCGGTTTTAGAAAATCTCGTTAAGAATTCTCATCTTAACAATGCCCATATAAAAGAATGTAATGCTGGACTAATCGATATGGCCAACAAAGAAAATGTGAATTATGTTAATTTGGCTTCGATTCTAAATGATAGTAATAAGAATTTATATGAAGACGACGGCATCCATTATAAATCCGATTTTTATAGAATGTGGTTAACTTATTTAGAGAACCTTCTTAAAAATTAATTGACTGTGGCACGTTCCCGTTGGTTTTATTCCAAGGTTTAACTTTAAGTTTGATTTTATGAAAAAGGGGTCAGTTCAAAGTGTATTCTTTGATCTGACCCTTTATTTCTCTATAAGAAAGTGAACCTTCGATTGTTCATTATTTTCCAACAATTAATAAGGCAGCCGTCGGCGACGATAAGGGGCGAGCTTATCGCCACACTGCATTTCATTACACATACTGCTGTTACGCTTGTGGTTCATTGGTCCGGTAGTGGATATAGTATATAATAGTTACAAAGATTCGTGTTTAAAGGTGCTTTAAGAAAGTACGTGGAGGATTTATGGACTATTCTCGTATTTTATTTGTTGCCCCATATGAGGAACTCGCTGAAGAAGCCCGAAAAACGGTCAGCTTCTTGGAGAAACCATGTCGAGTCATTGTGGCAGATATGAGTGATGGGGCAGCGGCAGCTCAAAAAGCTCTAAATGATGGGATTGAGGTTATTATCAGCCGTGGAGGAACGGCTTCTTTAATTCGCCAAGCAGTAACTATTCCTGTCATCGAAGTTGAGGTTACCGGCTATGATATTTTGCGCGCCTTAAACCCCTTAAGAGAAATAGACGGAACTTTCGGGATTATAGGTTTTCCCTCTGTAATTAAAGGCTGCCAAACCGTCGCTGAAATGCTTGGTCTTAATTATCATATATGTGAACTGGGTGAAGGAGATGAAGAGCTTCTCTCTGTTAATACCGAAGAATTCGCCCAAACAAAAGTAATTGTTGGGGATACCATCGCAGTTCGCTATTCTGAGATTCTAAACTGCCCAGTCCACCTCATAAAATCCGGACCGGAATCAATTGCCGCAGCTATTATGCAAGCAGAGCAACTTATTGAGGCCTTGGAAAAGGAACGAGCCAAAACAGCCCTCAGTACCGTTATTCTCAATGCTGTTCATGAAGGTGTCGTAACCATAGATAAAGAAGGGACGATCGTTAACATAAATGCTGAGGCCCAGAAAATGTTGGGGCTTTCTTCGGATATTTTGGGAAAACCTGCGAAGGGTCTCTTTCGCTCTCAATTGCTGGCAGGCCCCCAAGTCCGAAAAATTACGGGGTATCCGGACATAGTGAATGGTAAAGATTTAGTTATAAACCTTTATCCAATACTTGTTCGGGAAGTTCACCTCGGAACTGTTATGACCTTGCAGAATACCCTTGAAATTCAGCAAGCGGAATATAATATTCGCCGAAAGCTGTATCACAAAGGATTAATTGCCAAACTGTCCCTCGATGACTTTAAAGGGAATTGCAAATCGGTACGTTCAGCATTAGACCAAGCCCGAAAATACGCTTTTACAGACAGCAGTATTCTAATCCAAGGGGAATCAGGTACGGGGAAGGAGATTATAGCCCAGGGAATTCATCAAGTGAGCTTGCGCCAAAAAGGACCCTTCGTAGCCATAAACTGTGCCGCCCTGCCAGAGAATTTATTGGAAAGTGAGCTATTTGGTTATGAAGAGGGGGCTTTTACCGGTGCCCGCAAAGGAGGAAAGCAGGGTCTGTTTGAATTAGCCCATAAAGGTACTCTTTTTCTTGATGAGGTTGGAGAATTGCCCCTTCATGTTCAGGCTCGTTTGCTGCGAATTCTCCAAGAAAAGGAAGTCATGCGGGTAGGGGGTGACCGGATAATTCCGGTAGATGTGCGGCTGATCTCTGCAACCCATAGGAATCTGAATGAAGCTGTAGAGAAGAATGAATTTCGGGCCGATTTATTTTATCGCTTAAATGTTTTAGGATTAATGGTTCCCCCTCTACGAGAACGTAAAGGGGATATCAGACTTTTGATGGATCAATTTTTGAGTGAGCTTGCTCCCAAATTGGGTAAGACGCGGCTCAAGTACCCTGAAGAAGTCTATCAGGCCTTTGAAAGTTATCATTGGCCGGGAAACGTGCGGGAACTGAGAAATTGCGTGGAGAAACTCATCGTTCTTTCCGAAACAAATTTGATTTTGCCTGAAAGCCTAAAGGCTATTCCTTTTATTACTCAAAATAAAATTGAGCTTGCCAATGTCTCGGCATCCTCTAAGCCCCCTGAGGGTTCAGAAGAGACGGGAGAATTCCATGAGGAAGATAACCTCGTGTCCATTCAAGGAAGCTTAAATGATATAGAAAAACGTATCATCGAGAAAGTGGTCAAACTAGAAAACCACAACCTTTCCCGCGCAGCAAAACGTCTTGGAATTGACCGCTCAACCTTATGGCGAAAAAGACGCTGACGGGAAGTTTTTTCAGATAAGCAATTTCTGTAGGAATATACAACACTGTTTTATTATGCAACAAATATATTGTTTCATAATAAAACGGTGTTCTTTTATACGAAGAAAATTTTTAAGTCTATGCAGTACATTTTCAGCTCGTAATACTAAAAATCATGGAGTTTAGCTAATAGAAATGCTATTTTAACAATTCTCAAGACTTGGCATGATTTTTGCGTGAATAAGAGAAATATATCTTTTGGAGGTGAATTTCTTTGAAAAAACAAGCTGTTGTAATTAATGTTAAGGACAACGTAGCTACACTAGTGGACGATTTCACTTCGGGTACTGAAATTCATTATTTTTTAGGAGACCAAGAGCAATCCGTGATACTTCTCCAAGATATCCCTCTTGGCCATAAAGTTGCTCTTCGGGAAATCAAAAAAGGGGAAGAGGTCATTAAATACGGAGAAAGCCTAGGAGGCGCGACCGCCGATATTAAAGTGGGCCAACATGTTCATGTTCATAACATGGAAAGTTTGCGGGGCCGAGGAGATAAGTAAAGAGGAGGAATAGGTCATGGAGATTTTAGGATATAGACGTCCGGATGGCAAAGTAGGAATTCGCAATCACATTGCTATCATTCCTACCGCAGTATGTTCCGGTACGGTGGCAGCAAATATCGCAGCACAAGTTCCCGGTGCGGTTGCTCTTCCCAATCAACATGGTTGCTGCCAAATTGGGGCTGATCATGAACAAACAGTCCGCACTCTTATCGGTTTAGGGAAGAACCCCAATGTTGCGGCTGTTTTGGTTGTAGGACTTGGGTGTGAAGGAGTGCCTATTCGTGACGTTGCCGAGGAAATCGCGGTTACAGGAAAACCTGTAGAGGTAGTCGTTATTCAAGAAGTCGGTGGTACTCTCAAAGCCACAGCTGAAGGTCTGCGCAAAGCCGGTGAACTTGCCCGTAAAGTTGCGCATCTGCAGCCTGAAAAGATAGATGTCAGTGAGCTTGTTATGGCCATCGAGTGCGGCGGTTCTGACTTCACTTCCGGTCTGGCTTCGAATCCGGCCTGTGGAATTGCTTCAGATTTGCTTGTTGCTGCGGGTGGCACTTCAATGCTTTCAGAGACAACAGAATTTATCGGTGCCGAACACGTTTTAGCCCGTCGCTGTAAAACACCGGAGATTGGGGAAAAATTAATCCGTTATGTCCGTGACTGTGAAGAAAGAGCAAAGCTATTGAATGTAGATATTCGCGGCGGTCAACCGACACCGGGAAATATTGCCGGCGGCATCAGTTCCATTGAAGAAAAATCTTTAGGCTGTATCCATAAAGCTGGACATGCCCCTATTCAGGATGTTTTGGCCTATGGCGAAGTTCCTAAGGGTAAGGGTCTATATGTTATGGATTCTCCCGGTCAGGATATTGAGTCAATTACCGGAATGGTCGCAGGCGGAGCTACTGTCGTTATCTTCACTACCGGACGGGGAACCCCAACAGGTTGTCCGATTGCTCCTGTTATTAAAATCACTGGAAATGAGCGAACATTTAAAATGATGGAAGACAATATGGATATCGATGCTTCAACCATTATTTCCGGCGAAGAAACAATTGAACAGGTTGGCAAAAGAATTTACGAGATGGTCGTTGAAGTTGCAAATGGACATATGCCTAAGGCAGAAAGTCTTGGTCACAAGGAGTTTGGAATTTATAAAATTGCGCCGACCTACTAATACTTCCAGGGGAGCCTTTAGGATAGGAATTTAGAATATCAGGCCTGAGACCTGAGCTGAAGATTTATTTAAATTGAATATGTCGGTTTAAAGAAGGGTTTTCTAAATGTGGAGAACCCTTCTATGCTCTATCAGGCATTCATCTTCCGAAGCGGCACCTGGTTGACGTAGTCTAAAATTTTAAAATCAATGTCGAAAATAATCGGAATAAATTTTGTAAAAAAGCGTATTTGATTATTGATTTATAATTAATTTAATTATAAAATAGTAACAGAACAAAGATCTGAACCTCACCGAAAATTTATCACCAGTGATTAGTACTTAAAACTATTATATTAGGGGGAAAAGGTAATGAAAAAATATCAATGTTCTGTTTGCGGCTATGTTTACGATCCGGCTCTAGGAGATCCCGATTCGGGAATAGCACCGGGCACAGCTTTTGAAGACATTCCGGATGATTGGGTTTGTCCCACATGCGGTGTAGCTAAGGATCAATTTGAACTCGCGGATTAAAGGAATACTTTGAATAAAGCCTGACAAAGAAGTTAAAATAATGTGATGGAGGGATAAGAATGACAAATTTGCGAGAACTATTCAAATGCAGTATTTGTGGAAATGTTGTTGAGGTAGTAAATCCGGGAGCATCGGCCTTAGTGTGCTGCCATCAGCCCATGGAGAAAATGGAAGCGGGTGTTACCGAGGCCAGTACTGAGAAACATATTCCCGTGATTGAACCGGCTGCCGGAGGGATTAAAGTTAAGGTAGGCAGTGTGGCTCACCCGATGGAAGAAAAACATTTTATTCGCTTTATTGAGGTGTTAACAAAAGATCAGGTACTTAGAGCGGAACTGAAGCCCAATGATGCACCTGAAGCACTGTTCAATGTCAATGCTTCAGAGGTTTTGGAAGTACGAGAATATTGTACAATACATGGTTTATGGAAAAATGCTCAATAATTAATATGACTTAAATCTTGAGGAAAGGGGCCGTTGCTCGCGAACTAAAATAGTTTGCAAGCAACGGCCCCCCTTGTGCTCTGGCAAAACTATGAGAAACTATGACTTAAATACATTCATGGTTAGTAAACTTGAGATAGGTTGAGTTCTTATGTTTGCAATTTATCCAATCGTGAGACTCCCACTTCTTGTAAGTGGGAGTGGTCCCCGGTCTCTGCTTCGGTGGTAGAGTCCCCCACCGAAGCCCCGATGTTCAGCTTTAGCTGAACGAGTTCACTCTGACGTAACGATATAAGTACTCTAATAATTGGCGGAGGGTGCAGGGAATATCCAAAAGGCAGAGAATAGTAAGAATATAAAGACAATTACTTGGAGCCTGTTTGTTTCAACGCAGTAGGTTGATTTCTATTATGGAGAATAAGAATCGAAGAAGATTGAAGGAGTGATCAAATATGCTCCTGCAGGAAGGTACAAATAAGCGAATTTCATATTTAAACCTTGGCGATACCATTGCCAAGGCTGTGAAGATCTTCATGGATTTAAAAATTGCTATTATCCCCGTGTTAGATGGAAAAGGAAGTCTTGTGAGTATATTCAGCAGAAGCAGCCTTTACCAGGCAATCCTCGACGGCGCAAACCATCAAGATATTGTTGACCCATACTTGATTAAAGAAGTGATCAGCATTTCTGACGATATCTCTGACGAAGAGTTAGCCGATTTTGTAAAAGTAAGTCCTGTGGGCTCTGTTCCCGTCGTCGACAAAGAAGGTAAAGTTCTGGGTCTCTTATGCAAGGCGAACATGGTGATGACTTTATTTAGACATTCGGAACTGCTGAATGTCCAACTTAAAGCCATTTTAGATTCTATGCACAATGGTGTCATTGCCGTTGACAGCAAAGGCATGGTGACGCACCTGAATATTGGTGCCAGCCGTATATTAGGCTTAAAGTCTGACAAATATCTTGGGTCTGGATGCAATGTGCTATTACCGAATTTGGACTTAACTCCTGCCTTGATTAATGGTGAAGTTAAGATAGGGTTGAAATATAAACATGGAGATATTACCATGGTGGTGAATATAACTCCCTTAATCATTGGAGGCTGCATCGCCGGAGGAATTGTGATCTTCCAGGACCTCACAGATTTGGAGCAGGCAGCTAGGGAATTAGAGACTGTTAAAGCGTTGAATAAGACCTTTGATACAGTTCTTAATATTATTCATGATGGTATTATTGTAGTGGATGAAAAGGGCAAAACTGCCTTAGTTAATCAGGCTATGGCAGATTTTTTAGCATTGCCCTCTAAAGAAATTATCGGGAAACATATCACAGAAATTATGGCCACCAGCAGGCTGCATTTAGTAGCCGGTTCCGGTGTTTCGGAAACAAGTGATGTCATGACAATTCAAGGTAAGCCAATTATCGTTTCCAGATTGCCCATTGTCCGAGAAGGCGAGGTTGTGGGTGCGGTAGGAAAAGCGGTTTTCCCTCAACTTGCCGAAGTCCAGGAGCTTGCCGATAAAATAAGATTATTAGAAAACAAAGTGACTTTCTTTCAGGAAGAATTGCAGAAAAATAAAACTGCCCAAGATATTATGGACAACATTGTTGCTGAAAGCAGTGAAATGAAAAAGCTGAAAGAGGAAATAACGATCGTTGCTGAAAGCAGCTCTACTGTGTTAATTACTGGGGAAAGCGGCACAGGGAAAGAAGGTGTGGCTCAGGCCGTACATGCCTGTGGTGATCGTTGGAAAGGTCCTTTTATAAAAGTAAACTGTGCAGCTATTCCAGAAAACTTAATGGAAGCAGAAATGTTTGGCTATGTCAGGGGGGCATTTACGGGGGCCGCCAAGGGCGGAAAGCAAGGACGATTAGAGATGGCTGATGGGGGTACTCTTTTTTTAGATGAAATTGGTGACATGCCGCTTGGCTTACAGTCCAAGCTGCTTAGGGTTCTGCAAGATCGTGAATTTGAACGTTTAGGCAGTACTAAGAGCATTAAGGTTAATGTCCGAATTATTGCTGCTACGAATAAAGATCTTAATAGAGCCATTTCTGAAGGTGAGTTCCGAGCAGATCTTTTTTATCGCCTGAATGTTATTAATCTGCATCTGCCCCCCTTGCGGGAGCGTACGCAAGATATAAAACCATTAACCTATTACTTCATCTCGAAATTTAATGCTATTCTCAAAGGAAATGTAAAAGGCATTGCCGATGATGCTATGGCAACTCTGTTGAATTATTCTTGGCCAGGAAATATACGAGAATTGGAAAATGTTATCGAGAGAGCCGTTAATTATACACGCAGTGGTTTAATTCGCTTAACCCATTTGCCCAATCACCTGCTCAGCAACAATACCGCTGAAAGTCAGATAAGCCTTGGCGAGATTCGCCATCAAGATCAGATAGCTCATATAGAACGAAACATGATTATTGTTGCCCTTGAGAAGGCTGGCGGAAACAAGACGAAAGCCGCAAAAATTCTTAATCTTAGCCGATCTAGGCTTTACGATAAACTTAACAAGTATAACCTCTAAGGTCAGTTTGACTTCAGAAATTATAAACCTTGAGTCCTCCTGTCGTCCTGAAAGCGGACACACTTTGAACAAATGTGTCGGCTTTCAGGACAATTTTTTTAGAAATCGGGGGGCTTCAAAGTCATAAGTTCACGATTAGCAAAGGCATTAGACTGATAAAATAGCTGAAATCGAAATTATTAAGACATACGGTTTCACTGGCATATTAATTGCAAAATAATTCTTATGATTCAGACATATTAAACTACTAGGGGATTTGCAAGGGGCTATAACCACGAAAGTTCAACGGAGTATTCAATAAGGGGGAAGAAAGATGCCCAAAGAAGTGCAAAGACTAAAGATAATTAGAAAAAATTATTACAAAGACGCTAAAATCTGTGCTTATGGCGAAAGAAAGCCTGATTATTCCACAATGGGACGGAAAATTGACAACACCTACGCCAAACAGCGGGAGGTGGTATGTGTAGAAGCTTGCCGAACTCCTTACGGGAAATCGCTGGGAGCTTTGGTTGAGTATGATGCCGCTCAGTTAGGAGCTTTAGCAATTAAAGAAGTAATCCGCAGAACTGAGGGTAAGGTTGCCCCCAGCGACGTTGATTATGTCATTATGGGGCACGTAGTTCAAGCCGGCTGCGGCCAGGTTCCCAGCCGCCAGGCTGCTCTTTTAGCGGGACTTCCTGAACATGTACCCTCGATCACGGTCAATAAAGTTTGTTCCTCGGGGGTAAAAACCATCGATTTGGCAGCTCAGATGATTGCCCTGGGAAGAGCTCAGATCGTGATAGCCGGCGGACAGGAAAGCATGAGTAACATACCTTATGCACTTCCTGATCTGAGGCGGGGAAAAAAGATGGGTTTGCTCAATGCGGCCTGTGAAGACTTAATGGTCAAAGACGGCCTTTGGGATTCTATCTATGACAGGCATATGGCTATTCACGGTTCTGAAGTAGCCGATGAATTCGGATACAGCCGCGAAGAACAGGATGAATGGGCGCTCCATTCTCAATTAGCGGCCTCAGCTGCTATGGCTGCAGGAAAACTTGATGCTGAAGTTTTTCCTGTGGCCATCAAAAAGGGTCTGGAAATTATGGAAAAGGATGAAGGGCCGCGGGCTAATTCCACGCTGGAAGGTTTAGCTAAGCTTGGACCGGTGTTTAATCATGTTAGTGCCGTGACCAGAAAGCTCGGGAGTGTTACTGCCGGCAATGCACCCGGCACCAATGACGGCGGAGACGTGTGCCTTCTTATGAGTCGCTCTAAAGCCGACGAATTGGGAATAAAGCCTCTCTTTACCATCGTGGACTATGCTGAAGTGTCACAGCCCACGAAGGATATTGCCACGGTTCCCGGTCTTTCAATTAAAAAGGTATTGGAACAAAACAAGATGACGTTAGATGATGTTAAACTCATTGAAATCAATGAAGCTTTCGCAGCAGTTGCTCTCGTGAGCGCCAGAAGTATTCTGGGGATGACTAAGGAACAGATGTTTGAAAAGGTTAATGTTAATGGCGGGGCAATTGCCTATGGGCATCCCATCGGTGCCACGGGTGCCAGAATCGTGATGACTTTGGCTTATGAACTGAAGCGCCGGGGCGGAGGATATGGCGTCTGTGGGATCTGTGCCGGCCATGCCCAGGGTGACGCCATGCTTATCCATGTCGATGCTGACTAAGCGTCAAGATAAAGATAGCCAAATAAAAGGATGGGAGTGGATTTTCGATGGAATTTCAACTCAGTGACGAGACCTTAATGGTTAGAGACATGGTCAGAAAGTTCGCCAGAAGTCAAGTGGCACCCTTAGCGGAAAAAATCGATAAGAGTCATGAGTTTCCTATGGAAACTTGGAAACAGATGAGAGAGCTGGGATTGACCGGGTTTCCGATCCCGGAAGAATGGGGCGGAGGCGGCGGTACCTATCTCGACTTTGCTATTATTGTCGAGGAATTAGCCAAAGCCTGTGCTTCGACAGCAGTTATAACCAGTGTTCATACCGGTTTGGGATGTATGAGTATCTACTTATATGGAAGCCAACGATTAAAAGAAAAATATCTAAAAAGACTGGCCACGGGCGAGATTATTGGGGCATACGCTTTGACAGAGCCTAATGCCGGTTCTGATGCCGCTTCCTTAAAATGCAGAGCTGAAGATAGGGGGGACTATTTCTTAGTTAACGGCAGCAAAATATTCATCACCAACGGGGGACAAGCAACGACGTATTGCACGTTCGTTAAAACAGATCCCTCTCAGCCGAACGGCAAAGGTATTACCTGCTTAATCATCGAAAAGGATACCCCAGGCTTTACTATCAGCAAACCTGTGGAAAAAATGGGGATGCATGGTTCACCAACAGTGGAGCTTAATTTTGAAAACGTGAACGTTCCAAAGGAAAATGTTCTGGGCGAAATCAACAATGGTTTTGCGGTAGCTATGGGACTTCTGGCAGGCGGCCGTATTACCATTGGCGCTCAGGGCTTGGGAATTGCTGAAGGCGCTTTGGAATATACCACCAATTATATTAAAGAGAGACAACAATTTGGCAAACCTCTGGCGGCGAATCAAGGTGTTCAGTTCATGATCGCTGAAATGGCCACAAAGATTGATGCTGCTCAGATGCTGATTTACCGGGCTGCTTGGCTCAAGGACAATAAAATGCCTCACAATAAGGAAGCCTCAATGGCTAAATTTTTTGCCACAGATACTGCTATGGAAGTAACAACAAATTGTGTGCAGTTAATGGGCGGATATGGATATTGTTCAGAGTTTCCGGTGGAACGCATGATGAGAGATGCTAAGATCACCCAAATCTACGAAGGGTCTAATCAGATTCAGCGCATGATTATTGGCCGCGAAGTCATTGGCCGGTTCTAATAAGGAGTAATCTCCACTTATAGAAGTGGAGGGGTCTTAAATGGGATAAGATTTAAAAGGAGGTTGGTTGCATCATGGCTAGGCCTAAAATTGTTAGTCTGACAGAAGCAGTAGAGCAGATTAAAGATGGGGATATGTTGACCTTCGGAGGCTTTACAGTCTGGCGTCGTCCTATGGCGGCTATTTATGAACTGATTCGCCAGAAGAAACGCAATCTTCATCTCGTAGAGGTCAACGGCGGGACACATGATGATATGCTTGTGGGCGCCGGCTGTGTAGGCATATGGGAATCGAGCTGGTGCGGACACGAACTCTATGGCAAATTTGGCAGCAATCTAGCCCGTAAAATTGAAAAAGGCGAAATTTTATATGAAGACTGGTCACATATCCAGGTTTTAAACAGACTGACTGCCGGGGCTAAAGGTCTTCCTTTTTTGCCCAGCTATTCTGCCATGGGATGCGATATGCTGAATCCGGAGAATGATAATCTCGGTAAAGCGGGACTACGGGATGGGTCGAATCCCCATATCGGGAAGCACAAATATGTGTTGTATAAAGAGCCTTTCACAGATTCGGAGATTGTTCTTGTTCCCGCCGCTAACCCGGATTGGTGCATTACCCATGTCCAGATGGTCGGCGATGAAGGAACTGTAAGAGTCGAGGGACTGAAATTCAGTGATCATGAAGTTATTAAAGCTTCTAAACACAATATTATTATCACTGAACAAATTGTTCCTGAGGAATACTTGCGGCGAGAACCGACTCGTAACATGCTGCCGGGTTACTTTGTTGACTATATTGTTGAATTGCCTTGGGGTGCTCACCCAACGGGTTTGTATGGTGTTCATGAACCAGACGGTGAATTTATTGCTGACTTTTTCAAAGCGACTCGAACTCAAGAAGGCTTTGACCAATGGGCCGAAAAATGGATCTTTGGAGTTAAAGACTTTCAGGAATACCTTGCCAAGCTGGGAATTAACCGATTGGAATCCCTCAGGGCCAATCCGGCGCTAGGTTATTCCTCGACAATGAAAAGGGGGTCAAGATAATGGAAAGCCGAAAAGGATATTCCAAACCCGGTGAATTCAAGCCAATGGATCTCTTGGCCTGTGCTGCCGCCCGGGAGGTTCAAGATGGTGAAATAGTTTTTGCGGGAACAGGTCTGCCGATGTTAGCCATTATGGTAGCTCAGCATACTCAAGCCCCCACAGCCGTATGTATTTATGAATCGGGGTCCATTGACGGCAGGCCCATTGATTTGCCAACCTCGGTTGCTGATGCACGCTGCAGCTATCAGGCCGCTGTTGCTGATGGCTTGACTGACGTTTTTGGGCAGCTCCAGTCGGGGAAGGTTGATTTGGCTTATCTGGGGGGAGCCGAGGTTGATCGCTACGGAAACGTTAACTGTACTTTTATGGGCGGCCCTACGGGCAAAAGACTTACCGGCAGCGGCGGAAATTCAGATATTCATTCCTTAGCCAAGAGAAGTGTTTTAATTATGCCTCAGTTCGGTCAGAAACGTCGTTTTGTAGAAAGAGTAAGCTATATTACTTCGCCCGGTTGGAAAATCCCTCATTGGCCTGATAAAGAATGGGTCCCTAAGCAGGAGGTTTATGGCCCGGCTTTTAACGGAGGGCCGGCTGCGGTTATATCGGACATGGGAGTTTATCGTTTTGATGAAAATGGTGAAATGTATCTTGACACAGTTCACCCCGGTTTCACACCTGAGGAATGTCGTGAGAACTGCAGTTTCGATCTGAATATTTCTCGCTGTCAGGGAGAAACTCTGACGCCTACTTATGAAGAACTGGATTTGCTGTATAACGTAATAGATCCGGAAGGAATTATCATGAAATAAGGATCCTTCCGGCACATACCCTTTCTTTATAGCTGTGGAGTCATTAATAGTTTTCTGGTTAACCGGAAATAGACCTTTAAGGAAGCTGTCGGATCGTGTGAAAAATGCACAAGATGTCTACTTTATATACTGTATTAAAGGACGTTTTGGTTACTTAAATTACACAAGGATTGATATTCGAACAAGCAGTCGGCGGTCGCTAACTGCTTGTTTTTCAATTATCTGACCTCTATGCCGCTCAGCGGCATTACTGCAACTAGGCAGCTGCCCGCCTAAAGGCTTGGCATAAAGCCATATTTTAATAAGGCATGGCATAATTTTTGCAATTAAGAGTTGTCGTTTCAAAATATAAAAACAGAGAGGCAGAATCGGAAATGAAAAAAATACTTATCGCTAACAGAGGCGAGATAGCTATTCGCATAGCCCGAGCTGCTGCGGATCTCAATATGCAGACTCTAGCTGTCTTCTCAGAGGATGATGCAAAATCATTGCACCAGCGCAGGGCTGATGAGTGTTGGGCACTCAAAGGAACCGGAGCCGCCGCCTATTTGGATCAAGGACAAATAATTTCTATTGCCAAGAAAACCGGCTGTGATGCGATACACCCCGGATATGGCTTCCTAAGTGAAAATGCCTCGTTTGCCCGCTTCTGTGAAACAGAAGGGATAACGTTTATCGGTCCCAGTTCTGACATCTTGAAATTATTTGGTGATAAGGTTGAGGCCCGTTTTCTAGCTAAGAAGTGCAATGTTCCTCTGCTTGCAGGTACACTTGGAGCAACCAGTTTGGAAGAAGTCAGAGATTTTTTCTTGTCTCTTGGCTCGGAAGGGGCTGTTATGATTAAAGCGGTCCTGGGTGGAGGCGGACGGGGAATGAGAGCCGTTTACAGCCTTGACGATCTTGAGGATGCCTACGCCTATTGCAGTTTGGAAGCAAAGAAGGCGTTTGGTTCCGGTGCAGTTTATGCTGAGCAACTGATACATAAGCCACAACATATTGAGATTCAAATCATTGGGGATGGTAAACAAGTAATTCATTTGGGTGAGCGGGATTGTACTATGCAGCGCCGCAATCAGAAACTTATGGAGATTGCGCCGTGCCCGACCCTTTCTCCTGAACTCCGCGAGAAAATGATCGAAGCGGCTTTGCGTTTGGCTCAGGAAACTCGATTTAACAACCTTGGTACGTTTGAGTTTTTAGTGGATAGAAGCGTTCAAGATGAAGCATCCTTTGTTTTCATGGAAGCAAATCCCCGACTTCAAGTTGAGCATACCGTGACCGAAGAAGTTACCGGTATTGATCTTGTCAGAGCTCAGATCGAGATAGCGGGCGGGAAATCTTTGTCAGAGATCGGTTTGAAGGAGCATGAAGTTTCCCCTAAGGGTTATGCCATACAGCTGCGTATTAACACGGAAACCATCGATGACGTGGGCAGCGCTCAGCCCATGGGCGGAACAATCAGAGTCTATGAAGTGCCCGCCGGGCCGGGAATTCGGATCGATGGTTATGGTTACAGCGGCTATGCCATCAATCCGGCGTTTGATTCTTTATTAGCTAAGCTCATTGTTACTTCACGCTCTTCACGATTTGAAGACGTTATTATTAAAGCCCGCCGGATTCTTCAAGAGTTTCGCATAGAAGGGGTTGCGACAAATATTCCCTTTTTGCTGACACTTTTGAGCCGGTCTGAGGTCGTGAATAACGATTTTTCTGCCAGGTTTATTGAAGAAAATGCTTGTGAATTGATTTCGTCTTTAAAACCTTTAGAATTTCCTTTCTTTGAAGACCTTTCGGCCTCGGACAGTATGACTTCGGTAAAAAATATTCCGGAGATTCCCGCTGGAACGCAGCCTATTTCAGCTCCGATGATGGGAAACGTTGTCAGCATTGCTGTTTTCAACGGAGATCCTGTGAGAAGAGGACAGACAGTTGCCGTTATCGAAGCCATGAAGATGGAACATGAAGTAAAAGCTCCGTTAAGTGGTTACGTGCGTAAGATCTGCATCAATCCTAATGATGTGCTGGCAGCCGGGGACGTGATTCTCTATCTGGAAGAAGCGGAAATCCTTGGCGAGGTTAAGGTCAAGGATGAGGAGATAGATCTTGATGCGATTCGGCCTGATCTCGCTGAAGTGTTGGCTCGCCACGCCTATGGATTAGATAGTCATCGAAATGAAGAGGTGGCTAAACGTCATAATAATGGACAGCGCACAGCCCGCGAAAATATCCAGGACCTCTGCGATCCTGAAAGTTTTATAGAATATGGGGCTTTAACTGTTGCCGCCCAGCGTAAACGACGGCCGCTGGAGGAGCTTATCAGAAAAACGCCCGGTGATGGTTTGGTAGGAGGTTTTGGGTCAATTAATGGTTCTCTCTTTGGAACAGAAAGATCACATTCCCTGATTATGGCTTATGATTTTATGGTTATGGCCGGTACCCAGGGAGCGATGAATCATAAAAAGATGGACCGAATGATCAAAATCGCACACGAATGGAGGCTGCCGACGGTTTTATTTGCCGAAGGGGGCGGAGGAAGACCGGGAGATGTGGATGCCAATGGGGTAACAGGTCTCGACCTTTCAACCTTCAGTCAATTTGCCGGTTTGAGTGGCAAAGTTCCCCTCATCGGGATTGCTTCCGGCTTTTGTTTCGCTGGCAATGCCGCTCTGCTCGGATGCTGCGATGTCATTATTGCAACTAAGAACTCCAACATTGGTATGGGCGGTCCGGCAATGATTGAGGGCGGGGGACTCGGGATCGTCAGACCGCAGGAGATCGGTCCTATGGATATACAAACCCAAAACGGCGTGGTTGATATCGAGGTGACAGATGAAAAAGAAGCAGTTGAGACAGCGAAAAAGTATCTCGGCTTCTTTCAAGGCACTGCAACTCATTGGGAGGCAGCGGACCAACGCTTGCTGCGCAGGCTTATCCCGGAAAACAGGCTAAGGGTTTATGAGATAAGGAAAATCATTGAGGTCTTGGCAGATAGGGAATCTGTCTTGGAATTGAGGCCGCGATTTGGTTTGGGAATGATTACTGCCCTTATCAGAATTGAAGGCAGACCTTTTGGCCTGCTTGCCAATAACCCGAAACATGATTCGGGAGCTATTGAAGCTCAAGATGCAGACAAAGCGGCTCGTTTTTTACAACTTTGTAATGTCCATAGACTTCCGGTATTATCTCTAGTTGATACGCCGGGATTTATGGTTGGGCCGGATATGGAAGCAAAGGCTCAGGTCCGCCATGTCAGCCGAATGTTTATGATTGGGTCCCATCTCACTGTGCCCTTTTTTACGGTTGTTCTGCGCAAAGGATATGGACTCGGAGCGATGGCTATGTCGGCCGGGGGTTTTCAAGATTCCTTTTTCACGGCTGCCTGGCCCTCAGGGGAATTTGGAGCTATGGGGCTTGAAGGAGCCGTTAAGCATGCCTACAGAAAAGAACTGGAATCCATTGCCGATCCGGTGCTGCGTGAGGAAGCCTATCAACGTTTTATAGAGGAGGCTTATGAAAAAGGGAAAGCAATTAATGTGGCCTCTTACCTGGAAATCGATTCGGTCATCGATCCGGCAGATACCCGCAGGTGGGTTATAAATGGGTTAAAATCAGCATTGCTGAATTATAAAGAAAAGAAATCTGAGCGATTCATTGATACTTGGTAATTTTTACTCGGCGAATTTCTGTTTTTTCCTTAAACCATGTATGAGAGTTTTCCAATGACGAATACTAAATTGGACTGATTCAAAGTTTTTTCAGAGGAGGCTCTCAGTGTGGCTAAGAAAATGAAAACAATGGACGCAAACCAAGCCGCAGCAGAAGCATCGTATGCTCTGACTGAGGTTGCAACGATCTTCCCAATCACACCTTCTTCTCCGATGGCTGAGGGAGTTGACGAATGGGCGGCCCATGGTAAGAAGAATTTATTTGACCAACCGGTAAGAGTTGTTGAGATGCAATCAGAATCCGGCGCCGCCGCCGCAACTCACGGCTCCCTGCAGGCCGGGGCTCTGACGACCACCTACACCGCTTCCCAAGGATTACTCCTTATGATTCCTGAAATGTATAAAATGGCCGGAAATCTCGTGCCGGCTGTTTTCCATGTCAGCGCCAGGGCTCTGGCGACCCATGCCTTATCGATTTTCGGCGACCACCAGGATATTAATGCTGCCAGGCAAACCGGTTTTACGATGATCTGTTCGAATAGCGTTCAAGAAGCCATGGATTTGGGTTTCGTTGCTCATCTTGCAGCAATCAAGTCGAGAGTTCCGGTTTTGCACTTTTTTGATGGTTTCAGAACCTCCCATGAAGTGCAAAAAATTGAAACCACAAGTTACGATGAGATCAGGAAGCTCGTGGATTACGACAAGATCAAAGAATTCAGAGATCGGGCTTTAAATCCCAATCATCCTGTTCTCAGAGGTACTGCCCAAAATCCTGATATCTATTTCCAGGGCCGAGAGGTTTCTAATCCCTTCTTTGAAGCTGTCCCGGATATTGTTGAAGATTACTTCAAAGAGATCAAAAAAGTCACCGGACGGGAGTACCATCCCTTCCAGTATTACGGTGACCCGGAGGCTGAACATATTATTGTGGCCATGGGCTCTGTCTGCAGTACCATTGAAGAAACTATAGACTTTTTGGCACAACGGGGGGAAAAGATCGGGCTTATCAAAGTCCATCTATATCGTCCTTTCTCCAAGAAATATTTCTTTGATGTTTTGCCTAAATCCGTTAAAAAAATTGCAGTTCTTGATCGGACGAAAGAGCCGGGTTCCACGGGTGAACCTCTCTACCTTGATATTGTTCAGGTCTTCGATCATGAAACTTCAAGACCCCTCATCGTGGGAGGGCGTTATGGGCTGGGTTCCAAAGATACCACCCCGTCACAAATTCTTGCCGTTTATCAAAATTTGAAGAAAGCCCAGCCGAAAAATCGTTTTACCATTGGTATTGTTGATGATGTGAGCAATACCTCGTTACCTATCGAGGAGACCATCGACACCTCGCCGGAAGGTACTATACGCTGCAAGTTCTGGGGACTCGGTTCTGACGGTACGGTGGGGGCTAATAAAAGTGCCATTAAAATCATTGGAGACAATACCGATCTGTTTGTCCAAGGCTATTTTGAATATGACAGCAAGAAATCCGGCGGCACGACGATTTCCCATTTGCGCTTCGGCAAGAAACCTATCAAATCATCGTATTTAGTTTTTGATGCCGATTATATTGCTTGTCATAATAGGTCCTTTATTTACCACTACGATATCCTTAAGGGGTTAAAGAAAGGCGGAACGTTTGTCTTAAACTGTCCCTGGAGGACAGAAGAAATTGCGGATCATTTGCCGGCTGCACTCAAACGGTATATTGCTAAAAATAATATCAATTTCTATACCATTGATGCTATTGCCATAGCCGGGGAAATCGGACTCGGCGGACGTATCAACATGGTGATGCAGTCAGCCTTCTTTAAATTAGCCCAGGTCATTCCTGTGGAGGATGCCATTCAATATCTGAAAGACTCCATTGAGAAAGTCTACGGCAAAAAGGGTTCCAATATTGTAGAGATGAATCAAAAGGCAGTGGATCTGGGGATCGAAGCTTTACATAAAGTAGAGGTTCCTGCTTCCTGGGCTGAAGTTCCCGATGAGGAAATGCCTGTTAAGGATGAACCTGAGTTCGTTAAGAAGGTGCAAAGGCCTATGGCTAGGCATGAAGGGGACGATCTGCCCACAAGTTCTTTCGTTGGTGTAGAGGACGGAACCTTCCCCTTAGGCACCACACGCTATGAAAAACGAGGAATTGCAGTCTATATTCCGGAGTGGCAAATTGATAAATGCATTCAATGCAACCAGTGTTCCTATGTTTGCCCTCACGCAACGATTCGGCCCTTCCTCTTGGATGATACCGAACTTGAGAAAGCTCCTGATACATTTAAAACTAAGAAACCTATCGGGAAAGGGTTGGAGGGGTACCACTACCGCATTCAAGTTTCACCGTTGGATTGTACCGGCTGCGGCAACTGTGCCGACATTTGTCCCGCACCGGGTAAAGCCATTGTGATGCAGCCGGCAGACCATGAGATTGAAATGGAATCCGAAAACTGGGAATACGCCATTAAAAACGTTTCCGAAAAACGTCATCTCATGGATGTCAAGTCCTTAAAAGGAAGTCAATTTGCCCGACCCTTGCTTGAGTTTCACGGGGCATGCCCAGGCTGCGGCGAAACCCCCTATGCTCGCCTGATAACCCAGTTGTTTGGGGATCGCATGATTATCGCCAATGCTACAGGTTGTTCTTCCATCTGGGGAGGCAGTGCGCCTTCAATTCCATTTACTGTTAATGCTGAAGGCAGAGGACCGGCCTGGATGAATCCCTTGTTTGAAGATAATGCCGAGTTTGGCTATGGCATGTATTTAGGATCAAAACAGGTTCGAGCGAAGCTTGCGCAGCTGATGAGGCAAGGTCTGGAGAGCTCTTTCAGTGATAATCTTAAAGATGCCTTCCGTGACTGGCTTGATAATATGGAAGATGGGGAAGGATCAAAACGAGCCTCTGACCGCCTGCTTGAAGCCATGAATCATGAAGATGCTGCCGGGAATTCGCTGCTCTGCGAAATCAAAGAGAAAAAGGACTATCTCATTAAGCCATCCGTTTGGATTTTTGGCGGCGATGGTTTTGCCTATGATATTGGCTACAATGGAATTGACCATGTCATTGCCAGTGGCGATGATATCAACATCCTGGTTATGGATACGGAAGTCTATTCCAACACCGGCGGTCAATCCTCGAAGGCTACCCAGACGGCAGCCATTGCTAAATTTGCAGCGGCAGGCAAGAAGGTCCGCAAGAAGGATTTAGGACTCATTGCCACCACCTACGGCTATGTCTATGTTGCGCAAATTGCTATGGGGGCGAATATGAATCAAACGATTAAAGCGATTGCCGAAGCTGAAAGCTATCATGGTCCCTCGATCATTATTGCCTATGCCTCTTGCATAAACCATGGGATTAAATCGGGAATGGGAACAAGTATCTTCGAAGAAAAGAAAGCTGTTGAAGCGGGTTATTGGCATCTTTGGCGTTTTGATCCCCGCCTTAAAGATCAAGGAAAGAATCCATTTATGCTTGACTCCAAAGAACCCACGGCTTCTTTCCAAGACTTCTTAAAAGGTGAAATCAGATACTCGTCTCTCATGACCGTATTCCCTGAGGTAGCCCAAGAGATGTTCAATGTAGCGGAAGGACACGCTCGAGATAAATATCAAACTCTAAAACGTTTTGCCGACATGCAGTATTAAGTATAGCGTGGAAAACTAAGGTAAGAGGTTTTTAAGGTAAAAAGGTTAAGAAAGGGGGCATTGCCCAAACCATGCAGCGCCTCCTTTCATCCAATCGTGAGGCTCCCGCTTTTATAAGTGGGAATGGTCCTTGCTCTCTATTTCGGTGGGGGGGAGAGTCCATCCTTCAGCGCGCTGGCATTATGGGATCGTGCCTGAGAAATGTACCTTAAAGCGAAAAGAGAATAAAGAAGCGAATGATTAAAATCTTAAAGAATTACCCCTAAAGGGTTTACTTTTAGCAAAATATTAGTTAAACTTTATTAAATCACATCTGCATATCGTCTGATTTGTTCAGTCCATCCGAATGTACTCGAAGTTATGTTCTGCTTTTAGAACGTCTCCGAAGCTAAACAAGTGCGATACTCTCCACTGGAGACTATCGGGATGGCTGGAGGAGACCGCTGGCCATGACGACAAGCGAACGAGCTTATTGCCGCACTGCAACTTATTGCGTATACTCCTGCAGTGTGGATTGGCCGAGTGTTTCTTGAAAATTCGGTGTAAAGTTTAAGCAGTGACGGTTTTGGTTAAATTATGAGAAAACGACGATGAAAAGGACAGTAGTAATTGAATCTGGTTTTTAGAGACATAATCCCTGGCTGAAAGATTATGACGAAGATTCTTTATGAAGATCACCTTGGAGTTGGGTGGCTGAAAACAATTAAGCTGCTCCGTTTGACATGCGTTATATGTTTTAAGTGATTGACGGATTGTTTATTTGAGCAATCCATTAATAATAAGGGTGGTACCGCGAGATAATTCGTCCCTAAGTTGTAGACTTAGGGACTTTTGCTGTTACTGCCTCCTCTATTAAAGGTATTATTTTACTCATTGAGAAAGGAAGATGACCATGGCTGATTTTAAAATTTTATCGGACCAACCGGTAGCCCAAAAAGAAAGCGAAATAGCAGATTTTTGGGACGAACATGAGATTCTTGATAAAAGCATCCAAAACAGGGAAGGCAAGACACCTTTTGTCTTCTATGAAGGACCTCCCACAGCTAACGGTAAACCGGGAATCCATCACGTTATAGCCAGAACGCTTAAGGATTCGGTTTGCCGCTTAAAGTCTATGCAGGGTTACCAAGTCAAGCGGAAAGCCGGGTGGGATACCCATGGACTTCCTGTAGAAATCGAAGTTGAAAAGCAGCTTAAGCTTACCAACAAGCAGGACATTGAAGATTATGGTATCGCTGCATTTAATCAAAAGTGCCGGGAATCTGTGTTTAGTTATGAAAAACAATGGCGGGATATGACCAAACGTATGGGATATTCCATTGATTTGGATCATCCTTACGTGACATTGGATAATAACTATATTGAAAGTGTGTGGTGGATTCTCGACCAATTTTTCAAGCAAGGTTTAATTTATGAAGGACACAAAATTCTGCCCTATTGTTCACGCTGCGGTACAGGGTTGGCTTCCCATGAAGTCGCCCAGGGATATCAGGAGATAAAGACCAATACTGTCTATGTTAAATTTAAGAAAAAAGATGCCGAGGAATACTTTTTAGTTTGGACGACAACGCCCTGGACACTGCCTTCAAACGTAGCCCTTACGGTAAATCCTCAGGAAATCTACCTGAAGGTCCGACAAAATAATGAGGTCTATTATGTTTCTAAGACCTTGTCCGCCAAAGTGTTGGGTGAAGAGTTTGAAGTTTTGGCCGAAATCCCCGGCAAAGATCTCGAGTATGCAGAATATGAACAGTTGATGCCCTTTGTTAAATCGGATAAGAAGGCCTTTTTTGTTACCTTGGGCGATTATGTAACTACTGAAGATGGAACCGGAATAGTTCATACCGCCCCGGCTTTCGGCGAAGATGACTATAATACAGGGCGCAGGTATAATCTGCCGGTGCTTCAACCCGTCAATGAAACCGGAAAATTTGTGACCACACCCTGGGCAGGAAGCTTTGTTATGGATGCCGATTTGGAGATTATCAAGTGGCTGCACGGAGAAGGGAAATTATACAAAAAGGAAAAAGTAGAACACAATTATCCCCATTGTTGGAGATGCCATACTCCGCTGCTGTATTATGCAAAACCAAGCTGGTATATTGAAGTCACTAAATTTAAGGACAAATTAGTTGAAAATAACAACCGTGTGGAATGGTATCCCGATTATGTGGGAGAAAAAAGATTTGGTAACTGGCTGGAAAATGTCAATGATTGGGCGTTGTCCCGCAGCAGATACTGGGGAACACCGCTTAACATCTGGCGATGCGAATGCGGGCATACCACATCGATTGGCTCCCGCCAAGAGTTAAGAGAAAAATCTCTGGAGCCTCTGGATGAATCGGTTGAGTTGCATCGTCCTTTTGTTGACGGTATCCACTTAAAATGCGAAAAGTGCGGTTCAACCATGACACGTGTCACGGATGTAATCGATTGCTGGTTTGACAGCGGTTCGATGCCTTTTGCCCAGCAGCACTATCCTTTTGAAAACAGCGAGACCTTTGACCAGGTCTTCCCGGCTGATTTTATCTGTGAAGGGATTGACCAGACGAGGGGATGGTTTTATTCTTTGCTTGTAATCTCCACCTTTGTAAAAGGAGTTGCCCCCTACAAACGAGTATTAGTCAACGATCTGATCTTAGATAAGGACGGGCATAAAATGTCCAAGTCCAAAGGAAATACTGTTAATCCTTTCGAATTGTTCGATCAATATGGAGCCGATGCTCTGAGATGGTATTTACTTTATGTATCTCCGGCTTGGACTCCAACTAAATTTGATATCGAAGGGCTGAAGGAGGTGCAAAGTAAATTTTTCAGTACCCTCAGAAATGTTTATGCTTTCTTCTCCCTGTATGCCAACACGGATAAGCTTGATCCGCGAACCTTCTTTATTGAACACAAGGATCGCCCCGAGCTTGACCGATGGCTCTTATCGAAATACAACAGTCTCCTTCAAGAAGTTGAATCGGATCTCAATGTCTTTGATCTTACTAAGGCAGTCAGAAAAATCCAGGAGTTTGTCAACGAGGACCTCTCTAACTGGTATATCCGACGTTCACGCCGCCGTTTCTGGAGTACCGAGCTAACCGATGATAAGAAAGCTGTCTATAATACCACCTATGAAATCCTGGTGGGATTGTCTAAACTGGTGGCACCTTTTGCACCTTATATTTCAGAGGAGCTTTATAAACGGCTAACCGATGAACTGTCAGTTCACCTGGCAGATTATCCTGTTATTGAAGCGCAGCTGATAGATGTCGAGCTGGAAACGAGAATGGATTTGGTGAGAAAACTGGTAGGGCTGGGCAGGGCGGCCAGAGAACAAGTGAGAATCAAAGTGCGCCAGCCAATCCAACAGATTTTAATTGACGGCAAATATCAACAGCTGATCGACTACATGCTTCCCTTAATCAAAGAGGAGCTAAATGTTAAAGAAGTTGTGTTTGCTAAGGATTTAAATCAGTATATGAGCTTCAGTCTCAAGCCTAATTTCAAAGTAGCAGGCTCAATTTTCGGTTCGAAGATAAAATCCTTAAGCAAAGTATTAGCTGCCTTAGACGCTTCTGCAGTGGTGCCTAAGTTAGAAGCGGGGGAAACCATCTCCCTTGAGGTCGATGGAGAACTCATAGATCTGGTTAAGGATCATGTAATCACCTCGATTTCTGCCAAAGAAGGCTTCACAATGACTGTGGAGGACAACTTATTCGTAATCCTTGAAACGACGCTTACAAAAGAGCTAATTAATGAAGGTTATGCGAGGGAGTTTGTTTCCAAGGTTCAGCAGATGAGAAAGAACAATGGTTATGAGATGATGGATCGAATCACGATCGTTTACGAGGGTGATGAGGAAATAGCGGAAGCCGTCAAGTTGTTCGAAGACTATATTAAACAGGAAACTTTAGCAAATTCTATCGAGCGAACTCAGGATGCCGGCTTGGAGCAGCAAAACCTTAATGGTCATAAGACAGGCATGAAGCTGGAAAAAGTGTCTAATTGATAAATTGCCTATAAAAATAGGACTCCGTATCGCTTTGTTGAAAAGTGGTACGGAGTTTATTATTTTGGCTCATTATGGATGCCCGCTTAGGATAGAGAATTAGTATCCACCCATTCTTTGGCATTCTGTACAGATTCTTCGCTGGGTATAGGAACATTGGATTGAGGTTTTACACTTTCAATATGTCCCCGCCAGGCTGCCGTATCATGTCTTTCAATAGGATTAGCTGCGAATTTTTCCCTGGATTTATTTTCAGCCATGATAATACCCTCCTTTAATTGCATACTTAGTATTCCCGGTTTTTAATCAATCATTTGTTTCTATTTATAATTTCTTATGAGTTAATCAGGATTGGCAGATCGAATAAAAATAGGAATGGCACCCACTCCCTGAAACAGGATAGGATGCCATTTTAGATAAAGAGTAACGTACTTTTAGATAATTACTGTTTCTGGGATTCGTCTTTCTTTTCAGCAATAAAAGCTTTGATGCTTTCTTTTCGCCGCTCGTTTTTGGCCTCAATATCTTCGCGGTCTTTCGCAGAAAGTTCCTCAGCGTGTTCGTCAAGATAATCCTCTGCCGCATGCAGTTTCGCTAAGGTGTGGTTAATATGTTCCTGCAAATGAACATCGTTATCAGCTCTATTATCAGGTTTAGCCATCATAATTTCCTCCTGTCTCCATCAAGAATCTTCTTTATAATTCACTGATTGGCTTAGTTTTATACAAAAATAATGACTATAAAAAATTAAGGGCGGGATTTATAAGATATTGCTTTTTAGTTACCTTACAGACTATTCTGAATAAGGGAATGGAAATAAATTTATATTGGCAGAATCATTATTTTGGAGTATATTTTATGAACATTAAGCATATTCAAAAATTCATTCATACTTAATTATTTTGGAGGGCATATGATTGAAGATAAAGTGTATTGTCTGGCTAAGATTGAACTTCTTTCAGATCTCTCACCTGCCGAATTAGCCGAGCTTGCTCTGGATTTTCAATGGGAGAGCTTTGAAGCGGGCTCTGAGATTATCAAACAGGGGCAAGAAGAACATTCTTTTTATATACTGATCAAAGGAAAAGCGGATGTCATGATCCGAAGGGAAGGACAACGCAAACGGCGGGTTAGATCTATTGGCTCCGGGGATTCCTTTGGTGAATTCTCCTTGCTTGACGGCAAGCCTGCTGCCACTACGGTTCTCTGTCAAGAAGAATGTCAAGCTCTTGTTATGAATTCTGAAGGTTTTGCGCGAATGCTTTTGCGCTGGCCAAAACTATATCAAAGGTTTATTGGCAGATTGACAAATAATCTGAATGAAGCCAATCTCATCTTATCGGAGACTAAATACAAAGAGATTTTACGTTCAGCTTTGCAGCTTACCCAATATAAAGAGAAATTTTACGGACTTTGGGGGGGAGCGCGAACAACTGCCGAGGTTGAACGAAAACTGGAGGAATTCGCTCAGCCTAAAGGGCACCTCATGCTTTTCGGAGAGCGGGGAACCGGTCGTCAGATGATGGCTTGGTATGTTCATCAACGCCATTCCGGTTCGGAAGCCCCTTTTGTGGTGGTAGAAGGACAACGTTTTGAGCAGCAGTGGATGGACTTAGTTTTGGAGCCGGCCAGTCAAGAAGACTCTCCCAGTGTTCAGAATGCCAACCTATTCGACATCGCTGAGGGAGGAACGTTGTTTATACGGGCGATAAACCTCATATCACCTCATGCACAGCTTAAGCTTGCCCGAGCGATAAAGGCACAAAACAACAAATGTTTTGTTATAGGAAGTTCAAACTTAGAACCTGATTCAGAGAAGATAATTATTCCGGAACTTCAAGAATGCTTTGCTCACACTTATGAGATCCCTCCTCTGAGAAAACACAAACGAGATATTCCTATTTTAGCCCAAGGGTTCTTGGAAAAATTAGCTCAGAAAAGTCAGCGAAATGTTCCCACTCTAAATCAGGAAGCAATTAAGTTATTACTCTCCCATCATTACCAGCAAGGGAATGTTACAGAACTAATTCAAGTTATTGAGAGAGCCTTCTATATTGCGGATCAAGATGTTATTGGCTTAGAACAGATCTTTTTTGGCCCGACGGCAGAACAAAACGGTCATACAATTAACCTTTTAGCCTGGGGAAAGCTGAACAGTCTTATAAAAAAGGGGACCTTTCTAAATTGGATAAGGCGTGCAGCAGCGTTTCTGTTTATAGCTCTCATAGCATTGTTGCTTTTCGCACCTCAAGTTGCGGTTTCTACTAAGATTTTCGTCTTAGTATGGGGGTTGTGGTGGCCGGCGCTTGCTCTTGTTTCTCCTTTTTTAGGGCGTTTGTGGTGCACTGTTTGCCCGTTTTCGACCTTTATGGAGTTCATTCAAAGGAAGGTCCATCTGAACCGTAATCTTCCGGAATTTATCATTAAGTATGATTACCTTCTAGTCAGCTTTTTGTTTTTACTGATTTTTTGGCTTGAAGTGATCAGCGACATGCGCTCTCATCCTGTCTACACGGCAATCTTGCTTATAGCGATCCAACTTTGTGCAATTATTACCGCCGTTCTCTATCCCCGTCATGCTTGGTGTAAACATCTTTGCCCTTTGGGAGGCTTTATTGGAACTGCTTCAATAGGCTCCATGCTAGAGGTGCGAGCCGATGCCGCAGTTTGCTTGAATAAGTGTACAAGCTTTGAATGTTACGTTGGGAGTGAGAAGGCTTCAGGGTGTCCCATGTCCCAGCACTTACCATATTTAGATAATAATTTGGGCTGTAAACTTTGCTTTAATTGCGTTCGAAATTGTCCGAACGGGTCAGTTCAAGTTAATTTAAGACTCGCGGGCCGTGAAGTGTGGCATTTAGTTCGAGTTAATCAGGGATTTGTTGTGTTTATAGGGGTCATGTTGGGAATTTTGATTCCTCTGAATTATTTTGTCACGTTCCCGAAACTCTGGTTTTCTTCTTATTGGAAAGTATGGTTTAGTCTATGTTATTGGGGAGCAGGTTTGTTGGGAGGGGCACTTGCTTGGTTGGTTGCCAAGCCTTTTAAAACAAAAGCGGCTTCACTTCGCGTCAAGCTAATCTTTGCCTTAACTCCGCTTGTTTTGGCCGGGCATATTATGTATCAGGTGTCACTGATCCCAGGCATTCGTTCTCTTTTATTTGGGGTGAGTTATGAAACGCAGTCAGGATTACAGTCTTTTTACCTTCCTGTCACTTTTATCACCCATGGCATTGCTGCCGCCTTTGGTTTAGCCTTAACAGGTATAACCATTGCTCTTGTATTGCTGCATAAGAAAGAAAAGCGAACGGTAACCATTAAAGCTAAATGATTTATCTGTTAATAATTTAGTTAATATTTTAGGGTTTTAACATTTTATGACTTTAATAATATAAGTTATACTTTAATATCTAACATGTTAAGTTTGTAGTTTAAGATTTTTATAATATTAAGCATGAGTTTTGAGATTTAACAGTCGTAAATATGGAATAGATAAGGAAACTGCTCTCTTGATTGAAAATGGAGCTGAGTTAGTCATACAAGAATGATATTTATAGTCTTTTCAGGTAATTTTGGAGTTTAGCTTTAAAATCCTCTGAAGGGATAGTTCCTAAATCCGAAAAATTGGATTTATAAGCTGAATAGTCAAAATTCGGGCCAAACTTTTTGCGAATAAGAGGTTCGTATTTTAGAAGCAGAAGATTATTTAAATTATACTGATGAACTTCGACTGAGGGGCCGATCATGTCACGCGGAACGGATTGGCCCTGTTGAATTTTCTCGATGTAAGCGAGATTGCGCTCGATTAAGTCATCTGCGACAATGCCGGAATGTGCCGAAAGCTTGGTTCTAGCGGGGAAGTTCCTAATGTACTCTAAGGTTTGAACAAAGGCATGGAGATCATAATAATCCAGGTATGGAATAGGAAACTCCACCAGGTCCCCGACAAAAAGCACAGAATCCCTTTGATCAAAACAGAGGGATGAGTCAATTGTGTGACCTGGCGCATAGATAAATTCAATACCTTCATCGGCTAAGGTGAGTTTTTCTTGGAATGTAAGGTTAGGATACTTTAATTCAATTCTCCCGTTATGGAATTTTTTTAGGCGGTTCAACTCAAAGTTTCCGATCTCCAACATGCGGGTCCTTGTGGTTTCATGACCGATGATCAGGGCATCCTCGAAAGCACAATTTCCCCAGATATGATCCCAATCAGAATGAGAATTAAAGACCAAAAGTTCTTTGGGCCTTAACCGATAGGGGAGATAGTCTTTGACTGCATTCATAGATGCGGGACCTAGATGCGTGTCGCATAAAACGTGATAATGATCTCCTTTAATTAGATATACGGAAATTTCGTCATCAAAGGTAAAAATGACACCTCTCTGGCCGATTTCTTGAATTATCATAATGGTCATCTCCCAGCGAAATAATTATTTCTATTATATCGTTTTGCAGTCTTCTAGCCAAAGAGTCGAAATTAAATTCCATGGATCGTTTTCGCTTAACGGTTTAATGCTATGGGGGGAGTCTTCTCGCCGCAAAGAGATAAAAAACGAGGTGCTTAACCATAATATTGGCTAGGCGCCTCGTTTCTATAAAGAGGTATTCTATGTTGGATATTAGGGAACAATTTAATCGAAACTGGGCATTAAACTTTAAATCTAAGAATCTCTTCAGTAAGTTGTTTTGCTACTTTATCCAGAGCTTCTGCGGTTTTAGCAACGTGCTCAACTGCACTTGTAGTTTGCTGCATTGAGGCAGTTACTTCTTCGGAAGCTGCTGCTGTTTCCTCTGAAACAGCTGAGATGTTTTGCAAGACTTCAACAACTTTGGTGCTGTTTTCTGAAGCTTCTTTCATGTGATCTGTGTTTTGTTGAATAATTTCATAGATCGTATCGATGGCTGTAGAAATCTCTGAAAAAGAAGAGTCTACATTTGAGACAGCTGACATTTGGGCTGAAGTTTGATTTTGAACCTCCTGCATAACCCCCACGGTATGCTGGCTTTCCTTTTGAATGTCTACAACAATTTGACGGATACCGTTGGCTGAATCTGCGGACTGTTCGGCAAGTTTACGTATTTCTTCGGCTACGACAGAAAAACCTCGGCCTGCTTCTCCGGCACGTGCGGCTTCAATAGAGGCGTTGAGTGCCAGGAGGTTTGTTTGTTCTGAAATCGCTGTAATCGCTTGGAGTATTGTGCTAATAGCCTGCACCTTATTATTTAGGAGAGAAATAACATGTTCAATTTTATCTATGGCAGTTTTGTTGGCTTCAGAAGTCGATGTGAGCTCTTTAACCGAATCGATGCCTCTTTGGTTAGCTTGAGCAGCTTCTTGGGAAGCTTTTAACATATCATTGCTGCTGGTTTCCAATGATTGAAAATTGGAAGATACTTGTTCTACGAATAAAGATCCCTGTTCAGCCTGAGTTGCTTGATCGGAGGCTCCGCTGGCGATTTGGCTTACGGTTGTGGACACTTCTTCAGCAGAACTGCTCGTTTGTTCCGCTGTGCCGGCTAAATCATGGGCGGATTTACTGACGTGAAGGGAGAGGTTTTGGATGTTTTTCATTAGAGATCCAAGTTCCTCGACCATACTGTTAAGAGTTGACGATAAGACTCCAATTTCATCCTTGGAAGTTAGTTTACAGCGAACCGTAAAATCTCCATTTCCAATTTTTTGAGCATCTTCGACTAACAAATTCAATGCTTTGGTGAAGCGTTTGGCAAATAATATTCCAATAATGATAGCCAGAATAGCTAATAGTAGTGAGGCTAAAGCGGTATGACTGAGAATTTGGGAAGTTGAAGCCTGGATTTCGCTGTAATTCATAACTCCTATAAATTTCCAGCCTGTTTTTTTGAAGGTGTCAAAGCTTCCAAAATGTCGAATATTATTTGTTGTGAAATCGATGACTCCGGAAGTTTGATTTTCTAAACCTTTTTTAAGCTCAGGAATAGAAACGTCCTTACCTAATTGAGTCTTGTCAGGGTCCACCATAATCTTATTAGTTTTATCCAGCAAAATTATGTAGCCTTGCTGGCCAATTTTCATTTGCGAGATGATTTGCGTAAGCGAATTAAGAGAAATATCAATGCTCATAACCCCCAGAAGAGAGTTTGTCTGAGGATCATAGACAGATTTAGCGACAGTAACGATTAACTGGTGAGTTCCGACATCCACATAGGGATCGGTCCAGACAGTTTCTTTTGTCTTCGCAGCTTCAGTGTACCAAGGTCGGGTTGTGGGATCGTAGCCGCTGGGGAGTTGAGTCGGAGGATACAGAAACATGCGCTTATCGGCTGAACCAAAATAGACATTTAATGCATCAACGTTAAATTGTTTATATTTTTTAAATACATCTAAGGCTTGAGTTTCGCTGCTGTTGCCTGAGGCCAGCGCAATAACACTGGGATCATTGCTTAATCGGTTAACATCTTGTTCGATACTTCTCATGAACATGTTTGTTGTTTCTTCCACTTTAGTTACTGATTGAGAAGTGGAAGTCTTGAGTTCAGAAGTAAGAACTGAATTTGCATTCTCATAACTGTAAAAACCTAAAATTGAGGTAGGCAGCAGAGATAAGGCTAGAATTAAGCCAACTAATTTACGTTGCATGGATCCTTTCACAGTTCGTCCTCCTCCATTCATAATGACATTTCTTTAGTCATAACAAGACAAGGTCGTATTTGAGGGAAGAATTGTTAAGTAGTGTACTTAATATAAAAAGCATAAGTTCCAGTTAAATCTTAAATATTATTTACCAACACATAAAAGGTAAAAATTTCGGTTAAACGTTAATTATTTCCACTTATTCCAATCTCCTTTACTATTTTTCGACCTTATTTTGCTTGCCGCTTTCATTTTAACCTAATTTATTATTCTAGTACAGTGCCATTGGACCCAGATTTATATGCTTCGCTTAATAAACTAAAACCACATTGTTTTAAGGAAAGTGTCAGTTTATTAAAGGATAAAATTTAATTTGTAATTAGATTATTAATGGCTTCCGACAATATTATGTAAAACCTAATTATGGCTTTAAAATTACAAATTAAAAAATATAATGTTAAAAAATTGAGGTTAATATATGTCGCAATTTTATGAAAATTGTCAAATAAAAGGGAAAGAAATTATTAGCTTAAATATAATATGAAGTTTACAATTGAATTGTATTTTTATATGTTTGATTACCTGAATAACAATTACTCTAATATCCTAAATGGTATTAAGCAGAACGCCTATTTTTTCAAAATAAACTGGGCAAGTGAAAAGAAATTAAGAGGTGAGGGGGTGTCAGAGTGGAAACGAATTATCGAATTGCCTACGATAAATACTGGCAGGATATAAAGGAAAAGCAAGCGGAGGAGATCACAAAGAACCGAGCGGTCTCTTACAACAGTCAATGTCATCAGTTCGAAGTTAGTTTTTTTAATTCAGAGTATGTTCTGGACTGCCCTGCAGAAAAGATCTATCGTAAAAGTGATGGACATAGCCTGGACATTATGGGATCAATAATTATGCTAAATTATTTAGCTTATGCAAGACCCCTCCAAAGATCTATCCATAAGTGGATCAGCCTGAAAGAAATACCCAACGGCGGCGCTTTGTTCTATCCTGCCTTTCACAAGAATTCTATCATTCCGCTCGTTAAGGCATTTGGTGTTCAATCTCAGGAATTATATAGAGTTGCTGCCACTATGGGAGGAAGACAGGCAGACTTGGGAGACGCAGCCGTGATCTTTCAGGTGTTTCCTGAGATTTCCATGTGTGTGGTCGTTTGGGAAGGGGACGAGGAAGTTCGTGGAAATGCCACGATTTTATATGAACCGGGGGTTGACGAACTGCTGCACATCGAGAGTGTTATAGGTCTCGGCAGTTACATTTCGGAAAAATTAGTCAGGCGATCGGTTTCCTCTTTGTAACACTTATAACTGTAAAATTATGTGCATAATATATACTACAAAACCATATTATGGTATTATCACAGTATATGATTGGGCAAATTAGTGAACTCGTTCGCTAAGGCTGAACCTGAACCTGAACCTCGGGGTTTCGGTGACGATGGTCTCAGTTGGAGAGTATCACCGAAGCCGCCTAACCCCAAAAGGAGTTCATATAATTATCAAAATATCTGGCAGGAGAAAATATGAAAAAGAAAATTCTGATGATTACTGGGATGATGATCTTATTAATAGGTCTAGGAGGGTTTTGGGGCTACAACAAGTATTTCAGACCCAATCAGGAAATTCAGGACCAGCTCAAAAAGCAGTTTGGAAACGATTTTTTTTACTCATTCAATCTGCCTAAGGCAACGGACAGTAATATAAAAGATGGTAAAAGTAAGGACAATCAAGCAGGGCAAAGCGGTACTCCTGAAAATATCTCTCAGCAAACGGGCAGTGAGCAGGGAGGGAGCCAATCATCAGCCCCCATTGCTGGGAGCGGGAGCGAAACTATTACTGTCAAAGGGCTGACACAAGACGAGATCATTAATGAATATACGCCTAAGTTTAATTACTTGCAGAATGTTGCTCTGAGTCGCTTGGAGACTTTATATTCGGCTGCTCTGCAAGAGTATAAACAAGAGAAAAAGGCGGGTACTTTGAATCGCTCGGTACTGGCTGAAAAATATATTCAAGCAGGCACGTTGCTTGAGACTAGTGTGGATAGCCAATTTTACAGTATTTTAAATGCAATGCAGAGCGAATTGGTTGCCAACCATCAGCCTACCGCGATTGTTGCGGTGAAAAAGAACGAATATGAAAAGGCCAAGTCTGCTGAACGCTTGCAGCTATTGGCTAAAGCACGCCAGTAGCAATAAAAATGGAATTTATCTAATAGGTTCGTAATAAAAGCAGAAAAATAATAGAGGTCACTTTCAGCAAGTGATCTCTATTATTTTTGCTCAAGTCCGTTTTTATCTGACCGTAACGTATAACTTATTTAAAAATAACTTGTCCATCTTTTATTGAGTCAATAATGGCCAACGACTCTAATTGAATGCCTTTTTCCAGGATGCGTTTTCTTCCTTCCTGAAAGGTTTTTTCTATAACAATACCTGCTCCGGAAATCTCAACACTGCTCTGAGACAGTAAGTTAATCAAGCCCATAAGTGCACTTCCGCTTGCCAGAAAATCATCAATAATTAAGACCTTGTCATTTGGACGTAAGAATTCTTTGGATATTTTTATGGAATACTCTTGCTCCTTAGTATATGAATATACTTTTGCTTCAAAAACATCCTGGTTCATATTAAGGCCCGCATGCTTTTTGGCAAACACAACGGGTACATTATCAAAGTACTGGGCAACAATACTGGCAATGGCAATACCGGAAGTTTCAATTGTGACAATTTTTGTAATCTCTTTGCCGGCAAATCGACGTTTGAATTCCTTGCCGATTTCATTGAATAAGGTAATATCCAGTTGATGATTTAAAAAATTATCAACTTTAATAATTCGGTTGTCAATTATTTTTGCTTCATTGCGGATTTTATCTTTTAAGAGTTGCATCCTTGTAATACGCCCTCCTCATATAAAAAAACTCCTTAATATGTTAGGAGCTATAATGTTAGAGACGAAATGTAATAATTACAAGGATAACTTGATTAGCCTAAAAAATCAAATAAAGTTTTTTCCAGATCTTACGTTTAAGAACGGAAATTGGATTCTATTTCGTTTGACAAAGCTGACAGATATTAATATACTTATACCTGCTAGGGGTATATTGAAAGCCAATAATGCCGCTAAGATAATACTAATTTGCGAGGAAGGTATTTTATGAATATCTCAATTAACAAAAACAGATGCCCACAAAATCATCCTTGTCCTTCAATTAGAGTCTGTCCGGTAGGAGCAATTGGACAAATCGGATTTAATGCTCCAACAATTGATCAGGAAAAATGTATCAAGTGTCGGAAATGTGTGATTTACTGTCCGATGGGGGCTTTACAGGTTAGTGAAGAGTAGGGGTTTCCGGCAAGCCCAAAATGCATTGGCGGGTCTGAAAAATAGAGGAGGTGTTGCAAGATCAAATTGCAACACCTCCTTTTCAAAGTATATCTAAGCTGGGGATTGAGCTCCGGTTATGTTTGCAATAAATCGTTCAATTTGCGGAATGATGAAGTCGCTGTTATAGAGAGAAAACCAATGGTCAGAGTGGGGAATAGATATGAACTCAATGTTTGAGGATAGTTTTGCGCTCTCTCTGACCTTTTCATGAATTGCATCGTTTTCTCCAGCTAACATTAAGCAGGGAACGGAAATATTTTTTAAGAGTTCAGTATTGTCGGTTCTTGTTTCTTCGATGGCTGCCAATAAAGCCTCTTTGTCGTTCGATAAAAATCTCTTTTTATGCTCTGCAGAGACATCGTGTTTAGGAACCCAATCTTCAAGGGTCAGGACGGAGTTTCTTAAGGAAAGCATATCATTTTCACAAGGATGGATGGCATCAAGGATAAATGATTGGAAGCGGGATTTAAACCACTTCATTAATCCAAAGGAAATCCATCCTCCCATTGAATAGCCAAAGTAATGGCATTGATCAATTTTTTGAGCATCAAGGATTCTGATTATATCTTGAGAACGAAGATATAAGGAATATTCTTCAGAGCAATGAGGTTTATCGCTTTTACCATGCCCTCTTGCGTCAATTAATATTAATTTATACTTTGTTTTAAGGGCGTCTACATATCCATAGTCATACCAATCTGAAATACTGCCAAAAAAACCATGTTGAAGAACAAGGCAATCGCGGTTTGAGTCCCCTTCAACTTCATAATTGATTTTTACGCTATTATTAAGTACGAAAGCCATCTATTCCTCCTTAAAATGCTAATGATTTAATACTTCTCATTAGAAAGGGCTTTTTAAAAATCTAGTCCCTTTCTGGTTAATTTTCTCCATGATGTAATTAGTTCATGACCGAGAATTTGCTCCGTAAAGGCTTCCATCACTTCACTTGTTTCATGTTCCTTCGGTTCAATTAAGTAAAAGGAACGAGTGAGACGTTTCCCTTTGATTCTGAGAGATTTTAATTCTTTAGCATTCAGCTCTTTCCGGACAATCCAACGGGAGACAAGGGCAATGCCCAAGCCGGCTGTAACTGCCTGTTTAACGGCTTGGCCACTTCCGAAGATATAACTTTTCCTAACGTTAATTCCCCATTCTTTAATAAGCTTGTCGCTGAAGGCTCGGGTTCCTGAACCACTTTCGCGGAGAATCCACACTTGGTTTTGGAGATGTTCTGAGGTAGCAATAGGAAGTTTCGCCAAAGGATGTTGATTCGGAACAACTAGAATCAGTTCATCCTCCATGATGGAATGAATTCGAATGTCCGTATGATTAACCTCTCCCTCTACAAGAGCAATGTCCAATTGGTTGTTCCGGACCGCTTGAATAATTTCTTCTGTATTGGCAATTGAGGTTTCTATTTCTACTCCCGGGTAATGGACGGCAAATTCGGTTACAGCAAAGGGTAAAATGTATTCTCCGATGGTATAGCTTCCCCCAACTTTTAAACTGCCTGAAACCATATTGGATAAATTTTTGATTTCTTCTTTGGCTCTATCTTGTAAATTTATAATTTGTTTAGCATATTTGTAATATATTTCGCCCTCTTGTGTAAGTTCAAGGTGAGTGGAAGAACTATTGAAGAATTTTGTATCCAGTTCTTGTTCAAGACTTTCAATTTGAGAACGAACACCGGGGTTAGAGAGAAAAAGCCCTTCGGCTGAATGAGAGAACTTTTTGAGTTCAACTACGGTAACGAAAGTTTTTAAGGGATCGTCGAACATAGTTTGCACCTCGAAATATTGATTTAAGGATAATTCAGATTCATATAATAATACTTCTTTTTCTAGCATTTAACAATGTCATAGAAATTACAATTCCGCTCCTGGTTTTCCCGATAAGAGCTTAAATTGTGGAGCTTATACAATAATTCAGCTTGCTCGTGGAAATACTACCTTCATGTGTCAGATGTTAAAAATGAAGTTTTCTTTACCTGCAGATTTCTCAACCCCGAGTGAATCTCATTTGGTGAAAGCCGAACCTTGGGTTTATATGGGGGAGTTAGATGAAGATACAAATTATTGGCAAATTACTTGGAAAATCAGTAGTTTAGTGATAATTTATGATTAAAAAGATTAAATTAGCGGAGAAAACTATGATGCAAATGTTTAATGAATTTCAAAAACATTTATCGAATGACCAGAGGCCCTCAGATTACTTCAATGAATTAAGCAAAACAGGACTATTTGCTGAAAGATACCCCTATACTTTGTTAGGTGCCTTAAAGAATACTCCTCAATCACCGAAGCATCATCCCGAAGGAAGTGTTTGGAACCATACAATGTTGGTTTTGGATAATGCAGCAGAACGAAAGCATCTGAGCCAAAATCCAAATGTATTTATGTGGGCGGCCTTACTCCACGATTTGGGAAAGGCACCTACTACCAGAGTTACAAAAGGGAGAATTACTTCCTATGATCATGATAAAGTGGGAGAGGGACTTTCCGCTAAATTTCTTAGGGAACTAACCAATGAACAGGATTTAATTTACAAAGTTTCTAAATTGGTAAGATGGCATATGCAGATACTCTTCGTTACAAAGAATTTGCCGTTTGCCGAGATCGCCAAAATGTCATCTGAGGTCTCCATTCATGAAATAGCACTTTTAGGGCTATGTGATCGACTGGGAAGAGGAAAGATGACTTCAGATAAAAAGCTGGAAGAAGAAAAGGGCATTTTAGCTTTTTTAGAAAAGTGTACGGATTATTTAACTCCGGGAATTACCAAGGATCTTCTTGAAGATGCCCTTTCAAATGATTCCCTACGAGATTAAAAAACGCATTGATTAATGTGTTATTGTCACTTTGCCTAAAAATTTTGATATTTTTGGGGGTTAATCTTATCTTCAAATATTATTTTCATATTGATGCCATGACCTGTGGTAAAATAGATATAGACTGGTGTTGAGGTGATCAAATTGATCATAGGTTTTGGTTTCGGTGATCCAATGCAGAGTATAGTTATGTTGGTGGTTACTTCGCTGCTCAGCTATTTTATTTATTTGGGTTTGCGAAATTTAGGACGTGGAAAGCAGGATTCTCTTGGGAAAAGGGAGCAGCGTCGGCAATATTATTATGACCAAAGACAAAGAGCGAGAGAGTACACTCGTGAATTTGATTTAACCGATGAGGAGATAGAACAGCGGTTAGACCAAGAACTTGGAAAGAGTTAAGAGCCGCCTCTCTGCAATTTGATGAGTCAATAACTGTACCTTACTGTTAATATATCCCTTTTGGAGAAGAGAGGAAACTAAGTGAGAGAAGTAAGTGTTGAACGTATTAATGACGGCGATGTTCTTGCAAAAGAGATTTACACCTCCTATGGCAAAATATTGCTTGGGAAAGGTGTGGTTTTAAAACGCCCCTATATTGAACGCCTGAAGGAAATGGGAATTTATAGTATCTATATTGAAGATGAATTTACCGATGATATTGTCATAGAAGATGTTATCTCAGATCAGCACCGCTTTGACGCCTTAAAGGCTATTGAAAAATCTTGTAAAGTAATTCAAAGCGGAAAGAATAAAGACGAGGAAATAGATATAATTGAATCAGTGAGCAATATCGTGCAGGATATTCTTTTTCAGAAGGACATAATGATTAGTCTCATCGATATGCGCACACTAGATAATCGAATTTACTTTCATTCCGTCAATGTCTGTGTATTAGCTACTGTTTTAGGAAAAGGACTCGGCTTGCCGGTGGAGAAGCTTAATGAGCTTGCTCAGGGTGCACTGCTTCATGATGTGGGAATTGTTGGGCTGCCGAAAGAAATTGTTAACAAGAGAGGTCCTTTGACAAAGGAAGAACAAGAACTTTACCAAACTCATACAATTCAAGGCTATGAAATGATTCGCAGAAGGCCCGAAAGCAGTATCATTACAGCCCACATGGCCTATCAGCACCACGAATGGACAAATGGCAAAGGTTATCCGCGCCAACTGAAGGGCTCGGCCATTCACCAATTGGCGGAGATAATTGCTGTCGCAGATTTCTATGATTGTCTTATCCATGGTTCTCCCGGTATTCCTCGAGTATTACCCCATGTGGCTTGTGAAATAATGATGGCAAACGCCGGGGTTCGGTTCCGCCATGAATTAATTACTATTTTTCTTAAATATATTGCGGCCTATCCTACTGGATATACGGTTAAGCTTAATAATGGAGAAACGGGAGTCGTTGTCGGACAAAATAAGGGGTTACCTACCCGGCCAATCGTGCGCGTTTTTGATGGAAAGGTTAATCTTAAGCAAGTACGGGTTGTCGAACGAAATCTTGTGGTTGAACGTACATTATTTGTAGAATATATCATTGATTAAATTTATAACTGACTAAATCAAAAAACAAAGGCCTTGCCCCTAAGACCTTTGTTTTTTGATTTTGAGAATTCCTTTTATGATTTATTACAAAAATATATTAGAAAAAACCGCTCCTGTAATTATTACTATTAAAGCTACAATTGCCGTTAAAATTGCTTGATACATACTATATAAAGGCTTGAACCTCCCCATTCTAAGGACTTTTTTATATAGTTCCGGTGCTGATTCTTCAATAACTTTGATTTTCTCCGGTACAGTAGTTGATGAACCGGTAATTTCTTGGAATTCTTTACACAGTTGTTCATTTTTCCATTGAATAATCCATTCCAGGGTTTTTGCTCGTGTAATTGGCTGAGCAGTATGAGGAACATCAAAATTAAAGCCCACAGTTGTTCCGAAATAGGTGAATTCCTCATCAGAATAACCGGCAGCTTTTAAACCGTCAATAAAAGCATCACGCATGATGGTATTATTTAACGTAAGTTTTATGGTCATGGATAATTCCGACGGCTGTGAGAATTCCCCCAATTTGAAACCTGTTAACCACCAATGCTTATCTTGCCTGCTGAAAAACACCTTTCCGTTTTTCTTTAAAGTAAAGGACATTTGTAAGAGTTCATCATCGTTGGCGCTTTGATAATAAGCACCAAAAATATTTCGAAGGGGATTGCCATTAAGTGTTCTTGTATAGACTCCAATCTCCGCCCCCGAGACTAAATCATATTGACCTTTCCAAAAGCCTATCATCCATTGTTTGTCGTTATAGTTAAAGAAAATAGGTTCACAATCGACGATCATCCCCATTGGTGCGGCGGCTTCATCAAACAGTCGGCAATAACCCATTTTTCTTTGCCAGGGATCCATATTCGAATAAAAAATGTCTTGAACAGGATCATAGGAATAACCAGAAATCTCAATTAGTTCATCGAGGGTTTTATCACCTGTCTCATCGGATAAGTTTCGTAATTTATCATAGCTTTCCCAAGGGAAAGTTCCACTGTTAGAAATTGTTAAAAGTTCAGGCATAATCGTCCTCCCCCTTTTGTATATTGTACGTGCTTAGGGGATAAGAGTGTGCATGGAATTTAGAAGTTTTATAGATGGATAATTCGAATCAGTTATAAAATAATTATGTTGATTTATTTGCTGTTATATAATAAAATATTGCTATTCACATAATTGATAAGAATTTTATTTTACAAGTCGTTTGATTTATAAAGGGTCACTATAAAAAATTAGCTGACGTCCACGAAGACACTGTCTTAGCACGAATTGGCCTTTTTGAGCCACAGGTGCAGGCTGCCGATGTTTCTTATTGTAGATGTTAGACCCATTAGACCCGATAGAAATAGGAACATACTATTAAGCTATAAATTAAATATTCTTAACATTCTAAATAATTTAGTGTATTATATACAAATAAAGACAGGAGGAGTTATGTATGGAAGAGAAACGCCGTGAGGGATTGCTGGAGGAAAAACGGTTGTTTTTCCCTCCTTCAGAGTTTCACTCGACAGCCGTTATTCAAAACCCAGAAATTTATGAACTTGCCCACGAGCGGGAGACTTTTTGGGACGAACGGGGGAAACGGCTGGAGTGGTTTAAACCATGGGACAAAGTTTTAGAATGGAATCATCCTTTTGCCAATTGGTATGTTGGCGGAAAATTGAATGCAGCTTATAATTGCTTGGACCGACATCTTAAGGGCGCACGCAGAAATAAAGCAGCCTTGATATTTGAAGGAGAATTGGGAGATCGAAGAGTTTTAACGTATCAGGATCTGCAACGCGAAGTATCTCAGTTTGCCAATGTGCTTAAGTCCTTTGGAGTTGAAAAAGGAGACCGCGTCATAATTTATATGCCTATGATCCCAGAGGCAGTCATTGCAATGCTCTCTTGCGCCCGACTGGGTGCTCCTCACTGCGTTGTTTTTGGAGGTTTTAGTTCGGATGCTTTAAAAGATAGAGTCCTTGACGCTCAGGCAAAGGTTGTCGTGACTTCAGACGGAAGTTATCGCCGTGGAAATATTATTCCTTTGAAAGAAAACGTAGATCAAGCGTTGCGCGATGTCAGCTGTGTGGAAAAAGTTGTTGTCGTTCAACGGACGAGTCATCCTGTGGACATGCAATCTGAAAGGGATTGCTGGTATCATGAGGTCATAAAGAATGTGTCCAGCGTTTGCCCGGCAGAACCTATGGAAGCGGATGACATGCTCTTTATCCTTTATACTAGTGGCACAACCGGAAAGCCTAAAGGTGTTGTTCATACAGTCGGGGGTTATTTAGTAGGCGTTTCCACAACCCACGAATGGGTATTTGACCTTAAAGAAGAGGATGTTTATTGGTGTACTGCTGATGTCGGCTGGATAACAGGGCATAGTTATTTGGTTTATGGTCCTTTGTCAAATGGCGCAACAGTTGTCATGTACGAAGGAGCACCGGATTATCCTGAAAAGGACCGTTATTGGGAAATCATTGAAAAATACAGAGTTAGCATTTTATATACCGCTCCGACTGCGATTCGCACGTTTATGAAATGGGGAGAACAATATCCTTCGAGCAGAGATCTTACAAGTTTGCGGCTTTTGGGGTCTGTTGGAGAACCAATTAATCCGGAAGCCTGGATGTGGTACTATAAACATATAGGCGGAGAGCGTTGCCCCATCGTAGACACATGGTGGCAAACTGAAACCGGTATGATTATGATGACCCCTGTTCCCGGGATTACTCCTCTTAAGCCAGGATCGTGTACAGTTCCGTTTCCGGGGGTTCGTGTTGAAATAGTAGACCCCTCAGGAAATCCCGTGCCTAAAGGTGAGGGCGGATATTTAGTAATATGTGATCCTTGGCCGGCAATGCTTAAAACAGTGTATGGCAACGACAAACGTTATGTTGATACGTATTGGAGTGATATTCCAGGGGTTTATTTCACAGGAGACGAAGCTAAGTGGGATGAAGATGGCTACTTCTGGATAATCGGGCGCGCTGATGACGTTATTAACGTTTCGGGGCATAGGATTGGGACAGCGGAAGTAGAAAGTGCCTTAGTTGATCATCCGTCGGTAGCCGAGGCTGCCTGTGTTGGGAAAACTCACGAAATTAAAGGCCAGTCAGTATTTGCTTTTGTCAGTATAAAAGAGGGTATTGAAATTGAGGATTCCCTTATTCATGAATTGAAAGCTCATGTCGTTTTGAAAATAGGTTCACTTGCGCGGCCCGATGACATTTTTTTAACGGCTGAATTGCCTAAGACTCGAAGCGGAAAGATTATGAGACGACTTCTCAAAGATATTGCAGAAGGTCGGACCATGGGGGATACCACGACCCTTGCCGATGCAGCGGTGGTAAATTTCCTTAAGAAGAATATTGATGCTCAAAAAATCCGCGAAGCACGGAAAGCATCCATGAGATTAGGAAACAGGATATCAATTCCCGATACAGCTATCTTTAATCACTGTAAAGAAGAGTCTTACGATGGCTATAGTTATACTATTTGGTTTTCAACTCCTCCTAAGGATAATTCACCTCATCCGGTTACCAACTTTTATTGTTTCAAGTGGATAGAAAGACTAAACTTACCGGCAGAAGTTGCTCTTGCTATTTCCAACATCATGATCAATAACAATAGTGCTTGTGAAGCAATCTTTGGCAATGGTGAACCGGATTTTAGTCATGCGGTTATCAATGAAGCAAATATTATAGATGACTTGTCAGAGGAAGGTCAAATCTGTTTCTGTGGTTCGGCGGGATAAGAAGCAACTAGGTAAAAGGTTTGATTGGTAATAATAGGCTCGTTTTTTGTTAATAACAAAGAACGAGCCTACATTAATTTAAGCATAAATTTCCCTTTAAAAACGACGAGGTGCGTTATAAATATCTTTAATTTGCAGATTCATAAATGATATTGAGTAAACATCTATAAACCCTGTCTGAGAAGAATGGGGCAATTTGATAGGCGAATTTCGTTGAATTTGCAATGTCAGAGGGTTAAGATATTAAGTATCTGCTGGTCAGAACGATAAGCAGGGGAGCTTATCGCTATACTGCAATTCATCTAATCGTGAGACTCCCACTTAAGAAGTGGGAGTGGTCCCCGGTCTCTGCTTCGGTGGGGGTAGAGTCTATCCATCAGCGCGATAGCATTTGTTATTGGCTAGGCGCTTTCGGCGAAACTGTCCACAGGACACTTTCGTCACCGAAGCCCCGATGTTCAGCTTTAGCTGAACGAGTTCACTACGTAGACTTCTGAGTGTCGATTGGCCAAATTTTTTGATAGCTGTATTCAAAATAAATAAAGGGGTTTTTTGTGATGTATAGTTTTAAAAACGATTATAGTGAAGGTGCCCATCCAAGACTATTAAAAGCCTTGAGTGAAACGAATTTTGAACAAGCAGAGGGCTATGGAGAAGATCTCTACACTCAAAAGGCAATAGAGCTGATAAAGCGAAAGATTGGGAACGATAATGTTGATATTCACCTGCTCTCGGGGGGGACACAAACGAATCTAACCGCGATCTCGGCCTTTTTAAGACCCCATGAAGCAATCATTTCGGCCAGCACAGGCCATATTTTAGTCCATGAAACCGGAGCCATTGAAGCAACGGGACATAAGATCATCTCGGTTGAAGTAAAAGATGGAAAGCTTGATACGTTACATATCAAAACGGTGCTTGATTCTCATACGGATGAACATATGGTAAAACCTAAATTGGTTTACATTTCTAATCCAACGGAAATTGGTTCAACTTATACCAAGGAGGAATTAAAACAGATTAACAAGTGCTGCCAAGAACATAATCTCTTGTTGTACATGGATGGAGCAAGATTGGGCTCGGCCTTGTGTTCGTCGGAAAATGATTTAACCCTGTCTGATTTGGCAACGCTTGTGGATGCTTTTTATATTGGAGGAACAAAGAACGGAGCGCTTATGGGAGAGGCTCTCGTGATTTGTCGTGATTCTCTCAAGGAAGACTTTCGGTTTCATATGAAGCAGAAAGGGGCGATGCTGGCCAAAGGTAAGATCTTGGGAATTCAGTTTTTTGAGCTTTTTAAAGATGATTTATACTTTGAGATGGCCAGACATGCTAATGGGATGGCTGATTTGCTCAGGGATGAACTAACTAAAGCTGGTTTTAAGTTTTTGGTTCATTCACCATCAAATCAGATTTTTCCCATCCTGCCCGATCAAATAATATCTGATCTTCTGAAGAAATATGCGTTTTATGAATGGACAAAGGTCGATGCGAACCACTCGGCCGTTCGACTTGTCACTTCTTGGGCGACAAAAGAGGATGAAGTGCTGGCTTTTATTGAAGACTTAAAGTGTCTGCTCTAAAAATGACTTGGTCGGAAGAAGTAAACGAGTTATTCAAAGGAATGAAGACTATGAAAGAAGTAAGTGCTGCAATTATCTTAAAGGATCGTAAAGTTCTAATCGCCCAACGGGCTCCGGGTGAGAATTTAGAAGGCAAATGGGAATTTCCCGGGGGGAAAATTGAACCGGGAGAAACTGCTGAAGAATGTTTGATACGAGAAATACGGGAGGAATTTGACGTTGATGTTGACGTCCTTGGCTTTTTTGGAGAAAGTATTTATGATTATCCTAACGGAACTATTAAATTGCTTGCTTATACTTGCCGGTGGCTTTCGGGTGTTTTCACCCTCAAAGTCCATAGCCTGATTGAATGGGTTGATCCCGAAGAATTAGATAACTTTGATATTGCTCCGGCAGATATCCCCTTGGCAGAAAGACTGAAATCAAGGGTCAAAGTATTATAACTAAAAGAGGCCGTTGCTTTACGACATAGTTCGTTAGCTGCGGCCTCTTCTTACTTAAACTGACAACAATCGTCTTACGATTGTTTATACTGGGGTTCCTGTTGCTGGATGTATTGCTCTCTGCCTTTTAAAACGTCAAGGGCTGAATCAAAGGTTTGGGCGAGTTGCTCAAAGGTTTTTTTGGCTTGTTGATCTTGTGTTTCTAAAGCGAATGTTTTCATAGTAGCCGCTGCGCTTTGGACAGTGGCAATCGCTTGTGTCATTTGTGTTCCAACCGTCATCTTTCAATCACCTCCTTTAAATATTTGCGGCAAGGGGTGAGACTTCAAACCCGTTTATCCTTTAGGTCTGAAAATAAGCGCTCCTAAGAATCCGAAGATGATAGCTGCTGATATTCCGGCACTTGTCACTTCGAAGATGCCTGTAAGAACTCCGATGGGCCCATCGCTTGAATATTCCTTCAAAGCTCCTTTAACTAGGGAGTTGCCAAAACTGCTGATGGGGATAGAAGCCCCGGCCCCGGCAAATTTAATAAGGGGGTCGTATAGACCAAGTCCCCCGAGTACCGCCCCTACAACAACTAAGGCACATGTGGTATGGGCAGGAGTGAGTTTAAGCCCATCTAAGATAAGCTGCCCAATAACACAAATGCCGCCCCCAATCAAAAAAGCCCAGAGAAATTTTTCCATTATACCGCGCTCCTTATAGTTCAATACTTACAGCATGAGCAACACAGGGAATGCTTTCCTTTTGCTGAAAGGACATGGGTGATAAAAGGGCTCCCGTGGCGACTACTAAGATTTTACTTAATTCACCCTTTCGCATTCGGTTCAGGAAATGGCCGAAGGTTGTTGTCGCTGCACAGGCACAGCCGCTTCCGCCTGCCAGTACAACGGGCTGATCCTCTTTGTATATTAAGATACCGCAGTCCGTGAAAATCTCCTTCGGTATCTCTAGACCGTGTTTGACTAATAAGTCGCCGGCAATTCTATGCCCGACTCTTCCCAAATCACCGGTAGCTATGAGATCGTAGTATGATGGGTCCCGCCTTAAGTCTCGAAAGTGTGCTTCAATGGTATCCACTGCTGCCGGAGCCATTGCTGCCCCCATATTAAAAGGGTCGGATAGCCCCATATCAATAACTCTGCCAATCGTTGCAGAAGTTACTCTTGGTCCTTCTCCTTGGTCGGAGACTAAGGCTGCTCCTGAGCCGGTGACGGTCCACTGAGCTGTAGGCGGCTTTTGGGCCCCATACTCTGTTGGGTAACGATATTGCTTTTCGGAGGCGGCATTATGACTTGAAGTGCAAACAAGAACATTCTTGGCAAATTTACTATCGATTAGCTGGGAAGCTAAGGCCAAACCTTCCATCGACGTAGAGCAAGCCCCGTAAAGGCCGAGGAAAGGAACGCCAAGGGTACGAGCGGCGAAACTGCTGGGCACTGTTTGGTTGATTAAATCTCCGCTTAATAAAAATTGGACATCTTCTTTTTTTAGAGAAGCTTTTTTTATGGCTAATTCTGAGGCCTGCTCCTGCAGCTTTCGCTCCGCCTTTTCAAAGCTGTCCTGCCCCAGCCAGATATCTTCGTGCAGAAGATCGAAATCTGCAGCCAATGCACCACGGGCTTCGCGAGGACCGCCCACTGCTGCCGAGGCGATAATGGCAGGTTTTGAATCGAAAAGCCATGACTGATGACCTTGCAACATTTACATCACACCCAATGCTCTTAACGTTATAACGACCAAGGACACGACGAAGGCAGAAAACACACCATAAACAATAACAGGACCGGCTAATTTAAACATATTACCGCCTACGCCGAGAACATAGCCTTCACTTCGATGCTCTATTGAAGCAGAGGCAATGGTATTGGCAAAACCTGTTACGGGAATTATGGTACCAGCTCCTGCCCACTGGGCAATGTGATCAAAAACTCCTAAACCGGTGAGGATGACAGTTATGATGATAATCACCGCCCCGGTGGGATTCCCGGCATTTTCCTGAGAAAAGTGATAATAAGACACAAAAAACATCTGTATTGCCTGAGCGATGACGCAAATCAGTCCTCCAACAAAAAAGGCCTTTATGCAGTTTAGGAAGATGGGTCGTTTAGGTTCTCTGTCTTGAGCGAATTTTTGGTATTCCTGTTGAGTGGGGGATAACTTTTTCTTCTTTTTATCGGACATGGTAACACCTCTTAATGTAGTAAGTAAGGACGTATTTTGTTCAGAAGGTGATCAAGTTTCTCTGAGTTACGGATATACATGCCTTTAGCACTCTTATTATTTGTTTGCAGGGAAAAAGTCATGAGATCTGCTTGAATTTTCTCCAAGTTGGCGTAAAGCAATTCCTTGACTTTTGGCTGAGGAATTTCCACGGCATCGTTGAAAAGATCCAGAAAAAGTTCACCTGAGGAATCAACCTGACAGAGAAACACATTCTCCAAAGCCACTCCCATTTTATCCAGTTCGGTTTTTAGCCATTCTGGGTTAAGTCCCAAGGAAGAAAGAGGTTCAACGAGGATGTTTCCGTCCATAATAACGGTTTGAGGTTCAGCTTGCGGTGCTACTTTTTGCCCAATATCATGGGCAGTCACCGGTTTTTTATCTGCTTTTAAGTAAACGTTGATCTCACCATTGGACTCCATAACGGCAAACTCAACATCAGGAAGATTAAAAATGTTCTTTGATCTAAGTTCAGCCAATAGATCCTCCCCAGTCATTCGGAGCTGAAGAAGATTTTCTTCCATGATTTTGCCATGTTTTATTAAAACAGTTTCCTTACCGTTAATAAATTGATGAATTACTTGGCTCTTAATCGCTAAATAATCGAGAGCCAGCGGCAGAATAACCCAAGTAAGCAAAACGACTAATCCTGAGCTTAAAGTAATAAGGTTTAGAGACATTAAGCTGACCACGACAGCTAAAATTACATAGCTCAAGAAATTGAAAGGTTTTACTCTGGTGATGTTTCGTTTTCCTATCAATCGTATCGCTAACCAGGCTATACAGAATAATGCGAGAGATTTTAAAATAGTATTAAGTGTTTCCTGCATATTATTTCCTGCCTTTGTTAATTGCCTTTGTATTGTGGTTCTTCGAATTCGAGTATTTTTAAGCGATCTTCCAGATCTTTAATAATGACATCGGTGATTTCCAGAGAATTGTTATAGACGGATTGAGCATGTTTATCTTTTGCCTGAATGGTATAAGTTCTCAATGTGCCTTGAACGCCTTTTAAGCTTGCCAGGGTTTGTTTTACTTGAGAAGCAACTGTCATAATTATCACCTCCCGCAAGTTATTATCTCTCGTCATTGCGTTTTAATGCTTTGAACAAACTGGAAAGTGAAGGCAGTTCTTTAATTCATTACAGACTCATACCCGAAGCAGAGAACGGGGACCACACTCACTTATTAAAGTGGTAGTCTTACGATTGGATGAACCATCCAAATATCTGGTAATGAATCTGGAAAATAACTGAAAGTATCGTATTTTAAAGGTTTATGAGAGTTTATGTCGAAGTGATAGATACAAAGAGAATTAATGTAACTAAGTCTAATTACTTAGATTCACAAGACTTCTAAAATACGGGGGTATAGAAGTGACAAAATTCCAGGCGTACCAGCTTATCGTCTCAGAGATTCAGCAGTTATTCAATGATGATGTTGCCGTTACACTCTTTGATACAGAGAAAATTGTTGCTTATTATCCAGGGAAGACAATTGATACCAAGGCTAGGATAGGGAATCCTCCCACACCGGGCTCGAATGTTTTAGAAGCTCTTACAAGTGGGAAGCGCGTTGTGCGGCGTATCCCTAAAGAACTTTTTGGGGTTCCTTTTGTCGGTATCGCCTTGCCCATTATGGAAGATTCCGAAATAGTCGGTTGTCTTGCCGTTGCCTGTTCCATCGAACTTTATGACAACTTGTTCTCCACGGGGAAGGAAATACTTGAAACAGTGGTTAAAATTTCTTCTTCGGCTCAAAACTTGTCAGGTGGCACAGAAGAACTTGCTGCAACGATACGGAGAATAGATAATGAGACGGAGCATGTAAGCACCGAAATGAACAGAACCAACGAATTGACGCAGCAAATCAAGAAGATTTCCAAACAGAGCAACATCTTAGGGCTTAATGCTGCTATTGAAGCTTCACGGGCAGGGGAACATGGGCGGGGATTTGCTATTGTATCGGAAGAGGTTAGGAGACTTGCTTCAGATACAGATGTATCTACAAAAGCAATTGACAATAATGTTCAAGTCGTTCAATCTTCCGTTCAGCTTCTCATTGACGCTATTAAACAGCTGACGGCGGTAACCGAAAATCATGCCGGTGAAGTGGCGGAGATTGCTCAAAGCCTGGAGAGAATCGAGAGAATGGCTAAAAGTCTGGTGGAAATGGGAAAAAAATAATCATTCGCTTATTGAGCATTAGAATAAAAAACAAGGCTGAGCACAACGCCTTGTTTTTTATTACTCCTTACACACATAACCCTGCGATTGGATTGGTCGAGTGCACTAGCCCCTAAATATCCAAGTCATCCGGGCTTTTGTCTTTTGTTGGGGTTAAGGTATCCCTGTCTTTCCTGCTGGAATCGGTAGAGGGACAGCTTTTAGAATTTTGAGCAGTGGTTTCATTATTAACGGTTTGGCGGGACGCTTTATTCCAATTTTGGCTCAATGTAGTTTCCTCCTTTAGAAAGTTTTGATTTGAAGATGATTTTAAGGTTTAACAAAAAGTACTTAAACCTTGCTATGAATAAAGTATGGTAGTTTCGTTTTGTAATTATGTAATAATCCGGCGGCAAACCATAAACAAGTTTTGCCGCCGGATTTGAATTCCTTAATTCAATTATTGGGGGAGACTATCTTTCATTTCCAGAGTTAAGGTTTGGATAGCACGTTTTTCAATCCTTGAGACATAGGAACGGGATATTCCGAGAATATCGGCAATTTCTTGCTGTGAATGCTCGTTTCCTTCCAACAGTCCAAATCTAAGATGAAGGACTTGTCGGTCAAGAGTAGGAAGTTTTTTAACATTTTCCAATAAGAGGCGCTGATCTTCTTCTTCGGCAATTTGTTCAGGTATGGGGGTGTTTTCAGCGGAAAGGCTTTCCAAAATACTCAATTCTCCATCATTATTATCCTGGCCGATGGGAGTATAGATAGACATTTCGCCCCGGCGTTTTTTGAGAATGCGGAAGTGCATTAGAATTTCGTTATTGATGCAGCGGGCAGCATAGGTGCTTAATTTAGCTCCTTTTGTAAGATTAAACGTGTTAATAGCTTTAACTAAGCCAACAATCCCGATGGAAAATAAATCTTCGGTTCTTTCTTCCGGCCCTTCATATTTTTTGACGACATGAGCGACTAGACGCAAATTATGCTCGATCAATTTATTTCGAGCAGTCTCAATACTTTTATGAAAAGCAGAGTCATTAAGAGAAGGGTTTGTACGATTTGTTTCTAATATTTGTAGGTAGCGTAATTCTTCTTCTTTATTAAGAGGGTGAGGAAATGAATTATTATTAATGTAAGAAACGAGTAGGCTGGCTCCTTTAAGGACAGAGAGGGCAAAACTCATGAGAAGGGCCTGTAGAAACATCGGTTTCACTCCTTTCACATCAGGTTATCATATGCTTAAGGAATGAATCCTGTGATTTTCTGTGTTACGAGCAGGACATCTAATGGCATGGCTGCCAGACCAAAAATATAAAAGCTCCTGCTGAGCAGGAGCTAGAATGTTTAGGGGTTAGTTAGGTCAAATTAAAGATAGTTAAGGTTTGTAATTTCTTGCATTCCAGGTTGAGGACTTCTGTAAGGGAGATATCTAAGGCATTAGCCAAGGCGGCTATGTAAAATAGTTGTTTGCCTAGTTCTGCTTCTATAATGTCTCTGCAATTATCGCAGAGTGTCCCTTCGAGCTGGCTGTCTAAGAGATCTTTTAAATCGGCAAGGCTTACATCGGGGGGGATTGACTTCTTGTGCGCATTCACTGAATGACAACCGCAATTTGTCACGGATTTTACAACGGCCCTGTTAACGCGTGCTGAAGTCTCTTGGCCTTTGGATAAGATATCCAAAATGCTTTGGTGTCGTATTAACAGAGATTTGACTATATTTTGGAATTGGTCAGTGAGTTGTTCCACCAGTATCCTCACTCCTTTCTGCCGTTTCTATTATACAGAGATGGTTAGGTCGTTGTCAATTTTCGGGAATTAAAGAGGAGGAAAAGGGAAATTGACAGGCCGAAGACTTGTATGATATAATTTTAAAATTTTGACCAGGACATTGTTACTTGTTATAATGATAAGAAGGGGGTGGCTGAATGTTTAATGTTGGTGATAAAGTTGTCTATCCTATGCACGGTGCAGGGATCATTGAATCCATTGAGGAACGGGAAGTTCTCGGTGAAAAAAGCCAATATTATGTCATGCATTTGCCTGTGGGAAATATGAAGTTATTTATACCTTTAAAAAATGTTGAAAACTTAGGTTTGCGGCAAGTAATTTCTCCGACCATGGTTAAAGACGTGTTAGAGGTATTAAAAACGAAAGATACGGCAAATACCCTAGCCTGGAATCGGCGCTATCGTGCCAATCTGGAAAAGATTAAAAGTGGTAATATTTTTGAAGTAGCCAACGTAGTGCGCAGTCTTGCTCAAAGGGAAAGCGAAAAAGGGCTTTCTACCGGAGAAAAGAAGATGTATGAAAATGCCTGCCAGATCTTGATCAGTGAGCTTGTTCTGACGGAAGGATCTGAAGAAGATGCAGTGAGACAATGGCTCTCTAAAGCCCTAGCTTAAGGATTATTTTTCCTTTGCTTGAAAATAAATGGAATGGACAGTATAATTGGAAAGAATTTTAGTCAAACTATGATAAAAGGAGGTGAAATGATGATTCGCAATCTGATTCGCGGTATCATCACCCTGTTATTCGGTGCCATAGGTTTTTATGTGGATTACTTACTATTGCGTCTCGATGTTTTACAATCATTTCGATGGAGTTTTTCTCCTGTCTGGACCTATGTTACGATGATTTTATTATTTGCTAGTTTAGGTTTTCTGGTAGCTCCTATGATTATTCGTTCTGTTCTTAAACTAATGCGTTGGATGGATTCCCGCCTAACCAAGGTTCCAACCCATGATCTGATGGGCGGGACTATCGGTGGAATTATCGGACTTATTATTTCAAGTTTATTTAGTAATTCATTTATTATTATTCCCTTTTTTGGCCCCCTGCTGGCAGTGCTTTTGAGCCTTTTTTTAGGCTATCTGGGCTTTACGATAGGGATGAAACGCAAAGAGGATGTTTTAGGTTTTCTTAACTTTATTCCCAAATTTCGTGATCGCGGAGATAAACAAAAAGAATCTAAGGTGGGTCAGGTTTCTGAGAACGGTGAGAGTAAAGAACAGCATCCCAACTATAAGATTCTTGATACCAGCGTGATTATTGACGGCAGAATCGCCGATATTGTCAAAACGGGGTTTATTGAGGGAACCTTGCTTATTCCCAGCTTTGTCTTAGAGGAGCTTCGCCATATCGCTGATTCTTCAGACCTATTGAAGCGAAATCGTGGGCGTCGGGGTTTGGATATCCTAAATCAGATTTCCAAAGAAACGGCCATTAACGTTCATATACATGAGCAAGATTTCGAAGATATCAACGAAGTTGACAGCAAACTGGTGCGTTTAGGTCAAGTGCTGGATTCTCCGCTCTTAACGAATGATTACAATTTAAATAAGGTGGCAGAACTTCAAGGCGTAAAGGTTCTAAATATCAACGAATTGGCGAATTCTCTTAAACCTATTGTTTTGCCGGGAGAAGAGATGTTGGTTCAAGTGATGAAAGAAGGGAAAGAACCCGGGCAAGGTGTGGCCTATCTGGATGATGGTACTATGATCGTTGTGGATACCGGCCGCCGCTATATGGGTCAAAATATCACTGTCTTGGTCACCAGTGTCCTCCAGACAGCCGCCGGCCGCATGATTTTCGCGAAACCTAAAAGTTCTTTGGAAAAAAAGTCGATGGGTCTTCGTCCGACGGATGAGGTGAATGCGATTGGCTAATTTAGGCATCGTTATACCTGCAGCCGGTCAAGGCAAACGGATGGGGGCCGGATGCAATAAACAATTTCTGCAGCTAAAGGGACAACCGATTTTAATACATGCAGTCAGAGTGTTTCAAATGTCCGACTACGTCTCAGAAATAGTGATTGTTGGGGCGGAGAATGATCTTGCTTTGATCAAAGAACTTGTGGATCACTATAAACTGGATAAGGTAGTCAGTGTTTGTCAAGGTGGTGCCCAACGTCAAGATTCCGTTCGGTCAGGGGTGCTAGCCCTCAGTCCCGCTATTCAAAGAGTAGTGGTTCATGATGGGGCTAGGCCCCTTTTGACGCTGAAAGACTTTCACCGCTTTCTCCAAGAGGCGGAAGGATTTTCGGCCGCCATCATGGGGATTCAGGTTAAGGACACTATTAAACAGGTTAATAATTCCGGAATAGTGACAGACACACTGCCAAGAGAACTTTTAAGGGCTGTCCAAACACCCCAGATTTTTGAACGCAATAAATTAGAAGAAGCACATATGCGTGCGGCTTCAGTAGGATACTATGGCACGGACGATGCATCTTTGCTAGAATGGATAGGGTACCCTGTTCAGATGATCGAAGGATCATTAGAAAATATCAAAGTCACAACGCCGGAAGATCTCTGGCTTTCGGAACGAATTTTAGCAATGCGTGAAAAATAGATTGGGGTGTTGAAAATCAGAGTTGGAATAGGGTATGATGTACATGCCTTGGTAGAGGGAAGACCTTTGATTCTTGGGGGAGTAGAAATCCCTTATGAAAGGGGATTGCTCGGACATTCCGATGCGGATGTGTTAATTCATGCGCTTATGGATGCACTGCTTGGGGCTTTGGCTCAAGGAGATATTGGAGCTCATTTTCCCGATCATGATCCCCGTTACGCCGGAATTTCCAGCCTTCTCTTATTGGAACAGGTTGCTCAACTGATAAAAGGCCAAGGATATTGTATTGGAAATATTGACACTATCATTGTGGCAGAGCGTCCGAAACTTGCTCCCTTTATCCTTCAGATGCGCTCAAATCTTGCCCGGGCTTTGGAGATCGAGATCGGTTGTGTGTCAGTAAAAGCAACAACTACGGAACATTTGGGCTTTGAAGGACGCAGTGAAGGTATTGGGGCTCAGGCTATTGTTGGGTTAGAAAAAGATAAGGCCTAGAAACAGAGTTAGAACATATTTAAGGTGGTTTGTATGAAAGAAGTTAGGACAAGATTTGCCCCAAGCCCGACGGGCTATATGCATATTGGCAACTTAAGAACTGCTATCTATGAATATTTAATTGCCAAATCCCAGGGAGGGAAATTTTTACTGCGAGTTGAAGATACAGATCAGGCCCGTTTTGTTGAAGGGGCTGTGGAAGTTATATTAAAGACGCTTAATATTGTCGGGTTGAGGTATGACGAAGGACCGGATATTGGGGGACCTTATGGGCCCTACGTTCAAAGTCAACGCAAAGCAATCTACAAGGAATATGCCAATAAGCTCGTTGAGTTAAAAGGTGCTTATTATTGCTTTTGTTCTAAAGAAAGAACGGAAAGCTTAGGCAATGACAGCGAGTCTACTACAGTTCCGGCGAAACATAATTGTCAATGTAAGAATTTAAGTGCCCAAGAAGTCTCCGAAAAGTTTAGAAATCATGAATCCTATGTAGTGCGTCAATGGATTCCTGCGGAAGGTTCCACAGAGTTTCATGATCTTGTCTATGGAACGGTTTCCGTAGAAAATTCCGAACTTGATGAAGGCGTGCTCTTAAAATCCGATGGCCTTCCTACCTATAATTTTGCCAATGTTGTGGATGATCATTTGATGGAGATAACGCATGTTGTGAGAGGGTCGGAATACCTCTCGTCAACACCGAAATACAATTTACTTTATAAGTCCTTTGACTGGGATATTCCGGAGTATATTCATTTGCCGCCAATTATGAAGACGGCTGAAAAGAAACTGAGCAAGCGTGAAGGAGACGCCTCTTTTGAGGACTTCGTTTCCCAAGGTTATCTGCCTGAAGCTATCGTAAATTATATTGTCTTGTTGGGCTGGAATCCGGGGACTAATGAGGAGTTCTTTTCTCTTCAAGACCTTGAAAAGATATTTAATATTGCCGGTTTAAGCAAGTCACCGGCCATTTTCGATGTCAATAAATTAAAGTGGATGAACGGCGAATATTTGCGGAGATTGGGTCTGGAAGAATTTAATGATTTAGCCCTGCCTTACTATAAAGGTATCTCCGATGCTGAAATCGAATTAAAAAAGGTCAGCGCCTTATTGCAAAAGAGAATTGAAATTCTTAATGAAATTCCTGAGAAAGTTGATTTTTTAAAGAATCTTCCTGACTATGATATTAGCTTATTTGTGCATAAGAAAATGAAAACGGATGCAGTCAATTCTTTAAGTAGTTTGCAAGCTATTTGTGAAGCGATGGCTTCTCTCGAACCATGGGATCTGGAAGCAATTGAGGAAACTCTGACTAAGGTCATTTCTCAATTGGGAGTCAAAAACGGACAAGTCCTTTGGCCTTTGAGAACGGCTCTCTCCGGTAAAGAATCAAGTCCCGGAGGCGGTGCCGAATTGGCTGAATTGCTGGGCAAAAGGGAAACGCTGAGAAGAATAGAAGTAGGAATTAGTAAATTGAAAAATACCGTCCAATAAAAGGATAAGACCCCAAATAATTGACGATATGCTTTATTGACAGGGGCAGGAATGTATCCTATAATTGATCATTAATTAATAATTGGCGATGAAGAGAAAGAGTACAAAAAGGAATTGTCAGCAGCGAGGATGGGAAAGGTGTAAGCCATCGGCGAGGAATTTTTGGAAGTGCATCTCTGAGCAGAAGGGCAGAAAATGAAGTATGTCTTTCCGTAGTAACTGCGTTAAAGTTTTGAGTAGAAACGACTTTAGTCGTTTAATCAGAGTGGAACCGCGGAATTTTTCGTCTCTGGACGGAGATTCCGCTTTTTTGTACCCTATTTTAAGATGTCCGAATACGATGGAAAGGAAAGAGGTGTCTACCGGCGATGATATTTGGCCAAATCAGACGCGATATTCGCGTTATTTTTGAACGAGATCCTGCAGCTAAGAGTATTCTGGAGGTCATCGTTTGCTATCCGGGTTTTCACGCAGTACTTTTTCATCGGTTAGCCCATTGGTTATATCAACGTAAATTTGTGATCCTGCCGAGAATGATTTCCCAATTATCAAGGTTTCTGACAGGAATTGAGATTCATCCGGGGGCTAAAATTGGACAAGGCTTTTTTATTGACCATGGCAGCGGTGTAGTCATCGGTGAAACTGCGGAAGTTGGCGACAACGTTACTTTATATCAAGGTGTTACCTTAGGGGGGACCGGAAAAGAAAAAGGTAAACGGCATCCGACCATTGGCGATAATGTTGTTATTGGGGCCGGTGCCAAGATTTTAGGTTCATTCAAAGTTGGAGATAATGTTAAAATAGGAGCGGGTTCTGTGGTTAATAAATCCGTTCCCAGTGACACAACGGTCGTGGGTATACCGGGCAGGATTGTGCTTCATCGTGGGGTTCCTATTAAAGATCCCGATTTACGGCATGACGATCTGCCTGATCCGGTCAATGAAATGCTGAGATGCTTAATGCAGAGGGTAGAATACCTGGAACAACGCTTAAAAGAAGAGGAGAGTCGATGCAATGTCTTTGAGATTATTCAACACCATGACCCGACAAAAAGAGGAGTTTAAGTCCCGAGAGAGCGGGAAGGTTGCCATGTATGTCTGCGGACCGACAACCTATAATTTCTTCCATGCCGGGAATGCTCGAATGTTTGTTGTTTTTGACATGATACGGCGCTACTTCATGTATAAGGGGTATGATGTACGCTACGTGCAAAACTTTACGGATGTGGATGACAAAATAATTCAACGTGGTCATGTTGAGGGAATGGACCCTTTGGCCTTAGCTCAAAAGTATATTGATGAATATTTCAAGGATGCTAAAGCTCTTAACATTCTGCCGGCTACGGTTCATCCCAAGGCTACTGAACATATACCTGAAATGATCGAGATTATCCAAGGATTGATTGAAACGGGGCTCGCCTATGACGTCGATGGAGATGTGTACTTTGCTGTAGATCATTTTCCTAACTACGGGAAGCTCTCCGGCAGAACCTTAGAAGATATGAAGGCTGGGGCAAGGATTGAGGTGGATGAGCGAAAGCATCATCCCATGGATTTTGCTCTTTGGAAAAAGGCTAAACCAGGTGAACCGTCTTGGGAAAGTCCTTGGGGTTTGGGACGTCCCGGGTGGCATATTGAATGCACCGCCATGTCTTTGAAATATTTAGGGGCGGGCTTTGATATTCACGGCGGGGGAGGAGATTTGGTTTTCCCCCATCATGAAAATGAGATTGCTCAAACGGAAGGTTATTTAAATGGACAAACCTTCGCTCATTATTGGATGCATAATGCCTTTCTGACCATCAATCAGGAAAAGATGTCTAAGTCCTTGGGGAATTTCTTTACTACCCGGGAATTGTTGGCTAAAAATTCCGGAGAAGTCATTCGATTTTACTTGCTGGGAACACATTACCGAAGCCCGCTGGATTTTAACGATGAGAATTTGGGCATGGCTCAAAAAGGGCTTGAACGCTTACAAACGAGTGTTCGGTTAGCTCAGCAGGCCTTGGAGAGAACCGGCTCCGTTAGGAATGAAAGGATCGAAGAAGGATTGAAAAAGGCTGCTCAAGAAGCGCGGGAAGCTTTTGAGAAGGCAATGGATGATGATTTTAATTCTGCTTTAGCCTACGCGGCCCTTTTTGAACTGGCCAAGACGATGAATGGGTATGTTCAAGAACACCCCGTTTCTTCGCAAGCACTGGCAACGGCTCAAAAAACTCTCATCGAGTTGGGGGAAGTGTTGGGATTTGATCTTCTGCATCCTGCACAGGTTCAGGTGGAAAATGAGGAAATGCTCTCTAAGGTAATGGAACTCGTTCTTAAGATTCGTTCGAAAGCACGGCAGAAGAAAGATTGGGAGATGTCGGATTTTATTCGAGATGCCTTTAAGGCTGAGGGAATTGTTATTGAAGATACTCCCCAAGGTGCGAGTTGGAAAATTAAAGCTTGAAAGGTGACTTTATGCGCAGTTGGCAAGAAATGAACCCCTTAACCCTGGCGTATTTAGGGGATGCCGTTTACGAGCTTTGGGTCCGAACCCATTTGCTGGAGTCAGGGTATGAAAAAGTTAAGGACCTTCATAAACAAGCCATTAGTTACGTTCGTGCGGGGACCCAGGCACGGGTTTTACAAGCTTTGCTGCCGGAACTTGACGAGGTAGAGCATCAGGTGGTTTTGCGCGGACGCAATGCCAAGGGAGGTTATCCCAAAAATGTTGACGTGGTTACATATCGCCATGCAACGGCCTTCGAAAGTTTAGTTGGATACTGGCAGCTAACGGGACAAGTTCAGCGTATGCAATGGGCCTTTAGCCGAGTGGATGAAATTATGGGCGAAGGCCCAACAGAAGAGTCTTCAATGGAAAACCTTCTGGAGGAGTGAACCCGTACAGCTAAAGCTGAACATCGGGGCTTCGGTGACGAAAGTGTCCTGTGGACAGTTTCGCAGAAAGCGCCTAGCCAATAACAAATGCTATCGCGCTGATGGATAGACTCTACCCCCACCGAAGCAGAGAACGGGAACCACTCCCGCTTAAGAAGCGGGAGTCTCATGATTGGATGAATAGAGAAGAAAGAGGCTGTCGAAATGAGAGTAGATCTAATTCAATATACGCCAGATCCTGAAAAGGTGGTGGCTGCTGCTGCTCGTTTGTGCTATTCTGCAGATCCTGTGCCGGAACTTCTAGAACGATTAGATGATGAGAAAGTGGCCAACTTTGTTCGTAAGCTGCGTGATATGGGGCATCTTTCGCCCTTTGAACATGTGAGTTTTCAGTTTTCTATAGATGGAGTGTCCCGGGCCTTGTCTCATCAATTAGTGCGGCATAGAATTGCCAGTTACTCTCAACGCTCGCAACGCTATGTAAAAGAAAATGGCTTCGATTATGTCATACCGCCCAGCGTTCAACGAAAACCTGAGGCTATGGAGCGTTTTGAGAAGGCTATGGCCTACCTTCAAGAAGAATACCAGGCCTTGCAGTCTATGGTGCCTGCAGAGGATGCTCGCTTCGTTCTGCCTAATGCCTGCACTACCTCCCTGATGGCTACCTTTAACGCACGTTCTCTATTAAACTTTTTTGAGCACCGTACTTGTTTGAGGGCTCAATGGGAGATTCGCGGTTTAGCTGAGAGGATGCTGGACTTAGTACGTGAGGTGGCTCCCAATCTATTCAGTGAAGCAGGACCAACCTGTGTGACATTGGGAGTATGTCATCAAGGCGCCTATAGCTGCGGAAGATTACAAACCCTCAAAGGAAAGAAGACGTGAATAATATGAACGATGAAATCGTTTATGGCAAAAATCCGGTCATTGAGCTGCTGAAGAGCGGAAAACCTGTAAATAAAGTTCTTTTGCTCTCGGAAAATAAAAATCTAAGAAATCAAGAAATCATCTCTCATTTGGAAGAACGGAATATTCCCTATCAGTTTGTGACACGAGAGGTTCTCGACCGGCAAGCGCAGCGGGAGCGCCACCAGGGTATTTTGGCTTATGTTGCCGCCACAGAGTACGCTGAAGTAGAGGATATACTTGCTTTAGCGGAACAACGACGGGAAGATCCATTTATCTTAATGTTGGATGAAATTGAAGACCCACACAATTTAGGGGCATTGCTAAGAACGGTTGATGCCGTCGGGGCCCATGGGGTGATCATCCCAAAACGCCGCAGCGTTTCGTTAACCGGAACGGTTGCTAAGACTTCGGCCGGCGCGGTTGAACATGTTCTGGTGGCTCGTGTAAGCAACTTGGTCCAAACGATTAAGGAATTGAAGAAGAAGGGATGTTGGGTGTCTGGTGCGGAAGCCGGGGGGCAGGATGTTTTTTCGGCGGATCTCACAGGCCCGCGTGTTATTGTCATTGGCAGTGAAGGCAGGGGGATCAGCCGCTTGCTGAGGGAGAATTGTGATGAGCTTGTCAGTTTGCCTATGAATGGTAAGGTTACGTCCCTAAACGCCAGCGTTGCAGGCTCTCTCGTGCTTTATGAGGTTCTCAGGCAACGAAGATATTCTAAGTGAACTCGTTCGGCTAAAGCTGAATGACAGCAACTTATTTGAAGAATGTAAAAATTAGACTTGAAAGATTGGACATCACTGGTTATGATACTTCTAATGGATAAAGTCACTGTCTTATAATATTTGACTCCGAACATCCAATATCGTGTCTCAAATCCGGCCCATGCGACAGAACAACAAAAACTTCGCCTTGACGCTCTTCTTCAGGGTCGGGTATAATGAGAATGTTCCCGTGGACAAGGGCTAGGCGAGATTGCGTCTTCTTCATGACGACATTGTAGGGGGGATCAACTTGACTTTTCAAGCCCAACCAGAACTACCAGAGTGCGAAATCATCGACATTATCGTAGATGAAGAGATGGTTGAGCTTGCCAAGGAAGGCGACGCTGCTGCACTAGAGTATCTGATCAACAAATATAAGAACTTCGTTAGGGCAAAGGCTCGTTCCTATTTTCTCATAGGAGCGGATCGCGAAGATATTATTCAAGAAGGAATGATTGGACTCTATAAGGCCATAAGAGACTTTCGCGGCGATAAACTCTCATCGTTCAGGGCATTTGCGGAGTTATGTATAACCCGCCAGATTATCACTGCCATTAAGACAGCTACAAGGCAGAAACACATTCCACTAAACTCCTATGTCTCTCTCAATAAGCCGATATATGACGAAGATTCCGACCGGACGCTTCTTGATGTTATCTCAGGGACTCGTATTACGGATCCGGAAGAACTGATTATCAGCCGTGAGGAATTTGACGACATTGAAGAGAAGATGGGTGAGATCCTCAGTTCCTTAGAATGGAAGGTGCTGATGTCTTATTTAGAAGGGAAATCTTACCAGGAAATTGCTGTTGATTTAAAAAGACATGTGAAATCAATCGATAACGCGTTACAGAGAGTGAAGAGGAAACTTGAACGCTATCTCGAACGCCGGGATGGATAATTTTACATAGATTCCTGGTGAAATAAATACTTGCATTTCTCGACAAAAGATGTTAACTTATAAAAGTGTCAATCAGAGGAAACTCTGATAACCAAAATGCCAACGTAGCTCAATTGGTAGAGCAGCTGATTTGTAATCAGCAGGTTGCGGGTTCGAGTCCCATCGTTGGCTCCATTTATTTTGAAGCTTAAAGGCAGCACTGCTGTCTTTTTTATTTCGTCGCTAGCCGAGTTTTCTTTAGACACACTCGTCGTTTTCTTGACAGAGAAATCAACTTGTGATAAAGTACTTGAGTAATGGAATAAATGCAGGGATTTACTGTTTGTCTGGGAGGTGTTCGTGAATGCGTGTTGGCATTATTTTAGCGTGTACGGATTGCAAGCACCGTAACTATGCTACGATGAAAAATAAGAAAAATAATCCTGATCGTTTGGAAGTCCAAAAGTATTGTAAGTTCTGCAAAAGCCATACTCTCCATAAAGAAACCAAGTAATTTTTTTTTGTGACGTTTTAAACTGTACGCCTGGAAGCGTTGTCACAATGTCGAGGACACCTATGTCGTTTAAGGATGTGAAGTGATGGGCGCGTTGAAAAAACCAGCCAATACTCAGAAACAAGCAGATAAGACCAAAGAGTATTTCCGCGGAGTTCTGAGCGAATTAAAAAAAGTTCACTGGCCGAGCCGCAAACAATTATTGGCCTATACGGGCGTTGTTTTTGTTGCGGTGGGGATTGTTTCTATTCTCATGTGGGTTGTGGACGGCGGTTTAAGTATTGCCTTAACCAAGCTAGTGCCCTAAACTGCAAGTTTCCGCGGCAGTGTCTGAGGAGGTCCCTGAGAAATGGCGAAAGACTGGTTTGTTATTCACACGTACTCGGGTTACGAAAATAAAGTCAAGATGAATCTCGAAAAGCGCGTTGAATCCATGAATATGGAGGAGAAAATCTTTCGCGTTCTTGTTCCTATGGAAGATGAAGTTGAGTTCAAGAATGGGAAAGAAAAGGTGACAAAGCGCAAGGTTTATCCGGGATATGTTCTTGTTGAAATGGAAATGACGGATGATTCTTGGTATGTTGTTCGCAACACACCAGGAGTTACAGGCTTCGTCGGGACAGGAACAAAGCCGATACCGCTCCTTGACCAGGAGGTCATTCAGATTCTCCAACAAATGGGAATGGATGATCTGCGGGCTAAAATTGATTTCGAGGTTAATCAAACTGTCCAGGTTATTGCCGGACCGTTTAAAGACTTTGTTGGCGTAGTTCGCGAAATACTGCCGGATAAAGGCAAGCTGCGTGTGGAAGTATCGATGTTTGGAAGAGAGACGCCTGTGGAATTAGATTTCGGACAGGTACAAAAACTCGACTAAAATAGGAATTACTCTATCAAGGAGGTGTTAAACAATGGCGAAGAAAGTAATTGGTCTCGTTAAATTAGCAATCACTGCAGGCAAAGCTACACCGGCACCTCCGGTTGGTCCGGCTCTCGGTCAACATGGTGTCAATATTATGGCCTTCTGCAAAGAGTACAATGAGCGTACTAAGGATCAAGCTGGGCTCATTATTCCGGTGGAAATTACGGTTTATGAAGATCGTTCCTTTACCTTTATAACCAAAACGCCGCCGGCATCTGTTTTGCTCAAAAAGATGACCAATATTAATTCGGGTTCCTCTGAACCAAATCGTAAGAAGGTTGCTACGATTACAAAATCAAAAGTGCGCGAAATTGCGGACATTAAGATGAAGGATCTGAATGCTGCAAGCGTTGAAGCTGCTATGCGGATGGTTGAAGGTACTGCCAGAAGTATGGGTATCGATGTTGTTGAAGGTTAACAATTAATTGTGGGAGGGCTTGGCCCGCATAACCACAGGAGGTAAAAAGAATGGCTAAGGTTGGAAAAAGATATCAAGAGGCCGTAAAAGCCTTTGATCGCACAGGATATTACGAACCCCTTGAAGCATTCGCGATCGTAAAGGCTAATGCCAAAGCAAAATTTGATGAAACTATCGAAGTTGCTTTCAAGTTAGGAATTGACACTCGTCATGCGGACCAACAAATTCGTGGTGCTATTGTGCTCCCGCATGGAACAGGTAAAACCCGTTCTGTTTTGGTTTTTGCTAAGGGTGACAAGGCTAAGGAAGCTGAGGCAGCAGGTGCTGATTTTGTTGGTGCCGAAGACATGATCGCGAAGATTGAGCAAGGTTGGTTTGGATTTGATGTTGTCGTGGCGACTCCGGATATGATGGGAATGGTCGGTAAATTAGGTCGGGTACTCGGACCTAAAGGCTTAATGCCAAACCCCAAGACCGGTACCGTAACTCCGGACGTAACTCGTGCAATCAGAGAAATCAAAGCTGGTAAGATTGAGTATCGTGCTGAAAAAGCTGGAATTATCCACGCTCCTATAGGCAAAGCTTCTTTCAGTGCTGAGCAACTGTTCGAGAACTACCGCACTTTAGGGGAAACCATTCAAAAAGCAAAACCTGCCGCTGCCAAAGGTCAGTACATCCGCAGTATTACAGTGAGCTCGACTATGGGACCCGGCGTAAGCATCAACCCCGCAAAGGCTCTTTAAAAGTTGTCTTGACAGTAGCCTACAATGAGGGTAAACTTATCAGGAATATAATATCCGCTGTAGAAAGCAGGCGCCTTAGTGCTTAATTTCCTGCCGAGGTTGGAATACGTGCCGATTGATATTACTTGGCATTCTTAACCTCTGCAGCTGCGGAGGTTTTTTGCTGAGTTGCCCTATAGGAAGGAGGTACACAAAATGCCCAATATCGAAGAAAAAAGTCAGGTTGTCGCAGAGATTAAAGAAAAGTTTCAACAATCTACAGGGGTTGTTTTGGCGGATTATCGCGGGCTGACTGTGGCTGAAGTAACTAAATTACGTACTCAGCTTCGTCAAGCCGGTGTAGAGTATAAGGTTCTCAAAAATACTCTGGTACGCCGAGCTGCTCAAGAAGTAGGAGTTGAAGGCCTTGAGACATACTTAGAAGGTCCTACAGCCCTGGCTTTTAGTAAAGATCCTGTTGCTCCTGCTAAAATTTTAATGGATTTTGCCAAAGCAAATAAACTTAAAAACTTTGCCATTAAGGCCGGAGTTTTAGAAGGCAAAGTCATTGGACCTGAAGGCGTTAAAGAACTTGCTGATCTGCCATCACGAGAAGTATTGCTGGCCATGGTTCTGCGCGGTATGCAAGCGCCTCTGGCTGGTATGGCCAATGTTCTTCAAGGACCTATTCGCAAAATGGGTTATGCTCTCGAAGAAGTGCGTAAGCTCAAAGAAGCTCAATAATAATTATTGAAATCTAAAATGTGTGTAATTTAAGGAGGAAATAAACAATGTCTAAAGTAAATGAAATTCTCGAAGCAGTTAAAGGGTTAACTGTCCTCGAACTCTCTGAACTCGTCAAAGCTTTTGAAACCGAATTTGGTGTCAGTGCAGCTGCTCCTGTGGCTGTCGCAGCTCCTGGCGCAGCTGCAGCTGCCGGTGGTGCTGAAGCAGCTGAAGAGAAAACTGAATTTGACGTTATTCTCACCAATTGCGGCGCTTCCAAAATTAATGTTATCAAAGTTGTCCGCGAAGTAACCGGCTTAGGTCTGAAAGAAGCTAAAGATCTCGTAGATAATGCTCCGAAGCCTGTTAAAGAAAAAGTCTCTAAGGATGAGGCTGAATCCATTAAAACTAAATTGACTGAAGCCGGCGCAACTGTCGACGTGAAATAGTTTAGAGAATGATAAGAAGGTGCTCTCTAAGAAGAGAGCGCCTTCTTTATTATACTAAAATAAATATGATTTTCAGTTATATAACTGACATTTCCATAATTAGTGCCATATCTTCATTATTTATTATTCGCTTCCCTGAAGATTTTCTTGACACCGAATAATGGATTTGGTATAATTTATAAATGTTACCATACATAGATTAAGGTATTTGCTTGATTCTTCCATGCTATGGCATAATTTGAAAGCATTGGATAATAAGGAGATAAGTAGTTTGGAATTGTCACGATGATGCGGAATACCATAGATAGTTTAAGCGAGGTTTTATTAAAAGGCCTTGCTTTTGGCTGTCTATGTCAATATATTAGACCTCAATGAGAGAAATGCGCACTGAGGGGTGAAGCGTTAATGTTCTATCCTGTTAAGGTAGGGGTTCGGGAGCGCTGGAGTTATTCCAGAATCCGTGAAGTCCTTGACATGCCAAATCTAATTGAAATCCAGCAGAACTCCTATCGTTGGTTTCTTGATGAGGGGCTGCGCGATATGTTTCGCGATATCTCTCCCATTCAAGACTTTACCGGCAATCTCGTTTTAGAATTTATCGATTACAGCTTAGGAGAACCAAAGTACCAGGTTGAGGAGTGTAAAGAACGCGATGTGACTTTTGCCGCTCCACTGCGGGTAAAAGTACGCCTTATCAACAAAGAAACCGGTGAAGTTAAAGAACAAGAAGTCTTTATGGGTGATTTTCCTCTGATGACAGACAAGGGTACCTTTATTATCAACGGTGCTGAACGTGTCATTGTCAGTCAGCTTGTTCGTTCGCCTGGCGTATACTATGCGGAACAGATTGATCCGAGTGGTAAGAAACTTTATGGGGCTACGGTGATACCAAACCGTGGAGCCTGGCTAGAATTTGAATCGGATATTAATGATAATATTTTTGTGAGGGTTGACCGGACTCGCAAACTGCCCGGAACCGTGCTGATTCGGGCTTTGGGGTATTCCAGCAACGGTCAGATTTTAGAACTGTTTAATGACAATGAATATATTCGTGCGACCCTGGAAAGAGACAACTCTGAGTCTACGGAAGAAGCTTTGGTTGAAATCTATAAGCGATTGAGACCGGGAGAACCTCCTACTGTGGATAGTGCCCGATCTCTGCTGGAAGCTCTCTTTTTTGATGCCAAGCGGTATGATCTGGCGAAGGTTGGCCGTTATAAGCTCAATAAGAAATTAGGCCTGGATATACCCATGGAAGTCCGTCATCTGACTCGCGGGGATATCGTGGCGAGCATTCAGCGCATGCTTGACCTCATGGATGGGGAAGGGTATAAAGACGACATTGACCATTTAGGAAATCGTCGTTTGCGTTCCGTGGGAGAATTGCTCCAGAATCAATTTCGCATCGGCTTATCCAGAATGGAACGCGTCGTTCGTGAACGGATGACTATTCAGGATGTTGAAGTCATTACGCCTCAGGTTTTAATAAACATTCGTCCTGTTGTGGCAGCCATCAAGGAGTTTTTTGGCAGCAGCCAATTGTCACAGTTCATGGATCAGACCAATCCTCTGGCAGAGTTGACGCATAAACGGCGTTTAAGCGCTTTGGGACCTGGGGGATTAAGCCGTGAACGGGCAGGGTTTGAGGTTCGTGACGTTCACCACTCCCACTATGGTCGTATGTGTCCTGTAGAGACTCCTGAAGGGCCGAACATCGGCTTAATTGGCTCATTAAGTACTTTTGGGCGTATTAATCCTTATGGATTTATTGAAGCGCCCTATCGCAAAGTGGATAAAGAGAACGGCCGTGTTCTCGATGAAATCCATTATCTAACGGCTGATGAAGAGGAAAAATACGTTGTTGCCCAGGCGAATGCACCTCTTGATGAAGACGGAAACTTCCTTTTAGATAAAATCGATGGGCGGCATGGCCCTGATTTCGTGCATGTATCGCCAAATCAAGTGGACTATATGGACGTATCGCCAAAACAAATGGTCTCGATAGCCACGGCACTGATTCCCTTCTTGGAGCATGATGACGCAAACCGTGCACTTATGGGTTCAAACATGCAGCGTCAAGCAGTTCCGCTATTACGTACGGATTCTCCGTATGTGGGAACGGGCATGGAGTACAAAACGGCTAAAGATTCAGGAGTTTGTGCTATCACAAAACAAGCAGGGGTTGTGCAGCGGGCAACTGCGGATGACATTGTAGTTCTCCACGACGACGGAACTACGGAACGTCACAAGCTGCTCAAATATCTGCGCTCTAACCAAGGAACTTGTATTAATCAGCGCCCTATTGTCAAGAAGGGTGATAAAGTCGAGGCTAATCAGATTATTGCTGACGGGCCATCTACCGACCACGGCGAACTTGCTTTGGGACGAAATGTCTTAGTAGCCTTCATGACTTGGGAAGGTTATAACTATGAAGATGCTATTCTGATTAATGAAAAGCTTGTGCGGGAAGATTATTATACATCCATTCATATTGAGGAATATGAATCCGATGCTCGGGATACGAAACTTGGACCGGAAGAAATCACTCGAGATATTCCCAATGTCGGAGAAGATGTCCTGAAGGATCTCGATGAGCGCGGTATTATCCGCATCGGGGCAGAAGTTCGCCCTGGGGATATCCTGGTTGGTAAAGTAACCCCGAAAGGGGAAACGGAACTGACGGCAGAAGAACGATTGCTGCGCGCAATTTTCGGCGAGAAGGCCCGTGAGGTTCGGGATACTTCTTTGCGGGTTCCCCATGGAGAAGCAGGGAAGATCGTTGATGTCAAAGTCTTTACCCGGGAAAACGGAGATGAGCTGTCACCGGGTGTTAATCAACTTGTTCGGGTGTATATTGCTCAGAAACGTAAGATTTCCGTGGGTGATAAGGTTGCAGGACGGCACGGAAACAAAGGGGTTATTTCCCGAATTATGCGTCAGGAGGATATGCCCTTCATGCCGGATGGTACACCAATCGAGGTAGTTTTGAATCCTCTGGGTGTTCCTTCACGGATGAATATCGGGCAAGTTCTGGAAACACATTTGGGCTGGGCTGCTAAAGCTCTGGGTCTGCGCATTGCTACTCCTGTTTTTGACGGTGCACGTGAGGAAGATATTTTCGAAACCTTGGAAAAGGCCGGACTTCCTAAAGACGGCAAGACGATGCTCTATGACGGGCGTACGGGAGTTCCTTTTGACAGTAAGATTACAGTGGGCTATATGTATGTGCTGAAGCTCCACCATTTGGTTGACGACAAAATCCATGCTCGTTCCACCGGACCGTATTCCTTAGTAACTCAACAACCCTTAGGTGGAAAGGCACAGTTCGGCGGGCAGCGTTTTGGAGAGATGGAAGTTTGGGCCCTGGAAGCCTATGGAGCATCCTATACTCTCCAAGAAATCCTGACTGTCAAATCAGACGATGTTGTCGGGCGTGTTAAGACTTATGAAGCTATTGTTAAAGGTGAGAATATCCCTGAACCGGGAATTCCTGAATCCTTTAAAGTATTAATTAAAGAAATGCAGAGTTTAGGATTAGATGTACGAGTTCTTTCCTCTGATGATCAGGAAATTGAGATTCATGATACGGATGAGGATATCGCGGAAACGGCTAAAGAACTTGGTATTGATCTGCATGAGGAAATTGCGCCGACCGGCCCCCGTCTCGTTGAAACCGAAGATGAGGATGAAGAAGAAGCCGTGGATGAAGAAGACCCTCTTGATGATCTGAATGAAGAAGTCCTTGAAGAAGAGGATTTGGATCTTGACGATCTCAAATAGTCCCCCGGACGAAAGGAGCGATAAGGATTGCTAGACGTCAATAATTTCGACCGTATGCGTATCGGCTTAGCTTCGCCGGATATGATTCGTGACTGGTCCTTTGGAGAAGTTAAGAAGCCTGAAACCATTAACTATCGGACCTTAAAGCCGGAACGGGAAGGATTGTTTTGTGAAAAGATCTTTGGCCCGACCAGAGATTGGGAATGCCACTGCGGAAAATATAAACGGGTACGTTACAAGGGTATTGTTTGCGATCGCTGCGGAGTTGAAGTCACTCGATCGAAGGTGCGCCGTGAGCGGATGGGACATATTGTCCTGGCCGCTCCAGTTTCCCATATATGGTATTTCAAAGGAATTCCCAGCAGGATGGGTCTGCTTTTAGATATGTCCCCCCGTGCTCTGGAAAAGGTCCTCTATTTTGTTTCCTATATTGTGACAGACCCCGGAGATACTTCTCTGATGAAAAAGCAACTTCTAACGGAAACAGAATATCGTGAATACAAAGACAAGTATGGAGATCGTTTCCAGGCCAGTATGGGTGCTGAGGCAGTTAAACTCCTGCTCACAGAAATGGATCTGGATAAACTTAATGACGAGCTGCGCGGCGAACTGAAAGAAGTTTCCGGGCAACGGAAAATCCGTGCTATTCGTCGTTTAGAAGTAGTCGAGGCCTTTAAGCAATCAGGAAATCGCCCGGAATGGATGATTATGGATGTTGTGCCGGTTATCCCGCCTGAACTGAGGCCTATGGTTCAATTAGACGGCGGCAGGTTTGCAACTTCTGATCTTAACGACCTATATCGACGGGTTATTAATCGCAATAATCGCTTAAAGCGACTTTTAGATTTAGGAGCTCCTGATATTATTGTGCGCAATGAGAAACGGATGCTCCAAGAAGCTGTTGACGCCTTAATTGACAACGGCCGTCGAGGTCGTCCGGTAACAGGACCGGGGAACCGCCCGCTGAAATCTCTAAGCGACATGCTGAAAGGAAAACAAGGACGTTTCCGTCAAAACCTTTTAGGAAAACGCGTAGACTATTCGGGACGTTCCGTTATTGTTGTCGGACCAAACCTTAAATTGCATCAATGCGGCCTTCCTAAGGAAATGGCTCTTGAACTCTTTAAACCCTTTGTGATGAAAAAGCTCGTAAACGAAGGGCACGCTCATAATATTAAAAGCGCTAAACGAATGGTTGAGCGCGTACGCCCTGAAGTCTGGGATGTTTTAGAGGAAGTCATTACCGATCATCCTGTACTGTTAAACCGTGCTCCAACCCTTCACCGTTTAGGAATCCAGGCTTTTGAACCAATCTTGGTTGAAGGCCGTGCGTTACAGATTCATCCCCTCGTCTGCACGGCGTATAACGCTGACTTTGACGGGGACCAAATGGCTGTACACGTTCCTTTGTCGGCAGAAGCTCAAGCCGAAGCTCGTTTGTTGATGCTGGCCTCCCATAATATCCTGAATCCTAAGGACGGCCGTCCCGTGCAAACTCCTACCCAAGACATGGTCTTAGGCTCCTACTACTTAACGATGGAGCGACCAGGGGCTTTCGGCGAAGGTAAAATATTCAAAGATTTCAATGAAGCTGTTTTAGCTTATGATACAGGTGAGGTCCATTTACAAGCGAAGATAAAAGTTCGGCGTGACGATGGGCTTTTGGAGACGACAGTCGGTCGCTTGATCTTCAATTCTGTAATACCTAAAGAGATCGGCTATTTCAATGAGGTTGTCGGCAAAAAGGGTCTCGGTGAGATTGTAGCTAAGACTTATCGTATTGCCGGATATGAAGCTACCGCCTCGCTGCTTGATGGACTGAAAAGTCAAGGATTTAAATTCTCAACACGTGCAGGGATGACTGTTGGTTTGACTGACATCACCGTTCCCGAAGCGAAGACAGAAATTCTCTCCAATGCTGACCAGGCCGTTGCTAAAACAGAATTGCAGTATCGCCGAGGTTTAATTACCGATGAAGAGCGTTATAATTTAGTTATCGACACTTGGGCTAAAGCCACCAAGACAGTCACCGATGCCTTGATGGAAAGCTTAAATCAGTTCAATCCTGTCTATATGATGGCAACTTCGGGAGCACGGGGTAATATTCAACAGCTCCGTCAGTTGGCCGGAATGCGGGGACTTATGGCTGATCCGTCCGGACGTACTATTGAATTGCCGATTAAGGCTAATTTCCGTGAGGGACTGACGGTTTTGGAATACTTCATCTCCTCCCACGGTGCCCGGAAAGGTTTGGCTGATACAGCTCTAAGAACGGCTGACTCAGGGTATTTGACCCGACGTTTAGTCGATGTTTCTCAAGACGTTATTGTGCGTGAAGAGGACTGTGGAACATCCGCGGGTATTATCGTAGAAGATATCAAGGATGGCCCGGAAATCATCGAGTCCTTGGAAGAACGACTGGTAGGACGTTTTGTTCTGGAAGATTTATATCATCCTACAACAGGAAAACTTCTTGCTACTCCGGAAAAGGAAATGACGGAAGAACAAGCAAAAGAGATTGCAGCTGTGTTTGATTCCGTGGTTATCCGATCTGTTCTTGCCTGTACATCACGTTATGGAGTTTGCAAAAAGTGTTATGGACGTAATTTGGCTACCGGCCGGCCTGTAGAAATGGGTGAAGCTGTGGGGATTATCGCAGCACAATCCATCGGTGAGCCAGGTACGCAGCTGACGATGCGGACATTCCATACTGGCGGTGTAGCCGGAGACGATATAACACAAGGTCTTCCGCGGGTCGAAGAATTGTTCGAAGCCCGTAAACCTAAAGGGCAAGCGATTATATCAGAAGTCAAAGGGAAAGTTTCCATCAGTGAAGTTAAGGGACGCCGAGAGGTGGAGATCACCACTGACTCCGATGAGCATATCACCTATACCATACCTTACGGGTCTCGTCTCAGTGTGAAAGACGGTCAGATGGTTGAGGCAGGGGATGAACTTACAGAAGGAAGTATTAATCCGCATGATATGCTGAAGGTTAAAGGCCAGCGCGGGGTTCAGGTTTATCTCGTAGGCGAGGTTCAGCGTGTGTACCGCCTGCAGGGCGTTGATATTAACGATAAGCATATTGAGGTTATGGTTCGCCAGATGCTGCGCAAGGTTAAAATTGATGATGCCGGTGACACAAGCCTGCTGCCGGGCGGTCTCATTGATATTTTTGATTTTCAGGACGAGAACGCCAAAGCAATTGCCAATGGAGGAGAACCGGCTGTCGCTCACGCAGTATTGCTGGGGATAACCAAAGCCTCGTTGGCCACAGATTCCTTCCTGTCTGCTGCTTCGTTCCAAGAAACAACCCGAGTCCTTACCGAAGCAGCGATCAAAGGAAAAGTGGACCCCCTCTTAGGTCTCAAAGAGAATGTTATCATCGGTAAGCTTATTCCTGCAGGAACGGGCATGGCTCGCTATCGAAATATCAAAACCTTCGATGCAAATCCGGTTTGAAATTATTGACACGTTTGAATGCAAATGCTAAACTACTATAGTGTGTGACTAAGGGAGGAAAGCATATTGCTGCTTGATGAAACCTTTAAACAAGCTAGAAATAAGACCGTCGGCTTAAAGCAAACCCAACGCGCCTTGGAAAAAGGTACGGTTCGTTGTGTTTATGTAGCAAAAGATGCCGAAGCTCATGTTTTACGTCCGATTCTTGAATGGTGCAGGACCCATAATGTTGAACGCATAGAAGTCTCAACCATGAAGGAACTTGGCAATGCCTGCGGAATTGAAGTGGGTACTGCGGTGGCGGCGATCTTGGAAGACTAATGTATCGTGCTGGTTTTGGAATTGCTTGCTAAATGCTGAAGCAAGCAATTCCTTGTATATTGATTTGATCAGAAAGGAGGTGGAGACATGCCGACAATCAACCAACTCATTCGCAAAGGTCGTACTTCAGTTGGAAAAAAATCGACAGCTCCAGCTTTACAGTGGGGCTATAACTCTCTTAAACGTAAACAATTCCCGTCGGGCGGTTCCTCGCAAAAGAGAGGGGTGTGCACAAGGGTTTATACGACAACTCCTAAAAAGCCTAACTCAGCGCTTCGTAAGGTTGCTCGTGTTCGTTTGACAAATCAACTGGAAGTTACTGCATATATTCCCGGTATTGGTCACAACCTGCAAGAGCACTCCGTGGTTCTTCTCCGCGGAGGTCGTGTTAAAGATCTGCCTGGCGTACGGTATCACGTAATTCGCGGTGCCCTTGATACAACAGCTGTGCAAAAACGCGCCCAAGGCCGCTCGAAATACGGAGCAAAACGTCCCAAAAAAGCCTAATTTGATTTAGGATGATTGAGTACGCTATAAAGGAGGGATACTGATGCCACGTAAGGGATATATTGCTAAACGGGAAGTTCTGCCTGATCCGATTTATAAGAACCAGACAGTAACAAAGTTTATCAATCAGATTATGTTAGATGGTAAGAAGGGGACTGCTGAGGCTATTTGCTACAGCGCCTTTGATATGATTCAGGAAAAAGCCGGTAAAGATCCGCTGGAAGTCTTTAATAATGCCCTGAAAAACGTAATGCCGGTTTTGGAAGTTAAGGCCCGTCGTGTCGGTGGAGCCAACTATCAAGTTCCTATCGAAGTACGTGCAGAACGTCGTTCGACTCTCGCACTCCGCTGGCTTGTTGCTATGGCGCGTAAGCGCGGCGAGAAAACGATGCAAGAGAAAATTGCTGCTGAGTTGCTCGATGCAGCTAACAATACAGGCGGCTCTGTCAAAAAGAAGGAAGATATGCATAAAATGGCTGAAGCGAATAAAGCTTTTGCGCATTACAAGTGGTAGTTTGTGGCACACTGATTTTGACAGAAAGGGGGAATCGCAGTGGCAAGACAAAATTCACTTGAAAATACGCGTAATATTGGAATCATGGCCCATATTGACGCCGGGAAGACAACTGTTACAGAACGTATTCTTTTCTATACAGGACGTGTGCATAAAATTGGTGAAGTTCATGATGGCGCAGCAACGATGGACTGGATGGTCCAAGAACAAGAGCGCGGTATTACGATTACTTCTGCGGCAACAACTTGTCAATGGAGAAACAATCGGATTAACATTATTGACACACCTGGGCACGTGGACTTCACTGTAGAAGTTGAACGTTCTCTGCGGGTGCTCGACGGTGCTGTAGCGGTATTTTGTTCCGTAGGCGGAGTTGAGCCCCAGTCTGAAACGGTTTGGCGTCAGGCGGATAAATACAAGGTTCCGCGTATTGCTTATATTAATAAAATGGACCGGATGGGAGCCGACTTCTTCCGTGGTGTTTCCATGATCTCTGACCGATTGGGTGCCAGGCCTGTTCCGATTCAGGTGCCTATTGGCGTGGAAGACAGCTTTAAAGGCGTCGTAGATCTGGTAACAATGACAGCGATCATTTACACGGATGATTTAGGAACAACCGCAGAGCATAATGCGATCCCTGAAGAGTTACAGGATTTAGCGAATGAATACCGAGAAAAGCTCGTTGAGGCTGTTGCCGAGACCAGCGAAGAGCTCATGATGAAATATCTCGAAGGTGAAGAATTAACCGAAGAGGAAATCCGCGCGGGTATTCGCAACGGCGTTATAGGCAACAAGTTTATTCCGGTGTTGTGCGGTTCAGCTTTTAAGAATAGAGGCGTTCAACCTCTCTTGGATGCTGTTGTTGACTATATGCCATCTCCGTTGGATGTTCCTCCAATTAAAGGTGTTAATCCGGATACCGGAGAAGATGATCATAGAACTGCATCCGACACCGAACCATTTTCCGCCTTGGCCTTTAAGATCATGGCAGACCCCTTTGTTGGGAAACTGGCTTTCTTCCGGGTCTATTCCGGGGTACTAAGCGCCGGTTCTTATGTATTCAACTCAACAAAAGGTAAGAAGGAACGGATCGGCCGTATTCTCCAAATGCACGCTAACCACCGTGAAGACATTCCGGAGGTTCGCTCAGGCGATATAGCAGCAGCAGTCGGTCTGAAAGATACGACCACTGGAGATACACTTTGTGATGAGAAACAGCCGATTATTCTTGAAAAAATGGTCTTCCCTGAGCCGGTTATCGATGTTGCAATCGAGCCAAAGACAAAAGCAGACCAGGAGAAAATGGGCGGCGCCTTATCACGTTTGGCTGAAGAAGACCCAACGTTCAGAATGCGTACAGACGTTGAGACGGGGCAAACAATTATCGCCGGTATGGGTGAACTCCATCTGGAGATTATTGTTGACCGTTTACAGCGGGAATTTAAAGTTCAATGTGACGTAGGACGTCCTCAGGTTGCCTATAAAGAAACTATCCGCAAAGCGGTTAAAGCTGAAGGAAAGTTCGTACGTCAGTCAGGCGGCCGTGGTCAATACGGACACTGCTGGGTTGAATTTGAACCTATGGAACCAGGATCCGGTTTTGAATTTGTCAATAAAATTGTTGGTGGGGTTATTCCTCGCGAATATATTAACCCAATCGGCGATGGTATCGAAGAAGCTATGCAAAACGGTATTCTCGCAGGATATCCTGCTCTCGATATACGGGCTACAGTCGTTGACGGCTCCTATCACGATGTTGACTCTTCAGAAATGGCCTTTAAGATTGCCGGCTCTATGGCTTTCAAAGCCGGTACCGCTAAAGCCGACCCGGTAATTTTGGAACCTGTTATGAAAGTTGAAGTAACGGTCCCTGAGGAATATATGGGTGATGTCATCGGTGATATCAGCTCACGTCGTGGACGTATTGAAGGAATGGAAGCTCGCGGTAATTCCCAAGTTGTACGCGGCTTTGTTCCTCTCGCTGAAATGTTTGGTTATTCGACAGATTTACGGTCAGCCACCCAAGGTCGTGGAGTATACGTGATGCAATTTGACCATTACGAAGATGTTCCAAAGACCATTGCTGACGGCATTATAGCAAAACGTCAAGGTGCGTAAGCAAGGATTAAAGACCGGGGTTCAAATTCTTTTCAAGCTTGAAGAGGGTTTGAACTTCGGTACCTCGCTGAATTATAAAAACCCTGAAATATTTAAAAGGAGTGAAAAACATGGGAAAAGCGAAATACGAACGTACAAAACCACATGTTAACGTTGGAACCATCGGACACGTAGACCACGGTAAAACAACGACCACAGCTGCAATCACTGTTGTTCTTTCTAAAGTCGGCGGTGCTGTAGCTACAGCATTTGACCAAATCGACAAAGCTCCGGAAGAGCGTGAACGTGGTATTACCATTTCTACCGCTCACGTTGAGTACGAAACCGAAACCCGTCACTATGCACACGTTGACTGCCCAGGGCACGCTGACTATGTCAAGAACATGATCACCGGTGCTGCTCAAATGGACGGCGCAATCCTCGTTGTATCTGCTGCTGACGGTCCTATGCCGCAAACCCGTGAACACATTCTCTTGGCTCGCCAAGTTGGTGTTCCCAGTATCGTTGTTTGGCTTAATAAAGCCGACATGGTTGATGACGCCGAACTTATAGAGCTCGTAGAAATGGAAATTCGTGAACTCTTAAGTTCTTATGAATTTGATGGCGACAATATTCCCATCGTTCCCGGATCTGGACTTAAAGCACTGCAATGTGGCTGCGGAAAACGCGATTGCGAGTGGTGCGGAAAAATCTGGAACCTTATGGATGCAGTTGATTCCTACATTCCTACTCCGGAACGTGACACCGATAAGCCTTTCTTGATGCCAGTTGAGGATGTTTTCACCATTACCGGTCGTGGTACCGTTGCTACCGGTCGTGTTGAGCGTGGTCAAGTGAAGGTCGGAGACGAAGTTGAGATCGTCGGATTAAGCACCGCTGCTCGTAAAACTGTTGTAACCGGCGTTGAGATGTTCCGTAAACTCTTAGACCAAGCACAAGCTGGAGACAATATCGGTGCACTCCTCCGTGGTGTTGAGCGTAAAGATATTGAGCGCGGTCAAGTTTTAGCGAAAACCGGCTCCATTAAACCTCACACCAAGTTTTCCGGAGAGGTTTACATCCTGAACAAAGAAGAAGGCGGACGTCATACTCCTTTCTTCAACAACTATCGTCCTCAATTCTATTTCCGTACAACCGATGTTACCGGTGTAATCGATCTTCCTGAAGGAACTGAAATGGTTATGCCCGGCGACCGTGTAACGATTGATGTTGAACTCATTACTCCAATCGCTATGGAAGAAGGACTTCGTTTTGCTATCCGTGAAGGCGGCAGAACTGTAGGTTCAGGAATTGTTGCCAAAATTAACGAGTAATTAGTCTTTTAAAGACACTAAATTAGAGAGGAAGAGATTCTTCCTCTCTAATTGTGAAGGTCAGGTGAAGGAATGCCATCTGACCTCTGATATCTGGAATGGCGCAAAAGGTTGCTAGGCAGGTGACTCCGCTTGCCTGGGGAATTTTTGCGCTCAACCCGTGTAACGGGAATTTAAGGAGGTAGAATTTAAAATGAGCCAAAAAATCAGAATTCGCTTAAAGGCTTTTGATCACAAAACCTTGGATCAATCTGCAGAACGTATTGTAGAAACCGCAAAGAGGACAGGAGCTCAAGTCAGTGGACCGATTCCTCTCCCTACTGAGAAGAACATTTACACAATTTTGCGTTCCCCTCATGTTAACAAGGATTCAAGGGAACAATTTGAGATGCGGACGCATAAGCGCCTCATTGATATCCTTGAGCCTACGTCAAAAACTGTGGATGCCTTAATGCGCTTAGATCTCCCCGCTGGGGTTGATATTGAGATTAAGCTCTAATTCTTTATTTTTTTGTAGCTTAATTATAAGTCTTGTGATATAATATGTTGTACTTGTCGCGAGAAACGCCCGGTAGCGTGTAGAAAAATTGCGATGAGATAAATAAGATGACACTCTCGTGCACCAGAGTAATCCGGCGCACTTCAAAGTGTCTAGGAGGTGGCATTCGTGTCAAAAGGAATTCTAGGTAAAAAAATAGGGATGACCCAAGTCTTCACTAGCGAAGGAAAAGTCATTCCGGTCACAGTGGTGGAAGCTGGTCCTTGCCCTGTGGTACAAAAGAAGACAGTTGCTACAGACGGATATAATGCTGTTCAACTGGGTTTTTCTGTACTTCGTGAAGGATTGACCAACAAGCCTCGCCAAGGACATTTCCAAAAGGCAAACTTGAAGCCTATGCGTTATGTCAGAGAATTCAGGGTAGAAGACATCGACAGCTATGAAATTGGTCAAGAAGTCAATGCGGACCTGTTTACAGTCGGCGATCGCGTGGATGTCGTTGGTACTTCAAGAGGCAAAGGCTTTGAAGGTATGATTAAACGCAACGGTGCCAGCCGCGGACCAATGGCTCACGGTTCAAAATATCATCGTCGCTCAGGTTCCCTTGGCGCGAAAGGCCCGGCTCGTGTTTTCAAAGGCCGTGTTTTGCCAGGCCGTATGGGCGGCGAGCGTGTAACTGTACAAAACTTGGAGGTCATCCGAGTTGACTTAGATAAAAACCTGATCTTGATCAAAGGGGCTGTCCCGGGAGCGAAAAAATCATTGCTCATTCTGAAGCCTTCTGTCAAGGCGAAGTAGCACTGAGAAAGGAGGAATAAGCAATGCCTAAAGTTCAAGTAGTAAATATGCAAGGCGCACCTGTTGGTGAAATTGAACTAAGTGATAATATCTTTGGAATTACACCCAATGTTCCTGTTCTTCATTCAGCCGTTGTTTCCCAATTAGCTTCTCTGCGGCACGGAACGCAATCAGCTCTGCTGCGCGGCGAAGTACGCGGAGGCGGACGCAAACCATGGCGTCAAAAGGGAACTGGCCGTGCACGTTCCGGAAGTTCACGCTCCCCTGTTTGGAGAGGCGGCGGTGTTGTATTCGCACCGAAACCGCGTAAGTATGGATTTAAATTGCCGAAGAAAGTTAGACGTCTGGCTTTACACTCAGCACTTTCTTCGAAAGTCATAGAACAACAGCTTATCGTGTTGGATGCTCTGAAATTGGAAGAGGTTAAGACACGTGAAATCGTTAAACTTCTCAAGGCTCTGCAAGTCAGCAAGAAGGCAATGATTGTCACGGATGAGGTTGACGAAGCGGTTTTCCGTTCGGCTAGTAACATAGAGGGTGTAGTCACCATGGATGTTGCTGGGATGAATGTCGTAGACTTGCTCAACCATGATGTTCTTGTCATGACTAAGGCTGCGATCTCAAAAACAGAGGAGGTGTTTGCGTAATGCGCGACGCACGTGAGGTCCTCAAAAGTCCGGTTATCTCTGAAAAATCAGTAGGTCTTGTTGAGGAAAACAAATACTCCTTCTGGGTTAATCCAGCAGCTAATAAAATCGAAATCAAAGCCGCAGTAGAAAAAATGTTTAAGGTTTCCGTAGTGGACATTCACACCATCAATGTTCGCGGGAAAATGAAACGGGTAGGCAAGTACAGCGGTAAGACCGCAAATCGGAAAAAAGCGATTGCTACGCTTAAAGCTGGAGATAGAATTGAAAACTTCGCAGGCCTGTAAGCAGCTTGAAGCAAAGGAGGAAAGAAACCAATGGCACTGAAGTCATTTAAACCAACCTCGGCCAGTCGTCGTCAAATGACTGTTTCGACGTTTGAAGAAATCACCAGAACTGAGCCTGAACGTTCTTTGTTAAAGCCTTTACGCAAAAAGGCCGGCCGCAACAGCGAAGGTCATTTAAGCGTTCGCCATAAAGGCGGCGGGCACAAGAGAATGTATCGTCAGATTGATTTCAAACGGAATAAAGATGGTATCCCGGCACGAGTGGCCAGTATTGAATATGATCCTAACCGATCGGCAAATATTGCCTTGCTTTACTACAAAGATGGGTTCAAAGCCTATATCTTAGCACCTAACGGTCTACAAGTCGATCAAATGGTCGTTTCTGGACCGGATGCAGATATTAAAGTAGGAAACACTCTCCCTTTAAAAAATATACCAGTCGGTACTTTATTGCATAACATTGAGATGAAACCCGGCAAAGGAGCACAAATGGTCCGGACCGCCGGAGTTGCAGCTCAATTAATGGCTAAAGAAGGCGCTTATGCAACCTTACGTCTTCCCTCGGGAGAAATGCGCATGATCCGTCTTGAATGCCGCGCAACTATCGGTCAAGTCGGAAACTTAGACCATGAAAACATTAACATTGGTAAAGCCGGACGATCCCGTTGGCTGGGAATTCGCCCAACCGTTCGCGGATCAGTTATGAATCCTTGCGATCACCCCCATGGCGGTGGTGAAGGCCGTAACTCCATTGGACGTAATCCGGTTACACCTTGGGGAAAACCTGCCCTTGGTGCCAAGACTCGGAAGAAAAAGAACTTGTCGAATCGCTTTATTGTGAAACGGCGCAGTAAGTAGTCGAAAGGAGGCCCATGAATGAGCAGATCTGTAAAAAAAGGACCTTTCGTCGAAGCTCGTCTCCTCGCACGTGTTGACGCGATGAACGAATCCGGTGACAAGCGCGTCATCAAGACATGGTCCAGACGCTCAACAATTTTCCCGCAAATGATTGGTTTTACTATAGCAGTGCACGATGGACGGAAACATGTTCCTATCTATATTACCGAAGACATGGTAGGGCATAAACTTGGCGAGTTCTCGCCGACTCGCACCTATAAGGGCCATGCTGGCAGTGAAAAGTCCAGCGGCCTACGATAATTCGAGAGGAGGCTAAAGACACATGCAAGCAAAAGCAGTGGCAAAATACGTACGTATCTCTCCTCGTAAGGTGCGCCAAGTTGTTAATTTGATCCGCGGCAAGAAGGTCAGTGATGCGTTCGCCATTCTTCAATTTACTGCTAAGGGATCAAGTGCTGATGTCACAAAGGTATTAAAATCAGCAGTTGCTAACGCAGAGCATAATTTTGACATGAATACAGATGAACTTATCATTACTCAAATTTGTGTGGACGAAGGACCAACTTTAAAACGCATTAAGCCTAGAGCTATGGGACGTGCAGACCAAATCCGCAAACGGACGAGTCACATTACCGTGGTTGTTGGCGAAGAGAAGGAGGACTAGAACTGTGGGTCAAAAGGTAAATCCCAAAGGCCTCCGCATCGGGATAATCCGTGATTGGGAAAGCCGATGGTATGCAGGTAAAAACTATGTAGAACTTCTTCACGAGGACTTGAAAATTCGTGAATTTGTAAAAAATAAACTTAAACAAGCCGGTTGCCCTAAGGTTGAGATCGAACGTGCGGCAAGCCGCATCAAGGTATCAGTTTACGCAGCCAAGCCGGGAATTGTCATTGGCCGCGGCGGCGCAGAAGTAGAAAATCTGCGTAAGCAACTGGAAGCCATGACGGGCAAACAAGTCGCAGTTAACATTGTTGAAATTAAAAAGCCTGAGCTGGATGCGCAATTAGTTGCGGAAAATATAGCCCAACAACTGGAGAAACGTGTTTCCTTCCGTCGTGCTATGAAACAAACCGTCGGCAGGACTATGCGCCAGGGTTCCTTGGGAATCAAAATTCAGTGCAGCGGTCGTTTGGCTGGAGCCGAAATTGCCAGAACTGAATGGTACCATGAAGGAAAAGTACCCCTTCACACCTTACGTGCAGACATTGACTACGGGTTTGCCGAAGCAAATACCACGTATGGAAAAATTGGTATCAAAGTTTGGATTTATAAAGGTGAGGTTCTTCCAGCGAAGAAGGTCGTCGCTCAGGTGGAAGGAGGAAACTAAATGTTAGTCCCAACCAGAGTGAAACATAGAAAACAACATCGTGGTCGTTTGACCGGTAAAGCGACTCGTGGAACTACGATTACCTTTGGCCAATATGGTCTGGTAGCCCTGGAAAGCGGTTGGATAACCAATCGTCAAATCGAGGCCGCTCGTATCGCCATGACCCGTTATATTAAACGGGGCGGTCAAGTATGGATTAAAATTTTCCCTGATAAGCCAATTACGGCAAAACCGGCTGAAACTCGTATGGGCAGCGGAAAAGGCTCGCCTGAGTATTGGGTAGCCGTTGTGAAACCCGGCCGTGTCATGTTTGAACTCGACGGCGTTGCAGAAGAAGTCGCCCGCGAAGCTCTTCGCTTGGCAATGCATAAGCTTCCGATCAAATGTAAGATCGCTTCCCGTGCAGATTTACTAGGAGGTGACGCAAATGAAAACTAAGGATTTCCGTGATCTGACAAATGACGAAGTCGTTAAGCAGATCGACGATTACAAAACCGAACTGTTTAATTTGCGTTTCCAATTGGCAACGGGTCAACTTGATAACCCAATGCGAATTCGTGAAATCCGCAAAGGTATTGCTCGCGGCAAAACGATTTTGCGTGAACGTGAGTTAAAGATCGAACGTTCTTAAGTTGAGAAAGGAGGCTTTATAGCGTGGAAAGAGCCCAGCGTAAAGTTCGGATCGGCAAAGTAGTCAGCGATAAGATGGACAAAACCATTGTTGTGTCTGTTGAAATTACTGAAAGCCATCCCTTATATAAAAAGACATTTACTCGCACAAAGAAATTTAAAGCTCATGATGAGAACAACGAAGCTCATATCGGAGATACTGTTTCAATCATGGAAACCCGCCGTTTAAGTAAGGATAAATGCTGGCGCATGGTTAAAGTTCTGGAAAGGGCTGTAGCGCTCTAAACTAGTTATATTTAGTTCGGAAGGGGGTCAAAGGGAATGATCCAGGTACAAACCAGGCTTCGGGTTGGAGACAACTCTGGTGCTAAAGAATTGATGTGTATTCGTGTGCTCGGGGGCTCAATGCGTCGGTATGCATCAATTGGAGATATTATTGTGGCTTCTGTTAAACAGGCAACGCCAGGGGGCGTTGTTAAAAAGGGTGACGTCGTTAAGGCAGTTGTTGTTCGCACAAAGAAGGAAATTCGACGTCCTGACGGTTCTTATATACGCTTCAGCGAGAATGCTGCTGTCATCATCAGAGATGACAAGAGCCCTCGCGGAACTCGTATCTTTGGGCCAGTTGCCCGTGAACTTCGTGATAATTATATGAAAATTATTTCCCTGGCACCGGAGGTTATCTAAGACCCCATGACAGATGGAGGTGAAGAAAGTGGCTGCTACTAAGCATAAAGTACAACCCAATAAACTGCACGTTAAAAAAGGCGACTACGTCATGGTCATCAGCGGTAAAGACGCCGGCAAAAAAGGTAAAGTAATCGAAGTGATCCCCAAAAAGGGTCGCGTCGTTGTAGAAAAGGCTAATATTGTTAAACGTCACACCAAGCCCTCTCAAGCGATGCCTCAAGGCGGTATTGTTTCTAAGGAAGCTCCGATGGCCAGTTCGAATGTTATGTTATATTGCCAAGAGTGTAATTCCGTAACTCGTGTAAGTGTCAAGTTGACGGATAACGGAAAAGTTCGCGTCTGCAAACATTGCGGAGTGAATCTCCCAGATAAACACTAATCGAGAAAGGAGGGACCCCAGTGGCTCGTCTAAAAGACAGATATGTCAGTGAAATAGCTCCTGCGCTGCAGCAGAAGTTTGCTTATAAAAATGTAATGGAAATCCCCAAGCTTGCTAAAATTGTTGTCAACATGGGTGTGGGTGAGGCTGTTCAGAACTCCAAAGCCATTGATTCCGCGGTTGGAGATCTTATGATTATCACCGGTCAAAAACCCATTGTGACCAGAGCAAAAAAATCTATTTCAGCATTTAAACTCCGCGAAGGAATGCCCATCGGATGTAAGGTAACGCTTCGCGGTGAGAGAATGTATGAATTCATGGATCGCCTCTTAAGTGTGGCTTTGCCTCGGGTTCGCGACTTCCGCGGCATCTCAGGTAAAGCGTTTGATGGACGGGGAAACTACACTTTAGGGATCAAGGAGCAATTGATCTTCCCGGAAATCGAGTACGACAAGATCGACAAGCTTCGCGGTATGGATGTAGTTTTCGTAACAACGGCAAAGACGGACGAAGAAGCACGGGAATTGCTTCGCGGATTCGGAATGCCGTATCGTGATTAGAGAAAGGGAGGTTCAAGAGCGTGGCTAAAACATCGATGATTGTTCGCCAAAATCGTGGACAAAAGTTCGCCGTACGTTCGCATAACCGTTGTAAGCTTTGTGGACGTCCCCATGCTTATATTCGGAAGTTTGGTATATGCCGGGTTTGCTTCCGGGAGTTGGCTCACAAAGGTGAACTTCCTGGAGTTACGAAGGCCAGTTGGTAATACTATGTAAGGAAGGGGGACGACTGAAGTGTCAATGTCAGATCCGATCGCAGATTTTCTAACACGTATCCGCAACGCCGGAATGGTTTACCATGATAAAGTTGAGGTACCATCATCACGTATCAAAAGAGAGCTTGCGGAACTGCTTAAAGCTGAAGGTTATATTAAAGACGTAGAATATATTGCGGACGACAAACAAGGTGTCATTCGGATGTATTTGAAATATGGTCCCAATCGCGAACGCGTTATCACAGGACTGAAACGGATTAGCCGTCCGGGCTTGCGTGTCTACGCAAAGAAGGATGAAGTGCCCAAAGTCCTCGGAGGCCTCGGAGTTGCAATTATTTCAACTTCCAAGGGGATTATGACGGACAGAAAGGCCCGCAAAGAGGGTCTAGGAGGAGAAGTAATCTCCTATATTTGGTAATTTTGCAGCGGGAGGTGCAGTGAATGTCCAGAATTGGCAAGCGTCCCATTGGAATTCCCAGTGGTGTCGACTTCAAGATAGAGGATAACTTCGTCACTGTTAAGGGTCCTAAGGGTACCCTGAGCAGACAAATTCATTCATTAATGACGGTCACAGTAGAAAATTCAGAGATCACTGTCACTCGAGCCGATGATGAACCCTTGAGCCGTTCCTTACATGGATTGACTCGCACTCTGATTGCCAACATGGTAGAAGGTGTGACGAATGGGTTCACCAAAGGACTGGATATGGTCGGTGTCGGATACCGTGCTGCCAAGCAAGGTAATAAACTCGTTTTAACGGTTGGTAAATCCCATCCTGTAGAGCTAGTTCCTTTTGAAGGCATCGATTTTGAAGTCCCGGCTCCTAATAAGATCTTAATTAAAGGTATGGATAAGGAGCTCGTTGGAGCTTTTGCAGCTGTTGTCCGCTCAGAAAGAGAACCTGAGCCCTACAAAGGTAAAGGTATCAAGTATGAGAACGAGGTTGTTCGCCGTAAAGTTGGTAAGACCGGTGGTAAAAAGGGCGGCGCTAAGAAATAATCATTAAATAGCAAGGGCAAAATCTCTTGCAGTTCGAAAGGAGTGTGTTCCCTTTGATTAAGCGCATTGACCGAAAGGCTCTACGTTTGAAAAAGCATAAGAGTATCCGGAAAACTATTATCGGGATGGCTGATCGTCCGCGTTTAGCGGTTTTCCGAAGCTTGAATCATATCTACGCGCAAATCATCAATGATGAGCTTGGCGTCACTTTGGCTGCGGCTTCTTCTCTTGACTCGGAATTTAAAGCAGCAAATCTGTCCGGCGGTAATACTGCCGGGGCACAAAAAGTCGGCGAATTAATTGCTAAAAAGGCTCTTGATAAAGGAATTACGCAGGTTGTTTTCGATCGTGGCGGAAATATCTATCATGGCCGAATTTCTGCATTAGCAGAATCAGCACGTGAAGCTGGACTCAGCTTTTAAGCTAGGGTAAAGGAGGGAAAAATCAAGTTGGCGAAATTCGAAGCAAACAAGTCGGAATTGAACGAGAGGGTTGTTCATATAGCCCGTGTTGCTAAAGTTGTAAAGGGCGGACGCCGTTTTAGTTTCAGTGCTCTCGTTGTTGTCGGTGATGGTCATGGACGTGTTGGAGCAGGACTGGGTAAAGCCAGTGAAGTTCCGGAGGCTATTCGTAAGGGCGTCGAAGATGCGAAGAAGAACCTCCATTCCGTTCCTATGCACGGAACAACCATTACTCATCCAATTATTGGGATCTTTGGCGCAGGACAAGTTTTATTGAAACCTGCTTCCAAAGGAACTGGTGTCATTGCCGGAGGTGCTGTTCGTGCGGTTCTTGAAGCAGCAGGAGTGCATGATATCTTAGCAAAGTCTTTGGGTTCGGCAAACGCGCATAATATGGTCAATGCGACAATGGCTGCGTTAAAATCTCTTAAGCGTCCGGATGAGATTGCCAAACTCCGAGGTAAAAACGTAGAAGAAATTCTAGGTTAAGGAGGGTTGGTCATGAAAATTAAAGTGACGCTGACGAAAAGTCCGATCGGATATTCTAAGGCACAGCATAAAGTACTGCAAGCACTTGGCTTAGGTAAGGTAGGCTCTAGTGCCGTTCATGAAGACTCCCCGAGCATTTTAGGGATGATTCATAAATGCATGCATTTAGTTACAGTCGAACAAGTTCAATAGAAGGAGGTGTGGGCGAGCATGAAACTGCATGATCTCAAGCCTGCTGAAGGTTCAACTCATGCCCCGAAACGTCTTGGCCGCGGCATTGGATCGGGAAACGGCAAAACCGCCGGCAAAGGGCATAAAGGGCAAAATTCCCGAGCAGGTGGAGGTGTCCGTCCCGGTTTTGAAGGCGGACAAAATCCACTCTATCGCAGAATGCCGAAACGAGGATTTTCCAATAGATCCAGAAAAGAAATCGTAGCCCTGAATGTTCGGGATTTAGAACGATTTGAAAACGGGACGGAAATCACCCTTGAAAGCCTCTTAGAGAGCGGTCTGATTAAGGCCGTAAAAGATGGTGTCAAGATTTTAGCAACGGGGGAATTGACCAAAGCTCTGACCGTCAAAATTGACAAAGTCAGCCCGGCTGCGGTAGAAAAAATTGTTGCAGCTGGTGGAAAAGTAGAGGTGGAATAGGATGATTTTCGATTCCCTGAAGAATGCGTGGAATGTAGCGGATCTCAGGAAGAAAATCGGTTACACCCTTCTTATGTTCCTGATCTTCCGTATCGGAGCACATATTCCCATTCCTTTTGTAAATCATGAAGTTTTGAAGAATATGCTTGGAACTGGGGGCATGTTCGATTTTATGGACACGCTCTCAGGAGGTTCCTTCAAACGGCTTACGGTATTTGCTTTGAGTATTACACCTTACGTAACAGCTTCCATCATTCTTCAGCTGCTGACGATTGTCATCCCTTCTTTAGAGAGACTCTCTAAAGAAGGAGAATATGGCCGCAAAAAGATAACGCAATATACGCGTTATGGAACAGTTGCTTTAGGGTTTATTCAAGCTTTTGGTCTTACCTTTGGGATCCGTACTGCCTTAATGGTTCCCAGCTCCGCATGGAAGTGGGCGGTTTACCTTTTAGTAGCCCTCGTTCTGACTGCCGGAACGGCATTTTTAATGTGGCTTGGTGAAGCAATTACTGAAAACGGAGTTGGAAATGGTATCTCACTGATTATTTTTGCAGGTATCGTTTCACGGGTTCCAAGTGCCCTCGGATATTTATACAGCTTGTTTACGGTTCATGAGATCAATATCTTCAGCCTTCTCGGCTTAGCAGTCATTGTGGTATTTATTATCGCAGGAGTTATCTATGTTCAGGAAGGTACACGAAGGGTCTCAGTTCAGTATGCCAAGAGAGTTGTTGGACGCCGTGTCTACGGTGGACAAAGCAGCCATATCCCTTTGAAGGTTAATCAAGCCGGTGTTATTCCGGTCATTTTTGCGATTTCCTTGCTCGCGTTTCCGCAGACCATTGCAACATGGATGCCTACTTCTGGATTTGCGAGATTTGTCAACACTTGGTTCAGCATGAATGGGACGGTTCAATCGATCCCTTACTTGTTGGTCTACGGTGTGCTCATAATATTCTTTACTTACTTCTACACGGCTGTTACCTTTAATCCAGCGGATGTAGCAGACAACTTGAAGAAGTATGGAGGATTTATCCCTGGCCTTCGTCCTGGGCGCCCTACGGCTGAGTATCTCTCCAAGATCTTAAGCCGGATTACGCTGGCAGGCGGCATATTCCTAGCATTGATAGCAATCCTACCGACAATAGTCATGGGACTGACAGGTCTTAAAAACATCTATTTTGGTGGTACTTCCCTTCTGATCGTAGTTGGGGTTGCGCTTGAAACGATGAAACAGATCGAATCCCAACTTATGTCAAGGCATTATCAAGGGTTTATGAAGTAAAGGAGGAAGAGAGAGATGAAAATAATATTAATGGGCGGTCCAGGTGCAGGTAAAGGTACTCAAGCAGGTCCACTGGTGGAGAAATTCCACTTCCCACACATTTCCACAGGTGATATGTTCCGTGCAGCTATTAAAGACGGAACAGCTTTAGGTTTGAAAGCGAAGTCCTATATGGATGCCGGTGGATTAGTTCCTGATGAAGTAACCATTGGAATTGTTGCAGAACGTTTAGCACAACCTGATTGTGCTGAAGGGTTCCTACTTGATGGATTCCCGCGTACACTAGCACAAGGGAATGCTTTAAATGAGATCTTGGATCGTCTTGGAATGAAGCTTGATGGCGTTATTAATATCGAAGTAGCAGAAGACGTCTTGATTCCGCGTCTAACCGGCCGCCGTGTTTGCCGTAAATGCGGAGCTTCATATCATATGATTTTCAATCCTCCCCAACAGGAAGGCGTCTGTGGTCAATGCGGCGGAGAGCTTTATCAACGCTCCGACGACACAGTGGAAACTGCCAAAAACCGCTTAAATGTCTATAATGATCAAACAGAACCCTTGATTAATTTTTATCAACAACAAGGACTGTTGAAACGCATCAATGGCGATCAGCCAATCGATAAGGTCTTTGCGGATATTCTTAAGGCCTTGGGCTAATTAACCATGATAGAGCTTAAAAATGCAAATCAGTTTAAGCGGATGCGTAAGGCAGGAAAAATTGTGGCAGATACTCTTGCTCTAATGCGGGATGCTGCAAAGCCGGGAATAACGACCCTTGAACTGGATCGCATGGCAGAAGATTATATTCGAGCACAAGGAGCAATTCCGGCGTTTAAAGGCTATAACGGGTTTCCGGCAACCCTCTGTACTTCAGTTAATGAACAAGTGGTTCATGGATTCCCAAGTTTAAGGAGTTTAGAATCTGGAGATATTATCAGTATTGATTGCGGCGCGGTCATTGACGGATACTTCGGAGATTCCGCCGTAACTTTGCCAATCGGGGAAGTTACTGAAGATCTCCTTAAACTCCTTAAGGTCACAGAGGAGTCACTAATGTTAGGTATTGCCCAGGCAAAGGTTGGAAATCGTCTTTATGATGTATCCCACGCAGTTCAGACGCACGTAGAGAAACATGGTTTTTCGGTTGTGCGTGATTATGTAGGGCACGGGATTGGCCGAGCCATGCATGAAGACCCGCAGATCCCTAATTTTGGCAAGCCCGGCCGGGGACCACGACTCGAGGTAGGTATGGCCTTGGCTATTGAACCCATGGTAAACATGGGTACGTATGAAGTGCTGACACTGAAGGATCACTGGACTGTGGTTACGAAAGACAAGAAGCCGTCGGCTCATTTCGAACACACAGTTGCGCTTACGGAAAATGGCTTGGAAATTCTGACTCGAAGTTAGATGTGTACCGTAGGATTGTCAGGGGAGGGGAATTTAAGTATGTCAAAAGAAGACGTTATAGAAGTGGAAGGTAAAGTATTAGAGCCATTGCCAAATGCCATGTTTTCCGTTGAATTGCCCAATGGACACAAGGTATTGGCACATGTCTCCGGTAAAATACGCATGAACTTTATTAGGATTCTCCCCGGGGATAGAGTCACTGTGGAACTTTCCCCCTATGATCTATCACGGGGCAGAATCACCTATAGGTTTAAGTAAGTCAAGGGAGGGATTACAGTGAAAGTAAAGCCTTCTGTCAAACCAATTTGCGAAAAATGTAAAGTTATTCGCCGCCATGGCAAAATCATGGTTATTTGCGAAAACCCGAAACACAAGCAACGTCAAGGATAAACAGTTTCGGTTGCGCGGCTGATCAGAGCGTTCTCTGATGCACCGATTTTTATAATTTGAGTAAGAACTGAAATGTTGGAGGTGTAAATTATAGATGGCACGTATCGCTGGGGTTGACTTACCGCGCGAGAAACGTATAGAGGTTGCCTTAACCTATATTTATGGCATTGGGCTCCCGACTTCACACAAGATTCTCGCTAAAACGGGTGTGAGCCCGGATGTCCGAGTGCGCGACTTGTCAGAGGACGAAGTCGGCAAGCTTCGGGAAGTTATTGATAAAGAGTATAAAATTGAAGGCGATTTGCGTCGCGAAGTTTCCCTCAATATCAAGCGTCTGATGGAAATTGGCTGTTATCGTGGCTTGCGTCATCGTCGCGGGCTTCCTGTACGGGGACAACGCACGAAAACCAATGCCCGTACTCGCAAGGGTCCGGCTAAAACTGTCGGAGCAAAACGTAAGAAATAATAAGGAGGGATAACCGAGATGGCACGTAAAGTTGTCCGGACAAAACGCCGGGAACGCAAGAATATTGACAGTGGAATTGCCCATATCAAATCCACGTTCAACAATACCATGGTGACCATTACGGATTTGAGCGGAAATGCCCTCTCCTGGTCAAGTGCAGGTTCTTTGGGCTTTAAAGGCTCCCGTAAGAGCACACCCTTTGCAGCACAAATGGCTGCTGAAACCTGTGCTAAAGTAGCAATGGAACATGGCTTAAAAGATGTTGAATGCTATGTAAAAGGACCTGGAGCAGGTCGTGAGGCTGCCATTCGTGCTCTGCAAGCTGCAGGCTTAGAAGTTAATTTAATTAAAGACGTGACACCGATTCCGCATAACGGCTGTCGGCCACCAAAACGCAGAAGGGTATAGGAGGTGTGTAATCATGGCTAGATATACTGGACCAGTCTGCCGCTTATGTCGGCGTGAAGGTATGAAGTTATTCCTTAAAGGAGAACGTTGCTATACCGGAAAGTGTGCAATTGACCGTCGTGCTTACGCCCCTGGACAACACGGCCAGGCCCGCGGCAAGAAGCCAACCGAATATGGCCTTCAGCTGCGTGAGAAACAAAAAGCTCGTCGTTTGTATGGTGTCATGGAAAAACAATTCCAGCACTATTTTGATGAGGCTGCCCGCCGCAAAGGGGTAACCGGTGAGAACTTGCTTGTATTGTTAGAAAGACGTTTGGATAATGTTATATTCCATTTAGGTTTTGCGACATCGCGTCCAGAAGCACGTCAACTCGTGAACCACGGTCACTTTACAGTGAACGGAAGACGAGTCGATATACCTTCCTATTCCGTACGTGTTGGGGAAGTTATTGCAGTTAAAGAAGGCAGCAAAAGTTCACCCAGAATGAAACAAATTCTCGAAAACTTAGGCACACGTACTGTACCGGGATGGTTGAGTTTGGATGCAAACGCTGCTGCAGGAACCGTTGTTGCGCTTCCTACTCGTGAAGATATTCAACTTCCAATTCAAGAACACCTCATCGTGGAGAAATACTCCCGTTAATGTTGACGTTCTGCCCTTATGGGTCGGATGGTTTGTATATCAAGTTCTCGAGAAAGAAGGTGCATTCCGATGTTGGAAATCGAGAAGCCCAGAATCGAGTGTGTCGAGCGTTCTGAAGATGACTCCTATGCAAAATTTGTCGTTGAGCCATTAGAAAGAGGCTACGGGATCACCTTAGGAAACTCACTAAGACGGATCTTGTTATCTTCTCTTGAAGGATCAGCGGTTACATCGGTCAAAATCGAAGGGGTACTCCATGAGTTTTCCACGATTCCGGGTGTCTTAGAAGATGTCACGGACATTATTCTTAATCTTAAGTCCTTGGCTTTAAAAGGCTATACCGATGAGCCCAAAGTCATTCGTTTAGAGTCCCAGAATGAAGGGATTGTGACTGCAGGAGATATCATTACAGACCCGGATATTGAGATTCTAAACCGTGACTTAAAGATTGCCACATTAGATCATGATGGACGTCTCTTTATGGAGATGACAGTGGAACGTGGCCGTGGTTATGTGTCTGCAGACCGTAATAAGAAGCCGGATCAGGTCATTGGGGTTATACCCATTGATTCGATCTTCGCCCCCATCTACAAGGTTAACTATACTGTCGAGGATACCCGTGTCGGGCAAACCACAGACTATGATAAGTTAACTCTCGAAGTATGGTCTAATGGCAGTATTTCTCCGGAAGAGGCTACAAGTTCTGCCGCCAAAATTTTGAGCGATCACCTGCGCCTTTTCATGGGACTTACTGATAAACTTAATAATGTTGAAATCATGGTAGAAAAAGAAGAAGAAGCCAAAGATAAAATCCTCGAAATGACCATTGAGGAATTGGATTTGTCTGTCCGTTCTTATAATTGCCTGAAACGAGCAGGAATTAACTCCGTTGAAGAGTTAACTCAGAAGACGGAAGAAGACATGATAAAAGTACGTAATCTTGGTCGTAAGTCTTTGGAAGAAGTGGAATTCAAGCTTAAAGATTTAGGTTTATCGTTCCGCCCATCTGAGGACTAATTCGGTGCAAAAGGAGGGAATGTAATTGGCTTACCGCAAGTTGGGAAGAAACTCAGGTCATCGCGGAGCAATGTTACGCAACATTGTCACTTCCCTATTACGACATGAACGTATTGAAACGACCGAAGCACGCGCCAAGGAACTTAGTTCAATTGCTGAAAAGATGATTACGCTTGGAAAGCAAGGCGATCTCGCAGCACGTCGCTTAACGATGTCTTATCTGATGGATGAGGATGTTGTTAAAAAATTATTTGATACCATTGCGCCAAAATATGCTGACCGTCAGGGAGGCTATACTCGCATTATGAAACTCGGCATGCGTCGGGGAGATGCTGCGACAATGGTTATCGTTGAACTCGTCTAGAAGCGAGTTGCTAGAGGCCGGGCTGCTTATACGCTAAGCACCCGGCCTTTGCTAATATCAGGGAGTGGTCTCATGAGCTCGGGAAAAATTCTTGAACTTCATAATATTAGGTACGTGAACTTGCTTAAGGATGTAACCTTTGACTGGCAGCAGGGGGAAGTCATTGCTCTGATGGGTATAAATGGTGCCGGTAAGTCGACCTTAGCTCGCCTGATTGCCGGATTGCTCTTGCCAGAGAGTGGGGAGATCCGCATGCGGCAAAACGGAACCTATCTTCAGTGGGAGAAGCTTAAGCGTTGGCAGGAGATAGGTTATGTCGGTCAGCACCCCAGACGACAGACCATTGGGGCCACAGTTGCCGAAGAGTTGGGCTTTGGTCAAATAAACCTCGGTTTAGACCGAAAGACGGTACGTGACAGAGTTAAGGAATTAACAGTTCAGATAGGGCTCAAGGGCAAGGAGAATCAGTCTCCCGCAACATTATCCGGAGGAGAGCGCCAACGGCTTGTCATAGCCGCAATCTTAGCGCTAAACCCTTCCTTTTTAATTTTAGATGAAGCCCTCAGCATGCTCGACGCTAAGGCGCAGGAAACAATTTTAGAACTATTAAGAAACATGCGGCTTAAAACAGGACAATTGTGGATTACCCATGATCCGGAGTTGGCAAGGCAAGCGGATCGTTTGCTGGTCCTTAACCAAGGAGCAATTGCAGACTGGGGCAACCCTGCAGAGGCTTTTAAGTACCACTATGAAGAGCTTTCGCTTTTTGACAAAAGAACAGTTCATCTAAAGCAGGCTTCTTTGCAGGCAAGACCAGGGCATGAGTCGTGCAAACCGGTTTTAGAATGGGAAGACGCCGATTATAATTCGCGTTTGAGGATAAATAACTACATAAAACCCGGCGAATTTATAGCCGTCGTGGGCTCCTCAGGCGCCGGAAAAACTACGATTTTAGAAAGTGTTTTTGGTTTTATCCTGCCGGCAAAAGGGCGGCTATCCGTCTTCGGAAAAGGAATGGGCAAAGGTAATGTCAACGAATTGCGGCGAAAGGTGGGTTATGTCCTGCAAGAAGCGGGGGAATATCTGCTCGGCACCAGTGTGTTCAAGGAAATATTTCGTGAGACAAAGAATTCTGTGGTTAACTCCCTTACCGAAGAGCAGGGTTTATACCTGGAAGGGTATGAAATTTCATTATCATTAGCCTGGAGTTCTCCTGAGCGACTTAGCGGCGGAGAGCGACAAAAAGTCGCACTTGCAGCAGCGATGCGAACTGTACCGGAGATTCTTCTTCTGGACGAACCTCTGCTTGGCCTGGATGCCAAAAGCAAGGTGAGTATTCAGACACTCATATTTGCACTTAGGGGCGTTACAATTCTTTTCGTAACCCATGATCTTCGGGATGTGCTAGGAGCTGCCGATCGGATTTGGCTCGTGGAGAATGGAGCATTAACTCTTGATTGCTCCGCGGAAGAATGGACAAACTTTCGGGACCAATTTGTCCGTTCCGGGGTGCGTTGTTGAGTTGCTGAGAGAGGGAGAGAGTATGATGGATCAGGAGCTTTATTGGCATAGCGACAGCATTCTGCATCGGTTGGATCCCAGATTAAAAGTGGGAGGACTGGCAATTTTGTCACTGCTTTTGACGTTGACTCATTGGCAGGGTTTAGCTCTCACTTCAGCCATGCTGATTGGTTTAGTGTTGATTAATCATGCTCCTCTCAAGATGTTTCGAGGGATGACTTTGGTTCTTCTATGGCTGGGGCTATTTTATTGTTTTGCAGCAGGATGGACCTGGAGTGAATCAGCTTCTTTTTGGCAGGGGCATTGGTCGCAGGCAGGATTAATACAAGCTATGATCATGCTTTGGCGAATAGCTTTAGTATTTACCTTAACCCGGCTTTTTGCGGCGGTAACGTTACCCATGGAACAAGGTCTTGGAATTATTTACTTTTTTGCTCCCCTCACCCGTTTCTCCTCTAGGGCGGCAGAATTTGCTCTTTTACTGACCATGACCTTGCGGTTTATACCGCTTCTTTTAGAAGAAGGGTCTTTGATTTGGAAGGCGAGATTGATCAAGGGAAATTGGCCTGACTCATGGCTGCGGCGATCCTGGGAAATCGTGCAGATGATAGTTCCAATAATCCTTATCAGTCTTAAGCGGGCTGAAGAACTTGGCGAAAATATGATAGCCCGCGGCTATGGTTCAGGAAGCGTTCAATCATTTTTGTTTCATGAGAGAACGGTTATAGACTTTTGGTGTGGATTTATCATGGCCTTGTGGGGATTACTGCTCTTAATCTGGCACTAAACGGTAATAGTCGGAGGTTGGTGACACAAATGCGTAACATACGGCTCAAGGTAGCCTATGACGGTACAAATTATCATGGATTCCAGCGCCAGATCGAAACAGCCGGTCCCACGATCCAAGGAACCTTAGAAAAGGTTTGGGAACGGCTGGTAGAAGAAAAAGTAACTATTGCTATGGCAGGACGAACTGATGCCGGTGTGCATGCCTCGGGCCAAGTTGTAAACTTTCTGACTGAAGCCAGAATACCGGAAGATAAAATTCCCAAGGCCTTCAACAGTCTGCTGCCTAAAGATATTCGCATACTGCTGGCGGAGGATGTTCCCTGGGATTTTAATGCCCGTTGGTCTGCTACATGGAAACGCTACGACTACCATATAGACAACCAGCGCATACCGGAGGTTTTTACACGGCTTTATTCCTGGCATATCCCTGTTCCCCTTAACATCTCATCTATGAGGGAGGCGGCAAAGTTCCTGGAAGGAAGACATAATTTTAAAACCTTCGCTGCCGCCGGAGGGGACAGCAAGACCTTTGAACGAACACTGTATCGCTGTCTTGTCCGGGCGGATCAAGATTTGATTCGTATTTCCTGCGTTGGGGACGGTTTTTTATACCACATGGTGCGAATTATTGTAGGAACACTGGCAGACGTGGGCAGAGGGAGGATTATGCCCGGGGAAATTCCCGGAATTATCGAGAGTCAAGAGCGGAGACAAGCCCGGTTGATTGCTCCTGCTCATGGTTTGTTTCTGACCCATGTAAATTATACAGTGGAAAGTCCTTTTGAAATATTTCCTGACCTTGAACCTTTAATCTAATCTTTAAACGTCGGTATTCTCTTTCATATGAAGATTTCTTAGGCATCTGCAGACTATGAAAATAAGTGGACAAGTTTATCGCCACACTGCGACGTATTACGCACACACCTGTAAAAACTAAATTGAACTTGACAAAGAACGAAAATCAAAATAAAATATCATTATGAGTTTTTATGCCATGGTTGTGATTGAGCCCCATAACCTTGGTGTGTCACAAGCATGATTGAGCCCCATGATTGTGAAGCAAAAACGGAAATCTGTTGAATTTTGGAGGGAAAGTCATGACCACGTTTTTTGCAAAGGCGCAGGACCAAGAGCGCAAATGGTATATCATTGACGCCGCAGGTATTCCCTTGGGTCGTATTGCTACAGAAGCAGCACGTCTCCTGAGAGGTAAACATAAACCGACCTTTACCCCGAACGTTGATACCGGGGATCACGTTATCATTATTAATGCTGAGAAATTATTACTTACGGGTAATAAATTAAATGCTAAAGTTTATCGTCGTCACTCTGGGTTTCCCGGTGGATTGAAAGAAATCCCCTACAAAAAATTAATGAAAACCATGCCTGAACGTGCTATGGAACATGCTGTCAAGGGAATGCTTCCTCATAACAAGTTGGGCGCCCAGATGTACACCAAACTGAAAGTGTACAAGGGGGAAACACATCCCCATCAAGCTCAACAACCTGAAGTCTGGACAATACAGTAGGTTTAGGAAGGAGGAAGATTAAACATGGCAACTCAATTACAATATGCTGCAACAGGACGTCGTAAGAACGCAATCGCACGCGTTCGTCTTATTCCCGGTGAAGGAAAATTTATTATTAATCAACGGGAAGTATCGGAATACTTCGGTAAGAAAACTTTAGAAATGATTGTACAACAACCCTTTAATATAACGGATACCCTCTCCAAATATGATGTTATCGCACTTGCTCACGGAGGCGGAACTACCGGTCAAGCGGGAGCTATTCGTCTCGGGATTGCCCGCGCATTGCTGAAAGCAGATGCAAGTCTACGTCCAAGTTTAAAACGCGCTGGTTTCTTGACCCGTGACCCAAGAATGAAGGAACGTCGTAAATACGGCTTGAAGAAAGCTCGTAAAGCTCCTCAGTTCTCTAAACGTTAATTATCGGAAAACGTCAAATCCCCGACCATGCGTGGTTCGGGGATTTTTTAGGTTTACACATTCTTTTCGTCGATGTTTTTAAGCGTAAGTTTACCAGGCATAGACACAAGCCTTTGTGATAATGAAAAGATAGATGAATCTTTCCCTAAAAAGTCAGGGGATGTTATTGGATAAAACGAAGAAAATCCGGTCACGTACAAGACGGCCGGACTTATGAGGAGATATCAGAATTTAGACAGCGATGTCCCGCTGTATGTGACTGCAAAGCATCAACGCAGCCACCTCAGGAGTTTCACCATAGGATACGAACTCTTTATCGTTTATGTACTTCGATGCTCGCCATGGTTGTAAGTTGTTGTTTTCCTCATCAAATTCAACAAAACATTCGAAATCGCCAACATCTTTATTAAAGCTAAATGATTGCAGTGCCATATGTTCGCTCCCCTTTAAGTTCTTACTTTATTATATACCTAATAGGACTAATGGTCAAAAGTTATAGGACTTTAGCACTAGAAGAAGATTAAAGGTGTAAATTATGTATCATTTTGGCATAAGGCTTATATAATAGGGGTTCCCATTCTCACCAGTGCGATGGACGGCTTTCCCTACTGCGCTGTATTTTTGGTTTTGGGGTACAAGCAAAGCGAATATTTTCCACCCTCTTCCCATATTGTAGTGACGAATAGTGGGGAGGGTGAAAAGATGAAACGGATTAGAGTTGTTACATTTCAATCTCGAAAGGTCCTGAGCATAGGCGGTGTTGTGTTGGCTTGTCTGATTCTCGCTGCGGCATGGAAATTGGAGAGCGGTGACCAAAAAATATGGAGCTGGGTTTTGGGTAATAAAGTAGTAGTTATTGATGCGGGTCATGGTGGTGTCGATCCCGGAGCTGTAGGAAAGAACAAGGTTCTGGAAAAGGACATCACCCTGGCAGTAGCAAAGCGTCTGCAAGCTCATATCCAGCAAAGCGGTGCCAAGGCAATTATGGTTCGCGATGAGGACGAGGATTTAGGCACTTCCCAAGGGCTATTAAAGCGGAAGCGAGAGGATTTAAGCCAGCGAATTAAACTGGCAATGGAAGCTCAAGCCGACGTATATATCAGCATTCACGCCAATAGTTTTCCGAATGAAAAGTTGACTGGGGCACAAATATTCTATAATTCCGATTCTCCTGAAGGGAAGTTATTAGCACAATCTATCCAAGAAAAACTAAATTTAATAACCAACGGCAAAAGAGTTATAAAAGCTAATAACGAGATCTATGTTCTGAAAAAGGCGCATCAAGCAGCAGTAACTGTAGAAGTAGGTTTTTTATCGAATCCCTCTGAAGAACAATTGTTAACAAAACCGGAGTATCAGGAGAAATTAGCAGTGGCGATTTATCAAGGGTTAGATGATTACTTTAGCAAACCAGCAGTCAAGAATTAATGAGTTCTCCCACTGAAGCCCTGAGGTTCAGTTTTAGCGGAACTAGTTCACTCCGTATGAACGTTAGCAGTTAATATTCCCTTCGACTTTATACTGGAAATATGAGAATTGAGAAAAGGCTGTTATGTAGACTGAAGTATCTGTTATCTCGGCAAGTATCAGAATATTCGTTGCAAGATAAAAGGATTGTGGGTAAAATATAGAAAGAGAAGGAATTTGATCAACAGCCGATAGAAGCTCAAGCTCAACATGAAACTTTTAGATCCCAAGAACAAAATAGAAGCATTTGTAAAGAAAAAAATGAATTCCAAACTGCAAAAAATGGAAGAGAGATGGGATGTGCATGGATGCCATAAAAGCTTTTTATAAAGATCAGGCAAAGCATCTGCACAGCGAAGTATGGGAACTTGCTCGTCAGATCGGGGAGAACCCGGAACTCGGATATAAAGAATATTTTGCTTCAGAGGTGTTAAGCAATTTTCTCAAGAAACATAAGTTTGAAGTTACTTCGGGGATCGCGGGAGTAGAAACTGCTTTTTTAGCCCATTATAAGAGCACACTTCCAGGGCCAAAGATCGCTTTTCTGGCAGAATATGATGCCCTTCCAGGTGTAGGCCACGGCTGCGGACATAATTTAATTGGTGCAGCCAGTGCCGGAGCGGCAGTAGTACTAAGTAAAAGTTTAGAGTTACCGGGAGAGATCATTGTTGTTGGCAGTCCGGCGGAAGAAACCAGTGGGGCAAAGGTAACTTTAGTTGAAGAGGGAATTTTTAAAGGTATTGATGCCGCCATAATGTTTCACCCGGGGAGTCAAAATGTTCCTGTCATTTCCAGCTTGGCTTTGGATGCTTTGGAATTTACCTTTCATGGCAGAGCAGCCCATGCAGTAGCAGCTTCATATTTTGGAATTAATGCCCTCGATGCAGTGATCAATTTCTTTGTGGGGATCAATTCTTTAAAGAAGCAAATACCTCAGGATATGAAGATTAACGGAGTTATTACCGAAGGGGGTACAGTTCCGAATATCATTCCTGATCGAGCTGTAGCTCGTTTTTACCTCCGGGCTCGCAAGCGAAGAGAACTTGACGATTTGCGAGAGCAAGTGATACGCTGCGCAGAAGGAGCAGCAGCGATGGTGTCGGCCAAGATGACTTGGAAAAAGTTCGAGTTTTCTTATGATGAAATGCATACAAATTTAACTTTAGCAGATTGTTTTACGAGAAATCTCCGTGAGTTGGGAATTCAGCATATTGCTCCGCCGCAAACTGCTATGGGTTCAGTGGACATGGGAAATGTCAGCAGGGCTGTTCCTGCGATACATCCCTACTTGGCTCTGGGAAGCGGAACCGAAATCCCACATACAAAAGAGTTTGCTAAGGCAGCTCTATCTTCTGAAGGTGGAAAGCTTCTTATGCTAGCTATGCAAATCCTTGCTTTTACCGGATCGGACGTGTTAAGGGATAAGAAACTTCTGCAACAAATTAAGAAGGAATTTCGTTCAAGCCGTTGAGTTTAAATAATTAATGATGTTCTTGTAGACAACTTGCGATTGACGTAACGAGGCATAAGCATAGACTTATGCCTTGTTTTTTTATGTGACTTGAATGTAAACTTAGTTTTCTTGTATTGATTTTCTGACTCGAGGAATAATGAATTATAAATAAGTGAAGATACTAGGGTTATATTTCATAAGTTAAAAGATTTAATGTCAGAATAAGAAAAAGAGGAAAAGAGAGCTCATGGAGACAGGCTCTTTTTTAATGAAGGGCATTGAATTTTTATACGTAGATATGTATAATTATGAAAAGATAACTAGAGTGGAGGAAATGACATGAGAGTTGGTGTGCTAGGAGCCACAGGATATGCAGGGCAAGAATTGGTACGACTCTTGCGTCGTCATGAAGAAGTAGAAGAGCTCGTGCTTTCATCGTCCAGTGTAGCAGGTCAGGAGTATGAGGAAGTTTATCCCCATTGGTGCGGTCAAAATATAGGTTTCTTGCATGATGAAGAGGTTTCTGATCTTGACGTCCTATTTTGCGCTCTTCCTCATGGCTTGACAGCTTCAAGAACGAGAGCATTTCTCGAGCGCAATATGAAGGTTATAGACTTAGGAGCGGATTTTCGTCTGAATTCAGCCGATGTTTATGAGGAATGGTACAAACTTAAACATCCAGACGTGGAGTTGCTGTCTAAGGCAGTATACGGTTTACCGGAATTATACCGTGAGAAAATCGTGGGACAATCCTTAGTTGCCAATCCGGGGTGTTATCCTACTGCCACATTGCTGGCCCTTGTCCCTTTGCTGAAAGCTCAGCTTCTTCAGACCGAGATGTTGATCATAGATGCTAAATCAGGGGTTTCAGGTGCCGGTCGGGGACTTTCTTTAGGGAATCACTTTTCAGAGGTGAACGAAAATTTCAAAGCTTATGGAGTGGCGAGTCACCGTCACACCCCGGAAATAGAGCAAGAACTTTCACGGGCAGCCGGCCGGCCCTTAACCATTAATTTCACCCCTCACCTTGTGCCCATGACAAGAGGAATGTTAATCACCATCTATGCAAAGGTTAACGAAGGAGTTAGCGAGGAAGATCTGCGCCGCTGTTGGTTAAGGCATTATGAGACGGAACAGTTTGTTCACCTATTGCCTCAGGGAACATGGCCCCAGACGAAATATGCCAGCGGCAGCAATCATGCTTTTTTACAGCTAACCGTAGATCAGAGAACCGGCAATGCCGTAATTGTGTCAACCATCGACAATCTAATGAAAGGCGCCGCGGGGCAGGCGGTGCAAAATATGAACCTGATCATGGGTTGTCCTGAAAATCAAGGACTCACCGGAACGGCGCTCTGGCCTTAAGGGATAATATTTTCTTCAGGAATATTCGATTATGGTTGCTTCTGAGGAGGCGAGACAGAGAGACGGTTCTCTTGTCTCACTTTAGATAATACAAGAACATTTATCATTGGACACAAACAGTTTAATGGCGGTGTCATAGAAGGAGTTTGATAACATGGAAAAAACAGTCGAAGGATGGAAACAGCTTGCCGGCGGGGTCGCCGCTCCCAAAGGATTTTATGCTGTAGGCGTTCAGGCGGGAATAAAATATCCTGATAAATATGACGTAGCCTTAATTTATTCAAAAGTTCAAGCACAAGCCGCGGGAGTCTATACAAAGAATTTAGTTAAGGCACACCCTCTTTACTTAACTCAGCGTCATTTAGACAATGGGATAGCTCAAGCAGTTGTCATTAACAGCGGCAATGCCAATGCTTGCGTAGGCGATTTTGGAGATAAGTCCGCTGAAGCAATGGCAGAGGCAGTGGCAAAGGTTGTATCAATTCCCAAAGAGGATGTACTTGTGGCCTCCACCGGCGTGATCGGAGTTGAAATGCCGATCGAAAGAGTTTTAACCGGTATTAGTAATGCAGGGGAGGAGCTGTTAAGTCAGGTTGGGAAAGATCTGCAGGGACAGCAGGATACTCCTGATGACGGAGCCCATCGTGCGGCTCTAGCTATTATGACCACTGACACGGTGGTTAAGGAATACGCCTATGAGCTTCCTTGTTCCCAGGGAGGGGTTATCAAATTTGGAGCCATGGCAAAGGGGTCGGGGATGATTCACCCGAATATGGGAACGATGTTAGGGTTTCTGACGACAGATGCAGATGTTCCATCTTCGGTTTTGCAGCGATTTCTGAGGGAGGCTGTCGAAGAGAGTTTCAATATGGTGACAGTGGATGGAGATACGAGTACTAACGATATGGTAGTCATTCTTGCCAATGGTGCTTCCGGAGTAACTCCCAGCGGTGACGATATGGTGCACTTTGAGTCCATGGTTAAAGGAATATGTATTCAGCTTGCTAAGGATATTGCCAGGGATGGGGAAGGTGCCAGTAAGTTTATGGAAGTAATTGTTTCCGGGGTTAAAACAAGGGAAGATGCTCGGAAAATTGCCCGCAGTATTTGTGGCTCCAGTTTGGTTAAAGCGGCTTTGTTTGGAGAGGACGCTAACTGGGGAAGAATTCTGACGGCTGCAGGGTATTCAGGAGCTGACTTCAACCCGAGCAGGGTGGATATTTTTCTCGGTGATTTGGTTGTAGCCCAAGGGGGAAAAGGAGTTTCTTTTTCCGAAGAAACAGCCAAAAAGATTTTAGAACAAAAAGAAGTGCAGATAAGATTAGCACTCAATGACGGAGAAGAAAGCGCTACAGCCTGGGGTTGTGACCTTACTCATGAATATGTCACGATCAATGGAAGCTATAGAACCTAAAGAACCTAAAGAGAGGAGGCGGCTGAGATGACACCCATTGAAGAGGGGATTGGCAAAGCCGGAGTTTTAGTAGAAGCTCTGCCCTATATTCAAAAATTCGCAGGAAAGACAGTTGTTATTAAATATGGCGGTCATGCCATGGTGGATCCTGTACTTAAAGAGTCCGTCATGTTGGATATTTTGCTCTTGCATTCCGTGGGAATACGTCCCGTTTTAGTTCATGGCGGCGGACCGGAGATTAATGCCATGTTAAAAAAGGTGGGAATAGAGAGTCAGTTTGTTCAAGGTTTGCGGGTAACAGATGCTCAAACCATGGAAATCGCTCAAATGGTTTTAGTTGGGAAGCTGAACACTGAGATGGTTTCCATGCTGAATAGTTTTGGCGGGAAGAGTGTCGGCTTGTCAGGAAAAGATGCTCAGTTATTATTAGCGACAAAGAAACCTCTCCAAATGCCCAATAGCGATGGAACGATGGAAGAAATTGATTTAGGTCTCGTAGGTGAGATTCAGACAGTGACCCCGGGCATTTTAAATACTTTGTTGGAGCAAGGGTATATTCCAGTGGTTTCTCCGGTGGCCAGCGGTGAAAAAGGTGAAACCTTCAATGTCAATGCCGATACGGCTGCGGGGAAAATCGCGGAAGCACTAAAGGCAGATAAAATGCTGCTGTTAACGGATGTGCGTGGTATTCTTCGCGATGTCTCAGATCCTGCCTCACTTCTCTCCACCATTAATAGGGATGAAGTGGATAACTTGATAGAACAGGGTGTTTTGAAAGGCGGTATGCTGCCGAAGGTCGAGTGCGCTTTATCGGCTCTGGAACAAGGCGTGGGCAGTGTCCATATCCTTGATGGTCGTATACGTCATGCGATACTTCTTGAATTATTTACGGACGGCGGCATTGGGACAATGTTTGTTTAGGATAGGAGGAAAAATAATGACAGGGTTAGAAAGTTTAACAACAGAAGAAGTCATTGAGCATGGAAAAAAGGTAGTGATGAACACCTACGGCCGCTTACCTATGACTATAGTCAAAGGGAAAGGCGCCTGGGTTTGGGACATAGAAGGAAAACGTTACTTGGATTTTTTAACCGGACTGGCTGTCAATTCACTGGGACATAGTCATCCGGCTATTGTCCAGGCTATTCAAGATCAGGCCGAAGAAATTTTGCATACGTCGAATTTGTATTGGATACCCAATCAAATTGCTCTAGCGGAGCGTCTCGTTAAAAACTCATTTGCTGATAAAGTGTTCTTTTGCAACAGCGGCGCTGAAGCAAATGAAGCGGCCTTTAAATTAGCTCGCAAATATGCTAAGAAAAAATACGGCGATGATAAATACGAAGTAGTTTCTCTCGAAAACTCCTTCCACGGTCGTACACTAGCAACCTTGACACTAACCGGACAAACAAAATATCAGGAGGGGTATGATCCTCTGCCTGCCGGTTTGAGTTATACAGCTCTCAATGATTTTGAGGGTTTAAAGGCTAAAGTTAATGAAAAAACGGCTGCGGTCTTTATTGAACCAATTCAGGGTGAAGGGGGAGTCATTCCTGCATCGCAGGAGTTCTTGCAGGCCGCTCGGGATTTGTGTGATCAATATGGGGCCTTGTTGATTTTTGACGAAGTACAGTGCGGAGTGGGAAGAACAGGAAAACTTTTTGCCTATGAGTGGAGCGGGGTGACTCCGGATATCATGACCTTGGCTAAAGCTTTGGGAGGTGGGGTACCCATCGGAGCAATGCTGGCTACTGATATGGTTGCCGATGCTTTTCAACCGGGAGACCATGCTTCAACCTTTGGAGGAAATCCTTTAGCAACGGCGGTAGGTTGCGCTGTTCTGGATGTTATGCTCCAAGAAGGATTTTTCTCAAGTGTGCAGGAGAGGTCGAACTATTTCCGCCGAGGATTGGAAGGTCTGGCCCAGAAGTACCAAACAGGAGATCCGGTCCGAGGAGAAGGTTTTATCATCGGCTGGCCCGTTTCAAAGGTCGGTCCAGAAATTGTGGCTCGTTGTCTCCAAAAGGGACTCTTAATTAACTGTGTAGGCGGTAAGACATTGCGGTTTCTTCCTCCACTGATCGTAGAGAAGCCTGAAATCGATGAGGCCTTAAAAATATTAGACGAAGTCTTCTGTGAGATTTGGAAGTAACTTGAAATCAGATATACCGTATTCTTGATCCGAGGAGGGATGAAATGAAGGCAGCACTCGTCCTTGAGACAGGCAAAGTATTTGTAGGGGAATCTTTTGGAGCCTCCGGAGAGGCATGGGGTGAAGTAGTCTTCAATACGGGAATGACAGGCTACCAAGAGGTCCTGACAGACCCATCCTATGCCGGCCAGATGGTTTGCATGACTTATCCCCTTATTGGAAATTATGGAATTAACAAGCAAGATGATCAGTCAGAAAAAATTCAAGTTCAAGGATTTATCGTCAAAGAGGCTGCCCTTAATCCTAACCATTGGCAACTGGAGAAAAACCTCTCGAGAACCTTGGCTCAGGCCGGCATTGTGGGGATTAAAGGGATTGATACCCGCGCCTTAACGAGGATTATTCGCGAATATGGAGTTTTGCGCGGGGTGATAACGACTCACTTGGAACACCTCGACGAATTTATTTCTAAATTAAAAACTTACCAAGTCCCAGAGAACGTGGTGGCAGAGGTCAGTACTAAGAAAATATACACCTTGCCCGCAGCCGAAACGAATAAGGGGTCGTTTCATGTCGTGGTGATGGATTTCGGCATCAAAAGAAATATTTTGCAGGCTATGCAGGCCCAAGGCTTTCAATTGACGGTTGTTCCTTATAGCACTTCAGCCAAGCAAATTTTAGAACGGCAGCCCGATGGGATATTTCTTTCCAACGGTCCGGGTGATCCTAAATGCGTTCAAAAGGGGATCGAAACCATTCGTAATTTGATTGAGCAGCGTCCCGTTTTTGGAATATGTCTTGGTCATCAACTTCTGTCCTTGGCCTTAGGAGGAGATACCTACAAGATGAAGTTTGGGCACCGGGGGGGAAACCAACCTGTCCAGGAGTTGGAGTCAAAACGGGTAACGATTACTTCCCAGAATCACGGCTATGCAATTTCTGAGGACAGTTTAGGTCAGACCCCCCTGTACGTAACCCATCGCAATCTTAACGATCAAAGCGTTGAAGGGGTTAGACATCGGGATTTGCCCGTTTTTTCCGTACAATATCATCCGGAGGCCGGACCTGGGCCCAGTGAATCATTGTATTTGTTTGACGAGTTTGCACAATTGATGCAGGAATGGAGGGCTCAGCATGCCTCTTAATCCGGCCTGGAGAAAGGTCCTCGTTATTGGGTCAGGGCCGATTGTCATCGGGCAAGCCGCAGAATTTGATTATGCAGGGACTCAAGCCTGTAAAGCATTGCGGGAAGTAGGCCTGGAAGTGGTTTTAGTGAACAGTAATCCGGCCACGATTATGACTGATGTCAAAATGGCTGATCTCACTTACATAGAACCTCTTTTGCCGGAATCTCTCGAAAGAATTATTAAAAAAGAAAATCCTGATGCCTTGCTGCCAACGTTAGGAGGACAAACGGGTCTTAATCTTGCCATGGAGTTGGAGCGCAGCGGAGTGCTGAAGAAATACGGCGTCGATCTGATTGGCTGTAATGCTGAAACAATTTATAAAGCTGAGGATCGCGACGCTTTTAAAGAGACGATGCTTGCTCTTAGCGAACCTGTCGCTGAGAGCGTTATTGTGACAACGCTCCAAGAAGGGGAGGATTTCGCCCAGAAGCAAGGCTTTCCTCTGATTATTCGGCCTGCCTATACCTTAGGAGGCACAGGAGGCGGGATTGCCAAGAATACCAAACAACTCGCGGAAATATTGCACCGGGGACTGCAGGCAAGCCCTATCGGCCAGTGCCTATTGGAGCGGAGTGTGGCGGGCTGGAAGGAAATTGAATATGAAGTCATGCGTGATGATGCGGATAACTGTATTACAATTTGTAACATGGAAAATATTGATCCTGTGGGTATCCATACGGGAGACAGTATCGTCGTGGCTCCTTCTCAAACCTTGAGTGATGTTGAATACCAGATGCTGCGGGCGTCTTCCCTAAAAATTATCCGGGCTTTAGGAGTCAATGGCGGATGTAATGTTCAGTTTGCCCTGAATCCGGTGAGCCGGGAATATGTGGTTATCGAAGTCAATCCTCGGGTTAGCCGTTCCAGTGCTCTTGCCTCAAAGGCCACGGGTTACCCCATCGCTAAAATGGCTGCCCTGCTCTCGGTTGGTTTTACTCTTCCGGAATTAACGAATCCGGTGACCGGGCATACAAGTGCCTGTTTTGAGCCTGCCTTAGATTATGTCGTGGTAAAATTTCCGCGCTGGCCTTTTGACAAATTCCCGGCTGCCGACCATCGTCTAGGGACCCAAATGAAGGCAACCGGTGAAGTCATGGCCATGGAACGCACTTTGGAAGGGGCTCTTTTAAAAGCCGCCCGCTCGTTGGAAATAGGCAGTGTAGGACTACGGATTGCCGCTTCCGGCGGATGGACAGAGATGGAAATTGAAGACAAACTGGCTTCCACGGATCACGAACGATTTTTCGCTATTGCTGAAGCCTTTCGTCGGGATTGGACAAATCTCGAAGTTCAAATGCTGACCCAGATTGATCCCTTTTATTTGTTTAAAATTAAAGAACTTGTCTTATTAGAGCGTCGTCTCCAGGGCGAACCCCTAACTCCTGAATTGCTGCGTTTGGCGAAGGTTCGAGGTTTTTCGGACTTGGCCGTTGCTAAGCTGACTGGACGGGTAGAAGAGGCCGTGCGGGAATTGCGCATGAAATACGGGATTATCCCTGTCTTTAAGACCGTTGATACTTGTGCCGCTGAATTCGCTTCGGCAACCCCGTACTATTATTCGGCCTATGAAGAAGAGGATGAAGGGGAAGTGACCTCGGGCCCTAAAATTGTTGTTTTAGGTTCTGGTCCCATTCGAATTGGGCAAGGGATAGAGTTCGATTATTGCTCGGTTCATGCCCTTATGGCCTTGCAGGAAGCCGGCGTGGAAGCCATTATGGTCAATAACAATCCGGAGACGGTTTCTACGGATTTTGATACTGCAGATAAGCTTTACTTTGAGCCACTAACCGTAGAAGACGTGCTTCATGTGTTGCAGAAGGAGAGAGCAGATGGAGTGCTGGTTCAATTTGGCGGGCAAACGGCCATTAATTTGGCGGGACGGCTGGAACGGGCCGGTGTTAAAATTTTTGGTACTCCCGTGGACTCCATTGATCTGGCAGAGGATCGGGAGCGCTTTGCCGAACTTTTATCTCATTTAGGAATTCCCCAATCAGAAGGCCGGACTGTCATTTCGCTTGATCAGGCCCCAAGGATTGCTGAAGAACTAGAATTTCCGGTGATTGTCCGCCCGTCCTATGTCATCGGCGGGCGAGCCATGCAAGTGGTATATACCTTGGAAGAGCTGGAAGACTATCTGCGTCGGGCAATCTATCTCTCGCCGGAACATCCCATTTTAGTGGACCGCTATTTAGAAGGCAAAGAAGTTGAAGTTGATGCCGTTTCGGACGGAGAAACGACCGTGATTGCCGGAATTATGGAACATATTGAGCGGGCCGGTGTCCATTCCGGGGATAGTTTAGCGGTTTATCCTCCGCAAAGTCTGACTCCTTCCGAGATTGACCAGATTCAGGATTTCACTTGCCGGCTGGCTTCAGGGATTGGGATACGAGGACTTATCAATATCCAATTTGTCGTTGTTCGCGGCAAAGTCTTTGTCTTAGAAGTAAATCCCCGGGCGAGCCGAACGGTACCCATTCTTTCTAAGGTAACGGGAATTCCACTGGTAAATTTAGCTGTTCAGGTTGCCTTGGGCAAGACCTTGCAGGAGCTGGGATATAAACATGGCCTTGCTCCCGAGGTGCCTTTCGTGGTGGTAAAGGCTCCGGTCTTTTCATTTGAGAAATTGACAAAAGTTGAAACATCCCTGGGGCCGGAAATGAAATCCACGGGTGAAGTTTTAGGGATGGATACTCAGTTTGGGCATGCTTTAGCTAAGGCGTTTGCTGCCTCGCGCATTTCGCTTCCCAAGGACGGGAATATTCTGGTAGCTGTTGCTGAAAAGGACCGCCCTGAGGCAATTGCCCTTGCTCAACAACTGGCTCAGCTTGGTTTTGGGGTTAAAGGAACCGGTGATACGGCGAAAGCTTTAGCTCTCTGCGGCGTAAAGGTTGATGCTGTCAGTGAATCAAGTCAGGCTTTGCAGGAAGCCATTCGGCAGCGGGAGTTCTCGTTTATTCTGAGTACCCCCACCAAGGGAACAACCCCGGAACATACAGGTTACTTGTTAAGGCGTTTGGCGGTTGAACATGGTGTGCCCTGCTTCTCGTCAATGGATACGGCGAAGGCAGTGGTGCGTGCTTTGCAGGAGATCAGAAGTCAGACGATACCTCAAGTGCTTTCGCTGCAGGAGTACCTGTCGTAAAAATTGCGTAAAAAGGTTGCTACATTTTATAGAAGTTAAAACTCCTGCCTGATGTTTCTGTTCAGGCAGGAGTTTTTGCGCTATGAGACTTCTATGCCGCTTAGATAAACCATCAGATGATAAAATAGGTCACGTCCTCGGGTCGGGCGGCTTTGCCCACACCGTTCACCCAGCATTCCGAGGCTCGCTCACTCGCTTGCGCGGGAGCTACGCCGAACCTCTGGGTAATACCTGATGTGAACCACGGCTCCGCTTCCCCCACGCAAGCTTTGTGAGCTGTATCGCCTCTCCATGAAATGGGTTCACTCATGTGGTCAAAGCCGCCTTTCTTTTGGGTCTGTGGTGTTCGGGGTAGTTTTTTCAGAGTAGCCTTTCATGCCGTTTCCGCTGCGTCAGCAGATGATGAAAATAGGTCAAGTCCTCGGGTTGGGTAGCTTCGCCTACATTGTTCACCGGACATTTTCGTGCCGAACCTCAGAGTAGTACCTGATGTGAACCGCTGGCCTGACGATAAGCGGACGAGCTTATCCCCACACTGCAACTGATTACGCAGACTCCTGCAGTGTGGATTGGCCGAGTGTCCCCGAAGCCAAGGACGGCGAAAGGGGACCGCTGGCCATGGACGGCCGAGTGTCCCCGAAGCCAAGGACGGCGAAAGGGGACCGTTGGGAGTCAGGAGTTGCTTATAGTTTTGTACCGCATTGGGGACAATAGGCCGTGCCTGTATTCGCTTTCCCACAGGAAGGGCAGAAGTTTGGCCTCTCATTTGTATCAGAGGGTTGATGCTCAGGCACTTCTTCAGAGGGTGCCTCAGAAACAGGCTGAGCAGGGGACTCAGTTTTTTGGAGAGAAATAGTGTTGTCCGGGGTAGGGAAAGGCGTAGTTGAGGGAAGGGGAATGCCATCGGAGACGTTCGTGTCTGCGGGGGTAGCCGAGGTGGGTTCTTCTGTCTGAGTATAGTCTGATGGAGGAACATAGGTGTCTGTTGGAGTTAAGGTAGGAGAAGTTCCCGCGATACCTTTATCTTCAAGGGATAATACCCAGACAATGGCCAGGACCGCAATGAAGGGGCTCACAATGAGAGAGAGCAATCCGCCAAGGCCTGAGACAATGCGATTGAGAATTTGAACGCCGATTTCTATTAATGCGACTGTGCCGATATATCCCCAAAGAATTCCCATGTGGTTCCGAAAGAATTTCCAACTGTCACTAAGGGCTTTGCTGAAATTATTTTGCCGGTGAGCCAATAAGTAAATGCCTGAAACGGCAAGCCAGGGTAAAGCATAGACGACAACTATGATTAGAAACAGAGCGTAAACAAGGAGAAAAACAATCAGCCCTCCGTAAGAATTTCTCAAGATGATGGCTCCGATTACTCCCACTAGAACTATAAAGATTTTAATCAGCAGGAGCATCCCTTGCCAACCAAGAAGCCGGAAAAAACCTGAATAGCTGAAGTCCTTAAATGTTACAGGTTCTTGATAAGCTTTGGCAGTTAAATTGTAGAGCCCGGTATAAAAAGCTGTTCCTAACAACCAAGCGATAACAATCATCAAAAAGAGAGTTCCAGCTACATTTTTTAAGAGGGAAAGAAGTATTGAAAGGCGTCCAAATGAGCCGTTAAAGGGACCGAAAGGGCTGTCACCGTAGGCGGGAGGTACCCCTGGAATAGGCATGTCCGGCGAATACCCTCCAAAGGATTGAGAAAGGTGAGGAAAGGCCCAGCCTAATTGAGCAACCGCCCCAATTACCAGGGCTATCATAACTACAACGCCAATTCCTATATAGATAAGGGTCCAGGCATATAAAGGAAGAGCCTCTCGTTTAAATATTTTCCAAGCTAGTTTTATTCGTTCTGTCCAGTCCATAATGATCCTAGTTTCAAGGGATGCTTCAAAATCCCAACTGCTTTTTTGACAAAGAATGTTATGAAACTAGGAATTTCACCTCTTTTCTTTTTACTATAGGTCTATCGAATTTACAAATTCGGGCAAGATAATTGTCGATAGAAGTTGGTTAGTTATCCTTCGCTATACTAATTTATTTATCCTGCAAAAAAACTATACATTTTAGCTATTGCATTTTTATGCATAACTAAGTATAATAATGCACATCAAAGGGGTGGAAGAGATATGATAACAATGGATCGTTCACAATTTAAAGGTCGGGATTTTATCTCCTTACATGATTTTTCTCAGGACGAATTAAAATGCTTTTTGGATGTTGCCCATGAACTTAAGGAAGAGCAGAAAGCCGGGCGGCCGCATCCAATTCTTCAGGGCAAGACCTTGGGAATGATTTTCACTAAGTCTTCAACAAGGACTAGAGTTTCATTTGAGGTGGGGATATATCAACTTGGCGGTCAAGGATTATTTTTAAGCGGCCGGGACATTCAACTGGGCAGGGGAGAAACCATCGCAGATACAGCGCGGGTACTGTCCCGCATGGTGGATGGCATTATGATTCGAACCTTCAGTCATCAGGAAGTTTTAGACTTAGCCCACTATGCGACGATTCCCATTATTAATGGACTTACAGATATGCTTCATCCTTGTCAAGTGCTGGCGGATCTTATGACGATTCAGGAACATAAAGGACGTTTAGCCGGGTTAAAACTGGCTTACGTCGGAGATGGAAATAATATGGCTCATTCTTTAATGTTTGGCGGCGCCAAAATGGGGCTGCAAGTTGTAATCGCCTCTCCCAAGGGCTATAAGCCTGATCCTGATTTGGTAGCTTTAGCCCAGGAGGATGCCAAAGAGAATGGCGGCAGCGTTGAAATCGTTGATGATCCTTCAGAGGCAGTGAAAGATGCCGACGTTCTATATACGGATGTTTGGGCAAGTATGGGACAGGAGGCAGAGGCAAATGAGCGCATGAAGGCTTTTCAAGGTTACCAGATCAATGATGAATCTTTAAAACTTGCGCATCCGTCCTCCATTGTTCTGCACTGTTTACCGGCTCATCGCGGAGAGGAAATTACTGACGACGTTATTGAGGGTGCTCATTCCGTTGTCTTCGACGAGGCCGAAAATCGTTTGCATGCTCAAAAGGCAATTATGGCGTTGGTTATGTAAAGGGCTACAGCTTGACTTAGAAACTATGGTTAGATATGATTTCGGAGAAGATAATTTCTTCTATCTTTTTTAAACGATCAGTCAAATTGCAGTTAATTGGATCAAAAGGATCTTAAATCGTAATTTTAGGTGGATTTGAATTTATGCATTAAAGGAAAAGGAGAATAGAGTATGAAAAAGGTTGTTTTGGCATATTCCGGCGGTCTGGATACATCTATTATTATTCCTTGGCTGAAGGAAACCTACGGATATGAAGTTATTGCGATGGTTGCAGATTTGGGCCAAGGAGAAGAGTTAGCTCCTCTGCAGGAAAAGGCTATTAAAAGCGGAGCGAGTAAATTATATATCGAAGACCTCAGAGAAAAATTCGTGACGGAGTTTATCTTTCAGACCTTAAAAGCCGGAGCAGTTTATGAAGGGGACTATCTCCTGGGGACATCCTTCGCTCGTCCGCTCATTGCCCGCCGCTTAGTTGAGATTGCTGAAAAAGAAGGCGCTGTCGCCATAGCCCACGGAGCCACTGGCAAAGGTAACGACCAAGTTCGTTTCGAACTGAGTGTTAAAGCCTTAAATCCCGATTTGGAAATTATTGCACCCTGGCGGTTATGGAACTTAAAATCTCGTGAAGACTGTATTGACTATGCAGAAGCTCGCGGAATTCCCGTTCCGGTCACTAAAGATCGTCCCTACAGCATGGATCGCAACTTATGGCATCTAAGCCATGAAGGCGGAGACCTGGAGAATCCCTGGAATGAACCTAAAAGAGATCTTTATCTGCTCGGTGTTGCCCCGGAAGATGCCCCAGATGAAGCAACATACCTGGAACTAGGTTTTGAACAAGGGATCCCCACCTCCTTAAACGGGCAGAAGGTACCTCCTGTTAAATTATTGGAAACTCTCAACGAATTAGGCGGCAAAAATGGAATTGGAATTGTCGACATGGTGGAAAACCGTCTGGTGGGCATGAAATCCCGTGGGGTCTATGAAACCCCGGGCGGAACGATTCTTTATACGGCTCATAAGGCCTTAGAGCATCTGACTCTGGATCGGCTCACCCTTCATTATAAAGAACAGGTCGCTTTAAAATATGCTGAAATCGTGTATGATGGGGTTTGGTATTCGCCGCTGCGCGAAGCCCTCGATGCTTTTGTAAATGTGACTCAGAAGAATGTTACAGGGACCGTGCGAGTGAAATTGTATAAAGGAAATTGTTCATCGGCAGGGGTAAAATCCCCCTACTCACTCTATAACGAAGCTTATGCTACCTTCGGAGAAGATGGAGTCTATGATCAAAAAGATGCTGCCGGCTTTATCAATCTTTTTGGATTACCATTAAAAGTCAGAGCCTTGATGGAGAAACAATCAGGACTGCGAAAATAGAATAAAAAATGGCAAGGCGTCGAATATTTCGGCGCCTGTTTCAGAATAAGGGTGACAGGGGGGCAAGGCTCCCCTTCTTGTGCTATCGAAAAGAAACTGGGTTGCCGCTGGCCATGACAATAAGCGGATGAGCTTATTGCCATACTGCAACTCATTATGTATACTCCTGCAGAGTGGATTGGCCAAGTGTCTCTGACGCCACGTATTAATTTACTTCGGGAAGGAAGATGGACTGTGAAACTTTGGGGCGGACGCTTTGAAAAAACAACGGATGCGTTGGTGGAGGATTTTCATTCCTCAATTCGTTTTGACCAGCGCTTATATAAACAGGATATTTTAGGAAGCATAGCACATGCCAGAATGCTGGGTACTGTGGGAGTTATCAGCGAAGATGAAGCCTTGCAGCTGATCGAAGGCCTTCAGGGAATTCTTAAGGATATACAAGCCGGAAACGTGGAATTCGAGATTGGTGCCGAAGATATTCACATGAATGTGGAAAAGCTCTTGACTGAGAAAATCGGGTTTGTAGGCAAAAAGTTACATACCGGACGGAGCCGGAACGACCAAGTGGCCTTAGATTTAAGACTCTATTTAAGAGAAGAGATTGATCAGACAAAGACCTACCTTGGAAACTTGATTCAAACTCTGTTAAAGATTGCTGACGAGCATCTGGAAACCTGGATGCCCGGGTATACGCATCTGCAAAAAGCCCAGCCTATTAGTTTAGCCCATCATCTGATGGCCTATAGTCAGATGTTTTTGCGTGATCTTGGTCGGTTAAACGATACCAGAAAACGGCTGAATGTGTCGCCGCTGGGTTCAGGGGCCATGGCTGGGACTACGTTTCCTCTTGATCGGGAGAAGGTGGCTCGAGAATTGGGATTTTCAGATGTAACCTTAAACAGTTTAGACGGCGTCAGTGACCGGGATTTTGCCTTGGAATTTTTAGCGGCTGCTTCCATCATCATGATGCATCTTAGTCGATTATGTGAAGAACTCGTACTTTGGTCAAGCGGGGAATTTCAATTTATTTCCATGGATGATGGCTACTCAACCGGCTCAAGTATTATGCCGCAAAAGAAAAACCCCGATGTTGCCGAATTAGTCCGGGGAAAAACCGGGCGCGTATATGGGGATTTGATGGCTCTCCTGACGGTAATGAAGGGACTGCCCCTGGCGTACAATAAAGATATGCAAGAGGATAAGGAACAGGTTTTTGATGCTGTGGATACGCTGCAAAAGTGCCTGATTGTTGTAGAACCGATGCTCAGGACCATGCAAGTTAATAAAGGTGCCATGGCCTGGGGAGCCAAAGGCGGCTTTACCAATGCCACGGATTTGGCGGATTACTTAGCTAAGAAAGGTCTGCCTTTCCGGGAAGCGCACGAGCTGGTGGGACGGCTTGTTTTGCACTGTACAAAACAAGGAATAGGTTTAGAAGAGCTGCCCCTTAGTGAATACAAAGCTCTTTCCCCTGTCTTTGACCAGGATCTTTTTGCCGCCATTGGCATTGAACATTGTGTACGTGCTCGTAAGCTGATAGGAGGACCTTCTCCGGAAACCGTTGCGCAAGGAATCCGCTTAAGCCAGGAAGCCTTAAAAAACTTGCTGGAGGGATAGCCCCTCGAAACCAAATAAATATGGATGATTTAAAGAACTATAGAGTTGCTGTGGATAACTACCAATATATTGGATAATTATGTAAATGATTAGTTGAATAGCATTATTATACGGGTATAGGGTTTAATCATGTACTTGAATCTTGCATTAGTTCTGGTTTTTGCCGTCTAATTACTTCGCTTGCTGACAAAAAACTGTGCATAGTGTGGATAACTCTGTGGATAATATCGAAATAGATGGATTATTATCGTGGATAAGTAGGAGGGGGCTGGGGACAAATCAGCTAAAATAGTGGATAAGTATCTTGAAATTTCGATATAAATTGACAAACATAATCTATAAGCCTTGTTTTCTCTGAGATAAACAATTATTCCGGCGCGAAAGCAGGAAATGATAACACAAAGGTAGAAATTCTCACACATGAATTTTTTCAGACTATTATATCTTAGATTTAAGAAACCCGGTCATAATTTTATGGGTGAGAGTGGCGAGGTAAAGTAAATGGAAAATCTAACAATGCTTACAGATCTATACCAGTTAACCATGATGCAAGGGTATTATGTCAACGGCTGCCGCGATAAGGAAGCTGTATTTGATGTGTTTTTCCGTTCGCTGCCCTTTGAAGGAGGGTATGCGTTAGCCGCCGGACTTGAACAGGTTGTGGATTTCATCGAAAATCTAAAGTTCCGTGAAGAGGACATAGCCTATCTTAAGGGGCTTCATATTTTTCAGAATGATTTTTTGGAAGAACTGCGTAATTTTAAATTTACCGGTGATGTTGATGCCGTTCAGGAAGGTACCCCTATTTTTCCCTATGAGCCCATCATAAGAGTTAAGGGACGTATTTTTGAAGCACAACTTTTAGAAACGGCCATTTTAAATTTAATTAATTTTGAAACTCTCATTGCCACAAAGGCTTCGAGAGTAGTGTCTGCTGCTGGCAAGGGACCCGTGATGGAATTTGGCCTGCGCAGAGCTCAGGGCCCGGATGCAGGAGTTTTAGGAGCACGCGCTGCCTTTATCGGAGGGTGCCAATCAACATCGAACGTTTTAGCCGGAGAACGCTATGCCATCCCAGTATCGGGTACTCAGGCCCATAGCTGGATTCAATGTTTCTCTTCTGAATTAGAGGCATTTCGCGCCTATGCTCGAACCTTTCCGGATAATTGTTTATTGTTGGTAGATACCTACAGTGCCCTTGATTCGGGTGTCCCTAATGCCATTAAAGTAGGATTGGAGCTCGAAGCCGAAGGTCATCATTTTCAAGGGATACGGATTGACAGCGGAGATTTGACGTATTTGTCTAAAGAAGCCCGCCGGATGCTAGATGAAGCAGGTTTAACCCAGGCAATTATTGTCGGCTCCAATGATTTAGATGAAGAAACTATTTTTTCCATCCGTGCCCAGGGAGCCGCTATTGATGCCTGGGGAGTGGGGACTCATCTGATAACCTCTAAGGACAGCCCTTCCTTAGGCGGTGTGTATAAACTAGCTGCCGAGGGAGAGAACGGGGTCTTTCATCCTCGACTGAAGGTATCGGAAAATATCTCGAAGATCACAAATCCTGGAATTAAAAAGATTGTGCGTTTTTATGACCGGGCAGGGAAAGCGATGGCCGATGTGATTGCTTTAGAGGATGAGGTCTTCAGCGATCGCAAATCGCTGACGATTTTTGACCCGATACAGACTTGGAAACGAAAGACCCTGGCGAATTTTCGGACGAGAGAGCTTTTACAGCCGATCTTCAGAAAGGGAAAAAGGGTTTACGATTTGCCTTCCTTGTTAGAAATACAGCAATATTCACGACAGGAATTAGATTCTTTTTGGGATGAGGTCAAACGCTTAGCGAACCCGCATAGATATATCGTTGATTTATCATCAAAGCTGTATGATTTAAAGCAACAATTGCTTTTGAAGATTCATAATGAAATAAAGTTAAATGAGAATCAGGAGGTAGAATAAATGTGGACTGAGAAGGAACTAGCCAGTCGGATTAATACAGCGGTAGAATGGCTGAGAAGCAACGTTGCCGAGGCTAATGCAAAAGGAGTAGTCGTTGGAATCTCAGGCGGTGTGGATTCAGCAGTGGTAACCGGTCTTTGTGTCCGTGCCTTTCCGGAGAACTGCATCGGAGTGATTATGCCCAGTCACTCGAACCCGGAAGACCGGGAAGATGCCCTCTGGATTGCCGAGGGTTTTGAGCTTAGACCTTTGGAAATTGACCTAAGTGAGGCGCATACTTTAATTTTTAACCAAGTTAAACAGGGGTTACCTATGTCATCACAAGGCAGTCAAATGGTCGGTGAAGCAATGAGTCAGGGCAATTTAAAGGCCCGTTTACGTATGTCAACACTCTATGCTGTAGCTAATGCCATGAATTATCTGGTGGTGGGGACAGACAACGCTCCGGAAAGCTATACCGGATATTTTACTAAGTACGGGGACGGAGGAGTTGACCTTTTGCCCATAAGCTCTCTGACTAAGACCGAGGTACGAGCTTGGGCATGGATGTTGGGATTACCGCAAAAAATAGCCATGCGTGTTCCTACTGCCGGCCTCTGGCCCGGGCAGACGGATGAAGCGGAAATGGGTCTGACGTATGATTTGATCGATCGCTATTTACTTGGGGAAGAAGTTCCCGCAGAAGCTAAAGAACGGATCGAAAAGCTGCACCATCAAAGCGAACATAAACGAAATCTTCCTCCCAGCCTTGAACTTCCCAAACTTGAAAGGTTAGATTGACGTGCGGATTGGAGTTGACATCGACGGTGTTGTTTCTGATAGTTACCCTTATTGGATGCAGGAATTAAATCGATTTTTCGGCAAAGACATAAAGATTATTACGGATTATGATATTCACAAAGTGTTTGATGTTCCTAGATCCGATATGAACGATTTTTTTGTTGGTAATTCGGAACGATTGCTGTATATGCCAAACATTGTCCCGGGAGCAAAAGAAGGAATCGAAACTCTGGTCAAAGAAGGTCATGAGATTATTTATGTGACTGCTCGAACATCGGAAGAAAAAGATGTCACGGTTCGCTGGCTGGCAAAGAGTGAGATTCCTCATGAGCACGTTCTATTTTCAGGATTTAATAGTAAAGTAAACCTAGTCAAGGAATGGGATATCGACGTTTTTATTGAAGACTATCATGTGAATGCAGAGGAAATTGCAGCAATCGGAGTTCCGGTTTTTCTGTTGACAACCAGTTATAATCAAAACTGTGAAGTGCTTCCCAAAGGAATCAAGCGATGCCGGAATTGGGAAGATATTGTGGAAGGAATCCGGCAATTAAACAGCTAGTTCTGATATAGAGCAACCTAATTAGAATCAGATTATTAATCGAACTCCCTGCCTTTGCAAAGGCATTATAAATCAAGAAAGATTATCCGTTTTTTGGGGAGAGATAGGTAAATAAAAAGTAGAGCAGATAACGATTGAATGCGCTTTCGTTTCTGCTCTACTTTTATATCCTTAGCAAAATTAACGTTTTTGTAAACCTTCGATTAAATTCCGTAAGAAGAGTTAATAGGTACGAAGACAGTGCCTTCGTCCTCTAGCATAAGTCGACTAAAGATGTCGCTGTCGCCAAAGGATGCAAGAAGGGTTAATTCGTGCGAAGATGTGTTTTTGAGCACCCACCAAGTTTTTTTTTATTAGGGGGTACTTTGAAATGATGACTTTGCACTTCTGTGACCTATTTGGTTCGAATTTAACTGACGATATCTAAACCAACTTTGTAGATATCTCCAGCCCCTAAGGTTAGAACGAGATCCTCCGGAGCCAGTGTTTGATTAAGATATACTTTAATATCGTCCAACGTTCCAATATAGCGTGCTTGAATTCCCTGTTCCTTAATTAACTCAGCCAGAGTAAGGGCGGAGATAGTTTCGTGTCCTTGCTCGCGTGCCGAAGCAAAAATATCGGCAATGACGACTTCGTCAGCGCTCTGAAAGGCCAGTGAGAATTCCTGGAGGAGTTTTTCTGTGCGGCTAAAGGTATGGGGTTGAAAAACGGCACGGATTCGGCGATCCGGGAAGGACAAGCGGGCGCCTTCTAGAGTCGTGCGGATTTCCGTTGGATGATGAGCATAGTCATCAACGATAAGGGCTCCGTTGGTATTGCTGCCAAGATGCTCAAAGCGGCGTTTTGTCCCATTAAATTGGCTTAGGCTGCTGAGAATTTCCTGAATGGGGATGCCAATTTCGTGGCAGACTGCAATTGTAGCCAAAGCATTGAGAATATTATGCCGACCTGCCACATGAAGATCCAAATTTCCCACATATTGCCCTTTAAGCATGATTTTCATTGAACTTTGTTCATCGCGAAAGAGGATTTCCGTTGCGCGAACATCAGCAGATTCTGAGAGACCAAAGGTTGTAATGGGTGCAGTACTGCGAATAGCCTGACAATTCGGGTCCTCAGCCCATATGTAAATGTGACCATGGTCAGGAACTTTCAGAGCAAGTTCAGCAAAAGCAGAAATGACGTCGTCAAGATCCTGAAAATAATCGGGGTGATCAAATTCTATATTCGTGATGACAAGATGCTCCGGGGAATAGTAAAGAAAGTGACGACGGTATTCACAGGATTCCGCCACAAAGTATTCACCCGTTCCGGAATGAGCATTCCCGCCAATGCTGGGAACATCGCTGCCGACAACAATTGTCGGATCAAAACCGGCGTTGAGCATGACAAGTCCCATCATAGCAGTGGTTGTGGTCTTGCCGTGAGTTCCTGAGATGGAGATCCCTCGTTTTTTAGAAAGCAACCGCCCAAGATATTGAGGGTAGCTTAAGACTGGTATATTTAATTCCAACGCACGGGCAATCTCCGGATGTTGGTTTGTATAAGCGGCTGAAGCAACAACTAAGTCAGCTTTTTCTACATTACTGGGTGAAAAACTCAGAACAGGAATCTTAGCACGCTTCAGAACACTATCTGTGAAAAAACTCTCTTCTACATCTGAGCCTGAGATGGTAGCACCTTCGATTTGAGCGCTAATTTGAGCCAAAGCACTCATACCTGTGCCCTTTATGCCAACAAAATGAATATGCAATCCCAAAACATATCGTCCCTTCTATGTATAACTCTATCTCTATCTCTCATTATACCCAAACTTATACAAAAAGGTATCATAAATATTCAAGGAAAATATTTCTAGCTTCTTTTAGGCGGAGGCTTTCGTTCATACCCTGAAACCATAGCCTGGAGATGGCTGAGATTCTCTGTAATGCTAAGATATATGTGCAGTGAGATCGTCGCCAAGAAGTAAATGGTGATGGAAAATTTTATCCACCTTAGCCGTTGAAAACCACCGACTAATCTCCATACCCAAATGAGATGCTCTCCATGCCAATAGGAAGATAAGCCGAGAAGGCTGGCAATCAGGAAAAGAGGGAGCCAGGAAAAGTAAATAAGACTTTGCCCGCTGTTATATTTGCGACTGAGAGGAGGAGCGGGACGCAGGAATAGGTAGTATGCTACAAGTTTAGGGAATACCTTGAAATCACGTAGTTTAGGAATGAGAGATTGGTCCTGCCGGAGAATTGCATCTGTACAACGCAGAGCCACAAATCCGAGGGCAAACCAACTTGATATTACATGAATTTCAAACATATCGCCATAGGAAACCGCAAGAAACTTGGCTGGTTTATGTAATTCTAAACCACTTAACAGGATTCCGGTCAGACTGACGGCAAATCCCCAATGAAAAATCCTTACCAATAAAGGCTGAAAAAGAATAATTTCTCCCTTGACCTTTCCCTTTTGCAGTTCTTTGAAAAAAGTTTTCCTCAATTTATTCTTATGTTTCATGTTTTTTTACCATGCCCCTGATCGTTGCCGTCCATTTCGTCGCTGCGCTAAAAAGTCCTTATTTAATTCCTAAAGTCCGAGTATGTTCGCCGTCAATTAAATGAACACTGCAGGAAAAACAGGGATCAAAAGAACGGATGACTCTGCCGGCCTCCTTAAGGTCCTCTGATTGGACCTTCAATCCCAGCAAGGATGATTCTCCTACGCTGCGAGTTCCTGACTCGTCTCTGGCACCAAAATTAAAGGCCGAGGGAGTAATGATCTGGTAGTGCTCTACCCGACCGTTTTTAACCTGAAGCCAATGGCCTAAAAAGCCACGCATAGCTTCGTGGAGACCTACACTGCTTCCTGAGTTTTGTTTGATTTTGCAGTTGAGGGTTTCTGCCCCCGGTTCGAGGCGATTCAGCCACACCAGCGTTGCCAGAGCGATCTTCTTGATTTCGAGGGACCGTGCCCATATTCTTGCCAGAGCTCCATGCCCTATGACCTTTTCTTTATTGATAATCGCTCGCGCTAAAGGGCCGACTTCGACCGGCTGACCACGATAACGGGGAGACTTCACCCATGTGTATCCTTTGTTCTGGCTATGATCGGGAATTGTATCTTCTACTGAAGGGTGAAGTGGTCCATGAGGCTTATACCAGGCGTGGGTTACATCTTCGGTAATATATTTCTCATAAAAGCTTTGCCTTTCATCCAGAATAAGGACTCCTTGGGGAAACAGCGTACCCCCCTCGGGATTTGGAAATCCCCCCACAGAGATATAATTTCCATTTCCTGCGCCGATATCTACATAGTCCGGGTACCGCTTTATAATTAAGTCGACATCCGGGAGGAGTGTATCGTCCAGAAAGCTTAAGATTTCTATAATATACCCTCGATAGCGGTTGACCTTGTCGGCGTCAACTTCCATACTGGCCCCTCCCGGTACAATTCCGTGACCATGGGGAGCCTTTCCGCCAAATACTGCAAAGGCGGCGTGAGCGGCCCGAGAAATTTCCAAGGCTTTAAAATAATGCTCGCTGAGAAGGGTATTTTCTTGTTTGGAAAGACGCAGGTCGGATTCCGAATGGGGAATAAACGGAGCAAGATCCGGACCGCGAAAATAATCCGGCAATGCATATAAATATAGGTGACGAATATGATTCTGAATCATATCACTGGCAAAGATTAGATTGCGGATTAAAATACCATTAGGAGGAACCTCCATTCCCAAGGCTTTCTCCACGGCCAAGGCAGCTGTAATGGCATGAGCGGAAGAACAGATACCACAAATGCGTTGAGTGTAATAAGGCATATCCATGGGGGAGCGGCCAATCAGAATTTGTTCAAATCCTCTGTAGAGGGTATCGGAAATAAAGGCATCTTTGATTTCTCCATTGTCTAACCATGCCTCTAACAACATCGGATTGTGAATGCGAGTTACAGGGAAAATGACCTTTTTATTCAGTACCGGTCACTCCTTAATTAAGATTTTTTGACACGATAGCGATGAAAAGTTTTTGCTTTTTTGAGGGTAAATCGATGTTTCCCCCGCACAGTGGACTTCAGCATATTTCTTTGTATTCTTCCCGTATAAAGAGAAGCCGAAACATGACCAACTATCGCTGCAGTAGTTAAGCCTAATACTCCCAGGCCAACAGAATCGGTTGTGACCTTTGTTCCGCCGGGCAGGGAAATATCAGGCAGGTGAGCGGTAAATGGGGACATTAGATCAGGATAGCCCGGCTCCGTACAGCCGATACAAGGAGTATTGCAGCCAATGGGCCAATTATAGCGATCATTCCAGCGCCGAATCGGACAATCGGCATAGGTAACCGGTCCTTTACACCCCACCCGATAAAGGCATTCTTTCTGACCAATTTCTGTGGCAAAAATTCCTTGGTCATAAAAGTATCTCCGCGGACATCGATTATGAATAGTTTCGCCGTAAAACATCTTTGGCCTTCCGTACTTTTCTAGCTCCGGCTCACCATAAAGAGCTAGGTGAAGTAAGGTACCCATAATCCAATCCGGGTGAGCAGGGCAGCCCGAGACATTAATGACTCTTCGCTCAGGAAGGATATTTTGTACTCCCGTTGCCCGAGTTGGATTGGGATAACCGGAAACCGGCCCCCCGTAAGCAGCACAACTTCCTATAGCGACGACATATTTGGCTTTTAGGCCAAAGCGGCGTACCAGGTCTATTCCGGTGGTGAGTTTGCCCTGCTCGTAGGCAACATGGTCGTAATGTCCGGCGTCGCTGCGAATCATAGCTCCCTGGACAAGAAGGACGTATTCGTAAGGCATTTTGGTATACGTATCTTGAAGAACTTGGTAAACGGCATCCCCTTGAGCTTGATTCATGCTCCAATCGTAGCGCCAATCAAGGATGTTGGAAAGAATATCGGAAAAAGTCGGGGTCCAGATATTATCAAAGGAGATGCTGTCTCCTGTACAAGTACCTGTTTCAATCATTACTACCGGAAGCTTTTTAACGTCACCTGCCGTAACTGCTTGAGCCAGGGGAGGGGTAATAAGTTTATAAAAGTTACCCAGAATAGCTCCCTTGACGATTAGTTTTATAAACTCACGACGATCCAGCATGACATACCCCCCTGAGAGGGTATTATTTCCAAAAAGGAAATGCTTACACGTACAATACTATGAAAATTAAATTGTCAATCTATCATATCATCCATCTATTCCAATAGTTATTATTTAGTCAAGTTGTTACAGCAACAGTGGGGATGATCCTTATTCAACCGATAAAGCACCTTCTGCTACAACGGAAATTAGGTTTTCTGTAGTTAAATAGACTAGGGGAATTGGGAGAATTAGGGGATTAGGAGAATCACTAAAAAATATTTATATAGCCTTAACAAACGAATCGACTTGTGTTATACTGTCTAAGTCGCAATGAGTTGCTCAATTTTGGGAAAAATGAGTTGCTCTTGATGAGAATGAAATTAACTCAACATTTTTATGCCGATGTGGCTCAGAGGTAGAGCAGCTCACTCGTAATGAGCAGGTCGTCGGTTCGATTCCGACCATCGGCTCCACTGGAAAGGTAGACCCCGCAAGAGATTGCGGGGTTTTTTCTTTAGGCTTTTTTGCGCAAATAAGAGTCGAGTACTGCAACCCGGTTCTCAGCTAAATTTTTAGGTTCAGCATTGGCCTTTCCCATATTATAAGAGGATGGGAAGCTAATTACAAATTTGTATGAATTTGTTGTGAAATAATAATGAATTTTAGATGTTTTAGTGTTTTAAATTTAGATAAAATTCCAGTTTTTTGAGACTTTTTTATAAGTAATTCATAACTTAGTCATAATTAACAGTTATACTATGGTTGTCAATGGGAACCTTTGGTAATATACGTTAACTGAAAGGATTAACACTATGAAACGTTTCTCAACTCAGCCAGGAGAGGATTCATTTATAATACGGAAGTTAATCCGACAAAACTTGGTCTATCTCTTAGTTATTCTCCTTTTGCTAATTATCTTTGGAATATCGCTATACTTTGGGACGAGGCAGGTCTATGAAGAGGAAGAGCAGTGGAGAAGTCAAAAAACTATGGCCGAAGTTGCTTCAGGCAAAACGAATATCAGCGAATATTTTTTGGATTTTCGGAGAGACTTAGACTTTATTTTGTCATTACCAAATGTGAAATCTTACTTTAATGAGAACTTCAATCCTTCAAAACGAAGTGGGGCAGAGAAACTACTCTCGAGTTTTTCGGATAGCAAAAAATTATATCAAATGACCGTCACAAATCTGTCGGGTGCTGAGACGTTAAAAGTGGAAGGATCAACGAAACGAAAATCCACTTGGTCCGATGGTATGAGCAATGAAGAACTACATAGGAAACTTTTCGAAAAAGCGATTACCTTGAACAAAGGGCAGGAAACACTTTCTCCAATCTATTATGGGACGGTAAAAGAAGGGGCAAACACCACAAAACGGGTATTAATGACACTTGCTATGCCTATCTACGATGATCGTTCTGTGAAAGGTGTCTTGTTCATCGATATCGATTTAATGAACGTATTTGAGGTTTTACCTAACACGCAGTTGTTTCTGCAAACGGATTATGGTGCTGACATTTTCCTCGATCAGAAGACTGGATTGCTTAACGTTCAAAGACTAGGTTATGATTTAACAGGTAACAAGGGTTGGTATCCAGTGACTGATTTGGAAATGATCCATTATTCTTGGGTAAAAGTCTTTTCTGACCAACCATTTATTATTGCCGAATATCATCAATTACCTTTGTTAAAGGTAACTTTAGGTAAATTCATTTACCTGTTCGGAGCTATATGTGTGGTTTTTCTCAGTTTAATCATATTGAGTATCTTCACCACTTTTTCAGTGGTGAAAAAGACGATTAACACACAAAAGGCTATCGTCTTTTCACTTGCAACCCTGGCGGAGGGGCGTGATTCAGAGACAGGGAAACATTTAGAACGATCCAGGGATTACGCCATGATCATAGCTCGACAATTAAGTACCACCAAAAGGTATAACAAGGTTATTACTCATGACTTTTTAGATAATCTTTATTACGCGGCAGCATTGCATGATATTGGTAAAGTAGCGGTTCCCGATGCTGTTTTATTAAAAGAGGGTAAATTGACGGACGCAGAGTATCAGGAAATGAAAAAACACGTACGAACAGGCCAAAATCTTCTTAGAGAGACAATTGAAAAATATCATTTGACAGAGTCATTCATTGAAATGGGTATGAACATCTGCGCCTATCACCATGAGAAATTTAATGGAAGAGGGTACCCGGAGGGACTCGCGGGTGAGGAGATACCCTTGGAAGCTAGAATTTTTGCCCTCTGTGATGCGTATGACGCAATTCGATCGAAGAGATCTTATAAGAAAGGACTCTCTCATCAAGAAGCTGTCGAAAGAATTGTCGCCGATAAAAATCAGCATTTTGACCCGGAAGTCGTAGAAGCCTTTCTGCAATGTGAAGAGAAACTTTTGGCGATTACTTAAGAGGGAGAGAGGACGTATGAGAAAATTAGGGTTGTTAATTGCTATGATCTTGACCGGAATATTTTATTCGATAATACTTTTGTATTTTATGGATAAGCCTCTATTTAATAATCTGTTTTTGCATTGCCTAATAATGGGGATTTTGTATGGACTAACAAATTTCATTATCTTTCTCATTTATGACAAACAACTTGATAAAATTAAAAGGCTTAACTATCAATTAAAGTCTAGCCTTCTCATGGATAATATGACAGGACTTCTTAACCGTAGGGCATTTGACCAAGATATAAATAAAGTAATAAATTATGGGGTTTACTCTCTTATATTTCTCGATATTGATAATTTCAGGGATTTCAACAATCACTTTGGTCATGCTATTGGGGATATGGTACTCAAAAAGGTAGGAAAAACAATTAAAACTTGTGTTCGTGCTACGGATCGAGTTTATCGATATGGTGGGGAGGAAATAGTCCTATTTTTATCAGATTGTGAAAAGGCGAACGCTATCAAAATGGCTGAAAAAATTAGATCTAAAATATGCCAACTGGATAATGGTGAGTTTCCTCAGGTAACCGTATCTTTGGGTGTTTCAAGTTATCCGGACGATGGAAGATCTATTCATGAGGTTATTGCCGTTTCGGATAAAGCTCTACTAAAAGCTAAACTAAGCGGAAAGAATTGCACGATATCCAGTTAATGGTGATGAACACTTTTTTGATGCTGATTTCTTGAAGATGGCAGCGAACCGATACAAAAATTAGGGCTTAGAAGTTACAGCTAAACTCATTAGTTGAGTTATCCATCTGTTTACGAACTGCTGCCGACCAATACAAACTAGGCTCACCGGTAAGTCGTAATAATCTAAGACCAGGAGATCTTGTGTTTTTTCAATTATTTACATACGCATTGCCATTGATCACGTAAAGAGGCAGATATTAACGAGCTCTTCGTGACAAGAGAGGAGGGTTCCGGAACTCGCAAAGCCATAGAGATTGTGCTTAGGGAGAGAGGGCTAGATCCTAATTAATTAAATCTTTCCCTTAGAGAACTACAATACAACAAGTGCTTTGGGTAAATTGGTTTGGATTATGGTTGGGATGTAGCGAAGCTTATAATTTCGTTACATCCCTTTCTTCATGGGAAATTCACAACTTTTTCATGAGATAGTCGTATCCAAAAGCTACACTAAGAACATAGAAAGCAGTTAAATAAATTCAAATAAAAATAAGGGGGAATTACAATGAAAAAATTAACTAAGAAAATTACAGCAATCGTAGGAACTGCAACATTGGCGGTAGGGCTTATGGCTTTACCGGCTTTGGCGGGAACGACTCAGGGACAGGAAAATGGCTGGTTTGGTCAAATGCAAAATTTCATGCAGCAAACCTTTACCCCAGCCCAACACCAGGCATTAATGAACTCATCAGCAATGCAAAATCTCCATAATTCAGCCGCAATGCAAAAAGCTATGCAAACAGGAGACGTTAAGTCAATGCAAGATCTCATGAATTCAGACCCAGCCGTAAAGACTCAAATAGGACAAGATAACCTTAACAAAATGAATCAATTCATGAGCCAATTTCAAGGGAATATGATGAGTGGAAGTCGTGCTGCGAGTTCGGGTAATACAATGATGAACGGAATTGGGGGGGCCTATACCGGAAGTACCATGATGAATTTCTGATTAAAGCGATTATATGATGATGGGTTAAAGTATTTGAATGCTACAAAAAGGGGCCGTTGCAAAACGAACTAAAATAGTTCGCAAGCAACGGCCCTTTTTCTTACTAAAAATAGAAAACTGCGGGTCCCAAAGAACTCGCAGTTAGCGTATAATTTAAGTTATGCTAAAAACCAAATTACACACTAAGAATTATAACGAATTAGGTGGACACTATCAATTAGCTTTGCCATTTAATTTTAACGTGTTAATACCAGAGGATGACTCCGTTCGACTACTAAGCCACATTTTGGAGGGATTAAATTACGAAGCGTTGTATAAGGCCTACTCTTCCACTGGAAGAAAACCGGTAGTCGAACCCAAAATCCTGTTTAAAGTATTGACCTATGCCTATATGAATAACATTTACTCCAGCCGAAAAATTGAAGTCGCCTGTAAAAGAGACATTAACTTCATGTGGTTATTGGCAGGATGCAAAGCACCTGACCACAGCACCATTGCTCGATTCCGAAAAGACTATCTGAAGGAAGCCATAGAAGACCTCTTTTTCCAAATGGTAAAGCATTTACATGAGCTTGGTGAAGTAGAGTTTAAGAACCTCTTTGTCGATGGAACAAAAATTGAAGCCAGTGCTAACCGTTATACCTTTGTCTGGAAAAAAGTCGTTAACAAAAATGAGGCAAAGATGTTCTTGAAAATTCAGTCTTGTCTTGAGGAGATCAATTTGACCTATTTAAAGGACTTCAACGTAACCAAAGAGACGTTACTTAAGGATCTTAAGACTGCTATCTCTTACCTAGAAGAAAAATGTCAGCAAGAGCAGATTGAATTTGTTCACGGTATTGGAAAACGGAAATCAAAGCTGCAGAAATTTATAGAAAGCCTGAAGGAATTCTATACCCGGCAAGAAAAGTACAATGCACATCACCAATTCTTCGAAGGAAGAAATAGCTACTCTAAGACCGATCCTGATGCAACGTTCATGCATATGAAAGATGATCATATGCGCAATGCTCAGTTAAAGCCGGCTTACAATGTCCAGATTGGCGTGGAAAGCGAATATGTAACAGGGGTTGGGATCTTCCAGGATCGTAACGACATAGCCACATTAATTCCTTTTTTAAATATGCTTGAATCAAAACTACAGGCGCATTATGAGAATGTTACCGCAGACTCTGGTTATGAGAGCGAAGAGAACTATCTTTATCTCGAAGGAAAACATCAGACCTGCTACATAAAGCCACAGACCTATGAACAATGGAAAAAGAAGAGCTTCAAAAAAGATATTAGTAAGCGAGAAAACATGGCTTACAATGCGGAAATCGATGAATACACGTGTCATAATGGAAAACAACTCAAACCCGTTGGAATCACTCATCGAACATCAGCAACCGGTTACCAGTCCGAAATAACAGTCTATGAATGTGAAGACTGCAGTGACTGTCCGTGTAAAAGTCGCTGTACAAAAGCTAAAGGCAATCGACGAATGCAAGTATCCAAAACGTTTGTGGCCAAACGCCAGATCTCGTATAGAAACATCACAACCAAAGAAGGAATACTGCTAAGAGTAAATCGGTCCATACAGGTTGAAGGAGCCTTTGGGGTCCTCAAAAATGACTATAACTTCAACCGCTTTCTAACACGAGGCAAAAACAGTGTGAAAACTGAATTTATGCTGCTGTGTTTTGGGTATAACGTGAATAAACTTCACTCTAAAATACAAAATGAACGAATTGGGAAACCCCTTCATCCACTAAAAACCGCATAAAAAGGAGAGAAAAACGGCCTAATCCTGAAGGCTTATTTTGTTATACTCAAATTTAAGAAGAAAGTAGAGATTAAGCATTTCAATCAAACCAATAAATATCTTTCAAGGGAAAAAGAAAAAGGGAGCATCGCTTGCTACTTTAGAAAAGTAGTTTTGCGACACCTCCTTTTCCAAAGGTTATTACATAGTTCAATCACAATTTACAAACATGGCTACTTTCTTGATTCAATCAATAAACCTTCCTCGATTATTTCTGTTATTCTTGTAATTACATCTATGCCTCAAGCAATCTCTGCCGTGTTACCTCCTTCCGAACAACAGCAACAACAGCTACCACAAGATCATAATCTTCATCACCATTAATAATATTATATAGGGGATCTTCAACGTTGCTCATTACTTAGTTTATAGCTGTACCCAATCAAGCGCCTTTTCACGTTTGTGTGAAAGGCGCTTGGTTCTGATATTATCGCATCATACCTTGTGTTCCTGAGCCACTTTGACTACTAGATCCACCTTGCATGGGCATTTGGGTTGAAGGCATTTTTTCGCCAGACATGGGAGTACCCATTGAACTTGGTTCTTCTTGACGAGTCCCGCTTTGAGGAGCTATTGTCATACTTTCCTGAGGAAAAAGAGAATGTAATGTAGTATTAGCTTCGCTCAACATATGGTTGGTGTCATTGGGGTTGGTGCTGCTTGTATTAGCTACTAGTCCCTTATCCATTAAGCGCTTATACACCAGATAATTATTGACGCTCATGCCAAGGTCTTGGGCTGTTTTTTGAGTCGCTTCATCGGTCTGGCTTACCATCAGATCAGCAGAGATGTTTTTATCAAGCATATGACGACGAATTGAGTCTCGCAGTTTCGCTTGATCAATAACATCTTCTTGACGATTATCTAAGGATATAATGCTTGCCATAACCAGGTTTTTGCTTCCTTTTAAGGTTTCTTGAGAATTCGCTTGATCGATTAAAAGGTCAACCGATGTATAGATATCCTTTCCTTGAAGCTGAATCTCAGAAGTTAAGGGTTTAGATCCTTGAGTTAAATCAATCACCCTAAGTACTTTGGCATCACGATTAACGAATAGTTCCTTACTATTATTAATATCCATCACAACAGCAGCCACTGCAGTATTTGCGTTTGAGACTATGTTAAATACACCAAGGCCCAAGGCGAGAAGCAGAATGGCAGCCATAGAAGCCAATTTAAGGAGTCTTTGGTTTGAAATGTTACGTTCTGACAAATCTATTTCAATAACGTGTCCGAGAAGGGGTGGGGTGATCGGAGTTCTGATTTCCAAATAGTCACCACGTTCTGTGTAAAGGATCGTTTTCTTTTTAGTGGTGTTCATAACAATGCCTTTGACCTTTTCCATTACGCTAACCCCTTTCTTGACGTTATTGGATCCGTTTGTGCAAAACTTTTTAACGACATAAAATCGGGATCGGATAAGATTAAAACCGTAGCAATAATATATTTTCTCCCTCTCTCTAGCACTTTGCGTTTTATCCCGGTCAGGAGTTCTAACTCTTTGAGAGGCAAACATTTATTCTTAGTTAGGTATTGCAATAAATCGTCCCGATCACTAAGCTCTTGAGCAACTTTATAGAGAGTCGCTTTACTATCACGATGCTTAGGAGAGACTTTAACTAAATCTTCTAAGGTTATTCCATATTCGGCTAGGGCCAACACATAACTTTTAACGGTTTCCACAAAATCATAGTTTTGTTCTGTTTCTTGATACATTTCCATGGATACTTCTGAATCGTAATTCTTAAAGTCGTTACTGTCTGATTCTGAAGGAGAAAGCGAGAGGAGTTGATATTTTGACTCTTTGCGGAAGTGATCAATTAATCGTCGCGTCATAACTGTTTTAGAAAACCCATAAAACGAGGCACCTTCACCAGGCTCATATTTATCGATTGCTTCATTAAAGGCAACTAAGGCGATGCTCAGTTCATCGTCAACTCCCCAGGTAAGATAGCGCTTACATAGATTGGAGCTTATTTTCATAATAAATGGTTTATGATTTTTTATGAATTCTTCTCTAAGTAACTCATCTCCGCTTTTGGCTAGTTGTAAAGTCTTTTGAATTGATAATTCTTGCAATTTCAACCCCTCCGCCTAGAAGAAAGTTCGTATAAAGATCAGAAATTTGAGGGGGTACTTGAAGAAAATATTCCTAAAAGATGATTCATAGCTACCCCCCGATAACCGAGTAAGCTGTCGAATACTATGGTGTCAACAGGAGGTGAGAGTTCACACCAAAATCAAAATTGGGTTCAGAAACATTTTGTTTCAAAATATATTTGATCTAGAAAGGATTGAACAGCATTATGAAAAAGAGAATATTCGTCGCAACATTATCTATGGCTTCAATCATTGGAGTGGCGGGGATTGTGAATGCAGCAACCATGGGGAGCCCTAGTAGCACGTCATCTCATCCTTCCAATGCGTCTTCTTATACGAACCCTAATAATGTCACGGGTATGGGTCCAATGCCAAGAACAAATGCACAGTCTGATCAAACACAACAGGCTCAAACAACTCAGACTCCGTCTTCTCAGTCATATCAGGCTGCAAATCAGATAACTATGCCTCATATGAATGCCTCTGTGGCTAGCTCGGGGCAGAACATACCCATAAATAATCAAATGCAAACAATGCCGATGAGTACCTCAATGAATGGACAAACGGGTAATCCACAAAGTATGCAAGGAATGGGTGGAACCCCCCGGTTCAATCCAATGAATTCTTCGAGCGTTGTACAGCCATCAAGCCTAAATTCTAGGGTTAACACAATGGGGGCAATGGGAAGAATGGGTCGGTAAAATAGTTTTTCCAAAGAATGTTTCTAAAATTCATGGAAGTCATAACTCCTTCAAGGCTTATTTGAATTTGTTTTGATGCAATTCAAATAAGCCAATGTATACAGATAATAGTAAGGCCATAGAGAAAAAACTAACCTAGCAAGGTTAAACTCTATGGCTTACTTACTCTTATATAGTTATCCATGGTTACAATTAATCAATCTTTCTAGGGAGTTGTAAAATAAACTCAGCTTCTTGTCCAACATTGCTTTTTACAGCAATTGTCCCATGGTGGAGGTCTGTAATTTGTTTTACTAAAGCAAGGCCAATTCCTGTTCCTCCGGTGCTGCGAGACGACGGCTTGTGAAGAAACTGAGGATAATCCCGAACACAAGTGCCAGACCTCCAGCGAATAGTAACGAGTACAAGACCGAGGACTGAAAGAGGATATCTTGTGGATTGAGGATCGGTCCAGGGTACTGAACGTTGGCAGTAGCTAAAATTCCTTGAGGCCCCGACACCGTTAACGTTTTTGTTTTCCAATTAGTGATTGAAGAGGACATACTCATACTCATCCCCATGCTCATGCCGCCTTGACCGTGCATCATGTCGCCCATCATGTTACTAAACGAAGCAATCTGTTTGCCGTTTGGATCGGTTAGAGTGACTGCTGTTCCAACCGGGAGAGACTGGCTAATTTCATCGAATGACACAGAATCCCAAGTTCCCTTGCTTTGATAGAGGGCGCTTAGACGAGTGGGTAATTGTTCAATAGCTGTTTCACTCGTTTTGGCTAAATAATTGCTGAACTGTTGGTGGAAGACGAGATTAACGGCTAGTATGCAGAAAGTTAAGGTAATCAGTGTAATAATAAGTGTGGATAGAAATAACTTTTTACGCATCTTATCCTCCAGCGCTTGGATTGAATTTATAGCCTATGCCGTAAACCGTCATGACGATTTGTGGATCGCTTGGTTTGGCCTCAATTTTCTGGCGGATTTTTTTAATATGAGCATCAATGACACGGTCATCACCCTCAAAGTCATGTCCTTGGACGATTTCCACCAGTTGGCCGCGAGAGTACACTCGTCCCGGGTGCTTGGCGAGAGCGCCTAAGATTTTAAATTCAGTGGGTGTTAATAAGACATCTTGATCATGAAGTCGAATTTCATGCTGAATGTTATCAATGGTAAGGCCATTGTCATACGTGATTACGTCTGCCAAGGGTGATGTTTCGGTGTTCGCGCGGCGAAGGACTGCCCGAACCCGGGCAACAACTTCACGAGGACTAAAAGGTTTTGTAATGTAATCATCGGCACCAATCCTGAGTCCCTGGATGCGGTCTTCCTCTTCGACTCTGGCCGTGAGCATAATAATCGGAACGGAGGATAGTTTCCGGATTTCACGACATATTTCTGTCCCAGACATTCCGGGAAGCATCAAATCGAGGATAATAAGGTCATAGGAATTTTCCTTAAACATGGTTAGAGCGATTATGCCATTTATAGCCGTGCTGACTTGAAATCCTTCCTGTTGAAGGTAGGCTTTAAGCACTGACGTAATTTTCTTCTCATCATCAACGATTAAAATTCTCATTAAAGCATAAACTCCTTCGGCACAAATCAAAATTTAGTACAAGGTAATTATAACAAAGAAATGAAACGTAATTCTGCCATTGTGAAGTTATATTACCCTTTAACTTGGCTGATCATGGTTTTAAGTTGTTCGGAGTAAGGGCTATTAGGATCTTGGTTTAAGACGGTTTGCCACATGCGAATGGCTGACGAATTGTCCTTCTTAATTTGATACAGATAAATACCGTAATTAAACAAAGCAGGAGAAAAGTTTGGGTTGATGGTCAAGACCTTTTGGTAACTTTTTTCCGCTAAGTCCTGCTGCCCGCTATAGAAAGCAGCCGTCGCCATATCGGTCATGACATTGATATCTTGTTTGCTCTTAAGAACGTTTTGATAATTCTTGACTGCCAGAGTAAATTCATCTTTTGCTTCATTTGGGGCATTTTTCTGGTCTGCGGTTCCCAAATCATAGTAGGAATTTCCTAAATCCTCCTGCAGCCCAATATCATTAGGGCTTGCTTTTAATTGTTGGATTAAAGTATTGACTCGGTTCTTGGTATTGAGATAGACACTATTGTTAGACGTTGAAGACGATGAAATCGAGGAACTGCCAGCGTTATTCGAATTATAAAAGTATCCAAAAGCTCCTGCTCCAATTAAACAAACGGCAAGTAATATAAAAATAACAATGGTTTTGAATTTTTGATTTACGTTTCCCTGCATGCTGCATTCTCCTTCCTAAATTCTTGAAGGTACCCTATATTTTTTTTGGGATTCGTTAAGTTATATTTGACCTCGTGCGACAAGAAGTTTCCCACCTCTAAGCGTTAGCGTAGGTGGTGGGAGTATGTCACTTTGTTCAAGTTAATTAATCATACGTATAAAAGGGTAACGAATGGATGAGCGCACTCGCTCGAGTGCGCCCTAATCCATTCGTTGAGATTATAAGTTACATCCGCATTGCCATCCTTACAGTAAAGGTTAAGAAGTTTAATACACCGAAGAGCAAGATGACAACAAGATAAGGCATTGAGACGGACAAAGCTTTGCCTAAGCCGTAATTCTTTTTAGCGATTCGATAGGCAGTGTACATGGAGCCAAGCGTTCCGGCAATGACTAAGAAATACTGCATAACTTGGATGATCGGGTCCGGAACGAATGAGGTTGAACCTTCAAGATGCACCCCAAAGAGTCCCATGAATGTATAATAGGTGGCTTTCCCTTCTGCCAGAAGGTGGAATAAATTATGGGCCATATGAGAGGCAAGGTCGAGAGGAATGACGGCGTAACCGAAGCGGGCGAAGGCATTACGCAGCGTTTCACCCGTGAAACGTTTGGAAAGAGCTGTTGCTGAGAAAAGAAGTAACACAGGAGTGGCCATGGCCAAAATAAAGAGCAGTGTGAAGGCAACATCTTGATTAGCGATCCCTAAGGTCTTTTCTACCCACTTGAGGAAAGCGGGGTAAAAGTCTAACATGGTGACATTTTGGACGAAAACAATTCCCACGATAACAATGGCTAAGAAGGATTCTTCGAAACGAGCGCGAGTCATCGACCAAAATTCACTGGTTGGTTTACGGGGGGTTAAGCGAATTGAATCGTGGGGGCAATTTTTGATGCAGCTTCCGCAAAGATTGCAATTGGCGTTGTTTTCCATAGCCATCGGAAATTCAAACATCGGACACCCCGGTGCGTTAGCCCCACCTTTGTAACAATCGCGCGTTTTACAGGTTTTACAAACATTCTTATCAGCGCGCAGTTCTAACATACCAGCCCGGGAATAGTTGCCGGACAAACTACCGAGAAAACAGAGGTAACGGCACCAAGTACGGCGTTCAAAAAGCAAGGCACTTACCATAACTCCGCCTAGTATGAGCAATAAGAGAGTTCCGGACCCTCGCGGGGATTCCACAATCCCCCAAATGTGATCGGACCAGGTGATTAAAATAAAAGTGATATCAATTATCCAAAGACCATTTTTCTTAATGAAATTGGGAACTTTAAGGTTAGCTCCAAATAACTTCTGTGTTAAATCACTCACCCAGGCAAACGGGCAAATCCCGCACCAGAAGCGTCCCAGGAGGAAAAAGAAAAAAGGGATTAACGGCCACCAAAGAACCCAGGTTGCAGCAGAACCAAAGTTATTGTCTACGGCAGTAGGTCCTGCAAGGGTCTCAAACATAATCACTGCAAAAACGATCACCGTAATCCATTGGAAAATTCGTGGGTAAAAATAGCTCGTTAGAAACCGTTTAAGCCAGCGAACGTTAAGAAGATTCGTCGGTTGTTTAGTCGGTTGCTTGTTGATGGAATTTGTTGAAGACATATCCAGGCCTCTACTTTCTTACTTTTTCCTTCCTTTTAAGGCAGCAGCGATAATTCCAGCAATGACGACAACACCGGCGACACTGCCAATAAGCACATAATCAGGTCCTGATTTTCCGACCGTTATTGGAAAATTGACCGTACTTTGGCCTAGGGACGAAGAAATAGTAATTGCTTGGTTCCATTGGCCAGGTTGGTTGAAGTTCATGTTTTGCATCATATAGGAACCTGGCTCCATGGACATTGACCCCATGGAAGATTGTTCTTGCATGACCATTCCGCTTTGGCTATCCATGCTTGATGACATATTCATACCCGCCATGTTTCCACCATCATTGGAGTTAGAGCCCATCATGGTGGGATTGCTCATCGTAACTTTTGCTCCGGTTACGGGTTGGCCTGTTGCCTTATTCTTAACGATGATGGTCATGGTTCCGGATTGGTTAGCCATGGGTGTTTCCGGGTTCATTTGCATAATGACATGATAAGGGCCGGCGTCTTGCTCAAGCTGAGATGCCGCGAAGGCATTGGTTGCAAACATAAAAGTCAAGAGTAAAAAGGATGATAAGGTAAGAAGGATTTTCGAAATAGGTTTTCTTGGATAACTCATAAAACACGCTCCTCTAATTTATTGAGACGGCAATTATCAATGCAAAAGTCATGCCAAGTTGCGCTTAATATCAAATTATGATGTAATAGCACTATGATTATGGAGTTTTGTCGACTTGTATTGGCATTTTCGAGTATTCTATTCATACTAACTTGTAAAATATAGATCAATTAAAAGAAGAAAGTACAAAAAAGTGTGGGAGAAGACACAGTTTACTGCGCCTTTTCCCACAACAATCCTAAGTGCAGGTCTAAGGGGATGAAATAGTGCGACGGATATTAGTTGCCGATGATGAAGTAAATATGCGCTGGGTTTTAGAGCGAGCCTTAACAAAAGCAGGATATGATGTTGAAACTGTAGCAGATGGGCAATTAGCCATAGAACGGGCACTGTCGGAACGCCCGGATCTTGTTCTTGTTGATTTAAAGATGCCCAAGGCTGATGGGTTAAGTGTGCTGCGTACATTGAAAGAACATTATCCAGATTTATTATTTGTCATGATGACAGCGCACGGCAGTACGGAAATAGCGGTGGAGGCGATGAAGGCAGGGGCTCATGACTATCTAATGAAACCGTTTGAGATTGATGAACTACTCATCACTGTTGAGAAGGCCTTAGAAGTAGAAAGTCTGCGTGAGCAGGTGGACTACCTGAAGGGGGAGGTTCAGCCTAATCGCTGGCAATTGGTTGGAAACAGTGACAAAATGCAAACTTTAAAACTTCTTGTGGAGCGGGTTGCGCCAACACCGGCAACGGTTCTTATTCAAGGGGAGTCCGGTACAGGTAAAGAATTAGTTGCCCACGCTATTCATACCTTAAGCTCGCGGGCTAATGGCCCTTTTATCCGAGTCAATTGTGCGGCTTTGACTGAGACTTTATTAGAAAGTGAATTATTTGGACACGAGAAAGGTGCTTTTACCGGAGCCCATACACGCAGAATCGGACGTTTTGAATTAGCAGATGGCGGAACGCTTTTTCTCGATGAGATCGGTGAGCTGTCTTTTAATGTTCAAGCAAAGCTGTTGCGAGTACTTCAGGAACGGACATTTGAACGGGTCGGGGGTGAAAAAACCATTCAAGTTGATGTGAGGATCATTGCCGCCACGAATCGGGACTTGTTAAGAGAGGCTCAAGAAGGACGGTTTCGCGAAGATTTATATTATCGATTGAACGTCTTTCCAATATTCGTTCCTCCTCTGAGAGAACGCCGGGAGGATATCTCCGTCCTTGTTGAACATTTCTTAGACAAACTCAGTGCCTATGGGAAAAACAAGACTCTCGGACCGGGAGTTCTTGCTCAGCTCATGGCTTATACCTGGCCGGGAAATGCACGAGAACTCGAAAATGTCATTGAACGAATGGTTATTATTTCTCCTGGAGCTGCAATCGGTCTTGATGGGGTGCCAACCTTAAATACATCTAATCAATCAGAGAAGACCTTGGATCCCTTTATTCTTCCGCCGGAGGGTATATCCCTTGAAGAGATTGAAAAGTCCTTTATACGTCAAGCAATGGAACAAACGGATGGTAATCAAAGCCAGGCGGCCAAAAAGCTGGGACTTTCCCGTTACGCCTTTTTGTACCGTATGGAAAAATACGGGATAAGCCCACATTAGGACAGCTGATACCTGAGAGGAGTGCTTTTATTGCCAAGCTATAAACTCGATCTCAAAAATCGTCATCGAGTCTATTTTGATTTGCTGATCATTAGCATCGTAATTGTCATTTTAACGGTCATTCATTATACAACTTACCATTACACCATGAATTATCACATCATGTTACAATTTGCCTACTATCTCCCTGTGATTTATGCGGCTATGCGCTTTGGTTTAGCAGGAGGGATTTTATCAGGGTTATTGATAACCGTTCTGATTCTTCCGTTTATGACTTTTTTTCAAACCATGACAATGACTTCATCAGCTATGCTAACTCAATGGGTGGAAATTGGCCTAACTAATGGAATTGGTTGGTTAACTGGTTTTCTAATTGAACAGGAACGGAAAGCGACACGTAAGCATCAACTTGCACTTCAAATTCAGAAGGAGTTAGTAGAAAAGTTAAAACATGAAAGCCTAGAACGTGAACGCTTGCAAAGCGAGATCCGGCAAACTGAACGGTTAATCGCGCTTGGGCACCTGAGTGCCGGACTGGCTCATGAAATACGCAACCCACTGGGGATCATGAAAGTAAGTATTCAGCTCTTGGCTCAGGATAAGAGAGAAGATAGAGAGGTTTTAGAATATTGTCGTGTGCTTCAAGAAGAGTGTGAACGCTTAAATCGGTTAGTTAGTGAGTTCTTAAGTTTTGCCCGTCCTAAAGAATTGGTGCGTGGAAGGGTTAAGTTAGGAAAACTCTTGGCGGAGGGAGTTTCGTTAATTCAGCCTGCTCTGCGGCAGCACCAGATTGAATTATCTCAAACAGGAGGACAAGTTGATGATTACGAGGTTGAAGCAGACTCTGACCAGATTAAACAAGTCATTTTAAATATCTTACTTAATGCCATAGATGCCCAAGGAGAAGGCGGAAGGATTCTTCTGGAGGGTATTCAACCAAAAGACTTTGTAGGATTTGCCGTTAGCGATGAAGGGCAAGGAATTTCGCCCGATGTCTTGCCTTACATATATGACCCATTTTTTACAACAAAGGAGAAAGGAACCGGATTAGGCTTGTCGGTGGTACATCGTATCCTAGATCAACACGGCGGGAAGATATCCGTTTCAAATCGAAATGGGCGGGGAACAAGAGTTGAAATTTTGTTGCCTCGATGTGAGGAAGGACCCTGATTGAAATGTTCAGGGCGTCCCATAGCAAATCGTTCTGAAGTTTAAGGCCTCTTTAAATCTTGCATGTGTGAAAATATCACAATAAGTCGAAATAGCTCGACAACCTATTTTTCGTATGCTAAAATATGAGTAATTAAATATCGAGGGATAAGTAATCTTTTCCTGAGGGAAAGGATTGAAAAGGGAAGTCAGTTGAAGACTGACGCGGTGCCCGCCACTGTGAAGGGGAGTTAACTTACTTAATGTCACTAGGATAAAACTTGGGAAGACGTGAGTTGACAATGATCTTGAGCCAGGAGACCTGCTTATTCCGAAGTTTAAACTACCTACGGGATGTTAGGGAGGTGTATATCGGTGTCTTTAGTTGTTGATACTGGTTAGAACTCTTACGAACCCTTTCAGATAGTGAAAGGGTTTTTGTTATTTTATTTAAATTTTTATGGGGGTTTTAATAATGAGTAATATTTCCACCCAGAGGCATTTCGACGCGATTAAGTATGGATCAGCAATCTTAGCGATACTTATTACAGGGGTGTTGCTTCTCTCCACGGGTGTTTTTAAATATCCTCAACTTCTAGGCTTGGCCGTAATCTCCTATACCTTTGGACTAAGTCATGCTTTTGATGTAGATCATATCGCAGCGATTGATAATATGACCCGCACGTTGGTTCAAAGAAAGAGCAAAACAAAAGGTGTAGGCTTCTTCTTTTCCTGTGGACATTCAACTGTAGTTATTGTTATGGGCACATTAACTATTTTTGCCGTTAAGTGGGCGCAAAAAGCACTTCCGCAATTTCAAGCTGTCGGCGGGGTTGTGGCCACTTTAGTTTCTGGTTCTTTGCTGCTTATCCTAGCTCTTGTAAATTTGATGATATTAAAGGATATTGTAAAAACTTTTAATAGTATGGCGAGAGGTAAGTACATTTCAGAAAGTGTAGAACGGCCCGATAAAGGATTTATTAATCGTTCAATAAATCGGTTATTTAACCTTGTTAGTAAGAACTGGCAAATTTACCTAATAGGGCTTTTGTTTGGACTTGGATTTGATACGGCAACACAAATCGCGGTCCTGGCAACATCAGCCTCTGCCTCGGCGAGTGGTGTACCTTGGTTCGCTGTTTTATCTTTCCCTATTCTATTTACTGCTGGTATGAGTATGATGGATACCATGGACGGTTTCTTTATGTCGACCGCATATCAATGGGTACTTACTTCACCTTTGAGAAAAGTTTATTATAACCTAACTATCACGGGCCTTTCAATCTTGGCTGCAGGAGTTATCGGTATTATCGAAGTCGGCCGGGTGTTTGCCCAAGAAAGCGGGCTTAACAGTGGGTTTTGGCTCTGGCTACAAAACTTGGATTTTAACAAGATGGGTTTTATGCTTGCAGGAATGTTCATATTGGTTTGGTCTGTGTCATTGATCGGCTGGAAAGTGTTCCGACTTGGTGAAAAAGAAAGTAGTTTTGTATAAGATATTTTGTTTTCCCATTGTGTAATGTTTTTTCTATGAACCCCTAAAAATGCTTATTGATGATGACTGGTTAGACTAGGATAACCCAAGTTTTATGAAATTGAAGGAACAGTATGCAAATTGTGAAATAGATTCTTGGGACATTCAAAAGAGAAATCAATTCAAAGAGAAAAAACAATACTGCTTTAACGATTCTGAAAGAGAGATATGCCAAAGGCGAAATTTCTTCAGAAGAGTTTCAACAGATTTACAAGAATATTTTATAAGGGGAATCGTTCGAAAGCTGCAGTAACTAAATTATTGAGATCGTCGTTCACACAGAACCATATGATTCGGCAACCAGCATTGGCAACTGTTTCCAAAATATTGTCATAGTGTACTTTTTGGGGATCATAACTAATTACAGTTTGTTGGTTATGCACATGACAATCAGTAATTCCTTTCTTCGATAGCAGAATGTTTTGAATCTCTATTTCATTACAATAGCTAGTAACCAAAACAATTTCAGAGCTGATCATCCTAAAACCCCCATCAATATCATAAGATTCTCGGGAATAGAAACAAGGAATAGGAATAGTGACGCACTTTTAAATGTTGACGTTAGAAAATGATGCACGACAAAATTGCTCCAGTAATAATAATCCATAAAGTATCAATTTTCGTAAACCGCTGTACACCAAAGGCTCCTAGAGCAAGCCCTATCGTTGGTAAATCAACTAAGGAACTGCCGGTTAATTTAATGATGACAGCCCAAAGCGTTCCAATGAATGCAGCGACAATTCCGCCGATCGCCATTTTGAATAGTTCTATCTTACCCGCGCGGTTATAGAGATCGGAAATAATATTAACAACGGCAAAGGACGGAAAATACATATTCGCCATAGCTAGGGCAGCTCCGAAGACGCCAGCCACTTTATAGCCAATAAAGGCGGAAATCACGGTAACCGGACCCGGCGTCAATAAGCTCAAAGCCAAGGCCACCCCAAATTCCTTGTCAGTGACAAAGTGAAATTGATTAACCATAGTATTCTGAATGAACGGCAGCATAGCGTAGCCACTTCCAAAGGTTAGGCCGCCGATCCCAAATAACGTATTGCCAAGACTCCGAAAGGTCGGGTTACTAAAGTTAATCAAAAAGTTAATGACTATTAATACCCCAAGCATTATTAGCATAGTTACATACTTTTTCTTACTAAACTTAAATTTTAGGGCGGAAGTTTCTTTTTGAGAGGACTTCTTAGTAACCCAGAACTTTTTATCCATAACCGATTTCCAACCATAAACCTTGTACGACAAGAAAGTAAAAGCCAGGCTAACAATTCCGGCGACGATAAGAAGAACCATGATATTGACCTTCAAAAAATACACCATAAAAAAACCTGCAGCTGCTAGGATCGTTAACTGAAGAGTGTTTACTCCTTTTTTCCATAAATCGATGATGGTGTTAAAGACAAGCCCCACAACGAGTGCGCCGACGCCTTTAAATAAGGAGGATACGACAGGTAAATTATTATAATTGAGGTAGAGGTGGGCAAGAACGACCATCGCCAGAAAACATGGAATAACAAAAAAGATACTAGCCACTAATGCGCCGGGAAAACCCCTTACAAAGTATCCAATGTAGGTATTGAGGTTAACCGTAGGTGCTCCAGGTAAAAGCTGAGAAAGGGCTAAACCGTTTAAATATTCCTCATCGCTCATCCAGTGTTTCTTATCGACCAATGCTTTTTTGGCTTCTCCAAGAGCAGCTAGGCTATAAGATACAAACCCTATGTGAAGAAAAGTTTTTGCAATTTCAAATAGACTCACGACTTTAGGTTGTTCCAGTGACCGACTAATTTCATTTCCTATTTTTGTTTCCATTGGCTCTGCCTCCTAATTCCCAAAATCCCCAAATTAAACAAATGTCAGGTGGGGTAAAAATTCATTAGATAGGGTGGGCATTATCCTCTTTCTCTCAATAAGTGAATCAATTCACATTAAATTAATCGAAAGGCTAGGAAACTAACAATTAATGCCATGCGAAAAATTGTTATTACGAGCTCAGAGACCTTTACAGACTTGGATTGTTTTTTCAGCGGAGTAATCACTTTTAGTTATAATGTCAATGATTAAACCCATGCCCTAAGCCTCCTTATCATGCACCAACTTATCCAATGATTAACAAGGAATTAAACCGCATTCTTCTAGAATCGAAGAACCTTCCTGGCCCGTAAGAAAATCAACAAACGATTGGGAAATGTCGGGTTGGCTACTGTCCTTTGCTATTCCAATAGCAAATTCTATAGGGCTACCATGGATTATTATATTTGTTCCTGGGATCTTACTTTCGAGGCTTACAGAAGCTTGGTCATAAAATTTGGCATAGGCAGGATTCGATAGATTAATTTTCGGTGGTAGAACAATATACGGAAGTCCTAATTGTATAACCTCTGAGGAATAAAGAAATGCGTAGTCAACTTTGCCCTTTAGTAAAGCCCTCGAAAGGTCAAGTGATTTAGGATAGATAGTATAAGGGATACATGCTGCTTCCATAGTTGAGTATAGTCCGGCTCTATTATAGAATCTTTCAGCTAATTGCCAAACCATAAGAGTCCTATAACCGCATGGGTCTAGACGATGGTCGGAACGAGCAAAATTAACTTGGGGCTTTAGTAGCACATCGACCCAATTTTCAGAAGTAATTTCTTTGTTTTCAATCGAAGTGTGATGACAGCCAATAACAATTTGGTCAGTAGCAAAAACGAAGTAATTTTTTATGAGATTGGGCACAAGTAATTCAGTAAATAATGCTTGGTCCGCTAGTGCTACGATGTCAAATTTTTCTCCAGAGAGTAGTCGTTTTGCGCCCTCTCTTGAACCAACTCCCTCCATCTCAATTCGAAGACCTTGGTTGTATTGTGAAAAATATTCTTGACATTTTTCCATAACATGTTGCAAAGCACCTGCATGGATTATTTTAAGAGTCTTTTGAACCATCTTTATCGTCACCACCTATATTTATTGTCCAGGGTGTGAATTGTTAAATTGTTGATAAGTCTCTAAGAAATTCTCTAACTTTGTCTTTTGTCGAACAATGTATTTCGTCCAGACAATTAAGGACTCTTCCCCTTGAGATGTCAGCTTATAAAGTCTCCTGCCTGGCCCCGTCTCACCGACTTCCCATTGAGAGTTTATCAATCCCTCCTTGTCCATACGTCTTAAATTTCTATAAACTGTAGCTGCGTCAACTTCTGCACTCTTAAATTCACTATCATTTAGGCGTTGGATTAATTCATATCCGTGAGAAGGTTTTTGTTTTAAAAGAAGAAGTAATTCCGCTTGAATGACACGCTCCATAGATAGTGACAATTCAGGCTCATTTACCTTCTCTCTATCCATATATACTCACCTCAACTATTGTCATCATGCACATAGTATTAATACATACGTATTCTGCGTTATTGTAAAAAGTCCTTCTTTTACTAACTAAAAAAGAAAAAACTTCTGAGATGATTCAACACATTAAAAACCGCAGTACGAAACATGACTTAGTTTAGTAACTGGCCCTAGATAATATAAATTAGGCAATTTCTTATGGTATGGTTGTACCTCTAATAATAGGTGTTAAAAATTAAAGCGATCCGAAAATTCGGTTGTATTTTAAAATTTACCTTATATAATTAAGTTATTACTTAAATGGTTAGGCGGTTTGATAAGATGGAACTCTTGGAAACACTAAAAATTTTGGCGGATGATACACGATTCAAAATCATTCAATTGTTAATATCAAATGATTTTTGTGTGGGGGCACTGGCAAGGACGTTAGGCATATCGGAAGCCGCCGTTTCCCAACACATTCAAGTATTAAGGAGAGGAGGGTTTTTAAGAGGGGAAAAACGTGGTTACTGGACGCATTATGTAGTAGAAAAAAATATCCTTATCCAAATGGCAGATGAGCTTAAAGTATTATCAATACCACCCGTAAATAAGCAGTTTATTTGCCTTCGGGAGTCCATGAATAAAGATAATAATTTAGGAGGGAGAAATATGTGTAAATGTAAATGTGAGCATCCGGAAAAGCTACAAGGAAAACCAGGGGATTGTAGTAAAAAGCAAATACAAGAATGTCACGGTGATGAAAATCATTCTTGCGATAGTGAGAAAAAAGAGAAATAGAATTATACAAGCATGGGAGCAGGCATAATTTTAAGATATTATCCTGCTCCCTTTCTCCATACTTAAATAAAACTAATCGGTTATTGTACGATTCAAAACTCATAATCAATCAAGGTAAGCGCTTTTTTGAATTCTTCATAAAGTATGGTTTATAAATTAAGGGGGCATAAAGAAGTGACTGCATTCTCTCAGTCTCAGAAAAAGCAAATAAGTTTGCAGGAAATTTTCTGGGCTTTTTTTAAGATGGGTTTAACAGCTTTCGGCCCAACAATGGCGGCAGAAGCAAAAAAGAATATAGTAAAGCGTAAACAGTGGCTCAATGAACAGGAATTCCTTAATGGTCTAGCATTGGCCCAATTTATCCCCGGTGCCACTTTTGTCACCTTAACAATCTTCATGGGCTACCGCTTGAGGCGTCTGGCGGGTGCTGTAGCGAGTTTCACGGGGTTCCTTTTGCCCCCTACGGCATTGATGATTTTGTTGTCATACCTGTATTTTAGTTACAGTAATTTACCACTGGTGGCGATAGCCTTCCGTGGATTGGAAGCAATAGTAGTGGCACTAATCGTTAACGCAATCGTTGACCTGGGCCGTTCTGCGATTAAAGATTGGCAAACATTGTTTGTGGCGGTAGTGTCGCTGACGATAGCTTGCTTTAATCAAAATGTATTTTTGATTATCCTTTTGGCCGCCTTTCTAAGTATTATTGTATTCTCACCATGGAAAAGGGAACCGTCGGTAAAGAGAGCTGAAATAGCAGAGGGGGTTTTTCACTGGCGTGAAATAGCCATTGTATTGGCGGTTGCCATAGGTATTGTCGGTATATCTGCCTTGTATCCAGTGCTCTTACAATTGGAAAACGCCTTTTTCTGGATCGGATTTCTAGTCTTCGGTAACGGATTCACGATGATTCCCATGATTCAGCAGCAGGTAGTCAATGTCCATCACTGGCTTAACCTGGATCAGTTTACGGCCGGTATTGCTCTAGGTCAGATTACTCCAGGCCCTATTCTTATCACAGCTACTTTTATCGGCTATAAAGTTGCTGGGGTATTGGGAGCTATAGTGGCCACTTTAGCTATTTTTTATCATTGCTTCGTAATGATTATTCCAGTTATGCCCATCTATGCCAAGATTAAAGACAATCCCTGGGTCAAAGCAATCTTTAAGGGTTTAGTGGCATCCTTCGTCGGCTTGATGGTGGTGGTAGCAATCGGCATGGGCCGGAACAGTCTGACTGATTATACAACAACGGTACTGTCCGTTGCTGCTCTGGCAGTGCTTCGCTTGACTAAAATTGATGTATTATGGGTTGTATTCGGGGGGACAAGTATATTTCTGTTACTTGCCAAGGTGTTTGGGTTGTAAGAATTATTAAGGGCTTTACACAAACCAATATTTAAGAAGGGGTGATTGACAATGTCTGCATGTACTGAAAATTGCTATACTGCTTCAGCAAAAAAACATTAAAAATCAAATAAGTGGATAGATAGGAGGGCAGATAAAATGGAACAAAATTTTTGCTAATTCTTGGCATAGCTGGTTTCACGGTAATGGCAGATAACTGGGTGGTTTCTCCTATCCTACCAGCCATTAGTAATAGCTTTAATGTGGCTGCTATTCAAGCTGATGTGTTGATTACTGCCTATATGATTCCCTTTGGTCTCTTTCAATTGGTGTTCGGTCCTCTGGCGGATCGGTTCGGTAAACGCCAGGTGATTAACATAGCCATGTTTTGCTTTGTCGTATCTACTGCCCTTTGCACCATCGCCAGTAGCCTTTCGGATCTGACCGTTTACCGGGCTTTAACCGGTTTTACCTGACTTACTGTCTAGGGTTACTGGTATTGTTGGTTGCAACTTATATATTCATGAGCCACGATCAAAAAGATTTATCCAATTCACAGCTTCATACCAATACAAATAAAATGGTTTAATAAATATGTTCAACGAGAGTTTCATAATACCTATTGAGTTATAAAGGTGAATGAGGTTGGCTGCTTCTCTCCGAAAAATCAGATTCTAGATTAGTTTTGCTTTAAATACAAATATTTGTTTTTTAGGCTATTTTCTAAAGCCTTTGATGGAAGGTATATTACCATAAGTAAAACTGAGATATTCTATGGGGTGCCCTTTACTGTTTAACTGCACAAAGAACTGATTTTAACAGATGATTTTTTTTAGGGTTACCAACTATTCCAATACGTACTAACAAGCTTAATATAGTAGAAAATTCTAGATCTAGTTTTAAATCTATTTCCATGAAAAGAGGTTAGGGCGTAATATTAATGCTCTATTCATGTTAAGTGGCTTTAGTTAATTTAATAAAAGGCAGGGCATTCTGAACAAGCGACAATGTCTAGAAGGATATTCCTCTTGGTTATCATTAGAAAAATGGAGGAGAAAGTATGTCTAAAGAGAGAGGGTTGTCGAAAAAAATTCTTAATGCCTTTGGTGGCAAGGAAAACATAAAAGCAGTTACGTATAATATGAACAGTTTGAGTTTGACGGTTGTTAATAACGGACAAGTAAATGAAGAGGGTCTCAAGAAAATTAAGGAAGTAATAAGATTGGTTGAAGATTCCGACCAATTGCAAGTTATTTTGGGTCCGGGTTTGGCTAATAAAGTTGCAGCGGAAATAACTGCTCTCATCAGAATGCAAATGATTGACGTTCAAAACCCCAAATCTATAATAAGCGATAATAGGCAGACGCCATATGAAATGTTTCTGCGTAAACTATCGAGCATTTTTATTCCTCTAATTCCTGCTATTGTTGCTTCCGGTATGATCACGAGTTTAACCAACGTGGCTATACAGATGGGGATAACTCCAGAAAGTCTAATCATCAATATCCTTAAAACTCTTGGTAACGGCATTTTTGCTTACCTTGCAATCTTTGTCGGCATTAATGCCTCCAAGGAATTCGGTGGTACTCCAGCCATGGGAGGTTTGGCCGGTGTGCTCTTAATCAACCCGGCGATAGCTAATATCAAGATTTCCGGGGTTGCCTTAATTCCTGGTCAGGGTGGGATCATTGGGGTACTGCTGGTTGCCTGGTTTATGAGCTGGGTTGAAAAACAATTGCGTAAAATAATTCCCAATGCTATAGATATTATTGCGACTCCGGCATTAACCTTGTTGATCACTGGCTTTGCCACGTATATTTTCCTGCAACCCATTGCGGGTTATTTGTCTGATGGCATTGTCTACGCCTTTAAAAGTTTAACTAATGGCGGTGCCATTGCGGGCTTCATCCTAGCGGGAACAAACGTGCCGTTGGTCATAACAGGGTTGCATCATGGCTTAAATCCTGTGAATATGGAATTTCTGAATACGTTTAGACAGAATCCTTTACAACCTATCATGGCGATGGGAGGAGCAGGACAGGTAGGGGCAACGTTTGCGGTATATGTCAAGACCAAAAACCAGAGACTTAAAAACATCATCAAAGGCGCTTTACCGGTTGGAATTCTGGGCATTGGCGAACCCCTTATCTACGGTGTAACTTTGCCTCTCGGACGCCCCTTTGTAACAGCTTGCATCGGGGCTGCTTTCGGTGGTGCTGTTCAGGCTAGTTTCCATGTATCTACCATTGCCATGGGGGTGTCCGGATTGCTACTTACTTTCCTGATTAAAAACGGGAGTGCCTTTTACTATCTCCTGGGTATTTGTGTTGCCTATGTCGCTTCGTTCTTGGCTACTTGGTTTGTGGGCTTTGACGATCCTAGGGAATGAATGGTAAGTACATTAATGAAATTTATTCCTAGAAAAGACATAGTTCATGGGTATTCTTCAAGAACTGAGCTAAATATTCAGGCATGCGTTTGAACAAGTTTTTGCGCAACAACCTACTATTGACCTTAGTAAGTTGACGATGTATCATTAAACTTGAATTGGAGGTGACCTGAGTTGAATAGGATGAATTTTTCCTTTCGACCCAATAAAAAAGGCTTTGAAAAAATTCTTGGGGAATTAGAGACCCAAGTCATGGAGATTGTTTGGCGGAGAGAGGAAGTGAGTGTGCGGGAGGTATTCGATGAGTTGAACCAAAAAAGGCCTCTTGCTTATACAACTGTTCTTACCACAATGAAAAACCTTTACTTGAAGAAACTTCTAGAGCGCAGACAAAGTGGTATAGCTTTCATTTATGTTCCTGTATACACCCGGGATGAACTGAGCCGTTTAGCGGTAGAAGAGGTTGTAAATGGACTTTTGAACGATTTTGCGCAACCGTTTATAGCTTGTCTCACCAACCTCCATCATAAAGACGAACTTTCTGATATCGTAGGGCAATTGGAGCAATTACTTAAGGAAAAGGGCAAAGGGGATAGCAGTCAATGAACCACTATCTGGGGATTTTTCTGATTTACCCATATTTTAGGCAAGTGATATTAGATTCGATTTTTACATTCGGTCTAATTTGGGTAATGGTACGTGTCTTTAGCTTTAAGGAAGCCCGACTTCAAGCAGCTGTTTATTCTGCGCCACTTTTAGTTCCGGTGCTTTTGCCCTTTATCCCTGATAGCCGTTTGTATTGGGGGCCGTTTATGCTCATTCAGAACCTGCACTGGGGTCAGTTCACAGAGTTTAAATGGTTAGTGACTGTTTGCTATTTACCATTTATCGTTGCTGTTTTGCAATTACTTATTTCCTATTTAGCGTATCGCCGTATGCTGTCCGGATGCCGAGAAGTGACGGTAGAAAATGCTCCACAACTTTTTGCTCATCTTGATCCCTTGGTCAGAAAAACCGGAATCGCGAAACTACAGGTTTATATTCTGCCGCCGGAGAGGGGGGTGCAAATCTTTGTCAGCGGTATAAGGCGTCCCCTCTTGGTTATTTCCCCATTGTTATTGTCGGCCCTTTCGGATTCCGAGTTACAAGCTGTTTTAGCCCACGAATTGGCTCATTTAGTGCGTCGGGATCAGATCGCCTCTATGGTTACATTTTTGTTACGAAGCTTGATGTTCTATAACCCTCTTCTCTATCCTCTGGTGAAATGGTTAAAAGAAGAACGGGAAAAAGCCGCTGATGCTTTAGCCACCCGTTGGACAAAAAAACCATTTGCCCTTGCCGGAGGTCTTGTCAAAGTGACCAAGCTTATGCTAGAGCAAAGACCATTATATACTTCCTATGGATTATCCACTATAGAATTAACGAGCGGGGGAGCTTTACGGGAGCGGGTGCGTCTCTTACTTGATCAGACTAACGAGCCGAGAAAAGAGATGCCCAAACGGATTTGGTTTTTCCTGGGATTGCTTTTTACATTGGAAATTGCCTTTGCCCATTGGGCTTTGTTACCGCTTAACCAGCATTTTTCCTGCGTCTTATGGCAGTTTCATTAAATCAATGTTCGCGTGAATATGTTAGAGTGAATGTCTGGTGACCAGAGTCCTGGAGGTATTCATTTTGGTTCTCTCAATGTATTACATTTAAGGGGGGGATGTTGTTTTTTTTAAAATTACCTACTAAGATACTACGTACTATATTGCTAAGTAGGAGAGGAGGAATCAGAACTTGATAGGAGTTAGAATCCATTATGTCCTAAAAGAAATATTAGGTCGAAAAAACCGTTCTCTGTTAATGCTCGCAGGCTTAACACTCGGAATAACTTTTTTACTCTGTGTAAATGCCCTGGCAAACGCTTATGATCAAGCAGCCTCAGTTCCATTACAACAGTTAGGAGCCGATTTAACTGTGCAAAAAAGTAATGGTCCGATTCCGAATAAATTTGAGGGAGCAGTTCTCCCATGTGCTAATAACGTCATTAGCGAGCCGGAAAAAATCCGGAATATTCCGGGCGTTGAACAAGTAACTTCGGCACTGCTTTTGTGGGTTTTTGATTCAGGTCAAGATAATGCCGGTGATTTTAAGATGGTATTGGGAATTGAACCAGACAGCAACATCGGTCCTGGCAAATTAAAAGGAGGCATCCAGGCCGGTCGATATCTTACTTCTTCGGATCATAATAAAGCTATGGTGGATAAGAGTTATGCTAGTGCAAAAGGCATCAAACTCGGAGATGTTTTACATATTTCCGGAAGAGACTTTCCAGTCATCGGGATAGTCACGACACCTTCCACCACACTGCTCGGTACAACTAACGTTTATATTTCCTTGTCCGACGCCCAGGAAATTGCCGCTAAAGCATCTGAGATTAGTCATTTCCAGCAGAATGACGTTAACGTACTGTTTATTAAAGCTGATCCAGCACGGTTGGCTTTAGTACAAGGAGCTGTCAGCAAGGCTCTGCCAGGAGTCACAGTGTCAACACCACAGAGTTTCTTGGGTATGATGGGGGGAGTCGCAGCGGCTGCCAAGCTGATCGCCAGGTTGGGAAGTTTGATCGCTGTTTTAGCCACAGGGGCTATGGTCATGCGCACTACTGCTAGCAGTATCATGGAACGTAAGCGCGATATCGCGATTATGAAGGCAGTAGGCTGGAGTGCGGCCAATGTACGTGGTCAGATAATGAGTGAGAACCTGCTTTTGGGTCTGGGCGGCGGAGTGCTGGGCTTGATTGTTTCTTATGGTTTTACTTTACTCCTACGCGGACAAATTGTGGAAATTCCTCTGCCATGGGAACTCGATCCTTACCCACATTTCTATTTAACTAGTAGCGCAGAAAAGTTTCTCAAAGTACCCCTTGCTGTCAATCTATCCTTAACCTCAGTTATATTCGCCTTGGTCCTCGCGGTAGGATTAACCCTTTTAACGACTCTCCTGCTTGCCAGGCGTTTAACAAATATCAAACCTGCGGAGGTGTTACGTTATGATTGAAATTATAGCGGCTAAAGGAGTAGGCAAAACTTTTGGTAACCTCGATGTGGTGCGTCACGTCGATTTTAAGCTCCAAAGCGGTCAGTTTGTTGCCCTCCTAGGTCCTTCCGGTTCCGGCAAGAGTACCTTTATAGCCATGTTGAGTGGCTTGGAAAGACCATCATCCGGCGAAATATCCGTCGCTGGACGTAGTTTAACATCCTTAAGTGAGGATGATCTGTCCCTAATGCGTCGTGAGAAAATCGGTATAGTCTTTCAGTTTTTTAATTTAATTCCTACCTTGAATGCTCTGGAAAATGCGGCTTTTCCTCTTTTTCCGGTAACTCTGCCTGACAAAGAAAAGAGGCAAAAGGCTGCGAAAGCGTTAGAGTTGGTTGGCATGTCCCATCGTGCAACTCACCGCCCAGGTGAAATGAGCGGTGGAGAAAGGCAACGCATAGCCATTGCCAGAGCGTTGGTTAACGACCCCGTGATTATTCTGGCCGATGAACCGACCGGCAATCTCGATTCCACGACCGGGCAGGAGATTGTCAATCTTTTGGCTTCTTTAAGCCGAGCCCGCGGTACAGCCCTATTGGTAGCTACCCACGATGATAAATTAGCTAAGGCAGCAGAGCAAGTTATTTATATGAAAGATGGTGAGTTAGTTGAACAAACATAAATTTTTTGGAATGGTATTTTTAATGTTTATTGTGTCTGTCTTGATGTTTCCGGCAGCTGCCCTAGCTGCCCCTGTGAAAGTTGAAGCCTTGGGCTTTTTTGACCATCCGCCCTTGCAGCCTACTAAAGATGCCATTCAGAAAGTCTGTCAGGAATTCGGTGACCAAGTCCAACTGGTTTTTCATGTTGAGAATACAGCTGACGGTAATAAATTTATGAAAGACAATGGTTTATCGGGGCACCTGCCTGTGGTACTTTATATCGATGGTTCTGTCGCCCAAAATATCAACGGTAAGACGGTGGTTTTTAGGGATTTTGAAGGACAGGGCTGGACCAGCCAGGATTTGGAGCAGGTTCTCAAACTCAATGTTGCCGGTCAAAAAACAGCTGTTTCCCCACCGGCTAACGCCTTGACAGAGGCCTGGAATCCGGGGGCCATCCCTCCGGGAGCAGCAGCCTTTGCTAACGGGCAGTCTCCCGGGGCTGACAATTCATCGACAGGAAATCAATCCTCGCTTTTTCCAATCTATTTGATGGGCGCAATTATTCTCCTTCTTGTAATCATAATTATTATCAGCGTAGTGCGGCGTCCTGCAGCAGGGAGGAAGTAAAGGTATGAATCTCGCCCTTTACGCATGGCGGGAAATTACCAAGCGCCCAGGGCGTACTTTTCTAAATGCTTTGGGTGTATCTTTTGGTGTGGCCTTGGTAATTCTCCTTTTTAGCATCACCTTGGCCTATAAAGAGGCCGTAATGGTACCGTTCACTACTTCGTCTACAGATATTACCCTAACCAGGCCTGGACAAGAAAAAGCTTCAGTTCCGGTAGCCCAGGGAGTAATACTTCCGGCTTCAAATCAGGCAATTGGAACCGATGTTCTTAAGCGGTTAGCCCAGATGACGGAGGTCAAACAAACAGCAACTGTTCTCGAACTTTGGAGTTTTGATCCCGGACGGTTTAAGGTGATTGTAGGTCTTGATCCTAATTCGCAACCACTCGGACCGGCAAAAGTCCGCGAGTGGGTAAAGGAGGGGCGTTTCTTTGGTTCGGGTGAAAGAGGGGTAGCCGTTTTGGATAGTCATTATGCCCGTTTCTTTGGCTATAAAGTAGGTTCACAGATAATAATCGCCGGGCAAAAGTTTAATGTGATCGGCACTTGTGAGATGAAAGAAGGCGCACAGTTGACAGCGGCCAACATTTACCTTCCTCTTACTGACGCCCAGATACTTGCCGGGGTGGGACCGGAAACAGTAAACTCCGTTTATGTGGAGCTGAAGGATGCCAGCCGTTGGAAGCAATCTATTGATACGATTCACCAAGTCTTTCCGGAAGTAACCGTTACTTCGGCGGATTCTGCTCTGGCCATGTCGGACAGCATATTGGCCCTTTTAGATAAACTGGCCTGGCCGGGTGCTGTGCTGGTCATTGCGCTAAGTGTGCTTTTTGTCCACCGCAGCTTGGCTGCCAGCACTTGGGAAAGAATTGGGGAATTCGGCACCATGAAAGCTCTGGGCTGGTCCCGGCGTGATATCCAACGCGCCTTAATGCTGGAACTCTTCTCCCAGGTGCTGATTGGGTCTGTACTAGGTCTTGGTATAGCAGCTATAGGCAGTTTACTAGCAGGTCATTGGCAGGTTAATATTTCTCCTGTAGGCAGTGCCCCGCCTTTACCCGGAATGGCTCCATCAACAAATACTATTCAACTGCCTGTTGTTTTTTCTACTTCTCTTTATCTGAGTGCTTTAGGTTCATCACTCTTAGTTGGTTTGATAGTAGCTGTAACTATAGCCCAAAAAGTGGTAGAAATTAAGCCTGCCGAAGCGTGGCGTCATTTGTAATAAGTAATTTACCCAAGCTTTGGATGCTCTACTAAAGAGGTGGCAGAGATCCTTAACATTTCGGTTGAATTGGCGAAGTGGCGACTGTACAGGGCCCGGATGATCCTTCGCAAGTCTTTAACCCAAGGTAATGGCTATGAGAATATGGGTCCATTTAAATTAACTACGGCTGGAATAGAATAAATTATCCATTAGGTGGAAAACTCAATGATTACAGGTGTTTGTTGGGCACGGTTCCCCGATGAACGCGATTGAGGATAACCAGTTTACACGGAATTGGGTCGAGATTTCCAAACAAATTCCGAAACCCGAAGCAATTTTAGCGATATCCGGCCATTGGGTGACGGATGGAACCCGCATCAATGATGATCCCCATCCGGAAATAGTTCATGACATGTACGGTTTCCCTAGAGAACTGTATGAGGTTGATTACCGGCCAAAAGGGGCACCGGAATTAGCCCATTTCACAAAAGATTTGATTCGGGAAAATGTGCAAATTGATAATAGCTGGGGCATTGATCATGGAACATGGTCGATCTTGAACAAGTTATCTGCTTAGGGAATGAATAGGTTAACGACTATGAACCAATCACCTCTTGCTAAAGAATTAATTTCTGTAGCAGGAGGTTTATTTTATCCGTTAATGATACAAGTATCATGACTGAGCGAGAAGACTAACATCATCTAGCTATAAATAATTAAACAAAACTTTTTTATAACTTCCCTATCCTTTTAAAAATCTTTCCGTCTTAATATATGAAAGTAGGTTGGCGCCACCTATTGAACTTTAAAAATGTTAATTTTTGAAGGAGCTTAAAAAATGAAAAATAAAATATTCGCTACAGTTGAGTCCAACAGTTTCTTAATTTTGCGTCTTGCGTTGGGAATTATCTTTTTCGCTCATGGAGCTCAAAAACTCCTGGGTTGGTTTGGCGGTTACGGGTGGACAGGCACTATCGGTTTCTTTTCTTCATTGGGTATTCCCGCTGCATTAGGCGGTTTAGCCATATTAACCGAGTTCTTTGGCGGGATCGCAATTATTCTTGGCTTTTTAACTCGTCCCGCTGTACTTGGGCTTGCCATTGTCAATTTGGTAGCCATAGCCAAAGTCCATGGGGCTAATGGATTCTTCTTAAATGGCCCCACTAATTCCGGCATTGAATACGTTTTTGCTCTGTTCATGATTTCCCTCTTCTTGCTAATTAAGGGTGCAGGATCACTCTCAATTGATAATGCCATTTCAAAGAAACTAAAATAACGGAGGATAAAATGTTAAAATCGCTCATTTCAAAAATATTTTCTAAAGAACAAAGCCAAGTAGTATGCGGCTGTATGAAAGTCACTGCCCAAGAAATCGTAAATGCAGTCAAGAATGGCGCCAAATCCTTTGAAGAGGTTCAAACCGTAACAAAGGTCGGAACCGGTTGCGGAAATTGCGTAGAAAGCAATAAAGCATTGGTCGCATTACTATTGAAATGATTAAAGATTTCTTACGGTATAGATCAAAAGGAGCCTTTTCACGTTCGAAGAACTGATTCCGTATTATAGGAAGATAGAAAAAGGAGATTGAATAATGGATAAACCGGTAATCACTCAAAAATCTCCCGTCCCTGTAGATCTTAAAAAGGGTGAAACTTATTATTGGTGTACTTGTGGCAAAAGTTTTACCCAACCGTTCTGCAACAGAGCACATCAAGGTACTTCCTTTACGCCGATGGCATTTACGGTAGAAAAAGATGAAACTGCTTATCTCTGTGCTTGCAAGCAAACCAAAAATCCTCCTTATTGTGATGGGACACATAAACTCTTTAAGCTTTGGCAGTGATTTAATCCCCTTAGAAGCATCCATACCTCCTATTCTAGAAATATCTTCTGGGAATGAGGTCAAATTTTATTGCTCTATCCCAGGCTTTCCACGTTAAAAACACACGGTGATTTTTTGAGAAACACCGTGTGTTTTTGTGTGAGTTCGAAGTTTCGCAAATACGAACTTAATCTAATTCTTAAACTGGGATGCATTCAAAAAAAGAAAACTTGGATAGCGCTAATAAATTAATATGTGCTTTGGAACAGACTTTCGCTGAACTCCCATAAGTTAAATTCACAAAATCCATAAAACTCAACATTGAAAAACACTTATAGAATACTGCAACTGTTACTGCAACCGAGCTCAAAAATTGCAGTATAAGCTAGTATACAATGTAAATTGAGAACTACAAAACCCTTCAAAATAGGACGTTTCAGGACAATGAAGAACTAGTTAGGATGCTAGTCAACTCACTCGTAATGAGCAGGCCGTCGGTTCGATTCCGACCATCGGCTCCACTGGAAGGGTAGACCCCGCAAGCGATTGCGGGGTTTTTCGTTTCCGTTTTTCGTAGGTGAGCATCCATTTTGGCTATAAAATGTTGGGTAGGACCCATTATAGAGTTCCACCTTCTGTATGGCCATTTGGTTAACGTGTCGTTCGCCCATGATGGCCTCAATTTCTGGGGTATTCATAGCGTTCGTTATTGTACTAACATTACCTGAAGTTATTGTTTTCTGCATTGTGCCTGTTCCACGGTGGTCAGTTTCACAATGGGGTTAATGGGAAGAATGGGTCGCAGAAATTCATAACTTCTTCACGGCTTATTTGAATTACGACTAAAGAAAAAAACACATGCGGTCTTTAAGTGTGGCTTAAAGACCGCATGTGTTTAAGGATGCTTGGCATTCTTGCACCTCAGAATTTTAATGTTTCTTATTGAGCATGTTTACTTTGCTGCAATATTGGCCAATGTTTCTTCTGATTCCTTAACTTCAACATATACAGGGCAACCCATAACGTACATTAAAAGTTGTTTTTTCATTATTGACACCTCCTATTATCTAAAGTTAGATACCAAACGGTACATATTTGGCAATGTAGTTTGTAAGTCCTAGCCAGTAATACCTTGAATTACTATATATATCATCTCCTGGTTTCTATATTTATTTTAAATCTTCTTTTAGCATAAGTAAAATACATAGTTAGAATATAATTTATTGCCAAAATGAATAAATGGAGCTGGGGAATTGATCCTCACCGGTTCAGTGAGTTACTTCCAGTTATTATTTCTGCAGTAAGGCCACTGCAGACCATGACCGTGAAGGTAAGTGTACAGCCTCAAAAGTATGCGTTAAAATACATATATAGTATATAAAAGATTCCATTTGTCTATAAATATAAACCATAAACCCAACAGGAGGATATACCTATGGATATTCGCCAATTAGTTTATTTCGCTGAGGTTGTAAAACAGAAAGGCTTTTCTAAGGCAGGAGAATCCCTTCATATTACTCAGCCAACTATTAGTAAGATGATCAAAAGCATGGAAGACGAATTGGGAGCCACTTTATTGGAACGGACGACTAAAAAAGTTGAACTCACTGATTTAGGAGAGGTTGTCTACAGGCATGCGCTAAACATTGTTCAATCCATGGAAAGTCTTGAAGCGGAATTAGACGATGTACGGCAAGTACGAAAAGGTTATATACGAATGGGCCTTCTCCCTATGATCGGTTATAACTTTATTTCAAGGATCATAGCAGAATTTCAGAAACTTCATCCGCAAATAACGATTCGGATTTTGGAAAACGGTGCACGAGAAGTGGAACATGCTATCTCCCAAGGTGATATTGATCTAGGAATCGTCGTTTTGCCCGTTAGCGAAGACATTTTTGAATGTCTTCCAGTTGTCGAAGAGCACCTGAAGTTACTGGTCCATCCGAAACACCGCCTAGCAAGCAGTAATGAGGTTCGCTTAGAAGAGTTGAAAGAGGAAACGTTTATTTTCTATCCGGAAAACTTCGCGCTTTACTATCACATAAAGGAAGCCTGCCAGAAAGCAGGCTTTAATCCTAATGTACTTTATGAAAGTTCTCAATGGGATTTTATAAGTGAAATGGTTGCAGACAACCTTGGAATTGCTTTTTTGCCGGATAGTATATGCAAAAATTTGGATTCTTCCCGAATAAAGGTTATTCCTTTGGCACCGCCAGGTATACCTCGTTACTTGGCATTCATTTGGCAGAGAAATACTTATCTGAAGTTTGCGGCAAGGGAATTTATTAGTTTTGTCAGATCACAACTAGATCCGGTGCTATAGGATGTTTTGGTGCGCTTTTTCTAAGCATTGGCAACACGAGAGGTCATATCTTTTACTTTTTCAATAAATTTTACGAGTGCACTGGTCATTACAGTTTCTTTATGCCTAATAAAGAAGATTTTTGCTGTACTATACTGTGGAGGAACTGGGAATGACTTCAGTAAGCCTTTTTCTTCATACGTTCGGATGGAAGAATGAGGCACAAAGGAAGCCCCTAAGTCTGCAACCACACCCTCAATAATAGAATCTAAATTATTGAATTCCATATACCTAATATTGCATATTCCCTCAGCTTGGAGCCACTTCTCCAAGCTTTTTCTGTTTGGACAACCGGCAGTATTCATCAGAAACGGTTTGCAGCAAATAGTTTTTAATTCACTGTATGCTGGATTTGCAATGAGAACAAGGTTTTCCTCATATACAAGTTCTTCTGCGATATTTTCATGATGAATGGATCTTCCCTTAACAAATGCGCCGTCTAATTTAAACTGAAGGATCTTATAGATCAGGTCATCCACATTAGAAGTAATAAGGGATAAATCCACATTAGGATACTCTTTATGGTATTGGGAGAGCATTTCAGGAAGTTTTAGAGAAGAAATATAATAACTTGTACCAATGGATAAACGTCCTGTTGGGGTATTAGAATCAGTCAATTCTTTTTCGGCTTCGTTAAGCAATTGCAAAATTTTTATAGCATGGGGAAGAAGCTTTTCACCGTCCGGAGTCAGAATCATTCCATGCTGTCTATAAAACAAAGGAGTTTTTAATTCCGCCTCTAACTGTTGAATTCTTGCTGTAACATTGGACTGTACATAGCCTAGTTTATGAGCCGCTTTCGTTATACTGCCTTCCTGAGCAACCGCCCGGAATACTCGTAGATCACCACTCTCCATTTTGAAGACTCCTTTTATCAAATTAAGTGATATACTATATATTTTTATATCATTATATATAATGGATTATAGCGTTGCAAACCTCTCATATCATTTTAAGTGAATGCCGAAATCATTTATAATCGTTTTACGAGATATAAGAATTCTAATATACTTATCTCATCTTAAAAGAAAGAGTTGAAGAGAGACCTTTCTGGAATGGAGAGATTTGTATGCAAAAATCAAATTTAAACAAATGGCTTATTTTACTTGTTGTTACTCTTGTTTCTTTTATCACGAATGTTGACTCTACCATTGTAATTATAGGGCTTCCGAAGTTGATGCAAGGGCTTAATATGTCAATCGAAGTTGGGTTGTTATCTATAACTTCATACATCATCGCGAGTACGGTTCTATTGTTACCGGCCGGGAGATGGGCTGATATTATTGGGACCAAAAGAGTATTTATTCTGGGGTTTTCTATTTTTACGATAGGTACTGTTTTATGCGGAATTGCCTCGTCTGAGACTGGATTGATTTTGTATAGGGTGATTCAGGGAGCCGGAGCAGCCTTAGCCTTGGCGACAGCCACCCCCATCATTGTGAAAAATTTCCCAGAGGAACAGCTTGGATTAGCAATAGGCATCAATGCCACCTCTTGGGTAATTGGGGCATTAATCGGGCCTGTAGCAGGAGGAGCATTAATCGGAAGCTTTGGCTGGCGTTCAATTTTTTTCGTAACCGTACCGTTTGCTTTGTTTGGAGTTATTGGTGCTGCACTAGTATTAAAAGATAAAGAGACTTTGAAGAAAACAGAAACGGACTATCTAGGTATCTTCACGTTTGGACTGGGATTGACTGCTTTAATGGTGGTCCTTTCGGTGGGACAATCCTGGGGATGGGCGTCTACTCCAGTTTTCGAGTTATTTGCAGTCGTTATTGTTATGTGGGGAGCATTTTTAGCTATAGAGATGCGAATTCGACATCCTTTATTCAATTTAAGGCTGTTTAAGTACTTTAAATATTCTACAGGTTTGGGAATTACATTGTGCTATTGTATTGCCTACTTTTCAATAACACTGCTTTTAAGTATTTATCTGCAAGGAGCGCTGCATTTAGATGTTATGGAAGCGAGTTTATTAATGACAGCGTTATCACTACCACAACTCATTATGGGACCTCTGGGGGGAAAGCTTGCTGACCGTTTCGGTGCGACACGTATGATGGTAATAGGTCTTGTGTTTTTAATCCTTGGGATGTTTGCGCTGGGACACCTTGGGAAACAGCTGAATAAGACGTCTATTATTGTTCCTTTAGCGATTATGTCGATATCTAATGGAATAGCCTGGCCATCTATAGCTAAAACTGTATTATCTGCAGTACCACGAGATCAAGCGGGGTCTGCCTCAGGGATGTTTTATACGCTTTATAATTTAGGGCGAGCCTTAAGTCAAACACTTGCCATATTAGTGATTGAGATCAATGTTCCGCCTGCTACTGTCACGAAAGCAATCGTTGGGATGGCGGATTTCGCAAATTTACAGGTCAAGGGGGATTTGATTCATTCTATTGACTCCGGTTTTTACTTCTTCATTATTTTTTTTGCGGCAGCATTTTTATTAGGGCTATCTCTTTTATTTAAGCATCATAAAGAAATAGTGAACAATTAAGGACTAAAAACAGCGCATTTTATAAGGCAAATGTAACAATAAATTGCCCGCATATTCTCAATTGCTGTTAAGCACCCAAAGGGTGCTTTTCTATGTTACTGCACTGATTTATTTTTTAAAAGGTGCCTTCAAATGGGCATGGGGCGAAAAAAAGACCCTCATCAAAGAATGAGGGCTAACCTGATAAGATTTAAGACGTTGTCCAAGGACCGGCTTAGCTAAGCACATTAAATTTTATGATGTTTTGTTTCACTATGTTACTAGATATTGTACAAAACCTAGTATGAAAAAATATTTTCGGGAGGAGTGTGTGGAAGCTACATAGGTTTTCTTAGCTTATATGTTGTATTAGGATTACTGTCATTGAGTATTCTAATCTGCATCTTTTCACCTAATGAACATCTTGTATGGGCCTCTCCGCCTGCTTTGCATCCCAAGCCAATTTCACCATAGGATTGGCAAATGAGAATATTATAACAGTCGAAAACGTAAACATGGTTACCCTTGTCGTTTTGCTCGATCTTATCGGATAAGCTTTCACCATTAATTGGGTAGTTCATGGATATTTCGCCTCCTATAAAATGTTTTAGCCGTTCTTAAGTACGTTTTTGATTCGACATGAGTGGAAAAAAACCTGCTAGAATTGTCTTGAAATAAAATTGATATAATATTACTATTAATATAACATAAAAATAATTTTAAATAAACTACAAAAAGAGGTGAACTTATGAGATTAATTATTTCCTTATTATCATGTGGTCTTATATTTGCCTTTTTTAAGAATCCTGTCATTAATGATTAAATGATACTCAAACATCAGAGGGATTTCTACTTTTAGAGAGCTCGTACTATAACCAAAGGTCATAATTAAGTTGAGAATTATGAATTTGACGTATTCTTGGATAAGATTTATTATTATCACATACCTCAGTTATCTACTAGCAAGCGTTGTATTTTCAAATCTATTCCACCTTCTTTTAATACCCCTCCAAGAGAGGGGCTTTTTTTTAATATCAGAAAGTATAACCTTTGGTTGTATACTGCAAGAAGAGCTAATTCGTGCGAAGACAGTGTCTTCGTCTTCTAGCATAAGTGCAACTAACCTGCCGCTTTCGCCGGAGGCTTAGCGCCAGCTAAGTTTTCTTTACCGGGCTTGGGATAAGGACAAACTGTGAACACTTAAAGATACCCAAGCATAAACTGGACTAAGAGGCGGATAGTATTGGAAGAACATTAAGGTTTCAAAGCGAGGCACGGAGGAGTTATGATGGGGGATATGGAAATCCAGACTCTCAAAGAAGTTGTCATGGAAATCAAAGGTGACGTAAAGGAAGTTAAAGATGCTGTTGCCCGCTTACATCTGCTTATGGTAGAAAATTATGTAACCAGAAAAGAGTTTGAAGCCTATAAGGAGCAGGAATTAAGCAGTCGTCGATGGTGGGTAACGTTTGTAGTCGGGGCAGCTACAGTAGCCATGGCAGTAATTAACGTTGCGAATCATTTCCTTAGTAAATTTATGACGAGATAGATTCGATCCTAGAGAATTGTTAAGGAATCGAAGATTGTCATACTCTTGCTCAGAAACAAATGATTTGAATCACTGTATACAATATTATGTATCGAGAAGGCTAGACACTTATTAAGAACAAAGTTATAATTGAACTACGATTTTTTCGTTTGTAAGGAGCAAAGAGGCTCTACGGCGTACTTAGTACGCTGTTTTAGAGCCTCTTTTTTCTTGCGAAAATACTTTTTCTTCCTACTCTATGAGCCGAAAAGGTTCCTGAATGTTTACACTATTTGATCCCCTTATCGTACAAAATGGCACCACGGATGATGAAGATATGCATTTTCAAAATAACGGAAGCAGCGACGACATTTAAGGCGGGAGGTCAACTAAAATGGCTTTAAACTCCGGGGATATCGCGTTTGTATTTTTGTCTACGATCTTAGTATTTTTAATGACTCCGGGATTGGCGTTGTTTTACGGAGGAATGGTCAGAAAACGAAATGTCCTCTCAATTATGATGCAAAGTTTTGCTGCAATAGGTTTGGTTACAGTAGTTTGGGTAATATTTGGATACTCTCTGGCCTTTGGTCCTGACCATGGACATATCATTGGAGGGTTTAACTGGTTTGCACTGAAAAATGTCGGACTCACGCCTAACCCGGATTATGCAGCTACAATTCCTCATTTGTTGTTTTTTATGTTTCAGCTAATGTTTGCTATTATCACTCCGGCAGTTATAAGCGGTGCAACTGCAGAAAGAATGCGTTTTCCGGCATTTCTCCTGTTCATATTCTTTTGGAGCACTTTCGTTTATATCCCTCTAGCCCATTGGGTGTGGGGAGTTGGCGGCTGGATGAGAAATCTTGGAGTCATGGATTTCGCAGGCGGAACCGTTGTAGAAATGGCCTCAGGAGTGTCAGGCTTAGTAGCGGCTTTAGTTATCGGAAAACGTTTGAGAGTGGGATACGAATTTAATATTCCTCATAATATGCCCAATGTTCTCCTGGGAGGAGGACTGTTGTGGTTCGGTTGGTTTGGTTTCAATGCCGGGGGCGCAATGGGAGCAAATGGACTCGCTGTTTTAGCTCTAACTACAACCCAAATAGCTGGAGCAGCCGGAATGATCGGATGGGCGCTTCTAGAGTGGTTCCATCGTCGGCAAATTACTGTATTTGGAGCCATCAGCGGTATTATTGCTGCTTTAGTGGCGATAACGCCGGCAGCAGGGTTTGTTTCTTCCGGAAGTTCTTTACTCATTGGATTTATTGCTGGAGGAATTTGCTACTTGGGTGTAAGTGTACTTAAGGATAAGCTAGGTTACGATGATGCCCTCGACGTTTTTGGCATTCATGGGATTGGCGGCACGTGGGGTACACTGGCCACAGGGATTTTTGCAGATGTAAGACTTAATTCTCAGGGCCATAATGGTTTGTTCAATGGGGGGGGAATTCATCCGGTGTTAATCCAGCTTCTTGCCATTGTTGCAACGTACGTATTTACGAGCATCATGACGTTTGTTATTTTGAAAGCAGTTGCTTTGTTCACGCCTTTAAGAGCAACAGATGATGAGCAGGTCAACGGCTTAGATTTAACTCAGCACAGGGAAAATGCTTATCCGGATTTTGAACTTAATGAGAATGTGTATATTTAAGCTTAAAGCGCAGTCTCACCGTGTTCTCCGGTTCTGATTCGGATGGCATCTGCAACATCGTAAACAAAAATCTTGCCATCGCCAAATTTTCCTGTTTTTGAAGATTCAACAAGGGCAGTGATGACCTCATCAACCTTAACAGAAGTTACAACAACTTCAAGCTTTATTTTTGGTAATAGTTTAGATACTATTTCTTGACCACGATAAAATTGGGTATATCCTTTTTGATTTCCAAATCCTGAAACATTGGAGACGGTCATTCCATTAATTCCAAGATCAGAAAGAGCTGTTTTAACATCGTTTAGTTTTTCGGGTCTTATAATCGCCTCAATTTTTTTCATAGTTACACCGCCTATTTATCGTTTCTTTTGGGATAATTTTTACATTCTAATTCAGATATGAAATACTAATCTTAAAATTTGATACAATCTTCTTTATTATAACAGAAAGATATTCGAGATAAAATCCTAGTCAAGATGTAATAGGGCTGGGCAATGTTGCGCACACAGGTTCATTTTGAGCCTGGGCAACCAGTTAACAGTGATTTACGATAATAGGTTCACGCTGAAAATTTAATATTTGCTATTTATAAGAAAAACCGGGTCTTAAACCCGGTTTTGTGGTGTCTTCTTTTTAAATGGCGAATTTTTCCCTCGATCAGGCTTGCCGGTTTGTGCAGAATCTGCCGCTTTATTTGACATAAATCACCCCTCCTTTAATTGATAAAGTTCCCTAACGGAGTTAAATGATACCGTGGAATTCATCTCAAAGTTTTACGCTAGGATTTAAAACTGGTTTTTCGTAGTTTCTGTTAGCCAAAGGTGTTGATTGTACGGAACGATTTGCGGTTTGAATAAGCTCTACTCAGGATAAGTAGTTTCTTTGTCTTTTCCATAATCGGTCCGCCCATCCTGGTCTGGTGAATGCCCGCCAGGAAGTGTTTCACGTTTCGGAAAGGGGCGTTTTTTCGTCGAGGGCTGATCCTGCTTCTCCATGGTTATCCCTCCTCTTGATACATTTAGGTTTCCCAGTCCAATCGTAAATTTATACGAAAATCAGATGACTAAAAGAAGAAAATTGGAAGATAAAAGGTTAAGAGATTTGGAAATGGCTTCTGTAGTACTATACAAAGATTATATTGACATGGTATGTAACACATGTTAGACTCAGCGTAGTGAATTTAATAAGTATGCTCTTATCCGGAGTGGTGGAGGGACTAGCCCAATGAAGCCCGGCAACCCGCTTGCTGCATTCAGTAATATTGTGTGCGCAAGCATGGTGCTAATTCTTGCAGGAGTGAATTCTTCTGATAGATAAGAGGAGTGTCGATGAATAAATTTGGCCTCTTCGAACTAGAAGAGGCCTTTTCGATGCCTATAAATGGGCTTTCGAAACGAATTTTTCAGGCCTAGCTCTAGATTACTCTATTTAGAAGGGGAAGTTCTTTGGGAATACGGAAGGATAAAGCGGGAATGAAATCTGGAGGTGGGATGTTTCATGAGTATTGAGAAAACATATGCAGAGATCAACGCGAAGATCAAAGCGGGGAAAGCAGTTGTCGTAACTGCCGAGGAACTTATAGCTCTGGTGGATGAAAAAGGGCTTACAGAGGCAACCCGTCAGGTAGATGTTGTCACAACAGGGACGTTCGCGCCCATGTGCTCGTCGGGAGCTTTTTTAAGTTTTGGACATACAAAGCCACGGATGAAAATGCAGAAAGTTTGGTTGAACGGAGTATCTGCCTATGCTGGGATTGCAGCTGTAGATGCCTATTTGGGTGCTGCGGAATTGCCTGAGGACGACCCGTTAAACAATAATTTTCCGGGTGAGTTCCGCTATGGCGGCGGTCATGTTATTCAAGATTTGGTGGCCCGCAAACCGGTTAAGCTTAAGGCTATAGCCTATGGAACGAATTGTTATCCTCGCAAGGCAATTGAGACGATGATAACTCTGGATGAGATCAATGAGGCTATCCTTTTCAATCCGCGCAACGCTTATCAGAATTATAACTGTGCGGTGAATTTAACGGATCGGACGATCTACACTTACATGGGAATGTTGAAACCTCATTTAGGCAATGCAAACTATTCCACCTCAGGAGAACTGAGCCCCCTTTTGAAAGATCCTCATTTTAAAACCATTGGGGTAGGGACGAAGATTTTTCTCGGCGGTGGAGTGGGCTATGTTGCCTGGAACGGTACGCAGCATTTTCCATCGATTACGAATGTCGACGGAAAAGAACTTTGTGGCGCCGGAGGCACATTAGCTGTCATCGGAGACCTGAAGCAGATGAGTCCAAAGTGGCTGGTGGGCACTAGTTTTCTGGGTTATGGTGCAACTCTCAGCGTTGGAATAGGGATACCAATTCCCATACTTAATGAAGAAATCGCTCGGTATGCCGCTGCGAAGGACGAAGAGTTATTTGCACCCGTCGTAGACTACGGAGAGGCTTATCCTTCGTTTACTCCCGGAAACTTGGGTTACGTCAGTTATGCAGATTTGAAAAGCGGTAAGATCACGGTTCAGGGAAAAGAAATTCAAACGTCACCGCTCTCAAGCATGCCAAGAGCCAGAGAGATTGCCTCGACTCTCAAAGAATGGATCCGCAAGGGCGATTTCTTATTGACTGAGCCGGTTAAACCCCTTCCATCCCCGGCAGATGGGATTGTGGCTCACAGTATAAAGGAGGTATGATTATGGCTCCGAAAAGAATTGTTTTGCGCTTCGGAACTGATATTTCGGTAAAGCCGATCGTTTACCGTCTGGTAAAAGATTTCGATTTAGTCGTTAATATTGTCAAAGCAGATGTTAATCCTCAAAAAGAGGGAACCATGGTTTTAGAGGTCACAGGAGAGCAAAGTGAAGAAGGACTGGCCTATTTACGTGGGTTGGGGGTTTCGGTAGAAGATCTTAGGCAGGGAATTGTCCGCAATGAAGAAAAGTGTGTGATGTGCGGAGCATGTACTGGACTTTGCCCGACAGGGGCCTTATACCTAGAGCGCCCATCCATGGAAGTTCATTTTGATGAAGATCAGTGCATTGTCTGCATGCTTTGCACTAAAATTTGTCCCATGCGGGCCATGGAGGTTCATCTCTAAGTGGACTTTACAGAACGCACATACCGCCAGCGGCACCGGCAAGATGATCTTCTGCATTTTCAAGTCACGGTCCAAGAAACTGATCTGGATATTGGAGTGCGCAGAGAACGATTTTCCCGAGAATTGGTGGAATGGATCGAAGAAACAATCAGAGCTTGCCGAAAACCACTAGAAACTTATATTCAGCAGGATTCGGAATTTCTAAAAGCATTAACTCCCTATGAAGTACCAGAAGATGCCCCGGCCATCGTGAAAACTATGGCAGAAGCCGGACGAATGGCCGGGGTTGGCCCTATGGCGGCTGTAGCTGGGGCTGTGGCAGAGTGGGTGGGCAAAGCAATAGCTAAACGTTCTCGGGATGTTATTGTCGAAAACGGCGGGGATATTTTCATGAAAACAACTCGTTTTCGCAAAGTAGGAATCTTCGCCGGGGACTCTCCCCTGTCAAATCGGATAGCTCTTGAAGTCCATCCGGAACAAACTCCTCTTGGGATTTGCACGTCCTCCGGCAAAGTGGGGCCATCGTTAAGTTTCGGAAAAGCCGATGCCGTAGTCGTTCTTTCATCCTCTGTGGCTTTGGCCGATGCTGTGGCAACAGCTTGTGGTAATCTTGTGCAATCGGAGCGGGATTTGGAAAAGGCCGTCAACTTTGCCTCTCAAATCCCAGGAATTAGCGGGTGTTTGGCTATCAAGAAAGATCAGTTAGCTGCCTGGGGAACTATGAAAATAGTTCCCATGAAAGTATAAATTGATTAAAGTTTTACCGAAATAATTAAACCAATCAGGTAAACAATATAGTGAGTTATTAGTTATATTCTAAAGTCTCTATGATTAAAATGATAAAAGTATTAAAAAAGTATAAACAAATAAAAAAGTATTAACGAATAAAAACAGGATGGCAAATATGACATAAATATAATGAAAATAAAGAAACCTTAGCTTTCGCTAAGATACTGTCTTCGCAAAAATTAGCAGTCTTGCAGCCTCTGGCGAAAGCGGCAGATTTGGTTTGACTTATGCTAGAAGACGAAGACACTGTCTCGCACCTATTAACTCTTCTTGCAGTCTTTAACAGAAGGTTATACTTTCTGATAGGCATAAAAAAGGCCTCCCCGTCGGGAGGTTTTAGTTTTGCGCAATTATCTTTATCTTTCATCTTTTTGATCCTTTGTACAACCCTAATTTAGCACGAAATACGAAAGGAATCAATGCCCATTTTTTGGCTGACTTTTTCTTACAAATATTATAGAAATTAGTTTTGTCAAGGAGATAATTAATCATTTTTTTTTTGATCTTTAACGGTAACTCGAGTGCTAATTATAATGATTGCAGGATAGGATAAATTGAATAAAAATGCCCAAGACAGGGGGCTGGTTATGAGTAAGATGTCAGAACTCATGGATTTTCCGGAAAATTGGCTGCCTATTGGCGGAAATCTCGCATCCAATTGGAATTTTAACCAGGATTCACAGGATCAATTTTGCTTAGAGATTTCTAATTCGGGAAGCAATAGAGCGGGAATTATCCAAACCGAAAATAATTGTTTAGAGGTTCGCGGCAACAAACGCTGGTTTATATGTGGAGTTTATCAAAGCGAATACCCGAACGTAAAGGCCTATGTGCGGCTCTATCCCATATTTGCAAATGGAGATGTGCCGTTACCATGGATGTTTTGCTTTAACTCAAGGTCAAAAACTGGAAAAACGTTTGAATTTAGGCACTTTATTAATATCGATCCGAAGATTGTAGCTCTGCGTCTGGAGACGGGAATTATCGGATCCGGTCAGCTCATAATCAGTAAATTAATTGCTTATCCCATGATCCCAAGACATTATCGAGGAATCTACAAAGTTGAACCGGTAAAACAGGTGGATCATATCCACTCAATTGGAGAGATTCTTAAACCGGTCCGGCTTGCGGCACCAATTCCCTTAAACATTCCCGTTAATGTTCAAGCGAGGGTTGATAGTGATATTCGTAATTTAACTTCACAGCGTGACAGGGTACAAATCTATGGAAGCAGCCATGTGCCTTTGGCGACAACCGGTACCGGCCGGGTCCAAGCGGAAATCAGCGGCCATGGATTTCAAGAAAGTATTGAAGAGGCAGAAGTCGGTCAGACGATCTCATATTCAACGATTCGTGATGTTTCAGCACTTTCCCGGTATTCTTTTGCTGTTTACAATAGGGGATCACAGCCTGCCAATGTGCAGGTTGAGCTGAGTCCCGATGGCCTACACTGGCTGAAGGTGGGGAAGAGAGAAAGGGTGGAACCGGAAACCTTGATTATGATTCCCCCCCAAGAATTCCTGCGCTATACTCGTGTAAGCTGTGAGGCGGAAGGTTTAACCACCTTAAGAATTTGGGTTCAAGCTCAAAATTAAACGCAAAAACATAGCATGTAAGGAGTGAATTTCACTAGTTTATTACGTAAAAGGTGGGGCGGAAATGGCTTTAGTGAATCAGGTCTATAATAGTCATTTCCTGTTAGGTCAAGAAAACCGTCCGGATTTTCCTGATGGCTGGGTTCAAGCAGGTGGAGACAGTGCTACAACGTGGGAATGGCTTGGCTCTCCTCAGGGATCAAGGGCCGTGGAGATCATTCATCCGTCGGGGCCAAGAGCAGGGATTAGCTTAGGAAATGATGTTTTAGTCCCGGCGGGAGAAAGTCAGCGCTGGGAACTTAAAGTTGTTCTTCAGGCTGAACCAAGCGGAATTCCTTGTTACATCCGTATCTACCTTGGTGCCGTAAGTCAGCTCCAATTTGCTGTGCGCCCGGAATCGGAGCCGGAATCTTTTACGCGAGTTTTTGCGACGCCTGTTGGGGTCACAGCCCTTAGGATTGAAGTAGGGATTTTGGGAGCGGGAAGTCTGACAATTCACGAGGTTCAGGCCTGGAGGCTGTACCCTGAGCGAGAATTACGCTTAGATGATAAAGGACAAGTGTATGTTCGCCATATCGACTCTCTTGGGAAAATTCAAACGCCGGTATCGGTGAATGTTATTAACAAGACCCCCCTGCCCGTTGATATAAGAACACCTATAAAAACGGAGCTGCGTAATCTGATGCCTTCTCGCGATGGTGTGAAAATTTTCAGCAGCGAAGGTGCCCCTATTATCTCAAAACCTGATGGTTCACTTCCGGTAACGGTGTCAGGAAGAAAATTTCTTCAACGAGTGGAGATGGTAAGCTCCAGAGATATGGGTTCGACCGTTACGAACGATGTCTCTGAAGCAACTGTCTATTCTTATGCAATATATAATATGGGAATCGAAGAAAGTCTCGTTCAACTCCAAATAAGTCCTGATGGAGTGATTTGGACTGCAGATGATGTGGACAGAGAAGTTTTGCCGGGTGATCTTATTGTGATTACTCCTAACTATTTCCTTCGTTATATTCGTCTGGCATATCAAGCACAGATTCCCGGGTCTATGATTTCTTTAATGATTTGGTTTCAAAGCCAAAATTAGGAAGTTTATCATGAACGAATTGTTCTCCCTCAAAATATACTGGATTACATGAGAGGCTCGTATATAGAGGGGTGTTTGGCTATGGATGGTTTAGCTTTAATTTTTATTTTGGCCGTAGTGGTGGAAAAAATAGTTGAAATCTTTAAGGATATCGTTTATGCAATCCCATTTTTCCCGGATAAGTTTAGACCTTTAACTTTAGAACTTCTGAGTTTAGCTTGCGGATTAGTTCTTGCCTTTCAGTGTAACATCAACGCCTTACTATTGATCAATGTTAATACAACGAATCCAATCATAGGATTTATTATTACCGGCTTGGTCATTGGCAAGGGTGCTAATTTTGCTCATGATTTTTTTCATACGGTGGGAAAAAATCGACTTTCTCCCAAGGTATAAGGTTGGGTGCCGGGTCTAAAATTGATTGATATTGTTCTAGTTTTCCATAGGTGCCCTCAGGATCAAGCTCTTTATAACGGTAGTATTTAGCTAAACGGTCTTGCGGTCTGATCCAGCCAAGATGTTTGATTCGGAGAGGGCTGGCGGCGCTTCGTAATTCAATAATATTAACTGGAAACCTTCCGCAGTGTTGGGGGGTTTCCCGCCATTTTGCCTGAAACCCTTGAACATTGCGAACAATAAAGGGACGATACCAATGGTGAGCCTGCCAGAGTGAGTCATCACGGTAGTGAGTTTCAGTCCATAGATCATAAAGACGAAAGCTATAATAATCGACATCTTGGGAGTACTTTAGCAATTCTCTCAAGTGGCTTGGAGCATTTTCCTCAAACAGTTCATCAGCATCTAAAATGACAATCCACTCTGAATTGGAAGACAGAGCCATTTCCCAGAGTTGCTTGCGGAGAAAAATTTCGTTATGAAACATGGGTTTGTGGTTAGAATGGAGAGTTAAAGGAATTCCCCGAAGGAGTTCCCGACAGAGATGAACAGTATTGTCTACACTGGCGTCATCTAATATTACTGCCTGGTCGATATACTCTGTTGCTTGCTTAAGGACTCTTTCAAGATACCGGTCGGATTCATTGCGTACCAGCATAGCCAGCGTAATTTTTCCCTTTTCAACATGAACCTGCGGATGGGAATTCAACTGTGAAAGCTTTTGTTGGGAAGGGAGTGGCGGAATTTCGTTGAGACTGATAACTTGTTGTAATTCTGCTAGAGTTTCTTTGTAGTTTTGTAATTTTTCCAGTTCAGATTCCCGATAGATATGAAACGGCGGGTAATGAGTGTCAGCGAAGAGCTCAAGGCCCAAAGCTGCAGCTCTTATACAGAAGTGGCGATCTTCGCCGGTCAGCCCCAAATTATAGATCTCCTGAAACGATACGCCTTGTTCCAGAGCATGCCGGCTTATTAGTGTACAAGCGCCCAGGCCTCCGACTTTATAAGTTCCGGGACGGGAAAGCATTTGCATAAAGTCCTGTGTTCGGAGATTTGTTTCCTCTTCAGTAAGTGATTCATCTCTTCCCGAGGAATAGAGGGTATATTGATCGCGAATCCATACTTGTGGCAGAGGAATTAAGTCCGGGTTCCAACGAGTCCAAAAAACTTCGGAGACAATATCTTTATTGAGTGAAAGAAGATGAACAAGGGTATTAGGGTTAAGCCAGAGATCAGAATCTACGAGAAAAAGATAATCGAACATTTCGTCGAGGGCGAGTTTAATAAAATGATCTTTATAACAGGCAACCTTCCAAATGAGGTCCTCCCTCCAATGATGAGTAGTTTCATCGCGGAGATAATCCCCATTAAGGTTACCGGGATAAATTCGAACCTTAGGTTGATCTTGGGCAAATTGGGACAGGAGTTGGTGGTCATTTTGATCATCAATGAATGCAAAGTGGACTTCTAGATTTGTTGTCTTCAATTGAGTCAAAGAAGCAAGAAATTCGGAGAGAATTTTTTCATTTTGTTTGACGGGGCTGGCAATCAGAACCCGGTGTTTCATTGCTGTTTGTTCCTGCCTTTCCTTTGGGTAGTTATCACCATACATTATGCAATTGTTTTTAGCAGGAAGAGGGAATTCATATGATGTTTCAGCGAAAGGATGACTATCCATAGAAGCTTGAAGGATATTTGTGAGCAGACTTTTTGCCTGCTCATGGGTAAAAAGTCTAAGAGTGCCAATTTGGAGGCAGCGTTCTAGGTCTAATCTTGCCGCAGGGTGGTTCCTGAACAAGAAGTGTGCCGTTCCTCTAAGAAAGAGGAAATCCGCATGGTCTGGGTACATGATGAGTACCTTGTTTGCGAAACTTCGTAAGCTGACTACATCGCTTAACTGTAAATATCCAAGGGCCACATTTAATAACACATCTTCAAAGTATCCCTCACGGCCAGTCATGTTGGCGAGGGCTTTCGTCATGTGATTTAGTCCTGCCGCTATAGAGTTTTGCTGGTAGTATTCCAGTCCAAGACAGTAGAGAAGAAATGGGTTTCCGGAGTCTTTGAGTAATTCGTTTTGGATAATCTCGCAGTTGCGGGCGAACTTATTTTTTAATTTTAGACGGTCTTTAAGATAACCCGAGTGGTGAACTGTAAGATTGGCAGAGGTTAAGCCCGTGCCTCCCTTTCTTCTTAGGATAGCCGGAGTGACTTGTTCATGAATGGCTCCCTCAAATCGATACTCCGGTTTATTTCGAAATAAGCGCACTGCTTGATCTTCCGATTCTCCCAGTGACGGCCCCAGATAGCTTTTAATGGTTAGAAAATAGCCTTCCACTTGCCGATTATTTAAAAGCTCGAAAAAAGAATCTACGTTCACAGTCTGAAGTTCTTCATCAGCATCTAAAACCAAAATCCAGTCAGAAGAGGCATTCTCAAGGGAAAAATTTCTCGCGGCGGAGAAATCCCCGGTCCAAGCAAAAGGAATCACTTTTGCCCCCCAAGCAAGGGCTATATCGGGTGTTCTATCGTTACTTCCCGTATCTACCACAATCATCTCGTTCACTAAACCTTGGACACTTTTCAGGGAAGCGGGGAGGCAATCGGCTTCGTTTTTTACGATCATACATAGACTAACAGTTGACATATTCATTGACTCTCCACTCGCTTCCGAAAATTTTTATAAAGTTTTGTTTGAGGTTTTCCAGCCTTTGATCGTATCCCCTAAGAAGAAAAGATAAACCATTCTCAGAAGACTTCAAAAGAGTTTCCAGGGCTTCGCCCCAACGCTGAACAAAATGATTTGGGGATTTCCGAGAGGATGGGTGATTCAGGTAACGGAGGTAATCCTGATAGAGTTCAGTAGCCATGGGAATTGTTTCTCGCTCACGAATGTTGGGCAGGTCGGGTTGAATAGTACCTTTGTTATCTTGAACAATATTACGGATGATAGAAAGGAGAATGAATGCTTCACCTCGGTTTAAGGGGTTTCGCCAGAGATGGATGGCGGAGAGTTTTGCTTCCGGATAATTTCCGAGGAAGATTAAGGCAATGATGGAGAGAGTTTGAGCTGAGGAAAAATAAGATGAGTTCTTTGGTATTTGACGTAATAGGTTTAACCCCATGTTCAACCTTCCGGAATAAATGCAGTACTTGCCTAAATCTAAGAGAAAACGTTTATCTTCAAGAAAGCATTCTCTGTTAGAGTCAAGACAAAGGAAAGCTTCTTCAACATGGCCGGAAAGATAGAATAAGTTTGCCGCAGTGAGGCAGAGGATCGGATTTGCCAGGTATCCTTTTTGGGCTAGAATTTGATAACAATTTGCCGGACCTTTTTCACTGAGCAGGATCAAAATGAGAGGATAGAGGGGGTAGGGATACTTGGGATTGGTGTCGAGAGCAGTGACATAGGCATTGAAAGCCTCAGCTTTTTTGTCAAGTTTTTCATAGCAAAAACCAAGATGATAATGAGCTAAGAAACTTTCCGAACCTGTAAGATGACTAAACAATGCCGGGGGACTGCCGCAGAGGAGTGCGTGGTTAAACCATTTGAGGGCTGCAAGATATTCCCCCATCTCTTCCAGGAGAATTCCGCCGAAGTAAAAGATATCTGTGTAGATGGGGTAGCTGAGGCTTGCTTCAAGGCAGAGGCAAAAAGCTTCATCAGGTTTACCCAGCTCTCGCAAGCAAAGAATTAGATATTTCAAAGCCGGGGCACGAAAAAGGAGATTTTCATCACCGAGGCTGCGATAGGCTTTCTGTAAAAGGGGAAGAGCATAGCTTCCTTTGCCGAGCATGAGCCATTCGACTCCCAGATAATACTGCAAAAAGGGATTCAGGGGGTTTTCTTTTGATGCTTGGAGCAGTAAGCGAAGATTGCGGTTTCGCTTTTTATGCTGAACGCGCAGAGGAAGAGGTTTGTGCTCTATCAATGGACTTTGAGCAAGGCCAACCTTTTCCGGGTCGGGAATGGATACTTGTTCATGAATCTTTCCCACGTAACGATAGAGATCATTATTTTTGAATATTCTTATGACATAGAACGTATTAAATTCTCCGGTGGAATTCGAAATCGGGTTATGCAAAGGAAGTAAAAATGCTTCTTTGTCACCTGCATCCCTAATAAGCATCCGAAGACTGCCAGGTTCACCTTGGATAATTTCGTCGGCATCCAGAGATAAGATCCAGTCTCCTGCTGCCTGTTGAAGCGCAAAGTTGCGAGCAGCACTGAAATCTCCAGTCCAAGAAAAAGTATAAATTTGGTCGGTAAAACGCTGAGCAATGGTTAAGGTCTGATCCGTCGAGCCTGTGTCGACAATGATGATTTCGTCAACTTCATGGCGGACATGTTCCAGGCATTCAGCCAGAAAGGCAGCTTCATCTCTGACGATCATCGTTAGGCTAATCTTTGGCTTCATGATAATCAGAGCCTCCTTCTGCCAGCTTAACGAAGGTTTGATTGGCCGGGAATTTTGCCAAAGCTTCCTGCAGGATGTTCTGCCGCGAAGCGGTATAAAGATCAATAAGTCGCAGGTAAGGGCGGGGGGAGTTGGGATCCAATTTCAGGGCGACTTGGTAATCCTGTTCCGCTTCGAATAATTTACCTAGATGGGAATAGATTTCTGCACGTTGAAAATGAATTTCGGAGGTTGGTTTTTGTTCGAGTGCTGTATTTAAAAAAGGAAGGGCCTGAATTTCTTGTCCATAGTTCATAAAAATCTGGGCTATTTGCAGGGCATATTCACATAAGCATTCCGAAGTAATGGTTTGTAAGAAAAATAAGGCTCTCTCTATTTCTTGTAAATTGACGAGACGCTGAACAATATCCAGCAATAACAGCACGCCGTCTGAATTCAGGTTTATTTGCCCGGAAGGATTTGTTTTATCCTGTGTCATTAAAAACAAAGAGAGGACATTTTCCGTATTTTGTTCTAAACCCAGAGCATAGAGTTCTTTCCATATGGAGCGAACTTTGTGAGGCATATCTTGAAGCCAATAGCAAAACAAACGATTTAAAACAGCGAGTGCATAGTCGGGGCTTTCAGGAGTAAAGTCTTCCAGGAGTCTTAAACTTTCAAAGTATCTTCGAGCCTGCAGGAGGCAAATTGCTCTTTTTAATTTAAGCTGCGACATTACCGGGACGCCGTCAGCGGCTTTTTCAAAATAGTCTAAGGCAAGGTCATAGGCTCCATGTTTATAGTAGATTTCTCCCATGAGTCGGTTTGCTTCAGGAGTACAAAAATCACAAATTCTTTTAAGGCATTCCTCCGCATAGTCCGGTTCTTGAGCGGGTTTCAAGATACTGACAAGGCTTTCCAGAGCAAGAGTGAAATTGGGGTTGTCCCGAAGGCTTAAAAGATAGTATTTAAGTGCTTCTTCTTCATCTAAAAACAATTCGGCAATTTGGGCCAGGCAGTAATACGAACGAAAGCCTCTAACCCCGCCAAAGGAAGCGTATTGAGGAGGCTGTTCCGGCATGGATAGAGCTTGTAGAAAAGCATTCCGGGCTTGAGAATAATGTTTAAGGTCTCGCTGCAGGAGCCCGCTATAATAATAGAGGTCAGCATAGTTTGGGAAAAGCTTTAAACCAATTTCCGCAGTATTCAGAGCTTCCTTTAATTGTCCGGAGGACTGTTGAGCGATCACAAGGTAGCGTAAAAGCTTAGGGAAATAAATCGTATGGGGGTCAGTATTTTCAGCAGCCTGGATGAAGATCTCGGACGCTTCCGTATAACGTTCAGCACGAAAAAGCTCCACGCCGTAATGGAATTGCAGCAAACGATTGGCCGGTTGTTTGGCAAGTTCTTTTTCTATCAACGAAATGTTACGGTATTTTTTATCTTTAACCTGGATCAAATGATCTGAATAGCCGTAATGAAGAATTGTAAAATCTTCGGCAATCTGATACTTTGCCTGGGTATTTTTCTCTAAAATAACGTCGGCTATTTGTTCATGAATAGCTCCGCGAAAGCGATACTCCTTCTTATTGCGAAAAAGCCGGAAAACAAGATCGGGGACGGTTTCGGTCCACCCTTCCCTTCCCAGGTAATTGATGATTTTCACGAAATATCCTTCAATGTCTTCGCACTCAAGTAATGGGGTCAAACGATCCCGGCTGGAAGGCGATAATTCTTCATCAGCGTCCAGAAAAAGTACCCAATCCCCTTGAGCTCTATCTAAGGAGGAGTTTCGAGCATCGCTAAAATTGTCATTCCAAAGAAAATGGTGAACTTTTGCTCCATGTTGTTGAGCTATGTCACAGGTTGAATCGGTGGAACCTGTATCAACAATGATGATTTCATCGACAATATCGGATACACTCTTTAAGCAGCGGTTTAAATTGTCTGCTTCGTTTTTTACAATCATACATAAACTGATTTTTATGGCCATGATCTCTCTGCCTTTTTAAGTTTTCTCCACTGCAATACTATATGCGCTCGAAAAGTGAAACTTTACGGGACAAATGGGAATAGCATATAGTATGCAATCTGTTAAAAAATGGATTGCACAAGGAAGGAAGGGAGAATTCTTTGGCCAACTTTAAAATTTTTCAAGACAACCCTGACCAAGTGAAGATTAAGATTTACGGGAGTAATAACACAGCCTTCAACACGGATTCATCGGGTAACCTGACGATTACGTCCACAGGGCTGGCGATCACTCCCCCGACCGACGGTTTGTCGATCACGTCGACAGGACTGGCAATCACAGCGCCAGCAAATGGTTTAACGGTAACAGCCCCAGCCAGCGGTCTGGCCATTACCCCGCCGACGGGTGGTTTATCGATCACTCCCCCGACGGGTGGTTTGTCGATCACGTCGACAGGACTGGCAATCACGGCGCCGGCAAATGGTTTAACGGTAACAGCCCCAGCCAGCGGTTTAGCCATTACCCCGCCAACTGGCGGTCTATCCATTACGCCGCCGGTTAATGGTATTCTCGTAACCTCACCGGGACTCGCCATTGTCAGTGCAACAACCGATGTTTCCGCAACTCACGCCAATATCACGGATACTGCAGGGAGTGGAGATACAACCTACAATGTCTTAGACGTGCGAACATGGACCTTCGGTGTGGTCAACGAATCCTTAGCAACGAACGCACAAGCACTTGTCAATTTACAGATCAGTCCTGACGGAACCAACTGGCTGACTGAAGCAGGACCGGTGACAATTAACCAAAATTCCTTAACCACGTTAGTATCTTCAATTTTCCTTAAGTATGCCCGGGTGTACTATAGTGCTGTGAATGCAGCCAGTGCTGTAACCTTGAACATTTTCTTCCAAGGAATTTTGTAGCAGTCAACCAGCAAAAAACGGTTAACTCAAGGAGCCCTGACAATATGGGCTCCTTGAGTAATTTTATCCAATCGTGAGACTTCTTCTATAAGTGGGAGTGGTCTCCGTTCTCTGCTTCGGTGGGGGGGTGGAGTCCCCGAAGACCCGATGTTCAGCTTTCGCTGAACAAGTTCACTAACTGTGCATACCTTAATACAGAGGAAAGGTGGTGTGAGTATGGCGGAATCCCGATGCTTAAAATGCGGCAATACTCATTTCGAGGTTGTCCACGCTAATAATTTGGAAGGAACCACGCGTGCAATACTTTTTGTCCAGTGCTCAGATTGCGGATCTGTGATCGGAGTCTTGGATTTCCTTAATATCAGCGTCCAGGCAGAACGTGTGAAGAACGATATGAAGACCAAACTCGAAAACATTTGGCATCAGCTTAACCATTAAGCTTCATCATTAGGTCTAACCGGAGGTTTCGGTTCATGATCTTCAATCATCGTTCTGTAAGCTGCTAGGGTTTTTTCTGCCACTTTCGACCAGGTAAAATGTTTGTGGATATGCTGCATGAGCGGGAGCGGCGAAGCAGCAAAGGATTGTTCAAGTGCCCTGCGCAGGCCGGAATTATCAAGCGGACGCACATAAAGGGCCATGTCTTGGAAGTATTCTTTAGGACTTCCTTGATCTGTCGAGATAACGACGGAACCACAGGCCCCGGCCTCTAAGCTCGATAACCCCGGGGTTTCGAACCAGCTTGGCAAGGCGTGGACTTTAGCCGCCGCATAAGCCGAGGCGAGAAGGGAGCCTTGCAGAGTTCCAAGATGGTGTACGGTGGAAAAAGCGGTGACTTGTTGATAGTACTGAGGATCATTGACAGGTCCCAGCAGGATAAGCGGAAGATGGAGATCCTGACAAACTTCAGCCAGCCAATGCTGATTTTTTCTGGGAGCAATTCGCGCAGCACAGAGAACAAATTCTTCGGGCAGATTGGGGAACTGTTCCCGAAATCGAGCAGGAGTTGCTCCTATGAATGAATCTGGAAAGCCATTGGGAACGACTCGATAAGAGGCTGTTTTGGAAAAATCCCGGCGCAGGACATCCATTTCCAGTTGGCTGTTAGGGAGCAGAAGATCTGCGTCCGCTGCCAGACGCCCCCGCATGGGCTGCATGTGATTCCATGCCGCCAGGGCATTGGGGCTGGCTCCTTCTCGCTTTAAATAGGCATTAGGTGACCAATAAATAGGGGAAATGACAATCTTTTTCTTTTGTTTTTGAGCATTGTAAAAGTACATATAACTTTCCTTGATGCGGGTGATGTTGAAAATATGAACAAGGTCATAGGATTCTAATTCAAGATTGGGATCTGTAGAAATATGAACTTCTACCCCCAGAGCTTTAAGCCCTTGTCCGGTGGATACAATCTGAACGGAATCTCCGGCAGGGTTTTTCAGGAAATCCGGGCGGACTTGAAAAAGGACTCGCAAAAAAAACTCCTCCTAAGTTATCCCTTCTCGAGCAGCGCACGTATTGACTCAATGCGGTGACGATAGGTGTGATTTTGGTAGACTTCTTCTTGACCTTGACGAGCAATTTTTTCTCGAAGATCGTCTCGCTGTAAATAAAACTGAATAAGTTCTAAAGTTTCATCCGGATGGCGACTCCAGACTAAGTGGACGTGGTTTTTGAAAAGTCCTTCAATGGCCGGAGTCCAATGCGTTAGAAAAAAGGCACGACATCCCAGGGCTTCGAAGGTGCGCATGCTCATCATGGTGGGAGAATTAATCACTGAATGCAGGCCCAAAACAATTTTGGCCGAGGAATAAGCTGAGGGTAAACGGGTGTAAGGCAGATACCCTTGATAGACATTTTGAGGCAAGGTGTAACGGTCGGTATTGGCCACCCACTGCTCATTGCCAAAAACTTTTAAATTCAATTTACTTGCTAATAAGGGTGTTAGGATGGTTTCAATACCGACTTTTCGGTGTGGGTAGGATGTATAATAATTGGCTGCCAAAAGTAAATCACTTTCGTATTCAGGTAAGGGCGGCACGGGGCGGTGAAAAGAGGGATTACAGGCAAAATGGAAATAGGAGGCTCGGATTTTTTCCCGTTGATAAAGAGGCAGACATTCTTGAGCCGGGGTGAGAACGAGGCTGGCTCCCCGGGCTAAAGGGCGGGACATGCGGCGCCAGTCCGGCGGATCATCGATCGCCCAATAGATTAAGGGCAGGGAATGGCGGCGCAGCAAAGGGAAGAGTTTTCTGGCCACGGTGGAGATAGATACACCTTCCGCGAAAGCATAGTTGGGTTTCCAGAGATTTAACAGCTCCTCCAAAAGGGTTTCCCAGTTTGGCAGGTGCACGGGCAGGGAACGGATCTCATCTTCTGAGGAAAACCCTGAGGTCAATCCATAGTTTAAGAGGGGAGAATCGTTTAAAAGCAAGAGTTTCATCAATCGTGTCTCCATTGATGATGCCCATGTTCAATGACAACCTCCAGAGATTTTAGCAGAGATGCAGTATTGAGATGGTATCGTTGAGCAGCCTGCTCAACGCTCATATTGAGTATGCTTTTGGCTCCTCAGCCGGAGACCGAAATACCGAATTTGCGAAAAACAGTAAGTGTTTGAGGATACAAAGACAGGATTTCGGAAATATTTGTCTTTAAATTTAAGTTATCCATTTGTTCCAGAAACCTCCTTTTGATCGGTCGGATCGTTTCTCATCTTGGAGCTGACTTACTTGTTGACCCAAAGTTTCCAGAGAAGAGTCGCTTTCTTCTTGTTTGACGAGCATGGTTTGGAGAACTTGAGATATGGTTTGAGTTTCCTTTTCCAGATTAGCCATAGCTTCTATGAATGGTTCAAGTTCTTCCAGGGGAATCTCAGGTGAGGATTGCTCTGCAGGTATTGGGGGTATGGGATTTTCCGCTTGTTTGGCCCGGAGAGTATTTTCGGCGAAAGCATCCAGGATTTGATCAAACTTAGACATCATAGTTTGAAGAACGAGATTTAGATTAGAACTTTCTTGTTCCAGGTTGGCTACTGTGGCTATTAAACGATCGAGTTCTGAGTTGTCCTTCAAGGGAGGAGCAGAGGGCGACTCTTCTGTCGCTGGTTCGAGGGCTGAAGGAATTGAGGATTCCTCTGATCCAACGGAAGGTATGTCTTCTGGGCTGGCATTTAATATTTCTAGAGTGATCTCGGGTTCCTCCGTTTCCTTAACTATAGGCAGTGAAGAAACGACTTGGTCCTGTCTTGTCAGACTTTGAAGGGGATAGGGATTTGAGGATAAAGAAATCGTTTCGGGATGAAAAGCCGGTACAGGAGGAGGAACCACTGCCGGATTAACCGGCGTTATATAGGTTGTGTCCTGATCGGGACTGAGCCTTTGGCACAGATTAAGGCCTAATTCATGGCAATAAGCAGGAGTACGGGGTATTGCTTGGTCTTCAAGCCAGTAGGTTTGCTGGACATTCCGTTGGCCGTTGTGTATCCATTTAAGAGGCTGTTGTGAAAAACTGTTTGTGAGGACAGATTTCCAACCGGTACCATCGTTTAACAGCAGCGTTTCATTTCCGGTATGGGCCAGAAGCCAAAGAACTCCGTTGATTTCGATGGCCCCCAAGTTTCTCCAGGGAGGAGAGAAGGTTTTAATGGGTGCAGGTGAGGGCTGCCAATTGCCTGTTAATTCCAGGGCATTAGTCTGTTGGGCCCAGCGAATCTCATAATGGCCGTTAGGAGCCTTTGCGACCCAAAAGAGATGCTGGACATTATCAGTGGTCATAAGTGATGTCATATCAACGACTTCACCGGGTATTTTCAGTGTTTCTGTGGGAGATCCCCAGATATGAAATGTTCCGTTAAAACGATTTGTAAAAAGAAGAGAATGCCTTCCTTGAAAAGTCATGGTTAATAAATGGAGGTTTCCTTGCTGATCAAGGTTTACGTGATAAAGAGGTTCACGGGGATGAACAACTTCTCCCATATGGACACTGTTCCAGGTGGAACCGTTCCAAAAACGATGTTCAATACGCCAAAGATCGCGAATTGCTTGATGGGAATAAGCATAGAAAATATGTACCATTTTTCCCTGAGGGAAAATCAGGAACCGGCGGTATTTTGTCGTACGAACATCTAATTTAGCGATAAGCGTTGTTTGAGGATTGGAAAATCCGGAAATTAGGGTATAGCACAGTTCTCCGTTCGTTTTGAGAACAACAAGGTGAACCGTTTTAATATCTGTCATGATCCCTTCAGCTAAAAGCAGGGGCTCTTGGATGCGGTAATAGGGCTCTGAACTTTCCGGTTTGAAAAGGGCACATCCCTGAGGAGTAATATGCAGATACATAGATTCATTCTCATAGGTCAGGAGATGAGGGATGTATTTGGATTTGCTCAGTTGAGCCAATGTTATCACTTCCTTGGTTGTTGAATATGTAAGAAAAGGCCGTTGAGACGGCCCTTTTCTTACTAGAAGGGCATATTATTTCATAAGATGAGATTTAAGAGGATTAGCAATTATCCAATTGCGGCGGGAAGAAATCACTGGGGAAAGGTGTGAGTGTAGTGTCAAAGAAGTTAAGGCAAGGATTTTCCGGAATAACGGGGAATTCCTCACAAACCGGAGGTTCTGGGCAGAAGCCAAAGGCCGGGACGAGGAGCTGAACTACACCTGTTACCTTGGTTATGACAAAACTTCCGATAGCCAGTTGGATTGAAGCTGTTGTAAACAAGGGGCTCGTTAAGACTTCTGTTCTCGTTTCGACCCGCAAATTGAAATCGAATTCCGGTCGTGTCGGAGGGAAATACATAACAATGTCCTTGTTGATATCCGGGAGGTTTCCTGTGAGTGTAAAGAGAGCTCCTGTTGAATCCCGCAGAGTTAAGGTGTAAGGAATTTGAATCGTAAATTGAACTCTGGAGAAATTGGGGCGGGATGGGATAGGAGTTATTACAATGCTGCTAGGAACAATAACACCGTTGGCGAATGTCATGCTGACGAAGGTAAAGGGAGGTACGCCTGTTGGTAACGTGACAGTAAAGGCCGGGAAACATTCCCTTTGCATGCAGCTGGCATAAACTTTTTCGACGATGATGCAGACCGATTCAGTGATTTCTTCAAGTTGATAGGGATCGAGCAGGTCAATGGGTTCACTTGGTGATAGTGCTGACCCCACTCTTCCTACGGTAACTCCGCGAGGAGGGAACGATGTGGGGAGCGCTGCTGCTATTGTATTCGTTGTGGTGTTAATAATGCTGATAGAACTGTCCCCTTCATTGGCTACCCAAACTTGAGTTCCGTCTCCGGTAACACCCAAACCCAGAGGATTAACACCAACAGGGACCGTGGTAACGACGTTAAGGCCGGCAGTTGAGATGACACTTACACTGTTTGAACCGAAGTTGGTAACATACATGAAAATCGGGTTTACAGGGTTGGCTGCGATTTTCTGGGGATTTAAGCCGACAGGGATGGTGCTGATTAAGGTGTTGTTCGAGGTGTTGATGACGCTGACCGTATTATCGCCGCTGTTGACAACAAAGAGTTTGGAATTATCTAAGCTGAGTGCTAAACCGTTCGGTGATGTTCCAACGGGGATTGTAGCTATTACGGTGTTCGTAATAGGGTTAATTACGGAAACTGAATTGCTTCCAGAATTGCTGACATAGACTCGGCTGCCGTCACGGGCAATGGCCACATCCACAGGGTTTGTACCAACGGTAATAGTCGCTACTACTGTATCCGTAGGAATACTGATGACGGAAACAGTTCCGGCTGCGGAGTTTGTCACATAAGCTGTGGTGCTGGTTGGGTCAATGGCCACGGCAGTAGGTGCAAGCCCTACGGGAATAGTTGCCAGAACACGATTCGTCGATGTGCATAAGATTGAGACAGTGTTGCTCCCTTGGTTAGGGACTAAAACTCTGGTACCATCCGGCGTGCGCAGTGGGAAAGCCGGTGCAATGCCCACAGGGATGGTAGCGACGAGCACATCGCTGTATACGTTATATATGGCGACTGCGTTGTCGAGAGTCACCCAAGCATGGGTTTCAAATAGCATGTGTGTATTCCCCCCCTTTTTTGAATCGAGAAATAGTTAGACTGAGACTTTCAACGTATTGTATTCTATCGCCCTGTAGGGTGTTACACACTTTCTTGATTTCGATTGCTCCTGATTAAAATTTGCTGCAGGATTCTGCCGCTTCGCTCTGTCCAGTCATTGGCTTGAGCATAAGCCATACGCTCCGCCTTGCTGGGATCTGTTTCTGCCACTAAATGACGCAAGCGGAGAGAGAAGCGATGAGGATCACTTTCTAAGTTGATTTTTGGAACGGCGAGCAATTCCTGAAGTGGTGTAGCTAGCACTTGGATGCCGGAGGCATAATATTCAAAAAGCTTGATGGGGTTGCACCCCTTTGTCATCTCAGTTTGCAGAAAGGGAATTAGACCCACATCGAAGTGATGGAGATAAGCGGGAAGATCAAAATATGATTTCAACCCCAAATAGAAAACATTTTTATAGTTGTTTAAGGGAAATTGATGAAGTTGAAAGAAGGCACCGATAAATACAAAGTTAAATTCAGGATTCTCTTTGATCACTAATTTTAATAACTCCCAGTCAACCCAGGGGGCTATTGCTCCACTGTAGCCAATAATTGGTTTCCCTTGCGGGAGGTCAATGGGACGCAGAGATGGCTGCGGCGAAAAATGGATATAATCGACACCGTTGGGTACAAGATAAACTCGCGGATGTCTTGAAATAAAATATTCATAGATGCTTCGGCTGCTGCAGAAGATAAGATCTGCGTTTTGAATAATTGAAGGATAGTACGGCGCCCAGCTGGCAAACTCGTCTTTAGGTTCATCAACTGCATCATATATAATCAGATCTGGATCATAGCGGGAAATAGAATTTATATGTGAGGGAACCGTTAACCATAGAAGGCGGGGACGGGGATGAGAAATATTCGTGGCGGAAATCCCTTGGCAGAGATGCAGGTAAGGCGATAGACTCCTAATTCTGGGCTGAGAGAAGTTCCCTAAGTCTTCATAAAGAACAGTATTGCCAGACATCGAAAACTGAGCAAGAAGCTGCTGCGGGCGTTGAAACATCCAATTCCAAGGGATTGAGGGAGGATAAATAAAGGTTGGCATTAGTTACCTCCTCGAGCTCTGTCTAATAAAATGTTGCTTTAATAATTAGGATATGCTCGTGATTCCTAATTGGGAATCGGAAGCTTGTATCGTATTTAAGTGAAGACAAAGGGCAGGAACGAAAACTTTTAGAAAAGAATTAGGGGCTGATGCTCTGCAAACTAAATTGTTTACAGAGCATCAGCCCCTGCTGTTTAATCAAAAGTACAACATTTAATTGTAGCTTTCCTCCGGAATAAGAGTAATTAACTATTTGCTTTCAATCAAACCTACATAGATATCAATCGGGATACCATCGACGTCAAATTGAACTGCGATTGTTTGAGGTACCGGCAAGGTAGCTTGTCCATTGTGACCGATAAGCAGGACCGGAGGTGAGATATCAAGGCCATTGATTCCTACCTTGCTAAACTGGGTACAAGTATTGGCACATACCATGTTTCCCATTTCGGAGATTGCGCTTTGTGCCAGAGAATCAAAGTCTGTTACAGGCATACCCATCATCATTTTTGAGGCAAACTGCTTGGCTGAGTCCAAGCTCATGCCGATTAAAACAGCACCCTTCAGGGCTCCTACTAAAGAGATATTTACAAGTACCCCATCATAATCTAAGGTCGAGCCAATTAAGGAGAGACCCCGGCGTTCAACAGACTGAAAACCAATCTGAGGAAGTACTTCAGTAAATGAGAGGATTAGTGGATTGATAAGATTTATATCCATGATGCCGCTCCTTTTTTAAAGCCAATTCCCAATAAGATTGGACCAAACGACGTTTGGGCAAGAGATGATTGCATTTTCAAATTTGGGCTGGCGATTTCAGAACTACTGTTAAAAAACACACTAGGAGGAGATACACGTAAACCAAAGGTTTTGTCCTTTTTATTCAGCATCGAGCAAGCCACCCCGGCAATGATATTGGCAAGTTCGGCTACCATTGCTATCACTTCTTCTCGATTTTTGCTGGGTCGATGCAAAAGAGCTTCGACAATTTGTTCGGCAGTTTCAAGTGATAAATCCAAAATCATGGATCCGGAATATCGTCCAATGATACCGATAACAGTTGTAATTCCTTTTGAGACATAATTGACATCAAATGTTTCCATTGGCTCAAAGGATACGGGTGTCTTAGCCATACGCGTGATATTTTGCGATATAGCTTCGTTAAACGTCTCTGGGGCCAATTCAATAAGTTGTTCATACAAAGTATCCGGTGACAGTATGTTCTTAATGACATTTAAAAGGTATTCACCATCGACGGGCTTTTGAACATATCCGGCGATACCTATCCGTTTAGCTTCCGCCTCCGTTTCTTCATCTTTCATTGAACTTACAAGTATTATTTTAGCCGAGGGATCATTCATCAGAAGGGATCTGCTGCATTCAAAACCATCAGTTCCAGGCATAACAATGTCCATGGTAACAATATCAGGTTTGCAATCGTTATATGTTTCAATTAAAGAGTCGAAGGAGTCGGCCTCTCCGACAACTTCACATCCTCCAAGCTGCAGAGTTTCGGCTATAAGTGTTCGAGAAAAAAACGAGTCATCGACGATCATAACTTTTGTAGCACTCATACACACTTTCCTCTCAAAATGTTTTTACTATTTCAACGAAATAACTACCTTATTCTATGACACTTTACAAGACATATTATAGCATATCTCTTTTAAATTAAGCGGAATAATTTATTAAATAGTGATTAATTTGTATTTAAAAATAACAGTTCTTAGTAAATAATGGCAAAAATTAGATAATATAACAAAAAGTTAAACCGTTTTTTATACATACTTATAAAATAACAATTTATTTCTGTGCTACTAAATGTTTTGAAATAATTATGTAATTTTATGTTAGATTTAAATAAAACTTCTACACTCATTAATGCTTGTCGCATAGAATGAAAGTGTGGAGGTAATCTGAATGAATGTCTTATCCTTGACCAACGAATTTGAGGAAGAGAGCTTTGGTGGGGCAGGTACAGCAGTCAGTGGTATTCTGCACCTGTTTAATCGCTTAGGTGTAGGTCAAACGGTTATTGTGCCGCGCAGTGATCTGACGCTGCCGAGATGGGAACTGCGTGGATTACAGTTGAAAGTTTTAGGATTGCCTCGGAACAGTCAGTATTTTGGTAACTTAGGTATGATCAAGGCAGAAACAGTACTTCACGAATTCCCGGAACTTAATCAAAGGTGGGACTTAATTCATTGTCATGCCATTAATTTTACCTCCCTAGCCTATACCCTTTCCGGCGGCGTAATACCGATTCTTTATTCAGTATATTCCTTTTTGCGCAAGGAATTGGGAGATAGAGCAGAGGCGGAGCTGCAAGCACAATTTAATATTCAGGAGGATCTTTTGCTGCGCTGCCGGCGAATTCATGTGATAAGCCAAAGTGAACGAAACTATTTGCTGGATAGATTTCCTCGATACCTCTCTAAAACTGAAGTCGTATCCCTCGGCATTTCCCGGCCCCCTCAATGCTGGGAGCCAAAAACAGCAAATGAGTTTCTTTATGTTGGCAGGTTGCTGAATTATAAAGGGATCGAAGATTTAATTTTGGCTATAAATTTAGTAAGGCAGAGCGGGCGGCAAGTCCGGCTTAATATTATTGGAAAAGCGGCGGACAGCTCCTATGAATCCCGACTAAGAAGCCTTGTCAATTCTAGAAAACTTGGAGCATCAGTCAAATTCTTGGGTTGGCTGCCAAGTTCAGAGGTATGGCGTTCGATGGGGCAGGCAGCAGGATTAGTGGTTCCCAGCCGGCGTGAAGCTTTCGGGCTTGTAGCCTTGGAGGGCATGGCCATCGGGGTTCCGGTGATTGCTTCCGGAGCAGGAGGACTTGCAGAATTAGTCACCGATGCTTGTGGTTTAACCTTTGAACCAGGGAATATCAAACAGTTAGCCAATACTTTGCGAAAAGCCATTGACCATCCGGCAATCCTAAGAAGTCTTGCCATCAGAGGCCATGAGAAAGCCGCAAGTTTAGAATGGGAGCGGCTTGCTCCGCGATATCTGATGCTCTTAAATTTCGCGAAATAGTAAAATCCTATCGAGAAGGTCAAAATTTACTACGATTAAAACTCGGAAAAAGGAGCCCTTTGCTTAAACGAAGGGCTCCCTTCTGCATCCCTGCAGGAATCCGATTGCTTTATTGTACAAAGTGTGTCAGATATACGAACCCTGACATAGGATATAGCAATCAGTGTTGAAGGGAGAAACGTCAAAAGTGTTGGAGGGAAAGCGGGTTTTGGTCACAGGAGCCGGTGGCTTTATCGGCAGTCACCTCACGGAAAACTTAGTCAGGAATGGGGCTAAAGTCCGTGTTTTTATTCGTTATAATTCCCGTGATGGTCGTGGAAACTTAGAGGATTTGGAGCCGAGGATTCTTGATGAAATCGAAATCGTTGCCGGGGATTTGCGCGATGCTGATGTTATTGAGCGCTCGCTAAAAGGGTGCGATACTGTGTTTCATTTAGGTGCTTTAGTGGGAATTCCTTATTCCTATAAAAATCCTCGGGAAGTCGTGGAAACTAATGTTATGGGAACATTTAATGTTCTTACAGCCGCAAGGGATCTTGGCGTGGAACGAATTGTTCATACTTCAACCAGTGAAGTCTATGGTTCTGCGCGCTACGTTCCTATCGACGAAAATCATCCTCTTCAAGGCCAGTCTCCGTATTCAGCCAGTAAAATCGGGGCGGATAAGTTGGCTGAAAGCTTTTATGCTGCCTACGACTTACCTGTTGTGACAGTTAGGCCCTTTAATTGCTACGGGCCGAGGCAATCAGCGAGGGCCGTTATACCAACGCTGATTACCCAGGCTGTGGCCTCTCAGGAAATACGACTTGGCAATATAGAAACTTTACGCGATTTTACTTTTGTAACAGATACAGTGGATGGGTTTCTAAAAGCTTCACAAAGGGAAGCTGCTCTTGGTAAGGTCATCAACGTTGGCTCGGGAAAAGAAATATCCATTGGAGAGTTGGCTCAGGTTATTATAAAGACTTTGGGAAGCAAGGCCCAGATTTTCATCGATGAGTCCAGGGTTCGCCCGAAACGCAGTGAGGTTAACCGTCTTCTGGCGGATAATCGCTTAGCTAAGGAAATTCTCGGGTGGGAACCTCGTGTTTCCTTGGAAGAAGGGATCACTAAGACGATGGAGTGGATTTCCGGTCATTTGAACCGTTTTCAAATAGGAAAATACCAGATATAGGGGAAGGGGGGAAGACAATGCAAACCATTATATTGGCGGGCGGTCGTGGAATACGGTTAGATCCATTTTCCCGAATTTTGCCCAAACCTCTTTTTCCGATTGGCGATAAACCCATTGCAGAGATCCTTGTGGAACAACTCAAACTTGCAGGTGTTCAAGAAATCATCATGTGCTTAGGTTATCTTGCTGATCTTATGAAACTTTACTTTCAAGATGGAAGCTATTACGACTTAACCATTCGTTATTCACTAGAAACAACCCCTTTAGGAACGGCAGGTCCTTTAAGATTGGTTGATAACTTAGAAGACAATTTTTTGGTTGTCAATGGGGATGAATTGACAACCTTAGACTTTAGGAGGTTGTATGACCATCATTTAGCAACAAAGGCTGATATGACGGTGGCGGTGCATAAGAAGTCTGTTAGTTCGTCATTCGGGGTCTTGGAAACGAAGGATGGTCAAATCATTTCTTATTCAGAAAAACCATCGATGGACTATTGGGCAAGCATGGGGATTTATGTGGTTAATAAGAGAATTCTTCCCTTGATTCCAGAAAATCAACGATTTGATATGCCGGACCTAGTTCAGCGCCTTCTCCTTGAACAAGCCAAGGTTGTGAGCTATGAGAGTCAAGACCTTTGGTTTGACATTGGGACGATGGCGGATCTTGAAAAAGCCAAAGAACAATTTGACACGGTTAGGTTTTTATAAGGAGCGAGAGAAGGGTATGAAAAAAGTATTGGTCCTGGGCGCAACAGGGATGTTAGGGCATACCCTCTTTAATTATCTTTCGGAAGCACCCTGTCTCGATGTCTATGCCACGGTTCGTTCAGCGAAGGAATTATCGGGTTGGCTGTCAATCGCCAAAATTAAGAAGCTCTACTCCGGTATAGACATTCTGCAGACAGACTGTATTGTCAAGGTTTTGTCTGAGGTTAAGCCCGATATCGTTGTGAATTGTATTGGAATCATTAAACAGCTTCCCGAAGCCCAAGATCCAATCACGACGCTAACGGTGAACGCCCTGTTACCCCATCGCTTAGCCCGGCTTTGCAGTGCCTCAGGTGCGCGCTTTATTCACATCAGTTCAGATTGTGTTTTTGATGGGTCAAAAGGGAATTATGATGAACGTGATTTTTCGAATGCCGCTGATCTTTACGGGAGGACTAAATTTCTTGGGGAAGTTACCTATCCTCATTGCCTTACGCTTCGCACCTCCATTATTGGCCATGAATTAAAAGGTAACTTCGGGCTGGTTGAATGGTTTTTGGGCCAGAAGGAAAAGGTTCGGGGGTTTAGAAAAGTCGTCTATTCCGGGTTGCCCACCGTTGAATTTTCAAGGATTATCCGTGACTACGTAATCCCGAATCCGGAATTAAGCGGACTTTATCACGTATCAACCAGTCCTATCTCAAAATATGAGCTGCTTAAACTTATTGCCGTAAAGTACAAGAAAACGATTGATATTGAACCGGATAACAGTATTCGGCTGGATCGATCATTAGACTCTTCCAAATTCCGCGCTCTTACGGGTTATAATCCGCCCGGGTGGGCAGAACTGATCCGTGAGATGCATCACCACTATTTGCAAGGCCCATATCAAATACGTTAAGAGGTCTATCAAGGGGGATGAACATGGAACTTTTTGATGATAAAGTCATCGTCATTACCGGGGGAACGGGTTCACTGGGTAAGGTCCTGACCCGCCGACTGTTGAAAAAGGAGCTTGGTTCCCCGAAGAAAATTATTATTTTTTCCCGGGATGAAGCAAAGCAACATGCCATGCGGGTTGAGTATCAGAATAAACAGAAGGTTACGGACGAAGTTATTTATGACAATTTCACTCGCTTAATTGAGTTTCGTATCGGAGATATCCGGGATTATCCGTCCGTTTGTTCGGTATTAAAGGATGCCAACATTGTTATCAATGCGGCAGCTTTAAAACAAGTTCCGTCATGTGAGTATTTTCCCTTTGAGGCTGTGCGAACGAATATCATCGGAGCGGAAAATATCATACGCGGCATTGCCGAAAACAATCTTCCAGTAGAAACAGTTGTTGGAGTTTCAACGGATAAAGCTTGTAAGCCGGTAAACTCGATGGGAATTTCCAAAGCTATGCAGGAAAGAATGTTTATCACTGCCAATGTGCTCATTCCCAAGACGAGATTTATTTGCGTACGTTACGGTAATGTTTTGGCTTCCAGGGGTTCGGTGATTCCCTTATTTCATGAGCAGATCAAGCATGGTGGTCCTCTAACGATTACTACGAAAGAAATGACCCGCTTTTTATTACCCTTAGAAAGTGCTGTCGATACCATTATTGCAGCTCTGACAGGGGCAAAACCCGGTGAAATCTATATTCCTAAAATTCCCGCAGCCCGGATTGAGGATGTCGCGAAAGCCCTCATTGGAAACCGCCAGATTCCCATAACTTATACAGGAATTCGCCCGGGAGAAAAAGTGCACGAAGTTTTAATTTCCGAAGAAGAGGCTTGGAGGGCCTATGATCGGGGCGATTATTATGCCATTAAGCCGATGCTTCCTGAACTGTTTGTGGCAGAACCCGGCCAACAGCCTTTAGTAAAAGAGTATAGTTCCGGAGATTTTCTTATGACCTTTGAAGAAACGGCAGCTTTATTAAAAAAACAACACCTTTTAATAGAACAATTTCGAGATGAAGGAGAATTTTTACGTTGAAGAACTACAGCATCGTTTGTATATGCCAAATCTATAATGAACTCTGTAAGGACAACCTGGAACGGTTTGTGAATTATGTCCTGCCTTTAGTGAGTCATTTGGTGGTTTATGATGACGGCAGTACAGATGGCAGTTACGAATATTTGCTTCAACGAACTCCCTATGTAATCAGAGGCACGAAGAATGACTTTGTGAACGAGCGAAGCCACAAGCAGCTTCTTTTGGAGGAGGCTCTAAAGCTTGACCCGGATTTTATCTTGTGGCTGGATGCGGATGAAGTGCTGACGGCCAATGCCGCGGAGAAACTTCAAGAGTTATGCAGAGAGTGTGATGAAAATCAGTTCGACGCTGTCAATATGCATGAGATAAATCTCTGGCGCAGTAATTCATGGCAAAGGATGGACAGCTTGTATGATCAAGGCTGGTTTTGCCGCCTCTGGCGGGTTGTCCCCGGAATTCGTTTTTACGACACTAAACCCGGACTTCATCAACCGTTATTTCCTTCAACGATCCGGAGCGTAAAATGGACTCTTGACGTCCAGGTTTTGCATTACGGTTTTTCCTCTAAGCAGCGGCTGGCTTATAAGTATCTTATTTATAAGTCCCACGGACAACGGGGCTATGATATGCTGGATCGCTTAATCAGCGAGGAGAAACTTGTAACCGCAAGGGTTCCTCAGGAACTCTTTCCGGAAGGTTTGTGGGTCGATGACGCAGAGCCCCAGCCTTTGACCTTTGAGGAATCTCTTGCCTATGTGGAAAGCTATCGGGAAGAAGTGTTCCGACCGAGATTTTCTATTGTCTGTTTGGTTTATAAGAGCGTGGAATGGTTGAAATTTGTTTATGAACAGGTCTTTAAGTATAACGATATGAGTGATAAAGAATTTTACTTTGTGGCTAATGATGCCAACGCGTCCGTGCTGAATTATTTAGCCGATCATTACATTCCTCATTATGTTTTTACCAATACTCCCGAGCAGCAAAAGGAATGGTATGTCAATAATGTATATCGTGCCTACAATTTTGCTGCGGCCAAAGCCCAGGGAGATTTTATTATTTTTATCAATACGGATATGGCTTTTTCAGCGGGTTGGTTTGATCATCTGTGGCGTGCTTATGACGGAAAGAATTGTGTTGCTTCGCGCTTAGTGGAGTCCGGGAAGCTGCCCAGCGGTCAGTACGGAGTGGAAAGAGACTGCGGCAGGGATTATTCCACGTATCGAGAGGACGAGTTTTTGGAATTTGCCCGAGGGCTTTCAGAATCCAAATTAATGGACGGCGGGCTGTTTATGCCCCTTTTAATCCGTAAAGAACATTTCCTAAGTGTCGGGGGCTATCCGGAAGGACAGGTTGTTTTGGGCAGTGATTTAAATCAGCCGGTGATTGCTCGAAGGGGAGAAGCTTGCCTATCCGGGGATACCGCTTTAATGTTAAAACTTCAGGCCTTGGGGATAAAGCATCAAACAGCCTTTGACAGCATCGCCTATCATTTTCAGTGGGGAGAACTTGATAGTTTAGCAACAACGCAGGCAGTTTCTAAGGAAATTAAAATTGCCGTCTGCAATGATTTATCTTTAGGATCGATGGAGGAAAAAGTTTTTTGGACAACTTTGCAAGAATCCTTGCCTGCTTCAGTTAATGTCCATCAGCAAATTGCCGGGATAAAGGGCAATTACACGGATAAGGCCCGAAACTATATTTATCGACATCATCCGGAAGTCGAAGTGATACTGCAAAATGCGGCATTTATTAATACCATTGATGAAACACGTTATACAATAGCCTTTCTGCAAGATAATGTTAGATCCTTAGATATAGACAATGAGCAGCAAGAGGAAAACCTCCGGCGAGCCGACAAACTCGTCACGAATTCTATTCAAACCGCCTTAGCCTATCCGGAATATGACTTTGAAATCATTCCTTGTGATACTGATGCAAGACAAAAGTGGCAGCAGTTACTACAGGCCATTTTTAAAGAACTTATGATAAAGAAAGTTACCTCTCAAAGGAAAGCCCCGAAGCATAAGGTATCCATCATAATTACCACCTTCCAGAGAACTCATTTGTTAAGGTGGGGCCTTTATTCCTTATCCCTCCAGACGATCCCTTATGAGTTTGAAACCATTGTGGTCAATGACGGTATAGAGGATGAAACAGAAGAGATCTGCAACGAGTTCAAGGAAAAGCTTAATTTGAACTATATTTTTACCGGGCAAAGAAATGTAGGTAGTGCTCCAGTTTGGCGAGTGCCCGGATTCGCGATAAATATTGGGGTAAAGCAGGCTTCCGGGGACATTTTGGTTATGTGCTGTGCGGAAATGTTTCATGTCAATGAAACCATAGCTAAGCTTATCAAGCCGATCTTAGATAAGCCGAAACTATTAGCTATTCCTGTGGGAAAAGATGACCGTACGGGTGCTTTGTTGGCAAGTGTCGACAGAAATAACGGAACCTTTGAACCGGAAATTTTCGACGGCTGTATCGGGTTAGATACAAGGATGCCATTTTTGATGGCTTTGCACCGCAGTCAATTTACCGAGATAGGAGGCTACGATGAAGATTTTATCGGGATTGCCTATGATGATCGGGATTTGATCGATCGTTTATTGCAGAATGGCTGTAAATATTGTCCGACAGATGCGGTAACGGTGCATTTGTATCATCCGCGAGCAGAGGGTTATTATGAAGGCGGAGGTCCTCCGGAATGGGATTATAACAAGAATCTCTACTTTTCCAGGGTAGGTAAAATTATCAGGAACGAGGGCAGAGAGTGGGGGAAATTATAGAAGCGTTGAGATGTCGGCTGCTGAGTTAAATTAGCAGTCGCTTCTTTTTGGGTAGAAGAGTTTATTTTCATAACCGCTGGTTTACTCTTCTTTCGAAGTTACCTTGCTTGAGGTCTGAGTTCTGAAATGGGATATTAATGAAAATAGACCTTTATTTGTAACGTTAAGTGGACAAAACCAATATAATAAAGAAGCTTATTAAACCTGGAGGTGAATTGCTTGCCATATTTTACAACAGGATTAATTAATAATTCCTGGAATGGCGTCGGGAAAAAGACTGTAAGTCTTAACGTAGAGATTTCTAATGAGGATACATCGACAGTTGCGGTTCAAATTGACGGTTATTTTTATAAAGGACAGCAAAAGTTCAAGTATGTCGATGAATTCTTCGTTATATCTTCCGGAACTGTAGACCAAAGAAATTTTAACAGCATTTATGATGACTTCGAATTTCAGGTATTTGTAAGTTCTTATGATACCCATGTTTCTATCAGGCGAGTGGAGGCAAACGGAAAGGCTACACCAGTCTTGCCGATGATCTCTTCAGAATTGCATCCGATCTAAAGACCATCGGTAGATGGTAACTTTCAAAGACTTTTCTCAGAGTCATGCTTATAGATCCAGTGAAGATCTATGTTAAGGAGATCTGTAACAAATCGTGTACAAGCTGCGTAATATAAAGTACCGCAAACAAGGAGGTGCTGGGAATGGCTTCATTAACGACTGGTTTGATAGATAACACTGCGGTATCGGGCGTTAGACCAAGTACAACGCTTTCAGTATTGATATCAAACGATGATATTACAAGCGCATCAGTTCAAATTGAGGGATTTTTCCAAAGCGGGAGTACAAAAGTGCAGTATGTACAAGAACTGTTTTCACTGCCTGCAGGAGGCGTAGCTTCAAGAAATTATAATGTTCAATTTGATGCTTTTGAATTTCAGTTTATCGTAAGTTCTTCAGCCGTCAATGTATCGGTTTGGGGAAAAGATTCTGCAGGAAACCTAACGACAGCACAGAGATTGGTTGCTCAGGAGGTTAATCCTTTTTAAACGTGTTTTAAATTCAAAATAAAAATGATGAAAGGAGATGGAGATAGTGGCTTTATTGACCACTGGAGTCATCGAAAATACGCCGGTTGCCGGTGTAAGACCAACGGTGACGGTTACTGTGAAAGTTACAAACGATAATACGGCTGCTGCAAACGTAGAAATTTTAGGGTTTTACGTGACGGGAAGCACAAAGTCGCTGTATGTTCAGGAAGTGTTTGCTTTGGCACCGGGCGAAGTCGTTACGAGAGTTTACTTTGCGCAATTCGATGAATTTGAATTCGAATTCGTAACCAGTTCCGATGCTGTAGAGATTTCTGTTTGGGGAAAAGATGCAACAGGGGCATTGGTTGCAGCGCACAGACTGGTACCCGCAGAACTTAATCCTGTTGGGCCTGTGGGAATTTCAGGCACGACGGGAGCGACGGGCGCGACGGGAGCAACGGGAGACACTGGGGCGACGGGAGCGACAGGAGCAACGGGAGACACTGGGGCCACAGGAGCTACAGGAGCTACAGGAGTCGCAGGAGCCACAGGAGCTACAGGCGCTACGGGAGCAACGGGAGACACTGGGGCCACAGGAGCTACAGGAGCTACAGGAGTCGCAGGAGCTACAGGAGCCACGGGAGTCGCAGGAGCCACAGGAGCTACAGGAGTCGCAGGAGCGACAGGAGCAACAGGAGTCGCAGGAGCCACAGGAGCTACAGGCGCCACAGGAGTCGCAGGAGCGACAGGAGCAACAGGAGTCGCAGGGGCAACGGGGGCTACAGGAGTCGCAGGAGCGACGGGGGCTACAGGAGTCGCAGGGGCAACGGGAGCAACAGGAGTCGCAGGAGCAACGGGAGCAACGGGAGCCGCAGGAGCAACGGGAGCCGCAGGAGCAACGGGAGCAACGGGAGCCGCAGGAGCAACGGGAGCAACGGGAGCCGCAGGAGCAACGGGAGCAACGGGAGCCGCAGGAGCAACGGGAGCAACGGGAGCCGCAGGAGCAACGGGAGCAACGGGAGCCGCAGGAGCAACGGGAGCAACGGGAACCGCAGGAGCAACAGGAGCTACAGGAGTCGCAGGAGCGACGGGGGCTACAGGAGTCGCAGGAGCAACAGGAGCAACAGGAGTCGCAGGAGCAACGGGAGCAACGGGAGCCGCAGGAGCAACGGGAGCAACGGGAGCCGCAGGAGCAACGGGAGCAACGGGAGCCGCAGGAGCAACAGGAGCTACAGGAGTCGCAGGAACAACGGGGGCTACAGGAGTCGCAGGAGCAACAGGAGTTGCAGGAGCAACAGGAGTTGCAGGAGCGACGGGTGCCACAGGAGCGGGCTTAGCAGCATTCGGTTATGTTTATACACTGGATACAGTCGCACAAACAGTTGCGGGTGGAGCGCCGGTCGTGTTTAGCAGTAATGGTCCACTCGTAAATGAAACTCATGCTGTGGGAACTGCCCCGGTAACCGTAACACTTGCCGGTAATTATCAAATTGATTACAGTGTAAGTATAACTGCTGGGGTCGGCTCGGAAATTGCAATCGCAGTGAATGGCACGGTCAACGCATCTACTCCAATTACTGCGTTGGTGGCTACTGGGCAGGTAACTGGGCAGGCTATTTTAACCCTTGCAGCAGGTGATGTCATTACGCTTGTAAACAATTCCGCTGTTCCGTTTACACTCACAGCAGCACCTGAAGTTGGAGCACAATTAACCATTGACAAATTAGATTAATTTCTATATCAAGGGCCAGCTGCACTATGTATGAATTGTAGTGCAGCATTCTTTTTGCCAAGTCATTGTTTTAATTTGTTTATCAAATGAATTCTTAAAATTATTAAATGATAAATATCTATATTTAATTTAATTGTAACCAATGGAGGACAAGAAAAATATTATATAAAGAAACCTTTTGCGAGCATTTTTTAATATATCGCGATACAAAAGAATCTAATAGGTTAATAGATTTAGCACCCGAGTTCAAATCAACGATTTTTTTGCTAACTACTTTAAATAATTATGCGAGGAGAAAAGTTTATGGGTTCATATACTACCGGATTGATAGAAAATACACCTGTATTTGGAGTAAGGCCAACAGCATCACTTACTGTAAGAATAACAAATGATGATGCAATTAATAACCACGTTCAAATATCCGGCTATTTTGTCACCGGAACTGTTAAGACACAATACGTTGAAGAAAATTTTTTGCTGGTTCCTGGGGAGGTTGCGACTAGATTTTACTATGCTCAGTTTGATGCCTTTGAATTTCAGTTTAATACAAGCTCGGATGCCGTGGAAATTTCGGCTTGGGGAAAGAGTGCCTCAGGTACTTTAGTGGCAGCACATCGTGTTTTGCCCGCTGAACTTGATCTGATAGGTTTTGGGGGCATAACTGGAGCAACGGGAGCCGTCGGAGCGACAGGTGAAACAGGAGCAACGGGAGCGACAGGAACTGCTGGAACCACGGGAACCACGGGAGCCGTCGGAGCGACGGGTGAAACAGGAGCGACAGGAGCAACCGGAACTGCTGGAACTACGGGGGCCATGGGAACCGTCGGAGCGACAGGAGCAACAGGAGCAACAGGAGCGACAGGAGCAACCGGAACTGCCGGAACTACGGGAGCCACGGGAACCTCCGGAGTGACGGGAGAAACAGGGGCCACGGGAGCAACCGGAACCGCCGGAACTACGGGAGCTACGGGAACCGCCGGAGTGACGGGAGAAACAGGAGCGACAGGAGCAACCGGAGCCGCTGGAACTACGGGAGCCACGGGAACCGCCGGAGCGACGGGGGAAACAGGAGCGACAGGAGCAACTGGAGCCGCTGGAACTACGGGAGCCACGGGAACCGCTGGAGCGACAGGAGCAACGGGAGTTTCTGGAACTACGGGAGCCACGGGAACCGCCGGAGCAACGGGGGAAACAGGAGCAACGGGAGCAACAGGAGCCGCTGGAACTACGGGAGCGACGGGAGAAACAGGAGCAACGGGAGCAACGGGAACTGCTGGAACTACGGGAGCGACGGGAACCGCCGGAGCAACGGGGGAAACAGGAGCAACGGGAGCGACAGGAGCTGCTGGAACAACAGGAGCCACGGGAACCGCTGGAGCGACAGGTGAAACAGGAGCGACAGGAGCCACGGGAGCTGCTGGAACTACGGGAGCCACGGGAACCGCCGGAGCAACAGGAGCAACAGGAGCTGCTGGAACTACGGGAGCCACGGGAACGGCCGGAGCGACGGGAGAAACAGGAGCAACGGGAGCAACGGGAACTGCTGGAACTACGGGAGCAACGGGAACCGCCGGAGCGACGGGAGCAACAGGAGCAACGGGAGCGACAGGAGCCGCTGGAACCACGGGAGCAACAGGAATCGCCGGAGCGACGGGAGAAACAGGAGCAACGGGAGCGACAGGAGCCGCCGGAACCACGGGAGCAACTGGAACTGCCGGAACAACAGGAGCAACAGGAGCAACGGGAGCAACTGGAGCCACCGGTGCCACAGGAACCCCAACTCTAGCTTTCACTGGCACAACTACTCCAATTACTGTCTATCCGCCCTTAAACACTGAAGTTACCGTTGCGAGTGTCACGCAAAGCGTTGTAGCCAACCAACGACTCAAAATTGATTATGCTTATGCAGTTGAATTTGTAACAGCTGCGAACTGGGCCTTTGTATTCGAGTCGCGTTTGTATAGAGATGGCACACTAGTTAATACGAGGATATTGAACAGAAGTTCTGCAACATCTGGAAACCAAAGATTCCCGCTTGCAAACACCTATGTGGATGTAGTTCCGGCAACTAGCGCTAGTTCAACGTATAGTGTAAGAGTTATCGTAACAACGGCAACAAATATTACCTCGGGAACTACTGGTTCCAGTGTTGATCTCAATATCATTACGTTTACCCCTTAAAATTCAGATCAATAAAACCAAACGCGGCCCCAAAGGTCGCGTTTGGTCAAGCTGCCACTTGATCATAAAGCGAATATTATAGAGTATGACCTAAAATCATGACTTTGAGGTGCTGATGAATGGGGGATAAAACCATTACCATTAGTTTATGCATGATCGTCCGAAACGAAGAGCAGACTATTGCTCGGTGCCTTGATTCCGTAAAGGGAATTCCGGATGAAATTATAATTGTAGATACAGGTTCTACTGACCAAACGAAGGAAATTGTACGTCGATATACGGATGAGGTAGCCGATTTTACCTGGATTGATAATTTCGCGGCTGCGCGTAATTTTGCATTTAGCCAAGCAACTAAAGATTATATCCTTTGGTTGGATGCCGATGATATTTTGGCTGATACTGATCGTGAAAAATTTCTAAAGCTGAAAAAGGAATTTGATACATCTATAGATATCGTTAATATGCCCTACCTCTTGGCATTCGATCAATCCGGCGCAGTTACGTTCAGTTTAAGACGAAACAGGCTAGTCAGAAGAAGTAAGAATTTTCGCTGGATCGGTGCTGTGCACGAGTATCTGGAAGTTTACGGATCAATTTTGAACTCTGATATTTGTATAACCCATAAAGGAATAGAACGAAATGATTCCGATCGTAATTTAAAAATCTACGAGAAACGTAAGGCTGAAGGAGAGTCGTTTTCTCCCCGAGATTTATATTACTATGGCAATGAGCTTTTTGATCATAAGTTTTATAAACGGGCCATTAAAGTGTATCAGGACTTTTTGGAAACAGGACAAGGTTGGCTTGAAGATAACCTTTCTGCTTGTGGGAAGCTCGCGGAATGTTTTGAGAAGTTAGGGCAGAAAGATAAAGAGTTGGAGTACCTCATGAAATCCTTTGAATATGCGATTCCAAGAGCTGAGTTTTGCTGTCGTTTAGGATTTTATTTTCTAGAGGCTAAGAAATATGAACAAGGAGCTTTCTGGTATAATCTGGCGACTCAATTGGAAAAACCCGTTGACAGCTGGGGTCCCCGGATAGAAGCCTGCTGGACATGGCTGCCGCATTTACAGTTGTGCGTTTGCTATGACCGCTTGGGTAACCAGGAATTAGCCTACAAGCATAATGAGATCGCAAGGAAATTTCGTCCGGATAATCCTCAGGTGCTTTTTAATAAAAAGTATTTGGAAGGTGTCCTGGGAATGAGCAAAGGAGTTGAATCTTAGTGAACTTAAACTGGCATGAAGATTTTATTGTTCACCTGGCGTCCGTTGTTCAGCCAAAGGTTTATGTGGAACTCGGTCTGTGTAGGTGTGCTCTTTTCAATCGAATTATCCCTTACGCAGAACAGCTGATTGGCGTCGATATCAATTCGGATGCCGGCGGCTATATGGAAGCGTCTGTAAAAGCCCGGTTTTTCAACGGGACTACTCAGGAGTATGCTAAAGAACTTGCCGCAAACCCTTTACAGATAAATATGCTTTTCATTGATGCCGATCATTCTAAAGAAGCAGTAATCCAAGATTTTCGGGACTATCTTCCCTTTGTGGCTCCCCATGGTTTGATCCTGCTTCATGATACCCACCCCGGAAATGAATACTTGATCCAGCCTGAATGGTGTGGTACCGCCTATCAGGCCATTGAAGAGTTATTAAAGGAAACTGGTCCTTTTGAGTTGATGACGATCCCGGTTTCACCTGGTTTGACAATCTGCAGGAAACGCCATGCTCAGTTATCTTGGCAGGAAGGGTTGTAGTGCAGATTTCTGAAAACGGAACTCTTTAAATTAATTGAGCCAATAAAGTGGAAAGCGGGTAACTTAGGTCTGCTTTCACTTTATTGGCTTTACTAACTATAAGAATAATTTAAGTCTGGTTTTTGGCCTATATAAATCTAAAAGAAAGATTATAGATTATTCTTCTAAATCTGTTTTCATTATGATTTCCTTAATATTGCCCTGATAGGGCATTAAAATTGATTTATCAAATTCAATAAATATTGTGCCCTGGTAGGGACCAATGTTATAGTCATATTTTTCTTCGGCTAATCTTCTGGTTATGACATAACCTTCTTCTTTCCACTTTTTGAAATATTGATCTCTGGCAAAACTTGATTTTTCATAGTTCCAAGATGTTGGCAGGTAAATATAGTCGATTTCCTCATTTTCATAATAACCAATATTAGCTTCTTTTAGCCTTCTGGCGAAATCGACATCCTCATAACCTCCGCCGATAAAACGCTCGTCAAAAAAGCCGATCTTTCTTATTAAGTCCTTTTTAAATCCAAAAAATCCAAAACGATAAAGGGCAACTAGTCCCCAGCCATCTTCTAGCATTGTTAGGATTTTCCCCACGGCCTTAGGAGTTGGCCGAGCTTTATCATTGCATATAATTATTGTCTCAAAGTTACTCGAGGTTATAGAGACATTAACAATTTTCGAAAATGAGGGATAATTAGTGCCATTAAATATTCGACTATTGAGTCCTTCCAAGCATGATTGCGCTTCCCTGCTTAAGAGCAGTCTGTTGGAAATTATGACTATTTCATAATTCATTAACTTATCTCCTATAGAGTATTACTCTATTTTAGGCTTAGTAAAAAAGCTTCGACCTGATCTGCCGTACGCTGCCAGGTCCAGCTTTGAGCAAAAGCCTGGCCTGCCGAAGCTATTCTTTGACGTTCGGCATCACTTCTTAAAAGCCGGTAAATCGCTGAACTCAACTGCTCGAAGTCGCTGGGGGGAACAAGCAAACAGTTTTCACCATTTATAACATAATCACGGTTTCCGCCGCAATCTGTAGTCACCACGGCAGTTCCGCAGGCCATTGCTTCAAGGGGAGGCAAGCCAAAGGCCTCGAAATAAGAGGTGTAAACAAAGAGGTCGGCCTGAGCATAAAGTTGGGCCATCTCAAGATCAGAGGTCGTGGTTTTAATTTGGCAAGGAACAGGGAATGCAAAATAGGCATTTTCAGGAATTGAAACAGTAAGGTCAAAATCAACCTGATTTTTTAATGCGTTGACTGCTTTTAGAAATTCCGGACCTCCTTTCCAGGTGTACCCGGAAGCAGGGTCCCGCATTATATAAAAAATGTTTTTGCGCCCGGTTGCCGTAGATCGCTTAGGATAAGGATGAAAGGTTAAGGTGTCAACACCGGCGTTAATGACGGTACTTTCCAGGCCCGTTTCCTTAAGAAGAAGTTGACGGTGCCATTGAGATATGGACATAATCGGAGCGCCGATCAGATAGGTTTGCTTGGCTGTTTCCGGATCGGGTACCCAGAGCGGCTCGTAGCCAAGACTAAGACGCACAACCCGTCCTTTTTGCGATTCCCAAGCAGGCTTAACTGTCAAATAGAAATTGGGCAGAATGAAATCTGCTGAAGGAATGGAGGAAGGAGTCAGCTCATTTACTCGTCTTAATTTGGTTCGCAGGGGCCAGACTTGAGCTCCTTTTTGGGGCATAACAACTTCCACATCATGCCCTTTATCCTGCAAGGCATTGGCTAAATGATAAATAAAACGTGCTCCCCCACCCATTTCTAAACTAAGAACCGGAAACACAATTTTCATGGTTTGTCCTCCCTTTTGCTCGGTACTACATACTATGCGTCCAAGTGGGCGATTTGTGCTTGAAGGCACTTTACTGGACAATTTGAATAGGATGTAGGAATAGAGGATGTAAAAATAACAATTGGAAGGATGTTCAGCCAGTGACCGTTAATGTCGTAAATCATAAAGATTTCCTCGTATCAATTAATGAACTTCTTTGTGGTTCCCGAACGGTTTTAGATATTGGATGTGGCTTGGGTACGACTCTGAAACAGTTTTGCTGCCCGATAAAAATAGGTGTGGATGCTCATCGACCTTATTTAGAGAAGGCTAGGTTCGATGAGCCCTTGGTTACCTTGAACTTTAGAGCGGAACGCATGAGAGAATTGTTCCTGCCCAATTCTATTGATAGTGTGACTCTCATTGATGTGATTGAGCATTTTGAAAAGGAAGATGCACTTGACGTCCTTCAGCAAGTGGAGGAAATTGCTGCGCAAAGGGTTATAATTTTTACCCCAAGGGGGTTTTTCCAACAAAATGACGTTGATCATTATGGTTTAGGGGGAGAAACTTACCAGCGGCATCGCTCAGGCTGGGAGGTCGAGGACTTTCAAAGGCTTGGCTACAATATAATAATTTTTGCTAAGTTCCACGATCAGAAGAATAAGGCTTTTTTAGAGGTTTACGGCGAAAAGGCTGACCCCATTGACGCTCTCTTGGCTTGGAAGGAATGCAGCTCGAGAAAATCAGAACCGGAAGGCGGAATGTGACATTAGATTTTGGCAAGAGATTTTAAAGCTGTTCCCTTTCTCTAGGGATGGCTGAGCTTAAACAGTAAGGCCTCTAATTTATCTGCCGAGCGGCGCCAGGTCCAGGGCTGGGCGAATTGCAGGCCGGTTAGAGCAAGCTGATCCCGTACATTTTTCTGTGTCAGCAACTGTAATAACGCAAGAGTTAATTGGCCAATATCGCTGGGGGGAACCATTAAACAGTTCTCCCCGTTTTTTGCGTAATCGCGGTTACCTCCGTTATCTGTAGTAACGATGGCAGTTCGGCAGGCCATGGCTTCCAGCAGCGGCATGGAGAAGGATTCAAAATAGGAGGTGGAAACAAAAATGTCCGCCTGACCATAGAAAAGGGCCATTTCCCGGTCCGTTTGGGCTTTTACGATTTCATAAGGAACAGGCGCCGGGTAATTTGCGCCTTCGGTCGCGACAACCCGGATGTCAAAGTTAGGAACAGTGTGTTTTATTTGCCGGCAAGCTTCCCAAAACTCTTCGCTGCCTTTCCAAGTATAGCCATGTTCCTTGGAACGAAGGATATAGGCAATGGTCAAGCGCTCTGTGGAGAGGGATTTTTTGGGGCAAGGATGAAAAACCGATGTATCAACTCCTCCGGGTATAACAGTGCTGTCTCGCCCGGTCCCCTGGAGAATTAATTGCCGATGCCATTGAGACAGAGAAATGATGGGAGCATCTATTAGGTAGGACTCTCGGGCTTTTTCTGCTTCCGGAACCCACATAGGTTCATAACCAAGGCTAAGTCGAACGACTTGGCCTTTTTTGGATTTCCAAGCCGGAAAGACGGTGGGGTAAAAATTAGGGAGCAGGAAATCTCCGGGAGGTATGGCTTGCGGAGTAAGTTCCTTTACCCGGGTAATATGAGTGCGCAGAGGCCAGGCAATGGAGGCGTTTTCGGGGACTACGATTTCCACATTGTGTCCTTTATCCGCCAGCTCATTGGCTAATTGATAAATATAGCGTGTTCCTCCGGTTTCTAAACTCAGAACTGGAATCACCAATTTCATATGAAACCTCCTAATACATTCCAGAAGGAAATAATTTAAAATGGTGTCTTATCATTCTTTACAGGTCTTCTTTCAAAATTCACGGTTCATGTCAGTTTTCAAAAAACGGGTTCTTTATAGTCTATGATATATTCCTTGACAAAGTGGCAAGAAATGGGTTAAAAACCGCCTTCCCAGTGTCAAGATTAAGTGGACTTCCATACCATATAGAGATGAGATATGGGGAGGATGGAACCTAAAATGAAAATATGTGTCGTTGGTTTAGGCAATATCGGCTTTAATCTCTTCACATTTCTCTGTGAGAAATTCCCGGGAGAGGTCAGCGGAGTTGATGTGAACAGGAAAAGGGTCCAGGAGTTAAGGCGCCAAGGCTATGAAGTTACTGACAATTATGGGGATTTGGTTGGCATAGATGTCTGGTTAATGGCTCCATCAACCGGCAGCCAGGCAGAAAACCTGTTTGCGGCCCTGGAAGAAATGATTATTCATCCAGGCTGTCTGATTTCCGTTGAGTCGACCTTACCGCCGGGCACTATGAGCCGTGTGCGTGATTTTCTGGAGAAAAAAGGATTCCAACTGGGAACCGATATTTTTTTGATTCATGTGCCTCACAGGGTCATGTTTGGAGTTGATAAAACGGTCTGTGATAGCCCTAGAGTCATGGGAGCTTTTACCGGCCTCTGCCTGGAGAAGGGGCGCGAATTTTATTCACCTTTAGTGCCTGAACTGATGGAAGTGGCAGATATACGAGTTGCTGAGTTGTCTAAGGTTATAGAAAATGTTAAACGCTATGTCGATATAGCCTTTGCCGAAGAAATTTATAGTTATTGTGTTGATCAAGCGCTGGATTTTGAAGATTTAAGAAGAGCGGTGAACAGTAAAAGCAACGTCGAACTTTTAGGGACAGATTGGGGGATTGGCGGGGAATGTTTGCCTAAAGACTTAGGTTTCCTGCAAAGTGTATGTGCGTCCCCCTTATTGGAAGGCGCCGAAAAGGCGGATCAGAACTATCGGGATAAGATTGTCCGGCAAGTGGGCTCCGGAAAGGAAGTCTTAGTTAAGGGGGTAAGTTACAAAGCAGGGGTGAAAGACCTAAAGTACAGCAGAGCCAGTGATTTGATCAAGGCTCTGGAAGCTGCCGGAAATACAGTTTGGGTGGAGGATCCCTTATTTTCCTCGAATGAACTTCATGATGCCGGTTTTAACACTTGTCAGACTGAACCGAACAATAAAAACAGGCAATTAACTCCCAATCGGATTATCCTTGAACGACAGAAAGCCTTAAATCTAAGCAAAACAACAAATACCCAATTAGATCCTAATGAAAAAACATTTTCCCGAAGATTAAAAAAGACAAATTTTCAGGATAAGGTTATCGATCTTATTCAAAAGAACTTAATCGGTACAAGAATTAGTGGAAAAAGGAGCAAATAAGATGGCCAAAGTATTGATCACGGGCAGCCAAGGAACTTTAGGTTCCCGACTTGTAGAAGCCATGAAAAAGCGAGGGCATGAAGTTTGGGAAGTTGACTTACAACACCATCCTGGTGAGAGATATTTTAGGGCAGACATTGCTGAATATCGTCAATTGGAACGGATTTTCGAGCAAAACTATGATTATGTAGTTCACTTAGCCGCTGAATTCGGAAGGATTAATGGAGAACATTATTATGACACCTTGTGGAAAACAAACGTTATCGGCACGCGCAATATCTTGGAATGGCAATTGAAAAAAGGCTTTAAATTAGTATTCACGAGTTCTTCTGAAATCTATGGTGAGGCAGCGGAACCTCTCTTAACCGAAGATTTACCTTTGAAAAAGACAATTATTCAGCATAACGATTATGCCTTAACAAAATGGGCCAATGAAGTTCAAATTTTGAATTTCGAAAAGAAATACCAATCTCCCATCGTTCGACTTCGTTTGTTCAATGCCTATGGACCAGGAGAGTATTATCATCCTTACCGCAGTGTTATTTGTCTTTTCATATACCGGGCTTTAATGGGTATCCCCTATGATGTCTTTGAAGGATATCACCGCGTCTTTATGTATGTGGATGATCTGATTCCGACCATTGCCAATGTAACTTCCAACTTTAAGCCGGGAGAAGTCTATAACATTGGCGGAATAGAGTATCGAAGCGTTCATGAACTCAGTGATTTAGTGCTTAAGTACACGAAGGGTGATCCCAAACTCGTCAATTATCTTCCGGAAGACAAACACAATACGGTCAGCAAACGCCCTGATATCAGCAAAGCGAAAGCAGACTTGGGGCATGACCCTAAAGTGACTTTGGAAGAAGGATTGCCGATTACAGTGGAATGGATGAAAAAGGTATATCGGGAGGGTCGTTAATGCTGCCGCCGAAAGTAAGTGTCGTCATTCCCACCTATAATCACGCCAGGTATTTGCCTTATGCCCTGGAAAGTGTCCTTCAGCAAAGTTATCCCAACCTGGAAGTTTTAGTTGTTGATGATGGTTCAACAGATGGCACGTCAGAACTTATGAAGCCGTACCTCCCTAAAATCCGCTATCTGTTTAAAGAAAATAAAGGAACTCCGAGTACCTTAAACTTAGGGCTATTGCACTCAACCGGCAAATACATTTGCTGGCTGAGTGCCGACGATGCTTTTTTAGGGGATAAAGTTGCAAAACAGGTTGCTCTCATGGAGAGTGAACCGAGTTTTGGCTTCAGTTACACGAGCTTTATCGTGATGGATGGCAACGGTCATGTACAATACGAGGTCAATTCACCTTATTATCCTGACAAAAAGGAGATGGTGAAAAACCTCTTTCAAGGATGTTTTATCAATGGCTCTTCCGTTATGATGAGAAGCTCTGCGTTGAAGCAAATTGGCAATTTTGATGAAAACTTGCCCCAGGCCCACGATTATGACCTATGGTTTCGTTTTTTGCGTGCCTATAATTGCGGCTTTTTAAACGATTATTTATTAGCCTACCGCTGGCACGGCGGCAATATGAGTCAAAATCCAGATGAGGCTTGTTCTTTAGTTGTCAGAGAACGTGCCAGGCAGCTTTTCCCGGAATGGTTAAATTAAGCAAAGGGGATGGAACGATGGCTTTATTATCAACTGGATTTATCAAAAATTTGCAAGCCTCTGGCGAAAGAACAAGTTCCACTCTTGCAGTAAAAATCACGAATCGTGATTCAGTGAGCACCATGATTCGTGTTAATGGATTTTATTTGACAAGTACAGAGACAAAAACGGAATATGTTTTGGATGTGTTAACCTTACCTCCCGGCGGGGAGGTAACGAATAACTATTATGCTGAGTTTGATGCTTTTCAATTTCAGTTTCTTTGTAATTCAGAGGAGGTGGGAATTTCAATCTGGGGAAAAAGTCCTGCCGGAAATTTGACTGAAGTCTATCAGGTACACTTGGAACAGTTATTCCCAATGGAAGTTAAAGAGCATATTTATGTTCCAAACTCCAATTCCAATAAGGTGTCCATTATTGATGGGGGGACAAATACCTTGCAAGGGGATGTTGCTGTTGGCTTAGGTCCCTTTGGTATAGGAGTGAACCCTCTCACAAATCGCATTTATGTTGCTAATTTCTGGAGCAACAATGTCTCCGTTATTGACGGGGAAAGTCAAACTGTTATTACTAAGGTTGCCGTAAATTCGAATCCCCTCGGTGTTGGGGTGAATCCGGTTACAAATCGAATCTATGTTACTAATCGGGGGAGCAATAATGTCTCGGTAATCGATGGTTTAGCTAATGTCGTTATCGATAACATCATGGTCGGGGCTTCTCCGGAAGGGATAACCGTTAATCCGACTACGAATCGAATTTACGTTACGAATCTAGGCAATAAAGTCTCCGTTATTAACGGTAATACCAATACAGTTATTGCCACTGTAGAGGTCGGAGGCTGAATATGTCCGAAGGGGATTTAAGAATGAAGGTCATGACAATACTAGGTACGCGTCCGGAGATAATTCGTTTGAGCAGGATTATACCTATCCTGGACAATCTCTGTGAGCATATCCTTGTGCACACCGGGCAAAATTTCGATCGAACCCTTAATGATATATTTTTTGCTCAACTTAACCTGCGTACTCCTGATTATTTACTAAATTGCCAAGCTTCTGCACCGATGAGCCAAATTGGTCAGATACTCAGTGAATGTGAAAGAGTCATGCTCAAGGAAAAACCGAATCGCCTGCTTATTTTGGGCGATACCAACAGCGCTTTGACAGCAATGATCGGTAAACGTCTGCGGATTCCGGTCTTTCATATGGAAGCGGGAAACCGTTGCTATGATGACAGGGTACCTGAAGAAATTAATCGCCGAGTGATTGATCATTGCAGTGATATTTTGCTGCCTTACACGGAAAGAAGCCGGGCTAATTTGCTGAGGGAAGGCATCGAAGGAAAAAGAATTTATGTTACCGGAAATCCAATTGGAGAAGTTCTGGCTTATTATGCTGAGAAGATCGCTGCCAGCCAAGCATTAAAGACAATGAGCGTCAGCAGCAAGGGCTATTTTCTTGTGACTCTGCATCGTGCCGAAAATGTAGATGACGAGAGGCGGCTGAATCTGATGATTACTGCTTTGCAAAGGTTAGTTAGGGAATACGAGATACCCTTAATTTGCAGTCTTCATCCCCGGACTCGTTCCCAATTAGAGAAGTATCGGCAATCTTTTGGCGGCCAAGGAATTCAAATCGTTGAGCCCTTAGGATTGTTTGATTTTGTCCATTTAGAGCAAAACGCCTATTGTGTCTTAAGTGACAGCGGAACCGTTCAGGAGGAGTGTTGCCTTTTTAAAATTCCTAATGTAACCTTGCGTGATGTCACTGAACGTCCCGAAACTGTAGAGTCAGGAAGCAATCTCATTGCAGGATGTGAACCAGATGCTGTCTTACGAGCCGTAAAAACGGTTTTGAGTCTGGAAGCGGATTGGGAATCTCCGGCAGAATATCAGGAAGGGAATGTCAGCCGGAAAGTCGTAAAAATTCTGTTTGGGGAAAGTTGATGGGTAAGGATTGAAGAAAACAAAATGAGGCCGTTGCATAATGGGTATTTATACGTTTTTATAAACAAACCCTGCATATAAGTGTGATTTAAACCACTAGTTATGCAGGGCTTTGTTTAATGGGGAGATTTTAAGAATGATGGTTGATTTTTGAGTAAAACCGAGTTGAATAGTTTATTCTTGTAAAAATTCTTGAACATAAAGATTACCATAGGCACTTCCGTAAGCAATTCCTATGCCCACGTGAGTAAAACGTGGGTCAAGGATATTGGCTTTATGAGCCGGACTTTGCATTAATGCCGCCATAGCTCCAGAAACAGAGTCATTTCCGGCAATGTTTTCGCCTGCCCAGCCAACAGTTAACCCGACATCCTGCATCATGGCCCAGGGGCTGCCATAGGTGGGAGAAGTATGGGCGAAGTAATTATTGGCTTTCATGTCGTTTGCCTTAGCTTGTCCTACAGAAACTAAGCGGAAATCTACTTTAAGGGGAGCAACGCCGGCAGCAGCACGTTCCTGATTTATCATATCTACCATCTGCTGTTCGTCAGGCGTTAGTGAAGTAATCGTGGGAATAGCCGGAGTCGTGGGAGCTGTTGTCGGTGTGCTTGAAGAGGAAGACGATTGTGATGGGTTTGAGGATGGATTAGAAGGTGTTGGTGTCGATGTTACCGGAACCGGGGAAGACGGATTAATATTTTTTAAGGAAACAACGCTTCCTCCCCCTAGGTTTGGTTGTCCTATGGTCACAGTTACCGGCTGAGATTGAACGGTGGTAGGTGTTGAGTTGCTTGTAGTAGTTCCTTGCGGTGAACCTGGAACAGTCACCGAAGTTGAAGGAATTGTCGTTGTGGGGTAAATATTCTTTAAGGAAACGACACTGCCGGAATAATTTATCGACGGCGAGGTGTTGACAGTCGGCGCTGAACTCGGAGTCGATGGGGTCGCAGTGACAGTCGTTGGCGGCTGAGTTTCAGATGTCGTCGGAACGGAAACTACTTGCGGCGTTCCCGATGCTGTCGACCGAAGGGTAACTACTGATCCCGAAGCAGAACCAGGTAAGGACTGTGAACCACCTATAAGAAGGGCAGCTTGTGCCGGCATAGCAACAGTGGTCATGAGCAAAGCCATTTGAATTCCTGCGAAGACTTTAAACTGTTTTTTCATGGATATCCTCCTTATTGTGACTGCAAAAATTTGTTGTTTTTGTCGAAGACAACTGTAGTATATCATGACAAGTTGTCTCGTCAAATGGTACTTTTTGACACAAGATCGATTGTATTCGTCTGTTTTTGACAATTTCCCTCTTTTGAAAAAAGAAGGTATAATATTTCTAATCATTCATTTTAGTATGGAAGACGTTATTAAAACTATTAAATATCTTTAAATCTCTTTAATGCTGTTGAGCGGCATCAACGGAAATTCAATTTTTCAGGGGCTAAGATGAAATTATTAATAGGATCGGTTTTACATAATAGTATGAAAATTTCTTGTTACTCAATTATATACTTCTTTCTTAGGGGAGGAGAGGAGCACTTTAACGATCTGGAAAGGGTGAAAAACTCAAATGCAAGAAAAAGTAGTTTTAAAATACTGCCCGGATTATTCGGCAGACATTGTCCAAAGCTTGAAGGGTGGTTTGGCAGAATGGGGCGGTATGTCTGAATTTGTGAAACCCGGTCAAAAGGTGCTGCTCAAGGTCAATCTCTTGATGAAGAAGCGTCCCGAGGAAGCCGTAACGACTCATCCCAGTGTTGTGGAAGCAGTAGTACGTCTGGTGCAGGAAGCCGGCGGGATTCCCATCATTGGAGACAGCCCCGGAGGGCCTTACACCTTGAATGCCCTTCAGGCCGTTTATACGCGCTCGGGTTTGCGTGACGTGGCAGAACGAACGGGAGCGCTTCTTAATGAAGACATTGGCCAAACGACGATTCCGTTTCCCGCGGGGAAAATAGTTAAAAGTTTGACAGTCACCAATTGTGCTCTTGACGCAGATGTGATCATCCCTATATCTAAGCTTAAGACTCATGGCATGATGACCTTTACCGGGGCAGTGAAAATTCTTTTCGGAGTCATTCCCGGTTTTCTGAAGGCTGAATATCATTTAAAAATGTTTAAAATTACGGATTTTGCCGATCTGTTGGTAGACATAGCCTCTTGGGTTAAACCAACCTTAAATATTATGGATGGAATTGTGGGAATGGAAGGGGATGGTCCTTCGGCAGGAAAGCCCCGTGACATCGGAGTATTGATCATGAGTTCTGATCCCTTCGCTCTAGATGTCGTTGCGGCAGATTTGATTGGGTTGAAGCCTGAAAGGGTTCCAACGGTGCTGGCAGCGCGTAATCGGGGATTAACCAGCCGAATGGACGAAATTGAACTAAAGGGGGATGCCCGTTCACTGTGGCGCATTCAAGATTTTGAAATTCCTAAAACAGTTTCCACAAATTTTCTGGACATGGTGCCGCTGCCAAAAACCGCTAAGAAGTTTATGCTTAATCGAGTCCGCCCACGCCCTGTTTTTGAACATTCTGTTTGCGTGGGGTGCAAAGACTGTGTGAATAACTGTCCGCCGAAAGCATTGAGCCTGAATGAACATCAGCGCCCAGAAGTCGATTTGGAGGCTTGTATACGTTGCTTTTGCTGCCAGGAGCTTTGCCCGCAGCAAGCTGTAAAAATCTTTAAGCCTTGGATCGGGAAAAGGCTTCTCAAATAATTGCATTTCTTACCAAAGTTTAGTAGTATGGGCGAAGATGATTCGGATTTTAAAACAGTCGGTTTTGTATATAGAGATAGAGGGTGTTGCAATGGATAATAAGGTAATTGCTATTGATGTAGGGTCCGGTACTCAAGATGTCCTCCTTTATCAACCGGGCACCGCCCTGGAAAATTGTCCTAAGTTTATTGTTCCCAGTCGTACTCAAGTTGTTGCAGCTCAGATACGGAAGGCCAGTTCTGCGGGCAGGGAAATTTTTCTACATGGGCACCTGATGGGCGGCGGAGCCTGTTCCCAGGCTCTTAAAGAACACTTGGCCTTAGGGCTGAAAGCTTATGCTACCCCAAAGGCCGCTCTGACATTCAATGATAACCTGGAAAAGGTTAAAACTATGGGAATTGAACTCTGCTCGGAAGCCCCCGCTCCTGCAGCAGCTTCCATGTGGATGGGAGACATTGATACATCTGCCTTGGAGCAGGCTATTGGTGCTTTTGGCCTAGAGTACCCGCAGAAATGGGCTGTAGCTGTGCAGGACCACGGCTATAGCAAAACGGAAAGTAATCGAACATTGCGCTTTCGCCTTTGGAAGGATTTTGTGCTCCAGGGAGGCGATCTGAAAACCTTGGTTTTCCAAGAGGAGATCCCGGAGGTCTTTACTCGGATGAGGGCCGTTCAGGAGATCCTGCCCGGTGCGGTTATCACCGATACCGGGACTGCAGCGCTTATGGGAATTATGGCCGATCCTGTGGTGAAGCCCCATCTGGAACAGGGGATCTTAGCAGTTAACGTCGGAAATTCTCATACCCTTGTGGCAGCGATACGTGGAGAACGGGTCTACGGTATTTTCGAACATCATACGAGCTTGCTGACCCTTGAAACCTTGGCTGCCTTTGTTAAGCGCTTTCAAACGGCGGAATTGACGAATGAAGAAGTCTTTCAGCATGGAGGACATGGGGCAGCGTGGCATCCGGAAATGAAATCGGGTTGGGATTTTGTGGCTGTTACCGGTCCGAGGAGAAGTATGGTTAAATCTTTACAGTGGTATGAAGCGGCCCCTTATGGGGATATGATGTTAACAGGTTGTTTTGGTTTACTGGCAGGCCTAAAAATCCTTTGATTTTTTAAAAATATTTTTTAGCGGCAAGGTATTTTTAGAAATGTGGAGAATCAATAATTAGATGCAACTCTCTGTAAGATGGAGTATATAAGAAGGGGGGAAGACCATGACGGGAGTTTTATCTCAATTTCGCAATTTTGGCTGGCTTGATGCTATTGATGTTCTAGTAGTGACAGTGGTCTTCTACCAATTCTATATGCTCATTAAACGAACCCGGGCAGTTCAGTTGGTCAAAGGTGTTTTGTTCCTTCTCGTGGCCTACCTTTTGGCAAAATACTTTCAACTGAGGACCCTCAGCTGGATTCTCGACAAACTGTTTCAGATGTTTGTTTTTGCAATTCCGGTGGTTTTTCAGCCCGAGCTGAGAAAATTCTTGGAGCAGCTTGGCCGGGGAAGGTTCTTGACTCGCCATCCTTTAAATCCCGGCATTAATTCTTTAGAACAGGTAATTGAAGAATTAGTGCGCTGTACCCAAGTCCTCTCGAAGAATCGCATCGGAGCTTTAATAGTCTTTGAACGAAAAACAGGCGTTCAGGATTTTGTAGAGACAGGAATTAAAATTGATGGTGTGGTTTCCTCCGAGTTTTTGGTTAATATTTTTATTCCCAATACACCGCTTCACGACGGGGCAGTCATCATACGTTCGGATCGGGTAGCAGCTGCAGGATGTTTCCTGCCCCTCTCCGAAAATCCTAACATTCAAAAAGATTTAGGGACCCGACACAGGGCTGCTTTAGGACTGACGGAAATTACCGATGCCATAGCTCTTGTTGTTTCAGAGGAAACCGGGGCAATTTCTGTGGGAATCGATGGTGCTCTGACTCGCTTCATGGATGATAAAATGTTACGTGAATTGTTATTAAGGGAGCTTGAACTGAATACCAGTTCTTCCCTGACAATTCCCTTTTGGAGGTGGTAGCTATGATGGGGATTTTGCGGCGAAACCTCGGAGTCAAGTTGCTTTCATTCCTAGTTGCCATTCTATTTTGGCTTTTTGTCATTTACCAAGGAAGTTCCGATAAAATAATACCTGAACAGACGCTGAACGTTCCCTTAGTGGTCACTAACTTACCTCAAAATATGATCGTCATGAGTACGCTTCCTCTAGTCAGTGTCCGTTTCCAGGGGATTAATCCCAGTGCTAATATTAAAGACATTTATGCCCAGGTTGATCTGACTGGGGGGACTGCCGGGGACCATGATTACAATGTGAAAGTAAACTATCCATCGGGAACAAATGTTGTTGATTGGCAGCCTACCAGTATTAAATTAACTCTCGATACTGTTCAAGAGAAAATTGTACCGGTTCAGGTGGCTATGTCCGGCAATCCTGCTGACGGTTTTCAAGTTGGGACTCCAATGGTTAAACCTTCGGCGGTCAACGTCAGAGGTCCTAGTAAGTTTGTCTCGACCTTGGATAAAGTTATTGCAGAGGTTAATATTGCCGGAGCCAATAATACTGTTGAAGTCTCTCCGCCAATAAGTTTCCGCGATAAAGCGGGCAAGCCTATTCTTGGACCCAACCCCAGTGTCGATATCTTGACTGCTTACCCGAGCAGTGTCGATGTTGTCGTTCCGGTCACGGCTAAAGGCCTGTCTACCAAGATGGTAACCCTCAATGTGAAAACCACAGGGACAGTGGCACAGGGAAAGGTGCTGAAGTCTGTGCTGCCTTCGCCCATCAGTGTACAGGTTACCGGCAGCGCCCAGGCCTTAAAGGGATTTGATTCCTTGACGGTTGGCCCTGTGGATCTCAGCGGTCTTACGGAAGACAAAACCTTTCCGATTCCCTTAGATAAAATCAGCCTGCCGTCGGGAGTCTCATTCCTCGATGGTACGACTATCAGCGTTATTGCTCAAATAGGAGCCGGTCCAATACAAAAAACCATTACAGGTGTTCCGGTTGAGATACGTAATGTTGACAAGAGTCTTCAAGTTGATCAAACAACTTCACCCCTCGATGTGGTGATTGAAGGCCTTCCGGATGTTGTGAATAACGTAACCACCGATCAGATTCAGCTTTGGGTCGATGCTTCCGGTCAAGCAGTAGGAAGCTATCCCAATACGCCGGTTCTCTGGCAGCTTCCCCCCGGAGTAACGATGCCTACGACGCCACAGATAACCTATAGTCTTAAAGCGAAGGCTTCTACGTCAAAAGGAGAATAAGCAAACGTGGATTTTATATGGACAAGTTTAAGGATACCCGTGGAAAACGACGACTTGTTGACAGTTACTATGGCCCGCAAGTTAAAGGTCCCTGAAGCAATGATTCAGGGACTTCGTTTCTTGCGCCGTTCCCTGGATGCTCGTAAAAAACCTCATCTCGTCTTTGATTATACAGTTCAATTTTCTCTGGGAATCCCCAAAAAAGAGGGATCCAGGCTTTTATCAAGGATTCCCGGACTTAAAGAAGCCCCGCCGGAAGTTCCTGTCGTATGGTCCAAGCCCTGCAAAAAGCTAAAGCATCGTCCGGTGGTGGTTGGTTCAGGTCCTGCCGGATATTTTGCAGCCTTGGCCTTAGCTCGAAGAGGGTATAGGCCCATAGTGCTGGAGCGGGGAGATTCGGTGGAAGAGCGTACTCGGAAGGTTCAGGAATTTTGGCAGACAGGGAGATTAGACACAGAGAGCAATGTACAATTTGGTGAAGGCGGGGCGGGAACCTTTTCTGATGGAAAACTGACAACCCGCATTCAAGATCGCCGTATTACAGAGGTTTTAGAAACCTTTGTTAAACACGGGGCGCCCCCCGAAATCCTCTTCTTAGCTAAACCGCACATTGGTACTGATATTCTTAAAGATGTAGTCAGAGGTATTCGGCAAGAAATTATTTCTCTGGGCGGCGAAGTTCGCTTTCGAGCTAAAGTGACAGCTTTAAAGTCCTTAAGTGGTCAGATACAAAGTGTTACGGTGAATGGTCAGGTAGAAATTCCCGTGGAGGCCATTGTTTTAGCTGTGGGGCATAGCGCCCGGGATGTCTATGGATTTCTTCATGACCGGGAGATTGCTCTGGAGAGGAAAGGTTTTGCCATAGGCCTGCGTATTGAACATCCCCAGGCCATGGTTAATTTAGCGCAATACGGTGTCGAGGAGCACCCCCTGGTGGGTCCTGCCGATTACCAGTTGACTTTTAAGGACTCCATGACCGGCAGGGGCGCTTATGCCTTTTGTATGTGCCCTGGCGGGAAGGTCGTAGCTGCTGCTTCGGAAGAAGGTGGAGTCGTTACTAATGGGATGAGTGAATACTCCCGGGACACTAACTACGCTAACAGTGCCATTGTCGTGACCATAGGAACCGATGATTTTGCAACGCCCCATCTTTTGGCGGGTCTGGAGTTTCAAAGGACCTGGGAAAGAAAAGCTTTCGCTGCCGGAGGATTCAGTTATCGTGCTCCGGCACAGCGGGTCCAGGATTTTTTAGCGGGAAGGGTTTCCGATAATTTTGACTTGCCTGCCAGTTATCTGCCGGGTATTGTGCCTTATGATCTTCATGGTGTCCTTCCCCAGGAGGTCGGGGACGTCCTAGGCAGGGCCTTACAAGCTTTCGATGGCAAGATTCATGGATTTACAGGGCCTAGAGCAACTTTGACTGGAATTGAGTCGAGGACAAGCTCTCCTCTTCGCATCGTACGAAATGAACGAGGAGAATCAATAAGCATAGCAGGACTTTATCCGGCGGGAGAAGGTGCCGGCTATGCCGGAGGCATCACAAGCGCAGCGGTGGATGGTTTAAGAATGGCCGAGCACCTTATGGCGCAATATGCGATGGTAGAGTAGAATAAGAGTGTCTTGACAAAAAAGAAGTTGAACATCTTGTTTATAAGATTATAATTAGATAATGTTATGTATAGTTCTATCGAGCTTAAACGTTTTATGGGGATAAAATTTGAAACGAAAGGGAGAGAAAGGATTTGGGCCGACTCTTTGGAACCGATGGAGTGCGCGGCGTGGCTAACAGCCAGCTGACACCGGGCCTTGCTTTTCGACTTGGGCAAGCAGGTGCGTATGTTTTAAGCAAGGAGCATCCACACCCACGAATTGTGATAGGTAAGGACACCAGGATTTCAGGGGATATGCTTGAAGCGGCATTAATCGCCGGGATTTGCTCTGTTGGAGCGGATGTTTTACGGGTAGGTGTTCTGCCGACACCGGCGATCGCTTACTTAACACGTACCTTAGATGTCAGTGCAGGTGTCGTGATTTCAGCATCCCATAACCCTGTTCAAGATAATGGAATAAAATTTTTTGATTCCACCGGATTTAAATTACCGGATGCCATCGAGGATGAAATTGAAAGTATTGTCCTCAATGAAGATAAACCATGGGATACTCCCATTGGCGGGGAAGTTGGACGTGTTATTGAGGTTAAGGATGCCGGAGAACGGTACATAAACTTTCTTAAGCAGTCCATAGGACGCCTCGATGGTCTTAAAGTTGTGTTGGATTGTGCCAACGGCGCCGCGGCTTACGTAGGACCGGCGGCTTTGCGGGAATTTGGCGTAGAGGTCATTCCGATTTTCCATACTCCGGATGGGGTGAATATCAACGCAGGCTGCGGCTCGACTCATCCTGAAGAGCTGCAGCGTGCTGTTTTGGAACACAGCGCAGACCTTGGCCTGGCCAATGACGGTGATGCCGACCGCTTGATAGCAGTGGATGAACTTGGAAATATTCTTGATGGGGATTTCATTATGGTGATCTGTGCTTTAGCCCAGAAAGCGAAGGGAACCTTAGCAGAAAATGCTGTGGTTGTTACAGTCATGAGCAATCTGGGGTTGCATTTAGCGCTTAAGGAAGCGGGAATCACCATTCACGAGACCCAAGTCGGAGATCGTTATGTCATGGAGGAACTGCTGCGCACAGGAGCGAAATTAGGCGGAGAACAATCAGGTCATATAATTTTCTTGGATCAGAACACCACAGGGGATGGCTTATTGACAGCCCTTCATTTGCTGTCGGTGGTCAAAGAACGGGAAATCCCGCTGTCCCAGCTTGCTCTGCAAATGCAGCGACTGCCTCAAGTTCTTCTCAATGCCCGGGTAACCAATAAAGAACGTTTAATGTCCGATGACAGGATACTCGCCAAAGTTAGGGAAGCCGAAGAAGTTCTGGGCGGAAGGGGCCGGGTTTTAGTACGTCCTTCGGGGACAGAGCCTTTGATTCGAGTGATGGTAGAAGGACCTGATCAGGAAAAATTAACAGAATTAGCCCAAGGAGTTATTGACTTTATCATTAAATGTGATGCATGATAACAATGCATAAAGATACCATTGGATTACTTATTGACTTTAGCGTATAATAGGCTCATGTGTGGGAACAAATGCAGATATAACGCATAGAATGATATTGGCGTTATACTTATAACATCCATAAGTTCCATTGATTTATGAGAATTTATAAGGATCTATAAAGAAGCAAGAGTGGTCTAAATCTTAATAATATCAATATGATCTATATAAGGGTCCTTATAATTTATAAATCGATCGGACTTTGTGATAAAACATACGTATTTGACTCATACATGAACCGTTTTGCGCAGATAGTAATGATTTAGCTGGCTGGTTTAGTTTGACCTGAGCTGCTAAGTTGGTTATTTGAAAGGAGTGATGCTATAAGAAAAGCAGGACAGAAATATCTTTAGCCAAGTGAGCTGTAGGTACAATTGAATTGCGTTGTTTCAGAAACGTTTAAGCGCCAGGGCCTTATATAAAATAAGGTCGACGAGGAAGAGGGTTATCGAACCATTCGGCGGGTTCCTCTCGGTGGCTTGTCACCGTTACGCTTACATAAAACCGGAAAGTAATTTTCGGGACAAAGAGTGAGTGAACAAGACAAGGGGGTAGTGTGCCCATTTACCTCCTTGACTTAAGCTATGCCAAAAATGAAACAACGAAGTCGTCCAAGGTCGGGCGGCTTTTTCTTGTGTTTTAAACTCGATAAAAATGAAAAGGTCACTAAAAGCAGAACAGAATTTGAGGGGAGAAATATAGAATGTGCGGAATCGTTGGATATGTGGGGAAACAAGTTGCTATTCCTATTTTAGTAGAAGGTTTAAAGAAATTAGAATATCGTGGGTATGACTCAGCCGGGGTAGCCGTGTTGGATACTGATAAAATATCTGTGTCCAAAAGTGTTGGCAAATTGGTCGCCTTGGAGAAGGAGATCGGAGATAATTTTTCCCAATCCTGCATAGGCATTGGTCATACACGCTGGGCTACTCACGGACGTCCTTCCCATGTCAATGCCCATCCTCATGGGGATTGCGGACAGGATTTTGCAGTGGTGCACAACGGGATTATCGAGAATTATCTGGAATTAAAAGATCAGCTTATCGAAAAAGGGCATTCCTTTGTTTCGGAAACTGATACAGAAGTGTTGGCGCACCTTGTTGAAGACTTTTACCAAGGAGATCTGGAAGCTGCCGTTCGCAAGGTCTTAGAAGTTATTAGCGGTTCCTTCGCTCTGGTCGTGCTCAGCCGCAAGGAACCGGATAAGCTGGTAGCGGCTCGCAAAGACAGCCCCATGGTTGTCGGGCTTGGTACTGGAGAATTTTTTGTCGCCAGTGACATAACCGCTATTTTAAACCATACTCGCCAAGTTTATATTTTAGATGACGGTGAAATGGTTGTAATCCAAGAAGATGGGGTTAGAGTTTCAGATTTCATGGGAAATCCTCGTGAAAAAGAAGTCATGCATGTTAAGTGGGATGCTGTAGCAGCAGAAAAAGGCGGCTATGAACACTTTATGCTTAAAGAAATTCACGAGCAGCCTCGTGCCTTAAGAGATACAATACTGGGGCGTTTAGAGGAGGAGAAAGTTGTTCTCCAGGAAGTGGATTTGTCCTCAGAACAACTCTCTCAGATGCATAAAGTATATATTGTTGCTTGCGGAACAGCTTGGCATGCCGGCTTAGTAGGCAAGACTCTGATAGAGCGCTGGGCCCATCTCCCTGTAGAAGTGGACATTGCTTCAGAGTTTCGCTATCGCTCGCCGCTCATTGATGAGCACACTCTGGTTGTGGTTGTAAGTCAGTCCGGTGAAACGGCAGATACTTTAGCTGCTTTAAGAGAAGCTAAAAATCGGGGCGCGCGTGTCATCGCCATCACCAATGTCGTGGGCAGCACAGTATCCAGGGACGCTCATGATGTAATATATACCTGGGCAGGTCCGGAAATTGCGGTGGCCTCGACAAAAGCTTATACAACTCAATTAGAAGGTATGGTCTTACTTGGATTGTATCTTGCTCAAGTTAAAGGAACTTTGCCTGCAAGCAAAATCGGTGAAATTATCAGTGATTTAAAAGAGATCCCTGCTCAAGTGCAGGAAATTCTTGATCAGGAGAGCAGCATTCGTCAATTAGCCCAATCCTTTGTGGGCGTAGAAGATGCTTTCTTCCTGGGTCGCTCTTTAGACTGGGCCGTATCTATGGAGGGCGCTCTGAAGATGAAGGAGATTTCCTATATTCATGCTGAAGCCTATGCTGCAGGAGAATTAAAACACGGTACTTTAGCCCTTGTCACAGAACAGACCCCTGTCATTGCCTTAGCAACACAACGAGACGTATTTGATAAGACTGTTTCCAATATCAAAGAAGTAAAAGCCCGGGATGCCAAAGTCTTCGGAATGACTTACAAAGGCAACACCAGTCTTGCCAAGTCTGTAGACCATGTTATTTATATTCCTGAGACAAGGGATGAACTGGCCCCGATTCTGACAGTTATTCCGCTCCAACTCTTGGCTTATTATGTCTCTGTGGCCAGAGGGTGCGACGTTGACAAGCCGAGGAATTTGGCAAAGAGTGTGACGGTTGAGTAGGAGCTCTACTACTGTCTACAGAAAGTGTTTCCCCCTGATAAACCCTTTCCCTCCAATGAAAGCTTTACCGTGAAGAGGAGAAAAGGGAATAGAAAAATAGAACTGAAAAATGCCCGAAACCCTTGAAAACAAAGGGGTAGAGAAGGATTATCGAAAGTAAAATCCTCACTCTACCCTTTTTTGCTTATCTTTGTTAGTATTTGGACGGTAACACTTTATTTCAAACGCTGAAAGGCTTATGTATCAAGGGATACGGGTCACGGAATAACCTTTATTCCATGATACTTTACCCTGATTTGAGGGAAGACCGTATTCCATTTTCTTTGAAATTCTCAAACCTACTTCCCAGTAAGACTCTATTCCGTGGAAATAGATGGACACTACGTAAATCAAACATTGAGAGATTGCGGGGGGAAGGGGCGTTTTTCAAATATACACCTTCGGGTAGCCCAGTTTTCTTTTAATGAGGGTGTCATCATGGCAAAACGCAAACGTGAAATCACGAAAGCTAAGGGGATGTTTTTTTTACCCTTAGAATAGAACAACAAAAGTTGAATTTAGGAAATTAAGAAAACTGTCACTTCGCTGGTACAGAGTCACTTAAAATATTCTCTTTCGAATGATTAACTAAAAATTACAGATACTAATTTCTAATTATAAAAAAAGTGGGGTGAATACCATGGAAAATCTCAATGAGATTCAGCAAAGTACCCTCGAACAATTGCCATTTGGCAATTACCAACATAACTTATCAGATATTCCGCCTACAGCTTCAGATATCGGACATCTTTGGACAGGTTATATGGCAGAAACCATGTCTGTATGTATGCTTAAACATATCACAGAACAAACGAAAGACCCCGATATAAAGCCTATCCTGCAACAAGCTCTCGATTTATCAACCGAACGGGTTAAATCAATGGAAAACTTGTATACTTCCATCCATCATCCAATCCCAATTGGTTTTGGGGAAAAAGACGTAGATGCCAGTGCTCCTGGTCTTTTCTCTGAAGCTTTTGGCTTGATCTACACGCGGCTCATGAGCCTTTATGTTGTGGAGCATTATCTTTTAGCATTGACTCGGAGTCCCCGCTCTGATTTTAGACAAATATATTTAAATGCAATTACGTCTTCGAGCAATCTCATCGAAAAGACAACGAATGTCTTATTAGCAAAAGGGCTACTTCCGAAATCCCCAATTATTGTTGTTCCCGATCAACTTAAACTTGTTGATGACAAAAATTATTATGGTTCAATTTTCGGAGGGAAAAGAACCCTAAATGCTGTAGAGATTAGTCACTTATACCATTGCATCGTAATCAAAATGGTATTTTCTACTTTGAATTTAGGCTTCGCTCAAGTTACTAAGTCAAAAGATATTAAGAAATATTTCGAGAGAGGAAAGCAAATTGATAGTGAACATACTAAAATTTTAGGAAGTATCCTACAAGAAGAAAATTTAACTATACCCATGCCAGGGGAATTTCAGGTCTCTGACTCAAAACATTCTCCTTATAGCGAAAAGTTAATGCTTTTCCATTCAACTGTTGTAACATCTTATAGTACATTGTCAGATGCCTTTGCTCTGACGAGCTCTGCCCGAAAAGATTTAGTTACTGCTTTTAGTCGACTGAGCATTGAGTCTTTAGAGTATGCCAAGCATGGCGCTGACTTATTGATTGAAAACAATTGGTTAGAAAGGATCCCAGAAACTGTTAACCGCAAAGAATTAATCCATTAATCGCAGATATTTAACAAGATTTCATTAAGGGGCATTTCAATTGTTTTCACCTTAAGCCACTGTCTGTAATAACGTAATGTAAAATGCCCTTATCCACGTTATTTCAGCAACGACAGTCTATAACTTTATTTTCTGTACATTTATTGTTCATATGATAATAAACTCCGGTGAAAATAATAAAGTATGGTGAAAATGAAAATAAGGTGGTGAAACCCGTTGGTGTAATCAGGAGCAATCCTGTTACATCGGCGGGTTTTTCTATACCCGCCGACTATAGATAAATAAATAAAAAGAGCCCCACGGGGCGTCATGGTTTCGGAAGAGATGCGGAGGTAGTTCTTCCAAGGACTTCTCGTGAACCCTTATTTAATTACATATAATGGCGGAAATCAAGCATTGAGAAAAGGTGGAGCCAAGGGGCATTAAAAATTAACATAAATAATAGGAAAATGTCATTATAATAACATTTTTTATAATTATCATTCTTAACAGGGGAAGACAGATATTGAGATTTAGAAATGAATAAATCCCTAAAAATCGAGCAAATTGAGTCAATAAAGAAGATAATGAACATACCGTCAAATTTAATGGTGATAGATTAAATAACTATAATTATAGGAGGTAACTCAATGAAGGCAATCGAAGTTAAACACGGGATATATTGGGTAGGAGCATTAAATCCTGATCTGCGCATTTTTGACGTCATAATGGAGACAAAAAGCGGCACAACCTATAACTCTTATCTAGTCAGAGGTGAAAATAAAACAGCCTTGTTTGAAGTTGTTAAAGATGGCTTTGAGAATGAACTTATCGAAAGAATCTCAAGTGTGATTGACCCCGAAGCTATCGACTACATTATCTTTGATCACACCGAACCGGATCACTCTGGTTCTATTCAAAATGTTTTACTGAAGATGCCGAAGGCCCAGGTTTTAGGTTCTCAAGCGGCGATAACGTTTCTTTCTCAAATTCTAAACACTGATTTTAATAAACGAATTGTTAAACATGGGGAAGAACTGGATCTTGGCGGAAAGACATTGCGCTTTCTCTCTACACCTTTTTTACATTGGCCAGATACCATGATGACTTATTTGCCGGAAGATAAAATTCTGTTTAGTTGTGATGCTTTCGGCAGTCATTTTTGCAATCAAGAGCTATTCAATGACCTAGTAGGTGACTTTTCCGAAGAATTCAAGTTTTATTACGATGCCATTATATATCCTTTTAGTAATTATGCTCTTGAAGCAGCCAGCAAGATCAAAGATCTGGAAATTGACATGATTTGTCCGTCTCACGGACCGATTTTACGTCAGGATCCCTGGTCATATATTAATAGTTATGTTGATTGGTCTACAAGGGAAATGGAGGAAGGGTCAAAAAGTGTTATAGTAATATATACTTCAAATTATGGTTATACCGCCAGACTTGCCAAGGAAATAGCTGTCGGTCTGGCTGATGGGGGTGTGAAGGTTGAGGTAATGGATATCTTGGAGCACTCCAAAGCTGATCTGCGGAAAAAGATCGACCTAGCTGATGGACTCCTGATTGGTTCTCCCACCTTCAATAGGGACGCTATACCTCCTATTTGGGAATTGCTGGCGGAGGTTTCAGCAATTATTAACAAAGGCAAACCTGCAGCTGCCTTTGGCTCCTATGGTTGGAGTGGTGAGGCAGTAAAATACATGGAACAGCGGCTGCAACAACTGCAGTTTAAGATTACCCAGCCTGGTTTGCGTGTTAATTTCGTACCGAATGCTGACAATCTGGAAGAAGCCAGGAATTTCGGACGAGAATTTGCCTCAGTTGTTGCAAATAAGACTTGAGAAAGAATCATGAAGAAACCTGTTGCCGGTTCAGGGCCATCAAGTTATAACTACTTAGATTAGAAAAAGAGAGTTGGGGATTATATGCCGTTATCAGTACTTGGTATTGCCTGCAGTCCTCGCCGCAGTGGCAACACTACCCGACTATTATTAGAGGCAAAAGAAACTATAGTAGGTGAGGGTCACAATTTTGAGCTGATTTATCTTTCTGATCTGAAAGTAAATCCCTGTCAAGGCTGTAATGCCTGTTCGATTAGCGGGGTCTGCATAATCAAAGACGATATTTCAAAACTTCAAGATAAGCTGATCTCTGCAGATAGGATTATGATAGCTGCTCCAATTTTTATGATGGGCGTAAATGCCCAAACAAAAATTTTAATTGACCGCATGCAGGTGCTTTGGGCTCGTAAATACGTACTTAATCTTCCGTTAATTAATTCATCTAAATCCGAGCGGAGAGGACTTTTCCTATCGACCGCCGGTACTAAAAAACCAGATGTATTCAAGTGTGCCGAACGTTCTATTCAAACATTCTTTCATATGTTGGGAATCAAGTATGATCAACCTTGTCTTTACAGCGGGATTGATCGGGCCGGAGAGATCCTGGATCATCCTACAGCCTTGGAAGATATACGCAAGGCTGCAGAAGCGTTGCTTCGGGAGTAGAATTAGATCAACTAAATATTGTTTAACTAATTGGGAAGATAAGAGGGAAGTGAATAAAATAGAGAAGAACATAGTTAAAAATACTGATAATAATCGCCAGAAGAAGCCGTTAAAATTGCTAATCGTAGAGGATGATGAGATCAATAGAATGGTGATGGAAAAAATAGCAATTAGAAAAGGATGGGAGGTTTTATTGGCAGAGAACGGAGAAGTTGCTGTTGATATCTATCAGAAGCTGGAATTTGAAGTAATCATCATGGATTGCCAGATGCCTATATTAGACGGGTTCAAGGCAACACGAGCGATAAGACAATTGGAGAGTAACAGCGGTACGCATATACCTATTATTGCCCTGACCGCTAACACCTTAGAAGGAGATAGGGAAAAATGCCTCAATGCTGGAATGGACGATTACTTAACAAAACCTATTGAAACAAACGATTTTTACACTATTGTTGAGAAATGGTCCAATAAATCTTGTTGCTAAAATGTTTGGCATGAATAAGATTGATTGTTGTAATTGCTTTCAGGGAAACCTTTCCGATTCATGAGTGGCTTAAGTCGTTTTAAAGAATGTCGTCCATAAGTACAAGTTGATTCGTGCGAAATTTATATCTTTATTAGAAAAATGTCATGATAATGGCATTTTTTTTTGTTACCGTTTAATAGAGAAAATGGTTTATTACAACAAGTGATGAAGGGCTGAAGTGAACAATCGCAGAGGTTCAAGAAGGCAATGAAAATGCGTTGAAGTTCGCAAATAGAAAGGAGAATGTAAGATGGAAAAGGTTAAACTTGCAGTTATTTATTACAGTATGACAGGGATAAATTATCAGTTGGCTCAGTGGGCAGCAGAGGCAGCAAAAGAAGCGGGTGCGGAAGTGCGTTTGCTCAAGGTGCATGAACTGGCGCCGGAAATAGCGATTAATAACAATCCTTTATGGAAAGCAAATGTAGAAGCTACCAAAGAAATTCCGGAAGCAAGCTCAAATGATCTTGATTGGGCAGATGCCATAATTTTTAGTGTTCCGACGCGCTTTGGAAATTTAGCTGCCCAGATGAAACAATTTATTGACCTTCAAGGAGGCTTATGGGCCCAAGGGAAGCTGATGAATAAGGTTGTGAGCGGTATGTCCTCAGCCCAGAATCCCCATGGTGGTCAGGAAGTCACCATTAAGAGTTTATATACTTCATTGATGCATTGGGGAGCAATCATTGTGCCACCTGGCTATACAGACCCTTCGATTTTTAAAGCAGGCGGCAATCCATATGGAACCTCAGTTACTCAAGGCCAAGATGGCAAAATGGTAGAAGACGTAAAAGAGGCTGTTTTCCATCAGGCCAAAAGAACTATCGAAATTGCCGGATGGTTGAATAAGGGTAAAGAATAGTCAAATTGGTGAAGGGACAACCCCGTCATTCTAGTCAGTATAGATAAAGGTCTTTATAAGGTACGGTTATGAAATTAAGGAAAAAAGGAGTTTATTTATAACTTGAAGTTACGAGGTGATTAATTTGGATTTCAACATATTAGTGGGTGGCGCTGCTGGCCAAGGGATTGATACAGTTGGAAAAGTACTGGAACAAATCATCAAAAAACTAGGTTTCGAAGTTTTTTCCTACAAAGATTACATGTCCCGTGTAAGGGGCGGACATAATTTCCATCAGATTCGTTTTGCAGATAGGCCCCTATACTCCCATCGCGAGGATATTGATGTTATCCTGGCGCTTGATTCCGCAACGGTAGAGCTGCATTCCTCTCAGCTTTCTCCAGGAGGTGTTCTGGTTAGTGACGAGAGTAACAGCGGGTCTCTAAGTAAGGGCGAGGCTTTTTGGCTTCCGTTGAAGGGTAAGGCTATCGAGGCAGGAAACATAGTGACGGAAGGGATTGTAGCCGTAGGTGCTATTTTGAGGCTGTTTGATTTAGACCTCGCTAAGATCTGGCCGGTACTAAGAAGTCTGTTGAAAGAGGAGATATTTGAGATGAACCGGCGGGCTTTGGAATATGGTTACAATTTGACCCAATCACGATTCAAGCTCGAATTTCCGGAAACTCAGCCGAGAATCATGGTAACAGGAAACCAAGCCATTGGATTGGGGGCTTTGGCTGCAGGGGTTAGTTTTTATTCGGGCTACCCTATGACCCCTTCAACAGGGATTATGACTTATTTAGCCGGCAAGATGGAAGAAGCGGGGATTGTGGTGGAACAGGCTGAAGATGAAATAGCAGCTATCAATATGGCTATTGGGGCATCCTATGCCGGAGCTCGTGCCATGACTGCAACATCCGGCGGAGGGTTTTGCTTAATGGTTGAAGGACTGGGCCTAGCGGCAATGACGGAAACGCCGTTAGTGATAGCCAATATTCAGCGACCGGGTCCGGCGACGGGCTTTCCGACACGCACCGAACAAGGCGATCTGAGTTTTGTTCTAACGGCTTCCCACGGTGAATTTCCGAGAATGATTATAGCTTTGCGTGATCCGGAAGATGCTTTTTATCAAACAGTGCGGGCCTTCAATATTGCTGATAAATTTCAGATCCCGGTGATTTTGCTTGGCGATCAATATTTAGGGGATTATTATCAGACGATTCCTCCCTTTGATTTCTCCACGTTGACCATTGAACGTGCTTTAGCCGGTAAAGAAGTATGGCAGCAACAAGAACTGTATGAACGCTATAAATTGACTGAGGACGGGGTTTCTCCTCGCTTAGTTCCCGGTCGATGCGGATCACAGGTGGTCATCGCGGATAGTGATGAGCATACTGAGACCGGACATATTACTGAAGCGGCAGAGGTACGAATAGCCATGACGCAAACAAGGCTGCAGCGTTGGGAGAATCTTAGGAAGGAAGTTCGGGAACCGTGGCTTATCGGACAGGCTAAGCCTGAGATTCTGCTCGTGGCTTGGGGTTCATCAGCCGGACCGGTGCGTGAAGCAATCAAACTATTGGAAGCAGATTACTCTGTTGGGGCCTTAATCTTCGGAGATATTTATCCGTTGCCGACCATGCTGCTTAAGGAGCTGCATCCCGACGTTAAAATCATGATAAACGTGGAGCAAAATGCCACCGGCCAATTGGCAGCTCTAATCCGCCAAGAAGCCCAGCTAGTCTGTCAAGACAGTATCCTGCGCTATGACGGCAGACCAATGAGCGGTCGGTATATCTCGGCAAAAGTAAAGGAGGTCATGGCGAATGTCTAACGGAGAGCTTATAAAAGAGCTGTTTGATTCCGATGACGAAATCACCTGGTGTCCGGGCTGCGGGAACTTCGCCATTCTGAAGGCGATCAAGACGGCTTTGTTTGAATTAAACAAGCGGCCGGAAGAAATTTTAATGGTATCAGGCATAGGCCAAGCGGCAAAACTCCCTCATTATCTGCGAAGCAATGTTTTTAACGGTTTGCACGGGCGTGCTTTACCCCCGGCAGCAGCGGCCAAAATCGTGAATCCGGAATTAACGGTTATCGTGCATTCCGGTGATGGTGATTCTTATGGTGAGGGTGGGAATCATTTTATTCACAATATCCGGCGCAATGTAGACATAACCCATTTTGTCCATGATAATCAGATCTATGGTTTAACCAAGGGGCAGGCTTCACCCACAACAGCTCTGGGACAGGTGACCGGAATTCAGACGAAAGGAAATATAGATCAACCTCTTAACCCGCTCATGTTAGCCCTGGCAGCCGGAGCCACCTTCGTGGGGCGGGGGTTCAGCGGACACCAGGAACATCTCATCAAACTAATGAAAGAGGCTATTAAACATCCCGGTTATGCTTTGATTGACATTCTTCAACCCTGCGTCAGTTTTAATAAAGTTAATACGAACCGTTGGTACGCGGAGCGGGTTTACGAATTAACAGAGGAGTTTGATACCGGGAATCTGAGTAAGGCCATGGAGCTTGCCCAGGAATGGGGAGAAAGGATACCCATCGGCATATTCTACCGTGTGCAAAAACAAACATTCCAAGAACGTCTTAATTGGCTGTCTGATCGACCGCCGCTCGTCGACCGGGTTTGGGAACCGCGCGATGCCGAGAGGTTTATGAGAGAGCTGGAGTAAGAGAGATAACAAAATAATCATTTATTCAGTAAACTAATTATGAAGTTTCTGGTGCGGATATATACTCAATGATGAGATTGTTAAGTTAAAAATATAAAATAATACTAAATAAAATCTTGAATATAAGAAAAATGTCATGATAATGGCATTTTTTTTTATTAGGATTTTACTAAAGACAACTTGAGCCAAGACGAAATGTTGGCAGCAACAGACCGGACGGAAGTCGAGGTTTATCTCGGACCTTCACAAAGCCGGATTATATAAATGGGCTAGCCCATTAAATTATGGGTTGAGAGAGTTTACATTCACTAGAATGAGAGAAGGGAGCACGAAGATGTACAAGGAAGAATGTGTAGCAATGCTATTAGCAGGTGGGGAAGGTAGCAGGTTGGGTGCTCTAACTGAGAAAAGGGCTAAACCTGTAGTCTCCTTCTACGGAAAATACAGAATTATTGACTTTAGCTTAAGTAACTGCGCAAATTCAAAGATTAACACGGTTGGAGTTCTTGTCCAATATAAACCTTTATCGCTTATTTCTTATCTCGGCTTGGGCTCAGCTTGGAACTTAGCTAATCCATATGGCGGAGTCAATATACTTCCCCCTGTTCCCAATGAAACGGGTGAAACTAGGTATAATGGAACCGCAAACGCCGTTTACCAGAATTTTGAGTTTATAGATTTGTACGATCCCAACTATGTGATTATTCTTTCCGGGGATCATGTCTACGAAATGGATTATTCACAGATGTTAGCGTTCCATAAAATGAAGAATTCAGAAATAACCATAGCAACGGTTGAGGTGCCCTGGGAAGATTCTTCTCGATTTGGTATCTTAGCTCTCAATGGAGATCAACGGGTTACAGAGTTTGAAGAAAAACCAGCTCAACCTAAGAGTAATCTTGCTTCCATGGGAGTCTATATTTTTAACTGGTCGACACTTAAAGAGGCTTTACTTGAAGATGAAGGTGATTTTCAATCTCAGCATGACTTTGGTAAAAACATTATCCCTCAGCAACTAAAGCATGGGAAAAAAATCTACGCCTATAAGTTTCAGGGTTACTGGCGGGATGTTGGGACCATCGAAAGCTATTATCAGGCAAATATGGATTCTTTGCATAAGGATCATTTCATTAATACTTTTGATTCGAAATCCAGAATATTTTCGAATGAAGATATCCAATCACCCAGCTCGTTTGGTTTTACAGCAAAAGTAGAAAATAGCTTCGTGAGTAAAGGTTGTATTGTTCATGGCGAGGTAAGGAATTCAATTCTGGCTCCGGGGGTTTATGTTGGAAAAGGTGTTCAAATTAAGGATTCGATTTTATTACCCTTTGCAAAGGTTCAATCGGGATCACGCCTTCTCAAAACAATTGTTGGGGAAAATGCCGAAATTATGAACAACTGTACCGTTGGTGCTTGGGGAAGTATCCATATGGACCAAGAGGAGATTACAATTATCAAGGATTATCAGAAAGTTGCTGAAGGTTCAGTGATAGGAGAGCGTATAAGCGGAACCTGGCCTCGGGCTATTTAAATTATAGAAAGATTTAAAGGTAAGTTGCTATCTCTGGATATAGAGGGGGAATAGTGATGGATAAAAAGGATGTTCTGTTATGGAAATAAAGTCTTATCTTGAGCAGCATGAAATATATCTTTTTAATAGAGGCGAACTGTTCCGCAGTTACAGCAAATTTGGTGCCCATCTCACAGAAAGAGATGGAATTGAGGGGACACATTTTGCGGTGTGGGTGCCTGATGCCTTAAACGTAGGTCTCGTCGGGGAGTTTAACAATTGGGATTCCGCCAATAGTTTCATGGTTGAAATCGGAAACAGCGGGGTGTGGATTTTATTTGTGCCCGAAGTACTCCAAGGGCAGTTATACAAATATGAAATTCACACTAAAACCGGACAAGTGTTTTTGAAATCCGATCCCTTTGCTTTTTTCTCGGAGTTACGACCTGCCACAGCCTCAATTGTCTATTCGCTGGAGGGTTTTGACTGGCAGGATCAGGCTTGGATGAGCCGGCGTGAAAAGGTTAATGTATGGGAAAGGCCTCTTTTAATTTATGAAGTTCACCTGGGGTCCTGGAGGAGGAGAGAGGATGGAGACTATTATAATTGGCGGACTCTGGCTGAGGAGCTGCCTGCATACGCTCTGAAAATGGGGTATACCCATATTGAATTAATGCCCATTATGGAACATCCTTACGATGGGTCCTGGGGTTATCAAGTGACAGGGTATTACTCATGTACGAGCAGATTTGGCACGCCCCATGATTTTATGTATTTTGTTAATCAATGTCACCAAGTTGGGATCGGGGTCATTTTAGACTGGGTACCGGGTCATTTTTGTAAAGATGCTCATGGTTTAGGACGATTAAATGGCATGGCAGTTTTTGAAAGAACAGAAAACGATCAATGGGGGACATATAACTTTGATTTTGCCAAAACGGAGATCCGGAGTTTTCTTATTTCCAATGCGATGTTTTGGCTGGATAAATTCCACATCGATGGTCTGCGCGTCGATGGGGTAAGCAGTATGCTTTACTTAGACTTTGGCAAAAACGATCATTCCTGGCAAAGAAACATTAATGGAGGAAAAGAGAATCTTGAGGCAATTGCTTTTATGCAAAGGCTAAATAAAGAAGTTCTGCAAGCTTTTCCTGGGATATTGATGATTGCCGAGGAATCGACCGACTGGCCATTGGTAACCTATCCTCCATACGTGGATGGGCTTGGTTATAATTACAAATGGAATATGGGATGGATGAATGATACGTTGCGGTATATGAGTCTCGACTTTCCCTTGCGCCAAAACAATCACCAACTATTGACGTTCTCCTTGACCTATGCTTTTTCGGAAAACTTCATCCTTCCCCTGTCTCACGATGAGGTTGTCCATGGCAAAAAGTCATTACTGGACAAAATGCCAGGTGACTATGGTCAAAAATTTGCAGGGCTAAGAAGCTTATATGGATACTGGATGTGTCATCCCGGCAAAAAATTGGTGTTTATGGGTGGGGAGCTGGCCCAATTTATCGAGTGGCGAGATGCTGCAGAACTGGATTGGTTTATTTTGGACTATGAGATGCATAGAAAATACCATAATTATGTTAGGGATCTGAATAAAATTTATCAGCGCGAAAAAGCCCTCTGGGAAAATGAACAGAATTGGTCTGGTTTTGAATGGATTGATGTCCATAATCACCAGCAAAGTATCTTAATATTTTGCCGAAAATCACGGAAGGATCATGATTTTCTAATCATTTTAATCAATTTCCAAGACCGGAGTTATGATAACTTTCGTTTAGGAGTTCCGAGCCAGGGGGGGTATCAAGAAATACTTAATTCCGATGCAGAAATATATGGGGGGACGGGTCATGTCAATAAGTCGTTGATCTTGGCCGAAAAGGTTTCCTGGCATGGTCGAAAGTTCTCCTTAACCATCAAAGTTGCTCCCTTAGCAACAATTATATTAAAAGCAAAACAGCCTAGTAATGTATTGGAGGAACAAAAATTATGTTTGCGGACAAAGAAAGCTTTAAGCAGGCCTATCTAATGAAGTTGCTTGAGGGGGAAGGGCTTACTCTCAATGAAGCAACTCTTTGGGATAAGTTTAGTGCCTTGGTCATCTTGCTCAAAGAAAAAATCAGTATGTATCGGGCCGTAAACAGAAATTCTCAGTCGCTGGTTAAACAGGTTTATTACTTTTCAATGGAGTTTCTTATTGGCAGGCTTCTGTTAAATTACTTAATTAACTTTAAAATTGAAGACCTTGTCAGAGAGGGTTTAGCGGATTTAAGTATTGACCTTGATGATCTCTTGGAGCAAGAAGCGGATCCGGGCCTGGGTAATGGAGGGTTAGGCAGATTGGCAGCTTGTTTTCTCGACTCAATGGCTTTCTTGGGAATCGGCGGTCATGGTAATGGGATTCGCTATAAGTATGGGTTGTTTGAACAAAAGATTGTAAGCGGCAACCAGGTTGAGGTAGCGGATAATTGGCTTACGAATGGATATCCCTGGGAGACTTGTAAGCCTGAAGAGGCGATTGTTGTAAAACTCAAAGGAAATGTGAGAACAGATATAATCGACGGGCGCCTGACGTTTTTCCACGAGAACTATGAATCTGTACTGGCTGTACCTTATGATGTTCCGATTATGAGCTACGATAACACTTTGAGTATTAACACATTAAGGTTATGGAGTGCGAAACCTATTTGCGGAGAACTGGATCTGGCCTGTTTCAATCGTGGAGAGTTTAATCTGACTTCCAGTTATGAATCAGAAGTTGAGACCATCTCCTATATTCTTTATCCTGACGAGAGCAGCCGCGCCGGCAGAGAGTTAAGGCTTAAACAGGAATACTTTTTTGTTGCCGCAGGCTTAGGATCCATCGTACGAGATTACAAAAAAAGGCATAATTCAAGTTCCTTACAAGGTTTCTCACGCTGGGTGGCAGTTCACATCAATGATACCCATCCGGTTTTGTGTATCCCTGAGTTGATGCGCATCTTGCTTGATGAAGAAGGATTGGGTTGGAATGAGGCGTGGAATATCACTGTTAACACTATCTCATTTACTAACCATACCATTATGCCGGAAGCTATGGAGAAATGGCCGATTGATCTGGTTAAAAGTCTTCTGCCAAGAATCTATCTAATTATTGAAGAAATAGATCGCAGATTTAAGGAGGACTTGAAGAGGAGGTTTATGGATGATGAGGAGACAATTGGCAATACCCAGATTTTTAAAGACGGCTATGTTAGGATGGCAAATTTAGCAATCATTGGGTGTTCATCGGTAAATGGGGTTGCTAAATTACATACCGATATTATTAAGAATGAGATATTTAGAGATTTTTATCGAATTTTTGGCTATAAATTTAATAATAAAACAAACGGTGTAAATTATAGAAGATTTCTTTTGGCCGCTAATCCAAAATTGTCTCATTTGATAACGGATGCTATAGGACCAAACTGGAAGGAAGATGCGGCTGAACTTAAGAAACTGCATGGCTTAAAGGATAATTCCAGCTTTTTGGAACAGCTAGCGAAAGTTAAATACGAAAATAAATGTCGTTTGGTGGAGAGGATTAAGAAGACCCAAGGGCTTATCCTTGACCCTGCGTCAATTTTTGATGTGCAGGTAAAGAGAATCCATGCCTATAAAAGACAATTGCTTAATGTCTTGAAGATTATGCACTTATACAACAAGGCGCTAAACGACCCAGAATCCTTAACCGGTTCACATACTTTTATCTTCGGCGGGAAGGCAGCCCCAGGCTATCATTATGCCAAAACCGTGATTAAGCTTATAAATGCTCTGAGCCGGAAAATAGAGCAAGACCCGAAGGTTAACAAAAAGTTGAAGGTCGTCTTTATTGAAAACTTCAATGTATCACAAGGAGAATTGATTTATCCTGCCGCAGATATTAGTGAACAGATTTCAACAGCGAGCAAGGAGGCTTCCGGGACCGGAAATATGAAATTCATGATGAATGGTGCCCTTACCCTTGGCACTTTGGATGGAGCCAATGTTGAGATTAAAGAGGCTGTGGGCGAGGAAAATATCTTTATTTTTGGGCTTAACGCCGAACAAGTATTGAATTACACTCGCAATGGCGGTTATAAATCTTGGGATGAATACCATGCCAATTCGGTTATCAGCACGTGTGTGGATCAATTAAGGGGTGGATTTTTCGAGAACATGGGGGAGGAGTTCAGAGTATTATACGATTCCCTGCTGATCTATAATGATGAATTTTTTGTCTTAAAGGATTTTCCTTCCTATATTGATACCCATAAAAAACTCCAAGCTCTTTATTTAGATCAAAAAAGTTGGAACCGAATTTCTCTGGTTAATATGGCGGAGTCAGGGGTCTTTTCGAGTGACAGGTCAATTAGAGAATATGCAGATGGGATATGGAAAATCAAATATCGTAATGTTAATAACCTAACTTCTCATTGAATATTAGGAAGGTGGGAGAGTATGAAAATTGTTTTTGTAACTGCGGAAGCTGATCCTTTTATTAAAACCGGTGGTTTGGGAGAAGTGATGGGCTCCTTACCGGCCTTCTTGCATAAAAAAGGTGTAGACGTTCGTGTTATTATGCCGAAGTACAATGCCATTCCGGAAAGTTTCCAAAGAGAGTTTGAGCATCTCGCTCATTTCGATGTCCCAGTCGCTTGGCGTAAACAGTATTGCGGTTTAGATGAGATTGTCTATGAAGGGGTTCATTATTATTTCCTTGACAATGAGTATTATTTTTCCTCCCGGCCAAGTATTTATGGGGAATATGATGATGCGGAACGATTTGTATTTTTTTGCCGGGCAGCTCTGGAAAGCTTAATCCATATACCGGGGTTTAAACCGGATATTCTCCATTGTCAGGATTGGCATACGGCTTTAATTCCGCTCATGCTTAAGGTGTTTTACGGCCAGGAGCCCCTTTATTTTCCGATAAAAACTATTTTTACCATCCATAACCTTAAATATCAGGGGATATTTGCTAAGGAAGTCCTTGGCGATATTTTGGGGCTGGGCATGGAGTATTTTACGGAAAACAGCTTGGAATTTCATGGCGGAGTCAATTTTATGAAGGCCGCCTTACTTTATGCAGATTGGCTAACAACGGTCAGTCCAACCTACGCTCAGGAAATTCAAAATCCCTACTTCGGAGAAAAACTTGATGGACTTTTGAGGAAAAGAAGTCAATCTCTAACCGGAATCCTGAATGGTATTGATTATGCGGTTTATAATCCGCTGACTGACCCCTATCTCGTCAGGCCGTATAACAATTTTCGTCTCGCTAAGGAAGAAAATAAGAAGAATTTGCAAGCAGATTTTGGACTCCCGGTTCGGGGAGATGTTGCAGTCTTGGGGATGATCGGCAGGCTAGCAGACCAAAAGGGTGTGGATCTATTGGCCCACGTCCTCAAAGAAATACTTGAGCTGGATATTCAAATAGTTATCCTCGGCTCAGGTGAAAAGAAATATGAAGAAATGCTTAGATATTTCGCCTCAAACTATCCCGAAAAGGCAGCCATAAAACTAGAATACTCTGATAGACATGCTCATGAAATTTACGGAGGAGCGGATATGGTTTTAATGCCCTCTCGTTATGAGCCATGTGGTATTTCCCAGATGATTGCTATGCGCTATGGGACAATTCCCATTGTGCGGGAAACGGGAGGATTAAAGGATACGATCATACCCTACAATAAATTTACCGGTGAGGGTAATGGGTTTAGCTTCACCAATTATAATGCCCATGAATTATTGTTCGCAGTGCAGCGGGCGGTAAAATTGTACCAAGAGGATAAGGCTGTCTGGGACAACTTATGTCAGAACGCTATGAGAAGTGATTTCAGCTGGGAGAGATCTGCAAATGCCTACATGCAGATCTATGAGTCATTATTATGATAATGTTTAACGCGTTTCATGATTCACATGATTTGCTTTATCGGGAACCTTTTGGAGCGGTGGTATGCGGTCAAAGGATAACATTCCGTTTGAGAACGTTTTCAGATGTTTCTGTTGACCATTGCGTTCTTCGTCTTTGGGAAATGGATAGAGAAAGAACTATTGATATGTCCCCAAATACCAAGGGCCGCCAATGTCAATCAGCGGATTGCGGGACAGCTTCTGCGAATGAGGAAGTTGCAGATACCGGTATCTTTGAGGTGGAATACGAAGTGCCCGATGATCCTGGGCTTGTCTGGTACTATTTTGTGATTCAGGTTGGAACCCAAGTTCATTACTATGGTAATAATCAAAAAGGTCTTGGGGGAGAGGGAGCACTCTGGGAGCGAGAGCCCAAGTCCTATCAAATCACTGTTTATAAGCAGATGACAGTACCTGACTGGTATAAACGAGGGATTATGTATCAAGTTTTTGTCGATCGTTTTTTTAACAATGACCCTAACATGTTCGTTAGATATCCGCGCAAAAATGCTTTGCTGCATGCCCGATGGTCTGATCAGCCGGTTTATATTAAAGACCAGCTCGGTAAAGTTACAGACTGGGACTTTTTTGGCGGAACATTGCAAGGGGTCATCGAAAAATTACCCTACTTTAAAGAATTGGGAGTAAGCATTCTTTATTTTAACCCTATTTTTGACGCTCCAAGTAATCATAAATATGATACGGCGAACTATCATCGGATTGATCCAATGTATGGAGATGAGGCGGTATTTCAAGCCTTAATTGAGACTGCCCGGCAATTAGGAATCTCTATAATCCTGGATGGCGTCTTCAGTCATACAGGAAGTGATAGTATCTATTTTAACAAATATGGCAATTACCCGGGGGTGGGTGCCTACCAATCCTCTGACTCACCTTATTACAACTGGTATAAATTTAATAAAGACAACCATGATTATAAAGCCTGGTGGGGCGTTGATTCCCTGCCTGAAGTCAACGAAATGGACCATACCTACAGAAGGTTTATCTATGGTTCGGAAGATAGTGTCATTAAGAAGTGGTTAACTTTAGGGGTTGCCGGATGGCGGTTGGATGTTGCCGATGAACTACCTGATGAGTTCATTCAGGAGCTCCGCCAGGCGGTGAAGACTGTTAGCCCCCACGCTGTTCTGATCGGCGAAGTGTGGGAAGACGCTTCCAATAAAGTAAGCTATAGTCAACAACGCAAATATTTCTTGGGAAATGAACTGGATGCGACGATGAACTATCCTTTTCGGGCTAGTTTTCTCCGTTTTATTCTCGGAACAGGTGATTCGGATTCCCTTGATCAAGAAGTTATGAGTTTATATGAAAATTATCCTCGAGAAAATTTTTATGCTGCTATGAACCTGATCGGGAGTCATGATACTATTCGAGTTTTGACCCTTTTGGGAGATGCTCCCCCGCAACAGAGTTTAACGGATACCGAACAGAGGACCTTTCGGCTTTCTCCTCTTGCCAAGCAATTAGCTGTACAAAGACTAAAATTATTAAGTTTAGTGCAAATGACCTTTCCGGGAGTTCCTTGTATTTACTATGGAGATGAAGCAGGTATGGAGGGGTATGCCGACCCTTATAACCGGGGGACATATCCGTGGGGCCAGGAAGACTACCGGATCATGGAGTGGTATCGACGCATCCTGCGCTGGCGTCAAGAATACGAGACGCTGATGATGGGTGATTTCCGATCGTTCTATTTCGCTCCGGATATTTTTGGTTTTACACGTTCCGTGGATGAAGAAGAAATCATCATCCTTATCAATCGTCATGCTTTGGAGTCTAAAATCGTAAATCTCTATACAAAGCTAGAGCCTAGCCCATTTATAATTGATCTTATAAATGGGGAAACACTGGCGGTGGAAGCGCTAAGTGCCTTGCCCATAAATGCTTTGAGCGGAAGGTGTTTGTTGAGAAAGAAAAGCCGGCCTCGTAATTTGCAGCTTGACCGTTCATGCGGTGTATTATTGCATATCAGTTCATTGCCTTCCGTTTGGGGACTGGGAGATTTAGGGGAAGAGGCTTATGAATTTATAGATTTCTTGGCTGACTGCGGTCAATCTTTGTGGCAGGTCTTACCCTTGAATCCTGCCGGAGAAGGGGATTGCCCTTATCAAAGTGATTCAGCGCTTGCCGGAAATCCGCTATTTATCAGTATTGATCATTTAATCAGGGAAGGATTATTAAATTTTGAGGAAACTAAAGAAAAATACGATAAGATTCGGAGCCTTGACCCGAGAGACAGCTTCTTATCTCTTGCTTTTAAAGAATTAAAACAGGAATTGCTTCGTGAAGCCTACCGGCAATTTATGAATCTTGTTGATGCTGTAAAATCATCGTATCTATCACAGGAAAGCTTTTTGGAATTTCAAACCAGAAACAAAGATTGGCTGGAAGATTATTCACTCTTCAAGGCCTTAAAGGCATATTTTAGGGATGTTCCCTGGTATGATTGGGAATCCGAAATTGCTTGGCGTGATCCAAGTAAGTTAGCCGATTATGCTCGGCTTTTGCAAGATGATATTAATTATATAAAGTTCTTACAATATACTTTTTCCTACGAATGGGGTAAACTCAAGGCCTATTCCAAGGAAAAAGGAGTTCGAATCATTGGGGATTTACCCCATTTTGTTGCCGCCGACAGCTGTGACGTCTGGGTAAATCGCGGTTTGTTTGTTCTGGATGAGCATGGCCGACCTCTTAAAACTGCAGGGGTACCCCCTGATTATTTCAGCAAGACAGGTCAGTTATGGGGAAACCCTGTTTATGCTTGGGACGTTCATGCTGTTACTCGCTATGGTTGGTGGAAAAGACGGATTCAGCTCGGCTTGGAAATGTTTGATTACCTGCGATTTGACCATTTCCGGGGTTTTGAAGCCTACTGGGAAGTTGATGCTGGAGAAAAGACGGCTGAAACGGGTCGCTGGATTAAAGGACCTGGGAAAAGGTTCTTAGAAAGTATGTTAGAAGAGTTTGGACGATGCCCTTTTATTGTTGAGGACTTGGGGGTTTTAACTCCGGAAGTTAACATCTTAAAACAAATTTTCGGTTTTCCGGGTATAAAGGTCCTGCAATTTACTTCACTACAAGAGATATTAGGGAATTCTGAGACCAATTTTGTCTATTATACAGGAACCCATGATAACAACACTTTATTAGGTTGGTATGAATTAAATAATTTGGTGGAAGAGGAAAATCAGCTCAGCAGTGGTGTTGACCAAAAAACATCGAATAAACAATCATGCCGTAAATTGATGGAAGAAGTGTATTCCAGTCAAGCGGCGTGGGTAATCCTACCGATGCAAGATATTTTAGGTTTAGGCGAGGAAGCAAGAATGAATGTACCTGGGACTATTTATGGGAATTGGCAGTGGAAGATGGATAAAAATTTAGTTACGGATGAAATAAAAACTTGGCTGCGAACCCAAACCGAGAAAACAAATAGGTGATTGAAAGTGACTTAAGGGTAGAGGGGTGTTTATTTTTCAGGCAAAGCACTGAAAAATAATATAGCTTCGCAATGTAATAAAAATACCATTATAATGGCATTTTTATTTGTTAATATCCAAATGAGTAGAACGAATATCTGTAAATTCAAGAGATATCTCGTTCCGATGTATGAAACTATTATTACTGAACAACAGAAGGTAAGTAGAATATAAATAGGAGGTACGAATCATGGAAAATCCAATAATGATTGGAGCAACTGCTCCGGATTTTAAGTTGCAGGATAATCGTGGTAATATGCTTAGCTTAAGTGATTATACCGGCAAAAAGGTATTGCTTTCCTGGCATCCTTTAGCCTGGACTCGTGTATGTGCCGAACAGATGAAATCATTAGAAACGAATTATGCGCGATTTGCAGAACTCGGTACGATTCCCTTGGGGTTAAGTGTTGATCCGGTTCCTTCTAAAAATGCCTGGGCCAAGGAACTTAAAATTGCCAATCTCAAATTGCCCTCGGATTTTTGGCCTCATGGAGCCGTTGCCAAAGCCTACGGCTTGTTTCGTGAACTGGAAGGGTTTTCTGAAAGGGCCAATGTGATTGTTGATGAAAACGGTAAAATCAGTTGGGTTAAAATTTACGATATTCCTGAGATCCCAGATGTTGAGGAGGTTATTCAGCAATTAAAATAAACCTACCTTGCACTGAAGAATTGTCAGACAGTGTAAATGAAATCATATCTTCACGTCAAAACAGAGAATAAAAATTGCATATCTCTAAAGAAATGGGGCCGTTGCAAAACGAACTAAAATAGTTCGCAAGCAACGGCCCTTTTTCTTACTAAAAATAGAAAACTGCGGGTCCCAAAGAACTCGCAGTTAGCGTATAATTTAAGTTATGCTAAAAACCAAATTACACACTAAGAATTATAACGAATTAGGTGGACACTATCAATTAGCTTTGCCATTTAATTTTAACGTGTTAATACCAGAGGATGACTCCGTTCGACTACTAAGCCACATTTTGGAGGGATTAAATTACGAAGCGTTGTATAAGGCCTACTCTTCCACTGGAAGAAAACCGGTAGTCGAACCCAAAATCCTGTTTAAAGTATTGACCTATGCCTATATGAATAACATTTACTCCAGCCGAAAAATTGAAGTCGCCTGTAAAAGAGACATTAACTTCATGTGGTTATTGGCAGGATGCAAAGCACCTGACCACAGCACCATTGCTCGATTCCGAAAAGACTATCTGAAGGAAGCCATAGAAGACCTCTTTTTCCAAATGGTAAAGCATTTACATGAGCTTGGTGAAGTAGAGTTTAAGAACCTCTTTGTCGATGGAACAAAAATTGAAGCCAGTGCTAACCGTTATACCTTTGTCTGGAAAAAAGTCGTTAACAAAAATGAGGCAAAGATGTTCTTGAAAATTCAGTCTTGTCTTGAGGAGATCAATTTGACCTATTTAAAGGACTTCAACGTAACCAAAGAGACGTTACTTAAGGATCTTAAGACTGCTATCTCTTACCTAGAAGAAAAATGTCAGCAAGAGCAGATTGAATTTGTTCACGGTATTGGAAAACGGAAATCAAAGCTGCAGAAATTTATAGAAAGCCTGAAGGAATTCTATACCCGGCAAGAAAAGTACAATGCACATCACCAATTCTTCGAAGGAAGAAATAGCTACTCTAAGACCGATCCTGATGCAACGTTCATGCATATGAAAGATGATCATATGCGCAATGCTCAGTTAAAGCCGGCTTACAATGTCCAGATTGGCGTGGAAAGCGAATATGTAACAGGGGTTGGGATCTTCCAGGATCGTAACGACATAGCCACATTAATTCCTTTTTTAAAATGCTTGAATCAAAACTACAGGCGCATTATGAGAATGTTACCGCAGACTCTGGTTATGAGAGCGAAGAGAACTATCTTTATCTCGAAGGAAAACATCAGACCTGCTACATAAAGCCACAGACCTATGAACAATGGAAAAAGAAGAGCTTCAAAAAAGATATTAGTAAGCGAGAAAACATGGCTTACAATGCGGAAATCGATGAATACACGTGTCATAATGGAAAACAACTCAAACCCGTTGGAATCACTCATCGAACATCAGCAACCGGTTACCAGTCCGAAATAACAGTCTATGAATGTGAAGACTGCAGTGACTGTCCGTGTAAAAGTCGCTGTACAAAAGCTAAAGGCAATCGACGAATGCAAGTATCCAAAACGTTTGTGGCCAAACGCCAGATCTCGTATAGAAACATCACAACCAAAGAAGGAATACTGCTAAGAGTAAATCGGTCCATACAGGTTGAAGGAGCCTTTGGGGTCCTCAAAAATGACTATAACTTCAACCGCTTTCTAACACGAGGCAAAAACAGTGTGAAAACTGAATTTATGCTGCTGTGTTTTGGGTATAACGTGAATAAACTTCACTCTAAAATACAAAATGAACGAATTGGGAAACCCCTTCATCCACTAAAAACCGCATAAAAAGGAGAGAAAAACGGCCTAATCCTGAAGGCTTATTTTGTTATACTCAAATTTAAGAAGAAAGTAGAGATTAAGCATTTCAATCAAACCAATAAATATCTTTCAAGGGAAAAAGAAAAAGGGAGCATCGCTTGCTACTTTAGAAAAGTAGTTTTGCGACACCTCCATTTTAAATCTTTATGATGATCACTTAATTTGTCAATTTCTCAATTTCTTCTTCGACTTCCTCTGCGCCTTTCGCATAGAAATTTTCTTCATCAGGTGCGAGTGCCATTAGTAACCTTAAAAACTCTCCTGCATGTACACGTTCTTCATCGGCAATATCTTTCAGAACTTCAATCGCTAGCTTGTTGTCAGTTGATTCTGCAAGCTGCATGTAGAGCTGAATGGCTTCATATTCAGCCGAAACCATGAACCGGATTGCTCTTATAAGTTCCTCATCGGTTAACTTGTGATTGTTTGCTAATCCTGAAAAAGGGTTTCCAAAGTCTGGCATGTTTTAGTCTCCTTCCTTCATTTTAGTTCTCTATTTAATAATAAAAACTTACCCAATAAAAATGATAATAAAAGAAAATGCCTTTAATATGACATTTTTGTTCTATTTTAAATTTATTCACTTGTAAAAGCACCGTGCTGAACTATTGAACATTGAACAATTCGAAGAATCGGAAATTGCTTAGTCAGTTACACAACCGGATCTATGAAATTGCCTACGTATATCAAAGATTTATTCGACCCACCGGGATGCTAAAGTTGAGTAAATAATGTTATAATAATTCAATATTAATATTAAATAAAATAATCCGTTATAGATTAAAAATCTTATCGTATGACCATCCGGAATTTATAAAGAGGGTTACAGAATTACAAAGATCTGGTAATTATAAATATCTTTATCTAATAAATTAATTTAATCGTTTTGGAGAGAGGGGAATTATAATTGTTAACGGAAGCAAATAACCTTGATTCTAAATATAATTCGAACATAATATCCTCGGACTCCAAGGTGACTTACATAGGTAATGGTTTTCTTGAGTTAACGGGATATTTAAAAAATGAACTTGAAAATAAAGATATTTCTGAAGTGTTCACCAAACTCTTAAGATTATCACAAAAGAAGTTTGAACAAATTGACTCGAAGAATGATTTGGAGTGTTACATATTCACAAAGTCTTTAGAAGTAAGAGAAGTCATAATATCTGTTCAGGATCAAGATTCGAAAAGTCTCATTTATACTGTTGTCGAAAAGCAAAATTCCAGGCTAGACGATAAACTTATTTTTGAAGAGCAATTATTTAAAGATAATATTGTAGGTTGTTCTATTTACAGTGCACCGGATTTAATTTTGTTAAAAGCAAATCACAAATATCTTGATTTCATGGATCAATCCTACAGTACAATGGAAAAATGCATAGGTTTATCGTTGTGGGAAAGTATACCCGGATTTGAAGGCAGTAATTCTGAAGAGTTATTTTTATCTATCCTGAAAACCGGTATGCCTAGATATTATAACGAATTTAAATATGACCACTATGAAAGAGGAATTACCTATTGGGATGGTTCGGTAGTTCCAATATTTCAAGGCAAAAAGCTCAAATATATCTTTCAAACATGCACGGAAGTAACAGAAAGAGTACTAAAAAAGACTCTAATTGAAGAGCAGATTGAAATTAATGAATTTCAAAATAAGAGGATTAATGAGGTTTTGAGCAGTATACGAGATGATGTTTATGTTCTTGACTATAATTGGAATTTCGTTTTTGCCAACCAACAATTTACCTCTAGAATCGGTAAGGAATCTAAAGATATAATCGGGAATAATATTTGGGATGTTTTACCGAAATATAAGGGAACACTATTTGAAAAGAACTTTCGGGCAGCAATGAGCACAAGGGCGATAACACGCTTCGAAGTGAGCGGTATTTATTCTGAAGCCCATTATAGAATGGCTGCATTTCCTTCGGTGGAAGGAATTACCGTTCTGGGAACTGATATTATTGAACATAAAAAAGCCGAAGAAGCGCTTAGGAAAAGTGAGGCAGAAAAACAACAGCAAAAAGAACGGTTAGAAGCAATTATTAAAAGTATGTCTGATGGTCTGGAAATTGTTGATAATGAATTAAAAATATCCTTCTTGAACCAGTCTGCGAAAGATTTTTTTTATTGTCCCGAATCAAAATTAAATGCCGGGGATTCCTTAAAAAATAACAAGTACTATTATGGTATTGATGGTGAAGAGATCCCAAAGACTGATTTGCCGGCTTTTAGGATAATCAATAAAGGTAGTTTTGATAATTATATCTTAACAATTGTCCGGCCTGACAAAAAGATTTATACGAGCATCAATGGAAGCCCTATTATAGGAAATGATGGTTTGGTTAAAGAAGCTATTCTTTGCATTAGAGATATTACCGAAAAAGTTAAACAGGAGCGGGAAAGCCAAGCAAAACTGGAATCAGCTCTTGCAAGCATGACCGATGCCGTCTTCATATCTAATGCAGAGGGTAATTTCATCAATTTCAATGATGCCTTCGCGACCTTCCATAAGTTTAGGGACAAAGATGAATGCTTGAAGACTCTGAGCGAATACCCGGATATACTTGATGTTTTTACGGCAGACGGCAAGCTAGCGCCTTTAGAGGGGTGGGCTGTATCGAGAGCATTGAGGGGTGAATCAATCAGCAATGCTGAATATACACTGCGGAGGAAAGATACCGGGGAGACTTGGATCGGCAGCTATAGCTTTGGTCCTATAAGAGATGAGAATGGTGTCATCATTGGTTCAGTAGTAACAGCGCGTGATATCACTCATCAAAAGCATGCCGAGGATGACATTAAAAAGCTGAATAAACAGCTATTAGAAACAAACATGCTTCTGGAAGAGACAAATGCTTCTCTGGAAGAAGAAATTCATGAGCATCGAGAAACAACATCAGAATTACAAGAAACCTTGCATGAACTTTTGGAGACGAAGATATACCTTAATAATATTTTAGAAAGTTCAACGAGGTATTCTATCATCGGTAAAGATTTAAATGGCCGGATACTCTCCTGGAACGAGGGAGCGGTGCGAAATTACGGCTATAGAGCGGACGAGATTATCGGCCAGGACTCAAGCATCCTACATACACCCGAAGACCTCCAATCGGGTGAGGTGGCTAAGATGTTGAAGTTGGCTTATGAGCAGGGTATTGCCGAAGGTGAGTTTCAGCGCGTTCGGAAAGATAACTCGCGTTTTATTGCAAGTGTTGTTGTCACACGCCGAGATGACGCTGCAGGGAATCCCATTGGTTATCTTCTTATAAGTAATGATATTTCGGAAAAGAAGAAAGCAGACGAAGCAATAAAGCGAATGAACTATGAATTGGAAGAAATGAATGCTGAATTAGAAGAAATGAATGCCGAATTAGAAGAAACCAATGCAACTCTTGAGGAGGAAATTTCAGACCATCAAAGAACAGCCTTAGAATTACAAGCGTCGAAAAGAGCTGCCGAAGCAGCAAACCAGGCCAAAAGTCAATTCCTTGCCAATATGAGCCATGAAATCAGAACACCGATGAACGGTATTTTTGGGTTTCTGGAATTATTAAATCATTCCCAGCTGTCACAGGTGCAACGGGAATATATTCGTGAGGTAAAATCCTCTTCCGAAACATTGCTGCACCTTATTAATGATATTTTGGATTTATCCAAAATAGAGTCTGGAAAACTCACGTTGGAAAACTTGAACTTTAATCTCAGAACTACTATAGAGGATGCAATGTCATTGTTTGTACCAACTGCTTATGAAAAACATCTTGAACTGTATACCCAAATAAAAGCAAACGTACCGGATGAAGTGAGCGGCGATCCTTCAAGACTTAAGCAAATATTAAGCAATCTTATCTCTAATGCTTTGAAGTTTACTGAAAATGGGGAAGTATCGATTGTCGTTGAAACAGTTGAAGAAAAAAATGGTTTTGCAACCATTAGATTTGAGGTTAGAGATACTGGGATTGGAATCCCTAAAGAGGATACCAAAAGGATTTTCCGGCCTTTCGACCAAGCTGATGCATCAACAACGAGGAAGTATGGAGGAACAGGACTGGGCCTTGCAATAACTAAAGAACTAGTAACGATCATGAAGGGAACCATCGGTGTGGATAGTGTGCCGGGCCAGGGCTCTACATTTTACTTTACGGCAAAATTTAAAATTCTTAATAAGAAAGCTGTTTGCGACAAGTATGTCAGCTTAAATAACGTCAATGTTTTTATTGTGGACGATAATGATAACAATCGCAGAATAGTTAGATCCTATCTTGAGGATGCAGGGTGCAAAGTTATGGAAGCCAAATCTAGTGATAAAGCACTATCTACTATCCTAAACAATGCTTATTCAGAAAACAACAAGATACAGCTTGTTCTGGTAGATTATCATATGCCCGGTATAAATGGTTTTGATTTGGCCACAGCTTTAAACATGATTCCCGCTACAAAGGATTTAAGATTAATATTATTAACCTCTTCTGCCCAAATGGGGGATGCTGGTAGGGCGAGAGAACTAGGTTTTTCAGGGTATCTTACGAAACCGGTTAGAAGAGATGAGTTACTTAATTGTATGTCAATCGTATTAGGTTTGGAACGAGATCCAGAGAATAGCCGGGAAATAGTTACAAAATATACTCACAATGAAAATCAAAGTGTACTCAAACCCAAACTATTACTTGTTGAAGACAACGAAGTGAATCGTAAAGTCGTTTTAGCAACACTTAAATCTCGCGGCATGACCTGTGATGTTGCCATGGATGGACAAGAAGCCTATGAAGTCATGCTAAAAAAAGATTACGATCTAGTGTTTATGGATTGTCAAATGCCTGTTATGGATGGGTATGAAGCCACAAAGAAGATCAGAGAAGCCGAAGGCAGCAAGCATACAAAAATTATTGCTATGACGGCAAATGCTATGATGGGTGACAAAGAAAAATGTCTTGAAGCGGGCATGGATGATTATATCAGCAAACCCATTGACTTTGAAGAAATGTTCAAAATCATTGATGAACTGTAGTACATTATGATTCAAAGAAAACCCATGAGGGGCAGGGCGTAATGACTCTATTTGAGAAAAATGTCATAATCATGGCATTTTTTTTGTTATACTATCGGAAAGTATAACCTTTGGTTGTATACTTTCTTCTGGCATAAGTGCAACTTAGCTGGCGCTTCGCCGGAGGCTAAGCGCCAGCTAAGTTTTCTTTATCATTTACTAAAAGACGAACGAAGTCTGCATATCATTTTAATGCAGAGGGACTGTAAAACTCCTTTAGTTGTTGTCTTTGATGTTTAGATGAAAATATTAACATTATGAAATCACTCAAATAGAAGAAAAATGTCATAATAATGGCATTCTTTTCAGTTAACATTCTATCTAAGGAAGACATTTGGTTAAAGATTTACAAATAACTAGGAGGAGATCAAAATGACAAGTCGATTACCAGAATGGCTATATCCTTATAACTTATCAGAATACTATTACAACAAGATCAATATAAAACCTTGCCAAGGTTTACATAGCAGAAAATCCAAGTTAAACAACATTATTTTGCAGAATTTATGTCCTGGCGGCAATGGGCCGGTACAGGGAATATTAGCTGAGCAAATTACTAATGATTTTGGCTCTTTTGATAATTTTAAAAAGAAGTTTATGGATACTTCTGCATCAGTTGAGGAATTTAGCTGGACATTATTAGTTTGGAGTCCATGTTTTAAAGAATTGGAAATTATCCAAGCAGAGAAAAATCAGGATCTTACCCAGTGGGGAGTTATTCCACTTTTAATCTTTGATGCTTGGAATCCCGTAAATGATCTCAATTATCAAGACAAGAGAGCAAGTTGGATCGAAGCATGGTGGAATTTCATTAATTGGCAGGATGTTCTTAATCTTTTCGAAGAAAATATTGAAAATTACCCTGATACAGACGATGGAGAGTTATTAAGTTCTTAAAGGGTATATGTAATGGCGTTGTGATAAGTTTAATTCAAAATAAGATATATGGAATTGGTGATGGGGGATACCCATAGAAGGTCAGACTGTCTTTTGGACGGTCTGACCTTCTATGGGTTTTTCTGTAGATATCATAGGAGGAAACAGCGGTTAAAATGTAGAATAATAAATTATCATCTTTAAACTCATGTATATGCTCACTCAACAATATTTTCACGAAGTCAATTTATGCGCTAAGATAATCGAATTCCTTTGTATGTTACATCTGGCTAATGTAATAATCATCAAATAAAAGCTAAGGAGCTATTTAGCAATGGAAGAAGATATAAGCAGCCATAAGTTAAAAAGCCATCTTATAGATTATAAGAGCCATGAAATTCGGACATATATGACTAGAATCATTGGAATGACAGATTTAACACTTATGACGGAGCTAACAGAAGAACAGTTGGATTATTTAACAGTCATCAAGTCATCAACAAAATCACTCTTGAAAGTGTTAAATGATATTCTGGATTATTCGAAAATCCTAGCGGGCAAAGCTAATCTAGAGCAAGTTCCATTTGCTATTCGTGAAACAATTAATGAAGTGATTGATATAGTTACGATTGCGGCAAAACAAAAGAATATTCATCTAAGGCTTAATAGTTTGGATAAAAGTATTCCGAAAAAGCTTATTGGCGATGCAACCAGACTAAAACAGGTACTTTCGAACTTAATTGATAATAGTATCAACTTCACTGACAACGGTGAAGTAACCATACAAGTTGATATTGAAGATCAAGATGAAATTAGTATGCAATTAAAATTCATTGTGACAGATACTGGTACAGGGGTACCTGAGGAAAAGCTTGTCCGACTGTTAGAGAGTTTCGGTCAGGATGGAAGTATCAATAGGTTGGAATCTGAAGGCGCAGGGCTGGCAATTTCCCAAAAACTCGTTGAATTAATGAAGGGTAAACTATATGTCGAAAGTACGGAGGGGATTGGGAGTAAGTTTTATTTTACTGCAGTTTTCGGTATCCAGGGAAAAGGAGGTTGTTGATCATCGAAACAATAGTAGTCGCGGAAGATGATGATAGTATCAGAAAATTCCTAAGTATATTGCTGACTAGAGAGGGTTTTGATGTAAAAGTCGTTGAAAGAGGTACTGAGGTAATCACTGAGTGCCGTATTTCTAAGCCGGATCTACTATTGCTTGATATAATGATGCCTGGGATGGATGGTTTTGAAGTATGTCGCAACATACGGAAAGAAAGTAATCTGCCCATCATCATTTTAACTGCAAGGGAAAATAATGAGGATAAGATTTCAGGACTAATCTTGGGCTGTGATGACTACATAACAAAGCCGTTTGATAGCACAGAACTTGTGTTACGCATTAAAGCAGTATTGCGCAGAGCTAAAGAACACAGTAAGCCGGAAAACGAACGGAATATTGTTGAGCTTCCTGGCATGACAATTAATAATACCAGCAGAATTACCGAGGTTAAAGGGAAGGTTGTTGATCTAACCCCCAAAGAATATGCTCTGCTCTGGCTTCTGGCTAACCGCCCGGAACAGGTCTTCACAAGAGAACAGCTTCTTGATCAAATATGGGATGTAGACTATTACGGGAGCACTTCAGTTGTAACCTCACTGGTAAAACGTCTTCGAGAAAAGATTGAGCCCGATGTTTCTAATCAATATTATATTAAAACGATCCATGGGGTGGGATACAAACTGGGAGTGAAACCTCTTTAACGAATTGGCCAGGGGTGGTTCGCTGTACCGTTTCGTATGTAAGAACGAAAGGAGGGGTATATATGGAACAAGGCCGAAAATACACGTTTTCGTGGAATCATATTGGCGATATTGCAGACGGTCGTCCTAATTTGGGCAATACGGCAAGTGTCGAGGCCTATCGTCTCATGCAGTTTTCTTGTCGAGATGTTATGGAACAATATCTAGGTACGGAAAAAACCGATGAAGTATTCTATCAAGCCGGTAAACTGGCCGGTAAGGAATTCTATAATCACGTGCTTACTCCGACAAAAGATTTTAATGAATTCCTTCGACAATTACAATTGGCTTTACTGGAACTAGGAATAGGGATTTTGCGCGTTGAAAAAACAGATCTGGAACATGGAGAACTTGTCTGGACAGTTTCTGAAGACATAGATTGTTCTGGTTTGCCAGAAATGGATTTTGAAATTTGCACATACGATGAGGGTTTTATTTCATCACTGCTTGAATGCTTTTCGGGAGTACCATTCCAAGTCAAGGAAGTGGATTGCTGGTGTACTGGTGACAGAACGTGTCGCTTTAGGGCAAAGGCGATAAAATAGAGTATAGGTGGCACTTTAGATGGATAACTCGAAAGAAATTGTTCTACTTATAAAATGTTTAAAGAGCCTCATTGAAGACAAAGAAGTTCCCGAAGTACCTCCGGAAGAGATTGCAAACATCGAAGAGTTTGGAGCAATATATTCCTCTTTACTGGAGATTCGCAATGTTTTTATAGCTCTTGGTAAGGGAGAACTGACATATCCTATTAAGTCAAAAGGATACTTTCCCGGTGCGATCAAGAGTTGGCAAGCATCTTTGCGTCACTTAGTATGGCAAACGAAGGCAATTTCCTCGGGCGACTTTTCTCAACGTGTTGCTTTTTTGGGAGAGTTTTCTGAGTCATTTAACAGTATGACAGAACGTCTGGCAATGACAATAAATGAGCTCTCCAATCAAAACAAAGAGAAAGAAAAACGTGAAGCGGAATTAATTAAAGCCAAAGAGGCGGCCGAGGCCGCAAACATTTCCAAGAGTCTCTTTCTTGCGAATATGTCCCATGAAATTAGAACACCCATGAACGGCATCATGGGTTTTCTTGAGTTGCTGAATATGTCCAACCCCTCTACAGAACAAAAAGAGTATATACGTGAGGCGAAGTCTGCTTCAGCGGTATTATTATATGTAATTAATGATATATTGGATTTTTCTAAGATTGAAGCTGGTAAGCTTACAATGGAAGAATCCTGCTTTAAGACCAGAACAGCTATTGAAGATGCGGTATCGCTCCATGTGCATAAAGCTTTTGAGAAAAATTTAGAACTTCATTCTATGATAAATGCCAATGTTCCGGAAGAGGTTATTGGTGATGCTCAACGGTTAAGACAAGTCTTAAATAATTTAATTGGGAACGCTGTGAAGTTTACCGAAAAAGGCGAGATTTCTGTTACAGTTGATTGCATAGAGGAAGAGGATGAAATTGCTTTACTTAAATTTGAGATTAAGGATACTGGAATCGGAATTAGTCAGGAAGACTTTCAAAAACTGTTCCAGTCTTTTAACCAAGTTGATTCCTCAACGACAAGAAAGTATGGGGGAACGGGCCTTGGGCTTGCAATTTCAAAGGAATTAGTGTCCCTGATGAGAGGGAATATTGAATTTAAAAGCATACTTGGAGAAGGTTCTAACTTTAAATTTGACGTGCGTTTCAAAATAGCGAAAAGAGTTCCAGACCACAACTATGTCTTTAAAGAGTTGGCGGGAGTCAATATCCTTATCATTGACGATAATCCCAGTAATCGAAGAATTGCTATATCATACCTAGGAGGTATGGGTTGCAAAGTATTTGAAGCTAAAGATCCTGGCGAAGCAATCACTACCATTATTTCCAAAGTGAGTACAAGAGATAAAATTGATATTGCGCTAATAGACTACCGAATGCCCGGTATGAGCGGCTTTGAACTGGCGACTTCTCTGAAAGCCATTCCTTTTGCATCAGATATTAAATTAATACTGCTTACCTCGGCAGCTCAAAGTGGAGGTGCCAAAGAGGCAAAGCAGTTAGGCTTCGCGGGATATCTTATTAAGCCCATTAAAAGAGATGACCTGCTTAATTGTATTGCTATCGTTTTAGGCTTAAAAAGCGAGGAAAATAATGAACCTATTGTGACCAAATATGTTGTTCAAGAAGGTCTTGATCATAGGAAACCTAAAATACTTTTAGTTGAGGACAATGAAATAAATCGTAAAATTGTCACAGCAGTGCTTAAAACGAGGGACATTACGTGTGATGTCGTGATAAATGGCCTGGACGCTTATCAAGCTGTTAAGAAAAAAGACTACGATATTGTTCTTATGGATTGCCAGATGCCGGTTATGGATGGGTATAAGTGTACAGCCAAAATAAGAGAGATGGAGGGCAGCAGTAAACACACTACCATTATTGCTATGACAGCTAATGTTATGGAAGGCGATAAAGAAAAGTGTATTCAGGCCGGTATGGATGATTATATTGGCAAGCCTATCAATTTTGATAACTTGTTTCAAATAATAGAATCCTATATAGAGAAAAGTAAGGGCGGTTCGAAATACTTTAATTTTATCGTAAATTATATTGAAGGATTTATTGATCGCACCGGCATTTCAAGAAATGATGCTGAGGAAATATTTATAGATTATGCTAAAAAACTCCCCCAGATATTGCTGGAGGCTGAAAATTATCTTGCCAATGAAGAACTGGATAAATTAGAGATTTTTGCTCATAAGGAAAAAGGGACCGCCGGAAATCTATGTATAACTCCAATTTATCAATTGGTTGGAGATCTTGAAAAAGCAGTTAAAAAGCGGGAGAAAAACGAATGCTTAAGAATCTATAAGGAAGTTCGAAAACTATTTCATTAGTTACTTTCGGCCTTTGCAGATGAAATATCAGATTAAAATTAAAATCATACGCAAATTAAGTTTCTAGGTCGTTAATTTATAAATAATATTACTTAAATATTATTTGAATAGTATTAAAATGTCATGATAATGGCATTTTTTTTTATTATCATTTACCCAAGATAAACGACAATAAATGCGGCACTCAGTAAGGGAAACACTTTAAGAAGTCTAATAGGAAGCGGAGGAGGTAATCATGAGGGAATCAAAAGAAATAATAATTTTCATTGCCTTATCGGCATTATTACTCATAGGAATAGGTTTTTTGCCTAAATCAGCTGCTAATCTCGCTGTAAATCATGTTATCCAATCTTCCGGTCAGGTTCAGTGACAAAGGAAAAAACGGTAAATGATAGCGATTACCTAAGTCGATAAAGGCTTATACCGGGAAAATCAGCCTAAGTAAAATCAATCGGTTAGGGCCGGCAATCGCATGAAATGGGCCAATAATCGGAAGAAAGGTTGTGTGATTATGTCGAAAGATAATTCATTGATTTTCGTTGTTAACACCCAACCAGAAGTGGAGGATACTATTCTGGAACTCCAAAAAGCAGGATTTGAAAAATGGGCTAAAATAATTCGGGCAATCATGTCTAGCAAAAGCATAGATTCTTCAAACAAAAGACCTCCTGTAGGTTGGGTAAATTAGTATAGTTTCAGATGAGACGTTTGAAGAAGTGACCGGAAATGTCATGAAATTAATAATGACGTTGAAAGTGTTAAAAGGTCATATTCTTAGGGAGGAATTTAATTGAAAAAGATATTGGTAGCAACAGATGCTTCAGGTTATTCACGAAAAGCATTATTAAGCGCTCTGGAGCTTGCCCGGATATTTAACGCAGTAATCGAGCTTCTATTTGTTATGGAAATGCCAATAGCATATGAATCAACTGTCTTTGCGTATTTAATATCGCCGGAAAATATAGAAAAGGAAAGTGAAAATGTTTTCGAAAACACACTTAGAGGAATTGATACCAGTGGAGTCACTGTGATTCAGAAAAAGATCGTTGGGAGAAGACCTGGGGAAGTTATTATCCAAGAAGCTGAATCTGAAAATATTGACTTGATTGTTATGGGGAGTCATGGATACGGGGCGTTCACGGGAACTTTACTAGGCAGTGTAAGTCAATATGTCATCCATAAGGCAAAATGTTCGGTACTAATCGCAAAGTAAGGATATGGTAACGGTCAAGAGCAATGAAAAATAATAAGATCATGACTAATAATGAGGAGTGGTGAAGATGAAAAAAATATTAGTTCCGACCGATGCTTCAGAATATTCACGAAGGGCTTTAGAAACTGCCTTGGAGTTTGCCCGGAAATTTAATGCAGAAATTGAATTGTTATTTGTAATGCATAGTCCGATTTCATATGATTCTAATTTCAATAGTTATATAATTTCGCCGGAACAGATTGAGGAAGTTGGAAACCACGTGTTCGAGGCCACACTTAATGGAATTGATATTAGTGATGTTAGCGTAATTAAAAAGAAATCACAGGCTGAAAAGCCGGCAAAAGGAATCTTAGAAGAAATCGAAAATGAGAAAATTGATTTAGTTATAATGGGAAGTCATGGTTATGGGGCGGTTGCTGGTTCCTTAATCGGCAGCGTTAGTCAGCACGTCCTCCATAAAGCCAAATGTTCTGTGCTTATAGTTAAATAATACGGTAACTAGACGAGCCTAAAAGAAAGGTTGTGAGCTTATGTCAAAAGGGAATTCGGTTGTTTCTGTTTTTAACACTCACCAAGAGGCTGAGGAGGGTATAAAGGAACTCCAAAAAGCAGGATTTGATATGAAGAAACTATCAGTCGTTGGCAAGGACTATCATACTGATGAGCATGTAGTAGGTTATTATAATACTGGCGATCGTGTAAAATACTGGGGAAAGCTAGGGGCATTCTGGGGCGGATTATGGGGATTTCTTTTTGGGTCAGCGTTCTTTTTCATTCCCGGAATCGGTCCTATAGTTGTTGGCGGTCCGCTAGTGACATGGATCATTGGTGCGCTTGAAGGTGCAGTTCTTGCGGGTGGGTTAAGCGCTTTTGGGGCAGCGTTATACAGTATGGGTATTCCAAAAGACAGCATCCTAAAATATGAAACTTCACTGAGGGCTGATAAGTTTCTGGTGATTATACATGGAACTGTTGAGGAATTAGAAAAGGCGAAAAACATACTGGATACAACTAATTGCGATGAGACCACGCTGCATTGTGCGAATTAATGGCGAAGTGAATTCAATGGGTGAAGTTTTCAGATACGGAAAGAGTCCCGCTTTGCTGCGGGACTTTCTTGGTTATAAACTAGACCGAAATGTCAAAATGAAAATACAAAAGCGGGTTGCAAACTGTTATATTAAACTGTTGCAACCCGCTTCCTAATTTTGAAAACAGAATTAGCCTAGACCGTGAAGTATGACGAACACTTGAAGCAAACTACTACTTTTGCTCAATTTCAGTAACACATTCACTCTTTATCTTTCCAACCAGGAATTGCAGGGCATCAACAACATGAGGTCTGATGTCGCCGCCAATGAGTACATACATTATGTCGTCACCAAGTTCAAGCATACCTTCATTAAGCCAGACCCTGACATGGAAGATACCGCCCATCTTAGAGGTTTCAGCAATCGCGGCATCCACTTTTGCCGCGTTATAGGTAAATTCCATCCCCTTTACTGAAGAACCGTCATCAATTCCCTGGCGTACTTTGGCTTTGGGAGTTTGGCGCACAACTCCGTTATGCACTAGAAACATCCCTTCCTGTAATGCCGCCGAATCGCTTTTTGCTTCTTTGAGCCATTCATCCATTGATGGGGCTATTTTTTTATTAATCATAAAGTAATCTGCTCCTTTGCTTTTTTATTTGGCCACGGCTGCTCAAGAACTTTTCTTAGGAAACTTTTGCGTAATGTGATAATTCTCAGCGAATTCTCAGCTTCATTTTTTAGAATATCAACTGTAAACGATATCTCTGACAAGAAAGGAGGTCTGCTAAATGAAGAGATTCAATGTATACTTCATTGCAGTTTCGTTAGTAATCCTGTCATCCGTGTCAGTTCTAACAGGCTGTGGTACTCAAACTTCTGCCTCGACTACAGGTGCTACAACTTCGGCTTCAACGGCTAATACTCAGGGAACCACGGATCCTCAGCTTATAACAAATCAGCAACAGGTAAAATCAATCGACATAAAAGCGGCCAAAGGACAGCAAGAGGTTAATGTTCAAATCAATAAAAACCTCAAAAACCTGGATAAATCTCTTAATGACCTAAATAAAAGCTTAGGAAGCCTTTAAGTCTGGTTCTGGCCGTTGGTCAAGGATGATTTTAATGATACATGCAAAAACTTAATTTTCAAGTGAATTTACTTAAAGGAGAATTATTAATATGCGAAAATCAAGTAAAATGTTGGCTTGCCTTATTGTGTCTTCTTCTATCTTAAGTTTTACTATACCCGCACTGGCAGATACATCTACTCAAACGACTGCACCCTCGACTAACCAAGTTCAAAATTCATCCACAGGAACTGCAACACCTTCATCGACTCAGATAACTCCGGCTGACCAAGCGGCAGCCAGAAAACAGAAGCTGCAAAATGAAATACTTCATTTGCAAAATGCCCAGCAATTCCAACAAGATTTAGCTCCTATTCGTCAGCTTCAGGCTCAAGACAAACAATTGCACGATCAGGTGATAGCCCTGAGAAAAACTATTCAGGCACAGGTAAAAACGGACCGTCAAGCCAAAAATTATACCGCGTTACTTGCAGCACTTAATGATATGATCCCTATGCAAGATGATATAGCCAGTGCCCGGGAAGCTGCTCAAAACGCTAAAACCGATTGGGCCCAATTACGGACTGACAATAAAGCCAATAACGCTTCGGCGGTCACGGCGGACTTGAGTAAAGTCCAATCAGACATTCAGAATAGAATTAGCGTCTATCAAAAGATTTTAGGAGATCTTCAGAAAATTAATGGGGATTTGACTACAGCATCCTCGACAACTACTCCTTCCAATACTGCACCATCAAGTGCGCAGACAACCTAAGGCTGAAGTCGCACGTCGGTTCAAGTTTGGAATGATTGTCTAAACTTGTTACTTCTTGTACCTAATCTAGGCCATCTATCATATTTTTCAATAAGTAAAGAGGAGCTGCTTAAAATTAGTAAGACGGCTCCTTTTTTGTACTTTCGGCCCCTCATAGTAATACCGCTTACGATGGAAATTAATTTTCTAGGGCAGAAAGTGCAAATTTCACTTTTTGCTTTCCTCTGACATGGTGCAAATAACATGCTGCCGGCCAAGATAATATACGGACGAGCTTATCGCCACACTGCAACTCATTACGTATACTCCTGTAGTATGGATTAGCCGATTGTCTCTGGAGCCAAGGATGGCGGGAAGAGACCACTGGCCAAGGATGGCGGGGAGAGACCAACTATATGGAAAAACTAATGGTAAAAGTTGTTCCTTCACCCTGTTTGCTTTCGGCCTCAATTCTGCCGCCGCGTAAATTTACAATTTCCCAGACAATAGCCAATCCTAATCCGGCGCCACTGCCGGCCTTTCTTTCCCTGGAACGGCTGCCCCGATAAAAACGCTCAAATATATAAGGGAGATCTTGGGAAGCAATTCCTTCCCCGTTGTCTGCTACGGATAGGCATCTTAAGTTAGCTTTAGTTTCGGCTTTAAGCGTTATGACTCCATTGACTGGTGTATGCTGAATAGCGTTATGTACAAGGTTATAAATGATTTGTTTTAATTCGCCTGGTTCCACCGGCAGGGATGTTTCCTCAACATCGACTTCTAATGTTCGGTATTCCAGAAGCGAATTAAGCAGGGGTAAGAGTTCCGGAAGAATGCTTTGAATGGAGGTTTCTGGTTTTGACGAAGATTCCTGGTTGATCTGTTTAGTCAAGCGATTGAGAGTTAATAAATCCTCGGTAAGATGAATCAATCGTTCGGTTTCAGTCAGCATTGATTTATGGGCTGAAGTTAAAGTTTCTGGGTCTGTTTCCTGGTTGCGCAGCAAGATTTCCAGAAATCCGCGTATGGAAGTCAATGGAGTCCTTAATTCGTGGGAAGCATCGCCGATAAATCTTGCCATTTGTTCTCTCGCTTCTGTTTCAGTCGCTAAAGAACGGTTAAGAGTTTCTAACATTTGATTCAAGGCAGATCTTAGATGTGCTATTTCCGAGGCCGAGGGCTCGGAAGGAATTCGCAGGGTATAATTGCCGGCAGCAATCTTGTCGGATATCTCAGACATGCGGGACAAGGGCTGAAGAGGTTTTTTCAATATATAAAATGTTAGAAGCCCGCCAATCACGAGGATTAGTAAAGTGCTGATAAGAAAAACCTGGAGTTGGTGGTCGAGGATATTACTCATTTGCGTTAGCGGGGCAGATAGTATCGCATAGCCGATTAAAGTGCTGTTGGCAGTCAGGCTTATATTTTGTCCGGTTAAACTGGTTACCGGCTCTTGGTTGAGATATATAGGCCCGGAAATAACCAGATACCGGACTCCTTTTGGAGAAGTAAAAACGGCGGTAGTGCGAAGTTTGTTTTTAGCAATCTGTTTTAGAAAAAAGGACCTTTCCAAGGCGTAGGGCCTTTTGGCTTCAGTTTCTTGCCGGCCTAGTATGTCCTCTAATTTTTTATCCGGTGAAAAGAAACCGGCAACAACCCCGGGACCAAGGTTTGTCCAAGCTTTGGGAAAGGACTCTTTATGGTTAATCCATAGCTTTAGTTGATTGACATCGAACGAACCGATCTGTGCTTGCAGTGCTTGGGTTTCACCTTTCATTAAAAACGAATGAAGTGCCTGATATTGTATTTCTCCCATAAATAGGGAAACTAGTATAAGGCTTAACCAAAATCTCAATAATAATTTTCCGGTTAAGGAATCCTTCCAAGATACTTTACCTTCAGCCCTCGTCATTTTGCACCGTCCTCTTCTCTGAATCTTAGATCACTGAAACATAAGCTGCAAGCAATAGCTATTTGAGTGCAGGGTTTAGGCGATAACCTGCGCCACGTACTGTCTCGATCCATCGATGTTCTTTGTCGCCCAGTTTATCACGAAGATAACGGACATATACTTCGACGATATTGTCCTCACCTTCAAAGTCATAGCCCCATACGTGGTTCAAAATAGAATTCTTGCTAAGTATTCGGCCAGGGTTCCAAAGCATGTAGGTTAACAGTTTATATTCGGTGGGAGAGAGGGGAAGGGAGCAGTTGTTAAGGGTAATGGAATGGTGCGCTTCATCTAAGCAAAACGCCCCTATAGTATGTTGTCCTGCTAATTCCGGGTAGCGGTTGCGCAGTTGAACCTCGATTCTAGCCAATAGTTCTTCGAAATGAAACGGTTTCGTCAGATAATCGTTGGCCCCTTGCCTTAAGCCTATAACAATATCGGTAGCTGAATTTTTTGCTGTTAACATAATCATTGGCGCTTGACTGATTTCTGGGACAGCCTGACATAAGCTGTTTCCATCCATAACGGGCATCATTAAATCTAAAATAATCAAATGAGGATCAAAATCAGGAATGAGATCCAAAGCGATTTGGCCATTGGCTGCAGTTTTAACAATATATCCTTCCTTACGCAAGCCTAAATCTAACATTTGCCGGATCGAGAGGTCGTCATCGACAACTAAAATTCGAAATGAAAATGATGCCATGAAGTCACATCCTTAATTGGATTTTTCATTGTCCGTTATCAATCCACAACGGATATTGGTTATTTATGGGGGAAATCAAATAGAAATACTATAAATCCTGTGATTGAGCTTGTGTTTATTATACATCATATTGATCATCCGAAAAAAAGGGGCGATAACTAAATTCTTAAAAATGAGAGGTACTGGTACTCTAATCATGAATAAATGGTCATTAATAAATCATATCACTAAAATCCGCTCTGCCTATAGACATTTCACCTTGTGAATGTTATTATTTGAACAAGAAAAGAAATTCAATGAACATGAGCAAGAACACACAAGCACAAGCAATAAGCCAAGAAAAGAAACAGGTAAAGGATAAAGGTAAGGTTAATTAAAAGTGCAGAAAAAGGAAATAATTCAAAAGGTTTTGTGATTGTATACACTATCTCAAGGCCGAAGACAATTTTCTTTAAGTTATTTAAAAAATTTACTCTTACTAAGGATTAGTCCTGGTTAAGTTGGATGGTTAATACGGTTAATGATATTTTAAGGAGGCGTTGTTTATGTTAACATGGATTTCAATGATTATCCTGAGTATTTTTCTTATCTCCTGTGCAGTGGTAATAGTTACTTCCTGTTATCAGATTTTTAAACTGATACGACAGTTCCCGGGGGAAAGAGATATGGCAATAAAACAGCGGCAATTAAAAATTAGCCATGGCTAAGCAGGATTTAGAGGGCTATCACTGTTAAAAAGTGATAGCCTATTTTTTATACGGTTTACGAAGGTGGGGTAGAGTCCTCATCTGAAAACCCGATGTTCAGCTTTAGCTGAACGAGTTCACTCTCGGCCTCTTACTCTTAAACAAGCATTTGATCCTTCAAGGTATCTTGAGTAATGCTGGTTTTGGCACGGAGTTTTATGAAACCAAAACAAACTTCTAGCGTTAGGAGTGTATTCTTATGAAATTAATGGAGACCCTGATACTGGAGGTGACTTTATTAATGTTCAAAATTAAAGATCGTATTGTAGTGGGGGCTATTAGCGGCATCCTCTCAGCATCTGTTGGAAGAACTGCAAATAAAGTTAATTATGCGCTTGGCTTGACCGATATTAGATATAATCCCATGGCAGCTAATTTATTTTTGCCCAAGAAAGTTATCCAGAGCCGGCAAGGTGTACTGCTTGGTTTGGTTGTTAACAATATTGGTGTAGCTGCCAACGGAATAGCACTGACCTATCTTCTGTCTGCAACGGGTAAAGACTATAAACTTTTAAAAGGTCTGGGGGCAGGTGCGTTTTCCTGGATTATGGTCGATGGATTCATCGGAAGTCAACTATTAAAAATAAAGAGCAGTAAACCGTTTGCGCCGACTATGCGTTTATTAGAACACCTATTATATGGAGCTTTGTGTTCAACGCTAATTACAAAGCTGGGTGATGATAGCCTTTTTCCCTCCAAAATTAATAGTTCCTCAAAACAAATTCCTTCAACTTATACGGGAATAAGTCAATCAAGTAAATCAAAACTCTCACCTGAAATTATGTATAATCAGACGAATATTGGAAGTGAAAGTTTAAGTCGCTTACATTAAACAAACAGCCAAACATAAGATAATGAGAAATCAAAAATTAACAAAGTTAAAAAAGCCGGTTATCCAAGATTCCGAAAAACGGCTTTTTTAGCTTTGACTACAAAAAGGAACCCCCAGTTAAATCTGCGGGGTTCCTATAGTAGCTACGAACTTGACGACTATGGATTATAAAATTAGACGGTACCGCAACAAAATGTTTAGAGTGGTTTTCTAACCACGTCAATAACGGTTCCATCCCGGTACTCAACAATGGCAACAATCTGATCAGATAGTTCGATTGGTTCCGGTTTGCCGGTTAAACGTTCGGCAATGTTTTTTAATTCTTCAATCGGGACGATTGGAAGGTCAGTCTCTTTAAGTTTATCGATCAGATCTTGACGACCAGGGTTAACCGCTATCCCGCGTTCAGTAACAAGTACATCGATGGTCTCTCCGGGAGTCGTTACCGTGGTTACATGATCCTTGACAACAGGAAGGCGGCCTTTAGTTAGGTTTGTAACCACGATAGCCAGTTTTGAGCCTGCAGCGGTATCATTATGTCCGCCGGAAGCGCCAATAATAATTCCGTCAGAACCGGTGACAACATTGACATTAAAGTCGGTATCAATCTCTGTAGCACCTAAGATCATGACATCGAGGTTATTGACAACGGCTCCCCGGTTGTGAGGATTTCCATAAAGTGAACCGCTCATTTTTTGGTGTTTGGGATTATCACGAATTGAAGCAATTGCTTTTAGGTCAAAACACTGAACATCAAAAAGTGAGCGAAATAGACCTTCATTGAGCATATCTACCATATAACCGGTGATGCCGCCGGCAGCAAAGCTTCCCACGACATTCTTTTCTTGCATGAACTTACGGACTTCGGCCGCTACTGCTAAAGATGTTCCTCCGGCACCCGTTTGGAAGGACATACCCTCTTTAATATATCCCGTTGCTTCAATCACTTGAGCTGCAAGCTTAGCAATGCGCAAACCAACGGGATCTTTCGTGACGGTTAAAGTTCCCGAGACAATTCCGTTGGGATCACCGATTGATTCTATTTTAACGACATAATCAACATTATCCTGACTTATCTCAATAGGGCAAGCCGGGTAAGGTACGAGATTATCGGTAACAGCAACCACATAATCCGCATATTGAGCATCCGAAACTGAATAAGCTAATGTGCCGCAGGCAGCCTTTCCCTGAACTCCATTCAGGTTGCCGTAAAAATCTGCCGTAGGTGCAGCAATAAAGGCAACATCGATATGCAGGTCTCCGCTCTCTATGGCACGGGGACGGCCTCCATGACTCATAAGAACTGCCGGTTTTTGTAAAAATCCTTTAGAGATTGCTGTGGCTACAGACCCGGGTGCGATGTAGTTTGCCGACATTCCGGTGATAATCCCACGTTTAATATAATCGGCAAGTGGTTCGTGAACTTTGAAAATACCGGAGGCAGCAACAGTAATGTCCTTAACCCCGCGTTTCGCAATGGCTTCCATGACTAGATTCATTACGTAATCTCCATTCCGGAGATGGTGGTGGAAGGAAACTGTCATGCCGTCTCGAATGCCGACTTTATCCAGGACTTCTTCAATAGTTTCTACGAGTTTGTTTTCACCTGGCTTTACCGAACGCAATTTTACCGATGTTTTAGTGCGCTCTCCATAATTTGCAAGAGCTCCGTCAAAAGGTTTTACTTGACCGTAACCCTTAATATACTCTGGAATTTCACGTCCTACTCTGTTCTTCATGCATACCCCTCGTTTCCATTTGCTTAAACAAAGATTTTATGAATTGTATCAATTTGCCGGCCATCAATGGCAGCCTTGCCCGTGAAACCAAGATTACGAGCATTTAGAGAATCCTTCTCTAAGCCCTCGATATCGTTGACGTCAGTAAAGACGGTATCAAAACTCTTAATGCCTGCTGCTCGGCAAGCCATGGCGACTTTGCTCCGAGCATAGAGGATTTCGTCGCCTTCTTTGCTGCGGTTGATCCCAAGTTCTCGTGCTAAACCTTCTGCATTGAAAAAGACTCCGTTGACTCTGGGTGAAGCACTAAGAACTGAAGAGATGTTCTCAAGAGCCTCAACCGTTTCAATCACCGGGATCAATCCAATACTGCCTTGGTTAAGTCCGGCGTTCTTTTCAGACTCTGATAAAACTTTTTCAACGTTTTGCAGCTGTTCTGCGCTTGCCTGAGAAACTATGAAGGCAACCGGCTTTACAGGGGTGATGACTTCAATATCTTTAGCTCCCAAACCTGATTGCAGGGAGTTTATTCTCACTACAACTTGAACGTTTTCATAATCCATAAAGTTAATGGCCTCTTTTACTAAGATACGGGCACTGTCTTTTTCGTCAATACTTACACCATCTGCCAAATCTAGGGCAAGCAAATCCGGATTAAACACCGGTGCATTTTGAAGACGTTGGGGATTGTTTCCTGGAATAATAAGCATACTCCTGTTTAAACTCATCTCGATACTCCTTTTGCATTCATCTTAGTGATTTTCCAAGCTCAAATAGAAGCTCTTTCAAGGGCGGTCAGAACTCTTGCTCTATAGGTATAATCTAAAGCACCTTTGTCTTGAGCTTTAATCAGTGCGTTATCAATTCCTTTTTGCTTTACGGTTTCCAGAATTACTTTTTCGATTTGTTTACCAAACTGTTTTTGAATGACACGTTTTGTTTCGAGCTCGACTTTAATACCGCCTTCAGGATTAGGTGCAACTGTAACAAGAACATCACTTGATTCGATAGCTCCGGCTTGTGCAGTTTTGTTGATTTTCATCGATTAATCCTCCTATTAGTTAATTGTCAAATATTTCACATATCCCCAAAAAACTTCTGCTCGGGCAAATAACCATCAACTTCTAACATACCCAAAAGTAAAGCCTTTATCAAGAAGTAGCGCAACAAAATTTTGTGTTAACAGCATATTTCGGAAACTTTGCATTAGCCATGTTTCATTCTACAAAACTATGTTTCAAATGCTGGATGAAATCTCTCATTTTAAATAAAGCCTTACTTAGACAATGATTTGTCAATTAAGCAGCATAAAACAATTATCTATCGGGGCTTAGCAACTCACTAAGGCGATGTGTAAAATAGGTTTTGATGTGCGATGCATATTCGGGTTTTAAACTGAATTTGCTGAAGTAACAGGTAAAATCCCTATCTAAGCCGTATGTTCCGGATTCAGCCCATTCTGCATCGAGGGAGCAGGTGGCTTTTACCTGATCGTATAAATAGGGGGAATTGGAGAATTTCTCAAGCAACGCTTGCAGTTCATGCTCTATCTGTGGGTGAGGGAAAAAAAGATTAAAAAACTTTTTGAAGTTGCCATATCGATAGGAACCTTCTTCTTCCCAGACAAAAGGTTTATCACAAGATTCCAAGATATCCCGACACGTTTGAATCATCTTATCATTATCTTTAATTTCTGATGACATTTGATACACCTCTATAAATTTATCCTTAGCTATTATACAACGACATTGTGTAGAAATGAACTTTACAATATATTAAGAAAATTTGGAATAAGGCGTCTTATTATTAAATAATTTCTGGAAATCCCTAAGCTGATAGGACTATAAAATGCAAAAGGCATAATTTGAAATTGGAGAAGTGCTTTTAGCATCAAAATCAATGACCTAATGTACTAATCATGCATTCGAAGAATTGCTACAATATTAACAAGAAAAATTGAATGCTTCCATCAGGGGAACATGAGGTGAAATTTTGAAAAGAGCATTGATTGTTAATAATTCAGCATCGGAAAGACGATCTATCAAGAAGCTTTTGGAAAATAGCGGCTTTGTTGTTGTGGGCGAAGCCGAAAATGGGTTAAGGGGTATAAAGTTTTATCATGAGCTGAACCCCGATTTTGTGACAATGGATATTTCAATGCCGGAGTTAGACGGTATAGAGACGCTTAAAATAATTAAAAAAATAGATAAAGATGCCAGGATTTTCATTATTGCCTCTTCTGATCATGAACAGAAGGTACAAGAGGCCATGGAGTCAGGTGCTGTCGGATTTATTCTAAAGTCGTTTTCTGAAACCAAAGATGAATGCAAGAAGAATAAGTAAGTTTGAGGGAGGATTATATTATGTTTGAAAGAATTGAAAAGCTAAGATCTAAGCTTCATTCAGCTTGGGGAAAAAGTTCTTCTGATGAAATATTAGCTCTCAGTCAAGAGCTGGATGTAGAAATTGTTGAATATATGAAGCATACATTAGCTTCCCAGAGGCAGCAGCTAAAAGTTCAGCTTCGGTTTGGCAGTGATTATGATTAATTTGAGAATAATCACCGTTGGCTAGGGTCTTGCGGAACGGAAAATTGGGTCTCGTAAAGTATCTTATATAGGGGATTCGTTTGCACAAGATCTTGATGCTTGCCTGAGGCAATTATCTTTCCTTTGTCCAGAACAATGATCTTGTCTGCCGCAAGAACTGTTGACAGCCTATGAGCAATAACGATGGCAGTTCTTCCTTTTAATAAAAAGGCCAAAGCTTCCTGAATTTTTCGTTCTACAACTGTGTCCAAAGCGCTCGTTGCTTCATCCAACAAGACGATTCGGGGACTTTGGAGCAGTACTCGGGCAATCGCCAACCGCTGCCGTTCCCCGCCCGAGAGCCGGTATCCCCGTTCTCCGACGATGGTCTGATAACCTTGAGATAAACTGACGATAGTATCATGAATTTGGGCTGCCTTACAAGCTGCTTCCATATCTTCTTGACTTGCCTTTTCCTTGGCAAGAAGAAGGTTATTATAGACGGTATCATGGAAAAAGAAGGGGTCTTGGGGGACTAATCCCATTTGTGACCTTAATGACTCTAAGGACAAGTTTCTGCTTTCAATGCCATCTAAAAATATTTGGCCTGATATTGGATCACTAAACCTGGGTATCATGTTTAAGAGCGTGGTTTTTCCGGCACCGCTTGGACCAACCAGTGCGACTGTTTGCCCGGGTTCTATGGTTAAGTTGATCTGATGTAAGGCCATTTTTCCTTCCTGGACTTGAGAGTCGCGCTGATAAGAGAAGGAGACGTTTTTAAATTCAAGATGTCCTCTGACGCTGTTGGGGGAAATCGTCTTAAAACCGCCTTGAACTTCAGGTTCAATGTCCATGACAGAATAAATTCTTCGGAATAGAGCAATAGACGAGAGGACATTGACATGAATTTGTGCTAACTGGCTTAGTGGGCCATACAATTTGGTTAACAAGGTCGTAAAGGCGACAATGACTCCTAGACGCATTTCCTGATGGATAACTAACCATCCGCCATATCCCCACAAAAGTGCCGGACCTATTGAAGAGAACATCCCCAGCCACATAAACAGCCAACGTCCAATAAGGCCTTGACGTACTTGTAAATCCCGTAAATTATCGTTAGCAACGATAAATTTTTTTTCTTCACTTGCCTCACGGTTAAATATTCTAATGAGAAGGGCTCCGCTGACTCCGAGAACCTCGCTGAGCTGGACAGTCATTGCCGACAGCCATTGTTGTATTTCTGCTTGGAGTATCTGCCTGAATTTGCCGACCTTTTGAGTGGGGATTACGAAACCAGGCACAACAATAAGGGCGAGTATTGACATTCGCCAATTCATTTGAAACATGAGAAGTATGGTTACAGAAATGGTAAGGATGTTGCTGATAAACCCTACCAACGTTGAGGTAATCACATTTTGTATTGCCGTAACATCGCTGATAATCCGAGATACTAAGTCTCCGGACTGACGAGATGCAAAAAAATTCACGGTCTGTCGCTGGAGATTGCGAAATAATGACAATCGGTAATCCGCCATCACGCTTTGGGCGATTTGGTTGCTAAGCCAGTTTTGCCAAACACCGAGTAAGCCTGTGCTAATCGCAGCGGCAATAATCACGCATGTCAAATAAATAACCGTCATCATTTGTCCTTTTTGGATACCGTCATCAATAATTTTCTGTGTCAGCCAGGCAGGGATGACACTTCCTATGGAGGTTATAAAAATAATGAGTGTGACCAGGATAGCTTTCAGCCAATACGGTCTAAACGCCAGAAGGACCCGTTTAATGATCGGCCAGTCGAAATGTTCATGACTCGCCAGTTCTCTCAACTGCCAGCGCTTTCTTCCGGAGTCGTTACCTCCTGTGCCGGAACCAAGCCCCAGGCCTCGAAAATCAATACCCATGCGGCATCACCTCTTTAGTAGGATATTTTACATTACTGCTTGTAAATTAAATCGAATATACAATGATTTTCTAATCTTAATGAGATCTCCATATAAATATCAAAGTGACTTGACAATATCTTAAAAGTTATAAACTATGCTAAAGATACAGTTATGAATATATCTTATCATAGTATAAGCAAGTACTGTCGGCCTTAAATAATGATGGTGCAATTAGACAGCCGATTCCATGGATTATCCTATACCCTAAAGCCAAAGCCAAAGCCTGGAATGGGAACATAGGATTGCTTGAGTTTTTAGAGGTTAACATGTAGTTTAAACAAAGTCTTTGGGCATTAGTTATGGTTTTTTAGGCTTGGAGGTTGCCGTAGAAAATAGTGCTCGGGAAATGATCCAAAGAGAGGTATGTTTGCGTGCCAACTGATAGACTTAATTATATTAATTGCAAATGTGAAGTGAACGTTGAGCATCTTAAGGCCCGAGACATCCCTATAGTTGCCCAGCTATATATGAGATCTTTTCAAAATCACTTTTTAGGTCATATGGGACAGAAGTTTCTCATGCTTTTTATTTCTGAGTTTGTTAATTCAAGAGGAAATTTTGGATATGTGGCAACCTTTAAAAATGAAGCAATCGGTTTCATTTTAGCAAGTACCTCAGAAAACCCATTTCGTAATTTTTATCGGGATAACTTTATAAGTTTAGTTTGCCTCACAATATCGGGATTTCTTAAGGATGCCTTTATCCGAAAACATCTTAAGGAGAAGTTTGGACATATATTCTTAGCGCTGAAAGCGCTGGTTTCCTTTTCTGAAGGGTCTATCGATCACGTGGAAATGAAGGGTGGGCAGCCAAGGCTATTGGCCATTGCAGTGGATCGAAGTTATAGAGGATTAGGTATAGCAAGTGACTTAACGGCTGAGTTTTGCAAAGAAATGAAGGAACTTGGTTATGAGGAAGCAGGATTATCTGCTTTACCCTGGAATAAAAGAGCTATAAGATTTTACATAAAAGATGGATGGAAGGAAGAAGAAAGTACTGAAAACTCAATTTCTTTTTCCCGAATACTTTAGATGCTTCAGAGCTTTGAAAGTAACATAAGGCAGCAAAATACAGCACACTGGAGGGTGATCCTTTAACTTGTTGAACTTATATTCTACAATTAATTTTCAGTGAGTGCTTGGAAACGGCATATTGTTTTAATATTCAGCAGATAATTTAATATTGACTTCGTAGTTTCTCACAACTTTTACAAACATTTTATGATCATCGGGAAGTATATTTGTTATAATGTTTTGTATTAAGTTTTAACTGGTGGAGGAAGAGTTTTTTATGTTCAAGCCTACTTTTAAGTTCTTTACTAAAAACAAGCCGCTTGTCATTGCTGTCGTGCCTTTGATCGCGTTATTAGCCCTGGAAGGTTTTTCGAATGGGAGCTTAATAAAAGCTATAACTTGGATTAGAAGTTATCCTTCGGAATTTTTCCTTAGTTATATTCTGATGTTCGGGATTATTAACATATTTTACATTTTGCCGAAAAGAGCCTACTTAGTGATTGCAACGATTTTTCTTTCCCTATTTTCTTGCCTCGGGTTTATTAGCCAGCAAAAATTAAAAGTTAAAGGAGACCCTTTGCTGCCTTCTGACTTTCTTTTGGCTAAGGAGGCGATTGGAATTTCTGATCATTTTCGAAATGTTTTTGTTGTCCTCGGAATTTTGCTTGCGGTGACAGTTGCCTTGGTAAGGCTGATCCTTAAACATATTGCTAGAGAAAGAAAGCAGCGTTATAGCTCAATAGTATTCGTTTCTTCATTCTTAGTCGTGTTTGTTTTCTACTCCTTCTTTAACTCTATCCAAAATGTTTTTGCTCTCCAGCTCATTAGCTATAGCCAATCTCTGAATTATCAGCAGAACGGAACAATGCTGGGTTTTCTTATGGATACAGAGTATCTCAAGATTGCCAAACCAAGTAATTATCAAGAGTCTACGATAAATGATATTATCCAAAAGAACACCCCTTCATACCCGGTGAATGCTGATTTTAAGCCCAACATTATTTTCGTGATGAGTGAAGCGTTTTGGGACCCAACTCTGATGAAAAACGTTTCTTTTAGTCAAGACCCGATTCCCTTTTTTCACTCCCTCCAAAAATCACAGACGAGCGGGACAATGCTTTCCGCTGTTTACGGCGGGGGTACGGCCAATACTGAATTTGAGGCCCTGACAGGCTTCTCAACTCAGTTTTTACCTAATGGTTCTATTGCCTATGATCAATACGTAAATCGTCCGCTTGAAGCTTTACCCACAATTCTAAGCAGGCAAGGTTACGCGACCTCTGCCATCCATACTTATGATGATTGGTTCTATAGCAGGGATAAGGTCTATCAGCAAGAAGGCTTTGATAAATTCATCAGTAAGGAATTCTTAAACAATCCTGAGTACAAAGGTCCTTACATTCGCGATACAGTTCTGACTCAACAAATATTGAATCAGGTAAAAGAAACGAATAAACCTGATTTCATCTATTCGGTTTCCATGCAAGACCACGGTCCATACGACACCACCGAGGACCCCGGAAATACGATCAAGGCAAGTTCAGCAAATTTAAGTCCTGACTCTCAAGCGATACTTGATAACTATGCCAATCGAATTTCTGATGTTGATCAATCACTAAAGCAGCTTATTGATGGCTTGAAGCAAATCAATCAACCGACGATGGTCATATTCTATGGCGATCATCTGCCTATGCTCGGTGATAATTACAGTGTATACAAAGAAGCCGGATTTATTGAAAACGGCAACACGTATCAAGATTATTTAAATCTTCATAGTGTTCCTTTCGTAACTTGGAATAACTTTTCGACAACTGTGCATCACAATCTCAATTTGTCTGCTAATTTTATGGGAACTTTTGCCCTTCAACTTGCTCAAAAGTCAGGAAGCCCCATGACTGATCTCCTATCCAATCTGATGCAAAACGGGACAGATATAATTATTAATAAGGATTACTGGAATGCAGCCAATATCCCTGCCAATACCTTCGCGGATTATGAATCGCTTCAATATGATCTGCTGTTCGGCAAAGAGTACAGCTATGATATTCTGCCGGATCATAGACCTCCATCGAAAACTAACTATATTCAAGGTGATGCCTTGCCAACAGTTGCTGATGTTATACCCTCCGAGGGCTCGCTAATAATCGAAGGGAATAACTTCGTAGAAAATGACAAAGTATATTTGAACGGTAAGGAAGTCAAAACGACTTATTTAAATCCTAACTCCTTAAGTATTGATCTGCCTGAGAGTCTGGTAAAGGCAACGATCCAAGTTAAACTCTCTGACAGCAGAAATAAGGTCATTTCCAAATCTAATGTTTATAAAAATAATTGATCCAATCGTGAGACACCCACTTCTTTATTGGGAGTGGTCCCCGGTCTCTGCTTCGGTGGGGGATTCCATCCTTCAGCGCGATAGCATGTGAAATGAACAAAACAACGGAGAAATTATGTCGCCTGATCTCCATTTGTTGGAAATGCAGGCGACATAAATACTCCAATTAAGCTTGCAAACTACGGATGCAAGCTTAATTGAATTTCGGCAAGAGGCGTCCGGTTTTTATCATATACTCCCGGTAGTCATCCCCAAATTCTTCAATCAGCATGGCTTCTTCTTTGTCTAAACGCATTATCAGCAAAAGAATAGCTGCAGTATGCGGGATGAGAATCAAGGCGCTGGCTGAGACTATTGAGATGCTAAGCATAAAGACAATGAGAATCGTATACATAGGATGCCTGACAATGTTGTAGGGTCCGCTAGTAATAAGCTTGTGGCCTTCTTTCAGATCAAGATCCGGCGAATAGTGACGTCCTAACGCACGATGCGCCCAATAGAGGAAAGGAAGTATGGCTATAGCCAGGCCTAAACCGGCAAGCCTTAAGAAATTTGGCAAGGGCAAGTTAAAAAACTGCAGCCATGATGGGCTTATACCATAAATTATAATACTAAGCAACATAATGAAGGAAAGAATTGAACGCAAGGTCATGCTTAGTCTTCCTTCACGTTGGAGTGCTAGGTTTTGCTCATCAAAATACTCGATAGCCTCTTTCCTATTCGGCTTCTTGTTTCCGTAACGTGAGCGGACAAGAAAAAAGGCAATATAAATTATTAAGAAAACTAATCTCCAGAACATTATTTTTAAGACTCCTCCTTCGCAAAAATAGCCTTGTACAAATTACACGACTGACTCCATAATTGGCCCTTAAACTACTTTATGAGGAGTGAAGCCTTTAAGTGAACTATTATGTAATTACTTCCAACCGAACTGATTGGAAGTATAGTGTGGGTTTCTTTTTCAATTGATTAATTCATAGATTCCTATAAGTATCAGCAGAGCCCCCGAAAGAATTTGGGAGCAGCGCTCGAAATGGTCTGAGGCAGTTTTCCATCCAGTCCAATAACCTGAACTGATGGTAACCATACTGAACAGACCCACCGAAATCGCCAGCGGTAAAGGTGCAAGTCCGGTTAGGCCGGCTCCTATTCCTGTAGCTATACAATTAAAGGATAGGGTTAATCCGAGGGCTGCTGCTTCCTTGGCAGAAATGTAGCCATTGGCATCAATGTCAGCCATTGAGGGATTCTTGGTTATTTTAACAATGGTGCTGAGAGGTTTAATGGAAATAGAATAGGTTTTCATGGCTGGAATCGCTGCCGGTAAGGGTTGATCGACGGCTGGTTTATGAAAGGTAACCCAAATTCCGATCAGAATTATTAATATTGCGCCAATCATATTAGCGACGGTGATATAGTGACTCAAAAAATGACCGGTAAAAACAGCCGCGAAGGTAACGAGACCGGATAATAAGGCAATAAAAAAGTTGGAGAGGAAAGGAATACGGATTTTTTGAACTCCGTAGCTTACACCAACTCCAAAATTATCAAGGTTTGCCGCGAGGCCAACGAATAAGGCAGTCATTATGTGCATTGAACTTTCCCCCTTCTCCTGAATCCATGGATAGAATATTCAGAGGGAAAAGCTGTGGTGTTTTTAAAAATAACTTTCCGTTGAATACTGCAAGAAAGTTATACGCGCGAAGACAGTGTCTCCGCGCGCTCGTTGAATTTTCACATTATTAATGTAAAGCCAAGAGTTGATTAGGGTTATAAAACATTTGTAACTGCTATTTTCCTGCGTTCATTTCTAATTCTTGGGGCGACAATGATGGTATGGAATCTTTTTCAACGGCAGATTTTTTATAGACTAACCAATAGATACCGGCTACAAAGACACAGCCCCCAACAATGTTTCCAAGAGTTACCGGAACTAAGTTGTTAGTGATAAAAGTACTCCAGTTTAGTCCGGCAAGTGCCTGAGGGCTTAAATGAGAGGCAGCCGCCCAACTTGGGTTTGCCTTAGCTAAGATTCCGGCTGGAATATAGTACATATTGGCGACACTGTGTTCAAAACCTGATGTGATAAAGAGCCAGATTGGGAAGAAGATGGCAAGAATTTTGCCTGTCATGTCTTTGGCTCCATATGCCATCCAAACTGCTAAACAAACCAACCAGTTACACATAATCCCTAAATAAAAGGCAGAGGAGAAAGATAACCCAACTTTATAGGAAGCAATCTTTATCGTGATTCCACCTAAGAGACCAACACTGCTGCTGAATAATCCGGATTGAACCATGAGGTAGGCAATAAATACTGAGCCGATAAAATTACCTATATAAACAAAAAACCAGTTTTTAAGCATATCGGTTATTTTAATTTTTCCTTCTAATACTCCAGCTGAGATCAAGGTATTACCAGTGAACAATTCCCCTCCGGCTATGATAACAAGCATAAGTCCGGTACCAAAGATTGCTCCAGCCAAAACTTTCCCGAGGCCATAGGTTTCCGGTTTTGCAAATAAATTGAATGCTGCCATGTTTGAACCTTCTGCGGCAAAGGCTATGAACGCACCTGCCAAAATCCCTAAAAGGATCTGTTTTGGAATAGGCAGGGCTACCTTTTTCATACCTGTCTGGATAGTGGATTGGGTTATTTCTGCCGGTGTTAAAAATCCCTTTGTCTCCAAATTAGCCACTCCTTCATTATGAAATTTCAATCCAACATTTCAGCGGCTCAGGGGGAGAGTAGAGGGCTGATAAGCTGATTGAGTTATTTTTAGTTTAGAGCTAATTATCTGAATTGTCTTGTTTATGAAAATTTAAAAAACCCTTATGTGAATATTGTAAGTTAGGAAAACATTCTAATTGGTTTTGTAAATAAAGGGGCCGTTGCAAAACGAACTAAAATAGTTCGCAAGCAACAGCCCTTTTTCTTACTAAAAATAGAAAACTGCGGGTCCCAAAGAACTCGCAGTTAGCGTATAATTTAAGTTATGCTAAAAACCAAATTACACACTAAGAATTATAACGAATTAGGTGGACACTATCAATTAGCTTTGCCATTTAATTTTAACGTGTTAATACCAGAGGATGATTCCGTTCGACTACTAAGCCACATTTTGGAGGGATTAAATTACGAAGCGTTGTATAAGGCCTACTCTTCCACTGGAAGAAAACCGGTAGTCGAACCCAAAATCCTGTTTAAAGTATTGACCTATGCCTATATGAATAACATTTACTCCAGCCGAAAAATTGAAGTCGCCTGTAAAAGAGACATTAACTTCATGTGGTTATTGGCAGGATGCAAAGCACCTGACCACAGCACCATTGCTCGATTCCGAAAAGACTATCTGAAGGAAGCCATAGAAGACCTCTTTTTCCAAATGGTAAAGCATTTACATGAGCTTGGTGAAGTAGAGTTTAAGAACCTCTTTGTCGATGGAACAAAAATTGAAGCCAGTGCTAACCGTTATACCTTTGTCTGGAAAAAAGTCGTTAACAAAAATGAGGCAAAGATGTTCTTGAAAATTCAGTCTTGTCTTGAGGAGATCAATTTGACCTATTTAAAGGACTTCAACGTAACCAAAGAGACGTTACTTAAGGATCTTAAGACTGCTATCTCTTACCTAGAAGAAAAATGTCAGCAAGAGCAGATTGAATTTGTTCACGGTATTGGAAAACGGAAATCAAAGCTGCAGAAATTTATAGAAAGCCTGAAGGAATTCTATACCCGGCAAGAAAAGTACAATGCACATCACCAATTCTTCGAAGGAAGAAATAGCTACTCTAAGACCGATCCTGATGCAACGTTCATGCATATGAAAGATGATCATATGCGCAATGCTCAGTTAAAGCCGGCTTACAATGTCCAGATTGGCGTGGAAAGCGAATATGTAACAGGGGTTGGGATCTTCCAGGATCGTAACGACATAGCCACATTAATTCCTTTTTTAAACATGCTTGAATCAAAACTACAGGCGCATTATGAGAATGTTACCGCAGACTCTGGTTATGAGAGCGAAGAGAACTATCTTTATCTCGAAGGAAAACATCAGACCTGCTACATAAAGCCACAGACCTATGAACAATGGAAAAAGAAGAGCTTCAAAAAAGATATTAGTAAGCGAGAAAACATGGCTTACAATGCGGAAATCGATGAATACACGTGTCATAATGGAAAACAACTCAAACCCGTTGGAATCACTCATCGAACATCAGCAACCGGTTACCAGTCCGAAATAACAGTCTATGAATGTGAAGACTGCAGTGACTGTCCGTGTAAAAGTCGCTGTACAAAAGCTAAAGGCAATCGACGAATGCAAGTATCCAAAACGTTTGTGGCCAAACGCCAGATCTCGTATAGAAACATCACAACCAAAGAAGGAATACTGCTAAGAGTAAATCGGTCCATACAGGTTGAAGGAGCCTTTGGGGTCCTCAAAAATGACTATAACTTCAACCGCTTTCTAACACGAGGCAAAAACAGTGTGAAAACTGAATTTATGCTGCTGTGTTTTGGGTATAACGTGAATAAACTTCACTCTAAAATACAAAATGAACGAATTGGGAAACCCCTTCATCCACTAAAAACCGCATAAAAAGGAGAGAAAAACGGCCTAATCCTGAAGGCTTATTTTGTTATACTCAAATTTAAGAAGAAAGTAGAGATTAAGCATTTCAATCAAACCAATAAATATCTTTCAAGGGAAAAAGAAAAAGGGAGCATCGCTTGCTACTTTAGAAAAGTAGTTTTGCGACACCTCCTTTGTACTACTGCCAGCAAGGATAACCTTCAATTGCATACTTTTATATCGAAGTGCAATTTTGGATTGTATAATTTCCTCTTCAACTAAACCCGAATCCCGGTGTTTCGGTGGCGAACTCTTTCCGACGAGAAGTAAAAGTAGTAACCCCCATTTTAGAAATGGAGGTTAGATGGGGATAAACAGTTTTACAGGTCGACCGACTCTTCCGTATTTTTGTTCGGATTTCACAAGTCCTTGTTGCTCAAGATACTCAAGATAGCGACGTACGGTGACTCTGGTCAATTTTACGCTTTCCGCGACTTCTTCTGCTGACAGAGGGCGCTGAGTTGTTTGGATAAATTGTACGATATGGTCAAGTGTTGCTTGATTTAATCCTTTTGGTAAATCTTCTTCACCTAATGAATCTGTTGGAGGTTGGGACATTGTAGATGTTGGTCCGGAAAGATCAGTTAAGAATGAAGGGGGTTCATAAAATTCTTCGCCCTTTTCTAGTATGACTTCGGGATTGTCGTCTTTTACCACTAAATTATTGTCAAAATCATCGGTCCTTCGATTCAGGTCATCTGTCAGTGATTGAATTTTTTCTACCATTTGATTAAAAGCTTCCTCTAGTTCTTCGATTTCCTTAGCTCCGGAGACTTTAATCTTTTCGGTCAGATGTCCCGTTGCCACGTCTCTAGTGCCCAGTGTAATATTGTGCAGGGGGTTGATGACAAACTTTTGCAGGAAAAACCAAGCAATCAGTGATACGAATAACGTTAAAAAAAACCCTAATACTGCAAAGGTAATTAATGAACCGTTAATAGTTTTTTGATCGTAGGAATGAGAAATACCTACGTAAAACATTCCTACTATAAGGCCGTTTTCGGCCCTCAGGGGCATGTATCCTGTCTCGTACCATTGACCGATGACATTAGCTTTACCCACGAAGTTTTGCCCATCCTGCAAAACGGTTTGGGCTACGCTGGCAGAAACTTTGGTTCCAATAGCTCTTTCATCGTTTGAGCCGCGCACTGTCGTCGCCACCCTTGTGTCACCCAAAAAGATCGTAACGGTATCTCCGGTAAGAGAAGATAAATGATCCACTAAATTATTATTGAGGTTGATTTTTTCGGATCCTTTATATAGTTCTCCATTTTTTACAGCCCAAGAGCCGGGATAAGTTTTTTCAATAATTTCTTCACAGGTTGCCAAATCCGTTTGTGCCTTTATAAAAGCGGCTGCTTCAGCTTTATCCTTCATGTACCATCCGAGGATTGTGATGAAGCAAGCGGCAAGTAAAACTAGGGAACCAAGGAGCAATATAAGAATCTGTTGTTTTAGAGAACGCAAAAAATCACCTCTTTTACCGATTAGTGTGAGTTTTTTAAGTATTAAATATTAAATTCGCGATACTTAGCGAAATACCTTTTAAGCGAATTAGGAATATGAACATTCATTATGTTCAGGCAGAGGTGCGTATTAGATAATCTAGACTATTAATGTTCAGTGATAGTCTAGATTATCCGGCGGCAGTGAACTTTAAGTTCATGAGTTATACTTCAGAAATAATCTGTCCCATAAGTGATAAGTCATACCCTCCTATTCCTGCCACTTCATTTTGAAAAGAAGCCGACTTCAGGATGTTTATCATGGCCTGAAAATGAGGGCGTTCAAGATCCTCTTGACGAATTACCAGATCATAGCGTTCTTTTTTTAGGGGGATAAAATCGAGACCATTGACTTGCATAGCAACCTTTTCTATTCCTAAGCCAACATCCGCTTCCGATCGAGCAACTTTGCTGGCAACGGCCAGATGAGTCATTTCTTCATCTTTATAACCAAGAATATCATGACGGCGGATTTTTAGAAGTTTTAACTGTTCGTCTAATAAAACCCTTGCCCCCGATCCTACTTCCCGATTGACAAAACGCACACCTGGTTTGGTCAAGTCGCTCCAAGTGACAATATTCTTAGGATTTCCTTTAGCGACATAAAAACCTTCAAATCGAAAAAGTAAGTTAATGATGTAGGTCGGATGACCAGGCAGAATTCTGCGCACATAAGGCAGATTATAGTCATCAGAGTCACTGTCCCACAAATGGACCGCTGAGGCATTGGCGAGGCCGCGATAAAGGGACATAAGGCCATCAATGCTGCCTGTGTAACGGCGCAGAAAACGAACATGGGGAAATTGCTTTTCTAAATAACGAGTTAAGATATCTAAGACAATATCTTGGCCACAGATTACCAGGGCTTCCGCCGGCTCTTGCTGATATGATTCATTGAAGGGCAGGGGGGAACCGGAGCTTGATTCAGTTGCAGACGTCCTTGACATAGCTTTTGATTTTTGTTTGTAACTCTCGATATCTGCACCCTCTACTCGTACCTTGCGTCCTATATGATAGGCCTTCAGCTCACCTCGTTTGATGATTTCATAAACAGTAAACTTGGAAATTTTAAGGATTTTGGCAACTTCCTCAGGAGTATAAGAAACATCATTTGGCATTGTTTACCGCACCTATCTCTCCTTAAAATGTTCGTATAAGCCATAAGCTATTGAGAATTAAGCATAAGGATTATTTTAGATCTTTATTATGTATCAGCATCAGCTGAGTTTTTCTTAAATTATTATAGCATATCATAAAACTACGTTGTAATAATGAAGAAGTAATCCTTCATACTCCCAAGGAGAGAAAGCGGCGTAAAAAATCATCCGGAGCAAGGTGTTTAGATCATTGCACAGGATGATTAAAGTTATGGGATGTCGGATCATATTTTAATCTTAATAAAAGCTCTTAATACTTTCAGCGTCATCGAAAAAAACGGATTGTGACAGTTCCCGGTATTTGAGTGATGATGATCATTTGGAGGGTGAGGGGCGGGCTGAGGGTTGATCTCGGCCGGGAATGTCAGTTCAAGTTGGATTAGTATGACCATCTTTTCCTGAACAGTTCTAAATACACCTTCTTCAAAAGGACCGCCAGTCATCGGAACACGATCAAGGGCATCATCCATTTCGTTAATTTGGCTAAAAATAAGTTCACAGCTCGGCAATGAATTCATGAATTGATGACTTACAACATTTAATTCCGTAAGGTCACCGGATATTAATTTATCCTTGGTTGAGAAACCGGAAGGCAGGGGTGCCGTGCTTGAAAATTCATACTCTTGCTGCTCACTAAAAAGAGTAGGTGCAATGGCGCGTATCCGGCCAAGGTCGATGACGCAGGAATAGGGCACATCAATAACAAAATCTTTGAGAGAGCTTTCAACTGTGGTTGCAGTCTGCCGAATCGGTTCGGAGTATTGGACATTTTTGCGAACATACCCGCCAAGGAATAATTTAGGGGTATCTTGAGGAATACAGCGCAGCGGCGGAGGGGAATTGAAAAAGCGGCATTGGGTTAATTTTAAATTCTTTCGGATCGTCTTAATTTCTAATGCCTTTGATGGTAACGTGATAATCGATTCTGCCGGGATTGAAACTGTGATTAAGACTGTACGTGGGCCGGTCTTCTTTAATTCTAAAGGGGTGCATGTTGGCAAGGCGGCATTCGTGGGAAAGATCGGGTTGGGTGTGACAGGGCGGGGAGTCTGCGGGCAGCAAGGTGTCTTAGGCATTTCTTGTACCCAGGCAGGTATAAAGGGAACGCTTTGTGTCCATTGATGAGGACAATGGTTATAATCAATCAAATTCATTCTTCCCCCTAACGACCCAATTCCAAAATGAAACAAGTCCTAATCTAGACTACGTTAGGGGTTGAGTTTTTGTGCAAGCTTTTATAGGCATACGGTAAAGCAATTATAGTTTATCTAAGTTTCCGTGGGGAAGATTGATGACAAACGTTGTTCCTTTTCCGGGAGAACTGGTTACTTTTATTCGGCCCCGGTGGCTTTTGATAATCCAATCCGCTATGGCCAGCCCCAGTCCGGTCCCTTCTTTTTGCTGAGAGCGTGCTCGATCCACACGGTAAAATCGTTCAAAAATTTGGTTTAAGTGCTCTTGCTCAATTCCCTCCCCCGTATCAGAGACCGTAATTTCCGCATGGGTACTCCAGTCCTGAAAACGAAGCGTGACCATTCCACCCGGGCGGGTGTATTTAAGAGCGTTATCCAAGAGAATGACAATGAGTTGTTTAATCCTGTTTTCATCTCCGTAATACATTCCTTCTTCGCGGAAGGAAGCTTCTAAAGAAATTCCGTTTGTTTGAGCCAGTGGTGTGAAAGATTCAATCACTTCGCTTAGTGCGGTCTTGAGAGAAAACATTTGAGGGTTTAAGGTTTGCTGTTGTGAATCAGCTCGGGCCAGGAAGAGGAGGTCGTCTACTAATTTGGACATACGCCGTATCTCCAGCAGACTGTAATCTATCCATTTTGATTGGCTGGCCACAGTTTCCTCAGGGTTTCCTTTCACGATATCTAGATTGAGTTGTACGACGCTCAGAGGGGTTCGAAGTTCATGTGAGGCGTCAGCGACAAACTCCTGCTGACGCTGCCAGGAGCTTTTAATAGGAGCCATCGCCCGGTCGGCCATAAATCGGCTGCCGTAGTAGGCCAGACCCAGGCAAATAAACCCTCCGACGGTGAGAGACAGCAATAGTTCCTGGAGAATATCTTTATCCCGTTCAAGATCGACAAAGATAATGATAAACCCTGGAGTTTCCTTAAGAGGCACCTTTAGATAGCTATAGGTTTCATCGTGCAGTTCCAGTTCTCCCTGGGGATTAGGCTTGTGAAATGCCATATTAACTAAAGGAGTCAATTGGTCGAGAGTCATGGGGAGAGCGGAAGAACTATCAGTGATTGTACCGGCATTATCGGTTTTTATATAAAAATATTTAGCAAGGTGCTTATCGTGCTCTCTGGGATTGACAATGGTGCCTGAACCGGCTTCGTTAGCGACGATCTGCATTAATTGCTGGGATTGATTAAAGACTTGAATCTTCATGACCAAGAAGGTGCCAATAATAAAGAACAACAGGAGCAAAGCCATGATTCCAACGTTGATGAGTGTTAATTTAAGCCTTAATTCACGGAACATTAGGCTCCTCCTTCATACAATAGCCAATTCCTCGTATCGTATCAATTTTAAGGTTAGGCGAGTTCAACTTTTTACGTAAATAGTGTATATAGATTTCTACGTTATTGGCTTCAACATCCGATTCCAGTCCCCAAACGCGGTCAAGGATCTGTTCTTTGGTAATTACTTGACCGGGGTTACGCATAAAGAGTTCTAAAAGTAAAGATTCTTTAAGCGTAAGTTTGATGGTGTGATCATCTTTTGTCAGTTCACAGTGTTGGGGTTTGAACATGACTCCAGCCATAGTAAGGGTGTCCCCCTGGATTTGTCCCTGAATTCTTCTTCCTAAGGCCCTTAAGCGAGCTAAAAGTTCATCCGTGGAAAAGGGCTTAATGAGATAATCGTCTGCACCGGCGTCAAGTCCATCGATCCTATCTTGAATAGAATCTTTTGCGGTTAAAAGCAAGACAGGGATATGAATGCCCTGGCGGCGCAAATTTTTTAGTAGTTCAACCCCTTCTCTGCGGGGCAGCATTCGGTCGAGGATAATCAAATCATAAACTCCGGTTTCAGCCAACGTCTGTCCGGTTTCTCCGTCAAAGGCAGTATCCACGCCATAATTATTCTTTTTAAGTATGTAGGCCAGAGCCTCCGAGAGTCGCGGCTCGTCTTCAATTAAAAGTAAGCGCATTACTGTTTCACCACCTGATTATAGTTTAAAGGAGTTACCTTTAAATATCCTTAGATTTCTGGGTAAGTCCGCATATTATACAACTAGTTATGGACAAAGTATAGGGAAAGCTAGGATTCTGAAGTCTAAAATTTAAGGAATTAAAGGAGGAAACTATGATAAAGAGAAAATGGCTGATCACCGCAGCTATTATGGTCTTGATGGCCTCTCAGACGGGCTGCTCCAAGGATCAGAATCTTGGAACCTCAAAGCCCTTGCCAACCAGCGCACAACTTTCGGAAAGTCATCCGGCGGAAACTCCGGATACGACCAGTGATAAGGGGAGTCAATTGGCCGTGGAATCAAAAATCAACGATTGGCTGGCTAAAAACTACCCGGGTAACTGGAATGTTGTGGGAACAACGCTAAGTAAGGGAAATTATATTGAAAATGGCCGTTATAAATTGGTGGACGGAATTGAAACGTTATTTCCCGGGACAATGGGCATCTCAATTTTCATTGGCGAGGAGAGAATTTCATCGAGCGTAAAAAAAGGGACGGAACGGGTCTTAAAAGGTTTCCCGACACCTGAGACAGTTAGAGAGGTTATGAAGAGCGGAAAGACAACGAGCTCCTTAAACAGCGGGTTCTTGAAAGTATATATGCCTTTAAAAGCTGGAGGTAAAACTCTCGCAGTTTTGACAGTGTCGGTACCTCATCAATAAGCGTCCATCACCCAGCATAGGATATTATTATTTGAAATTTGGGTATTTTTAGAATAGTTCTTTACTCAAAGGAAATTGCTCCTGTATAATGTTTATAAAAGAAACAAACGACGGAGGAATAGAATGAGTGAGGGAGTGCACGCAGTCACTACCAGTAATATTCCCCGCTGGGACCGTGACCTTTTATTCGAAATCCTAAATAATATTAATGATGTCGTTCTTGTAATTGATCTGGATACAACCATTGTATATGCCAATGAAGCCTATGCCAAGATTCTCGGAGTGCCGGTGGAAAAAGTATTAGGCCGAAGGCTGGACACCATTGAACCTGACTCTAAAACAATCACTTCCCTTCGGACAGGAAGAGTCAGCAATAATGGCAGATCGTACTTAGACTCTTTAAATATTGATGTTGTCGGTAGTTCCTTCCCCTTATACCATGGCAAAAAGATAATTGGGGCTGTTTCGATTTTTAAAAACATTACCGACGTTGTTCATCTTAATCGCGAGCTGGAACGGTCACAGGGCGTTGCAGATTACTTGAAGGAACAACTGGTACAGTGGGAGAAATTGCCCCTATCCTTCAAAGAATATGTGGGTCAAAACAATCAATTAAAAGAAACCTTGATCTTAGCAGCAAAGGTAGCGCCTACCGACAGTACGGTCCTTATTCTTGGTGAAAGTGGTGTCGGTAAAGAAGTGTTGGCGAGAGCTATCCATAACAGCAGCCGGCGCCCGGATAAGCCAATGATCAAAGTGAATTGTGCGGCGATTCCGGAGGCTCTGCTGGAGAGTGAGCTGTTTGGGTACGAAGAAGGAGCTTTTACCGGAGCGAAACGAGGGGGAAAACTGGGAAAATTTGAACTGGCCCATGGCGGTACTATATTTTTTGATGAAATTGGAGATATGAGCCTTACCATGCAGGCTAAATTATTGCGCGTCTTGCAGGAAAAGGAGTTTGAAAGGGTTGGAGGGACTAAAACGATAAAGGTTGATGTCCGAGTCATCGCCGCCACCAATCGTGACCTCAAAAGTATGATTGAAAATGAAACCTTTCGGCGGGACTTATATTACCGCTTAAATATTGTCCCCCTTCATCTAACGCCTCTGCGCCAGCGCAAAGATGACTTGTTGGCATTGGCCAAAACCTTCCTGGATCAAAACTCGCGGTTGGTAGGACGCGAGCTGTCTTTGACTCCACAAGTTGTAAGGATTTTACAAGCCTATGAATGGCCGGGGAACATACGAGAATTGCAGAATGTTATAGAACATGCAAGTATTGTTTGCAGTAACGGTTCTATTGAGGTTCATCATTTGCCTGCATATATTATCCCTGCTAATAATCAAAATCTAAATCAAATCGATGAAGAAAAGCCTTTTGATGTGAAAGCGGCCTTTTGCCGAGTGGAAAAAGAATTGATTCTGTCAGCCCTGGCTGCCTTCAATAATCGTACCAAAGCGATGCATGCCTTAGGAATTTCCAGGAGATCCTTTTACGAAAAGTTACGGAAGTATGGAATTGAACTTTAACCTCTTGCGGCGGGTGTTTTTTTTGTAAACTAAATTATGAGCCCAGTATAGTTTTTTGTATAAACTATATACAGAATTCTAGAACTCCTTAAAACCCTCTCTTGACTGAAAAAGCAGAGAGGGTTTTTTTGTACCTATTTCTGGGCTGCTTTAAACCACATGGGGTCTCAAACGAGAGTGAATCTAGGCAACCGTCTCTAAGGGCGGTGGAGATCTCAAAAATCAGGCTGATGATAAGTATATCTAAAATGTATTGGTATAAATCTTGCAATAATTTAGTCATAGCTGACATATTTAACATAATGTTGAAATAAAAATAGTTGGCTTGTTTCAGACAATCGTGAGACTTCCGAGGACACTTTCGTTACCGAAGCCCCGATTTTCAGTTTTAGCCGAACGAGTTCACTTCTTAAAAATTTAAAATGCTCGAAGATGGAGGAGATATGGATTGAAGTTATTCGAATATATGGGGAAGAAACTATTCGCCGAGTTCGGACTTCCAATTCCCAAAGGGCGCATGGTGGATAATCCGGAGGATGCCGCTCGGGCAGCTCAGGAAATGGGTGCTCCTGTGGTAATTAAGTCTCAAATTTTATCGGGTAAAAGGGGTAAAGCCGGGGGGATCAAGTTTGCCGATAATCCAGAAGAGGCACAAGCTGCAGCCCAGGAATTGTTGGGAATGACGATACAAGGTTTGCCGGTAAACTATCTTTTAGTGGAGGAAAAGCTAAAAATTGATAAAGAATTGTACTTGTCACTCGCTATAGACGGAGTTGCCCAAAGGCCCGTTCTGATTGCCTCCTCCCATGGCGGTATAGATATCGAAGAGGTCGCCGAAGAGTATATTATTAAACGAACGATTGACATAGATTTAGGCATGCAGACCTTCATGGCCAAGGATATAGTCAGTAGAATGGGGATTGCCTTAAACAGCCCGCAGGGTAAGGAATTAGTGAGAATTATCCTTATCTTATATAAGCTTTTCAGCCAAAGAGATGCTGAACTGGTTGAAATCAATCCTCTCGTAATCAGCGGAGACAGGGTCATTGCGGCTGATTCAAAAATGACGATTGATGATGAGGCCCTCTATCGACAATTGGATTTGCAGCGGGTGGAAGAACGCACTGCCACTGAAAAGGCTGCCCATGATCTGGGACTTTCTTTTGTGGAATTGGATGGTGATATCGGAATAATGGCTAACGGGGCTGGGATTACTATGGGAACATTGGATACCGTTGCCTACTTCGGAGGAAAATCTGCAAACTTTTTGGATGCCGGCGGGGGAACAGGTGAAGAAGGAACGGCAAAAGCCTTGGAACTTATTTTGTCCCGAAATCCTAAATCAATCGTTATAAATATCTTTGGCGGAATTACGCGCTGTGATGATGTCGCCAGGGCTTTGGCCTCCGTTAAAAGGAAACGAGGAATTCCGGTTCCCGTTGTCATTCGTTTAGTTGGTACTAATCAAGAAGCTGGGCGAGCTATTCTTAATGAAGTTGGAATAGAAGCTTATGATTACATGCAAGATGCTATCAAGAAAGCTGTAGAATTAGCAAGATAGTGGATGTGACTTTGCCGGTCAAACTTCTTGTGTTTTGGAAAAGAAGGCTAAAGGAGGGCAATAAGTGGCTATTATCATTGATGAAACAACAAATGTATTGGTCCAGGGAATAACCGGTAAACAGGGACTTTTTCATACTAGACAAATGCTGGAGTATGGGACAAAGATTGTCGCCGGCATTTCGCCCGGGAAAGGAGGAACCCGTGTCGAAGGTATTCCTGTCTATGACAGTGTTCGTGCCGCCTGTGAAGACCATAAAATCGATGCCTCGGTAATTTTTATCCCGGCTTCGCTGGCCAAAGATGCCGCTTTGGAATCGTTAGAAGCCGGGATTAAGGCAGTCGTGGTAGTTACCGAACACATTCCCGTCCATGATGAAATGGCGATAGTCGCTTATGCTAAACGCGTTAAGGCTGTTGTTATTGGACCAAATACGTTTGGCATCGTTTCCTCAGGAAAATGTAAGATGGGTATCCCGCCTAACCAATTTTTTATTTCTGGGCCTGTTGGTGTTGTGGCTCGCTCCGGAACTTTAACTTACGAAATCGTGGGGAACTTAACCGCTAAGGGTATTGGTCAGTCCACCGTTGTGGGTTTGGGCGGGGATCGGGTTGTCGGTCTTTCTTTTACCGATGTTTTGGAGAAATTCGAACAGGACCCGGAGACCAAGGCAGTTGTTTTAATCGGGGAAATTGGCGGGAGCGCTGAGGAAGAGGCTGCCAAGTATATTCGAGGTATGACAAAGCCGGTGATAGCGTATATCGCCGGTAAAAGCGCACCTCCGGGAAAACGCATGGGACACGCCGGCGCAATTATCGAACGAGGGAATGGGACTTATCAGGGCAAGGTAAAAGCTTTGACTTTGGCAGGGGCTAGAGTGGCCGAATTGCCCTTTCAAGTTCCGGAAATTGTTCAAGAAATCTTGAGTAAAAAATAATCCGGGAGAATTCAATGTCAGAATTAAACCTTTGGGCGTAATGTAATTGTAACCAAAATGATTTGGGAGGCATTTTTTATGATTAAACCCACAATGCTTGCCCCCGATTTCTCAACCGATGCCTATTTCTTAGGAAATAGAATTACAATTACCTTAAGCAGCTATAGAAAAGATTGGGTTGTTCTGTTCTTTTATGCCAGCGATTTTACCTTCGTTTGACCGACAGAGTTGGGAGCCGTGGCTGCCCATCACCACCTTTTTGAGCAGTTAGGAGTTAAGGTATTGGCCATTAGTACTGACAGTGTATTTTCGCATAAAATTTTTGCTGAAGTATCTCCCTCTGCAAGGTCAGTACAGTATCCCTTACTCTCTGACAGAACGCATCGAATCTCTCTTGATTACGGTGTTCTGAGAGAAGAGTCGGGGGTGGCCTTTAGAGCAACATTCATTGTAGCTCCAGGCGGCGAAGTAAAATATTCCTGTCTATATCCCCCTGAAGTTGGCCGCAATGTAGGAGAAATTATTCGGGTCATTCAGGGACTTCAGTATGAGGAAGCAACCGGGTTTGGTGTTCAGGCGGGATGGTGCCCGGGACAACAAGGCATAATAAAAGATTTTAGCCGGGTAGGCAAAATATAGCACTAACTCGGCCTGATTCGAGTCCATCCTTCAGCGCAAAAATCCTAAGAGTTTCTGAGAAAATGTTGGCATATCATCGAAATAGCATGTGTGACCAAGATGATCGAAGGTCAATAATTGGTTGTTAGGAATTTTCTCTTTAAGAATTAACGCATAGTTATATGGTGCAATTTGATCTTCTTTCCCCCAGACAATGAGGGTCTTAGCGTTTATTTTATTTAATTGCATTTCATATTGGTCCACATTAATACTGTCAATCAAGGTTAATGACAAAAGCCGTTCCGGGTGCTTTAAGGCAAATTTTAAGGCAATTTCTCCGCTGAAGGAGGGGCCGACGAGGTGAAACGCCGGCAGGGTAAGCTGCTTAGTAAATTCACTGATAAAATCCTCAAAACTCAGTTCGTTCTGAAGCTTTTCGCTTGTCCCATAACCGGGAAGCTCTAAGGCAACGACCTTGTAATTTTCTTTATTCAGTTGATCGAGAAGACCGGATTCCTTCCAATCCTTTGCAGAAAAACGTTTGCCATGGAGTAAGACGACCCAGTCGCCGGGGTTTTCTGCACCGCAAATTAGGTAATGAACCATGCTGCCCTGGAAATTGACAAATTTATCAACAGGAATACTCATAGCGTAACCTCTTCTCTTGATTTTTTTCCTTTAAGATTATCTTTAGTATTATCCTTAGTATGTTTGAAAACTGATGAAATATAAAGTGTATAAGACTTAAGGTAAGTACTACACAGCTTTAGTATTTCTGCAATTTAACAGAATTTCCTCTAAGAAATTAAATGTCCTTAAAAACCGCCAAACCGGCGGTTTTATTTTAATTAGGCAGCCGCCAAGTTTTCTTTACTAGAATATGAAACCTACGAGCAATAGGAGCATTGGTTAGGAAGTTTTCGCAAATATTCAGCAAGAATCATAATATGCAGTATAACCATTCAAATTATTATAGGTACGGATTTCTTGTCAGGAACAAAAAACCTGAAAAGAGGGGTCTTAATGATATGGGAATTAATTTTCATGGAAATTGCCGCTGCTATTGTATTATTCATCGATTATAAGACAAGGACGGATTAATAAACGCTTTGTTATCTTCTGGCAAGGTTTTAAACCTCTCTATGCTGATTACGCATTTAAGAGAGGTTATTATTTTTGTCAGGCTGGATTTCTGCCTTAATTATGATCTGGTATTAATGCTACTAACGAGGGGCAGAAAGGAATAGTTTACTTTGTAAACTCTAATTGGGGTTTTAAAGCCTATTTAGTTTTATTTTTATACAACTCTAAGGGATTGACAGGATGATATATGGACTAATCGCACTATAAATTAAAGGCTCATGCTACTTTGAGCCGCAAAATATAAGCTGGCATGATTTTTGTAATAGAAAGAGCAGAGGAGTTTGAAAAGACCAAAAGGGGGGAGTAGGTCACAGTTTATCTTAAAACTATTTGGGAGGTAGTGGAATTGGCGTTCGAAACAATTGTAGTGGAAATTGAAGATGGAATTGCAACCATCACCCTAAATCGCCCGGAAGTTCTGAATGCTTTAAATAGCCAGGTTTTTAATGAATTGGCCGAGGTAGCCGCGAATTTGGGGGCCGATGATTCGGTTCGAGCAGTTATCATTACCGGCGGCGATAAAGTATTTGCGGCGGGAGCGGATATTAAGCAGATGGCCTCCTTAGGCGCTGTTGATGTCGCGACAAGTGTCAGACCTTCAAGGATTGCCTTTGACCGTCTGGAAAACATGTCCAAGCCGGTTATCGCTGCTATCAATGGTTATGCTCTTGGCGGAGGGTGTGAATTAACCTTGACGGCGGATATCCGCATCGCCGCTGATAATGCTCAATTGGGTCTGCCGGAAATTAAATTAGGCATTTTGCCCGGCGGAGGAGGGACCCAGCGCCTGCCGCGCTTGATTGGAGCCGGCAAAGCCAAAGAATTGATCTTCAGCGGAGATTTTATTAACGCCGAGGAAGCGTTAAGGATCGGCCTTGTTAATAAAGTGGTTCCCGCAGATCAGGTATTAGCGGAGGCTAAGAAAATGGCTAAAAAATTTGCTTCCAGAGGAGCCGTAGCCTTAAGTCTTGCGAAAACATGTATCAATGAAGGCCAACGCATGGACTTGGAAATGGGCTTACAGTATGAGCACAAATGCTTTAGCTTATTGTTTGCTACTGAGGACCAAAAAGAAGGCATGAAGTCCTTTATGGAAAAACGTAAACCAAATTTTCAAGGGAAATAACGAGCATCTTCCAAAAATGTTAAGGAGTATTTCACAAAATCTACTTAATTCATGAAACAGTCAGATGGTGCGTCCTCCCGCTATGACAGATAAATTAGAGTCTATTCGTTTAATTCCTTCAGAAAATCCAACAACGTCAAATCGTAACGAGTGTATAGAGGAAGTGTGTTTTAGATGGCCAGTAACTTTAGATATAACACCCGAGATCATAAATTTATTATCAAAGAATGGCTTGATGGTAAAAAGATTCTTGGCTTAAAACGCTTTCGAGACATCTACAGCATGGAAGATGTGGATGGTATTCTTGAGCAAGCCTTAAAGGTCTGCAAAGATGTGGTTGCCCCGACTAATGATGACGGGGATACGATGAAAGCAGTCTTTAAGAATGGAAACGTGATGGTTCCCCCCTCGTTCCATCATGCCTTCAAATACGTTGCCGACAATGGCTGGGGTGCCAGCAACAAGGATGTCGATGGAGAAGCTTCCCTGCCATCCCTTCTCTATGGTGCCGTGCATGAATATATGATTGCGGCCAACCCAGCTTTTGTGGCTTATTTAGGTTTGCCGGGCGGCGTTGCCTCCGTCATTAAACAGTTTGGTTCTAAGGAACAAATTGACTTTTTTACTCCCAAACTCTTCGCAACCACTTGGGGAGGAACCATGTGCCTCACGGAACCTGGCGGGGGTTCTGATGTAGGAGACATGTTAAGTAAAGCCTATCCAACAGATGATCCTAGGATTTACAAAATTAAAGGGACAAAATGTTTTATTACATGCGGGGATCATGATCTGACGGAAAACATTATTCACTTGGTCTTGGCGAGAATTGACGGTGGAGTGCCTGGAACGAAGGGTTTGTCCCTTTTCCTAGTCCCTAAAATTTGGGTCAATGAGGATGGGAGCCTGGGAGAGCCCAATGACGTTGTAACAGTGGGAATTGAACATAAGATGGGTCTTCAAGGGTCAGCGACTGCAGTGCTTAATTTCGGCGAAGAGGGTTTGTGCCGTGGTTTTTTGTTAGGTGCGCCCTTGGATGAAAAAGGGCAAGGTCAAGGTATGGCTCAAATGTTTAAAATGATTAACGGTTCTCGGGTTGACACCGGTCATTGTGCTTTGTCTGTAGCAACTGTGGCCTATAATAACGCGGTTGCTTATGCTAAAGAACGTATTCAAGGCAGACCTATCAACAATCCGAAGGGAAATAGGGTTCCTCTTATCCAGCATGAAGATATCCGCCGCATGCTGCTCACTCAAAAGGCCACCCTGGAAGCAATGCGAGCCATGATTTTTAAAGGGTACTATACGCTGGATTTAATTTCTTTCGGAGATGATCCGGAAGATGTTCGAAAAGCTAAACGTTATATTGAAGTTATAACTCCTTTAATTAAAGCTTACTGCTCGGATCAAGCCTGGCTCATGATTACGGAAGCCATTCAGGTTCATGGTGGTTACGGCTATACCGAGGAGTATCCCATTGCCCGCCAGGCCAGGGATTGCAAGATATATTCCATCTGGGAGGGAACGAATTTTATCCAGTCTCTCGATCTCGTTTTCCGCAAATGGGGCTTGGATAAAGGAAGCGTATTTAAGGATTGGCTGCAGGAAATCGTGGAATTTGTCAGAGAAAATTCTGCGAACCGCGAATTTCCTCGCGAATTTGCTATCCTGAGTCAGGCTTTAAAAGCCTATCAGGAGCTAATGGCCGCCGTGTTTGTATACATGAAAGAGGATATTCGCTTCGTTCCTTTGTATACCACGAGGATTTTACGGGTGACCGCTGAGCTTTATGGGGCCTTTTTATTGATGCAGCAAGCTTTAGTAGCTCGTGAAAAGTTAACTCAGGGAATCGTTGATGAAGATTTTTATAAAGGCAAAATTAGTTCAGCCCAATTCTATTTGCGAAATATCCTGCCGGATGTCATGGCAACTGTTCAAATCATTAAGGATTATGATCCATCAGCCATCGAGATTCCTGAGGGAGCATTTTAAAGATTATTCATAGGGAGATGATTCAATTGAAATTAGAAGACATTAAAACAATTTGTGTTGTCGGAGCCGGTAACATGGGCCATCAGATTGCCCTCTGCTGCGCTTTAGCCGGCTATAACGTCACTTGTACGGATATAAGTCAGGATATGCTGGACAAAGCAGAGGCTTTTGCCAAATCCTATTTGCCGGAACGGGTTAGTAAAGGAAAACTGACGCAAGAGCAGGCAGACAGTGCTTTGACGAAGCTGAAATTTACTGTGAGTCTAGAAGAAGCGGCAGGAAACGCCGATTTTGTTATTGAGGCGGCCGTGGAAAAAATGGATATTAAGCGGAAGCTTTTTGCCGATTTGGATAGAATTGCTCCTCCTCAGACAATTCTTGTCACCAACAGCTCCTATATTGTCAGTTCGGAGATCGCCGATGTAACAAAGCGTCCTGACAAAGTCTGCAACATGCATTTCTTTAATCCGGCCTTGGTTATGAAACTGGTGGAGGTTGTACAAGGACCCCATACATCTGCTGAAACTGCGCAAATCACCATGGACCTAAGTGCTAAATTGGGCAAGACCGCTGTTTTGCTTAAAAAAGAAATTTATGGCTTCTTGGTCAATCGGATATTATCGGCCCTGTCTCAAGAGGCGTTGTTCCTCGCTGACATGGGAATTGCCACTCCCCAAGAGATTGACCTTGCTGTAACGAATGCCTTGGGGCATCCTATGGGGCCTTTCCGTTTAATGGATTTAACGGGTATTGATCTTGCTTACTATTCTTCTCTGGAACGCTATCAAAGGACTCGTGATCCTAAAGATAAACCTTCGCCGTTAGTTGTGGAGAAATTTGTTAAGGGCGAATGGGGCAAGAAAACGAAAAAAGGTTACTACACTTACGAGTGAGTGAAACTTAGGAGGGTTCTAAATGAGTAAAGAGGCCGTAATTGTTTCAGCCGTACGAAGTCCAATTGGCCGTGCCGGAGGCACTTTAGGCAAGGCTCCGCCAGAATATTACGGAGCGGAAGTTATTAAAGAAGCTGTAAAGCGCATAAATCTTGACCCCGCTGAAATTTCTGATGTGATCTTTGGCAATTGTCTCAATGCCGGCGGCAATATCGCACGCTTATGTGCTTTGATGGCGGGTTTGCCCTTGGAGACTCCGGGGATCACTGTGGATCGCCAGTGCGGGTCAGGGCTCAATGCCGTCAACCTGGCGGCTCAAGCCGTGATGGCCGGTATGGATGGGGTCTATGTTGCCGGTGGAACGGAGAGTTGTTCGCTTAAGCCTTATGTTATGGAACATATGGAGTTTTTCAGCAAGACACCGCCGAAGTTCCGCGCTGGGTTCCAGCTCTCCCCCGAGGAAATCGGGAACCCGCCTATGGGAATCACGGCCGAGAACTTGGCTGAAAAGTATGAGATCAGCCGTCTGGAACAAGATGAGTTCTCCCTGGGCAGCCAGCAAAAAATGGGTAAAGCCATGGAAGAAGGTTTATTTAAAAGCCAGATTGTTCCCTTGAAGATTCCCGTGGGTAAAGGTAAAACTGTTGTTTTCGATACTGATGAACATCCCCGCCCGCAGACGACTCTTGAGGGGCTGAGCAAGCTGCCGCCGGCTTTTAAAGCGGGCGGAACAGTCACTGCCGGTAATAGTTCCGGTTTAAATGATGCGGCGGCGGCAGTGATTGTCATGTCCCTTGACAGAGCAAAGGGTCTGGGTCTTATGCCTCTAGCCAAGATTCGGACCTTTGCCGTTGCCGGGGTCGATCCGAATATTATGGGGATTGGTCCTGTTCCTGCGACAAGAAAAGCTTTGGCTCAAGCCGGACTTGCTTTAGACGATATAGAGCTCATCGAATTAAATGAGGCGTTTGCGGCGCAAGTTTTGGCCGTTCATCGGGAGCTGAAGTTTAATATGGACAAAGTGAATGTCAACGGTGGAGCCATTGCCCACGGTCACCCCATTGGTGCTACCGGTGCCATCTTAACGACAAAACTGGTTTATGAGATGAGTCGCCGGGATGTCCAGTTTGGCTTGCTTACCGCCTGCATCGGTGGTGGTCAGGGTATCGCGACTATTTTGGAACGGGTTTAGGCCAATGGGGAAACGATTTAAGAGGTCCCCCGACTTGTAAAGGTTGGGGGATATGGATCAGGAGGGGATTAATGTGGAGAAGCCTAAAACCCATCGTATCTGCGTAGTCGGAGCAGGGAACATGGGGCACCAGATTGCCTTGAGCGCAGCTTTAGCCGGTTTTAAGGTGAAGTGTACCGATGTTAATCAGGAGGCTTTACAAAAAGCTGAGCAATTCGTGGCCAACTATCTTCCGGAGAGAGTTGCTAAAGGAAAATTGCAGACCTCTGAGGCTGACGCTGCCAGAGCTAATATTTTGTTTACCGGCAGTTTGGAAGAAGCTGCAGGGGATGCAGACCTAGTCATAGAAGCTGCGCTTGAAAAATTAGGGCTCAAGCGTCAATTATTCAGGCAGCTGGATAAGCTTTGTCCCTTGCACACAGTCTTGGCCACCAACAGTTCTTACATTGTAAGCTCCAAGATCGCAGATGTCACAAGCCGTCCGGAGAAAGTCTGCAATATGCATTTCTTTAACCCTGCCTTAGTTATGAAACTTGTGGAAGTGGTTAAAGGACCTCATACTTCGGAAGAAACCACGGACATCGTAATGGATGTCTCTGTACGCATGGGCAAAACGCCGGTGTTATTGAAGAAAGAAATTTATGGATTTCTCGTTAATCGAATTCTGGCAGCCCTTAAAAATGAAGCTATCTTTTTGCATGATATGGGGATCGCCGGCCATGAAGAAATAGATCAAGCTGTCACTCTTGCTTTGGGTCATCCCATGGGTCCTTTCCGTTTGATGGATCTTACAGGGATTGATCTGACCTATTACGTGGGAACGGAGCGTTATCAAGAAACCGGTGATCCGGCCTATCGTCCTTCTCCAACGATTGTGGAAAAGTATATCAGGAAAGAGTGGGGACGGAAAACGGGTAAGGGATTCTACGAGTATCCAGAAAAATAGCTTAAATGCTGTTGCTGTTAAAATGATAGCTTCCCTGTAAATTAGTAAAGAGGCAGAAGGTCATTGAAAGTGAACAACACGTTCAGCTAACTGAGATTGTCAGATTGGAGGAAACGTTATGGCCGAATCTCAAGTCACAACAGAAGAGCTTAATATCATCCGGCAGACGGTGCATAATTTTATTGCCAAAGAAGTTGAACCCCTGGCTCAGCAAATGGAAGAAGAAGATATGGTTCCGCGAAGCTTACTGGATAAAGCTGCAGAGATTGGCTTATTCGGTTTAAGCACACCTCAAGAATACGGCGGCTTAGGTGCGGGAATGGTCGGCAAGGTCATGATTTACGAGGAATTGGGCAGAGGTCCCAATTGTTTCACCTCGATTATTGGCTGTCATAATGGAATTGGCAGTGTCGGAATTGTAGAGTGCGGCAGCGAAGAACAAAAGGAACGTTACTTGCCGAAAATTGCGTCAGGCCAAATGATAGGAGCCTTTGCCCTGACGGAAGCATCTGCCGGCTCCGATCCGGCTAGTTTGAAAACAACGGCTGTTTTGAAAGGCGACCGTTACGTTTTAAATGGAACTAAGCAGTTTATTACTAATGGTGATATAGCCAATATTTTCACTGTCATGGCCATCACTGATAAGAGCAAAGGGAGCAAAGGAATTACTTCCTTTCTCGTGGAACGGAATTTCAAAGGGTTTTCGGTAGGAAAATTTGAGAAGAAAATGGGTTTGCACGGGTCTCAAACAGCAGAGCTTATCTTTGAAGATTGCGAAGTGCCTGTGGAAAATGTCTTAGGCGAAGTGGGGCAAGGTTATGTTAATGCCCTGAGAATATTGGCTAATGGACGAGCCGGGTTGGCTGCCCGTAATCTTGGTTCTTGCGAGAAACTGCTGGAAGTAAGTGTTAAATATGCTTTGCAGCGAATACAATTCGGCAAACCGATTTTTGAAAATCAAATTATCCAGCATTATTTAGCAAATATGGCTATCGACATTGAGGCTTTGCGCAGCTTGACCTATGATGTCGCCCGTAAAATTGATGAGGGCCAAAAGGTGATAAAAGAAGCTGCCATTGTCAAAGCTTTTGGTTCGGAAGCCTTCGGGAGGGTTGCAGATTTAGCAGTGCAGATTCATGGCGGCATGGGATACATGCGGGAATGTGAAGTAGAACGATATTACAGGGATGCTCGAATTGCCCGTATTTATGAGGGGACTTCAGAGATTCAGCGCAACATTATTGCGGCCCAATTAAGAAAAGAATTTGTCTGATAAGAAAAGGAGGAGGGCAGGATGAAAGAGGCAGTGATCGTTGCCGGGGTTCGCACGGCCATCGGCAAAGTCGGCGGAACCTTGAAGGATATCGAGGTCGATTACCTGGCAGCTCAGGTTATAAAAGAAATTATGACTCGCAGCGGAATTCCAGACAGGGATATTGATGAGGTTATCTTTGGGCATACGAAACAAAGCGGCGATAATCCAAATGTGGCCCGCTTAGCCTGGCTGAGGGCCAATATGTGCGAAGAGGTTCCGGCATATACAGTCCACCGGCAATGCGGTTCAGCCCTGACTGCGGTCAATAATGCGGTTATGTCTATTTGGGCGGGAGCTCAAGAAATTGTCCTGGTCGGTGGAGCAGAAAGCATGAGTACCGCCCCCTACTATCTGAGAAAAGCTCGCTACGGTTTTCGCATGGGGAATGCCGAGATTTTGGATTCCAATACTGAGAGTCAGCCCCGCTGTCAACCTCAGGAACGCTACGGATATTTGAACATGGGATTAACTGCTGAAAATTTAGCTGAAAAGTATAATATTAGCCGTCAAGAGCAGGATGAATTTGCCCTAAGCAGTCAAGAGCGAGCTATGCGAGCAATTAAAGAGGGGTTGTTCAAAGAAGAAATTGTTCCTTATGAGGTTAAAGGGAAAAAAGGGACTATCACCTTTGATACGGACGAGCATCCCAGGGAAACGAATATCGAACAGCTTGCCAAATTGCCGCCGGTTTTTAAGGAAGAAGGCACTGTCACAGCCGGAAATTCCAGCGGGCGCAACGATGGGGCAGCTGTATTGCTTGTAACTACTCCGGAAAGGGCCAAAGGCTATGGCTTAAAACCGTTAGTTCGGGTGATCGGACTTGGTGCCAAAGGAGTGCCGCCTCAAATCATGGGCATTGGCCCTGTGCCCTCCTCACAAGCTGCTCTTAAGATGGCCGGACTGACGTTAGACCAAATTGATCGTATTGAGCTTAATGAAGCCTTTGCAGCCCAGTCCCTTGCGGTTATCAAAGAACTGGGACTGGATATGGCTAAGACGAATGTCAACGGTGGGGCGATTGCCCTAGGGCATCCTTTAGGTGCCACGGGGGCAATCATCTTAATTAAATTAATCAATGAGCTGAAGCGCAGCGGAAAACAATACGGCTTAGCTACCATGTGCATCGGCGGCGGTCAAGGCATTTCTACAGTAGTAGAGAATCTCAGCTAGATACTTAAACACAAACTGTTTGGGAGCTTGTCCAAAGACTGCAATTTAAGATGTCATAATTGGGAGGCTTGGCTATGGAGTTTAAATACAATGTCCGGGATTTAAAATTTATTTTGAAAGAGTGGCTGCCGACAAAGGAAGTCTTAGAGTGTGATAGATTCAAGGATTTATACAGTCTGGAGGATATTGACCAAATTCTTACGGAAGGCTATAAAGTCTGCCGTGAGGTTATTAGTCCAATTAACGTGGTGGGCGATAGAAATCCGGCGGTATTTAATAATGGAGTCGTTACATCTCCGCCAGGCTATAAAGAAGTTTTCCAATTTATTCAGAAGAATGGATGGGGTTCCAGCAGCGAGTGCAGCAAATTAGAAGGCGGCATGCCCCTGATTATTTACAAGTCAGTATTTGAGATGATCGCAGCGGCCTGTCCGGCTATGGGCTCGAATATAAAATTAACGTCGGGAGCCGCTAATGTGATTATTAATTTTGGGAGCGAAGACGATAAGAAAAGGTTTCTTCCCAAGATGTTAAGCGGGGAATGGCAGGGAACGATGAATCTTACCGAACCTTCTGCCGGTTCCGATGTGGGTGATGCCTTAACAAAGTCTTATCCCACAGATGATCCAAAAGTCTATAAAATCAAAGGTACTAAGATGTTTATTACTGCTGGGGATGGTTCAATTTGCGAAAATACCATCCACTTAGTTTTAGCGCGTCCTCCCCAAGGCTGCCAAGGTTCGGCAGGGTTAGGGCTGTATATTGTTCCTAAGTTTTGGGTCAATGAAGACGGGAGTTTGGGTAAGCTCAATGATGTCACTACTGTAGCAGTTGAGCATAAGATGGGGCTTAAAGGTTCGGCTACCTGCATGCTGAACTATGGGGAGAATGACGAGTGTTTTGGCATTATGCTGGGTGCTCCGCCAGATGAGAAGGGACGATCTCAAGGTTTAGCGATGATGTTTAGAATGATGAATGAATCCAGAATCGGAACAGGCCACAATGCTAACGCCCAAGCGTCTTCAGCCTATGCCCAGGCCTCTCTGTATGCTTGCCAAAGAATCCAGGGTTATATTAAAGGAGAACGTGTTCCCATTATAAAACACCCGGATGTGCGCAGAATGCTTATGGATATGAAGGCTCATACCGAAGGCATAAGAGCGATGATCTTTAAGGGCTATTTTAATTTAGATATCGCTGAAAATTCGGCAGATAAGGATAAGGCCCAAAAAAGTGCCGAAAGGGCAGCTATACTCACTCCTTTAATTAAGTGCTATGGCAGTGAGACAGCTGTTTTAATGAACTGCGAGGCGATGCAGGTATTAGGGGGAGTGGGCTATACTCAAGAGTTTCCCCTTGAACAGTCCTTGAGAGATTCCAAAATCCTAACCATTTGGGAAGGAACGTCGTTTATTCATGCTCAGGACCTCGTTAAACGCAAAATGAGAATGGGTGATGGAAAGCCGTTTCTTAGCTGGATGAAGGATATAGAATCCTTTATTACTGTGAATGAAGGGACTGCAGGATTGGAAAGAGAGTTTATCAATCTTAGTCAGGCTTATCATTGCCTGGCCGAAGTGAAAAATCTCTATGATTTTTGGCATCTTAACAAAAAGGACGAGTTAATCGGACTCTATGCTCTAAGAACGTTATATATATGTTCTATGGTTATGGTTGCATCCTGTTTGCTGGAGCAGTCTTTAGCTGCACAAAGAACAATGGCTGAATTGTCAGCAGACCACTATGATTTTAACTTCTATCAAGGGAAAATTGCCTGCGCTAAGTACTATGCCAATAATATCTTGCCGGGTGTTTTTAACTTGACAGAAATAATAAGAAATACCGATCTTTCAATCCAGGAGTGTCCGGAAGACTCTCTTATCGTAAATTAAATAGGTAGCGGTCCTGAATTATCCTTAACCATAGATTGAACCCATCAATACGTTAGTGAGTGCCAAGGTTGTCGATGCTGATTATAAGAACGATGCTCTTTTAAAGGTTACAGTCATTATGGACGGCACCTACATAGGGTTGAAACAGTCGCAAGCAAGAGATATAGCCTCAATTATTAGACTATTGAAAATTGTTCCTTTACTTCGGTTGTCATCGTTCTATATAATGGTGATAGAAGATGCAATATAAGTGGGGGATAAATATGAGTACCGGAGTCCATGCTGTGACAACCAGTAATTTTCCGCAATGGGATCGAGAGCTCCTCTTCCGAATTATGGACAACATTCACGATGTGGTACTTGTTATTGATACCGATACGACCATTGTCTATGCCAACGAGGCTTATGCGAGGATATTAGGGGTACCGGTGGAGAAAGTCTTAGGCCGCAGGCTGGATAAAATTGAACCCAAATCAGAAGCGATTAAGTTAATGCGCAGCGGAAAGTCCTTTCATATGGGGAAAGACTATTTGGATTCTTTGGGTATTGATGTCGTAGGCAGCTCCTTTCTTTTAAACGATGGACACGGAATCATTGGCTGTGTTTCAATCTTCAAAAACATTTCCGAAGTTATAGAATTAAATCGTGAGCTGGAGCAAACGAAAGGCGTGGCAGATTATTTGAAAGAGCAGTTAGAACAGTGGGAACAACTGCCTCTTTCTTTTAAAGAATACGTGGGACAAAACAGTAATTTGAAGGAAACCTTGGTGTTAGCGGCAAAGGTGGCTAAAACAGACAGCACCGTTTTAATCCGGGGGGAAAGCGGTGTGGGCAAAGAAGTATTAGCCAGGGCGGTACATAATAGCAGCCGCCGCAAGGATAAGCCTTTGATTAAGGTAAATTGTGCTGCCATCAATGATAACCTGATTGAAAGTGAATTGTTCGGGTATGAGGAGGGCGCCTTTACAGGGGCTAAAAGGGGAGGGAAGCTCGGTAAGTTTGAGCTGGCTCATAGCGGCACGATTTTCCTGGACGAAATCGGTGATATGAGTATTACTATGCAAGCCAAGTTACTGCGCGTACTGCAAGAAAAAGAATTTGAGCGGGTAGGCGGTACGAAAACAATCAAAGTTGATATACGGGTGATTGCTGCCACAAATAGGGACTTAGAAACCATGATTAAAGAAGGTACCTTCCGGCGTGATTTGTATTATCGCTTAAACATTGTCCCTCTAAATCTTGCTCCCCTCAGAGAACGAAAAGATGACATCTTAGCCTTATCTAAAACATTCCTGGAACGGTTTGCCCGGGAGATCGGCCATGAACTGACACTGTCTCCCCAAGTTGTAAGGTTTTTTCAGGAGTATGACTGGCCAGGCAACATTCGAGAATTGCAAAACGTACTTGAACATGCAAGTATTGTCTGCAATGGCACATCGATTGAAATGTTTCATTTGCCATCACAGGTGCTTCACCTTAACGACGACCAGTTAAAAGTTAGGAGTAAGTCCCAAACTGTTAAGGAAATCGTTGCTTCCCTGGAAAAGGAACTTATTTTATCAGCCTTAGCAACTAATAAGAATAACCGGACTAAGGCTATGAAAGAATTAGGGTTTTCCAGGCGAGTGTTTTACGATAAATTGCGACGTTACGGTATTGAATGAGCGGAACAGAGCGATCATAGACGAATTAGTAAGAGCAGATGTGTGTTTTACGCACAAATTTTAAATTAAAAACAGGTTTTTGTACCATAATCATACACCTATCAAAACACCTCCTGAGGTCATTAGTCTCTCAGGAGGTGTTTTGATAGGTATATGAGCTAATCTCCACACCGTAACTCATCACGCATACTCCTGCTTGTGGATTGGCCGAGTGTCTCTGAAGCCAAACAAGTGCGAAGACAGTGTCTCTGAGGGCCAGCTAAGTTTTCTATACTTGGCATAAATATTGCTTAGAGAATTAGTATAAAATTTCTAAGTTTTTCGGAAAAGGAGTGTTCAATAATTATGATCTAGGCTAATTAAAGAAGACCAGGAAATCCATGGATTTCTAATAACGATTGGTTAGAGATTCTGGAATATCAATTTTAAAATGAAAGGATGAGTCTCATGGCAAGTAATTTTATTTACAGCAACAGGGATCATAAATTTATTTTCAAAGAATGGCTGGATTGCAAAAAGATTCTTGGTTTAAAGCGTTTTCGGGATTATCTCTCTATTGAGGATGTCGATGGAATCCTCGACCAGTCCCTGAAGGTGTGCAGAGACGTGGTTGCTCCAACTAATGATGATGGTGACACCATCGGCGCAAGATTTCATGATGGAAAAGTAACAGTTCCGCCATCCTTTCACAAGGCTTTTCGATTTCTTCACGACAATGGGTGGGGGGCCAGCAACAATGACGTAGACGGAGAAGGAGCTCTTCCGGAGATCCTTAACCAGGCTGTCCGTGAGTATATTATTGGGGCTAATCCCTCCATGTCCCCCTATATTGGTCTGAGCGGCGGAATTGCTTCTGTGATCAAGGCCTTTGGCTCTCAGGAGCAGATTGCTCTTTATACTCCGAAAATGTTCGAAGGAGTTTGGGAGGGCACTATGTGCTTAACGGAACCCGGCGGAGGTTCTGATGTGGGGGATATGACTTCCAAAGCTTATCCCACCGATGACCCATTAATTTATAAAGTCAAAGGAACAAAATGTTTTATTACCGGAGGAGATCATGATCTTACTGAAAACATCATTCATCTGGTGCTTGCTCGAATTGACGGAGCTGCTCCGGGGACTAAAGGTTTGTCTCTATTTATTGTTCCCAAAATTTGGGTCAATGAAGACGGCAGTTTAGGCGAATCCAATGATGTTGCTACCGTGGGCATCGAACATAAAATGGGTCTTAAAGGTTCGGCAACCGCTGTACTTAGCTTCGGAGAAGAGGGGTATTGCCGGGGTGTCTTGTTAGGGAGCGCGCCTGATGAAAATGGCGTAGGACAAGGCATGGCACAAATGTTTAAGATGATCAATGGTTCCCGGATGGATACCGGACACAGTGCTTTAGCAGTAGCTACAGTGGCTTACAACAATGCTGTCAACTATGCCAGAGAGCGTATTCAGGGCCGCCCCATTACTAATCCTAAAGGGAATCGTGTACCCATTATTCAGCATGAAGATGTCCGGCGGATGCTTATAACACAGAAGGCAACGTTGGAAGCTATGCGGGCCATGATTTTCAAAGGATATTATTATATCGACTTAATCGAGCATGGAGATGATCCGGAAGACATTCATTCCGCTAAACGTTCCCTTGAAGTTATCACCCCTCTGGTCAAAGCTTATTGTTCCGATCAGGGATGGCTCATGATTACGGAAGCTATTCAAGTTTTAGGGGGCTATGGGTATACCGAAGAATATCCCATCGCTCGTCAAGCCAGAGATGTAAAAATTTATTCTATCTGGGAGGGCACTAATTTTATTCAGTCCATGGATCTTGTGGGTCGTAAGTGGAATCTGGATAAAGGAAATGTCTTCAGGGAGTGGATGATGGAGCTGGCAGCATTTGTCCAAGCTAATCAGAACCATGACACCTTTGCCCGTGAATTCGCGGTATTAGGCAAAGCCTTATTAGCTTATCAAGACCTGGTGAGCACAGTTCTCGGTTACTATAAAGAAAATATCCGGCTGGTCCCGCTCTATAGTACAAGAATTTTGCGGATTACTGCCGAACTTTATGGAGGATGCTTATTAATGCAGCAAGCACTGGTCGCCAAAGAAAAGCTTGCTCAAGGAAATATTGACCAAGACTTTTACAACGGTAAGATTCAGTCGGCGAAATTCTTTGTGCTTAATATCGTCCCTGATGTAGCGGCAACCGTAAGAATTATTAAGGAAGCCGATACTTCAGCTATGGACATACCGGAAGCAGCTTTTTAAGGGGGAGCACTGAATGATCGGTCATTCAGCACGCCATTAATTTGAATTGGGAAACTTCATGACTCTAATTCTGGACTTGTTAAATCCATCTTGAACTGGAGCAGAAGTTTAGTTTCAGTTATCTCACAAAACGAGAGGGGGATATCAATGCAGATTCATAAAGTAGCGGTCATAGGGTCCGGCGTGATGGGAAGTACCATCGCTGCTCATTTGGCTAATGCCGGGATCCCAAGCCTATTGTTGGATATTGTCCCATCCAAGCTGTCTGCTAAAGAGGAAGCGGCCGGTTTAACACTTGAGGACAAAAGAGTCAGAAACAGTATAGCCGAACAAAACAAGTTAAATTTGCTGAATCCTGCTCCATTCCTGGTTCCGGAATTTGCAGAGCGAATCGAGGTTGGAAACATCAGTGATGATTTAGGGCGTTTAAACGAAGTCGATTGGGTTATCGAGGTCGTTGTTGAACGACTTGATATTAAGAAAGATCTCTTCAAAAAGGTTGCCGCAGTGGTTCGTCCGGGAACCATTGTCACTTCCAATACCTCGGGGATTTCGCTGAAGGCTATGGTGGAAGGGCTGCCGGAAAGCTTCACGCGATATTTCTGCGGAACCCACTTCTTTAATCCGCCGCGCTACATGAAACTTTTAGAGATTATTCCCGGGCCTGATACCGACTCGAATGTGATTGCGTTTATGAAAGAGTTTGGCGAACGCGTCTTGGGCAAAGGCGTGGTCATGTGTAAAGATACGCCTAACTTCATAGCTAATCGTATTGGAGCTATCGGTTCCCCTGTTCTGCTAAAGGAAATGCTCCGTTTGGGGCTGACAGTTGAGGAAGTCGATGCTTTAACGGGACCTGTTATGGGACGCCCGAAGAGTGCATCCTTCAGGTTAATCGACCTCGTTGGTCTGGATGTTTTCATCCATTCTAATAATAATGTTGCCAACGGAGTTCCAGAGGAGAAAGATGATTTCGTTTTGCCAGAGTTCATCTTTACCATGCAGAAAAACGGCTGGCTAGGAGATAAAACGAAACAGGGCTTTTACAAGAAATCAAAAGGCCCCAAAGGCAAGGTCATTGAAGTTTTGGACGTCAAAACCATGACCTACGGTCCGCAAAAGAGTGTGAGTTTTCCCTGCCTGGAAAAGGCCAAAGCGGCTAAAGGCCTGCCCGAGAAACTCCGTACCTTAGTCAGCAGTGATGATGTCGGGTCAGAGTTTGCTTGGAATGTATTAAAACCAACGCTTCTCTACGCAGCTAATTTAGTCAAAGACATTGCTGAGGATATTACCGGAATCGACGAAGGCATGCGCTGGGGTTATAACTGGGAACTGGGTCCCTTTGAATTATGGGATGCTCTTGGAGTAAAAGCAACAGCGGATCGTATTGCCGCTGAAGGCGGGAAACTGCCGGCTATTGTAGAAGAATTGCTCTCCAAAGGGTATGAGAGATTCTATCGCAAGACTGAAGCCGGTGAGATCACCTATTATGATCATGGCGAATATCGACAGAAAACGGTGAGCCAATATTCCTGCTCTCTGAAGCAGGCTCATAAGACCGGCAAAGTCATTATTGGCAATGCCGGAGCAAGCTTAATAGATTTAGGAGACGGGGTTGCCTGCTTAGAATTCCATTCTCCCAACAACTCGATTACCACCGATGTTGTGGAGATGATCTACAAGTCGCTGGAAGAAGTCGAGAAAAATTACACAGGCATGGTCATTGGCAACCAAGGCAAGAATTTCTGCGTGGGTGCTAACCTAGTGGATATCCTGCGGGAGGCAGAAAAAGGGAACTGGTCGGATCTGGATCAGGGCATTCGTCAATTACAGAATGCGACGATGGCTTTGAAATATGCCAAAAAGCCTGTAGTAGCGGCTCCCTTTGGTATGACCCTGGGCGGCGGAGCGGAGGTATGTCTGCACTCTCATGCTATTCAGGCTTCCTCCGAAACCTATATGGGTCTTGTTGAAGTTGGTGTGGGTTTAATTCCTGCCGGTGGTGGAACGAAGGAAATGGCTGTTCGGGCCATGGAAGGAATTTTACCGGGAGTTCAAGTTGCTCCGGACTATTTCTTCGCCAAACGCTTTGAAGTAATAGCAATGGCACAAGTCTCTACAAGTGCGGAAAAGGCTCGTCAGCTGGGCTTTTTACGAGACCACGACCGTTACAGCATGAACCCGGATCATATTATTATGGATGCTAAAGCACGGGTTGAGGATCTGGCTCAAAACTTCAGACCTAATTTGTCGACGAAGGTGAAAATTGCGGGTCCAGGTGTTCGCGGTACTTTGGAATTGGCCATGTATGGAATGCTTGAAGGTCGTTACATCTCAGAGTATGACCGGCATCTCGGCAATAAACTGGCTTATGCCATTACCGGCGGAGACCGCCCCGCAGGCATGCTCGTCGATGAGCAATATCTCTTAGATTTAGAGCGTGAAGTCTTTTTGAGTTTGCTTGGGGAAGCGAAGACCTTGGACCGCATTCGCCATATGCTCACTAAAGGCAAGCCATTACGGAATTAGGGGGGAAAACCATGCAAGAAGCGTACATTATCCAAGCGAAGCGGACGGCCATTGGAAAATCGGCCAGGGGAGCTTTAGCTCAGGTCCGCCCGGATGATCTAGGTGCCTTTGTAATCCAAGACGTTGTAAAAAATGTTCCTGCCCTTAAAACGGAAGAAATAGAAGACCTTGTACTCGGCTGTTCTTTTCCGGAAGGCGAGCAGGGAATGAATATGGCCAGAATTATAGCCCTGCGCGCCGGTCTTCCCATCGACGTTCCTGGCGTGACGATTAATCGATTTTGTTCATCAGGACTTCAGGCAATTTCCATGGCCGCGGATAGAATTCGCTTGGGTGAAGCTGATGTGATGCTCGCAGGCGGAGCAGAGAGTATGTCATTGGTTCCCATGGGCGGAAGTAAACCGGCCCCCAATCCTTTTATGCTCGTTAATGCTCCGGAAGTCTATCTCTCCATGGGCATAACCGCTGAGAATGTGGCAAAAAAATATGAAATTACTCGGGAACAGCAGGATGCTTTTGCTGCACGAAGCCATCAAAAGGCCTGGGCTGCTCAAAGCAGCGGGCGCTTTGATGATGAGATTGTTCCGATTCCCTTGCCGACTTGGGGGAAGCCGGGGGAGAAATGGTTCACGAAAGATGAGGGGATACGCCCGGAGACCACAGCAGAAACTTTGGCTAAACTTCGGCCCGCTTTTATGAACGGAGGCTCAGTCACAGCAGGGAACTCGTCCCAGACTAGTGACGGAGCGGCTATGACCCTTCTCATGTCAGAACAGAAAGTCAAAACTCTTGGCTTAAAACCCTTAGCGGTTTGGCGCGGATTTGCGGTTGCCGGAGTAGAACCGGAACTGATGGGAATCGGCCCCATCAAGGCTATCCCTAAAGTACTGAAGCAAGTCGGCTTAAAGCTTGAGGACATTGATATCTTTGAACTGAACGAAGCCTTTGCATCACAATCGCTGGCGATCCTTAAGACGCTGGACATTGACCCGGAGAAAGTAAATCCTAATGGCGGAGCCATTGCTTTAGGCCATCCTTTGGGCTGTACGGGAGCTAAGCTCACAGCAACCTTACTCCATGAATTGATTAAGCAGAAGAAAAAATACGGAATAGTTACCATGTGCATAGGCGGTGGTATGGGAGCAGCAGGAGTTTACGAATTGCTCTAAAAGCTAAATATTCAGCGAAGGAGCAAAAAAAGGCTTTAATAAATAGACCCCAAAAGGGCGCAGCGGAACTTAAAGAAGTTCGCTGCGCCCTAATTGTTTTTTCGGTTTTATCGAGGAGAAAAGATAACCCCCACTTATAGAAGCATGTTCATTCACCAGTTTATTAGATGTGATGGTATGTTGCTGAGCTGTCAATGAATTTCTGAGTTATGAGAATTCCGGCTGATTTCAATCAGCTTAAGAACGCCCCAGGCGAGGACAGCATAGACAATCATGGCAATAATGGTTGAGGATTCTAACACCGACTGGGTTTCCAGGCCTTTGGTGACAGCTGATGGAAAAATTCCCGAAAAAGGAGCTAAGAAAACTTGCGTAACTGCGTACATAAGAGAGACAAAGGGGCTTTGAGGATTTGCTCCAAGAAGTTTAAAGATAAGGCGGAAGGTGAAGAGGACTTCGAGAACCCCTAAAACATAGTAGACAATTTGTTTTGCTTTAAGATGTTCCGGCCCGGATTTCCTTACAGTACCTTCGTCCATGGTTATACCTCCTTTAGTTGATACAAGTTATTTTCCCAAATATCCGGCAAGCTAAACAATAGTTTGACGCAACAACTTTTCACGGGGAGAATAATAATTTTGCAGGCATTCTTCATGTTCTAGCATGTACATATTTAGGTATTCTGATGTACAAACTTTGTATAGTAATTCAAAAGGAGGATAGGCAATGACTGAAACAATCTTAGAAAGATCTGAAGGAAGGGTAAGTTATCACGATTCCGTTGAAGAAATGCTGCCCAGAATTCGAGAGGACGGAATGTCTAACGTTTTTGACCGTTGGACGAAACAGGAAAAAATCCGCTGTAATTTTTGCCTGCAGGGGCTTAGCTGTCAGCAGTGTTCCAACGGACCTTGCCGGATCAGCGAGAAGAGCGGTCAAGACAAGGGCGTTTGTGGAATTGGAGCCGATGCAATGGCTATGAGGAAACTGCTGCTGCAAAATATTATGGGCGCAGGGACCTACAGTCATCACGCTTACGAAGCATTTCGTACTCTTCGGGCAACGGGAGAAGGTAAAACCCCCTTTAAAATCACTGATGTTAATAAACTAAAGTGGATGTGCGAAACTCTTGGCATTAATGCCAATCAGGATGTTAATCAGATGGCAATTCAATTGGCAGACCTTCTCAACAACCAGATGAATATTGGCACAGAAGAACCTAACCTCATGGTGGAAGCCTTTGCCCCCAAAAAAAGAAAAAAGATTTGGAGAGATCTACATATCTATCCGGCGGGGACTGTGCATGAGGAACAGAACTGTGTGGCGAGCTGTCTGACTAATGTTGACGGAGATTATGTTTCCTTGGCCTTGAAAGCTCTGAGACTTGGATTATCAACCATCTATAATTCTCAGATTGGACTGGAAATGGTTCAGGATATTTTGTTTGGCACACCTCAACCTCATGAAGTTAATGTCGATCTTGGAATTATGGATCCTGACTACGTTAATATTGTTTTTAACGGGCACCAACCCTGGGCTGGGGTGGCGACGATTCAAAAGGCCAAAACTCCGGAAATTCAAGCCAAGGCCAAAGCGGCCGGGGCCAAAGGTTTGAGAGTTGTCGGTTCTATTGAAACCGGGCAAGAGCTGCTCCAAAGGTTTCCTGTAGATGATGTTTTTGTGGGACTTATGGGAAATTGGCTGTCCATAGAACCTCTACTGGCAACCGGTACCGTCGATGTCATGGCTATGGAAGAAAATTGCTCTCCGCCGGCCATTGATATGTATGCGGAAAAATATCAAGTGACTCTTGTCAGTGTCAGCACAATTATCGGAGTACCGGGACTTGAACATAAAATCCCTTACCATCCCAATGAAGTCGAGAGTATGGCAGATCAACTGATCAATTTGGGGATTGAAAATTTTAAAAAGCGTCATGGGAAGATTACAGCTAAGGTTCCTAAAATCACCCAAAAGGCCATAGCTGGGTTTTCTACGGAAGCCGTTTTAGGAGCTTTAGGTAATAAGCTCGATCCTCTTGTCGATGTGATAGCTGCAGGCAAGATCAAAGGGGTTGTTGCTTTAGCTAACTGTTCAACGCTGCGCAACGGTCCCCAGGATTGGAATACGGTGAACTTAACTAAAGAATTGATAAAACGAGATATTTTGGTTGTTGCAGGTGGCTGCGGAAATCATGCCTTGGAAGTAGCGGGGCTTTGCAATCTTGATGCCGTGAAGATGGCAGGCAAAGGTTTAGGCGAAGTATGCGGTTCCTTAAAGATACCGCCTGTGTTGAGCTTCGGAACCTGTACCGATACTGGGAGAATTTCCATGTTGGTAACAGCCTTAGCAGATCATCTTGACGTAGATGTTCCTCAATTGCCGATTGCGGTAACCGCTCCTGAGTGGATGGAACAAAAAGCCACTATTGACGGGGTTTTTGCTGTAGCCTATGGTGCCTATACGCACCTGTCTCCGACTCCTTTCGTGACCGGTGCTCCCCAACTCGTGAAACTCTTGACTCAAGATGTGGAAGGATTAACGGGAGGGAAGATCGCGCTTGGGGACGATCCTGTGGAAGTTGCCAATAATATTGAAGCCCATATTATTAGCAAACGAAAAGGGTTAGGATTAAGTTAGTTCCCAATTCTAGGACAACAGACATTACAGAAATCAAACCTGTTTCGATTTGATGGAGAGAAAGGGGGCGTCTAAAACTTAACTATAAAAATCCAAAGTGAGTGTAAATAGCTAAGGCGTTCTCACGTCACTATTATTGTGTATAGTGGAGTGAAAACGCCTTTCTTTATCCAATTTAGAAAGTAACCTTCGGCAAAATACCGCAAAAAGGTGTAATACGTGCTTGGTCCACTAGCCCCAAGTGCTACTGACCTGCCGCTTTCGTCAGAGGCTGCGAGAAGGCTAATTCATGCGAAGACACTTAGAGTGTCAGCTAAGCTTTCCTTAATGTTAGGCAAGTAAAAGTGGGATTGCAATGAAGGCCATTAAGATCTATTCTTAGGTCTTAATCCTTCGGATATTCGTTTTTCAGTTTCCTGAGCCAAATGTTTTAGGGTATGTAAACTATTCTCTGTAGTTGGGATTTCATGGTGCTCTGCCGTACTTATAGGCCATTGAGACTTTGCTCCGAGCTTGTGGCGAACTGAGAAATAAACGCCTGCTGTAACAGCGATCAGGCTAAGCCCTAAAAAGAAGGAAGCCCTTTGGTCAGGAATTGCAAAAGCCGAGAAGAAAACACCTACAAAAATCGCTGTTACAATAAAATTGCTTGTTGGGTAACCGAGGACATGGGTTTTATAGTCTTGCCGTTTTTCCAGCAGCTTTTGACGTAAGCGCCAGTGTGCAAGACTAATGGTTAAGACATTAACGAGTGAGAGCAGGCCGCTGGCGCCGGTTACCAGCAAGTAAATTTTGTTAGGAATAATATAGGAGAGGAAGGCGATGGCAATAAGAAAGGCATTTGTGAACAGGAGAGCACGTCTTGGAACTGCCTTTGGTGTGACTTTGTTAAAAAAATTCGGTGCTTCATTTTGTTGGGCAAGGGCATTTAACATCCGTGAAGTTCCGTACATGCTGGCGCTCATGGCCGATAAGGTAGCTGTTAGGATGACAAAGTTCATAAGAGATTGAACAATAGGGATTTTGTAAGGCAAGAGAGCGCTGACATAGGGGCTTGTACTGGCGTTATACGTAGTCCAGGGGTGGAGTAAAAGCAGGAAGAGAACAGAAATAACATAAAAGAATGTGACTATCCCCGAAGTAGAGAGAACTACTTTAGGTACAGTTTTCTCCGGATCGGAAGATTCTGAGATCGCTAACCCAACTACCGAAGTTCCTGAAAAAGCATAAAAGACAAGTAAAAGAGAGCCTGCGAAGCCTGAAATGCCATGAGCAAAAAAGGGAGTATTCGTAACATTGTGCCAACCTGGGGCAGTTCCGAGAAGAGGGAAAAAGGCAAGAACTATTCCCAAAAGAATAAATCCGATAAGGGCGATGACCTTAATGATTGCCAGACCTGATTCTAATTTCCCAAACCAGCGCGGATCAGCAAGGTTTACCACTGTCAGAACAACCGAATAGATAAGCATGAAGGCCCAAAGCGGAATTCCTGGAAACCAAAGAGCGCTGAAAATTGCGGCGGCTGTTGCCTCACTGGACATAACCAGAATTCCGGAGATCCAGTAAAGCCAACCGATAACAAACCCGACTCCCGTTCCAAAAGCCTTGGAAGCATAGGTTTGAAACGAACCTTTTTCCGGATCGAGCAAAGAGAGATCTGCCAAAAAGGATAAGTTAAAATACATTAAGATACCCATGAGGGCGTAAGCGAGAATAATCGACGGACCGGCAAGTTTGATCGTTAAGCCGACTCCCAAAAACATTCCCGCGCCGATAATACTCCCTATGGCCAACATGGTTAAGGAAAATGCCGACATTTTGGAAGATTTGTTCTGTACCGAAGTCAAATTTCTTGCTTCCTTTCCTATAAAATGTTTGTGATTTGACCTTTTCAGTATATGCATGTAGATTTGTTCCTATCCAGAGGGTGATATCATCAGGCCGTTTCTAAGAAAGGCGGCCTTGTTTCATTTAGGGATCTTTTCAGTTATAAAAAATATTAAAAAAGCACACCTCAAATATTGGATAGCCAACATTTGGGGTGCGCTTTTGAGATTGGCGGTTTCCTCTTAGCGGCCGCCAAGATCATAGGGCGTTTCTTGGTAGACGTAATAATTCAACCAGTTCTGAAAGAGTAAATTTGTATGTGAGCGCCACAGGTGAACGGGAGTTTTCGTGGGATCGTTGTTAGGGAAGTAGTTGTTGGGAAGAGCTATTGGGAGACCTTTGGCAAGATCCCGGTCATATTCTTCTTTGAGGGTTAAGGTATCATACTCAGAATGACCGGTGACAAAGACCTGGCGCCTATCCTTGGAAACAACAATGTAAACTCCTGCTTCGCTGGACTCGGATAAAATCTCTAATTCGGGATGCTTAGCGAGGTCGCTGCGTTTGGTTTCCGTATGACGGGAGTGGGGAACATAGAATTCGTCATCAAAACCCCGCAGGAGCTGCATACCGTTGAAGCCGCTCTTATTGACATCATGTTGAAAGATACCGAACAACTTTTCAGGCAAAGGGTATTTGGGAATACCATAATGGTGATACAATCCGGCCTGAGCTCCCCAGCAAATGTGAAACGTCGATGTGACGTGAGTTGTTGACCAATCCATAATTTCCTGCAGGTCCTTCCAGTAGGTAACTTCTTCGAAGTCTAAGTGTTCTACCGGTGCCCCTGTGATAATCATGCCATCATAGTTGTGGTTCTTTATATCACTAAAACTTTGATAAAAAGCATCTAAGTGTTCTTGAGAGGTGTTTTTGGACTGATGGCTTTCAATTCGCAAAAGAACGATTTCGACTTGCAAGGGGGAATTTCCGAGCAGTCTTAAGAGTTGAGTTTCTGTGGTTTCTTTGCGGGGCATAAGATTAAGGATCACAATTTTCAAGGGGCGAATATCTTGGTGAAAAGCACGTTCGTAACCCATGACGAAAATATTTTCTTGATTGAGTATTTCCATAGCCGGTAAATGTTCCGGGATTTTAATCGGCATTTAACTAAACCTCCGTTTCACTTCAGATAGATAAAGAATTTTGAAAACTCATTGATTTGGTATCTGCAAATTTATTGTTGCTGCTAAGATCGTGATAAAACGGAGGTTCTATCTTTCAATTCCTGATATTCAAGGCGAAATCGTTGATTCTTTTCCTTCTTTGCCCTTCTAAATTTACGATATTTATATCTGGCTGGCACTAAGAGCTTGATCCAGATCATAAAGAAGGTCATCGATAGTCTCTAAACCAATAGAGAGGCGGATCATGTCCGGTGAGATTCCGGCGGCGCGTTGAGAGGCTTCATCGAGCTGTTGATGAGTGGTACTTGCCGGGTGAATCACCAGGGATTTTGCATCGCCCACGTTGGCTAAATGAGAAAACAGCTGAAGCTTGTTGATGAATTTTTCTCCCTCGCGTAAACCGCCTTTGACCCCAAAGGTAAAGATTGAGCCGGCACCTTTAGGTAAATATTTCTCGGCAAGGGCGCGATAGGGGCTGTTAGGCAGGCTGGGGTAATTTACCCAAGTGACGAATTGATGCTGGTTTAGAAATTCTGCCACCTTCTGAGCATTTTCTACGTGACGTTCCATACGAAGCGGAAGGGTTTCTAAGCCCTGCAAAAATAGGAAGGAGTTAAACGGAGATAGGGCGGCTCCAGTATCACGCAGGAGAGATACCCGGGCCTTGGTGATATAGGCGGCTCTGCCGCAGGCTTCGGTATAGACAATTCCATGGTAGCTAGGATCGGGCTCGCTGAGTCCGGAGAATTTGCCGTTATTCCAGCTGAAGTTTCCGGAATCAACAATGACTCCTCCAATAGATGTCCCGTGCCCGCCGATAAACTTAGTCGCTGAATGAACAACGATATCAGCGCCATGTTCAATGGGGCGGCATAAGTAAGGGGAGGCAAAGGTATTGTCTACGATGAGCGGAAGATTATTTTCGTGAGCAATAATGGCAAGTTTCGTAATGTCGGCTACATTGATTTGAGGATTGCCAATGGTCTCGGTATAGAGAGCTTTTGTTCGTTCCGTAATTTTAGCGCGAAACTCTTCGGGATGATCGCCGTTGACAAAGTGAGTTTTAATTCCCAATTTAGCTAAGGTGTAGGCGAACAAGGTATACGTACCGCCGTAAAGAGAGCCTGAAGCGACAATTTCATCTCCGGCTTGGGCGATGTTAAGGATAGCATACGTAATAGCCGCTTGTCCGGACGAGGTAGCCAGTGCACCTACGCCTCCTTCAAGAAGGGCAAGGCGCTGCTCAAAAACATCTTGGGTGGGATTCATGATCCGAGAATAAATGTTGCCGGGTTCCTTTAAAGAAAAGAGGTTAGCAGCATGTTCTGTGTCGTTGAAAACAAAGGAAGAGGTTTGGTAGATAGGAACGGCACGGGAATTGGTTGCAGAATCGGGACTTTGTCCCCCATGTAATGAAACAGTCTCAAATCCAAATTGGTGTTTTTCGGTCATTGCATTTCTCTCCTTTTCGTAATAGGTTTTTCGGGGCAGTAATTTCCACTGAGACGTACTTTTGAGAATCTTGATTGCCGTTGAGTTTATATAGGTTATCAGGAGAGGGTAAGTTCAGCGAAGTTATTGATAAATAAAGAAAACGATCGCTTCAGAGAAGCGATCGTTAAGTATTTAACACGCTGCTCTCATCTCTCAGAACCTAAGTAAGGTTCTGCTGGAATTAGCACCTTATAGCTTTGCTATCGGTTGCCGGGCATCATAGGGCCAGTCCCTCCGCCACTCTTGATAAGAGATTCAATATTTACTTGGAATCAAGATAATATAGCTACTATAAAGTAAACCCTTTTTTCTGTCAAGATGTAAATGGAGTAATAGTTTGAGGTAATTTATGGATTACCGCTAACTCCTCAGGTTCTGTAAACTGATGGTTGAATTTCCCTGATTTAGGGTTATGATGATAAGTAATCAGGCCGCAAAAGTGTCTGGAAGATGTTTTGCAAGGTAAATTCGGTTTAAAAAACAGAAATGAGATTAGAGATTAGAATTAGAATGGAGAGGCGTACAATGAAATTCTCAAGTCCTTTGTTAGTCGTTTCGAATATGGAAACGGCAAAACATTTTTACTATGAAGTGCTTGGCCTAGAAGTTATTTTTGATTTTGGCGCCAATGTAACTCTAACAGGCGGTATTGCTTTACAAACAAAAGATACTTGGCTTAAATTTATTCGAAAAAAGGATCATGAAATTGTTTTCGGAGGAAATGCAGCGGAGTTATATTTTGAAGAAGATGATTTTGAGGGTTTTCTTCAAAAGATAAATGTTATTGCAGACATTAACTATGTACATCCTTTGCTGGAACATTCTTGGGGACAGCGTGTTGTTCGCTTCTATGATCCAGACAAGCATATCATAGAAGTTGGAGAAAATTTGATGATGGTTGTCCGGCGATTTATAAATAGTGGCCTATCGGTCGAAGAAACTGCTATTAGAATGGATGTGCCCGTTGATTATATAAAATCTTGTTTAGATTCCCATGCTGCAATTGCAGCACCAGCGGATGATGAAAATAGATCATGACTTTAGGTCGGGTAGCTTCGCCCAGAGCTTTACCGATTCTCCATGCAATGAGTTCACTATTGTGGGCGAAGCTGCCTTCCTTTGAGGTCTATAGTGTTCGGGGCTATTTTTTAAGGAGATACTTAATAAACTCTGTAGTAATTGAGTTAAAGACAGTTGGATTAAATAAATCGCCTCCTGTGCCAGGTACTTCGCACAGGAGGCGATTTCCTTAGAAGTAGTTCAATTAGAGGTTTTCCATGGCTACTGACAGCATTAGTTTAATCCGATTAAGCTGATTAACTTCGCTGGCTCCGGGATCGTAGTCAATAGGTGCAATGTTGGCCGCAGGGTATGAGCGCCGGAGTTCACGAATCATACCCTTTCCTGTAATATGGTTTGGTAAGCAGGCAAAAGGCTGCAAACAAATGATATTGTTGACTCCGCTGCGAATCAATTCCACCATCTCTCCGGTCAAAAACCAGCCTTCTCCTGACTGATTGGCAAGGGAAAGATGGTTTGAAGCGTATTTGGCTATTTCTTCAATAGGTTTGGGGGCTGTAAAGCGTTTACTGGCATTGAGAGCCTTTTTCATCTCCCGGCGATAGGCTTCAATCCGACCGATGGAGAAATTGCCGGACACCATACTCCAAAAACTTCCGGATAATTGTTGGTATTTAATACGGTTATCAAAAGCACCGTATAATAGGAAATCTGCGAGGTCAGGTACAACTGCTTCCGCGCCTTCAGATTCCAGCAGTTCCACAATGTTATTATTAGCCGTGGGATGGAATTTAACAAGAATTTCACCCACAACCCCGACTTTAGGTTTGAGCCAATCTTCGTGAATCGGGAGGGAGTCAAAGTCCTCGACAATTTGCCGGATGTTTTTTTCATAGTCCTTGGTATTACCTGTCTTTAAGGATTCTTGACAGCGTGCTACCCAGGATTCATATAAGCGATTCGCTGAGCCTGGTTCCATTTCGTAAGGGCGCACTCGGTAAAGAACGCGCATCAGGAGATCTCCGTAGATCAATCCCTGCATCACTTTCTTAAAAATGGGAAGGGTAATTTTAAAGCCTGGGTTTTGCTCTAAGCTGGATGAATTTCCCGTATTTAAAGCAACTACCGGGATGTGTCCCAGATGGGCGTCCGCCAAGGCCTTGCGGATAAAGGCAATATAGTTGGTCGCCCGGCATCCTCCACCGGTTTGGGAGATGATAACTGAGGTGTTGTTTAAATCATACTTGCCGGAATTTAAGGCTTTCATGATTTGTCCGACGACAATAATAGCCGGGTAGCAAGCATCATTATGCACGTATTTTAAGCCTTCATCAATGGCAGATTTATCGACGGAAGGTAAAATTTCAATCGTATAGCCTGCCATTTCAAAACCGGTTTGAAAAAACTGAAAGTGAATTGGGGACATTTGAGGTACTAAGAGAGTATGAGTTTTTTTCATTTCCTGAGTGAAAATTACTCGCGAAGGTCTTGTGATCAGCTTTTCGGGGGTTACCTGACGTTTATCCCGTTCATTGATGGCAGCGATTAAAGAACGGACACGAATTCGGGCAGCCCCTAAATTATTAATCTCGTCAATTTTAATAACGGTATAAATCTTGCCGTATGCTTCGAGGATTTCTTTAACTTGGTCTGTCGTGACGGCATCTAAACCGCATCCAAAGGAGTTTAGCTGTATCAACTCCAGAGAGCTCTGTTGGGCTACATAGCTTGCTGCCGCATAAAGTCTTGTATGATAGACCCACTGGTCCACAATCCGCAAAGGCCGTTCGACCTGGTTTAAGTGACTGATAGAGTCTTCCGATAAAATCGCAAACCCGTAGGATTGAATCATCTCCGGAATTCCATGGTTAATTTCAGGATCAAGATGATAGGGTCTTCCCCCCAGAACAATCCCTTTTATTTGATGATCTTTGATATATTGAAGGGCTTCTTCACCCTTCTTTCGGGAGTCCTCTTTATAGTTGTCTAACTCTGCATAAGCCTTTTCCATGGCCTTGAGAATCTCTTGGCTTGGGATTTTTTCCGGTGCTAACTCTTCAATTAAGCGTTTCCCCATGCGACGGGGATTGTCAATCGGTAAAAATGGGTGATAAAAGGTGATCTCCGGGGTTCTCAGGATATCCATGTTAGCGTTAATGGTCTCCGGATAGGAAGTGACGATGGGACAATTGTAATGGTTATTGGATTCCGGGTCTTCTTGACGGTTATAGGGTATGCAAGGATAAAAGATTTTTTTTACCCCTTTTTTCACTAAATCGGCAATATGACCATGGGCAAGTTTTGCCGGATAACAGGCCGATTCGGAAGGAATAGTATCCATACCACGTTCATAGAGGGGTTTTGAAGATCGCCCGGAGAGAATAACCCGGTAGTTTAACTCGGTAAAAAAGGTAAACCAGAAAGGATAATCTTCATAAATGTTTAAAACCCGGGGAATTCCAAGGGTGCCGCGAGTCGCTTTAGAGGGAGATAAGGGCACATAATTAAAGACCCGTTTATATTTATAGTCAAAAAGGTTGGGGATTTGAGATTTTGTGATGGTTTTACCCTCACCGCGTTCGCAGCGATTCCCGGAGAAAAATTCATTGCCGTTGGAAAAGCGTCGAATTGTAACCAGACAGTTGTTTCCGCAGAGGCCGCATCGTTTCATGGAGGTCTCTGAGGAGAGCTCTTGAAGTTCTTCAAGAGGCAGGAGTGTTGTCTGATAGCCGGTCTCCAAGCGATCTTTAGCTATTAGAGCAGCTCCAAAAGCTCCCATAATCCCGGCAATATCCGGACGCACCACTTCACGATTAACAAGCGTTTCGAGAGCCCTCAAGACTGTATCGTTATAGAACGTACCTCCTTGGACAACAATCTTTTGACCCAGTTCATCAGCGTTCCGCAAACGGATGACCTTGAAAAGGGCGTTTTTAATCACAGAAATTGCGATGCCTGCGGAGATATCGCTGACCTCAGCACCCTCCTTCTGGACTTGTTTAACCTTGGAGTTCATGAAGACGGTACAGCGTGTGCCGAGGTCCACTGGATGCTTGGATTCTTGGCCGATCTTAGCAAATTCTTGGACACTCATATTCAGGGATTGGGCAAAGGTTTCCACGAAAGAGCCGCATCCTGATGAACAAGCTTCGTTTAACGTGATGGATTCGATGACTCCATTACGGATAACTAAGCTCTTCATATCTTGTCCACCGATATCCAACACAAAGTCAACGCCGGGAAGGAAGAAATTTGCAGCTGCATAATGAGCTACTGTTTCTATTTCTCCAATGTCGACTTTGAGAGCCGCTTTAATGAGATGTTCGCCGTAGCCGGTAACGGCAGAGTTAAGGATTTTAATCTTCGGATTCAGTTTGGCATAAAGGCTCTTTAAGGCTTCAGCCGTTGACTCAAGAGGATTCCCCTGATTACTATTGTAGAAAGAATAGAGCAAACCTCCCTGGTCGTCAATCAAGGCCAGCTTTGTCGTTGTAGATCCGGCATCAATCCCCAGGTAAGCATTCCCTTGATAAGATTCTAAATCTACGCGCTTAACCTTATGCTGGGCATGCCTTTGTTTGAAGGCCTCATAATCTTCCTCATCTTTAAAGAGGGGATTTAACTCTGCGTTTTCTTCATTGTTGATTTTGTAAATCATAGGTGCCCGTTCATAGAGACACTCTTGAGTGACCGGTTGCTGATCGCGAGAGGAAAGGGCTGCACCGATGGCTACAAAGTATTGAGAGTCATCAGGGAAAATAATGCTTTCTTCATCCAAATTCAAGGTTTCAATAAAACGCTTTCTTAGTTCCGAAAGGAAAAATAAAGGGCCACCTAAAAAAGCCACGTTACCCGTGATCGGACGTCCTTGAGCTAAACCGCTGATGGTTTGGTTAACAACAGCCTGGAAAACAGAAACGGCAATATCTTCTTTTGCAGCTCCCTCGTTAAGCAAGGGTTGAATATCTGTTTTAGCAAATACGCCGCAGCGTGAGGCAATGGGATAAATGGTTTTGTAATTTTTCGCCAGTTCGTTTAAACCAAGAGCATCTGTTTGCAGCAAGGAAGCCATCTGATCAATGAAGGCTCCGGTTCCTCCGGCACAGGTTCCGTTCATTCGCTGTTCAAGGGAATCGCCAAAATAAGTGACCTTAGCATCTTCACCACCAAGTTCTATTGCCGCATCGGTGGCGGGGATAACAATTTTTATGGCGTTGGAGCAGGCCATAACTTCCTGAATAAAGGGAACGTCTAATGTTTGAGAAATGTTATATCCCCCGGAACCTGTAACCATTAAGGTCAAGGCATGTCCTTGGAGGATTGTTTTGGCATCCTCAAGCATCATAACAACTGTATTTCGTATATTGGAAAAATGTCGTAAATAATTCTTATAGACTATTTTTCGATTGTCGAGCACGACGAGTTTTACTGTTGTAGAACCTACGTCTAATCCGATATTTAAAACTCTACTCATTTTCATCCTCCACTGACGTATTATGCAAAATCATCTCCATAGGTAGGTTATCTTGGGAGGTGGTTACAATGGTTGAGCGCTTCTTCTAAGATAATTTTTACGTGCTCATCATGGATACAATAGCGCACGTGTTTTCCTTCTTTATGCGAGCGGGCGAGTCCCATGTTCTTAAGCAAGCGTAAATGGTGAGAGGCTCCTGAAATCGTCAATTCAGTAATCTGAGCAAGATCGCAAACGCAAAGATTTGGTTCTTGGAGTAAAGCATAAATAATTTTCACCCGAGTTTCATCGGCTAAGGCCTTAAAAATAGGGGTTACGCCTTCCATTTGGGAGAGTGAGTGAGACAACTCCTTTGAACGGTTAGGGGGAATGTGGCAATCCGGATTGCACAAGTGTTGATTAACTAGACGTTTCAAAAATATCCCCCCTTATTTAGTTTACTTAATAAACATTATAATGTTTGCTTGAATGTTTGTAAATAATTTTGGCAGGTTTGGTTATGCGAAGATGATAATTATTAGGTGTGGAGATTGATTACCTATAGTTTCTTTGTATGCCGGATTAAGGGGTTTTAGGACAGGGTCCTTCTAGAATTAGAGGATCGTTTGATCCCTTTTCAACAGTTCGAGCCTTCAAAATAATGATCTGGTGAAATATCAGTGTGAAAGAAAAATGATTAATTTAACGTTGATTTTTATTTTCGCAAAGATCTTAATTAACAAGGTTTTAAGTCTGTTTATGTCGAATAATGTAAGCTGAAAATCCTTTCCGTTGGGAGGAGAAGTATGGATGTGTTTTTAACGAACGAGTTTCAGTTTCAGTCACTGACCTATGCTTTAGCAGAGGGCTTGCTGCTGTTTGATCAGGAAGGGATTCTTCGTTATTTGAATATGGAAGCTGAGCGTCTTTTGGGTTGGAATGCGGCTAAAGACATAGGGGTGCGATCTTTCAAGGATTTGTTTGACCCTGCTCAGATTTCTCAAGAAGAATGCTGTTTTTTTCAGAGTTCGCTAATTTCTTCAGAACCTGTCAAAGCTAAAGAAAAAGAAATCCTTCGCTCAGATGGGACCAATATTTCCGCTTTAGTTATTACTTCTCCAATTTTAAAAGATGATCTGATGTTAGGCTGCGCTGTCGTTGTGAAACAAGACATCAGTGAACGCCTAACAATTCAAAATGAGCTGCTGCGGCAGGAAGAACTATATCGTGATATGTTTGAAAACATGAGCAGTGCGGTGGTGATTTTTGAACCTATTAACAATGGAGAAAATTTTATCTGCACGGCTCTTAATCAGACGGCGGAGCGAGTTGAAAATATTCCCAGGCAGCAAGGGATTGGGGCATTGATCACTGAACTATTTCCAATGATCAAAGAATTAGGTGTCTGGGACCTTGTGCTTGAAGTATATCGCACTGGAGAGAAGAGACATTTCCCGGCCGTTTATTATAATAATCCGCGCTGTTCAGGATGGAGCGAAGGGGTCATCTATAAACTCGCCACTGGGAACATTGTCTTCTTGTATGATGATGTAACTCACCGTAAACTTAACGAAAAAGCTCTTTGGCAAGAAAAAGAACGTGCTGAAGTGACCCTGGCCTCGATCGGAGATGGTGTAATTACCACGGATGTTCTTGGGAATATAACCTACCTTAACCCTGTTGCTGAAACGATAACGGGCTGGAACGGTCAGGAGGCTGTCGGTCTGAGGATTGAGCAGGTATTTGATATTTGCAGTGAAAGTGCGGAGACAGCATTAGTTCAGCCGGTTCGTCAATGCCTGCGGGAACATAAAGTCATCACTGTGACAAATCCGGCCATGATTAGGCAGCGACATAGCCAACAGTACTTTCATATTGAAGTTTCTGTAGCTCCTATGCGCGACCGGGAAGAAACGGTGGTTGGGGCAGTTTTAGTTTTTCGCGATGTGACCGAAAAACGAACGTTGCTTTATCGCTTAACCCATCAGGCTAATCATGACTCATTAACAGATTTGCCCAATCGCTTATTGTTTAAAGACCGCTTACAATTGGCTATTTTGCAGGCCTGCCGTCGTCAAGAAAAGATTGCCGTCTTTTTCGTTAACATGGACGATTTTAAACTTATCAATGACACCTATGGACATGAGGTAGGTGATACTATACTTTGCCAGATAGCCGAACGACTGCAAAAAGCTTTGAGGCCTGATGATACGGTCGCCAGACAAGGGGGTGATGAATTTCTTATTTTATTGCCGGAACTGTCTTCTGAGCAGCAAGCTGCTCAAATCGCGCGAAAACTGCTAAAGGCCCTGAATTCCCCCTTTCAGATTGGTGATCAAGAAACTTATATATCGGCCAGTTTGGGTATTGCCCTCTATCCTGTGGATGGCGAAGAACCGGAGGTTCTGATTCAACATGCTGATGTGGCTATGTATCAGGTTAAAGCTGAAGGACGCAACCATTATCACTTCTATACGGAAGCGCTTAATGAGCGTCTGTCGGAACGGTTGAAACTGCAAAATGAAATGCGTCGTGCTTTGAAAAATAATGAATTCTTTCTTGAATATCAACCTCAATATTGTCTGAAGAATGGACGGATTTGTGGCATAGAAGCGTTAGTACGCTGGCGGCACCAGGAAAGAGGAATTCTTTATCCGGGGAAATTTATTCCCTTGGCTGAAGAAAATGGCCTTATCTTGCCCTTAGGAGAATGGGTTCTACGCTCAGCCTGTACTCAGAATAAACTTTGGCAGGATTTGGGTTACCCCCCCGTGAGCATTGCAGTAAATCTATCGCCACGTCAATTTCGTCAGAAGGATCTCATTGGAAAAATTACCCGGATCTTAGATGATACAGGGCTGGAACCGCATTGGCTGGAATTGGAGATTACCGAGAGTTTGAGTATGGAAGACGTAGAATTAAGTTCGGAGATTCTTCGAAAAATGAAATCTATGGGAATCCGTCTTTCCATTGACGATTTTGGGACTGGATTTTCATCACTGAGTTATCTTAGCCGGTTTTCTCTGGATACATTAAAAATTGACCGCTCTTTTATTTCCTCTTTGAGTGAATATGCAGACAAACAAGCTATTGTTCTAACGATCATCCAGTTAGCTAAGAATTTAGGCCTCAAGGTTATCGCTGAAGGAGTAGAAAGTCCTGACCAGTTAGATTTCCTTAGCAAAAAGGACTGTGATGTGGTACAAGGTTTTCTGCTTGCCAAACCTATTCCTGTGGGAGATATTAGACCATATTTTGCCTTTGAATTGAAGGACTTAATATTGAAGGATTTCATGAAGCCCGCAGCCATCAAAACCGCTAAATAATATTAGAGGCAGTAACAACATATGGTTACTGCCTCTAATTTATCCAATCGTGAGACTTCCACTTTTATTGGGATTAGGCCCTGTTTTCTGCTTCGATGGGGGTCGAGTCCACCCTTCAGTACGATAGTATTTGTTATTGGCTGTTAAGGTTAAAGTGTTATTCCCGGGATAACAGCCGGTGTATATAGTCTTTGCGAAAGTTCATTGTCTATCATAAAGAGCCCGGCTCCGTCTTCCTTGATAAGCTTTAATCTATTGACGATACGCCCCATGTTTTCTTCTTCTTCCGATTGTTCTGTAATAAACCATTGCAAGAAAATTTCCGTAGTATGATCTTTAATCTCTCGTGCAATATCCATTAGGGAATAGATGGATTGGGTTATAAATTGTTCATGCTTTAAGGCAAGCTCAAAAACTTCTAAAGGGCTGGAAAAGTCATTTTGAGGTTCTTGAATTTCTGTTAAGGTGACTTTGCCGCCAATTTTGTTCAAATAATTAAAAAAGCCTAAAGCGTGATCACGTTCTTCCTGTACTTGGACCCGAAAGTAATTAGTAAAGCCATCAAGATTATGGGATGAAAAATATGCTTGCATGGCAAGATAGAAATAAGCAGAAAAGAGTTCTTTATTAAGTTGTTCGTTCAGCGCTTGAATCATTTTAGCATTTTGCATGTAGGGCCCCATCCTTTCTATGTTTAAATAACTTCATCCTTAGAGATTTTTTCTACACTCAATTAGGAATTCCTGCCTGTTAATATAATTCTTCTTAAAAAAGAAGGAGTTTAATAAATTACGAAGAATATTTTATATATAGTTTCAAGTACTTTAATTGAGTGATAAAGGAGGTAATCTTATGTTTAATAAAATATTAGTACCCACAGATGCATCCGAATATTCTCGCCGTGCCTTTAAAACTGCTTTGGACATGGCAAGAACGTTTAATTCTGAAATTGAGCTGCTCTTCGTGACGTACGTTCCGGAAGCTTATTGGGGATATGCTATTGCGGCAAGTTTCATAGTTCCTCCCGAACAACTTGAAGAAGGAGGAGAGCTGGCCTTAGATACAACTCTTGAAGGCATGGATATTGAGGGCGTAAAAATCACCAGGAAAAAACTTGAGGGGCATCCCGCAACCGTCATTGCTTCTGAAGCAGAAAATGAGACGTTTGATTTAGTGGTCATGGGAAGTCATGGCTATGGGCCTATCACTGGTTCTGTATTGGGGAGTGTAAGCCAAGGCGTCCTGCAACGAGTTAAGTGTCCCGTTCTTATTGTGAAGTAGCAGTATTCCTTCTTTGGGTGTCTCGAAGTTCTTCAGATAATCCTTTCGAAATCGAGCAATGGTATTATGGTCAAAAGAGGGCTCGTTGTTTGCGAACTGTTCTAGTTCGTTTTGCAACGGCCCTTACAAATTTGCTTATAGTTTAGAAAGGAAATCCTAGGCGCCGAATGAGCGCAAACCCGGCTCTTTTGGCAAGGGGTATAAACAGTTTGTTCACAATAGGACTACCCAGACGTTGGGCAAGCGGCAGCCCTACTTTTCTGACTAAAGGCGGTCCGAACTGTTGCGCGAGAGGTAATCCGATTTTTCGCGCCAGAGGAGGACCAAACTGTTTCATAAAAGAAGGACCGTATTGTTTCAGGAGAATTCCTGCTTGTTGTTGCCAAAGATCGGTTGTTTCTGAGGTGAAAGATGAAGATGAAGATGAAGATTCTTTTTCTTGATGAGAGTTTTTCTTTAAAACAGGAAAAGGTTTGACATTTTCTTGTGGGGCAGGTACTTCTTCCGCTTTAATGTCCAGCGGAATGAAGGTTTTGGAACTATTCCCCTGAACCGGGACGAGCCCTGGTCTTTGCTTAGAAATAAAATCATAGGATCGATCAGGAGAAGAGAACGTTGTCTGCTGAGTTGGGAAAAACCCCCGTTGCCCCGTTAATGGAGACATGGGCAAAACCCCCTTTTGAATTACAGGATGGTTTTTGTTCATAATACACGATATGCATTAGATGGGAATTTGTTAAAATAATGGATAAATTATGTAAGTTATTGCATTATGTTGAATAATAGAAAGGAGCAAGCAGTTATCACAAAATGTGCAGCTGCTTGCTCTTATTTCATACTATCGGAAAGTATAACCTTTGGTTATATACTGCAAGAAGAGCTAATTCGTGCGAAGACAGTGTCTTCGTCTTCTAGCATAAGTGCAACTTAGCTGCCGCTTTCGCCAGAGGCTTAGCGACAGCTAAGTTTTCTTTATATCTTTAATGAAATGTAACGTTAGTCGGCAAGTGCAATTGCTTCAATTTCGATAATTGCATCTTTGGGCAGGCGGGCAACTTGCACAGCGGAACGAGCCGGAGGATCATTTGGGAAATACCCGGCATAAATGGCATTCATAGCGGCAAAATCATTCATGTCTCTGAGAAAAACTACAGTTTTCACGATCTTCTCCATGGAAGCCCCAGAGGACTCTAGGATAGCTTTAACATTATCTAACGATTGTCTGGTTGCCCCTTCAATATCTGTTGCTAATTCTCCGGTTTCTGGATTTATGGGGAGCTGGCCGGAGGTAAAAATCAGATTTCCTGCTTTAATCCCTTGTGCATAGGGGCCAATGGCTGCAGGGGCTTTTTGAGTATTAAGGGTTTGTTTGCTCATCATATCATCTCCTTGGAAAAATAATTCTAGTAAGAACACTAGCTATAAGTATACTTGATTTTTGAAGAATTAACCAAGCAAATTGTATTTTAGTTCTTTGGTTTTGGATTTTGCAATAGGAACAGGGTAAAATAATCTCAATAGAATACTGTAGAAGGGAGTGCTGACATGAGTTTAGTTTACATAGCCTTTGTTCCGCATCCACCTATTGTTATTCCGGAAATCGGCGGTGAGGAAGTCCATAAATGTCAATCAACTCTGGAAGCGTATCGGGAAATAGCAAGGCGGCTGGCTGCTGCGGATATTGAGACGGTAGTTTTAGTCTCGCCTCATGCTCCCCTAACAAATGAAGGAATAACTCTATTTGCGGAGGCAAATGTACAAGGCAGTTTTGCTCAATTTGGGGCAGGGGGATTAAATTCTTCCTGGTCCAATGATCTATCAATCGTCAACGAATTACAACAACATCTTAAAAACATGATCCCAATCAAAGGAAAAATTGACCATGGAGCCTTGGTGCCGCTTTATTTTCTGCAAGAGGCAGGATGGAGAGGTAAGGTTGTACTGATGGGAATGCCTTTGAAACATCCTGATGAGTATGGCAGGCAGATAGGGCGGATCCTTGATCAATATCAGGGAAGAGTCGCTCTTATTGCCAGCGGAGATCTTTCCCATCGCTTAAAGAAAGAGGGACCTTATGGATTCGACCCCGCCGGGCCGGAATTTGACCAGGCAATTTTCAGGGGTTTGCAGCGTGACGTGAGAAAAATCAACGACATACCGGTTCGGCTTATCGAAAATGCAGGAGAGTGTGGTTATCGAAGCTTGCAGTTGGCATTAGCTGCTAAAGAAGGTGCTCCGCAAGTGCTGTCTTATGAGGGACCCTTTGGCGTTGGATATTTAGTGGCTGATTTGTATCATTCCTCTCCCCTGCCCCGTTGGGCCAGGCGTTGTCTTCAGGCCCATTTGAAGCATGAGGAACTTAAACTTGCAGATTTCCCGCAGGAACCTGAATTTTTTCAGCGCGGGGGATGCTTTGTGACTCTGAAGCAGAATGGGCAATTGCGCGGATGTATCGGAACTACAACACCGTGGCAAGAGAATCTAGCTTTAGAAATTAAGCATAATGCGGTTGCAGCAGGGACAGAAGATCCACGTTTTTGGCCGGTGGAGATTGAGGAATTGGAGAGTTTAACGATCACTGTGGATGTTTTAGGTGATCTGGAGAAAATATCCGAACCGGAAGAATTGGACCCTTGGCGCTATGGTGTTGTTGTACGCAGAGGAGGGAAAAGCGGGCTCTTGCTTCCGCATTTGGAAGGTGTTGATACCGTCTCCGAGCAAATAAGCATCGCGAAACAAAAAGCCGGAATTTCGCCCCGGGAAGAGGCAGATCTCTGGCGCTTCGAGGTTGTGAGACATTATGAGTAACCTAAGTCGGGAATCCTCCAGTGCTAGCTGCCTTCTGTGCCCTCAACATTGTCTTCTGCAGCCAGGGCAAGCTGGGCGATGCCATACTCGCGAAAACCGGGGAGGCGAGATCGTCTCTCTCACTTACGGCGAAGCTGCTGCCTGGAATCTTGACCCCATTGAGAAAAAACCGCTCTACCATTTTTATCCTGGGTCTTGGATCTTTTCCGTAGGAGGGTTTGGCTGTAATTTAAGCTGCTCATTTTGTCAAAATCACGAAATATCTCAGCAACGTCAATCAGGGCAAAGAGTGAGTTCTGCTGAGCTTGCTTTACGGGCCAAAAATTCCTTGGGGTTATGTTTTACTTATTCCGAGCCAAGCATGTGGTTTGAAATGATCAGAGATACGGCGCCCCTTATTCGCGCTCAAGGGGGAAAAGTGGTTTTGGTCAGTAATGGGATCATCTCCGGACGCTTCCTTGAAGAATTAATCCCTTGGCTCGATGCAGTTAATATTGATATTAAAGGTTTTTCTGAGGAATTTTACCGTCATTACTGCGGAGGCAAATTAAGCTGGGTCTTAGAAAACGTGGAGCGCTTAGCCGGGCGCGTTCATTTAGAAATTACGACCCTAGTCATTCCTGGGGCCAATGATGATCCTGAGGAGATGGCCGGATTATCCCGCTGGCTTTATGACCTTAATACTCCCCTTGCCTGGCATCTAAGCCGATACCACCCAGCTTACCGGCTCTCACTCCCTGCAACGGAACGAAAAACTTTAGACCAGCTTTTTAAGGTTGCCAAGGAATGGCTTCCTTATGTCTATCTCGGTAATGTCAGCGGTGGAAGCACAACCTTCTGCCCAAAATGCAGCGAACCTGTCATCCTCCGTGAACCAACCCTTGTCAACCGCTTAAAGGATGGTAATTGTCCAAAATGCGGCTTAAAGATTTTTGGCGAATTCAAGTGAGACTTGAGTCTAGTAATAGCGGAGGACCAGGTATCCGGCGGAGATAATAATGCTGAGAAGCATCATAGGAAAACCTACTTTAAAAAATTGGATATAGCGGATTTTGAGGCCGTTCTTTACAGCAATTCCTGCCACGATGAGGTTAGCTGAGGCCCCTACTAAGGTACCGTTTCCGCCGAGACAAGCTCCTAAGGCTAAGGCCCACCATAGAGGTTGAGTTTGAGCTGGGGTAAGATGACTAAGCTCAGCTAATTTTTGGATTAGGGGGATCATGGTGGCCACATAGGGAATATTATCGAGAAATGAAGAAAGCAGTGCGGATATTATTAAAATTGAAAGGGTTGTTAAAAGGGGATTTCCCCCGGTTAAACTCATGCTCCCTTTTGCCAGATAGTCAAGGATTCCGGTTTCCACGAGTCCTCCCACAAGCACAAATAAGCCGGCGAAGAAAAAGAGGGTTGGCCATTCGACAGCCAGGAATATATCCTCCGGCTCTTCATGGGTCCAGAGCATTAACAGCATGGCTCCGCTTAGGGCAATGGTTGCAGTTTCTAAGTGAAGGAGGGAATGGAGGGAAAAAGCTAAAATCACAAGGCCCAAGATGACCAAACATTTTTTGAGCAAGGAAAAGTCTTTTATCTGTTCCCATTCGTTCTGCATCATTAGTTTGTGTTTTAAATCCTCGCCGGTGGTTAGCTTGCGGCGATAAAACAAATATAAAACTGATAAAGTCGCCACAATAATGATAAGGATTATGGGAAGAAGATTTATAATAAAATCCAGGAAGCTGAGGCCTGTTTGCCCGGCGATCATAATGTTGGGCGGGTCCCCGATCAGAGTCGCTGTGCCTCCGATATTACTCATCAGGATTTGGCAAAAGAGAAAAGGAATAGGATCAACTTCCAGTTCGTCAGCAATTGATAAAGTAATTGGGACAATTAACAAAACTGTTGTAACGTTATCTAAAAGAGCGGACAAGATACCCGTGAGAAGGGACAAGGAAATCAAAAGCATCGCAGGATTTCCTTTGACTTTTTTGCTGACCCAAACAGCCAGAAAGGAAAAGATACCTGATCTGCGGGTAAGATCAACGATGAGCATCATCCCGATTAATAACCCTAAAGTATTCCAATCAATATGTTTGACAGCTTTATCTTGTGTGAGCACCCCCAGAATAATCATCAATGAGGCACCGGAAATTGCAATAACTGCACGGGGAAACTTTTCGAGGATGATCAAAAAATAGCTAAGTAGAAATATACTTGCTGCAATCCAAATGAGCATCGACACGCCTCCAAGCTTCTCTAAATCATAATGTTCCCAAGATTCGCTTAGAAATATAAAAGGGGAGAGTAGTCCATAGTACTACTCTCCCCAGAGAAGTTCATCTTGTAGTCTGGCGATCTTAGCTTTCCTGCGCTGGCAAGCATTTGCTTTAAGCCTTAGATCCATGACTTTAGCGTCCCCCGCTTTCGCGAAGTTTACCCCAACCGAAAAAAATATAAGTTATATTATCATATATTACCAAAAGTATAGCAAGGAACTTAAAAGACAGTCAAGAGGGATAATCCCATAAGTTTTAGCAATTTACGGGATAATACGTAAAATTCGAGGAGATAATAGCTTGGAAAAGTTATTGTGTTGAAGCAAGGAGGTTATTTGGGTGTTTAAACATGTCAAAGATATGGAATACACGGTTCATGTCGATCAGCCTGATCCTCGATATGCGGTCCTGTTGTTGGAACAGTTTGGGGGCGGCAATGGCGAACTTAAAGCCGCGATGCAGTATTTCTCTCAAAGTTTAGGTTGTAACGATCCTAAAATAAGGGATTTGCTGCAGGACATTGCAGCTGAAGAATTAAGCCATTTGGAGATGGTAGGAGAAGCCCTGGGGATGCTCATCGGACCTGTTGACAATATTCCCAAAGACTTTGCTGCCAATCATATGGCTTTGCTGGGAGGAGGACCTTTACTGGTAAATTCCGCCGGCGTTCCGTGGACCGCTAACTTTGTCAATTCCACGGGAGACCTTTATACAGATCTTTCATCCAATGCCGGAGCGGAACTTCGGGCTAAACTGATTTATGAACGTCTCCTTCAACAGACCGATGATGCCGGCGTCAAAGACATGATCCGGTTCCTTTTAAGCCGGGAAGAATCCCATAACTTCTCATTTATGCAGGCCTTAGAAACTCTTAAGGGTTCCGGAGTTAACAAGGACTTCAGAGATTCGGATTTCTCGAAAAAATATATGAACATGTCCACCGGACAAGGCGATAGCCGCGGTCCATGGAATCAAGGAAATGGGTTTTCTTATGAAGAAAATCCTAATGAAAAGTATGGCGGACCGGCCCAATACGGAAAAGATCCTCAGCCCAACGGACCACGGGAGGTAAAACCGGGTTATATGGACCACACCCGCAACAATCCTCAATATAACCAGCCGCAGCCCCCTAAACATTAGTTTCCCCGGAACAAAGGACGAACCCCGTCCTTTGTTTTTTTAGCCGCTTCGCCGAGTATCTTTGAAGCAAAGGCCACTCTAAAGAGTAGGGTATTGACAAAACTTAATGAACCGACTAATATTATTTCGTAAACGAAATATTCGATGACGTAATTTACGCGGACGAAATAAAATCGAAGGAAGTAGAATTATGGATAATTCAAATCAAAGTTACGAAATTGCTAAGTTGTTTCATGAGATCATGGTTCTTTTCAGACACAATATAGGGAACATCTTTGAAGAAAAGGGAATGACTGTGACTCAGATGATGGTCATGGGGATCTTAAGTAAGGAAAATACTATTAAGATCACTGATCTAAGCGGGAAGCTTAGCCTATCAAATAGTACGGTTTCAGGTATTGTGGATCGTCTGGAAAACATGGGACTTGTGGTAAGAAACCGAAGTGAGCAAGACAGAAGGGTTGTATATGTCAGTGTTTCGCCGAAATTTTCAGAAATGCACGAGCATTACCATCAATTGATACTCAAAAAAATCGCTTGCACCTTAAGTAAAGCCTCCTCAGACGACCAGGCTAAAATCATTGAGGGGTTGGAACTTTTAAAAACGATGCTTAATAATTAACCCAGTTCAAAGCTGGAATCCAGAGAATGGTATGAGGTAGGAGAAGCTCATGGTAAAATTATATAAATTTTTAAGACAATTCTCACCCTATATTTGCGGTGTTTTCTTGTTCCTTTTTGTACAGGTGCTTTCTGATCTTTACTTGCCGACCTTAATGGCGGACATAGTCGATCATGGGATTGTCAATAATGACATAGGCTATATTTTGCAAATCGGCGGTCATATGCTTTTAATTGCTGCCGGAGGAACTTTATGCGCCATTATTGCCAATTTCCTCTCTGCCAAAACTGCAGTAGGGTTTGGCAGGATCCTGCGTGAAAAGATCTTTGCTAAAGTTCAGAGCTTTTCCCTGCAGGAATTTGATAAGCTTGGTACAGCAACTCTCATTACAAGAACTACTAATGACGTAAATCAAGTACAGCAGGTCTCCGTATTAATATTAAGCATGATGGTCAGTGCACCCCTTACTTGCCTGGGGGGGATTTTTATGGCGATCCATGAAGATCCCGGTTTAACCTGGGTTCTCTTAGTATCAGTACCGGCGCTGTTTACAGTGATCGGGATTGTCCTGTCCAGAGGCATACCTCTTTTTAAGCTTATGCAAATAAAACTTGATAAACTCAATCTTGTTCTACGAGAAAATTTGACGGGTATCCGTGTTATAAGGGCTTTTAATCGAATTGAAAAAGAAAAGAAAAGGTTTGATGAAGCGAATTTGGATCTTATGAACAATGCCGTGAAAGTTAATAAAATAATGGCTGTGCTCATGCCGATGATGATGTTGATTATGAATTTCACAACGATTGGGATCATATGGTTTGGCGGGATTCGTATTAATAACGGCGAGATGCAAGTGGGTTCCCTGATGGCTTTTATTCAATATACGACGCAAATTCTGTTTTCTTTTTTGATGATGACGATGTTATTTGTTACAGTACCTCGTGCCCAAGCCTCCGCTGCCAGGATTAACGAGGTTTTGGAAACGGAGGTTGGGGTTAAGGATGCGCTTCAGACGAAGGTCGTACCTTTAAAAAAAGGGTTTGTTGACTTTGAGAATGTTTCTTTCAGATACCCGGGAGCGGAACAACCTGCCCTCAAGGAAATCAGTTTTAGTGCCGGCCCGGGAGAGATCACGGCAATTATCGGAGGGACAGGTTCCGGGAAATCAACGCTAGTTAATTTAATTGCCCGCTTTTATGATGTTGGGAGCGGTCGTGTTTTAGTTGACGGAGTTGATGTCCGAGAAATCAGTCAAGAACATTTGAGAGCAAAGATTGGGTTTGTTCCCCAAAAGTCTGTGCTTTTTTCAGGGACAATCGCCGACAATATCCGATATGGCAAAGAGGATGCTTCCCTGGAAGAGGTGGAACATGCGGCTCAGATTGCCCAAGCGATGGATTTTGTGGCAGGGATGGAAGAAGGATTTGACCATATCATTGCTCAAGGGGGGACAAATGTTTCGGGGGGACAGAAGCAACGTCTTTCCATTGCCCGTGCTTTAGTAAAAAAACCGGAAATTTATATCTTCGATGATAGTTTTTCGGCCTTGGACTTCAAAACGGATGCTAAGTTAAGAGCGGCCTTGAAACCGGAAATATCAGCGGCTACCGTGTTTATTATTGCCCAAAGAGTGGCCACCGTTATGGATGCAGATAGGATCATTGTGCTTGATGATGGGCAGATCGCCGGGATAGGAACTCATCGAGAATTGTTATCGACCTGTGAGGTTTACCATGAAATTGTTGCTTCACAGCTTTCAGAGGGAGAATTAGCATGAGTAAAGAACGAGATATGACAAGACCTCCGGGGCCCATGGGCGGCAGACCAGGTGGACCGGCCGGAAGCATCGGGAGACCTATAGAGAAAGCCAAAAATTTCAAAGGAACGTTGCATAGGCTTTTGCGCTATCTAAGGCCCCAAAGAATAAAACTCATTGTCGTTTTTGTGTTTGCTGTTCTTAGCACGGTCTTTAGTATTATGGGACCGAAAATTATGGGGCAGGCAACGACAATATTGTATGAAGGAATTATGAGGAAAATAGCCTCAACCGGCGCGGGAATTGACTTCGCCTCGATTTGGCGAATCGTGCTGACTTTAGTAGGTCTCTATCTTTTGAGTTCTTTGTTCAGTTATGCACAACAATACATTATGGCCGGCGTTGCTCAGAAAATCGTGTATAATTTGCGCAAAGAAGTTGACGATAAGCTTTCTCGGCTGCCGCTGAAGTTTTTTGATGCCCGGACCCATGGAGAAATCTTAAGCCGTGTGACTAACGATGTTGACAATATCGCCAATACCTTGCAGCAAAGCCTCACTCAGCTTATTACTTCCATTGTAACCATCATGGGTGTAATCGTCATGATGCTGACGATTAGTCCTCTGCTTACGCTTATCGTTATTTTGACACTTCCGCTTTATATATTAGTCACTACTATGATTGCTAAACACTCTCAAAAGTTTTTCGCCGCCCAACAAAAGTCTTTAGGAGAGCTGAATGGTCATGTAGAAGAAATGTTTACTGGCCATATTATCATCAAAGCCTTTGGACATGAGAGCAAATCCATTGAGACCTTTAAGGAAATCAATGGCAGACTCTATAACGCGGGTTGGAAAGCACAATTTATCTCCGGAATTATCATGCCTTTGATGAGATTTGTCAGTAACCTCGGTTATGTATTAGTCAGCGTTGTTGGGGGGATTTTTGTCACCCATGGGCGAATCAACATCGGAGATATTCAAGCTTTTATTCAATACTCCCGTCAGTTTACGATGCCGATTGTTCAAACTGCCAATATAGCTAATATCATTCAATCAACGGCAGCTTCGGCTGAACGTGTCTTTGAATTATTAGACGAAGCTGAAGAGCTTTCGGATCGTGATGATGCAAAAGTAATACCATTTCCTAAAGGAAATGTGAGTTTTGAAAATGTTAACTTTAGCTATAAGGTGCAAGAACCTTTAATCACGAACATGAATATTGATGTCCGTCAGGGAAATACCATAGCCATAGTTGGGCCCACCGGTGCAGGTAAAACAACGTTAGTAAATTTGCTTATGCGCTTTTATGATGTGGATGAAGGCAAAATCACGGTGGATGGTGTGGATATTCGCGATATTAAACGCGGAGAACTTCGCAATATCTTTGGGATGGTGCTCCAAGACACCTGGCTGTTTAATGGGAGCATCTTTGAGAATATTGCCTATGGGCGAGAAGGGGTAACTGAGGAGGAAGTGATAAGCGCAGCAAAAGCGGCCCATGCTGATCATTTCATTAAAACGTTACCTGATGGCTACAATACCGTTTTAAATGAAGAAGCTTCTAATATTTCTCAAGGACAAAAGCAACTGCTTACCATTGCCCGGGCAATTCTTGCAGATCCTGCAATTTTGATTCTCGATGAGGCCACGAGCAGTGTTGACTCCAGAACAGAGGTTTATATACAAAAGGCTATGACGGAACTAATGAAGGGAAGGACGAGTTTTGTTATTGCCCATAGACTGTCAACCATTCGAGATGCCAACATGATCCTCGTCATGAATAAGGGAAGAATTATTGAAATGGGTAATCACGAAGAGCTGCTGGCTCAGAAGGGATTTTATGCTGACCTGTATAACAGCCAGTTCAGCGGAGCAGATTTGGATCATGAGGTCGTTTAAATCATAAGAAAACGTGAAACTGTCGGCGCTTTTTGTACTATCAGCTACCATGTGACGATCAGGCAGCCGTCAAGGACGGCGGGAAGAGACCGCTGGCCATGACGATAAGCGGACGAGCTTATCGCCACACTGCAACTCATTACGCATACACCTGCAGTGTGGATTGGCCGAGTGTCTCTGGAGCCAAACAAGTGCGATACTCTCCACCGGAGACTATCGGGATGGCGGGAAGAGACCGCCCTGCCCTGCGGCAAGTTTGATAAATTCACAAGCATAGAAGCTTAATTAATCATTATGTTCATCCCGCAGGTGATAATGATGTTTGTTTAAGTGTTGATGTCCAAGGGATGGTTTATGGTTTTGCTCATGACTGTGGGCATGAGTAAAGTCATGACTATGCTCATGCTCATGCTCATGTGTATGATGGTGTTTGTGACCATGTTCATCTTCATCATGTTCGTGAGGGCGGCCAAGGGCATGGGCAATTATATGTTCTTTATCCGGGAGGGTATCAAACCAGCCGTTGTTGGCCTCCTCAAGGCTGTCCCGGAAATGAATATAGGGTTTTATATCGAGCAGGGGAGTCCCATTATAGGCGTCAATTCCCGAAATAATAATCTCGTTGCCCTGAATCTCTTTGACCTTTACAATGCTAAGACCAATGGGATTTGGCCTTTTAGGGGAACGGCTGGCAAAGAGTCCAATTTCAAGTTCCGGTGCCCAAGGAGAGTGGGTCAGTAAATCTGCCGGAGAGTTAACCTGATCAAGATGATAAAGGACATAGATATAATTGAAATTATCCAATGATTTCAGTGCGCTTGCATACTCAGGATTTAATGTAATCCAGAAATCCCCCGGGGCATCGGGGCTGGAATGATGGGGGGCATTAAAGGCAAAATAAGGAGTATGAATGGTTCCAATAGGGCGATAATTAATGTCCATGACAATCTCCTTTCGCTTGGATATTTTCGAGGTTTCTAAGAAATATATAAATTTTAATAAGGTAGAAACTTAAAAAAGACCAAAGAGGACCTGTTTTGTGCAACTAGGCAGACACCCGCCAAGTTTTCTTTAGATCCGACCTTTATGGCCTTTAATAACTATTTTATTTAGGATTTTATTCACTACGATTCCTGATTTATTACGAAATATGTTTTCTCCGCCAAAAAGATGAATTTGACTAATAATTGACTAATAATTGACTAATAAAAGCTATTCGACGAGGGCAGGGTATTTCCTTCTTCTGGATTATAGTTTGAACAAAAATCGAAAAGTTTATAATTGGCTACATGTTTTTAGTCTTAATCGGGAATTTTATTAAAGCATGAAAGATTTTTGCGGAGGTGATTAGCAATGCCAATGATTAATTTTGATGGACCGGTTTTAACTATGGATCAGAAGAGAAGTTTGATACATGGGATGAGCCAAGCGGCTTCTCAGGCGTTAGGAATACCGATGGCAGCGTTTACGGTAACCCTTGATGAGCATGAATACAGCAACATGGGTATCGGCGGAGAAGTCCTCACGGAATCAGGCTATTGGGACAAGTATAAAGAAATTAAAGGCTAAGTTATTGTTTGAAGTTAAAGTTGTAGCTGGAGCGGCTGTGGAAGCCGCTTCTTTTATTTTAGACTCTCTTTTTTACAAGTGGGAGTGATTCCCATACCATGTTTCAGTGGGGCAGAGTCCATCCTTCAGCGCGATAGAATGGTGTTATTAGCTAGGCGCATTCGGTGAAATTGTCCACAGGACATATTCGCCGGAGCACCGAAGTTCAGCTTTAACTGAACGAGTTTACCGTTCAGGGTTCGAGAAAGCCTATAATTTTGACAGTGGATAAATGAAGTAGGCGCTTTTAGGACGCCTGATTTTTCCTGATTTGGATTAGTTTTATTCTTAATTCACTTATGATAAGATGAATTTCAAGTAAAAGTACAAAAATGCGATGAGATGGGGATAAGAATATAGATGTGAGAGAAGGTGTCCAATGACTACCAAGAGAGATTTAGAACATGCCTTGGAAAGCCGGGACTGGGAGCAGCTTATTAGTTTAGCTAAGGAGAATAGAAATGTCCTGCGAAAGCTTATGGCGAGGATTTATGTTAAAGATGGGCTTATGTTTTGGCGAGCGGTTGAGGGTATAGGTGTTGTAGCTCATGCTCTTGAGCAGGAAGATCGAAACTTTGCAGTGGAAATCCTTCGACGGTATTTTTGGATGCTCAATGAGGAATCAGGTGGGACGGCTTGGAATTCTTCAGAAGCCATCGGCAGTATTATAGCCCACTGCCCGGTAACCTGCGGAAAATTTAATTGGATGTTGTCAGGACTTCTTGAGGATGAAAGCTTAAGAGACGGAGTTCTGTGGGGTATCGGGCAAATGGCTCTGAATGCCCCCCACTTGGTAGAACCTCTCGATGAACGAATCAAACCCTTTTTACTGTCCGAAGAGCCTTTGACACGGGGATTAACTGCTTTTATTTATAGAGTAATGATGCCTTTTCAAGAACTTATGCCTCTTTACCGCGAATCAGGACCCAAATGGAAAGTCCCGGAAGATATAGATACTCGTTTGGAAAATGACAAAAATTTGCTGGAGTTTTATCAAGACGGCGAGCTGAAAAAGTTTTCTGTTTCAGATCTCTGGAAGGCTCATACTATTTCATTTTGGACCAAAAAAGTTACGATTAAAGATCTTGAGACGGAATTGACCATCGCCTCGTCAGAGGAGGGGGTTTGTTGGCTGAGTCTTGGTTCTTCTGAGACGGAGGAACAAGAGCTTCGCACTTGGGTTTCGCGTTGGTTTCCCAAATCCTTTCTGACACGCAGGCGTGAGCCGAACAGCAGGGCAATTCAAGAGCTGAAGGAGTACTTTGAGGGGAATCGCCGGGATTTTACAATTCCAATTCATTCACAAGGAACACCTTTTCAGCAGAAGGTTTGGGAAGAACTTCGCCGTATTCCTTACGGAGAAACAAGAAGTTATGGTGAGCTTGCGGTAAACCTGGGAAATCCCAAGGGGCAAAGAGCTGTTGGGATGGCCAATCATTGTAATCCCATCGGTATCATTGTCCCTTGCCATCGGGTTATCGGTAAAAATGGAAGTTTAACGGGGTATGCGGGAGGTTTAGATATTAAGCAAAGACTTTTAGAACTTGAAGGTTCCCGCCCCTGAATAATTCAAATTGAAAAGACTCGAACTTATTAAGATTGAAGCTGGGATTGTTATGCAGAAGAAACGGTACTTTACCTTTAATGAACATTTGCGTCAAAGATTTGGCGAAAAAATTTTTAAAATATCTTTAGACGCCGGATTCACTTGCCCTAATCGAGATGGAACTTTAGGACGGCAAGGATGCATCTATTGCAGTGAACGGGGGTCCGGCGATTTCGCGGGCAGGCAGGAGTTATCAATCCATCACCAGTTCTGCGAAGTAAAGGAACGAATGAAGAAAAAATGGCCCAAGGCTAAGTATTTGGCTTATTTTCAGGCCTTTACCAATACTTATGCCCCGGTTGAACGTTTGCGAGAAGTTTACGAAGCCTCGCTTTTAGAAGAGGGAGTGGTTGGATTATCCATTTCCACAAGACCGGATTGCCTTCCTGAGGAGGTATTAGATTACTTAGAAGAGCTGAATCGGAGGACCTATTTGTGGGTTGAATTAGGGCTGCAAAGTATTCATGATCGTTCCTTGGAAAGGATTGCACGTGGACATGATTATGCCCAATTCCTGCGTGGGCTTGACCAATTGCAAGCAAGAGGGATTCGAGTTTGTGCCCATATTATTCTGGGCCTGCCCGGTGAGTCGCGGGAGGAAATGATTGAAACCGCCTTGGCGGCAGCTCATTTGCCTCTACAAGGGCTAAAGATTCATTTGCTGCATGTGTTAAAGGGAACGCCTCTAGCAAGTTTTTATCGAAATCATCCCTTTGAACTGATGACGAAAGAAGATTATGTTTCTCTTGTGGTTGATATGTTAGAAATCTTGCCTCCTGAGATGATAATTCATCGCCTAACTGGAGACGGGCCTCCTGATGATTTAATTGGGCCACTCTGGAGTCGAAAAAAATGGGAGGTACTCAATGCCATCGATGCAGAGTTAATTCGGCGCGATACTTGGCAGGGGAAAAGGTTTCAAAAACAAAAGGTAATCCCGAGGGATTACCTAGCAGCAGAGGAAAGAAGAGATACAGTCTAAGGACAACTCAAGGCCTATGAGCTGTTCTCAGAAATTTTACAGGCAGTATTTGACTCAGTGAGGTTTCTTTTGCTTTATTGTCTTTTAAAGGCGGTTTATAGCTGGGAGCTAAGTCCAAGTAACGCTGCACATCTGAATTCGTTTTAAGGATCCGCTGAAGAATTTCTTCATTGTTAAGGCGTTCATTCATGGTACAGATGCTCCTCTCATAATTTTCTAACGTTATTTACATAAGTTTTGGGCGTTTCTAGGGGGTTTCATATTGGACAAGTTTGTCTTCCCAAGTTTTCAAAAGGGCTTGGTTCTCCTTGAGAGAGACAAGATATTGAGGCAGGATAGGGGTTTTGCCTCCTCCGTTCGGGGCATTGATGATATAGGTTGGCACGGCAAGGCCTGAAGTATACCCTCGTAAATGCTTCATGACCTCAAGGCCCTCTTTTATACTAGGCACAAAATGACGCGTTCCTTTGACATTCTTAGCATGAAAAATATAGTAAGGTCGAATTCGGATTTTCAAGAGTTCTTGATTCAGTTTTTTCATGATTTCCGGCTGATGATTGATACCTTTGAGCAAAACAGCCTGATTTCCCAAGACCACACCGGAGGCAATCAGTTTATCAGCAGCCTTCTTAGCATCTTCGGTGATTTCCTGAGGATGATTAAACTGCGTGTTGATATAGATGGGAGGATACTTTGCTAAGATAGAACATAAATGGTCGTTGATACGCATGGGTAAGGTCACAGGGACTCGAGTACCCAGGCGTTTGATCTCCACATGAGGGATAGAATGAAGTTCGCTAAGAAGCCAGTCCAGAGTATGATCATTTAAAAGTAAGGCGTCCCCTCCGGTCACTAAGACATCTCGGATTTCCGGGTTGGCTCGAATATAATCAAGAGCGGTTTTTAAGTCCGTCATCTTAGCGTGTAAGTCTGTTTCACCTATATTTCGACGCCGTTGGCAATGGCGGCAATACATGGCACACATGTTAGTGACATTAATAATTAAACGGTCCGGATATCTCCGGGTAATACAAGGTGCAGGATTGGTAAGAGCTTCGCCCATAGGATCTTCCTCTCCGAAATCGTCGCTGAGTTCCGCAAGGGAAGGTAATCCCTGGAGACGAATAGGATCGGAAGGTTCAGTAATATCCATAAGACTAAGATAGTAAGGAGATATAGCCCAACGGAAGCTCCTTCCTATATGTTCAACTTCTGCACATTGTTCAGCAGATAATTGAGGGAATAAGGCTTTTAAATCGTTTGCACTTTGAACACGATGCTTTAGCTGCCAGTGCCAATCCTCCCAATCCTGAAGCGTGGCATTAAAATAGTTTAAGATGTGTTCACGACGTTTTTGGATCAGCGCAGCATTCAAAAAACCTGTGGGGATCGTGAGGCACTTTTCGAGATAAGGCACGATCTTTTGTTTGAGTTCAGATGCTCGCCGCAATGAAAACTGTCGGTTAGTATCCAATTCTCCATAGAGTTGTACTGCCATCAAGATTCCCTCCCTGTAGTTTATTTGGCAGAAATTAAAGCGTGCCTAACTAACAACTCAATAGTATCATTTAAGTTGTTAGTAGTCAAGAGCATGATGCCTACTGAAGTTGGCTATGTTATAATAGATTATATAGATTAAGGGGTTGAAAGAATTTGGAACAAGCTCGTTATCAGGAGATAGCAATGGACATAGCTCACGCTATTATGATGGGAGAATATCACGAAGGAGAAAAAATTCATGGCCGCTCTACGCTGGCAGGTCGTTATAACGTTTCTCCGGAAACTGTCCGCAGAGCCATTGCTATTTTGCAAAATGTCGGTGTTGTCATTGTCAATCAAGGGGTAGGTATCACGGTAACGTCCAAAGCGATGGCGGAAAAATTTGTTAAATCCTTCAATCAAAAAGGAGAAATTCAAATCTTTCTCGAAGATCTTAAGAAATTGATGGATCAGAGGCGGGAAAATGATTTAAAAATAGAAAGTCACCTTAATAAACTGCAAGGTTATGTAGACCGGATTATGTCTCGTTGGTTGGATGTAGGTGAAATCGAAGTTGGTAAGAATTCTCCGGCTGTAGGAAAAACCTTGCGTGAGTTAAGGATACGCGAACGCACGGGGACTACAGTTATTGCGGTGGTGCGGGATGGATCGGAGCAATTTTCTCCTGAGGCCAGTTTTGTCTTGCGCGGTGAGGATGTCTTATTGGCGGCTGGATCAGCCGAAGGGCAAATGAGATTACAACAGCTAATTTTGTGATATGGAGTAGAAACATGTTTCCTGGTGTGGATATTATTGAAATCGAACGAGTGGCGGCTGCTTTGGCAAGGCAGCCTGGGTTAGCGGAACGGCTTTTTACAAGGCGGGAGCTGGAAAGCCTAAGCGGCAGGGGAATGCAAAGCTATGCGGCACGGTTTGCTGCCAAAGAGGCAGTTCTTAAAGCGATGGGAACGGGGCTGCGCGGCATGTCCTGGCATGATGTGGAAATCATCACAAGTCAAAGCGGAGAACCTCTTGTCCTTCTTAGTTCCCAAGCTGAGATTCAGTTGAAAGAAAGAGGGGGCTCGCAAGTTCGTGTGAGCTTATCCCATAACCAGACACAGGCCATAGCTTTTGCGATTTTAAGTTAGCCGAATGGTATAGCGGGGTGGGAAACGTGCGTGTAGTAAACGTTGAACAAATGCGTAAGATCGAAGAACGAGCTATTCGGGACTATGGTATACCAAGTTTGCTCTTGATGGAGAATGCGGCTTGGGCTGTAGTTGAGGAAGTTCGCCGCTGCCTTGCGCCGAATGAAGGAAATTTATCTGGGCTAAGAGCTGTCATTCTGGCGGGCAAGGGCAATAACGGCGGGGATGGTTTGGCGGCAGCTCGTCATTTAGTGCTGCTGGGAATGGATGTATCGGTTTTATTGTTTGCCAAGGCAGAGGAACTTAAAGGAGATGCCGCCCTGAATTGCCGGCTTTTCCAAGGAACATCGGGGAAGCTCTTTGCTATAGAGGGAGAAAAGCAACGGCTCATAGCACGTTATGCCTTGGCTCAAGCCGATGTTATTATAGATGCTCTTTATGGCATTGGGATGAGAGGAACTTTACCGAGTTTGATTGAAGACTATGTCAATGAGGTAAACAATGCTTCTGCCTGTGTCATAGCTGTTGATATTCCCAGTGGAGTAGAAGCCGATACCGGCAATGTTTATCGTACGGCAATCCGTGCTCAAACAACGGTAACTTTCGGCCTTCCTAAATGGGGCCTTTTTTTAGGAGAAGGCCCCGCTTATTGCGGACGGGTCTCTGTTGACCCGATTTCGATTCCCAAAGCATTTCTGGAAGACCCAGGCATCTCTACATATGTTTTGACAGATGATAGAATAAGAGAAATGCTTCCGGTCCGTGAATTAAAAGGACACAAGGGGACTCATGGCAAAGGAGTTCTCATTGCCGGATCAAAAGGAATGAGCGGAGCTGCGGTTCTGGCCGGACGGGGAGCTTTGCGCAGCGGAATCGGATTACTGCAAATAGTTACACCTCTAGGAATTGCGCAGGATGTGGATGCCGGTCTCACCGAAGCAACGGTTTGGGCTGCCCCTGGAGTGGATTATCTAAACGAAGAATCTTGGCCGGTCATCTTAAAGCAAGCGGAAAAAGCACAGGCTATAGCCATCGGGCCTGGTCTTGCTCAAAATTTTGAATTCGCGGTTGTTCTCGAGGAAGTATTAAGAACGATGAACTGCCCCATTATTTTGGATGCCGATGCCTTGAATTTATTATCCGAAGACCCCAGTTTGTTTGAGGCCAGAAACGGACGGGGACCGCTGCTGCTGACCCCGCATCCCGGAGAGATGGCTAGACTTTGCCAATGCACTGTTTTTGACGTCGAGCGAAACCGCTTGGATTTAGCTCTGACCAAAGCTGCAGAGTGGGAAGCGGTTGTGGTACTTAAAGGTTCAGTGACAATTGTTGCTTCACCGGATGGGCGGGCCTTTTTTAATCCCACCGGAAATCCCGGACTTGGGACGGGAGGTACGGGGGATGTTCTGACCGGGAGCATTCTGGCTTGGCTGGCTCAAGGGGTATCACCTCTGGAAGCGGCTTGCTTAGGGGTTTATCTGCACGGAAAATCCGCGGATGATCTTGCCAAAAATCATGGTTGGTCAGGTTTTTTGGCTTCTGAGGTAGCGGATCAGCTGCCGAAAGTGCGGCACTCTTTAGAATTGAAGATGTCCTAAGAGAGAAAAGGGAGGAGAACTATGGTGCGACAGGCTTGGGCTGAAGTTAATTTGCAAGCTTTAAAAGACAATTATTACAAGCTTCAGGCGTATACACAAAGTGAAATGATGCCCATTGTCAAGGCGGATGCTTATGGGCATGGTATTATCCCGGTGGTTAAGACCCTGATGAACTGTGGGGCAAAGCGCTTTGGTGTGGCACTTTTACAAGAGGCTTTAGAATTAAAGGCGGCATTTCCAAAGCTGGACATCATGGTTATTGGTGCCCCGGAAATTGATCAGTGGGATACCTATGTTAAAGAGGATATAATACCGGCAATTTTTAATTTTTCTCAGGCACGTGCTCTTTCAGAAGCGGCTGTTAAACTTGGCCGAAGAGCGAGGCTGCACTTGAAGATTGATACAGGAATGAGCCGCATAGGCTTCCGTGATACTGATGTTTCTGAAATAGTGAAAATTGGGTCTTTGCCAAGCTTGTTTATTGAAGGCATTTTTACCCATTTTGCCACAGCTGATCAAAAAGATCTCACTTTCGCTCGGCAGCAGCTTAAACGTTTTGAAATTCTCTTTGAAAAGCTCAAGAAAGCGGGACTGAAAATTCCTATTCGGCACGCTGCAAACACTGCAGCCATTTTGCAGTTTCCGGAAGCACATTTTGAACTTGTACGTCCCGGCATCGGTTTATATGGGCTGGTTCCATCGTCTCAAGTGGGAGCTCAGGTTGGCTTGGAACCGGTAATGTCTTGGAAAGCGAAGGTTTCTCATTTTAAAAAGATTAAAACGGGAGAAACGGTGAGTTATGGGCGTACGTTTCAGGCGGCCTACCCAACGGCTGTTGCAACAATTCCTTTGGGATATGCCGATGGATTGCGCAGAGCACTTTCCAATTATGGCGAAATGCTGATTCATGGGCGGCGTTCGACGATGATCGGCCGGATTTGTATGGATCAGACAATGCTTGATGTGACTAAAATCCCAGGCGTAAAAGTTGGCGATGTGGTTACAATTCTGGGGAAAGATGGCTACGAGCAGATTACTGCCACTGAGATGGCCGAATGGCTTGGAACTATTAGTTATGAAATTACTTGTGGGATTTCCCAGCGAGTCCCCAGGATTTATCTGGAGCCAATTGGAAACGATTAGCAGCGGACTTTTTGACGGCGTAATTTATGGGGGAAACTAAGCATGACTGACAACAAGCATAATACTCATAATACCCTCTTCCATTGGAGTAGTTTCAGATTGAAATTAGTCTATGAAGGCTTGGGTATTGGCATTATCACGGGCTTAATCATAGTATTGTACCGTTTCACTCTTGAACAGGCCGGACTTTTACTAACTCAAATTTATAATTTGATCAGTGCCAGACCGATCCTTCTTCTGCCTTGGGTGGGAGTGCTGATTCTGATAGGTCTCATTGTTGGCTTAATGGTTCAACATGAACCGATGATCAGCGGCAGTGGTATTCCCCAGGTGGAAGGGGTTTTATTGAGAAAATTATCCATGACCTGGTGGAAGGTTATTCTCGGCAAATTCCTGGGTGGAGTTTTAGCCATCGGAGCCGGCCTTTCTATGGGCAGGGAAGGCCCGTCCGTTCAACTAGGAGCTGCAGTCGGTCAAGGATTTAGCAAGATACTAAAACGAATTAATATAGAAGAGAAATATCTCATAACAAGTGGAGCAAGCGCAGGGCTTGCTGCTGCTTTTGGTGCACCTTTGGCCGGAGTAATGTTTGCTTTGGAAGAGGTTCACAAGAACTTTTCACCTCTTGTCCTTCTGTCGGCATTGTCTGCCGCCTTATCCGCTGACTTTATCACCAGTGAATTTTTTGGTTTAAAGCCGGTATTGAATTTTGCCAACCTCCACGACTTTCCTTTGCGCTATTATTTGTTCATTATTATCCTGGGAATTATTATTGGTGTTTTAGGGGTCGCTTTTAATACAACGCTGTTAAAGACCCAGGATTTATATGCCAGGCAACGATGGCTGCCAAAAACATTTTGGGTAGTTATTCCTTTAATGGTTTCCATAGTCTTGGGGCTTTTCTTACCTCAGGTTTTAGGAGGGGGTCATGAGTTGATTACCTCCCTCGTAACCCAGGGTAATTTTACTTTAAAGCTCCTTTTAATTCTGATCGTTGTTAAATTTTTCTTCACCATGATTTGTTACGGTTCAGGGGCACCGGGCGGAATTTTCCTCCCGCTTCTGGCCATCGGTGCAATCATTGGAAATATCTACGGAATTGTAATTGTTCATCTTTTTGGCATTAATAACACGTATGTTAATAACTTTATTATTCTTGCTATGGCTGGTTATTTCACAGCAATCGTCAGGGCCCCGATTACTGGAACGATATTGATTACAGAAATGACGGGTTCATTTACTCATTTGCTTTCCTTGTCCGTTGTATGTATTTCAGCTTATATCGTAGCGGACTTTTTAGGTTCTAAACCTATTTATGAGTCCTTATTAGAAAGGTTTTTGCACAAACAGGGAACGCTGGCCCCCATAGGCAGCGGAAAGACTAAAGCTATCTTGGAATTCGCCGTGTGCATGGGATCAATGCTGGACGGCAAACAAATTAAAGAGATTAAATGGCCGGCTCATTGCTTGCTGGTGTCCGTCAAACGTGGAGAAGAAGAAATCATTCCCAAAGGGGATACAGTGATTTACCCTGGAGATTACCTAATCGTTCTTACGAACGATGACAAAGTTTCCAAAATAAATGATGTTATGATTTCAATGGTTGGAAGCTGCGAATTGTAATTGCTATAATGTTTAATTTAAAAATTAAACGTTAAAAGGAACGTTGCTTAATGACTACTTATGCGTTTTTATAAATAAAACCCTGCATATATGTGGATGATTTTAAACCACTATTTATGCAGGGTTTATTTAATGGGGGCTCTTATGTACTTTGCAACAGGTCTTTTTGTACTTTAAGAAAGTATATCCCTCAATGCTTGTCACCAGCGACAATTCTTCTGAATTATAAAGTCTTATTATTGGCTAACTGATTGGGAGGGTATGGAGAAAGAAGAGAAGCATACAGTATAGATATAAATAGATTGAAGGTTAGGTAAGAAATGAAAATTTGAGGAGGGTATGGAAATGTCGAAACCCAATGAGCCTCTAATAGAGGACGATGAATGGGCAGCCTTTCGGAAGAGAGAACACATTTTCAACTGGTTGGGAGCCCTCAGTGCAACATTTATTGTTATCACGTTAGTGATTGCTAAAATACTATACTAATTTAGAAAATCTTACAGACAGCGTGGCTGTCTGTTTTTATATTATCGGTAAGCATAACTTTTGGTTGTATACTTGCTTTGGCATAACTATATTTTATTGAATATTTAAAAAACTTTTAAATAATTTAAAAAAGGGGTGATAAAAAGGGACTATCCAAAGGGGAACTTGGGAGAAATTTTAAATTTTGAAAGGGGGTATATAATTGAAGTACTTGCAAAATTATAATCCTGCAGGGAGTTTTTGGTTGTCGGTATTTTGTGCGGCTTTACCAATTTTAACACTTTTGTATTTCTTAGCGCTGCACCCTCATAAAAGTAAAGACGGCAAGAAATTATTGGGAATCTATGCACCTTATGCAGCAGCTATTGCAGCTTTTGTAGCATTTCTTATCTGTGTTTTTATTATGAAAATGCCCGCAACATCTGCTGCAGCAGCATTTGGGCTAGGTGTGATGAGTGGTTTATTTCCGATCGGCTGGATCGTTTTTGGCGCAATTTTTCTTTACACTATGACGGTTATTACGGGTAAGTTCGAAATTGTTAAAGATTCAATTGCCGGTATTACTGCGGATCGACGCTTACAAGCCCTGCTTGTTGCTTTTAGTTTTGGAGCTTTTATTGAAGGAGCATCTGGGTTCGGAACTCCGGTGGCAGTGGCCGGGGCAATTATGGTAGGATTAGGATTTAGACCATTGACTGCTGCAGTCATATGCTTGATTGCCAATACCGCACCGGTAGCATGGGGGGCAATTGGAACTCCGGTTCTCACGCTTGCAGGGCTGACGAAAATTCCGGACGCCCTTATCACTCAGATGGCGGGCAGACAATTACCGTTTTTCTCAATCATAATACCATTTTGGTGTGTGGCAACCTTAGTCTTGATGGAAAAAGGGAAATGGAAGGACGTCTGGGAAGTTTGGCCTGCAATTTTCGTAACGGGTGCTTCCTTTGCAGCCACTCAGTTTCTAATGGCCGAAGCCGGCATGACAATGCTTGTAGATATTGGGGCAGGAATTGTTAGTATTATTGTCACCTCTTTATTCTTAAAGGTTTGGAAACCTAAGAATATTATTACGAATGAAATGGCCTATGCTCGATTGGATGGCACAAAGGTTGTGAAATCAAAAATAATTCCTAAATACACATGGCCAGTGTTAATACAAGCCTGGATGCCCTGGGTTCTATTGGCGATTTTTGTTGCACTTTGGGGTGTTCCGAGCGTAAAGACTTTCTTAAACAGCCTTTTCAATCCTAGTTTCAAAGTGCCATATTTACATGGTTTGGTCTTCCGAACTGCGCCCGTTTCTCCGACGGATGTGGCAAAAGTGGGAGAAGCAGCCACTTATTCTTTTAATTTTATTACGATGGCAGGAACCGGTATTCTAATAGCGGCTCTTCTCTCTGGTACGATATTCCTGAGAGTGACTCTGGCACAGTGGAAGAAAATTCTCGTTACAACAATTACTCGTTTAAAAATACCTCTTACTGTAATTTCCTTAGTCCTTGGTTTGAGTTACATGACACGATATGCAGGAACCGATGCAATATTAGCTTTGGCCTTCGCAAAAACAGGAGCAATGTATCCGTTCTTTGCAGTAATGATTGGTTGGTTGGGTGTTTTCTTAACCGGAAGCGACACGGCTTCAAACTCTTTGTTTGGGGGTCTGCAACAGATTACGGCACAGCAGTTAGGATTAAATCCGCTGTTAATGGTTACTGCGAACAGTACCGGCGGTGTTATGGGAAAAATGATTGACGCACAGAGTATCACGGTCGCCACTGTAGCCTGTTACTCCAGCCCTGTTGAAGCGGTTAATGCCATTGGAGTTATTTTCCGGAAAGTCTTTTTACACAGTATAGCCCTTGCAATTCTTATGGGAATTCTTGTCTGGCTTCAAGCGTATGTCTTCACGTGGATGATTCCAGGGGTATAATCATCCATGCTTCAGATAGAGCGTCTGGAACGAATGGGGTTGGGCAACCTTGTCTAGCAAGGTTGCTGTTTTTTTATTGCTAAGCAAGGCATACAAATTGCGAACTCCGGATAACTACTCTGAACGCGTGCGGCAGCACGCCTTTTAATATTTAGAAGAAAGTATAACATCCGGATGTGAACTGCAAGAAGAGTGCTATTTCGTATTGAAAAACAAAGTTTTAAAAAAATACATAATACATTTATATTAATGGTTATTTAACGACTTAAGTATGTTAAAATATAAATTACACTCAGAAGAAATTGTTATATAGTACAAATATATTTTTCAATAACTGTAATGATTAATTGAGTGTATGAGAAAATTTGCTTTTGTAATGTCAGTCAAATATGACAATTAATTACAGAAGGAAATGTTGAGATCAAAAACTAAAAATACGCTATAATGTTGTGAAGTTAGTTATTCTTAAAGCCATTCATGTCAAGATTTACACCAAACAAACTGAAGTCCATAAAGGGTGGTTATTATGCAAAATTTTGGATTACCGAATAAGCAAGGACTTTATGATCCGGCACAGGAACGTGATGCATGCGGAATGGGATTTGTCGTTCATATTAATGGAGAGAAATCTCATACTATTATCGATGAGGCCTTAACAGTCCTAGAAAATTTGAGTCACAGAGGGGCCAGCGGAGCCGATGAAAATACTGGCGATGGCGCCGGAATCATGATTCAGATACCTCATGATTTCTTTAAAAGAGAGTGTGAAGTTCTGGGCTTTGATTTGCCAGAAAAGGGCAGCTACGGCGTAGGTATGATATTTGCCCATAAGTATGAGGATTTTAGAAAAACGCAAATGGAGACCTTCGAAAAAATTGTTTTGGAGGAAGGTCAAAGAATCTTAGGCTGGAGAGAAGTTCCCATCGATAAAACCACTATCGGTGAAGGAGCCAAGGCGGTGATGCCTAGGTTTATACAGGTCTTTATTGCCAAGAATACCAATCTCAAGAATCAAATGGATTTCGAAAGAAAACTTTATGTTATTAGAAAACGAGCAGAAAAAGTTATCGTACCGATGTGTGAGGATAAGGGCGGTACTTTCTATATCTCCAGTCTTTCTTCGAAGACCATTGTTTATAAAGGAATGCTTACTGCAGAACAACTCAGGAACTTCTATCTTGATCTCTCCGATCTGGATTTTACCTCCGCTTTGGCGATGGTTCACTCTAGATTCAGCACCAATACGTTTCCAAGTTGGGAGAGAGCCCATCCTAACCGGTATCTTGTTCACAACGGTGAAATTAACACCATACGTGGCAATGTGAACTGGATGAAGGCGAGACAAAAGTGCATTGATTCTCCGCTTTTTGAGGATCTTACAAAGGTATTTCCTATTATTGATGAATCCGGCAGTGACTCGGCGATGTTTGACAATAGCCTTGAGTTTCTTCACCTTACCGGCAGATCCCTTCCTCATGCGATCATGATGATGATCCCGGAACCTTGGGAAAAGAATGAGTTAATGCCTGAAGATAAAAAGAACTTTTATAAATTTAATGACTTTTTGATGGAACCTTGGGATGGTCCCGCCGCTATGGCTTTCACCGATGGTGTTGTCATTGGCGGGGTGCTCGATAGAAATGGACTTCGCCCTTCACGGTATTATGTGACAAAGGATGACAAGGTTGTCTTGGCTTCTGAAGTGGGAGTTATCGATATAAAACCTGAGAATGTAAAATATAAAGGCCGCTTGGAGCCTGGCAAGATGCTGCTTATTGATACTGAGGCGAAGAGGATTATCTCTGATGAAGAAATCAAAGGAAGTGTCGCTTCCCTACATCCTTATGCAGAATGGAATCAGCGGCATATCGTCCATCTCAAGGAGCTGCCTGCAGTAAAAGCTGACGAAGAAGAAATCACTGCGGAAGACTTAATTAAACTGCAGAAAGCTTTTGGCTACACCTTCGAAGATATTATTAAAACTATCGAACCTATGGCGATACAAGGTGTCGATCCCGTTGGAGCTATGGGCATGGATTCCCCGCTGGCAGTGCTGTCGGAGAAACCACAAATGCTGTATCTTTATTTCAAACAGTTATTTGCCCAGGTCACCAATCCGCCGATTGACGGCATACGAGAAGAGATCATTACTTCCAGCAGTATTCTGCTTGGAGATACTGGAAATTTATTAGATCCGGACCAGAGAAAATCCGCCAGTTTGGCTCTGGAGTATCCCATCTTAACCAATGAACAACTCAATACGATTAAATATCTGGACAATGATAAATTGAAATCCGTAACTATTTCGATCCTGTATAATGTTTCCGGAGGCCCCAAATCTATGGAAAAGGCTTTGGACAGAGTTTTTCGCAAAGCTGATCAGGCAATCAGTGAAGGCGCGAATATTATTATTCTCTCTGACCGGGGTGTCTCCAAGGAATTCGCTGCGATTCCGGCTCTCTTGGCTTCTTCTGGACTTCACCACCATATGATTAGAAAAGAAATCAGGACCAACATTGGAATTGTTCTCGAATCAGGTGAACCAAGAGAAGTCCACCATTTCTGTGCCCTTATTGGGTATGGCGTCACAGCGGTCAATCCCTATCTTGCTTATGAGACTTTGAAGGATCTTGCGGCGAGGGACTTGTTGGAAGGATTGAGCTACGAAGAAGCTAAAAAGAACTATATTAAAGCGTCTGTCAAAGGAATTCTTAAAGTACTCACCAAGATGGGTATATCGACGATGCGAAGTTATCACGGAGCACAGATTTTTGAGGCAGTAGGTCTGAAAAAGGAACTTATCGAAAAGTACTTTACCTCGACTCCTTCAAGAATTGAAGGGATAGGTCTGGAGGAAATTGCCTTAGAAAATCAAATGCGCCATGACAGTGCTTATCTTGAAAATTCCCCCTATACAGATACCCTTGAAGTTGGCGGGTACTTCCAATGCAAGGATGAAGGGGAAATCCATCTTTATAATCCTGAAACGATCTATATGCTGCAAAAAGCCTGCAGGGAAGGGAATTTCTCTCTTTATAAAGATTTCTCCAGGAAAATTAACGAGGAGGGTATTTATACCTTAAGAAACCTCCTCGATTTTAAGATTAATGCGGGAGATACCATTCCCATCGAAGATGTTGAATCCGTAGATTCTATTGTCAAACGATTTAAGACCGGGGCAATGTCCTACGGCTCTATCAGTAAAGAGGCTCACGAGTGTTTAGCTATTGCCATGAATAGACTGAGCGGGAAAAGCAACACCGGTGAAGGTGGAGAGGATCTTGAACGGTTTACGGTGATGCCCAATGGCGATTCCAAGAACAGTGCTATCAAACAAGTAGCCTCAGGACGTTTCGGAGTAACCAGCAACTATTTGGTAAATGCCAAAGAAATTCAGATCAAGATGGCTCAAGGAGCAAAACCCGGAGAAGGCGGTCAACTCCCAGGACGCAAAGTGTATCCGGAAATAGCCAAGGTCCGCCATTCAACACCGGGCGTTGATCTTATTTCGCCGCCGCCCCATCATGATATTTATTCCATTGAAGATTTGGCGGAGCTTATCCATGATTTAAAGAATGCCAACAAAGAAGCACGGATTAGTGTCAAGCTTGTTTCTGAAGTCGGGGTAGGAACCATTGCCGCGGGAGTGGCGAAAGGGAAAGCAGATGTCATTCTGATCAGCGGCTATGATGGAGGGACCGGAGCCTCACCTCGAACCAGTATTAGAAATGCCGGTCTTCCCTGGGAACTTGGGCTCGCTGAGACTCATCAAACGTTAGTGCTCAATAAGCTAAGAGACAGAGTTGTTGTCGAGACCGATGGAAAATTACTCTCGGGCAGGGATGTCGTCATCGCAGCGATGCTGGGTGCTGAAGAATACGGCTTCTCGACGACACCTCTTATTGCCATAGGGTGTGTCATGATGAGGGTTTGCAACCTTAACACCTGTCCGGTTGGGATAGCTACCCAAGATAAAACCTTAAGGAAGAACTTTAACGGCAAACCTGAATATGTTGAAAACTTTATGCGCTTTGTCGCCCAAGAAATGCGTGAAATAATGGCTAAACTGGGCTTTAGAACTGTCGATGAAATGGTTGGGCGAACGGACAGGCTTAAGACGAAAGAGACGATTAAAAATTGGAAAGCCTCTAATCTTGATCTGTCCCAAATTCTTTATCAACCTTATGCAGGGGCTGATGTCGGACGGTTTAACTCTCAGAAACAAAATCATCTGCTGGAAAAATCAATGGATATGAAAAAGCTGCTCAGAATGTGTAAACCAGCTTTAGAAAACCAGAAGTCCATCCGGGCCAAACTAAAGATCGATAATGTCGACCGCGTCGTTGGAACTATTGTAGGAAGCGAAATCTCTAAGAGATACGGTGAGAATGGTCTGCCGGAGGATACAATCAAGCTGACTTTCGTAGGTTCGGCCGGACAAAGTTTCGGAGCCTTTATCCCCAAAGGGATGTCTTTAGAGTTGGAGGGGGATGCCAACGACTATCTGGGAAAAGGACTTTCCGGCGGTAAAATTATCGTCTATCCTCCCAGAAGTTCTGACTTTGAGCCGGAAAAAAATATCCTCATCGGCAATGTAGCTTTCTATGGTGCCACTTCGGGAGAAGCCTATATCAATGGAATAGCCGGGGAAAGATTCTGTGTCAGAAACAGTGGAGCCAAAGCAGTTGTTGAGGGTGTGGGTGATCATGGCTGCGAATATATGACAGGCGGTAAAGTCGTTATCTTGGGCAAAACAGGAAGAAACTTTGCTGCTGGAATGTCCGGCGGGGTAGCATATATTCTGGACTTTGACGAAATATACTGCAATAAGTCAATGGTGTTATTGGAAACCATCGAATCTCCTGAAGAAACGAATGAAATCAAGGACATGATTGAAAAACATGTTGAATACACCGACAGTCCTTTGGGTAAGAAAGTTCTTAATGACTGGTCGAATTACTCACAGAGATTCACTAAAGTAATTCCTAAAGATTATAAACGTATGCTTCAAAACATTGATAAGGCTCACAAGACAGGCTTAAGCGGTGAAGAAGCCTTGATGGCGGCCTTCGAAGAGCATTTTAAAAATTAAAGGACTATAGGATTAAGGTGGGACTTACAATGGGAAAAGCAACTGGATTTTTAGAGTTTGAAAGAATAAATCCCAAGAAACGTTCTCCTGAAGATAGAATGCTAGATTGGGATGAAATGAGACTCCCTCAGGACCCAGAGGTTGTGAAAACTCAGGGTGCACGCTGTATGAACTGCGGAGTTCCTTTCTGTCAGGGCGGAGTTCTGTTAAACGGCATGGCTTCAGGCTGCCCCCTGCATAATCTTATTCCTGAGTGGAATGAGCTGGTTTATAAAGGACAATGGGAGGAAGCCTATAAAAGGCTGACTAGAACCAGTCCTTTCCCGGAATTCACCTCAAGAGTCTGCCCGGCCCCCTGTGAAGGTGCTTGTACGGAAGGTTATATTATGGACCCTGTAACGATTAACAGTATTGAATATGAGATTATTGAAAAAGCTTTCGCTGAAGGCTGGGTCCTACCCAAAAAGGCCCAAAAGACAGGAAAGAAAATTGCTATAGTCGGCTCAGGCCCGGCGGGGTTGTCGGCAGCCTATTATCTGAAAGCCGTAGGTCACGATGTAACCGTCTATGAAAGAAGTGACAGAGCCGGCGGACTGATGATGTACGGAATACCCAACATGAAACTTGAGAAACAAGTTGTGGAAAGACGCCTTGATCTCATGAAAGCTTCAGGTATTCAATTCATGTTAAATACTGAGGTAGGCAAGGATATACCTGCACAGGAACTGGTGAACGGCTACGATGCGGTTATCTTGTGTGCCGGAGCGACTAAAGCGCGAGGACTTGAGGTTGAGGGAAAAGACCTTAAAGGTGTTTATTATGCGGTGGATTTTTTGAAAGCTAATACTAAAAGCCTGCTTGATTCTAAGTTAAAAGATGGCAGCTATATTAGTGCTAAAGACAAAGATGTGATTATTATAGGCGGAGGGGATACTGGAACAGACTGTGTTGCCACTTCCCTGCGTCATGGCTGTAAGAGTGTGCATCAATTTGAAATTATGCCTGAACCTCCTGAAAAACGCAGGGAAGAAACAAATCCTTGGCCGGAATGGCCGCTAAAATTAAAAGTTGACTACGGCCAGGAAGAGGCCATTAATCTCTATGGCAGGGATCCGAGAAATTATCTTATCTCCACTAAGAAAATCGTGGGTAATGAGCAGGGCGAGGTTAAAGAAGTTCATACCGTAGAAATTAATTGGGTTAAGAATGCTTCCGGAAGAATGATTCCACAAGAAGTTCCTGGCAGCGAAAAAGTGTGGAAAGCCGATTTAGTTCTCCTGGCCATGGGCTTTTTAGGTCCGGAAGACACCATACCCAATGAGCTGAAGCTGGAGAGAGATTTCAGGAGTAATATAAAAGCGGACTATGAAGTGTTTGAAACCAATGTGGAGAAGGTTTTTGCGGCAGGGGATATGAGAAGAGGCCAGAGCCTTATTGTTTGGGCTATCCAAGAAGGTAAGCTTGCGGCCCGGGAAGTAGATAAATATCTCATGGGTAAAAGCGTCCTATAGGGGATTTTGTTTTAGCAACGCACATCCGGGCGATCGCGGACCAAACTAATGCTCAATCGCCAAACTAATTGCTCAATTATAGATTAATATTGCGGAGTAACCCGCCTAGGTGTTTCGTAAATTCTCCCCCAGACTTAAAATTGGTTTGGGGGATTTTATTTTTCTGGCATAGATGTCGATTCTGATTAATAGGAATAGAAGATTAGGATTTACCGGCACTCATCTTTACTGATGAGTCTTTGGGGGAAAGAGGGGGTGAAGGGTGAATGAATTATGTTGTAGTGGGAAATTCGACGGCAGCTATCGGGACTGTTGAGGGGATTCGCAGTGCAGATACAAAAGGCAAGATTACCTTAATATCAGATGAGTCTTACCATACTTATTCCCGGCCTCTGATTTCCTATTATCTTTCGGGGACGCTGCCGGTGACGAAAATGTACTATCGTCCCAAAGATTATTATAAGCGTTTGGATATTATTCCGAGGTTAGGTGAACGGGTCAGCTCCTTAAGACTTGAAGATAAATCGGTCGTGTTGGAATCGGGGGAAACGATCCCTTATGATCGCTTGATGCTGGCTACAGGGGGTAAACCTATTGTGCCTGAGATGTCCGGCTGTGACCTAAGGGGGGTTCATACTTTCGTTAAATGGGATGACATCCTGGGTTTAGAAAAGGTCTTAAAACCGGGGAAACGCGTGCTGGTTATCGGCGCAGGCCTTACTGGATTGAAGGCTGCAGAGGCTCTGATTAAGTGCGGAGTCGAAGTAACCGTTGTTGAACTTGCCAATCAGGTTTTAAACTCAATCCTTGACGAGCCTGCGGCAGCTTTGGTGCAAAAAACTTTGGAGGATCATGGAATAAAGTTTTATCTGCAAACCAGAGTGAAGGAAATTTTAGGAAGGAAAGGGAGAGTATCCGGTATAGCATTTCAGGACGGAACAACCCTGAAATGTGAACAAGTAGTGCTTGCCCTTGGTGTAAATCCCAATATTGATTTAGTTAACGATACGCAGATTCAAGTGAATCGAGGGATTCTTGTCAACGAACATATGGCAACCAGTGTAATGGATGTCTATGCGGCAGGGAACGTTGCTGAAGGTTATGACACTATATATCGACAGTGGCGTGTCTTTCCTCTCTTGGCCAATGCTTATAAACAAGGCTTTAACGCAGGTTTGAATATGAGCGGATTAGTTCGGTCTTATTCCGGCAGCTTTGCGATGAATTCCATCGGTTTCTTTGATTTACCGATGATTACTGCCGGAATATTAAAACCCGAGGGAGAGGGGTTTACCGAACTAATTGATACCACGATTCCGCGGGATTATCGCAAGCTGGTCCTGCGAGAGGGACGGATTGTAGGGTATATTGCTCTGAATAAAGTGGAGAGTGCCGGGACAATCTCAGCACTCATGGAAAAGGAAATAGACGTTCGGGAATTTCAGGAACAATTGCTTAAGGAGGATTTTGACCCGGTTAATTATCTTAAGCAAGTTAAAAACAAAACTAAGGAATAAGTTCTGTAATGTTTTTGCCTGAATGAGGTATTCTTCGGTATAAAATTCTTAGCAGGCTCATAAGTTCTGGCAAGGGGGGAGTGCCATGGCCTATTTGGATCTGACGACTTGCATGAGTTATGCTTTTTTTATAGTTTGTCTGATGCTCGGCTGGGGAGCTGCAGGAGTCCTGGATTATGATGGAATCTTACGGCGCTCCACATCCCGGTTTGGCAGGATTCTCCTGCGTTTTGGCGTGACCTTAGTTTTAGCGGAAGGATTCCGGCTTTTCCTTAGCTTTGTTTTAGGACCATTATTAGATATGTTAGTGAACCAGAGCATAAATGGCTTTAAAGCATTTTAAAGAGTTTTAAACCATCCGAGAATAATACTAAACTTATGCAAAAGTTACCTAACAGAAAGGTACCCGAATGGATGGGCAAGATATGGACTTTCAAAAGAATATGCTTGCGTGATGGTTATAGGAAAAACACCGATCGTAAAATGTTCGGGAATTGGGGATTAGGAATTTGCAGCAAACTCATTTGTGTTTGTTACAAATTCTTTTTGATTTAGAACATAGCTACAGAAACTTAGAGTGTTCCAGTGAGGCAAAGCCTAAGATGCGATAAGCTTCATTGAAAATGTTTGGTGAAACATCATTTTGGTTGATAATACAAATAAGCGTGCTAAAATGGATAGGACAACAATTAAAGGAGTAATTATGAAACGAACATGGCGTTTTTGGGTTGCTTTATGGGTGGGTAAACTCATCACAATAGGGCTGCAAGTCAGCGGGAGAAAAGGAACAACGTTACCGGGGAAAATTGCCCAATGGATTGACCCGGATATCATGAAACATTTATCTGCCTCCTTTTCGGAAGGAATCGCAATAGTCACCGGCACCAATGGTAAAACAACGACAGCTAATCTCTTGGCGAATATTTTACGAGTTGCCGGAAAATCCTTTGCTTTTAATCAGGCAGGGGCAAATCTTGTTACAGGTATCAGCGGCGCCCTGCTGCAAACAACCTCTTGGAATGGCTCTTCCCGTACAAAACTAGCTTTGCTGGAAGTTGATGAGGCCACTGTGCCTAAGTTTTGTAATCAAGTTACTCCTACTTTGGCTATTATCACTAATTTCTTCCGAGATCAACTCGATAGATATGGTGAATTAGATACTACTGTACGTTTAGTAAAGGAATCATTATCTCCTGAGACCCTGCTTGTACTGAATGCGGATGACCCCCTAGTGGCTCAGTTTGGTTCGAATGGTCTGCAATCCTGCTATTATGGTGTAGAATCCACACCTGATAGTTGTCGCGAGAGTACTGAAACTCGAGAGGCTAAGTTTTGTCCTGCATGTGGCAGGGAACTTGTGTATTCGCTTTTTCATTATGGACAATTAGGAGTCTATAGCTGCCAGGGATGCGGATTCCATCGTCCGGAGCCTGCTGTTTTGGCGCAAAACGTGCTTGCTGAGGATGGTTTGCTGAATTTTCAAGTGGGTAATACTCACTTTGCCACTTCATTACAAGGTTATTATAATCTCTATAATGCTTTGGCAGCTCTGACAGCGGCTCGTCAGCTTGGAGTCGAGGATAGTCTGATTGTAAAAGGTTTGCGGGAGTTTATTCCCCAAGCCGGACGTATGGAACGTTTTAATCTTAAGGAAGGAGAGGTTACCTTAACTCTTGTAAAAAATCCGACAGGGTTTAATCAAGTCATTCAAACAATTCTTAGCGTGGACAAGCCGGTGCGCGTGATGATAGGAATTAATGATTTAGCTGCCGATGGAAGGGATATTTCTTGGCTTTGGGATGTGGACTTTGAACGTTTTGGCCTGCGGGAGGAGCAGATTCAACAGGTGATTTGTTATGGGCTTCGCGCAGAGGACATGGCTCTGAGGCTTAAATATGCGGGTATTCCAGAGGAAAAGCTTGTACTGGAACCCACCGTTTCTACCGCCCTCAATTTGCTGCAAAGAGATCGCCTGGGAGGGGAAAGAGTTTTTATTTTGCCTACATACACGCTGCTCTTCTCCACACGCGAAGTTTTGGAAGAATTGCAAAAGAACGCAAGCCATGCTGCTATAAAGGATAAAAGCTATGGAGAGGGGGCGAGGACATGAGGCTGACGATTTGTCATTTATATCCCGATTTGCTTGATCTTTATGGAGATCGGGGAAATATTTTAGCCTTAGCTGCACGTTGTCGCTGGCGGGGGATTATACCAGAAATTCAGAAAGTCTCTCTAGGGGAAGATCTGGATATTTCGGCAATTGACATACTCTTCCTTGGCGGCGGATCGGACCGGGAGCAAGGGCTGCTTGTCCAAGATTTGATGCGTCGGGAAAATGAGCTCCGTGCAGCTATTGAAAATGGCCTGGTAGTTTTAGCAATTTGCGGTGGGTATCAAATGCTGGGGAATTACTACCAAATAGCTAATGGCGAGAAAATCCCCGGATTAGGTATTCTGGACCTGTGGACAATTGCGGGCACAAAACGTTTAATTGGAAATGTTGTTGTTGATTTAGACCCAAGCACTTTGAGGGGTGAAATAGAAGATTCTGCGGAGACGTATGCCAAGCGGAAAATTAAAACGTTGGTCGGTTTCGAAAATCACTCGGGAAAAACATATCTCGGTGAAGGTGTTACCCCCTTGGGGAAAGTATTGGTGGGTCATGGCAACAATGATCAGGACAGAGTAGAAGGAGTCCGGTATCGCAATGTTTTCGGTTCCTATCTGCATGGTCCTCTCTTGCCAAAGAATCCCCATCTTACAGATTTCTTGTTAGAACTTGCTCTAGAAAGGCGCGGTTTCGACACTCCTTTGCAGGACCTTGATGACCATTTAGAAATACTTGCTCATGACGCGATGGTCAATAAGCTTTTAAAGCAAGCATAAGATTCAAGAGATTATCCAAATCTAACAAAAATGAGTATATCATGCATGCTATACTGGTATACTATCTATGAAGTCAACGATTAAACATTAAAAATAGCCTGGCGCTATGAGTTACCATTATTTACATGCCCAAATAGTGCTGTTTTAGAGGTGATTTAGCTAATTTACTCTTCAAGTTCATTGACACTTTTTTGTATTATTGTCTATAATAGAGTATAGCTTTGGCTAAAAGACTTGGGGGTGCTAATGTGGCAGAGAGTAAGCGGATTATGATCAGTTTGCCGGAAAGTTTGCTTGCAGAAGTGGACGGAATCGTCACGGTGGAAAAACGCAATCGCAGTGAATTTATCCGAGAAGCACTCAACAGCATTCTTCACGAGCGTCGCAAAAAAGGAATTCATGAACAAATGCGCAAAGGATATCTTGAAATGGCGCAACTCAATTTGTCGATTGCCAGAGAACTTTTCTTAACAGAACAAGAAGTATTAGAGTATTATGAAGAAACGATGGTGGAGTGTCGGAGATGATCATAAAACGCGGGGAAATTTATTATGCAGAACTAAACCCCGTTGTCGGCTCAGAACAGGGAGGAACTCGTCCGGTCCTCGTGATTCAAAACGACATAGGGAATCAATTCAGTCCAACCACAATCATTGCTGCGATTACATCACAAATTGCAAAAGCAAAGTTACCTACACATGTTGAAGTTAGAGCCCGACGTAGCGGTTTAGAAAGAGACTCCGTCATTCTTACCGAACAAATCCGAACCATCGATAAAAGTCGCCTGAAGGAAAAGGTGACAGTTCTTGATGAGGAAGTAATGCTTAGGGTGGACCAAGCCATTGAGATTAGTCTAGGGTTGGCTGATATTTAATCATACACAGATAAATAGTTTGAACACGAGGCAGCGTAGCGGCTATTAACCGACGCTGTTTTTGTATTCTTAGAGAGGAGCATAGAATGATGGGAAGACGACCGGTAATTGGGATTACTGCTGCACATTATTCTGAAGAACTGAAGACATATCCTCGGGCCCTCTATGTTGACAGTATAAGAAAAGCGGGAGGGATCCCGGTGATTTTGCCCCCGGTTAGAAGCAAGGAAGAGAGCCTAGAGGCATTAGATTTTGTTGACGGACTATTATTATCCGGAGGAGGGGATATCTCCCCAGTTTATTTAAAAGAAGACCCTCTGCAAGGTATTGGAGCTTGTTTTCCTGAAAGAGATTTGAGCGAACTGCTGCTGACTGACTATGCTTTGCAGAAAAATCTGCCCCTTTTAGCTATTTGCAGAGGGATTCAGGTTTTAGCCGTTGCGGCCGGCGGAAAGATATATCAAGACATTCCAGGTCAGTATCTTGAATCAATCCAACATAAACAAACTGCACCGCGTCAAAATACATGGCATAGAATTGACCTAAGGAAGGACTCTCTGCTTTTTACCCTGGTGAAAGAAACGAATATTGAGGTTAATAGTCTTCATCACCAAGCCGTTAAAGAAGTTCCTCCGGGATTTCTACAGAATGCCGCGGCAACAGATGGTATTATCGAAGGCATAGAAAAGATAGAGGCTAAATTTTGTCTCGGAGTACAGTGGCATCCTGAAAGCCTGCCAGAAACTGATAAGAATAGCTGCGCTATATTCAGTGGATTCATAGGGGCATGCCGCTAGAAATCAGGAGTAAATTACTAAATAAGGGATTCTGCTAAATAAAATAAGAGGGAAAGCATGGCTTTCCCTCTCATTTTTTGAAAAATACCTGCCTCACAAGTTATTAACTTGCGGTCCATAACAGGCATTTTTCCCATTTTTGGATGCGTCATTAAACGCGATCTCAATGTCAGCTCTCAAATAGTTTAGATCATAATAATGGTATTGTCAAATGAAACAACCCGAAGTTAAACTACCTCCTGTTATTCACAAGAAATTCATAAGTTTTTCATGAGATTATCGTATCAGAAGGTTACACTGAATTCAGATGAAGATACTAAATGTACAAAGTCTTTTAAATAATGATCTATTCTGCAGTTGGAGGTGGGCAGATAAGCTTAATTACTAAAATTAATTGCTAAAAGCTGAGGATCTTTCCGCTACAGCTTGGTAGTTAAAGGGTAAAAATTGGGCAAGATAATCTTATCAACAAAAAAGCATTAAATTACTAAAGAGGTTTATTACTAAAGAAAGAGGATTAATTACTAAAGATTAAGTCTAATAGACAAGGAGGATTTGCGATGATGTTTGGTTTTATTGTCATAATTATTGTTATCTATCTGATTTATAGAGAATCGAATTCTGGAGTATTGTTTAGCGGAAAATCTTTTACTCACAGCCAAAGTCCTTTAGATATTTTGGATCAACGCTATGCACGCGGCGAGATACAGCGTGAAGAATATTTAGAACGTAAAGAAGCTCTGCTGGGACGCAAACAGACTGTTTCGCTTGAAAAAAAATAAAGGATCTGTTTTCTGCTATTATAAACTATTACCAATTCATTTTAAGGAGGAATTCAGATGATGGGTGGCTGGGGACACATGATGGGCGGTTGGGGAAACGGTTATGGATATGGCGGATATGGCGGCTATGGGATTGGAATGATGGGGTTCTTTATGCCGTTAATTTTTGGAATCGGAATAATTATCTTGGCTGTTTATTTCTTTCGCCACAGCAAATCGAGAGTTCATTCTCGAGAATATGGCAATTACAATAGCGGCATAGATATCTTGCGTGAACGTTATGCTCGAGGTGAAATCGATTCTGCTGAATTTCAAAGCAGAAAACAAGATTTAGAAAACCGCTAGCTTAAATTTTAAATTCATTGAAGTTTGGGGTTGTACCTAATTATTAAAAAAGACGTTGTCACTCACTATAGTAGTGAAATGGCAACGTCTTTGGTTTATTGCACCTGTTTTGGGGTTATGCTTCTAAACTTAAGTTTTAAATTGTCATCGAGGGCGTACCTGAAAACTTTTGATCTATCCAGGCTAGTAATTCTTGAGGACTGTTTACCGTTAATCCATTATTCGTTTTAGCTTTTCTAACAAGTACAATTTCTAATCCAAGTTCCAAAGCTGCAGAAATTTTTGTGTCTGTTCCTCCGGCAAGGCCGCTGTCTCTGGTCAGTATGATATCTGCTCCGTAAAACTTAAAGAGGGCTTTGTTAATTTCTTTGGAAAAGGGTCCTTGCATAGCAACGATATCCCGGGGGTGCAAACCGGCCTCCTGACATTTTTGCACCAAACGTCCGTCAGGTAAGATTCTGGCCACAAGGCGCACTGAGTTGGCAAAGGAACTTTTCGTAATCGTCTGCAGTTGATGGCTTCCCGTTGTTATGAAAACCGTTAGCAGGTGTTTTTTTTGAACGCGTAAGAACTCAATGCGTTGTTCAAGCCGGAGTAAAGCTTCTTCCCAATCAAAAACGGGAAAAATTAAGGGGCTGGAAGGAATTTTGGTTTCAGGTCTTTCCAATCGAATATAAGGAATCTTCATTTCCTCGCACCAACTCCGACAAGAAGCGAATTTAGTACTCATAGATGGGTGGCTCGCGTCAATCACTAGTGCAGGAGGAGAAGATATGCAGGTTTCTGCGGTCCAATTTTGCCTTCGTACAACTTCAAGTTTTCTGGCCATTAGCTGCGTATTGATCTCACGTGTTAATACAGATTCTCCCAAGAGAATAATCATTTTTTGACCCCCGTTACAGTACCAAGAATAGCATTTCAATGTCACATAACGCGATGAGCGGGCTTTTTGAAAAGTAAAAACCCTTCACTGAGAGAAGGGTTGATTATAAGTGCCTCTGAAGTCAAGAATTGCGAGAAGTTGTAGAGCAGGAAAGGAGCCTTGTATTTCTAATAATTAGTCTATTCTAATAATAACATGACTGAGACAAGTTTGCATAGATATTAAATCACATGGTTTTTGTGCTTGTTCATTTAATTTCAACCATGTGGTATAGTTATAAAATCGGGGGTGGTAAGTGTCGAATGGCTAATCCATTTTATATTTTAATCGGGGTAATATTTTTGGCAGTATATGGGGGAATCAATTTCTATATTGGTTTGCGCGGCTGGCAGGCTTTATTCAGCTATATCCCATATAGTTCTCTAAAAGTTTACTGGATTGTCTTTGGCATGATCTCATTGTCATATTTAATTGCTCGTTCTATGCAAAAGTTCCTTCCCCAAGCTGTATACGAAGGGCTAAACCTTGTTGGGGCATATTGGATGGCCTTTATGTTCTACTTTTTGTTCATGATTTTGGCAGTTGACCTATTGCGTCTCATAAACCATTTTATTCATCTTGCTCCCCTTAGACAAGGCATAAACCCTGGCTTCGGATTGGCGATCTTCATTTTGGTGCTTGGAATTGTAGGTTATGGTGCTTGGAATGCCAGGAATCCGCGGGTTAATCATTATGACATTACGATTGGCAAGAAAGCGGGACCCTTAAAACAATTGCATGTGGTAATGGTTTCGGATATCCATCTGGGAACAATAATCCATAACAATTACCTCACGAAGATGGTTGGGATGATCAACCAATTAAATCCGGACTTGGTGTTGTTTGCAGGAGATGTCTTCGATGAAAATGTTGAAGCCGTTAATAAGCAAGAAATGATGGAGACGTTTAAAAACTTAAAATCCCGCTACGGTGCTTTTGCTGTATTAGGCAACCATGAATATATCGGAGGAAATGTTGAAGAGGCAATGAAATATTTAAGTGCCGCAGGTGTGCAAGTGTTGAAAGACAGCTATCAAGAAATTAACGGAAGTTTTTATCTGGTTGGCAGAGATGATCGCTCCGGATCCCGTTATAATAGGGCTCAGAGGGAAAATTTACAGACGTTGCTTCAAGGAGTTAACCATTCCCTGCCTATTATTGTCATGGATCATCAGCCGCTTCAATTGGAGGAACCAGTTAGGCAGGGAGTTGACCTACAGTTGTCAGGCCACACTCATGCCGGGCAGCTATTTCCTATCCGTCTAATAACCCGTCGGATTTTTGAAGACGATTGGGGCTACCTTAGGAAGGGAAACTTTCAACTCATAGTTTCCTCAGGTTATGGAACCTGGGGACCGCCTGTTCGCTTGGGAAATACGCCTGAAATCGTGGATATTACAATTAAGTTCCAATAAAATGGGGGGACGGTCTTTTTGACACAAAAAATGTGTCAAAAGGACCGTCCCCCTTTTTCGCTTTTAATTATTTAAGGGCTTCTCCAATGGTCTGGCCAAATTCTCGGCATTTAATGAGGCTTTCGTCATCGGGGTTCCAAAGCACTTTCAGTCCCTCGTTGATTATTTCAAATCCGCCGTGTTCCAATTCAGCGGAGATAAGTTTATTTCCCTCTCCGCTCCAGCCATAACTGCCAAAAGCAGCAGCTTTTTTGTTTTTAAAGGCCAGTCCTTTAATCATTTCCAGGATTCCAGCCACAGCATAGGAAATTCCCTTATTGATCGTCGGAGAGCCAACAAGGATAGCCTTGGATTTGAAGACTTCTGTTATGATGTCATTTTTGTCAGTATGATTAGAATTGGAGTTAAATAATTTTACGGTAACGTCTGGATCGCTTTGTCTAATTCCAGCGGCAATATTTTCTGCCATTTGGCGGGTGCTGTTCCACATTGTATCGTAGATGATACTGATTTGATTTTCTTGATAATTTTTAGCCCATTCCATGTACTTATTCACCATTTGTAATGGATTATCTCTCCAGATAACGCCATGACTTGGGCAGATCATGTCAACAGGCAAATTCAAGCTTAAGATTTCATTAATTTTTTTCTCTACAAATGAATTAAAGGGAGTTAAGATATTGGCATAATACTTAAGCGCTTCGTGATAAAGATCGCCTTGATCAACTAAGTCGTTGAACATGTGTTCCGAAGCGAGATGCTGACCAAAGCCGTCATTGCTGAAAAGAATATTGTCGCCGGTTAAGTAAGAAAACATCGTGTCCGGCCAATGAAGCATTCTTGCCTCAATAAAAATAAATTCTTTTGATCCAAGACTTAGTTTATCACCTGTTTTAACCGGTATGAAATTCCATTCCTGATGGTACTGGCCTTTTAAGGATTTAATGGCATTAGCAGTACAATAGATAGGTGTATCCGGTATTTCCCTCATTAATTCCGGCAACGCCCCGCTGTGATCGGGTTCGCCGTGATTGATAATGATGTAGTCAATGGTTTTTAAATCGATTTCTTTTTTTAAATTTGAGACAAACTCTTTAGCAAAAGGTGCCCAAACACTATCGATGAGAGCGATCTTTTCATCACGGACAAGATAAGAATTGTAACTCGAACCATGATGAGTAGAGAGCTCATCACCGTGAAACTTTTTTAATTCCCAATCGATTTTTCCGACATAGGTTACACTTTTGTTGATAGAGAAACTCATGGCTTTTAATACCTCCAATTAATTTTATTATCTAAAATCTTGATATCAGTTTCAGCTTGGCAGCGCTTCCTTGATTATTATCTAAGGTCTTGGCTTGGAATGATACTTAAATTTTACTTTCTACAAATATCGAAAATATCCTGCTAATTATCGCTGTATTGTAAAATTGTTTGCGATCGATATTTGTATTCGATATACCTGTTAAGGAATTATTTAAAAGGATGAAATCAGAGAATCAGAAATAATGCAAATAATGCGATCTGGTTAGGATACATTCATTATTATTGACAAAAAAGGAAATTCGTCATATATTTATTTCTTTAATTATTAATAAAGTGCCTTTTCTTATGGTACCGGCCTTAGATTTTCATGGAAAATGATATTGATAACCTTAATAACAATAAAGTTTGATTTGAAATAGTTAGGTGGTTTTTTAGATATGAATAGCCTACCATGTCAAGAGTGCAGAGGATTGTGCTGCGGTCCGGTACCCATTACAAAACATGAGCTTGATTCCATAAGAAGAGTTCTTAAATTAATGCCGGAAAATAAACGATTTGAGTTGAAAAATCAACAGCGGTATTTTGGAACCTGCATTTTCTATGATCTCGATAAAGATATTTGCGGCATTCATAATGTAAGGCCGTCTATATGTCGTGCTTTTGGGCATTACAGCAATTTGGTTTGTTTTAGAAAACCGGAAGCGTCTACGGAGTTAAACTGGGTTGCCGCCGAAGACCCGATAGGTATATTGTCGGTAGATTTTACTTGGCAGCATTTCAATTAACGGTCTGATAGTGATAATTTCTATTTTTATAAAGATTTTGTCCCGTAATCGAAGGGATTTTTCTGGAAGGAGGCAGACATATGGTTAGAGAAGGCAGAAGCCTGGCAGAAAATGTTGCGGAAGATATACTGGCAATGATTACAATTGATAAAAAGTTTTCGGCAGGAGATAAACTTCCCAATGAAAATGAGCTTGCAGCGAGATTAGAAGTGAGCCGAACTACCTTGCGCGAGGCAATCCGCATCTTAATTGCTCATAATGTATTGGAAATATTTCGGGGAAAAGGGACGTATGTAAAGGATAACCGGGAATTAACCATGGCTTTTGGGCTAAAGGAGCTTTCCTCCTTTAAACCTGATGTTAAAGATCTATATGAAATGCGTCTTATATTTGAACCCCAATCAGCCTATTATGCTGCTAAGAGAGCGACAGATAAAGAGCTCGAAAGAATTTTGTATTATGGAAAGTTAGTGGAAGAACAGATCATCAATCAAGAAGATCGAACGGATGTGGAGCAGGCATTTCACCAGTCTATTGCCAAAGCGACTCATAATGAGTTTATGAATCAACTGATGCCGGTCCTTTATCAAGCGATCAATAAAGGGGTTCCCTTATCGGACAGCAATGAAGAAATGATCCGCAATACTTTAAATGATCACCGGATGATCATGGAGTTTTTATCAGCACGTGATGCGGAAGGGGCAAAGACTGCCATGAAACTGCATATCATTCATGCCATGAGAGGGTTTGGATTCCTGGAAGATTAGCAGTTTAGGCGTTGATAGTTTCTCAAGAAAATTAAAGAAGTATTATTTCGATGATAGACATAAGACATCACGCAATGTATAATGTTATCATACAAATTATCTTGAGAGGTGTTTAAAATGAATAGCGATGCTGTAACCACTACTGTACCCCATCGAGCCTTGTTTCATGCTTTGGGTTTAACAAATGAGGAAATGGAAAGGCCCTTAATTGGGATTGTCAGTTCTAAAAATGATATTGTTCCTGGGCATATGAATTTAGACAAAATAGTGGATGCAGTTAAGATCGGTGTCGCTATGGCAGGAGGAACTCCTCTTGTTTTTCCGGCAATTGCGGTATGTGACGGACTTGCCATGGGGCATCAAGGCATGAAGTATTCCCTCGTTACAAGAGAATTAATTGCCGATTCTACGGAAGCCATGACCCTGGCCCATGCCTTTGACGCTCTGGTTATGGTTCCCAACTGCGATAAGAATGTTCCCGGTTTGTTAATGGCTGCAGCACGGCTGAATATACCAACGATCTTTGTCAGCGGCGGACCGATGCTGGCTGGCATTGTAGATGGACAAAAAACGAGTTTTTCCAGCGTTTCGGAGGCTGTCAGCGAGTTCCAAGCCGGAAAAATTACGAAAGAAAAATTATCGGAATATGAAAATAAGGCTTGCCCTACGTGTGGTTCCTGTTCAGGTATGTATACTGCTAACAGCATGAACTGCTTAACGGAAGTTTTAGGAATGGGTCTTCGAGGTAACGGGACGATCCCGGCGGTTTATTCCGAAAGGATTCAACTTGCCAAATATGCGGGAATGCAGATTATGGAATTGCTGAAGAAAAATATTCGTCCGCGGGATATCATGACTGAAGATGCCTTTAGAAATGCATTAACCTTAGATATGGCTCTGGGCTGCAGCACAAATAGCATGCTGCATCTTCCGGCAATTGCCCACGAATGTGGTATTGAATTAAATGTGGATATCGCTAATGGAATCAGTGACAAAACACCGAATCTCTGTCATCTCGCACCTGCCGGCCATACCTACATTGAAGATCTGCACGAGGCTGGCGGCATTTATGCAGTAATGAATGAAGTCAACAAACTAGGTTTGCTCAAAACAGATTTAATGACCTGTACTGGGAAAACCGTTGGAGAAAATATTGCCGGTTGTCTCAATAAAAATACGAACGTCATTAGACCTGCTGAGAATCCCTACAGCCAAACAGGAGGAATCGCAGTCCTAAAAGGAAACCTGGCTCCTGATTCCTGCGTTGTAAAACGTTCTGCTGTGGCTCCGGATATGTTAAAACATGAAGGCCCTGCCAAAGTCTTTGATTGTGAAGAAGATGCTATGACGGCCATTACTACCGGCAAAATTGTGCCCGGCGATGTTGTCGTGATTCGCTATGAAGGTCCTAAGGGCGGTCCGGGAATGCGGGAAATGTTAAATCCTACCTCCGCCATTATGGGAAGCGGACTTGGGGAAAGCGTTGCCTTGATTACCGACGGTCGTTTCAGTGGCGCAACACGAGGTGCCGCAATCGGTCATGTTTCTCCTGAAGCCGCCGTTGGAGGCAACATTGCACTGATTGAGGATGGGGATATTATCCAGATCGATATAATGTCTAATAAAATTGATGTTAAGCTTAGTGATGATGAACTGGCAAAGCGCAGAGCAAAATGGGTGCCGAGAAAACCAAAAATAACGACAGGTTTCCTCGCTCGCTATGCCGGTATGGTTACCTCGGGAAACAGGGGTGCCGTTTTAGAACTTCCTAAGCAGTAAACTTGCTCGGCCAATGCTAAATCTAAAGCTGAATCTGAACCCGGGGGCTTCGATTGGGGGCTCTATCCCCGCCGAAGAAATTGAAGGAGTACCTCCAGTGTAAAGGGGTGCGGAGTTTAGATGGATAAAATAAAGCAACCAACTATGGCGTAAGCCTTTCGTTGGTTGCTTTATCTTTTGATCTGCTTTATCTAATGAATTGTTTATTATTTTTATATCTTTCGTGGTTCTTTTAGGCAGAGTGGCTAATGATTAATCCTTTTGCCTAGTCAACAAACAAGGATAATAATCGCTTTTTTACGGACTTAAGCTCCGGGTCCTCCGGAGAGCGGGGATAGGGAAGCGGAAGCGAAATAATGTCTACTATTCTTCCGGGATTTGAGTGCAGGATAATAATTCTCTGACCTAGGGTTAAAGCTTCATCCAGATCATGAGTAACGTGGATACAAGTTTTAAGGGTGTTTTGCCACAGATCAAGAAAATCCTTCTGAAGTTTTGAGCGAGTCAGAGCATCGAGGGCGGCAAAAGGCTCGTCTAACAATAAAATCTTGGGATCTACCGCTAGGGCGCGGGCAATAGCGGCTCTTTGAGCCATGCCGCCCGATAATTGGCCGGGCCAAGCCTTGGCATAATCCTTTAGGCCTACTATTTCCAGGAGGCCGGTAACGGTTTTGTGACGTGCTGCTTTAGAGACATGTCCTTTAAGACCGAAAGCAATATTATCCTCTAAGGTCAGCCAGGGAAAGAGGCGGGGTTCTTGAAATATCATTCCCCGATCCCGCCCGGGGCCGTTAAGAGCCTGACCACTAAGAAGAATTTGTCCCGAAGTTTGTTTTTCCAGACCGGCAATAGTCTTGAGGAGAGTGGTCTTTCCACAACCGCTTTTGCCGATAATGCAGACTAGTTCGCCCGCGGCAACCTCGAAGCTAATATTCTTTAAAACCTGAACGGGCTCACGACCTATTGGAAGATTTTTGCAAATGTCCTTGAGTTCTAGAAAGGCTGCCATTTGGGTACCTCATCTGCTTCAAATGTTTCTCGCCAGGGCAAGATCATTTTCTCGAGACGCCGAAAGAAAAAATCCAGGACCAGTCCCGTGAGTCCAATGACTAAGACTCCGGCAATCATTAGATCTGGCTGAGCCAGCTCTCGTCCCTCCTGAATAAGGTAACCAATTCCTTTGGAAGCCCCCAGAAGCTCAGCAGCTACCAGGGAACGCCAACAAAAGCTGAGACCAAGCCTCATCCCAATAAAGATGGAAGGCGCAGCAGAAGGAAGATAGACTCTGATAATAATCTGCCCTGGTGAAAGACCGAAGGTGGAAGCCGCTTCTTTCAGCTTAGGGTCCGTGTTAGAGATCCCGTGCATGGTATTTAAAAAGATGGGAAAAAAGCCGGAGTATGTAATAATGGTTATTTTAGAGGCTTCATCAATGCCCAGCCAAAGAATAAACATGGGTATCCAGGCAATTGCCGGTATCTGCTGTAAAAAGGTTAAGAAGGGAGATAAGTATCCCTGGGCTTTACGTGCCAGGCCTAATAAAAACCCTAAAGGCAGAGCAAGACAGATCGCCAGACCAAAACCGCAGCCAACGCGATATAAGCTGGCACTTAAATTTTTTAATAATTCCCCGTTATGGGCAAGGGAAAAAAGCCGGTCAATAATGCCTGAAGGAGGGGGAAGAAGGTAAGCGTTAACCAAGCCCAAGTAATTTAGTATTTCCCAAACAAGAATAAGGACAAGGGGTAGCAGCAAACCCCTATAGGTTCTCTTTAAGAATCTCGTCATAACTGGTTGACTCCTCTAGACTGTGGGCATAATGACTCTACTTAGCAGGAAGAAAGTTCGGATCAACTAAATCGTCCACAAGTTTGTTAAGATCTACGTTTGGTTTGATCATACCTTCACTTTGTAAAAAGGCTGCAGATTTTAACAAGTCGCTCTTAACTTGATCAAGACTCATGTCGAAGGAAAATTCAGGGTAAAGAGCCTTGACTGCTTGCAGTTTCATCTTATTTTGACTGGCAGCAAGAGTCAAGGCTTCGTCGAGATGGGTTTGGCTCCAATCAAGAGAAGCTTTGTGAACGGCTAAATAGCGTTTTACGATGTCCGGGTAAGCAGCTGCAAAATCACTGCGTACGGCAATAACAGATAAGCCTGGAATTAGCCCTTCGGCTGAGATCATTTTTTTAGCCTTGCCGGAAGCGACAGCTTTGGACAGGAGAGGTTCGGGGAGTATTGTTGCATCAACTTGACCTGCGGCCAGAGCAGCGGCTCCTGCAGTAGAATCCATATCAACGATTTCAAGATCTTGAGCTTTCAAATTTGCCTGATTAAGGGCCCGGATTAGCATTTCATGCAGCATGGTTCCTTTTTGCAGGGCAATTTTTTTCCCTTTGAGGTCTTGGATGGCTTGAATATTTTCCCGTGGGTTCACAACAAGGCTGATACCTTTGGGAAATCTGGAATAGGAGGAAATGATTTTAAGGTCATTCCCATTGGCTTTTGCCAAAATCACCGATACATAGTTTAAGCTGTTGGCGAAATCAAGGGATTTGGAGGCAAGAGCTTCAAGCTGGTTGCTTGGGTCTGATAGATCATGCCATTGGAATTTTATCCCGTCTTTGGCGAACTCTTTTTCAAAAAGTTTTTGATTCTTGGCGACAATGGAAGGAATATTAATAGGCCGGCTTACGTAAGACGCATTGATTGCCTGAGGTTTTTTTGCTGCAGTATTGTTTGTGGTCGGGGTTGCAGAGCAACCCGTCAGGATTGTTGAACTAACAAGAAAGAGGAAGCAGAGGAGACTTATTAATAATGTTTTATAGCGAAGCGTAAGTATCACCATCCTTAATCATTTTCTTCATCTTAAGTGGTTTGGCAGGCAAAACAATGCACTTATCAGCACTATATTTAATAATAGCGATTTATTTCACAATATGCTAGATATTTATAAATTATATTTTAGTTTCACACTTTTTAGGTCTACTTCTACTCTCATTTCTATTTCACTTCTATTTTGTACTCCACACTCATCACAGTCTCCCTGGAAGATATGCTTAAAAAATTAGGACTTAAAAATTGAAATCTGAATTAAGACCTAAATTAAGACTTAAATTAAGACTGGAGTGAACTATCTTTTGGTTGACATGTAGAGTAAACATGATAAGATATATTTAAAAATAAGTGAGTAATCACTCATTATTGATTAAGATAATTAATTTATCTTTGTGTTTTTAGCGCTCGTTGGTGGGAGACAATAATATAAAATTTCGTATAGTTGCGTTTAAATTTCTAAAGGAGAGTAACTATGAGTAAAAACCCAAACCTTCGCATTAAGAAAACTGTGGAAGAACGGCGCCAAGATATTCTGCAAGCGGCCCTTAAAGTATTTTCTGAAAATGGCTATAAAGGTTCTACTACTGCAGAGATTGCTCGCCAAGCCGGAGTTGCTGAAGGAACGATCTTCCGGCATTTTGCAACGAAGAAAGATTTGCTGACAGCCGTTTTGGAGCCGAAAATTATTGAAGGTCTGGTTGTCCTGGACAAGGAAAAAAGAGATAGCAGTCCTGAAGACTTTTTTCGCAGTTTTCTGAGGAATCGCTTAGAACTGATTCAAGAAAATGTCGGGTTATTCCGCTTGATGTTCGCAGAAGCCCAGTATCATTCCGAAGTGAGGGAAGCTTTGTTTCAAGGTATTCTGGGCCCAGGGATGAGGGTCATCAAACCATGGTTTGATAAAGGAATCGCTCAAGGTATATTCAAGCCCTTGCCCTTCATACCAACCATGCGAAGTTTTATGGGAATGGCTATGTTTTATGGGGTTTTCAATTATCTTTTCCCTGATATAGCGCCTGAGAAGACTCTTGAAGAGGCAGCCGACCACATTTCTGAGCTTTTTTTGCATGGATTAACACGTTAAACAAATTAAATAAATTAAAGAAGTTAAAGAACCCTGCGGATATTTATCAGCAAAAGAAAGGAAGACCTAAACTTGGAGTCAGGAGGAATAGCGATGAAGAAAAAAGTGTTGGCTGTTATTGTGGTTTTAGGGATAATTGCGGGTTCAGTATGGGGAAATTCATATTTTAATCATTCTAAAACTCAAGACGTTTATTCCGGTACCATTGAAGGAACAGAAATCCCGGTGCAGCCAGAGCTGGGGGGTAAGGTCATTGATCTGAAGGTAGAGGAAGGTCAGATGATCAAGGCCGGAGATGTGATAGCTAAGCTTGATGACAGCCAGGCAAAAATTTCTCTGCAGACTGCCCAGAGTCAACAAACTCAGGCCCAGGCCAAACTCGATGACTTGCTGGGGGGAACGCGGGCCGAAGAACTTCGCCGGCTTGAATCGGTATTGGCACAGGCCAATGACAATGTTGCAGCCTTAGCCCCCAGTCTTCAATTGGCCCAAAATAATCTGGCTAATGACCAACAACTATACAAAAGCGGAGCTCTAAGCAAACAGGCTTTGGATACCCAGCAAAACCAATATGATACCATCAAGGCTCAGTATGATGCGGCTCAAGCCAATGTAAATGCGGCTCAGGCCAGTTTGGATCAAGCCCAGGCCGGCTATACTCAGCCGACAATTCAGGCTCAAAAAGCGGCGGTAGATATTGCAGCTCAATCAGTCAAAGCGGCGGAACTAAATCTAAGCAAACTTACGATAACGAGTCCGGCCAATGGCCAAGTGCTCTATAAGGAAGTTGAGCAGGGGCAGGTCGTTAATCCAGGGACAACGCTGATTACCGTTCTCAATCCCAATGATTTATGGATTAAAATTTACGTCCCTGAGGCAAAACTTAACAAGGTGAAAATAGGCGGGACGGTAGGCATTGCGGTGGATTCGTACCCTAATAAAACGTTCAAAGGCCAAATTCAGTATATCAGTACTCAGGCTGAATTCACGCCCAAAGATGTCCAGACTAAGGAAGAACGGACAACCACCGTTTATGCAGTCAAAATCAGCATTACCCAAGGGAAAGACCAATTGAAGGCTGGGATGCCTGCAGATGTAACCTTGGATTAGAGGAGTGACTAACGATGAATCTAGCAATCGATTGCCAAGGTTTAAGTAAGCGATTTGGTGCCTATACGGCTGTTCAAGGTGTTACGTTTCAAATCCCTTATGGTGCCATTATGGGCTTTGTGGGACCTAATGGGGCTGGCAAGACGACCACTATTCGTATGGTATGCGGAGTTCTGGTTCCCACTGACGGGAAGGCGACAGTGCTGGGTTACGATGTCAAGAGTCAGCCTGAGGAAATTAAGCAGCGAATCGGTTATATGTCCCAGAAGTTTAGTCTCTACGATGATTTAACCGTCAAAGAAAATCTTGATTTTTATGCAGGAGTGTATAACTTGCGTGGAAAAGAGGCTGCTGCTCAGAAAGATCGGGTCATCGAGCGAATTGGTCTGCGTGAAAGAACCTCCCAGTTAGTTTCTTCTCTTTCCGGTGGTTGGAAGCAGCGAGTGGCTTTAGCCTGCGCTTTGCTGCATAATCCCCAATTGTTGGTTTTGGATGAACCAACTGCCGGGGTAGATCCTGTCTCCCGGCGGATTTTTTGGGATATTATACGTCAGTTGGCCCATGAAGGCATGACTATTTTGGTCAGCACCCACTATATGGATGAAGCAGCCTCCTGTGATTACCTGGGTTTTGTATTTTATGGACGTTTGATTGCTTTCGGTTCCCCGGAGGAAATGAAGGAGAGAGAAGGTAAAGATAGCTTAGATGACCTTTTTATTTATTATGTAGAACATGAAGCTTCGGAGGATCCTCGCAATATTGCGGCTAGAAAGGGAGGGGAGGGCTGATGCTAAGATTTTCCCGGACCCGTTTTCTAGCAGTATTAAAAAAGGAATTCATCCACATCCTGCGGGATCGAGCCAGTTTAATTATGGCTATTGCCATGCCTCTCGGTATGCTTCTCTTGTTTGGTTATGCTGTAAATACTGACGTTGAGCACCTTCCGACGGTTGTTTGGGATCAGTCCCAGACTCAAGACAGCAGAGATTTTGTAGCGTCGGTACGGAATACTCAATACATGGATCCTGATTATTATGCTTCCGGATATGGGCAGATTGAAAATTATTTAGACAGCGGCAAAGCTCGTGCCGCCGTGATTATCCCTCCGGATTTTGGAAGACATTTACAGGGGCAACGGCAGGCCTCGGTTCAGGTCCTTGTTGATGGTTCTGATCCAACGATTGCCCGGGCAGTTACGTCGGCAGTGCAAATGCTGGGATTGAATAAATCTCTGGAATTACAAAGCAAACGGCTGGTCGCCATGGGGAACTCGGGAGGGACGGCATTGCCCCTGGATGTTGAGACAAGAGTCTGGTACAACCCGGATATGAAATCAAGGAATTTTAATATACCGGCCTTAATTGGTCTGATCCTGCAAAACGTGATTGCTATGTTAACCTCCTTCTCCATTGTGCGGGAGAAAGAGCGTGGTACTATGGAACAGTTGGTGGTAACCCCTATACGCTCTCTGGAACTGCTTTTAGGCAAACTCTTGCCTTTTGTTTTGATCGGGTTTATTTCGCTGACCTTGATTTTGGCAACAGGTATCTATTGGTTCGGAGTTGTCCCTGTGGGAAGCATTCCTTTGCTTGTTCTGTTATCGACAATCTTCTTGTTTACGATTCTGGCTATTGGACTGCTCATTTCCAGTATTTCTAAAACACAGCTCCAAGCCATGCAGATGACCTTTATCTTAATCTTGCCCTCTATTCTTTTATCCGGTTTTGTCTTTCCGAGAGAGACTATGCCCAAGCTGCTGCAGTTAATGGGCGGTTTGCTTCCCTTAACGTATTTTTTAGAGATTGTCAGGGGTATTTTTCTCAAAGGGGTGGGTTTACAGTTTCTTTGGCAAGATACTCTGACCCTCTGCTTATTCGCCGTGATTTTGCTGGCAGTTGCTTCGAAGAAATTCAAGAAGAATTTAGACTAATGGTTTCCGAGGCTAGCCCACTCGGTTGCGCGGGAGCTACGTCGAACTTCAGGGCAGTACCTGATGTGAACCGCTGGCCATGACGATAAGCGGACGAGCTTATCGCCACACTGCAACTGATTACGCAGACTCCTGCAGTGTGGATTGGCCGAGTGTCCCCGAAGCCACGGACGGCGAAAGGGGACCACGGCTCCGCTGCTTCACGCAACCTTTGTAGGCATTACCGCCTCTCCATGAAATGGGTTCACTCTTGTGGGCGAAGCTACCTTCCTTTGAGGTCTTTAGTGCTCGGTGCGTTTTTTGGGGTGGAAAATATAATCTCCGATTAAATGCTCAAGATGAGTTAATACGTGCGATGACAGTGTCTTCGTTCTCTACATAAATGTAACTTCGCAGATGTATATATTAGAAGTCTAATTTGGTATTTTCGTGAGGATATGCTAGGATTATGTAAGAGTTGCCTCACTGGCATGAATAGCTTATGCGGGCAAAAGAAAGGCTAATAATTTTTGGAGGACGATTTCGCATGAAAAAGGTTCAAAGACTAAGCTTACTTCTCAGTGTACTTATGGTGATTTTTGTGATTCTTGGCTGTGGAACACAGACGAACAATTCGGCCCCCAAGGGATCGGCAAATAACAGTCAAACTACCCCAAACTCTGCGTCTTCTCCTGCACCTACGCCGCCAACAACGGATAAAAACAATCCTTTGGTGACCATTACAATGGCAGACGGAGGGATTATTAAAGCTGAACTCTATCCGAACATTGCGCCCAACACGGTAAAGAACTTTATTTCCCTGGTGAAAAAGGGTTTTTATAATGGTTTAACCTTTCATAGAGTTATCCCAGGGTTCATGATTCAAGGAGGAGATCCCAGCGGTAATGGAACCGGCGGTCCGGGGTATAGTATTAAAGGAGAATTTACAAACAACGGTTTTAAAAATGATTTAAAGCATACCCGGGGAGTTCTTTCCATGGCAAGGACTCAAGATCCAAATTCCGCGGGTTCACAATTCTTTATTATGGTAGCAGCGGCCCCAAGTTTGGATGGTGATTATGCAGCCTTCGGCAAAGTAACCAGCGGGATGGATGAAGTCGATAAAATCGTAAATACCCCGCAAGACCAGACGATTAATAAGCCTTTGACTGCTCAAGTGATGAAGAGCGTGACGGTAGATACTTTCGGCGTAAACTACGGTGAGCCTGAAGTTATTAAGAAATAACGTGATTGCTTTGATTCGGTTTTTGAGACCCCCACACATCTATAAGCGGGGGTGGGTCCTTCGTAAACTTCAGGTGGGGTAGAGTCCACATCTGAAGCCCCGTTATTCAGCAATTGCTGAACGGTTTATTCCCCAAAAACCTCCTCACAAGGGTGTAAGGACACGGGCTGTGGAAAGACTTACTAATTAGACTCCTAAATGCCCCCGCTGTTTTTCGGCTGGGGCATTTTCTTATAGAAGGTGGGTGTCTTCTCGCCGCAAAAAGATAAACATGGTACAATAGCAAGAGGTTGGGAATTTTAAGAGTTGCCCACGAGAGTGAACTCATTTCATGGAGAGGCGGTAAAGCCCACAATGGTTGCGTGAGGCACCGGCATGGGGGTTTGCTCTTTTATAATTAGAAAATAAGTTACCTTCATTTGAAGTAAACGAAGTGAGAGAATGGAGTGATGATATGCCCGCAAAACGATTATCTGGGCTGGGGGCCTCAGTTTTTACAGAAATGGACAATTTAAAAAAGACGCTGGAACAAGAGGGCAAATCATTAATCAACCTGAGTATTGGAAGTCCTGATCGGGCTCCGGCTGAAGAACTTCGCCAGATTCTCAGCCGTGCAGTTTTGGAGGATACGCAATATGGCTATACTCTGACCCGCGGGACGGGGGAATTTCGCAAGGCCTGTGCTCAGTGGTATCGGGAACGTTTTGATGTTTACTTAGATCCGGATTCTGAAGTTCTGCCTTTAATGGGTTCTCAGGATGGTTTGGCACATATCTTTTTGACCTATATTGACCCGGGTGATTTGGCTTTAATTCCCGACCCTGGTTATCCTATATACACAGCGGGCCTATTACTGGCAGGTGGAGAGAAGGCAGCAATTCCGCTGCTGGAGAAGAATGGTTTCTTGCCAAACCTTCAAGAAATTAATCCGGACTTGGCCCAAAGAGCCAAACTTATGTTCCTTAACTACCCGAATAATCCAACGGCTGCCGTGGCCTCCTTGTCTTTCTTCGAAGAGGTTGTGGAATTTGCCAAAACCTATAATCTTCTTATTTGCCACGATGCCGCTTATTCTGAATTGGCTTTTGATGGGTTCAGGCCCGTAAGCTTTTTGCAAGCTCGCGGTGCTAAAGAAGTGGGTATTGAATTTCATTCTCTTTCTAAGACCTATAATTTGGCGGGAGTGCGTTTGGGTTTTGCAGTGGGAAATTCTGAAGCTATTGGAGCCCTTGCACAACTTAAATCCAATATTGACTATGGAGTGTTTGGCCCAGTCCTGACGATGGGTGCTGCTGCGCTCAGTTTACCCGAGAGTTCCATTGAAGAAAACCGGCGGGCTTATCAGAGACGAAGAGATATTTTGGTAGAGGGGTGTGCTCGTGCAGGCTGGAAAATGCCTCTGCCTCAGGGTTCTATGTTTATTTGGGCTCAGGTTCCGACGAAGCAGGATTCAGTAACCTTTGCCAGGGAGTTAGCACGGGAAGCGGGTGTCATTGTTGTTCCGGGAAGGGCTTTCGGAGATCATGGCGAAGGTTATGTACGGCTGGCTATGGTTCAAGAAGACGGCATTTTAGAAGAAGCTGTCCGGCGTATCCAAGAGTTTTTGAAGAACAGACTGGGTTGAATTTCCATGAGATGGATAAAATAGTGGTATAATAAAAAACATTAAAGTCAATTAAGTTTGGCCTTATATTATTGGGGAGGAACTGTCTTGGATTTCAATCAAGTTATTGCTAAAGAACTTGGGTTAAAGCAAACTCAAGTACAAGAAGCAGTCAACTTATTAGATGGGGGAAATACGATCCCCTTTATTGCTCGTTACCGTAAGGAAGTCACTGGGGAGCTTGATGAAAATGTCCTGCGTAATATTGTAGATCGGTTAGACTATTTGCGCCGTTTGGAACAGAGAAAGGTGGAGGTTTTGCGCCTCATCGATGAACAGGGAAAACTCACCGAGGAACTGTCTGCGCAAATTACTGCTGCGTCGGTACTTCAGGATGTGGAAGACCTATATCGGCCGTATAAACAAAAACGCCGAACAAGGGCCACTGTTGCTAAGGAGAAAGGTTTGGAACCTTTGGCTTTATGGCTGCTCCTTCAAAATCTTGGGCTGCATGTTGACCCTCAAGGGGAGGCAGGGAAGTTTCTGAACCCCGAGTTAGAGGTTATGACAGTGGAAGATGCCTTGAATGGTGCCATGGATATCATCGCCGAAATTATCGCCGATGATGCTGCTTTGCGCAAACGAATACGCGAGGAAACATGGCGAATTGCCGATGTGGCGGCTGCAGCCACGACTAAGAAGGGTAATGAACGCTCTTCCTACGAAATGTATTATGACTTCTGCGAGCCGGTGCGTAAGATTCCGCCCCATCGAATTCTAGCCTTGAATCGTGGAGAGATAGAAGAGTTTTTGAACGTTAAAATTGATGTCCCTATAGAACCGATCCAACGACTTATCGATGTTCGTTATGTTAAGACGGGACCTTGTGCCGAATATGTTCAAAGGGCTGCCCTTGATTCCTATAAACGTTTACTTCAACCTTCTATTGAAAGAGAGATACGTGCCGAGCTTTCGGCTCAAGCGGAGGAACAGGCAATTAAAGTATTCGCAGCTAACCTTCGGCAGCTCCTGCTTCAGCCACCCGTGAGAGGGAAGATAGTTTTAGGACTCGACCCGGGGTTCAGGACTGGGTGTAAGTGGGCTGTGGTGGATGAGACAGGGAAACTTCTCAAGGTAGGAGTAATCTATCCTCATTCAGGCAAAAACCAGAGGGAAGAATCAAAAGTAACCTTAAAAAAGGCGATGGCAGAATTTGCTGTAGATATTATTGCCATAGGCAATGGAACTGCTTCAAGGGAAACAGAAGAAGTTGTGGCGGAAATGATTCAGGAAGAGGGGTTAGCCTCCGAATTTATTTTGGTCAGTGAAGCAGGAGCTTCTGTCTATTCTGCTTCTAAATTAGCCGGCGAAGAATTCCCTGAGTTTGACCTTTCTCTGCGGAGTGCTGTCTCCATTGCCAGACGGCTTCAAGATCCTTTGGCTGAGCTGGTTAAGATTGAACCAAAAGCAGTTGGCGTGGGTCAATATCAACATGATGTTCAGCCTAAACGGTTGGAGGAATCCCTCCATGGGGTCGTGGAAACCTGTGTGAACGCGGTGGGCGTTGATCTCAATACCGCATCAGCTTCCTTGCTCCAATACGTAGCCGGCCTAAAACCAGCTGTGGCTAAAAACATTGTTGCCTGGCGGGAGGAACACGGGAAATTTAAATCCCGGGATCAACTAAAAAAAATACCACGTCTTGGCGCCCAAACTTATGTTCAATGTGCCGGGTTTATCCGTCTGCCGGATGGAGACAATCCGCTGGAAAATACTCCGGTTCATCCCGAATCCTATCAATTGGCGGAAAGTATTTTAAGAAAGATTGGCCACACACCCCAAGACTTGAAAGATCTGCTTATTGACGTTCGGCAAAAGCTCGCTAAGCTAGATCTCAGTGAGTTGGCCGAAGAATTTGGTGCCGGGGTACCGACGGTGCGCGATATTTTAGATGCCCTGCAGAGGCCGGGGCGGGACCCGCGGGAGGACTTGCCGCGTCCCTTGCTGAGGCGGGATGTCACTCATTTAGAGGATCTTAAGGAAGGTATGATTTTAGAAGGAACCGTCCGCAATGTTGTAGACTTTGGAGCCTTTGTTGATATAGGGGTTAAGCACGATGGGCTTGTCCATATTTCTCAGTTAAGTGATAAGTATATTAAGCATCCGATGGAAGTGGTAGCGGTTGGAGATATCGTAAAAGTTCGTGTTCTGGGTATTGATAAGGGGAGAGAGCGGGTAAGCCTTTCTATGAGAGACCTACTGCCTAATGCGTCTCTGGCCTGAATATCTGGGTTGAATCCGGATAAATCAGGAAAACTATAGATGCCTTTGGGCAGCTTCGTGAGAAATGAGGGTCAGCTAACGTGCGGAAGGTTCAAATTCAATATTGGCAGGGAGTGGGTGCTGTCCTGACGGCGGGGACAGGTTATGCCTGCATGTCTATCTTGCTGAAAGACGCCTATCAGCTTGGACTTGGACCGATTCAAGTGATTGCTCTGCAGTCATGGGTAGCATCCCTTATCCTTTTTTGTTATGTTGTCTTCTTTAAACGGGAAGTTTTTAAGATTTCAGGTCGGATGTTTTACTGGCTTGCTTTGCAAGGTGTTGTTGGAGCTATGGGAACAAGCCTGTTGTATGCCTATGCTCTTATGTTTCTGCAAGTTTCCGTGGCCATACTTCTGCTTTATCTCTATCCGGCAGTAGTTTTGGCTGCAGGTGCCTTTATTTGGCATAAGAAGATTGGGAAGAAGGAAATGACTGCCTTCTTCTTGACCATGGGCGGCACGACACTGGCAAGCGGCGTTTTCTCGGGTCTAAGTACAATGGATTGGGCCGGTATCTTGTTAGGCTTGGCCGCTGCCGTGGCTTATGCCGTTTTCAATCTCGTGGGAGACGTTGTTTTGGCAGAAGTAGCACCTCTGACAGCGATGTGTTATAGCCAATGGGTATGTGCCGTTTCTTTGTTCGTGGTCTCAAAAGGAGAGGTTACGGGTATCCCTTGGCAGAATATAAAGACTTGGGAAGTCGGTCTTCTGCTGGCGACTGTCGCTTCAATTATTCCCTTCTATATGATTTTAGTGGGGATCAAGCGACTTGGCTCTGATTATGCAGCCATTTTGAGCACGTTTGAATTGCCTATGACGTTTGTTTTAGCTGCAATTTTTTTAAGAGAATTTCCTACTCCGGTTCAATGGATTGGCGGGGGATTTGTTTTGATTGGGATATTATTATTAAATTGGAGGAGCAAAAAGGATGAGGAAACTTCTAATAAAGAACGGTCGAATTTATACGATGGCAGGGCCTGATTTCTCAGGTGATATTTTAATTGAGGGCTCAAAAATCGCAGCGCTGGGAGAAGTGCTGGATGTTCCTGAGGATGCGGAGGTTATTGATGCTTCCGGTTGTCTCGTTTTGCCCGGCATGATTGATGCTCATTGCCATGTAGGCATTGGAGAGGAGATCTATCGCTGGGAAGGTGAGGACTTTAATGAAATGACAGACCCAGTGACTCCGGATATGCGGGCTATCGATGGAATTAATCCTGAAGATGAGGGATTTCGCGATGCTCGATTAGGCGGGGTCACAGCTGTATTTACCGGCCCCGGCAGCGGGAATGTTATCGGCGGAACGGGAGTTGTCATGAAGACAGCAGGAAAAATTGTAGATAAAATGGTTGTCCGTGATCCCGCCGGGTTAAAAATTGCCTTTGGCGAGAATCCTAAAATGGTTTACGGCGAGCAGAAGAAAATGCCCATGACCCGTATGGGAACAGCAGCACTCCTGCGTCAAGCCTTAGTGGATGCCCAGGTGTATAGGGATAAACTAGAGGATGGGAAAAAGGATCCGGATAAATTGCCTGAGAGAGATTTGGGTTTAGAAACTCTCCTCAAGGTCATCCGGAAAGAAATCCCCTTGCGTGCCCATGCCCATCGGGCAGATGATATTATGACCGCCATTCGTATTGCCCGTGAGTTCGATGTTGATTTAGTCATTGAACATTGCACTGAAGGTCACAAAATTGCCGAAGAACTTGCCGAATTGGGGTACCCGGCTGTAGTCGGACCACTTTTGACGAATCGCTCAAAAGTTGAGTTGAAGGATAAATCCTTTAAAACGCCGGGGGTTCTGGCCAAAGCCGGAGTAAAAGTCGCAATTATGACGGATCACTCGGTAACCCCCATCGAACAGCTTCCCCTCTGCGCAGCCTTTGCCCATAAGGCCGGGATGGACAAAGAGGATGCTCTTCGAGCTATTACTATAAATGCAGCGGAAATTCTCGGTGTCTCAGACCGCATCGGTTCTTTGGAAGTTGGGAAGGACGCCGATTTAGTTGTTTGGAGTGAGCATCCCTTTCAATTGGCAGCTCGTCCTCTCTATGTCATTATTGATGGGAAACTTGTCTGCCCGGAAGCGAAGAGAGCTGAAGCCAATGATGGATTGTAAAGTAACGAGTGAGACTGTTGAACAAACTCGAAATTGGGGAAAATGCTTAGGAGAGCGCTTGCTGCCTGGTGATGTCCTTGCCTTAATTGGAGATTTGGGAGCAGGAAAAACGGCCTTGGCCCAAGGAATTGGTGAAGGGTTAGGAGTCACTGGACCCATGACCAGTCCTACGTTCACCTTAATTCATGAATACGAAGGGCAGTGTCAAGGAAAAAAGATTCGGTTAGTGCATATGGATCTCTACCGTCTTCAGCACCCACAAGAAGCGGAAGTTATCGGTGTTGAGGAGTCATTCACAGAGGATGCCATTTGTCTGATTGAATGGCCGGAAATTGCTGAGGATTATTTGCCCGAAAATCGTCTGGACATTAAGATCTTGGGGAGCGGCGAGCAACCCAGGGAGATTATCTTTCACAGTGCTGAAAATGATTGGGAACAGCGGATTATGGATTTGATTTACTCTAGGGAGAAGCTCGGAGGGTCCCAATGAAATATTTGACCATTGATACAACCACGAAAGTAAGTTCTATTGCCTTAGCCGAAGATGGGAAGCTTATTGCCGAGGGTTTTCTGCACACCACGAAGACCCATTCGGAGAGAATAATACCCATGCTGGATCAACTCTTTACAGCTGCTGACTGGAAACTTTCTGAATTGGAACTCATAGGGGTTGTAAGAGGTCCGGGTTCATTTACCGGTATTAGAATTGGTATCGCCACGGCTCAAGGTTTAGCACAAGTCTTGAATTTACCGCTGATAGGGATACTGTCCCTTGATGCTCTCGCCTGGGCCGGCTGGGGCAGAGAGGAAGACATTGTGCCTATTTTGGATGCCCGAAAGAATGAGTGGTATACGGCTCGGTATTGCTGGACCAAGGAGAAGGAAGAGGCGGAGTGTTTAACCTCTCCCCAAGCCCTGACAACCGGAGAATGGTTGGAGCAATTAAAAGATCTAAATCGACCGATTTGTTTTGTGGGAGATGCTGCCGGAAAGGCAAAACAACAAATAGAGGCCGTATTGGGCGAAAGAGCAAGGGTCATGCCGGATTATATAAGCTTGCCGAGAGGTGCCTATGCCGCTCGGGAAGTGTGGAGACGCTGGCAAGAAGTTGGAGCAGGCGAAAAAGTAGAGCCCTACTATATTCGCTTTTCGGAGGCAGAAGTCAACTGGGCCAAAAAAGAGCGGGCACGCAAAGGAGAGACGCATGAATAAAGGATTAGTGCGTCCGATGCTCTTGGAGGATCTGGAAGCCATTATGGAAATTGAACATGCCTCCTTTACAACGCCTTGGTCCTTGCAGGCTTTTGCAGCGGAACTTAAAGACAACGAATATGCCCAGTATCGTTGTTTGGAGTTGAATGGGCGAGTGATAGGGTATATGGGTCTATGGTTTATTCTTGATGAGGGACATATTACCAACATTGCTATTTCCCCTGACTATCGCGGCCAGCGATGGGGAGAATTTTTAATGCGCTCTATTATGAAAGAGATGGCGGAGCTAGGCATGGAACGGATGACGCTGGAAGTACGCGTCTCTAATTACCCGGCCCAAGAATTATATAAGCGGATGGGTTTCGCCGCAGCAGGGGTCCGCAAAGGATATTATGCCGATACCGGCGAAGATGCCCTGATCATGTGGGCGGAATTGGGAAGGGAGGAAGACATATGACGGTGAGCCAGAAGAAGCAGGTTACTATTTTAGGCATTGAAACGAGCTGTGATGAAACCTCTGCCGCTGTTTTAGTTGATGGAGTCGATCTGCGCAGCCATATTATTTCTTCCCAAATTAAGACACATCAGAAGTATGGAGGTGTGGTGCCGGAAATCGCCTCCCGGGAACATAGCCTTCACATCCAACCGGTTGTAGAGCAGACTTTAGCTGAGGCCGGCGTTGGTTTTACAGATCTTACGGCAATTGCCGTAACCTATGGCCCCGGACTCGTTGGTTCTCTTTTAGTAGGGGTTTCCGGTGCCAAGGCTATGGCTTATGCCGCCGGAATACCCTTGCTGGGGATAAACCACTTAGAAGGGCATATCTACGCAAACTTTCTTGAACACCACGACATCAAATTTCCTCTGGCAGCCCTTTTAGTATCAGGAGGGCATACCCATCTAATTTTATTTGAAGATCATGGCAAGTACCGTGTCTTAGGGTATACTCGGGACGATGCTGCAGGTGAGGCCCTGGATAAAGTGGCCCGAGCTTTAGGTTTAGGCTATCCGGGAGGGCCGCAGATCCAGAATACTTCTCGGGGCGGCAATGAACAAGCTTTTAAGTTTCCGCGAGCAATGTTGGAACCCGGAAGTTTAGATTTTAGTTTTAGCGGAATGAAATCAGCCGTTTTAAATACCTTGAATTCTGCCCGGATGAAGGGGGAAACTTTGAATGTCCCTGATTTGGCTGCATCGTTTCAGCAAGCGGTGGTAGATGTTTTAGTTCACAAGGCCTTAACAGCTCTTGAACAGACAGGAGTAAAAACGCTGCTCTTAGCAGGCGGCGTGGCAGCCAATCGATTATTAAGGGAAACACTTGACTATGAATTATCGCAACGGAAGGTGCGGCTGGTATATCCCTCGCCAATTTTATGCACCGACAATGGAGCAATGATTGCTACGGCGGGTTATTACCACTTTTTAGAGGGAGATTTTGCTCCTTGGACGCTGAATGCAGTTCCGGGATTAAATTTAAAGTCAATATAGTCATTATTGTGGTTTAAATGAAAATGAATTCGACGAAACAAAGCGAGGAAGTTAGGTTTTCTCGCTTTGTTTCGTATTCTTTTAAAAATTAACTTTTTTGAGTAACGACTCGTTGTGGATAAGGATAATTTGTGGATAATGTGTATAAGTCTGTAGATAACTATAGACAGCGGTTTCAGGGATTTGTGGTTAGCGTGGACAATTCGGATAAAGTTACCCACAGGCCCTGTGGATAGTGTTGATAACTTTTCCTACAAGGCGGTAAAGCTGACTAGTAAGCTGTGGATAAGGATGTGTGTCAATTAAGTTTAAATCTTTAGCAAAACATGACTAAGCAAATTGAAAAAATGAAAATAAGTTCGAAACAATGAAAAGAATTTCTAACTAAAGAAAAACATAAAGGTTTAGTTTAGCTAAAAGTTTTAATTCTGTCCTTGTTTCGCAAGATTATCTGATTAATGTAGAAATTCATCGTTTTTTTAAAAAGTCATGTAGTATTGAGTCATAGTTATTTGATTAAATATTTCGGTACAAAAGATGTTGAAAAATTCTAACTATACATAATAAAAATTATAATCGGAAGAAGGAGTTTGCCGCTGTTGAGCGAATATTTCTAATAAACATGTGATTTTACCGAAAGGCAGTACTAGAGATGAGTGAGGAGAAGTTATTACAAAAAGGTATCAGCCGCAAATGCTGTTTAGCTCAGCGCGCAGGTATGGGGGAGAAAGAGAGACATCACAAGAGCCGGCTTATTCAGGAGAAGATTTTAGCTTTGCCTGAGTATAAGCGAGCTCAAGCCGTTATGCTCTTTCTTAACTTTCGCGATGAAGTAGAGACAACGGATTTAGCTGAAATTACCTTGGCAATGCCGAAACGACTTATCTTGCCACGATGTGCGCCTCGAGGGACGCTTCTGCCAATTGAAGTACGCAATCTTAGAATGGATCTTGAACCAGGGCGCTGGGGAATACGAGAGCCTAAATTGAACCTTGACGAAATAGAACCTTCTGAGATTGATTTAATCCTTGTGCCTGGTGCCGGTTTCGATCTCCGGGGAAATCGTGTGGGATATGGAGGGGGCTTCTATGATCGCTTTTTCGAGCGGCTTAAGCCGACTGTGCCCAGGATTGCCATAGCGTTTGAATGTCAAGTCGTTGATGAAGTCCCTGTGGCTGAGCATGATGTTCAAATGACCATGTTAATTACTGAAAAAAATGTTTATCATTTTGAATCTAGGGAGTAATAGGGGGTATTTACTTGTGCACTGCGTGTGAGGATCTTATCGATCCTAAAGAGATCAAATTAGATGAAATTATTGCCAAGCATCGAAGTGAAAAGGGACCTCTGATTCCGATTTTACAGGCAGCTCAGGAAGTCTATGGGTACTTGCCTGCCCACGTTCTAAAACACATTAGCAAAGCAACACGTATACCGTTAGCTAGAATATATGGTGTGGTCACATTTTATGCTCAATTTCGCTTAACTCCGGTAGGACGTAATCTGATTAATGTTTGTATGGGAACGGCCTGTCATGTCCGCGGAGGAGCCAAAGTCTTAGAAACTCTGGAAAAGGAATTGAAAATTAAAGATGGGGCAACAACGGAAGACGGACGCTTCACCTTAGAAATTGTGGCCTGTATTGGGGCGTGTGGACTCGCGCCGGTAATATCCATAAATAATGAGGTTCATGGGCGATTGCTGCCGGAAAAGATTGCCGGGATATTAGCCAAATACGAGTAGGGGGATAAAGGGATGGCTGAGAATCAAAAGATTCTGGTTTGTGCCGGAACGGGTTGCGCCTCGTCGGGAGCACTTCCAATCATAGATATTTTAAAAGACGAAATAAAGCGTCAAGGACTCGAAGACACTGTTAGTATTGTCGGCACCGGGTGCCAAGGATTTTGCGAAAAGGGACCAACTCTCGTTATTGAACCTCAACATGTTCTTTATACTCGTGTTCAAGGAGAAGATATTGCGGAAATTGTTGCTTCGGATATTATGAAGGGTGAGCGTGTTGAGCGACTATTGTTGTTAGATACGGAAACTCAGCAACCCATTACTAAAATGTCCGACATACGGTTTTTTGCCAAACAACATCGAATTGTCCTTAAGAATTGCGGAGTTATTGACCCTCAGCGCATCGGCGATTACACGGCTCGAGAGGGTTACAAAGCATTAGAAAAAGTGCTCAAAGAGATGAAACCGAATGATGTTATTGAGGAAGTTAAAAAATCAGGATTGCGAGGACGCGGCGGTGCAGGTTTCCCGACAGGTTTAAAGTGGAGCTTCTGCCAACAAACGCCCAGTGACAAAAAATATATTATTTGCAATGCTGATGAAGGAGACCCGGGAGCCTTTATGGATCGGAGTGTTCTGGAAGGTGATCCCCATTCCGTCATTGAAGGAATGCTCATTGGTGCTTATGCCATGGGTGTAGATGAGGGGTATGTTTATTGCCGTGCTGAATATCCATTAGCCATTAAACACCTGGAAATCGCTATTAAGCAAGCTGAAGAAGCTGGTTTCCTGGGAGATAATATTCTTAATTCCGGTTTCAATTTCCATTTGAAAGTATTTGCCGGGGCTGGAGCCTTCGTTTGTGGTGAAGAAACAGCTCTTATGGCTTCCATTGAGGGTAAGCGCGGAATGCCCCGTGTTCGCCCGCCGTTCCCTGCAGTGAGTGGTTTATGGGGAAAACCAACGAATATTAATAACGTGGAAACCTGGTCGAATATTCCGCACATCATTCGTCATGGAGCAGAATGGTATGCGCAGTTCGGAACGGAAAAGAGCAAGGGGACAAAAATTTTCGCTCTCACAGGAAAAGTGAATAATACAGGTCTGGTTGAGGTCCCCATGGGAACAACGCTGCGGGAGATCATTTTCGATATCGGGGGAGGAATCCAGAACAACAAAGAGTTCAAGGCTGTTCAAATCGGAGGCCCTTCAGGTGGATGTTTGCCTACAGACATGCTCGATCTCTCCGTAGATTATGAAACATTGACCAATGCGGGAGCGATGGTGGGTTCGGGAGGACTTGTCATCATGGATGAGACAACCTGTATGGTTGACATTGCCCGCTTCTTTGTGAATTTTTCACAGAAAGAATCTTGCGGGAAATGTACTCCTTGCCGTGAGGGAAATAAGCGGATGTATGACATCTTGGATAAAATCACCAAGGGAAAAGGGAAACTGGAAGATCTTGATACTCTGGAGAATCTCGCCTTAACGATTAAAGAAACTTCTCTTTGCGGGTTAGGTCAAAACGCTCCCAATCCTGTCTTGGCAACTCTCAAATATTTCAGGCATGAGTTTGAAGCCCATATCTTAGAGCATAAGTGTCCGGCACACGTTTGCTCCGCTCTTCTGAGCTATTCAATTGATGCCGAGAAGTGTAAAAAATGCAGTCTTTGTGCTAAGAACTGTCCGGTTAGCTGTATCAAAGGAGACAAAAACACACCCTATGTCATTAATCAAGATGAGTGCATTAAGTGTGGGACCTGTATGGATAAATGCAAGTTTGGGGCTGTCAGTCGTTCATAGACCCAGAGTTGCGCTTTCAAGATGATGGACAAACTGAGAGGAGTGAAACACTTTGGAGTGGCTTACAATTACTATTGACGGCCGTGAAGTCAGTGTTCCCAAGGGGACGACTGTGCTTGAAGCCTGTCGCATGAATAATATTCCGATTCCAACTTTGTGTCATGATCCGGAGCTTACCCCTGCCGGGGCTTGCCGTTTATGTGTGGTTCAAATTGAAGGAATGAGAAATCTTCCTCCTTCTTGTGTCACCCAAGCGACCCAGGGAATGAAAATCGAGACTCAAAATGCCAAAGTCCGGGCAGCCCGCAAAATGATTTTAGAGCTATTGGTTGCTAATCATCCCTTAGACTGTATGACATGCGAAAAAATGGGAAATTGTTCGTTAGCTGAATTTGCTTACGAGTATGGAGTAAAAGGTGAGGTATTCGAAGGGGAAAAGCGTAGTCTCCCTGTGGATGATGCAAATCCTTTTATTATAAGAGATCCGAATAAATGTATCTTATGCGGAAAATGTATCAAGGCTTGTTCCGAAATCCAAGGGAAAAGCAGGTTGGATTTTTCCTTCCGTGGTTTTAATACTCAAGTGGGTCCTGAGTTTAATCTTCCTTTGCAGGAGTCTGAATGCGATTTCTGCGGTTCTTGTGTCTCAGTCTGCCCGGTGGGTGCACTGACCGAAAAACAAATGGTTGGGAAAGGTCGTCCCTGGGAAATTACAAAAGTTCAAACCACATGCCCCTTCTGTGGGGTGGGCTGCAACTTTGACCTAAATGTCAAAGACGGAAAGGTTATTGGGGTAACCTCGAACCCGCAGGCTCCTGTCAATGGCAAAGCCCTTTGCGTCAAAGGCCGTTTTGGGATGGACATGATTTATAGCTCCAGACGTGTAACAACACCTTTGATTAGAAAGGACGGAGTCCTGGTTCCAGCGGATTGGGATGAAGCTTTAGATTTGGTTGCTTCGAAGTTCCGTGAAATTAAGGATACCTACGGACCTAATTCACTGGCAGCCTTGAGTTCAGCTCATTGTACCAATGAAGAAAATTATTTAATGCAAAAATTCATGCGCGCGGTGATCGGAACCAATAATGTTGATCACTGCGCCAGGACCTGACACGCTCCCACTGTGGCCGGTCTGGCCACTTCATTCGGATCAGGTGCTATGACAAATTCAATCAATGAGATTCCAAATACTAAGTGTATGTTCGTAATTGGTTCAAATGCAACGGAGGCTCATCCGGTAATTGGAACCAAGATGAAGCAGGCATTGGCCAAGGGTGCAAAACTCATTGTTGCCGATCCTCGCTGTATTGATTTGGCAGAGTGCTCAGATATATGGCTGAGACTTCGCCCGGGAACTGATATCGCCCTGATTAACGGGATTATGAATATTATTATCGCTAATGGCTGGGAAAATCGTGCCTTCATTGATACACGGACCGAAGGGTTTGAAAAGCTTAAAGAAACTGTTCAGAACTATACACCTGAATTTACCAGTCAGATTACCGGTGTGCCGGTAGAACAACTCGTTGAAGCTGCAAGAATGTATGCAACGGCTGAACGGGCGCAGATTTTCTATACGTTAGGGATTACAGAACACTCTTGCGGTACAGATAATGTAATGAGTTTAGCAAACCTTGCTATGCTGACCGGAAATATAGGCAGGGAATCAACTGGGGTCAATCCGCTGCGCGGGCAAAATAACGTTCAAGGCGCCTGCGATATGGGAGCTCTGCCCAACGTATATCCGGGGTATCAGCAAGTCAGTAACCCGGAGGTTCGGGCTAAATTTGAAGCCGCTTGGGGAGTTCCCCTCGACCCGAATCCTGGTTTTATGATTCCGGATATGTTTGAGGCTGCAGTGAGCAAACAACTGCGTGCTCTTTATGTTATGGGTGAAGATCCTGTAATGACGGATGCGGATGCCAACCATGTACGCAAAGGTTTAAAAGCTCTGGATTTCCTTGTGGTGCAGGAAATTTTCTTATCGGAAACTGCTCTGCTGGCTGACGTTGTTTTGCCGGGGGCAAGTTACGCAGAAAAGACAGGAACCGTTACCAATACAGAGCGCAGGGTCCAAATGGTTAATCAGGCCATTAAACCCTTGGGGAACGCCAAGACTGATGGGGAAATTATCTGTGAACTTGCCAATCGGATGGGTTATCCATTCCCCTATTCTTCCGCGGCAGAGGTTATGGATGAAATTGCTCAGCTCACTCCTCAATTTGCCGGTATTTCTTATGCCCGACTGGGTACCCAAGGACTGCAATGGCCGGTTCCCAGTATGGAGCACCCTGGAACTAAGTTCTTGCATGAAGGAAAATTTAATAGGGGCAAAGGACTTTTCGTTCCCTGTGAAAATCAACCACCTAAAGAACAGCCTGACGCAGAATACCCATTATTGCTTAGTACGGGGCGGAAACTTTCCCTTTACAATGTGTTTACTCAAAGTTCAGAAGGGTTAGTTAAAAACTCTCCGGAAGAGTTGGCAGAGCTTAACCCTGCTGATGCCAAGCAACTGGGAATAAGTGACGGTGAAGTTGTCAAGGTGGCCTCTCGTCGGGGTGAGCTGAACACGAAGGTTAAGGTAACAGAACGTGTACCTTTGGGTATGATATTTATGACACTTCATTATACGGAGTCGCCGACCAACGTTCTAACCAACGGAGCCTACGATAAAGTCACCAAGACGTATGAGTACAAGGTTTGCGGAGTAAAGGTTTCAAAACTTTAATAAATGAATGAAAACAGGGTCTTCGATGTTCGAAGGCTCTGTTTCTTTGTAAGGATTGACCATATTAGAAGTTTTCTCTTTGAATCAATGATCACGTTAAGTCTGGTTTACTACGTGACATAAGGAGTTTGAACTAGTATATTGTAAGGTATTAAAGGGCTGGCAGTTTAGGAAATCCTTTTGCAAGTAAGGCTAATACGTGTGAAGACAGTGTCTTTGTCCTACTATCAGAAAGTATAACTTTTGGTTAAATACTGCAAGAAGAGTTTATACGTGCGAAGACAGTGTCTTCGTCCTCTGGCATAAGTGCAACTAACCTGCCGCTTTCGCCAGAGGCTTAGCGCCAGCTAAGTTTTCTTTATCTAACATAAGAGGGATTAACCTGCCGCCTGCTAAGTTCTCTTTAATCTAATTCCTTAACGAATAAAAATGAAGTTTATACAGTTTTTAAGTGGGGCTGTACCGGAACTTGGCAGCACCCTTATTGAGTCCCCATCTGAAGCCCCGATGTTCAGCTTTAGCTGAACGAGTTCATTAAATTACCGATTTATGAAAACATACGTTATGATGATTCTTTAGAAAAGTAGGTTAGATAAGTGGAGGTTTTTAATCAGTGACAGACCTTGGCATGAAAAGACCACAACCCAAGCTAGAGGCCACAGGAATTTTATTGGCGGGAGGAAAAAGTTCACGCATGAAAAGGAATAAGGCCTTCCTGGAATATGATGGCAAGCCTCTTGCGGGGCGTGCTATAGAAGTTTTAGATGCGGTATTTTCCGAAGTACTGATTAGCAGTAATGATCAGGAACTTTACAAGAGATATAATTTCCCCGTCATCCAAGATGAACTACGTGATCAAGGACCTCTGGCAGGACTATATCAGGGTTTGAAGGCCGCTACCTTTAAATCTGTTTTTTTTGTTGCCTGTGATATGCCGTTTCTGCAAATAGAGCTGATTCGTTTTCTGTTTCGTTGGGCATCGGATTATGACATAGTAGTTCCCCGGATCGGTCCGGTAATTCATCCGCTTCACGCTTTTTATAATCGGAGCTGTCTCCCTGGGATTATAAAAAATCTTGAGGCCGGACGCCTCAAGATTAGGGATCTGTTTCAGGATTACTCTGTCAAATATGTGGATGAAATTGAGCTTAAAGGTTTTTCTGATTTAAGCCAGGTGTTTTGCAATGTGAATACTCCTGAGGATTGGTCCGAAATCCTTAAACCATAATTCGCTCAGGACAAGTATAAATATTCAGACGTTGCTCCCGGGCAAAGCCAATAATGGTGATGTTTAAGGCTGACGCCTGGGATATAGCCATATCAGTTGGCGCTCCGCGGGCAATAAGAATAGGAACCTTCATTTTGGCGACTTTAAGAAGAATTTCCGAAGATACTCGCCCGCTAAAAAAAATAACATGGTTATCCAGTTGTAAACCAGAACGAAAGGCACTGCCATTAAGTTTATCAAAAACATTATGCCGCCCGATGTCATAACTCGTTAAAACCACTTGGCCTTGATACCCCACACCGCCGCTATGAATTCCTCCCGTTGCTTGAAAAAGCGGAAGGGGAGACTGCAAAAAAGCGGTATAACCATAGGCTTCTGTAAGCGTGATACTGTGTTTTGAGGTAAGAGGCTTTACCATCAGTGCGTCGTTGGCAAAGCAAAATGAAGCTCGGCTTTTTCCACAGCAAGCCGATACAAAACGTTTGGTCATTAGTTCCTTTTGCAAAAGACAAGGTTTCCCCTCTACCCAAACTAAATGGTCCTTAGGATCTTGACGAATTTCAGAAATGTCCTCAGGAACTCGAATAAAACCTTCATTTAGCAAAAAACCCAGGGTGAGTTCTTCAATTTGTGAAGGGGAGCATAATAAAGTAGCGATTTCTTCTCGATTAAAGTGAATAGTTAAGGGAATTTCTTGAACCACGCAGTCTTCAACCTGTTCGAGCTGCAGTCCTTTTGCTTTTAATATGGTATAAGTCACTATTTCGTTTTTCATGTCAACCTCCTCATACCTTCTACCTCCTAGTTTACATTATTTTTAGAAAAACCAAAATCTTTTTTTAATGTCGAAATAATAGCGTTTTTATGGATATTGATAAAGGAATTTTGAAATCATATCTCGAATGAATACATAATAAATGGTTACAACGATACAAACTAATTAACAATTGAATGCTCCGAAGCTGGTTTTCCTAAGGCAAGGCTATGGCGACCAGACAAGTGTCTTAGACACTCGGGTATTGCGGGAAACTGTAATATCTCCTATTGGAAAGGAGTCTGTTGAACAGGAGGAAGTAATCCCCCGGTTATTTACAGACCGTGTATTTAAGAACAACTTGGCAATTGCAGCGCAAACTATACTTGCGCCGGCCAAGTTTTTTTGTGCTAGAGGAAAGTAAACTTTTGGCAGTATACCGCAAGAAGGGTTAATACGTGCGAAGACAGTGTCTTCGTCCTCTAGCATAAGTGTGCAAGGCAGATACTGTTCATGGACGATAAGTTCACGAGCTTGCTCACCACACCGCAGTTCATTATGCATACTCCTGTAGTGTGGATTGGCTAAGTGTCTCTAAAACCATGAACGGGTACAGCATGAAAAGGGGGATTTTATGCAGGATCAATTTCGCAGGCAAATAAATTATCTGAGGATTTCCATAACTGACCGTTGTAATCTCCGTTGTAAATACTGCATGCCAAGTGAGGGTGTAGCTTGGATGCCTCATGAGAATATCCTTAGCTATGAAGAAATCCTCCGTATCATGAGGATTAGTACGCAGCTTGGCTTCCATCGTTTTCGTATTACCGGGGGAGAACCTCTAGTTCGTAAAGGTATTCTGGAGTTTCTTGGGAAAGGAGCACAAATTCCTGGGGTCGATGATTTAATGCTTACTACCAACGGACTCCTTCTTCCAGAGATGGCTTTTGGTTTAAAAGCGGCGGGAGTTCAACGCGTGAATATTAGTCTTGATACAATGAATCCCGAGCGGTTTGCCGAGATTACCCGTGGCGGAGATGTTTCTAAGGTGATTCAGGGCATCTTCCGTTCGCTTGAAGCAGGCTTGAACCCTGTAAAAGTTAATGTTGTGGTTGTTCGTGATTTTAATACACAAGAATTGCCCGGCTTTTTAACCCTCGCTAAGCAATATCCGATTCATATCCGTTTTATCGAACTCATGCCCATTGGCACAAGTTCGGAACGACGAAGTGATTTCGTTTCTATCCAAGAAATGAAAGAATTGTTAGGAGTTAAACAGTATATTCCTACTAAGGAAGTCCCAGGCGGGGGACCAGCCGAATATTTTCGGCCGGATGACTATAAGGGTAGTATAGGGTTTATTAGTGCTTTGAGCCGACATTTTTGTAATACTTGTAATAGAATACGTTTAACCCCTGACGGCAAACTAAGGCCTTGTTTGCATAATGAACGGGAAATTGATTTACTTGAAGGATTGCGAAATGGAAGTTCAGATCAAGAACTGTTGGATATTTTTGCACAGGCAGTTTGGTATAAGCCAGCGGAGCATCGTATGAATGAAGAAGCTTTGCAGGGCCATCGCATTATGTCCCAAATCGGAGGTTAGAAAATGGAGGATTTAACGCATTTTGATGAACAAGGCCGTGCTCGCATGGTCGATATCAGTGATAAAGCAGAAACTTCCCGTGTTGCCGTGGCTCATGGCAATGTTTTAATGCAGCAGGATACCTTAGAACGTATTCGCGCCGGACGTATTGCCAAAGGAGATGTCTTAGCAGTTGCGCAAGTGGCAGGAATCATGGCGGCCAAACAGACCTCGCAGCTAATCCCTATGTGCCATCCTTTAGGCATTACCGGGGCAAAACTAAGCTTTCATTTGAAAGACCCTGGAGAAGTTGAGATTGAGGCCATCGTTAAAGTTCAAGGAAAAACAGGAGTGGAGATGGAAGCGCTCACTGCTGTCAGTGTCGCCGCACTGACTATCTATGATATGTGTAAAGCCATTGATAAATCTATGACCATTGGAGAAATTTATCTGGTAGAAAAACAGGGCGGAAAAAGCGGTCACTATGTACGGTAAACGTGAAACGAAACGATGGCACAAGGTCATATTTGCGAAAATAATTAGAGACTGAGAATTATCAAAGATGGTTAAACGATGGTTTAAAGATCCATTTAGAGGATAAGGATTTAATCAATCTTACGGGTTTCGTTGTTATTGAAGGTAAGAAAGATCGATCTAAAAGAAATGAGGCGCCATATATGGGTAAAATCGTTGCTGTATGTATTAGTGAACGAAAAGGAATGCGCAAAAAAAATATAGGTGAAGGTATCTTGAAAGTGAATTTTGGCCTGGAAGGGGATGCTCACGGCGGAAATTGGCATCGCATGGTCAGTTTGCTGGCAATGGAAAGTATTAAAACGATGCAAGACAAAGGGTTAGATGTTGGTCCGGGAGATTTCGCCGAGAACTTGACGACGGAAGGGTTAGAATTATGTACTCTACCCATTGGAACAAAGCTAAGAATTGGTGCCACAAGTATTGGTGAAGTAACGCAAATTGGCAAGGAATGTCACTCGAAATGCGCGATTTTTTATCAAGCCGGAGATTGTGTGATGCCGAAGGAAGGGATTTTTATTCGTTTACTGGAAGGCGGAGTGGTTCGAGTAGGCGATACTATTGAGGTGATAGAATAATGGTTCGGGTTGGAATAATAACGGCAAGTGATAAAGGTTCCCGTGGAGAACGAGAAGATCTCTCCGGTCCTGCTCTTAAAGAGTTGGTTCAAGAGATGGGATGGGAAGTTGCTGAATATACAGTGCTTCCCGATGATCAACGTCTTTTGGAAAGTACCATGCGTTTGTGGACGGATGAAATTAAGCTGGATCTGATATTAACCACGGGGGGCACAGGGTTTTCTCTCCGCGATGTCACGCCAGAGGCAACGTTAGCAGTCGCTGATCGATTAGTGCCCGGTATAGCAGAAGTGATGCGCCAGGAAAGCTTAAAGGTGACCCCCAAGGCGATGTTAAGCAGAGCTGTGGCTGTTCTCAGAAAACAGACCCTTATTATAAATATGCCGGGAAGTCCTAAGGCGGTTCGTGAATGTTTCTCAGTGATTTCCCCATCCTTACCGCATGGTATCCAAATTCTCAAGGGTGAAACCAGTGAATGTGCGACTCCCGTTAAGCCGGAATAGATTCAGAATCAAGGGGCTTTCACATAGTTGTGGAAGTCCCTTGGCATACTATCAGACTCTTTTGCCGATGCGCGGCCTTCGGGCATTACCGAGTTTTCCATAGAGAGCTCTGCTTGTCACTCTTGTCCAGAGTTTAGCGTATGATATCATAGACGTGGCTTGAAAGGTGATGACAACAATGATTAAAGCCATTGCGTTTGTTGATTACGAAAATATCTGGACGGGTTTACTTGAACGAGGCCATGAATTGACTCCGGAACAATTAGTGCAATATCTTCAGGTTTATGCCAAGAAGAATGATATGGATTTACAAGCCATCTACTTGTACGCAAATTTTGATCGCGAGGAGTTTTGGCGGACTCAAACGACCTTCGAGAAAACGAATGTCTTTACAAGACACGTATTTAGTAAAAACAATTACTCTAGTACGGGATTGCGCCACAACGCAGCGGATTTAGAGTTGATGCTGGAAGCCCAAGAAATATTGCTTACCCGGACAGCAACCTTTGATCTATTTTTACTGATTACAGGTGACGGAGATTTTCTCTCTCTATTACGCAAAATCAGAGCCTGGGGGAAAGAAGTGAAGGTTGTAGGGGTTGGCGGCAGTGTTCATCATTCTCTACAGCCCTATTGTGAAGGGGACGATCTCCTGGAATGGGTGCATCATGAGAATCCGGAAACTGAATATCTGCCAGAGAAGGATTTAGTTCGCGGAATTCAAATTATCGGAACTCTGCAAATTCGCTTGCCTTATGTTGCTTCAACAAAGGCAAGGGCAGCCTTGTCCGAGCTGCTGGGCCGGTCTATTCCTCAAGTGAAAGAGTTTATTCGTTATTTGTTAAGGGAAAATCTGCTTACTGAGAAGGAACATCTCGACAGTAATTTAAAAATTGGCAAAACTAAGATCTACCTTCTTAACTTAAAAGACAAGAAAATCGAAGAAGCGCTTGGACCTATGCTTGAGGAAATTGCTCAGCGTCAGGCAAAGCTAATTTTGGAAGTATAGATGAATAAAATAGTAGTAATGTGGAAATTATAGACTTTAGTGATTTAAAGGCTTAGGGGAGAGGCCCTTAGCGGATATAATCAAAAGCCTTGTATAGAAAATGAGAGTAAATGAGATATAATTAAGGTACAAGGGCAAATTACGCCATATAAGGGGGTTGCTTTCCGCTGTCCCCTTGCATATTATTATAGTGATATTGTTAGCACTCAATAAAGCCGAGTGCTAACAAATTATAAAATAACAATAACATTAAGGAGGGTCTTTTCTTCATGAACATTAAACCTCTCGCAGATCGGGTGATTATTAAAGCACTCCCGATGGAAGAAAAAACAAAGAGCGGAATCATTATGCCGGATACGGCAAAAGAAAAACCGCAAGAAGGCGAAGTTGTAGCTGTAGGACCTGGCAAAATGGAAAAAGGGACTCGTATTGCCCTTGATGTTAAACCGGGCGATAAAGTCATTTATTCCAAGTACGCCGGTACTGAAGTTAAGTATGATGGTGAAGAATACCTGATTTTAAAAGAAGCAGATATCTTAGCCGTTCTTGGCTAATTAATTCTTGTTTAATTAAATGGTAATAATTATTTAAGGAGTGAATAACGTGGCAAAGCAAATCGTTTTTAATCAAGATGCTCGACATGCTTTAGAGCGTGGTGTCAATGCTCTCGCAGAAGCTGTTCGTGTTACCCTCGGACCTAAAGGCCGTAATGTTGTATTAGATAAGAAATTCGGATCTCCCTTAATCACCAACGACGGTGTTACCATTGCTCGTGACATTGAGCTCGAAGATCCATTCGAAAATATGGGTGCTCAGCTTGTTAAAGAAGTCGCCACCAAAACTAATGATGTAGCCGGGGATGGAACAACAACCGCAACAGTATTAGCGCAAGCTATTATCAGAGAAGGTTTAAAGAATGTTGCTGCCGGTGCAAATCCTATGGGAATTAAGCGCGGAATTGAGCAAGCCATTGAACTTGTTGTTGCAGATATTAAATCAAATGCTAAACTTGTGGAAACAAGCGAAGCAATTGCCCAAGTTGCTTCTATTTCTGCCAGCGATAAAAATATCGGCAGTCTGATTGCTGAAGCAATGGAAAAAGTAGGTAAAGACGGAGTTATCACTGTTGAAGAAGCAAAGGGCATGACAACTGAGTTGGAAGTTGTTGAAGGAATGCAATTTGACCGTGGTTACATCTCAGCCTATATGGTTACCGATACTGAAAAAATGGAAGCCGTGCTCAATGAACCTTACATCTTAATTACCGATAAGAAAATCAGCTCCATTCAAGACATTCTGCCTGTCCTTGAAAAAGTAGTACAAGCCGGACGCCAACTGCTAATTATTGCTGAAGACATTGATGGGGAAGCTTTAGCCACCCTTATTGTCAACAAGTTAAAAGGAACCTTTGTCTGTGTTGGTGTTAAAGCACCTGGATTTGGTGATCGTCGTAAAGCTATGTTAGAAGATATTGCTGTACTTACCGGCGGAACCGTTATTACCGAAGATCTCGGCTTAAAACTGGAAAACACAACCGTTGATATGCTTGGCCGCACACGTCAAGTTCGCATTACCAAAGAAGCATCCACCATTGTGGAAGGTTCAGGAAATGTGGAAGACATTAAGAAACGTGTTGAAGCAATCAAGAGACAAATTGATGAAACCACTTCGGATTTTGACCGTGAAAAGCTTCAAGAGCGTCTGGCAAAATTATCCGGCGGTGTTGCAGTGATTCAAGTCGGTGCAGCCACCGAAACCGAAATGAAAGAAAAGAAACTTCGCATCGAAGACGCTTTAGCAGCTACTCGTGCTGCCGTTGAAGAAGGTATTGTTGCCGGCGGCGGAACAACCTTAATCGATGCTATCAACGCTTTAGACAAACTTGAACTCACCGGCGATGAAGCAACCGGAGTTATGATCATTCGCCGCGCTCTGGAAGAGCCCCTGCGTCAAATCGCCAACAATGCCGGCCAAGAAGGCTCAGTTGTGGTTGAGAAAGTTCGTTCTTCCAATAGAGGAACCGGTTTCAATGCCGTTACCGAAGTTTATGAAGATATGATCGCAGCCGGTATTGTGGATCCGGCTAAAGTTACACGTTCTGCTCTGCAAAACGCTGGTTCCATCGCTGCTATGCTGCTCACCACTGAATGCTTAGTGTCTGACCTGCCTGCTAAAGACAATGGCGCTGGCGCTATGGCTGGTATGGGCGGAATGGGTGGCATGGGTGGAATGGGCGGCATGATGTAAAAAAAGCCTGAGACCCTTGCGTAGCAAGGATTCCAGACTTTGAAGATCAGCTGTGTTGCCATTTTGTTGCCATAAATTATAAAGTGTTTTTACGGAGTCCTCTCATGAGTTCACTGAACTTGCGAGAGGACTCTTTTTTCATGGACTTGGTAACATGCATATAGACGTATCGAGTTGTATCGTCATTTTTGTGACCGAGCCGCCGCATGATCTCCTCCAGCCCCACTCCGGCTTCTGCGAGGTGAGATGTGTGTGTATGACGTAAAGAATGAGGTGTTAAAGTTATCTTAAATCCAGCGGCCTTTAACAACTGCCTCATACGAATCTCAATAGTTTTAATAAGTAACGGGTAACCAGCAAATCGATCATAATTGACGAAAACGAAATCTTTATCTTGGTAAGAGCTGCAAAACTTCATCCGAAGTTCCTTCTGCCAGGATTTTAGCTTTTTTAAATCTGCCAGAACTTCTGGATCTAGCTCAATACAACGAACTGAAGTTTCGGTTTTGGGTGAAGGAGTTGATATTTAACGGTGTTATTATCGGGATTATAATAGGTCTTTGTGATATTGATGGTACATCCTTCAAAATCAATATCACGCCATTTAAGCGCACACAGCTCGCCGACCCTCATGCCTGTATAAGCTAGTAAGGTAAAAATCTCATAATCCTGAGGTTTCCCGACTTCTTTACATTTATCCAAATAGTGAGCGAGCTCTTCTTTTTCAAGATACTTAATCGTCTCCCTAGCTTCTCCAAGTTCTTCAACCGTTTTCTTGCGCTTTGGAACTACCGCGTATTGAGTAGGGTCATTTTTGATAATGTCAAGTTCAACGGCTTTCTTGAAGATCATTCTGCCGGTGGAATGGATTCCCTCAAGGGTTGTATTCGAAAATCGTTTATATAGATCACTTAGTGCATATTGATACATTTTCTTAGTTATGCTGGACATTTTGCAATGCGCAAAATAGGGCATCAAATTGTTTATTTCAAGAGTCCGTACTCGGACAGTACTAATTTTAACTTTGCCGGAACTTTGATACAAATCCAACCATTCTTGGGCAAAATCCTTAAATATAATATCAGACTCATCAATATACGTGTTGTTAGAAAGGTCTAATTGAAGCTTTGCTAGAGCAATTTGTGCTTCTTTTTTGGTTTTGAACCCTCCTTTTGATGTTCTTTTGCGTCTGCCTGTTTTAGGGTTAATTTCAACGTCGATTACATATGTCCAGGAATTACCTCTCTTAAAACAGTGACCAGTCATACGTTTTCATTCCTTCTTTTATTCGGGGCTCTAAAAAGCAGAAAAACCCCACACTTATCCCTATGAGAAAAATGTGGGGCTCTATGGCCCTCTAAAAATTTATGGCGCACTGGCTCTCTGAACTCTCGCGAAAAGGCACTGGGGCTCTGGCGCTCTGGCGCTTTTGAGGCAATTTTAACCTAAAATTTCATTTGTGTCAAAAAGAATAATATTAATATCCTAAAATACATCTGTAAAAACGAAGAAGGAAATTATTTTTTCTCCCAAGAAGTAAAATAAAGGTAAGAATACCTTTAATATCGAATAATTTTGATCATCCTAATCTTAGTAGGAGGACGATTATTTTGCGTTTTTTGGGTTTTTACAAGAAATATCTTATTTTCTCAACGATTGTAGGATTGGTGGGGATGAGTTATATGCTTCATGATGAAGCTGTTAAAGACCCAGCAGCAGCTTTAATTCAAAAAGAACTTAGAGTTGAACTCGATAAGATAGAACCCCTACCTGGAGCTACATTCATCGGAACTTCAGATGGTCATAAATCTGACCATGCATTAGTAGAAAATAATTATAACAGTGCTTTAACCATGACTGAAATCTATCAATATTATAACGAACAATTCGCTAAGAACGGGTGGCAATTTTACAAGGAAAAGTCCGTTACAATTTGGGGAAAGGATTACGGAGCTAAGGAATTTATCTATAAAAAAGGAGATTATGTAGCCGTTTTAGATTATATGGCTCCTGATCCGGAACCACGCCAAACGTTTGATGTTAACATTAGTTGGGGATTAAAAATTAACTGATAATAGCACCCAACTGAATGATAAAGAAAGGGGGAGGAAAGTTGCCTTTTGTAATAAATTTAATTAGCGTGATAATCTCTTTTGCAACAGCTTATTTTCTAGGACTAAAAATTAGGAGTTTGATACCGAAAGGAAAAGAATTTGTAGGTTTAGTCTGTAGCATAGGAATTCTGACTGTATTTTTTATGACAAAAGATAATTTATTTCCATACAAAAGTAGTTTTGTTAACGCTATAGCTTTTGGAGTGGTGTATGGATTAGCTTTTGGAGTAGGAAATAGAGATCCTAAACTCAATAAAAAATAGCACTAGAGCTATAATAATTGGTGCTATTGTCATAATATTCGTTATAGGACTCAGAGTGAGAATTCCTAGTGGATGATTAAACGGTATAAGTTATTTACAAAGCCCTCCTAATGATATATATTTATAACATGAAGTTACAAATATATATCATTAGGAGGGCGCTAAAATGAGCTCTAAATTGAGTTTGCGCAAGAAAATTATTATGCGAACGATATCTCAATCTGTAGTTATACTATTTAGTGGGGAAATCATAATGCGTGGTCAACACGATATGTTGACTAAGATTATTGCTTTCATACCTATTGTGTTTTTTCTTAGCATACTCTTCTATACTAATCGTAAAGACTGTGAACCTAGAGATGAAATGGCAAGGTTTAACCAATTAAAGGCGGGTAATTTATCTTATAGTATTACACTGTGTGCGATTGGCTTAGTTATGTTTTATGCTTTATGGTTTAAGACGTCCGTGGTAATTTCCTTGTTGAATTTAGTATTTATTTTTGTAGCTATGTATATTTTGAATCTCGCAATTTTTCTCTTTTATGATATCCGAGGTAATTAATATGCCAAAGTTGATAACAAAAATTAAAGAATATAGGGCAAAAAATAATATGAAACAAGAGGAACTTGCCCAACTGATAGGAGTTCGAAGGGAAACGATTGGGCATTTAGAAAACGGCAAATACAATCCTTCGTTAAAAATGGCAATGGATATTGCTAAAGTTTTTATGGTTTCGGTAGAGGAATTGTTTCAATTCATGGATTGAGATGATAATTAACAGAAGTCCCCTAGCGCTTGTTAAACGAGGGGACTTAACGCAAGTGTCTTTTATCGGACTCAAGGAGTAAAATAAAGGTGAATTCAGAATCTTTTAAAGGGGGCCTCTATGAAAAAGGGTTATAAGATTGTTTATGAAATAACATTAGCTATTGTTGTTGTTTTGGTAATTACTGTTAATTTGCCTAAAAACACTACATTTAAGGCGGCAGTATTGGACAAATTGAATGGGGAGAAAGTAAGTTCAATCGAAATTATAAGAACATCTAATAAGAGTGTTAAAGACGATACAGTCGAATTAAAAGACCCAAGCCAAGTAGAATCCATTATAAACTTCTTATCTCAAATGAAGTTAAGAGAGACAGAGCTTCCTGATAGAATGGCTATTCCGTATAGGGTAGCAATTAAAACTAACGGAATTATAAGGTTCGGATTAACTCTCTATGATGAAGGTTACATCGACATATTTGAGTTAGATAACCATACCAAGGACGCTGATAAATCATATATTATAACTAATAAGTTTGACCCTAAAGCTATTAAATCATTGATAAAAGAATGATAAAAGAAGCGATCATTTCTCCCTAACCAGAAAAATGGTCGCTTCTTTAACTAGGAGGACAATTACATAACTATCCAGTATGATATGGTGGAAGTAAATCTTCTCTTTATTGCATATCCCCAAGTAGGTGTTCGATTTGTCTCAGATCCAGGAGTGGTTGGTTTAAATAAGTTTGTTTAATTTCTTCTTTTAGGAACTTGCCGTAATTTTTGTATTAGTTCTTGGTATATTTACCGGAAAAATGGAGTTTATCTTTATCTCTATCGGAATGACACTATTTTGGATGTATCGGATGTTCGGTGGAGCTAGGACGCGAAAACAAATGACAATTGATTTATCATTAAGACTCTCAATGCAAATGGAAAGCGTAATTAGCAAATAGCTTATTTTTTTAGAGATGACAGTTATTTTGGGTTTTGTGAACTGCCAGTTTGAAGATTCATAATTGGCAGTTATTATATTTACGACAATAGTTTTCGGGCAAATTATATATTCACTTCATAAAAGACTCCTTACGTTTATTTGTAAGGGGTCTTTGCTATTATTTGGTTTAACAAATTCTTCACGGAATGCACAGAGTACATTAAAAGATTTAGGTTAAAATGTATTATAACGGAGGATTAAAATATGTCTGAGATATCAGATCTGATAAAGCAAATCGAAGAATTACGAGCGAATTTGATAAAGATAAAAGAGGGCAAATCTTATACGGATCCAGAGGTAATATCTGCAAGCCAAAGACTGGATGAAGCTTTAGACAAGTATCAAGAGATGACAATAGAAAAATCAGAGAACGCCCAAAAAAACTAATATTTTAGCTGATTTTTTTCCGGCACTTCTTGAAAATAAACGCTCGTTACAAAAACAAAGGGGAGATCGCCGTGAGAGCAAGGATAAAAAGCTGTCCCGATAAAGAATATTGGTACTGGGGAATGATTGGCAAATCAATCAGCATCACTGGTAAAAAAGTAGTTGATGATGGTTTGCACGAGAGAGTATTTGTGCCTGGCAAAGATGATAACGTTCCCCTTTTGCAGATAAGTTATTTAACTCCCGATGGGAAATATTTATGCGCGAACGATGTTGAGGTACAGTGAACAATTTAAAATGAACGAGTTTAGACATTATAGTGTTAAAAGTGAAGCACACCAATTTAAACGAAAGTTTGAAATTGGTGTGCTTTATGATTGGTTAGTTATTAATTAAAGAGTAAGCTGTAAGAAGTAAGTCATAACGGATTCAATAATTCTTTCTCAGCCGTTTCCGGTATTGGAATAACTTTCAAACCTGAACTAGCAACTTTTCTGATTTAAAACTTGACATTCACATCAATGTCATACTTTATAATGACATACAGAAGGGAGGTAGCTCTGAATTGAACATTAGCAAATTATCCGCTCTGACAGGAGTTAGTGTTCGCTCTTTGCGTTATTATGAGGCAAAAGGAATTTTGAGATCAGAGCGATTGGAAAATGGCTATCGTGACTTTCAAGAATCTGCAGTGGACCGAGTTAAGCTGATCCAGCTCTATTTAGGGCTGGGTCTTAGCAGCAACGAAATTGCGCATATAATTGATTGCCCTGTATCAATATCCGATCAAAAACCTCTTTGTGAAAAGGCTATTAAGGCTTATCAATCAAAATTGGCAGAAGTCGAGAATCAGATTGAAATATTACAAAAGTTACGGTTGCAACTCTATCAACGTATTTCTAATTACGTGGAAACATAATTTTAACCTCTTAGAAAGGGCGGTAACCTGCCATGATAATTGACAGCCACCAACATGTGATTCTTCCATCAGAAAAGCAATTGTCTATGATGAGTGAAACCGGCATAGAAAAAACCATATTATTTTCAACGACAGTTCATCCTGAAATTGCATTTGATCTCGATTCTTTTGAAAAGGAAATGGGTATTCTCAATGAGATTATATCGGGAAAAAGAAACCCACTTGATGCTAGGATCAAGTCCATTAAGGAACAAGTGAAGGTAATTGCAGAAAATCCAACTAAGTTCATTGGGTTTGGGTCAGTCCAACTTGGATTATCACAAGAGCAAACCGCATGCTGGATCGAGGATAATATTATTGCCAATAAGTTTCGAGGCCTTGGTGAATTCACGCTGACTTCAGGCCAAATGCATTTACTTGAGCCTGTTTTTGCTGCAGACGTGGAATTTGGGTACCTTCCTTTATGGATTCATACCTTTTCGCCCCTAACATTGGATGATATTAAAAGCATTGCTGCGCTCGCTAAAAAGTATCCTAAGACACCAGTCATTTTAGGACATTTAGGTGGTGCAAACTGGTTGGAAACAATTAAACTTGCAAAAGAAATTCGAAATCTATATTTGGATCTCTCCGGAACGTTTTCAATTCTCGTTGTTTCACTAGCAATAAAGGAAATACCGGAACGAACGCTTTTTAGTTCAGACGCTCCTTATGGTGATCCATTATTGGCCAGGGAAACAATTGAAAGAGTAACTAACGATAATTACGTAAAGGATAGAATACTTGGTGAAAACATTGCTCAACTATTGTGCTTGTAAAGGCACTCTTTAATTGGGAGTATAGAAGCGGATAAGTAGACAATGATTCACTGCTACAGTTGTTACAGACTATGAGATAAGTCTGCCTAAGGACAAAGACGAGGAATTATATGACAAACAAGAGAAAGAGTAGAACTCCACTGAATACCATGGATGGACATTATTAATATCAGGCATATGAAATTGCCGAGGCATGATTAGCGCTTCGGCTTTTGAAATTTTTTAGAATAAGATGGTAAGATTTGCAGGAATGTGAGGAATTTTATGGAATCAAGAAGCGTAAACCCCATTTGATTGCGCCCTGTTAACTTTATAAAGTCGCCTTTAATAAAGCTCGTCCAGCAGTCATTTGTCGAGTTTTGTGTGTGGGGATAACGAAGGTGTTATTTATTCTTTTCTTATTTTTATCGGCGGAATTATTCTCTTTTTTGTTTTATCTTATGATATTAGTTATTGTTCTGAGTTCTCAATAACAATGCCCATCGCACCTCAGCGCCACAACTTCAAGGCGAAATAGCCGCTTTTATAGCCGCTTTTATTAAGGCTAACTGGGGGTCAAGTGGCGTGACTTGTGTGTGAAGTTGCCGGATGGTGGGCCTTCTAGCTAAAGGAGCCACTTACAGCCAATGCCACGGGCAGTCCTTACCTATCCAAAGGCGCTCACTGAAATGGAAGCTTGGGGGATGCGATGACATGGATGTTTTATATAAAAAGGAATTTCAATTTAAGAGGAGGCAATCCAATGATTAGTAAGAGTCAATTAATTGATCTTTATAAATATGACGACTGGGCCAATTTTAAGCTACTGGATGGGATAAGGCAATTAGAAAATGAAGAGTTTATCCGAGACTTATCAAGTAGTTTTAGTTCAGTAAGAGATACGATGGTACATATTTTAGGAGCCGAAGAATTGTGGCTATCACGCTGGATGGGAGAACAAGGAAGATCTTTATTAAATGCTAATAATTTTCTCACGGCTGATGCATTGAGTAAACGATGGAGTGATTTTGGGAAACTGTTGAATTCTTATTTGGACTCTTTAAAAGAAGAGAATTTGATGGAAGAAATAAGTTATAAAAATCTCAAAGGGATACCATATTCTTTAGAATTGTGGAAGCAAATGCTTCATGTAATTAATCATTCCACATACCATCGAGGTCAAGTAATAACGATGCTTAGACAGTTGAAGAAACAACCACCATCACTTGATTTGATTAATTACTATTTAGAACATAAGTGAGATGGGAATTTCGGGATGTTTACTCTGCCTTGAGTTACCGTTGAGTTGATACCCAAGCTCATCGCACCCCCTTGTAACACAAGAAGAAATATTCGCTGTGATAAACTTAGCTTGGTGAAAATTATTTCTCTTGCGGATCTCTCTGCCATATTTTTAATGTATAGGACGCAGCTTTCGTTGGCAACAATCCGTCAACCCCTTATTTTGATCGGCGGGTAGAAAATCAAAAGGTATTCTTTAGCGACACTGGCAGGTTGATCCGAAACTGCACGGCCCCAGAGCCAGGTAATTCAGTATTTTATGGTACATCACACGTAACAATGGTGCTGGCAGTATACCCTGACCATACCTTCGATGAAATAGAAACCGCGCCGGGAACCCTTTTCGTAACTGTTCATTATCATAAAGCTTGGGTTCCCAGAGACGTAGGTCGCTTCAACCGGCTCCAGGTAAGGTAAACTCATGATATAAAGCCTATCTGCTGGTTAAAGTAGGGTGTCTTGCAGTCATGCAGGATGGATGTTCTTACCTATCGGATAACGGGAAGGTGGGGGGATGCGTTACATCTATTAAAGAGGTAATCCATATGATATTCAAAGCTCTAATTTTTAGCGTCATTTTACTAACCTATTTCTCTATACCCATATTCTTGATTATAAAACTGGCTAAATTTAAAAGTCTCAGAAGAATCATGAAGGAGATTATAATCTCTTTGATAGTGGTAGTTTTTTATTTGGTTTCAACTGAATTACTGAAATTAATTGGAGATAATATCGTGCATAATTAATACCCCCTCTAAGCTCAAGAAGAAATAGTTGCCCTGATTTAAAGTCTAGCTGGGGGTCGAGTAGCGTGACTTGTGTGTGAGGTTACCGGATGGTGGCCCTTCCTGCCCCTTATCAGGGTAATAAGTGGCACGTTAATCTCGAAACAAGTAATAAAATTTACGATAGAAGTCGACGAGTGGACTCCGAATCAGACAACCGGTACTGGTATGTGGGCCGGATTACTTTCCGGTAACATAATTTCAATGCAAAAGATAAATTCTGACGAAAGCAAGATGTATGGTTTACGAGTCCTTATTACAGGACATATTTATTCTATTAAAATGATAAAGTCCTTTCGAGCTGATAGAGAATATTTGTTTCGTAATTAAGGCCGGGAGTATCTTTATCTAATCAGCTAAAGTCAATTGAAACTACTATGTAGAAATTGAAAAGATTTAGTGGATGAGAGAAGAAGTCGAACATATCGAAATAAGCGCAGCATAGGCTATCTGAGTTCTGTGATATTTTCTAATACATATTTTATGGTTGAAATTAACAGTAGACATAACAACCTAATTTGTGATATTCTAACTAAGCGCCAAAACGGCGAAGCGATTTCTAACCTTTAAAATATAGCTGTTGACAAGATTAGTCGAACATGCTAATATGTATTTTGGTCAAATTTGGCCAAACGATTAATTAAAGATAATAATTAAAATGTTTAAAGTTGGCTATTGACAACGAGAGTTGAAAATGCTAAGATACAGTTCCGGCCTCAAACAGCCGAAACTAGAAATGGTCTTTGAAAACTAAACAACAAGGACAGCCAATGAGAGAAACTCGCAAGAGTTTCAAAAGAATCATGAAATCATGAGCAAGAAATCATCTTCTTACGAAGAAGTTGAATAACTTTTTTGGAGAGTTTGATCCTGGCTCAGGACGAACGCTGGCGGCGTGCCTAACACATGCAAGTCGAACGGAGAATTTCGTTAAGTTTACTTTACGAAGTTTTTAGTGGCGGACGGGTGAGTAACGCGTGGGTAACCTGCCCATAAAACCGGGACAACTCTTGGAAACGAGGGCTAATACCGGATACGCTTAAGAAGCGGCATCGCTTTTTAAGGAAAGATGGCCTCTGAAAATGCTATCGCTTATGGATGGACCCGCGTCTGATTAGCTGGTTGGTGGGGTAAAGGCCTACCAAGGCGACGATCAGTAGCCGGCCTGAGAGGGTGAACGGCCACACTGGGACTGAGACACGGCCCAGACTCCTACGGGAGGCAGCAGTGGGGAATCTTCCGCAATGGACGAAAGTCTGACGGAGCAACGCCGCGTGTATGATGAAGGTCTTCGGATTGTAAAGTACTGTCTTTAGGGAAGAACGGTCTCTTCAGGAATATGGAGGAGACATGACGGTACCTAAGGAGGAAGCCCCGGCTAACTACGTGCCAGCAGCCGCGGTAATACGTAGGGGGCGAGCGTTGTCCGGAATTATTGGGCGTAAAGGGCGCGTAGGCGGGTATTTAAGTCCGGTGTGAAAGATCAGGGCTCAACCCTGAGAGTGCATCGGAAACTGGGTATCTTGAGGACAGGAGAGGAAAGTGGAATTCCACGTGTAGCGGTGAAATGCGTAGATATGTGGAGGAACACCAGTGGCGAAGGCGACTTTCTGGACTGTAACTGACGCTGAGGCGCGAAAGCGTGGGGAGCAAACAGGATTAGATACCCTGGTAGTCCACGCCGTAAACGATGAGTGCTAGGTGTAGGGGGTATCGACCCCTCCTGTGCCGGAGTTAACACAATAAGCACTCCGCCTGGGGAGTACGGCCGCAAGGTTGAAACTCAAAGGAATTGACGGGGGCCCGCACAAGCGGTGGAGCATGTGGTTTAATTCGACGCAACGCGAAGAACCTTACCAGGGCTTGACATCCTCTGAACTCTCTAGAAATAGGGAGGTGCCCTTCGGGGAGCAGAGAGACAGGTGGTGCATGGTTGTCGTCAGCTCGTGTCGTGAGATGTTGGGTTAAGTCCCGCAACGAGCGCAACCCCTGTATTTAGTTGCTAACAAGTAAGGTTGAGCACTCTAGATAGACTGCCGGTGACAAACCGGAGGAAGGTGGGGATGACGTCAAATCATCATGCCCCTTATGTCCTGGGCTACACACGTGCTACAATGGCCGGTACAGACGGAAGCGAAGCCGCGAGGTGAAGCCAATCCGAGAAAGCCGGTCTCAGTTCGGATTGCAGGCTGCAACTCGCCTGCATGAAGTCGGAATCGCTAGTAATCGCAGGTCAGCATACTGCGGTGAATACGTTCCCGGGCCTTGTACACACCGCCCGTCACACCACGAAAGTCTGCAACACCCGAAGCCGGTGAGGTAACCCGCAAGGGAGCTAGCCGTCGAAGGTGGGGCCGATAATTGGGGTGAAGTCGTAACAAGGTAGCCGTATCGGAAGGTGCGGCTGGATCACCTCCTTTCTAAGGAGAACGGTTTAGAGCTTAGGCTTTAAACGAACATCCTATGGGTCGATGCTCTTAGAAGAAAACGAAGGTTATACTTAAGTTTTTAATAAGAGATCAAAAAGAGTCGCAAGACTCAGCCGAGGGATCGGCAAACTCATTGGCAAAGCTGTTGTTTAGTTTTGAGAGACCATCAAAGGGATCTCAAAGGTAATGTAAATTACCAATAATTACAGATTGAAAGTTTAAGCAGCAATGCTAAACTAACAATCCACTAAGTCGAAGGACTTAAGTAATTAAATAATAATCTGTTCTTTGAAAACTGCATAGAGAAATAATTTCTAGTAAGTCAAAGGAAACATCACCTCAAAACGAGTGTCATGTGATGGATCGAGTCATCGATTGATCCATAAAACGAATGTTTTGAGAAACCCTAACGTAGTATAGATTTTAGGTCAAGCTACTAAGGGCGTACGGTGGATGCCTAGGCGCTAAGAGTCGAAGAAGGGCGCGGTTAACAGCGAAATGCCACGGGGAGTCGTAAGCAGGCTTTGATCCGTGGATACCCGAATGGGGCAACCCCACCGGAGTCATATCCGGTGATCTGCAGTTGAATACATAGGCTGCCGAAGACAACCCGGGGAACTGAAACATCTAAGTACCCGGAGGAAGAGAAAGAATCATCGATTCCCTGAGTAGCGGCGAGCGAAACGGGAAGAGCCCAAACCAATCCCTTCGGGGATTGGGGTTGTAGGACCCTCTTTTAGGCACAATGTTCTAGCTGAAGAGATCTGGAAAGGTCGAGCAAAGAAGGTAACACTCCTGTAAGCGAAAGAGCAGAGTGCTGTGAGGGAATCCTGAGTACCGCGGGACACGTGAAACCCCGTGGGAAGCAGGGAGGACCACCTCCCAAGGCTAAATACTACTTAGCGACCGATAGTGAACCAGTACCGTGAGGGAAAGGTGAAAAGCACCTCGGAAGAGGAGTGAAAAAGAACCTGAAACCGTACGCTTACAAGCAGTCACAGCACTTCGGTGTAGTGGCGTGCCTTTTGTAGAATGAACCGGCGAGTTACGGTATGCAGCGAGGTTAAGGCGAAGAGCCGGAGCCGAAGCGAAAGCGAGTCTGAAAAGGGCGACGAGTTGCATGCTGTAGACCCGAAACCGTGTGATCTACCCATGGCCAGGGTGAAGGTGGGGTAAAACCCACTGGAGGCCCGAACTCACTGTCGTTGAAAAGGCAGGGGATGAGCTGTGGGTAGGGGTGAAATACCAATCGAACACGGAGATAGCTGGTTCTCCCCGAAATAGCTTTAGGGCTAGCCTCAATTGATGAACCATGGCGGTAGAGCACTGAATAGGCTAGGGGCCTTACCAGGTTACCGAACCTTATCAAACTCCGAATGCCATGGTGTTAAGATTGGGAGTCAGACTGTGGGTGATAAGATTCATAGTCAAAAGGGAAACAGCCCAGACCATCAGCTAAGGTCCCAAAGTATACACTAAGTGGGAAAGGATGTGGAACTGCACAGACAACCAGGATGTTGGCTCAGAAGCAGCCACCATTTAAAGAGTGCGTAATAGCTCACTGGTCGAGTGGTTCTGCGCCGAAAATGTAACGGGGCTCAAGTGTATCACCGAAGCTATGGCTTGCACGTTTACGTGCAGGGGTAGGGGAGCGTTCTAAATGCAGGGAAGTCATTCTGTAAGGAATGGTGGAGTGTTTAGAAGTGAGAATGCCGGTATGAGTATGCGAAAAGACAAGTGAGAATCTTGTCCGCCGAAAATCTAAGGTTTCCTGGGGAAGGCTCGTCCGCCCAGGGTAAGTCGGGACCTAAGCCGAGGCCGAAAGGCGTAGGTGATGGACAACTGGTTGAGATTCCAGTACCACCGAGAAGCGTTATTAACAATGGGGAGACACAGAAGGATAGGTTAAGCGTGCCGTTGGTCGAGCACGCCCAAGCGAGTAGGAGGTAGGGTAGGCAAATCCGCCCTGCGATAACTCTGAGACGTGATGGGGAGCGAAACATAGTAGCGAAGTAACCGACTCCAAGCTGTCAAGAAAATCCTCTAGTGAGTGACTGGGTGCCCGTACCGCAAACCGACACAGGTAGATGGGGTGAGAAACCTAAGGCGCGCGAGAAAACCCTCGTTAAGGAACTCGGCAAAATGGCCCCGTAACTTCGGGAGAAGGGGCGCTCACTGCAAGGTGAGCCGCAGAGAAAAGGTCCAGGCGACTGTTTAACAAAAACACAGGTCCCTGCGAATCCGCAAGGAGAAGTATAGGGGCTGACACCTGCCCGGTGCTGGAAGGTTAAGAGGAGAGGTTAGTCGCAAGGCGAAGCTTTGAATTGAAGCCCCAGTAAACGGCGGCCGTAACTATAACGGTCCTAAGGTAGCGAAATTCCTTGTCAGGTAAGTTCTGACCCGCACGAAAGGTGTAACGATCTGGACACTGTCTCAACGAGGGACTCGGCGAAATTGTAATACCCGTGAAGATGCGGGTTACCTGCGACAGGACAGAAAGACCCCATGGAGCTTTACTGCAGCTTGACATTGGATTTTGGTATAAAATGTACAGGATAGGTGGGAGACAGAGAAGCTAGGGCGCCAGCCTTGGTGGAGTCGCCGGTGGGATACCACTCTTTTTGTACTGAAGTTCTAACTAGGTCCCCTGAATCGGGGATTAGGACAGTATCAGGCGGGCAGTTTGACTGGGGCGGTCGCCTCCTAAAGAGTAACGGAGGCGCCCAAAGGTTCCCTCAGCGCGGTTGGAAATCGCGCGCAGAGTGTAAAGGCAAAAGGGAGCTTGACTGCGAGACCTACAAGTCGAGCAGGGACGAAAGTCGGGCTTAGTGATCCGGTGGTACCGAGTGGAAGGGCCATCGCTCAACGGATAAAAGCTACCCTGGGGATAACAGGCTTATCTCCCCCAAGAGTCCATATCGACGGGGAGGTTTGGCACCTCGATGTCGGCTCATCGCATCCTGGGGCTGTAGTAGGTCCCAAGGGTTGGGCTGTTCGCCCATTAAAGCGGTACGTGAGCTGGGTTCAGAACGTCGTGAGACAGTTCGGTCCCTATCCGTCGCAGGCGCAGGAAATTTGAGAGGATCTGTCCCTAGTACGAGAGGACCGGGATGGACGAATCACTGGTGTACCAGTTGTCTCGCCAGAGGCACAGCTGGGTGGCTATATTCGGATCGGATAAGCGCTGAAAGCATCTAAGCGCGAAACCGGCCTCAAGATGAGATTTCCCACAGTGAGAGCTGGTAAGACCCCTGAAGGAAGATCAGGTTGATAGGCCGGATGTGGAAGCACCGTGAGGTGTGGAGCTGACCGGTACTAATCGGTCGAGGGCTTGACCTAATTGAACTACGATAGGAACGTGGCTCAGTGTTTCCGAAGAAGAGAAGACGAAACTAGAAAGAAGACTCTATGTGGTTTTGAGAGAGCAGGGTTCTGTAAAAGAAAACTGAAAATCTCAGAGATCTGGTGATCATGCCGGAGGGGTTCCACCCGTTCCCATACCGAACACGGAAGTTAAGACCTCCAGGGCCGAGCATACTTGGGGCATAGCCCCTGGGAAATTAGGTCATCGCCAGGTAACAAGCGAAAGACTGCCTTATGGCAGTCTTTTTCGAATTAGGAGAATAATATGGCTCAATTCTGCGTAGAAGTAATAGCGAGGCTTTTTGATTTTTGATAAAGGTTCTTTCGGCTTACTTTTTCAAGCAAATTCAATTCTTGGCTATTCCGTCATTTAAGTGTAAGTCGTATAGAAAAAATTATTAAGAAATACTGTTGAGTCATCTGGGGGGGAAAGACTGATGGATGCACCGATCAGAATAGTACTACTTCGCGATGCTGATAAATGCGAAACTAACCCTGAATTAATGGATGCAAGAAATAAGTTTACCGTAGGGGAGTTGGAAATTGAATATTATCAGTGGTTGGATGAATTGGCCTAAATTAGATTAAGCGGCTAAGCTGTCATACATACGTAATAAGTTAATGAGGTCATGGTATAAAGGAAGAAACAGTTGTGTGTGAACTGAGTAGGTATTAGAGTTGCCTGCTTTACTAAATAACAAGACTCTACGTTTAACAATTTGGTTAGAATATAAATGGCTCTTGCCAATTTTGGAGGGAACGGCTCTGCTGGAGAGCAACCGGAGCGCCTTAATTGGATTCTGCCACAGGGGAAAGGGAAACAATAGAGTTCCCTTTTTCTTTCCCTTGTGGGAGAATCTAAAGCGGAAAACTCAGGGGCGCAGCCCATATGTTGTGTCAATTCGATATTTGCTTTAACATTATTATGTAAATCAATATATTCGATCCTATCATAAATAAACCAGTCAGAATAATTATAGATAGAATCTTAGATCTTATTGTCCAATTTCTAATGAGGTTCATCTGCACACACCCCTTGTTACATATTTCACCCTTCGTAAGTTTGTGTATTAGTGATTTACATGTATTTTAAGCTCTTAATATTACTTGATCATGAAGTACTCTTTAAATCTATGTTAAAAGACAAGTTATTCCAGCGTTTTGACATTAATACAAGGTTATCTCATTAGATCTTAGGGTCCTATTTTAAGGATGATCGCGGCCTTTTTCGCAGAGACTGAGATGATCTTAAGAAATGACGTGCGGTATTATTGCTTAGCCTTATTGGTGGAAGATTACTCATCGAATCACATTAAACCAAAGTGTGGTAACATTTTGGTAACGCAATCCAATAAAACTCAAAATAGAAAAAGTCTTGAATTTCCTCGATTTAATCCACTTCTTACTACCCAATGAAAGATGTTCCTACCTATTGGGATATGGCGGCATGATGTAAAAAGGCCTGAGACTCTTGCGTAGCAAGGATTACAGACTTGAAGAGATCAGAGCTTTTACCATTTAGTTGCCATTATTAAGTGTTCTTACGGAGTCCTCTCATGAGTTCACTGAACTTGCGAGAGGACTCTTTCTGTTAAAATGACAAATCATAAATATAAGAAGAATGTCATAATAATGTAATTTTTCTTTGTTATAATTCAAAAAATAAGATTTGAAACGGCCACTGCGGTAGCAGTGCGGATTCAATGGACATAAGGCAAATCAACTAGAATATTTTTAATTTAAGGAGAAAGAGGCGGAGCTATATGGATATTTTGACATTTGCCATCAAAATGGAACTCGATGGAGAGACCTTTTACACTGAACAAGCTAAAATCAATCATGAAAATGGGTTGGACATAGTATTTCTTATGTTAGCTAAAGATGAAAAAATGCATGCCCAGATTCTGCAGAATAAAGAACACAAGCTTCCCTATAAGTTAAACGATAGCGAGTTACTGTCGAAAGCTAAAAACGTCTTTGATAACTTTGATCTCAACAAACAAATTGTTAATCAACTAGAAGTTTATCGGACAGCATTAAAGAATGAAAAAGATAGTATCAATCTTTATCAAGATTATTTAGCCAAAGCAACAGATGATGAATCGAAATCATTGTTTGAGTATTTGATAAAGGAAGAGGAAGGGCATTACTCAATTATTGATCAACTGATTTCACATATAAGTCGTGCCGAAGAATGGGTAGAATCTGCAGAATTTGGGGTTAGGGAGGAATATTAACTTTAGATAACTTCTCAACTCAAAACTAGTTGGAATCCAGATTCAAAATATTAGAGGTTTCCCATGAGTTCACTGAACTTTTGAGAAGCCTCTTTTTTTATGACTTTTATCGTGTGCCCGAGTGTATAATATAACAGTGCCAATATCACCTTTTATGTGCGAATGGCACGATAAATTTGTGACTTTTGCTACTAGCTAAGAACTTTTAACTGGACTATTATAATATACATTAGGGCGAAAGAACTAACAGAATAGAACGATCGGCCTAAATTAATAACAGTAACAATAATAGCAAGCTTGGACGAAAGTCAAGGACGCAAAACTATGGGCCTTCCGGTATAACTGATGACAGCCAGGCCACCGAATCAAATTTGCTATCATCATACGTTATGACAATTTTTTCGATGTTAATTTAACTCTGGGTGTAACCATGATGCTCAGGATAACTATAAATCTATTTTCTAATCTGTGGAATAAGATGTTGGCTATTGAAAGTAGAGTTTCTGAGAGGTCCGAACTGGCGGAGAGCTTGTTATTATTAGTAAATAGAGGCCAATTCAGATATATCGAGAATTTTCCGCCAAAAATTATTATTTATTACAAAAACTATTTACTGATTCGACACATTTAGATTAGTTTTTCTACATATTTATGTTAATGTGTAAATTATAGTGGCTATGTCAATTTGAGAAAGAATCCTGGAAGGGTTGACAAAATTAAAAAATTCTCGCTTTTTCAACTAACATTGTTAAATACATAGAAAATACTAAACGCTGCGAAAAAAAGCAGCTTCTATTTTTTAAAAGTATATTGATATCATTAAGTAAATATAAAATTAGCGATTTTACATAGTTTCTTCGCTGGGCAATATCACCAGAAGGGATTTGGGCATAAGATAATGGAAATAGCTCATGAAATGATAAACGATTTTTTAGAGAAACGAAAAAGGCAAATAATGAAAAAACTTAGCGTCCAAAATGCCGAAAGAGTACGAAATATTTCATTAATACTAATAACACTTTCGGTTTTGCTTTTTTTAACAGATTATTTAAATAAGATATTTGGTAAATGGGTATATAAACGTGCATATATTGCTTTATTTCAATCCCATATTATCCTATTGGTAGGAGTTTTATTCTATTTCCTTGTATATAAAACAATAAGAAATAAAGATAAAGAAGTTTTTTATAATATTTATAGTTACTCGTTTATAATTTTTATTGTGAATTTTTGCGCTTATGTTTCTGGAAGTATAGACCAAGAAATACATGGAGAAATTACCCTTTATGTCCTAAGTTGTTTCTTTATCGCTAGTTATCTTTATATGAATCCTAAGTTTATAATTTTTTTATATAGCCAAACGTATGCCGTATTACTAATTTTAATATTAATAACACAAAATGACCCGGAAATAAGGCAGGGACATATACTTAATTCAACTTTAATTGCAATACTCTCAGGTTTTATGGCAACAACTATTTCGAAACTGATGCAAAGAGATATATTGTATAAATTAAAACTAGAAGAGATGGTTGAAGCAAGATCAAATGATTTAATTCAGAAACAAAAGGAAGTCAATCGACTTCAGCAATTCAATCTTATTGGACAAATGGCAGGAGGTATGGCACACGAAATAAGAAATCCAATGACTACGGTTCGTGGTTTCTTACAATTACTTGGCAACAAAGAACATCATAAAAAAGAATATAATTATTTTGAGTTAATGATCTCGGAGCTCGATAGAGCCAATGGAATAATTGAACAATTCCTTTCATTAGCAAAAGACAAAGTTATTGTATTGCAGAAAAAGTCATTGAACGAAATTATTTTGAAATTATCGCCATTAATTGAGGCGAATCTATCTTTTGAACAGAATTTAAGGATGGATTTACAGGATATACCTAAAATTCTTTTAGACGAAAAGGAATTATGCCAGATCATTCTAAACATTACCAAAAACGGATGTGAAGCTATGCCAAACGGCGGCAATTTAACTATTAGCACTTATCAGCAGGCTAATAACGTTATGTTAGAAATTCAAGATGAAGGTATAGGAATTGAACCTGAAGTTCTAGATAAAATAGGGACTCCATTCTTTACAACTAAAGAGAATGGGACTGGCCTAGGGTTAGCAGTATGTTATAACATTGTAAAAAAACATAACGCAATCATAAAACTTCATTCAAATGCAAAAGGAACAAAATTTACAATAATATTTAGCATTTGCTGATAAGGTGAGACTTTTAAAACTTAGCTAACACAACCAAAGGACTTTTCTAAACTTGAAATAGGTCTCGATTTTCAATAACGAAAATTGGGACCAATCTTTTTTGGTGTCCAAATATGGAAAGATTTTGCGGTTAAAAGTTATTGCAGTATGTGATACACTAAAACTCCACTTGTGTAAAAGTGGGCAAAAAAATATATAACTTAGGAGGAGGCGGAGATGAAGCATTTTAAATTGATTCGTTTAACCATTGTACCTATGTTAGTGACGCTCTTGATTTCAACCCAAGCAGCTCCATCTCTGGCCGATGTCAGTATCAATCCTCGCCTCTATGGTACAAATCAATACGAAACTTCCACTTCTATTGCCAACCAGTTTTCTAATCAAACTGTTAGTAATGTTGTTTTAGCTTCAGGAAACGGTTTCTCTGATGCACTATCAGCCAGTGTCTTGGCTCATAACTTAAATGCTCCAATCTTATTAGTCAATACTCATACTCAAACGTCAACCGAAGCTTTGGATTATATTAGTGCTCATTTACAAGCAAACGGTACGGTATACATCATCGGTGGACAAGCTGTTATCGGTCCTGATTTTGACACGAATTTAACGAGCAAAGGTTATAGTGTGAAACGACTTGGCGGTAACGATAGGTATGACACCAACCTTCTGGCCGTCAATGAATTAAACACAACAAGCAGTGCAGTTTATATTGCCAATGGCGAAAATTTTCCCGATGCCTTAGGCGTTGCCAGTTTTGCAAGTTATACTAATTCTCCTATTCTCTTGACGCAAACGTCTGCTTTATCAAAAGGAGTACAGGATTACCTCAAAAACAAACAGCCAACCCAGGTTTATATTTCTGGAGGTATTGCAGTTGTATCCAGTGAAGTTGAAGCTGAAATCAGATCGCTATTGCCTAAAACCAGTACAATTACACGATTTGCAGGCCAAACAAGATTTGATACGGCCTCTCTGGAGTATAGCCAATTGGCTGCCAGCCCAAAGAATATCTATATTGCATCAGGCCTAAATTACCCGGATGCTTTGTCTGGTACTGTATTAGCAAGCCAAAATGGTGACCCGATTTTGCTGATCGACCCAACTACACCATTAGTGCCTGATCGTATTGCTGCGTATTTATCACAGCTGCATAAAAGTGGTATAGCCCCAACGATTACAGCTCTCGGTGGTCCGGTTGTGGTACCGAGTGAGGTCGTAAGCAACGTTGCCAATCTGTTGAACGGCCAAGCCGAATCGCCTTTATTTAATATCACGGCGGTTGACCCCAGATTGAATTTTGAAGGATTACCTGTTTATGCCTTACCCAATGAAAACTATTGGTTCAATATTAACACGTATAAATATAGTTATCCCTATAGTAGTTTTCATTCCTCGGTAGAAAATAAATTATATAACTACATGCTCAGTCAAGATAATGAGGTGTCTGTTTACAACAGAGCGGTGGCACTCCATGGCGGGATAACCAGCAATAACTGCGTTTATTTCCAATCTGAAGCCTTGAGAAGAATAGGCTTTAATATAAGCAATTCAATGGCAAATACCATCCAATTCAGCAATCTATTATCACAATTAAAATTCAAAAAGGATACAAACATCGGGAATTTAAGGCCGGGAGATATTGTCTTTACTCAAGGGATGACTCATACCTATATGTTCATGGGCTGGGTTAATCCCGGAAGGGAGGATTATGCGTATGTCGTCGATAATCAGGCCCGTTCCTTCGGAGGACAAGTGTTGCACGTGCGAAGCATAACAAACGATTCTGTGCAAAACACTGATGGTATGGCGTTTTTTATGTATTATTAAAGAGAATCAACGGACACTCTTTAGAGGGTGTCCGTTGAGGCGAAAACCATATTAAATTAACCCGTAAATAGAAAATAAGTACAAACACCCTATGATAAACTCAATCGTAGGGTGTTTGTGTCTGATAAATACCCACGTCAAATGACAGAAATTATTCCTGACGTCGTATATCCGTTATGTTATAGCATCAGCAATGCTTTTTATCATTGGAGAAACTTCTTTCTAACGAGAATGGAATGTTTTAAAATTCTTCCGTACTTAATTCAAAGCCTTCCAGAATTGCAGGGTCATCAATTTCAATGAGTAAGTACTGTCGCCCATTCTTCTTGACTTGCTTGATGCGCTTTAGCTCCTCATGGCGAATCTTAATTTGTGCGACACTGCTTTTTATTTCAATCACTTTACTGCTTGGCAGCAGGTTGGTTGCCTTAAATTCATAATTTGTCTTTTCGGTATTCTGCAGAAATGAACTTTCTAATCTATGTGTATCTTCAATTCCGCTTTTAACAAGTATTTGTTCAATTGCTTTGACGCCAAGAGTAGGAATTTCACCGTTTTCACTGGCATCAGTGATGCATTCATTAATCTGTTCATAAACATTGGCAATTACTTCGGGTTCAACCTGATCTCCTGCAACATCCTTGATAATTGTTAAAAATCGTTCTTTGTCATCCTGAGCTGTTGGGACAACTTCACAATTCAGCACGTGGTGAATAAAGCTTTCACTGGGTTGATTATCTTTCTTCGTATAATAAATAACCTTATTGCTATCCGCGTATCCATCACTGAGAGAAGGAAAAACAAACCCCTCTTCAGGCGATGCGGCATTGATATAGACATTCATCGGGATATCGACTCTAAAGTTCTTCTCCTCAAAATCGAACATTAAAGCTCGTTTAGGGCTGGTCACCAGGTTGACTGTACCCATCATAAATTCAAAGACATTCACCACATCGTTTTTCGCTTCATCGTCCGGGCCCACTTCATTTTTTGCAGGAATCCAAAATTCGCCACGGGTAAATGAAATCATATAATCCGATTCGTAGGACTCACTGTGGTCTAAGATTTTTTTCACGATGTGCCTAATTTCTTCTTTAAAATCCGAATGCAAGGCTTCAAATAGGATCTTCTGCTCGGGATTTTCACCGAGTTTGTTATCCGCAAAACTTAGTTCAAAAATTTTACTGTCCAGTTGACCCGTAATGAGCTTTTTAAATCCTTTCAGGTAAAATTCCTGTTTTAATTGGTCCATTTGCTCGAAGTATTCAGTCTCTACCCCAAGAATTTGTGCGTTGTCTTTTTTGATGTAAACGCTGCAAATTTCCTTTAATTTAAGACCGTCATTGCCTGCCCTAAATTCTTTTCTGAGTTTGTCCAGATCATTTTTGTCCATTCTTAATCCCCTTAGTTTATATAAAATTCTCAATGTCTTAGATCATAACATAGTTAGGCAGGACATTAAAAGACCAACCTCTAAGGTTGGTCTTTCAGTCATCGTAAGACTACCAACAAGTTACTTCAAAAATAGCAGGGATTATCAGTAAAACGAGTAGTGTAAAATCTAGAACGTTCATGCCCCTTAATATAGATAGAAAAACATCCTATACCCGGATAATATCGAGTATAGGATATCTTTTTATAGGGAATGTTCAGTGTTTAACTATGTTCTAACTTTTTTAAGTACTAATTGTTTATGTACGGGTGGCGGAGTATTCCTGATATGCCCTTTCGTCGTATTCTGCTTGTTCTAAAGTTAGAGCGTGTTAAACATTTCTTTCACTCATTAGGAGGTTTGACAGTTGAAGCCAGGCTTGTTAAACCGGTTACTGCCCCAAGGCCCATCGTTTCTACAATGGAAGAAGGTACGATTACCATAGCACCTTTTTCCTTGATTCCTTCGTACAAAATGTTCATTGCCCGTAGATGCAAGGCAACGGGATTATTTTCATAAGATTTGGCGGCTTCTGCAAATTTAGCGGCAATTTCTGTTTCAGCGGTTCCCAGGATGATTCTTGCCCGGCGTTCGCGTTCAGCCTGAGCTTCCCGGCTCATCGCATCTTGTAATCCTGAGGGCAAAACGACATCTCGAATTTCAACTGCGTTAACATTAACACCCCATGGTTCGGTACGCTTATCAATTACCTCTTTGAGTTCTCGATCAATTCTTTCCCTGTCTGAAAGCATCTCTGCCAAGTTAGTACGGCCTATAACATCCCTTAAAGCCGTTTGTGCCGCCCAGAAAACTGCATCCCTATATTGAGCCACTTCCAGAGATGCTTTTTTAGCATCTACAACTGTCCAAAACAATACAGCATCAACGTCAACGGGTACTGTATCTTTGGTTAAGGTTTGTTCGGCCTTAAACGTTGTAGTGATTGTACGGTGGTCAATCCAGTTACTCACTGAGTCTATTATAGGGATGACAAAAAATAAACCTGGTCCTGCAAGGTGGCTAAATTTACCGAGACGAAGAATGACAGCTTTTTCCCACTGGTTGGCAACTTTTACGCCATAACCAACTAAAATTGCAACGAAAGCTCCAATGACTATCCATCCGATCCAGCCCGTTATAAGCCAAATTAAGCCGCCGATAAGCAGAACGATAAATGCTAAGAACAGTGATAATGGACTAGGCCCTCGGAAATCAAAATTGGTTAGGTTGATATTTGGATTAGGCATATAAATGACACCTCTCCTTCTTAATATAGGTTATTGGTTAGTATATCGCATATGCCAATAGTATATAACATTAGTATATAATGGAATAGTTAATACCTGAAGAAATCAAATATAATCATTTATTTTAAGGGTTACCGAGTATGTAAGAATCATAGTATGAAGCGGAGATATCTTCTGGTGCGAAAACTTGGACTGTTCCTCAAAGGCCTGCGAACTGCCGGACTATATGGCTCCGGTGCAGACAACTGTTTTGTGACCTTTCTTCTGGGATGTTTCGAAAGGCTTGGTCCGTCCCGATGATAAGATGAAAACATCAGTTGTGAATGACCCGATATCTTATTTTAGCGTTTTCCAAATGGTTGTTCATCGCTAAAACAGCTTCTTCATTATTATGCTTGGCGATGTTTTCATAAATGAGGCTATGTTCCTTAAAGACGGCATTTAAATTATCTAAGTTCAACATCCCGCTTTTACTTATATGTTTGATGAGTTTGCGCGAAGTTTGAAGCAAATTACAAAGTATAGGATTATGAGAACATTGCGCAATTGAAAGATGAAAATCAAGATCTAAATTAAGAAAGTGCTGGAAATTGCTTTCTTCATAGGCGGTTTTGGATTCTTGATAAATTTTCTTAAGAGCATGTAAATCCTCCCGGGTTGCATTAATAGCTGCCAGACGAGCTGATTCAATTTCCAGAACATTGCGTACTGAGATGACATGCTCCATATTCTTATCGCCTAAGAAGAATGTCCAAGATAGCGGAGTCATAAAAAAATCCGAGCTATCTGAGGCAATAAAAGTGCCTTGCCCGGGCAGAATATTGATGAGTCCAAGTACGTTTAAAACTTTTAAGGCCTCGCGAATGGAAGTTCGCCCGACATTAAATTGGATTGCAAGATTGCGGTCTGAGGGAAGCTTATCGCCAGGTTTTAAAGCTCCTGCCAGGATTTGATCTTCCAAAAAGTTGCTGATGGCATTAGCAAGAGTTTCAACTTGGCTTGGTTTTCTAATAATTGGAGTGAGGTAGGATAAGGCCTTTTCCTGAACTGAGTGTTGAGGGTTGAGAAAAACATCAATATTTTTGGCAAAATCATCTGGAGGGAGCTGAAATAACTTTGGATCCACAGCAAAGGTTTGTGCAAGTAATGATGTGTAATATTCACTGTCCTTACTCGATCTTTTTTCAAGTGATGACAGTTTTGATATGCTGAGATGAGGCCTATTATCATCTTGGTTCATAAAATACTTTTGGATGAATTCAGTTTGAGAAAGCATGAGCCTTCTTCTCAGCAGCAACATATTTTCAGGAATATGTATAGGGTTGAGATTATCCATTTGTTTTATCAAGCCTTTCTTGTACTATCAGTGGACTGGCCGAGTGTCTCTGTAAATAATTATAGCAAAGCTTCAAGCCAAAATTAAAGATTGCATTATTACAATACATGAGTTAGAATAAAATTGCAAATAAAGAGGTCGACCAGGCGACCTCTTTATTAAAACGGAGGATTGTTTATGATTAAAAAAGCTGAAGAATTGGGGGTTGAATACAGCCCTAACCTAAAAGGCGGAAAAGGCACCATAAAAATCATCAATATTCTTGAGAATAAAGATAACCATCGAACAGGCAGGCTCTTTGGAGTAAGTATTATTCCCGTAGGGGGATCAATCGGCAAACATCAACATGTGGGGGATTTTGAAACATATTACATTCTGAAAGGGAAAGCCCTCGTCAATGATAACGGAAATGAACAAATTCTAGGACCTGGAGATATGACGAAATGCAATGACGGAGATTATCATTCCATTGAGAATATTGGGGACTGCGATTTAGAGTATATTGCTGTGATTTTATATAGCAAACAGAAAGAAAAATAGAGGATAAGGAAAGGAAGGGTGGTCGCAAATGGGTTACCCAAAAGACATTCTAACAACAAGATCAGTTGTTAAACACGGTAAATATGCCGTGATTCCTCCCGACGGACTCGTTAATAATGTCATCCCGGGGATTGAAGGCTGTCGAGTCAGTATTGTCGCTTCACCTAAAATGGGGGCTAGTTTTGTTCAATATGTTATTACGGCTGAAAAGAATGGCGGAACAACGAAGGTATTCGGCAATCAGACTAATATCGAAACGTTTATTTATTGCCTTGAAGGGGAAGGTAGATATACTGTTGACGGCCAAGAATATAAGGCAGTGGATGGCGCCTATATTTATGCGCCGGCAGGAGTAGGCCTGGAATTCAAGAATACGTCCGAAAAGCCCATGAAAGTTCTTCTGTATAAACAAGTCTACATTCCTTGTGAAGGCATGAGGCCTTATATCTTTTATGGAAATGTCAATGACATCGAATACAAAATCTATGATGAGATGGAAAACGTCTTTATCAAAGATTTGCTTCCTGTTGATCGCAATTTTGACATGAACATGCATATTCTCTCTTTTGCCCCCGGAGGATGTCATCCTTTTGTGGAGACCCATGTTCAGGAACATGGTGCCTATATTTTAGAAGGCGAAGGCTGTTATCTTCTTGATGACAACTGGTCTATGATTAAAAAAGATGATTTCATGTGGTTCGGTCCTTATGTGGCTCAAGCTGCCTATGGTGTGGGCAGGACGAACTTTACCTACATCTATTCCAAGGATTGCAACAGGGATGTCGAACTTTAATTGACAATTTAGCAGACTACTATACTAATATGCTCCTGTTATGAAGAAAGGTTATTAAAATCTTTTGCATAATGGGGGCACTTTTAGTTTTTGCCTAATTACACAATTCAGATGATTTTAACCATATGGATCACTTCAACCCATTTCAGTGATCCTTAATCAAACATACTGCTTGGTAAGATCGATTTTGATGACTAAAAAGAATAATTATGACGGCAGATGGCTAAATAAAGGGAGTGGTCAACATAAGTTTTGACCACTCCCCTAAAAGAGGAATATTTATATGTTTTTAGTTAACTTTAACTGCTAAATCCAGAAGGGTATAGTACAGAACCTTAACTCCCTTTGCACAATCATCCGAACTGCTCCATTCCGCAGGATTGTGACTTATCCCGTCTTTGGAACGTACAAAAATCATACCGATAGGGCAGATGTTTACCATCTGCATGGCGTCATGACCTGCTCCGCTGGGTAGGGAAAAATAAGGGAGTCCTGATGTCTCACAGGCCTTTTCGGCCGCAGCCTGAAACTCTTCTGCACAAGGTGCAGGCGGAATTCTTTGCAGAATTTCAGTTTTAAGACTAACACCTCTTTCGTTACAGATTCTATCAAACTCCTTAAAAATCCGCATTTCCACATTATCGCTGACCTCTTGGGAAGTGTCCCTGAGGTCCAAGGTGAATTCAACGGTTCCGGGAATAATGTTGATACCTCCCGGCTGTACATTGAGCCGTCCTACGGTAGCTACCGTAGTTCCTGTGGATTTTGCTTCTCGTTCAACAATTTGAATCATCTCCGCAGCAGCAACTAAAGCATCATGACGTAAGGTCATGGGTGTAGCTCCTGCATGGCCTGCTTCACCTAGGACGGAACACTTTAGCCAAAGTTCGTTGACAATGCCGCTGACGATGCCAATCGAAAGGTTCTTGGACTCCAAGACTTTTCCTTGTTCAATGTGAAGCTCAATGAATGCTTTGATGGAATCTTGAGAGCGGTCTGCTTCGCTGATTTTGTCAGGATCATACCCTTGCGCCTTCATTGCTTCGGCAACGGTAATTCCATTTTTGTCCTTCATCTCAAGATCTTTGTTTCTTAGGTTGCCGATGACACCCCTGCTTCCAAACATGCTAAAACTGAAACGAGAACCTTCTTCGTCATTGAATGCATAAACCTCGACGGGATGCTCTGTCTCAATGTGTTGTTCGTTCAGTGTCTGCAAAACTTCAATAGCGCCGAGCAAGCCCAGAGCTCCATCGTAAATTCCTCCGTCGCAGACAGAGTCAATATGGGAGCCGGTAAGAACTATAGGTGCATCTGGGTTGCGTCCTTCCCGGCGGCCAATCACATTTCCTACAGCATCTTCTCTCACCTGCAAGCCTGCCTCTCGCATATAGGTCGAAACGAGGTCTTTCGCCAATCTATCTTCCTGCGTAAAGGCATGACGAGTTATGCCTCCAGAATGATTCCTTCCTATTTTTCCTAATTCAATTAAACGATGTAGCAGACGCTCTTTATTAATCACGTTTGTCACTCCTTAGGTTGGCTTATGTTAAGTCTAGTTTTATTTTTTAATATTTTTAGACTTTTGTCTTTAGTAAATTAGGATAATAAAAACACTTTTTGATTAGCATAGTAGGATAATGAAAAATGTAAATGTTCATTATATTCTAGATGTAGTACATTATTCAAACTGTACCTAACAACATTAAGGAGGGGGTATTTAGCAACCACCGGAGTAATCTTCCTAATGAACTATTGTATTTATAAAACTATTTGATTTGATTAGTTAAATGGAGGGGTTCGACGATGTTTGATCTAGTTATAAAAAATGGTAAGGTCGTCAAAACTGATCGAGTTATCGAAGCTAATATAGGTGTGAATAATGGAAAAATAGCAGCGATTGTGGAATCAGGAAATCCCCTAGAAGGGAAAGAAGTCATTGATGCTCAAGGAACTTATATATTTCCAGGGGCGATAGACAGTCATGCTCATTTAAATGATCCTGGCTACTTGTGGAGAGAAGATTATGCTCATGGCACTGCTGCGGCAGGTGTTGGTGGCATCACAACGATCATTGATATGCCTCTGCAGAATGAACCGGCAATGACCGATGCTCAAATTTTTGCTAAAAAGATTCAAGCAGTGTCGGCGAATGCTTATGTTGACTACTGCTTTTGGGGAGGATTAGTTGATTATAACTTCGATAAATTAAAAGAGCTGGATGAAAAAGGCTGTATCGGCTTTAAATCTTTCATCGGTCCGGTATCTCCCGATTATGTATCTCTCAGCATCGGTCAAGCTAAAGAAGCTTTGGAAATTTTAAGAGCCTTTGATGCTCGTGCCGCTTTTCATTGTGAAGACTATTCCATAATCAAGTGGGAAGAGAAGAGAGCACAACGTAAAGGAAACAATGATTGGCAGGATTTTTTGAATTCCAGACCGGTTATTGCCGAATTAATAGCAACCCAAAATATTATTGATCTTGCCAAGGAGTTGGGAGCAAAAGCCCATATCTGTCATGTCAGCCATCCCCGAGTTGCCAAAATCATTCAAGAGGCACAACAGGAAGGGATTGATGTAACGGCGGAAACATGCGGACATTATCTAACGTTTACCGACCAAGATGTGATTAATAATGGGAGTTTGTTTAAATGTGCGCCACCTTTAAGGGAAAAGGCGGCTGTGGAGGAAATGTGGGAATATGTCAATAACGGGACCTTATCTTGCGTTGCTTCTGATCATTCACCATGCGAATTGAGTGAGAAAAGTGAAGAAAAGCATGGGATATTCGGGGCCTGGGGTGGCATTAGCGGTATCCAAAACGTGATGCAGGTCGTCTTTAGCGAAGGTGTTGTCAAGAGAGGCTATAATCCGACCTTACTGGCCCGGAGTTTAAGTGAAGGTCCGGCAAAGGTTTGCGGGATTTATGGTAAAAAGGGTGCAATAGAGGTTGGATTTGATGCCGATCTGGTTATTCTTGATCCGGAAAAGGAATGGGAAATAACTCCGGAATCCTTGCATTATGTCAATAAAATTTCTGCATTTGTCGGTTTAAAAGGAAAAGGACTTCCCGTCTGCACAGTTGTAAGGGGTCAAGTGGTAGCCAAAGACGGAAAAATAGTCGGGCCCAAAGGCTTTGGTGAGTTTGTCAGTAAATTAAAATAGGAGAGGGGGATAAGTATGAGCAAGCGCTTTGATTTAATTATTCGGCAGGGGATGCTTGTTTGCCCGGAGGGCGTGACGAAAGCAGATGTTGCAGTTAATGATGAAAAGATTGTGGAAATCGCTGAAGAAATAAGCGGCGAGGCAAAGGAAACGATTGATGCCGCGGGAAAATATGTTTTCCCCGGAGCTACTGACGGACATGTTCATTTTAATGATCCAGGCAGAACAGAGTGGGAAACTATTGCCACCGGAAGTAACGCCTTAGCTGCGGGGGGAGGGGTTGCTTACTTTGATATGCCGCTGAACTGTACCCCCTGTACGTTGGATGCTAAAAACTTTAAAAATAAGCTCGCTGTTGCCCAGAGGGATTCTTTAGTCGACTATGGATTTTGGGGCGGTCTTACGCCCAAAAACTTGGATAAGCTTGAAGAGCTTGCCGAATGCGGTGTGGTTGGTTTTAAGGCCTTTACCTGTTTCAGCGGAATTGAAGAGTTTGAGAGGATGGACGATTATACGGCTCTGGTCGGCATGGAGAAATTAGCCAAGCTCGGTTATCCTTTAATGGTTCATTGTGAAAACGCAGAGATTGTGAGCGCCTTGACTGCCCGAGCCCTGGCAAACAATAAAACAACGGTTCGGGATTATTTTGCAGCGCATTCACCTATAACAGAAATCGAAAATGTTTCAAGAATGATTTCTTTTGCTGAGGAGACGGGCTGCAAATTAATTATTGCCCATGTAAGCACTGCAAGAGCGGTGGAGTTAGTAACACAGGCCAGGAACAGAGGGGTGGATGTTTCCTGTGAAACCATCGGCCATTATCTAATTCTTACCGATGACGATGTTGAACGGATGGGGACTGTTGCCAAATGTTCGCCTCCAATCCGCGATGCTCAAAACCAAACAAAAATGTGGGCCAAATTGTTAAATGGGGAGTTCGCTTTTATCTCTTCCGACCATTCGCCCTGTGATCCCAAGCTGAAAGACGGAGAGTTTTTGAAGGTTTGGGGAGGAATCTCCGCCTGTCAAACCACGTTATCGTCACTGCTTACTCATGGCTATCATGAGCGAAAAGTACCTCTTGTTGATATTGCCAAATTAACAGGACAAAATGTTAATGAGGTGTTTAAAATTCCTGGCAAAGGAAAAATTGCTATAGGTTTTGACGGGGACTTTGCACTTGTAGATCTAAATCAGGAGTTTACACTTCATGCGGAACAACTCTTCTATAAACATAAGGTCAGTCCTTATGTGGGCAGTACTTTCCGCGGAAAAATTTCACAAACCATTCTTAGAGGGAAGACTGTTTTTAAAGATGGAAAAGTCGTTTCTAAACCTATCGGCAAACATTTAAAACCCCTTGTATAATTTAATGATCGTATAAATAGGGCTAACGCTTTAGAAGAGGAGTAGGTTAAAATGTCTACAAATTCAGGGAACCTCGAAACAAACGTAACCCAGGTTTCTTCGGCTGCAGATACTGATGTAGCCTTGAATCCGAAATCGCAGACCGAAAGAATGGTAGGCCCAATCCCTTATATGTTTATGTGGATTGGAGATGGTGTCAACTTAGGCAATATGACACTTGGAGCAAGCCTAGTTGTTGCAGGAGCTGCAACATTGAATATTTTCCAAACCTTTGCAGCCGCCATTATTGCTATAGCTATTATTTCAACGGTATTCGCTTTAAACGACAGACTTGGTTATAGAACGGGAATTCCCTATGTAGTGCAGCTAAGATTATCTTTTGGTATAAAAGGAGCTACTGCAACCTCACTTTTGCGCGGCATTCCCGCAGTTGTCTGGTACGGTGTGCAAAGCTGGATCGGCGGTACAGCCCTGAACGAAATCGCCAAGGCTATTACGGGCGGAGCCTTTAATAATGTTGTCATTTGTTTTATTGTCCTTCAATTGGTGCAAATTGTACTTTCTATGTACGGATTCCACGCTATTAAATGGGTTGAAACACTGACTTCTGTAGTTATTATGGTCGCCTTGGTTTATGTGTTTGGTGTTCTCGTAACAAAGTATAATGGCGTTGTCAGTCAAAAATGGGTTCATGCTTCTGGGTCATGGGGGTTGCCTTTCTTTTCCTTCATTATGGTTTTCCTGGGGAATTATGCAGGTATCTTTTTAAGTGCTGCTGATTATTCGAGAGAGTTAAAATCAGGTATTAGCGATGGGAAACGGGGCTTCTTGTATTTTTCACCGATTTTGATTGCCTACGGTTTTGTTATTACCATTGGTGCAATGCTGGCATCAGCAACCGGGATCTCCAATCCTGTCAAGGCCTTTGCCATCGTCGTTGATAATTCTTATATTACCGTATTTGTTTCAGCTTTCATTGTACTTGGTGCTGTTGCTACAAACATGGTTGCCAATATTGTCACTCCGACCTATGTTATTCAATTGTTCACTAAATTAAAATATAGAATTGCCGTGGTTATCACTGGACTTTTAGGGCTGTGTGCATTTCCCTGGGTGCTTGTTCAGGATTCTTCGGCCAAGGGTCTGGATATGTTCATTCTAATCTATTCTGCATTCTTGGGACCCATTGTAGCTATTTTGCTGATTGAATATTATATTCTAAGAAGAGAACGAGTAGAAATAAGCGAATTGTACAATAAAGAGGGCGTCTTTTCCGGCTATAATCCGGCGGCTATCCTGGCAATGCTAATCGGAGCAGGGGCTGCCTTTTTGAAAGTAGACCTCGCGTGGATAATTGGCCTCGTGGTTGCAGGGGTTGCTTACTATCTGCTGATGAAATTCGCCTTTAAAGGATCAAATTTCAAAAAAGGCACGATATTTGAGAACAATTAGAAAGTGTTATATATTTGTGAGGAAGTCGACTGCTAAGACGGCTTCCTTTCATTCATTTTACCAACAGGAGGGGGAACGTGGAAATAACCGTAGAAAAGTTGCTCAAACTCGAATCGCTGAGAACGTCACAAGTGGTGGCAGGTGTTCAAGGGCTTAGGAATACGGTTAAAGGGGTTACGATCATGGAGGCCCCGGATATCGTCGATTGGCTGGCGGGTGGAGAATTGCTCCTTACTAGTTTATATTCTACCCTGGGAGGAAAGGTAAACTATCGTGAATTCATCCAAAATCTCGCAGCTAAAGGTGTCAGTGCTCTGGCGATTAAAATTCGCCGCTTCGTTGACAAGATTCCGTCGGAAATCCTAGAGACCGCTGATGAGGTCGATTTGCCTATCATTGAATTGGAAGGCAATGTTCGCTATGTTGATATTATGTATCCGGCTATGGAGATGCTTTTTAACAAGCAAGTTATCGAACTGAAATATTATAAAGAAATACAGGAACGGTTTACCGCCTTAGCTCTTCAATGCGAAGGATTGGCCAAGATTACGAAGACTTTAGCGGAATTGATTGAGAATCCAGTGAGTATTTTTGACAATCAGAAAAAGTGCTTGCATACAACGGATGAAAGATTCCATAATTTTGAAGGAATGACCACCTTTTATGAAGGAGATTTATTAAGCAAGAACTTCAATTCTTATCGAATTAAGTTCTGTGATCTGAAGGAAGAACCTGTTTATCAAGTCGTTGTACCAATTCAAGCTTTAGGTCAGGTTAGAGCTTATCTGATTGTGACCGAAATTAATCAGCCTATGCGAGAGATGGATTTTATTTGTTTGGACCAAGCTACGACCGTTGTAACTCTGGAGATGGTCAGGCGTTTTGCAGTTCGGGAAGTAGAACAAAAATTCAGTAATGATTTCGTGGAGAAACTTATCAGCGGTGAAATTGAAGTCAGTGGTATTCGTGAAAGGGCTAATCTCTTGGAGTTGGACATTAATCACCCATTTGTTGTTGTACTGTTTAGCCTCAAATATCTGGATGAGTGTTTAGCTGATACTAAAATCAAACAGGATAAAATTGCTTTTCAAGGAATTAAAGCTGAAATACAGTCCTTGATCATGAACGTGATGAGGATGCGAATGAAGGACTTTATTCTGGGACATAAAGGTGACTCGATCATTGTCTTATGGCCCGTAAAAGTCTCAAGCCAAACCATCGAAGAGATTAAGAGGGCCGGACGGGAAGTTCAGAATAACGCCAAGAAACGATGGAAAAAAATTATGATTGGGATTGGCATAAGCAACGAAGCAGCGGAAATCGAAGAAATTCCCAGAAGCTACAAAGAAGCCCAGGATGCCCTCATTTACGGAGAAATGCTACAAGGGGAAGGTGCTATTTCTTGGTTTCAAGATCTCGGCGTCTATCGAATGCTTTGTAAATTTGGTCAAACTAATAATCTCGATGAGTTTTTACCAAAAGCGCTTAGAAAACTTTTTGACTATGATCAACAGAATCAAACGGAACTTTTAAAGAGCCTGCAAGTCTTTTTGGAGTATAATGGCAACTCAAGTAAAGCCGCCAAAGCACTTTTTATTCATTACAAAACCTTACTCTATCGTTTAGAACGGATTAAAGAGGTCACCGGACTCGACCTGGAGGATAATCAAAACCGCTTAGAATTAGAACTCGGCTTAAAGATTATCCAAATATTAAACCATAGAGAGTAAGAATCAAGTATTAAAAATAATTAGATGAATAGAAACAGGAAGAAGCACGATTTAGCGGACATGAATGCTTATGATATGAAGAGTATCGAAAATGAAGCTTTTGAGTTATGGGGGTAGTGAAGTGGAAAAAGGTCCTATAAGGATGTCGTGTTAAATAACGGAAAATACCGAAACAATACACCTAAGATCCAATTGGCACATATGCTGTACAAAAACTGGAGGATAGCTATGCAAATTCACGTTGTACAGCATGGGGAAACTTTAGATCGGATTGCAATTACTTATGGAATAAGTACAACAAATTTAATGCGGTATAATGGCCTGCAAGATCATAACTTAGTGAGCGGACTCGCCCTAATTATTCCTTCCTCCACCCAGCCATACACCGTAAAATCAGGTGATACGCTTTGGAAGATTGCCAAAAAATCAGGTACGACCGTTTCCGCATTAATAGCGGCAAATAACATCAAGAATCCAGAGCATATTTATCCCGGAACTGTTTTAACGGTACCTACTAGAACCCATATTGTTAAATCCGGTGAGAGTCTTTGGAAAATATCCCGAAATTACGGTGTAACCATTCAAAGTATCGTGAATATGAATAATATGACTAACCCCAATGCCATCTATCCAGGCATGGTCTTAATTATACCTGGAACGTCCAAATCATCTATTGAAGTAAATGCCTATTCCTACCAATCCGGAGATATAACGGTGGAATCGCTGCGAAATTATGGACAATATCTTACATATTATTGTCCATTTGCCTATGGTGTTCAGTCCGATGGCGGCCTTGCCCCTCTAAACGACGGTTCATTAATTCAGGAAGCTGATGCTCAAAAAATTGTACCCATGATGTCAATCAGTAATTTTAGTTCAGAAACTCTGGGTTCAAACGTTGCGCATTCCATCCTTTCTGATCAAGGAATTCAAGCTATTCTTTTATCCAATGTACTAAATATCATGAAAACAAAAGGCTATAAGATTTTGAATATTGACTTTGAAAATGTTTTGCAAACAGACCGTGACTTATACAGCAAGTTTGTCGAAAATGCCGTTAATCATTTGCATCCTGAAGGGTATCTTGTCTCAACTGCTCTGGCTCCTAAAACAAGTGCGGAACAGAGAGGGCTATTATATGAAGCTCATGATTATGCCGCCCATGGCAGGATAGCTGATTTTGTTGTGCTCATGACTTATGAGTGGGGCTACCGCTTAGGCCCTCCTCAAGCCATATCTCCCTTAAATCAAATTAACCGTGTACTTGATTATGCTGTAAGTGTAATCCCACGGAAAAAAATATTTATGGGTTTTCAAACGTATGCCCGTGACTGGACACTTCCACACGTTCGAGGCCAATCAGCAGAAACTTTCAGCCCACAATATGCAGTCCATCAGGCCATCCGGTATGGAGTTCCAATTCATTATGATCAACCTTCGGAATCGCCATTCTATAATTATGTCGATGCTCAAGGACGACATCATCAAGTTTGGTTTGAAGATCCCCGCAGTGCTCAAGCCAAATTTAATACAGTCAAGAACCATAATATCGGCGGCATAAGTTACTGGGTTCTTGACACTTCTTTTCCTCAGAACTGGTTTTTACTTGCCGACAATTTTAATATTAGTAAACGTTTATAAGTCATTTTTTATCGAGCTAAAATTTAATGGCTTGATCCCAACCCACGATCATTTGTTAAAAACACTCACAGACGGAAAAACCCGATTGTTCGGCTTTCTGTAATAGGGTGTTTATTTTGTATTCCGCGCATTAATCAATGGGGTGTGTGTGTGCAAGGGGGACGGTCCTTTTGATACAAAAATGAGTCAAAAGGACCGTCCCCGAAGGGTATGTTCTCGAGGCTCTAAAAAAGTTGTAAACTTCGCATTTTATTCGAATCATGGGGTATAACTGTGATTCATCTCACAACTTAATGAATGGATACTCCGATATAATAATTTCGAATGTTTAAACATCAAAAAGAGTGAGGTGATATTTATAGGATAAGCTTTTAAGTCTTAGGGATGAGCAGGAGTTTAATAAGCGTTATATCTGAAGGTTAATCGTCTATTGATAAGTGAATTAAATTTCAAACTGAAGATATCATACTTAAGATATCATACTTAAGCATTACATATCACGGAATAGAAGTTTAATTCGCTTAGCCAGGAAGAATGTTATTTTTTACTGTACAGATATAAACAAAATTTTAACGGTTGTTCATCCTTCGTCAGCGGTCGCTGATGAAAAATAAGGAGGAGAGGATTTAGAGAAAGATGAAGTCAACAACATCACGTATGATTATCCTATTGGGGATGGGTACAGTCTTAGTTTGTGCTTTGTTATTCCTGGTGTATCACTCTGTCATCGGACCACAAGGAATAAGCACGAGTATGCCGGCTTTAAGTGTTGTGGCTACAGGAGAAAACAAAGCATGTGTTGAATGTCATCAAAAAGAAAACCCGGGTATCATTCAACAATATCATGACAGTCAACACTCAGGCCGAGGCGTTCTATGTCTTGATTGTCACAAAGCCGTTAAAGGTCAAGAAAGCCTTACTTCGGAACATCATAATGTGGCTATCATTGCCAAGCCGACACCGAATAATTGCGCCCAGTGCCACGCAACAGAGGTCAAACAATTTGAAGCAAGCAATCATTCGGCCAAATCATGGTATGCCGTCCAGGGAGCCAAAAATTTTACTCCCGAAGAACTGGCTAAATATCACCTGCTGGACGCTAATGGCAAACCACTTAATGGTGGAAACGCTAATGCAGTGTATAATCTTATCGGCAAAGACGCCAGTGCACAGTCCTGCGAAGTATGCCATGCCGTTGGTCAAAAGAACGGTGACGGAAGTTTTGGAGATTGTACAAAGTGTCATCTAAGACACACATTTGATGTTGCTCAGGCCCGCAAGCCAGAAACTTGCGCACAATGCCATTTAGGTCCGGATCATCCTCAGGCTGAAATCTATAATGAATCGGCTCATGGGACTTACTACCAAGCAAACCAGTCAAAATACAATATGGACGCTCCGCCAGGAACCCTGACGGTCAAAGATTTTCCGGCCCCCACTTGTGCCACCTGTCATATGTCGGCCTTTGGCAGTGTTCCAGGAACACACGACGTCGGTCAACGTCTTAAATGGAATCTGACGCCTGAAATCGCTTCGGTTCGCAAGGACGGAGCAGCGCACGAGCAGATAATGAACTCGGTATGCCTCAATTGTCACACCCAACCGTTCATTGATGATGTCATGAGTAAGGCGGAAAAAAACATTGCCCTTAGCAATCAGAATATTGAAAAGGGCAAATCAATTGTCCAAGATCTGCGCAACTCAGGACTGTTGGGTACTAAACCTTTTGGCACACCCATCGACTTTGAGTATTTCGAATTGTGGCATCATGAAGGCCGCAGAGCAAGATTCGGGGCTGTCATGGGAGGAGCTGACTATGTAAACTGGAATGGAATCTATGAGCAAGAGAAAGCCTTAGTAGATCTGCAATCAAAAGCGGACGCCTTAAAAGCAAAGCACTAGGAGGATTTGAGAATGATGAATCGTCTCATCCGGATAGCTTCTATCAATAAAACTCCTCTCTTGCTTGGCATGATGGGTATCAACTTTTTACTGACAGGCGTGGATGTTTTAATTGCCCATTCGCAAAACGACTTTTTTCGCTGGGAGCTCATTCCCTTGATCTATACGCCGCTGGCAGTTTTAGTGATTTTTACTCAACTCATCCTAAAATCTAATAATCTTGTGAGTCGAGTCTTTAGAATTGTGATGTGGCTGGGTGTCTGCGTTGGCGTTTTGGGTACAATTTTTCACATCTTAGGCAATGCCACTTTCAATCGTGAAAGTCTTTATCAGCTATTGGTTGAAGGATCTCCGGTAGCGGCTCCTATAGCTTTTGCCGGGATTTCCAGTTACGCTTTGGTAAGTGAACGTTATCGAGGGCCATCTCGGCGTTCTAAATTGTTAGTCCTGGTTGGTTTGGGTTTTTTGGGTGCGGTTTTGGCTGCGTTTTTAGATCACGCTCGGTTAGCTTTTATTCCGGGATACACCCTGATTCCCATAGTAACGGGTTCGCTTGCCACCATTGCTTGTTTCTATGCAGCCTTTTCCCAACTTACCAACACCGAAACCTCTATACTCCTATCCGTTTTGGCCTTTAATTTGTTTGTAGGTTTATTAGGCTTTGGGTTTCATGTTTTTGGAGATTTGGCTGGAACTCAGGGTATAGTCTGGGCAAGAATTCTCTATCGCAATCCACTGCTCGGACCGCTCCTTTTCTCAAATCTTGCGTGCTTAGGCGCTCTATGTCTGCTGCCGGAACATACCGTTAGACTTGACGAAAGTCACAGTTGATATTTGAGCTTTCAAAAAAGAATCTGGGGACAAAATTTACAAAAGGGTTAAAGAGATTGAAAAATCATCTTTAACCCTTTTGGTTAATCCATTCCTTGAAGTTTTTGTTCTTATACTAAAGTGCCCTATAAAGGAAAAAGTTATTATGATTTGTCTTAATATAAAAATTTCTAAAATAATTTGTTAAAATAAAAGGAAAGATAGAATTATTTGTTGAAGAGATAAGCGATATAGTTTTGATGCGCTTTTGCTAACAGGAATTTATGAGAACGAATTTATTGAAATATAAAGTGAAAAAACTTAGAACAAAGAGCGCTTGGATTCACTGCTTTCTTAGTCCTTTGATCTGTTTGACATGTAATCGACTAATGAAATAAGGATAGGTGAAGGAGATGGCTCAACCATTTATTTCTTGTGATCATAACATTTATAAATTGTCAAATCTCTTTGACCTGCGCGAAATTCAGAAGCTTCAGGATTTGTTTTCTGCGGCGACTGGTGTGGCCTCACTCATAACTGAGCCTGATGGAACACCTATAACGGAACCAAGTGGCTTTTGCAACTTGTGTCTGGCTATAAGAAGCACTGAAAAAGGACTGAACAATTGTCGAAAATCAGATTCAATGATGGGAAGTCCTCAAAAAGATGGGCCTAAAATACGGCGGTGTTCGAGCGGAGGTCTTCTTGATGCAGGAGCAAGTATTATTGTTGACGGAATTCATATTGCTAATTGGCTGATAGGTCAGGTACTTGACGAGGACGCAGCAATGGAAGATCTCATGAAATACACGGATGAAATTGGCGTCAAACCTGAAGTGTCTATGGATGCTCTAAAAGATGTAAAACGCATGTCCAAACTTCAGTTTGAAAATATTTGTCGTTTCCTTTTCTTTCATGCCAATCAGCTTTCGATGTACGCGGCTCAAAATCTCTTACTAATCCAGGAAATCGGCCGGCGGAAGATTTTTGAAACGGAAATCAAAAACCTTAATCATGATCTTGAATTAAAGATAGAAGAAAGAACTCTACAACTGCAGGAGACTGTTCAGACCCTTGAAGACAATAATGCTGAGTTAGAGGAAATAAATACGATTCTGGAGGAGGAAATTGCCAAACGCAAAAAGGCCGAGGAGGAAGTTCTCAAATTAAATGAGGAACTGGAAAGAAAGGTCGGAGAACGTACAAGAAAACTTCAGGAATTGAATGCCATCTTGGAAGAAGAAATCATGGAGAAGACCATGGCAGAGAATGAGCTGAAGAAGGAAAAGGTATTAACTGATGCCTTATTTAACAGCGCTCCAGGGATGATATACCTCTACGATGAGAATAGCAACTTAGTGAGATGGAACAGGCAACATGAAGAAATGACAGGCTATTCTTCTGAAGAGTTGGCTCATATGAAGTTATTAGATTGGTATAAAGGAGACAAAGCAAGTCAAACATCCGTGGCCAAAGGAATCAAAAGGGCGAATCGGTTCGGGTTTGGCGAGGCTGAAGCAAATCTTCAGAAAAAGGACGGGACTAAAATACCGATGTACTTTACTGCCGGTTCAATTTTTATTGATGGGAAGCAATATTTTGCCGGGGTAGGGATCGACATAACTGACCGCAAAAGAAGGGAAGAAGAAAATCACTATTTAAGTTATCATGATGTTTTAACGGGCCTTTATAACCGAAGATTTTATGAAGAAGAAATCAAACGCTTGGATATCAATGGAGATCTTCCCCTTTCAATTATTATTGGGGATGTGAATGGCCTTAAAGTCATTAATGATGCTTTTGGACACGATAAAGGGGATGAGCTTTTAAAGAAATCGGCAGAAGCCATCCAAAGGTCTTGTAAGGCAGATGACATCGTCGCTCGTTGGGGAGGCGATGAATTTGTTATCCTTCTTCCCAAAACCAAAAAAGAAGAGGCCGAACAGGTCGTCCAAAGGATTAATGACCGGTTTGCCAAGATAAAAATTAACACAATACAGGTGAGCATGTCCTTTGGCTTGGAAACCAAAGAGGAGAATAATGTAAATATCCACGAAGTTCTAAAAAGAGCTGAAGATGCTATGTACAAACATAAAGTCCTTGCCAATAATGGAATGATGGGTAATTTAATAAATACAATTATTAATACCCTGCACGAAAAGAATCCAAGAGAGGAACAACATTCCAAAAGGGTCAGTCAAATTTGTCAAATGCTTGGAAGGGAGTTAAACCTTTCTGAATCTGAAGTCGGTAAACTAAAAGCCGCCGGCCTCCTTCATGACATAGGAAAAATTGCCATCGAAGAAAGTATCTTAAACAAACCCGGAAGACCTACAGAGACTGAATGGGACCAGATCAAGAGACACCCCGAGATTGGCTATAGAATATTAAGTACTTCAAAGGAAATGTCAGATTTGGCGGATTGCATTTTGGCACATCATGAACGCTGGGATGGTAAGGGTTACCCAAGGGGATTAATGGGCGAAAATATTCCGATGATTTCAAGAATTATTGCACTTGCTGATAGCTTTGATGCTATGATTAGTGAAAGGGTTTATCGAAATGCTCTGAGCAAGGAAGAAGCCCTAGCAGAAATTGAGAAAAACTCTGGTACACAATTTGATCCGGGAATTGCCGAGATATTCATTAAAGTCTTAGCGAAAGAATAGCTGGAATATTGAAGACCATCTAAGGGACAAAGTTAGCGAAGGGCTGAAATGTCCCTTAAATTTTTGGACAAAGCCCTTGGAAAAGTGGAAAAATCCTTCAATGCAATATCTTAAGAGGAATTGATATAGACTAAAGACAGGTAGTCTTAAGACTGTAGGCAAGAGTGCTCTGGATGGTGAAAAGAACACTAACAACTGGTATAATATTATTCTGAGAGTAATTTAGTTCACTTGTCGATCCTGTATTTAGGCGGCAATTATTCGTTTTCATCCAATCGTGAGACTCACACTTCTATAAGTGGGAGCGGTCCCCGATGTTCAGCTTTAGCTGAACGAGTTCACTGGAGATTGATGAACAATCTTTTTTTGATTTACACTGACTATTTTCTGTTGAAAATTAGGAGTTATAGATATGAAGACAATTAATGAAATTTTTAGCGATTATGAAACAAGGGGCAACCTCAAGACTGCAATTGTAGAAGCTGTAGTTTTAAACAAAAATACCAAAACCTTGGAAATGAAAATCAGTTCTGATAAATATATTGAAGTCAGTGAGATTGAAGGCATCAACGAGTTTATCAAAAAAAGGTTAGCTTTAAATGATTCAATCATAACGATTGAGTATCATGAGGGAACCGATAGAAAACCTCTGGAAGCGGAGCTGAAAAACATTGTATTAATGTTAGTAGATAAAAGCCCCATCTTAAAATCAGCTTTAAATCATTGTGATTATGAGATAGGCGAGAATACAATTACGTTTAATTTTAATATTGGTATATCCTACCTATTAAAGGCTAAGGGATGTGACAAATTAATCCAAGAGGCTGTGAAAAACCTTTATGGCATGGTCTATCAAATAAATTTTGTTGACAATGTAAGCATCGAAGAATCCTTAAAGCTGCAAGAGGATACATATGTCAATGAGATGTTGCTTCTGCAAAAGGAAGTAAGGACTGCACTCATCAATAACGTACCAAAGGAAAATGTTGAGATTAAGCGGGAGATACCTGGTGAAACCGGCGGGAAAAAAGAAAATTCCAACCTTATATTAGGGAGAAACGCCAATATAAAAGAACCCGTTATAAAAATCACCGACATCACGCCGGATGAGGGCAGGATAGCGTTAGAGGGTGACGTGTCTAATATAGAAGCTAAAGAATTAAAAAGCGGAAAAACACTAATTTCCTTTGATTTATATGACAGTTCAAGCTCTATGACTTGTAAGGCCTTCCTCAAACCGGGTGAAGACGGCGAGGTATTAGCCAGGCTTAAAAAATCCAAGGGGGTCAGGCTGTCCGGAAATGCCGGTTACAGTAAGTTTTCCGGGGAAGTCGAACTTATTGCCAATACTATCATTGAAACAGAAGGCCTGAAAAAGATTAAGCGACTGGATAGGACTGAAGTAAAGAGGGTAGAGCTTCACCTCCACACCCAAATGAGTCAGATGGATGCTATGACCAGTGCCGCGGACTTAATTAAAAGAGCTATGAGCTGGGGCATGAAATCTATCGCCATAACGGATCACGGAGTGGTTCAGGCTTTTCCTGAGGCCCACAAACTCATCGGAAGAGATAATCCGAATATGAAGATTATTTATGGCGTAGAAGCCTATCTGGCACCGGATAAACGGCCATCTGTCACAAATTCCAAAGGACAGAGTATTGACACCACTTATTGCGTCTTGGATTTGGAAACCACCGGTTTTTCACCGGTAACTGAAAAAATAACTGAAATTGGGATCATGAAACTTCAAGGCGGAAAAGTCACCGATAAATTCAGTTGCTTTGTCAATCCTGAAAAGCCTATTCCGGCAAGGGTCGTAGAGGTTACAAACATTACCGATGAGATGGTAAAGGATGCCGAAACCATAGACCAGGTATTTCCTAAGATGCTGGATTTTATTGACGGAAGTGTTTTAGTAGCCCATAATGCTGAATTTGATATTGGCTTCTTAAAGTACAATGCTAAAGACTTAGGCTATGATTTTGATTTTACCTATCTTGATACACTATCCTTAGCCAAAGAACTTTTTCCGGATTTTAAAACGTACAAATTAGGGCGAATTGCTAAGAACCTTGGGATCAAGGTCGAGGTTGCTCATAGAGCTTTAGATGACGTGGATACTACCGTTAAAGTCTTTAATGTAATGATTGAAAAGCTGAAGCAAAGAGGAACCGAAACCCTTATGGATATAGATCGCTTCAGCTCTGATGAAGAGGCCAAGAAAGAAGAATATAAAAAGCTTAAAACCTATCATGCCATCATATTAGCCAAGGATTATGCAGGATTAAAAAATTTATATAAGTTGGTTTCCTATTCACACTTGGATTATTTTTATAAGAAACCGCGAATTTTAAAAAGCCTTTATAAAAAATACTCCGAAGGTTTAATCCTGGGCAGTGCTTGCAGTGAAGGGGAGCTTTATCAGGCAATATTGCTGGGAAAATCCGATGAAGAAATCGAAACTATTGCGGAGGAGTACGATTATTTAGAGATCCAGCCTCTTGGCAATAATGATTATTTAGTAAGAACTGAGCAGGTGCCGGACAAAGATTATCTGATGAAAATTAACAGAAAGATTGTTGCTTTGGGTGAAAAGTTAAACAAGCCTGTAGTTGCTACAGGAGATGTACACTTTATGGACCCTGAAGATGAGATATACCGGCGAATCCTGGAAGCAGGTCAGGGCTTTAAAGATGCGGATAATCAGGCGCCTTTGTATTTAAAAACCACCGACGAAATGCTTGATGAGTTTTCCTATTTGGGAACTCAAAAGGCCTATGAGGTGGTGGTTACCAACACCAATATGATCTCTGATATGTGTGAATCTATCAGTCCCATTTCTGCGGAAAAATGCCCGCCGCATATCGAAGGCTGTGAGCAGACGATCAAGGATATAGCTTTTAATAAAGCTCACGAGCTCTATGGAGATCCCTTGCCGGAGATTGTCCAGAAACGGTTAGACAAAGAGCTTGATTCTATCATTAAAAATGGCTTTTCTGTCATGTATATCATTGCACAAAAGTTGGTATGGAAATCCAATGAGGATGGTTATTTGGTTGGTTCCCGGGGGTCAGTAGGTTCTTCTGTTGTTGCCTATATGACGGGTATAACAGAGGTGAATGCTCTGCCTGCTCATTATAGATGTCCTAGCTGCAAGTACTCGGACTTTTCCGATTATGGGTGCCAAATCGGCTTTGACTTGCCGGATAAAGTTTGCCCGGTTTGTGGAGAGACCTTGGCTAAGGATGGTATAGACATTCCTTTTGAGACCTTCCTGGGTTTTAATGGCGATAAAGAGCCGGATATTGATTTGAATTTTTCCGGGGAATATCAGGCTAAGGCTCATAGATATACAGAAGTTATTTTTGGCAAGGGGACAACGTTTAAGGCCGGAACGATTGGCACCATAGCTGATAAAACCGCCTTTGGCTATGTTAAAAAATATTATGAGGAAAAGAGCCATACAGTAAACAAGGCTGAAATTATCAGAATTTCCAGGGGTTGTACAGGGATTAAGAGAACTACAGGGCAGCACCCAGGTGGGATTATAGTGGTGCCAAAGGGAAGGGAAATCTTTGAGTTTTGCCCGGTGCAGCATCCTGCTGATGACCCAAATTCGGATATCATAACCACTCATTTTGACTATCATTCTATCGATCAGAACCTCTTAAAGCTGGATATTTTAGGCCATGATGATCCAACAGTCATAAGAATGCTTCAAGATATTACCGGGGTTGACCCTCAAACGATCCCTATGGATGATAAGGATACTATGTCGATATTCTCATCGACAGAGGTTCTGGGGGTAACACCGGAGCAGATAAATTCTAAAGTTGGAACCTTTGGTATCCCCGAATTTGGTACGAAATTCGTACGAGGAATGCTTTTAGACACAAAGCCCTCGACGTTTACTGATTTAATCTGTATATCAGGTCTTTCCCATGGTACCGATGTATGGCTGGGAAATGCCAAAGATTTAATTGATGCGGGAACGGTTACCCTAAGCGAAGCAGTATGTACCAGAGATGAGATCATGATTTATCTTATTAAAAAGGGTTTGCCGCCTAATACGGCTTTTAAGATCATGGAGCTGGTTCGTAAAGGAAAGGCATTAAAGGACCCTGAAAAATGGGCAGAATATGAGGCTTTGATGAGGGAACACGAAGTGCCGGAATGGTATATTGATTCCTGCAGGAAAATTAAATACATGTTCCCTAAAGCTCATGCTGCGGCTTATGTCATGATGGCCTTCAGAATTGCTTGGTTTAAGGTACACATACCTAAGGCCTATTATGCAGCCTACTTTACCATCAGAGCTAAGGCCTTTGATGCCGAATTTATGATTTTCGGAAAAGAAAAAGTCAAAGCAAAGATGAAAGAAATTGAAATGCTGGGCAAGCAAGCTGCTCCAAAGGATAAAGATATGTATGATGACTTGGAATTGGTTTTGGAAATGTACGAACGGGGTTTTAATTTCCTGCCGATTGATTTATACAAATCCCACGCCACAAGATTTCTCGTTGAAGAAGAGGGCTTGAGGCCTCCAATCAATAGTATATCCGGCATGGGAACCGTTGCTGCGGAAGGTGTATTTAACGCTGTCCAAGAAAAACCCTTCAACTCTGTAGAGGATATCAAGAAGCGTGCTAAGATCGGGAATTCGGCTATAGAGCTGCTCAGAGGATTTGGCTGTTTAAAAGGTCTGCCTGAAAGTGATCAATTAAGTCTATTTGATGCAATCTAAATGAAAACGTGAGAAAGGGGGACGGTCCTTTTGACACATCAAAATGTGTCAAAAGGACCGTCCCCCTAACACGTTCTTAGAGGCGGACTTCTACCGGATCTCCGATGATTATCTCGTCTTCGAAGACTAGAGAATCATAGGCCAGGACTGTCACTCCATTTGCTATGGCCAAGCGTAGTGCCTTGGTGAATTCCGGATCTCTAATCTCATGGGGAGTAAAATACTTTACGCCCTTCAACTGAATAAGAAAGAAAATATAACCCGCATAACCTTCTTTCACTGCGTTCATCATTTCATAAATATGTTTGCAACCTCTCTGAGTGGGAGCATCAGGGAAGAGGGCAACACCTTCATTTTCAAGAGTTACACCTTTTACTTCAATAAACCCTCTCTTGTCGTTCGCTTCAAAATACAAATCGAATCTAGAGTTGCCGTAAACAACTTCTCTTGATAGCTTTGTAACATCATGAATGTGCTCAATTTTCTTTTCTTTGATGGCTTGGTAGACAACCATATTGGGAACCAGCGAATCGATATTGATTAACACATCCTCTTTATAGGCAGCTATGATTGAATATTTAGTTTTTCGCTTTTCATTTTTGGATTCTTGCAATATGACTGTGGTTCCTGTTTGCAGTATTTCCCGGCATCGTCCTGTATTTTTAACATGAACAATTTCCTCATGATTATCAACTATTACATGAGCGGTAAATCGATTTGGACGGCTTATAAATTCGGCAGTTTTAATGGATGTATATTTCACTCTTCGTACTCCTTTGTAAAAATCCAGTTTATCTTTTGTGGGGCTCCAGCTTTAATTTTAACAAGCATAGTAAATATAGGGAATATCGATACGGGAATAACTTAGTTACAGTATTGGCAATGCCTTATTGGCATACGAATTGAAAGAGAATTAAAACAAATTTATTATTAGGAAGTAATTACATAGGGAGGAAATAAAGGAAGGTTGTGGAATTAGTATCTTCGGATGGAATTTCTTTTGATATGCCCCCAACCATCGTGGAGTAATAGCCAGATAGGGAATTGAATAATATTCTTACATCCATAAGTACGAAGATGTAATATTCGGCCAATCCACACTGCAGAGGTATGCGTTATGAGTCGCAGTGTGGCGATAAGCCCGCGCGCTTATCGTCATGGCAGTAGTCTCTTCTCGCTATCCCGATTGTCTCCGTGGAGAGTATCGCACTTGTTTGGCTTTAGAGACACTCGGCCATCAATGGCCAGCACTGTTTAATGTTTACCAAGGGAGAAAAAGCATGGAAACCAGAACTAAATACTTTAAGATTCCTCCTGTTCCGCTTGATCAATTTGAAAAGATTCTTGTCGACTTCGGCGGCGAGAATAAGCTTTCTGACTACAAAGTGTCTGTCAGGAAAGATGTTATATTCTTTTCTGGAAAGAAGTCTTACCTTCCGATACTTTGGGACTTTTCCTTTGAAGGAACATTTTCGTTTCAGAACTCCTTTGCGCTGATATCGCTGGAATTTTCCAATGTGTTTGATAGGATCATCAACTATTTGTCCACTTTTATTGGGTTCCTATTATTGCTCTATTTATATTTGGATAATGGTCCTCTGACGTATAGGATTGTTTCGCAGTTGATGGTGGGATTTTGGCTAATGGTTAGTATCCTGAGTATCATATCATTTTTCTTGCAGAAAGGGATTCTCAATGATTTATTTCTTAGAGTGCCAGAAAAAACCAAGACTATTAGTGTAAAAGAATTCAATAAGCTTTTGGAAGGCTAATAATCGCCCTGAGAACAATCTCCAAACCACTTGTGATTTGTTGTGCTATGACGAAATTGATTTCCCTTTTCCCAAAAGGGGAGTCTTGCAAGAGATTATAATCCAGAGCCTTGGGAAAGTATTATTTTTGTTTAGGTGGTGAACAAATGTCAGGTTTCATAGAAGGAATAAAAAAGGCGCCAAAGCTATTAAAGAATCATTCGGGCCAAGCCAATATGAAGTCGCTAAGATTAAAGTAATATGTCCTCATTGCCAAAACGACGTCTTTGAAGATGGCTCAGCGCAATTGAATACTGCCGGAGCCACGTTTCTAAATCTTGATTGGCTTAATAAGTCAGCCACTATACTCATATGTACCAAATGTGGATATATTCAATGGTTTGCAGAGTCTCCGGAGAAGCTATAAGTAAGCATAAGTTCAGTAATACATTAATAGTTAAGGGTTCCCGAGGGAATTTGCAGCGTCATTTATATTGACCGAACGGTCGGGCATTACAGATTTATGATTGATTCCCGGAGTATAGGTTGGAGGATAATATGGCAAGACAAAAAGATAAAGAGGAAACAATTTTAGGTGCGGCTTTTGAGGTGTTTCGGGAGAATGGTTTTACGAATGCCAGCATGAAAGATATCGCTGCAAAGGCCGGACTTGGGAAAGGGACCCTCTATGAATACTTTCAGAACAAGGAAGATTTGTTCATTCATGTAGTCAAAGAAAATGCGAGTTATTTCTTTGCCGAAGTTATTCGCAGAATGAGCGGGAAAATTACGTTGAGAGCTAAAATAAACGAGATCGTAAAAATAACCCAGGAAACCAGCGAAGCGGTTGACTTTTTCTTTAAGTTTGTAATGTTCGGTGATTTCTTTGAATTGACTTTCGAAACAAAGCAAATGTTTCAAGAAATAATGATGAGTTATAGAGAGAAATATGTTGATATCTTAAGGGATCTTTTTGAAAAGGGGGCTAGAGATGGAGTTCTCAGGAAAATTGATGTTGAATTTGCGGCAAATTTCACAACTGATATGATAGCGGCCTTTTGCTGCCATAAAGGTCATGCGTTGGACGCTTACAGTATTCGGCAAGAAAAAGATTCGGATAGGGAGAAGATTATTGACTTTATACTTCATGGAATTGGGGATAAATGAAGAATGGAATCTGATTTTTTTCAAGGTAAGAAACTTATTTTCAAGAGAAAGGTGAAATTATGAGTAAAAAAGAATGGTTTTAGTTGCACTCATCGTCGTTGCCTTTGCTGTTGGGGTTGTCCTGTTTCGTTACAAAGAACTGCAGTTAAACTTTGCTGCCAAGGCGACCCAAGGCGGGACAAACGTGGTAAGTAACAAGTTGAGCGTAGGAGTCATTAAGCCAACGGAGCTGAGCCAAAATCAAGGGACAGCTTATAAAGCCACATTACAAGCCAAGCAGGAGGGAATTATCAGTTCCAAAAACAGCGGAAAGGTTATCAATATTATATTTGATGATGGTAAGCAAGTTGCACAAGGTGAGGAGCTGGTTGTTTTAGATGATCAGGACATTCAAAACCAATTAAAATCGGCGGAAAGTCAATTGGAGGTTTCCAAAGCGTCTTTACAAAAAACGGGGGCAAATCTCGAAAATGTTCAACGTACATATAACCGGACTAAAGAATTGGTTGAACAAGGTGCCGCCGCCCAGGCTGATCTGGAAAATGCGGAGACCTCTTTGAAAAGTACTCAGGCTGATGTTGCTGCAAATCAGGCGAATATACAAACAGCTCAGACCAATATTGACAACCTCCAAACTACCTTGGACAATACGATCATCCGAGCCCCAATCACCGGTGTTATTGATGGAAAAAATGTAAGTCTCGGACAGTTTCTCAATCAAGGAAGTGTTTTGGGTAAAGTATTAGATATTTCGGCAATTGACGCAGTTGTTGAGATTGACCAAGCGCTGATACAAAACATTAAAATTGGTCAAAAGGCCCAAGTGATCCTTAATGAAGATGAAAGTCAAAGTTACGAAGGGGTTGTAAAGAGTATTGACCCGTCTGCCGATTCATCCTCAAGGGCATTTAAAGTAAAAGTCGAATTGGCTAATAAGGACCAGTCCTTAAAGCCGGGGGTATCTGCTAAAGTGAGATTTATAGATAATACTAAAGCCCCTAGTTTTGTTATCCCCGTTTCCTTGATTAATGGTCAGGATGGCAACTATTACGTATTTATTAATGAAAATGGAATCGCCCGCAAACGCACTGTGACGATAGGGAACTTATTCAGCAATCAGGCTGAGATTAAAACAGGACTTCAAGGCAATGAAGCAATTATCTCAACAAACCTGAACGTGCTTCAGGATGGTGATTCAGTTACGGTGGCTTCGAAATAGGGGGGCTAAGGAATGTTATTGACAAATGTTAGTGTTAAACGACCGGTCGTAATTACCGTTATAATCATGACCTTCATTCTGGTAGGTTTTATCTGTTTTAAAAGTTTAAGCATTAACGACATGCCTGAAGCGGATTTTCCTTATGTAACAGTTTCCATAACGGAGAATGGAGTTGCCCCAGACCAAATTGAAACAAATATCGCTAAGAAGGTAGAGGAAGCTATTGGGCAAATATCCGGTGTAAAGCATGTTTATACGAATATCAGTGAAGGATCTTGCAATATTATTACTGAGTTTGTCTTGGAAAAATCGCCGGACGTGGCTGCCCAGGAAGTTCGGGACAAGGTCTCTTCGGTGAGAAAAAGTCTTCCCAACGATATTGATGAGCCGGTCATTGCCAAATATGACTTTTCCGCTCAGCCAATTTTATCGTTGGCTGTCAGCGGTTCAATGGATAACCGGGCCATTTCCAAAATTGTTGATGATGTGATTACTAAGAGCTTATATACTGTAAACGGCGTCGGATCGGTTAATGTTTATGGTGAAGAGGAGAGGGAAATCAAAATCAAGCTGGATCTGGATAAGTTAGCAGCTTATGGACTGACTCCGGCCGAGATGGTAGGTAACATCCTGAGCGGGAACATGGAAGAACCGGGCGGGAAGGTTAAGCAAGGGCAAAATGAGATTTCACTGCGAACCGACAATAAAGTTAAATCACTGAATGATTTTTACAATATAACGGTAGCTAACCGTTCAGACCGGGAAATAAAAGTTCGCGACGTTGCGACAGTGTCGGACGGGATACAAGATATGAAAAGTATTTCCTATTATGATGGGAAAGAGGCTATCGGGATCGATGTCGTCAAACAATCAGGGGCAAATACAGTTCAAGTTGCCGACAATGTGAAACAACGATTGGAGCTTATTAAGGGACTTCTTCCCAAAGGATTACACATTGACGTAGTTGTGGATAATTCTGTTTCTATCCGTGATTCGGTTAACGAGGTCGTTAAAACGATCCTTGAAGGTTGTATACTGGCCGTCATTATTGTATTCCTGTTTCTAAACGAATGGGAAAGCACGTTAATCAGCGGGATTTCTCTTCCGACCTCAATTATTACAACGTTTATCGCTATGAAGGCTATGAATTTTTCACTTAATACCATGTCTCTGATGGCTCTCTCGCTGGCTGTAGGTTTATTAATTGATGATGCTATCGTGGTTATTGAAAATATAGTCCGGCATTTACATATGGGTAAACCTCCAATAAAGGCGGCCCTGGAAGGGACCTCGGAAATTGGCTTAGCAGTCTTAGCGACAACGTTCGCTGTGGTGGCGGTTTTTGTACCTATTGCCTTAGTTACGGGGATCATCGGGAAGTATTTTATAGAATTTGGTCTCACTGTCGCTTTTAGTATGCTTGTTTCTCTTTTTATATCGTTAACCCTGGTACCGATGATGGCCTCTCTTTTATTAAAGGCAGAGAAAAAAGTCAAAAGGACCTTTGTTGGGAGCTTTTTAGATTGGTTTAATGATAAATTTAATTTATTAGGTTTGACTTATGCCGGATTTTTGAAGGTAGTATTAAGCCATCGCTTTATTACCTTAGTTATTACTATTGGGCTTTTCGTGACCAGTATGCGGATGATTCCTATGTTGGGCTTTAGCTTTATACCCGCCTCCGATAATGGCTCCATTAACATCAGCGCCACGACAGATTCAGGGTTGACCCTTGAGGCAAGAGGAGAAAAGGCTAAGGAAATTGAAAAGAGCCTTAAGAAATATCCTGAAATCACACATCTTTATACCACCGTAAGTTCCGATGATATTTCCACTTATGTGAAACTTACGGATAAACAGGAAAGAAAAAAGACTTCCAAAGAGCTTGCTTCCGAAATCAGGAATGATTTAAGTAAAATTCCCGGACTCGATTTATCAGTACAAGCAGGTTCATTTGGCCCCAGTGAAAGCAAGGATGTCTCCTTTGTTATTATGGGCAACGATCAGCAGACATTGGAGGATTTTGCCTTGAAAGCCAAAAAGGAGCTGAGTGAGGATCCTCATGCCAAAGATGTAGGCCTCGATATAAAAAATGGTGCAACGGAAGCTAAATTAGAGGTTGACAGAGACAAAGCTTCTGATCTTGGAGTCGATGTTTCCCTTGCAGCCAATACGATAAGGGCACTTTTTGACGGCATCGATGCTGGAAAATTTGATTATGCCGGAGATCGCTTTAATGTAAGGGTATCTTTAAAAGATGACCAGCGTAAGTCGTTGGATGATCTTAATGCCATTTATGTTAATGGGTCAAACAATCAACTGGTTCCTATTTCAAGTATCACCCATAAAGTTCTTGCCACCTCTCTTTCCACCATCCACAGATACGATAGAATGAGGCAAATCGAGCTTTCTGCCAATGTAGAGGGAATGGCCTCGGGAGATTTTTTAAACGAGTATACAAAAAAGTTTCAGAATGATCCGGATATTCCTAAGGGGGTTTTTATCAAGGTCGGAGGCATGAATGAAGTCATGTCCGAGGGCTTCAGTAGTCTAGTGATGGCGCTTTTGATGGGGATACTTTTCATGTACCTGGTTATGACCATGCAGTTCGAAAGCTTTTTAGATCCTATTGCGATCATGTTTTCTCTGCCTATGGCCCTCATTGGTGCTGTTCTGGGTCTTTATGCCGCCGGAAGCGAGCTAAGTATCATGTCCCTCATTGGAGTTATTCTTCTCATGGGATTAGTGGCTAAAAACGGTATTCTTCTTGTTGACTTTACTAAACAGAGAAGAAAGGAAGGTCTAGGGATTAAGGAGGCCCTGCAGGAAGCAGGCCGCACCCGGTTAAGGCCTATTCTTATGACCACCCTTGCTATGATCTTTGGTATGATTCCTGTTGCTTTGGCAACCGGATCCGGGGCAGAAATGCGTGCGCCAATGGGGCATGCAGTTATCGGTGGGTTAATTACCTCAACCCTCTTAACTCTCTTTATTGTCCCCGTGGTTTATTCCTTGTTAGATGATTTGAAGCAGAAGTTTCACCGGAAAACTAAAACCGAGGTATCTCCAGATCATACTACTTAGAGTGAATCTTCTATAAATGCAAAAATAATTATTTACTAAAAAAACCCTTTCGAAGACGAAGATCTTTGAAAGGGTTTTTCAGTGTTTATAGGTTCAGTAGTAATTTAGGTAGTGAACTCTAAGTAGATTGGCTTTCAGGTCTATAATTAGTCTGTTGATCATAAGTAAACCTTAATGGGCTAAAGCTACTTCGTGCACCATTTGTAACTTTACTAAAATGACGTTAAAATATTTTAGTATGCTAAATTTCGATATCTGAAAGGAATTAACGATGCCAATCTGGAAACGAAACTTAATTATTTGCTGGTTCGGATCTTTTGCTACCATGGCGGGAATGAATCTCGTAATTCCCTTTCTTCCCATTTATATTCAACAACTGGGTGTTCACAATATTGCCAGAGTCGAACAGTGGTCTGGGGTTGCCTTCGGTGCCACAGCGCTCTCTGCCGCTATCGTTTCTCCGCTTTGGGGAAAGCTTGCCGACATACATGGCAGGAAGCTTATGCTGCTCAGAGCTAGCCTAGGAATGGCAATCATAATGATTTTAATAGGATTCGTCCATAATGTTTATGAACTGGTCGGTCTTCGTCTTTTGATGGGTGCTATATCCGGCTACGTACCGGCAGCGATTACACTGGTTTCTTCTCAAACTCCAAGAGAACACGCGGGTTGGGCTTTAGGGACTCTTACTTCCGGTTCAGTAGGAGGCTCCTTGATCGGCCCTCTTGTTGGCGGTACTTTGTCCGAAATTATCGGTTTGCGTCATGTTTTTTACATCACCGGGGGATTTCTGCTTTTGGCGTTTCTCATTGCCTGGGTATTTGTTCGCGAAGATTTTATTCCAAACAATTCGGCTCGATTGTCCGGCCGGGAAGTGTGGAAGATCATCGACAAACCGAAAATACTCATAGCTATGTTTATAACTTCCTTTATGCTTCAATTAGCAAGCATGTCTATCGAGCCCATTGTTACCATTTATGTAAAATTATTAATGAACAATGCAAGCCATATAGCAATTATTTCCGGTGCAGTTGTTTCAGCAGTGGGTTTAGCTAATGTATTGATCGCCCCTTTTCTCGGCAAATTATCCGATAGGATAGGGCCTTATTCCGTATTATTTGTTTGTCTTCTTGCGGCAGCCATAATTTTGATTCCCCAGGCCTATGTCCGGAACGCCTGGCAGCTGATAATTTTGCGCTTTATGATGGGTATTGCTACCGCTGGTTTTTTGCCGGCTATTAATTCACTTCTTAAAAGCAACATCCCGGAAACGATTTCAGGAAGAATATTCGGATATAATAATGCAGCTCAAAATTTAGGCAACGTCGCTGGCCCGGTAATTGGAGGTCAGATGGCCGCCTATTGGGGTTTCCATTATGTCTTCTTTTCCACGAGTATATTGCTTTTCATAAATGCTCTTTGGGTTTACTATACAAGCAAAGGTAGTTTTCAAATATCTGGTTCAAGGTGTGCCTGAAAATGGCTTTGTATATATTTTTTACCCCATACTTCCAATTTCTCTAGGACTTCATTAAATTCAATACCAATGTCACTTAGTGAGTATTCTACTTTTGGGGGAACTTGGTGATAGACCTTGCGAAGGATAAGCCCATTTTCCTCCAGTGCCCGCAACTGCCTTGTCAACGTTGCTTGTGTTAAATCCGGCATTAAACGCTGTAACTCATTGAATCTCAGAGTTTTTTCACTTATATAATGTAAAATTAAGAGACTCCATTTCCCGGATAATACTTTTTGTGCTGTTACATAGGGACATCGCCCTACTAATTTTTCATTCTCTTTCATATGGCCCTCCTGTAGTAATAGTATCAATAATGAAATATACTATCATAAAAGATCGTACTTGTATAAATTATTCTACCGTCATAAAATGCATTATAGAGGTATGGCTTGAAAGGAGTAAAGATCAATGGAAACAGTATTCGAGTTTTTTAAAAACAACCAGGTTTTCTTTATTGCAACAATGGATGGTGATCAGCCGAGAAACCGCCCCTTTGGAGCGGTAGCAAAATTTGAGGGCAAGCTGTATATATGCACAAACAATACAAAGAACGTATTTAAACAAATTGAAAAGAACACTAAAATCGAAATTGCTGCCTTAAACAAAGATGGCGGCTGGTTTCGCTTAGAAGCAAAGGCGATCGTTGATAAAAGACCGGAAGCAAAACAAGCTATGCTTGACCAGAATCCTTCACTTACAAAAATGTACAAAGTTGATGATGGAGTTTTTGAGGTGCTGTATTTTGAAGATGCAACGGCAACATTTATGACAACTGAGCCCAAAACCATTAAATTCTAAACTTAAAGGGATGTAATAGTGTTCCTGCTGTATGCAGGGGGACAAAAAGGTTCTTTGTTTATCCGATGTACTTTACATTTATCGTATATTAGACCTTTCACTATCCCTTTTACCATTACAATACCGTTATACTTTAATATTTAATAATGGAGTACGCTGCATTAAACTTTTTTTAATGCAGCGTATGCTTTTCTCTAAAATAAAGTATTAATATAAGTCGTATACTAATCAAACAAAACTTTTTCTTCCACTAGTTACATAATGTGACAAATTAGAACAGTATATCTATGTTATACTACACATAAAGAGTTTTAGAACAAAAATGTTTATTTTTTGCTAATTTAATACAAATTAGGAAGTTTAGAAACATGTATTATAATTTGGGCGCTTTATACATGTGGAACAAGTAGCGCAACCGGCCTGGTTTTATGAATAAACCAGGCTTTTCACTTGGGAAGATTATCTTCGTCCAGCCATAAGAAGAATCCTATAATATTGAGGGAGAAAAAGATGAAAGAAAGAAAATTTATAGTCCTAGGACTCCTAATTGGACTTATTCTTTTTTGCTTTGACAGATGGCTTGATTCTCATAATCATTCACTAAGAATTTCCTGGATACTCGTTATTTTGGGGGGGGGTAACGGGTAGTCTCTTAATAAAGATCAATAATGAGCAAAGAAAAAAAAGTGAAGCAATCAAAGAGGATCATCAACGGATGCTCGATTTGTTGAACAGTCTGCCGGGTATAGTCATTGTAGTGGAAGAAAATTATAAGGTTCGTTTCGCAAATCGCAATTATAACAGAGAATTTGGTGAGGATCACGTTGAGTTCTGTTACAATATGTTTGGAAGGACAACCCCTTGTGAGAACTGTAAGATAAATGAAGTGTTTGTTGAAGGACGGCCTATGGAAAATGAGGATACTTTCTATAACGGAGAAATTTACGAAGCCAAATATCAGCCATTTAGAGATATTGATGGAACAAGACTTGTCATAAAAACCCTTTACAATATTACAGAGCGAAAAAAGGGAGAGCAAGAACTGTCTCGCCTGCATCGAGAAATGGCACATCTAGAACGTCTGAATTTAGTGGCCCAAATGGCCGCAGGGATAACCCATGAAATTAGGAATCCGATTTCGGTGGTACGGGGATATCTCCAGTTTCTTGGGTCTAAACCGGAGTTTCAATTACAAGGTCAGATATTTGAGCTAATGATTAATGAACTTGATCGAGCCAATTCGATTATCTCGGATTACTTGGCAATATCAAGAAATTCCACGAAAGGGCTCCAATACTTTAATATCAACAAAATTTTAAGACATCTATATCCATTGCTTGAGGCAGACTCAGGTTCTCAGGATAAACAAATAGAATTTAATACCAGAGAAACCCCTAATACTATGCTCAATCCGGATGAAATCTCACAATTAGTGCTTAATTTATGTCGTAACAGCTTAGAGGCAATGAAAGCAGGGGGAACGCTAACTATTCAGACATATGTTGAGAACGAATTTGTGATCCTATGTATTGAGGATGAGGGCGGAGGTATCCCAACAGAACAATTGGACAGAATTGGTACACCTTTTTTTACGACAAAAGAGAACGGAACAGGATTAGGCCTGAGCATCTGTTACGATATCGCTTTTCGTCATAATGCTTCTATTGACTTTAAGAGCAGTCCCAGGGGAACAACTTTTTTTGTTCGTTTTCCGCTAGTCAAAGAAGTAACAAGTTTATCGCACTGATAATCATTAATCTGCCAACTAAGCAGATTGATTTTCCCATCGTGACTTACCACGATTAACGATTGCAAACCTGCAGTTTTAGGAAAATTGCTTAAGAACGAGTGAAGGTATAAACCGACGATCGTTCTTTTTTCGTACTGGCCACGGACTACCGAGGGGTTCTTAGGCAGTTTTTTTGCGAAGCTTCTCTTAAATCGACATATTTCGCTGTATATCTAGAATATAGTATTGATAGTGACATGATTAATCAAAAATTAACATGAAAATGTTGAATATGATTTATTGCTTATTCTATGGGTTTCTGAAAGTGGGGTTGCCGGTGATAGCGTTAGTTTATTTGTATCTGACTTGCAGTAGTGTCTATTTATTTTTGGGAATATCATTATTCTTTAAAGATCGCAAAAATATAATTAATAAAATATTTTTAGCGATAAGTTTGAACTTAGCATTCTGGGCCTTTTGTTATGCCTTGATGACTTCCTCAAGCACTAAGGAGGCTGCCTATTTTTTTAATAGGTTATCTTCTCTTTCTTGGTCTACATTGTTTAGCATGGTGTTGTATTTATTTATTTATCTGACCAAACGAGAGGCCTATTTAAAGAAACCTTGGAATCATTTGCCGCTTGTTGTCCCCTCTTTGATTGCCATTTATCTCTACTTTCTTCATACTACTTCAGCTAACGAAATTGTGCGGGCTTCCTATGGATGGACTTTTTTAATTCCTAAGAGAAATGGAGTGCTTTGGGATTATTATTATGGTATTTACAGTGTAGTATTCGCCCTTGTCAGTATTTGGCTAATTCTGGATTGGGGTAAAAAGTCGAAATTGGTGAGAGAAAAGAAACAGTCTAAATTAGTTGCTTATTCTCTTCTAGCATCCTTAATTCTAGGTTCAATAACGAATATTATATTACCGCTCTTAAAAAAGACATACCTTCCGCAACTTGCAGTAGTTTCTATCCTCTTTGTTTGCCTGGTAATTAGGTACTCAATGATTAAATTAAAACTGATGAGTTTCACCTCAGAACGTGTTGTCTTGGACGTTTTGAAAATTATGAATGAGGGGTTAATAATTACTGATCCGGAGGGGAAAATAACGAGTATAAATAAGGGAGCACTTCAACTATTAGGATATGAGGAAAGTAATCTTAGGGGTAAGCTCGCAGAGCAATTTTTCCAAAGCGATTTGATGTTGTCTAAAACCGGTATTTCGAGTCGCAGCGAAAATGAAATAATAACTCAGAATGGAACATTGATACCAGTTTTAAGTTCTTTTTCAGTTTTGTTGGATGACTTTGGTGATGAATTAGGACGTGTCATATTATTTCAGAACATCTCGGAAATAAAACAAATCCAAAATGAACTAAGAAATGCTCATGAGATGATGATGGGGGAATATACACGTCTGCATGATGTTATTGATAGTCTTCCTGGGCTGGTGTCCGTTATCTCGGAAAGTTATGTGGTTCGATTTGCAAATCAAAATCATAATTCTGTCTTTGGAGAGAGTGAAGGAAAAACTTGTTATGAAGTGGTCGCCCAAAATAAACCATGTGACAATTGCTCAATAAACTATGTCTTCGAAAACGACCTTCCTATTAGGGGAGAAAAACTCTTTTACAACAACCGGATTTACGAAGTAACTCTTCAGCCATTTTATGATATTGACGGTTCTAAGCTTGTAATTAGAAATTTATGCGATATAACAGAACGCAAAGAAGCTGAGCAGGAACTATCTCGATTGCAAACAGAGATGGCACGCCTTGAGCGCCTGAATTTAGTGGGACAGATGGCTGCCGGTATTGCTCATGAAATCAGGAATCCTATGACAACGGTTCGAGGATATCTCCAGTTACTGGGAAGTAAATCAGAGTATCAGTCTCAGGAGAGCACGTTCCAACTGATGATCGATGAGCTCGATCGGGCCAATATAATTATTTCGGATTTTTTGTCACTTGCAAGAAATTCAACGAAAGAGCGCCGTTATCAAAATATTAATGAATTATTAAAACATTTATTTCCTTTACTGGAGGCGGATTCTTTTTCTCAGAACAAACAAATTGTGTTTGTGGCGGGAGAAATTCCGGATATACTGATAAGCCAAGAAGAGATTTCGCAATTAGTGTTAAATTTGTGTCGCAATGGTTTAGAGGCCATGGAAGAAGGGGGAACTGTTACGATCCGAACGTATCTTGAGGATGATCACGTGGTACTCTCTGTTAAGGATGAAGGTAAGGGTATCGAAGCAGGGGATTTGGATAAAATCGGAACACCGTTTTTTACGACGAAAGAGAAAGGAACAGGTCTTGGTTTAAGTACTTGTTACAATATTGCGGCCCATCATAATGCTCGTTTAGAATTCATAAGCAATCCTAACGGTACAACGTTTCTTGTGCGTTTTATCACAAAGAAATAATAATAGAAAATTACTATATATTTGCTGCCAAAATTATTGGTAAAGTTTTTAAGCCAATTAACACAAGATGTACCTATTCTTTTTCCGATATGAAGCGAGGGTATTATTAGCCGATCCAAGTAGATGATTCCTTGGTTAGCATTACAAAAATGTAGAAAAATTGAGCATGATCTGCTCAGACTTGCGATAATTTTATTGACATATGTCCATAAGAAAGTATAATAAATCAAAAAGGGGCATATGACCAAAAGCATAAGGGGGAATCCTCATTGAAAATTGCGGTAGCAAGTAATAACGGTATGGTCGCTGAGCATTTTGGGCATTGTCATAGTTTTAGCATATTCCAAGTTGAAAATAATCAGATTGTGCAAATAGATTCTATTTTAAATCCAGGGCACAAGCCTGGCTTTATACCCGACTTCTTAGATGACTTGGGGGTCAGTGTTATTGTTTCGGGCGATATAAGTGGCGGAGCCATAGAAATATTCAATGAAAAGGGTATATCTGTAATAACCGGTGCCAAAGGACATGCTAAGATAGCTGCCGAACAGTATTTGCAAGGCTCACTTAAAACTAATAGTGCTGTATGTCATGAGCATATACACCAAGGTGAATGTGGAAATTGAAGGAAATGAATAAAGAAGCAGCTAAAGAGGCTGCCGAAGGTTATCCGGCACACTATATAACCATTCAGGATTAAACATTTGTTTTTACGAAAAATAGCACTGCTCCATAGTCATGGAGAGGGTGCTTTTTTTAATACTATCTGAAAGTATAACCTTTGGTTAAATACTGCAAGAAGAGTTTATACGTGCGAAGACAGTGTCTTCGTCCTCTGGCATAAGTGCAACTAACCTGCCGCTTTCGCCGGAGGCTTAGCGCCAGCTAAGTTTTCTTTATGCTCGCTGAAATTATAACTTTTTGTTACATACTAGTTCCGCTTATAGCTCTCAGCACAGGTGGACTCTAAGCCTTGGGTTAATGGTGAAAATGAGGTCAAAATTCAACAAAATGTCTAAAATAAACTTGTAGATAAATGTCATAGCTAATATCTTTATAGTATTGACAAGAGAATATTAGGAGAATATCATGTTTCTTAGGTAAGAGAGTGATAACTTACTATGGAGGGAATAGATTGGAACCTAGACTGATAAGCCGCAGAGAGGGAATTATTCTAACTTCAATTCAGATCATTCATGAAGCTGGTTTTCAAGGCCTTTCAACTCGTGAAGTTGCCAAAAGAGAAGGAATTTCAGAATCGGCTATCTTTAAACATTTTAAAAGCAAGGGTGAACTTATTCTAGCTATTCTTAATCACTTCTCGCAGTACGATCAAGCGGTTTTTACTGCAGTCAAAGCGCGTAAAGTTCATGAGGTTGAGGCAATTCAAGACTTTGTGGAAACTTTTGTTACATATTATGAGAATTATCCTCCAATTACGGCCATTCTAAATACTTACGATAATTTATTTTCGGACAAAGAGTTCAATGAGAAGGTAAAGTCTATCTTTTTCGCCCGTCTTAACTTTTTGCAGGAACTTGTTGATCGAGGAGTTGAAGCAGGGCTTATCTCCGGAGAAATATCAAGTGAGGCATTAGCAGACACTATCGACGGGATCATCCGTTTAATGAGCCTCAAGTGGAGAATGAATAATTTCAGTTTTTCCTTACGGGAAGAGACTATGAAGACAGTTAATTCGATCTTGAAAGGGTTCACTTTCCTTAATCATTAAAAAGTATAGTTTGAGATTTTGCTCCTCAAAATCGGCAATTAAATTTAGTAAATAGCGATTCATCGAAATTACTAAGGAGATGAATTTGGTGGCTAAGCAGAGGATCAATGAACCCATGCTGGAATTATTTATTTTCGAAACAACGCAATTGATTGGGCAGCTTGAACAGATTTTAATAAGTTCAGAGAAGAATGCTAGTTTTACAACAGAACAAATAAATGAGACGTTTCGGATAATGCATACCATAAAAGGTTCTTCTGCCATGATGCTCTTTAATAACATTGCTGCCTTAGCTCATGCGCTGGAAGATTTGTTTTTTTTCCTTAGAGAAGAAAAACCTCAAGGAGTCAATTTCTCAGAAATACTTGACCTCGTTTTTGATGGATTAGACTTTATTAATGTGGAGCTTATAAAGATTACTAATGGGGATGAAGCAGACGGTGAGGCCTTGCGACTTATCGAACAACTTCATGCCTTTTTAGTTTCTATAAAGGGTGAACAAACTGACATAGAGAATTCCCGCAAAGAATCCAAATTGCCCAGCACTCAGCAATTTTACATCAGCAAAGACAGACAAGCCGATCTTGAAATTCAATATGGATACTTTTTTCAAGCCACAATTCATTTTGAAGAGGACTGTGGTATGGAGAACCTTAGGGCTTTTGGTGTTGTTAATGAATTAGAGGGACAACTGGAAGAGTTCTATCATTTACCGCTGGATATCGACGAAGATGAATCGATTCAGGAAATCCAAGCAGAGGGTTTTAGACTTTTCATCAAAACAAATCATACCTATGAAGAGGTTCGTGATCTGCTGCGGCAAACTATATTTCTCAAAGAATTAACTCTGAACGTAATTGAAGATCCGGAAACGGCCTTCCGTCCCTTTACAAATGGGCTTAGCGCAGCAGTTCTCTTGGAAAACGGTCCCTTAAAATCCCCTGTGCCTCGGGATCAAGGGGAGAAAGAAACTGATAAAGGTAGCTCTGCCCTAAATACGCAAAATCATCAAAGCATTATTAATGTCAGTGTGGCAAAACTGGATAAGTTGATGGATCTCGTAGGCGAAATGGTGATTGCAGAAGCTATGGTAACGCAAAATCCGGATCTTATAGGGCTTGACTTGCAAAACTTTCAAAAAGCTGCCCGTCAACTAAATAAAATCACAACTGAACTTCAGGACATAGTTATGTCCGTTCGGATGGTCCCCCTGGCGGCTACCTTTCAAAAGATGAACCGTACTGTCCGTGATATGTGTAAGAAGCTAAATAAGGAAGTTTCTCTGAAATTAATTGGCGAAGAGACAGAGGTCGATAAAAATATTATTGAACATATCGCTGACCCTCTGATGCATCTCATACGTAATTCAATCGACCATGGTATTGAAGAACCAGGTTATCGCGAAGCAAAAGGGAAACCACGCACGGGGACTATTGTTTTAGAAGCCAAAAATGCCGGTAGTGATGTCCTGGTCTTAATTCGAGACGATGGTCAAGGTTTTAATAAAGAAAAAATACTCGCTAAAGCTTTAGGAAACGGTTTGCTTCATAAAAACTCCGAGGAGCTATCAGATAAAGAAATCTACAATTTGATTTTTCTGCCTGGTTTCTCGACCAATGAGACTGTTACGGAATTTTCCGGCCGGGGGGTTGGTATGGATGTGGTCTCCAGCAATATTTCTGCTGTGGGAGGAACGGTTGCCGTAAACAGTATCCCTGGTGAGGGGACGGCAATATCGTTAAAAATCCCTCTTACGTTAGCGATCATTGATGGCATGAATGTAAAGGTAGGCAATGCTCGGTATACTATTCCGATCATCTCAATTAAAGAATCGTTTAAACCCAAGTTGTCAGATATTATTGTTGATCCTGATCAACGGGAGATGCTTATGGTGCGAGGTCAATGTTATCCGGTCTTGCGCCTGCATGAATTTTACCGGGTGAAGACCGAGGTGACTGAACTTACAGAGGGTATGATCATTATTGTGGAGCAAGAGGGTAAGACTTTGTGCCTTTTTGCCGATGAACTGCTAGGCCAGCAGCAAGTGGTGGTCAAAGCCTTACCGGCCTATATTAAAAACCTTAAGACAATTCCGGGACTTGCCGGCTGTACTTTATTAGGTGACGGCAGTATCAGTCTAATTTTAGATATCACAGGATTACTTTCAGCTTAGGTAAAGGAGGAACTATACTGCATAATTACCCAGGGGAGAAAGAGCAGAAAGGAGCGTTTATTGTGACTGAAGCAGACCAAGGGCTTCTTGAGGAAGAAGACACTCAGAAGGGGAAGTTCCTAACTTTTTTACTTGGCAACGAATTTTATGGTATTGAAATTAAGTATGTGACCGAGATCATTGGTTTTCAACCGATTACAGAAGTTCCTGACCTCCCGGATTATATTAAAGGTATCGTTAACCTAAGGGGTAAGATTATTCCGGTAATGGATGTGCGATTGCGCTTTCGGAAACCTTTTCGAGAGTACAATGACCGAACCTGTGTTATTGTGGTGGATGTTTTTGAGATTTCCATCGGTCTTATTGTGGATAGTGTTTCTGAAGTAATTGCCATCTCTGAAGAAGAGATCGTTGCTCCTCCTAATCTCGGCAGAGGCGGGAGTAAATATATTAAAGGCATCGGTAAGGTAGGGAATGAGGTTAAACTCCTGCTAGATTGTGACAAACTGCTCAATGATCAGGATCTTGAAACTTTGGAGAATGTGTAATTTTGAGGAGGAATTTCTGAATGAAATGGTTTTATAATTTGAAGATCAGCACAAAGCTGCTCATCTCATTTATTATTGTTGCCTTGTTGTCAGGAATTGTGGGATATGTTGGTATCCAAGATCTACTTAAGACTAATGGTGAATATGCTGACTTGTATATTGATCATGGAATATCACTGAGTTATTTGGCGAATGTTTCTGATGGATTTCAACGGATGAGAGTTAATTTGCGGGATCTCATGGTTGATACGAATCAAAACAACAAGCAAAAATATGTAGAGGGCATTAAAATATATGAAAAGCAAGCTGAAGACAATATGGCCTTATATCAAGCAAACCTAAAATCTTCAGAGGATCGGGCAGCCTTTAGTCAGCTTCAGGATGCTTGGAACAAGTTATTGCCAGTTGTTGATAAAGAAACAGCTTTAGCCACAAATCATCAAGAACAACAGGCCTATATCGTTTCCAGCACCGATGGTGCCACTGTCACTCAATTGGTGGACAGTGCCATTAAAAAAGAGATAAATTTGAATATCACTACAGGAAAGCAATTGTCGGATCAATATAGAAAAGATTCTCAAAGTACAGTGGCTATTATGATAGGAATTATTGCTTTCTGCATGCTTCTGGCGGTTGCTCTCGGGTTGCTGCTTTCTCGCATTATTAGTAAACCGATAAGAAGGCTTGCCGAGGGAGCTGAAAAGATTGCTCTTGGGGAGGTAGACCTGAAATTTGCGGCAGCGACTAAGGACGAACTTGGGATTCTTGAAAACGCTTTTGGCAAAATGGTGGAGAATATTCGTTCTCAGGCTGAGGCTGCCGACAGGATTGCCACTGGAGATCTGAATGTTCAAGTTACAATCCGCTCGGAGAAAGATGTGCTCTCGAAAAGTTTGCAGCAAGTTGTCACTACTCTGCGAAGTTTACTCGATGAAATGGAACATATGTCCAAAGAACATGACCTTGGTGACATCGATGTCTTTGTTTCAGCCGAGAACTTTAAAGGCGCATACAGAACTGTGGCAAACGGTGTCAATGATATGGTTAAGGGACATATCAGCGTAAATATGAAAGCAATAACCTGTGTGGCCGAATTCGGGAAGGGGAACTTTGACGTAGAACTGGAGAAATTTCCGGGAAAGAAGGCAATCATTAATCAAAATATTGAATCGCTGCGTCATAACTTGAAGGAAGTTAGTTCGGAAGTCAGGAAACTGATCGTTTCATCCAAGGAAGGCCGTTTAAATGAGCGGGCTGACGCCAAGAAGTTCCAAGGGGATTGGGCTGAATTAATACAGGGCCTGAATGGCTTAATTGACGCGATTCTTGAGCCGATTCAAGAGGCCGCGGCAGTATTGGATGAGATGGCTAAGGGGAATCTGGGAACGAATGTTAAGGGGAATTACAAGGGTGATCATGCTAAAATCAAAAATGCTCTCAATGATACTATAAGTACACTGGCCTCTTATGTCAGCGAGATTTCGCAAGTCCTAACCCAGATGGCCAACGGCAATCTTGATGTAGAAATCAGTAGAGACTATAGGGGAGACTTTTCTGAAATCAAGAAATCATTGAATAATATTATTCAAGCATTAAATGATGTTCTAAGTGATATTAACAATGCGTCAACTCAGGTAGCAGCGGGTTCCCGGCAAGTTTCAGATTCTGCACAATCGCTTTCCCAGGGGTCCACAGAACAAGCCAGTGCCATTGAAGAATTAACTGCTTCCCTTGAAGAAATTGCTTCCCAAACAAAACTCAATGCTTCCAATGCTAACAAGGCCAATGAACTCGCTTTCGCTGCCAAGGAAGATGCCGCTGAAGGCAACAATCAGATGAAGGAAATGCTTCGTGCCATGGATGCCATCAATGAAGCTTCCAGCAATATTTCTAAGATTATTAAGGTCATCGATGAGATTGCCTTTCAAACCAATACCTTGGCCCTCAATGCCGCTGTTGAGGCGGCTCGAGCTGGGCAGCATGGCAAAGGTTTTGCAGTCGTTGCAGAGGAAGTTCGCAATCTTGCCACCCGAAGCGCCAATGCGGCTAAAGAGACAACCCTCTTGATTGAAGGTTCCATTAAGAAGGTTGAGGACGGAACAAAGATAGCCAATAATACTGCCAGTGCCTTAATTAAGATCGTTAACGGTGTTGCGGAAGCTGCGAGCCTTGTGGGGGAAATTGCTACAGCGTCTAATGAGCAAGCCTTAGGGGTTACTCAGGTTAACCAAGGAATCCAACAAGTTTCTGCTGTGGTTCAGACGAACTCTGCTACTTCGGAGGAGAGTGCGGCTGCCAGCGAAGAACTTTCGAGTCAAGCAGAACTTTTAAGGGAACAAGTTAGCCGGTTTAAGTTAAAAAGAACACGCTCAACCTCATATAACAATTTAGATGATCTCAATCCTGAAGTTATTAAAATGCTTGAGAGTATGAGACAAAGAAAACGAGAGAATTCAATGGGACAAGTCCCCCGGGAACCTGAGGCAACAATTCAAAAACCCAAAATTACTTTGAGCGATAGTGAGTTTGGCAAATATTAATGAACGAAGGGCTTAAGGATGGAGAGCCTGAGGGCTCTCCTCAAGGTCCTTTTCTGGAGATGAGCAAATGAAACTTTCTATCCGCGATTTCAAACAATTGGCAGAACTTATCCATGTAAATTATGGGATATATTTGAAAGAAGAGAAAATCCCCCTTGTTGAAGGGAGACTCCGTCAAGTCCTAGTTGACCAACAGTTTGAAAGTTATGCCGAATATATTGATTATCTCAAGACTGAAAAGACCGGCCATGCCATCCAAACGCTGATTAACAAAATTACCACTAACCATACTTTCTTTATGCGGGAAACAGATCATTTTAATTTCTTCAGGGAAGAAGTTTTGCCAGAATTACTACAAAGCAAGCAAGACAAGGATCTGCGAATATGGAGCGCAGGGTGTTCCTCGGGTGAAGAACCATACACTCTCGCTATGATTATAGATGAGGTTTTAGGTGAACAGAAAAAGTATTGGGATGCCAGGATTTTGGCCACTGATTTATCACAGCAAGTGCTTGAAAGCGCTTTGCAGGGTGTTTATTCGAAAGATAAAGTTGACTCTTTACCGCCAAACTGGCGATTAAAATATTTTTCTAAACTATCTTCGGATGAATATAGCCTAACAGAATCTCTCCGGCAGGAAGTTATTTTTCGGAAATTTAATCTTATGGAAGAGGTGTTCCCCTTCCGCAAAAAGTTCGACGTGATTTTTTGCCGTAACGTCATGATTTATTTTGATATGGAGACCAAAAAGAAACTTGTCGAGAAATTTTATGATATTACAAATCAAGATGGCTATCTTTTTATTGGTCATTCCGAATCTGTTAATCGCTCTGAATCGAAGTATCATTATATTAGACCGGCCGTCTATAGAAAGCTCTAGCAACTGATGAGGGCTAAGGCATTTATCTGCAGAAGGAGGGCTAACGCGTGAGAAGAATAAGAGTTCTAGTAGTTGATGACTCGTTACTGTTTCGTACAATTTTAGCACGGGGATTATCTTCGGATCCTGAAATAGAAGTGGTTGCTCAGGCTATAGATCCTTTTGACGCCCGTGATAAAATTTTAAAATATGAACCTGATGTTATGACTTGTGATATTGAAATGCCCAAAATGAACGGGATCGAGTTTATTCGTCGCCTTCTTCCGCAATACAACTTGCCGGTTGTGGTCGTAAGCTCAACCAGCGGCGCAGTGTTTGATGCTTTAAGTGCCGGGGCTGTGGATTTTGTTGCTAAACCTGATATTGACTCGGCCCAGAATGTTGAACGTTTTTTAGAAGATTTGATGGCAAAAATTAAGGCTGGGGCAGCGGCAAAGGTGTCAATTCAGACCGAATTATTAACTAAACACGAAACTCATGGTATTAATGCCATCGACCATTTGCGCACAGTAGTGTCTTCGACGTTCCTTTCTCAGGAAGAACTGTCTAAAAGGATTATTGTTTTAGGGGCTTCGACAGGAGGAACGGAGGCTATTTATAGCATTATCAGAGAGATGCCTTTGAATATTCCGGGTATTGTCATTGCTCAGCACATTCCCGCCGGTTTTTCCCGGCTCTTTGCTGAGCGACTAGATGATTCAACAGATTTTAAGGTTAAGGAAGCACAGACCGGTGATTATGTTGAACCTGGAACTGTTCTCATCGCACCGGGAGATCAACACTTAAAGCTAATAAAAGTCGGAGAACGGTATAAAGCAGAATGTTTTGTAACAGAAAAAGTGAATGGGCATCGTCCGTCCGTCGATGTATTGTTTGAATCCGTTGCCAAAGCGGCCGGCCCCAGAGCAATAGGTGTAATTTTAACAGGCATGGGTTATGATGGTGCCAAAGGGCTTTTAGCAATGAGAAGAAAAGGAGCACGAACGATTGGTCAAGATGAACGTTCCTCTGTTGTTTACGGTATGCCAAAGGTCGCTTATGAAATCGGAGCCGTAGAAAAGCAAGCCTCCCTGCCCTTAATAGCAAAGCTGCTTTATTCTTTGGTTAAAGGTGATTAAATGGATTATGTAATCGGTATTGGGGATTACGCGATCTCCCAAACTAGAGGTGACTGCTTAAAAACCTATGCTTTGGCTTCTTGCGTTGCCCTAACAGTATATCATCCAATGCTCAAGGCCGCCGGAATGATTCATATGGCCTTGCCAAGTCCAAATAATGACTTGGAAGCAAGAGCAAGACCTGCCTATTATGTCACAACCGGAATCCCCCTCTTGTTAAACCTATTTCAAAAGGAATATGGCGGTTCGGTTAAAGAACTGGTTATTAAGCTCTTCGGAGGCGCCTATTCTGTCAATGAAGATGATTATTTTCGAATAGGGATGAAAAATGTCAGTATAGCACATCAGATTCTTGCCGAAAGGCATATTCCGATGATGTTCGAAGAAACAGGAGGGTATATTAGTCGGAGCTTAATCATGGCAACAGAAAAGGGAGATGTCAAGGTTATTGCTTATCCAATTACCATATGAACGAAGAACGGATTGAATTTTTCGTTGGGGTTAGTGTAGAATTAAATTGCTGAGGGGGGGAAGACCGTGAACATACTGATTGCTGAGGACGATATGCCCAGCCGCAAATTTTTGTCTAAGCTGCTTTCTCAATACGGCGAAGTAGATATGGTCGTAGATGGGATAGAAGCTTTAGATGCTTACCTTATTTCTATTAAGGAAAATAATCCCTACGATCTTATCTGCTTAGATATTATGATGCCTAAAGTTGATGGTGTTAGAGTACTCAAAGCTATCCGGGATTATGAGGTGAAACGGGGCGTCCCTCAAGAAAATCGGGTGAAGGTAATAATGACAACAGCTTTAGAAGGAACGGATTTCGTCAAAAATGCCTTTGAGATCGGATGTGAAGCTTATGCAGCTAAACCGATTGATAGTCGTAAACTATTGGAAGTTCTTGAAAAGCTCGGATTAATTGAGAACAAATAGAAAATGATCTATACTTCTCCGTTATTTAGGGTGAGTATTTATTCTCAATAGCTTTTTAAAGATAGTATCATAACAAAGAAAGATAAGTTAACTGTAAAAGAGTTTGCTATTAGGAAATGGCATGCTCTTTATTTTTTACGTTCGGAGGGAAGGCCCGAGCGACCATTGTTCGTCATTAGAACAACTGATCGATAAAATAGAGATATCCTATGGACTTTCAAGGCTTAAGCATGTTACTATTTACACAAGGGAAAAGGAAATTAAAAGGAAGTGAAATCAAAAGTAGATAAAATACAATAAGACGATGAAGTACTATAAGACGATGAAGTACTATAAGACGATGAAGGCAATTTAATATGTGAATGTTAACACTATCTCATAGATAAACACTTAAAGGAGGCGTTGGCTATGTTAACATGGATTTCGATGATCATGCTAGTTATTTTCCTCGGTTGCTGTACAGTGGTGATTGCAGCTTCCTGTTATAACATTTTCAAGTTAATTCGCAGAAGTACTGGAAAGCGTGACTTTGCCATAAGAAACCATCACTTAAAGACCAGTCATGGTTAAGTAGTTGATTAAATTGATTCACACGAAATGGCTATCACTTCAAATGAGGTGATAGTCCTTTCGTGAGCAAGGGGGACGGTCCTTTTGACACATTTTTGTGTCAAAAGGACCGTCCCCCTTGCTCATTTGGTTACAATTTAAAATCTTCAAGGTTTATTTCTTGAGTGAACGTTTCTATTGGTGGGTTGTTTCGATCAATTTCAGAAATCATGGAATTTATGGGTTCAGAGAATTCCTTAACGAAGTCATGGAGTTTTGAACTGGATAAATCCATTTCATTGTTCAAGTGACTATTCAAATATTGATTTAGGTGATATTCCTTGCTTGAAAAGTACTCATCAAACTTTTCTTCAATAAAAGACGGTCCGAACTTAGCCGCTTGGCGGCAAACATAGAGCCGGCAGAGCGGAGTGGTAGCGTCTTTGGGCAAAAGGCAACCCGAGCCGCTTACATAGGGACACTGATTTAAACCGGCTTTCATTTCCACCATAATTCCATTATAACCTTTAATTATCTGACCTTTTTTCAAGATTTGCTCATAGATGTCGGGATAGTTAAGATACAAGAAAACTAAATCAAAAAGGCAAAATTCCGGTTCATAAGAACAGCAGCCTATTTTTTTACGGTCACTTCCATTATTTCGGCAGCATACTGAGCAAAGATTTGTACAAATACTAGGGCGCAAGGGGTCGTTAATTATTTTGAACTCCGCTATCATTAGTAATAACACCTCTAATTCCCAGCAGGGAGATTATAAATTTCAACATAATAGTACTTTTAACGTGACAAGGCTCTTTGATGACGGTAATATGAAACTATATAATGGTTTAATGCAGTAGTTTCTTTGTGCGATAAAATTATTCCGCTATTGATTACTGTTGTGACAACCCTCAGACACGAATCTTAAAAATTGTGACTAGTGTAACAAAATGATAGGGAATTGTAAAGATGGACAATTGAAAGCAATTTATGAATATTTCTCCATAGAAAAGAGGATGACCTGTGTATTTAGGATCTGATTTTTTCAGTCCCAAAAATGAAGAAATTGCGGACTATTTTTTGTTCAAAGAAAATAAAATTCTTACACTTAATAATAGCCTGCAGTGGTCATGGTCAGAGATTGAACAGTATAATTTAACGAAAAATTTAATCAGGGTTCAGCCTGTCGAAGGAGAGGAGGGGCATTTGGTCAAGGTTGCTGAACTGGCTCCGACTACGGATGAAGCGGAAGGTCTGACATTTCACAACCTAAGGCGGTTGCTGGGTGCGATCCCTGATAAAACGTTTTTTTTGGCGGGTAAGGCTTATCAAATACTGTTCTGGGACCGTACCCATCAATTCTGCGGTCAGTGTGGAGCACGGACAGTGAATAAGAACGATGAAAGGGCTAAAGTTTGCCCTTCCTGCGGTTTCGTAAATTATCCGCGGATTTCACCGGCAATGATCGTGGCGGTTACCCGCGGACGAGAAATTCTGTTAGCCAAGGGGAGCCGTTTTCAAGGCGGTTTCTATAGTGTATTGGCCGGCTTTGTTGAGCCGGGGGAAACCTTCGAAGAGTGCGTGGAGCGGGAAATAAAAGAGGAAGTAGGCCTTAAAGTCAAAAACATCAACTATTTCGGGAGTCAGCCCTGGCCTTTTCCAGATTCATTAATGGTAGGTTTTACAGCTGAGTATGCCGGCGGGGATATCACAATAGATAATAAAGAAATCTTAGATGCTGGATGGTATACAGCGGAAGGCCTTCCGCTGATACCTGGGAACGGAAGCATAGCACGGCGTTTAATTGACTGGTATGTTCAAAAACAAGACAACAGCTAGCAAAAACAAAAGATAGAAGATATAGTTATTAAACTATGGTATTGGTGAAGGGATATTCAATTACCTTTGAATGTGGGGGATTCTATGACAAGCAACACAATCTTGATAATTGCCGCTATAGTGATAGGGGTGATTGTAGCAGCTAAATTTATTCGCTTTATTGTCAAAGGAATACTACTCTTAGTTGTTTTGGCCGTAGTTCTCTTGATTTTTTTGAATATAAGCCAAGGAAACCTCTTGAAAAACAGTACCGTTTCGAATACTAAAATAGAATCTTCAGTGCAAAGCGGACTCAGTAATATTACGCAAAAATTTAAAAGCTTGGACTATGAACAGACTGTAACAAATTTACAAACTATGCTGACGAAGGGGATCGACTATGGTAAGCAAGCATTAGCCAAGATTGGCCATTGAATAAAGCCTAGGCAATTGAGCCTAGGCTTTAAAGCTAAAAGTGAAATGGAGGTGGTACCGGGGGTTTTAAAACTTTACGCAGCAACCATAGTTCCCAGATGATTATTGACAACAACACAATAATAATGATCAATGCTGTTATAATCATAGAGTTCACTCCTTCCTTTTTATAGACATACGTGTGAGATGATTCCTAATACATGCTATTCTGCATGTCCTAAGGATGTTCATGGCTATAATAATTTCCTGCTGACCCCCAATATTTGTTAGACATAACAAAATAAACGAATTCTGAGTGCAAAACCGCAGCCCAATAGGGTATACAGCTAGTTGCACAATATGGCAAGGGAAAATTTGGGAATGGAATTAGTTTTGAATGACCCGATTTTGAGGTTGACAAATACTTACAAGATGCGTATGATACATAGTAATTAAATAACTCACCAAAAACCGTTGATGTGGAGATAAAAACAAATCGTGCACTTTCAGAGAGCCGGAGTTGCTGTGAACCGGCAGAACGCAGATTGTTAAATGGACCACGGAGGGCGCGACCAAAGGCATTGCCGAGTATTTCGCGACGTGGAGGCATACGTCAGTTGCCAGGAATATGATGGTATTCTGTTAAGCGTGCGGAGTTTTTTCCGTGAAGCAAGGTGGCACCGCGGGTATTGTATTGATAGTAACCCGTCCTTGACTATATAGTCTTTGGACGGGTTTTTTGGCGTTTATTGACGAGGCCCTCCCGTTCAAGACGGAAGAACGATGTTCAAAGGAGGTAATTATGTACAGACCAAGTTTAGATGAAGCCAAGGAAATTGCAGCAGATTACAACATGATTCCCGTTAGCCGTGAAATATACTCGGATATCAGGACTCCCATCGAAGTGCTGAAAATCCTGAAAAGCGTCAGCAGTCATTGCTTTTTGCTGGAAAGTCTTGAGGGTTCCGAAACTTGGGGACGTTACACCTTTTTGGGTTTTGATCCCAAACTGGAAGTGACTTGCCTGAACGGAACAATCAATATCAAATCAGCGACGAAAGCTGTTTCCCATGCTGCAAAACACCCCCGAGAGTATATTCAACAAATCCTTGACGATCATAAAAGCCCGCAGTTTGATTACTTGCCGCCTTTTACCGGCGGCTTGGTAGGATATTTTTCTTATGATTATATCAAATACAATGAACCCTCTCTGAAACTGGATGCATATGATCAGGAAGGATTTAAAGATGTAGACTTGATGCTCTTTGACAAGGTTATTGCTTTTGATCATTTAAAACAAAAAATAATTCTTATCGCCAACGTAAGAACAGAGGGATTAGCTTCAAACTACAGCAAGGCTGTCAAGGAAATCGAAAGCATGGTCGATCTCATTAAACACGGAGTCTATCGAGAAACTCAACCTGGTAAAGTCACTTCCGAATTTCGTCCGTTGTTTAAGGAAAACGAGTATTGTGAGATGGTCAACAAAGGCAAGCATTACATTCATGAGGGGGATATCTTTCAAGTAGTGTTGTCAAACCGTTTCGAAGCAAATTATGAGGGCAGCCTCCTTAACACTTACCGGGTGTTGAGAACGTTAAACCCATCTCCCTATATGTTTTATATCTCCAGCAATGATCTGGAAATTGCCGGCGCTTCTCCGGAAACCTTAGTGAAGCTTCAGAATGCTACACTCTACACCTTTCCTTTGGCGGGAACTAAACCAAGAGGAAAAACTGCTGAAGAGGACGTTCAGAACGAAAAAGATTTGCTCTCCGACCCTAAAGAATTGGCCGAGCATAATATGCTGGTGGATTTGGGCAGAAATGACTTGGGCAGAATCAGCAAATTTGGCACCGTTAAGGTTGAGAAATATCTGTCCATCGAGCGTTTCTCCCATGTTATGCACATTGGGTCGACGGTTAAAGGGGAAATAAGAGAGGACAAAAAAGCCTTAGATGCTGTTGATGCCGTACTGCCGGCCGGTACTCTTTCCGGCGCCCCTAAAATCAGAGCTTGTGAGATTATCAATGAGCTTGAAAATAACAAGCGAGGCATCTACGGGGGAGCCATAGGGTATATCGATTTTACCGGCAACTTAGATACCTGTATTGCTATCCGCATTGTTTATAAGAAGAACGGCAAGATTTTTGTCCGTTCCGGTGCCGGTATTGTCGCTGACAGTGTGCCTGAAAAAGAATATCAAGAATGTATCAACAAAGCTCAGGCTGTCATGAAAGCTCTTAAACTATCTGAGGAGGTTATCGACTGATGATTCTCTTAATCGATAATTACGATAGTTTTTCCTATAACCTTTATCAACTTATCGGTTCCATCAATCCGGATATAAAGGTCATTCGCAATGATGAATTAAGCATAGAAGAAATTGAGGCGTTAGCCCCAGAAGCAATTATTCTCTCTCCAGGGCCGGGTAAACCGGCGGACGCCGGCGTATGTATTGAGAGTTCACGATATTTCGCAGGCAAAATCCCCGTTTTTGGGGTTTGTCTTGGGCACCAGTCGATCTGCGAAGCCTTTGGAGCTACAGTGTCCTATGCCCGAGAGCTGATGCACGGCAAACAATCCACCATAAAATTAGATACGGCTTGTTCTCTTTTTAATGGATTGCCGGAAACTATAGCAGGTGCGCGCTATCATTCCTTAGCCGCCATAGAAGACACTATTCCCACGGAACTAAAGGTCATTGCCCGGACGGATGACGGGGAAATTATGGCCGTTAAGCACAAAGAGTATGAAGTCTATGGAGTCCAATTTCATCCGGAATCAATCTTAACACCAGAAGGTAAGACCATCATGGAAAATTTTCTGAGGGGGGAACAAGTATGATCACGGAAGCAATCTACAGAATAATTAAAGGTGAAGATCTGGACTTTGAGACAGCTAAGGTAGTTATGGGGGAAATGATGGACGGCACGGCCACTCATGCCCAGATGGGTGCTTTCCTCGCTGCCTTGCGGATGAAGGGCGAGAGCATTGATGAAATTACCGGCAGTGCTCTGGCTATGCGCGAAAAAGCACTGCACCTGGATCAAGTTCATGATGTCATGGACATTGTTGGCACCGGTGGTGACGAGGCGGGGACGTTTAATATCTCGACAACAACGGCTTTTGTTGTAGCAGCAGCGGGCGTACCCGTAGCTAAGCATGGCAACCGCAGCGTATCCAGTAAAAGCGGAGCGGCAGACGTTTTGGAAACGTTGGGGATTAATATCTCCATTTCCGCCGCACAGAGCAGAAAGATTCTAGAAAAGATTAATTTGTGTTTTATGTTTGCCCAAACTTACCATAGCTCAATGAAACACTGTGCTCCTGTACGGCGGGAAATGGGGGTGCGTACGATTTTTAATATCCTGGGACCTCTCGCCAATCCAGCCGGGGCGAAACGTCAGTTAATGGGCGTCTATGACGAGAAGCTCGTCGAGCCACTGGCAAGGGTTCTTTCCAATCTCGGCGTAAAGCGCGGTATGGTAGTTCATGGTTGTGACGGCTTGGACGAGGCAACTCTTACAACCAGGACAAAGGTCTGCGAAATAAAAGAAGGGGACCTTATAAGCTATTATCTGGACCCACAAGAATATGGATTTAACTATTGCAGTTTGAATGAGCTCGTTGGAGGGGATGCCAAGGAGAATGCAAAGATAACTCGTTGTATATTAAACGGGTCCGAGCAGGGCGCCAAACGTCAAGTCGTTGTTCTTAATGCTGCTCTCTGCTTGTATTTGGCCGATAAAGCGGCATCCATCCAAGAAGCTGTTCCTCTTGCGCAAGATCTTATCGACAGCGGGGCAGCCCTTAAAAAGCTTGAAGAATTTGCAAGGCTTTCCAATGAGGTGTTAGGACATTGATATTAGAGAAAATAGCGAAGCGAACCGTTGAGCGCGTGGCGGAACTGAAACGAGAGAAATCGGAAGAGCAAGTAATTTCAGAAGCTAAGGCCTTAGATTCTGATACAGCGTTTCCCTTTGAAGAGGCTCTCAGGGCAGAGGGTTTATCCTTTATCTGTGAGGTAAAAAAAGCGTCTCCTTCCAAGGGAATTATTGCTCAAGATTTTCCCTATTTACAGATTGCCAAGGACTATGAGGCGGCAGGAGCTGCGGCGATTTCTGTGCTGACAGAGCCCTATTGGTTTCAAGGACAAGACTGCTTCCTTACGGAGATCCGCCAAGACGTTGGCATCCCTCTTCTGCGCAAAGACTTTATCGTGGACAGTTATCAGATTTACGAGGCTAAGATCATTGGAGCTTCAGCCATTTTGCTTATTTGTACGCTGCTCGATACGGATACTCTGAAACGCTATCTGGAAATTGCTCAAAGTTTGGGGCTGAGCGCCCTCGTGGAAGCCCATACGGAGGAAGAAGTTAAATCAGCTCTTAAGGCAGGGGCCAGAGTGATCGGGGTCAATAACCGCAACCTTCAGACCTTTGAAGTTGATATAACCACTAGTATCAGACTGCGCAAATTAGTGCCGAAAGATTTCTTATTTGTCTCGGAAAGCGGCATTAATTCACCGGAGGACGTGGCGGTCTTGAAGGAAAATAAGACAGATGCTGTTCTGATCGGCGAAAGTTTAATGCGCAGTGATCGAAAAAAGGAACAGCTTGCCTTTCTGCGAGGGGATAATCAGCAGTGAAAATTAAACTGTGCGGACTTTTTCAAAACTGTGACATTGACTTTGTCAATGAGGCTAAACCTGATTTTATCGGTTTTGTCTTCGCCAAGAGCCGCCGTCAGGTATCTGCGGAATGGGCCAAGGCCATGCGGCCGAAACTAAGCTCGGTAATTACGCCTGTAGGGGTTTTTGTTAATGAATCAGTAACCACGATTGCTAAGCTTTTGAATGAGGGCGTTATCGAAATGGCTCAACTTCATGGGAATGAGAGTGAAATTTATATCCGGGAATTAAAAACACGGACTAAAAAGCCGATCATCAGAGCTGTTCAGGTGATATCCCGCGCAGATATAGAGGAAAAACAGGATACCGTCGCTGATTTTCTGCTGCTTGATCACGGAGCCGGCGGGACTGGAGAAAGTTTTGATTGGAGTATAGTTGGCCAAGTAAAGAAACCCTTTTTCTTGGCCGGGGGACTGAAGGCAGATAATATAGAGCAGGCAATTCGAGCAGCAAAGCCTTTTGCTGTGGATCTAAGCAGCGGAGTGGAGACGGACGGAAAGAAAGACAGGGGTAAAATTTTAGAAATAGTTAGGAGAATGCGAAATGAGTAAGGGCAGATACGGCATTCATGGGGGTCAATATATCCCGGAAACCTTGATGAACGAAATTATTAATCTGGAAAAATCTTACGAACACTTTAAAGATGACCCCGAGTTCAAGGCCGAGCTTAAGAAGTTGCTGAACGAGTATGCGGGAAGGCCATCTCTGCTCTACTATGCCGGGAAAATGAGCAAGGATTTAGGGGGCGCGAAAATCTATTTGAAACGTGAAGACCTGAATCATACCGGTTCCCACAAAATCAATAATGTTCTGGGGCAGGCGTTAATGGCTAAGAAAATGGGCAAAACACGCGTTATCGCTGAAACGGGCGCCGGTCAGCACGGTGTCGCAACTGCAACGGCGGCCGCCTTGCTCGGCTTGGAATGTGAGATTTTTATGGGTAAGGAAGACACAGACAGGCAGGCTCTTAACGTTTACCGGATGGAGCTTTTAGGCGCTAAAGTTCATGCTGTGACCAGCGGCACTATGACTTTAAAGGATGCGGTTAACGAAACCATGCGCGAGTGGACGTCCCGTATTCACGATACCCACTATGTTCTAGGCTCTGTCATGGGGCCCCACCCCTTCCCCATGATCGTTCGTGATTTTCAAAGCGTGATCAGTGAGGAAGCAAGAGAACAGATTCTGGAACTTGAGGGCAAGCTGCCTGATGTGGTGATGGCTTGTGTTGGCGGCGGCAGTAATGCCATGGGGATGTTCTATAATTTTATCGGTGACCAAAGCGTAAAATTAATTGGCTGTGAAGCGGCGGGACATGGAATTGATACCGAGAAGCATGCTGCTACCATCGCCAAAGGAAAATTAGGGGTCTTTCATGGCATGAAGTCCTACTTCTGTCAGGATGAACATGGACAAATTGCCCCGGTCTATTCAATATCTGCAGGTCTCGACTATCCGGGAATAGGGCCTGAACATGCCAATCTTCACGATTCAGGCAGGGCGGAATATGTGCCTATTACTGATGACGAGGCGGTAGAAGCTTTTGAGTATCTTGCCAGAACAGAAGGAATTATTTGTGCAATTGAAAGTGCCCATGCGGTGGCTCATGCCAAGAAAATTGCCGGAAATTTGAGCAAGGATCAAATCATCATCATCTGTTTGTCAGGACGGGGAGATAAAGATGTTGCCGCCATTGCGCGCTATAAGGGGGTAAGAATTTATGAGTAATATCGCAGAGGCCTTTAAAAACGGAAAAGCCTTTATCGGATTTGTCACCGGCGGAGACCCTTCTTTAGAGAAGAGTGAAGAGTATATTTTAGAAATGGTTCGGGGCGGTGCTGATTTAGTGGAAATCGGTATTCCCTTTTCTGATCCCATTGCCGAGGGACCGGTTATTCAAGAGGCAAATATTCGCGCTCTTGCAGCAGGGGCTACGGTAGACAAAATTTTTAATCTGGTGGTTTCTGTGCGCCAAAAGACAAAGGTGCCTCTTGTTTTTCTAACCTATTTAAATCCCGTCTTTAATTATGGGTACTCACGCTTTTTTCAACGGTGTTCTGAGGCGGGAGTCGACGGTATCATCATTCCTGATCTGCCCTATGAAGAAAAGGGTGAACTGACTGAAGCCGCTGCAGGCTATGGAGTTGATGTTATTTCTCTGATTGCCCCCACCTCAGAACAACGGATTAAACAGATAGCCCGGGAAGCGACAGGCTTCGTCTATGTGGTATCTTCCATGGGTGTAACGGGAATGAGAAGCGAAATTAAAACAGATTTGCATTCAATCATAGAGGTTGTAAAGGAATCGAGTTCAGTTCCTACGGCAGTTGGCTTTGGCATCAATACACCAAAACAAGCAGGGGGAATTGCTAAAATTGCCGATGGCGTGATTGTGGGCAGCGCAATTGTTAAAATAGTTGAGAAGTATGGTGAAGGGGCCGGCCCTTATATTTATGACTATGTTAAGAGCATGAAAGATGCTGTGAGAAGTGCTGTTTAACGTTTATTTGGGAACTTTCCAGATTCCAGTGCTTTAAAGAGATGATTTGATCCAGAGAAAATAAAATGTTTCCAAGAGTTTCTCTCAGGTTGAACACACTTAATGAAGCAGTGGTGATATACTGCTAATAGAGAGCTGTGGTTTAATCCTAAGACGGCACCTTTCAGTTTGGAATTAATGGCTGTTTACTCACACCATTTTACCGAATTGGAAAGGTGTTTTTCTTTAAGTCGGGGCAACGTTTGATCAATCGTGAGACTTTCACTTATAGAAGTGGGAGTGGTCCCCGTTCTCTGCTTCAGTGGGGGTAAGTCCATCCTTCAACGCGATTGCATTTGTTATTAGCTAGGTTCTTTCGGCGAAAATGTTCCCCATTGCTTGGTAGGAGATTTCCCAATAATGTTGAAACAACTAAAGAGATCAAATGATTTTCGCTTCAGAGATGAAATGTTGGGGAGGGACTACAAATGGAAGAGAATCAATCTATTGTAAAGGTTACTATGATTATTGTCATGATAACATCCTTTATTACTCCGTTTCTGGGTAATGCCATAAATCTTGGTATTCCCCAGATAGGTATGGAATATGGGGTAGATCAATCTCAGCTGAACTGGGTAGTCACCAGCTATCTGTTGGCTTCGGCAGCCTTTTTATTGCCCTTTGGCCGTTTAGCAGATCTTCTCGGGCGGAAGAGAATATTTCTAATTGGCATGATCGCTTTTGCAGTAACTTCTTTAGGCTGTGGATTTGCATTTTCATTCCCAGTATTAATTGTTTTCAGGGTTTTTCAAGGAATTGCCAGTGCTATGATTTTTGGTACTTCCATGGCGATCTTAACCTCTGTCGTCCCGGCAAAAGAAAGGGGAAAGGCTATGGGGCTAAGTGCAGCAGCCACCTATATCGGACTCTCTTTAGGGCCTGTCTTAGGAGGATTGATATGCAGCACCATCAGCTGGCGGGGGATATTTCACTTGAGTTTTCTAATTTCTTTAGTGGTTCTTAGCTTGACAATAACTCGACTGACCGGCGAATGGACCGGAACGGATCATGAAAATCTTGACAAATGGGGCAGCATTCTTTGGATAATAGGGATTTTGCTCTTTCTTTATGGATTATCCGATATTACCGCAGGTTATAGTAATATAATTGCCTTTGCTTTGGGTTTGCTTCTCCTGATTGTCTTTGTTGTTTACGAAAATAAACGATCGTATCCTATTTTGCCTATGGGTCTGTTTCTTAGTAATCGCTCCTTTGCCTTCTCAAATCTTGCTGCTCTTATCAATTATAGTGCTACGTTCGCTTTAGTTTACCTGATGTCTTTATATCTTCAAAATGTCCAGAACATTGGCATATCTCAGTCAGGCTTAATTCTCCTGTCTCAGCCTATTATCATGGCGCTGCTTTCTCCGTTAGCAGGTCGTTTGTCCGATAAAATCAATTCTCAAATCCTTGCTTCTTTAGGGATGGGTATAACAACATTAGGACTATTTTTATTTATTTTTTTGGCAAAGGGCACATCGATAGAGCTAATTGTTCTAAATATGGCTTTCATCGGTCTGGGGTTTGCTTTTTTTTCTTCACCCAATACTAATGCAGTCATGAGTTCCGTTGAACGTCCCCTTTATGGAGTAGCTTCCTCCACTCTGGGGACAATGAGACTGCTGGGTCAAACACTGAGTATGACCATTGTGGCCCTTATTACTTCTTTTGAAATGAAAGATATGCCCCTTGATTCCCCTTACTATATGACAAGCTTTATGAACAGTTCGAAAATTAGTTTCATTGTTTTTACTATCCTTTGTTTGATTGGTACCTTTGCTTCTTTGGCAAGGGGCAAGAGTCTTAACTCTCCTCGTAAAATTAACGAGAGTATTTAATTGCCTAAACTCCATATGGCGCCCTTAAAATAGACATTATTGCCTTAATTAGGAGCTGAGTATTTAGATCACGTTAATATCGGAACCCTAGTTTAAGGAATTCTTCATGCCCAGGAATAGAGCAAGCTGAAATTACATAATAGTAGGTAAGAACTCCGCCAGGGGGGCATGATATGAAGAAAAGGGGCTTATGGTTTCTCATTGGGATCAGCATCGTGTTATTAGGGGGAATAATAGGGTGGCTCAATTGGCCGCCAGACCCCACTAAGCTGGTTACACACGGCTTGGAACGACTGAATGCGGCAACCTCTTTTCGGTTCAGTTTGACCCAGCATCAATGGGTTGAAGGGAAAGATCGGGTTCTTGTTCAAGTACAAGGGGAAAAAGAGGGAACTAACACCAGGGTTTTAGGTGAATTAACCGGAAGCGAAGTTGAGTTGGTTAAAATCGGAGATTCAACGTTCAGTAAAGATCCATTCAGCAAAAAGTGGATTAAATTTGCTAATGGCCAGGCAGCACAACAGGTCTTTCTGGCGGAGCTCAACCCCCTATCTTCACTGCAAATGAAAGAACTTGGTGAGGTGGTGCTTAGCGGACAAGGGAAGGTCAACGGAGAAAAGGTTTGGGTCTGTCAGTTAAAACCCAGTGTACAAAATCAGATGATGGAGGATTATTGGAGCGATTTCCAGTATACGCTTTATATCCGAAAGTCGGATAAAATGCTTGTGAAAGCGACTATCGAAGCCAAAAATAAAGCAAAATCCGACCCCATGACAATGACACTTGAGTTTAAGGATATTGGAAAGAAGATTACTATACAAAAGCCTACAATTTAGAAGGAACGATAAGTAATAAGTAAAAATGAGTCAAAGACATAAGCCAGGAAACCCCTTAGGGTGCCTGGCTTGTGTCTTTATACTTAATCTCAGCAATATTTCCGGGAAACGAACGTATCTTTTGAAGGCCTCGATCCTTGAAGTGACTTCGTCTTAGTGATATATGAGAGAGGAGATTACTTGCACAATGGACAAGGCTCTGGTATAGTTTTTGATATATTTTATTGATAATTTTTATGTGGAGGGGTCCATAATGGAGGAATATATCGGCAAGGTATTGATTTCCAAGGAAGAGTTGGCAAAACGTGTCGCCGAATTAGGTGCTCAGATTACCAGGGATTACGAAGGTAAGAAGCTTTTAGTTTTGGGAATTTTAAAAGGGGCTGTTCCCTTTATGGCAGATCTCATTCGCGAGATTAAGCTGCCTCTGGCTTATGACTTTATGGCATTGTCGAGCTATGGCATGTCGACGAAGTCATCGGGAGTTGTACGGATACTTAAGGATTTGGAACGAAGTGTCGACGACGTCCATATTCTAGTGGTTGAGGATATTGTGGATACGGGACTGACCTTAAAGTACTTAAAGGAAAATCTCAAAGCGCGAAACCCTTTGAGTGTGAAGGTGGTAACCCTTCTTGATAAGGCTGCCCGGCGGCAAGTTGAAGTCTACCCTGATTACAATGGGTTTGACATTCCCGATGAATTTGTTGTGGGTTACGGCTTAGACTTTAATGAAGAATATCGTAATTTACCCTACGTAGGAGTTTTAAAACAGGAAGCTTATGAAGTGAATTAATAAGGAAATGGTGATGAAATAACGTGACAAAGGAAGTTGTTTTAGTTCTTGATTTTGGAGGGCAATACAATCAACTCATTGCCAGGCGAGTGCGAGAAGCCCATGTGTATTCAGAGATGGTTTCATATAAAACGTCTATTGAAGACATAAAGGCACGGCAACCGAAAGGCATTATCTTTTCCGGAGGACCTGCCAGCGTTAATCAGCCTAATTCCCCAAAAGTAGACCCGGAAATTTATAATCTGGGAATCCCAATCCTGGGAATTTGCTACGGGATGCAGCTTATGGCCCTGCAATTGGGCGGTACGGTGGAACGCCCTGTAGCCAGCGAGTATGGGAAAGCCATGCTAACCGTAGATAAAGCAGCGGATTTATGGGTCGGTTTGGGCGGAGAGCGTCCTTGCTGGATGAGTCATGGCGACTCCATTAAGTCGTTGCCGGAAGGGTTTGAGGTTGCCGCTCATACGGGACATACGCCGGTTGCAGCTATGATGAATTCTGCACGTCATTTTTATGGGGTCCAATTTCACCCGGAAGTCAAACATACTCCCGACGGTCAAAAAATGCTGGAGCAATTTTTGTTTGATGTTTGTCATTGTGCCGGGGATTGGACCATGGAGTCGTTCATTGAGCTGCAAGTGGCAGAAATCCGGGCTAAAGTAGGAAAGGGACGAGTTCTCTGCGCCTTAAGCGGCGGCGTCGATTCTTCAGTGGCAGCTGCTTTAGTTCACAAAGCCGTGGGAGATCAATTGACCTGCGTTTTTGTCGATCATGGTTTTATGCGCAAGAACGAAGCAGAACAAGTCAAAAAAGTCTTCACGGAGCAGTTTCAGCTTAATTTAGTGTTTGTGGATGCTCGGGAGCGTTTTATGGCCAAACTCGAAGGAGTATCTGAGCCTGAGGTTAAACGAAAAACCATAGGCAATGAGTTTATCCGCGTATTTGAAACGGAAGCCGCGAAACTTGGTCAAGTCGATTATCTGGTCCAGGGAACGCTCTATCCGGATATCGTCGAGAGCGGGACGGAAACTGCGGAAACAATCAAGAGCCATCACAATGTGGGAGGACTGCCGGAAGATATGCAGTTCAAACTGGTTGAGCCCTTGCGCATGTTATTCAAAGACGAAGTCCGCGAACTGGGAACCGAACTAGGTTTGAGTGAAGAAATTGTTTGGCGTCAACCTTTCCCGGGTCCCGGCCTGGCAATTCGTATCCTGGGTGAGGTAACCCGTGAAAAACTGGATATTCTGCGAGAAGCAGATGCCATTATTATTGAAGAAATTCGCCGCTCAGGCTTATATCGCGAACTGTGGCAAAGCTTCGCCGTTCTCCCCTCCATCAAAAGCGTCGGCGTAATGGGAGATGGCCGGACTTATGAATATCCAATTATCCTCAGAGCAGTTACCAGTGAAGATGCTATGACTGCTGATTGGGCGAGACTTCCTTATGATCTTCTCCATAATATATCGTCACGGATTGTCAATGAGGTTCGTGGGGTAAACCGGGTTGTTTATGATATTACCTCGAAGCCGCCGGGTACTATTGAGTGGGAATAATGCCTTTGGCATTATAGCTTCATAATAGAAATAGAGCACTCAACCGTTTTTGGTCGAGTGCTCTATTTTTTTAATGGCGTCTTCTTGATTTAGTGGAATATTTAAAATTCCCGAGCGTCTGGCAATACTCAAATAGATTTAAGATAGAACGATATAAGATATAAATTAAATACCCTCAAAGACTGGTTTTAAATCTATTGTAAGATCTGGAAGGATGCTCACTGTAATTTGGTCTTCTTCTGAGAAGACATTCGGTCTGCCGTATTTATTATTGTGTAGCGTGAATACACTAATAATCTTAATTTCCGGCTCAACAATACATGATCCATTTATCATTGAACCTTTTAATGCCGAAGTGTCTAGCCATAGAGGCAGCGCGAATAAAGAAAATAAATTAATCTTTTATACCACGTCGCAGTCGTTTCCGCAATAGCATGTAGAATCATCTAAGCAAGGCCAGTGGAGTTCCGCGGTGGAAGGAAGGCAATTTAAATCTTAATAAAAGAATCACATTCTCGTCAAACAAAAGCCTTATTTTCTATGTACACTGGGGTTAAGAAATTTAAAGGGGGTGACTAATTAACTATGACTCACTTCGTTGGAAGAGGTCTGGGGAACTTCAGTAATAGAGTTCCTTTCTCCAGTAACGCCGGTAGTGGCGTTGCAGCAAATAATGGTCTGAACATTTATGCTCTAGTAAACATGGGGCTGCATTTTCTTACTGTGATCGCCGTACTTCTGTTCATAGTATACATTGTCAAACATTTAACCAAACATCCTTTGTTTTTGCCCCAACGTTCAGATAAAGCCCTGGAATTGTTAAATGAGCGATTTGTACGCGGCGAGATTGATACTGAGGATTATGTGACAAGAAGAAAAGTTTTAGGTTATAAAAGTGAGTGAGTGAAAGACATGGGAACTGCCAAAACCCTCGAGGTAGTTCCCATAGTTTTTTCCTTAATAAATACCGCAATGATATTGGGGCATTCATTTCATCGAGCTAAAAGGTATTTTGAAATAGTAAATTATGCCTGCTCCGATCAGGGAGGCAAAGCCCCATGCCCAAGGAGGATGCTTATAATGAACTCTTATCAGCGGAAACATGCAAAAATTGAATACTATGGACCAAATGATATTCCAACCATGACTATATTTAAGGTAACCTATAAGGCTTAGAGCTAACTCAAAACCTGAAAAATATAGTTATTATGCCAAATCAAGGCTTAATAATCTCTAAAAATATTGTAAGGAAATTCGGAGTCATCATGCCCGCCCAGTGGGTTATTCGAACCGCAGGAACAACATTCCCAACCGCCGCAATTCAAATGGAAATCCGTGGGCTTTTTACATTTTCTGCAATAGGCAGCTACTGTGCGAGCCATTATAAAACCTCCCTTTGATCAAAAGATCAGTATTTACACGTTACTCTAACCAAAATATCCAATATTAAACATGATTTTTTAACATATTTTAAAGTCACAAGGAGCACTAACATTCAGTTAATCTTGATAAAATCTTAAGGAACCGGTCACATTCTCATTAAGATTTCGATGTATGCTAAATCATGGTTAAAATGAAATCTAGACTGTTGTTTTGACCAAAGTCCAAGGAAATAAACATAACTTGCCATGAATAGGGGGATATGAATTTTTATGCAGAAACTCTTTCAATTTAAAAAAGCATTAAAAAAACCATCACTGATTACGGGGGCATTACTTTTGGCCGCTTTGATAGGAGTCAGCGGTTGTGGTTCAAGTACTGCAGCTTCTGCTTCGTCAACAACTCAAGCTCAGTCCAGTAGTCAAGGGCAAACAAAGCAAGGTCAATCAGCACAGGGACAAAGGACACTCAATCCTGCTCAACAGGCTGCTATGGAAATTCGCCGTTTAGAAAATAACCAACAAAACCCTCTAACAAGTGATCAGAAAGATAAACTAAAACCCATTTTACAAGCATTGATCAGTACGAGTAATCCGAGTCAAGATTTCTTACAACAAAAGGCAGACGCTATTAACGCTGTTTTTACGGATCAACAGAAGAGCTATTTAGCAACACCTCCTCAGAGACCTTCTAATGGGACTAATCAAAACGCAAATAATAAAAGTTCCAATCAGAATAGCCAAAATGCGAATAATGCAAATGGCTCCAATACTCAACGCAGAAGCGGTCAGAATAGAGGTACATTCAATCCACAGCAATTCTATCAACAGGTATTGGATTCCTTAACTAAATAAATTAGAGTAGTATTCCTTTTTGGGTATAGGCGGCTTCGGTGATAATCTTCACTGGAGACTATCGTCACCGAAGCCCCGAGCTTCAGCTTTAGCTTTAGCTGAACTTGTTCACTTCTATATCCCCAATGTCAGATAGGTTAAATGATGAGACGATATCGTCTTGGAGGAGTATTTTATTTACTAGTAACTTGGTTTTCCATATTCGACAAATATTTGCCTAATATTGGATATTATCTTCTTGCCATTTCTCCAAAAAAACAATACAATTCTTATTAAGAAGACTTTTCGGGAGGAATCCAAGTGGAAAAGAAACTTTTGAAAAGAATTGAGGTTCTTCGAAGACGACTCAACAAATTTGGTCAAACGCGTAAGCTGATTGATAGCGAGGTTGTCGAGATTAGTCAAGAACTGGATGGTTTGCTGAACCAATACCAACGGGCTGTTTCTGTAGAACAATTAAGTTTCTGGTAAAATGAAAGTACATAGGCTTAAGAAAGAGTCGTCGCTCCGATGGCTCTTTAATTTCGAAAAAAAACTGATTTGGAAAGATTACGTGAGTGCGTTTATCGGAAGGAGGGATTATAATAGAGTCATGGCAGGAGGGGCGTAATGAATTACGTGGTTTTTGATTTAGAATTTAATATGTTTTTTCCTTTTAAAGAAGGGGATTCAGCAAACCCCGCTTTAAAAAATGAAATAATACAAATTGGTGCTTTAAAATTAAACGATCAATTAGAGAAGATCGATGAGTTCAACTTGTTAGTTAAACCTTATGTTTATAAACGATTGAATCCTTATGTAAAGAGAAAGACGAACATTAACACGAGCAAAGTGATCCCAAGAAGACCTTTTTGGGAAGCCATGGAAAGCTTTGAGGCCTGGATCGGAAGTGAAGTTGTTTTATGCTCTTGGGGGCAGGATGATATCTTAGGACTGCGGGAAAATTGCTCGTTTTTTGGTTTCAGTGCTAATTTTTTCGATAAATATATCGACATACAAAAAATCTATATGAAGTATGAGGGGTTGCCTCAACAACCAAGCCTTGAAAGCGCAGTGGATAGTTTAGAAATAGAAAAGGCTTTACCTTTTCATGATGCTCTTAGTGATGCTGCATACACCGTGGATATTTTTAGGAAGGTCTATGATTTTTCTAAAGATGCCATTATTAATTGGGAAAAAGTACAGCGAGAAAATGAATTTAAGATTAATGAACTAAAAGGTTTACTAAGCCAGACAAATATTTACTGTCCTGAATGTGGAAATTATGTGGCAAAAGATAAGGAGTTTAGCAAATCTAAAAAGTATTTTGCTCATGGTTTTTGCCAACAATGCAAAATGCCTATTCGACACGTTGCTAGAATTATAAATAAAAATGGAGAATTTACGATTGTTTGTAAAGATAATATTTATATAAAAGGTGAAAGCGTTAAGTAAGGATAATAGATTCTTTGGCGGATTAGGTTGCAATGGGCTTTTTAAAAGTCTGTCGCGACCTTCTTTAATTCATCCAATGGTGAGAATCACTTCTAAATTGGGAGTGCTCAACGTTTTCTGCCAATTAATAGTGGAGTTGAGTTTTGCGAGATTCCCGTTCTTTCATCGGTAATCTTGTTTGAGATAATAGGGATCATAGAAGAATTATTTAGCCGAACGTTCTGGATGCAAGACTGATTAACGTTCGAATTTATTCTTGACCTTTACAAGCCCTTCCTGTACAATGAACGTAAGAAATAAATAAGAGTTCATATAATCGCGGAGATATGGTCCGCAAGTTTCTACCAGACTGCCGTAAATGGTCTGACTATGAGCGAAAGTGTACCTAGGGCGATGAGATCGTCCAAGTGGTACAGATTTGATTGCATAATCAAATTACACCGAAGGGATAAAAGCCCAGGCGGGTAGGTTTCACTCTTTCTTTTTAAGGGGGAAATTTACTCGCCTGGGCTTTGATTTTTTATGGAAGTGAGGGGTTTCGTTGAATCAGATCGGAGTTATTATGGGCAGCGATTCAGACTACAAAGTGATGGAGGATGCAATCAAGATCCTGAGACAATTTGAACTGGATTTTGAAGTGAAGATTTCGTCAGCTCATAGAACCTTGGAGCGAACTCTTGACTGGGTCAAAGGCTTTGAGAATCAAGGAGGCAGACTAATTATTGCGGGAGCGGGTTTAGCAGCCCATTTGCCTGGAGTTATAGCGGGGGCAACGACACTGCCAGTAATCGGTGTCCCCATGAACAGCGGCCCCTTGAATGGCGTCGATGCTCTCTATGCTATTGTGCAAATGCCTCCCGGAATACCTGTAGCCACCGTTGGGATTGGCGCTGCCCGTAACGCTGCCTTGCTTGCTGTACAAATTTTAGCTGCAGGGGATGATGCCTTGCGAAGGAAGATAAAAAACTACCGAGCCAAAATGGCAGAGGATATTGCTGCTAAGGATGAGGCCTTGCAAAAGAAACTAAACGAAGATTGAAAGTTAGGAAATAGAAAGGAGATTCTGCTTTGATTGACAGGTACACACTTCCTGAGATGGGAGAAATCTGGACAGACGAACACCGGCTTTCTCTGTGGTTGAAAATTGAAATTGCTGCCTGCGAAGGTTGGGCAAAACTTGGCAAGATTCCTAAGGAAGCCGTTGAGGTGATCAGAGAGCGGGCATCTTTCACTTGGGAACGGGTTCAAGCTTTGGAAGAAGTAACACAGCATGATGTTTTAGCGTTTTTAACCAACGTTGCTGAGAATGTGGGCGATGAAGCCAAGTATATTCATCTGGGCTTAACTTCATCGGATGTTCTCGATACGGCTTTGTCTTTGCAAATGGTTGAAGCAACGGATTTGCTGTTAGCTAAGATGGAGGCCTTGGAGGCGGTTCTCCGCCGCAGGGCAATAGAACACCGGGATACTTTGATGATGGGACGTACTCATGGAATCCATGCTGAACCTATTACCTTGGGTTTGAAATTTGCCCTCTGGTACGATGAGATCAGACGCCAGAAAAGACGCCTCGATATTGCCCGCGAAGAAGTGCGGGTGGGAAAAATTTCGGGAGCGGTGGGGACTTTTGCTAATGTAGATCCCCAAGTGGAAGCCCATGTCTGTCAATCCCTTAACTTGAAACCAGCCTTGATTTCCACCCAAATTCTCCAGCGTGACCGCCACGCTTACTTTATGACGACTCTGGCGGGGATAGCCAGTTCCCTCGACAAAATGGCTACCGAAATCCGCAATTTACAGAGAACGGATGTTCACGAAGTTGAAGAAGCCTTCGGCAAGGGCCAAAAAGGGTCTTCAGCCATGCCGCACAAAAAAAATCCAATCACTCCGGAAAGGATTTGCGGTATGGCCAGGGTTGTACGAGCAAATGCTCAAGTGGCTTTAGAAAATGTAGCCTTATGGCATGAACGGGATATCTCCCATTCGTCGGCTGAACGGATGATATTACCGGACAGTACTTTGGCCTTATATTATATGCTTCATAAAATGGTTCAACTCATTGATCGCTTGCAAGTTTTCCCTGAGCAGATGAAGTTCAATATAGACAAAGGCTTGGGATTGATTTTTTCTCAACGGGTGATGCTGGCCTTAGTGGAAAAGGGCGTAAGCCGCGAAAATGCCTATGCTATGGTGCAGCGCAATGCTATGGAGGCTTGGAACACCAAAGAACAATTTAAAAACTTAATCAGTCGGGATTCGGCAATTCGCAAATATTTAGATGAAGAACTTATTAATAACCTATTCGACTATGACTATCACACAAAACATGTTGGGGACATTTTTGAACGATTAGGGCTAGTTTAGGAACCTAGGAATCTAGGAATCTAAGAGCCTAAGAATCTAAGAGTTTAATAAGGACCCAGGTATCCTATGACTTAACGAACTTATACCTAAAACCATGCATTTTAAAACTATAACATATCGAAGTAGAGCAAGTTGAGAAAAGGGTCAACTTGTAATGCCCGGCAAAAAAAATTGATCGATGGAAAGGGGTAATAACGATGGAAAAATTAGAACTAAAGTATGAGGGAAAAGCTAAGAAAGTCTATGCAACGGATGAAAAGAATTATTATTGGGTGGCGTATAAGGATGATGCCACAGCGTTTAACGGCGAGAAGAAAGGACAGATTGCTGATAAAGGAGAGGTTAATAACCAACTTTCAGCACTTTTCTTTACGGAAATTGAAAAAGCGGGAATCCCTACTCACTTTGTTCGCCTGCTAGGGCAGCGGGATATGCTGGTGCGGAAATTGGATATGATTCCCCTGGAAGTTGTTGTTCGTAATATTGTGGCAGGGAGCTTGTCCAAACGTCTCGGTGTAGAAGAAGGGTTTATTCTCTCCCAGCCTGTCGTGGAATTATATTATAAAGATGACGCTTTAGGTGATCCCATGGTCAATGAATCACATGTTGCTGCCATGGGATGGGCCAAGCTCGAGATTGCTAAGGAGATACAAGTCATGGGACTGAAGGTCAATGAAATTCTGCGCAATATTCTTGCCAAAGCGGGCATTGACTTAATTGATTTTAAATTGGAATTTGGTATTGACAATGGCAAAGTGATTTTGGGTGATGAAATATCTCCGGATACATGCCGCTATTGGGACATCAAAACTCGGGAAAAGCTGGATAAAGACCGTTTTCGCCGAGATCTGGGTCAAGTTGAAGAAGCTTATCAGGAAGTATTTCGAAGGGTCAAAGAGGTCTTGGCAGGACAATAAGCATTCTGTTTGTTGGGGAGGACGGCGAAAAATCTCTTAATCTGCATCTGAGATTTATGGTTTTTCGCTTTGTCTCACTATTTTAAGGGGGGACAAAATTGTTCGATTTAAGCCTGGACAAACCACATGAGGAATGTGGCGTCTTTGGGATCTATGCTCCCAATCAAGAGGTGGCTCGCTTAACCTATTATGGACTCTATGCTCTTCAGCATCGCGGGCAGGAAAGCGCCGGGATCGCTGTTTCTGACGGACATTCGATTGAAATTCATAAAGGAATGGGTCTTGTCTCGGAAGTGTTTTCTAACCACATTGTTAAGAATCTACACGGGAAAATGGCTATTGGACATGTTCGTTACTCAACAACAGGTTCTAGTTTATTGGCTAATGCCCAACCCCTTGTTGTGCACTATCAAAAGGGAATGATGGCCTTAGCGCACAATGGAAATTTAACCAATGCCAGAGAATTGAGGGAAGAATTAGGTGTGAACGGGGCCGTCTTTCAAACAACGACAGACAGTGAAGTTATTATTAACCTCATTACCCGCTACCGCCGGGATTCTCTCGAGGATGCCATTGTCAAGACCATGATGGATTTGCGCGGGGCTTATGCCGTAGTAATTTTAGCAGAGGATAAACTTTTTGGTTTAAGAGACCCCCATGGGGTCAGACCTCTTTGCATCGGAAAAAAAGGCGAAAGATATTGTCTGGCCTCAGAGAGCTGTGCCCTTGATACCATAGGTGCTGAGTTCATCCGGGATTTAGAGCCTGGAGAAATTGTCATTATTGATGAGGAAGGCTTGCACTCCCGTCGGGGGTTGTCTAAGAATAAGAATGCTTCCTGTGCCTTTGAATATATCTACTTTGCCCGTCCGGACAGCACCATAGACCAGATAAATGTTTCGGAAAGCCGCTGGAAAATGGGGGTTGAATTAGCCCGTGAATGTCCCATCGACGCTGATCTTGTGATTGCAGTTCCGGATTCAGGAACCGCATCGGCTTTGGGATATGCCACAACTCTGGGATTGCCCTTTGGGGAGGGTCTGATCAAAAATCGTTATGTCGGGAGAACATTTATTCAACCGACTCAGGAAATGAGAGAAGCGGGCGTTCGTTTGAAACTGAATGCGAATACGAGCGTTCTTAAGGATAAACGAATCGTTATGATTGATGATTCCATTGTGCGTGGGACCACGAGTTCAAAACTAGTGGCTATGGTGAGAAAAGCAGGAGCTAAAGAAGTTCATTTTCTAATAAGTTCGCCTCCGGTGGCTTATCCATGTTATTATGGAATAGACACGGCTGAACGGGAAAAGCTGATCGCCAATCGCTTAGATAGAGACGGAATACGACAGTATATTGGAGCGGATTCCTTGCATTATATCTCAGAAGAAGGATTGCTGAGAGCCCTTGGAACGGAGAAGGTGTGCCTGGCCTGTTTTAATGGCGCTTACCCTATTCCTGTTTCAAACCTGAACCGGGGGAAAAACTCTTGTGGTTGAAAACGATTGACGAAACGTAGGGAGGAATCAAAGGTGGGATACTCTTACCGAGATGCTGGTGTTGATATACAAGCTGGAAATGATGCCGTCGAATCTATAAAACCGGCTGTTGCACGAACGCTTCGTCCGGAAGTGTTAGGTGGGCTTGGCGGATTTGGAGGGCTCTTTAAACTGAATTTGGAAAAGTATCCGGATCCCGTTCTTGTATCAGGAACCGATGGCGTGGGGACTAAGCTCCGCCTCGCCTTTCAAATGAACCGTCATGATACCATAGGGCAAGACGCAGTCGCTATGTGTGTTAATGATATCCTGGTACAAGGTGCGGAGCCGCTGTTTTTCCTCGATTATCTTGCTGTAGGAAAGGTCTTACCCGCCAGAGTGGCTGAAGTCGTCGGCGGGGTTGCCAGGGCTTGTGAAATGGCCGGCTGCGCCTTAATCGGAGGAGAGACGGCAGAGATGCCGGGCTTCTATGCTGAGAATGAATATGATATTGCAGGATTCTCAGTGGGGGTCGTTAACCGTGATCAATTGATCGACGGTTCGACTATTCAAGCCGGGGATGTCCTCATTGGCTTGCCTTCTAACGGACTGCACAGCAATGGCTATTCTTTAGCAAGAAAACTATTTGAGAGCTATTCTTTGGAAGAAGTTTTGCCCGAGCTGGGAGAACCTTTAGGTGAGACACTGCTAAGACCTACGCGAATTTATGTCAAGACAATTTTGTCACTCCTTTCCGAGAAGAAAATTAAAGGGATGGTACATATTACGGGGGGAGGACTCACGGAGAATATTCCCAGGATCTTACCCTCCGGTCTAGGGGTTAAGATCGATCCGACGTCTTGGCAGCGACCCGCAATATTCGATTTGCTGCAACGCATAGGGGATGTTGCTTGGCCTGAGATGTATCGAACGTTCAACATGGGTATCGGATTTGTGATTATTGTCAGCAGTAACGATGAAGAGACGATACGTCAGAGACTGGCTGAGATGGGTGAATTGAGCTATGTTATTGGGTATGTTGCTCCAGGAGTAGGTGTTACTTATTGAGAACCGCGGTGTTAGCTTCCGGGAGAGGGAGCAATCTTAAGGCATTGCTTGAGGCTCAGAAAAGGGGAGAGCTGCCGATTAAGATTGTTGCTGTGGGTTCAGATCAACCCAAGGCCGCAGCCCTCGAATTGGCGAAGGACAATGGAATTCCAACTCAGGTTTTTGCTCCAGCCGATTATCCAAACCGTCAAGCTCAAGATGAGGAACTCTTAATCTGGTTGAAAGAAAACCAAGTTGAGCTGCTGCTTTTAGCAGGCTATATGCGGGTTTTAGGCCCTCAGTTTATTCGACAGGCTAATATTCCAGTCTTAAATATTCATCCGTCATTGCTTCCTGCCTTTCCGGGACTCCATGCCCAGCGGCAGGCTTTGGACTATGGTGTCAAGGTCAGTGGTTGTACGGTACATTTCGTTGATGAGGGTTTAGACAGCGGACCGATTATATTGCAGGAGGCAGTGCCTGTTTTGGCAGAGGATACAGAAGACAGTTTAGCGCAAAGGATATTAGAAGCAGAACATCGTCTCTACCCGGAGGCTGTCCGTCTCTTAGCTTCCGGATGCGTAAAAAGAGTAGGGCGCCGGGTTCGGATATAGTAACTGGAGGGTTTAGAATGAAGCGAAGAGCCATTATCAGCGTATCGGACAAGACAGGAATTGTTGCTTTTGCTCAAGGACTTGCAGAGCTGGGATTTGAACTCATTTCCACGGGGGGGACTTTTAAAGTCCTGGAAGAAGCCAACATCCCCGTCAAATATGTCAGCGAGGTTACAGGATTTCCTGAAGTTTTAGGCGGTAGGGTGAAGACCCTCCATCCTTTGATTCATGGGGGAATTCTGGCTCGAGATATTGCAGAGCATCGTGAGGAAATGGAGCAAAATGGAATCGGTTTTATTGATTTAGTTGTGGTGAATCTCTATCCATTTCGAGAAACAATCTCTAAATCAGGAGTTAGTTTTGAGGAGGCCATCGAAAACATTGATGTAGGAGGACCGACTATGGTTCGGGCCGCTGCTAAAAATCACGGCAGGGTTACCGTACTCGTTAATCCCAAATCCTATGAAGAAATATTAAATGTTTTACGGGAAAATGGAACTGTTTCAGCCGGTATGCGCAAAAGATTAGCTGCAGAGGCCTTCGCTCATACGGCAGAATATGATCGTCTGATTGCCAGTTATTTAGAACGGCAGCTTGAACCCGTCGGTGGTTTTCCCAGAACGCTGCGCCTTACCGCCCGCAAAGTTCAAGAATTGAGATATGGAGAAAATCCTCAGCAAAAGGCCGCTTTTTATATAAATTCTGAGGCTGCTCCCGGCAGTTTGGCAAGAGGTGAACAGCTTCAAGGGAAAGAGCTTTCCTACAACAATTGGGTGGATATGGATGCTGCCTGGAAAATTGCCCGGGAGTTTGATTCCTGTGCTGCGGCGATTATCAAACATACCAATCCCTGCGGTGTAGCCTTGGGAAGCACCCCCTTGGAAGCCTATCAAAGTGCTTTGGCTTCGGATCCGGTTTCTGCTTATGGCGGAATTATCGCTTTAAACCGGGTCATGGACGGAACCTGTGCCGAGGCAATTAAGCAAAGCTTCTATGAAGTGATCGTGGCACCGGATTTTAGTCCTGAGGCACGGGAAATTTTAAGCGCTAAAGCCAATCTCCGTCTTTTTGCAGTTGGCAGGGGGGAAAATGAAGTAAATTCTCGCTGGATGTTGAAAAGTATTGACGGAGGGTATCTGGTCCAGGAAGTGGATCGGGGAACAACTCATGTTGATGAATGGGAATTCATAACCCAGCAAAAGCCAACAGAAGAAGATTTAAAGGCACTCGATTTTGCTTGGCGTGTTGTCAAACATGTTAAGTCAAATGCCATCGTTGTAACAGATTATCGTCAGACCTTAGGTGTTGGAGCCGGACAAATGAATCGGGTAGGCTCGGCTAAGATTGCTATAGATCAAGCGGGTGAAAAAGTAAAAGGCGCCTATTTAGCCTCGGATGCCTTCTTTCCCTTTCCGGATTCCATTGAAGCTGCTGCCCAAGCAGGGATACGGGCGATTGTTCAACCCGGAGGATCTATTCATGATGCCGAAGTCATTGAAGCGGCGAATCGTTTAAATATCATTATGGTCTTTACGCATCGCAGACATTTTCAACATTAGTTTTCTAAAAGGTTACTTTTGGGTGACGGGGTGAAAACATGAAAAAACTTCGAGTATTAGTTATTGGAAACGGTGGGCGAGAACACGCTCTAGCCTGGAAGCTTTTCCAGAGCCAGGAGCTGGAACGTCTCTTTGTTGCGCCCGGAAATGCCGGGACAGAACCTTGGAATGTTCCTGTTTCGGCTCAAGACATACCGGCCCTAGTGGAGTTCGCTTTGAAAGAATCCATTGACTTGACTCTGGTTGGTCCGGAAGATCCTCTGAGTTTAGGAATCGTTGATGCTTTCCGAGAGGCAGGCTTGCGAATTTTTGGGCCCACTAAGGCTGCTGCTCAGCTTGAGGGCAGTAAATCCTTTGCCAAAACGATTATGGAACAGGCAAACGTTCCCACCGCCAAGTGGGAAGTTTTCGATGAGGCGGATCAGGCAAAAAGGTACATTAAGACCCTTGGTGCCCCATGTGTTTTAAAAGCGGACGGCTTAGCGGCAGGAAAAGGTGTCATCGTTGCCATGGATTTGGAGACTGCCCTCCAGGCTGTCGATGAGATCATGGATGGAAGCTTTGGAGCAGCAGGAAAGAAACTTTTGGTTGAGGAATTTCTCGAAGGACCAGAAGTCAGTTTGCTCTGTTTTGCAGACGGCAATACTGCTTACCCGATGGTTCCTGTCCAGGATCATAAACGTGCCTTAGACGGCGATCAAGGTCTTAATACCGGAGGAATGGGAACTTACAGCCCACCGCCCTTCTGGACGACAGAGCTTGAAGAAACGGTGATGAGAGACCTTGTTAATCCAACGTTAAAGGTTATGGCTGAGCTAGGAACCCCATTCCAGGGAGTGCTTTTTCTAGGCCTTATGCTTACGGAACAAGGTCCGAAGCTCTTGGAATACAATGTTCGCTTCGGAGACCCGGAAACACAGGTGGTTATGAAACGCCTGGAAAGCGATCTTTTACCGGTTTTATGGGCTTGTACAGAGGGCAGATTGTCTGAAGTCAAGTTGGAGTGGAAAAATGAAGACGCAGTTTGTGTTGTGATGGCTGCCCCTGGTTATCCTGCAAAGTATCCTAAGGGAATTCCAATCCGCTTGCCGGAGACCAATGACCAGGATTCTGTGATCTTTCATGCGGGTACCATCATGAACCATGGAATACTTGAAAGTTCCGGCGGTCGCGTTTTAGGAGTTACCGCTGCCGGAAAAACGCTGCAAGAGGCTCGAGAAAAGGCTTATGCCCTTGTGGAAAGCATTGATTTTCCCGAGGCACATTACCGGCGGGATATCGGCATAAAAGGGTTGAATAATGAGTAGAAGATCCAACATCTATAATTAGGTTTTCCATTAAATAAACTCAGCGCAAGCTGAGTTTATTTAATGAATAGTAAACTTAAGGTTTAAAAGCAAAATGTTTATCTCTCGCAGATACGTTCGCCTATACTTTTCTATATACCAAGTCTTCATTAGAGGTTTTTCTGTGACCACTAGGAGCATCCCCCCATATAATATAGGCAAGGTTCGATAAAAAGGGGGGGATGAAGGTGTTTCATTATCGAAAACATTTATTTTACCCGATCCATGTGGAACGGCAGGATCCTGGATTTGCAAAATTGTTATTGGAACATTACGCCGGACGAAACAGTGAAATTTCCTCAGCTCTTCAGTACTTAAATCATCGCTCGAACATGCCTAATCGGTATGTTCGAGATCTACTTGGGCTAATAGCGGCGGAAGAATTAGGACACATGGAATTAATCGCTGCAGCCATTACCAAATTAGGCGGACCTCCGCTTACTTGTGTGAATTCTCAAGGCGCCCCTTGGGTTTCAACGTATATTGATCAAAGCACTGATTATATTGCTATGCTGCAGGTAGATATTCAAGCGGAAACCCGGGCCGCTCTTCTTTATCAGCAACATTTAGAGTCAACCACAGATCCTAATATGAAAAAAATGATCAACTTTCTCATTACTCGAGAAGGGGTACATAAACGTTTGCTCCAAAAGGCACTAGCGTTAATTCGCGAAAACGGGTCGCCTGAGGAATTCAATGAATTAATTTATGAGTATAAGATGAGTTTGCAGGTTTTGGAATAAAGAGATAACGAAAAAGAGTCATTGAACTTCGTGATGAAGTGTCAATGACTCTTTTTAGGTTGGTTGCAGATCAAAGCAATTAATCTGACCATAGCCCCAGATCGAGGTAGGCAGTTAATGCTTGGGACACTGAAATATAACGATGGCACAACGGATTGTGCGATCAGCGGCACGAGTTTTATTATGCCGGCGGCCATCTCACCGTCAGAGTTTGAGCCGGTATCGCCAGGCGATTACAGTGTTAGTATCGGCCCATTGACCGGAGGAATCTCTATGTAAGGCTTGAACCAGGGCTTAAGGAACAGTCAGAATTAGTTTTAGGGCAATTGGGTATTCCAGTGTCGAATGCAGTAACAATATTTTTAAAACAGGTAGTTATTAAGAGAGGAATTACTTTTTATGTTAAGCTTCCTCCTCTACAACCTATAGCACCTTCAGATTTAACTGAGAATGAGATTGATGAAGAATTGTAAAAGGATATAATGATTTCATTCAGGGAAATACAAAATCTGCAGAGAAGGTTTTTTCGGATATCCATAGAGATTACGGTTATAACATACAAGATTGTATTAACTAAACAAGCCGATACTGATTTAAGAGCCATCTATGAATATATTGCGGTTACTTTGCATGAGCCTGAGACAGCAACTAAACAATTGGAAAGAATCGAAGAGTTTATGCACTGCCTTATAGGAAGATTTAGTTAAAATCCTCCAGGACTGTCTCGTAAGAAGTTTACTTTAAAGTCGAATGGAGGAATTATGTTAAAAATTATTCAGGTTGTTGTATTAGAAGATTGACAAAAGTAATTGATTAGAGTAGATTACTTGTCAAGGCAAGTAATAGAAAGGATGTTATCTATATATATAAACTTGAATGATTCGTTAGGCTATTTGCTAAATATTGCCGCGGGAATAAATAAGAGCACCCTTTACTCTGTATTATTACCATATGAAATTACACCAGAACAGTTTATTTTACTTACCAGGCTGAATTTAGAAGAAGATGGTAAAAATCAAAAGCAATTAGCAACTGAGACTTTTAAAGATGAAGCAAATGTCGCTAGAATATTGAAAAAATTAGAGTTAAAAGGCTATGTGCGAAAAATCTCAGACAGTAAAGACAAAAGAAATAACCTTATTTTTATTACAACGAAAGGGCATAGTTTGGTAGGAAAATTGTGGCCATTAGTAGGTTCTTATAGAGAAAGGATGTTTCAAAATCTATCGGAAGAAGAAGTAGTGATATTGAAGATTCTACTTAAAAAAATAATAGAAAATGGTTTTGAGGATTAAAATATCCAAATACTTGTCTTGACAAGCAAATTAGGAGGCGCTTTTATGCATCGGATTAAAAGTTTTCGTGAATATATTGAGAATTTAAAAGTACTTGGAGAAGTCAAAGAAATCGAAGAAGAAGTTGATTGGAACTTAGAAATGGGTGCAATTATCCGTTGGTGTAATGAAAATTGTGCACCTGCTCCACTCTTTAACAATATAAAAGGAGTTGAAAAAGGTTTTCGAGCACTAGGAGCTCCAGCTGGAGTAAGTAGGCAAAAAGATTTGTATTTATCACGTTACGCATTATCTATAGGTTTGTCTCCTAAAGCAACTGGCAAAGAAATAATTGAAGCTTTAATAGATGGATACAGCCGTAAACCAGTTGATCCTATAATCGTTTCAAACGCTCCTTGCAAAGAAAAAATCTTACGAGGTGAGGAGGTTGATTTATATAAGCTTCCAGTACCATTTGCCCATGACGGTGATGGAGGACGCTATATAAATACTTGGGGAACGATTATTGTACAGTCTCCCGACAAGAAGTGGACTAATTGGTCAATCGCTCGTATTATGATTTTTGATAAAAAAACTATGGTAGGTATGGTTGCCGGCGGACAACATCTTGGTAAGATACGAAAAATGTGGGCAGATTTAGGTGAAGAAGTTCCATTTGCTCTTGCTTTTGGAACCGAGCCAATGATTCCTCTTGTTGCCGGATCAACACTTGTTTCAGAGGGGATGAATGAAGCAGATTATATAAGTGGTTATTATGGAGAACCAATTGAATTAATTAAAGCTGAAACTAATGACATTCTCGTACCGGCTAACTCAGAAATTGTTCTGGAAGGCATATTGTCTACAAGTGAAACAGCCATGGAAGGTCCCATGGGAGAATATTCCGGATATCTGATAAAACAATCAAAATCCGAGAAACCAATATATCATGTAACAGCCATGACATATCGTGATAATCCTATATACCCTATTGTAGTAGCTGGAGCTCCAATAGATGATGATCATCCGGTAATGGGAATTGGAGCTTGTGCTGAAATATTATCTGCACTAAGAAAACATGAAATTCCGGCGACTATGGCCTGGATGCCTTTCGAATCGGCGTGTACTTGGTTGGTGATAACTATACCTAAGAATTGGAAGGAAATGTTGAATTGCAATATGAATGAGCTTATGAAAAAAATAGGTGATGCTGTATATTCTTGCAAGGGAAGTTTCCTTTCTCCAAAGATTATTGTAGTGAATGACGATATTGACCCAACTGATACAAGCCAAGTGGTATGGGCATTTGCTTCTCGAAACCATCAATCTAAAGAAATTTACTTTAGACCCGAAAGTAGGGTAATAGGTCTAATCACATACTTGGATGAAGAAGAGAAAAAGGTTTTTAAGACAACAGCATGCATTTATAACTGTTTGCTACCAGAAGACATGAAATATGAAGACTATCCTATTACAAGTTCATTTAAAGGTGTATTTCCTAAACGGGTTCAGGAAAGTGCTATGGATAAGTTGATTAAAGCAGGTTTCTTAGAATAAAATATTTTTGACAGCAACGTTATGTCCATTATCTGGTTATTCTATCTTATGATATGGCATACTTACCAAGTAAAAAGCCACTTGTGGTAAATTACCAGCAGGAAGTGATGTGTAGATGAATATTTGATTTGGTTTTGATCCTGTTAGAAATTTCGGGTGAACTTTTATGAAGCCAAAAATAGGAAAAAAGAGAGTATATGTAACTTAATTTTAGTATAGTTGAGATATACTCCGTTTTGCAGTGTACAGAGATTATTACTCAATGGTTCAGGACCCCTTAACGGGAGGTGTGAAACTGTTTGTAAGCAATTTTTACAAACATGAGTCAGATTCTTACTTAAAATTTGAAATTATAGACACAGGTATAGGCATACCGAAGCATTTGCAGGATCAACTTTTTAGGGAGTTTCACAAGTTGACAATTCTTATACAAAGTCCTTTAAAGGAACTGGCCTGGGCCTTAAGTTATCCAAGATACTAGTTGGTTTAATGGGTGGCAGTATATCATTCACCAGTGCTGAAGGAAACGGAAGTATATTTACATTTGAATTAACATGACAGAGATGAAGATATTTGTTTGGGGATGAGGTTGTCGTGAGTAAAGGGATCGAACAGCCCCGAAGTTCAGATTTAGCTGAACGAGTTCACTATCTCGGGAAAACGATTAGTTTAGATTGATTTCTGCCCGCGTTTTTTGCTTGATATAGAGCTCGGTCCGCCATTTCAATCAATGTTGTAGACGGAGTATCTGGTTTAGGATAAATTGTGGCAATTCCCAAACTAATTGTAACGTATTGATTTATTAATGAACCTGAGTGATCAATACTTAGGCATTCAACGACAGTGCGGAGTCTTTCAGCAACTACTGTAGCGCCATGTTCATTTGTACTTGGCAAAATGACTGCGAATTCCTCTCCACCGTATCGTGCGACAATATCCGTCGGGCGCATCAATACGCTTTGTAAGCCATTAGCTACATTGATAAGACATGTATCTCCTGCCAGGTGACCGTATGTATCGTTATATGCCTTAAAATAATCAATGTCGCATAAAATCATGGATAATGGAGCTGCGCTACGAGCCGATAGTTTTAGTTCTTTCTTCAGATATTCATCAAAATATCTCCGATTTGCAATACCGGTTAATCCATCTAAGAAGGATAACCGTTGCAACTCTTGTTCGAGCTTTTTTCGCTCGGTGATATCGCGAACAACTACCAGTATGCGTTCAGCTTCATTTATGAATACTTTTTTCAAATTTATTTCAACAGAAAAAAGTTGTCCTGTCTTATTTTTGGCTAACCATTCAAAAGTCTGCGGTGATTCATTAATTGCCTTCTCTATGTATTGTTTTGCGTGTTCGATATTGTAAGGTAGATGCTACGATATGTTTCTTCGGGCACCTGATCATAACCAGTGATGTGGCAAAAATCATAAGTTGTCTTTTCCATAACAAGGTGGCCCCTTTCGCCAGTCATTTTACAAATTGTACCTTTTCCAGATGGATGGAACTATTTATTGTTATAAGCGCTAATAATCACAATTCTTGAAAATACACTGAATACCTTCAGGTTTCCAAAATAAAAGTCAAGTTTTGGGTAACTCTATCCTGGAGGTTCCTGGTAAAAATATCCAGACTAACTAAATTTGGAGATATTTCTGGTAAGATTAACTGGCAATCGGGTGGGGGAGAGATAGGCAAAGCTGATATACATAATTATGAAAGCCTTAGGAGCCACCTTTACACCTGGAGTTCTTTATCCATTCGCATTGGTTGATCAGATCGCCTTTGCTTGAATCCTTGCCATTTTGGTCGAAGCGTTTTAGCCTATTTCCTTCCTCCAGCGTAACGATTCCTATAGTGATTCACTTTACGTTCTCCAGAGCTTTCTTACTCTAGCAGTTCTCCCAGTTTTAGGCTACTTGGACTTCCACATTGTCTTGTGAGCTTTCTAATCCGGACGTTACCATCCACGCTAGTCACAATAGAGTTACCCCGAATGGATGGGGTAGCCTTTCGCAATATATCAAGCGACTTCTTATCGCACTTGCACGCCGCGATCCGAATGAATTCTCAATTGAACATTCGGAAAGTCATATGTTAAGTCATTATAGGTAAAGGTGTTCATGTAGTGGTTTCCTTCTTTTGGAAAGAATTGTCTTAAAAAGTATACTTTCAACAGGATATATAATAATCCAAGCTAGTCCAATTGTTTTAGTTATCTTAAAGAATTGACCGGTATTATCTCTAGAACTCTAGACAATATTGTTACCTTTGTACATGACAGTGAAATTTCCTCAGCTCTTCAGTACTTAAATCATGCTCGAACATGCCTAACCGGTATGTTCGAGATCTACTTGGGCTATTAGCGGCGGAAGAATTAGGACATATGGAATTAATCGCTGCGGCCATTACTAAATTAGGCGGACCTACGCTTACTTGTGTGAATTCTCAAGGCGCCCCTTGGGTTTCAACGTATATTGATCAAAGCACTGATTATATTGCTATGCTGCAGGTAGATATTCAAGCGGAAACCCGGGCCGCTCTTCTCTATCAGCGACATTTAGAGTCAACCACAGATCCTAACATGAAAAAAATGATCAACTTTCTAATTACCAGAGAAGGGGTACATAAATGATTGCTCAAAAGGCACTAATATTAATCCGGGAAAACGGGTCGCCTGAGGAATTGAATGAATTAATTTATGAGTATAAGATGAGTTTGCAGGTTTTGGAATGAAAAGGATATTGACTAAAAGAGTCATTGAACTTCGAGATGAAGTGTCAATGACTCTTTTTCGTTGGTTGCGGATCAATTTATAACCTACCGATTTTTAGGTATTTCTGCAAGGAATGGAATTGTTAGCGCAAGGCTAGAAGAAAAGAACTATACTGAAGAATATTTAATGTTTGGCTGGAACAAGAGGTGTTTGGAGCTTGTGGCAGGCGCGGTGATATTAAAAACCCCCAGGCATTTCAAAATCAACCACTAATGAGTATTATGGATTTTGATAGTAGAGTTGTAGAAACCTACGTTGCCGAAGAATTTATGAAAAATGTAAAACTCGGTGCATTAACGGATATATTTCCTCAAGCTGACAAGTCGGAAATATTTAAAGGTAAAATAACTAGGATATCAAAATCGATGATTCAAAAAACGGCGAAACCGATTTATTAGTTGAAATTTCTATAGATGATAAAATAATTTTTTACTGCCGGGAATGAATGTTGATATTTTAATATAAATGATTCGATTGCTAAAAGTCTAAAAAATGTCAGCATCATTTGTATTTGATTTTCTTCTTGACAGATCGCATCGGGCGGGATATATTGTTTTCAAGAAATGAATGAAACCTTATTCATTTCTTGAAATAAAGGAGGAAATCATAATGGTTTACAAACGGTCGAAGAAAACAGAAGATCGAAAAGATGAGAGGAGGAAGCTCATAACCAAAACGGCAGCGAAGGTTTTTGCCGAACGCGGCTATCACCAAACATCGGTTAAAGATATCACAGATGATGCAGAAATTTCAGTAGGTACATTTTACCTATATTTTAAAAATAAAGAAGATATATTTGAAACACTCTATGATGAAATGTATAAAATTATCGCTAACATTACCAATTATGCTATCTATGGCAAAGAGGCAAGTGTTGCTGAACGATTTTCCCGAGCTGCAGCATCATCGGCCTGGGCTCATCAGAAGTATCGAGAGCTAGCCAAGATACTGCTGATTGAAGCGGTGGGTTTGAACCCACGCTTTGAAAAGAAGTACGCTGCTTTAATGCAGGCATCGTGTAAATCTATGGAATCCACTTTAGAATACTTAAAAACAAGAGGCGATGTTGATATTCCGGATGTCAGAGTTGCTGCAATTGCTCAAGAAGGAGCATTCAGCCATGTTATTACTTACTGGCTTAGAAACGATTCTAATTCAGATCTTAAAAAGTATATATATCCACTAGTAGTTTATGATCTCCAAGCATTGAAAATTGATTTTCAGCCGAATGATGTCCAAAGGTATATCGAAGAAATCTTTCAGGAATTAGATAATGGAATTGACAAGTATATATCGTTTAAGTCACTTCAAGAGAAACGAGGAGGCAGTGATGGATAAAAAATTTGGGAATAACTTTACAACAGGAAGTATTCCACGGCAACTCTTGATTTTTTCCCTGCCGATTTTACTTGGCAATTTAATCACAACAGGATATAGCATTATTAATGCTGGATGGGTTGGTAATCTTCTGGGTGGTACAAGTGTCGGAGCAGTTGCTGTGGTTTTCCCTGTTATGATGCTCCTCATAGCTTTGATTTCTGGGGGAACGACTGCGTCATCTATTCTGATAGCACGATCTTATGGTTCGAATAACAATAACATGATCCAAAAGGTAGTTAATAATTCATGGACTGTTGGATTGGTAGTTGTTCTGTTAGTGACCTTATTTGGTTTCCTGTCATCGGGTTGTATCCTGAGAATTATGGGAACACCTGCAGAATTATTGAAACAGGCAACGAGCTATTTGCAAATCTCACTTTTAGGCTTTGCTTTCATGTACTTATCGAATCTTGTAGTATCGATTTTGAGGGGTATTGGTGACACGACAACTCCCATGATTTTTATGATTTTATCTACGATTGTTAATGCAGTTCTTGATCCGCTTCTAATAGCGGGGATTGGCCCATTTCCTAAGCTTGGTTTGAACGGGTCTGCTGTTGCATCATTGATTTCCACGGCTTTGGCGACCATATCAGGGCTTCTTTATCTAAAAAGAAAATATAGAGGGTTACCCATTAACTTAAAAAGACTCGAACTTGATATTAAGATGATCGCTACAATCGTGAAACTTGGTTTCCCCGTCTTTATTCAGATGTCACTTATATCCATCAGTACAGCTTTTGTAGTCATATTTGTCAATGAATTTGGTGCTAAAGCCATTGCAGCATATGGCGTAACCAGCCGGATTGATACTATAGCCATAATGCCAGCAACGGCAGTTTTCATGGGAATATCTACACTTACTGCTCAAAATATTGGAGCGAATAAGTTTGAAAGAATCAAGGGCATTTTCAAATGGGGAATTATGCTGAACACAGCAGTGATTTTGACTATATCCCTATTGGTTGTAGTATTTGCTGGAGGCATCATGAAACTGTTTGTCAATGATCAGAAAATAATAGACATAGGAGCAAATTATCTTGCTATCGTCGGTTCCTCATACATATTATTCGCTATTTCCTTTGTGTCCAACGGGATCATCAACGGTGCCGGTAAGACAAACATAACGATGCTGTTCTCATTTTTTTCTTTGTGTGTTATAAGGGTTCCTTTAGCCTGGGTTTTATCTCATACTTCCCTTGGTTTAGCTGGTATTTGGATAGTGATAGCCATAAGCTACGCAACAACAACCATGTTAAGTCTTGCCTATTACTTTTCCGGGAGATGGAGTAAACATCTTGATACTAGATGTGAATCACCTGAGAGAATCCCAGTGATTGAGTCTTAGCCGAAAAGGGCTTTACGGATTGGTCATTATTTCGGGCGCATACTTCCATATTAGGCCCTAATTCAGTAAGAACCAATTGAGCCGCGGCTTTGTCAATGCCTGGATGCGAATCAATGATGTCAACAAGTTCCCGGTAAGGTAAGCATTTCTCATCAATCATTTGTTCTAACTTGGCAATTTGTGAATGAAGAAGCTCAGAACAATCTCCATTGAATCTTCAAGGATATTGTGCACGGGAATACAATATTTACAGTGTTCTCCATAACTACTTTGTTGTAGTTCTCTTCCAATAGCAAGTTTTCAATTTTTCAAGGTCAGAGGTTATTGAAGTATAGGTTCTGATTGTTGTGTGCCGCAAAGCGGCATGAGAATTTCCCTGAAATACTGGCCGATATTTTTCCAGAATCGCCATAATAAAAGAAATCCCAAAGGGTTTGGTAGGAATTCAGAAGCGACTAGCAACAAAATTTCAGTACCCTCTATAAAGAATTCCTACTATTAGATTCTCCAAGAGGATTGACCTTTTCTCGATAAAGCAGATACTTCAGAGTTAGTGTTTTTCCGAGCTGTTTGCGCAGATAATCCCGAAAGAGATGATGATGTCTGAACCATGTGCCCTGATCATCCAAAGGGATCAGAAAGCTGTTCTGTTCGTACAGTTCCTGGAGCAGCCGGGTGCCGTCCCGCCGCCAAGGCCCTACCTGGTACATTCGGCATCTTTATTGACCGTTCAAGGCACGTTGATATTACTTCATTGAGAATCAATATTTAGTTTTTCTGGAGGTAAGACAAAAGAAGTTTACCGAATTAAACATTAATGCTTTAATAATATATTCAAGGTGCTGCCCCATAAAACACTATTTTCTTGGCCTTTGCCTAAACGGCGGGGGCCTTTTCGCGTAAGCAGATATTTAGATGGAACGCTGCGTGACGAAAACTGTCATAAACGGTGTGGAGCAGAGGAAAAGGTGGAGATAACATCAAATCCTTACCTATCGTTATTGTTTAGGGGAAAACGAGCTAAAAAGGCTAAATAATGAGTCACAGTGTCGTGGGTGACTTGAGACTGTTAAATTAGGCTTCTGTAATTACTGGAAATATTGTGGGGTATGAGGAAGTGCTACATCAGCACTTTAAATAAGTTACGTTGCCGGGCGCTGTGACATGACGAAAGGCTCTCTCCTTAGTTTGGAGGGAGCCTTTTTATTTAAGAAAATAATATCTTATAACGAAGAGGAATTATTGGCACTCAGTTGCTTAATCTAGATTGTATATTGGACTTTTGCTAATTGTTGTAATATGGGTATGTGTATGGGGAGTAATCGCGGTAGGGATAAGATCTTTGATGGAATTTTTGGTTGTATTGGTCTTCGTTGTTATTTGAAGAATCATTGTCATATTGGTCCTCATTGTCATTTGAAGAATCAGTAGTTAGATCGGTTGTTGGGACAGTAATAGCACTAGGAGTCGTTGTAGTATTTGTGTTCCCACCTCCCAGAATTTCATTTACACGATTAACGACCCAATCTGGTAAACCAACAGATCCTCCAAGGACGTTAACTTGTGGCGTAACACCAGTCGTTCGGAGAGTAATGAGATAATCGCGAATTGCAGGGGGCAGCGCTCTTGCTTTAGGATCAACTAATAAGATAGGTGAATTGTTTTGTGCAGCTAATGTACTTCCAGAAAGAGCGTCGGCAAAATCAAAACCATTAGCTAGATAAATTTGCGTTGGATTGGGGTAAAACTTATACAAGATCTGAGATAGGGTATCGAATCTATCCTGACCGCCAAACCGCTGAATTTGAGCGTTAGGTGCAGCGGTTTGAAGTTCCGTTTGAATGGAATCGTGTAAAATGAACTTTCCGCCGACAATATAAATATCCGATGGTTGATCCGAGGTAACGAAATCCTTCACAGTTTGAGGCAGTTGATTAGGTCCGCTTAAAAGAATCGGCCATCCTTTGCTAGCAGCTATAGAAGCAACCCCTAACGCATCTGGGAAATCATAACCGCTGGCAACGACAATTGCCGTCCCGGTGGTTACAGAAAGATTTTTAACAATAAGCGCATCTGTTGCAAAACGGTCGTTCCCTCCCAAACGGGTTACTGTATAACCAGCATTCAACAACCAGTCTTCAACTTTTCGAGGAACAACGGCTGCTCCACCAACAATAGTGACGGTTCCTCCAGATGCCAAATGGTTTCTAATAAAGTCCAAACTGACTTGTGAATCGTGCATGTTAGTACCTACCAAGATAATCGGGGCTTGAAGCTTTGTCGACAGAGAACTGGCTGCTAAAGCATCTGGGAAACTATATGCGGAAGCAAGAATAACATTTGAAACTTGTTGCCCTTGGAATTCTTGTCCGGCTATGGAAATGGACGTTTGGAAACGATCTTGACCAGCGAATCGATTATATCTGGGAGCGGCTTGAACACTTCCGACTAATGTAAAGAGGAGTAGGATACTTATCATGACTAAAGTAGAAAATTTAAAATGTTTATTCATGTTTTCCCTCCCGAATCTTTTCTTATTATTAAATATAGCGGTTAGAAATTTATTATTGTATAAGCCATTCCTCCCATAATATATAGGTCATTTCTCCTAGTTATTAAGATAAAATTCAGAGTTGAAAGTTATCCCATAGAAATACATCCAGGTAAGGAATACCTAGGAGTCGATTTATTAATCGCTAAGAATGCCGCCGATGTGATCGTCGCTTCAGGCTATTTCGAAGACGGTTTTGCCCTGCAAACAGGCTCAGGTGGAGCTTCGTTTGCTGCGACTAGATTTTTATGGGAAAAGATGATTGAGAGAAATATCAAAGCTAGTTTTGCGTTAGGCGGGATTACCGGACAGATGGTTGAGCTCCATGAGGAAGGACTTATTAAAAAGTTACTGGATGTCCAAGGCTTTGACCTCAAAGCGGTTGCCTCACTTAAGAATAATAGGTTCCACCAACAGATTGCTGCTGGGTATTATGCGAGCCCTGATAATCCGGGAAGCGCTGTCAACCAATTGGATGTCACTGTGTTGAGTGCTTTGGAAATAGATTTGGATTTTAATGTGAATGTCATTACCGGATCTGACGGAGTGATTCGCGGTGCTTCAGGAGGGGCGGAGGAATTAGGACCTATGGAATTGATCGCTGCGGCCATTACCAAATTAGGCGGACCGCCGCTTACGTGCGTGAATTCTCAAGGTGCTCCGTGGGTTTCAACGTATATTGATCAAAGCACTGATTATCTCACTATGCTGCAGGTAGATATTCAAGCGGAAACTCGGGCGGCTCTCCTTTTTCAACAACATTTAGAGTCAACCACAGATCCTCATATGAAAAAAATGATCAACTTTCTCATTACCAGAGAAGAGTACATAAACGTTTGCTCCAAAAGGCACTAGTGCTAATTCGAGAAAACGGGTCGCCTGAGGAATTCAATGAATTGATTTATGACTATAAGATGAGTTTGCGGGTTTTGGAATGAAAGAGAGAAAAATAGGCTTAGGCACTTTCTAAAAGAATTGCCTAGGCCTAAGAATTTAATCTTATTACCTTTGTGGGCGGTACAGACGTCATTTTTGTGGCCCTGGTTCATGCTGAATTGCGGGTTGACATAATACAAAACATATAAAAAACATAAACATCCTAAAGTTAAAATCATAATTAACTATGTCGATGAGGGGATAAAAAATGTTGTTATCTCAGGAACCCTAATAGCATTTCTGCAAGGAGATATATCATCCTCCTCTGTGTCGAAAAAATCGAAATGGATTAATCTTCTTGATAAACCGGAAAACTTACGGAAAATGTAGAGCCTTTGCCAAGCTCGCTGTTTAACCCTACTTCTCCTTCATATGCTTCGACAAGGTTTTTCGCAATGGCCAATCCTAAACCACTACCATTTGCATACTCCTGAACATACCTGCCCTGTTTGAACCTATCCCAAATTATTACCTGCTCTTCAGCCGGAATGCCTGGTCCCTGATCGGTCACCGATATTTTTACTTTATTACCCTTTTCTTTAGCAGCGATCAGAATCTCTCCTCCCTCCGGGGAGTAACGCAAGGCATTATCAATCAAATTGAGCATGATTTGTTTTAAGCGATCCGTGCCGCCATTTATCGGTTTAATATTTGCTTCATATTCAAAATTGATTCTTACGTTTTTCATTTCGGAAACAGGTTCAATCTGGTGTTTAATATCCTCTAAAACATTGTGGATATAAACTCTTTCATGCGGGAGTTCTAGAGCGCCGCCATACTGAATACGGTTCAACTCCAGCAAATCATTTACCAAGCGGCGCATACGCAAAGTTTCATTATGAATTGTTTCCAAGTAAGAACGTTTTTTTTCTTCATCAGTTATTACATTGTCAAGGAGAGCCTCGGAATAGCCCTGCAAATACGACAAAGGCGTACGCAATTCATGGGATACGTTTGCAACAAAATCCCTGCGTAAATCCTCTAATTGTTTTTCTTTAGTAATATTATGCCATACGGCTACCAGGCCACCGCATTCCTGATCCGTAATCAGCGGTGATGTTTCTACACTGTAAACCTGATCCTTAAACCTAAATTCCCCCTGGTGAGGAATAGGTTCCAGCATTGAATTAAGCAAAAAGGTTCTCAAGGATTGCGGTAGATTGTCAAGAGTCAGTGAAGCGCCGCCAATAACCGGTTCCAACAACCGCTTGGTCATTCGGTTGGCAAGAATAACCTGTCCGGTTGGGGATATGGTTAATACCCCATCCTCAATGCTGCCGAGAATATTGGCTAATTGCTGGCGTTCTCGCTCGTTTTCATGGATCTTCTGCTTTATTTCATCAGATAAAGTATTAAAGGAATGGCCCAGAGATGCCAGTTCATCAGTAGAATTCGCAGGTAACGGGCGGGAATAATTTCCGGTTGCGATATCTTTAATCGCGCGATCCATCTCCACTACCGGACTGGCTACTCTTTTTGCAAGGAGCAGACCTAAAGGAACCGCTAAAAGAAAGGAAAGTGTCAAGCCCCAGCCAATCGAGTTGGTTACCGATATGCTCACTGCATTTAAATAAGTCATGGGCTCAATCACAAAGATCCCGCCCATAAACTGATTGTCTTTAATGATGGGCGCGGCGACCTTCAAAATATGCCCGCTTGCATAATCGGCCTTGCCTTCATAGGAAATGTCTTGTCCTTTTCTGAGTTGAGCAATATCTTCAACTGGCATATCAAAATTAAGCCAATTCCGGATTTGATGTGTGCCGAGGATAACCTTTCCGTCGGCATTCGTAGCCAGTAGATCATATTTTAAAAGGTTTCCCAGAAAAGCAAAATGGTCATCGGCGCTTTGAATATTTTGCAAAGAAGAAACGTAAAATGCTAAGCTGTTAGCAGTATCCGTTAATTCTTCATTTTCTTCTGCTGCATAGCCATAATAAAAATCATGAGTGGATTTGGCCAGTATTCCGCCGAAAATAAGCAGCACCAAGAACACCCAGGCGACAATGACTATCCAGATCTTGCCGGCAAAACTTCGAAAGATCATCTCGGCACCTCAAATTTATACCCTATACCCCAAACCGTCTGCAAATAGTTAAACGGCGCAATGCTATTGAATTTTTCACGCAGGTTTTTCACGTGTACATCAACGATACGCAATTCCGCCAGATAATCTTCACCCCAGGCCAGAGACATGATCTGCTCACGCGAATAAACCTGCAGGGGTTTTTTAGCAAGCAAGATTAAAAGACTAAATTCTTTGGGAGTCAAGATGATTTCTTGATTGAACCATTCAACCCAGTGGCGCGCATTATCAATAAGTAAATTAGGATAGCGCAAAAGGGCCTCATTAGTCTGCTGAAATTTCACTGAGCGCCGCAAAAGCGCTTTGGCTCTCGCGGTCAGTTCTCTGGGACTAAACGGTTTTACTACATAATCATCAGCCCCATATTCAAAGCCGAGTAAACGGTCTGCTTCTTCCCCTTTGGCAGTGAGGAGCAAAATCGGCAAGTCCACTTGACTGGAGCGAATCATGCGGCACAAAGTCAAACCATCCAGTTGAGGCATCATGACATCAAGGATAACCAAATCAAATGCTTCATTTTTAAGTTCTGCTTCGGCTTTTAAACCGTCTGCCGCTTCAATCACTTCAAATCCCGAATTTTCCAGGTATACCTGTACCAATTCTCTTAAACCGGCCTCATCGTCAACCAAAAGTACTCTTGGTTTTAACAAATCCATAACTAATACACCTCGGCTTTATTATAAACAAAATCCCGGTATAACGACATATTGCATTTAATTCTTCATATATTCTTCATATATTCTTTATTAAAACTATATTTAATTCCTATATTATCACCTAGTGAGTGTTTTCACAGCTTAATTTATTAATCAAGGAGGAATTTGAATACCATGAAAAAGTCACTGCTTTTGCCCCCCATGGCCCTGCTAATTTCCCTCGTTCTGACCGCCTGCGGAACCACTTCAACCACTTCTTCTGCTGCTCCGGCAGCGACAACTCAGGCTCCGGCTCAAACTCCCCAAATTACCAAAGTGGATGATCAAGTCATGACCGTCGTACCTGATTTAAAGCTTGGTTCTGATGGCAAAATTCACGATTCTTTCTCTCCCGCTGATTTAACAATCATGCAAGGTGTTCCGACAAAAGTTACGGTATTAAATTATGACGACGGCGCCCATGACATTGTCGCTAAAGACCTTAAGTTAAATGTCAAAATTCCTGGTTCAACTAAAAAAGGAGTTCCTTCTACTACCACTTTTACAGTTACGGCTGACAAAACCGGAGATTTCCATTGGCTCTGTGATGTTCCTTGTGATGGTGCCGGCAACCCCAACAAACCCGGTTCTAATAAAGGCTGGGCTATGGCCAACGACGGCTACATGGCCGGAACGATTCATGTTGTTGCTCCTTCTACCAAGGATAACGTTGCCATGACCATTCTTCCCGGAACCAAACTTGGTCCGGATGGCAAAATGCATGATATCTACTCTCCAGCTGATTTAACTCTTGTCAAAGGTCAAACCACAACCGTAACTGTTTACAACTACGATGATGGGGCACACGATTTTGTCGTCAAAGATCTCAACCTGAATGTCAAAATCCCTGGATCCAAGAAGAAAGGCGATCCGTCTGTAACCACCTTTACAATCACTGCGGACAAAGCCGGTGACTTCCACTGGGTTTGCGATGTTCCGTGCGACAGTGACGCTAATGGCTGGGCTATGAGTCATGACGGTTACATGGCCGGTGTCGTTCATGTTCAATAATAGTCTGCAATAGCGAAATATCAGTGTTGAACAAACTTACTTTTAATAAGCAACACATTTCATACCTGAATATTTTTCTATGTTGTATGTCGGCTTGAGGGACTCTTAACCGGATATAGATAGACCCGCCACCTGGCGGGTCTATCTATATAGGATTGAGGAAGAAGGCTATTTATGAGGTCTTCCCGAAAGGTTTGGGTGACACACTCACCTCCCCGTGCTCTGTAGTGTACTTGCACGACAAATTTAAGAATAGCGCATAGGCAAAATTTTTATAACGTTTTGTGCCTGAGCGTGCGAAAGGAATGGCTATATATGAATAATGAGCAGGGCAAAGGAATACCCAGAAGGAGATTTCTCGCCTGGGGTGCCGGCTCGGTCGGCGCGGTTATCGGTTTAAGTTATGTTGGACTATTGGGGGATTTCTTAAATCCTCCGGCGGCAAATGCCGAACCTTTGCAAGAAGTGGGCCGGGTATCGGATTTTGAGGAAGGGACTCCTAAGTTTGTCACTTACAAAGGCAGTACAACCGCTGAAGGGGTTTATGTGGTTAATTTAGGCAGTGAAGGTTGGCTGGCTTTGGATTTTCACTGCACCCACCTGCAATGCGGCGTAAACTATGTCGACGCGGTCAAAAAATATATATGTCCTTGCCATGGCGGTGTTTATGATCTTAAAGGCCAGGTTCTTAGTGGCCCTCCACCCAAGAACTTGCCCAGACGGGTTATTCAGATTCAAGGTGATTCTGTCATGGTTGGAGGGATAATCGGATGAAAAAATGGCTCGATGACCGGTTGAGAACAAATAGCCTGATGGCTTCTTTATTCGAACATCCTGTTCCTAAAAAGAGCAATTTTCTGGATTACCTTGGCTTTGCAACCTTGTTTGCCTTCATAAACCAGGTTGTCACCGGCATTCTATTGGCTACGGTTTACAAGCCTTCGGCCCAGGAAGCCTACGACAGTATTAAAGCCCTGGACAGTTCTGCGATTGGCCACTTTGTCCGCTCCCTGCATTCCTGGGGCGCCAATTTTATGGTTGTGCTTATCGTCCTGCATTTATTGAGAGTCTTCTTTGTCGGTGCCTATAAGCGTCCGCGCGAACTCACCTGGGTCTTGGGAGTAATTCTGCTGATTGGTACCTTGGGACTTGCCTTTACCGGTTACCTTCTTCCCTGGGATCAGGAAGGATACTGGGCGACGACGGTGGGAACTGCCATGGCCGGTTATGTGCCCCTTATAGGGGATTTCCTGCTTCGCTTAATGCGGGAAGGCGTTCAAGTTACCGGTGCAACCCTGACTCGATTTTACTCCATTCATATGCTGGTTTTACCTGCCATTATCCTCCTGGCCTTCGCTCCCCATTTCTTTTTTGTCCTGCGGCAAGGAATGGAGTCGACAGATGAACTGACTGAACTTAAGAACAAAGGAGAGGATATCAGTAAAAGGTCACTTCCTTTCTGGCCCAACGTTGCTTTTCGCATGGCTGTTACTGTATTAATTGTCGCCATTGCTCTCTGGGCTTTAGCAGCCATTTATCCCAAAGGACTTGGAGACGCCGCCGATCCTCTCAATAAAGCGCACTACATTCCAGAACCCGCCTGGTACTTTTTTGGAGTTTACCAACTCCTCAAATACTTCCCCGGCAAACTGGATATTATCGCTATGGTCGGTCTTCCTTTGGCAGCTTTCATCGTACTTTTCGGCCTTCCCTGGCTTGACCGTAATCCAAATAAACAACCTAAAAAGAGGCCTGTCGCCTTGAGTATTGCCACAGTCTTAGTCATTGGCATCGTGTTCCTGACTTATCAGGGTATGGATTCGGTTCCTAAGACCCTAGCCTCGACGGGTGTAGTGACTCATCCCAGTTATGTCAAAGATATCAAACCTATTCTAGGCAATAGTTGTATTCAGTGTCATTCGGGATTCGATTCTTATTCAAATGCTGTGGCTAAAGTAAGTCCCGGTAATCCGGAAACCAGCTTGCTCTTCGAACATATAACCGGAAAATTACAACCTCAAATGCCCCTTGGCCAAAATCCGCTTAGTAATGATCAAATTCAAATTATTAAGAACTGGATTAAGGACGGAGCCAAGAATGATTAGGGACTGCTGAACAGTGAATAAATCCCTCTGAGATTCTAATCTAGCCGTCCTAAAGTACGCTTTGCTTAAAATTCTTTAAATCATCGCATATTCGTCTTATCAAATGTATTGATTTGTGTAAAGGAATAACTAAACCTTATACTGGTAGTACTATGAGATTCCTCGTACCAGCCACATTTATTGTAGAAGGCAATAGCCCTGGAGTTGTGCGGCAGTACTGTTAAGGAGACTTTTTGCACCTCTTGTATGTAAAGTTGTGCACAATATTCAATGAGCAATTTCTCTGCTACACCTAGCCCCCTGTACTCTTGCTTAACACCTAAAGATAATATTGAAAAAGGCTGACAAGAATTAATCTTGCCAGAGCTTATTGAGGTTATCTTAGGTCGCCAAAATGATTGCCAAGCGTATCGAAAATGAGTAGTTCTTTTTCTAATGCTACGACGTACAACTTTATCAGTTAACAATCCTTTTAGTATTAGAAAAGCTACTCGCGCAAAATTACGTCCATAAAATTGTTGAAAAAATTGTACGGACTGTTTCGTACCTGCTACCAAACCAATTAATTTATCGTTATACTCAGCAACATACCCGCAATTCTGATTAGAATGAAGGAATTCTCTATAAAACAACGATAAAAACGATACTCCTAGGTGGCTAAGAAAATATTCTGGGAAAATTTCACGATGCATCGTTGCTATCTTTACAATATCATCTTCATGGAAAGGTCTGACTTCAACCTTTGAAAGATTTACCAATGCCTGATTGGAATTGCTTTCAATTTTTAAATTATGATATTCGCATTCAAACATATCGATTTACCTCATTAGCATCCTTTTTAGTGTTACTGTAACTTTCATCTTTACCTCTAGAGTCCATGAGGTCTACTTAGATATAAACTAAAGAAAAGCAATTAACAGAGTAATGAAACAGCCTTAGTCACTGAACCAAGGCTGTTTTTTCTCTTCAACTTTTCGAGGAACAACGGCAGTTCCCCCGACAATCGTAACAGTTCCACCAGATGTCATATGGTTCTTAATAAAGTTCAAGCTGGCCAGTGAGTCCTGCATGGTCGTGCCTACCAGGATAATGGGGGCTTGTTGCTCTGTCGCCAAGCAAATTTTATTATTCTATAAGCGATCCCTCCTGTTTTCGTTTGTGAAGGATTCGTGTATTTAATAGAATAAGTAGTATTAATAACATGTATAGTCTAGTAAACGAAGCTGAGAGTTTCCTGAGAATGCACATAGGACTTAAGTCATATTTTGAATTTCAGAATGATTACTAAGAATAGACTAGACCCCGGTATAAATAATAAGATAATGAGTTTATCATTAAGAAACTCCGAAAAATATCTGCAAGATCTTCTAATACTGTATACTTATAAAATAGGAATTGATTTCTGATTTTAAAAGAACTATAATCTATTTAAGATGTTTGACATCAATACAAAAAGCAATGGCGCTTTAGATTAATAATCTAAAGCGCCTTCTGTTTTTATAAGGGAGGGATTCTTATGGTTAATATAACATAATGAAAGGGAAAAAAATATGAACTATTTTGATTAAGGTACTTGGCCGGTAACCGTCAAAGTTAGTTCGCTATTTTCTTCCCATGTGTTACATCTATAGTATACCAGTTTCAAAGGTCGTAGGAAAGTATTACGTACAATATGTAAAATTATTGAAAACATGGACTATTTCACCAAAATTGTTGGTTTTGCTTGTTGACGCATCGTTCGCTTTGTTTACGGGTTGATGTGGTCTCTGAGCATTAGAGAGAGATTTAGTCTACTGAGGGAAGGAGTTAAGATTATGCCCGAGACAGAAATGAAGAAGACTTTGGGTCTAACTGGTGTAACCGTTAATGCAATGGCTTTAATAGCCCCAGGTGCATTTTTATGGTTAACTTATCAAATACAATCTGCACAGGTCGATACATCGGGAAATACAACAGGAGGAGATATGTTTGCAGGTCTGGTATTTGCTCTAATTTTAGCTTTTCTTACGGCAATCTCCTATTCAAAATTGGCAGAGTTATATCCTGAAGCAGGGACAGGAAGTTCATATTATTTTGCTGAACAGGCTTTTCTTAATAGGGAATTAAAAGTATCTGGTTTCTCTAGAATAGCTAAGTTTTTAACAGGGTGGTTTTCGCATCTTTATTACTGGGTATATCCTGGAGTCATGGTTGCAATGTTTGCCACCATGGTTACCTATATTGCTGGTCAATTAAATGTCACCTTATCAATTCCTGTTCAAATTATCATCGCGGTTGCGTTTGCTTTTATTGTTGGTGCAGTGGCATATCGGGGGATAAATGGTTCTACTCTCTTCGCTATATTGATTAATGTTATCCAAATTGTAACCTTGGTATTTATTACCGTCCTTGCTTTAATATATCGGCTAAATAATCCTCAGCATGTTCAATTTGTTCACAAAAGCTTACTTGATATCATAATGCCCCATAATTTCTCAGCGGTGTTGTTCCAGGCTACTATTTCTATTCTTTTATTAGTGGGCTTCGAATCGACTACAGCCTTAGCGGCAGAAGCTAAGTCACCAAAGCATGTAAGCCGTGGAGTAATTCTTTCCCTTATTTTACAAGGGCTGATATTTTATCTTTTTGAATATTTTGGTGCTAATGCATGGATCAATACTTCTTATACACAAACGATTGGTAATAAAACATTTACAGGGTTAGATGCAGCTGCACAATCTGGGGCACCTATCGGCGATATGGTACAGAATCTTGGAAATGTGCTGTTGAACAATTCTGGCTTTGCCCTCATGATCATTGTTTCGATTTCTGTGGCTATTGCAATCTTTGGTTCTACGCTATCTTGTATGAATTCTGGAGTCAGAGTAACCTATGCAATGTCCAAAGATAAAGAAGTTCCAAGTATCCTTGGAATGTTACATCCAAAACATGCTACCCCTCATGCCGGAGTCTGGATACTAACAATTGCGTCGGCACTTATAGGTGGATTTGGAGTAATTTCGGTCCGAAACTTAACTGCCATAACTCTATTCTCAAATGTCGGGACCTTTATAATTTACGGGATGACTAACATAATAAGCTTGATAGCCTTTATGCGGCATCCAGCCCAGAACAAAGTGCTCCATTTGATTGTGCCAATACTTGGCTTCATTGCGAATTTAGGGATGCTGATAGCTGTATTCTACCTAGGAATTTTGGGAGGTGGCGATACAAAGATTGCTGCTTTGGAAGCTATTGCTGCTACAGGAATTTGGACAGTTATAGGAATATTTTACTTGATTTCTAACAGCCGTTCATTGGGCCGAAAAATTATCACTTCTCATAATGCTGCAAGATAGATGTATTACATGGTGCCGGAAATGGCAGAACACATTTTGTAAAATACTCAAGATTAGCTGATTAAAAAGAAAGTTCATGAAATGCAAAATAGTAACTAAAGTATTAGAAATTTAACATGTTTGAAAGGTATTAATAAACTTGCGTCAGGGCGCTTAGCAAGCGCCCCCTTGCTAGTTTGGGGGCCGATGCAATGTCAATAAAAAGTAATATACAGAAATTTCATTTTAGTGTGGAAGGAAATACGAATAAGGGTCAGGTCCGTCCACGAAACGAGGATTACTTTAACTATTTTATTCCTCCTCATATAAATATAAGAGAAACTTTCGGAAGTCTTTTCGTAATTTCGGATGGTGTAGGAGGGCATCTAGCCGGGGAGGTTGCTAGTGCTGAGGCGGTAAATGTTCTTCTGCAAGAATATTATTTCGGAAATTACTCTAAAAAACCACCTAATCGTTTAAAAGAGGCCTTTGCTCATGCAGCTACGCACATTTTTGACTTATCTAAACAACATAAAGGATTCTCGAATATGCAGTGTACTCTTACTGCATTATTGCTCAGGCAAGATCAATATATTATTGCTCACGCTGGAGACTCAAAAGCCTTTTTACTGAGATCTAAGACCTTAACCCAATTAACGAAGGATCATAGCTTAGTTGCGAAGCTAGTTCGTATGGGTTTAGTTTCTAAAGAACAAGCTAAAACTCATCCTTATAAACATATGCTTATCAGGGCATTGGGAGAAAGTCCGCTATTACCCATTGATTTGTCGACAGGAACTATACAAACGGGTGATGTATTTTGTCTAATAACCGACGGAATTTTAGAGCATCTAAATGAAAACGAATTAAGAGAATTTCTTTTAGAAAATGAAGAAAATGATAATTTTGGTAAAATTCATAAAAGATTAATACGAGAAGTGAATTCACGTGGTGGTTGTGATAATATGACTATACTAACAGTTAAAGTTATGGAGGATAGTCAAATTGTTAGTTCCTGAAATTGGCGATATCTTTGAGAACCGTTATAAACTCCTTAAACAGATAGGGAGAGGCGGATTTGCTTGTGTTTTCTTGGCAGATGATCAATTAACCGGCGAAAAAATTGTTCTAAAATTCCCAGACGTTACCCAATTGGGGGATCCTGCCACTTATGAGCGTTTTAGAAGGGAATCATCAATTGGAAAGTTGCTGGATCATCCAGATCTACCGATAGCCTTAGCATGCTCTGAAGGCAGCCCTCCTTACTTAGTATTAAAATATGTGGAAGGTAAAAATCTTGCTAATATATTAAATGAGAACGGAAGTTTTCCTGTTGAGCAGGCGGTTACATTAGTAATTAGCTTATTAGAGGCTATACATCATTGCCACGAAAAAGGAGTTTTTCATCGAGATTTAAAACCAGAAAATTTATTATTGGCTTCGGATGGGCACCTCAAAATTCTAGACTTTGGAATAGCTCTCATGGAAGGTGGTCCGAGAGTCACTTGGCGAGGCTTCTCCGGCTTAATGGGAACTCCTGAATACATGGCCCCTGAACAAATTAGGGGAGAACGGGGTGGTGCCCAAAGTGATATATATTCGATCGGATGCCTTCTGTACCATTTAATAGCTGGAAGCCCACCTTTTACAGGTGATAATCCACTCTCAATAATGCATCAGCACTTAACGAGCGATCCGCGAGAACTTTGCAGATTCCTTCCTACAATAGATCCTAGAATTGAAACTGTTATTAAAAGAGCATTACGGCGTAGAAAAGAAGAACGTTATATAAGTGCTCTTGAAATGGCCAATGACCTTCGGAATCCTGACCATGTTGATCTTCAATGGTTAAAAAAACCCAATCCACCCCTTATTGCAGTGATGACAAATGAACGTTCGCCCTGGTTATTTATTGGCGGTGCGATTATTGTGGGGATTGTTCTGGCTTTGTTGTCCTTCCTACTTTTTCACTGATATTAGGACTTGGATTTAGCATTTCACGATCATTATTTAGTATTGAAGAAATCTTATAAATAAGTAAATAAGGAGGGTGATTACTTTGACAAAAATTGAAGCGTACCTTCGCCCCAATAAATTGGATGTCGTTAAGAGCGCATTGGGCAAATTCGGAATACATGGTATGACCGCTTTAGAGGTAATAGGATGTGGGCTTCAAAACGGATATACCGAAGTTATTGATGGTTATGAGTATGACATTAATCTTTTACCGAAAATTAAAATTGAAGTTATCGTCGCAGATAATATTGTCGATGATGTGGTTAAATTAATTGCCGATAGTGCACGAACCAATAAAATCGGAGATGGAAAAATATTTACCTATCCAGTGGGGAGCGCTATGAGAATCCGAACAGGAGAAACTGGAGATGACGTCATATAATTACTAAAAATTACAATTACAACATTAACCTTTTGAAATGCGCGATTTAATTCTATGAAAAATATTTGGGCAAAGACGCCTATAGCTACATAGTAAGTAGTTGTGGGCGTTTTCCTTTTGGGTGGGGTGTTTAAAAATGAAAGCATTAAAATGGATCTCAGATCACTTATTACTCTTTGTTTTTATCATCGGAATATTTTCGCTTTTTTACCCTGGACTTGGTTCTTCTCTAGAATGGATAGTTTCTCCGGTCTTAGCAATTATGGTTCTAAATGTGAGTATGACCATTAATACTGAGGATTTAAAAAGGATTAAGAAATATCCGTTATTAATTGTTTGGGGGGTATTTCTTCAGTTTGTTCCTATGGCTATATTCGCAGCATTGATAGGAAAGCTATTTTCGCAGTGGGGAGATATAAGTACGGGACAATTGCTGTTGGGTAGTCTTCCCGCTGATGTTTCGGCACCACTAATGGTTTATTTGGCAGGAGGCAGTACAGCTATTGGAACTGCGATGTTGGTCATTGCTATGGCTCTCACTCCGTTCGTTTTGCCGAATGTTCTCGCCTGGTTCGGTGGAGTCAATTTTAAAATACCGGTCTCTTATCTAATTATTGAATTAGCCTTAATCATTATTCTACCTGTTGTATTAGGAATCTTTATAAATTATAAATCTGTAAAAGTTAAAGAGAAGGAACAAATATGGTCGGGGATAGCTTCGCTCTGTTATATAATTCTTTTATTTGTAGTGGTGTCATCTAATGCAAAGTCAATAATATCATTAAAACAATTTGCCTTGTTAATACTGTTAGCTGAAATAGCACTTAATTTATTCGGATTTAGCCTGGCATATCTAACAAAAACTTTTACTAAACAGAACGATGTATTTCTTCCACTGTTATCTCTTGTAAGTACTAAAGAATTCGGTATTGCATCTGCGGCAGTGGAAACCATGAAATTAAATACAACACTGGTTATACCCTCTGCATTCTATGCTGTCGTACAAATGATATCATCACCGATTATGGCCAAAATCGCAAAGAAGCATTTTAGTCATACAGAGAATTGAACCGAGCTAAGCAAAAATCAGGATTAGTTTAGATTGACTTAGACCTTAATTTACAAATTACTGTTATATAAGATGCAAAACGTGCAATGTGCAGTTTAAAAATGTGTCATTGCTGATTTTGACGGAATCCATGATATTAATTCCATGAGTTCAAACAACTTTATTGTGATCAGAGAAGAATTGGGAAAAGAGCTTACTCTCTGGTGTTGTAATAGCTATTATGGGATTAATGACCTTATGAAAATATTAAATTCTTATGCCGAATCAGTTGTAATCATTTACAACCCTTTGTAACTGTTTTGCATAATCTTTAACGTATTCGTGATCGTCAGATATATTCTATCAACCTTTTTCAGAAGTTTTTCTGTTAATTTTATCACAATGTAAAAAAGTAGTTAAAGATTTCGGCTGACAAAGTACTAAAATCTCATAACCTTACGCCTAAAATATATCCAAACAAAAAAGAACTTATCGTTTCGAGTTCTTTTTTGTTTGGATATATTTTTACGAAATTTTTACATCATATTTACCCTATTATGATGCTGTTAAATCTTACAATTTTACAGGTATTAGAACTATAATGACGTTAAATTCAAAAAGATTCTGAGTGAGAATTAATGAATAAGAGCTATTAACGTGGATTGAAGGGAATACGAATGATAAAAAGTGCAGTAGAATTTCTTCTTTTGGGATTAACCTCGGTTCTCTTGTTTATTGTTTATGAAAGATTAAGGTTTAATACAGGTAAAGAAATGCTGACAGAAAAAATGATAAGGTTTCTGGAGAGGATTCATCAAAAAACGGCGCCTAACTACAATGATCCGGAGATGAGGAATTACAAGTTGTCAGAAAAGGTTATCGTGAAAGAAGTTTATTTCCAGCGTGAAATCGATAGTTAATTCTATGTAAAAAGGGGAAATATAAACAAATTAAAGGCAGTTTTAATTAAGTTTTTATGTATCTGGTGTAACAGACATCAATTATAGGGGGGAATATATATGTTGGACCTAGTATTAGGAGGGATAGTTACGGTGGGTCTTTTGGTTTATTTAAGTTACTCACTTGTAAATGCTGAAAAAATATAAGAGAGCTTAAATGACTTTCTATTAATCCCCGTTGAAGATTACAACGCATTGCTTTTTAAAATGGAGGACAACTGATGAGAACGATGGATATAGTACAAATACTATTTTATGTTTTAATTCTTACAGTTTTAGCTATTCCTTTGGGTCGATATATGGCTAAAGTTTTTAGCCAGGAAAATACTTGGGTTGACCCGCTGTTTCGACCTCTTGAAAAACTGATCTATCGTCTAACGGGAACTGATGAACAAAGCGAGATGGACTGGAAAAGCTATGCCGGGGCACTCCTGATTTTCAACTTCTGTGGTTTTTTCGTTCTTTTTTTACTTCAGTTGCTACAAAAATACCTTCCCCTTAATCCTCAAGGGTTCGGTGCAGTGTCCCCGGATTTAGCGTTTAATACTGCCGCTAGTTTTGTAACGAATACGAACTGGCAAGCGTACTCCGGTGAATCCACCATGAGTTATATGGTACAGATGGCAGGGTTTACTGTCCAAAATTTTGTCTCTGCCGCAACTGGTATCGTTGTGGTGATTGCCCTTACAAGAGGTTTGGCGCGAAAAACCGCATCTACAATCGGAAACTTCTGGGTAGATCTGACTCGTTCCATCTTATGGATATTACTTCCTTTATCAGTGATTGGAGCGCTTGTTCTGACGCAACAAGGTGTTATACAAAATTTTAGTTCGTATTTACATTTGGCAACTCTTGACGGCGGTAAGCAAACTCTTGCTATGGGGCCGGTGGCTTCCCAAGAGGCCATTAAAATGTTTGGAACCAATGGAGGGGGCTTTTTCAATGCCAATTCGGCCCATCCTTTCGAGAATCCTACGCCGTTATCCAACTTTTTAGAAATGCTCTTTATCTTGCTTATTCCGGCTGCTTTACCTTTTACCTTCGGACACATGGTTGGCAATCCCAAACAAGGAAGGGTAATCTTTGTCACGATGCTCGTACTGTTCTTAATATTTGTAGGAGCTACTTATTCCAGTGAAATGTACGGAAATCCAAATGTGACAGCCTTGGGAATCAGTGGTCCTTCGGCCATGGAAGGCAAAGAAGTACGTTTTGGCGTTGCGAATTCTGCGCTCTTTGCCACTATCACTACTGCAGCCTCCTGTGGAGCGGTAAACGCGATGCACGATAGTCTTACCCCCCTCGGTGGTATGATTCCGATGCTGCAAATGATGTTAGGGGAAGTCGTTTTTGGCGGTGTCGGTGCCGGACTCTACGGTATGCTGATCTTTGTAATCTTAACCGTCTTTATAGTGGGTTTAATGGTTGGGCGAACTCCTGAGTATTTGGGCAAAAAAATCGAATCTTGGGAAATAAAAATGGCCACTATTGCGATTCTTGTGCCGGCCGTTACAATTTTGGTGGGAAGTGCTCTGGCGAGTGTTACAAAAGCAGGGACCTCGTCAATCTTAAATCCGGGACCTCATGGTTTAAGTGAGATTCTCTATGCTTTTACTTCTGCTGGAGCGAACAATGGAAGCGCCTTTGCAGGCCTAAATGCTAATACGCCCTTTTATAACATCGCCATTGGGATAGCGATTCTTCTTGGACGATTTGGAATTATTCTTCCAGTCTTAGCAATTGCCGGTGGCATGGTCAAGAAGAAAGCAATTCCTGAAGGCCCCGGTACGTTTCAGACGACAGGCCTGCTTTTTGGAGGTTTACTTGCGGGGATTGTGATTATAGTCAGTGCCTTAACCTTCTTCCCGGCACTTGCCTTGGGTCCAATTGTTGAACATTTAATCATGATTGGGAAATAACTTTTACTATTAATTGTAACTTGGAGGCAACAACATGCAAGAAAATGTGAGCCATGAAGGTAAAAAAACCCCTTCGGGGAGTTTTAACTCAGCAATGATCTTGGAAGCCAGCAAAGATGCTTTCAAGAAATTAAACCCTTCGATTATGTGGCGTAATCCGGTTATGTTTGTGGTAGAGATCGTGGCAGTATTAAGCATCTATTTTGTGCTTAGGGATTTGTTTATCCATGCTGAAACATTGAGTTTTAATGCTCAAATTGCAGTTTGGTTATGGATAACGGTTTTATTCGCGAATTTTTCCGAAGCTATCGCCGAGGGGCGAGGAAAAGCACAGGCCTCGGCCCTGCGCAAAACGAGGAGTGAAACATTAGCTAAAAAGCTTGACGGTGAAAAACACGTGAATGTACCCGCCCCCGATCTGCGTAAAGGGGACATTGTTTTAGTAGAAGCAGGGGATGTTATTCCCGGTGACGGGGAAGTCATTGAAGGCATTGCGTCGGTTGATGAAAGTGCAGTCACGGGAGAATCGGCACCCGTTATTCGTGAATCTGGCGGTGACCGCAGTTCCGTTACGGGCGGAACTAAAGTTTTATCAGACTGGATTAAAGTTAAAATTACTGCTAACCCTGGGGAAACCTTTCTGGACCGCATGATTCATTTGGTTGAAGGAGCCAAACGACAAAAAACACCGAACGAAATTGCCTTAACCATTTTGCTTTTAGGGTTAACAATTATTTTCCTGCTGGCAGTTGCTACTCTTGAACCTTATGCTATTTATTCGGGAACCATCGTCGCTGTTCCGGTTCTAGCCGCTCTGTTAGTTTGCCTTATTCCCACAACTATTGGTGGTTTGCTCAGCGCCATTGGGATTGCCGGAATGGATCGTTTGTTAAAACGAAATGTCCTGGCCATGTCCGGTCGGGCTGTAGAGGCTGCCGGCGATGTCAATGTTTTGTTGCTGGATAAGACAGGTACAATTACTCTTGGTAACAGAATGGCGACGGAATTTATCCCGGCACCGGATGTACCGGTGGAAAAACTGGCAGACGCAGCTCAAATTTCCTCACTCGCCGATGAAACTCCGGAAGGACGCAGCATTGTTATCTTAGCAAAAGAAAAATACAATTTGAGAGAGCGTGATATCAATAGTTTAGGCGCCACATTTATACCCTTTAGTGCCCAAACGAGAATGAGCGGTGTTAATTTCGAAGGACGAGAAATTCGCAAAGGGGCAACAGATGCCATTGAAAACTATGTTCGAGAGCAAGGCGGGATTATGCATCCCGATGTTATTGCTGCAGTAGAAGAGATCGCCAAAAAAGGGGGTACCCCTTTAGTTGTGGCAGAAGGAACTCAGGCATTAGGAGTCATCTATCTTAAGGACGTTGTCAAAGGCGGTATTAAAGAACGGTTTGCCCAACTTAGAAAAATGGGCATAAAAACAGTCATGATTACAGGCGATAATCCGCTTACAGCGGCTGCCATAGCAGCAGAGGCAGGAGTTGATGATTTCTTAGCTGAAGCAACTCCGGAAGCAAAATTGAAGCTGATTAGAGATTACCAAAATAAAGGGCATCTCGTGGCCATGACAGGGGACGGAACAAATGATGCCCCGGCACTGGCTCAGGCAGACGTAGGAGTAGCCATGAACAGCGGGACTCAGGCAGCTAAAGAAGCGGGCAATATGGTTGATTTAGACAGTAACCCTACAAAACTGATTGAAGTTGTGGAAATTGGTAAACAGCTTTTAATGACGAGAGGTTCACTGACTACATTCAGTATCGCCAATGATGTAGCAAAATACTTTGCCATCATTCCGGCCTTATTCTTTGCCACTTATCCTCAATTAAAGATCTTAAATATTATGCACTTAGCTACTCCCCAAAGTGCCATCCTGTCAGCAGTGATTTTTAACGCTTTGATTATCATCGCGCTAGTACCTCTTGCTTTACGCGGGGTGAAATACGAACCCCTTGGAGCGAATATTATTCTGAGAAAAAATCTCTTGTTCTATGGTTTAGGTGGTTTGATTGTCCCATTCATCGGAATTAAAATCATTGATTTGATTATCTCAGCTTTAGGCTGGGCGTAAGAAGGGAGTGTTAATGATGCTAAAGCAATTTATCAAGGGTGTTGCCATGCTGCTTGTAATGATTGTTCTGACAGGAATTGCTTATCCCTTAGTCGTGACGGGTCTTGCACAGCTGTTTTTTCCACATCAAGCGAACGGATCTTTGGTATATAAGAATGGTAAAGCGGTGGGATCACAGTTAATCGGACAGAATTTATCTGATCCTAAGTACTTCCAACCAAGACCTTCGGCTGCCGGAACAAATGGTTATGATGCGACAGCATCGGGGGGATCTAATTTAGGTCCTACGAATAAGGATCTCCTCAAGGCAGTGGCAGATCGGGCAAATACTATCCGCAGGCAAAACGGATTAAGCTCGAGCCAGGAGATTCCTTCGGATTTGGTGACTGCTTCGGCAAGCGGCTTAGATCCTGATATAACTCCGGAAGGAGCTATGCTTCAAGTTCCCAGGATAGCAAAATTAAGAAATCTGCCTGCTGCAACAATCAGAAATCTTGTCCAACAAGATACAACCCCACGGCAATTAGGGATTTTCGGAGAGCCGAGAGTAAATGTTCTTCGACTAAACCTTGATCTTGACGGCTTGACGAAATGAATTATAGCTAAGCGGTTAGTGTTTATACTTTTAACTGCTTAGCTTTACTTGCACTTATGCATAGAAAGTATAAACTAGCGTTATATACTTTCTGTGCATAAGTGCAGATAGGTTTCTGCCCACGCCAGCCAAGTTTTCTTTATTCAAAGGAGGATATCATGAGCGAGAAAAAACGAGTTAGTCCTGATGAACTTTTAGCTGATATAGAAGATGAGGCTAAGGGTAAACTAACGGTTTTCTTAGGCGCGGCTGCCGGTGTCGGCAAAACCTATGCCATGCTGGAAGTTGCCAGGGAAAGGCTCTCCGAAGGAATTAAACTGTCGGCTGGATGGGTTGAACCGCATGCGCGGCCAGAAACAATGGCTTTAATGGAGGGGATTCCTCAGATTGCCCCCAAAGAGATTGAGTATCACGGTAAAGTCTTAAAAGAGATGGACCTTGACGAAATCTTATCAATCCATCCTCAGATCGTCTTGGTGGATGAGCTTGCTCATACAAATGTCCCTAGTTCCCGGCATCTAAAACGTTACCAAGACGTCGAGGAACTTTTGGCAGCGGGAATCGACGTTTATACGACAGTAAATATTCAACATGTGGAAAGTTTTAATGACATTGTTGCTAAAATAACGGGAGTTACCGTGCGGGAAACGGTTCCTGATTCTATCCTTGAACATGCTAGAATACAGCTCATTGATATATCGACCGAAGCTCTAATTCAGCGTTTAGAAGAAGGTAAAATATACGTTCCTAACCAGGCGAAGCATGCGTTAGATAAATTTTTTCGCCCCGGGAATATCAATGCCCTGAGAGAACTATCCATGCGCTTTGCTGCTCAGAGGGTGGACCGGCAGTTGGAATCCTACATGCGGGTCCACGGCATAGAAGGGCCTTGGCCAGCCAGTGAACGGGTTATGGTTTGTATCAGCTCCAGCCCATTTGGTGAACGATTGATTAGAATGGGGAAACGAATTGCCGTAGGAATGAAGGCCGAACTGCTTGTCGTCTACATTGATACGCCTTCGAACCCTCTGAAAAATGAAAACCAAAAGGACCAATTGTCCAAAAGCTTGCATTTAGCTCAAGAGTTAGATGCAGAAACGATATCCTTGAGCGGCAACGATGTTGTCGAGGAACTGCTTGAGGTTGCACAGAAACGTAACGTAACCCAGATAATCATAGGGAAACCTGGTCAGCTTAAAATTCGGGAACGCTTTTCTAGCTCAATTGTCGAAAAGGTTCTGCGACAAAGTCAAAATATCAGCGTCCATGTTATACCGGGGGATGGACCTAAAACTAAGGAAGAACGGGAAAATAAGAAAACTGGTGTTAAAAAAACCAACGATCTTGTTCCATACTTGACTACTTTTGTATCCCTTGCAGTCATAACAGTCGTTGCTTGGTTAGGAAGTTCCGAATTGGGCCTCGTTAATACCGCGATGCTCTATTTACTTCCCGTACTTTTAAGTGCTGGGCGTTACGGAAAAAGGGTAGGTATTTTCACCTCTATTGTATCCGTCATTACCTATGACTTTTTTACCATTCCTCCAGTTCTAACATTTACAGTTGCTGATTTAAGGTACCTTGTTAGTTTTGCCATTATGATTCTCATTGGTTATTATTTGGGTAATTTGTCAACCCGCTTAAGAATACAGCTTATTAATTCCCGGCAGCGTGAGTCGCAAACGGCAGCTCTCTATTCCTTAAGCCGTGAGATTGCGGCAGTCTCTGATTTGGATTTTGTACTCGAAAGTGTTGTAAAAAAAGTATCGGATATAATTCGAGGTGAGGTTGTAATCTTAGTACCGGAAACGAACGGACAGTTATCTTTGCGGTCTTGCTCAAACCTGGAAACGGCGTTTGAAGAAAATGAAAGGGCAGTAGCCACATGGGTTTTTGAAAACAATCAGACAGCAGGAAAAGGTACCGATACCCTCGGGGGTGCCAAAGGATTTTACCTGCCGTTGGTCTCCGAACAGGGAATTTGCGGTGTTCTTGGAGTGCAGCAATCAAGTTCGGAAAGGTATCTGTCGGCGGAAAAAAGACGTTTATTGGATGCCTTTGCCAGCTTGACGGCGTTGGCCATAGCGAGAATATCATTGGTCGAAAAGGCAAGAGAGGCGCAATTGTTAAACGAATCAGAAAAACTGCGAACAGCATTGCTCAACTCTATCTCTCATGATTTACGAACACCTCTGGCTTCGATGATAGGTGCTGTAACAAGTCTCATTGAGAATGATAAACTTTTCGATGTAACCTCAAGGCAGGATCTTCTCGAGACCATTAAAATTGGCGCTATGCGCATGAATAAGCTGGTTAATAATTTACTTGATATGGCGCGGTTAGAAAGTGATATGCTTAAGTTAAATAAAGAATGGTGTGAGATTGATGAAATTATTAAAGAGGCAATCAAACATATTGATGAAGGCTTAGAAAATAAACGAGAAATAATATGTGAGATTTCTAATAAAGAGTTGTTGGTCAATGTGGACTTCATCTTGATTAAGCAAGTTCTTACAAATCTTTTGGATAATGCCATGAAATATTCCAAACCTGATAGCCGAATTTGTATCATCGTTAGAAATAATGAAAAACAAGTTGAGGTATCGGTACGTGACTGGGGCTTACCGATTCCACCAGAGGATTTAGAACATATTTTTGATAAGTTTTACAGAGTCCGTTCTCCGCGCCAGATTAGCGGTACAGGTTTAGGTTTGGCTATCTCAAAAGGAATTGTGGAGCTTCATGGCGGAAAAATACAGGCAGAAAATAATAGTGAGATCGGGGGAGTTACGATTTCTTTTACAATTCCACTTAGCAAAATACCCCCAAGAATTCCTGTGGAAGTAGGCGATGACAATGAATGAAAAAGGGAAACGAATTCTGGTTATTGATGATGAGCCTCAAATTCAGAGGCTTCTGAAGGTTTCCTTATCTGTACATGGTTATGAGGTATCTGAGGCAATTGATGCCAATGAAGGTTTGAGTAAGATTAAGCAGATGAAGCCGGATTTAATTGTTCTGGATTTAGGGCTTCCTGATTTAGACGGTATCGATGTTCTGACAAAGGTGCGAGAAACCTCGAAGGTCCCTGTAGTTGTTCTGACTGCTCGTGAACATGAAAATGATAAAATATTAGCCTTTGATTTGGGAGCAGATGATTATGTTACTAAGCCCTTTGGTATGGGGGAACTTCTGGCGCGGATTCGTAATGCACTAAGACACAGCAGCGATGTTAATGATGAAGAGATTTTGAAATTTGGGAATATTACCATCGATCAAGAGAATAGAGAAGTAAGAGTCAATGACAATCAGATTAAACTTACGCCAACAGAGTATCAATTAATAACCATGTTAGCCCAAAATAAAGGAAAAATAGTGACACATCACCAGCTCTTAAGCAAGATTTGGGGAGTTGATAAGGATGCAAATAGTCATTATTTAAGAATCTATATAGGGCAGTTAAGAAAAAAGTTAGAACAAGATCCTTCGGAACCAATCCACATTATCAATGAACCGGGAGTTGGATATAAGATCGTGTAGGACTCATTTGCAAAGATAATGATCTATAACTGGGTTGCGATTTGCTCCCCTTTTAAGTACAGGTTGAATATAAACCTGGTACTTGAAGGGGAGCGTTTTTATGTATTAACGAACTAATACCCATTACGAAACTTGACTATATCGCATGAACTTAAAGCAGGTTAAACATTTAAGGCAAAATTCTATTGAAATACAATATTATTGAAGTGCATATGACACTGGAGTTACTTTCCAGAGGGATAATGAATTAAGATTTAAAGAACATTAAGAAAATGATTGTTTAATTCATGATTAGCAATAAATATTCTTAAAAATTAAAAAAAATATAATTAATTAAAATTTAATTTACACTATTTTTAATTTACATTCAAATATTTAATCTTTATTTTTTATTTATGTCTATGAGAGCTATTTTTATTACAATTTTACATCATTTTTATATAATTTTTACGCACCTTTGCTCTATAATAGGGCTATATTATTGGGGGAAGTGAACTGGAAGTAATGTTCTTAAAATTGGAAGGATTGGTCCATAGAAGATAGGAAAGATAAGTGGATTAATTTTTAAAGTTTAAAGGTTTTATTTGAGAAGGAGATTGATATGTTTAGCGTTAAGAATTTAATTATTGGTAAGCCTCTTGAAAATTCATCACTAGCCCATGAGAAATTGACTAAAATTAAAGCATTAGCGGTGTATTCTTCCGATGCATTATCCTCGGTTGCTTATGCCACAGAAGAAATACTGTGGGTACTTGCCCCTATTGGCGCTTTTGCTCTGTCCTATGCACTTCCAGTCTCGGGAGTTATTGTGTTGCTTTTAGCAACTTTAATTATGTCCTATCGCAAAACAATTTTTGCCTATCCATCGGGTGGTGGGGCCTATATTGTTGCCAAGGACAATTTGGGCCAGCATGCCGGCTTAATTGCAGGAGCTTCATTGGTTATAGATTATATATTAACAGTTTCGGTAAGTATAGCATCCGGTGTAGCAGCCATTACCTCAGCATTTCCAAGCCTGCTGCCTCATACTGTAGCACTTTGTTTATTTTTTGTTTTATTCTTAATGGTCGTTAATCTTCGCGGGATTAAAGAGGCAGCTACTGTTTTTACGTTACCAACTTATATTTTCATTTTCTCGCTGTTAACGTTGATTGGTGTTGGCGTCTATAAACATTTCATGGGTTTGCCAATTTCCCCGGCTCCAGTGAATCCGGTCTTAGGCTCAACGCCTCAAAACTATATTACCTTGTGGATATTAGCAAAGGCTTTTTCTTCAGGTTGTACGGCTCTCACGGGGGTTGAGGCCATAAGTAACGGTGTCCCTAATTTTAAAGAACCTCGTTCACGAAATGCTGCGATAACTCTTGTCGCTATGGGAATTATTATTGTTTTTCTTTTTGGGGGAACTACGTTTTTAGCTCAAATTCTCCATGTAACACCGAACGCTGATGAAACGGTCATTTCGCAGATTGCCCGCGTATTAACTGGCAGAGGCTGGTTCTACTATTTACTACAAGCCAGCACCGCTGCGATTCTAATTCTGGCTGCTAACACGAGTTATAACGATTTTCCTTTAGTCTTTAGTCTAATAGCGAAAGATGGATATTTACCGCGGCAATTTTCCGCCCGTGGCGATAAGTTAGTCTTTTCGAATGGAATTGTAACTTTATCAATATTGGCGGCTTTATTGCTTTTTATATTTGGAGGAGATACCCATAACCTTCTTCCGCTCTATGCCATTGGAGTTTTTCTATCGTTTACCTTATCGCAAGTTGGGATGGTCGTTCATTGGCGTAAAATAAAGGAGGTTGGTTGGAAAACCAATATCATGGTTAATGGATTCGGAGCTACTTTAAGTGGGATTGTGCTTTTGATCCTGGCAACAGAAAAATTCATGAATGGTGCTTGGATCGTTATTGTCTTAATACCGTTATTGGTCTTGGCTTTCTTAAAAATCCATAAACACTATGTTGAAATTGCCAAAGAGTTGAGTGTTGATGGTCAAGTTTGTGAACATCCTGAACACATTAAAGTAATTGTCCCAGTTGCCACGTTTACGAGAGTTGTAGTTAATACTATTGAATATGCGACCTCCATCAGCAGCGACGTTACAGCTGTGCATATTGTACTTGATGAGGAGAAATCTGAGAAATTAAAATCAAGATGGGGTGAACGTTATCCCCATATTCCACTGGTTACGCTTCCTAGTCCTTATAGAGCCTTTTTATCACCTCTTCTTCAGTATTTAGAAGGCGTTGAAAAAACGATACAACCCCATGAGCTGATTATGGTGCTGATTCCGGAATTTATAACACATAAATGGTGGCAATATTTCTTGCATAATCAAACTGGGTGGGTATTAAAATCCGTACTATTTTTCAATAAAAATTATGTCATTGCCAGTGTGCCTTATCACATCAGTGAGCGGCAGAAGAAAATTGTTCCTCAATGAAAACTTTCGAATGCACATTAGAAATGATTACTATAAATTGAATTACAACAGGAATGTAAAAATTTCCCGAATTAACGCACAGTCAAAATCCCAATTATGAATCAGGGAGTAATGATATGAAAAAGGAAGGAAGACGAATCCTTGTTATTGATGAAGAAACACAAATTCGAAGGCTCTTGCGGGCAAATCTAACTGGCCAAGGATATGTTGTTAAAGATGTCGATACAGGAAAAGACGGACTTGATGCAGTGGCAAAGTTCGACCCCGATTTAGTCCTTTTGGATATAGAGTTGCCTGATATAAATGGATTTGATATGCTTCGCAAATTACGGGAATGGTCTCGAGTACCTGTGATCATAGTGTCTGTAAAAAAGCAGGAAAAAGATAAGATAACAGCCTTAGATATAGGAGCTCATGATTATTTGACCAAACCGTTTGGTATAGGTGAATTATTAGCACGTATACGAAAAACGTTGCGTCAGAAATCAGAGTCCGAAGAACATCATTTAAAATTTGATGATTTAATGATTGATCTGGCTCATCAACGAATATTTGTTGACGATAAGGAAATTATGCTCACCCCTATAGAATATAAAGTTCTGAGGAGTTTGGCTATTGACACTGGGATGGTTGTTACCTATAAATCTTTAATGCGTACTGTGTGGGGACCTTCATTTGAAAAGAAGATACCTTATCTACGAGTTATCATCGGGCAGATTAGACGTAAGTTAGAGCAGGAGCCATCCAGTCCACGTCATATTATAACTGAACCCGGGGTAGGTTACCGATTAGTATAAAGAATCCAATTTTATTGTGCACTAATGTATGTTAATGTTTAACAGAGGACAAATATTTATCTGATCGCCCCAACAATGACAATAAAAATTGGGGGGTTATCGAAAAATTATAATTGTCCTCTGGCCATTTATATCTTCATCAATTGCTTTAAACATCCTGTAATTATCGAAAATTCTCAGAACGTTATGTAAAATGCTAGGTCCGGTTATTCGTAGGGAAAGGGTTTTGGGACCGAGATACCAATTTTAAATTGATCAGGTACTGTATGTACCGGCCTTAGAGGCAGCCGGTTTCACGCTGAGAATCAGAGAGCCAGAGTGGTTTGAGCACCGTATGTTTAAAGGGTCTGACATAAACATCAACCTACACGTGTTCAGTGCGGGTGCTTCAGAGATCGAAAGAATGCTGCGATTCCGCGATTGGTTACGGGCCAACAAAATTGACAGTGACAAATACGCGCGGGTCAAACGGGACTTGGCTCAGCATGTGTGGCGGCACGTGGAGAACTACGCAAACGCTAAAACTTCTATAATCCAGGAAATTATGGAGCGAGCTAACGCAACAGAGTAGCCTGCTTGATATCGCTGTGCCTGCCGTTCTTACGTCCGTCCCACGCCCACCTCGCGCCCCGCTAAGCTCAAGAAGAAATAGCCACTTCGTTGTAAAGGCTAGCTAGCACAGTATTAGGGCTAGAGTGGACATTGACCCGGTATTTAGTTCTGGTTGTAGATAGAGTTATCTATTAATTGATTGTGGAGGTCTTTCAAGCCACCCTTCTTTAATAGATAATTTCACACTATCCAAATAATAGAACTTTAAGTCACTAGAAATTTTAGAAATCTTCAATATCAAATCATTTCTAAGGCATGAGGTTAATGCTTGCGTTATCATAGTAAAACAAAACATACCTAAACACATATTTACAAAGAATAACATTAACTTATCGGAAAATGGAGACGTTTCTATATCGGATATCTGATATTCACTCGATGATGACATTGGAATATTTTCTTCGTCAAGAATATGAGTTAATACATCTAGAACTCTTTGAATCTCGTCTCTACCTTTATTAAAATGTTGAGAGATGTGGTGTGTCTTAGATATTTTACTAAAAGCAACAAAAACCATTTTTGAAAACTGTGCTCGATCTATTATTTTAGACAAATTAGCAATCTCGCCAACATTAATAGGCCTACTATCACCGAAAATTCCCTTTAAAAAGTTCATTTTATCTACTAAATCAATTTCGTTATCTATGGCCACTTTCGGAAAGCTTAAATGAACGCCCTTCGATATCTTAACTTCTAAAATTATATATTGCATCTCAATATTATGTTCTAAGCTAGTCTGAAAATACTTTCTAACATCATTTCTTACACAATCAATTAACGCGTTTGAAAAAACGCTTATTGAGAATAAAACTAAATCGTAACAGAAAAACAATATAAAATTATCAGAAAAGATTTTGGGGGCTTCTGTGCATACATCATCATCTGTAAGGCCTAAGGGAACAGTAATGTTTTCCTGAACTAGAATATTAGCAATGTATTCAATACCCTTCCTTCGATGATTCAACATTTTTTGAATGATTTTTCTTATGTAAAGATCTTCTGTTGTCTCCAAAAAATATTCAAGAAATCTAATTTCCATGCTATTTTTCATAAATGCGGACCAAATAGCATAAATTTCATTGGCTGTTAAGGCTTCTTTACTTATTTCAGCATGCATAATCTCACTCCTTTGAACCTATTATTTCTCAAAGGGCAGATTTTATTTAGGAAATTTGTTTAAATAACTAGCAAACAGTCAAAAAGTTTCACGGGAAGAAGTACGTAAGATTGAAAAGCGGGTATTAACTGATGTGAAGTGTCATAACTAATAGAAAATGATTGGGAGGTTCAAAAGTGAAAGTTTCTATATATCCAATATCCGAGGAACGAAAAGGAGATTTTCTGCAGTTTTTTGATAATGTAGCTTTTACGGATAACAAAGAGTGGTCTGGATGCTATTGCCAGTTTTATCATTTTGATGATGAGCAATGGCAACAGCAGACAGAGGAAAAGAATCGACTATCCGCTATAAAACTAATCCAAGAGGATAGAATGAAAGGGTTTAATGGAAAAGGAATTTTGGCCGAATTCAATATTACTAACCCTCAGACCAACAACTAAAGAGGAATTTGAACAGTTTATTAATGATTGCACACCGGTGATACCGACAGACATTCAGGCAAGTTTACCATTAGAAATTTAGTCTAGGAATGTATCAGCTAATATAACAGAGATTGATGGCCACTCTAAAATTTGGGCTATTGCTGGGATCTTGAGCCAAAAGTATGGATTAAACGAGAATTGGCTCCAGAGAATCTTTGCATCATATATGCTTTACGAGGAACGTTTGCAACGGCCCGTTGAACCAACGGGATTTTTGAAGTCTGTCCCTATCTGAGTTTAATGTTGATGAAGAGAAGTGTTTTATTGTGAAAAAATTAAATAGAAGAATTAAAAAGAAAAGTATTTGGGCACTGGTATTTGTTTTGGCGCTATCAGGTTTTGCCAGTGCAATAGTAGGTTGTAGCAATATTCAGGAAAGCTCCGACAATCAACAAAAAAACTCCAACCGGGGGCTTGAACGTACCTCGGACCAGCTGGGCGGCTATGCCGAAAAATTATATCAATATCATGGAACTTATACCGGTAATAACTCTAATGTAGGGGCAATAGTTCATGCACTTAATTATACGGATCTGCCTATAAAATCCTTTGAACTGAAAACGGACAGTGAGCCATATGGGATTACGGTCAACTATCAGGTTGACAGCCGGGCTAATTATCGGTTTAGGGAGGATATTGAGACCGCCTGGAATAAAAATGCAGCCGTGATGTTCAGCTTGATTCCCAACGCTGGCGAAATTTCATTAAGGCTAAATGATCAATACGGGGAATTTTACGGGGCTTATTACAACCGGGAAAATTTAAGCGAACGGTACGGTATGGAGTATTTTACAGCCGATACGGTGAAACAGGCTACGGCCAGCCCAGATTCTTTCGCGAATTTCCTGAACAAGGTTTCAGTTATCAAAAATATCGAGGATTCTTACAGCGAATTACAAAAACAAAGTATGGAGAGGGATAAGCAGATCTATTCTGTGATTGGAGATGACCGTGAAATCACTCCAAATAGCAGCGTTAACTTCCCGGTAATTATTACGAATGATTTTGCTGTGAGTCCTCCCATCAGAGAACTAACGGACCAAAAAGAACTTTTCGGTCAATACAAAGGCAAAAAAATCGATTTTACTATTTATAATATCAACAACTTTAAGTCAAACAACACGACATTTTATCTGTTTGCTTTTGATGGAACAAAAATGATCGCTTATATCGACTTAAAAACAGCAGCATCCGAGCAAAATGCCATTAGAACGTTCACTGCGTTACAGAAATAACCTGACTACAAAACTATGCGGTGGGACCGTTAAAGTAAATAATTCCAAGGTAGTTAAAAACGGAACTTTGTATTTCACTGAATATCGTTTTTGAATGTTTTTTGATGGAGAATTAAAGTATGAAAAATAAAATAGTACTATCTATTTTTATTTCCGTAAGTATTTTAAAACTCCAAAAAGCGGTTGGAGGATTGAAAGTGAAGGAACAGGACCATAAGTAATAAGCAATGTTATCTATGCTTCTTAAACCATGACGCTTACGTAGGAAAATGTGCACAAAAATTGGCGTTACTGCATTGTAATTCAATATAATTAGGTAGTAAGACCTCGAAATTATTAACTGCCTTTCGACTGATGAGCCTCGGAGAACATAACATATAGATACTATATTCTGGAGTATTAAGTATAAGTATATACCATCCCCGGTTCATTACCGGGGATGGTTAATTTTAATAACTCACATAGGTTATTCTTCTGACAGGGATTCTTACTACCGACTGAATTCCATCGATCGGGTTTCCGATATTGGAGAATAATCGAGCATTAGTTACAAATACTACACCGTCAATAACGCCGCCGTAATTTCCAACCCATGTGCTTGAATCAGTACCAATTACAACCCTGGCTCCGATCGGTAGAGTGTCAAATAGTATAGCATTAAATGGTGGTGCTCCGAAAGGGGGGACGCCAAAAGGGGGAAATCCCAAACCTGCCATAACATTATCTCCTTTTATTTTAATTTTGGCTTTTCGAGCCAATATAAGATGAGAAAGGAGATGCTTATGTGGGATTTCTAATACATACTATGTAACTTGTCTCTTGAATGTGAAAGTGAATTGATACGTACCTTTATTGCTTAATGAATTAATCGCTGCGGGTAGATATTCAAGCGGAAACTCGGGCGGCTCTTTGCAGGTTTTGGAGTGAAAAGGAGAAAAACGGACTGGGCACTTTATACGTTAAGTGGCAAAGGAGTGATTAAAGAGCTCTGGTTTTAAATAGCTAAGCCCTAATAATCTACAAATTCCTGTCGTTGCTATAATTAGCGGGCAGGGATTTTATATGACAGATTCTTTATGTAACTTTCCTCCTCCATTTTTGCTCCTGAAGTCTACAGCTAAGCATGTAGGCTTTATTTTTTGTGAGAGGAAAACATGAAGTTTCAGAAAATTGACTTGGAAAATTGCCCGATAGTTGCTTGATTTAGTTTAACAGAAATTTTAAAAAACTATCACAATATGTTAAAACTTTGATCAAATATCTTGGTTATCTTAAATGGTAACCACTTGGTTATAACCAAGTGAAAAAAGTTTTATGCAGGAGGTTTTTGTCATGGAAAGTGAAAAGTATTCAACTGAAAATGGCAATGTTATTCAATCAGTAAGCAATCAATTAAACAGGACTAAAAAATTCTCCAAAAAATCAATTGTAATAGGAATTACCGGACTTTGCTTTGTCAGTGCGGTAGGAGGCGGAATGGCGACAATTGCCTTTGCTCCTTCTTATTATCACAATCTGAAAACTCCAACCTCAATGGTAGCCACAACCACAATGTCTCGCTCGTCAATACCGTCAGCCATTAAATTAGGTACAGATCAAACCGGAAATTATCCCACAGAACAAATCGCTCAGCAAGTTGGTCCCGCAGTTGTGGGTATTGCGAACTATCAATCCCCGCAAAATTCTTTTGGAGATTCAAATCCTCAGGAAGTAGACAGCGGATCGGGCTTTATCATTGATGCTCATAAAGGGTATATAGTGACAAATAATCATGTAATTGACGGAGCCCAAAAAATAATGGTCAATTTAAGTGACGGACGAAACGTTCAAGCTAAGCTTATCGGAGCGGATCCCCACACAGATCTGGCTGTCTTGCAGATCTCTGCCGATAAACTAACGCAAGTCAATCTGGGAGATTCCACCAAAATCCAGGTGGGAGAACCAGTGGTAGCTATTGGAAATCCTGGAGGGATACAATTTGCTCGTTCAGAGACTGCCGGTATTATCTCTGCCACAAATCGTCAACTGGATATAACAGGAGAAGACAGTTTTAACCTAATTCAAACAGATGCGGCGATTAATCCGGGAAACAGTGGCGGGCCACTCGTAGATTATAGTGGTAATGTAATAGGAATTAATTCTGCAAAATTTGCTCAATCCGGATTCGAAGGAATGGGCTTTGCGATTCCTATTTCCGATGCCTTACCTACAATTGAACAGCTAATTAAAACTGGTGCAGCCCAACATCCGGCGCTGATGGTATCAATTAATGACCAATATGATAATTATGCTCAATATAATAACCTACCTCAAGGAGCCTACATCTCATCTGTTTCACCTGGCGGTCCGGCGGCTAAAGCTGGTTTGCAAACAGGGGACATTATTACCAAAATTAATAACCAAGAAGTACAAAATTCCGCTGATCTTGTTCACGATCTTTATCAGTATCAGGTTGGGGACGCTGTTACAGTGACATATATCCGCAATGGCCAGACAAATCAAGTTCAAGTAACCCTTGGTGAGATTAGCTCAAATCAATAACTTCTATAAATAAAGTTTTTTTGCCCTCACTTCTAAGTGGGGGCATTTTGCACTTTGAATAATTATTCAAAGCGAATGATTAGATTTTTGATTTTGCTGGTCTGCATATGCAACATTACGATGACCTTCAGGCTCAGAACTATCACCTATATTATAGTTATTTAATATTATCACTATGACAGATGATGACATATATTGTCGGATTCATTGATTCCAATTAACGCCAAGAATATAATAGAAATTGAGATAGAGTAATGTCTGAAAACTATCATTTGGAATAAGAGAATGAATGATCTTTCCATTAGAGCTATTTATACATACTAAATAAAATCATGTAACAGGAGGGAAGACTTATGGATGCACCTATAAGAATAGTACTACTTCGTGATGCCGATAAATGTGAAATTAATTCCGAATTAATGGACGCCAGAAATAAATTTACTGTAGGACAGTTGGAAAATGAATATTATCGGTGGTTAGATCAGTTAGCATAATCATACTGAAGCGACTCCAGCTAATAAATTACTGAGGTCGCTTTTGTTTTTTGCGGAAAGAAGACTCGCGTCCTCTGTTAATTAACGTTTTACAGATTGGAGCAGCTAAAGGAACATTATGTTTATTTTTAAGTAAGTGAGTTAGTTTCATAATTCATACCCCTTGATATAAGCGGGCTTTTTACCCGTAAAAAAAGGAGTACCTCCCCAAAATCTCGAAAGTGTAAGTGACCAAACAAACACCGAGAGGTTGAAAGGAGAACTCCCAATGTTTAGTATTCGCCAAGAACGTCTATTTTCCTTGGAAGAAATCTTAGAAATGTCACCGAAAGAATCGTATCCGCTTCTATTGGATCCGCTGAATATTACTCCTTTGTTGAGAGTGGTTTCAAAAAAGGCATTTTTGGGAGCTCCAACCACGCTTAACTATTCAGCCATGATCTATTCTTTATTCATTCGAGTGATCGAACGAATTCCTACGATCAAAGATTTACGAAAACGATTAAAAAACAGCTTGGAATTCCGTTTCGACTGCGGCTTTACGATGGCTGATGCAGTTCCTAGCGAGTCCTCTTATACTCGAATGATTCAAAAAATCAAGGGTTCTTCTGCTTTGGAAAAAATTCAAAATGAACTAGTCTCTCAGGCGTTTCAAGAAGGCTTCATCGATGGGGATGTTATAGCCATCGATGCTACTCATATTGAAGCGAGAGACCGTAAACCTGAGAAAAAGAAAGACGAAGAGGTTCCAGTCAAGCAAACCTCCAAAAAACGCGGACGAAAACCCAAATCGGAACGGGAGAAATGGCTCAAAGAACAACAGGAACTGGAAGAGAATCGACCCCTCTTTGAGAAGAAAATTGAAGCTCAACTTCCTCTTGATTTCAAGACGATCGAACAGCAAATCCCGCAAGATCCTCACTGGGGAATTAAGAAAAACTCCGAGGGCAAAAACGTCTTTTGGTTCGGGTTCAAAGGTCATCTTCTCGTGGACTGTAAAAGCCAATACATTTTAAAGTCCTTACTTTCCTCGGGAAATGTCAATGATGGCAAAATGGCGATTCCTCTACTCAAGGCTCTTCATGAACTTCACCCCCAGCTGAAGCCTTCCTATTCGCTTTTGGATGCTGGTTACGATTACAGCCCAATTTACCAACAAGCAAAAGCCATGGGGTCAAGGGCCCTGATTGATTACAATCCACGCAATGAACAACTACCCGAAGACAAGGACAAATACTTTTGCCCTAAGTGTCAAGAAGGTCATTCCTACCGATATGATAGCTATGATTCCCGATACGACACGTTGAAATATACTCAACCCAAGAAGTGCAAAGAGTGTCCTCTGAAAGAAAACAACCAGTGTCAAAAGGTATTCAAGGTTAAGGTTTCCTCAGACCCCAGAAAATACACCGTTCCAGCCAGAGGAAGTGGGCGCTACTTTGAACTCTATAAACAGAGAACAGCCGTAGAACGTGTTAATGCTTATCTCAAAGAGTACTTTCAGTTAAACAACATTCGACATCGAGGAAACGTAGCCAAAATCGACTTCGAGTTTTCTATCCTGACCTATACCCTCTGCAAATTAGCCGTAGACCGATTGAACAAGTTCAAACGTATAGCTGCAGCATAAATCTTCAAAAAATGTTACTAACGAAATTCTGAAGGTCTGAGCTTTAACAATTAAACATTATGAAATTGACTCAAGTATATTTAGTTGTCATATTGAAGGGGAAGAAAACAGAAATTCAGACATAGAAGGTGTGATTGAAAACGTTAATGTTCACTTGAGTTATGCCTACTGGATTTATAGGTGAGGGGGGAGTTTAAATTAATAAGTATCATTCAATTTATCGAGTTGTTGAACGGATTGCCATAGTAACTATGGTAATAATAATCCTGGTATTTGGCGGTTTAAAGGATTCGCGGAGCAGTGTTGTTGTCAGGTATGATAATATGGAGTCAGCCAAACAATATCTTGACGGCAATCCATTTGAAGATATCTCAATGATGCATATTTACAAACAAATATTTGGCCTTAGTTCTTTTAGTAAAGACCAGAAAATAAAGCTGACAGAATTTCAGCTTGGACTTAATAGAGCTCATGAAATTAGAGTGATGACCATGGAGGTTATTGATACATCAAATTCCACTCCGAAAAAATACTTGATGCTTTACAACAGAGATACCAATTACTTTAATGTCGGAGAAATTTCCGGAGATCAGAGGGATTCTGGGTACTCTGCTGTCGAAATCTTATCAAAGTTCGATAAGGATAAGAATCAGATAATGTTTCCCCAGGGGAATTACAGGTATTATACACTTCGCTTTTATTCGATAGGATCTATGGGAGTCGCCAACAATGTGTATCTCATTAAGCAGGAAGGTGCTATTAAGACACGGAATCCGAATGCAGAAGGGTTTATTTACATGGTTTATGGAGAGCCTATAGAAAAAATGGATTCTCCGAGTTTTTATATTATGTCATATTAAGTTGCTCAATATTTTTTTAGAGGCTGTCCCCGGTGTGAGTATGGAAACTCTATCGAGGGGGCCTCTTTGTATTTAATGTGCACTCTTTAATGGCAAGTTGCTCAAAGAGGCATTGCTTATTCTAAAGTATTTAGAAGGAATTTTGCTGTCTTTTGTATAATTCTATTAGTTTCTGATTGGAGTGATTCCTCACCAAATTAAAGTTGTTAATCTTAATTTCTTATTGTTTTCTTATATTTTCTTAAACTATTAGGTGTTAAGTGTTCAAGAAATATATGATTCAAGGGACAGGGGGAATATTGTTTGGATAAGTTAACCCGGCAGCGCGATATTGTTAAACATATAGCCAAAGAACCCTGGGTTTTTACGAGCTCGAGTTTGTCGGAGAAACTGGGAGTAAATCTGGTGACAGTTCAACGAGATTTGCAGGACTTAAAAGATAACGGCTATAACTTTAGGCAGGATCAAACGGGGGCTCTTTATTTAGAGGAAGGAGGTTGGAACGGAGTACCTCCTGTAAATAAAACAACGCTTCGTCAAATGGAAATCTTACGACTTTTGACAGCGAACTCCCAAGGGCTACAACTCAGCGATCTTTATCTGAGATTCAACCGGCATGATGAAGAAGAAGTCAGCTATAAAACGTTGGAACGTGCTGTTAAAGATCTCCAGAAAAAGAAATTCATTAAACGTGACGGTGAAGCGTATGTAGTCTACTCAGACTATATGCTTCTTCCACTCCAACTTTCGGAGCAGGAGAAGATCCTTCTTTTTCGAGCCTTAGAACTTGGATGTGCCTTGGCTCCGATTCCCGAAGATATGAAATCACTGGAAGCAAAACTTAGACTTCGGATAGGAGATACTGCGAAGACTCGGGAAACACTATTTGTGCATGGCAGAACACCCAGCCAAGATATCCACCGAAGCAAATATTGTATGGAACTTGAAGATGCTGCACGCTGTAAGAATAAAGTCGCTATTCTTTATCGCAAAGACGATGAACCAGCTCGGGAACTTCAGTTAAACCCTTTAGGGATTGTTTATTATTGGGTATTGGACAATTGGTATCTTGTGGCGCAAGATGAATTTGGTCAAAAGATAAAAACCTATCAAATAAACCGTATTTTGGATGTAGAGAGGTTGGAAGAAGCATTTACGCCGGTGGCAGGATTTGACCTGCGAAATTGGTTTCGGAATGCTTGGGGAGTTTATCGGGATGAGAAACCCAGACCCGTAAAGATTCGATTTTATGATCATTTTTCCACATTGAACCGGGTAAGAATGGAACTCGCTCAGCGAAAGTCTTGTCAATTGATAGAGGAAGAAGGAAGCCTTTTAATGATCGATCAGGTTGAGGGGCTGGATGAATTGGCAGTTTGGCTGCGCGGGTTTGGTTCAACTGCGGAGGTTCTTGAACCCATAGAGCTTCGGGAAAAAATGAAGGATCAATTATTACAGCTCTTGCATCTATATGGAGGTAATTCGGATGGACATGATTGAACGTCTTGAAAAGATTATGGCTTTAATTGAAACCCATCCGGAGGGATTAACAGGAAAGGCTTTATCGGAAGCCTGCGGTGTTCCTTGGGGGACAATGAAGCAAGATTTAAGGGTGATGGCTTTTTCTCCTGAGAATTTCCCTTTGTATACGGATCACGATGAGAGCGCTGATGAGAGTGGAGAGGATCTGCTGAACCCTGAAGTTAAGTGGTTTTTGGGGACAGCAGGAAAACAGTATACTCCGGTACACCTTAACATTAGAGAAGCCCTCGAGGTGTTAGGCGCCTTAGAGTTTCTTCAAGAAGAAACCTCCCTAAAAGAACGTTTGAAACAAAAAATACTCTCCGGTTTTGATCTGGGCAATGAGGAGACTTATCGCTGCATCAAAGGGGACTTTACTCCTCTAGAGCCCATTAAAGGCGAAATCTTTGCCTGCATCGAGAAAGCAATTCAGACGAGCCAGCAACTGCTGATTACATTTAATGGCCGAGTCGTGACGGTAGATCCCTTAGGAATTGTCTACTATTCGCGTTTGCGAAAATGGTATCTTGTTGCAAGACAAGGAGACGTAATTAAGAATTATAATCTAAATAATATCAACAAAGTCAGTAAGAGTAATTCGCTCTTTGTCTATCCTGAGGGATTTTCGTTGAAGACGTGGTTCGGACCTCGTTGGGGAGTAGAGTACGGTGAACTTATTAAGGTTAAAGTGCGTTTTCTTAATCGTTCGCAAACTTTAGCTAAGGTGCGTAAAGACGTTGCCCATCGCACCAGTAAACTGACTCTCCAGGAAGATGGATCTCTTATTTTTGAAGACGATATAATCGGGGTCAATGAATTTGTAAACTGGATTCTTGGTTTTGGCTCAGCCGCAGAGATCTTGGAACCTGTTGAATTGCGAAAGCTTGTTCTTAAACATATCTGCAAGACGTTGGAGAATTACTGATTAACAATCCCCTGTCCAAATCAGATGATACAATTGAAGCAGCAAGGACCGTATTAGAGAGGATGAACTAAATGCTGAAAGAATGTAAGAATGGGGAGCGGTTTGAAGGAACTGTCCTTGTCAATGAGTGGAAAGAGGTTCCTTTTCGCCAAAAACCCGGTGCCTTCTTAACTTTGACCTGCCAAGACCGCTCGGGCGTCATGCAGGGGAAGATGTGGGAGTTTCCTCCGCAAGTCCTTAATTGGTTAAAGGAAGAGTATGATATATTTTATATACGAGGCGCGGTTTCTGAATACCGAGGAACTTTGGACCTCACAATTGAGGAGATATGCTTAATACCTAAAGAAGAGATAGATTTAACGGCATTGCTGCCGAGTTCTCCAATTTCCGAGAACGAGTTAGAAAACAGATTGCAGACCCTTCTGGACAAGGTCAGCAATCCTGAACTAAAGAGTTTGCTCAAACAGTTTTTGGATCATCCCCAATGGGGCAGGGCTTATCGACAGGCCCCCGCTGCTGTAAAAGTTCATCAAGCCTATCTTCGGGGCCTTTGGGAGCATAGTGTCAGAGTAGCGGAACTTGCCCAGGGGATTGCCGGACATTTTCCGAGCATAGATCAAGATTTGATTATAACCGGGGCCCTCTTGCATGATGTAGGAAAAATGGGGGAATATTCCTACGACCGGGGAATTAAATTTACAACGGAAGGAAGGCTCTTGGGTCATATTATCCTGGGATTGGAACTTATTGTCGGAGAGATCTCAAAGATTTTGGAGTTTCCTCAAGAGCTGCGTTATAAACTTCTTCATATCATTTCCAGTCATCATGGTAAATACGAATGGCAATCCCCTAAGCGCCCCAAGATAATGGAAGCTTTGGTCATTCACCATGCTGATGTCATGGATGCAGAACTTTATCAGTTTGAACAGGCAAGGAATGACTATCCCGATAATGAATGGTCTCCCTATATTCCCAGCATGGAACGTTTCTTGTTTTTAAAATAATAAGCCTAAGTCAACATTCGATTGCTTGATGATCCCAGAAACGATTGGCTATAAGACGCAGACAAAAGGGATGGTTTCCCCAGGTATCAAAATCATCGAGGGAAAGCATTAGGGCATAGGCTTGTTGGGCTATGCGAAGCAGTGGGTAATTTTTGGCGATATAAGCCAGAACAGAGAGGATGGCCTCGCAGCGCTCCGGATAGAATAAATTCTGAATATAACGGTGGCTATGAGGACTTAGGCAAAACTTCGCTAAATCAGAGGACAAGGGCTGAAGTTCATTCAGCGAAAATGAGATTACTTCAAATTGAGGTAAATCAGCTAAGACATCAGCTGTCAGCAAAAATTTAAGTAAATGTTCTTGGACTTCAGCCGAAGGAAACGAGATAATTCCAGGTGTTTCAGATAGAATACGAATACGCAGAACATTGGATTTCAAAAATTTATTGTCTATGAATAGATTTGGGAAATGCTTGGCTAGACAGCAAATTAGTGTTGCTATTAACTGGTTGCCCTGGCAAGCCTGCTGTTCCCAATAGGGTAATAGGCGAATAATCTCTTCGGCTTGAGATTGTTCAGGGCGTTCAAAGATTTTGTCTAAGACTTGGCAGTCGAAGATAGTACGCAGGGATTCAGAGGTTGGGTTCGAAAGCAGAGTCCGTCGGAATTCCGGGTGGACCGCAACCTGTATTCCTTTGTTTTCTGGGCGATTCATGGAAGAGCCCCCCCTGTTGTTAGTATCGAAAAGCTAAAGGATTCTATGGTATAGTTTATGTGGTTGGCGAGGTTCTATCCTGGGTTTCAAGGTATTAAATAGAATATTGTCAAAGCAGTGTCCTAAAATAAAGTTGAAAAGAGGAAACCACAATGCGTAGAGAAGACAAGGAAATTACTGATCAATTAGTGATGAATGAAATCATGAGAAAGGCTCAGGTTTGCCGTTTAGGTGTGTCCTATAACGATATGCCTTATATTATTCCCATGAGCTTCGGCTACGATCATGAGAATCGTGTCTTGTATTTTCATTCCGCTCCTGCGGGACTGAAATTATTAATGCTTAAAGAAAATCCCCAAGCTTGTTTTGAAGTGGACGTTGAGAGTCAGGTTGTTCCAGGAGAACTGGCCTGTGATTGGACGATGCGATATCAGAGTGTTATCGGTTTCGGCGAAGTGCAATTTATTGAGGAAATTGAAGAAAAGCAAAAAGCCTTAAGAATAATCCTACAACAGTATACTGACCGGGAACTGTCGTTTAAAGAAGAAGGTTTAGCGAAGATAACAATTTTTAAACTAAATGTGTTTACAATGACAGGAAAAAAATCCGGGTATTGAGCTAAACCTAACTCTAAGTAAAATCGTTAAATTTAATGTTATAGAAATTTCCTAAGCGATTGAAATGATATTTTATTGTTTAAAATGACAATTGTTATCGAATAAGAATTTAATGAGCTGATTAATAGCAAAAATTACTCTATTTTGTTTGTACGTGCATTATTTTAGAAGGATTCTTTTAAAGGGATAATACACTTGAACATAGAATACATTCTGAGATTTTTAGATTTATTTTATTTATAAGTGCTGACTTAACTATAGTATTCTTTGAGAAGAGTGATTTGAATAATGCCGAGTGACAAAAAGATTATTGAACTGGAACAAAAGGTTGTTGATCTCAAAGCCTCTTTAGCGACGATTCAGAAGGACAATGGAATCTGGGATAGAGTATTTACTGAAAGTTATTGGGGTATGGTGGTTTGTGACGCCGAAAGTTTAGAGATTCTCAAGGTTAATCCAACCTATGCAAAAATGCATGGTTATGGTCTTACAGAGTTGCTTGGCAGAACGGTCCATGAAGTATACTCTCCGGAGTCACTAAAAGAACTGCCGGATATTTTGGCAAGAATCCATTTATACGGGCATAGTGCTTATAATACCGTTCATCTTCGCAAAGATGGGAGCCGATTCCCTGTTCATACAGACAGTTATGAAGTTGAGATCGAGGGGAGACGTTTAATCTCTGTCTCGATTTGGGATGTTACTGAGCTTGAACAGAACCAAAAGGAATTAGCCTTATACCGGGAGAGTTTAGAAGAACTAGTTAAATCGCGCACCGAGGACCTTGAACGGACCAATGAAAAATTACAAATTGAGATGATTGGCAAAGAAACAGCCGAAAAGGATTTAGCTAAAGCGAATCAAGAGATGATAAACACCTTGGAAAGTATAAGTGACGGTTTTATTGCGGTAAATCATCAATGGGTAATAACTTATGCCAATGAAGCCATTGCTAAAGCGCTTACCGGGCGCGGCCTGGATGGAAAGCTAGTAGGTACTGTTTTCGGCTTTGCGGATTGGCAAAGGAATCATCAAATGTTTTGGGACTCATGTCAAGAGGTTATGGTAGAGGGAGTACGTAAACGTTTTGAGTTTTATTCGAATTTGATGGAACATTGGCTTGAATGCAGCATTTATCCCACTGCGAACGGTATTTCGATTTTCTTTCGCTATATAGATGAGAGGAAAAAGTTGGGGAAGGTTGTAGAAGAAGAACATCTCCGGCTTTATACACTTTTTAATGCTTTTCCCGGTTTGATTTATATTATTGAAGAAAATAATAAGATACGTTTTGCGAATCATAACTTTAAGAAGATCTTTGGGGATTGTGAAGGGCAATTTTGTCATACAGTTGTTGCAGGCTCATCTTCTCCATGCCAGGACTGTGCTAAAGAAACAAGGGCAAGGGATTCAGTCTTGTCTCGAAGTGAATATTTGTATAATCATAGGTTATATGAAGTTTATACTCAGCCCTACACCGATGTCGATGGAACGAGATTGTATTTTGCTGTGCTTATTGATATAACTGAACGTAAAAATGCTGACCGAGAATATTTACGTTTGGAACGCTTGAACATGGTTGGAGAAATGGCTGCCGGTATCGCTCATGAAGTAAGGAACCCATTGACGACTGTACGGGGATTTCTGCAGCTTCTTTCCACTAAGGATATCCCCCAACAGTATAGTGATTATTATAAAATAATGATTGAGGAATTAGATCGAGCAAATCTAATTATCACAGATTTTTTGAGCTTAGCCAGAGAAAAATCTCTGGATTTCACGCTGGTCAATTTAGCTAAAATCGTCAATTCTCTTATGCCTCTTCTAAGTGCAGACGCCCTTAATCATGATAAAGAAATCACCTTGGAGCTGGAGCCTGTCTCTGACATTGAGGGGGACGAAAATGAACTTCGACAATTGCTTTTAAACTTAGCAAGAAATGGGTTTGAGGCCATGGGGCGGGGCGGAGTATTAACGATAATAACCTTGGAAACTGATAATTATGTAATCCTGAAAATTTCCGATCAGGGCGGGGGCCTCGATCCCTACGTTCTGGAAAGGCTTGGGACCCCGTTTCTGACTACCAAAGAGGGAGGCACGGGTTTAGGGTTGGCGATATGTCAAAACATTGCAGTTCGGCATAATGCCCTTATGGAATTTGCTTCAGATACTTTGGGAACGACTGTAAGCATCAAATTTCCTTCAAGTAAAAAGGTTAAAAACCACGAGGACGAAATTCCAAGGTAGGGATTCGTCCTCGAAGTTTTACAAGGCAAAATCAAAAGATGCTTGACAACGTGCCATTGCTTTAATAAATTAAAGGAAGAAAGTAACGGAGGTGGGTATATTAATGTCAAGCGATGAGCGTTTGCGAAATCCTTTAACCGACGCCTTGTTCGAGGCAATACTCTTGTTAAGAACAAAAGAAGAGTGTTACCGCTTTTTTGAAGATATTGCAACGATCGCTGAAATTAAAGCCCTGGCACAGCGTTTGGAAGTAGCTAAGATGTTAAACCGAAATGAGACATATACAGTCATTGAGAAAGAGACCGGAGTAAGCACAGCTACGATCAGCAGAGTTAAGCGCTGTTTGAATTTTGGAGCGGACGGATATCAGTTAATTTTGAGCCGTTTACAAGAACAAAAGGACTAAGGTTTGAAATAAAGGAATTAGCGATTTTAAGCCTGAGCAAAATTGCCTATAATTAGCGCCATAATAAAGGAGACTACTACAATGCTTAGAACGAATTTAGGACAACGTATTCCTGAGGGGATGAGAGACCTGCTGCCTGAGGAAATTGCTTTGCAAGATCGTCTTGAGAGTGAAGTTCTCGCCCTTTTCCGGCAGTGGTCATACCAGAAAGTGTTAACTCCAACGCTGGAATTCACAGCTTGTGTTCAGCCGGATGCTGAACAGGCTGATTCGCTCTACAAGTTTTTTGATCGTGAAGGACGAACGTTGGCTTTACGCCCGGAGTTGACGATTCCTATTGCCCGTCTGGTCAATACGCGTATGCGTGGGGCGAATTTTCCTCTTCGTTTGTGCTACGGTGCTGATGTTTTTCGCAATTCTTTGGTTAGGTTTCGGGAGTTCCGTCAAGTGGGAGTTGAACTGATAGGAGCAGACCAGGAACTGGCTGATGCAGAAGTGATCGCCTTGGCTGTTGAGTCCATAGCCGGCTTAGGTCTCAAGAATTACCAATTTAATCTCGGCCATATGGGCATCTTCTCGGGACTCTTATTAGAAGCGGGAGTGGATGAAAGTTTCCGGCAGAAATTAGAAGAGGCTTTGGCTCGAAAAGATATGGTGGGCGTAGAACGGTTAGTTCAACAAAGTGCTTTGCCTGAACGTGTTCAAGACTTATTGCTTCGCTTGCCCCATTTTCGGGGAGGCGAAGAAATTTTGGACGAAGTTCTGGACTGGAGTTCGCGTTCGACTATTCGGGAGGCTGTGGAGAGTTTAAGGCGTATTTATCGTTATTTGAATGATTTTGGCGTTCAGGAGTATGTTTCTCTTGATTTAGGAATCCTAAGAGGCTTCTCTTATTATACGGGAGCAGTATTTGAAGGGTATGTGGCTGGGATTGGTTTTCCTGTGCTTGAGGGCGGACGCTATGATTCTTTATATTCTGATTTTGGAGTTTCTCATCCTGCAACAGGATTTGCTATACACTTAGGCAGTATGCTGGAACTCTTCCCTCTGCCTTCCGTTGCAGGAGCGGATATTTTAGTGTATGGATCTGATCCCAAACAAATAATCCGCGACTCTCGAGAACTGAGAGCAAAGGGCAAAAAGGTAGAGATGGTTCTGGAAACGATGGATCGAGAGGCGGCTGAAAAAATCGCCAGGTTGAAAAATATTTTCCAAATTCAACGGGCGGGAGAGGACGTGATAGAGAATGAATAAACTTGCAGTTCTCACAGGCGGAGGGGATTGCCCGGGGTTAAACGCGGTAATTCGTGCCGTTGTCAGAAGCGCAAACCAGTATGGCCTTGAAGTTTTGGGAATTAGAGACGGCTTTCACGGAGCAGTGGAAGGTGATTTTGTTCCCTTGAGTTTGGCCGATGTTTCAGGAATTCTGCCGCGGGGAGGCACGATTCTTGGCACGACGAACCGGGATAATCCCTTTCAGTATATGACTAAAGTCAATGGGGTAAGTCAGCCCCTTGATCGTTCCGAGGATGTTCTCAGAAATCTCAAGGGTGCCGGTGTCGATGCCTTATTAGCCATCGGTGGAGATGGAAGTTTGAATATCTCCTTGAAATTTGCGGACAAGGGGTTTCCCGTTATTGGAATCCCTAAAACCATTGATAATGATCTCATGGCTACAGATCAAACCTTCGGCTTTCAGACGGCTGTAGAAACGGCTCAGGAAGCCTTAGACCGCCTTCATACCACTGCAGAATCCCATCATAGGGTTATGATTCTTGAAGTTATGGGACGTTACGCCGGATGGATTGCCCTTTACGCAGGAGTTGCAGGAGGTGCTGATGTCATTTTGATTCCGGAGATTCCCTATAATCTTGCCAGAATCGCCTATTCTGTTCAGCAGCGGGCCAAACAAGGAAAGAAATTTAGTATTATTGTTGTGGCTGAAGGGGCAAAACCATCCGGCGGTGAAATGGTCGTTGAACGATTGTTTCCAGGACGTACTGATCCGGTTAAATTAGGGGGAATTGGCGTTAAAATAGGTGAGGATTTGGAAAAGCATTTTGGTTTAGAAACCCGAGTAACGGTGCTTGGGCATCTTCAGCGGGGAGGTTCCCCCAATTCTTATGACAGGGTATTAGCTACACGCTATGGTGTAGCCGCGGTGGATGCTGCCCTGGAGGGTAAATTCGGGATAATGGTTGCTCTTCAGGGAAGGGAAATTGTACACGTGCCGCTGCATCAAGCGGTAGACCAATTAAAGCTTGTACCTCTTAATGATCCTATCCTGATAGCAGCGCGCGCTATGGGAATTGAAATGGGAGACTAAAATAGATGTTGGATAAGCCAAGGGGTGCTGCCAAAAGAACTTCAGTGTTCGTTTAGCAGTACCCTTTTTCTGCTCTTTACTAACCAAATAGAAGCTGCTACTAACTTCCACATCTAAGCATGGTAGAGGTGGGAAAAACATTTACAATCGAGGTCAACTTAGGTCAACATAATGTTTTCCTTAACTTTTATAAAAGGTGTTGCCAGGAAGTAGGATGATTGGTATAATACTATTATATTTTAGCGCTTTACCAAACTAAAGCGCTAAAGAATGAAGAGCCGGAGAAAGGGGAAGCCCAGTGGAAAATGATTTTTTAACAATTGCCTTACCCAAAGGAAAACTGCTTATCGACTCGATCCAACGATTGAGCCGTATCGGAATAGATTGTGATCATGTTAACGAAGACTCTAGAAAGCTTTTCTATGATCTTCCCCAGAGTAAAGTGAAGATTATTATTTGCCGGGCGACCGATATACCGACCTACGTTGAATATGGGGCTGCCGATCTGGGAATCGCCGGTAAAGATACGCTTTTAGAGGAAAATAAAGATGTCATTGAATTACTGGATTTAAAATTTGGCTATTGCCGCTTCGTTGTAGCTATGCCGGAAGGGAGTGTTCCGCCGAAACTTCCTAACGGGGAGTACGATTTGAGCGGATTGAACCATCAAAGAGTCGCAACGAAATTCCCGAGAGTGGCGGAAACATTTTTCAGCGAGATAGGCATGCAAGTAAATCCCATTAAACTTCATGGCAACATTGAACTTGCTCCCTGTGTCGGTCTGGCAGAAATGATTGTTGATATTGTATCAACGGGTAAAACCTTGCGAGAGAACCATCTGGTGGAGGTTGCGCCGATACTTGATGCCACCTCGCGTTTGATCGCTAATAGAGTAGCTTATCGTATGAAGTATGAAAGAATTATGGATATTGCGGGAAAGCTGCGCAATGATATGAATGAAGTAGCTAATGAGGGAGGGAGCAGTACGTGAAAGTAGAGAATTTAAAAGACATTAATTTAAAACGTCTCACACGAAAATCTTATGGAGATGATAAAGCCCTTGAACTGCGTGTTGCTGAGATTTTAGAGAGCGTTTGTGAAAAGGGAGATGAGGCACTTTATGAGATGACAGAGAAATTTGATCATGTCAACCTGCGCCATGAGGGGTTAAAGGTTACCGCTGAGGAACTTCAAGGGGCTTACCGTGACGTTGGTGACAATTTTTTGCAGGCTTTACGCAGGGCAAAGGGGAACATCCTGCGCTACCATGAGAAACAAAAGCGCATCTCTTGGTTAGAACCGGATTCTGATGGAAGCATTTTGGGACAGCTTTTATTGCCGCTCCAGCGGGTTGGGATTTATGTGCCCGGCGGCACAGCTTCCTATCCATCGTCGGTACTGATGAATGCGTTGCCGGCAGTTGTTGCGGGTGTTAAAGAAATTGTAATGGTCAGTCCGCCCCGTCCGGACGGTACGCTGCTGCCTGAAGTATTAGTAGCTGCCGCAGAGGCAGGAGTGACTGAGATCTATAAAGTTGGAGGAGCTCAGGGGATTGCGGCTTTGGCCTACGGGACTGAGAGCATCTTCCGGGTTGATAAAATTACCGGACCGGGTAATATTTACGTGACCTTAGCTAAAAAGCAGGTTTTTGGCACCGTGGATATTGATATGCTGGCGGGACCCAGTGAAATACTGATCTTAGCCGATGAAAGCGGGAAAGCTGAAGAGTTAGCCGCTGATCTGTTGTCTCAGGCCGAGCATGATCGTCTTGCCTCCGCGATTTTAGTATCACCATCCCGTGATCTTCTGGAGGAAACCGTGAAAGAGGTAGAGAGGCAGCTGGAAGATTTGCCGCGGGGGGAAATCGCCCGTGCATCTTGGGAAACCTATGGTGCAGCTATTTGGGTTAACGATGTGAGTGAAGGTCTGGCTTTAGCGAACGAAATTGCCCCTGAGCATTTTGAACTGGTGGTCAAAGATCCTTACTCTTGGTTAGGACAGGTGAAAAACGTCGGGGCAGTGTTTTTAGGCAGGTATTCCCCAGAACCGGTGGGTGATTACTTTGCCGGACCTAATCATGTGTTACCTACCGGCGGAACAGCCAGATTTTATTCTCCCCTCAATGTTGATACCTTTATGAAGAAGGTGAGTGTTATTTCGTATTCCGAAGAAGCTCTCAAGCGAGATGCTCAACAGATAGCTCTGCTTGCCCGCCGCGAAGGTCTGGAAGCTCATGCCCGTGCTGTTGAAGTGCGAGTTAAGCGCAACCTTTCCTTGTAATTGCATAAATGGAACAAGTATCAATTGAGAAGAGTTCATAAAGACGGATTAAGGAAGGAGCCATACTCCTATGGGAATGATGGTAAACCAAATTGAGGAACTTGTGCGTCCGGAGGTGCGGAAGTTCGTTCCTTATAAAGCAAATCATATGCCCCAGTGCATTACTCTTGATGCTAATGAAAACCCTTTTCCTTGGCCGGAGGGTATGCGGGAAAAATTATATGCCGCCAACATACCTTTTAACCGTTATCCCGACGGAATGGCACAAGAGCTGAAACAGGCAATTGCGGGGTACGTACGGCTATCTCCTGAAGGAATCTTGGTTGGCAACGGTTCTGATGAATTAATTCAGCTCCTCCTTCTCACCTTTGGCGGAGGCGGAAAATCAATGGTTATCCATCCGCCGACCTTCAGTATGTATCAAATTGCTGCTCGTTTGACAAGTACGGCGGTTTTAGAAGTTCCTTTGCTGGAGGGCCTTTATTTGGACGTGGAGAAAATGTTAAAAGCGGCACAGTCTCCGGATGTTCATGTGCTGATTATTTGTAATCCTAATAATCCAACAGGTTCTCTGTTTCCACGGGAAGATATTTTAAAGCTTGTGAGGGAAAGCGGCAAAATTGTGGTGGTTGATGAAGCTTACGCAGAATTTTCCGGGGAAACTCTAATTCCTGAGCTGGCGAATTACCCTAACTTAGTAATCCTGAGGACTTTTTCCAAGGCTTTTGGTATGGCAGGCCTTCGTTTGGGGTACTTGCTCGGTCAACCCGGAACGATCGACTTAGTGAATCGTACCCGGGCCCCCTTTAATGTAAACTCTCTGAGTCAGAAGGCCGGGATTCTTGCCTTAGAATATCTGCCGGAATATCATAAGCAAATTGAGATTGTTACGTTGGAAATTCAAAAACTCTATCAAGGGTTATCCCTGGTTCCTGGGCTTAAGGTATTTCCGACAAAGGCTAATTTTATTCTCTTTCAACCGAAGGATGCGGATCGTTGGGTTAAGGAACTTTTGCAGAGAGGTTTTCTTGTCCGCAATATGGGCAATCTGCCGGTCCTTGGCAGTTGTTTGCGTATCAGTGCCGGTTTGCCGGAAGAAAATGAGAAGTTTTTAAAGGCTGTTGCAGAAATTAATCGGCTCTAGGTTTTAGGGTTAAGAAGTTGAGAAATGAAATAACAGGTGTTAATGAAATTATTCGTATCCGTCTTGTTTAACATGGGTTTCGAGAGGAGAACATTATGCGGGAAGCGTTTATTGAACGAAAAACAAAAGAAACTGAGATTCGTGTCCGACTGAACCTTGATGGGGCGGGAGACGCTCAGGCAGAGACAGGGATTGGTTTTTTTAATCATATGCTGACAGCCTTTGCCCGATTTGCTTATTTCGATCTTGAGTTAAAAGCCAGCGGCGATTTGGAAGTCGATGCCCACCACACCATTGAAGATTGTGGAATTGTATTGGGGCAGGCCTTGAAGGAAGCCTGCGGCAACAAGGCGGGAATTGAACGGATTGGCGAGACGCTGCTCCCCATGGACGAGGCCTTGGTTCAAGTTGCCCTTGATTTCTCCAACAGACCCTATTTAGTATGGGATATAAAGCCTTCTGAAGGAATGGTCGGCCAGTTTCCCTTTGAAATGGCAGAGGAATTCTTTCGGGCCTTCGCTGTACATAGCGGATTAACGCTGCATATTCGGCAAATTTCCGGAAAAAATCTTCATCATATCCTTGAAGCAGTATTTAAAGGTGTGGGGAGAGCCCTAGGTTTGGCTCTGCGTGAAAATCCACGCTTTAGCGGTATTCTTTCAACAAAAGGGGTTCTCTAAAAGACTCAATTGCGTTCCGGGAGGTATGGAAAGTGATAGGAATTGTGGATTATGGGCGTGGAAACTTGAGAAGTGTCGAAAAAGCTTTGGAAAAAGTGGGCTTTGAAGCTAAGATTATGACTGCTCCGCGAGACTTGCAAACTGTTGATGGTGTTATCCTGCCGGGAGTAGGGGCTTTTGCTGATGCTATGGAAGGCTTGAAGCAGGGGGAATGGATTGAGCCAATCGTTGAATTTGCCCGTTCCGGCCGCCCCTTTTTGGGAATTTGTCTCGGGATGCAGGTGCTCTATGAGGTTGGAGAAGAACATGGCGAACACGCCGGCTTAGGACTCCTCGCCGGACGGGTGGTTAAATTTCCGCCGGGCAGAAAAGTTCCTCACATGGGGTGGAACAGTGTTTCTTTGCTTCAACCTTCGCGCTTGTTAGAAGAGATTCCCAGCGAATCCTACTTTTATTTTGTGCATTCCTTTTATGTTCTGCCTGAGGATTCGCAGGATATCCTTGGTACCAGCGATTATGGAATTGTTTTTCCGGCCGTTGTCGGCAAAGATAATGTTTGGGGAGCTCAGTTCCACCCGGAAAAGTCAAGTCCTTGGGGGCTTCAGTTACTGTCTAATTTCGGAAAGTTGGTGAACGAGTATGCTGCTCTTTCCAGCAATTGATCTCAAAGAGGGAAAAGCTGTGCGTTTATTGCAGGGGCGCATGGAAGACTCCACGGTTTACGCTGATGACCCTGTTGAGGTGGCTGAGAACTTTAAAAAGCAAGGGGCTTCCCACTTGCATGTTGTTGATTTAAATGGGGCCTTTACCGGGCAGCCGGTCAATGATGAGGTAATTCGCAAAATCGTGGGGAGTGTTTCCCTGAAGGTCCAAGTGGGAGGCGGCATTCGAACGATGGAACGAATTACCGAACTATTGGAATTAGGAGTGGAACGGGTTATCTTAGGAACTATTGCAGTCAAAGACCCGCAATTAGTTGCTGAGGCTGCCCGCCGCTATGGTGAACGGATCATTGTTGGAATTGATGCCTTAGGGGGGCGGGTTGCCGTCCAGGGCTGGGCCGAAGCCACAGAGATGCAGGCTGTTGATCTGGCACAAGCCATGAAGAATGTGGGGGTTAAACACATCGTTTTCACCGATATAGCCCGGGATGGAATGCTTAGCGGGCCTAACATTGAAAGTACGGTTCAGTTGGCCCAAGAGACGGGCATCAATGTTATTACTTCTGGGGGAATTTCGACCTTAGAAGACATAAGGCGGCTGCAGACGGAACACTTAAAAGGGATTCCCATTGAGGGTGCCATAACGGGAAAGGCCCTCTATAGCGGTGCCTTTACGCTGAAAGAAGCTTTAGAAGCGGCAAATTATAAGCCGCAGTTAACAGAAAAAAGGGGGGAATGAGATGTTAAGCAAACGAATTATTCCCTGTTTAGATGTTCATGACGGACGTGTCGTCAAAGGCACTAACTTTGTGCAATTAAGGGATGCCGGTGATCCGGTGGAGCTTGCCGCCCTCTATGATCGAGAAGGTGCAGATGAGCTGGTGTTTTTAGATATTACTGCTTCTTCCGATAAAAGAGAGACCATGGTGGATGTGGTACGGCGAACGGCGGAACAAGTTTTTATTCCCTTTACTATCGGAGGAGGATTGCGTACCATTGAGGATATCCGCAAGATGCTGCGGGCCGGGGCGGACAAAGTATCTTTGAATACTTCTGCAGTGCAGAATCCCAGATTGATCCAAGAAGGTGCTTATGCCTTTGGAAGCCAGTGTATTGTTGTTGCTATTGACGCGCGCAGTACAGCTCCGGGAAAATGGGAAGTTTATATTCACGGGGGAAGAACACCAACAGGCAAGGATGTTTTAGAATGGGCCGAGGAAGCCGAAAGGCTCGGGGGCGGGGAAATTCTCTTAACTTCCATGGATCGGGATGGAACGAAAGCTGGTTATGAATTAGAATTGACAAGAGCTGTAAGCAGAGCGGTTTCTCTTCCCGTGATTGCCAGCGGCGGTGTGGGTACTCTGGAACATTTGGCGGAGGGACTTACTTTAGGAGAGGCTGATGCTGTTTTAGCGGCTTCGATTTTTCATTATAAGGAATACAGCATAAAAGAGGCAAAAAGGTATTTGGCGGATCGGGGAATCTTAGTAAGGGGACTTGGGTAGGGGACTTGTGTGACATGCCCATAAAATTGGAAGGTAGCGATGTAACATGGAAGAAAATCAAATGGAACTTCTCGATTTATCAGGAATCCGCTGGGATGCTCATGGGCTTGTCCCTGCGATTGCCCAGGATGTGGAGACTAAAGAAGTTCTTATGCTTGCCTATATGAATGAGGAATCCTTGAGAAGGACGATGAAGGAACGAAAAGCTTGCTATTATAGCAGGAGCAGGCAAGCTCTTTGGCTGAAAGGCGAAACCTCGGGGCATTTTCAAGAGGTTGTGGATATTAAATTTGATTGCGATCAAGATGCTCTGCTTTTGACGGTAAGACAGACAGGGATGGCGTGTCATGAAAATCATTTTTCATGCTTTCACTATGATTTGGAAAAGAATGGTTTTAAGAAGGTTGGAGAACCTGACGTGAAACCCGACGTGCCTTTAGGAAGAACTTTGGAATTATTGACTGAGGTGATTCACTCGCGAAATCTTGAGCGGCCGGAAGGTGCTTATACCACGTACCTCTTTGAAAAAGGGATTGATAAAATTCTCAAGAAGGTCGGGGAAGAATGTGCTGAGGTAATTATTGCGGCTAAAAACTCAGATCCGGATGAGATTCGCTATGAGGTCTCGGATTTGTTCTATCATGTTTTAGTGATGTTGGAAGAGCGCGGGGTTAAGGTTGAAGAGATCAGTAAGGAGCTTTACAAGAGGCGAAAGTAACAATAATTAGACCCCATGGCATTAAAACGGTGCCAAGTTTTGAGGGAAATGAGCTGTTTTTGGGGTGTTAACTTTAAGAAACTCTGTCCTAAAAAGTCTTTGGAAATCTATGAAGGATTTTAAGGGATTGGGATTTAGAGAATAATGTAGTATTATATAATCAGATCAGCACAAGAGAACTTATCAATAGAAACATGAAGTCTGTCCTGATACTTGAAGATAAGCGTAGGTGGCTGTTGTGTTTAAGATTACAGAAGATTGTGTTGAAAACAAACAATTTGTTGAGTATTTTAGTTCTGATGCTAAAAAGGGTACGGAAGAGTTTGAACAATTGATTAAGGAATTTGAAGCGGGACCTCAGTATAAATTTCGGATGCGGGATGTTGATGAAGTAGTTTATTTTATTGGGTATTCAGACGATAATACCAAAAAAAGAGGCTTTGATCCGTTTGATATGTATGGAGAGTACTATGGTTGCTTTGATATCCAGTATCTTAATGATCAGGGTGAATATGTGCGATTGTAGTTTGGTTTGAACGAAGTTTGTAAGAGTTAGGAAAAAGGGCTAGAGGCAATGCTTCTGGCCTTATTCTTATAATATGTTATTTTTTGACTTTGTTTGTATAATCCCCAAGGACTAATCTGAAAGTGAACTTGTTCAGCTAAAGCTGAACATCAGGGCTTCGATGGCGATAGTTTCCAATGGAGAGTTCCTATATTATATAAGTTGGACGGGGGTTATATAGTTTTTTTATATTGGAAAAGGAGTGGGAAACATGGATGAAGTTAATCTGGAAGGGGTAACGAAAAAGTTACCTTTGGTTCCGGGAATTAATGGGAAAGATGAATATTTCAATTCTGCCGTCTTAGTACTATTGATGTTAATAGATGGTCAGTACCATTTTGTCTTTGAGAAAAGAGCGGCCTTAATTAGACAGGCAGGTGAGATTTGTTTCCCGGGGGGGAAGTTTGATCCGAAGAAGGATAAAAACTATCAGGAAACAGCCGTTCGAGAAACCGAAGAGGAACTGGGCATAACGGCTGACCGGATAAAAATTATCGGGCCTTTGGATACCGTGATTTCCACCATTGGAACAACAGTGGATGCCTTTTTGGGTATTCTTGATGTAGAAAGCTTAGAGAACTTAAGTATAAACATCCCGGAAGTTGAGCGGATTTTTACAGTACCTGTTTCGCATTTCGAAGCTAATGAACCTGATGTATATCAAGTAATCCTTGAAGTTCATCCTTCTCACCTCAATCAAGCAGGCGAAGAAGTGGTAACATTTCCTGCCAAGGAATTGGGCCTCCCCGAACGCTATCATAAACAGTGGGGAAATGTGAAAAGCAATATTTATGTTTATAAGGTCAATGACGTTACAATTTGGGGGATTACGGCTCGGCTGATCAGGGATGTTGTAAGAAAGATTAAGGAAATTTAATCCTCAGGAAGGCAAAATTAGTGAACAAAGCAGGAATCGTGTGTATTTTTAGAGAATTTTAAGTGTATTGAAGTAACTGGATTATTGAAGCTAACTATTATTTGGAGGTGTTTCAAAAAATGGAGCAATTATCAGATTTCCCTGTTCAGGTAACCATACCAATCGCTTGGGGCGAGATGGATTCCTATGGCCATATTAATAACATCTATTATTTAAGATATTTCGAAATAGCCCGGATTCAGTATTTTCGTGAAATGGGCTTAATGGATATGAAACTAGAGACAGGACTTGGTCCAATCTTGGCTCAGACGACATGTAAGTATCTTAAACCATTACAATATCCGGATCAAATCGTCGTAGGGGCGAAGATAAAATCAATGAGTAAGTCAAGTTTTGTGATGGAACACCTGATCGTCAGCGAAAAGATTGGAGTTGCCGCTTCTGGAGAAGGGGTAATTGTCATGTATGATTACAATGCGGCACAGAAGGCAGAAATACCCGCCACCATTAGAAGTCAAATTGAGGAATTTGAGAAAAAAACGTTCACAAATTAAAGTGTCAAAGTGTCATAAATGATCTCTGTAATATCCGTAAGATCCGTAAACTACAGACTTGTACGGTTTAAAAACTGTTTTAAAGATCATGTGAAACTAAGAGGGCTCATCGCATCATGCTGTTGCGAACTTACGATCGATTGAAAATAGATTGGGGATAAGGTATGTCGCAAATAATAAATACGACATTAAATGACTTTACTTTAAGATTTGCCGAAATTGACGATGTTCCGCTAATTTTAAGTTTCATCAGAGAGCTGGCCGAGTATGAAAAAATGCTCTCCGCAGTAGTAGCAACAGAGGAAGATCTAAAGGAATCGTTGTTCCAACGCAAGATGGCTGAGGTTATTATTGGGGAATATAAAAATCAGCCAGTAGGTTTTGCTTTATTCTTTCATAACTTTTCTACATTTCTTGGGAAGCCTGGAATATATCTTGAGGATCTTTATATAAAACCGGAAATGCGCGGCAAGGGATTGGGCAAAATAATACTTTCTTTCCTTGCCCAATTGGTTATTGAGCGTAAATGTGGACGCTTAGAATGGTGGTGTTTAGACTGGAACAAGCCTTCCATAGAATTTTATAAACAGTTAGGTGCAGTTCCAATGGATGACTGGACAGTCTATAGAGTTTGTGACGAAGCACTGCATAAATTGCGAGAAACTTTTCGGAGTCATGAGGAAGAGACAATGAAAGAATGAAGAGTTTATGTAATACTGATCTAAAAAGGCTATGACGAATATGACATAGCCTTTTGGTTTACGTAAAGAAATATATTTTTAGGAGTGGAAGGTCTAGGCTTGATTTTGCCGAATGACTAGTTAATTGAGTTAGTTTCATAATTCATACCCCTTGATATAAGCGGGCTTTTTACCCGTAAAAAAAGGAGTACCTCCCCAAAATCTCGAAAGTGTAAGTGACCAAACAAACACCGAGAGGTTGAAAGGAGAACTCCCAATGTTTAGTATTCGCCAAGAACGTCTATTTTCCTTGGAAGAAATCTTAGAAATGTCACCGAAAGAATCGTATCCGCTTCTATTGGATCCGCTGAATATTACTCCTTTGTTGAGAGTGGTTTCAAAAAAGGCATTTTTGGGAGCTCCAACCACGCTTAACTATTCAGCCATGATCTATTCTTTATTCATTCGAGTGATCGAACGAATTCCTACGATCAAAGATTTACGAAAACGATTAAAAAACAGCTTGGAATTCCGTTTCGACTGCGGCTTTACGATGGCTGATGCAGTTCCTAGCGAGTCCTCTTATACTCGAATGATTCAAAAAATCAAGGGTTCTTCTGCTTTGGAAAAAATTCAAAATGAACTAGTCTCTCAGGCGTTTCAAGAAGGCTTCATCGATGGGGATGTTATAGCCATCGATGCTACTCATATTGAAGCGAGAGACCGTAAACCTGAGAAAAAGAAAGACGAAGAGGTTCCAGTCAAGCAAACCTCCAAAAAACGCGGACGAAAACCCAAATCGGAACGGGAGAAATGGCTCAAAGAACAACAGGAACTGGAAGAGAATCGACCCCTCTTTGAGAAGAAAATTGAAGCTCAACTTCCTCTTGATTTCAAGACGATCGAACAGCAAATCCCGCAAGATCCTCACTGGGGAATTAAGAAAAACTCCGAGGGCAAAAACGTCTTTTGGTTCGGGTTCAAAGGTCATCTTCTCGTGGACTGTAAAAGCCAATACATTTTAAAGTCCTTACTTTCCTCGGGAAATGTCAATGATGGCAAAATGGCGATTCCTCTACTCAAGGCTCTTCATGAACTTCACCCCCAGCTGAAGCCTTCCTATTCGCTTTTGGATGCTGGTTACGATTACAGCCCAATTTACCAACAAGCAAAAGCCATGGGGTCAAGGGCCCTGATTGATTACAATCCACGCAATGAACAACTACCCGAAGACAAGGACAAATACTTTTGCCCTAAGTGTCAAGAAGGTCATTCCTACCGATATGATAGCTATGATTCCCGATACGACACGTTGAAATATACTCAACCCAAGAAGTGCAAAGAGTGTCCTCTGAAAGAAAACAACCAGTGTCAAAAGGTATTCAAGGTTAAGGTTTCCTCAGACCCCAGAAAATACACCGTTCCAGCCAGAGGAAGTGGGCGCTACTTTGAACTCTATAAACAGAGAACAGCCGTAGAACGTGTTAATGCTTATCTCAAAGAGTACTTTCAGTTAAACAACATTCGACATCGAGGAAACGTAGCCAAAATCGACTTCGAGTTTTCTATCCTGACCTATACCCTCTGCAAATTAGCCGTAGACCGATTGAACAAGTTCAAACGTATAGCTGCAGCATAAATCTTCAAAAAATGTTACTAACGAAATTCTGAAGGTCTGAGCTTTAACAATTAAACATTATGAAATTGACTCAATTGTTTTATATTTTGACTAGAGAATTAAAATATTTCTTTTTGAGCCAAAATAAATAATCATACTTGAGGGAAGGTGTTATTAGTCATGAAATTTCAAGATTATAAATACCATCGGCCTGACTTAGAGGTTATAAAATCTAAGTTCTCTTCTCTGTTGGAGAAATTTGAGCAAGCTGAGAGTTTGGACGAGCAAGATGCAGCGATGGTTGAAATTAACGCATTACGCAGGGAATTCGAGTCAATGTCACAGCTGGCCTCAATCCGACATACCATTGACACGATGGATACATATTATGAACAGGAACAAGAGTATTTTGATGAAACGATGCCCATATACGAAGGGTTAATTTCTGAATTCTATCAGGCTTTAGTGAACTCTTCATTTCGCAGTTCTTTAGTGAAAAAGTGGGGCAAACAGCTATTTACGATTGCCGAGTTAATGTTGAAAACGTTTAAGCCGGAGATTATTGAAGAATTACAGCTTGAGAATAGGTTAATCACTGAATACACAAAACTCATCGCTTCAGCCAGTATTATGTTTGAGGGCGAAGAACGCAACTTGCCCGGTCTCGGTCCCTTCCAACAGTCGGAAGACCGGTTGATGAGGAAAAGGGCCCACGAAGCCCGTTACACTTTTTTTGCCGAAAATGAAGATACATTAGATAGAATCTATGATGATCTGGTTAAAATTCGTACTCAGATTGCCCGAAAACTTGGCTATGAGAATTATATTGAACTTGGCTATGCTCGAATGTTACGTTCGGATTATAACCCGGAAATGGTGGCTAATTTCCGCCGGCAGGTTGCAGAGGAAATTGTTCCCGTTGCAACAAAGCTGCGTGAACGGCAGCGGAAGCGGCTTGGCTTAGATAATCTTATGTATTATGACGAAAAGATTAATTTTCCGAAGGGAAACGCCAAACCTCAGGGCGATCCGGAATGGATTCTGGACAACGGGCGAAGGATGTATAAAGAACTGTCTCCCGAGACTGATGAATTCTTTACCTTTATGACAGATCATGAGCTTATGGATTTGGTAAGCAAAAAGGGCAAAGCCGGAGGCGGCTACTGCACTTTTATTAGCGAATATCGTTCGCCTTTTATTTTTTCTAATTTCAATGGGACCTCAGGAGACGTTGATGTTTTGACCCATGAGGCGGGGCACGCCTTCCAGGTTTATAGCAGTCAAAATTTTTCCTTGCCTGAATATCAATGGCCAACCTATGAATCATGTGAAATTCATTCCATGAGCATGGAGTTTTTCGCCTGGCCCTGGATGGACTTGTTCTTTAAAGAAGGGGCAGACAAATATCGCTTTACTCATTTAAGTGAGGCCCTTTTATTTATACCCTATGGAGTAACTGTCGATGAGTTTCAGCATTTCATTTATTCAAAACCTGAAGCAACTCCCCAAGAGAGAAAAGAAGCTTGGAGAAAAATCGAAAGCAAATATCTTCCCCATCGTAATTATGCAGGCAATGAATATCTGGAGCAAGGCAGTTACTGGCATCAACAAAGCCATATCTTTAGTGCTCCCTTCTACTATATCGATTATACTCTTGCTCAAATATGCGCTTTTCAGTTCTGGAAAAAATCCGGGGAAAGCCGGGAGTCTGCTTGGCAAGATTATTTAAAATTGTGTCGCATAGGCGGCAGCCAATCCTTTTTAGGTTTAGTCAAAGAAGCAAATTTAACCTCACCATTTGAAAATGGATGTGTTCGGAGTGTCATCCAAGCCATTGAGGAATGGCTTGATAAAGTTGATGACAGCCGGTTATAAGAATAATTCCCTAGAGTTGAAAAATAAGATACTTTATTAATTGGAGGCTTTTATTTTGATTACGGAAGTTTATCCCGGGATTTATAAAAACGAAATCCCATTACCTAAAAATCCCTTAAGAGCTATAAATAGTTATATCCTGCTTTCTGATACAAGAAATTTAGTCATAGATACGGGCTTTAACACCCAAGAATGCCAGGCCGCCTTGCTGGAAGGTCTCCAAGAATTGAATGTTGATCTGAGCAAGACGGAGCTATTAATCACGCATATGCATACCGATCATTCAGGTTTAGCCCCGGTCCTCAAAAAGCTTGGAGTAAAAACTGTCTATTTTAGTGAGATCGATGGAGGCCTTTTTAACCAAACATCAAAGCGAGACGCTTTCTTTCATACACTAAACAAAATATTCGGGCTTACAAATGATACTGCTTCAGGTTTTGGCAAAGAGTTTGGCACAAGGCTTGTTGAGCCTCTGGAATTTACACCTTTATCAGAGGGGGATGAACTGGTAATAGGAGACTATAAGCTGGAAGTGGTGGATATACCAGGACACACCCCAGGCCATATAGGCCTTTATGATCGTAGGCATAGGCTCTTTTTCAGCGGCGATCATATTCTTGATGAAATCACCCCGAATATAACCTTCTGGGGATTTGAACAGGATATTTTAGCAACTTATTTTGAGAGTCTACATAAGGTTAGCCAGTATCCAATCGATTATCTTTTTACAGCTCATCGGAAGATTATCAGAAATCACCAAACAAGAATTAAAGAGCTCATCAACCATCATGATGAACGGCTCCGGGAAATCCTTGATATTCTCCGCAGCGGAAGAAAGACTACCAGTGAGATGGCGGCTTCTATGCATTGGGATTTGAGTTATAATAGATGGGAGGATTTCCCTGTCCCGCAGAAGTGGTTTGCCTCAGGAGAAGCATTGTCACATTTGGAACATCTTGTTCATACTGGGAAAGTTGAGCGAATTGAGGAAGATGGAGTGTTCTTTTACCAATTAAAATAACTTTTGTATGAAATTTTAAGAGATTATTAGGCAGTCACCTCCGCCAGATGCTAACAAGTGCGAAGAAAGTCTTCGGGTGCCTGCCTGGATTTGTTTATACTTGATCACAATATTCATGTGAATTGTTGGGGAGCGTCATAAAACCATTCAACTGGTTTTGAGACGCTCTCTTTTTGTTGAATGAATTGGGCCCTAAAACAAAAGAATGTCTAAAGGTAGGAGTATAGTAAAGTTATTAAACAATTAAAAGGAGATGAAACAATGTCAATTTTAAAAGTAAGCTCATCAAATATAAATTCGCCTATTGCACTTAGGGCTAAGCCGACCGTCCTTATAAATGTCTTTTTAATGACTATGTTCATATTAGCAGCTTTGGATTTATTGGTTGCTTCACTTAGAGGTGATTCTTTAGCGATATACACGATGTTTTTGTTTTTGGACTTGATTTTAACAATTATAGGTATAGTCTTCTGTTCGGATTTGTTAATTCGGCGGAGCCAAAAGTTAATAAGTTGTTTTTTATGTTACATGCTTTTTCTATGGACCTGCTTAACGATTATCAAGCTAATATATTTGGCATAAGTAAGGACTCTTTATACTGACTAAGAAAACTGTTCCTGCCAAGCATATACAGGAACATTTTTGGATTAATGGTTCTCGTCATTAAAAGAGAGCAATTCTGGTTTTAATTTTTTTCGAATGATATTTTCTATGATGTCCTTATGACGGGGAATATGGTCAATTCATCATATTTACTTATTTTAACGTTGATATTTAAAATCATGGAGGGAGGAGTATGTCAAGTAATTAGCGAATTGTATTACCAATGTACCTTTGTGCCGCAAAAAATCTTAATCTAAGGTTGCTGGCGTATGTTGCCGGTAAGATTAGTGCCTAGGAAAACGTTATGAAAACGTATGGTCTGACAGGTATGAGGCAAGTATTCAAAGGGGTGAGAAGATGGTCAAAGTTGATATTGAGGCCCTTCAGTATCTTGAGGAAAGAACGACATCTATCGTTATCGACTTGGATTTCAATCCATCTCTGGGTGGATGAGCTTGTTCCGTAGAGCACGTAACAGGTAGTTACGTTCCTACCATTTATTTAAGAGAACCTGAAGCCAGTGAAATTTTCAAATATAACGTTCAAAAAGTAGGTAACTTAAAAATATATTGTTCGCCGAGGATCGGAGTTGCTAACGGATATTCGGAAATTGAAATTAAACTCAGTAAACTGTTGTTTTTTAAGCGGCTGAAGTTAGCAGGGGCTAGGGCGCTATAACGCTAACGGTGTCTCCTGACAACTTTTTCACAAAGTTCCCATACTTTATTCATAGGAACCACATACCTCTGACGTAAAAAAGTAGTAAATTATAGGCAGGCAATAACTCCGGTTTCCCTGGAAGCATTGAGTTATTGTAAAACATAAGGAGGTGTTTGGTTCCTGTTATGTTGAAAGGGAGCAAAACGAAAACTATTGTTGTAGCTACTGCTATTACTACCCTTCTATCGGCAACGGCTGTATATGCAGCTTCGACCAACAGCAGTCCCGTACATCAAAAAGGTGGTTTTAAAAGCCATCTGGATAGCTTAGTTTCCTCAGGTACTTTGACTCAGTCTCAAGAAGATGCAATTCAAAACGCAGTTTCAACAGCCATGAAGACAAAGGCGTCTAAGGGCGAGTTTAAGAAAGGCCCGGCCCACGGATTTAAAACTGTTTTGGATGGTCTAGTAACAGCCGGGACTATCACCTCAGATCAAGAAACAGCCCTTGTAAACGCAGTTCAAGCTGCCATCAAGACCGGCGCAGCCAACGGCGAATTTAGGAAAGACCTTTCCGACAGATTTAAAACCGTTCTGGATGGTCTCGTAACCTCGGAGACTATCACTTCAGATCAAGAAACAGCCATCGAAAACGCAGTTACAACCGCTGTGAAGACGAACGCAGCTAAAGGTGAGTTTAAGAGAGGTCCTGGGAATGGAGTTAAAACTGCCCTGGATGGGCTAGTAACAGCCGGGACCATCACCTCAGACCAAGAAACAGCCCTTGTAAACGCAGTCCAAGCTGCCATGAAGACCGGCGCAGCCAACGGCGAATTTAAGAAGGACCTTTCCGACGGATTTAAAACCGTTCTGGATGGTCTCGTAACCTCGGGGACTATCACTTCAGATCAAGAAACTGCTGTTGAAAATGCGGTAACATCTGCCGTGAAGACAAGTAAATCTCGTGGTGAATTTAAACAAGGGGTTTCCAACGGAATTAAGACTGCTGTCGATGCTCTCGTAGCAAACGGTACAATTACTCAAGCCCAAGAGAATTCTGTCTTTAACAAGTAGAGTGCAATAAGTATGTTAAAGTAGTCTCCATTATAGAAGAGAGAACCCAATAAAGGCGGGTTCTCTCTTTCTTCTTGTGCTATCAGAGGTTGTTCTCGTCAATCGCGATAATTAATAATCAGAACGGGACAATGGGAATGAGCTAATACTCGCTGAGTAACGCTCCCAATGATAGTTCCCGTGAGAACCCCATGCCCTCGAGTACCCATAACGACTAAGTCAAACTCTCGTTTCATTTCATCTAAGATAGCCTTGGCAGGGGAACCAGATGTTTGTTTCTTTATTAAGTGTATGTTTGCTATCTTTTGATCATTTAAAGTAGCTTCGAAGACTAATTCCCCAGTCTTTTTTATTTGCTCAGGTGTCAGCAGAAAAAATCATAACCAAGATTATAGCCCAGGTATGCTTCTGAAGTGGGAGTTGCATGGAAAAGTTCAACTTCAATAGTTATTGTTATAAGCGTTGTGCCTTCATATCTTGAAATCCCTGATAAATGAGGTCGAAAAGCTGTTTTAACTCTTGCTCTTCAACGCAGGAGAAGGCAACGCGCACATCACTCTCGCCCAGTGAAATGACCCCTACGCCGTATTGATCAAGAAGGTGCAGACGTAAAGCCTCAGCCTTTACACCTTGTTTTAGTTTTAAACACATAAAGTAACCGGAATTAAATGGATAATAGTCCCAGGCATCGTTATAGATTCCCAGATTGAGGATTTGCTTGACTTGAACGGCCCGGTTTTTTAAAAGCTCGAATTTTTCATTCCTTTGAGCTTGGAACTCTGATGATTGAAGGGCATTTAAAACGAACGATTGAGATGGATGAGACGCGCTGGAAATAGTTCCCCGAATACAGCCTAAGGCTTTGTTTTCTAAAGCGTTTAATACCGTCTGATATTTACTGGCAAACGTAATAAATCCAACCCGAAAGCCCCAAACAAAATCTTCTTTAGTGGCTCCATCAACCTTGATCGCTAATATTCGAGGGTGGAGATCAGCAATTCGGGCAAACATGGATTCCTTAATGGAGTTTTCATAAAATAATCCGAAATAGGCGTCATCAGTAACAACCACTAAATTCATACCGAGCTGAGCAACTTCCCTCAGTACTTCTACAATCTCAGAGGCTTCCTGCTCACTGGGAGTATAACCAGTAGGGTTATTTGGGAAGTTAAGTAGTACGAGGGCTTTACCATGATCCTTTTGGGAAAGCAGAGCATCTTTTAAGCCTTTAGTATTAAAGGTTCCCTGCTCGGTATAAAAAGGATAGACGATGTTCTTAGCCCCTCTGCGAACTCCAAAAATAAGATTATAATTACCCCATAATTTATCAGGTAAAACTAGGGGATCGTTTTCATTTAGAAAAAGATCGGCAACAATGCTTAAACCATGGGTCAGAGCATTTGTGACAATGGGGTTACTGAAGCTTTTATCTTTTAGAGAAGGATTTTCATTTAGCATTTTTTTGCGCCAGAGCTGCCTTAACTCAGGTTTGCCTGCAGGGGGGGCATAGGGATACAGATTTTTAGGATCATAATCAGGTAATGTATCCTGAATTACAGGCAAGAACATCGGACGATTATGCTCGGTGGCAATTCCGATGGTTGCATCAAAACGATGAGCCTTTTGCTTCGCTTCTGCGGTTTGAGTCAAGATCCCTTTAGGAAAATATAAATTCTTGCCCAGGTCCGACAATAAGTCATAAACATGGGGATTTTCCTTTTGTATTTGGCTATTTAACTCTTGAGCAATTTCATTCATGAACTCTTCTCCCTTTCTTAAGCAGCCGATCAACTTACCTAAAGCAGGTAAACGGATTTATTTTAGACTGAAAAATCATGTATGAACTAAAATAAATTAATTTGGTTTGATACTCTTTCGGGAATCAGTTTTGAGGATATTATATTTAACCCATATTTTCGCGGCAAATCATGGATTTGCAGGTAACTAAATTCTACACTAAAATGTCGGTTTCCTCCACTAAAATCAAGGATAAAAATGAAAATGGCAATTTTTCTGTTTGCTTGATGCATTTCAAAAAATCGCATCTGCTTTCGCTTGTATAATCATTAAAGAAAGGCGTTGTCATCTCACAATATAATGGTGAAGTGACAACGCCCTTGGTTATTTGTCCCAGCTTTGGGTTTGCTCAGTAGGCTTTCACACACAGGCTCTGAAGAGATCCCATAAAGATATGATTTAAAGAAAGAAATAAAAGATTGCTATTTCAGTTTGCCTAAGGCAGTTTCAATTCGTTCTAAAGCCTTTTGGATATTTTCCACAGAATTGGCATAAGAGAATCGAAGGTATCCTTCACCATAAGAACCAAATGAAGTACCTCCTAAACAGGCGACCCCTGCATCGTTCAAGAGGTAGTCCGCAATTTCCTTACTGTTCCTGTTGAAAGATTTAAAGTTAGGGAAAACGTAAAAAGAACCTTCCGGCAACAGACAGCTTACTTTGGGGATCGAATTTAAACCATTTACCATAATATCGCGGCGTCGTTTAAACTCAGCTACCATCCGGTCGACATCTGTTTGGGGCCCGGTTAGTGCCTCTTTGCCTGCCATTTGTGTAAAAGCGGAAGTACAGGAATTTGAATTGACCATAAGCTGAGAAATCTTATCAGCAATCTCCTGGTGCATGACTCCGTAACCTAAACGCCAGCCTGTCATGGCATATGTTTTTGAGAATCCGTCAAGAATGATTGTCCAATCCTTCATGCCTGGTAAAGAGGCAATGGAAAGGGGATGTGTATTCCCATAGATGATTCGATCATAAATTTCATCGGATAAGACAAGGATTTCTTTGCCTCTCACTAAGTCGGCGATGGCTTCAACATCCTCATGGGTGAGAACTCCGCCTGTTGGATTGCCGGGGGAATTAATGATGAGCATTTTTGTTTTAGGTGTAATCAACTGTGCCAGTTCATTGACATCCAGACGAAATTGTTTTTCTTCCCTCAGGGGTATTGGGACAGGTTTTGCGCCGACAAATCGAATAACGGATTCATAAATCGGAAAGCCGGGATTTGGATAAATTACTTCATCATCGGGATTGACAGTTGCCAGAATGGAGAAAAACATAATGGGCTTTCCGCCGGGCACTATTACAACATTCTCGAATGAAGCTTCCACCTGTTTATGATTCCGGATATAACCGGCGATGGTTTCTCTTACTTCAGGTATACCTGGAGCAGGAGTATAGTGGGTATACCCTTTTGTTAAGGCAAAACAAGCCGCATCGATGATGTTTTTAGGTGTCTCAAAATTCGGTTCACCAATTTCCAAATGAACGATATCTTTCCCCTGAGCTTCAAGATTTTTGGCTCTAGCTAAAACTTCAAAAGCTGTTTCGGTACCTAACAAAGACATCCTCTCAGCAAATACGGATTTCATAACGATAGCTCCTTTACAATTGGTCTTTTATGTAGAGTTCCCTTTGGGAGTTTTACTTGGGCATACGTATCTATAAATTCTTTATTACTCACCCTGACTAAAGGGAATCATCGGTTTTGCTATGAAGTATAGTTTCCCCTTATTCGCAGGATTATGTTATTTGGCCTGAGCTTTGCCGCGCTTTCTTAAGAAACCATTTCGCAAACTCTATGTTAAGTGATTGCTTCCGTATACTTTTAAAACAATAGCTAACACTACCATAAATCAAAATGGACAGAATTGGAAGGGAAAAGATTTTGAAACTGCGAACATTTTTATTATTTAGCAGCTTGTCCTTAGTTTTGTTTGTAGGGATAACTCTCATATCGGCTCGACTTCCTTTTCCTATGCCGGAGCAGGCCGTTGCGGGTAAGCTTGTTTGGCAAAGACATAACTGCATTAGCTGCCATTCCCTGTTTGGCAATGGAGGATATGCCGGCGAAGACTTAACTCATATCACAGGCCAAGAGACTCCGTCCTTTCTCGTCAATTATCTTATCAAGCCGCCGGTGATTCCCCCCAACAAATACACTCATCACCCAGGGCTCGATAAAAGGGATGCCCAAAATCTAGTGTCCTATCTGGAGTTTGTTCACACTATACCAACGTTGGGGTGGCCACCGGAACCGAAAAAGGCGGGGAAGAACTCATGAAGCTGCTAAATTTCTTACCATTTGCCGGAAAGACTCATAAATCCGTGAACCGCAAACAGCAGTTTTTAGCTCAGAAAATCAGCCGCAGATATTGTTTAACGGCTGTAAGTTTATTTGCCCTGCAAAGTGTAGTGGCAGTGGCCGGTGCCTTAGATTTGGTGATGCCTGATTTACCGTCGCCCATTCCTTTTGAATTCGGCAGAGCAATTCATTTGGGTCTGGCTGATCTCTGGCCTCTCATTGGTACGATGGGGATGGTCTACTTTTTCATCACCGCTGAACTTAATCGAGAAATCTATTCTCCTCCTTTAGCGCGTTGGCAGTATTGGATTGTAGTGGTTTTCAGTTTGGCAATTTTTGCGAGTCTCTCTTTAAAGATAGGTAACGGGCGGGAATTTCTCGAAGGGTTGCCTGTTCTTTATTTAGGGATCTGCATATCCTTGGCGATAGCTTCTTATAACCTGGTTCGGACATTGTTAATCGATAAAAGGAATGTTACGCCGGCGGCAGCAGTGATGACCGTTGGGATAGTTTTTCTCTTGCTTTTAATGCTGCCAAATACGATTACTTATCATAATCCTATTACTGATGAAGCAACAAAGTTCTGGATTGTTCACCTATGGGAGGAGATGGCCTTCGAACTTACTTCTGCTGGTTTTATTGCCGGTTTTTATGTGGTTTCCGGCTTGGCAGATCGCAACAAAGTAGAACAGTGGCTCTATCTTGAGGCTTCATTAGCAGTTGTCGGCGGCTTATATGGAACTGGGCATCATTACTATTGGATTGGGTTTCCTGCGATCTGGTTAGTCCTTGGTTCATTAGTTAGTATCGTAGAAGTCATTCCCGTAGGGTTGTTAGTTCATATGACTTATAAGGGTTTAAAATCTAAAAATCTTAGAAGCAGGCGAGAAAAACTGACCCTTTGGCTGTTGCTTAGCAGTATCTTTTATCATATCACCGGCGCATCACTCTTGGGCCTGTTTATAACCATACCATGGGTTAACCTGTATATGCACGGAACCTATGTTACTTCAGGCCACGCGCACCTGGCTTTATTTGGAAGCCTCGGTTTTGTGGTGTTGTCAGGGTGTTATTACATCCTTAGCTGGGGGAGTGAACCCACCAATAAAGGCTATAAAAGCGGTGTTCTAGCGGTGGGGTTACTCAATGTTGGATTAGTCAGCATGGCTGTGGCTTTACTGATTGCCGGCTCGGTAGAGACCTACCTCTGGCGATATTTGGGCATGAATTTTGAGAAGGTTCGGATGCTCCTAAATCCCTATTTAATGATTCGGGCCTTAGGCGGAGGAATTTTCGCCCTTGGTGATCTGCTTTTGTTTTGGCTTTTTTACAAAACGTGGAAGCAAACCAAAGTTAAAAAATAATTACAATTCAAATGGGGTTTAAAAATGCAGATTACAATGCCAAGCTCCTATTGGTCGTTATTATTAATCTTGCTGCTTGTTCTACAGTTGCTTTTGGTACTGCCCTTGGTCATTAGACCGATGATCCGTTATCTAGTGGGACAACAGATCTCCGATTTTATGGACAGGCTCCTTTCGGACAAATACACGCAGAACCTCATGGAAGTTTGGCCCGCAGGAAAACGAATATCAGTACTCAATATTCTGGAGATAGGTTTCCGTGCCCAGCATGGAAAAATTATTACGAGGCCCCTTGGTTCCCCAAAACATTTCCCAGGGTTCGATAATCTGATGTTCGCTCCCAACATCATGGGACGCTTATCACTTCCTGAAAATACGCCGATGAATATGCAGGTGACCATCGGTCCCAAAGCTGATAGACCGATGGTTATCAAAATTCCTATTATGATCGGAGCTATGGCTTACGGAATCGCTTTGAGTGAGGAAGCCAAAAGAGCTTTAGCCAGGGCCGCCAAAACATTGCAAACATCTACCTGTTCCGGCGAAGGTCCCTTCTTGCCGGAAGAACGACAAGAAGCAGGGAACTATACGCTGCAAATTTCCCGTTGGGCTTGGGGGGCCAGGACTCAAGAGCAGATTGAGGCTGCCGACATGTTGGAGGTCCAAATGGGTCAAGGCGCTGACATGGGAACTGTCAGTATCGAAGCCAAAGAATTTCAGGGCAGGGCCCAAGAACTCTCAGGATTGGCACCCGACGAGCCGGCTATAGCCTTTCCGGCGCCGCCGGGAGTACAAAAAAACGGTGATTGGCCGGGGTTTATGAAACAGTTGCGAAAACAAGCCAGGGGAATACCTATTGCCTTGAAAATTATGGCGACAGGTCATCTTGAAGATGATTTAGCCGCTGCAATCCGATTGGGTTTTGATGCCGTTGTTATTGACGGCGCTCAAGGGGGTTCTCATGCCACAACCCCCATTAAGCAGGATGATTTTGGCATTCCCAGCTTCTACGCTTTATGCCGGGCTGTGCGGTTTTTACAGCAACAGGGGGTTCGTGAGCAAATGAGTCTAATTGCGGCTGGGGGGTATTTTACTCCCGGAGAGTGTCTCAAAGCGATTGCTCTGGGGGCGGATGCTATTTACATGGCTACGGTTCCCCTCATTGCGCTGACCCACGACCAAGTCAAGAAAGTAATTCCCTGGGAACCGCCGACGACCCTAGTGTTTTACGATTCCCCTGCCAAAGGGAAACTTAACATCGATCAGGCGGCAACCAGCGTCGTTAACATCATAACCTCTATGGTTCTGGAAATGGAGGAAGGAATGCGTGCCCTGGGAAAATCATCGTTAAAAGAACTTTCGCCGGATGATCTTGTAGCCTTGGATACTTTGACAGCAGAAGTGACCGGTGCCAAAAGAATTTACTGAGTGGTCTATGGACTAACAGAATTGTACCTAAAAATCACCCTTTCCTTTCACGCAAGAAACGGCATTAAGCTGAAAATAATGCTTAACAAAACAGCATAAAAGTGCTATTATTTTCTTAGGTAATGGAAAAGGGGTACATAATATGTTTGCAGAGGAACGCCGAGATAAAATCCTCTCTAAAATTAAGTCCATGAGAAGGGTATTCGCCAAAGAACTTGCGGATGAATTTCAAGTTTCCATCGATACAATCCGCAGAGATCTTACCCAAATGGAAGAGGACGGCCTTCTCAAAAGGACTCATGGAGGAGCCGTTCTATTATCAAAGGTCAGACGGTTCCCAATGGATGAGAAGATACGGTTTAGTGAGGGGACAGAGCACCAGAATGCTGTAGCTAAACTTGCCGCTTCTTTCATCGAACAGGGAGATACAATCTTTATCGGCGGGGCTAGTATTCATTATGTATTACTGAAATATTTGCCGGTGGATCGGGATTTTACAGTGATTACAAACTCCCTGCTGATTGCTGAAAAACTAAAAAACTTTGCCAACATTGAACCCTATATTGTTTGCGGCAAGATAAAAAGCGAGGAAGGAATTGTTGATCCTCTGGCGACAGAATTTATCAGAACATTAAGGATTGATAAAGCTTTTTTAACCGGAGGGGGGATTTCAGCCAGTCATGGCCTGAGCAGTTCAACACCGGAAGGGGCAATTTTTCAGAGGGTTGTGGCGGAGGTTTCCCGGCGAAAAATATGTCTGGCGAATTTTGACAAGGTGGGAACAGAATTCTTTGCCCGAACCTTAGATTTAAGAGACCTGGATGTTCTTATTACCGATTGGGAAGCACCTGATGAAGAGCTTGAAAGAATTCAGCAGAAGGGTGTAAAAGTTTTAATAGCTAATGAGGAGTATTAAGTGAAGAGAATTTATAAGCCCCCTACTTCTATATGTGGGAGTGGGTCCTTCGTAAACCTCAGGTGGGGTAGAGTCCTCCTTCGCCGCGAAGTAACCCTATTGGGAAAGGCGGCTCGGCAATAATGTCCACTGGACATTATTGTATCTGAAGTTCCGATGTTCAGTTTTCCTGAACGAGTTCACTTTTGCTCAAATTATCTTAAAAAGGAAAAGAGGGTTTAAACTATGAAGGTGAGTTTTTATACCTCCCAAAGGGAGTATTCGGCTAAAAAGGACGAGTTTAACACTGCTATTCAGGCGGTGATTGAAAAAGGGAATTTTATCCTGGGCGAACAGGTTGCTCAGTTGGAACAGGGTATTCAACAATATACCGGAGCTAAATATGCGATCGGAGTTGCCTCCGGAACTGATGCTTTGACTATAGCGTCAGATATTCTCGGATTTAAAGACGGCAAAGAGGTTATTACGTCTCCGTTTACCTTTCTTGCTTCTACCTCCTGCATTACTAAGCATAAGGGACGTCCCGTATTTGTAGATATTGACGAAGAAACCTTTGCTATGGACGTAAACAAGATCGAAGAAAAGGTTAATCAACAGACCGTAGGAATTCTTCCTATCCATCTCTTTGATCAGATGGCCGATATGGACAAAATTATGGAGATTGCCGAGAAACATCAACTGAAGGTGTTGGAAGATGCGGCCGAAGCTTTCGGTATGCGATGGAAAGGCAAAGGAGGACTGTATCGCCATGCCGGGACCATCGGTGATTTTGGGGTATTTTCCTTTTTCCCTACCAAAACTCTGGGGGGATACGGGGACGGAGGCATGATGGTTACGAATGATGATGAGCTTGCGCGCAAAGCAAAGTTTTTTCGGGTACACGGGGCGTCGAAAAAGTACCACTATGATTACATCGGTTACAATTCGCGCTTAGATACTCTCCAGGCAGCAATCTTGTCTGTTAAACTTAAGTATATCGATGATGCCATCGCTAAACGAGAGAAGATTGCCAAGCAATATATTGAAAACCTCAGCGATTGTGAGGCAATAACTCTTCCTAAAGTAAAAGGGGATCAGAAACAAGTATATTATGTCTTTAACATTTTAGCAGAAAGTCGCGATCAATTAGCAGAGCATCTAGCTAAAAATGAAATTGGGTACAGCATTTACTATCCACGCCCGCTTCACTTGCAGCCATGTTTCAGCTATCTCGGCTATCGCAAAGGGGATTTTCCGATCGCTGAGAGAGTATCAGAAAATATTATTGCTTTGCCGATTTATCCGGAAATAACTGCGGACGAAGTAGAGTTTGTTTGCAGTACCATTAAATCTTTTTATAAATAATCGCAAATTGGGTTGTGACAAAACATTGAATTGAAAGGAACTTGATTATGACAACGAAGAAGATTCCCTTTTCTCCGCCGGATATAACAGAAGAAGAAATTAATGCAGTGGCTGAAGTATTAAGATCCGGATGGATTACCACGGGGCCGAACTCTAGGCTCTTTGAGGAAGAACTTGCTCATTACTGCGGGACTGGGCATGCAGTTGCTTTAAATAGCGCCACAGCAGGTTTGGAACTGATTTTAAAGGTTTTGGGCATAGATCGGGGCGACGAAGTAGTTACCACCCCTTATACGTATACCGCTACGTCGAATGTTCTTATTCACAGGGGAATTATGCCAACCTTTGTGGATGTTAAAAGAGACAGTTTCATGATTGATGAACAAAAAGTCTATGAAGCCATCACTCCGAAAACAAAGGCAATTATGACCGTTGACATAGGCGGGGTTCCTGTTGACTACAAAGCAATCAGGGACGTTCTGAAAGCTAAAAACCGGCAGGATATTGTGCTGATTTCTGACTCGGCCCACTCTTTCGGAGCAATGTACAAAGGTGAAAAAGTCGGTGGCCAGATGGATTTTCATGTTTTCTCTTTCCATGCCATCAAAAATTTAACAACGGCAGAAGGCGGAGCCATTACCTATAATGACAATGGTTTCCAGGGAAAAGAGGATTTGTATAAAGAGTTTAAGTATACTTCTTTGCACGGCCAAAATAAGGATGCTTTCTCTAAAATGCAAGCCGGTGCTTGGAAATATGATATCTTAACCGATGGTTTTAAATGCAATATGACGGATATCATGGCAGCTATTGGCCGGGTCCAACTTAGGCGTTATGATGAAATGTTACGAAAACGGGCAGAACTTCATCAGGTCTATAGTAAAGTGCTGGGAGAAAAAGACTGGGCCATCCTTCCCTTTGATAAAAGCGAAGAAATGGCATCCTGTCATCACTTATATACCCTCAGACTTAAAGGCTTCACTGAAGAGAAGAGGGACCGGTTAATCCAAAAGATGGGTGAAAAAGACATTGCCACCAATGTGCATTTTATGCCTCTGCCGATGTTTACACTCTACCGGAACCTGGGATACAGAATTGAGGATTATCCAAATGCTCATGCTCAGTATGCCAATGAGATTTCTTTACCGCTCTATTCTAAATTGTCTCTGGATGATGCGGAATATGTTGCCCAAGAACTCATTGAGTGTATTGATTCGTTATAAAGTTATCATCGAAGGTAATTATAGATTTTACAAGTGGGCAGCCTATTAAGGCTGCTTTTTTGTACTATAAGAGCCCCCCATGCCGCTGCGCAGCATCAGCATATTATGAAAATCTTTGTAAGCTTTACCGCCTCTCCAGGTCATGAGTTCACTCTAGTGGGCGAAGCTGAGTACCTTTGAGATCTTTAGCGTCAATGCAACCTTGCCATACCGCTGACCACGACGATAAGCGGACAAGCTTATTGCTACACTGCAACTCATTTCATATACTCTTGCCGTGCGGATTTGGTCGAGTTTCTCTGAAGCCAAAAAAGTGCGATACCCTCTATGAGAGACTATCGGAATAGCTAGAAGAGGCAGTCGATTTCGAGAAATTATGACTTACAGTATTTTCCGAAAATTGGCAACAAAATAATTGTTAAAATTGTCAGTAAAATGCGGTGTCAAGATTGGTTTTCTTTGAATTGTAAATTCAGGTGGCCGGGCTTAAGATGAATTCAACAAATCAAAGGAGGTATGGACATGTCAGCAAATGCAAGTTCCTTTGTCAACAGCGGCGGAAAGACAAAAGCCAAGATCCAGCGGTTCGGCGGTTTCCTGGCCGGAATGGTTATCCCCAATATCGGCGCCTTTATTGCCTGGGGGTTGATCACAGCTTTTGTTATTCCAACGGGATGGTGGCCTAATGCTTATTTAGCGAAAATGGTCGGCCCGATGATTTCCTATCTGCTGCCCCTCTTAATCGGTTATACGGGCGGCAAACTCGTCTATGGTGTCCGGGGCGGAGTTGTCGGGGCCATTGCCACCACGGGTGTCGTAGTGGGAGCTTCGATTCCAATGTTTCTCGGCGGTATGATTATGGGACCCTTTGGCGGCTGGATCATTAAAAAGTTTGACCAATTGGTTGAAGGAAAAGTGCCTACTGGTTTCGAAATGCTAGTTAACAATTACTCGGCGGGAATCTTGGGTGCCTTACTTGCGATCCTAGCCTATGTTGTCATCGAACCTGTTGTGCAAGGTTTTTCCAATGTCTTAGGCGGTGCTGCTGTTGCTGTCACCAATGCAGGATTACTTCCCCTGATTGCAATTTTTATCGAACCCGGTAAGATCTTATTTTTAAATAACGCGATTAATCACGGGGTTCTCTCGCCTTTAGGAATTCAACAAGTTAAAGAAGTCGGCAAATCGATCTTCTTCCTCCTGGAAACAGATCCTGGTCCTGGCTTGGGAATCTTAGCCGCCTATTGGATGTTTGGCAAGGGTATGATTAAACAATCAGCTCCCGGCGCAATTATCATTCAGTTCTTTGGCGGTATTCACGAAATCTATTTCCCTTATGTTCTTATGAAACCCCTCTTATTGCTTGCCGTTATCGGCGGAGGCATGGCCGCTGATTTTACCTTCGTAGTAACCCATGCTGGATTAGTGGCTACGCCTTCACCGGGCAGTATTTTTGCCGAAATGACAATGACCCCTAAAGGCGGCTTCCTGCCAGTTATGCTTGGCATCGCAGTCGGTGCGGTGGTTTCCTTCCTGATTGCTTCAGTTATTTTAAAACGGGATAAAACTGAAGCCAGCGATGACGATCTTTTCAGTGCTCAGCAAAAGGTTTCCCAATTGAAAGCTGAAAGTAAAGGCCAAAAATCCACCCAAATGCCAAAGCTGATCATCTTTGCCTGCGAGGCGGGTATGGGTTCATCGGCTATGGGAGAGTCTATTCTCAAGAAAACAATTAAAGATGCAGGTTTAAGTATTGAAGTGCATCATTCGGCAGTCAACCAGATTCCCGCGGAAGCTGATGTTGTCTTTACCCAGGAGGGACTGGCAAGTCGTGCTGCTGAGGTTGCCCCAAATGCGGAAATTGTCACTGTCAAAAACTTTTTAGATAAAGCAACGTATGTGGAGTATGTCAACAGTTTAATTAAATAGGTTGTGAGAATGTGGAAGAATTAACTGTTCGGCAAAAGTTCATATTGAATAATCTTATGGAGAAAGGTCCCTTTACACTTAAGGGCCTTTCTCAACAGATTGACGTCAGCGAGAGGACGATTTCCCGGGAGACTTCTGCTCTGAATGATTGGCTTAAACAGTACAAAGTGCGAATCTCGGAAAGCGGGGGAAAGCTCTATGTCGACGGAGCTGAACGGGATTTAGGCAAAGTCAGGGAAAGCTTTAAAGAAATCCCTCCTCTCTGGCTTCTTACCCAAGAGCAGCGTCAGGTTCTGATCACAGCTCAGCTCTTACTGGCGGATGAGCCTATTAAATCGGCTTATTTTAGTCATCAATTTAACGTTGTTGAAGGAACTATAGGTTTCTACCTGGACAAAATTCAAAGCTGGCTGCAGGAAAAAAACCTGACGTTAGTTCGCAAAAGGGGCTATGGCCTGGAAGTTAAAGGTACGGACTGGTTTAAGCGCAATGCGTTTGTTGATTTAATCTACAATTATAAACCTCTTAGTGAATTATTGACGTTTCTCTATGAAGACAGCAAAGATTATTTGTTACTAGCCTTTTTTAAAGTAACATTTGGGGAAAAGTTAACCTCCTTAACCAAAGAAATAATCGATGAAATTTATGAAAACGTGTCTCTGACAAATGACCTTAAGTTTTTCAGCGCTTATATCCACTTGCTTCTGGTCATTAAACGAGCTGAGAGTAAGAACCCAATTGAATTGCCCGCACAACTGGTACAGGATATTCTCACTTCAGAGGAATTTGGCTTTATGACTCAAGTGGAGGAAATTCTCCACAACTACGATATCAATCTTCCTAAGAGTGAACTTGCCTATTTAGCGATTCACTTACAGGGGGACAGGAAGTTACTTGAGAATGAAGATGAAGCCAAGAGGCTGGGGTTCGAACTGGATGATTTGATTCGCGAAATGATTCATCTGACGGCAAAAAAACTTAATCAGGAGATCATTTGTGATGAAACTCTTCTCAAGGGGCTAATCCAGCATCTTAATCCGGCCTTATACCGTTTGACAATGGGGCTGGAAGTCAGAAATCCGATCATCAATGACATCAGGCACTACTACGAACAGCTATATAATGCGGTTTCTTATGCATGTCGGCATGTTTTCTCTAAATATAATTTAACAATTCCTAGTAATGAAATTGGCTATCTTACTATGCATATTGGCGCTGCTCTCGAACGGCAGAATAAGCATGAGAAAAAAAACAGTATGCTGATCATTTGCCCCAATGGCATGAGTACAGCCAAAATGCTTTATCACAAAATCAGAAATGAATTTCCTGAATTCGAAACCATCGATATCTGTTCTTTGCGGGATATGCACGATAAGATCAAAGATGGTTATACCATGGTGGTTTCAACGGTTAATATCGAGCCTAAAATCCTACCGGACCTGACAGTCATCTCTCCTTTTCTGCCTAATGAAGATATCGAAAAAGTAAGGGAAACATTAGCGAGAGCAGGAAAAGAGGGGGCTTTAAAAAAGAACCCTTCCTTACCTGTCAGTGAGCCTGGTGAAATAGAAAAAGATTTTAACACGGCCAATATCATGCTCCAGAATTTTCAGCTGATACCTTTGGAGGCTGAAAGTTATCAGGAGATCATTAAAGAAATTGCCCAAGAAATAAATGCTACGCATTTAATGGATGATGAAGAAAGAATCTATGAGTTAATCACCAAACGAGAAGAAAAAGGGAATGTCATTATTCCCGGACGTCATATAGCCCTCATTCACTTTCGGGCGGAGGACACCGCCGGTCCGTTTGTGAGTGCTTATCGCCTCAAAGACTTTATAGAAATCAAAGGAGTCGGGTACTCTTCTGAAGAAGTTGATACGTTTCTCGTAATGCTGGCACGCAAAGATGAAAGCAATTATATTCTTGAGCTGCTGGGGAAAATCAGCGTAGCTTTGCTGGAGAATGATTATTTTGCTGAGGTTTTGCGTTTCGGAGATTTGAAAGATATACGCAGCGAATTAGTTGAAATCCTAAACAAGGAGGAAGAGTCGTGAATCAGGAAATATTTAACGAAAACAATATAATTTTAAACCTGGCTTCTGAGTCCAAGAGAGAGGCTATTTTAAGAGCGGGTGAACTTCTGAAAAAGAACGGTTACGTGCAGCATGACTATCTGGAAGGGATGGAAAAGCGGGAAGAGAGTTTAACAACGTATGTGGGAAATGGCGTTGCAATTCCTCATGGACTGCCGGAATATATCCAATATATCGTGAAATCCGGCCTGGTAATGCTCCAATATCCCGAAGGTGTCGATTTTGGCGAGGGGAATACAGCTTACGTTGTCATTGGAATTGCCGGCAAAGATGACGAACATCTTGAGCTGCTGTCGACCATTGCTTTGGTCTGTCAAGAGGAAGAGAATGTAACGAAGCTGAAAGTAGCTTCAAGCAAACAGGAAGTTCTGGAAATTCTGGCCGGTGGTGATGATTAAATGATCAAAACTGTCACCTTGAACGCTGCAGTGGATAAAACCGTTGAAGTACAGGATTTTCGCTTGGGGGCTGTCAATCGAATCTCTAAACTTCAATTGGATGCCGGAGGAAAAGGTATTAACGTCTCCAAGGTTATTCAAGCATTAAAGGGAGAAAGCATAGCCCTGGGTGCTTTGGCCGGGCGAAATGGCGAATTCATTCAAGCAGAACTGGAGCGCAGAGGGATTGTTCACGATTTTCTTTTCGTGCAAGGGGAAACGCGGGTCAACTTAAAAGTTGTGGATCCGGTGAATTCAACCTTTACGGATATCAACGAGCCGGGAATCGTGATCTCTGAAAGTGAGCTTGAGCAAATAGAGGCTAAAATATTTCAAGGCTTCACTTCTGAGACGAGCTTGGTTCTTTCCGGCAGTGTCCCCAGTTATGTAACTCCTTCCATTTACCGGCGCTGGCTGGAACGGGCCAAAGCCCTGGGGGGAAAAACGTTTTTAGACGCCGACGGTGAGTTGCTGCGTGAAGGGATTAAAGCAAAACCCTTTCTTGTCAAGCCCAATCTCCACGAGCTGGAAAAACTGGTAGGACAAAGGCTTCCTAATTTAGAGGACGTGGTTAAAGCTGCTCGGAATATACTGCACCAAGGGGTTGAGGTTCTAGTAGTTTCACTGGGTGCGGAGGGAGCGCTCTTCGCTTATGAGGATCAGGTCATTCAGGCCGAAGCCTTATCAGTTGACGTCAAAAGTACGGTTGGAGCGGGAGATTCTATGGTAGCTGCCCTGTCCCTGGTTCCGCCGGGTGAGGATTATCTGCAGCGGGCGGCCCGCTGGGCTATTGCTACAAGTGCGGCTCAAGTGACCACACCGGGCACTCAGCCGCCGGAGTTAGATACAGTGCTTGCTTATTTGAATCAGGTTCGTTATCGCAGGTTGACCTAAGTTGTAGTTAAGAGAAGAATAAGATATGATAGTTCGAATAAAAACAGACTTTGCTTAAGTGTGGAGTTTATGCATTTTGACATCAGGAGCAGGAGGAGTAATGTAATGAAAACAAAAGCTGTGCGCTTATACGATGAAAATGATCTGCGTTTAGAGGAGTTTGAACTCCCGGAGATTACCGATGAGGAAATTTTGGTGGAAGTCATCTCAGACAGTGTTTGCATGTCCACGTATAAAGCGGCAATTTTAGGGAAGAAGCACAAACGGGTACCTCAAGACATTGATGTTCATCCAATTATCGTGGGTCATGAGTTTGCAGGCAATATTGTCAAGGTCGGTGAAAAACTAAAGGGCCAATTTAAGGAAGGGAATAAGTTTGCCCTGCAGCCGGCTTTAAATTACAAAGGATCTATGTGGTCACCGGGCTATTCGTACCGCTATTTCGGCGGGGATGCCACCTATAATGTTATTCCCCGGGAGGTTATGGAAATCGGCTGTTTTCTTAACTATTCGGGAGAATCCTATTACGAAGCTTCCTTGGCAGAACCTATGTCTTGCATCATCGGAGCTTTTCATGCCAGCTATCATACGAGCATGGGCAGTTATGAGCACCGCATGGGAATTGTAGAGGGCGGTAAAATGGCCATGCTGGCTGCTGCCGGCCCCATGGGCTTAGGCGCTATCGACTATGCTCTGCATACGGATCGTCGTCCCTCATTGTTAGTTGTCACAGATATCGATGAAGAGAAACTTTCCCGGGCCCGTACCATCTTCACGGAACAGGAAGCAAAAAAATGCGGGGTTGAATTAATATTTGTCAATACCAAAGATATGGACGACGCTCCGGCGAAGTTGCGCGCTTTGACCGGTGACACAGGCTTTGATGACGTTTTCGTTTTTACTCCGATTAAACCTGTCGTAGAGCAAGGAGATCAGATCTTAGGCCGTGACGGATGTCTTAACTTTTTTGCCGGTCCGACGGATCCTCAATTCGGAGCACATTTGAACTTGTATAATGTCCATTACGGCTCGACTCATGTCATGGGTACAACCGGCGGGAATACGGATGATCTTTTGGAATCGCTGAAATTGACGGAAGAAAAGAAAATTAATCCTGCCGTAATGGTCACACATGTTGGCGGTTTGGATGCCGTGGCAGAAACAGTTCTGAATCTGCCTAAAATTCCCGGCGGAAAAAAATTAATTTATACTCATATTAATATGGAATTAACGGCCATCGAGGATTTTGCCAAGCTGGGAGTTAATAATACGCATTTTGCCTGCCTGGCGGATATTGTTGCCAATAATAAAGGACTTTGGTGTGCTGAAGCAGAACGTTATTTGCTCGAAAAATGGAGGGATAAATAATGCTGACCCGTGAGTTGGTGATAAATAACAAATCAGGGCTTCACGCTCGTCCGGCATCCCTATGGGTTCAAACTGCAAGTCGTTTCCGCAGTAAAATTAAAATTAAGCACGGAAATTCCGTGGTGGACGGCAAAAGTATTTTAGGAATTCTTTCCTTAGGTCTGTCCACGGGCAGCGTTTTTGAGCTTTCTGCTGAGGGCGAGGATGAAGCAGAAGCTGTTGCCGCTCTGGAAAAATTAATGAGTGATCTTGAAACTCAAGATAAGTAGGTTGATCGTATGGAAAATAATATTTGGCACGGACTTGGGGTCTCGGCGGGACGTGCCGCCGGACCAATCTGGTATATGAAGGAATTCCATACAGATGCTGCAGGGGAAATTTCCGGGGTGCGTTCGGCGGACGAGGAAATGGCCCGGTTGCAGCAAGCCGTAACCCGGACCGAAAAGAATTTAACCGCTCTGGAAGAGAAAGTAAAGGCTGAACAAGGCGAGGAAGTAGCTCAAATATTCGTGGCCCACAAACTCTTACTCAGCGATCCTTCGTTTGTTGGCGAAGCTTATCAACGCTTAGAAAAAGGGCAGTTAAGCGCGGAACAGGCTCTTCAGGAAGTAGCGGCCGAAGCAGTGCAGATGCTGCGCAGTCTTGATGACCCCTATTTTCAAGAGCGCGCAGTCGATGTCCAGGATGTTTTAGGCCAACTATTAAAGAGCCTTCAGAATGTACAAGAGGATGCGGCCGATCTCTTCCCCCCAACGGGAAATTATGTGGTTTTGGCGGATGAGTTGACCCCAGCCCAAACCATTGCTTTACCTAAAGACAGAGTTCTGGGTTTTATCGTGCGCCAGGGTGGGAAAACTTCTCATGCAGCAATTTTGGCCCGCACCTATGGTATTCCGGCTCTCGTCGGCATGGCGGAAGGCTGGGATGCCTTAACCCAGCAGAAATGGCTTGAATTGGACGGTGACGAAGGCTGGGCTCGGCCATCTGCCGAGAATCAGGTTGCTTTTGCCAATAACGGCGAAGGGAACGACGATATTTCTGGCGAAAGTCCCTTGCTTAGGGGAATGATTTTTGCAGCGAATATCGGCAGCCCCGGTGACTTGCCTCTTGTCGAGAAGTTTAAGGCTCAGGGGATCGGATTATATCGAACAGAATTTTTGTTTATGGGAGAAGAACTTCCCAGTGAAGAAGAGCAGCTGGAAGCCTATCGTCAAGTCGTTGCTGCCTGTTCACCCCATTTGACGGTCATTAGGACCCTAGACATCGGGGGAGATAAAAAAGCCCCGGCTTTGCATCTTCCCCAAGAGAAAAACCCCTTTCTCGGCGTTCGTGCCCTGCGGCTTACTTTACGGCGTCCTGAACTTTTTCGGCAGCAGCTGCGGGCCATTTGGCGAGCCTCTGCAGCAGGACCAACGGCGATTATGTTTCCCATGATTGCAACGATAGAGGAACTTGAAAGAGCCAAGGAAAACCTTTGGGCAGCGCGAGAGGAAGTTTTGCAGGCAGGTTATGAGATCGGAGAGCTTCAGGTCGGGATGATGATTGAAATTCCTTCGGCAGCCTGGCTGGCGGACAAATTCGCTCCTAAGGTTGATTTTTTCTCAATCGGCACCAACGACTTGACTCAGTATATGTTGGCTGTAGACAGGGAAAACCCTGAACTGGCTGAGCTCAATCAGCCTTATCATCCCTCAGTTTTGGCTATGATCGCCCGAGTCAGTCAGGCTGCCCTGCAAAACGGGATTTGGACAGGGATTTGCGGTGAAGCCGGAGGAGACCCGCTTCTAGCGCCTTTCTTCAAAGCAGTCGGTATCAAAGAGTTAAGTATGGCACCGGGGTCTTTAGCTAAAGTTCGAACCGCCTTAGCAAAGCTGGAGCAGTCAAAGGAAGAACAAGAAAGATTGGTAAGTTCTGTTCTGGATTGCGCATCTACTGCTGAAGTTGTAAATACCCTTCAAGCCTATAAGGCAATCTGATAAATAACGGAATAGCAGGGAACTGAGACTACTCATGCTTAGAGAAGTGGTGTTCCACGATTGGATGAACTTGGAATATTTGCGAACTCGGGAGGAGAATCAAACTGGTAACGGTTAGACAATTAGTGGAGGAATTTGAGTTTAGAGTCATAGCAGGCAAAAGGGGTCTGGAGAAGGAAATTACTGACTACAGTCTTAAACGACCCAGCGCCGAACTGGTGGGTTATCTAACCTATTTGACTCCCCAGAGGATTCAGATTTATGGACGCACTGAATTGGGCTTGTTTGAAGAGCTTTCTCCTCACCTGCGTTATGATAATTTGGCCAAGGTTATGATTGGGGAAGTACCCTGCCTCATTGTTACAAGAGGGCTGCCGATTCCCCCGGAATTTATCCAGTTAGCGGAGGAAAGAGATATACCGCTGTTGGCCAGTGATCGCTCCACCACGCAGCTTTATTATTTGCTGATTCGCTTTCTCGCTAATCGCTTGGCGCCTTCAACTCTGGTTCATGGGGTTCTGGTGGATGTTTTTGGCGTGGGGGTTTTGATTACCGGAGACAGCGGCATTGGGAAAAGTGAAACTGCCTTGGAGTTAATTCGCGGCGGGCATTTATTAGTGGCTGATGATGCCGTTGAAGTGCAGCGGGTTGATGAGGAAAATTTGCATGGCAGAGCACCGCAATCCATTCGCCATCTTCTCGAAGTAAGGGGCCTTGGCATTTTAGATGTCACGAAACTCTTTGGGGCAGGGTCTGTTCGTGAAGAAAAGGAAATCAATCTTCTCGTGGAATTAGAAGAATGGGAAGAAGGGAAGTATTATGACCGCTTGGGTCTTGATCCTCCTCAAACCTCAACAATTTTAGGTATCCCTGTCCCCAAAGTGACAATTCCGGTTCGCCCAGGCCGTCATCTCGCCTCCATCATCGAGGTAGCGGTTATGCAGAACCGCCTGAGAAGCAGGCGGAAATGAGAGGATTGGCTCAACCCAGCCAGTTGCCTGCGACTGAGGCTCGCCCGCTAAGTATTCAAGTGATATTCAAATTACACTGGGGGAGTTTACTTTAAGAGGCAAAGTGACTACAAAAGCCCGATAAAAATGAATTAGGCAAACTATTTGTTAAGTTTCCTAGCGATAATATTGGTTTAAACAATTAACGCCTATTATAAACGTATCATGATGATATGTTTATAACAGGCGTTTTTTGTGTTATCAGCCCCCTATGCCGCTTAGCGGCGGCATCGCTGATGAAAGCACATGTCTTATTCTTTAATATCAACTAGAAATCCTTCTTGCTTCAGAGCTTCATAAACTTGTTTCAATACTTCCTCTGACGGAGCCTCGATGGTATGAAGATGCAGGCCGCCGGTTAACGAAGATAGTAAGTAAGCATTGTTCTCGGACATTTGGACCAAGAATTTTTTAACATCCAAGCGGCTTCTTAGTTGGAGGGGACGAAAAATATTGCCATATACGGAATGCTCTACGCCGACATCGAGTACACTAACGCCATGATCCACTAAGATGTTCAATTCTTTCTCAGTGTCTGAGGGTGAATGACGGCTGTATATAATTCTTTGCAGACCCTTGGGGCCAAAATCTGAAGAATATAGATAACCGTGAGGAGTAGCAATCACCGGTTCCTCTGAGGCCCGGAGAAGGGCTATATCTTGAACAATAACCTGGCGGCTGACCCCTGTAAGTTTTGCTAGGGCGGCTGCTTTGATGGGTTCTTTGCTGTTTTTTAATAGTTTTAACAAGTGATCTCGGCGTTCTTGACCGGATAAACCCTCTTTTTGGCTCATTTAATCACCTACTTCTATCTGATTTTAATACGAGGTCTGAGAAGTTGTCAAATGGTGTCTTGACACGTGACAAGATGATATGGTAAAACAAAATAAATATAAATTTAGCAGTTTGCTTTAATAAGGGTGCAGTATATGCAGTCCCGAATTTTATGGAGGAAGAGGAAGTAGTATGAAAATTAGTGAACGGCTGGAACAGTTGCCGGTTTCAAGGTTTCATTATGTTCTACTTATTACAGCGGGTTTAGGATGGATGTTTGATTCCATGGACACTGGAATTGTATCGTTTATTCTTCCGGTATTGATGAAAGATTGGCATTTGAGCCCGGAACAAATAGGAAACATTGGGAGCATCGGACTCCTTGGCATGGCCATCGGGGCAGTTATTTCCGGGACTATTGCAGATAGGATAGGACGCAAGAAGGTGTTTGCCTTTACTTTGCTGACTTATAGTATTGCCACAGGATTATGTGGACTTTCTTGGAATTTAACCTCTTTGCTGGTTTTCCGGTTCATCGTCGGTTTTGGACTTGGCGGGCAGCTGCCAGTTGCGGTTACGTTAGTCAGTGAATTTTCACCGGTTAAACACCGGGGTAAGTTTCTTGTCTTACTGGAGAGTTTTTGGGCTTTTGGCTGGCTGCTGGCTTCGGTAATTTCTTACCTGATCATTCCCAAGTTCGGTTGGCCAATTGCTTTCTTTATCGGCTTTCTCCCCGCTTTATATGTGCTATACCTGTGGCGGTCAATCCCAGAATCGCCCCGCTACCTTTTAAGCAAAGGACGAATTCAGGAAGCTGAAGCTATTGTGCTTAAAATAGAACGGGAATGCAATGTTACTTCAAGTAAGAAATTATCACCCGGTACAGATGCTCAGCAGATGAAGGAATCGGTGACTCAGGCTGATCAAGCGAAGTTTGCGGAATTGTTTTCTGCCGGACTCTTTAGGCGAACGGTTTTTCTTTGGCTTTTATGGTTTGGAATCGTCTTTTCTTACTATGGAATTTTCACATGGCTGCCCTCACTGTTAGCCCTTAAAGGTTTTTCTCTGACAAAGAGCTTTAGCTACGTTATGATTATGACTCTTGCCCAGATTCCCGGCTATTTTAGTGCCGCCTATTTGGTGGACAAAATCGGACGCAAAACAACTCTTGCCCTCTATGTTATGGGAACGGCTATTACTGCTTACTTTTTTGGACAGGGAACAACAGCTGCGGTCATTCTTACCATGGGTTCTCTAATGTCCTTCTTTAATCTAGGGGCCTGGGGAATTATTTACACCTATACCCCTGAACTATATCCAACACGGACAAGAGCTACTGGCTCAGGCTGGGCGGCAGGTTTCGGACGAATAGGGGGCATTTTGGCTCCTATTGTCGTCGGTGAAATGATTGGGAAGTTTCAAAACGGAGCTCAGGCAGTGTTTATACTTTTTGCCCTTGTTTTAGTGGCCGTAGTTTTGGATGTCGTAATTCTGGGTGAAGAGACCAAAGGACAGTCATTAGAAGAACTTGCCTCCGAATAGATTCCCCAGAATGATCAAGGGTGATCATTGATCAGAGGAGACTGAGCATCGGGTGAGCATGTAACCATAGTAACCATAGGGGACGGTCCTTCTAACACAAAAAGTGTGTTAAAAGGACCGTCCCCGCTGATTAACCCGCTGATATTATTTGTCGAATTTAGACTTGAACACTTCAGGGTTCAGACAGTTGGGAGGTAGTTCACCTTTCATGGCAGTAAGAATGTTGGAGGCGGCTATGGTGCCCATTTTAGTTCGGGTTTCTATAGTAGCGCTGGCGATATGCGGGCAGAGAGTAACATTGTTCAGTTCACTTAACCCTTCAGCTAATTTTGGCTCCCATTCGTAAACATCCAGGCCTGCTCCCCAGATCTCCCCGGTCTGTAACGCTTTGACAAGGGCTAACTCATCAACGACGGGGCCTCGGGAAGTATTAATTAAGATGGCTGTCTTTTTCATTTGTTTGAACTCTTTCTCGCCGATGAGATGAAATGTTTCGGGAAGAAGGGGGGTATGGATCGAAACATAGTCTGAATCTTGGAGAAGTTGATTCAAGCTTACATACTGCCCGCCGGTTTCCTTTTCAAACTGGGGATTGGGTGCTCTGCCGGTGTAGAGTATTTTCATGTCAAAGGCTTTAGCTCTTTTAGCAAAGGATAGACCGATTCTTCCCGGGCCTATGATGCCTACAGTTTTGTTCATAACGTCTTGTCCTAAAAACAGCATCGGTCCCCAGCCTTCATATTTGCCCATTCGAGTGTACTTGTCTGACTCGGCAACTCTTCGGGCAACAGAAAATAATAAAGCCCAAGCCAACTCGGCAGTAGTATCCGTGAGAACTCCTGGTGTGTTGGAGATCATAATTCCCCGTTCGGTAGCCGCAGGAATGTCGATGTTGTTATAGCCAACAGCATAGTTGGCAAAAATCTTAGCCTGGCTGGCTGCCTTGAACACTTCATTATCGATTTGATCTGTCAGCAAACATAAAACGGCGTCCCGTCCTTGAACTTTCTCTAAAAGAGTTGACTTGGGCAGAGGTTTCCCCAGACGATTTACTTCAAGGTCGCAATGTTCTGCCAGCATGTCTAAAGCTGGTTTGGGAATTTCATTTGTTACGTAAACATTCCATTTATTCATGTTAGACCTCCGGTTGTAAAATTTCATTATTTGGAAGTTATATCTTCAAAAGCAATCTTCGATATAGGTATTATTGGTTAAAGACTTAAGTTTATGTCTCCCGAAAGTCCTTGTCTAAATCATCAATTTATTTTGCTATAAATTACATGAAGTTAAGTGCTCATCGGTAGAATAAAGGAGAGTTAGAAATAGCGAAAAACAGTAAGAAACAGTAAGGCATCTACTATCGTGCTATCGCGGATTAAGGCTAAAACGAGGTTCGTTTTAAAAAAGACTGTTAATCGAACAGAACTGGAACGAAGGTTTAATGAGTTGCTAGTCTAAATCATGAACCTTAAACTGTCTTCAGTCAAGTGCAGTCATATTTGAATTTGGACCATTGCACTTGCCTGGCATACGTTGTCGTCAGAGAAACGTTTGGCCCGAATTCAAGCTGTTGTTATGGCCTTACGAGGCGGTCTGATTACGAAGTATTGCACTGTTGCCGGATAGAACGATTGAGAACTGACAAGATATTTACCTAAGTATTGCATCATGGATAAAAATTTACCCATGATGCAATACTTATACTTAGTCTAGGAAAAATAAGGAGGAAGTCGAATGAAAAATGTAACGATGTTTAGCAGCGATACCTGACCTTATTGCACTATGGCGAAGGAGTTTCTTTCGCAGCATAATATTTCGTATCAAGAACGAAATATCAGCACCGATCAGGAGGCCCTGAACGAGCTGGAAAGAAGGAACATTCGAGGAGTTCCGGCATTTATCGTCGGTAATGACACGGTGGTTGGCTTCAATAAGAATAAAATTCTCTCCTTGCTCCATTAAAGATGATATTTAGAAAGAGCGAATGGTTGCTTAGCTTTTAATTTAAGTACAGCATCTCAAAATAAAGACATTGCCATATTATGAGGACTCAAAAAAGACCTTATGAATATGGTTTTTTTGCGTAAAAAATACTGTTTATATTTAAATCAATACTCTCAGCAAGGAAGAGTACTATTTAAGTCTGTGAGGTTAGTACGCAACTTACATATTTCCAGGAACTATTTCCCAGGATAAATCAGTGAATTCGGGCCATACTACAGTCATAAGGGTACGTAATGGTCGAGCCAAGATTTATATATGCTTAAATGGTGTATATAAGTCGGCCAAAGATTATAGTCAGGTGCTAAAGACGCTTGTTTATAGTCGGCGGGAAGATTTTTTTTGGTAGGGAAAAGCTTTAAGGCAGTCTAACGATTGTTTTATGGTTCCAACTTATCAGAAAAAGTTGAGCTAAGATTTTGCAAGGTGTTGAAACTTGTACAATCATATATCACTAGATATATGCATGTATAAGAATGCGTCGGTTAGGTATAGCCGTGAGGTTGTGTCTAGCTCAGTAGATACCTTGTTTAGTCGAACGAACCATCAGTCTAGGTGGGAACTTGCTTAGCCTTAGTCGGAAGATTATTGTTAGGTGATAAACTATCTCTATTGGTGCTAGATAAGACCATTACGTACTCTTTTAATTTTTATAAAATCAGTGGGGCCGTTGCCAAGAACGGCCTCTTTTTTGGAATGTGTAAGGGGTGTGTAAGGGGGACGGTCCTATTAACACAAACGTGTTAATAGGACCGCCCCCCTTATCCCCCTTACACACTTTGCAGTAAATAGAATATCAAGAATGTGCCAACGGCTAAAACCGAAATACTGAGTAAAATATTGAGAAAGGACGATGGCTGATAAGTATCGGCACTGATTTGGGCATCAATACTCCTATATTTTAGATAGGCTAAGATACTCATTAAGGAGCCAAGGGCAACCAAAAAGATCCCAATCATTGATGAATACCCATGAGAAGGGGGTAAGGGGACATCGATATTTGACTTTTCGAGAACATAGGACATTTGCTTAAGGAACAAGGCGAAGCGCTCGACAACGAAACCAAAGCCCATAATTGCGATACTCGTTCTAATCCAGGCCAAAAACGTTCTTTCATTGGCAAGATGAAGACGTCGATTAATATTAGGTTCTAAAGCGGGGGTATCTTTTGTCAATTTCAGCATGATTTCCTCCTTTATAGTCATTGCCACAAGTATCTTTCAAATGCTGCTCAGATATAGCATGTTTTCATTATTACACAAAAAGAAAGGCTAAAGCCATAATTACATAAGATGCCAATAGCTGTGCGCCTTCCAGCCAATTTGAGCGGCCATCCATACTAATAATGGCTGTAATCACAGTTCCTAAAATAATGACAACGAGCTCATAACTTGTAAAAAGAAGGTCGATTGGCTTCCCGATAAAATAGCCAATAAAGACCAGCAAGGGAGCAACAAAGAGAGCAATTTGAGTGCTGGACCCGATGGCGATTTCCAAGCTGATTTCCATTTTGTTTTTTAGAGCCATCATAACACTGGTTGTATGTTCGGCAGCATTGCCGATAATAGGGATTATAATAACTCCGATAAAAAGTTCACTGATTCCTAGGGTGTTAACGACGGGTTCGATTCCCGACACCAGAAATTCGCTTTCCATGACAACAAGGATGGTAGCGGTTAGGAGAATAAGCAATGCTTTTAACTTTGTCCACTGAGGAGTACCTGAATGCTCTTGACTGGGACGAAAGACATCCTTATGAGTATGCAGGGAAAAGAGCAAACTTAGTAAATACACCAGGATTAAAACTGCGGCCACCCCGAGACTTAAGGGTTCGGCAGCAGGACTGGTATGTTTACTGAGAAAAATTGCGGGAATAATCAAGCCGGTAACAGCTAAGAGCAACATGGAAGTGTGCATGCCTGCGGCGGCCCTGTTGAACTTCTGTGTTTTAAATTTGAAACCTCCCAACAGCATGCTCAGACCTAAAACGAGGAGCAGATTGCCAATAATTGATCCGGTTATGGATGCCTTAACAACTTCGACGAGACCGGATTTTAAGGCAAAGAGTGTGATAATGAGTTCGGCGGCATTTCCGAAGGTGGCATTTAATAGTCCTCCAATACTTGGGCCGACATAAATAGCAATTTCTTCTGTGGCTTTTCCCATGTAGCCGGAAAGAGGAATAATACTTAAGCAAGCCGCCAGAAATGCCAAGACAGGCGAGCTGTTGGTAAGATGGAAAAAGATACTGACAGGGATAGCTAAAAGTAAAAAATTAAGAAGCTTCAAACCGGTATCCTCCTCGATGTTTTCTAAGGTCTGCCATAGACGCATTTATTAAAAGGATATTTTATCAAGTTAGTAAATATCTCATCAAGCACATTATGCAGCACCTTATTCCTGCGTGCAATGTCCTATTTACAATAATATATAACAGATCGTAAAATAATTAAGTGTTTTAAAGGATATTTAGTACGAATGGAGAAATATTTATGAATACGGCGAATTATAAAGGATATTGCTGAAGAGCCGGAGCCTAGCAGAGGGGGCAAAACATTGAAACCTGAAATCATTCAAGAACTAAACGCAATAGTAGGAGAAGAAAATCTTTATACGACTCTAGAGGACTTATATTGCTATACCTATGATGCATCTTTCATAAAAGCTGATATGAAAAATATTGCGGGTGTCGCGGTGTATCCGGGGACAACCGAAGAAGTTTCCAAGATTCTTACACTGGCTAATCGTGAAAAAATTCCCGTAGTTCCCCGGGGAGCAGGCACTAATGTCAGCGGAGGAAGCGTTTCAATCGGTGACTGCATCGTCCTTGTTCTGAAGAGAATGAATAAAATCTTGGAGATCGACAGAAAGAATCTTATTGCTGTGGTGGAACCGGGAGTAATCACCGGGCAATTCCAAAGAGAAGTGGAAAAACTCGGCCTCTTTTACCCCCCTGATCCGGCAAGCTTGGCTGTCTCAACCATGGGAGGGAATGTGGCAGAATGTGCCGGCGGCCCCCGGGGCGTAAAATACGGTGTAACCAGGGACTATATTCTAGGTCTTGAGGTGGTTTTGCCGACGGGTGAAATCATGACTACCGGCGGCAGAACGATAAAAAATGTCACAGGCTATGATATGACAAAACTTTTTACCGGTTCGGAAGGAACGCTTTGTGTGGTCACAAAAATTATTGTTAAGCTTATTCCCCTGCCTGAGGCCAAGAGCACTATGATGGCTGTTTTCTCTGAGATAGAGCAGGCTTCGGAGACAGTGTCGGAAATCATAGCCGGCGGTCTGGTTCCTTGTTCCCTTGAATTACTGGATAATATCTACATTAAAAATATTGAAGAGTATGCCAAAGTGGGGCTTCCCATCGAAGCCGGAGCTGTACTCTTAATCGAAGTGGATGGGGACTCTGAGATTCTGGCTAAACAGATTGGCAAGATTGAACAGATTTGCCGCCGCCTTGGAGCGGTTCAAATTCGGGTCGCCACCACGAAGGAAGAGGCGGAAGACTTATGGCTTGCTCGGCGATCCGCCTTTGCTTCGGTTTCTCGGGTGAAACCCACGATTATCGGGGAAGATGCAACGGTTCCGCGCAGCCAAATTCCGGTTGCAGTACGAAGAATCCAAGAAATTGCTGCAAAGTACAATATAATTATTGCCATTCTAGGCCATGCGGGAGATGGAAATCTTCATGCTACTATTCTAACCGATGAGATGGATCAGGAGGAAGCGTTAAGAGTTGAAAAGGCCATTGAAGAAATTTTCGTTCTCACAGTAGAATTAGGTGGTTCCTTAAGCGGAGAGCATGGCATCGGACGGGCAAAATCTAAATTTATCGCTTTGCAAACCGGCGAAATAGGTCTGGAAGTCCAGCGGAGGATTAAGCTTGCTCTAGACCCGAACAATATTCTAAATCCTGGCGTTATGTTTGGAGCGTGAGAAGATGGATCGTTCATTTGAGACTTGGGAACAAGAAGTCATCCGCTGCATACGCTGCGGCTCCTGCCAAAATGTTTGTCCTGTCTTTCGAGAACTTCAGGCAGAATCTACTGTGGCCAGGGGGAGAGTAAAGCTCATACGAGGGGCTATCAGCAAAGACCTTTCCTTAACCGAAGGGTTTATTTCCAAGATGTCCTTATGTTTAATGTGTAAAGCTTGTGTAGCTAACTGTCCAAGCGGCGTCAAGGTTGACAAGCTAGTAGAAGCTGCCCGCAGGGAAATCGTGAACCAAAAAGGGCTTTCTCCTCTTAAAAAGCTGGTTTTTCGGTGGGTACTTAAAAACCGGTGGATCTTTGAGACCGGAATGAGTACAGGGAGAATCCTCCAGAAGCTTGTTTTTCGCCCAGGTCCGGGCGGGCAGGGAATGCTGCCCAGGATGCCCTTGGGGATTGATCAAAGAAGGCTGCTCTCCCCGCTTGCTCCAAAACCCTTAAAGGCATTGTATCCGGAAGTTGTTACAGTTCCCAATCCACGGATGAGAGTGGCATTTTTCACCGGATGCATGATTAATTATATATACACGGACAGCGGAAGAGCGGTGATTAACGTTCTGAATCGTTTGGGAGTGGATGTTATCATTCCCAGACTTCAAAATTGCTGCGGAACCCCGGTGCGGATGAACGGGGATTACGAAACGGCGCGAGAAATGGCTCGGGCTAATATTGACGTCCTCTTGAAGGAAAAGGCGGATGGAGTGGTCGTCGCTTGCGGGACCTGTGGTTTAGCCCTTAAAGAGGAATATGCAGAGTTATTGCAGGATGACCCACGTTATGCGGAAAAGGCAAAACTTCTGGGAAAGATGGTCAAGGATTTCACGGAACTGGTGGTTCCCATGGAAGACTATCAAGAAAACCTAGGTGAACTTCCTCTCAAAGTTACCTATCATGATCCCTGTCATCTTGTGCGTGGATTGAAAGTAAGAGAACAACCCAGGGAAATTATTAAGCAAATCCCCGGGATAGAATTTATAGAAATGACGAAACCGGACACTTGCTGCGGCAGCGGTGGTTCCTTCAGTTTAGCTCATTATGAACTTGCGACAAAGATTAATAATCACAAAGTCGAAGATATCCGGCAAACCGGTGCGGAAGTATTAGTTACGGGATGTTCAGCTTGCCGCATGCACATTTTGGACGGATTTCATCGACAAGAGGCTGCCATTAGAGTGATGCATACTGCTCAACTTTTGGAGATGGCTTATGAAGCTAAAGAAAATAAAAAGGAATGACAGGTTTAGTTACTCCGTAGTTCGGATAATTAAGTCTAGCTCAGAGGTTCAAAGGGGGAGCGTTGATGAATTTCGTAAATCTAGCTTTTGGTAAAGAAATGTTAAAGTTTGAACTTCCGTCTGAGGTCAAAATTCAGCAGATTGAGGCTAAAAAAAGCCAGCCTATAACGAACATTGAAGAGAGCATTCGCCATGTATTAGCTCATCCGCTGGGCACTGCTCCCCTTAGAGAAGTCGTTAATTCCGGGGACAAAGTGGTTATTATTGTGAGCGACATCACTCGATTATGGGTTCGTACCGACGTTTTTCTGCCAGTATTACTGGATGTTCTGAACGAGGCAGGTATTCCGGATCAGGATATTTCCATTGTCACTGCCACTGGAGACCATCGCCTGCAATCGGATGAAGAACATAGGACCATTTGCGGCGCTATGGTTTTAGCTCGTGTTCCGATCTATGACCATGAATGTCAGGCCCAGGATCTTGTAGATTTAGGTCTGTCCTCAAGAGGGACTCCTATAAAAGTTAACCGCAGAGTGTGGGAAGCAGATAAAGTGATTTTAACCGGTGGCATAGCCTACCATTTATTGGCAGGGTTTGGCGGCGGGCGTAAATCCATTGCCCCAGGAGTGTGCGGTTATGAAATGATTCAGAAAAACCATGCCTTGGCTCTGGCGGCGGCCGGAACTAGTGGATTGCATCCGAATATTAAGACGGGAATCATGGAAGGCAATCCGGTTTCCGAAGATATGTTAGAAATCGCCCGTAAAGTTGGCGTGGATTTTATTCTCAATGTGGTTGTTAACGAACAAAAGGAGTTTGTCTACTTAGCGGCAGGGGACCTTTATGAAGCTCATCTTGCCGGATGCCGCGTGGTTGAAGATATTTTTGGCATTGAAATTGCTGCAAAAGCAGACGTCGTTTTTGTCTCCTGTGGGGGATATCCTAAAGATATTCAGCTTTACCAAGCAATTAAAGCTTTAGATAATGCTTCTTATGCCGTAAAAGAAGGCGGTGTCATTGTTTTGCTCAGTGAATGTTCCGATGGAATAGGTTCCCATCCCTTCGAGGAGTTTTTTAAGTATGGTGATGTGGAAGAAATGAGTGCTAAGCTTCATCAAGACTTCATAATGCCGGGTTTTGTCAGTTTGAGAACGGCAAGTATCTGTCGTAAGACCCCGGTGATTTTAATCAGTTCCCTGCAGGAAGATGTAGTCAGAGGAATGGGGATGCACCCTGCATCTCTACCGGAGACGGCTTGGCAAATGGCTGCAGAGCTATTGGGGCGGAAGCCGGAACTTGTTTATGTAATGCCTTATGGAGGAAGCACTTTCCCTATTATAAGAGAGTAATTTTTTTAAATTTTCCTCGATTTCCCTTTATTTAGAGGACGCCGTCCATGGCTGCCTCTGAATAAGGGAGCGCACGACTTTACTTGACACAAAGATTTACGAACTTAATAAAAATGGCACTGGCGAGACGCACGAATTTAACCATGAACGAAAGTAGGATAATGTTTTTTAATAGGGAGGAGGGATAATTTAGTTGTTTATAGCTTTAAAAAGTTGCAAACTGCTAAAAATATTTTGGATAATCCTATTGGTTGGTATTTTGATAGGTATATATTCTTGGTTAAATCTTGCATTTTCGATTGACCTTAAAAAGTTCTGGTTAGTGGGCATTGTTTTATCATTTTTACTTGTGCTTATTCTCCATCAATTAACAAAATTGTGGATAATACCAATAGTAGTGTTCCTTCTTGACTTGATTTATCATTTTAAGTTTCCATATACCGGTGAATTATTTATAACTTACTATTTAGTTGATATACCTTTTCTTGTTCTAACTATTTTATTTACAATCTGGATTTATATTTTGAGAAAGATTAAAAATGGAATTAAAGAAGACAACTAAACATATACAGTAAAACGATTAAGAATACCATGTATTCTTCCTATATAGCGTCACAATCTGAGTTTCCAGAATTTTAAACCATGAGGTACTCGTAAGATTAAAGCAACAGGTGGAAATAACTCGGAATGCCAGCGTTCACATGATATCGTAAAGGGGTTCTCAGGAAAATGGTAAAAATAAGAAGTGCTAAAGCAAACGAGTATGATAGTAGGCTAAGGAATTTTATGTTAAGATGGGGCAATGCCTTGCGGAGAAGTAGAGTCTCTCCTTGAAAAGGGACGAATAATCCCTCAATTAATTTATACAGTAGCCAGCTAAAAATTTGATTTTTATATAGTCTTGGTGTAAGTGCCCATTTATCAAATAGAATTCGAGAGCTGCCACAATGTATATGGCAGTTCTTTTCATAATCCATTATCGGACTCTAATGCAGGGGCCTTGCCAAAAGCCCCAATTATCTAAGTAGAGACACGACGATTTTCAGCGAATCTTCATGTGCTTTTCAGATTAAATTCAGGTAATTGGATTATTATAATTTTATTACAGAATCAATTTCATATTTAGTTATTTCAATGAAGAAAACTACTATGTAGTGACATTCACTAATTTTTATCTATAGGGTGTTATCAATACAATTTTTAGTCATATGAATTGATTCGGATATGAAATACGTGAAGGGTAAGGGAGTTTCATTATGCTGAAAAAGGATTACATTAAATTTGGGCTGGATATTATTATCGCTCTAATCTTCGCATTGCTTTATAATACACGCGTTTTTGGAGGATTAGCTTTCCACGAAATAATGGGATTAGGAATAGGGGTAATATTTCTGGTGCATGTCCTGCTTAACTTGCAATGGGTTAGAAAAGTTACACGAAGATTATTTGATCGTAACTTGCCGAGTAAAACCCGCCTTAGCTGCGTCATAAACGTTTTGCTGTTGCTCTCGATGGCATTTACTATCATAAGCGGACTTATGATCTCAAGAATATTATTTCCCGGGTTAGGTTTAGCGAATCAACGAACGTTTCATGGCTTGCATGTTGGTTTTTCCTATCTAACCCTTGTAATCGTTGGAGTTCATGTTGGACTTCATGGGCAATGGATAATGACTATAATTAAAAAGGCATTAAATGTGAAAAAATCAAACAAAATTATTGTCGGGGTTAAAGTCGCCTTAGCCCTGGTTATATTGCTTGAGGGTACCCAATTACTTTCAAGCCAATTTGGCAGCGATATAGCACAGATAGGAACGAGCATTAGTACGTCACAACAAGTGCCGACCAATAAAGTTAGTGGCCAATTCAATGAGAATAATACATTTGACGGTAACCTTCATGGGGGGGATAGGCACGCGGAGGGCGTGAGCGGTGATAGAGGACGGGACGGAAATGCAAATACGACAGGTGCGATAATAACCTATTTAGGTGTAATTGGTGGAATAGCAGTACTCACACGTTATTTTGAAAAGCAAGTCATTAAAAGGACCTGAGCATAGAACTATATACTATGAAGTCTTCGGATATCAAGCAATAGTTTTGACAGAGTCATTATTATTTTAGATTATGACGCTTGAGGAACATAATTTGTAAGCTTTGCTAGGGTTTTGGTTTTATTAGTCTGATGAGAATAAGGCAGCAGTTTTATCAAAAGAATGATTTAGTTGTGTTTCGGATTAATGAAGCAACATAGTATGCCGTCAGCACTTTTCAAGAAGAAGCGTGACGGTTTACTATGTCTAAGGTAGCCTCTGCTCTGCTTTATTCATTATACAAGCAAATATTTTGTCCTTATTTCTTCATTTTCGGATAGGGCTTCAACCGTTCCCTCGAAACGAACTTGACCGCGTTCAAGGATGTAACAGCGATTTGCTAATTTGAGGGCGGATTTTAGATTCTGTTCAGCTAAGAGGATTGACATCCCTGTGGAACAAAGTTCCGAAATTTGCCCTTCAAGCTCTCGGACAATTAATGGGGCAAGTCCTTCTGTCGGTTCGTCTAAAAGCAAAAGGTCCGGATTACCAAGCAAGGCACGGGCAATACTGAGCATTTGCTGCTCACCGCCGCTTAAATTGCCGCCGCGGCGATTTTCATATTTCTTAAGTACCGGGAATAAGTCGTGTACTTTATCAATGGTCCAGCTGCCGGTTCGAATGCCGGCAGCAATCTCAAGATTTTCCCGGACAGAGAGATCGGAGAATATCCTGCGGCTGTCAGGAACATAACAAATTCCTAATTTAACCAAACGATTGGTGGGGGTTTTAGTGATATTCTGACCGCGAAATGTTATTTGACCTGATTTGGGCGGAACGATTCCCATGATGCTTTTAAGTGTGGTTGTTTTGCCCACACCGTTTCGACCCAGAAGAGCTACCACTTCTCCTTGAGCGACGTTTAAGGATAAGCCGAATAAAATATGACTCATACCGTAATAACTGTGAATGTCCTTGATTTCTAGCATACTCCAGTTTCCCCCAAATAGGCATTTTGCACAGATTTATCGTTGCGTATATCTTCGGGCAGGCCTTGAGCAATGGTCTGCCCTTGGTGCAGGACCATGATTTTTTGGGCAACATCGAAGACAAGATCTGTGTCGTGTTCAGTAAGCAGTATGGTCAGGCCTTCATCCTGAGACAATCGTTTAATGAGATGAACAATTTTTTGGGTTTCATCAGGAGACATTCCAGCCGTAGGTTCATCCAAGAGAAGGAGTTTTGGCTTGCTTCCAAGTGCTATGGCAATCTCCAGAACCTTTTGGTCGCCATAGGAAAGAGAGCTGCATAATTGATCCTTAAATCTTACAAGTCCAAAGCTAGCGAGAACTTCCAGAGTCTCTTCCCTCAGAAGTCTTTTGGCCGGTTTAAACAATTTTCGCTCAAGACGATGTCGGGCTAGGACAGCAGTTTGGATGTTCTCCAAGACTGTTAAACTAGAAAATATATTAATAAGCTGAAATGATCTCCCGATACCACAGTGACAAATTTGATAAGGGGTACATTTCGTGATATCTGTATCCTGGAAACGGATAGAGCCTGAATCGGCAGTTAAATGACCTGTAATAAGATTAAACAGCGTGGATTTCCCGGCACCGTTGGGCCCAATGACAGCAACGACTTCTCCCGGGGGAACAGAAAGGTTAGCATTTGCTATGGCTTGATAACCGTCAAAGGATTTTTTTAGTTGATCAATTTGGAGCATCAGAACTTTCTCCTCTCTGTCTTTGCCCTTGAATTTTGTCAGCAACAAAACCGAGAATTCCTTGAGGTAAGAATAGTACTAAGATCAGCAAGAGAAAGCCGAGGACTAAAAGCCAATATTCAGTGTAAAGTCCCACGATCATGGAGATAAGAACCAGGATAGCGGCACCTAATGTTGGTCCGAGGAAAACTGTCAATCCCCCCATCAGACACATAATTAATATTTCGGCTGACTTACTCCAGAACAAGAGGGAGGGTGCTACGGAACGCTCGATCAGTACAAAAAGTACCCCGGCTACTCCGGCGAAGAAACCTGCTATCACAAAGGCGATGAGACGATGTTGTTTGACATTGATCCCAATGCTTTCCGAGCGCACCGGATTGTCTCGGGTTGCCAACAAAGTGAGACCAAAAGGAGATTTAGTGATCAGATAGAGAATAACCAGCGAAAGGAGCAGAACCAAAAGAGTTGTGTAATAAACAGAGTTAATTGACGTCAGAAAATCCGGCACAGGAACAGCATGAATTCCATTATCGCCGTTGGTAAGGGCATTCCAGCGGTAGACAATCGCCCAAACCAACTGCCCTAAGGCTAAGGTGAGCATACCAAAATATAGTCCTCTCAAACGGACACAAAACCAGCCAATCACTAAGGCAGCCACTGCCGCCAGGATAGGTCCCAGGATGACTGCCACGGCAAAAGGCCAAGTGGTTTTGGTCATAACGACAGCGACAGTATAAGCTCCGATGCCGTAAAACACTCCATGGTGTAAGTGAAGCAGTCCTCCGTAGCCTAATACTAGATTCAAGCTAGTTGCCAGCAACGCTGTCGTGAAAATGGTGGCTAACAAATAACTATAATAAGGTGGAACCATCGTTGGAATAAAGAGGAGAATTATGATTCCAATCATAGCTAGTCCAAAACCCAGAAGGTTTGGAATTTTGCTTTGGGTTGTTTTTACTAAGGGGCTATTATTTTCTGACATACATGGTTTCCTTTCTCTACCAGACAGATTTCAATAAACCGGAAGGCCTGAAAATAAGCAGAATTCCTGCGATTATATAAGGAAGAACAATAGAGACACTGGGGATGAACAAAACTCCGATGGCCTCCCCGACTCCTATAATGATTGAACTGATAAGGGCTCCCCAGATATTACCTAAGCCACCAATGACTACAATTAAGAAGGCATAAATGAGAATATTAGCATCCATCCCCATAGAAATAGCAGTTGTAGGAGCAATTAGGGTTCCTCCTAATCCTGCCAGCCATCCTCCCAAAGCAAAAACCAAAGCAAAGACGCGAGTGCTGTTGATGCCCAGAATGTCTACCATCTCCCGGTCAGTTGCCGTTGCCCGGCATATTTTGCCCAGATGAGTTTTGGCTAAGAAGAACCATAATCCGAGTGCCACCAGAGGCCCGATGAACAGCAGGAAAGCATTATACACTGGGAGAGAAGTCCCCCATAAGGATATAGAACCTCTTAGCCCTGCCGGGATATTCATGGATTTATATTCGGCTCCCCAAATAATTTTAACTGCGTCGCCGGTAATAAGCACAAGGGAATAGGTTAAGAGCATTTGAGTTAAGTGATCTCGATTATAAATGAAACGCAGCAAGCCCCGTTCTATGATGAGACTTATAATCATCACGATAAGGGGAGCGACAAGCAGAGCCAGCCAGAAGCCATAATGACCTTGACCTAAGGAGGTCGAGACGGTGTATGCGATAAATGCTCCCAGCATATAAAGCGATCCGTGAGCAAAATTTGTAATCCGCAGAACTCCGAAGATAAGAGTAAGTCCCGCGGCGACGATAAAGAAAATCATTCCTCGGCTGAGGCCTATTAACAACTGGTTTAAAAGAGTTGCTATATCCATGTGTCTATCCCCTGTCTTCTAAGGTTGAGAAATGGGCGGTACCTTGCGGTACCACCCATGAATACGTTCTCTCTATTTCTTCGTATTAGCTCTTGCTTTTTGAATATCATCAAGGGTAGGCATAATTTCATCGGCACTTAACGTGTGGAGGTCTACGGCACCGATTTTTCCGTCCACTTTGCCAATGACCCCATAGGACATGGGAATCTCCACCTGATGATCTTCTTTACGAATAGTGGCCTTGCCGACTGGTGTATCAATCGTTAAGCCTTCCAGGGCATCGATGATCTTTTCTTTGTCAGTACTCCCGGCTTTTTCAATGGCCTGGCCTAAGAACTGGCCGGCCATATAACCGTATAAAGCAAAGGCTGCGGGTTCACGGTTGTATTCCTTTTTGAAGGCGGCAACGAAAGCTTTGTTGGCCTCAGTGTCCGGGTAGTTGTAGAGATAGGGATTTGTCCCTAAGACTCCAATGGGGGCCTGGTCGCCCAAGGGTCTCAAGGTTGCAGGGTCATAACAGGTATGAGCCCAGACCGGTATATCTTGAACTAAGCCGGTTGCCTTGACAGCTTTCATAAAGGCCACCATATCGGCTCCTCCGGTGCCTACCACGAGAAGATCGGGTTTCTTGCTGCGAATGGCGTTAATGTAAGGGGTGAAATCTGTTTCACCGACCTGCCACCAAGTTTCCCCCATTTTTTGAATACCCGGATCAATTGTTTGCAAGTTTGACCAAAGGTTGTTAATGACTGAGTGACCGTATTCATAATCGCTGCCGGCAAACCAAATCTTTTTGTAGGGTGTCTTGGAGATTTGGACAGCTCCTGCTTTGCCGATAATGGCCGTATTGGGCAAAGTACTAAAGACGTAGCGGTGACCGTCTGCCCCGGTTACTTTGTCACTCATCCCGCCCCAATCAATGAACGGAACTTTGTTTTCCTTGGCGTATTGAGAAACAGCTAAAGAGCCTGCGCTATTAGTGGTTCCTGCCAGGAAGTCAACTTGATCACGCATAACTAACTCTTTTGCCCAGCTTGTTGCTTTGTCAGGTTTAAACTCATCATCGCGGGTTACAAAATCAATCTTAGGTCCGCCTTTAGCCTCAATTTCCTTGACGGCCAACTTAAAACCATCTAAAGAATCTTTGGCATAGACGGAGGCCCCTCCGGTATATGTATCGACGATTCCCACTTTAACAGCCTTTTGGCCCGATGATGAGGTTGGAGTATTTCCACACCCTGTTACCAGCAAGGCCGTCGTTAACAGTAAAGAACCTATACGCATTAAACTGCTGGATTTTCCTCTTGCTTTTCCTACCATTCTAACCATACTATTTTCCTCCATCCTAATTCTCAGCTTTAGAGAATTGCTTTGTCTTTTAGTTATTAAAGATCAAAAGGCAATCGGATTTTCCGTTCTACCATCCTTCCTTTCTACCAGTGAACTTCTAGGGACTTGCAATAAATTGTTAAGTTTTGGCTAGCAAGCTTGTTAAGATTATAACAGGTGAGTTTGAAACAGACAATACTTTTTTACTGTGTAATACTACAATTTCTCAAACCCTAATTTCTCAAACCAACTTCTTAAACAAATAGTTAAAAGCAATAAAGAGCAAAACAAAGAAAAGAAAAGAAAGAAAGGACCAGAAAAGCCCAGAAAAGCCCAGAAAAGCCCAGCGACTGCGCCCGAAAAACTGCCCACGCACTTATAGCCTAGGGCAACTACTGTATTTGCGGGATAGGGCTCTGCTTAACTAGAGAAAAAACAGGCTGGAGAACTAAAAAAGTTCTTCAGCCTGTTTTTGGGGCAACCGCTTATAATGCAATTAATTCAGTTAAGGCTGGTTACTTTAGGAAACCGTTAAGGATGGTATCCTCTGCTTCCGATTCTGAGAATCCCAGGGACATCAGCTTAATTAATTGTTCTGATTCAATTCGGCCGATGGCGGCTTCATGGATCAATTGTGCTTCACTGTGATGGGCGGAAATTTTCGGAGTAGAGAGGACTTGAGCATTGTGCATGATGATAGCATCACATTGAATATGACCTCGGCCCTTATTGCGTCCAACTAAGTCAAAATAAAATTCCTGTTTGGAATTGTCCTGGGCGACGGAGCGAGAGATAATCTGGGCCGAAGAATCTGCCCCTATTAATTCAACGGTGATGTTAGACTCCGCATCTTGGTCCTTGTTAGTAAGAAGACGTTCAGTGATGACAAGCTTAGCCTTATCCATAAGCCGAATCTCGGTGTCTCTTTTTGTGTGGTCGATTCCTTTGATCTGAACCATTTCAAGTTCCACCACAGCACCCTCTTCGGCTTCAATGATTGTCTTGGGATTAAGAACCCGTTCACCGGTTCCTTCTCCCTGGCCGTAGTGTTTTTCGACGTACTTAAGTTTTGCTCCGCGGCGGACAAAGAAATTGTGGATTCCGTCGTGTTGGGACTTGTGGCTTCCGCAATTATGAATTCCGCAGCCTGCAACAACTACGACATCAGAGTATTCCCCGATTTCAAAGGTGTTATAGACGACATCATTGATTGATTCTTCAGTGACAATTACAGGAATATGGACACTTTCGCCTTTAGTATACGGTTTAACGATTACGTCAATGCCGGGTTTATCCGTTTTCGTAACGATGTCGATATTGGCGGTAGTATTTCTCTGAACGCCAGCACCATTCTTGCGAATATTGAAAGCTCCCTGTGGTATTTCATGAAGGTCTGCCACCTTCTCTAACATTTGTTTATCCAGCGCATTGAGCATTTTGATTAACTCCTTTCGCGCAGTTTGAACCGCAAAGACAAGAATCGTTATTTAGGATTTTGGCTAAAATTGTGTCACGTTCGGATTGCTCACTAATCCTTCCGCCAGACAATAAAATAATTTCATCAGCCAATTCCATAATGCGTTCTTGATGAGAGATAATCACGATTGTGGTATCGTATTTCAGATGAATGTTTTTGAATGTTTCGGCAAGCTTCTGGAAGCTCCATAAATCAATACCAGCTTCCGGTTCGTCAAACACCGCCAGCTTAAGGTTTCGGGCGAGTACCGTGGCGATTTCAATTCGTTTCATTTCGCCGCCGGATAGACTGGTATCAACATCTCTGTTGAGATAATCCTGGGCACATAGCCCTACATCAAAGAGCAAATCACAAATATTTATGTTTTCGGGGTTATGCGAAGCTGCCATTTTAAGGAGTTCTTTTACTTTGATCCCTTTAAAGCGGGGTGGATTTTGGAAGGCATATCCTATTCCCAAACGGGCTCTTTCGGTAATACTCAGGTTCGTAATATCTTGTCCATCAAGTAAAAGTTTTCCTGCAGTAGGGTTATAAACTCCCATAATTAATTTGGCTAGAGAAGATTTCCCCCCACCATTGGGTCCGGTAATAACATATATTTTTTTCTCAAAAAACTTCAAATTAATCTCTTTGAGGATTTCGACCCCTTTATCCTCATTGAGGCCCAGAGACACATTCTGGATTTCCAGCATTGTTATTCCTCCTTAGTTTATCTAGGTTCAACAATAACATAATCCGACATTATATTGTAGAGGATATCGTAATTATTTTCAAAAAAAACCCAAGTTCTTATTGTACGAGCTCTTGAATAATGTTTATGAGTGACGTATGAATGAGGAGGGGGCATTTTTGGAACCTGTTTCCAGACTCAAGATAAAGGACAACCTTATACCGGTATCCCCTGGTTACTTCTTGGCAAAGAGCGATCCGTTATTTTGGCGTAAACTCTTAAAAAGAAAACCAGAAGATGCAGAGGCCATGTATCACGTGGCTTTGGAAATTGAGCAAATTGCTAAAAACAATTTAGAAAAATACATGATAACCAATACGGAAGCATATTTAAGCACTTATCGCAGAGTGATTAATGAGGCTTTTGATTTACTGAAGAAATCTTTTGGCAAGGGATATTTGAAGGCTAGGGCAGAGACTTTAAGAATGCAAGAAGAAATTAAAACGACTGAAAAAAGATTAACGGTACTAAACAAAAAATCAACTCGGGGTAGTAAGGCGCTTATATATTTCTTTTTATCTGTAATTATCGGACTCTTATTATTAATAGCTTTCCTAATTTACAACAGGTCTTCAACTACCTATCTTGAGAATCAGCGATATACATATTTGCTGCCCTATGAAGTCGTTGAGAAAAAGGATTTAGTCCTCCCGCAGACAGACTTTGAGCCGATCACTATTCAGGTAAAACGGAATATAAGTAAACAACTCCTAGTAAATCAGCTTATGGAAACCATGAAACGAGATTATGATAAAAACCCCCAGGCCGGTAAGCTGGTAGTGGCTGTGGACGAAGATCAAAAAGACGTAGGAATTGCTTATTGGGAGGGCGAAGATAAGGAGATCGAAGTCTATGTCTATCCTTCTGACCCTATTACTGACCTGAAGACAGAAGAAAACTCTCAATTGTTGGAGGCAACGACGGTCATTAGAAGTGCTTTATACCAATTTATCAGAAAGAATGGATATATGCCCAAAGATTTGACGATCTTAACCCAAGCCTATCCTAATAATTATTTATCAGAGCTGCCGAAAAACCCTTATAACATGAAAAATAACGTCACAACCTCTCCCTCGGGAGATGCGGGGTGGCTTTTTTTCCCTTCCGTGGTCTCCTCTAATATGGATTTAGTTTCTGTCGTTCAACAAGCGATTAAACCCAGTATTCCCAAAGGTATAAACCTTCCCTTTGCTCCGCTGGAGATCAGTATTAATAAGATAAACCATGAGCTTTGCGTTATGTCGGGGGACGAACCAATAAGGAAGTATACGGTCGCTTTGGGGAAAAACGATTTAACTCCTGAAGGAAGATTACAAATTACTAAAAAAATTGTGAATCCTGATAAATGGGTGCCTAAGACGGACAACGTCTATGGGTCAAGGGGTATGGAGTTGTCGAATCCCAACTTTGCTATTCATGGTACGAATTCCCCCGATAGTATTGGTAAGGATGTATCTTTAGGCTGCATTCGTTTAGACAATCCTCAAATGGAAGACCTTTATGCCCTAACGCCTCTCTATACTTCAGTTAATATTTCCAAGGCCCCGACGCCGGAAGTGAATCTTGAGAGTGATCCTAGGCCCTGTTTAGCGCTTTACGGACATTCTGACATCGCCAAAGAAGAGGATTCGAATTTTTATCACTGGGGTGGATAATTGAAAAAGTATTATTTTGAAGGAAATATATTAAGAAAAGCGAATTAAGGAGTTGATGTTTAATAGATCGGAGGAATCTTTGTGATTTCGCAGAATTTTACCTTCAAGTCCCAAGAAGGAACAGAAATCTTTGTTTATACATGGATGCCGGATAAAATGACCAATGCCAGAGGCATCGTGCAAATAGCTCATGGTATGGCAGAAACGGGCGCGAGGTATGAAAGGTTTGCTGAGAAATTGACGGATCACGGCTATATTGTTTATATCCATGATCATCGCGGCCATGGAAAAACCGCAAAGACCGTTGAGAATCTTGGTATTCTGGCCGAATCGGAAGGGTTTAAATGGCTTGTTGAAGATCTTTATCAACTAAGTGAGATTATCAAACAGAATCATCCTGAATTGCCTTTGTTTCTCTTTGGTCACAGCATGGGTTCTTTCGTAACTCAAAGATATATCATGCTCTATGGCCGGAGGCTAAAGGGGGTAATCATATCCGGCTCCAACGGCAGGCAAGGAATCCTGCTTTCCTTGGGGATATGCCTTGCCAAAGCTGAATCTAAGAAACACGGACGAAAGGCCCGCAGCGAGAAACTTACTAATTTGACCTTAGGGAGTTATAACAAGAGTTTTAAACCTAATCGAACGAAATTTGATTGGTTAAGCAGGGATACGGCGGAAGTAGATAAGTTCATCCAAGACCCTTTCTGCGGAACAACTTTTACTGCAGGCTTCTTTGAGGATTTACTGACAGGACTTAAAGAAATTGAACATAAGCCTAATCTGGCCTTGGTGCCTAAAGAGTTGCCGGTTTATATAGTATCAGGGGAAAAAGATCCTGTCGGTAAAAACGGTCGGGGAATTTTAAAGTTATTCAATACGTATAAGAAATTGGGTCTTCACGATGTAACCTACAGATTGTATAAAGATGGACGTCATGAGATGCTGAATGAGACCAATCGGGAAGAAGTTATGAATGATATCATCCTTTGGTTAGATGAGCATTGCCGTTAGGAAACTTTATAGGTCATATAGTCTGGGTTTCCAGAGCACATGCGACATAATAATAGGAAGAAAATTGAGGAACGTTCATGAGGGCTGAAAAGTTTAAGGGGTTGTGTAAAAACTTAACTCGGAAAACAAAAGGTGGGGCAAAATAGCCAAAGGCGTTATCATTTCACTGCTATAGTGGAGTGACAACGCCTTTCTTTAGTGATTAGGGAAGCAATAGTTGGAATGCAATGCGGGCAAACAAGTTTTGGCACAGTACCATGCTTTACTTTATACTGTCAGAAAATATAACCTTGGGCTGTATACATTCATCAAAAGACCATCTTCAATAATTGGGTTTACCGTCTCACTTTTTTCGGTGGGATAGAGTTGTCAGTTAATTTACTTATTGATTTGAAGAGATTTCCCCAAGAGTTGCTTGAACGGTTTTTGTTTTGCCGTCACGCACGAAGGTTACTGATATTTTACTGCCCACAGAATATTTATAGAGTTCATGAACCAGGTCCGCAGAACTTTGAACTTGGGCATCATTGATCTTTGTGATGACATCACCTTTGATGATTCCGGCTTTATCAGCAGGACCATTGGGGGTTACACTGGAAATATAGGCACCCAGAGGAAGGTTATTGTCTTGAGCGTAAGAAAGATATTGATCATTTGTGGTCACTAAAAGGGCAGGATGTGTTGCCACACCGGTCTTAATCAATTGTTGTATTGTGGGCAGAGCATCGGAAATGGGGATTGAGAAGCCCATTCCCTCAAAGCCGGATTCTGCGTATTTGGCAGAATTTATGCCGATAACGTTTCCTTGGTAATCTACAAGAGGTCCGCCGCTGTTTCCAGGATTGATTGCCGCATCCGTTTGAATGAGATTAAAACTGGACTCTCCTTGGATGTCAAGGGTACGGTCTGTAGCTGAAACAACGCCAGCGGTCACAGAACGGGCAAATTCGGCACCTCCGGGATTACCGATGGCCACAACGGGTTCTCCGACTTCTAGTTTGCTCGAATCTCCTAACTTGACTGCAGTCAGGTTTTTCGTGTCGGGAATTTGTAAAACAGCAAGATCTGTGCGCGGATCAGCTCCCACGACCTTTGCCACTTCATTGCGTCCGTCGCTTAAGCTCACGGTGATCTTCTGTGCCCCATCGATGACATGATTATTAGTAACAATATATCCTTTTTGGGCATCAATAATAAATCCTGAACCGCTGCCGGCCTCCTGGAGATTTGTATTGCTGCCGAAGACACTTTGGCTGGACTGGAAATTGGAAACCCCTACCACTGCGGGACCTACCTCTTTAGCGATTTCAGAAACGGGAAAATTAGTCTGATTTGAGGAAGAAGCAGTAGAAACTTGAGCAATGGAGCTCGTTGTTTTTGCAGAAGCAGAGGGAGCGGCGGTGGTAGTTAAAGCGTTTGTAGGATAAATCGCCGGAACTACAGCCACTGCGCTCAGTGCTCCAATGACGGCACTCATGACACAAAGCCCAGCCGTAACAGCAAATCTTCCGGGAAGTTTTTTCTTGCCGGACAGAGGCGGAGTAAATCGTGAATTATACTCCTGGTTTGAATTGTTCGGTTGATTTAAGTTAGTATCTTGATTTAGGTTAGTGCTTTCTGCAGGCTGCACTTCAGGCTGCACCTCATCTGTTTTAGTTAAGCGGATTTCTTCGTCCATGATTAATTCCTCCCAATTAAAATTAGCTATATGTCGATCCGAGTGGTTCATAAGTCATAAATTTTATTACCTTGCAGATATAAGTTTTTAAAATCGACGTTGTTGATTACTACTCAAGGATAACTCAAAGTTGTGAAGCAAAAAGGTTCAAAATGTGAATTTTTTTTGGAGTATACGTTGAGAAAGTGTGAAGATGCTTAGCAAAACTCGATTCTGAAAGACAAAAGAAGGCCAAATAATAAGGATTTGGCCTTCTTTTGTCTTTCGCTTATATGTTAATGATCTAAAGGATAAATTACCAAGCTATTGACAATCTATAGACTTACATTTGTGTAAATATTAGGATTTAATTAGGAAGAATATAGATTTTAAGTTTAATATTTATAGCTTAGCGATGAGGCATATATTTCTTGAATAAGTTATAGCGTAATAATATTAGCGCCAGCTAAGTATCATGTTAGGTCACACCATTACCTAATCCAAAGAAAATGAATTACTGTGAATAAGGGAGTAATCAGGAGATATTGAAAAGACACTAAGGGGGGGTCTTAAGTTTCTGTTAACTACTATAAAAACTAATATTTTTAAAATCGTAGAATACATTTAATAACAAACAATGCTGGGTTGTGAACTATGGAAAATTTGCCTTTTCTAAATATAGAAGAAATATACCTGTTTAACAGGGGAGAACTTTACAACGCTTATACAAAGTTTGGGGTTCATATCATCGAACAGAAGGGGAAGACGGGAACCTTCTTTGTGGTTTGGGTACCGGGGGCTAAAGCGGTCTGCGTTGTAGGAGATTTTAACCTTTGGCAGTCAAAACGGGATGCCATGTTGGAAACCGGAATTACAGGCGTATGGACTCTTTTTATTCCTAAGCGACTCAAGGGATTATATAAGTTTGAAATCGTGACCCCAAATGGTGATTTATTTCTCAAATCAGATCCTTTTGCCTTCTATTCTGAGCATAGGCCGTTAACGGCGTCTCGGATTTACTCCCTGGAGGGATATCCTTGGCAGGATCAAGCCTGGATTTCGCAACGGGAAAAAAGTTGCCCCCAAGAAAAACCATTGCTTATCTATGAAGTTCATTTAGGATCTTGGCGCCGAAAAACAGATGGAAGTTTTTTTCAGTGGGCAGACTTGACGGAAGAATTGTTGTGCTACGTTCTGGAGATGGGCTATACCCATATTGAACTTATGCCTCTGATGGAGCATCCTTACGACGGTTCTTGGGGCTATCAGGCAACCGGCTATTATTCCTGTACAAGCCGCTATGGAACTCCTCATGATTTTATGTATTTTATTGATTGTTGTCATCAAGCAGGGATTGGGGTCATTTTGGACTGGGTTCCCGGACATTTTTGCAAGGATAGTCATGGCTTGGGAAAGTTCAATGGGTCCTCGCTTTATGAGAAAGATGAACATGGAAAATGGGGAACGTATAACTTCAATTTTTCTAAACCCGAAGTCTGGAGTTTTCTTATCTCCAATGCAGTTTTTTGGTTGGAAAAATTCCACCTTGACGGTCTTCGTGTGGATGGCGTCAGCAGCATGCTTTATCTTGACTTTGAAAAGCCGGATAAAGGTTGGGAACGCAATAGCAATGGAGGGAGAGAAAACCTGGAAGCCATTGCCTTTATGCAAAGATTAAATGAAGTTGTGTTTCGGGATTTCCCCGGAATCCTTATGATTGCCGAAGAAGCGACGGATTGGCCTTTAGTAACTTATCCTACCTATGTCAATGGTTTAGGCTATAACTTCAAATGGAATATGGGGTGGATGAACGATACCCTGCGTTATATGCAGCAAGATTTTTTCTGCCGGAAAGATTGCCATAACCTCTTGAATTTTTCCTTAACCTACGCCTTTTCGGAGAATTTTGTCTTGCCCCTTTCTCATGACGAAGTAGTTCACGGGAAACAGTCTCTTCTCAATAAAATGCCTGGGGACTATTGGCAAAAATTTGCCGGTTTAAGAAATTTGCTGGGATACCAAATGGGGCACCCTGGAAAAAAGTTAATGTTTATGGGGGGTGAGATAGCCCAGTTCATTGAATGGCGTTATGATGCGGAACTAGATTGGCTGCTTTTAGATTACGAGATGCACAAAAAGTTTCAGGCCTATGTTAAAGAGCTAAATAAACTTTATCAGCGGGAAAAGGCTTTCTGGGAAAATGAGCGGGAATGGTCGGGTTTTGAGTGGATTGATGCGGATAACAAGAACCAAAGCATTTTGGCCTTCTGTCGCCGAGGGAAGAATCCTAAGGATCTTCTTATTATAGTGATCAATTTTCAGCCGGTTAGTTATAGGGATTTTCGTATAGGAATTCCCCAAAGAGGAATCTATCAGGAACTTTTCAATTCAGATCAGGATAGCTTTGGAGGTTCCAACTGTCTGAATAAAAAACCTATTGCCTCAGAGAAGGTGCCGTGGCATGGTCGGGCTGTTTCTTTAAGAATAAAAGTTCCTCCGTTGGCAACCGTCATATTCAAACCTCAATATAAATACAAATTAAGGCGGGGGGGCGTTTCATGTTTGCGAGCAAGGAAAGTTTTAAACTGGCATACCTTACAAAAATCAGCGAATCAGAAGGTATTACCCTAGATGAAAGTTCGTTGTGGGATAAGTATAAAACGTTGGTTTTGCTGCTGAAAGAAACGATCAGCTTTAACCGGGCCTTGACTAAGAATTCAATATCTACGAAACAAGTTTATTATTTTTCCATGGAGTTTTTGATCGGCAGGCTTCTCCGTTATTACTTGGTCAATATGGAAGTAGAGGAACTAGTTAGAGAAAGTTTAGCCGAATTACACATTAATCTTGACGACTTGCTGGAGCAGGAAGCTGATCCCGGTTTGGGCAACGGCGGCCTTGGCAGATTAGCGGCTTGTTTTTTAGATTCCATGGCTTTTGGGGGGATATCTGGACATGGCAATGGTATTCGCTATAAATACGGGTTGTTTGAGCAAAAGATCAGAAATGGTTTTCAGACGGAACTGGCCGACAATTGGTTGAAAAATGACTATCCTTGGGAGATACGACGGGCAGATAAGAGTGTTGTAGTGAAGTTTAAAGGTAATGTTCAAACGGAATGTGCTGACGGAAAATTAGTCTTTTATCATGAAGACTATGAACCAGTTTTAGCTGTTCCTTATGATATCCCTGTCATGAGCTATGATAATCCCTCTAATATCAATAATCTTAGACTATGGAGCGCTGAGCCGGTCAGCAATGAATTGGACTTCGCTTCCTTCAATCGCGGGGATTTTAATCAGGCAGTCAGTTTAAGATCCGGAGTTGAAGCTATATCTTATATTCTCTATCCTGATGACTGCAGCCGGTCAGGCAAGGAGTTAAGATTAAAACAGGAATATTTTTTTGTAGCGGCAGGATTAGGGTCAATCATGCGCAGCTTTAAAAAACGTAATTTTCCCTTGGGAGACTTTTCCCGGTGGGTCTCAATCCATATCAATGATACTCATCCAGTGCTTTGTATTCCCGAATTGATGCGTATCCTAATTGATGAAGAGGGCTTGGGATGGGACCAGGCTTGGAATATAACCGTGAATTCAATTTCTTTCACCAATCATACGATTATGCCAGAAGCTTTGGAAAAGTGGCCGGTGAATTTATTTAAGAATCTGTTGCCGAGAATTTATATGATTGTGGAAGAAATCGACCGAAGATTTAAAGAACGTACAGCTAAACAATTTATAGACGATGTACAGCTTATCCAAAACACCCAGATCATTGCCGACGGTCATATTCAAATGGCTAACCTAGCGGTTATCGGCAGTTCGTCAGTGAACGGTGTTGCTTCGTTACATACCATGATTTTGAAGCAACGGGTCTTCAGCGATTATTTTCGGATTTTTGGCTATAAGTTTAACAACAAAACGAACGGTGTTAACCATCGGAGATTTCTTTTAGCGGCGAATCCTTTGTTATCCGCTCTTATTACGGAAGCCATAGGACCCGGTTGGAAGAAAAACGCTGAGGAGTTAGAGAACCTTCTTATTTATCGGGAGGATGCAAGTTTTTTAGAGAAGCTCGCCCAAGTAAAATCTCATAATAAAACTCAATTGGTTAAGTATGTTAAGGAGAACCAGGGCTCAGACCTTGATTCTCAGTCAATGTTTGATGTCCAGGTCAAAAGAATCCATGCTTATAAACGGCAGCTGCTTAATATTTTGAAAATAATGCATCTGTATAATCAACTTCTGGAGAACCCCAATTCTTTGCCAGGCTCTCATACCTTTATTTTCGGAGGAAAAGCAGCTCCGGGTTATCACTACGCTAAAACCATCATTAAACTCATCAATACTCTGGCTGAAAAGATTCATAAGGAGTCAAGAGTTAGGGAAAAACTGCAAATTGTATTTTTGGAGAATTTCAATGTTTCTTTAGGAGAGTTGGTATATCCGGCCGCCGATATCAGTGAACAAATTTCCACCGCCAGCAAAGAAGCCTCAGGTACCGGGAATATGAAATTTATGATGAATGGCGCCATTACCATCGGGACTTTAGATGGAGCAAATGTAGAGATCAAAGAAGCTGTGGGAGAAAAAAATATTTTTATCTTTGGCTTAGCGGCTGAAGAAGTTTTGCGCTATTCCAGTGAGGGGGGGTACAAATCCTTAGATCTTTATTATTCAAATCAGAGTTTGCGGCTCTGTGTTGATCAATTGGTCAACGGTTTTTTTGAAACAGCCGGTGAAGAATTCAGGGTAATTTTTGATTCCCTGCTGCTGTACAATGATGACTACTTTGTTTTGCGAGATTTCGATACTTACCTCGAAGCTTATAAAAAGCTGCAATGTTCTTACACTGATAAAAAGCATTGGCAGGGTTTGTCTTTATTCAATATCGCCAAATCAGGCATATTCTCCAGTGATCGGACTATCAGAGAATATGCCAAACAGATTTGGAAGGTTAATACTCGTCGTTTTGATTCTTATATTTGAGTTAGTATTGTAGGTGCGGGAAGCGGAGAGAAAGGTGAAGAAGTATGCAAAAGCAAGAGTGTATTGCCATGCTTTTGGCAGGCGGACAGGGAAGCAGATTAGGGAGCCTGACACGTAATATTGCCAAACCCGCGGTATCTTTTTGCGGCAAGTACCGAATTATTGATTTTAGTTTAAGTAATTGCGCGAATTCTAATATCCATACCGTAGGAGTTCTCACTCAATATAAACCGTTCCTGCTTAATTCGTATATTGGCTTGGGTTCTGCCTGGAATCTCGATAATCCTTTCGGCGGCGTTCATATCTTACCCCCCTATGTAGGCGAACATGAATTAAGTTGGTACAAAGGGACAGCAAATGCTATATATCAAAATTTAAATTTTATCAACTTCTATGATCCGGATTATGTGCTCATTATCTCAGGGGATCATATTTATACGATGAATTATCTTTCCATGCTGAATTATCATAAGGAAAAGGGTGCAGAGATTACTATTTCAACGATTGAAGTACCCTGGGAGGAAGTTGCGCGTTTTGGAATCGTGACCACGAATAAGGACGGGCGGATTATTAAGTTCACTGAAAAGCTAGCGAATCCGGACAGCAATTTAGCATCCATGGGAATCTACATTTTTAATTGGCCGGTTTTAAAACAGGCGTTGTTTGAAGATGCTCTGGATCAGAACTCCGAAAATGATTTCGGGAAAAATATTATCCCTAAGCAAATTGAACAAGGCAGAAAATTATATGCCTATAACTTTCAAGGCTATTGGAGAGATGTAGGCACCATCGAAAGTTATTACAACGCTAATATGGAATTTCTTGAAGGAGAAGAAGCGATCAATCTCTTTGATCCCGCCCTAAGGGTGTTTTCCAATGAAGACATTTTACCGCCCCAATTTATCGGCCCGAAGGCCAAAATAAGCAACAGCCTCATTAGTAATGGTTGTGTGGTGCTAGGAGACGTCAGTTATTCGATTCTAGCCCCCGGCGCCTACGTCGGTGAAGGTTCCTCTGTGAAGAATTCAATTTTATTGCCTCATGCCAGGGTAAGTGTCCATTCCAAGATTGATAAAACTATTATCGGAGAAAACGCTAAAATTATGAGCTATTGTTCCATAGGCATCGAAAAAGACACTATTGTACACCAGGCAGGAATAACTGTGGTTGAGGACCATTATGTCGTAGGAAAAGGCTCTGTCGTCAATGCGGGCAGTAATCTGTATTCTACTCGCTAAGATCAGTTGAGGGGAGGGAAGCAGATGCATAATGCAATTGGCATCCTATTTGGAAATAACGGTTCAGATAATTTGCAAGGGTTAACCTTCGAAAGGGCATTAGCAGCGGTCACCTTTGGCGGTCGTTACCGTATCCTGGATTTTGCCCTCTCAAGCATGGTTAACTCAGGATTATGGACTATCGGGTTAATTACCCCTCGTTATTATAGGTCAATACTTGACCATTTGGGGGCCGGTAAAGACTGGTTTCTGGATCGAAAAGCAGGAGGATTATTTATTTTACCTGGGGCAATTCATGGGTTATCTGGCGAAAACGGAAAATTTAGGCTTAAGGATTTACAGCTGAATATAGAGTATCTGCAGAAAGATTTATCGGAAAATATTATTATCAGCGGCTGCAACCATATTTTTAATATTAACTACCATGAAGCCTTAGAAACTCATAAAACAAAGAAAGCGGATATTACGTTAATTTATAAAGAAAGCGAAGATTCTTCCGCTATGCTCGGAAGAGAACGCCTTGTTATCACGGAAAATCAAGAAGTTCAAGAAATTCAAGATCAAGATATTATTGAAAAGAAACCGGGATCGGTGTCAAAGAGAAGCCGGAATTATTTCCTGGATATGTTAATTATCCGGAGAACACTCCTTTTGAAAATTGTCGAAGGTTATCGATCCATTGAAACGATGAATTTAATCGAGGCTATACGTGACAATATTAGTTCGTTAAAAATTATCGGAGTTCCTTTTAATGGCTATTTTGGAATCTTAAATTCAGTTAAAGATTACTTTGATCGGAGCATGGAATTACTTAATCCGGCGGTTAGCAGGGAAGTATTAATGGGACACGATCGAATTCATACCAAGATTGTGGACAATCCTCCCACCAAGCATAGCGCTCAGGCGAACGTGTCAAATTCTTTAATTTCCAGTGGTTGCATCATTGAAGGAGAGGTAAGAAATTCAATTCTCTCTCGGGGAGTGATTGTCGAAGCAGGAGCCGCAATAAGCCATTGCATCATTATGCAGAACTGTAAAATTGCTAAGGGTTCGAATTTAGATCATGTTATCCTGGATAAGTTTGTTCAAGTTCATCCTGGAAATGTATTAAAGGGCAACAAAAATTCTCCATTGGTCGTCCTCAAAGGGTCTTTGGTCTAGGCTTGAGAAAAGAGGGATAAGATGAAGATTGTTTTCGCTATTGCTGAGGCAGATCCTTTTGTCAAGACGGGTGGACTGGGTGAAGTCGGAGGCTCATTACCCGGTGCCTTGCAAAGACAGGGTGCTGATGTTCGCGTCATAATGCCTAAGTATAGTGTTATCCCCGCAGAATTCCGTAAAAAGTTTTACTACATCAATCACTTCCATGTCCCTTTAGCTTGGCGCAGACAATATTGTGGGCTAGAGGAATTCACTTATAACGGAATTCGTTATTATTTTATTGACAATGAGTATTATTTTACGCGTTCCCGTGTCTATGGTGAGTACGACGAGGCAGAACAGTATGCTTTTTTTTCACGTGCCGTGTTAGAAAGTCTGACCCACCTGCCTGAATTCAAGCCCGATATTCTTCATTGTCATGACTGGCACACGGGTTTGATTCCCTTATTGAAAAGTGAGTTTTATGCCAAGGAGCCTCTTTATTATTCGCTTAAGACGGTATTTACAATTCATAATCTTAAGTATCAAGGGATTTTTCCTAAAGAGGTCTTGACGGATGTTATCGGACTGAATCAAAGGTATTTTACAGAAGAGAATCTGGAATTTCACGGCAGAGTCAACTTTATGAAAGCAGGACTTTTGTATGCTGACCAGATTACAACAGTGAGTCCAACCTACGCTCAGGAAATCCAATATTCTTTTTATGGAGAGAAACTGGAAGGAATTTTACAGAAACGCAAAGATTCTTTGCTTGGCATACTTAACGGGATTGATTATCAAGTTTATGATCCTGATACGGATCCCCTGATTGCAGTACCATATCGTTCCTCTCCTGAAGCGAAAGAAATGAATAAAGGCAATCTGCAGCGAAGTTTAGGGCTTGCCGAACAAGTGAATCGTCCTCTTTTGGGGATGGTAAGCCGTTTAGTAGATCAGAAAGGACTGGACCTTCTTTGCTTCATAATGGAAGAAATCCTGATGCTTGATGTGCAAATAGTTATCCTAGGGACTGGAGAACGTCAATATGAGGAGAAATTACAAACCTTTGCCGAGAAATATCGGGATAAGTTTGTCTTTAAGAATGGATTTGACGATCAATTAGCTCACCAGATTTATGCAGGAATTGATATTTTATTAATGCCTTCCTTGTTTGAACCATGCGGTATATCCCAAATGATTGCCATGCGTTATGGAACGATTCCCATCGTAAGAGAAACAGGAGGGTTAAAGGATACGGTAATTCCCTATAATGAATATACTGGTGAGGGCAACGGTTTTAGTTTTGCCAATTATAATGCACACGAATTACTCTTTGCAGTGCAGCGGGCTGTAGAAATCTTTGATTCAGATAAAACCGCCTGGGCTCGTTTGAAAAACAATGCTATGAAGCGTGATTTCAGTTGGGAGTCATCAGCCTCCGCTTATATCAATATTTATAAATCGTTAATGTAGGCAAAGGTTTATCCAAGCGTGAGACTCCCACTTGGAAAACGTTTTTTTGAAAGTCTGGCAGAGGAATTCGGAAGGCTTCCTTTCATAGCAGAGGAGTTGGGAATTATTACGCCGGAAGTGAATAACCTTAAAAGGATCTTTGGTTTTCTGGGTATGAAGGTGCTTCAATTTACGTCAATTCAAGATGCTATATCCGAAGGTGATATGAATTTTGTTTTTTACTCCGGTACCCATGACAATGACACTTTGCTGGGGTGGTATACATCAAAGAACGTTGTCATCGTAGAGGAAGGTCATAATGTCCATTGCTTTTGGAGAGATAACTATTGACTCTGACCTTTGGTAAGGCTTTATCATATTCTTGAGGTGAGATGAATGCTGTTCACGGTACAGGAAATTGCAAATTTGACAGGATCAACAGTGAAAACTCTTCATCATTATCACAAAATAGGTTTGTTGCAACCTCACGAGATCAGTGAGGCCGGCTATCGACTCTATGGAATTCAAGAGTTGGAACGGTTGCAGCAAATTTTGTTTTATCGTGAATTGGATTTTCCCCTCAAAGATATTAAAAAGGCACTGGAGGATGAACCGAGCAGAATCGAGTGTTTAAGAAAACAACAAGAACTGCTTATAGCGCGCAGGCAGCGTCTGGATTGTTTGCTGAAAACGCTTGAAGAATCGATCGTCCACGCAAAGAGAGGAGAAATTATGGATAAAAACGTCATGTTTCAAGGGTTAAACCGTGAAGAATGGGAAAAAGCCCTTTCGGAACAAAATGAATACCTTAAAGAGACGTATAATCATGATCTTATGAAACAAGAAATTAATGTTGAAGATTTAAACGAAAAAGCTAAGGAAGCTCAACGGTTTCTGGTAAGTATTGCTGAGGCTCTTAAGAATGGCTGGGCGGTGACTGAGCATAGATTATATGATTTATTCGATGAACATCTTAACTTTTTAAATTGCCATGGGACCCCTATGGATAAGACTTCTTTTAAAAAACAAACCAGGTTTTTTTTAGAGGATGAATTCCATAGGAATATGTTAGAAAACATGCAGGTAGGACTCTGCTATTATCTTTGCCTTGCTGCCGAATCATATGCTGCCCTAACCTAGAGGGCAGCCAGGCAACCGTCGGCTACACGATAAGCAGACGAGCTTATCGTCACACTTCAAGTCATGACGCATACTTTTGCTTCCCTAATCATTAAAGAAAGGCGTTGTCACTCCACTATAGCAATGAAATGATAACGCCTTTGGCTATTTGAACATACTTCAGTTTTTTGAGCTGAATTTTTACAACCCCTTGTTAAGTTTACAATAGATGTGTTTACGTTGAAGAGATAGGTGCTTTTTGTCATATTGCCTAAGTTGTCTGCTTAATCCAATTATTAAATGAGTCTACATCTGTGAAACAGACAGACGGTTTCTCGTTCATCACCTTTTGGACCTGTGCTGTATTAGCCCAGACAGCTCCGACAGAGAACGTGCCAACATCTTTTGCTGCGATAATATCATAAGCTGTATCCCCAATGTAAGCAACCTCGAGAGGTGAATAATTCCAGATCCTGAGAACTTCGTTAATGTGCGTTGGCTTATCTGCACCTTGTTCAGAGCCCGTAAGCACTAACTCAAAATATTGCCCCAGACCTGAATGCCTTAAAGAAATATCCATACTACCAGGGCCTTTGCCGGAAACGATAGCAAGCTTAATTCCCCGCTGCCTCAGCAATTCCAATACTTCTTCTATCCCCGGGAAAGGCTTTGCGTACTCGGTGTGTGCTTTATCGTATTCATCAAGGTAGCTCTTAAGGCAGACTTCCCAGTTATCTGGAAGAATTTTTTTGAATACTCCTTCCTCCGAGGGTCCAAGTAGGGCAGTAATTTCTTGATCTGTAAACTCACGGCCCAAAAACTTTTGCAAGACCTTGCGAAATCCAATGTAGCAAACGGGCAATGTATTGGTCAATGTACCGTCTAAATCAAAAATGAATCCTTTTAGTTTCATCTGTTAACTCCTTCAGGTGCTATTTATCGTTTGTTGCGTCGCCGTCGCCGAATACGGGGATAGTATCTCCTAAATAAGTTGGTTTAGGTTTAAATACTTTAGCCCAAAGGAAGTCCTTGTTCCGTGCGGCGATTTCTCTAAGGTTATAATAGGCCATGACTTCTCCATAATTATGTTTGTCGGAAGCTACTCCGTAAGCTTCCAGTCCCATTGCCCGAGCTAAGAAAACTGCCCGCATGAGATGATACTCTTGGGTTACGATGATTACCTTTCGGACTTCAAAAATATCCTTGGCTCGATAAATGCTTTCATAGGTGCTGAAGCCTGCGTGGTCCATAAATATATTTCGTCCGGGTATTCCTTTGTTCATGAGATAAGTTTTCATGGCATTAACTTCATCATAATTTTTCCGCCCATGATCCCCGCTTACTAATAGCTTTGGTGCTTTCCCTTGTTCGTAAAGTTCATATCCTTCGCTCAGCCTGTCACCCAGCATTGGCGAGGGAGTTCCGTCTGGAGCGACATAAGCTCCTAATACAAGGATAGCATCGACGGAAGGAATATCGTTAACCTTAAGGATGTACTTTGAGCCTACTCCTTCAACATAATGGTTAATGGACAAAGCCGTACACCCCAAAAGCCCAGAGATAATAAGAAAAATGATGACTAGTTTTGGCAGCCACTTTTTTAATTTTAATAAATCCATTTAATCACTCACCACAATCTTATTAATCGTTTCTTTCATTAATATAAATATATTAGTTATTATTGTTAATTCGGATTAGATATTTCAATGAGATTACCTTCCGGATCGTTAATATAAACTGAATTTAGGGTGCTGCAAGCTCCATTTTATAATACAGGCCCTTCAATGACCGGAACTCCGTGATCTATCAAGTGCTGAATAACATTATCTAATGGGGTTTCCGTTAGAAGGCATACGTCTATTGAACCAGGCGTAGGCATTAAGGCATTTGGTGTAAACTCTTTCACAGCTTCATGCAAGTTAATTTTATATTCCCCAAAAGAAAGTGCTTTTCGTCCTTCACCGAACGAAAGAACTTTCATGCCCAAGACTCCGGAGTAAAATTCGCAAGCGCGCTCTGAATCTTCTACTGTTAAAACAAAATGATCCATCTTGTGAACTTTCATGATACCTCCATAGAACGGTTAGATTAAGCAGGGGGTCTTTATTAGTTTTACATTAATTGCTACTTTAAATAATTGGTAATTCATATCTCATTATTCTTCATTTGCCGCTTTTTTCCTTTATGGGATCGAAGATTATATGCATTAGGAGAAAGGTTATAAGGTTCAATATAAGACTTTTGAGCTATTACTGCAATATCCAGCCAATTTTTTAAAAGACCAGGGTAACAGGGGAGAGTTTTTGCGACTCTACTAATGGTGAGAATCTGGCGAATAGATAGCCATGACGTCTTATTGGACGATCTATACTTTTGAGCTTTCATAGAGTATTATCCGGGGAAGGGAATCGAGGAAAAATGCTGAAAGTGTTAGAATGACAGGAAAGAGAGAAAATCACATAAGTAGGATTAGCGGAAGTTTATTTCCGGATTATTGTTGCAAACGTTTGGAAAAAAACAATAAACCCAAGCTCTATGGGCTTGAGTTTATCACAATCATAAAACGGATTTAGCAAACAGAGAAATAAAGATAGCTTTGGAAAGACATTCTAAATTCTCTTTTCATAGTATATTGAACACATAATAGATAAAATGAGTTTAATTGGTATTAATAGACCAAATATGACTACTAATATAAGGAATTCATTAGTTCCAAATAAAGTATACAAGGTAATAGATATTGCTTCTAGAGATACAAATATCCAAAACAAGATATTACTTACTGTATTCCCTGAATTTAGTTTAATAAGGTCATCCCTTTCATCTAATTTTATATTCTTATAATTATTTTTCGATTTTTTATCTGTATTAGTCGTGAAAGCTCCTATAGCTCCAAATAGAACGAATAGCGATGCAATTATATGGCTTATTATTGATGCCGTATCTGATTTACGGTGAATAACATCCCATATTAATAAAGCAATAGCACCTCCAAAAAATATTATCATTAACAGCCTTACTACAGAGTGCTTCATTTTCATCGTTTTTTCTCCTCTTTTTTTAAATTTTCATCAAGTTTAAAAATACACTCAATAGTTTCGTTAAAAATAAGCGATAATTTATAAGCTAACATTATTGATGGCTTATATATTCCTTTTTCTAGAGAAATTATAGTTCGAGATGATACACCTACTTTTTCTGCTAACTGTTCCTGAGTTAATCCAAGGTTAATTCGAAACTCTCTTACACGATTATCCAATTAATGAATCCCCCCTAAATTCAGTAATGAGGAGCTCTACACGAAGTATGCTTCACAAGAAGCTGACTTCACATGAAGTATACTTCGTATGAAACATAAAGTCAACCCTAAGAACTAGATGGAAAGGATGTCAGTCTGTTCAGCTTGATGATAAGGTTTTATTAGAACATTTTTAAGCTTCTAGTTATTCTTAAAATATTCAGTGAAAAATGACGCCCTTCTATGTCTTACGGCATTCGAATAATTATGGAGAATATAAAAATTGGGTTTGTTGATATAATAAATAGACTTTTGGAGGTGAGAGGTGGATTATACGATGCAAATAGAGGAAATTATATCCGGAGTAAAAGAGGCCCTCAAAATTCATGAATACGCTTTTATTAATGCTGAGGACGTTATATTTTCTCAAGAAGTAAGAGGATTATGTGAAAAGAACTCCTGTCGAATGTATGGTACTTCATGGGCATGTCCACCGGCAACCGGCAGTATCGAAGACGGCAAAAAGCAATGCCTAGGATATAAGCATGTTCTAATTTTTACAACAGCGACTCAGCTAAAAAAGAAGTATGACATGGCTGGTTGGCGAGAAGCAAGAATTGCACACGAGGCAGTTACTGAAAAAGTTGCGGAGATTTTTCGTAAGGAATTCAGCAATCCAATAATTCTTTCCACAGAAGGTTGTACTATCTGTCCAAAATGTACTTATCCGGAGAATCCCTGCCGCTTTCCGAAGCGTATGTTCCCGGCAACTGAGAGCTATGGCATCCTAGTGATGAAACTGGCCCCCTCAGTGGGCATTCGTTACAACAATGGACCCGACTCAGTAACTTATTTTAGTATGATATTTTTTTCTGAATAGGGCCTTACTACAAGTGTATTTGGGTCTAAAGTGCAATGCAACCCTAAAGCAACATTATTTAGGAACAGAGCCTATTAACGTTTTTTACCGTTTTCTTTATTACTTCGCATTGTTCTTATTTTACGACGTATTATGTGAATATAAAAGCTTACCGGACCCTGAGTTGCCAAAAGGCCACGGCGCTGGCTGCAGCAACGTTCAGAGAGTCTACGTTATGGGACATGGGGATGCACGCGGTGTAATCGCAGTCAGCAATCGTGCAGGGCGCCAGTCCATTACCTTCTGAACCCAATACGATAGCAAGCTTTTCCTCTGCCATAAGCTGCGGATCGTCTATGCTGACAGCGTTATCATTTAAAGCCATGGCAACGGTCTTAAAACCCAGCTTGCGCAGACTCTTCATGCCCTGCTGCGGCCACTGCGAGGGCTCGCTGCCAATACGGGCCCATGGCACTTGGAAGATGGTACCCATGCTCACCCTCACCGCACGCCGGCACAGTGGGTCACAGCATGAGGGGGTAAGCAACACGGTATCGATGCCTAGCGCCGCAGCCGAGCGAAAAATGGCACCGACGTTGGTAGAGTCCGCAATACCTTCAAGCACAGCCACTCGACTTGCACCGGCACACGCCTCCTCAACGCTGGGTAGATGAGGACGCCGCATGGCACACAGCACACCGCGGGTCAGCTGAAAGCCAGTCAGCCCTGCTAGCATGTTGCTATCGGCAGTATAGACGGGGACATCTCCGCAGCGGGTGATTATACCGTGCGCCTGCCCTGCAATGTATTTGCGCTCCATCAAAAGTGAAATAGGTTCGCATCCAGCGTCGAGGGCAAGTCCAATTACCTTGGTACTCTCCGCAATAAAGATGCCCATCTCCGGCTCCAACCGGTTGCGCAGCTGCGTTTCCGTCAGGCGAGCAAAGACATCCAAATTGGACGATGAAAAATCGCTTATCTCAATGATATTTGACATCTTATCTCCTTTTATGTTCGAGGTTAGTGGTAACATATCAACCTTGTTTTTTTTGCAACATAAAATCCTTTTTTACCGTAAGTAAGAATTACACCACCATCAATATACTATAATATTAACTACACTATATTGCTTATAAGACACATCTTTCTACACTAGATAGGTAACCCCAAAGCGTGTGTTTCTACATGCACAGTGGCTCCAGCATGGTTTAATCAATTCTTGTAAGCATTGACTGCCGCGAGAAAACAATATTTTATTAAGAAATTTTGGTAAAAGCAATAGCCTACCATATAACATCATAACCAACATCCCATCTGTTATCTTTTAATGTACTAAATATAATTTCATATTCCTTATGTCAACTGTATATTCCTGCCATAATTTACTTCAACTTTAGATAAATTCCAGGGTTGTTTACCAAAAAACGTTCTGGCTAAGCTACTATACCAGTAACCTCTGCAGATACATCTTATCAATCGAAATTAGTCAAATCCCTTTTGAAGAAATTGCAAGAAGATTTAACTACAGTTCCAAAATAATACCATTAAACATTATCGACATTCGAACCTTTTTGTCCTTGCTTTCGCTAATTCTTGTTCGGACACTTTGAGAGGGCGCGGAAAATGAATAATACTTACTTTGAAACACTAGGAAAATATTTGTCTCGCATACCTGGCATAACTGGAACAGTAGGGTACGGCCTCTTTGATGATGGATGGTGGGTAAAATTTATATAGACATAGACCATCCACTTTCATGGCATGTAGTCCAGGAATTAGGCTATGTATTGAATTATATTTCTATCAGTGAACCATTACCTACTATTTTTAAGCCCGTTTCTCCTCCACCATATATGAATGGAGGACCTAAAGACTTTTTAGCATGGGTTATTGAATGCAGAGAAAAAGACTTCACACCAGACATTTGCTTGAAGTGGCTTGAGGGGCGTTTGCCCCGGCCCGTTGATGAAATTTCCCAGTGGAACAACGATTAAATAGATGAGAAAAAACCAGGGCTTAAATTAACAACCAACGTCTAATTGTTCTTAAACTCTTCAGTGAAGATGCCGTCCCTCCGCTGACTCAGGAAAGAAAAAGATACTTGAAGAAATGAAAAAAGTTTTTGTAGAAATTCCTTACGGAGTTGACCACACTCTGAAGGTATTACAAAATACGGAAGAAATAATCACAATTGTCGCATTTCTACATGATATAGGGGCAGTCAAAGCCCAAAAAAAAGTCCAGGTCTATTAATGGCAAATATCAAGAAAAAGAGGGGCCAGTGGTGGCACAAGAGATACTGCAAAAAGTAATAGCTTTACAAAGGTAGTAAGGCGACTTACTATATAGTAAGGTGGCTAACAAAAGGAGGATATTATTTGGAAGGATTTAGATTTAGTTTAAGGGACCTACCGCAACGGGATATATTAGATAAATTTTCAAAACGTTTTCCAAATCTAAATAAAGAATCAGTTGAGAGCTGCATTGCTTTATTAAGAACTGCTTCTGACATATCTAAACTTTTTGAGAGTAACTTTGCAAAACATGGTTTGTCCGAAGGTAGATTTACAATTTTAATGCTTTTGTATCGTCAGGACAATCATTTGCTGTCTCCCGCATCGCTGAGTCAGAAGGCTGAAGTTACCAGAGCAACCATGACAGGACTTATTAGTGGTCTTGAAACTCAAGGTTTCATAGAAAAAGTCCCTAATCCTAATGACCAGAGAGGTTATTTAGTTCATCTTTGTCAAAAGGGATTAGATTTATTGAATGAAATTCTGCCCAATCATTATATGTTGAACGCTTCGATTATGTCTGGACTAGAACAAAGTCAGTTAAACGAGTTAATGTCTTTATTAAATGCCTTAAGATTAAATTTACCAAATACAATTCAGGGGGAATGATTAAATGTCAATTGACCAAAATCTTGATGAGATCATTAAAGCTCGCCGTTCTATTCGTCTGTTTACTTCTGAGATGCCTACTAAAGAGGACATTAAAGCCATTATACAAGCTGGAGTTTTAGCTCCCTTTGCAGGTTTAGCAAATACAGGTAAGGATGGACGCAAATTTATTGTTGTTTCCAGAAACAATCCACTTATTAACCAATTATCAAGCGTAGTAAAGAATCGGGCTGGTGTCTTTGCCGAACAATTTAATGCCCAAACAAATTCAAATCCAATACTCCGGGCTCAGGGACAGGGATTCTTAAAACGTTTGGAAATGACTGCTCAGCAAGGACCTTTAGGTATTGGAAGTGCACCATATTATATAGTGGTCGCAGAAAAAAGAGGAATACCCGATGTACAACACAAATCACTTGCCCATTGCATGGAAAATATGTGGTTAAAAGCAACGGCATTAGGGTTAGGTTTTCATTTAGTTACAATCACTACCCAAATGGAGCAAGATAATGAGTTTTGTAATCTACTTAGTCTCCCGTTTGGAGAGTACAGATTAGACGGATGTGCAATTGGATTTCCAGCACAAAATCCTCCCCAACCAATACGTTCCAGCATAGATGACGTGACCACCTGGTTTCTGTAAGAATCTTTTTCTGATATAACTTTTTCGGAATGGACTCAAACTGAAAGTTTTGTTGGATAATAGCGGTAAGCCCATCAATGGACTTTCGCCAGATTTTTGTGTAAAATCAATATTTGGAAAACTAAAATGGATTGAGTGATTTGAGATGGAAAATAAAGTGAAAATGGGTGGTCATCCGGGTGGACACCCAGGAATGAACGTTGACTACGATAAGAACCCTTTCATCGTAATCTGGGAAACTACTCGTGCATGTGGGCTTAAGTGCCAACACTGTCGTGCAGATGCGCAACCTGATCCGCATCCGGAGGAGTTAACGCACGAGCAAGGTATCGCGCTAATCGATGAAATCTACGAAATGGACAACCCGATGCTAGTTTTCACTGGTGGGGACTGCATGCTTCGAAAAGACCTTTTTGAATTGGCAGACTACGCTATTAAAAAAGGAATGCGTGTTTCGATGAGCCCCAGTGCTACTGTTGAAGTAACAAAAGAGCGCATGGACATGGCGAAAAAAATTGGGATTTCTCGTTGGAGTTTCTCAATTGACGGTGCAGATGCTAAGACGCATGATGCTTTCCGTGGAATCGATGGAACTTTTGACTTAACAATCGAGAAAGTTAAGTATTTAAATGAAATTGGTATATCTCACCAAATCAATACTTGCATTAACAAAGCAAATTTACACCAACTGGAGCAAATGGCGGAATTGATGAAAGAGTTGAAGACTTCGGTTTGGTACATTATAATGATGATTCCAACCGGACGTGCTTCAATGGATGATTGCATAACAGCTGCAGAGCACGAAGAAGTATTCAAGTGGTTATACGAGTTAAGTAAAGTTGCGCCTTATGATATAAAAACAACTGCAGGTCAGCACTATCGTCGTGTTGTATTCCAACAACGTGCTAAGGAAAACGGTACTACAGGTGAGGAAATCACGTTCGAAGGTACTAAGACACGAGACATGGCTCAGTTCATTGATGGTTTAGCAAGAGCACCAAAAGCAGTTAACGATGGAAATGGTTTCATCTTCGTATCACACACTGGTGACGTTTCACCAAGTGGATTTTTACCATTAGTAGTTGGTAACGTTAAGGAAAATAGACTGCGCGACATCTACCGTGAAAGCCCTATTTTAAAAGACTTGCGTTCGCCAGATAAGTACGAAGGTAAATGTGGTATTTGTGAGTTCAACAAAGTTTGTGGTGGGTCAAGAGCACGTGCCTACGGCGCAACTGGAAACTATATGGCATCAGAGCCATTCTGCGTGTATATTCCAGAGAAGATGAGAAAGAAATAGAATTATAGTGTGAACGCCTGCGATTTTCGCGGGCGTTTTTAATATGATATAATTCTTGGTGCATGAATTCAATTTCTAAGGCATCAAGAAGCATTAAAGGTGTTACAAATACATAGTGGGAGATATAAGGTGATTAGCGAGAAGGATTTCTTTGCAGAGATCAAGGCTAGAGGTTTTGATTTAACTGAACAGCAAAAACGGGCTGTGGTCCATAACCATGGCCCTCTTTTACTTTTAGCTGTTCCCGGTGCAGGCAAGACGACGGTTCTCACTGTTCGTTTAGCCTATTTGATTCTTGTCAAAAACATAGATCCTCGAAGGATTCTTTGTCTAACCTTCGGACGGGCAGCAGCCAGGGAAATGCGTGAACGGTTTGTTGCGAATTTTGGGGCAATGGTCAGCAGTCAAAATAATGGCTGTGGGGAAATTCAATTTTCTACGATTCATAGCTTTGCTTATGAAATAGTTCGAACCGCTTTTCGACAAAGAGGTACCAGATTTGAAATTATTGAGGAACAAACAGGCGCTGATAGCAAGATGGGAGTTCTTCGTAAAATCTACGAAAAGCATAATATTTCCGCAATTACCGATGAGCAGCTGGAAGGGTTGCAGAATTGCATTTGTTACGTAAAAAATACCTTAAGCAAACCTGAAGAGCTTTTAAATTGTGACATTAAGAATTTTTCCCTTATTTATAAGGATTATGAGAACTATAAGCAAAGCAGCCAGCCGCGTCTGATTGATTATGACGATATGCTTTCCCTTGCCTTTCAAGAGTTAATGGAAAATCCGACGTACTTAGCGTGTTATCGAAAGCGATTTGACTATATTCTTACGGATGAAAGCCAAGATACGTCTCTTCTACAGCACAAAATCATCGAAATGATCGTTAAACCCAAGAGCAATATTTTTGTAGTGGGGGATGATGATCAGTCAATTTTTGGGTTTCGAGCGGCTGAACCAAAGTACCTTTTAGAGTTTGAACAGACTTACTCCGATGCAAAGATCCTTCGCATGGAGCAAAATTTTCGCTCGACTCCGCAGATTGTGGACGCTGCCTGTGGTTTTATTCGTTCTAATAAACTGCGATTTGATAAAGATATGTTTACTGAGAATCCCAAGGGAGACGCTCTTCGGATTGGGCAATTTGAAGGGATTAGAGAACAAAATCAATTTATTATTCAGAAACTCAAGAGTCAAAAGGATTTGACAAAGGTAGGGGTTTTGTACCGAAATAATTTATCCGCCATTTATTTAGCAGATGCGTTAGATCGGGCTAATATTTCCTTTTATATGCGTGAATCAGGTAAACAGAGGTTTTTCACCCACTGGGCCATTAACGATATGTTGAATTTTCTTCGCTTCTCATTTAACGATAAAAGCTTGTCCGTTTTGGAGCGAATTTGGTCTAAGTTGAGTTGTCCTATACGTAAGCAACATCTTGATTTACTGAAGCAAATGCCAATCAATCGTTCAATCTTCGAAATCTTGGCTGAACAACCGGGAGTGACCTTAAAGGGAAGATCAGAGTACTTAGACCTCAAAAAGTGGTTTAAGGAGCTTAATACTCTTTCACCTGCTCAGGCGATCCATTATATCAGAAACCAACTGGATTATGATAAAGCAATGAAGAGAATATGTGAGTCCTTAGGTTTTTCTGAAGAATATGTCGGAAGTCTCTTAGATCTTCTGAGTTCAATCGCACAGAATGAATGTACAATTGTGGATTTTGCCAATCGTTTAACGTATCTTGAAGAGCAGATGACGTCTTCGCATAAAAATAAACACAAAAATGCCGTGACCCTTTCAACCATCCATTCTGCCAAGGGTTTAGAATGGGAACAGGTCTACCTAATTGATCTTGTCGAAGGGATTATTCCTGAACGGGAGACGATTAAGGCTGAGAAAGGTGGAAAGAACGAATTATTAGAAGAGGAGAGACGTCTTTTCTATGTCGGCATGACCAGAGCTAAACGCCAGTTAACCTTATGCTCTATGAATTATTATCATCATAAACGAGTGAAAGTTTCCCGTTTTATCCGTGAGGTCAATCTTGTGATGCAAGGTAAAAACCCTCAAGAGGTGACCCAACAGGAAGTATCAAGCCCTATGAGCGATTTAGTTGCAGGGTTGGTTATACAACATAAGTCATTTGGAGAGGGAGTCATTGTTAACGATGAGGGAAATGTAATTGTAGTTCGTTTTAAGAACGGTTCACAGCGTTCGTTCATGAAAGATATCTGTGCCAAGCAGAGGTTGATTTGGGCTATATAATTTGGGCTATCCGTTGTAAAATCATACCATGGTCTATTCGTTTTAAACGGCGAATTAGAATTTGAATCAACCCACACAATATTACATAAGCGTTGAGAGAAGGAGTGTGACTAAAAATGGAAGACAGAGTACTATTCACTTTAAATCATATTTTACAAAAGAAGAAGAGAAAGATAACCCTGGAGAGCCGTTTGCGGGAAGACTTATTTGTTGATTCGGTAGATATGTCGATGATTATTGGGGACCTGGAGGATGAATTCGAGATAACGATTACTGATGACGAGTTTGCAGATGTGGTTACCGTCAATGATATTGTAGAAAAACTGAAAGCGAGAGGTTTATCCGATTACTGATCGATAATAAATTCGTTGTAATTTCATAACCTCCGTTCCCAGTTATTGACGGCTTAATTTATGATCAGAAAAAAGAAATAACCGCTCCGACTAGGTTTGCGGTTATTTCTTATAGTCTGTAAAACTGAACGAATACACCGAAATACGCACGTTTAATTTTTGACATAGTTACAAGTCCCCAGGCTAGGGAATTTTATCTTAAGATGGGGGCAATGCCTTGCGGGGAAGTAGAGTCTCTCCTTGAAAGGGGACGAATAATCCCTCACTTAATTTATATAATAGCAAGCTAAAATTTAATTTTTGCTTAGTCTTAAAATTAGTTTACCAGGTTGTATTAAACCATTGATAAATAAAAAGTAAAAAAGAATAAAGTTGTGACTTAGTAATAAGTTTGAGGTGTAATAACGTGAAGTTAGTTGCAATAGGTGATTCGATCACAGAAGGATACCCTTTTGGCCGGGAGAAATCTTGGGTGGAATACTTGGCCAAAGAATTAAAATGTGAGGTAATAAATCAAGGCAATAACGGAGATTTTACCAAAGGCATGCTTCATCGATTTGAGCGAGATGTGCTTTCTTATGCACCCACTCACGTCATTATCCTTGGAGGAGCAAACGACGCTTATGAGGAAATTAGTTTAGAACAAGTTAGTTCGAATTTTGTGCGAATGATTGAAATGTGTCACAAGCAAGGTGCTATCCCCATATTAGGTATGCCGACACCATCATTAATGGCTGAAGAGGAACGTTTTTTGGAGGATTACAGAAAATGGTTCGCAGACTATGCAACTAAAAAGTCTATACGTATCATTGACTTTTTTTCACCTTTTCAACATAAAATCAAGTCGGGTCAAGCTGCAGAGTTTTTTGTAGATGAAGTCCATCCAAGTATTCGGGGTTATGCTTTTATGGGAGAGATTGCTTCTCAAACCTGGAATAGATGGGAAATTATTAAAGTTTAGTTTCCCTTATATTTCTTCGTATTAGAGGGATAACTAAAGAAGACTCATAATAGGAACATAAAATTAACGCCAAATAACAGAAAATTAATTTGTAATTTATTGACTGGAGTGCTATGATTGTATAAACCGTTGAAGGGGAAGTAAAAGCGCAAACCAACCTCACAGAGAGTCGGGTAAGGTGGAATCTCGACAGGTAATGGAGCGAGTAAATGGGCCCCTGAGGGCGGAACGAAAAAGCAGCCGCTGCTTTAGTAGTTTCCGACGCTGAGCCCGCGTTATGAGGCAAAGGGTGTGTTGGCACTCTGCATGAGAGGATGCATTAATTGGTGCATCAATTAAGGTGGTACCGCAGATTTACGTCTGTCCTTATTGTTAGGGGCAGACGTCTTATTTTTGAGTCCACTCTCGGTTTTGGTTCTCTGTGAAACTTTTGAAACGACGCAGAAGCTTGAAACGTGCAGAGAAATTACCCGCAAATTTTGAATTTGAGGGAGGAAATGATGATGAAAGACTTGAAATTGGCAGGACTTGACTCAGAACGAAGCATCATTGAAGTGGACGGGGTAAGCATTGGCGGAAAGGAAATTATCTTGATGGGCGGCCCATGTGCTGTTGAATCAAGTATTCAGATGCAAGAGTCTGCCGCAGTGGTTAAGAAAGCAGGCGGAAAAATTCTGCGCGGGGGAGTTTTTAAACCCCGCACCTCACCCTATAGTTTTCAAGGCTTAGGTATGGAAGGCGTAAATTATATGGTTCAGGCGGCCAAGGAATATGGTCTGCTCTGCGTCACCGAAGTCGTTGACACTCGGAGCTTGGAGTTAGTGGTGGATAAAGTAGACCTCTTGCAAATAGGTGCCCGCAACATGCAAAATTTCGAACTGCTAAAATTAGCAGGCAAGACTAACAAACCCATTATTCTTAAAAGGGGTTTGTCGGCCACCATCGAGGAATGGTTGCTGGCCGCAGAATATATTTTGTCAGCCGGCAATCCTCGAGTAATTCTCTGTGAACGGGGTATTCGCACCTATGAACCCAGTACGAGAAACACTCTGGATGTGAGTGCCGTAGGTGTGGCTAAAGAACTCTCTCATCTTCCGGTCATTATTGACCCAAGTCATGCCGCTGGGAGAAGAGACTTAATCTCTTCCTTATCGAAAGCTGCTATAGCTGCGGGTGCTGACGGTTTGTTGATTGAAATGCACCCTAACCCGGATGAGGCTGTTAGTGATGGGCCACAGTCTCTTACCCCGGAACAATTTATCAATTTAGCTCAAGAGCTGGGCATGGTTGCACAATCTGTCCAGAGGTTTTTTGATTTTGGCACTGATGATTCCCTTGAAGCCCTGCGTTCTAAGATCGACTTGGTTGACCGCAGTATTGTAGAAGGTTTAGCGGAACGTATGCAAATTGTCAGGAAGTTAAGCGATCAGAAACGACTGGACCGAGTCAAGGATGCAAACCGTGAAAAAGAGATAATCCAGCGTTTAATGAGTCTGGCGGAGGAATTGGATCTTCCAGCAGAATTAGTTAAAAAGATTTATCCCATTATATTTGAGTATGGGATTCAAACTCAAATCAAAAGTAAAATAGAACAAGATAAAAGACTTGATCCCTCATGCTATTATTTTGGGAGTAAATAGTGTAGTGTAATTTTAAGACAACTCTGCTTTTCCTTAAAGAAAAAAACCTGGTCGGTGTTGGTTCTTATGGTCTATGAAAATAAGTGAAACGGCTTAGTTCAGTTTTCTGAACTAAGCCTGAGTAAAAATTGGCTGTTTCGGTTAGCCTGTGGAAAGAAGATTTCAGAGTGGACTACATAAAACAAGGTACGAAGTCCTTTTATTTAGCCCTTCTGGCATTATTTGCAGGAGGGTTTAATACCTTTGCGATATTGTATGATATACAACCGTTGATGCCGGATCTTTCTAATGACTTTCATATTTCCCCAACCTTGGCCAGCCTTTCTTTGTCTTTAACTACTGTAGCCATGGCTGTAAGCATGCTTTTTGTGAGTTCATTATCAGATTCCTGGGGAAGAAAACCGGTGATGATCTGTTCCTTGTTTGCAGCATCTATTCTGGCAAATTTGACTGCGGTCACCCCAAGTTTTCATGGTTTGCTCGTTCTTAGGGTTATATTAGGGATTGCCCTTGCCGGCCTTCCTGCTATCGCTATGACTTACTTGAGTGAGGAAATTGAACCGGGGGCCTTGGGAGTTGCCATGGGTATTTATATCAAGACTATTAATTTGCGGATCTGCCAATGAACAATCAACAGAAGATAAACAAGGTCGTTGGAGGTGTATGGAAATGGATTTTGGTGAGGTTTTTAAGGATATTTCTGCGGGACTTTTAGTTACGGACGCAGATTTCAATGTGATCTGGGCCAATAAATTCGAGGAACAGTTCTACGGGAAACCGGTTATGGGCTTATGGGCTTTAGACTGTCACATGCTAGAAAATCGCCAAAAGATTGCCGACTTTATAGCGCGGTTTAAAGCCGGGGAATTAAAATCCTTTACCAAAGTTGCTTTCGGGATGGTTATTACCTATAGCAGCTACTTCAAGGATGGGGAGTTTGCCGGAATGATTCGAACAAGAATTTATTTGCCCGAAGGAGCGGATGCGAAGGAGACAGCTCATTATCCAAAGTGAACCTCCCCTGCCTATACTTCGTTAAGAGCTAAGGGCTTCCGGCAAGCCCAAAATACATGTCTCATGGGTATCTCGTTAGAGATACAAAAAATCAGCAACTCTTTAATGGAGAGTGCTGATTTTTGTGCTTTTCTGGATGCCTAATGTTTTCTTTCCCTTTGCTCCCGCCAGGTGCTGGCGTACTTCTCAAAGGTCTTTTGAACTGTGGTTCCGATTTCGCAGTAAGCCTCGTCGTTTAAGTTGGCTAAAGAGGTCCGAATTGACCATTCGGGCCCGCCAAACCCGCTGCCGTTTAACAATACAATCGAAGATTCTTCTGCCAACCGGAAAAGAATGTCCGTGGGTTCATAGGTTTTCTCAAGGTATTCGACGAATTCATCTCCGTATTTTTGCTTTGCCCATATCAATAAGTCAATCTGACTGTAATAAGCAGCGTTGTAGGGATCATCGGGCAATGTTCGGTCAAAGCCCTCAAACAACAGTCGTTGGCGCCGGCGGCAAATATCTTGGGTTAATTTTTTGTAACGGTTCTCGCGGTCAAGCAAGCAGAAAAGGGCAAAGAGTCCCATTTGAACTTGTTGCGGAGTGGATAAGCCGGCTGTGTGATTAAGTGCCACTTGACGGCTGTCTGCAACCATTCGATCAATAAAGCGAAGCTTTCCCGGATGGAGGGACATAATTCCATAGCGTTCTGCAAGCGCCTTAGTTTCATCAGGAGGCAGTTCTCGTATTAACTGATCATAGACATTGTTTTGGTGTAAGGCGATGACCCCCAACCGCCAGCCTGTGGCTCCAAAATACTTGGAGAATGAATAAACTCCCAGAGTATTAAAAGGTAAATCGGCCATCAGCGAACGAAATTCATTGACAAAGGTTCCATAAACATCATCAGTAATGATCATTAACTTGGAATTATGGTTTTTAACAATATCTATTAAATGTTCTTTAGATTTGGACTTGATGGCTACCGATGGCGGGTTGCTGGGATTAACGGTAAAGAGTGCTTTAATTGCTTGATCCTTCAGCTGATCGAGTTCAGAGTTTGGATATTGCCAAAGGTGATTGCCTTCTTCGTCCATCTCAGACGCATTGATTTTTACAACCTCAAATTGGTAGCGGGATAAATGGGGGATCTCCAAATAAGGTGTAAATGTTGGAACCATAAGGGCAATTTTATCTCCTTTGGACAAAAGCTTATTAGCAATTAAGGAGTCAAAAATATAGCACATGGCTGCGGTCCCGCCTTCTACAGCGAATAAGTCATAGCGTCCGGCGGGAGGGCTGCCATCGCACATTTCCTGGATTAGGTAATCGTGAACTACTTGTTCCAGGTGCCTGAGCATGCGATCCGGTACTGGATAATTATCCCCGATAATTCCATCCACCAGCTCGTGAATCCAGGCGTCTGGGTCAAATCTCATCTTGCGGGTGCCATAATCCAGGATGTTTTCAAGCATCGTGATCCCTGGTGCATCCTGATGGGTCTTAAGATAATCTGTAAAGCGAAGAGCAATTCCTTCTTTATGCGGCATTCCTGCGAGATCCTTGTCTTGCCAGGTTTTACGTGTTTCTTCAATTGCATATTGCCCAAGAGTGAAAAATGCTTCACGTGGTGTCGCGGCAATCCAATTAGGGTTTCCTCTTCCTGCATTAAGCATTGCCCATAAACTCTTGTCATGGTGTTTATCAGCAAGAGTTATCAATTTGTTTTTAAGCTCGAAGGGACTAAGATTTTCGTACTCAATTTCCATCTCGCGACGAGTTTGATCGTTATTAATAGTAATCATTCCTTCCCCAGTCCTACAATTGCTTTTTGATTACACTGGTTATATAGTTAACCATAGGTATTTATAGGAGCACTTCGTTAGTAATAACGGACATTCTTGTGCTCTTAATGGTACTCTGTGCGCTAATTACTTCATTTATACCCCGTCTATACTGCCTTTATTTTTTGTTGAATATGGATAGTCAATTGCCCATATAGATAAAATAGCTTTGGAGTATCACCTTGGCAGGGGATGCTGGGACATAGGGGGACAGACTCTATCTTTAGGGTATAATTTTCATGCATCATTAGGAATGAGGACGAGCTGGATATACTACATCCAGTTCGTGTTTCTTTCACTATCAAAACCTCATACCTCTGAGCGGTATCAATGATGAATGAAAGTTTTCTATAACCAATTTAACTTCTTTTGTAGGAAAGGAAGGAATTATTGAGATTTTAACCGAATTACTTTAGAAAAAATAGCGGAGCAGTCTCCAAATTTAAAAAGCCGTTAATAAAGTTGATCAGAGCAGATAATCGGAGTTATCATGATTGAAAGGCGTGAAGTTTAAATGTCATTAAAACCAAGACGTATCTATACTGAAGAGTGGAGTCCTTCAGAGGAGCAGATTAACAGTATATTTCCTTTGGATAAAATAACCTCAGAAATAGGCAGGAATCCCGATATCAAGGTATTCCGCGACGAAGAGGTAAAAGCGAAGTATCCTGCTCAGTTCAATATTTCAGTTCAAGCAAGGGCCTATAATCTCGGGTTAGTCGAACTGCTGCATGAATATTATGAGACAAACAAAACAAAACCTGAGCTTGAGGATTTGCTGGGAGTAAAATTACCGCAAATTCTTTGGGAGGACAACTTGGGCTATGAAGATAAGTTGATTAGCCTGCATATTACCAAACTCAATAAACAAGAAATCTTCATCAATGATATCGTGTTGGTCAAAAATGAAGATTTTGATATTTTAAGTGACGAGATTATTGCTCAAGTGCTTAATAATTTACAGATCTTCGCTAAAGAGCAGGGCGCCAGGTACTTATCCGGTTATGCCGCCAATCGCAGCACGCTGGCCATTTTCAAAGGCATGGGATTTCAAGAAGATAGGCGAGAGAATATGGGCAATGATTATCTTTGGAAAATTGCCGTAGTGACTGGGGAACAATTGCCTTTTTATACGGAACTTTAATTTTAACTGTTAAAGATTGAAGACTTAACAAGGAGAGAGACAACATGGCTAACAGAATTACAGTTTTTTCGGACTTTTTATGACCTTTTTGTATGATAGGGAAAGTCCCCCTTGACCAGTTGGCCAAGGATAGAAATTTAGAAGTTATATGGAAATCTTTTGAATTGAGACCGGAAGGTATGGAAATTCCACCTAAACCACCGGAGTATATTGAACAAGCCAAAGCAGGCATTGAAGTCCTGGGACGTAAATATGGCGTAAAAATGGTTTTTAATGACAAAAGCAAACATTCCCGTTTAGCATTGCAAGGTTCTAAATTTGCTGAAGAATGCGGGAAGGGTGATGAGTATCACAATGCAGTATTTGCTGCTCAATTCCAAGAACAGAAAGATATTAACGACCTAACGGTATTAATTGAAGTAGCTGCTGAAATCGGCTTAGATCCTGAGAAATTTAGGGAAGTCCTGGTCTTGAGGAAGTATGAACAAGCGGTTTTACAAGATATTAGTGAAGCACAAGCTTTAGGAATCCCTGGTGTACCTTATTTTATGGTTGATGGACGAACTGCTTTTGGGGCTCAAAGCTACGAAGACTTGGAGAAATTGCTTCTTGGCACGGAATCGGGTGCTGAAGGACTGTCCCGAGATTTGAAACTAAAATAGTAAGTATCAGATTCTTGACTTGCGTCGAAAGTGACCAATAAACAAGCCGCATGGAAAATGGCTGCAAAAGACCTTTGCAGCCTTGTAGTTGTTTGAGAGGATGTGACCACGTGACAAAAGTTGAACGAATGATGGCGGCAATTAACTTTGAGAAAGTGGATCGTATTCCGAGAGGAGAATTTAATCTCGATGACAACTTTGTAGGAAATTTACTGGGTCTTAAAGAGAATGTAAAATTTGAAGACAGAGTAAAGGCCTGTGAACTTTGTGGACTTGATGCTTTGGCTTTTTCTCCGGAACCGTTCGCAGCCTCACCTTCTGTAGGCTCCACAGCTACCGAAAGCCCAGCTGACAAGTTTGAGGTCTGGAAAGAGTTGAAACTTTGGCGGAAAGAAACAGACTTTTTTATTTTCGCCTTGATAGATGGGCCGTTTCAAGGAACGGCAAAACTTTTTTCATCATTCACTAACTATCTGTTAGCCATTGCTCAAGGGGATCCGGCAATACCGGAAGTGGTTAAAGCGGGAGTAGCCACCAATATTGAATTAGGGTTAAATGCCTTGGCTTTGGGTGCTCACGGGATTATTATTGCTGATGATATCGCCTATAATGGCGGGACGTTTGTTTCGCCAACGGCCTTGCGCATGAATTTTTTTCCTGCTCTTCGAGAACAGGTTGAAACGTTACAACGCGAAAAAGTTCCGGTTTTCTTTCACGCGGATGGAGATTTAAAGAAGGTTTTAGAAGATATTATCAATTTAGGTGTGGATGGGTTACATTCCCTTGATTTTCCATCGTTAAGTGAGATTGACAAGGTTAGAAAAGCAACCGCAAATACGGCTTGCTTAATGGGCGGCTACGATTTGGGGTGGTTTGAAGAAGAGAACAGAACAGAAAAAGCCTTGAATTTGCTGGAGGTGACTGCTAAAGGCGGGGGATATATCTTTGGCAGCAGTGCAGGAATCCTTGGGATGGGTCAAACTCCTCAACATGTTATGGAAGTCTATCAGTTTGTTAATAATTTTAAGGTATGATCCGTCCGGAAGAAGAATTTCAAATCTGTGAGTTGTTTAATGGGGCGGAATGGTGGGGGCTAATTATTTTTTGACGAGGAGCACTATATGATCATCAAAAAATATCGCAGTTTAAACGAGACAACTATGAGTGAAGTTCTTGATCTAGAGAAGGATTGCAACGACTATGACGAGCTTAGGGGAAGTGTTTTTTTAGATACTTCCTTAAATTTTAATCAAATGATACAGAGCATTTTTCTTCTTTATGAGGGCCGGATGCTGATCAGCATGCTATCGATGTTCATACCGAGTCACCAGGAAGTCGAAATTTCCGCAATGACGAGACCGGAGTATCGGAAGAGGGGATATTTTAAGGCTTTGTTGTTCCAAGCCGTCGAAGAACTTTGCCTCCATAACATCTCAGACATTCTTTTTGTCTGTGAAAGGCCTTCAGATTCGGGGAAACAGGTTCTTAACCGTTTACAAGCAGTATTTGAGCACAGCGAATATTATATGAGTTTGAATAGGGGTGGAAAGGCTGATATAGAAAATCAGCGCTTGGTCCTTTCTAAGTCCACTCTTCGGGACCTGGAAACAATTATTCAGCTCAGCTGCAAGATTTTTGACGATAATGATGAAGATGCCAGGAGTCTTATTGAGAACTGCCTTAATTCAGAAAGCCGGGATCAGTACCTGGCCATTCTAGGCGATAAACCTATGGGAATGGTTTCGGTAAATCATTTAAGTGATGAAGAGGCATCAATCTTTGGTTTGGGAATTCTGCCCGAATATAGAAGCTTCGGTTATGGCAAGGAACTCCTCGGTTTAATTCTCAAAGACTTATGGAGACTGGGTAAGCAGCAAATCACCTTGGAGGTTGACAGCGAAAATGACCGCGCGTTTGCTCTTTATCAAAGGATGGGATTTCGCATTGAAGTAGCTTATGACTATTATCGCAAGCAAGTAAGTGACTTTTGCTGAGTTGGATCTAACTTTGAGCAGAATGGAGGTGGCAAAGATGTGTCTGATTATTTTCGCTTATGACATTCACCCTAATTATCGCCTTGTTCTTGCAGCTAATCGGGACGAATTCTATCATCGACCGACAGAGGCTGCACACTTTTGGGATTCGGACCCCGAGATTTTGGCCGGGCGGGATCTGGAAATGATGGGAACCTGGATGGGTATAACCCGATCAGGCCGGTTTGCTGCGCTGACAAATTTTCGAGATCCATCTTCACAAATCCGAGAGCCGAAATCCCGGGGATTTCTTGTGAGGGATTATCTTAGTTCTAAGGAATCACCTGCAGAATACATAGAGAAGGTCAAGCATAACCAGTCTCTTTACAATCCGTTTAATCTTCTTGTAGGTAACCTTTCCTGTTTAATGTATTTTAGTAACCAAGCACGGGAATTCCAAGAACTTAAGCCGGGACTTTATGGTCTTAGCAATCATTTTTTGGATACACCCTGGCCCAAAGTCCGCAAGAGCAAACAAGCTTTGGTCAATTATCTGGAATTAACCCAAGAAGAAATCGTTCCTCAGAAGCTTTTTGAAATTTTAGCGGATACAGAGCGGGCTCAAGATCATGAGCTGCCCAATACAGGGATAAGCCTTGAGCGAGAAAGGATGCTTTCACCCATTTTTATTGAAGGAAACGATTACGGGACCAGGTCTTCCACAGTACTCTGCCTTGATAGAAACTATAACGTTCTTTTCCAGGAGAGGAGTTTTCGGGGAGATAATAAGTCCTGGAATGAAGCAATATATCAGTTTAAACTGTCTTGAAGAGCGTATGGTAAGTGTGAATTATATTTTCGGAAAATTCAGTAATGGGGGGTTTGGTTATGGTAAACCAATATGAAAAGCCTGTTATTCTGGCCGATCAGATGCAAACGACTCTCACCAGCCTTGAACCACTTTCGAGGAAAGTATTTCTAACCTTAGTACCTCCTAGTTCTTTGGATAACAGGGCCGTTGTGGATCAGGTCCGCCAGTTATTAGAACGTGATTTCCGTCCAGTACGTGTCCCCTTAGCGTTAATGTCTAAAATTCCAACCCTCTGCCGCGATGCTGATTGGCAAATTACAGCAACTATGGCGGAAACGGGTTTGGGATGGGATCTTATTGAAGTTGAACCGGGGAATACGACTCAGCAGCAATTTGGCCTGGCTGTGGATATCGGAACAACGACTGTAGTCGTTTATCTAATAAATTTGGGCAATGGGGAGGTCCTGGGGCATGCAGCAAATTACAACGGGCAAATTAGTCTGGGTGAGGACATTTTAAGCCGTATTCGTCAGGCAGCAGAACCGGGGGGATTAAAACACCTGCAGACTTTAATTCTGGATACTCTTAATGAATTAATTGAAACTGTTTGTCTGACTTCTTTAAAGCCCTGTCAAATAACAGCTGCAGCCATTGGAGCCAATACAACAATGGTTCACCTTCTCCTTGGTCTCGATCCGGCTTCGCTTTGCCGTGCTCCCTATACTCCCATCGTCAACAATCCGGGCTTGATTCCGGCCGGAGAGCTTGGAATGAAAATTCATCCCTTGGCACCGGTATATTGTCTTCCGAGTATCGGCAGTTACTTAGGCGGAGATGTTATCGGCGGGGTTTTGGTCAGTGGTATGCATACGAAGCCCGATGTCTCTTTATTTGTTGATATTGGCACGAATGGAGAAATTGTTATGGGCAATGAGGAATGGCTTGTTGCGTGTGCCGGAGCTGCCGGACCAGCCTTGGAAGGCGGGGTTACTTCCTTCGGCATGCGGGCAGAGTCCGGAGCAGTCGATCATGTCGAGATCGATGGAAAGAGCGGCAGAGTTCGGTATACGACGATAGGAGGGATGCCTGCGCGGGGAATCTGCGGTTCAGGCTTGGTGGATACCTTGGCTGAGCTTTTTCTGAATGGAATTATTGACCGCACAGCCCGCTTTACCCATGGCAGAGATGAGTACGTGATTGTCCCGGCTTTGGAGTCAGCTATAGGCAAAGACATTGTGGTAACTCAAATTGATATCAACAACTTTATGGCTACGAAAGGGGCCGTCAATGCGGCAACGGATCTTTTGATGGAAAACGTAGGATGTCCTTGGCAGGAAATCAGCCACTTTTATGCAGCAGGAGCCTTTGGCCAATACTTACCTGTGGAGTCAGCTATTACTATTGGGCTTTATCCTGATCTCCCGCGTGCTTCCATCGTGCGTTTAGGAAACAGTTCGGGCGAAGCAGCACGACAGGTTCTCATCTCACGCTCAAAGCGCAGGGAGGCTGAGACGATCGCTTCCAAAGTCACTTATTTTGAACTCAATGCAAATTCCTCCTTTATGGAAAAATTCGTAAGCAGTAAATTCCTTCCTCACACGGATCTCGAGCGGTATCCAAGTGTCAAAAAGCGACTTGATAGGTTATAATGAACAGCAAAAATCATAAACGTAGAAAAGCAGCATCTCCCTAAGTCGATAACTGGAAATGCTGCTTTTTAAACTGTTCATCGTTCTTAAGTCAGATTCACTAACAATGCCTGCCGGTTCTTCATTTATAGATATTATGATCGAAGGAATAAGGCATGGCAATAACCATAAATTTCTGTGTCTTGTACATCCAGATGCTTTGTACTAGTTAGTGGGTGATTGACATAGTACCATACTCTTAATATAATGGTTCATATAAAAACTATCCACAACTAAACAGTTTATACATAAACTATTATTAGAGAGGTGCATTTATGGATTATTCCAATAAAAACGTCAAACTTGCTGCTGAGGTTGTTCAATCCTTTATGACCATTAGTAAAACCCTCGTGAGGTTTACTCAGCAAAATGCTTCCAGTTTAGGTTTAACAGTTCAGCAGATGGGGATCATCAACACAATTTATTCTACACCCAGTGCTACGCTCAAAGCGATCACGGAAAAATTGCAAATGTCAAAAAGCACTGTCAGTGTCAATGTGGACGAACTTGTTAAGGCAGAGCTTATTGAAAGAAAAATAAGTGAAGAAGATCGCCGGGAGATTAATTTAACTCTGACAGCAAAGGGGGTAACGTTAGCGCAGAAATCTTGTCAGAATGCCTCATCCTATAAAGCAATGATGTCAGCCTTAGAAGATATTTCTGAAGAAAAAATCCAAGAATTGATGAAAACCCATAATGAGTTATTAGCGAATTTACGACGATGTAACCTTCCTGTCTAATAGTATTTTCCCGAGTGCTTTCCTAAAAAATTTTCCTCAAATATCTCCTTTAGCCTTAGTTCTGGTATTGAGGAGTAGGGACTGAAAAAGTTAACTGGCTAAATGTCAGGACATCCCCGAATTCAAGAAAGTTATAGGAGTTTTTTTGCGCATTTTCCATGAGTTCGGAGAGAGGGATAAAAGTAAGGATGACATCTTTTGGTTCCATTAACTGGGCTATTAACTTAAAGTGTTGGGTATTAAAACGTATGGCAATATGTAAGTCATCCGTATAAACTATTTGAAGTACGTACGCGTCTTGATGTTCCGTCGCAAACCAATCATAAGTATAATTCGATAAACCGGCTTGATTTACGGCTCTAATCTTATCTTTGAATTCCTTAACATAGAGAATAAGGACATCGCGGCCATTTTCCAGTTGGCCAAAGGCAGATTGTTCAGGTGAGTATGCCTGAGTGAACATTCAAATCCCCCTTTTATCTGAGATCATCGGTTTCATTCGTAACTTTCAAGCTATTTTCTTTTCTGCTTGAGTATACTTGATCCCATCGAAGCCCTCACTGCTCTGAGTGGGGTTATCCTTCGTCTTCTTCGATGGTTTTAGAGTCTCCCGTCGAAGCCCTGCGGTTCAGCTTTAGTTGAACGAGTTTACTCAAACGGAAGAGATATGCCAAATACTTTCGTTTAGGCTTGGCTCAAGCTAAGCTTCAATTGAATTTTATCATAAATACGTACGTTCTTAATAGAAGATGTTTTATTAATTGAAGGAAAAAGAGCAGTTAAATTGAATAATCTTATAGATATCTGTTGTCTAGAGCAAGGTTTTACCTTTAGGATATCTAGAGCTGTTAAAGGGCTCAATGCGTTCGTTCAGATTCTGATGATAAGGAGGACTTTATGGAAAATCCTTGTGGAACGACAAAAGCCAATATTCTTGAAAGTACAGAAATAGAAGGTATGCCAATCTATTTCGGCACGGGAGTAAATCCGGTAAATTCACCGGCCCAGTTTTTCGTGGCTTGGGGTAAAGAAATACTTACCGGTGGTTTAATCCATACCTATAATATTAAATCAGCTGAGCGAGGAATCGAATGGTTTATTGATGAGGATGAGGCTGAGGCCAAATATCTTAAGATTCAGCGGCTTTTGTTAGGCTGCCTGCTCTAATTTCAAGGAGTCATCGGCAGATAACCAAATGATAACTAAACCTTTAAATAAGTTCTTGTTAAAAATTACTTGCATTATAAGCGGAATAGCTGATGCAAGTTATTTTATTAATTTGCGGGATAGTTAAAAAGCTCTTTTCTTTTTGCGAAAAGAGAGTATAATACATTTCAACAGTTAGATAATTATCTAAGCATCTAAAGAAACTTTTCTAAGGGAACATATCTAGGGAGTGTGATGTAATGCTTAATCTACCATTTAAAGCACTGGCAGATCCCACGAGACGGAAGATTATTCTTCTGCTGAAGGAACATGATATGACAGCTGGAGAAATCGCAGAACAATTTAACATGACGAAACCCAGCATTTCGCATCACCTAAATACTTTAAAACAGGCCCAGTTAGTGACGGATGAACGTAAGGGTCAAAATATATACTATTCATTAAATACCACGGTCTTTCAAGAAGTTGTGAATTGGTTTTTTAATGCTGGTCATGTCAATGAAGGAGGAATTAAGCATGAAGAACATTAGTAGTTTGCTAAAAAAAGATTGGCCGATTTTGATTCTCATTGTTCTGGGATTTGTCATTGGCATTTATTTTTATCCGACTCTTCCCAATAGGATTCCCATCCATTGGAATACTCAAGGACAGGTCAATGGTTATGGAAGTAAATTGTTTGGTACGTTCGGAATCCCTGTAATTATTTTGGCGTTATATATTATGTTTGTGGCCCTTCCTTTTATCGATCCCAAACGAAACAATTATCGTGCCTTTGAGCCGACGTATCAGTTTCTCAAGTATTTGCTTGTTGTTTTTTTCTTGGGCATGGAACTAATAAGTTTGTTAATCGCTTCCGGTTCGGTTATGAATAAACCGCTTTTAATTCAAGTTATGGTTTCCTTGCTCTTCATTTTGCTGGGAAATGTTATGGGAAGATTTAAGCATAATTATTTTGTGGGTATTAGAACGCCTTGGACTCTCGCCAATGAAGAAGTTTGGCGCAAAACCCACCGATTGGCAGCCCCGTTGTGGGTATGTGGCGGTATTGTTAACATCCTTTTGGCGGTTCTCGGGATGACTTTTAACGGACGCGGTTTGATCTTTGTTTTGGCTGTTATCTGCTTGGTACCGATTGGGTACTCATATTTGGCCTATCGTGAGCTGGGCATTCATAATGATCATTAAATCTCCACATTTGTTTGTCAAGGAATTCTCATAGCTTGGGATAAAGTATTAGAATGGATTATGAAGATTTTATAAGCCGTTTGTAAGTTTATAACCTATTCAACCAAGGACCGAACGATTCTTGTTTTCGAACAGGGATCGTTCGAAATATGTATTGACCTGTTTCCAAAATTCTAGTAGAATAGCTCTTGGATAAAATAATTTAATATGTTCATATAGTCGCAGAGATAGGGTCTGCAAGTTTCTACCGGACTGCCGTAAATGGTCCGACTATGAGCGAAGTACCTAGCAAATGGACACTAACGTTAAGTTAGTTGAACTTATCCAGAGGCTTAATTTTACACGACGACCTTCACTTATTTACCATCAGATGAAGAGCCGGCGCGCTAAGTCATTGGGCTAAGCTCAGGCGAGCGAGGTTTCTCTCAGTAATTTTGAGTTGAATACCGCTCGCCTGAGTTTTTGTTTTGGGGAATTTTTTTGTTGAAAATAGATTTCAGGGAGGACTGACCAGAGTGTTTACAATACTTGATATGGCTCAGCCAGACAGGCTGGAAGAGGCCTACGAAATTTTGCTGAAGAGACGAAATAATACAATTCTTGGCGGCTGCGCTTTTTTAAAGATGAGCAAAAAACAGATTAGAACAGGCATTGACCTATCAAAACTAAAGCTGGATTATATCAGGGAAGACAATGGGTTTGTAGCCATCGGAGCTATGACCACTTTGAGGGAACTGGAAACGAATCCTCTTCTTCGGGAGTCTTTTAATAGTATTCTCTCGCAAGCAGTAAGTAATATTATTGGAGTGCAATTCAGGAATGGCGTTACGATAGGTGCTTCAGTGTATTCTAGATACGGCTTCTCTGATCTCCTTACGGCCTTGTTAGTTTTAGATACTGAGGTCGAATTATATCATCAGGGCAGAATGCCCCTGGGTGAGTTTCTAAAGAGGCCTTGCCAAAAAGACATATTAGTACAATTAAGAATTAAGAAAAGCCAGCGAATAGCAGCTTTCATCAGTTTCAGAAAATCGGCCAGTGATTTTGCAGTTTTGAATGTGGCTGTCTCCAAACTAGACGATCAATGGACCATAGCGGTTGGGGCCAGACCAGGAAGGGCAATGATTGCAGAACGTGCCTCGAGGACTCTGAACAAAGAAAATCTGAGAGCTCAGGATATCGAAGAAGCGGCGAACATTGCAGCTGATGAGTTATCTTTTGGAACGAATGCCCGAGGGACGGCAGATTACCGCAAGGCTCTTTGCCGAGTGTTGGTTAAACGAGGAATTAGGGAGGTTATACTATGCAAATCGAACTAACGATCAATGATAAAGTAGTAATTTGGGATGTTGAAAGTGACGAGTTTTTGGCCGATACTCTTCGAGCCCATGGTTTTTTAAGCGTTAAGAAGGCTTGTGATACAAGCTGCTGCGGATTGTGTACGGTCTGGATGGACGGCAAACCGGTTTTGTCCTGTTCCATTTTATCCGTACGAGCTCAAGGTAAAAAGATCACAACCATTGAGGGAGTTACCCAGGCTGCCGAGGAGTTTGCCCGTGTTCTAACTGCTGAAGGGGCAGAACAATGCGGATTTTGCAGCCCAGGTTTTATTATGAATGTCTTAGCCATGAAAAATGAACTGGACAATCCTACGGAAGAGGATATTATTCACTATCTGACGGGAAACTTATGCCGCTGCACCGGTTATATGGGTCAGCTGCGAGCCGTAAAAACCTTTCTGGGGGTGGCATAAAGTATGCGTCCGGATAATTTAAGAAGTGTGAGTCACAGTATTTCTAAGATTGACGGGATGTCTATAGCTATGGGCAAGCCCGCTTATACGGAAGACCTGGCTATGGCTCATGCTCTCGTGGTAAAGGTTCTCAGGAGCCCTCATGCTTTTGCTAAAATTAGAAGCATTGATACTGCTCGAGCAGAGAGGGTCAAAGGTGTGGAATGTATACTCACCTATAAGGATGTCCCCCAAGTACGCTTTACCTTAGCAGGACAATCCTATCCTGAACCCTCACCTTATGATCGTTTAATCCTCGAGGATATGGTCCGTTATGTCGGCGATGAGGTTGCCATTATCGCCGCAGTGGACGAGAAAACAGCCCAGAAAGCTATGAATTTAATCAAGGTTGAATATGAGGTTATGAAACCGGTTTTGGATTTTGAGGAGGCCATAGGGCATCCGTCGGTCGTTCATCCAGAAGAGGATTTAAGCTGTAATTTTGAAATAGGTTTGCATAAGGAGAAAAATATTGTCTCTACCCACGAAAGAGCTGAGGGAGATGTAGACCAAGTCTTAAAGGAATGCGCCGTCGTTGTTGAAGATGTCTATTATTCTCAGGCTCAAGCTCATGCTATGATGGAAACTTACCGTTCCTTTACCAATCTTGATCATATGGGAAGACTGGTGGTATTAAGTTCAACCCAGGTTCCCTTTCATATCAGGAGACAATTGGCCAGGGCCCTGCAGATTCCGGCTAGCAAAATACGTGTTATAAAGCCAAGAATCGGAGGCGGGTTTGGGGGCAAGCAGACTGGAGCCGGTGATGTATTTGCTGCAATTGTCACTCTGAGGACGGGAAAACCGGCCATGATTATCTATGACCGGCAAGAAACCTTTAGCTGTACAACCAGTCGCCATGCCATGAGAATTAAGGTAAGAGTCGGAGCAGATTCGGAAGGTTATATCCGGGCTGTTGACCTTGAAGTGTTATCGGATACGGGAGCTTACGGTGAACATGCTCCCACAGTTTTAAGCTGTGTCGGTGAATATACGCTTCCTTTGTACAATAAAACGAGAGCGGTAAGAATGCGGGGAAATGCCGTTTATACCAATAAAATGCCTGCCGGGGCTTTTCGGGGATATGGGGCGACCCAGGGGACTTTTGCTTTAGAACCAGCTGTTAATAAGCTGGCGGAACGTTTAGCTATGGATCCTGCGGAGCTTCGCCTTAAAAATATAAGCAAAGTGGGCGAGACCTTTCTTACCGGTGAAGGGGTTCCACTGGGAAGCACGGCTTTAGACCGCTGCATTAAAAAGGGCCAGGAAATGATCGGCTGGAAGCAAAAATTTCCCCGCCAGGTCATTGACCAAACAAAGGTCAGGGGCATAGGAATGGCTGTTACCATGCAGGGTTCGGGCATCGCCAATCTAGGCACAGCCTCCGTTGAGATACGCTTAAACGATGACGGCAATTTCGCTCTGTTGATCGGAGCCACAGACATGGGCACAGGCTGTGACACCATCTTAACTCAAATGGCCGCTGAGGTTTTAGAGGTTCCCATGGATAAGATTATTGTCAGCGCCGGAGACACGGATACTGCCCCTTTTGATCCCGGTTCTTACGCTTCAAGTACGACTTATTTAGCCGGAACTGCAGTGATTAAAGCGGCAGAAGAATTAAAAGATAAAATCTTAGCCCAAGGTGCAAAGTTCTTGGGAGTATCTAAAGAAGACGTTGTTTTCGAAGAACTTGCAGTGCGAACAGTCAGTGGGGATCAAGGGATTACTTTTGACAAAATTGCGGAACAAACCATTTTGGGAATGGGAAACCTTCAGTTGGCAGCTATGGCCACCCATGGCAGCGAAGTTTCTCCTCCTCCTTATGTGGCGGGGTTTGCAGAGGTGGAAGTGGATCTGGAAACAGGTAAAATTGACTTGCTCGACTATGTTGCCGTTGTAGATTGCGGGACAATGATTAATCCTAATTTGGCTAGAATACAAGCCGAAGGGGGGATTGCCCAAGGCATAGGCATGGCTCTTTATGAAGAGGTCAGATATAGCAGCTTGGGCAAGATGGAGTCAAATACGTTTATGCAATACAAAATACCTTGCCGCAAAGACGTTGGCAGGGTACGCATTGCCTTTGAAGAAAGCTATGAACCATCGGGTCCTTTCGGAGCGAAATCGATAGGCGAAGTAGTGGCGAATACCCCTTCACCTGCAATAGTCAATGCAGTATATAACGCCGTTGGAGTTCAGGTCCATCATTTGCCGGTCACTCCGGAGAAGGTTTTTTTGGAAATGCAGAAACAGCAATAAGGACATTGTTTCAGACAGATCCTCTGCTTCAAAGCGAAGTAAGGATCTGTCTGAGTTAACTTATAGGATTTCCAACAAAGGATACCCCCGGTATAGTTAATGCGTTCAATCCGGAAGAATGGTATAATATTTCAATAGGATTGAGAGCAGGGGAGGTGCGAGAGTGACATGGATTATAAACCTAGAGCTGAACAATTCGCCACAAAAACTGTAACCTTACCTCGCTTGAATCGCTTAAGTCCTTCCTTGGAGAGTACAGCGTTAAAGATCATGGAGGAATCTGGGGAATTAGCTCAGGCAATCGGCAAATTCAGAGGACTTAGTGGTGAACGACAACGCCTCGAGGAAGAAGAAGCTATGCAGAGAGTGGCCTGCGAATTGGTAGACGTGGCCCAGACAGCTGTTACGATGATGTTTGTCCTTGAGGAACAGTATGGAATTAATCTGGAGACTATTTTGCAAGAGCATATAATGAAGCTGCGTCAAAAGGGCTATTGTGATTAGAGAAGTTTTGAGAGAAGTATTCATCAAAACTTCTCAATTTTTATATCTATCCTCTAAGAAGGTTAGAGTCAGTGGGCCTTTGCCAAGTTCTGATGAAGAAAAACCAAGTCATGGGATGGGCAGACATACCGCTGAGCAGCAAAACGACTTATGGTTCAAACTTACTGAATAGACCTTGTTCTAAGAGAGGTGGGGCCGTGTTGAAACTGATGTTTCTCGCGGTCCTTCAATAGGTTTCCGAGGCTTATCTTTTTTTTATCCGATTTTAAAGGTCTGATTTATAGTTAATATTAATTAGGGATTACTGAATAACCTCGAAACCTGCATGGGAGTAGGAACTAAGGCCATTTTCGTGGTATAATAAAGCAAGATAAAGGATGAATATGGTCGAAAAACCTTGCAGATGGGGGACGAAAATGTACCGAAAACCTACAGGTCAAATTAGCTTACTCGAAGACTTCAGATTTTTTGCAGGCGGCAAACTTGATGCGAATAACCGTTGGGTCAAGATGGCCGATTTGATTCCCTGGAACGTTGTTGAAGAGCGATATGCTTCTCATTTCCCAAAGCATACTGGAAATGTTGCGAAACCAGTTCGTGTCGCATTGGGTGCCCTCATCATCAAAGAAAAGTGTGGATTTTCCGACGAAGAAACCGTCCAACAAATCATGGAAAACCCCTATTTGCAATACTTCATCGGGCTGGAGGAATTTCAAACCACTCCACCGTTCGATTCATCGAGTATGGTCCATTTTCGGAAACGCCTCGACGCTAAGGTAATTGCTGAACTGAACGAAGCCTTATGTAAGGGAGAAACAAAGACGGAAACTGAAGATCATAAAGATCAAAACACTCCCCCACCAAGTTCAGGTTGTACAGACGACAATCGTCGTGAAGATCAAGCAAGCAGTGAGCAACCACCCCAACAAAACCACGGAAAACTCATTTTGGATGCCACATGCACCCCGGCCGATGTGAAATATCCCACGGATTTTTCTCTACTAAATGACGCACGGGAAAAGTTAGAGGCCATGGTGGACACCTTGCATGAGAATCAAATAGGGAAAGAGCTCAAGCCAAGAACCTATCGACAAAAGGCACGTAAACTCTATCTGAAGTTAGAAAAGAATCGGAAACCCAGAAGTCGTGAAATCCGCAAGGCCATTCGGAAACAGCTGAGCTTCGTTACAAGAGACCTTCAGATCGTCTTGAAACTATCAGCCAAGTACCCAGAAGGACTCAGTAAACGGCAGCAAAAAGACTTAGAAACCATACAAACACTCTTTGAACAGCAAAAAACCATGTATGACAAACGAGTCCACACTATAGAAGAGCGTATCGTGAGCATTAGCCAACCGCATGTTCGCCCGATTGTGAGGGGTAAAAAAACAGCAGCCACAGAATTTGGAGCGAAAGTTGCCATAAGTATCGTCAACGGATTTGCTTGGATCGAGAAGTTGAGTTGGGAAGCCTTTAATGAGGGCACCACCCTGATTGATTCGGTAGAAACCTATAAGGAGCGCCATGGAAACTATCCTGAATCCGTGATTGCCGATAAAATATATCGGAACCGAGACAACCTGCAGTACTGCAAGTTACATGGCATTCGGCTTAACGGGCCCAAACTAGGTCGACCCTCGAAGGATAAAAAAGAGCATTTAGAACAAAGGCGGCTAGAGAAACAAGAGGCAGGCCTAAGAAATGCAGTCGAGGCGAAATTCGGTGAAGGAAAACGTCGTTATGGACTAGGTCGAATAATGGTACGTCTCAAAGAAACGAGTGAGACGGTCATTGGCTTACAGTTCATCATCATGAACCTGGGGAAGCGCCTCCGGGATCTTTTGTACCTTTTTTGGGAAACGCCTTTTTTCGAGTTGGGAGATTTTGTTTGTTGCCTAGAAACTAAAAATATGGGGACTGTTCAGTAATCCCTAATTAAAATTTAATGGTGGACATGCTTTCTAAAGAGAGACATAATAAAAAAGACTAAGTTGAATTTTATGACTAAAAAGGAACTTCTGAATATCACTTCTTGAGGTAGTTATTATCGGGATGTCCGTTGCATCGGCAAAGCAAAAGGGAGAATGTTATGAGACGATTTATCAAAGGTCTGTTTAAGGGGCATGCCAATGGTTTTATTTATGGGATTATAATGAGTTTGTTTTTTGCCAATATCATCCTTCTGAGCATGCATTGGCAAAATACGGGTTCTAAAAATGCAGTTCTTCCCCGCTATCATTTTTACGCTATCTTTCCAGGAAGCAATGATCCCTTTTGGGCTGATGTGAAACAGGGCATAGTGCAGGCGGCAGCCTCCTCGAAGGTAGCGATTGAGTTCAATCAGTTAAATCCGGGAGACAATGTCGGTACTTTGGACTATCTTAACATCGCCAGGCTTTCCCAGGTTGATGGAATTATTACTCAGGGCTCCGGTGATTCTCAGATCGAGCAAGCGATAAATGAAGCGGTTGAAGCAGGAATTCCCGTTGTTACATTAGAGACCGATGCCAAGAACAGTAAACGGCAGGCCTTTATCGGCGCCAATAGTTACCTGATCGGAGAACAGGCGGCCAAATTAGTGATTCAAGGAACCCGCGGCAGAGCTCGAGTGGCGGTCATTATGAGCGGAAATGCCCAAACGGATACCGCAGCTCAAAATAGTATGCTTAATGGATTTTTGACGACCTTAAGAGATGCGCCAGATGCCCAAATGGTTAAGATTTATACTGCAAATCCCGGGATTCTCAATACGGAGGAGATAGCCCAAACGATTCTTCGGCAGAAAAACATCAATGCTATCTATAGCGTGGATCCTCTGTTTTCAGTTGGTGTGGCTCAGACCGTTATCAATGACAATGAGGTCGGAAGATTAACCATCGTTGGTTATGGTATATCGCCGGAAATTGAAAGCTATATTCAGCGAGGTGTTATTTACGGTATCGTTGCCGGCAATCCGTTAACGATCGGATCCGACAGCATTAAGGCCTTGCTAGAACTGAAAGAAAAGAATCACACTTCATCCGTGATTGATACCGGCATAACAATTGTAAACAGGGATACGCTGGCTAATTACCAAAAGAAGTCAGCCGCGCTGACTACGGGTGACCAGACATGATTGACTTGCGAAAGTACTTTCATCTGACCGGATTAAGAAGACAACTTGTTTTATTTGCCCTGGCTGTTGTTATTATTTTAGCCTCCAGCTCCATCTACTCCTATTACAATGCTGGCTTAATCAATCGACAAGCTAATAATATTTTTCAAGACTATGAATACGTAAATAATCTGAATGCGGCTATTATCAACGTGGAAGGAGATCTGGAGGATTATCTGGCGACGCAATCATCATACTCTTTGATGAACTATTACAGTGCGAATAACAAGCTGCAGGCCCTTATGGAACAGAGAAAGTTTAATGTGGGTACCGATGAGCGGAGTCTGCAGCTGGAAGATGTTCATAACATGACGGAAGCTTTCCTCAAGGAGGCAGATACTGCGGTTTATGCCCGTCGTGGAAATATGATAACCGTGGGCTTGAACCATCTGGCCCAGAGTAAGCAGATAGGGGATTATATTCATAAGGTAATGAATAATCTCGTGGATAATACCTTAAAAGATGAAACCCAGAAATACCAAAAAATGAAAAAGAATACTCAAGTCAGTATGTTGTTTGGAACAGGTTTTATTCTCTTCGCTCTGGGACTTAGTATAATTCTCATCTTAGTTTTTACCTACCGGATTACGAGACCTGTGGTGGAATTAGCTGAGGCGGCCCAACGAATTGCTCATGAGGATTTTGATGTTAAGCTGAAAGAAGATACTCCCAATAATGAAATTGGGATTCTGACGAAAACGTTCAATCAAATGGTAGTAAGCCTGCGGAATTATATTACAAATATGCAGCAAAAGGCCGAGACGGAAAACCGCCTGAAAGAAACGGAGATGCATAACCTGCGCATGAAGTCTTTGCTCAGAGATGCCGAGTACAAAGCCTTGCAGGCCCAAATTAACCCGCACTTCTTTTTCAATACCTTAAACCATGCCGCTCAATTAGCCATGTTGGAGGAAGCAGAAGAGACGTACAGTTTTATACACCAAGCTTCGGCACTTTTTCGCTATAGCCTTAAAGGCGGAGAAAATCCGGTAACCCTTAAGGATGAGGTGGAAAATGTCTCAACTTACGCCAATATTATTAAGGCCCGTTTTAAAGACAGAATCAAATTTGAATTTGAGATCGATGAGGGCGTTTTGAATCAGCCCGTTCCAGTGTTAATCATGCAGCCGTTGGTCGAGAACGCTTTTATTCACGGAATGGAACACATAACTTATCAGGGGCTGCTCAAAGTGCGTGTTTACCAGGAAGAAGGGCTGACTAAGGTTGAGGTGATCGACAATGGGGAAGGTATTTCCGAAAAAAGACTGGAAGACCTGCGCAAAGGTGCGCCCGAGCGAGAGGATGGCCTTAACCAAACAGGAATCGGACTTCATAATGTCAGGCAGCGTCTGGAGATTTTTTATGGAGAAAATCAGGGAGTACAACTGCTGGAGATAGAGTCAAGAATCGGATGGGGAACCGTAGTTCGTCTAAACCTGCCTCAAGATCGAGGATCGAGATCTGAGGGAATGGAATATATATCGGACCTGGGGAGGGAAAGAGATGCATAAGATACTTGTGGTTGATGATGAACCTATTGTCTTGGACTCGATTCGCTTCATCATTGATCGCTATCTGCCTAATACCTGCTTAGTGGAAGGGGCTTTTTTGGGCTCGGAAGCCATCGAGAAATCAGAAACCTTTAAACCGGATTTGATCTTTATGGATATTCGCATGCCGGGCTTGGATGGAATGGAAGCGATTCGGGAAATTCGTTCCCGCCACAAAGATATGATTTTTGTAATCATAACTGCCTATGACCATTTTAATTATGCCCGAGAGGCCCTTCAGTTAAATGTTTTGGATTATCTTGTGAAGCCTATTCTTAAAGAACGGGTTTTGGAGGTATTAACTAAAGCATTTGGCCTCTTGGAAGAAAAACTCCAGGCGGTCCGGCGGACGGTGGCTATGAAAGAGAAGTTCACCAAGCTGTCCGTACACTTGGAAAACGAATTCCTTTATTCACTCCTCCTGGGCAATCAAGTCGCTTCGGATCTGGTATTTTATGAAGAAACGTTTGCCATGAATCTGAAACGGGGATATTTGTTTTTGCTCCAGCTAGGGGCAGATAATGATAAAGGGAATGACCCTGTCGAGGTTTCCATACACCGGCATGCTCTTTTCCATGCATTTAGACTTTCTCTGAAGAGCCGCATTTCTTGTTTAGTTGGGGGCGCCACTTTGAATCGTATTGTCGCTTTCATTCCCGTTTCCGAAGGCACAGACGAATATGCTCTGCGCAACCGGGCTATCGAACTGGCGGAAGCAGTCAAGTCGGAACTTAAGGCCGCAGGGCCTTTATCCTATATGATAGGGATAGGACGTGCCTATTCTCTGAGCGATTTTTTAAAGGGGGTTGAAGAGGCGGAGCGTGCGGTCCAAAGCGGCGCACTCCAAGGCCAGCAAGGAGAGGAAATCTATCACATAAGCGATACCTTGCCTTTTCTTAAAACCGCTGCTTATTATCCGATACAGAAAGAGCGGCTGCTCATTGAAAGGGTAATGCTTGGGGATAGTCCCGGGGTTCAAGAGCTATACAAGGAACTTTTTGATAAAGGGCAAACGACTCAGGAAATGACAGGTTATAAGCAGCGTTTGAGCGAATTTGCCGTTGTCCTGACACGTACGCTGTCTTATCAGGGACTGTTTGAGTCCGAAAGGGAAGAACAACTTTTTACGAGCCTTAAGCATGACGACCCACATCTTATTTATAACGAATTTGGCAGCAGATTGGCGGCAATAACTCAGAAGCTAAAGAAAATACAACAGGAGAAGATGGCTAAGGCTTCCTTGCGTATAGTTCAATACATGGAAAAGAATTATTCATCCGAGCTTAAACTGGATGAAGCTGCTAAAATGATGAATATGAGTTATCACTATTTCAGCAAGTTTTTTAAACAAAGTACGGGACAAACGTTTACAGATTACCTAGCTGGCATAAGAATCCAACAGGCCCAGAAACAGCTTCTCACTTCCAGGAACAGCGTTAAAGAGATCGGCAGTTTTGTGGGTTATAAAGATCCTAATTATTTCAGCAAAATATTCAAAAAGTTAACGGGTCTAACTCCGTCAGAGTACCGGGAGTTAAGCGGTGGAGGAAATGATGCGCCTTAAGAAGGACTACTTCATTTATATTGTTTTGGTTATCCTGATAACTTTAACAGGATTCAATGTTTATGGGGTCTGGTGGAATAACACACCCCCTAATGTTGCCAAACCGCAAACGGAAAAGCCAAAGATTAAGATCGGAATCTCGTTAGGGACGCTGAAGGAAGAACGTTGGGTGCATGACCGGGATATTTTGGAGGCAAAGGCCAAAGAGGCTGGGGCTGAAGTATATGTCCAAAATGCCAACAACGATGATACGGATCAGCTTGATCAAGTGAAATATCTTATCGATAAAGGGATTAAAGTCCTGATTCTTGTACCCAATGATATGGAAAAGGCTGCGGAAATTGTCCAAATGGCTCACAAAGCAGGCGTTAAAGTGATTTCCTATGACCGTTTGGTTCTCAATGCAGGGGTAGACCTTTATCTTTCTTTCGATAACAGAGAGATTGGAAGGCTCATGGCCAAAGCCATCCTGGCTGCCCAGCCTACAGGAAACTATGTTATTCTTAATGGTGCGGCCAACGATAATAACTCCCTGCAAATAAAAGACGGTTATGATAGTGTGTTTAGCCAGAGCGAGAAGGAAGGTAAAATAAAGATCCTGACGGAGTATTTTACTCCGGATTGGCTGGCGGAATCAGCTTATAAAAAGATTGACAACCTTTTGCAGGCCAATAAGAATATTCAAGCCGTCTTGGCAGGAGACGACAGTCTAGCCGGAGCGGCGATTGAAGCTCTATCCGAATACCGTTTGGCCGGCAAGGTTGAGGTGGTTGGACAGGACGCAGATCTGGCCGCCTGCCGGCGCCTTGTCCAGGGGACTCAGTTGATGACGGTTTATAAACCCATCGATAAGCTGGCAGCTCTTGCGATTAGAATGGCTTTGAAAATGGCCAATAACCAATCTCTCGGTGTTTATGATAAGGTGTCGGACGGTAAGTACCTCGTGCCATATCAATATATTACTCCCATCGCAGTTAATCGGTCCAACCTGGATGACACTGTGCTCAAAGACGGCTACCAAAACCGAGAGGATGTTTATCGTTGATTTAGATAATGAATACGGAAAAGTCTATTGGCGCGTTCGCCCAGAGAATTTCCTTAAGTTAAAGACTTAGGTTAAATATGACCAGTAAATCGCAAAAATTTACTGGTCATATTTTTAAAAATTTTGACAAATCTGTTCTGTATACAAAAAAATTAACCAGAGGCAAAAGGACTCTCTTCACGAATATTAAAAATAAACAAATGAATCAAACTTAGACTCGTACTGTATAAAAAATATTTAAAGGAGGCCGAAATAATCTCCCCGTTATAATAATAAATATTAGAGAAACGTTAAAGGGAGGGAAGTTCCCTGCCGGGGGGAGACCGTTCAGGTGTAAAAGGCAGGACCCAAACGAATTTAACAAAACTATAGGGGGAAAGTAAAAGTGAAAAGAAATTTAAAAACAAGTCTTCTATCAGGTTTAGTTATTTTCGCAACTGTAGCATTGGCAGGTTGCGGAAATAGCGCAAGTACAAATAGTGCAGCTCCAAACAACTCGAACGCCAGCAGCCCAAGCACAAAGGCAAGTGTTGGTATTGTTCTGCCAACCAAGGCTGAATCAAGATGGCCAATGGCACAAAAAGAATTTGAACAAGCAGTACCAGGCGCAACAATTCTGTACAGCAACGGTGATACAGCTACTGAAAAAACTAACGTTGAAAGTCTTATATCCAAGGGCGTTAAAGTTATTGTTATCTGCCCGCAAGATGCCACAGCAGCCGCGGCTGAAGTTAACGAAGCACATGCTAAAGGCATCCAAGTTGTTTCTTACGACAGACTTATCATGAATACACCCAATGTTAATTATTACGTAACCTTTGACAGCGTAGCTGTTGGTGCAGCTCAAGCTAAATATTTAGTCGATAATGCTAAAGGTACGGGGAATCATCTGTATTTGTATGCCGGTGCTCTTTCTGATAACAATGCCTTCCTGTTCTTCCAAGGTGCTTGGAGCGTTCTTCAACCAAAAATTGCTGATGGCACGTTCGAAATTGAAAACTCAAGTGTTGCAAATTCCTTGAAGAATACAGCAACACTTTCACATGATCAATTAGCTCAAATTATTGGTCAAATCACAACAAACTGGGATCCAGCAACTGCCAAAACATTAGCACAAGCTAATCTGGCAAAAGCAACAGCTGCTCAAAAAGGTGCTTGTTACGTTCTTGCTCCAAATGATGACACGTCACGTTCTATCACAGATACATTCAGAGCCGATAAAGCAGTTACCCAAATTTACTCAACAGGTCAAGACTTCACCCAAGCTTCACTGCAATACATTTTAGATGGCAAACAAAGCATGACAGTTTGGAAATCAGATAAAGTCCTCGTTGACGATGTAAAACAAATCGTTGATGCAATTCAAAATAATGCAAAGCCATCAGTTATCGTAACAACCTACAATAATGGCAAGGCTGATGTTCCTTCAACAAAAGCTCCTTTAACGATTGTTACCAAAGATAATGCTGAAAGCACTATCAATTCTTCAGGAATGTATACTGTATCAAACGGTAAGGTCAGCCCTGTAAAATAATCGACAGAAAATCATAACACATAAGAATTTATTAGGGTAGGATACCGCAGGCTATCTTACCCTTTTAAATTTCATTTAGGAGGAGTAATCTTTTGAAAAATATTGATTATATTCTTGAAATGGATAATATAGGGAAAGAATTTCCTGGTGTTAAAGCACTAGATGGTGTCAACTTCAAAGTTAAACGTGGCGAAATTCATTGTTTAGTCGGTGAAAATGGCGCAGGAAAATCAACATTGATGAAGATTCTCTCCGGTGTTTATCCAGCAGGTACATTTAGCGGAAAAGTTATTTTAAATTCTGAAGAACAACATTATAAAAACATTTCGGATAGTGAAAAAGCAGGGATCTCTATAATATACCAGGAACTTGCTTTAATACCAGAACTTACAATTTACGAAAACATCTTTTTTGGACATGAACTAAAAAAGGGTCAGTTTATTGATTGGAACGAAACCATTGTTCAAGCAAAAGAAATGCTTAAAAAAATCCGCGTCAATATCAACCCGGAAACTAAAGTCAAAGATGTAGGCGTGGGAGTTCAACAACTGGTCGAAATAGGAAAATCCTTAAGTAAAAATGTTAAGCTCTTGATTTTGGACGAACCCACGGCAGCGCTTAGTGAAGTTGATTGTGATAATTTATTGCAGATTTTAAGGGATTTAAAGGAACAAGGCGTTACTTGTATCATGATTTCTCATAAATTAAGAGAAGTTATCTCAATCGCAGATACGATCACCGTATTAAGAGATGGAAAGACAATTGTGTCAATTGATGCTACCGAACGCAAAGTTGAGGAAAGCGAAATCATTAAGCATATGGTTGGCAGGGAGATAGAAGATATTTATCCTAAAAGGAAAGACCTTAAGTTCGGAGATATATGTTTCGAATTAAAAAATTGGACTGCCTTTGATCCGAGCAAAGGCAATGAAATACTTCACAATATTGATTTTCATGTCTATCAGGGGGAGATTGTTGGCATTGCCGGACTTATGGGTGCGGGACGCACCGAAATGGCTCTCAGCATTTTTGGCAATCCCAAGCATTATGATTTAAAAGGTGATTTATACCTTAATGGAATCAAAAAGAATTTAAACTCTCCCGAGAAAGCTATTAAAGAAAAAATAGCCTATGTCACCGAGGATAGAAAAGTCAATGGTCTTGTGTTAATTCAGGATATAAAATTTAACACAACCCTCGCTAATCTAAAACAGTTATTAAAAGGCTTCTTTATTGATGAACATGAAGAAGTAAATGTCGCCAATAAGTTATTTAACGAAGTTGAAATGAAAGCTCGGTCTATCGAGCAAATTGTGGGGACATTATCCGGTGGTAATCAACAGAAAGTTTCATTGGCAAAATGGCTGTTTTCCGCCCCAAACTTGTTGATTTTAGACGAGCCGACTCGTGGTATCGACGTTGGAGCTAAGTTTGAAATATACACAATCATGAATGAACTTGTTAAAAGAGGCATGAGCATTATCATGATCTCTTCGGAATTGCCGGAAATATTGGGCATGAGCGATAGGATTTATGTTATGTCTGATGGTAATATAACCGGTGTTATAGACGCTAAAGATGCGACAGAGGAAAAAATTATGGAAATGGCTACGGCGTGAAAACATTAACTGAATCATCAAGCGATAGAGGCGGAAAGGGGTTAATTATGAACGAGTTAAGTAAAATTTTCAGAAATAACATACGTGAATATGGTATGTTTATCGCTTTAGGTGTAATATTTATTTTATTTACAGTCCTAACAGGCGGTACCTTCATTTCTCCTAATAACATATCAAATTTGATAAATCAAACAGGTTATATAGCGGTTTTAGCTGCCGGTATGACCCTTGTCATCATTATTCGTCATATTGACTTATCGGTTGGTTTTCTTGCTGGGTTTTTAGGGGCCATTGCTGCACTGCTAATGACAAGTTATAATATCCCGGCTATTCTCGCCATCATTATTATCCTGGCTTTAGGTGGGGTTATTGGTTTACTTTACGGCGTGTTGGTTGCTAAACTGGGGATCCCGTCATTTGTTGTAACTCTTGCAGGTATGATATCTTTCCACGGGTTACTCTTATTTGCCACCCAATCTGGCGGGACTATTAATATCACTGATAAGTTCTTCAATGAAATAGGAAACGGATTCATACCAAGTTTCGGCACAATCGCCGGATTCGACGTCTCGAGTGTCATGATTGGTCTCGTTGGTATAATATTATTTATTTACTTTCAGATTAAAGAGCGCAACACTAAGAAAAGATATCATTTTGAGGTTCTGCCAATTCCGTTCTTTATTGCAAAACTTGTTTTAATTTCGGCCATGATTTCAGCATTAATACTTGTTTTGGCAATAAACAGCGGTATTTCCTGGACTCTTGTTATTGTGGCAGTTGTTATTTTCATATTCTCGACAATATTGAACAAAACGGCACTGGGCCGTCATATTTATGGTATTGGCGGTAATCCTGAAGCAGCTGAACTTTCTGGTGTTAGTGTTGCCAAAGTTACAATCTATGTCTTTATTATTATGGAAGTTTTAACAGCTCTTGCAGGAATACTTTTTGCTTCCAGAATGCAAAGCGCTTCACCAACAGGTGGTACAGGATTTGAGCTTCTGGCAATCGCTGGAGCATTTATCGGCGGATGCTCTGCCAGCGGCGGAGTTGGTAAAGTTTCAGGATCACTGATAGGTGCTTTAGTTATGGCATCCCTAACCAACGGTATGGATTTAATGGGACTTGGAAGTTCTGTTCAATATGTAATACAAGGCCTGATCTTAGTTTTAGCTGTTGTATTTGACATTATGACTCGCAAATCACGTTCAAATGGCTAATAATTTGGAGGTAGCAGATGGCAGTGCCTTCTCCTATGATTTCATGTCTTCGATGAGTGTCGGCTAGGCAATTCAAAAAATATAGTTCCTTTGAATTGCGGAATTCCGAAGCGGGACAGAAATAAATTGGATTCATACAAATTTACGGAATGGAAAAGCTGCGAGGAGATGTTGATATGAAATCCGTGATTATGGGGATTGATTTGGGCGGAACTTCAATTAAGTTAGGGCTAGTCAATATCTCAGGACAAATTGTCCAAAGTTTAGAATGGCCTACTCCCAAAAATAAGAGCTATCATGAAGTGATCGCAGCTTTTGAACGGATGTCTGAACAACTCTTACGAGAAAGCAGCTATAGTTGGCGAGACATCTTGGGCGTAGGCATAGGCATACCAGGTTTTCTGGATTTTTCCACAGGTTCTGTTTTTGAGGTTGTTAATCTTGGTTGGCATCAGGTGCCTTTAAAAGAAGAATTGGAACGGATATGGGATGTCCCCGTACTGCTGGAAAATGACGCTAATGCAGCGGCTTTGGGAGAAATGTGGACTGGGGCCGGCAAAGGGGCTTCGCATATAATTTGTTTAACAATAGGTACTGGAATCGGCGGGGGCGTTATAATTAATGGCGACATTTATCACGGAGCTAACGGAAGCGCGGGAGAGATTGGCCATATTACTGTAAAAGAACAGGGCGGGAGACCCTGTAATTGCGGAAAAAAGGGCTGCTTGGAAACTGAAGCTTCCGCCACAGCTATCGTTCTGAAAACCTTGGAACAGGTGAAGGGAGCTTCAGGGCTCTTAAAAGAAGAATATGCCAAGCAAGGGAATAGCATTACCGCAAAATCAGTTGTAGAACTTGCTAAGCTGGGAGACCCAACATGTCAGACAATCATTGCGGATGCTGGAACAGTTTTGGGGAAGGCTTTGGCCAATATGTGTTATTTGCTTAATCCTGAGTTGATTGTTATTGGCGGGGGAATTTCCTACGCTGGAGAAATTCTGTTTAAGCCCCTAACGGAATCCTTTCGCAACTTTGCCTTACCAAGAGTTCGGGAAAACACCTCTATTGTACAGGCTAAATTAGGAAATCAGGCCGGGATTGTTGGTGCCGCCTCATTGATCCATCATTATGATCTACTAGAATCATGACGGCAGCAAAATTACTTTGTTAGATCCTGTTTATTGATAGAAAGCAGAACTAACTCCAAAAACCCTATCTCGTCTTTATTTGTTGAGATAGGGTTTTTTGTATAACGACAATATCACAACTAAAACGAATTGAATGGATTGTAGCTTATCTTTTACCTATCACAAAGTTATTGATAACTTTATAAATGCACTTTATAAAATAGATTGAAAAAGTTAACTCATAAGTTTATAATTTAAAGCAGATTATTTGACTGAAAATTAAAACAGGAGAGGCGAAAATAGGATGAGTGAAATTTTCAAAGGAATTCCTCGAATTCATTATGAAGGACCTGACTCTAATAACCCCTTAGCGTTCAAGTACTATAACCCAACTGAAATACTTGGCGATAAGACAATGGAAGAACATTTGCGCTTTTCAGCAGCCTTTTGGCATACGTTTAATGCTGCCGGAGCTGATCCCTTTGGTGATGGCACTATTTCTCGCCCCTGGGATAAATACGTTGACCCCATGGATAAAGCAAAATCAAGAATGACAGGTGCTTTTGAATTCTTTGAAAAATTAGGTGTGCCTTTTTTCTGCTTTCATGACAGGGATATAGCACCCGAGGGGGAGAATTTGTCCCAGACCAATCGGAATTTTGATGTAATTGCCTTATATGTAAAAGAATTAATGCAGACTTCCCATGTTAAACTTCTTTGGGGTACTGCTAACCTTTTCAGCCATCCGCGCTATGTGCACGGTGCGGCAACGTCATCCAATGCTGATGTTTTTGCTTACGCAGCAGCCCAGGTTAAGAAAGCGATGGAAGTAACTAAAGAATTAGACGGTCAGAACTATGTATTTTGGGGTGGACGTGAGGGCTATGAGACCTTGCTCAACACAGATATGGGATTAGAATTGGATAACTTAGCCAGGTTTTTTCATATGGCTGTAGATTACGCCAAGAAGATTGGGTTTACAGGACAGCTCCTGATAGAACCAAAACCCAAAGAGCCGACAAAGCACCAATATGACTTTGATGTCGCGTCAGTTTTGGCGTTTCTGCGCAAGTATGGCTTAGAAAAGGACTTTAAGGTGAATATTGAAGCAAACCATGCAACGTTAGCGGGGCATACTTTCCAACATGAGCTGCATTATGCTCGTATTAACGGAAGTTTAGGCAGTGTCGATGCTAATCAAGGTGACGAACTGTTGGGCTGGGATACAGATCAGTTTCCCACGAACCTTTACACAACAACGTTGGCTATGTATGAAATCCTAAAAAATGGCGGGCTGCACAAGGGTGGACTAAATTTCGATGCAAAAGTCAGAAGAGCTTCATTTACCGCTGAAAATATATTCCAAGCGCATATCGCTGGGATGGACGCCTTTGCCCTTGGCTTAAAAGCTGCCTATAAGCTTCTCAAGAACAGAGCATTGGAAAACGTTATCGAAGAAAGGTATTGCAGTTACACCTATGGGATTGGTCAAAAGATCTGTGAAGGCAGAATTGGTTTTTCGGAATTAGAAGAGTATGCCTTAGCAAACTCAGTTAAGAACCAATCTGGATGCCAAGAAGTTCTGGAATCAATTCTCAATCGTTATATTATTCAAGCTCAAAACTAAGCTAGTAAGTGGTGATAACAATTTTTTCGTTTGGTAATATTGGACACGACACAATTAAAGATTCAACCGCAAAACGAATCCTGAAACTTTTGTACACTGAGAGACAGTTAACCAAGCAAGAAATAGCTCAACAGTTAGGGTTGAGTATACCCACGGTAATTAGTAATGTAAATGAACTAATCGAGGAGGGGTTATTAGAAGAGGCTGGAGTTGCCGGGTCTACCGGTGGACGAAAACCGGTTATTATTCGATGTAAACCCAAAGCGCGCTATTCTTTTGGAGTTGATATTAACCCGACGGAAGGCAGAGTAATTTTAACGGATCTCGATAACAGAATTTTGGCCGACGAGCGCTTTTCTATTGCTGAGGTATGTAAAGACAGTTATATTGTGCGACAGGTTTTTAAAATCACTCAAGATATGATTTGTAAGAATAATCTATCTTTAGAAAAAGTGCTGGGTGTAGGATTTTCCCTGCCCGGAACCGTTGATGAGGAAAAAATGTTGTTGCTGAACGCTCCTAATCTAGGTATTACCAACGTTAGTTTCAAAAACTTTAGCGAAATACTTAGTATGCCTGTTTATATAGAAAATGAGGCTAATGCTGCAGCTTTTGCCGAATCATCGCTTGAAGCAGTAAAGAACATAAATAATCTCGTGTATATTTCAATCACAAAAGGTATCGGAACCGGAATCGTCATTAAAGGTTCTTTATATAAGGGCACTTTTAAGCGTGCCGGTGAATTCGGACATATGACAATTGTCGCAAATGGCAAACCTTGTAATTGTGGCAGAGAAGGATGTTGGGAAGTCTACGCTTCAGAAAGGGGCCTATTAGATTTATATCAGGAGTTAAACGGGGAAATAGTGCCTGGTATTTCTGCGATATTTGAAAAGATCAGGCGCAAAGAAGCATCTGCGCTAGAGGTATTCGATAAATATCTTGATTATTTGGCAATCGGAATTCAAAACATTATTCTCTTTTTAGATCCCGATTATCTTATTCTAGGTGGAAATATTACTACCTATAAAGACTTATATTTTGAAGATTTGCTTAACAGAGTTTTTAAACCGGATAGCTTATTTAAAACTAATGAGACAAAAATTTCTTTCTCGAAGCTTGAGGAAGATGCTTCAATTTTAGGTGCGTCATTACTTCCGTTACTGTCATTTTTCAATGATGAAAGGATTAAAGTGAGGTGAGATCGTGGCATATTTAATGGGGATAGATGTTGGAACTTCCTGTGTGAAAGTTATTCTTGCGCAAGATAGTGGCAAGATAGTTGTATCAACTAATATCGAATATCCGCTGCTGCAACCCAGAGAAGGGTGGGCAGAACAGGATCCCCAGCAATGGTGGCTGGCGACCGTGTCGGCAATTAAGAAAATTCTAAGCACGAGCGGGATTGATGGCAATGAGATTAAAGCAATCGGCCTTTCCGGGCAAATGCACGGGGCTGTCCTCTTGGATGAAAATTACCAAGTCTTGCGACCGGCAATACTTTGGTGCGATCAGAGAACAGGCGCTGAATGCGATTGGATAAACGAGATGATCGGTGCTGAAAAACTTGTTGCTTGGACCGGTAATCATGCTCTGCCCGGATTCACGGCACCAAAGCTTCTTTGGTTGCGAAAACATGAGCCGGAAATTTATTCGCGTGTCAGACATGTACTTTTGCCCAAAGATTATATCCGTTATTGTTTAACGGGAGAATTGGCCACCGAGGTTTCGGACGCATCCGGTACACTTCTCTTAGATGTTTCCAAGCGAGACTGGTCAAAGCAAATGCTTAGCGCCTTAGAGCTGTCAGAGGATTGGTTTCCCCGTGTCGTTGAATCTGCAGTAATCAGCGGGCAGGTCTGCAAGTCGGCTGCTTTAGCAACATCTTTGCGAGAAGGAACACCCGTTGCAGGGGGTGGCGGAGACCAAGCGGCCGGCGCCGTTGGTTCAGGAATTGTGGAAGAAGGCTTATTTTCCGTTGCCTTGGGGACTTCAGGAGTGGTGTTTGCAGCGACGAATCAATTAACTGTCAATAGTGATAGTAGTTTACATGCCTTCTGCCATGCAGTTCCTGATAAATGGCATCTAATGGGGGTTATGCTTTCCGCGGGAGCTTCGTTACAATGGTTCCGGAACAAACTGGCACCAGGGGATTCTTACGATGTATTAACGGAAAAAGCGGCTGAGGTAAAACCTGGTGGAGAAGGCCTCTTATTTTTACCGTATCTCATGGGAGAAAGGACACCTTATCCTGACCCGTCAGCTCGAGGGGCGTTTATTGGCTTGAATCTCCGTCATCACAAGGGTCATCTGGCACGTGCCGTGTTGGAAGGGGTTTCCTTTGGACTGCGTGATTCATTGGAGCTAATACGAAGTTCAGGAATAACAGCCCAAGAGGTTCGTGTATCCGGTGGAGGGGCACAAAGTTCTTTATGGAGGCAAATCCTTGCTGACGTTTTTAATATACCTGTAACGGTAGTTAATAGCAGTGAAGGGCCTGCATTCGGGGCATTACTCTTAGCTGGTACGGGTGTAGGAATTTATTCTTCTGTAGAGGAGGCGTGCCGAACGACAATTAAGGTCGTTAATAAGTGTGAGCCGATTGCTTCCAACGTAACAGTATATGAACAAATGTATGATATTTATAATTCTCTCTATCTTAGATTAAGGGATACAATGCACGGCTTAACAGAATTAGCAAATTGTCCTTGAGATACGAAGGAATTTAGGAACTGCTAAATCGCAGCTAGACTATAAAAAATGATCGTCTAGGTGAGCGGGACTATCACTAACCAGGTAGGTTATCTTCAAGTAGAGTTTGTCAAAGACTGAAGCTTTCAGTCGCGGTGAGAGATTTAGTGATGATAAAGGCTTGACGGATGGAAAATCGTCAAGCCTTTCAAAGTATAAAGTATATCCAATTCTCAGCGGGTATGTTCTGCCAGTCGCTTTACCTATGAGATCTGGGCAGCGGTACGAAACAGTCAAGGCGGTAAGTTTTGGCGTTTCCATATGTTTTCCAAGTAAGATTTGAGTTTAAGCCGATAGGAGTCGGGTTGTCTTCCTCAGCCTCTATTGTAATGGTAAGGGTCGTTGCAGTAAACTATAATGAGGGATTCGAATATTTTTTTGGGGAGTTGACACGTTTGGCGCAGCGGGAGAAAAATGAATTTGTTGACGTCAACGTGGCATCATAGATCAGTTTGTTTCAAGCAAAGCCTTAGAAGCGGGGCGCCTTAAGGAATTTAGGAACTATGAAGGAGGCCATAGAGAATGGCAATATTGGTAACTGGCGGAGCAGGCTATATCGGAAGCCATACTGTTGTTGAATTTTTGGCAAAAGGTGAAGAGGTTATTGTTCTCGATAATCTTCAGAAGGGACATCGTGAGGCTGTCAAGAGCGGGATGTTTTATGAAGGGGATATTCGGGATGATCAACTCCTCACTAAGGTGTTTTCCGAACATAACGTTGAAGCTGTGATCCACTTTGCGGCCGATTCTTTAGTAGGGGAAAGTGTGGAAAATCCCCTAAAGTATTATGATAACAATGTTATTACTGCTCAAAATCTTTTGGCGGGAATGGTGAAACACGGAGTTAAGAATATTGTCTTTTCTTCTACTGCGGCTACTTACGGAGAGCCGGAATCTATTCCTATTAGGGAAACGGATCGTAAAGAACCCACTAATCCCTATGGTGAGACAAAATTAGCCATTGAAAAGATGTTAAAATGGTGTGATCACGCCTATGGGCTTAAGCATGTCGCGTTAAGATATTTTAATGCGGCCGGTGCTCATATCGACGGACAGATTGGAGAAGATCATCAACCGGAAAGTCATTTAATCCCTATTATTTTACAAGTGGCCTTGGGGCAGCGAGAACAACTGGCTGTTTTTGGAGATGATTATCCCACGGTCGATGGAACCTGTGTCCGTGACTATATTCATGTTACCGATTTAGCCAATGCTCATTGGTTAGCTCTGCAAAAACTCAGAAGCACAGGGGAGAGCGCTGTATATAATTTAGGCAATGGGGAGGGCTTTTCCGTAAAACAGGTGGTGGAGAAAGCCCGGGAAGTAACGGGCCATCCAATTCCGGTAAAAATTGCTCCGCGTCGAGCGGGAGATCCCGCTGTACTTATTGCTTCTTCGGAAAGGGCTCAGCGAGAGTTGGGCTGGAAGCCGCAATATAACGGCCTGGGACAGATCATTCAAACTGCTTGGAATTGGCATAGCAATCATCCTAAGGGGTATGCAAAATGAAGTTGAAAAGCTTGCCATGCTGCAAAGGAAGCAGCTTTAGATGGGAATAAATTAGAACAATAATAGGGCAGCAACAAATGAATTCTGTTGTTGTCCTATTTATAGTTTCGAACCTTGACGATCTCTCTATAATCAGTGACTACCTGTGACCTTGGCAAGAACATAAAGTACAATGCCTATTCAGGGCAGTAGATACTATTTAAGAAGGATTTATTAAATAATCAGATAAAACACATATCATGTTGAAGGAGAATAGCGACGATAAGGCGAATTAAATGATATCTTTAAAGAAATAAACAGACGGGGGATTTGGAATGAAAAGGATCGCACTGGTAACTGACAGTACGGCCGACCTAACAGAAGAAATAAAGAAGGAGTTCGACATTCATGTCATTCCTTTGAAAGTTAGCTTTGGCAAGGAAGAGTTTTCTGACGAGGAACTTTCGAGCGAAGAATTTTACCGGCGCTTAAGCATTGAGAAGGAACTTCCTAAAACATCTCAGCCTTCACCTGAAATGTTTGGACGATTGTACAGTAAGTTACTTGAAGAATATCAAGAGATTATTTCCATTCATCTCTCTTCCGCCTTAAGTGGAACCTATAATGCGGCGAATTTAGCCAAGGAAAAGTTTAAAGAAAAGATCCATCTTGTAGACTCTAAAACCATAAGTTTAGGTATGGGTTTGTTGATGATCGAAGCTGCACGCAATATAAAAGATGGATATGATAGTGCTTGGATCTTGAAAAATCTGGCCAAAGCCAGGAAGAACATCGAAACTTTGTTTACCTTAAATACCTTAGAATACCTGCAAAAAGGCGGAAGAATCGGCAGAGTTCAAGGTTTTGTGGGATCCCTTTTAAACCTTAAACCTGTAATTCGAGTGGGTGATGATGGTGTTTACCATACTTATGCAAAGGCTCATAGTCAGAAGAAGTCTCTTGAATGTGTTGTCCAAGCTTTTCAGGATTTAGCAAAGGGCCGCAAACAAATCCGACTGGCTGTTGCTCACGGAGCGGCAGAACAAGCCGGTCATTATCTTCAAGAGGCTTTAGAAAATGTTTGTCAAATCCAAACAACTGTTTTTACACAGGTTGGAGCTGTTATCGGTGTTCACACGGGTCCAGGAACGGTAGGGGCCGCAATTCAGTTTGAATGAAAACTTTGTGTCCTTGAAATTAAGCCCAAGGGGGTTTCTTGTATTATCAGAAAGTATAACCTTTGGTTGTATACTGCAAGAAGAGCTAATTCGTGCGAAGACAGTGTCTTCGAGCGCCAGCTAAGTTTTCTTCAGAAACGAATTGGAAAATATTACAAGGGTGATAATCAGGAATCTTTAAGTATAAGCTAACCTTAGAAGGTCACTAAGGCCTTGAGGTGATAAAGGCGAATCGTAGAGATCTGAAGGGTGAGTGAGTATGGGGTATCTAACGTTACTAATTGCTATGGTGATTGTCTTAGTCTCTGGCTACTTGTTAGGGCATCATCGCCGCCAATCTGAAAGGAAACTGAAATCAAACAAAGTATCAAACAAAGTTTATCCTTTAGCAAGCGCAAAAAGGCAGACCAAATTACACAGGGTTAAGTAGTTGGGCAGATAAGATACGGAGCAATAAAAAACCATTGCCAAAAAGGCTGCAAATATATTATGATGGAGATAATAAAGTTAATTAATTTAATTAACTTTATTATCTCCATTTTTTAGGAGGGAATATTATGACAGAATTACGTTATAACCCGTTACTTGGGGATTGGACGATGGTGGCTGCACATCGACAGAATCGCCCGAACATGCCAAAGGATGGGTGTCCGTTTTGTCCGGGTTCCGGAAAAGTTCCCGATCATTATGATGTTCTTAAATATGATAATGATTTTCCTGCCTTAATGACAGACCCGCCTGAAGCTGATTCAGTTGGGTCTGTCTTGTATAAAACTAAACAAGCTTATGGAAAATGTGAAGTCATTCTTTACTCGTCGGATCATACCGTCACTCTTCCGCAACTTTCAGTTGATCATCTGGAGAAGTTGATTGATCTGTGGACAGAACGGTTTATAGCATTGAGCCGGGAACCAAAACATGAGTACATTATGATTTTCGAGAATCGAGGGCAAGAGTGTGGTGTCACAATGCCCCATCCGCACGGTCAGATATATGCCTATTCTTGGATTCCTCTCAAAATTCGAACAGAACTGGAAAATTGCCAAACATATTATGACTCGCACGGGTCGTGCTTGTTTTGCGATATGAATAAGGAAGAAGCAGACTTTCAACAGCGAGTGATTTATGAAAATCAGCATTTCATAGCCTATATCCCATTTTTTACAGATTATCCCTATGGGTTGTTCATTGTAAGTAAAAACCACAAGACAGCCTTGACTGATTTTACTCAGCAAGAGAAACGAAGCTTGGCTGAAATGCTTAAGAACATGACTGGAGCCATGGACACCTTGTTTAATAGGTTATTTCCCTACATGATGGTGATCCATCAGCGTCCGGTGCATGGAGAAGCTGCAGAAGATTCCTATCATTTTCATATTGAATTTTATACACCCCTGCGAGATGCAGGAAAAATTAAGTATTATGCTTCTTCAGAAATGGGTGCTTGGGCTGCTTTAAACCCTCAGGCCGTGGAAGAGACATCAGAACAACTGCGCAAAGCATTTCAAGATTATCTGAAAAAGAAGGGCGGTCTAATGAATGCCTAGATTGAGCATACTTCGAGAGCAGTTTAAAAAAGTCTTTAACTCCAGTGCGGAAGAGATTCGAATCTTCTTTGCCCCAGGCCGGGTAAATTTGATCGGGGAGCATACGGATTTCACAGGAGGTTATGTGCTGCCTGCCGCTCTATCCTATGGAACCTGGGCGGCTGTCCGTCTTCGCAAGGATGGGAAGTTTTGTCTTACCTCGACGAGCTTTGACGAGAAGGTAGAATTCGACACGGATCGGATGGATCACCAACAAGAAGAGGTATGGGCCAATTATCCTAAAGGAGTTATTCGAGAATTTGATAAATTTGGCTTCCGCTTGTCGGGGTGCGATATGCTGTTTGATGGCAACATTCCCAAGGGTGCCGGGCTGTCTTCCTCGGCTTCCATTGAAATGGTGACTGCTATTGCAATTAAGGAACTTGAAACACTGGACTTATCACGTTTAAAATTAATTCAGCTTTCCCAGCGTGCGGAAAATCAATTTGTTGGGGTTAATTGTGGAATTATGGATCAATTTGCCTCCGGAATGGGGAAAGCTGGGCATGCCTTGCTTTTGAAATGTGATTCCTTGGCTTTCCGTAATGTACCCTTGTATTTAGGCGATTATCAATTGGTTCTTACTAACTCGAATAAACCGCGGAGCTTGACTCAATCAAAGTACAATCAAAGACGGCAAGAATGCGAAGCAGGGGAAAAAGCTATTTTAAAGTACCTTCCTTCAGTTTCTTGTTTAGGGGATGTTACCCTTGAACAATGGGAATCTGTTCCTAAAAAAGGCTTTTCTCCGGAGGCATACAAACGTTTAGATCATGTGGTGCATGAAAATGCTCGGGTATTGGCCTCGACGATTGCTTTAGAAGCCGGGGATATTGAGACTTTCGGTAAATATATGGTAAAATCACACGAATCCTTACGGGATCTCTTTGAGGTGACAGGTCCGGAACTCGACACACTCTTTGAAGAGTCGCGTCAAACATTGGGTTGCCTTGGTACAAGAATGACAGGTGCTGGTTTCGGCGGTTGTACAGTGAGTCTTGTTCATAAAGAGGCTATTGCGGACTTCGAAGCTCAGGTGACTAGGGGATATCAGGCCAAGACAGGCTTGACACCAACTTTTTATAGTGGTGAAATTGGGGATGGAGTACATGAGATATTAGCCGCAATTTGATAGTTTGGAACAAATCATAGAGACAGCCTGGAAATGGCATCAGTCTCATCCGGAAGGGTTTGATAAATGATGAATGCGAGAGAGAAAATCGAAAAAGTTAGAAATTTGCTCAGGGACAAAGGTTTAGACGGAGTCCTTCTCCGGAAACGTCGGAGTTTCTCCTGGCTAACGAACGGACGAGCTAATTATATTTTTACGACGTCAGAGTTAGGAGTTGCAGATCTCTTAATTTTTGAGGACAAGGTTTACTGTGTTACGACTAAAATGGAGTTTGCAAGGATACAGGAAGAGGAACTTTCTGATTTAGAAATAGTGTGGATCACGCCGGAGTGGTATGAGGGTCATCAAGCGGTTATTGACAACCTATGTCTAGGGAAAAAGATGGGAACGGATGTGTGTCCGGAAACAATTCCTCTTAGAGCGGGAATAGACTTGAGCAAGGAATTAGCGGAGTTGACTTATGTCTTAAGTCTTGAAGAAATTGAGCGTTACAGATGGTTGTCGCAAAATGTTGCCAGGGCTCTAGAATTAACCTGCCGACAGATCGAACCAGGAATGACTGAATTTGAGATTCAAGCACTTTTAACCACAAAAGTTGTGAGCCTGGGAATTCAACCGCAAGTACTTCTCGTGGCCACTGATCGTAGAATTTATAAATTTCGTCATCCTATCCCTACGGAGAAAAAGCTAGAGAATTATGCGATGCTTGTTCTTTGCGGAGAAAAAGGGGGGTTGGTTGCTAATGCAACTCGCTTTGTCCATTTCGGGCCAATCTCGCAAGAACTACAGCAGAATAAACGAAAATTGCTGGAGATTGATCTTGCCTTTAATCTGGCTACTAGGCCGGGGGTCCCGATCAAGGATGTTTTTCGGCAAGGTATTGAAGTGTACAGAAAAATGGGTTATGAAGAGGACTGGCGTTCCCTTCACCAAGGCGGACCGACAGGGTATGCTTCACGGGAGTTTCTGGCTAATTTTGATTGCGAGGGCGTGGTTCAGAACCACCAGGCTTTTGCCTGGAACCCATCCCTTAAAGGTATTAAATCAGAAGATACTATTTTAGTTACGGAGAATGGGCCGGAGTTTTTAACGCATACAGGAGAATGGGAGTATATGAAGATAGAGAAAGATGGGAAAATTCACCTCCGTCCAGATATCCTGATCCGATAAATTGGGTATTTATAATTGGCATAAAAGGGAGTGAAAGCGTGGGCGAACCAATTCCAGTCGGGAGTTTTCAGGGCATGAAATCTCTGAATAAATCGGCAATTCTTAATGTCGTCAGGGAACATGGCCTTATTTCGAGAGCTGAGATAGCAAAATTGACAAAGCTGACTCCCCCCACAGTTACGAATCTTGTGGGGGAATTGATTGACGCAAAATTAGTGGTTGAAACTGATCTGGGTGAGTCTACGGGTGGAAGAAAACCAATTCTGCTCAGAATTAACTCTTCCGCTTTTCGCGTTGTTGGCGTTTATGCTGGACCGAAGAAAGTCAAAGCAGTGGCGGCCACCTTAGATGGAAATTTGGTTACCCAATTGGAAGCTAAGTATGAGGTGAATCCGACGAGTGAACAGTTTTTAGAAACGCTGGCAGACGTCATCGAAAAGGTTATCGAGAGAGCGACCCCTAATATGGAGGCTGTTCTAGGAATTGGCGTGGGAATGCATGGTCTCGTTGATTCCCAAGAAGGAATTTCGATTTTTGCACCTCATCTTAATTTGCGTAACATTGCCATCAAAGCGTACCTAGAACGTAAATTTAATTTGCCCGTTGAAGTGGAAAATGATATTCGGGCTCAGGCCATCGGTGAAAGTTGGTTTGGTCAGGGAAAGTGCGTTTCTAATTTTATCTTGTTCCGGGTCGGAACGGGCGTAGGAGCAGGTATCATCTTGGATCATCAGTTGTATCGCGGAGCCTCATACACCGCAGGTGAAATAGGGCATACAACCATCGATATCAATGGACCAAAATGCAGTTGTGGTAATTACGGCTGTCTGGAAAGCATGGTAGGCGGGACTGCGCTTGCTTTAAGAGCCCAGCACGCCATTCGTCTTGGCAAAAGTTCAATTCTAGAGGATATGGTTAAAGGCAACCTGGAGCTTATTGACGGAAAAATGCTCTACTTAGCAGCTCAGCAAGAGGATCAAGTAGCCATAGAAGTATTAGAAGACACAGGCCGTTATCTCGGAATTGGTATTGCCAATCTGATTAATAGCCTAAATCCATCGCTCATAATTTTAAGCGGAGGAGTTTTCGGATCCGCTGATTTTATTATGGAGTCTTTAAGAAAGACGGTTGAACGACGGGCTTTAGAAAAGCCAGCTCAGGCAGTTTCCATCGTCATCTCGGAATTAGGCGGAAATGCTATCCCAATTGGGGCGTTTACCTTGGTACTGAAAAAAATATTTACGCCTACGGGGTTAGCTGATGGATTATTTGAAAATACAAACTAAGTAAATTGTCTGAAATATAATGCTTGACTATTCTGAATCCGGCAATATAATTAACTTAGGTAATTTAATTAACTAAGTTATGGATGGACAAACTCTTTCGATTACTATCTTTTGCCTATCCCTAAATTTAAAGCAATGAGGGAATACGGCGAAGGGTTAGTAATATATTACACGTTAAATATAAGGGGGAGAAAGAATGAAAAAAGTCCTGTCAGTATTAATGCTTTTCTTTGTAATGGTTTTCGCAACAGCATGCGGTGCGTCAAGCTCAACAGCTTCAAGCTCATCAACTTCAGGTTCAACCGCAGCCAGTAACGGTAAAATTGCAGGGATAGCAATGCCTACCAAGACATCACAAAGATGGATTGATGATGGTAACAACATGGTTAAATCATTGCAAGCACTAGGTTATAAAACTGATTTACAGTACGCGGATAATGATGTACAAAATCAGATATCACAGATTGAAAATATGATCACTAAAGGTGCCAATGTCTTAGTCATAGCTTCAATTGATGGCACAGCTCTGACGGATGTATTAAAAAAAGCACATGATGCTAAAATTCCGGTTATATCCTATGACCGACTAATCATGAACAGTCCTTATGTAGATTACTATGCAACGTTTGATAATTTCAAAGTTGGTGTACTTCAAGCAGGTTACATTGAAAAAGCTTTAGGATTAAAGGACGGAAAAGGTCCATTTAACATTGAACTGTTTGCCGGATCTCCAGATGATAACAATGCTAAATTCTTCTTTGATGGAGCTATGTCAGTTTTGCAGCCTTATATAACTTCCGGAAAATTAGTTGTCAGGAGCGGACAAACAGCTTATGCCCAAGTTGGAACCTTACGCTGGGACGGCGCTACTGCACAAGCGAGAATGGATAACATCCTCAGTAAAAACTATACAACAGCTAAAGTGGACGCTGTCTTATCTCCCTATGATGGTATCAGTATTGGTATCATATCCTCTCTTAAGGGTGTAGGCTATGGAACAGCAAGTCAAAAAATGCCTATAATCACAGGGCAAGACTGTGAAGTGGCTTCGGTTAAATCGATCATTGCCGGCGAACAAACCTCCTCGATATTTAAGGATACAAGAGTTTTAGCTAAGAAAGCTGCTGAAATGGCAAATGATGTTCTTCAAGGCAAAACTCCAGTAGTAAATGATACGAAATCTTATAACAACGGAGTTAAAATTGTCCCTTCGTTCCTTTGCGATCCGGTGGTTGTTGATAAAACAAATTATCAAAAGATTTTAATTGATAGCGGATACTATACAGCAGATAAACTCAAATAAACTTTCATGAATCTGCCAGTTCACAGAGAAGTATATTTTCGTAAGAAACATTAGTAGTTACCAGTGACTTTTAGTGATGGTGTATATCGAAGGTGTTATACCCATCACTAAATTATTTTTATGGTAGGAGTTGAAATCCTATGGCAGAGACCATTCTCGAAATGAAAAATATTACCAAAACCTTTCCCGGTGTTAAGGCACTCAATAATGTCAATTTAAAGGTTAAACAAGGTGAGATTCATGCCTTAGTTGGGGAAAATGGTGCGGGTAAATCAACCCTCATGAAGGTTTTGAGCGGTGTGTATCCGCATGGGAGTTATGCCGGAGACATTTTGTTTCAAAACAATCTCTGCGAATTTAAAGATATAAAACAAAGTGAGCACTTAGGAATTGTAATAATTCATCAAGAGTTGGCTTTAATACCCTTTTTATCAATCGCCGAAAATATCTTTTTAGGAAACGAACGAAGTCGACACGGAGTTATTGACTGGAATGAAACAACGAAAAAAACAAAACAATTACTTAAAAAGGTCGGTCTTGAAGAGTCTCCAAATACTCTTATAGCCAATATAGGAGTTGGTAAGCAACAATTAGTTGAAATTGCTAAAGCTTTGTCAAAAGAAGTTAAATTATTAATTTTAGATGAACCCACTGCTGCTTTGAATGAAGATGATAGTCAAAATTTGATCGATTTGATTGCCGAGCTTAAAAGTCAAGGGATAACGTCGATTCTTATTTCCCACAAATTGAACGAAATTTCTAAAATCGCTGATTCAATCACGATATTACGTGATGGGGCAACCATCGAAACGCTTGACACTAAAAATGACAATATAACGATCGACAGGATCATCAAAGGTATGGTTGGCAGGGATTTAGTTCATCGTTATCCGCCAAGAGAAACGGAAATCGGTGAGATCAGCTTTGAAGTGAAGAATTGGACAGTTTATCATCCCATAATCAGTGGTCGTAAAGTATGTGATAATGTCAACATTAATGTTCGCAAAGGGGAAGTTGTTGGTATTGCAGGCCTTATGGGAGCGGGAAGAACTGAACTTGCAATGAGTATCTTTGGTAAATCCTATGGTAAAAAGATAAGTGGCCAAATATATAAAGACGGTCATGAAATAAATCTAAACAATGTAAATAAGGCTATTAAAAATGGTCTGGCGTACGTTACAGAAGACAGAAAAGAATTAGGATTAGTTTTAATAGATCATATAAAAGGAAATATATCACTAGCCAACCTTAATAAAATATCTAAGGGCGGCATAATGAACGAAAATGAAGAGGTTGTGCATTCGGAGAATTTGCGCAAAAAATTGAATATTAAGTGTTCCGGAATCTTACAGCAGACTGGCAATCTAAGCGGAGGAAACCAACAAAAGGTAGTACTCAGTAAATGGATTTTCACAGAGCCAGATATATTAATCATGGATGAACCCACCCGGGGTATCGATGTGGGAGCAAAATACGAAATTTACACGATTATCAACCAATTAGCAACAGAAGGAAAGGGCATCCTGCTAATTTCTTCTGAGCTTCCTGAATTACTGGGTATGTCCGACCGGATCTATATTATGAATGAAGGAAAGGTATTAGGAGAACTAAGTGCAAAAGAGGCATCTCAGGAAAAAATTATGGAAATCATTATGAAGCAGGAGCAGGGGGTATAAGAATGGGATCTCTATATAAAATGTTTAGGGAAAATATAACTAAATACAGTATGGTTATTGCGTTAGTAGGTATTATGATCTTCTTCCAGTTTGCATCCGGCGGTATTTTATTGAAACCTTTAAATATTACCAATTTAATATTGCAGAACAGTTACATCCTAATATTGGCAATTGGAATGCTGCTTGTCATAGTTGCTTTTCAAATTGACCTGTCTGTGGGTTCAGTAGCCGCTGTAGTTGGTGCTCTCTCGGCAATATTGATCATAAACCATCATGTTTCAGTTGCCCTGGGAATAATCATTGCCCTAGTAGTTGGTGCTCTCATTGGAGCATTTCAAGGGTTCTGGATTGCTGTTGTAAGGATACCGGCATTTATTACTACCCTTGCGGGGATGTTGATATTTAGAGGTCTCACTTATGTATCCCTTCAAGGTACTTCTATTGCACCGTTTCCTAGCTCATTCCAAAAGATGAGTACCGGTTTTATTCCGGATTTCTTTCATGGGAAGGGTCTTCATATCACTACGGTCGTTATCGGGCTCATATTAACAATTTTATATGTGATCTATGAAATGAGAAAGAGAAGAACACAAAAAAAGTACAATTTTGAAGTGCTGCCTCAGGGTCTTTTAATTGCAAAGATGGCCGCCATTATTGTAATTATAAATCTATTTTTTTATGTCCTTGCTATCTATAAAGGAATACCTAACGTTTTGATACTACTGCTTGTGCTAATCGCCTTTTATACATTTATTACTACAAAGACGACTTTAGGAAGACACATTTATGCCCTTGGTGGTAATGAAAAGGCGGCTAGACTATCTGGGGTAAAAACAAGACAAGTTATTTTTCTAGTCTTCGTAAACATGGGGATTCTTTCCGCTCTTTCTGGATTAGTCTTTGCCGCAAGATTAAATTCAGGCACACCCAATGCAGGTACAGGCTTTGAACTTGATGCTATTGCTGCCTGCTTTATTGGAGGAGCATCTACTGCCGGCGGCATAGGTACTATTATGGGGGCAATAATTGGTGGGCTTGTTATGGGGGTAATGAACAACGGTATGTCACTAATAGGTGTTGGGATTGACTGGCAGCAGACCATCAAAGGCTTAGTACTGTTATTTGCCGTAGCATTTGATGTCTATTCAAAATCGAAAACTGCTTAAAGTAAGAGCAGTTCTCTTTATAGCTTAGTTGATTGCTTCCATATTTGGATAAAAGCTGAATATTACTTTCAGCTTTTATTTCTATAAACAATGTTTATTCGCTTGGAAAATGATCAAAGGGGAGTAGTCTATGCCACCCTCAACTATTGCATTCGGATTAGTAATTATTGCGATTGGTTTGTATGGAATAGCGTTCAATAAATATCCCGGTCAACAAATTTCTTTTGATAGCTCAAGGAAGCGATTTGAAACGGCAAAGGAAAGAAGAATAACCTTATTTGATGGAGTTTTTTGCATAATATTTGGTGCGGTTTATATGATCCCAGGAATAATTGCTCTCGTTACTCTAATTGTATTGCTAATAGGCTATTATCCGATTAAAGTATTATTTCTCAAATTTAAATTATTATAATAATAGTTCTGACAATCTACCCTTTCAATCATGCAGGCCTAAAGAGCTTTAGGATAATGTCATTATTTGAAATTGATAAGTTAAAAAAATTATTAGGGGATGTTAAGATCAATGAATCATAAATATACTATTGGAGTGGATTACGGAACTCAATCTGGGAGAGCCGTACTCGTTGAAGTAAAAACTGGGAAAGAGGTCGCTGCGGCAGTAAAAGTTTACCGTCATGGTGTAATGGATGAGTATTTACCCGACGGTGTAACCAAGTTGGAACCAGATTGGGCGCTTCAACATCCTCAAGATTATCTGGAGGTTCTACGTGAAACGATTCCTGAAGTTTTAAAGAAATCAGGAGTTAAGGCTGAAGATGTCATTGGCCTGGGGATTGACTTTACTGCTTGCACAATGTTACCAACTTACAAGGATGGTACGCCGCTTTGCTTTGATGAAAACCTTAAATCAAATCCTCATGCTTATGTGAAGCTTTGGAAACATCATGCTGCCCAAGAGGAAGCGAATAAGTTAAATAAGATAGCCGAAGAAAGAGGAGAAAGATTCCTTAAAAATTACGGCGGGAAAATTTCTTCAGAATGGATGATGCCCAAGATATTACAGATTGTTAACGAGGCACCTGATATTTATGATTTGGCAGATCGGTTTATGGAAGCTACAGATTGGGTAGTATTTGAGCTCACCGGAGAAGAAAAACGCAATAGTTGTACAGCAGGGTACAAAGCAATATGGCACAAACAAGAGGGGTACCCTTCTCGAGATTTCTTTAAGTCGCTTCATCCAAAACTTGAGAACGTCGTTGAAGAGAAACTTAGCACGGATATCTACTCGATTGGTTCAAAAGCAGGAGAAATTACATCCAAAGCAGCAGAACTAACAGGATTGAAAATTGGAACTGCCGTAGCTGTCGGTAATGTAGATGCACACGTCTCAGTTCCCGCCTTGGGCATGACGGAGGCAGGCAAGATGTTGATGATTATGGGAACATCAACATGTCATGTCATGCTGGGTACCGACGAAAAGGTTGTGCCGGGCATGTGCGGTGTGGTTGAAGACGGAATCATTCCAGGTTTACTGGGCTATGAGGCCGGCCAATCCTGCGTCGGAGACCATTTTGAATGGTTTGTCGAAAATTGTGTGCCAGCTAGCCTGACTGAAGAAGCGGAAGAACGAGGTTTGGATATTCATGGGCTCTTAACGGAAAAGGCTGAAAAGCTCCAAGCAGGCGAAAGCGGCTTGATTGCCTTAGACTGGTGGAATGGCAATAGATCTGTTCTCGTGGATGTTGACCTCACCGGAATGATTTTAGGGTGCACTCTTTTAACAAAGCCGGAGGAAATTTATAGGGCATTAATCGAAGCAACAGCGTATGGAACACGGAAGATCATAGATACTTTTGAGGAAAATGGGGTTCCGATTCATGAATTATATGCTGCTGGTGGGATTGCTGAGAAAAATAAGCTCATGATGCAGATCTATGCCGATGTCACGAACCGAGAAATTAGAATATCGGCTTCGGCTCAAACGCCAGCTCTTGGTTCCGCCATGTTCGGAGCGGTGGTTGCAGGGAAAGAAAAGGGCGGATATGATTCAATTGTTGAGGCTGCAAAACACATGGGTAAGGTTAAAGAAGAGTATTATAAACCCAATAAGAAAAATGTCGAAATCTATGAAAAACTTTACGCGGAATACAATATCCTCCATGATTACTTCGGGCGAGGCACAAATGACGTCATGAAAAGGCTAAAGAAGATCAAAGCCGCTGTAAAATAGATGCAGTCCTTAAAGGAGCTAATGCTATGTTAGAAGAATTAAAAAAATCCGTCCTGGAGGCGAACCTGGAACTTCCTAAAAAAGGTCTTGTAACGTATACCTGGGGAAATGTCAGTGGCATTGACCGTCAGAGTAATCTTATTGTGATTAAGCCCAGTGGCGTTCCTTACGAAGAACTTAACGTTGAAGATCTTGTTGTCGTCGATCTTGAGGGAAATCAAGTAGAAGGTAAGTTAAAGCCTTCATCAGATACGCCGACTCATCTTGTCATTTATAGGAATTTTAATCAAGTGGGTGGTGTAGTTCATACACATTCGAGATGGGCTACGGGCTGGGCACAAGCGGGTAAAGGAATTCCGGCCCTGGGAACCACTCATGCGGATTATTTCTATGGAGAAATACCTTGTACCAGAAAGTTAACACCTCATGAAATACAGGAAAACTACGAAAAGCAAACCGGAGAAGTCATAGTAGAAACCTTTTTGCGCGGCAATCCAATGTTTGTGCCGGGGGTACTTGTGAATAATCACGGGCCTTTTACTTGGGGAAAAAATGCGCAAGAGGCAGTGCATAATTCTGTGGTGCTTGAAGAAGTAGCCATGATGGCTTATACTGCCTGCTCTCTTACACCAGGAATTAATCCCATTGATCAGATTTTGCTGGATAAGCATTTCCTAAGAAAGCATGGCGCAAATGCATATTATGGACAATAGTTATATTTTAATAATATTGTCAGGCCAATGAATGGAGATGGAGTTGAGAGTTGTTAAATCTGGACTTAGAGAATATGGCGGGACTAAATTATAAGTGTTCTTGTGGTATTTTTCATAGGGTTGATATCCAGACTATTAAGCTTGGCAATGGAGTAATAAATCAATTGCCAAGTCTGCTAACGGCCTTTAAAAATACGAGAATATTTTTGATCGAAGATCAGAACACGTTTGAAGTTGCTGGGAAAAAGGTCAAACAATTGTTAGAAGAAGATTTTCAAATTAGTCAATATATATTCAGGGAAGAGCATTTAGTTCCCAACGAAATGTCCCTTGGAAGACTTCTTGTAGAGATTCCTGAGGATACCACCCTGATCCTTGGTATTGGTTCCGGAACAATCAATGACTTGGCTCGGTTTTTAAGTTACAAACTACACATACCCTATGTAATCGTTGGTACTGCACCTTCTATGGATGGTTATGCTTCAGTGGTTTCTCCGCTTATTGTTGACGGAGTTAAAACAACCTTCGAGGCTGTTTACCCCTTAGCAATAGTAGCAGATCTCGATATTATGAAGGCTGCTCCAATGCATATGATCCAGGCAGGTCTCGGTGATATTTTAGGAAAATATACTGCACTTGCAGATTGGCACCTTGCCCGTGTATTAAAGGAAGAGTATTTTTGCGAGTCAGTTGAAAAATTAGTGCGTTCTGCAGTGGAAAAGTGTGAGCTAGCGTCTGAAAGGCTGCCCCTGCGAGAAAATGAAATTCTGGAAAGTTTAACAGAGGCATTAATTCTTTCGGGTTTAGCAATAGGCATGGTAGGGGTTTCTAGACCTGCTTCAGGCGAAGAACATCATCTATCCCACTGCTGGGAAATGATAGGGATGAATAATGGCAGCACATCAAAATGGCTTCATGGCAATAATGTGGGTGTTGGGGTAGGAATCATTGCGGAAGCCTATAGGTATTTAAGAACTATAAATATCGAAAAGGTACTAGAATCCGGGAAATATCTAAATTTCAATGAAGAGAAATGGATGGAGACTCTAACGAAGGTTTATGGAAGAAGTGCACCAAGTGTTATTCAGTATAAAAAAGAGTCGCTTTGCTTTAATGAACATCAACGAAAAAGCAATATGGAAAAAATTATGGCTAATTGGGATGAAATTATAAAAATATGTGATTCATTGGTACCGGAACCGGGTTCCATAAGAGAAACTCTAAAAAAGGCAGGTGCCATAGTTTCTCCACAACAATTAGGAATAGATCAAGAAGTTTTTAGGGCAAGCCTTGTTGCGGCTAAAGACGTGCGCAAAAGGTATGGGGTTTTACAGCTGCTTGAAGATGTGGGGATGCTTGAAGAGGCTGCTCGTTATATAACAGATATTTACTATAATTAAAGATCAAAAATGAGAAGAAGATGGAGCGATGAAGGATGTTAGGAATTAAAAAATCAGTATTTTGGTTTGTAACGGGAAGTCAAGATTTGTATGGACCTGAAGTGCTTCAGATAGTGGAGGAACATTCTAGGTTGATGACGGAGGGCTTAAATAACGACTCAGACATCCCTTATCAAATCGAATTCAAGTCGGTTTTGAAAACACCAGAGGGTATTCACAAGTTGTGTCAAGAGGCAAATGTCGATGAATCTTGTGCCGGCCTAATTACGTGGATGCATACATTTTCACCTGCGAAAATGTGGATTGCAGGCCTTTCAGAGTTGAACAAACCGCTTTTACATCTGCATACTCAGTTTAATCGTGATCTTCCTTGGGATAAGATTGACATGGATTTTATGAATTTAAACCAATCCGCTCATGGTGACCGGGAATATGGTTTTATTGGTGCACGTTTGCAGATTCCACGGAAAGTGGTTGTCGGCTACTGGGAAGACCCTGAAGTATGCGGGAAAATAGGCACTTGGATGCACACAGCAGTTGGATATACAGAGGGACGCCAGCTTAAGGTCGCACGGTTTGGCGATAACATGCGCGAAGTGGCTGTGACAGAAGGAGATAAAGTAGAAGCTCAGATCAAATTGGGTTGGTCTATAAGTGGGTACGGAGTTGGGGATTTAGTAAGATATATTGACGACATTTCCGACACGGCAGTAAATCAATTGATGGAAGAATATGAGACTCTTTATGACATTGCCTCGGAGGTAAGGGAAGAAGGTTCCTTTCGTGATGCTGTTCGAGAGCAGGCTCGCATTGAACTAGCTTTAAAGGCCTTCTTGAATGAAGGTGGTTTTAGTGCATTTACCACGACCTTCCAAGATTTACATGGCATGAAACAGCTTCCTGGTCTGGCAGCACAACGTCTCATGGCAGCCGGGTATGGCTTTGGTGCTGAAGGGGATTGGAAAACAGCCGCCTTGGTTCGAATCATGAAGATCATGGCCGCAGGAAAAGGGACTTCACTCATGGAAGATTACACCTATCATCTGGAAAAGGGTCATGAAATGATCCTTGGAGCACACATGCTTGAAATTTGCCCCACCTTAGCAGACAATCGCCCGCGGATTGAAGTTCATCCGCTTTCCATTGGAGGAAAAGCAGATCCTGCACGATTGGTCTTTGACGGTGCCGCTGGTCCTGCAATTTGTGCCTCACTAATAGATTTGGGAGGACGCTTTCGTCTCATAGTCAATGAAGTAGATGCCTTAAAATCGCCGCATTCACTGCCAAAACTTCCGGTTGCCAGAGTTCTCTGGAAACCTCAGCCCAATCTTAGAGATGCCGCAGAAGCATGGATTCGTGCCGGTGGAGCCCATCATACTTGTTTTTCATTGAATGTCACGGCTGAGCAATTGTTAGATTGGTCTGAAATGGCAGGCATCGAATATCTTTTAATTAACAAGGACACTAATCTTTTGGCTTTTCGCAATGAATTACGTTGGAACGATGTCGCTTGGAAACTAAAAGTGTAGACGAAAGCACAGAAGTACCGTGAGATAGTGGTTCAAAATGGCTCCCAAGACGCAAATCTTTGGAGCCATTTTGTCTGAAAATAAATTATCGGCTGAGATAGTTAGGAATTTTGATAGGCTCCAACCAATGGCTTCACTTCATTATCCCAAAGAGTTTGAACAGTGGCAGGATTATGACTTGGTTTTTTCATCATTGCTTTCAGGAATTCTTCTTGTTCGATGGAATTAGCATAATTGGAAATCTGGGTCAAAGCAAATTGAGCAAAATCTCGAACCAAAAAGTTGAAAATCTCATCGAGTAAAGCTGGGGAAATGGGATTAAGCTTGGTATCTTCTAAGATCAACTGGGCATAAACGATGAGCGTGAACATTTCTCCCAAGGCGAGCATGTAATCAATATTTTTCACTTGCTCCGGACTAGGACTGGCTTGTTCTAAGAAAGAACGGAAAAGTTCTACTTGTTCAAAGAAGACCAAAACATTAGGGATCTTGATGCCCGCATAGGGTATACGATAGTCAGGGAAGCGGACGGAGGCCAGTTTGCCGGCTTTTTGGCGGAAAAGATAGGAATCATCCGCTGGATCGTCACGTTTAGGTATAACAGGGTATTCCTTAGGCTGGAAGAAGTAATTTTGAATGAATTTAATTACGAGAGCAATATTGACATGAGTGGTCCCTTCTAAACGAGGGATCATACCAATATCGCGAATCGCTGTCTCAAAATAGGTATCTTGTTCGAAGCCCTTGGCAGCAATGGCGTCAAGAAGCATTTCGATAATTTTCATACCTTGTGTAGTAACTTTCATTTTTTGAATTGGATTAAATAATAAATAGCGCCGGTCTTCATCGGAGGCAGAGCGGAAATAATCCAAACTCCTAAGAGCATAAAGTTTCATGGCAATAAGGCGGGCATAGGATTCCGTAAATATTTTTTGAATATGGGGAAAATCTGTTACCTTTTTGCCATAGAGTACTCTGTTTGAGGCGTGATTTATGGCTTCATAGTAAGCATGGGTACAGATTCCGATAGAAGCAAAGCCTAATTGGAATTTGCCGATATTGACAGAAGAAAGGGAAGAATCCCAAGCTAAAGTGCCGCTGGAAAGGATATCATCCTCGGAAATCGGGTATTCAATCAGTTCAAAATCTCCTACATAAGCAGCCCGTACTCCCGAGGTGGAGATTTTTTTTACTAATTTATAGTTGCGGTGTCTGCTGTCAACAACAAAAAATACATAGTCGTTGGTATCTTTATAACGTCCGAATGTAGAAACAAGCGCAGCCTCATTAGCGTTGCCGATGTAATACTTTCCGCCGTTGGCCGTGAATTGCCCATCTCCGGCAGGTGCCAAGGACATCTCGTTGCTATAGAGATCAGCACCATGTTCTTTTTCAGATAAGCCAAAGGCAAAGATTCCCCCTTCTCGTAACTTTTTAGCAGTCAAATGTTTGACTTTTTCATTGTTTCCCATCCAAATAGGTCCGAGGCCAAGAATTGTAACTTGATAGGCATATTGATAAGAAAGGGAATAAAAGGCGCTAATCTCATTGAATTCACAGATACGGCTTAAATCAAAGCGTGAATTTTCGGCTCCATAGCCTGCCGGAGTCAAGAGAGCAGCGAAAATTTGATGTTCTTTAATAAATTTGAGGAAATCGGTGTACCAACGGCTTGCCTGATCATCTTCCTTGATACTTGCCAGCCCCTTATCTTCAAAAAAACGAAGGGTCTTCTCCATGATTTCTCGAGAGGGTAAATCTTTCTGCGGGCTTTTGTAGTTTTGGGGATTAAGTAATAAACTCATGCACTCACGCCTTTCCAAATAGTTGAATGAATGTTCATTCATTAACCTGTAAAATAATAAACTATTTAAACAATTAAGATAATTATCTCATAAATTTCTTCAAAGTAAAGCTAAGATTGAAGCTGTACTTTGAAGAAAAACGAAAAAAGAGGAACCCACGACCGAGTGCGTTTCCCCTTTTGAGCTATGAGTATAATTATTAGGCTAAGTTTGATAGGTCTGCTCGCGAAGGCATGTTAAATAGCATTTGTTGGCTAGGCTCTTTTGGCGAAACGGCCCACAGGACGGTTTCGTCACTGAAGCCCCGATGTTCAGCTTTAGCTGAACTTGTTCACTGTTCCTTAGGAACGTCAGAGATTGTTTTTTGGGCTTTCTTAGCTTTGAAAATTAAGTAGATACCTGTCAGGATTAGCACAATTGGAATCAGACTGCTCTTTATCATATAGTAAAAATCCCAACTTCTAAACAAGTCACTGAAGACTGAATATCTGTCCATCACTTGCATTAGGCTGAGAAAACCAAGAACCGAAATAATAATCCCGAGAATGCGGCGGTTCTTAAACAGCAAGGAATAATCAAAGAGTTGCTGATCGAAGAGATTCCGATCCTCTAGTAATTGGCCTTCTGCCTTTCTCCTTCTTAGGCTGTAGCTTTCAAAGAAACTAAAAAACCAAGTAGGGATTAGGGCCAAGGGAATAATAAGATCTAAACCAATATAAGTAGCGATGACGATGACGCCCAAGGCAAGAATCATTAACTGTAAACCGCGCCGCATAAGGCCCATTTTCATATGAGCAGCACCGGGAACTAAACTTGTACAGAGGAAAAGAAACTTATCTATAAAGGATGGCTTAGACTCTTGAGGCAAATCAGAAAAGAACGTCGTTTGAATACAGTGATGACAGATGTTTCTGCCATCGATCTGAAGAGTACATTCCGAACAGATTGGATTTTTGCATTTCTCACAGAGAGCCAAAGCTTCTTCATTGGGATGATATTTGCATTGCATAATTAAACCTCCTTAAAATTGGTTCTCAGAATTACTAGGGGGCTAAAGAATCGATTTTTGTAATGAGAGTGTGGGTTAGTTGATTTATTCGATTCAAAGGAAGTGCTATTTGCTTATTTAACTCATTATTTAATAGGGCGACCTGGGTGTTTGTTAAATAATGAGTTAAAGGCGATAGATTAAGAGTGAAAAGGAGAAAGCCTGCAGCCACCATGCTGAAACCCCAATTTCTAAGCTCAAAGAGAGGAGAGTTTGCCGTTTTATGAGGATGGCCATCATCATAAGTATCTAAGTTCCTGTGAGCAGTCGACGGTTGTTGCTCGCATTTTTCAATGGAGGAGGGCTTAATTTGATATTTGTGCTTGTCGATTGCTTTCATTATGTTGAGCTTGAGGTCTTCCGGAGGGGTGAGAGCAGTCCTTCCTGCTGCCAAGACATTGGCTGTTTCTTGGATTTGCAGAAGATTATTTCGGCATTCAAGACAAAGAGCCAGGTGATTGCTCATCTCTTCGAGTTTGCTCTTACTCAAACTTTTCTTGTAATAACTGTGCCAATCATCTTTGCTCAGATAACAGGTCATGACAGTCACCTCCTGATAGTATAAATTGAAGTTCCTCTTTCAATAGTTTTCGACCTCGGAACAAGCGGGTTTCTATAGTTCTTTTAGAAGTGCCCAATATATCTGCGATCTGCTGAGGAGTGAAGTCTTCAAAGTAGTAAAGAATAAGAACAGTACGGTAGATTTCATGTAAACTTCCAATTGCGTCTTGAATTTCAGCAGATACTTCTTGACGGAGAAGATTTTCTTCCGGACCAACTCTTTTATCAAAGTGACTATCTAAACAAGCAGGTTCCACAAAGAGCGGCTTTTTCCTGCGGGACCAATCAAGACAATGGTTGACGGCAATTCTGTAAAGCCAGGTAGAAAAAGCGGAACCTTGTTTGAATCCGGCAAGTTTGTTATAGACTTTGATAAAAATTTCCTGTGTGATATCCCGAGCATCCTCTACATTTTGAGTGTAGTAATAGGCAGTTCTGTAAACTCCTGTTTGATAACGTTCAATAATTTCTTCATATAACTTTGCATTACCGTTAAGGATACCGGTAATTAATTCAGTATCGTGCAAATATTTATCACCGCCTTACTACTGGTTAGACGTATCTAACTTAAGATTATACGTCAAAGATTTTTAATTTCTCGTGAGGAAATTTAAAAGAAAATCTGTGTACGGATTCTATACTGGATAATGATCTTTAGAGTTAGAATTTGTTTCAATTCCATACGGTCATAGATACGCCTATTTTTTCGTATGCGAAGAAATAGGCATATTCGTCATCCGAACGAGAGACTTCCACTTCTATAGTGGGAGGGGTCCAGGTTCTCTGTTTCGGTGTAGTTGAGTCTACCTTTCAGCGATAGCACTTTTAATTGGCTTGGAGCTTTTGGGGAACCTGTGCACAGGATACTTTCGTTACCAAAGCCCCGGTGTTAAGCTTTAGCTGAAGGAGTTCCCTGGGTATACTCCTGAAGTGCAGATTGGCCGAATGTGGAGATCAGGATTTACAGAGAACTTAAGAGTATTGTAGAGTTGGCATGATTTTTGTAATAACAAGGATTGCCAGGTAAAAGATTTGCCCCGCTAAGCCGGCCTGCCTATTTGGATTCTTGGTATTACTTTAGTTTGGTTCAGGCTGATTGTAAGATTATTAATTGAAATACAAAATAATAATTTTGGAGGAGTTTAGAGTGAGAATTGAAGATATCCAGAAGATTTGTGTGATTGGTGCCGGGAGTATGGGCTGCCAGATTGCATGGAGTGCAGCTTTGGCAGGATATCGGGTAAGCTGTACCGATGTTAGTTTAGAAATGCTATACCATGCGAAGGCCTTCGCTGAGAGTTATTTCCCGGCGAGAGTTACTAAAGGAAAGTTAACCCAAGAACAAGTTAATGCAGCAAAGGAGAATATTTCCTTTACTCAAAATTTAGAGGAAGCCGCAGCAGACTCGGATTTTGCCATTGAGTCAGTTATAGAAAAAATTGATATCAAACGTAAAATATTTGCTGAACTGGACCGTATTACTCAACCTCATGCAATTTTAGTGACTAACAGCTCGTTTATTGTTAGTTCTAAAATTGCCAGTGCAACGAAAAGGCCTGAAAAGATATGTAACATGCACTTTTTCAATCCTGTTTTGAAAATGAATATTGTTGAGGTAGTTCAAGGACCGCATACTTCCGCTGAGACGGCAGAGCTTACCTTAGGGGTATGCGAAAAAATGGGTAAACAAGGCATTTTGCTAAAAAAAGAAATCTATGGTTTTTTAGTCAATAGGTTCATAAGGGCACTTAATCATGAAGCGTTGTATCTTGCTGAGATGGGAGTTGCCAGCCCGGAAGAAATTGATTTAGCTGTCACAAATGCCCTAGGACATCCCATTGGGCCATTTAGGCTAATGGACTTTACCGGCAATGACCTTAGTTACATTATAGAGATGGAACGCTATCAAGAAACAGGGGATCCAAAGGACAAACCGTCGCCCCTGATAACGGAAAAATATTTCAAAGGTGAATGGGGGAGGAAGACAAAGAAAGGCTTTTATTCCTATGAATAAAGGCCTCAATAGGTGTAGGGCCGACCGCTCAGCTCAGATTCATCAATGAGGTGAGCGGTTTGTTTTTTGATGGTACCGCCAGTGGCATGGGGCAGGCTATGTCTTCGAGGGGAAAGAAAGAGTTTCTTTATGTATAGCAAGTAAACATTGTGTACCTGATTGAGACAGAGATTATAGCGAGTTAGCTTGATTTTCTTAAACAACGGGGGATTATGGGCCCTTGGCAAACGAATGAGTATTGGCATAAAAATTGCTTTATTAATGGCTATCCTTAACTGTCTGTCGATAAAAATGATTGTCAAGAGGAGGAACTGAGTCGATTTAAGATGGAGTTTGATCTACATACTCATACCAGTCAGGGTTCAGCGTGCAGCCGTATGGTTATTGAGGATTTGGTTCAGGCTGCTTGTGAAAAGAAATTAGATGGGGTTTGCATTACAGATCATGATTATTGCTGGGACGAGAGGGAATTGGCCAAATTAATGCGGGCCAGTGGCATTCAAGTTTATGGAGGGGTTGAGTTAAGTACAGCTTTTGGCGAGATTCTTATTTACGGTGTACATCAATCTTTGCTTCATCTGAGGGATAATTTGCCGAAGTTAGTTCAACTAGTAAGGGACCTTGGGGGAGTCATGATCGCTGCTCATCCCTTGAGAAGTGATTTTCTCTTCTCGACCTTGACAAGGGAAGAACGCGGACTTGATCCCATTAATTTGGAGGAAATAGGCAGAAGACCTTTGTTTAGTTTTGTTCATACATTTGAAGTCTGTAATGGGCGCAGTAGTTGGCAGGAAATCCGGGCAGCCCGACAACTTTCATTACTGCTTAATAAAAAGGGAACAGGCGGCAGTGATGCTCACAGCAAATTAAGTGTTGGTTCTTGCGTCACTATCTTTGAGGAGCCGGTTCAGAACGAGGCCCACTTAATAACTCAGTTACGTCAGGGATGTTTTAAAGCCAAGAAAAAGGAGGAATCTAGAAATGTGCTGGGTATGTGAAAAATATGGTAATGGCCAGAAATGGTATCTCAATCCGGAAAATTATGCCCGTCGCCTTTATAAAGTGCGCAAAGAGGGCAAAGAGGCAGCGGGAGCAGATGCTGATCCCCAATCCGCAGGTATGGGCGCCGGGGTGGTGGCAGAGCTAGTAAAAGCGCGTATCAGCGGGGACAAGGAATGGGAAGAGGAGATCAAACGAGATGCCTTACAGCAAGCTTATCAAACCCATTTCGGACAGGTAGTCACCTTGGACGAGTATTTGCAGATTTTAGACACGGCCTATCCCTTGGCCAAAATGACCTGTGGCTGTCGCCGCGTCCAACGAGGGATGCCTGACGAAGAGAATTTCACCTGCATGGGTATTGGTCCTGGGATGTATAAGTGGGAACGGTGGCCTGAAACTTATCGAGGAGGAGTGGAGTTTGTAACTCCTGAGGAAGCTAAAGAATGGGCAATGATGAACCACAAAGAGGGGCGCGTCCAAACCGTTGATGTCTTTGGCACTCCTTATATCGGAGGATTATGTCAATGTGAATATCCGGGGTGCGTAGCTGTCCGCAATCGAATAGATTATGATTTTAAGTTTTTATTAAAAGGACATTCTGTCGCCAAGGTTGACCGAGAAAAATGTACAGGCTGCAAAAGCTGTTTGGGGCGCTGCCAGTTTAAAGCGCTTAACTTGGAAGTGTATACCAATAAGGCCTATATTGACCTTGACCAATGTTTTGGCTGCGGGCTTTGTGTAACCGCATGTCCTAGCGGGTCGATTCAATTGTATGATCGCCAAGGTATGCCAGGATTAGCCGAAAACTGGTAAAGGAGGGAAGAAAATGATTGCTCAAATAACTATCGATTATGCATTATGTCAAGATCCTTTAAATTGTCGCAAATGTCTAAGCATATGTCCTTCTGTTGTATTTGTGTGCGGTCCCACGAAAGTATGGAAAGGCCGGGAGAGCGATTCTCGGGAGTATAAGATTATCGGCCGTTATTATGATAAATGTTCCGGCTGCGGTGATTGTGAAGAGGTTTGCCCCACAAATGCCCTAAAAGTAACCTTTATACCACGTGAACAATTAGCCCAAAAGTTTCGAGAAGAACGGGCAGCTCAATTAAAAGAACGCCAGTTGTAAATCGGATGAATTTGAGATGGAGGGAGCAGGTAATGGCTTTAGATTTTAAGGTCTTACAAAAAGTTAAGGGTAATCCAAGTTTTGAGGTTGCCCCCAATCGACGCCTGAAGATAAACCCGGGTCAAGATTATGTCTATGATATGCCTAAGGAACTTATATACAAAGTCAACTCGGAATTTCCTGCGGAGAGTTTATTAAAGCAACTTTCTGGGGCAAGCGAAGATTTCTTGGCCGAACAGGGAACGAAATTCATGACTATATTAATTCGTGAAGCGGACTCTGACACGTATAAAGACCGAACTGCTGAGATGATTGAAAAGGTTGCCCAACAAACGGGGATACGATTTCCTCATGTGTTTGAGAGGTATATAGAACTGGGAATCCTGACCCTGCGTCCCCGAGATGCCTGGACGGTCACTGAGGCAACAACCAGGACTTTGAAAGTGCGCAGTTATAATTGCAGTCTAAGTAAACGTTTTGCGGAAAAAGGGATTAATAATTGTGAAATTTTCTGTTTAGCTGCCGCAAAAACTGCTGCTAAAAAAGTTGAAATGACTTTAGAAATAACTTGCGGCAAAGATGGAAATGGGGCCTGCGAACTTGCTTATCGCCCGCAATAAGGGGGGGTCAAATTGCACATTGGACATAATCATGATGACATCGATCATGAGAGCTTAGCCTTGAGGCATTATGGAGAGGGAATTTACCAAGAATCTTTGGGGAATTTGGCCGAGGCCTTAAATGAATATATGATGGCAAATGTTTTAGATCCTAAGTTAGTTGTCGTTCAGAACAAATTGGATAGCCTGAGAGAAAAGCTATGTTTGTAAAGAGAACTCGTTCAGCTCCCATTTATAGAAATGGGGGTTTTCGATGGGGATAAAGGGGATCGATCTAAGAAGGAAGGGAATGGCCTATGATTGGAAGAGAGTTGATTGGCAAAGAGAGTGAGTCGATTGTAGTCAAGATTAAACCCGAAGAAGTACGCCGGTTTGCTGAGGCTACGGGAGTTCCTTATAATGATCGAGTTCCTCCTACATTTGTTGGTACATTATTGCATGCCTCGATAAAAGGCGTAGAACTGCCTGTTGCCGGGATGATTCATGGTGAACAAAAAATTACCTATCACCGCCAACTGCGAATCGGGGACTGTATTTCGTACAAAAGGCGAGTTAAAGATGTTTATGATCGAAGCGGCAAACTTGGAAAGATGACCTTTGTGGTGTTAGAGACTGTTGGAAATGATTTAACCGGTGAATTGGTATTTTCCAGCACTTCCATTATCATTGCTCCTGGAAGGGAGGAAGGTTCATGAAAAGCTTGTCTGATTATCAAGTAGCCGAAAAGCTTCCTATCCGCAAATGGATACCCACTCCGATGCAAATTCGTCAGTATGCTGAAGCATCAGGGGATTTTAATCCAATTCATCTCGATGATAATTACGCGCGGCAAGCAGGTCTTGGCGGAGTCATTGCTCACGGAATGCTGTCTATGGCTCAAATGGCAGCAATGCTGACAGATTGGATTGGAGATGGAGGCGCAATTACTAAACTGGATGTTCGTTTTGAGCATATGGTTCGTCCAGGAGATACTATTCTATTTTCCGGTTTTGTAAGGGCTCGATCGGAAAATATCTTAGTCTGTGATTTAGCTGCCTGCAATGATCGTGACAAAAGAGTATTGTCTGGTTTAGCCTATATAGCCATTAGCCCTAACAAAGCCTGCAGCGCAGAGTAAATATCCGTTCAGGATTGAAAAATAATTTGACTATACATTTTTATGATTGTCGTCTGGTGTATGAATTCCATACATGTTGTATACCCCCTAGCAGTGGAAACGGCCTTAGGGGGGTTTTTTTACTCGCAGAAAGTATATCTTTTGGTCTGGAGCCAAACAAGTGCGAGACTCTCCGCTTTTGTTCTACTATCTGAAAGTATAACCTTTGGCTGTAACTGCAAGAAGAGCTAATTCGTGCGAAGACAGTGTCTTCGTCATCTGGCATAAGTGCAACTAACCTGCCGCTTCGCCGGAGGCTTAGCGCCAGCTAAGTTTTCTTTAAATGATTGGCATATATTTTGCAAATAGAAAGAGAAGTAAAATATATGCAAATAGGGGGATGAAGAATGGCATATGAAACGATCTTAGTAAACATTGAGGAAGGCATTGCGACAATTACTCTAAATCGTCCTGAAGTGTTAAATGCACTGAATAGTCAAGTTTTTGAAGATCTGGCTGACGCAGCACAAACCTTAGGATCAGATGATTCTGTTCGGGCAGTCATTATCACAGGCGGCAATAAGGTGTTTGCCGCAGGGGCAGATATCGGTCAAATGGCATCTGCCACAGCCGTTGAAATTTCTACCGGAGACCGCCCTTCGCAGCGGGCATTAAATTTGCTTGAGAATATACCCAAACCTGTTATTGCAGCAATTTGCGGCTATGCTTTAGGAGGCGGATGTGAACTTGCCTTGGCAGCTGATGTGCGTATTGCCGCAGATAATGCGCAACTGGGCTTGCCGGAAATCAAGCTGGGAATTTTACCCGGTGGTGGAGGGACTCAGCGCTTGCCCCGCTTAATCGGTTCGGGAAGGGCAAAGGAATTGATTTTTAGCGGAGATTTTATTAGTGCTCAGGAAGCTTGGCGGATTGGCCTCGTAAATAAAGTGGTTTCGCCAGATCAATTGTTTGAAGAAGCTTATAAAATGGCGAAACGATTCGCTTCTCGAGGTGCAGTAGCCTTAGCTATGGCAAAATCAGCAGTAAATGAAGGGTTGAGAATGGATTTAGAGGCAGGTCTGGAATACGAGCATAAATGCTTTAGCCTTCTCTTCGCTACAGAGGATCAAAAGGAAGGCATGAAAGCCTTTCTGGAAAAGAGACCGGCCAAGTTTCAAGGAAAGTGAACCGTTCAGGTAAAGCTGAAAACCTTAAAATTCTAGGATCAAAAATAGAGGAGGAAAATAAAAATGCGAACAAGAGCTCAATATTTAGAAAGACTAAGTAAAATGAACCGAAATCTCTATGCGAACGGGGAAAAGATTGACAGGCTCGATCCGCGCCAAGAAGGTGCTTTGAATATAATGGGGCTGACCTTTGACGCGGCTTGGGATCCTGCCAGCAAGGACCTTTGCACGGCGACCTCTCATCTAACAGGGCAAACCATCAATCGCTTCAATCACATCCATCAAAGCCCTGAGGACTTGCATAAAAAGCAAGACATGACCCGGCTTCTATGCAATAAAGTTGGGGGGTGCATTCAACGCTGCATGGGAATTGATGCCGCTAACGCGATTAATGCGGTTTCTTATGAGGCTCAAAAATCGTCTAAAGCGAAAACGGCTTATCACGATAATTTTCTCAGGTGGCTGGAACGGTTTCAAACAGAAGATCTTGTGGCAAGCTGCGCTCAAACCGATGTCAAAGGGGAGCGACTGAAGCGGCCCGCTGAACAGACAGATCCCGATATGTATGTTCATGTTGTCGAAGAACGCAGTGACGGTATTGTAGTTCGTGGCTCAAAAGTCCATATTTCAGAAGCCTCTATTTCAGACGAAATCTTAGTTGTACCAAACCGCGCTTTACAAAAAGGTGAAGAAGCTTATGCTGTTAGTTTCGCTGTTCCTTCAGATTATGAGGGGATTAAGCAAGTAGTCCATTATCATCAAAATCGTAAGAGAGATTTCTATCAAAGAGGAATTGAAACCGGATACACCGATTCCTACATAATCTTTGAGGATTGTTTTATTCCCTGGGAGCGAGTTTTTTTGTGCGGGGAGATCCAGCACGGCGGCCTAGCAGCTTTGCTTTTTGCCCTGTTTCATCGTCATTCCTATTCAGGATGTAAACCGGCTTCTCTCGATTATGTCATCGGGTTGGCGAGCCTGGCAGCCGAAATAAATGGTATCGGTAAGACTCATAATGTGCGTGAAATGCTTTCAGAATTAATCATGACGGGTGAACTGGGATATGCCGCCGGTTTCACGGCTTCAGCTTTGGCTAAACCTGAAGTCTATATGCCCGGTATGGGAATGGTCCCCTATGGCCCTGGGAGTTTCATCCCGAATTCTATTTACGCCAATGTGGGCAGATGTCTGACCGGTGAGGCAGTTTTTCAGGAACAGGAAATCTTATGCAATATCGCAGGTGGAATGCCGGCGACGTTCCCCTTTGAAAGGGATTTAATGAATCCGGAGACGAAACAGCTTCTGGAAAAATATCTAAACCGCAATCCCCAAATTCCGATTGAGGATCAAATAAAATTCTGGTTAAATTTTATCGATTTTGGTCTTTCCGGTTATGCAGGCACTTCCCAATATGGCGCCTATCACGGCGGAGGGTCACCAATTATGGAGCAAATTGCTATTACTTCTCAGTATGATATAGAGTCCAAGAAAGACATCGTTCGGGAGATTGCCGGAATGACACCGAGGAAAAAGTAATGTAAAGATATATACGAGTAACTCGAAGATCGGCAGCTGTAAATAAAACACGATGGACAGAAACTCCCCTAGCTGAAGAGTTAGGGGAGAATCACTGCCTAATAGAAATTAACAGATAGCGGAGAAAAAATGAAATTATATATCTTAATATTCAGAAATTAACGATATATAATATAGCTTAGATTAAGTAACTTCAGAACAGTTTGACGTAAGTGAAATACTAAAAAGGTCTGTGGGGAAAGAAATCTGGAAAGTTTGAGGAGGGACAACATGGAAAGAGTAGGTAAAGGTTGGCCTGCCGAATTAGCTTCGGATCTATTCTATCGTCGCAGTCAAAAGCCTTTGTTTGAGTATTTACGCGACTATGCTGGGATTACTCCTGAGAAGACAGCAATTGTTTGGTATGGACGAGAGCTGAGCTATCGAGAGATAAATGATCTTAGTGATCGATTTGCGTCTTATTTGAGAAACTCAGGGTTGAAAAAAGGGGAGAGAGTTGCTCTCTTTCTCTCAAATTGCCCGCAGTATTTTATTGCGCATTATGGAATTCAAAAATGCGGGGGAGTCGTCTGCCCCTGCAGTCCCTTGTTCAAGGAGTGGGAACTCGAATACCAATTAAAGGATTCAGAGGCCAAGATAATTGTTACCGCTGACAAGTTGTACGACATCGTCCTTAATGTTCTGCCTCAAACCAGCCTGGAACAGATTATCCTTACTAGTTATGGAGACCTGCTTCCCCTTGAGCCTACGATCAATGTTCCGGAAGATCTATGCCAACCTAAGCCATCTTTCGCCGATAGTATTGATTTATTGACCGTTATCAATCGCACAGAAGCAACAGGGCAAATAGACGATGTGAATGTGGATGACTTAGCTCTGCTGGTATATACCTCCGGAACAACGGGTAAACCGAAAGGTGCTATGCTCACTCATCGCAATGCGCTCTTTAAGTCTGCTGCAGTTGTTCAAAGCAACCAAATTGGCACCGCGGAAACGATATTATCCGTTGCCCCACTCTACCATATAGCTGGGATGTTGATGGGGCTTAATTGTGCGATTTATGCCAACGCAACGACAGTTCTTCTTTATCGTTTCGACCCGCTTGCTGTTCTTCAGGCGATTGAGCGCTACAAATGTACTTGGTGGTACAGTATGGTTCCAATGAACATTCATGTGATGCAAGTACCTAATGCCGGACTGTACGATCTCACATCCTTAAAAATTAATCCCTGTACAAGTTTTGGAATTAATCTCACCCAGGAACTGGCAGAAGGATGGGCGAAGTTTACGGGAGGGTGTAAGCTGTTTGAGGGCGCTTATGGCCTTAGTGAAAGCCATACAGGGGATACTTTCATGCCTGTTAACGCTATAAAATATGGAACCCAGGGGATTCCAACTTATGAAACAAGTCTTCGTATTCTTGATCCCCAAACCGGTGAGGAAAAGCCAACTGGAGAAATGGGCGAAATAGTACTTAAGAATCCAGGGGTATTTAAGGGGTACTGGAACCGTGTTGAGGAAACTGCCCAGACGCTGCGTAATGGCTGGGTTCACACCGGGGATATAGGTTTTTTGGATGAAGAGGGTTATTTGACGTTCAGCGGACGATTGAAAGAAATGATCAAAGTATCAGGTTACAGTGTTTTCCCAGAGGAAGTGGAAGCTATGTTGATTCGTCATGAAGCAATCGCTCAAGTTGCGGTTATCGGCATAAAAGATTCTCATAAAGGCGAGGTTGTCAAAGCCTTTGTAGTACTAAAGTCGGAGCATAAAGCACACCTCACTCCTCAAACTATTATTGACTGGGCTAGACTACGAATGTCCCCCTACAAATCTCCCCGTTTTGTGGAGTTTCGCGACACTCTTCCGTCTACCGGTGCCGGAAAAGTTTTGCGTCGCCTTTTGCAAGAGCAATAAACGGTCATTGACGAAAGGAGTTCGTATAAATGCCTTATGTATCAGTCGGGGGAATAGATATTTTCTTTGAGCGCTCTGACGGAGATTCCCTGCCCCTCATTTTTATTCACGGGGCAGGAGGATCGAGTCAGCGCTGGGCAAAGCAATTATCAGGTTTGCAAAATCAATTAACTATGATTGCTGTGGATTTGCCTGGGCATGGCAATTCCGGCGGAAATTTGCTTTCAGACATCCCAGCCATGGCTGAGTTTCTAAATCAATTTGTCCGTGCCCTAGCAGTTGAGAAATTCTTCTTAGCAGGGCATTCCATGGGGGGAGCTATTGCCCAGGAATTCACCTTGCGGTATCCAAACAAAGTAGAAGGGCTCATTCTCATTGGGACCGGAGCCAGGCTAAAAGTGGGTCAAACTATCCTTGATGCCTTTGCCATAGGACAGCTGCCTTTTAAAGATGTCAATCATTTATATGGCTCTTCAATTTCAGAGGAACAAAAAACTAAAGAACTGCGGGAATTGCAGAAGATTCCTACTAAAGTATTGGGGGCGGATTTTCAGGCTTGCAGCATGTTTGACCGAATTAATGATGTCGAAAAAATTAAGGTCCCTGCGTTGATTTTAGTAGGAGAGGAAGATGTCATGACTCCAGTGAAGTACTCCCGATTCTTGACGGAAAAATTACCCGATTCGAATTTAAGAATGATTGAGGCCGCAGGGCATATGTGCATGGAGGAAAAAGCGACCGAAGTGAATGAGGCATTACTATATTTTTTTAAAAAACTTTGACGGATTTCTAAGATAATTTATATCTAAGTACCATTAGTTTTATAGAAACTATGATACTTTGCAAAAGAAAGGGGGGAGTCTGGTTTCAAACCAGACGATATTATGGAAACCAAATATGGAGATGTCATTAAATTTGAAAAGCAGGATTATTGTGGGGCAATTATTTTGGACAATGTCGAGAAAATGAACGTGGTAGGGGACGCCTTTCTAAAGGAACTGGGAGCCCTGCAACAGGATATTCTCGGTATGGAGGATTTGAGGGCTTTAGCCATTGTTGCCAATGGTGACAATTTTTCAGCGGGAATCGACCTTAAATTTCTTCATGAAGTCAGTTCAGAGAAAGTGAAGGCTAGTTTAACGCATTTACAGGGACTTTATAGTTTTTGGCAAACCCTTTCAATACCCGTAGTCATCGGTGTTCAAGGATTTTGTTTTGGTTCGGCCGTTGAATTAATGTTAGGGTGTGACATTAGAATCGCTGCAGAAAATCTGAGACTGAGCCTGCCGGAAGTTAAGTTGGGGCTATCCCCTGATATGGGCGGGACAACACGCTTAACGAAACTTGTTGGAACAGGGCAAGCCAAGAGACTTATTATGGCCTGTGAGGAGATTGGTGCGCAGGAAGCTCTTCAAATCGGGCTTGTGGAAAAAATTGTTTCTGTCGAGAAATTACGGGAGTCCACAATCCGACTCGCTCAAAAAATGGCGACATATCCTCCGTCAAGTGTCGCTTTCGCCAAAAAGGGTATTAATCTTGCCGAAGAAAGCAGTGTAGCGGCTGGCCTATTGTTTGAACAGGCCCAATCAACCTATTGTTGCGGTACCGAGGATATAAAGGAAGCTATTTCAGCTTTTTTTGAGAAAAGAAAACCCAGTTTTAAAGGGCGTTAAAACAATTGGGTAATTCCTTTACTAATATTGGTAAAGGTTTTACTTGGGGATATTGTTGATTGATTGGCAAATATCAAATTCCAATAATATGAATAAGTAATAGTAATATAGAAAGAATCTAGGAATATCGTCTGTCTTAGATTCTTTCTATATTATTAAGCAGAAGATTAACTGATGTCGTAAGTTTTGCCATCGCGTAGAGTTTGGCATTTTGATAAAAAGTCTTTATTTACTGATTCTAACGGCCCTTTAGCAGGGAGATTACGGAAGTCTTGGATAGAATTTGGCTAGAAATAATAGTTAGAATGTTTAAAATATTTGGCCATTAACCTTTCTTCTTTTGGATTCCTTTAGTATAATGTTTACAAATGATACAAAAACGGGGGGATTTCATGAGTGTCGGAGTTCATGCTGTCACTACAACCGATTTTCCACGTTGGGACCAAGAACTACTCTTTAAAATCCTCGATAATATTCATGACGTGGTATTGGTAATTGATTCCCATACAACAATTGTTTATGTTAATAAAGCTTATGCTACAATCTTAGGAGTCCCGGTGGAAAAAGTATTGGGCCGGAGATTAGATAAGATTGAACCAGATGCCGCCGCAATTAAAGTTTTACGAACCGGAACAGCAAGGAATGGTGCAGATCATTTAAAGTCTTTAGACATCGACGTTGTGGGAAGCACCTTTCCCTTGTATAAAGGGAAACATATTATTGGTTGTATCTCTACCTTTAAAAATGTAACAGAGGAGCTTGAGCTCAATCGTGAACTGCAGCAAACTAAAGGTGTCGCTGATTATCTGAAAGAGCAATTAGAACAATGGGAACAACTGCCCCTGTCTTTTAAGGAATACGTAGGGCAAAACCGGAATGTAAAGGAAACCCTTATTTTAGCGGCGAAGGTTGCCCGAACTGACAGCACCGTATTGATTCGCGGAGAGAGTGGTGTTGGTAAAGAAGTCCTGGCAAGGGCGGTTCATAAGGCCAGTCGGCGCAAAGACAAACCTCTGATAAAGGTCAATTGTGCTGCAATACCGGAGAGTTTAATTGAAAGTGAACTTTTCGGTTATGAAGAAGGAGCCTATACGGGTGCTAAAAAGGGAGGGAAACTGGGAAAATTCGAATTGGCCCATGGTGGGACAATTTTCTTAGATGAGATTGGCGACATGAGTTTAACGATGCAAGCAAAATTATTGCGAGTATTACAGGAAAGAGAATTTGAAAGAGTCGGAGGATCTGTGGTGGTCAAGGTTGATATCCGAGTCATTGCTGCGACAAACCGTGACTTAGAAACGATGATTGTCGAGGGGACCTTTCGGAGGGACCTTTATTATCGTTTGAACATTGTCCCATTGGCTCTTACACCGCTTCGTGAACGCAAAGATGACTTGATGGCTTTGACCAAAACATTTCTGGATCAATTTTCTCGTGAAGTTGGTCAAGAGTTGAGCCTTTCCCCTCAAGTCATTAAGCTATTCCAACACTATGATTGGCCAGGTAATATTCGCGAACTGCAAAATGTCCTTGAACATGCCAGCATAGTTTGTTCCGGTTCTAGTATTGAGATACAGCACTTACCTGCCAACATAATTCCCACAAACAATCAAACTATCAATGTAAAAGATAAAACCTACGATCTTAAGGAAATTGTGGCCAGGGTCGAAAGAGAACTTATTTTATCCGCTTTAGCAAGTAATAACAATAATCGAACGAAGACGATGAAAGTCCTAGGAATTTCGAGGCGGGCCTTTTATGATAAATTGCGCAGGTACGGTATCGAAGAATAGAATTTAGGTCGGGTTATTAATACTGTTTTGTTTAACTATCCGGATTGACAAGACGAACTATAGGGATGTGCGCATTATATACGCGTGAAGCTTCTAAAAATGTATGAAATCAATACACAATCCAAATTTAATTGAGTGGCCGGCATTGGTTTTCGCCTAAGAGTGACTGGCATGAATTTTGCATGTTAATATTGGGACTCTATGTTGTAACAGAGATGACCAATGATAATCTTAAGGGGGATCAGTGGGTTCTCCCCGGTAGAGAACCTTAAAAGGGATGTTTTACCGCCTAGGAGAACTGCGATTAGAATGAGTGAAGCAATGATCGTCAATTTGCTGCCACAGTTATTTTTTGTCTCAGGGGAACAGGGAGGACGGTTTCCATACAGCAATGGACTTTTGATTGAAAGTGGAAAAAGGGTTCTCATTGATACAGGTTTTGGTCCCAGTCGGAGGAAAAAGCTTCTGGAAAGAGGATCAATTGATGTGATCATTAATACTCATTTCCATTTAGACCATGCCTATGGAAATAAATATTTTCCTGAGGCTGAGATTTGGGCTCATGCCTTCGACGCACCTCCCATACGTTCAGTAGATAATTTTATGGCTTATACAGGATTCCGTGAACTTTCTGATTTTCCCGATCCTGAGCACTTCCCCGGTGGGCCATCGAATCAAAAGGTTGACCGAGAGCTTATCGACGGCGATGTCTTAGACTTTGGCCAAATCGTTCTTAAGGTTATCCATACGCCAGGGCATACTCGCGGGCATATTGCACTTTATGAGCCGCAGGCGAGCCTCTTATTTTCGGGGGACATTGACCTTTCACCTTTTGGGCCTTGGTATGGTAACGTACGCTCTGATCTTGAGGAGTTCGTAAACTCTATTAACCGGCTAATCGAGTTAAAACCTAAAATTTTGGTTACCAGCCATGAAGGAATAATTTCGGATAATATTTCGGAAAGATTAAAAAGCTATGCTGAAAAGATTGATCAGCGAGATGAACAAATCCTTAGGTATTTGCAGGTCCCAAGGAAGGCGGCTGACCTGCTCGATAAAAAAATTATTTTCAAACGTTATCCTGAACCTCAAAAGGCCTATCGCTTTTTTGAACTGACAATGTTGGAAAAGCATTTGCAGCGTCTCGCAAAGCAAGGAAAGATCGTTCTGAGACCAAATGGTAAATATAAGGCATATGCCTAAGAACTTCGACTCTAATTATCAGTAAATTATGAAAAGAATGACTAATAAACCAATGGTCTCATTTTAAATGTTCCAGGCAGTTTGAAAGGAGTGTGATGCTAAGGCAGAAGGGCATTATTCATCAAATCGGAAATGGCAGGTATCAATGAGGAACCAGTTTTTGGGAGGTTGAAAACAATGTCAGATAACATGAAACCTTGGTTAAAAAACTATCCCTCGAACGTTAGATACCAACTTGATTATCCCAACAAAACGCTTGGGCAGCTATTTGATGAAACCGTAAGTAAAATGCCGGATAGTCTTGCCTTGATTTTTGCAGATCAAAGGATCACTTATCGACAGTTTGGGGAGCAAGTTGATCGTTTTGCCAGTGCTCTAGCCAACTTGGGTATTGAAAAGGGTGAACGTGTGGGACTCATGGGTCCGAATTGTCCCCAGTGGGAAATAGCCTTCTTTGCCTTGCTCAAATTAGGGGCAATCGTCGTCCAGACTAACCCAATGTATGTAGAACGAGAAATTGCCTATCAGATGAATGATTCCGGGGCAACAACCCTCATAGTATTTGAGTTATTATATCCGCGAGTCAAGAATATTCTCAAAGAGACCTCTTTAAAGCGGGTGATCGCCTTTAATTATCTAAACCCCGTTGAGGCGAGCCAAGATCTTTATTCCTTTGATAACTTAATCCAATGTGAAATTGCTGTTCCTGAAGTTAAAATTAATTCCTCTGAAGATCTCGCTGTTTTACAGTATACAGGAGGTACGACAGGGGTTTCTAAAGGGGTAATGCTGACTCATCGGAATTTAATTTGTAATACTTTTCAGGTTATGGAGCTGGCGGTCAATATTGAATATGGTAAAGAACGCATTCTCACCATTTTGCCGGTATTCCATGTCTATGGTATGACCGATTGTGTTAATTTTGCTGTGGCGATTGCAGCAGCACAAGTAATTTTACCTCGCTTTGAAATTGAAAAGGTTTTGGAAACAATTCAAAAACATCGTCCAACTCTTTTCCCTGGTGCTCCAACGATGTATATGGCTATTAACAACCATCCTAACATTAGGCATTTTCGGGAGAGCTTAGCCGCTATTAAAGTCTGCAATAGTGGTTCGGCACCTTTGCCATTGGAAGTCGCTCAAAAGTTTGCTGAAGTCACTCAGGGAGAAGGTAATCTTGTCGAGGGATACGGCTTATCAGAGGCTTCCCCTGTAACTCACAGTAATCCTTTAGACCGGCCAACACGTCCCGGTTCCATTGGCCTTCCTCTGCCCGATACGGATTGTGTCATTATGGACTTGGAAACGGGAGATAGGGTGCTGCCGCCAGGTGAAATCGGAGAATTATGTATTCGTGGTCCCCAAGTTATGAAAGGTTATTGGAATAAAGCAAAGGAGACCGCTGAAACCTTACGGAACGGATGGTTATATACCGGAGATATCGCCAAAATGGATGACGACGGTTATTTCTATATTATCGACCGTAAGAAGGATATTATCATTGCCGGCGGTTTTAATATTTACCCGCGTGATATTGAGGAAGTACTCTATGAACACCCTAAGGTAAAAGAAGTGGTAGTGGCAGGAATTCCGGACCAATACCGTGGGGAAACCGTCAAGGCCTATATAGTCCTGCAGCCTGATAAGGAAGGAACAGAAGCAGAATTTACAGCCTTCTGCAAAGATAAGATGGCTGCCTACAAAGTTCCGCGTCAAGTGGAGTTTCGCAGTGAATTGCCAAGGACCATCGTTGGCAAAGTTCTTCGCCGCCAGTTAGTGGAAGAAGAAAAGGCCAAACTTCAAACGGCAGTTGCTTGTGAAAAAGAGTAAGCGAGAATAGCTCAAGCCACTCAATACTAAGAATCGAGGGAGTTTTAATGGATAAACCGTCCGTATCAATTGTAAAAGTAAATGATGTTTATGAATCCCTGCAAGAGAGCTTAAAATTATGTGACGGATTAGCTGGGTTAAACACAAATGACCAAATTTTAATTAAACCTAATATAGTCAGTTGGGATTTTGATCTGCCATTCCCACCCTTCGGTGTGGTGACTACGAGCATTGTCATAGAAGCTCTGGTACGTATCTTGGCTGAGCATGGGTTTAAAAAACTGACGATTGGTGAAGGGGCTTTGCCTGTATTTAATCCCAAAGGCGAAGCTGTTTATGAAGCCTTAGGATATAATAAGTTGGTGCAGCGCTATGGCGTAAAACTTGCAGATTTCAACCAAGAGGCTTTCATAGCCGTTGACTATGGAGAAGGTTTAACACTTGATATTGCCAAGCAAGCTCTGGAAGCAGATAAAATCATTAATGTACCGGTTCTGAAGACACATAATCAAGCGAAAGTCTCTTTGGGTATTAAAAACTTAAAAGGGTGTCTTAATAAAAGGTCCAAACAATTATGTCATGGCGTGGGCAATGGAGAACTTAGCCTAATGTTTCCGCATATCATTGAAAAACTTCCCGTTGCCTTGACCATTATTGACGGCCTATACACCCTTGAAAAGGGGCCGGGTCCAACGGGCAGGTCCTTCCGCAAAAATTTGCTTATCTCCTCCCGAGATCCTTTTGCCTGCGATTTAGTGGGTGCCGCGATTCTTGGTTATCCTTTAGACGATGTTGAACATCTTAGTATTTATGCTGAACGTCATGGGTACAGCAGAGATTTAGCTGATTATGAGATAAAAGGTGAAACTATCGAAGATCATAAGGAATATGTAGAGTATGATTGGGAGTGGTCAGAAGAGGATACTGGACCCTCAGGATTTGCCAAAAGAGGTATTACGGGTTTAGCAATTCGCAAGTATGACAGCAGCCTGTGCACAGGTTGTTCCGTTCAATACAATCCAATGTTAATTCTTCTTGCTTCCGCCTATAAAGGCCAGCCTTTTCCTAATGTTGAGGTGGTGAGCGGCAAGAAACGTTTAGCATCTCCGGGGTTTGAGCACTCAGTACTCTTTGGTAAATGTGCTTGTCACCTAAATAAAGATAATCAGGACATCAATAAAGCTATTTCGCTTTGGGGTTGCCCTCCTGATCTGAAGAAATTTGTTGATACCTTAGCTAAAGAGGGAATTGAATGTGACTATAAGGAGTATATTCGCTTTCGTCACTATTTAATGGATCGCTATAAAAAGGATGCGAATTTTAAGCTTTCCGATTGGTCTGTTGAATAGATCACAACACTATAAAACATCAATTAACGTTAAGTTTGGATGAATTAATATTCATTTTAAAACCAATAAAAAATAGTTATTTGTTTGAAAATCGTGAAGAGGCGCTCAGAACGTAGAAGTAAATAATTAGGGAATGCAAAAAACGGGTTATGCCTGAAACTGGGCAAACCCGTTCACCTCTTTATCCTGATTTTAAGCTTTGATGGTATGTTCTGAAGCGGAGCTTACTGCAATTTTTGTTACAAGCTTATTTATGCCGTAAATACAAATGATGAATATTGTGCCAACGATAAGCTCAATGGCAATCCACTGGTATATATTAGTGACTGGAACTGTTGCAGCTATAGCTTTATCTGTGGCGCCTTTCATTGCCGCTATTGCAGCAGAATTACCTCCTGCAGCAGCGACAGCATTTGCATAGCCTGCAACAGTTTTGGCCGCTATAGCGGCGGCAGTATTCCCGCTCGAAACGGCAGCGGCGACAGTAAAGCACATAAAAGCATAGTTATTGAATATCCAAGGTATTACATCTTTTAAGAAAACAATAGCTGCGACAAATATGCAAATATAGATCAATGTCGCATGAAACACAGCATCAACTGTGTGGGGGGCTGTGAATTGGGACATGTCTCCTCCCAGAAGCGGAACAGTTGCATTAAACCAATAGACTATCAGGTCAAGGTTTAGAATTCCAAAAGCACTTCCTAATAAAATTGCAGGAGCTTCTTTAATATTCATATGAGCCATAAAGTAAAAAATCATGATCATAAATGCTGGCCACGCTGCTAAGTGCATCGGTTCTAAGACGAGTTCGCCGGCCATAATAAGGGCTAGCAAGAGCACGAGAAAAACAAGATTAGCCTTACTAAAAATACTTGAGAGTTTTGCCATTACTCCAACCTCCTCTTAAAAATATATGACGTGGATTCGGATAGGAACAAGTTCTCTTCAAAGGATAGAACAAGTTCCCTTTGGCCTACTATCCCTCCCTTCCGGCGCCACAGTGGTTATTGGAAGATGCTAATAAAGTGTTTTGCAATATTTGTGCCACTATTCAAAAGATTCAAAAAACATCAAGTAAACTCTTGTTATCTCTCGATTTGTCGCTTTGATTTTCGGAGATTTTAGCAAAGTTTTGTTCTACTATCAGAAAGTATAACCTTTGGTTGTATACTGCAAGAAGAGTTAATTCGTGCGAAGACAGTGTCTTCGTCTTCTAGCACAAGTGCAACTTAGCTGCCGCTTTCGCCGGAGGGTAAGCGCCAGTTAAGTTTTCTTTATATATGTAAGCGCTGTTTAGGAAATATACACATAGACTTTTCACTGTATACTTTTAGGCAAAAGATTTCCATTTATCCATGACTTGAATTAGAATTGAGATCTAAATTCACTTACAGATAGGATCTTGTTCGGATGAGCTTTTGTATAAAATATATACGCTTGTAATTAAGCGGGATCTATTGAAAAGAACAATAAGAGGCAAGGCACTTTTTAAGCGGGGATTAATAAGAACAATAAAAGATTTCGGAGGTGCAGTTATGAACATTAATGATATTAAAACGATTTGCGTCATAGGGGCAGGAAATATGGGACATCAGATTTCCCTTTGTGCTGCTTTAGCCGGGTATAAAGTGATTTGTACGGATATTAATCAAGAGATGTTAAATAAAGCTGAGAATTTTGCCCGCAATTATCTTCCTGAGCGTGTGTCTAAAGGAAAATTAACGCAAGAACAAGCTGATAGGGCCTTAGAAAATTTAAGCTTTAAACGAAGTTTAGAGGAAGCAGCGGTCGATGCTGATTTTGTGATAGAAGCCGCCGTAGAAAAATTAGATATTAAGCGAAAGCTCTTTGCTGATATAGACAGAATTGCTCCTCCCCATGCTATATTGGCAACCAATAGCTCCTTTATAGTTAGTTCTAAAATTGCAGATGCCACAAATCGCCCACAAAAGGTCTGCAACATGCATTTCTTTAATCCTGCCCTTGTCATGAAACTTGTCGAAGTCGTTCAAGGTCCGCATACTTCCCAGGAAACCGCTCAGGTTACTATGGATTTGACAGCAAACTTTGGCAAAACAGGGGTTTGGCTGAAAAAGGAAATCTATGGTTTTTTAGTGAACAGGATTGTGGCTGCTATTAATCAAGAGGCATTGTTTCTAGCAGATATGGGTATTGCTGCTCCCGAAGAGATAGATATGGCTGTTACAAATGCTTTAGGTCATCCAATGGGCCCTTTCCGTTTATTGGACTTCACAGGAATAGATTTAGCTTATTATATAGGCATGGAACGCTATCAAGATACCCGCGATCCTAAAGATAAACCTTCGCCCCTTTTAGTTGAAAAATTTTCCAAAGGGGAATATGGTGTAAAAGCGAAAAAAGGTTTTTATTCTTACGAGTGAATACTATAACCTAAACCTGAACCTAAACCTGAACCTGAACCTGAACCTGAATTTGACCTTGAACTTGGGCTTGGGCTTCGGTGGGAAAGGCAACCTATTCCGAAGCAACTTACTTGGGAGAGCATATCCGCAAATGATCTTTGTGGATTTGCTCTTAATTTTTTTGTACTAACAGATAACAAGTGAAGACTGTGACCTAATGGTATGAAGAGCTGAGCGCGAGCGGGCATCTGTATATGATGTATACACTTGCCGAAGGTTTAGTCGCAATATTGTAACAATTATATACATGTGTAAGAGTTTCTCTTAATGTTTTATGGTTGCTCCAATTATTTTGTATAAATATATCCCACCACAGCAATGGATTAAGGATAAGACATAGCAAGTATAATAAATTTTTATAATATTGGTACAATTCTTGCAAATGTAAACAAGGTGAATAATTATGAATATTTAGAAAAAGGTGGTGATAATTTTATTGCTGCAACGCAGCTATTTGGGCATGGCGGCCGTTTGTTTGTTAAACGGTCTTTGGGATTGGTGAAATTAAGGAGGTTAAGTAATCATGCCACAAACTGAAAAACCTTGGTTAAAAAGCTATCCGTCCAAAATAAAGCCAAACTTGGATTATCCTGCAATGACTCTTGGACAATTGCTGGATGATGCAGTAAGTAAGAGACCAGATACAGTGGCCATGATTTTTGAGGATCAAAAGGTTACGTATAGGGAGTTTGGAGATCAGGTGAATCGCTTTGCCAAAGGGTTATTGGACATAGGTGTAAAAAAAGGAGATCGAGTTGGGCTAATGGGGCCTAATTGCCCCCAATGGGTTGTTAGTTTTTACGCCTTGCTTAAGATCGGTGCCATCGTTGTACAAACTAACCCGATGTATGTGGAACGCGAAATAGCCCATCAAATGAACGATTCCGGTGCCACAACAATTATTGTGTTGGAAGCGTTGTATCCCAGAGTTAAAAATGTTCTTCACGAAACCTCCCTGCAGCGCGTCATAGCTTTTAGTTTTTTTGCTCCTGTTGAGCCCGCAAAGGACTTATATTCCTATGATGAATTGATAAAGAATGATTCGATTTTACCACCGGTTGAGCTAAATCCTGCTGCTGACTTAGCGGTTTTACAATATACGGGCGGTACGACGGGTGTGTCCAAGGGTGTCATGCTTACACACCGTAACTTAATATGTAATGCTCTGCAGAGTATTACATGGTCTCTGGATTTAAATTACGGGGAAGAACGAATCCTGACAATATTGCCGGTGTTTCATGTTTATGGAATGACTAACTGTGTAAACTATGCCGTGGCTAGTGCATCAACCCAAATAATCTTGCCTCGCTTTGAAATAGATAAAGTCTTAGCTGCTATTAAAAAATATAGGCCAACCCTATTCCCTGGTGCGCCCACGATTTTTATGGCTATTAACAACCATCCTCGAATTGCGGATTATCGGGAATGTTTAGCAGCTATCAAAGTTTGCAATAGCGGTTCAGCGCCTCTTCCTTTGGAAGTTGCCCAAAAGTTCAAGAAAGTAACGCAGGGAGAAGGAAATTTGGCCGAGGGATATGGACTGTCCGAAGCTTCACCGGTTACTCATAGCAATCCATTGGATCGTCCTACCCGTGAAGGTTCTATAGGTATCCCCTTCCCAGATACAGACTGTGTTATCATGGACCTGGAAACAGGAACAAGGCCTCTCCCGGCAGGAGGGATCGGAGAATTGTGTATTAGGGGCCCTCAGGTTATGAGCGGGTACTGGAATAGGCCCGAGGAAACAAAAGCGACCTTACGGGATGGCTGGCTGCATACAGGTGACATTGCCAAAATGGATGACGATGGTTATTTTTATATCATCGACCGAAAGAAAGATATGATTATCGCTGGAGGCTATAATATTTATCCCCGTGACATTGAAGAAGTTCTTTATGAACATCCTAAGGTGAAAGAAGTCGTTGTTGCCGGAGTACCAGACCAGTATCGCGGGGAAACCGCGAAAGCCTATATTGTGCTGCATGATGACATAGAAGGAACTGAACAGGAATTTATTTTATTTTGCAGAAGCAAAATGGCAGCCTTCAAAGTTCCGCGTCTCGTTGAGTTTAGAAAAGAGTTGCCGAGAAGTATTGTAGGAAAAGTTTTACGACGTCAGCTAGTGGATGAGGAAAAGGCAAAACTTCAGGCTGCCGTTGCGAGCCAGGCTTAGTTTTTCTATACCATTTCCGATTCCAATAGATAAATCAAGCGTTGAGAACAATGGACGAAACATCTTTTAAATGAGGTTTCGTCCATTTCCTGTTCAGGAGTTAAATAATATTCAAAGTATGAGCGCATGCAGTTGTGTTTAGGTTGGGCTATTCTTCGGAGTAAATTCGTTTTTCTCCTCGGAGGCTCTGATATTTTTGAATATCTTGGGTGACCTCAATTGTACCTCGGTACGTCCCGTTTTCATCCCGTAACGCGAAATATTGGATATAAACATACTGATTGTCCATATGTAGCCAGAAATCAGCTGTATCACGCTGCCCGCTTTTAAAGTCTTGAACGATCTTGTTAACAATATGAACGCTGTCAGGAGGGTGGCAGTCTTTGACATTACGGCCGATAATTGCCTTACTGCGCTGAAAGATACGTTCTTTACCAAAAGAGAAATAGCGAACGATATCGAATTCATCCACAAAGGTTATATCCACCGGCAGGTGATTAAAGATAAGACTTATTTGTTCTAAGGAAAGAGCGCCGGTTGAAAAAGGAAGAAGTTGATGAGGCAGACTGCTTGGTGATTGAGTCTGGGAAAAGGCCTTTTGATCAACCGGTGGTTCGGGAGGAACGGATGGAATCCATCCATGATCAGGCTGAACTAACGCATATCCGATCTCACCGCTCTGTTCGGCCACTGCCGCCCATTCTGCTTCAGTTAAGGTTTCCATGCTCATTGGGAATAAGATATTTTCCTCTTTGTAAATCATATCTTCAATAGCTTTTAGTACCGGTAAAGCCGTAGTTTGAATCATTTCTTGAAAAACATGGGTTTCGGAGGTCGGGTGCGAAAGTTCTTGAGAAATCTGCTTTAGTTGGGCTCTGATTTCATCATGTATCCCCCACATCACTTTGGGGGGACCGCTTACTCCGTGCTTTTCCAAGTAAGCAAAGAGAATATTCTCTTTGCGGCTGTAATGCTTTTCTATTTCAATCAATTGCCGGTGGAGGGCTTGCCATTCATTGAGAATTTTACCTGGAATAGCTGATTGAGCGGAATCGAGAAGCTGTTCCAGAAGGGGACGCAGCTCCTTAATTAAGCTTTCAATGGCCTGATTTTCTTTGCGAAATGTCTGAATGGGGTGCCCGCCTTGCTCTTGTGATTTGGGCTGTTGGTCAAGACTATCCTGGAATACGGAAACATGAACATCACAAAGACTTTGGATTTCCTTTTCCGGCAAACCTTCTTGAATAAGTTCCTGCTCCAAAGCGGCGATTTCTGTTGCCCCGACATCGGATAAGAGCTCACGAAATCTTTCTTTCAATTCCTGAGGATTTTTATTTTGATGAATGTCGCGAATAATTTGCTTGAGAGTTTCTCGCCGCTGGTTATGATGCCCCATGAGTTCACTCATAGTTTTTCTCCTTTCGCCGTTAAGCTTATCTATAAAAGGATGCGACGATTAGGAGCTTTTCATGCATAATGAGCCGCCACCTTTCTTTATGCTGGCGCCAGCTAAGTTTTCTTTATCCAATCGTGAGACTCCCACTTCTCTAAATGGGAGGGGTCCCGTTCTCTGCTTCAGTGCGGGTAGAGTCCATCCTTCAGCGCGATAGCATTTGTTATTGGCTCGGCGCTTTCGGCGAAACTGTCCATAGGACACTTTCGTCACCGTGGCCACGATGTTCAGCTTTAGCCGAACGAGTTCACTGGGTCAATTTCAAATCCCGCAAGGATTTTGAATTAAGAGGTTTATTTTCCTCGCGAAGGGCGATCCTATGAATTAACCAATCGCCCAATTTGACAGTGACGAGTGCCAAAAGAAGGCCGCCGATGACATCAGTAACCCAATGTATTTCTAGGTAAAGAGTTGAATAGATTATCGAAAGGCAAAAAATTGTCCAAACCCAACGAAAAAGTTTGTCTTTTTCTCTCCAGGCTAAGAGAAGCATGGCAAAAGAAATTGAAGTATGCATGGAAGGAAAACAATTTACGACAACAACGGCCGCTTGGGCCGGGGAAAGGTTGCGCGCCATACCATCCGGTTGTCCTAAGACATACCAAACTTCGTTAACATGAATCGTTAAGTAGAAAGGGAAAATTAAAAGAAATTGCAAGATGTGGGCGGACAAGCTGTAGCGAATCATTTTCAAGGAGTCTTTGGCCCAAAAGGAGCGAAAAATCGGGATTAATACCGGGAGCGTAAAGCCATTGGCATAAATCCAACGGAAGTAGGCTGTCAACCAAGGAGTTTTAATGACTCGAAACATCCAGCCGTTATTTCCGGGAATAGATTTAAACAAAGCATCTAAGTCCAAAAGATGGACACGAGTTCCTAATTGCCAATAGACAATGTCATTCCAAACGGGAGGGAAATATTGCCACATTAGAATAGGAAAAATAACTAAAGGAATACCAATTTTCAAGAAGCTCTGCCAAGATACAGTTAAACGATCAGGCTCAATATTCCAGAAAGCTCCCACTAAAAGGAGGTAGGAATAGTGGGCAGGCCGATCGGGAGCTATTAGAACGTAGAGGATTATCGCCACTAAGCACAGACGTAAGAGAGTTGTTTTTGACCCTTTCGGCCAGTGTAATGTTTTTAGAATTACGGAAGAACTCATTGGTATTTATCTGCCTTTCTCAAACTTTATAATGGAATTGTTAACTTTTCCAGAGTAGCTTGGCTCTAATTGAGGAAGCAGTTTTGGGGTGAAAAAATGGGTTTTAAGATAAATTCTCCAAGTCTGGTAGCCACTAGAAAGAGGATAAAGGATTAATATCCCCATGAGCCAAATCCCAACTCCCAGTAAAAGAGAGAGACTATTGAAATGCCCTGTAATTGCAGGTATCGCGGCGTAAAGCCAAAGGTGGGCGTTGTAAAAGAAAAGCGGGGATTGACCAAATTTCTCCAATATATTTCCCAACTTCGAAGTTTGAGAGACTTTGAAAAAGATATAGCATAACAAGAATACCACTCCGAGGTAAAGAAGAAAAAAGTCAATACTTGGGGGGTATTTGGAAAGTCCGAAGAAACCTTGCAAAGTGCCGTCAGGAACCAGATAATCTCCCACTCCGAGAAAACGTAAGATAAAGAAAAGTGATAAACTGCATAATCCGGAGACGGCAAACCTATTTGCCTCATAGGATGGCCCGTGTTTTTCAACATAGGTGTGTCCGTACAGCCAGCCCAGAGCCATAGGCAGAAGCCAAGGGATCAAGGGAAAGTTGTTGTTCACGAGTAAGGTTGATGAGAAGGGGACGGGTAAAACCAAAATAGTCTGCAAAGCTTTTATGAAGGATTGCTGGAAAGGAAAGACTTTTGTGATAGCCGGTAAAAAGAACTGGCTGATAAAATAGAGCAACCCAGATATCCCCAATAGCTTCCAAGGTGAAATTTTACGCCCCAAGATGAGGGCAATAAAGCCTAGACCAATGGTGGACAGCACACTTAAGGAGAAAAAGGTTCCGGTGGTAACCACAGAAAAAAATGACCGGGACTGAAGAAACAGAGGAAGGTTGAAAGCAGGAGAGGCAATAAAAATTTGTAAAAATATAAGTAGGAGTCCCCGTTTCAGCAAATACGTATTAATATCCCAATTTGCAGCTCCCAGAGCCTCACGTTTCTTAACGGACAGGGCTAAAACATACCCGGCAATAAAAAGAAATCCGGGAGCACAGAGGCTGGAAAAAAACATGACGAGCAAGCCAAGAAGGGTAGTACTTCCTATGGGATTAAAGGTTACAATCCCATTAATTAGGAGGGGCAATCCTTCATTATTTACTCGTCCACTACTCCAAAAATATAAAGCGTGATCTAAGGCCATGGTGAGCATAATTAAACCACGGGTGCGATCCAAAAACGATAGTCTCAAAATTATCATCTCATTTCTTATTTCCCTAAATGCCTTCGGCTATCAATTATACTCCCCCCTGCGTTTTATATCTGCGTAAAAGATGAACAAGTTGTTAAGAAATGGTGAAGATCTTACGAGAAATAAAAGAAAAATGAGAAAGAAAATAAGAATGAAAATAGAGAAAAGTTTGAGCCAAACATTAAATAACAGGGCAAATATAAAGTATAATGTCTTTAAGAGATATGTTTGTCCGTTGATTGGAATATACTGAGGTCTCTGAGGTTACAGATACCTGAATTTGTCCAATCGTAAGACTCCCACTTTATGTGGGAGTGGTCCCCATCCCATGCTTCGGTGGGGTAGAGTCCATCCTTCGGCGTGATAGCATTTGTTATTGGCTAGGTGCTTTCGGCGAAACTGTCCACAGGACCTTTCGTCATTGAAGCCCCGATGTTCGGCTTTAGCTGAACGAGTTCACTTTCCGTTAATGAAATATATCGAGGTCACAGGTACCGGAACTTATTGATATGAAGGATTCGCCAAAAGTTACGTCGAATCTTATGGGGCAGCGACGGGCCAGGCCTAAGGCTGATAGAAGTTTTGCGGTTTTAGTAATGTTAACTTATTGGAAGGATTGTAAAATTGAAGATTGTAAAAGTATCCGTGCGAGATTTAGTGGAATTCGTACTAAAAAGGGGTGACTTGCAGCCAGCCTCGCTGGGGGCTGCTCGCACTCAAGATGGTATAAAAGCCCATCAGTACATTCAAAAACATAGCGGTCTGAACTATCTGCCTGAAGTAACACTCTCTTATCTTTATGTCCCAAGGGAGAATCAGTATATAAGTGGACTTGATGAAGAAATTTGCCTGGAAGTTAAAGGACGAGCGGATGGGATATTTAAAACGGAATCCGGAGTTTGTGTCGATGAGATAAAAACGACGTCCATGGATTTATCCTTACTTGAAGAATCCATAAGCGGTATGCACTGGGCCCAAGCCCAGTGTTATGCCTTTATGTATGCAGTTATGGAAAGCTTGGAAAACATGGAAGTTCAGCTCACATATTATCAACTTGACACCGCTGAAACGAGAAAATTTAATAAATGGTTTACTTTAGAAGAACTAGCGGAGTTCTTCTTTAATTTAGGGGAACGATATTTGGCCTGGGCTTGTCGGGTTCAAGAGTGGCTTATTGTCCGCGATGAAAGTATTCATAACCTAAATTTTCCCTTTGAGGCTTATCGGGTGGGGCAAAGGGATTTGGCTGTCGGCGTCTACCAGACGATAAAGCACGGCGAGATGCTTTTTGCTCAAGCTCCCACAGGCATCGGCAAGACCATGGGTACTCTATTTCCTGCCCTGAAGGCTATGTCCGAAGGGTTAACTGTGCAAATTTTTTACCTCACGGCTAAAACCATCACTCGTACCGTTGCGGAAAGGGCTTTGTCTGATTTACAAAACAAAGGGTTAAAAATTAAGCGGCTGACCCTAACTGCTAAAAGAAAAGTATGTTTTTTGCCGGAGGTTTCCTGTTTGCCGGAAGAATGTTCCTATGCCAAAGGTTATTATGACCGCCTCCGAGGCGCTGTTGAGGATATGTTTAATGAAGAATCATGGACTCGCCAGGTTCTTGAAGATCATGCCCGTAAACATTCAATTTGTCCTTTCGAATTTTCACTGGAAATGGCTCTTTGGGCAGATGTGGTTATTGGAGATTATAACTATGTATTTGACCCTCGTGTCTATTTAAAACGATTTTTTCTGGACGGAGGGGAATATACTTTTTTGGTCGATGAAGCCCACAATTTAGTGGACCGTGCTCGTGAGATGTTTTCGGCCGAATTAGTGAAGGAAGATTGGCTCAAGCTTAAACGACTCGCCAAAAGGGATAATCCAAGACTGTCTAAGAGTTTGAACCGGGTCAATACTGCCTTAGGCAAAGAAAAAAACCGTTGTCTGGCTGCAAATTCCCAGGGAGAATTTGTTGAAAAAGGGCTTCCCGGCAGCCTTATTAAGGTTTTGAGACAATTTGTTAAAGAAGTTGAAGTTTTTTTAAAATCAAAAGCGGAAACGTATCCTTGGCAGGAACAGCTTTTAGATCTTTACTTTCAGACCTTAACGTTTCTTAGAACAGCGGAAAGTTATGATACACGTTATGTGACCTGTCTGCAATTTCGGGAAGAATTTAGGGTCAAACTGTTTTGTCTCGACCCTGCTATCCGGCTTAGAGAAGCGTTTGAGAAAGGGAAAGCATCAATACTGTTTTCTGCAACCTTAAGTCCTATGGATTATTTTATGAATGTTTTGGGCGGAGAAGAGACGTCGTTTAAATTAAGATTATCTTCCCCCTTTCCCGCAGGAAACTTACATGTTATGATTCACAAAAGCATTCCTACTAAATATAAGCAACGAGCTTTGAGCTATGAGCAGATTGCCGAAACAATCGCCGCCGTTATTCAGCCTAAAGTAGGGAACTATCTCGTTTTCTTCCCTTCTTACGAATATTTGCAGGAAGTTATTCTCAGGTTTCGAGTGCAAAATCCTTCAGTTAAGGTTATTCAGCAAACTTTAGGCATGCTTGAAGAGGAACGGGAGAATTTCTTGGCGGATTTTATGAAGCATCCTGAGCAAACATTAGTAGGTTTCGCTTTAATGGGCGGCATCTTTGGCGAAGGAATTGATTTATTAGGTGATCGCCTCTCAGGGGCTATTATTGTTGGAGTGGGCTTGCCTCAGATTGGATTTGAACGAGAGATAATACGTGCTTATTACGAAAAAGTAAGTCATGAAGGGTTTGAATTTGCCTACATGTACCCGGGAATTAACAAGGTTTTGCAGGCAGTGGGACGAGTCATCCGAACAGAGAACGATAGGGGCATTGTTTTACTGATTGATGAACGCTTCGCTCAATGGAAGTACAAAAAATTGCTTCCCCCTGAATGGAAGAACATTCATTACATGACTAATACTAAGGCTGTTCGAGAATCAGTTGGAAAATTTTGGACAGAGACAGTTCACTAACGTGATGACTATATTAACATCTGAAATGGCCTGAAATCATTATATCTTAAGTTTAAGAGAGTGATTGGCAAAAAAAGACCCGAACAATTAAGTGCGAATGGGGTTTGAATATGCTGGAATATGTGTTTCCTATAGTTCTTATTGTCATATCAAATATTGCTTATAATATCTGTCAAAAGACGACTCCTCAAGATGTCAATCCTTTCTCTGCTCTGCTGATAACCTATACGACTGCGGCTGTATTAACTGTTTTAGCGGGCTTTTTATATAAAACTGACAAAAGCTTTTTACATTCTTTTGCCAAGTTGAATTGGACGAGCTTTGTCTTGGGATTGGCAATTGTAGGACTTGAGGTGGGTTACTTAATGGCTTACCGAGTAGGCTGGAATATTGGGGTCGGTTCGTTGGTTGCTAACATTATTCTGGCTGTAATGCTTATTCCTATCGGGATATTGTTTTTTAATGAAGGTTTTACGTTTTATCAAATTTTTGGAGCACTTATGTGTATCTGCGGTTTGATCCTGATTAATAAATAGGAGATAAAGGTATGGGAGCTCAAAAAAAGATGATTCAAGACGATTCAACAAACTCTGACATAGCTGATCTGTTGTTGTCTTGGTATCAAGTGAAAAAAAGAGATTTGCCTTGGCGAAAGACGAAGGATCCTTATACAATCTGGGTGTCTGAAGTAATGCTGCAGCAAACTCAGGTAAAAACGGTAATTCCATACTATGAACGATTTCTCCAACGCTTTCCTAACATAAAAAAACTGGGTGAGTCAAGCATTGAAGAGGTATTAACCGAATGGAGAGGTCTGGGTTATTATGTAAGAGCCCGACGAATGTGGGAGGGGGCACAATATCTTCTCGCCCAAAGGGCAGGCAAAATGCCCGGCAATTATGATCAACTTCTCAAAGTACCGGGCATTGGAAAGTACACTGCCGGAGCTATCGCCAGTATTGCTTTTAAAGAGAAGGTTTCGGCAATTGACGGCAACGTGTTGAGAGTCATGTCCCGTCTCTTGGCCTGGGTAGAGCCTATTGAGTCTATTAAAAGTTACCGTTACTTTGATCAACGCATAGCTGCTTGGCAGTCAGTCTTTGATCCGGGTGATTTTAACCAAGCTTTAATGGAATTGGGAGCTATAATATGTACTCCCCAGAAGCCTAATTGTCTTGAATGCCCTTTGCTTGAAGTCTGCCGCGGTAAAAAGCAAGGAAACGTTCTTCTTTATCCTGTAAAAAGGATCAAATCACAACGTCAAGAGGTGACTCGATTAACGTTTGTCCTACGGCAAAGAAATGAAATCTATTTGCAAAAACGACCGGCAGATGGTTTACTGGCAAGTCTCTGGGAACTACCCGGTGTGGAAATTTTGCCGGAAGACAGCCGCGAAGATGATTTTTCAACCTTTTCGCAGGCGGATTGGTTTCGATTGTTTCAAGAAGCAGTTGCCGACCGATCCTATGACGGAGTTGTTCAGAAGCAGTTGGCCCAAGTTGTCCCTTTGCAGGGTCCTATATGGTACAATTTCAGCCATCGGCGCTGGAAGATTCTATGGGTATGTTTGGATGTTGGGAATTATCCCGGGACTCAGAAAGGCGCTTTTGAGTCCAATTTAAATATGGTTAAAGACGATGCCAATACTTATACGGCAGACGAACAAAAAGAACACCTGGTCGAGTGTGACAGGTGTTGGGTTACTTCGGAAAATTTTCGCGAAATTCCTCTTCCGGTTGCTTTTCGAGGGATTTTCAGCGAAGTATTTAAGGAGATGGCTCATACAGAAAATAAATCATTCTAAATCATCGACGCTGAGTACTTATCGTCATTTTGAGAATCCTGGGATAATGGAGATAGTGAATTGCTTCCTACCTGTGCTCGTTCAAGCCATTTTTTTGAAACCTTGCATTTAACAATATTTCCTTTTTCATCAGGGCCTTGAAGTACTATTTTTTCTCCAAAGAGTGAATCTAATAAACCTAGCGAAAAACGCATTTATAAAAACTCCTTTCCAATAACTGTATCTAATATCTGTGAAAGGGATTTACATATACTATAACCATAAATGAGGAACCTTAAGATATCCTTAAAATATCCTTTATGATTTCTATATTTTTTCCTATCAGTGATAATGCTATTCAAGGGTTTAAAAGTACGATATTTGATGCTTCGCACCGCTTTGCGGCTTCGTCCTTGACACGTAGAACATTTTAGAGGTTGTGGGGCAGTTAAGATGGTTAAGGAAAGGAACGATAAGAAGATTTGCAAGCCTAACTTCCACTTCTAAGTGTGGTAGGGGTGGAAATAACTTTTACAATTGAGGATAAAGATATAATAGGCTGTTTCTAATATATATAGTTGACAAATTCCCTCCTTCTGTTATAATACTATTAATTTAATCTTACTTTAAAAGCAAAGACGGAGAAAAGTAGGCTATATAGTACCTTTCAGGGAGGAAGAGTCATGACTGAAAACTCTTCTATGTGTGGTAGTAGCTGAAGTTCCCTCCCGAGCTTCCGGCTGAACGAAAAAGTAGGCTTGGACGGTTCTTCCCCGTTAATTGGAAGGGGGTATCGGATATCATTCCCGTACCTTGTGGAGTGGCCAGTAAGGCTAAAAGTTGGGTGGTAACACGAGATAAAGTTTCTCGTCCCGTCAGGGATGAGGAACTTTTTGGTTTTGTTATCTTCCATAGCTCAACAAAGACGAGTTTGAAGACAGTACCTTTTTAGAGAGGACCAGATTTGGTCAAATTGGGTGGTAACGCGGAAGTCCACGGCTTTCGTCCCTGGTGGGATGAGCCGTGGACTTTTTTATATCAATTGAAGGGGGAATAGTTTATGAAAGACTTAAAATTAGCCGGGGGTAAGTCTCCAAAAAGTATGATTGAAATTGGCGAAGCAACTATAGGGGGGAAAGAAATCATCCTTATTGGCGGGCCGTGTGCTGTAGAGTCAAGTATCCAAATGCGAAAGGCTGCTGCCTCGGTAAAACGTTCAGGAGGTAAAATTTTGCGCGGAGGAGTATTTAAGCCACGCACATCTCCCTATAGTTTTCAAGGGTTGGGGCTTGAAGGGGTTAACTATTTGGCAGAGGCTGCAAGAGAAGAAGGGCTTCTGTGTGTTACCGAAGTGATTGATGCCAAGAGTTTGGATTTAGTCGTCGATAGAGTTGATTTGCTGCAAATAGGAGCCCGCAACATGCAAAATTTTGAACTGCTCAAGTTAGCAGGAAAGGTGAATAAACCGGTTATTCTCAAACGTGGGTTGTCAGCGACAATCGAAGAGTGGTTGTTAGCCGCGGAATATATTATGGCGGCGGGGAATCCTCAAGTTATTTTGTGTGAGCGGGGAATCCGGACGTTTGAACCCAGTACTCGAAATACGTTAGATTTGAGTGCAGTAGGAGTTGCTAAAGAACTGTCTCATCTGCCGGTCATTGTCGATCCAAGTCATGCAGCAGGAAGACGTGATCTAATCTCTTCTCTGTCTAAGGCGGCCGTGGCTGCCGGGGCTGATGGTTTACTCATCGAAATGCATCCCAATCCTGAGGAAGCCTTGAGTGACGGACCTCAGTCTCTGACACCGGAACAAATGATGACTGTAGCTCAAGAATTGGAGCAAGTCGCTCAATCAGTGGGGAGAATCTTTGTAAGAGGAAAAACAGAGGAAACTTTGGAAGCTTTGCGCTCAGAAATTGATCAAATTGATCATACAATTGTGAAGCGTTTGTCTGATCGTATGGAAATTGCCAAAAAAATTGGCAATAAAAAGCGATTAGATCGAGTCAAGGACACGGCCAGAGAAAGAGACATTTTGCAACGTTTAGTTCCTTTGGCAGAAGAGTTGCAGCTCTCGCCCGAGTTCGTAAAAAGGATATATTCCTGTGTGTTTGAGTTTTCCGTACAATCGCAAATTAAGAGTAAACTAATGGAGGAAAATGAGCTGGAATCCTACTGCCCAATCGGAGGTAAGTAAACTTCTTACCCCTTGTGCCGGTGAGAAGTTTCTTTTCTGCGTATTATTATTTGATTTTATGCCCTTTTTAAGGGTATTCTTTAAGTAAAGTTTATTGAATTATTTTAATGAGAAAGGAGGGATAAGGTTGTTAGATTTATTATATAAGCGGCGAAGCATTAGAAAATATACAGCAACGAAGATTAATCCGGGAACAGTTCAAATCCTACTAAAGGCGGCTTTGCTAAGCCCGTCGTCCCATGGGTTAAAGCCTTGCCGGTTTTTAGTTGTGGACGACCCTGAGATATTATCACTTTTATCGTCTTCCAAAAAGGGGGCCGGGCATTTAAAGAGTGCAGCATTGGCCATGGTGATCTTGGCTGATCCTGGGGTAAGTGATGTCTGGGTGGAAGATGCTTCTATTGCCGGCACAATTCTTCATCTAACTGCAGAATCTTTGGGGTTAGGATCATGTTGGATCCAAATTAGGAATCGGCAGCATACGGAAAATGAGACAGCAGAGGAATATGTGAGGAAGATATTAGCAATTCCTGAGACATTGAACGTTGCGTCGATTATGGCTCTTGGATATCCGGCGGAGTCCAAATCTCCATATTCGGAGAAAGATCTCGATTTTGCTAAGGTCGACATCAATAAGTACGGAACAAAGTTTAATGGTTAAATCTGTAATCATCAAAGCCAACAAGGCCCGACCAATATAAAGAAAGGAAGAAGGTTATGGGGGATTGCGTATTCTGTGGACTGCCTCAGGAAGCCACATTTGCTGAAAACGATCTCTTTCGAGCTATTTACGATCGGAATCCGGTGAGTAAAGGTCATGCTTTAATTATTTCAAAGCGCCATGTGACTAATATCTTTGAAGCTAAGCCGGAGGAAATGGCAGCCATAGGGGAACTATTAAAGCAGGTAAAGGGTATGCTTGATGAGGAATATCATCCAGATGGTTACAACGTAGTTGCGAATGTAGGGACTGTAGCTGGTCAGACGGTTTTTCATCTGCATCTTCATGTCATTCCTCGTTATCAAGGGGATAAAGATATTCTGAAATGGGATGTTCAGTAAACTATTTCATGCGGGCAAATAAAGAAAGGCAAACTTCACAATTTTATGGAAGTTTGCCTTTTTGTGCTATCTGCCTCCTGTGTCGCCTAAAACGGCACCACGAATGATGAAAATAGATGGTCTCATACTCCTACAGTGGGATTGACCAAGAGTCTCTGAATCAAACAAGTGTGATACACCCCACTGGAGACTATCGGGATGGCGGGAGGGATTGCCATTTCTATATAATGAAGTTTGCAAATCTTATTGCGGAACTGTTGATTCGGATCTTTACATAAGAAAACTTTTTTATGGTTTTTATAAAATTTTTATAATTGCTTAAAGGAGAATTTAGAGCCACCCATTATAATGACCACTGTAGTTATTAAACAAGGAGGTCATTATGATGAGTGGAGTTAAACTTTTGTATGATGTAATCAATACTATGAAAGATAAGGAGGTCATTAGCGGGACATTAAAAGTCGAAGGGACAAAAGATCAATCAAAAATTATCGGTTTCCAAAATGAGTTTGTAAAAAACTTAACTAGCGGAGAGACTAAAGTGAAAATTAGCTCGGAACTGGATTATGACGGCAAGAAGATTAAACATGAAAGCCAAACTGAGTTTACTCTCCCGGGTTGCCGTAGGCATATGCATCACGGCTTTATGAAACATCATCACCATTTTTATCACCATGGCGAATGTGGTATTGAAGGTCATGAGAATCTGAGAAACATAGGGATTCGCGGAAAGTTAGCAAAGTTAGCCTTTGTTCTCAATGTTATTAATCAAATCAAGATGGAAGAACAAGAAGATCAATCGGTTAAACTTTCTCTAAATCTGAAGGAAATACCTGAAGAAATGAAAAAGGCCATCCAAGAAAAAATGAGTCAGCGAAGAATGCCTGAGCATCAGCAACATCATTTTTTGCTGAAAGAATTTTTTACGATGCAAGAGCCCAATATTCAGTGTAATCTTTGGGTCAGCAAGACCAAAGAAATAGAAAGAATCTTGTTGACTGCGGAAGGAAAACAAAATCAGGAAGCGGATGAAATTCATAAGTTACAGCTTACAGCAGAATTGCAGCTGTCTTGACGGATAATCGATTCGCAAATTAAGTTTAAGGGCACAGAACAATCGAATTGTTTTGCGCCCTTATTCTCAGTATAATGAACACAAATCTTCTGCAGTTAAGGAAAAGGTTAAGAAAATGGTGATCAAATTGCTTAAGAGCTTATTTAAACGCCTATATATAAAGATTGAACACCATAAGAGAGTTCATATCAGAAAACATCAGGAATTTCGCCGGCGACATCGGGAATTCCATAAGCAGCAGCACCAACTTTACCGACAATCGGAGTTTTGGGTAAAACACAGACAATTTAAACGAGATCATAGGTCACTGCGCTTTCTTCGCCCCATGAGCATTATCTTCAATTTAATCATTCTCGGTCTGCTCTTCAAGTGGGTAGGAATTCGCTCAATCAGCATATTCTTTGCAATATTTATTATAATTAAGGAAATTTTGCAATTTATTTTTTTGTGGAGATTAGAAAAGAGAATATTTAAGCCTATTCTTAAACTTCAAAACGGAGTAGAAGAAATCGCTCAAGGAAATTATTATGTTCAAATCGAAAGTGATGAGAGTTGTGATCTCGGGTTTATCGGATTATTGGTGGATTCTTTTAATGAAATGGCTCTAAAATTACAAGTCGGTGAGAAGATGAAATTAGAGTATGAAGAAAATCGCAAGACTTTAATTGCTAATATTTCCCATGATCTTAAAACTCCTATATCGTCGGTTCAAGGCTATTTGGAGGCAATATTAGACGGAGTTGTCAGTTCCCCTGAGAAAGTTAACAAGTATCTTAAGACAATTTATCAAAATACTGTTTATATAGATAAGCTAATTGATGATCTTTTCCTGTTTTCAAAGTTAGATATGCAAAAGTTGGAGTTTAAATTTGAAATTATTTGTATACGAGCTTTTATGGAAGATCTTATGGAGGAATTTAAATTCGAATTGGAGGAACGAAATATCAAATTTGATTATCACAATAAAATGGCAGGTGACTGCGAACTTTTTATCGACAGAAAACGGATAAATCAAGCCTTTAAAAACATTATTGGAAATGCCGTCAAATACGGTGTAGATAAGGAATTAATGATTAACATTACCCTTAAGCGAAAGGATAATGTTATTGTTATTGATGTTGAGGACAATGGACCGGGAATTCCAGCAGATAAACTTCCCTATATATTTAACAGGTTTTATAGGATAGACAGCGAACGTACAAAAGACTTAATGAGTACCGGACTTGGCCTCGCGATTGCAAAGGAACTCGTTCAAGCCCATGGGGGTACTCTGTCAGTTTCCAGCATTGAGCAGGAAGGTACATGTTTTTCGATAAAACTTCCGATTATGGAGAACAATCGGAATGAAAGAGGCCTTGAATGAAGCGGATTTTAATTATTGAAGATGATTTGAATATTGCTGAATTAGAGCGGGACTATCTCTGCTTAAACGGGTATGATACAGAAATTGTCCAAGATGGGATTCAAGGCTTAAAAAAAGCCTTAACCGGTCGTTACGACGTAATTATCGTTGACCTAATGCTGCCTGGCAAAGATGGATACCAAATCACGAAAGAAATACGTGAAAAATTTGAAATTCCAGTCATTATCGTTTCTGCCAAAAATGAAGACATCGATAAGATTAGGGGGTTGGGGTTTGGAGCCGATGATTACTTGACAAAACCTTTTAGTCCCGCCGAGCTGACTGCAAGGGTTAAATCACATATCACCAGGTATGAACGACTCAAAGGCAGAGCCGTTGCTCTTGAAGTGATCAACCATCGGGGATTGGAAATTAATACAGCATCTCGTAAAGTTTTTGTCAATGGCAAGGAGGTTCTATTGACAACCACTGAATATGAGCTTCTAGTTTTCTTTGCCACAAATCCTAATATTGTTTTCAGCAAAGAACATCTTCTTGCTACGATCTGGGGAGATGAGTACTTCGGAGATACCGCAACAGTTTCTGTCCATGTTCAGAAGATCAGAAAAAAGATTGAAAGAGATCCATCGAATCCGGAATATATAGAAACATTGTGGGGTGCGGGTTATCGGTTTAATGCCTAGGTCTTAGGGAATTGTTATAGATCAGAGGGTATTCCTTGGGGTAAAATTATAAAATATACTTGACAATTATATGAAGAAGTGTCAATATAGTTAAAAATGCTAAAATGACGATGAGAGGAACTATTACAATTCAGATTCCGTGTTAGAGAGCTGGCGGTTGGTGCAAGGCAGTCATGGGATAGAATTAGAACTCTTCCTCGAGTAGCCGACCGAAATTCAATTTATTAAAGTAGGCTCGGACGGATCTTCCACCGTTAAAAGGAAGAGGATATCGGATCATTGTGTTGAACCATCAACATCTAAGAGATCCCGTATCTGGCCGAGAAGACAACTTTAGTTGTCAATTTGAGTGGTACCGCGAATTAACCCTTCGTCTCAAGCAGAGACGAAGGGTTTGATTATTTTAAGGAGGTTTCTATCATGGAAAAGTTATATGTTTTTGATACAACGCTTCGCGATGGAGAGCAATCTCTAGGGATAACTCTTAATGTTAAGGAAAAACTGGAAATTGGCCATCAGTTGGTCAAGCTCGGTGTTGATATTATCGAAGCTGGTTTTCCGGCTTCCTCGCCAGGGGATTTCGAATCTGTTCAAACCATGGCTAAGGAGATAAAAGGTGTTACTATTTGCGGTTTAACACGCGCAGTAGCAAATGATATTGATCTATGTGCTGATGCCTTACGCAAAGCAGAATATCCGAGAATTCATACCGGAATTGGAGTATCACCAATTCATATGGCCAAAAAGCTTAACTTAACTCCTGATAGACTTATCGAGCAGGCGGTTTTTGCAGTAAAGTATGCGAAGAAGTATGTCAGTGATGTCGAATTTTATGCGGAAGATGCTTTTCGTGGAGAACCGAAATTTCTAGCAAAAGTTATTGAAGCAGTTATTTCGGCAGGGGCCACGGTCGTGAATTTGCCGGATACAGTAGGATATGCAAGTCCCTGGGAATACGGTGATCTTATTAGTTTTATCATCAAAAACGTCAAGAATATTGATCAAGCAATTGTCAGTGTCCATTGCCATAATGATTTGGGGATGGCCACGGCGAATTCTCTTGCTGGAATTAAAGCGGGTGCCCGCCAAGTGGAAGGAACGATTAATGGAATTGGCGAGAGGGCAGGAAATACATCTCTTGAAGAAGTCATTATGGCTATCTTTACCCGGCGCGACGGATACGGAGTTGAAAGCAGCATAAATCATCGTGAAATTTCAGCGACAAGCCGACTGGTTTCTCGCATTACCGGAGTTACTATTCCGGATCATAAAGCAATTGTAGGGGCTAACGCATTTAATCATGCTTCAGGGATACATCAAGACGGAGTCTTGAAAGATAGGGAGACTTACGAGATTATCCAACCGGAGACCATCGGTGTTCCCAAGAATAATATTAATCTTACTGCCCGCTCAGGAAGACATGCTTTGCAATTTCGTCTTGAGGAATTGGGATATAAGATTGAAGGGACCCATTTGGATGACGTTTATCAGAGGTTCTTACTTTTGGCAGATCAGAAAAAAGAGGTCTTTGATCAGGATCTCTATGTTTTGATGGGTGATTCAGATGACACGGGGAACAGCATAGTATTCCAAAGTATGTCTATTGCCACCTCTGGAGTCGGAATGGCTACAGCTACAGTAACCTTGGAATTCGAAGGAAAAACAATAACTGATGCTGCCTGCGGCAATGGTCCGGTAAATGCGCTGTTTAATACCATCGACAGAATAACAGGCAATAAAGCAACTTTAGAACACTATACTCTCAATTCCGTAACGCGAAGCAGTGAGGCGCTTGGAGAGGCTACTGTTAAGATGCGTTACGAGGATGGTCAGTTAGTGGTCGGCAAAGGATATTCTACAGATGTGATAGAAGCCAGTGCCAAAGCTTATATTAATGCTCTGACTAAGAAAACCCCTAAAGCCGAGTCTACCATAGCGATCTAGATCAGCGTAGAAAAGGGGTTGTGTAAAAACTTAACTTGGAAAACCCAAAGGGGGGGGGCAAATGGCCAAAGGCGTTATCATTCCACTACTATAGTGGAGTGACAACGCCTTTCTTTAGCGATTAGAGAAGCAAAAGTGGGAATGCAATGCGGAGGCCAACAAGTTTTGGTTACAGCCCTTTTTTTAGTTAAAAGATATTTCCTTCCAATATTTCGCGCCAGAGGGAAGGAAAAATAGGGAGTTTCAGCGAAATGAAATGATATAATGAACTCGGGAAGCATGAAGGGAGATACTGCACCATGGAACAACACTTTCTTGTCTTTAAAGAAGTGGCCGAAACCAAAAATATAACACTATCCTCCAAAAACCTTCATATGAGTCAACCAAGTATAAGTTTGCAGATTCAAAATTTGGAAAATCATTATGGTGCCCGCTTTTTTGACAGGACTAATAAAGGGGTCACCCTAACAAAAGAGGGTGAAATATTTTATAAACACGTTCGCAGTGTTTTGGGGATTCTGGCTAATGCCAAGGAACAAATATGCGCTTTGGCTAAAGATCAGCGGAGATTAATAACTCTCGGTGCTACTTTAACTATCGGAGAGTATATCCTCCCCAATATTTTAGCCTTTTTATTTAGAACCCACCCTGGGGTTGATTTTAAAGTTAAGATTGCCAATACCGGCTCGATTACGCAAGATGTTCTGGAGAAGAAAATTCATATAGGCCTAATTGAAGGCCCTGTACCGCATCACAAAGATTTGAATGTGGAGAGTTTTTGGGAAGATGAGTTAGTAGTTGTCCTGCCATATTTTCATCCCTGGGCTACAAGAAAAAGCATTGCTCTCTCTGAACTCCCCTATGAGCGCTTAGTTGCCAGAGAGGTTGGGTCAGGGACACGTAAAGTCATGGAAAACGCTATTAAAGAGAGAGGGCTCGATCCCTCGCAATTAAATGTTACAATGGAGTTAGGAAGTACCCAGGCTATTAAACAAGTGGTTGCGGCAGGATTAGGCATAACGATCATTTCGTCATTGACTGTTCGGAAAGATTATGATCAAAAAATATTTAAAACCTTAAAAATCCAAGATGCCCCGGTTTATCGTCCTTTAAGTATTTTAACCAATGCTCATTCTACTCAAACAAAAGATGAACGTCGTTTAACCGATTTACTTCATGATCGCGAGTTGCTTTCGGAAATATTAAGTAAAGATTATAATGAATTAGAAGATCACAGCAACTTAAGTGTTAATGCCAAGTAAATGAATCCTGTTGCTTTAGGTTATCTATGACAAGAGAATCGTTTTAGTATAAGGAAACAATAATGCCTAATTTGAAATAGGATAATATCTATATACCAGGGACTGTTGCAAAATGCATAAGCTCCCCCAATTAAACAAAATCCTGCATAAATTGTGGTTTAATCATCCACTTATATGCAGGGTTTTATTTATTAAAACGTGTAAATACTCATTATGCAAAGGATCCATTATATTGATCCAATCGTGAGACTTCCACTTCTTGTAAGTGGGAGTGGTCCCGGTTCTTTACTTCGGTGGGGGAAGAGTCCATTCTTCAGCGCGATAGCATTAGCTATTCCCTAGGCAGCGGTCCACAGGACACTTTCGTCACCGAAGCACCGATGTTCAGGTTTAGTTGAACGAGTTCACTCAGTTTATTTCCTTTTTTGGTTATTTAGCATGGAGTTGTTTGTTGTTATTCATTGGATACTTTGAAAGTCTGTTGGAATCTGGGATACTATTCCTCAAGGCATAAATTATTGCTTTTCTTAAGAGTCTCTCCTTTATTGAGGCAGGGGCGGAGAGTTCCATTCGTTTTATATGACTTTCGACCGATTTCGGAATCGGCCTAAACAATTCTAGAAGTATTCCTTTTGCCATTTTTATTCGATGTTCTTTAGCAAGGTTTTTTAATGTTTTAAGGGAACCGCCTAAAATGATATCATCTTCCGTTAAGTCCGTCCCAAAAGGGAAGGGTTTAAATACACCTTGTGCTTGGTAGGGTTTGAGTAACGAAGCAATTTTAGCAGGAGTATTATTGCGATATTCCATCGGAATTTCATAATCGAGAGGTATTTTACCGGCTTTTTTTGCCTGAGCCAGCAATTGTCCTTGGAATCGCGAATCAGCAATATTAATCAATTCAGCAATCACTTCTTTTTCGGGTTTGCTTCGGATATCTGCAATGCCATACTCGGTAACAATAATATCTTTCATGTGCTTGGGAATGGAGCAATGACCATAACTAAATACAATATTAGATTTGAGGTTTTTCCCGGAACCTTTTGTGCTTTTTATCATCATGATGACCCGGGCATCGGGGAGCGCATGTCCCATAGCTACAAAGTTATATTGCCCCCCAATGCCGCTGACAACACGGCCGTCCTGAAGTTGATCAGAAGCGATGGCTCCCAGGATACTTGCAATCATGCCTGTATTAATGAAACGTGCATCCTTACGCTGCAGGCTCCTCAACTCTTCATCACCGTAAAGCTGATTAACTTTTTCCACCCCGGACATGCCAAAAAGCTGCCTTTCATCTTCACTCATCTCATTTAATGCATTATAAAATGCTTTAGGTCCAACAAAGAAAGCTCCGAGAATAACCTGTCCGCCCAGTAACTTATTGCCGAGTAATCTTCGTATCTCCGAACGGTTATGTTCTTCATTGAGATCCGTCGAATAGGCAGTCTCTTTATCCATTATGACGTCATTGTTTAAAACGAGTCCTTTTTTTAGTATTCCGAACTTTATTAAAAAGTTAAAGTCATTTTCATTAAGCTTTGTATTGATAGCCTTCATGGCAATTAATTGATCAATGATATCTGATGGGATATTTTCCGGTGAAAGTTTTCCGGCGTTGATGAGTTTCATGAGTGGGATGTTTTCAAAGACCTGGCGTTTTAAAATCTTGCTTTTGTACATTTGCAGGAAGGCGTCTACAAACATCTCTGAAGAACCGTAGAGTCCCTTCTCAAAAACACCCGTATCTCCCCAGTTTTGAATCAGCTTACTATATCGCTTTTTAATTCCGGTTTTTTCGAGAATTTCTTGATATAATTCATTTTGTTCATTGCGCAGGATAAGGCCTGAAACAATGGCATCACCAAGGGCCCCAATACCAACTTGAATGGTCCCGCCGTCTTTGATTAAGGTACTGACATTGATTCCAATCATATGGTCAGACAAAGAAACAGAATCTTTTGGCGGGGCAAAAAGTTCATAATTAAAATCAGGTCCTTGAAGAATCATGTCGTAGCTGCTTCCTTCAACGACGGCATCTCCATACATAAAAGGCATGTTTTTATTTGCTTCGCCAATCAGGACGACCTTCTCTCCCTTGGCTCTTCGTTCTTGGAAGGTTCTTAGAGCTTCTAAAGAAATGTCAGTATTGCACCCCATGGAATACATTGTTTTGCCGTCAATTTCCCGATAACCCAGAAGCTGCCCGAATACGTTGACCCCAAGGGCCATAGCGTCTCGGCAGGCATGGGTATAATGAGTGGACATATGGTTCTGCTGTGCTTGCGGGTTATTTAAATATCCGCCTGCCTTACTGAAAAACTCATAGGCTTCAACATTAGCAGGGAGTTTTCCGGCTCGGAAATCGAGCATATACTCTATATCCGGTACGCCTGCAAAAATTCTGTTAACTAACGATTTCAAATATCTATTTTCAAGTTCATTGCTGCCTCGTGGCTTTTCAAGAGGAAGTGCCGTTAAAATTTTAAGTTTAATTTCGGGATCTTGCTTTGCTCTCCTATAAAGCTCATTTATAAAGAGAATGGGTTTCCCTAGAGCAAGGGTCATAGAAAAAACGATATCTTTGCCTATGTAATCAATTACTTCATCGACGCACTTTTTAACATCTTCAAAGATCATTCCGGAATTTTCTTGCATTATAGTCGCCTGCCATTTCAAATAATTTCTTTTAAAATAAGAGCATACCTATAACGTTTATGCCTGAATAGACTGAGAAGTTAAAGTAGCACGGGTTTATGAATGAACATTCATTTAGTAAAGTTTAGCACATTTTCACAAATAATGAAATGAGTTATCAAAATTATTTACCTAATTTCGATAACTCAAATTTATTAAATATAAATTAATAATCAGTATATTCTATTAACAACTTCTGATCCCGTTTTAATAATCCTAGGTATTTATGACTAACTATTTATTCGTTTTCCTCCGGATTGGCGCCCTGAACATCCCCATATTCTCCCGGAATTTTGCGGAATAATTGTAAATTTCATAACGCTATTCTTTGAAATTTAGCCGGGAAATCGATAACGTAATTGAAAATCAGAATCCCTCCGGAAAGCAAACCAGAGGGATTTTTGTCCTATTAGGCCCCTATGCTCCTGTGCAAATTACTGAGTAGTGGTTGATGTTGATGCATGACCCACATTACCATGACAAGAGATACAGTTAACATTACCGGAAATCATGGGTTGGTGGCTGATAGGCGGGGCATTTGGAGCAGAACCGGGGGCAAGGGTAATATTTTTAGCATTTGGGTAAGCACTGTCTTTGCCGCTATGGCAATACAAACAAGCATCGATATGAGGGGTCCATGCTATTTGAGCCGGAACTTGATGAGTGAAATGCAGGTAAAGTTCTTTATAACTGCTTACTTTACGCACTATGTAGCCGATGTTCCCAGGCGCAGCATGACAATTTAGGCACTCTACTGTTTTGTGAGGGCCTTTTTCCCAAGAGGCCACTTGGGGGGCAATTTCATGACAAGACGTACAGAATTGTGGACGAGAAGTGTAGTGCATTCCTGCGTAAGCTCCAACGAGCAATACTACAAGTACAATTAATCCAATTAGCACGGTTTTTTGAGTTTTACTGGCTTTGGCGGGCTGTCCTTCATTTGGTGCCATTGTCATCATCCTCTTTATGAAACATATTGTCTTCTTCTACTGACTTATTGTTGCATGAACTTGCAAAAAATATGTAAATAACTCTTTTAAATAACTCTTGGAAACATCGCCATTGTTAATCTTAAAAGAAAGTATAAAAGGATCTATTTTCGGTAAACTATGGATGATTAAGGAACCAGTGAAGGAGGTAATTTTTAGTGCGTCGTCTTAAAATTCTTGTTTTTTCGATCTTGACTTTAGTTATAATCACCCTCATTGCAGCCTGTAATAATCAGACTCCTGCACCTGCACCAACTTCGCCCCAAACGACACCCAATGTAACGCAGACTTCTAACACCAATCCAACTTACGTAGGAGAACAAACTTGTCTATCTTGTCATAAGAAAACCAACTATGATAAAACAGCTCATTTTCAGTCCTTTAAACCATTATCGGCTTATAAATTTGACAAAACCTATAGTACAGTTACCGTCTATGATGGAGCTGCTAATGACGCTAAATCTACAACAGTTGATTTGAGTAAAGCACTTGGAGTTCAAATGGACACATATGTTATTGCTCAAATTCCTAAGACAGCCGGTTTTGCCAAACAATATTACAGGGTAGGAAAGGTCAGCAAAAACCCAGACGGAACTTACAAGATCCAAAGTGCAGGTCTTGTCAAAGGAACTCAAAACTGGTCTGCGGAAGATTATTCCTGTCTCGAATGCCATAGCCCTAGTATGGGAAAAGCAGGTTCACCAGATTTAACGATTACCTGCGAATCATGTCACGGACCTGGCAGCGCGCATGTTGCAGCAACCTCGGACGATCAAAAGAAAGCGACTATGCCTTTGCCCACTTCAGATACTTGCTTAAAGTGCCACAATAGTGATCCTACGAAAGATCCGAAGACTGGTGCAATTATAACCACAAACCACTACGGAACACGCGACTTTACGTTCAGTAAGCATAATACAACGGGTATGATTAACGGATGCTTGACCTGTCACCAATATCATGCTCCTGATGCTAACGGCGGATTACTGAGGAAAACCAATCCAAATGATATTTGTGCCACTTGTCATGCAGGGAAAAACTACGATGTAAAAACAATCATGTGGGATAATAAGTCTGATCCCTATAACCACATCACTGCCGACCATAGTTTCACAGCTGTTCCAGAGTCTGCAACAAAAGTTAATCCAACGACTAAAAATGTCGAAATCACAGACCCAACGGTGTTGGATATGATTAAAAAGGCGTTGCCTAATTTAGCTAAGTAAACTATATAACTCGAGTGAAAGGGCCGTGTTGAAACTTTGTTTCTCACGGCCCTGTAATAGGTTTTGGAATGGGGAAAGGCTGACCTTCAGAGCGTGAAAAGGCGAAAGGGGGCCGGGCGTGGGTGTGAGCGTGAAGAGGTGAAAGCGTGAAAGGGTCCTTTTGACACATGTGTCAAAAGGACCCTTTCACGCCTTGTGAGCTTCCATTATCAGGTTTAGTGTGATAATTTATTAAGAGTAAATTGATTGATAGACGATTGTATTTCAAGGAGGGACATTTGTGAAGGTTTTGGTAATCGGTCTGGGTGCGTTAGGAACAGCATATTCCTGTTTTTTAAGTTTGGCGGGGCACGAAGTGACAGGAGTAGGTAGACCCGCTATTTTAGATAAGATTAGAAACAATGGTGTTAAAGTTACAGGTATTTGGGGAGAACATAGCGCTAAACTTAGTGGAATGGTATCTGAGGTCGCAGAACTCGATCGTGATCAATTCGAAATGATTATTGTCACCGTAAAAACCTTTGCAACTGAAGAAATCGCCAAAAATATTTCCCATCTCGTTGGAGATAATACTCATGTGTTTCTCCTGCAAAATGGCTATGGAAATTTTGAATCGGCAGCGAACTATATTTCCGAAGATAGAATTATACTAGGGAGAGTAATTTTTGGAGCAGAGCTGGTTGCTCCGGGGGAGTCAATCGTTACAGTAATAGCAGATGATGTAGTTTTAGGGTCACCCAAAAATCTTATACCTCATGAGTTTCTTGATGAGTATGCAGGGATTTTTACTAAAGCAGGCATTCCCACAAAGTCTTCCCTTGAAATCATGAAATATATTTGGGGAAAAATCATTTATAACTCAGCGCTTAACTCCCTTGGTGCGATCTTTGAAGTGAGTTATGGTCAACTGGCTGAAGAACCCATTACCAGGGATCTCATGAATAAGATTATTGAAGAAATTTTTAACTTGTTTAAAGCGAGGGGAATCGTAACATTTTGGTCTGATGCTCAAAGTTATCTGGAAAACTTCTATCAGAACTTGATCCCTCCGACATCCGCCCATCACGCTTCAATGCTTCAAGATATTCAGAGTGGCCGCCGTACAGAAATTGAATCTCTCAATGGTGCCGTGGTTAAACTAGCTCATGAATCAGGAGTGTCCGTCCCCACGAATGAAATTATCGTGTCTATGGTAAAGGCCAAAGAACATTTTAATTATCGCCAACGCACATGTTGAAATAGAAAATGCGGAGAGGGTGAATGCGGAGAGGGGACGGTCCTTCTGACACATTTTGTGTCAGAAGGACCGTCCCCCTTACACGCTTAACGAACTTGCTTTAGAAGCTTTGCCATATTTTGGCCGAGGACCTGGAAAGTCTGAATTCCTTCCTCATCCTTTTGGACGTCTCCCGGGTCACGCGATAGGGTCATATTCCAATAGCTTGAAGAGCAAATTGTCATTTCGGCGATACCAAAAAAGAAGTTAATAGCCGAATATGTAAAGGTTGAACCTGCTCTGCGCACGGAAACCACAGCTGTTCCAACTTTTCCTCTGAGTAAAGAGCCTCCGTTGGATTTTGCAACATATCCACATCGATCGATTAAAGCTTTTACTTCAGTACTGACATTACTAAAGTAGGTGGGGGAACCAATGATAATGCCATCAGCTTTTTCTATCTTTTCAATGAAGGTATTCATTTCATCGTCCTTGCGTGCACAGCGGTTATCTTTGTTTTTTCCACATTGACCGCAAGCCAAACAACCAAAGACTTTACGCCCTCCCAATTGGACGATTTCTGTCTCGATGCCTTCCTTCTCTAATTCAGCCAAGACCATTTTAAGGCTTTGGGCAGTATTTCCATTGGCTCGAGGGCTGCCATTAAATGCAACAACTTTCATAATTTGAACGCTCCTCTTCTATATTTTTGAATAGTTGCTTGGTATAATATTAAACAATATACTCTAAATTGACAAGTACGTACTTTTGAGTGCTATAGTATTAAACTATATACTAAGTATCTTATTGCCATGTCTTTTAAGTCGAGTATCAACTTTACACCCTCATTCTGCAAAATTTAACGTTTAAGGAGAGTTCGAAGATGATTAAGTTTAAGAATAATGAATACCAGTGTTCAATGGAATTAACGTTAGCTTTGATAGGTGGAAAGTGGAAAGCCCTAATACTCTGGCATTTAGGCGATAAAACCTTAAGATATAATGAGATGAGAAAGGTTTTGCCTAGTATTACTCCTAAAATGCTGACTCAGCAGTTAAGAGAATTAGAAGATAGTGGACTGGTCAAGCGATTGATCTATACGCAAATCCCCCCCAAGGTCGAATATTCCCTAACTGATGCCGGAAAAAGTCTCTTGCCAATCCTAGATACTCTCTGTAAATGGGGGTTAAGCTATGCAAGTGAATTTGAACATGCGGAACAAAACAAAGAAGTTGAGTGAATGGAGTAAAGAACTTAGAATTGTTAACTTAATTAACAACCGATAATAGATTTTGGATTTAGGTAATCGAAGAAGAATTGGATATAAATAGACTTTTATGTATGGAAAAATGTTCTGTTAGTAATACTATGGTAAATGTAGGATAGGAGGTGGTCGAAATGGGTGATAAAAGTCCGAAAAATAAGGCGAAAATGAAGAAACGATCAGAGAAGAAAGATAATGGTACCCCCCCTTTTGTTCTTCCTTAAAAGAATGTATTATTCAAGGTATCAATTTTGTTAGTTAATTAATGATCCGGCTTAAAGCCGGATTTTTCTTGTACTATCAGAAAGTATAACCTTTGGTTGTATACTGCAAGAAGAGCTAATTCGTGCGAAGACAGTGTCTTCGTCTTCTGGCATAAGTGCAACTTAGCTGCCGCTTTCGCCGGAGGCTCAGCGCCAGCTAAGTTTTCTTTACAATATCCCCCCCCATGTCCTAAGTGGTACCACCGACGAATGTAAATGGGGAAAACACCTAGTTTATAGGATACTTAGTAAAGTTGTCTTAGAAATCATGTGAATATTATCGTTTTATTGTATAATATGCATATCAGTGCTATAGTTTGAAAATATTTTAATTTACGAAAGGATTGAGATCATTGTTAGTCTGGAAAGAGGAATATTCAATAGGAGTAGAACATATTGACGAACAACATAAGCACCTTTTTGAAATAGGAAATAGAATATACGACTTATTAGAAAATTATTTGTATGTTGACAAGTATGATAAAATCATAGCGATCATCCACGAACTGAGTGATTATACAAAGTATCATTTTAAAGCTGAGGAAGATTATATGCTGGAAATAAAATATCCTCGGTATTTTAGCCAAAAAGTTGAACATGATGACTTCATTCAAAAAATTGAACAAATAGATTTTGAAGAAATTGATCAAGACCAGGACAAACATATCCGCGAAATTTTAACCTTTGTGTTTGATTGGGTACTAGAACATATTTTGAAAAAGGATATGCTTATCGGAGCTTAAGGTAATGGGAATCGCTCCTGCTTGGAGTAGAAGTCACACGGATAATTTATTGCAAAGAGTTTCTACATCAAAAGAGCCTTCCACCTATATAATTATGTGGAAGGCTTGGAAATTTTATGGCTTAGGTAAAAGGTTTGTAGTTAATGAGTGATAGCATCGTTAAGATCTTTGAGTAAATGAGGAACATCAATCCCGTGGGCCAAAGCTCCTTGCTCCAAATTTTCAAAACGTGCGGCCATACATCCGAAACAATGCATTCCGTAGCTAAGCAGGATATCTGCTGCTTTAGGATACTTTTCAACAACTTCAGTGATTGACATATCTCCTGTTATCATGAAACAATCAACTCCTCTTTATTCTTTATAAATAAGGTTCTCAGCTTAATATGTCTGTATTTTATTAAAAAAATTTCCTTTTCTAAACGGTAAATTAATCTATACCTAACAAAAACAGATAATATTTTGCTGAAGCTTACTCGGGTTGAAAGTTAAACTAAAGTTTACCGCATCTCACCTGCATAGGGTATTTTGCCGATCAATTTTAGAGAAATATCCCCAAAGTTAGTTACCTTATGTAAGTATCATACTATAAGATAACTACTGTCGTCAAGTGAGTAAATGTGATACACTGTTAGTATAGTAGAAACGGAAGGTGTCTACGATGGAAGACTATCATCTCTGTCCGAAATTTGAATCTGCCTTTGAATTAATTGGTAAACGATGGACGGGCTTAATAATTCGAGTCTTACAAACAGGGCCGAAGCGCTTCAAGGAATTGACAGAAACAATACCTAGTGTCAGCGGTAAAGTATTGACCGAGCGTTTAAAGGAATTGGAGTGTGAGGGGATTATAAGTCGACAGGTTTATCCGGAAATGCCTGTTCGTATCGAATACAGCTTAAGTCCTAAAGGGGAAGACCTTATTCCTGTTTTTGACGAATTGCAAAACTGGGCTATGAAATGGGTTGGACTGCATAGAGATCTGAAAATACAAGCTGAAATAGATAAAAAATAGCAGCAGTGTCGGAGTAGACCTGTCTGCAAGGGGATTGCAAACGGGCCAACCAAACTGACTTAGGATATAGAAGTTTTTAACGAGGAGTATTTATCATGACCAAGAATGATGTTCTTTTCTTAAACGCTTGGTTTGAACAATTTACCAACTGTTTTACTTCTGAGGACCCCGAAGTGGCGGCTAATATAAGGTATAAAAGAGAGCATTCCTTTAGAGTTAGGGATTACATGCTAATGATTGGCCGGGACCTTCAGTTACCTAAGAACCAAATGATATTGGCCGAGGTAATAGGGTTATTGCATGATGTTGGCCGTTTTGAACAATACTCAAAATATCATACGTTTAAGGATCATTTAAGTGAAGATCATGCCATGTTGGGCTTATTGACATTAGAACGAGAAAAGATTCTTAATGACCGTACCAACGAATCGGAAAAGGAAATCATTAGCTCAGCAATTAGAAATCACAACCAGCGTGTGATCGAAGAGAACCTTAGTGATGTTACCTTAATGTTTTGCAGATTGATACGAGATGCCGATAAATTAGATATCTTTGAGCAAATTATTAGTTTTTATGAGAATCCTTCTAAAACTCCATACCTGGCGGTAGAGACCAACAGCGAGGATACACGTTATTCTACAAATATCATCGAGAGTATTTTAAACGGAAAACAGATTTCCTACACGACTGTCAAAAATCCATTAGATATTAAATTAATCAGATTGTCCTGGCTGCTAGATTTATCTTTCCCGATTTCCTTGAAAATTGCTCAAAGCAAACAATACTTTGAAAGATTTAAGGTCTTTATTCCGACTACGGAGGATACTCGACAGGTTTTTAATTATATAGAGCAGCGTGTTTTTCAAAAGTTAAGTGTTCTTTCGGAAAAGGTTAAACCTTAAAATCTATGTATCTTGTTTCGCTTGTTAGGGCAACCTAAATGAACAAGACTGAGATGTGGAAAGGAGAAATGTGTTTTGGGCAATAAAAAGACTGATAAGTCGAGAACTCATGCTGCTAATCTCGATGACAATCGTCCTAATTCTGATAACGATAAAAAGAAAGTCCCAACAAGTGCCACCAATAATTCTTGGAAAAAAGTTTAATCTTTTGTATTTTCTTCACACAAATAACTAGCAAAAGATTTTATCAGGTTCCTTAGCAGGAACTTAATAGTTAATTACCCGTCCGCGTTAGAGTTGTGGCGGGTATTTTTCTAACCAGGCGAATTTCAAGATTTGAGCGCAATCATAGACTAAATCAATGAGGTGTACACATCCTTGCCCATTCCCTAGAATATTAGCGAGTTCTTTCTTATTTATTTTTTTTAAGGGGATGCCGCAGAGATTGGACAGCATTGCTGAGGACTCGCGGCAAACCAAATCCGGAGATCTTAAAAGAACTCCATCCGCCTCTTCAACAGTAAAACCATTTAACGTTAGCTGTACGTTAACCTCGTGGAAAGAATCACTTAAATTACCAAGTAATAAATAACGGTTCTCCCCTAGTTCAGAAAGACTTTGTGTTTTGAACCGTATAAATAAATTTCCATTGCGGTTACTTTCTCCGATATGGTCAAACCAAGTTTTCGTGATTCTGTCTAAATTGCTATAGTAGCGGCAGGAGCCTGAATAGAAGTTAATCCATTGGTGTTCATAATCTTCTTCGGAAGCATAGCCTCGTTCCTTGAGGAGAAACGTTTCGGATTGAATAATTCCTTTAATTGTTTCAGCAAAGAGAGACACCGCAAGTGGGTCTTCGAGAAAAGCAGCTGTTTCTTTCAGGACACCAGAGGAGCTAAAATAAGCTTCTGCACCAAGCAGGGGTATGACTTGGAGTGAGCGAGTACGAATGGGATGAGATGATCTTTGCTCCTCCCATAATGCTTCTCTTATTCTGAACGAATTACTATCAACCAGCAGTAGTGCTGCAGCTTCTCGGTGCGTGTCAACATAACTGGTCTGTGCCTCGAGTAAACTATCACCATTTCTTCGCACTTCAGTATACCAATGGCGATTAAAAAGAGCCTTCATATTTCAACCCCCCTAAAGAATTTAAACCCTTAAAAATTGACTAATCAAAAAATTCTGTACTATTTGCACTAAATCCTTCTTCTTGTTTTACGGAAAAGTAAAAAATTCTCGGTAGCTTGACAAAAAACAGTTCTTTAGCTGCCCGGTTATTAGGTATAATGTTAACGTAAAGGTCAAATGGCAAGCACAAGCGTAAATTTATGGGGTCTTAAAAAATAGATAAATACAAAGTAGAGGTTAAAAAATTCGAAGGAGCAGAGGGCCACTTTAAAGAGTACGAAGTGCGGGGGAGTATTTTAAAAGATGCCGGATAAAGAAGATGCGCGCAGTGATGTGAGACTAACTTATAATACAATAATTCAGTGTACGAAATGTATTTCGGAAGGAAAGGTAGTTGTTTATGCCCCCCTTTTAGAAATACAGGTTATGAATATTTCAAGAGAAGGTTTGTGTATTACCACGGAAGTTGAATTTAAGGAAGGGGCTCTCCTTGAATTTGATATAACATTAGGAGATACATTGTATAAATCGATCTCGGCAAGAGTTTTATGGTCTATAAAGGATGAAGATAGATATAGATATGGAATGCATATTAATTACATATCCGGAAAATTGAGCAGACATATTTATCAAATAGAAAATCGGCTTTTTACGAGTGTTTGAGTATTCGCTTAGAGGAGATTAGTGTCATTGAGGATAAGTTTTTCAAGGACACGTAAATAATCTGCCGGAAACGGCGCTTCTAAGGAAATTATTCTTTGTTCAGAAGGATGGGGAAAGGTCAGGGCAGCCGCATGTAGAGCTTGGCCGGCAATAAGCATTGAACCCTTTCCGTACATTCTGTCCCCAACGATCGGGTGACCTAAATGACTCAAATGAACTCGGATTTGATGTGTTCTGCCGGTTTCCAGTGTTAGTTTTAGCAGAGAGTAACCAGGATAGTTTCGAATTGTCTCGTAATGGGTAACTGCCTGGTCTCCGACAGGGCCTACAGCCCTGCGGTTCGGTTTAGTAGGATGTGGGCCAATAGGCAGAGTGATTGTTCCGCTTGGAGGATCGACAATTCCACTTACAATAGCCTGGTAAGTTCGTTTTATCCTTCCTTCTTTAAGAAGCGTCTCTAATTGGGTTTGAGTATGACTGTCTTTGGCAAATAGGATGCACCCGGAGGTTTCTCTGTCTAAGCGATGGAGTGGGCGAATTGCATGAATTGCTCCTTGCTGCTGATAATGGCAGGCAAGGTAGTTGCTTAACGTTCCATGGGAAGTTTGCCCTGCAGGATGTACCAAGAGTCCAGAGGGTTTGTTGAGGACAATCAAAAAACTGTCTTCATACAATATTTCGATGGGTCCTGGCTCCGGTACCACCCCATACGATGTATCCTCAAAGGAGAGGACTTGTAGAATATCTCCGGATTTAACATGCTTCTGAAGAAAGGTGGTTTTTTTGTTCAGTAAAATTCCCCTTTGCCGAGTCAGTTTCTGAAGGGTTCTTCCCGAGTAACTGAGAACTTGCTTTAAATAAGCCTCAACCGTCAGGCCCTGATGTTTCTCGGTTACCGCATACGAATAATACGATCTCATATCACCATTTCCAATCTTAAATAGTCTTTGCAATGATTTGTATTTATGGTTTGGATTAACAATGAACATCTTAGAAGGATAAATGCAGGAACTTCGCTATCAATAATACCATATTGTTGATACTGACGTCGGTAAACCTCACTGACAACCAGCAACATCAAGCATTTGAATGGTATACTAAACTAATTAATTTATTAAATTATTTCAAAGGTCAAATCTTTGTATAATTGGCCTTCTAAGGGTTGAATTTCGAAAATTAAGGTATTGATGAAAGCCATCTCCGATCTTGCCGGAGAAAACGGCATGGAGATATATAGCTGTGCAGAAACTGTTGATTTGGAGTCTTGCAATATCTCACCAGGAAAATGTATCGATGATCAATATATACGAAGTGTATTTGGCGTTAAGGCGGCAAGTGTTAAAGATAAGTCACAACGATTAGAGTGTGGGTGTATTCCGAGCAAAGATATAGGGGTTTATGACACATGTCTTTATTACTGTGCTTATTGCTATGCCGGAACGTTTAGATCCGGAGAAGATAAACGCCATTTTTTGGACTCACCATCCCTGATTGGCAGATACGAAGTACCTACGGGCGAGCACTTTTAGATAAATGTTACAAGTGCCCGCCATTATCATAATCTTAAATATCCTTCAGTTCATTAATCGGATATTTAATCTCCGCCTTCATTACATATAGAAATTTGAGAGAGGGAAAGCTAATGTCAGATGACCGAAATATGACAAAGGAGCAAACATATGAAAAGGTATCTGACGTTGCTATTGATAAGTTTCATAATTCTATGTCAGGCTCTCGTGGGTTGTACAGGTTCCAAGGGCCAACCTCCGCTGGCAGAGGCCTCACGTAAAGAAGCGTTAAGTTCAGTAGTTTTAGGTTTTTATACAGATTCTCAGAATGCCAAAGAATCTATGCTGAGTAACATTAAAAAGCTCAATGAAGTAGCATTTTTTTGGTACACCTTCGATGGCACCGGCCTAATCAAGCGAGCCGGTAATGTTGATTTAGGTCTTAAGGCTACTGTCCAAAAAGACGGGGTCAAAGCTTACGCTTTAGTCCATAATATGGGGGCCGGAGGGTTTAACTCTCAATTGGCCCATCAAGTGTTGGCAAATGGAACCAGTCGTTCTAAGTTTATAAATAATCTGGTTGACTTGAGTATTAAAGAAGATTGGGATGGAATATCAATTGACCTCGAGAAAATCCCTGATAACGATCGGAGTAATTACTCTGCTTTTTTAGATCAATTACATACCGCACTAAAGGCAAAAAATAAGATTCTTAATGTCTCAATTCCTGCAAAATATCAGGATGATCCAAACGATCTTTGGACAGGTGCTTTCGATTATACTGCCGTTGGACAGGCGGCAGATCAGATAGTTTTAATGACCTATGAAGAACATGGTATAGGAACAACGCAAGGCCCTATTGCTTCCCAAGGCTGGGTCAATAGAGTTATTGATTTCGCAAGCAGTAAAATTCCTAAGGAAAAAATTATTATGGGACTGCCTGTTTATGCCAGTGATTGGGCTTCGAACAGCCCTACTGTACCCAGTTACCTTACTTATGCCAAAGCTACGAGTATAGCGAGTGGGCATAAAGTGAGTATTCTGTATGATAGGACTCAACAGGTTCCGCATTTTGCTTATACAGTTGGCAATGTGCGTCACGAAGTATATTTAGAGGATGTTCGCAGCCTCACAGCAAAACTTAGTCTTGCGAAGAATACTCACTTGCAAGGTGTTGCCATTTGGCGATTAGGAATCGAGGATCCGGCGTTATGGACGAAGGTGTTAGAAGGGTATGGGAAAGGTTGAAAAGGTTGAAAAGGTTGGTATTTGCTTGACGCTAAATTTAATTCGGACAATAAGGGCAGTACAACATTAATTTACCGAAAGCAGTTACCGAATGAAAAGAGGGGCTGGTACTTGCAAACTATAATTCTGTTATAAGTGTATGCAGCCCTTTCCCGCATTTAATCCGATCTAAATAGTATGTATTTTATCCTCCCGGGATAAAAAGATTAAGCTTTAGCTCGAAAACTTTATCTAACAGAGATAATTGAGTGTAGAGAAATGGACTCCTATAATTAAATTATCAACCAACAAAAAATGACTTAATTCGATCTAAAATTCCTTTTAGGGGGTTTATATAAGTGGAGGACGCTAAATTAACAGAAATGGAGAGGCTCGTCCTGAAGGAGCTAGTTAATGGAGGTTCTAATAAAATTATTGCTCAAAAGCTATTCTTGAGTGAAAAGACTGTTAAAAACCATCTTTCGAGTATTTATAAAAAGTTAAATGTGAAAAATCGCACGAATGCCGCCGTAAAGTGTATTGAGTCCCCCCTCTTAATGCTTGGTTAATAAGTATAATAGTTTATACTAAAAGGCTAATTTAACTTATAGGGATTTTAGTAAAACCTATATGGATAAGAGAACAGCTTAAGGTTAACTATGTCAGGTTCCGGTTCCGTGGTATGATATAATTAACGTTTGTTATATTCGGAAACTTCTTTGTAAAATGAAGGTGAGAATTTGGCGGTTATAGGAGGGCGCGCACATATAAATGGGGTTACCTTTGCCACTAACACACATGTTGTTCGCGGAAGGCTAACCCAAGGAACTGTCTCCATAAGTGTACGTCAATTACCGGGGATACGACTATTTAAGCTGATGGATAAGGTTCCTTTCCTTCGCGGAGTCTCTTCATTGGCAAGGCTTAATCTTAAGCTGTTCCTGGAAATTATCCTCTTCCTTGCTATACCATGGGAGCGGATTTTTCCTGTTAGCGATTTTAGTGGTTTTGACTCAATTTGGGCCTGTCTCGCTGCCTATATTATGGTCCTTTTAATTTTAGTAGTATTATTGAGACGCCTTTGGCAGTTTCATGGAGCAGAGCACAAAGCCTTTAATAGTTATACTAACGGAGACGATCTTACAATAATGAGTGTTAGAACAGCCAGCCGGATTTCTAATCGTTGCGGGACAAATATGGCTGTTATTGCAATCCCTCTAGCTATTTTACTATCGTTTATAACCATGCCATTGCCATTAATAGTAATGGTGTTAGCGATTAGTTATGAGGTTTTCAATCGGAACTTTCAAAGATATCATTTTAAACCGATAGCATATATTGCTGAATTTATTCAGAAATATATCGTTACTGCGGAACCCACCGAAGAACAGATACTTCTAGCGACAGCTACTCTGTCTCGAGCAATAGAGTATAGTTAGTCAATGCGGGGTAAAAACAGGTGTTGAGTAAAACTCAACTCGAACAGCCCAAATTGGGTTAAACTAGCCAAGGGCGTTATCATTTCAATTGAAGTGACAACGCCCTTTTTAATGATTAGGGAAACAAAGTGGGAATGCAACGAAGGTGCCAACAAGTTTTGTTACAGTCCCTTGTTTGAGAAATCGAAGGAGTACCTCCAAATGTGGGTGTACTAATGGAGTAAAACTGAACAGAACTATAGCTGCAACTATATTATGATTCTACCATTTGTCGAGATGGTAATGACATTATCGGGAATTGACTTACCACTGTTAGCCAACGCCTTTTTTGCGGCATTGACAAGCCCACCGCAGCAGGGGACTTCCATTTTTAAGATCGTAATACTACTTATAGGATGTCGTTTAAAAATTTCGGTTAATTTTTCGGAGTAGTCGACGCTATCTAGTTTCGGACAGGCAATTAAGGTAACTTTGCCCTGCATGAATTCTTGGTGAATATTTGAATAAGCAAAAGCAGTGCAGTCCGCAGCTAGTAATAAATGAGCGTTATCCAAGTAGGGGGCATCGACGGAAACTAATTTTAGCTGGCATGGCCAATGTGAAAGCTGAGATGGGAATTCTGTGCTCGGAGAAGCCGATGCTAAAGTGAAATTTTGCTGTGCCATATTTCTATTCAAATGCTCTTTGACTGCCTCTTCATCATATTCGACAGTTTCACGTTCTTCTAGGGTAATAGCCCCGGCGGGGCACTCGGGCAGACAGTCACCGAGACCGTCGCAATAGCTTTCAGAGATAAGTTTTGCTTTACCATCTACTAATTGCAAAGCTCCCTCATGACAGGCATTAATACAGAGTTTACATCCGTTGCAAAGTTCCTGGTTTATCGTAATTATTTTTCGTTTCATCTTAGGATGACACACCCCTTTAATAATAATCTTTTTAGAAATTTAAAGTTAATGGGAAAAGAAAAGTGGAACGCAGCGAAACATCAAGAAAAGAATAATGGTATTAAGATGGTAATTGATTTTGGCCACAAGCTATTATACAAGAGAATTTTCAGGTAAAAAAGACTTTGTTCTAAAAAATCAAAGATTGTTTCAATTACCTTGTCTTAATTACTCAATCGGTCATGAAGATTAGATCCATAATTGTTTTTAGCATAGAAGCCCAAGTTTGTTAACGCAGTACCTAGAAATAACATATTATTTTAATAAGTAGAGAATTAGTATACTTTATAATGAGGTGCATTGCGGTATGGAATGGGCTTTATGTGTTCCCAACCTTGAAAAGGTATATCTAATAAAGGAACCATGGAAAGACAACGATGTTTTTAGCTCCGCAGCCATTAAGAATATTAGTGAGGAAGCATTTGGGGAAATTTGTTTTTCGAGGATCTATTATGGACAAGGATTTTGCGAACGGGCAATACCTTCTTTACATGAAGTGCTGGAAATATATCATTTAACGCAAGAAAATAGTCAGGAGATGACTTTAGTAACGCCCTATGTTACGGATCATGGGTTATTAAAACTTCGTGATTTGTTTCAGGGATTAGCAGAGAAAGGTTTGGAATTAGAAGTAGTTGTTAATGATTGGGGAATACTGTATTTGTTAAATCATGAGTTTCCCAGTTTTAAGCCTATTATAGGAAGGCAATTAAATAAAGCCTGGCGTGATCCGCGAATAGGGAACTCAGCAGGTAAACAAAAGAAGAAATTTCCTAATCTAAAATTAGACTCCCTACCTAGCACGAGCTTTGAAAGTGACATAATAAGAAATTTTTTTAAGGAATTTGGCACAAGTCATGTCGAATTAGATATTATGCCATGGGGATTTAAGAATTTTAGCAAGGGGAACTACGAAGTTTCCTTGTATTTTCCCTATACTATAGTCACAAGCGGCAGAATGTGTCTTCTAAATTCTTGGGGACAAAAGAAGGAAGATAAATTTAAAACATTAGATAATAGCTGCAAACATTTATGCCGAAAATACTGGCTGGAGCTCTCAGATAAATCGGGGCAGGTTCTCGAGATTAAGGAGCGGAAGATTATTCAAAAGGGTAACGCCCTATTTTGTGTTTTTAGTGCGGATTTTCTTAAGGATGTTTTTAATGATATCTCTGAGACAGGAATAAATCGCATGATTTTTCAACCGGAACCTATTTGACAGGAGGGTATAGCAATGAAAATTCTAGCTCCTGTAACGTCACTTGATGAGGCAAAGACACTGATTTCGGAAGGAGCCGAAGAACTCTATTGTGGTTTGCAACCCTTTAATTGGGGTACTGTTTTCGGAGATGGATTTTGGTTGAACCGGCGAGGCCCTGGACGAGGGAATTTGACTCAAATTGAAGAACTGTCCGAACTCATTGCCATGGCTCATCTTTGCAATGTTAAGGTCTTCCTAACGCTCAATCAATTCGTATTTTCAGATGTTCTGTATCAAGAAATTGTAAGATTGGTTCGAGGAGTTTATTCGATTTGCAGCCCTGATGCCCTGATTATAGGAGACCCTGGGCTGATGAAAATAATCAAGGAGAAAGTCCCGGAAGCTAAACTTCATGCGAGCAGTATGGGCGCAATTTTAAATACAGAGGCTGCCAAGTTTTTTCGGGATTCAGGTGCAACAAGAATTATTTTTCCCAGATATATGGATTTGGAGACTATGTCTCGTATCATTCAAGAGATAGGTCCCGAGATGGAGTATGAAGCTTTTATCCTTAATGATGGTTGTATTTTCGAAGAGGCTTATTGTTTTGTCAATCATGCTTTCGGTGGAGCAATTTGCCATAATCCACATTGGTCATATAAAGTCTACGATCAAAATGGGAGGGTGGGAAAGGAAGAGAATCTTTCTTTTTCCGAGCATCTTATGAATTACCGGGAATTCATTTATATTGGGATCAGAAACATGGGGGAAAGTATGAGTCCTAAAGGAGATCCCATGGGTATGTGTGGCCTTTGCGCTTTACCGGAACTTAAAGCCATGGGTGTCTGCTCACTTAAGATTGTCGGGAGAGAATCACCTCTCAAAAAGAAAACAGCAAGCGTCAGGTTATTGAAAAGATCATTAGATATCCTCGAAGGTGAGGAAAATCCGGAAATTCTTAGGCTGTGCTTTCAAATGATGCGTGGTATTCCTAAATTATGTAATTGTAAATATATGTGTTATTATCGTGAGTAAATCTAAGGAAGAGAGTTGCAATGACGCTCTCAACCTGCCTTTCAAGTGATTTAAGAGCATCATTGCAAGGTAAATGGAGTTAAAGATTTCTTAGTTTTCAAGTATTGCTATTTTAATGAAACCATGCAAAAGAGTCCCTCACCGAAGGTGAAGGACCCCTTTGTTTACCTATTACTTATACATTGACTCTGCCGAATGCCTGTTTCTATTGGATGAGAGAGTTTGATTTTAGTAGTTTTTAACGATCTTGACAGTAGCCACTAAACCGTCTGTGGTTACACCGGACAGAACGACATAATCACCTTTGTTTGTCAAACTGTTGGTATCAACTTTTCCGTTTGCAATGGTGAACAATGGAGTTGCAGAGGATCCGTTAACTGTTCCGCTGTCTACCACATAAACATTTGCTAGATTCATACCCTTAGAACCATAAGAATCTGTAGCATAGAAGTAGATATCTTTGCGGCCGGTGTTAGTTTCATCTGTGTTATTGCGTTGTAACAGAGCGCCATTACTCAGCTCATTCGTCATAGCGGTTGCATTGTCAATATAGATGGTATTTCCATCATCAGACAGGTGCATACCTTTTGTTGTGTCGCTGTGGACAGCAATTGTTTTAGCTACCGGATCTACGCTTGAAGAACTGATCGGTGTTGTTACGGTGTGGATTAAACCATCAGCACCTTTAATAGTTACTGTTAAATTAGCTTTTGCGCTGGATACTGTGGGATCTAATTTTAATCCAACTACTTTTACAGTATCATAGGCATTGGTAGCCGCAGATTTGGAACCTGTTACGTTAGTTTCAACGGAGAAGTCTTTAGTGTCGTCAACATATGCGCCTTGTACAAAGCCAGGTGCCATCATTACTTTTGCTCCGCCGGATGTCTTTCCATAGACATAAGGATTAGCTGACCAATCATCTTGTTGTGCGGTAATAGCACTGCCCGCATTGGAGTCAAAAGCGTAGATCGGATTAGCAACGGAATCAATTGAGTAGTCGCTGATATCGCTGTTTTTCACAACTGAGAAGGTTACAGATTGAGAATCGATGGCTTTGCTTGTATCGCCGCCGAGTACTGCCGATTCATCAGCTTTGTTGATCAAGTAGAAGTTAACAGTTTGGGTTCTGCTTACAGAATCCGCAAGATTGCTGCCTGCTACTACTTCGATACCTTGTCCGCCGCTTGCTATAGCATTGGCCGTGGTAGTGGTTTTGTCGGATTCAATGCCGTTTAAGCTCAGAGCACTTCCGGTTGTGGTAGCGACAACTTCATAGTTGCCGGCATTACCTGTGAGACCTGTCATATCCATGGTACGGCCATATTGATCCTTAACAGCTAAGCCACCATAGTTTTCGCCAAAGTCTAAGCGCTCGTTAGCACCTTCCTGCATTGCAGTAATGACTTTTGTGTTGTCTAAGGAGAAGGTATCAGCTTTAGCGGCCGGTTGAATATTCAAGGTGATGGTGCTGAATTTGCCGGTTGAAGTGCTTGCGGTAAGGATTTGAGGAACACTTTGATTTGAAGTGCCTGAAACCGTGGTTGCTCTGACAAATAAGCTGGCAGTTCCATCGGGATTACGTTGGAATCCTACTTCAGAGGCATCAGAGCCACTGCCGTCGAAACCACTCAAAGTAACGTTGCCTGCCAGATCGGAATATTTGGTGAGTTGTTTTCCATTTTGATCATAGGCGGTAAATGGAATCTCTTTAAGTTCGCCGGAAGCAATATTATAGGAAGGAGCCATTAAGTTGAAGGAATCAACAGCGGACTGTTTCTTCAAGGTCAGATTTAAGGTTGAAGGAGCTCCTTGGTAACTCATAGCGGTGATGGTTACAGGAAGATCGTTCTGAATGTTGTCACTGGATACGGTCACTTGAATTGCAGCTTTGTTGCTGTCCGAAGGATCTCTTACGACTTTTGCTGTTACATAGGGGCTGGAAGATGACAATTGATCATTATTAGCTCCGCTTAAGATCAAGCCGCCGCTAACAAGGCTATAATCCGTTGTATCGTTGCCACTCATATCTTTAGCACTGTAATTAATATACCAAGTGTCACTGGTATCAGCAGCGGTAAGAGCTGCATTGTTAGCATTCGTCAAGTTATTAAGTGTAATGCTGCTTAAGGTTCCAAGAGCCGTAGAAGTTGCCAATGTTGCACTGGCGGAAACTCCGGAAGTTGAATCATAACCTGTGATGCCCACTGTCGGGAAGGTAATAAGATTCGTAGAAGCGTTTGGAGTTACTTTCAGTACGCCCGTTGTTGGGACAGTGATGGTTCCGGCACCCGTTTGGAAGGTGATATTATTAGCAAGATAGCTGCTGGTAATATCATTTCCATATTGGTCGAGAACCGTAAAGCTAGCATAACCTATACCATCTTGAGTAATAGCAAGTTTACTGGAAGTAATGTTAATCTTAGCAATTTTTTGCTGGCTGATGGTAACATTGCTTGAGCCAAGATCCGTAGAGTCAGTCTTCACGTCAACACTATAAGTTCCTTCAGCGAAGTTAGCAGAATTGTTCAGTGTAGCGACCGTATTGTCGGAATTCCAAGTAGCGCTTACAGTTACAGGAACACCTGAATTGGTAACAGTAAAGGCAACTTTAGAGGTGTCAGCAGGAGCTTGATTGAATTTTACTTGTATAGCATCAGCGCTAACAGCATTTACAGAAGTGACAGCTAAATCACCTTGTGCAGGGGTTGTTGTGCCGGATTCAATGCCAGTACGAACAGCATCGGAAACCACAGCGGTTCCGCCAAGAGCCGTTACAACACCATTCGAGCCGAGCTTACTGTGAACAAAGGTTGCAGCCGCGGGAACCGTTCCGTCGGTGAGGACGATAGCAGAGTTGGTTTGAGCTGCAAGAGGTGCGCCAGCAAGAGCATCGATGCCGGTATTGCCATTGGCGACATAGACGTTGTCAAATTTCAAAGATGAGCTGAAGTCTTGGATGACTTGGTTATTGGTGTCATAAGCAGTGGTTCCGAAGTGGCGGGTAGCATTCGGGAAGTCTGCTTTCACAGCATCGCTGATTACGCCTGTACCACCAATGACATCTGAAGACGTAATATTAGAATTTGAAGCTAAGAAAGATTGTACACTGGAAGGTACGGAATCTTTTTCAGTCAAAAGAATAGGTTCGTTGGCAGCGGAAGCGATGGAAGCAATGGAAAGAGCGTCTTGGTTTGACCAGCCATAAGCAACAGCTACTTTAGAGACTGAAGCACCAAGTTTGATCATTTCCTTAGCGATGTTGGCAGAGGTTTCAAAACGGTCGTTTCCGCCGAGAGAAACAACAGAGATGCCCATGCCGGATAATTGATCAAGAACCGATTGGCTGATGACAGCCGTTCCGCTGGTTACATAAACGGTTTTCACTTGAAGCTTTTGGAGTTCAGCTTTGGTGTCAGCGTTTAAGGTATTTCCGGCCCCTTGAAGAAGGATAGGAGCTTTGAGGAAAGAAGCAAGAGGTCCAGCAGTCAGAGCGTCAACCATGCCGTAAGAAGTGGATGAAGCCAGAACAGCAGCACCTGTCCAGCCGGTTTGATCAGCAATGGCGACAGCGGTTTGCTCAGCAGTAGTACCGGCTAAGCGGGTAGGAACGGTAGTAGCAGCGAAAGCATTGTAAGGAACTGCGCTTAATGCCATACCTGCGATTGCTAAAGAAGCTAAAGCCTTATTAGTCTTTTTCATGCTAAATATTTCTCCTCTCAATGTTAGAAACGTTTTTTTGTCTTGTTTTGTTGGAACCACTTGTTTCTTTTTTAATTTTTAAAAAGGAAATCAGTTTAAGAAAGAAACCAGTTTCAATTAAAAGAAACAAGTGAAATCAAGGAATCAGTCTGGTGAACGAACCAATTTGCAGAGACGCTTAAATTCGCCTCTCACCTCCTTGAAGGTTTTAATGTTAATTCTTTAGACATTGCGCAGTATCTAAAGTATTCCACCGGAAAATTAATGGAAGCGTCCCTCCAAAAATGATGGTAAATCGCTCCGGTGGGTACCCTTTAGAAACTAAATAAGACGTGAAAGAGAGAATCCTCAAAAGTCCCAATAGCTTTACTTGTTTAACAGCTTAAATTTCATTTAAGATATTTGAGCTATTTTAATGTTTGAGCTATTGTTTGAAGTTTCGAGTTCGAGTTTTTTTAACCTTCAAACTCGGGACAAACAGATAATAACATATTAAAACCAAAAGTACACTTTAAACTTAATGGTTATGTTTCCAGGTTTTACTTGTATGTTGAAATATTTAATATATAAATGGGCAAATCTTAATAAAATCTAAAACAAATAATTAAAATTCCATAAAAACTTATAAAAACATATATTGGAAATTATTATTGTTAAATATTTAACGTATTATTATGGAGCGAGTTGTTATTGTTTTCTAAAATACAAATTACTCTTTTGCTTAATGATGTAGTAATTGATTAAACCCTAAATAGGAAAATGATAATATTATGTTAAATGAAGATGGTTCCAAGGGGAATGAGGTTTAGTGCAGCTAAAAAAGGACCGCTGTTCCGCGAACTATCCGTTCGTTTAACAACGGTCCATACTGTTTACTTACTAATAATTTATGGGTTGATTTACAATGCTTGCTACTTCTGGATTTAAGATATTTAAATTTTAGTAGTTTTTAACGATCTTGACAGTAGCCACTAAACCGTCTGTGGTTACACCGGACAGAACGACGTAATCACCTTTGTTTGTCAAACTGTTGGTATCAACTTTTCCGTTTGCAATGGTGAACAATGGAGTTGCAGAGGATCCGTTAACTGTTCCGCTGTCTACCACATAAACATTTGCTAGATTCATACCCTTAGAACCATAAGAATCTGTAGCATAGAAGTAGATATCTTTGCGGCCGGTGTTAGTTTCATCTGTGTTATTGCGTTGTAACAGAGCGCCATTACTCAGCTCATTCGTCATAGCGGTTGCATTGTCAATATAGATGGTATTTCCATCATCAGACAGGTGCATACCTTTTGTTGTGTCGCTGTGGACAGCAATTGTTTTAGCTACCGGATCTACGCTTGAAGAACTGATCGGTGTTGTTACGGTGTGGATTAAACCATCAGCACCTTTAATAGTTACTGTTAAATTAGCTTTTGCGCTGGATACTGTGGGATCTAATTTTAATCCAACTACTTTTACAGTATCATAGGCATTGGTAGCCGCAGATTTGGAACCTGTTACGTTAGTTTCAACGGAGAAGTCTTTAGTGTCGTCAACATATGCGCCTTGTACAAAGCCAGGTGCCATCATTACTTTTGCTCCGCCGGATGTCTTTCCATAGACATAAGGATTAGCTGACCAATCATCTTGTTGTGCGGTAATAGCACTGCCCGCATTGGAGTCAAAAGCGTAGATCGGATTAGCAACGGAATCAATTGAGTAGTCGCTGATATCGCTGTTTTTCACAACTGAGAAGGTTACAGATTGAGAATCGATGGCTTTGCTTGTATCGCCGCCGAGTACTGCCGATTCATCAGCTTTGTTGATCAAGTAGAAGTTAACAGTTTGGGTTCTGCTTACAGAATCCGCAAGATTGCTGCCTGCTACTACTTCGATACCTTGTCCGCCGCTTGCTATAGCATTGGCCGTGGTAGTGGTTTTGTCGGATTCAATGCCGTTTAAGCTCAGAGCACTTCCGGTTGTGGTAGCGACAACTTCATAGTTGCCGGCATTACCTGTGAGACCTGTCATATCCATGGTACGGCCATATTGATCCTTAACAGCTAAGCCACCATAGTTTTCGCCAAAGTCTAAGCGCTCGTTAGCACCTTCCTGCATTGCAGTAATGACTTTTGTGTTGTCTAAGGAGAAGGTATCAGCTTTAGCGGCCGGTTGAATATTCAAGGTGATGGTGCTGAATTTGCCGGTTGAAGTGCTTGCGGTAAGGATTTGAGGAACACTTTGATTTGAAGTGCCTGAAACCGTGGTTGCTCTGACAAATAAGCTGGCAGTTCCATCGGGATTACGTTGGAATCCTACTTCAGAGGCATCAGAGCCACTGCCGTCGAAACCACTCAAAGTAACGTTGCCTGCCAGATCGGAATATTTGGTGAGTTGTTTTCCATTTTGATCATAGGCGGTAAATGGAATCTCTTTAAGTTCGCCGGAAGCAATATTATAGGAAGGAGCCATTAAGTTGAAGGAATCAACAGCGGACTGTTTCTTCAAGGTCAGATTTAAGGTTGAAGGAGCTCCTTGGTAACTCATAGCGGTGATGGTTACAGGAAGATCGTTCTGAATGTTGTCACTGGATACGGTCACTTGAATTGCAGCTTTGTTGCTGTCCGAAGGATCTCTTACGACTTTTGCTGTTACATAGGGGCTGGAAGATGACAATTGATCATTATTAGCTCCGCTTAAGATCAAGCCGCCGCTAACAAGGCTATAATCCGTTGTATCGTTGCCACTCATATCTTTAGCACTGTAATTAATATACCAAGTGTCACTGGTATCAGCAGCGGTAAGAGCTGCATTGTTAGCATTCGTCAAGTTATTAAGTGTAATGCTGCTTAAGGTTCCAAGAGCCGTAGAAGTTGCCAATGTTGCACTGGCGGAAACTCCGGAAGTTGAATCATAACCTGTGATGCCCACTGTCGGGAAGGTAATAAGATTCGTAGAAGCGTTTGGAGTTACTTTCAGTACGCCCGTTGTTGGGACAGTGATGGTTCCGGCACCCGTTTGGAAGGTGATATTATTAGCAAGATAGCTGCTGGTAATATCATTTCCATATTGGTCGAGAACCGTAAAGCTAGCATAACCTATACCATCTTGAGTAATAGCAAGTTTACTGGAAGTAATGTTAATCTTAGCAATTTTTTGCTGGCTGATGGTAACATTGCTTGAGCCAAGATCCGTAGAGTCAGTCTTCACGTCAACACTATAAGTTCCTTCAGCGAAGTTAGCAGAATTGTTCAGTGTAGCGACCGTATTGTCGGAATTCCAAGTAGCGCTTACAGTTACAGGAACACCTGAATTGGTAACAGTAAAGGCAACTTTAGAGGTGTCAGCAGGAGCTTGATTGAATTTTACTTGTATAGCATCAGCGCTAACAGCATTTACAGAAGTGACAGCTAAATCACCTTGTGCAGGGGTTGTTGTGCCGGATTCAATGCCAGTACGAACAGCATCGGAAACCACAGCGGTTCCGCCAAGAGCCGTTACAACACCATTCGAGCCGAGCTTACTGTGAACAAAGGTTGCAGCCGCGGGAACCGTTCCGTCGGTGAGGACGATAGCAGAGTTGGTTTGAGCTGCAAGAGGTGCGCCAGCAAGAGCATCGATGCCGGTATTGCCATTGGCGACATAGACGTTGTCAAATTTCAAAGATGAGCTGAAGTCTTGGATGACTTGGTTATTGGTGTCATAAGCAGTGGTTCCGAAGTGGCGGGTAGCATTCGGGAAGTCTGCTTTCACAGCATCGCTGATAACGCCTGTACCACCAATGACATCTGAAGACGTAATATTAGAATTTGAAGCTAAGAAAGATTGTACACTGGAAGGTACGGAATCTTTTTCAGTCAAAAGAATAGGTTCGTTGGCAGCGGAAGCGATGGAAGCAATGGAAAGAGCGTCTTGGTTTGACCAGCCATAAGCAACAGCTACTTTAGAGACTGAAGCACCAAGTTTGATCATTTCCTTAGCGATGTTGGCAGAGGTTTCAAAACGGTCGTTTCCGCCGAGAGAAACAACAGAGATGCCCATGCCGGATAATTGATCAAGAACCGATTGGCTGATGACAGCCGTTCCGCTGGTTACATAAACGGTTTTCACTTGAAGCTTTTGGAGTTCAGCTTTGGTGTCAGCGTTTAAGGTATTTCCGGCCCCTTGAAGAAGGATAGGAGCTTTGAGGAAAGAAGCAAGAGGTCCAGCAGTCAGAGCGTCAACCATGCCGTAAGAAGTGGATGAAGCCAGAACAGCAGCACCTGTCCAGCCGGTTTGATCAGCAATGGCGACAGCGGTTTGCTCAGCAGTAGTACCGGCTAAGCGGGTAGGAACGGTAGTAGCAGCGAAAGCATTGTAAGGAACTGCGCTTAATGCCATACCTGCGATTGCTAAAGAAGCTAAAGCCTTATTAGTCTTTTTCATGCTAAATATTTCTCCTCTCAATGTTAGAAACGTTTTTTTGTCTTGTTTTGTTGGAACCACTTGTTTCTTTTTTAATTTTTAAAAAGGAAATCAGTTTAAGAAAGAAACCAGTTTCAATTAAAAGAAACAAGTGAAATCAAGGAATCAGTCTGGTGAACGAACCAATTTGCAGAGACGCTTAAATTCGCCTCTCACCTCCTTGAAGGTTTTAATGTTAATTCTTTAGACATTGCGCAGTATCTAAAGTATTCCACCGGAAAATTAATGGAAGCGTCCCTCCAAAAATGATGGTAAATCGCTCCGGTGGGTACCCTTTAGAAACTAAATAAGACGTGAAAGAGAGAATCCTCAAAAGTCCCAATAGCTTCACTTGTTAAACAGCTTAAATTTCATTTAAGATATTTGAGCTATTTTAATGTTTGAGCTATTGTTTGAAGTTTTGAGTTCGCGTTTTTTTAAGCTTCAAACTCGGGACAAACAGATAATAACATATTAAAACCAAAAGTACACTTTAAACTTAATGGTTATGTTTCCATCTATTTCTTATTTACTTGAATCCTTCATATATAAGCTGTTAAGTCTTAATGGTTTCTAAACCATATTAATAAGATTTAATAATATCTTGTAAATACATATACTGGAAATAATTATAACTAAAATATTTAACGTATTAGTACTGAGCAAGACTTTATTGTTTTTAAAATGGAATTATAATTTTTATTCAAAGTAAAAAGGTAAATATCATAAGGTTTATCGTTATCACTATTGGAATAGCTTAGGCACTCTTCAACATTTACAATGAATTTAATCTGGAAAGCATACAACTGGAAGTTATACTTTCTGGCCTGGGAAATTAATTTCCATTGATCAGTGATACCCCTCAGCGGCATGAAGGTCTGAAAGTATAAAAAAAGACAGGGTCAGTTTAAAACTACTGACCTGTCATACATACAGTTCTTTTTCCATTTCATTTCGCTTATTTTATACTATCGGAAAGTATAGGTTTCAGTTAAATACTGCAAGAAGGCTAATACGAGTGAAGACGGTATCTTCGTCCTCTAGCATAAGCGACCTAACCTGCTGCTTTCGCCGGAGGCTGCAAGAAGAGCTAATTCGTGCGAAGGACTGTGCCTTCGAGTGACGGCTAAGGTTTCTTTGTATAACTATTTAAGCATTCTTCTTGAAATTGTGGCATTGCCTTTGATCGTTTGTTATTCTTTCATCTAAAATTAAGAATCTCGCTCGGATTATTGAAGCTCATCATAATTTTGAAGATCATTTTTCACCTTATATTGTCTCTGTATATCATTAACACGAGGTATCCATGAAACTAGTTTTTCCTTAACTTCCCAATTGTTAACTTGGTCTACAAGCAGTACCTGATTTTCATCTAACTGTATCCCAATCCGATATTGCTTGTTTTCACTATCGGAACTGACCAGAATTCCTTCATAGGGTTCCTTCGCATAATCGGAATTCATGAGAAAAGCATCTTTGCTGACTAATCGACCCTTGATGTTATTCATAAGGCAATCTCCTCTGCAGTACTAGAACTTACTGTAGATATTTTGTGCTTGTTCATAATATTTATGTAGACCCAGTAGATGTATATGCTGCCAAAGTATCAACAGAGACTTAAATTAAAATATATTTGTTTATGACCCTTTGAAAAGATAGATTCAAAATAGATTTGCTTTTTCAGTTTTATGGGGAGTGGTATAATTGAATATTATTATATTGGTTAAAAGTAAGTAAATTGATAACTGGAAGGTGTACCATGTCTTCTGATTATATTCTAACCTATACTAGGGTTAAGTTTTATCCGCTGGAACCACTCAGAGAAGATATTAAGATAGAAGATATTGCTCATTCGTTATCTTTGATGACTAGGGCTAATGGCCATAGCAGTCATTTTTACTCGGTGGCTCAGCACTCCTTGCAGTGCTGCTATGAGGCTAAAAGCAGAGCATATTCGGAGAGGGTACAGCTTGGCTGCCTTCTTCATGATGCCAGTGAAAGCTATATATCTGATTTAACCCGCCCAGTCAAACGCAATTTGCCTCAGTATTCCATGATCGAAGAAAGGCTGCAGCGAGTTATTTATGAGAGGTTTGGCCTGGGGGATCTAACTGAAGATGAGCAAAAACAGATCGAAAATGTTGACGATACCTTGTTGCATTACGAATTTGAAGCTATGATGGATTATCTAATTTTTGAAACACCTCCAGAAAAATCGATGAAGAAGCATGACTTTGCCCAGAGAGATTTCGCTTCAGTCGAACAGGAGTTTCTGACTGTATTTATGCAGTTGACAGGATCTCATAAATAGTTTTTCAACAAACAACACTAATAATGTGAAGTTTAAAAGTGGGCTATATATAAGGTACTGTGAATTCGGTTTGGAAATTATGAAATGGTGTTATTAAAATACTCTTTAAGAGGAAATGAGTAATGAATAAAGAATCAATTTATGGTTTGACTTTTGATCAATTGGCTGCTTGGTTCCTCAATCATGGACAGAAAAAACATCGTGCCTTGCAAGTTTGGGATTGGCTTTATCGAAAAAAAGCAACGCAATTCTCAGAGATGACTGATGTTCATAGAGAGTGTATTCAACTATTAGCAGACAATTTTTATATTAAGACATTAAGTGAATATCAGAGGCAAGAATCTCAAGATGGAACCGTCAAGTTTTTGCTCAAACTGCAAGATGATCATTTAATTGAAACCGTTTTAATGAGGCATAAATTTGGTTTATCAGTTTGTGTTACGACCCAGGTTGGATGTAACATGGGATGCAGTTTTTGCGCCAGTGGGTTGTTGACTAAAAATCGTGACCTATCCGCCGGGGAAATCGTGGAACAGGTTATAGTTGTTCAAGACCATCTAAAGAGATTAGGACAACCTGAACAAGTAAGTCATGTTGTAGTGATGGGGATAGGTGAACCATTTGACAATTTTACGAGTGTTATAAATGCCATTGAGATTATAAAGGACCACAAAGGTCTAGCTATTCCCGCCCGGCATATTACCGTATCGACCAGCGGTTTGGCCGATAAAATTTATCAGTTTGCGGACGCTAATTTGCAGGTTAATCTGGCAATTTCTTTGCACGCTCCCAATAATGAGCTGCGGACGCAGATCATGAAAATCAATCGTATCTTTTCAATTCAATCGATTATGGAGGCTGTGGACTATTATCTGCAAAAAACAAAGCGGAGAGTTACTTTGGAATACATCTTGCTCAAGGATCTTAATGATCAACAAATCCATGCCCGGCAAATTGCTGAATTGATTGGAGAAAAGAGACAGCTCATTAATGTAAATTTAATTCCCTATAATCCTGTGGACGAGCACTCTCAGTACCAACGAAGTGATCACAAATCGATGCTTGTTTTTTATGATATTTTGAAAAAGCATAGAATTAATTGCAGCATTCGCCTTGAACATGGTGGGGATATTGATGCAGCTTGTGGACAATTACGAAGCAAACATAATCAAATGGCGGGGCGAAGTTTTCACTAAAATGGGATCATAAAGAGTAAGAAAATGGAGGAGGAGTAATGGACTATACAATTGTGATGGACAGCGGCGCTGATCTCAATGAAGATATTAAAAGACAAATTCCTCTTCGGGTAGTACCGCTTAGTGTTGTATTAGGAGAGCACCATTTTCTCGACGAGAATGTAAATATACAAGATTTCTTGGCAGAAATGAAACGTACTGAATCTGCACCGCAGACTGCCAGTCCATCACCGAGTGGTTTTCTCAAGTGGTTTGAGGAAGCTGAGAACATTTTCGTCGTAACTCTTTCCTCGAAAATTAGCAGTACCTATAATAACGCCCTGTTAGCAAAAACTATGTTTCTGGAACAACAAGGCAGACAGTTCATTCATGTTTTTGATTCGCTCAGTGCTTCGGCGGGAGAAACTTTGGTTGGCCTAAAAATTGCGGAATTGGCTCATGATAACCTAAAGAAGGAAGAGATTGTAGGGAGAGTCAATCAATATATAAAAGAAATGAGAACTTTTTTCCTTTTAGATTCTCTGGAGCATTTAATTAAGTCCGGACGACTCAATCGTTTTGCCGGGACCGTCGCAACATGGCTCTCTATTAAACCTATTCTGGGTGCCTCTGATGAGGGAACAATTGACCTTTTTGAAAAAGTAAGAGGGTCCAAAAGGGCTTTTTCTCGCTTTCTCGAAATCATTGGAGAAAAGGGAGAAAAGCTGGAGGATAAGGTACTAGGGATTGCTCATTGTAATTGTCTGGATAAGGCTATGGCCTTAAAAGAAGAAGTGGTACAAAAGTATAGTTTTAAAGATGTGATTATTGTGGAGATGGGAGCGACAATTTCTGCCTATGCGGATGAAGGCGGACTCTTAATTGCTTTTTAAAATATTTGAACTTTTAGCTCCTTAGTCCCTTAGCCCCCAGTCTTAATGGACAAGGGGCTTTTGTTTTGGGATTATTCGATAAAAACGTTTAAACTTTTAGCTGTTTATTAATTACTATTTACCTAAATCAGAAGACCCTCATTTCTACAAGCGGGAGTGGTACTCCTTATTCTGCTTCGGTGGGGTAGAGTCCCCCTATTGAGGACTAGAGGTTCAACTTTAGTTGAACGAGTTCATAACGAGTTCATAACGCACAAGTATATCTTAATATAATTAACATACATATTAATTATATTAAGATATTTATTGACATTATTAATATAAAGCTGTATTATCTAATAAAAGATCTAAGAAAAGCAGTACTTAAGAATATTCTCTGAGAGGTGATAAGTTTGAATTATAAGATGCCCCATCGCTGTCCGGTTTGTGATCATGAATTAAAGATCAGCAAATTAACCTGTACTCACTGCCCGACTAAGATTGAAGGGGAATTTTCTTCCTGTAAATTTTGCAGACTCCCACGCAAACAGATTGTTTTTATAGAAGCATTTATAAAATGCCGGGGGAATATAAAAGAGGTTGAAAAAGAGCTTGGAATATCCTATCCTACCGTACGAAGCCGCTTAGACAGTGTTATTGAGGCTCTAAGTTACAGTTTTGAAAACGTCAAAGAATCTGCCCCTGAAAATTCAATAGCAGATGAAGAACGATTGCGCAGGCAAGAGATACTTGAAGCTCTCAATCGAGGGGATATATCAGCCCAAGAAGCAACACGTCAGATGAGGAAACAGAAAGGTATAAATTCTGAAGAGGAAAACGGAACAGAAAGGAGCAACAACGGAGAATGAGCAGCGAAAAAATGAAGATTCTTGAGATGATTCAGGAGGGAAAACTTACAGCTGCGGAGGGCATGGAACTATTGAAGGTTATGGAGGAAGAGTCTTCCTCCGAGAAGGAACCAGGGACTCAAGAGTTTGATCTGGAGAAAAAGGAAGTGCTTAGATCGGCCACGGGAGATCGATTCTTACGTGTTCGTGTTCTGGGGGAAAAAGCCCTGAAGGTCAATGTCAATGTCCCCTTGAGCCTAATTCGATCCGCCTCTAAGCTTTTGGTTTATGCCATGAGTTTTGTCCCTGCCGATAAGCGAGCAGAACTGGAACAAAAGGGTCTTGATTTGCAGGCTTTGGATATTGAGGAACTGGTTCGTTTAGTTGAAGAAACCGTAGATGGCAAGATTGTGGATGTGGAAGTTACAGATCCTATGGAGGGCAGAATCAAGGTGGAAGTGTGTGTGGAGTAATTATGCCAAGGTATTAATCATCAGAGTAAAGTTAAAAGGGAGCTGGGGTTTGCTGTTTCCTGTTCCTGTCTTGGTCGTAGATGAATTTCTTGAAACCTTGACGGAATTGGTATGGGTAGGGGAAATGACATTAAAATGTCTTCCCCTTCATAAAGATCATAAGACCCGGAAACTAATGAGTTGGACTAAAGCTATTTCTCCAAGCGGCCTGATGGAAAGTTTTCAGGGAGTGATTAAAGAATTGGGCAGATACAAGGGTCTGAACATTGTTGAGGTGAAAACCGGAGAAGTTTGGGTTAAAATTAGCTTAAAGTGAAACGGGGGTATTCGATGAAACGACCTATTTATCGTATAATAGTAAACACACTTGTATTTATGGTGGCTGCACAATTTCTCCCAATTCACGCATCTAGCCCTCTGCATTATTTAGGAGCCGGTATAATTCTCTGGATCGTTAATTTGTTGATTCGTCCGGTCTTGATTGTCTTAACTATTCCTTTAAATCTCCTCACATTAGGAATTTTCACTTTTATTATTAATACGTGGATGATCTTGCTTACGAGCGGACTTGTGCCTGGTTTTTATGTTCATGGTTTCGGGACGGCCCTTTTAGTATCGCTGATGGTGTCTTTGGCCAACTGGGGGATTAAAAAAATAGGCAGCTAGTAACTTTTGCAGTTACCGGCTGCTTTTCTTTTACGATCAGAATCCCATGCCGCTTAGCAGCATCGCAATGGAAAATTGACTGCGCCAGAGACTAACAAGTGCGAAGAAAGTGTCTTCGGGAACCCCGCCAAGTTTCTTAACGATTTCTTAGCGAAAATGAATAGACATTTTAATAGACATATTAAAGAAATGGCAAAGGCAGCGTTCTATCCAATAGTTCGCTGCCTTACTGCTTAGTTATTAGGTGTTGGGTTAGTGTAATAGTTATAAATTCCATGAAAGACTGCCGTGGCAACGTTTTTTCGGAAGGTGTCGTTCTGTAACCTTGCTTCTTCATAGGGACTGGAAATGAAGGCGGCTTCTAATAAGACGGCGGGCATTGTTGTGTATTTTATAACATAAAAGTTTGCTGCTTTAACTCCACGGCTGTTGGTTTTTACGGTGTCAATCATGGCATTTTCAATACTGCTGGCAAGTTGCTGGCTCTTTTGCTCCTGAGGGTTGTCCTGGGAATAATAAGTTGTTGTTCCTTGAACAGAAGGATTGCTAAAGGAGTCGTTATGGATAGATATAAAAAGGTCGGGGTTGCTTTTGGAAGCTTCGTCCACCCGGGCTTGCAGATCATTAATTTCAGAATAACTGCTAGCCGGAGAGGAGTCATCGCTGCGGGTTAAAATAACCTTTGCCCCTGCTTGCTGCAGGATCGAACTTAAATCTTGAGCAATAGCTAACGTGTTGTCTTTTTCATAGGTATGGTTAGGGCCGACTGCTCCGGTATCGGGACCTCCGTGTCCGGGGTCTACCATGATGGTCTTGCCGCTTAAACAATTTGCCGGGATTCCAGAAAAAGGATCTGCCAGTACTTCTTTAGAAGGATCGTAATTCGACGTTGAGGAAGAATCACTCGAGGAAGAATTACCTGTCGAAGAATCACCTGAAGAAGGAGAAGAGGGTGGTTGAACTGTAGTGGGAAGCGAGGGGAAATCTTTTAAATTAGAGCTGTAACTAGAGGAAGCTTTTCCTTCCATAATGGCTTCGGAGGTTGCACTAATAATACCTGTTCCTCCAAGAATATAGATCTTACCATTCGGACTCAGGTCAATGGCAGATGTTGAGGCTGCAGACGTTGGTGAGCCGCTGGACACAGTCGAGAGTGTAATATAACTGTCAGATACCCAACCGGTTGTTGATTGATAAGTGGTTTGGTACCAATGGTTCTGATAGTTAGTGAGAGTGAGTGTTGTGCCTTGAGGTATGGTTGTCAGAAGTTTCCCGGATGCGGAGGGAGTATCTCTTAGGTTTAATCCACCGGATGCATTGACGGTTCCTGATTTAGAGTCACTGCTGGGTGTAGCAGCCGAAGAAGACCCTGACGTCGAGGAGATACTGAGGTATTGATCAGATACCCAGCCGGTTTGGGATTGGTAGGTTGTTTGATACCAGTGATTGTTATAACTCCCGAGTTCAAGGGTTGTCCCTTTAGGGATAGTTACCAATAGTTTTCCTGAAGAGGAAGGCGTGTCACGAAGATTTAATCCGGCTGAAGAAGTAACGACCCCGGTTTCGGATCCGCTGCTGGAAGCTGATGTGGATGAGGAAGTTGAAGTTGAAACCTTTGAGGCAGGAGGTTCTACAACCATATGTAAACGCATGATGCTATAAACAGAAGAAGGAATGTCATTTTGTTCTGTAAGTAAAAGAGGAGCCTTTTCTTTGGAGGCTAGAACGGTTCCGGCGACAGCGTCCGGAAAGGTGACTCCGGAGGCCAAGAAGAGATCATTGGATTGGTAGATATCCTTCATAGTTGAAACAACTTGGGCGTTAGTATCATAGCGGTCCTGACCACCAATACGTGTTTCAATGGTAAAGTTATTTTTAGTTAATTCTGCAGATGGTACGACAACCTCTCCTCCGATGACGGTGATATGTTTAGGCGAAGTTTCGTTTAAGTATTTTAGGTCAGAGTCGGGCAAGGTGGTTGAAGTAAGTACGATGGGTATTTGTTTAATCCCGGCATAGGTTGCTGCTGACAGAGCATCGGGGAAATTATCTCCATTAACGATAATCAAAGAATCCGAGGACAAACGTTTGGCAAGGAGAACGGAGGTCTCATAGCGATCAACCCCTCCGATACGTTCCCAGGTTAACGATAATTGTTCAAGGTCTTTCTCAATCTTGGGCTTTAAGCAGGCAGTTCCGCCAAGAAGAACGATTTTCGTAGGTTTTAGGCGCTGCAATTCTTGAATGACCCTGGGGTCAAGCGTATCCCCGCCTGTCAAAAGGATTGGAGCATCCAAGCAGACGGCATAAGGAGTGGCAGCAATGGAATCCGGATAATCAGAGGCTTCGCATAAGATAACCGTTTGCGCCGAATCCCAGCCTTTCTGCGAGATTTTAAGGGCTGTTTCAATCTGGTCCTGCCCAGCTATTCTCTCGGTCACATAAGCCAAAGGACTTGCTTGAGTAACTATGGGCATACAAAATATAACTGCAAGCGATACAATCATCGCTGTTATGATTTTTTTCACATTAATTCATCCTTTCTTTTGCCGTTATGTCGATTATATCATAGAAAGCGAATCTATTTGATCAAATTTTGCAAAACCTATTTTTATGAGTATTCTGTACGATTAGGATATTGTGCTATAATAGAGTTTAAAATTATCGAATGTCTTAATGACAGACAACATGGTCGAGCAGAATTAGAAGGGGAGGGTCAAGGATATGATAATGACGGGTGCAGAGGCAATTATTGAATCGCTAAGAAATGAAAATGTTGATGTAGCCTTCGGTTATCCCGGAGGTGCAGTGCTGACACTGTATGATGCTTTATATAAAGCAGATTTCAGGCATATTTTAACGAAACATGAGCAAGGTGCTGTTCACGCCGCTGATGGTTATGCCAGGGCTACAGGCAAAGTTGGAGTAGTCATTGCAACCTCAGGTCCTGGGGCCACAAATCTGGTAACTGGGATAGCTACTGCCTATATGGATTCAATCCCTATGGTGGCAATTACCGGTCAAGTCGCCGTGCCTTTAATTGGGAGGGATTCTTTTCAAGAGGCAGATATACGGGGAATTACCACTCCAATAACGAAACACAACTATTTGGTTAAAACCGTTGAAGAGCTGCCCCGGGCTTTAAAAGAAGCCTTTTATATTGCACGTACTGGCCGCCCCGGTCCTGTCGTAGTCGATATCGCCAAGGATGTTTTTGCTGCGACCTTTGACTACGAATACCCGTCAGAAGTCAAGCTGCGCGGCTACCGTCCTGTTTTTGAAGGAAACCCGACTGTTATAAGTCAGGTTTTTGAGGAATTGCGCTCTTCTCGCAAACCCTTGCTTTTTATAGGCGGGGGAGTCAATTTATCCGACTCTTCTCAGGAACTGAGAAACTTTGTGGAGCAAACCGGATTTCCGGTAATAAGCAGTTTGATGGGTTTGGGTTGTATCCCTTATGACCATCCTCAGTTTTTAGGAATGGTGGGAATGCATGGGACTTATGCAGCCAATATGGCCACTACAGAATGCGATTTGCTTTTAGGGATAGGGGTTCGTTTTGATGATCGTGTAACTGGCTTATTAAGTGATTTTGCTTCGAAAGCAAAGATTGTTCATTTCGATATTGATCCTGCGGAAATTAACAAAAACGTTATAGCTCAAATACGGGTTATTGGGGATTTGAAATGGTCCTTGCCGGCTCTCATTAAGCGAATTGGAGATGCCGCCAGTGAATTAAAAGAACAAGTTCAGCCATGGCTGGAAAGAGTTTCGAGTTGGAGGCGAGATTTTCCGCTGACTTACGAACAGAAGAAGGATCTCGTGATGCCGCAGGCTGTGGTGGAAAAGGTAAGCCATCTCACTCAGGGCGATGTCGTGGTTGTTACCGATGTGGGGCAGAATCAAATTTGGGCAGCCCAATTCTATGGTTTCAGACATCCGCGTACGTTTCTTACGTCGGGCGGGCTGGGAACCATGGGGTATGGCTTGCCGGCAGCCTTAGGAGCGCAATGTGGATTACCCGATAAAAAGGTGGTTCTTTTTGTTGGCGATGGCGGTTTCATGATGAACTGTCAGGAGTTAGCAACTCTTGCGGACTGTAATTTTCCAGTGATAGTTTTAGTCCTGAACAACCAAACGTTAGGGATGGTGGCCCAGTGGCAAAGAATGTTTTATGGCGGCCGTTATTCTCATACCAGCCTCAAAGGTCATACGGATTTTGTGAAGCTGGCAGAAGCTATGGGAGTAACAGGCTTGAGGGTAACTAAACCTGAAGAATTAGATCAAGTCCTGACAGAGGCTTTAGCAATCCGGGGACCGGTTTTGGTGGACATACGAACTCCGGAGATAGAGGATGTCTTACCAATGGTTCCGGCGGGAGCGCGCCTGGATCAGATGATTATGGGAGGTTAAGAAGATGAAACACACGTTAGCCGTTTTAGTTGAAAACCGGCCGGGCGTTTTAACACATATTTCGGGGTTAATTAGCCGCAGGGCCTTTAACATTGAAAGTATTGCCGCCGGTTACACGGAAGAACCAGATACAACCCGAATTACCATCGTCGTGGAAGGCAATGAAATAGAACAGGAGCAAGTCGTAAATCAGCTGTCGAAATTGATTGACGTTATTAAAATCAGTGATCTGACGGCAGTTGAATCAATTCAGCGGGAGCTGGCTCTGATAAAGGTCAAAGCAAGTTTGGAGACCCGTTCGGATATCATCAATATCGTTAATATTTTTAGGGCCAGTATTGTGGATGTCAGTCGAGAGACGATGGTGATAGAACTTTCCGGGGATGAAACAAAGATCGATGCCCTTTGTCAAGTCCTTGAGGAAGATCATGGAATTATTGAAATTGTGCGAACAGGCAAAATTGCTTTATCGCGTGGCCCGAAACCTGCTAAAGAACAATAAGTAAATCTAATTGCACTATGCGGAAAAATAGACCAATATTCTACCAAAACAATATAGCTTAAATGAAATGGGTTGTAACCCCTTGATTTTATTCGGGGATTACAACCCTAATTAGTTGGCTGAGGAACTCAAAGCTCATAATGGATTGCACGGTCTCACCCTTTGATCCAATCGTGAGACTCTCACTTCTATAAGTGGGAGTGATCCCCGTTCTCTGTTTCGGTGGGGGGAATCCATCCTTCAGCGTGATAGCATTTGTTATTGGCTAGGCGTTTTGGCGAAACTGTCCACAGGACACTTTCGTACCGAAGCCCCGATGTTCAGCTTTAGCTGAACGAGTTCACTCTGTTAAACTAAAGAGTCCTTTACTGGAAAATCCCATTAATCTGCTTTATGACTGTATCAGGTACAACCGCCGCACCTCCAAAGACGTAGACGGATTTTCCCTGCCAGGTTTTGATAGCGGCTAGTTCCGGGGAACTAGGACCCGTTAACGGGATAATAACCAGGTTTGTTTGGTTCATAGCCGCTACAACTCCACCTGTGAGGGCATCCGGAAAGTTTTCGCCCGTTGCCATAAATACAAAGTTTCCTTGAGGAGGGAAGGCTTGTAAGACGGCGGCAGCAGTGTCATAGCGGGTAGATCCGGAGAATCGCGTGGCAGTTGGCAGGCTGCTGTATACAGTTGGAGTCACAACGGCTTCTCCGCCGACAACCGTTGTTTCGGTGATAAGAAGCTGCCGCATGATGGTATCGGTTTCTGAAGGCAAGGAATCGGCCTCAGTTAAAAGAATAGGTATTCCTTGCTGAGCGGCAATGGGCGCGATGGAAATGGCATCGGGAAAGCTGGTTCCGTTGACTAGAACAGCCCTTCCAAGAGTTCCAAGAGCAGAGGCGATTTGAGCCGCAGTCCCATAACGGGTAACTCCGGCAAGACGCTGCAGTGAATAAGACGTCTGAAGCTGCTGTTCAATTGTTTGGGAAATGACAGCGGTTCCTCCCAGAAGGATAATTTTCCTGGGGGCCAAACGCTGAAGTTCCATTAATACAGCTTCGGGCAACTGAGCAGGAGTTGTCAGGAGAATAGGACCATGAACTTTGAAGGCCAGGGGCACGCCGCTGAGAGCGTCAGAAAAATCATTGGCAGTAGCTAAGATTACCGTATCCGCTCCATTGGGGAATTCAGTCTGGGAAATTTGCAGGGCAGTCTGAATTTTGTCGTATCCGGCAATACGCTGGTTTTCCGGTGGTAAGGAAAAACCAACGCGATAAACTCCCGGCTCCGTAATTCCGGCAGTGACGGTTGAGGTTTTAACTCCTCCACCGATCAAAATCCAGCGTGACCCGGACCAGTGAAAAATGTACCCTACACGGCTTGAATCAGGTGGGCTGGCGGCAGAGGATATGTTTAACCCCAGAAGTTTTGCAGGAGTTCCGTTCCATTGGAGGGAAATTGCATCTCCCAACGGCAAAATTCCGGGAGGAAGGTCGGAGACATCGGAGGCTTGCCCGATTGATACAGTGGTATTTAGCGTAGGATTTAGACCGAAAGCACGATTAGGAATTGTCAATGTTACCGAGGTAGTGGTTGTTCCCCCTTGCACCGAACCGCCTGCCCAATCAAGATTTGCAGGAGAAGTAAAGGATGGTGACTTGCCCGCGAAGCGTATTGCCCAATAGGCATCGACTCGTCCATAACCGTAGGAATTATCTCGACCGGCGGGGCCTAAGTCTAAAGAAGAATTTTCTAAAGCGACTTTCACTTGTTGAGAACTTAAGTTGGGGTAGGCGCCCCAAACTAGAGCAGCGACTCCTGAAACAAAGGGCGAGGCCATAGAAGTGCCGTCTAAGGAAGCGTAGTCCGAAGAATACTGCCAATAGTCGCTTGTAATATCGACTCCGGGGGCTGCCAGAGCAGCCGAAGGGCCTGGCAGAGAAAATGGGGCAATTGTATCCGTGGTGTCTGTAGCTGTCACAGCCATTACCAACGGGTCAGCCGCTGGGTAGGCAATGGTAGTTAAATTGTCTTCTTGATTTCCTCCGGCCGCGACGATTAAACATCCTTTAGCAGAAGCATACTGGATGGCTTCTTTTAGGACGTCTCCCTCGCTGTCCGAGCCCAAACTAAGATTGATGATTTTTGCACCGTGATCAGCGGCCCAGGCGATGCCATCGGCAATACAGTCGTCGGTTCCTTCCCCTTGCTTGGTCAAAGCTTTTACGGGTAAGATTTTGGCATTGTAGGCAACGCCGACAATGCCAATTCCGTTTGCTTCGGCGGCGATGATCCCGGAAACGTGGGTTCCGTGGCCGTTTTGATCCTGAGCTGTTGTGCTGCCGGCAACTCCGGTGATGGCGTTATAGCCGGGTAAGATATTGTCCTTTAAGTCGGGGTGATTTAAATCGACTCCCGTATCCACCACAGCGACGATAATCCCATTGCCCGTATATCCTAAACTCCAGGCCTTTTGTGCTTCGATCTTGCCGAGTCCCCATTGCTGCGGATATAAGGGGTCCGTGGGATTAGTGCTCATAGTTTTCACTGCCGTTGTTTTGATGACTCGAACCGGCTCAACACTCAAAACTCCGCTTGTTTTCTTAAGTTGTTCGACGATGCTCTGATATTGGTTGGCGGGAAGGGCTAAGGTGACGAATTGGAGGGGCCCTTTTCTTACGATTTCAGCTTTAAACATTTTGGCTAATGTGTCAGGGTCGGTTCCGGGGCTGAGCTTTACAACAACACGGTTGGAAACATCGTCGGGATTTAGGCTGTCCTCGTTTGAGTATTTGGGATTAACCATCGTCTGAGTTGCTTTATCCTGTCTGTTTGTTGTGATTTCGGAGCTGCTCTGAGATTGAGTTTTCGCTCCTCCCGAATCTAAAGAAATGTTCCGGGGAGTAAGCGGTTTGGTGTTACGGGTAAGCAGTATAAATCCACTTATGAAGATGACGATGCAAATACTAAACAAAACGGTAATTTTTTTCCTAGTCATAGACTGCTCCTCGTCCGGAATTATAATCTGATGATTAGTATTTCCAAATAATCCAGTTGATTTGCAGTCCTAGGCTGGAAAAATGCTGACAATTAGTTATAAAAGTAGTGAATAAACATGAAAAGTAGAAACATCCTGTATCGAGGCTCAATCCTTACTGATTTTGCCTCTTTTCTCTCAACACGATGTAACAGAGAATTGCCCCAACCTCCGCAACGGCAATGACACTCCCCATAGGTACTGCTGTATTTCCGCCTCCAAGCCCTACAAGCGGTGCAACTACGGCACCGATAACAAAAGAAAATAATCCTAGCAAGGCTGAGGCACTGCCCGCCGAATGACCGTAATTTTCCATGGCCAATGAAGAGCCGGCTGTTGTGACGATTCCCACGCTTGAAACCACCAAAAATAAGGGAATTAAAATGGCAGTCAGTCCTGCCCTCAGGAGGATTGTTGTGAGTAAACACAAGCCTCCCAGAGCAGCCAAGATGAGACCTGTGGAAAAAAGTTTCGTTCCGGCAATGCGGCTTGCCAGTCTGCCGGTGATTTGGCCGGCAATGATTATCCCCAGACCGTTAATGGCAAAAAACAGGCTGAACAATTGGGGAGATGCTCCGAAAATATCTTGGATAACAAAAGGGGAACCGGAGATATAGGCAAACATAGCGGCCATGACAAGGCCTTGAGGCAAAGCATATCCCATAAAAACTCTGTCTCCCATTAGACCGCGGAAAGTGAGTAGAATATTCATTAGCCCCGCCTCTGAGCGGTGTTCAGAAGGCAAGGTCTCTGGTAAGGAGAAAAACACTGCCAGGAGCATGATAATTCCAACGACCGTCAGAACAAGAAATACTCCCCGCCATGAAGTGAATTCTAAAAGCTGTCCGCCAATAATTGGCGCAACAATAGGTCCTACGCCATTGATTAACATCAAAAGAGCAAAGAATCTTGTCATTTCCGAACCCGAATAGAGATCCCTCACAACAGCCCTCGAAATAGCGATACCGGCAGAACCGGCGAAACCCTGAATGAAGCGGAGTAAAATCAGCGTCCAGATGGAGGGACTGACTGCGCATAACAAGGATGAGACGGTGTAACCGGCAAGTCCTATCAATAAGGGGATGCGCCGTCCGCGAACGTCACTCTGCGAGCCTGATACTAATTGTCCGAAAGCGAGTCCGAGAAGACAAGCCGTCAGGCTAAATTGGGCCAGAGAGGTGCTGGTGTGCAAATCTCTGGTTAAGATAGGGAGTGAAGGTAAGTACATATCGATGGACAATGGCCCGAAGGCAGATAAAGCTCCTAAAATGAATGCGGTCCATAAGCGGCGCGAACGGGAAAAGGTAGTGCTGGTACTGGTAGTATGACTGTGACTGTTGTTCACGTAAATTTCTGCCTCCTTTTGTTTCTGGGAATATTTGCAGTAGAACCAAGCAAAAAATATAAGATGTTATGTAATGTGATAATATGCTTATTATAGCATTCTTAAGTTAAATATAAGGTTAGAACAATTGACTTTCAGGATAAATATATGCGCAATTAAATAATTCACACTAGAAATTTATTTTCAACTGTCACAAAATAGCTTTCATATTTGTTATATAAGTAGTTACTTAACCTTAACGTTCTGGAGGTGCCGGTTCTGTTCGCCGAAAAGAAACCTTCTCTCAACAACAAAGAGTTTAAAAACATCTTTGAAAAACACTATCTTAGAGTTTATCGTCTGCTCACTTGTTTCTTAAGTAATCGTTCAACCGCGGAGGACATTGCTCAAGAAACCTTTCTTAGGTTCTATCTCACCCCTCCCCGTGATTTTGATAATGTTGGGGGATGGTTGACGCAGGTTGCTAAAAATTTAGCGTTTAATTACCTGCACCGGGAGAAAAGCAGGGCTGTGCGAGAATCTCATCTGGAACTGCCTCTGATTACAGAACCGGAACTTCGCCTTGAAGAGGAGGAAGAAAAAAATGTAATCAGCCAAGCCTTACATTCCTTATCGGAGCGGGACCGAGTATGCCTTACCCTTCGCCTTTCGGGAATGAGTTATTCTGAAATCGCCCAGGCGATTGAGGTTAAAGAAACGTCGGTGGGGACGATATTGGCCAGAGCTAAAGAGCGATTTAAGGCTGAATATCTCAAACTCAAAGGGAGGGATGATTAATGTGTTACGATTCAGGTATGCTTCAGGCTTACTTAGATCATGAGCTCAAAGACTCTGAGCGGGAGGAAATTGACAGGCACCTGACCGGTTGTGCAGGATGTCGAAAGAAACTGCAGCAACTTATGGATAATCAACAATTTACTGAGCAAATACTCTTGCCTTATTTCGGTTCCCAAGAACTGAATCATCAGGATAAAGTATGGCTTAATTTGCAGAAGACTCTTGGCAAAAAGAAAGGAGTATTAACTATGTTAAGAAAATACCGTACCGCAACCGCAGCCGCGGCTGTCATTTTAGCTGTTTCATTCAGTTTGAGTTTTGCACCGGTGCGTGCTTTGGCCAGTGATTTATTGAGTATTTTCCGTGTAAATAACTTCCAGACTGTCTCTATTGACAGCAATGACCTCGCGCAAATTCAAAAAACCATGCGCAAAGGTGCGGGGAAAGTAGCATTGGGTGATCTTGGACATGTCGATATGAGACAATCGGGTGCGAATGGCGGAGTTACTCTTGCTGAGGCTAAAGAATCTGTAGATTTCCCCCTGCTTGTTCCCCAAAGTTTGACGAACGGATATACCTTAAAACATATTCAACGAACCGCGGGAACTACTCTGGACTTTACTTTGGATACTCACAAAACGAACGATGTCTTAAAAAGTTTTGGAGCGACAACATTACTTCCAGATTCAATTAACGGTAAAACCTTCACTGCAGCGATACCCGTGGTAATCAGTGCTTCCTATGTGGGACCGGAAAATCAAAATCTTATGCTTACCCAAACACGCAGTCCTCAACTGACGGCTCCCTCTCAAGATGTGGATACAATTCGAGATGCCATCTTAGCTCTTCCCTTTCTGCCGGATAATTTAAGAAAACAATTAGCCTCAGTGAATGATTGGCAGCATACCTTTATCATCCCCAGTTTTAACGGCTCAAGTCAAACAGTGACTGTTGACGGTTCCCAGGGAGTTTATATGAGTGCGCCCCAGGGCACAAATAAGGAGTCAAATTCTGAGCGGAATGCACTTCTCTGGCAAAATAACGGGGTAATTTATGCTCTTGCCGGGAACTTTACAGAAGAACAAGGCTTAGGGCTGGCTAATTCTCTAAAGTAAATAGGGATACCAAGAAGTAGTTAGGGGATACAAATGGAATGATTTTAGAAACGTTCAATCTAACCAAACGTTATGGCACTAAAATTGGCTGTGAGAAGATTTGCCTCTCCATTGATCAGGGGCAAATCTTCGGATTCCTTGGCCCCAATGGTGCCGGTAAAAGTACATTGGTCAAAATGCTGGTTGGCTTGCTGACACCAACTTCAGGGACTGCGAAACTTCTGGGTTTTCCTTTGGGAAGTATCGAAGCCAGAAAAAAGATAGGTTTTCTGCCGGAGACGTTTCGCTATCAACCCTGGTTAACCGGAGAAGAACTGCTTTCTTTTCACGCGTCTTTAGCCAAGATGACCTCGGCGCAAAAAAAAGAGAGGATTCCTGAGGTCATAAAATTAGTCGGTTTGTGGGGAAAAGAAACCCTTAAAGTCGGTTCTTACAGTAAAGGCATGCAGCAGAGAATCGGTTTGGCCTGTGCTTTACTTCCCGATCCGGAACTCTTGTTTCTTGATGAACCTTCTTCAGCCCTGGATCCCTTGGGCCGGCGGGAAGTGCGAGAAATAATGCTGAAATTGCGGGAGCGGGGGAAAACAGTTTTTCTAAACAGCCATTTGCTGAGCGAAGTTGAGATGATTTGCGACCGCGTAGAGATTATTAAGGATGGGCATATTTTACTGGGAGGGACCCTGGAGGAACTTTTGTCTAAGACCACAGAAGTGGAAATGGTCATCGAAGGTATGACAGATGAGTTGTTTCGAGGGCTATCTGCAATGAGTCAAGCTATTAAGAGAGACGGCAAAGGCATTCAAATGACCCTTGAAAATCGTTCGGATATACCACGCCTGGCGACTGAAGTTGTCAAACAGGGTGGAGAGCTATATTCCCTGACAACCAGGCATACTTCTCTGGAGGATCTTTATGTTACACTAATTGGGGGGGAGGGGGATGGCTCATGTTAACCATCCTGCGGCTCACTCTCAAGGAAGTGGTTCGACGCCGAATTCTCCATGTTACAATCTTGCTTTCGATCTTGTTTTTAGCCCTTTTCGGAACCGGAGTCCATTATGCCTTTCAAAACATGTCTGCTGAAGGTTCGGCCTTGCGTGCCATGATTATCCCCCAGTTTCTTTCCTTGGGGTTGTTTTTTGGCAGCTTTCTCATTTCCTTCCTAGCCATAATGTCTTCGGTGGGATCGGTCTCCCTGGAAATCGAGAATGGGATTATCCTGGCAATTATCCCCCGTCCCATACGGCGTGCGGAGATCCTGCTGGGAAAATTCTTAGGTTATGCTGTACTGCTGATGAGCTTTGCTGTTATTTTCTATGTCACCGTCATCGTAATACTTCAGCAAACGACGGGCCTGTCTGTTGTACTGAGGCCTGGCACTGTTTTCCTTTATGCCTGTCAACCGTTAGTGCTTCTTGCTTTGACTCTGTACGGAACAACGTTTCTTTCAACGTTAGCCAATGGAATCGTCGTTTTCATGCTCTATATGCTGGGAGTCATGGGCGGTATGATTGAGCAAATCGGTTTCATGCTGAAGAACCAAACTCTTCTCCAAATGGGGATCATCTCCAGTTTAATCATGCCGGCTGATTCTCTCTACCGTAAAATTGTATCCTCGGTCCTTTCGGCCGCCGGAATAAATTTTTCTACTTTCTTTTTGGGCCCCTTTGGGAGCAGCTCCGAACCAAGCAATAATATGCTGATTTATACTGCTCTTTATATCATAGGTTTTCTTGCCTTGGCAATTCGAAGGTTCTCGAAACGAGATATTTAATGAAGCCCAATGATAGATAAACAAAACAAAATCCAAGGGTTCTCCCAATGATGTCAGTGAGGGGGGAATCCTTGGATTTTTTACCCAGTATTATTGGGGCAGCCCGCCATGCCATTGCGGAGCATCAGCGGATGATGAGAACAGGTCATGCCTTCGGGTCGGGCAGCTTCGCCCACACCATTCCCCCGACATTCCGAGGCTAGCCCACTCAATTGCGCGGGAGCTATCTTCAGCGGATATGTTTTCTTTGGAAATGACCGTTTCGAGCGAAAATGTCCACCGGACATTTTCGTGCCGAACCTCAGGGCAGTACCTGATGTGAACCGCTGGCCAGGACGGCCGAGTGTCCTCGAAGCCAAGGACGGCGAGAGGGGACCGCTGGCCAGACGATAAGCGGACGAGCTTATCGCCGCACTGCAACTGATTAAGCAGACCCCTGCAGTGTGGATCGGCCGAGTGTCCCTAACGAACTATTAGTTGCCCTTCACTTGGACTTAAGAGTTCACCTTTAGCTAAAACAATCCGGCCGTTAAGAATTGTATAATCTATGCCTTGCAGGGGTTGTTCAGGGTTGTTGTAATCTTCGAGTATATTAATTTCATCGGGGTTGAAAATAACAAGATCAGCGGAATATCCTTCTTTGATTAGGCCTTTTTGCCTTAAGTTTAAGCGCTGTGCAGGGGTCCCTGTAACTCTTTTAATCGCTTCTTCCCAAGTTAAGAGCTTTTTCTCCCGTACATATTCCCCCAGAAACTTAGGAAAGGTCCCGAATAGGCGAGGATGAGGTTTTCCGGTGGGAATGCCGTCAGATCCTATTTGACATAAAGGATGTTGGAGTAAGGTGACCATATCTTCTTCGGCAAATAAATGATGCATAACCATAGAACTTTGGCAGTCCTCACTGATCAAGAGCTTTGCGATCTGATCAATAACGTCCTCCGCAGGTGCTTTTACCGTTTGGAAGTGCCGGGAGATTAGTTGATCAGCTCTAAGCCCCTCAGCCCATTTGTTTTGTTCTTTGAAGGTGGAGCTTATCATGATATTAGGCCATTCTACCATACCAACAAAGTTATCCCAACCTGGATATTCAGGTCCATCTTCCTTAAGTTCATTTTTCAGTCTTGTCCTGAGAACTGGGTCTTTTAGTCTTTTAATAATTTCCGGGCTTCCGCCTTCCTTGGCCCAAGGCGGAAGAACCTGAGAAAGCAGAGTGCTTCCCGCCTGATAGGGGTGTTCATCAAATGTGACGTCGATCCCTTCCGAGCGAGCTTTTTCCACCATGTGGATGAGTTCTGGACCTGAAATGCCGAAATGGCGGTTGGCATAGGAACGCATATGAGAAATTTGCAATTTAACTCCGGATTCTTGGGCGATTTTAAGGGCCTCAGTCATTGCTTCCCGGACTTGAAGAGAATGACTTCGAATGTGGATCATCATGATGCCGTCATGAGATGCCACGACAGAACTTAGAGCAACAAGCTCTTCGTGAGATGCGAACATGCCCGGCAAGTATGCTAAGCCATAGGAAATCCCCAGCGCTCCTGCCGACATGGCTTCAGCTACGAGGGAGCACATATTGGCCAGGTCTTTGGCAGAAGGCAAATGGTTATTCAACCCTAAAACTTTGGCGCGTACTGCCCCGTGGCCTAGGAGATAAGCAACGTTATTAGTTTTGGCAGATCGTTGGATATCATGAAGAAATGTTGAAAAAACGGGCCAATTCCAATTTTGCGGACCCTGTCCCAGGATCGGTGTAAGGTAGCTGCGCCAAGCTTCCATCCCTGAGGAATAAGGGGCAGGACCGAGGCCGCATTGGCCTGCAATCTCCGTAGTAACACCTTGGCGTATTCGACTTTCCCGAATGGAACCGGAAGTAAACGGTACTAAGTCGCAATGACTGTGGACGTCAATAAAACCCGGTGTAACCATATGCCCTTCGGCATTAATCACCTGAGCAGCAGGCGAAGCCGATGACAGGTCCCGTTTTATCTCTGCGATCCTGCCATTCATAATTCCAAGATCCAATATTTCCGGGGGGGTTCCTGATCCATCTACAACAAGGCCGCCGATGATCGCAAGATCCAACATAGTTCTTTCACGCCTTTCTCCTTTGAAAACGCTTTATTATTAGTACTTGCAGCTAATACAAAAGTTATTAGTATTTCTAATGTGCTCAAAAAAGCTGCATAAAGTTTTAACAGTATAGGGTTTAATTATCCTTATTTATATTGTTTTTATTTATATTGTTTTTGCGGCCTATTCCCCAAGTGATTAAACTGGCAAGAATGAGCAGACTGCCGCTGAGGCAAACGCCCTTCCACTGCCAGAGACTCCAAGCATGCATCCCTAGAAAAGACCCAAATGATCCTCCAATAAAGTAACTTACCATATAAATTGTGTTCAGCCTGCTTTTTGCTTCAGGGATCAAAGCATACACCCGTGCTTGATTTGATATTTGAGCACTTTGGATGCCCAGGTCCAACAAGATAACTCCAAGGATTAAGCCCCACAACTGCTGACCTAGAAACCAGAAGATACAATAAGCAAGCAATGTGACTGCTGCGGCTATTCCGACAACAATTCGCGGGCCTTTTTTATCCGCCAAACGTCCGGCAATAGGAGCAAATGAGGCGCCTGCAACTCCGATTAAGCCAAATAGGCCGGCAATTTCGGTGCCATAATAATATGGCGGTTGCTTTATAAAGAAGGCTAAGGTTGTCCAAAAGACACTGAAAGTTCCAAAGAGGAGTCCGCCCATCAGAGAAGCTTCGCGTAACAAAGGCAGTTGGGTGATATATCCTCCTAAGGATTTAAGAGTCTGACCGTAAGATAAACGTGAATTAGATCCGGTCTTTGGCAGAACTCCCCACAGCATTAGAGCTAAAACCAACATCAAACAGGCCGCGATATAAAACATGGTACGCCAGCCCCATATGCTGCCGATGATTCCGCTGATGGTTCGCGCTAAGAGAATTCCAAAAAACAAACCGCTCATGACGATCCCAACGATTCGACCTTGTTGGTTCGGGGCTGCCAGCTGGGCGGCCAGAGGGACTATGATTTGAGGTACGACAGTTGTTGTTCCGACAGCGAAACTGGCGGCTCCTAACATAGTCAAATTATTAGATGAAGCAACAAACAATAGGGAAAGGGTTACTGCGCCCAGTAAGATAACAATTAGAGACTTTTTTTCTTTAATATCTCCTAAAGGGACAAATAAAAAAAGTCCCAAGGCATAGCCTAATTGCGTAAGCATAGAAATGCTTCCAATTTGAGCGGCAGATAAGTGAAAAGTTTGGGCCATGTCCGCTAACAAAGGTTGGTTGTAATATAAGTTGGCAACGGACAATCCGCAACTGACAGCCAGAATTAAAAGAAGGCTGCGTGAAAGTACGGGGAGGTTTGAGCTATTAGAAGAATAAGTGCTGCGGTCGGCGTTCATAATATCCTCTCTTGTTTGCTTTTTTGACTTAAGGGATTGTATTTGATCATTATTTAGTGTACGCGGTATGCGGCCTGAAGGCAAGTTGAAAGATCAATGAGAGAACATCGCTGGAATGGGGACTAAAATAAAACTGCAATATCGAAAGACAATATAATATAAAGAAGTTTAATGCGAAAATTGGAATATTCTCTCGCTAAGATCTAGCATAAGACTCAATTAACCATTGAAATTTATTATATCGGAGTGTTATAATGTGAAAAAATAAATAAATACGAATAATTTAAATATTAATTTTTCTTCGGTACTAACACAGAAAAGTTTTCCAAAATAAAGATAATTCCTCTAGGTAATTGAAGATTTGAATTAGGAGGCGATGTTTCTTAACTGAAAAAAGTCTATCCCCAAATACCGAGTTAGTATTTTAGAAAAAATCGTAATACAAAAAGCATTTTAACTATTATTCGTAATACGAAAAGCATTTCTATGTATAAAAATAACTTATAACAAGGGGTGGGATAGGATGGAAAAGAGAAACATAGTTATTGGCGTTACCCCGGTGGAGTTTGATGGCATGCCTGAGTCATTGCGCGGAAAATATACTCTTGCTGTTGAAGGAGTACGAGATCTTTATAACAAAATGGAAAATGAGTGGCTTGAAGAGCATAACTTAATCTCAGATGCCAAAATTTCAAACAAATGTAACATGCAAAAAGCGATATCCATTTCAATGACTAGCAAATGCGTTTCTCTGGAGGCTTTAAGTATTCTAATGAGAATAGGAAGAAAGCCGGTCTTGGCTTCACTAGCCAAGAAAAGTGAGATACCCCATGTCACTTATCACGTAAAAAATAAAGTATTATTTAGTTATACTCTTCTAATATTTGATACGTTAGAAGATGGAATTAAACTGGCAGAGTATTTCGTTGATCAAGCCAACAATCATTCCAGCGTCATAGAAAGGTGTTCATACGCTGCGACTGGGCTGTTATAAATTCTTATATATTAAATTTTAACAAACGAATCAATTCCACAATGCTCAAAATCGATCCTCCATGGCAAAACACAAATTATTGCTATGGGGGAGATTTTTATTTCTTCGACAGGGAAGAGATAACAATGATATAATTAGTTAACCTTTAGTTAGCACAAGTTCTCTTTGGTGGATGAGGAAGAATTATAATAGAATAGAATAGAATTCTTATATGATCGTCAGTATGTTATACGATTCAGAACAGGGGGGCTTTATGCTTAAAATAGGTTATCTTGGACCGGAAGGAACCTTTACCCAACAGGCTGCTCTGCATTATCTTCATAATAAACAGGAAGCGGATTTAAACGCTATGCCTAATATTCGTGATACTCTTTTAGCAGTGCAGCGCGGTGATTTGGATTTAGCGGTAATTCCCTTTGAAAATTCTATAGAGGGTTCAGTTAATATCGTTTTGGATGTCTTAGCTTGGGAAGTTAACTTGAAGATAATTGACGAACTTATCCTTCGAATTTCTCAAACATTGATGGTTACCCCTGGCGCAAAATGGCAAGATATTACTGAGGTATATACTCATCCCCAATCTGCAGGGCAATGCCGCCTCTTTTTAGATACTCATTTACCCCAGGCAAAATTGTATTTGACCAGCAGTAATGCTGAGGGTGCTCGACAAGCTCAGAGGGCGGGAAGGACTGCAGGAGCCATCGGACCGGAAGCAGCGGCGGATAAATTCGGTCTTCAAGTAGTTCTGCGAGATATTCAAGATAACGATAATAACTTCACTCGCTTTGTGGTGGCGGGCAATGAGACGAGCCGTCTCCCAGCGGCTAGAAATAGGACTTCTATAGTTTTCTCTACGGAACATAAGCCAGGGAGTTTAGCGTGCATCTTGGATATTTTTAATTTATGGGATATTAATATGACAAAAATCGAATCACGCCCCTCACGTGGTCAGCTTGGACGTTACATCTTCTTTATTGACATTGATGGGCATATGTCTGATCCTGACGTCCGCGATGCCTTAACCATGATTCAGCGTAAAACGAATTTCTACAAATTTCTGGGTTCCTATCCTATGGCTGAGATTGATTAAGTGATCTATTCTTAAGAACTATCTGCGAAACCGATCCTAGGGTATGTATTTGAACTCAGGGGCTTTATGTGCAGTCATAAAGCCCCTTATTGTACTATCCTAAAGTATAATTTTCGGTTGTATACTGCAAGAAGGCTCTACGTGCGAGACAGTGTTTTCGTTCAAGCATAAGTGCAGCACATTGGCCCCTGTGCCAGAGCTTAGCGCCAGTCAAGTTCTCTTTACGTACTTAGATAGTAAGGAAGAAAAACAATGGATTCGTTAATAACTGTATAGTAATGATTTGTTTTTTAATTTGATGTTGAATATTGTAATTCACTGCTAATTGTTATTTAAGAGATTCAAAATAGGCGACAGCAACTTCATATAAAAAATTAATCGGGATCGGATCTTTTCCTATCAGAAGAGCATTAAGTTTTTTGAGTATGGGTTCGGTCTCTTCTGAAGAACCAGCAAGCAATACGGTTGGTTCAACATCCAGGGCAGTGCCTATCCTTGCTAAGAGGTCTAATGAAGGAGACCTCAGGCCTCGTTCAAGATAACCGATATATGAAGTGCTGACGTTAACAAGTTCTGCGAGTCTTTCTTGTGTAAGTCCCTTAGTCTGGCGGAATAACTTTATGTTTTTTCCGACAACCTCTTGAATGTTAGACACTCTATCACCTCCTCTTCCAATTTTAAGGTAGTCACTTGAAACATCTTAGCGACTGTGTGTGTGTAATTATATTGAAAATACGTACAAATAGTTATACAATGTGAAAGTAATGTAGTAAAAAATCAAATTTAAGTTAAGTTGTGTAATATAACGGACATTATGTTAAGGAGAGAGAAAATTGTCGCAATATATACTTGTTGTTGACGATCAATTTGCGGTTAGACTTTTTATCCAAAAGGCTTTGGAAGAATCAGGGTATCAGGTGAAGGCGGTGGCAAGCGGTTCAGAGTGTTTGAGTCTTGCAACGTCTGTTCCCAGACCTGCCTTGATTCTTCTGGACCAGAGCATGCCTGGGATGACAGGGCTGCAGGTATTAGCACAACTGGTTCAGGATGAAAGGGCCAAACATATTCCGGTGATTATGATCAGTGCGGAAGATGATTTTGAAGATGCTGCACGAAGTTTAGGTGTCCGTGATCTCTTAAGTAAACCTCTTGATTTAGATTATTTCCTAGAAACTGTTGAGGCAACTTTAAAAAGAGAAAATTTAAGGAATGTAAATGCGAATTGTTTTCCAAATCAGGAGGTAATTGCTGAATAATACTAACATAGATACCAGTAATTTACATAACGAAGAATTTCTTGTATACTTCATGAGCTAAGTATACTTAATAAATATGTCGAAAAAAAGAGAAAAATAGTTTAGAGAAATTGCTGGTTTTTTATTATTTAAATATGAACTAAAAGTTTTCATGCCTTTCGATTCAAACTATTATCCATAAAAATTGCTTTATCTTCTCAGAATGATGAAGTAGAATAAAAGGAATGAACTCATTCAGCTAATGCTGACCTTGGGACTTCGTTGGGGGACTCTAACCCTACTGAAGAAATCGAAGGATTAAGGGACTGTGTAAAAACGTAACCCGAAAAACCCAAAGTGAGTTCAAATAGCCAAAGGCGTTATCATTTCACTTCTAGAGTGGAGTGACAACACCTTTCTTTAATGATAAGGGAAGCAAATGTGGGAATACAATCAGGGCTACAACTTTTGGTACAGCCCCTTGTAGATGGGGATAAAATGCGAATGAACGATATGCGAGGGAATGTAATGTATCCTATAGATTTAAATTACCGTATGCCTGCTGAATGGTCTGAACATAGGCGGACTTTTATTTCTTGGCCTGTTCGCGAATCTATGTGTCATCCGGAGGATTATGAAACCGTGTGCAAGGGCTATTCGGAGATAATTAAAGCTATTGCCGAATTTGAGCCCATATCCGTTATTGCAAACCCCTCTGATTCAAAAACTCTATCTCTAGGTTTTGCCGACGAGAGAATTGAGATCTTAGTAATTGAACACAATGATGCCTGGCTTAGAGATAACGGTCCAACGTTTTTGGTCAATGACTTAGGAAATCTTGCCGGTGTAAATTGGCGGTTTAATGCCTGGGGCGGAAAATACAAACCTTGGGATTTAGATGATCAAGTGGCTGCTAGGCTCTTAGAGTTTTTAGAAGTAAGACGCTTTGATGCTCCTTTTGTAATGGAAGGAGGCTCTTTTCATGTTGATGGAGAAGGTACTCTTTTGACCACCGAAGAGTGTCTTCTTAATCAGAACCGAAATTCAGAACTGACAAAGGAGCAGATTGAAAATAAACTAAAAAGTTATCTGAATGTCCATAAAGTAATCTGGCTGAAAAAGGGATTGGATGGAGACGAGACGGACGGTCATGTGGATAACTTAGCCTGTTTTGCGGCACCAGGCAAAATTCTTTTGCAGCTCTGTAATGATCCTGAGGATGGAAATTATGAGATTACCCAGACAAACTTGAAGTTACTTCAGCGGGAAACCGATGCCCAGGGAAGACCTTTCGAAATTATCCCTATCAAACAGCCTCCAAAAGTAGTCGATCCCAAGACAGGGGGGCGTCTAACTTTAAGCTATCTCAATTTCTATTTTGTGAACGGGGGAATCATTCTCCCGGTTTTTGGCGGTTCGGCAGCTGAGACAGATCATTTAGCGAAATTAACCTTGAGTGAAGTTTTTCCGGAACGGAGGATTCGTACCATTAATGGCATGGCTGTTATCAGTGAAGGCGGCAATGTTCATTGCACCACCCAGCAGATGCCGGTTGGGAATACTGGAATTTAAGAAAGGAATTAATATGAGAACTGTAAAGGTCGCTGCCACCCAAATGAGTTGTTCTGCTGACTTGGCTGAAAATATAGCTAAAGCAGATCGGCTGGTTCGTGAAGCAGCCGGAAAGGGAGCTCAAATTATTTTACTGCAAGAACTCTTTGAAACACCGTATTTTTGCCAAAAGGAGAAAGCGAAGTATTATAGTTATGCCTCAGAATTGGAAGAGAATAAGGCAGTGCTGCATTTTCAAAAGGTTGCTAAAGAGCTTCAGGTAGTCTTGCCCATTAGCTTTTATGAAAAGAAAAACAACGCTCGTTACAATTCTTTGGCTATTATTGACGCTGATGGAGAAATATTAGGAAAGTATCGGAAAAGTCATATACCGGACGGTCCCGGATATGAAGAGAAATTTTACTTTAATCCCGGAGATACGGGGTTTAAAGTGTGGAAGACCCGCTATGCCAGGATCGGGGTTGGGGTGTGTTGGGATCAATGGTATCCCGAAGCAGCGCGCTGTATGGCCATAATGGGTGCTGAACTGTTATTTTACCCCACTGCCATAGGTTCTGAGCCGCAAGATGGTTCTATTGATTCCCGGGATCACTGGCAGGCCTGTATGTTAGGCCATGCTGCAGCTAATTTGGTTCCAGTGATCGCCTCCAATCGGGTTGGAGTTGAAGAAGATGATGATTCCAATATAACTTTCTACGGTTCTTCCTTCATTGCGGGCCCCCAAGGGAATAAGCTTCTTGAAGCCGGCCGTTCAGAGGAGACTGTTCTTGTGACGGAGTTTGATTTAGAATTATTGGAGACGCAGCGATTAGAATGGGGAATCTTCCGCGACAGGCGGCCTGATTTATACAAGATTATCTCATCTTATGATGGGGAGACTATGATTTAAGGGATATTATCCACGGGAGACAAATCGATAGGCACTTCGCTATTTTAAAGAAGCGAAGTGCCTATGTTGTGTTTTAGTGCTCAGTTTTGAGGCTTTCATAGTAAAAGGAAACCCAGAATCGTAACAGCTAGGACAACTAGTGATTTTTCAACAAAGCATAATCCTTAATGGCTTCCAGTTCTTGTAGATTCATGATGCGCGCCGTGGAAAGTTCCGTTACTACCAGTTTTTTGCGGTAAATAATTTTTAGAATTAACATGGTTGCTAGAAAAATAACCGTTATGGGTATGAAAAGATTGCGGCGAAATCTATGAAACTCAACCCGGCTGCACTGCCAATCATAATATTCGGAGGATCACCGATCAAAGTTGCGGTCCCACCTATATTAGAGGCAAGAATTTGACTGATAATGCCGGATCAATTGCTAACTCCATAACTAAATAGCTTTCTCGCCTTTGTCACCGGTACGAATACGAATGACTTCGTCCACGTTTTGGATAAATAGTTTCCCGTCGCCTACCTGACCGGTACGTGCGGTTTTAACAATAATATCAATGACTTCATCTAATTTGTCATCCAATGTGACAATCTCTATTTTTATCTTTGAAAGTAAATGTGAAACTACCTCTTGACCCCGGTAGATTTGTGTATAGCCTTTTTGACGACCAAAACCGAGGACATGAGTTACCGTAATACCTAAAATTCCTGCCGCTGCCAAGGCATCTTTTATCTCATCCAATTTACCCGGTCGGATAATAGCCTCTATTTTCTTCATAGGAAATTCCCCTTTCATTTATGGGTTTCGCCAAACAGTTGTTAGTTAATGCCAGAGACTATTCTCCGGTAGAAGACTGCATGACGAATTCAGGATATGCCAGCATCCCCATTTCCGGAATGTCCAACCCGGCTATTTCGTCTTCAGGTTTTACACGCATACCCTGGGTAGCGTTAAGGATACCGCTAACCATATGAACAGATATTGCGCCGACAGAATCACCTCCTTAAAATAGAAGAAGACACTCGGACATTTTGCCCAAGCGTCTTTGCTTGAATAAATAAGGCGCCCTCGAAATTAATTCGAGAGCGCCTTTGCTCATTACGGTTATTATAAGGAGTTATCTCTCTTGCGTCTAGATGGTTTTGCAAAAAACATTGTATACATTACAGAGTTGGACCCGTAACAATTTCGGTATAAGAGCTAGGAGCTAAGAAGCCTGAGATTCTGTTACGTTAATGCAGCTAAAGAAAATTGTATGATGAATTTGATTTACGGAAACACTGGTATTACCTGCTTTGTAACAGTCAGATAACAGCCGAGTTTATATTATGAAAGCTGAATTGTTTAAAAAATGTATATTGACAAAAATCTTGAGGATTATTATTATGTTGATGTAAACCGGTTTACAAAACTGATTTCTACAAACTATTAAGAATGACAATGACATGGGTGTCATTGAGAGGAGGTGGAATTAAGATTAAGCAAACGAAAACGACCATTGATGAAGTCGCAAGCAAAGCGGGGGTTTCGAAAACAACGATTTCCCGCTATTTAAATGGTCATTTTGAATTTATGTCCGAAGAAACACGTAAACGTATTGAAGAGGTTGTTGAAACATTAGGTTATAGGCCAAATAATTTGGCCAGAGGTTTAAAATCTAACAAGAGTGGATTGATCGGCGCTATAATATCAGACATTACCAATCCTTTTTTTGCAATAGTACTTAAAGGGATTGGCGATTATTGTCAAAGAAAGGGCTATCAAATAATTATTGCCAATACGGACAATGAGCCTGAGCTTGAAAAGAAGTACATTCAATCCTTGATTGATAATCGAATTGAAGGCTTAATCGTCAACAGTACAGGTCAAAATATTGATTATTTGCTTTCCCTTCAAGAACAGGGCTTACCTATTGTTTTGACAGACCGTGCCCTTCCCGAATTGAAGTTTGATACTGTAACGAGTAACAATTTCGAGATGACAACGCAGACTGTTCAATATCTTTTCGACGTTGGCTTCCAACGAGTAGCCTTCTTTACCGAGGAAACTAATTGGAGCAGTTCCCGTCATATCCGACAGAATGCATTTTTGCATGCTTATCAATTGTCTAAAAAGGTTGATGCTCATGACCTTGTCTATATCATAGATAACAGCAATCCAAAATCCATTGTGGATGCCCTGCAACGCTTTCGCTTGACAGGTGAAACAAACAAACAAGCAGTTATGGCTGTCAATGGCGTAACCTTGCTCAATCTTCTCCAAGAAATTCGTAAATTAAATTTAACCATGCCAGAGGATTTGGGTGTTTGCGGTTATGATGATATGGGGTGGGCAACACTAATTCCTCCTGGAATAACAGCGATTTCTCAGCCTTCTTACATGATTGGAGTTGAGAGCGCTAAAATGCTGATCACTCGAATTATGGGTAAACGACGTAAGGCCAAACCGAAATTGCTGGAATTACCTTCGGAATTGATTTTACGGGGATCAACAAGCTTGCTAAGATAAAAATTATTCCCCCACAAATGTGGTAATAATTTTTTACGCTTTTAGAAACCGATTAACAAAACCGTTACCTAAAGTGTTATTAATTTCATTTTTTTGGGAAATATAAAGATACAAACGTTTGAGGAGGAAATAATAGTGAAAATGAAAAAAGCTAAACGATTGGCAATTGTTGGATTGACGGTTGCGGCTATGTTAACTCTTACAGCCTGTGGCACCTCAACGGGTCAAAATACCGGCAGCACTGGGAGTGCTTCAAGCGGCGCTCATCTTACCTTGCGTTTAGCGGATGACCAGCCCACCAATTATCCGACAGTTGTTGGGGATCAAAAGTTTGCAGATCTCGTTAAGCAACGCAGTAATGGCCGGATTACGGTTACAGTTTATCCTAATGCCCAGTTAGGTGACGAGGCTACAGTCGCTGAACAAGTTCAACTTGGGGCTATCGATTTTGCTCGGATCAATGCTTCACCTTTGGCCAGCTTTGATAAACAGCTTAATGTTTTAAATTTACCCTATCTTTTTAACTCCAGTCAGCAAATGTGGAATGTCCTTAATGGACCCATTGGAGATCAAATCCTTTCTACGTTAACTACGGCCAAAATGGTTGGTTTAACCTATTATGACTCTGGAGCCAGAAGCTTCTATAATTCCAAACATGCGGTAGTTCATCCCAGTGATTTAAAAGGCATGAAGATTCGTGTTCAGCAATCTCCCATGTATATTGATCTGGTGAAGGCTCTGGGTGCTTCACCTACCCCGATGGCTTATGGCGATGTTTATGGTGCTCTGCAAACAGGTGTTATCGACGGAGCAGAGAACAACTGGCCAAGTTATTACTCCACTAACCATTATCAAGTCGCCAAATATTTTACGGAAGACGATCACACCCGGACTCCTGAAATCCTCTTAGCCAGCCAAACTTCTTGGAATAAACTTTCAGCGGATGACCAAAAGTTAATTATGCAAGCTGCTAAGGATTCTCAAGCCGCAGAACGTTCCTCCTGGACTCAATTGGAAAACAAAGCTAAAAAAGAAGTTACTGCTCATGGTAATACTATCAGCCAAGTCGATGTTTCAGAATGGCAAAAGGCAGTTCAACCTTTATACGACAAATACGGTTCTGAATTCAAAGATATCATCGCTAAAATCAGAGCTACAAAATAAAAGGTATTGGGTGGCCAGGTGACTGGCCATCCCCCTCTACAGTTCTATATGAAAGGAGTCAGTCATGTCATCCATTAAAAGAACTTTAAAATTCTTCGTCGACGGATTTGATAATGTCGTCGAGTCTATTGGCTCCTATATGATGGCCGTAATGGTTATTATAGTGTTCTGTCAGGTATTTAGTCGTTATGTTTTACGTAACACACCGGCATGGTCCGAAGAAGTAGCGCTTTTGTTTATGACAGCGTATGGTTTCCTCAGCATTGCCACTGGTATTGGTCGGAAAGTTCACTTGAGTATCACTGTTCTCTATGATCACTTTCCGCCCGTTGTTCAAAAGGTTTTGAATATATTATCTGATGTATTAAGTGTACTCTTTGGCCTATTTCTAATGATTGAAGGCTACAAATTTACGGTTCTAACCTGGAGTTCACAGCTTCCTGCTACAGGACTGCCTAACGGAGTTCAATATATGGTGATTCCCTTTACTGGTCTCGTAATTGTCATTGATCGGCTCTTAGGTCCTTTCTTGGATGAAGGAGGCAAAATATGAGTACAGGTATAGCTATTGCATTGTTAATAGGGACTTTTTTAATCTTAAGTTTTTTGCATGTGCCGGTAGCTCTCAGTCTCGCAGTTTCTTCAGTCTTAACGGGTATATATCTAGGCGTTCCTCTGGAAGTTGTGGGTCAGCGTATGTTGACCGGGCTCAATTCAACCTCTATGATGGCCATTCCCTTGTTTATTTTCGCGGGTGAAATTATGGGGGAGGGCGGCATTTCGGAAAGGCTCATTAAACTTTCCAATCTTTTGGTCGGTCGTTTCAGAGGCGGCTTAGCAATAGTGAACGTTCTCTCAACCATGTTTTTTGGAGGAATTACAGGTTCAGCCGTAGCTGATGCTTCATCCATTGGCAGTATTATGATCCCCATGATGAGGATGCGCGGTTATGATGATGATTACGCTGTCAGTGTAACTTGCACTGGTGCTATACAGGGAGTTTTGCTCCCGCCAAGTCATAATATGATTCTATATTCTTTAGTAGCCGGTGGAGTATCCATTGCCGGATTATTTGCGGCTGGATTAATCCCGGGAATCGCCTTGGGTTTATCTCTGATGGTTACCAGTTATGTCATTGCAGTGCGCCGTAATTATCCACGAGGGGATGTCATTCCCAAGAATCAACGCTTGCGTGTTATTGCCGAAGGACTGTTAAGCCTGTCCACAGCGGGAATTATCATGTTAGGAGTTTTGGGCGGCGTTTTTACCGCTAATGAATCCGCAGCAATCGCGGTAGTTTATGCTTTGATTATCGTTACCTTTGTCTTCCGGGAAGTTGGACCTAAAGGTGTCCATAATATTTTAGTCAAGACTTTCCGCAAACTTTCGGTGGTACTGTTTTTGATTTCTGCATCCTCTGCATTTTCTTGGTTTCTTTCCTATCTTCATATTCCTGATGCAGTCATGAGTTTTATCACTGGGTTATCCAGTAACCCTCATGTGGTTATTCTATTGATCGATCTTATCTTACTTGCTTTTGCTTTAATTATGGATATGGCACCATTAATTTTGGTAGCTACCCCAATTCTTCTCCCCATTGCTCAAAAGGTTGGCGTCGATCCAATCCAATTTGGTGTTATGATGATGTTAGCTTTAGGAATGGGCCTTTTGCTGCCGCCAATCGGAGCTGCCATTTATGTAGGCTGTTCCATGGGCAATTTGAAACTTGAACAGGCCTTTAAAGCCATGTTGCCCTTTTTGGCAGTTATGTTTTGTATGTTAATGTTATTATCCTATGTGCCAGCAATTTCTTTAACGTTACCCAAAATTTTAGTTCACTGACGAGGGAAACTTTGAATGCATGTTGGGTGGCCATTTTTAAAATGGTCACCCGATTACTTATAACGCAGTTTTGAAAAAATTATAAAAATTAATAATGGTGGTGAATAATTTGAGCAAACTAATTGAAGTTGGCTTAGTGGGTTATGGAATGGCAGGACAGGCGTTTCATGCCCCGATTATTTCTTCTGTTAATGGCTTAAATTTAAAAACGGTGGTTGAGCGTCATGAGCAAAAAGCTAAGGATCGTTATCCTTGGATTTCTTCGGTAAAGAGTGTTGAAGAACTTTTAGCAGATCCTGAGCTTGAACTTGTCGTTATTGCTACCCCTAATGCAACACACTTTGATTATGCCCGGCTGGCCTTAGAAGCAGGAAAACATGTCGTCGTAGACAAACCCTTTACTGCAACGTCTGCTGAAGCTAAGGCTTTGATCAAGCTGGCTCAGGAAAAAAACTGTCTGCTTAGTGTCTTTCAAAATCGACGCTGGGATGGCGATTTTCAAACAGTGCGTCAGCTGATAGAGCAGGGGCTGCTGGGGCGGATCGTCGAAGTTGAAGTTCATTATGACCGATATATTAACTATTTGCGGCCTAATACCTGGAAAGAGGAAGAGAACCCCGCTGCAGGTATTGTTTTTGATTTAGGTTCACATCTCATTGATCAGGCCCAAGTTCTTTTTGGCTTGCCAAAGTCTGTAACCGCAGATATTCGGCGACAAAGAGAGGAAAGCCAAATTGATGATGCCTTCGAGTTAATCTTAAATTACGAGAAGGGAATTAAGGTTACCTTAAAGGCCGGCATGATAGTAAGAGAAAAAGGACCCCATTTTATCGTCCACGGTACAAATGGTTCATTTGTAAAATACGGTCTAGATCCACAAGAAGCAGCCTTAAAATTAGGGCTAATGCCTAATGATGATCCTTTGTGGGGACAAGAGCCAACAGAGGATTGGGGTGAGTTAAATACTGAGGCTAATGGTTTGCATTTTATTGGCAAGGTAGAAACCATCAGGGGTGATTATCGAGCTTATTATGAAAATATTGCTGCTGTTCTTAGTCAGGGAAATAAGTTAGCAGTCAAACCCGAAGAGGCCTTGAATACTATTCGCATTATTGAGTTAGCTTTAGACAGTCAAAGACAGCAGCGGACTTTAACCTATTCACCCGGGTGAAAAACATTTGTCGTATAAATTCAGCGGTTATATTTAAACAACAGTAGTAGCAATGAATGGCAGAAAGAACAAATTTACAAAAGGAAGATGGTAACAATGACAACCTTTATGGATGAGAATTTTCTTTTAACTAATGAAACAGCTATCGATTTATATCACAATTATGCCAAAACTATGCCGATCATTGATTACCATTGTCATATTAGCCCGAAAGAAATTTTTGACAACAAACAGTTTAAAAATATTACGGATGCTTGGCTCTATGGAGACCATTATAAATGGCGTGCCATGCGAAGTGTTGGCGTTGATGAAAGATATATTACCGGGGATTCCAGTGACTATGAAAAGTTTATGGCCTGGGCTCAAACCATGCCGAAGCTGCTGGGGAATCCTCTTTATCATTGGACCCATCTGGAATTGCAGCGCTATTTTCAAGTCTATGAAGTTTTAAGCGAAAAGACGGCACCGGCGATTTGGGAAAAGGTAAATTCCTTACTGGCAGGGGAAGGCTTTAGGGTAAGAGACATCATCAGGAAGTCCAATGTCAAGGCGATTTGTACCACGGATGATCCAACAGATTCCCTGGAATATCATCTCAAACTCAAAGACTGTGTCGATTTTGAGGTTAAAGTTTATCCGGCTTTCCGGCCTGATAAGGCTCTTGGCATTGATAAAGAAGGTTTTAAAGATTGGTTGGGTAAGTTAGCCCAGGTATCTGAGGTAACTATCGAAACTTATTCTGAATTTCTCGCGGCCTTAAAAAAACGCCTGGATTTCTTTCATGCTGTCGGCGGAAGAGTAGCGGATCATGCTTTAGATTATGTTCCTTTCCAAGAGACCTCTGAGACAGAAGTCCGTGAAATATTTGCTAAAGCGCTCCAGGGCCAAGCAATTAGTTTTGAGGAAGAACAAAAATTCAGAACTCATACCTTGCAATTCTTAGGTCAAAAGTACACGGAACTCGGTTGGACCATGCAGCTTCATATAAATGCCTATCGCAATAACAACTCTCGCATGCTTAAGCTGTTGGGGCCTGATACAGGTTTTGATTCTGTTAATGACAGTAAAGTTGCTTATCCTCTTTCTCGACTGTTAGACTCCTTAGAGGCCCAAAATGCCCTGCCGAAAACTATTCTCTACAGCTTAAATCCTAATGATTTCTATGGTTTAGCTACTTTGATGGGATGTTTCCAAGGCAGTGGCATTGCCGGCAAGATACAGTTGGGAGCAGCTTGGTGGTTTATTGATCACAAAGAGGGTATGTTGGAACAAATGAAGACTTTGGCCAATTTAGGAGCCCTGGGTACCTTTGTGGGCATGTTGACAGATTCCCGCAGTTTCTTGTCTTATACGAGGCATGAGTATTTTAGAAGAATACTTTGCCAAATGCTTGGAGTGTGGGTTGAAAACGGTGAGGCTCCTAAGGATCGAGAGCTTCTCGGTACTTATGTTGAAAATATCAGCTTTAAGAATGCTAAAGAGTACTTTGGCATGAAATTTTAAGGTAAGGATTAATTGAGGTGTGCAGTAATGAAGAGACTTAAAATGATCGAAAAGATCCTAGATGCCGGTGTTATCGCTGTTATACGTTCGGAATCTAAGGAAAAAGCCATTCAAGTTGTCGAGGCTGTCAAAAGAGGCGGCATCAGGGGTATTGAATTAACGATGACCGTTCCAGGTGCAGTAGATATTATTAAAGAGCTATGTGAAGCTAATACAGACCATGAGCTGATTATCGGGGCTGGAACGGTCTTAGATACAGAAACTGCCGCAGCCTGTATAAGGGCAGGCGCCGATTTTATAGTAAGTCCCAGCCTGAATCCAGAGGTGCTTAAACTCTGCAACCGCTACCGAGTGGCTGTTATGCCTGGAGTGGTTACGGTTAGAGATGCTGTCGAAGCTTTAGAGTATGGTGTGGAAATTATCAAGGTCTTTCCAGCCAGCTTATTTGGTCCGGGGATTCTCAGCGCCCTCAAGGGGCCTCTGCCACAAGCTAATTTTATGCCAACCGGCGGAGTTACATTGGACAATATTAAGAATTGGGTTAAGGCTGGTGCAGTAGCTGTTGGAATAGGCAGTGAATTGACTAAGGGAGCTAAAACTGGAGATTATGAACTTGTTGAAAAAACGGCAGCCCAGTTTGTCGAGAGGTTTCAAAAGGCCATAGCCGAGGAGAGGAAATAACCATGGACGTCGTCAGTTTTGGAGAATCTTTGGTAGTTTTTAATCCTGACACACCTGGGCCTCTAAGGCAGGTGAATGGTTTTCGCAAATCCTTAGGCGGAGCGGAGTCAAATGTCCTTATCGCCCTTGCCAGATTAGGCCATAAGGTAGGTTGGTTTTCCAAGCTTGGTGACGATGAATTTGGACGCTATATTTTAAATTCCATACGAGCGGAAGGGGTCGACACCTCCCAGGTTAAAATGCTTAAACAAGAGAGTACAGGCCTATTATTTAAGGAAAATTATCAAAGCTCTAACCCTAATGTCATTTATTACCGTAAAAACTCTGCTGCCAGTACTCTTAATATTGATGATATTAATGAAGACTACCTAAAACAAGCGAAAATATTGCACTTTACAGGAATTACTCCGGCTCTTTCCTCAAGTGCCCGCGAAGCTGTTTTTAAAGCCGTTGAAATAGCCAAAACTAATGGAGTTTTAGTGTCCTTTGACCCGAATTTGCGCTTGAAGCTTTGGAGCCTTGATGAAGCAAGAAGTACAATTTTAGAACTCGCTCATTACGCGGACATTATTATGCCTGGTATCGATGAAGCTGAGCTTCTGCTTGGCATAAAGGATGTAGAAGCAATTGCCGATTATTTTATTGCTCAAGGAAGTAAAACAGTCGCAATCAAGCTCGGGAGTGAAGGGTGCTATCTGCGCCAGGAATCCGAATCTCGATATATCCCTGGTTTTAAAGTAGAGAAAGTGATTGATACCGTCGGAGCCGGCGATGGGTTTGCTGCAGGTCTCTTAGCAGGGATTTTGAGAAAGGAAAGCTTGGAGGAAACCGGTAAATATGCCAACGGAATAGGGGCCATGGCTACTCTAGCACAGGGGGATTCCGATGGCTACCCATATTTTGAACAATTATTAGAGTTCATGGGTCGCAAACAACGCATTGAACGATAGCCATAAAGACAAGTAACGGAGGTCTTGAATATGAAATTAAGCAAAGAGAGTTTTCCTGAGTATAAGAAAAATCCGGAAAGAGTTCTTCAGTTCGGGGAAGGGAACTTTTTAAGGGCTTTTGTTGACTGGCAAATTGATATAATGAATAAATCTGTAGGTTTTGGCGGAAGTGTTATTGTAGTTCAACCGATTGAACAGGGGCTTGTTGACAAGTTAAACGACCAGGATGGTTTGTATACCCTCTACCTGCAAGGCATTAAAGAGGGAAAAGCTGTCAAAGAACATTCCGTGATTAACAGTATAAGCCGGGGTATCAATCCCTACACTCAGTATAACGAATATTTGCAAGCAGCTGAAAAACCAGAATTACGCTTTATCATTTCCAATACGACGGAATCAGGGATCGCTTTTGAGGAAAACGATCAATTGACTGACGCTCCTCAGAAAAGTTATCCAGGGAAGTTAACGGCCTTTTTATATCATAGGTTTAGGACTTTTGGTGGTGACAAGAATAGAGGGCTGATCATCATACCATGCGAATTGATCGACCGAAATGGTGAAAAACTTAAGGAAATTGTCCTAAAGTATGTTGAGTTCTGGAAACTTGGGGAAGAGTTTAAGACCTGGCTGGAAAATTCCAATACCTTCTGCTGTTCTCTCGTCGATCGAATTGTCACCGGCTACCCAAGGGATACGATTAAGGAGATCACAGAAGAACTGGGTTATGAGGACAATTTAGTTGTGGTCGGCGAGCAATTTCATCTCTGGGTTATTGAAGGCCCAGAGTGGGTGAAGAAAGAATTCCCGGCGGAAGAGGCGGGACTTAACGTTAAGTTTGTCAGTGACATGACTCCTTACAGAACGAGAAAAGTAAGAATTTTAAACGGAGCCCACACTTCCTTAGTTCCGGTAGCTTATCTTTATGGCCTTGATACCGTCGGGCAATCTGTTGAAGATCCAATCATTGGTCAATTTATCAAAGACGTTATTTATGAGGAAATTATTCCGACTTTGGATCTGCCTCAAGAAGAGCTAAAATATTTTGCAGGTGCTGTGCTGGAGAGATTTGCTAATCCTTTCGTCCAACACTATTTGCTCAGTATTGCTTTAAACTCAATGTCTAAATTCGAGACCAGGGTATTACCGACGCTCTTGGAATATGTCAAGAGAAATCAGCAGCTGCCGAGAAGAATTGTCTTTTCCCTGGCTGCGTTAATAGAATTCTATAAGGGCAAACGAGGGGAAGAAGCGATTAAACTAGCTGATGATGCAGATATTCTGGAGCTCTACCAGGAAGCCTGGCAGAAGTATGAGGGTTCTGAGGCGGCTCTTAGTGAGCTGGTCCGCACCATTCTTGGTTACCAAAAGAACTGGAAGATGGACTTAAATGAAGTAGCGGGGCTAACTGAAGCAGTTACCAAGGATTTGGCAGCCATTGAAAAGCTTGGCATGCAAGAAGCCGTTAAAAATTTACTGTAAGAGTGGATTAATTATGAAAAAGGATTTAATGAAGATTCATCAAGCCGATAATGTCGCTATTGCCTTACGAAAATTGAATAATGGTGACGTTGTTGATCTGGACGGCCAAGCCATTCCTATTCATGCAGATATAAACCGGGGGCATAAAGTTGCTGTTCAAGATATTAAACAGGGCGAAAATGTCGTGAAATACGGTTTCCCCATAGGCCATGCTTTACAGGATATTTCTGTGGGTGATCATGTTCATACTCATAACCTCAAAACAAATTTAGAAGGTATCAGTGAGTATTCCTATCAGCCCCAATGGATTCAGCAGAAAGACCTTCAGCGTAATTTGAACTTCCAAGGCTATCGCAGAGAGGATGGCCGGGTAGGAATAAGGAATGAGCTATGGATTGTTCCCACGGTGGGCTGTGTCAATGGAACGGCAGAACAGATTATTGAGCGTTTTAAAGAAGAAGTGAAGGATGCTGCCGTCGACAATATTATGGTTCTCAAGCATAATTATGGTTGTTCTCAGCTGGGCGATGATCATCTCAATACACGGACGATCTTAGGCGACGTAGTGAAACATCCCAATGCCGGAGGGGTTTTGGTTTTAGGATTGGGCTGTGAAAATAACACCATGCCCGAATTTATAAAATCCTTAGGGGATTATAATCAACAGAGAATTAAGTATTTGGTTTCTCAGGAAGTGTCGGATGAAGTGGCCGAAGGGGTCAACATTCTGAAACAACTGTATAAGCAGATGATCAAAGATCAGCGGGAGGAGATACCTCTTTCTGAGCTTAAGGTAGGGCTAAAATGCGGAGCCTCCGATGGGTTTTCCGGGATAACAGCTAATCCTCTGCTGGGAAAATTCACGGATTTCTTGGTAGCTCAGGGAGGAACAGCTGTCCTTACTGAAGTTCCGGAAATGTTTGGCGCGGAGACGTTGCTTATGGCGAGGGCTAAGGATAACGAAGTTTTTGCTAAAACGGTGGATTTAATCAATAACTTTAAAGAGTATTTTATTGAATATAAGCAGCCGGTCTATGAAAATCCTTCGCCAGGCAATAAAGCAGGGGGAATTACTACTCTGGAAGACAAGTCCTTGGGCTGTACCCAAAAAGCGGGATCTGCCACTGTTATGGATGTTCTTAAATATGGCGATACTTTGCAAACCAAGGGATTGAATCTCCTCAGTGCACCGGGCAATGATCTAGTAGCTTCCTCAGCCTTGGCCGCGGCAGGCTGTCAGATGGTTCTCTTTACCACAGGACGAGGAACTCCTTTTGGCAGCTTTGTTCCGACCATGAAAATATCTTCCAATAGCCAGATTTATGAGCTTAAGCCCCATTGGATCGATTTCAATGCCGGAAGCCTGATCGAAGATGTCACCCTGGAGAATTTGCTTGAGGATTTTATCAGTTATGTCCTTGAAGTTGCCAGTGGACGCTGGGTTAATAATGAGAAAAATCAATTCAGGGAGTTAGCTATTTTTAAAAAAGGTGTTACGTTGTAACTAAAGCTCCCGAAACTTCATTTACGCTGCCTTTGAAGTGCTGGTTATTTTGGAGAGATAAGTTGGCGCGCTCGCATGTTACGAGCGCGCCAATTATGTTGCAAGGGCTTCAGAAAATCTTGTTTACTTAACTTTAGGATAAAAATCATTAGCAAGAATATAAAAGGATTATAGAATTAGATAGTGTCTTGATAATTGTTTATAATCCCTATTTGCCAGTAACTGTTGTTAATTGACTTAATTTAACTCAAAGAGCTCTTTCAGTTCCTCCTCAGACAATTTGGAGAGAAACGTTTCACCGGGCTGAATCACAGAATCTACAAGGGCCTTTTTTTTCGTTTGCAAAGCACTGATTTTTTCTTCAACAGTGCCCTGGGCAATGAGCCGGATCACCTGAACGGCGTTTTTCTGGCCGATGCGGTGTGCTCTGTCAGTGGCTTGATCTTCTACTGCCGGGTTCCACCAGGGATCATAATGAATCACCATATCGGCACCGACTAAATTAAGACCTGTCCCCCCAGCTTTTAATGAGATTAAGAAGACCTGGCCGGTTCCTGCATTGAAGGAATTGGCCATTTTTAGGCGGTCGGCAGCTTTTGTTATCCCCGAAAGATAGAAATGTTCAATGCCCTGAGTATTTAGGAATTTCTGGATAAGGTCAAGCATCGTTGTGAATTGGGAGAAAAGGAGGATTCGGTGCCCGCTGTCCAGAGCGTCTGTTAAAACCTCTTGTAAGAGAAGCATCTTCCCGCTGTCCCCGTCATAATCTTCGACAAACATGGCTGGGTGGCCGCAAATTTGCCGGAGTCTGGTGAGGACCGCCAGAATCTTAATGTGACTTTTGTTAAACCCTGCTACAGCAAGTTCCTGAGCTAGCTGCCCTTTTGCTTCCTGTAAATAGGCCAGGTATAACTTTTTCTGCCGTTCTGTTAAGGGAGCATAAAGATGGGTTTCGATTTTATCCGGCAATTCTTTGAGAACATCCTTTTTCAGACGGCGTAAGATGAAGGGATTGACATGACGGCTTAACTCCATGAGAGGAATATCTTCACCTTTAGCAATGGGCAGCTCAAATTTTTGGCGAAATTCCTGGTAGCTGAGGAGATAGCCGGGCATTATAAAATTAAAGAGGGACCATAACTCAGAAAGAGAATTTTCGATGGGGGTTCCGGTTAAAGCGAAATATCCTTTGGCTTGAATTTGTTGAACGGATTTTGCATTCAACGTTTGAGCATTTTTAATATGCTGGGCTTCATCGAGAAAACAATATGAAAACATGACATCCCTTAAATTGTCGATCTCGCGGCGAATAATGGGATAGGAAATTACAACAAGGTCCCACTCCCTGATACTTTCTATTTGGGCTTGTCTTTCCTGAGGAGTTCCATCCACAACAAGAATCTTTAAGGAGGGCGTGAATTTCTGAGCTTCTGTTTGCCAGTTATAAATCAAGGAAGTGGGGGCGATGACTAGGGCGGGTTCTGGCGATGAAGGTTTCTCCGATAGTAAAAAGGTAAGAATCTGGAGGGTCTTGCCTAAGCCCATGTCGTCTGCCAATATACCGCCTAGGCCATAGGCCGCTAATGTTTTCAGCCAGCGAAACCCTGTTTTCTGGTAATCTCGTAAAACAGGATTCACTTCCTTGGGAATCTCGTACTCGCCGTCCTGAGGCTCAAGAATGTTTTGAACCAACTGTTTAAAGGCTTTGTTGCGCTGCACACCGGGAAGATTTACCTGGCGAAGAAAACTGTCAAGGTATAAAGCCCGGTATTTTGGCAGACTAATAATTGGTTGGTCCAGATCTTTAACTTTGAGATTTAAATTGTCAAGAAGTTGAGCCACTGAGATTAACTCAGGTTGGCTTAAATCGAGAAAAGAACCGTCACGAAGGCGGTGATATTTTTTCTTTAAATGAAGGGAATGAAATAAATCTGTTAACTCGTCTGCATCAATATCAGTGTATTGGAATGATATTTCAAGGATATCCAGATTCTCATCTAGGCGAACTTGACCCGAAAACGACGGTGCAGAACGAATTTTCAGTTTGAATCGATCAGAATAGTATATTTCGGCTAGGTCTTGCAGCAGGGGAAGTCCTTTGGCAGCAAAATCAAAGATTTTATCATCCTCTGCAAGGTAGATGCTGCCTTTGGAGACAATGAATTCAGCTTGTTCCAGAATGCTTAATATGGTTCGTTCTTGTTCAATAGAACGAACAAGGATGGTGTCCTCGGCATAGTCATAGTTGGTTTCCCGAGTTGAAGTAAAGGGATTTATGGAAACATTTCCGTAATGAAATTCTAAGCGAGCCGTAATTCCCATATCTTCAGATCGGTCGAAGTATATCTTAGCTTGTAATATATCCTGACAAAATTTGTCTTCCAGCAAGGGATCTATGGAGATGGACCCTATTTTTTCGATTAAGGGCAGGGATTCTGAGACAAAAATCTCCCTCTGAGCTGCCGGAATAACAATATCTGTCATAAAATCCTTGTTCAGACTGCCTATAAGAGAAGGAAGCAGGTTCTTTTGGGCAGCAGTTGCCTGATAAATGCTTTGACGATACAAATAGTAACTGCCGTCAGGGGTCAGTTGGAGGGGGATTTCAGATGAACCAAGGGCCAAGGACAGGTCTTTGTCTTGCTGGTTAAGAGAAAATTCCAAGGGTAATCCATCTTTGATGATGTGCATTGTTTGCGGGCGGGAAGTATTTATCTGACAGAGGAATTCTTTGTCTCCCAGAGCATCAAATAATTTAGCCAGATAATAACCGGATAAAGGCATCGATTTCTGCTTTAACAGATTGGTATTGTAATAAAATCCTTGCATCTCATTCAGAGAAGTATGTTGGTCAAACATCTCTTTCAGCATGGATATTAATCCTTGATCTTGCAAATTAAAGGTTTGACGCAGGGGTTCAAAAACAAATTGCTTGCCAAATTCTAAAGGCTCGCCAGTTTTAAGAGAGGAAAGGAACTGCTCAAAGTCTTTAACAATATAGAGACGCTGCAGGCCCACTTTAAGCTGTAAATGTGCAGATACCCTGTAGGTAGTTCCGATCATGAGTTCAGCGTTTAAGGTTAGCTCTTCTAAGTGAAAATCCTGTTGTTGGTGCGAGAAGGTTTGTAAGAATTTCTCAATAACCCGATTCTGAGTGGAAGGTTTTAACCAAGCCGCAGTTTTTTGCTGAACGCTTTTTAAAACCGCTACCACATGTTTACAAGCACCATGATACTCCGTAAAGGCAGGACAGGTACAGTGATAGGAGTGTAGGCTCCCCTCTTCTTCAAACACTAACTGGACTTCATAACGTAAACTGCCGACGACAGAAGCGCAGACAGTGCCATTATCGGGTGTATAGCTAAAATTACGAACCCTATTGGTTAAAAAATAGGATACTCCCCTCCGATAGACACGGTCATTATCAGCCAGATTCATGATTTGTGCTTCCGAAATTGTAATGTGAGGCATGAAAATACTCCTTTAGCGGCATAATTCAACGTTATCAGTTATGCGGTGAACGAGTTAAGAATATCATAGTTGATGTTTTACGTCTAATGAACTTTTGGTTACTAACTTGGTGTCCTTGATCAAGTCCGCGGGGCCGGTACAGCCGTCTCTCCATGCGTCCTTCGTCAGGATCGGTCGAAATAACGATTACAATAGAGTATTGCAGCCGATTTTTAGTGTATCTTGTTAAATCCTCAGGATATTGTCTCGGAGTTCATTGCAGGATAAATGAGTCATGATGTAGAAAAGATAGACAAGCTGGAATACGAAGCTTTGGGGGGAGATGTGCTATGCTTATCACTTGTGACAACAATATGCAAATGGGCTATATTTACCTGATGCCCAGTGAGGCAACTGTTGAGTATACCCTCGAGGAAAGCGACATTGGATTGTATTACGACCTCGAAAGTCTCAGCATACCTAGAATCAAATGGTTGGGTATGGGCCAGATCTTAAGTCAAATGCGATTGTCGGTTAAGACTTATCGGGAAGCTGTCAATAATGTATTCCATTGTGAATATTGGAATGATCTTGACAGTGAAGGTTATATGATGGGGATTGAACTTTATTTAACTGAAGATATTCTGTTGCCCCTTGTGGCCCATCAGGCGTTTAAAGTCTACGATATCCGCTGGCGTAACCAAGATTTCAGAGTCCTTACCCTGGATGCTTATCTTGATGTTTTAAATAAGAACAACGTCATCTATCCCTTAACCCCAGAGAAAGACGCCTTTGTTATTCTTTCCATAGATCCTGCTTCCAAGGTAGCGAGGGTTATGGCCTTAATTTCCGGAAGAGACGATCTTTATCCCGTAGATTATCTGCGGCAGCCGTTGTTTGTTTTGGCTAATTCAAGCCGAAGTTTTGAGAGACAATAATCATTTGGGTTCTTCGTATTCAAAGATAGGATTAGGCCTAGGGATTTAAGGTTTAAGTTTTAGGATCAAGTTTTCTGGTTTGAAATTTGTTTATAATTTAAGATCAAAAAATAAAAAGGGTTGTAACATCTGTATGATATGCTCACCCTGAGCAAACAGTTTCACGAAGGAAACTGTTTATCTCTGGGGGACGGCTTAAATCATATGATACGTGTTACAACCCTTAATGTTTTGTCTAATTTTCAAGAGGGGTTTGAAAGTATATCTTTCGATTAAATACATGTAAGCAGGGCTAATCCGTGTGAAGACTGCGTCTTCGGAGAGTCAGCCAAGTTTTCTTTAAAAGGTTTTTTGGATTTCCTTCAGATATTCTCGGATCGGCAGCTGCTGGGGACATGCTTCTTCGCAGGCCCCGCATTCAGTACAGGCTGAAGCTTTACTTTCGGGGGTAAAGAAGGTATTATACGCAAAATGGGAGGAAGCAAGATCATCATAGATGTGGGTGTCATTATAAAGGGCAAAATTGCCGGGGATGTTTACACCGGAAGGACAGGGCTGACAATAACCACAAGCTGTACAGTCAACCTTAGTTAAGGATAAGTATTGTTTTTTAACCTCTTCAATTAAGCTATGCTCTTGGTCCGTTAAGGTGCTAGGTTCAGAAACATTCGCCAGGAGCAAATTTTCTTCGACTTGTTCCTTGGTGCCCATGCCGCTTAAAAGCAACGTGACTTCAGGGTGGTTCCAGACCCAGCGCAAGGCCCATTCAGCCGGGGTGCGCTTTACTTCCGCTTTGTCCCAGAGCTTAAGTATGGATGATGGGGGATTTTTAACGAGTTTTCCTCCCTTGAGGGGCTCCATGACGATGACGGCTAACCCTTTTTCTGCGGCATACTTTAAACCTTTTGTGCCGGCTTGAAATTCCGTATCCATGTAGTTATATTGAATTTGACAGAAGGTCCAGGGATAAGCATCAACGATTTCTTGAAAGACAGGAAACTTATCGTGAAATGAGAATCCGACATACTTAATTCGGCCATCGGCCAGAGCCCTTTTCAAAAAGCTTCTATAGTCAAGGTTTTTAGCCTTTTCCCAGGTAGCTTTGCTGAGTCCGTGCAAAAGATAAAAATCAATGTGATCTGTTTGGAGTTTTTGGAGCTGCTCGTTAAGGATGCGGTCAAAGTCATCGTGACTCTGGCAGCGGAAAAGAGGAAGTTTTGTAGCCAGTTTTACTTTTTCCCGGTAACCATTTTGCAGCGCTTTTCCCACCAATAGTTCGCTTTGGCCCTGATGATAGGGATAGGCGGTATCTATATAGTTGACACCGTTATCAACGGCGTAACGGATCAAGGAGATAGCTTCCGGCTCATTAATCTTGCTGGGGTCTCCGTCTAGAGTAGGGAGACGCATACAGCCAAAACCTAAGATTGAAGCTTGATAGTCTAAAGAGCCAAATTTACGGTATTTCATAGACATGCTTCCTTTCGTTCTTTCCTTTATTTGTGTATTTTGAGCTAATAGCTATAGCGTATACTCTCGAGTAACAGATTGCAAGGGGACTGCTCCGATTCCTTCGGTTATCGAATAAATGGGTTACGGCGATCAGGCAAAATTAGGAATCGTATTTTAAGGGTGGACAATTGTCGCTGATAGAGGTATAACTAAGTTACGCTGTCATCATAAGTTATTTAGTTTTAGCTTCTGTTATTTAGAATTAAGAAGAGGGGTTCAGGACAACAATGCTAACTGTAGAAAAAATCGGCGGAACATCCATGTCTCAGTTTCAAAATGTGCTTAACGACATTATTGGTTACCCGGATTCGGAAGGTTTTCGATATGGCAGAGTTTTTGTAGTTTCTGCCTATGCCGGGGTAACGAATTGGTTGTTAGAAGATAAAAAGACTAAAGCCCCTGGAGTGTACCAGCATTTTATAAAAGGTGAGGGCCATGAAGCTTCAATTAATCAGCTGCTGGAACGACTGCTCCAGATTAATGAATCTTTCGTAGAAATTGGTTTAGATTTTCAAGTTTGCCGTGATTTCCTGATCGAGAGAATTGATCAGACGAAAGCCTATTTAAGCAGTATGGAAGATATTATTGCTTCAGGGTATGTTGAACGGGGGAGTATTTTATCAGCAGCCAGGGAATTGCTGGCTTCCATTGGAGAAGCGCATTCGGCTTTCAACACCGTAAATATCCTGCGTAACCGGGGAATACGTGCCGAGCTTGTTGATTTAACCGGTTTTCAAGATTCCAAGCAACTGTCCATCAGTGAGCGCATTGAGCGGACCTTCAGAACTATCAATCCCTTTGAGGCAATTATTGTGGCCACGGGCTATACCAAAGGGGTGGAAGGGATCATGCGGCAATATGAGCGAGGGTACTCAGAAATCACCTTTTCCAAGATTGCCACTCATCTGCAAGCGGATGAAGCGATTATTCACAAAGAGTTTCATCTTTCCTCAGCAGATCCTAAAATCGTGGGAGTCGAAAAGGCCATTCCCGTGGGAAAAACAAATTATGATGTTGCAGACCAGCTGGCAGACATCGGAATGGAGGCGATTCATCCCAATGCTTCCAAGCCTTTAGAAATGGCTGGCATCAACCTGCGTATTAAGAATACCTTTGAACCGAACCATCCGGGAACTCTTATTTCTAAAGACTATATTGGTCCCAAGGCCAGAATTGAAATCGTCGCCGGTTCTGACAAAATTGTTGTCGTGGAGATCCACGATACATTAATGGTAGGAGAAATCGGCTTTGATTATGAGATTATGAAGAAATTTAAAGAATACAATATCAGCTATATTACTAAAGCTACCAATGCCAACAGCATTTCCCTCATCATCTGGGAATCAGATCTCAATCATCAACTGGTAGCTGAACTGGAAGAGAAATATCAAACGGTGACGGTCCAAGAAGCAGCGATTGTCTGCGTCATTGGTTCAAATATTGCGATGCCCAGAATTCTTGCCCGCGCGGCGAACGCTTTGGCTAAGAACGACATTAATATCAAGTGTGTCTCTCAATCCCTTCGCCAGGTAAATATGCAATTTGTGATTGACCGGAAGCTGTATGCCAAAGCGATTGTTTGTCTCAATGAAGATTTGTGTGTCGCTGAATATTAGGGGGAAGTTATGTCTGCTGAACGTGTAAAAGAGTTTTTAAAGGAGAGTCAAAAACACATTGAGATCTTAACCTTTGAGGATACCAGCACCGTTGCTAAAGCAGCCGAGTCCTTACAGGTAACTCCCGGAGAGATTGCAAAATCCTTACTGTTTAAAGTTAAAGATCAATTCGTCATGATTTTGATGGCCGGTGATAAGCGTTTGGATAACAGGAAGTTTAAGGATGTCTTTGCCGCAAAGGCAAAGATGCCTGAAGCTGAGGAAGTAATCAGTGTAACAGGACACCCGGTAGGCGGGGTTTGTCCCTTCGGCTTGAAGCAGCCTATTCCTGTGTATCTGGATAATTCCTTAAAAGTATATACCCATGTGTTTCCGGCGGCCGGTGAACCCAATACGGCCATTAAGTTAACAGTGGATGCTCTGCAGGAATTAACAGACGGACAATGGATTGATGTTGTTCAATGAGCTGTTCATAAGTGGACAATATTGGTAGAACTCCTGGATACACCTGCATAGTTACAGATAATAGTACCTTAAATCTAATCCAACAGTGTTAAATTAAAACAAGAAAGTGGCACGTATTGCAAAATGAGGTATACGTGTCACTTTTTCTGCTTATAAACAAAAAGAGAGAAGTTGTGAAACCTTAATTAATTGACCATTTGTCAACAAAGATTTAATATTGACGAATAGGTAATTAATGATCATGACAGCCTGGCAAATGCTGACGGGTTCAATTCTTTTAATGGCTGTGGGATTGCCGGGCTTGAGGCCGCAAAGTATGATCTTTACGGAAAAAGCAGTCCTTCTTCTTATATATTCCGGGTTCATATCAGCCACGGCCTTTTCTCTTTGGTATGCTATACTAAAATATAATAAAGCAGGAGAAATTAGTGTCTATAAGTTTATGACTCCTGTATCCGGGGCCTTTTTAGCAGTTCTGTTTATTCCCGGTGAACGGCTGACTCAAAATATGTTCATCGCTTTGATACTTGTAGCCCTGGGTGTGATTATTGTGAACCAGCGGAGCAAAGTTTCAGAAAAGGGAGATACTCTGGGTTGAAGAAGACTGTGCAGGCAAGAAATAATTGTGTTAGGAGCATGAAATGGGGAAGACATTAGTATTAACTGAAAAACCATCGGTTGGAAGAGAGGTTGCAAGGATTTTAAAATGCTCCCGGCAGGGAAATGGCTGCCTTATAGGTGAAAAATATATTGTGGTTTGGGCCTTAGGTCACTTGGTAACTTTGGCCGACCCTGAAGCGTATGATGCAAGCTATAAAATATGGAGAGCCGAAGATCTGCCTATGCTGCCGGCTAAAATGGAATTGGTGGTCATTAGGGAAACAGCTAAGCAGTTTGGGATTGTTAAGAATATGATGAGAAATCCGGAAGTGGATGAGCTTATTATCGCCACGGATGCAGGGCGTGAAGGAGAACTGGTGGCACGCTGGATTATCAAAAAGGCCGGTTGGCGTAAACCTATTAAACGGCTGTGGATTTCTTCTCTTACTGAAAGGGCAATAAGGGACGGCTTTAATCACCTGCGTCCTGGGAAAGATTTCGAAACGCTGTATGCGGCAGCAGAATGCCGTGCCGAGGCAGATTGGCTGGTGGGTTTAAATGTCACGCGGGCTTTAACTTGTAAGTTCAATGCCCAACTTTCTGCCGGACGAGTACAAACCCCAACCTTGGCAATGATCGTTGAGCGGGAAAAGGAAATTAAGGAATTTGTTCCGCAGGATTATTGGTCAGTGGCAGCTTCCGCACAATCCTTCGATCTGCGCTGGCAGGATAAAAATGGTCAAACCCGCATATTTAATAAAATTAAAGCAGATGAGATTTTAACAAAGGTTAAAGGTCATCCCGGAGAGATTATTGACATTAAAAAAGAGGCCAAGCACGAGCCGCCGCCTTTGGCCTATGACCTCACAGAATTACAGAGGGATGCCAATCGCAAATTTGGCTTTTCTGCCAAAACAACCTCCAATATCATGCAGCAGCTCTATGAAAACCATAAGTTGGTGACCTATCCGCGCACAGATTCCCGCTATATCAGTGATGACATTGTGCCGACGCTTCCGGAACGATTGAAAAGTGTGGCGCAAGGTCCTTATGTTAACCTAGCGCGAGGAATCCTAAGAACTAAACCGAACGTTACAAAGAGGTTTGTTGACAATTCCAAAGTTTCAGATCACCATGCGATCATCCCGACAGAACAGCCTGCTATGTTGAATAGGCTTAGTTCAGATGAACTTAAGATTTATGACTTAATTGTGCGCAGATTTCTAGCCGTTCTCCTACCGCCCTTTGAATACCAGCAAACCACCGTGAAGATGAAAGTCAATGGCGAGGTGTTTACCACCAAAGGAAGAATTGTCTTGAAAAAAGGGTGGAAAGATGTTTATGCGGGAGATTATACAGGGGCTGAAGATGAGGATGAAGGAGAAGCTCAAGGATTGCAAACCTTGCCGGAAATAAGCCTCGGTGACAGGCTGAAGAGTTTGTCCATACGACTGGATTCTCATAAAACGAAGCCCCCTTCAAGGCATACGGAGGCCACCTTGCTTTATGCCATGGAGCACCCCGCTCAGATGATCGAGGATCGCCAGTTGAGGGATATCATGGCTCAAAGCCATGGTTTGGGTACACCGGCAACGCGGGCTGAGATCATTGAAAAGCTCTTTAATTCCTTCTACATGAATCGCCAAGGCAAAGAGATTGTTCCCACTTCCAAAGGAATTCAACTTATTAACTTAGTGCCGGAGGAACTTAAATCTCCGGAATTAACTGCCCAATGGGAACAACAATTAAATGAGATAAGTAAAGGAAGGGTAAATGCTCAGACTTTCTTAAAAGATATGCGTCAGTATGCTGCACAGCTTGTCTCGACAGTTAACGGCAGCAGTCAATTTTTCAAACATGATAACTTAACAAGAACAAAGTGTCCCAATTGCGGAAAGTTTCTCTTGCAGGTGAAAGGCAAGAAAGGCGAAATGTATGTTTGTCAAGACCGCGAATGTGGCTATAGACAGAATATTTCTCAGATGTCTAATGCTCGCTGCCCGGAATGCCACAAAAAGATGGAGCTTCGGGGAGAGGGCGAAAGTAAATTGTTCTTTTGTACTTGCGGTTATCGGGAAAAACTTTCTGCCTTTAAGAAACGAAAAGAGGCTGGAAATACAACCGGTAATAAAAAAGAAGTTAGCGCTTATTTAAGGAAACAAAATGAAGATGCGCTGAAAAATACAGCCTTAGCAGACGCCTTGGCTAAACTTCAACTAAAAAAATAAGGGACTCTGGACAAAGGGAGGTCGAAGAACTGCTTTTCATAGTAGTGAGCGACACTCCCTTTCTTTTATGAACAGAAATCAAGAAAATCAGCCTTTGGAACGATTATTCCTCTCCAAACATAAATCATATTATGGGATTTCTTAAAGGAGAGGGTGCTATGGAGCTAAAAAGTGATGTCAACGAATGCCTCGCCAAAGCCAGAAGTTATGTAGCCGAAGGCATAGAACAAATCTTAACAGGAAATCTCACTGAAATGTATGGAGTATCTCCAAGTCCGGGAGCTTCAGCCCTTGCTGCCCTTGCTCTTCTGGCAATAGGGCGGGGGTTTGAGAAGGCCCAGAGGCAAGGAGTTCAATGGTTATGGCAGAACCGCCGCGGTGGATGGGGGAAGTTTCCCGGTGATAAGCCTGACCCGGAAATAACGCAAATTGTAAATGCTGTTTTGCAAGGCAGTGAAGGCGGGTGGATGGCCAAAATCCGTCTTTTATCACAGGCAAGGCAATTTTCGGAGATGGTTTTATCTTTAGGACAAAGGGTAGTGCCCGGTTTGGAAGGTCCTACACCTGAGGAAACCATTCTTCCCAATATACTTGAAGAGAAAGTTTTGGCTAAATTGCCCCTCTATGGCCGCCCCGTTGTTGTAGCGGCTTCGATCCTAGCTTCGGATTCCCCGGAAGGAATTAGTCGAGGAATCCGCTATCTTCTGGAAAATCAAATGTCTGACGGTTCCTGGGCTGAGGATATTGTAGCAACAAGCTTAGGCATTTTGGGCCTCCTGCGCCGCGGCGGCAATTCTACAGCTGTAGAAAAAGCGGGACAATGGTTAGCCTCGAAACAGTACTCCAGTGGAGGATGGCCGGCTTTTGACCAGCTTAAGATCTGGTCAGTGGGCTGGGCAGTATGTATCTTTGGCGAACAAATGAAAAGAAACGAAGCGACTCCTTGGCTTGCTCGGGCAATCGATTATCTTAAAGAGGGCCAGAATTCAGACGGAAGCTATGGAAGTACTCCCCCACATACACATCCGGATTTGGACGATACCTCGGTTGCCTTAACCGCTTTGCATCAGGTACTTCGGAAGCAGAATAAGCAGGGAATAGAGCTCCTAAGAAGGCTGCAAAATCCTGACGGGAGCTGGGGGACGTTCCCAAGTTTCACAGGGTTACCTCCGTCTATTTCCTCAGAGTTTCCTGTCTATATTGCCAGCGTTGATGTTACGATTCATGCTCTGGAAGCTTTATGGGGTTCATCCCAAGCAGACGATCAAACATTTTGGCGAGGATTAAATTGGCTTATTTCTCAGCAGGATGAGCAGGGAGCCTTTCCGGCTTCGTGGTTTGAAGGAAAAATCTACAGTACTGCCCAGGTCCTTGAACTTCTCGGCAAATGGAAACTTAGCTGGGAACACTGGATGATTCCGCGCAAAATTCAAGCCGCCCGCAAAAAAGGATTGGAATTTTTGCTGAAGGCACAGAACCATGGAGATTGGGGCTCTGTTGCTGAGACAGGATTAGCCCTATCGGGATTATGGCGGTATGGGCGATTCGTCCCGAGAGATCTCATGGATAATGGAGTAAAGAACCTTCTCAACGCTCAGAAAGCCAATGGTTCCTTTAAGCCGTCATATGGCGGGATTTATGCTAAGGGATGGAATTATGAAGAACCCCTTACAACGGCTTTAACAGCTATCCGGGCTCTGGGGCGCTATCAAACGTTATATGTCACCAAACGAGCATTTCTCGGCTTTTAAGGAAACAGTGATCTCGTTTAAAAACATGTTGATACTGGATAAAGGGTCATTATTAGGTATCTTGGAATATTATAGGTTATGACGTCAGGAAGCTTGAAAAGGAGCGCTTTTCCTGTGTTTGGAATGATTTTTCAGCATTTTGGCCGCTATCAAGAGATTGTATCTGTGCTGATTCGCCATGGATTTGGTTTTATTCTTTTTGAGAGCATGGGTCTAAAAAGTCAGGGCAAAACAGATATTGTCATGGCACGTCTTGGCCAACGCATTCGACTTGTGTTGAGTGAGCTGGGTCCAACGTTTATCAAGCTTGGTCAATTTGCCAGTACGCGCCCGGACATTATCCCCATGCCTATTATTTATGAATTGGAACAGCTTCAAGACAGAGTCCGGCAAGTCCCTTTTGCAGTTATGCGCCGGACCGTGGAACAGGAATTAGGGGCTTCGCTGGAAGACCTTTTTCAAGAGTTTGATCCCTCTCCGCTGGCATCAGCTTCAATTGGTCAAGTCCATTTTGCCCGCCTGAAAACCGGCGAATCTGTTGCAGTTAAAGTGCAGCGCCCGAATTTGGAAATAATCCGGACAGATTTAGAAATTCTTAAAGAAATTATTCCCTTAATAGAAAATCGTTTTCCAAAATTAAAATCCTATTCTCTCCGGGGAATCCTAGGGGAATTTTCAAGATGGCTGGAAGCCGAGCAAGATTATTTGGCAGAAGGTAAAAATGCTGAGACCATAGCCAAGGGATTTGCCAGAGATTCTCAAGTGATTTTTCCTCGAATCTTTTGGACTCACACTACCAGGCGCGTTCTGACCATGTCGTATCTTGAGGGGATCAAACTCAATGAGCGGGAGAAAATCTTAACCCTCTATGATGGCCGAACCATCGCCGAACTTCTCGGCGGCGCGTTGCTCCGGCAAATTTTAAGAGATGGTTTTTTTCATGGAGATCCTCATCCCGGAAATATCATTGTCTTGTCTAAGGAGAAGATTGGGTTAATCGATTTCGGGATTGTGGGAGTTTTGAATCAGCGTTTAAAACGCAAATTATTGAAGGTCATCTTGGCTTTAAAGAGACGCGATTCCAAAGCCATGGCTGAATCTTTGCTGCGTCTGGGAATCTCGCCGAAAAAGGTGGACTTTGGAGGCTTATGCCAAGATCTGACGGAGATTTGCAGAAGTCATTTGGATGTTCCTTTCTGTCAAGTAGATTTACGGAAAGTCATTAATGACTGTATGAACTTGGCGTTTCGATATGAGATTCAATTTCCGCCTGAGTTTGTCTTATTAGGAAAATCGCTCCTAACCCTCGAAGGAATCATCCATAAACTGGACCCTTCCATGAGCTTAGCGGAGTTAATCAAACCTTTTCGGAGTTACTGGTTTTTAGAGCATTGGAGTATTAAAGAGTGGTTTAAAAGTTTTTTGTCTAAGAAGGTGTTAAACCATGATCCAGGTTAACGGATTGTCAAAAGTGTATACAAACCTTCGACGAAGGAATACGAAGGCAATCTCAAACTATGTTGCGGGGCTTAAAGAAATCACGTTTCATGTCCGACAGGGAGAAGTGTTTGGTTTATTAGGACCAAACGGTGCAGGAAAAACGACCGTGATTCGTCACCTTATGGGGTTTATTAAACCGGACTCCGGATATGCCCGGATCAATGGCTTAGATTGTTGGGAAGAATCTAAGGACGTAAAGGCCTTAGTGGGATATCTTCCGGGGGAAATGAATTTTCTCAGAGAGATGACAGGCCATGAGTTTTTGAACCTTATGGCCGGAATGCATGGTAATTCCCCCGTTTTTCGGAAACGGCGCGATGCTCTGGCTGAGCGTTTAGATCTTAATCTAAAACAGTCTATTAAGAAGATGTCCAAAGGAATGAAACAAAAATTAGGAATTATTAACACCATGATGCTGGATGCCCGGGTGTTGATTTTAGATGAACCTACGTCAGGTCTTGATCCACTGATGCAAAAAGAGTTTATTGAATTAGTTTTGGAAGAGAAAAGCCGGGGCAAAACGATTTTAATTTCTTCTCATATGTTTCCTGAGGTGGAGCGGACTTGTGACAGGGTTGGAATTATCCGGGCGGGAGAGTTGGCTGCGGTTGAAGGTATTCAAAAACTAAGACAAGAGCAGCGCCGGACCTTTGAAATTACCGTAGAAACTTCTGAGCAGGCTCAACGTATTTGCGAGAGCGGTTTGAAGGTAAATCTAAGGGAGGCTGATCAAGTTTCTGTTCAAATTGAAGGAGATTTAAATCCGCTCTTAAGGGCATTGGCTCAAGTTCAAGTTAAAGATTTTTCCCAGAAGATGACGGAACTGGAAGAGGCCTTCATGGTATTTTATGAAAGGGGGGAGGGTTCTGAATAAGGCATTATTTCGAGCCATGTTCAAGCGGCAAGGCAGAAAGACATGCCATTATGCCTTTGGTCTGTCGCTCTATAACCTTTTGTTGATTGGTGTTTTTCCCTCCTTGTCCCAGTCTAAGGGGATGGCAAAACTAACTGAGAATTTACCGAAACTGGCGCGGGTTTTCAGATTGACTTCAGACTCTGCTCTTAACCGTTTTGAGTCCTTTGTGGCCAGCCAATGCTTTGGGCAGGTATGGGTGTTGGTTATGGGGATTTATACAATAAGCACAGCCAACGAATTAATCGCCCAATATGTCGCTGAGGGGGGAATGACCTATTTGCTTACTTCCCCGGCAGGTCGTTCGGAAATCTTTTTGACCCAGACTGCTGTCCTCATTAGCGGCTTAATTCTCATGGTGACTCTGACTGAACTGGGAATATGGGGGGAAGCAAAATTATTTTCGCTTTCCATGGATAAAAAGGCGTATACCAGTCTGGGAATTTTGGCTTTGGCCTTATTTCTTAACGTAGGCTCTTATAGCTTATTATTTTCTACCCTATTTAATAATGAGGAGAATGTCGTGCTAAGCGCGGCCTGTATAACCTTTATCTTTTATGCTCTCGACACTTTTTCCAGCCTTGATGATCGTTTTCTCTGGGTTAGACGACTTACGATCTTTGGCTGGTTCCGGCCCCAAGAGGTGTTGGAGGGTGAAACATCATTGCTGCCAACCTCGTTGTTATTGGCCCTTTCTACAATGTTTATGGGTCTCGCAGGCTATATTTTCGAGAGAAAAGATTTCTGCGTTTAAGGATCAAGTATAAAAAGTATAGAGGAGTGAGCCGCTTGGATGTAAGTATGTTGGCTTTGCTGGCAAAAACCACAACAATCATGGAATATCTTGGATTTTTGTGGGTGACGCAAACGGGCTTGGAGCTAAATCTGTGGGCGGAGCTGGAAAAAGCAAGCAGTTTAGAAGAGATCATGACCTTGCATCCGGATTGGGACGAAATTCTATTGGATCACTGGTTAGAACAGGCTCACTATCTGGAGCTGCTCACCAGAAAGAATGACCGTTTTCAAACAACCAAATTAGCCAAAGCCGTTAATAAATACCGAAACTTCGGCTTGGAGGCATTATATAAGGAACTCACACAGCATTGGACCAGAGGATTTGCTGAACTTCCTGGTCTGATGATGAAACAGAGGGAAAAGTTAACTTTAGAAACGGATATGCAGGAAGAACTGATTTCCAAAGCCTCTTTGGCCTCGGAACCATTTGTCTGGCCATTTTTACGCACGAAGTGTCAAAAAGAACGATGGAAAAATGTCCTGGATCTAGGCTGTGGGGAAGGCAGGTATTTAAAAAACTTAAGTGAGGAATTTGGAGACTTACGGGGAGTGGGATTAGAAATGAATCCTGCTGTGGCGGGCAGGGGGCAGGAAATGGCTAAGGCATCTGAGGGTCGAATTCAAATCCTCTGTAAAGATATATTTTCCCTCGTTCATCAGCGGAAGGAGTCGCTCTCGGAATTAGGAACCTTTGATCTTTGTCTACTGAACAACAGCATTTATTACTTTACCCAGGAACAAAGGATTGAGCTCTTACAAAGTATTAAAGAATTTCTGAAGCCGGGAGGGCAAGTGGGAATTTTGACAGCAGTTCGCAAGGGCGAACCGGTCCGAGTCTTTCACACCCATCTTCCTCAGAATCTTATGAGTTTTTTTCTGGCTTGTCATCAGGGATTTTCAGGTCTTCCCACTGCAGGAGAAATTACCTCCTTGCTGGAACGGTCGGGTTACAGCGATGTGGATATTTCCGTGATGCCTTTAGGAACATCCCACTATTTCTTTGCCAAAAGAACGGATGAACCTATAGAAACATCGAGGTGACGGCTTTGAACGATACCTTATATTGGGCCATGCTTAAACTGGAGAGCAAAAAAGTTTTAGGTTATTCTCTGGGGTTGATGTCCTATGAATGGTTAATTACCTGGGGTTATCCCATTCTAATTGAATCACCAATTATCCAGGATATTCCTAAAAGTTTTCCGGTGCCCGTCCAACGAGCCTTTGGAGTTTCAACGGAAGAACCCGATATTTCCTATGAAGCTTATATTTCAGCGCAATTATTGGGAAGGTTCTGGACGCTGCTTATTTCTGTTTATGGAATAAGCTCATCAAATGCCCTGATGGCGCATATACTTGAACAAGGTTTTATGGCATATCCATTATCGACACCGGTTTCCCGCCGGGAAGTGATCAATACTCAAATCGGAGTGCTGCTCACGGAATTGATTTTGGTAACCTCCGCCACGTTAGGTGGAATATATTCAGCAACAGCTTTCTTTGAGGTAGAAATTGACCGCTGGCAATTTTTCAGAATGGGAATCTTGGGATTTTGTTTGAGCGCAGTTGTGAGCAGTTACAGCATGCTTTTGGGTGTGCTTCTTAATTCAGAAGAAAAGTCAGTTGCTCTAGTAAGCGCAATAACTTTTGTTTATTACGGACTTGATGTTGTGTCATCCCTGAATGAAGGATTTTCCCGGCTTCAAGATTTCACACCCTTCGGATTGTTTCGTCCCCAAGAAGTACTCCAAGGAAGCGTCTTGCCGGGCACAAGATGCCTGGCCTTGAGTTTGATCTCGGGACTGCTGCTGCTGGTAACAGGGTTTGTATTTCAACGTAAGAATTTGGTTATTTGATCCGAGTTATTTAGCCTCAATGTCTTCTATATAACACGTATAAAGTATTATGTATATTAGGCAATAACTTATTGACAGAGCATGTATTGCACTATATCATCATATTAAAAATGATTCTGACAATATTTTTTGCCCATTATTGACAGTTTTTGCGTAGACAACGGTGTCTGCAGGGACAAGTTGGTGAAATGGAATAAACTTTATTACCAAATTATTACTTTTAAACCTACTATAGGGTATAATGTTAATAATGGATTAATGTTTATTGATTATTGATTATGGATGTGTGTGGTGCTGCTTCTTGCGGTACCTTACCTTCATTATAGTTCCTATTCTCATGGAGAATTTTGATCTTTTAGAATCCAAGAAATCTAGTCTCTTTTCATTCTGAATTAAACTGGCCCGATCGATGTTTTACCTGTCACTTGTTATATGAAGAACTTCGGAATTGGAGGTGAGGAGCAGGGCAGATAACTAAAAATACATACCTATATAAGAATGAGGAGGGGTAAGTAAGATGTCCAAAAAGTTTCTAAGTATGCTTGCTGTGACAATTCTGTCCTTTACGGTAATTGTTACAGGCTGCGGTACGCAAGGCAGTGCACCTTCAGGTACATCATCCAATTCATCCGATACACAATCCACGGCCGGCAGCGGAGATATTAAGATTGGGTTACCTTTGCCTATGACCGGGTCAGAGGCAACTTACGGCAAAGATATGGAAAATGCTATTAAAATGGCAGTTGACGAAGTGAATGCCAAAGGCGGGATTAACGGCAAAAAACTAGCAACCGTTACCGGTGATGATGCTTGTGATCCGCAGCAAGCAACAGCTGCTGCTAATAAACTGGTTTCCGAAGGGGTGGTAGCCATTGTCGGAGGATATTGCTCCGGCGCGGTTGTTCCAACCCTGACCATTTACAATGAAAAGAATCTTCCCTTTATCGTTGAGGCCGCTAACTCATCGAAAATTACAGATCAAAATCCGGGCAATACCTTCCAAATTAATGGTACTGCCGTGCACCAAACTCAAAAAGCCGTGGAGCTCTTTAAAAAGTTAGGTGCCAAAAACGTTGCTATCGTAGAACAAGGGGATGCTTATTCCTCAGATTTGGCGAAGCAGACCGAAGCTGCGTGGAAAGCTGCAGGCAATACAGTGGTTTCCCATGATGTGACAACTAAAGGAGAACAAGATTTTTCTTCCTTAGTCACGAGTTTGAAATCTAAAAATGCCGATTTGGTCTTTTGGACAGCCTATTATGCCGATGGTGCTCTCTTAATTAAACAATTGCGCCAGGGAGGTTACAAAGGTTCCATTGTTGTTGGTGACGGCAGCAGCGACCCCAAACTAATTCAAATGGCCGGAGCTGCCGGGGAAGGTACTTATGTTCTCTCGCCACCTGTCGCAGAATTCCTCCCGTCTGCCAAACAATTCGCCGATGCCTATAAAGCTAAATTTAATCAAACCCCGGGAGCTTATGCCCCACTTGCCTATGATGGAATTAACCTCTTGGCAGATGCTATGAAACGAGCCGGAAGTACCGATGGCAAAGCCGTTATTAAAGCGTTGACTGAGACCAAGGACTTTCCGGGCTTAGCAGGTAAAGTCACCTTCGCTCCCAATAAGACGTTACAGGAAAGTAACTTTATTGTTCTGCAAATTAAGAACGGACAATTCGTTTTACAATAAAATCAACTGATTCTAAGGACGGCGGGGAACTTTTCCCTGGCGTCCTTAGACAATCTTTAACAATAGTTCAAAGAGGGTTAAGGGGTGCATGCCATGACAGTCTTTTATATCATTATTCAGCAGCTTGTGAATGGTTTAATTCTCGGTTCCTTTTATAGCCTTGTCGCTCTCGGCTATTCTATGGTTTACGGCATTATAAAACTCCTCAATTTTGCCCACGGGGATATCTACATGGTAGGGGCTTTTGTGGGATTTGGGGCTCTTGGTATTTTCGGAGGTGCCTTAGGAATTGGTTGGTTAGGAATTACTGTCGCTTTAGTGATTAGCATGGTTCTGGTGGGTCTTTTGGGGATTGTAATACATAGGGTTGCCTACCAGCCCCTCTTAAATAAAAATGCCCCCCGCATGTCACTATTGATTACGGCGGTGGGTGTATCTTTTACCTTATTTAACGCAGTTATGGTGATGACCAGCGGGGAATACAAAGCTTTCACCACCAGCTTGGGCTACGACGGCATCAGTGTTGGGCCTGTTAATATTACCTATACTCAGATAATTATGGTGGTTGCAACGGCTGTTCTGATGCTTTGTTTGTACTGGTTTATTAACCGGACGATGTACGGCAAAGCCATGCGCGCCATAGCTCTTGACCAGGACGCCTGCCGCCTGATGGGAATCAATGTTACGAAGACCATCAGCTTAACCTTTTTTGTCGGTTCGGCCTTGGCCGCTGCGGCAGGGGTTATGGCGGGAGTTTACTACGGAAGCATTCAATTTTATATGGGCTTTATCATCGGCTTAAAAGCATTTACCGCAGCAGTTATCGGCGGGATTGGCAGCATACCGGGAGCTATGCTCGGAGGTCTTATCCTCGGCCTCTTAGAAACAGCCGGAACTCAGCTGCCTTTTGTTGGCTCGGCTTGGAAAGATGTATTTACCTTCGGAATTTTAATCCTATTGCTGGTTACAAAACCGACCGGAATTTTGGGTAAAAGCGAGATTGAGAGGATGTAACGGATGAGTAATTCTGTTGGTTTTAAAGATCGTCTAAGTGAAAGGATGAAGGGCAAAAAAACACGTACTTTTTTGCTAACCTTACTGGTCGTGATTGTCACCTTATTGCCCTTGGGTGTCAATAACTATGTCGAGGAAGTAATGACCAATACTTTTTTTTATATTATTCTGGCCTTGGGATTAAATATTGTGATTGGTTATGCCGGTCTGGTTGACCTTGGATACGCGGCTTTTTTTGCTGTGGGAGCTTATACCACAGGAATTCTCATGAAATATGGCTTGAATTTTTGGCTAACTATACCTATTGCCGTGATTTTCTGTGTTATCGCCGGAATTATTATTGGAGGACCGACCTTAAGACTGCGCAGCGACTATTTAGCCATTGTAACTCTGGGATTTGGAGAAATCACCCGGATTACTGCCCGCAACTTAAAGATTACAGGTGGGGCCAGTGGTTTGGTAGGTATTCAACGGCCAAGTATTTTTGGCCATAAGCTCTATCAGATTTCTGACTTTTATTATACATTTTTTGTCTTGGTAATTTTAGCAATTATTGTTTCGCTGCGAATTTATCATTCGCGACTGGGACGTGCTTGGCAATATATTCGCGAGGATGAAGATGCTGCCGAGGCCATGGGGATCGACCCGGTAAAAACCAAACTTTATGCCTATATGATTGGGGCAGCCTTTGGCGGTGTGGCAGGAGCCTTTTTCGCTGTTAAAATGACAGCTATTTCGCCGGAGACCTTTGCTTTTACTCAATCGGCGATGATTCTTTTGGCGGTTATCTTAGGAGGCATGGGTAAGATTCCCGGAGCGATTTTGGGTGCAGTCTTTCTTGTCTTCTTCCCAGAGATATTTCGAGAAATTGGCCAGATGCGGATGCTCCTTTTTGGCATTTTGTTGGTTATCATTATGGTATTTCGCCCCCAAGGACTCTGGCCGGAACGAAAAAACTAATAAAGGCATTTTTGTCTGCAGACAATCGAGCGTTTTTAATACTCTCAGAAAGTATAACTTCGTTGCATAGAATGGCTTATGTGCGAAGACAGTGTTTTCGTCCTCCCGCATAAGTGCAACTAGGGCCGAGTTTTTTTAGAAAGCTGCTTATATTTTCCGGAACTTAGAAAAGAAGGATGAGTAGAATGCCTATCTTAGAAGTGAAAAATTTAACTCTTCGTTTTGGCGGGTTAACAGCTGTCAATAACCTCAGCTTCGATATTGAAGAAAATTCGATCATGAGTCTCATCGGACCTAATGGGGCAGGCAAGACGTCAGCCTTTAACTGCCTGACAGGTTTTTATAAAGGCAGTGAAGGGGATATCCTGTTCCAGGGCCGAACTATTTTCCGGCAGAAGCCGTATAAAATTACGAAAATGGGAATGGCGCGAACCTTTCAGAATTTACGCTTATTCAAAGATATGACTGTTTTAGAAAATGTTATGTCAGGCATGCACAGCCGTACCTCTGCCGGGGTTCTGGGAGCCGTTTTAAGACTCCCGAGTCAGCGTCAGGAAGAAAAGAAAATACGGCAGGTGAGCGAAGAGTGCCTGGATTTTGTGGGCATCTTGGATAAGAAGGACCGTCTGGCCCGTAATCTGGCCTACGGTGACCAGCGCCGAGTGGAATGGGCCAGAGCATTGGCAACACACCCCAAACTTATTTTGCTGGATGAACCGGCCGCCGGGCTTAATCATGATGAAAAGGATCAGTTAGTAGACTTGATCCATCGTATTCGCAAAGATCTAGGAATCACAGTCTTGTTGATTGAGCATGATATGGGCCTGGTCATGAAAGTCTCGGAAAAAATCGTCGTTATTGATTATGGACAAAAAATTGCCGAAGGGACTTCGGAGGAAGTCAAAAATAATCCAAGAGTCATTGAAGCTTACTTGGGTAAGGAGGATGAGGAATGAGCGACTTAGCACTCGTCCTGCAAAATGTGGAAACCTTTTATGGCAAAATTCATGCCCTTAAAGGGGTTAGCTTAGAAGTACCCAAGGGGAAAATCGTGACACTGCTTGGCTCCAATGGTGCGGGAAAGACCACGACCTTAAAAACGATTTCGGGTCTGATTCAAGCGTCTGCGGGTAAGATTGAGTTTTACGGCCGGGATATTGTTAAAGAGAAAGCTCACAATATTGTCAGTATGGGATTAATCCATGTCCCTGAAGGACGGCGGATTTTTAAAGACTTAACTGTGAAAGAAAATCTTGAATTAGGGGGTTTTACCCTCAAAGATGATTCGTTGCGCCGCAATCGAATTGAGCATGTTTTTGAAATGTTTCCCCGCTTGAAAGACCGGCAAAAGCAAATCGGGGGAACCCTCTCAGGGGGCGAACAGCAAATGCTGGCTATAGGCCGCGCTATGATAACGGACCCGAAACTTCTTTTATTAGACGAGCCCTCCATGGGTCTTGCTCCTCTGATTGTCCAAGATATTATGAGAATTATTAAGCAGTTGAATGCTGAAGGTACAACAGTTTTGCTGGTGGAGCAAAATGCGAAGATCGCCTTAAAATTAGCGGATTACGGTTATGTTCTAGAGACCGGAGAGTTAGTCATGGAAGGGAATAGTGCGGAGCTCAGGAAAGATGAGAGAGTGACAAAGGCTTATCTTGGCGAATAGATCGAGGTCTTTGCTCTTTACAAGGACCTTAACTTCGGCTTCTCATATCATGGAATAAGTATAGAGCGCGGGTTGCTCCAAACGCGATATAAACATTGACGGTGAGAAGATTTTGGCTATGGGAGCTATTGTTGTTCAGACGGTTTTTAACTGGAGCGCACCGTTAATCATGATAGAGTTACCATGATAGTGGAAGAAGACTATAGATGACTGGCAGCAGGAATGATTTTAGAAATAGAAGAGGGGGATATCCGAATGAGGTGACCCTGATCCTAGAATCGTTGAGCGGGGGTGTGAATGTGCCACAAAGAGCCGAGAACAGCTACATGGAGCGCGTGAATCGCCTCAAGCAGAGAGTACTGGGAACTCGTCCCGAGATGGATCTGGAGAATGCCAGAATTCTTACCGAGGGCTTTCGGGAGACTGAAGGTCAGCCTCTCGTCCTGCGTAAAGCCAAGGCTTTTCGCAGACAGTGTCAGGAAAAGACCGTGAAGATTTGGGACGATGAGCTGATCGTGGGGTGTTCCGGAAGCAAGATGCGGGGGGGAATTCTATGCGCTGACACCTGCTGGTCGGTGCTCAATGAAGAATTGGAAACCATTAATGACCGCCGCTATGACCCTTTTTATTTAAAGCCGGAAGACAGCAGAGTTTTTGAAGAAGAGATCCGTCCTTACTGGCAAGGAAAATCCACCTATGAGGAGTGGTTAGCCCAGATTCCAGAGGACACCCGTATTCTGAGAGATCATGGGGTCATCTACATTAACCGCAAAGCAGTCCGTGGCTGGGGGGAAACTACGGCGGGTTATGAATGGCTGATCCACGAAGGTGTCAGCGGTATTCAAAAACGAGTGGAAGAGAGAAAAGCTACCTTAGATATTACCAAACCGGGAGATTATGAAAAAGATTACTATTTAAGCGCTCTCCTGATTGTCGCTGAAGGGTTAAAGACCTTAGGGAAACGCTATGCCCAGGAAGCAGAAAGACTGGCGGCATTAGAAGAACATCCGCAGAGGAAAAAGGAACTTCTGGAGATTGCTGCAGTTTGCCGTCAGGTGCCGGCTAATCCGGCACGGACCTTTCGCGAGGCTTTGCAGTCTTTTTATTTTTATCAAACGGCCATCTTTATGGAACAGAATGCAGCAAGCTATAATCCTGGACGTATGGATCAGTACCTTTGGCCCTACTATCAAGCCGACCTTGAAGCAGGGCGCCTAACATCCGAGGAGGCCCAGGAACTTTTAGACTGTCTGTGGGTTAAGTTCAGTGAACCCTGTCTCTTTCAGGATGCTGTTACGGCGGAATTTGCCGCCGGGTATCCCATGTTTCAAAATGTTTGTGTCGGTGGTGTAGACAGTTCCGGCAGGAACGCCGTTAATGATCTTTCCTATTTAATCCTGCAAGCGACTATGGACGTTCAGCTCTATCAGCCTTCCCTTTCAGTTCGCTATAGCCTGGCCAAGAATCCCAACTCCTTCTTGAGAAAAGTCGTAGAGCTCATTTCTCTCGGAACAGGATTCCCGGCCTTCCATAACGATGATATAGGGATTAGGATGCTCTTAAATAAAGGAATTCCCCTGAAAGAAGCCTTTAATTGGAATCCCTGCGGTTGTGTTGAGACGAATTTGGAGGGACGTCTGCGTCAATACACTGCTCTGGCGGATATTAATCTGGGGAGTATCGCGGAGTTCGCTCTTCTGGACGGAAGAAACAGGAAAAGCGGTGATTATATCTCCGAGCGAACAGGAAACCCCCTGAATTTTAAGACTTTTGCTGAGTTTCTGACTGCGATAAAGAAGCAGATTGATTATGCCACCCGGGCCGTGGTGAAAGGGAGTCATGTGATTGATGAAATCGGTATGCATCGTCCGGTTCCGGCTCTTTCCTTGACCTTTAAAGAATGTATCGAGCAGGCTAAAGATTATGCCTGGGGCGGAGCTAAATATAATGTGGGTAATGGAATTATTTTGATAGGGGTTGCCGATTTAATCAACAGTTTAGCTGCTGTGAGACATATTGTATATGAAACGAAACAAGCGACTATGGAACAGCTTCTTAAAGCTCTTGACTGTGACTTTGCAGGATATGATGATATCCGCAAGCTTTGCTTAGACTCACCTAAGTACGGCAACGATGATCCTCTGGTTGACGATATCGCGGGAGAAATGTTTACCTATATTGCCGATGAAATTGAGAAATACAGCAGTAAATTCGGACGCATGACACCGGGTATTCTCCCTGTGTCCGGCAATACTCCATTTGGTTTGGAAGTGGGTGCACTTCCCTCAGGCCGCCGGGCTTGGAAACCTCTGGCGGACGGGGTCAGTCCCAGCGGAGGAACAGACTTCAACGGTCCGGGATCGGTTTTGAAGTCTGTGGCTAATATTCCCCACGACCGGTTTGTTCAGGGAACTTTGCTGAATATGAAAGTTGAGCCGGAGCTATTATCTACAGAAAACGGCATGATTCAAATGATGGCTCTGCTTAAAAGCATGTGCAGTCTGGGAGTCTTCCATGTCCAATTCAATGTCATTGACCAGGAAAAATTAGTGCAGGCACAGAAAAATCCCGAAGAATACCGGGGCCTGCTCGTTCGGGTTGCCGGTTATACGGCCTATTTTGTGGAACTTGGCAAAGATGTTCAAGACGAGATTATTGGGCGTACCGTACAGCAGGGAATTTCGGTGGGATAAATGTTACAAGGGTAAAGATTATCGGGGAAAAGATTCCGAGGCTAAAGTTTATGGGGTGAAGGTTATGACGGAATTAGAAAAGACTAAAATGCCATCCCAGAGGTCTCTTGGAGATACAGCAGGTGATGCCGAAGGTTCTGTCTTAGGTCGCGCTGAATCTTCAATTAGAACATCGATTAACACATCTGAGGAATTAATGGGATTAGTGCTCAGAATCGAGCGGACATCAATCCACGATGGGCAGGGGCTGCGAACAGTTATTTTCCTCAAAGGCTGTCCGCTTCGCTGTCAGTGGTGTTCCACACCTGAATCTCAGAGACATGAACCGGAAAGAGGGTACGTAACTGATCGCTGCAATGGCTGCGGTACATGTGTGAACATATGTCAGCAAGGTGCCCTTGCCATAGCTAAGCAAGAGGGCAAGGTCATCATCAATTCCTCAAAATGCCGGGTATGTTTCGTTTGTGCTGAGAAATGTCCGCAGAATGCCATAAAAAAATATGGACGTTTAATGTCCGCGACAGAAACAGTCCGGGAAATCTCCAAGGATGAGATTTTCTTTTTTTATTCCGGCGGCGGTGTTACTATTAGTGGAGGGGAGCCTCTGGCCCAGTCAGAGTTTGTCTCAGAAATCCTGAGAAGGTGCCGGGGACAGGGAATTCATACGGCTATGGAGAGCAGTCTTTACGCCCCTTTTGAGAGTGTCTTGAAGGTTTTGCCCTGGCTGAATGTCTTATACGTTGATCTCAAACACATGAATGAAGAATTACATAAACAATGGGCAGGAAGAGATAATTCTCTGATCCTCGCTAACCTGAGAAATGTTGATGATTCAGATACCCCGCTGGATATTATTGTGCGCATCCCCTTAATTTCGGGAGTGAACGATTCAGATGCGAATCTCATGGCTGCTGCGGAATTTTGCCAATCCCTGCGCAAACTGCAAGAGATCGAGCTCTTGCCTTATCACCGGCTTGGTCTTGAAACCTATAGAAATCTTCAGAGGGATTACCCTTTAAAAGACTTGCTGCCGCCGGTGGGAGAGAGAATCTTGGAGCGGGCTGGTTTTCTTGCCCGGCAGAATCCCAAAGTGCCGGTCCGTGTCGGCGGAGAGTTGGTAAATTGACAGACGGAGTGTTGAATGTGACGCAAGGCAAGATCATTAATATTATGAAATATTCCATCCACGATGGACCGGGTATTCGAACCGCTGTTTTCTTTAAGGGCTGTCCCCTTAATTGTCTTTGGTGTCATAATCCGGAAAGTCAGAAATATGACCAAGAGTTGTTCTATTGGCCGGATCGCTGTATCGGCTGCGGCCAATGCTTGGCGAGTTGTGTTAACGATGCGATTAGACTGGCAGAAGACCAATTAATATTTTACCGCACTCAGTGTCAGGCTTGCGGAGACTGCTGTAAGGTCTGCCATGCCGGGGCGCGAGATTTGGCAGCTAAAACGATGTCGGTGAGCCAAGTGATGGCTGAGATTGAAAAAGACCTCGTATTTTATGACGAATCGGGAGGCGGGGTAACCTTTTCAGGCGGAGAAGCCTTGATGCAGCCGGTCTTCCTTACAGAACTGCTGAAGGAGTGTCAAAAGAAGGAGATACACACGGCTGTTGAGACCTGCGGCTATGCTAAGCCGGAAATTCTCCATACCATCAGCCCCTTCGTTAATCTCTTCTTATACGATCTCAAACTTATGGATTCCCAGCGACACCAACACTACACCGGGGTGCCCAATGAACTTATCCTGGACAACCTGCGCTGGCTGACAGAGCACCATCCCAAGGTTCATGTCCGCGTACCTATCATTCCCGGTTGTAATGATGATAAGGAAAATCTTCACCAACTGGGAGAATTCGTTGCCTCCCTGAAAAGAATTCAAGAACTCCATTTGCTGCCCTATCACCGGGCGGGAGTGGATAAATACAAACGGTTGGGTCTGGAGTATCAGCTGCCGGAGATCCAAGTTCCTGAGAATGAACAGATGGAGAAGATCAAGATGGAATTGGAACGATATGGGTTAAAGGTTAAAATCGGCGGTTAATAATTTTTGAGGGAGGAGAGGTTGAAATGAATGAACGAGTAACCATGCTGAGGCAGCAGAGTCTAGAAACCGAAGCCTATATTTCAGCGGAAAGAGCAGAATTAATGACGGAATTTTATCGTCAAGCCGGTAATACCTCCGTGCCTGTCCGAAGAGCCTTAGCTTTTAAGTACATGCTGGAACGCAAAGCGATCTGCATCAATCCGGGAGAATTGATCGTAGGAGAACGAGGACCTGCTCCCAAGGCGACGTATACCTATCCTGAGCTTTGCTGTCATTCCCTTGAGGATTTAGATATTCTCGACTCGCGGCCCAAGATTTCCTTTAAGGTAAGTCAGGAAGTTCGTGAGGTTTACAAACAGCAAATCATTCCTTACTGGCAGGGAAATTCTATGCGCGACCTGATTTTTCAGGAGATGTCCGAGGAATGGAAAGCGGCTTATGATGCGGGAATATTCACAGAATTTATGGAGCAGAGAGCACCGGGCCATACCGTTCTTGATGATAAAATCTATCGCTTAGGCTTTTTGGATTTTATAGAGAAAATTGAGGACCAATTAGCAAATCTCGACTATTTGAATGATCCTGAAGCCTATCAGAAGCAGGAAGAGCTTAAGGCCATGAGAATTTGCGCCGAGGGAATCATAACATTCGCTAAGCGGTATGCCCAAAAAGCTAAAGAAATTGCTCAAGGTGAGACAGACCCGCTGCGCAAGTCAGAACTGGAAACCATTGCCGAAGTATGTTCCTATATACCGGCTCATGCTCCGAGAAATTTCTGGGAGGCCCTGCAAGCCTATTGGTTTGTCCATCTCGGTGTTATTCTGGAACTTAATACCTGGGATGCCTTTAACCCCGGGCGATTGGATCAGCACCTGTATCCTTTTTATAAGAAGGCTTTAGCCGAAGGAACTTTGACTGAAGAAAAGGCCAAGGAACTTTTACAGTGTTTTTGGGTTAAGTTTAACAACCAGCCGGCACCGCCTAAAGTGGGGGTAACCGCGGCAGAAAGCGGGACTTATACGGATTTCGCCAATATCAACAGCGGCGGACTTAAAGCGGACGGGTCGGATGGGGTCAATGACGTCACATACCTCGTGTTAGATGTTATCGATGAAATGCGCCTTTTGCAGCCTAGTTCCAATATTCAATTGAGCAAAAAAAATCCTGATCGTTTTATCAGGCGAGCGGCTCGCATTATCCGCAAGGGTTGGGGCCAGCCTTCCGTTTTTAATGCCGACTCTGTGGTTGAAGAGCTGCTGCGCCAGGGCAAATCCATTGAGGATGCCCGTCAGGGCGGTACTAGCGGCTGCGTTGAGACAGGTGCCTTTGGCAAAGAAAGTTATATCCTCACAGGATATTTCAACTTACCGAAGATCTTTGAACTGACCTTACACAATGGGATTGATCCGAAGACCGGTGGGCGATTGGGCCTGGAAACCGGAGATCCCGGAGGATTTAGTTCCTATGAGGAACTCTTCGAAGCCTTTAAAAAGCAGCTTCACTATTTCCTTGACATTAAGGTTAAAGGGAGCAATGTTATCGAGCGCCTCTATGCAGCCTATATGCCTTCTCCCTTCCTGTCCATGCTCATCGACGATTGTATTCTTAAAGCTAAGGATTACAATGACGGGGGTGCCCGTTACAATACGAACTATATTCAAGGTGTCGGCCTGGGCAGCCTCACAGATACCTTGTCAGGCATTCGCTATCATGTTTATGATCAAAAAGATCTGACCATGGAACAACTGCTTAAGGCTTTGGAGCAAAACTTCGAGGGACATGAAGGAGTTCGCCAGCTGCTGCTGAACAAAACGCCCCATTTTGGCAATGATGATGACTACGCCGATGAAATCATGGTCGATATTTTTAACGCCTACTATAATGAAGTCAATGGACGGCCCACGATGAAAGGCGGGGTCTATCGCATTAATATGCTGCCCACCACCTGCCACGTCTATTTCGGCTCGGTCATCGGCGCTACGGCTGACGGCCGCAGGGCTTGGGAACCGCTTTCCGAGGGGATTTCTCCCGTTCAAGGATCTGATCGCTTAGGGCCGACGGCAGTTATCAAGTCCGCTTCCAAAATGGATCATGCCCGCACCGGGGGGACTTTGCTGAATCTGAAGTTTACTCCCCAAGTGGTGGAGGGAGATGAAGGGCTTGAGAAATTAGTCCAGCTGGTTCGCTCCTACTTCAAGTTAAGCGGCCACCACATTCAGTTCAATGTTGTCAGCGCCAAGACCCTGCGGGCGGCTCAGAAGGAACCGGAAAAGTATCGTGATCTCATTGTCCGCGTTGCCGGATACAGCGATTACTTCTGTGACCTCAGTGAAGCTTTGCAGGAAGAGATTATTACTCGGACAGAGCATACAGCTTTTTAAATAACTGTTTGCTAAGGAACATTTGCAATCTGATTACTCTACAGGTTTTCAATAAAGAACGCTCTCCCAGTGTACTAGTGACGCTAATGAAGACTTAGACAATATCATTTCGTATATTGCTGTTCAACTCGATAAGCCCATGGCTGCAGCAACATTTTTAAATGAAGTTGAAAGATGCTACGGCTTTTTAAAAAGTAATCCGTTTATGTATGAAAGATGCCATGATGTTCTTTTAGAAGCAGAAGGTTTTCGCAAGGCAACAATTAATAACTATGTTCTGGTTTATAAGGTGAATGAGATGACAAAAGCTGTAATTATCTATAGGTTTTTCTATGGAGCGCAAAACTATATTCTATTGATATAGGGGAGTGTAATCCTCTAACTGAAATTTTTGTTTTGACACTAGGATTATCATACTGCATAAACGCAACCGTGACGAGGGACCTACCCTGATGAATTAACAATGAGGTAACATTATCCCACGTGAATAGAGTGATTTCAACTGACGGCTTAAAATTAGGCTGTCAGTTTTTCTGCTTTTCTGTAAAGATGTATCCAACAGTTAGTTTTGTAATTTTCTAATACGTCTCCAAAATTATGGGGTAATCAGCAAATATGAGTTAAACAATAGTGTTCAAAGTGTTTAAACACTTTGAACACTATTAAACAGAGTGGACAATTCAAGATTGTTATAGATCAAGAGTTTAGAAAACTTAAACTAACTTCCAATGATCCTAAATCCTTCGGGCAGCGGGTCCTTGGGATCAAGCACTAAATGATTAAATCCGGTAATTTGCGCAGTTCCGGATACCTCAGTAAGAACGGCAGGGTAGTCCCCAATCTTTGTTTCTTCTACAAATTTGCCTGCAAAGGGAGTATCTATAATGCTGTAATTGATCAGGGTATCTTCTTTTTTCATTTCACCTCTATGATAATGGAGAGCAACTCTCCCGCCTGTTCCGGTCCCGGTAGGAGAACGATCAACTTGCCCCTCGGCGAAGATACAAACATTTCGGGTCGTAAGTATACTTCCTTCTCGTACAGGCTTTTCGTAGAAAATCGTTCCATAGAGCCAATTGACACCGGATGAGGGATGATTAAATTCCATAACTGACATTACTTTGTGCTTAATTTCCATACCAGTCGAGACCAGTTTTTCAGTGTTTTCTGGGGTAATTGTCAAGTTTATTTGTTTTGTATCCAAATATACATAAAAGGCGCCGCAATAAACAACATCGCCCGTAACTTCCCCGATACCCTCGACTTTGACAGTGATGTTCTCTCGATAGACAAAACAGGGGACGTTTTGAAATCTAACTCGTTCAACTTCCCCATTTTTGACATCGGCAAAGGCTTTAATTCTTCCGGCCGGCGAGTCTATTTTAACGACTGTTTCACCTTCCTGAGCGACAATCATTCCGGTTTCAATAGCAACTTTAGTTACCCCAATAATGCCGTGTCCGCACATGGAGCTTAATCCCTCGTTATGAGTAAATAAGACGCCAAAATCTCCATCTTCTGTTACCGCAGGAAGGAGGATACAGCCGTACATTCCGCTGTGTCCCCGGGGTTCCAACATGATCATCTTGCGCAAGTGATCATAGTTTTCCAGCATATATTGTCTTTTTTCTAGCATCGTTTTGCCTGGAATAGGCGGTAAGCCGGAGGTAACAATTCTAAGAGGTTCTCCCGCTGTATGGGCGTCTATGCAATGTATGGAGTGCTTAAAATTCATCAATATGCTTCAATTCCTTTCTCGTTTAAAAGTTTTAAGAAACTAGAACAATTTTTCTCTAGTCTTAGCCGATCTTAAGAAGATTTGAGATCAAATATGTCTTGAATTTTCCCGAATTTCTCCTGAAAACTTATCTTTGCTGATTCTTTTGCGAGATAAAGGAATAATAAAATCTCCTGCTTCCGCCAGGACAGCTTCTACAGAGTCAAAGAAAATCTTATCGGCATCTCTTACGGCTTCTACTGGATCACGCATTGTAAAAACCAGTTGAATTTCTTTTTTGGTAAGAAGTATCATATTACACTTCTATCCGTTAAATATATTATACTACACTGTTGGACTTGGATAAATTTGTTATAGATTAAAGTGGGTGAAAATAGAGCAAGGGCGCTGTCACTTTACTACTAGAGTAGAGTGACAGCGCCTTTCTTCTTAGGTGAGCAAAGCGTAAATTTAACGAAGGGGGCCGCTTTCATATGAAGGAGTGGTCCCCGTACTTCTTTTTATCCAGAAAATTTAATTCCAAATGTTTCAGTTGACAGTATGCAAATTGGCACGAAAATTGCTATTTATATTTAAGTTCAATCAAGTTCTTGGATTACAACCAGGGGGAGTGACGTCTGTGCGAATTAATGATCATCCTATTTTGGACTTCCAGCGAGGAGAAGAGATCACCTTTTCCTTCGATGGTCAGGAAGTTAAAGGTTATGAAGGAGAGACCATCGCTGCCGCCCTTCATGCTGCGGGGGTTAGGGTTTTAGGCCATAGTCCGGAAAAGCATAGGCCGAGAGGACTCTTTTGTGCTATCGGCAATTGTTCATCCTGTCTCATGATCGTCGATGGAGAACCCAATGTCAGAATTTGTGTAGAAAAGGTTAAGCAAGGCATGCAGGTGCAAACGCAGCAAGGAAAGGGGTGCCTGCGTTGAAAGAGATAGAAGTTCTCATTATTGGCGGCGGACCGGCTGGGCTATGCGCCGCAGCAGCGGCGGCCGAATTGGGTGCCGGTGTTCTTTTGCTGGAGAGGGATGACAAACTCGGCGGACAATTAGTCAAACAAACCCATAAGTTTTTCGGTTCTAAAAAACAGTACGCCGGTGAGCGGGGCTACCAGATCGGAAACGTTCTGATTGAGCAGTGTTCCGCTAAGCCGAAGGTTGAAGTATGGTCGGAAGCTACCGCTCTGGGAATTTATGATGATGGTGTTGTCACGGCAGAAAAAGACGGCCAACATATAAAAATTAAACCCAAAAAAATTATCGTGTCAACGGGTGCTTCTGAGAAGATGATAGCCTTCCCCAATAACGACATGCCCGGTATTTACGGAGCCGGGGCAGTTCAAACTCTCATGAATGTCCATGGCATTGTTCCAGGGCAACGTGTACTTATGGTTGGTGCCGGAAATATAGGACTTATTGTTTCTTATCAATTGCTTCAGGCAGGAGTTGACGTGGCAGCGATCATTGAGGCTGCACCAGCGATTGGTGGATATTTGGTCCACGCTTCAAAGATCCGGCGTGCCGGTGTTCCTATCCTGACCTCTTATACCATTAAAGAAGCTTACGGCAAGGAAAGTGTTGAGGGCGCAATCATTTGCCAATTGGACGAACATTGGCAGGAGATTCCCGGGAGCGAACAGGACTTGACGGTCGATGTTATTTGTCTGGCAGTCGGATTAAGTCCCTTAACAGAACTTTGCTTTCAGGCAGACTGCCAGATGAAATACGTTCCGGAACTTTCCGGACACGTGCCCCTAAGAAACGAATATTTGGAAACCACCCGTCCTGGGCTCTATGTAGCTGGGGATGTCAGCGGGGTTGAAGAGGCCAGTTCTGCTATGGTCGAAGGACGCTTGGCCGGAATAAGTGCTGCTTATAGTTTAGGTTACGGCCAGGATACGGCAGCGAAACTTCAAGAAGATGCCTTGGCAGAGTTAAGTGAATTGCGGGCGGGACCTGCCGGGCAAAAGACCTTGCAAGGACTTAAAAAACTGACGGAAAAGGGGGGAGCGGGATGCTGAACAAAACTGGGATTCCCACCGCTGAGGATGTAAAAACTGTTACCCCCACTGAGGAACGGCTGAAGAAAGGTCCTGTTGCTATTATCGAATGTTTCCAAAAGATACCCTGCAATCCTTGTACGGAAGCCTGCAAGCAAGGTGCTATTCAGCCGATGGAGGAAATCAATGACTTGCCCAGGATGGACTTTGATAAATGCAATGGCTGCGGTGTTTGCCTCAGTCGTTGTCCGGGATTGGCAATTTTTATAGTTGATGGTTCCTATAGCGCGGAAGAAGCCATTGTCAGAGTTCCTTATGAATATCTGCCGGTTCCGCAAGTTGAGGAAGAAGTGGTTGGGGTTGATCGTGCTGGTAAAGAACTGGGTACCTTTAAGGTGAAAAAGGTCCAGTCCGGCGGCCCGAAAAATAAAACTTACACTGTGTGGCTGGCTGTACCCCAGGAACTGGCCATGGAAGTGCGCGGTATTCGCTTGGGAGGGGTTAGACATGCTGGATAAAGAGACCATCGTCTGTCGTTGTGAAGATATTACTTTAGATGAAATCCAAGCCTTGATAAAGCAAGGCTACCGGACCATTGACGAAATTAAACGGGTTCTTCGCGCCGGGATGGGACCTTGTCAGGGACGGACCTGCCGGATGTTAATTGCCCAAGAACTGTCAAAGGCCTATGGGATTCCTGTTTCCGAAGTCCTGATGCCTACCTTCCGGCCGACAGTCAAACCGGTGAAACTAGGAACCTATGCGGGGGGTGAAGCAGTTGCAAAAAACAGCTAATGTTGTCATTATCGGCGGGGGGATTACCGGCTGTGCCGTAGCTTATGAAATGGCCCTGCGCGGTGTTAAAGATATTGTCGTGCTTGATAAACAATACCTTGCTTCGGGAGCCACAGGACGCTGCGGTGCCGGGGTTCGCCAGCAGTGGGGAACAGAAACCAATGCAATTCTTGCCCGGGACAGCGTGAAACGCTTCGAAGGCATGAATGAAGAATTGGATTATGACTTGGATATTGAATTTAAACAGGGCGGCTATCTGATGGTGGCCTATACTGAGAGGGAATGGGAGCAATATAAAAAAAATGTGGCAATTCAGCATAGCCTAGGGATTCCCACCAAAATGATTACGCCCCAAGAGGCTCAAGAGATCGTACCTCATTTAAATATAGAAGGTTTGATCGGAGCGACCTTCTGTCAATCCGACGGACATGCTAATCCCTTCCATGTGGTGGATGCCTATTATAAAGCCGGGCGGCGGCTGGGGGTTAACTATGAAACCTACACCACGGTTACTGGAATTAAACGTGAGAAAGGCAAAGTTACCACTGTCCAAACCACGAAAGGGGACATCGATACACCCATCGTCATTAATGCCTGCGGTTATGCCGCCGGCACAATCTGTAAGATGGTCGGCTTTGATCTTCCTCTTTATCCCCAGCGCCATCAAGCCTTGGTGACGGAACCTGTGGAACCTTGCCAGGGCCCTATGGTCATTTCCTTACATCATCGTTTATACTGCCAGCAGACTCCCCACGGCAGCTTTATCATGGGAGTGGGCGACCCTAACGAACCGAAAGATTTTGACATCCGTTCCAGCTGGGAGTTTTTGGAGGATGTGGCCCGCCAAGCGACTACCGTATTGCCCCTTCTGAAGAATCTGCGTGTTGTGCGTCAATGGTCGGGTCTCTATGACATGAGTCCGGATGCGAATCCCATTTTCGATGAAATTCCTAATGCCCAAGGAATGTGGGTAGCCGCGGGTTTCAGCGGCCATGGCTTCATGGTAGGACCTCAGACCGCCGTTCTTTTAACTCAGAAAATTCTGGGTCAGGAATGTTTTATGCCTATTGAAAAATTTGGTTTAGACCGTTTCCGCAGAGGAGAACTCTTGCTTGAGCCTGCTGTGGTGTAATGATTCAGAATTTATTAAGGCTCTCAATGAACTTGGTCTGCAAAACTGTACATCAGGAGTCTCGGTGGGGGGCTTTAGCCTCTGCGGAGAAACCGAAGGAGTAACCCCACTTGTAGAAGTGCAAATCTAGATGTAGAAGAGGGAATCTAGAAGGGATAAGTTTTGTAATCGTTACTTTATGGATTCAAAAAATGGGAGGAATTATAATGAATAATGCTTATTTTGAACTTAAATTTCCCGAGAATGAACCTATCAAAGGGTATATGCCGGGTTCTCCGGAACGTACTGCTTTAAAGGCAGAACTGGACCGTCAATTAACAAGCTTTGTTGAAATACCGGTAATTATCGGCGGCAAGGAAATTCGGACCGGAAACAAAGTTCAGATGATTTGTCCCCATGATCATCAAAAAGTTCTTGGCGAATACCATGTGGCCGGGGAAAAAGAATTGCTCCTGGCTATTGAATCCGCAGAAGCTGCCAGAGAAGAATGGGAGAATATGCCTTGGGAGCATAGAGCAACTATTTTCTTGAAAGCCGCCGATTTGTTAACAGGCAAATACCGAGCCAAAGTAGCGGCTTCCTGTATGCTTGGACAAAGTAAAAATCCCTTCCAGGCTGAAATCGATGCTATTTGTGAATTAGCTGATTTCCTGCGTTTTAATACTTACTACACCCAAGAAATTTATAAACAACAGCCTATGAACACACCCGGTGTCTGGAATCGGGTGGAATACCGCGCCTTGGATGGCTTTGTCGCCGCAATTACTCCCTTTAACTTTACGTCGATCGGCGGCAATCTCTCCACGGCTCCGGCCATGGTAGGGAACACTGTTTTGTGGAAACCCTCATCCACGGCCGTTCTCTCCAACTATTATTTTATGCAAATTCTCATGGAAGCAGGTTTACCGGCCGGGGTTATCAATTTCGTACCTTGCAGGGGGGCGGACTTTGGCAGGATCGTGGTAAGTCATCCGAAGATGGCGGGTTTCCACTTTACCGGGTCCACGGCCGTATTCAACGGGATCTGGAATCAAGTGGGCACAAATATTAACAAGTATGTTTCCTATCCGCGTCTTGTGGGTGAAACCGGCGGCAAAGACTTCATTTTTGCCCATGAATCTGCAGACGTTGAAGCTCTTGCCTGCGCTATGGTGCTTGGGGCCTATGAATATCAAGGGCAAAAATGCTCGGCTGCCTCCCGTGCCTACATTCCGGAAAGCCTTTGGGGTGAACTCAAAGGACGCCTTGAAGAAGAAATCGGCAAGATCAAGATGGGTGATGTTCGCAATTTTAGCAATCTCATGAATGCCGTTATCGATCAGAATTCCTTCACGAATATTAAGAACTATCTTGATTACGCCAGAGAATCTAAGGATGCAGAGATCCTTATCGGCGGAAAATGCGATGACAGTGTTGGTTATTTTGTAGAGCCGACGGTTATCTTAGCTAAAACGCCCAACTTTAAAACCATGGTAGAAGAAATATTTGGACCTGTTATGACTGTTTATGTTTATCCCAACGACAAACTGGAAGAAACTTTAAAAGCCTGCGATACTGCGACGATCTACGGATTAACCGGTGCTGTTTTTGCCCAGGACAGAGCCGCAATTATCAAGATTGCCAGAGCCTTAGATCATGCGGCAGGGAACTTCTATATTAACGACAAGCCCACCGGTGCCGTTGTCGGACAGCAACCCTTCGGCGGAAGCCGGGCTTCAGGAACAAATGATAAAGCGGGCAGCGCCATCAACCTATATCGTTGGATGAATCAACGGGCTATAAAAGAGATGCTGATTCCCCGTACCGTTGTTAGTTACCCTTATATGACAGAGGAATAAGGGCACAAAGCAGAGATGACTCCATCCGCCAGTGATAGGTTCATTTAAAACAGGGTGTAAAAGGGCCATATTCCTAAATCAACTCGAAAGCTCCGAATGCTGAATGTTGTGTTGAACGGACGAAGGATTTACGCCGAATAGTTAAACGAGGCTTTTTAGTGTTAATACTAATAGCCTCGTTTAACTTTTTTATGATTTAGTTAAATAAACTTTTCATTAGTAGGGGCCGTGTTGAAACTTAGTTTCTCACGGCCCCCTCTTACCCGATTTTCAAATTATTAAAGAAACGTTTTTGTTTTTTTGGGAATTAGGCCCCTCGAAAGATTACTTTTATCTAGTCCCGGACTTTAAGCCGGATTAGGTTTGTGGAATTATTTACCTTGAAAAGATGGGCTTCTTGTGGGAAAGATATTAAGAATCTGTTTAATATATTAAATTTAAGCTTATATAACTCCAAATAAACCATTAGATCAAACTAAGAAGGAGAATAAAAAATGAATACTTCGGAGCAATTTACAAGTCAAACTCCAATGGATACAATCCCGCATAATATCAGTAATATAATGCCAACTTCTGCAGAAATTGGATTCCTATGGCAAAGCTACTTTGCCGAAACAATGTCTCTTTGCATGTTAAAATACATTATCGCAAAATCCAAAGATCCTGCCTGTAAGCCGGTTTTTCAACATGCTTTGGATGTCTCAAGTCAGCGGGTAACGTCTATGGAGGACATTTTTAATACCATTAAACATCCTATCCCGGATGCTTTTGGGGAAAAAGATGTAGATATCAATGCCAGTGAATTATTTTCCGAGGATTATTTGCTGACTTATACAAAGTTCACTAATAAATATATTTTATTACACTATTGTCAGGCCTTTGCTATTTCAACTCGGACCGATTTTATAAACTTCTTCAACGAATGTATCGATACATCACGACAAATAAACAAAGAAGCCAAAGAAGTGTTACTAGCTAAAGGACTTCTTCTGAAGCCTCCTTATATTGTAATTCCCGATAAGGTGGATTACGTCCATAATGATGATTATTTCGGCTCGTTTTGGGGCAGAAGTAAACGGCCTCTTAACGCTTTAGAAGTCGGATATTTATATGATAAAATCGAGTCAAAACTCGTCTTAGAAACGTTAAGTACAGGGTTAGCTCAAGTCGTTGAAGATAAAAAGGTCAAGGATCACTTGATTAGAGGGAAGGAAATCAGTAATAAACAGATTGAAGTTCTCAGCTCAATATTAGAAAGTGATGACTTACCTTTACCATCGACATCAAATTTTCAAATTACAACATCCAGGGAATCACCATTCAGTGCTAAATTAATCTTGTTCCACTCCACCGTCGTGACGGCGTTTACTATCTTAAGCTATGGCCTGGCTTTAACAAATAGCGCCAGAAAAGATGTGGTAGCATCATTCGGTCGACTTATTGTTGAACTTCTCGAATACTCCAAAGACGGTACGGACCTGCTTATTGAGAGAGGGTGGCTGGAAAGAGTTCCCGAAACAGCGGATCGTAAAAAGTTATTGCAATAACAAAATCTTGCCCATTCTACAATTACTTGATAATTTCTTGCCTTTAGTACCATGTTCGTTGGGCTGAGTGAGTTCATATAGCTTTTAAAAAAGGCAATTAGAGAGGAGTTTAAGCTGAAAGCTCAGTGGAGCGTTACCCCAAATTGTATTGTTTAAGCTTATAGTAGAGAGTTCCTCGTGAAATGCCGAGAAGTTTGGCAGCTGCTGATTTATTGCCATGGGTCTTTTCCAAAACGCCGCAAATTTTTTCGATTTCGCTAGATATAGTTAACTCTTTAGAATTGGCGCGGCCAAACTGAGAGGGTATTGGATTCGATAAGGTGAGGGATTCGACCTTAGGTCGCTTAAGGGCTAGAGGCAGATATTTCGTTTCGATAATACCTTCGTCAGCCAAGACTGCTAATCGTTCGGCGACATTGTGGAGTTCTCTGACATTGCCCGGCCAGTGATAGTTGAGAAAGGCTACAATGACTGCGGGATCGAGGGAGGGCATAGGCCTGTTGTGTTTAAGAGCAGATTCATGTAAAAAAGCTTGAGCTAATTCGGGAATATCTTCTGTTCGTTCTCTGAGAGGCGGTACTTCTAAAGTGATGACATTTAAGCGATAATAAAAGTCTTCACGAAATTCCCCTGTTTGCATCATTTTTTCCAAATCACGGTTTGTGGCCGCAATAATCCGAGTATTGACCGTAATGGGTTCCGTACCCCCTAAGCGATAAAAGCAGCGATCCTGAAGCACACGCAGTAATTTGACTTGGAGACCCAGAGGCAATTCTCCAACCTCATCCAGGAAAAGGGTTCCTCCGTGGGCCAACTCCAATTTGCCGGGTTTCCCTTTTCTTTCGGCCCCGGTAAAGGCTCCGCCGTGGTAGCCAAAGAGTTCACTTTCGAAAAGGGCCGCTGGTATAGCCCCGCAATTAAGTGTAATTAATGGTTTTTTTGCCCTGGGGCTGGCCATATGTATTGCTTGAGCAAACAACTCTTTGCCGACACCGCTTTCTCCTGTAATAAGAACAGTCGCTTCGCTTGAGGATATTTTACGAGCAACAGATATTGTATGTCGAATGGATTGCCCCTTACCGATGATCTTAGCAAAAGGATCTTCGGGAGGGGAAATTTTTTTCTGCAGATCACGCAGTTCAGAGCTCGTATTCGTAAGTTTTTCGTTGAGCCTTACGATTTGGGTAACATCCTGCTCACAGGATATCGCACCCAGAATTGTTCCGTCATAGATGACGGGTGAGGCATTAATGAGTACATGAGTTCCCGGGCGAGGGCTATGATAAGATTGACGAACCGGACGGCCTTCATCCAGAATTTTTAGGGTAGCTAACGTTTCTTGTTTAAAAAAGTCGGCAATATGTTTGCCGAGAATGTTTTGCTGGGGGATTGAATAGGTGTCTTGAGCCACTGAATTCCAGTGACTTACGGTTCCTTCTTTAGTAACCACAGTGACTGCCTCATTGACGGTATCAAGTAAAGTTTTAAAAAAAGAGTTCATTATTTCGCAATGTTTTAAAAGGCTATCTATTAACTCAAGGGCTGAGATGACTCCTAATACGCTTCCGGAATCATCAAGAATGACCACGGGGCGAAAATCTCCGAAGTGTTCTTGATAGAAGGGCAGTGCTTTAGTATCGATTGAAGCTAATAAAGGTCTCTCCCAAGTAAGGTTTATAGCGAGTGATTTCGAATCTGTCGAATTTCTTAAATTTCTTGAATCTCTGACGAGGACCTCAGTGGGTTGACTATTTTGAATAAGGACGAGATGGCTGGAACTGCTTAATGCAGAAGTGTCAGCAGGACTTGGCTTAGAGCTTAGAAGTTTTACGTTTCGCTCCATAAGGTCGGCAAGGAATAACGAGTTCAATAGTATCACTCCCTTGCTCTTAACCTAACATAATAAAAAGAGGTTGTCACTAGGGCAAATACGCTTAAAAATATGGAGGGCATTTGTTCTTGGCTACGCGCTTTCAGCGAAACTGTCCACAGGACACTTTCGTCACCGAAGCCCCGATATTCATCTATAGCCGAACGAGTTTACTTGTTATGGTCTCTAATTGTGTGTATGGGGAAAGCGTTTAAATATCTCTACGAGAGGGACGTTAAAAACTTGTTATAGTAAATCCATAACAAGGGAGGGAAATTATCAGACAGCTCAGAATAATAATAGAGATAAAGACTTTCGCTAAGAACATATTAACGTGAATTAAGGAGGGGAAATGTGAAAAGAGCAATTAATAAAAGTAAGTTTTCGTTTATTGGCGAGGAATTGGATTATTATAGAATGAACGGATTAATTAGTGATCAGCAAACGAAAGATATATTGGAAATTTATGAAATCAAAGAAGGACTGAACTTCATTCGGACCCTGGTTACTATGGGTGCTATTTTGGTGGGACTCGGAATCTTAAGTTTTATTGCCAGCAATTGGGATGGACTTAACAATATGGCAAAACTTAGTATCATCTTCATTGCCTTTGGGGGTTCAAACTTTGCCGGATATGTTTTAGAAGACCATTATCCCAAGACAGGGCGGAGTTTGATTTATCTTGGGACATTAGTCTATGGAGCAGGAATTTTCCTCATCGGTCAACTATATAACTTCGGAGGAAATTTTTCGACTGCCTTTCTTCTTTGGGCGTTGGGAGTTGTGCCAATGGCATTACAGCTTAAGGATAAGTATTTAATGCTGTTCGCGAACGTACTATTCGGAATTTACCTGGCTGGTACTGTTCAACAGGGCTTTCCCTACGCAGCCGTAATTGGCCTCCCGGTACTGTATTATGCCTTTAAGTTCCTGAACAGATCAAAACTACTCTTATTTTTTGCTAATGCCGTAAGTTTAGAATTTATTTTGGTGCTGCTTTTGAGGTGTGAAACAAAAGGATTGTATGTTGCCCTGACTTTTTTGCTGATTGGTCTTTTGATGTATGGAACAGCCAATAGATTTAAGCGGGGAATAGTGAAGATTCAGGGTAATATTATACTGGGAGTAAGCGGTGTTTTCCTGACATTTCCGGGATTTTGGGAGGTGCTTGTTAGTTTGCAATCAGCACGCATAGCAAGCATCATCTTTTCACTTCTTTTTGTAGGTCTGCTCTTTGCACTGATCCGAAGAGGCAGTGTTATCAGTTTGATCTTTGTGTGTCTCACTATTTTTAGATATTACATTGATACGTTTGCTTTTTTACCGAAATCTTTGTTTTTTATCCTTGGAGGTTTGTTATTGCTTGGGTTTGGTTTTTACATTGAACGAGTGAGGAAACAGTCGAAAGGGGGAATACTTCCATGACTAAGAAAAAATCTTTTCTTTTGGCTGCGGCAATTCCTCTCCTGATTCTCGTGGCAATGACGATAAAGCCTGAGGCTACGGTTCTTTTCGGACGAGAAATATTTTTGGAAACGAGAGCAGTTGATCCCACAGATTTGTTTAGAGGAGATTACGTTTCCGTGAACCTGGCAATTGCAGAAATTCCTAAGTCGATGGCCCCTGAGCCGATAGAGAAACTTAGAAAAAGGACACTTTATGTGAGCCTGAAGCAGGACGGAAAGTTTTATGTGGTTGATCAAGTCAGTGTAACAAAACCGCAACAGGGAGTTTACCTCAAGGGAAGAATTAGAAACTCCTACTCACCCTTGAGTACTTTTCAGGTGGACTATTCCCTGGATAGATATTTTGTGAAGCAAGGCAGCGGTCAAGATCTTGAGCATAGGTCTCATATCGGAGGGCTGGTCGGAACGGTCAAGGTGCTTGGCGGATATGGGGTTATAACAGGACTGGCTCAACCTTAAAATAATAAAGGAAAATAGGAGGGGGTTGAACCAATAAAATCAATCTAATCAATTACTTAATAAGTGTTAAATTTAGTTATGTTTAATTTAATTAAATTAAATTAATAGTAAGTGAAGTGCCCTGTCAGCTGTCTACAACACTGACCAGGGCACTTATTTCTTGGGATGGATTTATGCACATTTTAAAACGTAATCCGCGCTTGCGTCTCCGCCGTTGGAATATCGCCCTATTAAAAGAGCCGTTTGGCGATGGTTATTTTCTCGATTTCTTTAGCTCCTTCGTAGATTTCGAGAATTTTAGCGTCGCGATAGAAACGCTGGATGTCGTATTCATCAATATAACCGTAGCCGCCGTGCATCTGCAGTGCTTTGTCGGTTACCCAGACGGCGGTTTCCCCGGCATAATATTTAGCCATGGCATTCAGTGAGGGATCTAACTGTCCATTGTCGGCTTTCCAAGCCGCTTTATAAATGATGTTGCGGGCTAATTCAATACGCATTGCCATTTCGGCTAACTGGAACTGAATTGCTTGGTTGGCAGCGAGTGGAAAGCCAAAGGTTTTTCGTTCCTGAACATATTTGAGAGCCAAATCTAAGGCTCCTTGAGCTAACCCTAAACCTTGGGAAGCAACCATAATGCGAGTCATATCAAAAAAATGCATGAGTTGGTGGAATCCGTTTCCTTCTTTGCCTACCAGGTTTTCCTGCGGGACTCTCACATCCTCAAAATTAATCTCAGCAGTGTCTGAGGCACGGATACCCATTTTGCCTTTAATTTTTGTGCGGGTGATTCCTGGGGTATTGGCATCGACTATTATCAAGCTATGTCGTCCGGTTTTCTTCGGTGTATCCGGGTTTGTGACACACAATGCTACCATATAGTCACAAATCGTCCCGTTGGTGATGAACATTTTACTGCCGTTAATCACATAATCGCTTCCATCTTTAACAGCTTTGGTGGTGGTTCCCGCTACATCACTGCCGGCGTTGGGCTCAGTGTAGGCTCCGGCAAAAATAGCCTGTCCTGTTGGGAGCAGTGAAAGGTACTTCTTTTTCTGTTCCTCAGTGCCGTAGTTCAGAATGTTTTCCGAACCAAAGGTTGCTGCCATGACGGCCAGGCCCAGCCCCATATCTATTCGAGACAGTTGTTCGGTGATCAGGGCTGTTTCCATCCATCCGCCGCCGGGGCCACCATACTCCTCGGGAATAGCAATTCCAACTAATCCGGCTTCACAGGCCTTTTGCCAGAGTTCGCGAGGGTATTTCTCTTCCCGGTCACATTCCTTGGCGAGGGGTTCAAATTCTTTAAGAGCAAATTTATAGGCTAGATTTTGAAAAGCTTTCTGCTCTTCGGATAATTCAAAGTTCACGTGTAAATCATCCTCCTTAAGAGTTGTTCTTTTTAAAATGCTTCTCAGACGCCGGTGCGAGAAGGTACTCCAGAAGTACAAGCTATTTCAGAGAAACGTTCCCGCAGAGCCGCTTTGTAGAACTTACCAACACTTGTTCTGGGAATGGCCTCAATAAATTTGATATAATCCGGGAGCCATAGTTTGGGTACTTTGTCTTTGAGAAAATCGAGGATGTCTTGAGCTGTCACATCCCCTTCATAGTTCTGGTTCAGAACCACACAAGCCAAGGGACGTTCATCCCACTTGGGATGTGGAATTGCTATCACGGCTGCTTCCGATACGGCGGGATGGCTCATGAGCGTATTTTCCAGGTCCAGAGAGGGTATCCATTCACCGCCGCTTTTGATGAGATCTTTACTGCGGTCGGCGATACTGACATATCCTTCTTCATCCACAGTCACTATGTCTCCTGTTCGCAGCCAGCCGTCGATAAAGGCCTCCTTAGAACGAACAGGATCCTTATAATACTCCTTGGCAATCCATGGTCCGCGCAGCAGAAGCTCGCCCATGGTTTTCCCGTCCCAAGGGATTTCCTTCCCCTTTTCTCCAATGACTTTCATTTCCAGTCCAGGTACGAGCAACCCTTGCTTGGCCGACAACCGGTATTTTTCTTCCAAGGAAAGATTCTTCATGGTGCTTTTGGGCCGCGAAACAAGAACCACAGGTGTCGTTTCGGTCATGCCATAGGCATGGAGAATGGAAACACCCAGCTTTTCATAGTAATTGCGGATTAAGGAGATAGTTGCGGCGGAACCGCCGTTAACCAATTGGCGGAGAGAGGAGGGATCATAACTTCCATTGGCCCATAACGGATAGGTTGCCATCCAGATGGTTGGTACTCCGGCTGCCATGGTTACTTTATAATCTTGGATGAGCTGACAAATATCTTCAGCCTGTGGGCGTGATCCGGGAAAAACCTGAGTTGTTCCCAGCCAAGTGCAGGCAAATGGTAATCCCCATGCATTGACATGAAACATGGGCACAAAGGGCAAGACACGATCTGATTCACGCAGATCCAAACAATCGGGCAGACAAGCCGACAGGCAATGGAGAACTAAAGCCCGGTGTGTATAGACTACCCCTTTGGGACTCCCGGTTGTAGCGGTGGTATAGCACATAGCGGCAGGGTCCCATTCAGAGATGTCCGGATATTGAAACGTTTCGTCGGCTTCAGCCAGAAGTGCTTCATAAGAAAGCGGATTCTCGAGGCCGCAGGCTGGAATATCTAAGGTGTCGGACAGCACAATGATCCGTTCCACAGTGGTTAACTGATCCCGAAAGCTCTCCAGCAGAGGGACAAGGTCTTTGTCCACAAAAATTACTTTATCTTCAGCATGATTAATAATGTAGACCAGTTGGTCCGTTCCAAGCCGTAAATTCAGGGTATGAAGGACTCCTCCGCTAATAGGGACGGCAAAATAGAGTTCAAGGTGGCGATGATGATTCCAAGCAAGAGTGCCCACGCGATCTCCCTTGGTGATTCCCAGATCTTTGAGGACGTTGGCAAGTTGAAGAGTTCGTTTGTAGAAATCGCCGTAAGTATAGTGAAAGATTCCGGAAAAATCCCGTGAGATAATTTCCTTCTTGGCATAGAGACTTGAAGCCCGTTCAAGAATGGCTCGCAAGGTGAGATCATAGGCCATCATAATGCATCACTCCTTAGCTTAATATTACTAAGTCTATTCTGAATATTTGCAATATATATGCCAAGAGCCGGTCTCTCAATTTGTCAGTATTCGAGGTGTTACTGACACTTGATAAAATGTCCTTTTTGTTGTCAACTGTCCGTTATAAAGGACACCTATTCTTTTAGGATTATTTTTAAGGGAAGAGTAATTATTGGCTCTTATGTCTAAGCAAAAGAGTAAAGATGATGGCATAGTAATTGCAATAGGCTAAGGTCAAAAAGAAGTTTCAGAATATTTGGAAAGGTGGATATTTAATGAAAGAAGCTTTAATTGTCGAAGCAGTAAGAACCCCGGTAGGGCGCAAAAAGGGTTCCTTAAGTGGAGTTCGGTCTGAAGATATGGCAGGGATGGTTTTAAAAGAACTGATGATACGGACGGGCTTAAAGCCCGATCTGGTGGAGGATGTCATTATGGGATGCGTCTCTCAAGTTGGGGAGCAAGGATTTTGCATTGGCCGTCAAGCTGCTCTCATAGCTGATTATCCTTTTCATGTACCTGGTATATCTATTGACAGGCAATGCGGATCAAGCCAACAGGCAGTTCATTTCGCAGCACAGGCAATTCTTGCAGGAGATATGGACGTTGTTGTAGCTGCCGGAGTTGAAAATATGTCCCGAACTCCCTTGGGCTCCAATGTTAAAGGGACAGAATTATCTTCGGAGTTAACTTCACGCTACGAGATTATTCATCAGGGTCTTTCAGCCGAGAGAATCGCCCAGAAATGGAAAATCAGCCGTCAGGAAATGGACGAATTCTCTCTCGAAAGTCATTTGAAAGCGCTGAGGGCTCAAAAGGAAGGCCGCTTTGAGCGGGAGATTATGCCGATCCCTGTTCAGCTGCCTGATGGAAGTCAGATTGATGTGAGTAAGGATGAGGGCCCCCGGCCGGATACCAATCTAGAGAAACTTTCTAATTTAAAGTCTCCCTTCTTGGAAAATGGTCAAGTCACCGCAGGAAACGCCAGTCAAATTTCAGACGGAGCAGCAGCAATCCTTATTATGTCCGGCGATAAGGCGGCAGAATTGGGCCTTAAGCCCCGATTCCGAATTATTGCCCGCAGCGTTGTGGGCTCTGATCCCACTTTAATGCTGACGGGACCTATTCCCGCTACGGCTAAAGTTTTAGCCAAAGCCGGTTTGAAACTTGAGGATATCGATGTTTTTGAAGTCAATGAAGCCTTTGCAGCCATACCTCTTGCGTGGTTAAGAGAAACCGGAGCTGATCGGGAAAAACTAAATCCCTGTGGGGGAGCCATCGCCCTCGGACATCCCTTAGGAGCCAGTGGTGCTCGCTTGATGACAACCATGATGCATGAATTGGAACGAAGTGGAGGGAGATATGGACTGCAAACTATGTGTGAAGGGCATGGCATGGCAAATGCTACGATTATTGAACGACTGAATTAAGATTTTTTGAGAAGGAGGCCGCGTTCAATGGATATGAAACAGGTGGTTGGTTTTGTCACGGGAGGGGCTTCTGGTTTAGGAGAAGCAACGGTTAGGCGAATAGTCAATGACGGCGGGAAGGCAATCATTGCCGATCGAGACGAAGCGAGAGGGAAAAAGCTTGAGGCAGAATTGGGAGACAGCGCTTGTTTTCAAAAAACAGATGTTACAGATACGGAGAGTATTCAGGCAGCCTTAGGAAGCGCCCAGGAAAAATTTGCGCGAGTGTCTGTCGTTGTTAATTGCGCAGGGATCGCGGCTGCGGAAAAGATACTGGGGAAAAAGGGTCTGCATACTCTGGAGAGTTTTTCGCGGGTTATCCATATAAATCTTATAGGCAGTTTTAATGTTATTCGCTTGGCTGTGGAAAAAATGACTGAAAATTTGCCTAACCCAAGTGGGGAACGTGGGGTTATCATTAACACTGCTTCAGTGGCCGCCTATGAAGGACAAATTGGACAGGCAGCCTACAGTGCCTCAAAGGGAGGAATCATTGGCATGACGCTCCCTATTGCTCGTGAAATGGCTCTTCATGGTATTCGGGTTATGACCATCGCTCCGGGTCTCTTTGAAACTCCGATGTTTGATTCCCTGCCGGAAGAAGCCAGAAAGTCCTTAGGTTCAATGGTTCCTTTCCCATCGCGCCTCGGCTACCCCGAGGAGTTCGCCCTATTGGTACGCAGTATTATTGAAAATCCAATGTTGAATGGCAGCACCATTCGTCTCGATGGCGCAATACGCATGCAGCCAAGGTAAATAGTAAAAAGAAAATTTTGAAAATTAGAGGAAAATATGTTTATCGGGAGAATACTACGAAGGCTAGGGTTTGACTTTTTCGGAGAAGGCTTTTGGGGAGGGATCGGGGATGTTAATGGGTGACATGATGACGCGTGAGGTTCCGTGTCTCCATCCCCATGATACTCTTAGGCAAGGTGTTACGGTTTTGCGCAGAAATAAACTTGATGCGCTTCCGGTGGTGGACGAAGAGGGATGCCTCATTGGCATCTTTACAAAATCTAACGTTCTGGATGCATTTCTGGCTGGCGTTGATTTAAGGGAAACTATCGCAGGGTATTTCAACCCCCAGGTTGTAACTGTCGAAGTCAATACGCCCTATGAAGTCATCGAACAACGAGCTAAGCAAACTTCTGTGGGGACAGGAGTTGTCATTGATGATGAGAGAAAGGTCCTGGGAATTTTTACTAAGATTGATATGATTTTAGCCCTATTTCACGAAACAGAGCAAATGGCAGGGAAACTTAATGCCGTTTATCAGGCAATGCCTAATGGACTTATCGTTGTAGAGGAACTTGAAGCTACCAAGCGCCTTTATGAAACACTATTGACTGTGATGAATATCGCTTACGAAGCAATTGTCGTCGTCGATAGTCAAGGAAAGATCACCCTAATCAATGAGGCCGCTTGCAGTTTTTTTGGCAAGAAGGAAAAGGATATCCTTCATAGGCCAATTGAAGAGGTTATTGAAAATATTCGCCTGCGGCGAACGTTAAAAACCGGATTGGCAGAAACGAATGAAATACAGGTTATTCAAGGAAAGACTTGTATTGTTTCCCGTTCCCCCATTGTCAGACAAGGGAAGATTATAGGAGCTGTGGGAAAAATCGTCTATCAGAAAATCGAGGAAGCAAAGGATGTTGCAGAACGACTGGCTCAAATGGATCGTGAATTACAGCTCTATAAAGAAAAAGTCGGCTCAATCCCCGCGTCGGTGACCTTTAATCAGATTGTTACCGTGAATCCTGCCATGCGGCGTCTTAAGAAAGAAGCCGAGATGGCTGCCCGGGGGAATTCAACGATCTTACTTACCGGAGCCAGCGGCACGGGTAAGGGACTGTTTGCCGAGGCGATCCATCAAGCGAGCCCACGGCGCAAAGGCCCCTTTGTTAAGGTGAATTGTGCAGCAGTTCCGGATAATCTCTTGGAATCTGAATTCTTTGGCTATGCCAATGGAGCATTTACGGGAGCCCAAAGGGGAGGAAAACTGGGAAAGTTTGCGCTTGCTCACGGCGGGACGTTATTTTTAGATGAAATCGGTGATATGTCCCTGAATTTACAAAGCAAATTACTTCGGGTTTTGGAAGATAAAAGTTTTGAACCTGTCGGAAGCAATGAATCGCTAAATGTTGACGTAAGGATTATTGCAGCGACAAACCAGGACCTATTAAAAAAAGCAGAGGTTGGGGAGTTTCGCAGTGATTTATATTATCGTTTGAATGTTATCAATTTCCATTTGATTCCATTGCAGCGTCGTTCAGAAGATGTTATCCCGCTTGTCCATGTTTTTTTAGAACGCTTAAATCAGGATTTCGGTAAAAAAATTAAGGGAGTATCCATAGCGGTCCAAAGGGTTCTCCATTTTCACCGCTGGCCGGGCAATGTGCGTGAACTCAGAAATGTCCTTGAAAGAGCGGTTAACTTTGCCGAAGGGGATTTTTTAGAGATCGAAGATTTGCCATTTTATCTCCGTGAGCAAACAATAGAACCAACAACAGATTATGAAAAAGGATGGAACCTGGAGATTGCTCGTCGTAATCTAGACAAAAATACTATCAAAAAGGCTTTGACTGAGACAAAGGGAAACAAATCGGAAGCTGCCCGAATGCTGGGAATCTCCCGCTCATGGCTTTATGAGAAAATACAACGCTTCGATTTGACTTAATGATCAAGATGAGAATGGCTTCCATCGTGCCTCAAAGAGTAAGCCGTTGACTATACTAAAAAACCCTCCTAAGCATTTAAGCTTAGGAGGGTTTGGTTTAACAATAGTTTACCAATTGCTGCGGGTACGTGGTTGATAACAATCGCGGCAATAGACTGGTTTGTTGCCGGAAGGCTGGAAAGGAACAGTGGTTTCTTTTCCGCAATTAGAGCAAACAGCAGGGAACATTTCCCGTTGGCGCGAAAAACCGCCGCCGTTATTTCTGGTTTGAGCCTTTCTGGCAGCGCGGCACTCTGGGCAACGGCTGGGTTCGTTGGTGAATCCTTTTTCAGCATAGAACTCTTGTTCAGATGCAGTGAATTCGAAATCACGTCCGCAATCACGGCAAGTAAGAATTTTGTCAGCAAACATTTTAAAATACCTCCACTATAATTTACCCGCTACATGGTAAGTTCAGCAGCCTCTTCCCAGAGCCGGAGCTATAGAGAAGGTTCGTGTAAATCCATCTAATTAACGAGTTTATATTAATATAGCTTAAAATACTATATATGTCAATTAAATCAAAGGATCTGTGCATAAAAAACGTCATATTAGGGTATTGAGATATACCAAAAATCGGAGTATTACGCTAACTTTAGCTGTACATTGATTGCAGCAATGCTTGAACATCTTCGTTTTCCAAGTATTCATCAAAGGTCATTCTGCGATCAAGAATTCCTTGGGGGGTAATTTCCAGAATACGATTGGCTATCGTCTGAACAAATTGATGGTCTTGGGAAACAAAAAGAACGTTTCCATCCAGGTTCATTAAAGAATTATTCAGCGCTGTAATGGATTCCATATCCAAATGATTGGTTGGCTCGTCAAAGAGGAGAACGTTAGCGCCGCTAAGCATCATTTTTGCAAACATACAGCGGACTTTTTCACCACCGGAGAGAACTCGGGCCGATTTCAACGATTCATCTCCGGAAAAAAGCATTCTGCCTAAGAAACCGCGAACGAAGGACTCGTCTTGATCTCTGGAAAATTGCCGGAGCCAATCAACTAGATTGAGATCAGTGTCAAAGTAAGCGGAGTTGTCCTTAGGGAAATAGGCTTGAGTCGTTGTAATCCCCCAATTGACCTCTCCTTCATCGGGAATAATTTCCCCCATTAAAACTTTAAATAATGTTGTTTTAGCAGTGCTGTTAGGACCTACTAAGGCAATTTTATCTCCTTTATTCATGAGGAAGGAGATGTTGTCAAGGATTTTTTCGCCGTCAATACGAACGGTTAAGTTGCTGACCGACAAGATATTATTACCTGCCTCGCGATCAGGGGTAAAGGCAATGTAAGGGTATTTGCGAGAGGAGGGTTTAATATCCTCCAGGGTTAATTTTTCGAGTTGCTTTTTGCGCGAGGTGGCTTGTTTTGCTTTTGAAGCATTGGAACTAAAGCGTTGAATAAATTTCTGCAGTTCCTCTATCTTATCTTCTTTCTTTTTGTTGGCTTCTCTCATTAAGCGTAAGGCTAATTGACTAGACTCATACCAGAAGTCGTAATTTCCGACATAGAGCTGAATTTTTCCGAAATCGATATCAGCAATATGAGTGCATACTTTATTTAAGAAATGGCGGTCGTGGGAGACAACGATCACAGTATTTTCATAGTTATAGAGGAAATTTTCCAGCCAAATAATGGACTGGAGATCTAAATGGTTAGTAGGCTCATCCAAGAGAAGAATATTCGGATTGCCAAAGAGCGCTTGAGCTAAGAGCACGCGAACTTTTTCATTACCGGACAGATCCTTCATCTTTTTATTTTGCAGGTCTTTGGGGATTCCCAAGCCCATCAGGAGTTCGGAAGCTTCGGATTCTGCCTGCCAGCCATTAAGTTCGGCGAATTCTCCTTCCAATTCAGAGGCCTTTAGCCCGTCTTCATCGGAAAAATCGGGTTTCGCATAAAGAGCGTCTTTCTCTTCCATAATCTCATAGAGTCTGGCATGCCCCATGATTACAGTTTTCAGAACTTCAAACTCTTCGAATTGAAAGTGATCCTGTTTTAATACCCCGATTCGTTCTCCCGGTGTTATAATGACCTCTCCGCTGCTGGAATCCAGCTCTCCAGAAAGAATTTTCAAAAATGTAGATTTGCCGGCCCCGTTGGCTCCAATTAAGCCGTAACAGTTCCCGGGCAAGAATTTTACATTAACATCCTCGAATAAAGCGCGTTTTCCGAACCTAAGGGTAATTCCGCTGGTACTAATCATTAATATCGTTCCTTTATCAAGAATTTTGACTTAAAAACGTATTATAACATTTTAAATCAAAAAATAATAGTAACACAGCAAAACCCATCCCTCTAAGTAAAGCTGTCCAAGCCTTTTCCTAAAAAGGGTCTCCCAAAAGTTTAAGGAATTCTAAGCGCCTATATGCTTAATAATATTGATGAAGCTTATAGTTTTATGAACCTATTCAGTTTAAAATGACCTTGCTCCGATATGTTCTGTCATTTTGTGCAAACTGAATCCCCAGGTTACCTCTAGTATTTTTCTTAAGATTAATACTCCGGTCATAGTTTCAGGAAATCCTGAAGTCGGGGTTAAGTCTTTAATGTCATAAGTTTTATTAGTCAAACGATTATAGGATTTGCAGACTTTAATAACTCCTGCCTGAGGATCTAAAATGTAATTAGAATTGAGTCCGATAATGTCAAAATTAAAATAGTCATCCATCAGCGGCATCTCCTTTGCATTTTCTTACATTGTTTGCCGCCCCATGGATGACTATGCATTTAAACCGTTTTTTTCGCTTGCTTTAATTAATCGCGAGATGTCCTTCAATCCAGTCAATAAACTGTCGTGCCGTACGCGCCGAACGTCCGTTATACCACAAGGCCCATTGCAAGGCTTCTTTGTGCAAGGTTGTTTGGTCAATGGTTAATCTTCTGTGGGAAGCAATACCATCGACAATTTTTAGGTATTGTTTTTGATCCGGTGATGAGAAGACAACATTAATCCCAAATCGATCGGCAAGGGACAGTTTTTCCTGCATGCTGTCTCCGGCATGGACTTCTTCGTCGCGATTAGCTGACTGCACGCCTGCTCTTTCGCTAAAATACTCTTTCACCAAATGGCGCCGGTTGGAGGTTGCATAGATAAGAATATTGGAGGTTTTGCTTTCCAGGCCTCCTTCAAGGACGGCTTTGAGGGAGGTATAGTTTTCTTCATTATCTCCAAAAACCAGATCATCAACGAAGAGGATAAACTTTTGCGATCGATTATTTAAGATCCGAAGGATTTGGGGAAAATCCGCCAAAAAAGCTTTGGGGATTTCGATCATGCGCAGTCCGAGAGGATGATACTCATTGAGGATGGCCTTGACGGTGGATGATTTGCCGGTTCCCCGGTCACCATAAAGGAGTACGTTGTTGGCCGGATACCCTTTCAGAAACTGCATCGTATTTTCCAAAACCTTAGAGCGTTCATCATGATAATCAACTAACTCATGCAGGGTGATGGGATCAGGCTGTTCGACACATTTGAGATAGCCTTGGCCTTCGGATCGCTCCCAGATAAAAGCGATACTGCGGGCAAAAATACCGCAGCCAAATTGGCGATGAAACTGTTTCAGTTCCTCCAGGCAATCTTCCCAGCGGGGACTGGTAAGAAACGTTTCCTTTAAGGCCTGTACATGTTCTGGTTCCCGGTTGGCAAAAAGGGCAGAGGAAAATCCCCAATCCGGGAGACTCTGGAGGATGGATTGAAGATCGCTGTCGAGGATGTCAGCGGGGTCGTTTCCAGTGGCGTGAAGTTTGCAGCATTTTATTATTTCAGCTTTTATCGCCTTTGAATCAAGCTTGGCAATGATTTCGAGATTTCTGAGGTCACTGGAAACAGCTTGATCAAGAGTATTATCTCTCATTGACGGGTGTATTGCCTGGGCATTCAAGGAAAAGGAGTTTTCCTCAAATATAATTAAGTTAAGAATATGATGAGCCAGCGAAAGACCAGGGCACCTTGCAAATTCGTAGTAGAAGTCATTGTAATCATTAACAATATCACGCAATTGGATATCAGCTTTCTCTAGACCTATGAATAATTCTCTGAGTTTCCGGAGTACGGAATCTTCTAAAAGGCCTCGGTAAACTGAAAGGGAATCAAGGGCCAATAAAAATAAATTGATTGAGCTGCGGCGTCTATTCATAGATGATTCCTCCAGTAAAATCGTCCCTCTAATCAATCGCCCCCTTAGCCCGGTTAGGGTAAGGGGGCAAAGGACAAACATTTAAATCTAGTATAGCACTCCCCAAAAGAGAAGAAAAGAAGGGATTCGACGCTGACTCTTCCCAAAAAGTGGTTATGCAGGGCGGGTTAGTGTATAATGACATAAATCTTTCTTTGGGGATAGTTTGGGGGATTGTCATTTTGCCTGAGGCTGAAAATAGAAAAACTCCGTCAGAGTTATATCATAAACGGCAGCTGTTTTATGGCCGCAAACTAAAGAGTTTAACCGTTGACCTTAATCGCCTAAGCAATTTTCGTCTTGTTGTTTTCTTCGCAGGTGCTATATTAACTCTCTGCTTTTATCTAAACAAGAAACCCTTTTGGACAATGGGAATTGCCTTTCTAACGGTGGCGAGCTTTATAACTTTGGTCTTTTGGCACCAATCCTTAAAGGCCAGGCAAAAGTATCTTGAAGTTCTCCGGGGAAACTATGATCAGGCCGTAAAGCGTATGGAGGGAGAGTGGAAATCCTTTGCCGACCTGGGAGACGACTTTAAAGACCCCGATCACCCTTATGCCCTGGACCTTGATATCGTTGGCTATGGTTCACTTTATCAATGGATTACCACAGCTAAGACCTTCCGAGGCCGGGAAAAACTTAAGCGAGTTTTGACAGAACCTCCGGAGACAGAGGAAGAGCTATTAAAAAGACAAAGGGCCATCCTTGAATTAGCCGGAACAATGGCCTGGAGACAGAGGTTTTTAGCCGAGGCAACTCTGGCAAAGCGTCCCATGACGTCTCCTGCGGCAATGTTTGCTTGGGCAAAAACTTATAACCCAAATTACCTTCGCCGGGATGTTCTCGTGTTGGCTCGGGCTCTTCCCTTAGTAACTTTATCATTTTTGTTCTTATATTTTTTTAGGCACAATGTATCTTATGGGTACCCTTTGACGGGACTTGTGATTCAAGCGGCAATTCTCTTTATAGGAAGACAAAGGGGAAAAACTCTTAATGCGGTTCATACCTTTAAGGAAGATATTCGGGTCTACGAGAGAATGCTGGAAAGATTTGAAAAACGATTCTTTAAGGCAGATTATCTGCAAGAATTGAGAAATGGCTTGCGCAATCGAGAGGATAAAGCAGCTTTTGAACAGATCAGAAAACTTTCGCGCTTGGCAGATCTCATTGCTAATCGCGGTAACGCCATGTTTCTGATTGTCAACATCCTAACACTCTGGGACATCCAGTGTATGATTTCTTTGGAAGCCTGGAAAGAAAGGTCAGGCCGATTTTTAGAGTCATGGGTGGATACTCTGGGCGAATTAGAAGCCCTCAGCAGTCTGGCAATCGTTGCTGCAGATCACCCGGAGTGGTGCCGCCCGGTATTTACTTCCGAGAAAACCGGGGTTAAAGCTTTACAGATAGCTCACCCGCTCTTAAAGAACCCGGTTTGCAATGATTTAACCATCAATAAGGAAACCGGAATTATCTTAATAACCGGATCAAACATGTCCGGAAAAAGTACGATGCTCAGAACGGTAGGAATTAATCTCGTTTTGGCCTATGCGGGGGTTCCAGTATGCGCCCGGGAATTTTCCTGTTCGCTTTTCAAATTGTTTAGTTGTATGCGAGTCAGTGATAATTTAGGAGAAAACATTTCGTCGTTCTATGCAGAGCTGTTAAGGATTAAAAAAATTGTCGAGGCTTCGAAGCAAGAAGCGAAGATATTTTTTCTCCTTGATGAGATTTTTAAAGGTACAAACTCAGAAGATCGTCATGCCGGGGCTAAAATCTTAATTCGGCAATTAAGCAAAGCAGGAGCTATGGGCATGGTATCAACCCATGATTTAGAACTGGGTGATCTTGAAAGTGAAAGCAGCCGCAAAATCCGGAATTATCATTTCCGGGAGTATTATAAAAATGAGCAAATCTTTTTTGACTATAAGCTGCGGCCTGGAATCTCGACAACACGCAATGCTATGTATCTAATAAAAATGGCCGGTATTGATGTGGATGAATCGAACGATTGTTAAGCTGCTTAAGGCAATTAAAGAGGAAAAACTGAAAGTACGTTCATTTTGAACAAAGATTAAGGAAAATAATATGATATTAGGAGCAAAATGAAATCCACATGACATTTTTTTTGTCATGTGGATTTCATTTATTTGCCAAAAAATATAGTAAAATTGATCGACTATATCAGTGTTTTTTCGATATATGGAGGTGAATATTTGACGACTGAGTTCGGAAATATCATAATTTGGAAGAAATATAAATTAATTATCGATTCCTGCTGTTTCGTGGGTTGTCCATTTGATTTAATCAATGAAATCTATCCGCGTAAATTGAACAATTGCAAAATTGCAGTGAAATGATTAGGAGAGAGCAGAAATGAGATTTCAACGTTCGATGTCAATCAAAACACGTGTAACTCTTTTAGTAGGGATTTTAATTGTTTTCGTGGTAATAGCACTCTCGGCGGCTGGGCTTTGGAATGCAGAGAAGATGCTGCAAACAAGTGAACTGCAAACGGAAAAGCTTGCTCAGCAAGGAATCCGGGATGAATTCAGCAACCGCCTGGATCAAGCTAAATCTTCAGTGTTGTCCTTGAGTATGAATCCGGATGTAGCTAAGGCCTTGGCAGAACGAGACCGGACGACTTTGGCACAGTTAGTTCAGCCTGTTTTTAATGAGGTTAAGAAGCAGGGCTTTAGTCAGCTTCAGTTTCATCTTGCTCCGGCGATCTCCTTCTATCGAGCACATTCTCCCAAAAAATTCGGAGATGACCTTTCAAAAATTCGGCCGACGGTGGTGGCCGCCAATACAGACCATAAGATAATAGAAGGTTTGGAAGAAGGAGTCGAAGGCTACGGTTTTCGGGTTGTAGTTCCTGTAAAGTATCAAGATCAGTGGGTTGGTAGTGTAGAATATGGGATGGATTTTGGCGAAGATTTTTTAAAAACTCTCCAGACGAAGAACCCCGGAGATTATTTTATTTACCTCCTCGATCCCTCGGCCTCGTTAGTTAAAAGCGTAAAGACAAATGGGGGATTACTGGCGGGCATCGGCAAAGATAATTATCCGGTGGCCCAGGATAGGGTAAAAGCGCTGGCAAATGGACAGTCTCAATTTGTGGTAAGCGGAGATGGACAGTCAAACATTCTGCTCATTCCGTTTAAGGACTATCAAGGTCAGGTGAAAGGCTATATTAAGGCTGTCCTTTCGCGGAGTGCGGTGCTTAAGCAACTCAATGATTTAAAACTATGGTCCTTTTTGATCGGCTTGGTGGTTCTTGTCTTAGGAGTGTTTGCAGGTTACATATTTTCCCGGAGTTTCACACGTCCTCTCATTGAATTAGCCGAAAATGCGGAGGTATTAGCCCAAGGCGATTTGAGAACGGCTATTAGGACTGACTGGTTCGGAGAGATAGGGACACTGGCTCTGGCTATGAGAAAGATGGTGGAAAACACGAAGGATATCTGCTCCTCGATCAACAAAGCGTTAAACCGGGTTGAGGATTCGACCAAGGAAATCTCAGTGGCCACAGATCAAACATCTTCAGGAATCGAACAAGTCGCCGAGAGCATTAATCAAGTGGCGATCGGTGCTCAAAAAATTGCTCAAAGCACAAGCGAAATAGGAGAACAAAGTTCAGGAATAAATCAAAGCGTCTTATCATTGGCCGGACATATGGAACGTATCTCACATAGTAATAGTGATGTCACTGAGCGGACACAGCAGGGTGAGGAAATGATGAAGGATTTAGCTGCAAAGATGAGCGTTTCAGCCTCTAAGGTGGAGGAAATTCAAACGGCAAGTCAGAGCCTTAAAGATCAAACCGGAAAGATCCGTGGGATCACGCAAATTATCTCCGGAATTTCTGAGCAAACGAATCTCCTTGCTCTTAATGCTGCCATTGAAGCTGCTCGCGCCGGGGAAGCCGGACGGGGATTTGCTGTCGTGGCTGAAGAGGTTCGAAAATTGGCGGAAGGTTCTCATCAAAGCGCCGAACAGATCGCTGAGCTCATTGATCAAGTGACTCGCAGCGTCGAGGCTTCAGCCCTCTCAACGGAAGAAGCTTTCTCCTTGATTCAGGAGCAGGTCGGGATTGGAAAAACAGCTCTGCAACGGTTTATGGATATTTCTCAAGGAATGCAGGGTGTTTCCAGTTCATTAGGGATAATGTCCGAAGAAGTTCAGCAAGTTGTCCGGATGAGCGAAACAATAGCTCATTCGATTCAGGTGATTAATGATATGTCCCAGGAAGATGCCGGTGCCTCAGAGGAAATTGCTGCTTCCAGTGAAGAAATGAGTGCCACGGTTACTTCAATTCGCGACAGTGTTGAGCAGTTGATCGTCTTAATGGAGGAATTGAAAACCCAGAGTACGAGGTTTGTCAGCTAACGGCCGCCCTTTCACCCTCATTTGAAGTTAAGGTGCCAATCAGGTATAATTGTTAATCAGGAAATTCTTAACCCTCAAGGGGACCTTTTTGAGGAGGAAAGCTGATGCAAGCGGTAACGGTAAAACAAATTTTCAGAGAGACAGAGAAGTTTCTCAACCAAACGTTGGAGATATCTGGTTGGGTTCGTACCATTCGCACCTCGAAAGCCTTCGGCTTTATCGAAATCAATGACGGTAGTTTTTTTGAAAACATTCAAGTGGTTTTTGACGAAAGCTTAACTAATTTTTTGGAAATTGGCAAGTTAACCATTAGCTCTGCCCTTCGTATCCAGGGGACCCTTGTCCCATCACCGGGAGCAAAGCAGCCCTTTGAATTGAAGGCGGAACATATAGAGATTCTGGCCCTCTCAAGTGCGGATTATCCTTTGCAAAAGAAGCGCCATACCTTTGAGTACTTGCGGACAATTGCTCATTTGCGTCCAAGAACAAATACATTTGCCGCGGTCTTTCGCATTAGGTCTGTAGTGGCCTATGCCATTCACAAGTTTTTTCAAGAAAAAGGGTTTGTCTATGTTCATACCCCCATTATTACGGGAAGTGATGCCGAGGGTGCCGGAGAAATGTTCAGGGTAACGGCTTTAGATCCGGCCAATCTGCCAAAGACGGACTCAGGAGCCATTGACTTTGCCAAGGATTTTTTTGGGAAGGAAACGAGTTTGACGGTCAGCGGTCAGCTTAATGTCGAGACGTATTGCATGGCTTTCCGCAATGTCTATACCTTCGGACCAACGTTCCGTGCCGAAAACTCCAATACGGCCAGACATGCCGCGGAGTTCTGGATGATCGAACCGGAAATTGCTTTCGCTGAGCTGAACGACAATATGAAATTGGCAGAAGAAATGATGAAGTATATTATTCAGTATGCTTTAGATTATGCTCCCGAAGAGATGGCCTTTTTCAATCAATTTGTTGATAAAACTCTCTTCGAACGCTTGGAAAATATCTTGAACTCTGATTTCGGTCAAATTACTTATACTGAAGCCGTGGAACTTTTGGAAAAGGAAAATTCCCAGTTTGAATATCCTGTGCATTGGGGCATAGATCTTCAAACGGAGCACGAACGCTATCTGACGGAAAAGATCTTTATGAAACCCGTGTTTGTTACGGATTATCCAAAGGACATAAAAGCTTTCTACATGCGGCTTAACGACGACAATAAAACGGTTGCAGCCATGGATCTCCTGGTACCGGGAGTCGGAGAAATTATTGGCGGAAGCCAGCGGGAGGAACGTCTTGAGGTTCTCGAAGAGCGGATGAAGGCGTTCGGCTTAAAGGAAGAGGATTATCACTGGTATCTCGATCTTAGAAAATACGGCGGTGTGAAGCATGCCGGGTATGGACTGGGCTTTGAACGGGTGATTATGTACCTGACAGGAATGTCGAATATTCGTGACGTTATAGCATTTCCTAGAACTGCCAACAGTTGTGAGTTTTAAGTACTCAGCAATCCGAGGCTCGCTCACGTGTTTGTGCGTTAGAAGTGAACCGCCGGCCATGACGATAAGCGGAAGAGCTTATCGCCTCTCCATGTAATGAGTTCACTTTTGTGGGCGAAGTTACCTTCCTTTGAGGTCTATAGGGTTCGGGATGGTTTTTTTAGCGGGGTGAAGGAGATTTTCCTTCATCCCTATTAGTCATTTAGATCCTTTAGATCATTGACACCCCGATTTTGGCATGTTAAACTTAAAAAAATTTGCAATTTGCAGACAATTAAAGCAGGAATAGGTGTTTTTGGTGAGCCGAGAAGAAATAGCCATCGATAAAAATTCAGTGATCCCCATTTACTATCAGCTATTTAAGCTGCTCGAAGGACAAATTCGCAGAGGAGATCTGAAGCCCGGAGAGTCTTTGCCGACGGAAAATGATATCGCTACGTGCTATGAAATAAGTCGTATGACGGTACGCAGGGCAATTTCTGAACTGGTGGCTGCAGGCATGGTCTATGCTCAGCAGGGTAAAGGCACCTTCGTTGCTACCCCTAAACTGGATAACATCGTCTTTGAATTAAATGATTTTAATCAGGAAATCAATCAAAGAGGGTTGAATTATAAAACTACTTTATTGGAAGCTAAGATTATCCGGGCCAATGAAGAATTGAAATCTAAGTTTCAGATTCAGGAAGAGAACAAACGATTTCTGTTTTTTCGAACGGTGCTTTCGGCCGAAAATGAACGGCTATCCTATGAGGTAAAATACACAATCTACAGCAAGAGCAAACCAATCCTTGAATCAGAACTAAAAGATCCGAGTTTGCCGGGTTTAATAGCAGCGCATACGGAATATGTGCCGGTCAGTTCGAAGAAGGTTTTACAGGTTGCCTCCTGTAGTCAGGAAGAAGCTGCAATTCTTGGGATTCCGCCTTATGCCCCGGTATTTCTTATAGAACAGACAATTTTTGATTCAGACCTTAAGCCGGTGGGGTGGAGCAAAGCTGTTTACAGGGGAGACAGGTATAAACTGACGAGTTATGACGGTTGGTATAAAAAAGACTAAGCTAATTGGGGGTTCATGAGGTGGAAGACGAACTACAAATAGCGATGGCAGAATTGGATGAAGAAAAAACTCTAAGGTTGGTCAACGAAAGAATTCAGGCCGGGCACTCTGCTGTAGATATCATAGAAAGCTGCCGGCGGGGTGTGGAAATAGTCGGAGAGAAGTACAGTGACAGTGATTATTTTTTGTCCGATCTGATTATGTCCGAAGAGATTCTTAAAGAAGTTATGAGGATCCTGGAGCCCCACATTCCTGTTAAAGGGACCAATAATAGATTTCTGCCGATTGTTATGGGTACCATCGAAGGAGATATTCACGATCTGGGTAAAAACATTATCATCTATCTTTTGCGATCCTCCGGGTTAGAAGTAATAGACTTGGGTGTTGATGTGACACCTGAGAAATTCGTTCAAGCCGTAAGTGAATCGAAGGCCGCGATCTTAGGGATTAGTGTGTTGTTATCTTTTTGTGTGGGCTCCATTAAAAAAGTTGTGGATCTGTTGACAGACGCAGGGCTTAGAGATCAAGTAAAAGTTGTGGTAGGAGGATACCCGGTAAATCAAGAGGTTAAAGAATACACGGGTGCGGATTTTTACGCCAACGACGTTACGGAAGCTCTGAAAATTTATCGTGATATTTTAGGAATTGGAGGAGGTCCGGTCTCGGGATGCTGAGACCGGATCCTTTTTTCTAAGGAATCTTATAATATTGGGCCGATACCATAGGGAGACATAAGCGCGGCGAAAGTCTTTGGCCGTGCCAATCAGCGCAAACCGAGGAACCAAGGTTTCTTTAGTTTTGAGACCATCATCATGGTGTTATTGACCAGACAAAGGAGTTGTGATACTATTTTAAAAATAGATAAAGTTATCTATACATTCTAAATAAATTAATAATTATTACAATATATGTATATACATCTAGACTATTTATTTTGATATCGATTAGTGCTTTTACAGAGGCTAGAATTATCGTTCTCCAAGCTGATGTTAATCCCTATCGATTTTCAGAGTAAGCCTTGTCTTCAATACCCTACTGCAATGGTGATAATACCGTTTTGTATGTAGGGTTAAACTTGTTTTAAGGGGGAAACTTCAGGACTTTAATAAGGAAGGTGATGCCGGTAAACTCTGACAGGACAGCTTACATAGATTTCATAATTTTGACTTCGGGGAGGGTTAGAGACGATGTTGATTATAGGCGAAAAGTTAAACAGCTCTATTCCTAGCGTACGTCAGTTTATTAATAATAAAGACACGGCTGCTGTTCAGGATTTGGCACTGAGGCAATCCGCAGCAGGAGCTGATTATTTGGATCTCAATACAGCTCAAGGGGATGAAGCGCCTAATATGGAGTGGCTGGTGAGAACGGTGCAAGAGGTAACCGATGTGCCCTTATGTCTGGACAGCACTTCAGCCGCAGCCATTAAAAGAGGTTTGGCTGCGGTTCATGGGGATAAGAGCCGAGTTTTAATAAACTCCATTTCCATGGAAAGAAACCGTATTGAAGAAGTGCTCCCTTTAGTTCTCGAATATAATTGCTCGGTTATTGGGCTCACTCTAGATGACAACGGAATTCCCAAAACTGCCGAAGATAGAATAGCCATTTCCAATCAACTCATTGAAACCTTAACCAAATATCAATATGACCTTGAGCAGTTGTATTTAGACCCCCTAGTCCTTCCCTTAGCGGTAAACCACCTGAATGCCACCATGTTTTTCAAGTGTCTTACGGAAATCAAACAGTCATTTCAGGTTAAAACAGTCTCTGGGTTAAGTAACATATCGTATAATTCCCCAAAACGAAAAATCATGAATCGTCATTTCTTAACTCTTTGTATGGCTTTTGAAATGGATGCTGCAATTCTCGATCCCCTCGATGGAAAAATTATGACCTCAGTCATTACAAATGATTTTCTGTTAGGCAAAGACCGTTTCGGTAAGAACTATTTAAAAGCCTATCGCAGCGAAGTGCTGGAAGATTAGCACAGCTTGGGAATTGCGGTATGATAGTACCATACCATGGTTAATTATTTTAAGAGGAAGGTGTAAGCGACTATGAATGAAAAGGAAACCCTTTATCAAAAACGATTAGCTCGTTACATCACTGCGATGGACTGCGGAAAACCGGATATGGTTCCCGTAGCCTTCGGCGTAGGGGAATGGATTGCTAAATATAAAGGCATCACTCTGCAAGAAGTATATTACGACCTTGATAAAAGTAATTCTATAGTTTCGGAAATGTTGCCGGGCTTGGACTTTGATATTTTTAAAGGCGGCCCTTCTTTATGGTGGCCGCCAATGTTTGATGTCATGGGTTCAAAGTTATATAAATTTCCGGGAATTGGAGTCGATGAGAATTCAACCTTCCAATACAATGAGCAAGAATACATGAAACCAGAGGATTATGACGAATTTACTGCCAGTCCGACAGAATGGCTCGTCAATCACTTTTTGCCCAATATAAGTACGGAATTGGAGAATCCTGGGTCATACAGAGCTGCCGTTGCCCTGATCAAAGGTTCAGCAGCCTTTGCTATGTCCGGAAGTATAATGGCAGCCGCTTTCGAAAAATGGACAATGGACCATGGAATTGTCGGTCAAGGGACCGGGTTTACCAAGGCCCCTTTTGATACTCTCGGGGATGCTCTGCGGGGGATGAAGGGAATACTCTTAGACTTGCGCCGCCGCCCGGAGAAAGTATTAGCTGCTTGCGAAGCTATCACTCCTCACAATGTTAATTGCGGCTTGGCCGGTGCCGGCGCAGACACGCGTTTCCCCTGTTTTGCCCCACTTCATCGCGGAGCTTATCCGTTCCTTAATCCGCATCAATGGGAAACGTTTTACTGGCCGTCCTTAAAAGCAACTATTGAAGGACTGTGGACTAAAGGGAAACGTATGTTGTTTTATGCTGAAGGAGACTGGACTCCCTATCTTGAAAAAATTGCCGAATTGCCAGATCGAAGTATTATCTTTCAGGTTGACACGACAGATCCTAAAAAAGCTAAGGAAATTCTGGGCGGCAGGTTCTGCCTGCAAGGTGGTGTTCCTACAACATTATTAACCTATGGAACACCGGAAAAGATTCGCGAACAGGTTAAACGGTCCATTGACGAATTGGGCCGTGATGGAGGCTTTATCTTGGATGCCGGCGGGGTTGTGATGGGAGACGCAAAACAAGAAAACGTCATGGCCATGATTGAGGCAGCCCGAGAATTTGGTGTTTATTAGAAAGATAGGAGGGAAAATCAATGGCGGATAAGGAAAAATCATTCATAAATCCCAATCCTGGGGTCTGTGTGCCCTGGGAACTGAAACTTGAGGAATTCGGCGATCTTCCGGGAAACGAAGAAATTGTGAAAAAGGAATGGGAAAAGTTGGATGACTTTGCCTACAATTTCATTTGGTTTTGGGTACAACGATAGAACTAAGAAATTTAAAATACTTTTTGATTTCAAAGGAGTGGGATGATGATGCTGACAGATGAATTATCGAAGGCCATAGCGGAATTGGAAGAACAGCAAGTGGCAGATCTAGTCAAAGAACGTTTGGCAAAGGGAGTAACGCCCTTAGAAATTGTAAATTCGCTGCAGCAAGGAATGGCAGAAGCAGGTGTTCGCTTTGAGACCGGAGAATATTTCTTGGGTGAACTCATCATGTGCGGAGAAATCATGCAGGATTCTATGGTCGTTTTAGAACCGCTCCTCACGGGCAGTAATGCAGAGTATAAGGGGAATATCGTCATGGGCACTGTGAAAGGGGATATCCACGATTTAGGAAAGAACATTGTGGTAATGCTCCTCAAAGGATCGGGTTATAATGTCATTGATCTCGGAGTGGATGTTCCGAAAGAGAAGTTTATTGAAGCGATAAAAGAATTTAAAGCCCCCCTTGTAGGCATGAGTGTTCTGTTGACAGGATGCCAGGAATCTATGAAAGAAACCATTGAGGCCATCAGAGCTGCAGGATTGGATTGCATAATACTTATCGGCGGCAACTATATTGATGAGGTCGTCAAAGACTACGTAGGTGCAGATTTCAGCGCTCAGGCTGCTACGGATGGCGTCAAGATTGCTGAAGAAATATTCGGAGTTGCCTAACAACGCTTAGCAAACAAGAAGGTTCACCGCGTCCCTAACTTCAAGACCGGTTAAGGAGGTGTCTTATGAGGTGCCTCCTAATTGTCTGTTCCGTTATCAGCCCCCCCATGCCGTTTAGCGGTATCACTGAAGAATTGAAAATTTATCCGGATTTGAAGCCCCACACTTCTATAAGTGGGGGATCTTCGTAAACTTCAGGTGGGGTAGAGTCATCCTTCGCCGCGCAGTATTCTTTTAAGTATAAGCGGCTTCGGCGATACTCTCCACTGGAGACTATCGTCATCTGAGACCCCGATGTTCAGCTTTAGCTGGACGAGTTCACTTTCCGAGGCAGAAAGTATAACCTTCGGTTGTATACCGCAAGCAGGGCTAATATCTGCGAAGACAGTGCCTTCGTCTTCTAGCATAAGTGCAACTTGGCAGCCGCCTGCTCCGATGCTTGGCGCCCGCTAAGTTTTCTTTAGAGCGTTCTTGCACGTGAACATAATTTGTAGTAATTGTACAGACTAAAGAATGGAGTTAATAAAACGAATGACAAAGGATTCATTGCTTGAGACAACTGATCAAAATGAAGAACCTAAGAAGACGCAGCGATATTTAGGTGATAAGGGGCTCGTAGTCCTTATTGCTTTTTTAAGTGCGTTTATACCCTTATCTACTGATCTATATCTTCCTGCCCTGCCGAGGATGGCGGAGAATTTTAAAGCTTCTGCCGGTTTAATTAATCTTACGTTAATTATGTTTTTCCTTTTTTATGCCATCGGAACCTTATTTTGGGGGCCCTTAAGCGATAAATACGGTCGCAAACCAATATTGCTTACGGGTTTAGTGCTTTACACTATTGCCAGTGTTTTATGCGCCTTTTCGGGAAATGTATATCAGCTTATTATTTTTCGAGTTTTCCAAGCTATTGCCAGCGGAGCGGCAACTTCTGTAGCTCAGGCTGTTGTAAAAGATTGTTATACCGGGAAGAAGCGGATATCTGTCTTAGCCGTGGTGTCATCAATGACTATGATTTCGCCAATCGTCGCTCCTGTTGTTGGGGCAGTAATCTTGAGGTTTACTTCCTGGCGGGGAGTGTTTTCTACCTTGGCAGTGATTGGGTTTCTAATCACAATGGCGGGAATTGCCTTCCAGGAAACCATTGCTGAGCATTATACCGGGGGAATTCTTCAATCTCTGGGGAGATTGCAAGTTGTTGCTAAAAATCCGGGGTTTGTCTCACTTCTTTTGACATTTTCCTTAATGGGGATTCCGATGATGTCCTTCATTACCTCATCCTCCTATATTTATATTGATCAATTTGGCTTAAGCGCACAAGTTTACAGCTATTATTTTGCCTTTAATGCAATCTTTATGGTGATTGGTCCTTTGCTCTATTCGAGGGTAGCCCGGTATCTGAAAAGGGATTTTATTATTTCAGCCAGTTATTTTATCTCCTTTGTCAGCGGACTTTTAGTCAGTTTTATAGGGAGTATGAGTCCGGCGGTATTTGCCTTAACCTTATTGCCGGCTACGCTGGCAGGCAGCCTCACTCGCCCCCCCAGTGCTAATTTAATGCTGGAACAGCAAAAGGGAGACACCGGGGCGGCTGTATCATTAATGTCTTGTGCCTTTACGGTCTTTGGCAGTATCGGTATGATTCTCATTTCCTTGAATTGGGCCAATCGGATAGAGGTCATGGGGCTCCTATATGCAATTCTTGCTTTAATCAGTTTAGGGCTTTGGAGTATAATTTCCAAAAAACCTTTTGTTCAGGCAGTTGAGAGTTGACAAGTTGTTATAGCAAAGGAGTGACAGGGATGATTGACATCACATTTTCGAACAAAGTTGTTCAGGTTGAGAAAGACACAACTATTTTGCAAGCAGTTGCTTTAGCCGGAAGGCAAGTTGAAAGCACCTGCGGAGGAAAAGGAACCTGCGGAAAATGTAAGGTTCAAATTAAGACAGATGCTCCGTATTCTCCTACTTTGGCAGAAAAGAAATTTCTAACGGCTTCAGAGCTAGAGGCCGGTTGGGTCTTGGCCTGTCAACACACCCTTACTCACAATGCATCGATCCGGATTGAAGAACAAAAGGATGTCGTTCATCGGAAAACAGATTTGGCCGAGCTAAGGGAAATTGAGTTGGCCCCCAGTGTCTGCAAATATCCACTTGAACTCGAACGTCCCACAGTTGAAGACCAGAGGTCAGATTGGGAGCGTTTAGTGTCTGCTCTGCCTGAAAGGGGGCTGCGCTTTAGCCGTTCCATTGCTGCTACACTTCCTAAGGTGCTGCGAGACGGTGGATTTCAAATCACGGCGGTGCTGGACGGCCATAGATTATTGGCTGTAGAACCCCATGACACTTCAAAGCGCTGTTTTGGCATTGCCATTGATATTGGTACTACGACGGTGGTGGTTTACCTTTTGGATATGCTCCAAGGCATTGTTGCAGCAAGTGGGGCGATGACAAATCCGCAGCAGATTTTCGGAGCTGATGTTATTTCACGAATCACTTATGCAGCGGGCGGTCCGGAAAAACTTCAGGAAGTTCAAGGGAAAGTAGTGGGCGGCCTTAACAAGATAATCAAAGAGCTATGCCAGGAGAAGAACATTAAGCAGGAAGAAATTTATCAGGCCGTGGTCGTGGGCAACACAACAATGGCTCATTTGTTTTTGGGAATCGATCCCACCTATCTGGCTCCGGCCCCTTTCATTCCGGTTTTTCAGCAAATGGTCGATGTGGAAGCTAAAGAGTTGGGACTTTATATGCTCTCCACTGGACGGGTGCTGGTACTGCCGAATGTGGCCGGTTATGTTGGATCGGATACCGTTGGAGCAATGTTAGCGGCAAGAGCTGATCATCTGGACGGAGTCAGCCTGATCGTTGATATTGGAACAAACGGCGAGATGGTTCTCAGCGGCAAGAACCGGATTCTGACTTGCTCCACTGCAGCTGGGCCGGCCTTTGAAGGAGCGGAGATCCGCTATGGAATGAGAGCGGCAGAGGGAGCAATTGAAGCGGTGAGTATAGCTCAGGATGTTGAATTAAAAACCATCGGAGGTGGAAAAGATCGAGGTATCTGTGGCTCGGGGCTGATCGATGCTATTGCCGAAATGTTTAAGGCGGGGGTTATTACTGCTTCCGGACGTTATGCCAGCGAACCGGAAGACTTGGAAATATTGCCTCCTCTGGTGCGTGAGCGGCTGCGTAAAGGTGAGCAGACTTTTGAATTTGTTCTTGCTTGGGGAAAGGATTCGGTCAGCGGCGAGGATCTTGTGCTTTCCCAAAAGGACATTCGAGCTTTACAGCTGGCGAAGGGGGCTATAAGTGCAGGAATTACACTGCTCGTCAGAGAAATGGGAATTAGTCCTCTTGAGATAGACAGGGTGCTTCTGGCAGGAGCCTTTGGGAATTATATTAAGAAAGAAAGTGCCTTGGGCATCGGATTGCTTCCGCCTTTACCCTTGGAAAGAATTCATTCCATAGGTAATGCGGCAGGAGATGGGGCTAAAATGGCCTTGCTTTCCATTATTGAGCGAGGGCGCGCTGAGACTATGGCTAAACAGGCAGAGCATATTGAGCTATCTAATAAGAAAGAATTTCAGGATGAATTTCTAAAAGGACTGGGTTTTGAAGGGATCTTCTAATGAAAGTCATAGTGTGGTTCTGATTTTACGATAGCGAAGAACATCCAAGCAGACGCCGGCCATGGATTGGCCAAGTGTCTCTGGAGCCAAGGATGGCGGGAAGAGACCGCCGGCCATGACGATAAGCGGACGAGCTTATCGCCACACTGCAACTTAATAGGCCTACTCCTGCAGTGTGGATTTGGCCAAGTGTCTCTGGAGCCAAACAAGTGCGATAGTCTCCACTGGAGACTATCGGGATGGCAGGAAGAGACTGCTGACATCGATAGTCAAAAGGATAATGCAATGATGGAGAAATAAGGTTAATGGAGGGCTATGTCTCTATTAACCTTATTTATGCTGCTTGGGGTATATGGGCTAGTGAAAATAGAATGTTTTAATTCCTTATTTAAATCATTTAAAGCGAGAATTAGCAATTTGTCACAAAAAGACATAAATCTACATGATAATCTACAGTTCAAAGGATAAATATTTCAAGATACTGGAATCAGAGGACTATAATTGGGGCTTTGCTATAACAATCATCATTACTAGGTATAGTAAAATTTAATAGCAAGTAACCTTTAGGTGAGTGCCGCCTTTAAATCAGACAACAGTCAGGACGAACAGTATGTTATAATATGTACAAGAGGAGAGGTGGAGTGGTTAATGTATCGGTTGGACGATTTGAATTCAGTACAAAGGGAAGCTGCTGAGCATCAGGAAGGGCCGCTTCTTATTCTGGCCGGTGCAGGATCAGGAAAGACTCGCGTGCTTACTTACCGAATTGCTCATTTGATTGCTCGGGGTGTCGATCCAGGCGATATATTAGCAATTACGTTTACGAATAAAGCAGCTAAGGAGATGCGGGACAGGGTAACAACCCTCGTAGGCAGTGAAGGACGAGGATTATGGGTCAGCACCTTCCACTCAGCCTGTGTACGCATTTTGCGGCGGGATATCGAGCATCTGCCGGGTTATACCCGGAATTTTGTGATCTACGATGCGGGAGATCAACTGGCTTTGATCAAAGGATGCTTAAAGGAAAAGAATCTGGATGAAAAGAAATTTTCCCCGCGTGGTGTAGCTTCGGTGATTAGTGATGCCAAAAATAAACTCCTGGACCCTGAAGGATTTGCTGTCCAGGCCAGCGATTATTTTCAGAGCAAAGTTGTTGATTTGTATCGGGATTATCAGAAAAAACTCAGAACGAATAATGCTCTGGATTTTGATGATATTATTATGCTTACGGTTAAACTGTTCAGAGAAAATGACAGGGTTTTGGATTATTATCAGGAGAAATTCCGTTATATTTTGGTGGATGAATATCAGGATACCAATCATGCCCAATACATGCTGATCAAGCTGTTGGCCAGCCGTTACCGCAATCTTTGTGTGGTAGGGGACGATGACCAGTCCGTTTATGGCTGGCGCGGGGCTGATATTCAAAACATCCTTGATTTTGAGCGGGATTACCCTGAAGCTAAGGTTATCAAGCTTGAGCAGAATTATCGGTCTACTCAAAAAATTCTTGATGCTGCCAATGCCGTTGTCAGGAACAATGAGGGACGCAAAGAAAAATCTCTCTGGACGGAGAATTCCTCAGGACAGCCAATCGTTTGTTATGTCAGTAATGACGAACGGGATGAAGCCAGGTATGTGGTAGAACGGATTCAGCGTTTGCATGAACTGGAAGGTCGTCCCTACAGTGATTTTACAGTTCTTTATCGAACCAATGCCCAATCTCGGATACTGGAAGAACAGTTGATGAAAGCCGCCCTGCCTTATCGAATTTTTTCGGGTTTAAAGTTTTACCAACGTTTAGAGATCAAAGATATGTTAGCCTATCTGCGGCTTATCTATAACCCTTCAGACCAAGTAAGTTTTGCCCGGGTGCTTAATGTTCCTAAACGGGGCCTGGGAGAAAGTACTCTGGAGAAAATTCTGGAATATGCCGACGAACAAGGAATGCCTGTCTTGGACGCTATTTTGGAAGCAGACTATATTCCGGAATTAACAGCCCGGGCTAAGAAACCATTGTTGGCCTTTGCCCATCTGATGCAAGGTTTAGTTGAGTTTTCGAAAAATGCCACCGTTACAGAGTTAGTCAAGGAGATTTTGAATAAAACGGGTTACCAGGCGATTCTCGAAGCAGATAGTTCACCGGAAGCAGAAGCCCGCTTGGAAAACTTGTTAGAGTTTCTTTCCGTCACAACGGAGTTCGATGAAAAAGCTGCTCAATCTGAAACCGAAGGGGAGGAAGAACAGATCCTTGGCGGAGTCAGCGGCTTTTTAGAGCAAGTATCGCTGGTCGCTGACATAGACGAACTGGATCCTGCAGAAGAATCCATTGCCTTAATGACCATGCACAGCGCTAAAGGTCTGGAATATCCTGTCGTTTTCGTGGTAGGCATGGAAGAGGGCATCTTTCCCAGCGGACGTTCCTTTCTTGACCCTTCAGAGTTGGAGGAGGAACGGAGGCTGTGCTATGTAGCTATTACACGGGCACGTGAAAAACTGTACTTGTGCAATTCAGAAATGCGTATGCTCTATGGCAAAACCCAGTATAATCCACCTTCGCGGTTTTTAGAGGAGATCCCGTCGGAGCTGATGACGGATATCGATCCACTCGATCCGCCTAAACTGCGTTTAAATACTTCACCCAAATCATTTCAGAGACAGGAGGGTAAACCAGATCGGAGAATTCCTTTAGGGTCCGGTTCCTGGGAGAAAGATTTTGGCAGCCCGGTGGTCATTAAAGGAGGTGAGGCTCATCACGTAGGAGAAAAGGTTGAGCATGTTAAATTCGGACGAGGAATAATAGTCTCAATTAAGGGTGAAGGAAATCAGGCAGAATTGACAATTGTATTTGATGGTGGAATTGGAATTAAAAAACTCTTGGCAGAGTACGCCAAACTTACCAAACTCTAAATTCAAATGAGAAATTATGAAGAGAAAGGTTTAGGTGTTATAATGGATAAGATTTATATTGTTGGTCACAAGAACCCAGATACAGACTCAGTTTGCTCCGCTATCGCTTTAGCTCGTTTTAAAGAACTTACAGGTGCTGAAAATTGTGTTGCCGTAACAGCCGGCAAAATCAATAAAGAGACCGAGTTTGTTCTCAACTATTATGGAGTTCAAGTACCTGAAGTATTAGAATCCGTTGAGGCTAAACAAAAACTTATCCTCGTTGACCACAACGAATATGGTCAAGCTGTAGGCGGTGCTGATCAAGCTCAGCTCGTACAAGTTGTTGACCACCACAAAGTTGGCGGATTCCAAACTGCCGAACCTCTTTATGTACGTATCGAGCCTGTCGGTTCAACCTGTTCGATTGTTGCTCAATATTACAAAGAAAAAGGCTTAGTTCCTGAGAAAGCGATTGCAGGTATTTTATTAGCTGCTATTCTTTCTGACACAGTAATCTTCAAATCCCCAACTTGCACTGAGCTGGATAAAGTTATTGCTGCTGAACTCGCAGCCATTGCTGGAGTTGACCCCAAAACCTTCGGTATTGATATGTTCAAAGCGGGTTCCAACATCGCTGAGCGCACTCCGCAAAGCATGATTGAAGAAGATTTCAAAGCTTTCACCATGGGATCCCACAAAGTTGGCGTTGGCCAAGTCAGTCTGATGGGCATGGATGGATTTGAAGATGTTCGGGCAAACTTAAACAAAGAGCTGGAAAACTATCGCAATTCTCAAGGCCTGCGTTATATCTGCTTAATGGTTACTGACATTTTAAGTGATTACACTGAACTGATTGTTAAAGGAGATAATCCGGAAGAAGTTGCTAAAGCCTTCGGCAAAGAACTTGTCAATGGCAGTGTTGAGCTTCCTGGCGTTCTCTCCCGTAAAAAACAAGTTGTTCCACCAATGACAACTTATTTTTCAGCTTAATTAAAATACAAACATATTAGGAGAACAGGGAGGAAATTTCGGTGCGGGATGAATTCGAGCGTGTGAGATGGTTGCGGGGGGAGATAGAGACTGCCAATAAGCAGTACTATGTACTTGATCAACCCACCATGACTGATGCGGATTACGATGCTCTCATGCGGGAATTGATCGATTTGGAAGCGAAGCATCCGGACTGGGTTACTCCCGATTCTCCGACAGTACGAGTCGGGGGAGAGGTAGCCAAAGAGTACACTAAAGTACGTCATTTGGAACCTCTCCTGAGTTTAGATAACGCTTTTTCGGCGGAGGACCTCAGGGAATTTGACCGACGGGTCCGTCAAGTGACTTCAACTGTGGAGTATGTTGTAGAACTTAAGATTGATGGACTGACTGTCGCTTTAACCTACGAAAACAGCCTGATGGTGCGGGGAGCAACCCGTGGTGATGGCGAAGTGGGTGAAGATATCACCCCTAACGTTAAGACTGTAAAATCAATACCTTTACGCCTTAAAGATGATGTTCCAAGACTAAGCGTCCGGGGAGAAGGGTATATGCCCAAAGCTTCCTTTGCCCGCTTGAATCAAGAACGGGAAGAAGAGGGACAAGCAACCTTTGCCAATCCCCGTAATGCGGCGGCAGGTTCCTTGCGCCAATTGAATTCCAAGATTACGGCCCAGCGGAAGCTGGATTATTTTGCTTATCAGGTGTTGGGTGCCAACGAGTTAGGTTTACATAATCAAACGGAAGTCCTTACCTATTTAAAGGAACAAGGATTTATTGTCAATCCGGAGTATAAGGTTTTTGGAACCATTGACGAAGTTATTGGGTTTTGTGAAAGAATGTCTTCGGAACGTCATGGTTTCTCCTATGATATTGACGGATTGGTTATTAAAGTGAATGATTTTGCCGTTCAACAGGAATTGGGCTTTACAGCTAAAAGTCCTCGTTGGGCAATTGCTTATAAATTTCCAGCAGAACAAGTGGAAACCGTTGTTGAAGATATACTGATTCGGGTAGGCCGAACGGGGGTGTTAACCCCTACGGCAGTGCTCACGCCTGTTCTGGTTGCAGGGTCCACGGTGAGCCGGGCGACTCTGCATAATCTTGATAACATACGCCAGAAGGATATCCGCATCGGCGACCATGTTTTGCTTCATAAGGCCGGGGATGTTATTCCTGAAGTTGTTAAGATGCTGCCTGAGAAACGAACCGGGGAGGAAAGAATCTTTGAAATGCCGGAATTCTGTCCGGAATGTCAAAGCCCTGTCCGCCAAGATGAAGGTGAAGTGGCCTACCGCTGTCAGAGTATCACCTGTCCCGCCAGGCAACGGGAAGGGATCATCCATTTCGTTTCCCGCGATGCCATGGCTATAGACGGTCTGGGGCCGGCGGTGATTCAGCAGCTTCTCGATGCTCGTTTGATCTCGGACGCTGCGGATCTTTATTCCTTAACCTTTGAGGATTTAATCCCCTTAGAACGGATGGGTAAGAAATCCGCCGAAAATCTTTTAAAAGCCATTCAGGATAGCAAAACCCGCGGCTTGGGGCCTTTGATTTTTGCCCTGGGGATTCGCCATACCGGAGAAAAGGCCGGCAAAGTCTTGGCTCAGAGGTTTGGTTCCATGGACCAACTCATGAAAGCGTCTCTGGAAGAGCTGCAGGGAATTCCCGATATAGGGCCCACCATGGCGGAAAATCTCGTCTATTTTTTCAGCCTGGAGAGCACTCAAGGTTTTATTGAAAAACTGCGTCAGGCAGGAGTCGATATGACGGCTGAAGAATCTTCAAAACCCCAGATATTTGCCGGTAAAAGTATTGTTGTCACAGGTTCCTTAGAACGTTGGGACCGACGAGAGATCGAAAAAGTCATTGAAGACCACGGCGGCAAAGCCGCAAGCTCCGTCAGCAAAAAGACAGCTTTCGTCGTTGCCGGCGAAAAAGCAGGTTCTAAGCTTACGAAAGCCCAAGAACTAGGGGTCCAGATCCTAACGGAAGACGAATTTGACACACTGCTGAAACAGTAGCAATTGGGGAGGGGCCTAGCAAGTGTGTATTGGGGACGGTCCTTATTGCACATTTTGCATGATTTCATCAGGGTGTAAAGCAGGGATAGTCTTCTGTTACTTCCTCTGTAGCATAAGGTTAACTCAGGGACGGCTTTTTGTTGTATGCGGTCAGGCGTATACCAAAGAACCGTCCTTATTTGCACTTTTCAATAACTGTCCCCCTGACACATTTGTTGCCCGATTCTTCCAGATTTGCTATTATAGAAGGATAGCAAAAAAGTAGTCAAAGGACGGTGAATTTAATGGCAATTTCACGTGAAGACGTTATATATGTCGCCGGATTGGCACGTTTAGAGTTAAACGAACAAGAAATTCAAGAATATACTGTGCAGCTGAACTCGATTCTTGATTACGCCGCAATGTTGGAACGTTTGGATACTGAAGATGTTGTGCCTACGGCTCATGCTGTTCCCTTGCATAATGTGCTGCGGGAGGATGAGGTAAAAGGTTCCATTAAGCACGAAAAGGCCTTAAGAAATGCCCCGGATGCGGAAGAAGGATTTTTCAGGGTTCCGAGAATTAGTCTCACATAGAAAGGAGGGGCTGCGCCCATGATATTTGAGAAATCCGTGAGTGAGCTTCATGAACTCCTTGTGCATAAAGAAGTTAGTGCCACGGAATTAACCAACGCTTACATAGAGCGAATTCATAATTTAGATAAAGATCTGCAAGCTTATTTAACAGTCTTAGAAAAAGAAGCTCAAGCCCAAGCCTCGGAAATCGATCGGAAGATCGCTCAAGGGGGAGAACTAGGGGCTTTAGAAGGCATTCCTATGGCTATGAAAGACAACATGTGTACCGAAGGAATACGTACAAGTTGTGCTTCCAAAATTCTTAAGGAGTTTTATCCTCCCTATGATGCAACAGTAACAACACGATTAAAGGATGCAGGAAGTATTCTTTTAGGTAAATTAAATATGGATGAGTTTGCTATGGGCTCTTCCACAGAGAATTCAGCCTATCTGAAAACACGAAATCCCTGGAAATTAGAATGTGTTCCAGGAGGTTCTTCCGGCGGTTCGGCGGTTTCCGTAGCGGCTGATTTGGCGGCCTTCTCCCTGGGATCTGATACCGGGGGATCGATTCGGCAGCCGGCTGCCTTTTGCGGGGTTGTTGGCCTTAAACCAACCTATGGAGCCGTATCCCGCTTTGGCCTCATAGCCTATGCCTCATCCCTCGATCAAATAGGCCCTCTAACAAAAACAGTAAGGGACAATGCCCTAGTGATGAATGCTATTGCCGGGTACGATTCTCAGGATTCCACCTCTGTTCGCTACGATAAACCTGATTATACAAAATTTCTGCTCAATGACATTAAAGGTTTAAAAATTGGCATACCCCGTGAATATTTCGGGGAAGGGATTGAGCCCGAGGTAGCTAAAGGGATTCAGGAAAGCATTGAAACGCTGCGTAATCTGGGAGCTGAAGTGAGCGAATGTTCTCTCCCCCACACGGAATACGCCATCCCGGCCTACTATTTGATTGCCACTGCCGAAGCCAGTTCCAACCTTGCCCGTTATGATGGTGTCCGCTACGGTTACCGGGCCCAAGCTGAAGATGTTTTGGGGATGTTTAGAAAAACCAGAGCAGAGGGATTCGGACAAGAGGTTAAGCGCAGAATCATGTTGGGAACCTATGCCTTAAGTTCCGGTTATTACGATGCTTATTATCTTAAAGCCCAAAAAGTTCGGACGTTGATCAAGCAAGATTTTGATCAGGCCTTTGAGAAATTTGATGTTCTGCTCTCTCCCGCTGCGCCCACGCCGGCTTTTAAATTCGGTGAGAAATCCAATCCACTGGCTATGTATTTATCAGATATCACAACAGTTCCCATTAATCTGGCAGGTATTCCGGCCATATCCGTACCTGCAGGTTTTGTGAATGGTCTGCCCATCGGCATGCAATTAATGGGCAAGCATTTCAATGAAGGGACGCTCTATCGAGTTGCCTATACCTTTGAGCAAAATACAACGTATCACACGTTAAAACCGGATCTTTCAGAGGAGGTGCTTACCCGTGGCAGTCGCTGATCGTTATGAAATGGTTTGTGGCTTAGAAGTTCATGTGGAGCTTCAAACCAAGACGAAGATATTCTGTGGCTGTACTACCGAGTTTGGGGGGGAACAAAATACCCATGTCTGCCCTGTGTGCTTAGGTATGCCCGGAACCCTTCCGGTTTTAAACCGTGAAGTAGTCAATTATGCCATTCGTGCGGGATTGGCATTAAACTGTGAGATCGCTGATTTTTCTAAATTTGACCGCAAGAACTACTATTATCCCGATTTAACGAAAAACTATCAGACGTCTCAATATGACCTGCCAATTTGCAAAAATGGCGGCTTGGAAATTGAAGTTGACGGAGTTAAAAAGTGGATTGGGATTACCCGGGCACATATGGAAGAAGATGCTGGGAAACTTGTTCACAGCGGGGAAACTATTACGACTTCGGACGCCTCTTCCGTTGATTATAACCGGGCAGGAGTACCGCTTTTGGAGATTGTTTCCGAGCCTGACTTGCGTTCGATTCCGGAAGTTTTAGCCTATCTGGAACAGTTGGTCCAAATTCTGGAATACACTGGGGTTTCCGACTGCCGCATGGAACAAGGTTCGGTTCGCTTTGATGTCAATGTCTCCTTGAGGCCCGCAGGGTCAACAACCTTTGGAACCCGAACTGAGACAAAAAACCTTAATTCTTTCAGTTCAGTCCGACGCTGCATGGAATATGAAGTTGCCCGCCAGGCCCGTGTTCTTGATGAAGGGGAGGAAGTGGTTCAGGAAACCCGGACTTGGGATGAAGGCCGGGGAATTACCCTAGCATTGCGTTCCAAAGAAGAAGCTCATGATTACCGCTATTTCCCTGAGCCGGATCTCGTTCCCCTCGTAATAGACAGGGAGTGGGTAGAAGAAATTCGCAAAACATTGCCCGAACTTCCCAGAGAACGCCGGAACCGTTTACAGAGTTTAGGACTATCTGCTTACGATGCAGCAGTGCTTACGCAAACTAAAGCCATGGCCGACTATTTTGACCAGGGTTTAGCTCATGGTGCCGAGGCAAAGAGTTTAGCCAATTGGGTTATGGGGGATCTAACCAGGCTGCTGAACAGCAATCAGTGTCAAATAGCGGATTCGCCTGTTTCCGCCCAAAAGTTGGTGGAACTTGTAAAACTCATTGACAAAGGCACTTTGAGCGGCAAAATCGCCAAATCTGTTCTGGAAGAAATGTATTCTTCGGGCAAAGATGCTGACCAGATTGTCAAAGAGAAAGGGCTTGCTCAAATCAGTGATGAAGGAGCATTGCTCGGAATCATCGACCAGGTAATTGTCGCTAATCCCCAATCCGTAGAAGATTTTCACGCGGGTAAAGAGCGGGCTATTGGGTTCTTAGTGGGACAGATTATGAAAGCGACAAAAGGACAAGCTAATCCTGGTCTTGTTAATCAGCTGCTTAAGGAAAGATTAGCAAAGTAACAGGATCTGTTAATAAAATTGGAATACCTCCTTGAGGTACTTCTATGACTTAAAACGATTTACTGCGTTTAAAGTGGGGTGGCCTAACTATTCATGTAATAGGCCATCCCACTTTAATATTAAATAAAGTATTAACTTTAAGAATTGTGTCAAATTTCATAAAATTATTAAGGGATATAAATCAAGAATTAATGATTTTAAATTATAACTAATTATAATTAGGCTTTATTCTCTTAAAGATAAAACCTTATGCTTTAATATTACTTAAATGTATTAAGTGAAGGCTGATGTATACAGTATAAGCATTTTGATCTCCTTCAAACTTAACATTTATTATGCTAGTATAGAGAATAAATATTCGCGACATAGTATATAATATATTTCCCATTTGAAGAAGAGGGGTGTTTCCATTGAGACATTTAACGATTGTAGATACAACATTACGGGATGGAGAGCAAACGGCAGGAGTCGTATTTTCCAATCAAGAAAAATTGCGCATTGCTCGCTTACTCGATGAGGTAGGTGTTCATCAAATCGAAGCAGGGGTTGCCGTCATGGGCGGAGACGAAAAAAAAGCCATCAGCGAGATAGCAAAACTCGGTTTAAAAGCCAGTATTATGGGCTGGAATCGTGCGGTCATCTCGGATATTGAAGCATCTCTTGCTTGTGGAGTGGATGCGGTAGCCATTTCAATTTCCACGTCCGATATTCATATAGAACATAAACTTATGACCACCCGCGACGATGTACTGGAACGTATGGTTAAAGCGACAGAGTTTGCCAAAAGGGAAGGTATGTATATATCCGTCAATGCCGAAGATGCTTCCCGTTCCGATATGGATTTTCTGATCCGGTTTGCTCAGGAAGCTAAAAAAGCGGGTGCAGATCGTCTGCGTTATTGCGATACTGTTGGGATACTTGATCCCTTCACTACTTACGATAATATTAAAACGTTAATCGAGAAAACGGGGCTCGATGTTGAGATGCATACCCACGATGATTTTGGGATGGCCACGGCAAATGCTTTGGCTGGAGCTAAAGCAGGGGCTTCCCATGTTGGGGTCACTGTCAATGGATTAGGAGAACGCGCCGGTAATGCCGCTTTAGAAGAAGTGGTTATGGCTCTTAAGTTTTTACTCAACACTGATATGAGCTTTGCCACCGAACGATTTGTTGAACTTTCTGAGTATGTTGCTCGGGCTTCAGGCCGTATGCTTCCTCCTTGGAAGTCTATTGTAGGAAGCAACATGTTTGCCCATGAATCAGGAATTCACGCTGATGGGGCTTTAAAGAATCCCCGGACCTACGAAGCCTTCAGCCCGGAAGATGTCGGGCTAGAACGTCAGATTGTTATTGGCAAACACTCCGGAACTGCCTCGATTAAGGCAAAGTTTAAAGAATATGGCAAAGAAATTTCTGAGGAACAAGCAGTTGAAATGTTAGCTAAAGTACGTGCTTTGGCAGTGGATATGAAACGATCCTTATTTGATAAGGAACTTGTTTATATTTATGGGGATATGTTGAAACAAAAGAATCAATAATACCACAATCAATCAATAAGGCGATAGTCAAAGGTGTTTAAGTCGCAGCGTTGACGGTTAGTTTTTCTTTAAGGAAAGGGAGTATCACTTAATGACAGTTAAGGTTACATTGATTCCCGGCGATGGGATAGGGCCTGAGGTAAGCGCCGCTACTCAAAAGGTAATAACCGCCAGTCAGGCACCTCTGGACTGGGAGGTTGTGGAAGCAGGAGAAGCTTGCATTGAAAAATATGGAACTCCTTTACCGGAGCATGTATTAGAAACAATTCGCCGCAATAAGGTTGCAATCAAAGGACCGATTACGACTCCCGTCGGTAAGGGTTTTCGCAGCGTAAATGTAGCCCTGAGGCAGCAACTGCAGCTTTATGCCAATGTAAGACATTTGCGAAATCTGCCTAATGTCCCGTCTAAGTATCAAGACGTCGATATAGTAGTTGTCAGGGAAAATACAGAAGACCTATATGCAGGCATTGAACACAAGGTTGGAAATTATGCCGCAGAATCCATTAAAGTGATAACACGTGATGCGTCAGAGCGCATAGGAAGGTACGCCTTTGAGCTTGCTCGGCGGGAAGGGCGTAAACGTGTGACGATTGTTCATAAAGCGAATATCATGAAGCTGAGTGATGGACTCTTTCTGGAAAGTATCCGCCATGTAGCCCGAGATTTTCCTGAGATTGAATGTGAGGATCGGATTATTGATGCTTTGTGCATGAACCTGGTGCAAGTTCCCGAACAGTTTGATGTATTAGTGCTGCCCAACTTATACGGAGATATTGTATCCGACCTTGTTGCGGGTTTAGTCGGAGGATTAGGAGTTGCTCCGGGGGCAAACATTGGTGAGATGGGGGCGGTTTTTGAGGCCGTTCATGGCAGCGCTCCACAGATTGCCGGCAAAAATATAGCCAACCCTTTAGCGATGATTCTTTCCGGAATTGAAATGCTGAAGTACTTGGGATTTATAAAAGAGGCTCAGCGAGTGGAAAAGGGTATTAATGATGTTTTAAGTCATCGAGAGTATGTCACTCCCGATTTGGGTGGAACCTCCGGCACTCAGGAAATGGCAATGGCTATTGTTGAAAGTATGAAATAAATGAAGATTATAACTTAAGAACCCAGATTATGAGACGCGTTCAAACTCTTAAATCCATTACAGGAAGTAGCTTGAATTCGGTAAAAGGCAGGTGAGGGATTGAGTTCCAAGCCTGTCTTTTCACAAGGTGTAAACAATTAAATACATGTATCTATATGTAGACATAACCGCGAGCTAAAGATTAGTCCATTTTGATTGAATTTTGTACAATTTATGTCAACAATAGTGGACAATAGTGTTCGAGAAATCCAAAAGTTTTAACTTCCAATTTCTACACAAAACCTAGATGCAGCACTAAATCAAAAATTCCGAATCTATTGAATAATATTGGCACAATAATTGCAAAGAAAATTCAATACTCTCCAAATTGACTAAATCTCAGGCGGAGTTAAGGCGGTACTTGTGTTTTTTGCTCAAGGCACTAGAGATTCATGGAATTAAGTAAGGAGGATGCAGCATTGATTAGGGAAGAGTATCAAAAGAAATGTGTTACGGCAGATGAAGCTGTAAAAGTGATTCGCAGCGGGGATTGGGTAGAGTTTGCTTGGGCCGCGAGCGTGGCCGGTCTGTTAGACGAAGCATTGGCCCGTCGTAAAGATGAGCTTTATGACGTGAATCTGCGCGGAGGCGTACTATTGACTCCCTTGGCCTGTATTGAGAGTGATCCAACGGGAGAACATTTTACCTGGAACAGCTGGCATCTTGGTGGACGGGAACGCAAATGGGCTCAAAAAGGTTTGGCCTATTATATCCCGCTAAAATATTCGGAATTGCCACGCTACATACGTGAAAATTTACAAACGGATGTAGTAGCTATTCAGGTCGCCCCCATGGATGAGCATGGCTATTTTAGTTTTGGCGTAACAGTCTCCCACTATGCTGCGGCGATTGAAAAGGCCCGCAATGTTATCGTTGAGGTTAACGAAGATATGCCTAGAGTCCATGGTGGATATGACCATATGGTGCATATTTCCAAAGTTGATTATATTGTTGAAGGCGGTCATCGTGGTCTGCCAGTCCTTCCATCGGCTCCTGCATCAGAGATTGACCGGCAAATTGCCGCCTATGTCCTGCCGGAGATTAAAGACGGAGCTTGTATCCAACTTGGTATTGGCGGGATGCCTAACGCCTTAGGACAGATGATAGCCGAATCGGATCTTAAGGACCTCGGAATTCACACAGAAATGTTGGTTGATGGGTTTGTCGATATGGTGGAAGCAGGGAAGGTCACCGGGAGATGTAAAAATTTAGACCGCGGCAGAATGGTATATTCTTTTGCAGCGGGTACACAGAAACTTTATGATTTTATGCGTGACAATCCATCTTTGGCCGGTTATCCTGTGGACTATTCCAACTTGCCTTTCATAGCTTCCCAGATTGACCAGCTGATTTCAATTAACAGCGCTTTGGAAATCGATCTGACGGGACAAGTTTGCTCAGAATCGGCCGGACCAAATATCATTAGCGGTGCCGGCGGCCAGTTGGATTTTGTGGAAGCTGCCTATCACTCTAAGGGCGGAAAAAGCTTCATTTGTTTGCCTTCCACCTTTAAAGATAAACAAGGAACTGTACACTCCAGAATTAAAGGGCTTTTAACTCTTGGGGCAACAGTTACGGATACGAGGCCAACCGTCCAATTTGTTGTCACTGAGTATGGCAAGGTTAACTTAAAGGGACTCTCAACCTGGCAGAGAGCAGAGGCCTTGATTTCAATTGCTCATCCTGACTTTAGAGAGGGTCTTATTGAAGAAGCTAAGAAATTAGGTATTTGGCGGAAAAAGTCCAAATAGCAAATAAAAACACCATTACCAAATATAAGCCAATGCCAAATTAAAAAATATTAATTTGATTTCGAGATGTTTACGAAGAGCTTGAAGGAGTACCCCGTTTATGGAAATTATATTCTTAGGATGGGGATAAATTAAGAAACGAATTATGTCGCAAAATGTAAACCGTGAGAAGGGAGTCCCTTGGATAGGGCTCCTTCTTTTTCATCTCTGGACATTAGCCCGGGGAACCCTTAGAATTGGGAATAGAAGTGTTTCGATGATAGAGTCTCAAGCACTATGAGATAGAGGATGAATAGTATGGTTAAAAAGAAAGAGGTTCGAATTCCCCCACGACAACCTATCTGGAACATATGGCAAGGCCTGTTTTTAATAGCATTAGTTACACTTTTAGAATTTCCCCTTGGCTGGCTGGAAACTCCTAAAGATCTGGCTTCAGTAAACGGAGTTTTAAGATTTTTAGGGGTAGGATTTGGGGATGTATTTCTATACATTAGTGTTATTTGGATTTTTATGCGCCTCATTCGCCGTCCTTTTTCAGACTTGGGTTTTGTAAAGGCTGAAAAACGATTTATTTTGTTAGGACTTGCGGCTGGATTTTTTCTGTTTTTTAGTATTGGTCTCTTAGGGAACGAATTGACAAAAATCTTGGGTATACCAGCGCCGCAGAGTTTTGCCATTGCGGTTAAAGGGGCAAACTATTCTTGGGAATTCGCTCTTCTTACCTTATTGGGAGGAATCATAGCACCCATTAAAGAAGAAATGCTTTTTCGCGGATTAATCTACCCGCCGCTGCGAGAAGCTCACGGGAAGGGCAAAGGAATAGTCCTGACCGGAATGTTTTTTGCGATGTTACATTTTGACCTAATACGGTTTTTACCCTTATTTCTGGGAGGAATTGTCCTTACATGGTTATATGAACGCTCTTCCAGTATATGGCCGTCAGTTGTAGCACACGGGACATGGAATATTTTGATGGCTCTTGCCCTTTGGATACAGCGTTATTAGTGACCATCATGTTTTTTATGATTATTCCAGGCATAGATACACGATACTAGTAGGGCAGTTTTTGTTATTTTCTGCAGATGCTTCAATCGTAAAAATTAATACTACTTCTTTATAATATCTAAAAACCAAGAAGGAGAGCTGTAACTTTGGATTCTGTTTTAATCAAGACTCATGGATTGACGAAAAGGTATGGGGCGGTCCCTGTGGTAAAAGGGCTTGATTTAGAAGTTAAAAGCGGTGAAATATTTGGCTTCTTGGGGCCTAATGGTGCCGGGAAAACAACGACAATTAAAATGTTGACGGGTTTGCTGGACCCTAGTGAAGGCGAGGCCTTAATCTGTAACTATGATATTAGTAAACAGCCAACTCAAGCTAAGTCTCTAATGGCCTATGTACCTGATCAGCCAAAATTATATGGTAAGCTTTCGGCGCGGGAGTTCTTGTACCTTATTTCTGCCCTTTATAGAGTTCCTAAGGAAGTCATGAAAGAGAGGGCGGAACAACTGTTGAGTTTGTTCGGACTTCAAGATCGTGCGGATGAGTTGCTGGAAGGCTATTCTCATGGCATGCGTCAAAAGGTGGTATTGGCCTCGGCTCTTATCCATCAGCCCAAGGTAATTCTTCTCGATGAGCCTACCGTCGGCCTTGATCCGGGAAGTGCTCGTTTACTTAAAGATGTTCTGCAGGAAATGGCTCGCCAAGGAGCTGCTATTTTTGTCTCCACCCATATACTGGAGATTGCAGAAAGGATGTGCCATCGCGTAGGTATTCTTAAAGATGGCTTGCTGATTGCTCAAGGCAGTCCTGAAGAGCTGCGGAAGAAGGTTGGACGCGAAGGAGAAAGCCTGGAAGATATCTTCTTAGAGCTTACAGGCGGTCATGAAAATGCTGAACTGATTAAGGGTCTGGAGGAGGGCTGAAGGTATGAAAATTCAATTGCCTCCGCCTTTGATGAGCCCGCCGCCGGAACAATCCTTTCTGCAAAATTTGATGCTGTTGTTGAGGAATCAGCTGCGAGTTAGTTGGAATCAGTTCCGTCACAGGCCTGTGAGAGTCCTTATCGCCATGGTAGGGCTTTTAATAGGAGTAATTGCAATTGTCGTTTCCCTAGGAATTTTCGCTTATGGGTCTTTAAAAGCCCTGTCTCCCGATACAGTCCAGGGCTTCCTATCGATGTTATTTATGGTCGGCTTAGGGGGACAGATCTTTTTTGGTATTACAGGAGCCTTTGTTGCCCTTTACATGTCCGACGACCTTGAGCTTTTGTTCATGGCACCGGTACCTATTAAAGCAGTGTTTGCTATTAAATCTTTAGTGATTATTGGAAGTAATTTTTTAACGGCTGTTTTGTTTGCCTTCTTACCCGGACTGTTTTACGGATTGATGTTTAAAGCCGGAGCCTCATTCTATATCCTAGTTTTGCTGGTCGGTCTAGGTTTATGGGCAATGGGGACGGCGATTGCTGAATTGATTAATCTGTTGGTAATGCGCATTATCCCGCCCCATCGCAGCAAGGAAGCTATTGGCGTTATAGGGGCTTTGGGAGGAATCATCATTGCCATTAGTTTTCAGCTCCCCAATATGCTGATGAACAGCAACAGCAAATTCAATCTTGGCTCTTGGCTGGAACAACAGAAACAGATGCTTAGTGTCATGAAGTTTTTTCCCTGGGGATGGGGTTCGTCTGCACTGGTTGCTGGGGTTTCCCAAAATTTCTTAGGGGGATTAGGCTGGAGCCTGTTAATACTTGTGGTCGGGGTTTTACTTTTCTTAATCGCCTTTAATCTCGTCGAGAAAGGATTCCGCAGAGGATTCATTTCCCTGAGTCAAGGGGAAAGGGGCAAACGGCGTAAGGCACAGGCAGAAGTGGAGGGAGTAAAGCCGCTGAAGGCCCCTTCCCTTGCAATTCTAAAGCAAGATGTTGTACCTCCGGCATCTCCTTGGTTAGGAATGTGGGCCGTGGCCAAAAAGGATCTGCTCTCTATGAAGCGTGATACCCGGGAGTGGTTCGGATACTTAGTGCCTCTGATTATTATGCTTTTCTTTGTTGGTCAGTTTTTGCTTTCCTCTATTAAGACTTCCCAAAGCTCATTAATGACAGTGCTAATCATGTATACCATCATGTTCAGCGGAAATATGGCCTTACAATCCTTTGGCCGTGAAGGAGAATCTGACTGGCTCTTAAACAGTGTGCCTCTCGCTGGATGGCCGGTGGTCTGGGGAAAATTATTGGCCGCTGTTTTACCTACTTTGGTGTTAATGGAAGCACTGCTCGTTGGAACTGCGTTGGCTATAGGGGTTTCTAAGACCCTTATTATTGCATTGGCCGTTGGAGCGGTATTCCTCTCGTTAGGAGCAAGTTCTATCGGGCTCTTTTATTCGATTAATAACTGCCGTTATAATCCGGATACACCTCAGCAGAGGATCGCTCCAGGGGCTTCCTTGTTTATGTACCTGTTAAACTTATTCTTTATACTTTTATTGGCCGTGGGTTTAACCTATCTCTTTTTGCCCGGAGAGTTAGTTCCTGTTCTAAGGGGCCTTCCGGCTGTAACCTATAAAGGTGGTTTGCTGTCAGGTCTATTTTATGGAATCTATCTCCTAAGCCGGCCTCTCTTATGGTCATCGGCATGGCGGGTGTTTCTGGGGGTTATCGTAACGGGCGGAATTTGGGCGGCCATGTTTTTCGGATTTATGGCGGCTACTGTTCGGCAAAGTAAGAAAGGTTTTCGGGTGGAGATAATTGCTGGCAAAAAGAAAAGAAGACGCTAGGAGCAGACGATAGTTTTGCAGATAGAAGACCATCGGACAGAATGGATACCTGAATTCAGTGAACCGGAATACATTGGGGAGGATAGAATCGGTGAAATCAAAGTTTCCTGTTCATGGGAAAACCCAAGCCATCGGCGGTATTAATTTGGAATGCCTTCGCCTTTCCTCGGACGGAATGGCCGTAGGATATTATGAGGGTAAAGCCACCTTCGTACCGGGGTTACTGCCTGGGGAAATAGGCCAAGTCCAGATCGTAGAAACAAAGAAAAACTGGCAGCGAGGAAAATTGCTGAGAATTATAAAGGAATCTGAGGACAGGACCGACCCGCCTTGCAGCGTTTTTCCTGTTTGCGGCGGCTGCCAACTGCAGCACCTGAAGTATGAACAGACCTTAGCCTGGAAGAGACAGTGGGTGACAGACGCTCTTGCCAGAATTGGTAAAATACAAATGGATAACGTTACGATTCATCCCACGATTGGGATGGATCATCCCTGGCGCTACCGCAACAAAGCCCGGCTCCATTGGGGAGGACCGGGCAACATTGGTTATTACCAGGAAAAAAGCAAAGCGACGGTTCGTTTTAGCGACTGCCTTTTGATCAGCGAAAGGATGAATCGCTGGATAGAGGAAGCGGAAAGGCTTTTAAGCAAACAGGATGAGAAATTCCTTTCCCGGCTGACCTCGCTCACCTTCAGGGAAAACTCTCAAGGAGAAGGTATGTTGATTCTGGACTCCCTGGAATCTGTTTCTCTGAGGGATACTTTTCTGCCGGCTGAACAAAGAGCCGGGGCATGGTCCGAGCCGGACGAAGACGGGAAGAAGTCAGGACTCAATGAAACCGGCTCAGGAATCCGCTGGGTCTGGGGCATCAACGGTTTAGGAAAGCCGGTATGTATCGCCGGTCAGGGGGATTTTACCGAGAGCGTACTGGGAGCTGAGTTCAAGATCTCTCCTCTGGCCTTCCTGCAAGTCAATCCTGCTCAGACCCGCAGACTTTATCAAACGGTGTTGGCTTGGGCAGAGCTTTCAGATAAGAAAGTTGTTTGGGATCTTTACTGCGGAATCGGGACTATCACCTTGGCTTTAGCGGCGAAAGCCAAAAAGGTCTGGGGAATCGAAGAAAACGCCTACGCTGTGGAAGATGCCAAGGAAAATGCTAAGCATAACCAAATTGATAATGTAGAATTTATTACCGGTAAAGTAGAGGATACCTTCCGACAAATCACCGACCAACCGGATATTGTAGTCCTCGACCCGCCTCGGGCCGGGGCGCACAAGAGCGTATTGGAGCGATTATTGGAATTAAAGCCGAAGCAGATCATCTATGTTTCCTGTGATCCGGGGACGTTAGCCCGGGATCTGGGGATATTACAGAGCGGGGGATATCAGGTGGCAGAGGTGCAGCCGGTGGATATGTTTCCGTGGACGGTGCATACGGAGGTAATAATCCTGTTGCAGAGGCTGTAACCTTGATGTATCAAGGGTTTAAGAGGACGGACGCAAAAATGTGTTTTGACGTGGAGTCTATCTTTCACGTCTTTTATTTTGTAAAATGCAAATGAGTTTATGACCTTTCCCAGTTAATATTTATATTAATAAAAAATTGAAATGAAAAATGTTAGAATCATACCGCCTAAACCCAAAGAGCATAAAAAGCTCAGAGTTGCCGCCTATTGCAGGGTAAGCACATCCGGACCGGAGCAGATGCGCAGCCTTGTGATTCACCCAACGACCAGCAAGTGTGAAAAGGTACTGCCCAAATTGCGTGAGGGAACATCCCAATACACACTGATGGTTCGGCGGATGAAAGCGCTGCAGATAGCAGCAGCACTGATAACAAGGAAATTGGAGGGCAAATGTGATGCCTAAGATACTTCACAAAATTCGAAAAGGCAGAGTAGGTGCAACACGAAAAATCAGTACATTGGTGACATCGGAGATTATGGAAAATATGGCATGCTCAGATACCTTGAGAAAAGTGGTATAAAAATAGGTGTAAATTGGTATCTGACTGAGAATGACGATTCAGATGATGGAAAATTCACAACGTATCTTGATAATGACAAAGAACAATATCTTGATCCGGAACTGTTTGATTTATTAAAGAAGGTAGTTGTGTGCGAAGATAAGTCGGTATCGATGATTGAGCAAGCAGAGATATTTTCCTCAGCATGCTTTTATCATAAGCTTATTTCAAGAGAAAACCGTGATGAGTGGCATGATTATGCGTTAGAAGCTTTGAGGGATGCAGAGCTTGTTTTTTGTGATCCTGATAATGGACCTATTGGCACGAAGTCTAAAGGCAGTAAAAATTCAGAGAAATATATTTGCCCTTTGGAAATTGTAGATTATTATAATAGAGGCCAGAATGTTGCTTATTATTGCCAGAAGGCTCGTCGAACTTGGGAGCAGTGGGATAAAACTAAGAATGAAATGATTGAATATCTACCAGATGCCAGGATATATATCCTTACATATCATAAGGGAACACAGCGCTCTTATATTTTTGTTATGCATCCGGAAGATGGGCGCAGATATATAGCCATTCTTCAAAAATTTCTTTATACAAATTGGAGCAGGGTTTTTACAGAAGAATCTCCTGGAAAAACAGACCATCCAGCAAGAGTGTCGGCGGAAAACTTGAACTGGAAATGGATTCCGGTGTGATTGCAACAATAACTGCTCAAGAGGATGGATGGGTAACAATTCAGTTTTCAGACCAACCAGGGAGGAGTACAAGGACACGCATAGATCATTTTCTTAGCAATTACAGACGTTAAGTCTTTCGTATTATGCCATGCTACCTCATAGCCTCATTGCTTTCTTACGAAGAGCTTTCTAACGAAAGATACCCGTTTTTATCTTGTACAAGAGAACAAATGTTTGGTATAATTGAGTTGACTGCGAAAATTAAAGCAGTGGATTATCAATAAGTCAAGGTGGAGGATATAATCTTATGGCTATGAAAAAAAAGAATGAAATAACAATCCGTTCCAGTGCGGCGGAATACTTGACTTTTATTGCTGCAACGGGTGATGATCCTCAAAGTTTTGAAATGCGTTATGAAGACGAAAATATCTGGCTAACGCAAAAGATGCTGGCAACACTTTATGATGTTGATGTACGAACAATAAACGAACATATGCAAAAAATATATTCCGATAATGAACTTGAACAAGAATCAACTATCCGGAATTTCCGGATAGTTCAAAATGAAGGTTCACGTCAAGTTGCACGCGATATTAAACATTATAATCTGCAAATGATTATTGCTGTGGGTTTTAAAGTGAATAATGAACGTGCTGTCCAATTCCGAAAATGGGCAAATCAGATTGTAAAGGATTACACTATTAAAGGCTTTGCTATGGATGATGAACGCCTGAAAAATGGTGGGTCAATTCTGACGGAGCAATATTTCGAAGAGCAACTCCAACGTATTCGTGAAATCCGTCTTAGTGAGCGGAAGTTTTATCAAAAAATTACAGATATTTATGCGACTGCTATCGATTACGATGTAAATGCAAGTGCCACAAAGCGATTTTTTGCAACTGTCCAAAATAAGCTTCATTGGGCGATTCATGGACAGACTGCTTCAGAAGTTATATATACTCGTGCCGACGCAGGAAAGGAACATATGGGGCTGACAACCTGGAAAGATGCACCTCATGGAAAAATTCAGAAATTCGACGTAACGGTAGCTAAAAACTACCTGAGCGAATTCGAGATGGGACAATTACAGAGACTGGTTTCGGCTTATTTAGACATTGCAGAGGATATGGCGATTCGGCATATACCCATGTCCATGCATGATTGGGAAACACGGTTGAACCGTTTTATAGAGGCAGCTGATCGTGATGTTTTACAAGATGCAGGAAAGGTGACGATGGAAATTGCCAAAGCCCACGCGGAAAGCGAGTTTGAAAAATATCGCATTATCCAGGATAGACTGTTTCAATCTGACTTTGATAAACTAATTGATGATATAAAGAATGAAGAGTAATATATAAAGTCGCCGAATTCGACACCTTCTGAAAATAGGTAATGTTATCAGGGATTCTCCCGCCAAGGGGATACCAGAGAATTATGAGACCCCGTTGGGTTGGGGAGGTTGACCGAATGGGAGACCTCCATTCGAACACCTTGCTGGTTATGAAGGAGCGTTTATGGATAATCAAGAAAAAGTTCAATGGCTAGGCAAAATATTATCGATTCAGCCGCGTACCAATGTATGGCGTTATGTTCTCGATAATCGAACTCATTCCCACATCGGTTACAACCTGTTCCTTGACGGCTCTGTTAACGGCATTAATGCTCAGTTTGCCGTGGCAATCTCCGAAAAGCAGCAACAGTGCGGCGGTTTCCGTATTGGCGATGTTGTTAAAGGCACAGCGTGGACAAAGAAGTATTCCGGTTGGGAATACGCCGACTACTATCGAGCGGGTGCATTGAAACGAATAAGTGAGGGCGAGGAAACAACCGAAGATAAGTCAGCTCCACCGTGGAGAACCGCTCCGCCTGATATGCAAACATACGAATGGCGCGGCGCGAGGATGTTGAGTCTTAGTTGTTGGAAAGGTAAGTGCTTTCAATGTATATGGGCTAATATGGCGAACGTCTCCATTGAGTATGAATGGGGCAAATCCCAGAAGCATCGGTTCGAAAGTTTTTGTTACGGACCCAAATCCTGTAAAGTTTATAAAATGGGGAAGCCTCGCAATGTTCCATATAAGGGCAGAGGTTCAAACTATGATGAGGGATGGCTTGACGATATCTGCACGGAGCGCAGGGGTGAGGATGATTAAATCAAAGGGTTACAGGATAAAAAGTCGGGTGGAAATATAGTGGAGCGATTCAGAAATATGGATAAAATTTGTCTGAATTGCAACAGCTTTTTTCAAGACTTCAAAGAATCGGTATATATTTTGGAGTATGCTGCTTTTGCCCCTTTTGTGGATGAAATTACGGAAAATGCAGGTTTTTCATGTTGCCGTGAGTTATACCAGAAAAAGCGGTTTGATGGCGCAAGGGAAGAAAATGTGTCTGCAGAGGAGATTGTTAGAAATAATTGTATCGAATAAAGCCTTCAAGAGGTTAACACACTTTTGAAGGTTTAATCGTTACAATTACTAAGGTTGTAGAGCAAAATGCGGTTCTTAATCCTGCAAAAATGCCTGCAATAGGCTGTGATTTCAGAAATATACAATGCCGCCAGGGGGATACCAGAGTGTTACGACATACTTTTTATCTCCTCAAGGCACGTTGAGAGCATCGTTCGCCTCGAAAGAAAACACAACCACAATATATAGTACTTTACATAGGGATAATAACTATATATTGTGGTTTTTGAAAAATGTACCCGCGAACAAACCACGTTGAGACCGTGGTGAGTTTGAAAACACCTACATTTTAGAAGCGGCCTGTACCAAGGGCTTCAGCGGTGGGAAATATTTGAAATAGGCTAAAAATGTTAAGAATGTGTTAAGGGTGCGTTCGAGGGAACATATTTAATGTAAATATAGCGTTTTTGCAGGAAAGATATGCTAAATAAGTGTCACAGTGTCAAAGGGCTCTTGAGACTGTGAAAGTTTTTTGCTCTTAATACCTTTAATCCTAGATATAGTATCTTCAACTGTTTTATCCCATAACTCTATTTTGGCCTCTGTCTTTGCTGGCGGGGGTCTTTTTTGTGTGTTATGAGAAACTTTTAGCGCGGTGTGGAACGGGAAAAAAGGCGGAGATAACATAAAAGCCTTACCTATCGTTGTTATCGATGTAAAATGAAGTGATTTTTAGTAATGTACTACAGGGTCAATGTGGCCTTGAGACTGTGAGAAGCCGTTTGTCTATTTCATGGGAATTAGTGTGGCGATTTATGTTACTTGAGAATACGCTTGCTCGGAAGGTTTATAGTAAATTGTAAAGAATCCAGGTCTTAATGATCTGGATTTATTGTGTTTTCTTGGATTATTTTTGCTATTCCTGGAAGGAAATGAGCGAAAGATGAAGAAATGTAAAATATGAATTAAATATATGACTAGAAGAAAAGTATTATTATATAATACTACACTACTCGATGAATAATTTGGAATGATTTTAAATTTCTATATTATGACCCTGAAGAATCGCGCCAATTTCAAACAAAGCTGCATCTAATTTCTTATTATATTGTGGGGCTCAAAAAACAGATAAAAGAATATAATCTAAGGAAGTGATAATATTTCCGGTCGGATTTTTGATAAAAAGAATATCATACTTTTAAAGATCGATGAAGACGACTTAAATTCTTTTCTTGTTAATATGGATATAGATGACTCGGGACAACCTCTATATATGTTAGATGATTTGACAAAAGCAATCATAAATACTATTCCTGAATATGTCTTTGCTGATTATGAAAACCCAGAAATTCCCCAAACGGATGTAGTTGAGAAATTGAGAGAAGCTGCCCATTGTATATATAAAATTAAAGATTATGATTTGATGCGTAGATGGCGTTTAAATAACGATAAAACCGCTTTGGAGGAGTTAAAAAAATCGAGCACTGCACGACGAGGTGAATTTGGAGAATTGCTTCTTCACCTATTATTGCGCGATTTTAAGAACACAATTCCACTTGTTTCAAAGGTCTATTTTAAAGATGCAGCCGGAATACCTGCCCATGGGTTTGATTCAGTACATATTTCCCCAGATGAGAAAATACTTTGGTTAGGGGAAAGCAAGTTTTATTCAGAAAGTAAAAGGGGCTTACAAGAATTATTATCGGATTTAAATAATCATTTTAAAAAAGATTATTTGAATGAACAATTCATTATCATAAAGAAAAATCTTGACAATAACTCTATTCCACAAAGAGATGAATGGATCAAAATACTTAGTAATTCTAACAGATTGAAAGATAAAATTAACATTATTAATATCCCTATGCTTTGTACCTATCCCCATGATATATATAAATTATATGACGATATGAATAACATTGCTGCGATAACTTATCATGAAACAAACATTAGAGAGTTGAAGGATTACTTTGACATACAAAATCAACATCCCTTAAAAAGTCAATTGAATATTACACTTATGTTATTTCCGATTCGTAATAAAAAAGAGCTTGTAACTGAATTACATGCTCGTCTTTGGCATATGCAAAATATGTGAGGTGAAACTATTTGGAAGAACTCATTTCAGAAATCAACACTTCTGAAAATATATCTTCTAATAGAAGCTTTTATTTAGCTGAAAAATGTTCAAACTTATTATCCAGTGGCTCTACATTAGACGAACAAGAGGCGCGCAGAATTGTTATCCATATTTTAAACAATTGGGAAAAAGTGTGCCATGAGACGTATAATTTTTGGACGGACATTATTGAGGCTTTGGGTTTTTATCCGTATTTAGCTAAAAATAAGGATAACCTAATATTAGAATCCTCTGCCGATATAATTCGACAGCAATATTTTTTGTCGGATTATTTAGAGAATACATATTTTCATAAAGAGCAAAAGAAGTTATCTACTAATGTTTTTTCAGATAATAATGTTGTCGCAAGTGCACCAACTAGCTTTGGGAAAAGTTTACTTATTGAAGAAATTGTTGCTTCCCATAAATTCCAAAACATTGTAATTATACAGCCTACCCTTGCTTTATTAGATGAAACAAGGCTGAAAATGCGTAAATATAGTGATTTTTACAAGATAATTGTAAGAACTTCTCAACCAGCTTCAGAAGAAAAGGGGAATTTATTTCTTTTAACTGCAGAAAGAGTTATGGAATATGAGCCGTTGCCTAAAATAGATTTTCTTATTGTTGATGAGTTTTATAAACTTAGCCTACGACGTATTGATGATCGAGCAGACACCCTTAATAATGCTTTTTTGAAAATCACTAATCATAATAATTGTAAGTTCTATTTATTGGGACCAAATATCGATGACATTACGCCAGGTTTTGCAGAAAAATATAACGCCGTATTCTTTAAATCAAATTTTTCATTAGTTGATTGCAATGTCGTTAATTTATATGAGCAAATTACTCCAACTACATCAGATAGAGAGAACGACAAAAATAAGCTTGCTTTGTTATATCCCTTATTAGATTCTCTTGGAAATGAACAGACTCTTATATATTGTTCATCCCCTAACAGAGCACGTAGGTATGCAAGAGGTTATTTAGATTATTTGATTTCTAAAGGGACAGCACCACAAAATGATTTATCACTTATTGAATGGATTCATAAGAATATTGCTGATGATTGGAGTCTTGCAAAAGAATTAGAGTATAAAGTAGCCGTCCACGATGGTTCGTTACAGAAACATATCGGGGCCTCAATTATTAGATATTTTAATAAGGGATTATTAAATTGCATATTCTGTACTTCAACTATTATTGAAGGAGTTAATACAAGTGCAAAAAATGTTATTCTTTTTGATGATCGAAAAGGAGGACGTCAAATAGACTTTTTTGATTATAGCAATATTAAAGGGCGTTCTGGCAGACTAATGGAGCATTATGTAGGAACAATATATAATTTTGTACAGCCGCCTAAACAACGCCAGATTATAATTGACATACCATTTTATGAACAAAATCCACAAATTATTTCTGATGAGATACTCATCAATATTTTACCGGAAGATATTGAAGATAGAACCCGAGCACGTTATGAAGAATTATATCAGATCAAACACGAATTATTGGATATTATTAAGAAAAATGGTGTTTCTGTTAATGGTCAAATGAATATATACTATGCTTTAGAGCGTGATATTGATGTTCAATATAATAACATCGCATGGGCACAACTGCCTAATTGGGAAAAGATGTTTTATATACTTAGTTTAGCGGAAAATAATCTTTTTGATTTTAGTGATAAGCATGGTGTTTTTTCTGTCAAACAATTAGTTCGATACCTAGATATGTATAGAAAAAAGAAAAATTTAATGGTTATTGTGGATGATATATATCAAGGGAAAGTTAAAAACGTTAAATATATGACACCTGAGCGTAAACTAAAGTATTATGACGACTCAATAGAACAAGCATTTCATCTTTATCGACATTGGTTTCAGTTTACTGTTCCGAAGGCGTTTCGAGTTGTTGATAGTTTACAGCGTTTTGTTTGTACAAAACATAGTAGAAGACCTGGTTCTTATAGCTATTTTGTTCAACAACTCGAAAATGATTTTATTAGAGATAATTTATCTATTCTAACAGAGTATGGTATTCCTGCGAGCGCCGTTAGACAATTAGAAAAAAATGTTCCACCCGACATAGATGAAGATGATGTATTTGAATTTATTCGTAGGAATAAAAAAACTTTGGCAAGAAATCTGCTTAGGTATGAATTAGAAAAGATAGATGAATGTTTATAATTATTACTTGATAATGTGTTTCAACACTTTGATCTGTAATTGGAACAAGTCAAATACTGTTCGAAATTGAAATGTGTTCTTGGTCGGTTTGGGAGTTTTTACCGATTTAATATCTACGCCATTGATACTGGGTAGACCTAAGGTTGTGGGTTGATGTTTCTTGGAGCTAGACGAAGTGTTTGGGGCAAGTGAACTTTAACAGGTAATGCTGCATAATGTTTTAACCTATTGGATAACACAAGTTGCTACACCCAACGAATCGAAAAACCGAAGGATAAGGGAGGCGTTTCATATGATGGAACACAGCCGAATCGTTTGGACGATCCGGCGCATTATAGAGTTTCTTACGAGGAGACACGCGATTATATAGCATTGAAGTGATGTTTCGGAAAAACTAAGTCAATTATAGGTTCGACTTCAATAAACTTTTGAGGTGAATTTAATGGAGTTTAGAGGAAAATTAAGGTGCCTGTTGAATCAACTGTTATTATAGAGAGTAGGGGAGTAATTCTTAATGGATATCAATAATTGTAATAACTTAATATATAAATTAAGTAATATCGATACTGATGCACAGTTACAAAATGTTGATGTCTCTTTTCATCTAGTTAGCAAACAAAATGAGGCCGATAATGGATACCAAACATCCGAAATTCAGCTTTCACCGGACGTAGTATATTGGATTAAAACAAATGTGATTGCAATGTTGAATAAGTTAAAGCAAAATCATGTTTTTAATGTTGCTGATTATAATCATGAAATTGCTTTAAAAGATAGAATAGCAAAACTTTCACTAAGTGTAACACCGTTAGGTAAAAAAGAACTATTGATGAATGCATTAAGACAAGCCGATCCCGAATTTTCAGAAAAGAAAAGGTGGGAATTTTGATTTCTTTATAGTCGATGATTATATATTTATATTAAATCCAACCAATTTTGAGTATGCATTTGATTATAGGGATCATATTACAGATTTAAGAGATCAAAATATTAAAACGATTATATCAATGCCTTTTTTTGATTATGTAGATTCAAATAAAGAGATTTTTGAAGAATCGTGTAAGCAATTTATATATTCTAGAGGTCTCGCCCAAATTAAACCTGAAACGTTAAATGCAATTCAGGAAAATTTTGAAAAAAGATGTGAAGAATTACTAATTATTAAATCAAGCATTCCCGCTGAACCAGAACAAAAATCAAAATATATTGAAAGATATAATACGCTTTGGAAACTATTTGACTATATAGATTTAGATAGGAAAAAGATAATCTACCATGAAGGCGATTCTCCAACAACTTTAATACACTTATTTGCAGATAAAATTGTTAAATCTTTTCTTACTGAAGACTTTAGAATAGTATCTTCCTACGAATAAGTTTTAGGTAATAATCTCTTCAAGAAGGAGAGTAATGATGTGGGGAAAAAGAGAGCAAGTGATTTTATGGACTACTTCCTATCTACCTTTAATTTTAATAATGTTATATAGGTTTATAGATGGTAACAACTTTTTTAAGAATACTAAATGGGCATTATGGTTAAAGCGAAATATTGGGAAAGAGTTGTTCGAATTTTTTCTCATATTACTTATAATTACATTCTCATTACTTCTTTTTAGATTAATTACAAATTGGTTATTTAATGATTTTGATGATCAGTTAAAAATGAGAAGGATTGGCAGAAGTTACTCAGTAAGAAAGTATCAAAAAATAAGTGTTAATGATTATTCTTTCTTTCTAATAACTCTTTTATTGCCTCTATTTTCTATAGATAATAAATCTGTCGTAAATCTTGTTGTAACCCTCTTCATTATTATAGTTATTATAGTGATTTATGTTAAAACGGATTCTATAAGCATATGCCCTCTATTTTTTACTTCCGGACGTAATGTTTATCGTGCTGAGATTTCTGATCAAACAAAAGAAATAGAAAAAGTAAATCCTTTAGTAAGATTAGATGTAATAATAATTATAAAGGAGAGAACACTTGATTTAAATAATAAATTTAGAGTTCAAAAATTGGTAGCTAATGTGTACTATCTGACGACAAGTTGAAAAACACACTTTAAAAATTAGAATACTAGCAAGTTCTAATAATTCCTTACGATATAAAAAGAATAGTATTGTAGTTTTTGTGTAAATAGTAATTATCTTGCCGTTAAACTTATCATCAAAGGAATTAAAACAAAGGATTCCGGACAACATTCCGGCTCAAATTCTATCATGTCACCGTTACACATATTGCCCCTCGCGCCCCGCTAACCTCAACCCAAAATCCCCATAAACCCCAGCTACCAGTCAAGCCACCGAACTCCTTCAATCCCGCAGGAAGGGATGTGGTTGCCTGGTGGATATGGGGAAGATGGAGGGTGAAGGATGGGAAGTCAATAGCGGTTAAGTAAGTTAACTGGAACAAAATTAGAGGGAGTTCAAGATGAAGAAAGCTTTCAATCTAATTTGTGGGTTAATAATATGTTTAAGTATGATTTCTGGTTGTACAGCGAGTAATGTCTCAAGCACGAAATCTAATACAAACATACAAATGAATACACAGAATGAAGCAAAGTCAAACGTAACTGGAGTGACTGCAAATGACGCTCGTTATAATTGGGATTTACCCAGTAATGTAGAATGTGTCGTTACAGGGAACTTGCCAGAAGGTTGGTCGGTAACATTTCCAAAGAAAAACGAGGGAGAAATATTTAGACAAGGAAAACAAGTTGGCTCAATCGAGATATTGGGGTTCTATGGTGGAGCATCTGGTCTTCCAAATCACAGTTCAGTTATAAAAACCGAAGATGTTAAATCAGGTTTGGGAAATGGGAAAATGTATTTACTGGAACGTGAGATGCCAGCTGCGTCAAAGAATCCAAGAACTTGGAATGAATATTACGCAATATTTCCAATTGGACAATTAAATTTAGCATATAATGTTTGGATAGAAACAGTAAACTTAGATAAAGACATAGTGACGATGAAAAGGCTCTTATTAGCATTAGGGTTAAAAAATTAAAAGGTTAGGATAATTTTTACCCTGTGTACCCGGCATCATATTTTTCTTTTTTGAACTACCCCAGCACCCCCACTATCCCAAATAACCCCATGCTACCCGTCAAACTACCGCACTCCTTCAATCCCGCAGGTTGGATGTCCTTACCTACCGGATAACTGAACCGGAAAGGTGGAGGGATGCGTCACATGGAGTCATCCAAAAGAAGGTAACTTTCGAAGGTTGGAGTTTATTGAATATGTGGCGGGATTTAAAATGATTATTGGATTTTCCAAGCAATTTTTCGCAAGATTACTTGGATATGAACTGTAGAAGGAGGACGGAGTTTTGACGAACACTAAGACCATAATCGGGTACAATTTGTTTTCTTATCCAACACTGGTTGTCATTGCTCTAGTATTATTTGGACTTTCTATATTTCTTTATAAACAAATAAACCTTGAACATGGTAAGGACAAGAGTATAGTTTTCATCCATCTTAATGATGGAGAATTAAAAAGCAATGATTGGATATTTGCAAAATTACCAAACTGGCTGAGATGGATTTTGTCTCTACCAGTAGCCATATTTGTATTCTTGGTAATTCAATATCTATTGAGTTTTACCATACACAATATACTCGGGTGGACTTATCAAAATGAAGTAATTAGGTCTGTAGTTATGATGGCAAGTGTTATTAGTTTTATTGCATGTTTTTTTTATTGCCTTCCAAAATATAAAGCAGCTTTTACAGTGGCTTCTAGTATATTGTTATCGATATATTTTTTACTCTATGCTGTATTGGGTATTATAAACGGCTTTGTAGGAGATATTGCTTATGGGGTTTCAGTAATTGTTTGTATTTGCATCGTTGTTGGGATATTACTGAGCAAGGACAGTATGGATATAATTGTCTAATTAGGTATTTTAGAGGCTTGGAAAGAAAAATGCTTATTTTACTCCCTACCACCACATTGCCCCACCTCGCCAAGTTCAAGAAGCCGCCTGGATTTAAAGGCTAACCAGCGGTCAAGAGCTGAGTCTGGCGTGTGGTCAACGGAGGTGGCGCTTCTAGCCTGCGTGGGATCAAACTGTATATGTATTTTTCCGTGGACAAAGCACGTTGAGACGGTCGTGGTGATAGAGCGGAAGTAGCCTGGTATCAGTGGTTTCGGGAGTTTGGGCTTAATTTGATAGTGTGTTTTATGTTCCCTTGGACGTATGTTTGAGGGAACTTTTTGGTTTAGGGGGGCGCACTTTAATGAAAAATAAAGCTTAACGCGAAAAGAATGTGGTTTTTGCGTATTTATCTATGGAATTAACGGAAAACGACCCCCTCGTCTCCACCAAATCAAAAGACTGTCGTTGATACAATGGCGATCTTTTATTTTGCACTGGAATTAAGCGGTTTGGGGGATATTTGCGTTTGTATTGGGGATAAAACGAACTGTAATGCGGGTATAAATTGTTAATTATGAACCCGGTATCGTTATTTTATGCACCCCTTTTATAACGCTTGTTGTACACTGGCGTTTTTTTATCTATCGTTATTATTATCTGTCAAGTTTGCTGCACTGTCTTGTCCACCGTGTGTTGGAGGGGGATGGGCTGGAATGTCCTTTGAAAAAATATGGTTGCAGTTTGGACTTTGTGTGTTTTACCAATGTGCCTTACAGCGAAGGGAAGGGAGCGTTTGTGTGCTATGGCTTATCAATTATCAATTAAATCTTTAGTATTAACTGTTTGATTAAGCAGTAATTTTAATCTACTCATTGCTTCCTCTACAATCTTACTTTGCGTTTCAATGTTTTCGATTACTTCTAATGTTGTCCGTGTGTCAACCTTTACAACTGCATTTGGATTGACAGCTTTAAGGTCGAAAACTTTAGCGTCTATGTCAGAAATGATGGCTTCCTGTTCTTTGATTTCTTTTTCAATGCTGACTATTTTTTCTTCAAGTGCTTCAATTTCTGCTTTGTCTTTTTTATCTTTCTTAAAAACTTTCAGTTGCTCCTTTAACGGAATATTTTCCTCTCGGAGTTCAGTAACTTTCTCTTTGTATGGCTGCATCTTTTCCCATGCTTCTACTCTGCGCGCTGCAAAGTCAATTGACCATGAGTAGCGGCTTTCGCCTTTGGTCGCTATCATTTTTGCGTAGGTTGGGAACTGCTCATCTTTTACATTTTCATCTTCTAACCATTCTTCTGTAAGTGTTGCAGGGAGTTTGCTATCATCAATGATGTTTCCATCTTTGTCATAACCGAAATGAGCAAGTGTCATGGGTGTTTTCTTACCCACCTTAACATGTGTAAGGTCATAATACCAAATCTTTTCTGTCTTTTTGCCTTTGGTGAAAAATACCAAGTTGGTTTTTACGCCTGCACCTGCTGTTGAAAATACACCGCCCGGCATACTTATAATTGCCCACACACTACATTCATCAACCAGCTTTCTCTTGGTTTCCACAAATGCACTTTCATTGGTGCGGAATAACAAACCTTCATCCAATACAATAGCACAAGTTCCATCGTGTGATAAATGAGAAATGATGTCCTGCACAAAAAGCACTTGGGTTGAACTTGTTTCAAAAGCATATCTTTTCTGTGCGTCTTTCCCTTCTTTACCGCCAAAGGGTGGATTGGTAAAAATATAATCAAAAGTATTTGGTGCATTTTCAAATAATGCGCCGTATGTGGCGCGGTTAGTTAATGTATTACCGTGCCAGATATTCGGCTGGTCAATGCCATGAAGGACAAGATTTGCTAAAGCGATTGGAAAGACTAAGTTTTCTTTTTCTTTTCCGAAGAAAGTATCATGTTTTAGCCCATCTATATCGGTACTGGAAATGTCTTTACCTAATTTATGATGAAGGTATTCGTACCCAATCGCTAAAAAGCCACCTGTTCCGCAACAAGGGTCAAAGATGGTTTTTCCATGCACAGGATTTATAGTGAGTACCATTGCCCTGATTACTTCACGAGGAGTAAAAAACTGACCGCCATCGCTGTTTTTTTCACCCATTTTCAGAAGCAAATCTTCATAAACTTGCGAAAGTGTGAAAAACTGAGTGTCATCAACATGATCGGCGTGGAGTTGATGAACTTTGTCCAAAATATCACGGAGATTGGTTTCGCTATCCACACGTACTCTTTCAACTGCTGTCATTATGCGACCTATGATGCGTTGCTTGCGACTTGCATTTGGATTGGGTTGTTCTGTTGTTTTATCAATATCCAAGCTGTGCAAATGAGGCAACAATTCATTATTGATGAAGTCAAACAGTTTCTTGTCGCCTTTGGCAAAAAGTTCTTGCCGTTTCCAACCTTGCGGTTTGCCGTCAGATGTTTTGGGGTGGTCTGGTTTATCGCTGTAAGGTGCTGCCCAATCCTGCCAACGAAAAGGACTTACCAAGGCAGGGTTATAACTGTTACCTAATGCTTCGGCTTCTTCTCTTTCTCTTTGTTCTTGTGCATCGAGAATGCGTAAAAACAAAATCCAAGTGAGTTCGGGTACATACTGCAATGCACTGGCACAGTTTGATCTGCGCATTACATCACATATTGTTTTTACATACGATGATAAAGACTGTATTGAGCCGATAGCCTTCGTTTGTTTTTTTGCTTTTTGAGTTTTCTCTACTTTATCTTTTGTCTTAGCCATTTTCAATCTCCTTAAATGCTTGTGCAAGCAAGCGATTTGGTAATCCGTTAATTTCCTCTGCTGTTTCTCGCCAGCTTGCTTTCATGACATCCAGTTCAGTTAAGGCAGAATTTATTTTTGAAACTGCTTCTTGCTGAACTTGTAATGAAGGTGCTGGTACTTCAAAAGAATTGAGTAAGCCCCCATTCAAATTCGCTTGATTACCGCCTCGGTTTTCAGACATATTTCTCATGTCCTGATAAGAATACATTAACCACAATTGCAAAAATTCAGGGTCCCATGTTTCATTTGGCTGAATGGCAAAACATGCCTGATTAATAGTCGCAGGTACTTTTAGGATTGCGGATTGTCCTCTTGTTTTGCCCTGACCATACATGGCAATTAAAACTGTATTTTCCGGGAGTAATTTTAGAGAACACTCTTTTAATGCTTTGACAGAAACATATTCTTCTGACTTTGTAATTGGCGCAAATGCAATCTCACCTGTCTTAATCCAAGGAATTTCTGCGGGTTGCCAATAATCTTTCCGTCCTCTTGATGGTGTGCTACCACTAGTTGTTATAGCTTTTTCACCAAGTTTAAATTTTTCTGCTTCGTGGAATTCAGAAAGAAAATCGTTTAATACTAAATGTTTTAATCGCTTCAAATCCTGATTAATAAATTCTGTCGATTCTCTTGCTTTTTCAATTTCATTAAACTGCGATTTTAAATTTAAAGCAATTAGTTGCTGATGGCTCTTTAAGTTGGGAACGGCTATATTCTTTTCATAAGCATCATCCCGATTAAGTCCAGGTACACCACTTGCTTTATTTAGCTTCTCTAAGTTTAAACTTCTTAAAATAAATGAAAGCCAATCTAAATCACATTCAGTGCATGTTTCGTCAATATAATATGTTGTATCAATCGCCCAACATGGTTGTTCTGAAATCAAAACCTTCCCAATGGACCCTTTTCTTCCAATAATGATAGTTTTTCCAGAAGTAAAAGCTGTAGTATGGGTTCCCACAATGCCATTAGACCCATAAACATTAATATTGCCTGCAACTCTATCCTTTTCAGTAAGGTTTTTTCCATATTCAAACCTACAGATTTCTCCCAGACGCTTCACTGTGTAACTCATGCGCTAAACAACCTTCCTTTTGCTTCAATAATTATATTATTTGGCGATCCAAATGTTTTCAGAGCATTAATTCCGCCAGCGGCTTTTATTTCGGGTACTTGCCAAAGTGCAGGGGTTTCCAATGCATCAGTGCCATCTAATGAGAACTGGTAACCAAAGGCTTTTAAAACTATTGCTGCATTTTTATCCATACCAGCAAACCAGGTTTGGTTTTCGGCTATGTAATGTGAGCCTCTTTCTGTTCTTTTATAGGCTTTGGCTTTATAGCCTACATGCCCAAAGAAATCAAACATATCGTAATCATTCATTTTATCAATTTCCTTAATTACTTCGGGAGAAAAGTTTGCTTCCAAAATATGATTAATCAAGGACTGCCTTTTTTGGGTTTCAATCCAAAGCTGTCTGAATTCGTCAAGATTATGCGCTTCGCCCACCACACGTTGGATTATTTCTTTACGGTATTCGTCAACAGGTATGGCAATTTCTTTACCGTCACGGTTGCCCAAAATAAAACGCCCTTGCGGTGTAATCTTTACAGCATGTCCACGCACTTCACCAATGGCAGGAGCTTCGCCTTCACCCCCGCCTGTATTGCCACCATCATCACCGCCACCACCATTTCCGCCTCCACCTGGTCTTGGTGGTTTAGAAATGAATTTAGTTCCAAATAAATCGGATACTCCAGTGTAATCGTACAACCAGAATTTATACTTTTCGGTTTCCTCGTGTATACGTGTGCCACGCCCTACCATTTGGTAAAATTTAATAGCTGATTTCAGATAACGAAAAAACACAATAGCATTTAATCGTTCAATGTCCACACCTGCTTCCAACAAATCTACCGTGCAGGCGATAAAGGCTCTTTGTCCTGAACCCCGCATAGGCTCTATTTTGTCAGCGCCGTTGTTAGTACCTCCCATACACTTAAAGGCATAATCGTCTTTGATGGTTTGGTTATTTTGCTTACACCATTTTGTGTATAGGTTATTCATGTACATTACAACACGGTCGGCATGAATTTCACGGTTACAAAATATGATAACTTTTTGTTCGGGACCTCCGTTTTCAATCAATTGCTGAAACAAATCAGCACACATTGCAGGGGTTCGCATTTCAATGAAAACCTCATCATCAAAATCTTTTCCTGTGTATTTATCTTTTGTTAAATCAGCTTCTGTTAAAAGTTGTCCAGTTTTTATATTGGTCACTTTTGCATCAAGTATTTCCTGTTTGGTAAATACTCGGTTGTCAATGTCAGCTTTTCGTTTTACAATTTCACAAGCTGCAAGATAACCGTCTTCCTGTGCCTGAGCCAAAGTGTATTCATAAACAGGTTCGCCAAAGTAATTAAAGTTATTAGCAGAAATTTCTAATTCTTCTGTTGGTAATTCTTTACTTGTAACCAGCTTGCGAGGTGTGGCGGTAAGTCCTATATGAATAGCTTTTGGATTGCGTTTTAATACTTCAGACCATTTGCCCCAAGCGGAACGATGGCATTCGTCAATAATGATTATGCTGAAAGCATTTTCAGGATAATGTTCAGTTAAAAAACTTGCAATTTTGTCATCAGGCGTTTCATCATCTAATCCTAAAGTTTGATAGGTCGCAATATGAATACGAGCATTTTTTGCAGCATTTTCGCCTTTTTCTGTTTTAACAATTCTAACATTGTCACCAAAAGCAGCACTCAGCTTTTCATAAGCCTGTGTTCTCAATTCGTCTCTGTCGCAAATGAACAAAGCGGGCTTTGGTAATTGTCCAGCTTCGTTTAAACGCCATAAAAGATTTGTTGCAATAATAGTTTTACCTGCACCTGTTGCCAATGAAAGCAAAACTCGTGGGTCCTCACCATTCTGGATTTTAAGAAGTATTTTTTCAAACGCTGCACGAATTGCAGCATCCTGATAGTAACGATATTTATTCCATGGCGGACTGTCGGGCATGAATAAAATTTGCGCTTCGGGAGTGCCAAGGTCAATGCCTGTATCCTTTGCATAGCGGGCTGTGAGGTCTTTGTGAGTAATGAAGTCCTTTAGAGGAAAAGTGCCAGCTTGCATTTTGGTAAAGTGGTCGTACTCGCCATAAAGATGTCCGTTACTAGCGAAAACGTATTTTACTTCAAACCTTTCACATTCAGAATATTTTTTTGCTTGTTGCATACCCTTCAAGGGTTCTTCATCTTCTTTTTTTGCTTCCAATACAGCAACAGGCAATGGTTTAGGCATTGTTCCCGCCTTAACACAAAGCAAATAGTCAGTCCGTCCTGAACCTTTTTTTCTGCGTCCTTTCGGACCAGTCGGCTCAACAGGAGCAGGTGTCTCGCACTTTAGTTTCGTAATGTCATCGTACCCTTTAGCTCTTAATACTGGGTCTATTAAGTGATAGCGGGTTTCTTGTTCGTTCATTGCCATTTTTCAAAAATACTCCTTATTTTTTGTAATCCATTTTTAATTCGAAGGTTAATTGATTTATTTATAAACTTTCAAGTTGCTCAACACTATCAACGAAGCCGATGCGGTGGTAAAAAAAAGCAAGAGTGTGGCTGAGAAGGGACGGTTGCAGGGAAGGGCAACCACACTCTTGCTTTTGTGCGTGGGCTTTTTCCCTGTTTCCCTTTTTTGTATTTATGCAGCAGATTTTCCATTATCGTACTGTGCTTTTACGCTTGTGCACAAAATCCCCATAAACACACTTGTGTTATTGATGGGAATTTTCTTTTCCCAACTAAATCATATAACTCCTAAATTCTGCCTGTCAAGAAAGCTATTTTGAAAGGCAGATATCATAAACTACGTAAACGTAAAACTTTGCCCACCTTGACAAAATGAAATCTAAAGTGTTCAAACCTTTTAGCGGAAAGCCTAAACTATTTACGTTAATCAAACAATTTAGCGGAATTCGATTAATGCTAAATTGTATCATAATCATAGTGATTAGACATAAGGTCTCTATTTTGAATTTCTTTAATCACAGAAGCTGCCATACCTTCTACTTGGCTAAAAGCTTTTTCTAAAGCATCTGTTTGAATGTTTTGATGATCAGGGTTATCTTCTAACGAATATAATTTATTCTGATAAGCGATAGCGGAGGTTGAAGCTTCCACTGTTTACATAGTTTTTGATCTGTAACCCATATTTTTGAATTCTTAGTTCCATCTTCAGAAAAGTTAGTTAGATAAAATTGTGGAATATAGTGATGTTTTATAGGAATATTATCATTGCCCATAACTTTCACTCCAAATGAAGTAGTTTGTGACTTTTGGTAACATTATATAACAAATTTAGAGGAAATTAAGAAACAATAAAGAATTCTTTTCGCAGAGATCATTTTTCACAATTACAAGGAGGATACATCTGCGTAGCGAACACTTTTTTTATAATTGCACTAGGGAATATATTGAACTTATAAGTCCGACTTTGTTATATGAGCTTGAAAGCATAATCTACAAGTTACCAAAGAGAGATGTGCAAGCTGAAATAAATGCGGATTTCTTTCGTTTACTTACCCAAAATTCTTGGGCTTATGATACCATTCCACAGGGGTTAGGCAAGCTACCATTGACCGAGAGTAACTTTGATGAAATGCTGCCGCTGAGAAAAATAACAAGAGACAATTATGCTTGACTTCTACCACACTCAATGCATCTTGGCATTCCGATTTTGCAAAATGTACCCCAGTGGTCTGGTACAGCTAGAAGTACAATTTGGTAAGGTAGAATCAATGTTTAAGGATTTCTGCGGTTTTAGGATAGCGTATTTTGAACGAAGGTTGGCACTTGGTATAGAGATAGTAATGTCTGAACCAAGCAAGTACTTTGCCCATCGAAAAGGTGCTGTCTCAGGAATGGCCTATTTTGATATTGCAAAGAGGACATTACCGGCAATTGGGCTGGATTGTCCGATCTGGTTAATTGGCTTAAAGGAATGACCTTTTAGAACGATAAAGATCCGAAGTATGATATTCGGGAATGGTCGCTGGATCATTCCATGATGGGGAAGGGGGTAAACGATTAACAAAAGAGGAACTAAAGAATTTGACAGATGTTCTGGGCGGAATGGAGTGGTTAAAATGACTGAAAATGAATTGGGTAAAATTTTACGAGAAATGTATGATAATGCTCCTGCTGGTGACAAAGTCGCAAACGTTCATTTGTTTGGAGTTAAGTATGCGTCAATTTTGCTTGAGAATGATATTAACCTCAAAGAAATAATAAATGCTTCTGGTCTGAAACCGTCATATGTTACTGAAATAAGTAATGGGATTAAACTTTCAAAATATGTTATCCTGAAATGTTAACAACAATGTGATTTTTCTTCGTGGCTTGAACTTTATGTAAAGGTTAAGATATGTTAAACAGATCATCGGGTAACTTCCGAAATGCCTTGATATAGAATGAATGTTTTGGAACTTTATATCATTTCATAAGAATAGTATGTTTTCTAAAAAGGAGAAAAATATGGCGGATACTTCTCAAATTAAAAAAGATATTAGAGAAATAGTAAAGAGCTTATCCTATCAGTTTAATACAACTTTCTATGAAGGTAACATTTTAAACTCAAAAGAGAGTAGGAAATTTCATGGAGTATCTGCGGATAAATCAATTTGTTTATTCGTATGTAATAATGAATTACAAGACGGAAAACTAAAAGCAGGGCAGCGATCTGCAATATTTGAAAAGTGTTATTGGTTGACGATAGCAAATTGTCAACGTAGAATACTAATATTTACAGATGGCGGTTTTTACAACAAGTTTATGGAAGAATATTCCGGATATTTAAGCGGTATTGAGACTATGGTATACAAAATCTAAATTATACTGATTTGAATTTTAGCTATAGTTAGAAAATTTATTCTTTGTGGAGCTTATTTCTTATAACGGGGTGATATTAATGAATCTTGGAAAACTATCCTACATAGAAGACCTTCGTACAATATGGAAACATGAAGAAAAAGACGGATAACAAAGAAAAGAGCAGCATATCAAAGGCTGCTTTTGAAATTTTGAAGGTTTAAGAAGGTTTTAATCTCGCTGGAAGGACCTTATTTTTCAAGGCTGAGTTAATCATATAAATTAACTTTTGCCGATCCCACAACTCAACCTTATTTTTCAGGGCTAATCTTTCTGCTTGTTGAGTAAAGTTCTGATTCGTAATGACAATGGCATTAATTGCATCATAGTAGGCCATTGCACCAATAACTTCCTGAACAGCTTTTAAGCCCACCGGACGGCTATAACGTTTAGCTTGGACTACTGTACGGCCACCGTTATATTTTTCAACGATAACGTCTGCTCCAAAATCATTTTTGGGTGTTAGCTTTGCCCTATAACCTAAATCGTTAAATAAAACTTGAAGCCGTTTTTCAAAATCCGTGCCTCCCATAAGGTCAATTTGCTCAATGCCCGATTTCCGGATTGCTTGCCGGACGGACCATTTCTCGTAGAAGTAAATAAAAAGCACTAAGCTCCCGATGCCCAGAAAAAGATAGGGATGATTAATGAAATAGCCAATGACAAGGATAGCAAGAATTATGAGGAATTGGTGGCCTTGTTTGCTGTTGAATCGGACACCATAGCGTTTTCTGGTTGCGTTGAACTTTCTATAAGAATATCGTGGCATAATATCCCTCCCGTTTCCAAGAGTTGTTATGCCCTTAACCTATTATCTGTATTCAAACCATAAAGTTAAAGTTTCTATTTTTTCACGGATAACTGAAGGGAGACTCTTCTGAGCTAAGATCTTTAGTATTATGGTAATAATAACCAATAACAAAAGCATATTTATTTCCTAAGGGTAGTGGTGATCGTTCGTTACATTAACTTCTCTGTTAGAAAGGGGATAAATATGGCGAGCATTAGAAAACGGGGCGATAAGGTCTATCAAATCTCAATATATTTAGGGCTAGATAGTAGTGATAAGAAGAAGTTTCACTATGAGACATTTTATGGCATTAAATCGGAGGCCAAGGACAGAGCAAGAGAATTAGAGGTTAAATTCAAGTGTGTGAAGCAAACGATGAGACGTAACAGAAACGGATCACGGAAAGTTCCAAAAAATGTTGAACAATTGCTAGAATTGTGGCTAGATGATACAAGAAATGTGGTAACTGAGCGTACTTACGAAAAATATGCTTGGCACGTTAAACGATTAATTCCGGTCATTGGGGACTTAGAAGTTTTTAATTTAGGTCCGTTAGAGATTAGAGAACGGCTTAAAAAAATCGAGGGTCTATCAGAACGAACAGTAAAAGACCTTTACGCAACAATGAGGACGGCTCTAAACTACGCATCCTCTCTGGAACTAATTGGTTCAGATTTGATGAGAGGAATTAGATCACCGAAGGTTGTACGTAAAGATAGGAATGTTCTTGATCTAAAGGAATTGGCGGTATTTCTGAAGATCGCAAAAGATTACAAGCATTATTTAATTATAAGAATTCTGGCCCTCACGGGAATGAGAACTGGCGAGGCCCTTGGTCTTAAATGGCGTGATGTTGATTTTGAGAAAAGGACAATAACAATAGTTCGAGCGGCTGATACAAAACATCGAAAGCTCAAAGATACAAAAACTGAGAATAGCAAACGGGTAATAGAGCTTGATGAAGAAAGCATAGAAGAACTATCCAAACTATTTAAAAGTATTAGCTCAAAAGTTAGTTCGAATGATCTTATATTCCAAAACGGTGATGGCAGACCATTGCGATATGGTGCAGTGATGAATACTAAAAACCGGGTTTTAGCTAAAAGTGGTTTACACCATATTAGATTACACGATCTTCGACATGGTGTTGCCTCAATACTAATTGACCAAGGCCATCCTGTAACACTTGTTGCTGCAACTTTAGGACAAACCCCATCAACCACTGCAAATACGTATAGTCATGCATTGAGAAGGGGTAAAAGCATTGCTGCTCTTATAGGGGGATAAAATATATGTCAGTCAAATTTGGAGGACCTCTTCTGAGATGACTTGATAGAGCCAATTATTAAGTAAAGGGCGCACGTTTATGTCGTGTCGCAACCAAGATGTTATGTGTTTATTTACAAAAGAAGCTTAATTAGCATCTTTTTGTTTTGGTAAGAGGAAAGTGTGCTTTATAACAGTTTTTTCCGATGATACTTTAATTTGGACATTTTAAAAGTCCTAAATTCTCAAGAAATGAAGAAACTAATAATAGTAATTGAGAAAGGACATAAAAACATGAAAAAGATAAAGGATAGAATGACACTCGGAATCGTTTCTGGACTAGTTGGAACTATTTTAAAAATAGCCACAGATGAAGTTTTTCTTAGAACAAAGATTTCTCAACGTTCATTTAGAGAAACCGCATCAGGGGTTTGGGTTTCTTCGCGAAGGCAAGCGAAGAACCTATATGGGCAGCTTTTAGGTACTATTATGGATTTGGGATTGGGTATGGTTGGTTCAGTTGCTCAGGTTCAAATACTTTCTAAGACAGGAAAGAATAATCTTTTTACTAAAGGTGCATTTTTCGGAGTAACTTTTGGAGCCACGATTACAGCAATGCTTAGTGGGTTTAATACAAATAAAGTAAAACCAAAAGATTCAAAGAGTAATCTTTCGTACGTAATCAGTAACACTATTTTTGGGTTAGGTACTACTTATACCGCTGCAGTACTTGGTGATGAATCTCTTTGGGATGCTCCGCCAGCCAACAACTACATTCAACCAACCACTCCAACAACAGCAGAACAGGAAAAAATGATGCAAAATTCAAAACCAAATATGTATAGTATAGATAATAATGATGAAAAACACTCTGAGTTTATACATTGAATGAAAATGAGGCGGTCATCATTGGCTGCCTCATTTTCGTAATTATAATAAATAAGGACGATAAAGAATGCCTTTTTCGAATTTTGGTTAAGGTGGTTCGGGAGAATAAATATCTTTGAGATTCGGTATAATATGGGAAATAATTTATAAAATTTTAAGCTTTCGTTCAATTAGAACCTCTGCATCACGATAAAAGTGACAACAGAGGTGTTTTTTATTAAGAAGTAATTGAGTTATGGAGACAACATATATATAATATAAAAGTGATTTGTATATATAACCAATTGATTATTAATGGAGGAACATATGGAAAGAGAAAAGGTTATTAATGATGCAAGGAAAAAGGCGGAAGGTTACTTCCAAAGAGGTGAGTTTTTTTGTTCTGAATCGGTGATCCATACTCTCAATGAATTGCTTGGCTGGCCTCTTGATCGTTCAATTACCAGATTGGCTTCAGGTTTTCCGATTGGGATCGGAAAATCGGGTTGTGTTTGTGGAGCCATAAGTGGCGGTGTAATGGCGTTAGGTATGGCTTACGGCAGAGATTATGGCAACGCAATGAATGGTAAAATGTTACCTATTGCTGCAGAACTTCATGATCATATCAAAAAGTTATATAGAAGTACTTGCTGCCGAGTCATTACAAAAGATTTAGTCTTTGATTCACCTGAACGCAAAGCTCACTGTGTGAAAATAACCGGAGAAGTTGCGGCTTGGGTAACAGACAAATTGTTGGATGATGAAGAGCTTATAAGAACAATTAAATCTGTTAACATATAGGAGTTTAAATTTATGCATTTTATCGCGTTACAAACGATAACATTAGCTGGAATATTTTTACTAATTGGTTATTACCTTCAACATAAGGCAATTTGGTTAAAGAAGTTATATATCCCAGCTCCCTTCATTGGAGGTATTTTGGCTTCTGTTCTTTTTCTTTGTTTAAAAAGCATTGGACACGTCAAGTGGAATTTGGATTATTCTATGCTTCCGATGTTTGTTGCTGGATTCTTTGCTTCAATAGGACTAAGAACAGATCGTGCTTTTTTAAAAAAAGGTTATAAAGGTCAATTCCTATTTTTGGGGATAGTTATTTTTGTGGCATTATTTCAGAATGTAGTCAGCTTATTGATTGCCAAGGCTGCAGGCTACAATCCTTTTCAAATGGTCATATTTGGCTCGATGGGCTTGATGGGGGATGCTTCTGTGCTTCAGGGAGTTCCCAGTCTAATATCAAAAGGGCATGCTTATCTTGGACTGTTTAATGGCTATTCAGTATTTGGAAATATTCTTGGTACGATCTTAGGGGGCTGTCTTTTTATTTTGTTGAAGAAGCGAACCCAATTGGAAGAGTCTAAAATAACAGCCATCGGATTTAAGCCTTACGAATTCTTACAACATTTTTTGATTTTTTTATTGACTATATGTCTGGGTTTGCTGCCTACACAATTTGGGTTTGGTAGGTGGATTAATCCGGCAGGAGGTTCTTTTCTCGCAGGGCTCATCTTGCGGCAACTGTTCGAATTTAAGCATAAATCCCTTATTCAGTCACCACAAGTAAATATTATTGGGAACTTTTCTCTTTCCATGCTCTTAGTCCTATCGTTTATGTCAATGGATCTGAACGCGATGACGAAACTTAATTTTGCCGCTATAATGATCTTTGCACTTCAAGCATGCTTACTTATGTTTTTGAGCTATTATTATGTCTTCCGGTTTTATAAAAAGAACGCATTGGCCGCCTATGTTGCTTCAGGACTAATTGGTTTTAGTTTGGGAATGCCCGCAAGTACTATGTCTACTCTTCAATGTATTGGAGAACAGGAAGGGGCTATTCCAATAGTTTTATACATTGTCCCACCAGTGGGTGCATGGCTTATTACAGTGTTTAATCCATACATTATTAAGTTATTCCTTTAGTATTTTTTCAAGAAAAGGCTGTACCTAATTTCAGGGTTTTAGGTGCAGCCTTTTTACTCAAACCTTCGATGTACGAAGATTTGATTTGGTTTTGATCCTATTATAAATTTCAGGGATTTAATAAACATACTGATTAGGTCAGGCCCCCAATGCCATAGGAAAACTTAAGTTGCTCCCCTGCGAGAGCGTGGTTAAAAACCAAATAGTCTAAACGGCTTTGCCGGGAATTAAAAAGATGATAATCCAGGGCGACTAAATGCTCTGGATTTTACTAATTTAGACAATAACAGGAGGCGTTGATGCCTTCCGCAACTATTTGTCCAGGCACAGTGGTATAATTAAATTTGAATCAGATATTAGAAATAGATGGCTAACATGTTGGCAGCATTAGGAACTAATTGCCAAGAACGTAACCTTTAACCCATAGTAAGTGAGGTGTTATATGGAGACCAGAACCTATGAGCGTGAAAAACTTTACAAAGAAATTTGGGCTGAGCCCATGACTAAAGTTGCTAAACGATACGGGATTTCTGATGTAGCACTTCGAAAGAATTGTAAGAAGCTTAATATACCAACGCCTCCTAATGGTTATTGGGCAAAAGTTCAAGCCGGTCAAAAAACGAAAATACCACCTCTTCCTAGGTCGAGAGGCATCGATAAAATTGTTGTAGAAGAAAAGCTGAATATTTCATGTAAGTTAATAAAATCTGAAATTCTATTGTTTTTATCTAAGGAACAGAGGCAAACCGTTATGGAATTTATATCAACTGTTACTGTTCCGGACAAATTGATAAATCCACATGAATTAATTAAAGATACGATACAATATTTCAAGTCGCGTAAAGAATCTACAAGACCTTCAACAAGCAGGGTTATGAATTTTGATATTACTGATGAGCAAAAAGAAAGAGCATATAGGATCTTAAATACTCTGTTTGTTTCTATTGGACATTTTGGCTATTCAGTTCAAATTAAAGCTCCGAATGCTCAACATTACCGGAATTACGAGCCGCGTTTATGTGATAATATAACGTATATTAATTTGGAACGAGATTGTGTTCCAATAAAATTCAGAGAGAAACAGTTAAAGATACAGCACGAGCCTACAAAAGAAGAAATAGCTAAGCAAAGGAAGGGTCCGTTCTATATTCCACCATATGATTATGTAAGTACAGGTATTTTTACATTTGAGATTGATGAGTATCATTGTAAACGAAAACGTTGGCATGATACTGATAATCGTAAAATTGAAAATCAGATAGGTGAAATAATAATTTGGCTAATGGAAGCTGTTCAGGTAGTTAAGACAAAGCGAGAAGAGAGTGAATTAGAAGCAAAACGAAAACTTGAAGAGAAGCTTGAACGGGATCGCAAAGAGAAAATTGAAAAGCATGAGACAGAACTCCTTGAAACCTTTGAAGAACTAGCTAGTGACTCAGATAGGGCTGAGAAAATCCGCAGGTTTGCTAAGCGAATCGAGTTAAAATGTGAGGAAATAACTGATGCGGAGAAGAGAAAACAGGTTCTAAGCTTTATTAAATGGGCGCGTGATAAAGCAGATTGGATTGATCCTTTGATAGAAAAGGAGGACGAGATATTAGGGGGAAGAGAGTACTTATTTGACTTATTAGAATGGGAGGATTGAACAGTTTATGGCAGTAAGTTTCCTAAAGTAATACATATGCTCTCTTGCTTCGCTATTTTTGATGATTGAATTTAATTTAAAAATAGTATTCTCCGTTTTCCAAAAGAAGGCCCTTTTCAGGGGAGGTTGCAAAGTATATCACTGCCGGGATCGAAAAAGGCGTGTGCGTTGATACTGGTGGGGGGCATCGAACAAAAATGCTTGTTAAACATGAAAATGAATTATCTTACCCCCCCCTAAAAGGCTAGATTAAAAATGACGATAGGTTGTATAAAATGTAAGCCTTTAGTATAATAAAGTACTAGAGGTGAAAATTGTGGAACATTTGGAATATGCTTCAATCGAAAGAGAATTTTATAATCAAAAGTCGATCAAGAAAAGAATAGAAGCCTTGTTTTTGAATAACATAGGGAAAATTATTACAAATAATCAATTAGTAGAGGTTGCAAAAGATCCGATAACAGGAAAGGAACCCGAGAATTGGCATCAACGATTATCTGAATTACGAACTGATGACGGTTATACTATATTAAGTCAAAGAGATAGAAATGATTTAAAGCTTGGGGAATATTTAATGTTATCGACCGAGAAAAGAGCAAAGATAAATAAAAGAGTCTACCCCTCAAAGGAGTGCTGGAAGAAGGTTTTACAAAGAGCAAATAATAGTTGTGAATGGTCAGAAGGTGGACAAATATGTGGCTTAAAAGATGGTGATGTAGATCCTATTGGTGGTGGAAAAGTTAAGCTAACGGCTGATCATCTACAACCGCATTCTTTTGGACAAAAGGTAGATATCAATAATCCCGATGATTGGCAAGCACTTTGTGGTCGACACCAAGTAGTTAAGAAGAATTTTTGGGATAGTAAGACTGGTAAGCTAAATATTAAGGCTATTCTTCAGGCAATCCCAACAGAAGAAAAAGAAAATGCATATGAATTTTTAAGAGACTTTTTCAACAAATAAAAATTTGTTGAAATGAGTTAAACAAAATCAAAATATAGTATATACTATGACGAGGAAAAACCTCGTCATTTATTTTTAGGGGATTTACAATGATAAGGAGTTGAAATGATTGAAACCTATTGACTTTCCTATAAGTCATATAATTGAGCCAGATACTTGGCCCAAAAGATATGATGTACATAAATATTGGGGTAAGAAGCCCTCAAACGTAATTTCTGAATATATTAACTACTTTACAAATGAAAATGATACTGTTTTAGATGTATTTTCCGGATTTGGAGTTACGGTTATAGAAGCTGTGATTAATAATAGAGTCGGCATTGGCGTTGATATTAATCCAATATCGAAATATATCTGTGAATCAATGCTTAATCACATTGATTTACAGGAATTTAAAAATGAATATAAAAAGATGGAGATAGCTCTAAATAATGAGATGAAATGGTTGTATAGCACCACTTGCCCGAATTGTAATGAAGCCAGTAAAATAGTTTCAACTGTATGGGAAAATGCTAAACCAGTTGAAATAAAATATTTATGCGAACATTGTAAAGGTAAAGGTATAAAACCCGTGGATAATTCAGATCTAATCACGATTGAGGAAATCAATAATACTAGAATAAAATACTGGTATCCGAATGACGAGATCTTTAAAGGCTGGGAAACAAAAAAGCTTGAGAGAGCGGGTATAGTGAATTTTAGTGATATATATACCAAAAGAAATCTTCATGCTTTGAGTGCCATATTCCATTATATTGCTAACATTGAGAATGAATCAATTAGAGAGGCATTTGTTGTTGTATTTACTTCAATGATAGCTCAGGCATCAAAAATGATTGCTAACTATAAAGGAAACTCAGGAGGGCCATCATGGAAAATTAATACTTACTGGTTACCACAGAATTGGCAGGAATTAAATGCTTGGCACTACTTTGAGAATCGATATAAGAAAATGCTGAAAGGAAAACTTGAAACAAATGAGTTAGTCGGAGATAAAAAAAATTATAACTTCATCTTAAAATCATCGTGTAACCTTACAAATGTGATTAAGGATAATTCAATAGACTACATTTTTACTGACCCTCCTTACGGTGGTGAGGGAATTCAATACTTAGAGCTTAGTTATATATGGAATTCCTGGTTAAGATATTTTGGGGAGAGGATTGACTGGGAAAATGAGGTTGTCTTTAATCCATATCGAGAAGGTAATTTTGATGAAAAACATTATGAGACAAAGCTTACAGAAGTATTTAAGGAAGCATATAGAGTTCTAAAAGATGGGGCCTGGATGACAGTAACTTTCGCTAACAAAGATTTGAAGATCTGGAATTCAATAATAAGGGCTTTTAAAAATTCAGGGTTTAGACTTGTTAATATCATTCCTATGGAAGCTTCTGCCCCGAATATAACACAAATGTTACTAAAGGAAACACCGAAGACAGATTTAATAATTAACGTAAGGAAGACTAGTGAACCTACAGAAAAAATAAACATGGATTTTGATATTGCTCATAAAATAGAAGAAATAGCAGATAATTGCATTAACGTGAATAATAAAGTGAGTTTAAGTATGCTTTTTGATAACTTGCTAATAAAGTGGTTTAGTATCAAATACTCTCATGAAAACAATGATGAGCAATTAATTGAATTTGATAAGAAAATGATAGAAAATTATATGAATTCTAACGAGAAATATATACTTTACAATTGCAATGAAACGAATGAGTTAAGAAAAAAAGCTGACCTAGAATGGACGTTAAATAAATAACACTGAAACTGAATTGGTTTTTGTTATTTTTAAGAGAATTGGAATTAATGAGATGGACATTTCCCACAGCCGCACTTTTTGGCGTTGCCTTATCCAGCTGTAATTTTATTGATTTTTCCATACCCAATATCCTTTGAATCGAGGTTAAAATACCTGATCTTGCTATGCCCAGCCTATTCTTTATAATTTGGTTGTACTCATCTGACATATCACAGATTAGGGCTTTCCTATTATGTTTTTTAGCCACAGGCCCAGTTAGCGAAAGCTTCAAAGAATATGTAGTAGACCAACTTGGAAAGTTGGGTTTTGTAACGGTCAAAAAGATGTTTGGCGGGGCTGGTATTTACTATGACGGGCCAATTGTAATGCTCGCTCATCTATTCCCAGAAGGGGGAGGGAGCCCCGGCTTGTTAAAGAGGTACAGTTGGATTTAAGGGATGTGCTGGGCGGTTGAATTTATAATAATGCAAAGGACGTGACCGATTACATACGGATATAACTATATGAACAATTGAAAAAGCCATTTATTTGGAGGTAACGTAATGACAAATTCTCAGCTATATAACGCAATATTTCACCGGAGGTCCATCCGAAAATATGACATGACGCCACTCCCCGTCGACACAATTGAAAAGTTGCAAGAATACACGTATAACGTCAAACCACTTGACGAAGGTATTCGTTATGAGATTGACTACCTAGGTTCCGCTGATGTAAAGAATCTCCTTCCTATCAAAGCACCGCACTATATTTGCTTGTATTCTGAGAAAAAGGGAAACTATTTAATGAACGCGGGGTTTTTGCTCCAGCAGATTGATTTGTACCTTTCCTATAACAATCTCGCCAGTTGCTGGTTAGGGATGGCAAAGCCCGCAAAAGGTGTGCCTATGCTTATAAACGGATTGGAGTTTGTAATTATGCTCGCTTTCGGGAATACCACGGAGACAATTCACAGAGTGGATACATCTGAATTCAAGCGTAAAAATTTGTCTGAAATATCTAATGTAGCTGGTGCAGAAGCATTGCTAGAGCCAGTCCGTTTCGCTCCATCGGCGTCCAACACACAGACGTGGTTTTTTAGTGGAGATTTAGACGTTATTACAGTAAGTCGGAAAAAGTTGAATCTTCTCAAAGCTCAGGTGTATGAGAAGATGAATCAGATTGATATTGGTATTGCACTTTTTCATTTATGGCTCTCAGTTGATCATCAAGGTAAAAAGGTAAGTTATAATTTCGATCAAGATATCGCACCAAATGGGTACGAATTTATGGCAAAAGTAAAAATTAGTAAGAAATAGAAATAAGATAATGGTGTGTGTTGATTTTGAGGTAAAGGTGCCAAAACTCCTCCATTTCCTATCCAGCCGCCCAAGTCATTCCAAGATAAGGGGAAGGGTGTCCCGGCTTGATAAAGAAGAACTGGGGTAGTTAAGGAATGTTCTGGGCGTGTTGTAGGTTTTGTGGAAGAGACTATAGTTAATCCATGTCAAGATTAAGTAATTTTAAAAGGTTTTCCAACAAGGGTATTAAATCTTTCGTGCGGCCAGTCAGGTGGAGGTTTTGTTCATCGGAGAGTTCGGCAACAATTTCTTTATCTACTGATGCTAGTTTGGGCAGCTTTTTGATAGAGCGAAGCAATCCCGCGTACCAATTCTCAATTACGGACAAGTGGCAGATAAATTTCATCAATCACCTTTTCCAAAATGGCTTCCGTAATTACATCATGGCTTCTAAGCATTTCCGCATTTCCGCCCTCAATAAATCGATTGGTAATGTAAGTACATGGTAATGTAAGTACAGTAGAAGGAATATTCGGACGCACCTTATTTCAAATTAAGCCCAAAATTTTATATTCCCGAAACCAACTCGTCTGCAATCATACTCAAATTGTTTGCTGTCATAGATAATTCTTGAATAGATGCAGAGGTTTGTTCGGTCGACGCGGCCTGTTCTTCGGATAATGCTGCGATTTTTTCAATTTCTTGATTAAGTTTTAAGACCGTCTCTTTTATATTCTTAAGATTATTTTGAATGTCCATTTGGGATTCTTTTGTATTTAAAGCAAGCTTTCTAATCTCTTCAGCAACAACAGCGAACCCCCTACCACTCTCTCCAGCTCTCGCCGCTTCGATGGCAGCATTTAAGCCTAACATATTAGTTGAATTTGTAATACGGTTTATAACATTTAAGATACTATCCGTGTTTTCGATATTACTTTGAATCGCTTGAGCATCTAGGGATATATTTTGCGTAACGTTGGCTAACTCTTCAGACCCACTTGCTAAGTTTTCGATGACTGCGCTTAACTCTTGACTAGTCGCTGCTAACCCTCCTGACATATCTATAATCTTATTTTGTAGCTCAGTATCTTGAGCAAGAGCCAGGGCTCCCACTATTTGATTACCTTCTATAATAGGAATCGCTATCCCTATGTAGGGAAAGCCAAATTTACTATTTTGCCTTTCAACCTTTTGTACAATCTTCCGTTTTTCTTGAATTGCTTTGTGCATTAATGTTCCAGGGATTAAGTTATTGCCAATTTTAAAACCAAAATCTACAGTACCAGGAGCATAGAATTTATACGATGCTAAATCAGAAATAAGTAATGTATAATTTCCTCCTAAAAGTTGTTTAATGAAATCAGCACCATTTACTAATCCGTCAATAATTGACATATAATGCCCCCCCAATACTCTTGTAAAATGAATTTGCAATTTGCGATTATTTTCGACTTATTTTGCCCATAATCCTGCTTTCAACGCCTTTGAAATACAATAAAATTTTCCTTGCGTATATAGGGAAGAATCAGCTATGTTGTAAGAAGAATTTGAAAAAGCTGTGGCACTTTTAAGCTTTAATTTAAATGGCGCCGGTGAAAATAACAAGTTTTTGGTAAATACTGTCGAATCTATTGAGCTAAGAATTGAATTTGATAGACTATAAGAGTTGTTAAAAAGAACGAATAGGAGTGTCTAAGTTGGTCGAATTACAAACACATTTGACTTTAATAGAAGAGTTAAGGAAAGAACTGCATTTGGTTGCAAAAGACAAACCATTGACGCACCCTGAAGTTGTATTAGCAAGCCATAGACTCGATACGGTTTTGAATTGCTTTTATTCCTTTTGTTTGGTATCATGGCAAATTGATGCGATTGAAGCTTAGATAATTGGATATTAGTGGTGATTCCAAAACATTCAGTTCCTTAAAATTTGATCTGGGAGTTATAAGCTATTCCCTCTATCGAGCTTTTTCCCGAGGCTTTATGGGGAATATAAATATTATGAGAAATAAATTACCCTAATTTTCATCATATATATTAAAATTGCGTTAAATGAGATTGAGGTTGAAGAATGATTAGGGAATTAATTATTAATATCGCTATAATAATTGCAACAATCAGTATTGGCAATCAAATTCTTATAAATAAGAAAATAACTCCATTTTCTCCGTATAAATTGCAGATTTTTTTTGGCTTGTGTTCGGCATTGTTAGGTATTATTCTGATGCTTTATAGCATTATAATTACTCCAAGTGTTATTATGGATTTGAGAAATATAGCCGTAATGCTATCTGCCACATATTGTGGTTTTCTGTCCGCGATGATAACCGGTATTATTTTGAGTTTATTTCGATTATTATTTCAAGGCCAAACAATGGACTCTTTCTTAGCGGCTTTAAATATTCTCACGATTACTGTTTGCTGTGCATTGACTGCAAAATACATGACTAGAAGAAGGCTGCAGTGGGTAGTAATGAGTATCTACACACTTATATTCCCTACCTTAACTTTTATTCACACAATTAATAATAAAATATTACTAATACAAACAGTGATTTTTTATTGGATTAGCACAATTATTGTTTCTATTGTTGTCTATATCTATTTACACTATATTGACTTGTTAAGATTTACCTATCAGAGATATAGAGAAGAATCATTCAGAGACCATCGAACCGGACTTTTGAGCGTTCGACAATTTGATAAAGAATTCAACAAGTTAATTGATAATTTAAGTACCTACAGCATAATTTCTATGCTATTTCTTGATATTGATTATTTTAAAAAGGTTAATGATGTATACGGGCATCAAAACGGAGACAAGGTTTTAGAAGATATAGGAAAAATACTGCTCAGCTCTACAAGTTCTACAGACATTGTATCGCGCAATGGCGGTGAAGAATTTTCGGTAATTCTAATTGAATGTCCTCAGAATATAGTTTTAGAAGTGGCTGAAAGAATCCGAAAAGCAGTCCAGGATCATAAGTTTTCTCTTCTGGATAATAAAACAATAAACATTACCATTTCAATAGGGGTAGCAATCTATCCATATACCGTAAAGAATATAGAAATGCTAGTAGAGCAAGCCGATTCTGCATTGTATCAAGCAAAAAGAACAGGACGAAACAAAGTTGTTTTGGCAAATTATGAACAGTTTTAAACGAAAATTAGGTAAGTAAACATAACATTTAAAATACTTAAATTGATCCACCACAAATCAAAAGCCGCCCGGCAAGGGCGGCATAATAATTATTAATCGCATTGGTTGTTTTATTTTGCCTCGATGCCAACAGTATTCTTCTCATCTATGAGGCCATCGACAACACCGTTTAAATGTTCCAAATCAAACGGTTTATCCAACATGTAATCGATTTCGTAATGACGGGCTAATTCATCCATTTCTTGCTTGTCTGCATAAGCAGACATTAAGATGACCTTCATCTTAGGATTGGAACTAAGTAGTCTCGCCCGAAGCTCGATGCCGCTAATTCCCGGCATTCTGAGGTCTAATATGATTAGATCGGGTAACAGTTTTTTTGCCAATTCTAAGGCTTCGAGTCCCGAAGCAGCTGTGCCTACTTTGTAACCTTTAGAGGAAAAGAGGTCTTCTAAAAGTATTCGAATTCCCATATTGTCATCAACCACTAGCAAAGAACTCTGTTTCAACAGGAATCCATCTCTCTTTCGTTTTTATCATGTTCTTGACAAAAGATTTCTTAGATTGTCCTTATTGGAGTCGTTTCTTTCTAATCAGTATTATGATTTAGGGAATAAGTGGCATATTATACATAATATTAAGAATATTGTTCATAAAATTCTGAAATCCTTTCTCTTGAGAGAGTAAAAGATTCGGTTTTGGGTTTTACAGGGATCTTTCGCATCAAAGGTTTTATGGGATGACTTTCAGCACAAAAACGATTAAATGTTATTATCGTTTCATGAATATAATAAGATGACAGATATTGTCGGATACATTGATTCTAATCATTACCCTGAATATAATATCAATTGCGTTAAGATAATGTCTAAACCAACCATTGGGAGTGAGACGATGAATGAGTGCTGTAGAAATACTGAATTCTATTGAGATTTTACGAGGAAAATTAAATACTTTAGGGTCAATTAAGTCACTTGTAGACCCTGAAGTTGTTCAACTTAGCCAGAGGCTCGATTTATTATTAAATGTATACTATAGCATGAGAGATGTTGCTTAAGTTGAGAATAGTTATATAAAAGCATGCTCTCACTTTCGGTGGGGGCATAGTCCATTTCTGAAATAAAGTATGAAGCAGTTTCATAAGGGCAGATATGCTTTTAACTTTTTGAACGAGTTTTAATGTATATCCACGTAACAGTTATATGCCAAAAAAGATAAATAATTGAGGGGACAATAAAAGTTCCCCAGTTCCACTTAAAGATTCCAAGGTTCTGTAGGATGTTTGAAAAGAGGACACTGAAAAAGGCTGCTGTAATTGGAAAAATATCAATCCATGGTTTTTCTCTAGGTAATAAATATAAATACAAAACGTAATATATGGCCCAAGCAATTAGAGGAAAGATAGGGATTCCTTTGAAAGCAAAAGGGCCAAAATTGATGTAACCACCTAAGCCTATTATCTTTGTAAACAGGATAATCATCACGGCATCGGGGATAGTGCCAAAAACAATGCCAAAACGTATTAGATAACGTATTTCCTGTCTAGGAACAATCGAATAGGTAAGTATAAATATAACAATTGTATAAATCGGATATACAAAGTATGTAGGCATATGTTGTTGTTTCCTTTCAGTACTATAGTAAATGCATCTTTTTATCAATAAGCTTTAAAGTCAAGGCAACCATCAACCCGTATATTAGAGCTGTAGATAGTGTTGCATATGCGACGTTCAAAGGCATTTTCCGAAATAGAGGAAGATTAAGTAATGTTCCAAATGTGTTAAGTAATAACCAAATTACTAAACTATAACCTAATCCTTTGATATATAAATAATTACTGGATGTAAACTTTATCAGGTAAGCAAATATTACCCCAAGGATCATACATACTGCTACATGGCTAATTATTGAAAGGATTAGACCAAAGAATCCTTCATTGGAATAAACTTGATACGTAAGTATAATTGTCGCGTAATCGTTAAAAGTTCTATCGGTCCATCCTAATGATTTATAGATAATCCCCACAATGTCACAGGTAACGCTTGCCACAAGCCCCGCGATACCTCCTGCAATAAATCTGTCTTTTGGCATTTAGAAATATCACCTCCTTTTAACACGATCGATTAATATAATGTGCATCGATCTATATTTTTATATGCAAATCCTAATGTAGCTAATGTGAGAATTCAAAAAAGCCGCTTAATAGAATTTAATGATTATTTACCATATTTTGGGATACTATTTTATTGAAAGTCTTTACCATGATCTCTAAATTACAATTAATATTAGTTGTTTTTTAATATACAGAAGCTTGAATGCATAACATGTGGTTCATTTTCTATGTGCCTTAAAACTTATAATTTTGAAAAATCCATTCTTGGAGAGGATAGTAATGAAGGAAAACAAAAGCATAAGGGGCTAGGCCCAAAATGTTGGTCGAACCTGACTTTGATAAAATCGTTTGCCGAACAAGAGAATGACTTGGCCATAATCTCGGGGTAGAAATACATATGGACGCACCTGAGTGAATAATCTTACTTCGTGATGCCGATAAATGCGAAATTATGTTGGAAAATGAATATTTCTAATAGTTGGACAAATTAATACAAAAGTAAGGTAAAAAATTACAATTTGTGTCCTTGTTTTCTATTGGAACTAATAGACTGGTTGCATTTGGTAATCTATATTTTAACTACTCATTAGAAAGGTATAGTACATCTTAAATAATTGTTCTTCAATAGACATGAGGTCAATAGAAGGTCCTTGGCTTAAACCATTGAACATTGTTACATAGACTTTGGCGGCTTTTATTGAGTTAAGATTATTATTGAATAACCCCTTGCTCATTCCGGCCTCTATGAGGTCAACAATTTTATTGATTCTGAAGTCAATAAAGTTGTTATAAGCTTTTTCAATTCGTTTATTATTCAGAGCAAAACTTCTAGCTAGACTAGTTAATATAGAAGTAGGGCTATTTGAATACCTGCAATTGTATCTGATGTATTCTCTCAGAATATGTATTGGGTTGTTGCTGTATTTTTCGATAATCTCCTTTGTAAACGCCATTCTCTTTTCTAATTCATATAAAATGCAGTTTTCAAGAAGATCTTCTTTACTTTCGAAATAGGCATATATGCTGGTTCTTTTGATACCAACAGATGTAGCTATCGTTTCCATATCGGTATTTATATATCCATTTTGAGAGAAGAGAACTAATGCCTTTAGAATTAGTTCGTTTCTGATATTGGACGGAAATTCATAACGATTGGTGATTTCCTTAAGTTCGTTGATTAAATCTTCTTTAGAGGTAAATGATTCATAAAATGTTCTCCTGCTGATTTCACATTTACTTACGATTCTTGAAATGGTTAAGAATTTGATTCCTTCAGTATCAATTATGTCTTTCGCAATCTTTAAAATTCTTTCGTGTATTTCGGCACTAATATGAAACACTTCTTTCTTATTCGTCATATTTATCTTTTTATTGACAATATACTATTTTGGTACTAGAATCAACTCAAAGTCAACTTAGTACCGTAAGTGTAAAGTATACTCTGTTCTATATCAAGTGATAATGAGCTAGTTAGAATTTAAAATAATGGTATTTCAACCCAATAATTGCTTAATGCCATCTAATAAAATGACAAAGGCAAACTTTGTGTAAACCAGGAGGCAAAGCCACGGGTCTTCTATTGAATTGAAGATAGCTGAGTTACCTGTAATATAGTTTATGTGATGTTTTTGCTGTCAAGCTTTTTTGGTTTGGCGACTTTTATATTAAGGAATAGAGTTATAAGGAGGTGATAAAGATGGGCTCTGTACAATTGGTTGTATTTAAACTTGGTGAAGAAGAATATGGCATTGAAATAGGTCACACACAAGAAATTATCCGTATTCCTAAGCAGATCACTATAATTCCTGATATGCCTTCCTACGTAGAAGGTGTATTCGATTTAAGAGGTAAAGTGGTCCCAATCATCGATTTGAAAATGAGGTTTGGGTTTACACATACAGAAAGAAGTACCGATAGCCGTCTTCTCGTCCTTGATTTAGAGAATTCATTGATAGGAATTATTGTCGATGATGTCTCAGAAGTTATAAAAATAGAGGATGAAACCATTGAAAAACTTAGTTCTGAGTTATTGAGTCTTGGCGGTAATCGTATTCAAGGAATAGCTCGTATTGATGACCGATTAATCCTTTTATTGGATGGCCTAAAATTTAAAACAGAGGTACTAACAAATAGCAACGAATAGGGGTAAAAAATTATGATAGCGTTAGCAGGTATTGAGTCGTGTAAGACTTTAGCTGAATTTTTGGTTAATTTAATACCCGGTGGGGTTGTGTTTGGCTTGGTAGAGAAGGACACCTTTGTATGGGTAAAAGCATCTGATTCGTTCGCAATGGACATCTTTACAGTTGGAAACAAGCTCAATGACGATACAACTACAATGCAAGCGATACATGAAAAAAAGGTATTAACGCAAAATATTCCTCGAACAGTCTACGGAAAACGAGTATCCATTGTATCAATTCCAGTAATTGATGACAATGGCGATACTGTAGGGGCTTTTTCAATTGCTTTCCCTAAACTCCATCCCGTTGCAGCAGCTTTCAACGATTTTGCTCCAATCTTAGCAGAAATGTTCCATGAAGGAGCATTTTTATATATGTCAGATCTAACAAAGTTTGCCTATACTCAACCTTCCCGGAAATTTGATATGCCGACAATTACAGTTGGAAAGGATTTAAGCGAAGCAGATGTAGCTTATCGAGTTATTAAGTCAAAACAACCAATAATCGAAGACGTTGATGCTTCAAGGGTTGGTGTTCCGCTTAATGTAGCCAATTATCCATTGGTTGAGGATGGGGATATTGTAGCCACAATAGGGATTGTTACACCAAAGAAAACAGCTGGAACATTACGTGAAATGTCTGAGAACCTCGAAAACAGTTTAACTGGTATTGCTGCTGCTATAGAAGAACTATCGGCGTCGGCTATGGAAATTCATTCAAATGAGGAAGATCTTAACTCGGATATTAAAGAGATTATTAATGTGTCAGAAAAAATAAATGAAGTATCCGACTTTATAAAAGAAATTGCGGATGAAACAAAGATGTTGGGTTTAAATGCTGCTATTGAAGCAGCAAGAGCAGGTGATGCAGGTCGGGGTTTCGGAGTAGTGGCAGAAGAAATAAGGAAGCTTTCGGCACAATCAAAAAGTACGGTTCCAAAGATTAAGCAACTAACAGATACAATCAAACAGAAAGTCGAAGAGGCTAGCGAGAAAAGCAATAGGTCATTAGATGCTAGCCAAGGACAAGCGGCTGCCTCGGAAGAGATTACAGCGAGTATCGAAGAAATAACGTCTATGTCAGGAGAACTAAATACCATAGCTAAAACTCTATAGTATTATTTGTGTCGATATTATCTTCAATAGGAAATAATCGGTATGGAAATCATTTGTGAATTATCTAAATAACATTTATTGTAACTTATAAATAAGCAAATGAAAAGAAACCTAAATGAAAACTATTTTATACTTAAAACATTCCAGTCAAGAATGAAAAGTTCCCTCCCGAACCTCGGGGGGGGCTTTTTTGAATAATCCAAGCCCGATATGAGTTTTTCCTTTCAGTAGTATTAAAATAGAGTGGCACGGTTAAAAGCCACCCACAGCAAGGGCGGTGAGTATTCTTGCGGCATCCGGCCACTGTTCTTGTAACATCCAGCCAATAAACCGGCACCTCGATATTGAACTCCTGTACAATGTGTTTTAGCACGTTTACGGGAGGAAGAAAATGAGGTGTGAAGGACCAGTGAAAGTTCTAGAAATCTTAAGACTAATAGAAGATGGCTATTCTCAAAGAGAAATCGCTCAAAGTGTTAAATGTGATAAATCCACGGTTGGAGAAATTCAGAAACGCTGCCGAAATTGTAAACTTCGATACGATGTGGCTGAAAAAATGACCAATGATGAAATCAAGCTCTTACTCTATCCAGACAGTTATGGCCATTCCCTTAAAGAGGATCCAGATTGGCGCAGTATCCATGAACGATTGCAAGCGAATAAACGTCTGAATTTGCAATATCTCTGGGAAGATTACAAAGCGGAAAATACCAATGGATTAAGCTATAGTCGCTTTTGTCAACGTTATCTTAGCTGGAAGAATGAATCTGGTAAAAACGTAATCATGGCGCAGAATCGCGAACCAGGCAAAGAATTGTTTGTAGATTGGATGGGCGACACCTTGAATTGTGTTGTTGACAGCGCCACCAGAGAAACCCATACAGCCCATTTCTTTGTAGCAACCCTTGGAGACAGTTCCTATCCATACGTTGAAGCCTTCCCTGATGAAAAATTAGATAAATGGCTTCTAGCGCATGTCAATACACTCAGATATCTAGGCGGCATTCCACGAGTTATTGTGCCGGATAATTGCAAAACAGCCACGACAAAACCCAGTTACTATGATCCGGCCATTAATCGGTCTTACTGGGAATTTGCTAAACACTACGAAGTGGCAATATTGCCAGCAAGGGTTCGTGAGCCTCAAGATAAGGCTCCGGTAGAAAGTAGCGTAGGCTGGTTGGAAATCTGGCTTTTAGAGTGGCTACGTGGAAAACGTTTCTTTGGATTTGAGGCTTTAAATATAAATACAAAATCGTATAAAGGAATTGGTCAAACGGCCTTTTCAAAAACGTAAGGGCAACCGTCAAAGTGTTTTTGAGGCATTAGATAAACCAGCTTTACGATCATTACCTTACACTCAATTTGAGTATGCAGATTACATCGTGCGCAGAACGCCAGCAAACTACCATGTCGAATACGATGGATTCCATTATTCGGTGCCCCATGGCTTGTATAAACAGCTGGTGCCCCTTAGAGTCACAGCAACAACGATAGAAAATTCCAAACGACAATAGAGAACGTGTGGCATTCCATCAACGACGTCATACAGGATCACGATATGTTACTAATCTAGGTCACATGCCACCCCATCACCGTCACCAACACGAATCAACACCCGGAATATAATAGCAATCGTGTTGAGATAATGTCCAAAATATACCATTGGGAGTGAGACGATGAATGAGTGCTGTAGAAATACTGAATTCTATTGAGATTTTACGAGGAAAATTAAATATTTTGGGGTTAAATAAACCACTTGTCGACCCTGAAGTTATTCAACTTAGCCAGAGGCTCGATTTATTATTAAATGTATACTATAGCATGAGAGATGTCGCTTAAGTTGAGAATAGTTATATAAAAGCATGCTCTCACTTTCGGTGGGGTTTTTTACTGTTATTTGAATAATTATGAATAACTATCTCAGACTATAAATTGTAGGACTTGAAAAAATTACTATAATTACAAAGAAGGAATATTTATATATGTGGCGAATGCTCTAATAATTACAAAATGTATGTAACATTATGTATATTTTGGGGGTGAAGTGAATGAGTTTAGATGAACTATTATATTTGATTGAGGAGATGCGCGAAAAATTAAACAGAATAGCGGTCCAAAGATCTCTGATTGATCCGGAGGTAATTAAACTTAGTCAAATTATTGATTCTTTACTTAACTTGTATCACAATACCCAATCTCATCCCGTTTGGTAAACTATACTTTATAGCGCAAGAGCCGATTTAGAACATTAAAGGAGTGAGTCTCTATGGACGCACCAATGAGGATTATCCTGCTTCGTGACGGAGACAAATGTAGCATTAATGAGCAGCTATGGGATGCAAGAAATAAGTTTACTGTAATAGAATTAGAAAATGAGTATTATCAGTGGTTGGATGAATTAAAATAAAATGTAAACAGCGGCCTTAGTTTAAAAGCTAAGGTCGTTTTTTTTGAATTATTGCGGCAAAGAATCTACAATCTCCATGCCGCGCTCTATAATTTTTTGATCAGCAGTTTGTTTAATTGCCCCCTTCTCTTTCCGAGGAACTAGTCTGTAAAAATAATATATTTTGAAAGAGTTGAACAGCTCATCATACTCTTCGACAATAACTTAAAGCTTAGGATCATTGTCAAAGTGAGTTGTGAGTTCCATCGCAGTAGGGCGGATTTTTCGTTTGTTTGCAGGCACAGAGATACGCAGTTTCGTCCTTTTGAGCAGTAAACGCCAAGGGTTCAAAGGAAGTCCCTTGATGTGCTCCATTACAGAAAGGTTGATTTGAGCTTTTTCCACATGTGCACCAATAATACGTTTGTCCTGATTTAAGATCAACAGGGATCGGGCTTTTTTGAGCAACAATCGGTTTTTCCATGGTTAGTCTCCTTACTATTAATAGGTTTCTTAAGTGTTTATAGTTTATCCGAGATAGAGTGAATTATTATGCTAAACGTCAAGCTCGTATTTAGAAGTCATGGGGCTAAGGGAAGAAGGAGCAAATTGTTTGGGCATGTATAAATCACCGAATGAGTGGAAATGAAGCCTGTGATATGAAAGCGGTTAAGGAGAAGGCTTTGGTGAAGTCTGGATTTGATGAAAGAGAATATTCGGTTCTTGATGGTGTTTAAGTGACTTCGGCCGGCTTTAGTCTAATGAAAACTACATTGGTAATTGATATTTCTTCTCTTCCCATAAATTTAACTGAGATTCTATTTGGAGAACGAGGTGCATGTCATGGCGTTTATATAGCTCTGATTTTGAACGTCAAAAAGGTAATCAAAATAGAATGGCTATGGGGTTATCAAATATTGTCATCCTAGGAGGAATATTCGGCAAACATGTTGAAAACTAACAATAGACTCCTTGACAAGTCCTCAACAACTTAACAAAATCTGTTTATTGCTTCGTGGGGAGATGTTTGTGATGGATTTTAACCTGAATGAATTTTTAGGAGCGGTCGCAAATACACTAGACATCATTGAAAAGGATATATTTGGCGTAGCGACCAATCATTCAAAAAGGCTCGCCTATATATCTGTAATAATAGCCCATGAACTTCGATTGACGAATGCTGAAACATTTGATCTGGCTTCCCTTGCTATGTTGCATGACAATGGAGCGAGTATGAAAATTTTACATGATTCTTTGAAAGGTACTCCTAAAGAAAAAATTAATATGTTAGAAAGCAGAAAAGAACATTGTATCATCGGGGAGGATAATCTCCGAGATTTCCCTTTCTTAACGCAACCTCAAAATGTCATAAAATATCATCACGAGAGAAATGACGGTTCAGGTTTTTTCGGTTTATCTAAAGATGAGATTCCTATGATGTCACAAATTATTGCGCTGGCTGATACTTTAGACTTGGCTTTTGATTTAAGAAATACGGTTAATAAAGAGGTTATAAGGATATTCGTTAATCAACACAAAAATACATTTTTTTCTCCCTGGATAGTAAATGTCTTTAATAAGATTTCTGACCTAGATAACGTTTGGCAAGCTTTATCGGACGAGAACATTGATGTTGGCCTTATAAAGGTGATTCCTAAATATAGTTATAAACTCGATTATCTTGAAATTCACACAATTACAAAGACTTTGTCTAAAATAATTGATGCCAAATCTCAATACACTCAAACTCATTCATCAGGACTTTCCGGAAAGATGGAAACCATGGCGGAGTTCTACGGATTTGACTCGATTATGACCTTGAAATTACTTATTTCAACGGATTTGCATGATCTAGGTAAGTTGGCTATAAGTAATCGGATATTAGATAAACCCGGAAAGTTATCGAATGAGGAATATGAAGAAATTCAAAAGCATCCCAGCATTACTAGGCAATGTTTACAAAGTATCAGAGGATTTGAAGAGATTACTCAATGGGCCTCGAATCATCATGAAAAATTAGATGGATCAGGGTATCCGCAAGGGTTAAAAGCTAAAGATCTCGATTTTAATTCGCGGTTAATCACCTGTTTAGACATATATCAGGCGCTAAGGGAAGAAAGACCCTATAGGAAATCAATGGATCATAAGGAAGCTATGGTAATTTTAAAGGATATGGTGGAATATGGACGCTTGGATCAAACAATAGTTAAGGATATTGATTTTGTTTTCTCGAATGTTTCAAGTCGACTTAGAGGTTAAATAAGTCAATACTTTATGGAACACTGTAGATACACCCATTTCGAATAATCCTACTTCGTGACGGAGATAAATTTGAAATTAACCCCGAATTAATGGATGCAAGAAATAAGTTTACAATAGGACAGTTGGAAAACGAGTATTATCGGTGGTTGGATGAATTAATATAAAAGTGTGAACGGCGGCTTTAGTGAAAAATCTAAGGTCGCTTTTTTGTTACTTTAGAGGTTCTTTTAATTCTTGGAAATTTAATCCGATGTATAAATATGCAAATAGAATTTAGTAAGCAAAGCGGTTTATTAAACTAATTATTGAGAATACTTATCAGTTGCGTCAAATCTCTCGGTGTCTTGTTATCAAGCAATCGTTTAAGTAATCCAGAGAACTTGGAGGTATCCGTCACAAGCTCAAGATAAGTCTCATTCTTAGGGTCATCAGGATACATCACGAATGAAAGTTTTCCTGGTTCTGATTCATAAATCTCAAGTACGATGTCATTTTCGATAATCTCAATCTTTAATTTACCAGGCATTAGGTTCGTCCCCTTAGATTACTGTCATTTCTGACATCTGGAGCGAGGATTTTTTATCTTACAACAAACAGAGGATCAATTTTTCGGCATCCAATACATTAATTAATAGACATTCTTTAAGTCCCCATAAGGAAGAGTGACTATGTCGGCGGTAATGATACCTACTATAGTAAAAACAATAAGAAGGAAAATGATGAGGTAAATAATATTCCTAGCAAATTTTGGATACTTAGGACGATTTCTTCTATGTGGAAAAAGTTTGAGGTAAATAATACCAATGTTTGAATCAAGTAATTCCGTATGCGTACGGGGGTTAGTAAACGTTTTGCCACCAATTCTCATCGCAGATAAGCCGTCTATCGTTTCATCATTGTGATGTTGAAAAAAGAACCAGTAGTTAATGAAATGCATTAGGATCATTCCAGTAAGTAAGAAGCTAAAAGCCCCAATCCATTCTTTAGCCCTCAATACTTCATGGTAACCGTACCTTTCTTCTAAGTAATGCCATCCCTGGCTAACTAAATTTGTGAAATTGACCCACATCAAAAATCATTCCCCTTTGTTAATCTCATCGATGTGTTTTTTATAGATGGTTGTTATTTCACGAAGAAGTTTATCGGATTGCTCATCCGTTATTTTACCTTTTTTTCGTAATCGTCTTAATTCTGCCAAAGTATCTTGAAGATATGGATGTTCTAATATTTCATGCCTAACTATAACGGGTATTTTTCCGTACCTTTGGAACAAATCGTTATCTTTGACGCTATAATAACTGGCAAATTCTTCAATGAGTTCATCAGAAGGCATTCTGACGCCCTTTTCGATTTCAGATAAATATGAAGGGCTTATACCTAATGCCTTACCCACGACTGGCTGCGTTAAACCTTTCTGAGTACGAAGGGAATGAAGATATTGGCCAGTGTCATATTGTCTTATTAGCTGCTGATGTTTCTCGTCCTCCAACATATCACCCACGTTTCGCTAGTTTATTACCATAATATACAAGCTGACATGTAAATAACTGTCTGCTATATTAATTCATATCAGATAACTTCACAAGCTTGTTAATATAACAAAGGTAAAGAGTGGTTAATTTAACAAACATGAGTAGTATTGTTATCTTACAATGTTATCGTTACCAGTCTTAGACGATTTATGCAAAATAGTCTCCTTGGCATCACCGAGGAGGCTATTTTTAGTTAGGAGGTGAACGTTTACGAAACTTGTGTATATTTGTTCGCCATGCAAAGGCGACATCGAAAGAAACATTGCGAAGGCACGAGAATATTGCTTGTTCGCGATTAAACAGAACTGTTTGCCGATTGCTCCGCATGTTTTTTACACTTCGATTTTAGAGGACACTGTCGAGGAACAACGCAGAAATGGTATGGCAATGGGCCTGGAGCTGTTGAGCATATGCCAGGAGCTGTTGAGCATATGCCAGGAGCTTTGGGCTTTCGGAGATAAGATTTCAGCAGGAATGATGTCCGAGATCGAAGCTGCCGAACAATTGGGAATTCCAGTCGTGTTCTACAGTGATAAGTGCCAAAGGAGAATTTTGAAAGGAGGTGAATAAGCCATGAACTTGAGTAAGGAAAAGATAACCTATCTTATTCAACAACGGGGACTCACTCAGAACGAACTTGCTCGCGCCCTAAATATTCGACCGGGTTCATTATCCAATGCGCTATCCGGTAAACGTGGGGTTGGGAGGAAGATTCTATCCGCTTTGCTCAGGGAATTCCCAGGAGAAAGTGCTATGAGTCTTACCAAAAGGCAGGTGGCAGTATGAAGATGAGCCCATTGAAAGGAGGTGATCCAGCTTATGCGCACAGCAAAAAGGCCCGTCGGTGCAGCAACACCCAACGGACCCGATACAAAATATAACCAGTAAGAGTATACCACGGGAACATGAACGAATCCATATCGGTTAGAAAAGGAGAGAAAAAACCTTCATGAGCGATGATTTAAAGGTTATCGAGCAAAGAGACCTTCTGGGAAATGATTTTAGGATATACGGAGACATGGAAAATCCATTGTTTCTGGCCAAAGATGTAGCGGAGTGGATTGACTACGATCCCAGTAAGGTCAATGAGATGGTTGCTATGGTTGATGACAACGAAAAGCTGACCGAGACAATTTCGTGGTCAGGTCAGGGACGCAAAATGTGGTTCCTCACCGAAGATGGACTCTATGAAGTTCTCCTTCAGAGTCGAAAACCCAACGCTAAAGAATTTAAGAGGCAAGTTAAGCAGATTCTTAAAGATATTCGGAGGCACGGTCTATATGTAACAGATACCGCATTAGAAAACATGCTCACCAGTCCTGATTTTGGTATAAGGCTCCTTAACGAAATTAAATTAGAACGAGAGACAATTTCTAGGCTAGAACAAAAAATCGAAGAGGACAAGTCCAAAGTCGCTTTTGCCAAGGCGATTGAAGCAACAAACGATACCATCTATGTAGGGGACTTGGCTAAACTTCTTAAGAAAAACGGTACGGATATTGGGCAAGCGCGGTTATTTGAGTGGCTGAGGCAGAATGGTTATCTAATGACGGGATTCAGTAAAAATACACCGATTCAGCGGTCTATAGAAATGGGTCTCTTTGACGTTAAAGAAGATGTGTTTACCTTTCCCAATGGGGACGTTCGGATCTCCAAAACTCCAATGGTTACGGTAAAAGGGCAGACGTATTTTATAAATCTGTTTGCGAAAAAAGAAGGAGACATCAGAAGAAGTGAACCCACGGTTGAAGTGGATATCAATAACGCGCGATGATTAAACTCCTCCCACATCAGCAATCGGTTCTTGAACAAACAAAAGCCTTTCACCGAGTCGCCTATTATTTGGATATGGGCTTAGGCAAGAGTTTTGTTGGTTCAGAAAAGATGCACCAACTCAAAACGCCTTTTACTTTGGTGATCTGCCAAAAATCTAAAATTGATGATTGGGCAGCTCATTTTCGAGAGCATTACGACTATAACGTTTATAGTTTCAACAAACAATTTATCTCGGAAATTCCGGAACACTCTGTGCTCGTTATCAATTATGATCTCGCCTGGCGGAGATCGGAGTTATTAAAACTATCCAACTATACGCTGATCCTGGACGAATCCTCTTGTATCAAAAATGAGACACGGCGACGATCAAAGTTTATCCTCAAACTGAAAGCGGACAATGCCATCTTGCTTTCTGGTACTCCCACCGGGGGGAAATATGAGGAACTCTGGAGTCAATGCCAGCTGCTTGGCTGGGCCATTTCAAAGCGCCTTTATTGGCAGCAGTTTGTTAAAACGAAAATATTGGAGGTCGGAGGCTGTCCCATCAAGGTTGTTACTGGGTATAAAAATGTGGATCGTTTAAAAGCCAAGCTTCGTGACTATGGTGCTGTCTTCATGAAAACCGAAGAGGTTCTGGATCTTCCGAAAACCATGGATCAAATTGTTAATATCGCTATCACGAAGGAGTACCGTCGCTTCAAAAAGGACCGGGTAATCGATATCAACGGTAAAACGCTGGTAGGAGACACACCACTGACCCAGCTCTTATATCTCCGGCAGTTAGCCGGAATGTACAACGAGAACAAGATTGAGCGTTTGACAGATTTAATTCAATCAACAGGGGATCGCTTGATCGTGTTCTATAATTTTGACCTTGAATATGGGGTTATTAGGAATCTTTGTGAGAAAACGGGTAAGCAAGTCTCTGTGGTCAATGGGAAGCTTAAGGATTTAAAAGCCTACGAAGAACACTCCGATTCGGTAACGCTGGTTCAATATCAGGCGGGAGCCATGGGTTTAAACTTACAGCTAGCCAATAAAATCATCTATTTCTCACTCCCATTATCCAGTGAATTATGGATGCAATCTAAAAAGCGAATTCACCGGATCGGACAGACCCAAACGTGCTTCTATTATTATCTGCTCACAAAAGGAACCATTGAACCAAAAATCTTAGAAACCCTGCAACAACGTAAAGACTTCACGGATCGGCTATTTAAGGAAGTGGACCATGACTGAAGCAGAGTTCCAAAAACAAGTCCAAGAATTCCTCCGCCGCCAAGGGGTTTGGTATGTGAAGTATTGGGGTGGAGGACGGTTTACCAAAGCAGGAGTCCCCGATCTTCTATGCTGTGTCAACGGTTGGTTTGTCGGCATTGAGTTAAAAACGGAAACGGGCAGAGTATCAAAACTTCAAGAATACAATCTCACTAAAATCCAAGAATCGGGTGGACAAGCTTTTGTTCTCCGTCCAAGCGGATTCAAAGCCTTTAAAGAGTTCATCGAAGGGAAGTGAACAAACTGCAATTCAGCCACAGCCGAGTCAATACCTTCGAAAAATGTCCCTATCAGTTTAAACTCCGCTACCTGGACAAACTCACCACGATCTCCGACTCCTTAGCCGATGATGCACTGGTTGTTGGTAACGCCCTCCATCTGGGTGCTGAGAAGGACGAACGAGCGATGTTGGAGTTTTACTTCTCCAACTATACCGTGATTGATGATTTGCACATCAACGAAACTATGAAACTGACCGCCCTTTTACGAAAGCTTAAGAACCATCTTGGCAGTATCTCCGGCCAATTTAGGCAGGAATATAAACTTGAACGGCCCGAGTTTAAAGGTTTTGTGGACTTGATCGTGACTAATCCAGATAGAACCGTTGATGTCTACGACTTTAAGTATTCCAATCATGTAAATAACTATCTCGATTCCAAACAGCTTCATCTCTATAAATTCTATCTCGAACGGGAAGGGTTTAACGTTCAGCGAATCGGGTTCATCTTCATCCCCAAAACCTCTATCCGTCAAAAGAAAACGGAAGATCTTTATCAGTTCAGAAAGAGACTCATAGAAACCCTCAGCACAATGGAAGTGCAAGTGGTTTACCTCGATTACGATTTCCAAAAAGTTAAAGAGTTCTGGGACTCTTGCGATTTGATTGGTGAGACAATCGAGTTTCCTAAAAACCAAACGAACCTGTGTAACTGGTGTGAGTTTCAGAAATATTGCCTAGAAGGGATTGACTATATGTTATTACCAAGTGCCGAACGTCGCCAAATTGATGCTGTGAGTAAGAAAGTCATCTGGATTTACGGTGCTCCATTTACCGGCAAGACTTACTTTGCTAATAAATTCCCAAGTCCTTTGATGCTCAATACTGACGGAAATGTCAGGTTTGTAGATGCACCGTATATCGCCATAAGAAACGAAGTAACGGTCGAGGGACGGCTGACTAAAACAAGATTGGCCTGGGATATTTTCAAAGATGCCATTGCCGAATTAGAAAAGAAACAGAACGAGTTTGAAACCATTATTTTGGATTTACTCGAAGACACTTACGAGCATTGCCGACTTTTTATGTATGACAAATTAGGCATTGAGCATGAATCGGATAACAGCTTTAAAGCCTGGGATATGGTCAGAACAGAGTTCTTATCCACGCTCAAACGCCTCATCAACTTGGACTATAACATTGTTCTTATTTCCCATGAAGATATGTCTAAGGACGTGACTAAACGAACGGGAGACAAGATCACAAGGATTGCTCCGAATATTCAAGAGAAAGCTGCCAACAAAATCGCTGGGATGGTGGATATCGTGGCCCGAGTAATCAACGAAGACGATGAACGGTTCTTAACCTTTAAAACCAGTGAGGTAGAGTTTGGTGGTGGTAGACTTACACTCATTGCTAAAAAAATACCCTTGGAATATGAATCATTTGTCAAACTATATGAGGCTGTGCAGAACTCGGTTCCAGCCAGCGAGACAAAGACCCGTCGAGAACGGAAGAGTAAGGACGCAATGGAAGAAGAGGTTACCCAACAAGCAACTATTGAAACACCAGAGGAAACCGTATCTGATGAACCCAGCCTGAAGGTTGAGCCAACCCAAGGTCTAGAAACACCTTCGCTCAGTGAACCTCCGAAACGATCCCGCCGTACCAGAACACAACAATAAAAGGAGATGGATTATTCATGGCAACAATATGGGAAAAATTCGACAAAGCAATTGATACAAAGGCACTCAAGGAAGACGTGTTAGCCGCACAAGAAAACAAGCAAGAATATCGGGATGTTCCGAAGGGCCATTATGAAGTGAAAATAGAAAAACTGGAACTTGTCGAATCGAAAACGAGTAAGCCGATGGTGGCCTGCTGGATGAAAATTCTGAGTGGAGAGTACAAGGGACAATTAATATTCTACAACCAAGTTATTCATGTTGGGTTTGGCATTCACAAGGCCACTGAGTTTCTGCGTTCCTTAGATAGTGGTATTGAAGTTACCTTCGATAATTACAAACAGTTTTATGAATTGCTTCTGAATATCTTAGAGGTGATTGAGAACAAATTCGAATATGAAGTTGATTATGGGGAAGACAAGAAAGGCTATGGCACCTACGTGATTAAGGAAGTCTTTGAAGTTTAACAACATGATTAGGGGATTCGCAAGAGTCCCCTTTTTCTAAAGATACGAAGAGAAGAATACCGCTCAGGGGTATAACAGAAATAATAGGGGGTATAGGCATCGTGAATAGTCAACAAAAGCTGAGTAAAACCTCTAAAAAAAATCGAGAAGAACATTTTGATCAACGAAATCACGAGGGGTATTTTGATCTTACAGCATTCCTTGCTTTAGAGAGAATAATCGATCAAAACAGACGGCAACCGAGGCCTGTCCCAACGAGGCAATCCAAATGATCTTCTTCGATGCCGAAGTCTTCCGCTACGATTGGTTGTTTGTGTTCATGAATACAGATACCCAAGTAACGACTGTCATCGTGAACGACCCGGAGAAACTCAAACAACTTTACGAACAATACAATAATAACGTCTGGGTCGGATTTAACAGCCGACATTATGACCAGTATATTTTTAAAGCGATCCTCTGTGATTTTGATCCATATGAAGTGTCACAGTGGATTATTTCAAATAGACAAGGTGGCTGGGGGTATAGTGGAGCCTTTCGGAAACTACCGTTTTATACCTTTGATGTCATGACGACTCGCTATCACGGATTAAAGCAACTTGAGGGGTTTATGGGGAACGACATCCAGGAATCCGATGTGTCGTTTGATATCGACCGTAAACTCAGTTCAGAAGAGCTGGAAAGTGTCATTCAATACTGTCGGCACGATGTTGAGCAAACGATCGAAGTATTTTTGAACCGAATAGAAGAGTTCGAGTCTCAAATGGCCCTCATAAAATCCTTCAAACTCCCACTGAGTTATATCAGTAAAACGAAAGCCCAATTAACCGCCGCTGTTTTAGAAGCCGTAAAGGTCGATCGTAATGAAGAGTTTGATATTGTCCTGCCGGACACTCTGAAAATCCAAAAATACCGGCACATCACAAACTGGTATATGAAACCGGAAAATCGGGATTATGAGAAACAGCTCGAGGTAGATATAGCCGGAGTCCCCCATGTTTTTGGCTGGGGTGGGCTGCATGGAGCGATACCAAACTACCAGGGCGAAGGGATCTATCTGAATGTCGATGTGGCCTCATTTTACCCGGCAATTATGATTGAGTACGATTTTCTTTCCCGCAATGTGGCTGACTCCACCAAATATCGTCAGATTCGGGATGAACGTTTAAGGCTTAAGGCTCAGAAAAACCCCATGGCCAACCCCTTGAAAATTGTCTTGAACAGTACGTTTGGGGCCTCCAAGGATAAATACAATCAGCTCTATGATCCTAGGCAGGCCAATAACGTCTGTGTTGGCGGACAGTTATTACTGTTGGATCTTATCGAGCATTTGGAAGGTTCTTGTAAGCTGATCCAATCAAACACCGATGGATTGTTTCTTCAGGTTCGGAGGGAGCGAGACGTTGACCGAGTTAGAGCCATTTGTGCGGAATGGGAGCAGCGCACGAGAATGGTCTTGGAGTTTGATGAGTTTGAGCGAATTTTCCAGAAGGACGTTAACAATTATATCGTCATCCAAAACAACGGCAGTTATAAATCCAAAGGCGCTTACGTCAAAAAACTCGACATTTTAGATTATGATCTTGCCATCGTCAATAAAGCCATCGTGAACTATTTCATTCATAACATTCCCGTCGAGCAGACCGTAATGGCGGCGGAAAAACTCATCGATTTTCAGAAAATCGTTAAAGTCAGTGAGAAATACACGTATGCCACCCATGGAAATGAGCGAAGGCCGGAAAAAGTGCTCAGAGTTTTTGCGTCAAAAGTTAGGACGGACCCAGGAGTTTTTAAAAGGAAGCAAGTGAGGGATGATTTCAGGATTGAGAAGATAGCAAATACGCCTGAGCGATGTTTCATCATGAATCATGATATTAACGATGTCGAGATTCCAAGAAAACTGGATCGGAGATGGTATATCGATCTAGCGAAGAAACGGATTGAAGATTTTTTTGGTCATTAAATATCAGTACGGAATTTAAACTTAGTGGAGGTTCCTCCCAAAATAAACCCTATTTAGATTAAAAACTGGAGGAAAAACCTCCAACTGAAACTTATCACCCTTCGAAATATGTAGATATTCACTTAAAAAGTGGAGGTTGAACCTCCAGAAAATCGCTTCTCAAATGACAAAAAATTGGAGGTTAGAATGGAGTTTTACAAAGGGTATATCCCTACAAGAAATAAAAAACCACTTAAAGAGTTTAAAGACGGCAATAATTTTATAGTTCTTGACTGGGCTAGGAAACTCGACGAATATGCCGGAGTGCTTGCTGAGGGAGTCATTCTCATCGATATAGACGACATGGAAAGTTCTGATATCGTCTTACGAATCCTCGATGACCTTAGTATCCAAACCCTTGTTATTGGAACGACCCGAGGAAAACACTTCTTATTTAATAACACCGATGTGACCACTAACAAGACCCACACGAATACTGCTATTGGTATAACCGTAGATATCAAGCTTGGCTCAAGGAACTCTTATCACATTTTAAAGTTTGATGGAGTCAAAAGACCTGTTCTTCGTAAAGCTGATGAATTGGCAGAACTTCCAAAGTGGTTGCTGCCCGTTAAGAGTAGCATTAGTTTCTCTATCTTGGAAGAAGGGGATGGACGGAACCAAGCCTTGTTCAATTACATCCTTACTCTGCAATCCGAGGGATTTAATAAAAATGAGATCATTGAAACGATCGGGATCATCAATAAATATGTTCTCAAGGCACCTTTGGAGCAGCGTGAGATTGACACCATATTAAGAGATGAAGCCTTTAAGAAAAAATCCTTCTTTACTAAACAAGGATTTCAGCATCAAGACTTTGCTAAGTATCTGGTGCGAGAAGAACACATTGTCTGGATCAATAACGTGTTGCACATTTATAAGGACGGAATTTACTCTGACAAGCAACGAGACCTAGAAATCGCGATGATCCGCCATATCCCAGAGCTCACTCAATCTCGGCGAAGAGAAGTCTTGACCTATTTAGAACTTGTTGCAGACCATGTGGAAATGTCACCGCCTAATTTTATCGCCCTAGGTAATGGCATCTACGATCTAGAGATGGACGAACTTCGGGAATACTGTCCCGAGATTGTGATCAAGAACCGGATTTCCGTTAATTATGAACCGGAAACCTATGATGAAACCGTGGACAAGACCCTAAGTAATATCTGCTGTCAAGATACGGAACTTAGGATCCACTTAGAAGAAGTCATCGGGTACTTGTTACTGCGCAGAAACGAGTTAGGGAAATTTTTTGTTTTAACAGGTTCAGGATCCAACGGTAAATCCACATTCATTGATATGCTCAAGTATTTTCTCAAGCCGGAAAACTACTCAGCCTTAGCTCTTGGAGAACTTGGTCAACGGTTTAAAACGGCAGAAGTGTTCGGAAAGCTCGCGAATTTGGGAGATGATATTTCCGGTAAGTATATCGAAGAAACCGATATCCTAAAGAAACTGGTCACCGGAGAAACGCTTAATGTGGAGAGAAAAGGAAAAGATCCCTATGAATTTGAAAGTTACGCCAAATTGATCTTCTCAGCCAATGATATGCCTCGGATAAACGATCTTTCAGATGGACTAAAACGTCGATTAGTCATTATTCCGTTCAATGCCAAGTTTAGCAGCAGTGATGCGGATTTCGATCCCTTTATTATCGATAAATTGCTCTCGGAGAAGGCCATGAAATATCTGCTGCGAATCGGGATTGTTGGGCTCAAGCGCGTACTGGCAGCCAAGGACTTTATCAAACCGGCAGTGGTCAAAAAAGCATTAGCTCATTATGAACTTGAGAACAATCCGTTACTTGGGTTTTTAGAAGAACATCCGAAACTCAACAATGAACTGGTCAAAGATGTTTATTTACGATACGACCTATGGTGCCGTCAGTGTAATCTCAAACCCTTAAGTCGGCCTATGTTCGGTCGCGAACTGGCTAAATACGGGTATAAAAGTAAAACCGTCACCCTCCAGGGTGAAAGCAGCCGAGTTTATGTCATGACAAATCCCCGTAATAAATAAGGAACATGTGTAATCTCTGAAAAGGGCATGGTTCAACGGACTCGGAATTAAAATGACAAAATGACAACGGGTTTCGCTTTCTTATTATAGGAAACTTACGAAAACAAGAGTGCTCTCGCGCATTAGATAGTAATTATAGTGTATAGAGATTAATATAATACATCTTTGCAAGTATCATGCCACGTTCAAAGTCCGCTAAAATCAAGGGCTCTGGTGATTGGAAGAAGATGGGGATTAGACGTTTAGGGGCAAATCATCTGTAATTTTTCTGTAATTTATGTGTCATTTGTTGTCATTGAATCAGATGCATTAAAACGTATGACCAGATATGAATTTTATTGCCGTAGCAATCGTGACAGGTAACAGTATCATCCAACTGCCAAAGAAGGCTAAATCACAATCCATAATAAGCAAACCCTCCTTCGTTCGATTTTGCTTATTATTACCAAGATGTAGAAATAGTTGCATACCGAGTAACAAAAGTAATCGGTAGAGAAAGGGAGGGATTAGTAATGAGGATTCGAAGCAACAACGTTAGAGCGGCCTTCATTTTTGAAGAACTCGAACGAGCCAACCAAATTTATGGGACAAGCTTTCATTCTCCTCATGAAGGCTATGCCGTGATGTTAGAAGAGATGGATGAACTCTTTGAAGAAATCAAGAAAAAGAATCCCGACAAAGATAAGTTGATGGAAGAAGCCGTACAGATTGGCGCTATGGCCATCAAGTTTATTCAGTCTCTGGAACACTGGCCTTGGTTGGATTTAAAAATGAGTGCCCATGAATTGAAATGCCTGCAGTGTCGGTACGCTGTCCTCACGGCGGATAAACTTGCTGAATTAGAAAGTGATCCATGTTTAAGTTGCAATAAACTGTGCCAGTGGAAGCCTTAAAATAACACTGCATATCCACAAAGGTAAAAAGTGGATAAGTATGTTAATAACTGTAAGTTTTTGTGGATAATCTTGCTTCACGAAAGGAACTATTTCGGATTCTAAGGAGGAAGCTAATGAATTACATCGAGGAAGCCGAGAATTTGCTCTTATATTATAACGATCTTTATCGGAGCGTGGAGAATTTGAATCGTGAAATTTCCAAATTGATCCGTTACCAAACACCGAGTCCCCTCAACGCGATCCAATTGGAGGAGACGGGTGTTCGGTCCAGTAAGGTCGAAGACACGTATAACATGATGTTTAAACTTAAGACGATGGTAGAAAACAAGGAAAAGACCGAATTAGAATTAAAGGAGATCGACCGAATACTCGAGGAATTGAGTCAGGATCCGGGATGTGAGTACTACGGGCAACTTTTAAAAGAGTGGTATATTTACGGAACAGCGAAGGAGAAAATAGCGGATCTTATTAAGTCATCCTCACGGAATGTGTATCGTATTAAGGATCAAGCTATAAAAAAATTTGCCGTCCGATACTTTGGACTTGATGCAATGAGAGTCGTTTAATGTGGCAAAAAGATGGCATACTTTTTTGACTTTGGATGTGCTAAACTAGTATCAGAAAGAGAAGACGTTCCGATGGGAGCGTCTTTTTCTTTTGGTTACATCACTCATTTGAGAATTATGGCTGCCATACGGCGGCCTTTTTTAGTTAGGAGTGGATATGAATAAATGCCAATATTTTTCACCCAACAAACTAGGATGCAGAGTTAATTGCGCTAACTGTAAGCGTTGGACTGGTACCGAGTGTAAGATTGAACTGCAACTCTTTAATCGTTACGAGGACACCGTAGAATTTAAATTCTACAATCGCTTGATGCGGGAAAACAAAGGGGTTAATGGTCCGCTATGATGATTAAAGAAGGCGTTTCCGAAAGGGTGCCTTTTTTTAATACACTCCTCTCTTTTTATATAAAGCGGTCTTCGGGCCGCATTTTTTAAAACATGTCGCTGATGAGCGACTTTGAATAGACGGAGGTCACCGCAATGCAGAAATTTACGCCGCGGCAAAGCAGCTTTATGGCTAAAACACTACGAGATCTCATTCATGCTTATGGGTTGAGTAAAGAACAATTAGCTGGGCTCGCTAAAGCGTTTGGTGTTCAGGAGACCTCCGTCAAAGGAATGGAAGTTGAGTTGATTCGGGCGATGAATGATGGCGAGGACCTGGATTGGAGCAAGAAGAGAAGGTGATGGACTGATGCCGACCAAGCCAAAGCGTCCCTGCTCTTATCCAGGTTGTCCCTGGCTAACAGCAGGACGATACTGTGAGCAGCATCAAAAACAAGTGTCCAAAGAATACGATTTAAGGCGAGGTTCCGCAGCTAGTCGTGGTTATGATTCAAGATGGGCTACGACCCGCAAGCGTTACTTGCGCGAGCATTCCTTGTGTGTAGAGTGCTTAAAGACCGGCAAACTCACGCCAGCTAATGTTGTCGATCATGTTATTCCTCATAAAGGAGATATGGTTAAGTTCTGGGATGAATCCAATTGGCAAAGTTTATGTAAACGGTGTCATGACAGAAAGACGGCAAAAGAGGATGGACGTTGGGGATAGAAAACGAATGGTGATCCAAGGGGTAGGGGCGGTCATAATCTCTACAGCCTTGGCAAATATTACCGGGTGCTTGGTCACACGCGAAATTTCGCGAATTCAAAAGGGGAATAAGAAATCTAAAAGCCACATGAGCACTGACGTGTGGCCTTTAAATAGTCAAATTTAAATCAAAGAAGGAATGATATATGGCTCGTGGAGGAGCACGCAAAAATGCCGGACGACCTAAAAAGCCATTGGATGAAAAATTGTTAGAAGGTAATCCCGGTAAACGCCCATTGACGGTTTTGGCCTTTCCGGAGACAGTGACCCAAGCAGAAGCTCTGCCACCACCACCCGAGTTTTTGGTGGATCTGGCTAAAGGGGTTGGCAGGTGTCCTAATGCTGAAACTATTTTCGAGAATGTCACTACGTGGTTAGAAAGAACTGGTTGCGTTAATCTGATTCCGCCAGAACATGTTACAGAATATAGTTTGCTTAAAGCACGATGGTTGGAATGTGAAGCCATGAACGCTAAACACGGCCTACTTGCCAAACATCCCACCTCCGGACAACCGATTGCCTCGCCTTATGTTCGCATGAGTATTGATTATTTGAAAGCCGCTGATTCAGCATGGTCACGTATTTGGAATGTGGTCAGTCAAAATAGTCAGAAGGAATTTAGAGCGAATAGCCCTCATGAGGATGCCATGGAAAAATTATTAAGTGGCAGGTAAATCAATCAAAGTTTAAAAATATTGCACGCTGATCAAGCGTGCTTTTCATATTGGGAGGAACTATGGATATTCAGAAAATACCTGCCGAAAAACTAAATCCAGCGAAATACAACCCTCGTAAAAACTTAAAACCGGGTGATACGGATTATGAAAAGCTTCGCCGCTCAATCGAAGAGTTTGGTTATGTAGAACCCGTCATATGGAACAAGCAAACCGGCAACATCGTAGGAGGCCATCAACGCTATAAAATATTGACAGAACAAGGTGTCAAAGACATTGACTGTGTTGTGGTTGATATGGATGAGCAGCATGAAAAGGCTTTAAACATTGCACTGAATAAGGTAGCCGGTGAATGGGATATGCCGCTACTTACGGATTTATTGAAGGACCTAGATGAGTCCGGCTTTGAGGTTTCCTTAACCGGTTTTGAAGCAGAGGAACTGGATGAGTTGTTTGGAAACTCAGGCACTGAAGGATCTCAAGAGGTTGAAGAAGACGACTTTGACACGGATGCTGCTGTTGCCAAAATTGAAACTCCGATCAGCCAGCGTGGGGATATTTGGCAATTGGGTAAGCATAGACTGATGTGCGGGGATTCGACCTTAAGTGAAGATATGGCTAAACTGATGGACGGACAGCAGTGTGACCTTGTTCTGACAGATCCTCCCTATAATGTCGACTACCAAGGGGCTACCAAGGATAAGTTGAAAATCCAAAATGACAAGATGGAAGACGATAAGTTCCTAGCGTTTCTAACCGATGCATTTACCCAGATGTATGAGCATTCCAAAAAGGGTGCTGCGATTTATGTATTTCATGCCGATAGCGAAGGTTACAATTTCAGAGCTGCTTTTAAGCATGCAGGTTATACTTTGCGTCAATGCCTAGTGTGGGTAAAGAACTCCATGGTGTTAGGTCGCCAGGACTATCAATGGAGGCACGAGCCCATTCTCTACGGCTGGAAAGACGGAGCAAGCCATAGTTGGTACTCAGACCGTAAGCAAACAACGGTTGTAGAATTTGATAAACCTCATAGAAATAGTACTCATCCAACAATTAAACCCCTAGGCTTAGTTGGATATTATATAGAAAACTCTAGCAAGGCTGGAGATTTAGTACTCGATCCCTTTTCAGGGAGTTTTTCAACGGGGATAGCATGCGAACAAACTCATAGGATTTGTTATGGTATGGAAATGGACCCCAAGTATGTGGATGTATGTGCTTCGAGGTATATCGAGCATAAAGGCGGGAGCGATGATGTTTATCTGATTCGTAATGGTGAGAAGGTAGCCTGGAAGGATATAAAACAAGTATAACTTAGGAGCGTAAAACGGATATGTCCGGCTGAACGCTCTTTTTTATTTCGTAATAAATGAAGGATGTGATCATCTGCGAGATTTAAGAAATCAAAAATTTGGAAATCTGACAGTAAAAGCTGAAGTTGGTCGAGATAAAGGTGGTCGTGTTCTTTGGTTATGTCTATGTGACTGTGGCAGAGATCATATTGCCAGAGGAACTGCGTTAACATCGAAAAATACAAAGACATGTGGTAAATGTAACTCGGTAACTTATAGATTATCAGAAGACGGTGACCACATGGTAATGACATTTTCGAATGGAACTGAGCTTCTAATTGATTCTGAGGAAGGAAAAAGAGTAAAATCGTACAACTGGTTTCTTAATGAGAAAGGTTATGCATGGGCTAAGATTAATGGACAGCGAATTAGACTCCATCGGTTTCTCATAAATGCTCCAGCCGATCTCCAGGTGGATCATATCAATAATATAAAAGTTGATAATCGAAAATCTAATCTAAGGCTTGCAACTAATAAAGAAAATAGACGAAATGAAGGACTTCGGAAAAGTAACAGTACTGGGGCTAAAGGTGTCAATTTTGATAAGCGTCGTAAAAAATATAGGGCTTATATTACAGTTGATGGTAGATATATTCATCTTGGATACTATTCCACAATAGAAAAAGCATCCATTGCATACGATCACTCCGCAGAGCAATATTTCGACGAATTCGCTCGCCCAAATGATCTCACAACAAAGACCCCCGAGCTGGTGTCATTTTTATTTTCCGGCAAAGAAAAAGAACTTGATTTATCAGCCCGGTAGAGTGATGAATGTACACAACCAAAAATGAAAGGTTGTGTACTCATGGTAAACGAACTCAGAAACTACAAAGTCAGACATGTGGGTGGTCGCGAACGGATTGTTCCAGCTAAAAATGGAACGGAAGCCAAACGCCAGGCTTGCAGATTTTGGGGCTATAAACCGAACGATTATTGGCTTGGCATTACTGCCTGCTCAGCAAACCTCATTCCTGCCGGAAAGGTGGGGTGAGCCATGACGAACGAAACCTTCACCTTAACATTTAAAGTCACAGGACTAGAACGTAAGCAGATTGCCTGTATTATTGGTGAAGCTGTCGGGCAGGATATTAGCTACGCAGGTGCTCCAAGTTTTTTCTACAGGGCTGGCGATTGGACGATTGACCGGGACAGCGTTATTACTTCCCCAGAAACACCACTCCATGATAAAGACAATCTTCGGAAAATACTTGCTGCTTTGAAAGCTGTTGGGGTAATTGCCGAAGGAGACGGAACCGTCACACTTCCACTCGATGGACATTCTGGAAACACTTTGAGAAACGCGATTAATCTTATTTGGTGTAAGCAGAGTCTATTAAAAAAATCCTTTGATCGGCAGACCGACATGGTACCAGAAAGTCTTGTAGGTGTAATCAACGCCGTGCCGATTGATACCATGGAAGAGTTTGCCGAGGTCGTAAACAATGGCATTGACCAAGGAACCATCATTGGCGACAGCAACTTGGATTTCGACCTGGCAGAACAAACGGTAAGTTTTAGCTTCATGAATGCCACCTTGGAATTTGACGAAGTTCTTGCTTTTATAACCTTTTGCCATAAGCTCAGCGTACAATCGAAACTGCAAAAGTTTAGCTCAACAAAGCAAAAAGAAGCTGTTAATGAAAAATACGCCATGCGCTGCTTCCTTTTAAAATTAGGATTTATTACAGAAGAATTCAAAACCGAGCGCAAGATTCTTCTTCAAAAATTAGATGGGAACGCCGCTTTTCGTACGATTGAGGCACAGCAGGCAGCGGAGTCAAAGCGTAAAACAAAACAGGAGGCGAGTTAATGATTAACCAACGAGAAAAAGACAAAATTTTGAGTCAGGAACGATGTTCTCGTTGTGGCAGTCCATTGACGATCCGAACAATGTCGAAAATGAATATAGATATCGTATGTATGGACTGCGCGGAAGCTGAAAAAAGCCATCCCCGCTACCAGGAAGCTGCCGATGCCGAACTCGAACAAGTCAAAGCCGGAAACTACAATTACTCAGGTCTGTTTGCTGGTGAGAAATACCCGTTCTAATATTGGTCAAAAATAAAAGACAGCCCGGAAAGTTCTTTTAAAAATCAAAATCCAAACGCTGCCTATCGTACAATCTAGGCACAACAGGCTAGAGATGTTCCTTTATTGCCGCCATAGGATATTGAAAATCACTGGGAGGATAATGAGGGTTAAGAGGACAAACAAAAAAATCTGAGCGATTGGATGAGCCCAGTTAACAGTCCTTCCTGCTATGGGCCACATTCTGAAGGCTTCATGGATATAAGCTTTAGGGACAAACAAGTTTCCATCTTCTTCGTTATAGTAAATTAGGGAGTTGTTATGTGTCCTTCGAAAATCGTCAACTTCCTCATCCGTCCATTTTCGTTTGGCCATATCTAACCCTCCTTTTCCAATCACTGATATAAAAATATTTTACCATAATTTAGTAATGTAATAAAACAACAAAGATTGGGTCGATTTATAAGGTTTTAAGTTACCCAGATTCTCGGTAAGAAATTTGTAGAATATTGTAGTATAATTAGCCTAAAAGACATTAGGGGAGAATGATATGCAGTTAATTAACCGAGAAGACGAAGATGAAATTAAGGTTGTAATCCATGAATTCTTAATGACAAGTCAGGTTAATTCGCAGGAAAGTATCCCCATTGAGTTATTAAAATATCTACGTAAAGCGGACAAGAAGATTGAAGACGGTCTCTTGCTTAATGAACTATGTGATTTAATCGAACAGAAACTTCGCAATAGTAATTCGCGTTAAGGTTTAACTTTAATTAGAATATTAATTTTACCAAGGAACTTCGTAAGAGGTTCCTTTTTTGGTTGCCCTATTTACTATGAAAGGAGGCTGCTACCATTGGTAAGAAAACCGAGCCGTACTTGGATAAGGCTAAAGCCGAACATGCCATTCAATTCATCAACCTGCTAAAACACACCAAAGGTGAATGGTATGGGCAGCCCTTTAACCTGATCCCTTGGCAGGAGACCATTATCCAAGATATTTTTGGGACCATGAAAGCGAATGGTTACCGGCAATATAATACGGCATACATTGAAATTCCTAAAAAGATGGGAAAAAGTGAACTGGCGGCAGGTATTGCCTTACTTCTGACCTGTGGCGACTTTGAACATGGCGGTGAGATCTACGGCTGTGCAGCCGACAGACAACAAGCCTCCATTGTTTTTGATGTTGCCGTTGAAATGGTTGAACAGTGCCAAGCCTTGAAGAGCCGGATTAAGCCCGTACTTTCTCAGAAACGTTTGGTTTATAAACCGCTTAATAGTTTTTATCAGGTGCTATCAGCGGAGTCGTATACAAAACATGGCTTGAATGTTCATGGCGTTGTTTTTGATGAATTGCATATTCAGCCCAACCGAGATCTTTATGATGTCATGACGCACGGTTCCGGTGATGCCAGAAAGCAGCCGCTGTATTTTCTGATTACCACTGCGGGAACCGATCGTCATAGTATCTGCTGGGAGGTTCACCAAAAGGCTGAGGACATTCTACAGGGCCGTAAAGTCGATCCGTCCTTTTACCCAGTGATTTATGGTGCGGACGATGATGATGACTGGACGGATCCTAAAGTATGGGCCAAAGCGAACCCGTCACTCGGTATCACCGTTGATATTGAGAAATTACAAATTGCTTGCGAAAATGCCAAGCAAAACCCTGCCGAAGAAAACTTATTTCGCCAACTTAGATTAAACCAGTGGGTCAAACAATCTATTCGCTGGATGCCCATGGAGAAATGGGACCATTGCGCCTTCCCAGTTAACTTGGAAAGCCTAAAAGGCCGGGAGTGCTATGCAGGACTAGACCTCTCCAGCACGACGGACATTACAGCGTTTGTCTTGGTTTTTCCGCCAGAATATGAAGGCGATAAATACCAAGTGGTGCCTTTCTTTTGGCTGCCAGAAGATAATCTGGATCTAAGAGTGCGCCGTGACCACGTTCCCTATGATACTTGGGAAAAGCAAGGCTTCCTAAAGACTACAGAAGGGAACGTTGTCCACTACGGATTTATAGAAACCTTCATCGAAGAACTTGGCAAGAATTACAACATTAAAGAAATCGCCTTCGACCGCTGGGGAGCCGTCCAGATGACGCAGAACCTTGAGGGCCTTGGCTTTACCGTGGTTCCTTTTGGTCAGGGCTATAAAGATATGTCTCCTTCCAGTAAAGAACTCATGAAGCTGACCTTGGAAGGAAAACTGGCCCACTCCGGCCACCCGGTACTTCGCTGGATGATGGATAATATCTACGTTAAAACTGACCCGGCGGGTAATATCAAACCGGACAAAGAAAAGAGCACCGAGCGCATTGATGGTGCCGTCGCTTTAATTATGGCCTTAGACCGTGCGCTCCGCCATGAAAACAATGACTCAAGCGATGTGTACAACCAGCGAGGAATGCGCAGTCTGTAAGAGGGAGGTGAGACAGTATTAAACTCTTCCAACGAGCCAAATTCTTCTTCGGCCAAGGCTTCGATGACTATATCCAGCGTTTCTTACTCGGGGATGATGTCAGCGACTTAGACTATCCCGGTCAAATGGATGCCAAAACAGCCATGAACTATTCGGCAGTTTTTTCGTGTGTTCGGGTCCTTGCTGAAGCCTTGGCCGGAACTCCAATTATGCTTTACCGCAAAAAAGAAACCGGCGAACGTGAAGTCCGTAATGACTTAAGTGTTTACGACATTTTGCATAACCAACCCAATGTAGAAATGTCGCCGTTTAATTTCAAAGAAATGTGTATGGTCTCTCTGAACCTGGGAGGTAATTCTGTCAGCCAAAAGTTGGTCAACAAATATGGCGATTTAGTTGGGCTTTATCCCTATGAATGGCCCAAGGTCGATATCACCAGAGATCCAATCACTAATAAGTTAGTCTATAAAATCCGGGATATTAACGGCGGCAAACAACTGAATTTAGCACGGGATCAGGTTTTCCACATTCCGGGTTTGAGTATGGACGGAGTAGTGGGAGTGTCGCCCATTGAGTATCTTTCCTCAGCCATTCGCTTGGGCCTTTCTTATGAACGGTTCGGGGTTAATTTCTATAAAAACGGAGCGAACTCATCCGGAGTGATTGAGTACCCCGGAGCCTTGGCTGACACGGCTTATGAGCGTTTAAAGAAGGACTTTGCTAAAAGTTATCAGGGACTGGCTAATACCGGAAAGCCCATCATCTTAGAAGGCGGGGCGAAGTTCAGTCAGCTCGCTATTAAACCTGCCGATGCCCAACTCATTGAAAATAAGAAATTCCAGCTGGAAGACATCGCCCGTATTTACCGCGTACCCCTTCACTTGATCCAAAACTTAGATGGAGCGACATTTTCAAATATCGAACAACAAAGTCTAGAATTTGTCATGTATACGATGTTGCCTTGGTTTAAGCGCTGGGAGGAAAATGTTAATATGCAGCTTTTGACACCTCTGGAACGCAAAGCAGGGTTTTATTTGGAGTTTAATATTTCATCGCTTCTCCGGGGTGACATGCAAAGCCGGGCGATGGCTTATGCCCAAGGTAGACAGTGGGGCTGGTTATCCGTGAACGATATCCGAAAGCTTGAAAATATGCCGCCGATTCCTAACGGAGATATTTATATGATGCCGCTGAACTTTACCGAAGCTGGAAAAGCACCCTCTACAACGGAGTCGGCGGTGCCGGAAGCCTTGGCAGAAGAGACTTACAAGATGATGACAAGGAGGTGATGACCATAAAACCCTTTTGGAAATTTCAAGCAAAAAATGAAGCTCCCTTGATCGGTGAACTTTTGCTTTATGGGGATATCTCCAGTACCACTTGGTGGGGTGATGAAGTGACCCCTGTGGCATTTGCACAGGACCTTAAAAATCTCGGAGATATTTCACAGCTTAACATTTATATCAACAGTGGCGGCGGAGATGTGTTCGCGGGTCAAGCGATCTATTCCATGCTCAAACGTCACCCAGCACAGAAAAATGTCTATATTGATGGTCTGGCCGCCAGCATCGCCTCTGTTATCGCGATGGCTGGCGATGTTGTTTTTATGCCGAAAAACGCCATGCTCATGATCCATAAAGCCTGGACCATGGCCATTGGCAACGCCAACGATCTTCGTAAATTGGCTGATGATATGGACAAAATTGACGAAAGTATACTTACAACCTACCAAGCGAAAACGGGCTTAGATCCCGAAACTATTACAGAAATGGTTAATGCTGAAACATGGCTGACAGCCGATGAAGCCGTAAAACTTGGTTTTGCTGATGTGATTGAAGATAGCAAGCAAGTTTCAGCATCCATTGCCGATGGTCAGCTTATGGTTAATGGTCAAACCATGGACTTAAGCCGGTTCCGTAAGACTCCGCAGTTCGTTAACAAAGGAGATCAACCCCAGGTTCCCCAAGATCCAAGGATACCTACGTTAGAAGAACCAAACGAAGAGCTGAAGGAAGAACCAAATAACCAGGCAGTGGAAAGCAAAGTAGCCGCACCACTGCCTATTCGTTTGCCCGAGTTACGAAACTCCGGTCGAACAATATCCTCCACCAACGAAGCTCTGATCCGCCAAGCCATGGATTGTCTGGCTGAAGTCTTAGGTCAACTGGACAACTCAGACGAACAACCTGACGGCGATGACATGGGCATGGATGGCGACGGAATGGGAACGGACGCCCCTGAAACAAATGGGGAAGAGAATCTTGGAGAGGACGATGAGGACGTTGGACTCTTTGGTGTTTCCCTCTGCCAAGCACAATTAAATTTAACAAGAAGGAGACTCGATTATGGATTTTAAAGCTCTACTCAAACAAAAACTTGATGCCCAGCAAACCCTCATTGATGCAGCGATGGTCAGTGGAACAGGATTTAGTGCTGAACAGCAAACCCAGTTTGATACTTTGCAAGCAGAGATTGTAAATCTGGAAAATACCATTAAAGCCGCTGCAGAATTGGAAGCTCGCCAGAAAGAAATGACGAACCCAGTCAATCAGCCGCTCTATCCTGAACCCAAAGCCAAAAAGGAGAAATTCGCATCCTTTGGTGAGCAACTGCGTGCTGTGATTGAAGCTGCAAGACCGGGCGGTTCTATGGACAATCGGTTATCCATCAAAGCCGCTGCTGGGCTCAATGAAAACGTGGGCAGCGATGGCGGGTTCTTAGTGGATGATGACTTTTCGAAAGAGATCCTAAAGAGGGCTTATGACACAGGCATTTTGGCCAGTCGCTGTAATAAAGTGCCGCTGAGTACCAATGCCACGGGACTAAAAATAAATGCCATTGATGAAAGCAGCCGAGCCAACGGTTCCCGTTGGGGTGGAATTCAAGCTTACTGGGAAGGTGAATCCGACCAACTTTTAGGCAGCAAACCAAAGTTCCGACAAATGGAACTGAACCTTCATAAACTGACGGGACTATGTTATGCAACGGATGAACTACTGACGGATGCCACTGCCTTGGAATCGGTGATTTCTCAGGGGTTTGCGGAAGAATTTGGTTTTAAAATGGACGATGGCATTATTAATGGGACTGGAGCTGGGATGCCTTTGGGGATCATGAATAGTAAAGCTTTAGTAACAGTACCCAAAGAAAACAGTCAAGCTTCAGGTACCATTAACATTCAAAATATCGTTAAAATGTGGTCACGATGTTGGGGTCAATCTCGCCAAAACGCCGTATGGTTCATTAATCAGGATATTGAACCTCAGCTCTACACGATGGCTTTATCCGTTGGGACAGGCGGTATTCCTGTCTATATGCCAGCGGGAGGGATTTCCGGTTCACCTTACAGCACACTGTATGGTCGTCCAGTCATTCCCTTGGAGCAGTGCCAAACGCTGGGTACTGTCGGTGACATTGTACTGGCGGATTTGTCGCAGTACCTGATCATCGACAAGGGTGGTCTTAGCGCAGCCTCTTCCATCCATGTTCGTTTTTTGTATGATGAGAACTGTTTCCGGTTTATTTACCGCGTGGATGGACAGCCTGTGTGGAACACAGTTTTAACTCCGGCACGTGGATCGAACACACTATCACCGTTCGTCGCATTGCAAACACGCTAATCATTTTTTATTGAAGCAGGAGGTTAAAAACTTATGTGTTGTATTCCCGAAAAAGATAAACCCCTTGAAGCTATCACTCCACAGGCTGGCGGTGCTATTACCGGAGTCTATGTAACCCTGCGGGATGCTGAAGATTGTTATGTTCTGGTCCATATTAATCAGGCAGTCGCGACAGCCGTGGATATAACAATTGAACAAGCCACTGACGTTGAAGGCACCGGCAGTAAAGTCATAACCACTGCCGTTCCTATTTGGGCAGATCAAGATTGCGCCTCTTCTGATGCCTTGCTTCGACAACCGGATGCAGTAGCCTTCACTACTTCAGCTACCCTTGCTCATAAACTGGTTGTCTTTCAGATAAACCCGTCTCACTTAGATGTAACAAACGGCTTTGACTGCATCACCGTCAAAACGGCGGCTTCCGACCCGACCAATATTACCGCCGCCCAGTATATCCTCAGCGATCTGCGCTTTGGTGGTTCAACTCCACCTACAGATATCACGGACTAATTCTTGTAACTGATTAGATAGGGAGGCAGCCTTGCCTTCCTATTTAAATAATCAATACGGAAAGGATGGATGCTGTGAACTTAGTCCAAACAGTACCTCCAGCCGTTGAACCTTTGAGTCTTCAGGAAGTGAAGGATTATCTCCGAGTCGATGATGATACCGATACCTCAGAAGATCAATACCTAGGCGCCTTAATCACTGCCGCCCGGGAGTACTGTGAAAGCTTCCAAAACCGCGCCTATATTACGCAGACTTGGCAGATGAGCTTTGATTACTGGCCCAGTTATGCCATCAATATTCCGCGTGGAAATCTGCAGAGAATAACTTCTGTTTCTTATAAAAATTCATCGGGCGTTGTAACAACCCTGACAGAAACTCTCCAATATGTTGTCAGTACACGCGGAGTTTTAGGCCGAATATCACCGCCTTACGCTCAGCCCTGGCCGCCTTTTATCCCATTTCCCTTGGATGCCGTTGTGATTGAGTTTGTCTGCGGATATGGTGATACGGAGGAGAGTGTGCCGGAAAAAGTGAAGCAGGCCATGAAATTGTTGGTCAATCATTGGTACGAGAATAGGACTCCTCTCACAGAGTTAAAGCAAGCTCCGGCAGAGATCGCGTTTACAGTATCTGCTTTATTATGGCAAGACAGAATCGTGGTGGCATAAGGTTGGTGGCTAAAAATGAATCCAGGCATACTGCGGCATAAGATTAATATCCTGACCACAACGGAAGGAACCAATGAAGCAGGAGATACCATTCTCATTCCATCGGTATATAAAACTGTGTGGGCCAGCGTCTCTCCGGTCTCAGGTAAAGATTATCTTGAAGCGAAAAAGCTCCAAGCTGAACTGACCTATAAATTTATCCTTCGTTACACTTCAGGGGTAACGCCGGACATGCAAATTGAGTTTAAAGGGCGAATTTTTCTCATTCAGGATATCCTTAATCCTTTAGAAATTAATGAGACTATAGAGATTATGGCCATAGAGAGGGTGATTAAGAATGGCTGATGATTTCGAAATAACCTTTCAGGGTCTTGACCCGTTAATGACTCGGCTGAAGGAAGTGAGAGCACGTTATCCCTACAAGGAAGAGGAAATGCTGCTGACATTGGGAGCCACCTTAAAGGCCAGTTCTAAGGATAAAACTCCTTTAGGAAAGCACAAAAAACATCTAAGAAATCAATATAAACTTTCTAAGGTTCAGTACAACCGAGATGGTTCCTTTATTACTATGACCAACACAAGTTCCCATTTTCATCTGATAGAAAAAGGCCACCAGATTGTCGGTAAAAACGGGCAGGAACATGGCTTTGCCCAAGGGCTGCACATGGTTGAAACGTCGATGATCGAACTGGAACAAACCTTACCGGATACACTTGGGGCATGGTTGGACAGTATCTTAGGCAGTGTGTAATGGTTACTTTATTAGCCGTCAAGCGGGCCATGAATCAAGTGCTGGCGCCTATTGGTCTTAAGATTTACGGAAATGAGGTCAAAGAGGGCTTCTCCAGACCTTGTTTTTTTGTGAACCTTGTTCCGGTAAAGAGTGAAATCCTTAAGAAAGACACCCGAGAAAACTCGTTGATGGTGGAGATGGTTTATTTTTCAGAGAGTAAAACCGATTTGGAAAATCTCCAAATGTATGACACCCTTCAAGGACTTCTTACGCCTATTCTAGTCATAGGGACCAGAAACCTACTCGTCCAGAATTTTCGGGCTGAAGTCATTGATGAGCTAGACCATATTTATTCTGTGAAATTCGACCTGAACTTTTATGATGAAATTGTGGATACCACACCAGAACCCGATCCTATGGAGACATTAACGATTCAGTTAGGAGGTCAATAAAGAATGGGACTTCCCGATATCGAGGTCATTTTTAAATCCCTAGCCGTCAGTGCCATTACTAGAGGAGCGCAAGGGATTGTTGCCTTAGTCTTAAAAGACTCCGTTCATAATGGATCGAATATTTATACCGATCCAACCAACATCCCGAAGGACTATTCGGCCTACAACCTCAACCAAATCAACTTGGCCTTTCAAGGGGGCGTGCAAACCCCAACCAGTCTGATCGTTTATGTAGAACCGAGTGATGCTGCGGACTATACCGCCGCCATGAACTATTTGGAAACCGTAAAGTGGGATTATGGTGCGGTTCCGGGAATCAGCTCCACGGATGCCCAGACGGTGGCAACATGGTTAAAAGCCCTTCGAGATACCAAAGATATTAAAGCCAAAATGGTTCTTCCCAACACGGCAGCCGACCATGAAGGAATTATTAACTTTGCGACCGATGGGATTGTCTTATCTTCGGGAACGGTGAATGCCACCGATTACTGCAGCCGGATCGCTGGAATATTGGCCGGAACTCCTCTTACCATGAGTGCTACATTTCAGGTGCTCCCGGAAGTGATCGATGTACCGCATAACAGCAAAACACAATTTGACACCCTGATTAATGAAGGCCAGCTAGTCTTCATGAACGATGGTGAAAAGGTAAAAATAGCGCGAGCCATCAACAGTTTAGTCACGCTGACACCAACGAAAACGGCGGATTGGCAGAAGTGCAAGATCGTCGATATTATGGATCTTCAGCACAATGACATTATACAAACCTTTAACGATAACTATGTCGGCAAAGTCCCCAACGATTATGACCATAAGTGCTTACTCATCACGGCCATCAATGCTTACTTGGAAGGGTTGGAAAACCAAATGCTGCTTGATCCCGGTAAAAATAAAGTGAGCCTGGACGTGGAGGCCCAAACCTTATATTTACAGAGTAAAGGCATCGACACCAGCACCATGAGTCAGTTAGACATCAAGAAAGCCAACACGGGCTCTTTAGTTTTTCTAACCGGTACCGATCGCCCGCTGGATGCTATGGAAGATCTAACCTTAAATCTCTATTTAAACTAGGGAGGTGAAGCATGAATAACTATACTGCAGATCAGGTCCTAAATGGCACTTGGGGAGAGATGTGGCTGAACGGAGATTTCATGGCTGAAACCATCGCCCTGCAGGCCAAAGTGACCTTGACCAAAACTGCCGTGGAGATGTGCGGAACCTTAGTGGCGGGGCAAAAGGTCACGGGAATGGAACTCAAAGGGACCCTTAAAATGAACAAAGTGAGTTCGGCGATGATTAAAGCCAACTCCGACAATATGAAGGCGGGTAAAACGCCGGAGTTTACCATCATCTCCAATCTGGATGATCCGCAGGCCTTGGGCGCTGAACGAATTGTCCTTAAAGGCGTTATGTTTGATGAATTGACTCTTGTGGATTGGGAAGCCAAGAAGAATGGGGAAGAAAGTATCCCGTTTACCTTTATGGATTGGGATCTCTTAGACTTAATCTAAAAAATCTCTTCCCATTATATAGGGCATTAAACTATTGATTTGGAGGTCTTATTGGTGAACTTAGTAGAGCAACTCTTAAAAATGGATGCTGGACTCCTTGAAACCCCTTCGAAGGTAATAACCATCCCATCGAAAAAGCTGAAAGAGCCCCTCGATTTTCCCTGTAAAGCCGTGGATCCGGAGAAGTATGCCGAGATCCAGGAAGGGGCGGTGGAGATCCGTAAAGGTGATGTTAAGAAAATCAATATGTATTCCTTAAAGACGCTCATTGTGATTGAAGGCTGTCCCGAGGTATTTAAAAGCAAAGAGATTATGGAACATTTCGGAGCACCGACCCCTAAAGAGTTGGTCAAAACCCTCTTACTCAGCGGAGAGATCGATGATCTGTATAACGGGATCAATGAGCTTTCTGGTTATGAGAAGGATGCAGAGGACGAAGAAACCATAAAAAACTGATTCAGGGAGATAAAACTGTGCAAACAGCTTATCTCCTTTTTAAGTACAAAAACATGAGTCCCAAAGAGTTCTACGATAAGAAACCCGGTGAGAAGAAAATTCTCCGGGCGTTTTTATTTTACGAGTTAGCAGAACGAAATCGGGAGAACAGCTCTTAATAAGGCGGGAAGGAGGTAAAAACCATAGCGCGAGTGATTGATGCTGTGATTCAGCTTCGTGACCAATTCAGTGGAACTCTTCGGAATGTCAACGCTAATCTCTCAGTCTTTCAACGACAGGCCAGCTATGCCGGAAGAAACATGATGTCGGTCGGTAAGGACTTACAGAGTGTGGGTAAGACGTTTACCAAAACACTGACTGTTCCTATTGTTGCGGCGGGTGGAGCACTATTAAAGCTGGGACAGGACTTCCAAGATGCCGAAAACACCATACGAGTTGGCACGGGTGCAACCGGAAAAGATCTTCAAAACTTAACGAGTGATTTTAAGGCGACTTACAGTCAGGTGAGTAATAGCATGGCTGACACCAGCAAAGTGATTGCTGATTTAAATACAAGAACCGGCTTATCCGGTAAGCCCCTGCAAGCCTTGTCCGTTCAAATGCTTAACCTCTCAAAGATCACGAAAGAAGACTTGAATACTTTGATTCCAGCGACCACGCGGATGTTTCAGGATGCCGGGCTTAAGCAGGCGGATTATTCGAAGGCACTCGACTATACCTTCAAAGTCAGCCAAAATACCGGTATTTCTGTGTCAAAACTTCAGGAGCTGATGACTCAGTTCGGTGGTCCTTTAAGACAAATGGGCTTTAGCTGGCAAACGAGTGCTGTCATGCTTGGAAAGTTTGAAAAAGAAGGTGTTAACACTGAGTTGGTTGTCGGGTCCCTTCGGATTGCTCTCGGTAAGATGGCTAAGAAAGGGATCGCTGATCCTTCAAAGGCGTTGCAAGAAATGATTACCAAGATTAAGGACGCTGGCACAGCTGGAAAGGCAAACGCCATGGCCTTGTCGATGTTCGGAGCTAAAGCCGGGCCGGATATGGCAGCCGCTATTCGGGAAGGACACCTGGACTTAGACAATCTCCTGCGAACCATTAAGAACAGCCCGGAAACGATCGACCAAGCCACTGCCGATACCATGACCTTTGCGGATAAAATGGCGAAAGTAAAAAATCAACTCGCCGTGGCGTTTGAGCCGGTGGCTACCAGCCTATTAGATTCTTTAGATAAGCTACTTCCGAGTATCAAAAATGTGGGCGATACCATCGCGAAGTTTGCTAAAAGAATTGCGGATATGTCACCTCAGCAACAGGAAATGATTCTCAAGTTTGCGCTTATGGCTGCCGCAGCAGGGCCGGTTATTTTTACGGTTGGTAAGCTAGTTTATGGGATGGGTGATGCGGTAAAAACATTTACAAAATTATCTCGTTCCATCTCTAATGCAGGCGGGATTTTAGAGTACCTTCAAACTCCAGGCGGCATGGTGATTGCCATTATTGGAACTTTAACAATCGCTGGACTATTACTTGTAACCCACTGGGCACAGGTAACAAAGTCCTTGAATGACTTTAAGACGGTTTTGAAAAATAATGAAACAGCCATCCGAAATGTAGCGATAGCCCTTGGCGTTATTTTTGGACCGGCGCTGGTGGGGTTGGGTGTTCAAGCACTCATCACGGGCGGTCAAATCACCGCTGGGTTTATTGCTTCCTTAGTAACCTCAGGAATTGAAGCCGCTGCAACCGGAGCCGTTTTTACAGGAAAACTAATCGTTTCTCTCATATCTTTTGCCCTTCAAGTCTGGAAAACTGTTGCTGTTATTGGTATTCAGACAACTTTGTTCATTGCTCAGAGACTTGGAATTATCAGTGCCGCCGAAGCAACGAATATTATCACAGCCGCCCAATGGCTTTTTAATGCCGCCATGAATGCGAACCCGATTGGTGTTGTCATTTTAGCCCTTGCGGCTTTAGGGGTGGCTATCTATGAGGTTGTCCAGCATTGGAAAGATATCTGTACTTGGGTTGAAAAAGCATGGAACTGGCTGACGAAATGGAATGGAACTCAGCCTCAGGATAAGAGCCTCAATGTTACCACCAACGTGGCAACGTCCGCTGCGACTACGGCCCACAATGCGCTTGGAACCAGTTATTTTGGAGGCGGCTCCACTTGGGTAGGGGAGAATGGGCCAGAAATACTCACACTCCCTAAAGGTTCTCAAGTCATGGATCATCAAACGTCAAAAAGATCAACAGGGAAGAATATTTCGATCGCCAAGCTCGCCGACACCATCGTTGTCCGGGAAGAAGCCGACATTGATAAGATTGCCACGGCATTGGTGCTTAAGCTTCACTCGGTCGCTATTAACACGGCTTAGGGGGTGACATCCATGGAATTTTGGCTTATGCAGGATAAGGAAACCCTCCAGCTTCCGGTTCCCCCTCCAAGTTATACGGTCAAGAAAACTCTGAATAATACTTCTGTGATTGTTGAAAGCATCGGCGAAATTAGTTTTATTGGCAAGCCGAAACTCGCTGAAATCCCGCCCATAAGTTCGTTCTTTCCGAAAAAGGATTATAGCTTTTGTCAGTATCATACCTTTCCAACGCCCAAAGAATGTACCGACCTTATCGAGAAATGGATGGCCAGCGGTAAGCCGATCCGTTACCTTGTAACTGGGACAAGTATTAATACACTTTGCTCCATTGAAAGTTTTGAGTATGGTGAGCAGGATGGGACGGGGGATGTTTATTTTACACTGACACTTAAGGAATACAAGGTGATCCCTTCGTGATCAAAATTTACAGTAATTACTTTGGGGGATCGACCGACATTACGATGTTTTGCAAGACCGTGCAGTGGTCCGGCGACAAGTCGCAAGTGGCCCGGAAAATTGACGTAACTTTAGCCTATGCCATTTTTGACAAGACCCAGCCCAATACCCAAATTTCGCCCGGCACCATGGTATGGCTTGTCGATGATGTGGAAGGTGAGATTTTTCGAGGTATTGTTTTTGTTCGCTCGCTCAATTCCAACCAGGAACTACAATTCACGGCTTACGACCTTTTGATCTATTTTCTGAAGTCCAAGGCCACCTATAACTTCAAAAACATTACAGCAGAGGCAATAACGGCGAAAGTTTGTCAGGAAGTTGGGGTGAGTGTTGGAAGTTTAGAGCCAACCGGTGTGAACATCAGCCTCATAGCCTCGAACAAAACCCTATATGATATCATCATGCAGGCTTACAGCTTCGCGTCGTACTCCACAGGAAAGCAATATTTTCTCCTGATGAATGGAACCAGTCTGAACTGTATTGAAAAGGGTCAAAACCTCATAAATTTTACGCTCGACCCTAAGGTCAATTTAATCAATGCTGTCTATGATGACTCGATCGAACAGATGATTAATAAGGTGAAAATTTATAACTCCAAAAAGGAGTTTACCGGGCAAATCCTAGAGAACAAAGACTGGGAAAGTCACTACGGAATCCTCCAGGACACGTATACAATTAATAAGTCTAAAAACACCTTGATTGAAGCGTCGATCCTCCTTAAAGGGATGGAGCAGGAGGTCGAAGCCACGGCACTCGGTAATGTAAACGTCATCACCGGCACCGCCGTGAAAACCAATATTTTTTATGTCAGTGTTCTCCAAAACGCCACTTGGTATGTCGATACCGACGTTCACACGTGGGAAATCGGCACGAATAAATACACCATGAAGCTTAATCTCAAGAGCCATAATTTAATGGACATGAAGGAAGGTAAGGTCGATGGGGAATAGGGAGGCAACATGAGGTCTAAAAATCCATACAGCGAAATGATTAAAATCATGCAGGACCAGGGAGCGAAATACAACCCCTTTTCGGTTCAATTGGCGACGGTGATCGCTACATCTCCGCTTACGATTACGGCTGGAGAACTTCAATTAGCCGGGGATAATCTATTAGTGGCCGATTTTCTGCTAACCAGTTATTCCCGACAGATTAACCTTCCAAGCCCAACAGTCAGTGGTACAACTTCAGATGGCACAATAACAAGTCTCAGCATACCAAATGCCACGCTAAATTTCACAGATGGACTCAATGTAGGTGACACTTTAGCCGTAGTTCAGGTCGATAGTTCTACCTTTGTTATTTTGGCAAGGGTTGTGAGTGTATGAGCATTTTTCCGCAAAACTTCGAACAGGCCCTCATCACATCCAACGGTCTGGGTTCTTCTGAGTTACCTCTGGCGAAAGAGTATGGTTGGGACTTTACTAATAACACGTTTCTTCTAATTGACGGCAAGAGTGTGTTGGTAACCGGAAGAGATGCCGTTAAGATTTGGGCTTGGAAAGCATTACAGACTCCAAAGGGTGTCTATAAAGCCTACAGTCTAAACTTTGGAAACGAACTGGAATCGCTGATGAATCAGAGCCTATCAAACGCAGCCATGTCTTCAGAAGTCGAACGGTATTTAAAAGAAGCGCTCTTAGTTAATCCCTATATTACCGGAATCTCTAACATTACACTGTCTATTGATGGTAGTAAAACCAGCGTAGATTTTACGGCAGAGACGATCTATGGTGAGGTGACCATGAGTGTATAGCGAAACCAGTAATGTGATTTTAAGTCGCATGCTTTCCAATGTATCCTCAGATGTTGACAAATCCGAGGGTTCTTTTATTTATGATGCAACCTCTCCGGTGGCCATTGAGATTGCTCAGCAAGAGGCCAATCTCGACCAAGTAGCCAAGAAGTTTGATATTACAACCTTAAGCGGCGACGAGTTGGCCATGAGAATCTACCAACGGACAGGCATTTCCCGAAACCCAGCAACTTATGCCACGGCAGACGTAACCATAACAGGTAATGGAATGATTAATACTGGTGATTTGGTTCAAACACCTGGCGGAGTTCAGTTTAAATCAACTCAGCAACAAACCATCAGCGGATCGGCAAGTGTTCATGTTGAAGCCCTCATCGCTGGGTCAACAGGCATGGTTCCAGCCAACCAGATCACTCAGTTTCCGGTTGCCATCGCTGGTCTTGTGAGCGTCACAAATTCTAATCCGACGCAGGACGGCTTTGACGCAGAAAGCGACTCAGCCCTTTTACAAAGGTACTATGATTATATTCAAACTCCGGCAACGGGAGGAAATATTGCTCAGTTTATCAACCTCATGAAAGACTTCACGGGAGTCGGTGATGTAAAATTCTATCCAACTTGGAACGGAAACAACACTGTAAAACTGGTCATAATTGACGTGAATAAACTGCCTCCCAGCAGTGATTTAGTCGCAGCAGCTCAGGCTTATATGGACCCAGGTGCCCAAGGACTCGGGCTGGGTGCTGCTCCGTTCGGAGCTTTTACCACAGTGGAAGGTGCATTCGCTAGTACAATAACCATTAATTTTACAGCGGTTAAAGATTCGGATTATACCGATGAACAACGGCTCGCCAATGTCCAAGCGAATTTAACAGCTTATCTCCAGGCGATTGCCTTCGTTGATAGTACTGTTAGTTATGCCAAGATTGGGTCGGCAATTTTATCGAGCCAAGGGATCTTGGATTATACCAACCTAACGGTCAATGGAGGAATTTCTAATGTTCCTCTCAGCTATACCTCGGCACTGACTGAAACGCCGGTTCTGGGGGTGGTGACGATTGCTTAGCGATTCTCTTCCTTATTTCATAACGAGCACTCAGTTATTTACTGAGTTATTCCAATCTGAAGGGCAAGAACTGGATGGCCTGGGCGCTGATCTATCCGATTTAGAAGCTCAATTTAACGTTGATACGGCAACATGGGGCTTGGATTATTATGAAAAAGAACTAGGAATACCCACTGATAACACAAAACCTCTGTCCTATAGGGCCAGTGTTATAAAGTCCAAGTGGCGAGGCGGCGGGAAGCTTAACTCCACCTTGATTAAAACCGTCTGTGATGCCTTTACGAATGGAAATACGGAGGTGACGTTTGATGGAACCATTAAGGTCAAGTTCAATAGTATTCTGGGTATACCACCCAATCTCAATGATTTAAAAGCAGCAGTCTCTCAGATTAAGCCAGCCTATTTGGAGCTGGTCTATTTGTTTTCCTATCTGTTGATTAACGAAATTCATCAGGTAATGACCATCAACCAGTTAGACTCAACCCCACTCAACGAATTTGCCGGAGGTGTTTAGATGGCTAAGACAACGCCGAACTTGGATCTTTATGAAGTTGATCCTGCCTCAGACGGATCGCTGACCTTCAACATTCAGACCATGCTCAATGACAACTTTGACAAGATTGACTCAGCCATCCCGGCTGCACAGGCAGCAGCTCAGAGCTACACAGACTCCAAGTTTCCTGTTCAAGCTTCTGAATTGAGCAATGGTGCTGCCACCGATGCGGTGATTGGAAATCGAACTGGGGACCCAACGCTGGCTTCCCCTTCGAGCACCGGAACGATGACTCAACTCTTTGGTTGGTTGATGGGGAGGGTCAAGGCGATATCTGGAACGACAAACTGGTATGATCCTCCAGACATAAATCTAGCGGCTTTGAGTGCTCATAAATCCAGGCATGCGATAGGCGGCGCTGACGTGTTATTACCTTCAGATATTGGGGCTGAAACTCCATCAGGAGCACAGGCCAAGGCTGCCACAGCCCAAACGGCAGCTGGGTCTTATACAGATTCTTCGGTAGCAGGGGTTAAGTCGGATTCCATCAACTATAAACGTATTACATCAATGGGAGGTCTTTATTAATGGCAGTAGGCGACAGAACGCCAACGGAACTGGCCCAGTCAGCATTAAGTGCCACGGCAACGAACTACTTCACCAACGCAGGGTCAAGTTATCGAACCCAGATCTTAGAGGTTTGCTTAGTCAATACTGGTTCCTCTCAACGAGTTGTAACTCTTTATAAAAATGGGTTGACTGCAAACAATCAGATCGCCAACTCTATCACACTCCCGGCTAACACGTCAACCATTATTGACTTGAAACTTGTAGCCACCGGGGTACAAACGTTTGGAGCCAATCAAGACTCAGGAACTGATGTCACGATGACGGTCAGCGGCATTGTTGAACAGATAGCGTAGGTGATGAGATGGGTATTCGATTATTTGGGGCTGTTCAAGGTATAAAGGCCCAGGTTCAAGGGTTACTCCTTGGTTTGGGAACGGGCGGCAATGCCAACGCCTCAGAGGTTCTTAGTGGAAAAGAGGTTACAACCGACGTTGGACAAATAACAGGAACCATGCCAAATGAAGGCTCCGTGACGCTTACGCCGGGGCCTTCTGACGTTCCTATCCCGAAAGGATACCACGACGGGACTGGAAAAGCCTCGGCAGTTGTTGTACCTGCAGCTAATGTCCTAACCGGCACGACAATCGCAGGGACAGCAGGGACCATGCCTAACGAGGGAGCTGTTACTATAACACCGAGCAATGCAGCCCAGGCTATCCCGGTGGGGTATCATAACGGATCTGGAACCGTCCCGGCAGTTGTTGTACCGGTAGCTAACGTCCTAACCGGCACGACGATCGCAGGAACAGCGGGAACCATGCCGAACCGGGGAGCTGTGACAATCACACCAGGAAGCACCGCACAGGCAATCCCAGCGGGGTATCACAACGGATCGGGAACAGTTTCGGCGGTGTCGGTCCCGGCAGGGAATGTTTTGACCGGCACAACGATCGCGGGAACGGCGGGAACTATGCCGAACCAGGGAGTGCCGACATTCACGCCGTCTACTTCCGGCGACACTTCAATTCCTGCAGGGTATTATTCAGGCGGGATAGTAAAGAAAGCATATCCTGTAGGAAGCATGGTATCGAACGTCACGGTCGAGCAGATAGCGTATTCAGCCAACCCCAACAGTAGTGGCTCCTCGTATGGTATCGCTGTCGATTCGCAAGGTAATATGTATCTATGCGCTGGAAGTATACTGTATAAATACAACGCAGCGGGATCACTTGTGTGGTCAAAGAATGACTTCTCCTATTTTGGCGTTTTCGTAGACCAGTACGATTATATCTACGTTAACCACAACAATTCTAACCTCCATAAGATGGACGGTTCAGGTAATACGGTCTGGAATAACGCGGTAGGGGTGCAACAAGCATATAATATCACCATTTGTAATTCTGGGTATATTTACACCTACGACGGTGGCACAAGTACCCACCCCACAAGAAAGCATGACGGTTCCGGCAATGTAATCTGGACGGATACAACAATTGGTAGTAACTCTTGGTTTTCAGACACAAATTTCAGTACCGAAGTGACGGTTATTTCAGGATACGTGAGTGGAACTAGCATGGCAATCAGAGTGGTAGATTCAAATGATTCGTTACAATGGAATTTAACTGCTTCTGCTTCAGCAATGTCTAACTGTTCCGGAGCGGTTATGGGTTCGGATGGTTACGTGTACGCCAGAAATGGCACTCAGGTTGTGAAACTAAACAGTAGTGGGGGCCAAGTATGGTCTGTGCCTATAAATGATACCTACACCTTAAAAGGAAATATAGCCATTGATAACTCAACCAACATTTATATTGTTGAATACCAAACAGGCCATAGATATATGAAAATCAATTCAAGCGGTACCATTCTATGGACCTACACGGCATCAAACATGACCCCATACGCGATTAACGCAAATCATAGCGGCAGCTACGCATGTGCAACTATCCCATACGCAGGAGGTACTGTATTTTATGGTGCTACCCAATATCTAATTAACGGCTAGGGGGAAACTTTAAATGATATTTTTAGGTAACTTAACTATCATAAATCCCAACAAATCGTTGGTCAATTTCATTCATTATATGCCTTTAGACACGGACCACGGGATGAAGGATACAAACGGAAATCTAATGACCCAGGACGAATTAAACGCGATCGGTATTCTTATTGATTCAATACCGCAGCCAGCCCCGCCCAATGGATATTATGTCTCCGCAACCTATGTAGATCCAACTACGAAGGACGTATCATTCGACTACGCACAAACCCCTAAAACTCCTGAACAACAACTAGCAGATTTACAGGCCCAAAACGCTCAAATGCTCTTAGCCCTAGTACAAGGAGGTTTGATGTAAATGGATTGGGTATCGATTTGTACAAGTTATTACCAAGCAGGATATTATGACAATACTTCACTAAAAGTATTTGTAGTTAAAGGTAAGATCACTGGGGCCGATTATAAGACAATCACAGGCATTGACTATGTAGCTTAAATTTGGGAGGGGCATAAAAGCTCCTCTTTTCTAATAAAAGAAGGGGGAGATGACCATTGGGCGAACAGGATGATCTAAATACGCGAGTTGCTGTCCTCGAAACCAAAAACCTAGCTCAGGAAGCTAGGCTCAATTCTCTAGAGATCGACGTGGGAAAAAAGTTCGACCGCCTTGAGGCTAAGCTGGATCAAGTTTTACAGGCTTCCCGTGGACGACCAACGTGGATTGTGGCTCTGGCGATTTCAGGACTCATGACGATTGTTACAGGACTAATTGTTTATTTGGTGACCCGTTAAGAAATCACCGAAGAAGGTTTGTCTGCATATTCTAAATTAAACGATGATCCTTGGTACAGTCGAAGGATATAGCTCTCGATCGATTGTACTGAGAAGCTTAAATAAGGATGTCCTATGATGGTCCATCTGAGCTCTTCAAACATCTCAGGAAAGTTGGTTGAAAAATTTCAAAGAGGAGGGGTCTTGATTGGATCTATCGTCGACGATACCCATAGTTGTTGCTGCAGAGGCGATCAGTGCCGTGATCTTTGGTTATTTGGGCTATGCGAGAGGGGTTAAGAAAGAATCCATGCTGGATGGTCAAGATAAGGGAAGTATCGAGTCAGACATTAAGTATATCTTGAGAAGGACTGACGATTTGTTAATGGAGCAGAAGGAGACCAACAAGAACTTTCATACTTTGTCCGAACGTCTTGCACGGGTTGAGGAAGGAACTAAGTTAGCTCACAAGCGTATTGACCAGCTTGAAAAAGGGGAACGACGAGATGTTAGAAGTCCATGTGATTAAGCGGACGCTCACGGAAATTGTCATTGATCCTTCACACGCAGAGAGGAAAGAATCGGCAGAATTTCGGCGAAGTAAGGAACGATTGAAAGCCGATGGACATTATAAATGTTGGATATGTGGAACCACAGAAAATCTCCAGGTCCACCATTTTGGAGCTGAGTGGAGCTTAGAAAACGTGACGGATTTTGAAAAGCTCAAGGTGTTTTGTGAAGAATGGGACCCCTATGGTTATGGGCGGCTTCTTAGAAACCTGCCCATAACAACCGTCGATGATGTTCGAAATATGTTGGTACTCTGTCAGGAACACCATACGGGTGGTTCTAAAGATGGTGCCGCCAACGGAATTCATGAAATAACCTTACCAGTATGGCTGATTCAGAAATTGGCAAAGCAAGGAGAAGATCCTGTTCCACAAGACGGTGAGTCTGTAGAGAACGTGATTAAGAAGATCACGGATTTATAAATCGTTAGACTTCTAAAGGGAATATCATTATTTAGTCTCCCGAATTAGGGTGGCTTTTTTGTATGCTAAAGAAAGTAATTTGTCAGAAATATATACTGATAGCTGGCTATAGGAGGTCAAATGAGCTATTCAATCAAACAAAACTTTATTGCCGGACTACCTAAAGAACCCTATGACAACGGGCATTATGTCGGAGTAGTTGCACACTCGACGGCCAATAACGGCGACTCCGCCGATGGAGAGCGCAATTTCGAATCGACTACTTGGCAAAACGCGTTCGTTCATTTCTTCGTGGACGACCAGAAAATCCTTCAAGTTGCCGATACCAACTATCTCTGCTATGGAGCTGGCCACACTGCAAACCATTTGGGTTATGTTCAAGTGGAGTTGTGCCAAACAACAGATCCAGTTAAGTTCAAAGCAGCTTATGAGAAATACGTTTGGTTGCTTGCAAAGCTCCTATATAATAGGAAGCTTCCTGTCGTGGATGGGGTTACTCTGATGTCCCATGCTCAAGTTTCAGCCAAGTGGCATGAGACGGACCATCAAGATCCGATCGAATATCTAACAAGCCACGGAAAAACATGGGCTGATTTGGTCGCTGATGTAACGGCTCAATATAACTTGCTGGAGGAGGAAGATAGAGTGTTAAACGTTGCAGTATTACTATTCACGAAGGACGATTTTTGGAGTGGGAATGATGTTGCTGCTAAAAATGGAAACTGTGCACTATTTATAAGAGCAGCCAACCAGTCCGTTCCGGCTGAGGCCCAGAGTGCCAAGCAATTAATTGTTGTTGGTGGGCCAAGCGCCGGGCATCCGAACGAAGTCCTGTTATCTGGCAAGGACAAATATGCGACCGCTGCTGCGGTTGCTAAGTATTTGGGACAATAAAAAAGGGGGTATTTTAGTGTTAAACTTTATTCTGGCTTCAAAAGTTCTCGTTACCCTGGAGACAGTTCTGGGTTTAATATTAGCGGATTTCATTTTTGGAGTGTTGCTTTCTCTTAGAAACAGTAATTTTAGTTTCAGTAAACTGCCCCAATTCGTTGAAACGAGCTTGGTTCCTTATATTGGTGGTCTTCTTGTGTTGGCTCTCTTTTCTAATGTAAACACTGAGCTAGGGACGCTGTTTTTCACGATTGCCGCAACGATTTCAGCGAAATTTCTAGCGGATATTGTAACCAAAGCGGGGCAGCTGTTTAATGGATTGCAAATTCAGAGTCCGTTGACTGTGGCTAAATCAGATAGCAAACAGGAAACAGTTCCCGTACAAAATGCAGTCCAAACGACGGATAATGGTACTGCTGGAGATGCGCAGTAATATGAAAGATGTATGTACTGAGTGTAATAGACAATCCTATTGTATGTATCCGTGCAAATCATGGTTGATTGAAAATAAAAAATTTCCAGTGTGTGGAAATAACCTCATTCATGTGGACGGGTGTACTGAGTGTATCACCGGTGATTGGAGTAAGTGCGGATAAGATAGATGGATTGAACCCTCACGGCGACTTGTTTCTCCATTTGCTTTGTTGAGAAGCGATTTATAGATAACTAGGTCAGGAAAATTGCTTGGCAGATGCCACAAAGAAGGGTTGCCCGGCTTAAAACCGTACAACTCTTCTTATGCTCTGCTCTTTGTTATTTAGTCATCAAATGCTTCACTGACTTTCCACACTCCAGAGACTTACTGAAAAAATCTTTAAAATACATGAAAAGATTCACTAGGAAATCTAGTAATTAAGAAAAATGTGTGGGATTAATACATGAGACTTGCGGGTCCATTAGATCAGAAAACCTGTTGGTTAATTTCTATGCAAAATTAACCAACAGGTTTCGGAAGCGATTATCATGCAAAATGCATAATAAAAATTGAAAAGGTGATTTTGGCATATAAAATAATGACCTTGTGTACTAATTACTTGTTTAATAAATTGTTAAAATAACTTTAAGCAAATATATTGTGTTCATTAGACGATTTGAGGTGCAATACTTGAAGACAGCATTGTGTGTCAATAACTCAGAGTTGATAAGAAAATCTATTAAGAAGCTTCTTGAGAATAGTGGCTTTCGAGTCGTGGGCGAAGCGGATAATGGACTGACTGCTATAAAGCTTTACGACGAGCTAAAGCCAGACATTGTAATAATGGATATTGCAATGCCAGAATTAGATGGGATACAAACGCTTAAAAAAATCAAAAAAGTAGATAAAGAAGCCAGAATTATTATTATTTCCTCTTCTTCTCATGAGCGGAAAGTACAAGAGGCAATGATAGAAGGTGCTATAGGTTTTATTATATGGCCACCTTCTTAAGAGAAGGATAAATGTAAGGAAGGATAGGGTCAGTTGGAGAGCAACCTGAGCATCTCGATACATTCTGCCAAGGGTAAGGATGAGCATATTTTTACCCCGTTTACTATCTTTGTTAACCGAAACGATAAAACTCGGTTGAAGTCCCCATTAAATAACTTAATGCCTCACTTTCTATTCTCTCCATGAACTATATAGCAAATTCCACGTTTAGAAAAATGAATCTCAGATTGCTCAATATTTCTATAGCTGGGCCAGCTTTTCTTATGTGTCGAAGTTTTTCGCAAAATCAGAAGGAATATATGGAAATATGTTGAATCCTAAAGAAAGTTATTTAGCTGTTTTAACTATCGGATGACTCTATTGCGCTGTGGAAATCGTCACTGGATAGAAGCAATTGACGCATCAAACTACGCAGAAATGTAAATACATGGAGGGTCAACGCCAAATGGCCATAGTTATTGTGGATGATACGACTTTTAGCCTAGAAGTAACTAAAGCCTTACTCGTGTCTGCGGGTTATTCAGATATAATCACAGTCAAATCGGCCAGGGAACTTTATAGCCTAGTCGATGGTTATTCGGAACTAGGTATCATCGAAATCGATTTAATTCTTATGGATGTCGTAATGCCAGAGGTTGATGGGATCGAGGCCTCCCGGAACATTAAGAATCGAGAATGGCTAGTAGATGTACCTATAATAATGGTGACAGCTACAACGGAAAAAGATGATTTGCAGAAGGCCTTTTCTGCTGGCGCTATGGACTTTATTAAGAAACCCCTCGATAAGGTGGAGCTAATAGCCCGTGTGCGTTCAGCATTGAGATTAAAACATGAGATCTATCGACGAAAAGCCCGAGAAGTGGAATTATTAGAGGTTACTCGCCAATTGAAAGCAGCTAATGAAATGTTGCAAAATCTATCCTATTTAGATGGCTTGACAGGAATTGCTAACCGTCGGCATTTTGATCAAGAACTGTTTCAAGAGTGTAGGCGAGCCCAGAGGGAAAATACTTCACTATCATTGATTTTACTAGATATTGATTATTTCAAAGCTTTTAATGATACATACGGACACCTTCAAGGTGATGACTGCCTCAAAACTGTTGCATCTATTCTTAAAAAGACTGTAAAAAGACCTGGGGATTTTCCGGCACGTTATGGAGGGGAGGAGTTTGCCGTTATTTTGCCAAGTACTGAAGGCGTAGGAGCTGCCACTATAGCTGAAGAAATAAGGGTAAGTATTGAGATGGCTAGTATTCCAAATATAAATTCTCTTTGTGCGAATCATATCACAGTCAGCCTTGGGGTTGTAACAAGATTCCCGGGACAAGCTGATACACCGGATGCTATGATTTTGGCGGCTGACCGTGCTCTATACCGTTCGAAACACGAGGGCCGCAATCGGGTTAGCATGGAACAAATCGACCACTAATACAAGCAACATCTAATACGTCATCGGAGGTCACAAAATAAATTAGAAGGATATTTGTGCAGAGAGTAACCAATATGTACCCCTAGAAGCCTGGATGATTGAAACCAAGAAATGTCTTGTCTTGGAATAAGCTCATTCATGTGGGCGCGTGCATTGAGTGCATTACAGGTGATTGGTCAAAGTGTGGGTAATTCTTAGACACGGATTACCCCCCCGGCGACAATAGCCGCCAGGGGTCCGGTTTTATGTCAGTCATGCTCTCTTATGTTTCCATTTACAGCATGATTAATGTATTAAATGTTGAGATTCTTCGAGATCAGGTATAGACTCCATAAATGATGGAGAATTATAATCATCTTTTACTTGTCTGGAATGATCAGTCTTAAAATTCGAGTTATTAAAAACTAACGGATCCGCCAGCAAAACCATAACTTGTGAGGAAACTAAACCATATACTAAATGGTTCCATAATGCCGAATAATATGTCTTTGTAAATCTGAATTTTTTTAGGATACCAAATTTAATTCCACCTATTAGAGTGCCAAGAGAAAGCATTGATATGAAAATGCCCTTAACTAAATGATGATCTTTTCCGGTTTTTTTAAGAATATAAAATAAAGGAATTCCCCAAATTGATCCAATTCCAAAATGAGCCAATTCACCTAAAATAAAATTCTTCTTTTGTTTTGTTCGATAGGGAGGAACAAACAAAGCGCCTGCTATGTATCCATATAAGGTCTCGGATTTGCCTGCTTTAAATATAAGTAAATTTGAACTATCCATGAAAATAGTTCCTATCAAACCGCTCAATAAACCAATTGAAATTGAATCTTGTAATTTCTTCAATTCTTTTATCCTATTAAATAAGAACATTAAAAAATTTGGCACTTAGTAATCCCCCTTTACTTAATAAGATATTTTACAATTCATATCTTGCCATATCATACTTATATTGCTCTCATTTAATCGATATTAAAGGATGTAAATACTTCCATACGGGGCATAGGATATTTTTTGATAGGTATAACTCTCTTGTTCAATTAAATAAGATTTATAAGATAACAAATCCACCCTCATCAATTTTTTGTCGATGAGGGTGGATATAGTTTTATGTAAGAAATATTGATATAAAAAAAGAGAACTGATAAAATGAGAACATAAGTACGATAATAAACCAAATATATGTACTGAGAGGCGAATGGAATGAGAGATGTCTGTGCTGAGTGTAATAGGGAATCCTATTGCATGGAACCTTGTGAAGAATGGCTAATTGCCCATGATCAATGCCCAGTTTGCCGGAATAAACTTTTGCATATCGGAGGCTGTACCGAGTGTGTTACGGGTGACTGGGCGAAGTGTGGTTGACATGAAAATAGTCATGAGTCCGATAGAAATGATAGCCTGGTTTGACATTCCAGGAACTCCGCGTCCCATCCGCTTTAGGCATGATGGTAATGTGGTTAAGGTTGAGATGATTAAAAGAATATCTGAAGAGAAAATTGCCGGTAATCGGATGAGGATTTATGAGTGTCAAAGCGAAATTCATGGACTGATGAGGCAATTTCAGCTTAAGTATGAGTTGTAAGTGGTTTTTGTATAAGATTTAAATGGGGGTGTAATAATGCCAAAACAAACAGTCGTTTGCTATCTGTTATCCTTGTTATTCTATGGAATGGGATCGTCAAGAATATCAGTCCTTAATTCTAACGCTTTTACAACTGATGTATTGCTTGCAACCGTCTATTTCGTTTTAACAATCTGGTTAATAGTGATCGGATCGGCTTATTATTATTTGATGACTAGAAGGAAAAAGGCTAGAAGATTGCGGAGTAGACGGAAAGTTCAAGTGCTGCAGTTCGAATATGATGTGGATCTGCTTAGAAGGATGACTTCTTAAAATATCATTATTTAAACCATCAAATCAAGCCATTTTGATCTGATTTGGTTGTTCCTTTATGCAGTGTATGTTTAGATAACTTGTATAGTACTAATATTAAAGTCAAAAGTTGTTATAAAAAGGATTTGTTATTTTAGTATCGAAACAAGGCTTCAATTGTCTACCAACAGTAGGATTATGGTAACTTTGGTATTATTATTATTTTTATCTTATATTATTTTCACTATCTATTTCAAATCGATTTCGTCTTAATTCATGATATCAACTTTTAAAGGAAGAAATGTGGCATTAATGACGATCATTAAAAAAGGAGATGATATCAAAGAATGATTGTCAAGAATATTAAAGGAGAGACCGACAATGATTATCCGTGAAAACTTATATGGACTAAATGATCTAGACAATGAAGCCTCTCTTGAAACGGTTATTAAGGATAATGAACCTAAAATTATAAACTTAATATACGGAATGACCGGGGATTATCATATCGCCCAGGACTTGGCCCAGGAAACATTTATAAAGGCATTCCAGTCAAGGCAATTGTTCAAAGGCCAGTCTAAAATCTCGACATGGCTATACCGTATAGCCGTTAATACAACAATTGACTACCAACGCAAGCGATCTGGTCGTAAAGAAAATCCGGCTGAAGAACTTGAAACAAAACTAGACGAAACTCAAGACCCGGATCAAAAGTGTCAAAAAACAGCGATGAGAAAGATGCTGTTTAAGGCGATTTCACAGCTACCAAATGAACAACGTGAGGTGTACACTTTAAAGGAAATCAATGGATGCTCTACTAAAGAGGTGGCAGAAATCCTTAACATTTCAGTTGAATTGGCGAAGTGGCGGCTGCACAGAGCCCGGATGCTCCTTCGCAAGTCTTTAACTCAAGGAAATGGTTATGAGAATATGGGTTCGTTTAAATTAACTACGGTTGGAATAGAATAAATTATCCATTAGGAGGAAAATCCAATGATTACAGGTCAAATGAAAATTACAGAAATCGTAGAAAAGTATCCGCAGTCCGTCGAAGTCTTTTTAAAACATGGCCTGCATTGTTTCGGATGCATGGCTGCCCGGTTCGAGAATCTTGAGCAAGGTGCAAGGGCTCATGGTATTGATGTAGCAAAGCTGCTCGAGGATCTCAATAAAGTGGTTGAACAGGATTATGGTTTGGTAAGAAAAGTTTAAAACGAGGTGTTGACTATGAATAAGATGCCTGTTGTGTTTGTTGGGCACGGTTCCCCGATGAACGCGATTGAGGATAACCAGTTTACACGGAATTGGGTTGAGATTTCCAAGCAGATTCCAAAACCCGAAGCAATTTTAGCGATATCCGGCCATTGGGTGACGGATGGAACTCGCATCAATGATGATCCCCATCCGGAAATAGTTCATGACATGTACGGTTTCCCTAGAGAACTGTATGAGGTTGATTACCGGCCAAAAGGGGCGCCGGAATTAGCCCATTTTACAAAAGATTTGATTTTGGGAAATGTGCAAACTGATAATAGCTGGGGCATTGATCATGGAATATGGTCCATCTTGAAAATCATGTATCCCGAAGCGGATATCCCTGTTTATCACATGAGCGTCAGCAGGAATGAGAATCCCGACTATCACTTTAATTTGGGTAACGAGCTAAAACCCCTACGAGACAAAGGGATATTGATTTTCGCTAGTGGCAATGTAGTTCATAACCTTGCACATATTAAATGGGATATGAAAGGCGGTTATGACTGGGCCGTTGAATTTGATGATTTTATCAAAGAAACAATATCCGAAAAGAAATATAGAAGTGTCATCGATTACCGGCTGGCGGGGGTGTCCGCCAAACTATCGGTACCCACATCAGAGCATCTTGATCCGCTGTTTTATATATTGGGTGCTGCGGATGAACATGATCAGCTCTCTATATACAATGATTCCTGTACCGTGGGTTCACTATCTATGACAAGTTATCTGCTTAAGGAATGAATAGATTAACGACTATGAATCAATCACCTCTTGCTAAAGAATTAATTTCTGTAGCAGGAGGTTTGTTTTATCCGTTAATGATACAAGTATCATGACTGAGCGAGAAGACTAACCTAACTTTCGTTATTCCAGTCCAAAATTAGGGGTCAAAAAACATTTCGACAACCAAATTCCAATTATCTCCGAAAAGATTACGTTTTCTTACTCCCTTAACAACTGGATTCTCAAAGTAGCCTGCGTCGCCTAGCTATAAAAATTTAACAAATACTTTTTTTATAACTCCCCTATCCTTTTAAAAATCTTTCCGTCTTAATATATGAAAGTAGGTTGGCGCCACCTATTATTTAAAAAACGTTAGTTTTAGAAGGAGCTTAAAAATGAAAAATAAAATATTCGCTACAGTTGAGTCCAATAGTTTCTTAATTTTGCGTCTTGCATTGGGAATTATCTTTTTCGCTCATGGAGCTCAAAAACTCCTGGGTTGGTTTGGCGGTTACGGGTGGACAGGCACTATCGGTTTCTTTTCTTCATTGGGTATTCCCGCTGCATTAGGCGGTTTAGCCATATTAACCGAGTTCTTTGGCGGGATCGCAATTATTCTTGGCTTTTTAACTCGTCCGGCTGCACTTGGGCTTGCCATTGTCAATTTGGTAGCCATAGCAAAAGTCCACGGGGCTAATGGGTTCTTCTTAAATGGCCCCACTAATTCCGGTATTGAATACGTTTTTGCGCTGTTCATGATTTCCCTCTTCTTGCTAATTAAGGGTGCAGGATTACTATCAATTGATAATGCCATTTCAAAGAAACTAAAATAACGGAGGATGAAAATGTTAAAATCACTCATTTCAAAAGTATTTTCTAAAGAACAAAGCCAAGTAGTATGTGGCTGTATGAAAGTCTCTGATCTGGACATTAAGAAGGCGATCAAGAATGGGGCGAGTTCCTTTGAAGAGGTTCAAGCCGTAACGAAAGTCGGAACCGGTTGCGGAAACTGTGTTGAGGGTAATAAAGTTTTAGTCAATGAGTTATTGTTGAAAAAGAAAATCGCTGAAAACCAAATTGTATGCGGCTGTAAGAAAGTCACTGCCAAAGATATCGTAAATGCAGTCAAGAATGGCGCCAAATCCTTTGAAGAGGTTCAAACCGTAACAAAGGTCGGAACCGGTTGCGGAAATTGCGTTGAAAGCAATAAAGCATTGGTAGCATTACTATTAAAATGATTAAAGATCATAGGAAAATTTAAAAAGAAGCTTGAATGATGGATAAACAGGGAATCGCTCAAAAATCCCCATCTCTTTAGATCTGAAAAAGAGCGAAACTTATTATTGGTGTACTTGCGGAAAAGTTCTACCCAATCGATCTGCGACGGAGAACATCAAGATACTTCTTTTACACTATTGGCATTTACGGAGTAGAGAAAGATGAAAATGCTTATCTCTGTGCTTGCAAGCTAACCAAAAATCCTCCTTATTGTGATAGGACACATAAAAATCTTTAAGCTTTGGTAGTAATTTAATCCCCTTAGAAACACCTATACCCTCCTATTCTAGAAATATCTTCTGGGAATGAGATCAAATTTTATTGCTCTATCCCAGACTTTCCGCTTTAAAAACACGCGGTGATTCTTTGAGAAACACCGCGTGTTTTTGTGTGAGGACGAAGTTTCGCAAATACGAAATTATGTTAATTCTTATACCGTTAAGTAGCTCCAGACACATAGAGGACTTAAATCAGGTCTCTGTTACTAAAACAATTAACTTGCAATCCACCCCGTACAAGAGCTATCATGTCCTACAACCAATGGTTGTAGGATATTTTTTACTACCAATATGTTCCCACAAACCTTGCTAGTGAAGGGAGTTGAGCAGCATAAAAAAGATACGTACCATTGATAAAGCGCCAGTCTTCAACAAACCTCTTAATAAACTCAGAGTTTGCGCCTACGTAAGGGTATCAACTAACCAAACCGAGCAGCAAGAAAGTTTTTCGGCCCAAGTCCAGCATTATACTTCCTATATAAATAGCAATCCTGAATGGATCTTTTCAGGCATTTATAGTGACCAGGGTATATCCGGTAAGAATGCAGCAAAACGACCAGAGTTTATGCGGATGGTACAGGATGCTGAGAATAGGAAGTTTGACATGATTGTTACTAAATCAATCAGCCGCTTCGCAAGGAATACAGCTGATTGCTTGGAAACCGTCCGAAAGCTTAAACTTCTTGGGATTGCAGTCCAATTTGAGAAAGAACAAATAAATACTCTAACCGCTGAAAGCGAACTTATGCTTAGCATTTTGAGCTCAGTAGCCGAGGAGGAATTGGCCTCAATTTCTCAGAACATGCATTGGAGCAACCAACGGCGATTTAAGAAAGGCAAGTTCTCAGTTAACACAAAACGTTTTCTTGGCTACGATAAAAACCATGATGGAAATCTTGTTATAAACGATGAACAAGCTGCCATAGTGAGACGAATTTTCAAGGACTATCTTTCGGGCCTTGGAGTTTCTCGAATAGCGAAAGGTCTTGAAGCAGATAGAGTTAAAAATATCTCCGGAAAGATTAAATGGGCCGAATCAAGCATTCGAGACATTCTTAAGAACGAAAAGTATTGTGGGGATGCCCACCTTCAAAAAACCATTACAACGGGCCTATATAATAGGAAGAGAAATTCTGGTGAAGCCCCAATGTACTATGTGAAGGATAGTCATCCGGTCATTATTAGCCGAGAGGATTTTGAAAAGGTTCAGGAATTAATGACGGAGAGGGCTAAATCGAAGGGCAATATTCAGGGTAACCGAGAGAAATACACAAATCGATATACTTTAACTGGAACTATTGTTTGCGGCCATTGTGGTAACACATTTAAAAGGCATATAGACAATTGTGGTACGGTAGCTGAGTCGGTTTGCTGGATTTGCAACACCTATATAATAGGGAGGAAAAATTCTTGTGGAGTAGGGAGGATTAAAGAAGAGACCATCAAAGGTTTGTTTGTCAGAGTGTTTAATCGGCTTTGTACTGATCGAGCCAAATTGTTAGGAGATTATAAGGCAAAATTGGAACGAGAAAAGTTAACTGAGTTAGATAATGAGCGCATCGCCAAGTTGGATGAGGAAATTGAGAAACTCATCAAACAGGAACGAGCGCTCTTTTTAATAGAAGCCAAGGGTTATGCTGACCACAATCTGGTGAAAAGTGAACACGAGGAATTGGTCAAAACCTTAACCCAAATTCAAACTGAACGATCGGATAGGATAGCTGAAATTAATAAGCGAGATAATCGAATGGCAAGAACTCTAGAACTTGAAGCTGTGCTTGAGGCACAGGGAGGAAACCTCACAGAATTCAGCGACGATTTGTACCGGAATATGGTTGAAAAAATAGTAGTCAAGGAACGAACTAAATTAATATTTCACTTAAAAAATGGCCTTGCTTTCGAGGAAACTTACGCCTTGAAGCGAGGTCACGATATTTTCTAAGGAGGTTTTATTAATGGCAACAGTAACAGTCATTCCAGCAAAACCGATGCAAGAATTGAAAGGTTTAGAGGCTACAGCAAAACTAAGAGTTTGCGCTTACGCACGGGTTTCCACGGATAATGAAGAGCAATTATCCAGTTATCAGGCGCAGGTTGAGCATTACACCTCATATATTCAGAACAATCCAGCTTGGGAATTTGTTGAGATTTTCTCGGATGAAGGAATTAGCGGCACGAACACTAAGAAACGTGAGGGCTTCAACCGCATGATTGATGAGTGTATGGCAGGTAAGATTGACATGGTCATTACCAAGTCAATTAGCAGATTTGCTCGGAACACTCTGGATACATTGAAGTATGTACGTCAGTTAAAAGAAAAGGGAGTCGCTATTTTCTTTGAAAAAGAGGTCGTTAATACGTTAGATTCCAAGGGAGAATTTCTAATAACTTTGCTCGGAAGCCTGGCACAAGAAGAGAGTTCCAATTTGTCTCAGATTACGAAGATGGGAATTAGTTACAGGTTCCAAGAGGGTAAGGTTTTAGTTAACCACAATAAATTCCTTGGGTACACCAAGGATGAACAGGGCCAGTTAGTTATTGTTCCAGAAGAAGCCGAGGTAGTGCGGCGGATTTATCGGGAGTTCTTGGATGGCAAAAGTCCATATAAAATTGCCAGCAATCTTCAAAAGGATGGGTTAATCACTGGGGCAGGCGGTACAAAGTGGTATGACAGTACGGTCATTGGAATACTCAAGAATGTGAAATATATGGGCGATGCACTGCTCCAGAAAACTTACACGGTAGATTTTCTAACGAAAAAGCGAGTAAAAAATACTGGACATGCTGCCCAGTATTATGTCGAGGATAGCCATGAGGCCATTATTAGTAAGGAAGAGTTTGCTGCGGTGCAGGCGGAGTTTGAGAGGCGGGCAAATATGCGGGGGTATTCCAAGACTGGTAAGAGTAAGTTCACAAGTGATTATGCTTTTTCCGGGAAGTTGTTCTGCGGGAATTGCGGTTCAAAATTCCGTCGCAGCAAATGGGGAAGCGGTAAGAATCTACAGATTGTCTGGATATGTATTAACCATCAAACAGGCGGCGATTGTGATATGAAGCCTGTTAAGGAGAAGGCGTTGGAGCAGGCATTTGTGCGGGCAATGAATAGAATTATAGCCAATAAAGAGGCCTATTTAACAGAAGAAACTACTGGCCCGCAGTTTGACTTTGAGGCTATTGATTCCAAGATAGATGAACTTCAGCAAGAGTTGATTGATGCGGTGCGGAATAACCAGGAATATTCAACTGCTGAAATTGAAAGGTTGCAAGCGCATAAGCAGAGGAGGAAGAACGATGAGGCCGAGAGGGCGTGGAAGGGCCGATTGGTAGAAGATTTCAAATCTTATCTAGATGCTAGGGACGGCAAGCCACTGGATAAGTTTGATGGGGATTTGTTTAGGAAGTTGGTTGAGAAGGTTAGGGTAGTGTCGATGGTGGAGGTGGATTTTGTGTTTAGGACGGTGATGGAGTTGAGAGAGGTTTTGAGCTAAAATGATCGACTTTCTAACTAAACTATATATTGGGTAACTTTTGGAGGTGTTTTTATATAATAAGCCAATATGTACCAGTTACTCATTACCAAGATCAAAAAATCGAAATATAAGTTACTCGTCACCCCCGTCCTGTTTGGAACATATTATGAAACAAAGGGGGGGCTTCTTGTATACTTCAGACTATCATGTACACTCTTATAATTCTCGCACTTCGTTAACTAATGGGCATATTCACTGCATGGATGGCATAACCGGAAATGGTATACCCTACAGTTCATCCCATGTTCATTACTACTGCGGTGTAACCACTTTTGATGACGGCCACGTGCATTACTATAGGGGAGCGACTGGCCCGGAAATTTATTTACCTGGTGGTGGCCACACCCATGCTTACAGCGGATGTACCACTCATGATTTTGCTCATGCCCATGCTTATAGTGGGCAAACTTCAAATGCAGACTTTCCACATCTATTTAATAAAGCCTATAAATAAAAAGCCCGGCTTAATGCCGGTAATACTTATGAACGTTAGACCATTAATTAATTTTGAGCTTTTTCCGGAAAGGTGTTCTGCGGGAATTGCAGAAGCAAGTTCTAGCGTATAAGTGGGGGAAGTGGTAAAAATGTGCAGATCATTGGATATGTATTAACCATCTCCTGGGTGGGAATGTAGATCGGAACATGTTACGCGAAATAGGTTACTCCAAATTTTTAGATTAAAGAACCCCGCTCAGAAAAGCTAAACGGGATTCTTTGAGAGTGTAAGGTGCTTTGTGTAATTGGTTTTACACGTTAATATTCTTTGTCTCTATTCCTTAGTGGATAATTCTTTCAAGGCTTTAGTCAATTCTCCATTCAATGTTCCGAGGGTTTGTTTATCCATCGGGCTTGCCTTAGAGCCTGCTATCGTTGGATCGAGATAGTCTTCGATCTTTTTATAGAGATCAGGATATTTCTGTTTTACATTGTCTTCAAATGGGCTCCAAGCATCTTCTAACTGCGGTCCAGTTTTCTTGACAGTTACTTCATCACCAGAATTAATAGCTGACTTTAAAGTATCTGTAATACTGAGCATCTTTGTTACTCCTGAATGAATTACCGTTGGTGTTGCTGTTTGATTTGACGATGTTTGAGAGATAGGATTTTGCGTTGAAGACGATGAGCTATTTGCGCACCCGGCAATGACAGTTAAACCAATAATTAGAGTTGATGCCAATATTAGACGAGTTGATTTCATTGATTATTCCTCCAAAATTTCATGTATTTATTGTATGAACTAATCTCCTAAGGGCTTTAACCGTTTCCAAAGAATCACGAAAAGAGCAATGATAACCAAAGCCAACTGAGGAATAGCACTCTGCCATGATGGATAAAGAGCTATAAAGTCTAGACTGGGTATACTTGAAGACGTAGTCGAGGGTATTGTACCAGCAAGTTGTAATCCATGGATCCCCATTCCAGTGAATTTAATACACAGGTAAAAAACGATGACACTGGATACCATGAAAAAGGGGCGGATCGGCAGCTTTAAGCCTAAGCGAATCATTAAATAAGCCAGAGCACTTAGAAATCCAAATCCAAGGACTAAACCAAGCACAAGTTCTCTCATGCTAATCTGATTGACCATACCTATAAAGAATAAGACTGTTTCTGTTCCTTCTCGAAAGACCGCTAAAAAAGCGAGAAGCCCCAGGGAAACCATTCGTCCAGTATCTAAAGCAGATGTGCTTTTTTGGCGAATGTATTTTTGCCAATCGGAGGCTTTGGATTGACTATGCAGCCAATAACTCATGTATAGGAGCATAACAGCCGCAAAAATACCAGTCCAGCCATTGATCAGGGCATTGTTATTACCAAATGCGCCTGAGGAGAATACAAACTTTACGATGATCGCGACCACGATGCTGAGAAGCAGCCCCCCTAAAACGCCAAGCCAAATCCATATGTTCCCCTTGGATTGCCCCGACTTCTTGACAAATGCCAGTAAAGCAGCAATCACCAAGAGAGCTTCAAGGCCTTCGCGTATTAGAATCATAGCGGCATCCCAAAAGGTATATCCCGATTTGCTTGCTAGTGGACTTAGGTAATTGATCATCTGATCCAGTAATTGAATTGCACGTTGATAATTTGGTGGATTTGCCGAAAGCATCGCATTGACAGTGACCATGTCTCTTTCGGAATCGCTATAAACGGCTGCGGATTGAGCAACTACAACGCCTTCCACACTAAGCCAGGAATCTCTTACTTTTGAAATTGCTTTGAGCGCTGTTTGCTGCTGCTGGTTTTGAGCTTTAAGCTTCGTTTGTTGTAAGAGAACTATGAAATCACTTAGTGAGATATTTTCTTGTTTAAACTGTTGCCCTTTGGGAAAATCACCATGGATAAATTTAAGATTTACAGTTTTGAGGCCTTGTAAAGCCAGGGTTATGCCTTCTTGTTTCTTTTGCATAAAAGCGTAATCCACTTGACCCATATTAGATTCAATCTCTTTATACGCCCCTCCGGATTCCCGTTTTACTCCATCTTCGATTTGACCCCACATGTCATGGAACTTCTGATAGCTTTGTTTTGCTTCTGATAAGTATCCTTGATCTGCCTCAGACATTGCTTGATCTATAAAGATTTCGGCTTGAGTCATGTTGTTTGGTGTTTGAGTTGATGCCAATAATGTGATAGGACGAAACGTTGTTACCAGAATCGCTACAATCAATAGTGAAATTTTAATTGCCCGAGTCATTATGTACCCCCTTTATATAATTGAATATGATAACTGTTCTCAATTAAAAAGATAACACTTTAATTCTAATTATGTCAATGGTTTTAGTTGGAAATAACTGCATTGAAGTTCTGCTCATATAAATATTATGTAATGAAACTAAGCAAATTTTGAGGGAATACCTTCAATTGAAATGACTCACCCCGAGATATTTCGGTTGGTGAGTCATTTTAATTGAAAGGACCAATTATTCAGTGGGAATTGCTTTTACGGCAACCATAGCTTTTGCCAACGGACATTCATCAAAATGGTTATCTCCGCAATGGTGACAAAGTTCGATAAGAGCCGCAAGAGCCTTTTCCTTTTTAGCAGCATCAAACATTTAAAATCCCCCCCTCACTACGACTTCATCTATTTGACGGAGCAGAGAGGGAAAAGATAGTCATCGTTAGCAATTTTTTTTACTCAATGCCTTTGGCAGTAAGAGAAAATGTTCCTGTGGTACCATATTGGTTTTTAGATGAAAGGATTTTCCTTAATAATGACCTTGCTTTGTGTAATCGCCATTTAAAGTGTGACTTAGTCCAAGGCTACTATTTCTATAAACCTATGACTGACAACGAGATAGAAAGCATTTTAATTGAAATGGCAACATTAAATACTTGATGCAAAATCGGCCTCATCAAATATACCTGGGTGAAAGCGTATGAGTAAGGTAATCTAAGAAGAAAACGGCTAAGGGATTTGAACCTCTTGGCCGTTTGATTTTTGAGGAAAAGACTAGTATTAAAGATTAACTCTAGGCCTCCTAGGTTATAGGTGTAGCTCTGTTCTTGCAAAGAATTTTGAAGTCACACGTAACATTATAATTAGAGTTTGTCTTATTATGTAGGAGTATGAAGTATATAATTTCTTTTGATTGTGGCATATAGTACCAAAATAAAATATTAACCGAAGGAAATGCTAATTAGAAATATTATAGGGAGGTTAAGAGATGACGTTCTTCAAAACAAAAGATTCAGTCGTTACTGGGCTTCTTGGAGGGCTTGTAGGGACTCTTTTTATGGATATAACAAATGCAGTGATCTACAAGGCGGGGGGGACCGAGAAACTTTATGGCCATTTAGCAGGTCAATTTTTTGTAAGCCCATTAAGGACAAATCAACGAAAAAATTATGTTTTAGGTGAACTATTACATTTTTCGGTTGGGTCTGTTTTCGGATTGCCTACAATGTATATGCTTAAAAAGACTGGTAAGGATCATTATTTGTCCAAAGGTTTGGTCACTTCCATGTTGACATGGGGGCTTCTTTATACGGGTGGACAAAAGATTGGCCTATTTAAAAAGCTTCGTTTTACGAAGACTCATTATTCTGCAGCTTTTAACAATGTTATTTACGGTTTGGTTTCAGCTAAGACCATGGTGAGTCTTGCGGACCCAACTATGTTTCATGATAAAAAACAATCAGTAAATATTACCATCAATACATCCCAAAATAGAGATGACATAAAATTGCTTCAGTATCAGCCATCGGATGACCCAACTAAGACTTATATGGTTAATTTGCAAAATTAAACGAAAGAGAAATTTGGAGGATATGACATTGAAAGTTGCTATAATGGGAGCTGGTCTATCTGGATTGGCTTGTGCGATAACATTAGAAAAAAACGGAATATATCCGACCATTTTCGAGAAAAGAAGTCAGGTCGGAGATCGATTTGTTAACGGTGAAGCATTTTTACCTGCTTTGAATAGACCCATCAATGATTGTTATGCTTTTTTAGCAGAAGAACATGGCATATACTTACAACCATTAAGCAATATAAAAAAGATTAGTCTATTTTCCGAAAATAACCAAGCTTCCTTGCATGGTCATTTAGGCTTTTTAAATGTACGGGGAAGAGATTATGACTCCTTAGAATGTCAATTATCTAGGCAAGTTAAGTCGGAAATAATATTTAACTCGGAATATACATACGAAAACTTACTACAAGATTACACACATATTGTTGTAGTCACTGGTGATGCGGCTTACACCGCGAAAATTCAGGATTTTCAACAAGAATTAACAGTCACTCTAAGAGGGGTTACGGTCGAAGGGAAATTTGATAATCGCCATGTAGGAATTTGGCTCAATTATTCTTTGGCCCCTCAAGGGTACGGTTATTTACTCCCTTTTTCCGAGAAGGAAGCCACTATTACTTTAGGATATCCTGATTATACTCATAATCAAAGTTTGGATATAGATTCCCTTTGGTCCCAATTTTTTGTAAGAGTATGTAAAGATTATAAACAGGAATTCAGAGTAACTGATAAGTTTGAAGTGACTCGATATATTATGGGGATTTGTCATAATCCCCGGATCGGTAATACTTTTTTTGCTGGTAATTGTTTTGGAGCCATGATGCCTGCATTTGGATTTGGACAACTTCCTGCAATACTCTCTGGAATTTATGTGGCTAAGGATTTGTGTGGACTTGGTCATTACGAAGAACTTGTAAAACCTTTAAGACAGAGCTATAAGAATTCTCTAGCAATTCGTCGGGTTTTGGAAAGCTTTGATAACCATAAGCTGGACACTTTGGTTAAAGTAATCAATTCAGAGGTAGCAAACAAATTAATCGACAGCTCGAGAATTAATCTTCTTAAGATGTTAGGGTTTTTGTTACGACCTTATTTAATCACGGGTGCTCGAAATAACCTCCAAAAGAAATAGGTAAAGGCAATATGTGTTTTCTAAACCGACAAATCGCACACCCGAGGCACGTCGAGACCGTGACTAGTTTGAGAAAACAGACACTCTGAAGGCCGCTCCACAGGCGGCTTCTAAAATAGGGGTTTAAATTGTATAGTAACCAAACTAAGCTCCCCTTGAGACTGTTATTGATTTTGAAAACAGTTAGAGCTTAGAATAGCCAGATTGTTCCATATTTTATGGATGGTCTGGCTTTTTGCTCTTAATGTATTAATTTGACGATTTTAAAGGAGATAAAGGGAGAATGTGGAAAATATATATTATCAATCCGGAACCTACTATGGCAAAATGTATTATTAGGAGATTCAATATAATTAAATCAGTATGAGTACAGAGAAGGTGTTAATAATGGGAGTAACCCTACATTGATACCAATTCACTAACCAGGAGCGTAGGGGAACGGTTGATTATAAAAGGACTAAACCTTGAGAATATTTATTTCGCCCACTTTGGGAAAGCAAAAGGGGCATCTGAAATTCTTGCCCTTAACATTGAATTGCTAGAGGCATATGAATCTATCGGTCAACGAGTTTTGGCTTCAGGTGGTACTACTAAAGAACTTAAGGAATCTTTGTTGGAACTATTCAAGGGTGAATTGGCTAATTCCAGGGTTAAAGATCGTCGACAGTCATTGTTAAAATTTTTTGGGTTGGATATGGACCTTAACTCACAGGGAATTTATTATTATTTTAATAATCTCAAAAAAAACTAATTGAGTTAGTTTCATAATTCATACCCCTTGATATAAGCGGGCTTTTTACCCGTAAAAAAAGGAGTACCTCCCCAAAATCTCGAAAGTGTAAGTGACCAAACAAACACCGAGAGGTTGAAAGGAGAACTCCCAATGTTTAGTATTCGCCAAGAACGTCTATTTTCCTTGGAAGAAATCTTAGAAATGTCACCGAAAGAATCGTATCCGCTTCTATTGGAACCGCTGAATATTACTCCTTTGTTGAGAGTGGTTTCAAAAAGGGCATTTTTGGGAGCTCCAACCACGCTTAACTATTCAGCCATGATCTATTCTTTATTCATTCGAGTGATCGAACGAATTCCTACGATCAAAGATTTACGAAAACGATTAAAAAACAGCTTGGAATTCCGTTTCGACTGCGGCTTTACGATGGCTGATGCAGTTCCTAGCGAGTCCTCTTATACTCGAATGATTCAAAAAATCAAGGGTTCTTCTGCTTTGGAAAAAATTCAAAATGAACTAGTCTCTCAGGCGTTTCAAGAAGGCTTCATCGATGGGGATGTTATAGCCATCGATGCTACTCATATTGAAGCGAGAGACCGTAAACCTGAGAAAAAGAAAGACGAAGAGATTCCGGTCAAGCAAACCTCCAAAAAACGCGGACGAAAACCCAAATCGGAACGGGAGAAATGGCTCAAAGAACAACAGGAACTGGAAGAGAATCGACCCCTCTTTGAGAAGAAAATTGAAGCTCAACTTCCTCTTGATTTCAAGACGATCGAACAGCAAATCCCGCAAGATCCTCACTGGGGAATTAAGAAAAACTCCGAGGGCAAAAACGTCTTTTGGTTCGGGTTCAAAGGTCATCTTCTCGTGGACTGTAAAAGCCAATACATTTTAAAGTCCTTACTTTCCTCGGGAAATGTCAATGATGGCAAAATGGCGATTCCTCTACTCAAGGCTCTTCATGAACTTCACCCCCAGCTGAAGCCTTCCTATTCGCTTTTGGATGCTGGTTACGATTACAGCTCAATTTACCAACAAGCAAAAGCCATGGGGTCAAGGGCCCTGATTGATTACAATCCACGCAATGAACAACTACCTGAAGACAAGGACAAATACTTTTGCCCTAAGTGTCAAGAAGGTCATTCCTACCGATATGATAGCTATGATTCCCGATACGACACGTTGAAATATACTCAACCCAAGGAGTGCAAAGAGTGTCCTCTGAAAGAAAACAACCAGTGTCAAAAGGTATTCAAGGTTAAGGTTTCCTCAGACCCCAGAAAATACACCGTTCCAGCCAGAGGAAGTGGGCGCTACTTTGAACTCTATAAACAGAGAACAGCCGTAGAACGTGTTAATGCTTATCTCAAAGAGTACTTTCAGTTAAACAACATTCGACATCGAGGAAACGTAGCCAAAGTCGATTTCGAGTTTTCTATCCTGACCTATACCCTCTGCAAATTAGCCGTAGACCGATTGAACAAGTTCAAACGTATAGCTGCAGCATAAATCTTCAAAAAATGTTACTAACGAAATTCTGAAGGTCTGAGCTTTAACAATTAAACATTATGAAATTGACTCAATTAATAACTAATTACCACCGCCCCTTCCCCAAGTTCAAGAAGCCGCCTGGTATAAATGTAAGCTGGGGGTAGGGCTGAGGTGGGTCTTCTAGCTGGAAGGCATTTGGGTTTGGGGTTCGTAAGGAGTGAATGTTTTGATAGAAAAGAGGGATTTAGTTGATGAAGAGAATTTTATTATCTATTGTACTTTCACTTCTGTTTAGTCAAATTTTAATCGGTTGTGGTCAAAAAGTTGAACAACAAGCCCCAACAAACATACTTAAATCGGTACAAAGCATGAAATCACAGAGTAATAACCATACCCAAATAGTTCAGGCCACTGTCGGAATTACTACGAACATAGCAATTCCCGACCTTAAGAATATAAAAAATACAAAGTATCCAGATATAGTTGCTGAGGTGGGGGACACAAAAATAACGGGTTTGCAGCTAACGAGGGGAGTAGCAATTAAGCAGAATGCCTTTGTTAACAATATCAAAATGCCACAGGATGAATCTTTCTACGAAAAAATAGCATTGGGTCTTCTTGTAAAAAATGCGTTAATTGATACTGAGGTAATGCGCCAAGGATTGCAGGTAACTCCAGACGAGGCTAGATCGTATTTGGAACAACAGAAAAAATCTATGGATTCACTACCAGAAAGCGACCCTGCGAAAGAAGCGTATACAAAAACAATAAATGACAATGGTTTTAGTACTTCCACGGATTACATCGATTCTCCCGAAACGATAAAATTTACGCAAATTCTTTTAGGAAGAGTGAAACTTAGAAACTTAGTTTTACACTCGATTCCAGCCGGGCAGAATGAGGCTTATAAGGCATGGCAAGATTATACGGATAAGCTGATTAATCAAGGCAATTACAAAATATTTATCCCTGTTGATATAAAGGGTTACCAACAATTAGAGGAGAAAGCCGCCCAAGGAAAATAGAGAAAGTTATATTACGCCGCCTTGCGCCCCGCTAACCTCAAGAAGAAATAGCCGCCACTAATAAAGCCTAGCCAGCAGAGTCAACCCACCGAACTCCTTCAATCCCGCAGGATGGATGTCCTTACCAAAGTTATGACTGTTGTGACCGATTGAATCAAATAAAAGTACCGACGTTAATTTTGCATGGAGAAAAAGATAAGATTGCTCCTCTAGCTCTTGCAGAAGAGATGCACACGGGAATAACAGGCTCGAAAATATCTCTATTTAAGGGTGGTCATTATTTTTTTATGTTAGAAAGTAAAAAATTCACCGATAGCGTAATAGAGTTTTTGGATAACTTTAATGTAGCATGCCCCATTGAATATTGATATGAACAATCTTCCGCCTTAATCTCCGACTAATACATCGATACTAAATCCCCACGCTCGTTGCGCTTTGCTAAGTTCAAGAAGAAAGCCTAGCCAGCAGTTAAGTAGCGAGTCAATTCCCCACCCACTTTCTCAAAGAAGGCCACTTTCGAAGGTTGGTTGGGCGGGTTGAGGGTGAAAGGGATATTGGTTGACTTGATGTGTGGGTTGATGGTTGGTGGAAAAGTATGAATAAAGGGCATTACTAATTAAAATTTAAACGAAGGTTTTTAATGTTATAGTTATAGAAAAACTGAAAGTAGAAGATATCCCGGAGTTATTGGAACTGTATAATACTGTATAATACTCTTATTCCATTTGAAGCTTCCTTAAAAAAATCACTTGAAACATATAATGAACCTGGTGGCTGAGGGATGCGGCACATGGGAGCCTTAAAAAGACGGTAGTTTTCAAGGTCTATTTAGAATGGTTGGGTTAATTGATAGAGGTTGACTAAGATGAGATTTATTTATTTACCGGAGCGCTTTGCGTTTCCGGTTTTGAAATTTTTGAATTATTTATGCAGGAAATACTGGATAATGGTGGAATTACTTTTAATAAGGGTATTTCGATATCCAATTGTTTTATATTAACTTATTTGGGTATTTTCTATGTGCATCCTTTTTTTATTTTAGGTTACCCTATTTAGAGGTTATCATTTTATCTAAGGATAAGGAGGGCTCCAAATTATGGGTAACAATAATGATCAAGACACTGGAAATGGTCCGGGAAAAGGACAAAGTAAAGGGGCTGGACCACGAAAAGGAAAAGCAAAAGGAAAAGGGTAACTACAGATCGTCGAACAAGGGCCGAAAAGAAATACCAAAAGTAACAATAATTAACATGGTGACTAACGTTTGACACATGATGCTCTAGAAACATTCTAGGGCATTTTTCGATAAGCACGAAGTAAACTGGATCATTAGTTAGTTGACGCTGAAATAGGCGTCTTTTTTGTAATTAAAGAAGGAAGTCTAATCACAAATGAAGAACTGTACTCTGGTAGATTTAGGTATTGTTTAAACAGAAGAGTTGAAAGGAGTCATTTAATGAGATCAGATAAAGCAGTCGATTGCTTTTTATCGGGATTTAATTGCGCTCAAGCTGTATTTTCTACATACTCTGATGACTTAGGATTAACAACGGAAATGGCAAAAAAGATTGCCAGTAGCTTTGGGGCCGGTATGGGATATATTGGAGAAACATGCGGTGCTGTAACCGGAGCCTTTATGCTGATTGGGTTGAAATTTGGAAAAGTCAATGTAGAAGATAATGAGGCAAAAGCTAAAACTTATGATCTAGTCCAAGAGTTTACGAGAAGATTTACATCTATTAATGGTGGAGTAAAGTGTAAAGAGTTACTAGGCTTTGACCTTTCTATTCCGGAGGATCTTAATGTAGTAAAAGAAAAGCAGCTTTTCGATATACTTTGTCCCAAATTTGTTAAGAATTCGTCTGAAATAATCGAAGAATTATTAGAGATACCAGATTAATGTTGGTAATGGTAGTTACCGAGTTTTAAGGAGGCAATCCATGATTAGCAAGAGACAATTAATTGAACTTTACAAATATGACGAATGGGCAAACTTTAAGTTGTTGGATATTATAAGTCAGCTAAACAATGAGGAGTTTATTCAAGACTAATCAAGTAGCTTTAACTCAATTAGAGATACAATGGTACATATTTTAGGTGCGGAAGAACTCTGGCTGTCACGGTGGATGAGGGAACAAGGCCGAACCTTATTAAACTCAGACGATTTTCCTAATAATGATTCACTCGTCAAACGATTGGGGGATTTTGGGAAACTGATTAATTATTTTTTAGATTCTCTTACTGAAGATGAGTTAGTAAAAGAAATAGGTTATAAGTATCTAAAAGGAATACCATATTCTTTAGAATTGTGGAAGCAAATGCTCCATCTTATTAATCGCATGGGGGCGGTAGAAGGCAATTTGATACCAGGTTATTTCCTCAGCCATAATGCTTTACATTATTATAAATTCGGCGGAGTTGCCTTTCTCTGTGTTACTAATATATTTGGCAAAGAAGTACCAGTCGAGCATAATAAGAGTACTTTGGGCGACGAATATTATTATTGGATTAGTTGTTGTTTCAAATATCATTATGTGTTTTATCCAACAGTATCAGATGTGAAGGAGAAATAATTGTGGCCAACGCAATATTGCTATTTGTTCTTGCAGGTTTTGCCGAAATTGGGGGAGGATACTTAATATGGCTTTGGCTTAGGGAAGCAAAACCATTGTGGTATGGACTTTTGGGAGGAATAATTTTAGTCATTTATGGCATCATACCTACATTGCAAAAGTTCCCAAATTTCGGTAGAGTTTATGCTGCCTATGGAGGGATCTTTATATTTTTAGCAGTATTATGGGGTTGGGGCATTGATAAGAAATTACCTGATCAGTGGGATTGGATAGGAACAGTAATTTGTTTAGTTGGTGTATCAATTATGCTTTGGGCACCACGTCATTAAATATAATTTGACTCAGCTTAATTGCGCGTACAAATTCAGGTAGGTATTAGATATGAAGGAGCAACGAATTGGAATACATAGTCACAAGATGGGCAGATAGTCTGGCAACTGCAACTCAACAGGCGACTATAACTGTGACTATTAATGCGGAGACAAGTCGGATACGACTATTTAATATACAAATCTTTTCGGATCATGTATGGTTTTAAGCTACATGATTATGCAAAGAACAAAGGAATATCGGATCCAATGTAAAAAGCCTAGGCATTTACCTAGGCAAAAACCATTAAGCTGCTGCAGAGGCTGCGACCAATCTCAATAATGCGACCAAAAAGCCTAAGAATCCTAAGAATCCTAATAGCCCATAAATCCAAAAAATAGGCATTCCCGTTCACCTCCTCCTCATTTAGAGTCCCCATAAGAATTAGAAGCTTCTTGATGTATACTATTCAGCATGTCCCTTTGGTGTTCATAGGTTAATGTTAGCCCGCCCATCCCCAGATTCGGGAAGGGCGTCACTTTTCTTGGTAAAGTGGTACCGAGGTGAATTGAAGGATGTGCTGGGTGGGATGCATTAAATTCGCGTGGAAACGAGAGCCTGATAAACCCCAATACTGGAGGAACATCATGGCAGTTAGCGAAGGTTACAAAGAATATGTAGTAGACCAACTTGGAAAATTAGGTTATGTTACGGTCAAAAAGATGTTTGGCGGTGCTGGCATTTATTATGATGGTTTGATTTTTGGAATACTAGTCGATGACATTCTATATTTTAAAGTTGATTAGTCAGATTATCAAATGGCAGGAATGAAACCATTCAAACCATTTGATGACAAACCCATGGTAATGCCATATTATGAGGTTCCCGTTGATATTTGGAAAACAGAGAACAGTTAGCGGAATGGGCCGTGAAAGCTTTATTGGTATCTAGAAATAATCCCACTAAGCCTAAGAAGCGCAAAAGGGGAAAGGCTCTGATTATTGGCTAAAATAGTCAGCCTATCCTACGCCATCCCTCCCTTTTCCTTAACATGTTGGAATTAAGAATGTAATTGAGTTAATCTTTCACATTGATAGCTTAACAAGTCAAGCTGGGAGATTCCTGAGAATGACATGGGACTTATGTCCTATTTTTATTTCATAAAACGATAAATGAATAGGTCGAGCTCCATCCAAATAGCTGGAACATATCAAAGGGATTTTATAAAGCTATTCTGGAAATTATTAATTGAACTCTTAAAAGTGTTTGAAAAGTCTGTGTTCACATTTTTGGTCTTAAGATTTTGTATAAAGGCTTTATAAGTGGATGTACCATAATTTTTTACAAGTTGTTCGACGGCCATGAAATCTTCATATTCAACATTGTATTGGGCATTGAGAATATCATTTTCCGAAGCAGACAAAGGCAGAAGAGATCCATTTTTTGCAGCGTTTCTTACATCGGTTTCATAATAGGCCATTTCTAAAGATGTTTTTTGGGAGTTAACTTTTTGCATAGCCATGAGCCCAATACGCCAAGCAGTCCCTTCGTTGATCCAAGTTGGCAGCTCATTACCATAACCTTGACTTGCCGCACATGCATGGAAAAGCTCGTGACTGAGGACATTCGCTAGGTCACTCTTGTCCTGTAGATTATATAATGGAATCCAAATTGAGGTATCGACAGTTAATCCTCCGGTATCTTCAACGATGGATTGTATGGAGCTCGAATCAACCCCGGCTTTTCTTAGGGAGTTAGCATAGGTCCTAGGTGATGAAAATAAGGCAATTTGAATGTTTTTAGCTGGGGATAAACCAACAACAGTATTGAGTGTTGGTAAAGAAATAGTTTTAATAATTTGATTTGCCATAGTTAGACGTGAAGTTGACACTCCCGTATCACCGGCACTAATGTAGATGTTTGATGCGACAATTTGACTTGTCACATTTTTAGTAGAAGGTAAATTCTGTATCTTTTTTGCGATACGCTCTATCTGTCGATGTCTAATTATAAGACGATTTCTGTTTCGTGAGGTGGAATTATAGGCTGAGTTATTGCTCTGTTGGTTATTTTGGGTTGTGATCGGAGCTGACTGAGTTCCTTTCCAGAGCGTTTCAAGGGAGCTTAGAGAAGGAAGGTTACCATGAAATATGGATGAGGTGATAAGCACTATGGAAGTTGCTATGATTTGAATGAATTTCAATATACTATTAACTACACTGATCATGCTTTACTCCTTTTCAAGAAGAATGAGTTTCTGTATCCATATCATTAATGTTGTGCATGAAAAAATGAAGATGTTGTTTTTTTCATGGCTAGAGTCATAACAGATGACTGGAGAAAATCAGCAAGCCAAAACACGTAAACCGAAGGGTAAATAATCAGGCCAGCATATCCCAAGCTTTCATAATGCATCTGTATATTGAGCCGTTTCAGACACTCGTAGTCGATTATGAGAATATAAGGCCAAATAATATGAGATTTTTACTGTGCTGAAAAGATTATATTATTCTTAGCTTAAAATTTGCTGAGAACAAAATGGCAAAGATCACAGAAGAATGGTTATTGCTGCAAATATATTAATTGGCTTCAGCTTATAAAGTACTGAGGCCGCTTTTTTAATAACAAACAAATACTCCCACCATTGTTGATGAGAGTTAAAAGAAGGTAAAAGGTTCGCCAATTAACCCCTATGCCTAAGAGCCTTTCAAAATTCCTACAAATAATTGAAAAGCCGCCCCACAGCAAGGGCGGCTTAATAGAATATCACATTCGAATAAATCTGGTTATAGGAAGGATGGCAGCCGTTGAACTTAGAAAATCACGCCTAAAGCGATAAGAATCAAAATAGCAATAGCGATAATTCCTACGCCGACCCCAGCCCCAACACCAGTCACAGGAGCTACGGGACGAGGACAACATGCTCCACCCAATCCGTAACCTGCTGCACCACTATAACCCATACCATAGGCCATTCCGTACATCAATTTTCCTCCTTCCTTAATTAAAATACGATACCCATTGCAATAAGCAGAAGAATAATTACAACAACTACACCGATTCCCGCGCCAAATCCAACACCTGTTCCACAAGCAGCGCCATCGACGCCAACTCCGCCAAATGCCATTGACTTTTCCTCCTTTATTTAGAGATAGCACATAATATGTTCGGATTGGAATATATGGAACAATATGGGTGCGGAAATGCAATACAGATTAATACCTGTATTTCTAATACTATAAGAAACATAAATTTTGAATCAATGTTTTAATAAAACATATAATCCCACTCCCATAAGGATTAACCCTTCTAGTCTAGGAAGTAATGAATTTACTAGGCTAATAAATTGAGTACTCTCTATAGTTGAATCTTCAACCCTCTTATACATAAGTAATCGCTCCTTGGACTAAACAAAAAGATTTTGAAGAATATTTAATGTCAAGCAGGAGGGATAGTTCCACTCCTGCTTTCTTCCGGAATGAAACAGAATAATCGTCAGTTCATTATTTGATGGATGCCTACCAATATAAGTAGAATTGCTGAAATTGTAGTCGCTCTTTCGCCAAATCTTTCAGAAGCAAATTTAAGTCCAAGTATTGCACAGAGACCAGTGCATAAGAAGGAGAACAATCCGGACACAGTTGCCATCGTCAAAATGTTAAGTTTTGTTATACCAGCGCTAAACCCGCCTGCTAAATTGTTAAGGGATAAAGCTATCCCCAGAATTATTGATTCTGAAAGACTTATCGACTTTGAATTATCCAGATCGGCTTCCTCAGGGTTGCGTAACACGCGAAGCAAATGATTATCTGAAAATTGATCGATCGTTTGATCAGTTTGGTGTTGCTGACTAAATACATATACAGCTTCGGGAGCTTTCGTAAAAAACTGTTGGGCTAAAACATAAATCCCAAGACTAATAAGAACTAGCATACTAATTAATTGACATGTAAACGGGGTAAGCCAGTGTGAAATCAAATGTCCAAAGAGGCCCCCTCCTAGAGCCAATACGAAGCCCATTAACGCGATAATCGTATTGGAGGTCAATGGAATTCCAACTTTCCTTACACCATAAGCAATACCTACTCCGGCGTTATCAATATTGGATGCGATTCCGATTGCACAGATAAGTAACAAGTTATTTAATGCCACTTGAACCACTCCTCAATTTAATATGCTTCATCTTATTAATGTCTTTGAGGAGTTGCGCAAGTACTATAGCCTTTACGCAATCGTGGTAAACAATTCCAGTTTCGTAATTGGTAAATGTAGTATTATTTCCGGAATAGAGTAGAATTTAAATGTTTTTGTCATCCACCATGTAATTTAAACTTCATGAAGATTTCATAGATTGTTCAAGATTTACACAATGAACAGTGCTATAATGCTTACGATGAAGTTAGAGTTGAATTTAGAGTTTGAACGAGAGATTTTTTGGTTTTTAATGATTGAAAGGAGATTGGAAGCTAATGGGGTTGTTTAGTAAGCTAAAGGATCTATTTCAAGCAAATACAATGGATCTTATATCTAAGGCCGAAGATCCAGAAAAAATGTTAAATCTTTATGTCGAACGTGCGACAGAGGAAGTTCACAATTTTCAAATTCAAGTTAACCGTGCTCTAGCGAATAAGATTCAACTTGAGGAGCGCATTGAAGGCTTGAATAAGGAAATTAAAGTGCGTAGCGAACAAGCTGCACTTGCTGTCCAGCAGGGTAAGGATGATCTGGCTAGGACTGCTCTAACGTATAAAAACCATGCTGAGTCCAACAAGAGAGATTATGAGTCTCAACTTGCCGAACAGGCTAAATCAGTTGAAGATCTTCAGGATAATCTCCATGTGCTTACGGAGAAACTGGAAAAGGCAAAGATAGAGCGTAATAACTTGGTTATGCGTCAAAGACGGGCAGAAACTATGAAAAGGGCAAATGAAGCTGTATCCGGACTGTCTACCCGTGACCCGTTGGGAGATTTTGACCGGATGAAAGGTCGGGTTGAACGCATAGAGGCGGAGGCCAAGGTGTCCGGAACAATGGTTAACTCATATACAATTGAAGACCAATTTGCGGAATTAGAAACGAGCAAAGTTAATTCTGAGATTGAGGATGAGTTGGCTCAACTTAAAGCAGGAAATAAAATTGAGTTAAATAAGAATTAGGTCTATTAAAACTACAATAGATAATCATAACAAGTTTTCTAAAGAGATGCTTAGGATTGGTGATTTGCATGAATTCTTGGTCAAACGTATATTGGTCATTCTAACGACTACTCTCGTTATCTTGGGAAGTCAAGTTTCACTGGTCTTAGCCCGTGGCGGCGGCGGTCTGGGCGGAAGCTTAGGTGATAGCATGGGAGGAAGTTTTAGTGGCGGGTCTTTTTCTGGGAGCGGCTATTTGGGAGGCGGAGGACTCGGCGGGTTCTTTCCGATTCCTTTCTTCTTCGGTGGCTATGGAGGATCGGGGGGAATATTTTTTCTCGTTATTCTGTATATGGCGTAGCGATTCTACAATGCAAGTCAAGATAGAGGAAGGTGGGGTCGTAATGATCGTTTCCCATCGATGACAAGATTCAGATCTATGAATAACGATGGCTCCTCAAGGGAGACACCTTTAGATTTAAATGGTCGGCCGATTTCAAATTCGGGAAGTCTTCAGCGCTTTGGTAAAGCGATAAACTATACACGCGAGAATATGAACTATTTAGCAGAAACATTTCCTCGTTGGGATCGGGATTTTCTTATCGGAAGGGTTCGTCAGATTTTCTTTTGGCTGCAAGATGGCTGGAGTCGACAGGATCTCATGCCTGCGGAAGAGTATCTAATAAATACTCTGAACGATAAATACCAGGCAGATCTTCAAGCCATGAAAGTTCGCGGAGAGCGGAATATAATCAAGGAACCTATTTTAAACACCTGGGATATTGAGTTTATCCATAGTCATTTAGATGAAGAATCACAGTATTTTATTGCCATGGTTTCTGCGAGTTTAATTGATTATACAGTAGATAACTCAGGAAAACTGATATCCGGAAACGATAATCACAGACTTTACTTTACAGAATTTTGGAAGTTTGTCTGGCGGGATGAGAAGTGGTTATTGGCAAGTATTTATCAGGAAGACGCATTAGAAATAGCTAAAATTGCTCGCGGAATAGAAGATTAGCAATGTTTACAGTTTAGGCAAAGCTAAAATAATTAAAGAGTCTGTTTTCTGATTGTTTAGGAAACAGGCTCTTTGTATTAGCGATTAATTATTTAGGGATCAGCAAAAAAGACAATCCCCATTGTAAAGATATATATAAAGAAAAGAACTTCGAGAGTTACTAGAATTCTTGAGGCATTACTGATTGGCGAGAAGTCTCCCATGCTTGCGGTAGCAAAGGTTGTTATACTAAAATAGACAAACGTAAATAATTCTGAGACGATATCATTCCCGAAATGATCCCCTGTAAAACTTCCAGGAACCATGTGATATTCAAGGTCATAAGCAGCTGCAAAATAAATCAATAAAAGACCGATGGCCGAACCAACCGGAACAAATGATGTAAGAATATGCCCATCTGTGGCTGTCAACACCCGATACACGTAGTATGATACACCCGCAGTTGCGATTATTGAATAAAGAACAACTACAGCTGACCCGACCGGAGTATCCTGGCGTTCAGGGTATCCTTCAGAAGAACTTCCTTTATCAGAACTCTCTTCATTAGAACTCCCATTATCGTTCTCATCCTTCCATTGCTTGTGGTTTCCCATAAGCAGCAACAGGATCGCTGCTCCAGCCCCAACTGCGGCTGGCAATAAAGGCCAAATATCAGCGGCCGCAATATCTCGTTCCGTAGGTCTTTCAGACTCTTGGTCAGGTTTTAGGAAAGGTTTAGTAGAATTGATAGTTCCCTTCCCCTCCTCGGCAAGAGGTGAAATTACTGGGCGCCGATGTGGCGGATACCAAATATGCGGAGGGTTTTGACCCTTCAAATTTTCCCGCTGACCCATTCGTGCACCTCCTTTTACTCCCATATTATTCCATAGAATCAATTGTGTGTTTATGGAAGACAAAAAAGGACCACTTGCTTAGATATTTGTATCTATTATCGAACTAACTTTGAAATATAAAAGTTTTAAGTTTGGGCTATAATATTTCCGAATTTCTATATCCGTTAGCAATGACGGTAATTCTTGTCTTATTTACTTCCTAACCCTTTTAACCTTCAGGATGGTTGGACTTTTTGTTACAAAATTTCTGAGTAAGGCTTAAAATAGCTACCCAGTTGGACACAAATCAATGCACAAGGAACATTGATGTTGATGGTCATGCTTACTGTGGAAACAGCTGCTACACGGACAATCTTCAAATTGAATCGTTGTATGTTCTATTCCAAATTGTTCATAACTCGTATGTTGAATATTGTGTAATAGATTGGCCATTTGCTCTTTGCTTAAATCCTTAACCCAAACATGAGCTGTCATGGCAATGACTTCTTGAGAAATCGCCCAAACGTGAATATCAGTGATACCTCGGATGCCATCAATATTTAACATCGTTTTTCGGAGCTCATCAATGGAGATATGTTTGGGAACGGATTCCAAAAAGATATGTATACATTCTTTTGTCATTTTAACGGCGCTCCTTAAGATGAGGCCTCCGAGGATAGCACTTAATAACGTATCGATCCTTGACCAGTCCGTGAAATAAATGATTACCCCGCCAATTAATACTCCTAAATCCGCGAGGGCATCCCCGGCAAAATGAAGGAAGGCACTTTTTACATTTAAGTTTTGAGTATTTTGCCTTAGATTAAGTACGATCAGAAGATTAACGATCATCCCGACAATAGCCACGAAGATCATCCCTTTGGGTTCAACTGCGACAGGGTTAAGAAAACGATCGACCGCCTTATAAAATATAAATACTGAAATGGTTATAAGAGATATATTATTGACTAACGCCGAGAGCACACCATAGCGATAGTAGCCGTAGGTATTTTTGCAGTCTGCTTTTTTGGCTGCAATTTTTAGTCCCCACCAACTAATGATTAAAGCTGCAAAATCAGTAATAAGGTGCCATGAATCACTAAGAAGCGCGAGACTTTTGGTAACATAGGCTAGAGTTAATTTCGCTGTCAGTATAAGTCCAACAAGGAAAATAGAAATGAAGATCTTCTTTTGACTTTGGTAAATACTTAGGTCTGACATTGTTATACCTCCCATCAATTTTTGGTTCAACAAAACCGGGAGTAACCCCGGCTTTGTGTTGCCGCTTTATTTCCTGCTGTTATTAGCCGGTAAACGTTAAGTAAAGAAGAATCGCATTGAGTGAAATGATTAGACTTACAATAACAACACCGACCATGTTTGTTAATCTTCGATTAGCCATTATGCCCATAATATCTCGTCGTTTCGTGATAAGAAGCAGGGGAATAATCGCTGCGGGAAGAGCGAAACTTAAGGTAACTTGGCTCATAATCAAGATTTTCATGGGGTTGAAGCCTAGCCACAAGAGTACAATTGCTGGAATCATGGTAATGGCCCGTCGAATATTAATGGGTATATCGAGGCCAATGAATCCTTTTAACATACACTCCCCAGCCATTGCGCCAACAGTGGAAGACGAAAGTCCCGAGGCGAGCAACGCCATCCCAAACGCTCCACTGGATAAATTCCCAAGCAAAGGAGCCAAAGATTTATGCGCCTGTTCGATCGAGTCAACGGGTCCTTGGTTAAAAAAAACGGCTGCTGCTACCACCACCATGGCTGCATTGACCAGAAAGGCGATGTTCATTGCGAAAACGATATCAAAACGCTCCATTCGAAAGTGTTTTTTGGCTTCTTCCAAATCATCCGATGTGCGTCTCGCCCTTGTTAAGTCTGAATGCAAATAGATCACATGGGGCATAACAATAGCTCCTACAAAAATACGTATAACTAGAACTGATAATTAAATCTAATATAGCTAACCGCAAATCCAACTCTACAGAGATTTTTTTTGATGAATTATTCTCATGAGGTCTTATGACTGGCAAACTAATTCAATTGACTCCGAATGTAATATGTGTTCTTATTTCGGCGCCAAAAGTGGCCCCAACATTCCGTGTATCCATTCTTTGGGCTTGAATTTCTTTAACAACACTTGTAATAACGTGACGTCGTAATTTAGGATCTTCTGTGTCCGCTAAGAGTGCAAGCTCATTTAGCTTATTTAAAAAGTTTTCAGATGCTGACGGTAGAAGATTATTTTCTAATTCTTTTTCAAGTTGCAACCGTTGAACTTTTATTTCGGCTAAAGAGTTCTTAATTTCTGTCAACTGTTTCTCGGCCATGTTCAGATCTATAAGATCTTGCCGGAAAAGAAGTGTAACTTTGTCGCGTTCCTGAAGAAGTTTATCTTCCTTATTTTTAAGCCTTATTCCAGCCTCTTGAAGCCCAATCGTGTCATTTGATTTATTAGTTTTGCTTAATTCTTCGGACATTATGGAAGGATTCTTAAGCATGTTCGATATATATTGCCATATGCTTTCATCTAGGTCTTTAGCAGGGATTTGACGGGCTGGGCATTTATTTGTTTCGCCAAGATGGCTTTTACCACTCATTGCTCTGCCTGTCTTACAAGCGTAATATTGTTTTCTTCTTGATCCACTGTGTACGGATCGCATATGCTGCCCACAGAGCGGACAAACGATAAGATTTCGGCATAAGTATTGATAATCAAAAGGTTGCTTGGTAATGCGTTTATTAAGTTGCAATTGTCTTTGTGCGGCTTCCCAGATCTCACGGGTTATAATTGGAGGAATGGGCACTGCAATCCACTCTGAGGGTTTTCGAGTGCCTCTCTTAAACTTGTTTTGACCAATCTTTGTTTTATATTCTTTATTAACCCAATGTATACCCGCATATGTTTCACGTGTGATAATGTCATGAACTGTCCCAATATTCCAACTGTTTATATCAGTCCTGGTTGGATACTGTAACTGAGCTAGACGTGTTGCAATAGCTCTAATGCCTAGATGATCCTCTACTACCCAGGAAAATATCTGCCGGATCATTTTTGCCTCATCGTCGTTAATCGTATAAACGGACCTTTCGGCATCCCAGTTATATCCATAAGGATGATTGTTTTTAATTACTTTGCCTGATAGAGCCTTTCCTCTCTTGCCACGTTGCATTCTCTCTCTAATTTTTTCGCGTTCATAAGCGCTGACAGCTCCTTGGATACTATAAAATAGTTTTCCTTCCGGAGTATTTTGCCATTCGAAATTAACAAAATGAAGCTGGGCACCACTACTTTCTATTTCATCTGTAATTAAAAGTTGGTGGGTGAGATTACGAGCCAGCCGATCTGGATCATAGACGATAACAGCTCCGAAACGTTTTTCTCGTAAAGCATTTCGGAGCTCATCTAATGCTGGACGCTCTAAATAAGCACCAGAATAGCCATCTTCAATAAATTCTTCAACACTTAAGACGTTGGGAATTTCATGAGCTTTCTTTCGACATTCGGTAAGTTGAGTTTCGATGCTATATCCTTTTTCTGCTTGCTGATCAGTTGACACGCGAACATATATAGCAACAATCAAACCAATCACTCCTAATTTTGGATAGGCCTTGTAAATAAGCCCCCACGCATAGGATTTATGGGGGTGAGACTATGGCTAAAGCAAACATCACCATTAAAAGTAACTGGGATCAACTCACTAAAGAGCACCAGGAATATCTATGCCGTATATACTCTCAGATATTGATCAAATCTCTTTGGGACAAAATTAATAAGGAAAGAGGACTAAAAAAGACGACTTAATTTTTGTTCGTATCTAAAAGCAGATTTTAACTGATTTTTATATTACTATGTACCATAGCGGTCTTGAATAAATCCCTACCTTTGAATTTTAACTCTGTGTCTCCAAAACGTATTTTGAAGAATTCGAGTTTTCGATACATAAACCATTCGGTCACGCTAAAATAATCGGCTAAATCAAAGCAATTATGGTTGCCGTCTTCAAGCGCCTTTACAAATTCATTATCGGGGATCAGAAAGTCCGTAGCCCAACGTGCTGCTTTCAGTTCATCTTGTGACTCCATAGTTTTAAGATTAGCAGAAGTGTGTGCTATTAGGAGATTCGTTCGAGCAGCAGTATAAAAGTGACCTATCTCTTCTGCTAATACGCATCTATGTAACCGATGTAAGGAATGAAGGTGTTGGTCGAGAATAATTAAGGGGCCTATTCTATTATCATAAAGATAAAGACCGTGTATTCGTTCAGGTGCGCGGGAAAGATCTTCATATCGCACTTTAATATTTTCTTTTTCTATAATGTTCCAAAGTCTTTCCATGCAGTTTTCCTCGCTCGAAATATGTCTCATAATGTCGTATATCTCGATAAATATTGAAACTACCTTCCCTTATCGGTTGGTAGTTTCATTTTTTCGCATCTTTTGTAGCTCTTCTTTGAGGACGTTTTTAATTATCGATCTAAGTTCAAGTGAAGGTTCTCGTCCATACTCACCTTCTTTATTTGCAGCAAGAATAAAATCAAATTCGTCCTCATCTTCGCTTTTCGTCTGCTCTACTGACTTTCGTTGATCGGAGAACCCAACGAGATAGTCGATGGTGCAATTAAAAAATTTAGCAATATTCTTAAGGGATTCAATATCAGGAGAACGCTTACCAGTTTTCCATTGACTAATAGTAGAATCAGCCATATTCAGATGCTCAGCTAAAACTGATTGCTGAATACCCTTTTCAGTTAATAATAGCTCAAGCCTCTGCCCAAACATTGCAACCCCTCCAATTACTTGTTTAAACTATTATATCACAATTTGTGAAATGGAAACCGAAGTTCACAAAATGACAAGAATGTATTGACATTTAACGAAGTGTGAAATATACTCAATTTAACACATCGTGAAATTGTTAATATTCTTAGGGGAGGTGTTTAAATGCATATCTTAGAACAAATTCGAATGGATAATGATTTATCTAAAGAGTCAATAATGAAAAGGCTCGAAATTGGCAGCAGCTACTACTCAATGCTTGTAAATGGTAAAAGAGACATTTCAAAGTCCTTAGCAATTAAGATTTGCAAAGAATACGGGTTATCACTTGAGGAAGTTTTTTTTTCTAATTGATTTCACATAATGTGAAGTAAATGGGATTCTCTGAGGTATCACAAGGGAAGTGTGATGCCTTTCTTAGAAACAATTTAAATAAAGAAATTAGTCTATTTGAGGGCTTGTTTGAAAGAATGGGTAATTTCGGAATTAAATGTATGTACCGGAATAACTGGTACGTGTTTATAAGGTTTTTAACCCATAGAAAATTAACCTGAGGTGATTACTATGGCGGCGGTTGTCACAATAACAAGTAATTGGAACCAACTTAATCGGGAACAGCAATCATCCCTTAAAACTTTGTATGCTCGTATTTTGGCTAAAGCTATGCTTACTGGTTGTAATAATTATTCAAAAGAAAAGATAGCCGCAAGTAATTAGAATTATAACACTATTTTATCTCGGAAGATTCCTTCTATCTGTAATTCAAAGGTTTGTCATGTATAAGTCGATATCGAGATTCATTAATCTTTATTATCAATTCTACAAAATCGCACTTCTCTAGAAAAAGGTCATTTTCCCCAATTTCTCAGACTTAAATTAATCATTTGAAAAAGAAATTATTTTCAAGAATGCATGCTAATTACTATCATATCATGGCTACATTTTCTATTAGTTTATCTGCTTTAAAGATATTTTACATCAAGGCTTGGGTAGAATGGAAGATTCTTTTCTAGCTATTTACTTAAAGAGTAACACTCTACATATGGAAAGGGGGAAGGAGAGATGCAACCCGAAATTTTATCTCAACATGCATCTGGGCTTGATGAATTGGAAATCGCGATTAACTACTTGCGGCAATGCCAAAGCGACTTGAAAAGGCAGCCGTACGATCTGCAAAGAGCGCAGCTTATAAAAGAATGGCTTATTGATTTATATATTCTCCGTAAACATCATCCAGAATATAAGCCAGATCTAGAAAAACGCGTGCATTACCAGAATACTAATGATGAAATCCTTCTTAGTGATCCCGAACTTATTAATGTTAAGGCTAAAATAGAGTTCTTGGATCCGTTCGAGATGAAGGACGAATGGCATGAATCGGCGATGGTTCGGGAACTTATGGATGGACTCACGATTATGGAATATGAGGCAGTTACCATGTGCTGGCTCAATGGTTTAGGTCCGACCGAGGCGGCTCAGTACATGGGCTGCAGCGCGCGGAACATATCCACATATTTAATCAGAGCTCGTACAAAGATGGTTGCCAAGTATCTTAATTCGTCGCAAATGGTTCTCTCGGGTTTTGACGTTCCACCGACCGTCCGCAGTCATCACCATAAGAAAAGTCCTTTACAGTTAAATATGGCTAAAAAGCAAGCACAATTGACCTTGTTTTAACAACGAGAAAGGAGGATTGAAAATGCTTTTGCTCATTGATGCTAACAACCTGCTTGCGCGATCTTTTTACGGGAGACACCCTTTATATGATGCGAAAGGTCTGCCTATCCATGCTGTTTCCGGTCTCGTGAACTGGGTGCTTAGATTTCATCATGCGTATAAGCCGACCATGATGGCTGCTTGCTGGGATTATGATGCTCCAACCTTTCGCTGTCAGCTTTACCCGGCCTATAAGGCTACTCGAAAGCCAACACCACGGGAACTCTCTGAACAAATTCCTCGAGCAAAAAAAGCCCTGGAAAATTTAAGTATTACTCAGTTAGAAGTCAGCGGTTATGAGGCAGACGATGTCATAGGGACATTGGCCTCAAAATCCAAGGAATTTGTACGGATCGTTTTCGGGGACAGAGATCTCTTTCAGATAATCAGTCGGAACGTGCTGGTGGATTATCTAAGGCCCAGAAAACAACCTCAGACGTTAACTTACTTTAGTCACGAAGAAATCTACGGAATCGATCCCGGTCAGTGGGTTGATTATAAAGCCTTGGTGGGTGATCGGGCCGACAATATTCCCGGAGTTCCAAGCATTGGAGAAAAAACAGTGTGGCCGATTCTAAAACAAGGGCTGTCCTTAAAAGACCTCTTACAGTATCTGGATATTTTTTTTAGGCATTAAAGCTACAAGAAAACTCGTGGAGTTTAAAGACCAGGCTTTATTAAGTTGGAAATTAGCAAAAATTGATTGCGATGTACCACTGGAACAACCTCAGGCCTCGGCCGTTGATTTTCAGTCACTGTTGTCACGAAGGACCTTACACGCTTTGAAGCTGGACAGCAAAATAGCCTGAGAGGCAAGAATCGGCATTAATTCAATACGAGATAGACGAAAGTGCTAAAGGGACCTGAATGAGGTATGGAATATCTTAATAAATTTCGGGTTGCTTTGAATCGAACAGACGCCGAACTACACCAACGAAAAGATGTTTGAAAAGGAGGCGTCATAATGTGTAACGAATGTGATTCTTTTCTACTGGACTGCGGCTCTCCGACGTGCCTCACCGGTGATGAAATTCCGGAAAAACAATGGCTGAGTCATAAGGGGAAACGTTTGCCTCAACCCAAAAAGGTGGAAGGATTCGAAAAACTCACCACCGAGCAACAAGAACTCTTTACAGCGTTTCTGGACCGCTTTTACAGAGGCTGGGAATTTCCCGAGGAGCATTGCCCTGTGAATGTTGCTGCTACATGGGATGAAGGCAGTGGAAACTATCTGAGAGTAGATTTCAAAGATGGAATGTGGTTGCACGTTAAGGACCCAAGGACTTGGTATTAAGCTAGATTGATCCAAGAAAGGCTGTGTCGATGTGAACGTAAAACGGGAAGACGTAATTCAGTCCATCAGTAAAATCAGAGATTCGAAGGGTTCACCGAAATTAAAGGATCTTGAAGCCCTCAGGATTGTCATGACATTAACTCCGGAATGTCGAGAATGTACTCGCAATGCCTATCATTATGGTCAATGTACGGGTCGAACCAGTAAAACACCATGTCTAATATTTGAGCAGCGAAGAGCTAGCACACCTGCGATGTAAGGTAAATGAACAATCGGCAACCATTCATAGAGCCTTAACTCATACTTGGAGAGTGAGTAACATGTTGAATTTCCAAAAGGAAATAGAACGGATCCTCCATCAGGTTGGTGATTACGATTCCTTTATGACTGATGACCAATTTTCAAGGTGCTATCGGATTTCGGAGACCGTTTTAGAGATAAACAAACAAACGAATGACATCGTGATAATTTTTTTAGAGGACCGATTTGAGTTTCAGACGCTTCTTTATAACCCGGCCTGGTATCCAACCCAAGTTGTCAAAGGCAACAAGGTGATCCCTATCGTCATTACTTATGAAAATGGCCGTGCCCATAGTGCCCGTAACTGGTGCATCTTTCGAGAAACCTCAGAGGGCGTTGCCAGAATGTTGATGAGTGCTGTGCCACAAGGTTTGGCTCATAACTCAAGATGGGTGACGAAAGAGATCGCATTTGAACAAATGGCGTTATGGTGATCCCCACGGGTTCAGGGATTATTCCGGGCGTGGAGGCAAAGATCGCAAGGCGTGAGGAGGTACAAGGGACAATACTTGTGATGGCGGATGTTAGTGGATTGAACTCGGCCTCTCATGTAATTGTACGTAAAATACAGCTCTAGGTCATAGCTTCATAACGACCTATAACGCGGTAAAAGAGCTTGTCGCTTAGTTGATACTCTATCCTGAGAGGAATACTGAACCTAAGCGAGTTGCCATCATAAATCAACGATTTGACTGAGAAAGTAAGTTCTTTGAAGTCAAATTAGGACAAGCTCATCGTTTAACTTTGGTTGAAATTATTCCTGCGAATACATAAAGCTTTTACATAAGAGGGGGGAGAAGGACATGGGAACTTCTAGCAGCAATCAGATGCATCGGACAAGAATCTTTACTCTAAATGAACTTTCCCTCAGATTATCGCCGGCGTTAGCGGACGAGATCGGTTTAAACGAATCCATACTACTGCTTCAACTGGAATATTGGATCCACATAACGGACCACGATATCGAAGGCAAACGTTGGACCTACCAAAGTGTAAGAGATATGCAAGATAAGGCCTTTACCTTTTGGAGTGTTTCGACAGTGGCCAGAACAGTGAAGAGTCTTCTTGATAAAAAACTGATTATCGAAGGTAATTACAACAAAGACCCTTATGACAAAACCCGCTGGTTTGCCCTGAATCACAAAGAATTGTCGAAGCTCAGGAGTATCATGATTAAAGAATATAATGGAAATAGGAGTGAGACACCCCTGTCTCAAAATGACACACCCCTTCAGCTACACGATAAAATTCCCCTAAGTCAAAATGAGACACCCTTGTGTCATGATGAGACAACCCTGATCCAAAATGACACAACCCTGTTTCAAAATGACACGACAATACCACAGATTACTCCACAGATTACCCCAGAGATGACTCTAAAGAACGTTATTGATGTTGATGATGATGTTGATATTCGCACGCGTCAAAACGATATTCGTCAGGCAGAGCCCCTTGAGCGTAACGGAAAGAGTACTTCGCCACCCCTGCAACCTGGTAAGGTGACGGGGCTGAAAGCGATTGAATTTGCCGAGATAAACCTTAAACGTGAGCTCTCTGAGTTTGAGCGCGAAATACTTAGAGACTGGTGTGCTAAATTCCGTGCGAACCCGAATTGTCACGATCCCGAGGCGGTGGTGATCGCCGGATTAAAACGCTGTGTTATCAAGCACGACCTTTCCAGTTTGATTGCTTACTTAAACAGGGTTCTTGAAAACTACGAGTTCCATAATATTACGACGGTTGAACAAGTTAATCGCTTGAATCAAAACCGAAAGAATCCCCAAAATCCTGTTAAAAATAAAAGTGACACTGTCCTAAAAAAGTCGGGCAGCGTTATAACGGGCAAATATGAACCATTTTACTTGTGACTAGGAGAGAGGTTGAAACGATGGGTAAAAAAGCCAAAGCTAGATATACCAACGTTATGCTTCCGGTAAAACAACAACAATGCGTTCATTGTCAAAGCCGGGCAGTAAGAAGTATTGGCGCAAGCCATTATTTCTGCGCGGATTGCTGTATGGAGTTTACAATTTGCGGAGACAACGTGACTATGTACACAATCAGTGCGGATGGTGGGCTGTCGAGAATAAGTTAAGGGTTCTTGAAAGAGGGGGAGCCGAATGATCCATGTTCTAATCGTCATTGGCCTTTGGATGGCCCTGGCCGGCACAATAACATGGGCTCAAGAAGAGAGGGGTTAGCATGAAAACGTTAGGTTCCGTGGGTACCCGCAGCCTATTGTTTGGAGTTCATCAGTTTTTATGGCATCCTTTGACGGTTTGGTTAGTCTGGCTCGTGCTTGGGCGAGTGGTGAGCTAAAGGAATATCGAACCTCAGCGGAACAAACCGGCTTTATCAACATAAATCAAAGTCATCATCGATGGTTTAAACAGCTGAGAGCCCATATGATAAACCAAGCCTACGAGGAAGTAAGAAAACAACGTTCACTAAAATCTAAGCTGCTGGAGATGACGTGGACATACAATCTGTACCAGGCCGATAAAAACCTCTTGCAATGCTCCAAAAACAGAGCGATGAATTATATATACTCGTAGAGCATAGGGCATAGGAGGATGATTAAGTGGACGACAGAGAATCTGTTGAAGAGACATTAAGAGGCCTGTTAGATAAGGCAATCGACAGGATGAAGATGATCGGAGCAAGAGGCCCTAAGGCAGAGATCGCCAACATCAGAGAGATCAAAACAATTCGAGATACGTATATGGAATTGGTACGATTGTGGGGAATGGAAGAAGGGTGGATAGTATCCTTTCAGGAGATTGATGAAGCATTCGGGCTGAAATCCTAACCATGAAAAGATAAAGGGAGAAGATATCGATGGCTATAGCTCATCAAGCGGTAACAGCAATGACCAAGAAAAACAGGAAAGTCCAAACCATCGATGGAGCAACATTTGAGTTACTCTCCACCTTCCATCATGACGTGACAAACGAACTTATGGCGCGGGTCATCGATGAAAACGGCAAAGCATGGATATTCTACGCGATAGAACTTAAGGTAAGATAACGTGTTCTGAAATGAAATATGGTTGTACTCTAAGTAAATTGCACCTCAAAATTGGGGTGCTTTTGCTTGCATATGGGTTGTGAAGTTGATAAAATAGATACAGAACATACGTTCAAATACAGTAAACATACGTTCTAAAAATTGCATGAGGAGTGAGGATAATGAATAGTCCGATAAAATGGATGGGTGGAAAATTTCGCTTACGAAATAGAATCCTAGAGATGTTGCCCCAAGATCATCTTTGTTATGTTGAAGTATTCGGCGGGGCGGGATGGGTACTCTTCGCAAAATCCCTCTCTAAGATAGAAGTCCTGAATGATGTCAATGGTGAACTTATTAACTTTTTTAAAGTTGTACGTGACAAAACGCAGGAGTTTATACGAGCGTTTGAATATCTTTTGGTCTCCAGGCAGATTTTCGAAGACTATAAAAGGGCAAACCCGCAAGAATTAGATGATATAGAACGGGCCGTTCGATTCTATTATTTAGTACATTTTAGCTTTGGGGCAAGAATGCAAAGTTTTATCATTAGTCCTACCGGAGCTAAACTTGTCCTTAAGACCTTGGAACAAGAAATAAAACAGACCAGAGCGCGGCTATTAAATACGATCATTGAAAATAGGGATTTTGAGAAGTTGATTTTAAGTTATGATCGGCCCAGCACCTTGTTTTACTGTGATCCTCCGTATTACGGGTTGACGGGATATAGTTCCCAGGGGAGTGAGGCATTCACGGTAGAAGATCATATAAGGCTTAGAGATACTTTATCTTGTCTCCAAGGACGATACTTACTAAGCATTAATGACCACCCAGACATTAGGGAGTTGTATAGTGGGTTCAATATCGAAGAAGTGAGTCTTCGCTATTCTATTTCTCGAAAGGACAAGAGTTCCCTAAAAAACGAATTACTCATATCGAATTATCAAACTTACGATATGACAAATAGTCAAATAGCTGCTTAAAGGTGATTAACTATGAAAATTCTCATGCGGCCTATTGAAATGCTTTCCTGGTTCACGAAAGAGGGTGTGATAAATCCAATAAGGTATAGGATCACAACTGAACAGAGTGAGCCGATTGTTGTTAAGGTTGATAAGGTTATTCTACGGACTGAGGAAAAATTGGCCGGAAATAAGATGATTATTTTTCGTTGCCAAAGTGTTATCAATGGTTTGCAGAAAATTTATGAAGTTAAGTACGAAATAAGCACTTGCAAGTGGTTCTTATTTAAGATGTAATCACGGTCTAGTAGAAAGCGAGGCTGGTTTAAATGAAAAATCTAAAATGCCCAAGTTGCGGAAAGGCTCGCACGGCGGCCGAATTGGATGCTGAAAACGCCAGATACTACGGCGATGGTTGTAAACCCATCAGCGAGGACTATGGAAAAAGGTTCTGGTTGTATCGATGTCCGATTTGCGGGTATGCAGCTACCGGGAAAGATCTAAAAGAATACAATAAAAAATAGGTCCAAAAGGTAAATATAGTTGTCGATGTACTAAAACCACTCTAATCCTTTATGGATAAGTGTTTGAGATTTAGAAAATGTACTAAAAAAAGCATTAACAAAGAATGTTAAGTGTGTTTTTTGTATGCAATTGGTTAAAATGTGTTTGGCAAATAACAACCGGATGGGTAATCCTGTAATAATGAAGATAAAGGAAAATTGCTCCTAGGCCACTGGCAAGGCATACCAATTAAGGCGCTCCGGTTGTCTCCAGTAAATCAGCAGAGAAATATTATCTATTTAAAGCAACCTGCGCTTCCAATTGTTGATAACCTTTTATATCAATAGGTAATAAGATTTTGAAGTTACCTTGATCTAATAGCTTTTCCGTATAATCATCCCAAGCCTTTGATGCCTCGTTCTGATCTTGTGAAATCGACTGTAATACAGCGTTTTTAAGTTTGGCCCTACCTAGTATCGTTTGAGTCATATTGATTACATTTTGTGAATTAATATATTCGGATACATTATCAAACCCATTGATCTTTATATCTTTTAAATAAGCCTCTTTAGCAGGGTCGCTATCTGGTAGTGAGGTCATCGATTTTTCCTGTTGCTCTAGATATGCTTTAGCTTCCTCCACTGTTACCGTTAATCCTTGCTTCTTCACTTCATTATCAATTAGGGCGTTTTTTACTAATAATCCAAGTGCAACTTTTTCATAAAATGCTTCGCTCTGGGGCTTTTTAATATTATTAATATAATCATTTCTCTTTAAAGCAATTTCCTTAGTTAATTGTAACCCTGTGATTTTATAATCCCCGACCTCTGCAACTATCTCGGGAAACTTAGTATTTCTTAAATTATTTATATCTGCCATATTTGGACTTGAAGTATTCCCGACAGTACCCTGAACTACCTGAAAGTGATCACCTTTCTGAACTGGTATTTGAACCTGTGTTTGATTAACTTGTGCTTCTTCAACTTTTTTTTGATTACAGCCAAACAGAAATAACGATAACGAGAGTATTCCAAGAAAAATTATCTTTCTACGAAACATGATAATCCTCCTATCTTTTTATTATATGGACAAAAAATAGAAACAATATATAGAATTATTTCAATAATATTGGAAATAATATTTATTTTCAAGCTAGAAACCTGTACTTTATTGGTGCCATAATATTCTTAAGAGAACATCGTGATATCAAGCCCCTTATGAAGTTTTATTCGAATCCTGCAGTCAATTGGTCTATATTATTCTCAATATATGCTTCTCATTCTTCAAGGGCTTAAGGAAGAGGTCTGAATTAATCAAATCTAATCAGTGATTACGATAGAAAATGCGTAGATCGAGACCGATTGAGGTAGAAAGTGTCTTTGGATATGCCAAATATTATTTTGGTGTCCGTTTTATCCTCAATGGATTAGAAAAGGTAATGTTAAACTACAATGGATTGCACTGTATCGCGCCCACATTATGAGAAAACTGGTTATTGTCTCGGGAAGGACATTTCCGGTTAAACTTTTGAATTGAATATTTTCTATGGAGTCGCGAGAAACTTGAGTTTCTGGACGACTCCTTTTTCCTAATTGATAGAATGAATATTGACGTTTACAAATAAATTGTAGTTATTTCCATCTATCAACTTTTGGGTAAAATTGGTCCAATAGGCTGATTGTCTTTGCTGATATAAGCTAATTTTAACTTTTTGTTTTATCTCATCACTAATTGAAGAATTATTTTTTATACCATGGGCGGCTAAGTAAGAGTCAACTTCATTATCAGTAGGGGGTAAAATTTCCTTGACAACTTGCTTTTCCAACTTAGCGCTATTTAAGTGTTCCTGATAAAATCCTATTATAATTGGGTCTGTTTCATACTGGTTCGGACTTGAATAACCCATCTCTTTTATCATTTCAAGAAACTGCTTTTTATAAATATTATTGTTGTCTAAGTTCATTAAATATTGGACCGACTTTGTTGCTGCCGTTGCAGCGTCTTCCTCAGAGGTTGTAATTCCTCTGACTTGTACTTCGTGGTTTATAAGCGCTCGCCTTACTAATTGTTGCAAAGCTATTTGTTCATACTGAGTATCAGCTTTTGGTTTATTCGATCTTTCATAATCCCTTTTAATTAAAGCAATTCGAGAAGTTAGTTGCGCTCCAGAAATTTCTTCTGAATAAATTTTAGCCACAACATTTGGATATTTTGTGTTAGTTACTTTAGGGGGCAAGATCGTAGAATCAGTATTTGTAACAGCACGACCGGAAGGAGTTAATGTAATACTTGTAGAACCTGAATTTGAAGGATTAGTTTCGGCTGATACAACAGTAGTCATTCCTAATAGCATTGTTAATGCAAATGCTATAGTCAAGATTTTAATATGTTTCTTATGCATTATTTCACCTCATTCTAATAAATATTTTAATTGTGTGAAGTCCAATCGTAATATATATCTTGGCTATTGGGGCTGTAACCGTCGCTGTAAAAGTTTACATGACCTTCTGTATAAACTGATGCTGTATTGTACTCTGCCCAAGGATTTGAGTACCCTTCATCATAAAGCTGACCAGATGAATGCAATGTCCACGATTGAGGCGTTGAAATGCGATAAGTATTTGAATAATTGTAAGTAACGTCAGGGGTTACTGTTACATCAGCATTATCTGGATTATAATCTACCTCTCCCCCTAAGTATAATGTACCTAAATAGGCTTCCCCATATGGAGTACCGTCCCAACATTCCTGCCAACAACCATTGACTGAAAGCGGATATGTAACCCCGTATGAGGATCCGTCTGGAGCATCAAAATACTCAGTAAACGAGATTGGAATTTGTTGGCCATTAATGTTATAATCCCACATACTTGTGGCATATACAGGACTAACGGATAAGATTAAGATAACTAACGATAGGAACGCAAATGATAGAAATTTTTTCATTTAAATATTTTACCTCCTCATCTTTTTTGCGTTTAAAAAGCCTTTCGTTGGGATACTTATTAAAGATTATCCAAGACTAAGGGGTCCATTAATTAAGCCTGAATTGGATCTATATTGGGACGGTAGATGGTATTTTGTGTTAAAGTTGTCTGAGAGTAACCAGATTTATGGGTGTTCAAATTTGGAGCAAACTGTAAAGTCAGAATTAAACAGCTACAGGACAAAATACATAAAAGAACTTTTTTCATTCCAATCCCTCCTTCCTTTTTGTAATATAACAAAACCAAGTAAATATTAGGGTGAAAATAAAACATCCTATTTTGTCGAAGATTTCTGAGTTGACAAAAAACGACAAACATTAGGATTGTTTAAAAGTGATATGTTTCAAACTTAATGATCGGATTGGATGACTGAACTCACAAAACGAGATGTCAGAATGGCGAGACGCCTAGAACTTAAAACGCTGTTCGAGGCACAGTGCGGCAAAAAATAAGTTGGTATTTGAATTGCAGTCAAAAAGGGTCATCGAGAGGAATTTAGAAAAGGTTTTGTTTGGGCGATGAAGTAAGTGATCGAGTATATCGATCAGCCTTTCTGTGTATACAAAGGTCTGCTTTTATGTACAACAGCAGTTGATGGGGAGGAAAATTGATTATGCAAAAAACAATAAAGGCCACAGCATTAAAGGCTTATTTAAAAAGAAACAATATACTCCCATCATCTTTAGCTATGAGATGCCACATTAGTGAGAACTATATGAGTAATATTCTAAATGCTAAACGTACAAATCCCCGATTACCGATACTTGTTCGTATGGCGGCAGAACTTGACTTACCATTGCATACTGTTCAGGAACTCCTTCGTACTTCCTACGATTCGTTGATCCCAGAAAAGGTATTATTGGAAAGTGTTGCCGAAAATCATTTGCTTGCCTATTTACAACAAATTCTGGATGCCTCGGAGCTGAATGATTTTTCAATGCTTTCCCATCTCCAGAAGGTAATTTCTTCCGATATCCCTGACTCGACCCATTTAAAAAGATATTATTTATACTGGTATGACGCTTATAATTTAACTTCTCAAAACAAATTTGAATTAGCTATCCAATTGTTCCTCGAAGCGTCAAAATTTGTTCCAAAACATGAAATTGAAAAACGTTTTAAAGGAAAGGTGCTTTTGGGGTTAGGTGCAGCTTATACTGCTAGAGGAAAGTATCAACAAGGTCTAAAGGCTTTTCGCAAGAGCCTATTTTTATGGTCTGACGGGTATCAAGCAGCTCGAGTATATATGAACCTTGGTACGGTCTATAGAAGACTTACTAAATATAAGCTTTCGGTTAGTGCATATGAGAAAGCTTATGAATTTGGAACAGTGGCCATTAAACTCTATTCTATTGTTGGTTTGATCCAGGTTGCACTTGATAATGAAGATTATAAAACAGCAAGGAAATGGGTCATTAGAGGATTTAGACAGGCAAAAACTTTGGAATCACCGCGTGGTAAATGCGACCTCTATTGCAATATTGCTGAGTATTATTCTGCTATTGGAAAACTTAACCTCTCTAAAGGCTTTTATCAGAGGGCTATTCAGGTTGCTATTATTTCTGGGGATTTCCGGACAAAACAATGGGCTGAGCTAGAACTTGCTAAGCTCTTTTTAAGACAAGGCAAGGAGATAGAATTTGAAACTTTAATGCAGACTCTGGAATTAGAATTATCAGGTACTGAGGATGTTCTCTTGGTTGCTAGACATTTAAATATTATGGGCAAGAAGTATTTTGAACAAAGTGAATATACTCTCGTGATTTCTATTACTAGAAAAGCCTACATACTATTAAAATCTCTCTCCCCTTCTATTTCTACGGAACTTCAAGAGAGTTGCCGTTTACTTAGTGAGGTGTATTCGGCTTTAAAAGAACCAAAAGCCGCGGAATTCTACCGTAACGAAATAAAAAGACATAAACTAAAATAAAAACAAGAAAGGATTCTGAAAGGTTCGGATTTTTCCTTGCTATAAAACACATGGTGACATATTTAACCATGTGTTTTGTCGTTTTTTGTCTCTCCTGAGAACTTCGACAAATTAGTATATAATGCATCATCTCAAATTCTTTATTGATTTTGTTAACATAAGCACTAAAGAAAATTGAGAGAGGAAAGGATGAGAACAAGTTTTTTTGGTTCATGCATTTATATTGGGCAATCCTTTTGTTATACATTTAGCCTGCTATAAGCCAAAGCTAATTCAGGTTATTCTCTAAATAATGATCTGATTCAAAATCGAAAATATTTGAAAATGAAGTTATTAAAAATAGTATCGCGATGGGTGCCAGATCCTACCCTTGTAATGGAAGAAGTTAAAAAACGAATAAGTCGAATGAATGAAGCATTGAAGTAATCCGAGGTAGGGTCACAGTCAAGCGAATCCCAGAAAAAAAACTCTCGTTTAAGGATCTAAATATTATCTTATTTTCAAAATCGTTCCTTAAGGTGCAGAAACCTTATATTCCGTAGATTGTATGCTTATTAAATGTATGTATTAAATCAACTCGTAGCATTTCAGTTTTGATTTTTTGTTTTGACCATAGTGAAAGGAATAGAGCTTATTATGAAAACACTTTTAGTTTTTCCGCCAGGATGGCATCCAAATGGGCCTTATCTTGCCTTACCCATACTTAAGTCTTTCCTCAAAAATGAGAGAGGAATTTCAGCTGATATCAGAGATCTTAATATTGAATATTTTGATCATATTTTTTCAAAAAACTATATCAAGCAATGCTATGACAAAATTAAAGCTGAAAACAGGATGAATGATATTTTGAAATTGGTCAGGGAATCTACTCTTTTAATTGAAAAGGCAAAGGAAATAAGTAAATCTCAGAAATTTTTTAACAGCAATGACAGAAAATTTGCTGTTAATACAATTGCAAATGCATTATATGTAATTAATGAGGCTTTTGAAGGACAAGATCTGAGTTTCAAAAATATCGACTTGTATCATAGTAGGTACTCATCCGAAGAAGTAATGAAATCCACAGTAGATAAGCGCCATAATCCTTATATTAATTTTTATGAAAAGGGTATTATTCAAGAAATTAACTTGCTTAAGTATAAATTTGTTGGAATCTCAATTAGTGGAAACTCACAAATAATTCCTGCCATTACACTTGCTAGATTAATTAAAAAACTTTGCCCATCTGTTACTCATATTTCACTAGGTGGAAATTATATCACGCGAATGGCTTTACGATTCGGAGAAACACATCCATTTTTTGAATTTGTAGATTCAATATTAGTTTATGATGGAGAAATCTCAATTGGAGATCTTATCGAATCTGTTAAAGATAATAAAACATTCGAAAACATTAATAACCTATATTTTGTTCATAAAACATCAAATTTAATAATTAAAAATACGATAGTTGAGACTGACTATATCAATATTTATACACCAGATTTTGATGGCTTCCCACTTGATAAGTACTTCGTTCCAGAGTTAATTCTACCAATATATAGTTCAAGAAGCTGTTTTTCTAATTGTGCTTTTTGCACAGTTCCAAAAGCAACATCTGGAAAGTATCGGAGTTTTAAAGTAGATAAAGTTTTCAGTATTATGAGGGAATTAAAGGCAAAGTACGGTGTTAGCATATTTTGTTTTGTTGATGAAACTTTAAACCTTAAAAACATGGAAAAACTATGCCAAATGATAATCAATGAACAGGAAGAAATCTATTGGTACGGCGAAACTCGTTTTTCTCCCAATATATCAGAATTGCTATGCGAAAAATTGTATAAAGGAGGATGTAGGCAAATTCAATTCGGGTTGGAATCGTATTGCCAAAGGGTTCTTGATAAGATGAAAAAGAATGTCAAGATTGAATGGATTGAGCCCTCAATTCGTAATTTATATAAAGCACATATCCCTGTTCATTTGTTCTTTTTTACCGGCTTCCCTACAGAAACTTCTGAAGAAGCTTTAACGACGTACGCTTTCACTCGCAGAATGCTTGCAGAATCTCGTGAAGAATATCATGTACCCACATCAACGTATGGCTTTGGCCAATTTGGTTTAGAGATTGGTTCTGATGTTTGGTTTAATCCAGGTGATTATTTTGTTGAGGTTAAGCCTGTTTCTGGTTTGCAAGATTTAAAGTTGAATGTTGATTACACTGCAAAAGTTGGTTTGACACAAGAACAAAGCGAATTACTCGTTAATAAGCAGAAGGGAAATTATCCAATCTTTTCAAGACTTGCGTTCCCACTGCCAAAAGAAGTTGTTCTATCTGAAAAAGTAAGTGTAATGGATGCAATCTATAAAACGTCTTCAACTGAAGATTATTATAAAGTGAAGTATAGCCACAACTATATTAATAGTCTGGAACATTGTCATATCGAACTTACTGAACACACTTACATTGTCGAAATAGGCAACAATATCATTTTTTACAATGTTCCAAATAGAAAAACATATAGTGCGCCAATTGCCCAAATTTCAATGTCAGATATGATACGAAATGGAGAAACAATTTCGGCAATGAAGAATAAATGGTCAGAAGAAGATATTAATTCATACGTTTCTGATTTAGTGTATTATGGCTTAATCAAAATTCGTGAATCGGCAGAGCCTTATACAGACACAATTGATGAGCATAGGATTGGAATAGTAGAAGATGTCATGTGGGATTATGATGACCAATTCGATATGTATATCTGTATGAATCCTCATTCGAATAGTCTAGTGAGGTTAAGTAAGGTTTCTAAAACATTGTTAAGCCTATTTGCAGATTCTAAACATCTTTCGGAGATTGTTTTAGTACTTCAAGACAATAATATTCGTATTTCTGAAAGTGCAATAAGATTATTAGTTACTAAATGCCTCAAGGAAGAAATTCTATATCTTATAAAGTAGCTTATTGTTATAGGTGTAGACTTTTCCTTTTCGTGCAAATGCTTAAGAGGAGAAGTTCTATATATATTACTCAATAAACCTACGTTTTATTAGGGTTTATCGAGTTTGCCAATTGGCACAACGCAAATATCTAATCGAAAGGAGGAATTAGGTTTGAGTAAAGAAATACTGAAACAACTCCAAGAAGAAGCTTTAACCAAGGAAGTCACGGCAGAAGTGTTCGACACATGTTCCAACTCCACTCAGTATGTGTAGTGACACCAATTGTTTACCAAACTGAACAATATTCTACAATTAATTTACTTAGAGTGATTAATGCGGAGTGGTAAACAGGATTCTGAGCAGAATACATTGACTCGAAAAGGTTAATGTATTCTGCTTCTTCTTGTTTGAATTTAGAATAATTCGAATTGAATTAAACCTAATTGGGTAAAAATTCTTTCTTTGTTAGACTTTCACGTACTATTTCGGGATAAAAATGACAAGGTTCATCCATCTTGTAAGGAAAGGTTAAGACCACGTTTTTATTAAAGAGGCTTATTCAATCTGCCCTTTTCCTTAGGGAGAAAGGCCTAATCTTTAAATTCCAGGCAGACGCAATGACATCTAAATACCGGGTGTCGGGGCATGCGTGTTGGATCATTTGTCTGAGGATGCGTGATGATGCTTCTCTGAGCAAAGACAAAAACGGTGCAGGAGTGGAAATACGCAGAAACTTGACAACAATACTAATTAGATTAAAATCTAATTAGATAGTGATCTAATTAGTTGTTCATAGAATTATTCTTGGTGATTCTTATACTGAAAATAGGGTGTTGTCAGGGGTTGTAGAAAAAGGAGTGATAAACCATTGCAACTAAATCGAATTATTAATTTTCACAAGGCATTATCTGACCCTACACGTATTCGTATTCTGGCAATTTTGGCGAAGGAGCCTCACCATGGTCAGGCCCTTGCTGAACGCCTTGGAATAACCCCTTCGACGATTACTCACCACATGGCAAGACTTCGCGATGCAGGTCTTGTGAAAACTAGACGAGAGAAGAATACGATTTATTTTTCTTTGGAGGAAATGACATTACAACAGGATGCTCAGGCAACGGTAAATGTCATCCTTGAACCAGCAAACAATAGGGTCATGAAAATTGAATGGGAGGCAAGCATTTTAGATAGTCTGGAAAAAGAACGTGATGGTGTTCTCAGGAATTTCTTTACACCTGATGGTAAACTGAAACAAATTCCTGTTCAGCATAAGAAAAAACGATTTGTTTTGGAACGGATGTTAGAAGGATTAGTGGTAGGGCGAAAGTATTCGGAAAAAGAGATTAACGAGCACATTAAAACCTTTTATCCTGATTACGCAACCATTCGGCGCGAGTTCATTATCTACCGATATATGTACCGAGACAATGGGATCTATGAAATGAATCCTCCAGAACTATGGAAAAGAGAGGATTAAGACAGTGTGGGGAAAAGTGGGTTTAATCCGTGACAATATATTATTCCGACGCATAATTTACGCGGCGTTTGTCAGTTCATTGGGAGATTGGTTTAATAGTATTGCTGTCATAACGTTAGTTCTAACTCTAACTCATTCTTCTCTTGCTGTGGGAGTGACCTTGGCGATGCGCGTGATTCCATACCTCATCGCGGGTCCGATCGGGGGGGTTCTAAGTGACCGATTGCGTAGGACACAGGTGATGATTGCTTGTGACCTTATTCGCTCCGTTTTGGCCCTCGGTTTTTTATTTGTTTTGCGTATGGAAGATATATGGCTTCTCTATGTATTAAGCACTACTCTCGTATTCTTTTCAGCTTTTTATGGTCCTGCCCGCTCGGCCTATCTTTCGAGCATAGTTAAGAAAGAAAATATCGGCATTGCCAGTTCTATTACGACTGGGCTTAATGGCATTGCCATGATTTTGGGATTTAGCTTGGCTGGAATTACTATTGCGGAGTTTGGCGTTTCGATTGCCTTTGTGTTCAATGCGTTCTCCTTTATCTTTTCAGCTTTCTTTCTTGTAAAAGGCGCTCGTAGTGAATTTGCTCAATATAGGGATTCCGTTATGCCTATCGCTAAGAGTAAAAATGCAAATGTTGATGTTACGAAGCTAATCGTCAGTTATTGGGCATCCTTTAAAATCGGTGTATACGGAATTACTCGGAATAAACCTGTTGCATTCGTTGTTTATCTCTTCATGGGTGGGGCGATCGGAGGGGGGGCCATCAATGTTTTAATTTCTGTCATGGTGGATCAGGTGTTTGGTGGAGGGAGCAAGGGGTTAGGGCTTCTGTATGCTTCGTTGGGGGCCGGAACCATAGTGGGTAGTTTTACAACAGAGCGTTTGTTTAAAGGGAACCATAAACGAATGCAAGCAACTGTGGGCTTAACCTTAGTCCTTGAAGCATTGTTTCAGATCTTTTTTGTCAATAGTCCGAACCTTAGTGGAGCGATGCTTGGGCTCATAGGCGTAGGCTATGCAAGTGCGTTAAGTAATGCGATGGAACTGACGATTATCGCTTCCTTAACGCCAAATGAGATACAGGGAAGAGTTTTTTCTGTATCCGAAACACTGAAAGCAACCCTTCTTGGGATATCCATGATGCTCGTTGGGTTGTTAACGAGTAGGGTTGCTCCTCAACATGTAGGTGATTTAGGAGCAATAATAATTTTTTGTTCTGGTCTACTCTATACTTTGATGTATAAATCGTATAAACGTAAAGATGTTGAAGTTATTCAGGGTTCTAATAAGATTTGAGGGAAATAAAGATATGGATGGTCTTTGATCTATAAGCAAACTTTACTGGTCGTTGATAGAAGCTTAGCAAAATTTATTTTTTGCGACCACTGACTAATCTATTTATGTTGGTTTGACATAATTCCCTTTCCGAATTTTGTTGGCAATATATAGAGAAGAGATTAGGAAATGGTCACAGTAATTATGTAATATTTGAAGGAAAACAATAAACAATTTAAAATTAAGGAGACTGTATTTGTGCAAAATGATATTAAGGTAATCGAACGCTGCATAACTCAAAGGGGAGAACTACAATTACAAAAACGTAATCAAGATTATGAAATAATAAGCAATGGAGTATTCTTAATGTCAACGTACAATGGTGATTCTGAACGGAAATTGGTTTCCATGGCTTTAAAATTCTCATCCAATCCACAAAAAGTTTTAGTTGCGGGTTTAGGTGTAGGTTATTCTCTTCAAGAAATGCTTGATGAAACTGAAGTTAAAGAAGTTGTAGTACTTGAACTTGAGGCAAAGATCATTGAATGGAATTATAATTATTTTTCTCCACTAATGGGTAATTATTTAAAGGATTCTCGGATTCGGATTATACAACAGGACTTACTGACCTGGCTAGATTCTGCCGAAGACAAATTTGATACCGTTTGTATAGATATTGATAATGGTCCTGAGTGGACTGTTATGGAATCTAATTGCCGTTTATACACTGAAAAAGGTCTATATTCACTTTCTAAGATTCTTAATCCATATGGAGTAGTTTCATTTTGGAGTTCTTCGTCATCAGTAAATTTTCATAATCGCTTAAAGCAATACTTTTGTAATGTAAAGGAATATCAAGTTCAAAGTATGCGTGGGGCCCCAGACTACATTTATCTCGGGCAAAATTATAAACGATAATCACTAATCAATAATCAAAAAGTGGATGCGGGAATGTTAATAGAAAAATACAGTGTAACCTTGAATTGGAATTAGGTCGTAGAATATTGTATTCTAAGACGCAAAGTGGTATAGTTATGTCGTAGAATAATAAAAAAGGACTCTGAAAAAGGGCAGTTTTATATGTCGTAGAACACAAAGAACTTTATGAGAGAAGGCCATAGAAGATAATATGACAGATTATATTGAGAGGTTTTTAGATAATTGTAATGTCTCTGAGGCATCCATAAAAAGCTATAATTATGTGCTCCGGCGATTTCAAAAATGGGTGGAAGGGACAACGGGTGATCCTTTTTCTCCTGAACAATTAAGTAAAATGCTTATTGAAGACTATAAGCAATCCATAAGGGAAAAGTCCCCAACCTACATCACTAAGAATCTAGTCGTCATAAAGATGTTTACGTTATGGGCGTACGATAAACAAATGATTGATTATGATCCGGCTCATTCGATCAAGTTTCCGGAACAAGTGGATCCAGGCCCAAAATGGTTAAGTCCTGGAGAGAGAAAGAAACTGATCAATTATCTTTATCGCGGAGACGTGGATCGTCGGATTATTCTCTTGGTCGTTTTAAGTCTTTCGGCGGGATTAAGAGCCGAAGAGGTTACGGAAATCAAGAATGAACATATAAAGGCTATGGCTACGAAGGGAACTCTTGAAGTGTTTGGAAAAGGTGATAAACGAAGAATCGTTCCTTTAAATAAGAATGTCATTGAGGCTATCCGGAATTACTGGCAGGACTATCCGGACCGGCGCAAGGGATATCTATTTACGAACTTAAGGAAAGGCACAAAATTAACGACCCGTGCCATTCAATATATCATGCAGGATCTTCAGGAAATCCTTAAGTTCGAAGAACCCTTGACGTATCACCGGTTAAGACACACTTGTTTTAAAAAGATGGCGGATGACGGAGAACCCCTTGATCGTATTGCCCGAATTGCCGGGCATATGAAGAAAAATGGACGCCCAAACCTTGACACAACGGTGATTTACACAAAGCCCAATCTTGATGATCTACAAGAGGTCGTTCGCAGGCAGGAGTGGGATTGATAAAAAATAGTTCGTTTAATAATGTAGAGACTATTATTTCAGCAAAAATACTTAGCACGAATAAGCAAGAGAATGTCTTTTGAATGGCTTATAATGTTTTTTAAAGCTATGAATTCTGGAACCAAGAAGGGAGTCCTAAAAGTTTATGAGGTATGAGAATCTTCCGGAGTTTATCCGTTATCACGTTGAAAAATCTGAGTTGCCGCCGGAGATCCCGGATGTCGTGTCATACGATAAGGACTTACGTGAATGGCATAACAGCAAAGTTTCAATGAAATGTCACTCACTAACCTTATACTATCCATTCAATGGAGGTTACATCGCAGAGCTTTTAATTTGGGAGTTCCCTTTAGGTGATGGTGAAAATCTTAAAGATACTACGAGGTGTGAAATTAAGTCGATCATTTCCAGTAAGCGGATTGCTGAATTATTTAACTTAAGCTCTAGGTTTTCAGACGATGTCTTAAAAAATCGAGAGTATCGACCGAAATTATACTTTACCGATCCCCAGCACGAAGAACTATTTAAGAAGTATCGTGAAAAATTTCCAGACCGATGGGACTATCATGCGCTCATTTACATACTGACATCCTCACAAGGGATGCGTGAGGTCATTCTAATTGATGACGAAGGTCCGGATTGGGAGGTAATGGACCAACGTGCGCAGAGCTTAGGATCACAACACCAAAAGCTCTATGAGTTTTCAAAAAATATTATCGGCCGAAGTGATAGTTTTGACTTTGGAAAAGCAGTATTTATCTGGCCTCAAGATATATGGCCGATAGTTAATGAGGCCATCCAGATCTGTCGCGGTAAAGGGAAGACATATGGAAAATAAGAATTACTTAAAAACGTATACAAAAGCTTTCTTCAAGAGAAAAGATAAATCTTTTGAAAGGGGGCATAAGAATTACGAGTATTGAAACCAAGCTCCTACATCGTTTGGAGCATTTAGACGAAGGACAAAAAAACGAGTTGTTAGAGTTTGCGGATGGATTAATAAAGAGTAAGGGGCTGCCGCCAGTCCAAGATGTTTTAAGCCTAGAAGATATTAAGAATACCATTGTACCTTATTGTACGGAGTACCCTATCAGAAAAATAGGTATTTTTGGGTCTTATGCTAGGGGCGAGGCAGATGAGGAAAGCGATATTGATTTGGTCATAGAATTTGACGGTGAAATAGGGCTATTGGCATTTTCGGGACTTAAAGCTCGTTTAGAAACCTCGCTGAAAAGAAAGGTCGATTTGGCAGAGCCTGTAACGATGTTTGAACGTATCCGGACCAATATGGAGAAGGAGGTTATTGTAATCTATGAAAAAAACAATAACGATACTTGTTCATAGAAATGGCATTAAATGAAATTAACGATATTGCATCGTATTGCGCGGGCGTCTCAGAGGAAAGATTCAAAACCAAAAGCTTTATTCCTTACGATCTAGAATATTGGTAATTACTGTTCTAAAATTTCCAATGAAATCAAAAGGGCTAATAAGCCACATTGACTGGATAAATATAAGGGGCTTGTGTAATGTCATCGCTGATAAATACGGCAAAGTCCCAATGTCTCGGGTTTGGTCAATAGTTTAGAATGATCTGTCGCAAATGGGATATAACCTTAGAGTATTTTGACAACGAGAGGTTGATTTTGTGGGAATGTTCTTTAGTAATCAGTGAAAGGTTGGTGTATGAACCATGAAACTGAAAAAAACTAAGTTAGTTGGATTTATTGGAGTAATAGCCGTAACCGTACAGATGTTCCTTCTTCCAACGTCGGCCAAAGCCGCAGATAGCTCACATTATGAAATGAAGGGATGGAAAATGGGTGTAGTTGGTAACACTGCAAGTATTAATTTCGGTTTCATCGGTAGCGATGGCGCATCATTAGTATCGACACAACCCATTCCCTTATCGATGGTTGCGGGTCATGAAAACGATCCTTCTTGGACGGGTTATGATTCTGCTGCACCTATTTTAGCTTATATCAAACAATATGGAATTAATAGCAATATAATAGAAAGCATGAATGCTACTTGCTATGATCCTTCGATATTCCAATCGCTTGCAGCACAAGGAGTGAATTTAAGTCAACTAGGCGGCCCAAATGCTCCTCCAGGAAGCACTCCTCCAGCTGATCTTGTGGGTAAGGCGAACTATGGTAGCAATATAGGTAAGGTTCTAGTAGGCGTTGGAGTTCCTGCTCCGGATCTATCGGGTTTTTTGGGAACTGCAAGTAAAAGCACTAGTACGAGCAAAGCCTCTTCTCCCCTGAAGGTGACGGCGACGACAAATCCAACTCCCACAGCCCCAGCACCTATTCCTTCATCATCTTCTACAGCTTCAGTTCAGAATGCAACACCAAAACAAGCGACATCGACTCCTAAAGTTACTACTAATCTAAATCCGGTTCCTCAAGCTCAAGAGACAGCTGCAGCATCAAAGACGGATCCACAAAGAACGGATCCGCCGATTATGGCCCTGCAGGATAAAACTCAGACTAAGATTGAGTCGCCATCAGCCCAAAATAGCCAATCAAAGAAAACTCCATGGGCAATGTATGCTGAAATTGGTGGGTCTGGGATTTTAGCGCTAGGATTGATCACCTTTGTAAAGCTTAAATATTTTAAAGCATAAAGATTTCCACGGAAGAGCCTGGTGCAAAATTGCACCGGGCTCTTTTTGTGGGAAGAATCCTTTTAAATATTAAAGATAGTTTGAAAGGGGATGGCTATGGTTAAAAAGCTTGTTAGTTTAATCCTATGTCTAATGTTATTATTCCCAACCGCTACCATGGCCGCGAATAACCTTACGTGGGATACAAACTATTCGCGGACTAGGGCAACCGAAGACGGAATGAGCCAGCTTTACAACGAAACTCCGATAGCGGTTTCAATCGGAGATGCTTTAGGAACTTGGTTATATAGCTATTCCACGCCCATTGCTTACGGAAACACTTTATATCAATATGCTTGGAATACTGATTCGAATATGGGCTATTTAGTTGCAGTCGATATTTCAAAAACAAACCCTCAAAGTGCTGCGGATTTTCATGTGCTATGGGCAGCCAAATTTAGCGCCACCTCTGGAGAACGCATTGACGGAAGTCCTGGGCCATCAATTTCACCAGATGGAAACTATATGAGCATTGCTGTAGGGGAATATCTGTACACTTGGCCGATGAATGTTGGTGGATCACCAAATGTACCTGATAGTAGCGGAATGATGAAGAACTATTCAAAGTATACGATCACTGGAAACCCATCTCAAGACACTAATCTTATTGCAATGAGTCCGGCAATAACTGAGCAGTCCTATACGTGGCAAGGCACAGATATTAATACTTTAGAACCAACAACTTTTAGTGTTCCTGTAACATGTGCCGGTTCGTGGAATGGTGGTTTTACAGTTGCTCCGTTGTATGTTCCGTCAAATATTGATCCACTTTCAGTCATTCCAGGTGGTTTTACAACAACGTCTGTTAATCCATCCTGGGCTGGCGAAATTTTCACGTCATCTCCTGCCATTCAAAGTGATGGCTACGGAGATATTCTCTTTGGTGTTGACGGAGGGTACCCAGTACTCTTCGTATTTCATCCATCCAGCAAGACAGTCGGTTATACAGGTGGAGGAAACATTAAATATGGCATTGCCAGCGCGCCGGTTATTGATTCAGACACTGGAAACATCTATGTCCCGGATAAAATGGGAAACATTTATTGTTTCAACAACAATGGAAATTACATGGCGCAGAATAATTCACTCTATAACGGGAACCTCATCATATCAAACCTTGCGGTCGATTCTAACTATATTTATGCTGTTAAATCCGGCTATAGTGAGGTCCATGCGATTGATAAATACACAATGACCGATGAAGGGACCGTATTTTCTGGAGCAACGGGCTTCATCGATCCCAGCGTTGTGATTAATCCGTCGACGAAGACAAGTATGGTGGCCGTCAATGACGCAAATGGATATGTTCATATATCAGCCTATAATAGCTCCTCTGGCGGGGTATTTATGGGCTCTGGTGGCTTATCTACCTCAGCGAAGGGGTATGCCCCCCCGCCGTATGTATCGGTGCTCATGGATGCCGGACCCAATCAGCTAATTGCGTCATGGACGAACGATGCGGTTGCCGGAGGGGAAAATGGTGCCCTGGAATTTTGGGTACCGCAGGTGAGTCAATTAACAGCTACCGTAAATCCGGAAAAAAATCAGCCGAACGCCACAGCAACGCTGAATGTTGATACCACCATTGATAACACTATGAGTGATGTAGTGGCTCAATTGCCTGATGCCAATGGGAATCCAGTCCCCATCACTCAAGCGACAGAAATGAATTATATTTCTAAATCGCCGGGAGAGAATGGAACAACGATTTATCACTGGCAGCTGCCGTTCCAAGTGGGATCCAATCCGGGAACCTACAGTGTTCCTGTCGAGTTGCGTTTTACTTCGCCAGGCTCAACGGCAGCCCCTATTGATTCAAGTGCCTCCTATGATGTCCTGAAACCACCGGGAGGGATCGTGAGCGATAACGGGGCCACCCTTACCCTCGGCAGCTATGCCTTGCCGGAAAATCGTCTGAAACCGGGAGAATCCTTTAAAGCCTGGCCGAGAAGTCAATTATCGATGCAGCACCCATCCGGGACCACCTATTTGGGCGATACGATTCTCGCGGATCTGACCGTAGCAACGCCAAAGTTGCCCGACCCCTTAGATATTCTTGTGTCAGCATATCTAACGTCTGCCACGGTTACCAGACCGGAAGGGTATGCTCAAGACTCCCAATGGCTCTCTCATACGATTCAAGACCCGATGACGATAACGGCTCCCCTTACAGCTACCTTACAATTTGAAGAAACTTGGGGAGGCTGGCAGCCTGGAAAATATCTGGCAGAAACCCCGTCCTGGGCTTACAGAGCTCCAACGCTTCAAGTCCCGGATGCTCCCGTTAATATTGGGGTGGATTACGTTGTTCATGTCGTTTATCAATATCCGGTCTGGGTCTGTAGCGACAAAGCTTGCTGGGTTGTCTATCAGACAGCGGAAATGGATGTGCCAGGAACGGCGGTCGTTCCCATTCAGGTTTACGGTACAGATTTTGTAGTGGTACCCGTAATTTCAGGAAGCAGTTATACTTACTGATTCCGTGCTTGCCGATAATGTCGGTCCTATTGAAGTAAGGGTAAGAGAACTTGTCTAGAAGCTGAAAAAGTCATTGTCTTAAAATAATTGCTAAAGAGGGAATAAGGATGGACTACATACGTGAGATTATCCCTGGCCGAGAACAGTTTGAATTAGTTAACCTTGCGCTGCCTTTATGGCTTGCCAAATATCATTTCTGGCTAATAATCTTGGGTGCTGGAGGATTTACAAGGTACAATGCTTTTGAAGTTTCATTAGGCATAGAAAAGAAAAAAAGCATCACTATTGCCAAAGCTATTTCGGCTACAGGTTTTATAGTTTTTACCTTCGGGGTTGTTGGATGGGTAACGTTTCCAGTGTATCAATATTTATTGAGCAAGACCTATAGAGGTGGAAAGTGTCTTTGGAGATATCAAAGGCAACTTTGGTGTGCGACGATTTATCCTAAAGGGATTGGAAAAGGTCAAGGGGATTACATTGTATTGCCCATAACATGAGAAAACTGACTGTCGTCTTAGGATAGACGGTCAGTCAGTTTAGCCTTCCCCATTCGAAACCTATTGAGGGGCTGTGAGAAACTAAGTTTCAACACAGCCCCGTGTAAAAAGGGGATCATTTATTAGTGGCCCCAAAAAGAACGAATCGTTGCTATACCCCTAGTACTCATACCCCTTGTTGGGGATACGTTGTGTTGTTTAGCTAGTTTTTCATAAGCGTATATCAAAGGGTCATTTTGGCCTTTTGATTCTTCACTTTTTCTATCTCCACCTCGCTTGTTTTTTTCACGACTGACAGCAAAACGGGGTATCAGCAGTTAAATTATTTTGAATAAGCAATGGCAAAAATGAAACCGCCTTTCTCACAACGAGATTGGCGGTTTCTTATTATTTATGCGATGTGTATTCGTGAACCTATAAGGGGATCGAAAGAAAGTGTTTTCTGTGGTGATTTTGAAAATATCTCACATGGAATTAAAAGGTAAATGTACATTTATATCGAAGATACCATTATGATTATTATTTTAGAAAGAAAGGAGATTTTGTTTAAATTCAAGTATTATTATATTGGGCTGTTAATCATTTACCTTGGATTCTAGGTTACCTCGGCGTAAGTGTAAACACTACTAACTGACTCAAGGAGGAAACGATGGCAACTTTAAAGTATGGCTCATTGTATGCAATTCAGAATGGGTACGGAAATTGGAATGGTGGTTATCTTGATACTCGCGGTTACAGCAACACTGGAAATATGCTGGCTGTATCCACAGCAATCGTCTGGAATCGGGATCAAAACAGCGGCATATGGAAAATTCTCTCTGCATCAGGCAAAAATACTGGTGATCCCGTTTGTGCCGGAGATTCGGTCTATTTGCAAAATCAGTACCCGGCAAATCCCTCAGTTCTGGGAGGATATCTGGATACGCGTTGCGGTGGCTGTCAGGGTAACTTTCTATGCGTTTCGACAGCTGAAACTGAAAAAAGAGACGGCCTAAGCGGAACTTGGTTAATCATAACCTCGAATCTGACCGGACAACCGGTGGAAGAAAGCGACGATCTGTGGCTTCAGAATGAATACGGTTACGACGGTGGGTTTTTGGACACCCGCTGTCCAGATTCCGACAATCTGCTCTGCGTATCAACCAGTGCCACAAAAGAACGGGATTCCAATAGCACCCACTGGCGCTTCGTTAATGCTAAAGAGAGCGCAACAATCGACAATGTCAAATCGGTTTTTAGCAACTTGGGCAAACAATCATTCTGCCATACATATCATAAAGAAGACTACCTTCCTGGTCTTATTGAGTCGCACTTCAAAGCAGTTGCCGCCTTCGGCCATAAGCTTATCTTCACATACACGAATATCGATATAACAGTGGGTGATGGAATATACATGATTGGTGACTACCATCCCTGCGATGAAACAGATAATATCCCTAAAGTCTTTAAAACCGACCATCCCGGATGGGGTCATCCCTGTGGGGCGCAATCATGTGGGGATTTTATGGCAATGGGAATACAGGAAGACGCTGATGGCAACAATCCGTCGGAGATTCGAATATACGATATCAGCATGGTTCAATATAATCAACCCATGAAAAACATTGGAGTTATCAAGAGAGAACAAGGAGTTAATGGCGTGGCAATGACGAAGGAAATTGGGCCGGACGGTAGATATATTATCGCAGCGAAACAGAGTCATTTATCTATCTATAGGTCGAGCGGCCCCGTCTTGGACGCAACGACTACGTTTGACGAGATACCAGGTTTTCCGCAAGACGATTTCGGCGGCTGCGGCCTTGGCTTAGTAACGCAAACAGATGGTACTATTTACCTCTTCTCTTTTGGAGGAGACGATTTAAGCCAAAATAACCACATAGACCTTTTTGAGCTCGATCTCCAGAAGGCAACATGTACGAAAGTGGATACGAAGAAGCTGGACGTGCCCGGCTTTACAACTTCCTTTCGGTGGGGAAAAGGACTTGCAGTCCGTTCATCGAACGTGATTGAGTTCTATGCTACTAGCCGGAATATGTTTCCGCGGTTGCCGTTTTCGGTTATCAGCTCTTTTGATATGGCAATTCTTGTCGCTACCGGATAATGTGTGGGTTGATGAGGCCGCGAAATGCGCTTGCAGCCAGTTTCGCCACGTCAAATTGCATGAGTTTTCCAAGACATGTGGCGGTGACCCATGTCCGCAAGTAAGTGAATCAACAACAAGTAAATGGGGCTGTCGCATTCGGGATAAAAAATCTCTTACGGCAGTCCCTCCCTTTTCGAGTCCTATAATTCACATTTAGTAAAGTTCATAAAAAAAAACATTCTCTATTTTCGTCCAAATTCCTCTTTGACAGCCAATTTACTTGTTTTCATTTTCCGGTTTTCCGGCTCATTTAGCGTGTTTTTAATACGAAGGCTAGAATCCGTTTTTCTCTAGCTTACATCGATTTACTATGGTGTTTGTTTTGGGTTTTTCCTATTTGGGTCTCGTCTTGTCCTTGGGGTGTGGATAGTGGCATACTTGGTATACCAAGAGAGGGATGCATATGCCCGATAATAAACTCCTAAAGACCATAAACATCAGGGAATCACTACTGGAAGAGTTCGATGAAGAAATATTTAATGCGTTGGTGGAGAAAAATTCTCACACCAACGCATTTTGTTTTTGGGTTGAAGAGCAGGATGAGGGTAGAAGAAATAGGGGAGTAGAATAACATTGAAAAGAGACACCCCATAAGCCCGCTGGTAATCAACCAAGGGAATGCAAATCAATGGCATTTATAATATTCATTTCTGATTTTACAACTTTAATGATATCATCCCGTTCACTAGGAAAACTAACAAAAGAAAGGTTTTTCTTTTTCATTCCTTGTGTTTTAATTCTAATTCCCGTCTTTATCAAAAACAAGAAATTCCGCTGTTCGATAGATGTGATTTTTTCTAATGGTATCCTATAATTATGCTTTTTGTTATACCAGATAACTGTTTTATCTGTAATTTTAAGTTTTCCATTGATAGCAACAAACATGTTTATTCTATAATTAAATAATGATCTTTCCAATAACAAAGTTTCATCATCTTCAATTTTGCCATTTTCCATTAAACTTATATTGAAGAAAACCACCCACCGATTATCACCAAAGAGATGTTTGACAAGGTTCAGGATGAGAAGGAACGCAGAGCATTGCTGAAGGGGAATCTGGTGGGCGATAGGCATAAATATAGCAGCAAATATCCTTTTAGTGCTAAAGTATTTTGCGGGCACTGTGGGAACATTTTTAAAAGGCGACACTGGAACAGCACAAATGCATCAAAGAAAATTGTATGGCAGTGTAAAACATACATTTTTGACGGTAAAGACGCTTGTGGTGCAAAAGCTGTCGATGAGAATGTTCTGAAGGATGCCTTCGTGCGGATGTTCAATAGAATTTATGAAGACAGGCAAAACTTTATCAAGACGATGACTTCGAATATCGAAATGATTATTTTGCAAAGGCCAAACATCAAAGAAACAGAGGCTTTAGATAATCGGATTGAAGAATTGAAAAATGAGTTGAAGAGGCTCATTCGGTTTCAGGTGAATAATAGCGTCGATTCTGAGGTCTATACTGAGGAATACAAAAGCATATCTGGAGAACTGGAGGAAGTAAGAAAGAAAAGGCTTGAGCATGATAAGGTAAATGAATCAAAGGATGGCTCGAAACAAAGGTTTGATGAAATCCTACAGGCAATAAACAGCAGGGATTCCTTGCTTGAAGAGTTTGATGAGCAAATATTTAATGCGTTGGTCGAGAAGATAGAAATTTTCTCGCCAACGCATTTTGTTTTTGAATTAAAAAGCGGGATGAGGGTGGAAGAGTGAATCGAATGGGAGGATTTCAAAGCGTATCAGGCAGCGCAGGGTACGCTGCTGGATAAGTTTGATGGGGATTTGTTTTGTAAGTTGATTGAAAAGGTTAGAGTGCGGTCAATGGTCGAGGCGGAGTTTGTGTATAAGGTGGGAGTTAAGGAGAGGGAGGTACTCAATTAAAAAACTAACTTGTCAATTGTATATTCGTACTATTGACATACAAAAGGATAAGTCAATATTGGAGAATTTTTGCTGTTAAATATTCGAAAGAATTAAAAGGAAAATAACAAAATATAAAGAATAATGAATGTCAATAACGCTGTTAACACATTTTTTTACAAACTGCCTTTGTACAGGGCTAGAACGGTTTGTGAACGAATATGAGGAAGAGAACGAAACCGATCCGCTTCCGGTCTTTTGTGAAAATGTTGTGGTAAATCCTATTTTGGGATATTACTCCCTGAAGGCCAAGGAAAACGGCACTCCATTTCACTGCGCCTGTAGCATTCCAAAACGACTTTCCATGAGCGACAGCGATCTTTGTGTCGTTTTGGGCAATACCTTGGAAAACGCCATCGAGGCGTGCGGGAATTTGGACAATCCGGAGGCGCGGTTCCTAGCGGCGGAGGCGGGAATCGTCAAAACTCAACACTGCGGGAAGGTTTTCACCCTGATGGCCGCGTTTCCCAATCTATGCGCCGCGGAGGAAAGCCGGAGCGTGAGCCGTCGGATGCAGCCATTCGCTCATCATAATTCATGGATTCTTGAGCCTGTAACCTGTTTTGCAGGGTCTTTCAATACCAATTTCGGCGAAAAAGGGGTCAATTTCGCCATGTCCATGATGCAGGCTCTTTTTTATGTATAATGAAAAAGGGTGATCGGAATGCTTTACCGGCTTTATCCTCAAACAAACCAGACCGGGATTTTCACGGAGAAAAACAGCCGAAGCAAAATCCCGTACTGTACCACGAAAAAAATGCGGGAGCTGTATCCGGACGAAGGCTTTGTCATTATCGGAGAAATCGGGAACTTTGCGGAGGTGTTTGGCGATCAGGATGTGCTTCTGACAAGCGCAGGCAAAGCGGTCCCCATATTCCCGAGGGGGAGCCTGATGAAACCTTTGGAGTGGATCGCGGGGTATGTTGCGGTGGGGGAGAATACCTATGTCGCTGCGGTCAGGAGTATAATCCCCACTTTCCTCCGTCGCCGGAAGTGAAGATTGTCACACACCTGTTATAAAAATCAATCGCATATTATGACAAATGCCTGTAAGCTCCCTGTTGCATGCTTTTAGGGCTAAGGATTCTTTCTATGTAAAGCCGCGAGAACATGAGCCATTGAAATAATAACAATGAAACCAAGGGGTGAGGTTTAAGTGCGTTCGCCGCCAAACAAGGAAATAGCGAAACATACATACAGGAAATGCGTTGAATGCAATATCGCAGCTGGATATCAACCCTATGATTATGGGCGCAAGTCAGGGTCGTTTTTCTTAAGTACAGGTAACAAGCTATGGAATGCTTTCCGATGAAAATTAAAAACGGAGGCGTGAAGATGAGGAACAAATACGCAGCCTTAGCCATGGTGGTGGCATTGTGTTTTTTAACGTTTTTGCCGGGTTATACCCCCAACGCTATGGCGAATACGAATCCCTATACCTATGATATATCACAGGGGAATATCATAATATCGGCAGGTACGACTTCCGGCATAAAAGTATCCTATGGCAGCGGACAGGCTGATGATAATATTACAACTAGTCAGGCAATCACCATAACAGACAGCAGTCCAAGCACCCCAACTGCAAATATTGTGTATGTAAACAGAAGCCTTGGCACCTTAAATATCACCCTGGAAAACGTCAATATCTCCGGCAATCAGCCGTTTTCGATAGGGTATGAAACAAATGTAGATTTGACGCTTGTTGGCCAAAATACCCTGAACGCTGGCTCTGGTCTGTCTTCGGGCCTTCTCATAGGGTCGGGATCCACCCTTGAGGTAACTGCTGCCAGCACGGGTTCCCTCACGGCTATAGGCGGCAGCGGAGGCGGCAGCGGAGGTGGCGCCGGCATCGGCGGAGCTGGAAATTACTACGACGGCGGCGACTGCGGCACAGTGACCATCAACGGGGGTACAGTCACGGCCATAGGCGGCAGCGGTTCATATGGTGGCGCCGGCATCGGCGGAGGCGGAGGCGAGAGCGGCAACGGCGGCAATGGCGGCGCCGTGACCATCAACGGGGGTACAGTCACGGCCATAGGCGGCAGCGGAGGTGGCGCCGGCATCGGCAGCGGAGCCGGCTATTTCATTAGCAAAGGCACGTTGACCATTAACGGCGGGTCGGTAAAGGCAAGCTCCCAGCCCTACGTGTATAACAGCAGCAATAACCAAGAATATCTTGTCACAATATCGGGTCTGCCGGCTTCTGCCGGCATGTCGTATTCAGTCAACGGGGGAAGCTCTTTTTCCTGCTCGACGGATAACAATGGTAAACTCTATCTGTGGTTGCCCCAGACGGCAGTCTCCGCGACGGACACCGTTTTAATTACAACCAGCGGTACCCGATATTTAGCCTCCGGCGCGGTCTCAGCTACAAGTGCCAATAATTTCACAGCGAAGGTACTACCAGCAGCAACGACCAATACGGCAACAAATGTAACAAGCAGCGGCGCTACGTTGAACGGGACAATCAACGCCCATGGAGACAGTACAACCGTAACCTTTGACTACGGCACTTCAACGAGCTATGGAAGCACAGCGCCAGCCAGCCTAAGCCCGGTGACAGGTTCAACCGATACAGCTGTGAGTGCTGCTATTACAGGTCTGCAACCGAATATGACCTATCATTACAGAGTGGAAGGAGTCAATTCAGGAGGGACGACAGACGGCTCAGACGAAACATTTACCACCGATGCAGTGCCGATATCAGACTTTGCAACTACGGCAAAGACCTCCAGCACAGCGGCATTCACCTGGACGGCAGCCAGCGGGGCAACAGGTGTTATCATCCAGCAGTCGCCGAGCGGAGCCAACACCTGGACGACGGCAAGCACAACTTCAGGGGCGATAGCCGTTGATGCGACGACAGCCACAGTAACAGGTCTTAGCCCAGCAACCGGCTATGACTTCAGGTTGATGATGACCGGAGGAGTTAATGCGGGGAACTCTAATTCAGTCACTGTAACCACTGATCCGGCCCCGGTAGTTCCTACTACCTACAGCGTGACCATCGGAAGTCTGACTGGGGGAAGTATTACGGCTAACCCAACTTCAGCAACTTCAGGAACAGCTATTAACTTGACGATAACCCCGAATGCCGGAATGAAGTTAACACCGGGGACACTAAAGTATAATGACGGAACAACAGATTACCCGATCAGCGGCACGAGCTTCACGATGCCGGCGGCCAGTGTGACGGTCTCCGCCCAGTTTGAGCAGATTCCAGCAAACAGTTATACGGTGAGTATCGGAAGTCTGACTGGGGGAAGTATTACGGCTAACCCAACTTCAGCAACTTCAGGAACAGCTATTAACTTGACGATAACCCCGAATGCTGGAATGAAGTTAACACCGGGGACACTAAAGTATAATGACGGAACAACGGATTACCCGATCAGCGGCACGAGCTTCACGATGCCGGCGGCCAGTGTCATTATATCGGCAGTGTTTGAAGCGATACCTGATTCTACACACGAAGGCGGTGGAGGAGGTTTTTCCGGAGGTGGAAGCACATCCGGCGGAGGAACGACCATAACTGGCAATGTCATCAATGGTACGACCGGTGCAGTGGTTTCCAATCTGACAGGAACCGTAACGACGGATAGTAACGGAAATTATACCGTCTCCATGAAAGCGGCTCAAACTGTAACCTTCCAACAACCTGACGGAACCTCGAGCCCTTTAAGCGATCTTTCTAAAGTAAGCTACGTATCGTTAGGGGGTTCGCCGGTAACCGTTTCAGCTGATGGGACTATCAATCTTCAGAACCTGGCCAAAGGAACGGACAATCAGTATAAGATCACCTATGATTTAGGTAACGGACAAACGCTTACGCTTGGAACTCTGGAGGTCATCGTTTCGAAGGATGGAACTGTCAGTTTAAAATGCTCCTTAATTGATCCCTATGGCATCATTACGGATGCGGCGACGGGCAAACCCATTGTCGGAGCAAAGGTTACCTTGTATTATGCCAATACGGATAGAAACAAAGCCAATGGCAAAACACCGGATACCGTCGTATCCTTACCGGGTATTGACGGATTTAAGCCCAACAATAATCAAGATCCTCAGACCAGTGATACGTATGGAGCCTATGGCTTCATGGTCTTCCCAACGACAGATTACTACCTCGTGGCCACCAAGGATGGATATAACCAATATACAAGCCCGACAATCTCTGTGGAACAGGATATCGTCAAATGGAATTTCAAAATGAATCAAACCAGCTTAGGAGTGATCAGACTGGCGGGCCAGAGCCGGGTCGATACAGCCCTCGCCATCGCCATAGCGGAATACACGGGCCAAATTTCTAATGTTGTCTTAGCCACAGCGGACAACTATCCGGACGCTTTATCAGGAAGTGTTCTGGCTTACAAACTTAATGCACCAATTCTTCTGGTTGGAAGTTCAGAGGCCGATCAAGCAAAAGTCTTAGATTATATGAAGGCAAATCTAGATCCGTCAGGAAATGTCTATATTTTAGGCGGCACAGCCGTGGTCAGCGCAGATATGGAAGCTAAAATCAAAGCCGATGGTTTTAAACAGATCACCCGCCTGGGTGGAACGGACCGCTATGATACTTGCGACAAAATCGCCGATCAATTACAGGTCAAGAACGGAACGCCCGTTGTGCTGGCCTACGGAGAAAACTATCCGGACGCTTTATCCATTAGCAGTATGGCAGCGGAAATGCAGTACCCCATCCTCTTAGTTCAAAAAGACGGAATCGACGATGCAGTCAAGAATGAGATAGCGGCCATTAAACCCAGCAAAGTTTATATTATCGGAGGAGAAGGGGTTATCAGCTCAACGGTGGAAAGTCAGATAGAACAGATCACCACTTTAGACAAAACAAATATCGTAAGAATTGCCGGACAGGATCGCTACGATACCTCCCTGGCCGTCGCCCAATACTTCAACTTAGCCGGGCAAAGTGTCTGTATAGCAACTGGGAATAATTTTTCTGATGCTCTTGCCGGAAGTGTCTATGCTGCTAACCACAATGCCTCGATTATTCTGGCCGACGGCAGTTTGTCCGATCAGGTTGTGAATTATTTAAAGAGCAAAAACCTTACTGGGGCAGCTATATTTGGCGGTGAGGCTGTTGCGAATAAAGGCATTGAGCAGCAGCTTAGTCAGTTGATAGGAAAGTAGAGTAGAAGTATAGGTAATTTGGTAAATAAGGATTAAACTCATAGAGCCCATGTGATTAAAAATTCATTAATCACATGGGCTTATTACTAATGTGTTTGCTAAACCGACTTTTTGGCAACTCCAGGCACGTTGGTGTGACTTCAATGACATTCAATTCATCAACACCAACCCACGTTGAGACCGTGGTAAGTGTGCGCGCTGTTTTTACACAAATATAGGCAGTAATGCTTGATATCAAAAGTATGCAATAGGCTACAGCCTATTGAACTGTGTTTCCGAATCATTGGGTGTAATCCCCAAGTGCATAGAAGGTTGGCTATGTAGAAAGGCTAATACTCCGACATGCTTGATAATTTGATAAAGTGAAAGTGATTCTGGTATGAAGCTCGGTGAAGGCGGCGAAAACCAGACCTGAAAAGCGGTTAGGGAAGTAGTCGGGCCGCCATAAAACGACCATGTTGACACACCAGAAACCTGCGTATGTTAGGCTCGAAAACGGTGGGTAATGAAAAGCACTGAGCGCTGCAACATTATCACACCCTTAAAGGGTGAGAGGAAACGGTTAAGGATATACTTGCATCCACGACTGACGCTATCCATAAAGGATGCGTACCTAGTCCACCAACCAAGGACAAAGGTTGAACTCCGGGTCAAAGCAGGCAACTAAAGTCGTATGTAAGGCTAGGAAGCATGGAACAGCGGAACCCTGCAAGATGGAGCCTATCGAAGCTATGAAATCTCGCCATGTAGGAAATGACAGGCAAATGTAGGGGGCAGCAGCCCGTAGTAGCAATGAAGCAGGATAATACCTGTTGAGCAAAGGGGCATAGTCAAACAAGAGAAGGCAATATACCGGAGCCTGACTGGGAAGCCGTTGCGCAATCCTGGTTAAACCCACAAGAATCTTTCCGAAAGGAGGGATGCCTGTGGCTCAAAAATCAGTCTACTTAAATTTGAGAGATGAAACAGACCTAAATTCCATCCTAGATAGCTTTTACATCAGCACTCGACAGGAGCTTGAAAAGGGCAATTTACCAAAATTCAAGAATATGCTGGAACTTGCCAAATCAGAAGTAACCATTATTACTGCTATACACAAAATTAAATCTAATAACGGCAGTAAAACAGCGGGAACCGACGGCAAGACCATAACAGACATCTTGAAACAACAATATCCAGATGTAATTCGAGGGATCAGAGACGCATTAGACAATTATAATCCACATCTCCTGAGAAGAGAATGGATACCCAAACCGGGTAAAACTGAAAAACGGCCTCTTGGTATTCCGATGGTATGTTCATAATGCACCCTCCTCAATAACGTTTAAGCCTCTAGCTTTAATGATCTTGGTTGAAGTATCAGCGTAAGTACTTAGCACTTTCTCGGTAGTTTCGTCGATTATTATGCTGTATGGCCGTCCTGGTCCTAATTGTTTGCCCTGAATTTTGCCGGTTTCAAGCCAGTAGTATACAACTCCAGGACTCACGTTGAATTTGGAGGCCACATCTTTAACGGAAAGTTCATTGCTCTGTTTAACAAGCCCGGGAATCTTGTAACGGTACCTTAGCCAGGCAATAGAACTTTCGGTAAAAGTGCGTCCTTCCGGAGTACGGTATCCATTCTTGTTGAAACTGTCTGCAATTTCGGCACTCGACATCGTCTTAGCCAGTTCTTTAACAAGCTCAACCGTCTCGGGAACGTGCTTGCGGGTGATTGAAGGAGGCAAGGATTTCTTTGTGTAAATCAGTTCGCTGTGTCTGCTGCGCCAACGAATGCCTAATTGCACATTTTGGTCAAGAGGTTGGCAAGTCACTGTGACATCTTCTATCAAGAGGCGGACGAGCCGCTTTCGATCCTTCATAAGGGTCGTTGGAGCGTTCCAAATGCGGGGAATGTCCTCGGCTAAGCGCAGGATCATGTGGCGATCTTCGCTTGTTGGAGACCAGGCTCGATTTGCCTTAAATTGTTCGTATTCCTCCTTTAATTGGTCCAAAGCCAGTAGTTTTTCATTCCATTTTGCTTCTAACGTACGTACCACTAGACGGTTTTCCGGCTCAGATAAATCGTATTGGCGGTAAGCTCGCTCCACTTCAAATTGTGATTGTTCCAAAGCCAGCCGCCAACTCTTGTTGGCAGCATGATCTTCGTCACTGAGCCTGTCTAGAGAAAGTAGGGCAAGTTCTAGTTCTGCAGGTTGAAGAAGTTCCATGATCCTTTTGGTCACGGCCTGATCAAGGGGTTCAGCTCTAATCGATGAACATGTGCAGGCTTTACCTAGCTCCCAACGTTGTTTGCATTCGTAACGAGGTTGAATACCACCGTTGCCAGTATAGCGAACCGTCATGTGCCTACCGCATTTACCGCAAATCAGTAGACCTTGTAATAGGGTGCTGCCTTCCCGAGCTGCGCCACTTACCGCTACATTGGTGCGGTTTTGTTGTAGTTGGTGTAAATTTTCCTCATACTGGGCCCAAGAAATATAGCTTGGATGGTGATCGTGGATGAGCACTTCCCATTGGTCTCTTGGCAGACGCACCATTTGAGTTTTAAAGGCACCTTGGTTGTCAATCTTCTTGCGGTATTTATAGCGGCCAAAACAATAAGCCCCGGCATAAGCGGGGTTAGACAAAACACCGAGCACCCGGGAGTGAGTCAAAGTGCCCCAAATTAGTTTGCCGGCCCAAACACCGCCATAGGCTCGTTTAGGAAACTGCAAACCGTTAGTAGAAAAAAATTTAACGACACCATAGGCACTACCGGAAGCTTGGAACGAAGTAAAAACATTTCGTACAGCAGCTTGGACCGCTTCATCAGGGTCCAAAGACGTATTACCGTCGGAATCGAAGCAATAGCCAACCGGCAAAGGGAAATGAAGCTCCCCTTTGTGCGCTTTGTTTTTCTTACCGCCAATCAGACGGGCACGCAAAAAGTGCAGTTCAGCTTCACTCATTGTTCCCTTGAAGCCTAGGATGAGGCGGTCATTAAACTCATTCAAGTCATAGAAGCCATCTTCGTCGATAACGATGGTATCGTAAAGCGCACAAATCTCGAGCAGTTGAAGTAAATCTGCTGAAGAACGGGCTAAGCGGGAGACCTCTAAGCCAAAGATGGCTCCCACCTGCCCCAAAGAAACCTGACCGACTAAACGTTGAAAGCCTTGGCGGTTGGACTTGTGGGCCCCGGAAATATCTAAGTCTTCGTCGATGACTTGAACTAGATTCTCGCTCCAGCCCAGATTCAAGGCTTTCTCCCTCAGCGCATACTGGCGCTCGGTACTCTCCTTGTGAAACCGGACTTGGGCAAGCGTCGATTGACGGATGTATACAAGGGCTGTCCGGTTCAGATGAATCGATTTCACGATCGACACTGATGACATCGTCTAAATCTCCTTCCTCATGCATTGCCACAAGAAAGGAGCGAAGAATTGAAGAAAAAACGCAAACCACTTCTTCGACACGATCACCTACTAAACTAGCCAGAACAGACTCTTGAGCCGACCAAGATGAAGAGATGGCGGCTTGAGACATATGATTCACTCCTCCCTATGTAGCATAGCTAGTCTTGAACACGTCGTTGTAAGAGTTCCAGATTAATTTCTGCAAGTTCCCCTAAGATGTCTTGGATGCGGTGGAAATTATCCAGGCGTTGTTGAACCCAGGGCTCCCAACTAGTCGGCACATAGACCAATCTGGTTTTTCCTTCATGCAAACTGGATAAATAGAGACTGGGATGGCCCTGACCAGATGCACAACGACAGTTCGCTTTACCACACTTGACGTAGCGGGTGATTAAAGAGCCACGAAGGATTTGATCAAGGAGTGGTAAGGAACCAGTTAATTCTTGTCGCCGAGCAACTAGTAAATCGGTAGAAATAGATTTCAAAGTATTCTTAGCAGTATTCATGCTAATAAGATTTTACCCCCTTCTCCTAAATATGTCAATAGATCTACTATTTCGACGGAGAGAGAGTTTTATCTTTTAGTTTAGAACTTAAATTGAGTAAATCTCTAAGGACAAAAGCATCCAAAGGAAAGTTCATATCCGAAGGGTTTACTGAAAGGGGGTCATGATCGGTCCATGATTCAGGCACACTAAGAGATCCGCTTTCTGTGACAACAGAATATAAGCGGACCCCGTAAACCTTACGTACTTGTAGAATCTTGAATGTTTGTCCCTTCAATGGATGAAATGGATGAGTGATAGTCAGACATCCCAAATCCTTTTTGTGACCATGTGCAGTCTGCAGTGACCGTCCCGGCTATCATAGACAGAGTTATCCAGGAAATTCTACGTATACTCATCGAACCCATTATGGAGGCGCAATTCTTTAAACACTCCTATGGATTTCGACCAATGAGAGACGCACATATGGCACTCGAAAGAACAACTGACGTATGTCATAAAACAGGATATCACTGGATAATTGAAGGAGATATTCGTGGCTGTTTCGATAATATAAATCATACCAAACTCATTAAGCAACTTTGGCACATGGGCATTCATGACAGAAGAATTCTAATGATAGTCAAGAAAATGCTCAAAGCAGGAGTTATGAATGAGTCAAGGATTACTGAAGTCGGAACACCTCAGGGAGGTATCATATCGCCGCTCTTAGCTAATGTCTTTCTTCACAAATTGGATCAATGGATTGTACGGGAATGGGAAGAAAAGAAAACCAGACATGAATACCATCCAAACAGCCGAAATAAAGAATTAAATAAAACCAACCTCAAACCCGCGTACCTAGTCAGATACGCGGACGACTGGATATTGGTAACAAATAGCAAATCTAATGCTGAGAAATGGAAAAGGCACATTGAGAACTATTTGGACAATAAACTCAAACTAAAACTCAGTCCGGAGAAGACTCTCATTACTAATGTGAAGAAAAACCCTATCCAATTCTTAGGATATAGCTATAAACAAGTGCCCGGGAAATCTAGAACAGGATGGATACCACGAACCAGACCAAACGATAAACGTCTTAAGGCGAAAGTGGAAGAGCTACGAAAACGCACTAAGACACTGCGAAAACTCAACGCTGAACAACTTGTACATCAAATCAACGACCTCAATAGTGCCCTAATCGGAATAGGCAACTACTACCAACCTGCAACGTGGGTGAACATCGAACTTAATAGATATGCGGATTCTCTGAAATATACTGCATTCAAGGCACTTAAACCCAAAGGTGGAAAATGGACGCCGGCTAATATATGCAGTAACTTGCCCCTACGACATAAGGATTACACCACACAAATCCCAGCCATAAAGTATAAAGATCTAACAATTGGAGTCACTAGCCTGGGATTCGTCAAATGGAGGAAGGTATACCAGAAAAATCTCGTAGAAACACCCTACACACCAGAAGGAAGAAAAGCCCATTATGAACGCACACTCAAAAGGGAAAGACTGGCAAGAGACGACATAACAATGAGTCTTACATTATCTCATCTCATAGCCAGGGGATTAACAGAACCAAAATATAATTTTGAGTATCTTATGAACAGAGGATATGCGTTCAACCGAGACAAAGGTAAATGCAAGATATGTGGGGAACCAATTATAGGATATGAACTGGAAACACATCACATCAACCCTAAACTCCCCATAGATCAAATAAATAAGGTCAACAACCTTGCATCAACACATCAAACATGTCACAAGCTAATACACTGCGGTCAAGACGTTCTAAAATTGGTCGGAAAGAAAGCTCATAAAAAGATTATCAAATTTAGGGAAAGGCTCAAGTTAGAAGCTCAAGAAATTGTTTGATGGAACGCCGTGTGCGAGGAAACCCGCATGCACGGTGTGAACCGGGGGAAAAGGAGCCTGGATGGGTAATGCCATCGGAGTATCCTTACCTATCGGTATTTGAAAACACTCACAGGATAAGAATCCGCTATTCATGAGGGTTGTAGGGTATGGAAATTTTCGGAATTAAATCAAAAGCAGGCGCAATGTTTTCTGCTTACGTCTATGGAAACATATCCATGTATTTTAGAGGATGTATTCAGGGATTCTCAACTCTTGAAATGAAAGTTCAATAAACAAATATTTAATGCGTTGGTTGAGAAGATAGAAGTTCTCACGCCAACGCATTTTGTTTTGAGTTGAAGATTGGGTTGAAGGTAGAATATATATGGGATAACGGTGAGGCGGTATGTTGATCCATTTATAAGTTGCTCCTTTGCATGAAGAATGCTGGACACAATTAGCACGCAGTGTTAATAGAATAAGTAAAATTTATAAACAAGGAAGCGATCACCATGAAATTTAATCCGGAAAAATTACATATAGAGTTTCGAAATGGAATCACACCAATAGGACCGATCTTGGGTAGAAGATATACTTTAACTCATTCTGATGTTACAGCCGAACTATTTCTAACTGTAGGATTAACATTTGCCTACGATAAAATTAACATGATGAGAGATGAGGTGCTAGGAGAATGGCTAATTAGTTGTAATCAATGTACATTAAATGCTTTTTGCCATGTGGGTGGTGAAATGGGAAAAGAAAGTGCAAGAAATAGAGACATGATATTCAAGAGAGAACTGAGGTTAGCGCTTGAGAGTATACGGTATGGGGATAATTCTTTATTTAAGACACATCCATACTTGGATGAATCACCAATTTGGATTAATTTTAATTCTGTATATTCAGAATATGACCGAGCTGAGTGCTGGGGAATTTTTAGGGATTATACACTGGGAAATTAAGAGAACATATTAAACGTGTTGCTCGGCGCTTGCCAGAAGGTACTTTGTGATCTGCTGATTAAAAAGTCCCATCGGTTCGCAAGCCTCTGCATTCGCTGTTGTCCCTATGATCCCAGCGAGCATATCCTCAGCCTTACGGCTTCGGTATCCCTCGTGGGACATGAACAACTAAATCATTACTTCGATCAAATGCCTATGTTGGATAAAATTGAAGATGATGAACTGAATAATTTTATAAATAAATATGATAAGTGCTTTCTCGCTATCATTTATTTCAAAAGGTTTGCCGGTAAGGTTCCTTCTGATCGGTGGCTCATTTTCTTCTAAGCTAAGCCCTTCTGTTAAAAAAATAAGGCACCTAAAGGTGCCCCACTTGCTATTGAAAAACATTTTTATTAGACTTTTTATTATGACTTAACTTTAGAATCATTAAAAAGAAAAGAGATCGAGTAAATACCTGCAAGACCTACAATAACATAAATTAACCTACTCAATATAGATGAAGTTCTAACCGTATCGCCACCAAAAATCGCAGTCACAAGATCCCATTGAAATGCACCGACTAATAACCAATTCAAGGCTCCGACGATTACAAGTATTAAAGCTGTTCTTGATAACCAATTCATTTGAAAAACCTCCAATAGTAATATGTATCTATTATTGTAAAATATACCGGAGTTTATACTTAATCTTTCTGGTGTTCGCCTTTGGAAATATGGCACAGCTTAACAAAAATAACCAATTGTTCAAATCTACTTTTAAGTTGGCGTTATTTAATTACAACATCATCGGGGAAATTACATATCGGGAGTGTTGGGGGCATGGGATAGGGAGTTCAGTGAGACTTAACAATAATAAATAAATTTTCGGAGGAGAAAGCATAGGATTGGCATATCATGGCTTATATTGTTTGCGTTGCAAATATTTTATGGCATTTATGGAGAAAACTCTTGAAAAAAGTCTAATGAGTAACGGGATTTGGACTGGAAATCGTCTAATCTATTGGAGCACAGTACGATCATATAAATGGAAGGGAAAAAAGGAAGGCTATTTTACTTTGAAAATTGAGTATTATGAGTATTATACATACCATACAGCCATTTTAAGAGTTATCGACAAACAAAAAGAAGAGGTCGATGGATTATTCAAGAAGATGGTTAGGGTCTCAAAAACCAACTAACATATCTACCAACAGAGCGTTTTGCGTGTTTTTTGGCTTATTTCCCCCGAAGAAATCACCCCACACCACTCACTCACCTTGCCAAGTTCAAGAAGCCGCATGTGTAAAGTTAAGCCAGGAGTCAGAGTGCCGGGAGCATTGGTTGTGCATGTACTAAGCCGGTCTATAAACTAATCCCACCCATTGGAGGTGTTTTTATGTATCTTAAAATCGATGATTTATCCGGGCCACAAGTCGCTGAATTAGTGAGAGAACATCTTCAGAGTATGGTCCTTCAGTCTCCGCCGGAGAGTATGCATGCACTCGGTCTTGAGTCTCTTAAAAAACCTGAAATTACTTTTTGGAGTGCCTGGGAGGGTGATGAATTAGTTGGGTGCGGAGCTCTAAAAGAACTGGATAGCCAACACGGAGAAATCAAATCAATGCGAACTTCCTCATTCCATCGCAGAAAGGGTGTTGCCAAGGGAGTTCTTCAACATATTATTGAAGAGGCCAAGCGGCGTGGATATCAGAAATTGAGTTTGGAAACGGGTTCAATGGATGCTTTCGAACCAGCCAGAAAATTATATATAGGTTTTGGGTTCCAATATTGTGAGCCGTTTTCGGATTACGTTGAGGACTCAAATAATGTTTTTATGACAAAGAAATTATGAGTTCCGACAACATTCAGTCACCGCATCGAGGGTCAATCACCACACCTCACGCCCACCTTGCCAAGTTCAAGAAGCCGCCATGTTTAAAAGTTAGCCAGGAATCAATTACAGGGTCTTTGTGATGTAGTGACCATCTCTTCCGGGAGGCTGTTGGTGAGATTTCTTTGGCCTACCTGGTGGTACTTAAAGGCGGAGATGAGTCTAACGAAATATAGGTATATGTGAAGAGAGGTATGAAGATGGATACAACTGAAGCCATTAATAATTTGTCCGTTTGTGGATTGGATTGTTCAAGATGTGCTGACTATGAAAATGGCGAGATAAGAAATTTAAGTGCCAAATTGTCCGACCTATTGAAGGGTTATGAAAGACTGGCTAAGATGAAAGCTGAGAATACTCCAAATTTTAAAGGATATCCTGAATTTGTTAGTATTCTTAATCATTTTGCTAAGTGTACTTGTAGCGGCTGCAAAAGTGAAAACATTCAATGCCCTTTGGATTGTCATGCAAAAACCTGTCGTAAGGAGCGTAACATCAATTTTTGTTTCGAATGCGATGAGTTTCCATGTGCCGACCAATTTGAAGGGAAACTCAGAGAAAGATGGATTCAAAGAAATAATAAAATGAAGGAGATCGGCGTAGAAAATTATTATATCGAGCAAGGCAAATTACCAAGATATTAAGTACAACCTCACTCTGGATTATTCCTTCCAACACCCGATCCAAATTACCCCCAACCACTTGCCCCCTTGCCAAGTTCAAGAAGCCGCCTTTGTTTAAAGGGTTAGCTGGTGGTAATGGGTGTGAGGTTACAGAAGGTGGGCCTTCTAGCCGGAGAGATTGGGGGACAAGTTATATCAATGAGTCTAGTAGAAGCGAAAGATTAGGAGGCATGTTACGATGAGTCAGCCAGATAAGTTGCTAGTAGTTTGGACTAACGGAGATAGGGATGTTGCAATACGTATGGCATTTATGTACACTCTAAATTCCAAACTTAAGGAATGGTGGAGCGAAGTTAGCCTAATAGTTTGGGGGCCATCTGCAAAACTCCTCACAGATGATACATCTTTGCAGGAATACATTGGGAAAATGAAAGATGCTGGAGTGGAATTATTAGCATGTAAAGCATGTTCGGATAGTTATGGTATCTCGGAAGCGTTAGAGAACATGGGGATAAATGTAAAATACACTGGTCAAGTGCTTACCGAATTTTTGAAAGATGAAAATACAAGAGTTATAACTGTTTGATAACTTGCCAAACATGCCGGAACGTTAACCCAGCTAAATTATTTTACGTAGAGCCTGTCTGTCCCATATGCTGAAGACACTCCACGCCACCCGCCCCTTGCCAAGTTCAAGAAGCCGCAATGAAATGAGGAAATGCAATAATGGATAAACTTTTTTTGAAAGCTGAGACCCAACACTTTATAATCGACTACAATGAAGAAGATAAAGACTGCATAGATGATGTTGCAAGTATACTTGAATCTAGCTATAACAGAATTACAATGAATTTTAAGCAAAAACTTGATGATAAACTGATAGTCGAGATTCATGCAAATCTCAAAGAACTACATTTAGCACTAGGTTTTCCAGATGCACCTGATTGGATCAGAGGAGGGCTAGGATTCGGAAAAATAATTATTGCATCACCATTAAATCCTCCTCCTGGGTCGGGATATAGTAATGTAGTAAACACTGCAGTTCATGAATTTATACATATTATTCTTAGCAAAATCAATAACAATATCCCAAGATGGCTAGATGATGGGGTTGCTTCTTTTGAGGCGAAAGACAATAATGAGGTTTGGATAAAAAATACTATCAAACAAGGTATAATAGAAAACGAAATACCATTATTCAATGATTTGGACACTGGAGATGATTTCGAAACTTTCTTTAAAAGAAATGGGTATCAATATTCTTACTCCATAATAGAATTTGTGGTTAAGGAATTCGGTTATGAAAAGTTGTTACATTTTATTAAACACCCCAGTAATTTTAAAGTAGCATTTGGGTTAACAGAAAATCAGCTTCGAGATAAATGGGTTGATTATTTAAGGGACAAGTATAGATAGTTATCGAGCACTACTTCACGCTTTGCCAGAGACAAGGCTCCTCGAACATAGAATTCAAACAACCTAGCTCGCTTATTCCGTCCACCTCATCAATACCAAATCATCAAGCCACTTTGCCCCCCTCGCCAAGTTCAAGAAGCCGCCTGATTTAAAGGGTAGCTGGGGGTCAGAGTGGCGGGGATTGCGTGTATGTGGGGATTTTCATCCCGGTATCGTTGGTGATTAATCATTTAGACAAATACTGGAGGAAAAAATGGCATATATTCTTTGTCCACTAACAAGTGGTCACATGCATGTACTATACGAATGGAGGCTGCATGAACAAAACTTTGATTATTATACATGTCGCCCTGTGCACGATTTACCAACTGAAACCGAATTTATTGAGAAATTGGAGAAAGATATTATTCAGCAAATTAGACAAATCTTTGTGATAGTAGACGATCAAGAAATAAGTAAACCGTTTGGGCGAATCACATTGTTTGATTTTAATCCAAGAAATCACAGTGCCGAATTTGGATATTACATACCGGCTGAGTTTCGGGGCAAGGGAATAGGTCAGAACATGGTAAGATTACTATTAGAGAAGGTTTTTGATCAAGAAAATAATTTAAACAAGGTTTGTGCAACCACTTCTTCGAATAATCTTCCTTCAATTAAGCTTTTGGAGAGAAATGGGTTTAAACTTGATGGCCGACTTCGTGAACATTATTGGATTAGGGGAATCAGATACGACCAATTGCATTATTCAATGCTCAGGAGTGATTAGGAGTAAATGAAAAATTGCAGTAGAAGGAATCACATACACCGGCAGTAAATCACCGACCGCTTGCCCCCCTCGCCAAGTTCAAGAAGCCGCCTGGATTTAAGGTTAGCTGGGTAGTCAGAGTGCCGGGGCTTGCGTGTGGTTATCGGATGGTGGGTCTACTAGCCGGAGAGTGTTTGGATTAACGGAGCGTTTTTGGACGCTCTTTTTCCGTTCTTATTGCAGGAAACAGAGGGCAATCGTGGAATTATGATTAAGATACCTGATTTAACCACTACGTCTGGCTGTTGAGGATGAAGGGTGAGCGTCTACTAGAAAAGAGGGATTTAGTTGATGAGGAGAATTCAATATCTATTGTACTTTCACTTCTGTTAAGTCTAATTTTAATCGGCTGTGGTCAAAAAGCTGAACAACAAGCCCCAACAAACATACTTAAAGCGGTACAAAGCATGACATCACAAAATAATAGTCATACCAAAATAGCACAGCCCATTGTCGGAAGTACTACGAACATAGCAATCCCTGATCTTAAGAATATAAAAAATACAAAGTATCCAGAAGTAGTTGCAGAGGTAGGGGGTACCAAAATAACCGGTTTGCAGCTTACGCGGGAAGTTTTAATTAAGCAGAATGACTTTGTTAACAATATTAAAAAGCCCCAGGATGAATTCTTCTACGAAAAAATAGCATTGGGTCTTCTAGTAAAAAATGCGTTAATTGATAATGAGGTAATGCGCCAAGGATTGCAGGTAACTCCAGACGAAGCTAGCTCATATTTGGAACAACAGAAAAAATCTATGGATTCGCTACCAGATAGCGACCCTGCCAAAAAAGGGTATACAAAAACAATAAATGACAATGGCTTTAGTACTTCCACGGATTACATCAATTCTCCCGAAACGATAAATTTGCGCAAATTCTTTTAGGAAGAGTGAAACTTAGAAACTTAGTTTTACACTCGATTCCAGCCGGACAAAATGAGGCTTTTAAAGCATGGCAAGATTATACAGATAAGCTGATAAATCAAGGTAATTACAAAATATTTATCCCTGTTGATATAAAGGGGTTCCAGCAATTAGAGGAGCAGGTTGCCATAGGAAAATAGGGAGAGTTATATCACCCCCACACCAGCCCCCCTTGCCAAGTTCAAGAAGCCGCATTGAGTTAAAGGCTAGCTAGTAGTCAAGTACCGAGTCTTTCGAAAGGAATAAGAGCATCATGAAAATACCTTCTATCAAAGAGACTAAACAATTATTGTATGAAGCCGCAACACTTAATTCTGGTCCTTGGGTCGAGCATTCAATCCTTACTGCAGAAGCGGCCAGAAATATAGCAAGTAATCATCGAAATCTTGATTCAGAAATTGCGTATATACTTGGATACCTTCATGATATAGGGAGACGTTACGGAATGTCATATATGCGTCACATCGTAGATGGGTATAACTTTCTTAGTCAGATGGGTTATGAAGATTGTGCTAGGATTTGTCTAACACATTCCTTTCCCTTAAAAAATCTCCAATCATATTCCGGCAACAATGACTGTACCGCCGAAGAAAGTGAATTGATTAAGAGATATATTTCTGAAATTAATTACTCTGAGTACGATGAATTAATTCAGCTTTGCGATGCTTTAGCAACGCCTAAAGGGTTTTGTTTACTTGAAAAACGTTTGGTAGATGTGGCATTGCGGTATGGGGTCAATGACTTCACAGTTTTAAAATGGAAATCCACCTTTGAAATTAAAGATAAATTCGAAAAGGTCATTGGTAGGTCGATTTATGACTTATTGCCAGGGGTCAAAGAGACTACTTTCTTGTAGAGACAAGTGGTTCTATCAAAATATTCCCCTGATTCCCAAAAGAAGGCCCTTTCGAATCTCGGTTCGGCGGGTAGGGGTGAAGGAATACTGGTTGATTATGTTTTTATAATATGCACCCACCGGAGCGGTTTGGGCGTTTGTGGTTTTTGGGCTTGAAACCAATTCATAGGAAAACCAAGAGTACCTGAGGATATATTGTAATTGACATTTCCCCAAGGTAATAGTTTATAGTAACCTTGGAGGTGTTAATCGTGAAAATTAATGAAGTTATGAAGGTTACGGGGCTTACCAAGAAGGCAATTTATTATTATGAAGAAGAAGGTTTAATCAGTCCTTATAAGGAAAAAGACAACAATTATCGAGTTTATTCAGATGCAGATATTAAAACACTTGCGCAAATCAGTGTTCTCCGAAGATTAGATATACCATTATATGCCATTAGTGAGATTCTCAAAAATCCGCATGAAATCAAAAATATTATGAAAGAGCAAGTACACCTTATTACAGAGAAAATTCATTTTCTAAATAAAAATAAAGATCTAATTGAGAACTTTGTTACTGGACTGAATGACTGCAATCTTAACTCTGCGATGGAAGAGTTAGAAGAGCTAAATAAAGTTTTGATAGCTGATTCCAAAACAAGGGCCGGTTACATGATGAAGGAATTGGATAGGATTTTTCCCGGTAACTTTGGTAAATTGCTTTCTTTTCATTACGGTCAGTTTTTATATGAGCCGTTGGATAGTGATGAAAAATTCAAAGCTTGGGAAGAGTTGGTTAACGACTTAGACGAAATAGAAGAAATTGAATATACGGAAAACATTCAAAAAATTATCAACAAATATTATGGTAAGATAACTAAAACAGATTTGATAAAAATAAATGAAATAAGTAAGCAGGCCATTGAACGTTTATTAACGCGAAAAGGGTCTCCATCAGAAGAGGAACCTCTTGAGGCTAAAAGAAAAGTAGAAGAATATTACACAAATATTAGTAATAAAAAGGAAATTCAGGATTTCTCAGAGTTACAACAATTTCTTTCTAATTATCAGTCTGTATTTAAAAGACTTGATAAACATATTATGGTCTTGAGTAGCAAATTTAGAAAATTACAAGATATAATATTTAACAGGACTGGACAAAATGCTTGATAAGTACGGAATACATTTGTAAACATAAATTCTAAGGCTTAGCGCTAGCAAAGCCAGCTTTATCAATAATTTAACTCAAGCAAATATTTTGATACCCCTACCGGAGGATTTTGGGTTTCCTGTGGGTATTTTTATGCTACTTAATGCAGGAAATGAAGGATAATGGTGGAATTATGATTAACGAGAACTCAACGTTGAGCTGTCTTATTTCTGCAACATCGGCAATAGTAAATCCCACATCACCTCAGTGCCCCAGCTAACCCCAAGAAGAAATAGCCACCGTAATTAAGCCTAGCCAGCAGTCAAAGTTGCGTGAGTGGTGCGGAGATCTTAAATGGCTGGAGAACCCCAACACCTAATGCTACGGGATGTCCTTACCTATCGAATAACCCTCACCGAACCGGAAAGCTGGAGGCTGAGGGATGCGGCAGATGGGGCAGACTTGGTTTGAATATCTAATTTAACCAGCAAATAAAAAGGCTTCCCAGGCTTTAATCCTGGGAAGCCTTTTGAATATTTTACCAATTGTCACGTTGGCGGGGTTGGTAACAGTCACGGCAATAAACGGGTTTGTCACCGGATGGTTGGAAAGGAACGGTGGTTTCCTTTCCGCAATTTGCACAAACTGCTGGGAACATTTCTCGTTGCTGACGACCGTATCCTCCGCCATTACCACGAGTTTGTTGTTTTTTGGCCGCACGACAAGCCGGGCATCGACCGGGTTCATTGGTGAATCTTTTTTCAGCATAGAATTCTTGTTCTGAAGCAGAAAAGTTGAACTCTTGACCACAATCTCTGCAAGTAAGGTTTTTGTCATTAAACATTAAAAATACCTCCTTAAATTTTCTGCCCGCTGGTGTGGGATTTAATCTTCCCATAGAAACCTTAAAAAGGGGGATATGATATAATGTTGGCGCAAAATCCTACATTTATAATTAGCCCATCTCTTTGCTATAAAGATCAATTCCAAGTTGGAGACCATGTGGAGACGTATAGACACTGCAAAGGAACTGTTGTTCGAGTTGATAATGATGAAAGTGGACTCTTTATTGTAGTGAGGTTCGAGACTGTATACGGAGAATTTGCTTATGACCCTTACGATCTGAAAGTAATTCCATGACATCTTTGTCTTGATAGAAGGGAACGTTAAGATACTAGTCTTGAGACCGCCTAAACCATGAGGTTTAGGCTTTTTTTTTCTCAATGTCATACCCGGCGGCTTTGAAAGGTGTGTTGGCACTAGAATTTCCTCTACCTACAGAGGGAAGGTGTAATACATATGGCTCAGCAGAAATACTAGGCTTCTTTATCCATATAACCTTGTACCTTGTCACAGTAATCAATAGTCGTTCATAAGCTACCTTGAGGAACTGAATGACGATGCCATTACGTTGTCCTAATTGTAAGGGTACGGACCACTTAAGCACGTGGGTTAAGTGCACTGCAGAAACATTAGAATGAATATTGTTCTGGCCGCCAACTGCCGTGTTTATGTCTGCCCAAAGTGCTTAAGTGTGTCGACCAGTGTAGATCTTCCACATATTTTGCCAACACCACAAATTTATTTAAACTCTGGTATTCAGGAAAGGGTGGAAATATTCGCCTTTTTTGATGTGCATAGTGCGCAGAGTAGGCAATTGAATCATTAGATATGTTGAAGCAAACCACCCAAGGAACACAACAATTCACTCAGTTAGACCAAAGTATGACCCAGTTTAAAAACCAGTCAAAGCAGCAACAGCAACAATCAATTCAAACGATACAGCAGTCAACCCAACAAGCTATTCAGGCACTAAACCAAACAAATCAATCTATACAATCATTACAAGTATTAACCCAGATGGAAACATTCATTGAACAGGCCCAGCAACAGCTTCATTCAATGAACCAACAAGGTGCGACCCAGGGTCAGTCTCAACAGGCTCAAACAATGGGCCAAGGCGTAAACCTGAGTATGGGGCAGGGTCAAAATGCTCTACAATAATATCTGTACCTAATGATGTAATTATTTTCCGCTCACTTTTCCGAAGCGGCTCTGATTAATAGATTGAAGCGAGGTACGGCCGTTGATTGCAATTATCCTTGAATGGAGGTTGGCTATGATTGATCTCTTACCTGAAATGTAATTACATTCAAGTGGCTTCGTCCACAAATTTTTGGGTATTTGTCAAGTGCTTTTTGAAAAAATACATAAAAAGAGCAGGGTACATATTTCTATATACTCTGCTCTTTTAGATTTGCGCTCGCTAATGTCTTAACTAAATGACATTGCTGTTATTACGCCTTCCTTTTTCTTGATTTCATAAGGGATGACTATTTGGAAGATCACGACTGTTTCTCCGTACAAAGCCAATTATATATTAATATCTAAGAGGACAGTATCTTTGGAATGATCGGCATTTAAAAAGCTTAGTATTATATTTCTGGCATCTTCAAATAGCTGTTCTGTATAGGTAGCCTTCTCATATTGTCTTCCATTGACATTGGCATACATCGGGGCAAATTTTGTAATCTCTTCAATCATTGAAATAAACGGTGGTGTTGTAGAGGCATTATCTATGTAAATCGAAGGGGCCATTTTTCCATTAGCCAAATGAACTTTTGTGTCTGCCCCTAAGACTAAGTTTCAGTAATTCATAATTTCCTCCCGGTGTTTCAACCCATTTATCTACCTACATTTTTTACGTATTGGAATTATTTATTCTCAGATCTGACAAGAACGTTAGCCAATTTTTCAAATAGGTGTTATAGCTCTATGTTTTAAAACAACCATTTCAAAGAAAACAACTATTTTAGCTAGAAATATGAGCAAGTACCCACCTAAGGACATATAGTATATTGTAATTACCAAAATATGCAAAAAGGAGGAAGAGATATGGCTTTTGGGGCAGGAGGCGCTGGATGCGGTGGCGGTTTTGGCTGGGGAGCTGGAATTGGTATTGTTGTGGTCATCATTCTTCTATTGATCGCATTGGGAATCGTTTTTTAACGCTTTAAAGTTTTTCGAAAGGAGTAGATTTCATGTACGGATATGGCGGCTTTGGCGGCGGCTACGGCGGTGGTTATGGCTACGGCGGTGGCTGCTTCGGAGCAGGAATTATCGCGATTGCAGTTCTTATCTTAATCGCACTTGGAGTAATCTTTTAATATTTGAAGGGCCAACTTCTATTTAACTGCCATTCATTAAATAACCTATATAGAGAAAGATAATTTTAAAATTAACGGTTATGTGGTTAAACACTTGGCCGTTAATTTTTATTATTAAGATAATAATCATGAAAACTATAGTACACAAAAGATAATAGCAGTCCAAGGACTTTTTTCGCTTGCTCAAGTAATGGGTGTAAGATCCGTATGTAGTTCTGAACCAAATGAATTGGTATCCGCATGCTGGTGTTGCAGTAAATATTCTTGCATAATGTGGCATGAAAATATACAAAGAAGGGAAAATAAAATAGCTATAGCCAATTGAAAGGAATAAAAATATGAAGGCAATAACATACCAAGGGGTCAATAATGTCCAGATTAAGGAGGTTGAGGACCCAAGAATAATAAAAAGTGATGATATCGTTGTAAAAGTTACATCTACCACAATTTGTGGGTCAGACTTGCATTTAACCCGGGGCCGAATTCCCAAAATGCCGAAGGGGTTCATAATTGGGCATGAAGCGATGGGCATCGTAGAAGAAATCGGGAAGGATGTAACTAAGGTAAAGAAAGGTGAACGGGTAATAGTACCTTTTCCTATAGCATGTGGACACTGCTGGTATTGTGAACATGAACTTTGGAGTCAGTGTGATAATTCAAATGAGCATGGAGAAGTAGGCGGGATCTTTGGTTACAGCGAGTTGATGGGTGGATATGATGGAGGCCAGGCCGAGTACCTTATGCTAATGTAGGCCCTAGAAAGGTTTCTGAAGACCTCACGGACGAACAGGTTCTATTCCTTACGGATATTCTGCCAACCTCATACTGGGGAGTAGAAAACGGAGGCGTAAAAAGTGGAAACACTGTGGTAGTTTTAGGCTGTGGACCCGTTGGGCTTTTGACCCAAAAATGGGCTAACTATATGGGAGCAAGTAGAATTATTGCTATCGACAACATTGACTATAGATTAAGACACGCTAAGAAATTTAATAATGTGGAGGTATTGAATTTCGAGGACTACGATAATACCGGAGAATACATTAAAGAAATAACCCACGGTGGAGCAGATGTAGTGATTGATTGTGTTGGCATGGATGGTGAGATGTCTGTAGTTGAAAAAATCGAATCAAAATTAAAGATACAGGGCGGTTCCAAGTCCGCAATTGAAATTGCATCTCAGGCGGTTCGTAAAGGAGGAACGGTATCTGTTGTTGGAGTTTACGGTGCTAGATATAATAATTTCCCCTTTGGAGATTTCTTTTCCAGGAATATAACATTAAAGATGGGGCAGTGTCCTGCCCATGCGTATGTAGATCGAATTTTAGATTTAATTAGAAGCGGAGAGTTTAATGCAACGGATATAATAACTCACAAAATGTCACTATCCGAAGGCAAAAGGGCTTATGAACTGTTTGACCAGAAGCTTGATCATTGTATAAAGGTTGTATTAAAACCCTAGCTTTTGAGGGTATGGCTATTATCGCTTAAAAGAAAACGATTATTTACAATGGACTGACAATTATAAAGAAAGTAATTTAAGAGGAAAGAGGCATTATGCGATGAATCAGGATTTACCTCGAAGCATTAACGATAAGCCAGGATTGGTACCCTGTCAGGTGCTGCCCGAAAACTTGGAGTCGCCGATTAATAATGTATTAACTTGGGTGACCCCAAACGATTTGTTTTATGTCCGAACTCATTTATCTTACCCCACAATAAATCTTCAATCTTGGACCTTATCTATCGGAGGGGAAGTTGAAAGATCGCTTGGTTTTAGTTTTAAACAACTTAAAGAAATGCCACAGGTAGATAGATCCGTAACAATTGAATGCTCGGGTAATAAACGCGCTATGTTTGAACCTCCTGTACCTGGGGAACAATGGGGAATTGGTGCTGTAGGCAATGTCAAATGGACGGGAGTACCACTGGCATTTATCCTTGACCAGATAAAGCCCAAGGACAATGCTGTAGAAATCGTTTTTACCGGAGCAGATTCGGGAATCCGACCGGATATGGATACTCCGGTGAATTTTGAGCGTAGCTTACCAATGAACAAAGAATTATTAGGGGAATGCCTTTTGGCCTTAAAAATGAACGATGAACCAATACCGCATAAACACGGTTTTCCTCTTCGTTTGATTGTTCCGGGTTGGTATGGAATGGCACATGTTAAATGGGTTACCAAGATAAACCTTATCGCAAGTCCTTTTCAAGGACCATTTCAAGCAATTGACTATGTCTATATAACCAACGAAGGAGATTATTCGAATGCCGTACCGGTTACAGAGATGAAAGTTAATTCTATCATCACCTGGCCTTCGAAAGGAGAAATCATCCATAAAGGTCAGCATTCCATAAGGGGTCTCGCCTGGACAGGAAAGGGTACCATCAGTAAAGTGGAAGTGAGCGTAGATAATGGGATGACTTGGAACCTTGCCAACATAACCAGCCCTGAACATAAAGAATATACATGGACTTTTTGGGAGTATACTTGGAATATTATAAATCCAGGACATTATTTTGTGCTGGCTCGCGCTCATGATAGCAACGGAAATGTTCAACCAAAAGCAGCTCTATGGAATGCAAAAGGGTATGGGAATAATTCAATTCATACTGTTACAATAACTGTACCCCAAGTACTTCATTAGATAAAACCCTTATAAAAAATAAACACTTTACTTGTTCATCCAATCGTGAGACTCCCACTTCTTGTGGGAGTGGTCCCCGATCTCTGCTTCGGTGGGGGTAGATTCCCCCCACCGAAGCCCCGATGTTCAGCTTTAGCTGAACGAGTTCACTATATGGAAATCGCTAGTCACTTGCTAACTGTCGTATAAAGCCAAGCAAGTAGCTGTCAATAACAACACAGTATCGCCAATGTCCTAGCTATTAGCTAAGACATTGGTTTTAATATAATAAATTAAGAAATAAACTTGAAGCCCATAAATGAGATGCCTGTAAAAAGTTTAATAGTGGCTCGGCGTTAGAAATAAAATGGTCGCTAGTGATTAGGGTTCACCGCAACCAAGGGTCATTGGAATACCAGGGACATTAGGTTACCAAGTTCTAATTCTTTCTCCAGGGTAAATAAGATTCGGATTGCGACGAAGCCAGGGATTTAAACGTAAAAGGTGATTCCACTACGCTTTGCAATTTCATGCATACTTTTACCACGACGTACAACGTTACGGTTATGCATTGTATTTTCCCCGTTTACCATTATAAACCATTTTATGTATAGACAAAGATGTAAAGTGCAAGTACAAATTACATCAATGTGTTTTCAAACCCGACAAATCAAGCACCCAAGGCACATGGTGTAAGGGAACATATTTCCCAGCACCATGTGTTTGTTTTTGAACTGATGCAGCGACATGATGCGAGCCGAAATCATTCATTTGATTAAAATAAAAGTCCAGTGCCTATTCTTGGTCCAAGCTCTTTTGATAAGAAACGGCGTTAGTCAGCTTTTTTGTGGGAAAAACTTATATATCTTATGAGGATTCAATGACAGAAAGGAAGGAGATCAATGTGCTCAACGAAAATGTTGCCCGAATCGAGCAAGAGCAACCGATTGGAATCTCGGTCTTGGGACCAGGCGCAGCGGACTGGGAATTTTGGTTAACGTCGGCCGGATTTAAACTGGCGAATCAAGAGGATGCGGATGTGATCTTATGGGTTGATCCCGAAGCGAAGGACTTTCCTGCAATTGCCAAGGATCCGCGCTGTATTGTGGTCGGGAATTCCAAAACAAACGCCCTCTGCCAGCAAAAAAAGATCACGTATGTAAAGGATGTGAACGATGGTGAAGGTATCCAGAGACAACTTGAGGAGTTTGGCCGAAAAACCAGAGAAACGTTGGAGAATCCCACACTTGCGAAAAGCCGCAGCCTTACGGTTCCACCGGCTCTTTCGCCCCAACGTCCCGAAAAAAAGCATGGTATTCGGCTGCAAAGAGGTCTTATAAAACGTCATCTACCACCGGATGCTCCTCTGGAAGACCCCAAAGGCGAGCTTCGAGAGGAATTTAGAGAGGAATCTGGGCCATTAAGCCGGCGGAAAGATATTATCGCAGCTCTCCCATCCTTGGGCGAAGATGAACGGCGGTTAAAGCAATATATTCAGGAGAAAAGCGAAGGGGAGTACCGAGTCTTAGAAGTGGCAGAATCCTATGCGGACCTTATACGGGCCGCCGAAAAAGGATTCTTTGAGGTGATACTCGTCCATCGCGAACTGCCGGGACTCGAACGGAATCTGGTTGAGAATCTGAAATTACTCCGGGAAAAGGCCCCCGGAACGCGAATTATCCTAATCGAACGCCAAAGCGACGATTTTTCGGCTATGTACAAAGGCCATCTTGATGTAATAGACCTTGAATGGCAAGTGATTCCTGAGCTTCCCGGACACCTCGTCAGTCTTCTTAAAGGACAATATGAAAGACAACCGGAGAATCATGTCGTTTTTAAATGGGAAGACGAACGTAAGCCGGTAACGTCCCTGCCTTCTGTTCGAACCTCAGTGCTGAGTCCGGCTCTTATTGCTTACCATAGCGCTGGCGGCGGAGTGGGCAAAAGCACCGGAGCCACACAAATGGGGTTTGTTTTTGCAGAGATGGGCTATAAGACCTTGATCATTGAGCTTGATACCGAAAAACCGTCGTTGCTCAGAGCCGTCGGTGCTGCCGAAGATTGTCCAGGCCTGGCGGCCTGGAATCATTCAGACTTTATCAGCGAAAGGACGGCGATCGAAGCAATTCGCAGAACCAGCCGCCAAGTCCATGGACTTTATGTGCTTCCGGTCGGTCCCATAAGTCCTAAAAAAGTCGTCTTGCCCTTTCATTTGGAAGGGTTGAACGGCGGAGAGGAAGAGAACGTCGATCCCTGCCAGCAAGCCGCAGTCTTTTACAGTGCGGCCCTCAAGGAATTTCAAATCGTCATCGTTGATACCAACAATAGCTGCGTTGACCCGCCGGTCTTCATGGCGCTTAAAATGGCGAAACGCGTGTTTTATGTTATGGAAGCCACCAAGGTGTTCCTGGATTCTGCGGAGGCCCATATTGAGCAGGCCTATGATCTTGGCATTCAGCTCTCTAACTATCGAATTATCCTTAACAAATGTACGGCTAACGATCTCCTGAGCCTGCGCACCATCACACAAACCTTAGAGATTCCGGTCAGTTTGCAGGTTCCCTTGGATGTTGAGGGCTATCGCCTGGCGGCACATCAGGGAAAACCCTATAAACCGAAAACCAAAAAAGGGATCTCTCCATGGGGTGAATTCTGCCAGAACGTTCTTCAAGATCTCGAAGTCCCGATTACGACCTCTCAAGCCAAGAAGCCTTCGCTGAGAAACTGGCTGTTGGGCTGGAAAAAGAAATCATAGGAAAGGAGAAGCTCGAAGGGAGGAACGTCTATGAATGAATACAAACTAAAAATCCGACAGCGCCCCCAAATTGATGTTGAACGGGTAAAGCGTGAGGTCGAGCGCCAAAGAGCCTATCAAGCCCAAAATCCTGGCAGTGAGGCGGCCGGCATTACCATACACGCTGATTTTTTGGGAGGGGAAAGCCCGCAAAGTTTAATGAACAAATCGGTCAGCCTGGAATTTATCTATGACGATGTCTACGATGCTGAACGAGAAGTATACGATGAAATCAGCCACAAATACGGTCACCTTCTGGACGGGGACAAAGAGGCCCGTGAAACAGAATTGCCCATTGTTGTCGCCAACCTGGTGGCCGAAAAGGATCTCAACGTCGAGGAAAAACGCTTTGTTTTTCAACGGGTGGCCAACCGTTATGTCGGTTATGACATCCTGCAGCCCTTAGTGGCGGATGCCACGATTACGGAGTTTGGCGGCAACGGGTATAAACATCTCTGGGTTGAAATTGACGGTCTCCTCCATGATATTGGTCCTGGCACCAACTTCTATCCGGAAATTGCCTTTCCCAGTGCTCATGCCTATGAGGAATATATTCGAAAACTCTATGCCAAAACAAAGCGCAGCCTGGACAAGCTTGACTGCCTGGAACGTGCCGAGCTTCCGGATGGTTCCAGGCTCTCAGTTACCTGGCCGCCGGTGGTCCGGGTTCCCATATTCTCCATCCGGAAAGCACCCGACACCAGCAAGCGTTATACCTCAGAAAGTTTTATCGAAACCGGAGCCGCTACTGAGGATATGATGGAACTTTCCGGCCTGCTCACGGAAGGCCGCTGTAACGAGAATGCCCTGGGGGCCACGGGATCTTCGAAGACAACCTTCAACAGGATCATGGTTGAAGAACACACCCTAAAAGAGAGGGTCATCGGTATGGGAGATAACCGGGAGCTTAATCCCATACACCCGCATTATATCCCGATGCAGACGGTCAAGCGTAAGGAAAAGCCCATTGGTATCGATGAATTGATTGAACAGGCGTTAACCATGAGGCCTGACCGAATCATTATGGAAGAAATGCGTAATGCAGTCGAAGCCGGCGGCTTCATGAAAATCATCAGCCACGGCCATGATGGTGTTTTAGGTACTGGGCACTCCAAAAATCCCTGGACATTTATGAATCTCATGGTCGTTTGGCTGCAGGAAACTGGCATGAACGTGGAAGAGCGCTTCATTCGCCAAATGCTCCATGACGCCCTGGATTGGCTTGTTTTTTTCAAACGTTTTGACACGGGTGGAAAGCGGAAGATTGTATCGATGTGGGAAGTCTTGCCCTATGAACCCGGCAGTGAGGGATTTAACCTCTTGTATGAATACGATTTCGAGCAGAAAAAACATGTCCAGCGTGGAAAACTTCATGAACGAACGTACCTGCGCTGCTTGGAAAATGGTATTGTCATCCCGGACAAGTTTTTGGAACGAACGAAAGGAGGTTTTCATGCTTAACTTAGCCCTCATTCTCTTCGGCTGTTGGTTTGTGATCTTGTTCCTTTGGATTTCTCCCAATCTCAAAAAGGAGCGACGTCAGCCATGGAAACCGAAGGAACTGCCCAAAGTACACCTGCCTCTGCTGCTCCGAAAATCGGACGCAGAGCTAGAACGATCGCTGGCCGTTTTAGGATTAAGTGTTCAGAAGTCCCGCCTCTTGGATCTGGCTGCGATGGCCGGGATGGGACTCTATGAATTCATGGTCACCCAGGACATCATCAGTGCCCTCTTCTATGCGATGCTTGGGCGCATGCTGTTTAAAGCCTATATCGCCTTGAAAGCCGCCCATAAAGAGCAGCTGCAGGATGCACAGACTCACCAGTTTGTGCGCGGGATCAAAGACAACCTAAGCATTGAAAGCAGTCTCTTGGAGGCGGTCCGCAACGCTGCCCAGCAGCTCAAGGAACCCCTGCGCGGCGAGCTCATGCTGGCCTTGAACAGTACCCGCGGAAACCGAACGCTGCCGGAAGCCATCTATGACGTCGGGGTGCGTCTGCTCAATCCGGTCTATGCACAGCTCAGCCGGATCATGGAGAAAGGCCTGAAGGAAGGGCAGCGAGAAATGACGTTTGCTTTTGAACAAGTCGAAAAGAGTTTACGGGAGGGAGAAAAGGCAGCCCATAAACGGGCGAATAAAATCCAATCTTATTTAAAGCTCCTAACTGTCTTTGTCGTTTTTGGCCTGGCGACTCCGGTTTTAGAACTTTTATTTCGTTCGGATGTTTGGCAGGCGACGACGGGACAAACCCATTGGGCCTGGAGCATCGGCGCGGCCTTCGATCTCTACCTGGCTATGGGCCTTAAAAAATTCACCCGTCTCTTTGTGCGGCGAGGAGGACTGATGACGCGATGAACCTACTAAGTATCGTTCTACTGTGTCTTTCCATTGCCATGCTTTTTCACTACACCTTTTTCTATGATTATGGCCGGGCCTATCTTGCGGCTATGTACCATCCAGAGAAGCCTCAGAGCTACCAGGAACTGATCACCCGCCAATTGAATCAGTGGGTCAGTTGGGTAATCAAAAAAATGGGGAAAGAAGATCTCGAAAGACTGGAAAAGGTCGAGTTAGAACCGGAAGACTATGTGATGCTGCGTTTTGGAATTCCCGCCATCGGAGTCACACTTGGGGGTATCGTTGGGGTTGTACTCCATATGAGGATCGGAGTATCTTTAACCGTCGCCTTAGTTTTGGCGCTTTTAGGGGCCTTGGCAGGATACCTTGTACTCAGGGTTGCCATCATCCTTGTGTTAGAGAATTACAAGACACAAATGAAAAATGCCTTACCGGAGCTGATTAATAACCTCAAAATTAATATCATAGCCGGCGATACCATCGAACAGGCCTTTCGATCGTCGGCAGAATTTGCCTCGGGGCCAGTTGAGAAAATGGTGCTAAAAATCATTCGTTGGAGCAACGGAGAAATGAGCTTTGCGGAAGCCTTAGACCGCATGATTGCTGAAGCTGACGACACGGACCTCCACTCCGTCCTGCAGCGAGTCAAAACCTATAATCTTTCGGGAATTCCGGATCGAAACCGGGTCTTTGACGATATGGCCGAAGATATGATGAGAATCAGCGCGGATCGTCAGGAAAGTGCGTTGGAAAATCTAGAAATTCAATTAACGATGCTCATGCTCGGAGGCATGGTCGGGAATGTCCTTAGAATCGGGGTTCCTGTGGGAGCGCTAGCCTTCAAGAATTTGATGAAATAGAAAGGGAACGTTTGTGGGAAGCGCTCTTATTAAAGATAGAACGATCTATAAGAGACTTGAAAGGGGGGGAGCGCATGCTTAAAGAAGTTCTATGGCAGATTGGAGAGGCCGTGGTTGTCGCAATTATCATTGGGATCATCGTACTCTTTATTAACGGAAATCTAAGTTCAACCCTGGTGACTGAGTTTGGTAAAATTACCGGCTTAAGCTAATTCGAAAGGATAGAAAAAGGCAAGCAAAAGAGCATAGCCGGTTCTCAAAAAACCTCGGTTATGCTCTTTGCATTTTCACGAAAGGGGGGAAAGCAATGGTCAGTAAACCCATACAATGGGTTTTCGGGATCATTTTACTGATCGGCGTTGGCTTGGGCGTCTTTGTGGAATACGATAAAGCGGCAGAGATTAAGGGCTATCTGGGTGAAGGAGCCAAACGGGTCGAGGAGTCGATCAAAGCCAACGGCTGTCTGACCCAGAACGCCGAAGCCAATATTGCCCAATATCTCCGGAGCAACGGCATGGATCCGGCAAACATCTACTTCAATGCGTCAACAGGACGTCAAAGTTACGGTTCAACTGCCGTCAATGGAGCTTTAGGTTATGACTTTACCATCGAAGTTCCGGGGTTTAACCTCCCCATCTATAAGGTTTATCTTGAAAAAGAGATTCCTAACGTCAATTCGGACTACGTTACGGGAATGACAGCGGACACGTCCGCCTGTGTCGGAGATTTCAGCAATTTTGGCGGAGTCCAGATGTCCACGACGGATCTTGGCCCCACACCGACAACCAATGTGACCAATCCCTCGATCCCGACCTCTCTGACCTTTTCAGGTCCGACGACGGTAACGGTCGGGCAAGGCGGGCAATACAGCGGCGTGGTGAGTATGGGAGCGACAGCGGCTCCCGCCGGGACTCAAGTGGAAATCAGTTCTCCCAACGGAACGACCATGGCCACAACCCAAGCCGATGGGAGTTTTAGTGTCACAATTACCTTTCCCAGTGTAGGGCCTCAGGTCATTACCGCCAAAGCAGGGATCGGGACAGCCGCCGAAACGGTCACCGTGGCTGCCGGTGCCCCGGTCCAGCTGCTCTTAACCAACCCTTCCAGTGGAACGGGGAATTACCAGACGGTCATTGGGAACTCCATCTCCATCCAGGGGATGGTTACAGATGCGAGTAGCAACCCGGTCTCTTTAGCAAGCATCAGCGTTACGTCAGATACTTCCGATGTTCCGAATCAAACTATAAAAACAAACACACAAGGTGCGTTTAATTTTACTTATACTCCGAAATCGGTTACCACGCAGCATGTGACCTTCACAATTAACTCGTTAACGGCGACGGCGAATGTAAGCATCCAGCAAGGGACCCCGCAATCGATCACCTTACAGAGCAGCACAGGGTCCTCCTATAGCTCCTCACCGCTGACCATCACAGCCGGTCAAGCTATTAATCTTAAAGGAAATGTCGCCGGCTTATATGGTTCTCCCGTTTCAGGAGTCACAGTATCGGTTGCCTCTCCCACGGATGGGATTGATAACATGGCTCCGAATGGGAGCATTACAACAGATACTGCGGGCAATTTCACCAATCTCGATGTTGTTTTAACGCAAACAGGAACTCAAGCGATTCAGGCGACGACGGCAGGCATTAACTCTCCGGCCCAAATTCAGGTCAATGTTAATCCTGCAGGAGCTGCCAAAGTCGCAAATTTGGCGGTAACCCCGGATCAGATTGCTTCCGGAGGAACCGTCACAGTTACAGGTCAAATCTTAGACAGCTATGGAAACCCCGTGCAGGCGGGGACAGCCCTTACCCTTGTTGGTCCTGTTACGACCACGAATGCCACGACAGGGTCGGGAGGACAATTTGCCCTGACACAAACGGTCTCAACCCCTGGAATGGCTACCTTAAAAGTACAGTCTAACGGAGCAACTCTGAATGGCGGTACCGTGGCCGTCAATGTTCTCCCGACAGGGGCTTACAGTTTAGCAGTATCTTTGTCCTCAGATCAGGTCCTGACAGGAGGTTCTCTAACAGCAACTATAACCCTCAAAGACAATACGGGGACACCGATCTCAGGCAAATCGATCACGTTATCTGAAAGTCCGGAGCCATCGGCGTTAGTAACGACTCATGTTACCACCGATAACAGCGGTCAGGCCTCAGTGACCGTTGGACCGGTGACGAAAGTCGGTTATGAGTCTCTCACTGCAGCGATGGACGGAGTGGCCAACGTCATTGGAACCTCAACGTTCCAGGTCCTCGCACGTCCTCCAAGTTTACTTATCGCTAACGTTTCGCCATCCACGACGCAAGTATGGACAGCTTCAAATCCAGTACCCTTACCCGTCATCAGTGGTACGGTTACCGATTCGTATGCGAACCCTATTTTCGGGGCTTCTGTAAACGTTTCAGGCGGCTATGGAGCCAATGTTTCAGGTTCGACCGATAGTAACGGCTATTATAGCCTTTCCGTTAAACCCACGAATATAGGCGGTCCGTTTGCTCTGAGTTTTGCGGTGTCAAGCACCCAAGGTAACTTCAATACAGTCCAGGGGAGTCTTACCGTAACAGCGCCGATCACGGTGCCGGTTGACAAAGTTCTGGCGGGTACTGTAATTGCCGGGCAAACAGGAACCATGCCAAATAAAGTAGGCAGCGGCACGGTTATCACTCCCGGACCAACGGATCAAGCGATTCCGCAGGGGTATTATGGCGGGGCGCTCACGGATGGTAAAGTTAAAGGAGTTGTTGTCCCACCGGCCAACGTCTTAACGGGCACGACGATCGCAGGCACGGCAGGGACCATGCCTGTCCATATTGGAGGAGCTAATGTTAATTCCCTGTCTTGGTGGACTGGGGGTGGATCGACCGTATACCTTGAACCTCCTGTAGGTTATTACGATGGGAGTACTTGGACGTATTATACCGATCCGAACTTAGTGTCTAGAAATATTAAAAATGGAGTCAGTATTTTAGGGGTTACGGGAACAGCACAGACATTGACAATTAATGCCGGAGATGCGATTGCGTCAGAGTCAACCACGGTACAGCAAAATACCTCTAGCAATTGGGTTCAATATCAAAATATGGGGTTTAGGATAAATACACCGGGGACCTATAGATTAAAGTTTGACATATATGGACCTAGTGGTGGAACTAGTGCATACGGTCAGGTACGAGTAAACGGCACAACTGTAGGAACAACCTTTAAATATGTCTGTTCTTACCCTCCAAGTGTTTGGGAAACCATGCAGGAGGATATAACCCTTAATGCCGGAGATTATGTAACACTATGGTTTTATGCAGACCCATATGTTGGTTACCCAAATTCCGAAGTCCGTAATTTTTCTCTATGTTATGGAGTAGCCAATGCTTCCAGCTTAGGGTCGTGGCAATAGTCTTAAAGATAAGAGTAGAAATGACATTTGGATATTTCTGCTCTTTTTTCTTAATATGAATAGATGATACCTAATACTTATTTCGGTTAGTCAGAAATCTTTTACATATTACGACAAACTCTTTGCTTTTATTGGATTGATATTTCCGTAATTTTAACCTAAAATACGGAAGTATGTGATACATTATGAAACGGGGTTTTAAACATGGGGCTAACTTCACTTAATCAACTTGAAGATTTACGATTACAGATGCAAAGGATTGCTATAGGAAAAGAACTTACAGATCCGATCGTTGTGAAGGTTAGTGAAAAACTTGATATCTTAATCACTGAGTTTTATATGGATCAGAAAAAACTGCGCCATAAAGCGCAGCGGCAACGAATAATAATTTAAAATCCAGTAAATTATAGTTTTCAAGAATATCGTCCTACTATAATGCTTCCGCCAAACAAACAGGTGGGGGCTTTTTTGTTTAAAAAAACATGGTATCCCTTGTCTATACGCAAACGCCGTGCCCTTAGCAGGTGCGGTGTTTCTATTTGTTTGTGGGAGATTCTCTTAGAACCTGTAGAAGTTAATTTCTTACGAGAGGAGACGTTTATGAAAAAGATATCCCGCAGCCGAGGCATCCTTATTTCCTTAGCAGGTGCCGTTTGTATTACGTATTTCATGACCAGAACTGTTCTTGCGATCGGAGGGCCTCGTGTTTCTATGGTCATGGTGACGGGAACGGTCAAAGAAGGTTACCCCATTCGAGAATCTGCTCTTCGAACGGAAACAATGCCTGCGAAATTTGCCGTCAACGCGGTCACCGATGAACATGCCGCGATCGGCAAACGAGCCGCCATTGAATTAACCCCCGGACACCCATTACTAAAAGCAGATATTTCGGACAAACCGATGCAGAACGGGTTGTACATGGGGGAAGTTGGTGTCCGAATCCCAGCGGACCTTGTAAGTTCGGGAGGGGCTATGCCTGGGGATTACGTTGATGCGCTGGTCTCAACGGGAAAACAAGTGCCCGGACAATCCGGCCCGTTATCGACGCTTTTACGCCATAAACGAGTGGTTGCGGTCTATAACGCCGGCGGACAGAAGATCGAGTCCACGTCGACCGCCAATATGGCCGGCGGGCTATCCATGACTCCCTCAGGAGTTTATACCCCAGCCTCGGTGGAAATCGCTGTTAATTCAACCCAAGAACGCGATGAATTGCTCAGTGCCGGGAAAGTCGTATTAAGTATATCTCCCTGGGGCGAAGAGGATCCTTCAACCCAGGGAAATACTCCATCAAATCCTCCCGCCTCCACGGCGCAGACTACCCCAAATGCTACTCCACCTCGCACGACAAATTCCGGAGCAAAACAGGCTCAATAAGCAGAAACGGAGGAAGAAAGCATGTTTAAACCTTCAAGACTAGGATGTCTCATTGCGGCCGTGGCTGCAGTTGTTGTCATAGGTAGTTATTTTGGCCTTGTGGGTCCTTGGAATCCCAACAAGGCCGCAGAAATCCCCATCAAACCCGACTATACTCTGATTCCAGTCTACACCTTGGACGGGCGCAGTGTTTACCTCAATGCGGCCATAACACCTCTGGAGTTTTTTTCCGTGAATTGTCCCCATTGCCAAGAAGATTTACCGCAGATTCAAACGATGGTCAGCGATCTAAATCGTAAAAAACCGTTCATTTATGTTTCCACCTTCCTTAACACGTCGGATCTTCCGGAGGCCATCAAGGAAACGAAAGCCTTTATTTCAAAGTACAAAATTGACGGAACCGTCGTTATTCAGGCCGGCGCACCAAAGGCTTATGTTAAAACAGTTCCCTCTCTGGTTACCCTGAAATCCGGTTCATCATCTGTCCCGGAAATCACAGAAGGCATGCTCACTAAAGAAGAATTGCAGTCTGCCTTGGCCGTGGCACCGGCAGTTACTTCAGAACAGGAAAAGGGGACAGCCCATGAACCTGTCAAACACTAAGGATTTTAAAGCTCTTAACGATCATGAACTAGGCTCGGTCTCACAGCCGGTATTAGTGGTAGCCCTCTTAGCCGTCATTTTAGTCACCGGATTTATCTGGATTGCTCTTAAGCTCATGGCGGTTCAACGTGCCAATGTAGAGACATGGATGCAGTCGCTGCTCAAAGATTCGATCCAGACAGCTGTGGCCGTTTCTATTCCTCAAGGCGTAACGATGGACAATTCTGCATTAGAAACGACCGTGATTCAGTTGTACGCCCAAAAACTCAAGGTCACCACGGGAAGCCTGGCTGTTCAAACGTTTACCGTTTACGGCGATAATGATGCCGGCTTGCCGGCACCACCCGGTGTCACAGGGACCATTCCAGGAAGGAGCGTTTATGTGAGTCTGCAGGTGACCTGGACCATGCCGCCGGTTATGGGAATTAGTTACACCGGAACCTATCCCGTGTGCGATCTTGTCGCCCTGCCAACGTATTTTGCCCCGAGTCAGCAGTGGAATTAAAGAGTACCAATCAACCAAAGAAACAAAGAAAGGGCGGAGGATCCTTGACAAGGTTTTGGAACGTAACGTGCAAACAGGGTGCCTGGCGCGGCAATATCTATATTCTTGCACCCTCCGAATGGGAAGCCGGCAAACAAACAGAAATCGCCCTCGATCAGCTGGGGCTCCCGGCAGAGGTTGTCCGCGTGTATCAGCTTCCGGGAATTGGCTATCCACCGATTCAAGCAGCGTCGACATCTGGAGAAAGCCGCTGCCTGCTGTGTGACCAGCCGGCCAGAGAGGCACCGATTAGCCGCAGAACGGTGATCAGTCCAAAAATAACGGTGCCATTTTTCGGGGCAGTTCGGATCCTCGGTGAAATCCGCACCAAGGTTTGCCCTCATTGTGGCAAACCGGATCAATGGCAGATTGATTTCGGGTATATTCCGGAGAACTGGTTTGAAAATCAAGCCCAAGTTGTCCCCTTTGTGGGAAAAAGGCTTATAGAAGATAAGGAGGTGAAGGTTCCATGATGGGTTCCACTCATGCCGCTGCCGGTATGCTCGCAGCTGAGATTGTTTTAAGCGTCTCCCATGCCCCGCCCATCTATTGGCCGATCGGTATCGCGTTCGGGGCTGCTTCAGCGATTCTGCCGGATATTGATCATCCCAGTTCGTTTTTGAATCAACGTCTGCCCTTGGGGAGCAGTGCAGGCATGGCGCTTGATCATCGCCACTTTACGCATTCTATCGCAGCAGCCTGGCTCTTTAGCCTGTATCTGCACTGGCTTTGGCCTATGGTGCCCAGTATTTTATTGACCTGCGCTGTTGCCGGTTATCTAAGTCATCCAGTCTTGATGGATATTCTTAATCCAGAAGGGGCTCAGCTTCTCTGGCCACTCCCCTGGATGATCAGCCTGGCCCGAATTCTTCCCTATCCCTTAACGTTTTCCACGGAAGATTGGATGGAACGTGTGGTTTTAAAAAATGGGCTTTGGATCTTAGTCATTATCACGGTGGTGCAGCCCAAACTTATCTGATTTGAACTAAATACTTTATAGGAGGGATCGTCTTGTCAATCTTCAAACGTCTCCGAGATAAAACGAAATGGAGTCTTCCTGTCATACCTTTGATGCTTTTAGCCAATGCGTCTCGCGTCCTAGCCGATGGAGGCGGAGCACTTCCTTCAACCAATCCATTTCAAGTCAAATGGGATTCCGTGATGAACGGCGGCGTTGTTTTGAGCCTGCTTCCTTTATTTAATTACGGGTTGGGCCTTTATGGATGTTGGATCTTGTTTCATGGGATCCGCCATCTCTTGCACAAATCGAAAAAACTCATGGAAGGGCAGGTATCGTACAAAGAGTTTATTCCGGTGGTTGCCGGATTCTGTATGGTCCTTTTGGTCCTTTCCGGGGCCTGGTATCACTTACTTGTTTCCGTACTGGTTCCTCTTAACCAAGCGTTTACCACGACTCCGACTCCACAATAACTAACGGCGGGGGATGCCCTATGAAGCGAATCAGCGTCCTAATCTTAACCTTGCTCATTCTTTTCAACGTTCTCGGCGGTCCGGTCTGGGCCGCCGAAACAATACCCAGCGGGGCAAGCTCCACCACGAGCAGTTCTTCAGGCGGAAGTTTTATCGGTGACCTTCCGATCCTGGGACAAATTTATAACGGAGTTAACGATGTCAAAACCTCCGTGTCCTCCGTGGTCGATTTCTTTCAGAACTTCGATCCCGGAAAGATCATTAACGATTGGATGAAACAAACTCTCAGTGATTTTCTGAGACCTATTGTTTCCTGGGCAGAACAAAATGCTGCTGAGTATTCCTATGTGAACAAGGATGATCCCTCCTTTACTTGGTGGGAGCTCCTCGTGATCTTAGCCTTGGCCCTTATGCTTTATGCTACACTTCGCATGGCCGGGCAGGTCATGGCCGGAAAACGACCGGCGGGAGACGTCCTTATTTCTTTCGGACTCATCCTCTGGGTGTTCCTCTCAATCTGGGTCACCAACCTGATGGTCTATGCCCGCAATCACATCACCTATATCTTACTGGATTGGATGGTGGGCCAGCACTGGTTATCCCCGGACGCCTTACAGACAACGGCTCAGTTTATTGTGCCGGATCTCTCTAAAGCCATCATGGCCAACCAGGATGCCGTTTCGGCCATCTTAGCCTTTCTGCTCGGAGGATTGATCATCCTGGCGTTTGAATTCGTCCAAGCCCTGGTTTATGGAGTTTGGTTGCTCCTGGTAATCGGGTCTCCGTTCTTTACGATGATGACGACCTTAGCCTCAGATTTTGCGCCGTTTATGAGCTATATCAGCGGTTTAGTCCGGACGCTGATCGCCTCCATCATCATGACCGTGAGCTGGGGATTGCAGGGATATATTTATCAGAGCCAGACAGATACCGTTTTACAGGTCATTTTACAGGCCATCGTCGTGGCCATTTCTGTCATCGTCTTATGGACGTTTTGGTGGAAGTTTATTGAAACGGAAATCTTGGGAATGCTTTCTCGCCCTGTGCAAACAGTCAAAGGACAGGCAGCGTCGAGCGCCGGTTCCAAACTGCAAACCGCCGGCAAGGCTGCCAGCATCTTAGGGGCCATAACCGGCAGCAGCAAACTGGCCACCGCAGGCCATAAAATGCAAACCGCCGGAGACGTGATCACGGAACAGGGAGAAAGCATTAAACTTCAGACCAGCCGTTCTCCGGTGCGACATCATGACCTTCTTTCCAGGGTGACAGAAAACCATTTTAGACAAGAATCAGCCTCCAATGATAGTACTTCTGCTTCCAATCAGCGTAACGGCTTTAAGACCACGTTTAAGGGACCGTTCACGAAACCGCCGGTTATGGATGGCAGCACGAAATCACCCGGATCACCTGATCAAAGTCTTGATTCTCGCTTGGATCGCATTGAGCAACGGATCATACCCGAAGACGTTCACGAGCATTTTCAAGAAGTCTCCATGCCCGGCGGCGGGACGTTCTATAAATATGAGGGTCCTATGAGCGAAGACATTGCAGAGCAATTAAAAGAAAAAGGTGTTCCTGTTCACTCATTCGATGATTCTTGGGCTGTCGATACTCCCCATGAGAAACTGGCAAAATACACGGTTTCCCAAACGCTCCGTGGGCGCAAACGATACTGGGTACACAGGGATAACGACACGGGCGATCCGGAAGCCAAAGGAGAAAACTATATCACGGTCGACGATTACGGTATCAGTCATGTTGCTACAAAACCACCCAAATTCGGTCTTAACATGGGGATTTGGAGGAAGAACCGTAAAAAGCCTGGAGATAAGACTTCCGGAGGAAAGGAGTAAAGGGCTATGCAGTTTCAGGATGATATTCGTCAGGATATCAAGACGTTTTGGGGAATTTCCATCGATAAAATGCTCAAGGTTCTCGTTCCCCTGGGTCTCATCCTGGCCGGTTATATTCTATGGTTCCCGTTTCCCGAGATCATTGGGCGGATGGGCATTGCGATCGGTGTTTTCCTCCTTGTCGCCGGGTGCATGGCCCTGGATCTCCCCCGGTATGTGGGGATCTTTAAACGCTATCGCAAACGCTTAAAGATTTTAGCGGATAAACCAGGGTCTAAACGTTCTGAGCAGAATGTAACCTGCCTCCAGGATCTCATTCGGGCCGAAATGCTCCATTATAGGGAGGACAAGGTTCTGGTGGAATGGGATAACGGCTGGGTTTCCGTACTTTGTTACGTGCAGGCAGAACCCATCGATTTTGAATCTCCCAAAACGGTGGCCTTGACACAGAAAGGATTAAAGGATGCCCTGGCGGTAGCTTCAGCAAACCAGATGCGATTGCGCTGGATCGATGATGCCGACCTTGAGTATGAGGAAACCTTTTGGAAGGAACGGCGGGAGCAGGCCCTTACGGCGATTCTGCCGGGTGGGAGGGACTTGACGCTGGATCGGATGGCGAACTCTGAAACCTTTTCTAAGTCGATGGCCGTCACCAACCGTTTGTTTCTCCGCATCGACGGTAGCCTTACCCATCTTATGCGGGATGAAACCGGCGATACGGATTTAGAACGTAAAGAACTTGCTCTAGCCAGTTTTTCCTATACCGTCAACAGCTTTATCGAGGTCATGCAGCGAGCAAAACTCAACCTTGCTCCCATGGGGGAAGAGGATTTGCTTTGGGTTATTCATCGTGACGTCGCCCCTTGGACTCGGAGCAAACTTACCTTACCCCTGGGATTTGCGGAGGAACCCATAGATGAGGATATTACCGATGATGGCTATGACGAAGAGGTCTATGAAGAAAACTATATCGATTTTGAGATTCCAGCGATCAAAGAGGTTATAGCGGAACCCGAGATTTTGTCAAAACCTGAAATGACTCTCTCGATTCTGGAAAAGCCTCAGGCCCCCCCTGCAGTGCAAACAATTTCTAAAGAAGACCTCACGCCATCTCAAGGCACGATAGCGCCGTCTTCTATAAATCCCTTCAAGATAACGCCGAACCCTTTTGCCAAGATCACCCAAGAGAATTCACGGGGTTTAAGTACCCAAAAGCAGAAGGTCGTTCCCTTAGTGAAGCCCCTACGATTTCCGGAGAATGTTGTCCTCGTGCTTGGAACCAAGCGTTATGTTGGAGTCACCACGGTTGCCGTGAATCTTACGCCGCACGACGGATTGCTGGTTAATTTAGAGCGCGGAGAGCAGCCGGCAGAGTGGCCGAATCTCTTCACCGTTTCGGACGTTTCCGGAGAACAGAGAGTTTCGGATATCGCCAAACTGGCAGAAAGCTTCGACCATGTGACCGTCGACCTTGGCCTTGTGACGAGCGACTGTACTGATTTACTGAACGCCTCTCAAACAATTATCTATGTCACAGATAATCAGCCGGGGAGTTTAGGATCCTCGCTCCAGCAAATAGAAACACTCCCCGCCGACAAGATGGTCTTGGCGATTACCAAAGCCATGCCTTCAGGTTTATCTCCGGGATTGTTAAGCGCTCAGCTGGGCATGCCCATCGGCATCATGATCCCCTTTGACCATGGCTATGGCGAAAACTTTGGCCTGTCTCTCCCGCGGAAACCTTGGGACATCCTACGTCAATTGACGATGAAACGTGAGGTGGCATCCTTATGAGTTGGGACTTTACCAAACTTGCTCAAAAAATTCCTCTGCCGAAAGAGCTTCAAGAACATCTCTTTCGTTTCCTGCCCATCCCGGTGAATCCCTACGTTCCTGTTAAAGACGGGTTTGATGCTCAAGGTTTACGGGATGCTGCAGGCCTGGCCCAAGAATCCGATGAATCCTTGTCGACCATGTATCTCAGGCTGGGCAAAGGCCCTAATACGGTCTACACCTCGACCTTGTTGATCAAGCGTTTTCCTCAAAACTTAAACTTCGGTCATTTCAGAAATCTCGCTTTTGGCAATCGAGATGCTGGAGGTGTTCCTTCTATCCATTCCGTTCGCTATACTGTGGAAATTCATCCCATCGTCAAAAGCCTCGCTAGTAAAGCGAATGAACACAAGCTAAACCGGCTGCGTCATGACATTGAGGACGCAACGAGCCGGCATCAGATTCCCGATTCCGAGCTTGTCAAAGCTTATGAATCTCTGAAGAGGATTATTAACGAGGTTGAATATACCGACAATCTACCCTTTGAAATCTGGGTATACATCACAGCTTGGGCTCCCACGGTACAAGCCCTGAGAAAAACAATTAAAGAAATTAAGGACCAGTTAGCCGAAGATAAAACGAAGGTTAATTCCCTTTCCTTTGAACAGCTGCAGGGATTTCAAGCCGGGCTTTCCCTGGGACTCACGCCGGAAGAACTTTATAAAGAATATCCCGGACGGTTTGTCACCAGCGATCCCTTAACGTGTCTGACACCGTTTGTTAACGGCAGTATTTCCGACGGTACAGGCATTGATTTCGGGAACAGCACCCGTAATAACAGTCGTATCCTTATAGACCTTATAAAAGGACAAGGCGGCAAGAATATTGCCATCCTGGGAACCACCGGCAGCGGTAAATCAGCAGCCCAAAAGGCCCTGGGCCAAAGCCTTATGGAGCATGGTTTTCGCGTCATCTACTTAGATTTCAACGGAGAATTCTATGTTTGGTGCCTGAATAACGGCGGTGCTTACCTAGACCAGAGGACTCAAACCGGAACCTATATTGAACCCATGATGATTTATCCTCAAGTCTCGGAACTGGACAGTAATCCTATAGATACCATGATTGCCCGCGTCATGCGAACGATCTCCATTTTAGCAGATACTGAGGAGGAATATTTCTTAGTCCCCTGCGATCAGGCGATTGCCCAAGTCCTTTTCGAGAATAATATGGACCGGGAAAAGCCTGAAACCTGGTTTACTAAATCTCTTCGCATTACGGATTGGTACAAAGCCCTTTGTGACATCCACACTCCGGGGGCTCAAGACTTACGGATCCGTATTCAGCGCTATTTTGAAGGCGGACAGAGCCATCTCTTCGGGAAAGGTGAACCTCTGAAGTTGGATTCCCAGATGATTGTTGTCCGTCTGTCCAATCCCGAAGAGGCCGGGGAGGATACGCGGGCCAGTCTCGTGAAAATGACCTTAGCCTTGGATACCATTTCGGAACAAATTAAACGCGATAAACTTCTGGGCGAACGGTTCACAGCAGTGTTTATGGACGAATTGCAGCGTTCGATTAATAACCCGGTGATTGAGAAATTTCTAAACACCTGGGCGACGTCTATTCGACATCAAAACGGGATGGTCGTTACCGGCTCCAATAAGGTCTCTGTGTATTTAGGGGAAAAGGCCCCGGCTCAATCGATTTGGAGCAACAGCTATATAAAAATGATTTTTTGGATCGAAGACAATGAACTGGAAATTCTTAAGTCGAGTAAGGCGGTTCCGGAACCCGTGATCGAAGCCATTCAAAATAGCTATGGGCAGCACACCTTTATGCTGAAAGTGGCGGACCGAAACTGGGAACAAGCCCGATATGAACTGTCACCTTTGGAACTAGAACTCTATGCAACCCGAGGATTGAAGGACAAACGATCTGTGGTATAAGCTTTGTGGAAATGATGAAAGGGGGAGATGATTTCGATGCCATTAAATGTTAATAACTTAACCCAAGCCTATTTCCAGATTCTTGAGGGGAAAATCCCTACGAATATCGCCTTGCAGCCGATTATAGACCTTACGAATTCTACAATTCTTGGTTATGAGGCCTTGGCACGCTGGTCTAGTTTCTCCCCCATGGAGATCATTTCGTTAGCCTATCACTATAAGGGTCTAGAACGACTTGAATCGTTGATCGTTGAGGCGATTCTCAAGAGCTGGCACCGAATCCCTGGACTCTTATTTATTAATGTTCACCCGTCGATCGTCAATCCTGATTTATGGAGCATTTTTCGTGGTCGCAATGTGGTCCTGGAGATTACCGAGGTTGAAACGATTCATTGGGAAGGCGTCCTTCGTCTTCGGAACATGGGGTTTCCTTTAGCCATAGATGACTTGGGAACTGGATATGCAACCTTTGACACACTCCTGCAGCTACGCCCGGAGTACTTAAAATTAGATAAAGTTCTTACCCAATCTATCCATGTTAAAGCCCGAAATAGTCTCCTAACCGCCATGGTGGATCACGCTCGGCGATTAGGTTCTAAGGTTATTGCGGAGGGGATTGAAACCAAGGAACAATGGCAGGCGGCTCAAGAATCTGGATGTCACTTTGGGCAGGGATATTTCTTGGGTAAACCTCAGTTGTTTAAACGAAACAGAGCCATTATGAGAAACGATGAGCAAGAGAACGAGGAGGGAGCTTTAAATGGACAAGTGGTTTGAGACATTCTTCGAAGAAAAGGACATGCCTTTTAAAACGTTTGAGATAGAACATCACGGGACAATCCATCTCATTGACAGCGATTTTGTGATTAAACTCATAAAGACCTGTTCAGAGGAAGAGAAAAAGGCCATTCAAGAGATGCTTATTCGTATTGATTTTAGAAATGGTGATGTCAATGACTACTTGCACCATCTCGCTGTAGGCTATGTGAAGACACATTTTTGATAGGTACGGTTGCGGTTTAGTTAGAAAGGGTATGGGAGGATGGAATAAGCCTTAAACATTACTAGGTGGAGGTAACTTGAAACGAGACAATAGCTTGATGTTAGGAGGTTAAGAAAGCCATGCTTTTAAAGGCCCAAAACTTAAAGGTGGGGGATCAGCTTGCAGAGGACGATGGATTCCTTTGGGATATTACAGAGATTATTAACGAGACAGAAACTTCGATGACCGTGAGGCTTAACTCGGATTTTTCTAGTTTTAAAGACCATTGGAGATCCGGACAGGGTTGCTTGAAGACCTTTGATAAACGCAGCATCCTTCAGGGCGTATCGGTCTAGGGACCATTCTGTCGTTAGCAGTTAATCAAAATAAGATAAAGAGGGGATTATCCATGACAACTGAGGAACTCAATGCAAAGCTTCAAATCGTAAGCATGAAGGGGAAACGCTTTAAATGCCCAGGGGGTTACTGTGAGTTTGACCGTGGTTTTGCCTTCTTTGTCCCAGGACTAGGGTATCTCGCATTCACAGATTCTAAGGAAATTCCCTATATGCCTCAAGGAGGAAGAGAAGCCTTGGAGAGTATTCTTGAGGCCGGCGGGATGCTTGATTACGAAACCATCATTTTCATACAAGAGATGAATCCTTAAATCATTAGATCACTGGGCAAATCAGAAATAAGGGAGAGTTGCTGATGGAAGAAATAAATACGATGAGTCTGAAAAAGAAATTAGTTTTAGGAGTGTTGCTCGTCATTGGCCTGGGTATTGTAGGCTCGATCAATTATTACCTGCCAAATTCGACTCTTGCGGGCGTTGGCGGCTGGTTTAATCCGTTACACATTACCTATGTTAATAAAAACTGAAAGGGAGATTTTGCTCATGGAATACTCTTTTTTCAAAACGGAAGGAAGCCATCTTTTAACATTTTTAAACTATATGGACGCAAAGGCTTCTATCATTGTACGGGAAGTAATCAACCTATATTTTCTCGTCGCCTCACTATTTCTGGCAGTACCAGGGCTGTATCGCCTGATAAACATATCGAAAGATACTAATTTTGAAAATGCATCTTCCTCGCTGCTTACCTTTTGGCTGTTCGTTTCCGGCTTTTGTGCTCTATTCGGCTACATGTTCAACCATAGCCGTTATTCTCTTACGTTCTATTTCTCCTTCTGTTTGTTTTTTACGCTTATTACGGGGCTAGGTTTCTTGGCCTATCATGAAAGCTATTTTTTCTTCCTTGGAGTCTGGTTCATCTCATTGGCAGCTGTAAAAGCCCTTCCAGCCCTTAAACGACGTATCCAGGCCCGAGAAAATGTCGGTCTCCATGAGGACTGGGTTCAATGAGTCGTTTAGTTTATTTTCATTGGTTAGTACAGTTCCTCTTTGTCCTGCTAATTCTCGGTTTGTCTATTACAGACTACTGCACCATGCGGCTGCCGGATAAATTTACGATTCCCTTACTGGGAATAGGGCTTCTCAATGCTTTTCTGGATGGCCCTCAAAACGGATTGTTTAGTTTGATGACAGTGTTGGGATTCGGTCTGGTATTTTGGCTTATTGCTAAAGCCTTTCCCCAGGATATGGGCCTCGGAGATGTCACATTTGTTACGGCTCTCAGCTTATTTTTTGGGTTTCCCTTAATCGTTCCTGTAATTATTTTAGCCTGCTTAACCGGCTTACTAACGGGAACAGGTTTGCTGCGAATCCGTAAGACGAGTCTAAAACAGCAGCTGCCTTTTGGCCCATACTTGAGTTTCGGCTCTTTGATCGTGCTGGTATGGGGCAACAAGATCCTAACTATTATAGGGCGTTTTTAGCACTATAATTTATATTTCTGAAGATAAATAGAAGAAACCCTTGAACCGGACAGAGTTGTCCGGTTTTGTCCGTTTGTGGGTAGTTTTTGTGGGTGTTTTTCTTACAGGTTATAGGAGGAGAAAAATATGGTTTCAAAACTACTAAAGTGGGTTATGGTTCCTGGCGTGATCACTGCACTCCTGCTTATGTCGATTGTTTTTATCCCTGTTTTTGCTCTTGCCGGAAACGGACCGGATCGTTTTTATAACACTCAAGACAACGGATCCGGCGACGGTGGAGGGGGCATTCCCAGCGGCGGTGCTATTCCTCCGGCAGACCTGCAATTTCACGAAGTTAATCCTGATGACCTGCGAAATTTTCTAAGCAGCCAGGGAAGCTATTTGATCCGAGATGTGGATTCGTTTATTGCCAATGGCCGTACGTTTAACGTGAATCCGCTACTCCTGGTCGCTATTACAGGTCAAGAACAATCCTTTGATCCGGCACATAACAGCGATGCGGCCCAAGTCGAGAGAAACCCGTTCAATGTTTATGGGAGTTGGATGGCCTATTCCCCTGGTTTTAATAAAGCTTGTGAGGTAGCAGCCAGGACCGTGGCCACCAAATTGAGCTACCCTATCCCTTCCGGCGAGGATCCCATCCAATGGATTAACGATCCTAAGAATCCCTCGGGGTCTTATGCTGAAGACCTTAGATGGTGGAAAGGTGTCAAGTTCTGGTTTCAAACCTTGTCCTCAAGGCCAAATAGTTATTTAGTTCCTTTAACGAGAGTAACAGGAGGTAATGCTCAATGAGTAAAAAATGGTTGATATCCGGTGCCTCAGTTTTCATGATCCTTCTCATCGCGTTGGGTTGGCATTATATCAGTACCAAAAAGGAGTCAAAACCAGTCCCAGTAGCCAAGCAAGAAACTCCAAAACCACAGCCCACAGCTCAACCTTCTAAACAAGCTCCGTCAGGGTTTACTCCGAAGACATTTACCCAGCTGCATACAATGGATCAAGAGACGATTCGTGATCTCATTCAACAGGTTCGAAAGCTCGGCGATCCTCAAGCAACCCCTGAAGCGTGCAGTTTATTGACGATCGGGGATACCCATTATGCCCTAACATCTTTCTGGGATCCTAATTATTACCGTGATCCTAGTATTTGGAAGGCCACGGAACAAAACAATCTTTGGTCTCCCGAACTCAAAAAAGACCTCTCCAAACCGGGAGCCTGGATGGTTGCGCTGTTAACAAAAGATCCTAAAAGTCCTTTCCCAGACGTTGCCTTACGTTGGGCGGCCCCCCCGGATACCATGACGCCGCCGGCAGTTTCCCAAACTGAACCCGTCGCTCAGGCCTGTAATGCCGGATGGAATGAGATTCTTAAGCAAAAGTATGCGTTCTTCTCCTTTGTTAAGGCAACAGCGGACCAAACTACACTGCAGCTCCACTTTACCGTGGTTAAAACGGATAAACCTCAAAACGTGAGGGTAACGGTACCCATTAACGGCTCACTCAATAATTGGTCGTTGGGAGCAATCACGCTTCAAGATGAATAAGGAGGAGGTCGAAACCATTGCCGATTCTGGTGGTCCTTGGAATAGGTCTCGTTCTTCTTTCTAAGAAACACGAGATTCAAAGACTGTGGAATTTCTTAGTGATTGTGCTAATCTGGCTTAATCTGGGAGCTTTGGTATGGCGTTTAGTGCCCCAGGCCCACTTACTTATTACCTATTGGAATAAACTCTATTTCCCCGCTGCACCGATCCTTCATCCCCTCATCGTGTTCGGACAAAACGTCGTGGTGAATGTCTATAAACTAGTTGCCGGTATGGGGGTGTAATTTTTGGAAACATATAGCTTAAGCCAAGTTGTGGGATTAGGACTTCTGGTCCTGGTAATCCTAGATTTTATTCGGACCTTAGCGAGAAATGGAGCAATTCATATAGCTGATTTTCCGGTTTACCTATTTGTTCTCTTGGGACGCATCCTAGATACCATGGTTGCTTTGATCTTTAGTCTCTTCTCCAAGAACTGGGGGCAGCTTTCTTCCCTTAAGAAATCCTGGACTCAAACAATAACTGTGGTTCCTATTACTAGGAATATCTCAGGCAGAAATGAAGAGAAGGAATGGATGGCCTGGGCACGGCAAAAGCGCCCCATTCTGATTCACACGCTCGAACGTTCCGGTGCTCATATCTTTGTTGAGCGAAGTAAATTGCCGGGACAAAAATCATTCCCTAGCTCGAAAGACAGCGCTAACACCCCTGCGCCTAAAGTGAAAACGCTGGACTTTCAAGTTTTCTATTCTGTCGAACACCAGGAAGTGCACTTTATCCCTCAGTATTTTTATGGAGTGGATCCCTCCTTGCGTTCGTCTTTGCGTCAGAGGATCGACGATGGGACTATTGCCGTGGCTTTTGGTGTCGCGTCAAGAATTGTTTCTTTTGTAGAAAGAGAGGGTCAAGAAGCAATTGTTGTTAGGGTTGGGGCCAATACCGTCCCCAAATCATCGCTTCCCCCACCGATTCCTAAGGCTGGGAAAGGACCGACTGTTCAGTCCCTTGCTCCGGAAGAGGTGGATCTATCGCCTATTTCTGAAAATCTTCCCCCATTGACGATTTTCAACCAACCCAAGGCCAAGAAACAGGAGTCCAGAGATACCGCCGAGATGGTCCTGCAAGCATTTAGCCGGTTAAATATAGGTGTCGATTCCAGCGGGACGTCGAAGTTTCGCCATGTTAAAACGGTCATCGGCCCGGCGATCACCCAAGTGATCTTTCAAAGCTCCGGCTTAAAGATTTCATCGTTAACCAGAGAAGGGGAAAATATTGCTGCCGAACTTGGAATCCAGGGAAGTGTTCGAATTTCGGCAGTTCCCGGAATGCCCGGATGCTTTGGCGTCGAGGTGCCCAATGAACAGCGCGGGATTGTGACGCTTCAGGAAATGGTGGCCAGTCCCGAATTTAGGAAAAACAAGAGTACGCTTCCCTTATGTATTGGAGTGACGATTAACGGAAAACCTCTGATCGCGGATCTGGCCAAATTACCGCATTTGCTGGTAGCCGGTGCAACCAATCAGGGAAAAAGCGTTGGGCTGAACGCCATGATTCTTTCCCTGGTACTCCGACATTTGCCGGATCAATTAAAACTGATTATGGTTGATCCGAAGGCTGTTGAATTAACGGTTTATGAGGACCTGCCCCATTTGTTAGCCCCCATCGCCACAGAACCGAAAGACGCAATGCAATTGCTGGATAAAATGGTCGTGGAAATGGAGAGACGATATTCGCTCTTGCGGTCGAAAAAAGCCCGAAACATTCGTGAGTATAATGACAAGGTCCCTCAACAAGGGCAGCTTCCCTATTGGGTTGCAATCATTGATGAATACGCCGATCTAATCATGGGAGCTAAGAGTACCGGCAAAGACTTGGAGACCGCCATTGCCAGGCTCGGGCAAAAGGCCAGAGCTGCCGGCTTGCATTTGATTCTTGCGACCCAACGTCCGACAGCCGATATTGTTACCGGCTTAATTAAGGCGAACATGCCTGGGCGGCTTGCTTATAAAGTTGCGTCGACGATTGATTCGCAGGTCATTCTCGACCGGCCAGGCGCTGAGTCATTGACAGGCATGGGGGATCTTCTCTTATTAAGTCCTGTAGATCCGGAGCCGATCCGTGCCCAAGGTCCTCTTGTTACGGATGAAGAAATAGAGCGTCTTGTTGAGTTTTGGTGTAATAATTGCACCAGAAGCTTTAAAAAACTAAACGATAAAACGTATAGTCCTGAAAGGTTCGATAAAGAACCTGACGATAATCTTAAAGCAATAGATGTGGTTAAGCAGGAAACAAACAACATTCTAACCTTCACGAATAAGCTGATAGACTTATCCCCTGATCATCATGGTTTAAATAGGAGCCCTAGGGCAAAAGTAGAAGAACTACCGAATATTCCAGAGGTTTTAATTGTCGTGGGAAGCCAAGGACACATGGTGAATTTGGGCATTCCCTCGAAACCAAAAACTCTTTCTATTAAAAATAATGCGTGGGCCGTCCTCTACGGATGTTCCGTGCGAATCGTGGTTAAGGAGCAAGCACCACGACGGGAATACTTAAAGTCCCGTCTAAATATTAAAACCGACGTAGCTCAAAGTATCATGCAGTTAATGGAGATCAGAAAAATAATATCTCCTTATAAGGGGCCCAATGCACCACGTCAAATCTATGTGTCCTTGGAGCAAGTCGATAAAGTATTTCCTGAAAATATCTTCTCAATGAATAAATATACAAGTTCAACTTGAATGAGATAACCATAAATACGGCTCATATAGGTTAAGTGTTTCGGGGACAATTAGATTTCTAATTGTCCCCGCGTGTTTAGCCTGTGTCAAGGAATTGAGGGGATTTTTTTTAATTGTCCCCGAAAATGAAATCCCTAGGAAATTATAATATAAGCAATGAGAACCTGATTGGGGACAATTAAAATTTGTGCGCGTTCTAAGTCATGCATATATTTTCAGAACATGAATAATTATGCGATCTATTTAACGCTGATTATTCATAAATGTCCGGTGAAGGAATTGCTTTAATTAAGAAAATTGCTCGTAAAGTTGGCGTGGCCTACAAAACGGCCTGTAATAATTTTTAGACCATTAACAACTCCTGTTATGACAGTAATTTAAAGTATATTCCTCCTGCTTGGCCTACTTTTATTGGCCCTACTTTGTTCTGATACTCGCATTTTTCGAACACGTTAAGATTTTAGCCGATCAAGCTATTGAGTTAATGCACTAGTGGGCGCACTATTCAGTACGCTCACTGAGTGCGCTTACTCAGTACGCTCACTCAGTGCGCTTACTCAGTGCGCTCACTGAGTGCGCTTACTCAGTACGCTCACTCAGTGCGCTTACTCAGTACGCTCACTCAGTGCGCTTACTCAGTGCGCTCACTCAGTGCGCTCACTCAGTACGCTCACTCAGTACACCCACTCAGTGTACTCACTCAGTTTGTGGGTAATTTTCTTCTAGTTTATAGATAGATAAAAGAGCATGGAGGTGTATAAGATGGCATTTGAAAAAGGCGTATTAATTGTTCTTAAAAATAAAGTAACTCCTGTATCAGGTGAAATTCTTATGTTTTTTAAAGAGCACTACCCAACTCCTTTTTTAAAAACAACGGTTATTGCCAAAACTGGATTGTCACAATATGTTGGAGGTGTTGCCTTTGAACGATTGGAGTCAGCTGCTCTAATCGAGTGTGATAATTCCACAAATGGTCTCAATATGTTTCAGCTTTCTGAACATGGACTAGCGATGCTAGATCTTGTTGAACGAAATGAAATTTAAAAGGGAGGAAAGATTATGGCCATTTACACTCGTCCGCCATTTATTCGTTCAATTTTACCGGGGAATTCACCCATACCTTTTAAAGTTAAACCAACAGAAAATGAATACATTGAAGATGCGGAGGTAGTAATTATGGAAAATGTCCAAAGTAATCAAGAAACTGTTTTTAAAGAAGAAACCACTAGTATCGAAGAAGCATCGTTAATTCCTGAAAAAGTCACTTTCGATGCTATCGATAATCCTAATGAAAATGAGGAAGATTCAATTACTTGCGAGGAGACCGCAGTCGAACCTTCAATCGCAATGAATAATTTAGACCAAGAATCGTTTATTTTGAATTCGACTGTTAGCATAAATTTTGGCATTATAGGATTAGGACAAGCCGGTGGGAAAATAGCAGACTCCCTTGCTGCGTGTCGTTTGCCTGGCAAAAATCAATCCACTTACCAAGCTATCGCCGTAAATACGTGTCTGGCTGATCTGCACGCTTTAAAAAACATTCCTGAAAGTCAGCGTGTAGCTTTACCAAACTATAGACTCGGTGCTATGCGGCAGCCTGAACTCGGATATGCTGCGATCAATCAACCTGGGGTATTAGACGATCTTGTGTTAAACAGAGTCCCACGAGTTTTTGAGAACGTGGATCATGTCATTGTATCTGCCGGTATTGGGGGAGGAACCGGAACTGGGGGTATTCAAGCGGTTTGTGAGGCGCTCGCTGAAAAAGGTTATTCAGTAACAGCCATGATCACGTTACCGAGGAACCTGGATAGCGTTGAAGAAAAACAAAACGCCAATGTTTTCCTTGGGACCTTGCAGGAACTTATGTACAATGGTTTAATTTCATCGGTCATTGTTGTTGATAATAATCTTTTGTATAATCGGTACGTTAATCACGCGAAAGACTCTGGAATAGACATGGATTGGAAAATAGTCAGCAATATGGAGATTGTACGGATTATCAATGAAATGAACGCTACTACAGGATTACCTTCATCGACAACCTTTGATGGGGCTGAGTTAACTAAAATTCTAACGAGTGGAGGATGTGTAACCTTTGGAAAAGCACGAATATCTCTGCCGGATTCGGCCCTATTTGAAACGATAGCCTTAGAAATTTCTGAAATTCTGAACTCTGGATATTTAGCAGAATACAAGAATTTGTCTGAAGCGCGCTATGCGGGCGTACAATTGATTATGCCTCCGGATCTCGAATTTGGCCCAATGATGGAACGTACGATTATTGATGAGCTAAAAAAGAAAATGCCTACTCTCCTTGGAACGTACGTCGGACATGCACAAGTTAAAGGTCAGAATGAAATTTTGGTTTATACGGTTGTTAGTGGAATGGGGTTGCCAGGTCGGGCTCAAGAATTATCTCAATTACTACAAGCAGAAGTGGAAAAAATTAATGCTTCAGACGCGAAGCGGACACAATTCATGCCATCTGAAGTAACTGTAATGAATCCATTCTTAAAAGGTTCAAGACAGCGGACAGCAGGAAATCCTTTCGCGAAAGAGAGCCCAATCGGCAAGGCTAATAACCCATTCGGAAATAAACAACCATAACATACTGAAAAGAAACAATACTTTCATCAGGGTGAGATTTGAGTAGAAAGGCTTAAAAACTTAATTATCGGGGCAGTAAAAGCCAAGATCCGAACACTAGAAAGCGGGTTTTGGCTTTATCCATATCGAGACATTATATAATAATTTCTGATTCTTGCGGTTAGAGTATTTTTTTGCGAGATATGAAAGGAATATTCGGAAAAATGCTGAATCTATTAGAAAGATTATTTAAATGCGAACCTGATACGTAGTTCGGGATGCTTATGGTTATAGCAATAATGGGAAGTTCAAACAGATGTATGATAGCATTGACTTAGGGGTTATCAATAACACAGACGGATATAATTTTCTTCAAAAAATATAGGGGGAATAAAACTATGGCTAGATGTACAGCACCAGTTTACGGTCATCGCACGGCAAGTGGAAGGGCAAGCTGCCCAGTATGTGGAGGTGGAGGTAGTTATCGAGGTTACAACTCTTATTCCTCATATTCTTCACCGTATTCTTCATCATCAAACAGTTCTACAAGTCGTAGTAGTGTTGGCGGACAAACTAAGACGAAAGCACGTTGGTCTTCAGTTGGTTCTAGTATTTTATATACTCCTGCGGAAATTCGAACACTTACCCCTGTGCGAGAAAATGTTGAGAAGCGTTCGAAATTACCAGATTTACGAGATGTTTTTCTTTGTCACGCTTGGGATGACCGTAAAGGCGCAGCTAAAGAATTACACGATTTCCTTGAATCAAAAGGTGTAACTATTTGGTTTAGTGAAAAGGATGTTCCTTTAGGTTCATCTTTACTTCGTGAAATTGATAAAGGGTTGGCAAAATCTCGTGTAGGTATTGTATTAGTTACACCTTCATTTCTTAAACGTGTTGAGGGAGAAGGAATAGCAGATAAAGAACTTTCAGCTTTGCTAGCTCGTGATTTGCTTGTCCCTATTGTACATAATACGACTTTTGAGGATTTACGTGAAGTTAGTCCGTTACTTGGCTCGCGAAGTGGCTTAAGTACTATTGAAGAATCAATGGCAGATGTTGCGGCTAAAATAGCGGAATTGGTTACTACATAAACGACAAAAAAAATCAAACTCTATGGACTAATAGCACTGCTGATAACGAGCGGTTTTGCACAACGGTTGCACTAACCCCGAAGAAAAAAGGTAGTGTGAAAATTGAAAGTTATAGCTCGCTTGAAAGGTACTGCAAGCCGCCGGACGTTCTAGGCAATGACAAGTATAGTATAAGCAAACTCAGCAGTTGGAACTATTTTGTGAACTGCACATTATGTCTATCCTGAAAACAAAGTACTTGGGCCAAAAAACAAAAAAAATCCAACTAAACTCAAGTGAATTCTTGAGAAATTGTGGATTGGGTCTTTGAAGATTCAATTATTAACTAAGAGCTGTGGAGTTAACGCCTGTTCAATAGTCACAGTATATCCAAGTGTTTCTAGTCTTTTTACGGATTTCATAACTATCTCTGATTTGCGCCGTAGTTCAAAGAAATCAGGCCCTAGTTCTTTGTATGATGCATTGTTTTTGAGCATTAGGTACGCTATTTTGAGAATCGTATGAGCTACTGCTACAGTAGCACGGTTAGTGCCACGTCTTGCTGCAATCCTTTTGTATTGAGCACTGAAATAGGTGTTTTTTAAATGTCCGGCTACTTTGGCACATTCTATTAGTGTGGCTTTTAGTATGTCACTACCTTTACGCGTTTTACCGCTTTTACGTTTGCCCGCACTCTCATTGTTACCGGGGCAAAGGCCAGCCCATGAAGCTAGGTGGGAAGCCGAAGGGAATTGATTCATGTTAGTACCTATTTCGGCAATGATGATTTGCGCGCTACGTTCACCAACTCCAGGAATAGAGTCGATAAGGGACACTTGTTCATAGACAGGTTTCATTCTTGCTTGAATTTCTCGATCAAGTGTAAGAACTTGTTCTTCAAGAATATCAATATGCTTGAGCATCATACGTAACATAATCTTTTGATGATCGCCCATGAAACCGCGAAGTGCTTCTTCAATTTGAGATATTTTCTTACGCATTTGTCTAAGCACTTTATCTGCTATCGATTGAACGTCAGTGCAGCCAGATATGAGCATATCAAGCATTCGACGAGATGATTTACCATCGATGTCACTAATAACAGAAGCTAGCTTGATATTCGCGCCCTCAAGCACTTTTTGGATGCGATTTAACTCTCTGGCGCGCTCCTGAACCATACTTCTTCGATAACGAACCAGTTCTTTAAGTTCGCGTTGCTCGCGTTTGGGAATAAAACTGCCATTTAGTAAACCGTGACGAAGTAAATCAGCGATCCATTCAGAGTCTTTAACGTCAGTTTTTCGACCAGGCACAGCTTTGATATGTTGTACGTTCACAACTAATGTTGATATTTCCTCCATTTCTAAAAGATTGTAGATTGGTTTCCAGTATGGACGGGTCGCCTCCATTGCAACACATTCACAGTCAGCGCTCTTCAGCCAGTCAATGAGTCCGAGAAGAGATGAAGTCATCGTACTGAAAGTTCTAATCTCCTTCTTTTTGCCTTTAATTAGGCAGGCGGCGATAGTATTCTTGTGAATAACCATACCACAACAACGCTCGTAAATAGCATTCATTGAAACACCTCCAATGATCAAAATTTACGGCGGGCTTCCTGTAAAGTATTAATCTACCCTGCGTGCTCATGGCAACAATTTGTGGTGCAAGCAGGAAGCCTTAATCAGTCTATAACGACGGGCTCAAAGCACCAAGACATTTTGACCTTTTGCCGTAGCAAGAGTATTGACATTAGAACCCAGTTTTCATTCATTTGATGGTGTGGCACGAAGGCCACATGGAGGTCTATAATGGGAAGCTTAACAAATTGTAAGGGAGTAATCAAATGAATTTCATTGAATTTTTAGGAAGTTTGAAAGACCCTCAATTGTGTAAAGAATATAAAAATAAGTTGAAAAACAAATATACTGCATACCTTGAATCAGAGAGATTAGAAAGGCAACAATTTATATATGAAAAGGATATTAGTGACGAAGGTTTTCTAGATAGGTATTCAGACAATTGGAATTATGAATGGTTTTTTGTGGGAAATGATATAGAAACTTTCTATACTAATTTAGGACTAGATTTTGGGCATTTAGCATCTACAAAAAAGGTTTTATGGAATGGTGAGTTTGAATATTGTTACAAAGACTACACGATTCACGATATGTGGAGTCAATTAGAAAAGTCGGAAAACGATGAAAGGTTTTGTTTCGGAATTTATGAATTTAGTAAAATATTAAGGAATAATGAAAAACAAGATATTTTAAGAAATGGATTACAGATACTTTTAGATGAAATGTTAATTTTTAAAACAGAGGAATTAGTGCCAAGTGAAAAGGTACTTTCCCAATATCTAGAGCAAAATAACGGGTTTATTTGTATGTTTGGGCATATCAGAATAGATATAAAGAATGATAGATTGGGGCAAGGTGGAAATGGAATAGTATATGCAGGAAAGTTGGGAAGTTCAGATATTGCAGTTAAATTCTTAATTAATTATACTTCTAAGAAATTAGAACGCTTTAAGGCAGAATACATAAATATTAACATGGTAAAGAGCAATCTGGTGAATACTGTTGATTATATCCATTATGAAGTGTTAAAAGTCGGTTCACTGGAAATTCCATTTATTATTATGAAAAAGTATGATGGGTGTCTAAAAAAGTTTAAAAACGGAATCACTGAATTAAAATGGGAGGATGTTAAAAGGATATATTTCAGCCTATGTAAAGCTTTAAAAACATTAGAAGAAAACAAAATCATCCATAGAGATTTAAAACCAGAAAATATTTTAATTGATGAAAGCAGTGAATTTATCATCTCGGATTTTGGAATTGCCCATTTTGAGTCAGATGAATCCCCAATCAAAAATATAACTAAAAAAGGTGATAGACTGGCAAATTTTGAGTTTGCAGCACCTGAGCAAGTAGGTGGTAAGGAAATATCCTTTGCTACTGATATATATGCTTTTGGTCAAATCCTCTATTGGTTTGTTTTTGGAGAGGTCAATAGGGGAACAGGCGGTAACAATTTAGAAAGATTGTTTGAAAACGAAAGAGAAGCGATCATATTAAACCAAATAGTATATAAATGCTTGGCAAATAACCCACTAGATAGATTCCAAAATATCGAAGAAATTGAAGATTGCTATACTAGTTTATACAACAAGGAAAGAAATGTTGATGTATATGAAGATATGCATAAATTTAGTGACATTGTTAGAAGTGTGTTACCAGAATGTTATCGACACGCATATTGTTTTGAAAACAAAACTGATATAAGTAATTTGATCAAAAAGTTAAGTGAAAATAAGTTCAATAGACCTTTAGAATATAATACTGGATCAGCAAACAATCAGATAAAAAGTTTCTACGAAATTGAAAACGGAAACTTTATATTAGAGACAAGAGAAATTATAGTAAACAGGATATGGGGACTATTCGAGGATTCTTGCTACAACGATATTTTAATACTAGAAATTGAGAACCCTAAACTTTATCTATTGGATGGCGAAGAGTATTCTGCAGTTGCAATTATAAATAATGAATTAACAGTTCCGTACAATAAAATTGCTTCAGGGTATTTCAGGTTTCCAAATGGCGCTGTTGAATCCATAGTAAATATGGATATAGAAGAACGTTTTATTTATGATGAGACAGAAAAATATATAGTCATAGGGACATATCATCAATGTTCAATTATTCCAGAAAATGATGGCTACATTGACGATTTGCAAAAATATCCGAATTTAAATGAACAAATTATTTTACAGCTGAAAAAAAATATATCGAAAAATAAAACATATGAAGTAAAATTAGGACTATAGAGTTCGGTAGACCAGACCATATTATAATTAGGCTAATAATCGATAACTGACATTAGTAAATGAGAGGATATATTGATTAACAATTTTAGATAGTGAGGGAAACTATGAAAGTATCCTTATTCTATTCATGGCAATCTGACTTGCCAAATACTAAAAATCGCGGCTTGATAAATAACTGCATAAACAAAGCAACAAAACAACTGCTAGAAACTTGTTCCAAAATAACAGAGTTCGAATTGGAAATGGATAGCCGTAATGAAAGTGGTACACCAGATTTGGCTAAAAGCATTTTTGAAAAAATAGATGCTTGTGATATTTTTATAGCAGATATAAGTGTCATAAATTCAAAATCACACGAACGATTGACGCCAAACCCAAATGTTCTCTTGGAATTAGGTTATGCAGCAAAAACAATAGGGTGGTCTAATATTATATGTATTTATAATTCAGAGTTTGCGGAAATTGAAGATTTGCCTTTTGACATACGTTTTAGAAAGCCTTTGATTTATGATACAAGTTCCGACCTGCCTAAAGCCCGCGATATGCTCACAAAATCATTATTATCATCAATAGAAAATATTGTTGATACACGCATAATAGACAGGAAAGAGTACTTAATAACAAAACGCACAATAGATGTTCAAATACAGAGTGTTCTACTTGACTTTTGTAGATTGCTGTACGAAACAAAACAGAATACTGCTGAAAAATTTAATTACCCAAAACTCTTGAATAGCTCGGCGATTGATATTGAGCAATTCCTAAGAAATAGAGAGCTATTGGGGTTCCATTTATTCAAAAATGTCAGTTTAAATATTAACGAACTTATTCATTTTTTCAACGATGAGTTAGAAACGTATTTTTTATCGGAAAAGGAAAAGCGCATACTTGCAAAAATGGTCTTTTCTTTGCGCAGATATAAAGATTTACTGTATTCAAACGATGCACTTATAGATAATGGTAAATGTGATGAGTATACTTTAACATCAGGATATGAAATGAACCCCCATAATTCGCCCGATTCATATTTGTTGCTTCAACCTTTGGCTGACGAAAAAGCTATAGTAATAAGTGGAGGTGATTTCGCTCCCGAAATAATTAATAGACTGCTTTCCAACCTTACGATTCGAGAACAATACATACAAACATTTAGTCAATGTATCTATGATGTCGTTACTTTAACAAATGACTGGATAAAAATAACAGGTAATTACTTTATCGCAAACCCTAAGATGTTCAAAAGTACACCAGAAGAGCATTAGGAAACAATAATTATGTGTTATGTTTAAGAAACAAACTATCCGCTAAAAAGCATAATATCAAGTTCAATTGACCACACCCAACTTCGCGTAAGGCTAATTAGTGGAAGTTTCCAAAAGCACAGGTCTGAAGCGGCTAAGTAAGTTAATTAATGTGAAGCCGGGAGCGAATTTTCAAAGATCTAATTGTGACCAGATATATCCTAGTCGCCTAAATGTAAAATATACGAACTTATTTCGGTAACCTTATCGCTATTGGAGTTTAGGCGAATAAACATTACGTGAATCCCAACGTTAGGCGAAATGTCCATACCCACGTATTCCTTTTCCGTCAGATTTGTCCTCGAAAATATGAATGTCAAGTTTGTGAATGTGGTATGAATGTTCGGTTGTTTTTTTGAGATTGGGGAATGAGAAAAGACCTCCGTGGTTAGGAGGTCTTTGTGTAAACTGTGTGTTAAAATGTCTGTAAAATGTCATGTATTTCTGTTTGTATAACTGTACTGTACTTGATGCTATTATATTCTACGGAATGTTATTGTGTCAACTCATTGGATGTAATTTCTTTGGAGTTGCTTCCCTCTCTTAGATATAATTGTTTATCCTCACCAATATATATTTCAACATATTTAAGAGCATGAGCACATTTAAAATATTCAACAACGTCATCTCTTAATTTACTTAATTTATTGGTTAATAATTGACTATATCCGATTAAACCTACTGGATTAATATCATGTTTTCTCCATTTATCAGATTTGTATAATAATCCTGAAACATTTTTAGCATTATCTATTACTTCCTGTTGTAATTCCTCTATATTGATAGCATTTGCAGAATCCAGAATTTTATCACCTGTTAATTCTTGCCCAACTAAGACTTGTATTTCCTTACTTAGATTAAAAATATCCTCGATATATTCATGGAAATCCGCATATTTAGTGACTATTTTATCAAATCCATTTTTAGTTGATAAAACAAAACTAATTTTGTTTTCTTCTTTGATCGCTTTAATTAGAGGTATTAGATCTCTGTCACATGATATTAAAATAAAAACTTCTATTTTAGGATTTTTATATAAAGTTTTTAGAGCATCAACAGTCATTTCTAAATCTGCTGAATTCTTACCATTGTTTGATGTATGCCTTGTTTGTAACCCTATAGATTGTAACTCTGTCTGGTGATTCGAATCAAACATTTCCGTTCTCTCAAAATTACAATAAGCAATATTATCAACTATATTTAATGCATATTGTTCTTCAAGCCTTTTATTAATAACATTAAAAAAATCAATCTGAGTAGGTGTTTTTCCATAACTTTGTAACCGTTTAAAGATATTTTCATAGTCAATAAATACTGAAGTACTTAAAAACGTATTTTTACGTTCTTTTATTGAAGTTATCATTTTTAAATTCCTCCATTTCTGTCAATCAATTTCGACAGAATAGAGGGATTTCCTTCATTATGTGGAAAATATTATATTTATTGTTATTACAAAAATTGCCTGTTTGTGAATGTATTCCTTCGAAGTGGACACTTCGCCTAACAGAGTATTACTGTAACTAGAAAAGATGAATGCGGTTGGGACGCTACAGTAATACTTAAACGTTATATAAAATGCCACGTTTAGGAGGTTTTATGAAGAAAGATTTTCCGGAGTTGTTATATCAAGCAGTTGGATTAAGTTGTTGTGATGCAAGTTTCAGTTACGGTAATGTTTTATGTATAGGCCTTGGCGAAAGAGTTTATTATACTCACCCTAGTCTAAGGGATGTATTTCGAGGCGAATGGGATATACGATCATATAACAGTGCTTGGAGATTAGTGAAAGATAATCAGATAATCTGCGGTTATTATGATCTACAAGAGGAAAGTGGACCTAAACTTGAACTCTTAATAGGTCATAAATTAATTGATATTAAGAAAATATCGTGCTTAGATGTTGGCTTTATCTTTGATGATGGATTTGAAATTGACTTCTTAGGACAATCAAGTTCTGGTCGTATCTTAGAGATACTATTACCCGGAGACATTAATCTGGAACTAAAGAATAGTGAATGGATTCAATACATTTCGGATGAAAAAATTACAGGATTAAGTAATGAGGAATTGCTAATAAGTGAGTATTCAAAACGATGTCATAAGAGATGGGAAACACTGATTCCTCAGAAAAAATCAATAAATTATTGTGATAAATGTTCATATTTTCGCCCCATAAGTGGCCAATTTTATTTCTGGGATTATGGACTTTGTAGCAACGAATTATCAGAACAAGATGGAAAAGTAGTTAATGTGAGATATGGTTGTTTATATTATGACAATACATTGCCAACAGTCGAAGGTTAGCCATATGCATGCCGTGGCACTTTATATAACACAGAATTTAGCGCCACTTAGTCAATATGAAAGCGGAATGACGCGGCGCAAATTCTTAAACGTTATATGCAATGCTGGGTCTTTAGTTTTGATAGGGGTGAGAATTTGGAAATAAAAATTGTAGAAGGCGAAATTAAATACATAGACGACTGTCTAGAAGCATTAATGAATTCTGAACTTGCTTGTACTTATCTCCCGGATGAAAAAACCGCAAAGAAACATCTGGTTGAAGCGTTTGAGAGGAAAGAAATGTATTTAGCATTAAATGATGAAAGTGAGTGCCTAGGATACATTAGGTTTGTTTTAAATGGTACATTTTATGATTTTCCATATGTTTGCAATATAGCGGTCAAGAAGAATTTTCGTAGTCGGGGTATAGGGAAAAGGTTACTAGGTTATTTCGAAGAGATAGGTTTTACACATTCTGATAAGGTATTTCTCCTGGTAAGTAGTTTTAATGAGCATGCTAAAAAGTTATATGAATCAATTGGTTATAAACAGGTTGGTCTGATTAATGATCTTTTCAAAGATGGAATATCGGAATACATAATGATGAAAGTAAAATCTTTGTGAGGCAACTGCCGATAAAAGAACAACTTGTGAAAGTATGAATCTCCGCACAGCACATAACAGCGTATTCCCTAAATCTGAGAGGATATGAATGTAGTAACCAGACTTCGGGAATACGCGGGACGTTATGCGAAATGCTTCTTCTGGGGGGGAATCGAGTTGAAGGTTTGCTATATTTACTATTTTATAGAGCCAATTAAAGAACAATATCATGACGATGGAAGCACTGCGTTCTTGGAAATTGATATACCTGGAACTGAATATCATTATAAAGCATCACTTTTAGGCACCGAAGATGTGCCTAATATGTTACGTATAAGTATAAGTTACGTTAACGAAGATAAGATTCCAGAAATTAGCTTAAATGCAATTCAGTCCATTAAAGAGCATATGTTTTCAACTTTACGCATTAGTTATGATCCTAGTTTGCAATTTTCAAAGATTAGTCTGTGGAACTTTATTGATAAGGGAAATCCCCCAGGATTAAGTGTAAAGCTTCAGGAAAAGTATAATTCCGTACCTGTAAATAGAGAAATAATCAAAAATAACTTTACATCAACATGGGAAAATAGGTATTTAATTAAATTATTGACTGATGGGTTAAATGAAGATCTACCATTATATTACCGTTACTTATCCTTTTACAGAATATTAGAGGATTCATACAAAAACAACGGAAAGTGGGATTCCGAATATGACATCCTTTTAAATAAATTCAATGACCAGTATATCAGTAAGGAATATTCAAAACTCAGCATTTCAGGTTATATCGAGACTTTGCGAAATAGATGTGCCCATGGAAGATTTATCTTTAAAAAGACTGATGAAAGAGGCATTACTCAGTTAGACAATAAGGGGCTTTTAGAATTACAGGAATTTATGCCTCTCATGATAGAAATAGTTGTCACTTCCATAAATAGCAATAAAGACACAGTGGGTAAATTTATCGTTGGATTAAATAGGAAGTAATAATCTGGGGAGACGCACTTTGCATAACATAAAGATTTACGAACTGGATAAACAATGGCACCAGCAAGACGCGGGTGCAAATGGTTGGAAATATTTTAGGGAAGAAAAGGAATTAGTTGATAGTAGAACCGAAATGATTTATCGTAAAGGGAATTTCAGTGCGATAGTTGAACAGACTCGTGGTAATTCTCTTTATAGTTTGACTATGAGGTGGGAGCAAGGTGCTTCCACAAACCCTTGACTTGTTACAGTATTTTCTAGAGAACGAACTTTACAAAATCCATATAACTCAACGGTGAAAACAAAATAAATACTGCAACCGTTACTGCAACCGGGCTCAAAAATTGCAGTATAAGTTAGTATACAGGGTGAATTGAGAACTACAAAACCCTTTAAAATGGGGTGTTTTAGGTTAACAAAGAACCAGTTAGGATACTAGTCAGCTTACTCGTAATGAGCAGGTCATCGGTTATGTTTCCTTGGACATTAGAAAGCAACATTTTTTAGACCCCCGGTGGCACATTTTTAAGCAAATATAGGGTGTACAGGGCAAGGGTATAAGTATTTGCGTAAAAGTACTGAAAATTAGAGAAAACGCCCCCTCTAAGTGGGGTTAAGGCATTATGAAGGTTCGAAAGGTCAAATCGTTAAAGGACGGTCTGACCATTTTGTTTTTTATTGGACTATTTTCATGATCTTGGGAGGAAAACAAGGAAGAATGTGGAAAGTAACAAAAACCAACTTTTATTTAATCTTGAGTGGCTGAAAACACTTCAAAGTTTTTTAGTGGTTGGGAATTCTGAATGTAAAGCTTGCCGGTATCCTGCTATATTATGTGTCAAATTTGCATTGACATTATGTGAAAACATTTTTTAGATATAGCAAGGAAAATTTAGGGATATTAATGTTCTGGGTGCCGTTCAGGGTTACAACACAACTCTCTGTCTGAACAGCATCAGCATTAGCTTTCTATAATTTTTTCTTCCCTCAAGCTGAGTCAACTTCTTCGAAAAGCCGGAATCTATAAAACTTATAGTTTTAGAGTTTTGCCGCTTTCCAAATCATTTTCAAGTTTTTAGTGATAAGGCAGGGAGAGGTGAAAAATTCATATGCACTCTAAGCGCTTTATTGCTCATATTCGCAAAGTCGATAAGAGAGAACAATATGTGGATGAGCACAATGACCATGTAGCGGATCTCGCTGCTGCCGTGGCACATCAATACGGCGTTGCCAAGATGGCGAAGCTTGCGGGACGGCATCATGATGATGGCAAAAACACACCGGAATTTGCCGCATATATTCAGGCTGCGGCTGAAGGAAAACGGGTTGTCCGCGGTTCAGTCATCCATTCGACCCATGGCGCGATACTTGTCAATGAATTGGTTTCATCAAAGGATTTGTATTCTAAATTAACTGGGGAAATAATTCGAACAGTCATTATGAGTCATCATGGACTGAGAGACTGCCTTACGTTGGACGGCGATGCTGTGTTTGCGGAGGCGGCAGAAAAGGTTTCCGATTCCTATGAAGGTATAAAAGATGTGATATATCAGCATTATGGTGCGGATTTTATTAACAATGAATTTATAGGTGCCTGCCGCGACGCCCGGTCTATTGCCGAGAAAATTCGATTCTTACAGGACAAAAGCGAGTTTTTAGGTTCGCAGCATTTTTATTTGTCCATGTTCACCCGCTTACTTACCTCCATTGTCATTGATGCCGATCGCACAGATACTGCCTGCTTTGAAGATAACACCTCATTGCCGCAGATCAAAACGCCGTCCGAACGCAAGGAAATGTGGGAGAATTATCTCAAATATTATGAATCAAGACTAGAAGAACTGCAAAAGGAAAAAAAACCATCCAGTCTGGATCCATACCGAGCGGAAATATCAAGGTCCTGCGCAGAATTTGATGCGGGTGAGGGCGGAATTTTTCGGTTGGTGGTGCCCTGCGGCGCTGGAAAAACCTTAGCCGCTCTCCGGTATGCTTTACATACTGCACGGCGTTATGAGAAACAGCGCATTTTATATATTGCGCCCTTTAATTCCATTCTGGAACAAAACGCATCGGAAATTTCTAAATTTATTGGGAACGCCAATGCTGTGCTTGAGCATCATTCAAACATTATCTTTGATTCTGATGAGAGTGAAGACGAGAAAAGGTATCAATCATTGATTGAAAACTGGGCACAGTCCCCTGTTGTGGCTACCACGGCCGTTCAGTTCCTGAATACGTTGTTCGCGGGAAAAACATCCTGCCTTCGCCGTATGCAAGCGCTGGGAAATTCGGTGATTATTCTAGATGAAATTCAAGCTCTGCCGATAAAAGTGTTAAAGCTCTTTAATGCCGCAATGAATTCTTTGGCATCTTTTTGCAAAACCTCGGTAGTACTTTGCTCAGCTACCCAACCCCTTTTGGACAGACTTGACAATTACCGGATTTTGCAGCCGCAAAGCATCATTGAAAATGAAGAAAAATACAGTGAGTCCTTCCGGCGTGTGCAAATTACAGACTGTATGACTGAGCAGGGATTTTCAATGGAAGAAACAGCTGGTTTTATTGTCATGCAATTGGACAGTGCAAAATCGGTACTGGCTATTGTAAACACCAAAGCTTGTGCACGTAAAATTTTTAAGCATATTCGGGACATGGTTGGAAAAGAAACTCAATACCGGGTTTTTCATTTGTCCACCAACATGTGCCCTGCTCATCGCAGCAACGTATTGCAGCAAATGCGCAAACTGCTTGCGCAGAATGATTCCAACGAAAAAATCATTTGCATCAGTACTTCTTTAATAGAAGCGGGAGTGGATGTTTCTTTTGAACGGGTCGTCCGCTCGTTGACCGGCCTGGACAGCATCGTACAAGCGGCGGGACGTTGTAATCGCAATTATGAAACGGCCTGCGGAAACGTTTCAATCATCAATATTCGAGATGAACATGCAGGCGGGTTGGGATATCTCAAAAAAGCTCAAGAGGCTACACGGGAATTGCTGTACAGCATGAAACGATCTCCGGAACATTATCCGGGAGGAGCTTTGTCCAAAGCCGCGATGGAGGAGTATTATGCAAGATATTTCAAACCCTTGCTGAAGGAAATGGCATATCCCCTCAAGTTCGATCCGGAGTATACCATGATCGATTTATTGACGAACAATCCTTCCGGCAGCAAGCAATTTAAAGCAAACTATGCTCACCAGAAACCTCCTTTGCTGAGACAGGCCTTCAGTGAAGCCGGCAAGGAGTTTTCCGTTATTGATGATGACGGAAAACTGGATGTTTGCATTGAATACGATGATGATGCCGGAAAATGGATGCAAAAGTTGAGATCGGCGGCTACCTTCCAAGAAAAGCGTTTGGCTCTACGGCATTTGCAGCCATACACAGTGCAATTAAGAGAAAATGACTGGCTCAGGAAGCAGCGATCCGCCCTTATGCCGGAAGATGTGGGAATCCTTGTACTTCCGTCGGGCTACTATGACCGTGAGTATGGAGTGGATGAAACCCTCAATATTTTGATGGAACCGTTAATCATTTAGATCAAGGGAGGTGATGGTAATGGAAGTCAAGAGAAATACCGTTGAATTCATGGTAAGCGGTGACAGAGCCCTGTTTTCCGATCCGGTCACGCGTGTGGGAGGGGAAAAAACAAGCTATTACGTGCCGACTTACGAGTCTCTGAAAGGCATACTGACCTCAGTCTACTGGAAGCCTACGATCATTTGGATTATAGATGCGGTTCGTGTCATGAACATGATTCAAACGCTGTCAGAGGGGATCCGTACAAAGAATTACAATGGCGGAAATGATTTGTCGATCTATACCTATCTTAAAGACGTCCGGTACCAAGTCCGTGCCCATTTCATATGGAACGAGAACCGTCCTGAACTGGCGGCAGACCGCAATGAGAACAAGCACCATAATATTGCCCGGCGCATGATTGAGAGGGGCGGACGGCGGGACATTTTTCTGGGAACAAGAGAATGCCAGGGGATGGTTGAACCTTGTGTGTTTGGAGAAGGTTCCGGGACATATGACCCTGTGGATGAGCTTAATTTTGGCTATATGTTCCACGGTTTTACCTATGCGGATGAAGCGTTGAGAGATGCCGAAAAGGGGCATATGAGCGTGCGCTTCCATCATGTTGTTATGAAAAAAGGCGTAATTGAATTTCCAAACCCGGAAGAGATTCCGGACAAGGACCGACGTATCCTTCATAAAATGCCGGTCAAACCTTTCGGAGAAGCAATAGGTAATTTTTCGAGACTGGGTGAATTTGCTGCTGAGGAGGTAAATCAATGAACTGGGTATCGTCGCTTTGCGCCCTGTATGATGCCAACGCGTATCGTGCCGGGGAAGTAGAAAGGTGGAAGGGAAAAGATTTAGTACTGCTCCCCATAGGATACGATACTATGGAGGCACAAGTTGAAATCCATATTGATCAAAACGGCAACTTCATCAGAGCACGAACGCTGGAAAAAGATGAGGCGGAAACCCTTGTCCCGTATCCTGATAGCAGAGCCAGCGGAATCAAGGCATTGCCTCTTTTTGACGGTCTGTCTTATATTGCCGGTGATTTGCTGGAAACGGTAACCTTTTATTTTTCCGGCGCAAAAAATGAAAAAGACAAAAAGAAAAAAAAGGCAAGGCTGAGAGAATCCTTTCCACTTTACATTGCGGGCCTCAAAGCATGGTGTGAATCCCCCTTTTCCCATCCGAAGGTGGCGGCAATCTATCACTATGTTGGGAAGCAAACGGTTGCAAAGAATTTAATCGACAGTCAGGTGCTAGTGGCTGATGAAAATAGCATCGTTTCTGACAAGATTAAAATTCAAAATGCGTCGGTTGAAAAGGCTTTTGTGCGTTTTCGGGTCTTTACGAACGACAATAATTCGCCGGATAGTATTCTTAGCGATCCAGACAATGCACACGACAGTGCCGTATGGTTAGACAAAACTGTGCAGCGTAGTTTTATAGCCTATTATTCATCCACTCTTCATAAAAAGGACCTTTGCTATATGACTGGGGAACATATGCCCATTGCCAAAACAAATCCGGTCAAAATACGGGGCAAATGGGATACCAAGGCCAAATTGATTTCTGCTAACGATGAAAGCAATTTTTCGTACCGGGGACGTTTTAATACGAAGGAAAAAAAAACCGGCTACAACGAAGCTCTTTCCATAGGTTACAACACATCCCAGAAAGCGCATAATGCACTAAAATGGATTATCCGCCGGCAAGGATTCAGTAGAGACGGTGTCTGTTTGGTGGCCTGGGAAAACGCATTGAGGGATTTGCCCAACTTCCATGACAGTGCGGCCAGTATTCTAGCCAAAGTATCCGACGATGGGGAAGCCGATGAGGCGGAATTCGAGGAAGAGGCACTGTTTGAGGAGGATGAAGCCGACGTTCCGGTGACGAATTATGTCAGCGCGGCGAAGTTTAATGCGGCTCTGGATGGATATGCTTCAAAATTGAGTGATATATCAAATATGGTGGTTCTCGCCCTTGACAGCGCGACTCCCGGGAGATTGGCCATAACTTATTATAAAGAACTGAAGTCTTCCCGTTATCTTAAGAACCTCCGCACATGGCATGAAAGCTGCTGCTGGAAACACGAATATATCCGGGACAAGGAATTGAAGGTCTACGAAGGAATGGCTTCTATTCCGGAGATTGCATTGGCGATCTATGGTACGGAACAGGGGGAGGATAAAAGCAATCCGAAAATTAAACTGTCAAAAAACAGCGATAATAAATCTCCCATGCTGGTATCTGCTTTTGAACGATTGCGCCCATGTATTATTGAGGGGGCGGCAATTCCACGGGATATGGTGCGTGCTGCAGTTCTGAAGGCCTCCAATCCTTTGGCTTACGAAGCTAAGTTTAATTATCGTAAAGTCCTTCATATCGCCTGTTCAATGGTAAAACGACTCTATTGGGAGAAGAAGCAAAGAAATGAACGAGAAGGAGTGATTTTTAAAATGGAGCTCGATAGAAGTAACCGGGATAGGAGTTATCTTTACGGACGCCTGCTGGCTGTAGCGGAACGAGTGGAGAGAGTCACCTATGAAAAAGGGGAAACACGCATTACAAATGCGGAACGGTATATGCAGGCCTTTTCCCATGCTCCTTTCCGCACATGGACAATGATTTGGAGTAATTTGCAGCCGTATATGAGGCAGCTGAAACCTTCCGGAAGAGAATTCTACAAGAACTTAGTCGGTGAGATCACAGAGCAATTTAAATATGAGGAACGTATTTCCGGCGATCCTCTCGATGGGAAATATTTGATTGGATATGATTGCCAAAGGTCAGAACTGAAGCGTAAGCCGAATGGGCAGTCTTCCTCGGAGGAAGAAAACAAAAAAGAAAATAATGAAGGAGAGGAATGAAAATGAGCATTCTGCAAAATAAGATTGATTATACAGCCATTCTCTCGGTCACGCGGGCAAATATCAATGGAGATCCCCTCAATGGAAACCGCCCCCGGGGAGATTATGAGGGATATGGGATCTTTTCGGACGTGGCCATCAAGCGCAAACTTCGTAATCGGCTTCAGGATTTGGGCGAATGCATTTTCGTCCAGTCGGACGACCGTTCGGATGACGGACATAAGAGCTTGAAAGATCGAGCAGATGGTTATGCGGAATTTAAAGCTGAAATGAGCAAAGGCAAAAAAGCAGATAAAGATAAATGCATGCAAATTGCTTGCCGTAAATGGTTTGATGTACGAGCATTCGGCCAGGTGTTTGCTTTTAAAGGGGATGAAGTATCCATTGGCGTGCGCGGCCCGGTATCGATTCAGCAGGCTATTAGTGTTTCACCCATAGACATTGTCGACATGCAAATTACCAAAAGTGTCAACAGTGAGGCAGGAAAGAGCGGTAAATCTTCGGACACGATGGGGATGAAGCATTATGTTAATTTTGGGTTGTATGTGATCCGCGGCAGTATTAATTGTCAATTGGCTGAGAAGACCGGCTTCACTGACGAGGATGCGAAAAAGCTTAAAGAGGCTTTGTGCACGTTGTTTGAGAATGATGCCTCCTCGGCGCGGCCGGACGGCTCCTGCGAAGTATGCAGGGTTTACTGGTGGGAACATGCTGAAAAGACACCGAAAGAAACATCGGCGATGATCCAGCGCGCTTTGCATATTACCCCCAAAAAAGATGTTCCAGATTCCTTTGGCGCTTATGATATTGTTCTGGACAGAACGGAATGCGTTCCTGAAATCATCAATTTGGTTTGAATGAACTGAAGAATTGTGATGAGGTATTAACAATGGAATATCAAGAGGAAGACTTTTTGCTGTTGTCCGGGATACAGCATTTCGTCTTTTGTAGGCGCCAGTGGGCCTTAATCCATATCGAACAGCAGTGGCAGGAAAATTTGCGCACCGTTGAGGGCGGTATCCTGCACGAGAAAACCCACGATTATACCATTAAGGAAAAACGAGGAGATTTGATCATATCCCGAAGCATGGGAATCTATTCCCGTACTTTAGGGATTACAGGGGCTTGTGATGTGGTGGAATTTCACAAGTCCCGGGACGGAGTTGCCCTCTATGGCCGGGAGGGAAACTATAAGCCGGTTCCAGTGGAGTATAAACGGGGCAAGCCCAAGCAGGGCAATGCAGATGTGCTGCAATTATGTGCTCAGGCCATGTGTTTGGAAGAAATGCTATTGTGTAGAATTCCCCGAAGGGTTTCTGTTTTATGGAGAACCTAAACGCAGGCTTAAAGTGATGCTTGACGAGGAGATCCGTGAACAGGTAAAGGGGATTTGTAAAGAGATGCATGAGCTGTACGACAGAAGGTATACGCCTAAAGTAAAGCCGACCAAAGGCTGCAAAGCCTGTTCCCTTAGTGAACTTTGCCTGCCCAAGCTGTGTAAAAATCCATCGGCTCTGGCCTATATGAAGAAAAATGTTGCGGAAATTGAGGTTGATGAATGAGAAAATTATTGAATACCCTCTATGTGACCTCGCCTAATACTTATTTATCCCTTGATGGAGAAAATATTGTGATTTTAAAGGATGAGGCAGAGGCTCTGAGAGTTCCCCTGCATAATCTGGAGGGCATTATTGCCTTTGGCTATACCGGCGCCAGTCCTGCTCTGATGGGTGCCTGCGCCAAGCGTAATATAGCCTTGAGTTTTATGAAGCCCAGCGGAAAATTCCTGGGCAGGGTTGTCGGCGAAGTTAAAGGCAATGTTACGTTGCGAAAGACTCAATATAGGTTATCAGAGGATGAAGCAGAGAGCCATAAAATTGCTCAATCCTTTATCTTGGGAAAAATATATAACGCCCGCTGGGTGGTGGAGCGGGCAACCAGGGATCATGGGGCTAGGCTGGATGTGGATAAATTGAAAGGAGTCTGCCAAACCCTGGCTAACGCTTTGAAGCTGGTTGAAAAAAGTCAGGATTTAGAGCAGCTGCGAGGATTTGAAGGGGAAGCCGCGGCCCAGTACTTTCGAGTATTGGACGATTTGATTCTTCAGCAAAAGGATGATTTTTATTTTAATTCCCGGAATAAACGCCCTCCCCTTGACAATGTTAATGCCATACTGTCCTTTGTCTATACCCTTTTGGCCCATGAGGCAGCTGTGGCGTTGGAAACCGTTGGGCTTGATCCCTATGTGGGATTTCTGCACCGGGATAGGCCGGGAAGAATTTCCCTGGCCTTGGATCTGATGGAAGAGCTGCGGGCCGTGTATGCGGATCGGTTTGTTATTTCTTTAATCAATAAAAAGGTAGTCAATGGTGCCGGGTTTACCCGAATGGAAAATGGTGCGATCATTATGGATGATGATACTAGAAAAGCTGTTCTTAAGGCTTGGCAAAGTAGGAAACAGGAGGAGATTAGGCATCCCTTTCTGCAGGAAAAAATGGAATGGGGATTGGTGCCTTATGCCCAGGCTATGCTGCTGGCCAGGTTTATCCGGGGGGATTTGGACGGGTACCCGGCGTTTATGTGGAAGTAGGTGAGAGGATATTTTAGTGCTTATCACTTATGACGTAAATACTCAAACAGCGGCAGGGAGAAAGCGGCTGCGTCAAGTTGCCAAACAATGTGTAAATTACGGACAGCGTGTTCAGAATTCGGTCTTTGAATGCGTGTTGGATATGGCTAAGTTCCGCGAGGTTCAGCATAAGCTGGAGAAGATTATTGATACAGAGAAGGATAGCTTGAGGTTCTATTTGTTGGGGAATAATTACAAGAATAAAGTTGAGCATATAGGCGTAAAGGCTTCCTTTGATGTTGAGGATACCCTGATCATTTAGTGCGAATGTGAAGCGAACATAAAATCCTTGGGGGATTCGCACCTCGAGATAAGAGGGAATTTGTTGAAATATGTAGGGAATGTCGTGAAAACAATTATGTATATTAAAAAAATGGAAGAAGATGAATGAAATCTATCTATATAGAAGATAGTTTTTATTAGTTTTTGCTGTCGCTCCCTACGTGGGAGCGTGGATTGAAATTTTCCAAGCCAGATCCATGTGCCATGCTTTAAGGCGTCGCTCCCTACGTGGGAGCGTGGATTGAAATTAATAATGTACAGAAGTTTTCGGCTGAGATTTTAGTCGCTCCCTACGTGGGAGCGTGGATTGAAATTATTCCAAGAATCAAAAATGAATTTACCACCACACGTCGCTCCCTACGTGGGAGCGTGGATTGAAATAAATGATCAATACACTATAACAGCAGACACCGACACAGTCGCTCCCTACGTGGGAGCGTGGATTGAAATTATAGCACAGGCCAGAGGATTCTCAAGAGGTTTTGTCGCTCCCTACGTGGGAGCGTGGATTGAAATAATAACGCCTTGTTCATTCCGATACTCATCAAACCAGTCGCTCCCTACGTGGGAGCGTGGATTGAAATAGATTTTAGATCGAACTCAATGTCATTGATGGACTGTCGCTCCCTACGTGGGAGCGTGGATTGAAATATCTTACACCATTTATCTCTTCTTCGGCAAGAGGGTCGCTCCCTACGTGGGAGCGTGGATTGAAATGTGTTTCCAGATTACTTTTATTGCATCTTCGAATGCGTCGCTCCCTACGTGGGAGCGTGGATTGAAATATAAGCATGAGAACACCAACATTCGAGTTGATTAAGTCGCTCCCTACGTGGGAGCGTGGATTGAAATATAAGCATGAGAACACCAACATTCGAGTTGATTAAGTCGCTCCCTACGTGGGAGCGTGGATTGAAATTTTTTGATTCTAGACCAAATGAGCTCAAGGCTATGTCGCTCCCTACGTGGGAGCGTGGATTGAAATTGGCTGCTGAAGGCCGTAGTTAGAAGTCGTTTTGTCGCTCCCTACGTGGGAGCGTGGATTGAAATCTAATTGGTGCGTCTGTACGAGTAATCACAGCGGCAGTCGCTCCCTACGTGGGAGCGTGGATTGAAATTCTCAGAACACTCTCCATGCGCTCTGATTGCTTGTTGTCGCTCCCTACGTGGGAGCGTGGATTGAAATATCTTTTGCCGCCAATACGACCTATTTCCTAACTGTCGCTCCCTACGTGGGAGCGTGGATTGAAATTCAAGGAAAACGAACGACGGCAACAACTCCTGGGTCGCTCCCTACGTGGGAGCGTGGATTGAAATATCACGCACAATCTACACGGAACCGTCCCAGGACAGTCGCTCCCTACGTGGGAGCGTGGATTGAAATTCAAGGAAAACGAACGACGGCAACAACTCCTGGGTCGCTCCCTACGTGGGAGCGTGGATTGAAATCTCACGCAGGGCAAGGTCTAAGTCGTGGGCAAAGTCGCTCCCTACGTGGGAGCGTGGATTGAAATCCATTACCCCGCCTGGAGGTATCGGCACACCGGTAGTCGCTCCCTACGTGGGAGCGTGGATTGAAATATACTGCAAGCAACTTGCTCGATGCTCTATCTTGTCGCTCCCTACGTGGGAGCGTGGATTGAAATATACTGCAAGCAACTTGCTCGATGCTCTATCTTGTCGCTCCCTACGTGGGAGCGTGGATTGAAATAAAGTAAAAATGAATCAAACGCCTCTCCTCCCTACGTCGCTCCCTACGTGGGAGCGTGGATTGAAATAGTTGATTGCCCAAATTATGAACCATTTGATAAACGTCGCTCCCTACGTGGGAGCGTGGATTGAAATATAATGTTGATCAAATTAGTGAATATCAATATCGTCGCTCCCTACGTGGGAGCGTGGATTGAAATGACATGGAATCCTTCATCAAATCGCTCCTGGCAACGTCGCTCCCTACGTGGGAGCGTGGATTGAAATTTATCCAAAACTTGCGGTGTTACAATCGCGCTGAGTCGCTCCCTACGTGGGAGCGTGGATTGAAATCTTTTCTTCCTCGATAAACCGTTTCATTTGCTGTGGTCGCTCCCTACGTGGGAGCGTGGATTGAAATAGAAACAATCTGGTCAAACGTTTTATACACCGACACGTCGCTCCCTACGTGGGAGCGTGGATTGAAATAAATTTGGAGAGGAGGCAGGACTTGAACCTGCCAAGTCGCTCCCTACGTGGGAGCGTGGATTGAAATTTTAATGTCAACAGCCCCTTCGGATTTGTCGTTCTGTCGCTCCCTACGTGGGAGCGTGGATTGAAATCAGTTACCAAACAGCAACCGGCCTTTTTCCACTGAAGTCGCTCCCTACGTGGGAGCGTGGATGAAATACACCGAAAGGCATAGTTGCATTTGGTTTCATCGTCACTCCTATGTGGGAGCGTGGATTGAAATCAACAAAGCTTATAACATTCTCGTAACATTGCTGTTGATCCCTACATGGGGGCTTTATATCCTTCCTTTATTTGGACAAATTTTGAATTTTCGAAATTAATAATACCTTATCTTGAGGCAGTGCTAAGTTTAAGAAAACAGACATTCAAAAGGTCGCTCATAGGGGCCACATCCCTCGACCCCAGGGGAAGCAGCTGACGTGGGGTTCCCTGTCCAAGCCTAACCCCCAGAGTGTCTCACTAATTGCCCCAAAAACACCTTAATGCAAGAATAATTAATATGAAGTGGAAAGAGATAACTTACATTTCTAAAATTGTGTCTTGACAAAGGGGTGCGGTATAAGCTACCTATCCGGATAGTTTTACATCAATTAATATGGAGATGCAACAAACAAGCGAGATAATCGAAAAGGATTAAAATATTAGTTGAGAGGTTCAAGTGCAGTTCTAAGAGTGACGGGCGAAATTCCCTCAGACTACTTACATAATAGGATAGGTATACCCTTGTGACTGTGACCAATTAAAAAAGTTAGGGCTAGGAAATCATGAAGAATATAGTAGTATCGTTAAGGAGTAGTGTATACAGGGATTATAATTCTATTTGTCGATGCCTCTTTTTGTATGAGGCATTACGGTTGCGCCGAGCATCCCGACGGCGACCAATATGCTGTCAGGTCCAAGGTTGGGGACTAATGTATGGAAACCGACGGCTGACCAATCGGGTTTCGCCAGAAATATTTCAATAAAGTAGGAGATTCCAATGATCGCCACAAGACCTATGATAATTCTCTCAACGACTTGTTGACCGTAACGTTGTAAATACACAATAATAAACGTTATGCCAACTGTGACCAAACCGGCAGTTACCAGGGGTATACCGAATAGAAGGTATAGACCAAGCGTTGAGCCGAGAAACTCAGCCATATAGGTGGCAATGGCTGCAAAGAGCATAATTGTCCAAAGCATCATGTTAATAGGTTTCGAAAATACCCGTCCGCAATGGGTCGCCAAATCAACTCCGGTCACAATACCGAGTTTAGCGGAAAGGGTTTGAAGGAATATGGCCATCAAGTTGCTCCATAGGACAACCCAAACCAGATTATAGTTAAAATTTGAACCGGCGCTAATGTTCGTGGCAAAATTACCGGGATCAATATAGGCAACGCTGACAATAAACGCCGGGCCCAAATACTTCAATAAACCTCTTGCCTTTGACAGCCAGGTATCTTTGGGTAAGGGCAAGGTTAGGGGGGATTGAGATAAATTAAAACCTTCACTCATTTTAAATTCCTCCTGTTAAACTTAATCTTAAAGATGGAATCATAAAGCGAATTGAAAGAATATAATGATATTGGATATCACTTGCGTTGGGTTAATTTTCAATAGTTTTATATTAAACGAAAGATTATTTAAGGCTGTATGGGCATAGTTAATGTAAGGTGAAGCAAAGGAAGTGGGGAAACATGCTTTCACCAAGTTTAGAGGACTACTTAGAGGAAATTTATCGCTTTTCATTAACACTTGATATTGTTCGGGTAACAGACATTAGTCATAGACTAAATGTCGCATTGCCATCCGTAACAAAGGCTCTCTATAAGTTAAGAGACCAACAATACATAAACTACGAACGATATGGTGAAATCAGACTCACCGATAAAGGTAGAGAAACGGGCAGCTATTTAGTTTTACGAAACCAATTGCTACAGGAGTTTCTTGGGTTAATATGTAGCAAGTGTAATTTTGTTGCTGAGGCGGAAGCTATGGAACACTACCTTTCGACTGCAACGATCGATGCTATTAAAACTCTGGTGGAATTTATGAAAAACAATCCATCTTGCCAACAAGCCTTTGAAGATTTCATGTTTGTTAAGGCTAACAAAGAATAACTATTTTTGTATTTAATCGGACACATCGACCTCCTTAGTATGTTTCTGTGGATAGGTTAGCTTTAGCTAACTTAGAGGGGGGATTCTGGAGTTATAATACGTACGAATATAGAAATTGTTACAATACCAAGGCATGAAAAACATTCCAATGAATGAATGATTTTTCTAGGTCGCGCTTAGAAAAACAGAGTGCTCTGATTTCATCCTATTGATCGGGATTTGATTATTAATATTTCTGTTCTGAAACTACACCGTAATTACTGGAACATTAGACATCGGATATAAATCATTAGACGCATTAAAAATAGTCTTGACAGGAAAAGATGTAAGTGATAAATTCATTACGACAATTGAGATTTCTTCGTTAGGTGAGGCTCCTATACGAACAAAGGCCACTGCCCGGAAATGTCGAGAGACACCAATGGGTAGAACAGGTATTACCGGATTAAGGTTTTACATAATGTGGCTGAATGAATTTTCTCATTCTACGTCGTGTAGTGCCAAAGCTCAGAACGAGTGAGGAAAGTGGGTTTATTTTTCTTGTGCGCGCTTTACAAAGCTTTCCGTTATTTTTGGAAAGCTTTGTTTTTTTGTATGGAGGTGGGACGATTGGGTGATGATGATCTTGATTCATGTAATTTTAATAGGCCTAAAGGTATATTAAAGGAAATAAAAGACATTATTAAATTAAACCAAGCAAGTTTCCGCTTACATCTTAACTTTCACATTCTTAATAGTAATCAAATACAATACTGTAATCTCCAAATGATATTGTATTCACTTATTACCAATTTTTAAAATGTATATCCCAGTCATTTTCCCATCAAAGAGGAGGTGGTTTTATGGACGCAGGCCCTGAACAAAGAATAGTAAAATTATTAGACCAAGATATGGTTCATAAAATCACTTTGTTATTGGAGGGATAATGATGGAGCTATTGACGGATCTTTTTGTTAGCGAACTAATAGGTAAATATATTATTGATCGTAGTGGTCTAAAGCTCGGTAAAGTTAGGGATGTCTGGGTCGATCCAGAGACTACGTTTCCGACTGTTCGGGGATTGATTATTAAGTATAATGGGGAGCTCAAAGTTGTTCCTTGGAAAGAGATCTATATGCTAAGTCGACAGGTTGTCGCACTCCGGGTAATCGCTTCAGAAGTTCGTTTTGAAAGAGTATCTGAAGGTCATTTATATATTAGTGGGATACTCGATCGGCAGATTGTTGATATCAATGGAGCCAAGCTAGTTCGTGTCAATGATATTAAATTAGCGGGTAACAGCAAAGGAGTACATATTGTATCTATTGATGTTAGCTTCGTTGGTTTAATTCGGAGGCTCCTCCCTAGAGGAATGTTTAGTATGCCAACAAGTGGAAAGAGGTTGCAGCCCCATTTTATAGGATGGGACATGGTGCAGTCGTTATCAACAGGGGGCGATAGCTTATCTTTACGTGCTTCAGGAGATAAGCTATCAAAAATACATCCAGCAGATCTGGCGGATATTCTGGAGAACATTAGTCATTATGAACGATTGGAATTGTTTGAACAGTTAAATCCTGAAATGGCGGCGGACACTTTAGCTGAGGTCGACCCAGATGTTCAAAAATCCATTCTAAGACAAATAAATAAAGAGCGAGCTGCAGACATACTTGAAGAAATGGAGCAAGATGAGGCAGCAGACCTCCTATCCGAAATGAATGAGGATGATTCGGACCAACTATTAAGTTTAATGGAAAATGAAGCAGCTTCAGACCTTCGTGAGTTGTTGGAATATGACGAAGGAACTGCAGGTAGTTTGATGACAACCGACTTTTTGGTGTTCTCTATAGAGCTTACGGCAGATGAAGTCATTAAGCAGTTAAGAGAACTTGCTCCTGAGGCAGATTATATTTACTATCTTTATGCAGTTGACTCCGAAGGGCGATTAAAGGGAGTCATATCGCTAAGAGAACTAATTATCTCTTCGCCTGAAACAAGAATTAGCGAATTAATGCATACCAAAGTGATTAGTGTACTGGCTGATGAGGATGAGAAAAAGATCCGCCGGTTATTTTCTAAATACAGTCTATTAGCACTTCCAGTGATTGATAAATCCGATAAAGTGATAGGACTTATTACTGTGGATGATGTACTACAACTGAAAAATTAGGCGTTCATAGAAATGTTAAGATCATTTATGAAAAATTATAAGGGAAGTGAAATATATGAAGCTTAGTAAACTTTCATGGCGTAATATTCTGTTGTTTTTGGCCATAGTTGGACCTGGGATTATCACGGCCAATGTGGATAACGATGCTGGTGGAATTACAACCTACGCGGTAGCAGGCGCTCAGTTTGGTTATAAGTTTCTTTGGATCTTTATTCCAATGACATTGGCCTTGATCGTAGTCCAAGAAATGAGCGCCCGTATGGGGGCGGTTACTGGCAAAGGTCTTGCGGATCTTATTCGTGAGAATTTTGGAGTACGGTTGACGATTTTCATTTTAATAGGGCTCCTTATAGCAGACGTAGGGAATACAGTATCGGAGTTTGCTGGGGTGGCTTCCAGTATGGAGGTCTTCGGGGTAAGTAAATATATCACCGTTCCGCTGGGGGCGCTCCTAGTATGGTTCTTGGTTGTTAAGGGGACATATCGGCGTGTAGAAAGAATTTTCCTGATTGCCAGTGCAATTTTTATAACTTATATTTTTGCTGGTTTTCTAGCCCACCCGAATTGGGGTGAGGTGGCAAAAGCTACATTTATTCCGAGCTTCAGTACAAATTCTGAATATCTTGCGATGTTTGTTGGTTTGGTCGGTACTACAATCGCTCCCTGGATGCAGTTCTATATTCAGTCTGCCATCGTTGAGAAAGGAGTGACAGCCAAAGAGTATAAGTTTTCACGCCTAGATGTTATTTTTGGTTGTTTCATTACGGATATCGTGGCTGTTTTTATCATCGTTACAACTGCGGCAACATTGCATACCGCAGGTGTCTCCATCAATGATGCTAAAGATGCTGCCATCGCCTTAAGGCCACTAGCTGGACAATACGCTTCAATACTATTTGCCTTCGGGCTTTTCAATGCGTCAATCTTCGCAGCCACAATTTTACCGCTAGCGACGGCTTACTATGTGTGCGAAGCACTGGGGTTTGAGGCAGGCGTTGATAAGTCTTTCAGCGAAGCACCACAGTTTTATACCTTATATACGATTATAATAATCTTAGGGGCTTTGATTATCCTTATTCCCAATGCACCACTAGTTCTAATTATGCTTTGGTCTCAGGTCATCAATGGTGTTCTTCTACCGTTTGTTCTCGTGTTTATGCTGGTTCTTATCAATAAAAAGAGAATCATGGGAGACTATACAAACTCCAAATTCTTTAATGGAGTTGCATGGAGCACAACTGCGGTCATGGTGACCCTGACACTTTTATTGGTAGTAACCTCACTTTGGCCAAACTTTTTGGGATAAACAAACACCTAATAAATTAAATAATATGCTTCAGTTTCATATGAGTTAGGCCGCCTGTTTGAAGTCAGGCGGTTATTACTTGTCTTAGAAAAATAATAAATCCTGTCGGACTCATTGATCTTTGAACCGAACCCTTCGTGGGCAATATCCTTAACTTGTTGAGAGATATATTTAAGGTGTTTGATTTTTCTGTTAATAACAAGAAAAAAGGTAAGGGCAAAGATTCCAATGCTGATAACAAATAATGTTACAAAGATGGCAATAATGAAGATAGGGCTCCTATGTTGTAAATCTAAAACATAATAAAGCCACGTCATGAATGGGACGTAATTAAGAATAGTGGGAGATGAACATTTTGGAATTGCAGGAGGCAATAGTAAAAAGACGAACAATTAGAGATTTTTCCGAACAAAAAATAAATCCAGATATTATTAATAAGGCTTTGCTCGCCGGTCTCAAAGCTCCAAGTTATAATCACTTAAAGCAATGGTATTTCATTTTAGTTTCAGACCGGGAGAAAAGAATTGCCCTAATCCACACAGAAAAAATGATCGAAAGTGTTACTGAAGAACTAGAAGAGTCTTTGAAAGACTTCGATAATCTTTCAAAACAAATGTATCTAGACGCAATACCGAAACAGAAAAGGATGATGTTAAGTGCGCCAGAGTTACTTGTAGTTGTTTACAAACCGAAAACACAGATAGCTGATAGCACGAGAATATATGATCTGAATTGTTTAGCATCTGTATGGTGTTGTATTGAAAACATCTTGTTAAGTCTTGCAGAGGATAGTGTCTTTGGGGTAACATTTATTCCTCAGAATACTAAAGCAGTTAAAGAAGTTCTTAATATTCCACCAGAGTTAGAAGTGGCTGCAATTATTCCATTTGGATATAAAGCTAACAACGCAACTCTTATTCCACAAAAAGAAGTGAGATTAGAAGATAGATTGTTTATGAACAGATGGACAAAAGAGAATCCGATCTGATATAAAACTTAAGTCAATTATTCCAATTCCCCCACACCACTACCCCTTGCCAAGTTCAAGAAGCCGCCTCGTGTAAAGCCTAGCCAGTAGTCGAGTGCTGAGTCTTTGTGTGACGTGATTGGTGGCCTCTCTACCCGGAGAGCCGTGGTATAGGAACGAAACCGGAGCGACTTCAAACTGCGCTTGCCATTTGATTTGTGGTATGAAACTGGGAGGGATTTGAGGAACCTTGTTGAATGTTATGATAGGCAGTGACTTATCTTAACAATTGGTATCGGCGTATATACAAATGAGATTAGGCTAGAAACTTCCCGCTCTTTTTTCTTGAACAACTGTATGCTTAGAGCCTAATTAAGGAAGGATAAATTATATCATTCGAAATACAAATCCTGAGATAAAGGGAATTAACCAAATGATCCAAACAAATATGCTAAACTTGTGAAATTTATTAATCATCAGATCATCTTTCTTAATCAAAACAAAAGTCGCCCAAAAAGCGTGAACAAGCATTAAAATGATGGCTAAAACGCCAGTAATACTATGAAAATATGAATTAGAAGTGATAATTTCAATGCTTCTGGCTATATTCTCCATAATCCAAGTGCCTGTTGTATCACAGACTAAACCAAAATAGAAGAATGTTAGGTGCCAAGCTTTAAGGTTCCCTTGTATCTTTTCGGACCAAACACCTACACTGTAAAAAATTAGGGCGAAATTAATAAAAATGATTGCATAGGTTAACATCTTATTTCCTCCTTTGAATTTTATAGATATTATTTTATAAATCTAACTTAAATGAACAATATTCATAAAGCAATTAAATGAACAACGTTCATTTAATGTTTAAAAAAATTTAGATCTTTAAACTGTCGTATAACTCATCATAGCTAATATATTTATTTGTATTTAGATAAATTAAATTCGACATAATGAGTTGAGCAAGTTTATAGGACGCAAGTGGAGATTGAATATGACCTTTTGTTTTTTCAAGATCGATTAATTCACTTAACTTACCGTAAAGAAGATGAAACTTATCATGTGACATATGATCATAACTATAGTTCTTATACATGGCCATTTCAATGAATATGGCAACATAACTACTTATAAAAATCTCAAGTGAAAGAAATACTTTCCTAATCTTCTCTTTAATAGGTTCATCAATAGGTTTTAATTTTTCTATTAAATCGGATAGCTGACTCCAGTCTTCCCTCACAATCTCAAGAATAAGTTCATCTTTGGTAGGGAAATAGTTATAAAAAGTCCCTAAAGCAATGTTACAATTTTTTGCAATTTCCCTAACATTCAACTCCTTATATCCTTTATTAGAGAGTAATTTTCTTCCTTCTAGAATAATAGTTTCATTTAAATTTTCTATGATTTTGGGCATATCTTCCTCCAAAAATTCATTGCATTTTTGTGAACTTTGTTCATATTATATCACGGCTATCATTTATGTCAAATTAATAATGCATAATGGGTAAACAATGTTAGTGTGTATGTTGCTGCATCCCTCAGACAAAACCTTTCAACCACCTCCAATACTCTAGTCATGCACTGAGGAGGAGAAAGAGCATTGCTGCTCTGAAAGAAGGATGAAGGTATGTCTAATCTAGCGGGCAACCTCCTAGATGAACTGAACCCCGTCAAGTAGACAGTCTAAAATTATTATTTAAATTGTCTACCTAAAGGGACTTAGAAGGGAGCATATCAGTTTCTACACGGCCCCTTGTTAGTCATATTATGGGCTCAATTCAAGCATATATTTATCTTTTTTGGTTGAGTACTCATCGAGCTTTTGAAATACTCAATGTTTTCAGGAAAATTCGTAACCAAAATAGGCCGCCTGTTTTCAAAGTGTCAGGCGGGTTTGCTTAAATAATTGTCTGGTGATAACCGGAATCGGTGTACTTGTTGAGCATCAGACTGAAGGAGAAATAACATGAAATACATTGTCACAAGATGGTCAAACGGTCCATCCACCACCACTGAATAAAAGGGAATCTGTCTCTTTGAGTATTTCCTTCAGTGGGACCATTTCTCATTCTTATCTAGTCATTTATATTTTATTTTCTTCCAAATCCTCCATTATTTTCACAATCGAATATAAAGCGACAAACTTGATATGATCTTCTTTCGTCGATCCATTAATCCCATTAACTTTTTCACACTCAAACTTTAATTTTTTAAGCAACACATTCCACATTTGTTCATAATTCATGTAACTCTCTCCATTCTATTCTTTAAGGCAGTTTGCATAGAATCAACAATATTTTATCCCAAATGGACATGCTATACAATTGTTTTGTTTGGGCTCGAGCCGAGCAGCAAGAAAGTTTTTCAGTCCGGTCCAGCATTACACTAAAAATAATAAATTTAAATATATTTTGAGATAAACTTTACTTGTTCATTATATGGAAATCGCCAGTCACTTGCTAACCTCCTAATAAAGCCAAGCAAGTGACGTCAATAACAACACAGTAACACCAATGTCCTGGCTAATAGCTAAGACATTGGTGTTACTAAAATAAATATAAGAAAGAAACCTAAAGATCATAAAATGAGATGCCTGTAAAAAGTTTAATAGTGGCTTGGCGGAATTTCTAGGTGTTCCCCGGGGTAAATAAGGTTTGGATTACCCAAACGGTTGTAGCCAGCAAGTTCGCGCCAATCAAGGCCGTGACTATTAGCAATAGAATAAACGGTTTCACCCCTGCGTACTATATGAATTCGAGCTACAGGAACGTATTCTACGTTACAGGGATCGCAAGGAGAAGGGACTGGTTTAGCAACAACTAGTGGACTATCAGCATACATACCAGCTGAATAAGCCGATGTTTGCATTCCAGCAGGAAAAGACTGTTGTTGCATTCCAGACATCATTAGTGAATCACCTGGGTAAGCTGTACCATAATACATATGAATTCCCCCTTGATTAAAAGGCGATTATTAGTTCGTTTTTAATAACATGTTATGGATATTGTGGAACATTGTGTATGTACGAGGTAAAAAGTTTTAACTCTTTGGCTAAGCCTTCGTTAGAAAAAAATGGTCGCTAGTGATTAGAGTTCACCGCGACCAAGGGTCATTGGAATACCAGGGACATTAGGTTACCAAGTTCTAATTCTTTCTCCGGGGTAAATAAGATTCGGATTGCGACGAAGCCAGGGATTTAAACGTAAAAGGTGATGGACACTTGTTCCACTACGCTTTGCAATTTTATGCAGACTTTCACCACGACGTACAACGTGACGGTTATGCATTGTATTTTCCTCCTTTACCATTCTAAACCATTTTATGTATAGACAAAGATGTAAAGTGCAAGTACAAATTACATCAATGTGTTTTCAAACCCGACAAATCAAGCCCCCAAGGCATGTTGAGAGCATCGTTCGCCTCGAAGGAAAACGCAACACAAAATATGGCGAAAAACCAGTGGTGTAGCCACTATATATAGGGTTTTGATCAAAAAATCATGTGCTTCTCTGTACTGCAAGAGTAGTGCGGAGAAACATTTTTTTACAGTTCTTGCATCAGAATTATGAAACTCCGTTACTTTGAACCTTAGGACTATGTCAGAAAATGCGAATTGAATTTAGAAATTATTTGGATAATAGATTTAGAAGAACAATGGTTTTATCAAAGCACTTAGAGAACTTATAAGGGGGAACTAACTATGGAAAACATAGAACTATTTGGAGCATTGCAAGCCCGTTTTGAGAAAAACATGAACCGCCATAAAGGTCTTGAATGGACTAAAATTCAAGCAAAGTTGGAAGCTAATCCAGAAAAACTGTGGGCACTGAATGAAATGGAAAGAACCGGTGGTGAACCGGATGCTGTTGGTTTTGATGAAACGACGGACGAATACATTTTTTATGATTGTTCAGAGGAAAGTCCTAAAGGCCGCAGAAGTATTTGTTATGACCGTGAAGCGCTGGAGTCAAGGAAAGAACATAAACCAGAAAATAACGCTCTTGATATGGCTGCTGCCATGGGCATTGAACTTTTAACAGAAGAACAATACCGAGAGCTACAGAAACTTGGGAAATTTGATACTAAATCATCGAGCTGGGTAAAGACACCTGCTAATATTAGAAAACTCGGCGGAGCCATCTTTTGTGATCGTCGTTATGACACTGTGTTTGTGTACCATAATGGAGCAGAATGCTACTATGCTGGCAGGGGTTTTCGTGGCTCGCTAAGGATGTAACCTAGAAGAATTGCTTCTACAAAGCGTCAAAATAATCATTACACAAAAATAGAAGATTAAATACTCGATATATCGGGATATGTGAGTTGCCCAATATTTTGAACTGAGGCTACTATTCTTCAAATGTATTCATTTATCAAAAAGGAGGTTTGATGTTAATGAGTATTTTTACAGAGCTAATAATCAGAGGGGTCCTCGTTATTGCGTTAAATGATAGTATTATACTTTACGTGGTTAAAAAGCGTTCTACTCCAATAACTATTCCTTTAATTTTAGAAATAATTATAGTAACTGGTGTCGCATTAGTAATTAACATTTGGTATTGTCTTAAGAAGAATGGAATAATTTAAAATAAAACATTAGAAATCATGACAAGACGCATTCTTCTGATAAACGTAACAAGTTGAGTTCCACTTGCCTCATTTGTTACCAGTAGTCCCCATGTAATGAACTGCATAAAATCCAATTAAGTAGTGTTAAGGAGGAGCTTGTTATGCAAAGAATTGTTCCGCATTTATGGTACGACACGGAGGCCAAAGAAGCGGTCCTGTTTTATACCAGTTTATTTGACCAATCGAAACTATTGGATGTAACAGTTATAGAAAACACCCCATCAGGTGACGCGGAAAGTGTCAGTTTTGAGTTAGCCGGACAGCAATTTAAGGCGATTAGTGCCGGCCCTTTCTTCAAATTCAATCCATCCATTTCCTTGATGGTCGCTTGCTACTCAATAGAAGAGGTGAATACCAAGTGGAGAGCATTATCTGAAGGGGGAACGGAATTAATGCCATTAGGTGAATACCCCTTTAGTAAGCGGTACAGTTGGGTCCAGGACCGGTACGGCTTATCCTGGCAGTTAATGCTTACCGATCATGGACAAAGCGTTCAAAAGATTACACCCAACTTGCTTTTCTCAGATGAATCATGCGGTAAAGCCGAAGAAGCTGTAAGGTACTACACTGAGCTCTTTGAAAAATCAGAAATAGGGACAATCAGCAGATACAAAGAAGGAGAGGCAGAGTCACCGAATGCAAAAATAAACTATGCTGCATTCATATTGAACGGTATCGCTTTTTCTGCAATGGATAATGGCTTTGATGTGGATTTTGGCTTTAATGAAGCATTTTCACTCATGATAAACTGTAAGGACCAGAAGGAGATTGATTACTTCTGGGACAAGCTCTCTGATGTACCTGAGGCTGAGCAATGCGGTTGGGTCAAGGACAAGTTTGGAGTATCGTGGCAAATTGTACCCGCAATAATGGATGAGATGATGAAATTCGGTGACAGAGAACAATTACGGCGAGTGACAGAGGCGTTCCTGAAAATGAAGAAATTTGATTTGGAAGCTTTGCAAAAAGCTTATGATGGAATTTGAGGTGTAACACGAAGACAACAGTTAGAATACAGGTTGACGTGTATAATCAATGTGTTTGAGGAGAAGTCTAGTGCTTCATACGTAGAATTATTGAATGAAATTGAATATGGCTTTAATTAACATTATTGCTTGAGGTGGGACATATTTGTTACATATACATATTAAGATTAAAATGTCACTACGTTAGCAATAGAATCGGGAAAATGTGTTGAGGTTTCCCTCATAATGTATATTGCGATTATTAAAGGCTGGCTCACAGGAACAAAACCAAGTTGCGATTGTTCGGTTGGAAGCCGTTGTTATGGTCCTTTTTACAATAAAAGCCTAAAGGGGGTGTTTGAACATGAAGACATGTCGTCAATGCGGATTAATTATTTTTATAAAATATGCAAAAGGATATCTGCCCTTAATATGGAATTAACTAAATAAATTGAACATAGTAAAGGAGGAGTTCGTATGTTTACAAATAATGGTCCACCAGGGATAATGTTTTCAGTAGTACCAATATTTTTCTTTGTGATTTTTTTCTTAGTGTTCGGCATTGTTATTGTTGGCATAGTAAAAAGCATTGGTCAATGGAAACATAATAATTCACAACCAGTATTGAATGTTGCTGCAAAGGTTATATCAAAGAGAACTTATTCAACTAGCAGTATTCATAATGACGTCGGGGAAAATGGAATTCAGCATGTTGAATCAAGTACCTCATATTATGTTACATTTGAGGTTGAAAGCGGAGATCGAATGGAATTTTTGGTAAATGGTCGTGAATACGGACAGCTAGCAGAAAATGACATTGGAAAACTTACCTTTCAAGGTACCAGGTATTTAGGTTTTACTAGGAATGTTTCTCCTGCAAAGGATTTTCTGTAATACAAAGAAAGATGATAGGAGTATAACATATGCCTCAGGAAAGCAAGGATCTAAAATGTAAAGCGAAGGAGCAATTAAAAGGTTATTGGCTGCAGGCAATCATTGTATGTTTCTTTACCTGGCTACTTACGATTGCCTTTAGAGAGAATGGACCAGTTTATGCTGTTAGAAATATTTTTCTGTATGGAAGAGCACTAAATGTGCCTCCTGTGAACCCATTTAGTAGTATTAGTAGTTTTATTAAGTATATTTTAATCGGAGAGATTGGCTGGGGCGATTTAATTAGTTTTATTTTGATGGGTCCATTAACACTTGGAGCGTCAGGATTCTTTCTTAAATTGATTAGGAATGAAGACCCCGGCATTAAAGACCTAGGTGACGGATTCAAATCTTTTCTAAAATCCTTTATCTTAAATCTCCTGATTACAATTTTCACAACCTTATGGAGTTTGCTTCTAATTATCCCGGGAATTATAGCTGGTTTTAGATATTCAATGGCTTACTATATTATGATGGATAACCCACATTTAAGTGCATTAGAAGCATTGAAACAAAGCAAAGCTATGATGGTTGGGTATAAATTTGATTTATTTATCCTCGAGCTTAGCTTTTTAGGTTGGCTTCTATTAGTTGCAGTAACTTTTGGTTTAGCATTACTATGGGTCAATCCCTATTATGAGGCCGCAAAAGTTAATTTTTACCAGGAATTAAAGGCAAATTCAACTATTGTTTAGCTTTATTTCGTTAACTTAAATTTAATATTCTATCGCCTGTAAAGAAGGAACTTTGCAAATATGAGAATTAGGCTTTTATGTTTGCAAAGCGATATGTAAAATTTCGTTGCTGAAAATATGCCAACAGATTGGAAAAGGGGTACGTAGTTTGAATGACTATAAATCCAACCTTAGAAGAATAATAGTAGGCCTCATAGTCTCAATGATTATTTTTCCAATAATTTGGTTTTACTCTAATGGTCAAGTCTATCAAATAGACCCTGTACCTGTTTTTTTTATCTTCATGATAAATATACAAGTTATAATTTTTATAATCTCACGAATACAGTTAAAATTTAAAAATACTTACAAGCTGATATCTAGCATTATATTAATTCTAATAGTTTGGTTATTCTTAAGGCCTAAAACGCCACAAGAGCAAGCAATAGCTAAATATTTAAAAGAAAACAGCAACTCTTGTACATTAACAATGATGGTAAGAGATTCAGATATAAATGATCCTCAGTACGGTGAGCTATTTTATGTTAATGGAGTTATAGGAAACTTTGCAGATGTGAACTTCTTCTATTTAGTAAAAGACAATGGTGGATGGAAAGTCTCCAGTGCTGGAACGGGACCCTAATGGCATATTGATGCTATAGTCATAACCATTAATTAACTTGCTATCCACCCCATACAGAGCTATCATCTCTTACACCGGATAACCAGGTGTAGGATATTTTTTTTATACAAATATGTTCCCACAAGCCTGCATCAAGAGCCTGCCAATGGAGAAGATTTTGAGGAGTTGAATTTCTGGGTATACTCATGATAACGATCAATTAATTTTGGAGGTGATAAGATGAATGTAAAATTTGATCCAAATAACGTTGTTATTAAACTCTGTATGAGCGGAATGAGATTGGAAGATGGCGGAAACACTGAAGATGCAATCATGATGTTTCATAAAGCATGGCAGGAATCAACAGACGACTATGAAAGATTTATAGCAGCTTATCATTTAGCTCGTCAACAAAAGAGTATTACAGACAAATTGAAATGGATGGAAACATCTTTACAGTGTGCACTAAATATCAATGATGAAAATGTTAAAAGCGCATACACAACTTTATATTTAAACATTGCCAAATGTTATGAGGAGTTGTGTGATTCTGATAATGCAAAAAGAAATTATGAATTGTCAAATTCGTATAAAGGTGCACCTTCTGATGAAGGGCCATTTTATCATGGGACAAAGGCAGATTTGCAGGTTGGCGATTTACTGACAGCAGGTGGAAATTCAAATTACAAACCTGGGCTTAAAATGAACCACATTTATTTCTCTGCTAATATCAATGGCGCAGGACTGGCAGCAGCATTAGCAAATGGAGATGGAAGAGAACGCGTTTATATAATAGAACCAACAGGTGAGTTTGAAAACGATCCAAATGTTACCGACAAAAAATTCCCTGGTAACTTAACACGTTCTTATCGCTCACAAGAACCTTTAAGAATTATTGGTGAAGAAACAGAGTGGGCGAAACTGACAACTACGGAGCGACGCGAATGGCGCGAAAATCTAGCTAAAAACAAAGGCGGAATTATTAACTGAACATATTTCATATGAGAAATATCAGAAAACAAATATATCAAAGCAAAGCAAAGTGAATTTTATATATAACTTCGAAATTGTTGGTGGATATGTTTCCGCAAACGTATAAATCTTCGATCTGTTACCATCAAAGAAAATTAAAATCGGTTGACTTGTCCTCGAGAACCTCGACATCAATTATGGCACTCGTACCATACAGAAACAGTCGTTTGACTGGAGAATCTGTGATCGGCAATCCGGCTTAAGAAAGTCGACTTTCCAGTGCCCGGTTGCCCTTATAGGGTATAGAGAGTAGAGATATCGTTCAGCAAAGTGTCAATATATTGAACTTTGCCTTGAGGGGTATGGGACCAGGCAAAAAGATGGCGATCTTTGCCATTCCCGCCTTTTTCTCCTGAAAATAGCTTCTTTTCAACGTTTAGAGTCATCTGGTTAATAGCCTGCCAATTTTGGAAAAATAAAATAATTTTGAAATAATTATAGCAAGGTACGTTGGTAGTATTTGAGCAAATAATTAAGACTGCCAGAGCAAGCCCTGGCAGTCTTATAATCATTTGGCAGCATTCTGTTTGTTTCGTGCTTCGCTGGTTACGGCAGGTTCACGAACAGAAAGGGCCGGGGAGGATAGTTCGCCGTTTCTGATATAGTCAAGCATCATGGGGGTAATATACGGAACAAGTTGGGGCAACATGTTAGGCATTAAGGCGTCCATGGTTTTCGGCAGCAGGTCAGGCATCAATTCTTCCATATCTTCTGGCAGAGGACCTACGCGGCGCGATACCTCGGCTAGCATATCCGGCATGACTTTTGGCATGATTCCTGGAACCAGCTTAGGCATCATCAGAGGCATCATTTTTCCCATGATAGTTAAGCCACCGGGAATATAGTTCATGACCTTCATCATTGGTACCATGCCGGGAGGCATGTTGGCAAACATTTGCGGGAAGAGAGCCCCCATAATTTTAGCCATATTTTGGGGGTCCATTAAAAGGATAAATTTCTCGAAGTAACTCCACATTTCCAGAGAGAATTCTGTTTTATCTTCTGTTTCAAATCCTAAACCCTTGGCAATAAAGCGTGCTAAGTCCGTGATCGGAATGTCGAAGTTATTAGCTTTAGCTGCTGTTCTCAATTGAACCTGACAGCAAGGACAAAGAGCGAGCAAGGCATCAGCCTTGACATCAATGGCTTCCTGAATTCTCATACCCCCCAGCTTTGGAGCGACCGGTGTTTCGCCAATCAGAGTCAGTACAGAACCGCAACATAAGCCGGTTTCGCGGTTATGCTCCATCTCGACTAATTCTACGCCCGGAATAGCGGCAATAAGTTCGCGAGGCGGTTCATAAATTCCTTGGGCACGCCCGGCATGACAGGAATCATGGAAGGCAATTTTAGCGTTTATTTCGTGGTCAAACTTCAAATCTCCTTTGGCTAAGGCCTCAGCGGCAATTTCTGAGTAGTGCTTGACTTTAAACGGATAGTCAATTCCTTTTTTTCGAGCCAAATCGGCATAAAGTTCTTTCCAGACTAAGCCACATGCGGGGCAGGAGGTAACGATTGTTTTGGCACCGCGCTTTTTTGCTTCATTAACATTGTGCTCAAAAATCTCTTCAAAGACATCCCACTTACCGGCTACCTTCATAGGTATGCCGCAGCAAGCCTCGTCAGTACCGAGATAGGTAAAGTCGATACCGGCCTTATCCAGAATGCGGACAGTCGATACTGCAACATCACTGTTGACTAAGGATGCTGTACAGCCGGCAAAGTACATGACTTCAGCTTTTTCTTTAATTTTTGGCTTGATGTCCTCCGGGACCCAGTCCGCCCTTTTTTCTCGCTTGCTTGCCCAAATGTTCTTTTCCCCACGCAGGGATGCAGCCATCATTTCAAAAGGCGGGAAGGTCATCCGTTTTTCTTCATGAACTAATTGTCCACGCATTGTCATCCAGTTATGCTCTACAGGGATATTTAGTTGACAACGGGTATTACAAACTTCACAAGTGGTACAGAGAAGAAACTTATTGACCATTTCCGGACTAAATTTCTCTCGGCCTGCAATAACCTCTCGCAAATAGGCATACTTGCCGCGAGGAGAATGGGACTCCCAGCCACGCCCCATAAACTGTTCACAAGTTGAGACACAATAACCGCAACGGGCACAAGCTGTAGCAAAGAAGGCTACACTTCCCGGAACTCCATTTTTGTCTTTAGTTCTTTCAGAAAGATCACCCGTTGGAGCTTTAGCCGCATTGGCAATCGGCCGAATCAGAGGTTCAAATACCGAAGCCAATCCCATAATGTAATTAATGAGACCCGAGCCTATTACCTTATTGGGATTGAATAAATTATGGGGATCGACTTTGGCCTTATAGGCAGTAAGTTTTTGGTAACGTTCAGCACCTAAAACATTCTTCGCTTCACCTTTAAAATACAAACCGGTTGAATAGGCCGAACCCTCGTATTTTTTAGCAATATTAATGACGGAAATTGCTAGGGCATAGGCTGGGTTGAAGGCTAAGGAACGCTCATCGTGGGGAATAAAACCTAAGATTGTTATTTTATCATCTTTGCCAACCATACCTTCGGCAACGAAAGGTTGTTTAATTTTCTTATCAATATCGTTTAAAACGGCTGTTAGGTTTTTAGTGGGTATAATAACTTCAGTGGTAATGATGGAAGGACCAATCCGTTTTAAGCGCATGGGGGCAAAACGCAGATCCCATTCGTGTTCAGCTGCTTCTGAAGATAGTTCTTCACCTTTATTAGCCTCAATAATTCTCATTAAAGGCATATCGATGTCTGAGCGACGTGATTCAGGATAGGCCAGGACCAAGACAAAAGCTTCCGGAAGCTGCGGTCTTACATGGGGATTAGCTTCTTCATAGGGATGACCATGTTTATGAGGCAGTTTTTTCTTCAGCCGCATGGATTCCGGGTTTAGGAAAGTGATGGACCAAATGGGTAAGTTATGATGGGAGATGGCCTTTAAAGCGTCACCTAAGGTTTGAGAATTCTCAAAGGCAAAAGCCCGGTGTACCTCTGTCTGTAATTCTCGGACTTTGAGAGTTACTTCACTAATGATTCCAGTAATTCCTTCAGCATCCGCAATATAGTCCCCCAATTCCTGACCGCTGAATTCCTTAATTTCACCAGAAGGCATAACTACCCTGGCTGCCAAAACATTTTCCTTAAACTGTCCGTACTCATAGGAACCAAAACCGGAACCGCCTTGGGCCAGCCAACCACCAACAGTTGAAGCAGGCAGGGAGGTGGGATATAGCCTTAAATCTAAATTGTTTTTGTTGATTTGTTTTTGCAGTTGTTCCCAAATAATCCCCGGTTGGACGCGAACTGTTTGTTGGTCCAAATCTTCAGCGATCAGCTTATTCATGCCGCTCAAGTCTACCACAACAGCTCCTTCTGCAGGTAAAGCACCTCCATAGCCTGAAGTGGCCGAACCTCTTGGCACAAGCTGAATCTTCTCTTGCCGGGCAAGCTTGACCAACTCTGCGATTTCTTCTTCACATGTTGGCCGAACCACAGCACCTGCAATTCCAACGGGGACAAAAGGTTTAATCAGAAAAGGCAGAGCCCCCACATCATAAGAATAGAGTTTCCTTTCAATTCGATCAATCCTTATTCTTTCGCCAAAGATTTCTTGGAGTCGGGCAGTAACTTTTTCACTAACTACTGACATACTCTCACTCCTAGTTTGTTGTTTAGATGATTGCAGCCGGAATTGAAAGCTATTTAGTTCTAAGAGAATCAGGATGGAAGTTGGATGTTGTTTGGAACTTGAACTGCTTAAATTAATTTAACCTAACCTAACCCCCGTATAGGGGGATAAATAAAGAATACTCGAAAACTAGGATTAGGTCAATAGATTTTTGACGAAATTATAATTAATTTGTCGAAAATAGTACTAGGGAACTTGGGAAATAAAGGCGGTTTGGCCCTTCTAACAGGATTTGGGGATCATGCCGAAAGGGTTCCTAAGGATCTCCAGACGGTGGTACGAACTTGATATTCTGCCTATGAAATCAGCGAAGAATATTATATAATAGGCAAGTGATGTTTATGCATAATAAATTAATTATCAAGAAGGAGAGCCAAGAATATTATAAGTAGGAGGAGACATTGAAGTACAAATGTATCAAAAAAACCGAAATTATTTGCCCTATGTTTTTTTATTCGCAATTATATTTTTAGTTGGTGTATGGTATGTGAAATGGAACCCATATTTTCACAAAGCCCTTTTGGCAGCTGCCAAACATTCCATTGGGGATTCCATTGTTTCGGGTAAAGCTTCGGTTCCACCAGCTCCATCATGGACGGCGGCTTGGAATTATACCATTTCCTATTTTAAGGCAGTGTGGCAAGCGATTATTTTAGGACTCTTATTAGGGTCTCTGGTACAGGTATTATTACCAAGGAATTGGATTTACAAATTATTTGGGGGAACGAATGTTAAGAGTACAGTACTTGCAGGGGCTGCCGGAATCCCATCTATGATGTGTACATGTTGCTCGGCTCCAGTTGTCGTTGGCCTGCGACAAAGGAAGGCTTCTATCGGGGCAGCCCTAGCTTACTGGCTTGGTAATCCAGTGCTTAACCCTGCAACCATTATCTTTATGGGTTTTGTACTTTCTTGGAAGTTAGCTCTTTTTAGAATTGTAGCCGGAATTGTTATGGTTTTTGGGATCGGATATTTAGCGAACCACTTGGTAAGCGGTGATGAGACCCCGGATGACTTTATTGCAAATGATTTTAAAGATGAAGTCCAAGGGAATCTTTTTAAACAATGGATTAAGGCTCTGCTGCCTTTAATTCGAGATACCCTTCCTGCATATTTCATTGTTGTTGTTATCCTCGGGGCTATTCGTGCCTGGTTATTTCCGGCAATAGGCACAGAATGGGCTGACAGCCTACTTGCAGTAATTGGACTTGCTATAGCCGGAACTTTATTTATCATTCCAACTGCGGGAGAAGTTCCTATTGTCCAATCACTCATGGCCTTTGGTCTAGGTATTGGTCCGGGGGTAGCTTTACTCATGACGCTGCCCGCAGTTAGTTTACCATCTCTTCTTATGGTCAAACGAGTCTTCCCAACGAAAGTGCTCTTATTTGTGGCAGGAGCTGTCGTATTAATAGGTATACTTAGCGGTATTGTGGCAATGTTCATATATTAAATCTAACGGAAACGGAAAAATTACCAGGACGCTTGTTCTGGTAATTTGTTTTATGTAGGTTCAAACCTAGGACTTACTCAATGAACTGCCTTGAGCAGTTAAATAGTAAAACATTATAGTACTGAAGACTTGTTGACCGGGGACGGATTTTTATCCATTTTCTTTTAGGCCAAGGTCACATTAACTTATGCAAATAGCACTTTAATTTAGTGACTTTTGATACTAGTTAAGTTCTTTGAACTAGATTATTATGATGTAAATAGGACAGAAGACCTAATTGTATAGAACGTTGCACTTAGTTTAAGCTTATAGGTCTTTTGGTTAATTACTAAAACAGTTGAATACGGGGAAAGAGGTATATTTTAGTATTGGGTTGTCGCTCAGACGATAGATAGTAAGTGGCTCTCTGTTATAGAAAATTTATTTTACTAATAAGAGGTTTTAAATATGAAAAAAATAAAAAAAACCGATGATGGAGATGCTTTACTGAAATTAATGAATCAAAGTCCGGCCGTTATGCTTATCATTAAGGCTGGTACTGGAGAAATTTTGCATGCTAACCAAGCTGCTATTAATTATTATGGATATCTAACTGATGAACTCTTGTCAATGAGGATTTTTGATCTTAATGTTGGTGATCGGTCATCTTTAGCTGATAATATAAAGGAAATAAAAGCCACAGGCCATAAGGTTTTTCAGTCAAAGCATAGGCATAAAAATGGAGATGTACGTGACGTAGAAATCTTTTCAGGAGTTATAAATTACGAAAATAATATATCGATCCATTCAATCATCGTCGATGTTACGAATAAGGTTCAGCTTGAGCGAGAACTTGAGAAAAACTGTGAGCGGATGGAGTTAGTTATTGCGGGAGCGGAGGCAGGTATTTGGGATTATGATTTAGTCAATAATTCCGCAACGAACGATCAGCGTTGGAAAGCGATTCTCGGCTATGAAGATCATGAGCTGAATGGGGGGGCGGAGGATTGGCAAAAATCTATTCATCCCGACGACATCGACAGAGTTAATCGAGCCGTTCAGGAAAGTTTGGCAGGAAAAACCAACGAATACCAAATTGAACATCGAATGCGGCACAAAGATGGATCCTATCGGTGGGTAAGTTCCAAAGGCAAAATAGTATTTAATGAAACTATGGAACCAATCCGGGCAGTTGGAACTATCATCGATATTACCAGAGTTAAAGAAATAGAAGAGCGAATTTCGGAAAACGAAAAGAAATTAAGGAACTTCGCCCAAGCCATTCCCAATTTCAGCGCCATTGTTGATGAAGATGGAAGGTATATTGAGGTGTTCGGTGACAATAAAGTTTTACTACAAGAACTGGCAGATTCAATGACGGAAGATATAAGACAAACTCTATTGACCGGAGAAAATAGGAGCGTGATTCGGGAAATAAATTTTGGAAACGTAAAACGTTATTTTGAAAGCCGATCCGTGCCAATGCACTATCCTATTAATGGAAAAAGGACTGTTGCTGTATTTTTATCGGATATAACAGAATGGATTGAAATTGACAAAGTGCTTAAATTCAAATACGAGTTGCAGCGCAAAAGTGATTTCATCGATAATATTCTGAATGGCAATTTGACACAAAATGAGAAAACAGTCTCTATGGCTAGGGAGTTTGGTATTGATTTAAACCTTCCATTATATTGCTGTCTGCTCCATATAAATAATGTCCCAGAAGAACCTATTCAAAAAAAACGTATTCAGAATCAAAAGAACCAGCTTCTATATTTCATGAGCAGCAAAACGAATTGCCTTGTTTGGGATAATCAGGATAAGATTGGTGTAATATGTAACTCTAAGGATTTCCAGAGTTCTGAGGGAGAAACCGTGAAAAGTGTATTTGAAATTAAGAAGATGATTTCTGAATTTAATCCTAATCTTCCTATTTCAATGGGTGTCAGTGATGTTCAATACGGTTCCGACAGTATACAGAAAAGCTATCGGGAAGCATGGAACACTTTACTATCTGCTCAATATCAGGATCGAAACGAGGGAGGAATCTATTATTACCGTGATATAGGACTTTTTCAAATTCTCACAAATATTTACAGAAGTGATAACACCTTTGAGTTTGTTCAGAAGATGCTTGGTCCTCTCATTGAATACGATTTGAAAAAAGGATCTGATTTTCTGGTTACACTGGAGGAAATCCTGCAAAGCAATAATATGAAAGATGCTGCAAATAGACTTTTCGTTCATCAGAAGACCCTCAATTACCGTAAACAACGTATTGAGAAGATCTTGGGAATGTCCTTAGATAATTTCGATACAAGATTAGCCCTAGGAACTGCTTTTAAATTGCATAAAATGAATAGCATGCTATTAAAATAGTTTGCCGACGAATTGGTTGCTTTTAAGAATGCAGCCATCAGTTAAATGGACTTAGACATTTATAGTTGTATGAAATTGTTTTGCAATCCCACGTTAATATTAATGAATAACGTGGGGTTTCTTTATATTTAAGTATTCTTCTAGCTTTCGCCAATGACTCGATTTGAATTGTTTCTTCAAAGGCAAGGTAATTTTCAAAGATTATGGTTAGTATATTAGCACAGACTAAATTTCTATCATGTACACGAAGGAAAAATCAATAACGATATATGGAAATAGCCCTGCAATCAGTCTCATAATAACGCAAGACTATTCTAAAAGAAATAAGCCAGAGTATATGGATTACAATCACCGATGTACCCTTTACTTACGTATCAAATCTTTCGGGATAATGGAGGTTCCTACAGTGGAGACGGTACGAAAGATTTTGCTTATCTTCGGTATCCTTTCTTCCCTGCTTTATATAGTTACTGACATTCTTTCAGTCATGCATTTTAATAACTACAGTTACATATCTCAAAGCGTCAGCGAACTGCAGGCGATCGGGTCCCCGACCAGACCCTTTACCGTTTTGTTGTATTCCATATACAATGTACTCGTTGTTGCCTTCGGCATAGGTCTCTTAATGACAGACAGACGAAAGCGCACTAGGTTTACGGTAATGTTACTTATAGGATATGGAATCGTGGAACAAGTAACGATGCTATTCTTTCCCATGCACCTTCGTGGAGTCAAAAAGACTATAATCGATATTATGCACTTAACATTAACGAGTGTGACCGCATTCATTATTCTATTAGTCACTTGGGTTGGATCCACTTTATACGGGAAGTGGTTCCGCATTTATTCCATCGGGACAATCTTGATACTTCTCCTATTTTGGGCTTTAGCCGGTTTTGACGGACTTCGAGTTCTGGCAGAGCTGCCTACGCCGTGGATGGGAATTAAGGAACGTATTACTATATATGCTTCCCTGCTTTGGCAGCTGGTACTGGGGATTAATACTTTGCGTTCAAAAAATTGTTAATCTCAAATTAATTAGAAGTGGATTCAAGCCCCCGGAAAAATGGTTTGCAAAAAATTTGAAGGAATATTTGAGAACTTGTTGAATGTTTTTCTTTGTGGTGTGAGGCTGCATGAATAACTTTAAAATAGAGAACATGAGGTAAAATATGCAAAGCGTTAAAATTGACCCTACTTTATACAGGACCAAACCGATCAAAGAAAATCGACCAGAAACGGAAATGGCGATTTACGATTTATTGGAAAAACTTGATATTCCCTACTACAGGCTTGATCATGATGAAACCCCGTCTATTGAGTTTTGCTTTGAGGTTGAAAAGCTCTTAGAAATTGACATTTGTAAAAATCTGTTCCTTTGCAACTCACAAAAGACAAGCTTTTATCTGCTGATGATGCCGGGGCGTAAGAAGTTCAGAACAAAAGATTTATCAAGACAGATTAATTCCTCCAGATTATCTTTTGCTGAGGCTGAGGATATGGAAAAGTATTTAAAGCTTAAACCAGGATCAGTAAGTGTATTAGGTCTTGTCTATGATATAAGAAAATCAGTACAATTGCTGATTGATAAAGAAGTTTTGGAGAGCGAATATGTAGGATGTCATCCTTGTATCAACACTTCCAGTTTAAAGATTAAGACGTCTGATCTTCTCTCAAAGTTTCTGCCTTATACTGGACATGAACCGTTACTTGTAGAATTGTAAAATCACAGAGAAGAGTCTGCCCATTTTAAAGAAGCAACAAGAAAGAAGAGGCGACGCGTTGGATTATTTGAAGAAGAAAATAGTTCATATAAAATAAGCCTCTAGTAAGAAATCCTGATGATATCAAAGAAAAAAATAAAGGACGACATAAGTTGAAAATTATTATTTCTCCGGCGAAGAAAATGAATAGGGACGCGGACTTTCTTCCGCCCCGTAATATCCCTGTGTTCCTTGAAAGAACTCAAAAGCTCAAGGAGTATCTACGGAGCCTTACATACGAGGAACTTAAAAACCTGCTTTGTTGTAATGACGAGATTGCCGGACTGAATTATGAACGGTATCAAGCCATGGATTTATGCAGCTACACAAACCCGGCTATTTTAGCCTACGATGGCATCCAGTACAAGTACATGGCACCTCAGGTATTTGAGTACGACTATTTTGACTACATTGAAAATCATCTGCGGATTTTATCTGGATTTTATGGGATACTAAAACCTTTTGACGGGGTTGTACCCTATCGCTTGGAAATGCAGGCAAAGTTAAAAACGCCTTTCTGCAATAATCTGTATGACTATTGGAGAGATGACATCTATGAGGAATTAATCCGCAATGATTCCACGATTTTGAATCTTGCTTCAGCTGAATACAGTAAAACTATTGAGAAATACTTAACAGGCGATGTTAATTATGTTACTTGTAAATTCGGCGAGATGTTGAGCGGCAAAGTTGTCGAAAAGGGGGTTTATGTGAAGATGGCTCGCGGGGAAATGGTGCGGTTTATGGCCGAAAAAGCTATTGAAGATTTGGAAGAAATCAAAAAATTTAATGGGCTTGGTTTTAAATATATGGATAAGTTGTCGGATGATAACACTTTTGTATTTGTAAAGGGAATTAAAGCAGAATAATGAACTCTCAGGATCCAATATTTGATTGTTTCTCTATCAGAAAGATTATCTCGGTATTCTTTGGATACTTGATATTCAAAGTAATTTAGTTAAAAGGAGAAACCACTTGAGTAAAATAATTATTCAACGAGCTGAAAGCAAGAACAGCCCCGACTTGACTTTAATTTCTTTTGCTTCAAAAAGATATTGGAACTACCCTGAGGAATATTTTGATGTTTGGAAACAAGAGTTGACCATCACTCCCGACTATATAAAGAACAACCTTGTGTACATTGCTGAGGTCGAGGGGAAAATTACCGGTTATTTTTCGATCGTTGAGGTGAAAGGAGACTTTCGGGCAGGCAAGGTTTTAGTTAGGAAAGGTTATTGGTTAGACCATCTATTTATTCGGCCGGAGTTTATTGGGGAAGGAATTGGAACTGAATTAATATCCTTTGCAGTTAATCTGTGCGGACAAAAGTCAATTGGGCGGTTGTTTATTTTCTCAGATCCAAATGCTAAAGGGTTTTATGAAAAGATCGGGGCCAGATATATTGAGGAATCAGCATCGAGTATTCAAGGGCGCAGCGTACTACTCTATGAACTTGTCATATGACGAACCTTTCCGTATACGTAGGGGAATCCGATCCGCTTTAAGAATGGCACGGAATATGAATTAAATTAAGTACCGTTAACGAAATCTAAGTTCTTTGCGGAGATTCATAGATTGATGCACAATTGGAAAGGTTTATGAAGTTTGTTGTACTAGGCCGGGTGAACATGGGTATTAGGAGGTTCCATTATTTAATGCTTCTAACGTGGCGGGAACACCTATGTTATACTAAAACTAAATAATGATTGCGGAATTACGTTTCAATAAAAAGTTATTACAGAAGTGCGAAGGGCAGGAGAAAAATTGGCACAATTATATTTTCGCTATGCGACCATGGGGAGCGGTAAAACCGCGGATTTATTGAAAATAGCCTATAACTATACGGAACAGGAAAAGAAAGTCTTAATTTTTACTCCAGCGATTGATACCCGCTTTGGCGTTGGACGAGTCACTTCGCGGATGGGAATTTCCAAACCGGCTATAACTATTGATCCAAAAACAGACATTTTTGATCTAGTCCAGCGAGAAATGCCGGATTGTGTTTTATGTGATGAAGGAAACTTTTTAACCCGTGGCAACGTTTTGGAATTCTGCCGGGTTGTTGATGAGTTAGATATTCCGGTGATTATTTACGGCTTAAAGAATGATTTCCAGAATAATTTGTTTGAAGGGAGCGAAGCCCTTCTGATTTATGCTGACAAAATTGAAGAAGTAAAAACTGTATGTTGGTATTGCAACCGCAAAGCAACCATGGTCTTAAGGTTTAAAGATGGAGTACCTATCTTTGAGGGGCAGCAAATTGAAGTTGGCGGAAACGAGAGCTATCTGCCTGTTTGTCGAAGATGTTGGAACAAAGCAAGGGAAGGAACTAAAGCCAAATCTGATTAGGATCAATCGAAAAGTTCTTGAGAGTTTAGTTGGTAGGAAGTGGAATAGCGGCACTTAAATGCTCCGACTTTAAAAAGGTCAGGCTACACAATTTGTTGTGCTCCAACTAGGTGGCTACTTTTTAATCCCCTTTTGGACTCGTTCTAAATCTTTAATCGCTGAAGCCAGGTCTTCCTGGCTGTTTTTTAATTGTTGTTGGCTGAATTCTCCCGAGTTTATCATACTGTCTTTCATTTCAAATATGGAGGATGATAGAAATGTTGTCACTTGTACTAAATCATTGACTGTTGAATTATTTGCAGAAAGGTTTTCTAAAGCCTTGGCATTAACATAATCATTGACTGATAATTGATATAATTTATCGAGATTCGAGAACATTTGATCCTTATTCGTTTGCTGAGATGATGATATAATCCCTTTGTACTGTTTAACAATATTTTTAAGTGAACCCTCGATCTGGCCGGCATTTTTACTAGGTGCAGAAATCGTTGGCATACTATCTGAAAGATCTTGCCAGGCAGAATTTTTTTTAAAGTTAATAAGCTTTGCTCCAGCAACTATCGCCAGTACTAGAGACAATACAACTAACGTTGTAAATTTACCGGATCTCTTTGCAGCTGATTTAAGCATCTACGGCCTCCTTTTTGAAATTGAAGACTACACATTACATCATATAAAAATGCTTAGCCTTTGAACGTCTAAGAAATGGGATTTGCAGATCCCATTATGCTTAGACCATTGTCCATTTGTTATAAGTATTGAATAGGCAGATTAGTTATGCCTAAGGTCCTCAGCCAAAATATGGTTATCGTTATTTATTAAAGTTTTTTTAAGATCCGTTTTCGGGCTTGGTTACGAAGGGTCATTATTTAACCCGAATTTGGAGCAAAATCTTTGAAGGAAAACGGGTAATTGGAAGGATTAAACAATTGAAAGAAGATATATCAAATGATAAAGTAACCGTAGAACAAAAAAGGAAATAATATGGTTCCTGACGAATGTTCCCTTAAGGATCGATGGCATAAGGGGTTTTTTTTTGAATGCTAAAAGGTTTACAAATAGGTAATTTAAGTCAAACTGACTTAAAATCAGCCTATCAGGTTTTCGAAACGACAATACCAGATACCTATAACAAAGAGGGTCTCGGGTCTCGGAAAAAAGACATTATGAATGAAATTTACTTTAAAAAGCAGCTGCTTGATTCCTCATTGACTCAAGATGGTCCTGAGATTTATTTCCTGCTTGCTAAACTAAACGAGAATGTCATCGGCACAATATCTTTTGGACCATGTGGTGAAGATATCAAAAAATGTACAGAAAGGCAGCTAAATAATGTAGGGGAAATAGGAAGTTTATTCATATTGCCTCCTTATCAAGGCCAGGGTGTTGGATCAGCTTTGCTTAGTACCATGGTAATGCAGCTGGATAAACAGGGCATTGACCAGTTTTGCTTAGACAGCGGCTATAAAAATGCCCAAAAACGATGGTTGAGGAAATTTGGAGAACCCTATAAAGTAGTAAAAGATTATTGGGGACTTAATTATGATCACATGATTTGGCTTTGTAACGTTAAGTCGTATTTGCTGCCCGGTGTTCCTAAAAGTAATCGCTGATTGGAAATTCTCTGTTCGCTATTTGCTTATAGGTTCACTTTCTAAAAGATTGAATATGACCTTAGGATAAAGTGGATCAAAATATGTACAGTTTAGCAGGAATAATGAGATTTATGTATAATTTTAATAGTTATTAATTACCGAAATTGTTGTAAGTTATTGTCCCAATCCCGGATGAAGACTGTAATATTTGCAGACTATTAGATGCCTGATAGTGCAGATGCTAAAAAAAGAAGTAAGGTAGTGGGAAAATGAAAAAATTAATTATGACTGGAAATGAAGCTATTGCCAGAGGAGCTTATGAAGCCGGTTGTTTAATAGCTGCTGCCTATCCAGGAACTCCAAGTACTGAAATACTGGAGAATTTGCCGCAGTACAAAGAAATTTACTCCAAGTGGTCACCGAATGAAAAAGTTGCTATGGAGGTTGCCTGCGGCGCGGCGATTGCTGGTGCCAGGGCCTTGGCCTCTATGAAGCATGTCGGCCTCAATGTGGCGTCCGATCCTCTATACTCCATCGCCTATACAGGAATTAACGGCGGCTTGGTGGTTATAACGGCAGATGACCCTGGACTGCACAGTTCCCAAAATGAGCAGGATAACCGCTGGGTAGCTCCCCATGCTAAGGTGCTTATGCTGGAACCTTCCGACAGTCAGGAATGTCTTGATTTTATTAAAGCGGCCTTCGAACTAAGTGAAGAATATGATACACCGGTACTTTTTAGGGTAACAACCAGGGTGTGCCATAGTAAAAGTGTTATCGAAAACCTCGGTGAGAGAAAAGAAGTCGGCTTAAAAACTTATACTAAGGATCCTGCCAAATATGTCATGGCTCCGGGGAACGCCTTACAACGGCATCCCATTGTTGAAGAAAAGCTTAAAAAGGCTAAAGCATATTCAGAAGCTTGTCCGTTTAATAAGATTGAATGGGGCAATAAGAAAATTGGGATCATCACCAGTGGGATCTCCTATCTTCACGCCCAAGAGGTTTTTGGAGAGAATGCTTCTTATTTAAAACTTGGGATGACCTATCCTCTTCCGGACAAAATGATTAAGGAATTTGCGGCCCAGGTGGAAACGGTCTATGTCATTGAAGAAAATGATCCATATCTGGAGCAGCACGTAAAATCATTGGGTATTCAATGCCTGGGCAAAGAATCACTTCCAATCTGCGGGGAGCTGAATTCGGGAATTATTCGAAGTGCCCTGCTTGGACAGAAAGCATCCCCAGGTTATCAAGTTGAGCAACAGGCGACCAAACGACCGCCGGTGCTTTGCGCGGGTTGTCCGCATCGTCCGTTATTTTTGGCTCTGAAGAAATTAAAAAATATTGTTGTTACCGGAGATATCGGATGTTATACCCTGGGAATGGTCCCGCCCTTAAATATTCTGGATACGGTAATTTGTATGGGGGCAGGAATCTCCGCCGGTATCGGCTTTGAAAAAGCTAATCAAAAAGGTGGCCGGAAAGAAAAAGTGTTCGGCGTTATAGGAGACTCTACCTTCTTCCATTCCGGTATTACTGGCTTGATGGATGCGGTTTACAGTAAAAGCAACATGGCTGTCCTCATTTTGGATAACAGCATTACGGCGATGACGGGACATCAACAAAACCACGGCACAGGCAAGACTCTGATGGGTGAGGAAGCACCTGTTATTGATTTGGTTAACATTGTCAAGGCGGTAGGGGTAAAACCGGAGAACATTCGGGTGGTTGATCCTTATAAGCTGGAGGAAACTGAGAAAGCCTTGCAGGAAGCCTATGACTCTCAAGAACTTTTCGTTGTTGTCACTAAGCGTCCCTGTGCTTTGATCAAAGAAGTCCAGAAAGAGAGAGCGGGACAATATTGTTATATTGATACTGAGAAATGTAAAAATTGCAAGGCCTGCTTAAAAACCGGTTGTGTAGCGATCGCCGTTAAAGATGATAAGATGGTAATCGATGAAGTCCAGTGCAACGGTTGTACGGTGTGCCAACAGGTATGTAAATTCGATGCGATTGTTAAGGTGGGTGAATAATATGAATAAGAAGGTAATGCTTGTTGGAGTTGGCGGTCAAGGAACGATTCTCACCTCAAAAATTCTCGCCGAAGGATTACTAAGGGCCGGTTATGATGTGAAAATGTCAGAAATCCACGGTATGGCACAAAGAGGCGGAAGCGTTACGACGCATATTATTTTCGGTAAAAAAGTAGCATCACCCATTATTGATAAAGGGGAAGCAGATGTCTTAGTAGCCTTTGAAAAGGTTGAAGCGCTGAGGTATATCGACCATTTGAAGCTTGGCGGAACCATAATTCTTAATGATCACGAGATTTATTCCCAAACAGTTCTCTCAGGTGCAGAAGCCTATCCCCAAGGTATCATCGAAAATCTGCAAAAAGCAGTTGATCATGTAGTCACGCTGAAAGCTGTAGCTATTGCCGAACAAGCCGGCAACGTTAAGACGCAGAATATTGTTCTGCTCGGGGCCTTAGTGAATGTTTTAGACCTGAAGGATATTCCTTGGCAGGAGGTCATACAGGATCTGGTTCCAGCAAAATTGCTTGAGGTAAATTTAAGGGCATTCCAGGCTGGATTAGATATCTAATCCAGCGCTGTTAACATAGAAATCAGAGAATGTCCCAGGACGGTAGAATAGGCAGGGCATTACAATTAAAATTTGGAGGATGGTAGTATGGGAGAAGTTAATACTAATGTGTCTCTATTGCTGACAATTTTACCAATAGCAATCATATTTTGCATGCTCGTGATTGGAAAGAAATCTGCAGATATTAGTGGGATCATAGGTTGGCTGGCCGTTTCAGTGATTGCGTATCTCTTTTTTAGAACTTCACCGGAGGTTATCCTCCGTTCAACTGTTGCAGGGCTTATTAAATCCTTTCCCGTATCTCTTATTGTGCTCACTTCACTACTTCAAATGGCCTATATGGAAAGGACGGGGGCCCTTAAAAGAGTTATCATATTTATCAAAACAATAGCCAGTGAAAATCAAGCTATCCAAATTATGTTGATTAATGTTGGTTTTGGCACCTTAATGGTTGCTGTGGGAGCAACTCCTGTATCCCTTCTTCCTCCAATTCTTATCGCGATGGGCTATTCAACCTATGTTGCAATAGCCCTTCCGTCAATAGGTTATGATTCCCTTTGTACCTATGCCCTGCTAGGTGCGCCGGTTGTCGTGTTCGTTGATATTGCCAACGGATTTTTCACGAAACTGGGTCATGCGCCGATCACTCTTAGTGATGCGGGCAGGGTCTTTTTTATGTTTCTTCCTATAGTTTCAACTCTCATTGGATTCTGTATGTTGTGGATTGCGGGTCAATGGAAGGCAGTTAAACAAGGGTGGCTGCCTTGCCTCATTACCGGTATCGTCATTGGGATTGTGTCTTTTGTTACAAACCGGTACGATAATTTTGTTACGCTCACGGGGATATTTTGCGGTCTCGGGGTCATCGTGGCTATGATTATCTATTTGCTGGTTACCGGCCGGAAGATTATTGACAAAAGCAAGTTAACTCCGGAAGAGCTGGCCTACGAAAAAGAATATCCACTGTGGAAAGCCCTTATGCCCTGGATATTGTTAATTGTCACCATTCTTGCTTTAAACATACCTAAGCCAATATTTGATTATCTTTACCGTACTGCTCTGCTTTCGGTGACCGGAATCACGGCAGATGGTTCTCCTATTGCAACTAGAGCTTTGTGGAACGCTTATACTTGGATTTTCGTCAGTACAGTTGTTTCTATGATTTTTTTGCGTCCGACGTCTACCCAGTTGAAAGAAACTCTCCAAGTTTGGAGTAAACGGGCTCCCCGCCCGGTATTTTCGGCGGCAATCTTCTTTGCCATTGGTGAGTTAATGAATATGTCCGGCTATGATATGGCGAAGAAGGGATATGCTGTAAAAAGCATGATTACCCTGTTGGCCGACTCTTCTGCCCAAACGTTTCACTCTGCCTATGGAGCCGTTACCGGGTTTATTGGTTTGCTGGGAGGTTTTATTACCGGAAGTGAAGCTTCGACCATCGGTATGTTTGCCAAATATACGTTGACCACTGGTCAGAACTTAAAAATGAATGTCTACGGACTTATCCTAATTACCGCAGCTTTGGCATTCGGCGGCGGGCTGGCAAGTGTTATTTCTCCGGCTAAGCTGCAAAACGCGGCAGCCTCCATTGACAAGTTAGGAGAAGAAAACAAAGTTATCAGAGTTGCCTTTTTGTTTTCAATTGCTTTAACCTTGGTAGTATCTGCCCTAGCTTATATTCTGCTTGCCAGCGGATTGGAATTTTAGAAATTCGATTTATTTTGGTCGACAATCGGAAAATATAACCTTCGGTTGTATGTGGCAAGAAGGACTAATACATACGAAGACAGTGTCTTTGGCTTCTAACATAAGTGAAACAAGGCAGCCGCTGGCCGTGACAATAAGCGGACGAGCTGATCGATACACTGCAACTCCTGTAGTGTGGATTGGCTGGGTGTCTTTGGAGCCAAGGATGAGAAAACAGGAGGAACAGAAAATGCCCATTACAGAACTTCTATCGCGCAATGCTCAGTTGTATGGAAAGGAACTGTGTCTTAAGGAAATTAATCTGGATTTGCAAGAACGTCACAATGTCACTTGGCGTGAGTATGAATTGATTGAAAATAGCCCGTTGGGCGAATATCGTCGTGAAATGACTTGGGGAATTTTTGAAGAGAAAGCAAATCGGTTGGCCAATCTTCTGTTAAAGAGGGGAATAAAAAAAGGAGACAAGGTTGCTATTTTGCTCATGAATTGCCTGGAGTGGCTGCCCATATATTTTGGAATACTGAAAACTGGAGCTGTCGTAGTACCGTTAAACTTTCGCTACACGGCTGAGGAAATTAAATACTGTCTCGACTTGTCCGAAGCCGTTGTTTTAATTTTTGGTCCTGAATTTATCGGGCGGGTAGAAACGATTTACGACCAGATACCCAGAGTGAAAACATTGTTTTTTGCTGGAGAAGACCGTCCTTCCTTTGCCGAAAATTATGACCGCCTGACTGCTAATTGTTCCTCTGAAGCACCGGAGATCGTTCTTAAGGACGATGATGATGCCGTAGTCTACTTCTCGTCGGGGACAACTGGGTTTCCCAAAGCTATTCTGCATAATCACCGCAGCCTGATTTCCGCATGTTATACGGAATTAGAGCATCATAAGCAAACTAGGGAAGATAATTTTTTGTTGATTCCTCCGCTTTATCATACCGGTGCCAAGATGCACTGGTTTGGAAGTTTGCTCTCCGGAAGCAAAGCCGTAATCTTGCGCGGAGTAAAGCCTGATTGGATCCTTAAAACGGTATCAGAGGAAAAAATTACGATTGTCTGGCTTTTGGTTCCCTGGGTTCAAGATATTCTCGATTCCATCGACAGAGGAGAGATTAGGCTGGAAGATTATGAAATCAGCCAGTGGCGATTAATGCATATCGGTGCACAGCCGGTTCCGCCTAGCTTAATTCGTCGTTGGAAGAAGCTGTTTCCCAATCATCTCTATGATACAAATTACGGTTTAAGCGAATCCATCGGTCCGGGCTGTGTCCATTTGGGCGTGGAAAACATCCATAAAGTTGCTGCTATTGGAATACCTGGCCATAATTGGGAGGTCAAGATAACTGACGAGAATGGATGTGATGTAGTTCAGGGCCAGGTAGGCGAATTAGTGGTCAAAGGCCCGGGTGTTATGAAATGTTACTACAATGATCCTGAAGCAACAGCAGCTGCCCTCCAAAATGGCTGGCTGTTTACAGGAGATATGGCTCGGATGGACGAAGAGGGATTTATCTATTTGGTTGACCGCAAAAAAGACGTGATTATCAGCGGCGGAGAGAATATCTACCCTGTTCAAATTGAAGATTTTCTTCGTACTCATCAAGCCATCAAGGATGTTGGGGTGATTGGGTTGCCCCATCAGCGTTTGGGCGAAATTGCTGTAGCGATCATCGAACTTAAATCGGGATGTCAGTGCAGTGAAGAAGAAATATTATCGTTCTGTGTTCCGTTGCCGCGTTACAAACGTCCGCGCAAAGTTATTTTTGACCAAGTTCCCAGAAACCCCACAGGTAAGATTGAAAAACCGCGTCTGAGGGACAAATATGGCGCCTCAAGCATCGTGGCTATTCAGACGGAGAGATAATTTTTGTCCCCAACTAGAACATGTCATTGCAATTTCCATATTATAGTAATGAGGAGTTTGGAGGTGAATGATATGTTCTTTGGACCATGGGGTTGGGGATTCGGTTTTGGTGTTCCATTTTGGCGTCCATTCTGGGGGGGCTTTTGGTGGTAGAAACTCTTTAAATTGGATCTTCTTATGGTTAACAAACAAAACGATCTCAAAAGCAACAAGCCAGGTGCCAGAAAACCTGGTTTGTCTCTATTCTGGAATAAGACGCCTTAATGATTATTACAAAGAGTTAAAATAATGCTTTATGTTAGTAAGCTGATAAAGAAGAAATAACCTCATTAATTTGAGGTTGTTTCTTTTGTTCTGCTAGAAAAAGCGTAACTTTAGTTAATAATTCTTTCAAATTTCTTCTAGTAGTGCAATTGGTCTGCGCTTGGTCAGCTAAGTTTTCTTTAGGGTATTTTAAGTTATGAGAATAGGACGCCGGAGTATTTGGCGTTCTGGATGTTACTTAAGTAATCGAAAGTTGGATGTGCAGTTAAAAACTGGTATACTAGTACAAAAAGATGGGAGTATCTTATGGATATCGTTATAACGGAACGATTGCCTTACGAGTCAACCCGTGAATATGTTTATCGATGTTTGAAAGAAAATATCATGAATTTAAGGTTATTTCCAGGTAGTGCCTTATCAGAAAAAGATATTTCAGTGTTGTTAAATGTAAGCAGAACCCCTGTCCGGGAAGCTTTTATTCAGCTGGAAAGCGAATATTTGTTGGATATATTACCTCAGAAGGGAACTAGGGTCTCTTTATTAGACGTCGAGAATGTTGAAGAGTCATTTTTCTTACGTGAAACAGTTGAGAAAGAAGTCTTCTATTTAGCGGTTAAAGAATTCCCTTCTGATAAGTTATTTGAGCTTCAATCCAATATAACTCTCCAAGAATTATGTGTTGAAGAAGAAAATTATTTAAAGTTTTTTGAACTTGATGAAGCATTGCACAGATGTATCTTTGAAGGGTGTAAGAAAGGGCGTATTTGGTCACTTATCCAACAAATCAGTACCCATTATAATCGAGTAAGAATGTTAAATGTTGCAGCTAAACATGATTGGCCTGAGCTTTTATCACAACATAAAAAATTAGTTCAAGCCATCAAAGAAAAAAATACATCACTGGGTACCAGTACTGTAGAGAAACATTTAAATAAGATTCGAATCGATATTAAAGATTTACTTGTTGAATTTCGTCATTATTTTGTTTAAATTAGCATGATTAATTAACATGATTAAAATTATAAAGGCATTGGATATCACCTCATTCTTGGGAAATGGACTAATTGTCCTCCAAAATGGGGTGATTTTCTGCATTCATTAGCTTAAAGAAATCTTGACTAACGCTACTAGTATGGTAGTATAATTAGTATAAATTCGAGAAAGGGGTGTGAATTCCGGTTTCAGTTTTATATTTTGTCGAGGAGGATAGAACCTGTGAAAATGAGCTTTCGTTGGTATGGCAACAAACATGACAGTGTTTCTTTACCCTACATCAAGCAAATTCCTGGAATGAAAGGAGTCGTGACAGCTTTATTTGACATCCCAGTGGGAGACGTTTGGCCGTTAGAAGAAATTATGCACGTTAAGCAGGAGATCGAGAACTATGGCTTGCTTTTTGAAACCATTGAAAGTGTGAACGTCCACGAGGATATAAAATTAGGTTTGCCAAGCCGTGATCTCTATATCGAGAATTATAATAAGACACTGCGGAATCTTGCACGGGCAGGAATAAAAGTTGTTTGTTACAATTTCATGCCTGTATTTGACTGGACCCGCACAGAATTAGCCAAAGAACTTGCGGATGGATCAACTGCTCTATCCTATGATGATCGAGAGCTGCGAAATCTAGATCCGAGGGTTCTTGTTCAAGAGATGGAAAAAGGTTCAAATGGTTTTGTTCTGCCTGGCTGGGAGAAGGAACGATTAACAGAATTAAAAGGCCTCTTTGAAATGTATCGTGACTTTGATGAAAACAGGCTCTTTAAGAACCTGCAATATTTTCTTGAGGGAGTTATTCCTGTTGCTGAAGAGTGTGACATAAAAATGGCGATTCATCCGGATGATCCACCCTGGTCTGTTTTTGGCCTTCCCCGTATCATTACTTCAAAATCTAACTTGGATCGTCTTATTCATTTGGTGGATAGTCCTTATAATGGTATAACCCTTTGTACTGGATCATTAGGCGCTAATCCGGAAAATAATATACCCGAGATTATCCGCCATTTTGGCAAACTGGGAAGGATTCACTTTGGTCATGTGCGAAACATCCGAATTCATCAACCGGGTGTTTTTAATGAAGTGGCTCATAAGGATGAGAACTCTTCTCTTGATATTTATGAAATTATGAAAGCCTTTTATGAAATCGGCTTTACAGGGCCGCTTCGCCCGGATCACGGTCGTATGATTTGGGGCGAGAAGGGGAGACCTGGCTACGGACTATATGACAGGGCCATAGGAGCTAATTACTTGTTAGGGCTTTGGGATGCAATCTCCAGAGGAAGTTGTATCTGAGGGCTAATGATTACTATGGAGGGATATGATAGATGTTTAAGAAATATCGCTGGACCATCGTCACGATGTTATTTTTGTCTAATGCTATCAATTATGTCGATAGATCGGCAATGTCCGTTGCCCTGCCTATTCTGTCCAAGAAATTCGCCTTGACGCCGTTTGCTTCGGGTCTAATCTTAAGCAGCTTTTTTGTCGGATATGCAATTTTTAATTTTGTGGGCGGCTTTTTATCAGATGTGGTTGGCCCAAGGAAAGTCATGGGTTACGCCATGGCAGTATGGTCTATCTTTTGTGCGCTGACAGCAGGGGCATTCAATTTTATTTCGCTCTTTTTTATTCGTATTTTCTTCGGCTTCGGTGAAAGGCCGCTTACCTCTACGACCAACAAAACAATGAATAACTGGATTCCGCTTAAGGAGAGGGCCACAGCTGTCGGCATATGTAATGGAGGGGCCCCTATTGGGGGAGCTCTATCGGCACCCATCGTTGCTTTTATCTCCTTGAAGTGGGGATGGCAAGCGGATTTCTTGGTTCTTGGCGTCTTAGGAATGATATGGACGTTATGGTGGTTTAACGATCATGAAGATGGTATATTAGAACAAATGAAGACCCTGGCCAATGTGGGACTGTTTTAAAGATTTTTTGGACATTGAGATAATGTGAGCGAATGGATTGAAGCCGGAGCGATGGCAGTGGGTATCGGAGGGAATTTGACCGGGGGAGCTGGAAAAGGCGATATGAGTCCATAACTGTTATAGCTAAACAGTTTGTAGAAAAGATCAAAACAGCACGGGCTCATTTGAGTCGAGGTAATAGGGAGGACAAAATCGATGCTCAACTTAAGCAGAGAAAGCATAAAGAACGACAAGCCATGGAAAGAATCAGGTATTGAATTACCAGGCTTTCAATATGAAGATATGGTTAGGGCAACGAGAGATAATCCAGCCTGGGTTCATTTTGGGGCGGGAAATATATTCCGTGGATTTATCGCTGTACTTCAGCAAACACTTCTTAATACGGGAATGGCAGATACCGGGATTGCAGCCGTTGAGGCGTATGATTGGGAGATTATTGATCAAATTTACGAACCCTTTGACAATCTAAGTCTATTATCTACGATGAATATTGACGGGACCTTGGAGAATAAAGTGGTCGGCAGCATTAGTGAAGGGCTGGTGGGAGACCCGGCACGTCCTAAGGATTGGGCAAGACTGATAGAGATCTTCAAGAAACCTTCTCTGCAAATGGTCAGTTTTACAATTACCGAAAAAGGTTATAGCTTAAAGGAGATGTCCGGGAAATACTATTCCGACGTCGAGACGGATATGCAGCGTGGGCCGGCGCAGCCCCGTCACCTTATGTCTAAAATTACCTCTCTGGCTTATGCCCGTTTTAAAAACGCTGAGCTTCCTCTAGCCTTTGTGAGTATGGACAACTGTTCTCACAATGGGGAAAAACTTAAAAGCGCTGTGGTAACGATTGCTCAAAAATGGGCAGAGAATAGTCTGGTGGAAAAGGACTTCCTGTCCTATTTAAATGATCCGGCTAAAGTAACGTTTCCTTGGACGATGATTGATAAGATTACTCCAAGGCCTTCAGAAGCGGTGCAAAATGCTTTGACATCTTTGGGGTTTACCGGTACCAAAATCCTCTGTACTAAGAAAAATACCTTTATCGCTCCTTTTGTCAACGCCGAAGGGCCACAGTACTTGGTGATTGAAGATGATTTTCCCAACGGTCGCATGCCTCTTGAACGCGCAGGGGTGTTCTTTGCGGACAGACAGACGGTGGATAAGGTCGAAAAAATGAAGGTCTGCACCTGCTTAAATCCTCTGCATACGGCTCTGGCGGTATTTGGCTGTCTCTTAGGATATACTCTCATTGCCGACGAGATGAAGGACAAGAGTCTTCGCCGTTTGGTTGAAAAGATTGGGTATCAAGAAGGACTGCCTGTAGTCGTGGACCCGGGTATCATAAATCCGGAGGAATTTCTTCGTGAGGTCTTAGAACAACGGTTGACAAACCCTTATATTCCTGATGCTCCCCAAAGAATTGCGACGGATACCTCACAGAAAGTGGGTATAAGGTTCGGAGAGACAATTAAAGCTTACCAAAAGCATGAGGATCTGGAGCCTACTGATCTCACCTATATCCCTTTAGTGATTGCCGGATGGTGCCGCTACTTGTTGGGAGTGGATGATGCGGGAAAGGAAATGAGATTGAGCCCCGATCCTCTGTTGGAACCGCTGCGTTCTTTTCTGGACGGTATAAAACTTGGGGATTCTGATTCTGTAGGTGGTAAATTGCAGCCAATATTGTCTAATAAAGATTTATTTGGTCTGAATTTATATGATGTGGGACTGGGAGAAAAAATCGAAGGCTATTTTCAAGAGATGGTTTCAGGTGTTGATTCTGTAAGATTAACCTTAGAGAGATACTTGGTTTAACTGTCTATAGAACTATAAGGTTTTGATCCAATCGTGAGACTCCCGCTTCTCTAAGTGGGGAGGGAGTGGGCCCCGATGTTCAGCTTTAGCTGAAGGAGTTCACTGTTTAAACTTAGAAAAGCCAGATATTGAGGTGGCGAAAATAGCAATGGATGTTGTTAGCTTCGGCGAATCCATGGTTGTATTTAGTCCGGAAGTTTCTGGGCCTTTACGCCATGTCAATCGCTTCAGCAAATCTTTAGGCGGGGCCGAGTCAAATGTTATGATCGCTCTTGCCAGGCTTGGCCGTGCCGTCGGTTGGTTTTCTAAAGTAGGCGACGATGAATTTGGAAAGTTCATAGGCGAAAAACGGAGGCTTGAAAGATAATGCAACGGTCAAGTCTATAAAATCGTTATACACAATAGGATACAAAATGAAGAAGTATGAAGTATTCTGAACAAAAATAATTTACCAAGAACTTGCCGGGGTTTTGCCTCGGCTTTGTCTATCAGTTTATGGGAGCCTAACAGTCGTGTATTGGTTTAATTTAAGCTGGATATCCTAATTCTATTTGTTTTCAACCTAAACTAAAAATTTATTTTGCTTTAACAGTTTGTTCACATTTGCCTGATATACTTGTACTAAGGATAAACCTTATAAAATAATCTAGTTAGGTGAACAAGCAGAATTGGAGGGGGCAATGAGAACAGTATGACAGCACAGGAAAAAAAGATAGTTGACACCATTTTAACTGATGTTGGACTGGAATCTTTAAAACTAGCAGACCGTTGCGATGATCATAAAACCAAACCGACAATATCTAAAACAACCCATTAGGAAGCGAATACTATGTAAGTATTCGCTTCTTGTTTTTTGGGGTTTTGATTATAATTGCTTGCTATTAACAGCTTTTTGCAGTCTATGAGGGATCTTTAATAGGGTGCTCTTGGACTTGATTGGCTCGGATCTTGGGTGACAGTTTGTCACCTAGTTCATTTTGGAAGGAATATTTTTACATGGTGTAGAATAACTGTTTAAAATGGATTCTAAGAAGGAATGAACAAAAGAATGGCAAATCTTAAAATGATTTATGACACGTTATGGGAAGACTCTATCAAAAGGTTTTAGGAGAACAACTTTGAGGTTGATAATTTCTTAACAAGTAAACAATACGACATAATAATCCGCTGAAAATACATTTTAAAAGGAATAACAGCCTCTCCCTCCTGTATAATGGTTCAAGGGTTTCCGGTGGCTGATCATCATCGATTTATTGAATGTCTCAACAATTATCGTGATTATGATTTTGGTCTTACTCATATTACTGATATTGAATTGGTTTATAATGATTGGTATATGTCGAACCAATTAGTGTCACGTATTAAAACGTTTAGCTTATAAGGGAAGGATAACTAAATCGTTTTGTTTAAGAAAAGACAGCTAGAGTTCTCCTATAAACCATATTTCTCCAGAATGACTATAATTTTCAGAGTTGATTGCTGCCTTGTAACCTTCAACTTTTAGATTTCTGGGAATTTCTAAACTCCAATTAGTTTTAAAGTCCCTGGATGATGGCAACAATACCCATCCTTGTTCGAAGTAATTTGTCTCAAAAAAAGATTCGAAATACTCTTGGCTATTGAATATAATTATCTGAGAATCCCATAACTTAGGAAGGCTGATTGCAGCAACAATTCGGCTGAAAGTACCATTATCCTCTCGAATATTAATGAGATATACTATTCGTTCTATAAGTTTTTGAATATATAATCGTCGGACGGAGCCTGGAGTTGCCGTTGAGTCGATAAAATTTTCCGCTACCGGTAAATGTAAATGCCAATACCCCCTGCTGTTTTTCTGAGGAATATTAAAAGTATAGTTTTCAATCTTCCTGATCATTGCTTTACATTTTCTTTTCAGCCCACGAACTTTCTTCCTTGAACGCATCCTGCCTGTCCTCATTTCACAAGACTTAACATTTTATAAAGTCTCAATAGTTTTCTCCTAGAAGCCTCAAATCTCCTTCTGAGCCAGAGAAGGAAAGTAAGACAAAAATATTAATTTGTAAAGATTATTAAGGTTCGGAGTGTAGAATAAATGTCTTATAAGGAGGGGTATCGATGAAGAATAAAGTCTTTAAAGCCTTACTGTATATGGTTAGTTCTATATTTCTTTCATCTGTATTGGCATTAATCATTGGCAAACTTTACGGTTTTGGTTTTTTTGAAAATCTATTTTGGATTGGAATTGTAATAGTTGCAGTAGGCGGCATGTCAAGCATAACTGGTCAAGCCTCGGGCAGCCGTATTCTTGGCGGAAACGAAAGCCAATATCAATCTTTTGCTAATATCGAAAGCTTACAAGTAGAACGGAAGCTAACCAATTATTATGCCAATTTTAAAAAACATGCAGTATTTGACCCAAGGATTAGTGGATTTGGGGTGATTTTATCTGGACTTATTCTGATAATAATTGGGTATCATTTTAGCTTATAAGAACAGAACTGCACGGAGTTAGCAAATTAATTGATTTTATCTATATAAGTCCTCCGACTGTGGACAATGGACGAATGCATGCATAGAATGTACTGGGCGAAATTACCATTATGATTAATAGGATTGGGTAAAGAATAAAAAGGAGGATTATAGTCATGGCTTTTGGAGCTGCAGGCGGAGAATGTGGCGGCGGTTTCGGCTGGGGGGCCGGTATAGGAATCGTTGTTGTTATTATCTTATTGTTAATCGCTATGGGGATTGTCTTTTAGATTATCTTTCACAAATAGAAACTTTGGAGGGGACGCCGTATGGCGTCTTCGCTGCATTAAAAATTGATGTAGGGGTCTTTAATAGAGGTAAAATTGTAGAATATTAAATTTATTGTTAACGATGTTTTTATGGTTTCCTTATGCTTTAACTGATATTCTTAACACTTTATTTATTCTAGTTTAAGCTATAATAAGGCATTGGTAATCTAAAACTAGTTGTCAAAATTTGTTCTATGTATTACCATAGAGTCGCTATTTCATTGAAAGTTGAGGGAGAGTATGATGTCAGGTATTTATGCGCAAAGTATAAGAGTAAAGAGTAACGTATCAAAGAGTAAAGAAATTTATTTCTAAGTAACATAATCCATAGGATTGAATCTTCAAAAGAAGGGTGTGTTAGTATGGCTTCGGCCAATGGTAAATTAATGTGGTTAAAATTAAGGACATTAATTTTTGGTTACCCTCTCGAAACCCAAAGTGCGGAACACCAAAAAGTGGGTGTCTTTGGAGGAATCCCTATATTTGGTTCGGACGTTATATCGTCACAGGGATATGCTCCTGATGCAATTCTCTACGTACTCATCTTAGCCGGTACAGCGGGGTATAATGCTTCGATGAAGGTTACCATTGCTATTGTACTGTTGTTCATGAGTATCTTAATGCTCTATCGACGTACCATTCAAAAGTACGCTCAAGGCGGAGGATCTTATACTGTTGCTAACGCTTATCTGGGAGAGAAAATGGGATTACTGGCCGGGGCCAGTCTAAGCGTTGATTATATTCTTACTGTGGCCGTTAGTGTTAGTTCATCAGTTGAGAATTTGACTGGAGTTTTTAGCTGGTTTGGGGTAACCTCGCACAAAGTACTTGCAGATTGTCTGATCATATTGTTTATGACTGTGGTCAACTTGCGCGGCCTGAAAGAGTCTGCCCGTTTATTTGCCTTACCGGTCTATACGTATATACTTAGCATTTTCGCACTTGTTGGATATGGCTTATTTAAGGTCTTTGTGTTTGGGGTAACTCCCATGCATACTCAGGCAATTATTGCTGCAAATACCCAAACTTTAACCCTGTTTGTCTTTTTGAAGGCTATGGCGGCGGGTACTACTGCCCTAACAGGCACGGAAGCAGTAAGCAATGGTGTAACGGCTTTTAAAGCGCCATCTCAGAAAAGAGCTATTCATACTTTATTCGTACTTGGATTCATCGTAGCCGCCGGGCTTGTTGGCTTAGTATTCCTAGCAAGTAAATACCATCTTATACCAAGCACTGATAATACAATTATTAATCAATTGGGTTTGTTAATTTTCGGCAAAACGATTATGTACTATATTCTCATGGCAGGGATCGCAATTATTCTTGTTATTGCCGCGAATACACCGTTTGTAGGTTTACCGATTCTTTTAAGTCTGATGGCTCGTGATGGATATGCCCCTCGCTATTTCAAAAATCTTGGTGACAGGCTGGTTTACAGTGCCGGAATTTGGACATTGAGCATTATAAGTCTCATCTTAATTATTGTGTTTCGCGGAGATACCCATAGCATGTTGCCCTTATATGCTATTGGAGTATTTATAAGTTTTTCTTTGACTGGTTTCGGCCTGGCCAAACATTGCCTTGAAACAAAACCTAAAACATTCTATTCGGATTTAATAATATTCTTGTTTGGCGGGATCGTATCGTTTTTAATGTTTATGATATTTTTAATTACAAAATTTACCGAAGGAGCCTGGCTGGTAGCTATTATTATTCCTTTACTGATGCTATTCTTTAACATGGTGTCAAATGTTTATAAGAGAGAAATTAAGCTTATTAAGCCTACTATGGAAGATATCGAAACTTTTAATCAAGAAATCACTAGGGTTAGGAATCGACGTTCTAGCGTTGAGCTTTCCGAATATCGAAGTAAAATAGTAGTCCCCGTTTTTGACTTGAATAGAATCGTCCTTAAGGCCCTGCAATATGGATATGAACTGAGTCCTCAAGTATCGGCCATTCACATTGCATCGGACAAAGAACGGGCGGAAAAACTGCGAAGACATTGGGAGAAAAGCAATATTCAAATCGAGTTAGTTATTGTGGAATCACCCTATAGGGCTACAGTCCAGGATTTATTACACTATGTTGATGAGCTTGAAAAAGATCCTCAATTTTCCACTGTTACCCTTGTGATTCCAGAATTTGTCCCGCCAAAAATATGGCAGAACTTCTTGCATAATCAAACCGGACAATTAATGAAACTACTGCTTCTCCTGCATAAAAATATTCTGGTTACAAGCGTACCATATCATCCGCCCCTCAATGAATAATTGAATATAAGACAGTGGATTCATAAATTAAAGTGGAGCCAGTTAATCATTGGCTCCACTTTAATTTATTGCCGTTATCTCAATTACATCTTGGTAGTTACAGATTTTTTTACACATCGGGCACACAAGGTTCTTAGATTTCTTAGGCTTGTTCCTGAAATTGAACGATACCGTGATTGTTCTTTTTTTGCATGATATTGTTGCCCATTGATTCGATTTACTAAGCTGTCCACAATTTGGACATAAAAAATTCGGTATCTCTAGATTATCCCCCAAAACCATTACCTTCCTTCAAGCGCATTAACCCCCAGTATTCTACTTTTAGACAGCCTACTATCTAGAGTATTCAGCTTGATTATTCCGTGTTACTTATGACATTAAAGTTAATTCATGAAGAAAAATGCCGTCGTTTAAAATTCTTAGAGGTCAACTAGGCAAAGGAATAGGTTTTATGTTACAATATAAAAAACTGAATAATACGGAATAAGTGATGCTTTCTTGAGGGAAAGCATTGAAAAGGGAAGTCAGTTAAAAGCTGACGCGGTGCCCGCCACTGTAAAAGGGAGTTAACTCACATGTGTCACTGGATTTGCTGGGAAGACGTGAGTTAATGTGGATCTTGAGCCAGGAGACCTGCTTCTTCCGCATAAAGCTACCTACGGGAAGTTAGGGAGGTGTATGACTGTGTTCTCGATTTTGCTGAATACTGGTTGAACATAAATCCTTCGGTAGTTGAAGGATTTTTTTATTTTGTTAATAATTTTGAATTCTATACATTGGAGGTTTTGGGATGCATATTGAAGATGGTATTCTCTCTCCCCTGGCCTGGGGTTCATGGTACGCCGTCACTACCGGATTTATTATCCCGGGAATAAAAGAAATTAATAAGAAGGCCAAAGAAAATTTAGCCTATAAGCCCTTTTTAGCTATGACTGGTGTGGCAGTCTTTGTGATTTCGGCAATGCACCTCCCAGTGCCGGTGACAGGTTCTTGTTCCCATCCATGCGGTACGCCTCTGGCGGCAATTATTGTGGGTCCCCTGGCAACCGCAGTAATTTCCGCAATCGTTCTCTTTTTTCAGGCTATTTTTTTGGGTCATGGTGGTATCACGACCATTGGTGCTAACACATTTTCAATGGGAATTGTCGGAGGTATTTCCGGCTACATAACTTGGAAACTTTTGCGTTCTTTACGAAGTCCTCTCTGGCTGGCTGCAGGGGCAGCAGGGTTTGTCGGTGACATATTGACTTACTTAACAAGTTCGTTTGAACTTGCCCTGAGTCTACATGGTAATGTACCGTTGCTTAAACAGTGGATGATCTTTTTTATGGGTTATGGTCCCACTCAATTGCCTTTGGCTATAGCTGAGGCTGTTTTTACAGCAGCAGTTCTTCAAGTGATGGTTAATCGCCGGCCTGATTTGCTGCCTGGGATTAAACTTCTTCCTAAAACAAGCCGGGAGGTGAAACCAAATGGCAGTTACCAGTAAGGGACAGACATCAAACCAAGAAATTAAATGGTTCGATTCCTATACTAAAGTCATGTTGTCCATAATGTTTGTTCTCTTGCTTTTTATTTTTGGAGCCGGCAAATACATGGCAAGCCATAACATGGATGCGGCCGGAACCGATGAGATAGAAAACAATCTTGCCACAAAGGTAACTCAAGGGGAACATCATCCTTTTGCAGAATTGCCTGGAGATGCTCAGATTGGAGCTTTCTCCGTTGCCAATTTTTTTGCGGGCTTAATTGTCGGTCACCATTGGGAAAAGCTATTTGGCAAACCAATTAATGACGAAGAAACCCAAGAGGTGGAATAACTATGGAATTAGCAGTTATAGATAAAATCGCTGCTGCCGATAGCCCTATGCATCGTTGGGATGGCCGCGTCAAAACAATCTTATTCTTAAGTGCTGTCATTGTCTCGACGACTCTTAATCATTGGTATCTGTTGGCCGGTCTTTGGCTTATCGCTTTAGCATCGTTTAGAACTCTGAATCTGCCCTGGCGTCATTTGTTCATCCGTCTCTCTATTCCATTTGGAATCGCTTGGCTCGTGTTTCTCAGTCTGATGTTCACCAATGGCAGACATGATTTATTTGCTGTTACTTTAGGTCCCATCAGACTGACTGCCTATCAGGAAGGGCTGGAACTAGGTTTTCTCGTTGTCTTGCGGATTATGGCCGCAGTGACAATTGGGAGTATTCTCTCCTTTAGTACTCCTATGATTGAGATCTTAGAAACGCTGCGTCTTTGTAAAGTTCCCAATGTGATGATAGATCTCGCGGCAATGATGTATCGCTATGTCTTTATCTTGACAGAAACCAGTCATAACATGAGAAGAGCACAACTAAGCAGGATGGGTGACAGTAGTTCATGGCTGCATCAGGCACGGGATATTGGTAAAGTGGCAGGGTATATTTTAACAAATTCCTTAGATCGCAGTATTCGAATTTATAAAGCAATGCTTTCCAGAGGGTACAACGAAGACAGCACAAGTGCCTCCTTTTTTACTACCCCCATTTCTGCGGCAGATAGGCAGACTGGAGTGTTGGGGGGCTCCTTATTAGCAGCCTTAGTAGTTTTTAACATAATTATTTAGTTAAGAAAGGAAGACACATGGAACTAATCAAGGCTTCGGGTGTGAGTTATACTTACAATGATGGAAACCAAGCACTTAATAACATTAATCTTAAAGTAATGAAGGGGGAAAGAATCGCCATCCTTGGACCGAATGGTGCCGGTAAGTCCACGCTTTTTCAACTTTTTAACGGACTCCTCTTATCCACTTCAGGCACTGTGACCATTAAAGATTTGCCGGTGCAAAAAGAGAATTTCCCGGAAATCCGGCGCACTATCGGTATGGTTTTCCAAGACCCTGATGATCAACTTTTTAATTCTTCGGTTCGTCAAGAAATAGCCTACGGCCTTATGAATATGCACGTTTCCGGGCAAGCCTTGGAAAATGCTATTGCTTGGGCGTTGGAAGTTGTCGGCATGCAAGGGTATGAGAATAAAAGTCCGCATAATTTAAGCGGCGGCGAGAAAAAGCGCATTGCCTTAGCAAGTGTATTAGCTATGAAACCGGAAGTTTTGGTATTGGATGAGCCGACCGCTGCCCTGGATCCACGCGGTGTAAGCAAGCTCATAGGGTTACTTAATGCAATAAATAAAGATTTGGGGATAACACTAATTTTTGCGACTCATGACGTTGACATTGTCCCCTTGCTTGCTGATCGTGTCTATCTGTTAAGCAAAGGGGAGATTATCTTGGAAGGCACTACCGCAGAGGTTTTTAATCATAAGGAGATTATTCGGGGAATTGACCTGAGATTGCCCAGGGTCGCCCATCTGGCAGAGCTTCTCGCCCGAGATGGAAAATTGAGTATTTCTGATCTTCCTTTAACTATTGGTCAGGCCAAGAGCCTTTTAGGTAATCTCTGCAGGTGAGTTAAAGTTTGCTCAACCAGGAAGTAACTAGTTATTAAAAGCCGGGGCATTTAATATGCATCCCGGCTGTATTTATACTATCTGAACCATATGCTGCTGAGACTCGCTAATGATCTTTCTAAAGGCTTCCGCTAAATGTCAGGTAAAGCAGAACTGCATTTAAACCAACGATTAAAGCCGTAATAAGCCAGCCTAATATCTTGGTCAGAGGTTTATTAACGAAAATGCCCATCAAGTCTTTACGATTAGTAATTAGCAGCATTGGGACAATTGCAAAAGGCAGAGCGAAGCTCAAAACAACCTGACTCATAACAAGAGCATACATGGGGTTAACCCCTAAGGCAATGATTAGCAGGGCCGGAGTCATGGTGATTATTCTCCGGATGTTGACAGGAATACTCAGGCCGACAAAACCTTTCATTATGGTTTGACCGGCTAATGTGCCAACCGCAGAGGAGGATAGCCCTGATGCTAACAAGGCGATCCCAAATGCCCCGCTGGAAAGAGAACCCAGAAGGGGGGCTAATGATTTATGGGCCTCTTCGATTGTATTTACCACCATGCCATTTCTGAAAAAAACCGAAGCCGCGACAATAACCATAGCGGCATTGACGAGAAAAGCAATATTCATGGCGATGGCAATGTCGATTCTCTCCATGCGTAAATGTTTCCGTTTCTGCTCATCTGTCTGGCCTTTGTTGTTTCTGGCTTGAACCAACTGTGAATGAAGATAGATTACATGAGGCATTACCGCAACACCTATAATATCCAATGTCTCATCGAGACACACGTAACCAATATTATTGTCTCATTTTAAAACTTAAAATTAGCCCGGTAAAAAGCTGGCCACGTCATAATCCGGTGTGCCCTCGAATTGCCAGATTTGAGCTTGTTCGCTCGTTTGAGGGAATTCTACCCAATACTGATTAGATGTAGTCAGAATGCTTTGATCGGGTGTGCCCCCCGGATAATCTGCCACCCAATAATTTCCGGGCGTGAGCGGTACAAAATTTGTTCCCATGGTTTGAGTATTCCATTCGTGGGGGCTGGAATAGGTGCCTGGTTTTACCGTACTGTTTTGCTTTAGCCAATTGACAAAGGCCGTATAGATTGCTTGATTATTGGTATAGTCTTGAGCATCCAAACCGCCGCCGATGGCTTCAACATCCGCAAAGAGAACAAGTTTCACTTTTGAGCCGTAATACTGACTCATATCATTAAATGCCTTGTCTGCCGCTTGTGCTTGTTGTTGTCCCCAGGCTGTTGCCGAAGCTCCCGCCGGGGCCATACTCATGCCCGATATTAACCAATAACCGTAGATTTGCGTGGCATTTGAAGCACCTGTACTGTTAAAATACTTCCCGCCTGCATCATCGCCGCCTGCTTCAAAATGCTGATGTGTTCCATAACCTAATTGTCCAATATAAAAGTCATTTCCATATTGGTTGGAACTCGCGCCGGAATCTTCGCCGTTGTAGACGACTGCGACGCCGGTATTGAGGCCGGTGATTGAAGACAATGATGGTACTGCAATGTTTGTGGGCGAATTATTGACCAATGTCTGTACAGTGATGCTTGTTTTGGAGTTGTTGGTCAAGGATTGTACCCTTGTATTACTGCCAAGTTGTATAGCGGACGGGCTGGTTACTGTTACATTGGTGAATGGACCTTGCAGCGTAACGGTTTGACTTGAATTTTCTGCAGCCACAACGACATTGGCAACGCTTGCATTAGGGGCCACTACAACGGAAGCTGAATCATTAACAGTGATGGGCGGCTGCGTAAACGTTCCTGTGAATTCTACAGAAGGAGTTGGGTCTAATTGCGAGGCATTGGAGATGGTTATTTGACCAAAGGATCCCCCGCCTGTAGTATCAACATTGGCTGACGAGGTAAATATTGTCTGGGATATGTTTGTTGTCCCGCTTGATATCAGGTAGACACTGGCGCCGCTTGCATCAATCAGTGAATTAGACGTCACATCCTGAAGATCAATGCTGTTGGAAGCTCCGGAGAGGATAACAATATTGGCCGCCGTTACATTTTCCAGATTGACCGTCCCTATTGAATCAACATCGACAAATATTGTTCCTTTCGTCTCTACATTGTTTAACGTGTCATTATTACCTTGAATATAGATGCTATCGTTGGCAGCTGAGTTGTTTAAGATTACACTATTACCTGTTATTTTGAGTGCTGAATTAATTTGACTTCGATTCGTCGAGTCTGTCGCCCCTTGGGTCGTGCCATCTTGACTAATAACCTGCTGAGATGATAGCTGAGTGAGATCACTGGAAGGAACAACAACTTCCCCCCCCAAGGCGATCACATTAGGAGATAAATTGGCTTGGGCATAGGACACGCTTGCAGAGGGCAAGGTTTGTGATGTTAAGAGGATCGGTGATCCGCTTTTGGCTGCCAGTGGTGAAACAGCTAAAGCATCAACGAGTGTGTCTCCATTGGCCAAATAAGTATTTTTGTATTTCAAAATACCGGCAAAGGCCTGCAAAACCTGTATATTGGTATCATATTTATCTTGACCAGCTACTCGTTCAACCGTGCCGGATAGTTGGGATGCTGCTGTATTACTGATGACTCCGGTCCCGCCAATAATATAGGTTTTAGTGAGAACGGATTTTATACCATTTAAGTAGGCGCTCACATAGCCGGAGAGAGTCTTTCCGGGGGAGTATAGAATAGGAATATCTTGGGCTCCCGCAATTGATGATACCGATAGGGCATCTACGCCATTTCCGCCGACAACAATTGCCTTACTGATAGGTACCCCCAGTTTGGCCAGTTCATTCGCTACATTTACCGAGGTTTGTGAGGCATCAATCCCGCCAAGTACTTCCACATCTGTTACCGTTGGAATGGCCTTTACTTGGTCTATGACTTGTTGATGAATAACGCCGGCACCGCTTGTGATATAGACCTTTTTAACGCCGAGTCGAGTTAGTTCTTGCCGGGCAAAGTTATTTAAGGAGTCTCCTTCAGTTAGCAATATCGGTGCATTAAGCTTGGCCGCAAGCGGACTTACTGTCAAAGCGTCTATTAGATTTGCATCCATGCCGGCAGATAAGATTGCATAATTAGAAGTTCCTGCCCAGCCCACTTCGGCTACTTTGGCAGCTGTTTCATATCGATCATTGCCATAGATACGTGTCATACTCGGATCTATCTGATTACTTGCCGCCACCGTTTTAGCCGGCAGCAAGACACAAACCAATGTTAAAATCGTCACAATCCCACCAAGTAATTTTTGTTTAATTGCTTTCATTTCAAGTATATCTTTCCTTTCTTTATTTCCCACGATTTTTCTTGAGAACATTACTTTTTAAATCATTCAAAATTTGCAATAGTATATTTGTCCAATTATTCACTTGCATAAATCAAATTAATTGGGCAGAGTTATTAATTATTAAATATATGAATATGGCAAAAGCTAAGAGTATTATTTGTAGAGATTTTGGGATATGATTGGTTTAGATATGTCGAATGTTTTACTTTATGAATTGGAGCATACGGGTTACTTTAAAGGTGATTACTAGGACTTAGTTGATGAACCCATGAAAAGGTATAGAATGATTAATGGAGTGAGAAGGCATGAATGAACGGGTCGAGGAAATAAAACCAATTAGCCTTATTCGTCCGGTACGAAAGCTTAAACTTCGTAACCCAAAAAGGGGTAGACGTGAATTGACGTATCAGTCCAACCGATATCATCAAGCTAAAAAGAGGGGGAGTTTGTCAAGGCAAGTTATTAATAAAACGTTGAATCACAATCACCCAAAAATCAGCTCTAATGACTTTTTTGAAGAAATTACGGATATAAGGAAGCGGTTAGCCTTTGACAGAGCTATGATTATCGGTAATTAATGTAAACTTGGACTTATCGGATAAGATGAAAAGCTAAATTTAAGATGGGCAAACCAATAAGAAGAAGTATCGCAACAATAGCAAGAACGGAAGCTATTCTGAATAATTGTTTGAAGATAAAGATTACAACCATGCTCGTTAAAACCAGGACCAAAATTCCTCTAAACCCCTTAAGCCCCATGGACAAAGTTAGATGATGCATAAGACTCTCTCCTAACGGGTTTCTTCCCAAGAATAAAACTATAAACAAGTATATTGAATAGCCTTCAGCAATGTAGGTCATAGTTATTACGGGGAACCGATTTTATCTCAAAAAACGAGATCTTGTTAGAAAAAATTAAAAACAAGATTTAAACAGCCTTAGTTCATTGAACCAAGGCTGCTTTTTCATTTAGTAGAAAAGACGAGGTTTACAATTTTTGATCGGAAGGCTCTGATTCTGACCAAAAGTATGAATATCTTATCAGATCATCCTTACGTAAGGTTTAGTTGTTAAGTGGAAGCTGAATAGCACTGCTGGTCGTTGTTGTAGGAGGGGTAGGAGTGATAGAACTGTTTCCGATCCCAAGACGAGCATTAACACGATCGATTACCCAGTCAGGTAAGCCTATGTTTCCACCCAACACATTAACTTGCGGAGTAACTCCAGTCGTTCTGAGGGTAATAAGATAATCGCGAATTGCAGGTGGCAGCGCTTTGGCTTTAGGATCGACTAATAAGATGGGTGCATTGTTTTGTGCAGCTAAGGTACTGCCGGAAAGAGCATCGGCAAAATCGAAACCATTCGCTAAGTAGATCTGCGTTGGATTAGGGTAAAATTTATACAAAATCTGAGATAAGGTTTCGAAACGATCCTGTCCGCCAAACCTTTGAATTTGGGCGTTAGGTGCAGCACTTTGGAGTTCCGTTTGAATGGAATTGTGCAAAACAAACGTCCCGCCGACAATATAAATATCCGATGGTTGATCCGAGGTAACGAAATCCTTTACAGTTTGCGGCAGTTGGTTAGGTCCGCATAATAGAATTGGCCATCCTTTGCTAGCAGCAATTGAAGCAACACCTAAAGCATCAGGGAAATCATAACCGCTGGCAATGACGATCGGAGATCCAGTTGTAACATTGAGACTCTTGACAATAAGAGCATCGGTTGCAAAACGATCGGTTCCTCCCAAACGGGTTACGGTATAACCGGCATTTAGCAACCAGTCTTCAACTTTTCGAGGAACAACGGCAGTTCCCCCGACAATCGTAACAGCTCCACCAGATGTCATATGGTTCTTAATAAAGTTCAAGCTGGCCAGTGAGTCCTGCATGGTCGTGCCTACCAGGATAATGGGGGCTTGTTGCTTTGTCGCCAGTGTACTGGCCGCTAAAGCATCTGGAAAACTATAGGCAGAAGCAAGAATAACATTTTGCACTTGCTGTCCCTGAAATTCCTGACGAGCAATGGCTATGGATGTTTGGAATCGGTCTTGTCCGGCATAACGATTGTAAGTTGGAGCTGCTTGTACACTTCCAGCGAAAGAAAAGAGAAGCAGTGCACATGTTGTTATTACAGTTGCTAACTTTATGTTCTTTTTCATTTCTTTACCCTCCTGATTTTTATATGGTGACTTCGGTAAGTAAATTTTATTATTCTGTAGCGATCCCTCCTGTTTTCGTTTGTAAATGATTAGTGTATTTAAAAGAGTAAGTAGTATTAATAACATATATAGTCTATTAAACGAAGCTGAGAGTTTCCTGAGAATGCCATAGGACTTAAGTCATATTTTGAATTTCAGAATTATTACTAAAGAATAGACTAGACAGACTCCAGTATAAAAAATAAGTCTATTCTAAAGTTAACCCTTCGGTCCGAAACGATACTCTCTTTGGGGCTCGGAATTAAAAGCTGAGTTCCTGCCCTGTTGGATATTCTGTGTTGTTATCTAAGGCTATTGAGTTCCTTGCCACTGCATATCAAGAGATTAGAGAAGAATGATTGCTGTGAATTATAGAAGAAGCGATGATCACCATCGGAAGTCGCTAAAATTGGAATAAATTATAATATATAATCGATAGAAGTCATAACGTTGCTCTTTTTAAGAAGAAAGAGTCATTATTTATTATATCGTATCGAAAAATGAAGATATAGGTCGTAATATCTTATGACGGTTATATTTTTTTTTCATTGACAAGAGTCAAACTAACCGTCCGGAGAAAATCAGCAAACCGAAACAAGTGAACTGGAGAGTAGACAATCGGGCCAGCCTATCCAAAGCTTTCCCATCCCCCCAAAGCTTCTTTTTATTGATGCGTTCCAGTAACTCAAAGACAATCATGAGAAAGGCCATATAGAGGCCATATATAATGTAATGCCACTCTATTCCGTGCCAAATTCCCATTATAAGAAAAAGCAAAAAGTAAAAAGTAAAAAGTAAAAAGTAACCGATAGCGGAAGCGGTGTAGCGCCTGTTAAAACGTTTCTTTTTGGCACTGTCGAGAACAAGTCCATGGATTAGCTCGTCTTATTTCTATAGGTAAAATCCCTTTAACCGTGAATGATATGCCCCCCTTAATGTGAACTGCACTCCATTTGTTAGACAGAAAAGTATATTCTAAACTGTGGCGCAGTTATCAGTTGTTTGCAATTATTGGTAATATTTGCTAGACTAACTTCGTTAGGTATTAAATCCTATCATGAGTTTTAGCGTAATTTATTTAAGTTTGATAGCCATTATTTTGGAGTAAGCAGATGATTAAACGTCTAAGTATGCGCTTTTTAATTTGTGGGATAATGTGGGTTGGACTTTATACAGTTCAATGGGAGGGCCATAAGAACCAGCTCGTTTTGCCAGCTCTCATTCTTACGGGTATAGTCCTTCTTGGAAGTTTGCTGGAACAAGTCATAAACTATCAAGGGGATCCCTATATTCTTCCAGTTGTTCAGGCTATTTTAGCTATCGGAATTGTATTTGTAGTACGAATTAGCCCAGACTCTGCAGTACGCCAATTCTGGTGGGTGATTATTGGCCAAATAATATTCTATGTGGTTCTATTGATAATTCGAGACTATCGTCAGTTAGGTAAGTATCGTTATCTTTCAGGGCTACTGGCAGTTGGATTGCTGTTGGCGACACTCTTATTCGGTTTTTCAGCCGGTGGAGCAAAAAGCTGGTTGAGAATCGCTGGAATTGGAATTGAACCAGAGGAATTTGTAAAACTGGCCTTACTACTATTTCTTACAACGTATTTGGAAGACAATGAAGAACTGTTAAGGATAGGGACCGTCCAAATAGGGAAATATTCGTTGCCTGACTGGCGCACCATGGGGCCGTTTATGCTAATAGCTATATTTGTCTTAGGGATTTTAGCAGCTCAGAAGAGCTTAGGAGTAGCCTTGTTATTTTATTTGCTCTTCGTCCTTATGCTTTATGTTGTAACTGAGAGACCAATTTATCTAGCGATAGCTGTCCCAATTTTTTTACTTACAGGAACATTAGGTTATAAACTGTTTACTCATGTGCGTGTCAGAGTTTCTGTGTGGATGAACCCTTGGCAGGACCCATCAGGAATGGGGTATCAAATTGCCCAATCTCTGTTCGCAATCGGTGGCGGAGGAATCTTAGGAACAGGGTTAGGTAATGGTATCGGTGCAGGAAGTGTACCCGTGGCCAGTTCGGATTTCATTTTCTCAATTATTGCGGAAGAGTTGGGGTTCATCGGGGCCATGGCGGTGCTATTACTTTTTCTTTTTGTTGTTATGCGAGCCTTTACGGTAAGCCTGAGAGCAAAAGATCGGTTTGGGCAAATATTAGCGGCAGGTATTGCGATTCTTATAGGGACGGAAACGTTGATTATTTTAGCTGGGGTTACTAAACTACTTCCTTTGACCGGTATACCACTTCCTTGGGTTAGTTATGGTGGAAGCTCAATCATAGTTCATTTTATCTTGCTAGGCGTGTTACTAAATATTTCAAACGCCACAGCAGTAGGTAATGATAAGAACATAAATGTAGTAAGAGAGTTGGGAAAACAGACAAAATTAAAATCAGCTGCTAAAAATAACTATTGAGAGAACTAAGCCCCCAAATAAAACCATAATTGGAGAGGATTATTATCTGGCATGATGAGATGTTTTTTTCAGCTTTGATTTGTTGCCGAGTATCAGTTATTTAACCTTCAAACTTAAAACAAAGAGTGTTTGAAAACACAACCGAGAGAAACCGCTAGAAATCATAAGAATTCAGCGGTTTTTCTGCACATATTGAAGGAAAATAGTATAATTAAGACTAGGAAAGAACAATTGGTCAGGTGTTTCCAAATTGTCAAAGCCGGGGAAGAAAGTACATAGCCAAGTTGTTTTTAAGAAGTATAATCAGAACCAACTGAGCTTACCGATGGGTTTAGAAAGTCAAATTCCTCCCAATTATACAGTAGAGAAGGATTAATAGAGATGACGGGAATACCTTTTGAAATTAATAAACTTAAGAAATATATTAAAGATTATATAAAGTATAATAACTACAAACAACATCTTATTATTACAATTCTGTTAATTATTAGCATAGTTTGTCTTTGTCTTAAATTTAGCAATGAAAATTATTATGATAAGACAATTGCTAAAATTACCTCAATAACTACCAAAAATTCCAATAATGAACAAATTAAAGAGCAACAAGTTAACGCAATTATTATGAACGGAGCTTATAAAGGAGAAAAAATTCAACTGCAGAATTCATCAACGTATTCTCATGCTACCGACTTGGATTTAAAATTAAATAATGAGGTTTTCGTCAAACTTCAAGTAAATCAGGATAATAAGATTACAGCCGCCGTAATCCTAGATCTTAAACGGGATACATATCTTGCTTATGTTTGTATTTTATTTGTTTTGTTAATTTCTTTAATAGGAGGGGTTAAGGGATTAAGGTCTTTGACCAGCGCAATTATCAATGCGGTTATTATTTTTGTCGTTATCAGATTAATTTTACTTGGGTATAACATTATAGTTATTGCCTCATTGGCATGTATTATATTTATTATTGGGTCTTTATTATTGGCAACCGGAATACAAAAAAAGACTTTCGCCGCAATCTTAAGTACGATGGTTGGTACTCTTATTTCCATGTTAATAACTTATACCGTAATAACGCTCTTGCATGCAAACGGAATCCATTACGAAGAAATGGAGTTTTTTAATTTTCCACCGGAACAAATATTTATGGCCGAGATATTAATTGGTACTTTAGGAGCAATCATGGATATTGCTATTTCAATTTCGTCGTCTCTACAGGAAATTTATAATAAAAATCCTTTAATAGAGAAGAATACCCTTCTAAAATCAGGGTTAGAGGTTGGGCAAGATATTATGGGTACGATGTCCAATACGTTAATTTTTGCTTATATTAGTGGAAGTATCCCTATTATTTTACTCAGATTAATCAATGATGTTTCGATTCTTGATATAATGAATATCAATATCTCTCTTGAAGTCGTACGGGCTCTTACCGGATGTATTGGAATTGTTATCAGTGTTCCTGTGAGCATCTATATTTCTGTGTTTCTGCTGAAAAGAAATAAAATTGGAGAATTTTGAATTATGAATGTCTCAGCTATTCTATTAATAATTCTATTGTTCCTTATGGTCATTATTGGAGGTGAAAAAGGGGCAAACTCCTTCTTAAGTTTATGTTTAAACTTCGTAACCTTTTTTGCTATGCTGATGCTAATAACTAATCAGCTTGACCCGATCAAAGTGACCATCATTGGGTGCATTGTTATTAGCTCCATGACTTTATTTATTATTAATGGTATTAATAATAAATCTATATCATCACTATTATCTGTAATATTAGTTGTAATTTTAACAATGCTATTAACTTACAAAATGGGAACAGACGCAAATATACAGGGATTTAACATTGAACAATTGGAGTATATTCCAATACAAACATCTGGCATTCCCTTGAATTTTTCTAAAGTAGTGTTTTGTGAGATTTTATTGGGATTGTTGGGCGCTATAATTGATGTCTCCATCTCGATCTCTTCTTCCATGAATGAACTATATAAAAATAGCTTAAATATTACTAAGAGTAGTTTATTCAAGTCAGGATTTAACATTGGTCAAGATATTCTGGGAACAATGACAAACACCTTGCTTTTCGCTTATATCGGAGGATTTATGACATTAATTATCAGGTTTGTAAAGCTTAACTACTCTATTCTAGACATGTTAAATTCTAAAGCATTTTGCTCAGAAGTCTTTCAGATTATGTGCTGTGGCATAGGTATTATTCTAATAATTCCTATTACCGCATTTATTTCCTCAACAATTATATTTTTACAATCAGACAGGCTAAAGAATGACTTTTTCGATTAACTATTGAAATATAAACCTTGCACTTAGGAGGGTATCCTTCATGGCAGATCATTTCTACTAATTCGCCCCGAAGATATATGGTATGGAGGGATCTAAGACTTTGATTTATTTATAAATCTAAGTTTAATATATTATTGTCAAAAATCCCTCCGTAGCAGTATTGCTACAGTGTTTTCGGCTACGATACTTCCGATCGCTACAGCATTTTACGTATGCGAAGCATTTGGATTTGAAGCAGGAATTGATAAGAAACTCAAAGAAGCTCCCCAATTTTATACACTATTTACTGCGATCTTGATAATTTCTGTGGGCATTATCCTGATACCAAATGCCCCGCTTATCTTGATAAGCTTATGGTCACAGGTCTTAAATGGTGTATTGCTGCCTGTCGTACTCATTTGTATGATGCTTTTAATCAATAACAAGGAGATCATGGGCGAGCATACGAACAAGCTATTTCATAATATCGTCGGATGGACTACCACTATTATTTTAATTGGTTTAACGATTGCACTTCTTAAGATAAGACAGGCGAGAATTGAACTTAATAGGGTATCAATCCTTGACCAGTGAGTAAAATAAATGATTACGCCCCCGATTAGTACCCCTAAATCTGCCAGCGCATCTCCAGCAAAATGGAGAAAGGCACTTTTTACATTTAAATTTTGGGTGTTTTGCCTAAGATTAAGGACAATTAGAAGATTAACAATCATCCCAGCAATTGCCACGATGATCATTCCTTCAGGTTTAACAGCTTCCAGACCTTTTTTCTACCAAATAAACAAGGGCTAAAGCAATAAGTGATAATGAATGTGGGGATCATTGCTCCTATGTGATTCCTGGGTCTATAAACATCCATAGAATTAAAGAATCTCAAGTTGAGTTCCTTATTTAACCGGTTGAGGTTAATGTTCCTGATTTTCTCTCATGAATGGCTATCCCCATTCATACAAAACACCATCCTAGGATTTTTAACAAAGCCGGGGTATGCCCCCGGCTTATTTAATTAATCAGAAAGTATAAGTTTTGGGGGATCCCCCTTTACTTGCGCGTTTGGTAAAATGGAGCTATGGAAACGAACATTTTGAGATGGATATTTTTCGATGAGCATAAACATTGGGATCGATTTGTAGAAAAATACGGAATTCGAATAAGACCGATCGTGATTAAAGAAGTCGAGAAGTTTCGTAATTGTGGCAACCCTAAAAATGGGTTTAAGCTCTTAGTCTGTGAAGGCTGTCATGACATTCGAATCGTTCCCTATCGTTGTAAGGGGAGATTTTGCACAACATGTTCGAGTGGAGAAACCGAGGAATGGAGCCGAATGATGGCAGAAGATGTTATGCAGGTTAATCATCGACATGTCATTTTTACAATAGACGAAGGGCTAAGAGTTATCTTTCAAAAACACCGAAAGTTGCTAAAACCCCTAATGGATGAAGCGGTAAGAATTGTTCAAGAGTGGTTTAAGAAGAAGTTCAAATTAACTCCGGGAGTCATTGCAGGACTTCATACGTTTGGATCTCGAATTAACTTCAACCCGCATGTCCATATGCTTGTGACAATGGGTGGAATGAAGCAAAGTGGAGAATGGAAAACCTATGACTATATCCCTTTTTCAATGTTACGAAAGCAATGGCAAACTGTCGTAATAAAACTAATCCGTAGTCACTTAAACGAAGGGGAAAAGAAGAAAGTACAACCCTTATTACAGAAGGCCTATTCAGCAAATGGAGAAGGTTTCTATGTCTATGCCCCGAAACAGAAAGGAAATGTAAAAGTACAACTCGGATATATAGGTCGTTATATTCGTCGACCCGCCATTGCATTGCATCGGATTGAGGAATATGACGGTCAATATGTTACATTCAAGTATCACGACAAAAATGACGGACAAGAGAAGCGAGAAACGCTAACAGTAGAAGAGTTTATCTCGCGATTGATCGTACACATTCCAGATGAACAATTTAAAACGATTTGATACTACGGTGTTTACTCTCGTAGGATTAAAACGCTATGCAAAACCCTTGTTTCTGCCTGGCAGAAAGAAGTGAGGAAGTGGATCGTCAAAGTTAAGAAGACAGTAACACGTAGGAAATGGGAAGAACGAATCAAAGAACAAACGGGAAAAGACCCAATGGAATGTCCTCATTGTCAGTGTTATTATGAATACAAGGGTGAAGTCTGTCTAAAAGAGGGACAACTTAAAATTAAGCATGCGAGATGTGAGACAAGTAGAGCATGCCTAGAAAGGATGATCTATAATTTCACCGGTATCCCAAAAACGAAAACCCCGCAAAAAGAAGAAGGCTCAAAGCGAGAAGAGCCTTCTAAAGAGTTCAGTCAATTACATTTGTTTGCAGTGTAATGAACAAGAGGCGATCCCTTTAGAAGTTGTAAGGAAATTTGACGCTATGGATGATGGGGATCCAACTGTGCCACCGCAGTTTAGTTGTGAGAAATGCGGTGGGGAGATGTATCCGGAGTATTATAAAGGACTTCATGGTTGCGAATATAAAATTTCGGATGTTAGAGAAAAATAAAAGGACCGAGGCGCAGCCTCGGTTTTTCTTAGATGTTGGTTGATTCCATGATTAGTTTCCGATAAACGGTATACTACCTCCAAGTGTTTGATAGATAAGTAAAAGGTTTAGAAACGAGATGACCACTGCACAAATAATTGATAAAGAAGTTATCAGCTTTTTGTTAACCAAGACTCCCATAATATCTTTACGCTTTGTAAAATAAATCAGAGCTATAATTGGGATTGGTAAAACGATACTTAATATCACCTGACTAATAACTAATGTCTGGGTGGGATCAACTCCTAATGCCACAATGATCACTGTGGGCAACATAGTAACAATACGGCGTACCCAGACAGGTATACTAAATCCGACGAATCCCTGCATGATCACTTGGCCACCCATAGTACCGACCACAGAACTGGAAATACCGGAGAAAAGTAATGATATTAAGAAAACACTTGCCGATGCCGAACCGAGAATTGGAGTTAATGTTTTATAGGCCGATTGAATATCAGCGACACCGCTATTACCCGTAGAATGGAACGCAGCTGCAGCCGTGTACATCATAGCAACATTAATTAATCCGGCAAAACCCAAGGCTATGAATACTTCTTTAGTGTTGAATTTTTGAAGTTGAATCTTTTCGTGATCATTCTGTGGCACAACTCTGTTTTGGGTTAATCCCGAATGGAGATAGATTGCATGGGGCATAACGGTTGCTCCAATAACTCCGACGGCAAGCATTATGCTTTCACTGTTACCAAGCCAAGGAACAACACAATGGTATGCAACCTGAGAAAAGTTAGGACGAGAAAAAATTGTTTCGATCATATAACAGGCGCCGATCATGACCGCAAAGGCAGCAATAAATTTTTCCAAGGGCCTGAATCCGAAACGATCCAGCATTAGAATCAAATAAGTGGCTAAACCGGTCAAAATGGTGGCATAAAGCATTGGAATGCCAAACAATAAATTTAACCCTAGGGTTGCCCCCAAGAATTCTGCAAGATCGGTCGCCATCGCAGCTATTTCAGATACTCCCCACATGGAATAGGACATTCGTTTCGAAAAGTAAGTTCTGCAAAGTTCTGGCAAGTTCTTGCCCGTTGCAATACCGAGTTTAGCTGACATGTTTTGTAAGAGCATCGCCATCAGATTGGCGAGAACGACGACCCATAACATGTTATATCCGAACAAGGAACCACTTTGAATGTTGGTGGCAAAGTTTCCTGGATCAATGTAAGCAACAGAGGCGATGAAAGCTGGACCCAAAAACGGGAGCAAGGCCCTGATTCCTTTACGCTTTCCCATTATAGCTGAACGGCAAGCCTCTATGGTCTTATTCGTGTCGTTTAACTTTAAGGGAATTGAAACATTGCGAGTTACACCCTGAGAAATATTAAACCCATCACTCATTGAAATGTACCTCCTCGATAGTTATCCTAATTACACCCCGATTTGTTTAATATGATTTTTAAAGCATGGCAAATTAAGTGTAAGAAATATGAAATTAGCGAATATAATAAAGCAACTTGGATTGAGACCAACCTAAATATCACTTCACTTCCTTGGATAACATTTGTTTGATTCAGGGTACTTTTTAGAAGGGGTGTAAAAATTGCTAACACCCAGCTTAGAAGATTATTTAGAGGAGATATATCGGTTTTCATTAACTCTCGATATTGTCAGGGTGACAGACATCAGTAAAAGGCTTGATGTTGCTTTGCCATCCGTTACGAAAGCCCTCTATAAATTAAGAGAAGAGCGTTATATAGATTACGAACGATATGGAGAGATCAGACTCACCGATAAAGGAAAAGAGTTTGGATCCTACTTAGTGGCTAGAAACCAATTGCTACAAGAGTTTCTTGGGTTAATATGTAGCAAATGTGACTTCGCTGCGGAGGCGGAAGCAATGGAACACTACCTCTCAACGGCAACGATCGAAGCCATCAAGACTCTCGTGGAGTTTATAAAAAGCAATTCAACTTGGCAATTAGCATTTATCAATTTCATGGAGGGAAAAATTAAGCAGAATTCGTAGTGAAGTAGGGCAAGTTGACAATGTAATCCATCTATGTAACCTCCTTTAACTATTTCAACGGGTTAGCCTTAGCTAACTAAAGGGATGTTTTAAAAATAGAATACGTAAGATATTATAAAGTGCTACAAATCATGACTGACAATATAAGCCAAATAGCGTTTGTAAATAAAAATGATCCGGTGGTTTTATGATATGCCCCAATTCTACACACTTTTTACCGCAATCCTGATATTTGCTGCGTGTATTATTCTTATACCTAATGCTCCGCTAATCTTGATAAGCCTTATGGTCACAGGTTCTAAACCGTGTATTGCTGCTAGTCGTTCTGATTTTCATGATGCTTTTAATAAATAACACGCATAATGGGCGAGCATACGAACAAGTTATTTCATAATATAGTCGGATGGACTACTACGATAATTTTAATCGGTTTGACGATTGCTCTTTTAGTTCCTTTATGTAAGAATTGGAATCATACGACTAGGGATCTTTCTTGTACTTCTCTTTCTCATGCAGGTGTAGATTGCACTTTCCGTGAGGCTCCACAATCATATAGCATGGAGCACTATGGCGATTATTGTGCCCCTGACACTCTTGTTAGTCGTAACCTCACTTTGCTCAAAGGTTTTTATTCAAACGATGGGGAAAATTGTTATATCTGATCAGCACTTAAGATGGAAAGAGTGATTGAGAATTAATATTCAATCACTCTTTCCATCTTAAGCATTGTCGTTTAGAAGGTTTAATAATTGTAAATCTCACTATAAAAAACTGTTTCCTTGATTATCATCTAAGTTGTTCTAAAGGTTGCTACACTGTTCATTTTGACTAAATTGAATATCATAGGTTTTAAAGTTCTGTTCAGATTGGTTATTATTGGTTATTGGATTGATCTCTGGCAAACTATGAGGATTGCATAATAATGAATTGGATTTATTTTTGCGATTCGAGACATTAGTCTTAGGTGGTGTTTTGATGCATATATTTGCCGGACGCTTTGCAAAGACTTCGCTTGTTTTACCTTGTTCAAAAAGTCCAGAGGCTACCTTCTTAATATCATTGGGGTAAACATCCCAATAACTAATCTTATTTTCAGTCGAAAAATAGCCTGGCAACGTCTGAGAAACTACTTGTACACTATCCCAATGTAATATCATGCCTGAAAACGAAAGGAGCTTGGCCATACTGAGGTTAGTGTATATTGACTTATATGCCTGTGGTATCAACCAAGGTGATTTAAGAAGAGCCTTTGGTTGTTTCAGTTCTTGAACAATAGCTTTTAAAACTGCTTGTTGACGAGCACTTCTAGAGATGTCTGCTAATTGATCATGTCGAAACCGAACATATTGTAAAACCTGTGAGCCATTCAAAAGTTGACGCCCTTTTCTCAGATTTATAATGCCATCTTCTTTGTCACCTGTCTCAAAATACATGTTTTTTTCCACATTAACAGTTATCCCGCCTAAAATGTCTATGATTTTTTTGAATCCTGTAAAATCAACCAGGATAAATCCGTCGATTTTTTGGCCCAATAGTTGTTCAACCGTTCTTACAGTTGACTCTGGTCCGCTTTCAAGACGGGCTACGGCATTGATCTTTTGCTTATTATACTTAGGCAAAATTATCTGAGTGTCACGTGGAACTGAAAGAAATTCTACTCGATTATGAGAAGGATCAATATGAGCAGCGATAATTGTATCGCTGTTACCCCAAGAATTATCATCTGGACGTTTATCTACTCCTAATAAGAGTATAGTTAATGAACCTTTAGGGTTAGTTAAATTAATCGGAAATGATGAACTGCTACCCTTAGCTGTAGATGCAACAGATGTTGCCGAAGGATTATTTGTAACCTGCCTAGTATTCTTCGGGTGGTGGGCAACTCTAGAAAGCAAAATACCGTAACTTGTTATTACGGTCAATAAAATTAGAATTACAATAGCTAATCTGTTTTTATGTAAATTCATTATCTTACCCCATTAATCGCTTATCCATTTTATAGGATTGGTTTTGAGGTAGGATATTATACTTTGGATTTCTAAAAATACCTGTATTTCTAATACTATAAGAAATATAACTTTTGAATCAATGTTTTAATAAAACATATAATCCCACTCCGATAAGGATTAACCCTTCTAGTCTAGGGAGTAAAGAATTTACTCGGCTGATAAATTGAGTACTCTCTACAGTTGAGTCTTCAACCCTCTTATACATAAGTAATCGCTCCTTTTACTAAATAAAAGGATTTTGAAGAATATTTAATGTCAAGCAGAAGGGATAGTTCCACTCCTGCTTTCTTCCGGAATAAAACAGAATAATCGTCAGTTCATTATTTGATGGATGCCTACCAATATAAGTAGAATTGCTGAAATTGTAGTCGCTCTTTCGCCAAATCTTTCAGAAGCAAATTTAAGTCCAAGTATTGCACAGAGACCAGTGCATAAAAAGGAGAACAATCCGGAAACCGTTGCCATCGTCAAAATGTTAAGTTTTGTTATACCAGCGCTAAACCCACCTGCCAAATTATTAAGGGATAAAGCTATCCCCAGAATTATTGATTCTGAAAGACTTATAGACTTTGAATTATCCAGATCGGCTTCCTCAGGGTTGCGTAACACACGAAGCAAATGATTATCTGTAAGTTGCTCGAACGTTTGATCAGTTTGGTGTTGCTGACTGAATACATAAACGGCTTCGGGAGCTTTTGTAAAAAACTGTTGAATTAAAACATAAATCCCAAGACTAATAAGAACTAGCATACTAATTAATTGACATGTAAACGGGGTAAGCCAGTGTGAAATCAAATGTCCAAAGAGGCCCCCTGCGAGAGCCAATGCGAAGCCCATAAACGCAATAATGGTATTAGCAATCAATGAAATTCTGACTTTCCTTACACCATATGCAATGCCTACTCCGGCGTTATCAATATTAGATGCGATTCCGATTGCAAAGATAAGTAACAGATTATTTAATGCCACTTGAACCACTCCTCAATTTAATATGCTTCATCTTATTAATGTCTTTGAGGAGTTGCGCAAGTACCATGACCTTAGGGTAATCATGGTAAATAATTCTAGTTTCGTAATCTGTAAAAGTAATAGTATTTCCGAATAGGGGAGAATTTCTGTATGTTTTTGGCATCAATCATATAATTTAACCTTCATGAATATTTCATAGATTGTTCGAGATTTACACAATTAGCAGTGCTATAATGCTTACGATGAAATTAGAATTGAATTGAGAGTTTGAACGAGAAATTTTTCGGTTTTTAATGATTGAAAGGAGATTGGAAGCTAATGGGGTTGTTTAGTAAGGTAAAGGATCTATTCCAAGCAAATACTATAGATCTTATATCTAAGGCCGAAGATCCAGAAAAAATGTTAAATCTTTATGTTGAACGTGCGACAGAGGAAGTTCACAATTTTCAAATTCAAGTTAACCGTGCTCTAGCGGATAAGATTCAACTTGAGGAGCGTATTCAAGTCTTGAATAAGGAAATTAAAGTGAGGAGCGAACAAGCTGCACTTGCTGTCCAGCAGGGTAAGGATGACCTGGCGAGAACTGCTCTAACGTATAAAAACCAAGCTGTGTCCAGCAAGAGAGAGTATGAGTCTCAACTTGCCGAACAGGAAAAATCAGTTAAAGATCTTCAGGATAATCTCCATGTACTTTCGGAGAAACTGGAAAAGGCAAAGATGGAGCGTAATAACCTGGTTATACGTCAACGGCGGGCAGAAACCATGAAAAAGGCAAATGAAACTGTATCTGGCCTTTCTACCCACGACACCTTGGAAGATTTTGACCGGATGAAAGATCGTGTTGAACGTATGGAGGCGGAGGCCAAAGCTTCCGGTACAATGGTTCACACAAGTACAGTTGAAGACCAATTTGCTGAACTAGAAGCAAGCAAAGTTAATTCTGAGATTGAGGATGAGTTAGCTCGACTTAAAGCAGGAAATAAAATTGAGTTAAATAAGAATTAGGTCTATTAAAATAATAGATAGTCATTACAAGTTTTCTAAAGAGACGCTTAGGATTGGTGATTGGCATGAATTCTTGGATAAAACGCATAGCGATCATTCTAACGACTCTCGTTCTCTTGGGAAGTCAAGTTTCAATGGTCTTAGCCCGTGGCGGCGGAGGTCTGGGCGGAAGCTTGGGTGATAGCTTGGGAGGAAGTTTTAGCGGGGGGTCTTTTTCTGGAGGCGGCTATTTGGGAGGTGGAGGACTCGGCGGGTTCTTTCCGATTCCTTTCTTCTTCGGGGGGTATGGGGGATCGGGGGGAGTATTTTTCCTCGTTATTCTGTATATTGCGTGGCGATTCTACAATGCAAGCCAAAATAGTGGAAGGTGGGGCCGTAATGATCGTTTCCCTTCGATGACGAGTTCCAGATCTGTAAATAATGATGGCTATACAAGGGAGACACCGGTAGATTTAAATGGCCGGTCGTTTTCAAATTCGGAAAATCTTCAACGCTTTGGTAAAGCGATAAACTATACACGCGAGAACATGCGTTATTTGGCAGAAACCTTCCCTCGTTGGGATCGGGATTTTCTTATCGGAAGGGTTCGCCAGGTTTTCTTTTGGCTGCAAGATGGCTGGAGCCGACAGGATCTTTCGCCAGCGGAAGAGTATCTAGTAACTACGTTGAACAATAAATACCAAACAGATCTTAAAGCCATGAAAGCTCGTGGAGAGCGGAATATAAACAAGGAACCTATTTTGAACACCTGGGATATTGAGTTTATCTATAGTCATCTAGATGAGGAATCACAATATTTTATTGCCATGGTTTCCGCGAGTTTAATCGATTATACAGTAGATAACTCAGGAAAACTGATATCCGGAAACGATAATCATAGACTTTATTTTACGGAATTCTGGAAGTTTGTATGGCAGGATGAGAAGTGGTTATTGGCAAGTATTTATCAGGAAGACGCATTGGAAATAGTTAAAATTGCTCGCGGAATAGAAGATTAGAAATGTTAAAGTTTAGGCAAATCTATAATTATTTAAGAGCCTGTTTTCTGATTGTTTAGAAAACAGGCTCTTTAGTATTAGCGATTAATTATTTAGGGATCAGCAAAAAAGACAATCCCCATTGTAAAGATATATATAAAAAGAGAACTTCAAGAGTTACCAAAATTCTTGGGGCATCATTCATGGGGGAGAAATCTCCCATGCAGGGCTTAGGAGAGTTGATGTCTCCCTTCCCTTCTTCGATAAATAGTGAACTTATAGGGCGCTGATGGGGCGGATACCAAATATGTGGAGGGTAACGACCTTTTAAATTATCCTTCTGACCCATAGTATAGACAATGTGACTCGGACATTTTCATCAATGTGTTTTCTATCGAGCCGATTTGGCAACTCAAGGCACGTTGGAGTTACTTCATTGCTAATGTCTTAATTGCCTTCTGGCGGAGGAATTACAACGAACTAATACAAATGTGCAAAAAATAACCTAGCAGATAAGTTTAAACTGCCCCATGTCAAGGGGAGTATACTTGTTCTGCTAGGTTTATAATTAGTCATTGTGAATTCATAATGCTTAATATTAATTCGAATTGAGGCTAAACTCAAAAACTACTTGAGCATCGTACAATCCTTCCATTATTTTGCGAATATTTGATTTCCGATTTGTGTAGTCTCTGGTTGTGACCAAAGGAATTTATTGGTCGTTTTGGCTGGATTGAAAAAATATAGTGCTCCTCCAGTAGGGTCCACACCGCTTTCCGCCTCTTTTGCAGCACTTATAGCAGATGCTGATGGAGTCAAATTGATTTGTCCGTCACTTACACTTGTAAAGGCTCCAGGTTGATAGATAACACCCGCGATAGTATTAGGAAATACAGGGTCAGCTACCCGATTGAGGACAACTGCAGCCACCGCAACTTGCCCCGAGTATGACTCTCCGCGTGCTTCCCCATTTACGACACGAGCCAAGAGGTTTGTATCGGTGTTACTATAACTAACAACCTTTCCTGATGTTTTCTCCAAGGCTGCTTGAGTTAAAGGACCATCAATGCCGTCCACTTGGAGGTGATCGCTTTGCTGAAAAGCCTCCACTGCTGCCAATGTTTTAGGGCCATATATTCCGTCCAATGTGCCGACAGAATATCCTAAATTGGACAATTCGCCTTGAAGTGTCAGGACGTCAGAACCCCTTGAGCCAACTTTCAATATTGTCGCAGCCTGGGCCACCGGAGCAAACGCCATACTGCACATAAGTGCCAATGTTCCGATAACCAATAGTTTTTGCCATATCAACATTGTGTGTTTTTTCATAATATCCTCCTAAATAAACTAAAAATGGAAGTAGAGCGCGATAAGCACTCTGTGGTTGGTCAAGCAATGCGTTAATTCTAACATCTTAAAACCTTTAAGAAAAGTATAGGTTGTTGGTTTTTTAACCAACCATTTACATCTAAGATAAACATAAATAACCTGTAACCCTTGCGGAATCTTTCGCAACTGAAGATGTGATTGGACTGATTATGATGGTTGGGCACAAAATGGAATACATTAGCTGAGTTGTCGAGAGAATAGACATGCCATAGAAAGAACATACTGATAGACTTAATCAGCATATTAATAGTAAGAAATAATTTAGTTCTTTATAGCTGCCTAGGAACCTTTTTAAAAATAGGCATTGTAAACCTAGGATTAAAGGAAGTGCTGTACTTGCTGCCCCCCAGCTTTGAAGATTACTTGGAGGAAATATATCGGTTTTCATTATCTCCCGATGCCGTTAGAGTAACGGATATTAGTAATAGACTTAACGTTGCACTGCCGTCGGTTACTAAAGCTCTTTATAAATTGAGAAAACGAGAATTATATTGAGTACGAACGTTATGGAGAGATTAAGCTGACCGATTCAGGAAGAGAGTTTGGAAACTACTTAGTAGAGAGAAACCAGTTACTACAGGAGTTTCTAGCCCTAATATGTAGTAAATGTGATTTTGCTGCTGAGGCCGAGGCCATGGAACACTACCTTTCAACGGCAACTATCGATGCAATAAAGACTTTGGTTGGCTTTATGAAAGCTAATTCGTCTTGGCATCATGCGTTTATTGATTATGTGGAGTTAAACTTGAAATGAAACGGTGCATTTAAGAAAGAAAATATGCATAATTTGACCTCCTAATAAGTATCAAAAGACAGTGGAAAAACAATGGGCGGAAATAGCCAAAGGCGTTGTCACTTCAACATAGTGAAGGAGCAACGCCTTTGTTAAAAAATAAGGCAAGCAAAAGAGTGAATACAATGATGAGGTGGATTGCAGGAAATAGGGGATAATGGTGGAATTAATACAAGGGAAACTTCTTCCTAGGAAAGTCAAAGAAGATCACAAGGAGGCAATATTTTGAATAATTTTCAGGCCCCCGAATTGTTTATTGATAAAGAGGGACAATGGTATGCTGATGGTGTCCTGATGATCAGAAAAGAAATTATAGAGTTATTTGCTTCCCATCTTAAAAAGGATGGTCATGATAACTATCATATTGATTGGCAAGGTCAATTGTATCCTGTAAAGGTTGAAGACGTCCCCTTTTTTGTTCAGTCGGTTTCCGAGCAAGTTGGTGTACTTATGATACATCTTTACGACGGGCGTATCTTTGCTCTGCCTCCGGGCAATATCGTCACGAAAAACAATATTCCTTATATCTCTTTATTTTCTCAGCAGGATACGAAGCTGTCTCGTGCTTCATATTGCGAATTGTGCAAAAACCTGATTGAGTGTGAAGGGCGATATTTGATCAAAATTGGTGGTAACGAATGGTTAGTTGAAGAAAATTAGATAATATTGAATCCACGAATTAGGCATGAAATAAAAACTCCATCCAATGTTATGACGTTGGAATGGAGTTTCATTTTTTAGGGGAGTTTATAGGTGATTTAAGCTAAAGGAGAAAATTTTACGTAAAACAAATAATGGAAATATATGTATGTTATAATAAAGGTAAAATTTGTTAAATGGAAGGAAGGCTTTACAATGAGATTGATTCTAACTATATTATCATGTGGTTTTATTTTTGCATTCTTAAAAAACCCACTAAAAAATAATTAAAATTATAATGAAAATTATAATGAAATCTTTCGATCCCAGTGGAATTTTTATACAAAAAAATTAAAACAAGGGGAAAGTAGAACATATAGTCATAATTTTAATCCTTAATTATAGTTCGTTCCCTTTAATCCCATGGTATAATGTTCAAAAGATATACAGAGGGCGAGATTATGCAAATAATAACTAGTGAAGATATGAAAACAAATACAATTAAAATTCTGATCAATGAATTTTTGGTTACCCATGAAATTACATCAAAAGAAAGCATTTCTATTGAACTTTTAAATTATCTGCGAAATAAAGAGATGAAAATTGAAGATGGTGTATTATTTAACCAATTGCTTGATCTAATAGAAGAAAAAGTTATAGGTTTGATGGATGAAAAAATTGGTTAGGTTGAAAAAGAATAAGTCCTTTTGCTTGGTTTCCGCTATGAAAAAAGGCTGGCCGAATAAATATTCGGGACAGCCTTTTCTATTTCGTCATAGGGGAACGAAGCAGCCATAAAATTTCTAAATATTAAAAATAGTCAAGAGGAAATTCTCATTTTTTGTCGAATATTATTAATATTTCTATAATATAGAATAATGCAATTTGCCTATGCAAATGAATCTGGCTGGTTAGATCCTATGTCGTAGAAAAGTCCTGTAAAGTTATTTGTGACAAATGGTTCAAGAATAAGGAGGTGTAAATATGAGTTGTCAATGTCCAAAGTGCAAAGGACAAGATTGTCTTTGCAAACTGTGTCTCGAAAAGCGAAAGTGTGGGTATGCTCGGGTTGATGATTGCCGATGGGAAAGCACGAAGAGAAATAAGGGTCAACCCGTATTTTTAAAGAAAAGTAATAAAATTACATTATCCCCGTCAAATGGGCGGCTAACATGATACAATCACGTTTCTGGAGCCTGGCATTCTGAGCATAGATATAAGGTTTAGACTAAGAATTTATGCGGAATATTCAGTGTCGTAGTATGTATATGTAATAGTAAGGAATTAGAAAAAGTCTGAACATCCCATTTGAACGGGATGGTTCAGACTTTTTAAGTATCGGTAAGACCTTTGGAGAGTACTATTCCTTGAGCATTTCGTGCTTTGGCAGGAGCGGAACCAGTACTAACCCGGATACAATGAGTAACATTCCGAGAGCTAAGGTCTTAAGATCGCTTAATCCGGTTTTCAAAACCCAGAGGGAATAGAGAGAAGCACCCAAGGCCATAGTCCCGTCAAGAAAACGTTTACCAATCTTAATTTTGCCATAGTTTTCACCCTTTAAAACAACTTTCAGAGAATAAATGCCTGAGAAAAGGTAAGGAACTAAGTTGGCAAGGGTGGCGATGACAATCATTTCGTTAAAGGCATTAGCAATGGTATCGGAGATCATTGAGAGCAGGAACAATTGCGTGAGGCCATTCGTAATCCAGGCTGCACGGTAAGGGGCACCATTTTTATTTTCTTTAACAAACCAGTGCGGGAAGAGATTGAGGCGTGCGGATTGGTAAGGGACCTCGACACTGAGTAAAATCCAACCAACCGTTGCGCCGAGCATGGAAAGGACACCGAGAGTTGCCATGATAAACGAACCTTTCGGTCCAATAATTTTCGTTAAGACATCAACTAAAGGTTTATCGGCAACCATCAATTCTTTGGCGGGTAAGGCCCCCATAGCCAAGAACGTAATAAGAAGGTAGATGGCTAATGCAATGAGTAAGCCGGTGAGTGTTGCCCATTTAACATCCTGCTGCCTCTTAGCTCGTCCGGAAAGCCATACTGCTGATTCCACACCGATAAAAGCCCAGAGGGTTAGAATCGCCCCTTGATTCATTTGTTGAAAAAGTCCGAGGGTTTCGCCGGATTTAAGGGTTTTTTCAGCGATAAAAGGATGGAGATAGGTTATATCGAAGATAGAAAGAGCAATAATTATGAAGAAGATGAATCCTAAGATTTTAGTTATCGTAGCAAAGAAGTTGATTTTACTTGCTGCGTATGTCCCTTTAAACATCAGATAATGAACAAACCAGAGCACCAGGGAAGCAATTATAAATGAGAGGAAATTGCCAACCTGAATGTTAAACAGACCCAAAGTGAAAAGAACCGTTTTGCTTTGTAAAACAGGCAGGAAATACGTTAGATAACCTACAAGCGTTATGAGAATTGCTGCATTTCCAGGAGAGTTTGAGGTCCAATATCCCCACGAGATTTCAAATCCCATGATTTGCCCCAGCTTGTTTTGGCCAAACAATTCCCTGGTGTAGCTGGGGGGACCGCCGATTAGTTCGGGTTTAAAATCTGACAGCTGGCCATAAACGTGAGCAAGCATCAAAACACCAAGACCGGTAAACAGCCAGGCAAGCAATACTCCCGCAGGAGAACCAATGTTCGAGAGAGATTGCGGAAGCATGAAGATCGCCGATCCCACCATGTTTCCAGTGACGAGCGCTGTCAATAACCAAAAACCTAATTTTTTACTACTCATTTTAATCCTCCGTAAAATTTCTGAATTTAAAATAAAATAAAATAAGCCCTTGAAGCTATGGTTGCTGCTCAAAGGCTTACTTATACCAACAATTTTGAAGGCATATCACCGAAGCAGGTAGCTCTCCACAACGATTTTGTGACAGTTATGCACCTTTCGGATACATACCCAGCATGTGAGTTTTTGGGCAATTATCTCACGTGCTTCGGCGATACTCCCTTTCAAGCCATTTTATTTCCCTGTCAGAAATGACCTTACTCTTGAGAATCGCGCCTCTACCTTGTAATTAATGATATTTATAGGAAAATTCCAAGTTTTGTCCATTAGTAATAGTAACCGGGATAAGTTATCTTGTCAATAAATAACCGTCAATCCTAATCTGTCAAAATTGTGGTATATCAATTTATTTATCCGCTTGTATATCCACTAATAACGCTGTGGGATTGGCTTATTTGTTGTAGAAGCGGGAGTCTTATAATTGGCAAAATTTTAATGTTTTCTTAGAGGGAATTCTCGAAATATGTAGAATTACCCTTTATCGTGCTGATAATTGGAAGCGATTTGTATTTATAAATCTCTAAAGTTAGTAAGAGGAATAAACTTGATATGTTTTAGTAACTATATCTAATGTTTTAGTTCCAGGCGATCCTTGGTAAGTTGTCGTTTATGTCCTGAGTATCATATTTACGGGTAATCTTGCTGTAATACTAAAAGAAGAGGAGAGGCGCTAAAAATCAGAATCAAAGTCAAATTCAAAGTTTTTACCATCCTCCTAATTCCGTTTGTTTTATTGTTTTTCATATATAGTTATAAAATCAATCACTTAGAATCCGGCAAATTTGTGGTCAAATACCTGCTTAATAATGATGCATCGGATCCTATCGAAAAAGATATTAATCGATTGCTTTCGCAGCGATTTTTAACAAGTGATGGACTCTTTACTAGCTGTCAGGGTGCTGGAACAGAAAGTAATAAGTATATACTTTTGGAATCAGAGGGCCAACTGATGGAGTATGCTTTGCTTTTAAAGGACAAACATTTTTATGAATCAGTTCTTAATAACCTTCAAACGTATTTTCTGGCTTCCAAGGGATATTATTATTGGCGGTTAAATTTACCGGATCTGCACTCGGAAAATGCCACAGCTTTGGTGGATGAACTAAGATTATTAAGGTGCTTGGATCAAGGCAGTACCATTTTTAATGAGCTTACTTATAAAATTAAAGCTTGCTTTTTAGCATTTAATCTCTATCGCTATAACCGAGAGGGAAATGTCTTTTGCGACAGCTACGACGGCAGAATTGGAAAGAGTGAAGGAAAAGTTTCTTTATTTTATATAGATCCTGTGGGACTGAAGATACTAGCGACTGATTTTCCTCTTGCTAAACAATCGGTGGAGAATACCATAAATCTTCTTAAAAATGCTCCTCTTAATAATTCGGGTTTTTTTCCGGCGTATTATGATTTGCGGAGTGGAAAGTATGTTTGGCCGGATAAATTTATGGCTGTTGAACAATTATATACGATTAGTTATGCTCAGGATGCTGGGAAGAATGTAACTATACTCTTGGACTTTCTGCGTAATAGTATTCGTAATCATGGAAAAATATTTAATGCTTATCAAGCGGACGGAAGTCCGGTTGGAGAGGACGATTCGGCGGCTGTCTATGCGTTGGCGGCACGTATTTTTCATCAGGCGGGGGACACTAGGGATGAGAAATGGTGCTATGAACGAATGCTTGCCTATCGCATTAATGGACAAAGTGAATTAAAAGGGGCCTTTGGCTACGAGACTGCCCAGTCAGCTTTTGCCTTCGATCAAATGGAAGCCTTATTAACACTCGGCCAAGAGGGGAAGACATCAAGTGAGCAATAAAATCATCGATCATAAAGTAGTTCGGAAAGATTATCTTTTCTTTATGGAAATTTTCCTCCTTTGGTTAGTATTATTGGCAATCACTATATCAACAACTCCGGGTGCTAATTTATCAGCCTTTGTTCTAATGAGTTGTACTGTAGCCGCTTTTGTCATTGGCTACATCTTTGGGTCGATGACCGGGCTGATTACTTCCTTAGCTTTTGTTTTTATTTACGGTTCTTATTTAATTTATAGCGTCTTGGTGAGTGGGAGTATCACAGAACTCAAGGTTCAATATGTTGTTTGGCTGTTCGTCATTCCCTTTGGCTCCTATTTATCCGGACAGATGGGTTCATATGTGAATAATCTTGTCTGGCAGTTGGAGAAACAGACCGTTCTTGAAGACTTTGTTACTATTGATGAAACGACCAAATTTCTAAATCGTAAAGCCTTCTTCGGCAAGTTAGAAGAAGAAATATCTCGTTCCCGTCGATTTGATCAACCATTGACCCTTATGGTAATTGTTCTTGTTAATGAGACAGAAATGCGTACAGTTTTCGGACAACATGGGATGAGCAATATTATCGTCGAAATGGCTAAGGTCATTGAGGAGCACACACGTATTATCGATATGAAAGGCAGTATTGACGAAAAAACTACTGCTGTAATTCTTCCTGGTACTTCCGGTGAAGGTGCTGCCGTTGTGGTAGAAAAGCTCAATAATTCATTAGACCGAGTGAGTGTTTCTCTTGATGGGAAGCGTAAAGTGCTAAAACTAAGGGTAAGGCTGGGAAAAGCCGAAGTAAGGAAAGGTGAGGATGATATCTTTGCACTTTATGACCGTGCCTTGGAAGAAACTAAGTATGATCTTGGCTAGCTTCTTGGTATTATTTTTGATGGTTTCAGTTCCGCCTGCCCAAGGAAGCAGCCCTGAAAATACTCCTGGATTGCGGTCTCCAGCGAAAGTTCTGGTGTTTTATGAAAGATCGACGCGGTTTGGGGAAACATTTCCCCTTGTTAAGGCCTTAGAAGAGTACTTAGGCCATTTTGATGTTCAAGTTGAAGAAATGGCCTGTTCCCAGTGGACTCCGGGAAGTTTGAAAGGATATGACGTTATTTTTTATTTGGGAGATTATAAAAGGAGTCTGCCTAATAATTTGCTTTCAGAAATGAGTCAAGTTCATAAATTGTTTTGGTTTGAACAAAATATCGAGCAGTACGCGGGCTTTGAGAAATGGATTGACTTTCATGACTTGGGGTTGCTAAGTGATTATGTTTCTCTCCACTATAATGGGACCAATCTTTCGCTTAATCCCAGTGAAAAATTCAATTGCGCTTACCCAGACGATGCCCAAGATCGTGTCGTTGCCGACAATCTGCACGGGCTTGTTCCTTTCGTTTGGGAAAAAGATAATGTTGTATATTTTAGCAGATTAGATTTTCAAAATCCTTTTAACTTAATTCTAGGTGGCATTTTAGAAGATATTCTTAGCGGAAATCAGGCCGCGAGCAAGCAGGTATTATTGCGAATTGAAGATGTTCAACCCCTTACTCCGCCTGATACTTTGGTTAAACTCATCAACACTTTAGCAATTGCTAGAATTCCTTTTGCTCTGACAGTGACTCCGTTAATGGAACTCGATGGAAAGACTGTATCTTTGATAGATTATCCCCAATTAGTTAAAGTACTTCAGACCGTAGAATCCAACGGCGGCTGTATCATCCTGAAAGGTTATGAGGTCACTAATGGTACAGAATTGGAGTATTGGAACGCTAAAGGTGATAAACCTTTTGACGTGAGCAAGGAAAATGCCGCCCTAAGCGGGATAAGCAAAGGCATACAACTCTTGGCAGGGTTGAATTTGTATCCGGTAGCTTTTGAAGTTCCAGGTTCCGCTATGTCGCTGCGCGGCTATAAAGTTTTAGCCCAGCATTTTACGACATTATCCGGAAGTGTTCAATTATCCGATTTATCCTCCGCCCAGTCCATTGACGTTCCTTTCACTTATCGTTCAAAGTTGGCGGGAATGCTGGTATATCCGGAAAATCTTGGCTATTATGACCCAAAACTATTAGATCCTTCCGGCACGATTCTTAACAAAGCTCGACAACTGTCGGTGGTTTCCGATTGCACAGCCGGATTTTTTTTTCACAGTTATTTGCAAGCGGATAAGTTATTGCCTATTATTAAAGGTCTTCATCAAATGAACTACCAATTTGTTGATCTGCGCTCAACAAAGTACCAGGTAACAGCTCCGAATATTTCAATAGCAGCTCAGAATGGCTACCGGAATATTAAGTCCGATATTCCAGCAGTATCCATTGACCAAACCCTAAAAGGTTTGAGATTATCAGTACGTAATTTCTTTTATGCGCTGGTGGCTTTACTATTAATTATTCTGTTAATATTTTTATATATCCTAACGCGAATCCGCCGAAGCAAAAGCAATTTGTACGAAAAGAGGAGGAGCTAGCATGGGAAATCTCACTTTGACGGATTGGTTTTTTATTTCAACGGTATTGGCAATCTGGATGCTGCTTTTTTACCACGTAATATTAACCTTTGCCGGATATCGCCGGTTTGTATCTTCCTTCGCAGTTGAAGAGAATTCCACAGGAATAAGTTTAGAATCTTACCCAACAGTATCTGTTCTAGTTCCTGCTCATAATGAAGAAAAGGTTATTGGACGAACGGTAGAGGCTTTAGCAAGATTAGAATATCCTAAAGACCGGATTGAAATTATAGTTATAAACGATAGCTCCACGGATGGAACCGGTGATGTATTAGCTGAAAAACAGAACCTATACCCTTTTCTCAAAGTAGTTACGATTAACCCTCCTCAGGGCGCCAAGGGCAAGTCAAACGCGCTTAACCAAGGATTTCTCGCGTCCAGCGGTGAGTATATAGTAATTTATGATGCGGATAATACTCCTGAGAGAAGAGCCGTTCGCAGTCTGGTTGAAACCATTGTCAACGATCCTAGATTGGGAGCCGTCGTGGGAAAGTTTCGCACCCGCAACAGGAATGTCAATATCCTTACACGCTTTGTAAATATTGAAACTCTTAATTTTCAATGGACCGTTCAAGCCGGCCGCTGCAGTTTATTTGGACTTACGACAATCACTGGTACGAATTTCTTGATCAGGCGCAGTATTCTGGAGAAAATTGAGGGGTGGAATATAAAAGCTTTAACTGAGGACACCGAGTTGACGGTCAGGGTTTATGATGAAGGCTACTACATTACTTGGGTTCCTGATTCTGTGACATGGGAGCAAGAACCTGAGAAATGGAGTGTCTGGATCAAGCAAAGAACCCGCTGGGCCCGAGGGAATTTAGGTGTAATCAGTTACTATATTAGGAACCTTTTTAATTTAAGAAACAAACGTATTGCCGGGGATATTATATATTTTTTCTTTACCTATGGAATTTTCTTCTTTTCCATACTCGTATCCGATATCATCTTTCTCCTGGGGTTATTTGGTAAGAGCCATTTAACTCTCACGGGACCTTTTACGATCATATGGTTTATGGCTTATGCTATGTTTATTTTTGAATCGTTCATTTCTGTAAACTTTGAAGCAGGCGAGGGGACATTTCTTAATCTTCTTCTTATTTGTCTTATGTATTTCACCTATTGCCAGCTTTGGCTTTTAGTCGTCGTAAAGGCAGCTTATTCTGTGTTAAGCGATCGTATTTCGGGTACCAATGCTCGTTGGTATAAAACCGAACGGTCAGGAGGTTAGTTTCTTTGTCGAAAAGAATGATTGCATTAGCTATGATAATCATAATGCTTCTAGTTCCGGCTCGGGTTTTGGCGTCAGAGGCACCGAGACAGGAAATATCCAATCTCACTATATTTTCTAGTGATCAATTATTTAAAACACCTTTCAACCAAGCGACTTATTATTTTACGTTACAGCCCTATTTTCATGCCAGCGGGCAATGCTTTCTGGATCTGAACTATACTCATTCATCGATTCTTGACTATGAAGCATCAAACATCAGTATTCTTTTCAACGGAATACCTATCGCCAGCCGGAAGTTTTCCCAAGAGGACGCAGAAAATGGCTCTTGGCGGGTGGACTTACCGATTGGGAATTTCGCTCAAGGGATCAATCAAATTCAGATTGCTACCAAACAAAATACTGGCGGCTCAAACAATCAGGACATCGACAATACCGGTAATTGGGTAGTACTGTCACCCCATTCAAATTTGCATCTGGAATTGGCAGCGGACACAACAGGACTGTCCACATACCCTTATCCGTTTCTCAATCCTTTTACTCAGGATCCGGTTCATAGTACTTGGTATTTGCCAAACAATACAAATGTGGATGATATTAAGTCCATGTTGGATACGGCCGCTGATTGGGGTTCCAAAGAACCCTATCAGCCGCTCAAGCTTAATGTTAAAGTTGGGAAGGTCAATTCCGGAGACGATAATAAAATTCTCTTCGGTCAACTTAAAGAATTGCCGGGCACAGGAAAACCTGTCTTGCCTCCGCAAGTAGGTGTTATTTCTTTTAACTCAAATAGTCCCCAAGGGGTTGGAGATACTCTTCTTGTTTCGGGTACAGACCCTGTCGGATTATCTAAAGCAACGGCGTCGTTAAGCAATCCCGACACGTTAAAACAAAGCAAAGGCAATACTCTGATCGTTCAAAATGCTCTTACCCCAAGTCAAGCCCAAAAACAAAGGATTGGCTTAGCAGGTTCTTATACTTTAGCAGATTTGGGATACTCGGATATAGTCCTGGGCGGGGTTTTTCACCAACAGACCAGTATTGTCCTCAATCGTCCTTTAAATTGGCAGCCTGGTAGTGCCAGTTATATCAATGTTCATTTCAGACATTCCGTGCAATTGGATCCTGGGAAGTCTGCGCTCACTGTTTACATAAACGGTATCCCGGTGAAGAGTACCTCTTTAGATGCCAATAATGCGGACAATGGAGAGCTTCATTTAAATATCCCGGAGTCTGAACTAAATAAACCTACCTGGACGGTTAATTTTTCCTTCATGAATTATATGAACGTTAATGCCTCAACGAATCGATATGATGAGGTGGCTTGGTCGGTACTATGTGCTGATACTGAAATTTATCTTGCTCCCGGAGCTATTAATAATTCCTGGGGATTGGCAGATTTCCCCACGATTTCGCGACCGGGGCAGCCTTCAACTCAAGCTACGATGTGGCTTTCCGCTCAGCCGGATCAGGAGGAACTGACCCTGGCAGCAATTATTGCTGCCCGAGCAGCGCAAAAAGGACAAAAAGTTGATTGGCATATTGTTCTGGGCTCAGAGACTAAAGCGGAAAATAACGGCCCCGTAATAATGCTTGGATATACTCAGGAAAAAGATCGTTTAGCAGGATTGAGAAAATTTATTCCTGCTTGGCCTGATCAAAATGGCAGTTATGAAGTCGCACCTTTTGTAAGTTTCATTCCAAGTCAAAATAATGTAGCCGCTCTTATTGAGGCGGCCATATCCCCATGGAACAAGCAGCAAGCTCTCTTTGTTGTCCTTGGCACGAAGGCCGATTCTTTAAGTAAAGCGGCTGAAGTTCTTACCAGCAGTAAATTGGCTGACCAAGTCAATGGACAATTAACGGTTATTTCTGCTGATGGAACAATTACGGCCCTAACCTCGTCTGCCGAAACCAAAACCAATCAACCCAATATAATTCAGCAAAAACCGATTCTGGGATATGCTGCAATTATCGGAGCAGTGATTCTTTTCATGTTCTTTAGTTTATGGCTCGTGCGAAAAAGGAATAAGGGGGGGAATCCTTGAAAAGGAAGCAGATTATAATTCTTAGCATTCTTTTGCCGATAGCGATTATTTCCGGATTTTCGCTCTGGTTGCTTTGGGAGCATAAATCCGTTCCTAAAACCTATTCCACCACACGTTCTCTCATGCCGGTATCCGCTTCGACGCAGGCGACTATTCAACAAACACTCAACAATTTTTGGCAAGAATATGCGCTGCAACATAAACCTCAGGGGGAGAAGAAAGACTCTGATTCCGATTTGAAATCAGAGTCAATAAACCCTAAAACCAATGAAGCAGAAATAAATAGTCAAGTAAAAGCAACGACCCATCCGGAACTAGAAACAAAAATTCTTTATCCTGGGATACCTGAGGGGCTTGTAATTACTCCGGTAAGCAGTAAAAGCATTAAATTAAGCTGGAACCCCGCTATCTATGCTGCAACCTATAATGTTTACCGTTCCACTAAGCATGATCAAGGGTATCGTAAAATTACTAACGTAAAGTCGACCCTGTTTGTGGATACAGGACTTAATCCGGGAACAGCATATTTTTATAAAATAAGTTCTGTGAAAAGCACGGGTGTTGAAAGTTATTTTGCAAATCCTGTGGGGACGGTAACCAATGCCATAGATTCTACGGTTAGTTCAATACCTTCCCGCTAAAATTCTTCAGAAGAAATATTAAGATGCTCCTACATGTATATCGCGTTAGCAGAGAAGCTCAAGGCAATCTTGCTAACGCTTTTTTATACGCTTGGACCTCTATGCCGCTTAGCGGGTCACTGATGAAGGGAAAATTATTTTTCCAGTGCGAAAGTATACCCTTCGGTTATAGACATAGGCTTGGCAGTAATATTGCAATAATGTATAAACTAGACCATAAATTACCACCATCTCAGAGTGAGCTTTATCCTTTTGGGATAATTAAGCTGCATTTTTGGTTTTTTTTATTATCCCGCGAAGATAATAGAAAGTTTGTTTAGAAGTATTATAATTTATTTATCTATACTATTTCACTAGACTATCGAAAGGAGCAAATGACTCTGAACTACTCGCTTAATTGCCTGAAACTAAAATTTAGGAAGATTTTTTAAGAAATATAGAATATAATACATTATCATAGAATATTGTCGATTTTAATAGAAATATAGAAAGGAAGTTGAAAGATGATGAAGATTCGATTTGCGAATTCGATTGGCGGAAGGTTAATCCTTTGGTTTCTAGTTTTTTCCTTAGTTCCCCTCCTGGGAATAAGTACTCTTAATTATTACACAACTAAGAATGATATGACTCAAGACGCTATACATAATATGAATCAAACAGTAGACTTGACTGCTGAAGTATTAAATAATTGGTTAAGTGAGAAGATGGATGTTCTTAGTACCCTGGGGAAAAATCCCGTCTTTGCGACCGGAGATAAAGCACAGATTGCGGATTATTTGAAACGTGAATACCCAGCACTTCCTTATGCTGAGGATCTTCTTTGGGCGGATCAGAATGGACAGGCAATCAATTCATCGGGTAAAACATTAAATATTAGTGATCGTGGTTATTTTAAAACTGCTATCAAAGGGGAGCCTACAATTTCCACAATGTTAGTTTCCAAAAGCACAGGAAATAATATTATTCCCATTGCTATACCAATAACAGGAACTCAAGGTCCTTGTGTATTAATGATGAGCCTTAAAGGGGATGCTATTCAAACAATCCTCAATAAAGCTAAATTTGGTCAAACGGGTTATACCTATTTGTTTGATAACACGGGTCTAGTCATCGCCCATCCCGAAAAATCACAAGTTCTAAAACTTAATGTCGTAAAATCAGATTCCGAAAGTCTTAATAAAATAGGCTCTGAAATGTTAAAAAATAAACAAGGGAACGGTGAATATGTATTTCAAAATATAGATAAAGAAGTGGCATACACGACGGTTCCCAACACTGGCTGGCATTTGGTTATTACGGCTCCTATAATAGAATTCTACAGTTTCGCCACGAAGCTCTTTTATATGAGTTTAGGTGTAGGGCTGGGAGTAGCGCTGCTTGTTGCAATATTAGCTTGGTTTATAAGCAAACGTATTGCCGGACCCATTGTAACCTTAGCTGAACAGACGGATGTTTTGGCAACGGGTCAGCTCAATGTCAAGATCAACGATGGGTATATGGGCGAGCTTGGGACTCTTGGTCGGTCTTTGAAAATTATGACGGAAAATCTGAGAAATATAGTTTCGGAGGTGCACCAGAGTTCACGTGAAATACTAACTTCGGCACAGGAATTAAAGAATGCGACAGAAGAATCATCGTCTTCAGTTGAGCAAGTTGCTCGAGCAACTGAAGAAATGGCTGGAGGAGCAAGCAATCAAGCTGAAAGTTCTCAACAAATAGTTCAAATGGTTAATCAAATAGCCAGTGCCGTGGATCATGTCAACGTTATGATTAATAAAACAGTCGAAGATACAAATTTAGCAAAAGTATCGGTGGACGAAGGAATGGAAGCGGTAGCAAACCAAAATCAAAAGATGAGGGAAAACTCTGAGGCCGGACAACAAGTTGCAGTGGCTATTGAGCATTTGCTTAATCAGGCCAAAGAGGTGGGTGCCATCTTAAGCACTATATCCAACATAGCTGAACAGACGAATTTGCTTGCTTTGAATGCAGCGATTGAAGCAGCTCGTGCCGGTGAGCATGGGAAAGGGTTTGCAGTGGTTGCCGATGAGGTAAGAAAATTGGCTGAAGGTTCAAGAGATGCGACGGAAGAAATCGCGAAAATTTTAGGCGGCATCCAAAGTCGTGCCCAGGAAGCATGGGAGCAAACGAATAAAGCCAAAGCAGTCATCGAAGCACAGGAACAGGCCGTTGAGCATACCAATAGTTCTTTTGCAAAAATTTCCGAAATCGTGAAATCTATGGGCGAACAAATGCAAAAAGTTAAGACTTCGTCGGTGGAAATTGGTGAACATGTTAACGAAATTTCGGGGAGCATCGAAACCATTGCTTCGGTTGCCCAGGAAAATGCTGCCGGAGCAGAAGAGGTTTCCGCGAGTACAGAAGAATTAAGTGCCACAACAGAACAAATGGCTGCGGCTGCCCGTACATTATCTCAGTTAGGAGAAAAATTGGACAAAGATGTAGCCATTTTCACGCTATAAGGGAGCAAGTACTGGGTTAGAGGAAGATATATTTTAAATATTAAAGGAATTTTAAGATAATATAGCGAAATAGAACGAAAGCTTGAATTACAGAAAAAACGTGTTCGAAGATAAGGAGGATATGATTGAAAACAGATATACTCTTAGAAAGTGGTACCAATGAATTAGAAATCGTAACCTTCAAAGTTGGGGATTCATTATTAGGAGTTAATGTTGCTAAAGTTGAGAGAATTATTACTTATCAGCCGATTACGGATATACCTCACTCAAGTAAGAACGTCAAAGGAGTCATAAACCATCGGGGCAATGTTTTACCTGTTCTTGATTTGAATACTGCTCTTAAAGAACGTTGTCAAAAAGCACCGACTGAGAGATTCTTAATTATAATTAATATCAATAAAAGCAGTTTCGCGGCTGAGGTGAGCTCTGTTATTGGTATCAGACGACTTTCCTGGACTCAAATCGAGGCACCTTCTTCAATTCTGCTTAAGGGGAATGAAACCCCCATAACAGGTATAGTGAAGACGAATCAAGATGAAACTATTCTGATGCTTGACTTTGAAAAGATACTAGCGGATATAGATCCTTCCTTAGCGTTAAAAGAGTCAACGGAGACTAACGGACTGGAAGGAAAAAAACTTATTGTTGCAGAGGATTCCACCTTCCTATTAAAAGTTGTCAATGAATCTCTGCTAAAAGCCGGGGCAACGGTTGAGAAATTCGGTAATGGAAGAGATGCCTTTGAGTATTTGCAAACCTGTCCTGTTGATGAAGTTTTCTGTGTCATTACTGATATTGAAATGCCTGTCATGGATGGAATGGCACTTACAAAGCAAATCAAAAGTAACCCGGACTTAAAAGAAATACCTGTCATTATCTTCTCGTCGATTTCCAACGAGGGCCTGCAAAATAAAATCTTAAGCGTAGGGGCTGATGCCCAGATTACAAAGCCGGAAATCGATAAACTCGTTGAGCTCATTAAAACGTTTGAAAGATAGCACACTACATGTTTCGCTCTATATTAAGGCCTAGACAAGTTCAAAGGAACTCCTTCAACAAGGGCTGCATAAAAGCTTACCTTGAAAATAGCAGGTTCAATTAGCAAAAGGCGTTATCATTTCACTACTACAGTGGAGTGACAACGCCTTTCTTTAATGATTGACAAGCGGACAAGCAATCGTGGAATGCAATAAGAGTCGACAATTTTTTTGCAGCCCTTATTAAAAGGATATAAGGCCAAACTCCGGTCATATTTAGTACTTGTTTTATTTATCTAACAGCAGCGTTGAAGCCAAGGACAGTGTAAAAATTATTTCATCCTTGGAGAGAGAATAGAGGGAATTGAGTAAATATGTGGAATACATTTGTGAAAAACAGTTGATCGATCATCAGAAGGAGGTGGCAATTTGAGCTTCAGCCAGTTTCATAAGAAGCTTTCACCTGGTCTTTCCATTATACTTGAAGTTCTTGAAGGCGAGTATAAAGGGAAATATCGAAGCCGTATCGAAGAAGTAGAAGAAATGTTCATAACAGTAGGTGCCCCCTTCGTAAAGGGTGACCTAATACCCCTAAGATTAGGAATGGAGTTAAATGTTGTATTTTGGGACGAGATATCGGCCTATTCATTTTCCACCAAGATCGTTAAACGAGCTGCAGACCCCATCTATATCTTAGTTTTAGATATGCCGGGGACAATCGTGAAGACACAACGCCGCAATTATGTTCGGGTTACATCTATATTCCCTTTAATATTCCAGTTGCCCAGCGAAGGACTTAGTAAAAATTATAAAGGAACTATGTTAGATTTTAGTGGTGGCGGGATACGCTTTCTAACAGAGAAACATGTGGAAGAAGAATCGATACTGAATGTTCATTTAGAATTCGCTAAAGAAGGTATCGCAACTAAGGTCCGCGTCGTAAGGACTGAAGAGATTGAAGACAGTAAGCCAAAACGTTACCGTGTATCGGCAGAATTCGTTGAAATATCTGAGCGAACTCGTGATCAGATTATCCGTCACATTTTTGAAATTCAAAGGACGCTGCGTAAGAAAGGGTTAGAATAATTGTATGGATATCTTTCTTACAAACTTAGATAAAACACCTACTGCAGTCAAAAAGGCAGTAGGTGTTTTAAAATTATTCTTGTAAAAACGAGAGATCCCATTAAATTAGTTAGGTCCTTAAAGAATAGTTGTCACCTTTTCGGACAAGATCCATACTATATACTAAGAAAGGAAGGAACACTAAGAAACACTAAGAAATAAGAAATAATAAGAAATAAGAAACATCATCAAACATTAGGAACGGTCCTAACTCTTAATCTCAAAATTTCTAGATCTCTGATAGAAGCATTGTCTTATAAAGACTGGCTTACCAGTCGAAAAGAGAAAGGGGATTTTGAGTTATGGGCGGTTTAAGACCAAATTTGGTTGTCTTGTTTGATACGCTTCCCATTGGCGCAAGAGTTATCGTTGGAACCGATTCAAGCGAATGGGTCGGAAATTATGGCGGCGTAATCGATGGCGTATTATTCCTGACTAATGCCCGGCTGTTTTCTAATGTCGGCAACCCTATTGACGGAATACAATCCGTTGTTAGAATTCCGATCATTAATCTCCAATATGTTAGCTATTAAATTCCCTGGGGCCGGAAAATTTCCAATCTGGATTTTCCCGGCTCCCCCTCCCAATTTATTTTCTTATGCTGGCCACAGAGGCCTATTTTCAGAGGAGGGAATTTAAATGCTAAGATTACCACCCTATCCACCTTTTGTCCCGCATACTCCCGGACAACCCACGGTTCGCTGGCCGCATGTACCTTATCCACCGGTAGGAACTACGGCATATCCTAATGTGTGTATTTTATTTGATACTCTTCCGATTGGTGCAAGAGTCGTGGTGGGACTTGGCTCAAGTGAATGGGTAGGAAATTATGGCGGAGTTATTGATGGGGTATTATTCCTGACCAATGCCCAACTGTTTTCCAATGTTGGAAATCCCATCGACGGAATTCAATCCGTGGTGAGGATTCCGGTCATTAATCTTCAATTTATCAGTTATTAAAACGCTGGGGATATCCTAAACGGGATATCCCTTTTTGAGTGAAAGCGTTCAGCTAAAACTGAACCACGGGGCCTTGCTGTAATGATCACAACAAAGGTCTGATCAAAAATTGTTGGCCTCCTCAATGCATCACTCTTTTGCTTCTGATGATTAATAGCCAAGGCGCTGTCACTATAGTGACAACGCCTTGGCTATTTACTGCCACTTTGCGTTTTTTAAGTTGGGTCTTTACACAACCTTCTAAAAACGATTAATTAGCGAACTGGGCAGATGTTAGAGAACTTATGCAAGTAGGGAAGAAGCAGCTTAGAACTGGAATTTTTTAATTTCCTCTTTCAGTTTGTTTGTACTTTCCGTAGTTTTTAGGACTTGTTCTTTGACCTCATTGGATCTGGTTTTTACTTCAGCGGCTCGATTGGCAATATTTGTAATTCCCATAGCCCCTTCATTAGCTGCATTCGCCACACCATCAATAGCAGCTAAAATATTACTTATTGAATTCAGAAGACCTTTAGATGTCTCGCTGAATTCAGTGACAAGTTCATCGACAAAGTTGGCATCCTCTTTATATTTTCCAGCGACATTGAGCATAACCTCATAATCGTTATGCACATCGCCAGAGACAAAGGAAAGCAGATTATCGGAATTGCTTGAGAGATTATTGACAGAGATTGTTACCTTTGTTGTGACATCCTGAATTTGCATGACGGCACCTTTTGATTGTTCCGCAAGTTTTCGGATTTCTTCTGAAACAACTGAGAAACCTCTGCCTGCTTCACCGGCCCTGGCGGCTTCAATCGCTGCGTTTAAGGCCAGTAAGTTAGTTTGTTCGGTGATTTGCATAATGGACTGGGTTAATAAATTAATTTGTTCAACGACTTTAGAATCAGCGATTGCCTGTTCCAGCGTTCCTTTGGTGACTTGGAAGACGTCGGATGCTTTTTGTTGGGCTGCATCAACGTTTCTCTTGGTATCTTCGGCTCTATCCGCAATTTTCTTTGCGGATACCTCGCCTTCCCGGGACTTTTCGGCAATTAACTGGACTGATTTTTCGATTTCCTGGGAAGTTGCTGCCATTTCCTCTGATGAGGCAGAAGTTTCTTCCATACTGGCAGCTAATTCTTCGGTAGTCGCGGAAATTTCTTCGAAGTTCTCGGTTAAAATCAGGACATTATTCATTACTTCCTGAACTTCTTGTTCGATAATCGAAGATTCGTTCCTGATGCTGGTTATCAGTTGTTTGATAGAATTCTTCATGTCGTTAATAGCCTTTGTGATTGCTCCAATTTCATCGAACCTCGCCAGGTAACTAGCATCTATCTCTTGAGTAAAGTCTCCTGTAGCAACGGTCATTAAATACTCAGATGACTTTATGATGGGCTCAGTGATTCGTTTTGTCGTGATAACAATTAAGAATACCGTAATGAGGAGAATAAGGGCGGAAACAATTAATACCATCAGTGATATTTTTCTGGCACCTTGAGTTAATTCACTTTCGGCCATGAACGATGCTAAAATCCAGTCTGTTCCGGAAACCCTATAGGGATTAACTATGTACGTCTCGCCGTTTATGTTGACATCGAAAGGTTTTAAGTCTTTGGCAAGGAGATTTTCCAAGCCGGGTATTTTAACGTCTGAGAGTTTCTTGAAATTATTTTTAGGATCATTACCATCTGCTAAAATAACCCCAGTATTATGGACAATCATATAATATCCGGTTTTACCGGTTTTCATGGAACTTAACATGTTGCTGATAACAGATTGCTGAACGTCAATCCCTATTGTCCCGATGAGGTTTCCGTTAGCATCGGTGAAGGATCTGACGTTGCTTGTGATCATTTGATGGGAAATACCATCAACATAAGGAGCTGTTCTTACAATCGCTCCTTTGCCGCTTATACCGGTTTTATACCAGCCTTTTTCGGGGGGATTGAATTTAGCTGCGATATCTGTTTCGGGCCACTGAAGATAAGCGCCGTTTTGCGTACCGAAATATACATACATGGTCCCTGGATGGCTTTTGGCGTATTGATCAAATACATTATAAATTTGTTGCTCTAACCCTCCGTTTTTTGAAGGAGTCATTTTTACTGAGCCGTCGTTGTTAGCATAGGAAGTTATATTGCCTGTATTAGCTTCCATAACTAAAGGGTTTGTAGCCATCATGTTAATATCTTTATCAATTTGGTCATAAAAGTTTTTTATTGCTTTTTCGGCAATTTTCATTTGTTCGTTGGAATTATTAAAATAATCACTTCTGGCCTGAGTAGTTACCTCGTAGCTCGCAATAGCCCCTACCGTGGCTAAGGCAACAATAATAATTAACAATGAAAGCGCTAGAAATCTTGCTCGTATACTTCTAAATTTCATTCATAAACCTCCTTTACAAAATAAGCATTGAGAAATTTCGGCAATCCTCAAATTACAACACAACAATACCTTAAAGTTCTACAAATTTCAATATTCATTATTTCGGTTTTAGATCAAATTAAGTTATGCGTAGAGCAAAAAAGTGTTCATTTTATGTAAATGATTTGGGGTATTTAAGGAAGTTTCCAGTGGAAGTATAGGTAAGTGAATAAATGTAAATAGAATTAACGAGAAAGGAATAGAAAATAGCTAATAAAACTACAAAATGAGCGCTTCATGAGGTAAATATGGATTATTTTAGCTAATTTAGCCTCATGGTGCGCTTTTTTAATAAGAAATTGAGGGGACTTTACCTATTATAGCTTTAATAAGGCTTTTGTTTAGCTTATATCCCGTATAAGTGTTTGGTATATTACAGTTTCGGCTGGAGGTACTATAATTTAAAAAGTATAGAAGATTGTCGAAACTAGAGCAAGAATTAAGCAGTTAAACAGTCCTGCTACTCTAAAAGTGAACTATATAGCGCCAAATGAGTGAGAATATAGGGTTCTTTGCTTATCCGGTCAAAGCTTTAATCAATATAAAGAGGAGTTTTTTCATGGAATATTTCGGAGAAGAAGCCTTGGGCCTTGTTGAAACAAGGGGGATGGTTCCGGCTATTCAAGCGGTGGATGTTATGTGTAAAACAGCCGACGTTGTTCTTGTTTCCTATGAAAATATGGGTTCCGGTCTTGTCACCGTGATGGTGAAAGGCGATGTTGCTGCAGTGAGGTCTGCTGTTGAAAAAGGATCAGCGGCGGCAGCTGCCATCGGTGAAATGGTAGCTGCCCATGTAATTCCACGCCCCGTCAGCCGGGTAGGCAAAATTGTCTCGCGACATGATATAGATAACTGACATCAAAATGACATCATGATGACTTCGAAAGAGGAGAATTGCATGGAGAGAAATGATGCCTTGGGATTTATTGAGACCTATGGACTAGTATCGGTACTGGAAGCAGCAGATGCCATGTGTAAGGCGGCGGATGTGGAATTGGTAGGCTATGAGAATGTAGCTTCCGGGTTGATTTCAGTTGTCGTGCGCGGTGATGTAGGTGCCGTAAAAACAGCGGTGGAGGCCGGCGTTAAAGCAGCTGCCTTGGTAGGCAAGATTTATAGTACCAATGTTATTGCCAATCCTCATCCGGATGTAGAAAAAATCATTGCCAAGCATGTGATTGATTGGTAAGGGGTGCTGTTAAGTTATCATTTTCTTGAGGAGGGAGGACGAGTATGAAGCGGATTGACAATGATTTGCTTTCCATTCAAGAGGCACGGATCCTTGTGGAAAATGCTCGCGAAGCGCAAAAGTCTTTAGCAGCATTTCCCCAGGAAAAGTTAGATAAAATTGTTGAATGTATGGCTGCAGAAGTCGTAAAAAATGCTCGGGACCTTGCGGTAATGTCTCAGGAAGAAACGGGATTTGGCAGATGGCAGGATAAACTGATAAAAAATATATTTGCCAGCGACTATCTCTTTAAGAAACTTAAGACTATGAAGGTTGTCGGTATTGTTGCAGAAGACAAAATCAATAAGACCATGGATATCGGTGTACCTCTGGGAGTTATTGTCGCTTTGCCGCCGGCCACGAATCCGGTGTCGACAACGATCTATAAAGCCTTAATCGCCATAAAATCCGGAAATGCCATTGTTTTTTCTCCCCATCCCAAAGCTAAAAGAACCATCGGCAAAGCGCTTGAGGTGCTCATACGAGCGGCGGAGGGCAACGGCTTGCCCTCTGGGGCTATCGGATATTTGCAGACAATCACAGCCCAGGGTACTGCAGAAATGATGAAACATAATGACACAGCCCTGATTCTGGTGACGGGTGTGCCCAAGATGTTGGAAGCTGCTCATAAAGCAGGAAAACCTGTTATTTATGGCGGACCCGGCAACGGACCGGCCTTTATCGAGCGTTCTGCCGACATAAAGCAAGCGGTCAAAGACATAATTTCCAGCAGAACCTTCGACCATGGCATTATCTCAGCTTCAGAACAATCCATTGTCGTTGAGGAATGTATTGCTGATGAAGTAAGGCGTGAACTTAGAAATCATGGAGCTTGTTTCCTTTCCGAGGGAGAATCGCAGGAACTCAGTAAATTATTCCTGCGGTCTGATGGGACGATCAATTCAGAAATTGTCGGCAGATCGGCCGGTGAGATAGCTGCGAAAATTGGGATGCAAGTTCCGGAAGAAACCAAGGTATTAATTTCCGAGCAAAAATATGTTTCTGATGACAATCCTTATTCTAAAGAAAAACTCTGCCCTGTCCTGGCTTTTTATGTTGAAAAGGATTGGCTTAATGCCTGTGAAAAGTGCATTGAATTGCTTTTGAATGAAGGTCAAGGCCATACTCTTGTGATTCATTCCCAGAATGAACATGTGATTCGCGAATTTGCTCTCAAAAAACCGGTATCTAGGGTCCTGGTCAATACACCTGCTACCTTAGGTGGTATCGGAGCGACAACCAATCTCTTTCCGGCCTTGACCTTAGGCTGCGGTGCGGCCGGTGGAGCGTCAACATCCGATAATGTCTCCCCCATGAATTTGATAAATATTCGTAAAGTCGGTTATGGTGTGCGCACCTTAGAGGATATAACCAAGATTTCCCCGCCGGGTAGTGAGGTCCGCTCCAAGGATGACGGCCAATTTGTTGTACAGCGCTCCGGAGAGAGCTCACAAGATTTAAAAAATCTTCTGGTGGAATTGTTGGAAGAGCTTAGAACTCGCTAAAGAGTTAAGTAAAGGGAGGACTATGATTTGAATCTCAAAGATTTTTCAGCGAAATTCGCCGATGCTACTAAAAACATGTCGCCGGAAGAAACAGCGGCTATTATGAAACTGTTTGAGGGGATTTCAAAGGAACTGACTGCCAAGACAACGCGTACTGCAGTTCAGAACGCAACAAAATCTCCCGTATTTGAAGGGGAAATTACCGCTCTAACGCCGCGTTTGAAACGACTGCGTGAAGCTTATCTAAAAGCAAAACCAAGTGTCAGCATTTATCGCGCCAGAGCGTTCACTCAAGTGGCCAAAGAAAATGGGGGTCTGCCGAAAATTTTGCTGCGGGCTAAGTGCTTTCGCAAAGCTTGTGAGACTGCCCCCTTGTTAATCCAAAAGGACGAGCTGATTGTCGGGCATCCTTGTGGAAAACCGCGGACAGGGGCTATTTCTCCGGACATTGCCTGGAGATGGGTTCGGGATGAACTGGATACAATGGCGACAAGACCGCAGGATCCCTTTCAAATCAGTGAAGAGGATAAACGTGTTTTACGAGAGGAGATTTTCCCATTCTGGGAAGGCAAGAGCGTCGATGAAATCTGCCAGCAACAATATGAAGAAGCTGGTGTCTGGTCTTTTTCCGGTGAGTCATTTGTCAGCGATCTTTCCTATCATCAGCAAAATGGCGGGGGAGATACCTGCCCGGGTTACGATATTATTCTCATTAAAAAAGGAATTAATGGTGTAAAGCAAGAGGCTGTAGATAAGCTAAGTAAGTTGTCCATGGAAAATCCCGAGGACATTGATAAGATCTACTTCTATAAAGCAGAAATTGAGACTTGCGACGGAATCTTAGCCTATGCCAAACGACTTTCAGATTATGCCAGGGAACTTGCCGACGGAGAAAAAGACTTAGGGCGGAAGAAAGAACTGGCTAAGATCTCCGAGATCTTGACAAATGTACCTGCCAATCCGCCGCGTACGTTCCAAGAAGCGCTTCAGTCTGTCTGGACTTTAGAATCACTCTTTATGGTGGAAGAAAACCAAACGGGAATTTCCCTCGGACGTTTGGATCAATATATTTACCCCATGTTCAAGGCCGACCTGGAAGCAGGCCGTCTTAACAAATTGGAAGCCTTTGAATTGTTAAGCTGTTTCATTATCAAGTGTGCTGAAGTAATGTGGCTGTCCAGTGAAATGGGTGCCAAATATTTCGCAGGCTATCAGCCCTTTATCAACTGTACGGTGGGCGGACAGAAAAGAAGCGGCGGTGATGCTACCAATGATTTGACCTATCTGATCATGGATGCCGTTCGGATTACCAGGATGTATCAACCAGCCCTTGCCTGTCGGATTCACAATAAATCACCCCATGAGTATTTGAAGAAAATCGTAGACGTTGTTAAAGCCGGCCTTGGTTTTCCGGCTTGCCACTTTGATGATACTCATATCAAGATGATGCTCTCTAAAGGTTTCAATATTGAAGATGCTCGCGATTACTGTTTGATGGGGTGTGTTGAACCGCAAAAGTCCGGGAGAATTTATCAGTGGACATCTACGGGATATACCCAATGGCCCATTGCCATCGAATTTGTCTTGAACCGCGGCATGATGAAATGGCACGGAACGATGGAGGGGCTTGACACAGGAGACCTGGACAATTTTAAGACTTACGAAGAATTCGATTCAGCCTGCAAAAAGCAAATTGAACATATTGTTCGCTTATCGGCCATCGGAACTGTCGTCAGTCAACGAGTTCATAGAGAACAAGTACCGAAACCGCTTATGTCTTTGCTGATCGAAGGCTGCATGGAAAAAGGCACCGATGTAACCAACGGCGGAGCGCTGATTAATTACGGTCCGGGACTCATCTTCTCCGGCTTAGGAACTTACGCAGATTCAATGGCTGCCATTAAAAAGCTGGTTTTTGATGAGGAGAAGTACACATTGAAACAGATGCGTGATGCGTTGGCTGCAAACTTTGAAGGCTATGAAGCCTTGCGAACAGATTGCCTAAATGCTCCGAAATATGGAAATGACGATGACTATGCGGATTTTATTGCCTCAGATATTATCTCTTGGACAGAACGGGTTCACAATTCCTTTAAGATGTTGTACTCCTACTTAAGTCATGGTACCCTCTCCATTTCTAACAATACGCCGATCGGAGAAATTACCGGTGCTACTCCTAATGGACGACTTGCCTGGACGCCGCTTTCTGATGGAATCAGCCCGACACAAGGCGCTGATAAATTAGGCCCCACGGCCATTATTAAATCGGTAAGCAAGTTGAATAATGAGGCTATGAACATCGGTATGGTGCATAATTTCAAACTTTTACGGGGTATTTTAGAAACTCCGGAGGGGGAGAATGGTCTGATTACCTTACTTCGGACGGCATCAATTCTCGGCAATGGGGAAATGCAATTCAGCTACGTAGACAATGAGGTTTTGAAGAAGGCCCAAGTGGAACCAGAGAAATACAGAGATTTGATCATTCGCGTTGCCGGGTATAGTGCCTACTTTGTAGAACTCTGCAAAGAAGTCCAGGATGAAATTATCAGCAGAACTGTCTTGGATCATTTTTAATTTCGTTTAAAGGAACAAAACATGATGAGTACAGAATCCACAGGCTGCATAGAACGCAAAGCGAGGATCTTCAACGTTCAGAAGTATTCTATCTATGACGGGCCGGGCATAAGAACATTGATCTTCTTCAAAGGCTGCCCCTTAAGATGTCAATGGTGTTCTAACCCTGAGGGTCTTGAACGGAAATTTCAGGTCATGTATATGGAAGATTTGTGTATCCATTGCGGAAGCTGTGTCTCAGTTTGCCCGGAGACTATTCATTATTTCAGTGCTGATGAGGATGAGTCAGTTCAAAAGCCAGACGGCATGAAGCCCAGGCATAAAGTCCACCGAGATATTAACTGCAGTGGCTGCCGTAAGTGTGAATCCATATGCCCCCAAAAAGCACTGTCTATTGTCGGTATGGACAAAAGAATTTCTGAGGTCCTGGAAATCATACGGCAAGATACTCTCTTCTACTTAAGTTCCGGAGGAGGTGTCACTCTTGGAGGCGGCGAGGTCACCATGCAGCCGGAATTTGCTGCCAATCTCCTCATGGAATGCCGAAGCATGGGGATTCATACAGCGATTGAGACCTGCGGTTATGCCAAACTGGATTCACTGCTTGCCGTTGCCCAGTTCACCGATTTGATTCTCTTTGACATCAAGCACATTGACTCTGAGAGACACTACGAACTGACGGGAGTACGCAACGAACGTATTCTCGATAACCTGGGTGAACTCATCCGCCGGGGCTTCAATGTGAAAATCAGAATGCCTCTTTTGCGCGGCATGAATGAATCATCGTCAATTATCCGGCAAACCATGGAGTTTTTAAAACCCTTTGCCAATTATAAAAACTTTCAGGGCATTGATTTGCTCCCCTATCATAAATTAGGCATCAATAAGTACAAGCAATTGGATAGGACATACCCTATTACTGAAGATCTGAGTTTCGAAGCCGAAGAATTGGAACGTATTGCAGAGGTCATTAAAGATTATGACCTTCAGGTCAAAATAATCAAGCACTAGAAAAGGCCAAGAGTAATTCACGAGGGGCGAACGGAGGGATGTTATGGGTGCCGATGAAGCATTTGATCGAAAACGTATAATTCAGGAATATGTGCCTGGAAAGCAAGTTACCCTGGCTCATATCATAGCTTCGCCCGTTCAGGATTTATATGAACGCTTGGGAATTGAAGAGAAGGGAGCCATTGGGATTTCAACGCTTACGCCCAGCGAGACTGCGATTATCGCAGCCGACATTGCAACGAAGACGTCTGATGTAGATATTGGTTTTTTGGATCGCTTTACCGGTTCCCTGGTCATATCCGGTGACGTAGCCAGTGTTGAAGAAGCTATGATTGCCATCAATGATACGTTGGAAAAGCTGTTGGGATTTACTCCGGCGAAGATTACGCGCACATGAAGAAACGCATTATGATCGTTGGACCTACCCAAGCCGGAAAATCCACTCTGGCGAATGCCTTAAATGATAGCGACAGACCCTTAAAGAAAACCCAGGATGTTATTTATGGTAAAAATACCATTGATACGCCCGGTTCATATATTGAAAACGCTTCAATGTATAAATACTTAATTGCCACGGCTCAAACCGCGTCTCATGTGCTTCTGCTTCTGGATTCCTCCAGGATGATTGATGTATATCCGCCAGGATTTGCAAAAACGTTCAACTGCCCGGTGATTGGTGTCATCACTAAGACCGATGCAGCCCCGGAAAATATCGATTTGTGTACTCAGAAGCTCTTGCGCATCGGTGTTTCTGAGCCGTATTACCGGATTTCCTGCAAAGACAATACGGGTGTAGAAGCTTTAAGATCACAGTTACTGGCCGATCAGAGTTAGTTTTTAGATTCAGAGTTATTTTTCAGATTAAAAGTTGGTTTTTAATAACGTGTTAGTTTCTAAGCTAACGACCCGTTGATTTTAGCGAAACTATGATTAGATAGCGATATTGGCAGTTATAGGTTAATTCCCGAATTGTGATTTCAGAAAGTGGGGTGAGGCTATGAAATTTATTACCGAGATGGAACTGCGAGAACGATATAAAGCTGAGCCATTTACCACGTATTTTCTGGAACACCAGATAAAAATTACTCCGGGTGCCCGCCAATTTTTAGTCGATAGAGGGGTGAAACTGGTACAGGCACAAGGACGTGATGATGGGGGAGCGAAAAAATCCGGCAATGAAAATTCGCTTCAAGTGCGGCAAAGCTGGCTGGTACAGAGATTGCAAGGCAAGATGGAATGTCTAAAGGCTCTCTTGCTGATGGTGGGGTCAGATCTTTTAAAGGACAGTGACGCTGAGCGGGCTGAAGAAGTCTTGGATCTAGCTCGATACTTTCAAAGTTTAATCACTGCCGAACGCGAAGGGACAGTTCCGGATGACATAAAGTTCTGGGGCTGGGCAGAAGAGGAAATCAAAACATGTGCTGACAACTTGGGCAAGTTTTTTGAAATTAATGATTTTCACGCTCGGTTGGAGAATGGCAAAACGATGACTGCCTTAAACTATATACACGCTTCCCTCTGTGAGATGGAACCTGCGATTTTGAAAGTCTATTGGGTTGAAGAACTGGGCGCTTGTTCGCGCCAAGACTTAATTGATAAAGTCCATTTGATCAATAACATTCTCTGTATCATGATGTGGAAGTGTCTGGGAGGACAGAAATGAACACCGTAAATTCAGCGTTTCAATATTGCGATCAACTTGTTCAGGATTTCGAGAAGGTTATAGTCCAACCTATCGTCAAACCATCCTCAGTTTATTACACCGGAATTGACCTGGGGACAGCCTATATTGTCTTGACAGTTCTTGATGAACGTTATCAGCCGGTTGCAGGGGCTTATCGTTTTGCCAATGTGGTTAAAGACGGAATGGTAGTGGATTATATCGGCGCCATACGTATTGTCAAAGAATTAAAACAAGAGCTTGAAGAAAAACTCGGCACTGAACTGCTTTTTGCTTCCGCTGCCCTTCCTCCGGGAACCTTTACTTTGGATTCGGGCGCCATAAAGCATGTAGTCCAAGGAGCCGGGTTTGAAATTACAAAACTGTTGGATGAACCGACGGCGGCCAATGCTGTTTTAAAAATTAAAAATGGAGCAATTGTAGATATTGGCGGCGGTACCACAGGAATCGCGATTTTAAAAGACGGCGAAGTGATTTATGTCGCCGATGAGCCAACGGGTGGTACCCATTTTTCCCTGGTCATTGCCGGAGCCTGCAAAATGAGTTTCGAGGAAGCTGAACAATATAAACGAAATTCTCAAAATCACCGGGAATTAACCCCAGTCTTGCGTCCTGTGATTGAGAAAGTTTCTTCCATCATTAGCCGTCATGTACAGGATTACTCGGTTCCGGAAATCTATCTTGTAGGGGGAACCTGTTGTCTGGAGGGCATCGAAACAATTATTGCCAAACAGACAAACCTGCCAACTTTCAAACCGCGCAACCCTATGTTTGTGACTCCCTTGGGTATAGCCATGAACTGTACGCAGGAGATCCTATAGATGAGGTGACTTTTATGGAATATCGAATCATTAAATCTCCTTCTAAAGGAACTGTGGATTTGCTTATGCGGCGCAAAGGTTCCGCGCCATCTGTTCCCATTGATGACTATGATGCCATAGGTTTGGTTCAGGGACGGTTGATCGATATGGTTTTTGCAGCCGATATTGCCGAAAAAGCAGCCGGAGTTATTGTGGAAGATATCAAGGGGCACTGCCCGCAAAATCTAATCATGATTGCTATCTTTGGTGATACTGCGGCAGTGGAAGCAGCTATTCAGGATATACAAGCAAAATTAAAGGTTCATTAAAGTTTTTGAAAGATTAACAAAAAAGGCGTATCTCAAAATGCATTACTAAATCCCAATCCAAATCTTAAATCCTATTTACTTAATGTCATGAAAGAAAAAACAGGTGAAATGTAATGATAGCAGCAAAAGTAATTGATAATATTTGGGCGACCCGCAAAGCCGATTCGCTCCGGGGCCTAAAGTTCATGCTGGTGGAAGTTTTAGGGGGAATTGATGCTGGACGTCTCATGATCGCTGCCGATACGATCGGAGCCGGTATCGGTGAACGTGTCCTTGTTTGCACCGGGAGTTCCGCCCGTAAAATGCTTGACCATGACAATACCCCTATAGATGCCGTTATTACGGGAATTATTGACGAAGACTGTACATTTTAAGAAATTCGGAGGTGGAGAACGTTGGATCTGCTGAACATGATTAGGGATGCTGGGGTAATCGGGGCAGGGGGCGCTGGATTTCCCACTCATGCCAAACTAACTTCGAAAGCAGAGTATATATTGCTGAACGGTGCTGAATGTGAGCCGCTGCTGCGCGTAGACCAACAATTGATGGAGCAGTTCGCTGATGAAATTATCAAAGGACTGGAGGCCGCCGGGCGCTATATTGAGGCCGGAAAAGCTATTATTGGGATTAAGGGCAAACATAAAGATGTCATTGCCCGTCTGCGTGAGAGAATTACAGCTTTGGGTCTTGAAACCTTTATGGAGGTTATGGAACTTAGAGATATGTATCCTGCCGGGGATGAACAGGTTTTGGTCCATGAGTTAACTCAACGAATTGTTCCTGAAGCATCGATCCCTCTTAAAGTGGGCTGCGTCGTTATCAATGCTGAAACAGCCCTTAATATTTTTAATGCGCTATCGGGAAAGCCAGTGACGGAAACTTACATTACCATAGCCGGTGATGTTCCCCAGCGCTTCACTGTCAGAGTACCGGTAGGTTTGCCCATCCGGGATTTACTCAGCAAATGCGGGGTGGAAAATCTCGCTGATTATGCAGTCATTGACGGGGGCCCCATGATGGGTTCAATCCTGAATAGTCTTGACGGACACGTTACCAAAAAAAGCAAAGGCTATGTCTTGCTAAAAAAGGATCATTTTCTCATCCGCAAAAAATCCGTTAATCTCGACCAGGCCCGGATCATCGGCAAAACAGCCTGCGAACAATGCCGGATGTGTACCGACCTGTGCCCGCGCTATCTCTTAGGTCATAATATGCAGCCTCATAAGGTGATGAGAGCCTTGAGCTATAATCTTGAAGACGTTAAGGAACAACAAATCGCCCAACTATGTTGTGAATGTAATGCCTGCGAATTATTTTCCTGTCCGGCAAATCTTCATCCGAAATCGGTTAATATTTTTTACAAACGTAAGTTGGCTGAAGAGGGAGTTAAATACCAGCCGACACCGATGGAGTATCAGACAAGGTCAGCCCGAGAATATCGCCTGATTCCGAGTAAACGGCTGATCGCCAAAATCGGCTTGACTGCATTTGACAAACCGGCACCGCTGACCCCTACGGATTTTCAGCCTGAGTATATAGAGATTTCCCTGCGTCAGCATATCGGCGCACCGGCGGTTCCCATCGTTGCCGTTGGTGAACAAGTTCAGGCCGGGCAAATGATTGGGAAGATTCCCGACAATAGTCTGGGGGCTCCGGTACACGCCAGTTTGTCAGGTACTGTTCAAGAGATCAGAAACAACTCTATTGTGATAAGGGTGGGTTCGTATGTATAGAGCAATAGGTATGATTGAGGTTACGAGTATTGCGAGAGGAATTTATGCCTCTGACCAGATGCTGAAAACTGCTTACGTTGATGTAGTCAGTGCAACATCAGTCTGTCCCGGTAAATTTGTGACAATTATTCATGGAGACGTTGCCGCGGTTGAAAGTTCTGTCAGTGCAGGAGTGGCCATTGCCGGCGAATATTTGGTAGACAGCTTCATTCTCCCCAATGTTCATCCCGGTGTTTTTCCCGCTATTACTGCGACATCTATGCCGGAGGGAACCGGTGCCCTGGGAATTATGGAATCCTTTTCTATGGCCTCTATGGTTACCGCTGCCGATGCGGCCTTAAAAGCTGCCGACATTCAGGCTTTAGAACTTCGCTTGGGCAGGGGACTGGGCGGGAAAGCCTATTTCACCTTTACTGGAGATGTTGCCGCTGTAGAAGCCGGCATCGAAGCTGGGAAGGCTATTGCCCTGGAAAAAGGTTTACTCGTTGACACGGAAGTTATCCCTTCGCCTTCTAAACGATTATGGAGTTCCTTATTCTAACCTTGTAATTTTTTCTTCCTATTTATATACAGTTATAGATTATATAGAGTTTTAGACAGCCGAGTTTAGAGGGAGCGAAAGGAGGTGTGATCTTGAAGAAACTTGTGAGCGCAAATGAGATTAAAACAGCAGCAGAAAAGGGACAAAAACTATTCTATGTCGATGGTAATACAATCATTACACCATCTGCTAAGGATCTTGCCAAAGAATTAGGCGTAGAATTCAGCACCTGCTCAACTGCTGCGGAAGATCATAGTTGTAATACCGCCGGCACACAGAAAAATGTAAACTTGGGAACTGAGCTGAACCGAGATGTCATTTACCAAGTTGTAAAAGCAGTACTAACCAATAAGTTTTTGCAAAATATTTCCGGGCAGGTTCCTGAATCACCGTTTTTGTCTGAGAGTGAACCGAAAAGCGGATTAAAAATTGTGCGGGGCAGGTCTGTAAACTTCGAGACATTTGACACAGGTAATCCAAATACCAATGTTGCTTACCGTGAAGTTGTCAGTAAAAATGACTCCCAAATGAGTGCCGGTTTTCTAACCATCGAAAAGTCCAGCTTTGACTGGGAGTTATGCTATGAAGAGATTGATATAATCCTCGAAGGAAGCCTTTCTATCACAATCAATGAAAAAACCTACGAAGCATGCCAGGGAGATGTTCTCTTTGTTCCGAAAGGTTCGAAAGTAACCTGGAGTTCCTCCAGTTATGTAAAACTGTTCTATGTAACCTATCCTGCGAATTGGCCTGACCTTATGGCACAATAGGAGGGAAAACGATGCAAGCGCTTGGCCTAATTGAGACACGAGGACTCCTTGCAGCGATTGAATGCGCAGACGTTATGCTCAAGACGGCGCAAGTGGAACTTGTAGGGAGAACTTTTGTTGGCGGCGGTCTGGTAACCATTGCTGTAACCGGTGAGGTGGGAGCTGTTAAAGCTTCTGTGGAGGCAGGCGCAATGGCGGTTAAAACGATTAGGGACTTGTCATTAGTTTCCCAACATGTAATTCCCAGACCGGATGATGACATAGAACGCTTGATCGTTTCAGGCGTAAATCCCGTGAATAAACCATGGCTCTCGTCTTCTGACGATGAAGACCGCTCAGCGAATTCTGACCTAAAAATCAATAATGAAGAATCTCTACCTAAAAAGGAAACATTACCACAAGTCATTGAAACGAAGCCCAAGACAGAAAACGGAAATACTTCGCAAATAAAACTAACCAACGCCAGCAAAGAGGAAGTTGCAGCTCTTGTTCGTAACTTCGGGCCGGAAAAGAGCTTGGAGGTACTAAAAGCTCTTCCCATGGCAAAACTTCGAAAATTAGCCAGAGAATGCAAAGAGCTTGACCTGGCAGACCATGTTATATCCCGAGCAAATAAGGACTTGCTTATTCAGAAGTTCAAGGGATTTTTTGAACTGCGGAAGGAGGAATAGTTTACATTGGAAAACTTTGATTATGATTTGCAATCTGTACAGGAGACTAGGAATCTAGCTCGTCAGGCTAAATTGGCCCAAGCTGAACTTGCAAAATTTAGTTGTGAGCAGATTGATAAAATCATTCGCAACATGGTAAAAGCTGCTGAAGAAAATGCAGTCTCTCTAGCCAAAATGGCGGTGGAAGAAACCGGTTTTGGTAAAGTTGAAGATAAAGCCTTCAAAAATCGTTTTGCTTCCTCGGAACTTTACGAATTCATTCAAGCTATGCCTACCATTGGAGTCATTAGAGAAGATAAGGTTAATAAAGTGATGGAAATCGCCGAGCCGGTGGGATTACTCATGGGGATTGTTCCTTCAACAAACCCTACCTCCACGGCTATCTACAAATCCATCATTGCGCTTAAATCACGCAATGGGATTGTCTTCTCACCACATCCTTCGGCCTTGAAATGTACCTATCAGGCGGCAAAATTAATGCATGATGCTGCAGTAGCAGCCGGCGCTCCCGCCAATATTATCGGCTGCATCTCCAAGCCTTCCATGGATGCTACCAATGAACTGATGAAGTGCAATGAAGTGGCTATGATCATAGCTACCGGCGGGTCAGCTATGGTGAAGGCTGCCTACAGTGCCGGAAAACCGGCTTTGGGTGTCGGCCCTGGCAACGTTCCGGCATTTATTGAAAGAACGGCCAATGTGCCGAAAGCCGTAAGTAATATTATTGCCAGCAAAACCTTTGACAATGGTACTATCTGTGCATCTGAGCAATCGGTAATTGTTGAAGAATGTATCCGTGATCAGGTGATGGAAGAGTTTAAGCGTCAAGGCGGCTATTTTATGACTCCTGCGGAAACGGCTCAAGTCAGTAAAAAATTATTTATTAAGGGCCATGCCATGAACGCCAAGATGGTTGGCAGGTCTGCGCAAGTCATTGCCGAGACTGCCGGAATATCTATTCCAGCGGGAACAAAAGTCCTGCTGGGGGAACAACAGGGCGTAGGCGAAGAATATCCGCTGTCTTATGAAAAGTTAACTACGGTCTTAGCTTTCTATACCGTTAAGGACTGGCAAGAAGCCTGTGATTTGAGTATTCGCTTACTAAATAACGGCGGTGTGGGCCACAGCATCTCCATTCACACCGAAAATCATGACCTTGTCATGAAGTTCTCTGAAAAACCTGTCTTTCGAATTTTAGTCAATACGTCTTCAAGTCAAGGCGGCGTGGGAGCAAGTACCGGACTTTCCCCGGCCTTTACCTTAGGCTGCGGCACTTGGGGCGGCAGTGCAACCTCCGATAATGTAACCCCCATGCACTTGATTAATATCAAACGGGTTGCTTATGGAATTAAAGACTTCACGTCAAACACAAGCTCAACCTATTCAGCTTGCTCTGCTCAGAGTTCCAATCCATCCAATGGCATCAGTGAAGATCAAATTCAAAACCTTGTGGAAGAAGTGCTCACACTCCTGAAAAAAAGAGGTGACTACTAAAGTGGGAAAGTATGACACTTTAGTAGATCTTTTGCTCGAAGTGATCAAAGAGGGAGGGGATACTAGGGAGAAGGATAACTCCATCCCGGTGGGAATCTCAAATCGTCATATTCATCTCTCCCAGGCGGATTTGGATGTTTTGTTTGGTGCAGGCTACCAATTAACCAAAACCAAAGATTTATCTCAACCGATGCAATTTGCTTGTCAGGAAACCCTGACCATCTGCGGACCTAAAGGCGCCATTGAAAAAGTTCGCATTCTTGGACCGGTGCGCAATGAATCACAGGTTGAAATCCTTCTGGCAGATTGTTTTAAACTCGGGATAACAGCGCCGGTGAGGTTATCCGGTGATTTGCAGGGAACTCCAGGCATCACTCTTGTTGGCCCCAAAGGAAGTGTCTTTCTGACCAAAGGTCTCATGATCGCCCAAAGACACATTCATATGTCCTTGGAAGATGCTAAACGCCTTGATGTTAGTGATGGACAAAAGGTAACGATCCAAACAGATGGCTTGCGGGGTGGGACATACACGAATGTTGTTGTCCGGGCCAACAATACCTCGAGTCTTGAATGTCATATTGACACGGAAGAAGCAAATGCCATGAATCTTAAATCAACTTCCAAAATTACCATCACAAAATAAATGAAATAGTAGGAGGCAAACAACAATGAATAAAACTGAAGCATTAGGATTAATCGAAACCAAAGGTCTCGTAGGAGCTATTGAAGCAGCAGATGCCATGGTTAAAGCTGCAAACGTCTATTTAATTGGCCGGGAACTCGTCGGCGGCGGTTTGGTAACTGTTATGGTAAGAGGCGACGTTGGTGCCGTAAAAGCTGCTACCGATGCAGGTGCTGCTGCAGCTCAGCGGGTTGGCGAACTGATTTCCGTTCATGTTATTCCTCGTCCACATGGTGATGTGGAAATGATTCTTCCTCAGGCTAAGAAAGAAGCTTAATAATTCGTCGTAACTGCGAATAGATTGCAAAGGCCCAAACTTCCTGCTGGAGGTTTGGGCCTTCGTCGCAGTGCCAGCAGATGATAAAACAGTTTATGTTCTCGGGTCGTGTAGCTTCGCCCACATCGTTCACTCAGCAATCCGAGGCTTGCTCACTCGCATGCGTGGGAGCTACGCCGAACCTCAGGGTAGTACTTGATGTGAACCGCTGGCCAGACGATAAGCGGATGAGCTTATCGCCACACTGCAACTGATTACGCAGATTCCTGCAGTGTGGATTGGCCGAGTGTCCCCGAAGCCAAGGACGGCGAGTAAAAGACCGTCGGTGTTTGTGGCTAAAATCCAAAGAAAATAAAAAGCACCGAAATCCGACGATATGTCAGAATCGGTGCTTGTTTAGTGAGGCTTAATTAACTTACATATTTCATGAGGCTTTTACCATAATCGGTAATACTATAGCTTAGTTCAAGATTTCCGCTCTGATCAAGGACAGCATTTTTTAATTCAATCAGACCTGTTGCCGTTAGGGTGAGAAGATAATCTTCAACACCTTTTTCATTAACGCTTCGGTCGTGGGGATATTCCTTTTTAAGGATATCTAAGATCTTATGATTTGAGAGATTGTCGTTTTGAGAAATTACTTGTAATAATCTAAATTTCACCGGTATTTGACACATGGGGAACCTCCTCAGCGAGTTTTGAGATTGAGTAAATCCTTGGGATTGCCTAGTGAAAGGACTGTTCCCAAAAAGATAATGACGACTCCGATAATGAGGTTTGGCGCTAGTTGCAAGTTATTCAGCAGCCAGCCAAAGAAGACGGACCATAAGGCAAAGGTCACACTCAAGCCCATTGTCCTGCCGACTCCGGTCATATTCATAGCGCGATACCAGGATAAAAAGGACGTTCCGCCTACTAAACCGACTACAGCAATATACCAACCGGCAGGGGAAGCAAGGCTAGCCGTAAGAATTCGGAAAGAGACTCCACCAACCAATGGAAGGATGACAACGATATAAACGAGAAAAGAAGTGGCTTCTCGAATACCAATAGCAATATCAGAATCGACTAAATCCATACCGTAAGTAGATAAGACCCCTTCCACAGCCCAACCTAGTGCACCAACGACAGCTAAGCCAATACCGAGATAAAAATGAGGGTAATTTGAACTGTTGGGCGGCACAAAGCCGACAATAAATGAGCCGAAAATAGCCATAATAATACCGAACCAGAGACGCCGCGATATTTTTTCCTTAAGAAAGACTGATCCGAGGAGGGCGCCAACGGCCGGATATGCGGCCGTGATTGCGGCTGTATAAGAGGCACCGGCAAAATAGATCCCAAGTAAATTGCCGGACATTCCGATAGGTCCGCCTAGAATTGCGGCGAGCATAATCATTTTAGCGGGGCGAGTTTTTAAGGTGCGCGCGTAATCTCGCCATTTGCCGTTTATGATATTATAAATAAATAACCATAACGCGGCGAACCCATCATGTAAACAGGCTCCAACTAATGGAGCCGCAAAAATACTTTGATTATTTGTAAAAGGGGCTAGCCCAAGAACCATCCCCATTAAAACCCCGTCCAGCCCCCAGGCGGCACCCGATAATAGTCCTCTGCCGACGCCCTTTTTGGCAAAGGTTAAGTTCCTCTTCTGTAATAGTAATTGTGCACTTTGTTCCATTGACATGTAACTCCTTAAATTAAAGATACCGGTCAGTAGAATTTAAACCGCTTGCCGTTCCTTGGAACAGCAGGCTTTTATTACTCGGATAAATTCTTTTTCTACCAGTGAAAGATGGTGCCGGCTAGACCAAATTAAGACGATGGATGCTTCTAGATGAGCACCGTCTATGATTATTTTCCTAATCTTATTTGACTTTGCGAACTCATCTGCCATGAATTGCGGAACAAAAGCAATACTTTCACCATTGGATAAGATTTTCTCCATCATTTCTAAATTATCTACCCGGTAAGAGACATTTATATCACCATATTTTCGCAAGAGACTTGATACACCGCAATTTGTGATATATTCCGTATTGTATAAAAGAACAGGCAGGGAAAGCGCCTGATTCAGAGTTATAGTCTTTTGAGTGATTTTGGAGTTTGAACCGGTTATTATGACAAATTCATCTGTGAACAATTCTTTACAGTTAATGTCTTTTGCTTGGCAAGATTCTTCAGTATTAAAGATAATCCCAAAGTTAGCCTTTCCGGTTTTTACGTCCTGTAATATATTGTTGGACTCTCCGACTTTCAGCAAGGTATTGACTTTAGGGTGATTATGTTTGAAGGTTGTTAATATTTCAGGCATTATGGTTATATTAACACTAGGATCAGCGGCCACAGAGATATTTCCATTAAGCTCAACAGAGTTGCCTCTCCCTAAGGAGCGGATATCATCAATGATGTTTAATACTTCTTTAGCCTTAATGATAATCGATTCCGCGACTTCAGTTAATTGGGCCCCGGAGCTTGTACGGGTCAACAGAACGACACCTAGTTCATCTTCAAGTTTGCTGATAGCTGAGCTAAGAGCAGGTTGAGAAATATGGGCACGTTCGGCTGCAAGTGAAATAGACTTTGATTCTTGGACCGCTACTAAATAGGCTAATTGTTCAAGACGCATATTTCATAACCCTCCACATATTTCATAACCTCCGATAAATGATGTCGAATTCTCGGTTTTAATTATACTATTTGTTATTTATATTACAATATAAATTTAAAGAATATCGCCTCAAACACCAAATGATTTTAGTTATATGGGATATAACAACTAAGTATTTCCCATAAAAAGTTGTATCCCATATAATCAGGACAAGTACGAAATATCACAAAGGGATGGACGCCAGAACACGTTACGTCCCTATCGAAAATTAGGAAGAGGAGGGTAGCAGCAGGGTATTGACGACGTATTTGAATTAATTCTTGAAGTTATCAAAATTTTGAATTAGGAGAGTAGATATATGGCTGTAGTGACAGAGTCAAATTTAGAAGCGAATACCAGTAGTAAGAAACATTACTTAGATGATGCACGTATGTGTCTTGAGCATTACAAATTTTTGATTATTCTTGCTCTAGCTTATGCCTTTGACCAAATGGATTTATTTACATTTTCTTTCGTAGCCCCTGCCCTGACAAAACACTGGGGTGCTTCCATGGAGTGGATCGGGATAGTCAATTCTTGTACATTTGTAGGCATGTTGTTCGGATGTTGGTTCGGCGGCTGGCTGTCTGACGTAATTGGCCGCAGAAAAGCATTTTTGTTTTCCGTATTCTTTTTCTCGACCTTTTCCATCTTAAATGGAGTGGCACCTAGTCCTGCAATCTTCTTAGTTTTTAGAACCTTAACCGGTTTCGGTATTTTATCAATGGTCGTTGTGGCCATGGTATATATTACTGAAATTTTACCGTCCGCTTCCAGAGGAAAATGGCAGGCAATATCATTAGCAACAGGTTTGCTCAGCGTACCGCTCATTGGACAAATCGCCGAAAAAATCGTACCAAGCAGTCCAAATGGTTGGAGATATATTTTCTTCATCGGTGGAACAGGATTTATTATCTTTATCTTAGCCCTGACTTGGCTTAAGGAATCTCCACGTTGGCTTATCACAAAAGGTCGTTATTCCGAGGCCGAAAAAGTGATTCAAAGGTTCCTTCCTAATGAGAAAGTTGACATAAACTTGGAAGCAAGTATTAACCCGGCAAATACTGCTCCTAAAGAGGCTGGGACCCGAGAGGCCCTTAAAGAGATCTTTAGTAAGAAATATGCCCGGAAAACCAGCGTTCTGATTATCATGGTTTGCTGTATTACTGTTGGATACTTTATGTTCTTTGGTTGGATGCCTACCCTGTTAAACGATTATGGTTTTTCCTTGGATGACGCTTTGTGGATGTCTGCACTTGTATCATTTGGAAGTCCTATTGGAAACTATCTGGCGGCTGCCTTCACTGATAAAGGCGGAAGAAAAATTCCAATCGTTATCTACAGTCTCTTAGTCGGAGTTCTAACCATTGTTTTTGGTACCCTTAAGATTCCAATGGTCATTGTTGGCATAGGTTTCTTTATCAGGGTTCTCATGGACGGCGTTTTCGTAGTCATGTGGTCATATTTAGCTGAAGCTTATCCAACGCATATAAGAAACAGCGGTACAGGTTTTATTTACAGTACAGGCAGACTTTTGACTGCTGTGGCAATGGTAGTTGTACCGATGATTTATAAAGGTTTTGGGTATGCAGTCCTGTTTGGAATCATCGGCGTTATGTTCCTCATAGTAGCAGTAACCACCGGGCTTTGGGGCGAAAAAACTGCCGGTCGTTCACTGGATGAAATCGAAGCCTAGATCTAGATATTTTTTCACCCATTTCTAATGGATGGATCATAAATAAAAAGAATTCTAAGGAGTTGGGGTAATGAAAAGAAAGGCACTTACCAATAAGTTATTGGTATTGGGCGTTGACGGAATGGACCCAAGAATCAGTAAAAAGTTCTTGGCTGAAGGAAAAATGCCTAACTTACAAAAATTCATTGACCGAGGGGCTGCTAGAGAAGACATTCGTCTGCTCGGTGCAATCCCCACAATCACACCGCCCTGTTGGACGACCCTTGCCACAGGTGCTTATCCTGGAACCCATGGCATCACCTGCTATTGGAGACAATCTCCGGAAAGTCTCGATGCAGTAGTTTACAATATGGATTCCCGCAACTGTCTCGCTGAACAAGTCTGGAATATCAGCGCTGAGGCAGGCATGAAAACACTAGTATGGCACTGGCCTGGTAGTTCATGGCCTCCAACCTCTCACAGCGAAAACCTCAGCGTTGTTGATGGCACCCAGCCTGGTTCTGTTAACATGGGCGTGGCCCAGCTCGACTGGGAAAAGGTTATTGTCGCTACACCTGAAATTAAAGAAGTCCGCTATGCTCCTAGAGTAGACAAGCCGGCGGGTGTAGGCTGCATCATTACGGATTTGGAAGACACACTGGACAATGATGTTGATGACGAAATGATGGAACTTTGGTGGGGTGATACTGCTCGTCAAGGCGGAGAAATTCGCACCTACGTCATGGATGATGAAGATACGGAAGTTGTAATCGGCAGTAAGGTTGCCTACGACATTGTAAATTCTCCCCTTAAAGACGCTGCAGGTTGGGCTAATGCTCCCGCAGGTTCCAAAGAATTTACCATCTTAACATCGGGCGGTGTCATGAGACGTCCTGCTCTTATCCTTAAAAATCAAGCCGGAGAATATGATCGGGTGGCTATCTATAAGAATAAGAAAGCAGAAACCCCCATTGTTGTCTTGGAATGTGGTAAAATGGTCACCGGCATTATTGATGACGTTACCAAAAAAGAAGTCACCAAACCGGCCTGCCGTTCCATGAAGATCCTCGAACTTGATCCAGCAGGCAATAAAGTAAGATTGTGGATCAGCAATGCCCTTGATATTTCCAATGATATGTTATGGCATCCAAAATCTCTTTATCAAGAAATTAAAAGCAATGTAGGTGAGGTTCCCCCTGTAAGTCTGATCGGCGGAGAAGATGACGAACTAGTTGGTGAAATCTTCGAACCCTCTTGGGATCTTTATAACAAATGGCAAGCAGATTGCTTGAATTATGCTATCAAAGAAAAAGGTTATGAAGTTATCTTATCCCATCTTCACAATATCGACTGTGCCGGACACCAGTTGTGGCATCTTGGAAAGACTCTGCCCCCCTGGAATTATACCGATGAAAAAACCTATCAAGGGTTCATCGAGAAATTCTATACCCAAACTGATAAATATTTCGGAGAATTCCTCTATTTATTAGATGAGGGCTGGACAGTACTGATTTTAAGTGACCACGGCCTCATCGTCGGCGAAAACGTACCTCCAATTATCGGGGAATATGGCGGTCTTAATACCAAGGTCATGGAAAAGCTGGGCTACACCGTGATGAAGAAGGACGAGAACGGCAATTCCATTCGAGAAGTGGATTGGGAAAAGACAAGAGCTGTACAAATTCGCAGCAACTACATTTATATTAATCTTAAAGGCCGCGACAAATACGGTATCGTGGATCCGAAAGATAAATATGATCTGGAAGAACAAATCATCTCCGATTTATATAATTATCGGGATGAGAGAACGGGTAAACGTGTCATTGGGATCTGCCTCAGAAACAAAGACGCGGTGTTAATTGGTACAAACGGACCGGAATGCGGCGATATCTTCTTCTCAGTTGAAGAAGGCTATAACAGATTGCACGGTGACAGCATTTCAACTTCTGAAGGATACTTTGATACCTCAGTTTCCCCGGTTTTTGTAGCAGCCGGGTCGGGTATTAAAGAAGGATTTACAACCGAACGTACGATCCGACAAGTTGATGTTGCACCTTCGATCTCAGTATTGCTCGGTTTGCGTTTCCCAGCACAATGTGAAGGGGCGCCAATTTACCAGATTTTCTCCGAAGATATTTAGTAAATATAATATTGCAGCTATCAGAAAGCAGCAGCACACTGATAGCTGCTTTTTAACTGATGAGATAAGTCCTTCGGTAATATGTCAAGACCCTAAGTGAGTCAATTTTTCAGTAAGTTAGTTATCCGTTGGCAAAAAAGGCAATAAAAAACCCTCTTATTCCCAAAATGAAATGGAAACAAGTTACAAAAATGGGACTTCAATTCTCGTAGTTCATGCTTAGTTTGCAATCCCCCTATTGCCATGTGGCATATAGATTTGGTTGCTGCGTAGCAGAGCATCAACCATACGGACGAGTTTGCGTGCAGTAAGCACGAGAGCACGGCGATGATGGTGAGTCTTACTTTCCGAGAATTTACGTTGGTAGAAGGCTTTGTACTCTGGTTCCTTTTGGCGTACTAGGTTAGCAGCCTGGATGATATAACTTCGCAAGTAGGTGTTGCCGGTTCGAGTTAAGGGCGTGTCATCGGCTGTAAAATCACCGGACTGGTGAGAACGCCAGGTTAGCCCAATAAACTTTGCTAAGGCTCCTTCATTCGGAAAACGGCGGATGTCTCCAATCTCAGCAATAATACCAGCTGAAAGCACAGGGCCAATACCGGGAATGGTAATGAGCGTATTAGGGAAATGCCTGATTTCAGCTTCGATCGCCTTATCGATTTTCTTGACCTGTTTCTCTAAAGTGTGGATGGTTTCGATGCTCGTGGCTAGGATAAGGTTAATGGGTTGCAATAGGCTTCCACGTAGTCGATGGGCCTTGCGAGCGGCTTCCTTCAACTCTCTGGCTTTGGCTTCCGGATCCTCGAAATGACTTCTTCCTTTCTCCATGAGGAAATCAATCAGTTCATCAAGCGGTCGAGCCGCAACCTCTTCTGGAGAAAAAAACTCAAGTGTCAAGGATTCAGAAGTAACGCTGAAAGTATTACTAAAAACCGTACCTTGGGCAAGAGTGCTAAACTTTAAGAACAAGTTCGTGAGGAAATAATTCTTCTCTCTGGAGATCATCTCGATCAGATGACAACGAAAGCGAGTGAGTCGCTGTAACGGTAAGTAGCGGAAATCGACCTGAGAGCCCTCCGGGAGCCGGCCGAAGCGTAAACGTTCGGCAATGACCCAGGCATCAATCCAGTCGTTCTTCGGAAGGTCCACATAAGCCTTTTTGAAATTAGCAACGACCTTGGGGTTAAAGGAATAAATTTGGGGCTGTAAAGGTGCTAAACAATGGTCTTCCGCTAAGAACATTTGTAACGGCCAACTGTACACGGAAGTGGCCTCTAAACCAATAACCAGCCGGTCCTCATTCTCTTTATTACAGGCTTCAGAGAGATATCGGGCAACTTGCTCACAACCAGGCTGATCATTCAAAACCCTTAGCCTTTTAACTGGTTCATTACCACGCTCATCTAAGATTCGCACTTTAAAATCACTGGAACTCACATCTATACCGACAAATAAACTCAAGTAAAATCACCTCACTTTCCGAGTCGAAGAATTTGTAAGATTAACGTTGGGACCAGGCACCACAACAGGTCAACAACCTCGCCGAATCAGCACTTGTCTTAAAAAGACCTCGGATCCAACCGATCTGCTACCATCGGAGGGGTTCCCTTTAAGCTGTGCAACCTTCGAGTTAAAAGTTCAAATTGTGGGCTGGCAGTCAGACTTAATAAGAGGTCATAGCCTCAAGGAGTGAAAGGCCTTACCAGAACGAACCTCACGGTATCATTTTGCCTGAAACCCCAACAAACTTAAATACTTTTTTGTTGTCAAAGAACGACTTAAGGAATCATTACTCAGGTATTCCTTATCCTGAGCCTGTGGACAGTGCCAGCCTATGGAAAAGCCCTTATGGGTCTATCTTAAAAGAGCTTTCCCTCAGGCTTTGGACAAGTCGAATTTGAAGTGTGCTTTGGGGTTGACTTGTCCACACTGCCCACAGGCACGACGACTGCATGGGGTATGCGTTATTCTGCGCGCATCTTGTTGATGATGACCAACCAACTGAATTTCCAGTTTTCTTTGGTCATTTAAATACCCCACGTTCCATTAGTTTTTTGGACTCGTGGGGCAGGAACTAAATTAATTATACGAGGAGTGTTACTATGTCTTTACAACAATTGAACGCAAACAGTTTTGAAGAAATCATTTATGACAATTGTGAATCTTGCTTGGTCATTTTCTCCAGAAAAGATTGTCATGTCTGCAAAGAAGTTGTTCCCATGCTTGATGAGCTAAAACCTCAATATGAAGGCAAATTTGGTTTCTTTTATGTTGATGTTGAAGAGGACAAAAATCTATTTCAACGCTTCTCCCTAAAAGGTGTCCCGCAGATTCTCTTTTTCTCCAACGGCGAATATCAAGGAAAACTCGCCGGGAAGGTTGAGGAAGAAGATGTTGAGGATAAGATTGCCGAAGTTCTCAATGCTTAAAGAGTTTATTTCCGAGAGTAATGAAAAGGAGTAGACGTCATGGTTAATGCTTATGACTTGATTATTATAGGCGGCGGACCTGCTGGATTATCGGCTGCAATCTATGGTGGTCGGGCAAGACTTAAAACGTTAGTTATTAATAAAGGCGCTATCGGAGGTCTGGTTAATACAACCCGAGAAATCGTGAATTATCCCGGATACCCTCAGGTTAGCGGACCGGATCTTATGAAAGATTTTCATAAACATGCTCAAAGCTTTGGCGTTGAATTTGTAAGAGAAGAGGTTGTAAGTGTAGAGCTTTCCCAGGAAGAGAAAAAGGTTAGAACGAAAAAAGGAAAAGAATTTTCCGCTAAAGCAGTAATTATTGCCTGCGGCAGCGAGCCGCGGCTTTTAAATATTCCCGGGGAGAGAAGACTTCGGGGCAGCGGTGTTGCCTACTGCGCTACTTGTGATGCAGAGTTCTTTAACGGTGAAGACGTCGTTGTCGTTGGCAGCGGTGACCAGGCCATCGAAGAAGGTATGTATATCACAAAATTTGCTCGTAAGGTAACCGTCATCGTCTTGCATGACGAAGGAATTCTCGATTGTAACAAATTAAGTGCCGAAAGAGCTTTTGAGAACCCCAAAATGGAGTTTGTTTGGAACTCCACCATTGAGGAAGTTCTTGGGGAAGATAACGTTAAGGGTGTAAAAATTAAAAATCTGAAAACGGGGAGCTCCTCAGAATTAGCATGTCAAGGTGTCTTCTTCTTCGTAGGGATGGTTCCCTCAACTAAATATTTAACAGACAGTGGTATTGAGATAGACCAAAAAGGATATATCCCGGTCAATGATCTTATGGAGACTAATCTTGAGGGCGTTTATGCCGTAGGGGATAACCGTGTAAAATATTTAAGACAGGTAGTCTCGGCAGCGGGTGACGGGGCAACGGCTGCTGTTGCCGCTGAACGTTACCTCGAAGAAGTCAATGTATTTAATAGCAATGTCCTTCAGAGCCAGAAAAAAGTATTATTACTATTTGAAAATGCTTTAATTAATGAAAGCTTAGAGTTCGGCACCTTGCTGGAAGATGTTAATAGAGAATCATCTGAAATATACAAGATCGTCAAGGTTGATATGGCCACTAAGAAAAACCTTGCTAAAAAATATGATATAAAAATTGCCCCAGCAGTTGTAGTCTTAGATCAGGGAAAAGAGATCAAACGACTTGCTTGTGTCTTGGATAAGTCAAAATTGAAATCTGAATTATGCTAGTTTCTGGCATACCCAAAAAGCGCCTCAGAAAAATCTGGGGCGCTTAAAATTATTTATAGTACAAATTGCCGTCATTTAATTGCGAGGGCCGTACACAGAGAATCACACCGAAGGAAAAATAATTATCATCATTGTATTACAACATTTTGAGCTGTTCCAAACGTGTAACCCGAATATGTAGCCGTAATTGTGTAAGTTTGACCGGTACTCAGAGCCGCGCTGAATACATACGTTGTCCCATTGTCTGAGGTCGTAACACTAGAAATAGGGACTGAGTTCCCGGAACTGTTCAGAAGCGTGAAGTTATTGGAGGTCAGACCTTTCAGTGCGGGAGTTAAGGTTACCGTAAATCCGGTTGTTGATGGATTGCTGACCTTTAGTGATTCGCTGATTGTTTCCGTGGTCTGACTAGTAGAAGGATTTGAAGATGCGGAAGAGGAGTTTGATGAGCTAGAGGAATTAGAGGAACTAGAAGAATCAGAAGAAGTACCAGAAGAGCTGGAGGAGTTAGAAGAATTAGAAGAATTTGCAGCAGTGGTTGAAGATCGTGCCTTAATGGCAGCTATATTGGATATGATCGAATAAATTTCTTTGCTGACATTGTATTGATGAATAAGTCCATTATCAATTAAAAATAAGGTGACCGTTGAACTCCCTTTATTGCCATCGCTTTGGATTAAAGTTTGCAGAAAGGCATAATCTTGAGCATTAATGGAAAGCTGCTGAGAAACTCCATCAGAAACATATAATATCCAATATCCTGAGGCTAAAGCATTATTGTCATTACCGACGTTCATCGTGAGATTTCCGTTTTGTGAAATTTGAGCAGAATCATTAGATAGACCGGTATCATTAGTTCCGTTAGAAGAACTTGGAAGATTTACATTATTTAAATTTGCAGCAGAAAGGGTCGGATTCGTAATATTTTCGAAATATCCGTGAAATAAGAAGTAGCCAATAATAACAACGATTACTATGCCTACCGCTAATGTTCCTATATCCTGTTTGAAGTCGCCCCGTGGTTGACGCCACCTTTGGTAAGACATAAGTCTTCTCCTTTCAAAAACACAATGAATACAAGTCTCATAACATCAATGTATTTTTGACGGCACATAGATTAGTACATATTTTATAAATTTTTCTTCCAAGACATCAGATTACCCCACCGCCGATTGCTTTTTCTTCATGACTTGAGTTCTGATTATAATTGCTGCTAAGATAATTCCGGTTGCGATGCCACACATTAAAAAACCAACAGACGGGCCATATTTCTCTGTGAATCCTCCGGCGAATAAATTGCCGATGGGTGTTGTCCCGCCAAGAGCAAGTGAATAGACACTCATGACGCGTCCTCGGTATTCGTCGGTAGAATTTAACTGTAAGGTTGAGTTGACCGTATTCATAAAAATAATATTGAAAAGGCCAAGGGCTGCGACAAGAAGCATGGCGGGATAGGATGAACGGATAAAGAATATGCTTACCATTATGGCGGATAAAAGAAGCGAAGAGATGAACATTACCCGCCGGCTGGGATTCCTTCGTGCCTTAGTGGCAACCAGCATTGCTCCAATTAAGGAACCAAAACCCATAGCGGAGAGGAGAAATCCATAGCCATTAACACCTTCATGCAGAACTTGATCGGCAAACACAGGGAAAAGAACATTTGTATTCATAATAAATGTTCCGACAGCTAATACGGCAAGAACTGCATAGGCTAAAACCGGCATTTTATAGATATATCTTAGTCCGGCAACCACGCTTTTAAGCATATTCTTTTCTGCTTTTTTGCTTTGTCTAATAGGTTGCGCCTGAATGAGAGACAAGCCAATAATCACTGGGATAAAGCTTAGAGCATTGAGTAAAAAACAAATACCGGCCCCAACACCTGACATGAGTAAAGCTGCTAATGTAGGTCCAATAATGCGGGCTAAGTTGACGATCGTGGAATTAAGTGCTATGGCATTGGTCAAATCCTCCCTGCCAACCAGCTCCACCATAAATGCTTGACGAGTAGGCATATCTAAGGTATTAACCAATCCTAGGGCAGCCGCCAGGACTAAAACCTGCCAGTATTGAACATGCTCGGACAAAACCAGGCCAGCGAGGATAAAGGCTTGGACCATAAGCGCGGACTGGGTAAAAATTAGTATGGCTTTCTTAGGGAATTTGTCGGCTAATACTCCGGCAAAAAGCGAAAAGACAAGCATCGGTCCAAATTGGGCTACACCTAATAGTCCGAGTAAAAATGCCGACTTAGTGATTGTATATACCAACCATTGCTGAGCAGTTGTCTGCATCCAGGTTCCCATGAGCGAAATGCATTGTCCAGACCAGAAATATCGAAAGTTTTTATGGCTGAAGGCAGGGAATGTGCGGGTTAGTTTGTTGGTAAGAGTGGCTGTGTTGCTCATTATATTTCCTCAATTTCAGTTCATTCATTTTAGGGTCTTGCAAAAAGTTTAAAACAGGTACTATTAGATAAAGTACTATTGGCAATAGTATTTTATAACTTTACTTTAATAGAATCAATATCATTAGATTTGATATATGTAATATACACGGATCCAATATGAGAATTCATTATCAACTAGGTCAATTAAGTCAATATTTTTCCCTCCCCCCTAAAAAACATAAGCTCAAACGTATTCCTATTTTGAGAAGAATTATTTATTAAATTCTTCAATATGTGATTTTTTGGGGGGAACATTATGAAAAAAAAGGCTAAATTAACAACTGCGGCCGTGACAAGTACTTTGCTCATCTTCACCATGGTTGGAAGTGTCCAAGCTAAGCCAAATTACCACCGCTTCTTCGGGCATGATCGCTTTCAAACGTCAACGGCTATAGCTCAGCAGGAATCTCAAGGAAAACAAATGCAAAATGTAATCCTTGCCTCGGCCTATAGTTTTCCCGATGCATTATCGGCCAGTACCCTAGCTACAAAGCTAAATGCATCAATTATCCTTGTCGGTTCCGATATTAATGACTCACAAACCAGTCTGGATTATATCCAAAGTCATTTAGAAGCCGGAGGAAACGTCACGATTATTGGCGGAACCGGAATAATTAATAAACGAGTTGAACAATGGCTACATAAAGCCGGTTATCATGTGTCACGAATGGGCGGCCTAGATCGTTATATAACGAACTCAATTATTGTCAACAACCTAAACGTAAGTACCGGAACACCGGTTATCATTGCCAGCGGCGATGAATTTCCCGATGCGCTGGGAGTAGCTTCTCTTGCCGCCAGTAAAGGTTGGCCGATTCTCTTAAGCGGTCCCAATCAACTGCCTGAAAGCGTTAAAGATTTTGTCACCAAAGACCAGCCCACGAGCATTTATATCATTGGCGGCAAAGCTGTAATCAATGATACACTGACAACAACGCTGCAAAGTCTGGTTCCCAGTGCCCAGATACAACGATATGGCGGTGTGGATCGTTTTGAAACCTTATCGCAAATCTTAACGAAGTTTTATCCTAACCCAACCCAGATTTATCTGGCAAATGGTTATGATTATGCCGATGCACTTTCCGGAAGCACATTGGCAGCCCAAAACAATGCCCCGATTTTGCTGATTGACCCAAGATCAAAGCAGTTACCTCCATCGATTAGGGATTATCTTATCACCATCCGAAATACCGGCAGCAATCCCCAAGTTAATGTTCTGGGGGGATCAGTAGGTGTTCCTGACTGGGTTATTGATCAGGTAAATGAGATTTTTGGAAATTCTGCAACTTCTCCGGGAGCTGTGCCTCTGACAGTGAGCAATCCGTCGACAACGGGAGTTACCGTATCATTAAGTCCGGCTATTAACGGCTTAACTGCCAGTAACTTTACGCTTCTTAATAGTTCGGGAACTTCTATCGCAGTGACAGGTGCAACAACTTCAAACGGAGGAGCAACCTATTCAATAAGTGCCGCTTTAACTGCAGGTCAAACTTACACATTAACAGCTAATTACGGAGGCAATGCCCTTGGTACCGCTCAGAGTTTCACTGTGCCGTCCTTCAATCAAACGATCGTAGTAACCAGCCCTTCAACCACTGGATTTACAGTGGGACTAAGTTCAGCGCTTAATGGTTTAAGCACAAGTAACTTTACCTTACAAACCAGTGCGGGTTATAACGTTCCTATCACAGGTGTGACCATGGCGAATGGGGGATTGACTTATACAATTAATGCAGCATTGAGCGCAGGACAAACGTATACCTTAACGGCAAACTATGCAGGTTATTCTCTAGGAACTGCTCCGAGTTTCACTGTACCATCCATCTACAGCCAAACTTTCACCATAAGTACCCCCTCAACCATTGGAGTTACTGTGGGACTGAGTTCAGCTCTCAACGGTTTAACTACGAGTAACTTTATCTTGCTAAACAGCGCAGGCTATTCTGTTCCTGTCACAAGTGTAACAACCTTGAACGGTGGAGCGACTTATTCAATAAATGCTGCCTTAACTGCGGGTCAAACTTACACGTTAACGGTTAATTATGGCGGCAGTGTCCTTGGTACTGCTCAACGTTTCACGGTTCCATACAGCATAACCAGCGAGACGATCACCGTGAGTAACCTATCAACCACAGGATTTAAAGTAGGATTGAGTTCAGCACTCAATGGTTTATCAACAAGTAACTTTACTCTGTTAAATAGTTTGGGAAATCAGATTACAATAAACAGTGTATCGACCTCAGACGGAGGATCGACTTATACAATTAGTGCTGCTTTGAATGCGGGCCAAACTTATACTTTAATGGTAAATTATGCGGGCAATAATCTTGCGCCTGCTCAAAGCTTCGTTATCCTAGCTGCCAATTAAAGGGTTAAATGTTTTCTTTTTAATAAGCTGTTAATCAGACCATTACAATTAAATTAGGTCACTATGCTTCCTTATGACAGTAATCAGAGAGAACTGAGACCCAAAAGGCCGCAGTTCTCTCTTTTTCGAGCATAAGTAAACTACCTTGCCCGTTTTGCCAGAGACTGAAGGCTAATTCGCTCGAAGACAGTGTCTTCGAACGCCAACCATATTTTTTAAGACTATGGAAAGAAATTAGATTGGGATGAATGTTGGCAAGAAGAGCAGTGAATTTATATTGTTCGCAAATACGGCAATGGTATATGATAGTAATAAAAAAATATAAGGGCAAATGGGGTGCGAGAGAATGGAGGATAAATCCAGTTATCATATTGTATATGATAAATTATGGCAGGATATTAAGAAACGCGATCCTCTTGAGATAACAAAAGTACGCGCCGTATCATACGATAATGATTCCCGTCAGTTCGGCGTGATTTTCTTTGACGAAGCGTATATCTTGGATTGTGATCAGAAAACCATTTGCCGGAAAGCAGACGGACATGTTCCAGATGCGATGGCCAAGATCATTATCCTTAATTATTTAGCTTCTGCCCAGCCATTGCCGGAAACAGCTTCAAGATGGGTAAGTATTAAAGAAATACCGGGTGGAATGATTTTTTATTCGGCTTTCTATAAAACGGCTATCTCAGTATTGATCGAAGCCTTCGGATATCATTCCGGACTGCTCATGACAGTTTCACGCCCCTTGGGTGGAAAAATAGGTCCTTTCGGAGATAAGTCCATAGTTTTCAGGGCATTTCCTGAAATGCCTTTGTGTATTATACTTTGGGAAGGAGACGAGGAAGTTCAGGCCAATGCCACGATACTCTATGATCCTTCCATTGTACATATGCTGGAGAGCGCAATCATTATCGATCTTGGTGTATACCTTGCGGGCCGGCTTAAAAAAATGGCCGTTTTCTGATATATTGAGCGCTTACAATTTGCTCCATTTCTATATAGGGTTTCAAGACTGGGAATGAAGTTTTTAGTTAAAAATTGCGTCTTGATTACTTAAATTAAGAGCTATGATTAAGCGAATTAGAATAATTATCTAAGGGGAAGAAAAGGCATGCTGAGAAGATTTAATATAAATTAATCTTGAAAAAAAGGGCATAAAGTAGAATAATAAAAAGAAGAAGGCTATAGATGAGGTGATCAAAATGTACATGGTTTTTCCGGCTGATGAAAAACTCAAAAAAAGGCTTGATACTGTATGCAGATCACTGAATATATCTCTTGAAGAATGGTTCGAGTCTGCCTTAAAAGCTTCGGAATTTGATGTGTTAATTAATTTATTAACCAGTCCAAAAGATCAAGTCTCTTGGATGTGGGACGAGAAAATTGGTCGGTTCGTTCGCCGTTCGGATGTAGAATAATCAAAGTGTGAAGATAGAGTCTTAGGTTACTTATCAAGCCTTCTTAGGAGCGAATCAATACATTATAACTCCCGTTATATTAAATTATAGCGGGAGTTATCTCATTCTTAGGAGAAAGATAAAGGTTGGATTAAAAATTGCCATTTATTAATCAACAATCTATTGATGGGCCAATTAAGTTACAAAAGCAGCTGTTTCAAATTCAAAAAAGCTTTGCTATTGGATTGCTTTCGTCTTAGGGGCTTTGGCAGCCTTTGCACCACTTTCAATTGATATGTATCTGCCATCACTGCCTGCGCTAACGACAGATTTACATGTCGGCGGGTGAATTATTTTAGTAGATTAGCTAGGGAATTTACGCTAAAATACTTATTTAATAGCAATAATCGATAGGAGGGCTAAAAATGTCAAAAATCGAAGAAGTAAAAGCCAAAGTGGAAGCAGGAAAAGCTAAGCTCATTCCGGGCTTGGTGCAGGAAGCACTAGATGAGGGGAATTCTGCCCAAAGCATTCTTCAAGCCATGGTAGAATCCATGGGTATAGTCGGTGATAAATTTTCTGCCGGAGAACTTTTCGTGCCTGAGATGTTAATGGCAGCCAAAGCCATGTCCAAAGGTGTTGAGATACTAAAACCGCATTTTGCCGGACAGAGTACCTCGTCTTATGGCACTTGTGTTATTGGAACTGTTGCGGGAGATCTTCATGACATTGGCAAAAACCTCGTTTCAATGATGATCGAAAGTGCCGGATTTGATATAGTCAACCTGGGAGTTGATGTTTCCCCGGCTAAATTTCTTGAGGCTGTCAAAGAAAATAAGAACGTAACCTTAGTAGCCTGTTCGGGACTTCTAACAACAACCATGCCAGCCATGAAGGAAACCGTTCAAACTCTTAAATCCAGCGGTCTGACAGGTTTTAAAGTGATTGTCGGCGGCGCGCCTGTAACAGCGGAATTAGCAGCATCAATAGGAGCGGATGGCTTTGCTCCTGATGCAGGAAGTGCTGCCGTTAAAGCAGTAGAATTAGTAAAAGGTTAAACGAGTACAGAAAAATAAGAGGAGGAGTAGATTATGTTATCCAAGAGACAAAATTTGCTTGAAACGATTAAGGGCGGAAACTGGAGTTCATTCCCGGGTGTTTACGATACAACGAATGAAGTTATTGATAGAATGACCGAGGAAATGTTCTAACCTATAACAAAAAATCGGCCCAAGAGGACGTTTTTGATAACGCCTTTTGGGCCGTTTCTTATACTGTCTTACCTCCATGCCGCTTAGCGGCATCACTAAGGAATGGAAAATAAATTTTCCGGGGCAGAAAGTGGAACCTTAGATAGTATAATTGAAAAAATTCTATAGCCTATTTATTTTGCTATGAGTACCGAACATTTTGCACCGTGAAGAACCTTTTGACTAACACTGCCTAAGATGGATCCCACCACCAGCCCGTAGCCATGACTTCCCATAACGACTAAGTCAATATTTTCATCCTCAACTTCTTGGATAATAATTTGCCCGGGATTTCCATGTATCTTTTTCTTCTTAAAAGTAACGTCACCAATGTCTATTCCTTCCAGGGCAGCCTTCAAGACAAGTTCTCCATTTCGTTCGATTTGTTCGAAGGGAGCAATATAACTGTCGGCTATGCCAAGGCTGCTTACAACAGGTTCATACATCACATGGAGTAGTTCAATTTCCGCGTTGAATTTTCGAGCTAGTTCCAAGGCAGTTATTAAGGCCTTTCGCGAATAATTCGAAGCATCTGTCGGTACCAAGATTTTTTTATACATTTTAACCCCTCCCTAAACGTTTACCCCTAAACTAATATCAACAAATGAAGATTACCATTGTTTTCACAAAATGTATATAGAATAATAATATGATATCAATCAATATATATTATTCCAATACCGTAAATAACCCACAAAGAAAGAGGCTCTGTTAGGTAAGACTCCCACTTCAAGTGGGTATGGTTCCCATACTATGCTTCGGTGGGGGTAGAGTCCGTCCTTCAGCGCGATAGTATTTGTTATTGGCTAGACGCTTTCAGCGAAACTGCCCACAGGACACTTTTGTCACCGAAGTCCCGATGTCCCGATGTTCAGTTTTAGCTGAACGAGTTCACTTCTATCCCTACCGGACAGTGATCCGAGCCCAAGACCGAAGTGTAGATTTCTGCCGACTGCAAGCTGTCTTTTAACCGTTCGGACATACAAAAATAATCAATTCGCCATCCCGCATTTCGCACTCGGGCATTAAAACGATAAGACCACCAAGAGTAGGAGTCCTTTTGTTCGGGATATAGATAACGGAAAGTATCAATAAAACCTGATTCCAAAAGCTCAGAAAATTTCAGACGTTCTTCATCGGTAAAGCCTGCATTTCGACGATTAGCCTGAGGATTTTTGAGGTCGATTTCCTGGTGAGCCACGTTAAGGTCTCCGCAAAAAATCACCGGTTTATGGCTGTTAAGTGTTTGTACATAACGGCGGAAATCTTCCTCCCAAGTTAAACGGTATTCAAGCCTGGCCAGTTCCGCTTGAGAGTTGGGTGCATAAAGATTAATTAAATAAAACTCATCATACTCCAGGGTAATCATTCTTCCCTCTTTGTCATGCAGAGGAATTCCCATGCCGAAGGAGCAAGTTAGCGGTTGTTTTTTGGTAAAAACGGCTGTCCCGGAATATCCCTTTCTTTCCGCATAATTAAAATACTGAGTATATCCCTCTAAAGAAAGTTCAATTTGCCCGGCGGAGAGTTTAGATTCCTGGATACAAAAAATATCTGCCTCTACCGTATTAAAAAAGTCCAAAAAACCTTTCGTTAGGCAAGAGCGAAAGCCGTTAACGTTCCATGATATTAATTTCACAATCTATTCTCCTCATAGGTTACTTTTTTAACATTATATCATAAACTATTAATTCAACGCGGACAGAAATAATTCACAAGCGAAGAAGGAAATATCATGAATATTGTGGAAATAACTTAAGGTGCAAACACCTAAAATTTGGAAACGGATGAGGTGTGCCCTCTTGGAGCATAGAGATGTAATACGGTGTTCATCATGCGGAGGTAAGTGCCGCCGGCTCTATATAAAAATAAGTGAAGGAGGGCAGTTGCCAGACTATATTCATTATGGCAATGATAATATTTTAGATCAAACTCAGAACTTTGAGTATTATTTCAGACATAGCATCTGGTACATACAAAAAGATAAATTTGGCGTAAAACCTCTCTTTGATGTACTTGAGGCGTATACTGCTTGGATCGATTCCTACATCTATGATGATTCTTCTGTCAGAAAACTGAAAGCCTTGAGATTTCTTAGAGGTATGGATAAACGAGGCCTTAATATAGGTTATTGCGCCTATTGGACTAAGGAAAGAGGCTGTATTATTGAATGGGAAAAACGACCTGTCAATTGTAAAGAACATAGGTGCCGGGAATGGTTAGAAGAAGAGGAGGCAAAGCACACCAATTCAAAAACAATTTGCCTTGGTGTGCTCAATAATCAGCTTGAGGTCTGCAATTAAATAAGGTTGGATCTAACGAAAGGAATTATTTTAGAGAACCTAAAGTATTAGCAATCTCGGAATAAAAGTCATTGATATTGGTAAATCCCAAAGAATCGCTTGTATCAATGCCGATCATATCTGCATGATCCCAACCGGATTTTTCCCCCATGTAATTCCATTTGCCGATTTGCGAAGTTCCATTATAGTTTACGATAATGTCAGAAGAGCCTAGAGTGGGGCCAGCCATAGAGTTTGTGTTAACGACCCCGTCATTTTTCCACCATCTGCTGTCTATCACCACATGTCCAGGATCGTTTCGAGTGTAGGAGCCCATAAAAATCGCATAGGGCTGAAAGAGCGGCAGCATCGTTACATCAGGTAACTGATATCCGGTAAGCAATTCTTCCCATGTGGCATCATTAGCCCAAGAAAAGTAATAGACATCGGGCTGTGCCTTGACCCAAGAATTCAGTTCCTTCGCACCGTCCGGACATAGGTCCCAAGCACTGATGTCATGGGTATTGCACCAGATCTGACTGTTCCATACTCTGTTGGAGTAACTTGAAAAGGATTCGCCTGATTCACGTTTTACCCCCCATTGATCTAATTTAAAATCATAGAGAGGTTCATTGGCTATCCCTGCTGCCGCGGCGGCGAAGGCTATAAGCTGCTGGGCATAGGGGACAAGGTTCGTAACCCCAATTGCCAGGGAAGTACCATTGTTGGGTGTTGCTATGGTGGTTACACTTTTAACCCAATGGCTGTCTCCTGCAAATAGGGGGGAAAGAACTGTACCGGGATGAGAATTAGCGTATGCTTGCTCTTCAGAACTTCCTTGTTCCAGTAATTGAGTAAGCAAACGACTGGTTTGGCCACCCATGCTGTGCCCGACTAGGTGAACCTTGTTTGTATTGCTCCATTGAGGATAATACCCGGAACCAAAATCAGCCCCGAATCGGGCATGACCATATTTAGCTGCATGAGCGGCGCCATAATCCACCACGCCGCCTTTCAGCATGGCATATAATTCGCAGGCCCTATCCCAGTTACTGGAAAATGGCCCGACACCGGCCGTAAACGTTTGATAGCCACTCTTAGTTAAGTTTGCTTGGATATCGCTGACACCGCCGAAATACTTAAATCCTAGAAGTTCACTGCGATCCCATCCTCCAAAGCCTACGACCAGTACAATAGGATAAGCATTTTGTCTTTCTGAAGCAAATGCGGGAGTGGCAAGAGTAAGTAACAAGATAACCAGGGTGAGAAAAGATACCAGGCGTTTCATGTCATTCCCTCCTACTATAATTTAGAATATTATGAATAATTAATAAATTATACTTTTCTAATTCATCTTCTATGCCTATTTGTCCTAAGGAACTAAAGTTTGGCCTAATCTTTTATCCTTTTACTTTCTAGAAGAAAGACTATATATATTTGGCCAATATGAGTCATCAGAGCTTAAGAGCGAAATACAATTAGTTAAAACTGAACATGCTATCCAACAAGACTAGATGGGGGTTGCAAGGTTTGGAAAAGCTAAATTTGGAGAGCTCAGATATAATACAGAAAAATATCGAAATTATAGGTTCGCTGTTCCCTAATGTCATCACTGAAAGACGGGATAAAGCTGGAAATATCACGAAGGGAATAAATTTCAAATTACTGAAGCAAGAACTTTCTGGGGATGTCATTGATGGAGAAGAATGTTATGAATTCACCTGGGTTGGTAAAAAAGCGGCCATAGTGGAGGCCAATAAGCCTATTCGGAAGACCCTCCGGCCATGTTTTGAGGAAAGCAAGAGCTGGAAAACAACGGGGAACTTATACATTGAAGGCGATAATCTTGAAGTCTTAAAGCTGATGCAGGCAGGCTACTTGAATAGCATTCAAGTTATTTATATCGATCCTCCCTACAATACGGGAAAGGATTTTATTTACAAAGATAGCTTTAAGATGGATAGAAATAAATATGAAGAACAAATGGGCCTGTATGATGAAAAAGGCTGCAGATTATTTCAGAATACTGTAACCAATGGAAGATTTCATAGCGATTGGTGCAGTATGATCTACCCGCGCCTGCGCCTGGCACACCGACTGTTAAAAGAAGACGGTGTCATGTTCATCAGCATTAGTGATCTTGAAGTTGATAACCTAAAAAAGATTGGCAATGAGGTTTTTGGAGAAGAAAACTTTTTGGCAGATATCATTTGGCAATCTACGAAATCTGTGACGAATACGGCCATCATTTCTGTTTCGCATACCCATAATCTGGTTTACTTTAAATCCATGGACTATTATGTTAAACACCGGGAAAAGTTTCGATTGGCAGTAGAGGGGGAAGGCTTCGCCAATCCTGACAATGATCCTCGCGGTAAGTGGAAAGCAGATCCTTTTCAAGTGGGTGGCTGGAGACCTAACCAACAATATGAGATTGTAAATCCCAAGACCGGTGTTGTTTACAAACCCAATGCTAATTGCAGCTGGAAAAATGACTATCATAAATTTCAGGAATTACTCAAAGATCAGAGAATTGTTTTTGGTAAAACCGGCGAAGGAGCTCCCCAGCGCAAGAGATTTATTTGGGAAGCGGAAGAGAGAGGGAAAGTCGCGAAAACTATCTGGAATGATATAGAGACGACAACAAACGGAACACAGTTAATCAAAAAGATCTTTGCCGGGTTAAGTATCTTTGATAATCCAAAACCTGTTGAATTAATAAAACGCTTCCTGAAATTAGCGACAAATCCCCAGGAAAATTGTATGATACTTGACTTTTTTTCCGGTTCAGCAACAACGGCTCAGGCAGTCATGGAGTTAAATGCTGAAGATCAAGGTAACCGCAAATTTATAATGGTGCAGTTGCAGGAACCCTGTAATAAAGAGAGTGAAGCATTTAAAGTTGGATATAAGAATATCTGTGAAATTGGCAAAGAACGAATACACCGGGCTGGAGAAATGATAGTAAGTGAGTACAATGACAAAGAAACTATTAATACCCTGGATATAGGTTTTAGAGTCTTCAAGCTAGACAGCACGAATATGAAAGACGTCTACTATGCAGCCAGTGACTATCATCAAGCAATGCTCGAGGGATTAGAATCGAATATTAAAGATGACCGAACGGATCTGGATCTTCTTTACAGCATCATTCTTGATTGGGGCTTGCCCTTAACCCTGAATCATAACGTTGAAACGATCGCCGGAAAGGCAGTCCATATGGTTGAAAAGGATTTGCTTGCAGCTTGTTTCGCAGACAAAATTTCCGAAACGGTTATTCGCGAAATCGCCCAGCGGAAACCACGGTTGGCTGTTTTTAGAGACAGCAGTTTTACCGGCAGCGCGGATAAAATCAATCTTGAAGCAATCTTCAAATTTTTGGCGCCGAATACGTCAGTTAAAGTTATTTAGGAGGGGTATTTTTTGAAGCTTAAATTTAAGCAGCAAAAATTCCAAGCTGATGCGGCGGATGCAGTTTGTGATATTTTTTCCGGTCAGCCAAATATTGCTTTTGCCTATAGATCTGATAAAGAAATGATGGCTGCTTATGAACAGGCAACAATCATCGCTAACTCTGGCTTTGAGGGATATTGCAACCAGAGGGTTTTGCTTTCAGATGAAGTGATAAAGGCTAATCTTCATAAAATACAAAGGAAAAACCAGATTAAACTATCGCCCAAAATAGAAGGCAGATATAACTTAACCGTTGAAATGGAAACCGGGGTAGGAAAAACTTACACGTATATCAAGACAATGTTTGAACTCCATAAGCGTTACGGTTGGAGCAAGTTTATTATTGTTGTCCCTTCTGTGGCTATTCGGGAAGGTGTCTATAAAACCTTTGAGATGACCAAAGATCATTTCGCAGAAGAGTACGGTACAAAAATTCATTACTTCATCTACGATTCCAAGGGCTTAAGCAAAATCGCTCGGTTTGCCTCGGATTGCGGAATCCATGTCATGATTATTAACTCGCATGCCTTTAATTCTCGGGGGAAGGACGTCAGACGTATTCATATTAAACAAGATAGTTTTTGTTCCCGCAGGCCCATTGACGTTATTGCCGCAACTAATCCGATCCTCATTATCGATGAACCTCAATCAGTTGAGGGACCTGCAACGAAAGAGAGGCTTAAAGAATTCAGGCCCTTATTGATCTTGCGTTATTCGGCAACGCATAAAACAGACTCCCTTTATAATTTAGTCTACAGGCTTGATGCTCTGGAGGCCTATCATAAGCGGCTGGTCAAAAAAATAGCGGTTAAGGGGATTTCAGTCACAGGGACAACAGCTTCTGAAAGCTATATATTTCTTGAGAAAATTAACCTGTTTGGTGATCGCTCTCCGACAGCCATCCTAGAGTTTGAAATAAAGACCCGCAGAGGTGTAAAAAAGGCATCCCGAGTGATTGGAGAAGGCTACAATCTATATGTCCATTCGGGAGGGTTGGAAGAGTATAGGGGATATATAGTTTCGAAAATTAATGGTCTGAGAAAGACCGTAGAATTTTCGAACGGTGTAATGATTGCGGTTGGCGAGGTTATGGGTTCAGTAAATGAAGAACACCTCCGCCGGATTCAGATAAGAGAAACGATCCAATCACATTTTGAGCGGGAGTCTCAATTGTTTAATAAAGGTATTAAAGTTTTGTCACTATTTTTCATTGATGAGGTGGCGAACTATAAGAAATATGATGAGAATGGGAGAGCAATCCATGGAGAATATGCCGAGATTTTTGAAGAAGAGTACCAAGCTGTATTAAAGAAAAGTCAACAGGTCTTCTATGAACAGGACTATTTAACTTATTTAATGAGAATAACGGCTGAGGAGACTCATGCGGGTTATTTTTCCGTGGATAAAAAAAATAATCGCATAATCGAGAGCAAAACCAGGGATAAGAATGAGTTTATCTCTGATGATGAGGATGCTTATCATTTGATTATGAAAGACAAAGAAAGGCTCTTAGATCTCAACGAGCCGGTACGTTTTATTTTTTCTCACTCAGCTCTTCGAGAAGGATGGGATAACCCCAATGTCTTCCAGATATGTACCCTCAAACAGAGCAGTTCAGACATTAGAAAACGCCAGGAGGTTGGACGAGGACTCCGTTTATGTGTCAATCAAAAGGGCGAAAGAATGGACATTCATGAGTTAGGCGAAGATGTCCATGAAGTTAATGTCTTAACGGTCATTGCTAATGAGAGCTATGACAGCTTTGTTCAGGATCTTCAGGCAGAGATTAGGGAGACCGCGGCAGACCTGCCAGCTTACCCCCCTCAAGTCATGGTGCCCGAGGATGCGCGCAGCCGCTATCCCGGCTTAACACATCCAACACTTCATAAGCAAATAATTGAAATGAAGACGTTTGAAACTCTAAAGAGTAACCTAGAGGTCAAGTCTGCCTATTTGGTTGATTTTCCTGACGATGAATTTGTTGGCAAGTTAATCCGGAGTTTAGATAAGTCTCTAAAAGTGCCTCAAATCTGCTTTCAAATCGAACACGCTGAAATAGATTATCTCGAATCTAAAGAAACTCTGCAAAGTGGAGAGGTCTTAAGAAAGACAGCGGGCGGAACAGGTAAGATCGACTTGGCGATTAATAAAAAAGTCAGGTATGATTTGATAGGAAAAATCGTTGAGTCAACAGGTCTGACGAGAAATGCCGTAAGCCTTATTTTACAGGGCATTAAAAAGGAAACCTTCGATCAGTTCCAGACGAACCCTGAGGAATTTATCATTGAAGCATCTGCTCTAATTAACCGGCAAAAAGCTAAGATGATGATTGAACATAGGTAAGAAGGAGTGGGTCCCCAATGTCAATGGCGAAACTAAAAGTGGCACAACTGCAGACGAAAGTGTATGCAGAAAAAAAGCAAACTATCGAAATGCTGTCTTCATACCTGGAAACACTGAGTCCCGAAAATGTCGATCTCATTACCCTGCCCGAAATGTTTGCCTGTCCGTATCAAACCTCCAACTTTCCCATTTATGCTGAACGGGAGGGCGATGGGTTGTGGCAGACTTGTTCAGAACTCGCAAAGCAGCACCGGGTATATTTGTCTGCCGGTTCTATGCCCGAAGTGGACGAGGCGGGTAAAGTTTTCAATACTGCCTACGTCTTTGATCGTGAGGGAAAGCAAATTGCTAAGCATCGGAAAGCCCATCTCTTTGATATTAACATTCAAGACGGACAGCATTTTAAGGAGTCAGATACACTTGCTTCCGGCAATCACGTGACAGTATTTGATACTGAGTTTTGTAAAATGGGTATCTGCATTTGCTATGATTTCCGATTTCCTGAGATAGCCAGGCTGATGGTCACAAAAGGAGCTAAGATCATCCTCGTACCAGCTGCTTTCAATATGACCACCGGTCCTGCTCATTGGGAGCTCATGTTCCGTTCAAGGGCGGTGGATAATCAAGCGTATACCTTGGGTACAGCACCCGCCCGAGATTCGTCATCAGAATATATTTCCTGGGGACACAGCATTGCAGTGGGCCCCTGGGGCAATGTGATCGGAGAATTGGAGGAGGGAGAGGGGTATATGATCCATGAACTGGATTTAGATGTCGTGGATCAAGTTCGAGCCCAGCTGCCCCTTTTGCACCATCGGAGAACAGATATGTATGTGTTGGAGGAAGTTAGGAAATAAGTTGGGTAATATGTTGACTATTGAAATGAATCGTTAATCGATTGTTACTTTATTGTTTTTTACGTCAATTCGCTTCTGTGAGATTAAATTCGGTCGCGGCGGGCCAGCTCCGTGTGCCCATCGCAGCAAGTTTCTCGATTTGCAACGGTGTTTGGACTATTAATTAGTTCAAATTGATGCTTGTAGGAGCTATTCAGTGATTCTACAGAAAAGTTTAAGCGCAATTCTCCGTAAGTGGTAATAAAATAATTTTTACTGTGAACAAAGGAATTGTATTTTAGCTACAAAAAGCTTAAGCAAATATTGACACCCCCTGAATAAGGGGGTATATTTTATATATACACATTTATATATTTGAATATGTTGTTGGAAGGTGGTGTTAACATGTAAATTATCACAGAGTCTTTAAGGCTTTATCTCACCTTTGCATCATTTACATTCCTGGATGATGACGAAAAAATGAGATGTTTCGAGGCGCACGTCGATATGGAAGATATGTTTCTGTCGGATATTGAAAAGATTTCAATAAAATTGAGCATTTTCTTAAGGAGCATCATGGTATAAGCCATGCTCCAGGCGGAAGTTGATAAATGCTGTAATAAGAATATTTTTATGAGATAGAAAGATGGTGGCTTTATGAGTATACAAACTAAAACAAAGTCTAAATTTATTTTGTATACCATTATGATCGGTGCTTTTATGTCTATGTTTGACAGTGGTGTTGTTAATGTAGGATTGCCTGTCATGGCCAAGCAGTTCGGGGTAACTATGAATTCAGTGCAATGGGTTACTTCAATTTATCTTCTTATCATGTCTGCACTATTACCCATATTAGGGACGATAGCTGATCATTTTGGTAGAAGAAAGATTTATAATCTGGGTTTTTTTGTAATTTCTATATTTACGTTGTTTTGTGGGTTTTCAATGAATCTGCCAATGCTGATAATCATGAGGTCTTTGCAAGCTGTAGGTGGAGCAATGGTTATGGCTAACGGTATGGCTATTGTTACTGAAAATTATCCCCCAACCGAACGAGGCAAGAACATTGGAGTTTTAGCCATGACAATGGCTATTGGCAGTATTGCAGGGCCTCCGTTGGGAGGACTAGCTATCGGGTTGTGGGGATGGCAGACGGTATTCTTTCTTACCTTTGTTGTATCAATTTCGGGTTTTGCAGCATCTTACTTTTCGATACCACGGGATAAAAAGACCGAGAATAAGCATTTTGAATTTGACGCTTTAGGCTCAGTATTACTAGTAATTGCAATTATTACATTCATATACGGCTTTTCAAATCTTAATACCATGGGATTGAGAAATCCGTTGATCTATGGAAGCGTTTTGGCATTTTTGATTACTAGCATATCCTTCATATTATATGAAAGAAAAGTATCGTATCCAGTGATAGATTTGAACTTATTTAACAATTGGATCTTTACATCCTCAGTCATATCATCGTTAATCTCATTCATAACTATGTATTCTCCAACGGTACTGATACCTTTTTACTATCAAAGAGTTTTGGGGTTCAGTACTGAAAAATCCGGCCTGTATATGATGGCTTTTCCCATCGCTATGGCTGTCATATCACCCTTTAGTGGAGCGCTTTCTGATAAAATCGGAGCAACAATTTTGACAGCGTCAGGGCTTTTAATAAATGGTGTTGCTTTGATTTTATTGGCGAATTCCACGTTGCACACGCCGGTATACTTGATCCTTGTATATTTAGCTTTGATGGGCCTCTCTCTGGGACTGTTCCAATCACCAAACAATAGCTGTATTATGGGGAACGTACCCAAAACCAAACTTGGAGCAGCTAATGGCATTACACAGCTTGTAAAAAATCTTGGAATGGTTATAGGTATAGCGTTTTCGGTTTCTTTATTTTCAGTTTTTTTCGGTAAAACGGCGAATAATTATGGCGCTAATTTTTTAGAAAGCACCCAGAAGGTTTATTATATAGCGGCAGTACTGAGCTTTATAGGTGCTCTTATTTCAGGCATTAGAAACAAAAATCAAAAGGAGGAATAAAGAAATGGACGAAAACAATAATTTGGTAAGCACGGAAACAACCGAGGAGCAAAATACAAATGGGGTAAAAAAGGAAAAAGAAAATTGGTATCTTCCCTACATGGATAAGAAGACAAAGGGTATTGAAGTCGAGGAAAGAAAAAGTCCGGTTGCTGTATTCTACTGCGCAGGTGCCTCTAATGTAGGCCAATCCACGATGCTTTCTTCAGTGAAGGCTGCAAATGAGGTTGGCTACGATAAGGCAGCTCTTCTCTGTCTAGCAAGTATTTCCGCCGGTCTCGCCAATATTACCAACGGCGCTAAAAATGCTAAAGGAATTGTTGCCGTCGATGGATGCCCAATGAGTTGTGCTAAGAAAACTCTTGAGAAGGCTGGTTTTACCCCGGAGGAACATCTAATCGTTTCTAAGGACTTAGGTATTTCAAAGAACTTTGACCTAAATTCATCAACGGACTTAGGAAAAATTAAAGATGCTGTAGTAGAAAAGATTAATAATATATATAATAAATAATCCTTAATGACACATTTTTACCAGAGAGAATTATTTCAAGTGAGTTCTTAAACCTAAACTAATGGTTATCTTAATGTGCATCATCGTTTTGTCAAATATGCTTACTAGGTATTTCTTGAATTTAATCATGTAGGACTTCGGGGTTTTGCTGGATAAAACGCAAAACCCATTTTAATATAGATCAAGGATTGGTTCGTCTCAGCCCTTCGCACTTCACATCAGAGCTGGAAATAGTAAAAGCAATGGAAGCAGTACGTAAAATAATAATAAGTTTATAGATGATTAACGTCAAAAGCCACCCGAAAAATCTATAGAATAAGTTGTAAACAAAAACTCAAAATACTATAATTATGATATCGATAAACTTAAATATATTAATGAAAATAGAGGGTGTTTTTATTACAATTCAACTAGAAAAGATTGCTGAGTTTTATAAGGCTTTAGGTGATGAAACTAGGTTAATGATCGTTGATATGCTTTCTGAACAGGAAATGTGCGTCTGTGAAATCATAGAGCGACTTGGTCTTTCCCAACCTGCCGTGTCTCATCATTTAAAGATTCTTAAACACGCTGGGATTTTACGCGATACAAAGGAAGGTAAATGGATTTATTATTCTCTTAATATGGGTGTCTTTAGTTTAGTATTTCCGGGAGAAGAAGGAAGTTTGTTAGCAAGTTATGCCCAATCTCTCGAATCTAAACTCAATCAATCTATGCCATCACGAATCAGGAAGGACCCGGATTTATGTGAGCGATTAACTAAAAAGAAGTAAAAAGTATTACGATAAAAACGGGCAGCCGATGTAGTATGATTTGATTGGCCTTTCCATTCATAGTGGAGAGGCTTTAATACAAATTCAGCCAAAGAAGGTGCTTGAACATGAAGACATGTCGAAATTGCGGATTAGGTATTGAGGTAGATAATGATCAGATGATCTGCTTTAAGTACAAAACGACGAGTAATTCTGAACATGAAAAATCAGACTGTCTCTATTTTATCCAAAAAATTATTGAAGATGGCGAGCCTTTGCCACCTATACAACATCTTTTGTTAGTTGAGCAAGAGATAAAAAAGGGTAAAATGAACATTAGTATTAATGATGGTTTTCGGTTATAAGTATGCAGTGCCTTGAGCAATGAAAGGATAACTATTATGAATATTGGAATATTCCCTTGTCAAGGACGTTGTAACGTTAGTATGATGACAAAAACGGTAGCTGCATTTTTCGAGGATGATAAGATAGTACGCGTATTACCTCATTTGAATTTACCCCTTAATAATGAAACAGTTTCTAACGAGAAGTTTATTGCCCTGAATGGCTGCCCTGCAAAATGTGCTTCCAAGGAATTTGAAATTGCTAGAATTAAACCACATGAAGAGGTTGTCATGACTAAGGATTTTGATCCAAAAATAATGAAAACTATGAAGAGTTATTAAATACGGATGATGAGGTATTCTTAGTGTGAATAATGAACGAACTAATTTATTACAAAAAAATGACCTTGCTTTCGAGGAAATTACACCTTGAAGCAAGGTCATAAATGTTTCAGAGAGGCTTAATGAAAACGGTAACAGTAAATTCGACAAAGCCGTGAACTACATTGAGTATTAATATGGGTTAGGTAAACATTCACGATTCTTTTTCAGCATAGAATTATAGATTTGAAGATTTATATAGGCTATTTGGAAGTTTTGATTCCAACGACATGTCCACGAATGAAAACAAAACTTAAGCAAAGAGTAATAACTAAGGCAACCCCATAGATAATAAACAGCTGCAATAGTCCAAAAGTTGCTATGAGTCTGCTTCCAATGGCCGTCCCAACACCACCGCCTCCCATAAAGCAGAAGGCAACTAGTGACATGGCCGCTCCTCGTGCTTTTTGGGCAAATTCTGTGGCCCTGGTCAATAATGTTGAGTGCGTAAAGATAAAGCCAAGCCCTAACAGAGCGACTCCTAAAATAAGCAGGATTAGATTTGTACCCAAAGAATAGAGAATAAAGTCGGCCAGGGCAGCAAATAGCAATCCAAAAGTTAATACTGTTCTAGCCCCGACTTTTTGTGAGAGTTTACCACTTAAACGTCCTCCTATAACCGTCATAATTCCAAAACCTGTCATGATGAGACCGATATAAAAGAAATTAAAGTGATAAGTTTGTGCTATATAGGAGCCAATGTAGGAAAAACTGCCAACGATAAAAATCCCTTCGAGCAAGACTATAAAATACGTGAGGAGACTTTCGGAAGTCGCCAAAAGTTTTTTGTAGGGTGCTAGTAGTTTACTGTTAGGATTTTTATCAGAGGGCAGACTTTTGTAGTTTTTAAGAAGTAAAATTGTTGGGATTAGAGAAAAAACAGAATAGGCCGCAAAAACCCCTCGCCAGTTCAGAAAAAAGGCAATGGTTCCGCCAATGGCCATACTCAATCCTTGGCCGAGAAAAGAGATGCCCATAAAACTGCCAATGGCACCTTGTCGCTCTTGAAGAGGAAAGACATCACCAATTAAAGCCAAGGAAATTGGCATGACTGAAGCAGCAAACAATCCTGTCAAAGCCCTGAAAAGGGCTAGGCTCGTCAAGCTGCTGCCGAAAGCACAGAGACCTGTCGCAATAGTAAATGCAATCATGGAAAATGTAATCACTTGTTTTTTGCCATAGCGATCGGCAAGCGGTCCAAAGATAACCTGAAAAATACCAAAAGGAATCATGTAAGCACTTATTAATAAGCCGGCTTTAGCAATATCGATGTTCAAGTTTTGAGAAATCGCAGGTAATAAGGGAGAAACGACCCAATTATCAGCCATAACAATAAATCCGGCCAGGCCAAGTAACGCGATAAGATTCTTCTTCACGTCCACACACCTCGTTTCACTTATTTTGGGGGGGAAGAATAAACTTAGACTCAAAACAACTGATGAGTTTAAGAGTAAATGGCTTATGAAATGATGAAGTTAAACATATAACCCGTAAAAATGATTCCACAACCGACGATCGTTACAAAAATTGCAAGCAGTTTTGGCTTTAAAACCTTACGCAGTAAGATCATTTCAGGAATGCTCAAGGCGGTGACCGCCATCATGAAAGCGAGCGCGGTGCCCATAGCGACACCTGCTCTGGTAAGCTCACTGACCAGAGGAATGACACCTGCAGCGTTCGAATATAACGGGATACCGAAGAGAACTGCGACCACCACAGCAAAAGGATTATTTTTCCCGGCGTATTTGGCCAGCGCATCCTTAGGAATCCATCCGTGCATAAATCCACCAATCGCAATACCTATCACGACATAAATCCATATTTTCTTAATGAGGTCCAAGGTGAAAACCCAGGCATCGCGAAGTCGTTCGCTTAACGTGGGAATCGGTATTTCGAGCCCATCATCATTAAGCTTAATTTCATAGACATAGCCCTCGACATATTTTTCTAATCCGAGCTTGCCTAAGATGAGACCGCTTATAAGAGCGATGATTTCGCCGGACACAATATAGATGAGAGCAATTTTAAGCCCGAAGAGGCTGTATAGGAGTCCCAGAGCGACTTCATTAACCATTGGGGCAGCTACTAAATATGAAAATGTTACTCCTAAGGGAATACCGGCTTCAACAAAGCCTATAAACAAGGGCACCGCTGAGCAGGAACAAAAGGGAGTGACGATGCCAAGCAGTGCTGCGAGGACGTGAGCAAGAAAGGTATGCCCTTTTTTAGCAGCAAGAATTTTTCGGGTTTTTTCCGGTGGAAAGAAACTGCGAATAAAGGTAATTGCATAGATGATTAAGAAAAGCAGAATGAAGATCTTGATAGTATCGTAGACAAAAAAGTCAAGCGCACTTCCAAGTTTTGAATCTTTGGCAATATTAAATACGGAGTAAATAAGCCAGTCGGCTAAATTTTGAGTCCAAGTAAACATATAATCACTTCCTGTATTACTATTTAAACTGGTTATGTGCTTGGGAAAGAGGGTACAATATAGCCTATAAAACGATAAGAGAGAAGCGACTGAAGGATGAATGTTCACCTCCTATAAGTAATTAAGTATTTTCTAATATTATTATAATACGTCATTTTTCTTTTTCAAGAGAGGCAGACCGTAAAAAATAAAAAAACCGTCATCATCTGATGGCGGTTTTAAGGTCAAGTTGTGGTGAATAATAGAAAAGGTAGCAAAGGTTGGTGAATTTAATTTTGCGTTTGAATTAACTTTATAATTTCGGCCACAGACAATACTTTTCCATACGATTTCACCTTTTCGTTAATCACAAATCCAGGAGTTCTCATGACGCCGTACTTCATGACCTCTTTAATGTCCTCAACTTTCGTTATCGAGGCATCGATTCCTATCTCAGCAATGGCCGCTTTGGCATTAGCCTCTAATTTCTTGCAGTTGGCACAACCGCTGCCCAGAATTTTGATCTCCATTTTCTGTACCTCCTTAAGTAATAGATTCTTGAATGCTCATAATATGGGCGATAGCAAACTCATCCGTTAGTTCAATAATAGCTTTAACTTTCTCAGAGCTTATTCGATAATGAATATTGAGCCCAACCCTCTCACTTGCGACTAAACCAGCCTCTTTAAGGATCTTTAAGTGTTGTGATAGGTTTGATTGGCTAAATTCAACATCTTCAGTGAGCTTGCAGACACATTTAGGTCCATCGAGTAAAAATTTAACAATCTTATAACGAATCGGATGGCCCAACGCCTTTAAAATTTTTGCGCTTAATTCTATTTGGTTCATGATGTTCATCCTTTATAGGTATAATCGCTTTACAAGAATAATTATATTATAAAATACTAATATAAATCAATTTTAATTTATTTGTATAATCTAATACAAGCACGAAGACAACAGTGAGGATACATATGCCTCTTGTTCATATCTAAAAAATTTGATATAATTAGTTTCATGATAGATATTGTTAAAATTTCGAAAGCACTCGGTGATCCTATTCGCTATAACATTTTATTGATGCTCCTCAACCATAAAGGATGCACTTCATCACTATGTCAGACAGACATGGAGGGCGTGTGCAATTGTGAGATTATGGAGGAGTTTGGTATGATTCAGTCTCGTGTTTCTTACCATATGAAAGAACTCTGCGAAAGTGGGCTTGTCACAGAAATACCCAAGGGAAAGTGGAAATATTATACTCTGAATAAGGAGGCCATACGAGAGTATAGCAAAGAATTAGGGGTTATTTTTCAACTATAACCCCTATTATTTTGAGGTAACCATCAAAATTTCTTGATATGTTAAGGAAAACTTAAGTTATCGTGATTAATGGAACACACATTACCTATGATAAGGCTTATATGTTTTTTATGAATAGTTAAATAAAATTGGAGGCGATACATAATGAACCATGAGAAACCTGTTAGTCGCAAACTCTCTACTCTGGACCGATATTTAACGTTATGGATTTTCTTGGCTATGGCAGTTGGGGTGGGATTAGGATACTTTGTTCCTTCGTTTTCTCAATTTCTTAATCACTTGTCGGTTGGGACGACCTCGATACCGATTGCTATTGGTTTAATCGTTATGATGTATCCCCCTTTAGCTAAAGTTAATTACAGGGAAATCGGAAAGGTCTTTAAAAATGGCCGGGTTTTAGGCTTGTCCTTAATTCAAAACTGGGTGATAGGGCCTGTCTTAATGTTTTTACTTGCGATAATCTTTTTACGTGGTTATCCCCAGTACATGGTTGGGTTAATTCTCATTGGATTGGCTCGGTGCATTGCCATGGTCATTGTTTGGAACAGTTTGGCTGAAGGAGATTCTGAGTATGCGGCGGCGCTGGTAGCCTTTAACTCTGTATTTCAAGTGCTGTTTTATTCCGTTTATGCCTATTTGTTTATTACGGTTTTGCCGGGAGTATTTGGCCTGAAAGGAATGCAGGTCCATGTTTCAATGGGTGATGTTGCAGCCAGTGTAGGAATCTATCTAGGCATACCTTTCCTAGGAGGTATGCTAACGAGGCTTTTCTTAGAACCGGCTAAGGGAACTGATTGGTACAAAGGTGTATTTGTTCCCAAAATAAGCCCATTAGCATTGATCGCTTTGTTATTTACCATCGTTATTATGTTTAGTTATCAAGGCCGTTATATTGTTCAATTACCACTTGATGTTGTAAAGATAGGTATTCCGCTCGTTATTTATTTTGCTGTTATGTTTACGCTGTCCTTTTTCATAAGTAAACGGATGGGGATTAATTATGCTCAAACAACAAGTTTATCGTTTACTGCGGCGAGCAATAATTTTGAGTTGGCAATAGCCGTTGCAGTCGCTATGTTCGGAATTCAGTCCGGTCAAGCTTTTGCCGCTGTGATAGGGCCGTTGATTGAAGTGCCGGTTATGATTGCTCTTGTCAATGTTGCATTGAGCTGGCGCCGAAAATATTTTGGATTGCAAAAAAGTTGATAGAATAGAATTTACTTTCTAAGGGGTTATACTAATGAACAAAGTTAAAGTTGCATTTGTGTGTGTGCACAACTCGTGTCGCTCACAGATGGCAGAAGCTCTTGGCAAAATGCTTGCATCAGATGTCTTTGAGTCCTATTCAGCCGGTACGGAGAAGAGACCGTATATCAATCAGGATGCCGTTCGGATTATTAAACAGCTGTACCATTTTAATATGGAAGAGGCGCAGTTCTCGAAGCTTATTTCGGATATTCCAACACCGGATATTGTTATTACAATGGGTTGTAATGTGAATTGCCCTTATGTACCCTGCAATTACAGAGAAGACTGGGGTATTGAAGATCCTTCTGGAAAAAGTGACGAAGAGTTCCTGAAGACGGCAAGAACTATAGAAAATATGGTTTTAGACCTGAAGGAACGGATAGCAAACAACGAAATTACAGTCTAAGATGAGGAGCACTATGTTAGAAATAAGCAGTAGCAGAGAAATCAAAATTACTCAAACGTCTTCGGAATTAATGATGCGTGATATATTAGGTTCTTGGAAGGCCCGATGGGGAATAAACCGGATGAATTATAAAGTCGAGCCGGGTCTTTATAGTATCGGAAAGCCTGATAAATCCTCCCCCGTTTTTGTTTCGGCAAATTATAAAATGAGCTTTGACAGCTTAAGAAAAGAATTAAGCGGATTCGATGCCTATATCATGGTTATAGATACCAAAGGAATTAACGTTTGGTGTGCCGCAGGCAAGGGGACATTTGGGACAACAGAAATTATAAACCGTATTGCTATCGTTCAATTAGACAAGGTTGTTTCTCACAGAAATATAATACTGCCACAATTAGGGGCACCGGGTGTCGTCGGTCACGAAGTATTAAAGTATTCTGGTTTCAGAGTTATCTATGGACCGGTAAGAGCTAAGGATATTAAGGACTTTATGAATGCCGGAATGAAGGCTGCTTCTGAAATGAGGAGGGTTAAGTTCAGTGCCTATGATAGGTTGGTTTTAACTCCGGTTGAATTAGTTAATACAATTAAGCCTTCATTAATGATATTTGGAGTGCTTTTTTTGCTAAACCTTATTGGGATAGGGCCATTCGGCTTCGTTGATTTTTACGGGTATTTAGGTTCCTTGATCGTTGGATGTGTGTTAACTCCGGTACTGCTCCCTTGGATTCCCGGACGGGCCTTCGCTTGGAAAGGCTGGTTATTGGGGCTTATCTGGGCAGTCATCGTAAATTTGCTGAATGGATGGCCGTATGCACCGCAATATGGCTTATTAAAAGCTCTGGGTTATTTGTTGATTCTTCCTTCACTTTCTGCTTACCTGGCTATGAATTTCACAGGCTCTTCAACATATACTTCCTTCTCAGGTGTATTGAAAGAGATGAAAACGGCTATTCCGGCGATTATAATTTCGGTAGTTTTAGGGGTTATTTTGATTTTGGTTAATAGCTTTATCTAGCACAAAAGGAGTATAAAATGAAGAATAGATATTTGAAAAATGTCTCTACTTTAAAGATGGAACCCGAGAAATGCACAGGCTGTGGAAAGTGTCTTGAGGTCTGCCCTCATAACGTTTTTGTCATGACAAATGGTAAATCGGTAATTACGGAAAAAGATAATTGCATCGAATGTGGCGCATGCGTCAAAAACTGTCCGTTTAATGCTCTGGAAGTTAAACCTGGCGTTGGTTGCGCTTCGGCCATTATTAAAGGCTGGCTTACAGGGACCGAACCGAGTTGTGATTGTTCGGATGGTAGCTGCTGCTAATTTACGGAATGCACCCCTTTTTAAGCCGATGCACCCCCCTTTATCAAAAGCGGAGGTGCATCGTTAATTTGTATCAATAGTTTTGAGTCATTAGACAAAAAACCTATACGGTAGACTTTCTAAGCAAAAAATGTGTTGAAAGTAATGGCCATGCTGCCCAATACTACGTCGAGGATTGCCACCCGGCAATTATTTCTAAAGAAGATTTTGCAGCCGTTCAACTGGAATTTAAGAGAAGGTACAGCATGCGCGGGTACTCTAAGACAGGAAGGAGCACTTCCACGGGTACCCTTTTTGCGGGAAACTGTTCTGCCAAAACCGCGGTTCTAAGTTTAGAAGGTCGGCCTGGGGAACAGAGAATAAAAAGCATGTGTAGATTTGCATCAACCAACAGAATGGTGATGCTGCATGTGAGAAAAAATGAGAAGGATTTAGAAAAGGCCTTTTGAACAACAAACAGGCAATCCTGACTATAGGATATGTCTTATTGGCGCTAGATTTTTGTTATTAGTATTAACATTTATAAAATTTTATTTTTATGGTAAATATTTTAGTAACGCTATAAAATAGGAACATTTGGAATTATATTGAGTGATAAGCAAATTACATTATGTAAATAATAACTTAAAATATTTTTAAGAGGTGAGAATCTTGATAATAAATATAGTTAAGTGAGTTAGTTTCATAATTCATACCCCTTGATATAAGCGGGCTTTTTACCCGTAAAAAAAGGAGTACCTCCCCAAAATCTCGAAAGTGTAAGTGACCAAACAAACACCGAGAGGTTGAAAGGAGAACTCCCAATGTTTAGTATTCGCCAAGAACGTCTATTTTCCTTGGAAGAAATCTTAGAAATGTCACCGAAAGAATCGTATCCGCTTCTATTGGAACCGCTGAATATTACTCCTTTGTTGAGAGTGGTTTCAAAAAGGGCATTTTTGGGAGCTCCAACCACGCTTAACTATTCAGCCATGATCTATTCTTTATTCATTCGAGTGATCGAACGAATTCCTACGATCAAAGATTTACGAAAACGATTAAAAAACAGCTTGGAATTCCGTTTCGACTGCGGCTTTACGATGGCTGATGCAGTTCCTAGCGAGTCCTCTTATACTCGAATGATTCAAAAAATCAAGGGTTCTTCTGCTTTGGAAAAAATTCAAAATGAACTAGTCTCTCAGGCGTTTCAAGAAGGCTTCATCGATGGGGATGTTATAGCCATCGATGCTACTCATATTGAAGCGAGAGACCGTAAACCTGAGAAAAAGAAAGACGAAGAGATTCCGGTCAAGCAAACCTCCAAAAAACGCGGACGAAAACCCAAATCGGAACGGGAGAAATGGCTCAAAGAACAACAGGAACTGGAAGAGAATCGACCCCTCTTTGAGAAGAAAATTGAAGCTCAACTTCCTCTTGATTTCAAGACGATCGAACAGCAAATCCCGCAAGATCCTCACTGGGGAATTAAGAAAAACTCCGAGGGCAAAAACGTCTTTTGGTTCGGGTTCAAAGGTCATCTTCTCGTGGACTGTAAAAGCCAATACATTTTAAAGTCCTTACTTTCCTCGGGAAATGTCAATGATGGCAAAATGGCGATTCCTCTACTCAAGGCTCTTCATGAACTTCACCCCCAGCTGAAGCCTTCCTATTCGCTTTTGGATGCTGGTTACGATTACAGCTCAATTTACCAACAAGCAAAAGCCATGGGGTCAAGGGCCCTGATTGATTACAATCCACGCAATGAACAACTACCTGAAGACAAGGACAAATACTTTTGCCCTAAGTGTCAAGAAGGTCATTCCTACCGATATGATAGCTATGATTCCCGATACGACACGTTGAAATATACTCAACCCAAGGAGTGCAAAGAGTGTCCTCTGAAAGAAAACAACCAGTGTCAAAAGGTATTCAAGGTTAAGGTTTCCTCAGACCCCAGAAAATACACCGTTCCAGCCAGAGGAAGTGGGCGCTACTTTGAACTCTATAAACAGAGAACAGCCGTAGAACGTGTTAATGCTTATCTCAAAGAGTACTTTCAGTTAAACAACATTCGACATCGAGGAAACGTAGCCAAAGTCGATTTCGAGTTTTCTATCCTGACCTATACCCTCTGCAAATTAGCCGTAGACCGATTGAACAAGTTCAAACGTATAGCTGCAGCATAAATCTTCAAAAAATGTTACTAACGAAATTCTGAAGGTCTGAGCTTTAACAATTAAACATTATGAAATTGACTCAAGTTATTAAATAAATTGCCAAAAATCAAAGACTCTATGGTAGTCGGTCTGTTAGGTGGGTTAATAGGTGCTCTCAGCATGGATTTGTCTAATTTTATTTTATGGCGTAATAACAAAACTGAAGGACTTTACGGACATTTAGCAGGATCAATGATAATGAGACCTGGCAAGTTAAAACAGGGTAAAAACTTTATTGTAGGGGAGATTTTGCATGTTACAGTAGGGTCAGTTATTGGTCTTATTTTAACTGCAGTTTTTCGTGTGTTTGGAAAAGATCATTATTTTATAAAGGGAGGCTTTCTAGCGACTGTAACTTGGGGGTTTCTTTATAATTTTGGTCAAAAAATGAATTTTTATAGATTAAAGCCTCATCTTACAAAAAGTAGTTATGCATCAATATTACATCACCTAATTTATGGCCTTGTAACCTCAAAAGTAATTGTGTTTTTTGCTGATCCCAATATGTTCTCTAGTAAAAAATCTAATGAAGTTAGTTATGAGCAAGAAGTCAATCCTAATTTATCTATAGTTGAGTAGTAACAATCAGCAAATACTAAAATTGTGAGGTTGAGAATATAAAGATGTTAATATCATTTTACTGTAGCCATATATTACCATTACACTTGAGCACGTAGGCGTTTCTGAGATGCAGTGTGTTCTCTACTGAGCCGATTTGGCAACTCCAGGCACGTGGAGTGCGTGGTTCGTTTAAGAAAACAGACACTCTGGAGCCGCTTGTAGCAAGGGCTTCAGAAACGGAGTTTGCATCCGGGTGAAAAAGTCTTGGATCTCGGATGCGGTCGAGGAGAGGAAACCCTACAAGCAGCAGCTCTGGTTGGCGGGGACGGCTTTGCTTGGGGGGGACATTACCCAGAAAATGATTGAAAGAGCCCAAGAACGCGCGGATCAAGTCACGAGCAAGAATGTGGCTTTTCTACTATCGTCGATGGAGAAAATCCCGATTGGGGATGAATGCCTGGACGCCGTGCTTAGTAACTTTGCTATCAATCACGTCGAGGATAAGGTCGCTGTTTACCGTGAGATTCATCGTACTCTAAAACCCGGCGGCCGATTTGTTGTTTCGGACCATAATGACGGAAACGCCTCTACCCTCTGAGATTAAGCAGGATCCGGAAGCAGTAGCTGCTTGTTTTGGAGGGGCCATTACTGATCACATTAGACGGGCCTCAAGAAGTTCATGACTAACGTCGTCATACTGCAGGTGGGCAAGGGACGTACGATAAGGTTATGCTCGGTGTCACGGAAGAATTGGGCAATGTTTGTTAAGTTAGCAGAGAGACATCCTATTTTGAAGAAGTTTCATAGACCAGAGTTTAAGGGCATTAATCACCTAGTTCAGACAGGGGAACTATATTTACCTTCGTATGACACTTGCCCAGCCTGTAAAACAGAATGGGTCTTTGATCTTTACGGCGATATTTATGGGTGTACCGCAACGACTGGTCAAAACAACTATAAACTCGGCACGTATTTTCCGGAGTTTAAACTCAAAGCCGATGAAGTTAAAGAATGGCAGGAACGGAGTGTGCTGACGATCCCCGAATGTCAGACCTGTGAGGTCAGCTTGATCTGTGGCGGAGGGTGTGGTGCCGTGGCTAAGGATCGACAGGGAAAAGTTCTGGCTCTCCAGATTGTCACCCCATTAAGGAACTTTTAACGATAGGGTTAAATTACTATGGTGATGATATACTGAAGATTAGTTATTAAGACCGCCGATGTCGTTAAAATGGCTCTGGTGGTGGTAATTTTCATTGCCAATTCAGTCCCTTCTATATACCGCTTATATACCAAGATGGGGTATATAAGCGGTATATGGAGGCGCTTGTACTTCAATAAGAGTTGCTCGGTGGGGGCGATTGGACAAATTAGATTTGATGCCCCGACTATTGACTAGGAGAAATACCTTGACTGCAAGAACTGTGTAAATTATTGCCCGATGGGAGTTATATAAGTGAATGAATAGAAGAAGGGATCCTAATAGCGCAAGATTAGGCTCCCTTCTTCTATTGCGCTACTTCCCAGGTTTAATCAACATGCCATTATTCAGATGGTTCATAGACCGTGTGGCGGAAGAGCCACATGGAAGTATAATCGAAAATTGGTGGTCAAGTGACGGGAATCTTTTAATGAAATGTATATCGCCCATATCATTCTTTATGATAGAATAATCTAAAAAGGTTCTAGAAGAAAATGATTTTTGATACTCTTTGGATAGATATTTCAGTAATTGCCAGCATTATAGCAATTTGTATTTTGGCATACAAGGCGAAGGCACTCACACTTTTGGGGGCTCTTTTTGCCTTTTTCCTGACTGTTGGGATTTATATTTCTGGCGGTATTCCTTTCTTGGCTGCTTTGTTAGGATTCTTTATATCCTCTAGTTTTTTTACAAAATTACGTGCAAACGAGAAGGAAGAGCTCGAAAAGGCATTGTATGATAAGGGCGGAAACAGAGACCAAGTCCAGGTCTTAGCCAACGGTGGGGCTGCATTTATCATTGCAGCAGCTCATTTCCTGATGCCTGATAAACAGCTTTTTGTAGCGTATTTTGTAGCAATAGCGGCCTGTAATGCTGACTCATGGGCTTCGGAAATCGGTATTATGAGTAAGGCAACCCCATTTTCCATTATAAATTTGAAGCCAGTACAAAGAGGTATGTCCGGTGGGGTGACATTCCTCGGATTGTTTGCAAGTGCTTGCGGCGCTTTGTTTATTGCTGGTATATATACAATATTTATGTTTGTACGGTTTCCTTTCCTTGAACTGATAAGGGATTGTACAATTATTACGATATTTGGATTTGCCGGTGCTGCTATAGACAGTGCCTTAGGGGTGTTTTTCCAACCTGCTTACGTTGACAGTAGAGGGAGGCTCACGGAAAAAAGAGCTGAAGGCAGAGTGCAAAACAATAAGGTAAAAGGCTTCGAATTTTTCGGCAATGATATGGTCAATTTCGTAAGCTCCCTAGTGGCTGCATGTCTTGCATATTATGCCATAACTTTTTTATAATGAGCTTCCTCTAAACCTGTGGGAGCGGGGTTGAAAACCAAATAATCTAAACAGCTTTGCAGGCAATTGTAATCCAAGGCGTATTAACGCACTGAAAATAGATGTTATAATACTATCATGAAAAATCAGCCTAAAATGTATGTCGGAATACAAAATAGGTAAATGATGAAGGTGAGATAAGAGGATGGCTGTGATTGTTTTAACGGATAGCACAAGCTATTTGAGTGAAAAGATCAGAAAAGAGTTAAATATTAAAATGGTATCTTTAAATATTTCCTACGGAAATGACAGCATGAGAGAAATTGACATAGATAATGATCGATTTTATAAAATGATGGCCTCGAATGGAATTCCAACATCCTCACAGCCTTCAGTGGGGGACATGTATAGAGAAATGCTAGATGTGGTAGAGAAGGGTGATAGTCTGTGCTGTATTTTCTTATCATCTGATATGAGCGGTACTTTTTCAACAGGTCAAATAGTGAAAAAGATGGTTTTGGAAAGACATGAGAATGCTAAGATAGAGATTGTTGACTCTAGGTCCAACTGTATGCAGCTTGGCTTTGCTGTTGTCATGGCAGCGAGAGCAGCACAAGCGGGTAAGTCCTTGGAGCAGGTTAAAGAAGCAGCATTAGACATTATTAAAAGAAGTCGGTTCTTATTTATTCCTGAGAACTTAGACTACTTAAAAAAGGGTGGAAGAATTGGCGGAGCTAGTGCTTTGCTGGGAAATTTATTTAAAATTATTCCGATATTGACTGTGGAAAACGGCAAGACAACAATTATGATGAAAGTTAGAACTAAGAAAAATGCGGTTTTGGCTATGTTTGATACAATGTTGCAGGATATAAACAGCTGTGATTTAGGAGAGATTGTTATTCATCATATCAATTGTCTGGACGAAGCAAAAGAGCTTGCAAACGTGATTAAAGAACATCTTGAGGTAATCGTAGATATAATGGATATCGGTCCAGTCATTGGATTACATGTTGGACCAGGAGCAATCGGAATTGCTTATTATACGCTAAAGGCTATGAGATAACTTTAGAGACATCGGTTGACCCTAAGGTATTGGCTGGTCAGTACTGAGTTGACTCAGCAAGTTATTTTGCTTATGTGATGCCCCACGGGTGGATGTTAAGCAGTGGCTGCTGGTTGTATTGCAAGTAGGCTAATTTTTTTATTTGTTTTTTAAACCCGACAAGTTAAGCCCCCGAGGCACTTTGGTGTGACTTCATTGAAAGTATTTTTTGGTTATAAAATTGATGAACAAATATTAAATGCGTTGGTTGAGAAGATAGAAATTCTCACACCAACGCATTTAGTTTTAGTTGAAGAGCAGGATGAGGGTGGAGGAAATTGAGAAGTGAAAATCATTCAGCTTTTAAAAGATGAAGGTTGCCGAGAATATATTTCGCAGGTTCATTGCAAAGGTTAAGGTGCGATCGATGGGCGAAGTATAATTTGTGTTTAAATTGGAGTTGAGATGGGGGAGATACGATAACGAATTACAATAATAGGCATATTATGGATAAAATACAAGTGTAAGGTGGTGTAAAAATGGCGACTATCGACGTTTTCCCTACTGATAGTGTCTATATATCCCAATTTTATCACAATACTAATTTTGGAGCTGTCGATCAATTGTTTACAGGACAATATCTTATAAGTAAGGTAAATCATTGTAAACCGGATGCTTATAGAACATTATTGAAATTCGATATTAATTTACTTTGCTCTGATATAATATGTAGTGCTAAGCTATTTCTTTTTGTAAATAGGAAAGATAAACCCGATGCAGAGCTTTCGCCACAAACCGTAACAATATATGAAAATGAAAATGACTTTAACCAAGCAACTGTAACTTGGGATACAGCACCAAATACAATTATTACTCCTTATTCTTTTAATGTAACTGATCATGATGTAGGGTCTTATATAGGAATTGATATTAAGGATTTAGTTCAAGGTTGGGTTAACTCTTGTCATGTGAATGACGGTATTACACTTATTGGAATTGAAGATAAAATAGATACGATTATTGGATACGCAAGTACGGGAAGTGTCAATCCGCCTTTTTTAAGCATAAACTTTAGCTCATGTACCGGAGCGACCGGAGCGGCCGGAGCGACCGGAGCGACCGGAGCCACCGGAGCAGCAGGAGCGACCGGAGCCACCGGAGCAGCAGGAGCCACCGGAGCCACCGGAGCAGCAGGAGCCACCGGAGCCACCGGAGCGGCAGGAGCCACCGGAGCCACCGGAGCCACCGGAGCAGCAGGAGCCACCGGAGCCACCGGAGCGGCAGGAGCCACCGGAGCGGCAGGAGCCACCGGAGCCACCGGAGCGGCAGGAGCCACCGGTGCAACCGGAGCTGCGGGTGCGGGATTAGCGGCATTTGCCTATATTTATAATTTGGGCCTTCAAGTCGTACCGTTAGAATCGGATATATTATTCAGTGATAACGGAGTAATTTTAGGTAGCATTACCCATGCGCCGGGAACAGCTCCAATTATCCTTGGTGCTGCCGGCACCTATTCTATCTGGTTCAACACTGAATGTAATGAAGCTAACCAGTTTACCCTCTTCCAAAATGGTGTTGCCGTTGCTGGTGCCACCTACGGTTCTGGGGCTGGAACTCAACCAAACCCAGGTATGGTAATTATTACAGCTAACGCTGGTGATGTGTTAACCTTGAGAAACCATACTAGTGCGGCGGCAGTTACCCTGCAGACTCTAGCAGGCGGGACTGAAAGCAACGCAGATGCCTCTATCTTGATTGAAAAAATTAGTTAATGACGATGAATTTTTCAGGCTACTAATGAGCAAGCCATAAACATGCTCTCAATGTGATATTCGGTTTTTGGACCGGTCTTTGTCTCTATTGTGCAAACTGTGGTAAGGATTGTGCTAGAGCCTTGATAGGCTGTACGAGTAATGTAGTTATCCGATACACCCATAAAAACTTTCTATAAGGTAAAACACCGGTCAAGGTAGTGAAGGTTACCTTGACCGGTGTTTGGCACATGCATATAATCATGAAACCGTCAATTGTTTTCTTTACCGACTTTATAAAGTGTCAATGTGTTTGCTAACCCGACAAAATAGCGACCCCACGCACCCTGGTCACGGCAAATAAAAATATAGCTCTTCTATATAGACGAGGCACGTTGAGACGGTCGCCGTGATAGAGCGGAAGTAACCTGGTATAAGCGGTTTTCAGGGTTTCGGGAAATATTGATAGTGTGTTTTATGTTTCCTTGGACGTATGTTCTAAGGGAACTTTTGTTTTCCTGATCCAGAAAACAAAACATAGAATCTGTGGTGAATCTTCTAATAAGAGGACTTAAAAATCCTGAAAATTGATCAAGTAGGAGATACGGCTAACCCACTCCTCTCTCAAAATTTAGCATGAGGGTCCGCATGGTTTCTGAAGGTTAACAAAGCTATCATGAACAAAACTTTTAGCCCTTAATGATCTAAATAAGAATTGTTGAGGGCGTTATTTGTATACCATGACTATCCACATTAGATGGGGATCTGTTCCGCAGGCTGATTCAGAAGGTCAAGGTACAGTGAAAAGTAGGTATATCACCAAACTTGTGTACAGCCCATATTATGGAATATATGTCACAAAATAATGAGGAGGCAATAGTATTGGTTTCACTTACAACTGGTTTGATTGAGAATACGCCTGTTGAGGGCGTTCGGCCAACTGCCAGTCTGACGGTACAAATATCCAACGATGATACTGTTGGCGTGACTGTCCAGATATCAGGGTATTATTTAAGCGGAACAACTAAAGTCCTGTACGTCTTGGAAGTATTAAGTTTGAATCCAGGAGATGTGGCAACGCTTAGCTATTATGCTCAATTTAATGCTTTTGAATTTCAGTTTTTGACTAGTTCTCAAGTTGTTGAAATATCTACTTGGGGTAAAAACACAACAGGTGTTTTAGTAGCTGCACATCGGGTTTTACCTTCAGAACTAAACTCTCTAATTCCACTTGGCACAGGAGCAACAGGAGCAACCGGGTCAACCGGGGCCACAGGAGTAACCGGGGCCACAGGATCTGATGGAGCAACCGGAGCAACCGGAGCCGGTGGGTCAACCGGGGCCACAGGAGTAACCGGGGCCACAGGATCTGATGGAGCAACCGGAGCAACCGGAGCCGGTGGGTCAACCGGAGCCACAGGAGTAACCGGGGCAACAGGAGTTACTGGAGCTACGGGAGCAACAGGAGCCACTGGGGTAACTGGAGCAGGAAGCACATTAGCTTCCACGCAATCCAGTAGTTCCTTAAGTCTTCCCATTACCACTCAAGTATCTGTTCTGTCCCTTGCGGTAACCACTACGTCAGGGCAGACATTGAAATTGGATTCCATGGCAGAAGTAGAAATAACAACAACCGCTAGCGCCAACTATCAATACACTATTGACTATCAACTTTTCCTTGATGGATCATCAATTGCTGCAATAACAGTTGAAAAAGAAACCGATAGTCAAACAGCAACTTCACGTCTATTTGGCGAAATTCCTAACTTGACATGGATTGATACTCCGGCTGCCGGTTCTCACACCTATGAAATCCGAATTACAGTTACGGGTACAAACATTACAAGTGCGGTTGCTCTTACTAGAGCATTAAATGCTCTTACCTTCGGATAAGTCATAACTAAAAGAAAGGTTCAGAAAGAGGAGTACTTTACAGAGGACTCCTCTCTGCTGAATATATTTGGATATGCTTTTACTTTGGACATGTTGAATACTTTAAAGTATGACGAAAACATTGATTTGCTTATATTGATGACTTTGCGATTTAGACCTTCCCCCTAAAGTGGATGCAACCTTGCAAAGCCCCGATATATCATCTATGGTCATCACTGACTTTAGGAAACTAATGCTAAAGCCACTTACTCTGGCCAAAAGGGAAGAGGTTTTAGTCATTGAATGAGAAATTAATCTTGCATCACGAATTTATAATCAGATATGCCAACATGTGGTAATAAGTAAATGTACAAAGCTTTATTGACAAAACTGTTTAGGTCAATTATTATTTACTTAATAAATTAGAAGGTGAATATATGAGTAATGATCCTAACACTTTGATGGAAAATATGGATAATTTGCTGCGGGTGGTTTGGTCCAAATACCAAGAGTACCTGATTCCCCCGAGCGGTGTTTTATCAGTGCACCAGATCTTCTTTTTGCGGTTTCTGGAAAGAAGGCAAATCTGTACTCCCTCAGAAATTTCTCAGGAGTTTGGTATTACCCTTGGAGCGGTTACGGGCTTTGTAGATCGGCTTTATAAACTGGGATTGATTGCCCGTACCCGCAGTGAGGAAGATCGACGTTTGGTCTTGGTGAGTTTGACGGAAAAGGGAAAAAGCCTATTGGAAGAACTTAGCCGGCAAAGAGCTGATAAGACTAAACGGTTGCTCTCAGCCCTAGGGGAAAATGAATCAAAACAACTAAATCAAGCTCTGGAAAGGTTGCAAACCGTTTTAACGAAGTTATACGAGGAGTGATAGGATGGGAATCAAGAGGTTGGCGATTAGAGGTTCCTTTTCACTGATGACTCGTTATTATTTTCGGCAGTTTGTTAGACAGACCCGGCAAGCGGGGAAGCTTAATCGACAGGTTTTGCAGGAAGTGCTTCGAGCTAATGCCCAGACTGAATATGGTCTGGCCCATAAGTTTGCTGGGATAAAGAACGAGGAAGAGTACAAACGGCTTGTGCCGCTGCAAGTCTATTCGGATTACGAGTCCTACCTGGAGAGTATGCTTCTAGGTCATGAGAATATACTCACCGCGGAACCGGTAAAATATTTTGGATTGAGTTCGGGTACCACAGGCAAACAGAAATACATCCCAACAACTGGTAAAACTCAGCGTAAAATGAATATGAGCATGATGTTTCTTCAACAAGGACTGCTGAACCAGGCACTGCCTGCAGCTAAGCGGGCAGACAAAGGTCTGCTGTTAATGAACATGGTACAAGGTGGAACGACACCCGCTGGAATCCCTACAGGCTCCGGGACTTCTGGAGGAGCCAAGTCCATGCACCAGATCTTCCCGTATTTCTGGACTTCACCGCTTGAGGTTTTACAACTTTCAGATCAGCAGACTGCCACCTATTTACATTTATTATTTGCCTTAAAAGAACGCGGTCTTGCCTATATTGGCGCACCCTTTGCCTCTGGCATTATCCAGCTGTTTGCCGTTCTAGAAGAACGCGGGCCGGAACTTGTAGAGGATATTGCCAAAGGGAGGATTTCCCAAACGTTGGTCTTGGAGCCGGAAACCAGAGCGTGCTTAGAACAAGGCTTAAAGCCAGACCCACGCCGGGCAGAGGAAATACTCAGGGAATTGGCCAAGGGGGCAGCGGGAATAGCCTCCAGGCTCTGGCCCCAAATGGTATATCTCAGCTGTGTGATTAGCGGCTCTTTCAGCATTTACCTGGATAAACTGCATTTTTATTGTGGTGATCTGCCTATTTTTTCTGCCGTGTACGGAGCTACGGAGGCATTAATTGGTGTGGCTACCGAAGTCAATAAACCTTACTATGCGGTTACTCCGGGGTTTGCCTATTATGAATTTATTCCTATTGCTGAGGCTGATTTGCCGCAACCGCGAACCCTTAATCTTGATCAACTGCAAAAGGACCAAAGCTATGAAATTGTAGTGACAAATTTTTCCGGTTTTTATCGTTACCGAATCGGAGATGTAGTAAAGGTTGTTGATTATTATTTCAACACCCCGCTGCTTGAATTTGGTTATCGCAAGGGACAATTGCTGAATTTGGCCGGTGAAAAGACCTCCGAACAGGCTGTCATCGCTGCGATACAAGACGCAAGTTTAACGTTAGGATTGCTGTTAGAAGATTTTACGGTGGTTCAGGATTTGGCAGGTCCTTTAGGAAGCTACCAGTTCTATTTAGAAGTTGCTGATGTTCCAGCAGCAACAGAGAAAGGTGTGAAAATAAGGCAGGCATTGGATGAATGCTTGGCGCAGGCCAACCCACGCTATCTGGCGGCCGTACAAGACAGACGTCTTGCTCCGCTGGGACTAAATCTGGTTGCCAAGGGGACATTTGGGGAAATTCGGAAAATGTTAGTTCAAAGAGGAGCATCAAACAACCAGGTAAAAGTACCTCGGATGGTCCGAGATGAAGCTCTAATCAATACACTTAGGCACAATGTAGTCTATGAAATAAGAGGGATATTATGAGAGATAAGCGGGCAAAACCTTTAGCTATTCTATTCGTAATTCAGTTCCTGGTGATGGTGGGATTTGGTATAGTCATTCCGATTTTACCCTTTTATGTGAGTAAGCTGGGGGGCACACCCATTACTCTCGGGGTATTCATGGCGGCCTATTCTATCATGCAGTTTTTCTTTGCTCCTTTTTGGGGGAAATTATCTGATCGTATTGGGCGTAGGCCTGTATTACTAATTGGTTTATGTGGTTACGGGGTTACCTATTTTTTGTTCGGCCTTGCCAGCAATCTTTGGGTGCTAATTTTAATCAGAGCCTTGTCCGGGATGATCTCCTCGGCCACCCTCCCAACGGCGATGGCTTACCTAACAGATATCACTGAAGAGGGACCGGAACGTTCCAAAGGTTTGGGGATGCTCGGTGCTGCCATGGGATTGGGTATGATCTTTGGACCAGCCCTAGGAGGCTGGCTTGGTCACTTCGTCTTTACTGCGCCTTTCTTCGTAGCGGGTGGTTTGTCTTTGCTCGTAGTGCCTTTTGCCTGGTTCTCCCTAGAGGAAACCCTAGGCTCACCAAGGCCAATGGCCCAGCGGGCCCGGCCTAAAATGACCCTGGCAGTAATCAAAGACCCGCTGTTCGTTCTCTTCATCTTTAACTTTGTGATTACGTTTGCCATGTCTATGTTTGAGGCGACCTTTGCCTGGCTGGCTGCAGCTAAGGTTGGTTTTGGCACAAAGGAGATTGGAATTGTATTTGGAGTAGCCGGGGTTTGCGGGGTAATTATTCAAGGAGGCCTTATGGGTAGGTTAGTAAAGAAATTTGGTGATTCTACCCTGGTAGTCTCCGGTGCCCTTCTGTGTGCTTTAGGGCTCGTGTTAATAATAAGTTCAGCAACGGGATTAACCATAGTACTTGCTACTGTAGTCTACATGGCTGGCACATCTCTAGCCGGACCCACCAGCTCGAGTCTCGTCACTAAGTATGCTACCGAGGGGCAGGGCGTGTCTTTAGGGCTATTCCAGTCTTTCGGAAGTTTAGGCAGAATGTTGGGTCCAATCGTTGGCGGTGCCCTATATGGCCTTTGGATTGGCCTGCCTTATGTCAGTGGGGCGGGGGTATTAGTGTTAATCATAATAATGTATGGCAAGCGGATTGCAGGATACTCCGTGAAGCATTCCGTTTAGGCGATTCGAAGTTAATGACTGCAAATCATTTTCATATTGGGTATGAGAATAATGATTCTGCGTGTCAGTTATCAATACGTTGCCAAAACACACGTTGTGACCATGGTTCAATTAAGAAAACGGAAACCATGAAAGTCGCTCTACAAGCGGCTTTCATGGTTCGCCAATATGTAACTAAAAGATGCAAAAAGTATTACGATAAAGGCGGGCAGCCGATGTAGTATGATTTGATTGGCCTTTCCATTCATAGTGGAGAGGCTTTAATACAAATTCAGCCAAAGGAGGTGCTTGAACATGAAGACATGTCGTAATTGCGGATTAGGTATTGAGGTAGATAATGATCAGATGATCTGTTTTAAGTACAAAACGACGAGTAATTCTGAACATGATAAATCAGACTGTCTCTATTTTATCCAAAAAATTATTGAAGATGGCGAGCCTTTGTCACCTATACAACATCCTTTGTTAGTTGAGCAAGAGATAAAAAAGGGTAAAATGAACATTAGTATTAATGATGGTTTTCGGTTATAAGTATGCAGTGCCTTGAGCAATGAAAGGATAACTATTATGAATATTGGAATATTCCCTTGTCAAGGACGTTGTAACGTTAGTATGATGACAAAAACGGTTGCTGCATTTTTCGAGGATGATAAGATAGTACGCGTATTACCTCATTTGAATTTACCCCTTAATAATGAAACAGTTTCTAACGAGAAGTTTATTGCCCTGAATGGCTGCCCTGCAAAATGTGCTTCCAAGGAATTTGAGATTGCTAGAATTAAACCACATGAAGAGGTTGTCATGACTAAGGATTTTGATCCTAAAAATAATGAAAAATATGAAGAGTTATTAAATATTGATGATGAGGTATTCTTAGTGCAAGAAGTGATTGAGCGATTATTGGAAAGTAAATAGGAAGGAGGCGTAAGGATTAAAGACATTGATAATTAAAAAGAGCGAATATTGCTTCAATAAAGGTCCCTACCATCTTTCTAACCTCAAGAGGAAATAGCCGCTTTTATAAAAGATAGTTGGGCGTCGAGTGACGACAGTATTCTAAATATGAATAACTATGATTACCGATGTGGAGAGTGATAAGAAGTTGAAAATACAATTAAAGACGGTGGTAATTGTCGTATTAGTATTAACAACTATATTTACCGCTATCTGGATATTTCTTCAACCCCCAGAGATTGACGAAAACTCTTCAAATAAAATAGATAAATATCTGTATAGACGTGGTATTTCAGTACGAACTAAAGAATAAGAGATAGTCCTTATGCTTGGTCTTCTGTGAGCATTTCATCGATCCCTAATTCACCACGCGTCACCTCGCGCCCTAGCTAAGTTCAAGAAACCGCCTTGCGTAAAGGTTAGCTGGTGGTCAAGAACTGGTTCCCTAAAAGGCTCGTTTTGAAGGGGTTGAGGTGGCAGGGGTGAAAGGATACTTTGTTGAAGACGGAAAACAAGAAGGAGGTTAAAAATGGGAGCAACAAAATATTATGACATAAAAATTACAGTTCTAAAAAAACTTGATGTTGGCGATATCCATGAAAAGTACGCCTCAGAGGGGGTTCCAACTAATTGTTCGAAATATAAGGAAGGACAAGAGTTCATTTCAAAGAATTGTAATAAACCAGAAGGATTTTGTAGTTGGGCTTGGGCAGGACTTCAAGATAAGGTTGTGTATTTAGCATTAGGACATGATTATCCTTGGGTAAAGCAGAAAGGAACCGAAATTTTCTGTTGCGCCGATGGACTTCATCCGGTTCTTTATAAGTTAGAAAGAATTGAACTCACGTCATAACCTTCTTGAAGCCATTGTAAATCAACCACGCCACCCGCATTAACCTTAAGAAGAAGTAGCCACATTGATAAATGCTAGCAAGTGGTCTTGTGCTAAGAACGTGTTCAAAGAACACGATGCTGTTTTCGCGATGAAAGTAGGTCCTTCGAAACCGGTTTATAGGAATTGGTTTAAAACAGCCGTAAGCCGCTTAAGCACGAAAAGGATGCGGTGGTGAACGTTAACGTTATGGTTAAAAGCCGAGAATGATCTCAGCATGTATGGCTCAGAGAGACGTATGAAAGCGAACCCCTGATGAAGCATCGAAAGCTAGCTAGGATGACATCAAAGCCGAGTCGAAGGGCGAAGATTAAGTCGATGGAGTTGAAGCAACATGGAAGAACGGGTGGAGGAAATAAAACCAATTAGTCGTATTCGTGCAGTACGAAAGCTTGCACTTCGTGACCCCAAAAGGGGCAGACGTGAATTGATGTATCAATTCAATCGGTATCATAAAACAAAGAGGAAAAAGGTAACAAATACAAAATCTAATAAAAAGCCGGAAAACCAAATGAATTATAAAGTAAGTACTGATGATATTTCAGAAGAAATTAAGGATGTAATGAATCGTTTGGCGTTTGACCGAGCTATGATACTTGGTGATCAAAGTTAATTTTATAGGAAGCTAAGTTTTTGAGGCGTGAGTTGATGGGAACCGGAAAGCTGGAGGGGTGGGTCAAATGTGACTTTGACTTGACCAGCTAACGTAATCAGCAAATAAAAAAACTTCCCAAGCGTTAAGCTTGGGAAGTTTCTTTGAACGATTTACCAATTATTGCGTCGTTGTGATTGGAAGCAGTCACGGCAATAAACGGGTTTGTCACCGGATGGTTGGAAAGGCACCATTGTTTCTTTTCCGCATTCAGCGCAAATCGCTGGGAACATTTCTCGTTGTTGGCGACTGTATCCACCGCTATTACCACGAGTTTGTTGCTTGCGGGCTGCACGACAGGATGGGCAACGACCAGGTTCATTGGTGAATCCCTTTTCAGCATAGAATTCTTGTTCATTGGCGGAAAAAACGAATTCTTGACCACAGTCTTTGCAAATAAGAGTTTTGTCTTCGAACATTAAAAAAACCTCCTTGAATTTTCTGCCCGCTGGTGTGGGATTTAATCTTCCCATAGCTTTAGGCATTTAAGAAGGTCTTATATATCCACATATTCTAACGAGCGTCTTATAGTATAGCAGAATTGTGGCTGATCCACAACCAATTACTCGAAAATTTTTAGAACACCTCAATCTCTCTCAATCTCTCTCAATCTCTCCAATTTCCAGTCACTCACGCCCGCCACACGCACCGCTGGATTGTAAAGGGCATACAACTTAGCCCTCAGACTGGTACATTCACCGCAGCTCCAACAACCCCAACATCAACTGGTAGCAGTGTACAGAGATTATATGGCCGAAACCAAATCGATACTTCTCTGGCCATTGCTAAAGCAGAATACCCTAACAAAGTAAGCAATGTGGTCTTAGCTATCGCCGACAATTATACGGATGCCTTAGTCGGAAGTGTCTATGCGGCTAACCACAATACCTCGATAATACTGGTAGATGGAAGTCTTTCCGATCAAGTTGTGAATTATCTGAAAGGCAAGAAACTGACAGGAGCAACAATATTTGGTGGAGAGGCTGTCGTAATTAAAGGTATTGAGCAGCAGCTTGGACAGTTGATAGGAAAATAGAAAAGATAATAGAAAAGACAAAATAAAATTACCCCATGTGATCAGAAATTTATTGATCACATGGGGTGTTTTGTTAATGTGTTTTCAAACCCGACAAATTAAGCACCCGTGGCACATTGGCGTTACTTTATTGAAAGTATATTTATCGTATATCATTACGTGAACGGGGCATGTTGAGTACGAAACAACTATTGACATTAAAGTATACTTGAATGTTATGATTTGTGCAAGGAGGTTTTGTATGAAAAAATATACTATTAAAGAAGCATCAGAAATGCTTATACTTCCGAAAGCCACCTTGCGCTATTATGACCAACTTGAATTAGTTGTACCCCAACGGGCCAATAATGGATATCGCTACTATACCGAGCAGGATATCCGCCACCTTCAATACACGGAAGTTATGAAAATCAGTGGTTTCACTTTGATGGAAATAAAACAGGTATTAGATTTCAAACGTGAGTGCAATATTAAGAATTTTCCATCGTTATTGCAAATTATGATTGACAAGAAAGACGATTTATTAAAAAGGATCGAGCTTTACGATTCAATGGTTAGATTTATCGATCAGGCAAGCGAACTCATGAAAAATAAAAAAAGTCCTTCTGACATGGATAAAATTGATAAACTAATTAGCGATGTCTATCGATCGATGACAGGAGGCAACAATAATTAATAGAATCTACTTTTTTACTGGCACGGGAAACAGCTTGCATATTGCGGAGGAAATCGCAAATGCACTATCTGATTGTGAAATTATTGCGATTCAGAAAGGCATTGATCCTGAGATACCTGTCGGCTATGAACGTATAGGATTTGTATTCCCTACTTATGGGTGGGGCTTACCGATTATGGTTTCGGATTTTTTAAGCAAAGTCTGTCTGTCGAAACAGAGCAACACATACCTGTTTGCTGTTGCAACCTGTCTCGGTATAGCTGGTAACGCCATTCCTCAAGCAAATGTTTTGTTAAAAGAAAAAGGATGCCGCCTGAATTATGGTGCTAAAATCAGGATGTTTGGAAATGCAGTCACAAATTATGACATGAACATTAAGGTAGACGAAATCACAAGAAGATCAGAAAAACGTGCTATACCCGTGGTACGGGACATTGTGAATAAGACGGCACGACGTATTCCATCCATTAAAAAGATCCTTAATCGGTTCTACCTCAAATATATCAGCGATATTCCAACAACAGACGAAAAGTTGGATGTCAATGATGATTGTATTTCTTGTGGAATATGCAAGAGTGTCTGTCCGGCAAAGAATATTACATTGGAGGATGGAAAGCCGATCTTTCATCATCAGTGCGAACGCTGCTTAGCCTGCATTCAGCACTGCCCCAAACGTGCGATCAATTATGACAATAAAACGCAAAGCCGCAGGCGGTACACACATCCGCAGGTAGGAAATAAAAAAATCGCTAATTACTACACGAACTGTTAATAAAAAATGAAGAGAAGCTTTTATCAAAAACTTTCTAGGCTAGCAGGCCATTGAAAGCAGGACATTTTTTTCAATAGTCATGGCGCTATATAGTTTCCTTTTGATTAGAAATTAACAGTTACAGAAGTTCCCTGTTCTGTAAAGTTGATGAAGAGATTGTGAATTAAATTACTAAATTATTGAGACTTAAAAATGTGATTTCTATTTGTAATTTTTAAAGTGTAAATCAATCAATGGAGGAGCTAAAAAACATGAGAACAACAATATTCTATTTTACAGGTACCGGGAACAGCCTGATGCTTTCTCGTGATCTTGCTGATGAAATAGGGGATACTAGGATAATATCCATTCCTAAGGCGATGCAAGAATCTGAAGTTGATGTGTCGGACGAATGCATAGGTTTCGTATTTCCTTTATATTACCAGGTTATCCCTGTTATTGTACAGGATTTCATAAAAAGATTACAACTTAACAAATCGAAGTATATTTTTGCTGCTGTTAACAGTAGATCATTTCAAGGTTATGCTTTAACTCAACTTTCAAATCTTTTGTCCGAGCGAGGAACTGAATTGGCTGCCGGTTTTCACCTTTTATTACCGTATAACTATATCATCAACCCTTTAGGGATAAAGCCTCCAAGCGATTCAAAGAGAGAAGATTTGTTCAGACAGGAAAAGCTAAAAGTAAAAGAGATCGCCGGAATAATAAAAGTACGTAAACGGATAGGGATTGAGAAAAAACCTTTGTTGAGACATGTACATCCATATTCTTTTCTCAAAAAGGAAAAATTGGCTTCCAAATTGATTAATGAAGCAAAGAATTTTCGAGTTGACAATCGTTGCATAAGCTGTGGTCGTTGTAAATCGGTATGTCCAGTAAACAATATTGAAATCGTCAACGGGAGACCGAGATGGAATGATCGATGCCAGCAATGTCTTGCGTGCATCAATTGGTGTCCGAAAAATGCAATTGAATATAAAAATATAACTTTGCGTAAAAGACGGTATACCAATCCTCTTGTAACTGTAAAAGATATGATTGAATCTGCTGCTGAATGCATTTAGCCTCTGCTGTCAGCCCATTGATTTCGCTGGTATTTAAGCATGGCAAGATTATACGGATAAGCTGATAAATCAAGGCAATTACAAAATATTTATCTCAGTTGATATAAAGGGTTACCAACAATTAGAAGAAGGCCGCCCGAGGAAAATAGAGAAATATCACCTTAATCCCCGCTAGATTCCCAGAAGTCCACATACACATAGTCGAACTGGTTCAGGTAGTCTTTGCTATTAAAAAATGAGTAGCCTTCGCAACTGGACTTACGCCATGCAAAGGCTGCTCGCTGTTCGTTAAATATAATATTATACTGAAAAATTTTCTTCAATGTCAAGTGTTTTTTGCTTACGGCAACAGAAAAATTCTGATATAATTATAATTAATATTATTGAGATAACGGAATTTTTGTTGCAGCATTTTTGTTTTATTGTATAGTCTATAACATACTACTTAAAAATTGGCAAGGAGGAATATTTGTGTTTAAAGTTAATGATTATGTTGCATACAACTCAACAGGAGTGTATAAAATAATAGACATTAGAAAAGAAAAGGATACAGGTAATAATGATATTGAATACTACGTTTTAGAACCAGCTTATAACAATAATATGATTATTAAAACTCCTGTAAATAACCCAAAAGTTTTGATGAGAAACATCATGACTAAAGAGGATGTTTTATCACTAATAGCGAATATGCCAGAAACCGAAACCATCTGGACTGATGATGACAGATACAGAAATCAAAGTTTTAAAGCGGCTCTTAGAACGGGCCAAAGCGAAGAATGGGTAAAGATAATTAAAACGTTATATTTGGTAAAGAAAGGGAAACTCAATGTTGGTAAGAAACTAATGAAAACTGATGAAGACATTATGAAAGCTGCCGAAAGAAACTTGCATGAAGAGTTTGCAATGGCATTACATATTTCACCTGATGAAGTGCTTCCCTATATTCTTGATCATGTTCAGGTTAACTGAAGCGTATCATTTTAAATATAGTTCATCTGAAAAGCTAAAGCCCGATAACATGGGCGGAGGCTGTTTTTTTTGTTTATATATGGTTTGCTTCAATTTAACAACACACATTCGCATCAAGGGAGCCAGTGAGCATAATTTAAAAAATATTGATGTAGAAATACAGTAAGCATAAAGTGGCCGTTTTACTGGACTTAGTGCATCAGGTCAGTCTTCTCTAGCTTTCGATACGATTTATGCAGATGGATAGAGACGCTATATGGAGTCTTTGTCTTCCTATGCAGGGAATGGCTACAATGCCATTACTAATGACTCATTTTAACCAGGAGTACTCAAGGATAAATAGTTTTTTCTTTGGCAATACCAACGTATAAAAATATAGATTTTTTAAGCGTGCGATGCATGTTGGTGTTACTTCATTGAATGCAAGGGAGTTAAGTATTTACTAAATATAGAGCCAAAGCGAATTGTGTAGCATCTTCAGGATATGGAGGTGCTTTTCTTTTATATTTTGCCTATATTAATAGGAAATAATTTATTCCGCCTTCTTAAGCTGCGGGTTGGAGGTTTACATGAAAGGTTCAGTGCAAGAAGTTTTCGACTGGATATATAAAAACAAGGACCCATACCATACCGGCGAGTCAGCAGGTAAATGGTTTGCAGACGAGAATACCTCACATAGAGGTGGCGATTTTGCTTGGGGATGGGGTGCAATCGGGGTTGCCTTATACTTTATGTTTAAAGCAACAGGTAACTTAAAATACCTTGATTGGATGGTTCCCCAAATAGATTGGGTTATCAGCCATCGTGACACCGACCTGGATGTGGAAAGTTATTTGGGTACTCGACTGAAATTACCAGTATGGAATGATGGGGGGCAGTACGGCAGCATACATGCCTATCCCGTTCATACTGCTGTAATATGTATTCCAATACTCCTATTTATTAATGTTGTAACGTCGTTAGGCATTCGACGATACTTTGATCGACTAGATAACTACTTGTTGGTTTGTAGGGATGCGCTGGAGACACACGATACACCCAATAATTGGATAGATTTCTCGCTAATAACAGGTTATCCTGTTGAACCGAATTTTGGTACGTTCGATGAAGCAGGTAAGGTCACCATGCCTAACAGAGGCAATGCTTATCTTGCTGCCTGTGCACTTCTGGATAAATTATGTTCTACCTCAAAACATCTAACGAAAGCTATCAAAGGATTCAACTATTTCCATACGTGTTTTCGGTTGGATGAAACATCAAATAGCTATTATTGGAGTTACTGGCCATATTATTATGGTGAAAGCGGCTGGGAAGATATTTCACATGCCGGCCTAACTATGATGGGTTTTTGGCTTACTCATCATGAAGCTTGTCTTCCGGTTTATTCGACGATTGACTTTCAAAGAGTAGCCAATACAGCTAAAAGAATTGTACACATAGACTGCAGTAAGATAATGGTAAATGACAACATTTCTCCATCTTCAAGCCGCAAAGAGTTCTCATCAAGCAGGTACCGTACATCTATAGGAACTTGGAGTTTGCTGGCATTTTATGATCCTTTGGTGCTAACCAAGATTAATCCTTGTGTTAGTGAATTGATTAATATGATAGTCAACAATAGTCAAAGGGTGATTGGGGACGTTTTAAAGTCAATAGGTATTTGCATTTATGTGAATAAATCGCTCGGTCAGGGTTTGGATCATTACTTGTCACTCTGAATATAAAATTGTAAAGCCATTGGCAATTCATTCGGTGTCCCAGTTGACAACTATACGAGCTTCGCGGATGAAATCGAAAAGTCTGTTCGGGGTGAGTTACTTTAGAAGGTAAATGCTTGTACTTAGCTTCTGTAATTGAAATTATAAAATCATTCCGAAATCCCTCGCTTAGCTATAAAGTGTTGACGTGTGAGATGGGTAACGCAAAAAGAGGTCAGGGCAATATTTAGGCACTAACCTCTTTTTAACTAGGGATATTTATTATCTTCCTCTTATAGCCGCTTCCTATCATCCTCGGCCATTGCATCAATTAACACGTTTTGTAAACGTTCCAACCCAACTGAACGCGCTTCTAAAGGCAGAGAAGACCAATCTGAGAAGTCCAAAATCTCTTCAACATGTTCCATTGCATAAGCATCAAAAAAATCAATGGGATCAAGCATCATCGCTCCTCCGGTGTATTGAGGAAAGTTCTCATTAGCGTTGGCCTTGTCCCAACCTTTAAAGACTTGATCGCGGTATTTTAACCAACCGGGCGTACAAAACCAAATTTTTTTCCCCTCAGCCAACTCCGCTCTATGTTCAACGCTTGCGACCATATCAAGGCAATTTTCCACCTCGGTACGGGCAATATAATACCCATCTTCACGCATTTCTTCAATAATAGCATCAATTGTTCGATAAGAATCACGCATATTGATATAACAATATTTTCCACCATAAACCACAATGATCTTTTTGGTAAGCTTCTTTGCTTTCTCCAATTGTTTACTCAATTGGCGTTCTAATTCATTCGGATCTTGATGGAGCCCTGGTGCGGTATAAAGTATTTGAGTATCCAAAAAGCCCGTTTCCTTCAAAACATTCAGTTCTGGTATCATTGTTCCGCAAGCCACAATTGAGTAATCTGCAAACGAAATTTTCCGTGCCATTTACCCTCCCTGCCTTTCGCTTAGATTATGAATCACTATTCCAATGATTATGCTAATTATATACCCCTGTTGGGTATAATCAATGCTTTCTACAAATATCTTGGACCAATAAAATAACCTTTTTGAGAGAAAAGTCCTTATCCATCAGCAGTATTGCAGCACAAAATCAGTACCTTATCCTCATAGTCCAAAGGATGGTATCAGTAATGTCGTCAAGAATGAAAAAGCGGCCGGTAACTCCAGCAAGGTCTATATCATCGGAGGAGAAGGAGTTATTAGCTCGGCGGTGGAGAGTCAGGTAGAAAGCATACCAATCATATATACAGCTGTCCTTCGCTGATATTCAACAACGAAAGGGCAGCTGTTTAATTATTATTTTAACCCTATTAGTATGACGAATGGCTTCAATGCCCAAAATAATACACTACAACTATTGGGGTATCACGCATCGGAAACATTAACGGATTTGGCAGATTAGTTTGACTCTTTAACCGTAGTCTAATTATTCTTGATTAAATTTAATAGCCCGTTAAGATCGTTAATGGTTATTCCCGTTTATAATTGTCTTGTTGAATTATATTTTCTTTCTTTAGATTAACTAAAATTTGATTTAATGTAACTCGACTGATTCCAAGTAAGCTTGCTAATTTGTGTTGTGAAATTAAAATTTCATTGCTGTTAGTTGTAGAAAATAAGTGGTATAGCGTTTTATATACTCGCATTTTCGGAGTATTAAGAGACAGATCGCTAATTTGGGAGGTTAAAATTCGTACTTTTTGACTAAAAGTAATAAGAACATTGTTCAAAATATCTGGGTAGTTAGGTAATATCTCTTCGACTACTGTTGGCCTATCGAAAGAATAGACAATACTATCCTCCTCAGTAACAAAAAGACTATCACTCCTAATCTGATCGAAAAAGGGAACTTCTCCAAATATTCGAAGGTCGGCACGATGTATATATAACGGCCTTGGAAAGGTCAGTCTGCCCTAATCAACAAGAAGAAGGGATGATTATTATATACAACCTTCTAAAATTTCGGAAATATCGAGAGCTTTTAAGGCTTCTCCTGCTTCACGAGACGCTATTCCGTCGACGATCATGGTTAAGCAGAAAGGACATGCGGTACCTACATAATCTGTCTTAGCGGCAATTGCTTCGTCTGTACGCATGACATTAATACGTTTGCCTTCATGTTCTTCTAGCCACATTCGACCGCCGCCAGCACCACAACAGAAGCTCTTTTCACCAGTATGAGCCATTTCTTTTATTTCAAGGCCAACAATTTTGAGTAATTCACGGGGCTGATCATATATCTGATTATATCGGCCTAAATAACAAGAATCATGATAGGTAATTGATTTTCCGGAAATATTGTTTAGCTTAAGTTTTCCGGATTTTACGAGCTCAAGCAGGAAGGTTGAATGGTGCACCACTTCGAAATTCCCGTCTAATTGAGGATACTCGTTTTTAAGAATGTTGAAGCAGTGAGGACATTGAGTGATTATTTTCTTAACCCCATATCCCTTCATGACTTCGATGTTTTCTGAGGCTAATGTATAAAACAAGTATTCATTTCCTAATTTACGGGCAGAGTCACCACAGCATTTTTCTTCGTTGCCTAAGATTGCAAAATGAACACCAGCTGTTCGTAACAGTTTGACTACAGCTGCGGATACTTTTTGGTTACGTGCATCAAAGGCACCGGAACAGCCAGGCCAGTATAAATATTCAGCTGTAGGATCTTCTTCGAAGGTTTTTACCCCTAGTCCTTTTAAATAGTCGGCCCGAGTGCTCCAACCAATGCCCCAGGGGTTCCCGTTATTCTCCATATTTCTGAAGGCGAGTTGAGCCTCGGCCGGGAACCTGGTTTCCATTAAGACTAAATGTCGTCTCATATCAATCGTTTTATCAACATGCTCAACGAAAACGGGGCATTGCTGTTCACAAGAACGGCACGTAGTACAGGCCCATAAGTCTTCTTCAGGGATAACCTCACCGATGAGAGAACGACCCGGCAGTTCGGCGGTTTCTTCGGCTGCAGCGGTTTCAGCTTCTGCTGTTTGATTGGCTAAAGCGCCTTTCTGTGAGGCTTTCACGGCTGTGCCGACTTCTTCCATTAAAAGCCGCATGTCCTGGATGATCTTTTTGGGATTTAAGTGTTTTCCGCTTAAATACGCTGGACAGTTATCCTGACAACGTCCGCAACGCAGGCAAGCGTCCGTATTAAATAACGTTTTCCAGGAAAACTCACGTAGTTGACTTTTTCCAAAGGTTTCAAGACTTTCATCTTCAAAATCTATAGGCTCTGGGATACCGATGGGTCCTCGGCTGCGGAAAAACATATTTAATGGGCCCAAGATGACATGGAACAGCTTTGAATAAGGGAAGTAAGCGATGAATGTCATGGCTAGGAGAAGATGGAACCACCATAAAAATCGATGTAAGGAAAGTAACTGTGCTTGATTAAGGGATGCCTTAAGAGGAATGGATATCCATTGTCCAATAAATCCCCAGCCGGCCCATGGATCAGGTGTTGCCGCAATTCGAGCTCCTTCAATGAAGAAACCTGTTAGTAGAATTGTAAAGATTAAGGCAAGTGTGATTGCGTCATCCGTTTTATTATCCAAGCGATCAGGTCTTTGTATATAGCGGCGATAGGCTGCTATAACGATGCCGAGGATCGCTGCCAATCCAAAGAGATTCGCTGTAAGCTTTATTAACAGATAAAACCATCCATAGAATATTTGTAAGCCAAAATCCGCTTGCAGCGTAATCATTGCTGTTGCAAATGCTAAGAATACAAATCCCCAAAAAATACCGAAATGCATAAGTCCCGGATAAGAATCTTTGAGGATTCGTTTATGCCCGAATCCATAGACAATAATATCCTTTATGCCTTGCCATAGATCTTTCCAGCGATTCTCAGGCTGACCTAATTTCCAAAGTGACAATCGTTTGTATACTCCGATACCGAAAAAAATTAGTGCAATGATGAAGAATAAATAGAGCCAGTGCTCTCCTTCTATGTTCCAATATACTTGACGTGTGGCCATGCCCATGCTCATGCTCATCTCTCCTCCATTTGATCTACAAGAAATTTTGCGTATTCACAGCATTATCTAAGGTATCAAAAATTAATAATGTGTAGCCGAATAATACTTTGTTTTTCACTTTATAAGGGACGTGAGCTATTTCACTTTTCTTGGCCAGGGACATTAAGACGGGTTTGCGGCAAGGATATACTTACCAATTAATGATTCAGGCATACTATTAAGATTTACAGGGGTAACGCCAATAACTATGCTTTTCTTTTCAGTATTTAACCACTCCTTTTTCATAAATAAAAGCTATGATAAGAACTGCATTTTGTATTTACCAACTATAAATTTCTCGTTAAATACAAGAAAACGATCGTGAGAAAGCCCTATTTTAAAGGACTACCCCAGAATAGACTAAGTGTTTTAATAATTCAAACTAGTTTTATTGCCTTGATTATACATCTAGGTATAATAAACTTCAATGGCATATGGCGGCTTTGGAAAGATTCCTACAAACGAATATTCCGATTTGTGTATTAATATTTTTTATGATTCCAAAGTATTTCTCAAAGCTATTGGAGATAAAATTAACTTTGTTCATCTCTTAGCTAACTGAAGGTGCAGAGGAAAGCAAAGAGCAAGAAGCCCATCTCTTCTGCTAAGGGCTTCTTGCTCTTGAACTTTTGGTGGAAGGTAACCCATTCGGCCGCCTTCGCAATAACTTTTTTATAATGAAAGTTGAAGGAATCTTTATGGGGGCTCATTTTTATTTGAGATCATTCATACCCCTTACGCATTGTTCAGAGTTGGAACAAGTAATAATAGAACAGGGGAGACTGGTCTTTTTTGCAATATTACAATTATGCATAGAATCGATTCAAATGACAATTAGATATGCATAGATAAATGCGATATAATTTAAAAGTACATTAAACTATTTACCAGGAGTGAACCATATTGTCTATCTCTCAACCCTGCCTTTGTATATGGTAGGTACCCTTCAGGCAACCACTTATGATGTTGACTTAGTAATTACGCTGTTTTTCGTGGCAGAGATTCTTATTCGTCCTTTTGCTTATTGATCATTATCAGTTTATATTGACTAAGTGGGTAAGCAATACTTGGCCACTAAACTGGCATTGTGATTTTCTGGAACCAAATGGTAGGTTGATAAAAAGGAAAGTAGGAATTTAAATGCTATGTACAAAAATTCTTGTTGCTTATGATTCGTCGGATTTGGCAAAGAAATCTTTGGAGAAAGCCATTGAAATTGCTAACATGAATTCTTTTATTCAAATTCATGTTTTACACGTAATGGCCACAATTCCCGCTCGGGAGGTTATCACTTCAAAGTTATATCAGAAAATGCATGATGAGCTAAGTCAACGCGGGCAAGAGATTCTTAGCGAGGCTCAATCGGCACTGGCATCCCTTCCGAATAAGTGCCAATGTGTTCAAATGGAAGGGGCACCAGCTCGTGTGATATTGGATTACATCCAAGAAAATAACTGTGACTTGATTATTATGGGGAGCAGAGGATTGAGCGGATTTAAGGAATTTCTCGGGAGCGTCAGTCATACGGTTATTCAACAATCAAAAGTACCTATCCTACTTGTGAAGTAGTAAGAGTTGGGTCTTCGATTCCAATACAAATAACTTGGTCTCTCTTTGACAAAATAGCACGTTCCTTTTTGGATAATTGTATGTGTTAAGACCTCATAATTAATCTATCTTTATGTTGGTAAGTTCGAAAAAGTACGCTTCGCTTCCACCATAATTTATATAAAAACCCGCATTCATGCGGGTTTAACTGTTTTTATAGAAGATTGAACTAAAAACATTAAAATGTACCCCTTAGAATGGACAGCAAAAGATATAGGGTTCCATATTATGGATGAATGAAAAGGTTTAACGAGGATTATTATCCAACTCTAGCTCTGATTAAATTTACTCGAAAAGTTGCCGTGGTTGCTACGTTTGAGTTGATAAGTGGGATGAGGGTGTAAGATAGAGTTTGTAATTAAAAAAGGGAATCTAGAACTTAGAGTAGAATATTAGCACCATGTGTGGAAGGAGGGATATTTATGAAACTTGACTTTCAAACCCTTGCTTTTATCCTTTGTCTAACATTTATGACCCAAGTTATCGCTCTTTCTGTCCAATATAAAGTGAATAGAGTCTATCGAGGGATTGGATGGTGGCTACTGGGTTCTAGCTTTATGGCACTGGGGTTTATCTTTATGCCTTTGCTAACAATAAGATCACTAGAAATACTAGCAAGGATCGCAAACCCACTGGTGGTTTTAGGACATATCTTTCTATATATCGGCATTATACAGTTTCTTTATATGAAAGAGAATGGTTGGAGACTTATTTCGTTTTTTGCTTTGACTATCCTTTGTTATTATTATTACATGTATGGTAATAATGACATCTCCGGACGCACAGTTGTTATATCTGCTGCGGTTGCGGTTATTTCATTAATGACCGCATACAAACTTTTTGTAAAAAAAGTTGAGTCCGTAAAGATCAAAGCACTTTTAATATTGAGGTAAATAGTGGGTTTGTTTATAACGCTAACGGACAACCGACAAAAATGGTATTTATTATCCGTGACATCACAGAACGCAAACGAGCAGAGCAAAAAATACAAGCGCTGTTTCAACAACTTGAAATCGAGAAGAACGCCGCTCAGTTGAATTCAATTACTGACAGTTTGACAGGGTTGGCGAATCGCAGATATTTTGATGAGGCTCTCAGAACTGAATTCTTCAGGTTAAAGCGCTCTGGGTCTACTTTGTCGCTCATTATGCTAGACGTCGATTATTTTAAAAGTTTCAATGACAGTTATGGCCATTTGGCAGGAGACAATTGTTTGCGACAGATTGGGACTACTCTTAAAACTATTGCTGGTCGAGCACCAGATATTGTTGCACGATATGGTGGAGAAGAGTTCGCAATTATACTGCCCGAAACAGAATATAATGGGACTGAAACTCTGGCGGAACGAATCCGGAAAGCCGTTGAAGATCTAGGTATTCCACACACTGCATCCTATACGGCGGAATATGTTACGGTCAGTATCGGAGTGGTAACTGTTTACACAACCGAGTTATCATTACCAGAGCAAGTTGTGGCACTGGCTGATGATGCTCTATATAGTGCCAAGAAAAGAGGACGTAACCGGATTGCGGTTGCCGACCCCATTGCCAGCAATTAAGCGATTAAAAATTGAGCATTTGTTTAAATTAATTCCCCACTACTGTCCAAAAGAAAACCTCATTCGAAGGGTGAGTTGCTTTGGCAAGGAGTGAAGGAATACTGGGGTATTTATATTACCGGGGCGTTTTTTTCGCTACCGGTTTTGTACTTTTAGCGACTACTTTATGCAGGAAGCTGAGGATAATAGTGGGATAATTCAGGAAAGACAGACAATTGTTTTGGTGATTCCGAAGATTACATCAACTCCTCTGAAACAATAAAATTTACGTAAATTCTTTTAGGGAGCCCCCTGAAGGGTGAAATCTACCTTTCGTTAAAAAATCTTCATGATGATCTGGATTGTTTTCCAATATTACAATAAATTCGAGTGGTTCAGGAGCTAACGGAGTATTTGCAACCGGTACCGGATCGGCAGCTGACCTGGCAAATGTAAAGATTAATTGCACTGCTACCGGGGCGCTCATCCGTATGTTGGAGCAATGCATATTTTCTCTATCATAACTCACATACTAAAAATCAATGTTAGGTAAAACATTGGTTGACGAAGTTTTGGTGCCGGATATCAACCAAAAAATGAAAGGTATAATCGCTTCGTAACTGAGGGGGAAAAGCTATGGCTAAGATTATCGTGATAGGTGGTAACTTCGCGGGTCTCACAAGTGCATTAGAACTTAGACGAAAATTAGGTCATGGACACAAGATCATTATGTTTTCTAAATCACCCGATTTCTTGTTTGTTCCTTCGCTTATATGGGTTCCCTTTGGGAAGAGGCAAGTCAAGGATATTACAGTACCTTTGGAACCCTTAGTATCGAAAGCAGGTGTTCAATTTATATGTCATGAAATCACAGAAATATTAGCGAAAGATAGGGTTGTCCGATGTAGAGATAAAGACTTTGAGTACGATTATTTAATCATTGCGACTGGCCCTGAATGGATCTTTGACCAAATAACAGGTTTGAGTTTAAATAGCAATGTGTCGTTTATCGTTACTCCGGAAACGGCGCTGGAAACCCGAAAACGCTGGTTAAAATTTATTAAAGACCCGGGTTCTGTAGTGATTGGGGTTACTCAAGGCTCTCAGTGTACTGGTCCTGCTTACGAATTCTTGTTTAACTTTGAAAAGCGATGTAGAGATCTAGGTATACGAAAGAAAGTAGACATTACCTTTTTCACCCCTGAGCCCTTCTTAGGTCACTTAGGTATAGGCGGTATTACTGGAAGTAACTTTATCCTGAAAAAGCTTTTACCTATGTTTAGGATAAAGTATATCACGAACGCGGAAATCCATGAGGTTTCGGGCGAAAACATAGTTCTTAAAAGCGGGCAAAGAATCCCTTACAAGTTTTCGATGATTATGCCAATGTTTAGAGGAGCTAATGTCGTAAGTGATTCTATTGACTTAGGTACTAAAGATGCGTTTATACCCGTTAACAATACTTATCAACATAAACAATACCCAAATATTTTCGGAGTTGGTATTGCTGCAGATCTTCCTATTAAATTCAGAACTCCAGTACCTATCGGTGTGCCGAAAACGGGTTATGCTGCAGATGAATCCGCCAAGACTGCAACGGAAAACATCGTGAGATTAATTAATGGAAAAACTAAGCTAGAGACGAAGCCGATGAGCAAAATACCGGAACTATGTATAATGGATGCTGGTGACAAAGAAATGCTGAGTATAACAGATAGTTTACTAAAACCTCGAAAGTTTTCCATAGTGTTGCCAAACCCCTTTTATGATATTAGTAAGCTAATGTTTGAAAAGTATTATCTTTGGAAAGTAAGGCATGGCTACAGTTGGTTACCTTAATCCCTTAGCTTTAGTTTTTTTTTCAAATTCTATATATCGCTCCCTCATATTTCAGAATGAACGGTTATTTACAATTCCCAAAGGCAGTAGAGTCCTCGATTTAGGCTGCGGGACTGGAGCTTTATTACTATTATTTACAATAAAAGGTGTGTTCATTTAGAAGATTCCAAGCATCATTCTATTAGAGAGTAACTGCTTGACATAATCCCACTTAATTTCCGAACTTTTTTATTCACAGTGGCTAATCCGCCGCCGACCTGAATATACTCAACGGATGTTATTACACTGGGTAAACTCTATCTGACATTAATGAGTCAAACAATGGACTTAAATTTTTCCCAACTCAACAAGTTTTTGAGCCATAAGAGATATTTGATTCAAGGCTTGGGTAAGTTCAGTGACACCTTGAGCTTGGGATTCACTAACGGTGGCTAGTTGCCTTACCGATTCAACTAAGCGGCTAACGGAGGACTGGACTTCAAAAACATCTTGTTCAATTGTTATGACTGAGTCGTTTGTACTGACGGCTAGTTTTCGAATTTCTCCGGCTACAACCCCAAAACCTCGGCCTTGTTCACCCGCTCGAGCTGATTCAATCGAGGCATTAATTCCCAAGATGTTACTTTGCTGCGATATTCTCTTAATAGCCGTTGTAATGTCAGTAACATGCATTATATCGTTTTTAACATGCAGAGTTTCATCATCCATCGTTTTAGCGGTTGCTGAAAGTTCCTCGCTTTGTGCCGAAAGATTTTCGGAAGAGGCATAGATTTCTTCGACCGAAGATAAAATTTCCTCTCCGATTTCTAAGAGTGCATTGTATTTTTCGGTTGATATTACGATTGTAATTACTCCAATCAATTCACCATCTTCACGAATCGGACTGCTGATTGCAACATAGGGGATTGAAAATTGAGATTTTTCTTTAGAAACCTGTGCGACTATTTTCTCACCGGATAGTAAAACTTTATACGAAATAGTACTTTTATATTTCTCAATGGGATCTCCAATTTGTACGCCTAAATCGAGTCTGGGATTATTGTAAGCAGCTAATACTAGATCTTGATTTGCAACAAAGACTGACATATCTTGGTCATACCATTCTTGTAAGTGGGGTGCAATAGATGCCACATGATCAATTTTCATATAAACAATCCTCCTCCATTACACTCATAAAAAACACATTAGAATAACAACATATCCGCAAATTGCGCAATATTACTACAACATTCGACATTGCAATTAAATATTCCTTCATAAATGTCTTGGCTTGCAAATAATTTCATAGGTCTTTTTTGATAAAAATTAACTTACCATCCACCTCATATCGAGCTATCAAGTCCTACGCCCCGAATTAACTACCGGGCGTAGGATATTTTTTAGATAGGATTCGGCATGAGAATCTCCTCCAAGCGGGAGGCTTTTTAAATGTAGAGCATTGTAGAAGAAACTTGGACAGATAATTGCGCTGGAATAATTAAAGAAATGTTCGCTTGAGTAAATGGAATCTTTCCAAATTATTGGAATATTCTTATTAAAACAGAAAGGTTAGCGGGGAAATGAACAAAGTGATTGATTTAAAAGATATGCCTATTTACTATGCGAGGAGTTGAAACTAATGAAAGTTACTCGCCATTATGAATTTTGGCCAAAACGAATGCCAAAGGTGTTAGATGTACCTAAGACTAGTTTGTATGATAACCTTGATGTTTCAGCACGGAGGTATCCGGAAAAGACTGCCATCGAATACTACGGCGGGTCAATTACATATGAGCGCCTTAAACTTGAAGTTGATTTCGTGGCAGGCTTTTTACAAAGTCAGTTAAAAGTTAAGAAAAATGACCGGGTATTGCTCCTTATGCAAAACTCTCCGCAGTTCATAATCGCCTATTATGCTATTTTAAGGGCAAATGCCATCGTTGTTCCGATGAGTCCGATGAATGTTACAAATGAATTGGATTTTTATATCAATGACTGTAAAGCAAACGTTGCTTTTGTTGGACAAGAACTCTATGAGAATATTGCTCCGTTGCAGAATACTACATTTCTAAAACATGTTATCATCGCAGCTTATAGTGAGTATATATCGCCTGAGTTTGATTTAGAGATTCCTGCTGAAGTACGAGCATCACCCGCAAATTTTTCGAAGAGTGATTTGATTTATTGGCGAGAAGCAATTTCTGCCGGCTTAGCACCGGGCGAACTGATTGTAAATAATCATGATCTAGCTATTTTGCCTTATACGTCGGGGACAACCGGGATACCTAAAGGATGTGTTCATACTCACGAATCAGTTAATGCCAACACTGTTGGTTCGGCAGCCTGGGGCTCAATGACTGCAAACACGGCCTCTTTGGTCACGCTGCCTTTATTTCATGTAACAGGAATGCAGCATAGCATGAATGCCCCGATTTTCTCCGGAGGAACGATGGTATTGCTTACTCGCTGGAACAGGGAATTGGCTGCAGCCTTGATTGAACGTTTCCAATGTACTCATTGGGTAAACATAGCGACGATGGTAATTGATTTTCTTGCCAATCCTAATATAAAAAACTATAATGTCCAATCTCTTTCATATGTGGGAGGTGGCGGTGCTCCGCTGCCAGAAGCCCTTGGTGAAAAGATGTTTCAACTTTTAGGGGTGAGATATGTTGAAGGGTACGGTTTGAGTGAGACAATTTCTCAAGTCCATTTTAATCCTCCGGACAGACCCAAATTGCAATGTCTGGGGATTCCGTCCTTTAACGTTGATGCCAGGATCATTGATACTGAAACTCATCAAGAATTGGGAGCTGGTGAAACAGGTGAATTGGTGGTCAATGGACCACAGGTCATGGAAGAATATTGGGAACGACCAGAAGAAACAAAGGCAGCGTTTTTGACAATTGAAGGAAAACGTTTTTTCCGCACGGGTGACATTGCCAAATATGATGAAGATGGGTATTTTTTTCTAGTTGATCGAATAAAGCGCATGATTAATGCCTCAGGTTTTAAAGTCTGGCCTACAGAAGTGGAGTCCATTATGTTCAAACATCCAGCGATTCGACAGACCTGCGTGATTGGCGTGTCGGATTCTAAAAGAGGAGAAACTGTCAAAGCCTTTGTTATCTTACACGAAAAAGAACGAGGGAAAGTGACGGAACAAGACATAATTGAATGGACTAAGAATAATATGTCTTCTTATAAATATCCGCGCATCGTTCAATTGGTCGAGAACCTGCCTATGTCAGCTAGTGGTAAAGTTCTCTGGCGTAAGTTACAAGAACAAGAAAAGGAAAGGAAAGGTTCCAAGAGGCAGCTTTTAAGTGATGGAATATCCCTAGTGAGGAAGCTGTAATTATGAAATGAAAGGTGGAATGGTCAGTGCCAAGAACGGTTAATACTGTGATGGGTCCTATAAGTACCGAAGCATTAGGAAAAACCCTGATCCATGAACATTTTGTCTTTGGTTATCCTGGTTTTGAAGGAGATACTACTTTAGGTGAATTTGATCGGAACACGGCCTTACAGGTGGGGATTGGGGTTGCGGAAAAGCTCAAAACGTTTGATGTGAAAACAGTCGTCGATGCCACAACGAATGAATGTGGCAGAAATCCTGAACTTTTAAAGGAAATCTCTGAAAGGACAGGGCTGCAAATTGTCTGTTCTACCGGTTATTATTATGAGGGAGAGTCAGCACCAGCATATTTTAAATTTCGAGCCGCCTTGGGTGATGTAGAATCCGAAATCTATGAAATGTATATGCAGGAGATTACTAAAGGGATTGGAAAAACGGGCGTAAAAGCAGGAGTTATAAAACTGGCATCAAGTAAAGATAACATAACGGATTATGAAAAAATGTTTTTCCGAGCAGCGGCCAAGGCTCAAAAAGACACTGACGTGACAATCATAACTCACACTCAAGAAGGAACCATGGGGGCTGAACAAGCAGAATTACTTATTTCATTAGGTGCCGATCCTAACAGAATTTTAATTGGCCATATGTGTGGTAATGTTAACTTTGAAGATCACATCCGTGTTTTAAAAACCGGAGTTTTTGTTGGATTTGATCGCTTTGGGTTGGAAAGAATGGTCGGAGCACCTCTTGATTCTGAGCGAGAGGCAGTTTTAATGAATTTGATGTTTCACGGGTATGAAAAGCAACTTATGATCTCCCAGGACTCTGTAAGTTATTGGTTAGGAAGACCCCTTGTTTTGCCGCCGGTTGTCCAACAGGTTGTGGCTAAATGGCATCCTGCTCACATTTTTGAAGATGTAATTCCTATATTGAAAATAGCAGGAATTACAGAGGAACAGATTGATACTCTCCTAATAGAGAATCCTCGCAGATTATTTGGCAATTAACCCGTTGCCTAACGTATCTTAAATTAGCTAAAGCCTCCGAAGCCAGGGGAAGACTGAAAAGCAGGGATGAAAATATCCACCTGAGAGCGGGGTTAAAGCGGCTTTGCGAGAAATGAAATCCAGAGTGTGTTGCTCTGGATTTTCACATATAAAAATGGAAAAGGTTTGTCTAGGTACATGGTATAATTAGGAATAGGCTTGATGGAGGGTGTTGGTGGGGAAGTTAAAATCGTGAACTAAAGGAGTCATGGCGTATGGAATTTATTATTGAGGATAAAGCAAAAAATACAATTGAAGAAAATGGGGGGAATTTGATTATTAAAAAAGAAATCACTTATAGTTGAAATGGCTGGATCAGCAGACTCTGGTCAGAGGTCGATAACAAAATGAAAAGTACAAAGTTTTATGATGAGTTTCAACATCAGGGAATTATAATATTTATTGATAAAACCTTGAATGTTTCTCATCAAATTCATATTGATTTAAAATCAGATCACTCTTTTGGGGAACCATTATTTACAATTAAAGGTGTGTCCATTTAAAAAATTGAGGCCAATTCACCGCTCATACCACTTGAGCCCCAGCTGCCCTCAAGAATAAATAGCAGCCTTGAATAAAGGTTAGTAGGTTTTTGAGAGCCATTTGTGAATGATGGTTTATTCTTACTACCGATCATGTTCTTGTAAAAAGTTACTTATAAAAACACTTGCCGTCAATTTGGCAAGTGTTTTTATTTAAGCTTGGACAAAATCTCATACATATTATTTGGCTTAAAGGAAAAAATTTGTATAGTTCATAAATTCATGAGGGCGGCGGGGAATATAAAGCTTTCAAGGGCCATTAAGTAAGTCTCAAGTAACGCTATCAATAAATTAATCGGGATATCTAGAAGTAAAAGCATCGAGCGATTACCCTGCTTGATAAAGAACTTTAAAGAGGGTTGGTGAAGAAATGCTTCGAACAAAAGTCTGGAGAAACTTAATTATTTCTATCGCAGTAACAATTATTGCTGTAGCAGTATTAACACAGTCCATTCAGTCTGCTCAAACTTCCCCGTCGAACCAAGCGAGTCAAACCCCTGCCTCAAATACGTCTTCCACGTCTTCCAGCCCGACTCAAGTAAGCGGTGTTAATTTATATAACACGTATTGCTCGGCTTGTCATGGTTCCAATGGTTCCGGGGCGAGCGGACCGGCCCTTAACACGGGAAGTTGGTCTGATTCATCCAAGGTTCAGGCTATCGTTAAATCGGGTAAGGGAGGTATGCCCGGTTTTCAAGGACAGTTAAGTGATCCTCAAATAAAAGCAATTGGCGATTATGTAGCTGCACTTAAAAAATAAACATGAGGTGTAGTTGAACATAGCTGGAATGTAGAAACGTTGAAAGGAAGAATGAGTTTTGGAATCAAATATTGCATCAGTCTTCTCTTACAAATGGATAACTAAAGAGCCAATTAAGCTTTCGATTGAAAAAACTCGTTTAATTTTGCTTTTTCTTGCCCTGAATTATTTAATTGTATTTTTAGATGTGACGATTGCCCATGCAGCGGATGCTTTTTCGCCGGTTTACGAATGGATTCCAGTTGTATTTTGTCCGCTCGCAGCTATTGCTGCTCTTCTTCTCTTATTCAGACCAAAGCCAGGCATTATAAATACTCTGCATATGGGGCTTAATTTGCTTGGCATATGTATCGGAGTGCTAGGGTTTATCTTTCATCTAACAGGTGTAATAGGTGGTAACTCCTTTAGCCTCACTAAATTGATAGGCGGTAATCCCGTTTTCGCCCCTTTGGCTTTCATTGCCCTGGGAATTATCGGTGCTATTACCGGGATGGACGATCGCCCACGTCTAAAAAGATATGGACTGACACAAAAAACACGTTGGCTGCTTATGGCAACAGCTTTCTGGTTTTTTGCTACGGCCCTAGTTGCCTTTTTTGATCATGCCAGTACTCGATTCGGCAATTTTTACACATGGTTTCCCGTTTATATTGGATTTTTTGCCGCAAGTGTTGTTTTCCTCCAGGCGTATTCTTCCTCAGATAAAATGACTTCGCGGCTTTTTACTATAACCATGGTACTGAGCATGTTAATTGGTTTGTTAGGTTTCATTCTTCACCTTTCGGCAGATGCATCAGGAGGATTCAGCTGGAGAAGAGTATTTTATGGTGCCCCCGGATTAGCCCCACTCCTTTTTTGCGATCTGGCCATATGGGGAGGCCTTGTCTACTTAGACCCTATTGTTTCGCAGATAAGGAAGAATAGCGCGGGCTAATTTAAATCAACCAGTACTTCAGTTATTCGCCGACAGTCCCGGACTGCAAGCCGTCGCCAGAGGGTATTTTTTTCGGGCTTTCTTTAGCCATGTCGATCTTTAGTGTTATCTCTCCGGGAGCTACTGATATTCAAGTTAGTCGTGTTGGGGTGAGTATGCTCAATTTAGCGACTCTGCTTGTGCCTCTGATTAGTTTAATTATCAGTTCGCAAGGATTTGCTGCTGAATTTGAAGATGGAACCATGGACCTTATGCTCACGCAGCCTCTGCACTTTCGTCTAATATGTTTAGGCAGGATTTTAGGAGAGTGGTCAGCGGTTGCGGCCGCCTTATTGATAGGGTACGGAGCCTCTGGGGCTGTTTTAATGTTAATGTCATCGGGGCATCAAGTCCTCCCCTTTATTATTTTAATGTTATTATTTCCTTGGCCCTGGCCTTGGTATTTATTACCTTAGGAACTTTAATCTCCATTAAAGCGAAGAACCGGATGGTAGCCTTGTTTGGAGCTTTAGCTTTGTGGTTTTTGATGATTATCCTTTATGATTTGATCGTGGTTCAAACCTTAATGTTAACAACGGGAACAACAACGATGGCTTTGCTCTACGGAATTCTGATCTTGAATCCTACCGACCTGCTAAGGATTTTAGCAAATCGATTAACTCAAAAGAAGGAACTTTTTGGTCCCTCTCAAGAGGCGATGAGTGCTTTGCCTGGTTTTCATGGACCAGTTTTGGCCGTATTAGGTTGGGCTGTTTGGATTATAGCTATTTATTTATGGACGATCAGAAGTTTAAGAAAACGTGTGTATTCAACACTACATTAACAAGGTAATTTAATTGACAAAGGGAGAATTCAAAATTAATATAGTAATGTTAGGCAAAGGCGCCGTTAAGTTTGATAACTGACGGCGTCTTTTTCATACTTTAAAAGAGGTGTATTATTATGATTAGACTTGCTAATAAGCAAGACACGGTACAAATTCTTGACATTTATAGACCCTACGTTGAAGATACATCAATTTCTTTTGAAACAGATGTTCCGTCCCATGATGAAATGGAGAAAAGAATTGATCGTGTATTGCAGAGAAATCCATGGTTAGTTTACGAAGATAGTAATGTAGTTTTAGGCTATGCCTACGCTTCTAAACATCGTGAACGAGCTGCGTACAGATGGTCGATCGACGTTTCTATCTACGTTAGGAAGGAATGCAGAGGAAAGGGAATCGGTAAGGCGTTATACACATCCTTGCTTCCCCTCTTAAAGCTCCAAGGTTATTGCAATGCTTACGCAGGGATCTGTTTGCCTAATGAATCAAGTGTTGGAATCCACGAGTATTTTGGTTTTAAGAAGATAGCCCAATATAATAAAGCAGGATACAAATTTGACCAATGGCATGATGTAGGATGGTGGGAGTTGTTTCTTAATCATCATTCGAATGAACCCACCGAACCAATTCCTTTAAGCTTGGTTGAACAATATAAGATACTTGAGGAACTTGGTTAAGATCACCACCTATTGGAGGGATTTTCTTGTATCTCAAAATAGATGATTTATCTGGGCCACAAGTTGCTGAATTCGTGAGAGAGCATCTTCAGAGAAATAGGAAAGGCTTGATAAACCTTAATTCGGGAGGAAGAACATGGCAGTAAGTGAGAGCTTCAAAAAATATGTTGTAGACCAACTTGGAAAATTAGGTTATGTAACGGTCAAAAAGATGTTTGGCGGAGTGAGTATTTACTATGAAGGTTTGATTTTCGGAATACTTGCAAATGACGTCCTTTATTTTAAGGTGGATGACTCTAATAAGACAGATTATGTTATGGCAGGAATGCAACCATTCAAGCCATTTGATGACAAGCCCACGGTAATGCCATATTATGAGGTTCCAGTTGATATTTTGGAAAACAGAGAACGGTTAGCGGAGTGGGCTATAAAAGCTTTATTTGCATCAAGAAATAATCTCTCAAAGCCTAAAAAACGAAAGCGTACTTTAGAGAGTTAGCCCGTTGAAGAAAGAAAGTGCACAATTTGATTATTTCAGGATTGATTCTAACATTATCTATGCTAGTTTTTGCTATTGGAAAAAGTCCGGTTTTTAGGGTGGATCGCGCCGGAATTGCAATTATAGGTGCCGCTCTAACAGTGGGAACGGGAGTTATGAGCTTCGATCAGGCGGCTCAGGCTGTAGATTACCGGACAATAATACTGTTATTTTCAATGATGATCATTACGTCCTACTTAAATATGTCTGGGTTCTTTCAACTAGCCGGAAACCAATTCCTCAGTCGTTTGAACGGTAAAAATCAATTATTGTTTATGGTCATTCTAATCACAGGGATATTGTCTGCCTTCTTTATTAACGACATTGTCTGTTTGCTCCTAACCCCTATTGTGATTATGATTACTAGGCGGGCAAGGTTAAATCCCACGCCTTACTTACTAGGAGTAGCGGCCGCTTCGAATATAGGCAGTGCTGCCACCTTGATTGGTAATCCTCAGAATATCTTAATTGAAAGCCTTTCACGTATTAATTTTGGCTGGTATATGGCGTTGGCGATACCAATCTCCCTTGTAGGACTTGTGCTTATATACGTGTTACTTAGTTGGATATACAAAGAGGAACTGAGCGGCCAACTTCCTGAGTTTCAACCGATGACAGGGGTCGTACACGGATATTTAGTCAAGAAAGGTTTAGTTGTAGTATTTCTAGTTTTGGTAGGATTTTTGATGGGATTTGATCCAGCGATTGTTGCCAGTCTGGGAGCAGCCTATTTGCTTATAACGCGCAGAGTTAAACCGAATAAAATATATCGCGGGATAGACTTTAATCTTTTGGTCATATTCATTGGATTATTTGTAATTATTGGTGGAGTTGAGCATAGTGGCTTGCTTATGTTACTTATGCATACACCATGGATGAAGAGTGTCCAAAATTTACAGGTGTTTTCGATTTTAACTGTGGTGCTTTCAAATATTGTGAGTAATGTACCAGCTGTAATGCTGCTGAAATATTTGGTTCCAGTCCATATGGGACATGTTTGGTGGGCTGCATTAGCTATATTCAGTACGGTTGCAGGGAATCTTACACTGACTGGTTCAATTGCAAATTTAATTGTTGTTGAGCTTGCTAAAAAAGAAAATGTGGAGATAAAATTTTTGACATACCTCAAAATTGGACTCCCGTTGACAGTAAGCATGGTGTTTATAGCGCTTTTGTATTTTGCAATAATAACAAAGATATTCCATATTGCTTAAAACCAGGGGTGTTTCGTCATCCAAAAGGAAAATCTTGTGTTTTGAACTTTTCTTTTAGTAGAAACTACAATATAGTCCTAAATTGGAGAGGAAAATATTCACGATTTTTTTACCGTTTGCAAAACGAATGATATCCGTTGAGTAACGAATTCTGGGGGCATTACTTTGGACAATCATGAAGATATTTTAGAAGAGTTCAGTCGGTCTCGCATCAATGATGAAGCAGTGAATGTAGAAAAAGTCTATTTTTATAAGACGGACAAGAGAGTTAACCCTAAGCAAGAGGACCCCTTTTGGGTCTCAATTGGAAAGTTGCCAGTTTTGGTATCAGCCCCTCATGCGGTTAGACACTATAGACAAAAGAAGATTAAGATGTCCGATCAATTCACTGGGTCGACAGTGTACCTGTTAAATCAACTAACAGGTTGTCATGCCATCGCAGTGACTAATCTATACGGTGGGGATCCAAATTTTGATGATCCTTGTATCTACAAAGAGAGAATCGCTGAGATTTGTAAAAGGGAAAATGTAAAATTCTTACTTGATATTCATGGAGCTGCACGCGAGCGTGAATTCGATGTGGATTTTGGTACCAATCGCGGGAAAACCCTTTTAAAAACGAGTATGCTTGAATTGGTCGAGCGTAACTTTCAAGCCTTTGGATTAAACAGATTAACCCATGACCATTTTGCTTCTGCAGGGCCAAATACCATCACAAGTTTTGTCGCTCGTGAATTAGGAATTCCAGCATTACAAATAGAGATAAACAAGCAATATAGGGTACCAGCGCAAAATCCAAAGGGGTTTCACCGTATGCTAGGGGCTTTAATGTTAAGTGTCAGAGAATTAGCTCGATAAGCATGCGGCAATCCGATTCTTGCGGATTGGAATACAAAATTAAATTTGTCCTTACAAGGGGGCCTGCTAGTTATATACGCACTAGTAATTAAAATTTTTATGGAAGGTCAGTTTGGATTACTAATTTATGGGTTCTATTATTTGAGATTCGCGCTGCTGTTAATGATATAATGATGGCATTGGGATGTAGAATGATAATTTCGACGGTAAAAAGAGGGATGGTCTTGGCAAAAAGAAAATGGACCATAGAAGAAGTGGAAGAGTATCGGCGAGATCACAATCAATATTTCTTCTATTACAACAAAGAGGATGCTAATTTTCTTGTTCCAAAAGCAAATGGACTGGGAAAGACCAACAACTGGGCGCATCCGCTTTCGGGTGTTATTGTCATTGTGGTTTTAGCTCTCATGGTCTACCATGCATTTTTTAAGTAAGTGTCTTTGGTGTAAATCTTTGAAAAGCTGGCGGACGTCCGCTTGTCCTATCAAGTCGTGAAGATGAACGGAAAAGTATATTTAGAATAAGTAAGAGGCACTTTTCGTGGGTGGAGTGAAGGGCAGGTGCAGCTGTCATCTAAAAAAGAGGGGGAGTAACCCCTCTGCTAAGCATATTAAAACCATCCATAGGGATATGGGGGATAAGCGTAGGGATAAGCTGATGGGTAATAGCGAGGTCTTGCTATTGTAGCTCCTAAACCTAAACCCAGAGCAAAGGGAAGAAATCCAAAACCTAACATGAGATCAACTCCTTTTTGTGCCTAAGAAGGCTACCACCTTTATCGATGATAGCCTTTGCAGTCATGATTTTAGAAGATTACGCCTAAAGCAATAAGAATCAAAATTGCAATTGCTATGATTCCAACACCCACGCCTGCTCCAACACCATAAGCAGCGACAGGGGGATGACAACATACTCCGCTCATTCCGCCATAACCCATTCCGTACATAATAATCCCTCCAATAATTTAGAATACGATTCCGAGTGCAATCAGAAGCAGAATAATTACAACAACGATAGCAATTCCAGCACCAAAACCTGTGCCACAAGCACCAGCAACACCTGTACCAAATGCCATTGTTATTTCCTCCTTTACCAGATCTGCTACATAATATGTAATAAATGGATATCTTGGAATTTGTCTTACGAAGGATTACTTTTATTTAAGTTATAACTCACATATTGACACTCCCTAGTTGAGATCTATGTGGCTCCTGACAGAGTTTCGGAAATTCTTACTGAACTCGAACGTTATGGTGTGACGATATAGACTATACCCGGATATTACTTAAGTTAAAGATCAAATCAACTTGGAAGTTCAAGAGGAGGGTCAGTTGCCTACCCCATGAAAAATGCCCCTCTTTTAAGCAAATGCACTCCACTTTAGCAAAAGTGGAGTGCATTGTTAATTTGTATGATTATGGAGTTATTAGACGATACCCTGTTCGATGATTGATGCGATTAATGGTCTGGATGATAAGCAAGTATCATGGGCAGGCACCGAAAGGCGGCCCGTAAGTGCAGTTATTTTGTTATAAATAGTCCCAAACATAATAACAATCCAAAAATAGTATTAGTTTGAGCCGTTACTTTTACATATGGCATCATCTGTATGGGAAGGTTAAGGCCGACAAAACCTTTCACCGCTTGGATTGCCTTAGGGATACTCAATAAAACGAGCAGAAGCCAGGGGCTGACTGAACTGCTAAGGACCAACCCGATGACCCAGAGATAAGCAATAGCAAACATAATTCCTAACCCGAAAACAGCATACTCGTGGCCAAGCAAAATAGCCATGGTTTTTCGTCCTGAAGCCTTATCTCCGTCGAGATCGCGAATGTTATTGGCCATATTGATGGCTCCGACTAAAATCCCGGTGGGGACAGAAACGAGGATGCTTTTCCCGTTAACTTGTCCTGTCTGAATGAAAAACGATATGAGGATAAAAAAGGTTCCCATGAACAAACCAGAAAAAACCTCACCTAAAGGGGTATATGCTATGGGCAAAGGTCCTCCGGTGTATAGATAGCCAATGAGCATTCCAGCGAGCCCGATTAAGGCTAACCACCAGCTGCTATTAGCACAGATGTACACGCCTAAAATTATAGATAAGCCGTAGCAAACCAGGGCGAGCAGCATGACAGTTTTTGGCCGGAATCCTTCTCTAACGATAGCTCCGCCGATACCAATAGAGTCTTGGGTATCCAATCCGCGTTTGAAATCATAGTACTCGTTAAACAAATTAGTGGCAATTTGGATGAAAAGACAGGCCACAAGCATAGCCAGAAAAAGTAGTAAGTGGACACTTTTATTATGCAGAGACAGAGTCGTACCAATTAGTACGGGGATGACTGATGCAGTTAACGTATGGGGGCGGGTTATTTTCCATAAAACCTTTGATGTACGACGGTTCTGTGGTACAGAATATTGCAGGTTATTCATACCTACGCTCCTTTCGGGTAAAGATCACTTCGATGGTCTTGTCCGGATAAATAGAATTAGTATGTTTTTATTATGGCACCATAAGAGAGAGAATCCAATAAAAAATTATCAAACTTAATGCAATGAGTATTGAGGCAAACACATGGAGGTGGCGGATTTGGGCAAATTGAAAATGAAATAGCCAAAGAGTGCTTGGGAGCAACAATTTTACCTGGTATTGCCCTAAACGGTACATTTTCAGCGGATGAAGTTGCCAATTGGCTTAAGACCTTTGATAGGGTAAACTAAAGAACCCCTTTCGGTAACGGGTTATTTTATACCGAAAGGGGTTCTTTATCTTTTACGGCGAGAAGACTCTCATTCTCTATAGATGGCGAGATGAATCGCCGCCTCTGAAATTGTGCAGGTGCATGGATGAATACTTTGTGATGGAATTCTAAACTAAACCACCGTTATCTTTAACAAATTGGATGGCCCTATCAAATTTCGATTCATCAACAATAGCAGCAACAAGTACATCCCGGCCGGATACAGAATCTTGACCTCCGTCACTCATCCCACTGGCGCTGACATCCGCAGAAGCTAATACTCCGGTATCCCGATCTGAACTTGCCCCTAAAATTAATGCCGCTTGGCTGGGTTGATCACCGGTTGTAGGATCATTGATGAAATCAGCGCTGCCGTGCGGATATTTACTAAACCGGTCTACCTGGATATCGGTTACTCCTAAACCTTTAATTTGTTCGGCAGCTTTTTTAGCCTCTTCCGAAGTTTTAAAAAAGGCAAGAATGTTTTTTTCAGTCATACTTATTCCTCCTTTGACATCTGTTTTAAAGTTTCCAGCAATCTTATATTCTATTCTTTAATTCTTTACCACCGAATGTCAGCCTGCGCTGTCGTGTGTCGATAGCTGATTATACTTATGCTTGGGAAACTCGGGAAGGACAGGAAGAATAAAGTATGTATTTTTGGGTCGCAAAGCGTTTTTGGAATGATGCCTGAGGGGCTATCGCCGCACTGATCGGAAACTAAGCCAACCTATCAAAATCGGAGGTTGGCTCAGTGGAGGTTTAGGGTGAACAATTTATTCGTAAAATTCAGGGGCTTTTTTCATAGTATTAAAAAATTCCATATCATGAGAAAACATGACCTTCGCATTATATTTCTTGGCGTAACTTCGAACTTTTTCGATAGATTTGAAGAATGCTATGCTGTCATAGACAATGCCGGAAGCTTTGGCAGGAGGTCCATAATTCCGCCGGTCATACAAAGCATCTTGAGGGAAAATGAGAGTTCCTTCCTTTTCCAGATGAACTATCAATCCTAATATCCCAGGCGTATGTCCCGGCAGTGAAATTAGTTCGACTCCAGGGACCAACTCGAAATCATCTTCAACGAGATGATATTGTTTTACCGGTACTTCCAGATCGGCTTTTACATAGGCCCCGTGGGCCGCAGGGTCTTGGCTTAAATGGACCAGTGTTTGGCCATACACAAAATCCTGACGGTGAACATAGACGTTTGCATGCTTAAATAAGTGCATATTCCCGGCATGATCAAGATGGAGATGAGAAACGACGACTGTTTTAATATCTTCGGGCCTGGTTCCCGTCAAGGCAAGTTGCTTAACAAAGTCCTGCGATTTTTCAGCAAAGAACGGAAAAACACTGGCCAGACCGGTAGGCCAATACCCATTCATGGCATCAGGGTGGCATCCTAAGTCGTACAAGATCTTACCTTGCGGATGATCAATTAAAACGGCGTAAACAGGTATTTTGATCCAATTGACCTGAGGAGTTTTATTACTTAAAGAACCGAGAACCGTTTGAGCAACCATCCAATTCTCATCGCATTCTAACCATCCGGTATTAAGAACGTAAACTTTCATCTTTTCATCCTCCAATTCTAATAAATTAAGGAGTCTCCGCTCAGTACTTATAAAATAGGCTAAATATTCCCTCCTTGTCCAATAATTTGATTAAATATATTTCTTAAGTTTTAACTGATTGCAAGAAATATGCCAATGAACTTGTTCAGTCCGAGCTGAATCTCGGATCTTCGGCGGACTCAACTTCTATCGAAGAAATCGAAGGAGTAATTCCTAGTTATAGAAAGACATATATTTACAGAAATAATTGAAAATTAAGTAAACTTAGATTAAAATTATACGTAGTAAGCCATTGAACACTAAAGTATTGGTGCAAAAGCATAGCTGGTTGCACCATTCATATTGATATAGGAGGGATTGCCTTGCCACAAGAAAGTATTAGGGATAGTCTCAGTAATAACGTGGTTGTGTTTCCCTTGCGGTCTACTGAAAAACGTTTTGCTGTTACTGAAGGTTCGGCAGTACCGAAATACAAAGGGGATTATTCAACATTTAAGGATGGGCTGGAAGGTTTTCAGCACAATGATAAGATTGGAATCTATATAACGGACGGACAAGGATATACCTTAGGCGTTAATAGTACATATGAGAAATTAACGGGAATAAAGATAACAGAAATACAAGGCAAACACATGAGCAAACTTGTCAAAGATGGTTTATTTGACCGCTCGGTAACCTTAATGGTACTTCAATCCGGTAAAGCAGAGACCATAAGTCAGCAGATTATAAGAACGAATCAGATGGTCTGTGCAACAGGTAACCCTATTTTCAATGATTTCGGTGAAATTATTAACGTAATGACAACGGTTCGTCCTTTGGGAAAGGGCATAATTCAATCAGAAAATTATGATCCCTGCCTTATCGAAGGAGTTGGATCAGTAATAGCCCAAAGCCAAATAATGCGGGATTTGTTGAAAAAAGCCATTCATTTAGCTAATTTTGAATCAAATATTTTAATTGAAGGCCCTACCGGAGCCGGAAAAGAAGTAATAGCTAAGACCTTGCATTATTCAGGTTTGCGAAAAAACGGTCCTTTCATTAAGGTTAATATGTCTGCTTTGCCGGAAGATTTAGTTGAGTCGGAGCTATTTGGTTACGAAGGCGGAGCCTTTACAGGAGCGAAAAAGCAGGGTAAAGAAGGTCTCATAAAAGCTGCACATCACGGAACATTGTTTTTAGACGAAATTGGGGAGATGCCTAAAAACTTGCAAGTTAAGCTCCTTAGGGTGTTACAGGAACGGGAATTAACCCCTTTAGGGTCTACTCGTCCCATTCCTGTGGATTGCCGGGTAATCGCAGCAACAAACAGAAATTTGCAGCAGTCTGTTAGGGAAGGGACATTTCGTGAGGATCTCTTTTACCGGCTAAATGTGATTTATTTACGAATTCCGGGATTGAGCGAACGACCGGAGGATGTTATAGCGTTAGCAACCCATTTCGTTTCTGAAATGGGAAATCGGTTAAAGGTATCAAAGACTCTGACAAATTCAGCTTTAAGAGCCTTAACTAGTTATTCATGGCCTGGGAATGTGCGTGAACTTCAGAACCTAATTGAGCGTCTGATCGTTTTGCATCCTGGCAACCTTATTTCAGAAACACACATTTCAGAGTTTTTGGGAATTAATCTTGATAGAATGTCGTTGACAACCTTAATGGAAAGAAGTGTTGTCAATCTGGAACGAAAACTCATTTTAGAGGCTATTAAAGCGGCTAACGGGGATAAAGCGGAGGCAGCTAAGGCCCTAGGAATTCATCGCACGACTCTTTCTCGAAAAATGCAACGATATGGTTTGTTATAGGAAACAGTTTATATAAAAAAGCAAATCCGCTGAAAGGCGGATTTTTTTACTATTAGACATCCGTGCCGTTCAGCGGCATCACTGATGAATGAAAATTGCTCAGAGTGTGCAAAGCTGCACTCATGATAAGTAAAGTGTGCAACTTTGCACGGATTTTCAGCTTGTACTATCAGATAATATAAACTTCGGTTGTTATGTTCCTCTGGGTAAGTGAAATTTAACAGCCGCCGGTCAAGACGATAAGCGGACGAGCTTATCGCCACACTGAGACTCATGACGCATACTCCCGCAGTGTGGATTGACCGAGTGTCTCTGGAGCCAAGGATGGCGAGAAGAGACCGCTGGTCATGGACGACCGAGTGTCTCTGGAGCCAAGGATGGCGAGAAGAGACCGCTGGCCTGGTGGCACGGTTTATGCAATAAATCAAATAAGAAAGTTTAAGTCAAACCGGTTTAAGACGGGAGGCTCTTAATGCGAATTAAGTGTAATTTCATTGGCAGCAGATAAACCGGAGATTGGAGGGTATTCATGAAATGGCAGACAGTTTACGACGGGAGAATCAAGGAGGCGGCTGAAGCTGTCCGTATTATCAAATCAGGTCAAAGAGTGGTTATAGGTCATGCCTGTGGTGAACCACAGGCCCTTGTGGAAGCTATGGCAGAAAGAAAAAGTGAACTTCAATCGGTGGAAATCGTTCACATGGTGGCTATGGGGAAAGCCTCGTATTGCCTCCCGGAGATGGAGGGGCATTTTCGGCATAATTCCTTGTTTGTGGGAGGGACCTCTCGCAAAGCAGTTAATGAAGGACGAGCTGATTTTACCCCAGTATTTTTTTCCGAAATACCGTCACTGTTTAGAGATGGATACCTTCCGCCGGATGTAGCTTTAGTTCAGATGTCACCGCCCGATCAAAGCGGCTTTTGCAGTCTAGGTGTTTCCGTAGATTATACCCTGCAAGCGCTTCGTTCGGCCCATACAGTTATTGCCCAAGTTAATCATTTCATGCCCAGAACATTGGGGGATTCCTTTGTCCATGTCAGCGAATTGGACATTATTGTGCCTTTTGACGAGCCGCTGATAGAATTACCAAAGCCTCAAATTAGCCAAGTCGAAGAAAACATCGGCCGGTTTGTAGCCGGATTAGTGCCGGACGGAGCAACGTTACAATTAGGGATCGGTGCTATACCGGATGCAGTTTTGCGTTTTTTGACAAACAAGAATGATTTAGGTATTCACAGTGAAATGTTTTCCGATGGAGTAGTGAATTTGTATGAGATGGGGGTTATTAACAACAAGGCCAAAACACTTCACCCGGGAAAAATGCTGGCTACTTTTCTCATGGGGACTCGAGTCTTATATGATTTTGTGAATGATAATCCTGTGGTTGAAATGCATTCCGTAGATTATACAAATAATCCCTATATCATTGGCCGGAATGAGCGGCTTACGTCGATTAATTCTGCTCTTCAGGTTGATCTCTGCGGTCAGGTCTGCGCAGATTCTATCGGTTATCGTCAATACAGCGCAGTAGGAGGACAGGTTGACTTTGTCAGGGGAGCACGATTGTCATGTGGAGGGAAATCCATCATCGCTTTACCATCAACCGCTGCAAATGGTAAGATCTCCAGAATCGCTATTCATCTGGATGAAGGGGCAGCCGTGACGACCAGTCGGAATGATGTGGATTACATCGTCACTGAATACGGAATTGCGAGCCTAAGAGGAAAAACAATTCGTGAAAGGGCTAACGCTTTAATTGAGATTGCACATCCCCAATTCCATGAGGAGCTGAAAGTCCAGGCTAAGAAAAATGGCATCCCTCTCTAGAAACTGGCGATTTCAATTTTCCAAAATATCACGCTCGTTAAGTATGAATTATTATAAAAGGAGGAGTTTTTTATGAAAACAGCCGCTGAGTATGAAGAAAGCCTTAGGAAACTTAATTTAAAGGTTTACCTGCAAGGTGAACTGGTTGAAAATCCCGTCGATCACCCTATCATCAGACCCTCGATGAACTCAGTCAAAGCAACCTATGCTTTAGCTGAAGATCCATTGTATCAGGATTTAATGACTGCTGCCTCCCATCTTACAGGTAAGAAGATTAATCGCTTCTGCCATTTGCATCAAAATACCGATGATCTGATCAAAAAGGTCAAGATGCAGCGTCTCTTGGGACAAAAAACGGCGGCGTGTTTCCAACGCTGTGTGGGGATGGATGCCATTAATGCTGTGGACAGTGTAACGTTTGAAATAGATCAAACGTTGGGTACAAACTATCATGAGCGATTTATTAAATTTTTAACTAAAATGCAGGAAGAGGATTGGACAGTTGATGGAGCTATGACTGATCCCAAAGGGGATCGTGGTTTATTCCCCAGTCAACAAGCAGACCCTGATCTTTATGTCCGTGTTGTTGAAAAAAGTGATCGTGGGATTATCGTTCGAGGGGCTAAAGCTCATCAAACGGGAGCTTTGAATTCACATTGGATCCTGGTGATGCCTACCAGTACAATGCGCAAAGAAGACGCAGACTACGCCGTTTCCTTTGCCGCTCCTGCGGATGCAGAAGGAATATTTTATATCTATGGCCGCCAGTCTTGTGATACGCGCAAACTGGAAGGCGGAGATATTGATGTTGGGAATAAGCAGTTCGGAGGACATGAAGCCCTCATGGTTTTTGATGATGTATTTATTCCTTGGGAAAATGTTTTCATGTGCGGTGAGTATGATTTTAGTGGAGTCTTGGTGGAACGCTTTGCTGGGTATCATCGCCAAAGCTATGGAGGCTGTAAAGTTGGTGTTGGTGATGTGCTTATTGGAGCTGCAGCGCTTGCAGCAGATTATAATGGAGCCTCCAAAGCTTCTCATGTCAAGGATAAACTCATAGAAATGACGCATCTTAATGAAACTTTGTATGCCTGTGGAATTGCTTGTTCAGCTGAAGGTCACAAAACTGCCTCAGGTACTTATTTGATTAATATGCTGTTAGCTAATGTGACGAAACAAAATGTTACACGTTATCCTTATGAAATAGCTCGCTTGGCTGAGGATATAGCCGGAGGGTTAATGGTGACCATGCCTTCGGAAAAAGATTTGCGTCATCCGGAAATTGGCAAGGTCGTTGACAAATATCTACGCGGAGCCAATTCTGTACCTACTGAAAATCGAATGCGCATTTTGCGTTTAATAGAAAATATTACGTTAGGTACGGCTGCAGTCGGTTATCGGACGGAATCAATGCATGGGGCCGGTTCTCCGCAGGCCCAGCGTATTATGATATCTCGCCAGGGCAATCTGGAACAAAAAAAGGAGTTAGCTAAGGCAATTGCCGGAATTGGCAAGAAGAAGGAGGGTTAATTAGGTACTATTAGAACAATCGTAAAAAGTAAATTTGTTTCTTAAGCGATTATTTTAATACGATTATTTACAAAAAATATCCTAAAATAGAAAAGATCGGTGTCAATAATATGTTAAGTAAGCAGATAAGCATTAATTTTTGTGGCGGTTGCAATCCAATGATCAACCGCCTCGTAATATCCCAAGAAGTTGAAAGTCTTCTTTCCCCTCTAGGCATTAAGGTGATTTATAATAGTTTTGAGAGCGATTTAATTATCTATTTAAGCGGGTGCTCCTCGAATTGCGCTCAAAAGTATAGTAGTGTCAATTCGCCTTGTATTATCGTCACTTCGGCCGGTGTCAATGCCATTGCCGTCGAAGAAGATAAAATCGTTACAGAAATAATAACCAGAATAAAACGATTTTATGAAGTGGTGTAAACTAGAGTTTGAACAAGCTTTTTTTGCACTATCAGTTTAAATCAAAGAAGAACATGTTAAGTGAGACTTTTGAGCGGTTTTGCTGCTCGGACGTAAATACTTAACGTGTTCTTTTTTAATTTTTCCCGAGTTGTCCAATGTGTGGATAGGATCAATAACAAAAAGCAAAATATAGTTTACATTAGGAGTAGTATATTGTATAATATGCAATATAGGGGGGATGAGAATTGAAGAATCTGAAATTGAAGGCCGCAAGAGCCGGATTGGATATGTCCCAAGAACAGTTAGCCGAGTCGGTGGGGGTAACAAGGCAGACCATCGGTATGATCGAGGCTGGAAAATTCAATCCATCATTACAGTTGTGTATTGCAATTTGCAAAGTATTGGGAAAAACCCTAAATGATATTTTTTGGGAGGTAGAATCATGAGAGATGAAAGAGTTGAACAAGCCAAAAATAAAATAAGAAGTGAAATTGCAGTCATTATCTATATCGCCATAGCTGTATCATTTATAGTAAAAAGATTCTATTTGAATATGAGTTTGGAGGAATGCATTACAGAATATTTGATTTTAATCTTTTTTTCGGTGTATGAAGTCATAAGAATGAATATGTTGAAGGTAAGTCTCTTCAATGTTTACCCTAAGCGTGGAAACCGGCAATTAATGATTGTAATGATTGTCGCGTTTTTAATAGTAGCATTGGCAGCCTTTGCTTTTCCTTTAACAAAAGGGTCAACCGTAAAGTTTTCATATGGCTCAATAGTTCCAGTGATGATTTTTTTAGTTTTTTTTGTTGGTATATCTTTAATTGCCAGGAAATATCATCAAGACAGAGCCATTAAGTACGAAAAAGAATTTGATGATAATGAACCTGAAGAATAATATCCTTTCTGAAGGGAGCGACAGTTTTTTGTAATACTATTTTTCATAATTGCCTGGTTAAAAGGGAGGCAGATTTAATTTCATGAATCTTGTATGCATGTTTAGAAACTGTTTACTTGATATATACAAATTGATAATATACAAGTAAACGCGTTAAACATTATGTAAGCAAAGCAAAGGTGCTTTGAGGGAATTTTTCTCTCCGAGCACCTTTGCTTTTTGAAGGTTCAATATAAAGATATAGTATTCTGGTAAAACTGAGTGAACATGGTCACGTAAAGCCAAATCTCGGGGCTTTGGTGGGAGACTCTAGCCCCACGGAAGAAATAAAAGGAGTAACCCCCACTTATAGAAGTAGGGGTCTTGGCTGGGGGTAAATTAAGAAGAGTAAGAGGCGACAGAGATGAAAAAAGTGGAAGCAATCATTCGTCCGGAGAAGTTAGATGAAGTAAAGGAAGCACTCAGCAAGAATTGGATTAATCGCTTGACAAATAGTCATGTTTTTGGAAGCGGTAATCAAAGAGGGTATATTAAAGTATATAGAAATGTAGAGTTTAATGCGTACTTTATTCCTAAAATGAAAGTCGAGGTTGTGGTCAGGGATGAGGACGTTGACAGGGTTGTAGAAATAATTACCGAAATGAGCAGAACAGGGATAATTGGTGATGGCAAAATAGTAATAGCGGCTGTTGAAGATGCAGTAGCAATTAGAACCGGCAACAAGGGAGAAAGAGGATTATAAGGGAGAACGGCCGGTCTTTAGCTCTTACAATTGCTTTTGCTTTCTGAGCTGATAAGCTACCAATTCAAAATTAATGATAACAATAGCAAGAAGAGTTATTCCCCCGCCGACAAGTTGGATAGGTAAAACGCTTTCTCTTAATATGAGGTAACCACTGAGTACTCCCACCACAGGGATCAGATTTAGATAGATCGTAGTCAGAGCGACATCTAAGCGTTTCAAGGCATAAGTATACAATACGTATCCTGCAACGGAACAAAAAACTGCCAGAAACAAGAGATTTCCTAAGACCGTCAGAGAAAAGGGCCTCCATTCTTTATACTCAAAGAGTGACAATGGGATAAAACATAAAGTGCCAAAAAAAGTTTGGTATGTTGTTAAAAATAATCCTGAATATTTCTTTTGCAGGGACTTATTGACTAAAGTAAAAAAGGCCCAAGACAGCATCGCACAAAGCATTAAAATGTTGCCTAAGAAGTGGCCGGAATTCAGATCAACTTTTCCATTTGCTGTAACTGCAAGATAGGATCCTCCTATGGCAATAAAAACTCCCGCTATTTTCATGATGGATAGCTTACTGTGAAAAAACAAAATGTCGAGCATGATTGTAATAATGGGTACCACTGAGACTATCAGTGATGCATTTGTTGCAGAGGATAATTTGACTCCATAATTTTCAAACAGGAAATAAATAGTAATGCCGAAAACTCCGCCCAAAAACATTTTTGGCAGATCGGATTTATCCAGCCTTGCCTGGGGTTCAACTCTACGGAGAATAATCCCAAGTATTATGGAAGCCAGTGCAAAACGGATAAGTGCCATCGTTATGGGAGGGATTTCAACAACGGTTATCTTGATGCTTACATAAGAAATGCCCCAAAAAATAATTACGGCCAACATGGCCAAATTGGCATAAAACTGTTCACTATAAAGAACAGAGGGCAATCTCCTTCTTACCGTTACTTCGTTACTTAAATCACATTTCATAGCAATTCCCCTGTTCTTCAGATAATAACTGTTGAGGATTATATTCGGAAATTTATCGTCTATTATACATAATATTAGATACTGGGGCAATAATCAATGGTATGAGTACGTGTGTAAAAGATGGGCTGGGGGCCTTTCACTTTTTGAGCTTGTAAAAGTTCCTAAATAAAACAAATGCAGTCATAGACCTGAGTATGATAATTAGGTAAAAAGGAGACCCTTTATATTGTAAAAAGCTAATATAATGATATAATAATTATTAAATAGTATAGAAATTAAAATAGGGAAAACGAAATAAGAAATACGAAGTAAATGCCCAAATGCCCGATACATATTATCAGCCAATCCAGTAAATGCGCTTTTAGGCAAAACTACAACTATCTCCATGAATTGCCCAAGAAAGGCTAAGGCAAACTAAGACTAATTAGCCGTTAATAAACTAATAAACTCAACCGGAAGAAAGTCGTTAAGGGGAGGATACGAATGTCAAGAAAATTTGATTATGAAATTATGTCTGAGATAAAAGAACGATGGTCGCCCAGGGCATTTGATAGTAAGAAGGTTTCCAGAGATGAGATCATGTCGCTGCTTGAGGCAGCAAGATTTGCACCTTCTTGTTTTAATGAACAGCCATGGCGATTTATTATTGCCGATGAGGAAAAAACACTGCAAAAAATGCTAAGCATTTTAGCACCGACGAATCAGGAATGGGCCAATAAAGCTCCGGTGTTAATTCTCATTGCATCGAAAAGGACTTTTACTTTAAACGGGAAAGAAAATTACTGGCATATGTTTGATGCTGGAACTGCATGGGGATATTTCTCCCTGGAAGCCCAAAGACGTGGGCTTATTACTCATGCTATGGGTGGTTTTAATCGCGAAAAGGCCCGGGAAGAATTTAATGTACCAGATGATTACACAATTATTACAGTTATAGCATTAGGATATTACGGACAAAAAGGTGACTTGAGTGAGGATTTGCAAAGTCGAGAACATCCTGAAGATAGAATGAAAATCTCCAGACTTATATTGGAAGATAATTTGAATTCTGCAAAATAGCTTCTTAAACAAACTAACGTATGTTTCAATTTGATTCTTATAATTTAGCGGATATTTCGATAGAAAAGCCACGCAGTCCTTATTTTTCAGCTGCCTGGCTTTTTTCGTTAGAATTTAATTTCCTCTGTACTATATTTGAATATTGTGATAATCTTGATTTATGAGAATAATTTAATTATATGACATAAAGTGGCAGCAAGGATGGCAGACGTAGATATCACAAGGTTAAAAGCACAAGAGCAAATTATAGGGAAGGTGTAATATGAAACAGCGAATTACTACTGATCAACTTCAGCAACTCAGTATGGAACAGCGAAACAAACTCAAAGAATGGTGGATGCCGTCGTTTGGAGATTTATTTGTTTTCGAAGAATATTGCGATGAGAATTTATTTGATTCCGAGGATGAAATCAACATAAATTTTTTCAATGCAAAGATCAAACCCTATAGTCTCCCCTTACTTACGATTGGTCAATGTTTTAGTTTATTGGAACCCTATAGACCGAACCTTCAAAAGGATCATGTTCAAGAAGATTTATGGACTTTAGAAATAAAAATTGACAATAAGTCGGAGACAATTATAAAACGAGATCTTATAGATGCTCTATTTGAAGCGATAAAATTAATTCTTGTCTAAAAGTTATCCTCAGTAAAGGCTCCCACTTCTCTAAGTGGGGGTTACTTGTTTCTCAAGTAGTATCAGCCTTTGGTGCTATCTGCTTCTCTGCTGCTGTGCGGCTGAGGGAGACACTGGCCAGGGAAGTATATATTTTTGTCAGAATATCGGTTATTTTTGTAAAAACAAGTAAAATATTGTTTAACAAATTCTTCATAGACAGTCTATGGAAGCATTTTTAGATAACGATTATAATGAATATATATGAAATTTCGTTCGTTACGATTACGTAACAACGTCTTTCATTTCCTCTCCCTCTTCTTAACCCCTCCTTGAGAGGGGGATTTTTTTATATCCGATTCTTTCTCCCAGTAAGACAGAGCTTTCGATACCCCGCTTAGTTTGTTCAATGATATCCTCATCGATGCTTACTTGATCTGACTCGAAAAATAGGATTACCGTGGAACCCCCAAATTTGAAATAGCCCTTTTCATCTCCGCGGTTTACCGTTGTTTGGGGGGTGTAGGTTTGAACAATTGAACCCACACAGGTTGCGCCAACTTCTACATATAATACATCAGCAAAATTGTTTGAGTGGAAAATGGTCCACTCTCTTTTGTTTTCACAAAAGAGCTTTTTAACCTTTTGGAGGGCAATCGGATTGACAGAGTAGTAGGCACCTTTTATTTTAATTGTGTTCTCACAAGTGCCGCTGTCTATAAAGTGAAAACGGTGATAATCGGTGGGACAGAGTCTTAAAATCAAACAAGTACCATTGGTGAATTTCTCGGCGATTTGATCGTTATTGATCAATTCTCTGAGGCTATAGGTAAAACCTTTGACCTGAACCAGTTTCTCTAGATCTATAGTTTCGTAAGCTAAGAGCTTCCCATCTCCAAAAGAAATAAGCGATAGGTCATCCTTATCTATTGGACGGGCTTGAGGCTTCAATTTGCGATAAAAAAAGTCATTAAAGGACGAAAAATCACGAAGTCCTTTTTCGGTTAGCGATAAATCTATGTTAAAATTAGAAACGAAAGAACTGATTTTTCTCCTGCTGATTCTTCTGGTTAAGTACCAACCATATAAGCTGGAAAATATTCTTCTTTTAATAATAAGTTCTAACAGACTTAAACCTATAGGGGAGGAGTAGGTCCAATTCAGAACTTTATCTCCGGCTACCTGTTCAATTTCATAAGATTTATTGTTCCGATTATAATATTTAATCAATTATATCAACTCCTATTGAGGACATTGTAAGTTATTGTTTAGCGATTAATCAAGTTGTAAGCAAATTAATTACAAAATAGGGGAGAGATCGTATGGTTATTATGAATCAATTTATGAACATCCCAACAACTAGTATTTCTGACGCAACGAGTGGACTAAATAACTTGGATTCAACTATTAAACCGCTAAAGGAAACTTATAAAATTTCAGGGAGAGCCTTTACTGTAAAGATACCGGTAGGAGAAAACCTTGCTGTACTAAGAGCGATAAGAAACGCAGGGATTGGCGATATTTTAGTCATTGATGCGAAAGGCGATACTTATCGAGCCATAGCAGGGGATTTTATTGTTGGAATGGCAAAGACATTGGGTTTAGGCGGAATCGTGGTAGACGGGGTGATCAGAGATATTTTGGGAATTAAACAGTTAGATTTTCCGGTATTTTGTAAAGGAACCACGGTAGCTGCCAGCAGTAAACATGATCAAGGAGAAATTAACGTTCCTATCTCCTGTGGCGGAACAACAATTTATCCCGGGGATATTGTTGTAGGTGATGTTGATGGTGTTGTTGTCATTCCTCAGAACAAAATAGATGAGGTTTTTAGAAAATCCCTTGCCAAAGTTAATGCTGACCAGGAACGCTCGGAAAGCATCTTGGGAGATCCGGATAAAGTAAGGAGATACCTTGATAACTTAGTCTGATTAAGATTAGCCAACTTGGCACAAATTTAAGGTATATTGAATCGTATCATCGAGCTAAGGGGTATGAATTGATTGGTTAACGGATATGAAGATCCTGCACCTAGAAATAACGGGGTGTAGGATCTTTATTAAGCGGCCCTCAACGATTTGTCGGAGAGGGCTGATATACTTTATTGCGAGGTGGATTTTTCCATTGATATTTCGTTAAAGCGTGGTTATAATAGAACATAAGTTCTGATGATACCAAATATACGTGCTGAAAGGCGGATTAAAATGAGAGATATTTGCGTTGAATGTGCCCAAAAAACAAATTGTACAGAGCCTTGCGAAGAGTGGTTGATAGTTCATGAGCAATGCCCTGTATGTCATAATAAACTGATACATTTAGGAGGATGTACCGAGTGTATCACAGGGGATTGGGCAAAGTGTGGTTGACATGAAAGTCGTAATGCAGCCAATCGAAATGATTGCTTGGTTTGACATTCCCGGGACACCTCGTCCCATTCGCTTTCGGCATGATGGAAATGTTGTCAAGATAGAGCAGATTATTAGGTTGTCTGAAGAAAAACTTGCGGGCAACCGTATGAAGATTTATGAGTGTCAGAGTAATGTTAACGGTCAACTAAAGCGGTATGAGCTTAAATATGAACTAGGTACCTGTAAATGGTTTTTATATAAAATATAAATGTCCCCAAAAAGTCAACAGGTATCTCAGATTGTCATTTTTAAGCGAGAGAGATGGAGCAGTCATTCAAAGTGGTAACTGCTCTTTGTTTTAATCGGGTACAATTTAATTTAATAGTGATAATATAAAGGGGATCAAAAGTAAAATTTTTAGTTTTGTTATATTTTCACGAATTTTAAGAGGAAATGTGGAAATAGCTATGGAATAATTATAATGCTCTAGGCAATTAAATTTAGGATTTGAATCTTGGAGAGTATTAAATGAGGAAAATGGAAAGTGATAAAGATATTAAGGGATCATCTCATCAGATTGACAATAAAAACATAACCCTTGGGTCGAATCCTAAGAACCAGTTGGACTTGTTAGGATTAACCATGCTGGGATTGGGTGGGGCGATTGGTTCAGGGATTTTCGTAGCGAGTGGTATTGCGATTAATCAGGCGGGGCCGTCAATTATTCTTGCCTTTGCTGTGGGCGGCCTCGTTTCCGCCTTGATAATGTTTATGCTTGCCGAAATGAGTGTCTATGAACCGACATGCGGTTCCTTTAGCGTTTATGCGGGGGAATACCTGGGTCCTGCCATGGGATTCATTACAGGTTGGATGTATTGGATAGCGGGGATTTTGACTCTTGCCACAGAGATGGTAGCTGCAGCTTTAATCGTCCGCTATTGGCTGCCCTCCTGGCCTATCTGGCTGATCAGCTTAATTATCGCTATGGTGATTGTTGGTATCAGTTTTTTAGACATACGGGCTTTTGCTCGGGTGGAAGAAACCTTATCCTTTGTTAAAGTGGCTATCTTACTTTTAGTAATTTGTTCAGGAATAGTCATGTTTACTGGGATATGGCCGGGATTAAGATCGCCTGGAACAATAAACTACTTAGGTCATGGAGGCTTCTTTCCCCATGGATGGAGAGGATTTTTAGCTTCATTGCTTTTGGTGTTATATACTTATGCGGGAGAACAAGTCATTGGGCCGGCAACGGGAGAAACGAAGGATCCCCTGAAAACTGTACCTCGAGCAGTAAGCATTATTACAATTACTCTGATAGTGATTTATTTAGGAGCAATCACGACTCTTGTCGGAATAGTTCCCTGGAATCAAGTGCCTCAAAACGGAAGCGGTTTTGTACCATTAGCCAAAGACTTGGGACTAAGCGGAATCAGCAGTATTATGAACGCAGTCATTTTGAGTGCTATCTTATCAGCAATGAATTCAAATATGTATGGAGTACCTCGTATGCTTAAATCACTGGCCGAACGCAAAGACGCTCCATCGTTCTTAACTGGAGAAAACCGGCAAGGAGTACCAGTGGCCGCATTGTTAATATCCAGTGCAATTTTGCTGGTAGTGGTAGGCATTTCATACCTTCTGCCAGAGAAAATTTTTGTGTATATAGCCAGTACAGCCGGCGCGGCCTTAATTTTGAACTGGTTGATCATAGCCTTAACATACTATCGTTTCCGGCAAAGGGCAAACTTGCGCCCAGGTAAAGGACAACCAACCTATCCAGGTTTTCCTGGCACCACCATCGCTGCTAGCTTGTTGCTGTCCTTGGCTCTGGCAACTTCGGCTTTTAACGGGAGCCAACTCGTTGGATTGGTTGCAGGTGTACTTATCTTGATGTTTTTTTCTGGTTTGTATATCATTTTTGTTAAGAAGCATTAATATCCAACAAGGTTTATAACCATTACTAAAGCTTGTTAATTATCCTGAAAAAGACTTAGTGCTATTTAGGTAATCCTCTGCCGCTTCGGTCAGCATTTCTTTCCAAGACCTAAAATTGGTGGTTTTTGCAACATGAGCATTAATCGCCTCATCAGGGATAGCATCGTAGTCATCTTCTGTATTCACCTCGAATCCACCTGCTGTCAATAATTCTTCGATGGATTCATACTGAGTATATAGTTTCATAAACTCTGACCTAAATATATCGCTTAATGTAACGGTTTTTCCTGAATTGTTCTCTTCGGAGGCAAATGAACCATGAGGTTCTTGTATATGAGTACCTAATCCTTCAGCCATTATAGTCTAACCTCCCTCAATTAGCCAAGCAACTAACGGGTGTTTTCTTTATGCGGGTTCATTTATATTAGAAACATTCATTTAATATGGAATAAAGGTTATTACTATGGTTTGTCAATAATCCTAATCTCATACGCCCATCATCTAATAGGCTATTTAAATTTACAATCACGTCAGAATTGACGAGACCAGGCATTTTTCGCCTGGTCATCTGCTATTTTTAAGATATCTTAAAATACAATGCCCATCGCTATAAGTGTGAGAATTGCAACCACTACAATTGCGACACCAACTCCACATAAAATCATAAGAGAGCACCCTCCTTTTTGCCAATATATTACATATTATTCTTAACCCTCATATGTGACACAAAGGAGAGTTTAAGTCTAGAGATCGCTTGTCTTTGCAAAGAGGATTCTCAGAAAATCTGAAAATCAATCAGCCTGCCTTTATTGAGAGGTCTGTGTGACTCGGAAATGAGGTGGCGATTGAATTCTGGGCAGTTGTTCTGAAAATTAATTCGGACTAAGGGGGGCAAGTTTCGACTTTCATGAAATTCCATAATATGGTAGTGAGGGATTGATATTTTGCCCCAGGATGGAGGAATCGAATATGTGTGGCATGCCGTTTTTTGGTACAGCATATGGAAATCAATTTGGCTTCGGGTGCGGAATAAGGCCGGGTTTCGGTGCTTATGGTGCTTGCGGTGCTTATGGTAATTATGGTAGTTACGGGCATTTGCAAGGTTATGGAGTGGGTTTGCACCCGGGTTATGATTCTGTTGGAGGCGGATATAATTATTTTCATGTAGGCTATTATCCTGTGACTGTATCAAAACCCTATAAAAATGGTAAGGGATAATTTTTAATCCGGTTTTCTGCGAAAGTTTAATATGACAGGCCTGTATGCAGCAGGTCTGTTTTTTAACCTTTGCCGCCCTATATCTTGGTGGAAAAAAGCCTTGAAGTCAAATAATTTATGGCATTTGAAAGCAATTAACAGAATATTGTCGAACAACTGCTTTTATGATAAGATTATGTGAGTGAATGATTACTACCCAATCTCTTTTGAGGCAATTACAATTACATATTATTAAACAGTCGGAAATAACAGCAGTTACTACAATATGAAGTAATTGAAGTAATTACTTCAATTACTTCTCATATGAAACCTTATTGCTTGCATCAGACTCGAGCGATTGGGAAGTTAAGATCAAAAAATCAAGTTGAAATGAATGACGATGATAGGCAGCGCAAGAGTTTGAAATTAAGTATATATAGTTTAAGCTAATAGAGGGGTGAACTACGATGAAAAGATTGCTTATTGTGGATGATGCGGCCTTCATGCGACTTTCTATTCGAAACATGTTGCTTAACTATGATATTGAAATTGTTGGCGAAGCAACCAATGGAATTATGGCAGTTGAGATGTACAAACAATTGCGACCTGATGTTGTGACGATGGATATTACGATGCCTGAAATGACGGGGATTGAGGCTCTAAAGGAAATTAAAGCCTTTGACCCTAAAGCTTTGGTCATTATGGTTTCTTCCATGGGTCAGGAGAGTATGGTCAAACAGTCTATTCTCAGTGGTGCCAAAACATTTATAGTTAAACCATTTACAGAAGACGTTCTTTATCAGACCCTTAGCAAGACACTCGGTATTTAACAGCAGTTCAAAGATTTGGAACTGTTATTATTTTTTTAAAGAGGGGTACTGGGATGGCTGTAAATGGGGAACAAGCCGATTTAAATAATTTCGAAATACTATTTAATACCAGCCCCGTTATAATGTTTTTGCTTGATGAGAATTCATTGGTTGAAAAAATGAATGTTTCTGCCTTTGAGCTGCTCATTACTAAGCCTGAGATAGCTTTAGGTAAACGTTTGGGCGACGGGATAGGCTGCCAAGGAAGTATCGAAACTGCCCGGGGATGTGGCTTTGGGCAAAAATGTCAATTCTGCGAATTGCGGTCGGCCATAGATTCGGCGATTAAGGTGGGGAAAACTACCACCGCTATAAAGTTTAGCAAAATACTAACTGCTCAAAGGAAAGAGAAGAAGTATTGGTTTTCGGCAAGTGTTTCGCCTGTTATGATCCGAGGCGAACGTCATGCGGCCGTTGCCCTCCAAAACATTACGGACAGCAGATTAGTTGAGGATTCTTCCAGAAAGTATCAAGTTCTCTTGGAAAATGCCCGTGACGTTATCATGATTATTGACCTGGAAGGAAACATATTAGAAGCTAATAAAGCGGCTGTTCTTGCTTACGGTTACGCTAAAGAGGAATTGGTAAACTTAAAAATCAACCATCTTCGCATAGACGAATCTTCCGAAACAATAGAAATCAATGAAATGGATGAACAGGGAGTTCTCTTCGAAACACTGCATAAAAGAAAAGATGGCAGCACATTTCCTGTTGAGGTCAGTGCTTATGTGACTTGGATTGAAAATCAAAGAGTATTGGTAAATTTCGTTAGAGATATATCTGAGCGCAAGAGAGCCCAAATTCAATTGCAAAAAAATGAAGAGAGCCTACGAATTTTATACGAGCGTTATCGATCATTAATTATGAATATGCCGGACAGCTTTGCCTATAATAGAGTTATCTATGATGAAGCAGGAAATCCCATAGACTATGAAATTCTTGAAATCAATGGGTCCTATGAAAAAATCTTTAATGTTTCACGTCAAGAAATTATAGGAAGGAAATTTTCGGATATTTTTGGCGATGACGATCCGGAATCTTATAGGCAAGATATGGCTCAATACGGGGAGGTTGCGGCCAAAGGGACTGGGCTTAATCTACCGGTCTACTATTCTAAGTGGAGTAAGCGTTGGTTTTCAGTCAAACTGTATGGTCCTGAACCCGGCTATTTTGTTTCCCTACTAACAGATATGACCGAACGATTGCATGCGGAATATGAATTGAATTTGGCGAAGGAAAATGCTGAAGCCGCAAATCAGGCTAAAAGTGAATTCTTAGCGAATATGAGTCATGAAATTAGGACTCCTATCAATGGGATGATCGGGATGATCGATTTGACTCTGTTAACAGGCATGAGTCGTGAGCAGCGTGAATACTTGGAGATCGCTAAAACTTGCGCCGATTCTCTTATGAAGATCATCAATGATATCTTAGATTTTTCAAAGATAGAAGCCGGAAAATTAGTCATTGAAACTATTGGCTTTAATATTAAGGAGCTTTTAGATTCAATTTTTAAGGCGCATCAGCCTATGGCTTTAAATAAAAGTTTAAGGCTAAATTATAGCTGTTCGTCCTCACTGCCTCAGAATTTGATAGGTGATCCTAATAGGTTAAGGCAGATCATAAGCAATCTTTTAAATAATGCCTTGAAATTCACGGAACTTGGAGAAGTCACCCTTACAGTTGAAGAATTAAGCAGGATCGATGAAACTGTGGAGTTGGCGTTCTCAATTTCAGATACAGGTATAGGAATATCTGAGCGAGAACAAGCAAAGCTCTTTAGAAATTTCAGTCAAGTGGATGGCTCCATAAGGCGAAAATATGGCGGAACGGGTTTGGGGTTGGCTATTTCTAAGAAATTAGTTCAGATTATGGGTGGGGATATAACCCTAGAAAGCCAAAAAGGAGCGGGGAGCACATTTAGCTTTAATTTGAAGTTTAAATTAAACAGAGAACCAGACTTACCAGATCACGATGATATTGTCCTTAGTCAGGCTAATATAGTTAAACCGTTAAGAATTCTCATTGCAGAAGATGACCGGGTTAATTTGATGGTCTTAACTATCATGCTTAAAGAAAAAGGTCATTTTATTGAAGCGGCTATGAATGGGGTAGAAGCTCTGGAATCCCATGCAAGAAGTCAATATGATGTGATCTTTATGGATATTCAAATGCCGGTCATGGATGGCATAGAGGTTACTAAGAAGATTCGGGAAAGAGAGGGCAATGACCGCCATACCCCGATTATTGCCATAACTGCCTATGCCTTAGTGGGGGACAGAGAGAAATTCCTGTCTTATGGCTTGGATGAATATATTCCTAAACCTATTAAGATGGATGAATTATTCAGGGTTTTAGATTCGGTGGTAAACCGAAGTGATCCGGAAAATAAGCAGTTTAATGCACAGATTAAAATCAGTGAATCAGGAAAAATCGTGAATTATAATCCTGATCTATCTTTAAGAGATGACAAAACTTCCATTGACAAAAATTATATCATTCAAGAGATCTCTCAAGATATTATGGACCTTAATACTGGGATAGCCTTAAATGATTTTTCTCTCATTGAGCAAATAGCTCATAAAATTAAAAATGCTTCTCAGCAAATTGACGCTGATAACCTCAAAACCTTAGCCTTTAAAATTGAATTGGCTGCCAGAAAAGAAAATATTAAAGATGTCATAAAATATATCCAAGGGGTTAAACGTGAATTCGAGTCAACTTGCTCTTAGAATCTGGTTATTCATTTAGGAGATTTGATATTAAATGTTAACCCTTGCATAATATGAAAGCAGAGCAAGTATAAAACAACGGATTTAATCGAAATTCGTTGTTTTTTGTGTTATATAAGTAATTGTAGAGAAAAAACGCGAATAATATAGAATATTTAACATAAATAGAATTAGTACAATTATTAATAATTATAAAGAAGCTATTAATAGTTATAAATTTTATTCATCCTACAAAACTTTAATAATTGATATATTTGATTTTTTAAATTTACGACATTATCCAAAAGTATGCAAAGAAATAAGAATATGGCTCTAAAAGATAATTTTACATTCGCTAAGAGGAAAGAATAATCCGATAAATAGAATGTGCTTGTAAACCAAAGCAAGAAGGTGACTTTGCAAATGAAATTCTTTAAGGATGTGCATAATCGAAAAAAGGGGACTTCATTCGTAGGCAGTGTCTCGACGCAAGGAACCGGTATCGGTGAAAAACGAAGTTTGCATAGGGAGATAAGGGATATTTCAGAACGTAAGACTATAGAAAATGCCTTTATCAGTCCCCGTCTAAAAGCGGAACAGGTTATTAAAGAAAGCCAGAAAAAGTATCAAAGCTTGTTTATGAATATGAAGGAAAGTTTTGCACTGATGAAGATAATCTATAATCGAGCTGAAGAGCCTCAGGATTTGGAATTCGTAGAGGTTAATAATACGTTTGAAAGTAAGTTTGGGAAGAAACCTGCTGAACTTGCAGGAAAGAGTATCTTTGAAATATTCCCGCAGATTAGTCAAATTGTCCTGAAACATTTAAAAATCATCAATACCAGATCTGAGGAACAAGAGATTTACTTTGATGATATTAATTTTTACTCGGAACGTTACAGGCTATGGTTGTCTATCTCAGCGTTTGTTCCCTTGTCGGGGCATCTTGCGCTAATTATCACCGATGTAACTCAGCCCAAAATAGCGGAACTTGCCTTGCGCGAGAGTGAGCATAAGTACCGTTCCTTATTTATGAATATGACAAGTAGTTTTGCTTATTGTAAAGCAATTTGGGATGCAAAGGGTGAGCTTGAAGATTATAAATTCAGAGAAGTTAATGATATTTATGCAAAGTTGATTGGCTTAGAAAGAACTAAAATAATTGGTCAAAGATTCACGAAAATTAACAACTTAAATCATCATGACCAAAAGCTTTTATTAAAACAGATAGAAACTTTTCTTAAGTCCAGTGAAAAGAAGTATGAGGGTGAATTTCACAACGAAAAGACTGGACATTGGTATTTCCACTCCTTTTATTCATTAAGCGATGATTGTTTTGCAGCAATTATTACGGATATCACCGAAGCAAAAAACTATGAAATAGAGCTGAGAAAGGCCAAGGAGGAAGCTGAAAAGGCGAGTATTGCCAAAAGTGAATTTTTAGCGAATATGAGCCATGAAATCAGGACTCCCCTGAACGGTACGATGGGAATGATTGATTTGGTCCTTCAATCATCGCTGAAGCCTGACCAGCATAACTACCTGCAAGTTGCCAAGAATTGCGCCTATTCTCTTTTAAACATTATCAATGATGTTCTGGACTTTTCTAAAATAGAGGCAGGAAAAATGCTCACCGAAACTATTAACTTCAACCTTAAAGATCTTCTTGAAGAACTGGTTAAAGTACATACTGTCAATGCAGCGGGCAAGGGTTTAGGATTGATTTGTACATGTTCTGCAGATGTCCCCGCGTATCTGAAGGGAGACCCTAACCGGATTAGACAGGTTCTTAATAATCTTGTCAGCAATGCTGTAAAATTCACTCACAGTGGCAATATTGTTGTTCAAGTTCGAAATACCAAGCCCATTAATGAGTCGGAAACAATGGCGTGCGCCTTAGAATTCTCCGTTTCCGATACTGGAATTGGTATAGCTGAAGACGAAATGGAGAAGCTGTTTAAAAGCTTTAGCCAGGTAGACGGTTCCCATACCAGAAAATATGGCGGCACAGGATTGGGACTGATTATCTCCAAGCAATTAACCGAGTTAATGGGAGGTAGAATGTGGGTTGAAAGCCAGAAAGGGAAGGGAAGCACGTTCTCTTTTATTCTTGAGTTACGGCAAGGAGAAAGTGCCGGTGAAGTCGAACCTTCTTCTGAGCCTATGGAGAAAGAACAGCTCTCAGTAACTATTCTTTTGGTAGAAGACAATTTAGTAAATCAGGATGTTCTGACGAAGATGCTTCAGATAGGCGGGCACAAAGTTCATAAAGCCTGTAATGGCTTGGAGGCTTTGGACGCCTTGGAGCAGCAAGACTTTGACCTTATCATCATGGATATCTATATGCCGGAAATGAATGGTATTGAAGCAACAAAACTGATAAGAGAAAACGAAAGAAACAAAAAACGTACACCGATAATAGCCTTGACAGCCTATGCCCTGAAAGGAGACAGAGAGCGTTTTCTTGCCCGCGGTATGGACGAATATTTGTCAAAGCCGGTGCTGATTGAAGAATTGCTAAATACCGTTCAAAAAGTTATTAAATCCAATCCAAAATGTCGAAAAACTATGACTGACTTGGAGAATAACGATCAACAGCAAAATAAAAACCTCGACGAACTTATCGCCTTAATTACTCAGTTAATAGATTTGATCTCAGTGAATGATTTAGAGGCTATAGAGAGAACAGCTCATCAATTGAAGAAATTGGCTAATCAATATGAGGCTGATAAATTAAAAAATTTAGCTTTCAAGGTTGAACTGGCTGCAAGACGCGGTGATATCCAGGCTGCGATTGAAAGTATTCTAAAACTGAATGAAGAATTCCAGACCTATAGAAGTCTTTTGTTGGAGTAGTACGTTCTCCTTCTTCGAATGGAGTTTTGAAAAAGAGGTTGTCGCAAAATGCATAAGCCCCCCAATAAACAAAACCCTGCATAAAAAGTGGTTTAAATCATCCGCTTATATGCAGGGTTTTATTTATAAAAACGTATAAGCACTCATTACGCAACGGTCCCTTTTTATCGAGCTAAGGATGACGGAAAAGCCTCTGATGCAAAAGGTTAAATAATTATTCACTCACTCTTAACGCTAATTTTACATTCAATACATTAGATTTTTACATATGGCGACTAATATGTAAGTAGGGATTACTGAACAGTCCCCATATTTTTAGTTTCTAGGCAACAAACAAAATCTCCCAACTCGAAAAAAGGCGTTTCCCAAAAAAGGTACAAAAGATCCCGGAGGCGCTTCCCCAGGTTCATGATGATGAACTGTAAGCCAATGACCGTCTCACTCGTTTCTTTGAGACGTACCATTATTCGACCTAGTCCATAACGACGTTTTCCTTCACCGAATTTCGCCTCGACTGCATTTCTTAGGCCTGCCTCTTGTTTCTCTAGCCGCCTTTGTTCTAAATGCTCTTTTTTATCCTTCGAGGGTCGACCTAGTTTGGGCCCGTTAAGCCGAATGCCATGTAACTTGCAGTACTGCAGGTTGTCTCGGTTCCGATATATTTTATCGGCAATCACGGATTCAGGATAGTTTCCATGGCGCTCCTTATAGGTTTCTACCGAATCAATCAGGGTGGTGCCCTCATTAAAGGCTTCCCAACTCAACTTCTCGATCCAAGCAAATCCGTTGACGATACTTATGGCAACTTTCGCTCCAAATTCTGTGGCTGCTGTTTTTTACCCCTCACAATCGGGCGAACATGCGGTTGGCTAATGCTCACGATACGCTCTTCTATAGTGTGGACTCGTTTGTCATACATGGTTTTTTGCTGTTCAAAGAGTGTTTGTATGGTTTCTAAGTCTTTTTGCTGCCGTTTACTGAGTCCTTCTGGGTACTTGGCTGATAGTTTCAAGACGATCTGAAGGTCTCTTGTAACGAAGCTCAGCTGTTTCCGAATGGCCTTGCGGATTTCACGACTTCTGGGTTTCCGATTCTTTTCTAACTTCAGATAGAGTTTACGTGCCTTTTGTCGATAGGTTCTTGGCTTGAGCTCTTTCCCTATTTGATTCTCATGCAAGGTGTCCACCATGGCCTCTAACTTTTCCCGTGCGTCATTTAGTAGAGAAAAATCCGTGGGATATTTCACATCGGCCGGGGTGCATGTGGCATCCAAAATGAGTTTTCCGTGGTTTTGTTGGGGTGGTTGCTCACTGCTTGCTTGATCTTCACGACGATTGTCGTCTGTACAACCTGAACTTGGTGGGGGAGTGTTTTGATCTTTATGATCTTCAGTTTCCGTCTTTGTTTCTCCCTTACATAAGGCTTCGTTCAGTTCAGCAATTACCTTAGCGTCGAGGCGTTTCCGAAAATGGACCATACTCGATGAATCGAACGGTGGAGTGGTTTGAAATTCCTCCAGCCCGATGAAGTATTGCAAATAGGGGTTTTCCATGATTTGTTGGACGGTTTCTTCGTCGGAAAATCCACACTTTTCTTTGATGATGAGGGCACCCAATGCGACACGAACTGGTTTCGCAACATTTCCAGTATGCTTTGGGAAATGAGAAGCATATCGCTCTTCAACAACGTTCCAGGGAATCAAATCGGCCATCTTGACCCAACGGTTATTCGCATCAAGTTTGCCGCCTGCAAAAAATCTGAAGTCTTCGAGTAAGCTAATTTGACCTGTAGGTTTTCGGTACATTTTCGTCCCCCATCTGCAAGGTTTTTCGACCATATTCATCCTTTATCTTGCTTTATTATACCACGAAAATGGCCTTAGTTCCTACTCCCATGCAGGTTTCGAGGTTATTCAGTAATCCCTAAGTAACGAATAATTTCTTGATAAATCGACATCAAGTGCCTCAAGAAGGAGTTTTCAGATGTTTGCATCTAAAGTAAAGGGCTTACAAAGACTATATCGGTTTCTTAAGGATAACAAAACAATCTGGGTAGTGTATCTCGATATAGTTAATTTCCATGAAGTCGAATTTCGCTATGGCTACAAAGTTTGTCAGGAAATTTTAACTGAGATTGAAAATGAGATATTCTTTACCCTTAAGAAACAACGTAATCTTTTCCTGTTCTCACATTCAGAAAGCAGAGGAGGGGACGACTTCGTTGTTTATTTTGTTCCTGGTGAAAATACCGACTGGGACATGTCCCAGCTACTTGACCGATGGGTTCGGCCTATGGAAGAGCGGTTCAACCGCAGGTTGAGCAAACTCGTTAAAGAAAAGATCCGATTGCGAACCGGAATCGCTCGGTGTGTTAACGTAGTCAGCAGAAGTGCTGATTATTTGCTCTATGCGGCGGTGAAAGAAGCTTTTCTTCTTAACAAATCTGAGCCAGATCCCCAATTTTTTGCCCGCCGCGAGGAGATTACTTATTTAATTGAAGAACCCGAAAAGTATATTAAAACTGCCTTTCAGCCCATTATCGAAACTCGAAACGGCGAGATTTTCGGTTTTGAAGCATTGACACGCATACCGGAATCCACCTGTTTTAATAATATTTCTGATCTCTTCCCCTTTGCCGAAAAAATAGGTCAGCTCTATCCAATCGAAACACTATGCCGGCGTCAAGCAATCAAAGCATATCCGGATGTGCGGCAAGACAAGGAACTTCTCTTTCTTAATATTAACCCTCAGATTCTACTAGACCCCGAATTTGCCTCAGGACAAACTAGAAAAATGCTTAATGAAAAAGGGATCGCTCCTTCTCAGGTTGTGCTTGAAATTACGGAACGAAGTGCTATAGAAAATTATGCAATATTTCGAGAAGCCTTAGACCATTATCGTGGTCAGGGCTATTTGATTGCTCTGGATGATTTGGGAGCAGGCTACTCCTCCCTTCAGTCGGTTGCTGAGCTTCATCCGGATTTTTTGAAAGTAGACCGCTCTTTAATTTCGGGAGTCCATGCCGATCCAACAAAATGGGCTTTACTGGAGACCTTTGTGACATTTTCCAAGCGAATCGGCTGCAGTATCATCGCCGAAGGGGTGGAAACTGATGAAGAAATGCGCACCGTCGTTCAGTTGGGTGTTGATTATGTACAAGGTTTTTTTGCAGCTAAACCTGATTTTAAACGCAAGAGCATCAATCCCATTGTGATGGAAATTCTTAATCCTAAACGGCGATTAAAATACATTGAAAACAAGCCGATTATTTCCATGATTGAGCCCTTACCACTTTTCGAAACAAAGGTACTCGTAAGTGCTGTAGAATCTTACTTTCGAGATCACCCGCATCAATGGCTGGTAGGGATTACTGAAGATTCTCGAATAGTAGGAGTTTTGCATCGGGATAGGTTATTTGCTGCTTTAGGTACGCGTTATGGGGTCCCTCTTTACTTAGAACGAACAGTTCCTATTTTAATGGATACTAATCCCCTGATTGTCGAAGACACTACCCCCTTGGAAGTGGTGTCTAGTTTAGCAATGCAGCGATCGGATGCCCAACTTTATGACGGGATTATAGTAGCCAATCAACGAAAGCCCATTGGGATGGTTTCTGTGGCCAATCTCATGAAAGCCATGTCCGAGAGGCAGATTCAACTTGCTCAAGGAGCCAATCCTCTGACAGGTCTGCCCGGCAATCTGCGGATTGATCAGGAGATTCGCCAGCACATAGAAAGAGATTTGATCTTTGGCCTTATTTACATAGACTTGAATAAATTTAAGTACTACAACGATCTTTATGGGTTTCAGCAAGGTGATCAGGCTATCAAGATGTTAAGTGAGGTTTTGCAGACTATCATTAATTCTTCGGCGGAAGAAACTTTTGTTGGACATATTGGTGGTGATGATTTTATAGCAATTACTTCCTCTGAAAACTTGGAAGTCTTAGCAGCAAATATTATCAAGCGATTTGAGCAGGCTTGTGAACAGTTACCAGGAAAAGAAAATTTAAGCGTCGCTTTAGCCGGTCTCGTGATTAACACCACTGAGCAAAACTGGACCCCGCTCTTAGTTTCCGAGCGGGCGGCCAAGATTAAAAAAGAAGCCAAGGCACTAGGAGGAAACTCATTTTTATTACGATAAAGGCAATCCACCATTAAATAAACACTTCCTTTAAAGATTATAAGATTAAAAGGATGGGGGAATTAGGTTGTTAAGTAAAATTTCTAAAATTCTAAGCAGTATTATCAAACTCCAAAATAAAGAATCTATCAAAGATATAAATGCTAGCAAACAATGGAGATTGGTCCAGATAAAAAAAAATAAGCCCCAAAAAGAACCTAAGGTGTTTAAACGTCTTGATAGTTTACTTGTAATAACTAATAAAATTGCAAAGAGCAAAATCTTTACAAAGTGCTTTAAGCGTTTTGGCAATCTCAAAATAGCTTATAAAATTAATTCTTTAGTACTGATCATGTCGATCCTAATCGGGTTCGTCGGTTGTACAGGTTATACATATTACCAAAGACAGAATCAAGATTTTAATAAAATGTATGCCAGCTCTTTATCGGCTGTTAAGTATTTGAATGAAGTAAGAGCTAATAACGGAGTGACAGAAGCTTTATCCATGGAGATGATTATAGCTCCCATTGATGAAATTCGTAAACAAGAAATTCTTAAGAATCTTAAAAATGCAGACAATACTATTGATGCCTCTCTCAAAGCCTATGCTTCCATCAGTAAAAGCTCAGATGAAACGGCAAAGTTAACCAGCTTAAAGAAGGCTATCGCCAGTTACCGAAATGAAAGGCAAAAAGCCTTTGATCTTAGTGAACAGGGTACAAAGCAGCAGGCCTATTTCGACTATACCAATAATGCTTTAACCTATGACGATGCAATACATATTTTGTTGTCTAATCTTATTTCCTATAATCAAGAGTCTGTGGAAAAGACTTTAGCCCGTAATAATCAAGACTTTCTTCAGGCGGGAGGAATTTTACTTATGTTCCCAATTGCGGCAGTTGTCATGAGTTTATTCCTGGGCTTATTCGTGGCACGTCATTTTGCAAAACCCCTGCAGGTTATGTTAAAAAGTGTGAAGGAAGTTGAAAAGGGGAACCTAGTCAGCAACGAGGAAATTATTTACTCAACAGATGAAATTGGACAATTAGGCCTTGCCTTCGATACTATGCGAAATACTTTACGCAAGTTGGTCGGTGAAGTTTCACGCTCCGGTCACTTAGTATCAGGGTGTGCTCAAACTATTCAATCCATCACGAAGGATAACTCCAGCGCTTCGGAACAAATAGCTGAGACGATGGTTGCGGCTGCCTCCGATACGGAACAACAAGCAATTTCTATTAACGAAGCTTCCGCTGCTATCCAGCAGGTATCTGCCAGCGCCCAGCAAATTGCGGCTACAAGTCTTCTTGTTGCCGATTTAACAGAGAAAACATCTGTTACCACGAAATCAGGGAAAGAAACGATTGATAAGGTTGTCAAACAAATGTCTGTGATAGGCAGCAGAACAGACCAAATCCAGAATACCATTGATAAACTTACAGTGAGTAATAGTCAAATTGAAGATATTTCGAAATTCATTAGTGAAATTGCTGCTCAAACCAATTTATTAGCCCTTAATGCTGCCATTGAAGCAGCAAGGGCAGGTGAACATGGACGCAGTTTTGCGGTAGTGGCTGATGAAGTCCGGAAACTAGCAGAACAATCTCGCGATGCCTCGAAGCAAATTAGCTCTTTGCTTAATAAAAATCATGATAATATAACCTTGGTGGTTTCTGCTATGAATGATGCTTCCCATGACGTAAATGAGGGGATAAAAGTCGTTGAAGTTGCAGGAGAAGCATTCTCTGCAAACTATGAACAAATTACTGAAGTATCCACTCAAGTTAGAGAAATTTCTACCTCTATCCAGCAAGTTGCCGTTGGCAATCAGCAGGTTGTGCACTCAATTTTCAATATACGAACTATCAGTGAGGATACTGCGGAACGCGTTCAATCTGTAACAGATAATATTAAAGAACAAGTGACCACAATAAGTCATCTGACCACTGCCTGCCAAGATCTAACAAGAACAGCTCAAGAACTCCTGACAGCTATCGAAGAATTCAGAGTAAGTTAATTTAGTTTACAATATTTATTTACTTAGTTCATGAGGGACTAAAAGGTATAGTTTATCTATTATTGAGTATTACTTAGTATCGTAATTTAATTATAGCGATAAATAGAACGGAGATGGTACTGTGTACAGTATGATGTATGGTGAGATTTCTTACGAGAAAATGTACTCAATTATCAAAGCATATTTATCGCAGGACAGACACGGTGAATATAGAGTATCTATCGGTACTGACAGCCAAAATTTCGATGATACTAAAATACCCATTACAATCGGTATTCATAAAATTGAAAACTCCATTGGTAAAGGGGGGATTTTTTTCTCGGAAATTCGCAGAGTTAAAAAAATAAGTAATATTCGTCAAAAGATCTTCTATGAGACGAACTTAAGCTTGGAATTAGCAGAAAAACTGGAAGAAAGATTCAGATACGATAAAATTCCCAATAAGATAGCGATTCATGTTGATGCAGGTTATAATGGACCGACCGGAAAATACATAGCTGAGATCATGGGCTGGGTTAAATCTTGTGGCTTTCAATGCGTGATCAAACCGGACTCTTACATGGCTTCCAGTGTAGCAAATCGGTTGTCAAAATAAAATTTAAACTAGTGACAAAGCCGGGGCGTTGGTGGCCTCGGCTTTGTTGCGTAAGGAATTAAGTAGAAACAATCGGGAATAATTATTTTGAAATACTATTCGAGGGAGTTCAAGATGAAAGAAGAAAATAATGCCGCCGAAAGGATTTTGAATAGTCCAGAGGATGAATCTTTAGAGGATGCATCTCTCTTTGAAGGTTTTGACATTGAACTTCATAAAAGAGATGTTCAGAGAATTGACCGGTTAGTCGATGACTACGAAAAGGGTATCTTGAATCGTTTAGAGGAAGAGTATACAAACAAAACGACCTATCCCGACCGTTTAGCCGATCGAATCGCTCAATTTGGCGGGAGCTGGAGGTTTATAACTTGTTTTGGGATTTTTCTATTTGCTTGGATGGTGTGGAATGTTCTTCTTTTGACGAAGGCGTTTCATTTTGATGAACCGCCGTTTATCCTTTTGAACTTATGCTTATCATTCCTTGCTGCATTTCAAGCTCCTGTGATTATGATGAGTCAAAATCGACAAGCGGCCCGAGATAAACATGAGTCAGTTATAGACTTCGCCATTAATTATAAAGCAGAGCTGGAAATCGATGATATTCAAAGTCATTTGCATCATATTGAAAGTAACGAAAAGAGAGACATGCAGGAGGTGAAATCTGAATTTTTAAAGCTCCGGGAGCTTCTTGAATCTATCGAAGCTAGGCTGGAATAATAAGTTTCAATTGCTTCTTTATGTGCTGCAACGGCTTCCTTTCTCGACAGAGTTTGGAGGACGTTTTGCAAGCTGCTGGCTGCGGACGCATATAGATAGAAATTTAAATACATACTAATAGCTGCTTGAAAAATGGAGATGCATTGAAAACTCCATCAATGAAAAGTAAGGGATTAAGGAGCTGTGATACCTTTTGCTGAGATTATGGAGATATATGAAATCCTATACTACATTAATTGTTACAGCAGTTATTTTAATTTTTTGTCAGGCTATGGCTGATCTGTCGCTGCCAGATTATATGGCGAATATCATCAATCAAGGGATTCAGCAAGGGGGTATTCTTAATGCCGTACCTGTTGCAGTTAGGAAAAGTGAGTTTTCCAAGCTTACTCTTTTCATGACATCCTCTGAAAAAGCTGAGGTTTTGAAAGATTATACCTTAATTGATAAATCCAGTGAGGCTTATGCAAGCTATGTTCAGGCTTATCCGACGTTGAAGAATGAACCTATTGAAGTTTTAACTACGACAGATCAAGCGGAAATTAGCAAGCTGAATCCGGTACTTGGCAGGGCATTCTTAACTGTATCGGGTCTTGAGAAGATGAAGGCAGATGCCAAAGGAGGAGTTATTTCTTTTAATGGAAGGACAATTCCGGCTAATACAGATCTGTTTGCGATGATGTCGAGACTTCCCCCAGGGCAGCTTACCCAGATCAATCAAGATATCAATAAACAATTCTCTGCTTTGAACGACACTCTGATTACCCAGAGTGCCATAAGCTCAATTAAAGCAGAATATGCCGCTTTGGGTATGAATACTAATAAAATCCAAACTAATTATATTGGCCATACAGGTATCATTATGCTGTTAATCGCCTTATTCAGCGCTGCCTGCACAATCATGGTTGGTCTTACCTCGGCGATAATTGCAGCGGGTTTGGCTCGAGACCTGAGGAAAGGTATTTTTTCTAAGGTAGAGAGCTTTTCCAATACGGAGTTCGATCAATTCTCTACAGCCTCGCTGATTACAAGAACAACCAATGACATCACCCAAATTCAGACCTTAATGGTCATTATGATCAGAATGGTTTTTTATGCACCCATTATGGGAGTGGGCGGTGTAATCAGGGCATTAGGAAAGAGTAACTCAATGTCTTGGATCATTGCTTTAGCAGTTATAGTGCTGTTAGGTCTGATATTAATCGTTTTTTCAGTGGCAATGCCCAAGTTTAAGCTTGTCCAAAAACTTGTTGACCGGCTCAATTTGGTAACACGGGAGAACCTGTCCGGTATGATGGTTATCAGGGCGTTTAATACTCAGAAATTTGAAGAAAACCGTTTTGACAGGGCAAATTCTGATCTGACGAAGACTAATCTTTTCGTCAATCGTGTCATGGTGATCATGATGCCTGCTATGACTGTGATAATGAACGGGACAACGTTGCTTATTGTCTGGGTAGGAGCCTCTCAAATTGCCAATTCCGGGATGCAGGTAGGAGATATGATGGCATTTATGCAATATGCTATTCAAATTATCATGGCCTTTTTAATGTTGTCAGTCATGTTTATCATGATTCCCAGGGCTTCCGTTTCCGCTCAGCGGATCGCAGAGGTTTTAGAAGTAAAACCTGTTATTGCTGATCCGAAGAACCCTAAATCCTTTACATCTCAAATTAAAGGAGAATTAGTCTTTAAGGATGTCTCCTTCAGATATCCCGGTGCCGAGGAAGATGCGTTACATGGTATATGTCTCAGAGCCTTACCGAATCAAACGACAGCTATTATCGGGTCGACAGGTGCAGGTAAAACGACCCTTATTAATCTAATTCCTCGCTATTATGATGTCACAGGGGGTGCCATATTGCTCGATGGAGTGGATGTCCGGGAGGTAACTCAACATGAACTTCATGAAAAGATTGGCTACGTGCCGCAGAGAGGCATCTTGTTCAGCGGTACAATTGAATCCAACTTGCGTTTTGCTGATGACTCTGCTTCAAACGAAGAGATAATGAAAGCAGCGGAAATTGCTCAAGCTGTAGAGTTTATCAAGGAAAAACCGGATGGCCTATTGACTGGGATTTCCCAAGGAGGGACCAATGTCTCCGGCGGTCAGAAGCAGAGGTTATCCATTGCCCGGGCTCTAGTTAAGAAGCCGGAAATTTACATTTTTGATGACAGCTTTTCAGCTTTGGACTTTAAGACCGATGCTGCACTCCGCAAGGCTCTTAAGGCTGAAACAGAAGGATGTACGGTTATTATTGTAGCCCAGCGTATTTCTACCATCATGAATGCCGAGCAAATTATCGTACTTGAGGAAGGAAAAGTAGTAGGAATAGGTACCCACGAGGAACTCATGGAAACTTGCAAGGCCTATCAAGAAATTGCTTTATCTCAGTTCTCCAAGGAGGAATTGGCGTGAGTGAGGAGACCAGGGAAAAATCACCCCAGAGAGGTCCTATGGGCGGAATGGGACGTGGACCCGGAGGAATGATGCAAGGGGGCGAAAAGGCTCGAGACTTCCGAGGTACCATGAAAAAACTGCTGCACTACTTGCAGGCCTATCAGGCAGCCATGGTTGTTGTCATTGCTTTTGCTGCAGCCAGTGCAGTTTTCGCGATTGTGGGCCCTAAAATATTAGGAAATGTAACGACCCATCTTTTTGAAGGAGCTATGAACAAGCTTTCCGGCAGCGGCGGCGGGATAGACTTTCATTATATTGGAAATACGATCCTTCTTCTAGTCGGTTTATATTTGTTAAGTGCCCTTTTCAGTTATATTCAGGGCTGGGTTATGTCGGGGGTAGCCATGAAGGTCAGCTACCAGTTTCGCAAGGATATTTCAGAGAAAATCAACCGCATGCCTTTGGGATATTTTGAACAGACCAATCATGGTGAAGTGTTGTCCCGTGTAACTAACGATGTAGATACCCTCAGCCAAACTCTGAATCAAAGTTTAACTCAAGTAATTACCTCGATAACAACAGTTCTCGGTGTTTTAGTAATGATGCTAAGCATAAGCTGGCTTTTAACGTTGGTGGCTTTTCTCGTGATTCCCTTGTCAATGATCATCATAATGGTCATCATCAAATTCTCGCAGAGATATTTTAAATTGCAGCAAGACTATTTAGGAAATGTCAACGGCCATGTGGAAGAAATGTACAGCGGCCACATCATTATCAAAGCCTTTAATGGCGAAGAAAAGAGCATCAAAACCTTCGAAGGATTTAATAACAGTTTATATAACGTTGCTTGGAAGTCCCAGTTTTTATCGGGTTTAATCATGCCCATTATGAGTTTTGTGGGGAATTTAAGCTTCGTTGCTGTCAGCGTTTTAGGCGGATGGCTTGTTATCAAGAAGTCGATGCAGGTAGGAGATATCCAGGCTTTTATTCAATACGTACGGTCATTTACCCAGCCGATTACGCAATTAGCCAATATTTCAAATATACTTCAGCAAACGGCTGCTTCGGCTGAACGGGTTTTTGAGTTTTTAAATGAAGAAGATGAAATTCCAGAGAACCCCAACCCTGTGAAATTGGAGCGTGTACAGGGTAGTGTGGAGTTCAAAGATGTTCATTTTGGTTATGACCCTGAAAAAATTATTATCAATAGCTTCTCTGCTGCAATAAAACCCGGTCAGAAGGTGGCTATTGTCGGTCCAACCGGGGCGGGAAAAACGACGATGGTTAAACTCTTAATGCGCTTTTACGATGTCAATGACGGTTCAATCCTGGTAGACGGACACGATATCAGAGAGTTCAGCAGGTATGATTTGCGTTCGATGTTTGGCATGGTTCTGCAGGACACCTGGCTTTACAATGGCAGCATTATGGAAAACATTCGCTATGGACGTCTTGAGGCAAGTGATCAAGAAGTATTGGCGGCGGCTAAGGCTGCCCGTGTCGACAGTTTCGTTCATACACTACCTAACGGGTATAATATGATTTTGAATGAAGAAGCTTCCAATGTATCCCAAGGACAGAAACAGCTTTTGACCATAGCCCGTGCCATATTGGCTGACCCTAAAATTCTTATTCTTGACGAGGCTACCAGTTCTGTGGATACTCGTACGGAAGTAGAAATACAAAAGGCTATGGATCACCTTATGGCAAACAGAACGAGTTTCATTATTGCCCATCGTTTATCGACAATTCGTGACGCGGATTTAATCCTGGTCATGAATCACGGTGATATTGTAGAACAGGGACATCATCGAGAGCTTCTTGCGAAAGGTGGTTTCTACGCTAATCTTTATAACAGTCAGTTTGAAGCCGCCGAAGCCGGTTAAGAAGTTTGTTTACCTAGTCATTAAATAAAGGTGTTCTCACTCCACTGTACTAGTGAAGTGAGAACACCTTTGGCTATTGGCACTCATTTGGATTTTTAGAGCCGAGTTTTAACACGGCTCCGTGTTAAATGTTAGGGTATCTGACATAGTGAACTCCTTCAGCTAAGAGCAATTGATTGAATCAGCTTTCTTTTACAACTAATAAAACCCCGCCAAGAATTAAAAGAGAACCTATTAAGAATGTGATTCCGACTTGTTCACCGAGAAACAGCCAGCCTAGTAAAGTTCCGCTCAGAGGCTGAAAGAAGAAAAAGAGGCTTCCGCTGGCTGCTTCAACCATTTGCAAACCTTTATTCCAAAGAAAGAACGCTAAGGCAGTAGACACAACACCAAGATATAAGATCCCTTCCCAGATGGCTGGATGCGTCAGAACGTCGATTGTGCTCTGGTTCAACTGCGTTGCTGCAAAAGGGGTAATGATTACGGTCGCTGCAAAAATAGCGTAAGTTGTAACAACAAGCTGAGAGTAGTCACTGGGGACTCGTTTTATGAGTACAGACATTAAGGCCCAAGTTAAGGCGGCAATTCCTAAAATTAGTCCTCCGAGCTGATAATTTATATTGACATCACCGATCCCGACAATGCACAATACTCCGATGGTTGCCAAAATGACAGAGACCCATTTGCGAAAAGTAATTTTTTCTTTGAGTAAAAATCGAGCAAATACTACCATAAATGCTGGAGTTGCAGATGTAATCACGGCACCCATCTGCGCAGTTGATAGCTTTGTTCCTAGAAATTGAGTCCAGATCGATATAGCATAGCCGGTTAGGCCAATAGCCAGTATCAATGGAATGTCTCGCCTTCGTATATGCCAGGATTGATGCGTTAAGACAGACATCGCTGTAAGGACCACCAGGGCAATGACATAACGGAGCCAGACTAATTCTAAGGGTGATATAAAACTTAGCACGACTTTACTTATAACATACATGCCGCCCCAAATAGTTGCTGCTAAAGCTAGGTATAATGAGCCTAGTTTGTTATTTGACACAGTAGTTCCCTCCGTCTTTAAAATTGCATCGGTATTCCAGACGGAAGAGCATATCATCATCAATCCGTCAGGAAAGAAGTTCCGCCGGCACATCATTTTCAAATAGTGGTGTAAAATACATTATTAAGTCACCTCCATAGTGATTTAAATATGTTCGCGATTAGAAAAGGATTCTCCTCTAAGGAATTGAGATTATTGAATGCGAAAAGAACGTTGCCCTAAAGTATTACTATAAATTGAAATATTCCCTATATTTTTATTAATATCAACATTCGATTACATTCTTGTGCTATAATATACAATAAAAGACAAAGGCAAACTTGGTGAAAGCTAAGGACGCAAAGCCACGGGTCTTTCTATTAACGAAAGATAGCCGGGTTGCACAATAGTGTTTTGAATGTCTTTGTCGTCAAGAATATAAACCTTGGCGGCATTGCTTTTGCCTAGCGCTGAATAGCTTGAACCAAAACGCTGATTTGGTAACAAGAATAGGAGAGATATGAGATGATAGCTTTTGCAGGCGTTGAGGCATGTAAGATCATGGCTGAATTATTAGCCAATTTAATTCCCGGCGGCGCATTGTTTGGCGTTGTGGAACATGATACGTTTGTTTGGGTAAAAACATCGGACTCATTTTCCTTAGACATTTTTAAAGTTGGCAACAAGCTAAACGAGGATACCACGACAATGCAAGCAATACGAGAAAAAAAGGTTGTAACACAGAATGTTCCTCGTACTGTTTATGGCATGAGAGTTTTCATCGTCTCAATTCCTATCATCGAAGAGAACGGCAATATTTGGGGAGCTTTTTCTATCGCATTGCCTAAATTGCACCCAGTCGCTGCTGCTTTTGGAGATTTTGCCCCGATTTTATCAGAAATGTTCCCGGAAGGGGCTTTTATATACATGTCGGATTTGACAAAAATCGCTTACACCCAGGCCTCGCAGAAATTTGATATGCCGTCTATCACCGTAGGTTATGAACTAAAAGAAACGGATATTGCCTATCGGGCGCTTAAGACCAAAAAACCTATTATTGAAGAGATTGATGCCACGAAATATGGGCAACCGCTTACGATTGCTAATTTCCCACTGTATGATGATGAAAAGAAAAATCTCGTGGCTACCTTAGGAATTGTAACTCCGAAGAAAACAGCGGTTACCTTGCGTGAGGTGTCGCATAATCTTGAAAGCAGCTTGGAAGGCATCGCTGCAGCAATAGAGGAACTTTCGGCTTCTGCTTCGGAAATTCACTCCAATGAAGGAGCACTTAATGCGGATATTAAAGGAATAATTAATATATCGGAGGAGATTAACAAAGTATCGGCTTTTATTAAGAAGATTGCCGATGAAACACAAATGTTAGGTTTGAACGCTTCTATCGAAGCAGCTCGAGCGGGCGATGCAGGCAGGGGATTTGGCGTTGTTGCCGAAGAGATTAGAAAGCTTTCCGCTCAATCCAAGAGCACGGTTCCCAGAATCAAACAATTGACAGATACTATAAAACAGAACGTTGAAGAAGCAAGCCGTAAAAGTACGATGTCCCTGGATGCCAGTCAAGGACAAGCTGCCGCTTCTGAAGAAATTTCTGCAAGTATTGAAGAAATTACGTCCATGTCGATGGAATTAAATAAATTAGCGAGGTCTTTATAACATTGAACCCAGGGGCTTCGGTGGCGGAATGATAGTACATATAGATAACCTTGATGCAGAACTTGCCTTGGTTGAGCAAAAAATCTCCAAAATTGAACTTGTCCGGCAAGATATTCTTGACTTAAAGAAGCGGGCCCAGGCACTATTCGAAACAATGACCAGAGAAGAAATTAAGGATTAGATATGTCTCTTCTAAATGTATCTCTTCAGCCGTGGTCGAGATATTCGAGACTAAAAGCAGGATTAGTGGGGAAGGAGAAAAAGGAGCTGCTGGTTAGGAGGTATATAAAATGAGTATTGACAAAGCTTTTTATCATAATGTTCTAAAAAACATGTTTGCCGATCCTTGCGAAGTGACCTATTGGGATGGGGAGATTAAGCGATATGGAGAAGGAGAGATTCGGTTCCGAATTCACTTTAATGAACCTCTTCCGAAATCAGAAATTATTGGCGATCCATCCCTTGCCTTCGGTGAGGGTTATATGCATAACAAAATTGATATTGATGGGGCTTTTGAAAAAGTCATCGAATCGATTTTCAAGAATCAAAACAGTTTTCTTTATGAGAAACATAGTTATGTAAAGTTAGCTAAGAAGCTTTCCAATACACTGCGAAAAAGCAAAGAGGATGTTCAACACCACTACGATATTGGTAACAATTTTTACCGTCTCTGGTTAGATGATACTATGAGCTATTCTTGTGCTTATTTTGAGTCGCCCGAAGACAGTTTATATCAGGCTCAAAAAAATAAAAGATGAAACGTTTATTAGAATGTGGCGTTTGTACCTAAATTCCTGTGCGGCTTCATTCCATTGTGGCAACATCGATGTTCATCAGTTCCTTTTTACTAAGGGAGTAAATAATAACTTGCCTTTAACAAGAACATATATGTATGAATGAGCTCGTTCAGATAAATCTAATATTGGCATTGTCCTGACATATTCATTAAAAGATGATAGCACGAAAGTAATTACTGTATAAATTTTATACCGACTTAGGAATGATACCGATTGAACTGTGATGTGGAAACGTCTCGGCTAACTTTTGGTAAGTAAAATCTAAAAAGCCGGCAGTTGTAGCAATTGATAAAGGAATTAGCGTTTCTGCGGCTTTAGTGTATGTTTCGTTGGTACAACCATTTTCCAATGAAACCAAAGGATAAAGAGAAGCCGATAGTTTGGCATTATGATCAATCCATTGCACGGGATGGTTAAACCGGGGATACAAACCGAATTGTGACGGGAATCTGTACCAGTTATTTGCCGCCCATTTTTCGAATTCGAGATGTCCATCAAAAACAACTCCGTTAGAATGATGAGGTACACACATGTCTTGGACTAGGTGCAAGGCCGCTCCTAGATAGAACATGCCCTTTACCGTCTCTTTGGTGAAGAGAGACATGGCCTTGTTAAAGTAATATTGACACTCAGCTGCTGCATCCGGCCATCGGACACTACCCTGTTTTTCGTTTATGCTGTAATAGTGACAAACGTTTTTCCAGCCACGGTCTGCCCATAGAAGACCTTTTTTTAGATAGGTATGATAATCTTCGAAAAGCTGAGTCACTTGATGCTTATTGTCCTGTTCTAAGAGGCGATAAGCCTGTTCCAGGCTGTAGATGTGAGGAAGCCCCGGAGAGTTTAAGAAATATTGCAAGGGTCCGACTGGGGCAAGAATCATTTTGGTCATTTTTCCCAGGGTGTATGTGTAGACGTTTGCATTCATTCGTTTATCACCTCATCCTAAAGTATTCTTGCCGGAAAGCCCAATTTGCTTTACTGCCGCCTGCCTGAATAAGTATCATGGTACCGGCACTGCCCATCTTTATCCCATATTATTCTAAAACATGAACGTAAAAGCCATATTGCAAATGTGTTAAAACATCGTAAATTTGAAGAAATTTAATTTCTTGAGAATAAAAAGTTGATATGTTCTGTTAGTGATACGCATAATAAATGATCTTTTATTAAAATAAGGGGGTTCGATTTATGCCTTTTATTAAACTTGAAGGTGGTAAAATTGATAAGGAGAAAAAAGAAAGACTGATCAGTGAGTTCACAAGAATTGCGAGTGAAACGCTTGGGATTCCTGAAGAAGCATTTGTTGTTCTGATCAAAGAAAACGAAATGGATAACTGGGGTACTGGGGGAAAAGTACTTAGTAAGATATTAGCAGAGAGAGGAAATAAATAGTTGGAATTACAAAAATCCTACCAGGGTTAATGCTTCGGTAGGATTTTTTTCGCTTATTTGCTCCTCTGAAAGGAACATCAGGCTAAAGATATGGAGGATCATTGGAATGCTTAAAATTGTATAAATTTCTTTTGACATAAAATATTTATGAATTAATCCCTAGAAGGATTTTCCACTGTTCTGCTCGAATTAAAATAATATGTCATTAAATTATTATCCTTACATAAATATCCAATGATACGCATGGAATAATGATAAGAGTCCGGACACGGTCAGAGTCAGAAAACTGAGTATCTGAGGATTATAAATAGTTGGGGGATATTCACATTGTTTGTTGCAAAGTTCTATAGTATTAAAGATTGGGAACGATATGTCGATTTAAAGAGAGAATTAATTGAGCTTAAAGAGGAACGGTTTAATCTTCAATCCGGTGTTTTCGAATTGCGAAAGAGTCTAAGGAAAGAAGTTGAGAATAGGGAATATCTTGAAGGCGAAATATCGAAACTTGGGCGTTTAAATATTGTTGGTCAACTGGCGGCCAGCCTTGGTCACGAAGTTCGAAATCCGATGACAACCATCCGAGGATTTCTCCAAATGCTTCAGAGCAAGACTGATCTGCTTGCCTACAAAAATTATTTCGAATTAATGATTGAGGAACTTGATCGAGCTAATTTGATTATCACTAACTTCTTGTCGCTGGCTAAGAATAACAAAAGTGAGGTTAAGCGCTTAAATTTAAACAACTTATTAGATAATCTGTCACCGCTGCTGATTGCCGATGCTTATAGTCAGGATAAAAAATATTTTTTTCAACCGGGGAATATTGAAGAAATAGATATTGATTCCAATGAAATAACCCAAATGGTATTAAATTTGGCGCGAAACGGACTTGAAGCGATGGCTCCAAATGGTTGCCTTACGATTCAAACGTATATGGATGACTATAGTATTGTTCTTAGTGTTAGAGACGAAGGTAAGGGTATCAATGAAGAAAATTTAAAGAAACTGGGTGATCCATTCTTCACAACAAAAGAAAATGGAACTGGATTGGGCCTGCCATTGTGTTATAGGATTGCCAAGAGACACCGTGCTATAATTGAAGTTTTCACCGGGAAAGATGGAACGACCTTTTTAGTTCGCTTTCCTAAGCTTTCTGAGAACTAACTGAACTTATTTATCAATAAACTAGCCTTTGATTAATAATCTAAGACTAGTTTTCTTTTTACCTTAACTACTCTCGTAGTTTATTCTCTTAGGTTTTTGCAAGTTGCTGAATATTATTTTTTGCTTTTGAAATGATAATATTTGTTAATAACTGTAATATTGGAGGAAGTATGCCAAACATAACTTGGTATTGTATTCCGGCATTGATTGGCTTGAGTGCAACAGTATATACAATTTTTACGAAGAGAAAAGTTTATAAACTATCAACCTTTATCGTATTCTATCTTTTCAGTACAGGAGTCACTTGGATCGGCGAATTTGTTGTGCTTGGATTATTTAACAGTTACGCATACAGAACCGGCATTTTTCCAAGCCCATGGGCCCAGAATCTCTTGGGGCATCTTATTCTTAATTCCACGTTTTATCCCGGTACAGCAATACTTGTTGGTGCGTATTCGTTAGGATTAGGATGGATTTCTTTAATTACCATATTATATTTATTTTTTGAGTATTTGTTTTTGAAATTGGGAATCTATGTACACCATTGGTGGAAATATTATATGACGGGAATTATAATTCTTGTCTATCAGTTTTTTTCTAAGATATGGTTTAAAAAAATGGACAAAATGCAGCATGGATGGCTAAAGTATATTACTTTTTACTTGGTGGGTTTTGTCCTTCTGCATTATCCTGCCCCCATCCTGTTGTTGTGGGGGAAACAATACTACAACGTACATTGGGTATCAGATTTGTATTTATCAAGCACTTTATTTATATTTTCCTATCAATTAGTAGAAAGCCTGATTTATGTCTTCTTTGTTTGTGTTCTTAATAACTGGTATTGGAAGATCGTTCCTTACCTCGTCGCTCTGATTGGGCAGAGTGTACTTTTAAGCATTAAGGTTCTTGTTGTGTGCGACGGATGGAGTTTTCTTTATACCGTGCTCGTTTATTATTTAAGTATCACCGCTTTTATTGTTATCGAAAAGAATTTCCTTCCCGAAGAATCCCCCACAGAGTGAACTATTTATCTGTAGTCGCAATCCTTGGTTTCAGAGACACTCTATCAATTCACGCTCCGAGAATATGCATAATGTGCTTCAGTGCAGCAATAACCTTGTCATATTATCGTCATGGTCAGCGGAGGTTAATGGGCAAAAAAAGAGCAACAACCTTAAGTTGTTGCCCATTTGCTTAGCATCACTAATTGTATCTGCGTGCTCCTAGATAACGAGAAGCGTAAAAGCTATCACTGAGACTGGAGACTTCAATGCCGCTATTGGGGTTGCTGGCATGAATAAAACGTCCTCCCCCCATATAAATACCCACGTGTGAAGCACCACTTGTATAGGTGGTGAAAAACACTAAATCTCCTGGACGAAGGTCATTTTTACTGACCGGATTTCCCGAAGCAAACTGAGCATAGGAGGTACGGGGCAGGGATATTCCGGAATTTGCGTATACATATTTCGTAAATCCCGAGCAGTCAAAGCCGCTGCGAGATGATCCGCCGAACACATAGGGAGTTCCTTCCAGACTGAGTGCGCGACCTACTAAAGAGGAATCGCCATTGCTGCTTCCGCGTGAAACTGCATAAGCAACAGTCACATTACCTGGCCCTTTAGCGATAACTTGATCAACAGGTTCTTTAGTGACATTTTCGGCTAATACTTTCTTTGTTACATCAATGCCATTTTTTCGAACATAGGAATAGGTCACTAATTTGGAGCCGTTGCTTCCTTGGGTAATAACCTTTGTACTGCCGTATCCCAGATTGGGATCAAGTTTAGCGACAACATCGTAAGGAATAGCTTCAGATCCCGAATAGGTTCCCTCACTGACGACTGTAAGAAAGGGTGTCGAATCCACAAGTTTTATAACTTCGCCGGGTTTCAATGTCGAATTCTTAGTTGCTCCAGGATTGCCGGCTAATACTTCATCGGTCAACATGTTATTTTTACGAGCAATTAGCCACCAGGAATCATTGGGTTGAACGGTGTAACTTTTTGTCGTTATTTTGCCATCCAACAATACTTTATAAGCTTGATCTACCGGTTTTATTTGATCCGGAGAGACTTCAGCTTTTTCAACATTAACTTTCTCGGCAAAACTTATGGAAGTGACTTTGTTTTCCGAACTCGGTTTAGAATAATGATCTTGATATTCTTTGAGAACTTTATCTGCATCTTCTTTTGTGGGTAACACTGCGATAACTGACCCATCTGCTTCTAATTTATAACCATCAACATAACAGGTGATGTCATTCGCCAGGCTTGTTTCATCTAAAGCAGATTCAAGATAGACCGCCGGCCTAACTCTAAGGTTCTCATAAGTAATAACATCATGAGTTTTGGCAACGATTCCATAGGGCTGCCCTTTTTCTTCTAAAATCGAATTAACGAGGCTTTGAGCTGTAGCTGCATCTCTTACCAGGCCAACTTGATGGCCGTTAATGAGTACAGCAGCCGCTGCCGTCGTAGTCGTAAGATTATAGGTGACCCCGCCTAATAAAATGAGGGAAACAGATAAGGTTCCGATAACTTTTGGTGACTTCCAGGATATTCTTTTCAAGGTATGAGACCAATCGAAATCTTTGATTCGGTTAAGTACTTCGCCTTGAATCTGAGACAGTTTACGAGACCATTGCATATTTTCTTCACCTTTTTCAGCCTACGAGGTTAGTTGACGGATTCGGGCAAGAAGGTGTAAGCCCTTCGCAATATTTGCGATTAACCCCATAAAAAAATCCCCCGCTCTAGACGACACTAGATTCGGCTTTCCTTCTCCTTTCATTGACATATCATTAATTATTCGACACTATATGCAAATGTCCTCTAATTTTATTCTTGAAAAACTTGTTAATGTTTTAACAAGTTCTAAAAAAGGAAGTTTTTTTAAATGGATTCCGCGTAATCTCTCTTAGTTAATGGGTAGACTAAGCATACTGAGCAAGGTAAAAGTATAGTTCAAGCATTGAATTATCTAAGGGAGGTGCTATTTTGTATAAACTCAATTCAATTCAACGGGAAGAAATAGTTGATTCTTTTTGTAAGGTTGTGGATACTGGAAATTCAGAATTAATCAGTGAGGACTTGTATAATCACTTGAACTTAAATTGTAATTTCCCTTCTCATTTTAGTTTGGCAGGTTTTCGAGACTCGTATAGCGGGGAACATTTCCAGGAGTTTGTAGATTCTTTTAATCATCATTCCCCGCAAAGTCAATGGCTTGATGCGCCGGAAATCAGCTGCGAATTTAGGGACTTAAATCAAACTCTGGCCGATTATGCAAGTTCTCATATCTAGTAAAAGTATTAACCGGTTAAATTTAGATTTTTATGCCATATTTCTGCAGACGATAAAGCAGAGTGGGGCGGGTAATTCCCAAATATTTAGCGACTTTGGTTTGATTATAGTTATGTTTTTCCAAAGCCTTGATGATGAGGTGCTTCTCCAATTCTCCTAAGGAGAAGCCATCTTCTGAAAGATTTATCTCAGGGGTTGTTGATACTTCTAGATGGGTTAGTAATTCTCTGGGAAAATGTATTGATTGAATCTCTGAACCCTGACAAACAATAAGTGCTCTTTCAATGACATTCTGCAACTCTCTGATGTTTCCGGGCCAGTTATATTGCGTCAGGGTTTTCATTGCCTCAGAAGAAATTTTCTTGCTTTTCGTAGGATCAAATTTCTCCAGGAAATGATTGACCAGGAGGGGGATGTCTTCTTTCCTTGAACGCAGCGGCGGCATAACGATACGCATAACATTTAAACGATAGTAAAGATCTTCACGGAAGGTTCCATTAGCAATTGCCGTGGTAAGATCTCGATTAGTGGTGGCAATAACTCTCACATCTACATGAATTGTTTCAGTCCCGCCTACTCTTTGGAAACACCTTTCTTGTAATACTCTAAGTAATTTAACCTGCATGCTTATGGGCATTTCGCCAATTTCGTCGAGGAGAATGGTTCCCTTATCAGCTACCTCGAAGCGCCCCTTCTTTTTGCCGGTGGCGCCGGTAAAGGCCCCTTTTTCATGCCCGAACAATTCACTTTCCAACAGGTGTTCAGGAAGGGCGGCACAGTTTACGGCCACAAAGGGTTTGTCAAAACGATTACTGGCTTTATGAATTTCCACTGCGGCGACCTCTTTACCTGTTCCACTTTCACCGGTGATCAGGACGGTGGTACCGGTTTTCGCAACCTGTCGGATTAAGAGAGTAACTTCTTTCATAGGTTCGCTCTGCCCAATGAGTTTACCATATTGTTTCCCTAATTCCTGTTGCAGAAAATTGACTTGGCTTTCTAAGTTGGAAAGGTGTAAGGCCTGTTGAACTTGAACTTTAATTTTTTCAAGTTTAAATGGTTTGGTAATGTAATCGGTAGCCCCAAGTTTCATGGCTTCGATGGCAGTGTCAATGGTTCCGTGGGCCGTTATCATTATAACAGGGATCTTTGAGTTTAATGCTTTTAGCTCTTTTAAAACCTCAATGCCGTCAATATCGGGCATTTTTAAATCCAAAATCACCAGTGAGGGTTCATTTGTCTGGGCCAAACGAATTCCGTCTAAGCCTCTTGTGGCAGTCATCACCTGATAGCCCTCGTGGCTTAGTGCTCTTTCGAGGGCCCAGCACATTCTTTCTTCGTCGTCAACGACCAGAATTTTCGGTGTCATCAAAATCACTCCTTTCGCCGAAGTTGGGCATTACAGGAAGATTAACTTTAAAGGTTGTTCCTTTTCCCGGTTCGCTGTCCACCTCAATAGTTCCGCCATGTAGTTTAATACTTTGATAGGAAATTGACAGGCCAAGACCGGTACCTGTCTTTTTTGTCGTATAAAAGGGGTCAAATATTCTTGATTTATCGCTGGTTTGGATACCCTCACCGGTATCGGAAAAACTTACGGCAATTGCGTTTTTTCCTTCTTCAGTTGTTATTGTCAACTCGCCGCCTTCAGGCATAGCTTCGGCGGCATTGACGATGATATTGACAAAAACTTGTTTCAGCTTTTCTGTATCGGCCAATATTCCGGATAATTTTTTGCTTAGATGCAATTTAACGTTGATCTTTTGCTTACGTAACATTGCGGCAGAGAAAGAGAGGACTCCTTTAATTAGATCATTGACCGAGCACTCTTTCGTAGCAACTTTTGTAGGTCGTCCAAAATCCAAAAGCTCTTGGATCTCAAAATCCTGACGGTCGATTTGTTCTTCAATTGCCCGTGTGAATTCTTCAATACCGCTCACTTGAGAGTATTCTTCTTTCATGAGCTCCACTAAAGTTTTAATGATAGCAATTGGATTGCGTAACTCATGAGCTACTCCGGTTGCCAAACGGCCAAGGGCAATTAAATGTTCGGATTGCCTCAATTGATCTTCCAAGCGTTCCTTTTCACTCAGGCCCACCGCCAGGCGATTCACGGCCATTGCCACCTGCCCGAGTTCCCCAGGCATCTCGGGCAATAAATGATGGATATCCTTTTCCATGCTGTTTAATCCCTGCTTTAGACGGTTTACTCCGGTAGTTAAGTTTCTGATTACGATAAGGGCGCCTATCATAACAATGGCTAGAACACCAAGGATAAAATATCTGAGCAGATTTCGAAACAAACTACTTTGGTAAAAGAAGGGATTAAGACGTTCCTCAACCCACATTACCGCAACCACTTTTTGGTTAAGGGCAACGGGAGATATATATTCCACAACTTGATCATTCCACACACCACTAATACGAAAGAGTTGTGTATTGCTCATCTCAGTGGCAATTAATCCAGGTTTCGTATTATCAAAGATATCCTTTTCTCGCTGAGCCTCTTCAGCGGGTGAGAGGTTACGATAATTATGTAGGAAACCAAGTACAGTTATCTTATCTTGTTTAGGTAAATATAATCCGAAGCGAATTCCTAAATTAGCTTGTATCTGAGGGTTGACAACCTTGGTAAATTCGTCCTGGAGAAGGGTTGAAGAGATATCTTGCGCTGACGGCGATATAGACTGAAGATGTTGAGTGAAATCCTTATTGATGCTGTTGACCAAAGCCTCCAGTCGCTGCTCTTTGTCTAAAAATACTACTTCATCAGTCTTTGAAGCAAAGAAAATATCATACATCAGGGCTACAGATGGAACAAGCATGATGACCGCTATAATAATCACAATTTGGTTTGTCAAACTGCTGCTTTTAAATGTAGTGAACAGTTTATTTTCCTTCAGCACTAAATTCACTTCCTTTATTTAATTGTAGCATATGCTACAATTATTATTGAATATAATATATTTTTTAGCAAATGATTTAAACTAATGAAAACAAGAGATTTCACGATGTACATAGATGAAATGATAGAAAAACGGCCATTTTCGAAGTGTAGCATATGCTACACTTTCATTGCCGTTAAGAGCTGGAGGAATGGTATATTGCGGGTTTTGGAGTCTGGCATGGAGTTTGCAATAACAAAACTACATCGTAATTAAACTGCAAATCAATAAGCTTTTTCTGCATAAGGCTTATTACCATGAATCGAAAGGTGGAATTCATCTTGTCCAGCTTATTACTTAATAAGTATTCACCTTTAATTGAAGAGATAAAAACAGAGTCTGGGGATAAATCATCTCATATTTGGCTCTTAGTCAATCCTAAATATCCTTCTGTCAATAATGATATTTGGATACCCATTTTAGAAGTGATTCAAGACAAAGTATATCGAACATTAAAAAATAGAATCAACACTCGGAATATTTATATAAAAAATACAATCAGCGACATTGGATTAGTCTCAAACGGTTCATTACTTGGGTCGGCTGAAATTGCTGAAGATATAGGGTCATTGAGGGAAAGTATTTTCGAATATCGACCCAAAATGATAGTTACATTTGGCAATCTAACCTATGAACTAGTGAACCGTATCTGTGAAATACGATCTGAAGAAGGGCCGAAGTATTGGAATAGTTCGAATTTAGAATATGAATTCGTGCAATCCATAGCCAACTTTGATATCAACAAGATCAATCGGATTCCCCTGCCTCGCCAAATTACGGCTAAAAGTACGTCGATGGAAAAATATGATTCCTATTGGGAAGAGCGTGACAATTATTTCAGGGATGTTGGAACCATGATTGCCGATAGAATTATTGAAAATAAGGATCATCTTAATATTTGGATTGATTAGTTCAAGTCCCCACTTATCCATAAAGTGGGGACTTGAACTATTTAGTCTTTTAGTCAAGAGATTTATTTAAAAGGACCATATGTATAGGATCTTCCCACTAACCGTTAATTATGAGATATTTTTCAGCTAAGCCTTCGTCATAAAATCCAAGTTTTTCTACCACTCTTAATGAACAGAGATTTCGGGGCAGGAGGTTGGCTTATGCGATGCAGCCCCAGGGATGAAAATAAAAGTCCATAAAAAGAGCCTCCGGGTTATGACATTGGGTATATCGTAACAGAGAGGCTAAACTTTATACTCATATTATTTGTGTCCTACATAAAACTCTATACCTTGAAGGATTTAGCTTGGTAAAGTAGTGACTCTGTAAGGTCTGAATAATTATAAAACTCTTCTGGCTCCCAAATATACAGACGTCCAATAAGGGCCAATGGTATAAATCGTAACCCCTTTAGAACTGGAAGCATTAATGAATTGATCGTTTCCAATATAGATACCATCGTGGTCTTCTACACCGTTCTTGGCAATTGAGAAGAAGATCAGATCGCCAGGCTGTAAATCACTAAAACTTACGGGTGTTCCCACCGTGTATTGATCCTGTGATACCCGTGGTAAAGTAATTCCGTTTTGAGAAAAGACATACTGGACGAAGCCTGAACAATCAAAGCCTGTCGTGGGAGACTCTCCGCCCCATTGATAGGGGACCCCGAGATATTTTTCGGCCGTAGCAATAATAGCAGTTGTTTTGCTTGACTGTTGTTTTTCCGTATAAGCTTTGTTCAAGGAACTTGCTGTTATTGGGCCAACGATACCGTCGACACTTAAAGATTCAGCAGTCTGAAAAGCCATGACTCCCGCTTTTGTTTTCGAACCGAAAATACCATCTGCAGTGCCAACATTATATCCTAGATAGTTAAGTTCAGTCTGTAACTGAACAACGTCGGAACCTGTTGAACCATACTTAAGCAGAGGGTCTCCTAATGAGGCTTGGGCTGTTTGTGCCAGGCCAAAAACTAAAAGAAACGCTAACAAAAAGAGACCAGTCAGTTTCTTTAACATATAACATCTCCTCTCAATAAAATGAATGCAACAAGAATCTTGTGTACAGTTTCATTATATTTTAAAGTTTTGGGACAAGTCTATGTATAAAATATTCCAAAAATATACCTAAGATAAAGTATATATTTCAGAGCATTTAGATAATTTTGTTATAATTTTGCAGTTTAATCTTAAATAGATAAATAGATAAATAGATCATAAATAATCTAATGTTTAATCAGCCATACTAGTTTTTGACAAAACTAGCGAGGTGATAGAATATGGCCTTGATTCCTTATGAACCTTTCCGGCTGTTTGATCCATTATGGCACGATATGGATAGGATGCTCATGCGAAGAGGAAAAGAAGATGTCTCAGAATGGTTATATCGAGTTGATGTTGATGAAACCCCAACTAAGGTCATCGTCACAGCAGAAATACCGGGTATCGAAAATAAAGATGACCTGAATATTCAAGTAGACGAGAACGTTTTAACGATTCTTGGCGAGGTTAAACGATTGCAAGTGGATGATGACCGTTCGTCAAGACATTCAGAGAGATACTATGGTACTTTTTCTCGGAGGATTACCCTTCCTGCTCTGGTTAAGACCGATGGGGCCCACGCCAGCTATCGAAATGGGGTTTTAGAGTTAACCTTCTTAAAGGATCAACACCCTGCAGCACGAAGAATCGATGTTGAATTTAGTTGAAGACAGCCATCCGTGGCCAAAATGTATTCCGTATAAAGAAAACTTAGCTGGCGCTGAGCCTCCGGCGAAAGCGGCAGGTTAGTTGCACTTATGTTAGAAGATGAAGACACTGTCTTCACACGTATTAAGTCTTCTTGCAGTATGCAACCGCAGGCTATACTTTCCAAGAGTACTAAAAAAACCGCCATTGAGCGGTTTTTAGTGTTTGGAAAAGGTATTTCTAGGCCACGGTGGAACTAACTTGAGTTAAACTATGGTCAATTATAGCATAAACTCTGTCCGGCAATTCATTAGCCTGATCCTTCGTGAGGTTGCTGGTTGGGATAGGGTCGGAGATAATAATTTCAACATGCGCTGGTTTGATCAGGAAACCGTTTTCTTCCATAATCTTATAAGAACCACGAATGGTAAGGGGGACAATGGGAACTCCGGCCTTTAATGCTAATTTGAGGCTTCCTGGTTTAAAGTCACCTAAGGTCTCGCACTTGCTTCGCGTTCCTTCCGGGAAGATAACCATGGAATAACCTTCTTTTAAATTGATAGCGGCTTGATTAATGACTTTGAGTGATTGCCTAATGTCAGAACGGTCCATAAAAACACATTGCATATGAGTCATCCAAGTGCGAATCAGCGGTATTTTAAGCAGTTCGATTTTAGCGATAAAGGCTTTAGGCTTATTTATGTAACCTAAGAGCAGGGGGATGTCGAAGTTTCCTTGGTGATTACTAACAAATAAGACCGGGCCGGAAGGGATCTTTTCTTCACCGGAGATTGTAACCGTCACGCCGGCACACTTTAACAAGGACCGAGCCCATTTTTTAGCAATTTCCGAGGTGAGCTTGTCCCGCTCAGAGATTCGCCCCATTTTGGACAAGTGATTTATCCTCATGAGTACGGGCTCAATAGCGATAAGATAAAGCCAAAAGTAAGCAAACCAGATAATTGTACGGATCATTATTATTTTCTCCTCGTTGTTTGTTTTAAAGATATTATAGCTTAGGAAACAGATTGTTGAAACAGTTTATTATGAAAGGTTACCCCTTGCCATTCTTTTTATAAAATGCAAGGAGATTTCACAAGGAGATTTATGGTTCGCCTGACGCATAGGCATCATTACAGCCTCAAGTGTCCATCATGAATTAAGATGTAGAAAATATGACCCTATTGTCATATAATAGGTTCTGTCATACGAAAGAGGGGTCTATATGCAGAATTTATATCTCGCAATAGTTGCCATAATGATAATAACCATATCCTCGCTGATATTCTTATACTTATATAAAGAAAAAAAGAAAGAAACTAGTTTTTTAAATTCTCAATTGAAATTCAAACAAGAGATTTTTATTGAAATATTTAATAACTCTCAAAATGGAATTTTGATTGTGGATCAGAAAGGAACAATCCTTAATTTCAATAAACCCTTTGAAAGAATTTTTGAGTTCAAGGAATCAGAAATTGTGGGTTTGAATGTTGGCGATGTGATTTTTGGTTCGGAAAGAAATGAATTTCTTGACATAAGGAATAAAGTTATCCAGGGGAAGGCAATAATGTCCAATACATTGTGTCTTGAAAGAAATGGCTTATCTACCGAAGTTCGCTTATTGGCTTTTCCGGTTAAACTCGAAATGGGTGAAATGAGAATTTGTTTAGTATTTAATGCCCTTGCTTATACGAATAGTTCCTTGAAAGATTTAGAGTTACAAAAAGTATATTTTCGTCAACTCTTTGAAAATTCACCAGAAGCTATTTGTATCTTAGATACTGAGGATCGGTTTGTCGATGTCAATCATGCTTTTGAACAAGTGTTTGGCTATACAAAAGAGGAGCTTATCAACAGTTCGATTAATGATGCGATCGTTTCTGCAAGGTTAAAAGCAGAAGCAACCGAGCTTTCAGAAAATGTCATTAAGGGAAATATTGTTGATTATGAAACTCTCAGGTCACGTAAGGACGGGAGTTATGTCAATGTACATATTCTTGGTTATCCCTTGATTTTTGAAGATAAAAAAATTGGCGTTTTTGGAATTTACAAAGACATTACGGAACAGAAAAGAGCTGAAGAAGCTCTTAAAGAGAGTGAGCATACATTCAGAACTCTATTCGAAGGCTCTTCAGATGCTATTCTAATCTTAGATGACAATAAATTTGTAGATTGTAACCCGGCTACCATGGAATTATTGGGCTATGATTCTAAAGAAAATATTATTGACAGATATATATGGGAGTTATCTCCCGAATTCCAAGCAAAAGGACTGTCTTCCAAAGAAAATGCCTTGGAAATTATTAGAACCACTGATCGAAATAAAAAATTTGAGTGGCTGTTGGAAAAGAAGGATGGGACGATCGTTCCGGTCGAGGCAATGCTAACTTCTATACTGCTCAACGAAAAAAAAGTATTTCACGTACTCTTGCGGGATATCAGTGAGCGGAAAAAAATGGAGCAGCGATTTGAATACTTGAGCTATCATGACTTTCTTACAGGATTATATAACCGCAGATTTTTTGAAGAAGAACTTAGGCGCTTGGATGTTAAGAGAAATTACCCTCTGACGGTTGTTTATGTTGATGTGAATGGACTTAAACTTATCAACGATTCCTTCGGACATAGTATGGGAGATGATCTTCTTAAAACGGTGGCCGAAGTGATTAAAGGCGCTTGCCGATCCGATGACATCATTGCCCGGCTCGGCGGAGATGAATTCGTTCTGCTCCTGCCCAATACTAAAGCTTGTGATGCTGAGCTAATTCTTAAGCGTATTAAAGCGTTGGCTTCCCAGGAAAAAGTGGGTAACATTGCCTTATCCGTTTCCTTTGGCTACGAAACTAAAAATTATGAAGGTGAAAATATACATGAAATCCTTAAAAAGGCAGAGGATTACATGTATAAGAAAAAGCTATATGAACGTCCTAGTATGAGGGGAAAAACCATAAGTGCGATCATTAATACTCTGCATGAAAAAAATAGAAGAGAGGATCAGCATTCTCATCGGGTATCAGCGCTTTGTGAACGGATCGGGATGGCTCTGGATCTTCCGGAAGGGCAGCTTGAAGAATTAAAAACCGTCGGATTGCTTCATGATATCGGTAAAATTGCCATCGAAGAAACGATCTTAAATAAGCCGGGAAAATTGACAGAAGGAGAATGGGAAAAAATCAAAAGGCATCCGGAAATCGGCTATAGAATTCTTAACTCGGTGCATGAAATGTCAGAGATGGCGGATTATGTCTTATCTCACCATGAACGTTGGGATGGAGGGGGGTATCCCAAAGGATTAAAAGGGATAGCAATTCCCTTGCAGTCCAGAATTATCGCCATTGCAGATACCTATGATGCCATGACCAGTGAACGAAGTTATCGCAAGGCTCTGTCTGAAAAGATTGCCTTAGAAGAATTGCAGGGCAATGCCGGGATACAGTTTGATCCTGAACTGGTTGAGGTATTTATTAAAAAGGTAGAACGCAACTTAGCTTAGCTTAAGTAAAGCTAATTATCTCCTATCTTCGAAGTGAAAGAAGTTAGCTGATATAGGGAAGCGAGCAGACCCCATTGACAAGCCGGTTTTTTTCATTTATACTGAAGTCGTTAAAAGGGAGTAGTTTCAAATTACAAAGTCAACAAACCCGGCAAGATTCTTGCCTGGCTTTGTAAACCGAGAGGTAACAAGACTTTTGACATGGCCTATATGGCTATGTCGAAAGTCTTTTTTTATTACCACCTACAGTTTTATTAAAGTAAGGAGTGGTTATATTCATTAGGTAAATCGAAATAAGGGGAGATTACGAGAAAGGGTAAAAGGTAGAAAGGCATAAAAGTAAAAAAGTAAAAAGGTATTAGTATTATTATAAGGAGGATCAACGTCGTGGACTTTTATCAAAAAGAAGCCCAAGAGGTTATTGCTGAATTAATGACCGACGAAGACAGAGGGTTATCTTCCTCGGAACATATTAAAAGAACTCAGAGCTATGGAAAGAACGTCTTTACTCCCAAACCCAAAGAACGTCTTTTCATCAAAGTTTTGGAGAATTTAAAAGAACCATTAATTATTATCCTCTTGATCTCCGGGGTCATATCTTTAATGATGGGTCATTTGCCGGATGGGTTGGGAATCTTTGCCGCTGTTCTCATTGCCACGTCGATATCAGTTATTCAAGAAGGTAAATCTGATAAAGCTTTTGAAGCCCTGGCAAAATTAAGTGAGGATGTTCGGGTGAAGGTGGTCCGAGACCATCAAATCATTCATGTTCCTCAGAGTGAGCTTACAATTGGTGATATCATCCATTTAGAGACGGGGGAAAAGGTACCGGCAGATTCCAGGATTGTCCATTGTTCAAATCTTGGAATCAATGAATCGATGTTAACCGGGGAAGCCGAATCTGTTACTAAGAAATCAAATCGTATTGACAGAGAGAATTGTCCGCTGGCCGAACGCACGAATATGCTTTTTTCAGGGACTATGGTTATTGAAGGAAGAGCCATCGCTGTTGTAACTGCCATCGGCGATCAAACAGAAATGGGCAAAATTGCTGAAGAATTAAAGGAGGAGTTAACGTCCCAAACTCCGCTGCAACAAAAGTTGGCGGATCTGGGTAAGAAAATCTCTATTATCGGATCGATTGTAGCTGCAGGTATCTTTGTCTTCGAACTGTATCTTATGTATCGGCAGGGATTACTTGTTCTGAACAATCTTGGCTCGGCCCTTCCGGGAATCAAAGATGCCTTTGTTACTTCAGTGGCTCTGATTGTTGCAGCGGTTCCCGAAGGTTTACCGACGATGGTGGCCATAACTCTGGCCTTCAACATGCAAAAAATGGCCAATAACAATGCTCTTGTACGTAAACTGATTGCATGTGAAACAATAGGTTCAGTGAATGTTATATGTTCCGATAAAACCGGAACCTTAACCGAGAACAAGATGACAGTGGTTGAAGCTTGGTGTACAGGCAGTGAAACCTCCGTTAATCAGCTTAATTGTCCCGAACTGCTGGAGAACTTCTGCCTCAACACCACGGCAGATATTGCCCATAAGGATCATCAATTGATCTTTTTAGGCAATCCGACAGAATGTTCACTGCTTGTCTGCAGCGAAACGAACGACATTAATTATCGAGAGTATCGCAAAAAGTACGGTGAGCCGGTTGCCGAGTATAATTTTACGTCAGCAAGGAAAATGATGTCCACAGCCTATGAAATGGGAGACGGGTATCGATTCTATACAAAAGGTTCACCTGAAAAGGTCCTTGATATTTGCGATAGGATTTTACTGAATCATGGGGTTGTGCCGATGACCCAGGATGACAAAGATAAAATTGAAGCCGCAATAAAAGAGCTTCAGGATAAGGCCTTGAGAGTCTTAGCTTTTGCTTATACAGATTTCACAAACGAGCCTCAATGGGAAGATATCTACAAAGTAGAAAAGAATCTTATTTTTACCGGCTTTGTTGGAATCGAAGACCCTCTGCGCGGGGATGTAAAAGAAGCCATCGATCAATGTCGTCGAGCGGGTATTAAAGTTAAAATCCTAACCGGGGACAATCTCAATACAGCTAAAGCAATCGCCGATCAACTGGGGATCATTGAAAGCGATTCCTTGGTTTTTGAAGTTACAGAAATTGAAGCGATGAGTGATCAAGAGTTAAGGAGTAAACTCGACAAAATTGTTGTCATTGCTCGCTCAAATCCCACTGCCAAAATGAGAGTTGTTAAGCTTTTACGGGAAAATAATGCATCTGTGGTCGTTACTGGCGATGGCATTAATGATGCACCGGCTCTTAAAGCCGCTGATGTCGGGGTTGCGATGGGAATTACAGGAACAGAAGTTTCTAAGGAAGCATCAGATATTGTCTTATTGGATGATTCGTTTTCTACCATCGTTAAGGCCATTAAATGGGGTAGGGGTATTTATGAGAACTTCCAGCGATTTATTCAATTTCAGCTTACTGTAAATGTTGTAGCCTTCATTACGGTTATTCTGGCAGAAATCATTGGCTATAAAATGCCTTTTACAACACTGCAGTTGCTTTGGGTGAATATTATTATGGACGGCCCCCCTGCTTTATCCTTGGGTTTAGAGCCTCCCAGAGAGCACTTGCTCGAGAAACAGCCAATTAAACGGAATGCGTCCATTGTTACCAAGGATATGCTTTTTAAAATAGTTTCCAATGGCTTGTTTATTGTAGGGGCCTTGATTTTACTCATGAAAACTCAAATTCTTGGAGGAAGGGATGCACAGCAAACAACTATCGTGTTTACTGCCTTTGTTCTCTTTCAATTATGGAATGCTTTTAACTGCAGGGAATTTGGCACGAAAAGTATCTTCCCTAATATTCACAGAAATATGGTGATGGTCGGTATCGTATTTTTGACATTTTTGGTCCAAATTATCGTAACCCAGTTTGGTGGTCAGGTATTTAAAACTGTCCCGCTTGAGTGGTATTTATGGCTGAGAATTATTGGTTTTACGTTGAGTATTATTGTTTTTGGTGAAATAGTGAAACTGTTTATGAGAATTTATAAGAGGTTTAGCTTTAACTAGGAACTCTTCCCAGTAGAACGTACAACTCTTAAAAGGCTACTGTATATTTAAACAGGAAATATCGCTGTTTTGAGCGCTATTTCCTGTTTTTTTACGTTTTTGCCTTACCTCGTGAACTGAAGAAGTTCATGCTGTTTATCCGGTTTTTAAGACCTCCACTTCTATCTGTTTTCAGGAGCAGAAAGTTGCTCTTAAAGAATAATTTACATACTCATAACTTTGCCGGGCAGTTCTTTTAGTATAATAATCTTAAAAGTGAGGTGTAAAAATGTCCCAGGAAATGGAGATAGTGAATAAGTTAATGTCTTCCATCGGTTCAGGGAAATACAACGCTCATGACAGGCTGCCCTCGGAAAATGAAATTGCCGATCAATACAATGTTCCCCGGATCACGGCACGGAAAGCCTATGAAAGACTTGAAGAGTTAGGATATATCTATAAAAAACACGGAAAAGGGAGCTATGTTAAAGACAGATATCAGCAAATTGAGCTTGTTCTTACTGGAGATGTAAGCTTTAGCCAAAAAATGACCGAGAAAGGGTATAACTTTCAATCGAAGACTATCTTTTGCAAAGAAATCAAGTACAACGAAAAAATTTACAATTACTTAGAAACGGCTAAAGAAGATAAGATTTTCAAAGTAGGGAGACTGAGGTATATTGACCACCAACCCATTGCTCTTCATATCTCCTATGTTGCAAAATCAGTCTTCCATGATATTGATGAAGTAGGAAAAGATATTACTTCGATGTTCCAATATTATCACAGTAAAGGGTATACCGAATTCATCTCAAAGCCCAGCATTTTAAGTGTTTCTTTTCCTACTGAGTCCCAACGAAAACTGTTCAATTGCCCATTTCTAATTCCTCTCTTAGTCTTGGAATCGGGATGTATGGATAAGGAAACAGGTAAAGTTTTGGAATATCTAAAGATTTATTATCGAAGCGATTGCTTTTCCTATGTCATTCAATAACAGGTTGGAGGGGACTTAATGAGAACAAAAGAAGAATATTATCAGCTAGTATTAAATAACCGAAAGATTGCCGGCGATCCTGAAAACCTTAAATGCACATGTACCGAGGTGCTTTGTGAATGGCATGGACGATGCAGGGAATGTGTTGCCTTACATAGATATCATCAAGATCATGTTCCGGCCTGTTTTCAGTCCTTTGTCCTTTATTAACGGAAAGTTAAAGGAGATCGTTAAAATCGGAGAAATGACGGCTATAAAAAATGAAAAGACTCCAACAGCGTATAGAAACTATGTTAAGGAGCAAGATCGAATCGTAATCTCTCGGCAGCAGTCAGATTAATTTACCTGTTAGTATTTGAGTTGTATCTGCTAATGTTTATCTTAATCTAAGCCCACTTCTATAAGTGGGGTAACTACTTCGATTTTTTGGTGGAGTAGAACCCCCACCGGAGTCCTAGGTCGGCTTTTAACTAGACTAGTTCACCCTGACTACAATTTATAAAATGAATGGCAATTTCCATAGTTATTTGCTTGGTGCAAATGAATATTGGAAATTGCCATTTTCATTTCTGAGAAAGTTTCCCCGGCAATTTTGTTTACAAAGAATTAACGGATTCCCAACCGAGCTTTAACGCACCGAACTTGGCAACAAGTTATGCTGATGACGTAAAGATAACTATCAAAAAGGAAGGCTGCTTTATGATTAGAAAACGGAGAACTAAGACCTTAATTGAAGGCTCGGCTAAGGTTTCTGCGAAATTAGCCCAAGAAATTGTCAAGGCCTATGATGTCAAGACCATTGAAGAAAGCAACAATAGCTTAGTCATGGTTAAGGTTCGGGAAAGTGCCCAAAAAAGCCTGTTTTATTTGGGTGAAGTACTTATTACCGAATGTAAGGTAATGGTCGCGGAATCCTTAGGAATTGGCATTGTCAAAGGATATGAACCAACCTTAGCCTATAACTTGGCAATCATTGATGCTGCCTATAATGCCGGGCTGCCTGAGACCAAAGAATGGACAGATGTCTTATTGCTTGAGGAAGTTCTCATCAAAGAAAAATATGAAGCCTTAAAGAAGAAAGTTTTAAAGACAAAAGTCAATTTTGACACCATGGATGTTTAATAAGAGGGGTATAAGCAAATGAAACTTGATTTGGTTCATGATATACAGGCAGCTTACCGTAAAACGTTGGATTCGATGTCTCGGCCGGGTTTAATTAACAATATTCGTGAACAGGCAAGTACCATCGATATGGATATCTGGTGTTTTAATTCTACCTTAGTATTAACGTTGATGCTCTTAGATACGGAAGTTAAGTTCAAGATCTGTTCAGAGCATGAAGCGGAAATGGCGAAACTTATTAATCAGCTGACCTATGCCAAAGCCACAGAACTGGAGAGCGCGGATTATATTCTCGTTTTGCATGACTGCAAACCGGCTGACTTGGAGAAAGCATTACATATGGCTTATCCGGGAGATTTACTGGATCCTCATAAAGCGGCAACCTTGATCATCGAAACAGACCTATTAAGCAATGATCGAAATCTCACCTTAACGGGTCCGGGAATCTATAAGGAAAACTATATTGACGTAAAGCTAAGTAATCAATGGGTTGAAATACGAGAGGAAAAAAACTCTGAGTATCCTATGGGAATTGATTTGATCTTTACAGATCGTCAGGACAATGTTTTATGTTTGCCGCGAACAACTCAAATAAGGAAACAGGTGGTTGGCTAAATGGGGTATGTAGCAGTAAAAGGCGGGACTCGTGCCATTGAAGAATCTATTAAACGACTGAAATATGAACGGTTAAAAAAGGGAGTCGTCTTGGATTGTCACAGAATTGAAAGCGGCATGCGCTGCTTAATTGACCAAGTGATGTCGGAAAGCAGCCTCTATAACGAAAATCTGGCAGCTATAGCAATTAAGCAAGCAGAAGGAAGTCCTGAAGAAGCGGTGTTTTTAATGCGAGCCTACCGTTCAACCTTGCCGCGCAGACATTATTCTCGGACCGTTGAGCCTACGGATATGATGGTGGAACGAAGAATATCGGCAAGCTTTAAAGATATTCCCGGCGGGCAGATTTTAGGGGCCGCCAATGATTATACTCATCGTCTCATTGATTTCAATTTGTGTGAGGAAACGGATGAAGATGCTGGCAATTGGGTACGCGATTACGCCCTGGAAAATGGAGCTGATAGCGACCTGACGGACTTAACTAATCTTCCTAAAGTTCTGGACTATTTACGGGAGGGCGGATTGATTCCAACTTGTAACAATGATGACAATGAGCCGGAGGATGTAACTAAAGAGAGTCTTCAGTTTCCCGCCAGCAGAAGTGAACGGCTGCAGATTTTAACCAGAGGACAGACGGGAGCTGTCAGTTCTCTTGGCTATGTTGCCTTGCGAAGTTTTGGCGCCCTCCATCCTACAGTGGGTGAACTTCGCATCGGAAATCTGCCCCTCTTTGTGGATAATCCCTTTAATGAAGAAAATGCGGAAGATGATGCCTATTATATTGGCGAAATAAAAGTCACGGAAGTCGAGACACTCTTTCCGGAAGATATTCAGAAACCCAATGGAGAAAAAGAAATTGAATTCAAACTGGGTTATGGACTTTGCTATGGACAAAACGAAACGAAAGCCATTGCTATGAGCATTTTAGACCGATGTCTAGAAGAGGGTAAACCGGAGCATCCCATCTATAACGAAGAGTTTGTTCTTCTCCATATTGACGCCGTGGAATCTTCAGGTTTTATGTCACATCTTAAGCTGCCTCATTACGTGACATTTCAGTCCAAGTTAGACAGTGTGCGAAGTTCAAAAAAGAAGAGAACGAAGCAGAAAGAGGAAAACAACGAGAAAAACAACGAGGAAAACAATGAGGAGTAAAATTCATGAGAATCGACTATAATTTTGCCTTTTTTGATGAAGGCTCTAAACGAGAAATCAGAAGAGCAACGTTAAAGGCGGTAGCCATCCCGGGATACCAGGTGCCTTTTGCTTCCAGGGAGATGCCCATCGCCAGAGGATGGGGAACAGGAGGACTGCAGTTGACACTTTCCCTGGTGGGAAAAGAGGACATTCTGAAGGTCATTGACCAAGGCTCCGACGAATCGGTAAACGCAGTCAACATAAAAAAGCTTATCGCAATGACCACGGGTATTACCGTTACGGAGGAAACCGCGAAAGCCATTATTATCCAATCGAGACATAGGATTCCAGAAGTTCCCCTGCAAGAGGGCCAGATCTTGGTTCTTCAAGTGCCTTTGCCGGAACCTTTGAGATATTATGAGCCCAGTGAATATGAGACGAAAAAACTCCACGCCGAAGTTGAATACAGCGGTGCCTGGCTCATGCTGTTTGAACAGATTATGAACTATCGAACTATGTCGACGGGGGCCGATCATCCTGTGATGGTTCACGGCAGGTATGTCATGGCACCCAGTCCCATTCCGCGATTCGACAATCCCAAACTGAATAATTCCAGAGCCTTGATCCTTCTGGGGGCAGGCCGCGAAAAAAAGGTTTACGCAGTGCCTCCCTATACAAAGGTTGTGTCTCTCGATTTTGATGACTACCCCTTTAGGGTTGAATCGTTTGCCAATAAATGCTGCAGATTGTGTGGGGCTGAAGGCGTATTTTTAGACGAAATACTCAATGATATAACAGGGGAAGCCTCTTATCAATGCAATGATACCAGCTATTGTTTGCAAAGGTTGAATGAAAAATCAAGAGGATGAGAGGGATTGCGATATGGAAGATTTTGAACAGCCTGTTTTATCGGTCAGGCATCTCAATAAACAATATGGTCAGGGATGTGCAAATTGCTCTGGGATGAGTGCAGAGCGTCTGCTGAAAAATTACTGCCCCATTTGCGGTACGGTGTATGCCTGCAGGGACATTACCTTTGATGTCTATGCGGGAGAGATATTAGGAGTTGTGGGTGAAAGCGGCAGCGGCAAGTCCACGATGATGGAATGTCTGTATTTTGACCGGGAGGTCAGCAGCGGCGAGGCTTTTATCCATTTCTACAAAAGCGGGAAAGAGAACTTATTTACGGAATCATCCCAGCAGAAACGATACATTCGGAATCACCTGATGGGGAAGGTCTATCAGAATCCACTGTTAAGTTTGAAAATGAATTTCTCTTCCATTGGTAATATTGCAGAGAAGTTGATTTCCGCCGGGAATAGGAATGTAGGGGCCATGGAAGCCAGAGGAAGAGAACTTTTGGAGCATGTAAACATACCCGTTTATCGCATGAAAGAAGCTCCTAAAAACTTTTCCGGCGGCATGCAGCAGAGGGTGCAAATTGCTAAGGCTCTCTCGAACAATCCCCCGCTTCTTCTCCTCGATGAAGTCACCACAGGGTTGGATTTATCCGTTCAAGCCAGTGTCCTCGATTTAATTAAGACAATCCAGCGGGAACTGCAAATTTCTATGATTATCGTATCTCATGATTTGGGTGTTATAAGAATGCTGGCTGACAGAACCCTCGTTATGTTGGATGGCCAGGTGATCGAGCAGGGCTTAACAGATCAGATTCTTGAAGATCCGCAGCATGGCTATACACAGACGTTAGTGCAATCCTTGTTATAATCACCTTCGCTATCCATGGTTGCAGAGATACTTGGTCAATATACACAACAGTAGTATTTGTAATGAGCTGTAGTGCCGCGAAAGGCTCGTCCTTTATCGTCATGTCTGGGATATTAGCTGTACTTATGCAGAGGAAAGTATAGAACCGAAGGTTAAACTTTCTGATAGTGAACAAAGGAGAAAAGTACATGTATTTGATCACAAACGTTCAAATTATTACCGAAGAAGCAGTCTTAGCAGGGCATGACTTGCTTATCAAAGATGATAGGATTTTCAGGATAGTGCCCCGGGGTGAGACAGAAATAACCGGTGATATAGACGTCATTGACGGGGCAGGAGGTTATGTTTCACCCGGATTTATCGATATTCACTCGGATTACATTGAAACGATGGCAGCTCCAAGACCGACTTGTTTAATGGACTTTCAAATGAGTATTCGCGAAACGGAAAGGCAATTAGTCTCACACGGAATCACCACAATGTTCCACTCGCTGTCACTCTTTAAAGATACAGAATATAAAAGCAAGCCAATCCGTAACCCTGATAATGTCAGGAAATTTATAGATTTGGTTGATAAGACCAAAACCGGCCGATACTTGATAAGGCATAAATTCCACGCTCGCTTCGAAATCGATAACTTTAAGGAAGTTGAAACGTTAAAAGGTTATATGGCAGAGAAAAAAGTTCATCTTGTCTCCTTCATGGACCATTCACCGGGACAGGGGCAATATCGGGATTTACAGGTTTATAGAAAAATGGTCAAAAGCTATAACGATTTGAATGACGAGCTGATTGATCAAATTATCACCAAGCATCAAAGCAAAGAAAAGCTAACTATTGAGGGGATTAAGGAAATAGCAGAATTGGCTCTGAGCAATGGCATTGCTGTTGCCTCTCATGATGATGATGCTGTGGAAAAGCTGGACTTGGTACAAAGTTTCGGTGTGACCATCAGTGAATTTCCCATCACTATGGAAATAGCCCGGAAAGCTAGGGAGAAGGGATTATTCACTATGGCGGGTGCCCCGAACATTCTCTTAGGAGGCTCTCACAGTGGGAATTTGTCCGCGGCAGAAGCAATCATGTCTAATAACATCGATATTTTATGCAGTGACTATTATCCGCCGGCGCTGCTGCAAGCTGTATTTATGCTCCATGAGAAGTATGAGTTAAATCTCGTTGATGTCATTAAGCTAGTAACTCTTAATCCTGCCAAAGCGGTGGCCCTTGATCAAGAAATTGGCTCAATCAGGGAAGGTAAGAAAGCAGATCTATTGATTATTGAAAAGATTGAGGAAAACTATCCTGTTATTACCTTGGTAATGATTGATGGGAGATTAAAGCAAAAGACATATTATCAAACCGCGGACTCTGCTTATGTCTTACATGATTCTGCAGATAAATAAGTTTCCGAATTATAAGAATTTTAGTATGGCTAATACGTAAAAAAAATCTCCATTGGGTATTCATTACCTAAGAAAACTCTTGTTCTTCTCTAGGCTTTCAATGATGGACTGAAGAGATAGCAAATTGCGAAAGGTCGGTTGAGTAAATCATGATCACAAGGCTGGGTAATGAACCGTGTATTCATGAGAATTGTCAGTTGAATAATGTCGACTTAGGCCAATATACAGAGATTGGGATTCATAACGTTCTTGAGAATTCTAAACTTGACGATTTTTCTTATACAGGACAATTTTGTATTGTCCAAAATGCCCAGATCGGCAAGTTCGTCAACATTGCAGCTATGGTGAGAATCGGGCCTACGGACCATCCTATGGGCAGGCCAACTTTGCATCACTTTACCTACCGCCGGAGGAAGTATGGTTTTGCGGAAACTGATGATGAAATGTTTTTTCAATGGCGGCAGGAGCAAAAAGTCTATATTGGTCATGATACTTGGATCGGACATGGAGCTATCGTCATGCCCGGTGTGACTATAGGCAATGGGGCTGTGGTAGGCAGCGGTGCCGTGGTAACAAAAGATGTGGAGCCTTACGCTGTTGTAGTTGGGGTCACCGCCAAACCGATTAAGAAACGATTTAAGGACGATATCATTGAAAAACTGGAGACGATTAAGTGGTGGGACTGGCCCTATGAAGTTATTAAAGAAAGGCTTAATGACTTTTGCCTTCCGATTAACGAATTTATCGAGAAGTATGATAAAGCAGGTGTGTAAATGGAAGAGATGCTGGCTATTGAGCATTTAACAAAATCATTCGTTATTCACAATTTAGATAAGCATATTGAAGCACTCCATGATATCTGTCTTGATTTAAAAGGAGGTGAGTTTGTCGGCATAACTGGCAAAAGCGGCAGTGGCAAATCAACAGTCTTTAAGTGCATCTATCGTACCTATGTACCTCAGAAAGGACGCATCTTGTATAACTCAAGAAAGTATGGCTTAGTCAATTTGGCCGAGCTTTCGGAACGACAAATGGTTTATCTCAGAAAACATGAGATCGGCTATGTCTCGCAGTTTTTAAACACCATGCCTCGGACAACCGCTCGGGAATTGGTAAAACAAGCTGTTTGGGAAATGGGACATGGAGAGGGCTATGCCGATCAGGAAGCCAAGCGAATGCTGGAGCATTTCGAATTGGACAGAGAATTATGGGATTGCTATCCGGGAACCTTTTCCGGCGGTGAAAAGCTGCGCTTGAATATTGCCAGAGCCATGGTAAAGCGTCCTAGGCTATTGTTATTGGATGAACCTACCGCCAGTTTGGACCAGGCCTCAAAATTAAAAGTACGGGAACTGATCGAACAATTAAAACGAGAAGGCACCACCATGATGGGAATTTTTCATGATCTTGAGTTTATGGAAAACCTCTGCAGCCGAGTTTACACAATGAGTCAAGGTAAGTTGAAAGATATTGAATTTTAACCTAAATATTACAGTAGTTTAATAGGAGCATAACTATTCTTAGGTACAATACGGATATGGGTTATTCAACGCCAAATAATACTTCAGATATTGAGAGGAGAATACAACGTGAAAAAAACCACATTATCGGTTATGGCAGTCATTATGATGTCCTCCTTACTTGCCGGATGCGGTACGACCACTACGGCAGATTCTGCAAATTCAAATTCAGGATCGAGTGTTAAAGAACCGTCAACCATCACTATTGCTTGGCTGCCCAATAATTCAGGAGATAATGAGAAAGCCTTCCGTGACGAATTCGACAAGGTTATCGAAAAAGCCACTGGTAAAAAGGTTGAGAACAAATTGACCACAGATTATGCGATTGCTATTTCAGCTCTGGAAAGCGGCGATGCTCAGTTGGGATATTTCGGACCTAATGAGTACATTGTTTCACATGCTAAAGACCCCAAGGTTATACCTCTGGTGGTGGAAAGCGGAGATTCAGGGACTTTGAACGATGCTCTTTATCACAGCCGTTTTCTGGTTAAAAAAGGCAATGAAGATCAATATAAATCCGGTGACAGTTTTGACATTGATAACATAACAGGAAAAAGAATGTCCTTCGTTTCCACCAGCTCAACATCAGGTTTTAATATGCCTGCCGCTGCGATTTTGGGAAAATTCACCAGTCAGGATAAATGGAAAAACCTAACTAAAGACAACTTAGCTCAAGGCGGGAGCGGAAAATTCTTCAGTCAAGTTCTCTTTGCCGGGTCCCACCAGTTGTCTTTAGTCAATGTACTTACGGGCAAATCCGATGTCTCAGCCGTGGATGATCTTGATGTTGCTCAGTATGTAACCCTTAGTCAAGGAAAAGACAACGAGGCAGGAGCAGTCTATACGGTGAAGCAGGGGGCCGATGCTCCATTCAACACTCTTGCAGGTTCTCAATTTGAAATTATTAAGTCTATACCGGTTTTCAACACTCCTCTTGAGGCCAACAGTTCCGTCTTAAGTCAAAAGACCCTTGATGCCATAACGAACGCCCTGACTGCTGACGAAACTACAAAAGACACCAAGATTTTTGCTCCGAAAGGCGCACAAGGCTCTGTCTTTGTTCAGCCCCACCGCTTTTTGAAAGTTGATGATTCCTGGTATGATCCCATGAGAAAAGTCCTGGGTTATTCAAAGTAAGCTCACGAAACCCAGTGCAGCGAATGCGGAAACCTTAAGGATTGTGTGAGAGGCGTTGCCTTTGACGCCTCTCTCTCAGTGTATCAATGGAGAGGGGGATTATGAGTGAAACGTGAATTAGGTGTAAAACGGGAATTGAGTATGCCTTTGTTGGAACTGAGGAACGTTACCAAGTATTATCACGGTACCACGCCTGCCTTGGAAGACATCAGCTTTTCTGTTGCAGAAGGAGAGTTTATCTCGGTGATAGGTCCATCCGGCGCTGGGAAATCAACGCTCCTCCGCTGCATAAACCGAATGATTGAAGCAACCAGCGGAGAAATAACCTTTGATGGGGTTCTTGTCTCCAAACTGAGGAAAAGAGAGCTGAGAAAGCTTAGAACAAAGATCGGCATGATCTTCCAACATTACAATCTGGTAGATAGGTTATCGGTCATCGAGAATGTTCTTCATGGCAGGCTGGGTTATAAGTCCACCCTTGCCGGGGTGATGGGGCGGTATAACCGAGAAGAAAAACAACAAGCCATCAAGATAATTGACTTATTAGGTCTGCGTGAGCAGGTTTACAAACGCTGTGACCAACTTAGCGGCGGTCAGAAGCAGCGGGTGGGAATTGCCAGGGCGTTAATTCAAGATCCTAAACTGATTTTATGTGATGAACCCATTGCTTCCTTAGATCCTAATGCCGCCAAGATTATTATGGATTACCTGAGAGATGTTTCCGCCACGATGGGCATAACGGTCATTGTCAATTTGCACCAAGTCAGTATGGCCTTGAAATATTCGGACCGAATTATCGGTGTCAATCAAGGAAAAATAGTCTTCGACGGCTCCCCTAACGCCCTAACCGGCGAAATCATCGCGGAAATATATGGTTCGGAGTCCAATGATCTTATGGTTGAATTAGGAGAAAAATATGCAATCTGATATTTTTGCCAAACGCAGAAGAGACAGTCTGATATTTTTCGCCTTATTGACGCTGCTTACCGCCGGTTCCATCGTCATTACCCAGTATGATGTGACGAAGGGTTTTACCAGTCTCCTCAAAGCCTTCATCTGGGGAGGCTCCAATTTTTATCCCGATGCCAAGTCCCTGGCTATATTGCCGGATGTTTTAGGGAAATTATGGGATACGATTCTGATTTCCATCGCAGCGACTACGGCAGCCACGGTTTTTGCTGTTCTCTTGGCTTTAGTGGGCTCTCGAACCACCAGAATGAACAGTTTTTTTAGTCTTGCAGCAAGGGGCATCGCTTCACTATTCCGCAACATACCTCTCGTCGCTTGGGCCATGGTTTTAATGCTGGCTTTTAGTCAGAGTGCAATCACAGGCTACTTGGCACTGTTTTTGGGGTCCTTCGGCTTCCTGACACGAGCCTTTATTGAGACGATTGATGAAGTGTCTAACGACTCCGTTGAAGCTTTGTCAGCCACGGGTGCCGGTTATTTTCATATTATCTTTCAATCCGTCCTGCCTTCCAGTCTCCCGCAAATGATCAGTTGGGTATTATTTATGATCGACACGAATATTCGCGATGCCACTTTGGTTGGGCTTCTGACGGGGACTGGGATCGGTTTTTCCTTTGATTTGTACTATAAGAGTTTTAATTTTCATGCCGCAAGTCTTGTGGTAATTCTCATAGTAATTACTGTAATCCTTATCGAAATGATTTCCAATAATATCAGAAGGGTGATTATGTGATGAAGATGGAGGAAGCGATCCTGCCAGCAAAGCCCCTGAGTAAAGAGTCTCTGACTATGTGGATATTATTGGCCGTCTTATCGTTACTGACTGTCTATGCCTTGCTCACCATTGATTATAAAAGTGTCGATATGGCGAAGGCCATCGGCGATACATTAAACAATTTTAAAACTATATTTCTTCATCCTGCGGCTCACCGGCTCAGTTTATGGGGAGCTTTCTATGAAGTGTTAATCACCATGGGTTTAGCATTTTTGACCACGTTATTTGGTGGCATCATTGCTATGTTTTTAGGGCTGCTGGCTGCTCAGAATTTAGCTCCTAAACAAGTTACCAATATAATCAAAGGCTTTGTTGCCTTTATCCGGGCTGTTCCCACGATTCTTTGGGTTCTCATATTCGCCGTGGCAGCCGGTCTGGGCAGCGCGGCAGCGGTTATTGGTTTAACCTTTCACTCCGTTAGTTATTTGACTAAGGCCTATTCCGAGTCTTTTGAGGAATTGGACAGAAGCGTAATTGAAGCTTTGATGGCCAGCGGAGCAAATTGGTGGCAAATTATTTTTCAAGCGGTTATACCTTCCTCTGTTTCTTCCCTACTATCCTGGACTTTTATGCGATTTGAAATCAATTTCGCCAATGCAGTTGCCATGGGCGCCGCAGCGGGTGCGGCTGGAATTGGCTTCGATCTGTTTATGGACAGCGGTTTCTATTTTGACTTGAGAGAAATCGGTTTGGTAACCTACTTTATCATCGCTTTTGCCATCGTGCTGGAAGCCATCTCTACAAACTTAAAAAGCAAGATATTAAAGAAAGCTTAGCCGGCCATGGCTTCAGAGACACTTGGCTAATCCACCTGCAGGTATCGTAATGAGTTGCTATTATCAAACATTTGCGGAATGGAAAAGGTTTGGAGAGTTTAACGTTTGAAATAAAGAGCAAAGGGAGCAAATTTGAACGTGAGAACAAATAGGATTTGCCTATACAACGCCAATATGATTTTGCCTGAGAAGGTTTGCAAGGGCCATATTATAGTTGAAGGAAATAGAATCGTTGAGGTAGTGGAAAGGGATTTCCCCAGAGTTAAATGTTATTCAGACCTTACCATGATTGATGCGGAAGGTTGTTTTATCATGCCGGGGATGATTGATTTGCACAGCGATGCTATTGAAAAGGAGATACAACCGAGGCCCAATACTTTATTTCCTACCCGCATGGCCTTTTATGAGCTGGAAAAAAAGCTCACAGTCAGCGGTATTACCACGATGTTTCACTCCCTTAGCTTGAGTGATGAGTGGGGAGTGCGAAATCAGGAGATGGTTGTGGAAATTATCAATAGCATTAATACCCTAAAAAAAGCACGTTCGATGATTAACCACAAGATCCACCTTCGCTATGAATTAACGTTTCTCGAAGGACTTAAAGCTTTGGAGGGACTCATTAAATCGAAGAGCATTGATTTGATGTCTTACATGGATCATACACCGGGCCAGGGGCAGTTTAGAGATGCCGAAGCTCTAAAAGACTTTACAGTTCAATCATATGGACCAAAGGGACAGGAATTCGAAGAGTTTCTCGATAAAACGCTGGAGAATCAGGCCCTAATCAGTTGGACTAAACTAAGAGAATTATCTAAAATGGCCAAGCAGGAAGGAATTCCTTTGGCTTTTCATGATGACGATAACCAAGAGAAAATTAACGCTCTCCTGGAATGCGAAGGGATCATCAGCGAATTCCCCATCAATTTGGAAACAGCAGCCTATGCAGCCTCTAAAGGTATTCATGTTTGTGTGGGTGCTCCCAACATCATTCGCGGGAAGTCCCACAGCAACAATATGCGAGCCCTTGATGCCATTCTTAATCACGCTGCAGACATCATCTGCTCCGACTATTTGCCCAGCGCCATGCTTCCGGCTGTTTTTTATTTATCGAAGGAAGGAATCAGACTGACAGATGCCGTTAAAATGGTAACTTTCAATCCCGCTAAGGCTTTAGGAATTGAGAAGGAAGCAGGAAGCATCGAGGTTGGAAAATGTGCCGATTTAATCGTTGTGGAAATGCATCAGGACTATCCTATCCTTCGTAAATCTTTTGTAGGTGGTAATCTTGTGTTTCAGTCAGATTTTAATGTCTATAGCGAAAGAGTTGATAACGTATGTTGATTCGACAAGCGAGTGAACAAGATCTATCAGATATCACAGATCTTTTACAAGCCATGGACGGTGAGGTGACGATCGATGATGGCGAAGCCGCGAAGATATGGCGGAAGATGCAGGAATATCCTTATTATAAGGCTTTTGTGGTTGAGGAAAATTATCGAATCATCGCGGCTTGCAGTTTGATCATTATTGATAACTTGGGCCATAGAGGTGCCAAACTTGCTATTGCTGAAAATATGATCGTCAGTCAGGAGTATAGAGGATGCGGTATCGGAACGATGCTGATGCAATTTGTTATGGACGAGGCAAAAGAGGAAAAATGTTATAAACTTATGCTTTCCAGCAATAAAAAAAGGCTGCCGGCTCATGATTTTTATCAGAAGTTAGGTTTTCAGCAGCACGGAATCAGTTTCATGGTAGAGTTTGATCCATAATAGTTTCAGCGGCTGCCATTCGGTCGCCGCTGATTTGGGATGAAGCCCGCGAATATCTTTCCCTTTGCCTTAGAGATAAATTTGAAGTTTAGACTTGAGAAAGAAATGGCTTAAAGCAAGAAAAAAGGTGATTTTGTGACACGCTTTGAAGAACTGATAAGGGAAGAATCCGAGAGCATTTGTGATGTCTTAAACTGCTATATGGCAAAGAACGGGGAACAGATCACAGGCGAGTTATCGATCTCATCCCGGGATAGCCTGGATGGCAGGTCACATCTTAGACGGGTGATCAGCGCTGTTCGGACCGTACTGTTGATCCTCATGGCCCTGGTATTTTATTATTGCTTTATGCCGCGAATTATTTAGGATTAAACTGATTTCGGGGGAGTATAGTCTAAGGTGTTTGAATTAATTAACAAGGAATTTATAAATTAAGCCGATTTGAAGGATGATAAAATGATTGACTTACATGTACATACAAATATCTCCGATAATTCCCTGAGTATAAGCGAGGTTATCCGTCAGGCTAAGGATAAGGGGATTTCCCATCTCGCCATTACGGACCATGATACCACCAAAGGCTTACAGGATGCTTTGCATCTGGGAGCCAAGATGGGAGTTACTATTGTTCCGGGGATTGAAATATCGGCTTATGATTACCGGAGGAATAAGAGGGCGCATATCTTGGGCTTCTATATTAAACCAGGGCATCCTTCGCTGGCTAGTCTGTGTAATCCCCTCATGGAAAGCAGAAAGCAAGCATCCTATGACATGTTTCAGAAGATCTTAGCAGCAGGGTTCGATATATCCTGGGAAGATGTCCTGAAATATGAGGGGGGCACAGGTGTTTATAAACAACATTTAATGCATGCTTTATTGGACAAAGGGTATTGTAAGACTATTTATGGTGATCTCTATAAAAAGCTTTTCCACCGGGGCAGCGACACCCATCCCCGAGGTTTAGCCTTTATCCAGTTGAAATACGTTGATGCTCTGGACGCGATTCGGGCAGTCAGAGAAGCAGGAGGAATCCCTGTTTTGGCCCATCCCGGTCAACTCAGTAATTTTGACGCTATCGATGAATGGGCGGAATATGGTCTTGGAGGGATTGAAGTGTTTCACCCAAGTCATAATGAAGAGAATCGGTTAAAATCCCTACAATACGCGCAAAAACACCATCTTGCCATTACGGGAGGGTCGGATTATCACGGCTTTTACGGTGAGGAACCGGTTGAATTAGGCTGCTCGGAATTAGGGCAAGAATGTATTGATGAGTTATTGTTAAGAAAACAAGAGAATTCGCGAATTTAATATCACTATATAACCATGGTGTATTAAACGAGTTTTCAAACAAGTAATCCTGTAGTTGCAATGTGTGAATAAAGTTTTAGGCTAAACGGGGTACCCGAAAAGGCGAAATGGTAACAAAAATTTGTAAAACCATTTCGCCTTTTTATGCTAGAACGAATTAGCCTATTTCAGTCTCTGATACAGGCGGCTGCCTAGTTGCACTTATGCTAGAAGAAAGTATAACGCAAAAGGTTATACTCCCTTTTGCGAAGGCAGTGTCTTCGGGAATCGGCTAAGTGTTCTTTATAAATATTAACGATAGAGTTTTCCTAATTGTGTCTTTTTTAAGATATAATTGAATACAGACACTAAACCAAGAAATTATCGAGTATTCCGGAAAGGAGAGTTAACTAATATGCTTAATAAAAAAGTATCGTTTATCATTATATTAGCGGTGATCTTATCATTTTTTATCCCTAAGAACGCACACGCAGCTACAAAAAAATTATCAGGTCTTGACAGGTATGCAACTTCGGCTGCAATTGCGGAAGATGGTTGGCAACAATCAAATTATGGTGTACTAACCTATGGCAAAAATTATCCGGACGCTATCATTGCCGCGCCTTTGGCTGAAAAATATAAGGCACCAATACTCTTAACTGAGACCGATATTATCCCGGAAGATACCTTAAATACTGTTCGGCGATTGAAGATTACTAACATGATTATTATCGGTGGTACAGGTGTAATTTCCTCTTCGGTAGAAAACCAATTGTCTTTAATTGGCATTAAAACCGAAAGATTATGCGGGCGGGACAGATATGAAACCAGTGTCATAGTTGCTAATCAACTAGATGCTGTTCATGAAATTGCTGTTGTCACAGGAGAAGACTTTACTGACGCTCTGTCCATAGCCCCTATTGCAGCTAAGAGAAACATGCCCATATTATTGGTTCCACATAATGTGATCCCAGATCTCGTTAAGGAATACATCAAACTTAATCCAATTTCCCAAATCTATGTTATCGGAGCAGGTTCTTCATTAAGCGAATCCTTAGTTAGTGAACTGCCTAATGTTGAGCAAATAAACGGGGAGGATAAATATCAGAGAAATCTAGCTGTTATTGATAAATTCAAGAATGAAATGGATCTAACGACAATTTATTTAACGTCAGGGGAATCTTTTGATGATGGCCTATCCGGGTCTGCTTTAGCAGCTCTCAATTGTAACCCTCTTCTTTTAGTGGGTGACAATTGCAGCTCGCAAAAGAATTACCTAGAAAATAACGCCATCAATAAGTTTAATATTGTAGTCCTTGGAGGTCTGGTTAAAGAACAGGCGATCATCTTTTCGCCGAACGTTGACTTTGAGGAAAAAACCATAAGTGAAGTAACGAATGTAAAATCCACCGATATAACGAAAATAATAGTCTATGACGGGAGAGGTGGACTGAACAAGCCTATATCGGTAGAAAACAAACAAAAGATCAATCAGTTTATGGGCTATTTGGATAACTATATTATCAAGAAAGATAAAAATCCCTTACCATCTGTTGGCTGGATTCATAAAGCGGTATTTTATGACCATGATAAAGAAGTCATGGATATAGTTTTCACGAACCCCATTATTATTAATCAAACCTATTATGACATCATAAAAGGCGACCTCGATACCCAAACCATGGATCAATTTTTAAAATCCGTTGATCCTTCTTATGAAAGTTAACAGGCTACGAGCTATCCATGAAGGAGTATTTTGGGTAATCATTAAGGTATAAGTACAAGATTCTTAGGCAGCCTTTGTTCATGAAATTTTGTTCTGCTGTCAGAAAGGTTAACTGTCAGTTGCATACTTTCTTTAGATAAACGAAACATAAACAAAGGCTGCTTTCCTTGAGATATAAGGCGGGTTATAGTTTTACATCTCGAGCGAGAGGTTTATGGCTGTTATAGCCCCGTTCTCCGTATGGCTGAAGTTTATTCAGCCATTTTTCTTTGAGCTTTTTAAGTGCGTCTTTAACATCGAAATATCCTTCTTCAGGGATTTCTAAAATCTCCAGAACCTCGATGGCGAAGGCCTTTTCCCCAAATTCTTTCCATTCCTTTTGCAGGGCCTGGTTCGGAAAAGTTCCCGTATCCAAATTAAATCGTTTGCCGTTGATGGTTTTCAGATTGAGAGTACTTTCAATATATACTTTTTGGTTTTCGAGGTTCCTAATCTGATATACACCGGCTTCGGTCTTAGTTTCTTTGTAGAGACGTTTTAGTTCCTGCTTGCGGTCCATGGTTTTATCTCCTTTTTCATCAAAATCTTGGTTAAGCCAATACCGGCTGCCGTCAGGTGTCCGCTGCAAAAAGCCATATTCAATTAAATATCGCCTGAGTGTAGCAAAATCCGGATAAACATTTTTAAGAATTTGATTAATATCCTTTTCTGTATAAACGTTATTGGCCTGGAAGCGTTTAGCGATTTGCTGCAAAACAATTAGTTTGTATTTTTCCTTAACTGAAAAGGTTTCCAGATGCCCCTCAAGACCTTCAGGGAAAAGTTTATGCAAGATTTTATCGTTTTCGGTTTGAGTAACTTTATAGCGGTCATCGACCATCCTTGCTGTTTTAGGTGGGGTAAGAAAGGTTTCTGGTTGACTTTTTTCTTTGAGAAGCTCCATCATGACGAGAAAGACCTTTGACTGCCGTTCTTTCTCCTTAAGAGAAAACCGGTGATTACGGATGGTGGAGGCGCTTTTAATGCCCATTTCTTTTTGAATCTCGGGATCGGTTTTCCTCGAATAAAAATATCCTAAAAGTGTTTTCTGGTGGTCAGTAAGTCCCGTAATCTTTTTATCCAGATTGCAGAGGTATTCAAAAACCGAACCGTGGGCTTGTTCAATGTGAAGTCTCATATAGCGGGCGGCTTCATAGAAAACCCCGTCTTCCTGATAGACAATTCCTCTTTCGACTTTTTTGCCGCATAATAAACAGACATAGTCTTCAGGCTCTTGAAGATAACCCTGTTTTAAATCATCCAGAGCAGCATTCCAAAACAATTCGGAAACAATCATTTAATAGACACATCCTTGTAATATAGTTTAATATATAGATATTATAGCAATTTGTCTATTAAAAATCAAACTAACTTAAACATATCTGCCAAGTTGTTTTTCTAGGGAATATTTGGTAGAATTTTGTCGTTGAGTTTTCAAATGGAGGGATTGTCATGGGATTACTTAATGAATTCAAAGAGTTTGCAACACGGGGAAATGTTGTAGACCTAGCGGTAGGTATTATTGTCGGAGGCGCATTCGGCAAAATAGTATCATCATTGGTAGCAGATATTATCATGCCGCCTATTGGACTGCTGGTCGGCGGCGTGCGATTTACCGATCTTAAGTTTTGGTTGCGAAATGCTGTCACGGATAGCAGAGGGAACATCATAAAAGAGGCCGTGACGATTAATATCGGGAATTTTATTCAGTCTGTTTTTGACTTCCTAATCATAGCTGGTTCGATTTTTTTATTGGTCAAATTAATGAATCGCCTAAACAGAAAAAAATCCGCAGAATCTGCTGCACCTCCTGCCCCAAGGGAGGAAGTAGAGCTTCTTACGGAAATAAGAGATCTTTTAAAATATTCTCAACGGTAAGTTAAATAATATGAAACGTTTAATCATAGACATCAAATTTTCCTTAAGACTTTCAGCAAATGTTTGAAATCCTCGGGAAAGGGGGCTCGAATCACGAGAGGGAGACCAGTCACAGGATGGAGAAAGGCGTAGACCGCAGAATGCAAGGCTTGCCGGTTAATCAGTGAGGTTTCTCCTCCATAAAGATCGTCTCCCAGCAAAGGATGACCGATACCTTCACAATGGACTCTGATCTGGTGAGTTCTTCCCGTTTCTAAGATAAATTCGAGGAGACTGGCCTCAGAATACCGGCAAATCACTCGATAATCAGTACGGGCAGGTTCTCCTTCTGCTTGAATCTGGCGTTTGATAAAACTATGGGGAGCAAGACCAATGGGGGAATCTATGGTTCCGTTGTTCTGCTGAAGGCAGCCCTGAACAAAGCCATAGTAACGTTTGTGAATGTGACCGCGTTCTAATTGATAAGCCAGCTGCTGGTGGGCAAACTGATTTTTGGCGATAATCACTACCCCGGAGGTATTGCGATCGATCCGGTGTATAGGGCGATAAAGTCTTTGTTCGCCTTTGCGCTGCCAATACCCAATAACCGCATTTCCCAAGGTATTGGCAGGATAACGGCGATTGGGATGGACGACTTGCCCGACAGGTTTATTGACGGCCAAGAGGTATTCATCCTCATAAAGAATAGCTAACGGCAGATTTTCACCTTGAATCGGAGAGTCTTCTTCAGAAAACAGTTGAATGGAGAGAAGTTCCCCCTCTTTTCCTCTGGCAGTCAGGTAGGTGAAGCGGCCGTCCACCCAGACTCTTTCTCCCAGTTTCAAATGCTGTAATACTTTGAGCGAAAAATGAAATTTATGTTTTAAAATGGAAAGATATTTTTGACCGGAATCCTCGGGCTTTAAACGATATTCCCATAATGTTTTGTCTGAGCTCATGATGACCTCCATATTTTCAAATTAAATGCAGGTATATATTAACTGCATCTCGGATATCTGCTAAGAAAAAGGAATAAGCTAAGGAATGAAGAATATACGAAATACGCGGCAAGCCTCTAAACATTTACCCGCTTCTATAGGTGAGAGTGGGTTCCTCGTTTGAGATTCAGCAGGATGAATATGTATTCAGCAAGAAAGTATAACAGCGTATTCTTTTAAGTGCCGTATGTTTAAAGGTTATAGGTTAAGGTTTAAGGATCAAACAAATACGATAGAGTCTAAGGAGGCCCTGAAGTGAAGGATCAACGTATTGAAAAGCTCGCCGATTCTTTAATTAATTATTCGATTGCTTTGAAACCAGGCGAGAAAATTCTCATTGAAGTCATTGGATCAGAAATTCCTCTTGCTCAAGCATTGGTACGTCACGCTTATCAAGCCGGAGGAATGCCTTTTGTGTCCGTTATTAATAATACCTTAATGCGGGAATTATTAAAAGAATTCACCCTAGAACAAGCTGAGGCTATGACTCGTTGGGATCTGGCCAGAATGAAAGAAATGCAGGCGTATATCGGAATCCGCGCGGGAGAAAATGCTTCTGAATGGTCAGATATTCCCAGCGGCTCTCTGAAACTATATTCATCGTTTTATCAAAAGAAGGTGCATAGTGAACAACGTGTTCCCCATACTCGCTGGTGTGTTTTAAGATATCCCACGGCTTCTATGGCTCAGCTGGCAGCGATGAGTGTGGAAGGCTTTGAAGACTTTTACTTCGATGTTTGTAATCTCGATTATGCTAAGATGTCACAGGCCATGGAACCCCTGAAAAATCTGATGGAGAAAACTGACCAGGTCCGAATTTTAGGACCGGGTACTGATTTGGTATTCTCAATCAAAGATATGCCGGCAATTAAATGTGATGGGCTGATGAACATTCCCGATGGAGAAATCTATACGGCACCTATTAAGGAGTCTGTCAATGGGCGGATCAGTTATAATACCCCTTCTTTATATCAAGGATTTACCTATGAAACTATTGTCTTAGAATTCAAAAAGGGTAAAATTATCAAAGCCACGGCTAATGATACCCAGCGGATTGAGGAAATTTTCAATACCGATGAAGGGGCACGCTATGTCGGAGAATTTGCCATTGGAATGAATCCATATATTATGAAACCCATGAAAGATACTCTCTTTGATGAGAAAATCGACGGCAGTTTTCATTTTACGCCAGGTTCCTGCTATGATGACTGCAATAATGGCAACAAATCGGCGATTCATTGGGACTTGGTATCTATTCAAAGACCGGATTACGGCGGCGGTGAGATCTATTTTGACGGGAAATTAATTCGTAAAAATGGTCGTTTTGTTTTAGCTGAACTAGAATGCCTAAACCCGGAGAACCTAAAATAATGTTACCATGGGTATAAATCTTAATCCGCATAAGGGATATTGAAAAGAAACGAGTGGATTCAACTGGAGGGGTTCTATGATTAATAAGTTGCTTTCAATTGTCTTTGGTGCGGTTTTGTGGGGACTGGGCTTAACCATTGATGTTGCGGTAGCCATCGGCAAGTATGGGTTGCCGGCTTTTTTGGCTGGAGTTCTCCTTGCTTTGGGTCTCCTGATTAGCAAGGCTTTTCTGGACAAAAAAGCGAGTTTGGATTTATGGGTTATTATTCTTCGGGGATTAGCGGTTGAAGCTCTTCTGTTTCCCGCTGCCAATCTTATCATGGTTTTTATGCTGACTAAAGGATTCCCTTTTGAGATAACTAGAGCAGTGTTAATTGAAAGCGGTTTAATTGCTGTCATTTTAGCCGGCGTATTTTTCTTTAATGCGCATCTATTAAATAAGAAAGTTCGCCGGCGCCAAATGGGTTCGGAGAAAGACTGAACAAGATCAACACTTAAAGATTTGCGAGAAATCTTCGCAAAAGATGTGAAACGATAACTATGGAGGAGTCGATTTTATAAGGATGACGAGTAAACGCTTACGTTTGATCTATAATCCTTACGCCGGAAGGTGTAAATTTACAAATCAACTGGATGCGGTGATTCGAATTTTTCAAGAGAGCGGGCATGAAGTGTGCGTTCACCGGGCATGTTCTACTCAAGACATTGAAGAGACTGCTGGGCGGAGCAGTGATGTTGACTGTTTGGTAATTGCCGGGGGAGACGGAAGTATTCATCAAGCGGTCAACGGTTTGGCGCAAATCTCTTCATCTCAACGTCCGTCCTTGGGGATTTTGCCGGTAGGGACTGCCAATGATTTGGCCTATGCTCTTCATTTGCCTAAAAGTATCCCTGAAGCCTGTAAGGTGATCGGACGAGGAAATGTTTTCAATATGGATATAGGAATGGTTAATAACCGATATTTTGTGAACGTTGCCTGTGCCGGACTATTAACAGATGTTTCTCTAAAGGTGGATCTGCGGGTTAAGAACTCTTTAGGGCAGTTAGCTTATTTCTTGAAGGGGATTGAGACACTTCCTTCATACAGACCATTCAAGGTAGAATTTGAGCATGAAGGGCAGCATTGCACGGAGGAAGTAATCCTCTTTATGGCAGTTAACGGTCTCTCAGTAGGAGGAATTCGAAGTCTTGTGCCAAGAGCTTCATTGTCAGACGGCAAATTAGATATCTTAATGGTTCCTCTAGTTGGCTGGCCGGAAACTCTCCGAATTTTACTGAGGGTATTACGCGGAGAGCAGGTAAGCAGCCCTAAAATGAAAGAATTTCAGGTCTCAGAACTGACAATTCATACGGATCGACCGCTTAACTCGGATTTGGATGGGGAATTAGGTCCGGGAAGTCCTTGGCACATTCATATAGGGCCGAAAATCTCTGTGTTTTGCTGAGTGACGTTATAGAAGTATGAAAGCTATTGTGTAAAACAGGGGGTTTTTATGCTTAGTACATCGTTTCAGCAGGAAGTATTAGAACGCCTTAGCCAGATATGCCCTGTATATCGGGTGGGGGGATCTGTGAGGGATGCACAATTGGGTATCTCCTCCAAAGATGTGGATGCTATCGCGGCTCTTTCCCAGGAACAAATTTGTGAAAACCTGCGGTGTTGGGGTTATACGCCTCACTTACTTGGAGCAAACGTTCAAACGGTGAGCTTGTTTCGAGAAACTGATCGCTTAGATTTGGTCTCTTTTTCAGGAGAATTGGAAAGGGATGCTTCGCGGCGTGACTTTACCATCAATGCCATTTATCAAGATGTAAAGACTGGGGAAATTGTAGATCCTTTTCAGGGACTAAGAGATTTGAAAGATCATCATTTAAGGGCTTGTGGCAAGGCTTCCGAACGCTTTCAGGAAGATCCGCTGAGGGTCTTGCGCCTGGTACGATTTGCGGTTTCTTACGGATTAAGTATTGAGGCCGAGACTTGGCAGTCCGCAATCGTTTCTATGCCTAAACTTTCTATGGTTTCCAGGGAACGAGTCACTGAAGAATTAGGGAAAATCTTGGTCTTAGATAACATGGCCCGGAGTTTTTCCCTTTTGGATGAGCTGGGATTTTTTCAAAGATTTATTCCGGAATTATCAAGACTTAAGGGTTTGGCAAACCATCGTTTTAATCCAGACGATGGGTGGAATCATACCAGGCGGGTTGTTCAGAATACCCCTAATAAGCTTATTTTGCGTTTGGCGGCCTTGTTTCATGAGCTGGGAATAGGGGAGATAAGCAGCGAAGAAAGTTTGGCGGGGAATGGTGAGGAAAGTGCTTGGCTAACGCGAGAAATATTCAGCCGTTTTCGTTGGAGTATGGTTCTTGCCGGAGGAATTAAGGGGGAGCAAGAGGTTGAATTCCTGGTAAAACATCATATGCTGGGGAATATTATCTTCGGGGAGGAATTGCAGGGCGCGAATGATTGGAGAGAAGTATCCTTAAAGGCACGTGGTTTTGCCTGGGATATGGGATGGAACGGTCAAGTTTTTGATTCGCTCCGCGTAGAGAGTTTGCTGGGCCTCTGGCAGGCGGATTTTCAAAGCGGAGATCATAGTGGGGATGATCTTATGCGCCTGGGGAACCTACAAGAAGAGATTAAAAATGCTTGCATATGGATAAGCGGGCGGCTAAAGACTCTGAATTGGCAAATGTTCTGGGACTTTGTGCAGGAAAAGGGTTTAGAGGGAAAGCCGCTTGGACGATTTAAAGAACAAGTTCGCAGAGTATTGATGCTGGAGCCAGAACAATCTTTGAATGACGTTAATTTTCTGGAAAGAGAGTACGATAAAGCAATTGGTCAGAAATTAGAGCGAACTGAGACAATATAAATTTGCTTTTTATAGTTAAAAAGTAATGATTAAATGAATGTAATTTAGACAAAAGCAATAAGTCATGGAGGTAAAAGGAAAAAATTCCTTGACCTAAATTTACTCTGTGTTTATAATTTTTATAAAAAGAGGTGCTTTTATGGAAAAACGTTGGCGCTGTGACGTCTGTGGTTATATACATACCGGCGAAAACCCGCCGGAAGTTTGTCCCATTTGTGGTGTGGATGCTAGCCATTTTCAATTAGTCACTGAAGAGTCAGGAACAAATGCGGCACAGGAGGTTAAACCTGCTTCCGTAAAGATTACAACAGCCCAGCCTGATCGTCCTCAGGCAATTCGTCAAGCTCTCTATAAAATTTCCTATGGACTCTATATTATCACGGCTCAAGCTGAGGGAAGAGACAATGGGCAATGTGCCAACACTTGTTTTCAAGTGACTTCGGACCCGGCGAGAATAGCCATTGGAATTAATAAAGGGAACTATACCCATGAACTAATCCAAAAAAGCAGCATATTCGGTGTATCGGTATTAAGTCAGACAGGTCACGACTATGCTCGGAAATTCGGATATCGTTCAGGTCGTGAGGTTGATAAGTTTGAGGGGGTAGCAGTTCATCGCGGGGAGTTAGGTGTTCTCTTGCTTGATGATGTATTGACTACCATGGAAGCTAAGGTAATTGGTCAACTTGATGCGGGAACTCATACTCTATTTCTTGCAGATGTGATTGCAGCCGAGCTCCTTCAGGAAGGCGAGCCTATGACCTATGCTTTTTTCAGATCCGGTAAATAAACTGTATTCCCTTAAATTTGCAGGTAAACTTCTTCGGCTTAAGCTGAACCTAGGACTTCGTTAACGAAAGTATCCTGTGGACAGTTTCGCCGAAAGCGCCTAGGCGATAACAGATGCTATCGCGCTGAAGGATGGATTCTACCTCCGCCGAAGAAATCAAAAGAGTAACCCTCCTTATGAAAGTCAGGGTCATAGATGTGGGAAAAAGAAAAGCGCTGAGGCTAATTCATATTGCATAGAATTAGCCTTAATTCTATTCACGGACCAATGTGACTTAGGCTATGGTGTATTTCTAGCGACGTTAGGAGGCAATAAATGAAGTCAGAGTTTAGAAGATCGGTATGCCCTTATGATTGTCCTGATACCTGTGGGCTTAAGGTCGAGCTGCAGGAAGGCAAAGTGGTAAGAGTAACCGGTGATCCCGAACACCCATTCACAAAAGGGACCTTATGCCCTAAAATGGCTCATTATGAAAGAACGGTTTATTCAGAGGAAAGATTGACTTCCCCTCTCCTGCGTTCCGGGAAGAAAGGCACAGGACAGTTTCAAGCAATTACCTGGGATGAGGCCATTGCCCATATTACGAACCGTTGGCAAGACTTGATTAGTCAATTTGGGGCTGAGACAATTTTACCATACTCCTATGCGGGAACTATGGGAGTGGTTCAGCGTAATTGCGGGGAAAGCTTTTTTAATCGCTTGGGCGCCTCGCGTTTAGCGCGGACGATTTGCTCTTCGGCCAAAGGTTATGGCTGGACCTCGGTGATGGGTGAAACTTTAGCTCCGCATCCTAATGAGGTTATGAAGAGTGATTTGATAATTCTCTGGGGAACTAACGCCCTGGCCACCAACATCCATTTTATCCATAATGTGCGGGAAGCAAAAAAACGAGGTGCGAAAGTCTGGTTAATAGACACTTACGAAACACCGACAGCTAAAATTGCGGATAAGATTTTTTGTGTCAGGCCAGGCAGTGATGGTGCTCTTGCTCTCGGTATCATGCATATCCTGGTTCAAGAGGGATTGCAGGATCAAATGTTTCTTAATGAATACGTCCAGGGGTTTGAGGCCTTTCGTCAGGAGAGTCTCCATGATTTTCCTCCCGCTAAAGTCAGTCAAATTACAGGTCTTGAAATCAATCAAATCGAAGAACTAGCACTTGGCTATGCCCGGGCTCGAGCCCCTTTCATTTCCTTAGGTTCAGGGATTTCTCGTTATGGAAACGGAGCGATGACTGTTCGTCTCATTACGTGCCTGCCCGCAGTAGTTGGCGCTTGGAACAAGCCGGGAGGCGGGTTGCTGACAAGTATCTCTTTAAAGACCATTTCCACAGCGACGGTCATCCGCGAAGATTTCCTGCGAACTCCCACGCGCCTTGTTAATATGAATCAGCTTGGTTTTGCCCTGACAGAATTAAAAGATCCCCCGATCAAGAGTTTATATGTTTATCATTCCAATCCTGCGGTGATTGCCCCGGACCAGAATCAGATACTCAAGGGGCTGCGGCGGGAGGACCTGTTTACAGTAGTCCATGAACGGTTCATGACAGATACTGCTCGCTATGCCGATATTATATTACCTGCCACAAGCTCCTTGGAGCATTCGGATCTTTATCGTTCCTATGGTTCTTATGTTGTACAGAGGGCTGCGGCAGTGATTCCGCCCCTTGGCCAAGCAAAATCAAATTGGGAAGTTTTTCAGTTGCTGGCTGAGGCTATGAAGTTTGGTGAGTCCTTCTTTAAGCAATCTGCGGATGACCTTATTGACCAATTTATTATTCCGTCATCTTCCGGGCTGTCAGAGTCCGAGAAGAAGAAACTTTCAGAAGGCCATCCTGTGGAAGTCAATTTGCCTCTTGATTATAAGATGAGATTTCAGACTCCCTCAGGGAAAATTGAACTATATAATCCCAAAGAGCCTGCACCATTGCCCTACTATTTCGCACCTCATGGCGATAATGCCCCATTCTTTTTGATGAGCACCCCTAATTTATTCTCTTTAAACTCATCCTTTAATGAGCGAAAGGATTTGGTATCTAAGAAAAAGGCGGCCTATCTTTTGATGAATGTTGATGATGCGGCTGAAAGAAATTTGCAGGATCTTCAGCCAGTCGTCGCTTTTAACGAACGAGGCGAAGTCAATTTCATTCTTAAAACGACGCCTAAGGTTCCCCGCGGAGTCGTTGTCACAGAAGGGTTGTTTTGGAATAAGGATTCCGACACTTCATCAGTTAATGCTTTAACTTCTCAAAGATTGACAGATCGTGCCTCGGCCAGCACCCTTTACGATGTAAAAGTCGACGTACGGTCTGGAAGCTAACAAATAGGAGCTTAAGGAAAATACTAAAAAAGTTTTAAAAAAGGGTTGATTTTTATTTAAAGTAATTGTAAAATAAGAACATAAATTATTTAGTAATTATTGAGGAGGCAAACTTAAGATGATTAAGAAATTTGTATGTTCAGTATGTGGATATGTATTTGAAGGAAATGAGGCACCAGAAAAATGTCCGCAGTGTGGAGCATCGAAAGACAAATTCTCAGAGAAAAAAGAAGGGCAGCTTGCATGGGCTGATGAGCATAAAATTGGAGTAGCCCAGGGCGTTGATCCGGAAATCCTTGAAGGATTAAGAGCTAATTTTACCGGAGAATGCACTGAAGTTGGTATGTACCTAGCTATGAGCAGGCAGGCAGATCGAGAAGGTTACCCTGAAGTTGCTGAAGCCTATAAGAGAATCGCCTTTGAAGAAGCAGAACATGCTGCTAGATTTGCAGAAATGCTGGGCGAAGTGGTGTTTCCTGATACGAAAAAGAATTTGGAAGCAAGAGTTGAAGCCGAATACGGTGCTTGCCAAGGTAAAAAGGACATCGCCACTAAGGCTAAACAACTGAACTACGATGCTATTCATGATACGGTTCACGAAATGTGCAAGGACGAAGCCCGACATGGCAAGGCTTTTAAAGGACTTTTGGAGAGATATTTTAAATAAAATTTGATACAAATAAGTCGTTAAAATACAATTTTCATTATCGTAAGTTCGTTGAATATCAGGGCTTCAAGCTTGTAGTTCACGAAACCGATTTTGGAAATTGTATTTTTTCGTATAATATAGTTACAGTCTGTGTAACTTGGAACCTAGAATTATAAGTGATATACTTGAAAAGGAAATAAGAGGAACAGACTATTAAAAGTTAAAAGATAATTTGATGTTTATGGATAAAGCTCTGAAATTTATTTCAAAAATATTCCAGCTTTAAACTGGATTCCAAATTGAATCTATTTGCTGGTGCTTCAAAAATAAATGTCCTTGGAGAGGGACACTAAAAACTACTACTGTATAATACTAGAGGTAATGAATTTGGATAAGATCTCGTTAGATAAAGAAATAATCCTCAATGCAACAGAAGAAGTTATTCGCCGTTTCGGACCAGACAAAGCGAATATCACTGACGTAGCAAAGCTATTAAAGGTTAGCCATGCTGCCCTTTATAGATATTATAATGGAAAAACTGACCTTTGGAACGCTGTTACAGATCGTTGGCTCACAAGTTTGCATGCTCCTTCAAATGATATTTTGAAAGAAGATAATCCTGCTGATATTAAACTTTTTCATTTACTCGAAGACTTTGCGGAAGCTAAACGCCGCAGTGCTATTAATGACCCGGAAATGTTTGCAAATTATATTAAACTAGCACACAGCTCAATGGAAGTAATTGAAAAAAGTATAGAAGAAGGTATTAATCGTATCAAGGAGATTATAGATCAAGGAATTTCGGAAGGTATCTTTTTTACGGAATCTCCTGATCAAGCGGCAAGATCCGTATATCTTTCAACCGGTGTTTTTATCAACCCAAACTCATTTGAAGATCCGAATCGAAAACAGAACATAGAATCTGTTATAAATCTCCTGATAAGAGGACTTAAAAATCCTAATAACTGAATCAAGCAGGAGAGGGCGGCTGGGCTTCATCCTCTCGCAACACCTTGTTTATGAGATGGGACTGGGTTTTTCTCGAAGTTCGATAAAGCTCCCAAAAAGATAAGATAAAATTTTTTCGCCCTTGGCTTTCCAAATAGGATTGTCGAGGGCGTTAGTTATTGGTATTTCAAGAATTTCACCATACTTTATAAAAACAGGGTCAAATTGAGAGCGGAAGCAATACTCTTTAATATATTTTGCGACGAGTTACAAGTTAAACATGTCGTATTCTGTAGCGCGATATGATATAATTAATTTCGTAGATTACAATATCGTAAGAATGTAATTTGTAACATTAATTTTAAAGTTTAAAGGAGGATTTATTATGCGTATTTCTGTAACAGGAGCAACAGATTTGCACGAACCGAGCGTCGACACATCGGCGGCCACGAGCAGAGCGGTCTTGCTCGAGTCATTCGGCGGTCCTGAGGTCCTCAACGTCCGCGAAGTACCGGCTCCGCAGGCCGGCTCGGGGCAGATTCGCGTGCGCGTCACTGCGGCCGGACTGAACCCGATGGACTGGTTCATGACCTCCGACGCAGACACCGCCACTCGTTTCGGCTTGAGCCTGCCGTCCGGGTTCGGAACCGATTATGCCGGGATTGTGGACCAGGTCGGTGACGGTGTGACCGAGTTCGCGGTTGGCGACCGAGTGTTCGGCGGCGCTCTCTCCCGCGCAGTAGCCGACTACGTAGTAGTAGATGTGGCTGTGACCATCGCGGCAGGCAGCGACGCGCACCACACCCCCGACGGTGTCGACGACCGCACCGCCGCCACCCTTACTATCGCGGGCTGCACGGCCTCCGCCGCTCTCGCCGTGGTCAACCTCGGCCCAGACGACACGGTGCTCATTGGCGGCGCGGGAGGCGGGGTCGGCGTGTTCACCGTCCAACTCGCTCGGCTCGCGGGCGCGCGAGTGATCGGAACGGGATCGGCGATCTCGGCCGATGCCCTGCGTGCCCTTGGAGCCGAGCCGGTCCCCTATGGCGAAGGCATGGTTGAACGGATCCGCGCCCTGGCTCCCGCCGGCGTCACTGCGGCGATCGACCTGTACGGGACAGACACGATGCAGGCGGCACGAGAACTTGGCGTTCCCGACGAGCGCATCACCACCATCGCAGCACAGGTCGACGGGATCACGCCGGCAAACGGTGCTAACGCCGCCCCTGGAGCCATAGAAGAGATTGCTCGCCTGGTCGCAGCGGGCCGGCTCCGTGTGCCCATCGCAGCAAGTTTCCCGATGGAGCAGATCCGCGCGGCGGTCGAGCTTCAAGCCGGCCGGCACGTGCACGGCAAGATCGTCATCGACATCTAGGTGTTGTTCCACGACCTTGTCGTCGTTAGCTCGGATGGTCAGATCATCTGCCCGCGGCAGGCGAGGGTGCGTTTCGCTATTAAAGTGAGTTATGTATAGAAATTTTTAAGGGTGTTTAGTTTTTATCAATTGAGTTAGAATGTTATTATACGAAAATGAATCAATTCAATAGTAATTGCTGCTTGATGGCGCAAATAATCAGATAGAAAAAGTTGACCTGCGGATCATCAGCCGATACAGGGTGATATTAGTGTCTTTATTTAGGAGGACAGTTAGTTTGAGTGTAAACGAATGGCAGGATTGGAAAAGGAAGCTGCGGGAATGGGCTTTTGATTTAGGTTTCGCGGCTGTCGGATTTACCACTGCCGAACCGGTTGAGGGACTTGATAGTTTGTTGGAGGTTCGCCTTGATCAAGGTGTGTCCACGCCTTTTGAAAGCCGAGAAATCCGGGAGAGGGTTGATCCCAGGGTTGTTTGGCCGGACTGTCAGGGAGTCGTTGCTTTAGCTTATCCGCACCCTTCAACGGCTGTTCCGAATCAAGGGGAGGGCATCTTAGCTCGCTCGGCAATTGGTGAAGATTATCACCGTGTCATTCAGAAGAAATTGCACGAGTTGAGCGAGAGAATGACCGGCAGCCATTGGCCGGGAGCTTTGCGGTGGCAGGTTGACACGGGGCCTTTGGTTGAGAGAGCATTTGCAGTACGAGCAGGTATTGGCTGGATTGGGCGAAACCAGCAGCTGATTATTCCCGGCTATGGTTCCTTTGCAGGGCTGGCGCTGTTATTGCTGGATCATGAGCTTCCCAGTGACGAGCTGGTTCAGAACCATTGTGGTTCTTGTCGGAAATGTATAGAAGCTTGTCCTGCTCAAATTCTTGGTAAAGACATCTTCGCGGCTAAGAACTGTTATTCATATATTACGCAGAGTAAAGAAGTTCTCACCCCAGCAGAGAGGATCGGACTGGGAAACCGGATATTCGGTTGTGATACCTGCCAGGAAGTATGTCCTCACAATCAAAAAAGGGTTAGGGAAGAGCTGAGGGAATTATCGATACCCGGGAAGAAGCGGGGAGCGGATTTGCTGGGTATTTTGAACTTAACTAAGGGAGAGTTTCGGGAACGTTTTCTTCACACGGCAGCAGGATGGCGGGGGAAAGGAGTTCTGCAGCGGAATGCTTTTTTGGCCTTGCGCAATATGCAGGACCCGCGGCTCAACTCTTGGCTGGCCCAAAGGGAAAAATCACTGCCGCCGATATTAACTCCGTATCTGGAAGAAGCCGTGGGAGAACAAGAACATAAAGGGAGTGTAAAAGGGACGATTATAACCTAACTTAAAGGTCATAATCGTCCCTAATTTTTTTTCACGACGTTTAACAAGGTCTCCGTGCCGAACCTGGCCTGTATGCAGCAAATGCATAGAGTTGCCGGCCTTAACGAGATGATGGAATCACGCCTATCAAGTGAGGCATGCCTTTCGGGCTTGCCGGAAGCCCCTGCCTCTTAACGAAGTGTGGGTAGGGGAGGTTCCACCCTAAGATAATCTCTGCTTAACAAAACGAGCGATTCGTTCCAAGGCTTCTTCAAGCTGTTCAAGGGAATAGGCGTAGGAACAGCGGATAAACCCTTCGCCAGACGGACCGAAGGCGGTCCCGGGGACAACTGCGACCTTTTCCTCCTTTAAGAGTTCTTCAGCAAAGGTTTCGGAGGATAACTTCGTTCTTGATATATCCGGGAATACGTAAAAGGCACCTAAGGGTTCGAAACACTCCAGTCCCATGGCTCGAAAACCATGGACCATAAGGCGGCGCCTGCGGTCATAAGCTGCTACCATTTCGTCTTTTGCCTCGGAAGCGGAACGCAAGGCTTCAAGAGCGGCGACTTGACCGGTAATTGGGGCACAAAGCATGGTGTATTGATGGATTTTCGTCATTCCGCTGATCAGGTCGGGGTGTCCGGCAACGTAACCGATTCGCCAGCCTGTCATGGCGTAAGATTTTGAGAAACCGCTGACGAAAAGAGTACGGTCATGCATTCCGGGCAGACTGGCAAATGACGTATGAGTGCCTTCGTAGGTAAGATCGGAATAAATATCATCAGCCAGTACGAGCAGATCATGCTCTTTTACAAATTCGGCAATGGGAAGAAGGTCTTCGTACTGCATAATAGCCCCGGTAGGATTATTGGGATAGGATAATACCAAGAGTTTTACTTCCGGCGAATAGGATTGCTCCAAATCCTTAACCCGCAGACGAAAGTTTTCCTCGGCGTGAGTTGGGACATAGCGCACACTGGCGCCGGCTAAGGTTGCGCAGGGGCCGTAAGATACATAAGAAGGGTCGGGAACTAAGACAATATTTCCCGGTTCAAGGACAGCGCGCATAACTAAGTCTACTGCCTCACTGGCTCCCGTTGTAATCAGAATTTCCTTTAACGGGTCATAAGAAAGGCCCAAAGTTACGTTTAAATGGTGGGCGAGTTCTTCCCTCAGTTCAAAGAGTCCGGCGTTGCTGGTGTACATGGTCTGCCCCTGTTCAAGGGAGAAAATGCCGCTTTCACGCACAGTCCAAGGGGTAACAAAGTCAGGTTCGCCTACCCCCAGAGATATAACGTCCTTCATGGTTGCTACCAAATCGAAAAACTTGCGGATTCCTGAGGGCGGCAGATTTGCGACATGGCTGGCTAGGTATTGGTTCATGGCGAGATCACAAGACGTTGAAGCGTCTCTTCCTCACCTAAAAGTTCCACTCCGTCCTGCTTATAGCGGCGCAGTACGAAATGAGTAGCAGTACTCTGAATATGTTCGAGAGGCGCTAATTTTTCGGCCACAAAAAGAGCAACATCCTGCATGGTCTTGCCTTCGATGAGCAGAGCGAGGTCATATCCTCCGGACATAAGCATTAACGATTTGATTTCTGGGAACTTTTGCAGCCGTTTGGCGATTTTGTCAAAACCATAACCGCGCTGCGGCAGGACTTTAACTTCGATGAGAGCACGAACTTTTTCATCCCCGGTTCGTTCCCAATTTATAATGGGCTGGTAGCCGGCAATGACTTTTTCTTTCTCCCAATCATTAATGCGCTGTTTGATGTATTCCGCTGACAAACCGGTTTGCAGGGAGAGTTCTTCCGGTCCTAAGCGGCAGTCTTCCGCAATAATTTTCAGCAATTTACGGTCTTCCGGCGTGAGCATCCTGTTTCACCTCTTTAACATTCTTTCTAAGGGTATAAACATAATCATAACTTAGAACAATGGGAATTACAAGAATGTTTTAATAGAACAATGATAATTATAATGATGTTCTATATAACAGTGGAATATTTGGCTTCGGAGTTTGCTGCCGCTTTTGTTGCGTTAAGCAGACCACCTGCTAAAAGAATATTTGCTTGTCGTTCTGAAAGATCGTGTTTAACCCAAATGGGGTTTGGGTCATTATTCAGAGTGAGAGCAAAGGGTTCAGAGGAGCGGATAGCCTGATGAAGACCGGTAAAATTAAGAACTGTCTCAGGCTGCAGCCGGGCCAGATCTTCCTCATGGACAAACGTTAGGGGAAGGATGCCGAAATTGATTAAGTTAGCACGATGGATTCGAGCGAAACTTTGAGCCAAAACGACACGCAGACCTAAATACATGGGAGCCAGGGCAGCGTGTTCACGACTTGAGCCTTGACCATAATTGTGTCCCGCCACGATGGCGCTTTGTTTAAAGGATTTTGCTCTGGCAGCAAACTGAGGATCAATTTTATGGAAGACGAATTCTGAAATGGCTGGGATGTTGGAACGGAGCGGGAGGATCTTTGAGCCTGCAGGCATAATGTCGTCCGTGGTAATATTGTTTCCGAGTTTGAGAACAATCGGTAAGCTTAAGTTGTCTTCAAGCTTAGGAGCAAGGGGCAGGGGTTGAATATTGGGGCCGCGTTGAATGGGGGTTTCGGGGTCTCCCGGCGGTAGTATCATGCTGTCATCAATCCGGAATTCCCGGGGCATTTCAATGGCCGGCGGCAAGTCCAGTGTTCGCGGGTCTGTTAAAGAACCTGTTAAGGCACAAGCTGCGGCGACTTCCGGACCTGCTAAAAAGACTGAGGCATCTTGGGTTCCGCTTCGTCCCATGAAATTCCGGTTGAAGGTGCGGACAGAGACAGCTTTGGAAATTGGGGATTGACCCATTCCGATACAGGGTCCGCAAGTCGATTCTAGGAGACGAGCACCGCTGTCCAGTAGATCCGTAAGAGCTCCGTTGTCGGCAAGCATAGTTAAGACTTGGCGGGACCCCGGAGAAATGACCAGGCTTACTTTGGGATGCACGTGCTTCCCTTTAAGGATTTGACTTACCCGCATTAAATCTTGATAAGAAGAGTTGGTACAACTCCCGATGGCTACCTGATCGACAGGCTTGCCGGCAATTTCACTGACAGGAACCACATTGTCAGGGCTGTGAGGTTGAGCAATCATCGGCACCAGGCGCGAAAGATCAATTTCCAGTGTTTCATCATAAGACGCGTCCTCATCTGCAGTGAGCGGGACCCAATCTTCTGCTCGTCCTTGTGCTTCCAAAAAGCGCAGGGTTTGTTCATCACTGGGGAAAATTGAAGAAGAAGCACCCAACTCAGCGCCCATATTGGTGATGGTTGCCCGCTCAGGAACCGTCAGAGTTTTAACTCCGGGTCCGGCATATTCAATGATCTTGCCCACGCCTCCTTTGACTGAGAGGCTGCGTAATACTTCTAAGATGATGTCTTTCGCTGAAACCCAGTCGGACAGCTTTCCGGTCAGCCAGACGCACAGAACTTTGGGGTTGGGAAGATAGAAAGGTCCGCCTCCCATGGCAACAGCCACATCGAGGCCGCCGGCGCCGATGGCCAGCATTCCCATACCTCCGGCTGTCGGGGTATGACTGTCTGAACCGAGAAGAGTTTTGCCGGGCTTGGCAAAGCGTTCCAGATGTACTTGGTGGCAAATTCCGTTGCCTGGACGGGAAAAATAGGTTCCGAAACGCGCGGCGGCACTTTGGAGAAAGGCATGGTCATCTGCGTTTTCAAAGCCGGTTTGCAGCGTATTGTGATCTATATAGCTAACCGAGCATTCAGTTCGGACCCTCGCAAGATTCATGGCTTCGAATTGCAAGTAAGCCATTGTGCCTGTGGCATCCTGGGTTAATGTCTGGTCAATCCGCAGAGCGATTTCATGACTTTCATTCAAGTCACCGGCTGCTAAATGGGATGCAATTATTTTTTGAGTTAAGTTCTGTCCCATGGTGATACCTCCTTTGACGTTGCTATTTACTTTATCAAAAACCGGAGGGAAGTTCTAGGGTTTCTCGAAAGGTATACAGAATATCTGAGCTGAGTCGGATATATTGACGATATATATAAGGAAAGTATAGTATGATTAATAGATAATTCCTTTTATATAGGGAAAAAAGTAGACAAAAGTTTGGGTTTGCAATAAATTAAGGTTATAATAGTAAATCATAAGCAAAACCCTTGATCTGAGCTTCAAAAGCTCTAAGAGGTTGGGAGGTAGCGTTGAATTGCCTATGTATGAATTCAGGTGTCCAAGTTGTGGTTCACTGACCACAGAATTATGCAAGCTGGGTGAAAATGGAGAGTCCTTATCCTGTCCCGGATGCGGGCATAAAGGGCTTGCCAAAAAGATATCTAAGTTTTCAAGTCCCGGAGTAAAAGGAAGCAGCGGTGGGACTTGTTCTCCCGGGTGCCACGGCAACTGTTCCGGGTGTCATTGAAAGGGGATCCGAGTTTTGAACAATCGACTTAATATAGTGATGGTTGAGCCGGAAATCCCGCCTAATACGGGAAATGTGGCTCGGCTTTGTGCTGCAACGGGAGCTGCACTCCATTTAGTAAAACCCCTTGGTTTCAGTATTGATGATAAGCACTTAAAGCGTGCCGGTTTAGATTATTGGCATCTTCTGGATATTTATTATTATGAGAATTTTAACGAATTTGAAGAGAAGAATCCTCACGGACTTCGTTACTTAGCAACGACAAAAGGTGGCCGTTCCTACAGCGACATAGTCTATGAACCGGGAGGATATTTAATTTTCGGCAAGGAAACGAAAGGACTTTCGCCCGAAATTTTGGCTCGTTATCCGGACAAGACCATCAGATTGCCCATGCGTGCTGAAGCGCGTTCCTTAAACTTGTCAAATTCAGTAGCTGTTGTTGTCTATGAAGTTTTGCGTCAATGGGGCTTCCCGAGTCTTGTTTAAAAAAGGAGGAGAAACTATGATACCCAAGGTTGACGTTGGGTTAATATGCGGGTCGAGTACGAATTCAATTTCCTTCCTTGAGGATTTAAAAATTCCCGGCACAAAAGTACTGGGTAACGCTTTGATATTTAATACCCCTTATGGACCTTCCCCGGAATTTACTCATTTTTCCTATGCAGGCAAAGAGGCTTTAACCTGCAGGATGCATGGCTGGAGGCAGGGAGTTACGAGAGCCCAGGCTTCTCAGCAAATTTTTTGGGTGTTTCATCAAGCGGGAGTTCACGTAGTTTTAACTGAAGGCGGGGTAGGGGGAGTAAATCACCTGCTGAAACCACGCGATATTGTCATTCCTCACGATTACTTGGACTTCTCAATGCGGAAAGATGTGTCTATCGGGCTCCCCTATTTACTGACCATGCGCAATGCCGTTTGCCCTGACTTGATTAAGGTTTTGCAGGAGACCGTTATGCAAAACCAGCCTCCGCGCTATGTATTTGACCGCGGGGTTTACGTTTGTACTGACGGGCGGCATTTTGAAAGTCCTTCGGAAGTACAGATGTTTAAACAAATGGGCGGCGACGTCATCGGGCAATCCATGTGCCCTGAAGTCTATATGGCCCGGGAAATCGGAGCCCATTATGCTACGGTTCAGCTTGTTGTCAACTATGCTGAAGGAATTGTTAAGGATTGGGAGCACGAGGAATTGGCAGATATTTTCTATAATCAGTCCGGTTTTGCAGGCAGAATTTTGTTAAGCGCTATGGCATTGCTTCCCCAAACCTTTTCCTGTTCTTGTTTGGAGCTGCGCCAACCGACAATGCTGCGGGACAAGCTCGAACCTAAGTCAACGGAGGAATAGTCATGGCCTATATATTAACCTTTGCCTTGGCCTTAGTTATTGCAGCCGTCTGTACCCCATTGACCATGAAACTGGCCCATAAATGGGGGGCTATTGCTTACCCGGGAGGCCGTCATGTCCATAAAAAACCCATTCCCCGCTTGGGCGGATTGGCTTTGTACGCTGGGTTTTGGCTGGCGGCGGCAATAACCCAACAGTGGGATCTATCATACTGGGGGCTATTTTTAGGCAGCACGTTAATTATGTTGGTCGGTGTATGTGATGACATTTGGGAAATTCGTCCGATGGTGAAGCTTTTTTGGCAAATTGCTTCGGCGGCTTTGCTCTTTGGTTTTAATTTTTCTATGGATAAGTTTTCCCTTCCTTTGATTCCGTCCATTAATTTGTCGGGGTCTTGGCTTGGTGTTATAGGTTTTGCTTTAATGCTCTTTTGGATTGTCGGTCTGGTAAATACAGTTAATATCTCGGATGGCTTAGACGGACTGGCTGCAGGAATATGTTTTATGGCGGCACTATTGCTGTTCTGGTCGGCAAATCGAATTAATAGTCCTGCAGCGCATCTGACCTTGGCTTTAGCCGGTTCGCTGCTTGGTTTTTTATTGTTTAATTTCCCCCCGGCCCGGGTTTTTATGGGAGATTCCGGCAGTATGTTTCTCGGATATATTATTGGCGGCCTTTCCATTTACGGACTCCTAAAAACAGCGACAGTTTTAGGCGTAGTTTTCCCGCTTCTCGTCATGGGTATGCCTGTGACGGACTTAACCTTTGCCATTATTCGCCGCAAACTTCGAGGGCAATCCATGGCTGCCGCCGATCGCGGACATTTACATCATCGTCTGCTAGACGCGGGGCTTACTCAGCGTCAAGCCGTTTTGTCAATGTATGGAATCAGTGCCTGCTTTGGAATTTCTGCAGTCTTGGGAGCTGAAGGACTGTGGATATTAGCCTTAGTCCTTCTCCTCCTTGTCTTTGCTGTATTGGTGATTATTTTAATGCGAAGAACGGCAATGCTGGCAGTGTTCAGCAGACGTCACTCAAAATAGAAGCCTTAGTTATTCTTAACACCTCTACCCCCGGTAATGCATATGATGATCGGAAAGGGGGTATAAGTATGCCATTGAATATCTTTGCTTTTTATAGCGGCCTTACTGAACAAGCAAAGGGTTATCCCTATTTAGTAAGAAACGAAAACATAATCAATCAGTTAGATATCTTTCAAACACCGATCCAGAATGACGGAACTGTCCAAGGCCGGCCCAGCCGCAAGATGATTAATGAAGCTCATGCCAAAGGAATTAAGGTTTATTTAACGGTGAGCAACTTAAACCCGGGAGGACGCTTTTCTACAGGATTAATATCCCGGTTAGTACGTGATCGGCAATTTGCTAACTATGTTTGGGGGAACATAAACAATCTTCTGGCTGAGTATCAATTTGACGGAGTCAATCTGGATTTAGAAAAAGTAAGTCCGACAGATCGTCATCTCTTTACACAGCTTATTCAAGCCTGGTCAGCTCAGTTCCATCAGGCAAACTATATCGTTACCATTGATGTACCGGCAAAGTCTTCTAGTGAACCTCTTGATCCGTGGAAAGGGGCCTTTGACTATCAAGCGATCGGTCGGGTCGTTGATGAGGTAATCCTTATGACTTATGAAGAACATTGGCCGGCAAGCCCTCCCGGGTCAGTAGCCTCTCTTCCGTGGGTCAATGAGAATTTGAACTATGCTTTGGCCAATATCCCCGCTCGTAAAATCTTAATGGGCATTCCTCTTTATGGGTATGATTGGTCGGAACGCGGGGGAGCCCAAAGCATCAGCTATCAAAGAGCCGTTGACCTTGCTCAACGTCATGGTGCTCCAATCCTTTGGGATCCGAGGCAGCACGGTTTGCATTTCCGCTATGAAGCTATGGGTATAAGACATACCGTTTATTTTGAAGATCCCCGCAGCACGAAAGACAAACTGGACCTTGCTCTAAGCAAAGGCATTCGGGGAGTCGCCCTTTGGGAAATGAACTTGAGTTATCCTGCTTTCTGGGAGGTGCTTCAAGTATATTCGGCAAGATAAACAGCAAACGGAGGTTAAAGCATGAATATTCGTTTTCACGGACACGCTTGTTTTGAAATTGCAAGTGAAGCAGGAAGAATCTTAATTGACCCCTTTTTGCGTGGGAACCCGAGTACCACTACGAAGCCTGAAGATTTTAACCAGCTCGACGCCATTTTAGTAACTCACGGGCATCATGATCATCTGGGTGACGCTGTGGAGTTGTCGAAAAAGACAGGTGCTCCTATTATTGCAGTTTATGAGCTGGCAGCCTATTGCCAAAGTAAAGGCGCAGCAACTCATGCTATGCATCTTGGGGGTAAACATCAGTTTTCTTTTGGCTGGGTTAAACTCACCTTGGCGTTACATGGCTCCGGCATTGAAGAAAAAGAAGGAGGCCCTATGATTTACGGTGGCCCCCCCTGTGGATTTCTTATGCAAATAGAAGGAAAATGGATCTATCATGCCGGAGATACCGGATTGTTTGGTGACATGGAACTGATTGGCCTGCGCCATCCCTTAGAGGTTGCTATGCTGCCTATCGGAGACAACTTTGTCATGGGTGTAGAAGAAGCAGCCCATGCGTCTCAATTGTTGCGCTCTAAAGTCGTGATCCCCATGCATTATAATACCTTCCCGCTTATAAACCAGGATGCCGGCGAGTTCCTGCGCATGCTGCAGCGCAGAGTTCCGGAAACAAAGGGCGTTGTACTTAAAGCTGGAGAATCTTTTGAGTTAGTTTAAACTTATCCGTAAATAAATACGAAATTATAGTATTAATAACCCAAAATAGTATTAATAACTTAAATAAAAGTATTATTAACTACAATGTTATCGTTAAATATCCCGCCGATGTATCCGGCGGGATATTTTTTATTGAAAAGGGTAAAACTTTTAGAAAGGAGTTGAGAACTATGACAAGAAAATTATGTGCCTTTCGTTGTCTCTATGGAGTTGACGGACGCTGCCGCTTAGAACATCTTATAGGAGAGAGAGGGCCAAATTGTCCCCATTATGAGGAAGATGGTTTTACCATGAGCAGGGGGAGGATTTGAGATGAAATCATCGAAACCCAGAGTGAAACGAACAGACCCTTTAGAACCTCTGAAAATGGAAATAGCCGCAGAATTAGGACTTTTAGAGCAAGTTAAGACCAATGGCTGGCATTCCTTAAATGCTAAAGATGCCGGCAAAATTGGAGGATTGATGACTCAACGGCGTAAACGAGAGAATCTCCAAAATATAAATGATAAAAACGAATAAGCTAGTTTGATCTTCAATCATATGGTATAATTATTGATCGTATAGTAATAAGTGGGGAGCGTTATTCACTTGACAAAACATCAACAAATTTTAACATTCATTGAAGATTTGGCTATTGGCAGCAAGGTTTCTGTCCGTTTTATTGCTAAAGCCCTGGATGTAAGTGAAGGGACGGCTTATCGAGCCATTAAAGAAGCTGAGGCTAAGGGATTAGTTCGCTCAATTCCCAAAGTTGGAACCATACGAATTGAGGGGGTCAAAGAACGTCAAATTGAAGACTTGACGTTGCGTGAAGTTTCACAGATCGCTGAAGGGGTTGTTATCTGTGGCTTTGAGCATCTTGATCGTTGCCCGCATAAATTTGTAATTGCTTCGATGGAAATTGATGCTATGGGCCGTTATTTGGAAGAGAATGCCTTGTGTATTGTGGGAAATCGGCGTAATGCTCAGATTTTTGCCCTGGAACACAATGCTTCCCTATTAATCACCGGCGGACTGGAACCCGACGAAGACGTTGTTGCTTTAGCTCGGCAGCGGGAACTAGTGATCATTCAATCTCCTTATGATACATTTGCCGTGACTTCTATGATTAATCGTGCTCTCTATGATCGATTAATTCAAAAAGAACTTATCTTAGTTGAAGATATCATGGTCAAAGATGTCAAGTATCTTAAGGGAGATGCAACAGTGGAAGATTGGCGAAATCTTTCCCAAAGTACAGATCACAGCCGCTTTCCGGTGGTTGATAATGAAATGAATCTTGTTGGGATTGTCACTGCGGTGGATGTTGCCGGAGAGGATCTTAAAACTCCCATTAAAGATGTCATGAATTCTAATCCGTTCATGGTGGGACGGGATGATCCTGTCACCCATATTTCTCGAATTATGGTTTGGGAAGGATGGGAAATTGCTGTTGTAGCAGATCAGGGTAAGTTAATCGGAATCGTTAGTTTGCAGGATGTTATTGAAGCCTACCAGCAAGTTCAGAAACAGCCTCAGTTTGGAGAAACTGTTGACAATCTGGTGCTGAGCGGATTCCGCTTCGTTGATGATTCAGAACACCTTTCAATTGAAGGGGAAATAACCAACGCCATGGTGGATGACTATGGGTCGGCCAGCTGCGGTGTTATTGTCACAGTCATGAATATGGCTGGATATATCAGTCTTCGTAAGAAATACAGGCTAAATGCCATTACGGAAAACTTTACTTTATATCAACTGCAGCCCATACCCGTAGGGACGGAAATCACAGTAACCGCTAAACTTCTCCTTGTGGCTAAGAAACATTGCAATATTGAAGTAGAAGTAAAAGTCGAGAATGAAATAGTCGCTAAAGGTCTAATGACCGCACGAATTGGCGATAAAAAGCTCGTAAGTGATGCCGTTCTTTAATTCGAGGATTTCTTCTTATTTAGAAGGCATATATGATACAATTGAATAGACATAATCATGAAGCAAAAGGCAATCATGAAGCTATAAGGTCTTGAATTTTTCAAGACCTTTGCTATATATCTTGAGGAGAGATACGTGATGTTTGTTCATCTCCATAACCATACAGAGTACAGTCTGCTTGACGGAGCTGCCAGAATTAATAAGTTAGTCACGCGTGCGGCAGAATTGAATATGCCTGCCTTGGCAATTACTGATCATGGGGTTATGTATGGAGTCATTGATTTTTATAAAGCATGTCATAAAGCCGGCGTTAAGCCGATTATTGGCTGCGAAGTTTATGTTGCGCCACATAGACGAACAGATAAGGTGCCGGGAAAAGATGATAAAAATTATCATTTAGTTCTTTTGGCGGAGAATGAAACGGGTTATCGCAACCTTATCCGTTTAGTGTCGATGGCTCATATTGAAGGTTTCTACTATAAGCCCCGGGTAGATAAAGAAATTCTGCACAAATACTCCGGTGGAATTATAGCCCTCAGTGCTTGTTTAGCAGGGGAAGTTGCTGATTATATCGTTAACGATCAGTTGGAAATGGCAGTTCAAAGTGCTCTGGACTATGAGAGGATTTTTGGCAAAGGCAATTTTTATCTTGAAATTCAGGACCATGGAATCGATAAGCAGCTCAAGGTTATCCAGGGAATATGGAAGATTCATGAACGCACAGGGATTCCTATCGTAGCCACCAATGACGTGCATTATGTGAATCGTGACGATGCTCTTGTTCAAGACGCACTATTGAGTATTCAAACCGGCAAGACGTTAAATGATACCTCGAGGATGAGCTTTTCCAGTCAGGAATTTTTTCTGAAATCCGAACAAGAAATGGCCTTGCTTTTTGGCGAACATCCTGAAGTTTTAGACAATACAGCCAAGATTGCCGAACGATGTCAGGTGGATTTTAAGTTTGGAGAAAATTACCTGCCGGTTTTTGATGTTCCTCCCGAGTATACCTTAGACGGTTATCTTGAAGCCCAATGCCGCGAGGCATTTCCACGCTTTTATCCCCGGATGACTGAGATTGAGCGTGAACGATTAGACTATGAACTTCAAGTGATTTCCCAAACCGGTTTTTCAGGATACTTTCTGATTGTTGCAGACTTTTGCCGCTTTGCCCGAGAGAATGGAGTTGCCGTCGGCCCGGGACGGGGGTCGGCCGCCGCCAGCATGGTAGCTTACTTATTAGGAATCACCTCTGTTGAGCCTCTTAGCCATGATCTCCTTTTTGAACGTTTTTTAAATCCGGAACGGATTTCCATGCCGGATATCGATATAGATTTTGACCCGGAGGGCCGAGAGCAAGTCATACGCTATGTCACCGAAAAATATGGTTCAGACAAGGTTTGTCAAATCATTACCTTTGGAACTATGGGTGCCAAAGCGGCCATCCGCGACGGGGGAAGGGTCTTGGGGATTCCTTTGGCTCGCGTGGACAAGGTTGCCAAGGCTATTCCTTCAGATCCGGGAATGACGTTAGACAAGGCTTTGCAAGTGTCGCTGGATCTGGCCCGGATGATTGAAGAGGATGAAGAAATTAAACGTCTGTATAAGCTGGCCCAATCTCTGGAAGGGATGACGAGACACGCTTCTACCCACGCCGCAGGGGTCGTGATCTCCAAGGATCCTCTGATGAATCATCTTCCGTTGCAAAGAACTTCCGAGGATTTTGTCATGACTCAATTTCCTATGAAAATCGTTGAAGAAATTGGGTTATTGAAAATGGATTTCCTCGGTTTGAGGAATTTAACCATCCTCCAAGAGGCTGTGAAACGGATTGAGGAAACCCATGGGATCAAGCTTGCATTAAGAGATCTTCCTTTTGACGATGAAAAAACCTATCAACTTCTTGCTTCCGGGGACAGCACTGGGATTTTTCAATTTGAAAGCGGCGGAATGAGGGCCGTTCTCAAAGAAGTCAAGCCAACGTGTTTTGAAGATATTATCGCCGTTGGAGCATTGTACCGTCCGGGTCCAATGGATCAGATTCCTGAGTTTATCCGCCGCAAGCATGGAGGACAAACCACTTACTTAGACCCCAAGTTAGAACCGATTCTCAAATCAACTTACGGAATTATCGTTTATCAGGAACAGGTTATGCAGATCGCCAGAGATCTGGCCGGATATTCCCTGGGACGAGCAGACTTACTCAGGCGGGCCATGGGAAAAAAGAAAAAAGAAATCATGGCAGAGGAACGTCAAAACTTTATCTTTGGGCTTCAGGATGAACAGGGACAGTGGGTTATCCCTGGGGCTCTTCGTCGTGGTTTAACCCAGGAAAAGGCAGAAGAAATTTTTGATTTGATGGCTAAATTTGCGGAATACGGTTTTAATAAAGGGCATGCAACAGCTTATGCCGTAATTTCGTATCAGACAGCCTATTTAAAGGCAAACTATCCTTTAGAGTTTATGGCCGCTCTCTTAAGTACCGTTATGGGTTCCTCAGATAAAATATCTTTTTACATTCAGGATGCCAAACAAAATGGAATTGAAGTGCTTCCTCCGGATGTTCAGTACAGCCAAGTTGGATTTTCAACTGAAAAACAGGCCATTCGCTTTGGCTTAGGTGCTATACGCAATGTCGGCATCAATGTGGTGGAGAAAATCTTGGAGGCCAGGCAAGATGGCCTTTTCCTATCTCTTTACGATTTTTGCCTGCGCGTGGACCAAAAGGTTCTAAACCGGCGTGTTCTGGAAAGCTTGATCCGTTCGGGAGCCATGAGTTCCTTTTGTACTCGTGTTCAGGCCTTGGCAGTTCTAGATCAAGTTTTAGACACCGCTCAGCGGATACAAAGAGATCGCAATAGTGGTCAGTTTTCCCTTTTTGATCAAACGGACGATTTAGATGAGGGAATTGTCCTTCCTGATCTGCCCGAGTATAGTGAACGGGAGATTCTCGAGATGGAACGAGAGTATTTGGGACTCTATTTGAGCGGCCATCCCCTTTCCTCAGTCTTGCCTCAGCTAAAGCCTTACCTATCTTCGGATATTTTGACTTGCCTAGAGGGGGAAGAAGAAGGAAAGGTTATTCTCGGAGGATTGGTTACCGGCTTCAGGCAAACGGTTACGAAAAAGGGCGAAATGATGGCGAGCTTTATATTAGAAGATTTGACAAGCGGCATTGAGGTTTTGGTATTTCCGCGTGTTTTTGCCCAAAGTCGTGCTTTGACCAACGACCAAGTCGTTGTCATTGCGGGAAGGTATAATATTCGAGAGGATGAAAAGAAAGTATTTGCAGAGAAAATTACCAGACTGGAAGAACTTAAGCCGGCCGAAGAGCCTGTTTTTGAAGTTAAACCCCCCAAAACCTCAGTGAAGGCTTCCGGTCAGCGGCTTTTTCTGCGATTTCCCAGCGCTCAGAGTAACCTCATGCCGGAGGTCCTGAGTATTTTAAAAGATTATCAGGGGGATCAACCTGTATACTTTTACTTTGAAGATAATCGTAAGACAATTGAAGGACACCGTGAATATTGGGTAAAAGAAGATGAAGAATTGAAGAAGACGTTATTTAGGGTGCTGGGAAATAATAATGTGGTCTGGAAACCAGGGAAAAATTTCATTTAGATGATTTTATTAGCAGGAATTCCTGGATTTCAAAGCGAAACCCATGGAAATATCCTGACTACAAAGGAGATCGACTGTGCGTACAGCAATTTATCCGGGAACGTTTGACCCGGTTACTAAGGGGCATCTTGACATATTAACCCGCGGGAAAGAACTTTTTGACGGAGTAACCATTGCCATAGCAGCTGATAATCAGAAGACACCTTTATTTTCTCTCGGAGAGAGAATGGAACTGCTTTTAGAAGCTACGAAAGACATGCCCAATGTAGATGTACGTGTCTTTGAAGGGCTAACTGTGGAATTTGCTCGGAAATGCGGCGCCGTAGCAATATTGAGAGGGCTGAGGGCCTTATCTGACTTTGAATATGAATTTCAACTGGCGCTTATGAATAAAAAAATTGCTCCTGATATCGAGACTGTTTTCTTGATGACCCAAAGTGAATTTTCTTTTATTAGTTCCAGTGCAATTAAATGGGCTTCCAGCCTGCATGCCGGAGTTTCGGATTTTGTGACACCCCATGTAGAAAAAGCATTAATGGCCAAGTTTTCCAATCTCCGCTCAGACGTCCGTGATGAAGATTCGTAATTGGACCTTTGTTGCACAATCAATTCGGCTATGGTATCATAATACGGATTTAATAAGGGGGCTTTTGCTGTGTGGACTGTCATTTATATCGCACCCAACAAGTTAATTGCCGAAAAATACAAAACAATTCTTACAGATGAAGGAATGCTCGTTCAACTAAGACCTATTGGTTCCGCGCACTTGGGTGACCATGCTTCTGTAGAAATACTCGTACCGGAATCTGAAGCGGAAGAAGCGCACGAAATTATTACCGGCGTAATAGGGAGCTAATCATGTTCAAAGATATCTTTCGAAAAACAAAATATGTTACGATTCAATCGGCTCCCGCTCCAAAGCGTCGGGCGGTGGATAGTGATCACGAGGAATCCAAGACTATTAAAAAAGAATTACCGGATGGTCTGTGGGTGAAATGTCCAAAATGCGGCGGCGTTCTCTTTATTAAAGATCTGGAAGAAAATGCTCGAGTTTGTACAAACTGTAAATATCATTTTCGAATTTCTGCACGAGCTCGTTTATCCTTGCTTGCAGATGAGAATAGTTTTGAAGAGTGGGATTCGGAAATTCTCTCTTTTAACCCTTTGGAATTTCCTGAGTATGAGGAAAAACTTCTTGAAGCTCAGGAAAAATCAGGCATGATCGAAGGAGTTCTTACAGGCCGAGCCTTAATTGAAGGAATTCCTGCGGTATTGGCATTTAATGAAGCTAATTTTATGATGGGCAGTATGGGTTCGGCAGTAGGGGAAAAGATTACTCGGGCTGTTGAGAGAGCGATTGATCTCCGCCTGCCTGTTATTATATTCTCCACTTCCGGCGGAGCGCGTATGCAGGAGGGTATTCTTTCTCTCTATCAAATGGCCAAGACGAGTGCTGCTCTGGGGCGCTTAGCCGCCAATCATTTGCTATATATTTCTGTATTGACAGATCCGACCTTTGGCGGTATTACCGCCAGTTATGCTTCACTCGGCGATATTTTAGTTGCTGAGCCGAATGCTTTAATTGGATTTACCGGGCCGCGAGTTATTAAGCAGACCATGAGACAAGAACTTCCGGCGGGTGCACAAACGTCCGAATTTAATCAAATACATGGCTTGATCGATCTTATTGTAGGACGTGCTGAAATGCGATCCACATTGGCACGTTTGTTGCGGTACCATCAGGAAGGGGTTCAGCATGGCGCAACTGTTTGATTTTGAAAAACCTATTTTGGAACTTGAACAGAAAATAACGGAACTACAGAAGTTTTCTGCCGAAAAGGATATTGATCTTTCCAGTGAAGTAGAGACATTAGAGAAAAAAATTGCTTTTCTTAAAAAGCAAATCTATGGTAATTTAGAACCCTGGCAAAAGGTTCAAATTGCACGACATTCGGAGAGGCCAAACTTCTATGACTATGTGCCGCTGTTGTTTGATGATTTCATCGAACTTAAAGGTGACCGGCTTTATGCCGATGATCAGGCTATTGCCGGTGGGATAGCCCTTTTTCGCGGTGTTCCTGTGACCGTGGTTGCTCATGTTAAAGGTAAAGACACTAAGGAGAATATTAAACGTAATTTTGGGATGCCTCATCCGGAAGGCTATCGCAAAGCTTTGCGTTTAATGGACCAAGCAGACAAGTTCAATCGTCCGATTTTAACCTTTATTGATACTCCCGGAGCTGCCTGTGATTTAGCCGCAGAAGAACGAGGACAAGGTGAGGCTATTGCGAGATGCTTATCTGCCATGTCCGGTTACCGTGTTCCGATTATCAGCACTGTTATTGGAGAGGGAGGAAGCGGGGGAGCACTAGCCTTAGGGGTTGGCAATGTGGTCTTAATGCTTGAAAACTCCTTTTACTCAGTCATTGCGCCGGAAAGCTGTGCTTCAATTCTTTGGAAAGACACATCGAAGGCTAAAGAAGCTGCTGCTGCCTTGAAATTTACGGCTCAGGATCTTTTGAAGCTGGGGGTTGCGGATGAAGTTGTAAGGGAACCTCAGGGCGGTGCCCATTATAACTTAAGGCAAACAGCTGACGAATTGTCTCAAGTCATTTCCAAATATCTTATTCGCCTGCGCCTCGAATCTCCGGAAGCCTTACTGGAAAAACGGTATCAGAAGATTAGAGCGATTGGGGTATTCCAAGAAAAAGAAAAAGGACTTTGAGAAAAAACGACTTTTTAATAAAAGACTTGACTTAAACCATGGAATAATGTATTATAGCTAAGTCGGACTAAGACATTAAGAATATCAGCTAGGGCGAGTGGCGGAATGGCAGACGCGTCGGTCTCAAAAACCGATATATGTGAGTATGTGTGGGTTCAAGTCCCACCTCGCCCACCACACTTAATGAAACAAAGTTATATCAAGGGTTTAACGGAGTTGGTAAGAAATTACCGGCTCCTTTTGTTGTATTCAGAGGTAAGCGTGACCGATACATTATGACTAAATATCGCGTCTCTTTTCATTGTCAGTATTATTAGTTATACTTAATCTGTAAAAAGATTAAATTAAACCTAAATAAACTATAATTTTTGTAAATAAATGTGTGTATTTTACACAATTACATAGTTAAACAATCCAAACAACTGATTTCTTATTCCTTCAGCAAACTTTCAGGAACTCTTCAGTACCAATTCAGCTGGTTATAGGAAAATAGACTCAAATCTCTTGGATTAGGTCAAAATATTGCGTTATATAATTTATTGGAGGGCATAGTATGCAGAATTTAAAGGGTATCAAAATCTTGCTTGTTGATGATGAGCCCAACATCATACAGTTTTTGGAGATGGGACTGCTTAATGAAGGGTTTGAGGTCCAAACGGCCCCGGACGGAATGACAGGGGTTAATCTCGCCCAGCAATTTCATCCTCATATCGTCATTCTCGACGTCATGATGCCTGGGATGGATGGTTTTGAAGTGTGCCGGATGCTGAAAAAAACGGAAAATGTGGCGATCATTATGCTGACTGCTAAAGATGAAGTTGACGATCGAGTGAAAGGGCTGACCTTGGGAGCAGACGACTATATGGTTAAACCTTTTAGTTTTGAGGAACTTTTAGCACGTATTCATGCGCGCATTCGCAACCAGTTTCCCAATCTAATGGGTGAGGTAGTTCTCGGAGACTTCCGAATTGATGACCGGCGCAAAGAAATTCAATACCAGCAGCGTGTACTCGAACTTTCCACGACGGAATATGAGCTGCTCAAATTTATGGTTCTGAACCAGGGCATCGTATTAAGTAAAGCAAAAATTTTGGATAAAGTATGGGGTTATGATTTCGGGGGAGACGAAAATATTGTTGAGGTTTACATTCGGTCGCTACGAGATAAACTTAATGACAAAGAACACCGCCTAATTCGGACCTTGCGCGGAGCGGGATACAGAGTTGACATATCATGAAGTTAAAATCGCGGCTAAAAAGCTATTTAGCGCCAAATTCATTGCGGTTTCAACTCTTGTCACGTTCTCTTTTGCTGTTGGCAGGATTATTGATTGTTATCGGAGGCTTACAGTATATTTTCATGCAGGGGTTTCTTTATCAGAATCAGGCTAAAAGTATTCAGACCCAGATTCAGTCTGTTCCGCCTGACGCTTGGGTTCTGATGGCTTCTAACGATCAAGGCAACAGCAGTGCTACCGCGAATAATTCGGCAGCTCCGCCTGATTCGGGTTTGTTTTTTCCACACCACCATGGACCCTTTTTCTTTCTTCCGGATACCAACATTGCCCTCATTGATCAGGACGGAACTTTTACGGAGCTTACCAATGGATCAACTAGTGGATCAATCAATGGGGAAACCTCACCGCGATTAGCTGAGCAAGACTATCAATATGCGTTACAAAGCAATGATCACCATTTATCCTATAAAATTGTTAATTCAACAGGGAAAAATGAGCAACTTATCGTTCTCGAGACAATTCGGACAAAGGATCATACTCAAGAATTAGTTCAGGTGAGTCTCAGTACCAAGCCGTTGAAGGATATGATGCTGCATCAACTTCTTGTTTTTCTCGGAGTTTCGCTGGGTGCTTTAGTCATTGGGATATTAGCCTTTATTCCCGTGCTGCGCAAAACTCTTGTTCCTTTATCGAACATGGTTGATAAGGTGGAACAAATTGATGCCGGAAATCTTGCTGAACGTATCCCAGTCGATCAGGGCCAAGTGGAGATTGATCATCTCGCTAATTCCTTTAATGGGATGCTGCAGAGACTTGAATCGTCTTTTGATGCGGAAATAGAGTCGAAAGAGCAAATGCGCCGTTTTGTTGCTGACGCGTCTCACGAACTGCGTACTCCATTGACAGCTATCCATGGGTTTTTAGAGGTCCTTTTGCGCGGCGCCGTGAATCAGCCGGATATGCTGGACCGGTCGTTAAAAAGTATGTATGCAGAATCAGAACGTATGAAAAAGTTGGTGGAGGACCTTCTTTTACTTGCTAAACTTGATCGATCTCCTAAAATTCAACGAAATGAAATCATGTTGGATGAAGTGATCAAAGAGATGGCACCGCAGCTGAGACTATTGGCCGGGGAGCGTAAGGTTGTCCTTAAACTTACTTCTGATTTAAAAGGGTGGTTTGATGTCGACCGACTTAAACAAGTGATCCTGAATCTTTTTCACAATGCGGTTCAGCATACGGATGCTGAACAGGGAGAAATCCAAATTTCCTTAACCAAGGTTAGAGGCGGCGTGGAACTCTCAGTTCACGATAATGGTTCTGGGATTTCGGAGAAACATTTGTCAAAGTTGTTCGACCGTTTTTATCGCAGTGATTCTTCAAGGACAAGGAAGTATGGGGGCTCAGGCCTCGGTTTATCAATTACAAAATCAATTGTAGAACTTCACGGCGGCACCATAAGGGTTGAGAGTGCTGTCGACGAAGGAACAACCTTTTATGTCTGGCTCCCTCTCGCTGAAGAGGCATAATGCAGGAAGGGATCATATGTTTGTTAGAACCCTATGGGTATGATATAGTTAAGTGCGAAGAGAAAGGGGTTTTACGATGCCGAAAATGGTAATATTAGACGGAAACAGCCTTGCGAATCGCGCTTTCTATGCCTTACCCTTGCTGACAACATCTGATGGGCGTCCGACGAATGTGCTGCAGGGTTTTCTGACGATGCTTTTTCGTTTAGAACAAGAACAACATCCGGATTACTGGGTGGTGGCTTTCGATAAAACAAAGGCAACGATCCGCATCGAACAGTATGCCGGATATAAAGCGCAAAGAAAAGAAACTCCGGAAGGTTTGCGTCCGCAATTTGACTTTCTCAAAGAAATTCTTGCCGAACTGGATGTGCCGATGCTGGAACTTGCCGGTTATGAAGCTGATGATCTTATTGCTGCGGTGACCAAGCAAGCAGAAGCACAGGGAATGGAGGTCCAGGTCTACACCGGTGACAGAGATGCTTTGCAGCTGATCTCGCCAAAGACCCATATCTATTTAACGAAGAAGGGAATCAGCGAAGTTGAATGCTATGATGAGCATGCATTGTGGGAGCGTTACCAACTGCGTCCTCTGCAAATTATAGATTTAAAAGGTTTGATGGGAGACACTTCTGATAATATTCCTGGTGTTCCGGGTATTGGAGAGAAAACTGCTCTCAAATTGCTTTGGGAATATGAAACCGTTGAGGGAGTCTTGGCAAACGCAGAGAAAGTCTCCGGAAAGAAACTGCAAAGTAATTTAAAGGAATATGCAGATCAGGCAAGACTGAGCAAAACCTTAGCTACGATGTTGACGGAGGTGCCTTTGCCGTTCTCCTTAGAGAACTTTATTTATCGCCGGCCTCAAGCATCTAAGGTACTTCCTGCTTTAAACAAATATGATTTGAGAAATGTAGCACGGATATGGCAAGAGCGTTATGCTAGGGATGGGGAGGCTAAAAAAGATATCCCGGAAGTAGCGTTGGAGCAGTGGCCGGTTCGTGAGCTTTCCGAAGAAGGATGGCTGGCTCAGATCGAACAATGGCGTACCTCTAAAGTTCCCCTTACTTTGGCTTGCCGTTATGAAGGAACCGGGCTGCAGGGCGGCCATTGGCTTGAATGGGGGATCGCCGTTTCGGGGGAGACCTTTAAACTGCCCCGAGAAGAAGGAGATCCCAGAGTTGTCGAGGCCTGGCTGGGGTTATTGGAAAGTGAAGAGGTTCCTAAGATTTTGGCCGATACAAAAATGACGGCCTTGCTGCTCGGGAATGAGAACAAGACATTAAAAGGAGTGGCCTTTGATCTCAGCCTGGCGTCTTATTTGATTCAGTCCTCCCGTACGAAGTTCGCTCCTCTGGATTTAGTTAAAGAATATGTTCCTGCACTGGACGCCTTTGACAGTGTTACTGATGAGGCTGCGGCGCTGGCTCAAGTGGCTCCGAAATACCAAGCAGAAATTGAGGCTTTAGGACTGGGAGATTTACTGCATAAGATTGAAGAACCCTTGAGTTTTGTTTTAGTTCAAATGGAGCGTCAGGGGATTGGTATTGATATTCAACAGTTGCAACACTTCGGTGAAGGAATCAGTACCACATTAAAACAATTAGAACAGGAAATCTATGCTTTAGCCGAAACGTCCTTTAATATAAATTCTCCGAAACAGCTAGGAACGATATTGTTCGAAAAACTGGGATTAGCCGCTGCTAAAAAAACGAAAACAGGCTATTCCACCGATGCCGAGACCTTGGAAGAGCTGCGTTCGGCTCATCCGATTATTGAGAAGATTTTAGATTATCGCCAGTTAAATAAGCTCATGTCTACTTATGTCAATGGGTTGCTGGCTCAGGAGAAAGACGGCAGAATTCATACGACCTTCCAGCAAACTGTGACGGCAACGGGGCGGCTTTCCAGTACGGAACCCAACTTGCAAAATATACCCATTCGTTTAGAACAAGGGCGGCAGTTAAGAAAAGTCTTCCATCCAACGGAGCCTGGTTATCTGCTTCTATCGGCGGATTTTTCTCAGATCGAACTGCGTATTTTAGCCCACTATTCTCAAGATCCCTTGCTCTGTGAATCTTTTGCCTTAGGTCAGGATGTTCATACCAGAACTGCTGCCGAAGTTTTTGGCGTTTCCCTTGAAGCAGTGACCTCAGGTATGCGCAGAAGTGCCAAGGCTGTAAATTTTGGGCTTGTCTATGGTTTAACAGAGTTTGGGTTGTCGAGGGATTTAGGTATTCCCCGCAAAGAATCCAAGTTTTACATCGAACAATATTTTAAACGCTATAGCGGCGTGAAACAGTATTTAGAAAATGTCGTTGCTCAAGCCAAACAAGAAGGACAAGTCCGCACCTTATTAAATCGTCTGCGGCGAATTCCAGAACTTTATCACGCCAATAGGGTCCAAAGGCAGCTGGGAGAAAGGATTGCCATGAATACGCCGGTTCAGGGAACAGCGGCAGATATTATGAAAATAGCCATGATCCAAGTTGCTGAAGGGATAAAATCCTATCAAGCGGCTGTTTTATTGCAGGTACATGATGAGCTTTTGCTCCAAGTCGCGCCGGAAGATCTGTGGCAAGTAGCCCACATCTTAAAAGATACCATGGAAAATGCCTTTCCGCTGTCTGTTCCTATGACGGTTGACTGCAAAGTCGGCCCCAATTGGTATGATCTGAAATCCTATTTGCCTAAGGTTAAAAAGGAGTAATTATGCCAGAATTACCAGAAGTTGAAACAATTCGACGAACCTTAGCTGTACACATTACTGATTTAAGAATAAAAGATATCTCCCTTAAGTGGCCCTCTGCTGTCAGCGGCTGGCGGGACAAGGATTTTAAGGAACTTGTCCTGGGAAGGCAAATTCTAGCTCTCGACCGGCGGGGAAAATATCTCCTCATCCACTTGGATGAGGAGATAACTTTAATCGCCCACATGCGCATGACGGGGCGATTGAATTATTATCCGGAACCGAAGGAACCGGATAAACACACGCATGTAGTCCTCACTTTGGAACGCGGGGAAGTGCACTTTTCTGACGTCCGAAAATTTGGCCGAATTCAAGCGATTCCAACCTCTTTGTGCATCCAAGAGTCCTCGCTGAGCAAACTTGGTCCGGAACCCTTAGATCCACAGTTTACCGCGAATATGCTGCGAGATCGTTTAGCCAAGAAAAAAGTTAATATCAAGGGAGCTTTGCTGGATCAGCATGTTCTTGCCGGATTGGGAAACATCTATGCTGATGAATCACTTTTTCGAGCGGGAATATCCCCCCAGCGCCCAGCTAATTCGCTTACGGATGAGGAAATTAAGCATCTGCATCGAGCCATTCAAGCTGTCTTACAAGCCGGCATTGATGCCCGGGGGACCTCTTTTAGAGACTATAGGGATGCTAATGGGGAAAAGGGGCAGTTTGAACAAGCTCTTCAGGTTTATGGCAGAGGGGGGCATCCCTGTCGGATTTGCGGCGAAACTTTAGAGCGCTTGCGTTTGGCCGGCCGTACAACGGTTTACTGTCCAAAATGTCAGAAGTAAGAAGCTCAGCGTCGGTATAGTTCACATCATTACTTAATCCAGGAAAAATGGATTTCTGTGAATAAGCGAGTATTTAGGGGATATTGAAATTATACTGAGGGAGTTTCTTTATATTGTCTGAAAGTATAACTTTCGGTTAAATGCTTTCATGATGAGGGGATAGATACGAAATCCGAGGTACGTAATGAGTAAAGAAAGTAAAATTCCAAATTTTCATCTGCGAGCCGACTGTAATAATTGTTTCGGTTTGTGCTGTGTTGCCCTTTATTTTTCTGCCTCAGAAGGGTTTCCAATGGACAAAGAGGCAGGTCAGCCTTGCCTTAACCTGCAGTCCGATTTTCGCTGCAGTATTCACCAAAACCTTCAGGAACGCGGTCTAAAGGGATGTATAGCCTATGACTGTTTTGGAGCAGGTCAAAAAGTTTCACAGGTCAGTTATTTAGGCAAAGATTGGCGGACAGAACCGCAATCAGTTAAGCAGATGTTTGAAGTGTTTTTAAACATGCGTCAAATTCATGAATTGCTCTGGTATTTGACCGAAGCACTGACATTGAAGCCGGCTTTTGCTATCCGTAACTTAATAAAATCCATGCTTGAGAAAACGGAAAAACAAACTTACTTGAGTCCCGAGGCAGTCACGGTATTAGATGTTGCCTCGCATCGGGCAGAGGTTAACAGAGTCCTTCTTAAGACCAGTGAGTTGGTACGAGCAGATGCTCGCTCTGGGCAAAAGGCTCATCTAAAACACCAAAGGTCATTTGGGCGAGGAGCGGATCTGATTGCTAAAGATCTAAGAAGATATGATCTCAGAGGAGCCAACCTGAGGGGAGCTTATCTTATTGCTGCCGACCTGAGAGGAATGGACCTTAGCGGTGCAGATTTTATCGGTGCCGATTTTCGAGATACAGATTTGCGAGGAACCGACTTAAGTAAGAGTATTTTTCTTACCCAAGGACAAATCAATTCAGCGAAGGGCGATGAATACACCAAGTTGCCACCCGCACTACTTCGCCCAGTATTTTGGAGTTCAGAAGAATCTTGAATCATTTCTATAGACCGGGTGTGCTCTATCGGCAAGGATGGTTTATTATAAGACCCTTTGAGCGCCTATGAAGGTGTTTAACCAATAGGACGAAGTTAAGGGGTAGACCGCCACTCCTTTATGGGTTGTAGCACTGATAAATTGCGAGTTGCCGAGATAAATTCCGACATGGTCAATGGTTCCGTTGCCTGCTATAGAGAAGAAGACTAAATCTCCAGATTTCAGGTCATGGTAGGTAACGGCGGTGCCGGTCTTTCCTTGTTCCTGGCTGGTACGCGGCAGTACGATACCTTGAGAAGCATAAACATATTGAGTAAAACCTGAACAATCAAAGCCTTTGGGAGTAGTTCCCCCCCAAAGATAAGGTGTTCCCAGCAAACTATTGGCTTCAGAAATGATCCTGGAAACTATAGGGTTGGTATTCGAGGTTTGAGTTGCTTGAGCAGATTGAGCAGCTTGAGTTGCTTGAGCGGTTGACTGAATAGCCTGAGTAGCTTGAGTAGCTTGAGCAGATTGAGATTGGGCTTTCTCTAAGGCGTCTTGGGTTATAGGCCCGGCAATTCCATCGACTTGGAGATGATCGTTTTGTTGGAAAGCCTCCACGGCCGACAATGTTTTCGAACCAAAAATTCCGTCTGCTGTTCCTACACTATAATTTAAGTTATTTAATTCCTTTTGCAAGGTTATGACATCATTCCCTCGTGAGCCTAATTTCATGAGGGTCGCTGCTTGGACAACCGGAACAAATGTTACTAGACTCGTGAATACTAATGTACTGGCTGCGGCAAGTTTAAACTTTCCATTCCATTGTTTTAATCTAAAATTTAGTTTCATATTTCCTCCAAATTACTATTATCACATTATAGTTTGAAGTTTAAGTTCACGGACAGGACAAGTTATGTTCTTAAGCTTACCATCTAAAAACTTATAGTTAAAGTAAAGGTTGTTGGCTTAATAACCATAATTATCCTCATGGATGAACGCTATTTGTTTTTTAAATAAATTTGCAATAATTTAAAGAGAATTTAACGATAAAAAGTTGAGATGAGCATAACTTAGTATAGCTCATCTCAACTTACGGTTTAAAATACTTATTTAGTTTAATATCATAAAGTATAGAATAATTTATCTTACCTTATCGTTGCATTAACTAACTTATATTGATTAACTAACTAACTAACTAACATACTTACTTGCTTACTTGCTTGCTAAATCTGCTTGTTGGGAAGAAGATGCTTCAAGAGATGGTGCCAGGGCATCCGGTTCGCTGCTCATTCTTGATAACTGGAGTACAGCTAGCCAGACAATTGCAAAGCCAAGCCATTGTCCAAGGTTAATGGTCTGGTGCAATACCAGCCAGTTAAGAAGCAAGCCTGATGCAGGAAAGGCAAGTTCCGCAATCGTGGCATGTGAGGCCTTTACTCCATCCAACCCATGGTAATAAAGGAGCAAGCTCATGAGGCTTGGTACTAAGGTTTGGAATAAGAGGTTGGCCCAAACAGGTGCTATGCTGAGGGCTTTGCCGATGATCTGCCAGTTAGGGTGTTGAGCTAAGACGATGACGGTCAGAAGAGGCAGGGCAACTGCGAAGCGAAGAGCGGTTAAAGTAGTAAAAGACACTTTGCCGGCCAAATGTTTTCCCATAACGGTGGACCCTCCCCAAAGTGCTGCAGCTCCAATGGCAAACAATGAGCCAATAAGTTGTGAAGTGTTCCCGGAAGTTGAAGGAATGTGCAAACCGAAGGTCAGCAAATAGGCTCCGATCAGTGCGGAGATCAGTAATTTCCAGTAGTTTTTCCGTAAACGCTCCTTTAGTATTACGGCGGCGAGGAGTACGGCAAAAATGGGCTGGAGTTTTTGCAAGATAAGCACGACATTTGGATTCCCGTAAGTAAATCCGGCGGTAAATAAGATTGAGGCCAGAGCTGATCCGCCCCATCCTATGAAGATGACTGCCAGCCAGTCATTGAGTTTTAGATTAGTGAGTTCTCTGCGTTTCCGGATAAGAACCGGAAAAGCGAAGAGAAACAGTAAGACATGTTCCATCCAGACAATCTGAGAGGATGTCACATAGTGGAGTAAGGTCACGATAAAGACGCCGTCGAGTCCCCACATTGCTGCTCCCAGGGCGATCCACCAGATACCCCAAGGAGATGGCTGTTTTTTTTGATTCAAAGCAAACCCTCCATATCCTAAGATTTTATCTGAATTGAACCTTCTCATGTTACAAGAAAGAATAAGTTGCACATGAAAAATACCTCGAGAAAATAATTCCTTTCACGAGGCACTTAGAAGACTAGGAAACGGCTTGTTTAACCCAGTTTTTACCTTCTCTCGTCCGGACTTTACCGTCGGCCTTGGAATCTCACCAAGTCAGTCGATGCATCGTTTGAGACTGCACCGAGTCGCGGGCTAAATTGCACGGGCAATTATCACCGCCGGTAGGGAATTTCACCCTGCCCCGAAGGTTCATATTCAGTTAAGAAAAGTATAACAGAATTTAATGTTCCTTGGTAGCTATTTTTTTTTCGGAACTTCGCAGGTTGAGATCCCTAAAATATCATTAGCTGGACAATAACGTATAAGACCTGTTATGATCCCTAGGAGCCCAATAAGCCCCCACCAGCTCTTTAAGGATATACCTAGCAGGATAATAACTGTTCCAATGACAATTCTCACAAATTGCTCAGTTTTTCCAACGTTACATTTCATTTCAATCACCTCTGAATTAGTTTGTCCAATATCTTCGAATGTAACGCAATTCAGGTGTAAGCAATTCAGGGGGAGAGCCACTAAATTCATAATAAGGCCGCTCAATACAACTGCATAGTTAAGCTTTCGCTTTGAAGGGATTCCTGCAACAGCAGCGAAGTATCTAAGATAGAGCTTTTGAGGAGGTATTTCAGTGGCTAAGAAGAAGAGTGTCATTCGTTTAATCGTGGAATTCGCAGAAATTTTAATATTCGCTTCGGTTTTATCCTGGGGACTGCGGAGCAACGTTGTGGAAGCGGCGACGATACCGACGCCTTCCATGATGCCTACGATTCATATTCAGGACAGAGTCATTGTCGACGAGTTGATTTATAAGTTTTCCGGCATACAAAGGGACGATATCATTGTTTTTGACCCGCCTAAGAACCTGGATTCCAGCGGTGACTATTGGATCAAAAGAGTTATCGGACTGCCGGGAGACAAGGTTCAAATTACCGGCGGCAAGGTCTATATCAATGGGCAAGCACAGACGGAACCTTTCGAAATGGAAGCACCTAATTATACCTATGGTCCTGTAACTGTCCCGAAAGATTCCTATTTTTTACTGGGAGACAATCGCAATAACAGTCTTGACAGCCATTATTGGGGAGCCTTGCCGGCCAAGGACATCGAAGGTAAGGCGGTCTTACGTTATTGGCCCCTGAATAGGTTTGGAACGTTGCCTAAATAATGTGCCCAAATAATGAACAGACTGAGAAAGGGAGATTAAAAAGGCTCCCTTTTTTGTTGTTACTTCTGCAGCCGCCGGCCAAGACGATAAGCGGACGAGCTTATTGCCGCACTGCAACTCATTACGCATACTCCTGCAGTGTGGATCGGCCGAGTGTCTCTGGAGCCAAACAAGTGCGATACTCTCCACTGGAGACTATCGGGATGGCGGGAAGAGACCGCTGGAATTTTAGATTAGAGAGGTTGAAGAGGATTGGAGAAAACTCCCCTGCATTCATTCCAGCCTATCATTGATAGTACCTCACGCATTTTGATTCTTGGTTCAATGCCAGGAGTTCAGTCGCTGAAAGAACAACGTTATTATGCAAATCCGCAGAATCAGTTTTGGCGAATTCTCTATACAATTTTTTCTGTGCCTTTTGATTCAGATTATCAGCAACGGATCAGCTTTATTAGGAGTCAAAGGATTGCCTTGTGGGATGTTATTGCAACTTGTCATAGAGAAGGAAGTTTAGATTCCAATATTAAGGATGAGAGGGTTAATGATTTTCATCGTCTGTTCGAGACTTGTACTGCTCTCACATTAGTCCTGTTTAATGGCGCCAAGGCCTACGAAATCTTTAAAAAGCGGGTGGGGTTTAACTTTAGCAATCTAAGTTTTAGACAATTGCCTTCTACCAGCCCGGCTAATACTATAAAACTTGAAGAAAAGATTAATCAGTGGGCGATAATCCGCGAATTTTTAGCTCGTGAATTTAAGCAGTAATCCTCACTTATAGAAATAAGCTTAAAGCTTAGGATAGATTATTCGGTGAGAGACTTTGCAATTTTCTAAGAAATCTTCTATAATTTATTGTTTAGTTTGGCCGTTGTTCTTTTAAACTACGAGTCTTGTTTGGCTTCGGCTACATTAAAAATTGATTAATTAAACAGGAGGAAATGATGCTATATGAAATACAAGGCAGCAATTTTTGATCTCGATGGAACCTTAGTTGACTCCCTTGAAGACCTCGCCGAGTCTATGAACGCAGTTTTGCGCAGGTTGAATTATGAAATTCATGACTTAGAGTCCTATAAATATTTTATTGGTAACGGAATTAAAAATCTCGTCCGTCAAGCATTGCCCGAGGAATCTAGAGATGAATCTATTATTTCTGGATGCTTTGATTCCATGCTGAAAGAATACCGAGAGCGATGTCTTGACAAGACGAAACCTTATGCAGAAGTTCCCGAATTGCTGGACGAGCTGACTAAACGTAACATTAAGCTTTGTATTTTAACGAATAAGGCTGATGAATTGGCCCAAAAAGTCGTATCAGTCCTTTTAGCAGATTGGAACTTTGAATTTGTCATAGGTCCTAGTGTAAATATCCCGAGAAAGCCTGATCCCACAGGTGCTTTATTGATCAGTTCCAGTTTGGCTATTCCGCCGGCGGAAATCATTTATTTGGGGGATTCCGGGGTGGATATGCAAACTGCAGCAGCAGCCAATATGTATGCAGTGGGCGCTCTCTGGGGTTATCGAACGAGAGAGGAATTGATCAGAAACGGTGCTCGGAGTTTAATTGACCATCCTTTGGAATTTTTAAAGTACTTATAGGTAATAATTGTTACTGGAGGAATCTTTAGCATAATATGACGTTCTATCGGAAATCTTAGTTATTTAGAGAAATAGTTAGACGATGGTGATGGGTTCGGAGGGGTTACTATGCGAGTTTTAGCCTTTTTGCTCGCGTTGGCTATTCTTTTCCTTTTTAGCTTAGCGATTAAAGCAGAGGTAGATTTTCGCTATCGGCGGGTAGAGGAAAAAGATCATCTGGAGATTGATTTTCGAGCGTTGCATGGAATTTGGCATGCTCAATATCAAATTCCAACACTTCAATTAGAATGGGAAAAAGGACCGGAAATAGAAGTGAATCAAGTTAGTGAAGAAAAGGGAGGAACTCGGAAAGCAAAATCAGACGTACGCCTTCGTTATATTCGCCTAGGATGGCTATATAGGCTTTGGCCAAATGTACCCAATTATCTCCATCAATTGGCCTGGGTAAAGAAGGAATTCTATCATGGAATCCATTGTAAAGCCATTAAATGGCGAATTGAAGTCGGATACAAGGACGCCGCTCAAACAGCTATGGCAGCGGGAGCTTTTTGGAGCATGTTTGGTTTTGCTCTGGCTCGTCTATACAAGCAAGTGATTGTAGAGGTTCAGAACCCTGAGCTTGTGGTGGTTCCTCAATATAAAAAAGAAGGTTTTTTATGTGATATCCAATGCATATTCCACCTAAGAATCGGTCATATTATTTTTGTTGGATTTAATGCTGTGCGTAGATTCAAACGGGCTAGAAGGGGGTAGTTGCATGGGGAATCATCCTATAGAATTATTAATGAAAACCGCCATGGAAAGCATTCAACAGATCGTGGATGTCAACACTATAATTGGTGACCCGGTGGAGACCCATGATGGATCGGTCATTATTCCAATATCAAGAGTGGCTTGCGGCTTTGCTGCTGGTGGCAGCGAATTTTCTCCACCCGAGAAGTCAAAAGAGAATGGAAATTCGGGTGAATCGGCAAATAACCAACTGCCTTTTGGAGGAGGTGCCGGTGCCGGCGTATCCGTACAGCCTGTTGGGTTTTTGGTCGTTGGAAATGGGACGATACGCCTCTTACCTGTAGATAGTAATGTTGTTATAGATCGTATTTTGGATTCGGTTCCTGACCTTATAGACAAACTATCAGGAATGTTTCAAAAGAAAAAGAAACCGGCGGATGAAATTATTCTGGCCAGAGAATAAGACAAGTTCCCAAATACATATTCCGGAAAAAGAACGAGTTATCTCGTTCTTTTTTCTTCGCAGGTTTCATAAATTCATTGCAAGGGGGGAGGGCAATGGTTAACCTCATATGGCTTTGTATGTTAGTGATTGGAATTGCTATTTCCGCGCTTAATGGGCGGATCGAGATTGTTACTATATCGGCTATGAAAGCGGCGGAATTAGGTGTGGAGGTAGCCATTGAACTCATCGGGGTCATGAGTTTATGGCTGGGACTGATGCGTTTAGCTGAAGAAGCGGGAGTTGTCAGGGGGATAGCCCGTCTTTTTGGTCCTATCGTTCGCCGTCTCTTTCCCACGCTAAAGCCTGACAGCCCGGCCCTAGGAGCTATAATTATGAATCTAAGTGCCAACATTTTAGGATTAGGTAATGCAGCGACCCCCTTTGGTCTAAAAGCAATGCAAGAATTACAAAAGGAGAATCCTACTCCTGAAGTGGCAAGTCCGGCAATGATTACCTTTCTTGCTCTCAATACATCTTGCATTACTCTGATTCCTGCAACGATTATTGGAGTCAGGCTGAAGGCGAACTCGGCTGATCCGACTGAGATTATCGGCACAACCATTGTTGCCACTGGATGTGCGATGGCTTCAGCCATATTCGCCGATTTTCTTTTTCGGCGGAGGGAAATTAAATGAAGGTTATCGCCGAAATTTCTCGCTGGGCAATTCCGCTGCTGTTACTGCTTATCCCAGTGATTGCGTATTTGCGAAAAGTTCCAGTCTATGAGTCCTTCGTGGCAGGAGCCGAAGAGGGATTTAATACCGGAGTACGTATACTTCCGTTCCTAATAGGCATGTTAGTATCTATTCGAATCTTTGTTGATTCCGGAGCATTGAACATTTTGGCACATTGGCTGCAGCCGCTTTTTGCCTTTTTAGGATTGGATTCTAATTTTGCGGCAATTATACCCTTAGCGATCATGCGTCCGTTAAGCGGGTCAGGTGCTCTGGGTGTAGCCACTCAACTGATAAATCAATACGGTCCTGATTCTTATATAGGCAGGTTAGCCTCTACTCTTCAAGGAAGCACCGATACGACGTTTTTCGTGCTTACAGTGTATTTTGGTTCGGTTGGGATAAAGAAATATCGTTACGCCCTCAAATTGGGATTATTAGCAGATTTTATCGGGTTGATTGTTTCGATTTGGATTGTTACAAAAACGTTTTAAGGACTGAATTCTGCACATACTAACAATACCGAAAAGGAGGTATTGGTTAGTATGCTTTATATTGTCTTGCCTGCGTATAATGAAGCTGGTTCCTTACCAGCGCTGCTCGAAAATATTGAAGGAATCTGTTCTCGTATTCCCCATTTAATTGCGGTGGTCAACGATGGGAGCACCGATGCAACGTCTGAAGTAATTCAGAGGTACGCCGAACTATATCCCTCGGTTCACCAGGTAAATCATCCTGAAAATCAGGGGTTGGGGGCGGCTTTAAACAGTGGATTTCAATATGTTTTGAATTATAATTCGCTTCTCCCGCATCCTCTAACGGATCATCAGGATGAAAGTCCAGATATGATTATCACGATGGATGCCGACAATACTCAGCCGGCAGATCGCATCCCCTTGCTATGTGAGGCAATTCGCTCGGGCGCTGATCTTGCCATTGCCTCGAGATTTGTTAAAGGAGGAGAGCAGCATGGGCTCTCTATGCTGCGACGATTGCTTTCCTGGGGAGCGGGAAAAGTCATGAATTTCTTTGTGCCGATTCGTGGGGTCCGCGATTATTCCTGTGGTTACCGTGCTTATCGACTTTCCTTATTGCTTGAAGGGACCAGACATTATGGTCCGAACATTATTCAGAGCCGGAATTTTTCCGGCATGGTGGAATTGCTTTTAAAGATGGCCCCTTTAGCAGACTGCGTGACTGAAATTCCCTTAAAACTGCACTATGAACTTAAAAAGAGTGCCAGCAAGATGAAAATCTGGGCCACGATTTGGGGGTATGCCCAGTTGATATACCAAATTAAGCGACAAAGGTGGAGTCCTGTGGAATGGGTCGAAGAGTAACATGGTGCTTATTAGGGATCATCTTAGGGGTTGCTTTGCTCCTTCGCCTGAAAGGGATAACCAACCCATTACTCGATGATCAAGGTTGGCGGCAAGCTGATACGGCCAGTATAGCCGTTCATATGCTTGGTCATCTTTTCGATTTTCCCAGGGTAATGATACCTCAATTGAATTATGATGGAGTTGTTCCTCAGAGAGTTGAATTAGAGTTCCCCCTGTTTCCCTATTTATTGGCATGGACTTGGACATTATTTGGCTGGGCTGATATCTGGGGACGCCTTTGGGCTGTCATTTTGACGCTGTTTGGACTTTGCGGTTTATATGATTTAGGGCGGAATCTGATCTCCGAGAGAGCAGGCTTACTAGCTGCCGCTATTTATGCTTTGATGCCGCTGTCAATATATTATGGGAGGGTTGTAATGCCGGAGCCGATGGCGCAAGCCTTAAGCATTTGGGCCCTTGCTCTTATAGTTCGCTGGAGAAGAGCACCTGAAAGGCACCATATCTGGAAAATTGGACTAGTTCTGGCGGGTGCTATTTTAGCGAAGCTGCCTCAATTAATGTTATTTCCTGTTGCTCTGCTTTTGGGTTTTTACCCTTTAAGACAAACTCAAATGAAGAAAATCCTGAGTTATTGTTTTTTTGCTCTCTGTTTTCCTATGGTATACTATGCATGGGTACATATGAATGCTGGCACTTCGAGCCAATTTGTATCCGGAATTTTAAAGGATCAAGTCGTTAATTCCGGCAGTTTGAATTGGAAGTTGCTTATAAAAAATGTGCAGCGAGGTTTAACGGACAGTGTCCTTTTCCTTTCCGGGCTGGGGTTATTGCGTTTGTTTTTTAAACGGGATAACGGTCGATTAGCTCTTTTGACTTGGGTGGGAATTGGCCTGCTTTATCTCGGCATAGTCTGTGTTCGTATTCCGTTGGATTATTACCTGATTCCGGTTTTGCCCCTAGCTGCCTTATTAAGTGCTTATGCTTTAGACGAATGTAAAACCTGGTATTACCTGGTGATTGTCCTCATGCTCTTGATTGTAGTCAACCGGGAATCCTATACATATTTGAAACCTAAGTATCAATGGAATCCGGAATATTTAACGCAGGCAGAGTGGATAAAAGAACATACACCTTCTTCAAGTGTTCTGGTTTTAAGTGATCCTGCACCTATGACCTTTTATTATGCCCATCGTGTGGGTTTTCGTCTCCCTTTTGTCGTGGAAGGATCAGGGGAAGAGTTTCCGGCCCAAGTATTATCACAATTTCCAGGGGATTATGTTGTCAGGCTTCCGAAAACACAACAACATGAACTTTTCTGGAAAAATGTCCGAGAACTATACCCGGAAGTGGGTCCGGGGGTTTATTCCCTCAAGAAACAGAAGGAGCTTAGCAGGGGTTGATTAGATATCCGAACATAAGTGAACTCGTTGAGCTAAAGCTGAACATCGGGACTTCGGTGACGAAAGTGTCCTGCGGACAGTTTCGTCGAAAGCGCCTAGCAAAAACAAATGCTATCGCGCTGAAGGATGGAGGAAGTGGGAGTCTCACGATTGGATGAAGACATTAAGAGGACTTAGAGAGAAAAGGATTGAAGTTTCGTGGAAGATGAACAAAGTAGGCAAAGCAGGCAGCCGGGCCAACGATTGCAAAAAGTTTTGGCTCAAGCAGGAGTCGCCTCACGCCGCCAGGTTGAAAAATTGATACTGGATGGGCGTGTAACAGTCAATGGCTTGACTGTTACTGTTTTAGGAACTAAGGTCTGTTCTGACGATCAAATTTGGGTGGATGGAAACTCGGTTCAAATGTTTGAGGGACTTTGTCATTATTTACTGAATAAACCGGTTGGAGTCATTTCCAGTGCCCGAGATCCACAAGGAAGAACTACCGTTGTGGATTTAATGAAAGATATTCCGGCAAGAGTTTATCCTGTGGGCAGGTTAGATTATGAGACTTCGGGTCTGTTAATCATGACTAACGATGGAGAATTATCGCATCGTTTAATGCACCCTTCCTTTGGGGTGGATAAGACGTATCGAGTATGGGTTAAGGGGCCGGTGGAAATCGAGGCCCTGGAACAACTGAGAAGAGGAGTTGTTCTTGAAGATGGAAAAACCGCTCCTGCTAGAGTTGTACTCAGGAGCGGTTTGGCAAAAGGCAATCTGTCAAAAGAGAAAGGTAAGGGACTGGAAGTTATCGAAATTACGATTCACGAAGGGAAAAATAGGCAAGTTCGGAGGATGTTCGGTGCTGTAGGTTACCCAGTTCTTCAACTGGAACGGATCGCATACGGGCCCCTGACCCTTGACGAACGGATTCCGGCAGGAAAGTACCGGTCTTTAACTCGGGAGGAAGTAAAAAGACTGCGTTTACTGGTGGGTTTGAATTAACCTATAGGATAAAGGGGATGATCTAAGGAAGTGTTCCACTTTTCAACATCCTTGCCGCCAAAAGCACTTAAAGCATTGGCTACTGAATTTTGCTTCTCGTGACTGGTTGGGATAAGAACAAGCCAATGTCCGGTACGTACCTCATGCTCGTAATGTCGCGCTCGTTCTCCAGAAATACCATAAGTTAAAAGAACTTCAGGCAGCCCGCGGCCCTGCGGCTGATGCATCAACTGGCTGGCCAGAGGACCGGCAACAACTACCTCTCCCAGATTTGGTACATTGAAGGGAGGGGCTTGCACAAGCCAGGCATTAAATTTGTCTAAGTTTATTTCACTGGGATAATAGGCCAGTTCATTGGCGATTTCTTCTTTAAATTCCCCTTGATGAAGATAATCGCTAAGAACTATGACCGAAATTTTGCTATTGGCTAAGGATTCTCCTTGGATTTCCTCAAGAGCTTCTTTGGTTTGCTGGGGTCCTTTGAAAATACCAACCACAGTTTTTCTCATGCTGCAATCTCCTTTGTTTGGATTTCCTTATGATAGGCTTAGTATGTCCACAAAATACAAGCCTATTGCAAAGTAAGCAGGAGAAATTCATCTCTTTGGAGAATATTTTGCTTAAAAGGCAAAATAAATGTTGTTTTATTATAGAACGGAGAGAGTAGAGATGAAAATAAGAATTGGAGACGAACTTCTCACGGAACATGTTCGTGTCAGAATTCGTTTAGATTTTAAGGGTGAAGCACGAAGCGGTCGGTTTCTTTTTGGGAGCAGAAGTAAAGAACAAGTGGCGGAGGCAACAAGGGAACAGCAGGTTGCCGTTTTACGGAATGTTCCTCTCCAGGGAATCATGATCGAGGACGTTGATTTAAGCTTAGATGTATATACGGTAAGTCAAGGTTCTGGGAGGCGCACTCAAGACTTTGCCTATGCTCCAATTATTTTGACACTTCGGGTGGAAAATCTTGATGATTTGCTGCCTTTATTAATAAAACCGGAGTTTCGTAAGATTGAGTTCTTAAGCCCGGAAAATATCACTCTCCATCGTCTGGACATGGAACGCTTGTTATTTCGTCTAAGTCAATCTTTTCAGCAAGAGGTTAAATTAATAGAACAAAAATATTTGCATTAAGTCAAGACGTCTATATTATAGAAACAAGAACGGTGAGGAAAAGAAACTTGATCTCTTCACCGTCCTTGTATTTATGAATTAATGTTTGCTATAAACGCCGTTGGAGTAAAACATCAAATCTTCTTGCCGATTTTGTATGGATTATACTTAGTCATCTAAACGATGAATTGTGATTATGTTTGTGAAATATTTAATTTAGATTTACAGAATTTTAATAAAGCTTATTTTCTCATTTAGGTAATCAATAAACGAAATGTATTGTTAATGACTATTGAGTAGAAACATTTTTTTATTCCTGTAATAGTTAAATAATTAAAAAGATTCATACTAAATCTACTGAAGAAAATATAAATGAAAAGGTTTTTTGCTTAATATTCTTTTAATTGGAATGGATTTTTATAAAAAAGGTGATAATTGTGAAATAAAGAATTATATTGGCATATTGAAATTTTCTTATAGTATTGTTACTATATTAAAGACGGACTTTGGTCTGATGGCCGGAGCGTCCTGTCGATTTTCACCTTAAAATAAAAAATAAAGGAGGTTTAGAGAATCGGAATAACAGATTAGCGATTTGGAAATGATGAGACATAAATAGTCGAAAGGTGGAATTTAAATGCATTGGTCACAGGTTTATGCTCCTGTAGGGAACAACCTCGCGCTCTCATCTCTAGTGGCAGCGATTCCAATTCTTTTATACTTAGTACTCCTAGCTGCAGTCAAATTGAAGGGACATGTCGCCGGAATTATTACTTTAATTGTTGCAACAATTATTGCGGTTACTGTTTATGGAATGCCGGTGAGTGCCGCAGTATCTTCGGATTTTCTCGGAGCTTTTACCGGTCTATGGCCAATCGGTATTATTATCGTGGCTGCGGTCTTTCTATATAAAATGACGGTTAAAACTGGTCACTTTGATGTCGTTCGGGACTCAATTGCTGGATTAACCAATGACCGTCGTCTGCAGATGTTGCTCGTTGCTTTCTCGTTCGGTGCTTTCCTCGAAGGCGTTGCCGGATTTGGAGCTCCCGTTGCTATTGCCGGAGCTGTTCTCGTGGGATTGGGTTTTGATCCTCTCTATGCTGCAGGATTGTGTTTAATTGCAGATACTGCACCTGTTGCTTTCGGAGCCATCGGGGTGCCGATTACTGCTGTGGCTGCTGTGGTTGGAATTGATCCCCATACCTTGGGAGCCATGGTTGGTCGTCAGTTGCCCTTTATTTCCATCTGGTTGCCATTTTATTTGGTCTGGGTTATGGCAGGTTGGAAACGTACCATTGAAGTTCTTCCGGCTGTTCTCACAGTTGGTATAACTTTCGCAGTCGTGCAATTCTTAAGCTCCAATTACCTTGGACCCCAACTTCCTGATGTCTTGGCTTCATTAAGCAGCCTATTTGCTCTAACCATGCTTCTTAAGGTTTGGAAACCAAAGACTGAGTTTCATTTTCCCAATGAAAAGGTTTCTTCAGCGAAAGCATCTGAGCAGAAAAATGGCCCAAAACCAAATGGTGGTGTGGTTACAGCTTGGATGCCATACCTGATTCTGAGTCTTACAATTGTCCTCTGGAATGTAGACGCAGTTAAGAAGTTCTTAACGCCTATTGCATTCATCGTTAAAAAGTGGCCGGCTTTGGACATGGTTGCCGTAAAAGTTGCTCCTCTTGTGGCTAAACCAACACCAATTCCTGCTTCCTTCTCTTTAAATCTTTTGAATGCTGGCCCTGCTATTTTAGTAGCTGCCTTTATCAGTATGTTTATTATTCGTATGTCCTTTGGAACATGGTTAAAAACCTTAGGCGAAACGATTTACGAACTGCGCTGGGCCTTGTTAACGATCGCTATCGTTGTAGGTCTTGGTCAATTATTTAACTCATCAGGCATGAGCGCGACGCTTGGTTTAGCGTTTGCCAAGATGGGCAGTGCATTCCCATTCTTCGCACCTGTCCTCGGTTGGTTGGGAGTGTTCCTGACAGGCAGTGACACATCTTCAAACTTACTCTTTGGCGGACTTCAAAAAGTTACAGCTCAGCAAATTGGGGTAAATCCAGTGCTTACTGTAGCTGCAAACTCTTCCGGCGGTGTTATGGGTAAAATGATTTCCCCGCAATCCATTTCCGTGGGAACATCGGCTACCGGTTTAGTAGGTCAAGAAGGTGCTCTGTATCGTTTCACTCTCAAGCACAGCTTGTTTTTCCTATTAATTGTTATGGTGATTTGCTATGTACAAGCTTATTTCCTACCATGGATGATTCCTTAAAAGCAAGTTACTAAATTATATTCTCTAATGAGACTCTCAGAGGATTTCTGAAGAGGGAAGCGGTTAATATTACCTCTTCCCTCTTTGCATTCATTAAATAAGTTCAACTATATAAATTTGTCAATCTAATTATATAATATTCTCATATTGAAATTTCTATACAGTTGGATTATTATTATATATAGAAAAGATAAAAAAATTGTAGTTTTATGTCTTTTATGTGGTCTGATAGTCAGACAATTCAAAAAGGGGGATAAAAGATAATGTTAGCTCGTGAAGTCTTAGAGGAACTCGTGCAAGTGCTCGGTCGTGAAAATGTTCTTACAGAACAGGAAGATTTACTGACCTACGCTTATGATGCAACTGCAGCATTGAAGCATCAAAAGCCGGATGTTGTAGTTTCGCCCTCTTCTACCGAACAAGTCGCAGAGGTTGTGAAGATAGCTCAGCGCCATCAGGTACCCATCTATCCACGGGGATCAGGAACCAATCTCAGCGGCGGAACCGTTCCTATTAAAGGTGGAATCGTTCTCTCCATGCTTAACCTTAATAAAATTGTCGAATTCGACCAAGATAATTTAACAGCCACAGTTCAGCCGGGTGTTATTATTCAGGCTTTGAATGATGAGGCTGCTAAACACGGCTTAATTTATCCTCCCGATCCGGGTACGGTCACTACCGCAACCATGGGCGGGTCTGTGTCCGAATGTTCAGGGGGATTGCGAGGCCTTAAATACGGAGTTACCAAACACTATATCATGGGTTTAACTATCGTTTTAGCCAACGGAAAAGTCATCCGCTGGGGCGGTAAGACCGTTAAGAATGTTACAGGTTATGATTTAGTGGCCTTATTCACGGGTGCAGAAGGCACCTTGGGAATTATTACGGAAATGATCGTGAAGCTGATTCCGGCTCCTGAAACAAGAAAAAGCGTTTTGGGTGTTTTTGATAATCTCGATAAGGCAGGAAACGCCATTGCTGCCATTATCCGCAACAAAGTAATTCCGGCTACCTTAGAAATTATGGATAATGTAACGATTCAGACAGTAGAGCATTTTGTGCATGCCGGACTTCCGCTTAATGCCGAAGCGGTTCTCTTATGTGAAGTCGATGGCTATAAAGAAGTTGTGGAACGCGAGTCTGTTTTAGTGGAACGTATCTTAAAAGAAGAGGGAGCCGTTGAAGTAAAAGTCGCTAAGGACGATAAGGAACGTGATCTTCTCTGGCTGGCGCGACGCAGTGCTCTTCCGGCTCTAGCTCAGAAACGTCCTACGACGGTTCTTGAGGATGCTACCGTTCCGAGAAGCAAGATTCCTGATATGCTTAAAACCATCCGTGAAATTGCCGAAAAGTATAACCTGCAGATTGCCACCTTTGGTCATGCGGGGGATGGAAACCTGCATCCAACGATTTTGACGGATGAGCGCGATCAAGATGAAATGAAACGGGTTCATCTTGCTGTCGACGAAATTTTCCATGGCGCTATTGCTCTTGGCGGGACTCTTTCAGGTGAGCACGGAATTGGCGTTGCTAAAATGGGCTTTTTGGGCTTGGAATTCGGAGAAGCCGGAGTAGAAGCCTTAAAGGCAATTAAAGAAGCCTTGGATCCCAACTATATGTTGAACCCTGGCAAAATTGTAAGGAGGGACTAATCGTGTCCGTATATGATTCTTTGGATTCGATTAACGAAGAACTCCATAAATGTATGAAATGCGGCAACTGTCAGGCTGTTTGCCCGATTTATAAAGAGACGCGCCAAGAGGTTGGTGTGGCACGGGGGAAAATTAGCTTAGCTGAATTTATTCTCTCCGGCGAAGCAGAGATGACCGAAGGAATGGCTGAACGATTTTCACTCTGCACTACTTGCATGGCCTGCAATAATAATTGTCCTTGTGGAGTTCGGTTTGACAAAATTATTTTAGCGGCTCGGGCAGAAGCGGTTCGCAAAAAAGGATTACATCCTGTCAAAAAGATTGCTTTTACAGCTCTTAAAATGCAGCGGATCTTTGATATGGGCATGAAAACCGGCAGCGTTTTTCAGGGGGTAGCCTTAAAACACTTGCCGCATAAAAGTGACCGAATTGCCCGAATGCGTTTTGACATTGGTATTGGGACAGAAAAGGTCTTTCCGATGTTGGCGAAACGTACGTTGCGCTCTGAGTTTCCTGAGGTTATTAAAGTCAAAAATCCCAAAATGCGAGTGGCTTTTTTCACAGGATGCATGATCAACTATTTTTACACGGATATCGGAAAAGCTGTCGTTGAAGTTTTGACTGAACACGATATCGAAGTAGTTATTCCTCGGGGACAAGGCTGCTGCGGTATCCCTGCTTCGGTGAATGGTGACACTGTGTCAGCCCGAGCCTTGGCACGCCGCAATTTGCGGGCGTTTGAGAAGCTAGGCGCCGATGCCTTAGTTGTTGCCTGTTCCTCGGGCGGCACTGCCTGGAAACATGTCTTTATGGATCTTTTAGAGAACGATCCAGAATTTAGTGCCCTGGCTAAGAAGTGGTCAGAGAAATCCTATGATATTTCAGAGTTCCTGATTCATAAAGTCCCGTTTAAGAAAGAAGGACTTGGCCGTGTTGACCGTAAAGTGACCTATCACGATCCTTGCCATCTTAACCGTGGACAGGGAATTAATAAGGAACCGCGTGAAATACTGAAAAGCATTCCCGGGGTTGAATTAATCGAAATGAAAGAACCGGGTCGTTGCTGCGGGATGGCAGGTTCCTTTAGTCTGGTTCATCCGGATCTTTCCGTGAAGATCTCTGATCGTAAAATTGCCGATATATCTCAAACTCAAACTAATACTGTAGCTACCGGATGTCCTGCTTGCCGACTGCAGCTGCAAAGCGGTGTGGAAAATGCGGGTCTCCAAGAACAGGTGATGCATACCATACAAATTTTGGCTGAATCTTATCGGGCCGGTAAGAAAGCTAAGTCATAACGCTCAGGAAACTGCTATGTCTTAGTTAATTAGGATTTTCAAGAAATCAAGACCGAAAAACTAAAGGAAACACTAATCTGCTAGTGTTTCCTCTTTTATTTTTGAAAATAATGGATTTTGCATCATACGCATGATAAACTGAAAAAAGTATGATAGAATATTAAAATAAAATTGTGAATTTCTACCCCTGAAGGTAAAGTGTTTTGCAAGGAGTGAAAAGGGTGATTTTAAAACCCATAAAAACCCAAAAGATTTATGAACAAATTGTAGATCAAATTGGCCAACTTGTAATAGATGGACATTTGAAACCAGGAGACCGGCTGCCTTCGGAGCGCGAGTTGGTGGAGCGTTTCAAAGTTAGCCGCTCATCGATCCGTGAAGCCGTTAGCGCCCTTGAATTAATGGGATTGATTGAGGTTCGATCAGGCGAGGGGATGTACATTAGACAAGTAAATGTGGATTCCGTAGTAGCCCCCCTGGCTTGGATGCTGTTTATAGAAAAAGATTCGGACTTGGAACTCTATGAGGCACGAAAAATTCTCGAAGTACAAGCTGCCGGGCTGGCTGCAGAGAGAGCCGCCGAAGATGAGATTGCAGAGATGCATAAGTATCTGGAACTCATGCGCACGGATCTTGATTTACACCGAACCGGGGAAGAAGCAGATCATCACTTTCATTACTCAATCGCCAAGGCTACACACAATAAGATTTTGATACGTCTCATGAACACGATTTCCGATACGATGCGTATCACTTTGAAGACCAGCCGTGATAAACTAGCCGTTGATAAAAATAAGCCGCATAGATTATATGATGAGCACTTGGCGATCTACGAAGCGATACGATTGCACGATATTGAACAAGCTCAGAAACTGATGTTGGAGCACCTGGTTGGCGTGGAAAGTGAATTGGCTAAAGACTTACTTCGTAATTACAAATAGAAAAGGCGGAAACACTAGTGTAGGTGTTTCCCGCCTTTTTTCTTCAACGAGAATATCCGATGGGTACCTTAGGGCGACTTTATAAAATGCAGATAAGAGTGAGGTCTGATATATGACTTGTCAGATGGTATATCACAACGGAAATTGCCTCAATACTAAAAAAGCATATACGAAGACTTGCCGGCGGTGTATAGAAGTCTGTCCTTATAAAGCAATTTCTGAGTATCGACAACTGGATACCAAGAAATGTTCCGAATGTGGGGCATGTATGGCCGTATGCCCAAGTGACGGATTTGTTGACATTATGGTTGATAAGTTTTATGAGTATCTTGAAGAGACTGATGAAATTCGTTTGAATTGTCCTAAGGCTCTTCCAGCAGGTTTTGAGATCCCGTGTTTGGGTATGTTGGATCGGGATAGTTGGAAAACACTAATTCTTTGGGCAAAGAAAAAACCTGTGAGCATCGCTGCGGGAATATGCACAGCTTGTGGGGATCGTGCAGCTTGTACGGTCAGTGTCCAAGCGTTTAAAGAGGTCCACGAGTCCTGGCCGGAACATCCGGGAGTTCAAATCCTTGTAAGACCGGATAACGGTCAAGAAGGCACTGAATTTAAGGATATTGAAGCTCAAAAAACAGTAAATAAAAGTTTTGCTTTGGGAAATTGGCGCCAGAAAAGCATGAATAAAGTTGAGCAATGGCTGCCTAATCTAACGGCTGATCAAACGTATCCGATCCCTAAGAGCCGTCAGGGATTATTACGATCCTTAAAAAATGACGAGGATGATAAGATACCCTTCCAAGTTTTGGCGGTCTCCAAGTTGTGTACTAATTGCGGAGTTTGCGCATCAATTTGTCCTCAGGGCGCCCTGCAAAAAACTGAGGAATGGGATTCTGATCCGGCGGCCAAAGAGTCCCCATATGAGGACAAGATTTTGTCCCAAAAACTCATTCTTGAACCTCAAAAATGCGTTCATTGCAATCGCTGTATCGAGGTTTGCCGTATTCATGCCCTGTCTTATTCGACAAAAATGTTAAACTACAAGTATTTAACAGGTAAAGTTTTGATTCATGAAGGAAGTCCTTTATATTGTAAAAAGTGCGGTAAAAGGATTTTTGACAATACCGATTTATGCCTTGTCTGCTCAACGAGTGATCCTAACGGACGAAGTTCTTTCTTCCTTTAGAAATCTCTTCTTCTTTTAATGGACGTTCCCATTTTAAGTAACGATAGAGGCAGGGAGCCCCAAAGGATGTCCAAGTTCCTCCGGCCGCAAAGACCGGAAGATAAAGCCAGGGATGGATACGTGTCAGTGGGTGCCAGAGCCAGGCCCAGAGTCCAAAGACGCAAAGGCCAAGGAAAGTTTTCAAAGCGGAAGGTCCAAAGCGAGTTCGTTCACGGTAGTCGAGATAATAATCCTCTAAAAAATACCCGGAGGTAAAACCGATAACAAACCCGACCATTTGGATACCTCGATGGGTGTGATATATAATCAAAAACAGCAAAGGGATGAAGAGGGAAAGAATGAGTTTGGACCGTAACGGGATTTGAAGTTTAAACAAGCGCTCATCGACTTGCTGAAATCCTAAAACAATGATGATTCCGATTAAATAGCCGCCCAGAACGTCTTGGGGCCAATGTACACCAAGATAGAGCCGGGAAAAGCCAATTCCCAAGGTCATAAAAGCACTGATTCCCAACCAAACCTTGTGGGAGCGCCAATGCTTCCCAACATAGGGGTAAAAAGTGGCAGCTCCTTGACTATGTCCACTGGGAAAGGAGCTGCCTGTTGCCGATGAAAGATAAAGAGAACGAATGCCGGGCTGCCCAATCGGCCTCGGGGCATTAATAATGTCTTTTAAAAATCCGTTCAAAGCCATGGAAGTCAGAAATAACGTTGCAAGTCTGAATCCAAAACGCTTGTCAATATTCCAATAGATTACAGAAATTAAAAGGATATAAGTGGGCTCGCTGCCTAAAAAGCTGAGCATGATAAAAAAGTCGTCAATGACAGGAGTATGAATAGATTGAATGGCTTGATAGAAGCTAATCATGTCTGCCTCCCAACTTAGGCATGGTGACAGCCACACCCGCAATCTGCACTGTGTTCGTGAGATTTTTTCTTTGGTTCACGCAAGAGTTGTTCGGCGAGATGAGTCATATGAGTGATGGGTTGTTGTTGAATTTCAGTGGCTAATGAGATTGCTTCTTGAATTTCTGACGTTTCAAGGCCCATTTCCAAGGCTTCCGTTATCGCGACACGAAGAGATGCCAGGGCATTACAGGCGACGGCAGCGGAAATTCGGGCAAGGGTAGTGGTACGTTGGTCAAGGCTCATAAAAATACCTCCTAAATAATTAAAAAAGAGATGTTATGTAAATAGTTTAAGTAGGGATAATTTTAGCACAGATGGGTTTTAAGGGCAAAAAAATAGAATTCCCCTGGAAAGACAGTTAGTTAAGTATACGTTAGAATAAAGGAAATGTGTCATGAAACGGTGAACTTGTTCAGCTAAAGTTGAAACTGAAACTGAACATCGAGGCTTTGGTGACGATAGACTTCGGTGGAGAGTATCGCCCTAGCCGCCTATAACCAAAAAGGAATATTACGCTGCGAAGGAGGACTTTACTCCCACTGAGAAAATCGAAGGAGTAACCCCCACTTATAGAAATAGGATCTTAGTGAGTATAAATAATGAAAGGGAACCAGAATGAAGGATTATCAGATAATTGTGGTTGGCGGCGGTGCTGCCGGAATGATGGCCGCAGGACAAGCAGCCCAAAACGGAGCAAAGGTTCTGTTGCTGGAAAAAAAGGAACGATTGGGCAGAAAAATTGCTATATCAGGTAAAGGCCGATGTAATATTACAAATGAAGAAAATGTTGCGGACTTTATCCGTAATTACCCAGGAAACGGGCGTTTCTTGCATGGGATTTTAAGAGAGTTTGATAATGTTGCCTTACGTCGCTTTCTAGCTCACTATGGGGTGGAAACCAAAGTTGAACGAGGAGGGCGTGTTTTTCCCGTTTCCGATGATGCAGAAAACGTCGTCGAAGCCCTGGCAGGTTTCCTAACCGAATTGGGAGTGACAATAATCACCGGGATTACCATTGAGGAAATTTTAGTTGAGAATGGACGAGTCATAGGAGTACAAGGAATTGATAAGCGGCGATTTTTAGCTCAGGCTGTGATCGTTTGTACAGGCGGAGCGTCTTATCCTGCTACAGGTTCGACAGGTGATGGCTTCCGATTTGCCCGAAAGTTAGGTCACCATGTGATTACTCCCCGTCCAGCTCTAGTTCCCCTGAAAACGGCTGAATCATGGGTGAAGGAACTACAAGGTTTATCTCTTAGAAATGTTGAAGCGACTCTGTGGATCGGAGGAAAGAAAAAAGCTGCTGAGTTTGGAGAAATGCTATTCACTCATTTCGGAGTATCCGGTCCCATCATTTTGACCCTCAGCCGTCAAGCAGGTGAAGGGGTACGTCAGGGTGAGCCTGTTCAATTGCGGATTAATTTGAAACCAGCCCTGACTGCGGAACAATTAGACTTGCGTATTCAAAGAGATTTTCAAAAATACAGCAATAAACAGTTTAAAAATGCTCTGGAAGATCTTTTGCCCCAAAGTTTGATTCCCGTGATGATTCGATTAAGCGGTATTAATCCTGACAGGGTTGTCCATCAAGTCAACCGTGAGGAGCGAAAACGGCTGATCTCGTTGCTGCAAGAATTAGCTCTCACAATTACCGATACCCTTTCTATCGAGACTGCTATTGTCACCGCAGGCGGTGTAGATGTCAAAGAAATCAATCCGAAAACAATGGCCTCCAAACGAATCGAAGGGTTATACTGGGCTGGTGAGGTCGTCGATGTTGATGGAATAACCGGCGGTTTTAATTTGCAGGCCGCTTTTGCTATGGGTTTTCGCGCCGGCCGCGCTGCCTGTGAAGAAGTCTGTTCCCTGGTCTGACAGAGATACTTCGCGCATAAACTTCTTTCGAGGTGGTGTTTGTGCGTAGAAAGGTTCCTATTGGCGAACGGCTTTGGCTGAGTGTTCAAGGTGGAGAGCGCCGAGTTATCCGGATTATGGTTCTAGCTTCCGTATTACTTGTTGTCATGCAGTTCAGTGTAGTCCGTGATCCCCTGCAATTCTACATATCGGTGGCCTCTAAAGTGGAGTCTCCTCCTCTGGACTTACCTTCTCTTGCCCCGAACCAGTCTGTCAAACTATGGAGACTGACCTTAAAAGCAAACCCTGCTGCCCCAATACCGGTTCTGCAAAATGGCAAAGAACTGGCAACCCTTTCGAAGGGGGAACAGCAAATACTTGCTCAAACGGGTCAAATTCAGCTGGACGGCAGAGGCTTATCCCAGATAATACGGGTGCAGATTCTCAAGAATAATGAAGAAGGATTAATTGAACCACACCAAACTCAAATAATTGTTCTACCGGGATCTATTCAAACGTTTCAAGTTAGCCCTTAATGTTGCAAATGCCAAACTTGTGGACTATAATGCAATCATTAAGCAGAAAAACTTGACTTAGGGAGAGGGAGGGCAGGACGGTAGGACTGGTATTAACGATGGGAAAGGAAGGACGGAATGATGGCACAAAGTAAAAAAATTGCTCTGGCAGCTTTAAAAATGGCTATGACAGAGAGCAGGGAAGAAGAAACTCACCTCAAAGACTACTATCAACGACAAGGTGTTAAGACGGCTGCTGTTGATTATGGCGGTGAATATATTAATTCAGTGCGTAAGATTGTAGAACGAGCTATTGTGGCGGCTAAACGCGAAGGGGCTATTCATGAAACTCACAGTGATGAAGGCGCCGTGGCTGGTGCAACCCGTGAGGCCTTAAGTCAAATTATGAATAAAGCTATGGGGTTAAATATTGGTGGTAAGATCGGAATTGCCCGACAAGACGACCATTTAAGTGTTGCAGTCTTTTTTGGCATCGGACTTCTGCATTTGGACGAAGTAGCCGTAGGATTGGGACATCGTGTTGCTCCCAAAGATTAAAGGAGGAACAAATATGGTACGTGGAATACGCGGTGCAACCACCGTTTTGCATAATGATGCCGGAGAAATTCGCGAAGCAACGAAGGAACTCTTGACAAAGATTCTCCAAGATAATAAATTAAGCACGGAAGACTTAGTGAGTGCAATTTTTACGGTGACAGCGGACTTAAATGCAGATTTTCCTGCATCGAGTGCCCGTGAGATTGGCTGGCAGCTGGTTCCCCTGCTTTGCGCCACGGAAATACCTGTCCCAGGTTCGCTTAAGCGCTGCATTCGAGTCTTAATTCATGCTAATACCGACTGCACCCAGAGAGAGATAAAGCATATTTTTTTGCGTGAGGCCGCAGGCTTACGCAAAGATCTCTTGGAGACATGCGAATAATTTAATTTGTTATAGTATAGGGGTTGTGGAGACAACCCCTTTTGTGGTAATATAAATTCAATTTATTTCCCGAAGATGTATGTACGGGCTTTGCCAGGCAAAGCTTATGTAGGATGGTACTTTTTTTATTAAGAATGATTGTTTGTGCTCTTAACAAATGATCGTAGGATAGTAGGATGGGCGCATTTATTGAAGGCAAAAGCACCCTCTTATTAAGGGTGTTTTTTTGTACTTTCTACCGGCCAGGGACAGCCGAGTGTTTAAAGGAGGTAGAAACTATAAACTTTAGCCATGAGATGTTAAATGTATTGGTCAAAGGGTAAGTTAAGCAGGATGGTAGAAAAACAAAACAAAAACGAAAAAAGTAGTATGGTTGAAAGGGGCAGGTCCAATGATTATTGTCTTAAAGATGGGTGCAACAGCTGAACAAATTGAAGAAGTTTCCACGCGGTTAACAGAAGAGGGATTTAAAGTACATCTTTCTGAAGGAGTCGAAAAGACGATTGTGGGTGCGGTAGGTGACCGTACTCGAATTAAGGCTCTTGATTTAGAAGCTTTGCCTTGGGTTGAAAAAGTCGTGCCGATATTAGCGCCTTACAAATTGGTCAGTCGTGAATTTCACCCGAAGGATAGTATCATTCGTATTGGAGACCATGAAATAGGCGGCGATAAGGTTCATATGATGGCAGGGCCCTGTGCAGTGGAAAGCAGAGAACAGATTATAGAAACAGCACACGCCGTACGAGAAGCTGGGGCAACTTTTTTGCGCGGCGGTGCTTTTAAGCCGCGTACTTCCCCTTATTCCTTCCAGGGGCTGGAAGAGGAAGGACTGCGCTATTTAGCCGATGCCCGGACTGAAACAGGGCTGTTAGTGGTGACAGAGGTTATCGATGCCAGAGATGTCTCTCTCGTAGCCCATTATTCAGATATCCTGCAGATCGGTGCAAGAAATATGCAGAACTTTATTCTTCTTAAAGAAGTGGCGAAATGCGGAAAGCCTGTCCTATTGAAACGAGGACCTTCAGCAACATTGGAAGAGTGGATGATGGCGGCCGAATATATCATGGATGGCGGAAATTACCAAGTCATGTTTTGCGAGCGCGGAATCCGCACCTTTGAGAGCTATACCCGCAATACCCTGGATCTAACAATGGTTCCGGCCTTGCATACTCTCTCTCATTTGCCTGTTATCGTTGATCCCAGTCATGGCACAGGCCGGTGGCAACTGGTTCATCCTATGGCTAAAGCGGCCTTGGCAGCCGGAGCAGACGGTTTAATCGTCGAAGTTCATCCCCAGCCGGAGAAAGCTGTGTCCGATGGAAAGCAGTCCTTAACTCCGGAAAAGTTTAAACTAATGATGGATGATTTGGCCGGATTAAGCAAAGCCCTTGGTCGTTCCCTAGGGGAAGTGAGCTTGTGATGCAGCATCCAGCGGCTACTTTGACGCCGGGATGGTCAGGCCTTCGGGTTCCGAAGGCCTGCATCTTTGGTTTAGGATTAATCGGCGGGTCTTGGGCGGGTGCCTTACACGATCTTGGTTGGGATGTAGTGGCTGTTGATATGGTAGAAGCAAGTATCGAAGAAGCGATACGACGAGGTTGGATTCAAGAAGGGTGGACCGAGGTACCGGAGTTTCTGGAAGTCGATCTTGTTGTCTTGGCCCTTCCGCTTAAAGAATTAGTCAAAGGGTTCAGCCATTTAGCAGTTAAAATTCCCAAAGGAGCTATTGTCACGGATGTCGGCAGTATTAAATCTGAAATTTGCCTCAAGTGTCAAGAAGAATTGCAAGGATCGGAAGTTTATTTTATAGGCGGGCACCCCATGGCGGGATCGGAACAGTCGGGATTCGAAGCATCCAATCAAAACCTTTTTCGGGGCTTCCCCTACGTCCTAACTCCTTCTGCAGACTGCCCGGAATTCGTTTTAGAAAAATTTGTGCAGCTGGTTCAGGGATTTGGGGCAAGGGTAGAGTTTCGCGATCCTTCGGATCACGACCGTGAAGCAGCTATGGTAAGTCATATCCCCCATATCTTGGCTGTTACGTTATCTTTAGCTGCCGAAGATGCTTCCTTTGACGGAGAGTCGCTTTTGTCTTTGGCAGGCCGCAGCTTTCGAGATCTGACACGAGTCGCAGACAGCTCTCCGGAAATGTGGAAAGAAATTATGGTGAGGAATTCAGAGACCATTCTGGAGGGACTAACCCTTTGGGAAAAGAGGGTGAGGGAATTTCGCGAGTACCTCGAGAATGGAGAAGGAGAGAAGATTGCAGAAGTGTTTCGGATGGCGCATAATATCCGCACTGCTCTTTGATACGGTGAATTTTTGAGTTGCTCTTAGCTTAAGAACTTATAGTATAATATGATAAATCTGCAATAAATATGGGACAGGGGGAATTCCAATGGGAGGCGTATTTGTTAAGCCTATAACAGGAGTTAAGGGGGAAATTCAAGTTCCCGGAGATAAATCCATCTCTCATCGGGCTGCCCTTCTAGGCGGAATGGCCTTTGGTGAAACTCATGTTACCAATTTCTTATTGGGACAAGATTGCTTAAGTACTTTGGGATGTTTAAGAGAACTCGGCGTGGCTTGGGAAAGACAAGGAACTGAAGTATGGCTGCACGGAAAAGGCATGGACAATTGGCAAGAGCCAGCCAACGTTTTAGATGCGGGTAACTCCGGGACAACCTTCAGGCTAATGCTCGGTGTATTGGCGGGCAGTCCTTTTTCTGTGACCTTAACAGGAGATGATTCCCTGCGTTCACGCCCTATGAGACGGGTCACGGATCCCCTCAAACAAATGGGAGCACGTATTTTGGGACGAAGAGAGGGCAACTTGGCACCCATCACCATGCAAGGCGGTCAGCTGCTGGGACAGTCTTTTCAAACCGAGGTAGCTTCAGCCCAAGTCAAATCGGCGTTACTCTTAGCAGGCTTAAGAGCAAAGGGAGAAACCAGTGTACAAGAACCTACACTATCCCGGGATCATACGGAACGAATGCTTAGAGGCTTTGGGGTTGAGGTTCAAAGCGACAATACTATTGTAAAAGTTAAGGGCGGCGGGAAATTGACGGGTCAAAATGTTTCTGTTCCCGGGGATATATCTTCAGCAGCTTTTTTCTTAGTTTTAGGAAGTTTAGTTAGGCAAGGTGAGATGATTCTTCCGGAGGTTGGGATAAATCCGACTCGTACCGGGATTATTGACGTTCTGCAAGCCATGGGAGCAGATATCGAATACCTAGAAAGCTCAGAAATCTGCGGCGAACCTCGCGCAGCCTTGAGGGTTAGACCTTCTCAGCTGCGAGGAATTGAAATTAGCGGAGATTTAATTCCGCGTTTGATCGATGAAATACCAATCTTAGCATTAGCAGCCAGCTTAGCTGAAGGGGAAACTGTCATTCGCGATGCGGCAGAACTAAGGATTAAAGAAACAGATCGCATAAAAAGAGTTGCGGAAGGCTTAAAGGCTTTAGGCGCAACGATTGAAGAGCTGCCGGACGGAATGAGAATCAAGGGTCGGCCTGAGTTGCACGGCGGAGAAGTCAGCAGTTTCGGAGATCATCGCTTGGCAATGACTTGGGCAGTAGCAGGAATGCTCTCCCAAGAAGGAGTCAGCGTGGAAAATATGGCAGCTGCGAATGTCTCATTCCCTAATTTTTTAGAAATTGTAGAGAAGGTTGTTCTATGAGTTCTGCGAAAATAGAACCTATGGAAAAAGGGTTTGTCTTTGGGCTGCGTCAATCGTTAAGTATTGTCGTAGGGTATGCTCCTGTAGCTGTAACCTTCGGCATTTTAGCAACTCAGTTTGGTATAAGTGTTTGGGAAGCAGGGCTGATGTCCTGTTTCGTATTTGCCGGCGCCTCTCAGTTCATTGCTATTGAAATGCTTCACCAAGGTGCCACGGCATGGATGATAGGTCTTACCACCTTAATTGTTAATATCCGACATGTACTTATGAGTCTTTCCGTTGTGCATTTTTTCCCAGAAAGATCGCGCACTTGGTCACTAGGATTAGCCCAAGGACTCACCGATGAGACCTTTGTCCTCAATTCAAGAATTCTCAAGGAGGTGGCAGAAGAAGAACAGCGCCGCCGTATTATGTTGGGAGTTAATTCGGGCGCCTTTGCTTCCTGGGTTATCTTTACAGTGTTAGGCGGGCTGATTGGCAAATGGCTGCCGGTCCAGTTCTCTGGTTTTCAATTCGCACTTCTCGCTCTCTTCATCATCTTGACTGCCTCTTCCTTGTCCCGAAAGAATCTGATGACGTATATTCTTGCCGGGATCTTAGCAGTCGTCTTCAAACTGCTTCTTCCAGGAAAACTATACATTATCTTAAGTGTTGCCCTTGCCGCAGGAATCGGAGCAGTCTGGAAAAGCAGAAACGATAAGCTAAACCATTGAATGAAATAAACGTAACATACGTGCGATACCCTCCATTGGAGACTATCGGATTGCGGGAAGAGAGGAGAATTATGCCGATTCATTTCGTTGAAACAATTTTTTTAATGACTTTGGTAACCTATGGTTCCCGGGTACTGCCGTTTCTATTATTTAAAGGGACAAATGTTCAAGGATTTGTGCGGAATTTTATTGAACTAGTCCCAATTGCCCTGCTGGCTGCTTTAGTTATTCCGGAGTTAGTTACTCCGGGAGGATCGGTTGTCGTACTTAACAATCCTTACTTATGGGCAGGGATTTTAACGTTTCTATTTGCTCGTAAGATTCCGAATTTATTTCTGGGAATACTCTTTGGCATGATTGTCTACTGGGGATTGGATAAGCTGATGCTTGTTTTCCATTAATTAATCTATGCGAGATCCTAAGCTTAAAAAACATTAAAAGATTATGAGCAAACAGAAGCGTTATTAAAATGAACAATTATTTTGATTTTGTTAGTAGTGTTTAACAAATATTATGTTGTTTTACTATTTATTATGATTTCAATCCTATAATTGTGTGATCATAAAGGTCGCGGTTCCGTAGGCTACAGTTTTGCCCTGATCGTCTTTAATTTCACCTTGTCCGACGACGATTCTCCTGCCTTTATGGATAACGTTTCCTAATGCATAAAGTGTTCCTCTCTGAACCGGGCGTAAATAGTTAAGTTTAAGTTCTACTGTTGAGGCGCCTTCTTCAGGACTAAGCCGCTGGTTTATGGCCACTGCTATACATGCGTCGAATAAGCTTGCGATGGCCCCGCCATGTACGTTCCCGTAGAATTGTTTTAAATTCTCTGTAACTTTCATAACCAGTTGGATTTTTCCGTCTTCAGTCTCTTCCGTCATCATTCCTAAGTGCTTCCAGTAGTTGTTGTTTTCTAAATCGGCGATTCGAACCATTTTAGGGTCACCTGCTTTCTGAATTACTGCTGCTTAAAGGCATAGATATGAGAACTTTTTCGTTATCCAATAGTAAGACTCGAGTTCACTTTTAATCTGAGGATATCACATTTTGACAGGGGATACTAATTTTCTGCAGATTTCAAGTTTTAAGTGTCACGTATTAAGGCATAAAAATCGTCTCAAACATAAAACTCCGAGAATTTCTCGGAGTTTTTGTTTTTTCCTGGTAAACTTAAGTTAAGTTAGGTATAGTAAAAGTCATGGGATATTCACTTTTATTTTGGCAATATGTGTTCTGCCGGTGAATCAGCGTTTCAATTTAACTCTGATAAGTATTCTCTGACTGAGAATCGCCCATCATATCCATCTCGTTATTTTCATCGGAATCAGAGTCTGAATTTGAATAACCGTGTCCCCGTGATACGATGGTATATCCATACTGTTCAGATTTGCGCCCCAAAATAAAGGCAGCAACGAGGCTGAGAATAAAAAACAATCCATGGGAATGGTAATATTGTCTTTGACGCCAAAACATAGTTGATCCTCCTTTCTTACGTTTTAGATTAGCCGATTTAAGAGAATCTCATCCGGGTAATATAAGGAAAAACAAGGAGGCTTTCCATGCGATATCAGATTTTACTTTGGGATCTTGATGGGACACTGACAGACCCCAAACAAGGTATTACACGCTCTGTACAGTATGCGCTCCAAAAGCTTGGTTTTCCCTATCCTCATGAAGACGAATTGGAATGGGTTATTGGACCGCCTTTAATGGATAGTTTCAGGGTGCTTCTTGAGACTGAAGATAACGATCTTCTAACAACTGCATTAGATTTTTATCGAGAACGTTTCAGAGAAATCGGCATGTTTGAAAATAAGGTTTATCCAGGCATTCCGGAATTGTTGGCCTCGTTAAAGGGAAAGGGCTGTCAGCATTTTTTGGCTACCTCAAAACCGAAAATTTTTGCCGCAGAAATACTAAAGCACTTTTCGCTGAAAGACTATTTTAGCAAGATCATGGGCAGCGAATTGAACGGAAAATTTGTAGAAAAGGAAGATCTAATTCGTGAAGTTTTGCAAGGAGTACCCCAAGAGCTCCGGTCCAAAACGGTTATGATCGGCGACCGTCGCTACGATGTTCAAGGGGCCAGATCTAATCATATTGAGGTTATTTCAGTTGGCTATGGTTATGGGACGAATGAAGAATTAGAGCTCGCAGCTCCGGATTATCTTGTTTCCAGCGTACGGGAGTTAGAGCGATTGCTTCAAAATTGAGGTGATTTAGTCTCCGGCCTTTTCAAGGTCTATTTGATGGTTGATGGGATACCGTACTGCAGCATCGAGATAAACATAGTCTTTATCGTTTTCTTGACGTACCATACCAACAATGCCGTTGTCATGGGTTGTTTTAAGAAACTGCTCAACAAAATGTTGATAAGCTCGTTCTTCCCAAGGATCTAAATAATCGGTTACAGAATTCAAATAGGTTTCGACGGGAATTTTAAAATGACGATGATAAACTTGTAGTGTTACTTCCTCAGAATTCATGTTGATTCCCCCTTGCAGGTTAGTCTGAGAAATTTGTTAATAAACTATGTGTTGAAGAACATAATGATGGAGAGTGAGTATGGACGGAGAAAATGAACATCATGAAGTTATAGAATTTCATGAGTATCCCGAACCCCAAAGAAACCGCACTTTAAACTGGGTTGATTTATTGACCGTTTTAGGCGGAATTATAGTGATTTATATAGTTCTGGCCCTGGGAACCCTCTGGTTAATGAAAATTTGGCCCAATGAGCGTGTTTTAATGTATCTCAATGCATTTTTAACCCAGTTTTCATTCATTCTTTTAATTTTGTTGTTAAAAGTAGTACGACATTGGAAATGGTCTGATTTTGGCTGGAGGTCGGTCCCTCTTCGAAAAATACTGCCAAATATCGTAAAAACATATGCAATAACTTGGGTTTTAAATATCGGGTATGTTATTTTTTTATATAAACAAGGAATGTCCCCGCCAACGACGGATGTCTACACTAAACTGCTTGGACAATCATCAGGGGTTGCCCTGATCTTGAATTTGCTTTTAGCAGGTGTTTTAGCCCCTTTGGTTGAGGAAACTATGTTTCGAGGACTGATCTACGGCAGTCTGAGAACTTATTGCGGCAAATGGACGGCTGCTGTTATCAGTGCAGCGATTTTCTCAGGGCTTCATTTTCAGGCCTACGGATTTATTCCCCGCTTTGTTTTAGGAATTGCTTTAGTTTATCTTTTTGATAAATACAAATCTCTTTATCCTAATGTCGCGCTGCACTCCTTAAACAACGTAGTAGCCACATTAATTGCGGCAAAGTTTACCGGATAGAGATAATGCATAGACCTTAGATCAAATAGTGCTCCTCTAAAACTTGACTGTTCTTTTGTCAAGTTTTAGAGGAGCATATTTTTTACCATCGGGGCAGCCCGCCATGACATTACGCAGTACCATCAGACGATGAAAATTGTTCATGCCTTCGGGGCTGGGAGCTCCACCGAATCTCAGGGCAGTACATGATGTGAACCACGGTTCCGCTTCTCCCACGCAAGCTTTGTGAGCTTTACCGCCTCTCCATGCAATGAGTTCACTCTTGTGGGCGAAGCTACCTTCCTTCGAGGTCTATAGTGTTCGGGGCAGTTTTTCCAGGGCGCCAAGAACGAAGTATTGTACGAATATCTTTTGGAATAATCTTCAATAAATGACAAACACTAAGAAACATCATGCGATCTGTATTCTTGGGACCAAGGGAGGGAGACTTTTTGTCGAAATCTGAGACCTACTATCAATGGGCTTGCCGCAAAGGAGTATCCAGGAGAGACTTCTTCAAATTCTGCACTCTTATGGGTGCTATGTTGGGTTTGGATGCAGCAGAGTATCCGAAAATCGTTTCCGCTTTACAGTCGAAACCGCGGCTGCCGGTTATATATCTGAATTTACAGGAATGTACCTGCTGTGGTGAATCTTTTTTGCGTTCCTCTCATCCGTTAGTGTCTGATTTGATTTTTAATATGATTTCTCTCGACTACATGGAAGTGCTCCAAGCAGCCGCCGGCAAACAAGCAGAAGATGTGCGTTTAAAGACGATGAAGGATTATCCCGGGGGGTATGTCCTGGTGGTTGAAGGCAGCGCTACTTTAGGGGATGGGGGAGTTTACTGCACCATCGGAGGTGTAACGGCAACAGAGCTTCTGAAGCAAACGGCTGATGGAGCGGCTGCTGTCATTGCTTATGGCTCCTGTGCCACAAACGCCTGCGTTCAAGGGGCCCATCCCAATCCGACCCAAGCTGTTCCTGTTCGACAGGTTGTAAAAAATAAACCGGTGATTGATGTTCCTGGCTGTCCTCCTATTGCGGAAGTGATCACAGGAACAATAGTACATTATCTTACCTTCGGAAAGATCCCGGAGCTGACTAACCAAGGACGGCCTAAGGCCTTCTACGAACACCGCATCCACGACAACTGCGTCCGGCGGGCCTTTTTCGACGCGGGTCAATTTGTGGAATCCTTCGACGATGAAGGAGCGAAACAAGGCTGGTGTCTCTACAAAATGGGTTGTAAAGGTCCGACAACCTATAACGCATGTGCTATCACAGAATGGAATGATGGTGTAAGTTATCCGATTAAGTCGGGGCATCCTTGTATAGGATGTTCGGAAAATAACTTCTTTGATAACACTCCCTTCTATACTCACCTGGCGAAGATTCCTAACAATGCCCTGGGGAAAGATGTGGATCGGGTTGGGATGGATGTAGTGGGGGTAGCCGGTCTTGCGGTAGTGGCCCATGCCGGAATGACAGCGGTTGTAAAACACGGAGAAAATAAAAAAGATAAAGACAGGAGTTAATGCTAACTACTTAATGTCTAATAAAACTTAAACCTAAGTCCTACAGTGAGATCAAGGAGTAAAGATTAGAAGTTTCGTTTGGAAAGGAAGCGAACCATGACCACAAGAATCGTCGTTGACCCCATTACCCGAATCGAGGGACATTTGCGAATTGAAGCAGTTGTTGACGGCAATCGGATTACTGATGCCATCAGTGCAGGCACAGTCTTTCGTGGGATTGAAAAAATTGTAGAAAACCGGGACCCTCGGGATGTCTGGGCCTTTGTGCAAAGAATTTGCGGAGTGTGTACCCATATTCATGCTCTGGCTTCAATTCGGGCAGTTGAAGATGCCTTGGATATACGCATTCCTAAAAATGCCAACTATATCCGGAACATCATGACGACAACCCAGTTTGTCCAAGACCATGTTATCCATTTTTACCACCTGCATGGTTTTGATTGGATCGATGTTGTGAGTGCCCTTAAGGCTGATCCGGCACAAGCAAGTGCTTTAGCACGCTCAATTTCCGATTGGCCCAATTCCTCCGATGGTTATTTCCGGGATGTGCAAAACAAGGTAAAAACTTTTGTGGAGAGCGGACAACTTGGTATTTTCGCCAATGCCTATTGGGGGCATCCGGCGTATCGTCTTCCTCCGGAGGCAAATTTAGTCGGGGTTGCCCATTATCTGGAAGCCCTGGTTTGGCAAAAGGAAATTGCTAAGATTCATACCATTTTCGGAGGAAAAAATCCCCATCCTAATTACTTAGTTGGAGGAATGGCCAGCACTCTTAATATGAACGACAATGATGTCGTCAATATGGAACGTTTAAATTTAGTAAAAACAAAAATTGATGAAGCTCAAGTTTTTGTCAATCAGGTATTGATACCGGACATTTTTGCTATTGCAAGCTTTTACAAGCAGGATCTATACGGCGGAGGCGTAGGAAATTATTTAGCTTATGGCGGTATTCCTACGGTTGATATTCGCGAACCTGATAGCTTTCTGTTTCCCGGGGGAGTTGTTTTAGACCGAGATTTAAGCAAAGTACAAGATGTCGATCTGAAAGATCCTCAGCAAATACAAGAATTTGTTCCCCATTCCTGGTATCGTTATGATGACCCTAAAGCAGGACTGCACCCCTGGCAAGGGAAAACGGAAGCTGCCTACAATGGGCCTAACCCGCCTTACAACAATCTCGATGAGAACAAAGGGTACAGTTGGATAAAAACTCCCCGTTGGAAAGGCCGTCCAATGGAAGTAGGTCCCTTAGCCCGTTTTGTTGTAGCTTATGCCCGTGGTAATAAGGAAATCAAAGGTTTGGTTGATGATGCACTTCATCGTTTAAATTTACCCGTTACTGCTCTTTATTCAACTTTAGGACGCACTTTGGCTAGGGCTTTGGAGTCGAAATACTTGGTAAATCATCTTGCCGGTTTTTATAGTGACTTAGTAGCCAATATCAAAGCCGGTGACAGTCAGGCCTTTAACGGAGAAAAATGGGACCCGGAAAAATGGCCGGCTCAAGCTCAAGGAGTCGGTTTTACGGAAGCTCCCCGGGGTGCCTTGGGGCATTGGGTCAAGATCAATCAGGGGAAGGTCAGTTCCTACCAGGCTGTGGTGCCCACAACCTGGAATGCTTCTCCCCGAGACGCTGCAGGTCAAAAAGGGCCATATGAAGCGTCGTTGTTAGATACCCCTGTTGCTCATCAAGATCAACCTTTGGAAATGTTGCGAACGATTCACTCCTTCGACCCTTGTTTAGCCTGTGCCACTCATTTGTTAACTCCTCAGGGAGATGAAATTCTTAAAGTTCGGGTAGTTTAAAAGGAGGGCTTAAGATGAGTATTCTTCGCAGTCAGGTTTATGTCTGGCAATTTCCCGTACGGTTTTTCCATTGGGTTAACGCTCTGGCTATCACAGTACTTTTCTTAACGGGAATGTATATCGGGCATCCAATCTTGGAATCTCCAGGCGAGGCAACAGGGCATTTTTTTATGGGGAGAGTTCGTTATTGGCATGGATTATTCGCTTTTATTTTTATTGCCAACATGCTGTTTCGACTCTACTGGTTTTGGGCAGGAAATGAATATTCGAAAATGAAATTGTGGAAAAAAGATTTTTGGCGGGATTCCGTCAGAACCTTTAAATACTATACGTTTATGACCCATGAACATGTTTCCCATGTAGGACATAATGCACTTGCCCAATTGATGTACTTCGTTTTTGTCTGGGCGGGAGGTTTGTTAATCATCCTTACCGGCTTGGCGATGCGCGGGGGAGGTGATCCTAACGGGACTATCCAAGCCCTTTTTGGTTGGGTAGTTCCTCTCTTTCACAACGAGTATCAGGTCCGCAATCTGCATCATTTTCTAGCCTGGGGATATGCTGTTTTCTTAGTTGGACACTTATATATGGTGCTGCGTCAAGATATTCTTGATGATGACGGAACTATATCCTCAATGATCAATGGCTATAAATTCGAACTTAATTCCAATAAGGATAACAAGTGAATTCGTTCGGCTAAAGCTGAACTCTAACTCTAGCGCACTTGCACTTGAACTTGAACCCGAGTCTGAGTCTAAGTCTAAGTCTGGGCTTGAGCCTCATGGCTTCGGTGACGAAAGTGTCCTGTGGACACTTTCGACGAAAGGCCTAGCCAATAACAAATGCTTTCGCGCTGAAGGATAAACCCTATCCCCATCAAAGAAATCGAATGAGAACCCTCATTTATAGAAGCGGCAGTCATAGATGGGTTTAAAGAGAATTTACAAGTTAAAGAATCTGGTGATATTTACAACGAAAGTAAGCTTGACTAATCAGATAATAAGTGCAGAACTGAATCCTCAAAAGGTGTTCAGTTCTCTTTTGTTTCGATGGCCATGGACGGCCGAGTGTCTCTGAAGCCAAGGACGGCGGGAAGAGACCGATGGCCATGACGATAAGCGGATGAGCTTATCGCCACACTGCGACTTATTAGGAATATTCCGGCAGTGTGGGTCGGCCGAGTGTATTATTTATATTGTTATTTATAATAAATCTTTGATAAAATAGAAAATCTATAAAATTGAGAGATCTAAAGCATAAGGACTAAAAACGAAAGATTGTTTGGTCGCAAAGTCGTATGATATAATTTGTGTAATATATTTAAATAAAGACATTTGATAGTATCTGTACATATTTAAAAGACTTTAGAAAATCAATGGAAAATTCTTTGTATAGATGGGAGCATTACAGTGGCGTATAGAGAACGACATGAATTGCAAATTGCAATCGATGGACCTGCTGGAGCAGGAAAGAGCACGGTTGCAAAGCTTGTGGCCAAACAATTGAACTTATTTTATGTAGATACCGGTGCAATGTACCGAGCAATTGCTTATAAAGCATTGACAAGCGGGATTCCCATCAACGATGAAGAAAAGGTTAGTCAAATCGCCCAAACTGCTCAGGTAGTGCTTGATCACTCTGAGGAACGCTTGGTGTGGTGTGATGGTCAAAATGTCACTCAAGCTATTAGAAACCCGGAAATTTCTCGGGCTGTTGCCACGGTTGCTGCTTATTCAAAGGTGAGGGAACGTTTAGTTGAGCTTCAGCGTAGGGAGGCAGCCCGAGGCGGGGTGGTTATGGATGGCCGGGATATTGGCACTCATGTGCTGCCTGGAGCGGATCTTAAAATTTTCTTAACTGCTTCGGCTGAAGAACGTGCCAAGCGTCGGTGGATTGAACTCAGGAATGCCGGCAAAGATATCCCCTTTGAGGAAGTAGCCCGGGATATGCAAAGACGTGACCGTCAGGATACGGAGCGGGAAGTTTCGCCTTTAGAACCGGCTCCCGATGCCAAGATTCTGGATACGACAGGCTTAAAGGTTGAGGATATTGTTGCAGAAATCCTTCGTTTAGCACAGGAGGGATAATGATGACAATCTATAATTTTGCCAAAGGTATGTTTCGTCTTCAATTTAAACTAATGGGTTGGAATGTGCAGGGGGTTGAGAATATGCCCCTGGAGGGTCCGGTGATTTTGGCGATAAATCATGTCAGCATGTGGGACCCCGTTGTGGCAGCTTCCAGTATTCCGCGTCCCGTCCGTTTTATGGCTAAAGAAGAATTGTTTTCTTTCCCACTTTTAGGGTGGCTCTTTAACAAGCTGGGAGCTTTTCCGGTAAAAAGAGGTCAGGGTGATATGAATGCCATCAGACAATCACTGGCTATTCTAAAGGAAGGGCAAGTGTTAGGCATGTTCCCCGAGGGAACGCGCTCTAAAACAGGGGAAATACAAAAGGGTATGCCTGGTATGGTACTATTAATGGAAAAGAGTAAGGCCTCCATTGTTCCCATTAAGGTCAATGGAACTCAACATATGTTTAAAGGCTGGGGGAATCTTTCGGTGGTTATTGGGAAGCCTCTTACAACCGAGATGCTAAAGGCACCGGCGGGGATAGATAACCGACGAGAATGGATAGCCGATCGGATCATGCAGGCGGTCTTGGATTTGCAACTGCCGAAAGCGCAATAAAACATACTCGATTCAAATTTCAGATGCAGACAGATAAGGGGACTGATAAACGATAGGCCGCTTATTCTGTCGCATCTTTTTTTAAAAGAAAGGGTAGGCTAAATTAAGGTTAAATCTTAGGAGGCAACGTGTTTAAGCCTTTCATATTTGATAAAACTCATTAATAGGCAGGATTTTTGAACGAGAATAGAGAACTAGTTCATATAATTATGTGGGAGGGTCTTACTTGATTGTCAAACGGGCAGATAAAGCCGGGTTTTGTTTTGGAGTTAAACGTGCCTTGGATATGGCAGAACGAACTGTTGAAACATCTTCGGCGGTTTCCTTTGGACCATTGATCCACAACCAACAGGTTGTGCAACGTTTGGAAAAGCAAGGTATCCGTGTTGTCAACGGATTAGAAGAAGCTAAAGCCGATCAGGCTTTAATTATCAGGTCTCATGGTGTTGCGCCTCGCGTTTATGAAGAGGCTGAAAAAGAAGGGATTAAGGTGGTAGATGCTACCTGTCCCTTTGTGCAAAAAGCTCAGCATTTAGCTGCCGAGTCGGCTCAAAAAGGACATCAAGTGATAGTTGTCGGAGATAAGCTCCATCCGGAAGTCCAGGGAATTTTAGGCTGGGCAGGTGTACAAGCCATTCCTATTCAGACGGTGGAGGAAGCTCGAGAACTTCCTGCTTATTCTAACTTAGCGGTTTTAGCTCAAACTACCCAACTTGCGGCAAGTTTTGCCGAAATCGTTGAGGAATTGAAACAACATGCAGAGCATTTAACCGTTCATGACACGATTTGTAACGCAACGGCTGAACGTCAAAAGGCAGCGCGTGAATTAGCGGGAATTGTAGACATTATGGTGGTGGTCGGCGGCCGTAACAGTGCCAACACTCGCAAATTGGCAAGTATCTGTGCTGAAAGCACGAAAACATATCTAATTGAAACAGCGGAGGAATTAGAAGCTGACTGGTTTTCCGAAGCAAAGACTGCGGGCTTGACCGCAGGAGCTTCGACCCCAGATTGGATAATTGAGGAGGTTTTTAAGAAAATGTCGGAAATCAATGAAGATGGAATGGACATGGCCAGTTGGGATGTAGGTTTTCAAGAACTACATCTTGGGGCTCAAGTCACTGGAAAAGTCGTCAAAATTACCAATGATGAAGTTTTTGTAGATATTGGCTGGAAGTCTGAGGGAGTAATCCCCTTGTCAGAGTTAAAGGTAGCCCGCCAAACAAATCCAGCAGATGTCGTTTCCATAGGTGATGAAATCACAGCGGTGGTAATCCGGGTGGAGAATTCCGAAGGGCATACTGTCCTGTCTAAACGTAAAGCGGATGAAGCAGGTGCTCAAGATAGATTAAAACAATTAGCGGAAAGTAAAGAAGAAATCCAGGCCAAAGTGATCGAAACGGTTAAAGGCGGTCTGGTTGTTGATGTGGGAATGCGCGGTTTTGTTCCTGCTTCCCAAATACAGTTAGGCTATGTGGAGGATCTGAACCAGTTCTTGGGACAGACTCTTCGCCTGCGCTTGCTGGAGTTTGAACCGGCCAAACGAAAAGTAATTCTCTCCCAAAAAGTCATCTTGGAAGAGGAAAAGGCCAAAAAAAGGAAACATTTGCTGGAAACCCTTAAGGAAGGTGACGTTGTTTCCGGAGAAGTTCGAAGAATGGCTGACTTCGGTGTCTTCGTGGATATAGGCGGCCTTGATGGGCTTCTTCATATTTCGGACATGGCTTATACAAGAATAAAGCATCCTTCTGAGATTTTGAAGGTGGGGGATCATGTCGAAGTTCAGGTTTTAAAATTGGACCAAGCCACCGGGAAAATTTCTTTAGGCCTGAAACAACTCAAAGAAAGTCCTTGGGCACAAGCAGATCAAAAATATCCTTTGGGATCGATTGTGACAGGAAAAGTAGTTCGTATCGTGACGTTTGGTGCCTTCGTTCAGCTTGAGGACGGTGTGGACGGATTGATTCACATTTCTCAAATTTCTAACCGGCGAATCAGTAAAGTAGAAGAAGTACTTAAAGTTGGAGATATGGTCAGTGCCAAAGTTATCGAATGTAAGCCTGAAGTGAAACGGATCAGCCTGAGCATTCGCGAGGCCGCTTCCGACGCTGATAAAGTCCAAAATCAACAAGCGATAGCTGAACAACCCGAAATTAAGTCGATGACGATTGGAGATGCACTGGGCGAAAAACTTTCCCCAGAAAACAACGACTAATTGGGTTTCTTAGGATTGATTTCTTGGTTTCGAAATGACTTCTTGCTCATAAACGCAGGGAGTCATTTCCTTCTAGTAACGAAGGAAGGTGATTATGCTGGCCAAACGTCTGCCAATTTCGCCCATTGATTTTCCTATTTTGTTTTTAACACTTGCTCTTCTCGCTTTCGGGCTCATTATGGTATTAAGTGCCGGGGCTGTCCTGGGATTTAATTCCACACAAAATTCCTACTTTTATGTTCTTCAGCAACTTAAATGGGTTTGTATAGGCTGTGCCCTGGCAGTTGTTGTCATCAAATTGCCTTATTCCTTCTGGCGGCGCTTCGCCGGGTTGGGAGTTTTAGTGAGTGTGCTGCTGCTCATCGCCGTCATTTTCACAGGAGCCGGGATTGCGGCCAAGGGTTCTGCCCGCTGGATACAATTTGCCGGTATCAAAATTCAGCCTTCAGAAATTACCAAATTAACCCTTGTTCTTTTTTATGCCCATATCCTTGATCGATATCCGATTAAAAAAGGAAAAGACTGGCGTGTTCCCTTAGGGATACTCTTGCCGCTTACAGGAGTAATCTTAGCCCTCGTTTACAAACAGCCGGACCTTGGTACTGCTATGGTTTTAGCTTTGACAAGCGCGGTTATGTTATTGCAGACTGAAATTCCGACATGGTGGTTTGCAGCTGCCGTTCCGGCCTTTGGAGTTCCTCTTATGTATTTTATTCACGGTTACCAATGGCAGCGAATTTTAGTTTGGCTTGATCCTTGGAAATATGCCAGTGATATCGGCTATCAAATTACAAATGCTGAAATTGCTTTTGGCTCAGGAGGTTTGTTCGGAGTTGGTTTAGGGAGGAGTTTACAGAAATATGGGTTTCTGCCAGAGAACCACACGGATATGATTTTTGCCATGGTTGGAGAAGAATTGGGGCTGTGGGGGACCTTCTTTTTAATTGCTCTTTTTGTAGCTTTGTATGCCCGAGCCTTTTATGTCATTCGGGAATGCCCGGATCGATTTGGACGCCTCTTAGGTTTCGGTTTAACTTCTTCCTTAGCCATTCAGACGGCGATTAACTTATCGGTGGTAACGGGCGTTTTACCGGTTACCGGAATCACTCTGCCTTTGATCTCCTATGGCGGGAGTTCCTTGGTCATCACTCTAATTGAACTGGGCTTGATTTTAAACGTAACCCGTTATTGCCGGAAATCTCAAAGCAACTCTCATGACTTGTCGAAGGCCTCAGTGTAAACTCCTTCTGATCGGGAATAATAGAACTATGGTTTCCCGACAGAGGAGGAGTTTCTTTGAATTTTCCTTATGGTGAATGGATTATCTTTTTTATAACTCTGGTGACCTTTATTGAAAAGCGGATTTCTCGCTGGTTTTTCCTGAAATTAGCGAAGGTTTGGCTTTTGGGAAAACTATTTGAGGTAGTCCTTGCTTCAGAGAGCGTTTGGCATTATCATTACGCCCGCATGGCAGTCATGCTTTTTGTCGGCGGCTATGCCTGGAAACGTACCCGGCGCAAATTTTGGCCTTTGATCCTCACAAGCTTTGCACTAGGTGTGGAAATCTTGTTTCAAGTCAATGATCCCGGGGTGTTACCCTTTAGTTCCTTGATTTTTGCATTGGCCCTGGCTTCAGTAGCCTGGTTGACTGCCAAATCTTACTGGGGAACCGCACTGGCCTTAATCGGGAGCGTTTTGTTGAATCAGGGGTTTGAACGAGTTGTCTATGAAGGAATTCTCAGACACGTGGATTTACCTGACCCATTTATTTGGAATTTCGGAGTTATTTTCTTAACAGTATGGGCGGGACTGCGGCTGGGTTGGAGGACCTATTACCAAGAAGCTAAGGCCTTGCCGGTTTTTGATTCTGCTAATGATCAAGATCTTAAGTAGCATGTCCAATCTAAATATAGTATACTGATAGGCAATGAAGACTGGGCTATATGCCCGCTCTGGATTGCTTAGGAGGATGGAATTTTTGACAAAAGGTCTCGTAGTTGCGGGAGTTACCCCAGGCAGTATCGCCGAAGAAATGGAAATTGAAGTCGGTGATCGTGTCTTGGCGGTCAATGAAGAAGAGCTGACAGATATTATTGACTTTCAGTATGGTATCGCCGAAGAAGAATTCACCTTACTTGTTGAAAAAAAGAATGGCGAACAATGGGAATTAACCATTGAGAAAGATCCTGGGGAATTTTTAGGTTTAGAAGTTGAAACCATTAGTTCTGAGGGAACTAAGTTCTGCCGTAATAATTGTTCATTTTGCTTTGTTGCTCAAATGCCGAAAGGAATGCGGGCTTCACTATACGATAAAGATGATGATTATCGTCTCTCTATGACCCAAGGGAGTTTTATAACTCTTTCCAATTTGAGTGAGGAAGAAATCAATAGGATTATAAGGTATCATCTTGGTCCTCTTTATGTTTCTGTTCATGCTTGGAATCCGGAAATACGCGTCAAGTTGATGAAAAATCCCCTGGCGGGCAAACTTCCGGAGCAGATACAACGCTTAACAGACGCTGGCATTGCGATTCATGCCCAAATTGTTTTAGTTCCAGGGCAGAACGACGGTGAGGTCTTGGCGGAGACGATTATGAAGCTGGGGGAACGATACTCGGCTGTGCAGTCGATTGCCGTGGTACCTGTGGGATTGACACGTTATCGGGAGCATTTAGCGTCCTTGCGTGGATTTACTCCCGCGGAAGCAGCTCATTTATTAGATCAGGCTGAACGATGGCAGCAGGATTATTTCCAGCGAATCGGAGAGCATTTGGTTTATTTTGCCGATGAGTTTTATGTTCTTGCAGGTCGGGAGTTTCCTGAAACTTCAGTTTACGATGATTTCCCGCAGTTGGAAAACGGGGTAGGCATGGCTCGGAAGTTTATCTCGGAACTTGAGATGGGCTGGCCGCACTTGCCCAAAATGATTGCAAACCGACATGTGCATCTTGTCACTGGGACATCCGCCCAGGGTTTCTTTGAGAAGTGGTCCAAGAAATTAATGGAGCAGGTGGGCGGTTTGACGCTTACCGTACATGCCATCCGCAATGACTTTTTCGGGACATCCGTTACGGTAGCCGGATTATTGACAGCCCAAGATATTGCTCAGCAACTGGGTGATTTGGCGGGAGATGACTTTCTGATACCTCAGGTGATGCTGAAGGCAGACGAACCGATCTTCCTCGATGACTACAGCGTTCACTGGCTGGAAGAAAAGGTTAACGGCTGTGCGATAATTGTAAGGAATCATGGGGTGGCTTTTTTAGAACAAGTGATTGGATTTTCGTTGGGGGTGGAATACTTTGAGTAAACCTGTGGTAGCAATTGTCGGACGACCAAATGTTGGTAAATCAACGCTTTTTAACCGTATAGCCGGTGGCTTGGTAGCCATTGTAGAAAATAAGCCTGGAGTCACAAGGGATCGTCTTTACCGTGATGCCGAGTGGCTGGGACGCAAGTTTGCCTTAATCGACACCGGGGGGATTGAGTTTAAAGCCGAAGGAACCCCGATTGCGGCTCAAATGCGCAGGCAAGCGGAAATCGCCATGGAAGAGGCAGATGTAGTAATTTTTGTAGTTGATGCCCAATTAGCGCCTACGCCGGATGACGATCTCATTGCCCGTACCTTGCGGCGTTCCGGTAAACCGGTATTATTGGCAGCCAATAAAGTTGAAAATTTCGAGAAGGCTGAAGGACAACTTTATGACTTTTTAACGTTGGGTCTGGGCGAACCCATTCCCATTTCGGCCGTTCATGGCATGAACATGGGTGATTTATTAGATATGGTGGTTTCCAATTTACCGGAAAACGATGGTGAGGACAATGATCCGGACATTATTCGCATTTCGGTCATTGGACGCCCCAATGTCGGAAAGTCATCGTTAGTTAATACCATGCTGGGAAAAGAACGAGTCATTGTCAGCAACATTCCCGGAACAACCCGGGATGCTATCGATACTCCCTTTGAATTTGAGGGAAAAAACTATATTCTTATTGATACTGCGGGTATGCGCCGCAAGGGACGAATCGAAGAATTAACAGAACAATACAGTGTTGTACGCTCACTGCATGCCGTTGACCGTTCCGACGTGATTTTAATGCTTCTCGATGCTACGGAGGGCGTTACCGAACAAGATAAGAAAATAGCGGGATATGCTCATGATGCGGGCAAAGCTATCGTGATCGTCGTGAATAAATGGGACCTTGTCGAAAAAGATGAGAAGACGATTAATAAATTTGAAAAAACGATCCGAGAAGAACTAGGCTTTTTGCAGTATGCTCCGACGATGTTTATTTCAGCAAAAACCGGACAGCGCGTGCATAAAATATTGGAGCTCGTAGATTTTGTCGTGGAACAAAATTCTACCCGCGTGACCACTGCAACCTTGAATACCTTGATGCGGGAATGGCTCCATCTTAATCCTCCTCCGACAGACAAAGGACGGAGGTTAAAGGTTCTCTACCTCACCCAGGCCGGTGTGAAACCGCCGACCTTTGTGATTTTTGTCAATGATCCGGAATTGATGCATTTTTCTTATAAGCGTTATTTAGAGAATCAGATGCGGAAACACTTCGGATTTGAAGGTACACCCATCCGAATTGTTGTTCGCCAAAAAGATGAAGAGAAGGAGTAAGTCATGCTGCGCTACGCGATATTTATCTTGGCGTATTTTCTAGGAGCAATTCCTTTCGCCTATTTCGCGGGTCTTCTCAAAGGAATTGACGTTCGGCATCATGGCAGCGGGAATGTCGGCACTACTAATGCCTTTCGTCTCTTGGGGGTGAAATTGGGGATTGCAGTACTGCTGGGAGATTTTATGAAAGGGGCCCTATCGGCTGGTTTGGGTTATAGCTTTTTTGGAGCCTGGGGCGGCATCGCGGGAGGATTATTAGCTATGGCGGGCCACAGCTGGAATCCCTTCTTTGGATTTCGGCCCAGCGGCAAAGGGGTAGCGGCAGGGTTTGGAATTATAACAGTCCTGATGCCCAAGATTATGTTGTTGGCTGTGGGGTTGTTTATTGTCATTGTCTGGGCAACACGCTATGTTTCCTTGGGATCGATCATAGCCGCCTTTACGGTTGTCATATCTGTATTCCTTTTTCGCGAACCGTTAGCCTATCGGATTTTTGGCTTAGTCGGAGCATCGACGGTAATATTCCTTCACCGTTCCAATATTAAACGGCTTCTCAATGGGACTGAAAATAAATTTGGCAAAAAGAAGAGCTGAATTGGAACCATGAAGAAATGAATCGGAACATGGAAGAATTGAATTAGAATCAAATATGAGTTGGTTCGAAAATAAACGTGGTGTCAATTTAGCAAGGTATTAAATTGTTACCGTTCGAATATATCGGCTAAAGCCCGAGAAATTCTACAATCTTGTGAAGGTTAAACCAAAATTATATAGTTTCTGGGAAAACGAGGCCAGGTAGGAATATTGCTAATCGTACCTCGCGTATCGAACCTCGAATCTCGAGTAAGGGGGTAGGTTATGTCAAAAGTGGCTGTTTTTGGAGCCGGAAGCTGGGGGAGTGCTTTAGCGGTTCTCTTGACCAAAGCGGGTCATCAAGTCTCTTTAATCGGGCGTAAGGCCGATGAGATGGCCCAAATGAACAAGCTCCGTGAAAATGTGCGCTATTTGCCGGGAGTTGTTTTACCATCAGGGCTCATGCCTGCTACAGATGTTTCAGAACTGAATGCTGATCTGGTGATTCTAAGTGTTCCGTCACATAATGTACGAGAAGCCGCCCGGCAGATAAAACCCAACCTAAGACCGGGGGGCATTGTTGTCAATACAGCTAAGGGTTTGGAAGAAGGAACTCACTATCGCCTTTCGGAAGTTTTGAAACAAGAACTTGCCGATCAGGCTATTGCCGTGTTATCGGGCCCCAGCCATGCCGAAGAAGTGGGCAGGGATATTCCGACAACTGTTGTGGTAGCTTCAGATGTTGACACCGCAGAAAAAGTTCAGGATCTTATGATGACCCCTAAATTCAGGGTGTACACAAATCCGGATGTTATCGGCGTGGAACTTGGGGGTGCTTTAAAGAATGTTATCGCTTTATGTACGGGGATTGCCGAGGGTTTAGGCTTTGGAGACAATACAAAAGCTGCCCTGATGACCCGAGGCTTGGCTGAAATTGCTCGTTTGGGCGTAGCCATGGGCGGGCATCCCTTAACCTTCGCCGGGTTGTCCGGTGTTGGAGACCTCATCGTAACCTGTACCAGCCAACATAGCCGCAACCGAAGAGCTGGGGTTGCTCTTGGACAAGGAAAGCCTTTGGATCTTGTCCTCAAGGAGGTAGGCATGGTTGTTGAGGGCGTGCGAAATACGCGAGTCGCCTATGAACTCAGTCAGGAAATGAAAATTTCGATGCCTATTACGCAGCAAGCCTACAAGGTTTTATTTGAGGGCACAGATCCTAAAATTGCCGTTACCGATTTGATGATGCGCGGGAAGCGGCATGAATTGGAGGAAGCTGTAGAAATGAGCTGGTTTAAATAGCTGATAACTATGTTTTAAACACGGGGAAGGATAAAAATCCTTCCCCGTGTTTTTTGTACTGTCATATTTTCGGAAAACCATCAATATAATTATATTGCTTAATGTGCTAGTCCAGTCATGGGTATCCACGAGTTACAGGGAGGTGGAAGGGGAGATAAGGTGGTGGCCCTTCCCCAGTTTTTGGGACAGCACTCAAAAGGGAGGGAAATTTCTAATGGAAAAACTAGACATTTTCAGGGATATCGCAGAACGTACGGGGGGCGATATTTACCTCGGTGTCGTCGGGCCAGTCCGCACAGGTAAGTCCACCTTCATCAAACGTTTCATGGACCTCCTGGTCTTACCCAACATTCAAGATGCCTTCGAGCGGGAACGGGCCAAAGATGAGCTTCCACAAAGCGGGACAGGTCGAATGATTACGACGACAGAACCTAAATTTATTCCCTCAGAGTCTGTGGAAATTGTGGTTAAAGACTCAATCCATATGAATGTACGCCTGGTTGATTGTGTTGGCTACGGCGTTGAGGGCGCCATTGGTTATGAAACAGAAGATGGTGAAGAACCGCGGATGATGAAAACCTCTTGGAGTGACGAACCTATGTCTTTTCAAGAGGCAGCTGAATTGGGCACACGCAAAGTGATCACTGACCATGCCACTATTGGCATTGTGATTACAACGGATGGTTCCATTACCGACCTTCCTAGGGAGGCCTATTTAGATGCGGAGGAAAGAGTAATATACGAGCTGCGTCAGCTTGGCAAGCCGTTTGTTGTGCTCCTGAATACGACTCGACCGTATTCTGACAATACGATGGAATTATGCCGTGATCTGGAAGAAAAGTACAGCATTCCTGTTCTTCCGGTAAATTGCCTGGATATGAATCAAGACGATATCACCCAAATACTCGAAGAAGTTCTCTACGAGTTCCCTGTGGCTGAGGTGAACATCGATCTGCCTAAGTGGGTTGAAGAACTTGAGACGACCCATGAGGTACGGGCTGCTTTCGAAGATACTGTTCGAAAAGCTATTGAAGATGTGCGGCGTTTGCGGGATATTGATCAAGCCTTGGATGATCTGACGGAATGCCAGTATGCCCAAGACGTTCTGCTGAAAGAAATGAATTTGGGTACCGGCGTTGCCAACATCGAAATAACTGCTGTTGACGGTCTCTTTAAAACAGTCCTGCAGGAGTTAACCGGTCTGGAGATTGAAGGAGATCACTCTTTGCTGCGCATTGTTCAGGATTACAGTAAGGCTAAGAGAGAATGGGATAAAATGTCCGTGGCCATCGAAGAGGTCCGTGTCAATGGTTACGGGGTTGTGACTCCCCAATTAGAGGAAATGTTCTTAGAAGAACCTGAACTTGTTAAACAAGGGGGACATTATGGTATTAAGCTTAAAGCCAGCGCCCCTTCACTCCATATCATCAGGGCTGACGTTACCACAGAAATTACCCCTTTAATCGGCACCGAGAAACAAGCCGAGGAACTCGTCAAATATATTCTTGATGAATTTGAAAGCGATCCTAAAAAGGTGTGGAGTTCAAATATCTTCGGTAAATCCTTACATGATTTAGTAAGGGAAGGAATCCAAAACAAACTTTATAAAATGCCGGAAAATGCTCAGCATAAACTTCAAGATACCTTGCAGCGTATTGTCAATGACGGCAATGGCGGTCTGATTTGTATCATCATTTAAAAGATAAATGGCAAAACGGACTTCTTAAGCATAGGGCAAACAATTTAGCATAAGTTGGTAATTATTATAGTTTTATAATAAAGGAATGTTGGGACGCGCTCTTTAGGGTTTCCTAACGTTCCTATTTTTTTGCTATAGCAGGGGACAGGACATGCCCCTAAACTTTCATTGCACAAATGCATAAATATATTGTAATTTTCTGAAAAGTGTTATATTGTATTGCCAGGTGAAATATTATTTATGCAAGAGTGCAATAATGGTCATAAAGTAAAACCATGTAATCGGATTTCAGGCCTAATATATGAAAGAATTCCATATATTCAATGACAATGCAATGTCGCAATTGACTTAAGAATTCAGAAGAAGCTGTTCAAAGGCTAATGTGGGGAAGACTAGAAATATGCGCAAATGCATAATAGACGGGGGTGTGAATAGAGTGATTTAGTTTCCCCTTAGAAGGGAATTTTTTGAGGGTCACAGATCTGGCGAAAAATAAGATAGTTCAAACGTAAGGGGATGAATCTCATGGAAAACAAGGAATTTTACGAGCGGAAACAAGATAACTCGGAAAAGGAAGCGGAGAACCATTTACTCTATCAGAAAGACGGTTATTTAGCCCGGATTATTTTGAATAGGCCGGAAAACTATAATGCCTTTTCCATGCCTATGATTCGCAGATGGGCAGAAGCCTTGCAAGATGCTCAAGAGGATCAAACGATAAGAGTCGTTGTGGTAACGGCCAGGGGCAAGGCCTTTTGTGCCGGCGGCGATATAAAAGCAATGTTGGCGGGAAAGGGATTTATAGGATGCGATTCTGAAGGAGAGTCTTGGGGTGATAAAGCCATTGACCGAAAAAGGTCGCTGACAGACCATATCCATAAAATTGCCCTGACGCTTGAAAGGATGGATAAACCGGTTATTTGCGGAATAAACGGTATGGCTGTAGGTGCCGGTCTTGATATGGCCTTAATGTGCGATATTCGGGTAGCTGCTGAAGACGCCCGGCTTTCGGCGGGATATGTAAAAGTTGGCTTAGTTCCTGGAGATGGCGGAGCTTTCTACCTGCCTCGTTTGGTAGGAGTCGCCAAAGCGTTAGAACTTTTGTGGACTGGGGAGTTCATCACTGCGGCTGAAGCAGAAAAAATTGGTCTCGTTAATAAAGTTGTCCCAGGAACAGAGTTGGAAAAATCAACACTAGAATTGGCTCAGAAGATTGCCGGTTCCCCGCCCGTCTGTGTACAGATGATTAAAAGAGCGGTTTATTCGGCTCAACGTACTAATGATTTGCGGACGGCCTTAGATCTCATTTCTTCGCAGATGGCCATAGTTACTGAAATGGAGGACCATCGAGAAGGATTAGCCGCCATAAAAGATAAGCGAAGACCTGATTTTAAAGGTCTTTGATCCGGATTTTTGCAGGAGGAGGAAGAAAATGGACTATGGGTTGACCGAAGATCAAAAAATGGTTCAAGATATGGCTCGCAGCTTTGCCGAAAAGGAGATTGCTCCTTATGTTGAAGAAGATGAAGAAAATCATTATTATCGCCGCGAGATTTTAACTAAAATGGGCGAATTGGGTTTGCTGGGCTGGAGTATTCCTGAAGAATATGGCGGAAATGGCATGGGCTGGATGGAAGCCGTAACGGCATTATATGAAATTGCCAAAGTTCATACTTCCTGGAGATTGAGTATCAGCGGCAATGTTTGGGGTCCTGCTATGACTATCAATCAATGGGGTACAGAAGAGCAAAAACAAAGATATATTCCCGGACTAGTCAGCGGTAAGTTCGTGGGGAGCTTCGCCATGACGGAAGCAAACACCGGCTCAGATGTGAGCAGTATGAAAACTTATGCAGAAGATAAGGGCGACCATTGGCTCTTGAACGGAACTAAAATGTGGATCTCGGGGGGACACACCTGTGATGTGGGGCTTGTCTATGCTGTCACGGAAAAAGGTCTGGGCAGTAAAGGCATCTCTTGTTTTATCGTTGACTATAACAATACTCCCGGTATTACCAGAATTCCGATTCTTAAAAAAGTCGGCATGTGGCCGGCGCCAACTTCTGAGTTAGTATTCGAAAATGCTGAGATTCCTAAAGAAAACCTTTTGGGACCGCGGAACAAAGGGTTTCAGATTTGTATGTGGATGTTAAACAATACTCGGATGGGCTGCGCAACGGGTGCGGCAGCGCTTTCGGCGGCTTGCCTCGAAGGAGCTGTCCAATATGCCAACGAACGTTCGCAATTCGGCAAACCAATTGGCAAACATCAAATGATCCAACAACAGATCGCTGAAATGAAATTAGAAGATGAAGCGGCTAAATATTTGGTCTATCATGCTGCCTGGCTTAAAGAAAACAAACTGCCAAACCAACAGGAAACGTCAATGGCCAAGCTCTTCAGCAGTATGGCAGCAGTTCACGCCGCTAATACGGCCATGAAAATCTATGGCTCCTACGGTTATTCCACAGAATATCCCTGCGGCCGCTGGCTGCGGGATGCCAAGCAGTTTGAAACCCTGGAGGGCACTTCCAATATTCATATGCAGATTATAGCCAACATTGAATTAGGATATCAGCCAAATCGCTAGTAGTAGGGAGGATACAACGTGTTGCGCGTCGGCCAAGTCATGACACGACTTTCTGTAAGTTTATACAGCTATCATACCATCGGGGATGCTCTGATCTTAATGCAGGAAAAACAGGTATCAGGTTTGCCCTTGCTTAATGAACAGGGTCATCTGCTGGGTATGGTTACAAAAGAAATGATCTTTGAAAAGAGTTTGGCATCCTTTAATCCAGTGCATAAGGCCGCCGACTACCTTACCACACGTTTCCTGCCGTTAAAGGAAGAAGCTCTCTTGGAAGAAGTATGGGATTTGCCTTTTGATATTTACCCTGTATTAAATAACTTAGACGAAATTACCGGTGTCGTCACCAAGTATTCTTTGGGACGCGCCTATTTTCAACAGATTGAATTGCGCCGGCAGGAGCTTGAAGCAGTTTTTGACTCAGCTCATAACGGAATCATTGCTATCAATAAACAGGGTATCATAACGTCTTTGAATCCTGCAGCCGAAAGACCGGCTCGAGCTACAAAAGAAGAAGCCGTTGGGAGATATTTAACGGATGTGATAATTCCTTCGGGTCTCCTGGACGTTGTCCGCTCCGGGATACCGGATTTCGGGACGAAGTTCCAGGTGGGCCGGCGCCAATATATTTCAAATCGTACTCCTATTGTTAGAGACGGGGAAGTTGTTGGTGCGGTAGGAGTTTTTCAAGATGTTTCGGAGATAGAAAAAGTACTGCAGGAACTAAGAACCGTGAAACAATTAAATGAAGAACTTAGGACAACCATAGCCAGTTCGTACGATGGCATTATTATCTGTGACCGGCAAAGTGAAATTTTGCGCTGCAACCCCGCAGTAGGCCGAATATTAGAAGTTTCTTGGGAAGATCTAGTTGGGAAGGCTTTTAAGGAACTCGTGGACAACGGCGTTTTTCGCAAGAATATTATTCATTTGGTTAAGAAACAGGGTGGGTTAGTCAGTATCTTGGAAAGATCTGCTGCCGAGCATTCCCTGGTTATCACGGGTAATCCGGTATTTGATGACGAGGGAGAAATCGTTAAAGTTGTTATCAACATCCGTGATATGAGCGAATTGGTTTATTTACGAGAAGCTTTAGAGGAGAGTAAGCAGCTTTCAGAAAAGTATCAGGCTGAGATTGCTCAAATGAAAAATCACGAGGAAACAAGTTCAAATGTAAGGGCCTGCTCAGTCATTATGAAAAATGTTCTTGATCTGGCAGCGAGAGTCAGTAAAGTGGATACTCCTGTTGTTTTGGTAGGTGAACCGGGAGCAGGCAAAGAAGAAATCGCCAAGATGATTCATTTTCAGAGCAAACGCAAGCAAGGCCCCTTTTATAAGTTAAACTGCGGTTCGCTTCCCTACCAGTTGTTAGAGACAGAAATGTTTGGTCAAGGAATTGCGTTGGGCAGCGGGATCAAAGGGAAAATTGGATTATTGGAGTTAGCCAACCATGGAAGTTTATACCTTGAAGATATAGAAAAAATACCTTTAAACCTGCAAGGAAGACTGTTAAGGGTTCTCCAGGATAAAGTGCTTCAGACTTCTGATGGGAATGAAGCAGTGGCTGATCTTCGAATTGTAGCCGGCACCCATCGCCCCTTAATCGAGCTAGTGGAAAAAGGGCTGTTTCGTGAAGATCTCTATTTTAGCCTCAATGTTGTCCCAATCAACGTTCCGCCCTTAAGAGAACGAAAGGAAGACCTTATTCCTTTGATTACGTATTACTTAGAACGAAACAAGAAACGTCATGATCTGGAAAAGGCCATTGCCCCGGAGGGAATTCAGCAGCTTTTGAATTACTCTTGGCCGGGAAACGTTCGGGAAATGGCGAATGTTCTGGAAAGATTGGTAGTTACCGCTCAGGGAAAAACGATTTCCGGGAAAGAGGTTAAGACGGTACTTTATGAAAAAGAGAAAAACCTTCGGGCAGTCACGGTGAGCGACGTGGTTCCCCTGAAGGAAGCAATCGATGATTTGGAACAACAACTTGTAACCTTAGCTATGGAGTTGCACGGAACGACAGTTAAAGCGGCAGAGGCTTTGGGTGTTAATCAATCAACGGTGGTACGTAAGTTACAGAAGATTAAAGATCCGAAGGGTAGTCATGACGCCAAAATAGTGCAGAAAAAGTAAAGAAGTAAATGTTCCTAAAGGTTCCTATTGATTTATCAAATTTTAAAATGTCAGGGAGATAGCAACAATGATCAAATAGCTGGACCTAACTGGGAAAGACCATGAGAGGGGGAGAAACATGCATTATTTCATGGAGCCAACGGGTGTTGCTATTTTTGGGGCCAGCCAGGATTTTACCACAATTAACGGTAAAATTCTTAAATATCTTTTGAAACACCAGTTTGGGGGCCAAATTTATCCTATTAATCCTAAATATAAAGAAATTGTCGGTTTACCTTGTTATCCTTCAATAGGAGATATTACTGAGCAAGTCGATTTAGCCCTTATTGCTGTTGCAGCAGCAAGAGTGCCGGGGATTTTAAGAGACTGCGGTGGCAAGGGAGTAAAAAGAGCCGTCATTTTCTCCTCAGGATTTGCTGAAATGGGCCAGGAAGGTAAGAAAGTTCAAGAAGAAATACTTCAGATCGCCAAAGAATATAACATGCGGGTCATCGGTCCCAATTGTTTAGGTATCCTGAATGTTTCCACAGGATTAATTGCCTCTTTCAGTGGCTCGATGGAAGTGGATCATATAAAAACAGGTCCGGTCGCCTTAGTCTCGCAAAGCGGAGCTGTTGGTTTTATGCTCTTTAATTTATTGCAGGAAGCCGGAGTCGGTGTGAATTATGTTGTTACAACGGGCAATGAAGCAGATGTAACGGCTGGGGAAGGGTTAACGTATGTTGTAGAAAGCCCGGATACGAAAGTAGTTCTCACTTACCTTGAAGGCTTAAGAGACGGGGAATCGTTTCGTAAGACTGCAGAAAAAGCCGCTGAGGCGGGAAAGCCAATCATTGCTTTAAAGGTTGGGAATTCAGCCAGCGGCCAAAAAGCTGCCGCTACTCATACAGCTGCCTTAACCGGCTCTGGGGGAGCCTATAAAAGCTACTTTGAAAAAATGGGAATAATTCAAGCCCGTGACAGTGAGGATATCATAGACCTAGCCCAAGCCTTTCTGCCGGGGAAGCTTCCGCATGGACCAAGGGTGGGAATTGTCACCATGTCGGGAGGCGTAGGGATCTTGCTGGCTGATCGTTCCGAAGAGATAGGATTGCAAGTGCCGGAATTAAGTGCTTCTTTACAGAAAGAAGTACAAAAGGTCATCCCTTCATTTGGCTGCGCCCAAAATCCAGTGGATGTAACTGCTCAATCCCTAAATCAGGGAGAAGAATTTAAAAAATGTTTAAGAATCCTGTTAGCTTCTGACGAACTGGATATGCTGATTGTTGCCATTACCATGGCTACTGGGCAAATAGCTGAGAAAATTGGCCGGGATATAGCCGAAGCCGCTTTAGGAACCGATAAGCCTTTAGTTGTCAGTTGGAGCGTCGGTCAAGTTGCTAAACCAGGGTTTGAGGTCCTTAAAAAGGCCGGTGTTCCTTTGTATCATTCACCGGCCAGAGCAGTGAAAGCCATTGGAGCCTTATACCATTATGCTAATTTCCAAAAGAATTGGAAATTGCCGGCCATTGATAAGATAGATCCTCTTCGAAAGAGCCAAATTCAAACGGTTTTAAGGAAAAGTTCTCAGGCACTGAGTGAACACGCTACTAAAGAATTGTTAGAATTATACGGACTTCCGGTTACTAAAGAATATGTGGCTGTGACTGCGGAAGAAGCGGTAGGTATTGCCGAGAAATTTGGCTACCCTGTGGTTATGAAAATAGATTCTCCGGACATACTGCACAAAACCGAAGCGGGCGGCGTTGCTGTCAATATTAGTTCTCCTCAGGAAGTAAGAGCAAAGTTTCAGGAAATCATAGAGAGAGGCAAGGCCTATAACCCGCAGGCAAAAATTAATGGTATTTTAATACAAGAGCAAGTCACGCCGGGAGTCGAGGTCATCATTGGTTTGCAAAGAGATCCTGTCCTGGGAACTCAGATTATGTTTGGACTGGGCGGTATTTTCGTCGAAGTACTTAAAGATTTCATATTAAAACCAGTCCCCTTAAGCCGTGAAGATGCAGAGAATATGCTCAATGAGATCAAAGGGGCGGCTCTGTTAAACGGTGTAAGAGGAAGGGGAGCAGTCGATAAGGAAGCTTTAACGGAAATACTGCTCGGTGTCAGCCAATTAGCCGTGGAAGCGGAGGACACTCTTTTAAGCCTGGACATGAATCCGGTAACTGTATTACCTAAAGGGTTAGGTGCCAAAGTTTTAGATGGAGTGTTAATAAGTTCTGATTCTTGCCAAACTTGTACAAACTAGCTTATAATAATTCTGGGCATACTGAATGATTGCAGAGATAGGTGAGATTGGGTGGTTGGTAAGTCTAACGATTTCTTAATAGTCAGTAAAGACATATTGCCGGAGGCTATTTTAAAGACCGCAAAAGCTAAGGAGCTCCTTGTTAAAGGAGAGGCCTATACGATCAATGATGCAGTTGAACGGGTAGGTTTAAGCCGCAGCGCCTACTATAAATATAAAGACGGCGTGTTCCCGTTTTATGAGGCCAGCCGCGAAAAGATCTTAACAATTTCTCTGATTTTGGAAAATAAAGCTGGGATTCTTTCCCATGTCCTGAATTTTATTGCCTCAATAAAGGGCAATGTCTTAACGATTAACCAAGGGATACCTCTCCAAGGCATTGCCAATGTCTCAATTTCCTTAGAAACAGCCGGGATGGACGATACCCCCGAAAATCTTTTGAACGGACTGGGAAATATCAGCGGAGTCCGCAAAATTGAGGTAATCGGCCAAACCTAAAAATTTGGGGTTGCATTTTTCTCGTTAATATGTTACTCTGTATAAGCCTTCGTTTGAAGGAATAAAGCATCGGGGCGTGGCTCAGCTTGGTAGAGCGCTACCTTGGGGTGGTAGAGGTCGCACGTTCAAATCGTGTCGCTCCGACCAGTATTATCAAGGCTTTCAGCCTTTTAAGGTAGGCGGGTCGAACCCCAAATGTCGACCAAATGCCGACCAAAAAATAGACCATAATAAATGGTCTATTTTCGTATCCTGCTCTTATTTCTATCTGCTTTCTTCTTGTTGGAGTTCGATTATTTTTCTATTGATCTCATCTTTCTTTTTAACTCCAAGATGCTGATAAATTCCCTTTAAAACTTTAATATCGTGTCCAAGGCGCTCGGCTGCTAAATGATCTAGCACATCATTTTCATACAGCCATGTCGCGTGATAATGCCGAAGAAAGTGCAAACGAGTCTTCGGTATTTTTTTGTCTCTCACGAGCTTCCCTAAATAACTAGTGTAGCTATCGGGTCGCATCGGGAACGGGAACATTAATTGGTCGTTCTTTATATTTTTATCATTTGAGTTAGTTTCATAATTCATACCCCTTGATATAAGCGGGCTTTTTACCTGTAAAAAAAGGAGTACCTCCCCAAAATCTCGAAAGTGTAAGTGACCAAACAAACACCGAGAGGTTGAAAGGAGAACTCCCAATGTTTAGTATTCGCCAAGAACGTCTATTTTCCTTGGAAGAAATCTTAGAAATGTCACCGAAAGAATCGTATCCGCTTCTATTGGAACCGCTGAATATTACTCCTTTGTTGAGAGTGGTTTCAAAAAGGGCATTTTTGGGAGCTTCAACCACGCTTAACTATTCAGCCATGATCTATTCTTTATTCATTCGAGTGATCGAACGAATTCCTACGATCAAAGATTTACGAAAACGATTAAAAAACAGCTTGGAATTCCGTTTCGACTGCGGCTTTACGATGGCTGATGCAGTTCCTAGCGAGTCCTCTTATACTCGAATGATTCAAAAAATCAAGGGTTCTTCTGCTTTGGAAAAAATTCAAAATGAACTAGTCTCTCAGGCGTTTCAAGAAGGCTTCATCGATGGGGATGTTATAGCCATCGATGCTACTCATATTGAAGCGAGAGACCGTAAACCTGAGAAAAAGAAAGACGAAGAGGTTCCGGTCAAGCAAACCTCCAAAAAACGCGGACGAAAACCCAAATCGGAACGGGAGAAATGGCTCAAAGAACAACAGAAACTGGAAGAGAATCGACCCCTCTTTGAGAAGAAAATTGAAGCTCAACTTCCTCTTGATTTCAAGACGATCGAACAGCAAATCCCGTAAGATCCTCACTGGGGAATTAAGAAAAACTCCGAGGGCAAAAACGTCTTTTGGTTCGGGTTCAAAGGTCATCTTCTCGTGGACTGTAAAAGCCAATACATTTTAAAGTCCTTACTTTCCTCGGGAAATGTCAATGATGGCAAAATGGCGATTCCTCTGCTCAAGGCTCTTCATGAACTTCACCCCCAGATGAAGCCTTCCTATTCGCTTTTGGATGCTGGTTATGATTACAGCCCAATTTACCAACAAGCAAAAGCCATGGGGTCAAGGGCCCTGATTGATTACAATCCACGCAATGAACAACTACCCGAAGACAAGGACAAATACTTTTGCCCTAAGTGTCAAGAAGGTCATTCCTACCGATATGATAGCTATGATTCCCGATACGACACGTTGAAATATACTCAACCCAAGGAGTGCAAAGAGTGTCCTCTGATAGAAAACAACCAGTGTCAAAAGGTATTCAAGGTTAAGGTTTCCTCAGACCCCAGAAAATACACCGTTCCAGCCAGAGGAAGTGGGCGCTACTTGAACTCTATAAACAGAGAACAGCCGTAGAACGTGTTAATGCTTATCTCAAAGAGTACTTTCAGTTAAACAACATTCGACATCGAGGAAACGTAGCAAAGTAAGCGTCAAACCCACCGTATCTAGTAGTAAACTAGTATTCTTGAGATACTAGTTTGATGTGCTAAAAGACAAAACACAAAAGAGCCTCCATTGGGTGTATTGCAGAACTCCCAATTTTTGCGGCCCGTGGCAAAAATGCGTATGGATCTTTCCGCTGCGGAATTATCGATAGAAATACTGCCATCCACAAGATAACGTTCGAGATAGTCTTGTTGGTTCAAGGAATAGTTAATAGCCTTACCGATCAGTGAGCCGGAGTCTATCGTTTCAACCATGGATTTTAACCAATCGAAATAAGCATCAAGAATCGGCTTGCTTTGTTTCAAGGGTTTTTCATACCGTTTTTCAGGCGATTTGTCCTTCAATATAGCTTCAATCTTATAGAGTAATGCAATGCGCTTAAGAGCTTCATCCGCCGTCGTCCCTTTTCGCTGCTCTTGTGGGATACTCTTCAAGCATTCGTCATATTTACGTCTGGCATGAGCCATGCACCCAGAAATCACGATGTCCTCAGGAAGACCGCGATAGGCCTGATAACCATCGGTCGTCAGATTTCCGCATACCCTGAGAGAAATTCCTTGGGATGATAGCCACCCCGTGTTGTTTCATACTTGAATAAGATGACCGGAGGTCCATCGCACAGCTCTCCAGAACGGTAGATCCACATCCAACTCTCAGAAGTTGCCTTGCGGTTCTCTTCATGTAAAACTTGAACTCGGGTTTCGTCCGCATGAAGGGTACAGTAGGAAAGTAGATGATGTTTCATCTCATCGTATAACAAGGATAGGTATTCCTCGCTGCAACGGATCATCCAGTTGGCCATCGTCTGCCTAGACAGATTGACGCCATAACGTTGAAACTCACTTTCGTGATGAGCCAAGGGGACCGAGTTAACATACTTTCCATTCATAATAGCCGCCACGATGGAGGGAGTAGCTATGCTACCACGGAGCAAGGAAGGATCTTTTTTAGCACGAAGGATATTCCCACAGCTGCTGTCTTCACACCCATAAACGGAAACCACATGTTCTTCTCGTTCAAAGTGAGCCGGCACAAAACGCAGATAACTTGTTTTTTCTTCGGTGATCACTTTCAAGGCCTTTCCACAGTGACAAACACATTCTTCGGCAGAAAGTTTATGTTCTACGCGTACCACAGGAAAATCAGCCAAATCTGCTTCCCGTTTGCCTTTTTTCTTCTTACGCTTATAAGGTTTTGGAACGACCTCCTCATATTGAGGTTCGGTCGCAGAACTATCCGCAATAGCCTCAGCTTCATTAAAACACAGGTGGCGTGTATATCATTTTCATGATACTAGTGAATCATCTAGGATTAAAGGGAATTGTGAAATCAATGATAATCGGGTTCTTCGACCTGACGGGTCTAATTTAGCTGCTTTTCTCTACCTACTAAAAAAAATCATTTTGAACATTATTCCTATATTCTAAAGACTGTACAATTGATAGCCCCATTTATTGAAGACTTTATTTTAGAACCTGTAAAATTGAATCCAGACAAGATTCGACTTGAATGGAAACATAAAGAATCTGATAATTATTTTGATATTAGTCAGCTCTCTGATGGCACAATTAGAACTATTTGTATTGCCACATTGTTATTACAGCCAGATCTTCCTACTTGTATTCTAATTGATGAACCCGAACTAGGTTTGCACCCTTATGCAATTAATATTTTAGGTTCACTTTTTAAAAGTGTGTCTAAAAATACTCAAATAATTGCTTCAACTCAATCCCTTTTATTAGTTGATCAATTAGAGCCAGAGGATTTAATCGTGGTAGATTACAAGAATGATCAGTCCATTTTTAAAAGGTCTACTTCTCTAGAGTTAAATGATTGGCTAGAAGTATACTCCTTGGGAGAACTCTGGGAAAAGAATGTCCTTGGAGGTAGACCATAGTGATAAAGAGAGTAACCGTTTTAGTTGAGGGGCATACTATTTCCATCATATAGCCTTACATAACATTGAAAAGTCATGAAAGAGCCCTGATTACCAGGGCTTTGTTGCATTCTATCAGAGAATACAAACCTCAAATATGGTATATTATAGGAAAGAATTTAAAAAGAATAGCTCCTGAACTGTACTGGTTAACTGGTAGGTTAAAGAAATAATAGGATGACATTATGACTTTTGAAGAACTGCTTAAAAAATATCAAGCTTTGTTACTCGAAAACAACAGCCTAAAAGAAGAAATAAGCTATTTAAATTCTAAGCTCGGTGTTTCAGAACATCGGGCTATTACTGATGGAACCTCTGAAGCTTTTTATGAGGATAGCTTATTTCCGAGTCCTGATGCTGTTATAGAAGTTTCTAACCAATTATCTGAAAACGGAACTTTGCAATTCAACCTCAATAATATGTCAGAACCAAAGGATAAAATTGAGCTATTTATGTCCCTATTCAAAGGCCGGGATGATGTTTATGCTAAACGGTGGGAAAACAATAAGAAGGGTACAAATGGATATTCACCGTACTGCTTAAATGAATGGAAGCCTGGGCTTTGCAAAAAGCCAAAGGAAAAATGCTCCGCCTGCTCCCATAAGGATTATGCCCCTTTGGATGAAAAGGCAATTGACGATCATTTGCGAGGTCGTAACAATTTAGTTGTGGGAATATATCCTCTGTGCCTGGCTGAAACATGCTATTTTTTAGTCATTGACTTTGATGAGGGAGAGTGGCAGAAGGATATTTCACAGCTCAGAGAAGTAGGTTTGGAATTTGACATTCCTATAGCGGTTGAACGCTCACGGTCAGGTAAAGGTGCTCATGCCTGGATTTTCTTTGATAGCCCTTTAGCTGCTTCGTTGGCAAGAAAGCTGGGAAGCGCGCTGCTTACCTACGCTATGAGTAAACGCCATGAGATTAATTTTAAATCCTATGACAGGTTTTTTCCTAATCAGGATACTATGCCAAAGGGCGGTTTAGGAAATTTAATAGCCTTGCCCTTGCAAAAAACGGCAAGGAATAATCATAACAGTGTTTTTATCGATTCCGGCTTTGAGCCTTTCAAGGACCAGTGGGAATTTTTATCTGCTATAAGAAAGCTCTCTGAACAGGACGTTGAAACGCTCATTTCAAGACTTTGCCCTGGAAACGAACTCGGAATTTTGAAAAGCGATGATCAAGAAGAGCCTACAAAGCCTTGGGAAACTAAGAATGTTAAATTATCAGCGCATGATTTTCCTCAGTCTATAGAAATTGTCAAAGCCAATATGTTATATATCCCGAAATCGGGCGTTTCCCAAAGAGCCTTGAATCAACTAAAACGGTTGGCGGCTTTCCACAATCCGGAGTTTTACAAAGCTCAAGCCATGCGACTATCTGTTAGAAAAATACCCCGCGTAATCTCATGCTCTGACGAAATAGAAGAATATCTCTGCCTGCCAAGAGGATGTGAAACCAACTTAAAGACTTTATTTACAGAACTAAAGATTAAACCTGAATTTAGCGATAAAACAAATCACGGCAGAAGTATTGATGTAGAATTTAACGGCTGCTTGAGGGATGAACAACCACTGGCTCTTCAAAAATTGCTTGAGCATGATATAGGTGTACTATCCGGAACAACCGCTTTTGGCAAAACAGTGGTTGCAATAAATCTGATTGCTGAAAGAAAAGTTAATACGCTGATTATTGTTGATAAAGTGAATTTAGTAACCCAATGGAAAAGAAGATTAACAGAATTTCTGACTATAAATGAAGACCATCCTGATTTGGACGAAGTTAACAAGAGAGGAAGGAAAAAGACAAACAGTAATATTGGACAATTGGGAGCAGGAAAGAATAACTTAAGTGGGATTATAGATATAGCCGTCATGCAGTCCTTATACAAAATGGATGAAGTTAAGGATTGCGTGAAAAATTACGGCATGATAATTGTGGATGAGTGTCACCATATAGCCGCTGTTAGCTTTGAGAGGGTTCTCAAAAGTTCAAATAGCAAATACGTCTATGGATTAACGGCAACGCCTCAACGAAAAGATGGTCATCATCCGATCATATTTATGCAATGTGGTTCCATTTGCTACAAAGATGATGCTAAAAAACAGGCCGCTAAAAGACCCTTCGAGCATTATGTTATACCCAGGTTTACATCCCTCAGAGTTCCTTTAGATAAGAATGAAAAGAATGTATCCATCCAAGAATTGTATTCCGAAATTGTTGTTAACGAATTTAGGAATCAACAGATTATAGATGATGTGGTTAAAAGCTACGAACAGGGCAGAAATTGTCTCGTTTTAACCGAGCGTACAGCGCACGTCGAATTTCTTGCCCAAAAACTAAAAGAGAAAATTCCCGAAGTGATCTCCTTAACGGGTGGAATGGGGATAAAAGAGACTAGGGAGATAATGCAAAGGATAGCAGAAACACCCGCTGACAAGCAGATAACCTTAATTGCCACAGGTAAATATATTGGGGAGGGCTTTGATGAACCACGCCTAGATACCTTGTTTTTAGTGATGCCAATATCCTGGAAAGGTACTTTGCAGCAATATGCCGGAAGGCTGCACAGACACTTTGCCAACAAAAATGAAGTACAAATTTATGATTACGTGGATACCCATGTACGGATGCTTGAGCGGATGTATCATAAACGGCTTAACGGGTATGCTGCCATTGGTTATAGAGCTAAAGGCGGCGAAAGCACACCAGAGTCAATTGATGTTATCTTTGATAAGAGCAATTTTCTACCGGTATACACAAACGATATTCTCAATGCTAAAAGAGAAATTCTCATAGTTAGCCCATTTGTTACCAAGAGACGGACATTGCAGATGATGCAGCACCTGAGGATTGCCTTAGAAAATAAAGTGAGAGTAATCGTGATAACCCGGACGATTGGAGATTTCAACGACAAGAACGCGAGTGCATTGCAGGATGCCCTGGATCTATTGAAGGATGCTGGGGTAAGTCTTATTTTTAAATCAAATATTCATCAGAAATATGCAGTGATTGACCAAAGGATCGTGTGGTATGGAAGTATCAACCTTTTGAGTTTTGGTAGTGCCGAAGAAAGTATCATGCGACTGTATAGTCCTAACATTGCTAATGAATTAATAAGGAGTCTGGAGAAATTACAGTCCTGAATGTTATGCAGAATCATATAATATATGTACATAATTATGCTATAATAATGTCAACACTCATGACGAGGTGAGAGGATATGCCACATATTAGACCAATAACAGATTTGCGAAATACAAACGAAATCTCTGAATTATGCCACAAGCAGAACGAGCCGATTTTTATCACGAAAAACGGATATGGGGATTTAGTCATTATGAGTATGGAAACTTATGAACGTAAACTTGCGCTGGTTGAAGTTTATAGGAAGCTTGCTGAGGCTGAGAACCAACTTGCCCAAGGTGTTCCACTGTTAGATGGGGAAGAAGTCTTTGCAAAATTGAAAGAAAGATATGTCTACAAAGAGTTATAGTTTAAAGTTCACGCCTAAAGCAAGCGAAGATCTTGAACAAATATATAGCTATATTTCCGAGAATCTATTTGCTGATGCTGCTGCACACAATCTACTTGAAAAAATAGAACGAAATATAATGAAACTAAGATATTTTCCGTATTCCGGAAGTTTTGTATTGGATGAACCGCTAAGAAATAAAGGATATCGAAAGTTAGTGGTTGATAATTATATTGTTTTTTACCTTGTAAATGAGCTTGAAAGACAAGTTGTTATAATGCGTATACTCTACGGTGCTGTGAATTACCAAAATATGCTGTAATTGTGCTACTGCTCCCGTCGGCGTGGGATACGCCTTTGAACCTAAGGGGTCTGAGGAGAGATTATTGGATTTGCTTTGCTTCGCTTCGCTCCAAAGCCTTAATAAGGTAGAAAATACTGCGAGAATTTATGGAGAGATGCGTTCTCTCTTTTTTGTTACAATAAAGATGAAGATGTCACGGATTTTATGGAAGGCTAGCACGTGCTACAAATGAAAGAAGGTGCTTTTATAATAATCCGTCAGGGCAAGGAAATATCCTGAAATAATGGAATGATTAAATTTGGTTGTTAGAAACTAGAAATATTGGAGAGAAAAATGTCAAAGAAAAAACGCAAAAGCGGCCATTACTGCAAGATTTGTTCAGAATATAAATCGAATGAGAGCTTTTCGGGTAAGGGACATGCAAAACACATATGTAAAAGATGCAGTAAAAAGTCTCCAACTGAGCAAGCTGCAGATATGACCATGAATAGACTTTTTAACATGCCCTTCGGAAAGCTTAGCCCGGCAAAAAAAAGCTGGCTTGAAAACAGACTTCATGATCAGTGTGAAGAGAAGGTAGAAGAGCTTTATTGGGGCTTTCAGGAAATTTTTGCTCCGGCTTATTCTGAAGAGGAAGAATGCAAAAAAGACATGGAGCTACAGACAGGTATTGATGACTTACCATTTTGACTATCTTAAAATCGATGAACATAAAAAGTATGGAATAGTGGAGCAGGTTTAACAATGAGCAGAAAAAAACAAAGGGTAAGATATGAGCTGGATAGCGGGGATATAAAAAGCTTAACAATTGAAGAGATAAAGGCGATACTTCGTGCGGCCGATGAACTTATTGCAACTGGGGGAAGGAGTATGCTAGCCAAGATTCTGAAGGGTTCCAAAGACAAAAAAGTGCTGGAGCATAGACTGGATCAATGTCCGGTGTATGGATACCATCGGGAACTGACCTTACAGGAAATAACGCATCGGATTGATTGGATTATAAAGAAAGGCTACCTTGAAATTGAATACACGGACAGGCTGCCAATGCTTGTTTTCTCAAAAATAGGCTGGGAAATTGAGAGGGAAACCTATGCGGGGGAGTTATTACAAAAGTTTGAACGACTTCTGGAAGGAAAAGACTACAGCTTTGTTCAGGAGTTGAAGGATAGGAACAGAGGAATGATTATACTGTTTCTTGATAAAATCAAACAGACCGGCAATGCCAGGTATATACCAATTCTGAAAGTCTGGAAGGAAATTGAATACAAAAAGGTGCAGGCTGAGATTCAGAAGGTCATTGATTATCTGCTGAAAGAGGGAACTATTTTTTAATGAAGGGTTTGGGCAATAGCGGCAGCACAAATTCTGTGATTTCACGACCGAATCCTACTTGAAAAGACAAAATTCAGACCTGTGAAGAGAGTACGAGGGTGGTAACATTGAATCTTAACAACTTTGAAAACTACATCGAGAAAAAGATACTGGCAAGGGGCTATGACTACTACGAGAATAACTATGTAACGTCAGTTGAAGAAACTGAGGAGAATGTCTTTGAGGCAGAGGTTGAAGGCACTGAGCTCTACACGGTGGGGGTCGAACTTGATGATCAGGCAAACATAATCAATACCGGGTGCGATTGTCCCTATGATATGGGCGATTATTGCAAGCATCAGGTAGCAGCATTCCTTGCTGTACGGGATATTAAAAACAATCTATCCAAAGGAACTAACCAGATATCCCAAAATAGTATGGCCTCAGAATCTGTACTTAAATCCCCGGTTCCGAAGAAGCGAAAAGCGCCTAATATCGAAAAAATATTATCTGATAGAACCAAAGATGAACTGATTGAATTTTTGCTGGATATCGCCGCTGAATATGAAGAAATAAAGCGGCGAATTGAACTTAATTTTGATGATGGAGATGATGAGGCTGAACTTTCCAAGGCTATGGCTCTGATTCGTACCTATATCAATAACAATTCAGATAGACATGGATTTGTAGCGTACGGAGACACCGGTGAAGCTGTCAGGGGTGCGGATCTGGTGCTGGAAAAGGCCCATTTTGCTTTAGAGCAGAATAAACCTGTGCATGCTTTACAACTTAGTCTTTGCGTCATCCAGGAAATGATGGATTTGCTTCAAGACGCAGATGACTCTGACGGTGTAATCGGTGAAGTGATTGAGGAAAGCTTAGCTATTATTAATGAAATGAGTGGGGATAAAGAACTAAAACTAATTCACAAAGAAAATATGTTTAATAAGCTGATCGAAGAAGCATTACATCAACGATACATTGGCTGGACGGATTGGAGAATAGACCTTATAGAATGCTGTTCAGAGCTTGCCGACACTTCGGATTTACGAGGCAAATTGGAAAATTATTTAAGCATAATGCTGGAAAATGCAAAGGGAGATTCATGGGGTGTCAATTATTTAGCCGAGCGGGTTAATCTCATCCGCTATCATCAGGTTGAGAAACATGATGGGCAGAAAAAAGCACAGGAATTTATTGAAAATAACCTGCAATACTCCGACTTCAGGGAAATGGCAATTAAAAGCGCTATGAACAAAAAGGATTATGACTATGTCATAAAGCTTACCCTTGATGGGGAGGACAAGGATAAAAGCCTGCATGGATTGGTAAACCAGTGGAAGAAATACAGGTACGAAGCCTTTAAACTTTCCAGGAAGATTAATGAACAGCGTGGTATGGCAACTGATTTTATTCTGGATGGAAGCTTTGATTATTACGAGGAATTGAAAAACACGTATACCACAAATGAGTGGCCCTCTGTTTACCCCAAGATCATTTTTTTATTGGAAAACCAGAAGAAGACTTATCTGGATGTCTACCCCCGTATTCTAATAGAAGAAGGGGAAAAACAAAAATTACTTGAGTTCGTTCAAGGAAGTCCCTTATCGGTCGAGATTTATTACAGGCATCTTGTTCCTGAATTCAAGGAAGAGGTTTACCTGCTTTTTCTGCAAAATATTGAGCAGAGCGCTGCAAGAGCAGGTAATAGGAAAGATTATCAGAGGGTATGTGCTATTATTCGTAATCTTAAAAAAGCTGGTGGGAAAGAACGGGCAGCGGAAATCATTCAGAAACTTTATAACAAATATGCAAATAGACCGGCATTTAGGGATGAGTTATCTAGAATATAAATGGGTATACAGAGGCAATGAGCTGAGCTGATACGGCTCGCTCGTTTCCTGATGTAAGTGGAGAACCGTAATATCAAATTATATGGAGTGAAAGTAAAGTGGATTTAGAAGAAAAATATCGAAACTATAGAAAAAGGCAAGTTGGACTACACATGGCAATTTTGAAGGGGTTTGTAAGCGCAAAATGGTTTACGGATGAGTTCTCCGGTGGGTGCTAACATAGCAACAATAGAGAACTCGGAGGAAACATCGATACCAACTACGAAATCGTTAAGAAACTGAGACAAACTAACACAACCCTTCAAACAGATGGATCAGAGCATCCACTAGAAAGAATGTCAAACAATCTTGCAGTTGAAACAGGTAATACTAAAGTAGTGACCCAACCAGCTAAACATCGAATCATTCTTGTGGAGTGACACGCTATATCACGGATAAGACCTCAAAAGAGGGATCCAAAGTGGGACGCACATCTATCTCTCTGACAAAAGTGATTATAGCACGATATTTAGTGATAGATATCATAGAGTGTCAACTAATTCATCTGAACAATGAGGAATAGGTTGTCAAAGAACGTTCGGGTAGGTTTTGAAGACCTGAACCCTATATTTATCTTACAAGAAGTGGTGAAAACCAGTCCTTGATCCTGATAATCTACTCCTGGGACTGATTTTTATCTTTGCTGCAAGATTCTCCATAAACGTAAGGCAATAGCAACTTCCTGGGTATTGGTAAAATACGCTTGGATTTTTTTGTCTTTGAGGATTTAAAAATTAATCCTTCCGCATTTGTTCTCGAAACAGCCTCTTTTATCGAGATGGTGTAGTTCTTTAAATTAACATTTTCCCATAGTCCGTCCCGTACCGATAGCTAATAAAAAAGCAGCTCTCCATTTGGGGCCAATTTTTGGAGAGCCTAAGATGTCTATGAATTTGTTCATTTCATTAACAGTTAATGCCTTTGCTTCTTTATCATCAAGTTTCGGTAACGTAACACCTTCGCAAGGATTCCAACTCAGGAGATGAGTGCTTTTCGCCTTTTTCAGGCATGAACGAACAATTTGATGATTCCTCCGAACGGGGGCCGGGGCCTTCTTGTCATTAACACAAGCCGTTTAGATTTCGACATAATTAAGGATGACTCCGTTTTGTTTCCTAGCATAACATGGAACAAAACAGATAGGGATTGCCTTCTAAACTTGTAAGGTCCCTGTGATAATTACTAGGTTTTATTACAAAATACCATAATTAGGTTGGTAATTTTAAAAAGACCTCCCATTAATCGAAGGCCTTTAATCTATTCCTGATTTTATTGTAAATAAGTAGGGCAGGAACTTTCTGCACTGCTATCATTATAAGGCATAACTGTCAACGACTCTGCTTTTGCGTTATTTGCAATGACTCTTCTTTCGTTGAATAGTGATTTATCCCCAAATATCACTATAGCCCAAGAAGCAATAAATCCCGTAACCGCATTTGTTAAAGAATAGGATAAGGTGCTATTACTGTCTTTGGGCGAAACTTTATTTTTTGCAAAGCCACTTAAGAGCGCATTAGTGATACTGCCTGCAATCGAACCTAAAACAATACCCTTTAAGGGCCATTTATTTAAACCAGCCTTTGTAAAGCTCCATACCATAAATATACCATTCACCGCATTTAAACCAAAAGTCATCCAAGCTCCTAACATTTGACCACTCCATTGTTTAGCCTGCCTTCGACTACTCACCCAAACGCCTGCAGCAGTTGTCCAATAAGGACGTTTAGAAATATTCAGTTTATAAGATGTGTAATCAAAGATTGATTGAACGATAAAAGCTAACCCTCCCGCAAGGATGCCTAACAACATTCGATCTTTAGTTTTTGGAATGTTCATAAGAAAAACCTCCTTTTTAAACTTATTACAATTCGATTTTTAGCACAAATTAATTTAAATTAGTGTTCTCAAAAATATTTTATTTCTTCATGTAACATTTTCCATGCGGTCAAAAACAAAATGCCATATATCCCCTCAGAATGGAAGTCCTAGCCCAGCGGCATAGTAGTTAAGCTTTGTTGACAAATTAATATGTCTAACATATAATGTAAAAAAATTGGATCAATATAAAGATTTATAGCTTTACTAATAGAGCAGGCGATACACTTCGATAAAGTGTGTGGGGCTGGGCCGGCGGAAGAACTGGCAGCAGGATAAAATACCTGTGGGACTATAATTCTAATATAATTAGAATCCCACAGGTATTTTCGTTAAATGGGGGTAGCATCTGTGAATATGCTGTGTTTTAGCATTATACATAAAAATAAATTTTTTTGTTTAATATTTCTCTTACTATTTTCGTTGATGTCTGTGTATATGCCTCATAGCTTAGTTGAGAACTCAGAGCAACATATTTATGAAACAACGTTTAATTTTATTATAAATAATAACAAACCAATTATAAATTTGAGAAATTTACATGAGAAATTAAAGTCATTTATTAGCAAGCTATTTAGAATGACACTAATACTATTGAATAGGGGCGTTTTAGCAGCTATTCTCATAAATATGTTCATTATGCGACTAGGACGCTTTTCTAAAGAGTCTATTCATCATGCATTCCTTTTCCTCTGTTTCAAGATCAAAAAATAGAGGACATTACCCGGATCCGAATCATGGAGGCGGGCATTATAAAAGGCCGCATGGCTCGGGAGGAATACTAGGTAAAATATTTGAGGCCTTGACAGGTTCGAGAAGGCATTCACTGTCTGGTTCAAATCGCTACGACAGGTATTCTTCGAGTCATCATCATCGTAAGAGTTCATGGTCTTAAACCTATTTAGACGGGACAAATTATTTAATCCGTATGAGCAAATAGCTGATTATACCATCGAGAAAACGATAGGAGAGGGCCGGTTTGGTATCTGCTATCAGGTTTCTCAGGATCAGAAATCGTATATTCTCAAGCAACTAAAAAGGGGAATGCTCAAGAAAGCCGGAGTAAAGGCTCGGTTTGAGGAGGAAATTCTTAGGAGCTTACATCATGAGAGCGTTCCTCGGTTTATTAAAAAGATTGAATGTAAGGACTTCTATGGCTACGTACTTGAATTTAAGGCAGGTAAAACGTTCGAAGATATAATTTATCTTGACAAACACGTGTTTGAAAGAGCGGAGATCTATAAAGTAGGACGCCAACTTGTCGAAATTTTAAAGTACTTGCATTCAAAGAGTATAGTCCATAGAGACATAAGGGTGCCAAATACATTGTATGATGGTCAAAAGGTTAACCTTGTTGATTTTGGGCTTGCTCGTTGGATTAATAACGAGAAATACAGGGCAGATATGGATTTCGCATTTTTGGGAGACTTTCTTCTGCACCTGTATTACTCTTCTTTTGAACTCAAAGGCTTCAAGAAGCGCCCTTGGTATAACGAATTGCTGTTGCAGCCAAAGGAACTGTTACTTTTAAAAAGGCTAATGGGTGTTGATCAACGGTATACAAGTATCTTTGACGTTGAACAAGATTTTCACGAGACGTTTGAAGCTAATAAATAAAGAGGTGTAGTGCAACGGTGGATTAAGAAGAGAGAGTGGGCTTGGGAAAAATCTGATCGTTGCAGCACTTGGCGGAAACAACCTAAACTAATCCTTCGTGATTTCTTGGGTCCAAGATTTCAATATCTCCATTTAAATCTCATGAAAGTTTTGAAGTTAAATATATTGACTTAGCATACTTACACGTTTGGAGATTATATTCAGGAAATTGTGATAAGAACTTAAAAAAGAAATCGTTCATAAGGAAAACTTAAGAAATTAATAAGAAATTATTTAAAAAAGGCCTATCCCTCTTCGGTAGAATGAAGTTACCGAACGGATGGGCTTATTTTGATTTTTCTCATCGCTTAGTTGAGCCGGACACATCGGGGTATGCGAGAATTTTTGCCTTTTTGTATGAAACCAGTCGAAGCTTCTAAATGAAAAATACAGACTTTAGGAGTCTAAACATCATAATTGTGGTAAAATAGTTAATACGGTTATTTTAGCCCTTTTTTATAGCCGAATTTATAACTAAAAAAATATAAAGCCTTTTTACGACGGGTAAATTGCATAATACTTTATTTTAGCCTTTTGATACAGTCATAGATAAAGATGTATAACCCTTGGCTTTGTGTTTTTATAATGGAGTGTAATTTTTTGATGTTGAAAGTTGACAAAATAAGTGTAGAAACCTATTATTCGTTTATTTCTCAAGCCGATTTAGGCAATTTTATGCAGTATCCTTCTTGGGCTAAGGTCAAAACCGAGTGGACCAGCGATTTATTGGGGTGGTTCACCTCGGACAACAAATTGGCAGGATGTGGTTTGGTTTTATACCGGAAAATGCCATACCTTAACCGGTACCTGGCTTATTGTCCCCGCGGCCCGATTATTGATTGGCAGAGCCCTAACCTCAAGGAATGGTTTGAACCTTTTTTTGCCTATTTGAAAAGCAAGCATGTTTTCAGTGTTAAAATCGACCCTCCTGTGGTACAGGCAAAATGGTATACTCCCACAATTAAAAAATTTTTAGAGCAAGCTCGCGAACAGGGCAGCTCTGGTAAAATTTTGCGTGATTTGCCACCTGACGAGGACCACCCAACTGCCAAACAGGTCCAACAACAATTACGGCAACTCGGTTGGCAGAAGCAGAGAGGGGATACGGGTTTCGCCGCGTCTCAACCCGAATATGTTTACCGCCTGCCCTTAAAGGGACGCAGCTTGGATGAGGTCTTCGCCTGTTTTCATACCAACTGGAGGCGCAACGTTAAAAAGGCTGATCGTTTAGGTGTCAAGGTCCGAATCGGGACAGAACAGGATTTGCCGGCTTTTTATGAGTTGCTGAAGGTAACATCAGAACGGGATCAATTCAGGGTGCGCAGTTTCTCCTACTTTTCTAATATGTACCAGTCATTAAAGGCCGAAGCAGCAGATCGGATTACTCTTTATCTGGCGGAAGACGAAGAGGAATTATTGGCTGCTACCTTAGCCGTGCATTCCAACTTTCACTCATGGTATCTTTACGGGGCAAGCAGCAATGTAAAACGGGAAAAGGCCCCTAATCATGCAATCCAGTGGCGTATGATTCAAAATGCCTATCAGCTTAATTCCCACACCTATGATTTTAGAGGCATCAGCCCCACCCTGGATGAATCTGACCACCTTTTTGGGTTGTTGCGATTTAAATTGGGCTTTGGAGGCGAGGCCTGTGAAATGATTGGTGCTTGGGACTATCCTCTGCAGCCTTTATTACACCGGGCTTTTCAGCTATATTTAAAGCGGCGATAGGGTAGTGTACTAAATTGGGTTTGAACGAAAAATTGGACAAGTTTATTAGTTTCGTTGGTACACTTTTGCTTATATTCTTGCTCTATTACCGTATCCGTTATTTGCATTTCAGAAATATGTAGTTACCTATAGTTAACTATGCTTGTATTTATCTATGCTTGGTTTATTTATTTCAATAGACGTTATTCAATTTGGACGAAGGTTATATGATAAATTCAGCGAAAAACAGGCTCAGCGGTAACTTCGTTGGGTCTATTTCTTTGTCTGTGCGATATTAACCCGCAATAGGCTCGTCTATGCGGGTTGTTTTCCAGCTCTGTACGCGGAATATGCTAAGGGAACTATCAGCGCAAAATTAATATTATTATTTTTACACTTAATTCAAATAATATAGAGGAAATTTAGATAAATAGTATGAATAAGGAGTTGAGTACTTTGGTTTATGACTTAATTATTATCGGTGCAGGTCCTGCAGGCATAAGCGCCTCGATTTATGCTGTTAGTAGAGGAGTAAAAACATTAATCTTGGAAAAAAGGCAAGTAGGTGGAGTTATCCGACAAGTCTCAAACGTTACTCATTATTCTGGGATTATAGAAAATGAAACGGGTAAGACTTTTGCGACTAAAATATATAACCAAGCTTTAGACGCGGGAGTAGTTATTAAATTTGAGGAAGTAACTGCCGTAAATCTAGAAGCAGAGATCAAGGAGGTAGAAACTAAAAAGAGTACATACCAAACTAAAACAGTAATCATTGCCAACGGTACTACGCCAAGACATCTTGGAATACCGGGTGAACAAGAACTCATTGGAAAGGGGGTAGATTATTATTTGTCAGATGATTTAAGTAAATATAAGGGAAAGGAAATATTTGTAGTGGGCGGCTCCGATGGTGCTTTAAAAGAAGCATTATTTTTGTCAAAGTTGGCCAAACAGGTTACTGTCATCCATTTTGAGGAAAAGTTAGGAGCTGTAGTGGAGTTCACATCAAAAGCGGAAAAAACTTCGAACCTAAAGATTCGTCTTCATACCAGACTCACCAATATAAAAGGGAGTACAGGAATTGAAACATTGGAAATTACAGATGTAAATACTAATGAGACTGAAGTCATGGAAGCTCCGAATAGTTTTGTATTTATCTATGCTGGGTCAACCCCTAATTCCGCAATGTATTCCTCGCTCGAAAATGAGAATGGATATATTATTGCAAATGAGAAAATGCAAACTAAAATTCCTGGTGTCTATGCTGTGGGTGATATATGCAAAAAGGAGGTGAGACAAATTGCTACAGCCGTTTCCGATGGAGCAATTGCGGGGATTCAGGCGGCAGCTTATCTGAGAGGAAGATAGATATTAAAGAATGCCCTCATTATTAGATGGCTACTATCTAGCCTCCGAACAAGATTTGATAAAAGTGCATTACAAGGTGAATAAGAGAGAGCCCTCCAGATTTTGCTGAAGGGCTTTCAGGAAATAGTCAAGGTTTATGCGTTAATCTAAGGAATTTTGGATAGCATTTTCTTGAACTTGTGAAATTGCACCAGCGGATACGAGATTGTCAAGTATGGTTTTCAAATCTGATCCTGACTGCATACCAGTTGAAATGGCATTCAGAATATCATCTTCTTGGGTTTGAGTAAGAGAACCTTCAGATACTAAGCTATTAAGGACGATTGAGAACCCATCTTGGTTGCCTTGATCAGGGGTTCCGTTTGGAGCAGCATCTTTGAGAGCTGTTTCAATAGAGGTTTCTTGGTCTTGAGTGATGGTACCGTCTGAGACTAAGCTATCCAAAGCCGTCGAGAAGCTGTTGTTGACGTTATGAGTACCCGAGGGTTTAAGAGAATTTAAAACAGAGGTTTCTTGGTCTTGGGTAATGGTGCCAGCTGAGACTAGATTGTCGAGAACAGATTGAAATCCGTCATGGTGGTCACCTTGAGCCGGAGCAGCATCTTTGAGAGCTGTTTCAATAGAGGTTTCTTGGTCTTGAGTGATGGTACCACCTGAGACTAAGCTATCCAAAGCCGTCGAGAAACCGTTGTCGCCGTTAGGAGCACCTGAGGGTTTAAGAGAATTTAAAACAGAGGTTTCTTGGTCTTGGGTAATGGTGCCAGCGGAAACTAAAGTATCGAGAACTGTTTTAGGGCCATTATGGTTATCTCTTTTGAAGTTATGCTGAACTTGAGTGGGTGTTGTTGAACTATTGAGGTTCGTTGTCGTTGCAAATGCTGTTGATGCACTTAGAAGTGTGATAAGAGAAATTGCACCTAAGGCTATCAAAGGTGTGACTTTTTTCATATTAGATTGCCCCTTTCAATTTTTCATTCTGAGTAAGATAAGTGAATTAATGTCTTGTTCATGTACTTTTGAGTCGGTGAATTAAGTAGGAACCAATTATATTGATGTTATTGAATGATGATCTTCCCATCAACATCTCCTTTCGAATAAGATACTTGATTTTAACCACGATGTAATTCTACGAATGCTAGCTGAATTTAAACTGAGCTCAAACTTAAAACTTTCTGAATCATAGCTGAGAGTTTTTCAGATTAATTTCTAACATTCCGGCATGACGGCAATGTAGAGAGTATTGGAACTAAGCATTTGATCGACGATGGAGGAACTTATAAAGATTAGTCCTCTTCGTCAAGAAAGAACTGCAGAATCCGGCTAAGGTTACGCTTTTGTAATCTTAGCCGGATTTTTTGGTATCAACAATTCCAACGTCCAAAAACGTGAACCGTAAACAAGAGTTGCAAAGCGAACTTGAGTAATTCGCAGAGCAATGCCCCCTTTCTGCAAATAGGTTATGTAAATTTCAAACCTTAAATTGTTTTGCTGACTAATTTTAAGACAATATCTTTCTATGCAGCCACTAGTAATCGCGCCTTTCTAAGCTCCAGGTGCGATTGCATTCATAAGAAATTCATAACTAATTCACAGCAAAATCGAATTAATTCGCTATACTTTGTGCATAGAAGGCCAGAGTATTTAAGTTAAAAATTTTTTTAGCAAAAAGTTTGAGGAGGAATAAAGATGAAAAGATCAAGGTGGATTATTGGACTATCAATTGCGGGTGTGATGGCACTTTCCGGTACGGCGTTCGCTCTTAACTCCGGGTCAGTTGTTACACAATCAGCTGCACAAAAACTTACTGCCCGTAATATATCAACTCAATCTCAAGGAACTGTTGCAAATAACGGTATAAACACGGTAAATAATAGTTCTCCTTCGACGAATCAATCAACACAGCCTTTACTAATAGATACTACGAATAGTGGAATAACTCCAGGTTCCAATGCACCCTTTGGGGGTTATGGCATGATGGGAGGTTACGGAGGTAATGGAACCGGCGGGGGTTATGGCATGATGGGAGGTTACGGAGGTAATGGAATCGGCGGGGGCTATGGTATGATGGGAGGTTACGGAGGTAATGGAGCCGGTAGGGGCTATGGTATGATGGGAGGCTACGGAGCTAACGGAACCGGTGGAGGTTATGGCATGATGGGTGGGGGATATAATGCTCAAAGCTTAGGCATTAACCTTACTAACGGTGAAGTCAGCACCTCAGATCAAGCCGTAGCAATTGCTAAAGCGTACACCCAAAAAGTTGACCAGAATGTTGTCGCTGACGAACTCCATGAATTCTCCAATGGGTACGAAGCGGAGTTTAAGGATGCTAAAACTGGGGCTAAAGCTTATGAGATCATGATTTATAAAAATGGCGGACAAATTATAGCTGAAATGGGTCCCAATATTATGTGGAATAGTAAATATGGACCTATGAATTGGGGTAACGCTGGGTCCATGACGGTGAGTGAAGAACAGGCTGTAAAAAATGCTCAAGATTTTGTAAGCCGAATGGGTCAAGAATATTCGATCGAAAAACCTGAAACAGCTCCTGGTTATTACGAATTCATGGTTCAAAAAGATGGTAAGGATTATGCAGAGCTCGACGTTAATGGATATAGCGGCCAGGTTTGGTATGAAAACTGGCACGGCCCCATCTTGAATACTATTGAAGTGAAGTAGTATTGAGAGAAGTTAATAAAAGATTAGTTCAAAGAAACAAGCAGTATAGTTTCAGGTAAGCGGGGCTGTTTAAAAACTTAACTTGAAAAACATAAAGTGGGTTTAGATAGCCATAGGCGTTGTCATTTCACTACTATAGTGGAGTGATAACGCCTTTCTTTAATGGTTAGGGAAGAAAAGTGACCTAGAAACTAAGACGAATAGGACAACTGATTGAGGGTAAACTCTATAAGTAATCTTTCTTTCAGTAACTAAATGAATTTCCTTCGCTAAAACTATATGATTATTTCTTATATTTAATAGAAAAAGGTAAGGAAGCCCCTAATTTTGGGCTGATTCAATTGTCAAAGAAATGAGGCGTTTATAAAATGAAATTGTTGTCTTCATTATTGATTGTTTTGGTTTTGGCGTTTATTGCATGGTTTGGGGTTGGAGTTCTTAAGCTTTATGCTTTATTTGGAATTGGTATACCCTACTTAGCTTTAATCATATTCTCAATTGGTTATATAAATCGTCTGTTAAAATTAGAACAAAATAATTCGGAAAATTCGCTGGGGACTAAAAATAAGACCAATCCAAAAATTTTAGATATACTATTCTTTCGCTCATTCTTCGGAAACATAAAAATGGCAACGCAGGAATTAAAAGAAGAATCGGGGGTTTCTAAATGGTTCTGGGCAGGTGTCTATATCTTTTTTGGGGCTCTTCTAATTATTCTAATACGGCATTTGCGGTTGTTTTTAAATCCGGTACCCTCGCTTGTTCAAGGCTTGGAAAATGCAGATAGTTTTCTTTCCATCGGTTTTCCCCACAATGCGATTTATATTACGGACATCGTGTTTATGGTGGCTTTATTGGTTATCATAGTACGCAGTATTTATACTTCCTTTACGAAGAATAGCTCCGTCTCTTTCAGCTATGTCCCTTTATTTTTACTCCTCGGAAGTGTTTTGTCGGGAATCATGATGGTCTATTATTGGCGAGTAGACATAGTGAGTGTGAAAGAATTGGGCATGGGTCTAGTTACTTTCAGACCCTTTATCCCAATGAACGTCGGCAGTATTTTATTCATTCATATATTCCTTGTCAGCAGCCTCTTGGTTTATCTCGCAATGTCGTCGAGAAAACCAAGGTATCAATAGTAACTATAAGATGAAACGAATATTGGTTGAGAAATTCCTTGAAAGATAGAGTGCAATGTAAAAAACATCGTCAGGGCGCACCGAATGTTCGAGTTTTTCGATATGAGGGAGAGGAGATAGTTTTATTTTTATCGGTTTGTGAAAAGGAGAACGCTTATCACAACGGCTGAAAGTCAGTTCTGAAATATGTCAATTGGCCAACTGTATGTTTCTCTTTAAATAATAGTTGAGAAGGACTATACTGAATATATTGAATTATTAATAAATTAACAATGTATCATGATATTTCAGACAGAACTGATATCTTTTCATGACCTATACCTGGCCCGGTAACGTGCGGGAAATGCAAAATGCCCTTGAGCGCGCAATTAATGTGGCTGAAGGCGATAAGATTATGTTCGATGATTTGCCCCTCTATTTACGGGAATCCTCTATGAAACCTAAAATAAAGGAGTTAAATTCTTTAGCAAAAGAACTTGCCGCTACTGAAAAAGAGGTGATTATCAGAACTCTTAAAGCAACACAGGGAAATAAAGTTAGGTCCTCAGAAATTTTGGGGATACATCGGACTAATTTATATCGCAAGATGGATAAATATGGATTGACCAATCTCTTGTTCACGGAAGAATAGTAGAGATTTTGCAACATGTAGCAATGCCACTCAGAGCGGATTTTTCTGATTAAATGTCGTGTTACCTAAAATATTTCTCAAAGAGTGTAGCGAAATTGCTGCATTCATAATTCCATACCAAGTATAACTTTTTCTAAAACCAACACAGTTATAGTGTTGCTTTTTTATTACCTATCAGGCAGAAAGTATAACTTTCGATTGTATACCGCAAGAAGGGCAAATATGTATGAAGATAGTGTCTTCAAGCTTCACAAGATTTTCTACATAGCTTTTAAAGAATTTTATAGGAAATATATTGGCATGCTTTTTGCTATTTTGAATAGCAATATATCTTGAAAAGCAGCCAAAGAGGGGGCGAAATATTCAGTATATTCTAAAGCATTGGAATATAACTATAATTAGACACTCGAAGGGAGTTGAAACTCATGAATTTTTCCGTTGATTTGCAAGGTAAGACAGCTTTAGTTACAGGTGCAAAATCAGGTATTGGGTTCGGTATTGCCCAGGGTTTAAGTGAAGCCGGTGCAAAAGTAATCGTGAACGATCTTACTGAGGACGGTCTGATAGAAGTTGCCCAAAGTCTTAATGGCGATCTTCTTCCCGGAGATATCACCCATCCTGATTTCGTTCGAAAAGTAAAGTCAAAACACATCGACATTCTAGTTAATAATGCGGGTTTTCAGCATGTATCACCGTTAGAAGATTTTGATGAAAAGATTTTCCGCCGTCTGTTGGAGGTTATGTTAGTAGGCCCGTTTTTGCTGGCGCAGGCGGTGGGGTTCCAAGTATGAAATCCAGAGGATTCGGTCGGATTGTAAATATAGCCTCTGTACACGCAAAAATAGCTTCGGTCTACAAAGCCGGATATGTCTCTGCTAAACATGGCTTATTAGGGCTTACAAGAGTTCTCGCCTTGGAAACGGCTGGGTTTGGCATTACAGCAAATGCAATTTGCCCAGGTTATGTGGATACTCCTCTAGTACGAAAGCAGCTTCATAATTTGGCGGAAAACCATCATATGTCAGAAGAGCAAGTGCTCCAAGAAGTAATTCTCCGTCCCGTACCCCAGAAAAGATTATTAACTCCTCAAGAAATTGGCTATTTAGCCTTGTATCTATGCTCTGACGCTGCTGCTTCTATTACTGCCCAAGGATATACCATCGATGGGGGATGGAGCCAGGTCTAATGATAATGAGGTGAAAATATTGAGTTTAAAGTTATGGGAGCCATCTCCAGAAAGCAAACAAGCAAAGAATATGACACGTTTCATTGAGACGATAAATAGTAAGTACCTTGTGCAGATCACGTCGTATGAGGAACTGTACACTTGGTCCCTTGAAAACACTTCGTCCCTTTGGGCAGAACTATGGAAATTTGCCGAAATCAAAGCTTCCCAAAACTATGATCATGTCGTTGAAAACTACGAACAGATGATGTCTGCTCGATGGTTTACTGGGGCGAAATTGAATTTTGCTGAAAATTTATTGCGTTTTCGTGATAACAAAACAGCCTTAATTTTTAAGGGAGAAGGCCAAGAATCGGTTAGGATGACCTATGCCATGCTTTATGATCAAGTGGCCCGTCTGGCTAAATCGTTACGCTCTTTAGGTGTTACTCAAGGAGATCGGGTTGCGGGTTTTATGCCCAACATGCCCGAAACCGTGATAGCAATGCTCGCTACCACCAGTATTGGAGCTGTTTGGTCTTCCTGTTCACCTGATTTCGGAATTAAAGGTGTCGTGGATCGTTTTGGGCAAATCAAGCCGAAAGTCCTCTTTTCAGCCGATGGTTACTTTTACAATGGCAAAGCTTTTGACTCCTTGGAACGAATTCTTCAAATCTCCAGTGATCTATGTGACCTTGTAAAAGTAGTGATCGTTCCCAATATCGAAAAAGAACCTGATTTCCGTAAAATACCTAATGCAATATTGTATAATCATTTTCTTGCTGCGGATGAGAACTTGGAAATTGAATTTACTCAAGTTCCTTTTAACCACCCAACCTATATCATGTATTCTTCCGGAACTACGGGTGTACCTAAATGCATTGTTCATGGGGCCGGCGGAACCCTGATTCAGCATTTAAAGGAGCTCATGCTGCACACGGATTTAAAACGGGAAGACACTATTTTGTACTTTACCACGTGTGGTTGGATGATGTGGAATTGGATGATTAGCTCCTTAGCAATTGGCGCCACTGTCGTACTCTATGATGGTTCACCTTTCTATCCTGAGGCCGGAGCTCTTTGGCAGCTGATTCAAGATGAGAAAATAACAGTCTTTGGTACGAGCGCCAAATATTTATCTTCCGTTGAACAATGCGGCTTACACCCCGGAGAATCATACAATCTGATGTCTCTAAAAACCATTCTCTCAACCGGTTCCCCACTCTCCGAAAAAAGTTTTCAATTTGTTTATCAGCACATAAAGCAAGATATTTGTCTGTCGTCTATTTCCGGAGGAACCGACATTATTTCATGCTTTGCCCTCGGAAATCCCATCGGAGCCGTGTATGCCGGCGAAATCCAGTGCCGGGGTTTAGGTATGAAGGTGGAAAGTTATAACAGTCAAGGCCAATCGCTCTTAAAGGAAAAAGGTGAACTTGTTTGTACGGCGCCATTTCCATCGATGCCCATTTGTTTTTGGAATGATGCAGATCAAGCAAAGTATTACAAGGCATATTTTAATGTTTATCCAAATGTATGGCGCCACGGAGACTTTATAGAGATCACGGAGACCGGGGGGGTAATAATTTACGGTCGTTCGGATGCAACCTTAAATCCCGGCGGAGTGCGTATTGGAACTGCGGAAATTTATCGCCAAATAGAATCACTGCCTGAAGTGGCAGACTGCGTTGTGGTTGGTCAACATTGGAATAATGATATTAGGGTCATTTTATTTATTAAGCTATCCGAAGGCATTGAAGTGAATAATGAACTCGAAAACAAAATAAAAGCAACGATCAAACTGAACAGCACCCCACGACATGTGCCTTCGAAGATCATCGCTGTAAAAGATATTCCTTATACTCTCAATGGAAAGAAAGTAGAAATAGCTGTAGCCAACATCATTCACAATGAACCGGTACTGAATCTTGATGCCCTGGCTAACCCACAATCCTTAGAACTTTTTAAGGATTTGCCGGAACTTAAAGTATAAACTTAAAATTCAAACTCTAAAATGAAGCTTAAAATTACCTAAAAGTTATAAACGACGTTAGAATGAATAACTGGGCTCTAATTATTGCTCTGCTTGTGGGAATAGCATTAGCGATCGTAATTAATCCTCTTAGAATCAAAGGAAATATTGCCAAGGCCATTAACGCTGGAGCGATTGGTCACAAACAGTCCTATAGAGATATTTTTGTTATTACCCTTTTGAAGGCAGGAACAGTTTTCCTCCTCATTGGGTTACAAAGCATTCTCCACTTTGTCTAATAATGCATACGGCACTACGGTAAAACAGGCCAGGATTTAGTCTAGACTAAATCCTGGTCTTAAGTTGCTATGATCGCAGCAATAGCTCTATTCGTTTAACTGGTACGGTTTCTTATAAAGATCTTTTTTATGCAGCTTATTTTTGTGAGCCATTGTAATCCAGCCCTTGTTACCCATGAAAAAGTAAAGGTGCCTTGAAAATGGGAAATTGACGCCAATATAAATAGAATCCGTCGTTGTTGAATTCTTATGTTGAATATCTGCTGCCATAGAGGAAAAAGCGGACTTAAGTTTTTGTACGGCTTTTTTCATAAAAGGCGCATCTTTGGCGGCAAACATCATGGCGCCCCCACCGATGAGAACGCCGAAACGGAACTCTGCGTCCAGATGTTGGCTGAAACTCTTGATAATTCTGACAGCCTCTAGATTTATTTCCGGTTCGGGAAACCCACAATTAACAATAGTATATATTTTTACATTTTTTTTGGCGATCCCGCTGGAAGTGTAATAATTATGGTAATCAACTAAAAATCGAGTTAACATGCCTGGCATGCAAAAATAGTAAAGAGGAAATGAAATAATGATGATATCAGCTCTGGCAAGCGTTTCAAAATCTTCCGTAAGGTTATGGGTTAAGAAGCTTTTTCTGACGTCTATAAATGTTTTACTAAACAGATCAGAATTAATTTCGCTTCCCGCCATTTCCAGGAATTTTCTGGAGACTGATTGTTCGTTGATTTTAGGGCTGGCGCTGACTAAAACGACATTCTTCACAGCAGTCCACCTAACCTTCCAAGTTCCATTTTATTTAAGGCCATGATTGTGTTTTCAGTTGGTTCTTGATAGATCAGGACTTCAATACTTCTGCGGTGTTTTTTTGTTACATCGATGAAAAGTTGTTTATCCTCTTCGGAAGTCTCCTCTCCGTAACCGATGATAATCTGACCGGGGTAGGTATCATATCGAGGTGGATGCATCGTAGAACCATCAGGTCTTGTTTCGAAAAATGGCAACATATTTGGTAAACCTCTATCAATAACATTTTTGAAAGTTGGGCTGAACTGCCCAAAGATGATTGGGCTGAGATAAATAACTACGTCGCTGTTCATTATACTTCGGTTGATTTGGGTCATCCGGTCGTTGATAACACATTCCCCAGGTTTTTTGATCCAGCAACCAAAGCAACCCTTACAAAAGGTCAGGTTTTCCGCACTCAGTTCCATCAACTCTAACTCAAACCCTTTTTGTTTCAAGAACTTACCCGTTAAATCATTTAGACCTTGATAGGTTCTGGTCATATATTCCTGATCCGAAATCAATAAGGCTTTCATTAAATTCACTCCCTATCGAATTATGTTTACAGTGTCAACATAATAATAGCACGCAATGTTTACAATGTAAACATTATATTATCTTGTGGTATAATAGAGTTATGTTTGTTGAGAGGAAGTATAGTGAGTGTCAAACGAAAATTATCATCATGAAAATTTGAAGGCGGAATTGATCAAAAAAGGTTTAAAGCTTTTGGATGGAGAAGGGTATGAAAACTTTTCGTTGCGCAAGGTGGCGAAAGCCTGCGGTGTAAGCCACACCGCACCGTACAGGCATTTTGATAGTAAGGACGATCTAATCATGGCAATTGCTGTCGAAGCTCAGCATAAATTTAACCAATGCCTTGTGGAAGCTGTTAATAAATATCCGAACGATAATAAAAGCCAGCTTAAAGAAATGGGTTACTCTTATGTGAGGTTCTTTGTTGAAAATCCGGAATATTTACGACTTTTTTTCCTAAGTGATTTCGCAAATAATATTAAAAAGATTAATCACGTAACATGTATAAAAGATGATCAACCTTTCAATACGTTTTATGAGGCGATCGAACGCTGCCAAGCGGAGATTCAAAACAGAGAGGCTGACAGCGTTGACCTAAATGCATTGGCATTGTCCTGCTGGGGTTTGGTGCACGGTATGGCCATCTTAATTGCCAAAAAGGATTTTCCTTATGATGGTGATTATCTGGAACTTGTCAGAAAGATACTTTGGGGCGGAACGTTCCTGAACTTATAGAAGGTTAGCCGGTCAGGAACGTATTATTAAAGATATTGATTATTCTAACCCGGGTGCAGTGAGAGGAGAAATTTACGGAGCGTTTATGGACGCTCTTTTTTGCGTTCTTATTGCAGGAAAAATAGGATAATTGTGGAATTAGTACGACATGATGAAATGCCAAATGAAGCACTCTGGGAGCTGAAGTCAGATATTTCTGACGACTATTATGAGATGTTCTGTTTTCAAGGACTTACTAAGGTTTGAGTGAATTGAGTTAAAGAAAGAAGAGAGGTGAGTGATGTGGTAACACGTTAAGAAACTCGTCCGCATATTCTGATAGGGAGGAGTAGACAGGTATGAGACCCCGGGGAGTCAGGGGATATACTCCTAATTATATTTAGGAAGAAGGGTGAAAAATGAAATTTGGCAGGAAACCGTTTATCCCCAATGAAAAAGATCTACTCTACCGCAATTATCGAAGAACAGCACTACCACCTATCCCACCTTCTTTCGGACACCAAAACTTAATAAGTGACTGGGGGCTGCTTGGTAACGATACTGTTGGAGATTGCGTTATTGCAGGAGCTGACCACGAAACAATGCTTTGGACAGCGGAAGGAAGTGTAGAGGCATCCTTTACCGCAGCAAATGCCATGAGCGATTATAGTGCGATAACTGGATATAACCCTAATGATCCCAATACCGACCAGGGAACAGAGGTTAGGACTGCTTTGCAATATCGCCAAAAGACTGGAATGATTGATGCAGGTGGTAATAGGCACAAGATTGCAGTTTATTTGTTATTAGACCACTCGAATCTGTTGAATGAATTGCTTGAAGCCGTATATCTTTTTAGTGCTGTCGGTATTGGTATTAATTTTCCTGACAGTGCTATGGAGCAGTTTAACAATGGTCAACCATGGAGCGTGGTACAGGGTTCTCAAATTGAAGGGGGTCACTATGTTCCTGTGGTTGGATATGATGGCTCATATATTTATTGTGTAACTTGGGGACGAGTACAGAAAATGACGGTTGATTTTTTAAAAACTTACTGTGAGGAAGCCTGGGCTATACTTAGTCAGGAGTTTCTCAATGGTAAGGGAGTATCACCAGAAGGGTTTGATTTTGCACAGCTACAGGCGGATTTAGCAGCCATCACCGGTACGCCAATACCGGCACCTGTCTCTTTGAGTTCAATTTCCCTTTTGCCAACAACCTTAAACCTTATGGCTGAACAATCCGGAACAATTTCCGTTGCGGCACATTATTCAGATGGCAGCTCAAAAGACGTTTCGCAGTTAGTAACCTATAGTACCGCTGCCACTGACGCCTTATCTTTCCAGGGAAACACAATCACCTCATTGCAGAATGTTTCTGATCAATATAATGTCACTGTAAGCTATCAAGGTATTGATACTGCGCTCGTCGTTAAAGTTAGTACGAATCCGAATCCAAAGCAAACGTACGATTTGAAAGTATGTAATTTGGAGAGGGCAAAGGCTGATGCCCTGATGACTTTTTTAAGAATTATTGGATTTACGGTGGTCGAAGAACTACAGTAATCGGAGAACTTCAGATTTAAGAAGCTATGAAAAGGCCCTAAATTCAAGGGCCTTAACTTTTTGTTAAAGGTTCAGCTTTTGGGGAAATGAAAACTCAGCGCATTGGCAATCCTTCGGCAATCTTTCGGAGCGGGAATGAGTGGCGGTTGACTGTGGTAGACCCGAAATCAGTAACTGGCAAGAGATAGAGACCTAGAGACTGTGAGAGTAGGTTTAAGGTATGAGAGTAGTTGGAGGCAGTAGTTTAGAGTCCTAGTAGTATTCGGGCTTCTGAGGGACTAGCTACTGGGCGCTCTAAGCTTTGGGCAAGGGAAACTAAACGCTCTACGAGAGGTGTATTTCCCTCTGCGAGAACTCCTTTGCGATAATAAATGTTGTCCTCAAATCCGGTGCGAACATGTCCGCCAAGAATAATGCCGAGAGTGTTCATGGGTAGTTGATGTTTGCCGATACCGGAAATGGTCCAAGTTGAAGCAGGAGGGATTAGATCAAGAAGAAAGAGAAGATTTTTCGCGGTTGCGGGCATTCCTCCGGGAACTCCTAAGACAAAATTGAAGTGAATAGGTTCATGAAGCAGGCCTAACTCTCTGAGATTTAAGGCGTTTTGGATCATTCCCGCTTCAAAGACTTCAATTTCCGGTTTTACGTGATAGTTTTGGCAAGCGAGGGCAAATTCGCGCACCATCGGTAAAGGATTACTGAAAACATCCTCTCCGAAGTTTACACTTCCTGTACTTAAAGAAGCCATTTCCGGCGCCAAGGTGACAGGTTGAATTCGTTCCTCAGCAGTCATCCCAGCCGCTCCTCCGGTGGATACCTGAATGATGAGATCTGTTTCGGCTTGAATATAGTCAACTGCCTCTGCGAAAAGTTCTTTATTTTGAGTTGGATTGCCGATGGAGTCACGCATGTGCAGATGGACGATGGAAGCGCCCGCAGCCCATGCTTTTTTTGCTTCGTCAGCAATTTCGCGCGGCGAAAGGGGAAGGAAGGGTGTTTGTTTACGTGTTACTTCAGCGCCGACGAGAGCGGCGGTAATAATGAGCTTTTCCATAGTTATCTCATTACCTCCTCAAAATTGCAGTGAACATAGCGATGACTGAGGCATCATCCGTTGGTTGGCGCATGACTGCCTCAGCCTGACAGCGGTCTTCATGTGTCATAGCCTCTTCAGGGTTAGGAACGCTGAGGTGGGGAAAAACGCTGTTTATCTTTAGGAACCATGCAGGTGCCTGTGGCTCGGCAGACGAGAACGGGTTCGCTAAGAATTTCGGCAGCGGAGTCACTTCCGGGGAGGGGAGAGATCACCTTTTTCGCTTCAAAGCGCATCTTGCGCGATGTGTTTCCGTAGTCGGTAATGACCCCTGTCGCTTCGATATAATCTCCGGCGAAGACGGGGGCCAGAAACTCGATATTGTCGTAGGCTACAAAGAGACCTTCATCTCCATCTGTATAAATGAGTAATTCGGTAGCCACATCTCCAAAAAGGGCGAGCATATGCGCCCCGTCCACTAAACCACCGCCATAGTGGGCATCCGCGGAACTAATGCGCAAACGAAGTTTGCTTTCGTACATAGTTATCACTCCTCGTATCATTAATTTACTTCCTGCCCCACGAGTCCAAAAAACTAACGGAACGTGGGGTATATTGAAAAACCTCAGGTTAACTGCGAGCCAGTACTCTATCCAGAATAAAGCTTGCAACATCCTCGGCATAGGTACCTGTTCCGAATCCGGCATCATAGCCTAGTTCTTTAGCGAGTTCATAGTTGATCCTTGGTCCTCCGGCAATCAGAAGGTAGCGTGTGCGCAGTCCTTCAAGTTCAAGAAGTTCAACCATGCGGGTTAGATTGCGGAGATGGATGTCTTTCTGGGTAACCACTTGAGAGATTAGGATGGCATCCGCGGAGACTTCGTGAGCTTTCATAAGTAATTCTTCACAAGAGACCTGTGCCCCAAGATTGAAAGCGTTTATTTCGTGGTAACTTTCCAGCCCTTTATGCCCGTTATAGCCTTTCATATTCATAATCGCATCGATTCCGACTGTATGGGCGTCACTTTCGATGCAGGCCCCTACTACGACGAGTTTGCGGCCCAGCTGAGTGCGGATACGCTTTTCTATTTCTGGCTTTTCGAGATGCTCATGTGAAAGCTTGGGGACTTCAATTTCACTGAAATCGACACTGACAGGAGAACGTGCATAAAGTACAAAGAAGCTAAAGCCTTCTCCCAGATCAACAGTGTGCACGATTTTCGGGTCTTGAAAACCACTTTTCAGCGCCCATCGCCGAACAGCTTCTTGTGCTTCTTCACCAAAAGGGACGGGTAAGGTTAAGGACAGTTGGACGATGCCATCGTCAAGGGTATCTCCATAGGGACGAACTTGAGATAGATCAAGTTTTGACATCAAGATCACCTTCTTTGAGGGGGGTTACTGCAAACTTATTAGAACCCATGAAATCGTTGGAATAATCAGGACTACAGCTGTCTTGGGAATCATGAGCGTTCCGGGGATCGTGAAGGTTTTGAAAGCCCGTGAGGTTGGAGTTGAGAAGAGTATTAAAGGGATTTAAGTACTGAGGATGTTTACGGAAAACACCGTCGAGTCCCCGACCTCCTGTTGGTTTTCTGGAGATATCGGCAAACATCCCTTCTTCAAGGGCAGCGAAAAGACCTTTCTTTTGAATTTCTTCCAGCATGTCAACGGCCTTTTGCAGGGTGGATTGTGCCCGTTGGTGTACTAAGCCATCGGGCGTAAAGGTTATTTCTTCATGGAAGTGCCCCATGGCTTTGAAAACAAGTTTAGCAGATTCCAGACTGAGAAAACGGTCCTGCATGAGGGGAGTGTGGATAGCTTCCGTGAGCATCCCTATGAGATGAATGCTTTGCCCGGTTAAGACAGAGGCTGCATTGAAAAGTGTATCTTGAACATGTCCGCGAAAGATATTTCCAGTCATATACTTCGTGGGTGGCATGTATTTGATGGGTGAACGGGGAAATATTTCACGAATCAGTTGAGCTTGGGCGATTTCATAAAGAAAGGAATCTGGAATATCCGGGTCGATTTCCATAGCATGGCCTAAACCTTGCTGTTCTTCAGGAAGACCCGAAAGAAAGGCGAATTGTTCATTGATAAAATTTGAGGCCAAGACAGTGTGTGCGGCTTCGATGGCTTCAGCGGTGGTCAGATAGTTGTCTTCTCCGGTGTTGATAATGATCCCGGCGAACCCATTAATCAAGCGGGAAAAATACTGATCGATGAAGGTGCGCTGCATATTGATGTCCCGAAAGATGATGCCATACATAGAGTCGTTGAGCATGACATCGAGACGTTCTATGGCCCCCATGGCTGCAATTTCCGGCATGCAGAGTCCGGAACAGTAGTTTGTGAGGCGAATGTAGCGGCCGAGTTCCTGCCCAACTTGGTCTAAGGCTTCACGCATAATGCGGAAGTTTTCCTGGGTGGCAAATGTGCCGCCAAATCCCTCTGTCGTTGATCCGTAGGGTACATAATCGAGAAGGCTTTGCCCGGTTGAGCGAATGACAGCAATGATATCAGCTCCTTGACGTGCTGCTGCCCTGGCTTGCAGAACATCTTCATAAATATTGCCTGTCGCTACGATGACGTAGAGATAAGGTTCGGGACCTTCACCTAATGTGGAAATGAGGTGTTCCCGTGTTTGGCGTTGCTGGAGAATTTGGTTTACTGCGTCTTGAGCGAGGGCAAAGGCTTTTTGGTCGATTTCTTCCTGCGGGAAAAAGGGAAGATCCGCCAACGATAGCTCATTGCGGCCCAATTGTTCTGCCAGGATCTGAGGCTCTGTCTTATAGTGCAGGCAGGCGTTGGCAATGGCTCGAGCGGCTCCTTTTTCAAGGAGGTGATGTTCTTTAAGATGATCTATCACGACATTGGGCAAAGGGATACCTTCTGGGTCAACCCCATTAATCCCCAGTAAGCGGAGAACTGTGCGTTCTACGCTCACCGTGCTATGAGAGAGGATAAGTGGTGTGATTTGCCGAACGATGTTTTTGGCGAGAGTTCTTGCTTTATTGATAAGCTTAGGATCGAGATGAAGTTTGTTTTTTAGGTAGGGACGAGTCAATAGGACCACCTCCATTCGGTAATAATTAGGGAAGCCACAGATGTTGCTTTTGGATGTCTATGAGGGGGACTTTAACCATAGGAAGCAAAGCTTCCGCGAGGAGTTCGGTCGGGATGGGGGTTAAAGGGTGCCAGGGACTTAAGGTGAGCAGGAGTAGATTCGGGCGCTGCAGAACTTTGACCCTGATCCCTCTGGATTTCAAACCGCTCCATACTTTAGGTGAGAGTAAAATATGGGCAGGGGTTCGAGTTATTAATTCTTGGGGCAGACGTCCGGCAGCGCGCAGAGCGAAGTAAATAGAATCTGTGAGAGCTCCTTTTAGATAAAGAATTTCGACTTGGGAGGGAAGTAGGGTCTTAAGGTCTTGGTTCCAGAGAAATGACGGGAGAGGAAACCAGATCCCTTGGTAGAAGAAGGAGTTATTGTTTACGGGAACATCAAGTTGTGGAGGGTTAGAAGGGGAACCAACGGAGACTGAATAAGCGGGAAGTTCGAATAATTCAAGGCTATATTGGGTGCGCTCTGCAACCTCTTTTAACGTGTTTCCTAAAGCGGCACCGGTGCTGAGGATAATCCCGGAACTCAGAATTTCAAGATTGTTAGTGGTTTCAAGTTGAAGGGTACTGTTTAAGGAAATATGAGAAAGGCGATTCAGTGCTCCATCCACATGTATCTGAGCAGCCCCAAAGTGCCTTAGGCGGGAGATACCTTCAAGGAGTTCGGAGAGGGATGAGGGGCCGGCCATCCGGATATCACCCGGGGATGTAATTCTTAAAATAAGCCAGGATCCAAACTGGGGATGGTGGCCCCAACTGTCAAGAATTTCATAATTCTTCGACGTTTCGGAGAGGAAACGCTCTGCAGTAAGAACCAGCTGCCCAGGTCGAACTGAGATGGAGGGTTTAGGGTGGTGATAAATAGCATCTTTCGCCTCACCGTCATACCCGATTGAGGTCAGCCCGAGGGTTCTATCCTCAAACAAGTCATTGACGGCGTTTAACGCTGTGGTTTTTCCCGCATTCTTAACGAGCCCGGCAAAAATTAAGTTGGAAAACATGGAGAGTCGGGAGCGGAGCTCAGTTTTCCAGGCCTTGGACTTAGGCATAGGTGCTTTCATAAATCTCACGGAGGCGGGGATTTTCGCGCATGATTGCTAAGGCTATTTCCGAGTGTCCTTCGGTATACCCGTTTCCCACCAACATGGTGACATCTTTGCCAATGCCTTCCGCCCCTAAGGCTGCGGCGGTGAACGATGTCGCCATACTAAAGAAATACACGGTCCCTTTGTTTTTCGTGGCTAGGATACTGCCGAGTTCAGTATGAGGGATATTGACCATATTTAAGGTAAGGTCGGCCAGCTTGCCTTCGGTTAGGCGTTCAATTTCCTTTAAGACCCAGAGAGCATCGCGAGCATCTCCCTGGAGCGGAATGACCGGTAATCCGGAATCCCTCATACGCTGTACACCAGCTTTGGAGTGACTAATTCCAATCACTTTGCCGGTGACGCCCGCCCGTTTACACGCTTCATGGAGGCAGAGAAGACCTGATTTTCCGCCACCTCCGATCACGACGACGGTATCTCCCGGTTTGACGATTTTAGCCGTTTGGGCGGGAGCCCCAGCCACGTCAAGTACAGCTAGGGCCAATTTCTGAGGCATGTCAGCGGGAAGTTTGGCGTAGATTCCACTTTCAAACAAGATCGCTTCCCCTTGCACCTCTACTTGATCAATGTCTTTGTGGACGGCGAGTATTTTGTCGATACGCAGAGGAGTCAAAGATAAGGAAACGAGGGTGGCGATTCGATCTCCGACCTTTAGATCTCGGTTATGCAGAGCAGAGCCAATCGCTTTTACCTTTCCAATGAGCATTCCTCCGGAGCCGGTGACAGGATTGTGTTGTTTGCCTCGTTGAGTAATGGTTTCTAAGATGATTTGGCCAATTTTCTCTGAATCTCCCTCGGCCTGAGTTTTAATCTGGGTAAAGGAGGCGGAATCAATATTTAAGACTTCAACATCGATAAGAATTTCGTTGTCATAAAGAGTTGAAAAATCATTATCTATGGATTGAGCGGGTTGGGGAAAGACTCCTTTCGGGTTGATGACGCGATGGGTTCCATAAGGGCAGCCTAAGTTCATCGTTATAACTCCTTTCAGATGTCGCATTTTTAATTGGCGTGGCGTTGGCGGCGATCGAGATTTTCGGGTTCAAGGGAAATTTTTTGATGGTTTAAGAGCTTCATCAAGCCGACTGAGGGGTCCTGCTCCTGACAGTATTGACACTGACATTGGTCCTGGAGAATATTCGGTTCGTCATAGACGCAAATGACTCCCTCATAGTTGCGGAGAATGACTTTATTGGCCCCCATGGAGATAAGGTATTGAGGACTCACCGGAATCTTGCCGCCGCCTCCTGGGGCATCGATGACATAGGTTGGTACGGCATAGCCGCTGGTATGCCCTCGTAAGTTTTCGATAATTTCAATGCCTTTCGCCACTGAGGTGCGGAAATGTTCGATCCCTTTGGAAAGATCACATTGATAAATATAGTAGGGGCGAACTCGGTTCATGACGAGTTCGTGGACGAGTTTTTTCATGATATTGGGGCAATCATTGATTCCGCGGAGAAGAACGGATTGATTGCCGAGGGGAATTCCTCCATCAGCCAGGCGAGCCAGTGCGGCCTTGGCCGACGGGGTGATTTCTTGGGGATGATTGAAGTGAGTGTTAATCCAGATGGGCTGGTATTTTCGCAACATTTGGACAAGGTTATCTGTGATGCGCATGGGAAGAACCACTGGAATTCTGGTGCCGATACGGATAATTTCCACGTGAGGAATAGCGCGCAAATTGGAAAGAATGTGTTCTAATCGATCATCGGAGAGGGTGAAGGGGTCGCCGCCGGATATTAAGACGTCTCGGATTTGGGGTGTAGCCCGAATATAGGCGAGTGCCTTTTTAAAGTCTTCCAAGGGAAGGGGCTGATCCGTCTGACCGGCGATTCGGCGGCGCGTACAATGCCGGCAATACATGGAACATTGATCGGTTACGAGGAGCAAGACGCGGTCCGGGTAGCGGTGGGTCAATCCTTTGACTGGAGAATCTGTGTCTTCATGTAAGGGATCAGAAAGATCGTGTTCTCCTACGTGAAGCTCTAAGGAAGTGGGAACAGCTTGTTTACGCACTGGGCAATGAGGATTTGCAGGATCAATTAATGAAGCGTAGTAAGGCGTAATGGACATACGGAGGGTACCAAGACAATGTTCTATGCCGGATTCTTCCTCGGCAGTCAGAGGAATCACCTCCTTAAGTTCCTCGACCGTCGTGATGCGGTGGGAAACCTGCCAATGCCAATCATTCCATTGATCATCGGGGACAGAGCTCCATTTGGAAATGTCGTGACGTGAGCACATATTGGGACCTCCTTATTTGAAACATTGAGAGGCGTATTGGGAATTATTTTGAAGTTACTTCGTTTGAAGTAACTTCGTATGTTTGCAAGATAAATGCCAATATAACTACTGCGCCGCAAGTTTTTGGGAGGCGGCAAAACGCCTGCAATTAGCGGAGAAAAACAGCCTTTAATACGTTTAACATACGTATTAAAGGCTGTTTAGAAAGAGAAAACTGCTGGTTTTCCGGCATTATGCCGAATTTTTGGAGTTTTAAAGCAGTAGGCAGAAGTTAAGAGGTTTGAACTAAAAGTTAAGAAGTTAAGAAGTTAAGAAGTTAAGAAGTTAAGAAGTTAAGAAGTTGAAGGGTAGAGAGAGTTTGGAAGTCAGAAGTTGGGGTTATAGTTTAATGCCTAGGGCCTGAATCTTATATTGCAGGGTTTGGCGGGGGAGGCCTAAGATTTTTGCGGCCTGAGAAACATTACCTTTGGATTTTTCCAGAGCGGAGGAGATAAGTGTTTTTTCAACTTTGCCTAAAGCTTCCGGCAGAGGGAGATTTTCTACGTCAGACAGGTTCATTGGCTGATCCGGCAGCGCTTTTTGTAATAGATGAGGGGGGAGATGGGTTATTTCAAGGGAATCAGTTTCAGCGAGGTTCATTGCCCCTTCAAGGGTGCAACGTAATTCGCGAATGTTGCCAGGCCAGGGATAGCTGCTAAACAGGTCTTGAACGGGGGGTGAAATGCTGGAAATTTGGCAGTGAAGGTTTTGGTTAAGCTCTGTGATAAAGCGCTGGGTAAGGATAGGAATATCAGTTGAACGTTCACGCAAGGGGGGAAGCTTTAAGCTAACGACATTGAGTCGATAGTAGAGGTCCGGGCGTAAAAGATTTTTTTTGACGGCAACCGCCGGATCCATATTTGTGGAAGTGATAATACGCACATTCATAGGCCTTAACTGGGAGTCACCAATGCGGCGGATATTTTTTTCCTGGATAAAGCGCAGGAGCTTAGCTTGTAGTTCAAAATCCAGACAGGTTAGTTCATCTAGGAACAAGGTTCCTCCATCGGCAAGCTCAACGAGGCCGATTCGGTTTTCAGCACCGGTAAAACTTCCTTTGCTGGTGCCGAAGAGGATGCTTTCCATGAGTGTAGCGGGAAGGGCAGCGCAATTCTGACTGATGAATGGACCGTTGCGGCGTGGACTGTGGTTATGTATTGACTGAACTAATAATTCTTTTCCTGTACCAGTTTCGCCGTGCACGAGAATAGGAGAATCTGTTCGGGCGGCTTTTTTAGCTCGCTCAATGACCTCGAGCAATGCGGGGTGCTGGCCAATAATGTCGTTGAAGGTATAATTGGCATGTTCGACGTTGGGGCGTTTAGGGCGAAGTTTGAGATCGGAGTGTAAGTCGACGATTTTTTCGGCGAGCAGTTTAACTTGGGTTAGATTTTGGGAAATATCAATAGCCCCTACGATTCGTCCATTGGCACGAATAGGCAGGCTGGTTGTTAAGAGGTAAATGGGGATACCGTAAAGGTTTCGAATTTCCTGTTCCTTACGGATGACGCTTTCACCAGTGCGCAGGACTTGAAGAATGGTACTGGTCTCTTCAGTTAAAGAGGGGAACATTTCCAGAACATGTTTTCCTAAAGCTTTTTGAGGATTAATGCCGTCAATGTTAGCAGCAGATTGATTATACAACTGGGTGATTCCTTGTTGGTCTGTGATGTGGACTCCTTCGGGAATATTTTCCAGTAGAGTATAGAGGCTTTCACTTAAAAAATTGGGTTCCAATATAGCCTTTTCACTCCTCTCCACGTATTAGTGATTTAAGTTTACTACATTATTTGCGAGGTGTGTGAAAATTTGAAATTTTGATCCAGGTTAGGAATAGTTTAAGAAGGAGTATCGAGGGTTATCACGAATCTTTGCTATACATTAAATTACGATTGCTTTTAGAACCATACTATCGTATCTAGAATATTACATACAACGGCGGTTTGACTTTCTTCCAACAGAATTATGAGGGCAAAATTTTTTGCAGATGGAGTAATTATATGAATGAAGTCAGCTTAATGATGATTTTGGACCAACTAGATGAAGGGGTGCATGTCGTAGACCTTGAGGGAAACACAATCTACTATAATAGGGCGATGGGCCGTATTGAAGGACTCGATCCGAAAGATGTACTTGGACAAAGTTTATTACGGAATTTTCCATCGTTATCTAAAGAGACGAGCACACTTTGGTACGTTTTACAAACTCGTAATCCTTTAGTTCAAGTCAGTCAGACGTATCTTAATCCTCGTGGCGAAAAGATTACGAGTGTTAATAATACTTATCCGCTCTATGTCCAGGGAGAGTTCGTGGGAGCGTTTGAAGTGACTAGGGATTTGAGTCGGGTGGCGCGATTGACTGAACAAGTAGTTCAACTTCAGAGTGAACTTCACCCGCCTTTACGCAATCAGGCGAAAAAAAAATCTTCTTTTTATAGCTTCGATGATATTGTGACCCAGAGTGAAAGTATGCTTGTCTTATTGGCTAAAGCGAAACGGGCTGCGAATACCGGGATTAGTGTTTTAATTACGGGGGAGACCGGAACGGGTAAAGAGATGGTGGCACAGAGTATTCATACCTATAGCTCGCGAGCAGATGGACCGTTCATCGCTCAGAATTGTGCCGCCTTACCAGAAAGTTTGTTGGAAGGTATCTTATTTGGAACAGTACGCGGCAGTTTTACGGGAGCGGTTGATCGTCCGGGATTGTTCGAACAAGCTCAAGGGGGGACCCTTTTATTAGATGAGATTGACTCTATGGGCCTTAACCTTCAGGCAAAATTATTACGCGTTTTGCAAGAAGGAAGAATTCGCCGTTTGGGGGATCTAAGGGAAAAAGAGATCGATGTACGTATTCTGGCGACCACAAATAAACCTACTGAAGAGAGCATTCGTCAGGGACTAATTCGTACCGATCTTTATTACCGAATTAACGTTTTGGAAACTGCACTTCCTCCCTTGCGGGAACGAAAAGAAGACATAGAACTTTTAATTCAACATTTCTTGCGGCAAATGGCTGATAAACATCAGCGAAGTGTTCCAACTCTTAATTTCGACGTTTTGCTCACTCTGAAAAATCACGACTGGCCTGGCAATGTCAGAGAGCTGGCCCATGTGATCGAAGCGGGAGTGGTTATGGCGGAACAGGAGTTTGGGGTGAATGAGCTGCCAAATTACTTACAAGCCAAGGCCCCCACACTAAAGAGGCGAAAAGGCAAGGAGAAAAAATCGACATTAACACTTCAGGAGTGTCTTCGAGAATTAGAAGAACGTATGATTCGGGTAGCTTTGGAGAAGACTGAAGGAAATTTAACCAAAGCTTCTGAACAATTGGGGATTTCACGTCAATTACTTCAGTATAAGCTGCGCAGTATAGATTATAAAAAAATTCAAGGCGGGATTAAGTGAACTCGTTCAGCTAAAGCCGAACATCGAGGCTTCAGATGGAGACGCTACCCCACTTGAAGTTTACGAAGGCCCCGCCCCATTGACAAGAAGTGTAAGGTTTAATAACGGGATAAAATAAAAAATGAGTGAGTGAAGTTTAAAAGCAAGATATTTTGCAGAAAGGCAAAATATCTTGCTTTTTAAGTTATGACTCCGCTGCGTAAGACCCCAAAAAAAAATTTACGGTAGAGTGAGTACGTTAAGTGTATTTTGTCCAAGCGAATACGGATGATAGGCGTTAACCAGACCAACGCTTCACAGGCAGAATTACAAAAAGATTTTAGGCGATAGCCCCAGTGGAGACTAATCCACGAGCTAATCTTTCGGATTTAGCTTAAGGTTAAAGGATCGTATCTTTGACGGCAGTGAATAGGAAATGCTGCGCGTGCGAACGGGCAATAGAGTAATTTAATGGCATAACTTTTGCAATATTAAAGAAACAAGAGAAAATTAGCACTTTGTTCTAATGAATGCTATTTGCAGTGAAAACAGGAGCTAAAAATAGATGCCGATGAGGAGGGTTAACGGTATGAACGAAATACGTGTAATTCAATGGGGGCTGGGGGCCATGGGAAGTGGTATGGCCCGCTTAATTCAGTCAAAAACCGGGCTCAAGATTGTCTATGCTTATGACCAAGATCCCCAAAAAATTGGGCAGGATTTAGGAGAGTTTTTGGGGGGAGTTAAGAGTGGGGTCAGAATTCAGCGACCGCCACAACCGGGAGAAATGAATCTGGAAAAAGCTGATCTTGTAATTTTAGCCACATCTTCTTTTACCAAGGAAGTGACTCCCCAAATTGAGATAGCTCTTAAACATTCCTTAAATGTTATAAGTATTGCGGAGGAAATGGCTTATCCATGGGCTCAGGAACCTGAGCTGGCGATGCATATTGACGGATTGGCTAGAGAGTATGGAGTGAGTGTTCTTGGGACGGGGATTAATCCGGGATTTGTTCTGGATACCTTAATTTTGGCGTTGACGGGTACTTGTCTGGCGGTCGATAAGATTAAAGCCGCTCGGATTAATGACCTGTCTCCCTTTGGCCCCACGGTCATGCAGACACAGGGCGTGGGTGTGAGTGCAGAAGCCTTCGAGGCGGGGTTACAAAGCGGTAGGATTGTCGGGCATGTTGGGTTTAAAGAATCGCTTTATCTCTTAGCAAAAACGTTGGGGTGGAAGTTGGACAAAATTGAAGAAACCCGTTTTCCTATTATTTCGAAGGTTAAGAGAGAAACGGCCTATGTGAAAGTCGAGCCGGGTCAAGTGGCAGGCTGCCAGCATACAGCAATTGGGTATGTTGATGGGGTCCCTAAGATTGAATTGATTCATCCCCAGCAAGTTTTGCCCCATCTGGAAGGGATTGAGACAGGAGATTATATCGACATCAGCGGACAACCGGATATTCATTTAGCAATTAAACCGGAAATTCCAGGCGGGCTTGGAACCATGGCCATGGCTGTGAACATGATTCCCCAGGTTTTAGCGGCTCGCCCAGGACTATTGAGCATGGCAGAATTACCGGTTCCAGCCGCTTTAATGGGAGATATACGGGAGCTATTGGCCTGGCGAAAGGGGGAGTAAACAAATGAGTAAGGAGAAGGAAAGCATTATTGAAGAAAGTGCAGTAAGCGGAGACTGGGTAGAAATTTGGAAGGTAATTTTGGAACCTGGCGAACGGGCTTCCCAAGTTCCGGAGGATACCCAGAAGGTTCCCTTGGAGATGCGTATGCGGGGTTTTTTAGTCAATGAGCGAGCGAACTTGGGGGAGAGTGTCTCTATTCGCACCCGTATTGGGCGTTTGGTGGAAGGGAAATTGGTTTCGCTTCATCCTCGCTATAACCATACATTTGGAGAACCGCAAAAAGAGCTTTTGGCTATCGGGCAAGAATTAAGGACTTTGCTAAAGAAAGAGGGGGATGGCGATGAGTAAACCATTAGCCCAATCTTACGAGGCAGTCATGGCCCGTAAGGGAGAAATCATGCGTAAAGCTATCGGGATTGATTACTCCTTATTTGAATTTGGCAAACTGGGATTTGATTATGAGGCAATGATGGGATCGGTGGCTTATTCTCTGGAGGAGACAGCTCGAATCCAACGAGCAGCAGGGGTAGGAAACACGCCTTTGTTAGAACTTCGGAATCTAACAGCTTTGGCTCGTGAAGTGGCTCCTCCGGGGAAAGGGGCACGAATTTTTATTAAAGACGAAGCAGCTAATCCCTCGGGCAGTTTTAAAGCGCGCCGCGCAGCCTTGTCGGTTTATGAAGCGGAACGACGTGGGTATCCGGGTGTGATTGCCGCAACCTCCGGAAATTATGGGGCCGCTGTTGCTTCTCAGGCCGCTATGAGGGGTATTCCTTGTCTGATTGTTCAGGAAGTCTTTGATTCTCGCGGACAGGGACAACCGGAAATTATTGAGAAGAGTCGAGTGTGTGAGGCTTACGGAGCGGAAGTTCTTCAGTTATCCGTTGGGCCGGAACTCTTTTATGTTTTTTTGCAGCTCTTGGAAGAAACGGGGTTTTTTAATGCTTCACTCTATACACCCTTTGGAATTGCCGGAGTAGAAACCTTGGGATATGAACTCGTGGAACAAACATGCCGGTTAACCGGTCAAGTTCCCGATGCCGTAGTGGTTACTCATGCCGGCGGAGGGAATGTTACCGGGACGGCACGGGGACTGCGAAAAGCCGGTTGTTCGGCTCAGGTCATCGGAGCGAGTATTGACCTCAAAGGGTTGCATATGGCCAGTGACCGGGATTTTAATCGTAAATCCTTTACCACCGGGCATACTGGTTTTGGCTTGCCTTTTGCAATTTGTCCCGATCGTTCGGATGTTCCTCGCAATGCTGCCCGCCCCCTCCGTTATCTGGATCGTTATGTCACGGTGACTCAGGGTGAAGCGTTCTATATCACGGAGGCCTTGGCCCAGTTAGAAGGGCTGGAACGAGGACCGGCCGGAAACACCTCCTTGGCAGCCGCTTTTGCTTTGGCTCAGGAACTGAGAAAAGATCAGGTCATTGTTGTTCAAGAAACCGAGTATACCGGAGCGGGTAAACATCCCCAAGCTCAGTTGACCTTTGCCAGGGAAAACGGTATCGAAGTGCGGCGTGGTGATCCGCATGACAGTGTTCCGGGAAAAAATATCATTATTCCAGTCCATCCGGCTCAGATTCAGGTAAAAGACTTGGAGTTGGATCATATTCGACAGAGCTATCTGAAAAATGTCGTGGGAGAAACCCCTTATGCCAGCCTAACAGAGCAGGACAAAGAATACTTGGCCTTGGAAACACGCTGGAATCAAGCCCGAATCGAAGAGGTACTCCATCATTTCGGATAATACTCGATGTCGAAGGTTTAGATAGTAAAAGTAATAGAGTTAGCGATGGTGATATTGATATTGATTTTGAAGGGGTGTTAGATATGCAGCGTAAGGACGATTACGAAGTGCGGCGGGCACATCTGGCGGAACTTAGTGAGAAAGAACTGGAAGAACGTTTTTGGCTATTAACTAATCAGATCGTAGACCCTCTGCTCGAATTAGCACGGACTCATACGTCACCCTCCATTGAGCGATCTGTGCTCTTACGGATGGGTTTGGATAGTCTTACAGCAAAAGGGGTCGTGGAAAAAGCGTTATTGAATGGAGTTCTGGAACACGGAGCCGGGCATTGTGTCTGGCGCTATGCGGAAAGAGAAGGTTTGGAACTTCTTCAAGCAGCGGAAAAGTTAGCACGGGGAGAGGGTTGGGAGACAATCAAAGATTTCTTCGGAGAGGTGAAGCATAATGCCTGATTGTTCACTGGATCAGCATAAGAAGCTTAATATTGAACAAATTCTGGGGAATCTGGAAAGTTATCGACCAAGACGAAAGGGGTGGATCTGGCGCAAGTCGGTTCCTCAGCAGAAGTTAGGACCGTTTACGTACTCTCAGACCTCTCAGGGGCTAAAAGCCAGTCAGCCTCTTCCTGCGGCGGGTTTCTTTGGCGGAATTGATCCTCAACCGGAATGTACCATTACGTCAGAGATTGCTTCCGGGCGTTTTGAGGACGACTTAAGGCGGATGAGGATGGCTGCATATCATGGTGCAGATCACATTATGGTGATTCGAACCGCTGGACAAAGCCATTATGACGGTTTGCTTGAAGGGACACCGGAAGGAATTGGGGGAGTCCCGATTAGCCGCAAACAACTGCGGGCAACCCGCAAAGCATTAGATTTGATCGAAGATGAAGTGGGTCGGGAGATTAATTTGCATTCTTATGTAAGTGGTGTCGCAGGGCCGGAGGTTGCCGTTCTTTTAGCTGAGGAAGGGGTTAATGGTGCACACCAAGACCCTCAATATAATGTCCTCTATCGGAATATTAATGCTGTTCGCTCGTTTGTTGATGCCGCCGAAGCTAAAAAGGTCATGAACTGGGCTGAAATTGCGCAAATCGACGGGGCACATAATGCAAACGCTACAGCCCGTGAAGCTTGGAAGGTGATGCCGGAACTACTGGTTCAGCACGCTATAAACTGTGCCTATTCTATCAAAGTGGGGATGCCTAAAGATCGTATTTGCCTTTCAACCGTTCCCCCAACAGCACCACCTGCACCGGCGCTGCGTTTGGATTTGCCCTACGCTGTGGCTTTACGGGAATTGTTTGCCGGCTTTCGGATGCGGGCGCAAATGAATACCAAATATATGGAATCTGATACACGGGAAGTGACTGTCACTCATACCCTGAATGTTCTGCTTTCCCGCCTCACTTCCGCGGATATTCAAAGTACCATCACTCCGGATGAAGGGCGTAATGTTCCCTGGCACTATAACACGGTGAATGGCCTAAACACGGCCAAGCAGGCATTGGTGGGGTTAGACGGCTTGCAGGAAATGGTCGGGATTAAACGGGAGGGGATCTTAGGAGACCGGGTGCGTGAACTGAAGGAACGAGCCGTTTTGTTTCTCGAAGAAATCCTGGAGACAGGCGGTTATTTCGAAGCGGTTCAACAAGGGTTCTTCGTGGATTCGGGGTTTTATCCGGAACGGAATGGTGACGGAATCGTCAGAGATATTAAAGGGGGAGTGGGAACAGAGGTTTTACCTCGAGCTCGTGATTATTTTGCTCCGGTTTGCGGACACTTTGGCGATAATCACAGACCGGAAGGGGTAGAGACTATATGTGACAAGATCGGCGGCTGCACTCTTTGTGTGCCGGAAAAAATTCAATGGATTGATGAACTTGATGAAGAGGACAATGTCAATAAGCGTCTGGAGAAAAGCCGTCCTTACCGTCAGGAAACGTTAACCCCTGAAGTCCAATGGGCAGGGGATGGCGTTATCAGTATGACCTTGTTTTTGCCGACGGATATTCGGACAGCTCATTTTGCGGCCTTAGAGATCGCTAAACAAATGGGGTGGAAGGAAACTGAGGTTATTCATAAACAAGTCATGCACCCTGCGGAGGGAACGGTTTTAGAAGTCAAGGGTAAAATAGGAGTTACGATTAATCCCTTGACACTTAAAATACCGGAAGCAGAGGAGCGGCTCAGCGCAGAGCTTATTCGCCAGAAAGTTCAGGAGAGGCCAATGCTGGGGGTGGCCGCCACTGTCGGGGACGATGAACATTCGGTGGGGTTGAGGGAAATTCTGGATATCAAACACGGCGGATTAGAAGGGTTTGGAATGAAGTTTCATTACCTAGGAACCTCCGTTCCAATCGCCAAAGTAGTGGATGCTGCCCTAGAGACAGGCGCTAAAGTTATTTTGATTAGCACGATTATTACTCATGGAGATATGCATCGTCTTAATATGCAAAAATTACATGATTTGTGTGTTGAACGTGGAGTTCGCGACCGCTTGATTCTTGTAGGAGGAGGGACGCAAGTTACCAATGAATTAGCCAGGGAATGGGGAATGGATGCCGGGTTTGGAAGGGGAACCAAAGGGATTGATGTGGCCAGCTTTCTGGTTAAGTATCGGGAGGAGCATTTCCCGGTCAAAGTGAGGGATTAGCCATGAGAAAGGTACTGGTGGCTGAAATCGGCAGCACGACAACCGTGGTAAATGCCTTCGATGGTTTGGACACGACTAACCCGCGCTTGCTTGGGCAAGGTCTTTCCCCTACCACCGTGCTTGATGGAGATGTAGGGATTGGGTTGAGGCGGGCCGTTGCCGATCTTGAAAAAACGACCGGACCGGTGGGTTCGCTGAGGGACGTTCCTTTTTATGCAACGAGTTCGGCAGCCGGTGGACTGAAAATGACGGTTCATGGTCTTGTGCCCGATATGACGGCTCGTGCTGCACGGGAAGCTGCCTTGGGAGCAGGGGCGGTGGTCCGCTATCAAACTGCCGGAGAGCTGACAGAGGAAGATTGGGAAGAAATTCTCCAAATCCGCCCCAATATTATGCTCCTAGCCGGCGGGGTGGATCATGGCGATCGGCGAGTTGTTCTTGAAAATGCAAACAAACTAGCATCTTGGTTTAGTCAAACCACTTGGCGAATTCCCATAATTTATGCCGGAAATATTGCTGTCGCAGCGAGTGTGCAAAAAATTCTTGCTCAAGCAAATCTGGATGTTAGAGTTGTACCTAATGTTTACCCGAAGATTGACCAACTGAACATTGAACCGACAAGGCGCGCTATTCAGGAAGTCTTTGAACAACATATTACCGAGGCTCCGGGGATGCAAGGAATCAGGAAGATTGTCAATGGCAGGATCATGCCAACGCCCGGTGCCGTAATGCAAGCGGCTCAACTGTTTTACGGTGAAATGGGAGACGTCTTAGTGTTTGATGTCGGAGGAGCAACGACGGATGTTCATTCGATTACTTTGGGGGCAGAGGAAAATCAAAAAATAGCCCTTGGGCCGGAACCTTTAGCAAAACGAACGGTGGAAGGGGATCTTGGAGTCTATGTCAATGCTCAAAGTATCGTCGAGCTTACAGGGAAGGAAAAAATATCGGAGCATCACGGTCGGGATTGGGCTAACTATTTAAAACCAGTTCCGAGAACTCCGGAAGAGGTGGCTCTAAGCTCGGAATTGACCACTGAGGCGATAAGGATCGCTCTTTTGAGACATAGTGGCAGGTATCGCCACTACTATGGAACAAATGGCAGAGTTACACGTGTTGATGGACGTGATCTAACGCGAATTCGTTGGATCGTAGGAACGGGTGGGGCACTTACACGTTTACCGAACGGGTTGGGAATGATAAGGCAAAGTTATCAACAGGCGGGGGACGCTTTGCTTCCAAGAGAAGAAGTGGCCCTGATGCTGGATACAGATTATATTATGGCATCTTTGGGAGTGCTGACGACAACGTATCGCCAAGGATCCTGGCTGCTTTTGCGCAAATCACTTGAGATAGAAAATTAGAGGGAGGAAAACGGCATGAGCTTACCCGAAATAGTGATTAACCTTACTAAGATTACCAAGAATGTTGATGTATTAAAGCGGATTGCTGATCCTTATCAAGTTGAAGTGGTTGGCGTAACCAAAGTATTTTCAGGTGAATCCAAAATTGCTGCAGCAATGTTAGCGGGAGGAATAAGGATGTTGGCAGATTCTCGGTTAGAAAATCTTGCGCATTTAAAAAAGGCCTTTCCGGACACTCCTTTGATGCTTTTACGTTTGCCGGGGCTTTCTCAGGTTGATGAGACCGTTATATTGGCTGAAGTAAGTTTAAATTCAAATTGGGAAGTCTTGCAGGCTCTTTCTCAAGCGGCTTTAAGATACCACAAAACACATCGGGTGATTCTCATGGTGGAGATGGGGGATTTGCGAGAGGGAATATGGCCCGAGGAATTATCTCAATTGGTTTCTCAAGTACTCCGCCTAAAGGGTTTAATATTGGAAGGATTGGGAGTTAATTTAGCTTGCTATGGCGGCGTGATTCCCACGCCCGAAAATTTAGGACAACTTGTTGAGCTGGCCGAAGGAGTAGAAAAAGAATTTGGAATTTCTCTACCGGTTATCTCCGGAGGGAATTCTGCGTCATTATCGCTTCTTCAGAGCGGCAAGGTCCCTGCTCGAATTAATCAACTGCGAATCGGTGAAGGAATTGTTCTAGGTTGCGAGACCGTTAACCGACAACCTCTGCCCGGTGCCTTTTCTGATGCCTTTATTTTAAGGGCTGAGATTTTGGAAAGTTATGATAAACCAACCGTTCCGTTAGGTTCAATTGGTCAGGACGCTTTTGGAGAAATTCCCAAGTTCACTGATGAAGGATGGAGAAAACGAGGGATCATCGCTTTAGGACGACAGGATGTTCCGACTGAGGGCTTAATATTGCGGGATGAACGACTTAGGATTTTTGGGGCGAGTTCGGATCATCTGATCGTGGATGTCACAGGTGCCCCGGAATTATCGGTAGGCTCGGTGGTTGAATTTAATCTGAATTATAGGGGATTGCTGGGGGCCATGACTTCTCCGTTTGTCCATAAGCGTTATATTAATTAATTTACCAAGAAGATTGAGCGAGGGGGAACCTAAGTGAACGGACGGGTCATTCGAATTATCGGGGTGCCCATTGATCTTGGAGCAGATCGGCGTGGAGTAGATATGGGGCCAAGTGCTATGCGCTATGCCGGGTTGAACGCAGAGTTGCTGCGGCTGGGATGGAAGGTCGAGGATCTTGGCAATTTGGAGGTTCCGATTCCTGAGACACGTGAAATTAATAATAAACTGCTAAAGTATTTAGAGGAAATTGCCAAGGTTAACGAGCAGCTTCATCTCAAAGTTGCCGAGGTAATCAAAGAGGGGGGAGTTCCTTTGATCCTCGGCGGTGATCATAGTTTAGGGATCGGTTCTTTAGCAGGACTGGCCTTAAGTGGCCGGCGGTTTGGCTTGATTTGGTTTGATACTCACGGAGATTATAACTCCTCTGTAACGACGAACAGCGGTAATATTCACGGAATGCCTCTGGCCGTAGCTAATGGCATCGGGGCGAAAGAGTTAACTTCGATTGGGGGGGAGCAGAAGAAAATACGAGAAGAAAATACAGTAATCATTGGCGCACGAGATATGGACCCTGAAGAGCGGGAAATGCTGCGTCGCTCTAAGATTACCGTCTTCACGATGAACGATATAGACCAGCGAGGAATGAAAGAGGTTGTCCATGAAGCAATTCGCAGGGCGTCTCTGGAAACAGATGGAATCCATGTGAGTTTTGATTTGGATGTTATTGACCCCTTAGAAGCACCAGGTGTAGGGACACCTGTTGCCGGAGGAATAACTTATCGTGAAGCACATTTAGCAATGGAATTGATTGCTGAAACCGGCCTGCTTATAAGCATGGATATGGTGGAAGTAAATCCTATTTTAGATTATAAGAACAAGACGGCAGAGTTAGCGGTTGGGTTAATTTGTTCTGCGTTTGGAAAACGTATTTATTAGAAAACAATTATTTGGTGCGAATTTTAGGCTGAACTAAAGTATAAATTATAATGGGTCCCGCATCACTTCAGTCAGCGATGCGGGACCCATTATTGACTTATCCCATTTCTATAAGCGGGGGGTCTTTGTAAACTTATGGTGGGGTAGAGTCCCCATCTAAAGTCCCGATGTTCAGCTTTAGCTGAACGAGTTCACTGCTATTGAAACTTTAATACTCTCCGTCAGCAATTTTTCGGCTGGTTTCAATAATTTCCTCCGTGCGATAACCTGAGCGTGTAGCCCAAAAAAAGGCAAGCAGACTAAAGACTGCAAAAAGGATGGTGTCGTATGGCGCGGGAATGAGATTCAGACCACCAAAGGATTTACTGCCAATATAGGAAAAGACGATAATGAATATGAGGTAGACAGCAAACCATAGACCTGCCTGCAAATGTCTGGATCGAAAATTACCTTTAAGATAATAATAGAAGTAAATGACAAGACCAACGACGACTGCTCCTAAAGCATATCCGGTATTGGGCCAGCCGGTCCAATAGACGATTAGACCTGCTACTATAAAGGCGAGCGGAGAGAGAATGGTCAAACCAGGGAGTTTCGTTGGTCGTTCGAGTTCTGGAGCAGTTCGACGTAATACACTGGCAGACACCGGTCCCAAAAGGTAACTGATAACTCCTGTAACAGAGACAAAGGCAATAATCTTATTCCAAGAGGAAAATGGCAGGAGAGTCAAAATGCCAATAATTAGGTTGAAGATTAAGGCATGGGATGGAATTCTCCATTTGGGATGAATGTGGAGAAAGGTTTTGGGGAGGTACCCGTTCTCCGCCATGGCTAGAATTCCACGGGCGGTTGATGCCGTATACACTAAGCCGGTGCCCCCTGGAGAAATCATGGCATCCGCTTGTAAAATGATAGCCAGCCAGCCCAAGTTAACGGCGGCAGCGAGTTGAGCAAATGGGGCGTCAAGACTTAAGGAAGACCAGCCTTTATTCAACATGGTGGGTGTTAGCCCTCCAATAAAGGCAATTTGCAGAAGAACATAAATACCGACACAGATAAGAACGGCTAAAACAACAGAAAGAGGCACATCCCGTTTAGGATTCCGCGCTTCACCGGCCAATTCAACACCTTGGCGAAAGCCCTGCAAGGAAAAGATGATACCTGAGCTGCCGACGGCCATTAACGTTGCAGAAAATCCGTTCGGAAAAAATCCTCCATGAGAGACGAAGTTGCTGGGATGCATGCCGAAGGTCATAATTAAAATGGCAGTACCCACGGGTATCACGAATTTGATCCAGGTAATGCTTGTGTTGATTTTAGCAAAGAGTTTAACACCAAAGTAGTTAATTACAAAAAATAAGGCGGTTAAAAGTATAGAAACCACTAGTCCGCTCATCGTAAGCAGCCCAGTTTTGTCATTAAAAAAGATATGGAAATAATTGTTGGCATATTGAGTAATGGCTTCGGCTTCAGCAGGAGGAGTAGCTACCCAGCTAAGCCAGCCTCCCCAGCCAATGATAAAGCTGACTAAGCTTCCATGGGAATACTGGGGATAGCGAACGCTGCCTCCGGCCTCCGGCAACATGCCGGCTAACTCGGCATAGACTAAGGCTACAAGGATGATGGCGATACCTCCTATAAGCCAGGAAAGAATGGCAGACGGACCAGCTACTGAAGAAGCAGCCTGAGAGGCTAAAAGCCAGCCGGAGCCAATGATGCCGCCAACCCCAATAAACGTTAAATCCAAGAGGGATAAATCTCGTTTAAGACCTAATTGCTTCATATTTCTAAACATCCTCCTCAATCTTAAATTTGCAAGACCTCATCCGGAAAAAAGGGATTAGCGACCTATTGTGATATGTATAACATAGAGTCAAGGTCTATTTAAAGACCGAACATATTGAGGAATTATCATCTCCTTTATACGCATAGTTGCAGCCATAGATTTTTGAAAATAATGAACAGTAATACGATAGGCCACACTATTATAGCACCATGCAAGAAAAGTTCCAAATTTCTGAAAATTCCCCACATAACTTATATGCTTCATAATTAACGTATCGAGAGAATTTTGCGTTAGTGATCCTTACAACGGCAGAGGCGTTTGAGGGGTTACTCTAATGGTTAAGTGCAAGCTAAGTTAGGTCTCACACAAAGGGCAGGATAAAAAAATACCCTATGGGCACCTAAATGTAGTTTACCTTAAAGTGAAGGCAAAAAAATTTGCTGCCAATAAAGTATATTTAAGATAGTAATGCCTCTTAAAAAGCAAAAACCTTTGCATCTCTCCATTGGGTTGAAAATATTTTTGCGGTCGAATGAAAGATCTCTGGCACTACCCTCATCCACAGTCAAAGCACTGAGTGTTCCTTGATCCTTGATGAGGAGAGGGTAGCAGGGCTCTTAAACAAGAGCTAGCATCCTGTTTAAGGCTAAAATTGCATCGGCCGTTATCTTAGGATCAACGCTAATTTGGTTAACAACGTTGCCTTGATTAAGACTTTCCAATGCTGCTAGTAGATGAGGTTGACTAATTCGGCTCATTGAAATGCACAAGCAAGTATTTTCATTAAGACTGATAACCTTTTTGTCAGGATTTTCTAGAGCTAAGCGATGGACCAAATTAATTTCCGTTCCAACCGCCCAGATACTGCCTTTCTGAGCAGCCGTGATCTGCCGAATGATAAAGTCTGTAGAACCACTGAGATCTGACTTCTCAACGACATCATGACTGCATTCCGGATGGACGACAACCGTAATTCCCGGATATTTTTTGCGAACTTCATCCACATGGTGGGCCTTAAACTTCTGGTGTACACCACAGTACCCATCCCAAAGAATTAATTTCGGAGCTTGCTGGGGAAGTTCGACGTCTTCTGAATGGTCTCGGGACCAGAGTAAGATATCCTGATTTCGAAGTCCCAATGTAAGACCGGTATTTCGGCCAAGATGTTCATCAGGTAGAAACAGAATACTCTTTTTCTCATCAAGTAGCTTACTAAAGATTTTCGTAACATTAGAAGAAGTGCAGGTCATTCCGCCATTACAACCGCAAAACGCTTTAACTTCCGCACTGGAATTAACGTACGTGACTGGAATAATTTCTTGGGAATACTTAGCTAAGAGGCGATTCCAACACTCTTCCACGTCATCAATATCTGCCATCTCCGCCATTGAGCAGCCGGCATTGAGATCCGGTAAAATAACCTTTTGATCCGGGGAGGTGAGCATATCTGCAGTTTCTGCCATAAAGTGAACACCACAGAAAACGATATACTCAGCCTCTTTTTCTTGGGCAGCTATTTGTGCCAGCTTTAAAGAATCCCCTCGATAATCGGTGAATCGGATAACCTCGTCACGTTGGTAGTGATGTCCCAGAATAATCATCTTTGAGCCCAGATTGGCCTTGATGGCGCGGATACGTTCTTCTCGATCCCTTTCACTCATTAGAATATATTCATCAGGTATTGGTTGTTGATTTTTGTACATTTTTTCTCCTCACTAACTTTTGATGAATGAGTTAAAACGTTTAGCATTTAATGCTGCGTTTGATACTTCGGTATTAATTCCGATTAAATATTTAACTTTAATTGATCAAGAATCGATGACTCGATAAGATTTAGACTCAGATCCAGAGCTCGTACAGAATGGGTTAACCAACCCAAAGAAACTAAATCTACCCCTGTCTCTGCTACCTGGACTACGTTTTCTAAGTTTATCCCACCTGACGCTTCAGCGAGGACTTTCTTATTAATGAGTCGTACAGCTTCTCTCATTTGATTCAAGGACATGTTATCTAACATGATAATATCGATCGGGACACTAAGCGCCTCCTCGACTTGTGCCAAAGTTTCAGTTTCAACTTCAACTTTAACCATGTGACCGATTTTTTCCCGTACTAAACTAACCGCCTCGGTGATCCCTCCGGCTGCTGCAATATGATTATCTTTAATGAGTATAGCGTCAAAAAGCCCGAAACGGTGATTATACCCGCCTCCCATGCGTACAGCATACTTTTCCAGACCTCTTAAGCCAGGGGTCGTCTTTCGCGTATCAACGAGGCGACATGGAAAATCCTTGATACTCTCTACGGCCTTTTTTGTCCCGGTCGCAATGCCAGAAAGGCGCTGCATGAAATTAAGTGCGACTCTTTCTCCCCCTAACAGAGTACGGGTTCTTCCCTCAATCACCGCCACCACTTGCCCTGAAGAGACCTTCTCGCCATCCACAATTTTTGCTTGGAAACTCACTGTATCATCAAGTAACTTGAACGCATAGTTTGCGACATCCATGCCTGCGATAATTCCGGCTTCTTTAGCTGTAATCTCGGCCACCGAGCAATGATTTTCAGAAATAATTGCCTCTGTTGTCAGATCTTGAAACCCCAGATCCTCTTTGAGAGCCTCGTTAACGATATTATGAAAGTATAGAGGATTCATACGGAACACCTCCCAAGCTCAAATGTTTTGCCTTCCAGGCCGCATCAACCTCCGGATAATCCACTCGATAATGACTTCCTCTGCTCTCCAAACGTTTAAGAGCTGACGATGTAATAAATTTCGCAACGAGGATCATATTCCGAAGTTCATCTTCATTTGGGCTAACGTTTTCTTCCAGTTGACAGAGTGTTTGATAAGCTTTTGTCATCCCATGTTCGTTCCGGATAATCCCTACGGAAGACCACATCAGCTTTTGCAGCGTGTTAACTCGTGGATCATTTAAATCTAAAGGTTTCATCACTTGGGGAGCTGAAACCTCTTTTAATATGCCTTGATCCGTAATATCTAAGGTGCTTGAGGTGGGTTCTTTGGGGGATGGGGATTCCGTAAGGGTTTGAGCCACTCGTTGGCCAAAAACCAATCCTTCTAAGAGAGAATTACTTGCTAACCGATTCGCACCGTGGACACCTGTGTTTGCGCACTCGCCACAAGCATATAAACCTATGATATTCGTCCGGCCATAACTGTCCGTCCTAATTCCCCCCATTAAGAAATGAGCCGCCGGTGTTACGGGAATCAGATCCTTTCTCGGATCAAGACTCAGAGATTGAACTTTGGCATAGATATTCGGAAAACGTTGTTCAAAATGATCACCTAATGCCGAAGTATCCAGATATACCTGATGTCCCTTTTTCTGTTCCGAAACTATTGCGCGTGTTACAACATCCCGGGGAGCTAAATCAGACTGCGGATGATAGTTTAGCATAAACCGCTCACCCTCTTCAGTGACCAGGACTGCGCCCTCGCCCCTAACCGCTTCGGAAATGAGAAACAGTGGTTTCTCCTCCGTATCTAAAGCTGTAGGATGAAATTGAACGAATTCGAGATCGCTTAGGACAGCCCCTGCCTTCCAGGCCAGAGCCAAGCCATCTCCTGTGCTAAGAGGGGAATTAGTCGTTCTCCCATAGATCTCACCGATTCCTCCCGTAGCAAGGACAACATTTCGCGCAAGAATCCGTTGAACACCTTTTGAGTTTCTCACAAGTGCTCCGTGACAGTGACCTTCCCCAACCAGAAGAACTTCAGCTCGGGTTTCTGCTAAAAAATGTACCTTTTGTTCTTGAGCCTTGCGAAATAGAGCTTCCCAGATTGCGGCCCCGGTATCATCCCCACGATGAATCACGCGAGCCAGTCTATGAGCACCTTCTCTTCCTAAAGCAAGTTCACCCGAATTTGTTCGATCAAAGCTTGTCCCAAGCTCAATTAAACGGTCAATAACCTTAGGAGCCTCTTCTGTCAAGATTTCAACAATCTTTTCCTCGCAAATGCCAACACCTGCTGTTAAGGTATCCTGTGTATGCGCTTCAGGAGAGTCATTTTTTCCTACTGCTGCGGCAATCCCCCCTTGAGCCAAGGTTGAATTACAAAGATCAGGCTGATCTTTCGAGATGACGATAACTTCTCCATAAGGCGATGCACCCACCGCTGTCGACAGACCTGCAATCCCGCTGCCTATAATTAATAAATCTGTCTTAATGGTTTTCATTTTTAACCCAGCTCTCTTTTAGAATATAACTTGTTTTACCATTATGACAATACATTTGTCAAGACACCTGTATTGACAAAAGCTTCCTTCCATAAAGACAGGTACGTGTGCTGGGAAACTGTCATGCCGGTTCAACGTAACACCTTTCTTTGGAGATGAACTAAGCGGAATTTCAGGAACAAAAAAACGGCTTGATAAATACTATCCAGCCGACATGTCTAGATTCTTATACACTAATATCTTCATTTAACTGATCTTCTTGATTAAAGAACGTTCGGTATCCCATTTGAAGAAATAGGATAACAGTAAGTGCCACCGAACCAAGAATTCCCAACATTATGGCTATCTGATATGATATGGCAGTCGTCGGCGTAGTGCCGGAAAGGATTTGTCCGGTCATCATCCCCGGCAAGAAAACTATTCCCATGCCTACCATCGATTGAATCGTAGGCATAATGGCGGAATCAAATGTACTGTTAATAATGGTTTTTGTAGCAACTTGAGGTGTTGCTCCGAGTATTAAAGCTTCTTCCACCAGTGCTTTTTGTGTCGTCATTCCCTCAAGTAAGGATTTGACACCAAGAGATATTCCGGTCATTGAGTTACCAATGAACATTCCGGCTATTGGCACAAAGTATTGCGGATTATACCAAGGAGTAATCCGGATTACAATCAATAAAAAATATAAGAGGCAAGATATAGTACCAATACTCATAGAAAATCCAATAACTTTCTTTAAAGGATTTGATAAGTTTCCTTTAAACTTTTTAAAAATCGTGTAAATCGAAAAAGCTTCCATTATTAAAATGATCGCCCCGGTAAGGAGGGGATTGGGATAATGGAATACGTAAACAAGAATATAACCGGTCAAAATCAATTGTAACGTCATTCTAAGAGAAGAAATAATGATTTCCTTTTCTCTTGCGATTCCTCGGATTCTAACAATCGCAAGAACAATTAAAACAAAAAAATAGGAAAGCCCAACCTGCAAAAAAGTTAAATTAATGATCCCGTTCATAATTGCACCTCCGACTTAAGCATCTTACCTTTAGATATCTCGATGATAATGTCGGAATATTTCTGGGCGATTGCTTTTGAATGGGTTACCATTACAATTGTCTTCTTTTCTCTCTTTATATGATCTGTCAGCATTTGAATAATTATTTCTTCGGTTTCATCATCTAAAGCTGAAGAGGGCTCATCGAGAAGATACACTTCAGAATTAAGAAGAAGGAGACGGCCTAAAGCAAGCCTTTGTTTTTCCCCTCCAGATAGGGTATTGGCGGCACTTTCGAGTGACTTGTTCAATTTTACTTGTTCTAAGATGTGGTTTAATACCCCGTCACTTGGTAACTCTCTTTCCTGAAATTTTAGTCCGGCATTTAAATTGTCACGAATACTCCCTGCAAATATAGCAGGGTTTTGAGAAAGCATACTAACTTGTCTGCGGTGGGCGACAGAATTTATTTGTTGCAGATCGGTTTCCTTAAATATAATTTTGCCTTGTGTGGGAGAGATTAATTTATTTAACATTTTTAAAATAGTTGTTTTACCACTGCCGCTTGGACCTATAAAAGTGGTTATTTTCTCTTGTCCTATGTTAAGTGTTGGTAAATCCAGTACATCCTTATATTTTACATTCAAAAATTCGAACATTATTTTCCTCCCTAGTAGTACTTTTGGAACAACATTATATGGGCATATGTTACTTCATCAATTTATTATATTGTATAATAGGCTCTGATTCCAAGTTAGGTTAATTTAGGATAATCCTGCAAGGCCCCCGATTTATTTATGACAGCTGCTTTTTATAATATGAAAATCGGAATTCATAAATAAAGAGACTTATTAACGTTAACAGTCCGCTGACCGTGAGGCTCATAAGCATCGTGCTCGGGGGATGAATTCGGAGATAAATGGGGCTGAGGGTTAAGGCAATCAAGAGCAAAGAATCAAGAATACCTACCGTAAATTGAGTCTTTTTATGCCTGCTTTTCCCTATAAGATAACCGAGGACTGCATAAAATGACAGAGCCGCAATAAGAAACCCTTGGCTTGATGCCTGAATGGGAGTAAGGTTTTCCAAAAGTCGAATACTATAGCCACTGAAAATGAGACGAAACAGCAAATCAATAACTGTTCCCCCCAACCAAGCCAAAGCTAAGGGAACCATATGACCCAACCTTTTTGTTGTAAACCAAAGTAATCCCCCCGCAGCAATAAAAACTATAAAGATTGATAGATGCGTTCCCAGTGCATTGACGGTTTGCATCAGCGGTACCAGATAATACGGGGCAGAACCGGCTAACCAGTTTACAACGAGATCATCTGACGGACCTACTTCATAAGACACAAAATCTTGGATCAACCCCATAAAGAAAATAAATAAAACTAAAAATAGCAGACCGCCAACTGTGACGATAAGACGTCGTTTACCGAGGGACATATAACGTTCAGGCAACCGTTGCCATTGATTATATAACCAATCGCCCAAGCGATGATGGTACCTGTAGACAAGATAAAAGGTCAGGGCTAAGAAGGCTGCTATAACTCCCAAAATGAGTGCATAGCGATGGATAATGGGGAGAATTGTCTCCCAGCGACTTCCCAGCAGTCTTCCGATGATAACCCAGATTGACACCCAAAGAATTGCACCGAGATAAGCGAAGAAGGCAAAGCTTTTATAACTTAAACGGGTTAACCCGGCAATATAACCCGATAAATGGCGTACACCGGGGATAAAATAGCCAATGGTTAAGAGCTTGCCTCCGTGCCGCTGGTACCATTCAAATGCTTTTTCTAATCGTTCGCTCCCAGCATGTTTTTTAAGATGGTGCATGACGTTCTGTTGAAATAATCTTCCCAGAAAATAGGCCACTGTAATTCCGGTAATGCTTCCACCCGCGGAAGATAATACGGCTAAAACGGGATTTAGTTTTCCTTCGTACGTCAAAAAACCAATGAAGACCATTAATGTTTCATCGGGAAGTGGTACTCCTAAAATTGAAATTCCCAAAATCACGTATAAACCCAAATACCCATAATGCGTTACATAAGATATAAGAAGTGTTGAACTCATAATTCCTCCTTGCAGGATTTGAATTATTTAAGAGTTTTCCTTTTTGTTAAGCGTTTCAAAATAACCCTAAGTGAAAGAAGTTCATCCAATCGTGAGACTCCCACTTCTTGTAAGTGAGAGTGGTCCCCGGTCTCTGCTTCGGTGGGGTAGAGTCCCCTGCCGAAGCCCCGATGTTCAGCTTTAGCTGAACGAGTTCACTCCCAAGATAAAGTACAGATAGTATTCCCGATAAGGCAGTTCCTTTTGCAAGGATTATGAGTGAAAATAGCAAAGATTAATCTATCACTATCATTTCATAATCCTTTAAGATTATCAATCTTCCTATTTATTATTTAAAACGAAATCATTCAATCTGCCTGCGGGTTTGAGGAATTAGTGGAGTCAATTTTACCTTATTTACTGAATTAATTGTCAATATGGTATAATAACGCTATCCTTACATAGAAGCATATAAGACAAGACAAAACTGGCAGATCATTCAAATAATTTCTATCTATGAGGAGAAGTCGAACTTTAGTCTGTTTTAGAACTGCTCTTACATATACTGGAGTTATATTATTTACAGCTAACTTTAAATTAAGGTATACTAGAATCAAATTGAAATAGTTGGAGGAGGAGATTAAAATGACAACTAATAAAGATAGCTTTAAAGATGCCATAACTTACGCCATTAGTAATGAAGTAGACGCCTATGAATTTTATCGTAATGCGGCAAAGAAAATAACTTCAGATAAAAACCTTGCAGATACGTTCGAGGAATTGGCTGCCGAGGAACAAAAGCATAGAGATTTCTTACAGGATTACTTAGTCGGAGATATCCCAGAATTTCAATTAGATGATTTTGACGATTATCATGTGTCAGAAAGTGTAGAAAGTCCTAAACTTTCAACAGAAATGAAATTCGTTGACGCGATTGCTTTAGCCATGAAAAAAGAGGAAGAAGCAATGAACATGTATAAAAAATTTGCCCTTGCTACTACTGACGACCGGCAAAAGAAACTATTTTCAGACCTTTCCAGAATGGAAGAAATGCATAAAGTTAAATTGGAGAAGATTTATGTTAATTCTGCTTTTGGAGAAGTATGGTAATATAAGCTAAAAAGTATTTTGGCCGCTCCCTGAACCGGAGCGGTTTTTTTTATTGTATTTAAGCTCTAGAAGAAATAACCGAACACTGAGAACGAGGGACTAATCCCACTTACAAGAAGTGGGACTCTCACGATTGGATAAAAGATAGCAAATGCTTCAATAAGATAAATAGACAAAATATTCTATAGATTCAGTATTTAAGTGCTATAATATAAATATTATTACAACATAGTTTCCCTTTAAGAGTACCTTAAAAATGTTGGGTAAATTTCAAGAAAAAAACTCTTCCAGGGCCGATTGCGAAGGGAGTGCGTTGTTATGCATAAAAAAACTAGAAATGAACCGACTATTGCAGTCTTTAGTTATCATGCTTTAACATCGTTAATAAATAAACTCCAATATAAAGCACCTCATCCGGTTCGGATTATTGTGATTGATTGTATGTTGAATGATGTGCTCCAAAAGGCCGAAGCTATGGAAAAAAATAAGGAAGTTGATGTTTTTGTTTCCGCGGGAGGAACAGCCAAACTCCTCTCAGCGGAGCTGTCTATCCCTTTAGTTGAGATCAAAGTAACAGGTTTTGACTTGCTTGCTGCCTTTAGAGAAGCAAAACTTGTTTCCGATACGGTTGGACTTATTGCTTATGAAAGCAAGATTCCTAATTTAGAAAACTTCTCTGAATTGTTGAATATTACCATTCGCCAATTTACCTATCAAAAGTTTAGTGACATTGAAGAGTGCTTAAACCTCCTGAAAAACGAAGGTATCAACGTTGTAATAGGGGGAAGCTTCCTTCAAGAAGCAATCAGCAAAAAGGAATTTGAGGGAATCAAGGGAATTTTTATTTATTCGTCGGACGGTGTTACTCGTGCCTTGGATACGGCAGTTCAAGTAGCTTTCTCCAAACAAGTCGAGGCCAGAAAAGCTGAAGAACTGCGGGCAATCTTGGCCTTTTCCTATGAAGGCATAATAGCTGTTGATCGGGATGGATTAATTACAGTCATTAATTCTAGTGCTGAAAAAATTATTGGCGCTGCTGAAAATAAAGTGATAGGCCAATCCGTTGCTAAAATATTTCCCAATGCCAAGCTTACCAAAGTTATTCAGACAAATAAACCAGAGTTAAACCAAATTGAGACTGTCGGGAAGAACAAGATTGTCATTAATCGTATACCTATTTCGGTTAACTCGGAAGTTATGGGAGCAGTTGCAACATTCCAAAATATTGGGATTATCCAAGAAGTTGAAGAAAAGATTCGCAAGAGTCTCTATGAAAAGGGTTTTGCCGCTAAAACATCGATTAAAGACATCATTGGGAACAGTGAGCCGATTCAAAAAGCCAAAAGAGAGGCTTTTCTCTATGCTAAAAATGCTTCTTCGGTTCTAATCACTGGGGAGTCAGGCACAGGTAAGGAACTTTTTGCTCAAAGCATACATAACGCCAGTCCTCGGTTTCGGCATCCGTTTGTTACCATAAACTGTGCCGCAATTCCAGATAATTTGCTGGAAAGCGAACTTTTTGGTTACGAAGAAGGAGCGTTTACAGGAGCTAAAAAAGGCGGAAAGCCAGGGTTGTTTGAACTAGCTCATGAGGGTACGGTTTTTCTGGATGAAATCGGTGAACTCTCCATGTCTTTGCAATCCCGTTTGTTAAGAGTCCTGGAACAACGTGAAGTTTTGCGCATCGGAGGAGATCATATCCGCTCAGTTAATATTCAAGTGATATCAGCTACCAATAAAGATTTATGGGAGATGACAGAAAAGGGTTATTTCCGCAAGGATCTATATTACAGACTTAATGTTTTAGAACTGCGTCTTCCTACTCTGCGAGCCCGTAAATCAGATATTCCTTTACTTGTAGAACGTTTTCTTACGGAACTTTGTCATGATCTCACTGCAAAGGAAATTGAGAAAATTTCCCGGAACGCTGTATTTAGGAATTATGACTGGCCTGGAAATATTCGCGAACTGCGAAATATGATTGAAAGATTCGCAGCCCTCTATAAGGAAGAAGATCATGAGGCGCTGCTGTTATCATTATTTGAAAGGCTGATGTTGAAAGGTGTTGGTTCTAATGAACAAGCAGAAATTATCCGTGTTTTAAAGAGCGTTAAGGGCAATAAAACTGAAGCGGCGAAAAAACTTGGCATCAGCCGGACGACGATCTGGCGAAAACTAAGAGGATATAAAGAAACGATTTGAAACATTTGCAACACGATATTAATCATTATGCAACATAGTGTTTCAACAAAGAGGAATAAATTACCTTAAAAGGGGCGAATGGCTTGAATTTCGCCTCTTTTTCATGTGCAGAAAGATGGCATAAATCTTGCTTATTAATAGCAGATAATTCAGAATATTAGGTGAAAGGAGTTCGTTTCGTTGAAACTTTACGAGTTTATGGCCAAAAAGATTCTTCAAAACAATGGGATACCTGTGCCAAAGGGTGAAATTTTTACCGGAGTTGAAGGCGTGGCCGCCTTTGTTGAAAAAACGGGTCCTGTGGCTGTCAAATCTCAAGTTCTTTCCGGGGGACGAGGAAAGGCTGGCGGCATAAAGTTCGCCACAGCTCCTCAAGACGCCCTTTCCCTGGTACAGGATTTGTTGGCGGCGGAGATTAAGGGCAGCAAAGTGGAGAAGGTTCTCATTGAAAAAAAGGTGAGTATTGAACGCGAAATCTACCTTGCCCTTACAGTTGATGGCGCTAAAAAACAACCGGTTCTGTTAGCTTCTGCGGCCGGTGGGATGGAGGTTGAGCAAGTACCGGAAGAACTGATGATCAAGCGTCTTATTGACGTTACCATTGGCCTTCGGCCCTATGCCGCCCGGGAAATCGCTCGGCAAATGGGATTAAAGGGCAGGGAGGCTCAACAAGTTTCCGATCTTATGCTTAAGCTCTACCAGATTTTCCGCAAGTACGATGCCGAATTAGTGGAAATTAACCCGCTGGTTGTTACTCCAACGCAAGTTCTTGCCGCTGATGCCAAAATGACCTTGGATGATGATGCAGCCTTCCGTTTTCTTCCTGAGGTTCCCTGGGTTGAAGAAAGGACAGCCGTTGAAAAGAAAGCCGGAGATTTAGGAATCTCCTATGTTGAGCTGGACGGGGATATCGGAGTTATGGCTAACGGGGCAGGAATTACGATGGCTACTCTTGATCTGCTTAAACATTTTGGGGCCGGTGCCCGTAATTTTATGGATGCCGGAGGAGGATCAAGTTTAGAAGCGACGGCAGCAGCCTTGGAAATCTTGCTTTCTACAAACCCTAAAGCGCTCTTGATCAATATCTTCGGCGGGATAACTCGCTGTGATGAGGTAGCACAGGCCTTCGTACAAGTAAAGAATAGTCTTGGCCTGAAACTGCCTGTCGTTATTCGCCTCATAGGTACCAATGAAGATTTAGGAACTGCAATTTTACAAGAACAGGGCATTGAATCATTTAAGAATATTGAAGACGCTGTAAGAAAAGTAATCGCTTTACTGAATGGGGGCGGAGACGATGTCCATTATTATCAATGAAACCACGAGAATCCTTGTGCAAGGAATTACCGGGAACCAAGGGCAATTTCATACCCGGCAGATGCTGGCCTGCGGAAGCAAAATAGTCGGAGGCGTATCACCCGGCAAAGGCGGACAGGAAGTTCAGGGAGTCCAGGTTTTCGAAACGGTTGAAGAAGCCATGGGAGAGCAGCAGGCAGATGCATCTGTCATTTTTGTACCGGCCAGGTTAGTCAAAGATGCGGCTCTGGAAGCCATGGATGCCGGGCTTAAAACCTTGGTAATTATAACCGAACATGTTCCTTTGCATGACGCTCTGGAACTTATGGCCTTCGCTGAGAAGAAACAGGTAGAAATAATAGGCCCCAACACCTATGGACTGATCTCGCCGGGACAATCCAAGATTGGCATCATGCCCAACAACATTTTTACTCCCGGTGAGGTGGGTGTTGTGACCCGGAGCGGGACTCTCAGTTATGAAATCGTCTACCAACTGACCGGCGCTGGAATCGGTCAATCGACGGTGCTGGGCCTGGGCGGAGATCGAGTCGTTGGCCTGTCCTTCACTCAAGTCCTGGAGAAGTTCGAGGCAGATCCGCAAACAAAAGCTGTGGTTCTTGTCGGCGAGATCGGTGGAAATGCTGAAGAAGAAGCGGCTCGTTACATCAAAGGCATGAAAAAACCTGTCGTTGCTTTTTTAGCGGGCAAAAGCGCTCCCTCCGGTAAAAGAATGGGGCATGCCGGCGCAATAATTGAACGTGGTAAGGGTACTTTTGAAAGTAAAGTTGAAGCCTTAACGGCTGCCGGTGTAACTTTGGCGAACTTGCCTTGGGAGGTCGGCGGGCTCGTTAAGCAGCTCTTAGAGGAGAGGAGTGAATTATACCCGTGGAAAAGAGTGAAGAATTAAATAAAATAGTTCGTGCAAAAGCCCTTTGGGAGAGTAAGAATTTTGCCGGAAATTCTAAGCAACCCAGTACTGAACCTTGGAAAAACGGTGCCTCGGAGGTGGAATTTCAGCGACTTTATTCGCCGGAGGATCTAGAATTGGACTATCTGACCGATTTAAGCTTTCCCGGAGAATTTCCCTATACACGCGGCGTTCAGCCGGACATGTACAGGGGCAGGCTTTGGACGATGCGTCAATATGCTGGTTACGGAACCGCGCAAGAAACGAATTCCCGTTTTAAGTATTTGCTACAACAAGGACAAACCGGTTTAAGCGTCGCTTTCGATCTGGTGACACAAATTGGTTATAATTCCGATGATTCTCTGGCTCAAGGGGAAGTCGGAAAAGTGGGTGTGGCTATTGATTCCTTGGCAGATATGGAATTGCTCTTCCAAGATATACCCTTGGATAAGGTCAGCACCTCTATGACGATTAATGCCCCCGCTGCCATACTTCTGGCGATGTATATTGCGGTTGCCGAAAAACGGGGCATAGCTTCCGCTAAATTATCAGGAACGATTCAAAATGACATATTGAAGGAGTATATGGCCCGGGGAACGTACATTTTCCCCCCGGCTCCCTCAATGCGACTAATCACCGATACCTTTAAATACTGTGCCGAGCATCTTCCCAATTGGAACACCATTAGTATCAGCGGTTATCATATTCGGGAAGCGGGCTCAACTGCAGTTCAGGAAGTCGCTTTTACTTTAGCAGATGGAATTGCCTATGTTGAAGCAGCCTTGGAAGCCGGGTTGGAAATTGATCAGTTTGCCCCCCGACTCTCCTTTTTTTTCAACGCTCACTCGAATTTTTTGGAAGAGATCGCTAAGTTTAGAGCTGCCCGCAGAGTATGGGCCAAGATTATGAAAAACCGCTTCAAAGCCAATAACCCTAAATCATGGATGATGCGTTTTCATACTCAGACAGCCGGCTGTACCCTGACGGCCCAGCAGCCCGAGGTAAACATTATACGGGTGGCTTTTCAGGCCTTAAGTGCTGTGCTGGGCGGCACTCAATCCCTGCACACAAATGCCTGGGATGAGGCTCTGGCCCTCCCCAGCCAGGAATCGGCCCTGCTCGCTTTACGAACCCAACAGACTATCGCCTATGAAACCGGCATAACGGAGACGGTGGATCCTTTGGGCGGATCCTATTGCGTGGAAAAATTAACAGATGATATTGAAAAGGCCGTTTGGGGCTACCTCAAAAAGATTGATGAATTAGGCGGCGCCGTACGGGCCATCGAACTTGGCTTTCAACAAAAGGAAATTCAGACCAGCGCTTATCGTTATCAAATGGAAATCGAGCAGCAAAAACGGATTGTTATTGGGATTAACAAATTTGAGCTTCAACAAGATCCCCCCAAAGGTTTGCTTAAGGTGAATCCGAAAGTCGAACAAGAACAAAAACAACGGTTAGCAGCTGTGTATCGGAAACGAAATCAAGCAGAAGTTGAGAGGGGTCTGAATCGCTTAGAAAAGGCCGCAGAAAGCGCGGAAAACTTGATGCCCTATTTACTGGACTGCGTCCGGAATTATAGCACCTTGGGTGAGATTTGTTACATCTTACGAAAAGTATTTGGAGAATACCGGCAAGAAATTACCTTTTAATCAGGAGGAGTTACCATGGCAACAGAACAGTATCTTCGGGTTTTAATCGGTAAAGTCGGATTGGATGGGCATGACCGTGGGGCTAAAGTTATAGCCCAGGCCCTGCGGGACGCCGGAATGGAAGTTGTTTATACAGGCTTGCGGCAAACCCCGGAGCAAATTGTCGAGGCTGCGATCCAAGAGGATGTCCAAATCATTGGAATCAGCATTTTATCGGGGGCCCATAATTACCTGCTTCCGAGGATTATTGAGCTTCTGGCCCGTGAGGGTGCTCAGGATATTCAAGTTATCGCCGGTGGGATCATTCCCAAAGATGACCAGGACTTCTTAAAAGAATCAGGAGTAGCTGGGATCTTTGAAACGGGAACAGCCACTGGGGATATTGTTAACTTTATCAAAGAACGAGTAGTTGGGTAGCTTTTATGTCATGCCGGAGAGGCGAGTGAAAGGAGTATCAAGGCATATGGATCTTCAATTAAAACTGGACCATCTGGGGATCGCTGTCAAAAACCTGGATGAGGCTATCAGTGTTTATCTTGGCTTGGGGTTGAGCTGCAGTCAAGTTGAAACAATTCCCGAACAAAAAGTCCGGACGGCAACGTTACCGCTGGGTGACACCAATTTAGAACTTTTAGAGCCTATGGAAGATGACAGTCCCGTTGGGAAATTTCTTGCTTCCCGTGGAGGTGGGATTCATCATTTAGCACTGCAAGTCGCAAATATTGAGGAAAAGTTATTGGAATTGGAAAATTCGGGGTTGCGTTTAATCGATAAGATCCCTAGAAATGGACTGGGCGGAAGCCGGGTCGCTTTTATCCATCCTCAAAGTACCTTCAACACGTTAATCGAACTCGTCCAGCGCCGCGGCCAGGTTTAAGGAGGTGGAACCCTTGGATATCTACGCTAAGCTTAGCGAACTGACTGCTTTACAAGAAGCAGCCAAACTTGGGGGTGGTATCGGCCGCATTAACAGGCAGCATGAGAACGGCAAAATGACGGCTCGCGAGCGTATTGACCATCTGCTTGACGCGGGAAGTTTTATTGAGACGGATACCTTTATTAAAGGAGAGATGACCGATTTTACTAAGCCGGATGTGGTTAACGTAGGGGAAGGTGTCGTCACAGGCTATGGTACGATCCATGGCCGTCTTGTTTATGTTTTCTCCCAGGACTTTACCGTTTTCGGCGGGGCGTTAGGTGAACTTCACTCTCGAAAAATTTGCAAAATCATGGATCTTGCTCTCAAAAACGGTGCCCCGGTTATCGGCCTCAATGATTCGGGGGGCGCGCGTATCCAGGAAGGAGTCAGTGCCTTATCGGCTTACGGTGACATCTTTTATCGCAATACTTTGGTTTCAGGAGTAATCCCGCAAATTTCTGTGATCATGGGACCCTGTGCCGGCGGCGCTGTTTATTCACCGGCTATTACCGACTTTACCTTTATGGTAGAAACCACCAGCCAGATGTTCATTACCGGTCCCCAAGTCATTAAATCTGTGACCGGGGAGGAAGTAACGACTGAAGAATTAGGCGGGGCCATGGTTCATAACCATACCAGCGGAGTAGCTCATTTTCTTTATCCTTCGGAAACTGAAACACTGGTAAGGGTGAGGGATTTGTTAACTTACTTGCCCCAAAATAATTTGGAGGAGTCACCTATCTTAGAGGACCGGCCCCCTGACACTGAAGCAGATGCCCTGCTAAAGGTAGTACCGATTGAACCCAACAAGCAATATGATGTCCGGGATGTCCTCAATCTGATCGTGGACGGCGGTGAACTTTTCGAAGTTCATCAGCATTTTGCCCAAAATATTGTAACCTCTTTTGCCCGTTTCGCGGGGATGTCAGTAGGAATTGTTGCCAATCAGGCCGCTTATCTCGCCGGTTGCTTAGATATCGATGCTTCCGATAAATTATCCCGCTTTGTACGTTTTTGTGATTGCTTTAATATACCCTTAGTTACCTTTGTCGATGTTCCCGGCTTTCTTCCGGGAGTTGACCAAGAGTACCGCGGAATTATCCGTCATGGGGCAAAAATTTTATACGCTTATTCTGAGGCCACAGTCCCCAAGATTACGATTATTCTGCGGAAGGCCTACGGCGGAGCTTATGTGGCAATGTGCAGCCGCTCCTTAGGCGCCGATGTTGCCGTAGCCTGGCCGACGGCGGAAATCGCAGTAATGGGGCCGGACGGTGCGGCTAATATTATCTTCCGGGAAGAAATAATGAAGTCGGCAGACCCCAAGGCCACGATGAAACAAAGGACTGAGGAATACCGAGAGAAGTTTGCAAATCCTTATATTGCTAGTGCCAAGGGCTTAATTGACAATGTGATTGATCCCCGCGACACCCGGAAAATAATTATTCAAAGTCTCAACATGCTGAATTCTAAGCGTGAAACACATCCGCGCAAGAAGCATGGCAATATACCTTATTAGGGGGTGGAACTATGTTTCGCAAAATCTTAATTGCTAACAGAGGGGAAATCGCTGTCCGAATAATTCGGACCTGCCGGGAGATGCAGGTCAGGACTATTGCAATATATACCGAAGCTGACAGAGGTTCTCTCCATGTTCAGCTGGCGGATGAAGCGGTTAAGTGTGTCTCCAGGGCAGGATACCTGGACATGGACTGGATTATCCAAACTGCCTTAACTATGGGTGTCCAGGCCATTCACCCAGGCTATGGTTTCTTAGCGGAAAATCCGCTTTTTGCAGAAAAAACTTTGCAGGCCGGTCTCATATTTATCGGTCCTGATGCCCGGATCATGACTTTAATGGGCGATAAAGCAAAAGCCAGGGAAACGATGGCTGCCGCTGGATTTCCCGTTGTTCCGGGAGGCTCGGGAATTGTCAGGAGCGCCGAAGAAACACTGCCTATCGCTAGGGCCTTAGGTTACCCGGTGCTGATCAAGGCCGTTGCCGGAGGAGGAGGACGGGGTATGCGCTTGGTTCTCGAAGAGGATCAACTTTTTCAGAGTCTGGAGAGTGCAAGCTCCGAGGCCAATGCCTGTTTCGGAAATTCGGATGTTTATTTGGAAAAATACCTTGAGGGATGCCGGCATGTGGAAATACAAATCTTGGCGGACAACTATGGTCAAGTTGTCACGTTAGGCGAACGAGATTGTTCAATTCAACGACGGCACCAGAAACTGATTGAAGAGTCACCGTCACCCGCGCTCACCGCCCAGCTTAGAGACCGCATGAGCAAAGTTTCCAGGGATGCAGTTAAAGCTGTTGCTTATCGTGGTGCAGGGACTCTGGAGTATCTCTTAGACAAAGATTTGAATTTTTACTTTATGGAAATGAACACCCGTATTCAGGTCGAACACACGGTGACAGAATTAATTTGCGGTCTTGATCTGATTAAAGAGCAGATCCGAATTGCAGCCGGAGAACCGCTAGGGTATGAGCAATCTGATATCCGGCTGACAGGCTGGGTCATGGAATGCCGTATTAATGCAGAGGATCCGGTGACGTTCCTGCCTGCACCGGGCAAAATCGACGTTTACCGTCCACCGGGGGGCTTTGGAGTCCGCGTCGACAGTGCCGCTTACTCAGGTTATACAGTGACTCCTTTTTATGACTCCCTAATTAGCAAACTGCTCGTTTATGGCCGGACGCGGAAGGGGGTTATTGCCCGAATGCAGCGCGCTTTGGCTGAATTCAGCATTCAGGGAGTAAAGACGACGATTCCATTTCACCAAAGGATTTTGGCTGACAGCGACTTCCAAAGAGGGGAATTCACAACGGATTTTATTCAGCAGAAGCTTGATTCGGAGAATGAGTTCTGCCTGGAATCCTCAGACCGCCCGGATCAAGACGATCAATCTAGAGACAATCTTCTGGCTGCGGTGCTTAGCGCAGCCGTGGAAGCTTATGGGGATTCAGAACACCAGCGCTACCGTATTATTAACATTCAAACTTCAGGTAAGATACGTTCCCCTTGGCGTTTGGCAAGTTTATATGGAGGAGGATTACTATGAAAAAGTTTCTGGTTCGTGTAAATGATCAGGAATTTGAAGTCGAAGTGGAAGAGTTAACTCAAAAGGCAGTTAATAATACTGCTGCTTTGCCAAAAAATCCGCAAAGAAATCAAATAACGGGTCATGGCAATGGGCAGGTTTTAGCTCCTATGCCCGGGGTCATTACTCAGACTCATGTAAAGATCGGTGATATAGTTAAAGCAGATCGAACGGTAGTGACTTTAGAAGCTATGAAAATGGAAAATCGAATACCCGCCGGTAAAGACGGGCGGGTATTCGATATCCTGGTCAGTGTTGGTCAAACTGTTTCTGCCGGTGAACTTCTTATTGTCATTCAGTGAACTCGTTCAGCTAAAGTCGAACCTCGGGGCTTCGAGTGGGGGATTCTACCCCAACCGAAGAAATCAAAAGGCCCAAAAGGCGTTAATAGATGCGTCCTTTTGGGCTGATTTTGTGTATGGGATTCTCTTATTTTCGAAAGCTGTTTTGCAATACCTTCGATTATCACCTTCGATTATCAAGCTCTTTATCCAATCGTGAGACTTCCACTTCTTGTAAGTGGGAGTGGTCCCCGGTCTCTGCTTCGGTGGGGGTAGAGTCCCACCGAAGCCCCGATGTTCAGCTTTAGCTGAACGAGTTCACTGAAAATGCGGCTGTTAACGACGTGGTCCTACCGGCAGTACAGTTCTTTTATACAGAGGATTAATAATCGCAGCTGCGGAGGCATACCAAGCACAAAGGGCCGTGATAAGACCAAAAACTCCGCCGGGAACACTGGAAATAAAACCGAATTCCGCCAGGTCTAAGAAGATAAAGGTAATTTCCAAAAAGGTAAATACTGCAAGTAAAGCATTGTTTATTCTAAAAGTACCAATCCACATATAAAATGTAAAGATGGTAAAGCCGATGAGATAAAGTCCGGTGGCTGCATGTGCATAATCCCCAAAATTAATAATTTTAAGTGTTTGTAAAATAACCATGGATGCCAAGCTCAGCCAAAATGCCCCGTACGTAGTAAAAGCTACAGCACCAAAGGTATTATTTTTTTTGAATTCCCACATGCCGGCAAGAATTTGGGCAAAACCTCCGTAAAATAAAGCTAAAGGCAAAAACAGAGCACTAAACGCTGCGGGAACAAATTGAGCGTTTGACATACTGAGAATAAATGTCGTGAGGGCAAATCCTGCTAAGCCAAGTGGCCCCGGGTCTGCTATGGAACTTTCACGAATTTCCATGATCTCTGCCAAATCATCCACACTCCTTTTCATTGAGTAGCAAAGGTCTACTATTATTTATCAATGTCTTAACTTTCATCGCCGTATTTCCTTTTTAAGAAATCCAGAACGGCGGCGTCGGCCAACGTTGAAACATCGCCCAATGCCCGGCCTTCGGCAATATCACGGAGAAGTCGCCTCATGATTTTGCCGCTCCTGGTTTTGGGCAATTCGGCTGTTAAATAAATATCATCAGGGCGGGCAATCGAGCCGATTTTACTGGAAACGTGTCCTTTCAGCTCGTCAACAAATCCATCGATGACTTCGATACCTTCTTTTACGGTAACAAAGCAGACAACGGCCTGACCTTTGACAGCATGATCTTTGCCGATACAAGCTGCTTCAGCCACAAGCGGATAATCAACTAAAGCACTTTCCACTTCGGCAGTTCCAATACGATGACCGGAAACATTAATAACATCATCGACACGACCTAAGAGCCAGAAGTAGCCGTCGTCATCCCACTTGGCTCCGTCACCGGTAAAATAATTCTCTTCAAAGTTATTCCAATAGGTTTTAATATAGCGATCGGGGTCATTGTACACGGTCCTGAGCATTGCCGGCCATGGTTCGCGAATGACTAAAAATCCTCCGGAACCTTTCGGTACGGAATTACCGGACTGGTCGACAACCTCAACGTTTATACCGGGGAAAGGAATAGTACATGATCCTGGCTTAGTTTTTGTAACTCCAGGCAGAGGTGTCATCATAATCATGCCGGTTTCAGTTTGCCACCAGGTATCAACGATCGGGCAGCGTTCACCACCGATGTGCTTGTGATACCACATCCATGCTTCGGGATTAATAGGTTCTCCGACAGTACCTAATAATCTCAAGCTGGAAATATTTCTTCCTTCGGGATAGCTTGTTCCCCATTTCATAAATGTCCTGATAGCTGTCGGAGCGGTATAAAGAATAGTAACGCTATATTTTTCAATGATTTCCCAATACCTATCTTTAGCAGGATAATCGGGGGTGCCTTCGTACATCAGAATTGTAGCGCCATTTGCCAGAGGTCCATAAACAATATAACTATGCCCTGTAATCCAGCCTACATCCGCGGTACACCAATAAACATCATCCTCTTTAAGGTCAAAAACCCAATCATGAGTCGTCGTTACTCCCACCATATAGCCGCCGGTTGTGTGTACCACGCCTTTAGGTTTACCTGTGGTTCCGCTGGTATATAATATAAAAAGTATGTCCTCAGCATCCATTGTTTCTACTGGACAAGCCATGGCAGCTTTCTGCATGGCATCGTGATACCAGACATCCCGGCCTTCCAACATCGTTACTTTGTGACCGGTTCTATTGACAACGACAACATGTTCGATGCAGTCTACGCCTTGTAAGGCATTGTCTGCATTAGCCTTAAGCGGAACAATATTTCCTTTGCGGAAACTGCCGTCGGCGGTGATTAATACCTTGGCCTGGGCATCGAGTATTCTGTCTTTCAATGATTCTGCACTAAATCCGCCAAATATTACACTATGCGGAGCTCCGAGACGGGCACAAGCAAGCATGGCTATGGCGGCTTCGGGAATCATTGGAAGATAAATAGTGACGCGGTCGCCTTTTTTTATGCCCAAGGACTTCAAAACATTGGCAAACTTGGAAACCTCCCGGTATAAATCCTGATAGGTGAGAACCCGACTATCGCCGCCTTCTCCCTCAAATATAATTGCCGCTTTATTACGCCGCCAAGAATTAAGGTGGCGGTCAACACAATTATAGGCGGCATTCAATTTACCATCCACAAACCACTGAGCAAAGGGCGGTTTCCAGTCTAATACTTGGGTCCAGGGTTTAAACCAGGTCAGACGTTCTGATTGTTTTGCCCAAAATCCCAGCCGATCGTCAGAAGCTTCAGTATAGATATCTGATGATTGAACATTGGCTTGGGAACTAAACTCTTCTGCAGGTGTAAAATGCCTGTTTTCGTATAAAAGAGCTTCAAGCTGTGTTTCAGTCACTATCTACCACACCCTTTCTTATCTTGACAGTTCATACATGAATATAAAAAAAGATAATTCCTGAGAGGATTCCGATGACACCTCCTCTTTCAAAGAAATAGGGTTGTAATTAAAGATCATTATAATAATTTATATGCAGAAAATAAAGAATATTTAATAAATTCAGACATTTAATTATTTTGTGTTGAGCATAAAATAATTCCATAGCAGAGAAAAGTCGTAGGGATACGAGGTATATACCCCCAAAATTAAACGGCGAACTCCGAAGAGCTCGCCGTTGGGTCTATAAGTTTGGATCTATAATTTAAATAAGCGTAGTTTCTCCAGAAATTCGTCGACTGCCTTAGAACTTGTCTGTTCTTTACTGTGCAGAATACTCAAGCGGCGGGAAAGCTGGAGTTTTTCTTCTGTTTTGATCGGCACGGTTTTTATAATCTTAGCCGCTAGTTCTTTATGGACGACGAGCCGCGACACAAAAGCTATTCCAAGGCCATGTATGACCGCTTCTTTGATGCCCTCGTTGCTGCTGAAGACAAAAGAACGATTCACTTTAATATCCAATGATTTTAAGAGGTCATCGCCGAAGGAGCGCGTTCCGGAACCGGATTCTCTCAAAATCCAAATCTGATTTTGCAGGTCATCTGCTGAAACTTTCTTCAACTTGCTTAGTGGATGATCTAAGGGGACTATTAAAAGCATATCATCTTGCATGAAAGGTTCTTCTTCGATGTTTGGGAGGGTAACTTGCCCTTCAACGATTCCGATGTCCAAATGGTTCTGACGCAGCATTTGAGCGATCTCTTCCGTATTGGCGATGGAAACAGATACGTTAACGTTTGGATAGTTTACCGAAACTTCTGCTAAAAAGCGAGGGAGCACATATTCACCGATGGTAAAACTCGCGCCAATTCTCAAAGTTCCGGTGACAACTTGGCGAAGTTCATCGATTTCGTTTTTGGCCTGGTCGTAATGATCGAGGATCTTTTTAGCGTGTTTAAATAAGGCTTTTCCGGCAGGTGTAAGGCTGAGCCGCCGGGAGGAACGATTAAGAAGTTTGGCTCCAAATTCGTCTTCAAGATTTCGAATGTGGAAACTGACGCTTGGCTGAGATAAAAAGAGTTCTTCGGCAGCCCGAGAAAAACTATTATTATCGACCACCGTTACGAGAACTTTAAGTGATTCCGTAATCAAAACAAAAACCTCCTCGATTCTTTAAAGCCTAATCGAATTAGGATTAATTGACTTTATATTTAATAAGTAAATCTTTAGGATAGAACATCTCGATTGTAACTGAAAATCTCAACCCTTATAGTTAGACAAGAACCTGAAGGAAAAACAACTTGTAAGCACTTGTTCCGGAGCAAGTGTTGAAAAGGAATATTTCGGGTATTTTTTAGCAAATGGAAAGGGTTGAAGACAAATGTCTCAAAATAATATGGCTTACGTTGGAACGACAACAAACTTTAAACCAAAATCAAGGTTGTTTAGATTTTATGGCGGTATATTGTTTACTTTGGCTATTGCTGCAATTGGTACGGTGGCATCCAATTTACCTATTCTGGATCGAATAGGTGCTATGCTCACATCGATTCTTATTGCAGTGGTGTATGGAAACGTCTTTGGTTATCCAGAAAGTATTCATACAGGAATACAATTTTCTGGGCATAAAATCCTGCGTTTTGCCATTATCTTATATGGTTTCAAACTCAATATTGATGTCGTTATAAACCAAGGGGGCTTGCTTCTGGTTCATGATATATTATCTATTCTGGTTGCTATTAGTATAACAGTCTTGCTTGGTAAACTATTCAAGGGGGAAAAGATGCTTACCTTGCTTCTGGGAATAGGAACAGGCGTATGTGGTGCTGCGGCTATTGCCGCTGTTTCTCCGGTTGTCAATGCGGATGATGAAGATACTGCACTCGGAGCAGGTATTATCGCCCTGGTTGGTACTGTGTTTGCTATTGGTTATGCTCTGATTCGCCCTATTCTTCCGATTTCTCCGGTCCAATTCGGAATTTGGAGCGGAATTAGTTTGCATGAGATAGCCCATGTTGCTGCGGCCGCAGCAACGGCCGGTCCGAATGCTTTAGAGATCGGTTTATTAGCTAAACTGGGACGGGTCTTTCTGCTTATTCCGTTGAGTATGATTCTTTCACTCTGGACACGGCGGAATAAGAAACAGGGAGAAGCGAAAAGGGCACCATTCCCCTGGTTTTTAATTGGTTTTCTTGCAGCAAGTATCATCGGGACGTATTTTCACATACCAAAAATTATTTTGAAGGAGATTTCAGATGTTATTGGTCCTTTCTTGTTAGCGGCTGCTATGGTTGGTTTGGGACTCCATGTTAATGTATCACGTCTGCGCAACCGGGCGTTACGGCCATTGTTGGCAATGCTTATCGCATCGATTGTTCTTTCTGTGTTTTCTTACGCTACACTTTGGTTTTAGAACTCGTATTGATTACTTTTCATTTAACTTAGCAAATATAAGTGAAATGTGAAATTAGAATATTATATTTTAAACATAAGGAATTTATATAAGTTGATATTATCTGAAATCTTCTCATTAATTTTGGGAAGATTTTTTTGCTGCAGGTGAAGACAGGGATCAAAGTTATGACCATTCCTCATCAGAAGGAGAGAAGGGGCAAATCCAAAGCTCAAACTTGCTTAGTTTGCTTGCGATAATTATAAAATACTCCGGAATCATGAGTCTCTTCGCCATCCTAACGTTTTATACAGAGAAATTTTTGACCCGAAGGAATGTCTGTTAAGTTAGCTTGCCGGATTAGATGCTTTGTATTTCCTTGTGCTTCCAATTTTGGCCTTGACAAGCACAATAAATATGAATAGACTGGATTAAATGATAGAGGTGCATTATACAATCAGTACCCGAAGTTGTTAAGGTTTACGTAAGACCGTAGCTTCGGTGAAAGGGGTAGATGCCGAAGTCGGTCTTATTTACGTGGAGACTGGGCTGGTTGAACGAAATAAGATTCGTTCAACTGTCGCATTTGCGGAGAGCTATCTATATTACCATAATGGATTGTAAAGTCGTATGGGTAATTTAGTAGCTGATTCCGTATCAGCTATTTTTTTATTGAAGGAGATTTTAATATGGAAAAGAACACTGTGTTTAAGGGTATCGCAACTGCTCTTATTACCCCTCTGGACGAAACAGGAATTAATTATGAGCAGTTCGGCAAATTGATTGATTGGCAAATTACAGAAGGAATTGACGCTCTGGTAATTTGCGGAACCACCGGTGAAGCGTCGACCCTCACTGACGCCGAACACAGAGAGGCCATTTCATTTGCTGTTCAGCGCGCGGCAGGCAGAGTACCAATTATTGCCGGCACAGGCAGCAATGATACGGAATACGCACATGACCTCACGCGTTATGCCTGCGAAGCAGGTGCGGATGCAATGCTCGTAGTTACCCCTTATTACAATAAGGCTACGCAAAAGGGCCTGATTAAAATGTTTACCCAAATTGCCGACAAGAGTACAAAACCCATTATCCTCTATAATGTGCCTTCAAGGACAGGTATTAATATTGAGCCGGAAACCTATGAGGTATTGGCTGAACACCAAAATATAGTAGGGATTAAAGAAGCAAATGGCAACATTTCTAAAATTGTCGAAACAATGGCTCGTGTGCGTGGCAAGCTTGATTTGTATTCAGGCAATGACGATCAAATAGTTCCCCTCATGGCACTTGGCGGAATTGGCTGCATTTCTGTCCTTTCCAACATAATGCCTGCCCAGACCCGTGAGATTTGCACCCGTTTCTTTAACGGTGACATCGCAGGCAGTGCTGAGCAGCAATTTGAACTTTACAATCTAATCAATGTACTATTTAGTGAAGTAAATCCTATTCCAGTCAAGGCTGCTATGGCAGCTATGGGTTTCTGCAAGGATTATCTGAGATTACCTCTCACTACAATAGAGGATACTCACCGTGAAAAGTTGATTTCTATTATGAGAAGATATGGATTGAATGTCTGAGGAAAGAACACCTCCGATTTCAATAACTAGTATTATGTCCTACGACCGGACAAAACCGGGGGTAGGACTTTTTTTAGGTAGTCACCGACCATGGCGATAGAGCGGAAGAATAGCTGGTTGTTAGCGTATCGGGGTATGTTGTTTTTTAATAGTGATTCAAGTTGAACTACCAAAATGATACAATAATTACAGATCAGTGATAGAACGTGCGAATGAGCGATGCGCCTGAATAAATTTGTTGTAACGGTCTAAGGAGGAAAAGTTCAATGTACAAAAAGCCGGAGGATCTGTTATGATTTTCATTGGAGTCATCGCAATAGTTTATAAGTAATAGATAATTTTTTGGGGACTGAATCTCCTTATGAAAAGGCAAAATAAGATGAGTTACTAAAAATTAAATTGGAGAGAAGAGACAGATGAACAAGCAACGAATCAATGATGTTATCGACAAAATGAAAAAAGAGGGCCTGACACAGATCATAGTGTCATCCACGGCATCCCTTTATTACTTAACCGGGTATTGGGTTGAACCTCATGAGCGCATGATTGCCTTGTATTTGGATGCTTCGGGAAAGGCAGTTCTGTTTGGCAATGAGATTTTTGGCCTGAATAGTATGCCGGATTTGCCGCTGATTTGTCACACAGACAGCGAAAATCCTGTCAAGGATCTAGCCAACGTGGTTAAAGCAGGAAAACTGGGGATTGATAAGTTTTGGAGCAGTAAGTTCCTAATTGAGTTGATGGGGTTAAGGAATGATGTTGTACCTGTTCACGGTTCTGCTCCTGTAGATCTGGCCAGAATGTTTAAAGATGAACCTGAAATGATCATGATGCGCCATAATTCCCGCATCAATGATCAGGTGGTTGGAACGGTCATATCTATGCTCGAAGACGGAGTGACAGAAAATTATCTTGCTTCTCAAGTCAATAAGCTCTTCCTGCAAAACGGTGCGGATTGTGAAGGGACACAGATTGTTTGCTTTGGCGCAAACGGCGCAGATCCCCATCATAGCAGTGACAGCACGGTTCTCCAAACAGGCGACAGTGTGATTTTAGACATTTTTACACCTTTGAACCACTATTGGTGCGATATGACAAGAACTGTATTTTATAAAACTGTTTCCGAGCAGCAGCGTCGTGTATATGACCTAGTAAAGCTCGCCAACGAAACGGCAATTTCCAGGATAAAGCCGGGAGTATTGCTTTCGGAAATAGATAAAACAGCGAGGGATATCATTATTCAGGGAGGATACGGCAAGTATTTTACCCATCGACTGGGACATGGAATTGGTCTTGAATGTCATGAACCTCCTGATGTAAGCCTTGCTTCGGATATTCCCCTTGAGGCAGGTATGATTTTTTCTGTTGAGCCGGGAATTTATTTGCCTGGGGAGTTTGGTGTGAGAATTGAAGATCTCGTGATGGTCATGGAGGATGGCTGCGAGGTTCTCAATAAGTATCCCAAGGAATTGCAAGTTATTCTTTGACGCATAGGAAGGGTACAAGAAAAAGAGAAGCCGGTCGCCTAGAGAACGTGTATACTGTTCGTTACATTATGCTAGCTGGAGGTATTTGAATTGCCAGATATTAAGTTTGAAATTAAGGAAACCATCGGGGTTCTATCCGAATCAGCGAAAGGATGGAATATGGCTAGAGACAAGGCCGATAAGATGCCGGTTTACTAGGTGATCTTGTAAGAGGTTTTGCATTCGAAGGAGCAGTGATTGGCCAATAATACAGCGTTGAATTCAGAAGAGTTAAGCCAAACATGGTCAAGACACTCTTATTGACAATGCTATTAAGCAAACGGTACAATTGTTTTAACTTCTTTAGAAATTTGATCGGGTAGAAAGATGCTCGATTAATTTTTTGCCATTTCCATTTAATGAAGAAAAACAATTACTTTTCAATTAGCAATTATTATCGATCCATTTAGACTAACAAGTTGTAGTATTGAAAGAAGGAATTAAACGTGCAATTTCGCTCTGTTCTGTCCGGCTTGGAAGATATCGGCCAAAAGCTTGAAAAAGGGGAACGCTTGGACCGTGCCGATGGGATTAGCTTGCTGCGAACAAATAATATCCTTGGATTAGGTTATTTGGCGAATGAAGCCCGACATGCCAAGGTCGGCGATCAAGTCTATTTTAACAACAATGCACATATTAACTATAGCAATGTTTGTAAAGTGCGCTGTGGATTTTGTGCCTTTGGCAAAGACCTGGACGAAAAAGGTTCCTATACAATGACTATTGAACAGGTCGTTGAGCGCGCCAAACATTTTGCTTCCTTAGGTGCTACTGAAATTCATATGGTGGGAGGAATTCACCCGGAGCTTCCCTTCTCCTTCTATGTAGAAATGCTGCAAAAAGTTCAGGAGAGCGTACCTCAAGTCAGTATTAAAGCTTTTACCGCTGCAGAGTATGACTATTTTGCTCAAATTGAGGGTGTGCCTGTAGAAGAGATCCTTAAAAGATTAGCAAAGGTAGGTCTTCGCTTTGTTACTGGGGGAGGAGCCGAAAATTTCAGTCAGCGGGTACGAGATATTATCTGTCCTGGAAAATTAAGCGGTGAGCGTTGGTTGGAAGTCCATAGAACAGCCCATAAATTAGGAATACCCACGAATGCGAATATGCTCTATGGTATTATAGAAACTGATGAAGAGTTGATTGATCATCTACTAGCCTTGCGTAAGCTGCAGGATGAAACCGGAGGCTTTTATGCTTTAATTCCGACGGCCTTTCATCCGAAGAATACAAAATTCGAATACCTGCCCCAGGCCAGTGCCGTAAGAACTTTAAAAGTTATTGCCACGGCCCGCCTTATTCTTGATAACTTCCGATATATTAAAGCTTACTGGGTGTCTTCCGGTTTACAGCTTGCGCAAATGTGCCTGAATTTTGGAGCTAACGATTTAGATGGAGTAGTGCGAGAGGAAAAAATTTATCACACCGCCGGTGCTTCCAGCCCACAAGAACAAAGTGAACAGGAACTAATCCGTATGATTAATGAAGTTGGCTTAACTGCCGTTGAACGAGATACCTTTTATAATGTTCGAAAAATTTACGAACCCAACCCCAAGTGATGCATAAAAATCTGTAAAAAGAGCACTATATGATCAAGGGTATACAGTGGTCGAGCCAAGATTTATATCGGCTCTTTGCGGGTCGATATGGGTCGGCCAAAGATGATTTTCAGGTGTTAAAACGCTTGTTTGTTGTCGGAGGGAAGATCTTTTATAGTGGGGAAAAGCTTTATTACAGTCGATTTTTGGCAACAATATTGATTGTTATGGGGTTCCAACTTATTGTAAAAGGTCGAGCTAAGATGATGCGGGGTATTGATTTTTTTCATAGATATACAAGGCAGCTTGCATAACTATGAATTGACTGGTCATATACAGCCGTAAGGTTGTGTGTGGTTGGGTAGGTATCTTGCATGGTCGAACGAACCATTTTTATGGGTTGTGACCTGCTTGATAATGGTCGAAAGATCATTCTTAGGTAATAAGCTATCTATAAAGGTGCAAGGTAGATCATTGTATGCTCTTTATAAGCTCCTGTCTTCGGACAGGGCTTATATTTTTTAGGAGAGAAAGGCTTTGTCACTCCACAATCGTGGTGGAGAGACAAAGCCTTTCTCAAGTTGTGCAGCTAATAGAATGAGAAAATTTAGTAATTAATACGGAGGAAGAGAGCATTTCTTGCCGAACTCATACTTAAAAGTTAAATCGAAAGGGCCCTTTGTCAGTTGAAGATCAGTTGAGGATAGAAGAGACCCCTAGAACTCTTTACTTTCGTATAAAGGTGGTTGAACTGTCATGAACAATAGCGGTGTACAGCCGAAAGCCGATGTGATCATTATTGGAGCAGGTATTATAGGTTTAAGCATCGCATATCACCTGCTGGAGCGCGAACCTCAATGTTCGATTATCGTCTTGGAAAAGGAAAAATTGCTGGGTCTGGGTTCAACAGGAACATGTACCGGAGGCATTCGTTATCAATTTACCAGTCCTCTGCTCAGGAAGCTAAGTCTGCAAAGCCGGGATTTTTTCCTTAATTTCGAAACAGTCTTTGATGCTCCTTGCTGGTATCGGGAGCGAGGGTATTTAATGCTGGCCTCGCAGGAATTCCTATGGAAGGAGCTCCGGCAGGCAACAGAACAAGCCAAGGATGAAGGGATTCCTATCAACCTGCTTCTCCAAGAGGACTTGGAAAAGAATTTCCCCTATCTGCAGAGAGAGCGTTACTTGGGGGGAACCTTTGGCCAATGGGATGCCTATGCGGATCCTTACGCTGTCCTAGCGGCTCTTTATGCTTCAGTGCGCCGCAAGGGAGTCAGGGTCAATTTTGAACAGGAAGTTACTAAAATTATTACCCGGGACGAAGATGTTATAGGTGTTGAAACGACGAAAGGAACGCTTTGGAGCCCCATTGTTGTGAATGCCTCCGGCCCTTATGCCGCTAAAGTGGCAGCTTCAGCGGGAATTATGCTGCCCGTACATCCTTTCCTACGCCAGGTTTATGTTTGTACCAACCCCAAAGATGTACCGCCTGCTGCTCCTTTGATTGTTGATCTAACCAGTGGTTTTTATCTGCATCAGGAAGCCAGCGGAAAAACAATTTTATTGGGAGGAACAGATAAAGATACTCGGCCTGGAATTGATGAAACAATTGACAAATCCCTGGCGGAAGAGTTTTTTATGGCGGCGATGGAGACAATTCCTTCCGCTCTGAACATTAAATGGCTTCGCACTTATACAGGAATTAGGGAACAAACTTCCGATTTCCACCCCATTCTCGGTGAGGTTTCCGAATTAAAAGGATTTTTTGTGGTCAGTGGATTAAGCGGCCACGGTTTTATGCATGCTCCGGCCATTGGCAGTATTATGGCAGAGCTAATCATTAAGGGCGGCTCGGAACGAATCGAAAGCTCGTTACTTTTTCCCCAGCGGTTTTCCAGAAGTCATCTCTCGGAAGCCCTTGAATTTTAGTCCAAAAGAAAGTGCTAGACTGATTTAGTCACTGCAAATTAAATCGGATGTTTTTTCATATAGTCTTGGAGCCAAAGACTATGGAATTCTTCATCCAATCGATATTCCATGAGAGTCCGGCGCAGTATTGAATACTTTTTGTCGGTACTTTCCTGAATAAAGGCTTGGTACGTTTGTATAGCTTTATTTTCTAAGGCCATGCCAAGTTTGCAGGTATTATGTGCCCCCGTCGACTTGACCATGTCTCCGAGAAATGTACCAGCTAAACTAAACACTGATCCCTTAACGGTGGGCGGATCGACATTTGCTTTGTCTAACTCTTCGGCAAAAAAATCCACATGACCTTGCTCAATCTGGGCCATCTTTTCAAAGGCATGGCAATAGTATTCGTCTGTTGAGGACTGTAGCTGTTCGTTATAATAGGCTACCTGGAAGGTTTCCAAGGTATAAAATTCTTTAAATCGCGACAGTAGTTTTTGGTCCATGATTTACTCCTAAATTTATTTGAACGCAACTTCTTGATCGTTCACTCATTATATTAAAATTCATCAAAAGGCTGATTTCTATTCGGATATAAGCGTGCCTGCCATTTATATATGAAGAAACCATCGTATTTTTCCATCTAAGATTCCCACTTATATAAAGTAGGGTTATTCCTTAGATCCAATCGTGAGACTCCCACTTCAAAAAGTGGGAGTGATCCCCATTGAGTACACTCCTGCGGTAGAAGTAGATTTGAGAACTTGCAAATTTGAGCTGCCGAAAAAGAAGGATTTAAAAACCATGTCTAGAATTGGTAAATAAACGATGATGACGATTCAGCAACGATTATGATGGTTTAGTTAGGGGGAAAAGGTGAGACATTTCAATTATTTGCCGCGCGAAGGTCAAGATATTACGTTTTTTAAGGCTCCGGAGCCTTTCGATAAATATACACCGCGTTCTGTCCTTGCTTATGCTCTCGGCGCGACCCTTTATATGCCGGGAACACGGAAAACCATTGCTCAAGACATTATCGATAAAAAGAATCCGGCTTTGGTCTCAACAGTCTTTTGTTTAGAAGATTCCATTGGAGATGCTGAAGTGCCTTTGGCAGAAGAAAACCTGACTGTTCAATTCGAGAGACTTGGTCAGGCGATTGAGCGTGGAGAGCTGTTCAAGGAGGATCTTCCTCTGATCTTTCTGCGAGTTCGTAACCCTGATCAAATCCTTAGACTCTACCGGAGGATGGCAGGGTTTTCTCATTTGGTTGCCGGGTTTGTCTTCCCGAAATTCACTTCAGATAGCTTTCGTTACCTGGAAGTGCTTAAGGATCTGAACCATCAATCCTCGGATCGATTTTACGGAATGCCAATCATTGAAAGCCCTCAAGTAATTTACAGGGAAACTCGAAGCCGTGAATTGTTAGAAATAAAACGGCTTCTTGATTTGTATCAGGATTTTATCGTAAATGTTCGAATAGGGGCTACCGATTTCTCCGGCCTTTTTGGAATTCGCAGAGGGCCGGATGTGACCATCTATGATATTACCGTTATACGTGATTGCATCGCTGATATTCTCAACATTTTTGCTCGAGCTGAGAGCGGTTATGTCGTTTCCGGACCTGTCTGGGAATACTTTGCTGGTGAGGGCAGGGTACTAAAACCTCTACTGCGTAAAAGTCCTTTTGAAGAATTCCAGAGGAGTCATCAGGGAATTCAGGGGACCAACCTGCGAGGTCAGCTCTTAAACAAGTACGTTGACGGCTTGATGCGGGAGGTCATCTTAGATAAGGAAAATGGAATGATTGGCAAAACCGTCATTCATCCCAGCCATTTGATCCCTGTTCAGGCTCTCTATGTTGTGGGGCATGAAGAGTATCTTGATGCTATGGCTATTTTAGAACAGTCCTATGGTCAACAGGGGGTCATTCGCAGTCACTATACTAATAAAATGAATGAACCTAAACCGCATTATCAATGGGCTCAAAAAATATTAAGTCGAGCTCAAAATTATGGAGTATTTCATGAACAACAAAATTTTGTCGGGTTACTCAGGCAAGACTTATCAGTATAAACTTGAAGATCTTAGTTTAAAGATTTGTCTGCAGAGCAACCCTTTTACTTTGGAACCCGAAGCCCTGTTTTCTTTGGCTTTAAGGAAAAACAAGCGGCGGAGATTTTTATTTGTCAGCAAGGTCTTGGGCAAACATATTCCAGTTGAGCCCTTATTGCCGCTTTTAGCCGGGGCCGCCTTAGCGGTTCAATATGCCAACTCGCTCTCGGGAATTACTCATCCATATACCTCCTCGCTGCTTCAGGCCCTTAGGACAAAACAGAAGTTGCAGGAAGTTTTTGCAGAACTGGTACAAAAGCCTCTTATGGTTCTTCCGGAGAAGACCTTGTTTATCGGCTTTGCCGAAACGGCAACGGCTTTAGGACAATCGGTTTTCGGCCTGTTTGAAAATGCCGGTTATCTTCATACCACCCGGGAAGATATTCCTTGTTTAAAATCCGAACTCGAATTTCGCGAAGAGCATTCTCATGCCATTAATCACCGTTGCTACTTGAACAACAACGACGATCTGCACACTGCAAAAACTATTGTGTTCGTTGATGATGAGCTGACCACAGGAAATACCGTTCTTAACCTCATCCGAGCAATTCATCATCAATACCCTAAGAAGAATTATGTGACTCTGTCGCTTCTGGACTGGAGATCAGCGGAACATCGTGCGGCGTTCAAACAGGTGGAATTAGAACTGGGTATAAAAATTCATTCGTTTTCCTTGCTGGGCGGAGATTTTAGCTATACTGATCCGGTCAAGGGACAAAGCCCAAATGCTGATCCTTCCTGGGAACCCTTTGCTGTCGGAGATCTGACTCAGCCAAAAGGAAACCCCTCAATAGAGTATCGAACGCTTTCGGAAGGTTATCCTTTTGTTCCATTGGAGCTGGTGCCTGTTTACTCTCTGGATTCTGAGGGACTTAAGAACCTAACTCCCTATCTAAGACTGACAGGCAGATTTGGATTATCCTGGAGTGACCATCAGAAAAGCATCTCTTTAGCCCAAAAAGTTGGCCGGGCATTGAAACACCATCGTCAAGGAGCTAGGACACTTTGTCTGGGAAGCGGAGAATTTATGTATTTTCCTATGTTGATCTCAGCGTATATGGGTGATGGAGTAAAATTCCATTCTACCACCAGGAGCCCAATCTATACCATAGCCAAACCTGACTACGCCATTCAAAATGGATGGGCGTTCCCAAGTCCTGAAGATCCGGGGGTTATTAATTACGTCTATAATCTACCGGCAAACTATTACGATGAAGTGTATTTTTTTATTGAAAGAGAGATATGTCGTGAACGGTTATACCCTCTTCAGCAAATATTTCACGCTAAGGGTATTTTTCGTGTTGTTTTCATATTTTGTGTATCTTCCTCAGAAAGGAGATCTTTGAGTGACCTTAAGAACCCCTCGGCGGCCAATTCCTGATCCATTGCCTATGGGAAGCTATAGCCCCGAAGATGTGATTTTTCTTTTAAAAAACCTTAATGGTGTTATTCGAGAAACGGATTTAAAAACCAGGGAGAGTTTGATTCAATCAGGAGGACATTATTCAGAAATGTTGCCTATTGAATATCAGCCCAGTGCAGAATATCTCCGTCTTTTTCATCAATCACTACAGGAGAATGCCAATAAAGTCGCTGAAGCGGCAGGAATTGTTTCAGAACAAATCCTGCGCCGCAATGGCAGCAGGACCGTTCTCGTTTCCTTAGCGCGGGCCGGAACCCCTATCGGAGTTTTGCTGAAACGTTATCTGCTTGAAAAGCGAGGGTTGAACCTTCCCCATTACAGTATTTCGATCATACGCGGGAAGGGAATGGATGAAAATGCGATTCTTTATATCCTTCAACATCATCCGGAGTATAAACTTCAGTTTATTGATGGTTGGACAGGAAAAGGGGCGATAACCATGACACTGCGTGATGCCTGTCTTAAGTTCCAAGCGACCTATGGATACGAACTCGACAGTGATTTAGCCGTTCTCACGGACCCGGGGCATTGTGTCAATACCTTTGGTACCCGTGAGGATTTTCTTATTCCAAGTGCTTGTTTGAACTCTACTGTTTCAGGATTAATCAGCAGAACAGTGTTAAGAAAGGATCTAATCGGTGAACAGGATTTTCATGGGGCGAGATATTATCAGGAACTTGAGGCCGAAAATGTTTCCGGTCTCTTTGTGGATACCATCTCGGCCCAATTTAAAAATCTTGATAGGGAACATTTGGCGAATTTACCCTTGAAAAATACTGAGATTACCTGGAAGGGACTCAAGGACTTAGAGGAAATTCAGAAAAAGTATCAGGTGAGGGATATTAATTTGCTGAAACCAGGTTTGGGAGAAACAACGAGAGTTCTCTTAAGACGGTTGCCTGAAAGGATTTTGGTCAATGAACCGGATAACCCAAACTTAAAACATATTCTGCTGTTAGCCAAGGACAGAGGAGTTCCGGTAGAAGTTTTTCCGGAATTAACTTACGCCTGCTGTGGTATGATCAAGCAATTATCATGAGGAAATCAATGTTATTTGCCAGCGACCTTGATCAAACTTTAATCTATTCTCATCGTTCCTTAACTCCTTCGTCGAAGGCTGATCCAATCTTGCCGGTTGAGCGGTTAGATAATCGGGATGTCTCTTTCATGACTCAAAATGCCCTCAAGTTGTTACAAGAACTATCCGGGCAGATTCTCTTTGTACCCGTTACCACCAGAACAATACTTCAATATTCCCGAGTTAATTTGCAAGGCTATGGGATATGCCCTCGTTACGCTGTGACGAGTAATGGCGGAACTGTTATTCAAGAAGGCTGCGAAGATAAGGCGTGGAAAGAACAGGTTTTAGCAGGAAACGTTAATTGCGCGGATGTTCGGGATTTACTTAGTAAGTTTCGGGAAATTTCTCATCCTTCCTGGGTGCTCAAGGAATCCGATAAATTAGCCGATGACCTGTTTTATTATTGTATCGTTGACCGCGAGAAAATGCCTTATTCTGAATTAGACGATTTTGCTCTCTGGGCCGGTAAGCTGCGTTGGACTCTTTCGATTCAGGGAAGAAAACTCTATCTCATTCCGTACCATGTCAGTAAAAAGTCCGCTATTCTCTATCTTCAAGAAAAAGAAGGTCTCAGCACTCTTGCGGCGGCCGGTGATTCTCTCTTAGACCTTGAATTGCTGCAGCAGGCTGATGCGGCTTTTGCACCGTCCCACGGCGAGCTGTTTTTGCAATATCAAATGGGAGTGTTTACTGCAAAGAGAATTAACAATCAAGGAATTCAATTTACCAGGACCAGCGGTATTGGAGCTGCGGAAGAAATCTTACGACATGTTCTAAAGATGCTTGATTAAAGGTAAGTTGTATAATGTATTCATTTCAAGTACAATGAGTGTGGTAAACATTGTAAAAATAATCGCATAAAACGTATTCATGTGTTAAAGTAATGGTTAAAATAGCATAATGGAGGAAAAATGTGAAAGTTATGTGAACATTTTAAACGTAGTGTTTTGCTTCCCTTGGTTGTGATACTATACAATAAACTTGTGTCAATAGGAGTGGTTCTAAGTGGATTCCGTTTCATCTTTTTTCCATGGAGTATCTCAAAGTTATGCTCAGTTTTTTTCACTCCATGCGTTACTGGCAACCCTGTCAGATCCGGTAAGCTTTGGGATTATTGGTTCTCTGATCATTCTGGAAGGCTTATTATCAGCGGATAATGCTCTGGTTTTAGCTGTTATCGTACGTGAGCTGCCGAAGCGGCAACAAAAAAAGGCGCTTTTTTATGGGATTTGGGGTGCCTATCTCTTTCGCTTTTTAGCCATTGGGTTTGGAGTTTATCTCGTACAAATCCGTTGGGTAAAAATGATAGGAGCCCTCTATTTGCTTTGGATGTCCTTCAAGTATTTCTTCATGAACAGTGAAGAAGAGGATGGGACGGTGGAAGGGAAGTCTAAAAGCTTCTGGGGCACCGTACTGCAGGTTGAATTGATGGATATTGCTTTTAGTATTGATAGTGTTCTGGCTGCTTTTGGAGTGAGCGGAAAGGTTTGGGTACTATTCCTCGGTGCGGTTTTCGGGATTTTGATGATGCGGGGAGTCGCCCGGATCTTCTTGATTTTAATTGAGAAGTTCCCTGAGATCGAGACAACGGCCTACGTTCTAATTAGCCTCATCGGCCTTAAAATGATGGCTTCCGTGTTTGGCTATATTGTATCGGATTCGCTGTTTTTTGTGATTTTGGTGGTTGTTTTCTTCAGCACATTCTTTGTGCATTACTTTAAGTCAATGTTAGGACAGAAGGACAAACCCAAAGATGATAATGATTCTAAGGAAAACAAGGTATCTTGAATATCGAATGGAGGATGAGTTATGGCTGTTATTAACTTGCAAAAAGGACAAAAGATTGACCTTACGAAAGGAAACCCGGGGCTAACGAAAATTATGGTCGGTTTAGGTTGGGATGAAGCAGCGAAGTCAAGATCGGGGGGCTTTTTGAGCAGTCTTCTGGGAGGAAAACCTCCTGAGATCGATTGCGACGCTTCGGCCTTAATGCTGGATGCCAATGACAAGCTTACTCGCAAAGACCGTTTGATTTATTTCGGGAATCTGCAAAGCGTTGAAAAAAGTGTTAAACATAGCGGCGATAATCTTACAGGCGGCGGAGACGGGGATGATGAACAAATCCACGTGGATTTAGCCATGGTTCCCGCTGAAATTCACAAAATTGTGTTTGTGGTTAATATCTATGACTGTGTCAAACGAAGACAGGATTTCGGCCATATTGCCAATGCTTTTATTCGCGTCGTTAATTCCGGTAATGGACAGGAACTTTGCCGTTTCAATTTGACGGAAGACTATTCTGGAAAAACCAGCTTGATTGTAGCTGAAGTCTATCGCCATTCCGGCGAATGGAAATTTGCTGCTCTAGGGGAAGCTACCAGGGATGCTTCTTTGAGCGAAATAATTCGCCGTTATCAATAATAAGTATTGTGGAAAGGGGATATTATAATGGCTATCAGTTTGCAAAAAGGTCAGAAAGTGGATTTAACGAAAGGAAATCCTGGTTTAAAAAAGATTGTTGTTGGTTTGGGTTGGGACGTTAACAAGTATGATGGCGGCAATGACTTTGATCTCGATGCCTCGGCTTTTTTGTTAAATGCTGAAGGTAAAGTGGCAGAAGATGGAAATTTTGTTTTCTTCAATAATACTTCAAGTCCTGAAGGTGCTGTTGTTCATACGGGAGATAATCGTTCCGGAGTGGGCGAGGGCGATGATGAGCAAATTAAAGTTGATCTTTCTTCAGTACCAAGCAGTGTTGCTAAGATTTCTTTTGGAATTACTATTCATGAAGCCAAGGAGCGTCGCCAAAACTTCGGACAAGTTTCCAATTCTTATGTGCGGGTTCTCAATGAAGAGACAGGTGAAGAGATTATTCGCTATGATCTGGGTGAAGACTTTTCCGTTGAGACAGCCATCGTGGTAGGAGAACTTTATCGTAATAATGCAGAGTGGAAATTCAATGCTATCGGCAGCGGGTATCAGAATGGACTCGCCGGATTATGCAAGGATTTTGGCTTAGACGTCTAAAACTTTTGGAAACAAGCGATTGAAGAAATAAAATTGAATGGGCAATGAGGTGTTAACATGATTAGTTTGCAAAAAGGACAGAAAATTGATTTAACAAAAGGAAACCCGGGACTTTCCAAGATTATCGTTGGCCTGGGCTGGGATACCAATAAATATTCAGGCAGGGCGGATTTCGATCTTGATGCTTCAGCCTTTCTGCTAGATCAAAATGGCAGGGCTGGAGGAATTGAAGATTTCATCTTTTACAATAATCTCGTAGGTGGAGGAGGTTCCGTACAGCATACCGGTGATAACCTGACCGGAGAAGGTGAGGGCGATGATGAGCAAATCAAAGTTGATCTTGCCGCTGTGCCCAGTCATGTCGACAAGATTGCCTTCACAGTAACGATTCACGAGGCAATTGCTCGCGGTCAAAACTTTGGGCAGGTCTCCAATGCCTATGTGCGGGTTATTAATGAAGTTAGCGACCAAGAAATCATGCGCTACGACCTGGGAGAAGATTTTTCTGTTGAAACAGCTTTGGTCGTTTGTGAACTTTACCGTCATCAGGGAGAATGGAGATTTAATGCGGTTGGGAGCGGATTTTCCGGAGGACTTGCAGCTTTATGCGCCAATTATGGCCTGCAGGCTGGCTGATGCCAATAAAGTAAATAACCTGACCTCATAAAGAAAAACATGGCTGGCGCCCGAAAACATCGTCTTAGCACTTGTTAGCCTTTGGCGCAGGCGGATGCTTAGTTGCACGGAGGTCTTCTAGTATTTAAAAAGTCGAAACAAAGTTTAAGTAACTTCGTTTCGACTTTTTCTTTTTCAGGAGTTTACAATCATTATCCCAATCTGAGACCGGAGGTTCATTTTTAGGTTGTCGAGTTCAATGAGGTAATGGCAATTTAATTAAAATTATCGGCTATGTATGGTTATTAATGGAAGGAAGGAGGCGAACCAAACCTTATGGGGCTGATGGATACCCGTTAGGATACTGCGCTTGCATTAAGGACTTTCTTAGGCAAAGTACCTAAAGAATAAGGAAAGTTTCGTTTCTTGATCCTTGCGAAATAAAGAGGTGTATTTTCTAGGGGCTATGATCAGAGCTCTGTCGCGGAACAAATAGACTTTAATCTCTCGCTTAAAAAGGTTTAAGTTTCTGTGTTCATAGATTGTTAAGAATCCTTCGGTGCTTTTTAAGATAAAGCCAAGGTTTGCTAAGGCCTTTGTAAGACTGTTTAGATATTCCCGACGATTCTTGAAGTCAACCATGAAATGTACTTCCCTTAAATTATGGGCGAGAAAGAAGCTGCCAATTAAGGAAACGGAAAATCCATAAATAAGTAAATTCATATCAATGGGCAGGAGCAAACGACAGAGAGAAAGAATCAGAAACGGAGCTGTAAGAGGCAGCAGAGTTTTTATGTAGGACTGCAGGAAGCTTTTAATTCTCATACCTAATCCCCCTTCAAAAGGCATATTAAGTAATTTAGAATATTCGTCCGGCACAGAAATGTTACTAGTGTTTATGGGAGATTTCGATTTCGATAAAGATTAAGATTAATATTATAAATAGGTACTAAAAATAGTGAACTCGTTCAGCTAAAGCTGAACATCGGGGCTTCGGTGGGATTCTACCCCCACCGAAGCAGAGACCGGGGACCACTCCCACTTAGTGGGAGTCTCACGATTGGATAAAAAATTTAAAGATGATGCAATAGGGTTTAAAAAATGGCTCCGAACTTATTAAGTCCTCGGCCATTTATAGATGGTGGATAAAGAGAACGGGGACGACTCTCACTTAGAGAAGTGGGCGTTTCACGATTGGATAAATGGGGGTAACTCGTTCACTTACCGAAAGAGCATTGAGGATAGGTGCAAACAGGGCATTCCAAACAGAGACCTCCGTGACCAAGCTTTACAATATCCAGGCGGGTAAGACGTTCTCCCGTAAGGATACGAGGAGCCACTAAATCGAATACAGTGGTTTTGGAGTACATAACACAGCCCGGTAAGCCCATAATCGGAATATCTCCCAGATAAGCAAGCAAGAACATGGCGCCGGGCAGAACGGGAGCACCATAGGTGATAAGCTGAGCGCCCATTTCTTTAATAGCCGTGGGGGTGACGTCGTCAGGGTCCACTGACATTCCTCCGCTGACCAAAACCATCTCTGCACCTTGTTGAATTTGATCTCGGATAGCCTTTTGAATCATAGATACATCATCGCTGGCAAAGGTCTGATCCAGGGCGGCCGATCCCCAGCTTTCAATTTTCTGTCTAAGGACGGGACCAAATTTATCTTTTATCCTGCCATGAAAGACTTCACTGCCCGTTGTTACAATCCCAACCTTGAAGGTTTTCAAAGGGCGAATTTCGAGGATCGGCGCAGAAAATGTTCGGACTATTTCTTCCGCTTCCAGAATCGCCTTTTCGTCAATCATCAGGGGAACAACCCGTGTTCCTGCGATTTTATCTCCTTTTTTCACGGGTCGGTAATTGTGAATCGTTGCCAGGACCACATTTTCCAAAGTATTTAAGGCTAATATGCCGTCTTCAGAGGCGTAAAGGAGTCCGTCCCAGGCTGCTGTAATATTGATTTTTCCTTCTTTGGGTTCGCTGAGATCAAGACCGGGACCTGCGACAGCATGGGCCAGGCGCTCAGCAGCTTCGTTTTCGTGGATGAGGCCCGGCGTTTGATCCCAAACATAAATATGTTCTTTTCCCATTCCGAGGAGTATGGGGATATCTTCTTCTCGAATGATATGCCCTTTACGAAAACGGGGGCCTTTGGTTACGCCGGGAATGATTTCTGTCATGTCGTGAATCAAAACCGCACCGACTGCATCCTGAACTTTGATTTTCTCCATGGGAAAGCCTCCAATACATCATGATGTATTTTGACGAAATATTAAATTTAATATAGTTTGTCTATATTCAGCATGGTATCGTATTCTTATTAAGAGGTCAAGGAATATAGGAAGAAACATAAGAGAGTGAAGCAGAAAACGGGGACCACTTCCACATAGAGAAATGGAGTCCCACGATTGGATGAAAATCAAGGGGTCTATGTTATAATATAAATACTCTTGAACAAAAGAAATTAGCTTTTAGGGAGGCGAGCGAATGGAAAAGGAAGTTTTTCAGGGATTAAAGAAGGTTTTTGAGCAAAACATTGAGGCTGCCTTGATTACAATTTGCAGTGTTTTAGGCTCGACCCCGCGTAAGCCCGGCACAAAAATGTTAGTTTTTCCTGATGGAACAACGGTGGGAACGATTGGCGGCGGATGCGGGGAGGCTGAAGCCCGGCGTGAAGCCCTTAATGTCTTAACCTCACGGAAGACGAAATTACATAGCTTGAATATGACTGCGGATCTTGCTCAAGACGAGGGAATGGTCTGCGGAGGTTTGATGGGACTTTTAATTGAGTATTTGGGTCCTCAAACTCCCGCGGAACAAATCAAGTTTTATCAGGACTATCTAGCGGCTTTAGAAAACCAAAAGTCACCCTATTTATTGACTGTGTTGGAAGCACCCGAAAAACAGCTCATCGGTAAAAAGCTATTTACAAGCAATACGGGAGAGGCATTGGGCGATCTTGGCTTGGAACAACTTAATCAGACCGGTTTGGACTATGCTCAAAACCCAATTAAATACTCCAAACCGGTACTAATTACCTTGGATACTGAGTTCGCCCCTCTTGAAGGTTCCGGTTCTAAGGCTTCATATCGCTTGTTGCTTGAACCTCCGTCTTCGTCTGTGGAATTGTTAATCTTAGGAGCCGGACACATTGCTTTGCCCTTGGCTGCCATGGCCAAAATCCTCGGCTATGAAATAACGGTCGTTGATGATCGCCCGAGTTTTGCCAATGCAGGGCGGTTTCATATGGCGGATCGAGTGATTTGCGATGACTTTGCAACTGCCTTGGACACTCTGACAATTAGCCCGGAAACCTTTGTTGTTATCATAACTCGGGGTCATCGCTACGATAAGGTCTGTTTGAGAAAAATCATCACTCAGCAGACGGCATATGTTGGGATGATCGGCAGTCGTAGGAGAGTGAATGCTTTGAAAGCTGAATTAGAAAAGGAGGGCATACCTAAGCAGCTTCTGCAAAAACTCTATTCTCCTATTGGCTTGAATATCGGGGCTGAAACTCCGGAAGAAATCGCCGTATGTATTCTTGGAGAATTAATAAAAGTTCAAAAAGGTGTTTGAGAAAGTGAAATAAAAAGTTTTTGGCGAATGGGAAGCAGTGGACGAGTTCACAAAATGACGGTATTTCATATGATAAGTAGTGAATATTAGAGTAATTCGAAGGAAAATAGACGTTAGTAAACTTTATCCTGAGAAAATTATAGTCTATTCAAGGATATCACGAATATGAATAAATTTTTATTGACAACACCGAACTTTGTGCTAAAATTTAACCTGATGGAAATTTGGGAGGACCCATTTTTACGAATGCGGTTAGCTCAGATTCCTTCATCTTTTTAGAGAAAAGGGGGCAAAGATCACAATTGGCAAATTCTCTTGGACGTCATGTGTTGGCTGAAATTTATGGGTGTAGTTTCGACATTTTAAACGATAGGGAAAAAGTCGAAGCATTAATGGTCGACGCAGCTCTGGAGGCAGGTGCTGAGGTACGTGAGGTAGCGTTTCATAAGTTCAGTCCTCAAGGAGTGAGTGGTGTTGTAGTCATATCTGAATCTCACTTAGCCATCCACACTTGGCCGGAACTTGGATATGCGGCAGTTGACGTCTTTACTTGCGGGGACCGTGTCAATCCCTGGGATGCATGCAATTTTTTAACGGATCATTTCAAAGCGGGTCATATGACTGCAACAGAAATTAAACGAGGAATTGTTGAGGATCCTAAGAAAGCGGTAAATATTTAGGAGGGATATTTATTTTACTCCGGACTAGAACGAGTGCGGATAAAGAAATTCTGACTTATACCAATCAAAAGTTTGACTTTCTGAAGGGTACTAGATAGACCTTGTAACTGAAGAAGTTGCAGGGTCTATTATATTTCGATTGTTGTTTTACATATAATAAGAATAATAATGTCATATTATCTGGATAGAATAAATTACGGGGCAGGACTTTTACTAAATATATAGAATAAGTAATAGGTTAATGTCTGAATGGAGAACAAGGAGCGATTAAATGATGCCGCTGGAATTCAGCTTCTTAGAGAAGCTGAACTTAGTACAGGCGCGATTGCGTCAAGAAATAAATTTCAAACCTGCCAGTTTTGAAGAATTAGTTCCATTGGATATGGATGAACTGGATAAAATTGTTTGCCCGGCTATTGTCTTAGCAGTCAGTCGATCATGCGGGGATCATGGAGAAAAATCAGATGCTTTAGCAGAAATTGTCCAGTTTATCTATATGGCCCATCAAGTCCATAAGCTGATGAAAGATGATAGTGATCTCGCTGAAGAGCTTCGCCAGTTCCCGGTACTGGTAGGTGACCTGCTTTTTGGTAAGTTTTTTTTGCATCTTTGCCAGGAAAGGTTGCTGCAATTCCTCGCTCCCTTGGCTCAAGTCATCGGGACGATGAGCGAAGGGGGGATTTCCCGCTGGCTTTCTCGTGATAGAAGACTTACGAACGATGAGTGGCTGAAAATCATTGAAAAAGAAAGCGCATCTCTGACGGCCATAGCGGCTCGCTTGAGCGCTGAGCTCGCTAATGTTTCCCTTCCGCTGCAGCATCAGCTTGAAGCCTTTGGCTTAGAGCTGGGAAAAGCATGGGGAGCTTCAAAACAGAAGATGGAAAGTGATGTCATCCAATCAATTCTTCAGAAGGCCAATGATATTCTCAGTGAAATTGCTGCCGGAACTCAGCTTCAGCTGCAGCCTCTTCATGAGGTATATAATTTCATGGTCAGACATTTAACTTCAGACAGGACAATTCCTGAATCGGGATTGTAGGAATGGAGTAAGGAATGCATAAACTAAAAGTTTTTTTGGAAATGATTAAATTTGAGCATACTTTGTTTGCTTTGCCCTTTGCTTATTTAGGTGCTTTTTTAGCCTCCCATGGTATTCCTTCCGGAGTTAAATTGTTTTGGATTACTTTAGCCATGGTTGGAGCGCGAACAGCCGCCATGTCACTGAACCGCTTAATCGACCGGCACATTGATGCGCGAAATCCCAGAACTGCCCAGCGGGCAATACCGGCAGGGCAGCTTCAAGTTACGGAAGTCTATATCTATACGATTCTCTCTTTCTTGCTTTTGGGATTTTCAGCCTATCAGCTCAATTTTCTGGCCCTATGGTTAATGCCCATCGCGGTCTTCTTTTTAGTCCTGTATTCCTATACCAAGCGATTTACTTGGGCTTGCCATTTTGTTCTGGGAATTTCTTTGGGCTTGGCTCCTTGCGGCGCTTGGATTGGGGTAACCGGGCATTGGGCCTTGGCTCCGGTTCTTTTAGGTTTGGGAGTTGTCACCTGGGTAGCAGGATTTGACATTGTCTATGCCTGTCAGGATGTGGAGTTTGACCGTCGTGAAGGCTTAAACTCTATACCGGCGATTTTTGGGGTCCAGAGAGGTTTGGAGATTTCGGCGGTTTTGCACGCCCTGGCTCCCTTGCTTTTTATCGCGGTGGGGGTTGTGATGTCCATGAGCTGGCTTTATTACCTGGGTGTAGGAATTGCAGTATTTTTACTCTTTCGTCAGCATCGCATTGTATCGGCCAGCGATCTCTCAAAAGTCGGTGTCGCTTTTTTTGATTTAAATGGCTATTTGAGTGTTATGCTATTCGTTTTTTCGGTTCTTGACTTAATCATTTGGCATTAAGAAGTGGAGGGGAACGTTCTGACATCATTGTTTGTTCAAAGCGAATTATCAGACTTAATTAATAAAGTGGAAGATGGCAAACGCTTGGATTTTGCAGACGGCGTTCGCCTGATGAAAAGCGGGGATATCTTGGCCCTTGGATATATGGCCAATCTTATACGTGAGCAAAAAAATGGCAACAAAACGTATTTTATTGTCAATCGTCATATCAATCATACTAATGTTTGTACGAATCTTTGCCATTTTTGTGCTTATGGAGTTGAAAAGGAAAACCCCCAAGCATTTACCTTATCCCTAGCAGACATAGAAAAAGCGGCTCATGAAGCGGCCCAGGAAGGGGTCTCCGAAATTCACATAGTGGGTGGGCTTAACCCTGATCTACCTTTCGACTATTATCTTGAGATGCTGCGCCGGGTCAAGGGGATTTTGCCTCAGGCCTGTATTCAAGCCTTTACAGCAGTGGAAGTTGATTATTTTACACAAATTACCGGGTTATCAGTATCCGAAGTTTTACGCAGGTTAATGGCTGCGGGACTGGATTCTCTGCCGGGAGGGGGAGCCGAAGTCTTTTCACCGCGTGTGCGGGCTAAAATCTGTGAGAAGAAAGTATCCGGACAGCGTTGGCTGGAAATCCAAGAGGCAGCTCACGGTTTAGGCATGCGCACAAACGCAACTATGCTTTACGGCCACGTTGAGACGGCTGAGGAACGGATAGACCATCTTCTTCAGCTCCGAGATCTGCAGGATCGTACCCATGGCTTTCTGACCTTTATCCCGCTGCCCTTTTATCCCAAAAACACCAAGTTGGAAGGACAGATGGGAGTAGAAAGTACCACCGGTTTCGAAGATCTTAAAATGTTGACTGTATCCAGGATTCTCTTGGATAATTTCGATCATATTAAATCATTTTGGATTATGCTGGGACCTAAGTTGGCTCAAGTTTCTCTGGCTTTTGGAGTGGATGATCTTGATGGTACCGTTGTGGAAGAGCGGATTATTCATTCTGCTGGGGCAGAGACCGGACAGGTTATGAGCAAACGGGCTCTTATCAATATGATCCAAAAGGCTGGCCGGGAGGCCGTGGAAAGGGATACTCTTTATCGTGTCCTGAAAACCAATTAGCAGGGAAAGGGAGAATGGGCATGGATTTAGAGACTGTAAAGATCATCGAGAAACGTTTAGCAGGAGAACGATTATCGCTTTCTGATGGCATTCAGCTCTTACAAGACGCTGATCTTCTATCCCTGGGGCAAGGAGCCGACCTCATTCGCAATAAAATGCATCCGGAAAACGTTGTGACCTTTGTTATCGACAGAAATATAAATTATACTAATATTTGTTCTTGTCAATGTAAGTTTTGTGCTTATTACTGTAAACCCGGTGATCCTAAAGGATTTATTTTGTCAAGAGAAGATTTGCATGCTAAGATAAAAGAGACAGTTGAGGTGGGTGGAACTCAGCTTCTTATTCAAGGGGGACTGCATCCTGATTTGGGACTGGAGTACTTTGAAGAGATGCTGCGTGATATTAAATCTCATTTTAATATTCATATTCATTCGTTCAGTCCGCCGGAGATCTGGGATTTGGCAGAAAAGTCAAAGTTAAGTCTGGAGGAGGTCATTGGCCGCCTCAGAGCTGCCGGACTGGACTCCATTCCAGGCGGGGGAGCGGAAATCCTCGAGGATCGCGTCAGGCATCTCATTAGTCCGAATAAAATTAAATGGGAGCAGTGGATGGATGTGATGACCACGGCTCATCGGCTGGGCATGAAATCCACGGCAACCATGATGTTTGGCCATGTTGAGACCTATGAGGAACGTATCTTGCATATGCTCCACGTGCGCGAAGCTCAGGATCGCACGGGAGGGTTTACCGCCTTCATCCCCTGGAGTTTCGCGCCCTCGAATACGGAATTGGGCGGAGAAGGCAGTACCGGTGTAGAGTATTTGCGAACTCTTGCGGTGGCGCGCTTAATGTTGGATAATGTCCCTAATATTCAAGCCTCCTGGGTTACCCAAGGGGCCAAGATGGCCCAAGTGGCCTTGCGCTTTGGAGCCAACGATTTTGGCAGCACCATGCTCGAAGAGAACGTTGTGCGCGCGGCCGGAGTGCAAACTCGTGTTCCTTTACGGGAAATTATTCGCTGCATTGAAGATGCGGGATACCAGGCAGTACAACGCAATACTCATTATGAGCGGTTAAAGGTCTACGGGAAGGAAGTGTAGTTGGATGCGCAGGCGACCACGTGGGGATGGCAATATGCCGCTCTTGGAACACGTTCTTGCTCTTCGTAAAGTACTCGTTATAGCCGCCTATGCTGTTGCCATAGGAACTGTCCTTGGCTGGTTTTTTAGTGATCAGACCTTTGCCTATTTAGCTTACCCGGTCTTAAGGCTGAAAAACATTACGTTTATTACCACTACCCCAATGGAGCCAATGTTGGTAAAGCTGAAAGTCTCTTTATTAATAGGGGTTGCCTTATCTCTGCCCGTCATCCTCTGGCAGATTTGGAGCTTTGTCTTGCCGGCCTTAAAGCAAAACGAAAAAAAATATCTTTATATCATTGTTCCCAGTTCTCTTCTTCTTTTTATCGGTGGTGCGGCCTTATGTTTTTTTGTTATTTTGCCGATGGGAATTAAGGTTCTGCTTTATGCGGGCGGGGGTATGGTTCAGTCAACACCTTTTGTAACGAAAACCTCTTACTTGGGTTTCCTTATCACCTTTCTCGGGACCTTCGGACTTGTCTTTCAGCTTCCCATCGTACTTTTAATCTTAATTCGTATAGGAATTTTGTCGCCCAGAACGTTAGCGAAGAAACGACGTTGGGCAGTTTTGATTATTATAATCTTGGCCGCTGTTGTTTCACCGACCCCGGATTTATTTACTCAATTTCTAATGGCAGCTCCTATGTATTTCCTTTTTGAGATTAGTATTTGGTTGGGATACATTGTGGAACGGAAGAGAACAAAAGCACTGGCGTCTCAGTAAAGTGCGGACTGATTGAAATCCGGCGGAGATTTGGAGATTATTTAAGGTGAAAATTGAGTTTAAATGACACAGAACGGTTAAAGGAATAGAAGGTTTGGGATAAAGGGGGCAGAAATATGGGCTTGACAGAAATCCTCCTAATTCTGGGTATTGCCTTAATCTTGTTTGGGCCTGAGGATTTACCGGAAATCGCTCGAACAATAGGGAAAATAGTTTTTGAGCTTCGAAAAGCGACTCAAGATGTAACCCGAGAATTTCAAGGTACAATTGATACTCCCCGCAACGCTTTTAATAAAGCAATGGATTTTAGTGAAAACATGCCTGAAACCACCCCCCCGCAGAGTCCGCAGGAAACAGAAAAGGCTGATGCGGATGAAGAATTATTGACATTTGAGGATGAAAATCCTGCAGATCCGCTAGCGGAACTACCATCAGATATGGTATCTTATGAAGAAAAAGGTGCGAGCAGGTGAATCGGTTTTGAAACAACTCTGGCTCTTTAATCAGATAAATTCAGATCTTCAAAAGGTTGAAAAAGAACTTACAAAATTTGTGGAGACGGACTATCCGATCCTCCAGGAGTCTGGTATCCACTTATTAACTGCCGGAGGCAAACGTTTACGTCCGGCTTTTACGCTGTTGGCAGGTAAATTTTATGCTTGCTCGATAGAAAAGCTTATCCCCGTAGCCATGGCCTTGGAGCTTATTCATATGGCTACTTTAGTTCATGATGATGTGGTGGATGCCTCTCTGACAAGAAGAGGCAGACCAACCGTCAAAGCAAATTGGGGAAATATCGTTTCAGTTGAAACGGGCGACTATTTACTGGCCAAATCGTTAATTCTTATCTCCCAAATAGACCATCCTGAGGTCTCCCGTATCTTGGCGGAAGTAAGCGTGGAGATGTGTCAAGGGGAGATTCAACAGATTAAGGCTTCCTTTGATGTAGAGCAGAACTTAAAACAGTATTATTTCAGGATTAAGCGTAAAACGGCCTTGCTGATTTCCGCTTGCTGTAAGCTTGGGGCTTTGGTTTCTGAGGCTCCCAGACATCAGGTTTGGGCTTTGGGAGCCTATGGCCATTCCTTAGGTATGGCTTTCCAGATTGTCGATGATGTTTTGGATATTACGGCAAAGCCTTCCGAGTTCGGAAAACCCATTGGCGGAGATCTTCGCCAAGGAATTATGACCTTGCCAATGATTCTGGCCCTCAGATCTTCTCCCAAAGGTTCGCGTCTTCATGAGTTATTAAAGAAAGTTGATAAATCGGATGCTGAAGTTACGGAGACGATTCACTTGATTAAGGCCACCGGAGCCATTGATCAATCTATGCAAATCGTCGATGCCTATATTAGTAAAGCTAAAAGGCGCCTCCAGGATCTGCCGAAGGTTTCATCCCGGAAGGCACTGGAAGATTTAGCGGATTTTATTGCTGTTCGAAAATTTTAAGAATCGTCAAAGAAAATGGGCCTTCCGCAATGTTTCTACGGAAGGCCTTGGTTGTCGATTGGCGGAGGCTGGCGCTTGCTTGAATTCCGGTTTTGGAAATGATAAACTAGTACAAATGAGGGTACATTGAACTATGGCCTCGTCAGCAGAGAGCTATAAAGTCGGGTTTATCAAGCCTTTCATTTAAGGTTCAATAGACCCGGCTTTTGTATGATGCTCATAAATAAGGAGGCAATCACGTGAAAGAACATCAAGAGAGTGCCGTGGACAAATTATGGCGCATCTTCAGTTCCATGAAATTAGGACTGGTTTTGCTTGGAGTTATTGCATTCTTCGCTGGTATAGGAACCTTATTTCCTCAGATGGATGTTGATCCCGACAAAGCTCAGGCAGTGGGCAAGCTGTGGCAGACCTTAGGATTTACGAATCTCTATGGTACATACTGGTTTCGTTTGCTGTTAGGCCTGCTGTGTATTAATCTCATTATCTGCAGCATTCAAAGGTTCCAAGGCATTTATAACCGGACGTTTAAACTTAACCCTCCGGAAAACAGCAGCGTCATACCTAAAAAGGTTCAGGAGACATGGCAAGGAGACGGCGAATCCCTGCGCAAATCTGTACAAGATGTTTTGCGGCATAGGGGTTTTAGAGTCGTTTTTGCTGAAAAAGACAAGCAATGGGGTTTTACAGCCATAAAACGACGCTGGGGAAATTGGGGATCCTTCATTTCTCATGTGTCCTTTGTTGTTTTGGTTATCGGAGCTGTCATCGGCTCTTCTCTGGGATTCAAAGGCTTCTTGATGGCAGGTACGGGGACGACAGTGCCCATCCATTCCATTCAAGTATCCCGGGGTACTGTCAAGGAAACCTTTGATGTCCTGATTAATTCGGCAGAAGATCGTATGTTAGCCAATGGTCAGAGAGATAATTGGTATACGGATCTGAGCATTTTGCAGAATGGCAAGGTTATGGCCCGCCATACCATTTCCGTTAATCATCCGTTTACTTATCAAGGAGTTACCTTCTATCAATCCAGTTTTATTAACGGGGTTCATCTTACCGCAGATGTTAAAGGACAGAAGATTCCCGTTACCTTGGAAGATCGAGGCGGAAATTATTTTAATGCTCCTGGGACAGATCTCTATCTTGTAGCATCAGCGATTAATAGTGATTCTCAAAAACCTTCGATGCTATTTGAGGTTTTTAAGGGTATGAGTGAGGATGCTGTACAGTCCGGCCAGCTTGATTTTGGGCAAACCATTGATATTCAAGGTGCTTATAAACTTACTCTCGATGGGAACTCCGGCTATACAGGCTTACAAGTCAAACAAGATCCGGGGGTTATGATTATCTGGTTAGGATGTGCCTTATTGCTTCTGGGGTTAATCTTGTCCTTTTACTGGCGCCCGATTCTTGTCAGCGGCATATTTCAGGCTGAGAAGGACAACCGGGGAGAGTTAACCATGGGTGTTTCCACTGGAAAAGTAGTTGGCGGTGTTAAAGAGGTCTTTGACCGATTAGTTGGAGAAATACGAGCAAACTAGTAAAAGAGTATCAAGGTAAGGAGGATAAAATCTTGAATCTTGGATTACAGAACCTTGAATCATCTGCGTTTTACGTTACGGTGATGGCTTATATTCTTTGCATGATGCTATATTGGGTTTGGATCGGTATAAAGAAAGACCTGATTGGCAGTTTGGCAACCTACATCGCGGCTCTCGGTCTGATAGCTAATACGGCAGCCATTGTTATTCGCATGGTAATTTCAGGACATCCGCCGCTGTCTAATGGCTACGAATTCCTTTTAACCTTTGTTTGGGGAATTATGGCAGTTTATTTGTATATCGAGTATCGTTACAAGTTAAAGTCATTGGGTGCTTTTGTGATGCCCATACCTGTCTTGCTCTTGATGTTTATCATTATGAGCATGGGGCCTGAGGAACGGGTAGCTCAGGCAATTCCTCCGGCTTTAAAAAGCCAATGGCTTACTTTCCACGTGGTAACTGCTATGCTGGCCTATGGAGCCTTTGCCATCTCCTTTGGTTTGGGGATCATGTACCTTCTTAAACTTAAGGAAGAAGGCAGGGGATGGGAAGCGAAACCTCAAGGGATTATTGCCCGTTTTCCGGATTTAGAAACCCTTGATGAATTGTCCTATAAAGTGATAGGGTTTGCTTTTCCTCTTTTAACCCTTTGCATTATTACCGGAGCAATCTGGGCAAATTATGCTTGGGGTACTTATTGGTCCTGGGACCCCAAAGAAACTTGGTCTTTAATTACATGGATTATTTATGCAGCTTATTTACATGCCCGTTTGATGTATGGCTGGAAAGGAAAACGTGCGGCTTGGATGGCTGTCTTAGGTTTCGCCGCCGTATTATTTACGTTCTTTGGAGTTAACTACTTCTTACCGGGACTGCACTCTTACGCCCAATAGAAAAAGTATTAATTGTAAGAAATCTTTAGTTTTGGGGCAGGGGAAATGTCTGAATAGGGCGAATTATATCTGGGAGAAAGCTTGAGAAGGTGACAGTATTTTATGCCGCAGTATTATCCGATTTTTATGGATTTAAAGGATCAATCCATTTTGGTTGTTGGAGGAGGAAACGTGGCTCTGCGCAAAGTACAGACTCTATTGAAACATGGGGCCGTCGTTCGTGTTGTTTCTCCGGAAATTGTGCCCGAGCTGAGAAGTTTGATCAATGATACGACTTGTTGTTGGTTTGAAAAAGAATATTCCTCGGAAGACATTGGCGAAGCCCGCCTCGTTTTTTCCTGCACTGAAAATGAAGAAGTCAATAGGCAAGTGTCATTTGATGCCAAGAGTCAATATCGTCCAGTTAATGTCGTGGACGATCCCGAAAAATGCAGCTTTATAGTTCCCTCCATTATGGAGCAGGGAGATTTGAAAATAGCTGTTTCCACAGGAGGAAGTAGTCCTATTGTAGCCCGGCAGATACGCGCAGAATTGGAAAAGCTATTTGGATCCGAGATGAAGGAGTATTTGCGCTTACTGAAAACTTGGCGTACTATTGTCAAAAATGATTTGTCGCCCGAAAAACGGAGCGTATTTTGGGAGCGTATAACGGACGGCGAAGTCAGGAAACTAATTCAAGAGAACCGACTATCCGAAGCGGAAGGAGTGGTTAAGCAGTGTTTCCAATCGCTGTTGGCTTAAACCACCAAGGGACGCCTGTCGAAATAAGAGAGAAAATGAGTTTTCAACCTTCTCAGATTCAGGAGGCCTTAAAAAAGCTAAGGAATTATCCTGCGCTTGAAGGTGTTCTAATTCTCAGTACCTGTAATCGAACCGAAGTGTATGCTGCCACAACAGATGTTGAAGTGGGTATTGTCTCCATTAAAAAATTTCTGTCGGCTCATCACGGTATCGACGAAAAACTTTTAAACCAATATCTTTATGTCCATACCCTTTATGATGCTATTCGTCATTTGTTTAGGGTAACAGCAGGCTTAGACTCTATGGTTCGCGGAGAAACTCAAATTCTCGGACAAGTTGCCAGTGCATATCAGCAAGCTAATGACGCAGAAGTTACGAACAAGGCTATTAATGTCTTCTTTCAAACGGCCCTGGCCGTAGGCAAACGAATTCGTACGGAAACTCAAATTGATCAGCATCCTGTCTCTATTAGCTATACGGCGGTGGAGCTTGCCAAGCAACAGTACGGAGAGCTCCAGGGAAAAGGAATTTTAATTTTAGGTGCGGGTGAAATGAGCACCTTAACGATCCGAAACTTGGTTGCTGCCGGAGCCTCCACAGTTATGGTTTCCAACCGTTCTTATGATAAGGCTGTTTCTTTGGCTGAAGAATTTTCCGGTCAGGCGGTTCGCTTTGATGAGATGGATAAGCACCTTGAGACTGTGGACATCGTAATTTCCGCTACGGCTGCCACTCATTTTGTAATTCTCCCTGAGCGAATGAAGACGATTATGGAAAAGCGCCAAGGGCGTCCTTTGTTGCTTATTGATATAGCGGTTCCCCGGGATATCCATCCTGATGTCAAAGAGATCGAGCATATAACCTTATTTGACATTGATGACTTGCGAGGAGTGATCGATCGCCATCATCAGGAACGAGAGCTTGCCGCCCTCAACGCTGAGAAAATTATTGAAGAGGAAATGAACCGGTTCGTAAAATGGCATAATTCACTGTTTGTTGTTCCAACCATCGTTGCTCTGCAGCAAAAGGGTCAACAAATTAAAGATGCGCAGCTGGAACGGGCCATCGAGCGTTTAGGCGGATTAACGCCAAAACAGGAAAAGATTGTGAGGTCAATGGCTAATTCTATAGTCAACCAGCTCTTACATGTGCCAATTACCAACCTTAAAGAATATGCTTCCACATCTCAAGGGCATCTTTACACAGAAATTTTACAAAACCTTTTCGACTTAGATGTTGAGGAAGAAACGAAACGGCAAATGACGCTTGTAAATCAGCATATAAGTCCTGTGCGCCATGGGAGGGCAGAATGAAGAAGATTCGAATCGGAACAAGAGACAGTCAGTTGGCTATGTGGCAGGCAGAGTGGGTGAAACATCGGCTCGAGCAGCTTCATCCGCATCTTAGTTTTGAGCTGGTCCCTATGAAAACCAAAGGGGATAAAATATTAGATGTACCCTTAGCCAAAATAGGAGATAAAGGTCTATTCACAAAAGAATTAGAGCATGGACTGTTAAATAATCAATTGGATATGGCCATTCACAGCCTTAAGGACTTGCCGACAATGTTGCCGGAGGGCTTAGAAATATGCACTTTTTGTGAACGAGAAGAACCAAGAGATGTTTTTTTAAGCAAAAAGGGAATACTCTTGGAAGAATTACCCGAAGGTGCCTTAGTAGGTACGAGCAGTTTGCGTCGTAAATCCCAGCTCAAGCATTATCGCCCTGATCTGTGCTTTACAGATTTGCGGGGCAATCTCCAGACACGCTGGCGAAAGCTGCAAGAGTCGGAGATGGATGGTATCGTCCTGGCTGCAGCAGGGGTAAAACGATTAGGATGGGAAGAGAGGATTACGCAGATTCTTTCCGAAGATCTTGTGCTTTCGGCAGTAGGGCAAGGATCTATTGCCGTTGAAATCGCCCAACAGCGTGATGATATTCGTGGTTTGCTGGCTCCTGTCAATCACCCCGAAACTGAACTTGCTGTCCGCGCGGAACGAATGTTAATGCGTAAACTTGAAGGAGGGTGTCAAGTCCCCATTGGGGCCTTAGGTCAGGTTACTGACGGGAAGATTTTCCTCAAAGGGATGGTTTCCAGCCTTGACGGAAACCGCTTGCTGAAAGCGGAAGGAAGAGGCACTGATCCTGAAAGCGTTGGAATTGAAGTTGCCGATCAATTGCTTAGTTTAGGTGCTGCAGAAATCTTAGCTGAAATTCGCTGAGGAAATTGTACGCTAAAAACTTATCACTAAGTGCTCCAAATCACAAAAGTCGTTTTGAGGATTTGTTATAATGGTTATGAACCCATGATCTATACTCAAAGAACATGGGACGGTTCTGCTGTAACTTGGAACCGTCCCCATTTTCATAGTTGCATCTTCAGCATAGATAGGAGTGTTCAGGTTGAATAAAGGATATGTATATTTAGTCGGGGCTGGCCCGGGAGATCCAAAGTTAATCACGATTAAGGGTTCGGAATGTATTGCCAAGGCAGAGGTTTTAGTTTACGACCGCCTGGCGTCCCGGCGCCTTTTGACCCTTGCCCGCCCGGATTGTGAACTTATCTATGTTGGGAAATCGCCGGATCGTCACACCCTTAAGCAGGATGAGATTAACCAGCTTCTTGTAGACAAAGGACTTGAGGGTAAAATTGTGACTCGTCTTAAAGGGGGCGACCCTTTTGTTTTTGGCCGGGGAGGAGAAGAAGCGGAGGCTCTCTTAGAAGCAGGAATTCCCTTCGAAGTCGTTCCGGGGATTACTTCTGCCATTTCAGTTCCTGCCTATGCCGGAATTCCCGTGACCCATCGGGATTTAACATCGTCTTTTGCTGTCATAACGGGTCATGAAGATCCCACCAAAAATGAAACGTCGATTCAGTGGAATCATATTGCCCAATCCCACGGCACTCTTGTATTTCTCATGGGAATGGAAAACCTTCCTTTGATTGCCCAAAAACTTATGGAGAATGGGAGAAAGCCAACAACTCCCGTTGGGATTATTCAATGGGGCACGAGACCGGAACAGCGCACTTTGGTGGGATCGTTAAATAACATAGCCGAAAAGGTTAAAGAAGAAGGATTTACCAATCCCTCAATTATTATTGTCGGTGAGGTTGTTTCCCTGCGGGAAAAACTTCAATGGTTTGAAAAGAAACCGTTGTTCGGCCAGAGAATCATTGTCACTCGGGCACGCCATCAAGCTAGTGAATTGTCCCAGGCCATAGAAGCTTTAGGTGGAGAGGCCTGGGAATTTCCGGTAATTGAGATTGCCCCGCCAACGGATAAAACGTCGCTGTTGAAAGCCATAGAGGATCTAAAAAGCTTTCAGTGGCTTATTTTTACCAGTGTTAATGGAGTAGAAACCTTTTTCGCAGAACTTTTAGAGCAGAAACGAGATGTGCGGGATTTGGCAGGTATAGAGCTAGTTGCCATCGGCCCGGCCACAAAAGCGGCCTTAGAGAAGCGTGGGCTGAGAGTGGCTTATGTACCTGAAGAGTACCGGGCGGAAAAGATTGTTGAAGGTTTAAACGGCCGTGTTAAGGCAGGAGATAAGGTTTTGCTGGCGAGGGCGGAAGAAGCCAGGAACATTCTTCCTGATTCTCTGAAAGGCATGGGTGTTGAGGTTTGGGATGTTCCTGTTTATAAGACGATACTCGGCAGTGCTAATCAGGATGAACTGCAGAAGATGCTGCAAAATAAGGAAATTGATAGTGTTACTTTTACAAGTTCATCTACGGTGAAGAATTTTATGAAGTTATTGGATGGAAAAATGGATTTACTGCAGAATGTTTTGCTTTATTCCATCGGACCCATAACCAGTGCAACTGCCCGTGAACTGGGACTTACAATGCACAGAGAAGCTTCAGAATATACCATAAATGGCCTTGTCGATGCCTTACTGGAGGGAAAAAAGCATGATTAGTGTTACAAAGCTCTTATTTGATACGGAGTATTTCGGCGACTCTTTGCGCTACAGTCAAAACTCTCTGGGAGCCAAACACGGTACGACGGTTGATTCCGGGCCAGTCGTTGTTTGGAATATGACCCGGACTTGCAATTTGAAATGTGCCCACTGCTATATGGAATCTGACGCACAAAAGTATGCCGGAGAACTGACTACTGAAGAAGCCAAACGCTTTATTGACGACTTGGCAGAGTTTAAATCCCCGGTTATTCTTTTCTCAGGAGGAGAGCCTTTAATTCGCCCTGATTTTTTCGAGTTGGCTGAATATGCCATATCTAAAGGGTTAAGGGCTACCCTGTCCACCAATGGCACCCTAATCACACCGGAAGTTGCCAAACGATTAAAAGAAATCGGTGTATCCTATGTAGGTATCTCTTTAGACGGACTTCAAGATGTTAACGATAAGTTTCGGGGTAAAGAGGGGGCATTTAAGGCAGCCATGGAAGGCATCCAAAACTGTGTTGCCGTAGGACAGCGGGTTGGGCTGCGCTTTACTATTAATCATCATAATTTTCAGGAACTCGATAAGATCTTTGATTTTATCGAAGCTGAAAATATCGATCGGGTCTGCTTCTATCATTTGGTGTATTCCGGACGAGGCAGTCAGATGATCAGTGAAGACGTAACTCCTGAAGAATCTCGACAAGCTATGGAGACTATTATCCGGCGCACCCGGGATTTTGAAGAACGGGGATTGAAAAAGGAAATTCTTACGGTTGACAATCATTGTGACGGGGTTTTTATGTACCTTCAAGCGTTCAAAGATGATCCCAAGAAGGCCGAAAAAATCAAGGGCTTGATTGGCCTTAACGGCGGTAATCGTTCAGGAATTGCCTTCGGAGAAGTTGATCCTATGGGGTATGTGCATCCCGATCAATTCACTCAACACATTACCTTTGGCAATGTTCGGGAGCGTAAATTCGGAGAGATTTGGACGGATCTTTCGCAACCGATTCTTGCCGGGCTTAAAGATAGAAAACCCCTGCTCAAAGGCCGCTGTGCTTCCTGCAATTTCTTAGATATGTGCAACGGCAATTTCCGCACCCGTGCCGAAGCTGTGACAGGAGACTTCTGGGAATCTGACCCGGCTTGTTATTTGACAGACGAGGAGATTGGGATTAGTAAGTAGAGTAAACACCATATGTTTCGGCGAGGATGACTTCTCACAGAGTTTCGAAGTTCAGTTAAACTGAGCGGGTCATTGGATAAGAAGCTGAGCAAGCAGTCTGGGTAAGGCTAATAAGTTTATGTTTTAGGAGGTAGTGGTATGGACCTGAAAAGACGCCCGCGACGGCTACGGTCTAGCGAGACAATCCGCAGAATGGTTCGAGAAAACCATCTGCGCATCGATGATTTGATTTATCCTATGTTTGTCATGCCTGGCGAGAATGAGAGAGTGGAAGTCTCTTCAATGCCAGGAGTATATAACTATTCTCTGGATGAATTTGTAAAGGCTTTGAACGAAGTGGTAAAATTAGGGATACCCGCAATTTTACTGTTCGGTATCCCTGAGAGTAAAGACAGTGTCGGCACAGGGGCCTATGATGAACACGGTATTGTCCAAGAAGCTGTGCGTATCGCGAAAAAACATTATCCTGAGCTTTATGTTATAACGGATGTTTGTCTTTGTGAGTATACCGACCACGGACATTGCGGAGTTATTGATCACGGACAGATTTTGAACGATCCGACCTTAGACCTTTTAGCTCAGACAGCCCTTTCCCATGCCCGCGCAGGTGCGGATATGGTTGCCCCTTCTGATATGATGGACGGAAGAGTTGCAGCCATTCGGGATTTGTTGGATCGGGAAGGGTTTACTCATATTCCCATCATGGCTTACTCAGCTAAATTTGCTTCAGGGTTTTATGGCCCCTTTCGTGAGGCCGCCGGTTCGGCACCTCAGTTTGGGGACCGCAGGACCTATCAAATGGACCCGCCTAACGGGAACGAAGCAATGCTGGAGACAGCTTTAGATATTGAAGAGGGTGCGGATATGATTATCGTTAAGCCGGCTTTAGCCTATGGCGATATTATCTGCCGCACCAAAGATAGATTTGGCTTGCCCATTGCCGCGTATAATGTCAGCGGGGAGTATGCCATGGTTAAAGCTGCTGCTGCCAACGGCTGGATCGATGAGAAACGTATCGTCATGGAAGCCTTAGTCAGCATGAAACGCGCGGGAGCCGATTTGGTAATTACCTATCATGCTCTCGATGCAGCACGTTGGTTAAGAGAGGGTTAAGATGGGAGGGACGTCCGTGATGGTATCTTGGAATACGACGAATGCCTGCAACCTGTTTTATGATCACTGTTACTGTGGATATAAACAATTATGCGGTGGCTGCCGGGCGCGGGCTGCCTATTATAGTGAAGGGGATTACACGGCTGAGGAGCCATTGAGCTTGTATCAGGGAAGGGAGGGGGGTTGGCATGGATTCCGCCGATCGTACGCTGCTTAACGAGATCCAAAAACAATTTCCCATTGAGGTTCATCCCTATGAAATCCTTGGCATCGTTGCCGGAATTACAGAAGAGAATGCCTTCACGCGGATTCAGCGGCTTCGCCGGGAAGGAATTATCCGTCGTTTAGGCGGGGTTTTCGATTCTCGGAAATTAGGGTATTATAGTACGTTGTGTGCAGCGAAAGTTCCGGAAGAGAAGATTTCAGACTTGGCTGACTTACTTAACAAAATCCCGGGGGTAACCCACAATTATATCCGCGAGCATGACTATAATGTCTGGTTTACCTTGATAGCCCGGTCAGAGGAAGTTGCCGAGCGTATTATTCAGAGGATTCGTACTGAGTTAGAGATTTCTGAAGTATTTAGCCTTCCAGCCACACGACTATTTAAAATTAACGTTAATTTTGATTTTAGCGAAGAGGAAGATGCCCAAGACGATTCCTTAAGTTCGCCTGAAAGTGGAGAACAAGGATCAACCAACAGAGGAAGCAGTCAACCTTTTGACCTAACCGATGCAGACATTTCTCTGATTCAAATGATTCAAGGCGATCTGCCGGATTCCCCAACTCCTTTTACGGTTCTGGCCGAAAAACTCAACTGGCCGGTTGAGAAGCTGATTTCCCGCGCCAAAGACTTATTGGATGCCAAAGTTTTGCGCCGCTTTGGTGCCGTGTTAAGACACCAAAAAGCCGGTTTTGTTGCGAATTCTATGGGTGTTTGGCAAGTGGAGCTTGACCGGGCAGAAGAGGTCGGAAAAATCATGGCCCAATTTAAGGAAGTCAGCCATTGTTATCAAAGACCAACCTTGTCCGATTGGCCCTATAATTTATTTACGATGATCCATGGCAAAACCATGGAGGACTGTGACGAAATCATGAAAAGGATTTCTGCGGCCACAGGCGTTACTGATTATTCCATGCTTTTTAGTACTGCAGAATTGAAAAAGAGCAGTATGCAGTATTTTCTTGAAGAAGAGACGTTTTAGATTCGTAAAAGGGGGGCATTCACTTGCCGTTTGTTGATGAAAAAAGCAGCCAAGCCTTTGCCAAAGCCAAAAGAGTTATTCCCGGGGGGGTTAATTCTCCGGTAAGAGCCTTTAAATCGGTAGGCAGGGATCCTGTATTTATTGACCGGGCTGAAGGCGCTTATCTCTGGGATATTGACGGCAACCGTTATGTTGATTATGTAGGCTCTTGGGGACCGCTCATCGTTGGTCATGCTCATCCTGAAGTGGTAGAAGCGATAAAACGGGTGGCCGAACGAGGCACAAGTTATGGTGCGCCGACAGAAGTTGAAACGGAATTGGCAGAGGAAGTACTTAAAGCTTACCCTTCCATGGAAATGATCCGGATGGTTAATTCCGGGACGGAAGCCACGATGAGTGCTTTGCGTCTGGCCAGAGGAGTTACAGGCAGAACGAAGATTGTTAAATTTGAAGGCTGTTATCATGGACATGCCGATCAGCTTTTAATTAAGGCCGGAAGTGGTGCCCTGACTTTTGGTGTGCCTACATCTCCCGGCGTCCCGCCTCAAACTGCGGCGACCACGATCTCTGCACGGTATAATGATCTGGAAGGACTCAGGGAAATTTTCCAACGTGAAGGAGAAGACATTGCCGGGGTAATTCTTGAACCGGTTACCGGCAATATGGGAGTGGTCCTGCCGGGAGAAGGATTCTTACAGGGTGTCCGCCGTCTGACGGAAGAGTATGGTGCCTTGCTGATCTTTGACGAGGTTATGACAGGTTTTCGGATTAGTTATGGCGGTGCGCAAGCCCATTATGGCATTGATCCGGATTTGACCTGTTTGGGCAAAGTCATCGGGGGAGGGCTGCCTGTAGGGGCGTATGGCGGGAAAAGACGTTTTATGGAGCAAATATCTCCCAGTGGTCCTATTTATCAAGCAGGGACGTTATCGGGAAATCCCTTGGCCATGAATGCCGGTTTAACGACTCTCAAATTGCTGCAGCAACCCGGTGTCTATGAGGAACTAAATCGTAAGACGTCTCGCTTAGCGGAAGGTCTAAAACGTATTGCTAAAGAGGCTGGACTTCCGGTTTGGGTTAATGCTCTCGGGGCTATGTTTTCTGCCTTCTTTACCGATGTGCCTGTTAAGGATTATGCCAGTGCCTGTACCTCAGATGTTGAACGGTTTGCAAAGTATTTTCGGGGTATGCTTGAGAAGGGTATCTACCTGGCACCGAGCCAGTTTGAGGCAGTTTTCTTATCTGCGGCACATACTGATGCGGATATCGATAATACTCTTGAGCAAGCCCGCTTAGTCATAAAAACCCTTTAGGAGGCAAAAGTGCCGGTACCAACGAAGTGCCATCGTAACGACACTTTGAGGATTGATGGCAAGTGTGATTTGACAGGGGTGCTTAAGATCTATGGAAAGAAAACACGTATTAAGAACCATCATTACCGTTGCTTTATTTGGAGCCTTAGTTACAGTCATCATTATTTCGCAGAACCACGATCCTTCTAATCCACATTCATCAATTCCCAAAAATGTTTGGATAAACGGACCCAAAGGTCATGGCTATGCAGTTCTCAATAATCAACAGCCTTGGAAACAATGTTACCCTTGTCATGAAAAAAAGGGTCTGGGCGGGGAACAGTTTTGCCAGAGTTGTCATGTAAAATCAAAGGTCAATGTAACACTGCCTAAGAAACCTTCCTAGTGACAATTCTCTTCCAGTGGACATTCACGACCAGCTTTTAATTGGAATAATATGGTACGTGAGGAAGGCTGGGAGGGGACTTGGTTTGAACGAAGAAGATCGTGTAAATTTGCTTGAGCGCCTAGAAGAATTGCGAAATTCTAAAGTCTTAGTCTATTTTTCATATTCACCACTGGATGATTCCATCTTAGTTCCTCTTTATAAACAACTGAAAAAAATTGGACCTACTCCAAAAATTGATTTAATTTTGCATAGTTACGGCGGAACTGTAGATACTCCTTATAAAGTGGTCCTGTTAATTCGCGAGTTTTGCCAGGAATTTTCGGTTATTGTTCCCTTTGCGGCTAAGTCGGCAGCATCGATGTTAGTCTTAGGGGCTGATGAGGTCATTATGGGGCCTCTATCTGAACTGGGACCAATTGATCCTCTAGTTAAACATCCTGTCTATAAGGATATTCTTGTACCGGTTCAAGCCGTTTGGCATTGTTTTGATTATTTACAGAGATCAATTACCACGAGTGGTGATCCTGAAGTTGTTTCCTTTTTGGCTACCCCGATGTTAAATAAACTTGATCCTTGGCTTATCGGAGATTATGAAAAAACCATTAAAGCATCGCGACAATATGCGGAAATATTAATGTCTAACTACATGTTTAAAGATTCTCCGGACCGTATTGAAAGTGTTGCCCGAGCTTTAACCGAGGGTTATTTTTCTCACGGTTACCCTATTGGGCATCAAGAAGCTAAACAACTTGGTTTGAATGTAACTCTTGCCCGGGACGAATTATGGGAAGTTATTTGGAGCCTATATCTGGCTTACGAAGAAATCTTTAAAAATGAACGAAATTGACCCAGTACAATGAAATTAAACAAGTTAATCTAGATTCGTTAAATATGTTAGTTAAGTAAAAGTAAATTTAACTAATTCTACTAATCCTAACTAATATAGTAAGTTTTCATATTAACTAACCATTTTTAAACGTGTTTCAGAAAAAGACTTGTTTAGAAACAGTCTTTTTCTGACTTTTCCACAAAAAACATATTGCTTGTTGTTGCACAATAGGATAGGATAAACTTGTACTGCATTTTAATTTTCAAGTGGTTAATGTTTATGACTGTATTGGTCAAAATATATGGAGGTGGATCAGATGCTGACAACGTTTGGATTCGTGTCCCCTTTGGAGGGTGGTATTCTTCTTGTAATCGCTCTGGTTATTTTTGGTCCCGGAAAATTACCCGATGTGGGCAAAGCTTTAGGTAAAGGGATCAAAGAATTTAAGACAGCAAGTCAAGGCGGCGACGAGAGTGTACCTAATGCTCCGGAGAACAAAGCAGTCAATCTCGATAAAGCTGAATAAAGGAATATATCACAAAAAGACGAGGCAAACTGTGCCCCGTCTTTTTTTAGTTTTTCTAATAAGGTTTTATTGGAGTGGTTTAAATTTATCCTTAGTTTTTTGAACCTCTTGAGCTTGAGCATCACTCGCGGGATACCAACCTTTTTGGTTCATGATGTTAAAAAGGTTTTCGTGTATGCTGTGTTCTTCATCGAGTATTGTCTTAAGGTTTTGCCTCAAATTGGCACAGGTAGATTCTGTTATGAACGTATTAACCGTTGATGTCACATGTTTTTCACTTGTCAGTAAATCAGTTACAATTTCTTGCTCTGACATCGTGGTTTGTGAAGTCAATAAAATCACTCCTTTCTTTAGACGCTATTGATGAGAATTTAAATAATTAAGTAAGGTATCATAGTGCTTACGGTGCAGTTCAGAAATTGAAGAAAGCTGCGATTTGATTGCCGGGTCTTGAACAGTTTGCGATGCTTGGGCGAACTTGTGAACGAGTAATGACTCAGCACCAAGTTGGTCATTCAGAATGGCCAGATTTTTAGAAGTCAATTCAGGTTTTGTTGTATTCATAGTCAACCTCCCCTCTGTCATAATGACTCTAGTATTCCCGTATTAATTTTCTATATGATTTCTAAATATTGGATGGAATAGAGTGCTAGGGGGTTGGAAGACTGAAGAGGGTTGAACTATGCAGATATTGGGGAAGACTATGGGAGATGTAACGGCAAGGGTTAATAATTATAAGGAGAATCAGGAATGAAGGTTGTCAAAAAGGGATCGATCAATCGTGGAAAATTAATTTACAATTTTGTTACTAAGGTTTTTCCCATGGTTAAAGAAGAACTAATGCTATGGCGGAAGCGGGCCGAAGAAATTCCTGATTCCCGACTGAGTTCACAGGCTCTGGAAAGTATCCGGTTAAAAGCCTTTCATTGCCAGGGAGGGAGTATTTATGCCTTATATCCGGGTGCCAATCAAATAGAAACGGTTCGTTTTATTGTCGCTTACCAGACGATGAGTGACTATCTAGATAATTTAGTTGACAACTTAGAAATTGAGGATGAAATGGCATTTGCCCAATTGCATTTGGCTATGGAAGAAGCTTTAGTTTTTAAAGCGAATCTATCAGATTATTATAAGTATTATCCTTATCAGAACGATGGAGGGTATCTCGAACAATTAGTCAAAACTTGTCAAGCGAGTCTAAAGAGCCTGCCTTCCTTTCATCTAGTCCAGGAAAATGCTCTGGAATTAGCACGACTTTATTCTCACTTACAAACCTATAAACATTTAGAGGCAGAACGACGAGAATCGGTAATGCTTGACTGGATTGACCCCTACTTAAGAAAGTATCCCTCAATCACGTCCTGGGAATTTGCAGCTGCCACTGGATCAACGCTGGGGATATTTTGTTTGTACGCAGCTTCTTTTGATATTGATTTACAAGCTTCTGACGTGGATAAAATTTGTCAGGCTTATTTTCCGTGGATATGTGGTCTGCATATCTTGTTAGATTATTTCATTGATCTTCGCGAAGATCGTGAAACAGGACAGTTAAATTTTGTAGCGTATTATTCCGGCTCGGAAAGAATAGCTGATCGCTTAAAGCTTTTTATCCATAAATCATACGAAGCGGCAAAAACACTTCGCTATAAAAAATTTGAGCGAGCAGTAGTTCAAGGACTTCTTGCCATGTACCTATCGGATGAAAAAGGTCAAGATAGAGATATTCGGTTTATAACGAAGCAACTCTTAACCAAGAGCGGGGTAGGAGTACAGGTTCTCTTTTGGATGTGTTGTTGGCTGAGAAAAAGAAACCTCCTTTAATATGTACGCTGCAAAATCAAATCCGAAAGATTTAGGAGAGCTGTTCGATAAGGACTGGGCGGGATTATATTTAAGCTGTTTTTAGCCTTTTCGACACATTGGGCAGCGGCTAAATGAGCTTGATTCAGGCATCCGGAACTCATCAGAGCTTCATAAATGCTGTTCAGCCCTTGAGGAGTGACACGCTGAGAATTGATAATTTCCTGCAGCCAGTTGCCATATATTGGATTGTCTTTGAGATAAATAAGCGGCAGAGTCATATTGCCATTTTGCAGATCGGCTCCGACAGGTTTACCTAAAGAGTCTGAAGAGCTGTTAAGATCCAGGATATCGTCCGTGATTTGATACGCGTAGCCGATGTTTAAACCAAACTCTCGCAGACTGAGGATTTCTTCAGTTCCGGCATTTGCTAACTGGGCACCTGATTGACAACAGGCTGCCAGAAGAATTCCTGTTTTTTGGGCAATTCGTTTAAAATATTGGTCCGTTCCGATGGCCGAGGAAAATTGCTCTTTAGCTTGATTCACCTCTCCCGCACACATTGCTTGAATGGCCTCAATGAAGAAGCTCATGCATTTTAATAGCTTTTCTGTTGAGAGAATATTAAATGCTTCAGCAAAGAGATAATCTCCGGTCAAAATAGCAGCATGGTCTCCATACACCGAATTTGTTGTTGGTTTTCCACGTCTTGTTGCAGATTTATCAATGACATCATCATGAATCAAGGAAGCCATATGAATTAATTCGGCGGCAACTGAAGCTCTAAGTATTAAGGGATTTAGAGGACCAAAGCACATCCCGCTGTAGAGGGTCAATAATGGCCGTACCCTTTTGCCGCCTGATTTTAGTAAGATGCCGCAGGTTTTTTGAATGAGACCATCCGCTTTATTAATTATTTCGTTCAGTTGATCTTCCACAAATAGTAATTCTGGAAATTTTAAGGATCCCATCAACATGTCGCTAGGTTTATGTAGTTCTTGAATACTCATTGCATCAGCCTCAGCCCTCTATTAAAATACAATATGCTTTTATTATGTCTGAAAGGGCGTCATTGGATACCTAAAGTACTTATGAACTAATTTTATCGGCTATGACTAAATCTTAAATCGGGGGGGAAATCTTAAATTGATCAGTCATTTTAAGATCAAATTGAAACTGAGACGCTGAGGAGGAATAGCCGTGGGTAATGAGAATGATAAGGAACATGCTTCCCAGTTAAACCGTCAACCTTGGGAGCCTGCAGGAGTAGTTAGTGTCGTTAATGATGATCAGACACCGAACTATGGAACCAATGGCCGTAAAAACGCCAAGGGTGGCCAGCTTACCCTGGAAGTCGATGAGGTCTTTCATAATCGAGGCATTATGGAAGGAACCCAGTTGAAACCTCATAAACATTAACTAACTCTCACAAAAAACGGGCTCGTTTGCGCGACGAGCCTGTTCCTCTGGAAGAACTGAAAGAGGTATATGATCGATGGCAGAAATGAATTAGGAGTATAAATTATGAGAACGAAAACAATTTGGGAGGAACTTATAAAACCCACGTTAGTTGCATACATATTGGCTTGTTCAATCCCTGCTGTAATCGCAGTTATATATTATGTTTACAACGTTTACTTTTAATTTTAATCCTGATCATCGCACTATTGCAATTATTTGTTAATATTATAAAGGAAAGGGTTCTTCGTTAAAAATTATTTATATGTTTCCTTTGAAAGGTTATATAAATACTTTCAAAGGTATAATTTTCCTGGTACAATGAATTAACATTGTAATTGGAAAGGTTAAGGATGAGTATAATGAATGTTGTTATCTTTACCTGCAGCCCTAATCTGGATGGATTAACGGCGGCCTGTGGAAAAGCAGCCCAAGAAGGTGCCCTCGAAGTAGGCGCTAACGTTAAAATTATCAATTTAAATCAACAAAAGATTGGCCGTTGCCAAGCTTGTGGTAATGGATGGGGTCCATGCCGCAATGAGCATGAATGTCAAGTTCAAGATGAATTCCAAGCTCTGCACGCTTCCTTAGAAGGATTTGATGCCTTTGTTTTTGTAACTCCAGTTTATTTTGGAGATTTGAGCGAATCTGCTAAAGCCTTTACTGACCGCCTGCGCCGATGCGAGGCCTTCAAAGAGGAGTCTTACTTTCAAGGAAAACCTATCATTGAAGTGGCTGCCGCCGGAGGAACCGGAAATGGTATTACCTCATGCCTCACTGCTCTGGAACGAATTTTCCTCACAATCAAGGCAGAGAAATTTGACTTAATCGGGGTTACTCAGAAAAACCGAAAGTATAAGCTTGAGACCATTAAAGCTGCTGCTAAAGAAATGGTATCATTATATAGCAGTAAGAAATAGTGAACTTGTGCCTCCGTGAAGAAATTGAAGGATTCAGCTCCACGTCTAATTTTAAGCCAACGACAAGTTTGCCGTTGGTTTTTGAGTTTAACTTGGACGAAAAGGCTGCACGAAGGAAACGGTTTGTTTTTGTAATCGATATATATGATCATTACGATATTGCTTTGTAATATCCAACATTGACTAATGATTCCGGAGATGTTAATCTTCAGTTGTGATTAAGGGTTGCTGCTCTTGAAGGCAGGAGGTGTTAAGCATATATGGAAAATCTGATAGCGGGTTTAATTAAATTCCGAACGCAGGATTATGAGGAACATAAAAATTTATTTTCTCGTTTAAAGCGAGGTCAAGAACCTCATACCTTATTTATTGGTTGTTCTGATTCCCGAGTTGTTCCGGAGTTAATTACCAAATCCCTTCCAGGGGAATTATTTGTCGTTAGAAATATCGCTAATATAGTTCCCCAATATCATCAAGTTTTAGAGCAAGAGGCGCCAATGTCAGCCACAACTGCTTGCATTGAGTACGCGGTGAATGTTTTAAAGGTTAAACAGATTATTATTTGCGGCCATTCAAATTGCGGAGGATGTGCATCCATATATCTTCCGGATGAAGAACTGAATCAATTGCCTACTACCAAAAAATGGTTGGAACTCGCTCAGAATGTTAAATTGAGAGTATTAAAAGAACTGGGCGACGCCGATGATGAAATGAAGAGAGAATGGCTCACAGAACAAATAAATATCGTAGAACAAATCAAGCACTTACTGTCGTATCCCTTTATTGTTGAAAAGTATAATAAGCGGGAAATTGATATAATCGGTATGTACTATACGATTGAATCCGGAGAAGTTTTCATATATAATGCCAAAAAGGGTATTTTTGAATTGGCGAACTAGGGCCTTTAAGAAAAACCCTCGAGAGCGTATTCTTGAGTTGAGTTCACAGGAATCATAACATAATCAAGTGACTGAATACCATGAGCGCTTATCCTTATCAACAGGGAAGCGCTTATTTTATTCCTCTCAACAATGAACGCCACAATGGACGGCCGGGTCTCTGAATAAAACAAATCAAGTTGAGAAAATCTAAAAAGATTAGGATTGACCTCGGAATACTTCAGAGAAGGAAAATTTCGAAACAATGTGGAAGTTATGCTAGAAACGATTTCTGAAGCACTTTAATTGGAGATTTTAATTATACAAGGATAAGGTGAGAACAATGCCGCTTCCAGAGAATAACCTATTGTTTGGCCTCGCACCACGTTTAACGCCTGAACAGCGGGAATATGTCGATGCAATCTTTGATTATCAATTAGTAATGGTTAACGCTAAAGCAGGAACAGGAAAAACGACCCTGGCCGTTGCCTGCGCTAAGATCCTGAAAAAGCCTCTCATTTATATTTTTAATCCTGTCCAAGAAGCTATTATGGGTTTTAGACCTGGGACACAATCAGAGAAGGAGAGTATATATCATCAACCTCTCATTGACGCTCTTTTGGAAATTAATGAGAACCCGGTTCAGTGCATTTATAATGAAGAGGTATTAGCCAATGAAGCTATACGCCGAAAGGTAAGCGTAAAACGTGTTATGGATGGTATCTGGTGTTATCCAAAGAGTCCCTTATTTTTACGAGGAACTAACCTTAAAGATATGACCATTATTATTGATGAATGTCAAAACTTCACAGCCATTGAACTTCGAAAAATATTTACCCGGGTTCACGATTCTTGTAAAGTTATCTGTATTGGTCACTCAGGGCAAACCGATATTCCAAGTTCAAAGAGTGGCTTTGTGCCCTATATGGAACATTTTAAAGATCAACCTTATTGCAAGATCATAACCTTATCGAAGAACTTTCGAGGAGAACTCGCAAATTGGGCGGATAAATTCCAAACTGTTTAAGTCACGAAGCGTTTATGTAAATGATCCCCGAGTACTGGGGATCATTTTTTTTTCGGCAGGCAGCAGTACCTGTTTATCCAATGCTAAGACGGTTCAGCTTTATCTGACGAATTTACTTACCTGTCCACATGTCCACAACATTTTCAGCAAAATAAGCGTAGGGAAGAAAGAAATATCCACTTTCTCCCCAGTTTCCCCCCCAAGAGTTGCGACAGATAACGACCCCCGAGTTTGTATTCTGAGCGTCGTCTTTGTAACCGACGGCTAATACAGCGTGTCCCCCAAGATATTGTTCACCTTGTTGAGGAAGGGGCACAATACCGTTTCGAGCTACCTCTTCAGATTCGAAACTTTCGTAGATCTTGATGCCGATGACAACGGGATACCTTGTCGCTAAAGCTGCTTTAAGGGCTAGTAAGTCCGAAACTCTGTGATATTCGCTTATTTTGTAGTGAAGAGCATCAAGGAAAGAAACCACGGGTGGGGTTTGGGTGAATTTTGAAATATCATAAGGCCAATCGTTTTCCGGGGCACAACCAAACTTATGGAGAATTTTCATGCCGTCCCGGATACTGGCTCCGGAATCTTCATCCACAGTTCCTTCCAGCTTTCGTTCTCCCCAGTAAAGCCATAAGCGGCTCAGCGGGGTCAACTTTCCGCTGCGTAATTCCTGGAATTCACGCAAACCGGAAGCAATAGCATTAGCAGTACAACTGCCCAATTCTCCTTGGTCAACCACAGGGGAGCATCCATTTCTCAGATCTACGAGAGGGGGGAGGGTCATTTGTTTATGGAGGGCGGAATAAAAAATTTTATCTCTCGCATCAACTTTGTCATGTTTCAGCTTATACACTCTCTTAGCCATATCATGTTCCTCGCTTATAAAAATTTCTAACTAAGCAGACGCCTGCGTCGGCCAAGTTTTCTGTATTCAACGTTATAGTACGCATGATTGTCCGAAATTGTGAATAAGCTTGTTGGACCTCAGGAGAAGGAAAATTAACTAAGGACTGTTTTGAAATAAAAAAATTTAATTCTTAACAGATTCTTCATATAAAGATCACGGAAGAGTAACATTTATATTTTATGATAAGTATAACAAAAATTTAGCGAACGAAAGCTCCTCGCTAATTAGCGGTTAACATAAAGGTTTTTTCATTTTTCTTTCCTCCTCCTTATTCCCCCCCTTTGATGAGGGGAATTTTTTTTGCCAAAATTCTATGCGGAAGTAAATTTATTTAGAACTTGGATTATGACCGATTTTTATGTATAGTAATTCAAGAGGAATTTAAAGGTATAACTTAGGATACGTAGAAATAAAGGGGGAATTAAGAGTGTTGTCCTTATCCTCTAAAATAGAATTTGTAAAGTTTCTTAAGCAGAAATTTCTTGGTAAAAAGTTGAGATGCCTAGAAGTCTTGTGTGTTGTCGAATGTACGATGGACTTTGGAACAGTGACGAACATCGATTTTGCCGACGATAAGGTTTCTGTGTGGGGAGAAGATATGAATGTATTCTGGATTAAACTCGATGATATCATCAGAGTGGATTTTGCTCCCAAGCAAGAAGATGTCTGTTTAGAGATTGAAGCACAAAATGAAGTGAAAGTGTTATTCTATCTTGACGAGTGAGTTAAATGAACCAAGTTAACCTCTAACTCTATCAGTAGCAGCATGTAAAGTTCTATCTGAATTAGCATGTAAAGCCTCAGCTTTGGTTAAAGTAACTATGTGCTATATTTCAAGGAGGGGTTAACTATGGAAAATTTGGATAAAATTCTCCAAGCTCAGGACAAGCAAGAACAAAATAAGAAACACCAAGGCAAAGGAAATCCGGATCGCAAATTGCCCAATAAGCAGCATAGTACCAATAAATAGAAAGTTATCATTAAGAATCATAGTCTTACAAGATTATGGTTCTTTTAAGTATTGATGTAGGTATTAATGGATGCAAATTCAGTCGAATAACCATTGTTTGCCCATCTTGAAAGTGATTTCTATTTAATTCACAACTAAATAGAGCAAAAGAAAAAGCCCTCACAGAGAGGGCTTAAGTTATATAAGTAAACACTATTCAACATGGTCTATCATCAACCTTGTTATACATTCCTCGCAGTTAACTATTTCCTCCGGATTTGGAAGTTTATTTCTGACTGAGCAATCTGGGTGATATTGCTCGCATAGTGCACCTCTTACTTTTCCGCTGGAGGATTCCATTAAAGTTATCCCCCGGAACAACACTTCGCAGCCGGCGATATTTTCACGATCTTGTGTCCAATCATCAAAATCGGATAAAGCTTCTGCCACATCATTGTACTGGCTATACTCAGGATTGTTCGCCTGGTATGGTCTTGCTACGACCCATATTTTATTTGGATTATCTTTTAACATTCTATGGCCTCCCATGTTCTGACTGCATAATTAGCTAAATAATGACTCCATGGCCTATTTTACCGTATAGTTCTCGGTCAGTCCATGTATTTTTCGCGTGATCTTGAGTGAAGAAACTGCAAATTGTTGAGTCTGATTTTAAAGTTCGCTGTATTTTTTCCTTGAACCATATGATTTGGAAACTGGATACTTCTGTTCGTTTTTGAGAAGCTTATCCCTTACTACCGGTGATAGTTTTATACCCAATCGATCGGACAACAGGATTAAATAGATGAAAACATCGGCAATTTCATCTTTGATATCCTCAAACTTTTCATCGATAGCCTCTTCGCTTGTCCGCCATTGAAAGTTTTCCAAAAGTTCACTGGCTTCCAGGGAGAGTGAGATTGCTAAATCCTTCGGATTATGGTACTGCGACCAATTTCTATCGTCTCTGAATTTCAAGATATAGTTGATTAGATCCTCCATTAGTAGTTCACCTCGATACTTTAAATTCTCTTAAGAAGAGACAATTCCTTTAACCTGTTCGAATATAATTATTTTCTATGGGATATTGTCAAACAATGAACAAACAAGTATTATACTAAGCATTCGAAGTCTTATTAGGGTGAAATATCTTGAATTATGAAAAAAATATTTACCAGATATGAATAAGACAGGAATATCGAGCTTAATCTCCTAATCTTTATATATTCTTTATGCTTTAGGAGGTTATATTTAGACAATTTTTATGGGCTTTCAGGCTATAATAAGTCAGCATTGGGATTATGCACTCTCAACTCTATGCCAGCCAAAACTTGCAGCATGGAGAAAGGGTTGGTTCTAAGGATGAACTTTGGTGCTGAAGCCTTATGAGCAGGTGATTGAATAATGAAGAACCAAGGAAAACTGACTGTGTTTCTGGGCGCTGTCGCTGGAGTAGGAAAGACCTATGCCATGCTGGAGGCAGCAAAAGAACGATTATCCGAAGGTACGGATGTGGTCATTGGTTTTGTGGAAACCCATGGCAGCCTTGAAACAGAGACCGTACTAAAGGGGATTCCTTATATTTCCTCGAAAACTCAGGAATTTCTGGGTAAGTTAGTTCAAGAAATGGATTTAGAAGTTCTCTTAGAACGCCACCCCCAACTGGTTGTGGTCGATGAATTAGCCCATACCAATATCCCGGGATCTCGGCATAGGAAACGATACCAGGATGTTGAAGAGTTATTGGCCTCAGGAATTGATGTTTATACCACTTTAAATATTCAACACTTAGAAAGCCTTAATGATGTTGTAGCCCAAATCACGGGTGTTACGGTAAGCGAAACTGTGCCCGATCGTATTCTGGAGATTGCTTCGCAAATTCAGATGGTGGATATTACCCCGGACGAGCTGATTCAAAGGCTCAAGGAGGGTAAAGTTAACGTCCCCGGAGTGGCTGCGGAAGCGATTGAGAAATTCTTTCGTCCAGGCAATATTAATGCCCTTCGGGAAATGTCTTTGCGTTATACGGCTAAGCGGGTAGACTGTCAGATGGAATCATATATGCGGAATCATGGGATTGCCGGCCCTTGGCCATCCGGAGAAAAAGTGATGGTTTGTGTCAGCGGCAATCCTTTTTCTACTAAACTTATCCGTACCGCGAAGAGAATGGCAGCGCGACAGAATGCTGAATGGCTGGCCGTGCATGTAGTACTTCCTGGAGAAATGCAAAAAAACGAAAACGAAAAGGACCTCATGGAAGAAAATCTGCGCATGGCTGAAAAATTGGGGGCGGAAATTGTTACTCCCCATGGAGATGACATCGTTGAAGAGCTTTTAACCTTAGCTCGTAAACGGAACGTTTCGCAAATCATCATCGGGAAACCGGAACGTGCTCGTTTTCAGGAATTGTTTCATGGGTCAGTTGTCGATAAAGTCATCCGCAGAAGCCATGGCATCAGCGTCCATGTAATATCTGGGCGAAAAAATGCTGCAGACCGTAAGCGTGAAACGATTGCAGAAGATAATAATACTTCGTTAGGCCATCTTTCACGCCGTCAGAGGTATTCTGCAACACCGTATTTAATGTCTGTACTCATGATGTCCGCATTGACCGTTGCTGTTTCGCCCATAGAGACATTTTTAGGGCCAGTCAATATTCCTATGCTCTATTTGCTGCCCGTTCTTCTCACCGCCGCGCGCTGGGGCAGGCTGCCGGCCTTAATTACAGCAGGGATGGGTGTTATTATCTTCGACTATTTCTTTGTGCCTCCTTTTTATACCTTGCATGTCGATGATTTTCGATATGTAATAAGTTTCGTTATCCTCATGATTGCGGGTATTGTCACCGGGACTCTCTCCGGTCGTTTAACGGACCAGATCAACTATTCACGTCAGCGTGAGCAGCAAGTATCGGCCTTGTATTCTCTGAGCAGGGATTTAACGGCAGTAGATAAGCTGGAGCGCATATTAGACAGTATTGCCCGCAAGATTGGTGAAACTCTTGATGGACAGGTTGTTCTGCTGCTGCCGGATGAACGGAATAATTTGGTTTTGAGTCAGAGTTCTTCCACAGATCATTTTATGACTGAAAGCGAAATGAATGTAGCATCTTGGGTTTATGAGAGAGGGCAAAAAGCCGGTAGAGGGACCGAGACTTTGAGGTCAGCAAAAGCATTGTATCTTCCGTTAATCACTGAACAAGGAACTCATGGGGTCTTAGGAATTTGTTTCTTTCATCAAAATGATATTGTAAGCCCTCAGCAAATTCGCTTTTTAGATGCCTTTGCCGGACTTGCCGCACTGGCCATCAATCGTATAAAGCTAGCCGATGAAGCAAGACAGGCTCATGCCTTAGCTGAATCAGAGCGTTTGCGTACCGCCTTATTCAATTCTTTATCCCATGATTTACGAACCCCTTTGTCCTCAATTATTGGTGCGGCAACAGGCCTTTTAGAAGACGAAGACGTTGTATACTCGCCTGATGCTCGTCACGATTTGCTGCAAACAATTCTCCAAGGGGCAGAAAGAATGAATCGGTTTGTCAATAATCTCTTGGATATGGCGCGCCTGGAAAGCGGTATGCTCAAATTACATAAAGATTGGTGTGATATTCAGGATATCATTGGCGTAGCAATCAACCGTTTGGATATTGTGCTGGCGAAACGTTTACTGGATATTAATATCCCGGCGGGGCTGCCCTTAGTCCAAGCGGACTATGCTTTGATTGAACAAGTAATCGTGAACTTGTTGGACAATGCTGTTAAGTATTCTGAACCGGTAAGCAAAATCGTGATATCTGTAAAGCAAGTTGGGCAAAACTTAGAAATTTCTGTAGCGAATCGGGGCAATCCTATTCCTGAAACAGATTTGAGCAAGGTTTTTGATAAATTTTACCGGCTTACGTCTCCTCTTCAAGTTAGTGGGTCCGGATTAGGCCTTTCAATTTGTAAAGGAATTATCGAAAGTCATAATGGAGATATCTGGGCTGAGAACAACGAATTGGGCGGCGTAACTATTATATTTACTTTGCCTTTGGAGTACGAACTCTCCGATAAACTTCCCATTGAAGGAGGAGATTAACATAGATAAGAAGGGACAACGAATCTTAATCATTGATGATGAAACCCAAATTCGCAGATTTTTACGGGTTAGTTTGACCAGTCATGGTTACGACGTTCGGGAAGCAGGAACAGGTCAAGCCGGTTTAGAGGAAGTTGCCATGAATAATGCAGATCTTGTGATTTTGGACTTAGGACTCCCTGATATGAATGGTATGGAGGTTTTGAATAAAATCAGAGAATGGTCCAAAGTTCCTATCATTATTCTGTCCGTCAAAGAACAAGAAACAGATAAAATCACGGCCCTTGACCACGGAGCGGATGATTATGTAACTAAGCCCTTTAGTATGGGCGAATTACTGGCGCGAATGCGCGCAGCGTTACGTCATTCGGAGAGAGTCGAAGAAGAACCGATCTTGAAATTTGATGATTTAGTCCTTGATTTGTCTCACCGGCAGGTCAAAGTGTCTGACGGAGAAATAAAGCTGACTCCCACGGAATATGAGTTGATGAAAAATCTTGGATTGAATGCCGGAAAAGTTCTCACCCATAAGTTTCTTCTGCGGACAGTCTGGGGGCCTGCCTACGAAAATGACATACAGTATTTAAGGGTCTTTATGGGGCAGATTCGCCGCAAAATTGAAAGGGACCCCTCACGTCCACGCCATATTATTACTGAACCAGGGGTTGGCTACAGATTATTATAAAGTCACGTTCCAGGAGTTCCACCGGTAAAATGAACCATGAGACTTCAATAGTAAAGATCGGAGGAGAATTGACATGGCTTCTGCCAGTAAGAAATTATTTTGGTTAAAGCTAAGAACCTTAGTATTTGGGCACCCTTTAGAAACCCAAAGTGCGGAAAGTCATAAAATTGGAGTTTTTGGAGGTATTCCGGTCTTTGGTTCGGATGTCATATCTTCTCAGGGATATGCGCCGGATGCCATTTTATATGTGTTAATGATTGCTGGCACTGCCGGTTATGCGGCATCGATGAAGGTTACCGGTGCTATCGTGCTGCTTCTTCTCAGTATTTTAATGCTGTATCGCCGTACCATTCAAAAATATGCCCAAGGGGGCGGCTCATACACCGTTGCCAATGCTTATTTAGGAGAAAAAATGGGGTTGCTGGCCGGCGCAAGTCTCAGCATCGATTACATTCTGACGGTTGCAGTCAGCGTTAGTTCGGCTGTTGAAAACCTTACCGGCATATTTCGCTGGTTGGAACCAACTCCTCATAAAGTAGTGGCAGATTGTATTATTATCATTTTTATGACGTTGGTCAACTTAAGGGGTCTTAAAGAATCTGCAAAGCTTTTTGCTATCCCGGTCTACACGTATATCATCAGTATTTTTGCCCTCGTTGGTTTTGGTTTATTTAAATACTTTGTTTATGGAACTGCCCCTATGCCATACTCCCATGCTATCATCGTGGCTAATTCTCAAAACTTAACGCTGTTTGTCTTCCTGAGAGCCATGGCTGCCGGTACCACCGCTTTAACGGGGACTGAGGCCGTGAGTAATGGTGTATCCGCTTTTAAGGCCCCTGCCCAGAAAAGAGCAATCCATACATTGTTTATACTTGGCTTTATCGTGGCAGTTGGCCTTGTAGGCCTGGTGTTCTTGGCAAGTCAATATCATTTAATCCCCAGTGATGACAATACAATTATCAATCAACTGGGACTGTTGATTTTTGGCAAAACAATCATGTATTACATTCTCATGGCTGGGATTGCAACCATTCTCGTCATAGCCGCCAACACACCTTTTGTTGGCTTGCCGATACTCTTGAGTTTAATGGCCCGTGACGGCTATGCCCCTCGCTATTTCAAAAATCTTGGGGACCGTCTGGTATACAGCGCTGGGATTTGGACCTTGAGTATTATAGGATTAGGATTGATTATTGTTTTTGATGGAGATACCCATAGTATGCTGCCCTTATATGCCATCGGGGTCTTTATCAGCTTTTCCCTAACGGGATTTGGTTTAGCCAAACATTGCCTCCAGACGAGGCCTAAGGGTTTTTACAAAGATTTAATAATCTTCTTATTTGGCGGACTAATCTCTTTCTTAGTGTTTGTTATTTTTTTAATTACTAAATTTAGTGAAGGTGCTTGGTTGGTAGCCATTATTATCCCCTTGCTTATGTTCTTCTTTAATGTTGTGGCAAAAGTATATAAACGTGAAATCCAATACATTAAACCGACTAAAGATGACATCGAGGCGTTTAATAAAGAAATAGCCAGAATTGCCCATCGTCGAAGTCATATTGAACTCTCAGAATACCGAAGTAAAATTGTTGTCCCGGTGTTTGACTTGAATAGAATAGTACTTAAGGCTCTCCAATACGGCTATGAGTTAACGCCTTTGATTTCGGCAGTGCACATAGCTTCAGACAAGGAAAGAGCAGAGAAACTCCAGAGACATTGGAAGGAAAACAATATTCAAATCGATTTAGCCATTGTAGATTCTCCTTACCGAGCTACCGTTCATGATTTACTAAACTACTTGGATACTCTTGAAAAAGATCCTAATTTCTCCACCGTCACTTTAGTTATTCCTGAATTTGTCCCGCCTAAGATCTGGCAGAATTTCCTGCACAACCAGACGGGTCAATTGATGAAATTGCTGCTTTTATTGCACAAGAATATTTTGGTGACCAGCGTTCCTTTTCATACGCCTGTGGATCAATAAGAGTTTTGAGAATAGCAACATCAGATGACATTTTGCAACTAAAAAATAGCCAGCAGAGGACTTGCTAACTTCTGCTGGCTATATTATTTCATGGGGTATTCGGGAAAATTGCTTAAGTTTCCCTTAGAAAAGAATTGATTTTTTTACTTTGAGTCATAATACCTCGGAAAAACAAATCAAATCTGCAAAATAGGGGAGAACATAATGGAGAATAAACATAAGGGTCTGTCTGCAGGACATCTTACTATGATGGCTTTAGGAAGTGTTATCGGAGGATCGTTTTTTTTGGGTACGTCGGTGGCCATGAATGCAGCGGGGCCTTCAATTTTAGTATCCTTTATTTTGGCAGGAGTTTTAGTTTATTTCATACTCTTTGCATTATCTGAAATGACGGTCGCTGATCCATACGGGGGCTCTTTCAGCACTTTCGCAGCCGATGAACTGGGCGAAGGAACAGGGTTTGTTGTAGGATGGGTCTACTGGACAGGCACAATTTTTTCTATGTCCAGTGAGGCCACAGCAATCCCGATTCTTCTGCGCCAATGGTTTCCACATATTCCTCTAGGACTCTCGGGAACTATCATTATTATCGGAGTCACACTTCTAAATCTCTTAGGATCACACCGTCTGAGTAAGCTTGAAAGCGGTCTCTCTTCTATAAAATTATTGGCGATTGTTTTTTTTATCATTCTGGGGATTGCTCTGATCATTGGAATCGTTCCGGGTATGCGTTCAATCGGAGCCGGAGAATTGGTCCGCGAACCTTTAATGCCCGGAGGCATACAAGGAATTGCCGGAAGTATGTTAATCGTCATTTTTGCCTATGCCGGTTTTGAAATTATTGGTTTGGCTGCTTCAGAGGCTGCGAATCCACTCAAGACAATCCCTAAAGCAATTGCTTATACTGTCTTGTCTCTCGTTGGGTTATACATTCTCTATGCTGCTGTTCTCATGCCCTTGGTTCCTACCGCTCAGCTAAGTGATAATGTGAGCCCGATGGTTATGTCTCTTAATCGCCAAGGAATACTGTGGGCCGGCAGCGTTCTAAATGGTGTATTGATTTCTGCAAGCCTTTCGGCAATGTTAGCCGCTGTTTTCGGATTAGGACGCATGATTAGGGCTTTAACTTATGAAGGACATGCCCCAAAGTGGTTAGAGGATAATACTGATGTTCCGCATCGCGGAATTATAGTTTCCGGTTTTGCAATGCTTCTGGGCTTAGGTTTTGGCCACTTGTTTCCAAGTGTTTATCTCGTTTTGATTACTTCAGGTGGTTTTGCGCTTTTGTTTACCTATGCTGTCATTATGGCCTGTCATATTCGTTTTCGGCGGAAGAAGGGATGCCCTCCTGATGGGAAATGTCAGATGCCTGGGTATCCGTACACATCCTGGTTTACACTCATAAGCATGATTTTAGTATTTATTAGTATGCCCTTTATCCCGGGACAAAGCTCCGGTCTGGTAACCGGTGTAGTTATGGTTTTCTTGTATTCTCTTGCCTATTGGGTGATGAAATTAGTCCGAAGTAAGAATGCAGACAATAGATCATTAAAAGTTCAGGGCATGCCCATTAAACACTATCAGAGAGGATTCTCTACAGAGTTCTCAGAGGAATTAATGCAAAAAGATAAAGATACGTCAGAAATTCTCCAAGAAAAAAAGAGGTGTCCTAAGACTTAACCTCCTTTTAGTTGAAAGAAATCCATTTTCTTATATACAATGTACTCCTAGAGCGTTCCACGTTTTTCTGCCGACGATTCCGTCTTGAACTAATCCCATGTTTTCTTGAAAAGACAGAACAGCAGTTTTAGTTATGGGTCCAAAAACTCCATCAACCATACCCGGGTAGAATCCTTTGCGTTTTAGAATCTCTTGAAGTTCTATGACTGCCGGTCCGGTATTCCTTTCATACAGGGTTGGACAATGGTCAACCGGTACGGAACCGCAATGAATCCCTAAAGCGTTCCACGTATGCTTACCGACGACTCCGTCTTGAACTAAATTGTTCTGGGCTTGAAAAGCTAATACTGCCGATTTTGTTATCGGGCCAAAGATACCATCCAAACTCCCTGGAGGGTAACCATTGGCCATTAAGAGCTCTTGCAATTTAAGAACTTCAGGGCCTGTAGATCCTTCTTTTAGAATGGGACAAGAAGAATAATGCGGAAAATAATGTTGACCATGGCGTTGATCCAAAATCAACCCCTCCTTTTTTTAACTAGGCAATCGTCTGCGCCTTCGCGCTTATTAAGTTTTCTTTACATTGTATGTACTGTTGAAGATCTGTGTTAAAGAGGAGGAAGTGTTAATTTCCATGTTTTTTACAATTTTGAAGAAACGATCGTACTTTGTTTCTTTTTAAGAAGCATCATTGTATTTATATTACATATTTTACCATTAAAGAGGGTGCTAAGATGGGCTATTTAGAGCTAGTTTGACGATTTAAAAAGCGAATGTTTACATGTACCATATACCGTGTTATAATGCTACTGTATTTTTTACCAATTGAGAACAGTGGCGTTCCCAAAGGAGCGTTTTTTCTATTTCCGAAAATATCCGATGGAAAGTGACAATCTAATATTAATACGTTAATTTTGTCCTATAGACAAAAAAACAAAGGCTATGGGACATTGCGCAATAAGATCTCCGGACGCGGAGATCTTATCTATTTTGGGGATCTAATATTTTTACCATTAAAGAAGCTCAGGCGGTGACACCTAGGCAGTTAAAGTTATAAATGGTACGGAATTAGCGGCTGGTTGGAGAAGCCTGCGGAGTCTGCGGATTTCCTGAATAGTGATCGACAATAAAAAAATAATAACGAACAATGCCGTAATAATCATCCAGTTCACTCCTCGTATAATTAATTTAGTTCCTGCCCCACGAGTCCAAAAAACTAATGGAACGTGGGGTATTTAAATGACCAAAGAAAACTGGAAATTCAGTTGGTTGGTCATCATCAACAAGATGCGCGCAGAATAACGCATACCCCATGCAGTCGTCGTGCCTGTGGGCAGTGTGGACAAGTCAACCCCAAAGCACACTTCAAATTCGACTTGTCCAAAGCCTGAGGGAAAGCTCTTTTAAGATAGACCCATAAGGGCTTTTCCATAGGCTGGCACTGTCCACAGGCTCAGGATAAGGAATACCTGAGTAATGATTCCTTAAGTCGTTCTTTGACAACAAAAAAGTATTTAAGTTTGTTGGGGTTTCAGGCAAAATGATACCGTGAGGTTCGTTCTGGTAAGGCCTTTCACTCCTTGAGGCTATGACCTCTTATTAAGTCTGACTGCCAGCCCACAATTTGAACTTTTAACTCGAAGGTTGCACAGCTTAAAGGGAACCCCTCCGATGGTAGCAGATCGGTTGGATCCGAGGTCTTTTTAAGACAAGTGCTGATTCGGCGAGGTTGTTGACCTGTTGTGGTGCCTGGTCCCAACGTTAATCTTACAAATTCTTCGACTCGGAAAGTGAGGTGATTTTACTTGAGTTTATTTGTCGGTATAGATGTGAGTTCCAGTGATTTTAAAGTGCGAATCTTAGATGAGCGTGGTAATGAACCAGTTAAAAGGCTAAGGGTTTTGAATGATCAGCCTGGTTGTGAGCAAGTTGCCCGATATCTCTCTGAAGCCTGTAATAAAGAGAATGAGGACCGGCTGGTTATTGGTTTAGAGGCCACTTCCGTGTACAGTTGGCCGTTACAAATGTTCTTAGCGGAAGACCATTGTTTAGCACCTTTACAGCCCCAAATTTATTCCTTTAACCCCAAGGTCGTTGCTAATTTCAAAAAGGCTTATGTGGACCTTCCGAAGAACGACTGGATTGATGCCTGGGTCATTGCCGAACGTTTACGCTTCGGCCGGCTCCCGGAGGGCTCTCAGGTCGATTTCCGCTACTTACCGTTACAGCGACTCACTCGCTTTCGTTGTCATCTGATCGAGATGATCTCCAGAGAGAAGAATTATTTCCTCACGAACTTGTTCTTAAAGTTTAGCACTCTTGCCCAAGGTACGGTTTTTAGTAATACTTTCAGCGTTACTTCTGAATCCTTGACACTTGAGTTTTTTTCTCCAGAAGAGGTTGCGGCTCGACCGCTTGATGAACTGATTGATTTCCTCATGGAGAAAGGAAGAAGTCATTTCGAGGATCCGGAAGCCAAAGCCAGAGAGTTGAAGGAAGCCGCTCGCAAGGCCCATCGACTACGTGGAAGCCTATTGCAACCCATTAACCTTATCCTAGCCACGAGCATCGAAACCATCCACACTTTAGAGAAACAGGTCAAGAAAATCGATAAGGCGATCGAAGCTGAAATCAGGCATTTCCCTAATACGCTCATTACCATTCCCGGTATTGGCCCTGTGCTTTCAGCTGGTATTATTGCTGAGATTGGAGACATCCGCCGTTTTCCGAATGAAGGAGCCTTAGCAAAGTTTATTGGGCTAACCTGGCGTTCTCACCAGTCCGGTGATTTTACAGCCGATGACACGCCCTTAACTCGAACCGGCAACACCTACTTGCGAAGTTATATCATCCAGGCTGCTAACCTAGTACGCCAAAAGGAACCAGAGTACAAAGCCTTCTACCAACGTAAATTCTCGGAAAGTAAGACTCACCATCATCGCCGTGCTCTCGTGCTTACTGCACGCAAACTCGTCCGTATGGTTGATGCTCTGCTACGCAGCAACCAAATCTATATGCCACATGGCAATAGGGGGATTGCAAACTAAGCATGAACTACGAGAATTGAAGTCCCATTTTTGTAACTTGTTTCCATTTCATTTTGGGAATAAGAGGGTTTTTTATTGCCTTTTTTGCCAACGGATAACTAACTTACTGAAAAATTGACTCACTTAGGGTCTTGACATATTACCGAAGGACTTTTTCAGTGATGCAAACAGTCATATTGAAATTGAGAAGTGATGTTTGATATAGTCTATTCAGCATGTCCTAGAATGTTAAAAATAAAATACAGGACAATTAGCTGTCCTGTAAGAGTTGATGATTAATCATGACTAGGGTCTGTATTCTCATTAGTGGGAATATCCGTTTTTTTGGATATTCCTTTTGTTTTTGGTGTAATAATTCCTGGTTGAGGTGTATTCTTTTTGGGTAGAAAATTTGTATTGTTGCTTTTTCCTAATGTTGCCATGTTCCATTCTCCTTTTGCATCAAACTCTAATCTTATCTTCTGCAAAAGAGATTACACTTAAGACGTTAATTTCTTCCAATAGCAAAACCTGTTGGCACCTCGCTGCATTCCCACTTTTGCATGCCTAATCATTAAAGAAAGGCGTTGTCACTTTAGTGAAATGACAACGCCTTTGGTTATTTGCAAGGGTAATATTACGATCTGATTAGTCAGCAATCACATAACGTCTCCAGGGAATCCGTTGAGGATCTATCTGGGCTAGAAAATCCACAAGATCTTTCTGACCGTAATAAGCTGATTTTCCTTGCCAATCATGACCTAATAGGATGATCGGCATATCAGGGAAAAGATAACGATAAGCATCCAGCGCTTTTTCGTTTTCGCTGATATTTTGAACGACATCATGGTTGACCACAACAATAGCGAATTTAAGACCCTGCTCGTTAACAACAGCACCAGTGATTTGATAACTCATTCCAACAACTCCTTAATAAATCCAAGAATCTAATTTGCCCTAACAAATATCTAAATTCGACATAAATAAAGAAACACCTGTCAGTTAAAGTTGTCTAAATGTTATGACTACACTGCAATCAATACTGCAATTGAATAAAATCAAAGTCTAGTATACCCGAAGATTTACTTCAATAATCAAGATTCACATTCTTTATAAGTTATTTCCCTCAGTTGGTCACATTTTATCCTACGCGTTTCGGTGGTGAACAAAGAAGTTATTACCGCTAGCAACAGGCAATCCTTTTCAAGCTAGATTGGGATTAGGCATTTCAAACGAATGAATACAATAAAAAAACTTTTCACCAACGAAAAACTCCCGGCGGCTACGGCTGTGCGGGAGTTTTTCGTTGGTGAAAAGGCTGTATGAACTCATAAAGGACAAATGGCATTGATTAAACATAAATTAGTATATATTGCATTAAGATAAACAAATACAAAATAAACAGAAAATGCAAACAGTCAATAGAATCCCTAGTTGCTTTTTCGACTGCTGGGGGGGAATAGAGTGTGATAGTCCGTTGGGAACGTGATGATTTAACAGAGCTAATCAAGGAATTAATGCCTGCTCATCTAGAACTGGAAACTTTATCTGCAAAACGAATATATTTTTTCCCCAACTTAGAGAATACGGTCGGATTTGCTGAAGCAGTTATATCCATTTTAATGACCTTCTTTTTAAATAACAGCCATTGTTCGTTATTAATTGTCCAAGCAGACGAGGAGTACAATATTGACCTTAATATTTATCGTTTTCTAATAACAAGAGAACCCCATAATAATGAAATTGTACTCAGTTACAAGGTTCTGCCTGAGAACTTTCTTCCGGAATATTTCTATTAGGAGATCAGCCTAATTCAATCTAAATTCCTATAATACGAAAATGATGGACAACTACAGGGCTTCCATAAGTATGAACGGATTAAAATAGGTTGAGTTTTGGAATTGGGTATTATGAATGCCGCATTTTTGACTTCCGGATTAATATTTTCGGATATCAGTATTTAGGGAAGGAATATTTAGGAATTTGTTGAATTTTAGATCAAGGTAATTTATGGCATCTTAGCAGTCAGTCGGAGACATTAGTATTCAAAATAAGGTGGAATAAATTTGAAAAGAGTTCTGAGGTGGCTTGGGTTAATAGCTGCCATCATCGTAATATCAGTATTATCCGTAAAAATTGTAGAATACAATTCCTTGGTAAGTAGGAATACCAGAAATTTGGAACGTATTTTATCTCAAAATACATATTCTGAGAAGGGAAATGTAAAAAATTTAATTACATTCGACTATGATAAAATGTATGTTTTTCTGCCCTATCTACCGCGGGATGAAATGGAAAAACAAATTGGATTTAAATACCCTAAATTGATCCAGGCATTGAACGAAGGAATTAATAACATTTTGTTTGTCAAAGATGACAAGCCGGTTGCCTATTTATTTGGGTATCCCAGTGATACCGGATATTATATTAATATTCCTAGTGGCGAGTACACAAAGGCGCAAATAGAAGCCACGACATATCAATCGAAAACTAGAGAAGTCGGCAACTCATACGGAACTCCTAAAAAATATGTAAATTATCTCTTGACAGATTAATAGTCAAACACGTCACATGAAAGGGAGGGTTCTTGTGAAAAGATTCATGGGCTATCTATTTTATACTCTAGTCGTCGGAGTCATTGTGTACTGGGGATTTTTATTGGGTCAGAGCTTAAGAGCTCAAGCCAGAAGAACATTTTACCCATATCCTTTATATGTTTTTATGGCCTTATATCCAATAGTGCTTGGAATGGTTTTCGCAGTGCCCGGTTTAATTGGGCGTATACGACAAAAAGGGAAATGGCGTATTGATTGGCCGATGCTTCTTCCGGTTGGCGTCCCGACATTTCTTTTAAATATAAATATTATATTGACTTGGTTATTTCATATATCTCTTATAAATTATGCTTGGTATCTTTTAATATTAACAGACCCAAGAAGTCTTGATATTAGTGGGATTGTATGTGGCTTTGTCATATTATCATCCTTAATTCGTAAACCTTTAGATGAAGACAATGTGTTCAACTAACAGAAACGAGTGTAGGATTTTCTGAAAGTAACAAGGAAGTTTTTGAGGATATGGTTTGTAAAAGAATTCAATCTAGCGTCTTAATTCTTTGTATTTGTCTTATAGTTCTTGGGATTACTTATGTTTATCGAACTCCATATGGAGTTACACCGGAAAAGGCAATCAATGCTTTCTTAGACTCCCGCACAAATTATTATCGACTATTAGAGGAAACGAAGGAATCGTCTATTGGCTCGAACGTCATTCGCTATGTAGTGACGGTGGAGTGTAAATACAATTGGCTTGGGGGTCATGATGGCAGAGGCGATGGGTTAAACATATACTTTTTTGATATAACGAAGTCGGATAAGGGCTGGTATGTCTCTTCGGCTAATAGCGGTCCTTAAAATAGATAATCAATTAAGGCTCCAGTCATAACTAATTGATATTTAAAAGGGGTTATAATATTGGGTTTTTGGATTTTTATGCTGGTTATGAATTTACTAATTCCCTTTACAATGATTGGGATGGGAAAATATTTTATTAAAAATGTGCCCAAAGAAATCAACTCTGTTTTTGGGTACAGAACTTCTATGTCTATGAAAAACAAGGATACTTGGGAGTTTGCACATCATTATTGCGGAAAGGTATGGATAATAATAGGTAGCATCATGCTTATTCCATCTGCACTAGTCATGTTATTTGTAATTGGGAAAACCGACAATAGTATAGGTGTGTTAAGTTTGATACTTTGCAGTATCCAAACCGTTTTCATCGTTGGTTCAATAGTTCCTACGGAGATGGCTTTGAAAAGTAATTTTGATGAACATGGTAATAGAAAAAACAGCATAATTCCAAGGGCGTGACTTTTTCTTAATCTTATCGGGTTTTAACAAAAGCTGAAAATAGTTCCGAAAGAATACTCAGGAGTTTGTGATTTTCGATGTTTAAAGCTTTAATTCTTTAGTGTCATCGTACTTGTTTATTTTTCGTTACCTATAATTCTTGTTTTGAAAGTGGTTAGATGTAAGTATTTAGGTAGGATTAAGAAGGAGATTGCTATTTTTTTAATTTTTGTAGCTTTCTATTTTATTACCGCCATATTATTAATGTTACTTGAAAATAATATAGGACAATAAAGATGGATCAAAAATGAGGAAATGGTATACTGAATCTGGGCCCTGGGGCGGCGAAGGCGCTAATAGCTATAACTTCTCCATGAGTAAGGTAAACTTCGATATGAGTTAATAGACGTGAAGAACCTATTTGTTCCTGTCGGGGCATCCAATGAGTGTTTAACCACAGGAATAGAAGAGAATCAATTACAAACGAAATAGACAGAAATAGTTTGGAATTACAAGACGCAAGAATTTATGCGATCCAAAGATCCTAGATCCGCACTCCATATATTTGCGAATGATTTTATTAATTTTAAGGTGATAAAAAGAATGCCTCGATTCTATGAAGAACCTTATGGGAATGCATAATACACTTTCTTCCGTTTTTAACCCTTCAGAATAGATGATGCCGCCTCATTGTGGGCGGCATTTCTAGATTAATCCTTTACTTGATGAATTCTCATTACCTAATAAGGTAATCCAACATAATCGTGCAGAAAAAGTCGGATAGATAATTATAACTCCTGATATTCTATTGATGAGAGGAGGTCATGGCATGAATTCCTTAAAAAGGATGAATGACGCACTAAATTACATTGAAGAAAACCTAACGAATGAAATTGATTTTAATGAAGCAGCAAGATTGGCTTTTTGCTCAGAATATCATTTTCAAAGAATGTTTTCTTTCCTTGCAGGTATCACGCTTTCAGAGTATATTCGCCGCAGACGGCTTACACTTGCGGCCTTTGAACTCAAAAACAGCAATCTTAGAGTCATCGATGTGGCGATTAAATACGGATACAACTCGCCAGATTCATTTACGAGAGCGTTTCAAAGCTTGCATGGAATAACTCCATCAGAAGCGAAGCTTAATGGTCAACTACTAAAAGCATATCCCAGAATGACCTTTCAATTGTCCATTAAAGGAGGAAATGAGATGAACTATCGAATCGTAGAAAAAGAGGCTTTTCGTATAATTGGTATCAAGAAAAGAGTTCCCGTCATTTTTAATGGAGTCAATCCGGAAATTGCCTCTATGTGGCAAAGTCTTAACAAAGAATTGATTCGTAAACTTATCGAACTTTCCGATATAGAGCCCTTGGGGTTAATCAACGCATCTGTAAACTTTTCAGAAGAACGCAAGGAAGAAAAGGGAGAGCTTGATCATTATTTAGGAGTGGCAACGACAAGGGAATGTCCGGAAAACCTTGCTCAACTCGAAGTTTCTGCTTCAACTTGGGCTGTATTTGAGTCGGTAGGACCATTTCCCGATACATTACAAAATGTTTGGGGCCGCATTTATGCCGAATGGTTTCCTTCTTCAAACTATGAACATGCAGAAGGACCAACAATCTTATGGACAGAGCAAAAAGATGTGACCCAATCGCCCATTAGAACTGAAATATGGGTACCGATTCTAAAAAGTAATAATAATTAACATGAAATATGATGTATCATAATTCCCAATTGTAATGACCATTATGTAAAAATCCTCATCCACGCAAGCGATGGGGATTTTTACATTGGTATGAGTGTTTTCCTTGTCAATTCTTTCATTATGTGGCAGGAGAAAAGGTGCAGACTAATCGTCAAAAAGTACTTCTTCATTATCTTTCATGAACTTAAATTCCTCTGCATTCAAGGATGTGGGTCGCCTGGCATTTGTTTGGAATGGTTTGAGGCCCTATACCAGATTGGGAAGAAGACCAGTTCGGCTATTATGGGTATATCTGGCACGACGATTTTGCGTGGTTTAAAACCTAAGTTCACATTGGGATATAACGGTCATTGACCACTTGTTATTTCTTTGTGGGTCAATGTTTTTTTTGGACTATTAATTATCTGTAGTGTTATGTATCTGTTTAAGATTCTTTTAACTCCGCAAGGTGTAAAATATTAGAACCTTTTTCGCAAGCAATTATTGTCAAACTATAACATTTAAATTTAGAATATACATATCTGGGGATTAAGGGGACTATAGAAGAATTTCCGCCAACGGGAAATTATTTATTAAATTACCTTATAATATTTACATCAGAGGGGTGAAAATATTTTATGAAAAAAGTTGTTATCCTTAACGGAAGTCCCCATGAACATGGGTGTACGGCAGCTCTGGCTGATGTGGTTAGTAAAGAGGCTGCTGACCTGGGAGCTGAGGTTAAGTCTTATTATCTGAACGGCATGAATATAAATAGCTGTCAGGGGTGCCGCGCTTGCACGGACAAAGGACAATGCATACAGCAGGACGACATGCGGGAAATATTTGATGAGATAGCCAGTGCCGATGGGATTATCTTCGCGACTCCAGTCTATATGTGGCAGATGTCTGCACAATTAAAGACGGCGGTTGATAGGTTGCTGCCGTTCCTCCGTCCTGGTTATACCACCAGTCTCGAGCCCGGAAAAAAGGTTCTGCTCGCGGCAACCCAGGGAAGGCCTGATACAGACTTATTCCGGCACTATTTTGAGCATGTAGGGAATAACCTTTTATTCCTTGGTTTTGGATCGTATAAAATCCTTATAGCCGGTGGGACTCGACAGCACGAGGATTTGACCAATCAGACCGAATTACTAGAAGAAGCCCGGCACATGGGCCGATGGCTCGCGAATGAGCCCTTTGCAAATAGCTAAGTAAAATGCTAATTTGTTCCATAGGATAATAGGTTTAGCATCCTCAGTCGTAATAAGGAATGCCACGTATCCGTCAGTGTTACGCCTTTATATAAGGTGGCAGCATTGAATTCCGTTTAATACTTTCCATCGCGAATATTTAAAACATGAAATTATGTAAGTGAGGAGTAAAGAGAATGAAGAAGATTATCGAAAGATTAAATTACTTAAGCGAAGTTCTTCCGAGTAAGATAAATCAGTTTTCAGAAGTTGAATTGATGGCAAAGCCAAACGGCAAGTGGTCAAAGAAAGAAATCCTCGGGCATTTGTGCGATTCTGCCACAAACAACCACCATAGGTTTGTCAGGATGCAGTTTGAAGAGCAACCGTTTGTTGTTGTACCCTATAAGCAAAATGATTGGGTAATAGTTCATGACTATCTCAATACACAGACTGGTGACATTGTAACGTTTTGGACTGCTGTAAACCTACAAATTATTAACGTAATCTCAAAGATTCCGGAAGAGAAATTATCGTATCTTTGCGATTTCGGCAATAATAAGGTCTTTACGTTTTTGGAGCTTATTCAAGATTATATGAGGCATATGGACCATCATCTGATTCAAATCTTTGGTACTTCAGACCTTTAATTTCCGTAGAGAACTTTATTAGGTTGACAATCTATCGAAAATGGGAGGATGTTATGAGTAATGATATAATGAATTACTTGGACAAAGACAGATTCGCAGCATTTGTTGGGATTAAACTTGTTGAGGTTAAACCTGGTTATGCAATCGCTCGCCTGGAAATTACAGATGATCATCTAAATGCTGTAAATATTGTTCAAGGAGGGGTGATTTTCACCTTAGCAGATTTTGCGTTCGCAGCGGCATCAAATTCTCATGGACAAGTCTCTTTAGGAATTAATGCAAATATATCCTATTTTCAACCACCCCAAGGTAAAATAATTACTGCCATAGCGAAAGAAGTCTTTATTAATAAGAAAATCGCAAGTTATAACGTAGAAATATTCGATGAAGATGAGAAAATCATTGCCCGGTTTACCGGCATGGTATATAGAAAGAAAGATGAGCTTCCTATAGATTAACCTGAAATTACGCGGTATGTTAATGAAGGTTCGGGAGCCTTGGAATGGGCCCATCTCCTTAATCGGAGGCGGGCTTTGTTGTATAAATATTTTTTATAGTTAACTTCAAAAGATGTTATTTGTCTTTTCTATCAGTAAGTATTATCATTACGAATGTCAATACAGCCATATATCTACTTTCCCCCTCCTAGAGAGGGGATTTTTTTTGTAAGTCTGCAGATCTATCTCTCGCTTGGGCTTTGTATCAAATATACTCGAAATCGGAGTCTCTGAATAGCTGTAAATATTATAAATTGGTTCGAAACTATCCTCAATTTTTCCATTCCTTTAATTAATTAAAATTGGCCCTCATCTTCCATAGCGAAAATCCCCAAAGGAAGGGTATCCAAACGAACGCAAAAGGAAACATTAGCTTATTTTCTACAAAAAACAGTTCTGCAGTTAAGGTAGCTCCTTCCGTAAACCATAAAGCGATTCCCAAAGCAACAGCACTCACTGCAAGTCTCCATTTAAACCCCTTTACGTTAAATACGGTTTCGATGCCCCAAGTCGTCATAAAGATAAAAGCACAAGATTTTATAATTAAGGCTCCAAGCCAGACCCCCATAAACATAGATTCAACACCCGAAATCGTCTTGCTTAATTCCACCATTTTCCCGAGTGTAAGTATGCCAAATGCTAGACGATTAGTTTCTTCTGGACCAAAAACAAGAATTTGGATCAACACTATAAGAGTTTCTAAAATTCCTACCATGAAAACAGCTCGCCAAACTCCGGTTTTCATTTGGGCTTGCTCTTGCTTACCGTTTGGCAGAAAGGTAAGCAGTCCCGCTAAGAAGAGGATATATTCCATTGGGAATTGGATTACTCTTAGAGCCCCCCAAAAAAGGGGTTTTAATCCATCGCTTAAAAAGGGCAAAAGTTCTCCTTGTTCAATCCTCGGTATAGCAAGACCAATATTCAGAATTTGTGAAATTATAATTACAGGGAAGATAACTTCGGAAAAGCGCGCAAATGTCTCAATACCAGAGTTTACTATGTAGAAAGCAATAAGAAGACCACCTAGATTGAACACCCAACGAGGTGTTAACGGCATAATCGATTGCTCATAAGTGAGCCCTATCGCGCCTAACGATAAACCGCTATAGTAACCGCAGACTAAAATATATAAAATTCCTATAATTTTGCCTATCCATTTACCAAAGAGCTTTTCTGAAATCTGCAACAAATTTGTATTCGGATATTGCGATGAAAGTGAAAGTACCATTAGGCCGTAAGGAATCGCCATGACAAATGTCGGTAAAATAACCATCCAGCTGTCCCGCCCACTTGCTACTGTAACAAAGTTTGCTAAAAGGATAAAACTTCCTCCCATGAGTACAGCAGCCCCTAAGGACCAGAATTGATGTGTCGAGATTCTTTCCATAGTCACCTTTTTCCTTGATCTGCAGTGCTAAAAGGAAAATATAACGGCGAAATATATTTGATCAATTAAACTAATAGAGGATGGCTATTACCTGTCTATGTACTTCTAGTAACTAATAATGCTCAAGAACGCAAGGGTGTATCAGCCTGAGGGTGAACGCCCCTCTTCTTAAGAGTTAAGCGTATTTTTGTCCGAATACAAGTAGATTATACCCAATAGAAATCTGTTCGCGATAAAATTTAGCAGCCCTATCAGGCCGCTAAATTTTATGATTTTGTTTTATGGAGTTCTTTCCATTGATTTAATACCAAGAGCTTCTTCTTAAGGGTCTACGGAAAGAAGATAATGAGCTTAATTATATAAAGAAAGCGTTCCGAAAGGGACGCTTTTTCTATTGCCTTATAAATTTAGGGTCTTGCGCGAGACAAAATTCAATTACCATAATGTGGATCATAGATAGGAAACAGGAGGGAATCTAGGTGTACCATCCATATCCTCAAGACTTCCTTATGTCCGCCGAGAGCTATTCCTAAAACTGTAAGACGTCAGATTAACGATTCAATTAGGACTTAAAAGTTAATAAAAGGAACTGTTGCATAATGAGTATTTATACGTTTTTATAAATAAAACCCCGCATATAAATGGGTGATTTTAACCACAATTTATGCAAGGTCTTGTTTAATGGGGGGCGCTTATGCATTTTGCAACATCCCCTGGTCTTTTAATTCCTGCCAGAATAAAGAGTATAGTTAACAACTAGACAACAGGAAAGCCGATATACTCTGAGATGTATCCAATTTGTTTATCTGAAAGAGAAGTGAATTCCCGGTTCTTAGTTGCAGTAAAAACACAAGCCCCAAAGATCCAACCTTGTCGGTCATCGAAAAAGTTCTTTTTCAGTCCTAGCATTTCCGCTTCATCATTACATAAGCACACTATATCGTCTGTTAACGGGACTATCTCTATCAAATCTCCAACTAACTCCTGAAAGTCTTCAAAAGTGCCTTCTATCTCCTTCAATTGCAAAGGCTGATTCAGTGGTTCTCTGAACAACACTCTCATTCCTATTACCTCCATTTTTATTGCGTGATATTTAATACTACATCAAATAAAGTATAATTCCAATATAAAATTCTAAGAGGATGGGTTATGAGAGAGAAGATAGCCTACATAATTTCGCAGCGTGCGTGGTTGCAAAAGAAAAAGTAAAGAAGCAAGCAAGGCTAAATCACCTTCTTTCCTATTGACGATACTTTAGTGGTAAAAGGAGCCTCATAATGAATTAATTATTTCTGTTTAAGTATCCAGATGGTAATCTTTTTGGTGTAGTGAAACCTACGAATTTATATGAACTAGCAAGCATTAAAGATTTGTTGGATGATATTCAACAACAAACTAAAGAACTAAAAAGCAGCACTCACGATGGTTATTTAATCCCTTGGGGGCATAATGAAGAAACATTGATAATAGAAGAAGGGTGTTTTAACTGGAGTGATAAAGGTTTTTATTACGAAGTAAAATAATTTTCTGATGGAGTTTCAAATATCGCTTGATTAAATTACGAATCAGAAGGTTAAAAAACAAAGTATCAGCAGATGTGCTACCAAAAGATGCTTGCTGATAGAGATATACAGCAAACCATGTCACGGAAAGGTAATTAAAAATTTTATGAACCGTAAACAATATGGAGGGATAATTATGGACAATGCATAGAGCCAGAAAATTAACAATGTAAAATCAGCCAATTACTTCCTGTCATATTAGCTGAATAAAAGTAAATTCTATATAAGCATAATAAATTTAAAGAGGGGGAGGTAATAACACAACATGAAAAAAATAAAGGATAGAGATACCCTTTCAATTGTTTCAGGAATGATTGGACTTGCTGGATTGATGCTTACTGATGGAATCTCTCAAAAAGCAAAAATATCTAAAAGGTCATTTAGACAAGCTGCCGCAGGGGTCTTCGTATCTAAGAGCGAAGCGAAAAATTTAAGGGGTCAGGTTCTTGGCGTAATAATGAACTCCGCTGTGAGCATTCTTGGGGCCAATTACATTATCAACCGTATGTCGCAAAACGGACGCGATAAACTTGTTTCTAAAGGTATTACATCGGGTATTATCTTTGGAGCAATTGCTACGGCTATCCCAAATCTTGCCCCCTGGAATAAGATGAAGCCAAGAGATGCGGCAAGTAATCTGTCCTATGTTTTTAGTAACATAGTTTTTGGGTTACTTGCAACTTTTTCAGCTGCTAAATTAGGTCACGATTCACTGTTTGACCCCCCGCCTCAAAACAATTATTTAAAACCGACAGAAAAAACAAGTGAACAAATAAAGGAATCGAATAGAAATACAGTTCAACCGACATACTCAGATGTAAATCTCAATAAAGAAGATGGAGCTTCAAAATTTATATAATTATATCTTCTCTTAGCATAAGGGTTCGCTTTTTTTACAATAATACGAATCGTATATACCAAGTTATACCTTGTGGGAGATGTATTGGAAGCCAAGACCATCGGTAGCAACAACAAGAATGTTGCTGTGCTGCTACGAAGGATCGAGCACGTAGATAACGATTATGATGTGTTCGTGATCGTTGAGGAAAGTGTAGAAACGGTCCGATATAAAGCAACCTTCAATGCTATAAAATTCTTTTCTGCCGGCCACTCATCATTCAGAAGCACAGAGTAATATGTGTGGTCACTAAGTAAAAAAGTTGGTAAATTCTTTCCGGTTCAATTCTAAATTTAGGAGTGTGTATAGAATTTTGGCAAATACCGAAAGACTGTATATAAAAGTGGCAAACAAATCTTGAGACCGAAGAATCTCATTGGGTAGTGTTTCCTAAAGAGTATTATGCAGGGCTGTGAACTTAGATGCCGAGATCAAGAATGAGATAAGTAGGGCACAGGCAGATTCGAAATACTCAGGTGAGGAATACCGGAAGATCCTATCCAGCACCCGTAGAAAAATGGTGTTTCAAGAGATATGAGGTGTTTCTTCGTAAAAAAAACGCACTAGACCACGAAAATAATACGTTAAAATACGGATGATTAGTGGATTTGTGTATGGAACAACAAAAAACGCGATTCCCTTACGGAAATCACGTTTATAAGCGATGTGGTGCGGTCGAGAGGACTTGAACCTTTCATGATTGTCTGGGATGAGCCTGCACCAGGGCTTGGATGAAATAGGACTGAATTTTTGACTGAATGACTGACCCTTAAAGCAGGCTAGTGATGGTTCCGCCTTTTCTTAGGCTATGGCTATAGATTCCCGCTGTGGTCGCTGGGACTTGGCCAAGTTGTTCGGCCACTGTGGTAATAGATGCACCAGAATCTAGCATAAGGGAACCTACACCATGCCGGAGATCATGTATTCGAATGTGATGGAGTCCGGCCTTTTTTAAAACCTCCTGCTTGGTCTTGTACAGGGCCTCATAGGGCAGAAAGTCGCCATTATCACTTTGAAAGACGAAATCATTATCATTAGCTTTGTTATTTTGAGACATTGCTTTTTTGTATTCCCTAAGTTCTTCGGTTGTTTCCGAATCAAGTTGGAGTTCTCTTTTGCTGTTTTTGGTTTTGGTGGCCTTCAAATATCTTGATTTTGAATTGACCGCTTCGACAATCTTGATTTTTCCATCATGCGAAAGGTTTTTCCACTTTAGACCCATTAATTCGCCAATTCTCATTCCGGTTATAGCTAAAATTTTTAAAGGCAGATAATGTTTGTAAAGTTTGGCGGTTTGAATAAAAAGTTTTAATTCATCACTTTTAAGTACATTTCTGGAAACATGTTGGATCATTGGGGGTTTTATGCCTACCATAACATCCCGAGACAAATACTTTTTCCCGGCTCCCCAATTCAAAGCCGTCATGAGCGTTCGGTAGTGATTTTTAATTGTTCTCGCTGATAAGCCGCTACCATCTAATTCTTTGAGACGTTCCGCAATTATTACCGAATTCACAGTATATAACTGTAAATCCCCCAATAAATCTTTGAGTTTTTCGGCGTGACGTTTGTATTGGTCATAAGTGCTTTTCTCAATTTGCTTTTGAATGTCATGTAGCCATGTGATCAATAAGTCCTCTACGGATTGGATAGTGGTCTTAGATGAACCGACCTTAGTTTTGAAATCTAACTCCAGTTTGTTAGCATGAAGTTTGGCCTGGGGTTTCGAGCCATAGAAAGTCTCGTAATGAAATTGTTTTTTACCCTCACCATCCTTCTTTAAATATATCTGAATTTGCCATACGTTAGTTCCTCTATTTCTTAATTGTGCCATTCGGTTTACGCCCCCTTTTCGGGGGTTGAGCTTTGCTAATATTATACGATAGATTATTGACATTTTCACCAGAACTAGAAATAAATTCCGCTAAGGCATCTGATGATATTCGCGTCCTTCTCTCAGACAATCGTATAGCTTTAAGTTTGCCCTGACTAATGAGATCGTAAATGTAATTCGTTTTCGACCTTAACATGGTAGCAACTTCCGGCACTGTATAGAAACTTATAGTCATTTATAAAAACCACCTTTCACTTATAGTGGTTTTTGTCCAACAAGAAATTGATTGGCGAAATTATTAATTTGGCTGATTTCATATGTTCTTTTGGAAAAAGGGCGACTAGTATGGTGAAATTTAATTCTAGTATTGACGGTTTATTGGTTGAGACAAGATATATGTTTCCGCAATCACATCACGTTGAAACGGTCGTTCGTTTGAAAGCGTTAACATGATTAATAGTAGCTTATCGGTTTTCGGAAATAGTGTTTAAATTTGTAACAACTAAGTAGGACCATCTTGAGGCTGTGAAAATTAGAAACAGTAATCGCCATATTGTTCCATATTTTTATGAATGGTCTGGCGAATTTGTTTTTAAAAATAAATTTACGATCGATTAGAAGGAATATTTGGAAATATGTTGAATGCTTGGGGATATACTTTAGTGATTTTCTCAAACTCAAGTAGATTAACATTTATAATTGGAAGTGGAATGATGTTAGTACATGATAAAAAATTAACATTTACTGAACTAATGAATTATAACGTAGATAATCAAGGAGTTTTTGATTCTATTTTAGAGAATATTCATTCACTTATACCTTTTGTAGGGGCTGGCCTTTCTGCTTTTGTTTATCCGAATTGGCACAAGTTCCTTGAAGATATTTTTAAAAAGATTTCTAGTCCTGAAAATGATGAGTATTTCATTAAGTTACTCAACGAATATAAATACGAAGAAGCAGCTACTCTTCTTAAATATGAACGTGGAAATGCTAATTTTTTTGATGATATTAAACAGACCTTTGGCAGTAATAAACTAAATGATATTACTCTTAATCAAGAATTTCACAAACAAGCAGTGTATCTATTGCCATTTTTATTTAAAGGTCTTCTTATAACAACCAATTTTGATCAAGTTCTTGAAAAAACCTATAATTTGAATGGTATTCCATTTAATTCAATAGGTCACCCAGGGCATAATGAAATGCTTAATTGGGCTTTAAGAACTCAAAATCAAACAACGCTATATAAGTTTCATGGCGACATATCAGAAGTAGGCAAATTAGTATTAACTAAAGAAAGCTACGATTATTATTATAATCCATCAGGCGATTTGGTTCGTGAACTAAGTAAATGCTTTAAACAGAGAAGTATGTTATTTCTAGGTTGTAGCTTAAATACCGATCGAACCATGACTGTTCTTGAAAAAACGTTAGAAGATGGTTTTGTAAATTATGCAATTATTGACTCTGACGCTCAAAATATTAGAGAAAAATCGCGTAAACTGGCTAACAAAGGTATCCGTGCTATTCTATATCCTAAAGGACAACATGGTTCAGTCCGTATGATACTTGAAGGATTACTCGAAAGAATGAATAAAACAGCCTTTCAAAGATTAACTTATTACGAAAATCAAATTCACAATAAAGTTGATAATCGATTTGTTTATACCGCTGAGTCCGTTGGTTTTTTTGGTCGTGAAGAAGAAATAAAAAGGTTAATTGAATTCTGTACTGCTGATTTAGGTGACCATTATGTAAAATGGTGGGCCATAACAGGTGCTGGGGGAAGCGGCAAAAGCAGATTAGCATATGAGGTTCGAAAAGAATTAGTCTCAAAGAATTGGGATGTAATTATTCCAAAACAGTATGATTTTAACGGATTGCAGAAAATTTCAGAAAACCTTAATAAAAATACATTGTTTATTCTTGATTATGTATATGCCTATGCCAAGGATATTGGTAAGTGGTTCGAGGTTTTGTATAATACTCCAAGCACTATAGTAAAACGCATTATTCTAATTGAGCGTGACGGAACTAATATTATTAACTCTTCTTGGGTAAATCTAATGAAAGACGGTACAATTTCAAGTCGAACTATTGACGATACTTGTTACCAAAAAAATTTTTTATTTCTTAATAATTTGGAATCAAAAGCAATTCTAAGAATAATGTTAGATTTTGCCAAGAACTATAACAAATCATTATCCGATTATTCGGTAAGTATATTGTATAAGATACTTCAGGATATTGACCCAGAATTAAGCAGACCTTTATACGCTTTATTCTTAGTTGATGCATTCTTAGAAAACAAAAATCCATTAAAATGGAAACGAAATGATGTTTTAAATTATATTATTGAGAGAGAGACTAAGCGATATCAAAATGAATTAAATTTTATATCAAACGATCAAAAGTTTAAAAAAGCCTTTCTTCGAATTAAAGTATTGGCAACAATATTGCGCGGATTAAATATTCAAACAGAAGCGTTAAATTTTTGCAATAATGATTGGCAGGTTTTATGTAGTAAATCAGAAAATTACGATAGCACTGAGGAAATGTTGCTAGATACGAATTTGATTCGGAAAGATAATGTTAATGATTATATTTTCACACCTATTAATCCCGATTTAATAGGCGAATATTTTGTTCTTAGCGAATTACTAAAAGAAAAGAAGAATAATGTAGAAAATATTATAAATAATTCTTGGAAAAAACCCGTAGAAGCATTCCAATTCTTTAGTAAATTATTTATTGACTACATTGACATTATGCACGAAAGAAAAGACCTCATTAAATTAATGATTGAACCAATCCTTGAGGAAAACAATATCTTTCAAGAAGGGTTATTTTCGCTATTTTTAGTGCATTTAACTTTAGTAGCTGATAAGAGTATCATAGAGTCTGTAATTGTTAAACTCAGAGCACTGGCAAAAAGATACAAACATAATGCAATATTCCTTAAAAGGCTTGCAAATGGGTTGTCTAATTTAACTGATAAGCAAGATGAATTAGGTGCAATGGCTTCTGTAGCTGAACTGAGACTATTAGTAAAGAAATACCCTGATATTGCCGATATTGTGATCTCATATGCTAATGGACTTGTTAATTTATCGGTAAAACAAGATGTAACAGGTGCGAATACAACTGTGACGGAATTAAGAGCATTACTAAATGAATATGACAATATTATATGGCTTGCAGTAGCTCTTGCAAGAGGTTTAAATAATTTGTCTATAAAGCAGAATGAAATCGGTGCATCTTCTACTGTAGGTGAATTGAAAATATTAGCAAATAACTATCCTTATCTTTCAGAGATTGTGGTGGAATTTTCAAAAGGCCTATTAAATTTGACCACTTTGCTAAATAAAAATGATGCGTTATTGGCAGTAAATGAACTAGGTGATCTAATTAAGAAGTATCCCCAAAATATTGATGTGATAGTTGGATATGCAAAAGGGCTAGCAAATTTGGTAATCAAACAAGATGAAACAGGCTCGATGTCAACAATTAATGAGTTAAAAGCTTTGATAAATGAATATTCGAACATTGAGGGAGTTATCGGGGAACTTGCGAGAGGTTTACTTAATTTGTCTGTTAAGCAAGATGAGTCAAAGGTTACTGAAACAATTGCTGAACTAAAAGCATTGTTAAAAGAACACTGTGATAATAAAATAGTCATTAAGTGCTTTGCAAGCGGGTTGGCTAATCAATCTCGTAAGCAAGATGAAGAAGGTGTGGCTGCAACCACTACGGAATTAAGGCTTTTAGCTCATGAATATCCGGAAAATGTTAATATCAAAGAGTGTCTTGCAAAAACTTTGAATAATCTCGCTAATAAACAAGATGAAACCGGTGCAACCATAACCGTAACTGAGTTGAAGGAATTGGTAGAGGAGTACTCTGATAATCAGGAAATATTGGTTAGTTATATTTATGGACTAAATAATCTGTCTATTAAACAGGATGTAGCTGCCTTAACTATAACAATTAACACATTGAGATCTATGAAAAATAAGTACCCAAATAATATTGAGGTTATTAAATCGTTAGCAAATGCTCTTTTAAATTTGTCTTATAAAGAAGACAACGAAACGGTGTTAGTTATGACAATTGCCGAACTTAGAAAACTTGTTGCTACCTATAGCTACAACATGGAGGTAGTTGTATATTTGGCACAGGGCTTAGTTAATTTATTAGCTAGGCAAAATGAGGTAAGTGCAAAAGATACAATTGAAGAAATAAAAATGTTGGCTTTTAAATATCCGGACAATGAAAATATAATAGTTGCCTTGGCAAATGGGTTATTTAATATGTGTTATAAACAAAATGAAGTAGACGGAACAGTTACAGTTAATGAGATAAGAGCCTTAGCTAAAAAATATTCACATATTGTGGAAGTTATCGGAATGCTCGCAAGGGCCCTAAATAATTTATTGGCAAAACAAAATGAATTGAATGCATTAATTACAATTGCTGAAATTAAAGTGTTATTCCAAAAGTACCCCAATATCGATGAGGTTGTACTAGCCTTAGCAAGAGGGTTATTCAATTTGTCTAGTTTGCAAAATGAAAAAGATGCAAACATAACTATTTCAGAACTTCAAGAGTTAGCTAAAATGTATCCCACAAATTATGATATTAATGAAATTCTCTTAGAAATAAATCAAGGATAATTCCACTTAATACATTACAAATCAAGAAGCGCACGTTGCTTAAATTTAAGTTAGCTAACATATGCTGCGAAATGCAGCACTCAGGCAGGTCACGTTTGATGGCTTTATATAGTGTATCCATACTTAGTTACCCCGGTTGGTCGTTACCCCCTGCGTACCATAGGTGCGTCAATAGGCCTGCTCATACCTAGCCTTCCTGATATTGGGAATATCCATTAATGCCGGTATATGACCGAAAGCGTTATCGAAGGGCAGAAGGCGATGGGGTGTGTGAGTATAATTAACATGTGGATAGAGTAATTCTGAATGAACTACAAATCCAACGCAAATTGGAGAGCTTTAATTGATTCAAGGGATAAACCATTTGACCATTATTGAAAAGAATATAGAAATCGCTTCGACTTTCTTTCGCTCAATCTTTGACGCAAAAGAAATATACCCAAGCGAATGTAAGAACTTTTTCATTATCAAAGGAGAAGTTTTTTCTAGTTAATGATTTGTGAATTGCAGTAATAGAAGGGGAATCCTTGCCTGAGCGTACATATAATCATATTGCATGCAGGATAGAAGATGAAGAACTTGATTATTATGATGTAATAATTAGAGAACTTGGGCTAGAACTTAGGCACCCACGTTCAAGAGTTGATGGTGAAGGTCGTTCATTGTATTTCTATAATTTTGATAAACATCTTCTTGAATTACATACAGGAACTCATTCAGAAAGACTATCTCGGTACTCTTTGGATGCTTGTGAACGGGCTTAGCTTGCTTACAGATATACCATCAGTACAAAATCCCCCCTCCGCTTGCGCCCTCGCTAGCCTCAAGAAAAAGTAATCGCTACGATAATGAACGATAGCTGTGGTTGAAGCGGTGGAGCGTTGGGTAAGGGGGCGCCAGAGCGACCCTTCTAGTAGGGAGCGTTGTATAAAGGAACCCTAACAGGTAATGCTGCGGGATGTTCTTACCTATCCAAAGGCGCTAACCGAACCGGAAAGCTGGAGGCCGAGGGATGCGTCACATCGAATCGATTCCCCTGCTTCCCAAAAGAAGCCATTTTCGAAGCTTGTTACGGTGGCTTGTAGTCACAGAATACTTAGATATGTAATCATCGGAATGGCCGGTATTTTTGATATATGCAAATATTCACCAATAACTAGATAAATCGGGTAACATACAGAGAAAGGTATTAGAAAATGTTAAGTTCAAAACAAATCCAAATACCAAAGTTAACATTAGAAAGCCAAAACCTAGATTCATGGTCAACAACAATTAAAGGTTTTTTGATTTCTGCTCAACACTTTGTTTTAAACGAATTAGAAAAACGAGTAAAACGTGATGATAGTTCATCGCCCATAGTTATTGCAGGTATAAGGGTCATTAAACAAGTTTTGCCCTGTCCAGTTGAGCGGTATCGTATGGATACATTTTATATATTACGGTTACGACTGGGTAAAGGTGCATACGAGTATAATGAAAATACCCGACCAAGTGAGTTATTTGATACGATGATAGATGTAGATTCCCAATGGAATGAGAGCTACGATCCAAGAAGTCATGATGTTTGGATTAAAGTACCAAAGGGTAAAAGTTTTGAAAAATATTTTAATGTGTCAATGCTACAAGAGGCTATAGAATCTTTGATAAGAGATGAACAGGATATGTTAATAGATTTACGTGGTCAAGCGCTGAGTACTATTGGTTTTCGACCATTAGAGCTACGTATTCCAAGTGGAGAGCCGGACAAACGAATAAAGGCTGTCACCAGAATAATTGGTTGTGAAACGACCGAAATTTCGGGATATGATTTAGTAAGCGATATGCAAAAAAGTTCACTACTTAAGACTTGTCCTGATGAAATTGAACAAGTCATGCACCGCGCGAGATTGTTATATGTAAATGCTTATTACGAATGGGAATTTTTTACCATCTCGGTTCATTATGCAGTATTGGCTTTAGAAGCCTCTTTAAGGGCGTTATATGACGAATGGCTTGGAGCTGGATGTGTTGAGGTTTCTGCAGAAATTGAAGGAAAGCAAGTTGTTGAAAGAGTATACGGGCCTCGTGAAAACATATTAAATTGGGCAAATGGACAAAAAGCAAGAAAGATTACTGTCAAAGGTGCTCCGTTTCCACGGAACAAACCCCATCTTCTTGACCATGCAGTGAGAATTGGAGCACTATCGCTTTGGGAAAAGGAGAGGTGTTCTTATTTATTACATCTTAGGGATGTATTTTCCCACCCTAAGGGGACTTTTACAGACTGGATCAGTTGGGCTAGTGGAGACATTTTAGAATCAAGCTTATGGATCAACCTCATGTGGGCTAGATTTTATAGAACATTGCCCTATGAATTTGCCTGGAAAAAGAAACCGATAATTAAGTTAAGCAATAAAAATCAAATCACCTCCTCTTGACTCTTGCTAAGTTCAAGAAGCCGCCGTGATAAGGTAGCTAGTAGTAGTCGAGTGCCATGTTAATTTCCCTCGCTTCCCAAAAGAAGGTTACGTTTCAGGTTGGGGAAAGAAATACTGGGTGACATAAACAGGGCAGGGGAACAGAGATGAAATTCCTCTGGTATCCTCGACGGTGTTGAATTCAGGAGGTAAAGAAGTGGGACACAGACGTGAACAAATGGATTATACGCAATTAGGCTAACCTTAGCTGATGAGTCTTTAAGAAAATACTGGGATTTTATTGAAATATTGATTAGGAGAGCAACATGGATATCAGAACACTACAATACTGGCATAAGCTAGAGCATTTTAATCCTTACTCACTACAGGAACAACATAATGAAAATATAAAAACCTTTTCGATACTGAGAGCAGAGTTATTTCCGAATTTTCGAGATCCTGTTATCAAACCCGGAAAAGTGATCCGATACTATAATGTCTATTTTGGGATTTTCAAAATAGATGGCGCGCTTAAAGCATTGGAAAAAGGAATGGGCAAAAAGATGCGCTTTCGAGATACTGGTGACGATGAAAGCTGTTTTTGCAGCTTCAGCTTAGATACACAGGGGATATTTAACCCAGACAGCTTTCGTGTTTCCTCCTTTCCATGGGCAATTCACAGAGTACGCGACGGGAAAATTGTTATGGACGAGTGGGATCAGGCATTCCATTCCTTTGAGACCTCTATGTTTCTTTATCTTAAGGATAATAACGAGACTATGACTTATGATTTCCTTCTAAAGGCACGTAACTACTTCGCAAGCTACCTTAACTGGGAGTTGGACTTCAGTGATGTATGGCTGCGCATCGATATGGTAATCGGTGACAAGCAGGACCCCGAAGAAAATAAAGCTATAGCTGATGGTGCTGGTGATGAAATAGTGGAGCAGGCGGAACCTGATACCCAGGCCGATGATGAGGAAACCGATGCTCAAATCAAACAAAATGATCTGTTTAATAGTTTTTTTGTGCGCGATCTTGAGCGGATTATTGCAGACGTCAGTAAGAATGAATCCGTATGTGGGGAGAGCTTTCGTAATTTTTTAGAGCACGGAGCCAGAAACAGGATTGATATTGAACACAGCCCAGACGTACTGCTTGAACTGATGGCTCCACGAAATCTTCCGAAGGGGCGGTGGCCTAGTGATTACGGGTCCCGTTTTATGCAACAGGTCAATGTTAATGCATTTCTGGCGGATACGATCTATGAACAGCCTCTCTTTTCGGTCAACGGGCCACCTGGGACAGGAAAAACAACGTTGCTCAAGGATATTATAGCAGCAATTGTTGTGAACCGAGCGAATGCCATGTGCAATCTCGCCACCCCTGATGATGCATTTGCAGAAGAAATCTGTCAAATCGAAACTAAAACTAACAAAGGGTTGTACATCAACCATGTGTTCGAATTAAAACCTGAAATAAGGCGTTATGGAATACTAGTAACTTCGAACAATAACGGAGCAGTGGAAAATATTACACATAGCCTTCCCTCCATTGTTGAAATACCAAAAGAGTATAATCTGGAGGAATACCAGTATTTTTCAGAGGTTTCCGACCTTCTCTTTGGCGAAGGGAAAACATGGGCGTTGAATGCTGCTGCCTTGGGCAACCGTAAAAATTGCACACGGTTTGTTGAGAGTTTTTGGCCACTTAATAAGGATTCTAAAGATGCAGTTAGGTATGACCTGAACAAAATGCTGAGGGAACGCATAAAGAAAATCTCGAAGCAAGATTGGGACCGGTCTAAAGCTAGGTTTCAGGCGGCCCTTGTAGAGTTTGACAAGGAATATGTGCAGATAGAGTCGATATATAAACATGTTTTGAAATACCGTCAGTTACAGGTTGATTTACAGGATGTTGACAAAGAGATAGGCAAAGTAAAAACATCCGAAAATGCAATTTCTGAGCAATTAACTTTTCAAAAGCAAGAGTTGGAACGGTTGCAACAAGAAATCGGTCGTTGCCGTACATCATTAGAAGAAATGAGGAAAAGCGACCCGTTACTCATCATTAAGTCCTTGTTCTGGCGCAGCCGATGGTGCAACACATATCGAGACCTTCAGCGTCAGCTCCAATCTTGCGTAATGCACCAACAGAAGCAAAACAAGGTGGTTATCGAAATCGAGCAGGCAAAACAAATACTAAAAATTAATATAGAGAGTCTGGGTCAAAAACGTGTAAATTTGGAGTCTGAGTTAGCAGTTGAACGAGAAAAGCTAGAGCAATTTCGAGCAAAGACCAGTTCACATTTTCGTGTTGATGAATATTTTTTCGGCAACGCTAATGAGGAGTTGAGCAAAACATCTCCTTGGGGATACAGTGATTTGAATCGACTCCGGGAAACGCTATTTTTGGAGGCGTTACAATTACATAAAGCTTTCGTAGAAAATTCAAAGCTACTGCGGGATAATCTGGATGCTTTTGCAAAACTAATGCGGAGGCAAATACCTGCGATTAAAGCAAAAACTGCTGCATCTGCTTTGCTGCAAAGTTTTTTTCTGATTGTCCCGGTAGTTTCTACGACTTTCGCGTCGGTAGGGTCGTTTCTGAAGGACATACCCCCAGAGGACATCGGATATCTTTTCATAGACGAAGCGGGTCAGGCCATGCCCCAATCGGCTGCTGGAGCTATATGGCGTGCCAAAAAGGTCATTGCTGTGGGAGATCCACTTCAAATTGAGCCAGTAGTCACGCTACACGACAGTGTTATCGATGCACTGGGAAGATACTATTCGCAGGACATCATCATCACCGATAAGTTCACCAGTGTACAGAGCTTAAGTGATCTTGCCAACAGGCTGGGTGGCTTTCGCACTCTGGAAGAACCTGACGATTTGTGGATTGGTGCTCCATTGATAGTGCATAACAGGTGTCAGCCCAAGGTATTCAAGATCTCCAACGAAATCGCGTACAACAACAAGATGATTTACGCATCCAAAAAACGAGATTATGCCGAATGTACCTGGCTGCATGTGTGCGGAAATAGCCGAAATGGTCACTATGTACCCGAGCAAACTAAAGAGATTTTGCCGATCATCAAGAAATGTTTTAAAGAGTATGCTGATAAAAATGATCCTTCACAAAAGTATCCTTCTCTTTTTCTCATTTCTCCATTTCGTAGTGTCCGAGCAGGTCTTGCGACTTTTTTCAGGAACAACCTATATGGCGAATTAGAACAAATGGGTATTGCTGTAAACACGCATGTTGTCAGAGCTTGGATCAGTAATTGTATTGGAACCATCCATACTTTTCAAGGCAAACAAGCGGATACAGTTGTGCTGTGCCTTGGTGTTGATTCGGGAGGTAAAGGCGAGGGAGCTGTCCAGTGGGCATGTCAACGACCTAATATTCTCAATGTAGCTGTCACCCGTGCGCAAGGGAATCTGTATATAGTTGGAGATAGGTCAGTCTGGGGAAACAGAGATTATTTTGAGACCGCTTTGACGTACTGCACATAAAAGCGCGTGTAAGAAGACGACGTGATGCCAAACCTATCTTCGAGAAAGAACATAGAGTAGTTCCGGATTTTTAATAAAATATTAGTGGATATTCAAACAACATGAGACTTCAAATAAATATCTAATAGTTCTAGTGGATCAGTGGTTAAATTAATGATATTTAAATGATAATAGTCAGCCTTTACTTTCTTAAAAATTAATGACATCCCTGGGGGGTGTCTTTCTATTTTATTTTGGGTCTCAACTCAACGATCGTAGTCATAACTTAACAGTATTGACTACGATTTTCCGATGGTGTATAATCAAGGAATAGATCGTATTCAAAACTAATAGTCAAAACGACATCTAAGAAATGAGGCCCTGAACCATGATTATCGGATATGCCAGGGTATCGACCAAAGGGCAATTGAAAGACGGTTATTCCTTGGAGGTACAACAACAAGAGATTCTCGGCAGATATGAAAATGCACGTGTAGAACTTGAGCAATTCACAGGTACTACAACAGAACGCCCTGTATTCACCAAGCTAATTAGTGAGTTAACACAGGGAGATACCTTGGTTGTCTCTAAACTCGATAGATTAGCACGCAACACTGTTGAGGGCATCCAGATAGTACAAGAGCTATTCGATAAAGGAGTAGCTGTACACGTCTTAAATGTTGGTCTGCTTGAAAATACTACAATGGGCAAATTCTTTCTAACAACATTGCTTGCAGTTGCAGAGATGGAGCGGAACACCATTATAGAACGTACACAGACAGGTAAGGCCATTGCCAAAACAAAGGCAGGATTCAAGGAAGGTAGACCAAAGGAGTACACAGAAACACAGATAAACATGGCGTTAGATTTGTTAAAGGAAAATTCTTATACACAGGTGGCCAAGATGACTAGAATCAGCAAAGCGACACTGACCAGAGAGCAACGAAAGAGGAAAATGGAATTCGAGAAAAAAACAATTAGGAAGGAGCCTTAAACTATGTTTCGATTTATTGATCAAGGAGAGGAAATCCCCTCCTCCAACTCTTTGCTTTTGCGCGATCTACAATCGGACGATTGGATCGCCGGTGACAGCCCCCGCGATCTCGTAGCAGGGTTTCTGCGTAATCCCCAATACAGCGAGATTGACGATGGTGCGGTAGCCGCGTATATGCGGAAACGTATGGGTGATGACTTGCGGGACAATGCTCCACTTGTATGGGGTCGCGTGTTTAAGACTAAGATATGCTTCAGTACCGATCGGGAGTTTTTGAAAGGCCTTGTTTTAAACGGTGTAGCGGCAATCTATGAACGTGGCGGGTCATACCGGATACGGTCAGAGACACCAGAATTACCGCTGATCGAAAAACATTGCTCCAATTGTGCCTTTGACAAAGGTGATGAAAAATGTTCACAGTTTGAGGCTTGGGCTGATGATAATGGAGTTAATTGCATGGGTTACGCCCGTAAAGATTTTCCGTCTGACGACGCAGATTTGCTATTAGTCGATTACGGATATCCAGAAATATTCAAGGATAATTACTGGCAGCCATCCACGCCGGAGGAAATTAATGAGTTTTACCAGGACTCCGAAAATGAAGATGACTAGAGAAGGGTTCAAGGCCCTTCTCTTTTTTTGCCCTCACTTTGTCCTCTAGTGTCCTCGCTTTGTTAAACTATATTTATTTAATAAAAAATATCAAAAAGTAGTCAACAACTCCTAGGAGCCGTTTTAAGGATTTTTTTGCTTGCAGGGGTATTGTAACACCTAAAGTGATGTTTTAATGGCTTAGAAGGGCAATTCTGTGGTTGTGGTGGCAATATTATGGATTTATTGGCTGTTGTTTATAGTTTAGCAATATTTTATCATATATTATTACGTTTAATGACAATAATAATGGTAGTGATATTTTATCAAATAGAATATTAAGCTTAATATTTAAAAATGTCTCTTAAATAATTTAAACTTATTGTAACGGTCTGTTGTATTTTTTAAAAATATGCTTTAATATAAAAATATAAATTAATATAACCAGAATGGAGTGAAAAACAATGATCATGACTAAAAACCAACTGTTAAAGGAATTCCACATCTCTCGACCTACTTTGAGAAAACTCGAAGTGGATGGCCTCCCCCGGATGCAGATAGGTACAAGTCGTAGTTTCAGGTACGATGTAGATGAGGTGAAGGCATATCTCAAACAAAAAGCCAAACAACCCTCGGTCACTTAAAAGACCGGGGGTTGAAGTGTTTTTTGAGGGAAGTGATATTATTTAATATTATCTAACTTTAGGACAAAAATAAAAGACCGTTGGCAGCGGTCTCACAGAAAGGATGTATGTACTCATGAGTAATGATACCACTGTAAGCGCAAATGGTCAATCCCAACACCAATTATCGGGGATTCGCCGTTGTGTTACCGGCGGTGACGAAATTGCCGAGGCGATCCAAGCAGTAGCAAGTTTAGACGAACTAAAGTCAATTATAAAAAATAATGTAACGCTGATTAACAAAATTCGGTCATTTTGTCGGCGAGAAAATATTACAAGTATGAATGCCATCCTGAGAGATATCGGAAGAATGTGGAAACAATTTGTAGATTTAACCGATGATCCGGAATTTCACCGTTTCCAAGACTTTATGTTGGATTTACTCAGCAATAACGAAGAAAGGAATTATTTAGGCATTTTATTTGTTGAATATTTGGGGTATGTCAAAGCTGAAAAAAACCTCGAACGTGGTGAACCAGTTAAACCATTTTACCCAAATGCGACCATTGATATCCCCGATGATTTAACATTGCCTAGTATTTTATACTCAATTGATAACCGAGGAGGAGTTTGGCGGCAAAACTCGTTGATTTGTAGCGGTGCGCTCATAATTACTAAACGAATAATTTCCTTGGACGATGAAAGGTATACTTATGAATTGGCGTTTCAAACCGAAATAGGGAAATGGGCAACAGCTAAAATACCGTCCGATTATTTGTCAGACTCCAAAAAATTCACACCGTATATTGGTTATGGAATTCAGGTTGGAACTAATACAATAAAGGCTGCGATGGAATATCTTTCGGCTTTTACTCATTCAAATGGTGATAACATACCCACTGTCCAAGGAACATCTCATTTGGGATGGAATAAAGACAAAATATTAATCGACACCCAAAACCCAAATTTAGAAATCATTGTGGAACCACATTTAAACCCAACCCTTAAAGCTATTATCTCTAAGGGGACTTTGGACGAATGGGTCGAGAATGTCTTTAATATTGCAATGGAAGATCGGACCAATGGGAAGTTTTTATTGGGGCTTTGTTCAACACTAGGGTCGCTTTTCCTTGAACCGCTGGGCAGGCCAAACGGCTGGTTTTTGCACCTTCATGGAGCATCGCGCAGCGGGAAATCGACCACGATGAAAGCTATTGCGTCGGCGATTGGCTATCCCATTAATCAGGGTGTTTGGCGGTCGTGGGACAATACGAAGGTTTACCTCGAACGATATTGTGCCTTCATGGGTTCGATCGGGGTGTTCCTCGACGAAGCTAAAGCCGAAATGAAAAATATCATTCAGGAAACTGTTTATATGATAGCCAATGGTATGGGTAGAGGGCGCGGAACGGTCGGTGGCGTAGCGCAAACTTTAACTTGGAAGTTAAATGTTGTTTCAACCGGTGAGTTTGACCTTAAAGAAACGGCCAATCAAGAGGGTTTTGAAAATCGGATTATAAGTTTAACACCAAAGCCTGGGTGTTCGTTTTTTAAAAATGGCAACTGTACGGCCACAATCCTTGAGGATAACATGGGGAAATATTATGGCACATTAATAAAAGCGTATGCACCATTGGTCGAGGATTTAGGGCAGGACGAAATTGTTATCAGGTTTAAAGAGGCTAAAAACCTACTTCTGGCAAGACTCGATGACGAACATAAACAATCCGGTAGGGTCCACACATTTTTGGATTATTTCTCGATAATGTTAGTTGCTTTAGATCTTTTTATGGCCAAGATATTAATATTGGAGCCCGAGCAAACCCATGATTATTTTGAAGTTTTTTTGATCGAGTTTGACGAGTTTCTGGGTGGCATTGTTGAAACGCGAGAGGACCGGTCCGAAAAGGTAGTGAATGCAATACGTTCGTTGTTTTTTTGCAACCGATCAAAGTTTAAGGCAGATGGTAAGGGATTTGAACCGTCAGTCGGAGGCTGGTGGGGTAAAATTATCTCCATTGACCAGAACTCGGTGACGGTGGGAATTAGGCCAGAAATTGTTGTAGACCAATTAAAACGCTCTGGGTACTCAGTGTCAGAATTTGAGCGGGCGGCAATTGCGAGTGGTGAGTTCATCCGCTGCGGGGATAAAAAACACATGCTGCCAGAATTCAACATCAACGGCGGGAAAATCCGTGGCTACAAGCTGAAGTTCGAGGCAAAGGCAGAGGAAGAGGAAGTGACAGACCAAAAAGACAAGAAAAAATAAAGTGTCTCCACTTTGTCAACTCTTTTTTCGTTTCGTCTCCACTTTGTCATCATTTTTTTGTGTGTTATCTCCACTTTTTCACGTTTTGTCTCCACCTTTGTCTCCACTTTTGTCACATACGTAAAGAGCTGAAACCCAACAGCCACGAGGGTTTCAGCTCTTTGTTGTTTATTTTGTCTCCACTTTGTCCACCTTTTCGAGAATATATACTATATATTTTTCGATGTGCAAATAACCCCTAAAGTATATCCTAAATCAAAACAGTGGACAAAGTGGAGACAGTGGAGACCTAATTATAGCTGAAACCCCTATGGGAGTGAGCTTGTGGCGTTTTAATTGATGTGACAAAAGTGGAGATAAAACCTTAAAAAGTGGAGACAAAACTGTGACAAAGTGGAGATATAGAATGACAAAGTGAGGACACAAAATGACAAAGTGGAGACATAACAACAATAACAACAACAACAACAACAATAATAATAATAATAATAATAATAATATCTTTTGCGGAAAATTTTCCCAATTTATTACAGCGATTTTTTGTGGCCTTTTTTCCTAACCCCTCACCCAAGGTCAATCGCAGTATGTTTGTGGTCTTTTATCCCTCTCTCATCGCCACGCAATCGCCCTTCGGCCCTCCAGGGTACGAATATACCACCACACCGCTCGAACTCGATCTCAGAGCAAAACGCGCAATTTGTCGAACCTGAAAGCGTTGGTGCAGGCTGGTTTCAGAGATAGATAGATTTCATGGTCTGGTATTTTTGTTTTATCTTGGATTATTTCCGGGACCTTAGGAGGGAATAGAGGAAAGGTGTAGAAGTTTAATGAAGATACTCCTTTCGCCGAAGAATGAATGTGTAGCTGCGTGGACATAACCACTTTGTTAGTAGGATAGACGTGACTAAGGGCTAATTCAGAGTGGCCCGAATGTCTATAACTGGAAGTTGGAGATGTCATAATAAGTTATGCCCACAGCGAATTCGTAGGGGCTAAAAAGAATATTTCTCGATATTAACTTGTAAACAAAACTCCTATCTAAACAAAAACCGGCTAACGCCGGAGGGTCTAAAACGGACTGAAAGTCCAGGTAAGGCTAAAGCCTGCTAAAAGCTACCTTTGGCTAAATACCAACTGAAGTACGTAACTGAAACTCGCGTTTCAATTTTGAAGTTATCTTCGTCACCGTCTGTTTACTGATTTTCGATATAGTCTCTAATTATCTGATCTGTGACAGTGCCAACTGTTGCACAAAAATACCCTCGTGCCCACAAATGTTGACCCCAATTTCGCTTTTTAAAATTAGGGAATTCTTCTTGAAGTAATCTTGATGATCGCCTCTTGAGATACTGTGCTAACTTTGATGATGAAAGCTGAGGCAGACACTCGATTAGAAGACCGTATGGCTACCTTTTTGATAGTCGGCCATATCATTCACCTCTTAGATGAATGATATATTCCAGCTGATCCTATAGTAATCATGCTAAAGCTGGCGAAGGTTTTGACCTGGCACTTGGAAAATAAAATATAAACGACATACTGACCGTGAAAAACGTTAGACCCATAAACACGAGTAAAACTTAAGGAGGGTAAATTTTGAAAAAAGAAAGTGCTAAGGGTTTGTGGAAAGCATCAAATAAAATGGAGTTTTCGGCGAATCTGACAATTTCAGAAATGCTTGCTCCTTATAACAAGCCTATAGAAAACTGTTATGAATGCGGCGTCGAAGTTCCAACATTACCTTGTAAACGTTCAAAAGAAATAGACCTCTTATTATCTGCATTGTTTTTAAAGCGTTCGCTAACTGATTTGAGAGCCATTTGGCTTCTTTTGTTACAAGGTTATACTTCACAGGCAGGATCAATAGCTGCTGCAACTTTTGAAAATGCCCTAATGTCTTCGTGTATAGCCGGAGATCTTGGACGGGCAGAAAAGTTAAGTAAATCTGAAACGGGAGAATCACCTTGGAAGGTCGTTGACTTATGCAAGATAATGGCAAAACAGTCGGAAATAGAGGCAAAAATTATTAATAAACCGTATTCGCAAGCTAATTTTGAAATTGAATGGATGGAATTATACGGTTCTTATAAATGGTTGTGCAAGATTAAGCATCCAACAATTCCGTCAACTTTACATGATGCATTTGCTGCATCGGTTAAATCTGAAGAATATGTTGTAATGGCGGTTCCAGATTTAAGACCTGATGATTTACCAAATAAATTTACTATTTTATCAATAACGATAAGTAGAATTCATGCGGCGATAAGGAATTTTGCATTTTCTTGTGAATTGAATTATGAAGATGATAGAGTACAGAAATGGTTACAAGGATTTAATTCAATTATCCCGGCGAGCATTGAAGCTTACAAATCATTAGGAGATTTGCAGTTACCGTTTACGATTGAAAATTCACAATTGTCAAAAAAATTCCAAGCATAGGGAAATTCATGGGGTAAGTTAACGCTGTCCAATAGTGTATTATCGATAAGTATGATACCCTAATGTTTATTTGGGTATTTGGGTTTGTAGCTATTTTATCTGCAAAGAATAACATGAATTTGGAGTATGTTGAAAACAGGAGAAATGTCTATGCTTGATAAGCGTTGTATATATTGTGACACTGATAATGATTTATCCGAATCAGACATTATCCCAGATGCACTCACTAATGCAAGAATAACTAATAAAAATGTTTGCCGAGTTGATCACAATAATAAATTCAGCGATATGTTTGAGAGCAAAGTTATTGAAGCTCTTTCTTTTATTACTAACGAATTAGATATAAAGTCGAGCAAGGGGAAAAATTATGCTCGATACGCAGCAACTGTTAAAATTGATGATGTTGATTATGAAACTTATATCTCGTCTGAAAAAGACTTATTTAACGGACGTGTCCTAAAGTCTGCTGATAAGAAATTTCTTATGAGTTCCCTTGAACGAGCAAATGAAATAGCGAAAGATCAGAGTAAAGTTAAACCAATAGATATAAATACACTTGTTATTGAAAAAACAGTAAATGTCAACTTAGAAATATATTTTGATCCTGCAATATTTCGTTTGGCGGCTAAAATCGCTTTTGAATGGTATTGTGCAAAAAATAGTGTATCTGGGTATCATGATGATTTCGACAATATTATATCTTTTATTAATACCGGTAATTGTGAAAGTCCTGTAAGTATTGTTCAAAATTCTAAAATTTATGATTTTGTGGGCAATCAAATCAACTTTGGAAGTCACTGCCTGCTTTCCTTTCAAGACAAGCAAAACAGAATAAATGTTATTGTTAATCTTTTCGGTATCGTTATGTATAAAGTTATTGTCTGTAATCACACTCCTGAATTTTGCACTAACAATTTGATATACCAAGAACTATGCACAGATTCCTCGCGTAAAGAAATTATTAATCAGTCGCTAATGGATACAGAGAGAACCTATCAAGAATATCTAACCAGCGACGCGCATTTTATCCCTGTTAAACTGCCAAATGGGATAACATTTATGCTACCAGCAGAAATACCTGAAGTTGATATTCTATTATACATGTTTGTTTGTAATGCTGTGAGGGGTTTTCAAGAAATAAACGACGAAACTGTAACCCCTAATAAAACAATAATAGACATTCTTTTAAAAAACATCAGCAGAATAACTGAAGCCGCTTTACTTCACAAGAAATCCATAAAAAGATTTGTTAAAGAACATTTTAAGGCTGGGCATAAACCCAATAAGATTAACCCAGCATCCAGTAACAAAAAAGACATCTTTATGCTTTATATTCTAATGGTTATCGGGAAAAGTGGAGTTAAAAAAATAGATGATAATGCATTGCAGCAAATCGCCAAGGGTGCTTTCAATATTGGTGCTAACGAAGAGATCCTTATTAGCGATGAATTAGTAGAGAAACTTAAAATAGGAATATTAGAAACACTTGAATATTCATCGTTGATAGAACAGGGAGCAACAATAATTGAACAATGGGAGTAATTCTTTTTGGTGATTGACTGACAGTACCCGAAAACAACTTCGGGCACCGGCAAAAGGATGGAGCATGTGAAACTTCCAGGATTATGATATGCCCATTAGGTTAAAACTGGATACCGTCTGTCCAAAATCACTGACATAAATGGCCAGCCGTTTGTAACGTTCATTGAATGACCTCCAATGAGTAAATTTACGGCGGGCCTCCTGTAGATGCATTAATCTATCCTACGTGCTCATGGCAACAATTTGTGGTGCAAGCAGGAAGCCTTGATCAGTCTATAACATCGGGCTAATAGCACCAAGACACTTCGACCTTATGCCACTGCAAAAGTATTTCCACTAGAACCCAGTTTTCATTCATTTGATGGTGCGGCACGAAGGCCACATGGAGGTCTATAATGCGAATGTGAAAATTACAGTAAATCGATGAAAACGGGAGTAAATTGAACCCTTACATTTAGGTAAAAACACGCTGCCAGCCTGCAAAAGGGTAGAAATCAAAAACACTTAAATTGTCACTCACGGTCAGATATGGTCCAAAATGAGGAATTTACTTTTTCATAAATATGCGTAATGTTGGTGATAGGACCCAAGGAGTAAAATAAAGGTAAATATTGCATTACTGCCGAATGATTTCGAAGTTCGTTAAAATTGTTATAGGCTATGTTCGGATTCTAAATGACTTCGAGATGTTGGGGAGGATTTGTTTTGAATACGATCTTGCTACGCTCAGAGAAAATGAGGTTTCATACCAACATGAGACTGGTATTCGAGGCTATCGGGAATAGGCAGCTCGAATTTAATTGGTTAGTCACCAGCCTAGAATGTAATCAGTACCCCGTCGATCTACTGAAACAAAACGTTGTATGGATTACTGGGGAAGAACTCACCGATATGGTTTTGAAGTATGACATTCAATTTATTTGGGGAGTTTTCTCTGCATTCAGGAAAGGTATTACTTTTGACCCTGAAAACTTGGCGGTAAAACCCTATGCCGACGGTAATTCTAATTTTTGGGTTAAAAAGCCTACAATTCAGCATCCCCTTGCTACAGCAGAGATCGTTTGTTTCGATTCAACCCTAACATTACTTCTTAGCAAAGATGACGACTTATCTATTAGATTCCGAAACTACTTTAAGGAAGCGATTGATCTAATCTACTATAATTCCAAGCAATAAACCCGTTATTCAAACAAAGGCTGGGTGCCCTTTTCATAACGCTCTTTATAGGACGCAAGCTAGGAGTAAAATCAATATAAAATATCAAAGGGCCATGTCACTGAAGGGGGACAAACATGACTGATTATCGAAGATCAGTATTAGAGGCAATTCTACCTCGCATTACATTGAGGCATTCAAAATTACTACCCTCTGAAGAAAAGATTGGATGGTTACCAGTCTTACTTTGTCATGAGCCGGATTTATATATGGGTTTAATGGATGATGGCAGTTGGGTATTTGAGGGAAGAAGTGGTCTACACCTTCTAAGTGAGCCTCGGTCATTTTTTCGCGTTATTGTTCTTCTAGAGCAACCTATAAACGTAATTAAAGAAAAAATAATTGATTTTTTTAAGGACTTAGATATAATCATTGATTTTGATGAATTATTTCCTTCTTTTGAGATAGTTAGAGCAGGACTTGAAGAACAACGACCATATTGGTCTGAGTTAGCCTTTAAGTGGTACGATGAATTAAACCTTGAAAAACAAAAGAAGTTAAAAGACTCTTTAGTGATAGTGGAAAACTCAAGAGTAATTACTCAGAGCTTACGCTATAGAGCAAGAAAAGAATTAAGAAAACTGAATAGGAGTGAATTTTGAGGGCTTGCTGGTTTAACATAATCTGTTTTATCGGACGCAACTTAAAAAAGAGGTAATTCTTTATTGTTGGATAATAACTTTGTTATTGTACTGAAAGGAGATAACTTCATTGATGAGAAAAAAACAAGCATACATTATTTTTCTAGTGGTGTTAATTGTCGGATTTGTATTGACATTAAATAGTATTTGGTTAGGCCAAGAGCATGCTAGTAGTATCGTACAACAACAGGGTGGTAGCATAGATACCAATACATACGTGGTCTATCTCCAAGAATCGATAAGAATCTTTAATGGATTAGGAATTATATTAATACTAATTGGAGGCTTAGGAGAGGTACTTCTTTTTACCCGTGGAGATAAATTCGATAAACAATAGCAATCAGCAATACGCGGGTGCTATTGTCATAACCTTCATTATCGGACACAAATAGGATTGTATCGCAATTTCCTTCGCTATTACCGAACCTCGCAAATTCCATATTACGATTAGGCTAATAATGGTAAACTGCAGGCCGTGTTTGATTACAGACCATCAAATATACGGAAGGAGTGGGTTCCTATCAAATCGAAGATACCTGAATGGAAGGTTTACTTTGATGGCAACTTTTGGGGACATCATGACCGTGAAAGAGCCGGCAAGGAAGTTTCTCTCGATAAGCAGTTTGTCTGGGACGATGAAGTCTGGCATATCCCGGCGATTTACACCTGCACTAAGGGTTTGGTTGTGGACTTTTGCAAACAAGTACCATCCGAGCGCATTCGTTTCTTTATGGACAAATGGAATCTATCCATTGAGGACGGCGGAAGCAATTTTACCGATGAACAGCGTATGCAGATTGACGCAGAAAATCCGCTAGCCATCAATATAAATCGGAAAGTTGTCTTGAACGGAACTGTCCTTTCAGGCACTCATAACTGTGGTTTGTCATGGAATCCCTGCTTCCCAGAGGGCAATTGCACTGAGGCCAAGAACGTGATCCGGCATTATGGCCTTAATCCTGCCTACGGTTGGTCAATCTGGCGTGCCGCTTTTCCATGGGCGAAAAAACGCAAACCGCAGATCACGACGCTCAGGATAACACTAATGCAGGGGCCTGTTGCTATACCGGGACCGCACTTCCATGTGTCAGCGCCCGGCGAGCGCATCGAGTTTACACACCCGATCACTGGCGCACAGCATACGCTGATCGTGCAGGAATATGCGCAGCACGAAATGTCACGTGAGCTTTTTCACAGAAAAAATCAGGAGTTCCCGACATACTGTATGGTGATGAGCTATACGCTCTCGCCGGACCTGCCTGATGGAGCTTTCACTGTCACTGATTGTCTTCGTTCCGACCAACCTCGGCAGAAGATCACCAATCCCAATGAGCCGCAGGTATTAACCGGCAATTGCGTAGGTTTCATTGGCGTTGCATATGGATCGCCTGCTATCAATTACGGCGGTAGAGAACAAAGTAAGGTCCATGTAATCTGTTCCGCACTGCACTTTAAACCGGTTGATGATGTGGAATGGCGCATGGTGTTTCAAGAAAAAAACCGTAAAGATGTTATGGTAGAGCTGATATAAAAAGATTAAGAACGGATGTTGAAAGTCCTTCAGTAAATGAATAAGAATAAACACATTGAAAAATGAGGAATGAGTTAGTTGAAAGGACACATATTTTTGCCTTTATTAGTTGTGATTCTTCTTTCAGGGTGTGGAAGTAGACAAGATATAATAGGTTCAAAAGGTACTGCGATGGTATCTGGTAATCAAACGCAGATTAATACAAGCAATACGAATGTTACTCCGCCTACAGTCAATTCCTTTGAGAATGCAGATAGCGGATATAGCCTTGCATCACTAAATATAAAACTGCCATTAAACTGGAAAATTGACAAATCAAATAAAGCCATGTATTTCTTTTTAGATACGAGCGAACAAAATAGGGGCTGGATTTATTACCAGAACTACGATGTTAATTTTGGTTTTCAGCAGATCAGACCTAATCACGCCTCTTTAGTTAAACAAGAAAAAATTGATATCCCTTTAGGACACTGCAGTCTTTATACAATGGATGCTGACAATGGTACAGCTGCTTCTGGTATCACCGGAACGCATTATGATTACTATGCGATTATTAGCATAAAGGACAAAGTCATTTATACAATAGAATTTAGCCTGAATGATAAGGAACCTGAAACTAAAAGCCAGTTTATTAAAATCTTAAAAGATCTAAGTATTAAATAAAATATGGCTAAAAGTTTGAGTTTGATACCTCTAGTTATTCCGAAGAACCGTGTAACTTTGGGCTGAATATTGCGGTGGTAGATAGAAGCCACAAATGTAGAAGGTACCGTATGCTATATATGTGCAGTAAGTGCGGTGAAACTTTCAAGATAACATTCCTTCAGTACATCCTTGGGCCATGCATATTGGGCCCCAAACTATTAAAGTGCCACTACTATGGCAAATGGTCTTTTTGCCCAATAACAACTGATCGATCTTCCAATACTCATATATCCGTTAGGCATTTTGCGGAAAAATCATTTTAAAGAGACAAAAAGATTTATAAGAACAAGTAACAAACTAGAGGGGGCGCTTACTGTGGCTACCAGTCAATTGACAACATGCAAAACATGTTCGAAAGAAGTGGCAAAGCAAGCCAGTATATGTCCTTATTGCGGAGCAAAACTTAGAAAGAGCGTCTGGGGGAAAGTTTTAATCCTTCTTGGTGTTTTCCTTGTAATGAGCGTTATATATCTCTTTCTTGCACTGCCGATTGATATCAAGTCTACTATTTCAAATGGCTCTTCTTCTACGACCACGGAGAGCATAATCGGAATCAAGTTACCGTCTTATTCGTTGATAGTTGTTATTGCTCTCGCTCTAGCATTGTTTGGACTTTCTATATATTTTTATAAACATAACAGAGAATAAATTATCTATAAGAGCTTATCCACCCCTTCGTACCTTATTTGGTCGAGGGACTTAACTTTTCACAACGCTCTTTATTGGATCCCAAAAGGGGGATGTAAGTCTAGCCGGAGAGTGTTGGGAGGGCAATGTATCGGAGTTGATTCGGATCAATTGAGACTGAATTAATGTAATCAAGATGGGATGTGATAACTACGGAATTGATAAGACGTGAAGCTATTCGTATAGCACGATTGGCAGGAGATAGAATCAGAGAACTTCGAGAAAACAATCAATATGAAGAATCTTTAAAAGATGGTTATGAGCTTGTAACCACTGCTGATTTAATCTCTAACGATCTAATTAAAACGGAAATCTCTAAAATATTTCCTGATCACAATTTCGTATCGGAAGAGGATAACGTTCAAAAAGAAATGTCTATTCAGAATCCTACATGGATTATTGATCCGATTGATGGTACGGTAGGATATGCCAACAATCAATATCAAGTTGCTGTCTCTATCGCTTTTGCAGTCGAAAATGAAGTAAGGGTCGGGGTAGTATATAATCCTTTTCTTGATGAAATGTTCTATGCTTATAAGAACTTTGGAGCTTTTCTAAATAACAAACTCATAAAAGTAAAAGATGTTGATAATTTGAGAGAATGCGTAATTGGCACGGGCTTTCCCCATAAAAGAGACAATATCCGAGATGTTATTGTACTTTTAGAAAATATTTTACCCAAGGTGAGAGATATTAGGAGATTGGGTTCACCAGCGTTAGACATATGCTGGGTAGCATGTGGGAGAATGCAGGGGTTTTATGAAGGAAAATTGCACCCATGGGATGTTGCTGCTGCCAAACTTATTGCTATTGAAGCGGGAGCAAAAACTGGATACTATGGGCAAAGAATAATAGTTCCGGATTGTCTTAACGGAAATAGTATCATTGTTTCAAGCCCGGGAGTTTTTGATGAGTTTCAAAAGGTTTTATCTAAATAAATAGAGATTGTTGTGGATACACATTCCGAACATATTCAGACACCTAAATCGTCAGTATTCCGTCCACCTTATCCCCCCTCCACCCTGGAATTATTGCATAGAAATATCTTCAGTTAATTGGGAAATGGAAGGATCATAATATGGATTACCAATTGGAAGTTTCGGTTGACTTAACGAATCAAAAGGTTCAATTTGCTGGGATTACTCGATCAAATCCGGCAATTACTATTGACAGCAAACCACCATTAGGAGATGGACAAGGTTATACACCTCTTGAATTGCTACTAATAAGCCTAGCATCATGTAGTGGAACTACGATTGTGACGTTGCTTCGAAAGATGAGAAAGAATAACTTTGGACTTAAGGTTAAGGCAAAGGGTATAAGGCGAGATCAAAATCCAAGTTCACTTTCAAAAGATTTTTCTTGAATATGTAATAAATTCTGAGAACGTTGAAAGTTCAGAAGTGGAGAATGTGATTAAGCTTACTGAGGAAACATATTGTCCTGTATGGGCAAAGTTAAGAAATAATGTTGAGGAAATACCGAAATTTCAGATTGTTACTCGATAACTACAATATTGCGTCATGTTCAATGTCGGGTCCAAAGCCTGGCAGCTTTCTTCTTGTATATAAAAATCAGTAACTTAACTTCGCTAAAGACTCATTTAATAAACTTCACAAAATTCATATAGCAGTTATGCTAAAAATGGACAGTTGATGTTGTAGAATAAATTTGGGTTAACTAATTATGGCAACGTGATTTCTAACCAAAGGCTTATTTTGGGGGAGGGATATTAATGGTCAGTAGAAATCCTAGTGGCACAGCATTTATGATGGCATTTCTACGAGGATTTCACGCAGTTAATGATAATGCAAAAATATTTAATGATCCACTTGCTTATGATTTAATACCCGAGGAAGTTAGGGAAGCATTTAAACAGCATTTAATTAAATCCGCCGCAGAAATGGCCCCGGAGCTAGCAAAAGAATGTACTAATGCCGAAACCTCGTTACGCCTGGCTGTGAGAATCATGGCTGGTCCCGTCCTAGCCAGAGCGCGGTTTGTTGAAGAGCGACTTGAAGAAGCCATCCGGAAAGGTATAAGACAATATATAATTCTGGGTGCAGGACTTGATACCTTTGCTTATCGTCGTCTTGATCTGACAGATCGACTCCAAGTATTCGAGCTTGATTTGCCTTATACGCAAGAAATAAAATGCCAATTATTAGGACGTCTAAACCTTGAAAAACCGGATTTCCTGCACTATATTCCGGTAGATTTTACTAAAGACAATCTAGCCTCGGCCCTTTCAGAATCTAAATATGATTCAGGTCAAGTGAGTTTTTTTAGCTGGATGGGAGTGACCCATTACCTGCCAATTGAGTCTGTATTGTCGACTCTCAAGGCTATTATGCGGTTATCAAGTAGCGGTAGCGAGATTGTATTCGATTATTACGATAAATCAGCATTTGATCCTGACAAAGGCTCGAATCGTATTAAATATATTATGAAAAATACAAAGACTATTGGAGAGACAATTATCACAGGATTTGATCCATCAAAACTTAGTATGGAATTTGCTCTTCTGGGATTACGACTGCTGAATAATTTAGGTCCTGACGAGATACAACAGAAATATTTCAAGGAATGTAATGAAGGCTACGCAGCAAGTGAACATGTACATTTGGCCCTTGCTACGTGGTAAATTAAGGTCAGGTTATTGATTAGAGTGTATCCGAACTTCGTAGTAGGCTAATAATGGGTATATGAACGATTAAAGTACTTACAATTTTATATTAACTCATCTAACCTCTCACGTTTTTACATTTTCATATATCAATCAGGCTAAAAATTAAAAGTTCAGAAAGACCGAAAATACCTAATTTATGTACTTATATACTTTAACTTTATCAGGTTAATCTATTAGAAGGAGGTATCATATGGGAGTAACGCCGGATGGATGGAAGAACAAAGGTGGAACTGGAAAACGGTCATGTAATTGTGGGTCATGGAAGCAGCATTGGATTAACGCTTCGGGTAAATCTTGGCCCTCAAAATGCTCCATTAAAGACTGTTCAAACGATGCAACTTTAGGTGCGCATATTATTAATTCCAGTGTATCAGGAGAACAAATTGTTCCTGCATGTGATTCTTGTAATAAGCTAAGCGGCGAATTTTCACTAAAAGTTGGAATTACTCTTATATCTGCAAATAAGCAAAATACATGTGAAAAATAGTTTTTAAAGACTAAATTTGATTAACCTGATGAAGTTTTTTTAATTTGGACGATTTGAGAAAAAAAACTACCTCTGTCAATCAATAATATTACTATAAAGGTGGGAATGCTCCCATTCCCATTATCTATAATTACACGTTAGACTAATAATTCAAAGTGAAATGTCTATGATGGGTTAGTAATGGATTGGAAGCGGCAAGAACAAAAATGATTTAGATATATAATAAGAAATATTGAAATAAAGAAAGAGAATAGTTCTGTGCTAACTTTAGAGTAATCTCATGGAATAGTTGATTCTAGAAGTATTATTTATTTCTTATATATAGTCTTCCGAGAGGAGGAAAGTATGGAGCATTCTATCACATTGGATTTTGTAAAATGTCCTTATTTAAAGAAACAACATATTATAAATTTTTACCATGTATTTGAAAGCTATTTAAATAAAGTCGAAAATATCAGCGATTTTAGAAGTAGCAATTCTTTTGAAATAGGACTAGAACGAGAAGAATTAAGAACAACTTTTGTTAGTTTTAAAGAATTTAATAATGAGATTTTGGGCAATTCAAAAATTACCTACTTACAAGGATTTTTCATGAGAATAAAGGATAATGAGAAGTATATAATTACTTTGTTCTATGGTCCTGGTAGTTTTTTCGTTACTGTTACAGGAGAAAGTAAACTATGGGCTGATGAAACTTCATCAGGAATCAGAAAAGCTTTTCATAAATAGGTTCGTAAGAGATCATTTTTGATTAAGAAAATGTCCGAAGATGTTACTAATCAAAAGTTAACTCAAGAGAAAAAAGAAATATATAAAGATCCAATGTTCATTGTTGGAGTATTAACCTTAATAGTAACTTCACTGGGAGTTTATCTTGCATATTTTCGATAAATGTGGTATTTCCGACGGGTAGCAGATAACACGCGATTCAGGACTAGAAGTATGTGGTTTAGACGTTGTGGGAGCTAAACGTTATATGAATTGACCGCAAAGCTGCATCGTCCTTATCCAGACTGTTCATAGTTTGAAGATTATTTATTCTAAGTTCCCATTGGGCTAATAATGATAAGTTCCGATAAACCAGGTCAAGGAACAAAAAGCAGGAAACTGCAACGCATTCGAGGATATTGCGAAGCATGGAAAAGTAGGGATATAAACAGGAATTTATGAATGTTCATAATTCATGCAAAAGGCAGATCAAATAAATTTGGCAGGAGAAATTTTGACATGGTTATTTTGCGAACACCACGTTTGTACATGCGGAAAATACAAACAGATGATTATAGGTCTGTCTGCTCAATTTTGCAGGACATTGATGTCATGTATGCTTGGGAACATGCCTTTTCTGATGATGAAGTAGTGCAGTGGATTGATGAAAATATTATGAGATATTATAGGGACGGCTATAGTTACTGGGCAGTAATAGAAAAAGCGTCTGATATGTTAATTGGAGTCACCGGGTTAATTTCTGAACAAGCGGATGATGAAAACTATGTTGGAGTTGGCTATATTTATCAAAAATCATATTGGGGAAACGGGTATGCCTTTGAAGCCGCTTCTGCTTGTGTTGACTATGCTTTTAATGTTTTGCATCTAAATGAAATTACGGCTCAAATTCGACCGGAGAATACGGCTTCAAGAAAAGTGGCTGAAAGACTTGGTATGTCTATGAAGAAGCAGTTTCTTAGACGTTATAAAAACAAAGACATACCTCATCTTCTTTATAGCCGTACAATATAGCATTGTTTTTGTCACAGTTTATATCAACAATGTGAAGCTACAAATTCCAATTTGTTGAGTTTTGGCGGAAAAGGGGAGGGAATCTATGGAGGAGATCGCCTTTTGTGGGAATAATTGTACCGCGTGTCCAAGATATACTGCTACTGTGAGTGGCGATATCTTAAGAATTAAAGCGGTAGCAGAATTATGGTATCGTCTCGGTTACCGCGATACGATTGTATCGGTCGACGAAATTATGTGTTACGGATGTCCCACCTCAAGTTTTTGTAGGTATGAAATACAGCAATGTGCTTCTGAAAAGAAAGTGAACAACTGTGGAAGTTGCAAAGAATATCCTTGTTATCTTATGATTAAATGTTTTGAACAGACGCAAAAGTACGCCGAGAGCTTAAAGTGGAAATGCACGGAAAAAGAATACCGCTGCTTGGAAATAGCTTTCTTTTCAAAAAAGGAAAACTTGGATAGTGCTAATAAATGAATATGTGTTTTGGCACAGACTTTCGCTGAACTCCCATTAGTTAACTTCACAAAATCCATATCCCCGTTAGGCAAAAATGGGGAAGGTGAATGACTTTAATACAGATGTCGAATTCATGGATGTACTGAGTATAAACAAAGTGGACTAGTATCACACTAGCCCACTTTGCTGTAAAAATAGATGCTCATAGTTGTTTTAGTACTCTTACGGCTCGTCCGATGGCTTGTTCACGTTTTTCAATATCGGTTGCTAAAAATACCTGTGGGGTCCCGGAAATTGTTTCCTCGACTAAATAGTCTGTTTCTTTTATTTCCGAATGGGCTTTGATTTTAGAAAAAAATAGGATATCCCCAGGTCCATACTCACCAACACATTCTTTTAATACAACCGTCAAAATTGGAGAGAATTCCACGGGCAGTAGTGATGTGTTTCCAAACTCGTCAATGACCTTTGGTTTGGATTCAACAACAACTCCGTTCCCTGGTGCGACTGTTCGGCTAATCTGGTTCAATTTTTCCATGATATCGTAAAGGACAGTATTCTGATCTTCAGCCGTTTGAGCTCTGCCGCAAACCTCTGCATAAGTGACCCCCAGGACATCCAGTATAGGGCGGAGCGATTCCGGGCTTGTATCAGGATATTTATCATTTTCAATCATTGACACCCGGCCTTGAGCGACATCTGCTTTCTGCGATAATTCCACTTGTGTTATGCCTTTTTCAATTCGAATTTTTTTAATTTCGCTACCGATTTTCATAATTGTTTTTCAGCCTTTCAGAGTCAGTTTAATTATGGAACGAGAGAGTAAAATTATGTAATTCAGCAACGATTAGCAAATGAAGTTGTTGTTTGATAAACAATACTTGATAAAGTGATGATCAATTTCTGATATTCTATCATATATTATTAATCCGAGTCAAAAATAAATACAAATAATATCTAATGGCTTTATAGTAACTCATGATATAATCAGCTTGTACAACTCAATAAGGGCAGGGTGGGCGGCCAATAACTCCCGAGAGGGGGTGAGGCTTATGAGTGTGTATCAAACAATTTCACTAATGATTGCATTCGCGACGTTAGTCGTTTTGATACTTAAGACAAAACAAAAGTAGCCCACCGCTGAACAAGTGGCTACTTTTGCCATCCCTAATTGCCGCCCCTTTGCGGCTGAGTTGTACGGCCAGGATGTTCCCGCATCCTGGTTTTATTTTATGCAAATTTCTATGAGTTAATTATATATCTCTTTAAAAAATTGAGCAAGTACGGGAGGTGAGACACTTTATCGTATTTAAATTACCCTGTGACAGTCTTTAGTATGAGTTGACATGAGTAGATATGAGTAATATAATAATTACAGGAGGTGAATCATGGAAGATAGATTACTCACGAAGGAAGAGGTTTGTGAGTGGCTTAATATCAGCCGAGCCACACTCGATAGATGGCGCAATCAGGGTTTGCCCTATTTAAAGACTGGGAAACTTGTTAGGTTCAACAGAGGTAAAGTTCAAGAGTGGCTTAATCAGCAGACTCACAACCAAAAATGAAAAGGAAGCCGCACCCCATCTCCGCAAAAAGACAGTGCAACTTCCCACATGAAACCAACCTTGTAAAGGCTGAACTTCTCTATAAGTATAGCAGAATGGGCCTCTTTATTACAAGTGTTGGAAAAAGAAAGAGGCGAGGATAGATGACCACTTTAGAAAGTCAAGAAATGATCCTATTAGGCCGCCAAATAAAAATAGGTCCTGAAGCAGAACGGTTTAAACGGTATGAGTATCTCGTAGGTGAATTATTGTGGTCCATGCGCGAGGACGGTTTTAAAGAAGGGGTAAGTCATGCAATTAAAATTTTAGACGAAGATTCCAGAATTTCATAGCAGTCTTAAATTCTTGAAAATCCGTAGTATATAGCTATGGATTTTCTTTTAATTTAGACCCTTGTACCCTACCACTATGGTCTCCTTCTGTAAAATAAAATTTCATAAATTATCAAGCATCGTCAAAAAGGCCCTTCTAAGCCTCTGAAATTAATGAAATAATGAATACCCCTTGCCCCCTCCTGAAAACGGCAGGAAGGGGGCATTATGCATGTCTCCGTGAAATGTAGCGGATATCCAATGACCTTCAATATCATTTGAATCATTATCAAAATTTATATTAAAGAAGAACTATTAAAATTGATAATATGTGAAAATACTAATTGAAATATCAATTAAAATTTGATATTGTTGAGGTATAATATTTTACTAAAGAAAGGATGTAACAAAACAAATGAAAAACGAAACAAAATGGGAAGATCTACCGATTATGCTCAGCCCTATACAAGCGGGGAAAATTCTTCGACTTAACCCTGAAATGGTCCGAACGTTGGCCAAGGCGAAGGCTATTCCTGCCATCCGTCCAACGTCTAAGTTTCTGATTCCACGCGACGCTTTGAAAGAATGGATCGAAAAAAATTCACAGGTAGTGGAGTAAAATGGAAATTTCCACGAGGAATAATATCAAATAATATCTCTAAATCCTGCGTTTCAATTCATAATCAATCAAAAGAGACACGCGATTTTGAGGAGGTATTCACAAAGCCTATGAAGAAGAAAGGTGGTGAGATATCTATGCCGGGGTTTATGACGCTTGAAGATTTATGTAAGAGCGGAAAAATTGCCTACTTAAAGCTTGGAGATGCCGTTTTGATTAAGATAATTGATGAGAGGGAGAATGATGACGATGACTAAGATTAAAAAAATCCTGTTAACTTCTTATATATTGATTACCCTTATTTTCACAGCCGTTGCCCCAGCCTTCGCGTATTACGGGGCTACCGGTGTCAGTGGGGAGATTTGGCCTCCGGTACTCACGGGGTGGACAATTGCTACTGGCGGGGGAAATTCAACGATTAACTGGCATTTTAGCGACCCACTTTTTGGTGGTTCGACCGGTGGCGGTATCCCCGATCTCTCGGCTCAGTATCCAGACTGGGATAAGCCGAACAACATGGATATTGTTCTTTGGGCACAGAACCATCATTATCAAATGCCGCTGAATAGTAGGTTTTATTGGTTCGCACTTCACCCGACCGATAAACAACCAACAAACTACACAGGCCCAGCCCCATGTTCTTACACACCGCAAATTCAATCTATCATCGATGCTTCGGGCTACACTCCTGCTGATTTTTATAATGCGGGAAAGGCTCCGCTGAGTGGTTCAGCACCTAAAGCAACTACAACTTCATCGCCAGTCTCAACTCCAGCTCCAGCACCTAAAACAGTATCAACCCCAGTTGCTACTCCCGAACCCCCTGTTGTCTCTGGTCCTCCTGCACCCGTCGTTTCAAAAACTCAAACGCCAGTGTCACCAGAAGTTGCAAAGCAACACTCTGACCCAGTGAGCGACCCTTCATCATTAACCTATGCAACTATCACCAAAATCGACAATGCAAAACAAGCTGCGGATGATAAAGCCCAAACGGATTCCCTAAATAGGAAGCGATATATAGTGTATGGTCTGTTAGCGTTAGCACTTGTGGTTTCGATTGGTTTTGTTCTTTCTATCTATATCCGTGAATGGAGGACCAAAAGGAAATGAGAAAGTTAATTTCTATCCTTACGGCCCTCCTAATCCTGGTCTTTCCCGCCATAGCATCGGCTCAATGTGGGATTACAACTTGGGATTTCGACCCACAACGGACGGCAACCAGCATATCCAGTTCCAGTACCGATCCATGGGTTCTCGCGCAGGGATCAGGAAAGGTCGTGTCCTATGCTGGGAAACCCGTGGTCGTTCATATTCCCTCGATCGACGAATCGTATGCGCCTAACCCGGTAACGGGAGACGTTCCTAAAACTGGCGTATTTACCTTTAACCAATTCTCATCAACGACTGCCATAACAGATCCCATCGGATACACGATGTACCAGTATACCTGGGATGATGGAGGATGGGGACATGTATGGAAGTATACGATTAAATCCGGTGATCTCGCCGAAGGCAATGTGATTACTTTAACAGCAGCCGACTTAATCGCTGCATTTCCTTGTGGCTATTCAGGAGGAACAAACTTTGCGAACGCCCCGTCGGGTGTAACCATTTCAAACGACGGGAATTTTGTGGCCGTCGGAGCTGGCAATAAGCTTTATTGGTGGCCCATCGGAAATCCGGGGGCAACGCTATATAGTTTTATAAACGGCAACTCTGACTTCGACATGTGCGAAGCTTCACCAATTATCACCCCCAACGGCTATATTGCCGTCGGATGTGATAATGGCGGATTTGTTTCCACCGACCTCTCTGGCAATACTCATAATTTCCTCACCTCTGACTCAGTTCTTGGCTCAGGCGATTCTTCCGAAGCAATTACCTCATCGCCATCATGGAACCCAATATCAAATACCATATGGTTCGGTATCGACTCATATTCTGCACCAAGGCTCGTTTCCTTTGATCCATCAAACGACACAAGCACAATCGTTGGTAAAGGCACTATTTTAACTCCAGTTTTTTCCCCAACGCCCGTGGATAAGGTGTCCGGAGATGTGTTTAATACGGATTACGGTGGAAATGCTTATCGTTGGAGTTCATCCGGCAATCTTATTCAAAAATGGATAACTCCGAACGGGGTAACGCACGTATGTTCAAACATGGCGATAGCGAGAGACGAGAACGGGAATGATCATGTAGCATGGAAAGATATGAACCGTCAGCTTGAAAACGCCATTACTCCATCGGGGTCATTCTGGGTTGAATCGGGTGGAACAAATGCTCATGATGTAATGGATCCGAGCTTCGTGACCAGTTCAGTAGGCGACTATATAGGTGAGGCTTTCGTTGATCCGTCCTCAGGGGAGGTATATTATTCGCCACAACCGAATAGCGCAATATCTACAAACCCCCATTCCTACGTACCCATTAATCAAAATAATTATGGCGTCATAGGCGATTACATCGACATGGTTTACGACGCTGATATCGGTCCTGTAATGAGTCCAGCAAAATCAACGTCCTATACCTGGTCCAACGATGCAAATGGTTCGCCTGGGATTTTGATTTATCTCCTGAGCCCCGTTTCTCTTGAAATGTGCGTCGCTGGTCCAAGTGGGGTCGTATATGCGCCGCCAAACAAGACGATCACGGGTTTACCTGGAGATACAGAAAATATTACAATGTTCGCACCGGGGTTAGATTTGAGTGGTGATACCAGCGATGGTTATGGTGTTATTCATATCACCGGTTTCCCGGATGGTAGTTCAGCAGATAAACAGGTAAATTTCGACTGCAATACCACAGACCTGATAACCGGTTCAGGGAGTGCAGCGGCTTTCGATTCGACTAGTATTACCTTGCCGACGTCTAGCGCTAATTACACGCTGACCTTAACTGAGACGCTCTATGTCAAAGATCATAGTACCGGAGTAATGGAACAAAAAGATTATCCATCACCGACGATAACGATTAATGTTCCTGTAGTTGGTGTTGCCAGCCCGGGCAATCTCACAATATCGTCTTATCACAATGGTGACACAAACAATTCGGGCATAGACGCCGGGGGATACCCAAACTTGGTAACTGGTAACCCGTTGAAATTCAATTATGGCGACACAATGTTGGCTGATCTTGTAATCCCGGTCCCAGCGCCACCAGCCGGATGGCAATATTATTCATCAGTTTTAAGCGGGTTCATAACATATCCAGTAAATACGCCAAAGCCGACCGGCACAGCGCAAATTGGGGAGCCACTGACGATTGCTTCAACAAAAACAGCGACCTTTTCAAAGAGTACGAGGGCTGGAAGTCAAGAAAATGGGGCATCGGTGAACGACAGTATTGCCAGTTTTCCTGTAGAATGGCCTACGTGGAGGCCACCGATTGGACTGCCAGGGTACGATTGGGACTCAACATTAACAGCGACATGGACGCAAACCGTTACCTATGTACACCATATTAATACACCTGTGGGGGGGTTCTCACAGTATAGAACTTATACTCATAGTGATAGCACCCCATCACAGGAGTTACAGAGAACAGGTACGGATATTTACTATATTCCCGCAGCGAGGGAGCCGTGGATGAGATAAAGAAAGGGTTGATTTGCGAAATGAAAAAATCAATAATGCTTCTTGTTTGTTCTGTTTTAATTTTGTTTTCGGGCGTTTCAACAGCCCAAGCATTTGATGATAGTCAGCATAATCTTGTTGGCGGAGTTGATGCTGCTTATCAAGTGGTCACTCCTGGTCACTCTTACACATTGGGTTACAAACTTTATGGAGTTGATTTGACGAGTGCCTGCAAATTTAAACTAGGAGAAAATCCCGAAACAACCCTATAAAATAAAGATCACCCAACAACAAATGGAATTATATGGACTTCGCAACCTCCAAAAAATGCAAATTGTGGTGTCTCTACCTATGGCAGCTTATCTGGTAATGTTTTTGTAATGCGCCCATTATCAGAAATCCCATTAGATTGTCGAAATGAGGAAGATATAACTGGTTTAATACCGTATAATTTTTCATCTGTGAAACCTTTATCTGTACATGTTCCGACACGAACTACTTTAACTGGAGTTAGCGGTGGTGGGGATTTAATTCGTTTTAGAATCCCTGGGAATGGACACACCCCAATACCGGCAAAAGTGAACATAAAAATAATAATTTTGGGGGCTATTGGCATAGCACTGGTGTTCGGTGCTGCTGTTTTTGCGATTAAGAGTAAACAGAGGAGGTCACACAATGATTAAATTTATCCGTTGACCTAGAAAGCCTTATACTTTGCGAAAGTCCTATACTTTATAGCTTTATTCATTAATTAATTCATTAAATGTCATGAACAATCTCAGCCATACTCTCGCAAGGCTTTCACGGATTTACTAATGAGGTTAAAAACGCTGTTTTTTCATGACTGATTGACGCTTTGAATCATCATTTGAAATGATTAATAAATGTGTATTTATACCTAGCCTATCATTGCACGAATGAAAGTAGTTTTGATTTGTATGGACATAACGCGAATCAAAACTATTTTCAACGACTAAACATTCACTGCCACAACGGTTTCAGGCGTTTTAAAGTGCGCGAAGTATAGCACTTCGAAATAGGTGAGAGGCTCCTGAAAATGTCTACAATCTAGACTCATATTTTATTTCGTTTAATATTTAATTACCTATATATAAGCTATTAAATATTGAATGTTTATACGATATGGATAAGCTATTAATTTTTACTAAAAACACTCTATAACAACCTATCCTCACTGGGGGAAAATGACATATCATTTTCGCTCAATTTCAAGGATAATGTTTGATTAAATATCAAGGGGAGCTGTACGATGACACAAAAAAACAGAGTTATATCAGACCGAAATATGGAAGTTGAAATTATGGGAGATATACTCGAAATCAGGATTAATCTTGCACGATCAATCGGTATGACCAGGAGCGAAAAAAATTTTTTGCTCGCCTCGTCCAAAGGTACTCTTCAGATTGGTCGTGATCGCGAGGAGAAGATGGTTCTTACAGTCTATCGACCGAAGCCGGCATAGGATTAATCGGATAGCTATTGAGAAATGAGGGCTGATATTGCAGGCGAAAAACATTGATGCAGAAATTCAGGGAAGTTTTTTAACAATACGAATAGATTTAACAAAATCCTTCGGCGAAACAAAAAGCGGAAAATATGTTCTAATAGCTACAACAGACGGAATTAAACCAGTGGGAGATGGGCGCACTGAAAAAATGACGATAACTGTATATCGCCCTAAGCCTTGAGTCAGCTCTCAAAGAGGAGTGGTTCGCATAAAAATAGTAATAGATCGTTCCTATGCTAATTTCAGCCTTTCCGAGGAAGCCTGGACCGCCTACGGGAAGGAAAGACCTAAAGACTTAAACAGTATTGTCTTCCGATCCGATCCCGACCTGATTCGTGTGGTCGAGCAACTTGGGGAAAGGGCAAACGGTCAGTCACAGTTCGGTCCGAAAAACAAATTAGAAATTGTAGAAGTCCCAGATGAGATTCCGGTTCGCATTGAATCTTATGATGGGAATGAGTGGGTGGCTGAGGAACATAGGGTTTGGGGGAAGGACGAAAAGATATAGAGCACCAAAAAACTCACCTATTTAAAAGGTGAGTTTTTAATCTGATTCTTGACTGAACCTGACTGACTCTTGACTGAATGCTACCGAATACTTAGCGATATTTACGGGTTTTTATTAGGTATTTTGCTCAACCCCCGTTATAATTGAAACCCGCTAATCCGCTTGTAGAGTGGCTTGTATCAATGCTTTCAGGGTTTTAACCCAAAAGTTTTTGGACATAAAAATGGTGCGGTCGAGAGGACTTGAACCTCCATGCCCTTGCGAGCACTAGAACCTGAATCTAGCGCGTCTGCCAGTTCCTGTCCAAATCTCTGAACGCTTACATACATAAGGATTATAGAGTTTTTAAATAACTGAAAAATCTAGTGGGGAACTAATTACCTGTAATTGTTTGCTATTTTAGCACATAACTTGTCATAAATAAACTATGTATAAAAAGAATAACAAAAATAAAAATTTTATACGTTTAGAAAATCCCGCAAACTTGCTTATAGCAATACTTTCACTAATTATCCCTAGTGTGCTTAATATGGATAGTATTATCTCAAACAATAAATCAAAATATTGTCCTACTTGTGCTAAGGAAATTAAATTAGAAAATGATAGGAAAATCCAAAAAGAAAGATATTATAGTAATAAATTCTCGCAAATAGAAAACGCTTAAAAGTCACATATATCAATACTTTTAAAGAATAGATGTAATTTTGTATATATGAATATAATAACAAATTAAAATATTGTCCAACTTGTGCAAAAGAAATTGAGAAAAGTAACTGGGTGGAAAGAAAAAGGAGACAAAGAAATAAAAATGTCACGAAATAGAAACGCCCTGAAATTCAATTATAGAAAGGGTTTGACGATATATAAAACAAAACGTATTAATAATGGTAAAGAAATAACATAGTATTATCAATGCTTCCAGATTACATTGTACTTTGTTTCTCAATGGTCACTTAGGGAAAGAAATATCAAATGTTAAGAAAGCAGTGAAGTTTTAGAAGACCCTTATACACCAACCCTTTCAGGATTCATCAAAATCAAGAACATAGCAATATTAGTATTTGTACTTTATTTCTTAATGTCCTATAAGGGAAGAAATAAAATTTAATCGCGTTTTAATCAAAATTATCAAAATTAGTGTAAATCATAAAAATCACACCCTTCAATCCCTTATGTGGCAATGGTTTCAGAAATTAGTTAAATTGCTGTATATGGGTATATAAGCATTTTTCACGTAATTAGTTAAAGCGGATTCTACAGTCCTACTCGCACAACGGTTTCAGGGCTGTCTATCTTCCTTGTATATGGTATATAAACAAATTCAAAATATTTGCTTATTATGATACTAATAGTAGCCAATCAAATAATATAATCAAATTAAATAATCATTCTAATTATGAATACTAATAGTTGTCTACCAAATAATATTTACATTTAAAATTACCAATGGCTGGTAAAGTGATAAGTATATTATATTAGTGTTTTTGTACATAAAAAGCGAGAAAATAGAAAACGTCTAAAACTGGCTTGTGACAAGGGTTTGATAATACATAAAACAAAACGTATTAATAATGGTAAAGAAATGACAAATGTGAAGTTTTAGAAAAACCTCTTAACCCATATCCAACAATCATTTCAAGGTTTGTTACAGCCATTCTAATATGGATATAGTTAAAAATCGTGGAAGGAAAACAGAAATCCTCTGTATCCCCACAGATACAAGCGATTCCAGTCACGCTCTAGCCGTTGTAATGTGGATAGTATTTTAATAAAAAGTAAAAAAAATAAAAATGTTCGAAAATAGAAAACGCCTGTAACTACACTCCTGTAATACTTACAGAGGACACATGTATTTTCTTAACTTATGATATATAGTATTATTTTTTTTATTTAACTTCTTAATTAACTTTTTAACTCGATTATCCTCCACCTTCAGCAAGTGGATTATAATACATTACTAGTTGAAAAATTTAAGTCATTTTATTCCGTTGCGTCTCGTTGGGTAGCTAGACCTGACTCCTCCAAAACAAAGGAAAGACGATAAGCATAGTGAGTATTCTATGCAAAGGTGCGACCTAGTTGTTGCACCTTCTTCTTTATGTTTAAATATCAATTCTAAGTTTCAAAACACCATCAATTGATGGTAAATTTATACCTATCTTTCTTAGTTGGTATAATTCTATACCCATGATAAAAAAGTATAGAAAAATCAATTTAAATGACCTTCTAAGGCGTTACAAAATGATACCCCTTACAATTACCCTACTTAACATTTTAAACTCAATACAGCCGATTTAAAATGAAATATTGATTTTTACCATACCCGCAAACCCTTGATATAAGCCATTTTTAAAAATGCCATTTTTTCATCATTAAGGGGATTCCACCCCTCTTTTGATGAATTAAATATATCCCAAAAAACGAATGGAGGTGAAACAAATGACAAGTAAAATTGTAAGATTTATAACTATTAATTTTTCATTAAATCCAAAATATTACATTGTAAAATATGGTTTGGAAGATATTGCTAAAACAATTGAAGATTTCAGAAACGATTTAAACAAAAGGAGATGAAACAAATGAGATTAATTAGATTTATGAGACATCCAATAAAAAATGCATTAATAGCAATTCAAGTAGTTGGTTCTATATTGCAGGAATACCCAAAACAAACCTTAATCTTTATTATAGTTTATTGCCTAGTATATTACTTAAACTATTAAAACGGAGGTGTGACAACAAATGCCAACAGATACACTAAAAACATTTTACATAAAATCAATGCGACTTGCAGGTTTCTTAATGCAAAGGGGCTTTGTCCTCCATAGCGTGATACCTGATAGATTTGATACTGCTATGCCCAAACGCAATGTATTTACATTTACTAACTGTCCAGAGTTAATTGATGCTATAGACGATTATAAACAAATGAGAGGAAGTGTATAAAAATGGAACAAACATTAAAACAAATAGAAATGCAATTACTCCGTATTGAAGCACAACAATTAAATTTCCACCTTCAGATGATGAATATGATCAAATTGATCAATCAAAATTTAGCCAAAATCAAAAAGTAATCCTTTGCTAGAGATAGCAATTTTTTTATGCCTATTTTTTATTTAACTTTTTAAAATCTGAAATGAGGTGGTGAAATGGACTTAAATGCAGAGCTAATAAATCAAGTTTTGGGGCAAGGAATATTCGCAGTTTTATTTGTTTGGTTGCTTATGTCTGAAAGAAAATCTAGTCAAGCAAGAGAAGATAAGTTGATGCTCCAACTAGAAAAATCTAATGATGTTTATACGAACGTCATTGAAGCGGTAGATGCCCTTAAAGATACTATTATGAAACAAAAATAAAGGAGAGATAACGAATGGAATTTACACCTGAACAACAAGCCCATATTGATGGATTACTTACTGAGCATAAGGAAAAATGGGAAACTGAAATCCTTGCACCTTTACAAACAGAACTAGCAGGATTAAAGCCAGTTGCCAAAACAGATAAGGAAAAAGAGATTGAAGCCAAGGAACAAGAACTATGGAATAAAGAAAAATCTTTACATATCAAGGAAAAAGGTCTTAGTGATTTTGCTGAATTCTTTAATGCTAATACCATTGAAGATTTAGATATTCAAGCGGAAAAACTTAATAAAATCCTAGAAGCCAAAAAACTTAATAATGCTTATGTTCCTAGCGGTCATAAAACTGCTGATGCTTATGCACAGGCAGAAAAATCAGGTGATACTCAAACTATGATAGGCAGTAAACTGTCTAAATTATTCTCTTAATTTATAACTAATATTAAATAAAAGAAAGAAGGAATTTTATAATGATTACAACTGCTAATTTTACCTCTTTGGAAAATATTAACCTTGCTAAAGAAATAAGTTTGGTAAGTCCGCTAGATACTCCTTTCAGCACCATGCTTTTAGGTGGAGGTAAATTCGATACCACTACTTCAAAGATTGATACTTGGAGAACAAAATCCCTTGATAATACTGCTGATATTTCTCAGGTTGAAGGTTCAGAAACTTCTGTATTCCAAGCAAGCGCAAGAGCAGAAATGTCAAATGTTTGTGAAATTTTTAAAAAGGCAGTTTCTGTTTCTGGAACTGCATCCGCTTCAGGTATCACAGGCGTTCCTAACTCATTCGCTGAGGAAATCAACGACCGCTTAATCGAAATGAAAGTTTCGATGGAGAAACAACTTATCAATGGAGTTAAAAATGATGGTTCTGCCACTCCTTTTATTCGCAGAATGGGTGGATTATTTTCCTTTGCATTGGCTGAACAATCTATTTCTAATGCTACTGCTGGAACTCTTGCAGAAGCAGACGTAAAAGACACTGTAAAAGCACTTTGGACAGCAGGAATGGCTACAGGTCAATATATTGGCATGGTTAATGCTGACCTCAAAGAGCGTATTGATGCTTTATATGATGGAAAATACAGCTATATTGCACAAGAAAATTTGTTTGGGCTTGTAGTTTCTAGCATTGCTACTAATTATGGCACAATCAAACTCTTACTTAATCGTCATATGCCAGTTGATAAAATGGTTGTATTTGACCCTGCATATCTTAAAATTGCTTATCTTCGTCAACCTCAATTTGAGATGTTAGCAAAGACAGGTGACTACACTCAAGGTCAAGTAATTGCTGAATTGACTTTGAAAGTTATGAATCCTAAAGCAATCTCAGTTTTAACTTTTGCCTAAAAGGTCAGAGTTGGTCAGGAGAGGGTGAAATATCCCTCTCTATATTTTTATTTAACTTTTTAACAATTTGAAAAATGAAGGATGTTTTTAAAATGCTGATGACAGAGGAATTAACGGAGCGACAATATTATACATTTACAAGGAAAATCAAAAAAATTAAACTTCGACAAATTGCTGAGGTACTTGGATGTAGTGTGCCACTTCTCTCAATGTGGGAGACAGGCAGGACAGACATAAACGATTATTACGTCAAAAATTACAAGCAATTTATTGATAACAAATAACCTATAAACAAATGAAAGGGGTTGTATTAATGTTTGTGGTCGATAAGGGCAACAACGATTGCCTTCTTGATTCTGTAAAAGAGAGGGAGGGTGACATTGTGATTTAACCATAGCATGGTTAAATTTTACGGTACATTATCAATAGACAAACAACATATTGAAAATGAAATCCAAAATAAAGGAGAGATTTCCGCAATGGTGTTCTGACAATGAGGACTATGAGTTGATGCTAACGGATGATATAGATAGTTTGGTTAGTTGCGCTTTACTTAAAAAAATTAAAGGTTATGAGACAAATTACTATTATGATTTTCAAACTATTTATGAGCTTAAAGAATCAGATGTTCCTGCAATTGCAGTTGATTGTGATTTGGTTAATGGAAGATGTTGGAGTAATCATGTAACAATGTTGTCCGCTAAGGACAGTGTCAATAAAAAGAGTGCCAACTTAAACAATATCGGAAAAATATCAAGAGATAATTACTTTCAAAAGTTTTGTGGTAGCACAGCAATTCAGATATGGAGTTTCTATGATATTCCTCTACCAGAGACAGAAGAAGGTAAGATGGCTTTACTTTGTTTAGATGTTGGATTTAAGGGACACTACGATTCAAGATTCATTGAGATACATTCGAAATATCTCAAGGCACTTGGATTCCCTGAATTAATTGAGGTGCTAGAACGGCACACTTCAACCGAATTCTATGATCTGATTAGGAAATATAATATGGCAAGCAAAATAAAACTTAATAAAAATGGTATGCTCACCACTGACATAGACATTGCAAATTTGCAGTGTCTTTTTAGTTTGGATTTATCTCGCCCTGATAAACCATTCTACATAAGAAGAGAATTTACAAGAGATTGGCCTACATGTTTAGTCAACTATAAGACATATACAAAGGATGATTTTCCTGAGATGTTTAGTGTGGCTCTAATTAACAGAAATAAGGTTTGTTTTACAAAAATTAAATAGAGTTTTGAAAGGACTGGGTAAAATACTCAGTCCTAATATTACCAAAAATGTTCGAACAATTATTCTCAAATTAATTGTAATGTTCGGAATTATCATTGACCTTAAAGAAAAACAAGAGTAGAATTTTGAAGCGAAGGAAATGAATATTCAAACAAATGAAAGGAAATGCTAATGAGAGTTTCAGATGTGGTTACTATAAAAAAGGTTAAATCTTGGATGCCAGGCGATGTAATAACAATAAAAGCAGGTACAGGAGTAGGTAAATCATATTTTATAAAAAACAATCTATACGCCTTAGCCAAAAAAGAGGGCAGTAAAATTCTTTTATTAGTAAATAGAATTAATTGTAAAGATCAATTTGTAGATGAAATTGGTAAGGCAAAAAAGACGGATATTATTGATATTAAAACCTATCAATATATCGAAAATAAAGAAGCCAATAAAAATTATTTTGATTTCAGTGAATATGATTATATTGTTTGTGATGAGTTTCATTATTTCATGAGTGATGCGGCATTTAATATCAATACCGATTTATCTTTAAATGCAATTCTTGCCCAAACTTTCCCAGTTAAAATATTTATGAGTGCTACGGGCGATTACATGAAAAATTATATAACTGGAGTTAGAAAAATAGAAACGATTGATTATGAAGTCCCTATTACATACGATTTTATTAAAAGTTTAACCTTCTTTAATAAAGATGAAACACTAGAAGCATTCATAGAAGAAGCAATAGCAAAGAATCATAAGGCCATTTTCTTCATCCAATCAGCCACAAAAGCATATGATTTGTACAAAAAATACAAAAAGCATTGTTTATTCAATTGTGGTAAAAGTGATAAACATTACAAATATGTGGATAAAGAAAAAATCAAAGAAATGCTAAAGAAGGAAAGATTTGAAGATCAAATTTTAATCACTACTACCTGCATGGATACAGGGGTTAATATAAATGACATTGACCTGTATCATATTGTTTGTGATGTTAAAGATATCGGCGTTTTAGTTCAGTGTATAGGCAGAAAACGCCTAGAAAATAAAGATGATAAAATTTATTTGTACGTTAAAACTATTAATAATCAATCATTAGGGGGCATGGAAACCCAATTAAAGAGAAAAGTTAATATGGCTGATTATTTGCGAGAACATACCGTAAAAGAATATCTTGAGGAATACAAAAGACAATATGATACCAGTAACATTGTCTATAATGACACGGTAAAAGAAGATAATAAATCAACACTAAAAGTAAATGAATTAATGTTCTTTAAGGTTAAAACAGATTTGGCTGAATTAAGTTTCATGAAAACTTATGGTGATTTTGGTTATTGTAAATATCTTGCGAGTAAATTTGGATTCCGAGATGATAACGGATATTATAATTATCGGACTATTGAAGAAGATTATCAAAAAGATAAGATTGTTAATTTTATGGCAAAGGTTGTTGGCAAAAAATTAACAAAAGAAGAACAAAATGAATTGATTGATATAGTTGATTTAAGAGATTCTAGGAATAGACAACAAAAATCAATAGGACAATTAAACGAGTATTTTAAAGCAAATAATATAAAATATTTTATTATATCTAAAAAAAGTGGTCCAAAAAGATATTGGGAAGTAAAAGAAGATAATGCGCAAAACAAAATGGGACAAAATTTGGAATAACCTCTATTATAGGTTTATCCATAAATTGTCCCAACTAATTATTATATCATATTGCAAATATAATTCAAGAGTATTTAATTAAAAATAAATATAAAAAGTATTTGGCAGTTGCCCACGGTGGGCAAATGCGAGGTAATAATTTTGATATTTGCTTGGGTTTTGCGACCTTGGGGCGCGAAACCATAGCAAATTCAAATTATTGCCCAATGCCATAGGCAAAAGTTTAATGTAAATCTTATTTCAATGAATAAGAACACAGGGCGCTTACCAGCGGGGTATGTCTGTCGGGTGCAGTGGCTCCCGCCAGCCATAAATATAATTTTAATTGTTTTTATAATTGGTTTCAAGAAAAGGTACTTCATATTGAGGTGCCTTTTTTTGATGTCACTAAGAGTTACCATTACAAAATAATTATAGGAGTTGATACAAATGACTTTAGACGAGCAATTAGCACGTACAAATTTAAAATATAAACGATATTTTCGGTGGAAATTCAAACTATCTACAAGAGGTAGAGCATATAAAGAACGTCCGTTGGAAGAAATCATGAAGATTGATTTAATAAAAACAAGGGAAACATATTACGCTTGGGAAAAAACGGAGGAATATCAGAACTTAGTCAATTTACTTATTATGTCAAATGCAGGTAATGATTTATTAGAAATTTATAATGTCATGCTTGATAAAGCAAAAAAAGGTGATGCAAAGGCAGTTGATACTGTCATTAAACTTCAGAAATCTATTGCATCAAGCATTAAACAGAATAGTAAAGATAATAATTCTGCTCCTGTTGAAGATGAAGAAGATGATCTTGAACTATGACAATGAAAAAGGAAACAAAATTAGAGAAGATTAATAAGGACTTCTTTTTGTGGGCTAAAAACTTTGTTCAGATTATTGATAATAATGGAGATTTAGTTAAGTTTGTTCCGAATGAGCAACAGGTAGAATTCTTTAATGGCATGGATAAGTTTAATATCATCGCCAAGAGCAGACAATTAGGTTTTTCAACTTTGATGATGATATATTGCTTGTGGCTTGTTTGTACCAGACCAAATACTAATACTATGATGGTTTCTTATAATGTTGAGAGTACACAAGCACTATTTGAGAAGTTGAAAATGATTTATGCAACTATTCCTGACAAATATAAGCCAGCAGAAAAGCGTTCAAATAGAATGGAATTATTTTTGGAGAACGGTTCTAAGGTAATGGTAAAGACCGCAGGTAATAAATCCTTGGGGCGCGGAATGAATTTACAGTATATCCACTTGTCAGAGTTTGCTTTTTATCCCGATGACCAACAAAAAGATTCATTAGTGTCATTAGAGCAAGCACTTGCAAAAAATATGGATTCAATGATTGTTGTTGAAACTACTTCTAACGGATACAACTATTACCAAAAACTATTTACAAAGTCCTATAAGGATAAATCGAGCAGATATAAAGCATTTTTCTTTCCTTGGACTTCTAGTGCCACTGTAAGCCAATTCAAACACGAGTTAAACATTGCTGAGGATTGGTTTAAGGCCAATAATCATAATCATAGATTGATACCTGAGCAATTAGAGAAGGATGAATTACCTTTATATAATGCTAAAGTTAGTTTGAAGATGATAATGTGGCGTAGATGGAAACTTCAGGACATGGCATTAGAAGATTTTCAGCAGGAATTTCCCTTTACTCCTGAAGAAAGTTTCAGGGCCACAAGTCGATCAATATTTAATGAGCAAGCAATTAATAATAGTGTTATGAATCTACTTCCTCCATTGAGGAAAGATGAACTAAATATATCTCTCCCTGATTCCCTTGCTAGTTATTATGGCAGGGGTTTTTATATGTTCAAAAATGTTAAGCCAGGAGAACGATATTATGCAGGAGTTGATACTGCTTCAGGTAATGGTGGAGATAATTCAACGATTAGTGTTTATAGTTCGGAGGGTGAGCAGGTCGCAGTGTTTATGGATAATAAAATACCTATCTATAAATTTGCTGATGTTGTTTATGACTTGGGCATGATGTTTAACTATGCCTTTCTTGTAGTGGAGAAAAATAGTTTTGGTCAGTCAGTCATTGAGAAGTTAAGGTCTGAACGCCAATATTTAAACATGTACAAGATGAAAACTTTTGATGATAGAGGTAAGAAAAAGTATATGGTTGGTTGGATTACTACAGCAGTTTCAAAACCAAGGTTAGTCCAAGATTTTAAAGAGCAATTTGAGAAGAATTTGATTTTGATAAATGATAGCAGCACTCTTGATGAAATGAAGATTTATGTTGAAGCCGATGGTAAGACATCAAATAAGCGTGGAGATGATTTTCACGATGATTTAGTAATTGCTTCAGCATTGGCAGTTCAGGGGCTTAAATGTGGCAAATGGTATTTATAAGAAAGGGATGAAATAAATGAATCTACAAGAGTATATAAATGCTTATTATGATGGAGATGAGTATTGGTTTATACAATTTACCAATTACAGTAATTCTCATGTCAATGTAAGTCAGCAAAATAATGTACCTTATGTATATAGTAATCAGGAACGCATCATGAACATTATAAACATTAAAGATTATTTAAGTGGCAAACATGCCATTTTAGATAAATCGGTTGAAATGTGGAATGGGAAAGAATTCCATCCGAGAACTATTGTTTTGAATTATGCCAAGACGATATTAAACTTCTCGACAAGTTATTTGCTCAAGAATCCTGTCACTATATCAGGAGATGAAGCAAGTGTACCTATAGTCAAGGATGTTTATAAAAAAGGCAATTATAATAAGATTGATTGGGACATTTTAGATAAGGTATGTAAATATGGGTCAGTGGCTGAGTATGTTTATATTGACAAAGACAAAGAGATTAGAAGTAAGTTAATACTGCCAGAGGACAGTTATCCTGTTTACAATGATGAGAATGAATATATTGGATTCGTTGAATACTTTACTTCGATTATGAATGTAAGTTACTGGAATGTTTTTACTGAGGATAAGGTATTAAAGTATGATGACTTTGGTGGAGAGATAAGATTAGTAGGTGAGTTTAATAATCCTTCAGGTTTGCCGATTATTTACAAAAATAAGAATGAGTTAGATGAAACAGCAGGGCGAAGTGATTTGGAGGATTATGTAAATATTGTGGATGCCTTGGAGGATTTAATTAGTAAATATACGGATTCAATTTATAAGTTCATTAATCCTATACCTGTAGTTGTCGGGCAGAAGTTAGGCATCGGTAAATCAGGTGAGGGTGCTATACCTTCTACATTAGTAGGAACAGGATTACAGTTAGATGATGGTGGACAGTTTAGTTTTGCTAATGGTCAATTAGATTATCAATCCTTTGAATCAGTTTGGAAGATTTTATATAACTCATTACTTCAGGTTTCTAGTGTTCCGGCTGTATCTATGGGTGTTCAGGACGTTAGCAATTTATCAGAAGTAAGTATTAAGTTATTGTTCTCTCTTGCTGATTTAAGAGCAGGTATGAATGAGATGTATATGAGAGAGGGCATAGAACAACGATTTAAGGCGTTTGAAACATTACTTAAAGCAAAAGGTATAGTGATAGATGCTAATGCTTTAGATGTAGTATTTGAATACGCAAGGCCAATGAATCAGACAGATATAATCAATGATCTAAAGACATTAAGAGATATGGGTGCTATTAGTTTACAGAGTACATTAGAACAGTGTCCTATGACATATGATGTGGCTATGGAGTTAGAGAGGATTAAGAAGGAAGATAAGGCAAAGGTTAAGAAGCAACAGGCACAACAACAAACATTTGATAATAATGGGAATGTGGTTAGTGGAAGTGATGCTACCAATAACAATATAAATACAGATAATGGTAATGTAAATGGTTAAGTGAGATTAAGTGATACTAGATATAGTGGTTAATTTGTTTTGTTAATACTAGATGTAGTGTTGCATTAAGTTATGGATTATATAAGCGTTTGATTATGAATGTAATTGTTCTAAAAAATCGCGCGTGTTATAATATCTATATACCCATATGGGGTATAATTACTATAATTTTGCTGTATTCAATATGTAGGTGGCACTCACTCACTGACATAATAACCAACAAAAAAGCATAGGTGCTTCAAATCAAGAGCATCTATGCTTAGATACATTGTAATTATCAGAATTGTTTATTGGGTCCGATAATGAACACTATGTAAAGTAAAATATGACACAATAGACATTGTGTAACATTAGGTAAAATGGCTACAATCCGCTTATATCAAGGGATGTAGGGTTTGGGGTATTACTTGCCCATTTACTTGTTAAAATCTAATTGATAATGACTAGGGAAATTCCACCACTCATGGACATTTATAGGGTAATTATATAGCATCAAATTGAAGTTTTAATGGAAATAGGGGGCTGATTCGATACCCCTTTTCTGAAATGAGTCGCCATAGTTAATCCAATTTTACACGTTCAAAGTAAATTTTGAATCCTCAGATTCACTTGGAATAAATTCATACCCACAAAACTCACATTTCTCTGTTCCATAAGGAGAAAACTCCCCACACTTAGGACACTTTTTTTCATTCCTCGAAATTATTGCAGATATTAAAACCCCAAGGATACTAAAGAAAAATCCTGCAAAAAACCATGCTATAAAAGAACGATGTTTTGCCCATGCTATTGCTCCACTGATGATTCCGCAGATTATACCAAAAATAAACCATAATGACATAACATCACTTGATGGAGTAATCAAGTTGAATTCCTCCTTACTACTTAAATACAATTTGATTCAAAACATCCGCTTAATAATTTCTTTATATCTTTTATCATCTATTTCTATTAAACACTTTTTACCATTTTTAAACTGAACAGCTAAAGTATGGATACCTTTAGATTTAGCAGAAAGACCTGCTAATAATCCAACTGGGCCTAATAAAAATCCTCCAAGCAATCCTCTGCTTATTGCACTTGAAGCACTTTTTATGCTTTCCTCCGTAACGATTTCATAGTGTTCCACATTTGATTTACTAATATCTTCAATGTTATATCCCTTTGAATCTTCAATGTATACTAAACCAGTCGTCCACCCAATGCGGTAATTAAAATAATCACCAGCAATAACAATGTTTTTTGCACTCATCTTAAATCACTCCTCGTATAATTAATTTAGTTCCTGCCCCACGAGTCCAAAAAACTAATGGAACGTGGGGTATTTAAATGACCAAAGAAAACTGGAAATTCAGTTGGTTGGTCATCATCAACAAGATGCGCGCAGAATAACGCATACCCCATGCAGTCGTCGTGCCTGTGGGCAGTGTGGACAAGTCAACCCCAAAGCACACTTCAAATTCGACTTGTCCAAAGCCTGAGGGAAAGCTCTTTTAAGATAGACCCATAAGGGCTTTTCCATAGGCTGGCACTGTCCACAGGCTCAGGATAAGGAATACCTGAGTAATGATTCCTTAAGTCGTTCTTTGACAACAAAAAAGTATTTAAGTTTGTTGGGGTTTCAGGCAAAATGATACCGTGAGGTTCGTTCTGGTAAGGCCTTTCACTCCTTGAGGCTATGACCTCTTATTAAGTCTGACTGCCAGCCCACAATTTGAACTTTTAACTCGAAGGTTGCACAGCTTAAAGGGAACCCCTCCGATGGTAGCAGATCGGTTGGATCCGAGGTCTTTTTAAGACAAGTGCTGATTCGGCGAGGTTGTTGACCTGTTGTGGTGCCTGGTCCCAACGTTAATCTTACAAATTCTTCGACTCGGAAAGTGAGGTGATTTTACTTGAGTTTATTTGTCGGTATAGATGTGAGTTCCAGTGATTTTAAAGTGCGAATCTTAGATGAGCGTGGTAATGAACCAGTTAAAAGGCTAAGGGTTTTGAATGATCAGCCTGGTTGTGAGCAAGTTGCCCGATATCTCTCTGAAGCCTGTAATAAAGAGAATGAGGACCGGCTGGTTATTGGTTTAGAGGCCACTTCCGTGTACAGTTGGCCGTTACAAATGTTCTTAGCGGAAGACCATTGTTTAGCACCTTTACAGCCCCAAATTTATTCCTTTAACCCCAAGGTCGTTGCTAATTTCAAAAAGGCTTATGTGGACCTTCCGAAGAACGACTGGATTGATGCCTGGGTCATTGCCGAACGTTTACGCTTCGGCCGGCTCCCGGAGGGCTCTCAGGTCGATTTCCGCTACTTACCGTTACAGCGACTCACTCGCTTTCGTTGTCATCTGATCGAGATGATCTCCAGAGAGAAGAATTATTTCCTCACGAACTTGTTCTTAAAGTTTAGCACTCTTGCCCAAGGTACGGTTTTTAGTAATACTTTCAGCGTTACTTCTGAATCCTTGACACTTGAGTTTTTTTCTCCAGAAGAGGTTGCGGCTCGACCGCTTGATGAACTGATTGATTTCCTCATGGAGAAAGGAAGAAGTCATTTCGAGGATCCGGAAGCCAAAGCCAGAGAGTTGAAGGAAGCCGCTCGCAAGGCCCATCGACTACGTGGAAGCCTATTGCAACCCATTAACCTTATCCTAGCCACGAGCATCGAAACCATCCACACTTTAGAGAAACAGGTCAAGAAAATCGATAAGGCGATCGAAGCTGAAATCAGGCATTTCCCTAATACGCTCATTACCATTCCCGGTATTGGCCCTGTGCTTTCAGCTGGTATTATTGCTGAGATTGGAGACATCCGCCGTTTTCCGAATGAAGGAGCCTTAGCAAAGTTTATTGGGCTAACCTGGCGTTCTCACCAGTCCGGTGATTTTACAGCCGATGACACGCCCTTAACTCGAACCGGCAACACCTACTTGCGAAGTTATATCATCCAGGCTGCTAACCTAGTACGCCAAAAGGAACCAGAGTACAAAGCCTTCTACCAACGTAAATTCTCGGAAAGTAAGACTCACCATCATCGCCGTGCTCTCGTGCTTACTGCACGCAAACTCGTCCGTATGGTTGATGCTCTGCTACGCAGCAACCAAATCTATATGCCACATGGCAATAGGGGGATTGCAAACTAAGCATGAACTACGAGAATTGAAGTCCCATTTTTGTAACTTGTTTCCATTTCATTTTGGGAATAAGAGGGTTTTTTATTGCCTTTTTTGCCAACGGATAACTAACTTACTGAAAAATTGACTCACTTAGGGTCTTGACATATTACCGAAGGACTTAATTTTGAACCGCGGTTAATATTCCATTGTCAAAATACAAATAACCTCCGTTATCATATACCCATTGCTCATGTGTACCGTTAGCAGTAACCGTTCTATTGACCTCATTTGGTCTTCCCCACGAAGAATCTAAAACCTGTTGTTGAGTCATTCCTATTCTGACACCTTGTGTTTTCGCTAATGCTTTAGCTTTTGCTTCTTCCTCGGCACGTTTTTGAGCTTCTAACTTGGCTTGAGCATCTGCTTCTGCTTTAGCTTTGGTTTCTGCTTCGGCATTTTGCTTTGCTAATAAATCATTGTATTGTTGTCTTCTTTGAAGGAGTTCTTTTTGGACATTCTCATCAAGAAACTTGGTAACGGTTAAGTTTTGAATTTCATTAATTGCCTTTTGATAATCCTTTGAATTAGCGTACTGGTCAATTTTTGTCATCTCATCTTGAGTATACATTTTCTTACTTTCAGCTTCTTTTGATTGTGCATCTTTATAACGTTTTGTATCTTGTGCTGAAACATAACTAAATGACCTATAAGCATCTAAATAATTCTTATCATCAAATTGTTTTAATCCTAAATTATAGTTTTGAAGCGAAAAGCTTAAATTTTTACTTAACTCCTGCTTATCGACAATAGCTTGATCTGTGCGATATTTTAGGGCATTACTATAAAACGTTTCAGCATCGTTGAATTTTTCATTAGAGAAACTATCATTTCCCTTTCGAACATTATCATTAAAAAGTTTTGAGTCATAAAGTGCTTTTAGTGAGAGGGGGACTATACAAACGACAAGAATAATGACTATAAGAAGAATTGTTTTTCTTTTTTCGGTATTAGATTTTATTAATATTTCTTTTATGGGATTCTCCATTTTCAAATACCTCCCAAAATCTATTTATACCAAAAGTATATACCCGTCCTCGGACATTTTTTTGGTGAATCATGTCTATAGGATTTGTCTTATTACGTAGTATTTGAGAAATTAATAGAACATTCTGAAGTTTAGCAGGAAAATATCTATCTATGTTGAAAATGGAAGCGAGAAAGAGGTGAATAAGGTGATTGAAATCAAGCCAACTCAAAAACAAGTATTGAAAGTTTTATTGGAAAATAAGAATACTTGGCTTACTGATATTCAGATAAGAGATAAATCAGGGTTGAATTATTCCCATGTAAAAACTGCCTTGAAGAAGTTTATGGACAACGATTATGTTTTCTTTGATGGAAATAAGAGCTTTCAAATTTCACCTGATGGGGAAAGTGCTTATTTAAGTTAATTATAAAAAATGGAGGGATATTTTATGACAACTACAAAAGAAGAAGTGATAAAGATTTTGTCTCAAACATATGACGAATGTAAGAAACAAAATTACAGCTATTTTATGAGAGAAAAAATACCTAACTTAAACGAATTAATGTTTAAATTGAGATACCTTGAAGATGAAAAACTTATAAAATATTTAGATGCCGATGATGGATTGCCTTATGGAATGTTTAAATTTAGGATAACTTCTAAAGGTATTGATTTCTATGAAAATGAAATAAAAAAAGTAACCGAATAATTAATATTCATCTAATCCCCTAATTTATGGGGATTTTTTATATCCAAAATTAAAGGAGGAAATCAACCATGACAAATTCAGACCGCTTAATCATGGAAATCAAAGGCATAGACCTTACACCAGATGAATTAAATATATACCTTGAAGAAAATTTACTTGTTGGTACAACTGAATATATTCCAACTTCAAAAACAAATAAGCGCAATATCTTAAAGGCAGCATTATCAATTCTTGAATCGGTTGCCAATCAACCTGATTTGATGAAAAATTATAAACAGGATGATATTTCAATTTATCAATTCCATGAGAATCTTGAAAAGAGAATAGATGCACTCACATATAAAATCAGACAAATACCTGATGATACTCAAACTTATGCTGATGGGGCTTCATTTTTTTATATGTTTGCTGATTAAGAGAGGGGATAAATGAATGGTGAAATTATTTGATCCTGATGCTTCAAGCTTTAATTATATGCTTGAGCAAATGGGTAAAGATTTAACTTTGAATGATACCACGCAAATTAGAGCCATATTGTCCTCCATCCCTGTCAATGCAAATAATCATGATGATAAATATATATCCACCTTATCCCCTCTAAAACAAGGCGATAAGGTGGATTATTTATTGTCTAAATGGCTTGTAGTTTCTCAGGTTAATGGTCAGAGGATAGTAAAATATAAGGCGATTATGCGAAAATGTAACTATAATGTGAATTTTAATTTTGATGGTTACGTGAAAAATTTCCCTACTTTTATTGAGGGTAAAATTTTTGATGTTCAAAGTGGTCAATATATTATGTTACCTGTAGGTAAAATCCTTGTCACATTGCAGGAGAATCCTGATACATTAGCCATCGTGATTAATCAACGTTTTATTTCTATGAATTCCCCTTGGAAGATTACAGGCATTGATAGGACAGTAAAAGGTTTAATTACTTTATCCTGTGATTTAGATTTATGGGGAGCAAACGATGATAAAATCAATGAAATTGCTGATGTAGTTACTTATACAGTTGCATTTACTGATGTTTCACCTGTTTCAGTTGATATTGGCTCAACTTATCAGACAAATATTTCAATGGCAAAAGATGGAGCGAGTGTAACCTTCCCTGTAACATATAGTTCTGATAATGGCAATGTATCTGTTGATGCTAATGGTTTACTAACCGCATATACTGAGGGTACGTCAATTATCACAGTCACAAAATCAGATAATCCTTATGTAAGTGCAACTTTAGAAGTGACAGCAAAGGTAAATCATGTTCCTGTTGTTGTTGACCAAATATTACCTAATGTTACTTCTTTACTTCAAACTACGTCTCAGGATTACACGGTTTACCAATACGTTGATTCTGTCGCGAATTCCGACACCTTTACTATAACTGCTTCAGGCCCAACAACCACTTATTACACTTTGACAGTTTCAGATGGAAATCATTTTACTGTGTACAATAAGCAATATATCGCAACAAAATTGGTTATTACCTGCACGAATAATAGAGATGCTTCGCAGGTTCAAATATCCATAGATTTAAGGGGATTGTGGTAATGGAAAAGGGATGTACTTTAATTACATCCCTTAAATTTAATTACTTGTAGTTACCTTCAATATAACAAAACGCATAGTTTTGACTGTTATCATCATCATAAACAAACCATTCTTCTGTCAAATCATTGAACATGAGAGGGTATTCTTTACCTGCTGTCAGACAGAAATTGCTTACTGACGGAATCCAAACCTTTGCATTATTGATTCTAATTTCATCTTCAAGAAAATGAGGAAAATTAATTATATTAGCCATGATTTAATCACTCCTTGCAAATCTTTACCCTTTTCAGTATGCCAATCACAACCTAAAAAGGCAATATTTAGTTTTAGAATGGAATTACATTAGGGGCATTTCAGTATTTGCATGGTCAGCAAACACCCCCTTGTAATTCCATTTTGTCTAAGGGGTTATATTTTTCAAATTCCTCTAATTTATCATCCGTTGACCAATATAAATACTTTTCAACTGTTTCAATCGTTCTATGTCCTAATTGTTCCCTGAGCGATGCGGTAGACCCACCATTTTTGAGGTAATTGATGGCATATGTGTGCCTATACGTGTGAGGTGATACTCTGATTCTAGGGTCAATATTGGCTTGTACTCCATATTCCCTGAAATTTTCCTGAATGGTATTGTCGGCAAGTTTTCCACCATCCTGATTTTGAAACAATATATCAAAAGGTTTGGCATTGGGAAGGCATAGGCGAATGAAACGTTGTAATTCAGGTTTAATTTTCTTAGCCATTCCTACAATTCTTGGAGTTCTGTTTTTACTTTCTCGAATGAGAATTCTATTATTCTTAAAATCAATATCAGAAATAGTTAAATTAAGACATTCACTAATTCTCATTCCAGTGGATAAAAGCATAAGCATCATGCAATAATCCCTATATCCTGCATGTCTGGACTTATCTGGTTGTTTTAACAGGTTTTTAATATCTTCATTTGAAAAAGGGATAATAGGTTTTTGGTCAATTTTGCCCTTTTTAATTTTTGCCATTGGATGATCTTGAATGATTTCTTGCTCAATAAGGTAATTGAAAAAAGGGCGAATAGATGCAATTGCTGAATTAATAGTTGCTTGAGTATTGTTTTTAGTTTTACGCATGAAATTAAGGAAATCCTTTATATCCCTTTCAGTAATTTCATCAACTAATAATGAGTGTTCATTTTCTTCCAGATACTTCTTTAAATACCCTAAATAAAAGCGATAACCTTCAATAGAACCTTGAGTTAGATTTCTTTCCTCACAATGAATTAAGTAATCATCAAATTGAATTGAGTAATCGGTAGGTGCTACTATTTTTCTTGATTTTCTTTTGACAGGGGAAATAACTGCTGATTTTCTAGCCATAAAAACAACCCTTTCTTTGTTGTTCCCTTGCTAGATTTTTCATAAATTTTGGGTAGTTGTCCTAGAAATCTAGTGCGTTTCAGTTTGACGAATCTAGTGCGTACCCGTAAAAACAAAAAAGGCAAATTGATTTCTCAATTTACCCTTAAACCCTTAATTGGTGCGGTCGAGAGGACTTGAACCTCCATGCCCTTGCGAGCACTAGAACCTGAATCTAGCGCGTCTGCCAGTTCCGCCACGACCGCGTAACATTGATTATTATAGGAGATTGTATTCATCTTGTCAACATCAAAATTCATCTTGAGCAAATATATCAGGAAATTTAAGATATCAGATGATGAGAGATTTTCATGGTTCTAAATTAGTATCTGATACATTTTCATAAAAATTCATAGACCGGGCATTAAAAAATAAACGTATCTCCTTAAATTTATTCGAACGTTTTAGGAAATAAGGACGTAATGAATTACAGTTGATTCAACTAAAGCAATAGCATCATTTATAAAGGTCAGCGCCAATGGCTTAGTGTACTATTTTTAATAATGAAACTTTGATATTTTCCGTTTCAGTGATCTATGATACAATTAATGCTATTAAAGAATGAATGGACAAAATTAGTACTTGCATGAATGAAAGCGTTTTAAAAATCAATGTGTTTTATGGTTTCGGAAGTAATTGAGAAAAAATATATGAGAAAGACATCTAGGCAAGCAGCCCCCGGCATCAAATAAATTTATGCCAGGGGTCTTTAATATTGAGGAAAGAGTGTTCTTATGAAAAATCAGTCGACGAATGATTTCCCGGAGTGGGTGATCTGGGGAGTTGTTTTAGTTTGGGGAGCAAACTATGTCGTAGGTAAATGGGGAATGGCTGGATTTGATCCTTTGTCATTTACTGTGCTGCGTTTTGTGGGAGCTTCCCCCCTACTGCTCCTGCTCTTGTATGCCTTAGAAAGAGATATACGAGTCGAGTTAAAAGACTGTTGGAGTTTAGCTCTAATCGGGTTAGTAGGCGTTACAATTTATCAAACCTTGTTCATGGCCGCAGTAAAGTATGCTACCGCGACGAATGCTTCCTTAATGTTAGCCGTTTCGCCGGTCTTTACGGCCTTATTCGCATGGATGGCCGGGCAAGAACGTTTGGGTTCGAAAGGACAAAGAGGAAGTGCTCTGTCTCTATTGGGAGTAGTTTTTGTTTTGCTTTTTGGAACAAACAAATTAGCACTCGGTTGGGATGTCTTGCGAGGAGATCTTATTGCGCTATTGGCTTCCTGCATCTGGGGCTTATATCCAGTACTTGCTAAACGAATGCTATGTAAGTACTCAGCTTTAAAAACTATCACCTTTTCATCTCTTTTTGGTACCATATTTCTATTGGTGGTGGGACTTAAAGGTGTAACAGCGTTATCATGGTCATCAATTCCCTATTCAGCATGGGGTTCAGTGTTGTTTTCCACCCTTCTTGTCACAGTCTACGGGCTTGTGGTTTGGTATTATGCTATAAGCAGGATCGGAGTCAATCGTGTGATGGCTTATATGTATGCCGTTCCCGCAGTAGCCGTTATTATGGCGGCAATCATCCTTAGAGAACAGATTCATATTTTGCAGATCGTGGGGGCGGGAATTATCTTTTGGGGAATTCGTCTTATTCGCAAGGATAGGATTTCGATTACCGAACATTAGATAAAAATCCTTAGAACATTTTGAGAACATTAGCAATATAAACGCTAGGAAACATGAGTTATTAGATTAATAGAGATTATATTATCTTCAGGAGGGCATCATGACCAAACGAATAATTGTAGGCTTAACCGGAGCCAGCGGATCAATCTATACACTCGCTTTAATAAAAGCATTAGCATCACTGGAATGGCAAATTGAATTGGTTATGACACCGACCGGGGAAAAGGTGTTAGCCTTTGAAACCGGAGCTGAGCGGAAGAGCTTCCCGGAGAATGTTAACATTCATGAAAATACAAATCTGTTTTCTTCGCTTGCCAGCGGCTCTTATCGAACCTCTGGGATGGTGGTCATTCCATGTTCTATGAATACGTTAGGGTTAATGGCTACCGGAACAGGTGATCATCTCTTGGCGCGAGCTGCTCAGGTAACTTTAAAAGAACGGCGCCCCCTGGTGGTTGTGCCGCGTGAAATGCCCTACAACATAATTCATCTGGAGAATATGCTGCGACTGGCCAGGGCTGGAGCAACAATCATGCCCGCTTCACCGGGATTTTATCATCATCCTCAACAAATTCAGGATTTAGTGAATCATGTGGTTGGACGAGTGTTGGATCAGTTTGGAATTGAGCATGCGTTGTTTGAACGTTGGAGCGGAGTTTAGATAGTTTTTGAGGAAAGAGAGAAAGAGGGACGTAAAATTGCTTCCTATAAAAATAGTTATGGTAATTTATATTCTCTGGAATTGTTATGTTTTTATTGCAATGGGTAGAGACAAGAAAAGAGCAAAATTAAAGCGCTGGAGAATTTCAGAAGCAACTTTGCTCTGGATGGGAGCTATTTTCGGGGGAGTGGGGCTGTTTGCCGGGATGAAGTTTTTCCATCATAAAACAGCTCATCCCAGATTTGTTTTTGGCGCTCCTATGTTTATACTTCTCAATGCAGTGGTTTTAGGATTTTTGATCTATAAACATGTTATTGTTTAGAGCCTGATCATGTTTAGAAGAGTGATGGGGTAAAGAGGTAATGTAGAGTAAAGGGGTATTGGAGTAAAAAGATCTTGGAATAAAAGGATCTTGGAGTAACCAGGTATCTGAGTAACAGAATAATGGGTTAACTAAGTAAAAGTGGCATAGGGGTCGTAAGGGGCATATGGGGGTTAATCACATGGTTGAACTAATTGACGTAAAAGAATATGCTCAGCAGATCGCTGAAGCAATTGCGACGGTTGTGAAAATTGATATAGAAATAGCTGATAAACAATTAGTCCGTATTGCAGGAACTGGTCGCTACCATAAAGGGGTTGGTCAATCCATGGATCGGCAGGGGTATGTCTATCGAGAAGTTCTTCGTACCGGGCATCAATTTGTCATTGAAACGCCGGGTATTCATCCTTTATGCGGTCCCTGCAAGGCTCGCGGTAATTGCTCCGAGAAGTATGAGGTGGTGTCCCCTATTAATGTCGATGGCAAAGCGGTAGGGGCGATTGGGATGATTTGCTTCACAGAAGCGCAGGCGAATCTTATAGCTGAGAATCAACACTCCTATCTCATCTTTTTAACCAAGATGGCAGAGACCATTGCGCTGAAACTTAAGGAGCAAGAGTTTCTGGCGGGACTTGTTTCTGCGAACCATTATTTAAATTCCATTATTGATTGCTTGGATGAAGGGTTGATTACGGCAGACCTTGACGGAACTATTCTCCATTTTAATCAGGCGGCTCAACGACTTTTCAGCGCAAATCTGCTTAATCCCAGCAGCCAAATCAGTTCTCTTTTTGCACCGCAAACCGTAGCGGAGATAATAGCGGTTGGCAAAGGCGCGGAGGAAATTGTTGAACGGGAAGTTTATATTGAATCGAAGAAAAACCGCTCCCACATGCTTTTGCGGGCTTTGCCTGTGGAAGATGAGGATGGCGTTAAAAGTATTGCCGTAATTCTTCGGCCCTTTGATGAAATAAGCCGGATTGTTAATCGTCTGAATTTGCGAGATCCCGGTTATTCCATTGAAGATATTCTCGGAGAAAGTAAGTGCATGTGCCAGATTCGCGAACGAGCCAAAGTAGTTGCCGCGGGTAAGTCCACAGTTTTGATTCGCGGGGAGAGTGGAACCGGTAAAGAAATGCTGGCACGATCGATCCACAATCTCAGTCCCAGGCATCAAGGGATGTTTATGGTCATTAATTGTACGGCGATACCGGAAAATCTCTTGGAAAGTGAACTTTTTGGTTATGAAGACGGGGCTTTTACCGGAGCCCGCAGAGGCGGAAAGATCGGGAAGATTGAATTAGCCAATAAAGGAACCATATTTTTAGATGAAATCGGGGATATGCCTTTATTTTTGCAAGCTAAGATTTTGCGTGTTCTTCAAGAACGAAAAATTGAACGGGTTGGCGGCATAACGACGATTCCGGTGGATGTAAGGGTTATAGCGGCAACCCATCGCAATCTAGAAGAAATGATGACCAAAGGGGAGTTCCGAGAAGATTTATATTATCGGATTAATGTAATTCCCATGCATATCAAGCCCTTAAGAGAACGAAAAGAGGACCTGCCGATTTTGTATCAGCATTTTATCGAAGTTTATAATCAACAGTTAAATAAAAAGGTGCGTTCTGTTTCCGAAGGCTTTCAGCGTAAGCTCCAGGAATATTCTTTTCCCGGCAATGTTCGAGAACTGCAAAACATCATTGAGTATGCCATGAATTTGACGGAGGATTCTGCTCTTACTGAGGATCATTTGCCGGCAAGAATGACACAAGAGAAATTAGAGGCGGAAGGTAGCGAACTCTTCAACTTAGAAAGAATAGAGCGAGAAACCATTTTGAGATGTTACCAAGCCACGGGGGGAGGGGTTAAAGGGAAGGAAAAAGCAGCTCAGGCCTTGGGGATTGGTTTAGCAACACTTTATCGTAAATTAGCGCGTTACAATATTGAGTGATCTTCGAAAAATTCTCGTTAAAGGGTATTCTTTTAGAGGAATTGAATTTCAGACTTGGAATTTAATCGTTCCGATAAATAAGTTAGGACTTGCGAGATGGGGAGTATAACCACGAAGATTATCAAAATGATAATTATTTATTAATTTGAGAAATGATGATTAATGATGGACTCTTGGATTTATAGGGTGTGTGGTGGGATGGATCTAAATTATTTCTATCATTTTGAGATAAAAACCGTTTTGCAATTTTATATTGTTTAATGAAAACTCCGTAAAAATGCTATTTTTCGGAGTTTTTCACTACTTGGCATAAATTTTGCACGGAGAGAATAAAGATGAGTTTTATTTTGCTTTGTCGGTAAAGATACACTATATCAAGGTTTTCCGAAACTGATCTGATGTATTTAGAGTTAAAATAAATATTTGGGATGGAGGGATACGAATTGGCTTACAATGTTGTTGGTAAAAGCGTCAATCGAGTTGATGCTGTTGCAAAAGTAACCGGCAAGGCCAAATATACAGATGATTTTTCTGAACGGAATATGTTGGTTGGAAAAATCCTACATAGCCCTTATGCGCATGCCGTTATTAAATCCATTGACGTCAGTGAAGCGAAAGCTTTGCCGGGAGTTGAGGCTGTTCTAACCTATAAAGATCTGCCGCGGATTAAATTTTCCACGGCCTTACCCGGGGTAGCCAATGATGTGCTGGATGACGAACAAGAGGTGGATTTACCCTTGTTTGCCACAGCAGGTCATCCTTATTCTTTAGACCCGGGTCATCGGGATAAAGAGGACCGCTATATTCTGGCTAAGAAAGCCCGCTATGTAGGAGATGCCATTGCGGCAGTCGTTGCCGAGGATGCAATTATCGCTTCGAAAGCATTGAAATTGATTCGCGTTGAATATGAAGTACTGGAGGCTTTGACCTCACCTGAAGCAGCCATGCGTGAAGGAGCTCCTTTAATCCACGAGGGAAGTGAAGGAAATATTCTCTCTACCGGCGGCGGTTTTGAACGGGGGGACATGGAGGCAGCTCTGCAGGAATCGGATTATGTGATCGAAGGAGAGTATGAGACGAGTATTGTTCAACACTGCCATCTTGAACTTCAGACGTCTCATGCCTATGTAGATGCCGATGGGCGGATTAATATAGTGACTTCCACTCAGATTCCCCAGATTGTACGGCGTATTGTGGCTCAATCCTTAGGTTTGCCTTGGGGGAGAGTTCGGGTTATCAAGCCTTATATCGGCGGCGGGTTCGGCAATAAGCAAGATGTTTGCTACGAACCCTTAAATGCGGCTATGACTCTCGCCGTTGGCGGCCGGCCGGTTAAACTGGAACTTTCCCGGGAGGAAGGAATGGTTGATACACGGACACGTCACGCCTTTAAATTCAAGATCAAAACCGGTGTCAACAAAGATGGTACGATGAATGCCATTGAGATTTCGGCGATATCAAATACCGGAGCCTATGCCTCTCATGGAAGTTCTATCGCAGGGAGCGGAGGCAGCAAGTTTCGTTATCTCTACCCGGTGAAGGCGATGAAATACTCGCCTGTTACGGTCTATACAAACTTGCCCGTTGCCGGTGCTATGCGCGGCTATGGAACTCCCCAGATCTTTTATGCCTTTGAATCTCATATTGAGGATATCGCAAAGCAATTAAAGCTTGATCCTATCGAAGTACGCAGGAAAAACTTAGTAGATGTGGGTTATATTGAACCCCTTAGTAAAAATAAAGTTTTGAGCTGCGGAATTCGCGAATGTATTGACAAAGGTAAAGAACTTATCCGTTGGGATGAGAAGAAGGAACACTATAAAAACCAAAACGGAGATATTCGACGCGGTGTGGGGATGGCTTGCTTCAGCTATGCTTCGGGGACGTATCCTGTCGCTTTGGAGTTAGCGGCCGCTCGAATCGTTCTGAATCAAGACGGGTCAGTCCAGCTTCAGCTTGGAGCTACGGAAATAGGCCAAGGAAGTGACACGGTTTTCGCACAGATGACCGCGGAAATTCTAGGACTCCCGCTGTCGATGGTTCATGTGATTTCTCAACAGGATACAGATATTTCGCCTTTTGATACAGGTTCCTATGCCTCGCGTCAAACCTATGTCAGCGGGATGGCTGTTGAAAAGGCAGCTTTGGAGGTTAAGGGTAAAATCTTAGCATTCGGCCAGAAAATGACTGATATACCTGCTCATATTCTGGATCTTAAAGATCAGATGATTGTCTATAAACATTCGGGAGAACCAGTTATACCGCTCTGGGAGGTTGCCATGCAGTCCTTCTATGATCGAGTAAACGCCCAGCCGATCACCAGCGATGTTTCTAATAATGCCCGTATTAATGCCATGCCCTTTGGTGTAACGTTTGCTGAAGTAGAAGTCGATATTAAGACAGGCAAAATTAAGATATTGGAAATCTACAATGTTCATGATTCGGGGAAAATTATCAATCCTCAACTGGCTGCCGGACAGGTTCATGGCGGTGTGAGCATGGGGATAGGATATGCTTTGTCGGAACAACTGCTCTTTGATGAAGCCACGGGAAAACCCTTAAATAATAATTTGTTGGATTATAAACTTCCTACCATTATGGATACACCGGACATTGGCGCTGCCTTTGTGGAAATTGAAGATCCCACCGGACCCTTTGGGGTAAAGGCATTAGGAGAACCTCCGGTTATTTCTCCTGCCCCGGCGATTCGCAATGCTGTTTTAGATGCGACAGGTGTTGCCTTTAATCGAATACCGATGAATCCCCAACGAGTCTTTGAACATTTGAAAAAAGCTGGATTACTGTAAAGGCGGTGAAATAATGTACGATATTTTAGGATATTACGAAGCGGAAACCCTTCGCGAGGCTTTGGAGCTTTTAGCTGCGAAGCCAAAGCTTAAAATCATTGCCGGCGGCACGGATGTCCTTGTCAAAATGCACGGAGGGCAGCTTGAAGAGGCAGAATTATTGAGTATTCGCAAGATCCCTGAATTAACGGATATTCGAAAGTTAGATAACGGAACTATTGCCATCGGTCCCATGGCAACCTTTACTCAAGTGTTTAATGACCGGATTATTCGGGAACATGTTCCTATCCTTACGGAAGCGGCAATCTCTATGGGGGGGCCGCAGATCAGGAACGTTGCCACGATCGGCGGCAATGTTTGCAACGGGGCAACCTCTGCCGACAGTGCCTCCTCCTTGTTTGCCCTGAATGCCCGCTTGAGATTGCAGAATCTCGAAGGTGAACGGGTGATTCCCGTTCAGGAATTCTATCTGGGACCCGGCAAGGTGGATTTAAAACCCGGGGAAGTCCTTACGGCTATTCTTATTAATCCGGAAGATTATCAGGGGTTTGGGGGGCAGTATATAAAGTTTGCCATGCGGGAAGCTATGGATATTGCTACTCTTGGAGTTGCGGTTCTCTGCAGGCCGGAGTCCGGCAGCTTCCGTGAGATCCGTATCGGACTGGGCGTTGCAGGCCCGACACCTCTGCGTTGTTCGGATGCGGAAGAATATGCCCGCGGGAAGAAAATAACTCAGGAAACGATTCGAGAAATCGGCAAGCTCGCTCTTAATTCAACCAAGGCACGAACCTCTTGGAGAGCTTCCAAAGAGTATCGTGAACATTTGGTGGAGGAACTGGTCCAAAGGGCTTTGCAGACAGCTATTGCCAACGCGGGAGGTGTAGAACTTGTTTAAAAAGATTTCATTTACGGTCAATGGAAAATCATATAGCCTGGACGTCGATGTCCGTATGTCTTTGCTGGAACTTTTGAGAAATCAGTTAGGGTATACCGGCGCCAAACAAGGGTGCGGCGTCGGTGAGTGCGGAGCCTGCAGTGTGTTGATTGACGGAACCCCTTATGATTCTTGTATTTATTTAGCGGTTTGGGCGGACGGCAAAGCTATTACGACTATTGAAGGAGTAGCGGCTAAGAACGGGGAGCTCTCTAAAGTCCAAAAAGCATTTATTGAGGAAGGCGCAGTTCAATGCGGGTTCTGCACTCCCGGGCTTGTTTTGACGACCACAGCCTTGACGGAAAGCGGTAAAGACTACACCCGCGATGAACTCAAACGGGAACTTTCGGGGCATTTATGCCGTTGCACCGGGTATCAGAATATCCTTAAAGCTGCTGAAAAGTCTTTGGAAGGACACATTTGTACTTGTGTTGACAGTCCTCATTACAAGCAACAACAAGAAAAAGCTAAGGAGAGATAATAGACTATGAGCGATAAAATGGCCCTTATCCCCTTTAAACAATTGCTTCATTGGGTAATGGATGAAAACAAGCAGAGCGGAATGGTGTTTGGCATTCCCGAAGAGAAGTACTTCCGGAAAGCAAACGATCGCAATATGAAGCTGTTCGGGGAAGCAATCGATACTCCGGTGGGACCGGCTGCAGGACCTCATTCTCAATTGGCTCAAAACATTATCGCTTCCTATATGAGCGGAAGTCGTTTCTTCGAGCTTAAATCCGTTCAGATCATGGATGAACTGGAAATTGCCAAACCTTGTATTTCAGCGGAAGACGAGTGCTATAATACGGAATGGTCAACAGAGCTTCCGATTATGGGCGCATTCGAAGAGTATGTCAAAGCATGGTTTTTGCTGTACGTTATCCAAAAGGAATTCTTTGCTCAAAGTGAACGGCGCTTTATGTTTAATATGAGTGTTGGTTATGATTTGAAAGGAATTCAATCGCCTAAAGTGGACGAATTCATTGAAGGTTTAAAGGACGCTTCCCAGACAAAGATTTTCCAAGAATGTCAGGCTGTGTTGCGGGAAGAGATGGGGCTTTTCCAACATGTGGATCAGGCCTTTGTGGATCAGATTTCGCCGAACATTTGCAACTCTATTACCTTATCCACCATGCATGGCTGCCCTCCGGCAGAAATCGAGGCCATTATTCGCTATTTGATCAGCGAAAAGAAACTTCATACCTTTGTAAAAATGAATCCCACGCTTTTAGGCTATGACTATGTCCGCAAGACCTTTGACAAAATGGGATACGATTATATAGACCTAAAAGAAGCGTCCTTCACCCATGATTTGCAGTTCAGCGACGGCGTGGGAATGTTAAAGCGTTTAAAAGTCTTTGCCTCAGAGCATAAGAAAAACTTTGGCGTTAAACTTTCCAATACGCTGCCGGTAAAAATCACCCGGAATGAGCTGCCGGGGGAAGAAATGTATATGTCCGGGCGCTCTCTTTATCCTTTGACTATCAATTTAGCTTATAAACTTGCCTCGGAATACAAGGGGGATCTAAAGATTTCCTATTCCGGCGGGGCAGACGCTTTTAATGTTGACCGAATTTTCGCAACAGGAATTCGTCCGATTACAGTAGCCACAACCCTGCTTAAACCGGGTGGCTACCAACGATTTAAGCAATTGGCTGATCTTCTTGATCCGTTGTTGGATAATCAGGAATCGAGCCGTTTGGATCTGGATAAGCTCAAGGCTTTGGCGGACAGTTCTTTTGAAGATGCTAATCATATCAAAGAGTCCAGGGATATGCTTAGCCGCAAAACTTCGCTTAAATTACCCCTCTTGGACTGCTTTATTGCGCCTTGTGAGAATGGCTGTCCAATCGAGCAGGATGTTCCGGAATACCTGCGTCTTGTGGGAGAAAAGCGCTATGAGGAAGCCTTTGATGTCATTGTCTCTAAGAATCCCCTGCCTTTTATCACGGGGACTATTTGCACCCATACTTGTATGACCAAGTGTACGCGTCTCGATTATGACGAATCAGTTCACATCCGTGGACAAAAGCTTGTGGCGGCCGAAAAAGGCTTTGCCGATTATATGCAAAAGATTTCTAAAGTCCAGCCTAAGTCAAAAGCTCGTGTGGCTGTTATCGGAGCGGGTCCGGCAGGACTTTCGGCGGCTTACTTTCTAGCTAAGGCAGGTATGAATGTTACAGTCTTTGATAAGCGGGAGAAAGCCGGTGGAACGGTTGAATTTGTTATTCCGGACTTCAGAATATCGCGGGAAGCGATTAAGAAGGATATTGAACTGATTGAGTCCATGGGAGTTAAATTTGAGTTTGGGGTCACCCCGAAGATTTCGGTGGCCGATTATAAGGCCAAAGGATTTGAGTATGTCTTTTTAGCCATTGGTGCAGGCAGGACAAATGCCTTGGAGATTCAAGGAGATACAGAGCGTGTCAAAGGAGCAATTCCGTTCTTAGAAGCCTTTAATACGGATCGGAAGGGCTTGAACCTGGGCAAAAAGGTTGCTGTGGTCGGAGGCGGTAATTCGGCCATGGATGCAGCTCGAGCTGCCCTACGTGTTGAGGGTGTCAAAGAAGTGTATATTGTCTACCGCCGCACGAAAGATTACATGCCGGCTGACGAGGAAGAATTAGCTTATGCTCAGAAGGATGGCGTGATTTTTAAAGAACTATTGACGCCTGTGTCTTTGAGCGGCGGGGTTCTTAAGTGCCAAGTCATGGAATTAGGACCGGCGGATGCTTCCGGACGAAGGAGTCCTGTGCCCTGTACAGGGGTTTATGAAGATCTTCCGGTTGATACGGTGTTGTCGGCTATTGGTGAGCTGATTGATTATGACCTCTTAAAGACTAACGGGATTGAGGTAGGGGAAAAGGGGAAAATCAAGGTCAATGATGAGACGTTGGAAACGAATGTTGAAAATGTCTATCTTGGCGGAGATGCTCTCGTTGGCCCTTGGACCGTAGTTGGAGCGATTTCCCATGGAACGAAAGTGGCCAGGGCCATCCTTGAAAAAGAACAACTGGAATTCAAGCAGGAATTTGCCTCTCGGATTACCTTTGATAAGGAAAAACAATTGCTTGATGTGCGGACGAAAAAGGCAGTTATGCAGCCGGTTTACGATGATGAGCAGGAAACAGGGCGCTGTCTGGAATGTAATTATCTCTGTAATATTTGTTCCGAGGTATGCCCGAACCGCGCTAATTTAATGATCCCCGTTGAAGGTGAAGGATTGACGAACCGCAACCAGATTCTCCATGTTGACGGCATGTGTAACGAATGCGGCAACTGTGAAACCTTCTGCCCTTATGATGATGCGCCCTATAAAGTAAAGATGACGCTCTTTTGGAGTGAAAAGGAGTTTGCAGATTCTGCAAATACCGGTTTTGTCATTCTCCAAGAAGCCCCAGCACTTATTGTCAAGCTCAGGCTCAAGGGCGAAGTTATGGAAGTGGCTTTTGACCAATCCGGCAATACGAATGCTTCCATTGATAGATCTCTAGCTGCCTTTATTTGGACAGTTGTTCAGCAGTATCCTTATCTGTATAAAGTTTAGTATTGGGGACATATATAAAGAGGTCAACATATTGTTAGGCCTCTTTATATAGTTCATGTTTATTAATCCGCCTCCTCTGTAGTGTAAATAATTTTTTTTACACAGATAATATATTGAGATTACTTAAATGCCGGTGAAATCTTGTCGGGTAATTGGGTAAAGCCATTGATTAGAAGAGTATTATTTATCAATATGATAAATTCGTATCAATTTGACATTTATAGAATACGCTTTATGATCTAGAATTTTGACTAAGAATAAAGATTTTTGTAATAAAATTTAGCTGATAATTCTTAAAACTTATCACTTTGATAAACTATTAAAACTGGAAACTTTCAATGAGAACGATAATGTCGGATAATTCGAGGTATTATCAAATTGGCACGAATTTTGCTAATTTTATAACTCTGAAGAATCACAAAAGAAAGAATGCCTTGAATTTTATGAAGGCAGGAAGATTCGGGGCTTTGATGGGATGGAGGTGCTGATTTTTAGTTAGCGATATCCTGCTGCAAACAATGAGGAGGAATATAATGGCCAACACACAACATTCCGTTGCACCTGTTGACGAGATGATGCCGGCAGTCAAACTATTTATTTTTGGATTACAGCATGTTCTGGCAATGTATGCCGGGGCAGTGGCGGTGCCTTTGATTATTGCGGGTGCAGCCGGTTTAACGAAAGCACAAACGGCTTTTTTGATTAATGCTGATCTGTTCACATGTGGGATTGCTACCTTGCTGCAAACCTTAGGAATTTTGAAAATTGGCATCAAGATTCCTGTTATCCAGGGCGTTACCTTTGCTGCCGTGACTCCGATGATCATTATTGCTAAAACCGGAGGCATGGAGACCATTTACGGAGCAATCATCGTAGCGGGTTTATGTACCTTTCTCTTAGCGCCTTATTTTAGTAAACTGATCCGCTTCTTTCCTCCTATTGTTACTGGGAGTGTTATCACAGTCATTGGTATTTCTCTCTTGCCGGTGGGTATTGCTTGGGCTGCCGGCGGCACCGGAAACCCGAACTATGGAAATCTCACCTACATTGGAGTTGCCGGTATAGTTCTTATTGCCATTCTTTTAATCAATAAGTTCTTCCGGGGTTTTATTGCTCATATTTCGGTGTTGTTGGGATTAATTATCGGTCTTATTATTGCTATGCCTTTAGGGCTTGTGAATTTTTCAGGAGTATCCTCGGCTGCTTGGTTAGGAATCGATTATCCTTTTGCCTTTGGGATGCCGAAGTTTGATATCGGAGCAATTATTGCCATGATTATCGTGATGCTGGTGGTTATGGTGGAGTCAACCGGGGATTTCTTGGCTATCGGTGTGATGGTTGGAAAACCTATTGGTGAAAAGGAACTTACGGCCGGATTACGGGCAGACGGATTAGCTACGACCTTGGGCGGGATTTTAAACGCCTTCCCATATACTGCCTTTGCTCAGAATGTTGGACTAGTTGGCCTGACAGGGGTGAAAAGTCGTTTTGTAGTAGCTACTTCCGGAGCAATTTTAGTGGTTATGGGTTTCTTCCCGAAGTTAGCGACGATTATTGCTTCCTTGCCGAACGCAGTACTGGGCGGAGCGGGAATTGCAATGTTTGGCATCGTTGCTGCCAATGGAATCAAAACCCTGTCCAAAGTTGATTACGATAAAAACCCCAATAACATTTTTATTGTGGCTATTAGTATTGGCTTGGGTGTTATCCCCGTCGTAGACCCAAATTTCTTTAAGTTATTCCCTGACTGGAGTCAGACAATTCTGCACAGTGGTATTACCTTAGGTTCCATGGCGGCCGTTATTCTCAATGCTCTGTTTAACGGGAGCAAGGGTGGAGAAGAGACCCAAAAAGAATTAGCTGAGAATGCAGGTATGAACGCATAAAACGCTTATAACACCAGGTGGGAAAGTAGACGTTGCTTTCCCGCCTGCGAAACTCAGGAATAATAATGGGTGTTAGAAGGGGAATTTAAAATGTCGGTTGATTTAACAGTGGACTTTTGCGGATTTCAACTAGAAAACCCCTTTGTTTTAGCCCCTTCGCCAAGTACGGACAAAGTAGATCAGTTAACACAAGCTTTTGAAGCCGGTTGGGCGGGGGCGGTGTTAAAAACTGTCAGTGTTGATTCCAATGTTGTTCGGCGTGTATTCCCCTTAGTCATGAGGGTGGAACATCTTAAAGATTTTATCGGACTGCAAAATATCGACTTGATTTCTGAGCATTCTGTTGAGCAGATTGAAGAAAATATTCGTCTTTTGAAACGTCTTTTTCCGACTAAGGCAGTAATTCCTAGCATCATCGCCAACCGAAAAGAAGAATGGCAAATGTTAGCTTACCGAATGGCTGAGGCGGGAGCGGATTTGCTGGAATGCAGCATTTCTTTTCCTCATGGTGCGGAATGGGGTTTAGGTTCAAAAATTCAAGAACCTTCAAGCACTGAGGAGATTGTTCGTTGGGTCAAGGAGGCTGCAGGAAAGGTTCCTGTCGTTGTGAAGTTATCTGCACAAGATTCGGATATCATAGCGACTGCAACCGCGGTTGAACGCGGTGGAGCAGAAGGCGTCTGTGCTTTAAATACTTTGAAAAGTATTATCGGAGTGGACTTGGATACACTCATCCCCTATCCCAATATTGCGGGACTTTCTACATATGGAGGACTTTCTGGACCAGCCTTAAAACCCATTGCTTTGCGCTGCACTGCTGAAATTGCTCAAAAGTTGAATCTTGACATTGCAGCGAGCGGTGGAATTACCACTTGGCAGGATGGCGCAGAATTTCTTCTTCTCGGGGCGAGTTCTCTGCAGCTCTGTACAGCAGTTTTACGTTTTGGTTTTGGCATTATTCGTGAGTTGATCTCGGGATTAAAGGGGTGGATGGAGGAAAAATCATTTCAAAATTTGACAGATGTCATTGGACGCTCCTTGCCTTATCTGGTTGGACATTCTCATCTTCCACGGGGAATTCAAGTAGTTTCCAATATTCAAGTTGATTTATGCAATCAGTGCGGTGGTTGTTATCGTGTTTGCAGGACAGGAGGTCATGATGCTATTTTCTGGAATGAGGGATTCCCTCAGGTTGATCTGAAAAAATGCATTGGCTGCGGTCTTTGCCAGGCAATATGTTCATGTAAGGCGATTTCTCTAAGCAAGCTAGCAGGTGAGCGTACTATTCTCACGGGGTGAGATAGTCTACTTTATAAATGAGAGGATGAATTAAGTGATGCTTTTAATTGGCAATGGGACAGTATTAACCTTAGGGAAAAGTAATCGAGTCCTTCCGGTAGGCGGTGTGCTGATTCAGGACAATAGAATCCTCGAGATTGGGGACTCTCAAGAGCTGCAGGCTCGATTCCCGGAAGCTCGGTTTATCGATTCCCATGGAAAATTGATTATGCCGGGTTTAATAAATACTCATATGCATCTCTATAGTACCTTTGCCAGGGGCATGGATGCCAAAAGTAAACCGCCGCGTTCTTTTAGTGATATTTTGGAAGGCCTTTGGTGGAAACTGGATAAGTTATTGTCCATGGAAGATGTTTACTATAGCGCATTAACTCCGCTCATCGAGTGTATAAAAACGGGTACCACAACTATTGTTGATCATCATGCCAGTCCACATGCGGTGACAGGCAGCTTGTCAACCTTGGCAAAGGCCGCCAGAGAAATGGGAGTGCGTGCTGCGTTCTGCTACGAGGTTTCAGACCGTGACGGCGAATCGATTGCCCAAGAGGGGATAAGGGAAAATGCCGATTTTATTGCCGCTTGTCAGGCAAAACCTGATGCAATGGTTGCTGGATTGTTTGGACTCCATGCATCTTTGACACTGTCGGACAAAACTTTAAATCAGTGCCATGAAGAAGCCAAGAGATTGAGAGCGGGGTTTCATGTTCACGTCGCCGAAGGAATTGAGGACGTGGAGGATTGCGTGAAGAATCATGGCATGAGAGTCGTAGAACGTTTCCATAAGTACGGAATCCTTGGGCCAAAAACCATTGCCGCTCACTGTGTACACGTCAATGATCAGGAGATTGAGCTGCTTAGGTCTACCAATACTCAAGTAGTCCATAATCCCGAGTCAAATATGGGGAATGCGGTGGGCGTGACTCCGGTTCTGAAAATGCTGGAGAAGGGAGTTCGTGTTGGCTTAGGTACTGATGGGTATACCTGTGATATGTTTGAGAGCGCCAAAGTGGAAAATGTCCTGCAAAAACATGCTGCGGCTAATCCAAGTGTGGCTTGGGCTGAAGTTCCCCAAATGCTTTATGGCAACAACCCTTTGATCGCTTCTGATTTATTTGGCGGAACCTTTGGCGAACTCACTCCGGGAGCCTGGGCAGATGTGATTGTTGTGGATTATGTCCCGCCAACCCCCTTGGCTGAAACTAACTGGAGCGGGCACCTTCTTTTTGGTGTTTCTGGGCATCAAGTGGAAACAACGATTATCAACGGCAAATTGCGTATGCTCGACAGAGTCCTTGTGGATATTGATGAGCAAGCCATTTGTGCTCGTTCACGAGAGCTGGCACAGGCAATTTGGAATAGGATTTGAGGTGACTGTCATGGAGAATGTGTTGGGATTGCGCTGTATTCAGTGCGGTAAGGAACTGGCGGCTGAACCGGGAGTTTATACCTGCCCGACCTGCGGTTCGAAGGCAGGAATTATGGATGTTATCTATGATTATTCAGCTATAAACCGGCAAACAACCCGGGAAAAATTATCTCAATCTAAAGATTACTCAATCTTTCGCTATTTGCCCTTTCTTCCCATTCGCTCGGAAACTCCCCGGCCCCATCTGAGGGTGGGCTGGAGCCCTTTGTATAAGCCTCCCGGTCTAGGCAAGCATTTAGGGATGAGCAACCTGTATATCAAAGATGATGGGCAGAATCCGACAGCGTCATTAAAGGACCGGGCTTCCATTATAGCTGTTGTCAAGGCAGTGGAGGAAAACGCAGCCACCGTGGCTTGTTCTTCCACGGGGAATGCCGCTTCATCCTTAGCCGGAAGTGCCGCGGCCATGGGCTTGAAAAGTGTAATTTTTGTACCCAGCCGCGCTCCCCAGGGGAAAGTGGCTCAATTGTTGATCTTTGGGGCAAAGGTAATTAGTGTTCATGGTTCTTATGAGGATACCTTCATGCTGTCCGCCGAAGCTATCAAGCGTTTTGGTTGGTATAACCGCAATGCGGCCATAAACCCTTATCTGGTGGAAGGTAAAAAAACGGTAGCCCTGGAAATCGCCGAGCAGTTTCAGTGGGATGTCCCGGATTGGGTTGTGCTTTCCGTCGGTGATGGATGCACCATTGCCGGGGTATGGAAGGGCTTCAAAGATTTATACCAAGCCGGATGGATTGAACGTTTGCCCAAGATCGTCGGGGTTCAATCGACAGGATGCTGCCCTCTCGTTGATGCCTTCCTGGAAAACCGTCCCTGGAAGCCGGCGGAAGAGAACACCTTAGCTGACAGTATTGCTGTTGGTGTGCCTCGAAACCCGGATAAAGCGTTGCGGGCGGTGCGGGAATCAGGAGGAACTATGATTGCCGTACCTGACGAGGAAATCCTGGAAGCTATGCGTGAACTGGGCAGGACCAGCGGGATTTTCGGTGAACCGGCAGGGGTAACGGGAATGGCAGGACTTAAAGCTCTGGTTAAACGGGGGGTCATTGGAGCCGACGATAAGGTCGTAGCAATCGTCACGGGAAATGGCTTAAAAGATGTGAAAAACGCTATTGCGGCAGTGGGTGAACCTATAAAAGTGGAGCCTTCTATCGAAGAACTTATGGGGAAACTATAGCCGGATTTTCAGGATTATAACTGTTACAATAGGTTAAAAACTATGATATTACGGAATAATGGAAGTTGCAGTGCTGTGACGATATAGAATTATGACGTTGTAGAAGCATTACAGTATTGAATCGTTACATTTATAGACCCAACCAGAAAAATCCATGGCAAAGGTTCTAATTCGCTACCATAAAGGAGGAAAAACATGAAAAACTTGATTGATTTAACGGTTAATGAGGAGCAGCTTGCCAAAACAGCCCAGAGTGTAAAAGAAAGAAACATTTTGATTCCGACCTTGGCTCAGATGAAAGACCCCAATAAAGTTCCGGCTAAGGTTAAAGAAAAGCTGAAAAAGACTGGATTATGGGATGTTGACCCAATTAACTTGTTTCGAATTTCCTGGAAAAATGAGCCTGTCAAAGAAGGCGGACTTTATAATTCTCTCCCAAACTATTTGGAAATTCCCTCAGCAATTTCTGGGGTCAAAGCAAGAGTTATCGCTATGGCAGGCAAATATTTTCCCACGGGAGCACATAAGGTTGGGGCGAGCTTTGCCTGTTTAGTTCCGCGCTTAGTAACGGGTCAATTTGATCCGAAATATCATGAAGCTGTCTGGCCATCTACCGGGAACTATTGCCGCGGCGGGGCCTATAATTCAGCTCTGTTGGGATGCAAGTCCATCGCCATTTTGCCGGAGAACATGAGCAGAGAGCGTTTTGAATGGCTGAAAACAGTAGCCGGTGAAATCATTGCTACTCCTGGCTGCGAAAGCAATGTTAAGGAAATCTATGACAAGACATGGGAACTGAGAAGGACCCGTGATAATGTAGTGATTTTCAACCAGTTTGGAGAATTGGGCAATCATCTCTGGCACTATGAAGTCACCGGAAACGCCATGCAGGAGATTATTAAAGCTGAGTCCGGTTCCAGAGGTAGACTCGCCGGAGTATGTTTAACATCCGGTTCGGCAGGGACCTTGGGCTGCGGGGATTACTTGAAAGACCAGTATCCGAAGGCCAAGTTGGCTGTCGGGGAAGCTCTTCAGTGCCCGACCTTACTTAATAATGGCTTTGGTGATCACAGAATTGAAGGAATCGGGGATAAACATATTCCTTGGATTCATAATGTTAAGAATACGGATATGGTAATTGCCATCGATGATAATGACAGTTTGGGATTGTTCCGGCTCTTTAACGAACCTGCCGGACAATCATATTTGAAAGAGCAAGGTGTCTCCGAAGAAGTGATTGCTAAACTTCCTTGGGTTGGAATTTCCGGGGCGGCTAATATCTTATCGGCCATCAAATTCGCAAAATACTACGAATTAACCGAAGACGATATTGTCATGACCGTCCTGACCGACTCGGCTGAGATGTATCAATCTCGCTTAAAAGAAATGGAAGAAGAACGGGGCCAAGAATACAGCCTGATTCACGCAGCTATCGACCATAATCGCAATGTCCTGGGTGTCAGAACAGACAGTATGGAGGAATTAACCTACCAAAGCAAAAAACGTATCCACAACCTCAAATACTACACTTGGATTGAGCAACAAATGTATGATTTAGATGAACTGAATGCCCAATGGTACGACTATGATAATTATTGGGGCAGACTGCATCAAATGGGACCTGAATTAGACAAACTCATCGAACAATTTAACGAAAGAACCGGCCTGGCCGAATAACCAGGGTGTGTCAGGGGGACGGTCCTTCTGACACACTTTCTGACTCTCTTCCGAGGCGTCCCCTCAGCACGTCTGCGGTAGGACCTTCCCTCCGGCCCTGTCAGCGCACGATTTCCAAGCCTTTGTTTTGGTGATATTATCAAAAAAGATAATATCACCAAATTTTTTTTCAGGAGGATGGAACTTTTAGGTCTTTGGCAGCATCTTTAAGGTGGCATAATGTGTCAAGAAGACCGTCCCTTTTGCACTCTCCTTTGTGCACTTAAAAAAATGTGTCAAAAGGACCGTCCCCCTGACATCGTTGGTTGGCATGATAATTGCATGAGATATTTCTGGTTTTAAATCAATTTAAATAGGAGCGATAGTAATGAGTGACGAAATTAAATGGGTAAAAAATAATATGTTAAAAGCTTTTAAGCAAGGTGCTTCAACTGATCTCTTCAGCAAAGATGAAATAGATAAAGCGAGAAAATTTCATGCGACGTTTCCGGATTATCAGGCTACACCGCTGCGCTCGTTAAAAAATTTGGCTTCAAATTATGGGGTTAGGGGCATTTATGTTAAGGACGAATCGTTTCGATTTGGGTTAAATGCTTTTAAGGCTTTGGGTGGCTCTTATGCTATTGGGAGGTATCTGGCCCAAAGGCTCAATAAAGATATCAGCGAACTTCCTTATAAAGTTCTCACTTCTCCGGAAATTAAGAAACAATTGGGCGACATAACGTTTGCAACGACGACGGATGGAAATCATGGGCGGGGAATTGCCTGGACCGCTCGTCAATTAGGACAAAAGTCTGTAGTCTATATGCCGAAGGGATCTTCGCAGTTTCGTTTAGAAAAAATCAGAGAAGAGGGTGCGGAAGCCTCCATCACGGATTTGAATTATGATGATGCGGTACGCATGACGGCTGAAAAAGCAGAAAAAAATGGCTGGGTGGTTGTGCAGGATACATCGTGGGAAGGTTATGAGGAAATCCCAAGCTGGATCATGCAGGGCTATGGCACAATGTCGGCGGAAGCGCTGGAAGAGCTAAATAACCTAGGTGTCGAGAAACCCACTCATATTTTCGTGCAAGCAGGAGTTGGAGCTTTGGCCGGATCTGTACAGGGATATTTTGCCTCTCTGTTTCAGGAGGAGCGCCCCAAGACAGTCGTGGTTGAAGCAAATAAAGCGGATTGTCTCTATAAATCAGCTCTGGCCGGAGATGGCCGGCCAAGAGTCGTGGGCGGAGACATGTCGACGATTATGGCGGGACTGGCCTGTGGTGAACCCAATCTCATTGGCTGGAATATTTTAAAAGATTACAGCCAGTTGTTTGTTTCTGCTCCGGACTGGGTTGCGGCACGGGGAATGCGCGTTTTGGCCAATCCTTTGCTGGGAGACCCCAGGGTTATTTCGGGAGAGTCAGGCGCGGTGACTGCAGGACTGTTAAACTCATTTTTAAAGGACAAAGCCTTTAAATCTGCCCGGGAACAGTTAAACATCAATGATCAATCACAAATTCTTATCTTTAATACGGAAGGAAATACCGATCCTTATAAGTATCTCAGCATTGTCTGGGATGGAGAACTGCCTTCAACGGGGCGCTAACCCATTCTCAAGTATGAGTTCATAAAAATCGGGAGCACAAGGGAAGATGAAAGTGTGCTCCCTTCTTTAGTTTCAGGGTAATTCTTAAAGTATACTCAAAGTTTATTGAAGGTTAGTTTGGGTAATTATTGGTAATTATAAATTTGCTCCATCTAACAAAGAGTCAAATTCAAAAAGTGGTGATAACTTTCTTTGGTGAGATTAGAGTTCCCAAATGAATTCCCTAGGTTCAGCTTTTGTTGAACAAATTCGCTATAAACTCATATGCTTTGATGAATAATATTAAAATCGATTGCTATAAAGTCTTATTTTGAGCCATTTATCGTCAAGTCTCGAAATGAGACAAAAACTCGTATATAATATAAGTGGCAGATAATTTGTGAATAATTATTGAGGTGTTAAGATGTATCACCTGAGTGACATAAAAACAACAGTACAGCAAACGGCAGACGCCATTGCTGCAGCTTTAAAAATTGAGGTCGAAATTGCTGATTTTGACCTTATCCGGGTAGCCGGAACAGGGAAGTATAAGGCGCGCTCCGGGAGTCCTATGAATGATGGCTTTGTTTACCGCCATGTTATGAAGACCGGAGAACCCGTGATTATTGACAATCCCGGTTACAATGAACTTTGCAAGCCTTGTCCTTGCCGGGGGAATTGTCTTGAGTTTGCCGAAGTTGCCATTCCTATCCGCGCTGATGAGCAAATCATTGGCGTAATAGGGCTGGTGAGTTTCGATGAGGAGCAAACGAAGCGTCTCATAGATAATAAACAATCACTTTTGCGTTTTTTGGAAAAAATGTCGGAGCTTCTTGTTGGGAAAGTGGTTGAAAGTCATCAAAACCGTGAGCGTGAGCTATTGACAAGTCAGTTGCTTACCGTTCTAAATTTGCTGCCTGACGGAATTTTATTGATCAACGATCAAAAGCAGGTCACTCATTTTAATACCCATGCTGGAAAGTTATTGGATATTGATGCGAACCAGGAAATAGAGCTGTACCAGTTATTAGAAGATAAGAAATTGTGGCTGGCAGTGGAACGGGGCGAACAGTTTTCCGGTCCAATAAGAGGGAAGCGTGTTGCCACTCAGCTTTATTGTGATGCTGTTCCCATTAAGAATAATGATGCCATTGAAGGTGCCGTTATCACCATTAAGGATATTCAGCAAATCAAGAAGTTAGTTAAAGAGGCCACCGTGAGTGAAATCGAAACTCATTTTTCCCAGATTATTGGCAACTCAGAGAAGATGAATGAACTTAAGACCATGGCGTTGCATGTAGCTCCCAGTAAGGCTACCTTACTGATTCAAGGGGAAAGTGGGACTGGGAAAGAATTGTTGGCCCGAGCCATTCACCAGAGCAGTAATCGAAAAGCGCACTCTTTTATTGCCATTAATTGCGGAGCAATTCCCGAAAACTTATTGGAAAGCGAATTATTCGGCTATGAAGAAGGTTCCTTTACCGGTGCACGACGGGGCGGCAAGATGGGTAAGTTCGAATTGGCCCATAATGGAACTATTTTTTTAGATGAAATCGGCGACATGCCTTTGCACTTACAGGTCAAGATTCTAAGAGTCTTACAGGAACGCAGAGTTGAACGAATCGGAAGTACACGCTCTATTCCCTTAGATGTACGAGTAATCGCCGCAACTCACCGTGATCTGGACGAAATGGTGAAAACCGGAGAATTCCGAGAAGATCTCTATTATCGGCTTAATGTTATTCCCTTGATGATTCCTCCTCTGCGGGAACGAGAAGAGGATATTCCGGTTTTGATTCAATTTTATTTAGATTATTACTCGTCGGTTACGGAAAAAGCGGTGAAAGGCATAACTCCTGAAGTTATGACAAAATTAACCCAGTATGCTTGGCCAGGCAATGTCCGGGAATTGGGTAACGTGATAGAATATTGCGTTACCATGGTTGTGGGAGACATGATTACCATCGAAAATCTGCCCCAACGGATCAAGGAAGGCTTCAGATCTGAACCCAAAAGTGTCTCCTTGAACTTAAAGCAACTTGAGAGGGAGTCTATTACGAAAGCCTTGACTATCGCCGAAAAAGCAGGCCATAAAGAAGATGCCGCCAATTTACTGGGGATCAGCAGGGCTACCCTCTATCGAAAGATCAAGGAGTATCAAATCGGAGAAAATAAAACCTTTTATTAAGTTCGGTGGCAGTATGTTGCAGCATGTTATGGAAGTCATGAAGTGTCTCAATCTTTGACGTTTGTATCAAAATGAGACATAAAGTCTGAACTCCGCTTACGACAACCTTCGAGAGATTTCGAAAGAGTAACCTATTAATTGTAAGTCTCATCTTGAGAATCTGCCTGAGCAGACCTTTTGGATGTTTCCATGATGATCAAAATTATAGCCAAAACTTAAACTGGATAAGACAACAATCTTTGGCATGATTCTTGCATTAATCCCTATAGGAACGATCATAATATCCATATGATGATCGAAAATCACCAATCCAAACGTCGAAAGGGGAATTTATTTTGGATACCGATTTTGCAAAAGTTCTGGAATTGGCCAAAAAGTATGAACCTGAAATGAGCCGTTTCTTACGTGATCTTATCGCTATACCAAGCGAGAGCTGTCAAGAAAAAGATGTCGTTTTAAGAATTAAGGAAGAAATGGTTAAAGTAGGGTTTGATCGAGTAGATATTGACCCGATGGGTAATGTTCTTGGTTATATCGGCCATGGCAAGCACCTGATTGCTATGGATGCACACATTGATACTGTAGGCGTTGGTGATCCCGGACTTTGGAAATATGATCCTTATCAAGGATATGAAGATGAAGAAATCATTATCGGCCGTGGGGCTTCGGACCAAACCGGCGGTATGGCCTCGATGGTTTATGCCGGTAAGATCATCAAAGATCTTGGTTTGGAAGATGAATTTACTTTAGTGGTCGTGGGCTCCGTACAGGAAGAAGACTGTGACGGGTTATGCTGGCAGTATATTATTAAGGAAGATAAGGTTGTCCCCGAATTCGTGGTAATAACAGAACCAACCGATGGCAAGATTTATCGCGGGCACCGTGGCCGGATGGAAATTAAAGTCATGACGAAAGGCGTCAGCTGCCATGGGTCGGCTCCAGAACGAGGAGATAATGCTATTTATAAAATGGCTCCGATTCTAATTGAGCTGCGCAGTTTACATGAGAACTTGCAAGATCATCCTTTCTTAGGAAAGGGCAGTTTAACGGTTTCGGAAATCTTCCATACCTCACCTTCACGCTGTGCCGTAGCCGATAGCTGTTGGATATCTGTAGACCGTCGCTTAACCGCCGGAGAATCTTGGGAATTTGCTCTGCAACAAATCAGAAATCTCCCTTCCGTTAAAGCAGCTAATGCCGAAGTGAGTATGTATACTTATGAAAGACCGTCCTATACCAATCTCGTTTATCCGACAGAATCCTATTTCCCAACCTGGTTAATCGAAGCCGGACATCCGGTGAGCGCTACTTTGGAAGACTCTTATAAAGGATTATTTGGCAAAGATCCTGTGGTTGATAAATGGACCTTCTCTACTAACGGTGTGTCCATCATGGGTCGTTATGGAATTCCTTGCATTGGATTCGGGCCTGGTCATGAGGACCAAGCTCATGCCCCGAATGAACGCACTTGGAAAAAAGAACTTGTAGATTGCGCTGCTATGTATGCTGTCATTCCAAGCCTCTATATCCGGAAGTATGTTGATTCCATGCCGAGTGCGACAGAAAATTTAATGAAACTATAATTTAGTATCGTACTAATGTAACAATTCCTGGCAGGAACTTCTTAACCCATACCTTTTCATAAATGAAGTAAATATTAGGAGGAAGCAAAACTATGAACACGGTATTCAGAGGAAGACATTTCATTAACTTAGAGGACTTTACAAGAGAAGAAATTGACACCATGCTTGAAGTCTCGATGGACCTTAAGCGGAAATTTGCCATGGGTGAAGATACCCCTTATCTTACCAATAAAACCGGTTTCTTAATGTTCTTTGAACAATCCACTCGGACCCGAAACTCCATGGAAGCTGGGATGGCTCAATTAGGCGGACATGCCGGTTTCTTAGATTCCAGTACCATGCAGGTTGCTCATGGTGAGACAGCAAAAGATACGGCAATTATTCTCTCACGCTTTGGACATATGATTGCCTGCCGTTACTGCAACTGGGGCAGAGGAAATGCCTATTTGAACGAAATGGCTCGCTGGTCTTCCGCGCCCATTATGAACTTGCAATGTGACCTCTATCATCCTTTCCAAGGTCTGGCTGACTTGATGACTATTAAAGAGAAACTTCCAGATTTACGCCGCAAAAAGATTTCTATTATTTGGGCTTATGCTGAAAGTCATAAAAAACCCATTTCCGTACCTGTTACTCAAGTCCTCCTCTTCCCGCGTTATGGTATGGATGTTTGGTTGGCTTATCCTAAGGGTTGGGAACTACCTGAATGGGTTATTGAACAAGCCAGAGCTAACGCTGAGAAGCATGGCGGCACTTTGACAATTACTCACGATGAGGCAGCCGCCTATAAAGATGCCGATATTGTGATTCCTAAGAGCTGGGGAAACTGGGTTACCGACCAAACAGGTGCTACGGAAACCGGTGCCAGCAAGGTTATTGATGATGCTTTAATTGCCAATAAGAGCTGGAAGTGCACGGAAGCTAAAATGGCAACTGCTAGCAAAGATGTTATGTATATGCATGCTCTGCCGGCTGACCGCAATAACGAAGTGGAAGACTCAGTCATTGACGGACCTCACTCCATTGCTTACGATGCTGCTGAGAACCGCTTGCATACAGCAAAAGCAGTGATGACCTTGTTGGTAGGTGGCAAATAAACGTGAGTACATTAGCTGTTGTTGCTATCGGTGGAAATTCTCTGATTCGGGACAAAGGACATGAATCCGTTGAGGATCAATATCAAGCAGTCTGTGAAACAGCTAAGCACATTGCGGGTATGATCGAGCAAGGATACGAAGTGATCATTACTCATGGCAATGGCCCCCAAGTTGGATTTATTCTGAGAAGATCAGAAATAGCTACGGATGTTGCTGCAATGCATCAGGTGCCCTTAGTGAGCTGCGGCGCGGACACTCAAGGTGCCATTGGCTATCAAATTCAACAGGCAATGGATAACGAGTTTAAAAAGAGAGGCATTAAGAAATCGGCAGTGACCCTTGTGACTCAGGTGGTGGTTTCGCCCGATGATCCTGCTTTTCAAAAACCGGCAAAACCTATTGGTTCCTTCTATTCCAAAGAGCAGGCTGAAATGATTAAAAAATCAAACCCTTCCTGGGTGTTGGTTGAGGATGCCGGAAGAGGATATCGCAGAGTTGTGCCGTCTCCTCTTCCCCAAGAAATTGTGGAAAAGGATGTTATTAATCAACTCGCTCGTGCCGGCTATTGTGTTGTGAGCGTGGGAGGCGGCGGAATCCCGGTTATGAAACGAGAGGATAATTCTTTTCAGGGTGTCGATGCCGTTATTGACAAAGATTTTGCTTCAAGCCTTCTGGCCTCAGACATTAATGCGGATCTCTTAATTATTTCAACCGGAGTGCCGACGGTTTATCTCAACTACGGTAAACCTGAGGAAAAAGCTTTAACGAAGGTTTCTCTGGCTGAACTGAAGCAATATATGGCTGAAAATCACTTTGCTCCCGGCAGCATGCTGCCGAAAGTTCAGGCAGTGATTAAATTCCTGGAGAATGGCGGAAAAGAAGCGATCATCACGAATCCTGAATCTCTGGAAGATGCTGTAGCCGGAAAGACCGGCACTCATGTTTATCCGTAATTTTATCTCATCAATTTTGGAATTAAGTAACATTAGTTTAGGTATCAACAATTCAAATGTAAGATTTTAAGTATCAATTTCTCAAATATAACTGTTCAGGTTCTTCGGTATTAGGCAACACCCATGGCTCAACCTAATCAGAGTGCTTTCCGCGGAAAGCACTCTGTCTCAAAATTCAAGAATCCTCTGAAAGTTAAATGAATCATCACTCTACACCCAGCGAAGAAATCAAGGATTAGCCCCAACTTATAGAAGTAGAGCCTTAGATAGGGTTTAATATAGGTTTTTAGTTAAGGTAAAGATAGAATGAAGGACCTCAAGTACCACATACGAATTTCTAAATAAGCCTTAAGGAGATTATGGAATGGGTATTGTATTAAATGGCGGGACTGTAGTAACAGCTGCCGACGTTTATCAAGCAGACGTCCGGATTGAAGGCGAGAGGATTGCGGCTCTTGGTTTTGAGATCGAGCAACCTGGTGATCAGGTCATCAATGTGGACGGCTGCTTTATAGTTCCGGGCGGTATTGACCCCCATACCCACTTTGACCTCCCCGCAGGAGATATTACGACTTCCGATGATTTTTATTCGGGGACTAGAGCCGCTTTATTGGGGGGCACTACCACGATTATAGATTATGCCACTCAATTTAAAGGGGAAAGTCTCAAAACAGGCTTGGAAAACTGGCATAAAAAAGCTGACGGTAAATGTTTTGTGGATTATGGTTTTCACATGGCGATTACTGATTGGAATGATTCTGTCGCTCAGGAAATGACAACAATGGTTCACCAAGAAGGTGTGCCTTCTTTTAAACTGTATATGGCTTATAAAAATGTCCTGCAAGTCGATGATGCCGCTCTCTTACAGGCCCTGCGCCGGGCCGGAGAATGTGAAGCACTGGTTTGTGTCCATTGTGAAAACGGAGATGTGGTTTATGATCTTGTGCAAAAGGCCCGTCAGGTAGGGAAAATTGCTCCTAAATATCATCCATTGACCCGGCCTCCCGAGGCAGAAGCCGAAGCTGCTTCACGGGTGATTGCTCTTGCTCAGATGGCCGATGCGCCTGTTTATATTGTTCATCTTACCTGCAGTGGAGCCCTTCAGGCTGTAATTGACGCCAAATTACAAGGTCGAGAGGTCTATGCGGAAACTTGCCCGCAATACCTCTTGCTCGATGAAAGTTATTACGACTCTGAAGGTTTTAATGGTGCCAAATATGTTATATCCCCGCCCTTGCGTCCGATTCAAAATCAAGCTGCGCTTTGGACGGGTTTGCAAACGGGGATTTTGGAGACGATGGCCACCGACCATTGTGCGTTTAATTATAAAGGCCAGAAAGAACTAGGTCTGGAAGACTTCAGTAAGATTCCCAACGGAGCACCCGGTGTGGAAACCAGAATGGGGTTGCTCTATACCTATGGTGTGCAAACAGGGAAATTGAATCTTAATGAGTTTGTCGCTTTGACATCTACCAATGCCGCGAAACTGTTTGGCTTATTTCCCCGCAAAGGCACTATAGCGCCTGGCAGTGATGCTGATCTGGTAGTATGGGACCCGAGAAGTTCGTCTGAAATCTCAGTCGACAGACTGCACCAGCAAGTGGACTATACTCCTTTTGAGGGCTTCCGACAACAGGGAAAAGCCATTAAGGTATTTTTACGCGGCAAACTGGTCTGTCAAGATGGAGAATTAATTCAAGAGTTACCTGCAGGAAAGTATTTGTTCCGGAATCCATTTCTGAGGAGAAAGGATGGGAAACATGTTTAAGATTAATGTCAATGGAACAGAGTATTCTTGCCAGGACGATATGAACCTTATGGAATATTTGAGGGACGTTTTGCAGATCACATCCTTAAAAAACGGCTGCGGAGAAGGGGTGTGCGGTGCTTGTACAGTACTTGTGGATGACAAGAAAGTGCGGGCTTGTACGCAAACCCTGGCCAAAGTGGCGGGAAAGAATGTCCTGACCGTGGATGGGCTGTCTGAAAGAGAAAAAGAAGCCTATACCTGGGCCTTCGCGGAAGCCGGTGCCGTTCAGTGCGGATTTTGTATTCCCGGGATGATCGTCAGTGCTAAAGCTTTAATTGACAAGTCTCCCAATCCTACCCCTAAAGAAATTAAAGAGGCGATCCGCGGCAATATCTGTCGCTGCACGGGTTATGTAAAAATAGAACAAGGAATTATGTTAGCGGCTAAAGTGTTGCGCGGTGAAATGCAGACCAATGCTGCGGCGCTTTCGGGAGCCGGAGTGGGGACAAGTATTCAGCGCCTGGATGCTCGGGAAAAAGTCCTGGGAACCGGTCAATATGTAGACGATTTGTTCGTTGAGAATATGCTTCATGCCGCAGTCCTGCGCACAAGCTATCCCCGAGCTCTTGTCAAGGGGATCGATACCTCGGCTGCTCGGGTTTATCCCGGGGTTGAGGCAGTTTTGACAGCAGAAGATATTCCCGGGACTAATGAGCATGGTCATATATTTCACGATTGGCCGACCTTGATTGCCGTTGGGCAAGAAACCCGCTATGTTGGGGATGCCGTTGCTCTAATTGCAGCTCAAACAAAAAAGCAAGCCCGGGAGGCTTTAGCATTAATCAAAGTTGATTACGAAGAACTCAAACCCATTCTCAGTCCTACGGAGGCTCTGGCCGACGATGCTCCGAAAATTCACGAGCAAGGAAATTTGTTAAGCACCACCATCATCAAGCGGGGAAATGTAGAAGAAGCCTTAGCAAAATCAGCTCATGTGATAACTCAACGATATTCAACCCCGCCCACGGAACATGCATTTATGGAGCCGGAAAGCGCTTTGGCCATTCCACAGGAAGACGGAGGGATTTTAGTCTATGTCGGTGATCAGAGCGTTTACGATGACCAACATGGCATTATGGGGATATTGGGGCTTCCGGCTGAAAAAGTCAGGATCGTCAGTAAACTCGTCGGCGGTGGTTTTGGAGGAAAAGAGGACTTAAGCGTACAGCATCATGCGGCTCTTTTGGCTTATAAAACTCAAAAACCTGTCAAGCTCACCCTTTCGCGCAAGGAGAGTATCCTTGTCCATCCTAAACGGCACGCCATGGAATTGGAAGTCACCACCGGGTGTGATGCTGGGGGAAAACTAACGGCCCTGACCGCTAAAATTGTTGCGGACACCGGGGCTTATGCCTCCTTGGGAACCGCTGTACTGCAGAGAGCCTGTACCCATGTGGGGGGACCATATCAAATTGCGAACGTTGATATTACCGGACTTTGTGTTTATACCAATAATCCTCCGGCCGGAGCCTTTAGGGGCTTTGGTGTCCCTCAGGCGGCTTTTGCCTCTGAAACAAATCTTGATCTCTTAGCTGAAAAAGTGGGGATTTCTCCTTGGGAAATTCGCTACCGCAATGCCCTGGAGCCTGGCATGATTAATCCTACAGGCCAGATCACCGATGAGGGGACAGCTGTTAAGGAAACACTTTTGGCAGTTCGAGAGGTGTACGAATCTAATCCTTATGCAGGAATTGCCTGTGTTATGAAGAATACTGGAATAGGTGTCGGTTTGCCGGATACCGGACGGGTCAAACTGCAAGTATGCGACGGAAAAGTATTAGTCTTGACAAGTGCCGCTTGTATTGGACAAGGATTAGCCACGGTGACAAGTCAAATTGTCAATGAGGCGACAGGTCTGCCTTTGGAGCGTATTTCTTTTGGTGTGCCCGATACTTTTGTCACTCCGGATTCGGGAACAACGACCGCCTCGCGTCAAACGCTATTTACAGGGGAAGCTGTCCGGCAAGCATCGCTGAAACTTCAGCAAGCCTTATATAAATGCTCTCTGGAAGAGTTAGAGGGCATGGAGTTTTATGGGGAATATTTCGGTAAGACAGATCCCATTAATTCCGATAAAACGAATCCGGTCAGTCATGTTGCTTACAGTTATGCTACTCAAGTAGTGATTCTCGATGAGCAGGGCCTCGTGAAAAAGGTTGTGGCTGCTCACGACGTAGGACGGGCCATTAATCCTAAAGCCGTAGAAGGACAGATTGAGGGCGGAGTAGTCATGGGGTTAGGTTACGCCTTGAAAGAAGATTTCCCGCTGCAAAACGGTGTTCCCACGGCCAAATTTGGTACCTTAGGTCTCTTGAGATCGACGGATGTTCCGGAAATTGAATCAATTATCATTGAGAAGAATTCTTCACCATTAGCCTATGGGGCTAAAGGAATCGGGGAAATCTCGTCAATTCCAGCAGCACCCGCCGTAGCTTCGGCTTATCATAAGTTTGACGGTAAAGTGCGCACTTCACTCCCGCTGCGTGAGACACCATACAAAAAGTGATCTCGTTCAGCTAAAGCAAAACAAAGCAAAATGAAGCTTAAGCAAAGTTAAATTGAATAAATTAAATTAAATAAAGCTAAAGTGGTTCTGGAGCTGAAACCGAAGCTTAAGCTGAAGCTGAAACTGAAGCTGGAAACTAAAGCTAAAACTAAAGCTAAAACTAAAACTAAAACTAAAACTAAAACTAAATCCGAGCCTGAACCTTGGGGCTACGTTGGGGGGGGCTTTCCCCCGACGTAGTAAATAAAAGAGTACTCCACTCTTAGCGAAGTGGGGGTCTTAGCTGGGAATAAAGCCGATTAATGAGCTGTAATATTATCTCATAACATTATGGATGAATGAGTGCAGGGAACAAATATGGCGAAATTAAGTAATGATTCACAAATTAATTGGGCGGGGGGAAGTCTTTGGGAAATGACAAAGCAGGCACGAGTCATTACCTTGATCGGGGCTGGTGGAAAGACCACTTGCCTCCAGACTTTAACCCAAGAAATTCATGCTGCGGGGTTTCCGGTAATTGCCACAACAACGACAAAAGTGTACCCGGAGAGACATCTCAAGCCTTGGCTCCATTCCATGCCGCCGCCCTTCGCATCCAAAACTGCTTATTTTTGGTATTCTGGAGCAGAAGAGAGAAGCGGAAAATGGTTAGGTCATTCTCTCTCCGCAGTGGATGACGCGGTATTAGGGGATGTAGACGGCCCCATTACCCATAGTAATGACCATCCGGGCCGGCGCCATTGGATTATCGAAGGTGATGGAGCAAGAGAGCGCCGTTTAAAATGTTGGGCCGGTCATGAGCCTCAAATTCCGCTGCAATCGGATTGTGGAGTATTAGTCGTAGATGGAAGATTGTGGGGACAGGAGCTGAAACCTGAAGATGTCCATCGGGCCGAATGCTGTCCTGATCTGTTTAATAACCAGTGGACGGAGGAAAGCGCCTGGCGGTACTTTAGGAAGTCTCCGGTATTTTACCCCCAGTATCAGCACTTAGCGTGGGTCATTTTGCTTAATATTCACGACCAGCCTGATCCTATAAAAATAAAGTCTTTTGAGGAATCGATTTTCCCTGAAATGGAAAATCAAGCCGGTTTGCCTGAGCTTAAGGACCTTGTTGTTCTTTTGGAAGCTCTTTACCGCAGAGGGGTGGAAGAGGTGTTCTCCAAAGCTCCGGAAACAAAGCCGCGAAGCTTAAGAATAGCTGCGGGAGATGCCAAAGGGGGAAAGCTGCTATGGTTCGACTTGTGGTAATGGCAGCCGGGCAAGCAACACGAATGGGCCGAGACAAACTGGCTTTACCTTACATACATACAACTGTTCTCGGTCACGTGACTCAGACTGTTTTGGAAGGGATTCGATTAATACAAAAACCGTCTCAAAAAGCGTCTCAGAAGTTATCTCAAGAATTATCTCAGGAATCGTCTGCGGGGATCAAAACTCCTTCAGAATCGATACAAATTCGTGTGGTTACACGGCGTCCGCCGGAGGAATATCTAACTGAGGAAATCCAGCGTTCTTTTCGAGAAGCGGGTGGAAATTGGCTGCAAGTACCTGAAGTAATCCCCCTTTCCGAAACTCTTCGTTTAGGGCTTAGAGATTTGGAGGAAACCACACAGATGGTAGGCTTTTTACCAGGTGATCAGGTAGGAGTCACCTCCCAGGAATTAGCCCTTTGTTTTGAGCAGGCTTTGAGAGTGGCTCCGGATTTTTTAGTGCCCATATCCGATGCTGGAGTTGGCTCTCCGGTATTTTTTCACCGGAGGTATGTTTCGGAACTCAGCGAGCTACAAGGGGAAGAAGGAGGTAGGAAGGTCTTATACCGCTATCCTGAACGATGGACTAGGTGCAGGGTAAGAGAGACATTCCTGCAGGATGTGGATACACCTGAAGAATATCAGGCCTGGCTGGAATATTGCCAAAGAAGGGATCAAACTACAATCCAAACTTGAATAAAGTAAGGAGGATGAGGACTATGGAAAAGAAACTCGAATTGCATGGACCTGTGGTACTGGTTCGAGGTGCCGGAGAACAAGCTACAGGGGTAGGGTGGGCTCTAGCGAAAGCAGGATTCCGGGTGGTAATGACAGAAGTGCCCAAGCCCTTGATGGTTCGCTGGCCGGTATGCTTTGGTACGGCCGTTGTTAAGGGGAACTGGCAAGTTGAGGAGATTTCGGCAAGTCTTGTTGCTGATTCAGAGTCCTGCGGACCTGCTTGGGAAACCGGTATTGTTCCCATTTTGATTGACCCCGAACTTCATTGTATAGCAAGTCTTAAGCCGACATTCTTAGTCGATGCCATTTTGGCCAAACGGAACATAGGTACCCGCCGGGATATGGCTGCTTTCACCATCGGATTGGGCCCTGGTTTTACGGCCGGTGCCGATGTTGACTTGGTCGTTGAAACGAATCGAGGTCACAACTTAGGCCGGCTGATCTATACCGGTTCCGCCGAGCCTAATACAGGAATCCCAGGCAATATTGGCGGATATACCAAAGAACGCGTTCTTTATTCTTCTAAAGCAGGGATCTTTAAAGCGCAAAAGGACATTGGCGAAAAGGTTCAGGCGGGTGATTGTGTTGGTTTAATCGAGGACGGGACTGACTCACAAAGAATCTGTGCCGGAATTGATGGTGTCCTGCGAGGATTATTAATGGATAATACCCCCATTGACCCTGCGGTTAAAGTGGGTGATATTGATCCGCGCGGGAATAAAGAGTATTGTTATACCATTTCAGAAAAAGCACGGGCTATTGGTTCTGCTGTTCTTCTGGGAATGATGGAAAGTAAATTATTACATTCGCCTCGTTTGAAAAACGAACATTCTAATTAAAGCAACAATCAGATCTTGATCGAAGCAACTAATTTTATGTAATATTGCTTTTTAGGGCAGACCACATGTCTGTAAAGTGGCAGCGCCAGTTTATGGTAAGTGTCATTTACGTGGTAGTGTGAGAAAATAATAACATGTATAGGAACTGCGTAATTTCCTTATCCTCTCAAAATAGGGATAGTCACCTATATCTGCCATATTTTTTTGGATTATCATAAGATACGAAACAAAATTTTTAAAATTTTAAGTAGGAATTCCAATAAATTTGACGAATATAACTATAGTGAGAAAAAACAAAATAGTGTAATTATAACTCATATATCCTTGATAATTGGGTCGAGGGTGTCTACGAGGCAACCGTAATTGCTTCTCTATGAGCCGGAATGGTTTATGGAGAAATAATTATGGTTGCTTTTTCTTTTTATAAAATCTTTAAACGGCGTTAAGCAAGAGGGGGACATTCTATGAAGTATTATCGGCCGCAAAGTGTCAAAGAAGCAATAGATATAGCACATTCAGCCCAAGGAATGTTTTTGGCCGGAGGAACAGATCTTGTACTTCAAATGCAGAAAGGAAAGATCTTACCGGAAGTATTGATTGATCTTGGCAAGATCTCAGAACTCCGAGAAATTAGGGAAACAAACGAGTCCGTAGAAATTGGCAGTATGGCAACTTTCACAGATATGGGCAAAAGCGAACTTGTTGCAAAGAAGGCTTCGGCTCTCTGGTTAGCCTGCCAAACGATGGGTTCACCGCAGATTCGCAATCAGGCGACTCTTGGCGGAAATCTTGGGAACTGTTCTCCGGCAGCCGATGGTTTGCCTCCGCTCTTAGCCCTGGGGGCTGATGTTGTTTTGCTTTCCGTTGAAGGAGTGAAGCAATTGCCGCTGGCTAACTTATTAGAACAGACACCTTTGCTTTCTCCAGGTACCCTTATCGGCGGATTTAAAATCCCTAAAAGACATCAGTTTACCGGATTTGCCAAATTGGGGAGACGGGAAGCCTTAGCTATTGCTCGCTTAAGTGTCGCAGTGGCCTTAGAGCTTGAGGGTTCAAAGATTGGAAATGTTCGGGTCGCTTTAGGTGCCGTTGGAAGACGAGCGTTTCTCAGTGAGCCTCTGGCCCAGTCATTGAGTCATCAGGAGTTTAATGAATCGTGGCTGAAATTGGGGATCCGTCAAGTTCAAGGTGTTGTGCGCGAAGCCTTGGGTGAAAGAGCTTCAGCTCCTTATAAACGGGTTGCCGTGGCCGGCGTTTTTCGGGAAGCGGTTGCTTCGTTAAGGCTGCAAGGAGGGTTGGATAAATGATGACTATCGAATTGATCGTAAATGATAAAAAGTACGTTTTAGAGGTGGACCCGCAAGAACGATTGCTGGATGTACTGCGTAATCGCTTAGGTTTGATGGGAACAAAAGAAGGATGCGGAGAAGGAGAATGTGGAGCCTGCACCGTGATTTTAGACGGAAAAACCGTCAACGCCTGTCTCGTGCTGGCAGGGCAGGCACAAAACTCTGCGATTACAACCATTGAAGGCGTTGGGAATCGGCAAAAACCTCATCCTGTTCAGAAAGCTTTTGTAGAAGTTGGGGCAGTACAATGTGGTTTTTGTACTCCGGGGATGGTTCTCTCCGCTAAAAATTTACTGGATAAGAATCCTCATCCCAGCGATGAGGAAATTGGAGTGGCTTTATCGGGAAACCTCTGCCGCTGTACGGGCTATGATAAGATTCTGCGTGCCGTCAAGCGGGCTGCCGAGGAGGAAAAATAATGAAAACTGAAGTAGTAGGGTCTCGTGTCCTGAGGGAAGATTCTTGGGGAAAGGTTTTTGGTCAAACAAAGTTTCCGGCCGATGTCAATCTTCCTAATCAATTATACGGGGTTGTTCTGCGCAGTCCTCATCCTCATGCTCGGGTTCTGAATATTAACAGCGAAGAAGCTAAGAAGATCGCAGGTGTTGTGACAGTCCTGACCGCTAAAGATGTACCTCATAATTCACATGGCGTTCTGTTCCGTGATCAGCCGGTCATCGCCGACTATGTACGCATGGTGGGGGACCCGGTGGCCGTTGTGGGAGCCGAAACCATGGAGATAGCCCGCCAAGCCGCGGAGCGAATACAGGTGAACTATGAAATTCTGCCGGCCATTTTTGAACCCGAAGAGGCCATGAAGCCAGAGGTTCCGCCTTTGCACCCGGAACTTCAGCCTACAAATATCCTGTACCACCTGCCCATTCGCAGGGGATCGATGGAGGAAGGCTGGGCTAAAGCGGATGTTGTGGTCGAACAAGTTTATAAGACACAGCATGTAGATCATGCTTTTTTGCAGCCAGAAGCTGTTCTCGCTTATTTGGATGAACGGGGGCATATGGTGGTTCAAACTGCAACTCAATATGCTCACTATGATCGAGGGGAAATTGCTCATGCCCTGGGGTTTCGCTACAGTCAAGTTCAAGTGAAGACTTTGGCAGTTGGCGGTGCTTTCGGCGGGCGAGAAGATATCTCTCTGCAAATTATAGCGGCCTTACTGGCCTTGAAGACCCAGAGGCCCGTCAAAATGGAGAATACAAGGGAAGAGTCTTTTTATTCCCACAGCAAACGTCATCCAATGACTATGTATTACAAGACTGGAGCTGCGAAGGATGGCAAGCTTGTAGCCATGCAGGCCAAGATCATAGGTGATGCAGGAGCCTATGCTTCATGGAGTGTCAATGTTTTGCGCAAATCTGCTGTTCATGCCACAGGGCCCTATGAGATACCCAACGTGGAGATTGACAGTTATGCAGTTTTTACGAATAATCCTTTTACTGGAGCAATGCGGGGCTTCGGTGCAGCTCAAACGGTCTTGGCTTATGAAAGTCAAATGGATCTTCTGGCTAAGAAGTTGGGGATATCACCTTTAGAAATTCGTTTGCGCAATTGTTTCCAAGTGGGAAGTATCACGGCAACGGGACAAGAGCTGACCAGCAGTGTTCCTTTAGATCAATGTTTAGCCAAGATCGCCCCATATTTCAGAAGAGAGGTGGAAACTCCATGAAAAAACGGGGAATAGGTTTGGGTTGTGCCTGGTATGGAACTGGGTATGGCAATGGTTTTCCGGATGTTTCGAGTGCTTTTGTGGAAATTCATGACGATGGTTCGGCAACGGTTTTGACCGGGGCCGTGGATGTGGGACAGGGAAGCAGTTCGATTTTTGCCCAAATTGCTGCCGAAGAATTGGGGCTTAGGGCAGAGGATATTTGTGTTAATACGGCTGATACAGATGTAACTCCCGATTCGGGAACTTCTGCCGCAACCCGCCAAACTTACAATACCGGCAACGCAGTTCTTAAAGCAGTGCGGCAAGCTAAATCTCGTTTGCTGACCTACGCTGCCCGTGAGTTTTCCTGCCCGACAGCAGAGGGCATTGAGCTTAAGTCAGGATATATTGGAGTCAAGGGTGATCCGTTCCGGCGGATGCCTCTGGAAGACATGGTTTTTAAAGCTCGTTTGAATGGGGAGCGCTTTATCAGCGCGGAAAGTTCTACAGCCCGTTCGACTCCCGTGGATCTCACCACCGGGCAGGGAGCTCCTTACTGGCCTTATTCCTTTGGTTGTCAAGCTGCAGAGGTAGAAGTGGATACGGAAACAGGCAAAGTGAAAGTTCTCAAAGTTATTGCCGTTCATGATGTGGGGAAGGCTTTAAATCCCTCACAAGTCGAGGGGCAAATAGCAGGGGGAGTGACCCAGGGGATCGGCTATGCTCTGCTGGAAGAACTTGAACTGCAAAAAGGAACGATTAAGAACCCGGCATTTTCCAGTTATTTGATTCCCACAGCACTCGATGTGCCTAATATAGAAGCATTTTTTATCGAAGAAGCTGAGGACAGCGGCCCTTATGGCGCCAAGGGTCTCGGTGAACCAGCGATGCTTCCAACGGTTGCTGCCGTCATCAATGCCATTGATGACGCTGTGGGGGTAAGAATCACCTCGTTGCCGGCAACACCGGAAAAAATACTGCAGGCATTAGCAGAGAAAAAGGAGGAATTGGGGTAAACTATAAAAAACAATAAGGCTCTAGATTTATGTTTTGGCATCAAGGTCAGTCAGAATGAGGCATTATGTCGATTTTAGGGAGGGCTGTTCATGTCAAGCGTGTCAAAAAATTCTCCGCCTACGGCCGGTCAAGGCTTTCTCGATGGCTTTTTTCATCTCTCCGAATTGGGTACCAATGTAAGGACCGAAATTCTCGCAGGAGTGACAACCTTTGTCACTATGGCCTATATCTTGTTCGTTAATCCCAATATTTTAAAAGACGCGGGAATGCCCATGAATGCGACCTTTGCAGCGACTGCGATCGCCGCTGCAGTAGCAACCTTAATTATGGGTGTGTATGCTAACTATCCTATTGCCATGGCTCCCGGGATGGGTCTTAATGCCTTCTTTACCTATTCCGTGGTCATCGGTATGAAACTTCCCTGGCAAACTGCTCTCGGGGCGGTGTTTATTTCCGGATTTATCTTCTTTCTCTTAACGGTCACCAGAGTTCGGGAATGGATTATGGAAGGAGTTCCCACAGTTTTACGCCTCTCTATTGGCGTCGGTATTGGACTGTTTATTGCATTTATTGGCTTGCAAGATGGCGGCCTTGTGGTAGCGAATAAAGATACTCTTGTTCAATTAGGCAATATGAAGTCTCCTAGTGTCATTGTGACAGTATTTGGGTTAATTGTGACCGGATTTTTTATGGCTAAACGAATTAAAGGCGGTCTATTGTTCGGAATTCTCCTGACAACAATTTTCAGTATGTTTATGGGCATTAAGCAGTTCCCAACGGGTGTATCGAGTTTTGTTGCCTTCTCCAATCCTTTCCATGCTGTAGCACCGGTTATGGGGAAACTTGACATTATGGGTGTCTTTAATTATGGTTTAATCTCGATTCTCTTTGCCTTCACCTTTGTTGATCTGTTTGACAATATTGGAACACTATTGGGAATTTCTCGCAAAGCCGGTCTTTTGGATGAAAAAGGAAATCTGCCAAGAGTCGGCAGAGCATTAATGTCCGATTCGATTGGTACGATGTTTGGTTCCATCATGGGTACTCCAACGGTAACGTCCTACATTGAAAGTACAGCTGGCGTAGCTGAGGGCGGAAAAAGCGGTTTAACCGCAGTGACCGTTGCAGTTCTTTTCATTTTTTCGATCATTTTTGCTCCCCTTGTTGGCTTAATCCCAGGGCAAGCGACGGCACCTGTTCTTATTATTGTAGGTGTTTTAATGATGAGCGAAGTAGTTCATATTAATTTTGAAGATTTTACGGAAGCATTTCCGGCCTTTATCACCATCGTTATGATGCCCTTAACTTATTCTATTGCCCAGGGTTTGGCCTTTGGCTTCATGTCTTATACAATTATTAAATTAGTTACTGGAAGACACAAAGAGAATAATGCCGTTACCTATATTTTGACCATCTTATTCATTGTTCACTTTGTCCTTGGCGGGGGCTAATAAGTCACGGGGATTATGGAGAGATGTGTTTTTAAAGTTCAGCACATCTCTCCCGATTCCAGGTTTTTTGAGGAAATAATTCTCTTCGGATGAGGAGAAAGGTGGAATTTAGCATGCGTGTACTATTTAAAAACGCGACCATTGTGACCATGAATGCTCAGCGTGATGTGATCAAGGGCGATCTGTTAGTCGATGGCTCAAGGATTGCAGCGGTGGGGGAGGTTAAGGAGTCTTCTGCCGATCAAGTGTTTGATCTGAACGGTGACTTGCTCATTCCCGGCTTGATTCAAACTCATATCCATCTTTGTCAGACCTTGTTTCGGGGTCAGGCTGATGATTTGGAACTTTTGGACTGGCTGAAATTAAGAATATGGCCTTTAGAAGGCGGACACGATCCTGAATCCATCTATGATTCCGCATTGCTTGGTATTGGAGAACTCTTTTTAGGTGGAACGACAACAATCGTAGATATGGAAACAGTGCATCATACAGAACATGCTTTCAAAGCTATATTGTCCAGCGGAATGAGAGCACTGGCCGGGAAAGTCATGATGGATGATCCCAGCGGAGATGTGCCTCTTTCCTTGCAGGAAACCACAGAGGCTTCTTTACAAGAAAGTGTGGACTTATTTGAGAAATTTAACGGGCAAGGAAACGGACGATTAGAAGTAGCTTTTACACCTCGCTTTGTCATTTCTTGTACCGATACCTTATTAAAGGAAGTATCGCGTCTGGCAAGAGAAAAGAAGGCTTTTGTGCATACCCATGCTTCTGAAAACCGAGGCGAAATTCAAGTTGTGGAAAGTACCCGGGGAATGCGCAATGTCGTCTATTTAGATAAGGTCGGCTTAACAGGCCCGAAGTTAATTCTCGCTCACTGCATCTGGCTGGATGAGACCGAAAAGGATATTCTGGTTCGGACTAAAACGCGGATTTCCCATTGTCCATCATCGAATCTGAAGCTGGCTTCGGGGATAGCCGCCATTACCGAGCTCTTGGGGCGAGGTGCCGAAGTCTCCCTCAGTTCTGATGGAGCACCCTGCAGTAATAATCTGGATGGTTTCCGGGAAATGCGTCACGCGGCTCTCATCCAAAAACCTTTACATGGCCCAACTGCCATGCCGGCCCAAAAAGTATTTGAACTTGCAACCATCGCCGGAGCACGTGCTTTGGGACGCGAAGCAGATCTTGGGAGCCTGGAAGCCGGTAAAAAGGCAGATTTAGCCGTTGTAAGCCTTCAGGGATTACACACCTGGCCCAACCAACATGTGGACGTATACTCTCAGTTGGTTTATCAGGCTTATCCCTCTGATGTCCGCCTTACTATGGTTGATGGGCAAATTGTCATGAGAGATCGCAAGTTGCTGACCATCGACGTTCCCGAACTTAAAAAACGTTCGACTCAAAGCTTGAATCGTGTTATGAAACGGGTAGGAATGATTTAAAAGGTTTCTCAAACGGAGAATAGAACAGCTTCCTAGGTGCTTGATTTTGCAGAAAGGAGGGGTGGCTGATGTCTAACTTTAGGCAAAGAATGGATGAATCGAGAGGACTTGCACGTCTTGATCTTGTCCTGAAAAGAGCCAAGTTGGTCAATGTTTTCTCCGGAGAAATCCATGAGACAGATATTGGCATCCATCAGGGGCAGTTTGTGGGCATAGGAACTTTTGAGAATGCGGAAAAAGTTTTGGATTTAGACGGAAATTATATCGTTCCCGGACTCATTGACGGTCATGTTCATATTGAAAGCTCACATCTTTGCCCGGAAGAATTTTGCTCTCTTCTTCTTTCTCACGGTGTTACGACAGCCGTTGTTGATCCCCATGAAATTGCCAATGTATTAGGTGTTCAAGGAATTCGCTATATCTTGGATAGTATTCAGGATTTGCCTTTTAATGGTTTTGTTGCTCTGCCTTCTTGTGTTCCGGCAACGGAATTGGAAACTTCCGGGGCCCGTCTCAGGGCGGCTGATCTCAAGGGATTTCTAGATCATCCAAACGTCATCGGACTTGGGGAAGTCATGGATTATCCGGGAGTTTTGGCGGCTAAGGCAGAGATGGTGGAAAAGCTAGAACTCCCGGTGAGGTTTAAAGATGGTCATGCTCCCGGAATATCTCCTCAGGATCTTAATGCCTATTACCGGGCGGGAATTCATACGGAACATGAGTGTTCTACGGTTGAAGAGGTCAGAGAAAGGCTCCGCAGGGGTTTTTATGTCATGTTAAGAGAAGGGAGCGCTGCTAATAATCTGCGGGATCTGTTACCAGCGGTTACCCCCGAAAACTCAAGTCAATGTCTGCTTGTCACCGATGACCGGCATCCGAGAGACTTAATTCAGGAAGGTTCCATCGACCATCTGGTTCGCTTGGCAATCCAAGAGGGTGTGAACCCAATTAGGGTTATCCAGATGGCTACCATTAATACTGCGCGCGCCATCGGGCTCTTAGGACTTGGAGCAGTGGCACCAGGATATCAAGCAGATTTTGTGATCCTCAAAGATCTTAACCGTTTTGAGATCGAGGAAGTATACTGGCGGGGGAAACGTCTAAGCTGCCGAGGTGAACGCCCTCATTTTCCCAAGTCAAGCATTATGGGAATGACGGAAAGTGTACATCTAGAGAATAGGTCCCCCAACAGACTGAAGTTGAATATAACGAGTGCTGGAGCTCTCTCTGCAAGAATGCGTGTCATTGGTGTCCAGGGACATTCGCTGGTCACCTCAGAAATTATTCGAGAATTGCCCGTCGTTAATCATTGTGTAGTGGCTGATCCTGCTCAAAAAATAGCCAAAATCGCGGTTCTTGAGCGTCACCATAAGACTGGAAATGTCGGCGTAGGTTTTGTGGAAGGATTAGGTTTGACAAAAGGAGCCATCGCTTCTACGGTGGCCCACGATTCCCACAATCTTGTGGTCGTGGGAATGAGTGATGAGGAGATGAATCTGGCCATTGATACTTGTGCCGAAATGGGAGGCGGGCTTTGCCTGGTACGTGGAGATCAAGTGCTTGGTAAGCTGCCATTACCCATTGCCGGACTGATGTCCAATCTGGATGCCGAGTTAATTGCTCAGACTCTCAGTGAAATTCATGCTCAAGCCCGAAATTTAGGAATTTATGAAACCATTGATCCTTTTATGACCCTAGCCTTTCTATCTCTCCCTGTAATACCAGAAATTAAACTCACTGATTTAGGGTTAGTTGACGTGTCAAAGTTTCAATTGACAAACGTTATTCTGTAAAATAGGTTAATTTATACATTTAAGTTTCTAGAAAAGCTTGCTTTGGGATGAACTTGGTAAGAAGAAATGAGTTCATCGCGTAAGAGCGAGCTTATTTTTGTTGGGCGAATACGGTTATAATGGCTCATATGTAGTAGGATAGAAGGAATCCGTACATAATATGTCGAATAAACAAGTTTCACGAAAGAATGGAGGGCAGATTTTGAAACAAGAATCACAGAATAAAAGAGAAGGATTTTCAAGCAGTATCGGAGTCATAGCAGCAGTACTGGGTTCAGCTGTTGGACTCGGTAATATATGGAAGTTCCCTTATGTAACCGGTGCTAATGGTGGGGCAGCTTTTATTCTGGTTTATTTAGTATGCCTGGCATTAGTCGGTTTGCCTGTAATGTTGTCAGAACATCTCATAGGACGGGCAACAAAATCTAACGCAGTAGGTGCTTTTAAGAAACTACAGCCAAGACGGCCTTGGTTTTTAGTTGGTGGAGCAGGGGTAATAAGCGCCTTTTTAATTATGGCTTTCTATACCACTGTGGTCGGTTGGGTTTATGCCTATATTTTCAAATCGGCGAGTGGTGCGCTTCTAACGAATAAACCGCAGCAAACAACACAAGTCTTTAACTCTTTGATCTCAGGAGTCGCTGAACCTTTATTTTGGCAAGTGCTGGTTTTAATTGTAATCGGCATTATCATCATGGCAGGTGTTACGAAAGGAATTGAGAGAGTCACCAAATTCCTGATGCCCATGCTTTTTATTTTGCTGGTTATTATTGATATCAGGTCCTTAAGCCTGCCCGGTGCTTCTTCAGGCTTAGCGTTCTTATTTAAACCGGACTTTTCTAAGATCACTGTAAGTGCTATACTGGCTGCGTTAGGTTTGGCATTTTTTAAGCTAAGTGTCGGCATGGGAGCTATGATTACTTATGGCAGTTATGTAGACAAACAGGAAAACCTGCCAAAGATGGCAGTAAAAGTAGCACTCTCTGACACGTTAGTTTCTCTGATGGCGGGCATTGCTATTTTTCCGGCAGTATTTGCTTTTGGATTTGAACCTAAAGCCGGTCCACCCTTACTATTTATCATTATTCCGACGGTGTTCAATTCCATGCCCTTAGGCAGAATTTTTATGGTTTTATTCTTCTTGCTGACCGCTTTTGCTGCAACCGGTGCTATGTTGTCTCTCTTGGAAGTTCCGATTGCCTACTTCACTGAGGAGTATCAATGGTCGAGGCGGAAAGCCACGCTCATAACGATTGTTGGCATAGGTTTGCTGGGTTCAACGGCTACGTTGTCTAATAGTGTGTTGTCCAATGTTTTGATATTTGGTAAAACTTTTTTCGATTTCTTCGACTTTGCAACATCGAATGTCCTCTTACCTTTGGGTGGAATCTTCATTGCCTTGTTTGCGGGTTGGCAATGGGGATATGCTAATGTGAAGCGTGAGATGACTAATGAGGGTCAATTACGCAATGAAGGCTTGTTTAAAGTCTATATAGTTTTAGTTAGATATTTAGTTCCAATTGCCATTGCTATTATTCTGTTAACTGGATTGAATATTATTCATATCTAAAATATCGGCGATAGTGAAACAGCGGGTAGGACTTAAGGGAAAATGAATTGTGACCAAAGGGAAAATTATATTATGTCAACTCGTATAAAGAGGTAAATTCATATATTTTGACGAAGTGTTATGTTTAGGAGAGATAGTAACTAAAACCAATCGAATAGGGTGAAAATATTAATGCGCTTGGTGAACACGCGTTTTGTCAAGGAAGGATCTGTTCTGGCTCGTCCTGTGATCAACCCTTCCGGCAGTATTTTATTGCAATCTGGGGTTTGTCTGACGGCGTTATTTATTAAACGATTAAAAGCAATGGGTTACGATGTTTTATTTATTGAAGATAATCGGTTGGATGATGTTGAATTAAATATTACAATTTCTGCGCGAACACGCGAAGTGGCCTATAAGACAATACAAGAAATCTGTAAATATATTGAAAAGGATTCCGAAGATTCATTGCCTTCGGCAAGAGTTCGCGTGACTATCCAAGAAATGATTAATGACCTTTTGTCAAGTAAAGATATTTTATGTAATCTAACCAATATTCATGGATATGACGAATACACATTTCATCATTCCATTAATACGACGATCATAGCCTTAACTCTGGCAATTGCCTCCGGATTTAATGAACAACGCTTAATTGAATTCGGGATGGGTGTTCTTATGCATGATATCGGCAAAATAAAGATACCGGAGGGCATTCTCAATAAGAAAACGCCTCTTACTCACGAAGAATTTGCCGAAATTAAGAAGCATACGACACTTGGCTTTGATATTCTGCGCAAAAACGATGATTTTAGTTTGCTTTCAGCTCATATAGCATACCAACATCAGGAAATGTGGGACGGTTCGGGATATCCTCGAAACCTGAAGGGTTTAGAGATCCACGAATACGGCAGACTGGCTGCAGTTGCTGATGTCTATGAGGCATTAACGAGCCGCCGGGTTTATCGTAAGGCTTTAGAACCTAATGAGGCCTATGAAATCATCATTGCTCAATCAAATACCCATTTTGACCCTAAAATTTTGGATGTATTTAGAAAGCACATTGCTGTTTATCCATCTGGTTCGGGTATTTTGTTAAGTAATGGACAAAGAGGAAATGTAGTAAAACAGAACCCGTCATTTCCCAACCGTCCTTATGTGCGAGTATTTTACCAAGGGGACGTAGAGCTTACTGAGCCCATAGATTATAACTTGGCAAATTTCCCTTCCATAATGATTGTGGCGGTGGATAATCGCTAGCTATTTGTCTCGATCGTATACTGAAAAACTGAGTGGCATGGTAAGTGGTCTACCAGGGGAATTAGAAAATCGCAAATGATGACACTTTGTATCATTGTCATTTAATTGGACTTAAACTTAAGAAATCCTTTCAAGTAATTATCACGATTATTGAATATTATTGAACTGTTTATTAAGGATGATTAAAAAAGGGTTGTAATCAAAGTATTTTCGTGTACTTTGTTACAGCCCTTTAGTAGTTTAAAGCAACATTATCGTTATATATTTCCCTCCACACTAGCGGAATTGTATTGAATCTGTGGCTTGCCACAGACAGCCGATTGTTTCAGAAGATTTGTAGGATAACGTGACCGCAGTGTTTAAGTCTAACAAATGCAAAGACAGTGCTCGGGTACAGTCAAGTCAATTAGAATGTTTTCAATAGTGTCTTTGCGTAGTTAGACTTAATTAAGCAGAGCTTTGAATTCTTCGATCTCATGAACCGGGCGTTGACAGGTGAAATTCTGACAGAGATAGGCAGTCATTACTTCATGATCAATGGGATAATCTCTGAGCCAGGGTATGAAAGAGTTAAGACTTCCTTCATGGTAAAGGACAGATGCGAAGGGATGAAAGTCGGAAAAAAAGATGTGACGCATTTCCAGCAATTTGGGGGAGTTTAGGGGTCCGGCAAGAATCAGCTCCTGGCTTGGTTGAAGTGCAAATTGCAGAGCCTGCAAAAAAGCCGTATACCCTGTGGGATATTCTTCAAGTACCGGGCGGAAGCAAAGGAGAATATGCTCTGCTTTTTCATTCCAGCGCTCATCTCCGGTTAGTCGTGCTAAGCGGATTAAATTATGTGCGGTGATTGAGTTGCCGGAGGGAAGAGCTCCATCGTAGCTCTCTTTAGGACGGATGAGAAGTTCTTCGGCATCCAAACCTGTCAGAAAGTATCCTCCATCCTCGTTGTCCCAAAAGAGTTTATCTTGCTGATCTTGGAGATGAAGAGCAGTTTCAAGATAATGAGCCTTGCCGCACGTCGAATATAGTTCTAGGAGTCCTTCAATAAGAAAGGCATAATCATCTAAATAGCCTAGGTAAGCAGAATCTCCCTTTCTAAATCGAGCTAAAAGCCTGCCGTCACTGCGTCGAAGGTTTTTGAGGATAAATTGAACTGATTTTTCGGCAGCCTCTAATAATTCCAGCTTTCCCAACACTTGAGCACCTTTGGCCAAAGCTGTGATCATGAGACCATTCCAGGCCGTTAAGATCTTGTCATCTTTATGAGGATGGACTCTTTGCTCGCGAGCAGCAAATAATGCACGACGAGCTGATTCAAGTGTTTGCAGCTGATTAAGAAGCGATTCGGAATTATCAGGTAAACTTTTACCCAAGCTTCCTTGAAGCAAATTAGGAATACTTTTACCTTCAAAATTCCCTCTGGAAGTGATGTCATAGACGTCGCAATATCTGGAAGCGGCTTCTTTGTCTAGCACAGCGGCGACTTCAGCGGGAGACCAGACATGAAATTTACCTTCTACACCTTCGGCATCAGCGTCTTCTGCGGAATAAAAACCACCCTCTGGGGATGTCATGTCTCGGAGTACATAGGTAAAAATGCTTTCAGCAATTTGAGCATCTCTCGCATCATGGCTTACTTGATAATTCTCTAAGTACGCGAGAGCTAGCAGTGCGTTGTCATAGAGCATTTTTTCAAAGTGAGGGACCAGCCATTTTTCATCGGTGCTGTAACGAGCAAAACCAAATCCAATATGATCATAAATTCCTCCAATAGCCATTCCGTCTAATGTTTTGCGCACCATGGCAAGGGCCTTGCTCTGAGGATGGTCTTGGGCATAACGCAGGAGGAAGGTCAGATTGTGAGGAGCCGGAAATTTTGGTGCCTGTCCAAACCCTCCATAGTGGGAATCGAAACTTCGGGCCAAAGTCTGGTAGGCTTTCTCAATGACTTCTTTTCCCCAAGCTTCAATTCCAGCGGTTGAGGGAGAGGAAGCTTGATCCTTTGTCGGAATGGATTGTTGAGATTGAACGGCCGACACGATTTGATCGCTTGTTTCCCGGACATAAGCTTCTTTGTCTCTCCAAAGTACGCCGACTTGTTCCAACACCTCCATCAGTCCCTGGCGGCCATAATGAGCTGTTTTGGGGAGGTATGTACCGGCAAAGAAGGGCTTTTTCTCAGGCGTCATCATGATCGTAAGCGGCCATCCGCCAGCTCCTGTTAAAGCTTGACAGAAAGCCATGTAAATATGGTCGATATCGGGACGCTCTTCGCGGTCCACTTTAATCGATACAAAATAGCGGTTTAAGAGGTCGGCGACCTCTTGGTCTTCAAAGGATTCACGCTCCATGACGTGACACCAGTGACAAGTCGGTAAACTACACTACGAATACCCAATAGATAAGAAAACAGGTTTATTTTCTGTTTTCGCTTTCTGAAAAGCCTCTTCACCCCAAGGAAACCAATCAACTGGATTATGAGCATGTTGAAGTAAGTAGGGGGACTTTTCATTAACTAATCTATTGGGTATATGCTTACTATTTGTTGTCATGGGCAACACCTCCTTTTTGCTGAGGAATTTTGTTTGATGTAATAACAAGTCTTTGAATATTATTATCTATTAGGACTCTAATAATTCTTTTAAGAATTAGCTTCTAATGGTTACATTCTATGAGTTTAGATAAAGAACAGCAACCCTTAATATGACAGGGTTGCCGATTGCGGTTACAAGTATTCAATCTCAAAAGTTACTTCGTTATCAGTTCGGTCGTAGAATATTTTCTTGACAATGGATTTCATCAGGGTATTAATTTCCTTTGGTGAAGCACCTTTTTCCCAAAGTGATTTGAATTCACAGATGCGATTCTCAAGTTCTTCAGGTGGGAGATTAAATTCCCGTTGAGGGGTGTTTTTTAGTTCTTGAATTTCAGCTTTTAAAGATTCTATTAGTGTTTCTTGAGCTTTCTTCCGCTCTGAAAATTCAGCCAGAGTATAAATTTCAGCTTCATAGGCATCTTTTATTCTTATTAACGCTTTTTCTGCTTTAATAAGTGTGTCTCGTTTCTGTTTAATATTTCGCTCAAGTTCCATGTTAAAATTACAGTTTTGCTGAAGCTTGATTAAATGTCCCTTATCCAGATAGTCACTAACGATTGCTTGAAAAAGAGCTCCATAGAAATCTTCATCCATTTTAACTCCAGTTTGAGGGCACTTTGTACCGACTGGTGAATGATGGGCACACTTTGTATAGTTATAACTTTTTCCGCTCTTAACTTCAATTCTACCTACGGAATAGACCATTCTGTACCCACATTTTCTACAATAGAGTAATCCTGTTGTAGGGAAACACCCAGCTTTACTCTTGTGAGGGACCTTGCGATTTTTTGCAAGTAATTCTAAAATCTTTTCATGTTCTTCGGGTGTTTTTAGGCGAGGGTGTTGACCTTCTCCAACAGACCATTCTGATTCATTTTTATGACGAGTTATCTTTCGTTTGTTATCTCTTCTTTTTTTCCATTGGTTTTTTCCATAGATTACTTGACCCATATGAAACGGATGAACTAATAGTCTCTTAACTGTATTGTTGTGCCATGTTGAGCCATTTGGTGAAGAAATTCCTTCGCGATTTAAAATGAAAGAAATTTCTTCAGTTCCAAATTTACCAGAAAGATACATTTTTTTAATACGAGTATAGACGGTTTTCTTTTCCTCATTAACAGTAATATGACCGATAATTTTATTTCTTCCTCTTTTATCAACCCCAACTTCAGTTATATATTCGTAAGGGTATGGTGGCTTGCCGTTAGTCCAATTTCCCTTTATCGCTCCATCCTTTTTTCCATCAACTAATCGCTTAACGATAGTTCGTAATTCCGCATTGGAAAGAACGGACAAGATGCCTAACAATGTTAAATCGCCTGTATTATTTGGGTCGTAAATTTTTTCTGGAGTAATCAGGTACGTATCGTTATAATGGAATACCTTGATTATCTCATCTAAGTCTTTTGTACCTGCACGACTAAGTCGTTCGTATTCAACAACCAATACACCATCATAAAGACCATCTTCCACAAAATCTAAAAGTCGTTTGAGTTCAGGTCTATGTTCGACCCCATCACCTGTTCCGATTTTTTCTTGAAATATTTCATAACTCCATCCCTTTTGCTCAGCAAATTCTAAAAGTCTTTGTCTGTGTTTTGATAAAACGTCTTCCTCTTCGTCTCCCCTTGATTTCCTCAGATAAATTGCTACTTTTTCTATTTCATTTTCTGTTTCCATTTGTCTAAACCCCAAATTATGCTGACAAATTATCTGAGTTTGATTTTTGTTCGGTATTTAGAGTTTCCAAGAAAAAAGGGAGGAGGATTTTGTGAAATTCGTTAAGAGCTTTTTGAGATGGTTCCGTTAGTTTAATGGTATTATAGTTAATTTTACCATTAGATGATTTGAGTAAAAGTTTTGTATTAGTGCCATTATTCAATTAAAATTTCATCCTTTCCCACACGTCAGAACAGTGCGGCCATAAAAATCACTCCAAACATTAGATTGTTAACTAAAGTTCATTTTTTGGCAGGTTAAGTTGCTATTATTAGCAGCTTTCATTTTAAAATACATTTTATTATAAGAGTATTTCCCGAAATTAATAACAAGCCAATAAAATAATGCAATTATTTCTTGATGTTTTAAGGTTTTTAACCATTAAGCTAAAGAACGCTTAACTGAATAAAGCATAACAAAAAATATAGACATTGGAAATAGCTTATGTGCTTACACTTATATATTACAGTATGAATATAATATAATTTATTATAATACACATTTAGACTACCTAAAGATAAAAGTAATCAGGTAAAAACCCCCTTATTGAGTTAATTCCGTAAGGTGTTTTTTCGTAACTCCAGAGGCTTCGCTGGTCTGAGAAAAATTGCGGTTTGATAGAGTAATTATTTGAAATAACTAGCATTATAGGGATACAACGTAACATATAATCGTTTTTACGGAATTATAAATCTGCCTCTACAAATCTATAATACAATGAATCAAAATTGAGAAAGGGGCATTTTTGCAAATGAAAAAGGAAAATACTGAGAGAGAAGTGGACCCTAAATTTGGACAAGCAATACGTTATAAACGAGAACTAATGAAGCTATCTCTTAGTGAACTATCAGAAATTACAGGAATTTCCAGCAGTTACCTAAATCGTCTTGAGAAGGGCGATAGAAAAGCTCCAAGCTACCCAATTATGGAGTTGATTGCAAGGGGACTTAACCTAAATCTTTCTGAGCTTCTCTCGCTAGCGTCAAATTCTGAGAACGATGGGGAATTGCCCGAAATTCGTGAACTTCTTTTGAAGAACGATTTTAAAATTGGCGACACAATTGTAACAACTGAGGTCAAAGAACTTCTATTGAAACTATTCGAAGTCATTTCTAGTGCAGAATGGGACGATGAGGTTAAATTTCTTGAGAGTGGCATGATACTCCAAACCGTAGACCGAATTAAGGCACAAATTTAGTAAGGTAAAGTTCAAAGGGAATCCGAGCGGATTCCCTTTGAATTTGAAATGAAGGGGAGGTAATACATTGCCCAGGTTCAGACTTGACGAGGAAAAAGAAAATCTTTTTTCGCTATACCAATCGATTCATTCAAGTTTGTTAAACAATATAGTTGGTTCAAAAATAGATGAGTTGGAACAAGAAGTTCCCTTTAAAGGTAAGAAGATTGATATTTGTGGATGGGCTGATAAAATAAATCAAAATCTCTTTGTCGAGGTACAGCTTATACCTGCAGATATGCGTCACATGGATATGGTAAAGACTATTATAAGTAATATTAACAAAGGGATTATTGTATGGGAGGCTCTTACCTTTGCAAAAAGGGAACATCTAATTGAAGAGGTTGTTGAGTTTATTAAAAGTCAAAAAAAGCCTGTAAATGTTCTATTTGCTGTGGTTAATCCAGAAGTTATTCCAGTACTTGAGCAATTATCAATGCTCTATCCTTTGAATGTTATTCCGAATTTAGGTCGATTATCTCAGGTCAAGGAACCGTTGAAGATAATTGCGAGATATAATGGGAAGGGAAATGGAGAAAAGCATCAAGGTTTATGGCAACAGAATATTTGTAAACCTTTTCAGCTTGAACCTGAAAGTCTTTCTACCCGTCTCGGCTCAAATCTCTATCTTATAAAAAAAATCCGCAAAGACATGTGGTATTATCCACCTGTATATCGGGCAAAATCCAGACTTGACACAAATGCCATTGTGTATGGTGCAGGAAACGGGAATATCTATGAAATTAGCATTCGAGATGCTTACTCTCATTTAAAGCTCAGAATACCTAGAAAAAATTCAGATACTTTCAAGGAACTGAAAACGAGAAAGGAAAATATTGAGAATGTTATTGGCTACGCAGTTAATTTTCGAGAGAAGATTTCGAGTTTTATCCTGGATATACCCATTTTGACTTTTGGTCGACCGAGGACAGAGGTGCTAGATGAAATCGTCCAGTTGTTTGAGAGGTTTGTCAGATATTTTACAAGTTTTTTTGATGAAAAAGAAAAGGAACGAAAAGTAGTAAGTTTTTAGTTAAATGGTTCTAAGGTTAGGTCATCGGAGTTATATAAAAAACTCTGGTGACCTTTAATGTTTTTAAGAAGAAAAAGGGGTTTACAAAGAAAATAAAGAAATAGGATATAGGTTTTTCTACATTCATTCTCTTACAAAGGAAGGTTCAAGATGGTGTTACAAGATGTTCTAACTCCCAATATGAGAATCGTTTTTTGTGGAACGGCAGTTAGTGACACATCTGCCGAAAGAGGAGATTACTATGCTCACCCAACAAATAAGTTCTGGAAAATACTTCATAAGATTGGCTTAACGCCCAAGGAATTGAGTCCCAACGAATATCAATCGTTAACTCATTACGGTTTAGGCTTAACAGACTTAGTTAAGACGAAAAGTGGGTTAGACAAAAAGCTTACTCCTAATGACTTTGACATCTATACATTGACGACTAAGATAAAAGAATTTAAGCCCGATATTCTCTGTTTTAACGGTAAGAACTCGGCAAGTATGTATTTATCCCGTGCCAAAATCGATTTTGGTTTTCAACCAGAAAAAATAACAACTACCAGAATCTTTGTAGCTCCGTCTACATCTGGAAGTGCGAACGGATATTGGGATGAGAAATGGTGGTTTATTCTTGCTCATAGTATAGAAAGACCATTCCAGGCGGTAGATATTGAAAATTACTACAAACCAGATAGGATTACAGACATATTAGTCAATTTAAACGGCGACGGTTCGGTAACAAAGACGAATGAAGCTGACTTCATTAAGGCGGTTGAAAACATCAAGCTACATAATTCCATTCCAACGAGTATTCAAAACATATTTGAGGTTGCCAGAGCATTGTTTGCATATGGCTATTTATATAATCCGTTTTGTACAATAGCATTAGAGCAGGCTTTTAAGGCTTTTGAAGCAGTAGTCTCGTTGAAATTTGAAATTAATGGTGGACCCGAAAGTACAAGAAAACTTGCCAAGAAAATCGATTATTTATACTCACTAGGTGTAATCACCACTCACCAAAAAGAAATGTTGGATGCAATAAGATATATGAGAAATGATTCTTTTCACCCTGAATATCAACAGCTTGTTGGGCACAATGTTGAGTGGATTGAAGCTGTTGCGACGATTATCAATGGATTGTGGCTAGCGGAGGGAAAGGAATTACGAGTTTAGGGGTAAGAAGTAGAATTGTTTGGAGGTAAAGAGCCATTGAGTTGGTAAGCTAACTCTATAAGATTATTTAGTAGCAAAATACTCATTTAATATTCACCTAATCAAAGCTTAATGGACAGGCTAAAAAGGAGATTTTAGCAAACATGAACGTATTGATTAATATCAATGTAATATTTGGTACAGTAATCAGCAGTACTCCTCGATATATTTCTGTCGCTCCAGTCTGCAATAAATACAAAGAACACTGTACAAATAATAGCCTAATAGATTGAAGCTAACCAAATCAATCTATTGGGCTATTTTAAGAAATGACTACTCACATGTTGTAACATTATGGTGGTTATTATTTTCTGATATTGAATTTATGGGAGGAATATCTTGTAGAATTGCTGAATTCTAGGTGAGAGATTTTGACATCAGGCTTTACAATTATACGATGTCATATATATAAAAACTGGGAAGGTAGATATTAAAAATAGGTATGGAAGTGTTTATCGGTGAAGTAATTGAAACTTATGTTGGTGAAGATTTGCTAACAAATGGCTTTCCAGACACAAAGAAGATAAACCCACTCATCTATTGCATGGATAATATGTATTGGAGTATTGGCGATAATACGGCTAAAGCCTTTGATGTAGGAGGTCACTATAAAAAATAAACTCACATTGTTACAAGCGAGAAATGGAAAGAGCAGGAGCATTATTCTCCTGCCTCTTGGTTTGAGGGTGTTAGAAATGAAGAACAATGATTGGTTATTTGCAAAATTACCAAATTGGCTGAGGTGGATTATCGCCGTTCCAGTTGCAATATTACTATGCTTAATTATTCAGTTGATACTAAGTTATACTATTCACAATATCCTTGGGTGGTCTTACAATGCAACAATTTGGACGATAGTGTTAATAGCAAGTGTCATTTGTGTTAATGCCAGCCTATTTTACTGTATACCAAACTATAAATCAGTAATTGCAGGGGGAGCTAATCTACTGCTATCTGTATATTTTTTAGCTTTAATCGCCTTGCATATTGCTAACGGTTTCTTACTGGATTCAATAAACATTCCATACGGGATTTCAATTATCGTGTGTATTTGTATTGCTGTTAAGCTTCTAAAGAAAGAAGAAACATTGAAGTTATGAATTGAGTTTATAGCCGTTCTTTGATACATAACGGTGGCTCGGTATTTAATTTTATGTCAGTGATATATATGTTGAGATAACTCCCTAGTTAGAATATTGAATATTTCTAAAATTAGAGGTATTACCTATGAAAATGAGACTTTTGTCTTTCATGGTGCTAATGATGGTTTCAGTTGGTTTACTGGGTTGTAGTCAGAGAACATTCGAAGGAAATAACATTAAAGAACGAGATGTGCTATATGCTTCGATGATAATCTTTAACAACGATACTTACTATCTAAGTTCTGAGCTGATTTCAAAGGACAATTTGGGTGACCAAATTGGTCAAGTGGAAAAACAAGTCATCCCTTCGCCTAAAAATAATGGAGAAGCTAACGAATGCCCAGTGGGTACGAAAATATTCCAAATCAAAGGTGTTGATGTGAGAGAATCCGTGGCGGTATACTTTCAAAACGAGTATCGTAAGGCTTCAACAATGGTTCATTAGGGGGTCAGTATGGATACCGTGAAATCTTTTCTTAAAAATAAAAGCTGGATTATAAGAATAACCGTCACATGCATCATTTTATTTATTAGCTGGTTTGCCCAATGGGGATTTACAAGCATTAAAGCGACTGATGCTATTGAAATTCAAAAGTTGGTTTTTGACTCTGTGAAAACAGAGCAAACTGCTAGTATCCTCCCAGAACCTTATCGTTCAAATCTTAACACCCGTATTCCAGATAAAGTTCAGAGAAAAGCAAACGAGGTTATTGAAGGTACGCTTTCTAGGTTCTACATTCCCAATTCGCAAATATTAAAGAAAATGGTTGGGCAATCTGAAGCGTTGATAAATGCTCAGGAAACAGGTAACTATAGGTTTTTAGACGGCGGGATTTCCAAATGTAAAAATATCAAGATAAGTGGACATGGCAACATTGCCACTGTCAGTGCTGATATTTGGGTTTGGGATAAAGCATTAATCAACAATGTCATTGCCCACCCCGAAATTGGACTGCATTATCAGTTTTCAGTGGTTAGAATAGGGAAAACATGGGCAATTAGTGATGAAAGCTCAGATATCATACCTGGCGAAGGGGCATAAGAGATTCTAGAAAGGAGTCCTAATATTGGTTCGTAAGCATTACCGTTTACTTTCTAACATTATCGTTCTTATGCTTATGTTAACAGGCTGTGGTAATTTAAATTCTAGCAATGTCGGCAATAGCCAGAGTCCCGTCTCTATAAATAATAATGAGACGTTATCTAACAGTGATACAAATACTAGCAAACTTAGTTTGGGAGCATTGAGTAACTTAACATCGATACATATGGTTAACGCAATGACGGGTTGGGCACTGAGCCAAGGTTCGTTACTGAGAACAGTTGATGGTGGGGCTAGCTGGACTAATGTCACTCCAAAGGGTGTCGACAGTACTAGCGTAGGTACATTATTGAGCTACGATGCTCAAACTCTCTGGGTTGTCTTCAATAAAGAATCATCAACCAGCATTACTGTTTACCATACCACAGACGGAGGGCAAAAATGGGAAAGTGCTGAGATTAATACGGCCCCATATTATGGTAGAGTTACTTCTCTTGATTTTATCGATTTAACACATGGTTGGTTATTGGCAAGCTATGATGTTTCCATGGGGTCGGAATCGGTAGAAGTATTCCAGTCGAATGATGGTGGTGCATCCTGGAAGTCAAATGCCTCGGCGATTCTCAACGAGAAACCGTCTAATGCTTTGCCATTGGCAGGTTCTAAAAACGGACTTGTATTTTCAAATCAAAAGAACGGTTGGCTAACGGGTTTTTCCCATGGCGATGGTATTTGGTTGTATAGCTCATCAGATGGGGGACGGACATGGTCTCAAAAAACTATTGTAACTCCACAGGGTTATCACACTGATGGAGGGGCTGTAAGTACTGAACCCCCACATTTCTTTAATCAAAAAGAGGGAGTATTGCCCGTTGAATTTAGAGGGGAGAACCCGCCAGCATTCGTTTTCTATAGGACTGAGGATGGGGGATTAAGTTGGACCCCGACAACTCCAGTTCAGACAGCACAAGAGTCGCAAGAATATAGGGGATTTCATTGGAGTATTATCGATGCCACACATGCATTCGTTAGTGACGGCTATTAATTATATCTTACATCGGACGGTTCGCACTCGTTTGTCCGCATTTCACCAAATATTAGCCTTGAGAAACTTCAGCAATTGGATTTTACTTCAGAAAAATTAGGATGGGCAATTATTGATGGAATCTTATGGAAGACCATTGATGGTGGGTATACATGGGTTCAGATTTAAAGTCCAGAGCTAGTCATTAATCCTGCTCAGATACAATCAGGGGGAGTTAACACATTGAAAATTACCAGAGCTTCAGAACAACATCTCGATGAAATCGTAAAATTGTGTATTAATTGTTCACAAAACATGAAACGTAAGGACATTGACCAATGGGATGACATTTATCCCAATAAGGAAATATTTCAAGAAGATATAAACAATCATTCTCTTTATATTGCCTTGCTTGAAAACTCAAAAGAAATTATAGGTTGCATCGTTCTGAATAATGACCAGGAACCAGAATACAAAGCTGTCGAATGGCTATATAAACAAGGAAAGTTTGCAATTGTTCATAGACTCATGGTACACCCAAACTATGAAGGAAAAGGTATAGCCAGAAGTTTAATCGAGTTTGTAGAGAAATTAGCTAAAGAAAATGGATATACGGCAATTCGCCTGGATGTCTTTAGTGAAAACAATAGAGCAGTCAATTTATACAAGAAACAGGATTATAGAGTATCAGGGAAGGTCAATTTTAGAAAAGGGGAGTTTCTTTGTTGCGAGAAGATAATTCCCTGAGTTGATAGGTTGCTTAAAACAATGACTTAGTTAGGGGGCGGGAGCTTTGGCGGATGTTCATTTCGTTGAAGGAAGTGCGGAGCTTCTAGATAAGGTTGGATTACTTTGGAAGAAACTCAATATCCATCATCAAACAATTTCCACCCATTTTCGGGACAGCATGGCATTGATGACCTTTGACCAAAGAAAGGCATCTTGGCTGAGTCGGACAGAATCAGGACAACTAAGAGTTGATATTGCAGTTCTGCGAGAGCCACAGGAACCGATTGGTTATTGCGTTACAACAATTGACAATAACATGGGGGAAATAGAGTCATTATTCGTGGACGAAGCATATAGAAAAATGGGTTCGGGGACTGTCCTCATGGAAAGGGCACTTAATTGGTTGGAACAAAACTCCATAACAAAGAAAAGGTTAAATGTCGCAGTGGGAAACGAACAAGTACTAAACTTCTATAGAAGGTTTGGATTTCAGCCAAGAGCTATTATACTTGAGCAACGGTTAAATAATTGAAGCTTGTGGAAGTTGAAGGAAAATACTGGGGGGACCTAAATGAAGAACAAAATACCCGCCATTTTTCCTAAAGAAATATTTCTACTATTCGTTGAAATCTTGGTCATTATATCTCCCAGCTACTATGCCTTTAGCCTTCCTAACTCAGGAGGAGAAGGGATTATACTCATGCTCTTGTTCATAATTTATCCTGTGCTTTCAATTTTCATAGGGATATTAACATCTGAGTTGAGAATGAGAGCCTGGGTTAATGCCATAATAACAACTCTAGTATTCTTGGGGCTATTTTCGAGCTTATACAATTATACTGCCTTTAGTTATATTCCCTTCTATTTAGCCCTCTATTTTATTACCCTAATAGTAACAAAACTACTTACTAAGAATAACACTGTCAAGACATGAAGTTTGTGGAGAGTTAGCGTAAAATACTATGCTTTTTATGGAAAGAGCGAATAGAGGCGAGCCGAGGTGGGAAAAATGAAAGTTTTAATCTTTGGAGGAACGGGTTTTGTTGGAAGAAATCTGACAGTGGAATTACTTGCGAATGGATACCAGGTCTATGTAGTAACAAGGAATCCCTCCAAAACCACAAATACCTTAGAAAATGGGGTTAAGGTCATTGAATGGGATAATCATTCCCCTCTAACTTCTATGAATCAACTACCTGAAATTGACGTAGTAATTAACTTAGCGGGCGAGTCAATTGGCAATCACCGATGGTCTAAGTCAGTTAAGCAGGAAATATTAGAGAGTAGGATTAGAACTACTGAAGCTATTGTTACAGCCATAAATAATCGTGCCATTCAGCCGAAACTTTTAATTAATGCTTCAGCCGTTGGCTATTATGGACACCGCCAGGATGAGGAGATAACTGAGTCTGAACAGGCAGGGGAGGATTATTTAGCTCAAGTTTGCCGAGCTTGGGAAAACGAGGCTTACAAGGTTCAAAGTGATTTAACTAGAGTAGTAACTCTTCGGATTGGTGTAGTCATTGGAAGAGAGGGTGCTCTTAGCAGAATGGCAATGCCCTTCAAGTTTTACTTGGGTGGTACTTTGGGGGGAGGAAATCAATGGATTTCATGGATAAACATTCAGGATTTAACAAGTACGATGCGGTTCATAATCGAACATCAAGAGCTAACAGGTCCTGTAAACGCAACAACACCATACCCCATTCGAATGAAAGAGTTCTGTGAGATTTTAGGTGAAGTTTTAAATAGGCCGTCTTGGTTGCCAATGCCTGAGTTATTATTGAGAATAGTATTGGGACAAATGGCAGATATGTTATTACACGGACAACGGGTTATCCCGAAGAAACTTCTTAACGCTGGCTTTGAATTCAAATTTCCGAAGTTAAGGTCTGCTCTAGAGAACGCTATAGGGAATAAATAAACATGTCACATCATTCTTATGTTGCGACGCATTTGTAGGATATCACGTAATTACGCTTGAATTGAGGGAAGGTACATGATTAAGGTTAAGGGTTATATAATCCTCATAAGTTTATTATTAATTCTTTCTGGCTGTGCTAAAGGTCCTTCTTTAGATACAAAAATAATAACCAATCAAGAAGATAGTAATAGAAAGGATATAAAAGCTATTTCGTTTGAATACTTTTTCAGAGGCTTTATTACCTTAAAAGAAAATCAGCTCAAAGCATACCCACATGGAACTTTTATAATTCAAAATGCCGAAGATTGGGGCGATTTTATGAATAAATATTTACCAGGAATCCTTTATGAATCATTACCGAATTTCTCTAAGGAATCATTAGTTTTCAATGTACTGTTTCCTGCTAAGCCAAATTACTCGATAAGTAAGGACATTAAAACATTCATTGCAACTGACAGTAATTTAGAGCCTGTGTACATAGACGTATCGGGTATTCCAAATGGAATTTATGCTCAGAATGCCAATGGAGTAATCCACGCTTTTGTTAATTTAGTTAAAATTGAAAAGAAAGATATACCTAAAGACGTTATGAACATATATCACAAAGGAGACATTTTGGCAAATAATTAGTTTATAACATTCCGATTTAGCCCAACATCGTGTATAAACCAAATGTTCATTTAGATAGGGAGGTCTTCATACGAATTTGACGAGAAAGTCACTTTTAGCGGTAATTCTGATTTCTATTTTTTTGATAGCTACTGGGTGTGGAAAAGAGTCGGTCTCGGTAGGTGGAACAAATGTTGTTTCGGCCAACAAGATTAATCCAATTGAAAAGGGAAAAATAGGCGTAGTAGAAATACACAAAGGCTTTGATGTGAAGAAACTGACAGACACCAATATAATATCGACAATGATTGATTGCCTCATGAATGTTAACGTTAAAAAACTGGGTCGGGATGAAGACAGGAAAGTATTAGACGGTGGAAATGCCCTCAAAAAAGCATCGACTATAACCATTTATTTTTTTCCAGATAACAATAGCAAGATGAAGAGTATGGCAATACTACTTTCCGAAAGACAGCTTTATCTACCTGACGTGAAAAGTATGCAAAGTAATAGTTACACTGTTTCCTACTTGAATGATAATGATGAAACATCGTTAAAATCTATACAAACACTGTACTCAATTGCTGAAGACGTAATGAAAAAATAGATAGTAAGTCAAATTCGCTAAATTGGCTGAGAAATTGGAAGGGAGGGTACTTGTGAAAAGATTCTTTGGTTATTTATTTTATACCCTATTCGTCGGAGTCATAATGTACGAGAGTGGTAGGTATATACACGATATTGGAATGCATGGCGGAAGAACTGTTAACTTTCCTGTATTTATCTTTATGGCGTTATATCCCATAGTGATTGGAATGGTTTTAGCAGTGCCAGGGCTAATTCAACGTATTCGCCAAGAAGGAAAATGGAGAATTGATTGGCAAATGCTTTTACCGATAGGTCTTCCAACGCTTCTTTATAACATCAATCTTTTGTTGTCAGTGATATTTCCTAATTTGTTTCTTTATCTTTATAAGTATGACTGGTATCAATTCATGGTATCAGACACGCGGAGCCTAGATATCAGTGGAATTGTGTGTGGGTATGTTTTTATATCATCCTGGATTCGAACACCTTCAGATGAAGAAAAAGATATATCTTAATGATAGGCGATTAATCTTTAGGTCCTAAAAAGGACGGATTTGAGAACAAGATGAAAAGAAAAGTATTTCAATCTGTCGCCTTGATACTCTGTATCGGTCTTATTGTTCTTGAAATAGGTTGTGTTCACCGAACTCCTTACGGCAGTACTCCTGAAAAAGCAATCAGTGTTTACTTGGACACTAACACAAGCAGTTATCGGATATTGGATGAAAAGAAGGATTCGTCATTTAGTTCGAACTCTACTCGATATATCGCAACGGTAGATTGTAAATATAAATTGGCGGGGAAGTAATCAAGGCAGAATCGATGGCGTAAACACATACTTCTTTAACCTGAAGAGGTCGGATAAAGGGTGGTATGTTGCTTCGGCTAATAGTGGTCCGAAAAGTAGACTCTAGGGGCATAAAGCATATTGGTTAAATCAGCATCTAATATTTTGAGGCTTTTCTGTGATTACAAAAGGATTTAAGCTGGGGATGATGTTGCAGTTTTAGCGATAGGACCAGTATGTGTCTTTATATTCACCTTGGGAGGAAATAAGGGATTACAACTGCTGAATTGGCTGTTTTAGGCGTTGTGATAATTGATTCGTTTTACATATTGTTAGCGATATTTAGAATTGCATCAGTTATTGATAAAGAAAGGGTAAAGCTGGTACTTAAACTCTTTGGTGCAATAATTGTTGCGATATTTGGGTTACATATCATCGTTGGTACATTTGGATGGGAAGTCTTGCCTAACGTGAGCTTATTCGACGGAATTAAAACAGAGAACTCGTTTGTTGAAGGAATGATTTTGACTGCATCAAACCCTTTAACGATACTATTTTGGACAGGGGTCTTTTCAAGTAAAATAGTTGAAGAAAAACTTACAAGAACTGATGTTTACTTTTTCGGTTTTGGTTCTGTATTATCAACAATATTCTTTTTGACAGTCATCGCGGTCATCGGTAGCATTACACGGCAATTCTTACCCGTTTTCATAATTTCAACGATTAATTTTTCCGTAGGGCTAGCATTAATATATTTTGCTTTTAGGATGTTCTTCAAGAAGACTTAATAAGATTTTTAATTCCAAAGGAGTGGGGAGATGTGAAATTGACAAAGAATACGGTCCCAGCAATTCTTATTTTCAGCCTGATAATATTACTTGTAGGGTGTAATAAAGAAAACAAATCTATCAATCTTAATGCTAGTCAAACCACTTCGGTAAACATCATTAAAGCAAGTAATACCATAACCGCCAAGGTATCCTTTAACGTCATGGACTCCAAATTGCAACCGATTCAGGGTGTAAAAATAATGATAATCAATGGGGAAGGGGAGGTAATTGATTCTATAACCTCTGATGACAAGGGAAAAGCAGAAAAGAAATTAACAGTCCCCATCGATAAAAGGTACTTCTGGGCAGACCCAAATGACTTAGGGACACGGGGAACAGTTACTGCAATAGCATTTAAAGAGGGTTATCGCGAGACCGTTCTTTTTGAAGTTCCTGTCAGTGAAGGTGATACAGTTCAACCATTCTATATGAGCCCAATCATCCCAGGGGAAAGAAATGAGCCAGATGTACAATTGGGGAATAATCATCATCTTGAAATACTTTCGCTTGTTGATAAGTACGCTCAATACTTAAAGAAGACGCATTAATAGGTTTATTGAAACAGGGGTGGGTAATTTACAGTTAAGAAGTTCCTCTGTGAACTCAACCCCCAAGTTTTCAATCACTTAATTTAATGGAAGGTTTACGAGTTAAATGTTAAAGAGAGTACCTTTACAAACGATTTCAGAACTACATAGAAGAACAGGAATTAAGCAAACTGAACCAGCAATCTTTACAAGGTTCCCTTACTTTGAATACTTCGAGAAACATAATCCCCACGACATAATACTAATGAATAGTACCTTGCAGGTTCTAGTTGCTATAACTTATCACAATGATTATTACTCAGGATGTCATGTTCCCTTTCAATTTGAATTCACTTCGCCTATGCCTCTAATGAAATTTGTGAGTTTGCCAACAATACAGCTCTTTCCAAGTATCTTTAATGAACTCCGAGTCTTTACTAGGGATAACCTAATATCAGGAATTTGGGCAAAAGAACTTACTAAGGGAGCAATAAAGGCATATGAAATGTTAAGACAAGATGGCAAAATAGATGATTGTCTTGCGACTTTATTTCGCACTAATACCTTACCAATTCCATTAAATGGAGATAATCCTCAAAATGTCAAGGCTTATGAATTCGTATCAAATAATGAACTACAGTCATTGGATGCGGTGGAACCGTATGTGTTTAGAAATAAGTTCTTTATGTACTTATTATCAGAACTTTCAAGAAATGGAAATACCATTGGAGCTTCCCCTTTACAAGGTTGGTCTAAAGATGAACTGGAATCCTGTAATTATTTCTACGATTTAAAGAAAATATGTAAGAGAGTGCTCGTCTATGGGTGGGGTGAACAATGGCAATCGACAGGCTTACTGGTTTCGGAGCCTTTAGATTTATTAAATTCTATTTTAAATCCAGACTTTTTCCACGCACATGTAATTGGAAAGGGATACTCCCTATGAATCTTGGACTATTGGGTTTATTTTGAACTGGAGAGATTGAAGCATGGAAAAAGTACCCAAAAGGCTAATTATAGACATTGAAATTAATAAGGTAATGGGAGTCTTTGTGTCTGAAAACGGCGAGAAATGCGACATTGTGTTTGCTGGGAAGGAAGTTATTTCAGTTTCTAAACATGAACAGGCTCATGAAATTTACAAACTACTGCAAGAGCACTGTGATGTGGTTTTCTGTACTACACAAGTACTGGAGGATTTCAAGTTCTATCCTATACCGATATTTTCGATTTTTGCTGTTGATAGTAAGGGTAATTGCTTTGGTACGATAGGCGGTTCTGGAAGTCTTGCTCAGGATGATTACCCCGTCGGATATGTGTGTCGCAACGGGATGTTCGGAAAAATAGCTAACAGCTTGAAAGAGTTTTTGGAACTAGTTACCTTCTACCCATACTGGTGGGATATCCTTAAGCGTGAGCAGATGGGAATGTCCTATAATATAAACGCGATGGAACTTGAAAAAATACAGGATAACTTACAATGCTCTGAACGCCAACGGAAGATTCAAGAAATACTCAAATTTTCTTACAATCCTAAATCCATTGAATTACTTATATCATGTATCAAAAGTCCGCCTGGATTTAAGGTTTATGCATCAAGGGAAGAGGCTCAAAAGGCAAATACATTTTTCGATACTACTCCATATTGGTCAGAATTGGAAAGGCAAAAGGAGCTTCTTTTGAAAAGCAAGAAAAAAGTTGATAACCAATCGGTTGAATCGTGACAAGTTCAACATGTCCGCAATTAGGGCACACATAAGCCTTTACGCCACATGCTTTTCGTTTTAGCCCTTTTATTGGTTGTTCGAGGACAAGAACTCCCGCTCCAGTATTTAACCAAGCTGGCTTAATTGGTTGTTTGCAATTTATGCATTCTCTATTTTCCATAAAGCTCCATCTCCTGTGTTTATGAATTTTAGATAGTTTATCTATGCGGACAACGCAGAATTGTTTGAGTAACGAAGTTCTTATACGAAAGAGTGGCATTTTGAAAGTCTCTCTTAAAGTAGAAATCATGGAGTTGAGGGGTTCATGAAGCAGAATATTTACGACAATCCTATTTTCCATCAGTCATATATTAACCTGCGAGAAAAGGGAAAGGGACTTAATGATGTTCTTGAAATTCCTGCTTTTCGGTCTTTGTTACCCGATTTACATGACAAGAAGGTTTTGGATTTAGGTTGTGGCTTCGGGGAGTCGTGTAAATGGTATGTTGTGAATGGAGCTAAGTGCGTTGTAGGGGTAGATATTTCCGATAAAATGATAACTAAAGCAAAACAGGAATTCAGCGACAACAGGATAGAATACGTGAATCAGTCAATAGAGGACATTGAATTAAAACCTAACAACTTTGATTTAGTTTTAAGTTCATTAGCTTTCCATTATGTTGTTAATTTCGCGAAATTGGTCAAGCGAATATATGCTTGCGTCAGACCTGGTGGTACATTAATTTTTTCGCAGGAGCATCCAGTTGCAACAGCTAAGAAAGTTTCTGATGGATGGGTTAAAGACCAAAATGGGAAAAAGGTCCACTGGATATTAGATGACTATGCGGATGAGGGGATAAGAGAGCAGAGATGGTTTATAGACGGGGTAATTAAATATCATAGGACGTTATCAACGATAATGAATACACTCATCCAAACTGGCTTTCAAATAGAAAGTGTACTAGAACCAACGGCTACCGTAGAATCAGAAGAAAAGAATGAGTCGTTAAAAGAGGAGAGAAGAAGACCCCCATTCCTTATCGTTAAGGCTCAAAAACCATAAACATAGGGAAGTTAGACTTTGAAGGCAGATGAAGTTTAAGAATCTTAGGAAGAGGTAATCCATTTGGATAATGAAAACAGTATTATAGACCTTAATAGTCGTAGAAAGGAACTTGACGGCAATGCTGATGAGGAAGGGGATGAAGATTGGGAAGATGACTATGAACTCATTAGCAAGGAGGATTATGAAGGATTAAAAAAGCTTAGACAGATGATGGCGGAGAATAACCCTGAAGATATCTATGCACAATGGCGTTTGGGAGAGGCTTATGTTTTATGTAAAGAGTACGAAAAAGCAATTGATTATTTGAAACCGTTATATATAAATAACCCCGATAATGAGGATATTCAACATTCGATTTTGGATGCTTTGTTTGCATTAGGAAAGAGCGAAAAAGACTTCAATTGGATTTCAACTCCCAAAATATTAAGACTGAACGAGGAAACAACGGATTTTTGTTATGATTACCTAAAAGGAAAAAGGAAAGGGAGAGAATTGGACGACGTATATTGTCAGCTACTTGTAGAGGGATATCTTACTTTTAATGAAGCAGAACTTCTAAATCATTTGACTAAAGATGAAAGGTTTGAATTCCAAAGCGATACATATGTTCAGGGCACAATATTGAGGGTTAAGAAGAAAATGAAAAAGTAGGCTTCCAAGAGGACACCCCCTCTATGTCGTGGACAGGCTAAAGGGGAAAATGCTGTGGAAAATAGATAACGGTTTTGTTTGATGAGTAAATTAATGGGGAGAAATGGATTACGATAAATTATGTTATAATCCTAAACTATAATACATTCGTAGAAATATTGCAGTATAGCCAAATTATAAAAGGGAGGAAGAATAGTGCAAGGGATAGCTACAGGTATTATACTGGCGATATTATTAATCGTAATTTTGGAAATAAGCAGATTTTTTAGACGGATAAGCAATTTATCAAGAGAAATAGATGATTTAAAGAATAAAGTAAGTAATATCGATGAATTTCTGAATAATTATAAATAATTTCATGATATTTATTTCACATTCTTTTAAAACTTTGAGGTATTCGTAGCAAATAAAGCGTCACAAGGTAAGTTCTCCAAATTATTACAATGAACCAAATGATGGAAGATGGTATGAGACATATTCAAGAATAATAATGCGGTGCAAATTTTTAAGAGGAGTAAAGTTAATGATTATCAGGGAAATGATTGCCGAGGACATACCTCAACTTGCTCGGTTGTACAAACAATTTTGGAATGAAGAGTCCTCTGTTGAAGCCATGCATAAGCAGTTTAATAAATTGCAAAAAAACAGGTCGCATATATTAGTCAGTGCCATCCAAAATAAAGCGTTAATCGGCTCCGTTATGGGAGTAATATGCGAGGAATTATATGGTGATTGTAAGCCTTTTCTAGTCCTAGAAAACATGATAGTTGATAAAACATATAGAAACCAAGGAGTTGGAAAGGCACTAGTATCTGAACTTGAGAAAATTGCTACAAAAAGAAATTGTACTCAAGTAATACTTGTAACAGAAAGCAACAGAATTGATGCCTGTAAATTTTATGAGTCAGCAGGATATAGTTCACAAACGCATAAAGGCTTTAAAAAGAAGCTCAAATGATGAGTGTTACGCACTATTCTGATGTTGCGACGTATTTGTAGCATATAGTGAAGCAAAAGCAAATTAGAAAAATTAGGAGGTGGTTATATGTTTTTTGAGTATATTGAGGCTAACCGAAATAGAGTTATTTCCATTGGGGTTATTATGATTGCATTAGGATTGATACTCGGAGTATCCTATAGTACAATAGTATCCCCTATCCTGACAGTCATTGGATATATATTATATTAAGTTTTGTAGAAATCCCAAGCAATTATTGGCAAAATTATTGTCTTTATAGTTATTTCCGATATATTTTTTTATTTGGCTACACTGATTGAAAATAAATACTTTAGTGTTATTTACGATGTCATTTATAGTTTTATTCTTATAGGAGCCATACGACTTATAGTAAGAGAAAAGCAGAAATGATTATAGAGGAAAGGTTTGAGAACTACAAAATCTTATTTTTCTGAAATAGCGTCACAAGTCAGGTTCCACAAATTCTTATAACTGCTACGTGCTGGTAGATTATTTGGGACTCCAAAAAACAGAAGAGGGTATAATTGACAATGCAGAGAGGAGGAATATTTTTGAAGAGAATTATGTTATTTTGTATTCCTGTAATAATTTTTAGTTTCCTTGTGTCAGGTTGTAATCAAAAAGTTGAACATCAGGTACAAACGAATACGCCACAATTGAAATTACCCACTCAAACATCATTACCACAAAATAATAGCAATCATATCATTGTTAAGCCTACCGTAAAAAGCACAACGCCTGAACCGATTCCAGAACTTAATAATATTAAGAATACTATGTATCCAGATGTTGTTGCCGAGGTCGGGGATACAAAAATAACTGGTTTACAGCTAACTATGGAAGAAGCAATTAAGCGGAATAATAATGTCTATATGAAAAAGCCACAGAATCAATCTTTTTATGAAAAAGTTGCACTAGGACAGTTAATAACGAATGACTTAATCGATACTGAGATAAAAAAGCAAGGAATAACGGCAACAGATGATGAAATCAAATCTTCCATAGAACAAGATGAGAAATTTTATGACTCATTGCCAGATAATGCCCCTGCAAAAATCACTTTCATGCAAACAATTAAGGCTGATGGATTTAACAGTATAACCGATTATATGAATTCTCCAAAGACAATAAACGCAGTTAAAAAGACATTAGCAACTGGAAAACTTAGAAACATTATTCTACAATCGGTTCCAAAAGGACAGAATGGACCAGCAAAAGCTTGGGATGATTATATTGATAAGCTAATAAATGAGGGTAATTATAAAATATTTATCCCAGTAGATATAAAAGGTTATCAACAAATAGAACAGCAAGTTGACCTTGGAAATTAATATTGAAGTCTTGAGGTACTTCACAAAATTCTTATTTCGCACCTATTTAGTAGGAATAAACAGGGCAAATTGGATTCTTCAATAAAAGGGGTGAGAATATGGAGATAACAATTGTTCAAGGAGAGATTAAATACTTAGAGGATTGTTTAGAAGCCTTAATGAATTCTGAACTAGCAAGTATTTACCTTCCAGATGAAAATGTGGCAAGAAACCATTTGATTGAAGCATTTAAGAGAAAAGAAATGTATTTAGCGTTAGATAGAGAAGGTAAGTGTATAGGATACATAAGGTTTGTTTTAAATGGTATGTTTTATGATTTTCCATATGTATGTAACATAGCTGTTAAGGAAAATTTTCGCAGGCAGGGCATAGGAAAAAGGCTTTTAGGTTTTTTTGAAGACATAGGTTTTATGCATTCAGATAAAGTGTTTCTCCTAGTAAGTGGCTTTAATAAGCAAGCTAAAAAATTGTATGAATCAATTGGTTATAAACAGATTGGTAGTATTGATGACCTTTTTAAAGACGGAATATTGGAATATATAATGATGAAAGTCAAATCATTGTGAGTTGTAGTATAGAGCGATTCTTGTCAGGTTGTTTGCTCCAATTACGTATTGGTACGATATAGAGCCTATGGCTGTAAGGCTTAAACTGCTAATTGGTCCTGGTTAACTTCAAGATATTCTATAACCCAGTAGTATAAATCCTCCGCCCTAATCAGTGTTGGACGGACACATAGAGAACCAGGCGGAATTGCCACTCACTATACAAATTTCAATAAGTTTAGGAGATTAACATGATGCCGTTGCTTGATTTCCAACCAGTTACCTCTAAGCGTCTTGAGGTATTTGAAGAAATAATCAACTCAAATAAAGAATATAACTTGTTATCTGAAGGTCATGCTGTACTTAGTGATGCAGAAATCCTAGAGATGTACGAATCATCTAAAAGACTAGGTGCAGTGACGTGTTTTGTTGTTTACGATGGTTGTCCAGTTGGGGTAATTGATTACCTCATGGAGAATCCGTCTGACAAGATGCCGTGGTTAGGTTTGCTGATGATACATGCCCAGCATCAAAGAAAAGGATACGCTATCGAAGCACTAAAAAAATTCGAGTGTTTAATGCGGAATGAAGGTTTAAAGAAAGTACGCCTGGGCGTTATCAAAGGAAATAACCGTGCGTTAAATTTCTGGATTAATAGGGGATTTATCTTTTATCGTGAGAAACTGGGAGATAAATTTATGGTGATGTGTTTTGAAAAGGAGTTGTGAAATTTAAAAGACTCTTACCTATCAACGTATTTTGCAAGTTGATTTTCCCGAAAGTTGCAAAATGAGTATATTTGCAATCCGCATGCCCTTAGATAGTTTTGGCATTTTCTATCTGAGGGCATTTCTCTTTAGAAATAGTATGCTATTTCGCCATGATTCGCAATTAATATGGGATATAGTTGTAATAACTAAAGTTGCACTTGACAAAGTTTCTTGCTTCTGAAGGAGTTGTCGGGGTAATGAAAGAGAATGCTATGGTGAATACAGGTCATTTAAGAAGATTAAGATTTATTGAAGCCGTTATATCAAATATTCACTTTGCCTTAGTGTTGTTTTTGTTTTTCGTGATGCCAGTGTATATGGGATTGCCGACACGCGTAACCGCGAGTCTTATTCTTATGCTTTTTTTAAGTGATATCAAATTTGGTAAAAGCTTAAAAAGGTTTCTTTATGTTCGGCTATTTCCGCTTATGAAACCACTATGGGACTATGAGCAACAGAGGTTGACATCCGATAAATCGAGACGCAACGATATGATTTATAGGGTTTTTATTGTAACAGTGATTATAGGCTTTATTTTTGTCATGATATATCCTCCCCCAATGCCCAAACAAATTAATTGGGAATCATTAAGATACTCACTTTCAGGTAGCTTAATTGGCTTTAATATCGGAATGATTTTGAAAACCATGACTGAGAAATTCGATTAGAAATTCCATAGATATCGTGGGGTGCCACAGGAAAAATATTAATTATATATAAATGTAATAGGTTGGTATGAAGGCGAGTTGGCAAAGGGGATGGAGGCCGATGAAACGATTACTTTATATTATCATTGGACTGGTATTTCTAATTTCTGTGGGTTGCAACAAGAGCATTAGCGATGATGAAAAGACTGCCGAGAATTATGTGAAGTCTCAAGGTTATGAGATTACTTCTCGTTTTGGAGAAGTCGATAAATATACTTTAGAAAAAAGTAAGCTTTATGGAGGAACGGCATCTATCCCATATCAACAAGTGTGGGGCGTACAAGAGATTAAGCCAGATGAATATTTCGGTAAAGAAATAGTTGTATATGGCTTTACTGTTCAAAATCACCCTCTGCAAAAGCGAGATAAGAATGCTAAAAACGGAGTAAATCTCTATGTTATGTTGTCAGACGGTGAGGTTATTGGCGGGTATTCATATCCAAATGCTGATGTCGTTGGAGCTTACAGTTCAATAGATGGAAGGACCTTGGAAGAGGTAACAGGTTTAAGTTTTCAACAGTGGCAGGAGAATTGGAAAAAGAAATACGGTCAAGATTCCGTAACTCAGAATGTTTACACAGGGCAAGAAAAGATACTGCTGGATTATTTCAACAGCAAGTACCCCAATTCGGTGGTAACCGATAAGTGCCTGGTAGATGTAGATAATGATGGCTTGGAGGAACTCTTAGTCGCACTAAATACATACAGCGGTATTAACAAAACTCAAGAGGAAGAGGCTAGAAAAAACGGATTTGATATGCGTTATGTTGGAATTATATTTCCAAAAGGAGAGAATCCGACTGAGTCTTTAATAGTACTAGGCAAGATTGTGGAAAAAGGAATGCGTTTCGAGGGTTCTGATTTATTTGTTGTAGAGACAAAAGAGAACAAAACGGACCAAGTGAAGGTGAAAATGAACAACCAAAACGGTAAGGAAGATTATTTTACCGTGAAAGTTTCTTTGAATAAGGATGGCACTAAGAATATTCAATAGCGGGTTGGACTTAATAATTATGGTTTTTCTGCATTCATGATACTGAGTGAGTTAAGAATCACAATATAAAAGGTAATTGGAATAGTTGAAAAAGTTAGGGAAAAGCCCAAGGAGGAATTATCAATGCTTTCAAAAGAAAAGGTTATTGAAGCCATGGCGAAATGCCTGAATGAGAAGGAAAGGGAGATTCTTTCTGCGAGATGGGGTCTTGAAAACGGTATTACTATGAGAATAGAAGAACTGAAGGAGATTTACGGAATAACTATAGAGCAATTGAAAGATATCGAGAGAAAGATTATTTTGTACATAAAGGAAACTTAAATTTTTCATATAGGGTATCTAATAGAATCGTTGATTGGAATTAATAAGAATCTGTCTGTGTGTACCGTGGGTAGGCTACGATACTCTCAATTATCCTTGGAGGGATGAAATGAGGAAAAGATTAATAGTAGCCCTTATTTTCAGCATTATAGTCTTAGCTGTTGGAACTGTTGGATGTAATAATAAACCAAGTACATCTAATGGAATATCGGAACTCTTGGGAGTTTCCATGTATGTTGAGAAAAGCCAGTATCCTTCCAACATCAGTAAGATTAATGTGGTATGGAAAAATGATACTGATAAAGACCTGACATTTGGTAATCCTTTTACCATTCAGAAGTTGGTCGGCAATGAATGGAAGGCTCTTGGAAACAAAGGAGCAGTATTTACTTCTATTGGACATAGGGTAGCCCCTCATTCTGAAATGAAACACAGTTATGACATCCGATTATATAGTGAAAAGTTGGAGAGAGGGACATATCGAATCGTAACAGATTTTTTAAATGCTCTGAGTCCTGGTAATTACAATACTTATCAGTTGACCGCAAATTTTACAGTGAAATAATTTTTTATCATATTCCAAGACGTATTCGTAGGAATTTCCGAAGAATATTTAATAAGGGCGAATTATTAGAGGTGATGATATTGCCAGAGATGGTTAAGGTTAAGAAGATAGGGCTTAAAGAAATAGAAGAAACATTGGATACATTGATGAACAGTTATGGAATGAGTACTGAATGCCTATCGAATTTGTTTGGAGCGAAAATTGATGGACATTAAGTTGAAATGCCTACAGGTGTTGCAGAACGTATTTCATTTATTAACTTACTGATGATGTTGGGGAATGTTCCAAATGATGAACCAGATTTTAGATTCAGTGCATTTTTGTGGGTGCTCATTGAGGTTCATAAGATTAGTACGGATACCATAGCGAAATTTGCAAAAATCCAAGAGCAGGATGTTTTGGATTTCATGAATGATGATAGCACAGTGCCAATTGAAAAAAAATATAGGCTTGCATCGGTCATTATGATGTTAAGATTTATATTTAAAGCAGTTGAGCCAAAGATATAATCCTGCTTAAAGGGATTGCTTTGAGTATAGAATAGGTTTTGCGAACTAATAAAAGTTGAGGAGGGGAAAGTTACTACTCTAGACTTATTATTGATCACGATTATTATGTCGTGATTATTTTTTTGTCTCAATAGGGAAAGTAGCATTCTTGACAGAAGGACATTATGAAAATATAATGAACTATATTATTCAATGAACAGTGTGCACGAAATGAACCAGTACATAATTTTGGATTACTTCAATATAAATTAAATCGAGGTGTAAAAATTTTAATGAAATTAAGAGATAAACAAAAGGCCGAAGTTAAATCGGCACTCGTAAAAGCCGGTGAAGAACTTTTCGGAACTAAAGGGTTTATGGAAACTACAATTGAAGAGATTACTGGCGCAGCCGGGGTAGCTAGGGGAACATTTTATAATTATTTTCAGTCTAAAGAAGATTTAGCGCTTGAAATATTTTATGGGACAGAAGAACTAACGACAGAGCAAATTGAAGATTTTTTTGCAACCACTCCAGGAACTGATAATCAAATTAAGGTCCTCATTGCTAGTGCCGTTGAGTGGACCATGAAAAGACCGGATCTTGTTCTGATCACCCTGCTAGAAAAGATGAAGCGCGGACAAACGCCAGAAAATCCACAGGGGACTCTCTTCCGGAGAATGATAACAGAAGCCTTCGCACGTGGTCAGAGTGCCGGAGTTGTAACGAGAGAAAGGCCTGCCCAGGATCTAGCCCACGATATTGATGGGTTATATATGGTCCATATGGTGAGATGGTACCATTACGGTCAGCAAGACGACCTCTTATCCGCTATTCTATCTTCAGTAAATACCCACTTATCAGGTGCCTTGATAAAACAGTAGAAATATAACTGATAATTGAAGGAGGTAGAAAAGTAATGTCACATTGGGATGCTAAGGGATTCTGGATGCGGGATAACATTCATTGGCCGAGACCGGTACACCCGCTTTTTGTTTCGTATGGACTGATTCCTATCGAAGTTGGATCAGCTCGAGCTTATGAAGAATGGTCTATGCCCTCTCTAAAATATGCCTATCTTGTTCTCCATGGATATGTCTTTCAACGAATTGAGCCTATTGGGGGAGATGCTCCGCCGATTATGGAACGGTTTCCGCTTCTCTTTCATTTGTGGCGGATCAACCCGCTGCTTCGCAGCCGGGTCTTGGGTTTTGGACAGTTTATTAAGGAAAAAGGGTTTGAAAAGCACGCACATGATTGGAGAGAAGTATGGGAGCCAGAAGCTCAGAGGCGTCTTGAACCGATCCGCGGCTTTAATCGCGCCAACGCAAGTATGGAAGAAATAGCTAATCACCTGGAGCAATTATATGACTTTTTATGCTGGGCTTGGAATCCACATTGTAAAATTGTCATGCTGGGTATGTACATACGAGGGCGCTGGTTGGAAATATGCGAAAAACTTCTCAACCTGACGGAATATGAAGCCTTCGAATTGGTGCAAATTAATGATCCCGCAGTACTTAATACGATGAACCGTCTCTTAACCTTGGCCCGGCGTGCTGCTGCAGACCAGACGGTCAGCGAGATATTGTCTTTACCTAGTGAAAAAGCACTTCAGGGGCTATCTCATACTTGGTTTCAAAAAGAACTCGATCAATTCTTAGAAAGTGAAGGCGATCGACCGGCAGATAGTTTTGAATTCACACCCACGTGGAGAGAAATGCCGGAGATCGTGGTTGGGATTATTAAGGGGTTAATGGACTCAGATAACTCAATAACCGAAGATTCTGAATTTCAAGCATACCGGCAACAGCGGATTAAGGAACTTCGCAGCACTTTAAAGGGCAAGGAGCGGAAGGATTTTGACGCTTGGCTGGAATTAGCGGAAGAGGCTCAACCCTTAAGTGAAATTCATGATTACATTTTATTGACTGTTCCTCTTAGCCTTACCCGTTATGCTGCAATTGAAGCAGGACGAAGATTTGTTAAGCAGAATATTCTCGATAGTCCGGATGATATATTCTTTCTCTATCGCGAAGAGTTGCTCTCCGCCCTTAGGAAAAATTACGACCATGCCAGTCTAAACGGGTTGGTGGCTGAGAGAAAGGCTGAACATTGCAAAAATTTCTCATTAGTGCCTCCACAGACAATTGGAAAAATACCTATTGCCCCCCCTTTCCATGTATTTCCCCCAATTGCAGCGGAAGGAATGAAGATCTTTGTGAAACAATATTCCCTTCTAGAAGCGCAGCAGGGAGTTTCGCTGGAACTATCTCCGGAGGGAGAGTTACTTGGAATCCCAGGTTCTCCGGGAGTTGCCGAAGGGTCGGTGCGAATTATACATACTGCCGAAGAGTTCAGCTTGGTTCAAGATGGAGAGGTTTTAGTCTGCCCCTTTACTACTCCGACCTGGACAGTGCTATTTCCGAAGTTGGCGGCGCTAGTCACTGATTCGGGTGGCGCATTGTCCCACGCAGCGATTGTTTCTCGAGAGTATCGACTTCCTTCGATAGTTGGGACGATTAAGGCAACAAAAACATTACATAATGGACAACGTGTACGTGTGGACGGAACCGCTGGAAAGCTTCAAGTCTTAGATTAAGATTTATCTAAAGTGAAAAATAAATGGAGAATGAGGCAATGAAATATGTACGGTTACTTCAAGAGTTAAAAAGGGAAGACCTATCCTTAGCCGGCGGGAAAGGGGCTAATCTTGGTGAATTAGTTTTGGCAGGAATGAAAGTACCCCAAGGCTTTGTTTTAACCGTTGAAGGGTACCGGCATTGCATACCAAAGATTCGTTTACCGAAAATTAACGTCGAAGACTTACCTGCTTTAGAAGCTGTAACTTCTAAAATTCAGATGGAAATAGAAAATGTTTCCTTGCCTAGGGAAGTAACGCTGGAAGTTCTTGAAACTTATAGACGAATGGGCAGTCCGACAGTTGCAGTTCGCTCCTCGGCTACGGCAGAAGATTTGCCCGGTGCCAGTTTCGCCGGTCAACAGGAAACATATCTTAATATCCAAGGGGAAAGAGCCGTACTTGAGGCCATAAAAAAATGCTGGGCTTCACTTTGGTCTTCCCGAGCTGTGCAGTATCGTTTATTACAAGGATTCGGAGAGAGTGAAGCAGCTCTTGCTGTGGTCATTCAGGAAATGGCCCCGCATGAGGTCTCGGGAGTGGTCTTTACGGTTAACCCACTTACAAATAACTCAAGTGAGCTGATTATTAATGCCGTGCATGGTATTGGGGAATCTTTGGTTCAAGGTGAAATAATCCCTGATCAATGGATTGCCAGACGTCCTGATGGTGCAATTCTTAAGTTCGTGCCTGCTCCCAAGAAAGGACAATCGCCGTTCCCCTTGCGTACACAACGCCCTGCCCGAGGGTGTCTAACCTCACAACAGGTTCGGGAGGTGGTCTGCCTATGTCTCCAAATAGAAAAGCATTTCGATGGAGTACCTCAAGATATCGAGTGGAGCTATGGCTTGGGAGAGTTTTACCTGCTTCAAAGCAGGCCCATTACTACGCTTAAGGATTAATTTAGCTATAAATTGTTTAGTTATGATCAACGCACTTGTTTTTGGTGGAAGGAACGTAGAGGTATTGGAATATTGATGCTAAAAAATCAAAATATGGTAATGGAATTATTGTATTACAGTCGCTTTGAGTATAAACTGTGCGTAGATATATTCTTTTAGGTATAGATGTTTACCCCTGAGACGTGGAGTGTTTCCCTCTTTCTTGATAGAGGTGAAGATATAGCAAACGTGTTTGTAAAGTTTAGAACAATGACTTGGACGCGAGTGGGAAGTCGTGAGGGGAGGGGGATAACAAAGTCCGATAGCAGTATTTGATTTAAGTTGTATGGTTGTTGGCAAAAAGTTGTATAGTTTGTGGCAGAAGCTTGTATGCTTTCATTGGCGTAAATGTGTATGGTTTAGTTTAACATTCACAAATCGGATTGCATTATCAGCTTTCAGTGGTTCGAATAGGGAAAACATGGGTAATTAGCGATGAGAGCTTCTACTCACTTGAATCAACGTTCAAATTTGCAAGATTTCTTGTTGCCCTTAACCATGAAGAGACATTTGTTCTGGAGGTGTTAACTTGATAATCATCATCAGAGAATGTGAACTAAAAGATTATGCAGATATAGTTTTACTTAATAAAAATGAAATGGGTTATAACTACCCTGCAGAAGATACAAAGGGTCAACTAGAACGATTACTGTGTGATAAAAACCATAAATTATATGTAGCCGAAGTTTCTGATAAAGTAGTGGGATATATTCACGCAAACAATCACGATTTGCTATATACACCGCATCTGAAAAATATTATGGGTATTGCTGTTTCGTCAAATTTTAGAGGTAAAGGTATTGGAAAAATGCTCTTGAATGAAGTCGAGAACTGGGCACGTGATACAGGTGCTTGGGGTATACGATTAGTATCAGGAGCAACTAGAATGGGTTCACACGCATTTTATACGGCTTGTGGATATACTTGCAACAAAGAACAGAAAAACTTCAGTAAGATGTTATGAACATAGAACTTAAAGAGTATAAGACTTTAGAGACATTGGAATATAGAATACCAAGCTTTAAATGGAGTACTTGAATTAGCCATGGAATTTTTTCTGAACTTGACCATTGGTTAGAAGTTAAAGCCAAGACACCTGATTTATAGAGGAAGGTTAAGAATGAATATTCACATTGAAACTGAAAGACTTATATTAAGACAATTTACCATTGATGACGCAGAAGAAATACAATCTATCTGCACTCAACCTCATATATTAAAATGGATGCCTGATTGGGAAATATCTCTGGAAGAAAGAAAGAGATGGATAAGATGGGTGGAAGAGGAGTATTTAAGAGCAAGCAAAAATAGTGTCAGAATAATGCTTGCCGTTACTCTAAAATCAAATCAAAATCTTATAGGTATGGTCGGCATTGGAAATAAAGAGGAAGTCAATAACGAAATTGAAAAAGCATATTTTGTTTCTGAAAATTATAGTCATAAGGGATACATAGGTGAGGCTGTAAAGGCTATGGCAGAGTGGGTATTTAATAACTTAAACCTTGATTATCTAATCGCTATCGTAGAACCTGATAATATTTCTTCCCATAGAGTCGTTGAAAAGTGTGGTTTCACCAAACTAGCGACAAAAATGGTTATAAACTCTGGAGAGACCGAAGTAAAGCCGTTCTATTATTATCGATTGTTTAATACAGGGGCGGTTATGTAAAAGCAAACGAGGAATTATCAATGCTTTCAAAAGAAAAGGTTATTGAAGCTATGGCGAAATGCCTGAATGAGAAAGAAAGGGAGATTCTTTCTGCGAGATGGGGTCTTGAAAACGGTATTACTATAAGAATAGAAGAACTGAAAGAAATTTACGGAATAACTATAGATCAATTGAGAGATATCGAGAGAAAGATTATTCTGTTAATAGAATCGTCGATTCGAATAAATATGAATCTGTCTGTGTGTACCGTGGGTAGGCTACGATACTCTATCCTTGGAGAGATGATTGGAGAGATGAAATGAGGAAAATTGGTTATGCATTGAAAAAGAAGTTGGTTGTTGCGGTTACTTCCATGATTATTGGTTGCAGTATTTTCATAGGGTATGTTACATCCCATGCTCATGCCACACCACAGATGGCAATTAGAACATATTTGTTTCTGTCGGAGCACCCAATGAGTGCCTTGACCACAGGAATTGTTGAGAATCAGTTTCAGACTGAATTAGATAGAAATAGTCTAGAACTACAAAACGCAAAAATTTATTCGTTGACGAGACCACCTCTCGATGAATCAGGAAATCATTTAATTAACGTTAAAGTAACGAAAAAAGGTGCAAGCTATTATGCACAATATTATGGCGAAGCCTAATTCTCTTTTACCTAAATGAAAGTTTATTAGCAGGATTAATCTTTAACTGTTACATATGAATTGGAAAATCACATAGCTTTATATACAGATTTAACAAAAATATCGATGCTCCCTGTGTATGTTCTGGTTTCGGAATAATTTCACATCATATTTATTGATGGATTTTGGCAAAAGTCTTGGATTTTAAAAAACATAGTAAGGATGAGTCGGCTCTAAGATTTTGGACAACAAAAAGAGATTAGGATGCTCTTTTATGTTATTCTAAATTATTTCTAAACACTTACTTCCAATTTATCGTGTTTAGTATTTTATCCATCTGCCGTAATTGTTCCTCAGTAAACGAATCTGAATCTGTGAAAAAAGAAATTCTTAAAACATCGGAACTATCAGCTTTTAGCCAGTATTCTCGTCCGGAAATAGAATAAATATCCCCAAATGATGCAGTCCATTCGGTTAAAATGCCTTCCAATGGTCCTACAACGACTTTTCTACATGTGAAAGACTTAAAATCAAAGGTGCTGAGATTTTAACTTGTGACTAAGAAACTTTCGATATTATCTATTTTCCAGAGCTGTATATATCCCCTAAATAAGAGTTCTTTATCATCGAAGTACACACTATGTAGAAGTTGCCCCTTGTCATTAAAATGGCTTTCTATAACCGAAGTGGTTTGAGGAAATCCGACAGACAAACGATTGTTAAATGATTGTTCTATTATTCGTGAAGTTTGGCTGAAAACAGGAAGCCAGGGAATTGGACCAAAGACTTGAAGACAAATAGTAAGAATAAGGATTATGATTATATACTTTTTCACTGAACTCTTTCAGTTTTTTACCGTATTCTATTGAAGGGTTCAGTTTTCTAGACTTAATTTTTTTACCATTGATGCTATTGTTAATGAAAAAAGTAGTTCGCAGTACTCTTGTGTTGAACGGCATTCGTAGGATAATCCAATGAGAAGGAACTTTCTTCGAGAGATTAATGAGGGGAGGATATGGGAAAGGTATTTTTCTTAACAATGGTTACGCTCGTGTCAGTTGAAAAGGCAAGTCTCAATATAGTATTAGAAGAGATTAAAAATGTGCTAAAGCCATTTGGATTATTTTTTATGGGTGTATATGGTGGCGGCGATTCAGAAGGCATATGGCAGGATGACAAATATACTCCGCACCGATTTTTCTCATTTTATACCGATGAAACTATCCAAAAAGTCGTTTCAAATTACTTTCAGGTCATCAATTTTGAAAGAATTGAAACGGGAGAAAAGTATCATTTTCAATCTATAATTATGAGGAAAAAATGAAGTTGCGAAAATTATGATTCTGTGATTTGAGGTGGGAAAATGAGGAGATGGGTTGTTGGCACAATTTGTTCGATTACTATAATTCTTGTTTCTTTAGCGTCAATGATACAATTTTCAAACGGATGGACAATAGGGGATTATATTTTCAAGTTCCTAAATCAACCACCCTGGTCGAACGGTTCGTCAGGAATACATTATAGTGCAATAGATAGTCTGCTTTTATTACTTATAGGAGCCATCTGTTTAAGATTTTCGTTAGAGTCAGCACCTGAAAAATTAGCTAAAAGGCTTAATATCATGACTTTAATTTTGGTTTTATGTTGGTTGCCAATTACTTATGCAGGTGAACAAATAGTTATGAGATTTTCTACAGGGATTAACGCTATTGGATATGATAAAGGAATAAGCACATGTAATTTTAAGGTCGGTGATGATGGTAGAATAATAATTTCTGCCGAGATAAATTTAACTAACCATGGCAGGAGACCTGTAACATTTCATATGGAGATAAAACCGCCTAGTGCCAATGATGACTTAAAACGTTTCTTCGGGAATGGACTGGTTTTAAAAGATAATGATAACAAAATGGAAACATTTGAATTGAACCCAGGCGAGGCTCGTACATTTAAGATAGAAGCATATGCGAATAATTCAAGTGGGTTACATATGTCTGGGAGCATGGGTATCCCTGCATTAGTACTTTTTAATGAACAGGATGAAAAGACCTTTGCGAGATAACTTGACGGTGGCGCCGATGGTGAAGCGAGTAAGGTCTATAGGAACCAAAGAAAAAAGGAATTAAGCCCCTTGTGAAACATGATCAATTTCAACACAGATAGGTTGTGAAGAGATATGTATCCTGAGCATGAATAGCATTTTTTGGCTATCAGATGTTCGGAAATGCAGTACGAAAGAACAAAGAGCCTTCTTGCTTGAGATATAACTGAGGCAAAAAGATGCACATATCTAATAGAAGTTCATATTATAAAACATATGAGAGCTTGGGTATAAAAGTGGTAATTCAAATCGAGGTGATCAAATGAACCAAAAAACAAAACTAACCGGAACGGTTATATACCCAAATGATCCTGAGTACCAACAGGCCCGCATGAACTGGAACCCATTCACTAACTCATTTCCCATAGTATTTGTTTTTGCGCAGCAAAAAGAAGATGTGGCAAACGCCGTCAAATGGGCGCGTGAGAATAAAGTACCCATTCGGATGCGAAGTGGCAGGCATGCATTGGCAAAAGATTTTTCCCAGACAAATGGTGGAATCGTAATAGATACCAGTCAAATGAGAAATGTCATGCTGGATAAGACAAAGGGAATCGCCACGGTTCAAGCAGGAATACGTGTAGGTCCGCTTGTCAGGATGCTTGCACAGGAGGGAGTCTTGGCTCCTTTTGGAGACAGTTCCACTGTTGGTATAGGTGGGATAAGTACTGGCGGAGGAATTACGGCTATCCAGCGCACGGCCGGAGTGATTTCCGATAATATTCTGGCAGCCACTATAGTTGACGCCAATGGCGAAATTTTACACGTCAGCGAAAACGAAAACCCGGACTTGCTATGGGCCATTCGCGGAGGTGGAGGCGGCAACTTCGGTATCATAACCTCCTATACGTTTAAAATACGACCAGCTCCATTTCAAGTCGGGATATTCGAAATAATATGGCCGTGGGAGCAATTGGATAAAGTTATCGATATATGGCAAAGATGGTCTCCGTCCGTCGACGAAAGACTTGGTACCATATTGGAAGTATTTTCGAAAACGAATGGGTTGCTCCGCTCTCAGGGAATATTCCTAGGTCCCAAAGTAGAGCTAGAGAAATTGATAACAACTTTGACGGATGTCGGGTCTCCTTTAAAAGTGTTTATTGATGAGGTTACACTACTGGAAGCAATTGAATTCTGGGCTCCGAATGAACCGCTGTTCGACACTCAGAATACTACGTGGTCATCCGCCTGGGTGGAGCAAATCCTGCCCGCTGATGGAATTAAAGCAATCCAAAGTTTCCTGGAAAAAGCAAAAGGAAGTGAATCCAATTTCTTTTTCCTGAACTCCGGAGGTGCAATGAACCAGGTACCTTCCCATGATACAGCTTTTTTCTGGCGCAATACAAAATATTATGTGGAATGGGACGCCTCATGGACCGAAGAATCAGAAGCTCAAAAGAATATTGAGCTTGTTGAACAGACCCGAATACAACTGCAGCCCTATATAACCGGATCATACGTCAATGTACCTGATTTAAGCATAAAAAATTACGGTCAGGAATATTACGGCGATAATTTTGCCCGGCTAAAGAAAGTTAAAGCGCAATATGACCCGGAAAATATTTTCAACTTCGCACAGAGTATTCCACCGGCTCTAGTCTGTGATCACGGGAATAAAAATTAAGATATAGTTTCCTTAAAAGCTGCATGCCTTAGGTTTGCAGCTTTATTATTTTTTTCGAAGATTTATGCACAGAAAGAAGGTTTGAGAACTTACAAGAAAAATTAGTCACAAATCGCAATAGCAGTTATTGAAAAAGGCTGAATTTCATCTACAAACAATATATTTCTTTAACGTACGAGCACGTTGGCGTTACTTAAATGTATACAATGCATTCACATCAACGCACGTTGAGACTGTTACAAGTTTAAAACACTTACATAATGAAACCAGCTATTCGTGCGGTTTGTATTGCCTGGAAATGTTCTGAATTAAATCAAAAACAGGCGCAATATTTTCTACCTACGTTCGTGGGTACATTTTGCCTGTTTGATTTTACATAATATAGTAGTGTGTGTAATTAATTGTTGTCACAGTGTGACGGGAAATTATCATGCACCATGTGGAACAGGGGAAAAGGCGGAGATAAGATCGAAGCCTTGCCGATTGCTATTTTTGATAAGTATATAGTGTTTGGATTTTTGTGATTAACGAACTAGAACGTTTTTTGACTTACTGGTTTATTATTTTCGAATATTATCATTTGCAGAAGGAATATTTAGGAATTTGTTGAACTCTATCAAAATGAAGGCAATTTATGGTATCTTGAGTCCTAGTCGTAGGGTAATTGTCACAAAGATTATGTAGATAGGCTACATGAGTTGCCATTGTTGTAGTTTCAATAATATCCATAAAAATTGCCGATTACAATTCCTTGGCAAATAAGAATTCTAGGAATTTAGAACGGACTTTATCTCAAAATACTTATTATGTGAATGGAAATGTAAAGGGGTTAATTACTATTGATTATGATGTCGCAGTGGGAAACGAACAAGTACTAAACTTCTATAGAAGGTTTGGATTTCATCCAAGAGCTATTATACTTGAGCAACGATTGAATAATTGAAGCCTGTGGAAGTTGAAGGAAAATCCTGGGGGGGTCTTAAATGAAGAACAAAATACCCGCCATTTTTCTTAAAAAAATAATGCTACTATTCGCTGAAACCTTGGTCATTGTATCTCCCAGCTATTATGCCTTTAGCCTTCCTAACTCAGAAGGAGAAGGGATTATACTCATGCTTTTGTTCATAATTTGTCCTGTGCTTTCAATTTTCGTAGGGATATTAACATTTAAGTTGAGAATGAAGGTATGGAATAATGCCATAATAACAACCCTAGTATACTTGGGGCTATTTTCGAGCTTATACAATTACACTGCCTTTAGTTATATTCCCTTCTATTTAACCCTCTATTTTATTGCCTTAATGGTAACAAAACTACTTTCTAAGAATAACACTGTCAAGATATGAAGTTTGTGGAGAGTTAGCGTAAAATACTATGCTCTTTATGGAAAGACCGAATAGAGGTGAGGCTGAGGTGGGAAAAATGAAGGTTTTAATCTTGGAGGAACGGGTTTTGTTGGAAGAAACCTGATAGTGGAATTACTTGCGAATGGATACCAGGTATACGTAGTAACAAGGAATCCCTCTAAAACCACAAATACTTTAGAAAATAAGGTTAAGGTTATTGAATGGGACAATCATTCCCCTCTAACTTCTATGAATCAACTACCTGAAATTGACGTAGTAATTAACTTAGCGGGCGAGTCAATTGGCAATCGCCGATGGACTAGGTCGGTTAAGCAGGAAATATTAGAGAGTAGGATTAGAACTACTGAAGCCATTGTTACAGCCATAAATAATCGTGCCATTCAACCTAAAGTTTTAGTTAACGCTTCAGCAGTTGGTTATTATGGAGACCGCCAGGATGAGAAAATAACTGAGTCTGAAAAAGCAGGGGAGGACTTTTTAGCTCAAGTTTGCCGAGCTTGGGAAAACGAGGCTTGCAAGGTTCAAAGTAATTTAACTAGAGTGGTAACTCTACGGATTGGTGTAGTCATAGAGAGCGAAGGTGCTCTTAGCAGAATGGCAATGCCGTGAATGTAAAATCTAGGGGTATAAAGCATATTGGATAAATAAGCATTCTTAATTTGGAGGCTATTCCGTGATTACAAAAGGATTTAAGCTGGGGATGATGTTGCAGTTAGCAATAGGACCAGTATGTGTCTTTATATTCACCTTGGGAGGAAATAAGGGATTATTGACTGCTGAATTAGCTGCTTTAGGTGTTGCGATCATTGATGCACTTTACATATTGCTGGCGATATTTGGAATTGCATCATTTATTGATAAGGAAAGGGTAAAGCAGGTACTTAAACTCTTTGGTGCAATAATTGTTGCGTTATTCGGGTTACATATCATCGTTGGGACATTTGGATGGAAAGTTTTGCCCAATGTGAGCTTGTTCAACGGGATTAAAACAGAAAACTCGTTTGTTGAAGGAATGGTTTTGACTGCATCAAACCCTTTAACGATACTATTTTGGGCGGGAGTGTTTTCAACCAAGATAGCTGAAGAAAAACTTACAAGAGCTGATGTTTATCTCTTTGGCTTAGGCTCTGTATTATCAACGATATTCTTTTTGACAGTCATCGCGGTCTTCGGTAGCATTACACGGCAATTCTTACCCGTTTTAGTAATCTCAGCGATTAATTTTACCGTTGGGCTAGCATTAGTATATTTTGCTTTTAGAATGTTTTTCAAGAAGACTTAATAAGATTTTAATTTTATAGATTAACAGTTCCTATCGGTATATTGACAGTTATTTGGGAGGACGTAATTTTGCGGGAGAAGAAACATTGTGGGAAAATAACCAACCGTTTTGGTCAATGAACTATATTGGCCGAATTCTCCCAATGGAGTTAACGGCGATTTTTTAAAAATGGATATCCTTCCTTTACTAATAGCTTGACGGAGGAAAAAAGATGATTGTCATGTGTGTTTTAGCAGGGTTAATGTTCGTATTATCAATAATACTACTATCAGGTAGAGGAAGTTGGCTAATTGCTGGGTATAATACAATGAGTAAAGAAGAGCAAAATAAATGTGACAGGAAAAAGTTGACCCGAGCAGCAGGCACGTTGTTAATAATAACCTCGATTGCAATGTTAGCCTTAGGTTTTTCGCAAATTAATGTCGTCATCTTTTTAATTATTGTTTTTATTTCCGTAATCATAACAATTGAGTTAGTTTCATAATTCATACCCCTTGATATAAGCGGGCTTTTTACCCGTAAAAAAGGAGTACCTCCCCAAAATCTCGAAAGTGTAAGTGACCAAACAAACACCGAGAGGTTGAAAGGAGAACTCCCAATGTTTAGTATTCGCCAAGAACGTCTATTTTCCTTGGAAGAAATCTTAGAAATGTCACCGAAAGAATCGTATCCGCTTCTATTGGATCCGCTGAATATTACTCCTTTGTTGAGAGTGGTTTCAAAAAAGGCATTTTTGGGAGCTCCAACCACGCTTAACTATTCAGCCATGATCTATTCTTTATTCATTCGAGTGATCGAACGAATTCCTACGATCAAAGATTTACGAAAACGATTAAAAAACAGCTTGGAATTCCGTTTCGACTGCGGCTTTACGATGGCTGATGCAGTTCCTAGCGAGTCCTCTTATACTCGAATGATTCAAAAAATCAAGGGTTCTTCTGCTTTGGAAAAAATTCAAAATGAACTAGTCTCTCAGGCGTTTCAAGAAGGCTTCATCGATGGGGATGTTATAGCCATCGATGCTACTCATATTGAAGCGAGAGACCGTAAACCTGAGAAAAAGAAAGACGAAGAGGTTCCAGTCAAGCAAACCTCCAAAAAACGCGGACGAAAACCCAAATCGGAACGGGAGAAATGGCTCAAAGAACAACAGGAACTGGAAGAGAATCGACCCCTCTTTGAGAAGAAAATTGAAGCTCAACTTCCTCTTGATTTCAAGACGATCGAACAGCAAATCCCGCAAGATCCTCACTGGGGAATTAAGAAAAACTCCGAGGGCAAAAACGTCTTTTGGTTCGGGTTCAAAGGTCATCTTCTCGTGGACTGTAAAAGCCAATACATTTTAAAGTCCTTACTTTCCTCGGGAAATGTCAATGATGGCAAAATGGCGATTCCTCTACTCAAGGCTCTTCATGAACTTCACCCCCAGCTGAAGCCTTCCTATTCGCTTTTGGATGCTGGTTACGATTACAGCCCAATTTACCAACAAGCAAAAGCCATGGGGTCAAGGGCCCTGATTGATTACAATCCACGCAATGAACAACTACCCGAAGACAAGGACAAATACTTTTGCCCTAAGTGTCAAGAAGGTCATTCCTACCGATATGATAGCTATGATTCCCGATACGACACGTTGAAATATACTCAACCCAAGAAGTGCAAAGAGTGTCCTCTGAAAGAAAACAACCAGTGTCAAAAGGTATTCAAGGTTAAGGTTTCCTCAGACCCCAGAAAATACACCGTTCCAGCCAGAGGAAGTGGGCGCTACTTTGAACTCTATAAACAGAGAACAGCCGTAGAACGTGTTAATGCTTATCTCAAAGAGTACTTTCAGTTAAACAACATTCGACATCGAGGAAACGTAGCCAAAATCGACTTCGAGTTTTCTATCCTGACCTATACCCTCTGCAAATTAGCCGTAGACCGATTGAACAAGTTCAAACGTATAGCTGCAGCATAAATCTTCAAAAAATGTTACTAACGAAATTCTGAAGGTCTGAGCTTTAACAATTAAACATTATGAAATTGACTCAATTATCTACACAAATATATATTGCTTGAAATCTCATTCTGATAGAGAAGTAACTGATTTAAGAATTAATAAAGGGAAGCTTAAAGATCAAATTTTAGTTGTTATTATACCTATGATTACCGTAACTATATTAGTTGGAATGTTAATGTATTTAAGTAGTAAGCCTCCTGTTTATACTATTAGCAATGGCACCTTAGATATTTCTACAATATATGGTGAAAATGTAAATATTAAAGAAATTCAAAGTGTACAATTAAAGAATGAACTTCCTGTGATTATATCAAAGATTAATGGTCTTGACGGTTTTGGTTCTACCCGAAAAGGAGAGTTCTCTTCAGATATTGGTAACGTGACCTTATATATTGATACTACTAAACCACCATTTATTTATATAAAGACTCCATCTGAATTGATTATTTTAAATAATCAATCTAAATCAAAAACGGAAGCACTATTTAACGAGTTGAATTCGGATACTAAGAATGAAATCACAAACTAAAATTAACTTCCCGAATAAAAGACTTGGATACGGAAGTATATTTAGAACCCATAAAAGATGTGGGAGATAAGTGAGAGAGCATGGTACTAAAAGAGAACGCAAAAAGAGGGCAATGCTTGGATGCATTAACCCTGTTCAACACAAGTGTTTGAATGCCAACTAATCACGAATAATTCCGTAACTTTTTCCAATAAGTACCTCTTTACCCTGTTGATTTTTATAAACGGATTTCATTGCGACTTCTGTGAAACCCTCTTTTTTATCGGCTTTTATAATAGTTAGTTCACAAGCGATTGTGTCTCCCGAAAAGACTGGGCGAATGAACTCACTGACCATTTCTCTTGCGATATAGTTTAAGTCACCGCCGATTTTTGTCCCAACAGAAGCAGTAAGCAACCCCTGTGCCATAAGCCTACCTTGACTATCACGCTCAATATGGTGGTTTCCCTTATCTCCAGTAAGTTCTCCAAACTGTAAAATTTCTTGTTCTGTAAAAGTTTTTTGATAAGTAAAAACGTCTCCTACCTTTAAAATCATAAAATCCCCTCCCCTAAACAACTGTTTGTTATAATTATATAAAAATTCCGACTTATTTAATAGATCGTTTTGCCGTTTATGAAGCCACTTTGGGACTATGAGCAACAGAGGATGGCATCCGTTAAATCAAGACGTAAAGTGTACAGAGAGGAAAAAGCTATTGGCTAGTAGGTAAGAATATGTGAGGTTTTGAACGGCTAACAGCGAGAGAAAACCTTTCCTTCTAATATTTCTCTCTAATCTAGTCTTGACTTTTGTCTTGAATTTCTCTAAAATAATTAAGTAATTTAATAGCAAATGTAAACGACACACGTAGAGCATGGCTCGTAAATCTGATTACGGTACATACAAGATACGTGTGTCGTTTTTGACTGTAAAAGAGCAATATGTTATTCGATAATATAACGGCACACGTTAGGCAAGGATCGTATTTAAATTACGTACCTGCTAATGTGTGCCGTTTCTTTTGTTTTAGATTGGAAAGGAGCGATTTATGACATAAGCGGATTTATATTTCAATGACTATCGTTAAAAAAAGTATCAAATTACTCAATAGAAAGAGGTATTACTATGGTCTATGTATCTGCACGCAAGCCTGAAACGATTGTGTTCATTGCGGCCTTTTCTGCCTTTCTGGCAACATTCAACGAAACTTTTCTGAATGTCGCTTTCTCCCCAATCATGGACAATCTGGGAGTGGGGGTCTCCACAGTTCAATGGCTCGCGACCGCCTACATGCTGGGAGCCGCGGTCATGGTTCCTGTGTCCGCTTTCTTGTATCGAAGCGTGCCGACGAAGTGTCTGTATCTGATTAGTGTTGGTTTGCTCGTGGCAGGAAGTGTAATCGGCGCCCTTGCTGTAAACTTTCCCATGCTGCTTGTGGGACGCATCGTCCAAGCAATAGGCACCGGCATGTTGATCCCCATCGGGATGAATATAACTTTGGAAGTTGCTCAGAAACGCAAGCTTGGGACTTATATGGGTATCATGGGCGCCATGACAACCCTGGGACCTTCGTCAAGCGTCATCGTGGCCGGTGTCCTGCTTTCCTTCTTTAATTGGCATATGCTGTTCTGGGTGTTCACAGCGTTGTCCGCAATTTGCTTCATCTGCGGAGTTTGCCTGCTCAGCAATGTCGCCGAACTTACGCATCCCAAACTCGATCTCGCTTCTACCATTCAGGTCGGTTTTGCCCTGATCGGCATCCTTTATGGTGTATCCACAATCTTTTCCGGCAACATTCTGATTGCCCTGATTGCGATCGTTGTGGGTATCCTCTGCCTGATTGCATTCATTGCACGTCAGAATAAACTTTCCGAGCCGCTCATTAACCTCAGACCACTGTCGGTCAAGCCGTTTGCAATTGGCGTAATTATTAACATGATTTCGCTTGTGGTCATTTTCGCCATGAACATCGTTATACCGGTATTTATGCAGAGTGCGCTCGAAGCATCGGCTCTTGACTCTTCCCTCACGCTCTTCCCTGCAATTCTGCTCTCCTGTGTGGTCTCCCCGATTGCGGGAAGAGTATATGATAGGTACGGTGTAAAGGCTCTTTTGCCTCTGGGGTTTGTTCTAATTTGTGTCTGTACCTTTGCACTGGCCCTTGCCAAAAATACGGGATCCCCTGTACTTCTTGCTGCCCTCTATATTCCCGTCATCTGTGGTTCGGCTCTAATTATCGGTCCTGTGCAGAGCTTTGCGCTTTCGTTTCTTACTCCGGAACTCAATCCTCATGGTGTTACAGTGATGAGCACTGGCTTCCAGATCGCGGGATGCATCGGATCTTCACTCTTCTCCGGAGTATACTCTCTGTCTGCTGCACCCAGCAACGGATTCACGGCCGCAAGCTTGCTTGCGGCGGTATTCGCTCTTGGCGGATTCTTCCTAGCTTTGTATGTAAGACGGCTAGAAAAGAGAAAAATGGTAATGGCAGTAGTTACAAGGGATTAATGATTACGGTTTTTAAAGTACGCTTTCAGTTCCTTAGCCTTAGAACTGAGCATATCTATGAGAACCTATATTCCCTGAACGGTTATTATTTCTCCAGATCCGTTTAACACAGAAGAGATAGTTGTATGTAATCAATGAACCTTAAGAATATTCCTGTAAAAATTATGATATAATTTTATCCAGATTAACCAAAGGTTAGTTCATATACTGATTTTGTATAATCACCTGGATTCTGGTTATTCTTACGCCCGTATTAAAAACGGATTTCTTACTGTTAAGACTATGGTGGCATTGAGTATGGTGTTGAAGGGAGAAAAAGAAATGTTTATTTTCCCAGCAATTATTGACCCAACGTTTCCAATTATACTCTCACTCTTAGTACCTCTCGGAATACCTATCATCGTAGTTACTTTCGTTGTGTGGCATGTTAAAAAACTCAATAAAATCGAAAAAATACTTAATGATATTCAAGAAAAGTTAAATTAGACTTGCTCAAAGCACGTTGGATGGTATTCCTTTAAAAAGAATATCTAAAATGCAATTTTGATTAATGTAAGTATTAGCTCAAAGTGTATACTTTCGAAGGAGAAACTAACAATATTCAATTAGATAATGGCGTTATTATCACTTCTGGTAAACAGATAGTTGATGGTGGTCAAATACTATACGTAGGCAACAAATTAGACAATATTAAGTTTTATTCCAAGACTATTTATCTGGATAAACAAGGCGGTCAGAACACTATCTTATCTAATTGTGTATCAGATTATACAAGTTCCACGGGGATGTCCTTTCCTGATGAGTTATCACTAAACAGATATATTCAGGGTCATTTCTAATTTGGAGGAGATTCATCGAATAATGACGGGTGACCAAGCTTAACACAACAGAGAATGACGACTATCCCGTATACAGCGTGAGCTAAAGAATAAAATAAGTGAGTGCTTGCATTTTTGGCCTTAATCTTATTTTTATTTAACCCACTAAGGAGAGCAGGAATGATTGCCCCTGAAGTCACTCCAGTAAAGATGCCTTTCGCGATAAGATTCTCCTTACCCGATCGGGTTAATAACTCCGTCATGACTAAGCCCCCTCCGACGGAAAAACCCATGCTTATTATAACTCCGAGTAGTTTGCCTAAGGGTGTTTTGGCTTCTTTTCTATTAATATAAATTCTAGCCGCCATTTCATGTAGAGAAGTTATAACAACTCCTTTTATCAAAAAAATGTAATCCATTAAAGTGATTATGACACCACCGATTAAACCGGAAATAATACCGAGAATAATCCTATCACGAATTTTTGTCACTAATCCTATCCTCCTTGACTGTTCCTTATTCCGCCGCTGTAAGATCACTTTTCTTTAATTCTTCAGTTGTTTTTTCTGTTGGCTTGACCCGATCATTTACCGGTACCGCATCAAAAAGGGAATCGTGCCCCATTTTTGATGTGACAAAGGCAGTAGCTATACCAAATGCCGCATTAGAGACTAAATAGGACAAATTGCTAGACGCATCTTTAGGCTTTACTTTATTATTCGAAAGACCACTTAGTATCGCATTGATGACGGCTCCAAACGAAACACCGAAAAATAGACCTTTAGGCCAAAGCATATCTCTACCGTATTTAGTTAACATGCTAACGAGACCGAAAGCTCCAACCATGCCCAAACCTGTGCTCATCAAAAAGCCTAAAAGCTGACCTTGCCGACTTTCTGCTTCTTTCCGGGAAGAAACCCAAACTCCGGCAGCAGTAGTACGATACGAGCGTTGAGAGATTCCTATAAGTATTGATAAATTATCGATTAACGTCATTACTAGTGTTCCGATACCCCCAGCGAGAATACTAAGAGTAATACGATCCTTAATTTTTTTCACTTAGCAGAACCTCCTTTCATCATAGTATTTCACTAATGATAATTAAAAAGTAATGTAATTATTCCCATGTTTTAATCTATAAGGATTTAATGGATAGGATAGAAACCTACAACTTTCATGTTTCCTGCCTTATAAGTAATTTAATGAAGTATCCGCTACTACTAAAAACAGGTGAAAAAAATAATCCTACACCCAGTGGTTATCTGGGTTGTAGGACATGATAGCTCGGTATTAGATTGGCATATTTTCTATTTGCCTACAAGTTCACTAGTAAGCTCGGCCTGGATCTCAAGAATTTCTTTCTTGTGAGTAAGTACTAAATATTGAAGTCCAGTGACGATAATCAGTACCACTCCGGCTACATAAATGGATCGATATCCCGAACCGCTGGCCATGATCCCTAGGGCATAGGCGCCGATTGCCATACCGGCATCCATCGAATTAAAGAATAAGGAGTTTGCTATACCAACCCGGTGTGGTTCTACTGAACTGATAGTTTGAGTTTGTAAAATTGGCGTGACTGAGCCATAACCGATACCAATCAAAGCGCCGGCGATTAGGAATAAGTAACTTGCGTGGGATTGACTCAACAAGAACATTCCTATCGCGAAGATAACAAAGCAAGGATAAACAATAATTTTTGACCCCAATCGGTCTGACCAACGTCCAGTAAACGGGCGGGAAATCATAATTAATCCGGCGTAGATCAGGAAGAATGAACTAGCCAAAGACGCTAAACCTAAACCCTTCATGTATAGAGCTAAAAAGGCAGAAATACCCGAATAAGCACAGGCTAAAATAAATGTCGCTAAAGCAAAAGGGGCGGCTTTCTTATCAAACAAGTCATTCCATGAAAATTTACTTTTCTCTGAAAGTGTTTTTGTTGCGTCATCTGTGTCCGGAACTTTGATAATTACAGCCAGAACAATCGTCACCACAGATATAACCATACACGTAATAAAAGCACTGTTGTAAGCATTGATAGCGGCGAATTTCAGACCAATAAATGGACCAAATACCATCGCTAAGCTCATTGCTAGGGAAAAATAGCTTAATCCCTCTCCTCGCCGTGAAGCTGGAATGAGTTCTGCGCAAATGGTACCTTTTGCTGTAGTAATAACACCGAACGTCATCCCGTGAAAAACCCGCAGCAGAAGTAACGCCCAAATATTCTTTGCTACAAAGGGATAAAGCAACGTTCCTATGAAAAAGGCCACTGCGGAATAAACAAGGATTTGCTTTTGTGCGCCGTTACTCACCCATCGACCTGCAAAAGGCCGAATAATGATAGCTGCCCCCAAGAACAGTGTCACCAACAGTCCTACTTTGTCTGCGCCTGCATGGAGTGTACCCACCAAATATAAAGGGAGAGCGGTTAATAACACATAAAAAGCCAGGAAAATAAAAAAACTGAGAGTCGTTATACTTAAGTAATCCTTCGTCCATAATTTTTCTTTCATACTCAACTTTGCCTCCTCTATTAGTCACAACTTTTAAATTGTAACTCCAATCAGGTATGCGAAACAAATTGTATTCCGCATAATTTTAATGCATAATTGTAATATCACTTTTTCGCGGGGGAAATTAGATGGACTGGCATCAACTCAAATATTTTCAAATCCTAGCTAGCATCTGTAACTTTTCAAAAGCTGCAGAAGAATTAACTCTCTCACAATCTGCCCTAAGCCGAACAATCTCCCGGCTCGAGGAAGAAATCGGAGTTCCATTGTTTGAAAGAAAAAGTCGTGGTGTCGTTTTAAATCGCTACGGAGAACTTTTTCTTGAACATGTCAATCGGGCACTGGGGGAAATAGATGAGGCAAAGAAAAAAATCGACCATATGGTCGATCCCATGCATGGTACGCTTTCACTTGGCTTTATTCAACCGCTCGGATCAAGTTTTATCCCGGAATTAATCGGTAAGTTTCAAAATGAAGCACCCGGAATTCAATTTCATTTAACTCAAGATACCTCCAATCAAATACTGAATCAGCTGGAATCAGCTAAAGTTGACGTGGCCTTCTGCACACTACAGCAACCGTTTAAAGACTTTAGCTCGTTACATATAATGACGCTGGAGCTATACTTAATAGTTGCTAAAGATCACAGGCTGGCAAACGTTGAGCAGATTGATTTGAGCGAATTGGCAAATGATCCCTTTGTTCTTTATAAACCTCAAACTGCACTTCGTGATATCGTTGAGAAACTGTGCAATAATGCCGGTTTCCAGCCCAAAATGTCGTTCGAGGCCTTTGATGAAAGAACAGTAGCCGGGCTTGTCGGTGCTAAATTTGGCGTTGCTCTGATTCCGCTCTTTCCGGGGATTGATCTGAAAAAGGTTTCACTCATTGGAGTGCGTAATCCAAGATGTACTCTTAGCATTCACATGATCTGGAGATCTCAGGGGTATTCGTCACCTGCGCTAACTCGATTTAAGTCCTTTATCAAAGATTCGTCAAAATGATCCAATTGAGGTTGAGCACGTTATTTAATTGAGATTTTATAAATAGGGATGGGTAATAAAAATGAGTATTGATAGTATTATTTTTGATTTAGATGGCACTCTTTGGAATTCAATAGAAGGAATTTGTGAGGCCTGGAAAACAGTATTAGCAAACTATCCAAACATAACAAAGGTTATAACTCCTGAAGATATGGAGGGATGCATGGGGCTACCAATGGATGAAATAAGCAAAAAATTATTTCCGGACTTAGATAAGGATTTTCAAAGTAAATTATTGGAAGAGTTCTGTGAAGTGGAACAATTACATCTTGGTGAACATGGTGGAGTTTTATTTCCAAAATTGGAAGAGACACTTAAAAAGTTATCAGAAAACTACAGGTTATTCATAGTTAGTAATTGTCAGGATGGCTACATACAATGTTTCTTTAAGGCGCATAATTTAAGTAAATATTTCACTGACTTTGAGTGCTGGGGTGTGACAGGACTATCAAAAGGGGAAAACAATAAAATCATAATGAAAAGAAATAAGCTTAAAAAGCCAATTTATGTTGGAGATACAAATGGAGATGCAGAGTCAGCAAAAGTTGCAGAAATTCCATTTGTATATGCAAGATACGGCTTTGGTAACGTTGAAGAATATGATTATGCTATCGATCGTTTTGAAGAATTATTAACTTTATTCTAATCCTACAACCTTGAGATACTTTAGAGAATGGGAGTCTTCTCTGCAAAAAGTAAATGACATGCCGGTCGGGATTGAGGCGAGACTTCGATCGGCATGTCTGACGAAATAGAAACAAAAAATATTTAATGTTATTCAAGAAAAGTTAAAATAGCCCAAATGGGGGTTATACATGCAATCGTTCGATTTCGTGGTAACCTGTTAATCTTGGGCTTTGCACATTTTATAAGCCTTCATTCTGTTATTTATTCAAAACAGGTGGAGGCTTATCTTTATTTTGGAATCACTCACAGCTTTAGATCTCTACCAATACAATATTAAAGAATCTAAGACTGGGGGGAGTGACATTGAATGCAGTCGAGGTACATAACATCAGCATGAAATATCAATCCCTGAACGGGGAAATTACGGCTCTTAAAAACATTGGATTTTCGGTTCAGGATGGGGAATTTGTGAGCATTGTCGGTCCCAGCGGGTGTGGAAAATCAACACTCTTATCGATAATATCCGGCTTGCTCTCTCCTAGCTCAGGAACAGTGTGGCTAAATGGAGAAAAGGTCACGGGGACCTCGAGAAAAATTGGTTATATGCTGCAAAAGGATCATCTTTTCAATTGGCGAACCATTTGGCAAAATGTCATGCTTGGGTTGGAAATCCGCAAGGCTGTGACCCAAGAGGCTAAAGAGCGAGCCCGGATTCTTCTTAAAACCTACGGGCTCTATGAATTCAAAAACAGATACCCAGATCAGCTTTCCGGCGGGATGAGGCAGCGGGCGGCGCTGATCAGAACTCTAGTAACGGATCCGCAGATTCTGCTCCTGGATGAAGCGTTTTCCGCCCTGGATTATCAGACTCGGCTCGCCGTCAATGATGATATCTATTCCATTATCAAAAAGGAAAATAGAACCGCTATTTTGGTTACCCATGATATTTCAGAAAGTATCAGTATGGCCGATCGGATTATTGTTCTTTCCAAAAGACCTGGAATGGTTAAGAACATCCATGAGATTAAGTTAAGCTGCAGCAGCCGGACTCCTTTAACTTGCAGGGAAGCCCCTGAATTTCGGCACTATTTTCAGGAGATATGGAAGGAGCTGGATGTTCATGTTTAAAGATGATGAAGAGAACATTCCTGCCATTTCCCAAGCCTTAACCATTTCGTTGGAACATCAGGAATACTTACGTAGGGTGAGGTTTGGTAAAATCTCAGTTCGCATGACTCAGGTTATCCTCTTAGTTTTAGCCCTTGTCCTATGGGAAATTATGGCGGATGCTAAAATTATTGATCCCTTTATTACCAGCCAACCTTCAAGGATTATAAAAACAATTGTCCAGTTATATAAGGAGGGAGTGCTTTTTTATCATATCGGTATTACCTGTCTGGAAACTATCGTCGGTTTTACTTTAGGCACACTCCTGGGGACATTCCTGGCTGTCATACTGTGGTGGTCAAAATTTATATCCGAAGTGGCTGAACCGTATCTGGTTATCTTCAACAGTTTACCTAAGATCGCTCTTGGGCCCGTGTTTCTCGTCTGGATCGGAGCGGGTCCGGCAGCCATTATTGTCATGACTCTGGCGATTTCTCTTATTGTTACAATTTTAGAGGTTCTCAACGGGTTTTGGGGGATTGATCAAGAAAAGATCAAACTGGTTCAAACCTTTGGCGGGAACAAATTTCAGGTTCTGACAAAAGTAGTGCTCCCAGCTTCCTTCCCCACCATAATTAATGCTTTAAAGATTAACGTCGGTTTGTCTTGGGTTGGAGTAATCGTGGGAGAGTTCCTGGTTTCCAAAGCCGGGTTAGGTTACCTTATCATTTACGGAGGACAGGTTTTCAGGTTAGACCTGGTTATGACCAGTGTAATAATTCTTGGAGTAGCTGCCGCTATCATGTATCAGGGGGTGGTTTATCTTGAAAGATTGCTTGTAAAAAATAATGATCTCAAATATTAGAGCAGCTGTTTCCAAAGAATGATGTTTTCACCATCTGCTGGTGCTGCTGAAGCGGCATGTAAAGGTACTATGAAACTTAATATTGTACATAAGTTTCTATAATAAAAGGGGGAGGAGCCATTATGAAACGATTAATTATAATATTTAGTGTCTTACTTTTGGGACTTTCTATAGTGATCTCCGGCTGTGGCACTCAAAACGGGCTAACAAAGGTCAAACTTTCTGAGGTGACTCATTCTGTTTTTTATGCCCCCCAGTATGTTGCTATGACTCAGGGCTTTTTTAAGGAAGAAGGGTTGGATATCGAACTGTCAAACGGTCAGGGAGCGGATAAGGTTATGACTGGGGTTCTATCTGGGGAAGAGGACATCGGTTTTGCCGGACCTGAGGCTAGTGTGTATGTCTATAATGAAGGCAAAGAAGATAATAGTGTTGTGTTTGCTCAACTTACCAATGGAGATGGGACGTTCCTGATGGGCAGAAAGCCTGATCCCGGTTTCAAATGGAGTGATCTGAAAGGAAAAACCATTATAGGCGGACGCAAGGGCGGAATGCCGGCTATTGTTCTCCAGTATGTTTTGGGTAAAAACGGTCTTACCCCAGGTCGAGATGTTAACATTGACACAACGATACAATTTGCGGCAATGCCAGGGGCCTTTCTGGGAGGCAAAGGGGATTATGTAATTATTTTTGAGCCCACGGCATCCGTCATGGAGAAAGAAGGCAAATCCTTTATTGTAGCTTCTTTAGGCAAGGAGAGCGGCGAAGTTCCGTATACAGCCTATTTTTCCAGGAAGAGTTATATTGAGAAAAATCCAAATGTCATTCAAAAATTCACAAACGCCATCTATAAGGGTCAGATCTGGGTTGAAAAACATTCTCCCGAAGAGATCGCCAAGGCTATCAAGCCCCAATTCCCGGATGAGAATGAGGAGATTTTGACCAGTTCTATTAAACGCTATAAAGAACAGAACACTTATAAGAAAAATCCTGTTCTTCAGGAAAAGGATTTTTACCTCCTGCAGCAGATTATTAAGGATGCTGGAGAACTTAAACAGATTGCTCCTTATGAAAAAGTGGTCAACACAAAATTCGCCGAGACTGCAATCAAGGCTATAAAATAAGTTCTTTCCAGCAGGGATGAATTAATTTCTTGAAAGCATACGTTTCATTAAGATTCGGATATGTTTCAGATCTAATATTTAAATATAAATGGTTCAGCATTAATTCGCTGAGCCATTTATATTGATTGCAGAAAAGATGCCGTCAGTGACGAGTCGATGGGCTGTGGAAAAGTGAACCGTACTAGGAAATTAGTAGGCATGAACTGCGCAAATGGGTTAAAATAAGGAGAAGTAAAACTTAATAAAATGAATGAAATATCTTAATAGAGGTGAGTGATTTTATTGACAAAATCAGATTCGAATTGCAACGAAAACAGTCAATTCACACGGTCTACCATTTTTTATTATACCGGAACCGGCAATTCCTTGTGGTTAGCACGAACTCTTGCAGGCAAGATAGGCAATGCCGAGCTTATCTCCATGGTAGATTGGGATATACAAAAACAAACGATCCATTCATCTGCAATAGGTTTGATTTTTCCAGTACATATTTGGGGCGTACCCCGACGGGTTTTATCCTTTCTGGATAAGTTGAAGACTATTTCACCTGACTATATTTTTGCTATTGCTAATAATGCCGGTCAAGTCTCTAATACGTTGGTACAGCTAAAAAAGGTAATGGAATCAAAGGATTTAACATTATCCAGCGGCTGGTCAATTATCATGCCTTCTAATTACATACCCTGGGGAGGTCCTGGTTCACTGGATAAACAAAATGAGCGCTTTCAAGCAGCTCAATTAAAGTTATCCTTAATTGCCGAGAAGGTTCAGAGCAGAGTCAAAATGCCGGTTGAAAAAGGTCCTTTGTGGCAAAGAGTTGTGTTTACTGGTTTATACAAAGTAACCTTTCCATACGTTCATAAAATGGACGTAAAATTCTGGGTCGACAACCACTGCAATCAATGTTCTATTTGCCTTAATATTTGCCCGACTCATAATATTGATATTCGTAACGGTAAACTAACTTGGCATAATCATTGTGAACAGTGTTTAGCATGTATACAGTGGTGCCCAAAAGAATCGTTGCAGTATGGGAAAAAGACACCTGCTTATCCAAGGTATCATAACCCAGAAGTTAAGTTAAAAGATTTAATGAACAATAAATCCATCTCGTCTTTGGAGAGGGGTTAATTTAACTAAAACTTTGTTTAATTACGATGATAACGCTGTATATAGTCGCTTTATGCCAGCATCAATGGATAGAATATTTGTGTTTCCATAACCAAAAATTAGAGAATCATTATAAGGGTGTTTAAGCACCTTATTAGTTTCATCAAGCAGATAATGTTTACTGATCGGTACAATTTGCAGATCATTGTCTTCGATATTATGCATTACTAAGTTATTGAAATTTATGGCTTTAAACGTTGCTACTAAGTGCATTCCTGCTTCTGCTCCAGAAATTGAAACTGTATCACCGAACGCATTTTTAAGGCATTTGATCAAATGATTTCTCCTTTTTAAATAAATACTTCTCATCTTCTTAATATGCATATCAAAAAAACCTGCTTCAATAAATTTGGCCATAGTAAGCTGTTCAAGGATGGGAGAATGTAAATCGGCTACATACTTAGTTTCTTCCATTTGAGCACACAAAGCATCAGGCAATACCATGTATCCCATGCGCAATGACGGCATAAGTGTTTTGGAAAATGTCCCCACATAAATTACGCGCGTTGGGTCAAGTGATTGCATGGACTGTATTGGACTTCCATCAAATCGAAATTCACTATCATAGTCATCTTCAACAATGTAGGAGTTATGTTTTCTTGCGTACTGGATCATTTGAATCCTGCGTTTGATTGGCAGAATTACTCCAGTTGGAAACTGATGACTTGGGGTTGTAAATATTAATTCAGGTGGAAAATTAGGCAGTTTTGCTGTCTCCATTCCAAATTCATCAACGGGAATTGTTTTTATTTTCACCTTATTACTTTCTAAAGTATGAAGTATGCCATAGCTAAGGGGATTTTCTACCAATGCGTATCCATCGTCTGAGACAAGCCGACTCAACAAACTAAACGCTTGGGCAGCCCCATTTATTATGAGAACATTCTCTGGATAGGTATTTACTCCGCGTGCTCGCCGCAAATACATTGAAAGCTGATATCTTAGCTCATACTCGCCCTTAGAACTTTGATAATCCATGTGCAGGGGTGATACTGACAAGGTAATGGATTTATAGAGCTGCCCCCATTTTTTTATAGGAATAGAGGCTAAATCGGGGATTCCTGTGCGAAAACTAATGACATTTTTATTAGGCCGGTTTTCAATTGCCTTTCGATTAATTAGGGAAGAAAGGGTGGCTGTTCGTTCAAAATAGATTCCATCGTTGACGTATGTTCCAGCCCCATTTTTAGTATATATATAGCCTTCAGCGGTAAGCTGTTCATAGCTTTCAATAACAACATTTCTTGCTACATTAAGAGAATGGGACATTTCTCGTGTCGATGGAAGTTTCTCAAACTGCTTTAGTGTTCCATTCAAAATGGCTTCTCGTATATGACTATAGATTTGTCTGGTGAGAGAAATAGTGCTGTTTCGATCTAAATTAATATACATCATCGCTTCTCCTCGGAGTGGTTCTATAAAAAATGATATTAAGCGGTACTTTTATGAACCGTTTTTTTAGATTACAGTATATCATAAAAATGGAATTAATCACACAGAGGAGGAAATGTATGAGCATATACACATTTATAGTAACTTCATTAATCATAATTCTGCTTCCTGGAACCGGGGTTATTTACACAATCTCTACAGGCATAACAAAAGGTAAAAAGGCAAGTGCCATCGCTGCCCTAGGCTGTACAGCCGGTATTCTTCCTCATCTAATGATAAGTATAGGATTTTCATCAGTATTGTTAAGGATGAGTGAACAGGCCTTCTTTGTACTTAAAATGGCCGGTGTCTTGTATCTCTTTTATCTTGGAGTTAGGATGCTCCTATCAAAAACGAAATTAGATCTTGGTGAAACAATTAAAGAAGAAAACCCAGGGACTGTTATACGCAGAGCAATTCTAATTAATCTTTTAAATCCAAAACTTACGCTGTTCTTTTTCTCATTTTTGCCCCAATACCTTAGCCGCAACAGCCAGAGCTATATAAGAGAGAGTTTTCTGCTCGGCATCGTATTTATGCTGCTGACCTTTATCGTTTTTGCGGGCTATGGAATACTGGCAGGGTCAGTGAAAACTATTGTCGCAAAATCGCCCAAACGGTTGCAAGGTATTTCTCAGGTCTTTGGAATCATTTTCATTGTCTTTGCAATTAATCTGGCAGCTAGTTCTCTATAGGTTAATTCTTTTGTTGACATTCGTGAAATAATTGACCGTTAATCTGAATTTGCGATGGGGGCTGCCATAGATGGCAGCCCTTTGCTTGTAAAGCAAAGGCAAAGTATTTAAATTCCTGCTTCATATTGAAATTAAGGCAAGTTCGTGCTAGACTCATAATTAGTAATATTTTGTCGATTTTCTAAGATTTTCTGGTTTGTGAATTATTTAATTAATTTTGAGTCTGTAAAAAAGGTGGTAGATGAAGATAGCTAGAGACGTAAAAGTTAGTTTAATGCAAAAAAAACGAGGCCTAGCGACTATCGAACGCATTGCTAAAGAAATTGAAGGTATTTTAGATCAATATGATGATTGGAAAAGTGCTGTCAAGCCGCTTAGAGAAGTGATTGATCGAAACCTTGGTGACAATGAATTTCTGTGTTTATTTGATTTGGACGGGTTGGCTCTGGTTCATTCGAATCGTTTGAGAGAGGGTATTTACTTTAACAATGAGACAGAACTTCGGGGTGCACGATGTACAGAACCAATTACTCAGATTTATCATCGCAATACTGGTGAAGTCCTGTTTGAAGTTGCTAGTCCAATCTTTGTCAAAGGTAAGCATACCTATGCAGTTCGTCTGGACATTCCTCTTAATAAAGGACAACTCACAAAACAAGTGTATATCGGCATGTTACCCTCACTTTTTCTTGCAGGAGCATTGCTAATTTACAGCTCCTTTTCACCAGTGTCTATTATTTCTTCACTAATCGCTTTAGGGGTCCATGCTTTTTATAGCTTTTGGTTTAAAAACAAACTTTCTACCGCTCTTCAAGAAACATTCAAGGTCACAAAATCGATTGCAAAAGGAAATTTAAAGTCCAGAGCTAAAGCTCATTCGGACGATGAATTAGGAAACTTATCTTATGAAATAAACAAAGTTTCTATCGGGATGACATCCATAATTACAGACCTCACTACTATTACCGAGAAAGCTCAGGCTATGAGTCAAACTCAAGCAACCCATGTTAATGCGTTAGTTGAAAATCAAGAAACGTTTGCTGCCACATTAGAAGAGTTTAGCGCAGGAGCCGCTGAGCAAATTCAGAGTATAAAGAAGTCTCAAGATGAAGTCGATGAAATCGAATCTGCCGCCCAAAGTATCTTGGAGAGTACTCAGAAGGTTCTATCTTTAACGACCTCTGCCAAAGATACAAGCCAACAAGGAACCTTAGCTGTTAAAGAAGCCGTTCAGGAGATGGAAGCTATTTATCAAGTCACTGAGCAGGCGAATGACTCGATCTTAAGTTTAGCTGATCAGGCACAAAAGATCGGGGATATTATCTCAGTCATCAATGGGATCACGGAGCAGACAAATCTATTAGCCCTTAATGCTGCCATCGAGGCAGCCAGAGCTGGGGAACACGGCCGAGGTTTTGCTGTTGTTGCTGAGGAAGTCAGAAAACTGGCGGATAGTTCGGCTCAGTCTTCTCAACAAATTATGCTGCTTATTTCTAATGTTCAGGGAATGGTCAATACGACGGTGAAGAATATTAATCAAGGAATGGAGGTAGTAAATCACGGCAAAACTGTGATTGAACAAGCAGGAGATGCGATCACCTCACTTGATGATGTGATTAACTCCACCTCTATAAGAGTAGAAGAAAATCTTTCAAATGCCGATCATTTATTAAATCGAAGCCAACAGTTAGCTGAAGCCCAAAGATTGGCTACCTCAATCGCAACACAATTTGCCGAGGGGGCAAATCAATCGGCAACTGCAGCCGAGCAACAGATGATTTCAACGCAAGAACTAGTTGCGATTGCAGCAGGATTAGCCGAAACTTCGGAACATTTATATGAAGTAATACAAAGGTTTGATATTTAGATATTCTCTCAAAGTCATTCAATATTAACATAGCATAAAGATAATTGGCAGAACTAACATAACTCAATAATTATCACTAAGGCAACCGAGTAAAAATGGTTGCCTTTTCTTTGGGTTTAGCAGCCGGAATGTCACCAGTGACTAGTTGGAGATCCTATCCTTAGAAAGAAAGGGCAGTTGATGAGAAGTTATGCCATAAATATACGAATTTGCTGGAAGACGATAATCAAGTTTTAGAAGCAGGTAGCTCGACCAATACCGCTGTCACCACCCGAAATCAAAGCGGTTTATCAAGGGCGAAAAGAGCAAGGGTAGTTTGGAAAATTCAAAGAACCGATATCTTCGCCAGATAAAGGAGAGAGGTCTGGATGTTATCCAAAATAGTTAAATTTCCGCTTAAACAAACTATTCATTAAGCATCGATTAGATATTTGAACTTTATGAACCGAAATAAAATAAATCAGACGCAAATTGGCTAAATGTGCTTGTAATAATGAAATTAAAGTATTACAATAAAACAAAGTTAATATTACCTCGGTAGGTGAGGCTACCGCAAGGATATGGATTGCTGCCGCGGAGAGTTGGAGACAACTCGAGAAGGTCAACAGGATATGTCGAAAAACAAGGCATAACCTAATGTAATTTCACTGCCTTGCAGAGCTAAAGCTTGAACGGGATCAACAAGGGCTTATTTTGCCTTCGCCATGTTCAAGTTTTGGCGAAGGTTTTATTATTTTTTAGGAAGTTGTAACCGTTGCATTGCAACTTAATAATCTAATCATAGGAGGTCGTAATTATGGATACAGACCCTGATGGTAGATGCTTGTATTTGAATATGGTTATGGAGGGAATTAAGACTTTGATTTATTGATAAATCTAAGTTTAATATATTATTGTCAAAAATCCCTCCGTACAAGAATGGAGGGATTTTTTGTGTTAACAATATCAACTTTTTATCTTAGCCGGGTACTAGGTAATAAGGTTATTATGGATAATCAAAAGATAGTTGGCAAGCTATTGGATTTAATAGTTGATGTAAACGAGATCAGCCCAAAAGTAATTGCAGCTAAAGTTAAGGTAGAGGGGAAAATTAGAGTTATTGACTTTTCTGAGGTATCTATTTATAAAAATCAGGGTCAGTATATTATTCAGTGTGATCGGTTAAAAGAAATTGAAGTTGCCAAACAAAACACTATGTTTCTTAAAAAGCATGTTTTAGATAAGCAAATTGTCGATATGGATGGCCGGAAAGTTGTAAGGGTGAACGATTTACGGTTAGCAATTCTAAAAAGCGGTACATTTACAATTGCGGTTGATGTAGGTTTTGATGGCCTCTTAAGACGTATCGGGATTGCTAAACCGATCAAGAGAATTTTAAAACCTTTTGGGATTCGCGTACCAAGTAAAATGATTTTATGGGATGATGTGGCTTCCGTTGATTATATCCATGTTGGACTAACGCTTTCCAAAGAACATGACAAACTTTCAACCCTTCACCCCTCGGATCTTGCCGATATTATTGAAGAATACGATAAACACACCCAGGTTGCAATCTTTAATTCTCTCGACGAAGAGAGAGCGGCAGATGTTCTTGAAGAACTTGAAACAGATGCGCAATTACACGTCTTGGCTAACCTTTCGGTAGAAAAGGCTGCCGACGTTCTTGAGAAAATGCCGGCAGATGAAGTTGCAGATATTCTTGATGAGATGGAAGAGGAAGATGCCGAGAAACTGTTAAATGAGATGGAACAAGAAGTATCTCTTGAAGTTCGGGAATTGATGGAATACCCGGATGACACGGTAGGAAGTTTAATGACCACAGATTATATCTCTCTTAATCAGAGCATGACAGTCAACGAAACTTTAAAGGAGTTAAGGCACTTAAAACCTGAACCAGATACGGTTTATTATCTTTATATTGTTGATGATAATGAAAAACTTATTGCGATTGTCTCTTTAAGGGATATTGTCATTTCTGAACTTGATATCGAACTTAAGGAAATCATGCATAGTGATGTTATCTATGTTTATGATTACGAAAAAATTGGAAAACTGAACGAAATAATAACCAAGTATAATTTACTTTCAGTTCCGGTGGTTGACAAAAGTATGAAGATGCTTGGAATGGTTATTATCAATGATGTTATGGATTTAATCGTAAGAAAAAATAGAAATTAGATGGAGGTGATCATCATGATGACACAAGCAAAGAAATCATCCCTATTAAGAAATTTGGTATTATTTTTGTCAGTTCTAGGTCCAGGTATCATCACGGGAAGTGTTGATAACGACGCAGGTGGAATTACTACTTATTCGGTGGCCGGAGCGCACTATGGATATAGTCTTTTATGGACCTTGATTCCCGCCTTCATCGCCCTTGTCGTTGTACAGGAAATGAATGCGAGAATGGGCATGGTTACAGGAAAAGGACTTGCAGATTTAATAAGGGAAAACGCAGGCGTAAAAATCACATTTTTTATTTTTATTGGGCTTCTCATTGCCGACATCGGCAATACAACGACGGAGTTCGCAGGTGTAGCGGGTAGTATGCAAGTTTTCAGCGTCAGCAAATATATTGCGGTACCCCTTGTGGCAATTGCTGTGTGGTTTCTGGTTGTCAAAGGAACTTATCGTATGGCTGAAAAAATATTTTTGATCTTCAGTGTGTTCCTTCTTTCTTACATCATATCCGCTATCATGGGAAAACCAAACTGGGGAGAAATCGGCGCCTCAATAATTCACCCGGATATAGAATATAACTTTGATTATATTACGATGGTTATTGGCTTGATTGGGACAACGATAGCCCCATGGATGCAATTTTATATGCAGTCTGCAGTAATAGAAAAAGGACTGGAAATTAAGGATTATAAATTTACCATGTGGGACGTAATTATTGGCAGTATTGCAACAGTGGTCGTCGCCTTCTTCATAGTGGTTGCCTGTGCATCAACTCTTCACGTCAACGGTGTCAAGATACAAGAGGCAAAAGATGCAGCATTAGCCTTGGAACCTTTTGCCGGAACATTTGCATCTCAAGTATTTGCTTTTGGTCTATTTATCGCCTCGGTCTTCTCGGCGACGATACTTCCGATTGCCACAGCATTTTATGTTTGTGAAGCATTTGGATTTGAAGCAGGTATTGATAAAAAACTAAATGAAGCTCCCCAATTTTATACATTATTTACTGCTATCTTGATCATTGCTGTAGGGATTATTCTTATACCGAATGCGCCGCTTATCTTGATAAGCTTATGGTCACAGGTTCTTAACGGTGTTTTGCTGCCGGTCGTACTCATTTGTATGATGCTTTTAATAAATAATAAGGAGATTATGGGAGAACACACTAATAAGTTGTTTCATAATATTGTTGGATGGGTAACGACAGTTATTTTAATCGGTTTAACGATTGCACTTCTGATTGGTTCATTTATGTAAGATTATTGGAAGATTAAACACTTGAATCATGGGATAGACCAAAAACAATTAATTATAAAAGAGTGATTGATAGAACAGTTCAATCACTCTTTGTAATTACAGCGTCATTTTTAGGTTTGTTCTGATTAGGCACGTTATTAAATAGTTTTTTTCTTTTGTTTACGTTACTGATCGTGATTTCATTTTAGAAAATTTTCCGTAGCGAAAAAGCCGAAGGGCTATTAATGTTAAAGGCTTAAGTTTACGATTAAAAATCCAAGTTAATCGAGCACTAAAAATACCAATTACCATACCAGCTAGAACGTCTGTTGGCCAGTGCACACCGGTATAAATTCGAGCAAAGGCCACAATAAATGCTAAAACTGTAAAAGTCCTTCTAACCCAGAACTGGGTTTTTCGCCAAGATCCTGCGGCAAAACCAAAGCTTCCTGAGGTGTGGTCGCTAGGAAATGAAGTATCAAGGGAATGTGGAATAAGTTGATTGAATGTCCCTTTAGGAAGCGCAACAAAGGGGCGTGGGCGGAAGAAAACATGCCCAATTACTACATTAAAGCACAGTGCCAATACTCCTGAAAAACCCGCAACAACCAAAGCATGACGTTTCATTGACTCCGCTTTGGGTAAAGTGAACCAAGCTAACAAAAACAAAACAACGTATAGTTCCAAAGCATACTGGGCAAAGAAGGCCATAATTCTGTCCACGAAGGAATAATGTCCGGCCAAACCATTTATATGATGGTATATATAAAGGTCAAATGAATTCAATTTACGGGCTCCTTTCGTTTTGAAAGATCCATAGTTATAGATAGCATAAGATATATAATACAACAATATTCGATACTTGAAAATGAAATTTAATTAATGCGCATCATATATAATCTGCCAATTAGCAGACCAGAAAAAGAGTTGTTGAAAATAGGAAATACCCTTAGCTTGTTCAAGGGTATTCCTAAATTTGCAAAATATAATTCCAGTGTTTTAAATAATATTTTGCGGTCTGTTCCTTTTAATTTCTCCTTTAACGCTTCATTGATACTAGGCATATATCATTGTCAATTGTTCTTTATTTTTTCAACGAAGCTACGAAATCTCCAATTGCCTTTATTTGAGTGTCATTGAGTTTTCCGGTAAAAGCAGGCATCGTACCCTGCCCTTTTTTGACAACACCTTGAACCTTCGATGAATTATTCTTCCATTCATCCGTATTAATGGCGGGACCACTCGCGCCAGCTCCGGTAACTCCGTGACATCCTGAACAATTTGTAGTATATAGAGTTGCGCCGGTAACTTCGGTCTTAGCTGCAGATGCCCCGTTGGCGACGTTAGTCGCGGGAGTATTTGTTGATTGCCCTGTCTGAGCAGGGGGTGGAGTGGTAGGAGCTGGTTGTTTACTGCATCCTATTAGGAGTAGGACAATAAGCAAAGTAACAATTGAAGTTAATTTTCGCGGGTGCATATGTAATTTTCCTCCTTTTCGTAATCTGTAGTTAAAATGTACATATTCCTTACCAATTATTCTGCTTATTCTGCGGTATTAAGCCTTGGCGTGACAAAACCTCAAGCAGGAAAATGTGATGAAGGGCTTGAATTTTTAGGAAGGAAAGAAAGATGATAGTGGAACAGACTTAGAGAAGTGTGTTTCAGAGTTTGGAAAGGAAATTGAAATGAAACTTCTAGATATTATGAAACCTTGGATTGGCAATAAGCAGATTAAAAATGGACTGAATGAAAATTCTAATGTTCACAGTTTAACCATTGATGATATAAATTGGAGCAGTTCAATGATTGAGGTAATGAATGATGAGGGTAATAAGACTGGTGAAGTCACTAAAGAGTTATTGTTATACCTTCTAAAGGTAACAGCTATGTGGATGTTGGGCGATATCATGGATAAATTTCAAGAGGCTGTCATTGCAATTGACTTGGAAGGTAGAATTTTTTATGTAAATAGGGCATATTCCAGAATTCTTGGCGTTGCAACACGAAATATTATCGGTAGGAAAATTCAACAAATAGAGCCGGAAGCGGAGATTTTAAAAGTAATTGATACCAAACTACCTATTATCAAAAAGAACCAATATATAAAAACTCTTGATAAATATGTTTCGGTCCATATATTTCCTATTGAACAAGATGGAGAGCTAAAAGCAGTTGCCTCAATATTTAGAGATTCAACAACTTTAGTTAAATTGGGTCAGGAAGTAGAGAATGCCAATGAAATTGCCATGTCTTACAGGCGTCAAATGGAAGCGCAAAATGACTTAGGGAAACTTAAGATTATAGGAAATAGTCCAAGCTTTTTAAGGACAGTTTCCCAGGCGATAATTGTTGCTAAAACAGAGGCAACGGTGCTGATTAAAGGAGAAAATGGAGTTGGCAAAGAGGAAATTGCCAAAGTTATATACTCCCATAGTGAAAGAAAAGATCGTCCCATGATCATGGTTAATTGTGCAGCGATCCCTGAAAACTTAATTGAAAGTGAACTTTTCGGATATGAAGGGGGTTCCTTCACAGGCGCAAAATCCGGCGGCAAGATGGGCAAATTTGAATTAGCTAATGGAGGAACATTGTTTCTTGACGAAATTGGTGATATGCCGTTGGCCATGCAGTCAAAATTATTAAGAGTATTAGAAAATAGGGAAATCGAAAAAATAGGCAGGCAGAAAAACATTCCTGTGGACATACGAATGATTGCTGCCTCAAATCAACCGTTGGACATTTTGATCAAGGAAAAGAAGTTTAGGCAGGATCTCTACTTTAGACTCAATATAGTAGAAATTGAAGTGCCTTCCTTAAGAGATCGCAGGGAGGATATTGGGTTATTGGCAAATTATTTTCTGCAAAAGTATAACAAGAAATATGGGAAATCCATCGTTCTTTCTCAGGAGGTACTTTCGTTTTTATACTCTTACAGTTGGCCGGGAAATGTGCGTGAACTTCAAAACTGCATGGAATATGCCGGAATAATGTGTTTTGAGGATACTTTTAAGCTGATTCACCTGCCGCCGCATATGAAAGAATCAATTGGCTTAACTGTTGAAAAAGAAAATGAATTTGACTATGGAAACGGAACGTTAAAAGAAGCAGTTGAAGCCTTTGAAAAGAAGGTAATTTTAAGTGCAATTTCAGCTTGTGAGGATAACCGAAGTAAAGCCATGAAATTATTAGGACTGAGTAGAAGAACCTTTTATCGCAAACTTAATGACTACAGTATTCATAGTGGCGGAAAGTAAACAAGTGTAGCAAATATGCCCAAGAAATATTGATCGAACCTTGAATTTGTATCAAATATGGCACTGATTTGAGTTCGAGAATTTATAAGTAGGTGCAAGTACAAAAAGATTGCCCGCAAAAAGGGCTTAAATGCTTTGAAATCAATTTAATTTGGTGTAGAAAATAGAGTGTTTAACGGGATTGGCTTTCGGAAGTAAAAAGGAATAGCTCCTTTACGACCATTGAATTCAGAATATTTTAATTATTGGCACTAAAATTGCAACCATTAATAACTCGAAGGGAGGGAAAAAAGGATAAATCTGAATTACGGTTACTGCAATTGTTTTACATGCCTGGTTGAGAAGTTCCTAAAGTAGTTGACATGGCCTCTGCTCACTTAAGTAGATGAAGTTTCGATGGCAGTCGAAGAAGTAGACCAGGTGTATTGAAAATTATCTAAGGAGAGGGCGATTACATGAAGTCTGTTAGAATTGGAGCCTCGGTAGGTTTTTGGGGTGATGTATTCACTTCTGCAGTCGATGTAGCTAAATACGGAAATGTTAAATATATCTGTGGAGACTCGTTAGCAGAGTTGACAATGGCCATTCTTCACAAAGCTAAGAAGAAAAATCCCAATGATGGGTACACAAAAGATGTCTTTCCTCTCATGAATGCTCTATTACCAATCTGCAGAGAAAAAGGAATTAAGATTATCAGCAATTGCGGCGGACTCAATCCGATGGGAGCAGCAGAAGCCGTAAAGGGAATTGCGCAAAAACTAGGTTTGTCGGATATTAAGATCGCCGTTGTTGAGGGCGATAATATTAAAGACCGTTTGCGCGAGTTCTGCGAAAAAGGTTATTTGACCCATGAGGGAGATTTAGACAATCTTGAGGATAAGTATATGTTTGCCAATGTTTATCTGGGGGCCAGAGAAGTGGCCCTGGCCTTAGAAACAGGCGCTGACATTGTAATTACCGGCAGAACCACCGACACCGGGCAATTTTTAGGTCCGGCTATCTATGAATTTGGCTGGAAAGATGGAGATTGGAACAAGCTTGCTCAAGGCATCGTCATGGGCCATCTGATGGAATGTTCAGGACAAGGGACAGGCGGTAATTTCAGCGGAGAATGGTGGAAGGTAGAAAATCTGGGGAGTCATGGTTATCCTGTTTCGGAAATTTATGAGAACGGTGAATTTATTTTTACCAACCCCGAAAACACAGGCGGCCTGGTCTGCGTTGATTCGGTGAAGGAGCAGCTGTTGTATGAAATTCATGATCCTAACAGCTATCTGACGCCTGACGTGTCCGTGGACTTCACGACGATCAAGTTAGAAGATGTAGGGAAGAATCAAGTTAAGGTTTCTGGGGCAACAGGCAATCCGAAACCCAAAACTTTAAAGGCCACCATGGGATACTCCAGTGGTTATGTTGGTGAGGGGCGAATTACGTACGCATGGCCTGATGCACTGCCCAAGGCCAGAAAAGCTGAAGAAATTATCAGGCAGAGAATAGACATGCAAGGGATACGATACGAAGAAATTCACAGTGAGTATATCGGCATCAACTCTATTCACGGCCCCTTGGCTCCGGAACCTGAAGTTGAGCCCAATGAAGTAATGCTGAGAGTTGCCATGCGAACTGATTCTAGAGATGAAGCTGCCAAAATCGGAAGGGAATTTCCTTCTATGGTATTGAATGGTCCGCCGCATGCTACCGGTTTGAGTGGGATGCAGCCGGTACGGGAATTGATTGGTCAAAAGTCGGCGTATATTCCCAGAGAAGAGATTGAAGCCCAAGTAAAGATATCGGTTGTGGAGGTGTAGCAAATGGCCTTAGTTCAACTTTCTGAAATTGCCCAGACAAGATCCGGCGACAAGGGAGATAGCAGTGATATCTCCATCTTTGCTCAAAACCAAGAGCTTTACGAACTATTTAAGCAGGAAATAACGGAAGAACGCGTATTTGACCACTTTAAGCAACTAGTGACCGGACCGGTGCAAAGATTCGAAATGGATAATTTGCTGGCCCTTAAGTTTCTCATTGACGGGGCCTTGGCAGGGGGAGCATCTCAATCTTTGCGCAGCGACAGTTTGGGTAAATGCTTTGGTTCTAATCTTTTACGAATGAAAATCGAAGTTCCGGATCATATTTTAGCAGGTCTAAAGTCTTTCAGATATCCTAGCTAAACTGAATAATAGAAGTCAATATGAATGGAAAAATCAGGGGTGAAAGGCTATGCTCCCTCAGGTACAGTCGATTGTTGTAACCCAAGCCCTATATTCGGGAAGGTGAAGGTTGTATCAAAGTAATATTCGGAATATTCTACCAAGAGAGACATAAGGAATAATAAATTATCAATTGATTTTTGCAATAAGAGCCTTGAACATGTGTTGAAAGGAATGGTTATAACAATGGATGAAAGACAAGAAAAGTATTTATCAGAATTAGAAAGGATTCAAAAAGGAGGGCCGGAAAAATACCATTTGAGCCTAAAGAAACAAAACAAGCTCTTCGTGCGTGACCGGTTGAACCTACTGTTTGATGAGAGTTCGATTCTGGAGGAAGGGACGTTTAGCAATTGTTTGGACCCGGAGCTTCCGGAAGATGGCAACATTGTAGGTATGGCAAAGATTAACGGAAGGTTGGTTTGCTTTGCTGCCGCAGATTTCACCGTCAAAGCAGGATCATGGGGGGCTAAGGGGGTCCGAAAACTTTTATATATCCAAGAGAAGGCGCTCTCGATGAAGCTTCCTATTATATACCTTGTTGATTCTGCGGGAGCTAGAATCACTGATCAAAAAGACGTATTCCCGGGAAGAAACCACATTGGCAGAGTTTTTTACAATCAGATAGAAATGTCTGGGATTATTCCACAAATCACAATTCTATTCGGAGTTTCCCCAGCAGGTGCGGCCTATTTGCCGGCGTTTAGTGATTTAGTCATTATGGTGGAAGGAAAAGCCAGTGCCTTTTTGGGGTCTCCTCGTATGGTGGAAGCAGTCATTGGAGAAAAGGTGTCTCTGGAGGATTTAGGTGGCGCGCGTATGCACTGTAAAGTCAGCGGGCTTGGCGATGTTCTGGCAGCCGATGATACTCATGCCATTGAGCTCTGTAAGAACTATTTCGCCTTCTTGCCCCAAAACTATTTGGAAAAACCCGCACCCGCTGCTGCTAAAGAGCCGTCTGAAGGAAGACCCATCGCAGAAATTATCCCTCATAACCAAAATCAGCCCTTTGATATGTACGAATTAATCCATCGAATTATCGACGAGGGAAGCTTTCTGGAATATAAAGCCTTGTTTGCCCAAGAACTTATCACGGGATGGGCCAGAATCAAGGGAGAGACTGTAGGAATTGTAGCCAACCAGTCAAAGGTTAAAGGCGGGACTTTGTTTGTAGATTCCTCTGACAAGGGTGCAAGGTTTATTTGGCTTTGCAGTGCTTATAACATACCTCTGGTCTTTTTGGCGGATATTCCAGGGTATATGGTAGGATCGCAAGTAGAACGGGCAGGAATAATTCGTCATGGTGCTAAGATGATTTCAGCTGTATCGGAAGCGACTGTTCCCAAAATAACGGTGATTGTGCGCAAATGCTACGGAGCAGGTCTCTATGCAATGGCTGGGCCGGCCTTTGGTACTGACTCAGTGTTAGCATTACCTACTGCTCTTATTGCCGTTATGGGACCGGAAGCGGCTGTTAAGGCTGTGTATTCTAATAAAATTGACGAATTGGAAGGAGAGGCTAAGCTGGCCTTTATGAATCAAAAGAAGGAAGAGTACTCGGACAATATTAATATCTATGGCTTGGCATCTGAACTTATTGTGGATCAATTAATCGATTTTGAAGGAGTTAGAAAAGAACTATCTTATCGGTTGGAGGCCTACCGAAATAAAGAACGGGTATGGCCTCAGAAAAACAATTCGATACATCCGGTTTAAAGTCCTTCGGTAATATGTCAAGACCCTAAGTGAGTCAAATTTTCGGTAAGTTAGTTATCCGTTGGCAAAAAAAGGCAATAGAAAGCCCTCTTATTCCTAAAATTGAATGGGAATAAGTTACAAAAATGGGACTTCAATTCTCTTAGTTCGTGCCTAGTTTGCAATCCCCCTATTGCCATGTGGCATATAGATTTGGTTGCTGCGTAGCAGAGCATCAACCATACGGACGAGTTTGCGTGCAGTAAGCACGAGAGCACGGCGATGATGGTGAGTCTTACTTTCCGAGAATTTACGTTGGTAGAAGGCTTTGTACTCCGGCTCTTTTTGGCGTACTAGGTTAGCAGCCTGGATGATATAACTTCGCAAGTAGGTGTTGCCAGTTCGAGTTAAGGGCGTGTCATCGGCTGTAAAATCACCGGACTGGTGAGAACGCCAGGTTAGCCCAATAAACTTTGCTAAGGCTCCTTCATTCGGAAAACGGCGGATGTCTCCAATCTCAGCAATAATACCAGCTGAAAGCACAGGGCCAATACCGGGAATGGTAATGAGCGTATTAGGGAAATGCCTGATTTCAGCTTCGATCGCCTTATCGATTTTCTTTACCTGCTTCTCCAAAGCGTGGATGGTTTCGATGCTCGTGGCCAGGATAAGGTTAATTGGTTGCAATAGGCTTCCACGTAGTCGATGGGCCTTGCGAGCGGCTTCCTTCAACTCTCTGGCTTTGGATTCCGGATCCTCGAAATGACTTCTTCCTTTCTCCATGAGGAAATCAATCAGTTCATCAAGCGGTCGAGCCGCAACCTCTTCTGGAGAAAAAAACTCAAGTGTCAAGGATTCAGAAGTAGCGCTGAAAGTATTACTAAAAACCGTACCTTGGGCAAGAGTGCTAAACTTTAAGAACAAGTTCGTGAGGAAATAATTCTTCTCTCTGGAGATCATTTCGATCAGATGACAACGAAAGCGAGTGAGTCGCTGTAACGGTAAGTAGCGGAAATCGACCTGAGAGCCCTCCGGAAGCCGGCCGAAGCGTAAACGTTCGGCAATGACCCAGGCATCAATCCAGTCGTTCTTCGGAAGGTCCACATAAGCCTTTTTGAAATTAGCAACGACCTTGGGGTTAAAGGAATAAATTTGGGGTTGTAAAGGTGCTAAACAATGGTCTTCCGCTAAGAACATTTGTAACGGCCAACTGTATACGGAAGTGGCCTCTAAACCAATAACCAGCCGATCCTCATTTTCTTTATTACAGGCTTCAGAGAGATATCGGGCAACTTGCTCACAACCAGGCTGATCATTCAAAACCCTTAGCCTTTTAACAGGTTCATTACCACGCTCATCTAAGATTCGCACTTTAAAATCGTTGGAACTCACATCTATACCGACAAATAAACTCAAGTAAAATCACCTCTCTTTCCGAGTCGAAGAATTTGTAAGATTAACGTTGGGACCAGGCACCACAACAGGTCAACAACCTCGCCGAATCAGCACTTGTCTTAAAAAGACCTCGGATCCAGCCGATCTGCTACCATCGGAGGGGTTCCCTTTAAGCTGTGCAACCTTCGAGTTAAAAGTTCAAATTGTGGGCTGGCAGTCAGACTTAATAAGAGGTCATAGCCTCAAGGAGTGAAAGGCCTTACCAGAACGAACCTCACGGTATCATTTTGCCTGAAACCCCAACAAACTTAAATACTTTTTTGTTATCAAAGAACGACTTAAGGAATCATTACTCAGGTATTCCTTATCCTTATCCTGAGCCTGTGGACAGTGCCAGCCTATGGAAAAGCCCTTATGGGTCTGTCTTAAAAGAGCTTTCCCTCAGGCTTTGGACAAGTCGAATTTGAAGTGTGCTTTGGGGTTGACTTGTCCACACTGCCCACAGGCACGACGACTGCATGGGGTATGCGTTATTCTGCGCGCATCTTGTTGATGATGACCAACCAACCGAATTTCCAGTTTTCTTTGGTCATTTAAATACCCCACGTTCCATTAGTTTTTTGGACTCGTGGGGCAGGAACTAAATTAATTATACGAGGAGTGAGACTATGGATTATAACTACCTTATTTATGAAGAAAAAGAAGGTATCGGTTTTATAAAGCTTAACAATCCTAGGCAAAGAAACTGCTTCACGGATGAGTTGAACGATGAATTGGTAGCCCTCTTAAGATATTTAAATGAACGGGATGAGGTTAAAGTTATTTTATTAACAGCGGTGGGAGAGGTTTTTTCAGCAGGTGCCGATCTAAAAGCATTTGAGAAGGATACAGAACTCTCACCGGCCCAACATTATTTGCGCTTAAGAAACAGTTTAGACCTTTATAAGAGTATCAATGCCTTGCACAAGCCTCTGATTATTGGGGTCAACGGTTCCGCATACGGTGGGGGAGTAGGATTAGTGGCTGCTGCACATTTGGCGGTGGCCGCAGATAATGCCGTGTTCAGGCTTACAGAAATCAATCTTGGCTTAGCTCCCTTTGTGATTTATCCCTTCATTAGAGAGGCCCTGGGAAGTAAGAAGGCGCTAGAACTCATGTTGACTGCCGAAAGATTTAATGCAGTCCAGGCCTTAGAGTTTGGTCTTGTCAATAAGGTTGTTCCCTTGGCGGACTTGGAGAGTACTCTCTGGGCGTATGGGGAGAGGTTTGCTCGACTAAGTTCGCTGTCTGTTGATCTAGCCTTAAAGATTCATAATTTTAATCGAGAGGTCGATTTTGACAAAATGGTGGAAACCATGGGGGTTTACCGAATAATAGCCTTTACAAGCAAGGATTTGAAAGAGGGTATTAACTCATTTCTAGAAAAGCGTCCGGCAAACTTCAAAGGAATTTAACAGCAGTTGAAGTCCAAACGCAGGACAAAGGCTAAAGTTTAATATTTTCATGCTGTTTGTGACTTGAGCGCAGTGAAAGGAATGATTTGTAACGATGAAAATTCTGTCGAGTATGAGCGGACTAATTAATAATATCCTAGTCGCTGAAGGAACCAAGTTGAAGTCAGGAGATGTGGTGGCGGTTGTCGAATCGATGAAGATGTTGATAGATATAAAGTCTGAAGCCACGGGTACTGTAACGAAGGTTAACTGTCAATTAGAAGAGTTTGTTCAGGAAGGGCAAGTATTGTTTGAACTGGAGGATTAAGGTTTCCGCTTGGTAGGGTGCTTACTGCATACTCAAGACATAAAGCTGAAGGGGAGACGTTATGTTTAAGAAAATCCTTGTGGCTAATCGCGGGGAAATCGCTGTACGCGTAATCCGGGCGTGTAAAGAAATGGGTATTCAAACGGTGGCCGTATTTTCCGAAGCCGATCGGGACGCTCTGCATGTAAAAATGGCTGATGAGTCGGTGCTGATTGGACCTGCCTCGAGTTTAAAGAGTTACCTCAATGTCTCAAATATCATTAGAGCTGCAGAACAAACCAGAGCAGATGCTATTCATCCTGGGTATGGTTTTCTATCCGAAAACGCCGGCTTTGCCAGAATTTGCGAATCAAGCGGCTTGACTTTTATTGGCCCCCCGCCGGAAGCCATTGAAATTATGGGAGATAAAGCAAAAGCACGTCAGAAAATGATTGAGGCTGGAGTCCCTGTGGTACCAGGTTCACAGGCAGTGATGCTGGATGAGGAAACGGCTGAAGCTTTAGGTGAGGAGATTGGATATCCGTTGCTGATTAAAGCCTCTGCCGGCGGCGGTGGCAGAGGGATGCGTATTGCCCAAAATGTTGCGGAGCTAAACCAAGCAGTTCAGAACGCTCAAAAGGAAGCCCAAATGTTTTTCGGGAATCCGGAAATATATTTGGAAAAATATATGGAGACAGTGCGTCATATCGAATTTCAAATTCTTGGAGATAAGCATGGGAATATCGTCCATTTAGGCGAACGAGATTGTTCGCTGCAGAGGCGCAATCAGAAATTGCTGGAAGAAGCTCCTGCCAGTACCTTAACACCGGAGCTTCGGGCAGAAATGGGATTGGCTGCTGTTGAGGCAGCGAAGTCGGTTGGTTATTCCAGTGCCGGGACTGTCGAGTTTATCCTAGATCAGAGCGGTAGGTTTTACTTCATAGAAATGAATACCAGAATTCAAGTGGAGCACCCCGTGACTGAACTTGTGACGGGAATTGACTTGGTGAAAGAACAAATACGGATAGCGGCGGGGAAATCATTAGGCTTTCGGCAGGAGGATATTCGGATTTCCGGTTGGGCCATCGAATGCAGAATCAATGCCGAGAATACGGAAAAGAACTTCATGCCTTCCCCCGGCACTATCGGGATTTACCGAGAGCCTCAGGGTACCGGAGTTCGCGTCGATAGTTCTGCTTGTGAGGGATATTGTCTTTCCCCTTATTACGATTCCCTAATTGGTAAGCTCATCGTCTGGGGAGCAAACCGGCATGAAGCTATTCAAAGATTAGAAAGGGCTTTAAAAGAGTATAAAATTGAGGGGGTTCCAACAACAATTCCCTTTCATTTAAAAGTCATTACTAATCCTGCCTACATTAGAGGTGAGGTTCATACGGATTTCATCGAGCGTTGGATGTAAAAGGATTAACTTGACAGTGAAAGTACAGGCTAATGAAACGTGTCATTTCAGAGGACGGATTTTCGGGCAGATACTCCCTTTACTTCAATAATGGTCGAGTACCTAGCGCGATATGCTTTTCTAATACTACCAGAAAGTATAACCTTCGGTTGTATACCGCAAGAAGGCTTAATACGTGCGAAGACAGTGTCTTCGTTCTCTGGTAGAAGTGCAACTACGCAACTGCCTGCGCCAGCCAAATTTTCTTTATATTACGGAATATTATCGGAAAGTATAAACTCGTGTTACAATGACTTTCCATTCATAGAAAACCGAACCAGCCAGATGCCGCTAAGTTCTTTTTTCTGTATATACGGAGTAGTTCCGAAGATGTGTCCCTCCTAATAAGGTAAAAAAAGGAGGAAGAGGTATGTTTGGTTTAACTGAAGATCAAAAGTCAATACGTACAATGGTTCGTTCCTTTGCAGATGAGGTTGTCGAGCCTGGGGCAGAGGAACGTGACCGGACCGGTGAATTTCCAATGGAAATAGTTAAAAGGATGGGTGAGCTGGGACTTTTAGGTTTGCCATTTTCTGAAGCCGTAGGAGGGACCGGTGGAGACACAGTTAGTTATGCTTTGGCTGTTGAGGAAATAACTCGAGTATGTGCCTCCACTGGGATTACCTATGCGGCGTTACTTTCCCTGGGGATAAGTCCGATTTACTATTTTGGGAACTCTGAACAAAAAGCCAAATACTTGCCCTCCTTATTTAGCGGCAAATATTTGGCTGCCTTTGGTTTAACTGAGCCTGGAGCGGGCTCTGACTCGGGCGGTACGAAGACAAAAGCACGTAAAACGGATAAGGGTTGGGTTCTTAACGGCTCGAAATGTTTTATTACCAATGCAAGCTATTCGGGAGTTGTTACCGTAACAGCGGTTACCGATCCTGGAAAGGGAACCCGTGGGATAAGCTCCTTTTTAGTTGAGCCGGGTACTCCAGGATTCCAGATTAACACTCCTTATGAGAAAATGGGCCTTTGTGCCTCCAATACTACGGAGCTTGTGTTTGAGGATGTAGAAATTCCGGCCGAAAATCTCTTAGGTGAGTTAAACAATGGTTTTCGTCAATTTATGCAAATCTTGGATGGCGGCAGGATCAGTATTGGAGCAATGGGAGTAGGCATTGCTCAAGGGGCTCTTGATAAGGCCTTGAAGTATTCTATGGAGCGCAAGCAATTTGGGAAGACATTAAGTAGTTTTCAAGCCATCCAGTTTAAACTGGCAGATATGCTGACCCAAACGGAACTGTCACGTCTGATGATATTGCGGGCGGCAAGCCTTAAAGATGCCAACCTGCCTTTTGGGCAAGAATCAGCTATGGGCAAACTGCATTCCTCTGAAACTGCAGTTAAGAACTCGTTGGAGGCTATTCAAATTCACGGCGGCTATGGCTATATGAAAGACTATCACGTCGAAAGATATCTGCGTGATGCTAAGCTGCTGGAAATTGGGGAAGGAACATCGGAAATTTTACGCATGGTCATTTCCAGAAAGATGGGTTGTCGGTAAAGTTCTTTTGATTTTCATCATCGAATATAGCTGCCTATAACGACGAAAAGATCAAATTGTAGTATAATTATAAATAACTGAATATTCAATATAATAAAACTATTATTCTCTAATCGGAAGGGGGTTTGGTATTTTCAGAATTAAGTTCTCCAACTAGGGCAGACGCCTTTCAGAAGAAAAGAACTCATTCAGCCATAGCTTAAGATTAAAGCTTGTCGGGAAGACTATCACCAATGGAGTTATGAACAAGGTGTGAAGTAAAAAGGCAAGGAGTGTATTATGTATATTGATGAGTATCGTAAAAAGTGTGTTTCTGCCGATGAAGCCGTAAAAGTGGTACGCAGCGGAGATTGGGTTGAGTTTAGCTGGGCGGCAAATATGGCCTGCTTGTTAGACGAAGCCTTAGCCAGACGTAAGGAAGAACTGCATGATGTAAATATTCGTGCGGCGGTTCTGCTAAAGCCGTCAGCTATTCTGGACAGTGACCCATTGGGAGAACATTTCACTTGGAATAGTTGGCACCTTAGTGGCCGTGAACGAAAATTGGTACAAAACGGTCAGGCATATTACATCCCTATCAAATATTCTGAGGTGCCTCGATGGCTCCGCGAGAATTTGCAGACAGATGTGGTAGCAATTCAAGTCGCTCCAATGGATGAACATGGGTATTTTAGTTTTGGTGTTACAATTTCTCACTATGCGGCAGCCATTGAAAAAGCAAGGGTTGTCATTGTTGAAGTTAATGAAGATATGCCCAGTGTACATGGCGGATATGACCATGTGGTTCATATTTCACAAGTAGATTATATTGTCGAAGGAGGCCATAGAGGATTACCTGAATTACCGTCAGCCCCTCCCTCTGAGAAGGACAAAATAATTGCTGCTTACGTAATGCCTGAAATTATGGACGGTGCCTGTATTCAGTTGGGAATTGGGGGTATGCCGAATGCCTTAGGGCAAATGATTGCTGAATCGGATCTAAAGAACTTAGGGATTCACACAGAAATGTTAGTCGACGGGTTTGTAGATATGGTTTCAGCCGGGAAGGTCAATGGGACGTGTAAACAGTTGGACAAGGGCAGAATCACTTTTTCTTTCGCAGCAGGAACACAGAAACTTTATGATTTCATGAAAAATAATCAGGTTTTGGCGGCCTATCCTGTGGATTACACGAATCATCCTTGCAATGCTTCGCGCAACAACAACCTAATTTCTATCAACAGTTGTCTGGAGATCGACTTGACGGGCCAAGTTTGCTCTGAATCGGCCGGCGTCAATATGATAAGTGGTTCTGGCGGTCAGCTTGATTTTGTGGAAGCAGCTTATTACTCGAAGGGAGGCAAAAGTTTTATCTGTTTGCCCTCCACTTATAAGGATAAACAGGGACAAATCAAGTCTCGCATTAAAGGGCTTCTGACTTTGGGTGCTGTGGTTACAGATACCAGGACGACCGTTCATTATATCGTCACGGAGTATGGAATGATTAATCTTAAAGGGTTGTCGACTTGGCAGCGGGCGGAAGCTTTGATTTCAATTGCCCATCCTGATTTTAGAGAAGAATTGATCGATGAGGCAAAGAAGCTCAAGATTTGGCGCCGAAGTAATAAATAACCTTTCGCGCAACATCCGTCATCATGAGCAATTATCAAATTAAAAACTTTCTATTAATATACAGAGATAACCACACTATAGTTAGAGGGACCGTCTTTATGTGACGGTCCCTTTAATTGGTTGACGAATTGCCGTGGGTCTTATGATAGCTTATATATCCGTTAGGTTCAATTTGTGTTTGCCATATCTGGGATTATAGCCTTGCTACATGATGTTTTGGTTGCCGTCGGTCTTTATTTTAGGCGGCGATTCAACAAGGGTCTTTTCCTTAGCAATGCTAATTGGGGTAGTCAGTGGAACTTATTCTTCAATCTTTAATGCCAGCCAAATCCTTGTGGAAATTAAGAAACACATGAAGAATCCACGAATTAGAGCTGGAAAGGCGGTTCGCGCTTAAGAGAAATGATTGCGTTTAATTAAATGGTTAAATTTAGTCTAAACTCGAAAATAAAAGTTTTATTATGCCTTTGCCATGTTTAATTTTTGGCGAAGGTTTTATTACTTTAGAATAGGAGGTCGGTCGTGGCATTCTGTTTGACTTGAATTGCGACCTTTTGAGGATTAATATGAGCGGAGTAGGTGTCTGTGGTCTTGTATAAGAATAAATTAATTAAGCAAGTATAATACTGTGAAATATGATAAAGCTGAGATATAGGAGACCAAAATATGGATCTTATATTAACTGTTGTTGTTATTGTTGCAACAATCAAGTGGGGGAAAGTCAAAAACTGGAGACTCTATTATCCAACTTTTCTTTTCTGGGCTCTCGGAAACTTTGTTTATTTACATCTTACTCGGTTAAAGCCCCTTTGGGCATTTTCTACACCTATGATGGCACGTCCTCTAGCAGAGATCCTGATGTCCTTAGTGATGTTTCCTTGTTTTCTTCTCCTATTCTTTTCATTCTATCCAGCAAAAGGGATTATACTAAAGATTCTCTATGTTTTCCTATGGGTACTCATCTTTTCAAGTATAGAATTTGCTGCTGTTAGGGCCGGTCATTTTAGCTATTATAATGGCTGGCGGTTTATCTATTCTGTATTATTTAACGTTTTCATGTTCTCTTTATTAATTATCCATCAAATTAAACCGGGATGGGCTTGGGGATTATCATTTATTGCAGCATGTTTATTAATGTATGTTTTCAAGATTCCCATTGGCAGCTTTTGATACATTAATCAAACAAACATTGCTTCTTATTATTTTTCGAGCATATTACTACGATCCAATGATTATTCAGAGTTCATTCTTCGATGATATACGCTGGTAGATTTGCTTAAAAATTTAGTTTCTATCGCAACTAACATTCGTTATAATTGATTACGAAGCAATTTTATCTGAAAGAGATAGATAATATTAAGAGAGTATAATCCACACGGACGAGAATAAAGCGGTGGGTATCCGGAAGATCTTGTTTGGAAAACAGCAGTGCAGGATGTCTCCATCAAAATTTATTGAGGCCGTCAAGGAAATATAATAAGAGGAGTTTATATATTATGGATAGTACTGAAATTCACAGCGTAGCAAAAAGATTAATGCTTGTAAGGGGATTGCGAAGTATTGGGCAAGGAGCTATGGTCGTAGATATTACCCTTTATTTAGCGGCACTTCATTGGAGCGGTACTATGATCGGTGGTGTAACATCGGCGGCCGGTTTGTTCGGAGCAATCTTAATCTTATTTGTTGGTATCATCAGTGATAAGTTAGGAAGAAAGCCATTTTTGCTGATATTTGAACTATTGACTATGACAGCAGCCGTTGCCTCTTGTTTTACGACTAAAGCGATTGTACTTGTTTTAGCTATTGTAGTTGTCGGGTTCGGTCGGGGTCAGAGTGGTGCAGCCGGTCCTTTCAGTCCTGCGGAACAGGCCTGGCTGGCTCGTTGTGTAAAACAATCCCAGCGCGGAAAAGTATTTAGCATAAATAATGCCATTGGTTTTATAGGGATGGCTCTGGGAGCAGCTATCGGCGGTTTACCGGGCCTGATGCATGTAAGCAGCCCACTGTTGGCCTACCGGCCGATTTTTATCTTGGTGGCGATATTCTCTTTGCTATGTGCAGTTGTTTTGATTAATACTAAAGAAACAAAAGATGTTTCGGATAGTCCGGCAAAAAGTAAAATTGAGAATGAAAAAATAACCCAAACCAGTGAAACTAATATCCTTCGTCAGGAAAATATAGCCATGTTTAAATTTGCCCTAATTAATACAATTAATGGTATTGCTGTTGGGTTAACTGGCCCGATGATGGCCTATTGGTTCAGTCTAAGGTATCATGTTGGAACAGAAGCGATTGGTGTAACACTTTCGCTGTCTTTTTTGCTGACTGGGATTTTCTCGATAATCAATGGGTTTTTAGCTGAAAGGTATGGTATGGTAAAGTCAGTAACTTGGATGAGAGTGATTGGTTCTATTTTAATGGTGGCACTGCCCTTTATGCCGAATTTTAGCTTAGCTTCATTTATCTATGTCATTAGAAACGCAATTAATCGTGGTACACAAGGCAGCAGATCGGCCTTAAGTGCCAGTTTGACCCGCGATAAGCGAAGGGGTCTGGCCACAAGTATTAATGCCCTGTCTATGAGACTGCCTTCAGCTATTGGCCCTGCTATATCAGGATACATGTTTGAAACAGGTCTTTTAGCCTTACCTTTGGTATTAACTGCAGGCTTGCAATTGATTAATGCAGGGCTTTATCAATGGGTTTTTGGCAACTATGATCAAACGAAAAACAATTCCTAGCATTAATGCAAGGAACCGGAAGGTATATTGATTTCTTTCGATGATAACTTAGTTATGATTGCTTACAAATAATCCTCGCCTTTATTCAAGGTGAGGATTATTTGTAAGTTCTTGTGGTACTAATGGCAGCGAAGCTTAGTAAGACAGGTTGACTAGATTGCTTTTCCTGCTTCATAGGCTTCTAATAAAAGTTCTTTATTATTAGCTGCGGTGTTGGATTCTCTGCCGCCCGTTTGAAGAATAGTCTTAACGACATTTAAACCAAACATCTTAAGCATTGCCTCATTTGTTTGAAAGGATATCTGAAAAGCCTGTGCATTTGGATTTCCTTGAGAGTACACCATGATCAGGTTTTTAACATCGTACCGGGGCTTGTGGTTTTCATCGAACAAACCGCAGAGTCTATCCCATAATAGTTTCATTTGAGCTGAATGTGGGCTTCCCGTAAAAGCGACCACTTTTTTCATGCTCTAATTTCCTCCATTAAATCCTTTAGAATTGTATAGTTAAGGTCATTATATCATAAAGAAAGCTTGGCTGGCCAAGCCTCAAGCGAAAGGGAAGGGTAGTTGCACTGATTAAAGCATAGTACGGGTGTGGCGTCCGGATGGGGCGTTTCGTTGAGTGTTATTTCGAGTTTTATGATTTCTTTATGCAGGAACTTTAGTAAAATGGTGGAATAATAATGAATAGAAATGGAGAATTTTTAAACCCAAATCGAAGCTCCTAAATATTTTTACTATGGCTAAACTTATTTTGGGTAAATAGCTGCATATTCTGTAGTAACGATATTTTTTCTATTAATCTTAGGAAGTGATTCTTATGACGATATTTAGTTCAAGCGTCAATTTTCTGGAGGGTATTTACATAATTTGTTTAACAGTGGGCTTTATCCTCAGTGTGTTAGGCATAGCTTTTGGAGGACATGGCGGGCATATGTCTCATGTCGGTCATGCACAATTCGGTGATTCCCATAGTATGGGGCATTTGACGCATGCTAATATGCAATCAACTAATAACAGCAACATAGCTAATGAAGGGGCGTCAGTCTATACCGCTCCAATATTAAATATCCAGGCTATCTTTGCTTTTCTGCTTGGTTTTGGGGCAGGTGGTCTTGTAGGCTTTCAAGTTTTTAATAGACTTTTACTCACACTTCCTCTTGCCATAGTCGGAGGTATAGCATTTTGGTGGGTAGTTCGAGCAGTAATAACAGTGATGCTCAGGAATCAGACCGCTTATTTAGACATAAAGGATAACGATGTGGTGGGGATAACCGGTTTAGTTATAACTAAAATATCCCAGGATTCAATGGGTGAGATTATGTATCTTTTACAGGGTACAGATAGAATTATCAGGGCAAAAGCATTTGACGGGGGTCAAATAAATAAAGGCGAAAGTGTGGTAATAGTTAAAGTAGAAAGGGGAGTAGCCTACGTAACTTCAGCTGATTCATTTGGTAGGCAAAAGAATTAGAGAGGGGTAAATCAGATGTTTTTTTCGAGTATTCTTATCGTTGTAGCGGTAGCGGTTGTAGGTTTGGTGCTTATCTTAAGTATTCTTGCTCGCATGTTTCAGAAAGCGGGCCCTGATGAAGCTCTTATTGTCTTTGGTATGGGTGGTTCTAATGTTGTTACAGGGGGCGGTCGTGTCGTCTGGCCGCTTGTGCAAACCTGCAAGCGTATATCTTTAGCCTTGATGTCCTTTGATATTGCTCCGGCTAATGATTTATATACGAATCAGGGAGTTGCGGTAACCATTGAAGCGGTGTCACAAATTAAGATTATTGATACCTCAGAGGCAATTAAAACAGCGGCAGTTCAGTTTTTGTCCAAGAGTGATGAAGCTCAAGAGATTATGATTAAACAGGTCATGGAGGGTCACCTTCGCAGTATTATCGGCCAGTTAACAGTAGAGCAAATTGTTAAGGAACCGGATATGGTTCAAACAAAGATGCTTGAGACCTGTCAGGGCGAGTTATCGAAGATGGGGCTTGAAGTTCGTTCATTTACTATTAAGAGTGTCAAAGATCGAAATCAGTATATTGAAAATATGGGTAAACCAGAGATCGCCCGTGTACTTAAGGAGGCCGAGATAGCTAAGGCTACGGCCTTCAAAGAAAGTGAAATCCAGAAAGCAGCAGCAGAGCGGGACGCAGCCATTGCCAGGGCAGAGGCGCAGCAAAAGACTGTAGAAGCTCAGACTCAGTCTGAGACACAACAAGCAGAGAATATGAAAGATTTGAATTTGAAAAGAGCTCAATATGATGCTGAAGTGCAAAAGGCACAGGCTGATAAGGAAAATGCTTATAAACTGCGCGATGCCGAACTGCAGCAGGATTTGACCAAGAAGCAGTGGACTGTTAAAGAGATTGAACGTCAGGGTGAAACTGCCGTCGCCGAAGCTGAGATTAATCGTAAACAAAAAGAATTGGAAGCTAATGTCATTAAACCTGCGGAAGCCGAAGCTCAGGCTGTGAAAATTAAGCAGCAAGCTCAGGCTGAGGCTAATGCTCAGGTTACTGTAATCGAGAATAAAGCAAAGGCTGAGGCCACTGCCCTTAACATCAAGATGGAAAGCGAAGCAAAGGCCGAAGCTACTAAATCTATCGGTACTGCCGAAGCGGATATTATTCGTTCCAAAGGTCTTGCTGAAGCTGAGGCTATTCAAGCTAAAGCAGAAGCATTTGCTAATTACTCAGAAGCGGCCATCTTAGACAAATTACTTGCCGGCTTGCCTGACCTCGCTAAAGCTGTCACTGCACCTCTTGAAAACATCGATAAGATTACGGTTGTATCCACAGGCGGGGACAATTCTGGGATGCAGAAAGTCACTCGCGATGTCACGAATATGATTGCCCAGGTTCCCGATCTTGTGGAAACTTTAACCGGCATAGACATCAAGGATGTTATTTCCGGTCTGGGCGGGTTGAAGAAAAATAATGGTTCTGCTTCAGTAAATGTTTTTGATGAAGATAACGTGACGTAAGGGTTTAATCGATCAATTTATTGGTTAATATCACTATCTGAAAGGAGCTTGGAAGCTATGGGGTTATTTAGTAAAGTAAAAGATCTGCTTCAGGCAAATACTATGGATCTTATATCAAAGGCTGAAGATCCGGAAAAAATGTTAAATCTTTATGTAGAACGAGCAACGGAGGAAGTCCGTAATTTTCAAGTTCAAGTCAACCGTTCACTAGCTGATAAAATTCAACTTGAGGAACGCATTGAAGGCTTGAATAAGGAAATTAAAGTGCGCAGCGAACAGGCCGCACTTGCCGTACAGCAGGGAAAGGATGATTTGGCGAGGACTGCCTTAACATATAAAAAACAGGCTGAGATCAGTAAGAGCGATTATGAGTCTCAACTTATAGAACAGAGTAAATCGGTTGAAGAACTTCAGGGAAATCTTCGTTTGCTTTCGGAGAAACTGGAAAAGGCAAAGATGGAGCGTAATGATCTTGTGATGCGTCAACGGCGGGCGGAAACTATGAAAAAGGCCAATGAAGCTGTATCAGGACTCTCCTCTCATGACCCGTTAGATGATTTTGATCGAATGAAAGATCGCGTCGAGCGCATGGAGGCGGAAGCCAAGGCGTCCGGAACAATGGTACACACGAAAACAATCGAAGATCAATTGGCAGAACTCGAAACGGGCAAAGTTAATTCTGAAATTGAAGATGAGTTAGCCAGGCTTAAAGAAGGAAATAAAATTGAGTTAAATAAGAATTAGGTTCTCCGTTGAATACAACGGATCTTCATCACAAGGTTTCGAACAGAGATGCTTAGGATTGGTGATTGGCATGAATTTTAGGACAAAACGTACAGCGGTAATTCTAACGACACTCATTCTCTTGGGAAGTCAAGTATCACTAGCCTTAGCGCGCGGCGGCGGTGGTGTAGGCGGAAGCTTGGGTCATAGCTCGGGGGGCAGCCTTGGTAGTGGAGGATCTTTTTCGGGAGGCAGCCATTTCGGAGGCGGAGGACTTGGCGGTTTCTTTCCTATTCCTTTCTTCTTCGGGGGCGGGGGCTATGGGGGATCAGGAGTAATACTTTTCCTCATTATCCTGTATATAGCGTGGCGATACTTTAATGCAGGGAACCAAGATAGACGGAAGTGGAGGCGTAATGATCGATTCCCGTCTGCGACAAACTCCGGATCGACGGATAATGACGGCCGCTCAAGGGAAACCTCTGTGGATATAAATGGCCGACCGATTTCAAATTCGGAAAATCTTCAGCGCTTTGGTAAAGCTATTAACTATACGCGCGAGAATATGAGCTATTTAGCTGAAACGTTTCCTCGTTGGGATCGGGACTTCCTTATCGGAAGGGTACGACAAGTTTTCTTTTGGCTGCAAGATAGTTGGAGCCGCCAGGACCTTTCTCAATCTGAAGAGTATCTAATAACGACATTGAATGACAAGTATCAAGCAGATCTGCAAGGTATGAAAGCGCGCGGAGAGCGTAATATAATAAAAGAACCCATTTTGAACACTGGGGATATTGAGTTTATCCAGAGTCATTTGGATGAAGGATCACAGTATTTTATCGTCATGGTTTTTGCGAGTTTAATTGATTATACTGTCGACAACTCAGGAAAACTGATATCAGGAAACGATAATCACAGACTTTACTTTACAGAATTTTGGAAGTTTATCTGGCAGGATGAAAAGTGGTTATTGGCAAGTATTTATCAGGAAGACGCCTTAGAAATAGCTAAAATTGCTCGCGGAATAGACGATTAGAAACCCTACGGTAAAGGTAACATTATAATTATTTAAAAGGTCTGTCTCCAAGATATTTAGGAGACAGCTTTTTTTCTTACGAAAATGCATTTTCATTCTACTATGAAAACGAAAAGGTTCATGAATGTTTATACTGTCAGAAAGTATAACCTTCGGCAGTATACTGCAAGTCCTTCGGTAATAGGTCAAGATCCTGAGCAAGTCAAATTTTCAGTAAGTTAGAGCTAATCCGTGCGAAGACAGTGCCTTTGCACGGATTAGCCTTTCTTGCAGTATTTAAGAGAAGGTCATATTTTTTGATAGTATAAAAATGTTCGGCAATAAATTGCTGAACATTTTTTTGCCCTCTCAGATAATAAGGTAAAGTTTATATATTTCCAATGAATGGAGTGGAAACGATTATTGTATTAGGAGAGAACCAGTACATATCATTAGGGGCTGTCCTAATGGGGTTTGTCATCTCAGAGCAGAACTAGCGGATTGCAGACAAGTATTTTGAGCAGTGGCCGGCCTCCAAGGAGGATACATTTACATGAATGATATTATAAAGTTAGTAATCGCTTTGCTAATGAGTACGTTTGTCATAAGAATTCTTATGAATGTAAATAATCAATTCGGTATTGATTTTGTAGGATTATTTGAAGGTTTATGGAAGAAGATAAGGCGAAGACGAAGAAAATACGATTAAAGATACAGAAGAGCTGCAGTGATGGTTTTTAGAATAAGCCTTATTATAAGTTGTGTACACTAATTTGAATTAGAAGAGAAGGGGCTGGATCTCCTAGAAAAGTCATATTCTGTACTAATACTATTCAATGTTCTCCTTACGTGGACAATAACACAAAATGTCCGCTCCTGGAGGACATTTCTGCTTTTGCAGATTTTGAAACAATGGGTATGAAGTAATTAATAGCTCTAAATCATGAAAGAAGTGAATATAAACGGTGTCGCATAAATAATTTGATATTTGTACACAAAATGCAGAATACTATAAAATGATGTCGAAATATTTAAATTTAATCCAGGAGGTAATGTGAATGGAAAAGAGAGGTCTGGATCATTCGGCTTACGGTGGAGTCAACGGAGAGGATTATATTCCGTATATACCCGCTAGTGAAGCCATGCCTGAGGTCACTGTAGTGTCGTTAGTAATGGGTGTTTTATTTGCCGCACTCTTTGCTGCCGCCAATACATATCTCGGACTTAAGGTAGGAATGACAATTGCCGCTGGGATTCCTTCGGCGGTCTTGGCTACCGGAATACTTAAAGGACTCTTTAAACACAACAATGTCTTAGAGGCTAATATGATTCAATCCATCGCCGCTATGGGTGAGGCCTTGGCGGGCGGAATAATTTTTACGTTGCCGGCGATTATCATCTGGGGGCTGGAGTTAAAATTATCAACAATTGTCGTTGCTACACTGCTCGGGGGATTAATCGGTATTTTCTTTGTTGTTCCCTTGCGTAAATATCTGACAGTGGAAGAACACGGGAAGCTTATCTTTCCTGAAAGTATGGCAGCCGCTGAAATCCTTGCTACAGGTAGTTCCGGCGGTACCGGATTTAAGACAGTACTGACAGGTTTGTTGTATGGCGGTGGTTATAAACTCTTCTCCGGTGGTTTTGCTCTTTGGATGGAAGAACCACAATGGACGATTAAATCCTTGCAGAGTACCGTCTTTGGTGTCGATACATTGGCATCACTTGCCGGGGTTGGTTTTATCATCGGGATTGAAGCTGCACTCTATATGTTTGCCGGTGCACTGGTGGCCTGGTTCGGGTTAATTCCTTTGATTAAATACGTAGGTGCAGGGCTGACTACCCCCTTGTTCCCTTCCACGACATTAATCTCGAAAATGAGTGCTTCAGCGATCTGGAGCAATTATATCAGATACGTGGGGGCAGGAGCTGTCGCTGCCGGTGGATTTATCAGTTTAGGCAGATCATTGCCCACCATTGGCCGCTCATTCAAATCAGCAATGGGTGGTCTGGGTAAAGGAACTGTCAGCGATAAACGTACAGATATAGATGCGCCGATTATTTGGGTTATTGGGGCAGCAGTTTTTGTATTCCTTCTTGCGTGGTTATTGCCTATGATTTCTATTGGACCGGTTGGGTCTCTGCTGGTTGTTATTTTTGCCTTCTTCTTTGCTGTGGTTTCTGCTCGGATGTGCGGAATCGTCGGTGCTTCCAATAATCCGGTGTCCGGGATGACCATTGCTTCCTTGCTCTTTATCACGGCTGTGTTAAAAGCTACAGGGTTAACTGGTCAGCATGGGATGGTTGCCGCTATCCTGGCAGGTTCTATTGTCTGTATTGCCATTGCTGTGTCCGGTGATGCTGCCCAAGCTCTTAAGACTACTCATATCATTGGTGGTACACCGAAACGAGTGGAATTCAGCATGTATGCAGGTGTAGCTTTCGCCTCTGTATTTTCCGGTTTGGTGTTGTTAATGTTAAACCATACTTACGGGATTGGCTCCGATGCTGTGGCTGCACCTCAGGCGACATTGATGTCCATGGTTGTAAAAGGTGTTATGACAGGTCAAATACCCTGGATTCTTGTTATTATCGGCGTTACCTTCGGAGTGATGTGTGCTTTAATGAGATTGCCGGTTTTGCCGGTGGCCCTGGGTCTCTACTTGCCGATTCACCTCAGTGCAGGTATTCTGGTCGGTGGTTTGATCCGAGTATTTGTTGACCGAAAATTCCGTGACAATAGTGAACAATTAAAGGAAAAGGTAGAAAAGGGAATTCTGCTGGCTTCCGGACTTGTTGCCGGGGATGCGATTATGGGTATCGTGATTGCGGTATTTGCTACCCTGAGTATAAACATCGGCTTTGGAGCTAACATTTTACCGGGAATTACCGGCAGCCCATATACGGCAATGCTTCTTTATATTCTGTTAGCTGTCTGGATGTACTGGATTACTGTAAAGAAAGATAAGAAACAGAATGGGTGAGTTCATGTCTAGTCTTAAGAAGAAAAACAAGGAAGATAATTATCTTTGTTATATCCCATGGAAACAACATCAACAATGGGAATTAAGAAATGGAAAAGTGTTTCTCTTCTTTGAGCATGATAAATTTGTTGAGAAGTTTGCTCGTTGGTTGGTTAAGAAACCATATATTAGCGATGTTGAATTGGATGATTTAGGGTCGCAGGTTTGGTCCCTTATTGATGGCAAGTGTACGGTGTTCGAGATCGGACAAAAATTGCAAAATCTTTTTGGAACTGAGTTTGATCCTAAATACCAAAGACTGATTTCCTATTTGAATTATCTGAACAAAAAAGGCTGGATCTTGTTTAAAAGAGGTCCGCAGTTGCAGGGGGATTAATGATGGAACTTAACCAACAAATAGAGCAATATAAAAATGACCTGATTCAATCGGTTCAGGAACTTATTCGAATTAAAAGCGTCCAGGGAGAGGCACAGGAAGGTAAACCCTTCGGTGCTGATGTCGATGAGGCTCTCAATAAGGCTTTGTCAATTGCAGAAAAAATGGGATTTAGAACCGTTAATTTGGATGGCTATATTGGTTATGCCGAGTACGGGGAAGGGGAGGACTATGTGGGTGTCCTCGGGCATCTAGATGTGGTTCCAGAAGGTGATGGCTGGATTTATCCTCCTTATGCTGCCGAGATTCATGACGGGAAAATTTATGGCCGAGGAACTATGGATGATAAAGCGCCGATTCTAGCTGCTTTATACGGCCTTAAAGCCATCAAGGATCTTCAGCTTCACTTGAAACGCAAGGTTAGAGTCATATTTGGCACAAATGAAGAGAGCGGCTGCCAGGAAATGGAGCATTATCTGGCTAGGGAAAAACCACCGGTTTCCGGTTTTACTCCTGATGCTGAATATCCGATTATCTATGCTGAAAAAGGGATTACCTTTTTTGACTTGGTAAAAAATCTGGAGCAAAAGCACGAGGAAGACGTTGTAATCAAGTCGATGAAGGGCGGACAAAGAGCAAATATGGTGCCTGATTACTGTGAGGCACAAGTTGTGGCGAAGGATTCGGCTCAAATCATTAAGACTGTCCAAGAATTTGCAGAAATCACTGGTTATACTATTTTTGCTGAGCCACAAGATAGTGGAGTGATAATTAAGTCAAAGGGTGTTTCAGCCCATGGCAGTCTGCCTCATCTGGGCAAAAATGCCATCATGCAGATGATGCAATTGCTTGGTAAACTGTCATTGGGCGACAATGATGCAGCTAACTTTATCGCCTTCTTGAATAAGTATGTCGGCATGGAAACAGACGGGAAATCCTTTGGGGTTGATCTTGAGGACAAGGAGTCAGGGAAGCTGTCTTTTAATGTTGGGACAATTTCCTTAGAGAATAACGAAGTACGTTTGGGTTTGAATTTGCGCTACCCTGTAACCTATAACTTAGAGGATATGATGGATTTAATCTATAAACGCCTTGAGGGGACAGGTATCGGAGTTGAACTTAACCTTCATCAAAAACCTTTATATTTCTCAGTAGATCATCCCCTAATTAAATCTTTGCAAAAAGTTTATACGGAACAAACCGGCATGGAAGCTACTTTATTAGCCATCGGCGGCGGAACATATGCCAAAGAAATGCCTAACATTGTCGCTTTTGGGCCAATACTGCCTGGTGAGGAGGATCTTGATCACCAAGCTAATGAATACATTAAAATAGAACATTTAGTGCTAAATGCCAAGATCTATGCTCATGCAATCCACGAATTAGCGAAGTAAGGTAAGGCATTAGTGTACTAAGTACATTAACAAATAAGTCCCGGTTTAACTTGAAAAAAGTTGAACCGGGATTTGTTTGCTCAAAATTATCTTGTAAGGTATTGGTACGATTGCTGCTTATTTGTTAGTCATTAAAATTGGTTTTTAAACGAATGACAAATGGAATGCTTATAAGAACCGCAAAGGCGGAGACATACAGACCAATGGTTGCCGAATAGTAGTCGGCTATCAGACCTATCAAGGCTACGCCAAAAGTTCCTAATGTATTGCCAATCCCTAACGTCAGTCCTGAAGCCATGCCTTTATTCTTCGGGAAAAGGGCTTGACCAAAAACCATAACCACTGAACTGGTGGAATAAAGTGAGGCTCCCAGGAGCGCAATTAGGACAAATGAGAGAAACATTGTGTGAACATTTAAGAAAAGTACCAACCAAAGACAGGAAAGAAGCGCTGAGGCAATCAGAATCGGTTTAGGACCAATAATATCTGATAATGCACCTCCGGCAACATTTCCAAAGCTTCCTGCCATAAACAAAAGGGATAAAAGCGTTGCGGTTTCAGTCAGCGGGTAACCTGAAGAGTGCCAAAGGATAGGAACAAGGGTCAGAGTCGTCAGGGATGTCATATTTCGCAGAGCAACAACCACTAGAAGACTACCGGCCTTCCGCAAACCGAGAATAAATTCCGGAGTCAGAAACTTGCCTTGGCCTGGTTTTGGCTCAGGAGGAGGTGACATTACCCAATACATGATTAAGGCCATCAGTAAACCTGGAACAGCAACGAAGAGAAGTCCAAACCGGCCTCCGATAAGAAAGGCTGTACTGGCCAAAATTGGGGCTATGGCACGACCAAAATTCCCTCCGATCATGAATAAACTCATGCCGAAACCTTTACGTTTACCTGTGATATCGCTTACGAGAGCAGAAGCATGCGGATGAAAAGCCGCATTACCTAAACCGCTGATAAGAAGCAAGATAAGAAGAATAGCATAAGAGGGAGCCAAGCCGAAGGCAATGGCAGCTAAGAGACTCCCCAAAGCAAGTCCTCCCACGACAAACTTTCTGCCGCCGGAACGGTCCGCCCAATACCCCATGAACGGCTGAAGCAACTGAGCACTTAACGCAGAAACGGTGCTGATTAAGCCTGCTGCCGCGGTGCTAAAACTAAGTTGTGCCATCAAGGCCGGTAATAATACCGGATATAGATTTGGATAAGTGTCATTAATCATATGACTGACAGTAAAAACGAGCGTTCTTCCAAGGGAACGACCTGAAAAACCTTGTTCCTTCTCCTCCATAAAAGTCTCTCCTTTAAAATCTTTCTCTCAGTTACTCCTCAGTGGGTGGGGTGCTCTGAAGAAGGGCTTGATATTCATTAATGAAGAATTGGAAATTTTCCTGGCGCATTTTTATATCTCTGAGATATTCTTCGAGACGTTCCTTCCCTTTAAGAGTTATGACATAAAACCTCTTGGGCTGACCAATGTCCTGAATGTCCCATCGTGATTCGATGCACCCTTCACCTTCAAGGGCACGCAACGTACGATAAACCATGGCGCTGTCTCCCAGAAAATGTGGCATTTCCCGTTTCATGCTGGCCAGAAGAGAGCCTCCGTAATCTGATTTTCGAGCCAAAAAAAGCAATATAAACGCAGGTGCATGCCGGGGAGCATATTCTTTTTTACTCATAAAGCGATCTCTCCTTCGTTAATAGACAATTACATTATAGTGCAATTAACAGTATAGATCAAATTAACCTTAGTTGAAAACAACTCCCATATAGTGTAAGATTACACTATATGGGAGTTGTTGTATGTGACAAAAGATGAATTTATTAAAAATCTGGACCAAAAACTAAAATTGATTCGTACAGAGTTTAATTATTCCCAGGATAAAATGGCGGAAATATTAGGTGTATCCAAGAAAACTCTCGTCCAGATCGAAAAGGGAAGGTCGACACTTGGCTGGATGGGTGCCGTTACACTCTGCACTATTTTCGAAAAAAGTGAGATTCTGACCTTGATGTTTGGCGGTCAGCCCAAAGAAGTAATTTTGGCCTTTGCGTTCAACAGCACAGAACAGGATTATCCCAAAACTCTGGGTGGAAGAGTATGGTGGGAAGAAGTTGAAGCTTCTTTTGGCTACAAATTGCAGAAAAACCTTATCACTCAGCATTATCGAATTCTTGACAGTCAAGACAGGCGAATTTGTTCTTCTTTTGAATTAGATCAAATGAATAAACGACTTAAGGAGCTTGTTGAACATGAAGGAATTTGAAACAGGATGCCTGATAATTCATGGTTTTGCAGGAAGCCGTCGTGAGATTGACTCACTCGTTACTAGACTTAATGAAAACGGACTTCCAACATCGGTGCCCGTTCTGGCAGGGCATGAATCAAGTCGTAGAGAACTTGCCAGAGCTAAATACACTGATTGGATTCAATCTGTTTTTGCAGCCTATAATGACCTGGAAAAGCAATGTAATAATGTGGTCGTAATGGGCTTTTCAATGGGAGGTTTACTTGGGATTCAACTTTGCCAAGCTCATAAGATTAAGGCGTTAGTGTTGATTAATACACCTATCTACTATTTAAATCTAAAAAGAGTTTTTCTCAATTTAGGATGTGATTTTAGATTTTATGCTCGAAAATATCTGGTTTCGAGTACCAATCCTCCTCCATTTGCGGCCTTAATTCAATTTTTAATCTTACTACATAAGACAAAATCTTTATTAAAAGACACCAAATGCACTTCACTGATTTTTCAAACCCTCGATGATGACGTCATTAAGCCCAAGAGTGCAAATCACATCTATGCTAACATTAGCGGACATAAAACTTTAAAACTATATCCTACTGGCGGGCATCTAGTTCTTTTGACTGAAACTGGTGAAAGGATCGGGGAAGAAATATACGGTTTTCTAGAGGGCCTAAAAAGGCTGGTGTAGAAGTCACCAATTGATTTGGTATATATCAAGAATTAATTACAAAGGGATAAAAAATTAATTAATTATTAAGAGAAAGAAGTTAATCGCCGGAACATTGAAGGAGATATTTGGAAAATAATTCAGACTATAAAAGCCTAATGTATCGTTATTTATATTTTAGAAAATCATTATTTCTCCATCATTGGGTACATAGATTTGATTTGATAGTTTTTCTTCATCAATATATTGTTTCAGTTCCGAACGAGAAAGGGCACAATGATTCCAGGACTCCATGTGAACAACGATAATTTTTGTATAGGGCGCTTTTCTTGCCAGGAGGCAAATATCTTGTTTCGTCATAGTGATGGGGTCTCCGGAACTAAATTGCGCTGCTCCGGCAAAAACAACGGTTATGTCAGGATGGTATTTCTCTAAAGCCTGCTCAACATCGTCGCAAAAAATGGAATCTCCAGCAATATAAAGGGATGGTTCTTGAGGAGAGCGGAGAACAAAGCCAGAGACAGGTCCCATCTTTTCTCCAATATCACCTGTGCCGTGTTTTCCATTAGTTCGAAATATCAATATTTCGTTCCAAGCGCATGATTCCAGCGGCAGTTTTGTATTGGTAAATCCGTGTTCAGCAAGTTTTTCAGCGTCAGAGGGCTGACCAAACATCAAAATATCTTTAGGCAGCATTTCGATGGCCGTATGATCAAAGTGGTCTCGATGGGTGTGAGTTACCAATACGGCATCTACATTGATTAGAGCAGCTGCGTCTTTTGGCAGATCTGTTAAAGGGTTTCTATTGGAATTTGCTACTCCTGGAATAGCTTCGAGTGTATTTTTGGGGCTGAACATTGGGTCTACTAAAAACCTCTTCTGATTAATTTTAAGTAACATTGTAGCGTGACGGATTAACTGAATTTCCATTGGATCATCCTCCTTGGTTTTCTTGTATTAATTATAAGAAAGGATCTGATTGATTGGTGAATCAATATAAAGCAGATAACTTTCACAATCAAAATAATTGGAGCAAATTAATTGACCAAACGGATCGTGAGATTATCAACCTACTGAAACAGAATTCCAGGCTACAGTGGCAAGAGATTGGTGAGCGTGTCCATTTAACCGGCCAAGCGGTTGCCAATAGAGTGCGAAGATTAGAACAAATAGGAGTTATTAAAGGATTTACGGTTTCTGTAGATGAGTCAATACACGGTAAACATTTAGAAGCCTTTGTTACAGTTTTTATGAAGACAACAGATCACTCAAGGTTTCAAAAATTTATTGGGAAGCATTCGCTGATTGAAGAAGCCCATCGTGTAAGTGGTGAGGGATGTTATTTACTCAAAGTTCAAGCTAATGATCATGCCGAGTTGACAAATTTCTTGGATGAGATATTGGAATTCGGTAACTACAGAGTGAATCTTTCAATTAAAAAAATAACAGAAAAACTCATTTCTCTTTCGCCCTTTAACGATGATAAGCCGCCGGAGACTTAGAAAAAGTGGATAGGAAAGAAATTAGAATATTATATATTCGGCCATTTCTTTACTACTTTTAGAAAGGAAATTTATCTTATATTGAAGGAAATATATAATAGTAAGTATAAATATAGTTTATCGGAAATGAGATTATTATTTTGCACTTTACGCTTAAAGCAGTTTAGTCTTAATTTGAGATGAGGAAAAGGTGATTAGTGTATGTCGGTTGCAGATTTTGAAGCAGTAAAAAAGTGGTCAAAAATCCCACCAAATATTCAGCAGCGTCTCTTAAATAACGTATTTTGTTCCAAATGTGGGGTAACAACGATAGTTGAGTACACTTTGCTTAATGACAAGTTTGGCATTTTACTGAAAGGTAAGTGCAAAAAGTGTGGCTTTGATGTGGCAAGGCTTGTTGAGGATGAATGAACCAATGTATCAATAAATTCCGAAATAATCAAAAGAATGACTAATTTGCCTGGGTATTGAGGTGAACTATGAATGTTTTGATTTTTGACGGTTCGGGTTTTGTAGGAAGAAACTTGAAAGAGGAATTGCTTGCTAACGGATAAGTTGCAATAAGGAATCCCAACAGAGTCAAAAATAGCTTAGATAATAGGGTTAAGGCCATAGAATGGACTAATTGCGAACTGTTGGACATTGATGTGGTAATTAACTTAGCGGGGGAGACCATCGGTAATCGTCGATGGTCTAGAAATAAGATAAAAATATTAATAGTGAGGGTAACAATGACTAAAAAAATATTATTGGCAATAATTGCAGTGTCTCTTCTCTTGACAGGATGTGGAAATAACAACAACTTGACAGATACTACTCAACATTCTAATGAAAAAGCCTCCACAGGGACAATGGGGTCAAGTGATAAACTTACGACCAGTGATTCATTGGATTATAGTCAGTATGTTAAGAAGATATGGCAGAATAGAAATGCAACAAGTGAAGTTTCATTTGCGTTCTCAAAAATCGAAAATGGTAAAGTAACCGGGAAATTAAACTTACTTAACAATCTTCAAACCGATAGTAAGCTGCCCAGTATTGAGGTTGATTTTGAAGGAACAATTGACAAGGATACTGCTGAATGTCAGTATTTTGATTCACAAGGAAATAAGGGAACACTCGAATTTATCTTAAAATCAAAAAATAAAATAGACGCAACTATTAAAATAATAGATAAATCAAAAAAGACGGTACAACCACCAGAAGGAACCTTTGAATTTGCGCCAGAGAATATTAAGGACATAAAGGGCTTTAGTCCAATTGAAAGTCAATCGTTTATGGTCAATTTAAATTCCTGGGGCAACGTTAAATTCGTTGCGGGTAAACTTACGGGTGGTAATCATGTACCCGTTGAGTTCTATTTAACGAACAAAGATGGGGATATCCTCTATGATTTTGCCGCAACACTACCCTATAGAGTTGACGTTAAAGCGGTTTCCTTTAATGATGTAAATAAAGACGGATTAAAAGATATAATCATTATCGTCGCTGATGAAGATGATCATAGCAATTGTTTAGCTACAGTCTATATTCAAAATACAGATGGGTCTTTCAATAATAATCTAAAATTAGATCAAGAAATTAACGAATCAGGTAGCAACAAAGATATACAAACTGTAACGAACTTTCTTGCTCGAAAATTTTAGTTAGTCCTTTTCCTCAATCCATGAGAAATCCGAAGTTTCTGCCATCAACTGATCCGGAAGGATTTGAGAGAGAAAAATTCCACGTCCAATTACCAAAAGACATACTCCATTTATCCATGAAAAATTAGCGATATAGAAAAGAGTGTTCGTTGAAGAATAAAAATGGGAGTGTGGCAAAACTTTAAAAAAGTTGCCACACTCCTTACTATCACTACTTGCCTCCATAAAGGAACTTTAATTCTTCCTCTTTCATCGTAAAGCTGTGCTGGTCATCTGGGAAAAGCTCACTACGTATTTCATGTACATATGTTCTTAAACCGTTGGTAATTTGCTTATTAATATCAGCATAGGGTTTAACAAACTTCGAAACACGTTCTATACCATAAGTGAGAATATCATGGTAAACAAGCACTTGGCCATCAGTATGAACCCCTGCCCCGATCCCTATTGTAGGGACTGTCAATAATGAAGATATTTCCTCAGCGAGTTGTTTGGGAACACATTCGAGCAAAACCGCAAATGCCCCTGCGTCTTGGCAGCGCTTGGCATCTTCGACGATTTGCCGGGCACTTTCGGCGTCTTTACCCTGAACTTTAAATCCGCCAAGGACTCCCACTGATTGGGGAGTAAGTCCCAGATGAGATATAACAGGTATACCGGCTTTTACAAGTGCTTCAATATGTTCAAGCACTTTGTCAGCTCCTTCAACTTTAACAGCATGAGCACCGGTTTCTTGAATAAGTCTGGCTCCATTTATAAGTGTATCCCTAATTGAGAGATGATAACTCATAAAGGGCATATCCACTACAATGAAAGTATCACAAGCCCCACGTTTTACAGCCTTAGCATGATGAATCATGTCCTCCATCGCCACATAGACGGTGGAATCATATCCTAGTACAACATTGCCCAAAGAATCACCTACAAGAATCATATCAACATCTGCTTGTTCGGCCAGCTTGGCTGAGGGATAATCGTAGGCGGTTACCATAACAATCTTTTTTCGTTGGTTTTTCATTTCCAAGAAGTCTTTTGTGGATTTCATCATTTCTCCTCCTTTTTTCAGGAGAGGCGAGAAACAAGTTAACAAAAAAAGTTCCTTTAACAGAAGGAACTTTTAAATATAACAGTTTCATCCCTCTGTCCTTGCCTGTAACAGGTCTAGGCAGAATCACTTAAATTTTTTGGATACCATTTAGGTGCAGTTCAAATGATACTGCCCAAAATGAGTATATCAGGTTACTTGTGTCTTGACTATTACTAAATCCTTTTTAAATTAAAGTAGTATGGCCACGTAATTATCAAATATGGCATCTGATATTAAGTATACGGTTTTGAGAATTTCTTAAAAAAAAGCTTGTATACTGTATAACAACAGAAAAAAATGTTTTAAGGCTGATTATAAAGTATAATTAGAGTATTTACTATAAGTTTTAGTGCTGGGGTAAATGATATGAAGGTACTAAACTATATCAGCAAAGATTGATTTAGATCAACTAAATGATGGGGGAAGACATTCATGGGAAATTTTAAAAGGGTGATGGTCGCCAACAGAGGTGAAATCGCCATTAGGGTATTCAGAGCTTGCAATGAGTTGGGAATAAGGACGGTAGCCATTTATTCCAACGAAGATAAATATTCTCTTTTTAGAAGCAAAGCCGATGAAGCTTATCTCATTGGTGAAGGTAAAAGTCCAGTTGACGCTTATCTTAATATTGAGGAGATCATCAGCTTGGCCATTAAGAAGGGTGTAGATGCTATTCATCCAGGCTACGGCTTTTTATCGGAAAACCCAGAATTCGCCAGGCGTTGCGAGCAGGAAGGCATCGAATTCATCGGACCGACGGCGGAGATGATGGAACGGTTAGGGGACAAGATCAAGTCTAAGATCGTCGCCAAAGAAGTGGGAGTCCCGATCATCCCCGGGTATGAGAGGGATGTCAAAACGGTGGCTGACGCAAGAAGGCATATGACAGAATGCGGTTACCCATTGATGCTTAAGGCAGCTGCCGGTGGCGGCGGAAGGGGCATGAGGGTCGTCAGGGACGAGAGCGAGCTGGAATCTGCTTTCTTAAGTGCTAAAAACGAGGCTAAAAAAGCCTTCGGCATTGATCATATTTTTATGGAGAAATTTATCGAAAAACCCAAACATATCGAAGTGCAGGTTCTCGGTGATAAGTACGGAAATATTGTTCATATGTTTGAACGGGATTGTTCTATCCAAAGAAGGCACCAGAAAGTTGTGGAATTCACGCCCGCCTTTTCCATCCCTCAGGAAATACGAAACAACATTTATCAGGATGCCTTGAAGATTGCCAAGGCTGTTAACTATCGAAGTGCCGGAACCCTCGAATTTTTGGTTGATAACCAGGGAAATTATTATTTTATTGAAATGAATCCACGGATTCAGGTTGAGCATACGGTTACGGAAATGGTTACCGGGATAGATATTGTACAGGCCCAGATCAAGATTGCCCAAGGCTACGCCTTAAATTCTCCTGAGATCGGGATAAACTCGCAGGAGGATATCATGCTTAACGGGTACTCCATTCAGTGTAGAATCACAACGGAAGATCCCACCAATAATTTCGCGCCGGACACTGGGAAGATTGAGTCCTACAGGACCGGTTCGGGATTTGGGATCAGGCTGGATGGCGGCAATGGATTCACCGGCGCTGAGATTAGCCCTTATTATGACAGTCTTCTCGTCAAAAACATTTCTTGGTCCAGAAGTTTCCAGGATGCTATTAAAAAGTCAATTCGCTCTATAACTGAGACCCAGATTACAGGGGTTAAAACGAATATCGGATTTTTAATTAATGTTCTCAATCACCCGCAGTTTTTAAAAGGAGAATGTCATACCGGTTTCATCGAAGAAAATCCTGATCTAATCTCTCTTACACATAAGACGGATGATGAAAGCAGGCTGCTTAAATTCCTTGGCAATATCGTAGTTAACGAGACAATGGGTATAAAATTGCAATATGATGTTCCAAAGGTGCCTCAGATCGACGGGGTTAATCCCAACGATCTGAGCGGAACAAGGCAGATCCTCGATGCTCAAGGGCCAGAGGGACTGGTTAGCTGGGTAAAAGCCCAGAAGAAGGTGCTGCTCACAGACACCACCATGCGGGATGCTCATCAATCGCTGATGGCCACCAGGATCAGGAGCAAGGATATGATTAAAATAGCCAAGGCGACATCGGTCTTTGGCAAAGATCTTTTTTCTCTTGAAATGTGGGGCGGCGCAACTTTTGATGTAGCTTACAGATTTCTGAAGGAATCTCCCTGGGAGCGGTTGGAGCAGCTGCGTAAAAGAGTTCCCAACATTCTATTTCAAATGCTCATCAGGGGAGCCAATGGCGTAGGTTATAAAAACTATCCCGACAATGTCATCAGAGAATTTATTAAAGAGTCGGCAGTTTCGGGTATTGATGTTTTTAGAATCTTTGATTCCCTTAACGAACTCAGGGGGATGGAAATATCTATTGACGAAGTATTAAAGAACGGGAAGGTCGCCGAAGCCTGTATCTGCTATACGGGAGATATCCTCGACAGCAGGAGGGAAAAATATAACCTGGATTACTATATAAAGCTTGCTAAAGAGATAGAAAAAACCGGGGCCCATATCCTGTGTATTAAAGATATGTCGGCTCTCCTGAAGCCCCACGCAGCTTTTAAACTTGTCGGTGCCTTGAAGAACGAGATTGGAATCCCCATTCATCTTCATACACACGATACTACAGGCAATGGAGTGGCAACGGTCCTTATGGCGGTGGAAGCTGGGGTAGATATTGTGGATACTGCCTTTAACAGTATGTCGGGTTTGACAAGTCAACCTGCCATGAATTCTATTGCGGCAGCCCTGAGAAATACGGAAAGGGATCCTGGCGTTGATCTTAAAGGAATTCAAAAGGTTTCTGACTACTGGGAGGCAGTCAGGCCGGTATACGGTAAATTCGAGTCGGGATTAAAATCGGGATCTGCCGAAATATACAAATATGAGATTCCAGGAGGACAGTATTCAAACCTAAAGCCTCAAGTGGAAAGTTTTGGCCTTGGTCATAAGTTTGACGAAATTAAAGAAATGTATAAGCAAGTTAATGTGATGTTGGGGGATATTGTAAAAGTCACACCTTCGTCAAAAGTTGTAGGGGATTTCGCCATATTTATGGTTCAGAATCACCTCACCCCCGAGAATATTTATGAAAAAGCAAAAAATATGACATTCCCTGATTCGGTGGTGGCATTTTTCATGGGTATGATCGGTCAGCCGATGGGGGGATTCCCGGAGAAACTTCAGAAGCTTGTGTTGAAGGGAGAAAAGCCGATCACCGAACGTCCAGGCGAACTGCTTCCAGATGAGGATTTTGACAGAATCTCCAAGCACCTTAAGGATAAATTTGAAGTGACACCATCAAGGAAAGAGGTTCTTAGTTATGCCTTGTATCCGGAAGTATTTGAAGGATTTATGAAAATTGTGGGCGAATACGGGGACCTAAGCCGCCTGGGAAGCGATGTGTTCTTTCATGGTCTGAGTGAAGGAGAAATTATTGAGGCTGAGGTGGCGGAAGGAAGGAGCCTGATGATTAAGCTCAGCTCCATTGAAAAGCCGGATTTGGAAGGATACAGAACGCTGATATTCGAAGTCAATAGGAACAGAAGAGAGATCAAAATCAAAGACAAAAACTGGAGCAACATCAACCTTCTTAGCCAGTCAGGGGACTATAACCTAACGGAAATGGCGGACCCAGACAATAAGAATGAAATTGGATCTCCTATCCCAGGAACGGTTGTGACCTTAATGGTTAAAGAGGGTGACAAGGTCACGGAAAACAAGACGCTTGCTGTTATCGAAGCAATGAAAATGGAAACTAGGATAACAAGTACCGTTTCTGGTATTGTCAGCTCAGTAAATATCAAGGAAGGACAACAGGTTAAGGCCGGAGAACTCTTAATCGTTGTTAAGTAACTATCAGAGAATAGATTAACTAATCATTTAACCCGTTGTGATTTAAATTGACTTAAATTACAACGGGTTTTTCCTTAGAGTATAGAGTTATTTTAAGGATTTGAGTCTTTATTATAGACTGGGTCATGATATATAAAGAAAATTACCAGTATAAACTCTTTCGTTTTCTCAAATGTTATGTGTATGCAGAAATTTGAAAAGGGGCCTTTCCATGGCATTATTGTGTCCGAAATGTAAAAGTGAGACGTTTTATTACACCTTTATAAATCATCGTGAAATCGTGCTATGCCGAAAATGTGGTTATTGGGAAAACTATCCCACTCCATACTACAGTATTCATTAAAGAAATATTGGAGACGGATCAATATGTGGAAGAAGATTCTTTTGGGAAGTGGGATTACTGTTGTTGGATTATATGTCTTATTTCAGGTCGGTTATTATGCCACTTCCGGCCCCAACTTTTGTGGGTCATGTCATGAAGTCAATAAATATGTTACATCCTGGCAGACTGCGGCCCATAAAAATGTAAACTGTTTGGATTGCCATAGGGATACAGGGCATGCAGTAGATATTTATTTAAGACCCGATTTAAAAGGTTATAAGCAATTGTGATAAAACGCTTCAAATTATTCTCGTTATTCATATTGGGCTGCTTTTGAGCAGCTTTTTTTATTGCTAGAGGAAAGTATAGGCTTCCGTTGGTATACTGCAAGAAGAATTAGTATGTTCGAAGATTGTGTCTTCGTCTTCTGGCATAATTGCAGCCAGGTAGTCGCTGGCTGCGACGATAAGTGGACGAGCTTATCGCCACAATGCAACTCGTTAAGCATACGCATGCAGCTGGATTGTCCAAGAGTCTCCTTAAACAAGTGTGATACTCTACACTGGAGATTGTAGGAAGGTTGTAAAGCTAGTTTTACATTATGAAGGAATGATGTTAATATTAATGGAAAGTAAACTTTACAATACCGCATGGAGGAATGAATTTGAAAAATAGGCTCGAAGAAATTAGGAAGCAGCGGGGAATAACCCAAGAGGAACTGGCCGATAGGCTAGAAGTATCAAGACAAACTATTAGTTCTTTGGAAAACGGGCGTTATAATCCATCAATTATTCTGGCATTTAAAATTGCACATTTATTTAATTTGAGTATTGAAGAGATATTTATTTATGAGGAGGAGTAGGTCATGAAAAGAAATAAACTATGGTTATACATTCTTCTAACGATTGCAGGAGCTGTGTTGTTCTACCTTGGGGGATTTGTACTTGTAAGCCGTGATGTAAAGCAAATTTCAGGCCTTGGCATAGGTTTAGGGGCTGCTTTATTTTGTCTTGGAATAGGAAAGTTCTTTGATGTTCTTTTAGTATCCCATACGGAGAGTGAAAAAATGAAACGCAGAATTGCCATTGAGCTTAATGATGAAAGGAATATTCGTTTAAAAGAAAAGGTTGGAGCAAAAATTAATCAAATATTAATTTATCTTCTAAGTCTCTTGGTAATGACTATGAGTTTTATGGGAGCCAAAAGTGTCTTTATCTTAATGGTTGCTGCAATTATGTTCATCCAGTTAGGTTTATCTATTATTCTTTTCAATTATTATGGAAAGCGAATGTAATCTGAACTCAAGGAATTTATCATAGGATGGCAACTTGTCTCATAGTCTTTAGTAAAATACCTTTCTTCACTTATAAACGATCAGAGAGTAGGAGGGGAGTTATGACTAAAGAGCAAGAGATTCTCGATTTTCTGGAAATTAATTTATTTAACCCCATTTTACAATCGACATCCGCATCAGATCGCTTTAAGAAAGCAACTCGCGGGTTGCGTTTGCGGATGAAACAAAGAGATGCCCAAGGGATGATTCAATACTTTTGGACCACAGTGGTGGATACTAATACAAAGCATGCTAATTACGGACGTTTACTACAGAATGAGGGATTTCCCGAGTTCGAAGAAGTTGTTTCAAACTTTCGGTTTCGCTTCAAGGAACTGTAGAGAGGGGCTAGTACTGCTAACCAATTAAAAAATTGACAACACGAATCCCAAAAGGTTAAATTCTTAAGAATAAACCAGGAACATAATTTAAACATAATTTTTATGAAGAGGTGATAAGGGCATACTTTAGCGAATTAATGATGATTAGGCTGTTAATCTATGAAATGTATTTAGAAATTGACGATCCGATAAATAACTTATTATTGAATTCTACAAAATTACCTACAGTATCAAAAAGGGATCAGCCTCTAATGGCTGTCCTTTTTTATTGAAAAAAATTAATGAAACAGCGGAATGGAATAATAATCCAAATTCGCTTAAATAGGACACTATTATCAATTAATAGCGCCTCATCACAATGCTCTCTTCGACAGTCTTCATTTCTGCTGCGTGAGATAATTATCCAGATAATTGAAGGAGTGAGTAGTTGATGAGGAAAAAGATGATAGTATTAATTATGATTGTTTGGAGTACGCTGATTGCAGCCCTTCCCGTCTTTGCAGCCACCAATAACACGAGTGATTTAAGTTCGAATACTAGTCAACCGCGAAGTGTTACCATGAATCGGCTTGCCGGCCAAACTGAATTCGGAACTGCCAAGGCTATCGCTGAGTATTATTGTCATGAAAAAATCCAAAGTGTTATCTTAGCAACAGGAAATGATTTTGCCGACGGAATATCTGCCAGTGTTTTGGCTCATGAAAAGAAAGCCCCAATCCTCTTAGTTGATACAACGGTTGCTAAATCTCAAGATGCCTTTGACTATGTTCGTCAGCATCTTGATCCCCAAGGGACCGTTTACATTATTGGCGGAACAGGAATTATCGGGAACGAGTTTGAAGATAAACTTTATGAACTAGGTTATTCGCATATTATAAGAATTGCGGGTATGGACAGATATGATACATCCTATAAAATTGCTGCTTCGCTTAACACCACGACGGGATCTGCCCTTGTGATATCTTCCGGGAATCAATATTCTGATGCTTTAAGTATTTCTAGTTTTGCAGCAAATAAGGATTGGCCAATCCTTTTATCGCCGCCAGATGAGCTCCCGGAAGAAATGAAAAATTATCTAAGACATCTTAAACCTTCGCAAATCTATATAACCGGAGGGGAAATAGCCATCTCTGACAATGTTAAATCTGAAATCAGTAACCTATTGCCGGATACGAAGATCCAACGCTTGATGGGACAATCACGGTTTGATACCAATGTATTGATTGCTGAGACATTTGCCCCGCATCCCTCAACAGTCTTTCTTGCCAACGGTTATGGTTTTGCTGATGCATTGGCTGGAAGTGTTGTAGCTGCTCAAGAAGGTGCCCCAATCATCATGGTTGATCCTTCAATTCCAACCTTGCCCAAATCGACGGCCGGATACTTTGGCAGTTTTCTGGCAACTAATTCGAGTACGGATTTAGTGACTTTCGGTGGAAGTGGCGTTATATCTGATGAAATCCTAACAAACTCAAAAGATTTATTGTTGGGAGCAGTAAAAGAAACGAGCATCTATTCCATCGCTGACCTTAATAATACTGTTACGCAAAATGAAAACTATACGTTACCCACTACGGTTCATGCAACACTGTACAACAGCGATATCATTGATGTTCCTGTTCAGTGGAGTAGTCAGACGGTGGATACTAGTAAGATAGGGACCACTGAATATACCGGAGTCGTCAACGGTTTTGCCAATACCATAAAACTTAGGTTAATCGTTCAAGAACCATTACCCATGGCACAATATACTACTTATTTTGATACTCGCTTGATCAACCGGACTGAAAACATTCGTTTGGCTGCCAAAGCCCTTGATGGAAAAATCTTAGCACCTGGTGAACGTTTCTCTTTCAATCAAAGTGTTGGAGAACGAACCGCCCAGGCAGGATATAAAGAGGCCCTAATTATTGAAGGGGACTCATTCACTCCTGGGCTAGGCGGAGGCGTTTGCCAAGTTTCTTCTACCCTTTATAATGCTGTAATTCTTGCCCATTTAGAAATCATTGAACGCCACCCTCATTCCTTGCCAATCAGCTATGTCCCTCCGGGGCAGGACGCCACAGTAGCTTATCCTGAATTAGACTTTAAATTCAAAAATAATACCAAGGCTTACATACTTATTCGAAGCAGCGTAGAGGGGAACTCCTTAACGTTTAAGCTTTATAAAAAGACCAAGAATCAAAATTAATCCAATTATGAGACTCACCGATGTTCAGCTTTAGCTGAACGAGTTCACATGCCTTCCGGGAAATACATAAGGAACAACTTAGTTATTAATCTCAGTTAATAGTCGTTGGATTTTTTCCGAACAGCGTTTGCCCTTACAAGAGCCTTGGCCTGCTCCGGTTGCTTTCTTAACTTCTTCTATCGTCGCGGCCCCATGATCAATAGCCTTTTTAATAGTTGCTCTAGATATACCTTGACAGATACAAACTTTTGTAAGCTTATCAATAATTTCTGAGTTTATAGTTTCTTCCATATGTTTCTCCTTATACTGAAATCGCTTCTGCTGCCAGCAGATTATTTGCTCGTTCTAAAATCTCTGGCCTATCCTATAAATACCTTAATTCCATCATTCTGATGAAATTAAAGCTGCCTTTGGTTCATTACTATATCGAACTGAGGCAGCTTAATTTTGGTTGCTTAGTGTTCCTCTTAAAGCTATACTCTATCTATTAAGAATTTTTATCATCTCGGCCGGCTGAAACGAACTTGCCGCCGGCCACGACGATAAGCGTATGAGCTTATCGCTGCACTGCATTCATTACGCATACTCCTGCAGTGTGAATTGTACTATCTGTTGAGGGGGAGTGAGCAGTGGAAAATGTAACCATAGCATTTGCCTTTACTTCGGGAATATTATCTTTTCTCTCACCCTGCGTTTTTCCCTTGATTCCAGCCTATGTAACGAATCTAACCGGTTCGTCCTTTGAAAATAATAGGATTGTAGTTCCCAAACGTATGCTTTTGATTCGGTCGCTGAGTTTTATCATAGGCTTTAGTATTGTGTTTGTTATCATGGGAGCATCGGCTAGCGCTTTGGGAAAGCTTTTCAACCATAATCGCGCAGAAATTGAAAAGATAAGCGGGATATTAGTAATTGTCTTTGGCTTGCAGATGGCTGGGATCTTGAAACTTCGTTTTTTGATGATGGAAAGACGTTGGGAAGCAAAAACCGGCGGAAGAATGAATCTTGTGAGATCTCTCGTTTTGGGCATGTCTTTTGGCGCCGGTTGGACGCCCTGTGTTGGTTTGGCCCTATCCTCAATTCTTCTCTTGGCCGGATCTACTAATACCGTTTATAACGGAATGGTTTTGCTTTTTGTTTATTCACTAGGTTTAGGTATTCCGTTTCTTATGATTTCAGTGGTTATCACGTATTCCTTCACTATTTTGAAGAAAATTAATCGAAACTTAGGCATTCTTTCTTGGGTCAATGGGTGGATTTTGATTGCTATGGGCTTTCTGATGTTTACCGGTCAGCTAGAGAAGATAAGCGCGTGGTTATCCAGATTCGTGTGATTACATAAGCAGAAAGGAATTCTTGAGATGAAAAGAATTATTGTTTTGGTTCCCATCATAGCTTTGGTGCTTTTGGGTATTTATAATGTCGGTGGAAATAAAAGTAAAAGCCCCGATCCCAAAACCATTTCCGCGGGGCCGACCGTAAAGGGGATTCAAGGTCAGGAACCAACGGTTGGCTTAGAAAAGGGAAATTTAGCCCCGGATTTTGAACTTCAAAGCGTTGACGGAAAGACTATAAAGCTATCGAGTCTGCGCGGCAAAAAGGTAATACTCAATTTCTGGGCATCTTGGTGTCCTCCTTGCCGCTTGGAGATGCCGGAAATGGAGAAGTTTTCAACTCAGAACAAATCTAAGGGAATTGAAATTTTGTCTGTAAATCTAACAAAAGCAGAGAGAAATCGTGATGATGTTACAACGTTTATGAAAACAGACAGTATTACATTTCCGGTACTTTTAGATGAGAAGGGTGATGCAGCACAGTTGTACAATATTTCATCGATCCCTGCCAGTTTTGTGATAGATACCCAGGGAGTTATCAGACAAACAATCGTTGGACCGATGACCATGGAAACGATGGGAACTATGGTAAAGGCCATTAACTAATCATTGGTGCAGAAAGAGAGAGGGCTGATTACCATTAACAATTTATCGATGCTGCAGAACAAATCACTGTCGTTTTTAATGATATCCCGGGTGGCCAATACTTTAGCTATTCAAATGCTGACAGTTGCTGTAGGATGGCAAATCTATTCCTTAACTCAATCGGCATTTTATTTAGGACTTGTTGGACTTGTCCAGTTTCTGCCTATGATTGTTCTGACTCTGGTCGTTGGGCATGTCGCTGACCGCTATGACAGAAAACTCATTATCTCGATAAGCCAGAGTGTCGAGGCACTGGCGGTTTTTTTACTCGCTTTCGGCTGTTACCATGGTTGGATTAACAAAGAAAGTATTCTTATCATAATCTTTCTGATTGGCATTGCTAATTCCTTTCAGGGACCTCCAATGCAGGCTTTGCTCCCTAATATTGTCAGTGAAGAGATTTTTCCCAGGGCAGCGGCCCTCGTCGCTTCAGCTTTTCAGTTTGCCGTCATTATTGGACCGGGGTTAGGAGGTATCCTCTATTCCCTAGGACCAGGTGTAGTATACAGCATTACCGGAAGCCTCATGTTTTTGTCCAGTATGTTGATATTATTTGTGTCTACACGGAAGGAGCAAGTTAAGACAGAACCTAAGAGTTTAAAAACGTTATTTGCTGGGATATCCTTTATCAAGAGCAAACCGGTAATCTTGGGAGCTATTTCCCTTGATTTATTCGCGGTTCTTTTTGGCGGTGCCACAGCCTTACTTCCTATTTATGCCAGCAAAATATTATTCATCGGTTCTTTCGGACTCGGCGTACTGCGCTCGGCCCCTGCTGTCGGTGCTTTGCTGATGTCCGCTTTTCTGGCCAGAAATCCTCTGAAGAAAAATGTAGGCCGCACGATGTTCATGGCGGTGATTTTGTTTGGGATTGCCACGGTCATCTTTTCCTTGTCAAAGTCTTTCATCATTTCTATCCTGGCCCTTATTCTCTTAGGTGCATCAGATGTGATAAGTGTCGTTATTCGTTCGACCTTTGTCCAAATGGAAACTCCCGATAACATGAGAGGGAGGGTTAGTTCCGTCAATATGCTCTTTATAGGTACATCTAATCAACTGGGTGAATTTGAATCGGGCCTGACAGCCTCTTGGTTTGGAACGGTGCCGGCTGTATTAATTGGGGGTATCGGAACCATCGTTGTAGCATTCTTGTGGATGAGATTATTTCCTGATCTTTTGCACATCGATAAGCTGGAAGCCAGAAAGTAAGCAATTTACAAATTAAGTATTTTAGCATAAATCAACTTTGATTGTCTTCGTGAAGGGGGAGAAATTTTGAATAGGCTGGATCAACTAAAACAGCTTCCCCAGAAACCCGGTGTTTATATAATGTTTGATTCTAGGGGGAATATTATCTATATTGGTAAAGCCAAGAATTTAAAGAATAGGGTTTCACAATATTTCAGAAACTCGAAAAACAGGGCTCCTAAAATCGTTGAAATGATACGAAATATCCATTCCTTTGAGTATATAGTTACAGATACTGAATTAGATGCTTTGATTGAGGAATGTCGCCTAATCAAAGAGAAAAAACCAATGTATAATAGGCAGATGAAAAATAGCGCCAAGTACATTTATCTGACGATTCCTAATGAAGACTTTCCTAAGATCGTTATAAAAAATAAAAAGGAAGTTGATGGAGCCGTTTATTTTGGCCCGTTTCCAAGTCTGAAGCATGTGGAGAAAACTGTTCAATATTTAAATGACCTTTACCCCTTGCGTAAATGCCCTTCACTGAGATTAGAAAAAAGTTCGAATGGCTGCCTCTTTCGGGAATTAGGTTCATGTTTGGGTGTTTGTACCGGTCAGGTAAGTATTGAGGAATACAAGGCTTATGTAGACAAAATCCAGCAATTGTTCAACGGGAACGGCAAGAGAGCTCTGCAGGAATTGTCGGGGAAAATCAATCGTGCAATCGATAATCTTGAATATGAAAAGGCAGCCATCTATCGCGATTATTATTTAGGGCTAAGACATGTTTTAGGGAAGCAGAAACTGGTATTAACTGCGAGAAAAAACAAGAATATTATTGCCTTTGAACCTATGGATGGATTTAAATTGAAGTTATTTTTGATCAAAGGCAATAGGCTTCTCGCCAGAAAAATCTTTGATTTAATGAACATGGATCGCAGTGAATTAAGTTTGAACGTATTGCAAAATATCCGTGATACGTTCACCCCTCAAACAAGAGAAGACAGTCTTCTCACTCAGAATGAAATAGATGAAGCGCAAATCATCGACTCCTATTTAAGGAGAAGTCCTAGTAACGTTCTACACTTTTGGATACCATCCTCATACTTGTCGAAAGATAAATTTAAGTTGGAAACGAAAGTTGTTTCCTTGATTGATCGAATTTATAGCGAGCTAATTTGATAGTTTAAGAATGGAAAACGAACGACTATAACTGAGTTTATGGCCGTTTTTTTATGCTATCAATCGAGCTCTAGCCAAGTTTTCTTTAGACGGATTTAGCAGTTTGAAAAATTTGGTTTATCTATCTGCAGAAATTTGGTGTAAAATATAGATATTTAAGCATATGTGTTTATTTGTAGTGGATGGAGGTAAAATGAGTAATACAGGCATTCCAAGAATATCTGATCCAAGCGGGAAACCGAGATTTAATAGAAAACCTGCCGGGGTTTATTATTATAGCCGCAAGAAAAAAAGGCTTAAGCAGTTTTTAATTGGACTCTCCACTCTTTTCATACTCTTTACCTTGTGCTTTTTAGGATTTTTATTTGCCCCAATAGAACCTTTCGAATCACTTCGTGAATTATGGGTAACTACTGCCATGACTACATTGCACCACCAATATCTGGCAACTGATTTATTCAGCACAGCAGAGATACAAAAAATTATGGATAAGAACAAAGCAACCAACCTGGGAAACTCTCATCCGGATGATGTTAAAACGAAAAATACGGCCCAAAACACTGGTATTGAGCTTATCGACGTTAGTCAAAAGAATTTTAAAGGCTACTTGCTAAAGATTCAGAATCCGGCTCGTGTTAAAGTTGCAGCCACGCGCTATTTGGGCCAAGTAGGAGAGAAGGCTGAAGCTATTGCTAAAGAGAACGGAGCCGTGGCTGTGATTAATGGCGGAGTGTTTGAGGACCCTCAGGGGACAGGAAATGGGGGCCAACCGCTAGGGATTCTTATCTCAAATGGCAAAGTTCTTCATAAGGATCCAGTCTCATCCTTTGATATCATTGGCTTAAACCGTGATAATGTTTTAGTGCTTGGACATTATACCTTAGAACAAATCAAACAAATGAATATACGAGATGCAGTTACGTTCAGCCCGTTCCTCGTGGTCGATGGCAAACCTTCCATAACTCAAGGAGATGGAGGGTGGGGGATCGCTCCCAGGACAGCTATTGGACAGACAGAAGATGGCACTATTTTGATGCTCGTTATTGATGGGCGGCAAATGGGTTCATTGGGCGCTACTCTAAAAGACGTGCAGGATATTATGCTGCAATATGGTGCTTATAACGTAGCGAACCTTGATGGCGGTGCTTCTTCAGTTCTCTATTACAGGGGCAAGATGATTAATCATCCGTCAAGCCAATACGGTGAACGTTCTATACCTTCTTTCTTCATCGTTAAATAATACGGCTCATTAATATGATTTTGGCACCGGAATTGGTAACGTGTACTTGAAGAGGAATAGCTTAATGTTTTAATCATTTTAGTGTATAATTATACGCAGTGAACTCGTTCAGCTAAAGCTGAACATCGGGGCTTCGGTGGGGGGACTCAACTCCCACCGAAGCAGAGACCAGGGGCCACTCCCACTTACAAGAAGTGGGAGTCTCACGATTGGATGAATAAAATGGGATGTGGAAAATTTCATTTTTAGAGGTAAACTATGGGTGAACTGTATAAAAATAAGCCTATCTTCGTTTATGGCCAAAAAGAAATTGATTATCTCAAACGAAAAGATAAAAAGCTTGGTTTAGCAATTGATAAGATTGGTTTCATTCGGCGTGAGATTATACCTGATCCTTTTACTGCATTGATCTCTAGTATTGTTAGTCAGCAAATTTCCAATAAGGCAGCAGAAACTGTTTGGATGAGATTGACATCGCTGATTCCTGATTTAACACCCGGGAGCATTGCCCGGGTGCCTCTTTCCGAAATCAAAGCCTGCGGAATGTCGGAAAGAAAAGCCGGTTATATAAAAGGGATTGCGGATTCGGCCCTGAATGGTGCCATAGATTTCCAGGATATTAATAGTCTGTCCGATTTGGATATCATCTCAAAACTTACCTCTTTGAGGGGCGTAGGCGTTTGGACGGCGGAAATGATTCTTATATTTTCTTTGAACCGTCTCGATGTACTAAGTTTTAAAGACTTGGCCATTTGCAGAGGTATGATGAATTTATATAATCTCAAGGAACTACCGAAGGAGACCTTTGAACGATATCGCAAAAGATATTCTCCTTATGGTTCGGTTGCCTCGCTCTATTTATGGGCATTATCAATATAATTACGTTTTAAAACACTGTTTTATTTTGATACGAAAAAAGCCTCTCAATAATTGAATTATTAAACCGATTAGAGTAATATGTTGACAAGAATTTGAAAAAAAGATAAGGGAGTAAGTTGGGGAGGGGAGATTATGAATCCGGATGAAATATTAGGTCTAATCGAGAGTTTAAGATCTCAGCTCGTCGTCTTAGCCCAACACAAATCCTTAATTGACCCTGAGGTGGTTACCCTCAGCCAGCGACTGGATTCGTATTTGACGCTTTACCACAACCTTATTACCAATTTCCTTAGTTAGATTAAAAATGCTATTAGGAGTATTTAGGATGCTTAGAAGAGCAATAATTAATGATATTCCACAAATCATGGCTATTATCCGTGAGACAATTTTGGAGATGCATTCTTATCAGAATTATCAATGGGATGAAAATTACCCTCAACAGAGTGATTTTGAAGTGGACATTAGGGCAGGGAATCTCTTCGTTAAAGAACGGGAGGGGAATTTAGCCGCATTTATTTGTGTAAATAGAGTTGAGCCTGAGGAATATTCTACCCTCCAGTGGTCATCTCCTCAGGAAGGTATGGTGATTCACAGGATGTCTGTTCATCCGAATTACAGAAGATGTGGTTTGGCGAGTGAATTAATGCAATTTGCCGAAACTTTAGCTCAAAGCTTGAATTTTTCTTATCTGAAAACTGATACAAATTCTAAAAATGAAAAGATGAAGTCTCTTTTTCAAAAGTGCGGCTACCGGTTCGTTGGTGAAATTAATTTTATGGGGAAAGAAGCCCCTTTCTATTGTTACGATAAAATTATTAGAGCGTAGGCTTAAATTAACGCACAAAATTTAAAAGCGCTAGACATCTATAAAAATGGATGTTTAGCGCTTCGTATTTATGGATCCTCTTAAGGAGCAGCTGATTCCATAGATCTCCAGTCTCTGATTCCATTATCTTCGATGATGCCAAGGGTCACATCCGTGACATCTTCGTAATCTAATAAATGGTCACGGATTCTCGCTTTAATTTTGTCGGCCTCTGCTAAAGTATAGCCTCTATTTAGCTCGATATAGCTCTCAACATGATAAAAGCGTCCTTCCTGGAGGATACGCAGTTTGTTAATATCAGTGACGGCTGAATCGGCAAAGATAATCTGAGATACTTTATCCTCAACCTCTTTAGGGGCAGAAACTCCAATAAGACCGACCATATTGTCATATCCGACGCGAAAGACTACGACGCCCATGAGTAAACCAATAATAATGGCGGCGAATCCATCAAGAGATTTGAGTGGAGTATACCGTGTCAGGAGTATTGCCAATAGAGCTAGGACAGCCCCGGACGTTGCAACTAGGTCTTCATAAAAGACTAGACGTGTTGGAGGAGATGCTTTCTTAACATTTTTAAGAGCAAAAGGGATGAGATTTAGTCCTTTTTTATCGCTATGAGTCTCCTTTCCGATTTCACGAATCGCTTTAAGGAGAACATAACCATCCGTTGCCATTGAGGCCAAAAGACTAAAGATAGTAAAACCCAGAGCCTGAAACGATGAGGGATGTTTAATTAGATGGATTCCTTCCAGAACAGTTTCATAGGCCATGATCGTTACAACAATGACAGCCCCCATACAAAATACGTTAATGAGTCTCCCAAAACCAGTTGGGAAGCGAGGCGTTGGCTTTCGTTCCGCCAGGATACTGCCAATAAAAACAAAGATTTGATTTACAGTATCGGCTCCAGTATGCATAGCTTCGGCAAACATGGCGCCGCTTCCGCTAGTGAAAGCAGCAATACTTTTTATAATGACGAGGATGAGATTTCCCAAGGAAGCGTAGAGAGATGAAGAATTCCCCTTCCTGATTAATTCCCACAGATTGCTCACGATAACCACACCATTCAATTGTTTTTTTCTTAGCTTCCCAGAAACAGTGGGGTTTATTCGCGGCACGTGACATAAATCAGTTGGAAAACATACCCTAATAGTGAACAAGGATTATAGGAAGTGGGTGCGAATTTGTCTTTGTATCTGGCTTTAGGAGATTCTATTACGGCTGGTTATGGTGTTGGGGGGCTTTATTCATTTCCGACTGTGTATGCCCAATTTCTTAGAAGGCATGAACCAAACTTAAAACTGCTTAACCTTGGGATAAACGGTTTGACAACCGGCGGGCTGCTTGTTTTGCTACAGAAAGATCCTAGAATACGCCGCTTAATTTCTCAGGCTTCTCTAGTGACTATTACTATCGGTTCAAACGACTTACTTCAGTTCTTTAAAAATTCTTCTCGAGTTTCTAATCCGACTCAGTTAACCTTAATCATTTATTCGCTCCGAAAAACTATGTGTCAAATCGGGGAAGAAATCAGAAGCATTAACCCAACGGCGGTTCTGAAAATAGCTGCTATATACAACCCCTTACCGGCAGGTCCTTATGCTCAATATTCTAATCAAGCGCAACTCATTATTGATCAAGTTAATAGGATTATTATTGATTGGGCTTACCGATATGGAGGAAACGTCGCTTTTATAGATCGAGAGTTTCATGGGAAGGAGCAACGGCTAATAGGACCTGATTACGCACATCCCAACGTAATAGGTCATCAGAGAATTGCAAGAGCTTTACTAAGAGCCTAAGAAATCGTGAGACAGCCTTCTTTCAGTTATGAGTGAAGGCTTTTATTATATTTACTTAAAAGATTGAAATTATTTATAAAATTAACACATACCATATAAATTATGATAGTCATTTATTAAGCTTTTTGTTGGGGATCAGTTCTGTTAGTAGTGTACCAATAAAGAGCTACAGATCCAAATATGAAAATTCCCATACCTAGAGCAACCACAAAACGACCAGGGTGGTGGGAAGCTCGCCAAAAGTCGTGTCCTACCCAAGATTCCCAAATGATCATTGGAAATTTCCCGCAGAAGGTGGCGAGGAGAAAGGAGGGAAAAGGCATCTGAGATAATCCTGCCGCATAGTTGACGGCTGCAGATGGAAGAATAGGAACAAGCCTAGAGAGCAATACAATGGAAAAGCTATTTCCTTCAATTAGAGTTCCCCATTTTCCCAATCCCGCAATTTTGGGTTGAGCCCATGCTTGCCCCAGCGATCGGGATAGGCCAAAGCCTATAGCTGCTCCTAAAAGGCTTCCTGCTAGAGAAAGCAAAAAACCGCCAATCCAACCATATAAGATAGTATTTACTCCGGCTATTAAAGCAAAAGGAACTAGAGGAAAGAGCATAAGTAGTGCAATAATTAACATGTCAATGAAAAGGCTGAGGTTTCCCCATCGTTTAATGAAGAATTGAAAGGCGAAAGGGTGCTGAAGCTTTGGATAAAGGAAAATTACCAGAGCTAGGGAGAGCAACAAAGTTAGAAATGAGAAATACTTTTTTTTCAAAAGATAGCCTCCCGATATTGATTATTCGATCCTTATCTTAATCCTAACATACTATGCGCACTTTTGAACAGCAGCGATTAGATGATAACTATGTAAATGTCTTTTCCTTCTCTGAGTTTGTGTTAAAATAGGTTATGACGTGAGAGTGAAAGGGTGATCAGCCCATGTCGGTCCAAACTCAGGCCTATCGTCTGAAACCCGAAGACATCTTCGGACTTCTCCAAGAAATTAATCGTGAAGAAAATTTTGAAGATGCCCTAAAAATTTTGACTAAAAGAGGGCTTGATTTTTTTAATTCGACAATGGCAGGTATTTGGCTATTTAAAGAAAATAAATTTCGTTCTCTGACAATTAGTGCGCGCACTGAACAACAAGAGAGTTTTTTGAAGCAGCGCTTTTTTCCTTTTAATTTTCAGATCATCTTAAAAAAGGTGATGGAAGGCAATACTGCTTTTGAACCCAAAATTGAAATTCATGAGATTGACGAGACAGGGGATGAATATCGTCCTGCTGAATTAAACGCTAGTTGTTCTTTTTCAGAGTGGAGAGAAAATTTACAGGAATTTAAGATACGCCGGATTTTATGTGTCCCGCTTGTTCATTATGGCTGCTTATTCGGCTTATTAGTTCTCTTTAGTGCTGACCCATTTGCTTTCGATGAAAATAGTATCTATTGGTTGGAGCAGCTCATGCCTCTAATTTCTTCTAATGTCTATGAACAACAGCTGCATCTGGCGGCTTTGGAGCGTGAGCAGGCCTTGTCTCTGCTTTTAAGAGGTACCGAAATTCTGGTTAAAGCCGTTTCAGAGAAACAGTTGTTAGCTGAAGCCGGAGAAATGGCCATGGAAATTTTATATCTTGAAGCAGGCTTTTTTCATATGGAACAAAAGGGTGAGTGGATCTTAGGCTCTTCTTTTGGCCGCCTTAAACAGTATGAAACGGTTTGGCAGGAGTGGATAAATCGTTATAAAGAATGTCATTTTCCGACCGGATATATTCCATCATCTACCCCGTCCTTAAAAGATCTGGAAGAATCAGATCAATGGGATATTCCCTATCCTGTGAAAAAGATTTCTATTCATCCCATCATTACCCATCATGGAATTGTCGGGGAATTATGGCTTATGGAATCAGGGGTTAGGGATCTTCAATATACTCAAGAGATACTTTCGGCTTTTGTGAGGATGCTAAGTATGTCCTTAGAAACAATCCGACAAAGAATGGAACTGCGACGTTTAGCTACGACGGATGGTTTGACCGGTATATTGAATCGCCAGGGCTTTGAACAGAGGATTTTAGGGGAAATGGCAAATACCTTAAGGCGCGGTACAACCTTTCAATTTTTGCTGCTTGATATAGATGGCTTTAAAAATTTGAACGATACCAAGGGGCATCCTGCTGGAGATCTTGCGCTCATTCACCTGGCCCATAATTTGCAAAAATCTGTTCGCTTAGGTGATATTGTAGCCAGAACAGGTGGAGATGAATTTGCAGTGATACTTACGGATTTAAAGGCGGGTCAAGATTCAATTAAGATTATTGAACGTCTGAAAAACAACTTAGAACTTGAAAAGCTTGGTTTGGGCGTTACTATTGGGGTCGCTGAATTTCCAACAGAATCTAAGGACTATGAATCATTGTATAAAGTTTCGGATCGACGTCTCTATATTGGTAAAGATAATGGGAAGGGACAGATCGTTGTGAGTGACATGGTCTCAGTTCGATAATAAATAGTATGGACGAAACATCAGCCCAAGAGGACGTTTTTACTAACGCTTTTTGGGCCTTTCTTACTACCGGACCTCCATGCTGCTCAGAGGCATTACTGAAGAATAGAATCACGGAGATAGAGTGTTATTTAAAAAACCTCAGTGACCACGTATTCTTCTAAAGATACGAAGGGAAGAATAGGGAAATAGACAACTAAAGTAATTATAGAAATCTAAGCAGGAGATTGTTATAGAAAGTAGAATTATATTCTGGTGAATTATATTACAAGAAAGAATATTTCCTAAATGTGACATAGATCAGAGGATTTGAGGAGGATTTGGCGATGAAGTATGCAAAATGGATGGAAAATACAGGGGAAAGCTTTATCGGAGAAATGTTAAAAGCAGCCCAGAATCCGGATATGATATCCTTTGCCGGTGGCTTACCGGCCCATGAACTTTTTCCGGATAAAGTCCTGAAGCACAGTTTCCAGCGAGTTTTTGAAGAACAAGGCAAATCTGCTCTCCAATATGCACAGACTGCCGGGCATCCGCCTCTAAGGGAATGGCTGGCCAAGCAGCATACGAGAAACGGCAAATCAGCAAAGATGGAAAATGTGGTTGTAACTACCGGAAGCCAACAAGGTTTGAGTTTGCTGGCTCAAACGTTCCTAGATCCAGGAGACGTTGTTTTTTTAGAAATGCCGACCTATCTAGGAGCTATCCAAGCATTTCAAGCCTTTCGGGCGCAATTCAGGATGATTCCCTGTGATGACCAAGGGATCATACCCGAAGAACTGGAGAAGATGCTTGGAGAAGTAACGCCGAAATTTTTATATCTTATTCCAAACTACCAGAACCCAACCGGTAAGGTTATGGGACTTGCGCGCAGACTGCAGCTTTTGCGGGTAGCTCAAATTTATAATCTCATGATCGTTGAAGATAATCCATACGGAGAGCTGCGTTTTGAGGGAGAAGCTTTACCCAATTTAGTAGATTTGGGTGAAAATGTCATCTATCTGGGAACTTTCTCAAAAGTTCTAGCCCCCGGACTAAGGGTAGGATACGTAATTGCGGATGAAGATATTGTTGATCATCTTTGTCAAACAAAAGAAGGAGTAGACTTGCACAGTAATAATCTTACACAACGCGCTGTGCTGGAGTTTTTAAAAGAAGGTGTACTTCCCGATCATATTCAAACCTTACGAACAGTCTATAAGGAACGAAGGCAGGCTATGGTTGAGTCTATAGGAAAGCACTTAGGTGACGAAGTAGAAATGATCGTTCCTTCGGGAGGTCTCTTTCTCTGGGCGAGATTTAAAAATATTGCCAACAGTTTTGATTACGTGGAAAAGACGATACGTCAAAATGTCCTCTATGTTCCCGGTGCGCTATTTTATACGGACCAGCGTGTAACTTCGGAGGTGCGTTTGAACTATTCCTGCTCGACGCCGGAAGTTATTGAAGAGGGAGTTCAGCGTTTAGCACGTGCGATTTTAGGACAAGCATCTACTCATTCCCTGTAACCAAAGAGATTAAAAAAGAAGCGTTCTCCTATCACAGGCTGATAATCCCCATGAAGATAAGCAGTGGAACTGTTTGATCTAAAGGCGGGTATATCAGTTAAAGTGGAGTGAGAACGCTTCGCTTTTATCTTCTTGCGGGGAGAAGACACCCATCCTCTATAGGTGGCGAGATGAATTGATGAACATTAACCGTCTCTTTGCCTGTAATCGCACGTCGGCTCATGTTTGGAATGATTGTCAAGTTTGGCTTAAGAACATTTTCAACGATCGGGTCGATGGATTAACAGCGGGAAAGTTAGGGAAATGTCCAGTACTCTTTAGTGGAGAAAGGGAAAGGCAAAAAAAAGGAAAAGTACTTCAGAAAGTTCAATGATGGAACCGTATAGATCACCTGTTAATCCACCTAAAAGGGAGGTGACTCTATGTGCCCAAAGGATGACTGCAGCAACACAGATGAAAAATGAGACTAGGCCGGCAATGCCGGTTAAGAGGTAAGAAATTAGGCAAACAAAGCCGCCTGAGATAAGAAGGGTCAGCCATTGAGTTGCTTCATGAAATCCTTTGCCTAACCCCTGAGGTCGAGCATAAGGGAAGGCAATGACACCGATTTGAAAGACCCAACGGGAAAACATGGGCATTATTAGGAGGAGGGGATATTTGGAAGGAGTTAAACTGGCCAGCAGGGAGAATTTGAGCAAAAGTAATCCTACTAGAGCCATGGATGCATGAGCTCCCACTCGGCTGTCCTTCATGATCTCCAAGATCCGTTCCGGGCTTCGAGCAGACAATAACCCATCCATGCTGTCCATAAAACCATCGAGATGGAGTCCACCTGTAAGTACAAGTTCACCAACTAAGAGCATGGAGCCCAGCACCAGAGGCGGAAAATAGTGGTATAATCCTTTGGCTATAAGCCAGAGGAAGAAACCTATAACGAGCCCTACCAGTGGATAATAACGATAACTTCCGGCAAATTCCTCGGAAGTCACCTCTACCTCAGGGGAAGGTAAAGGAAGTCTGGTTAAGAACGTGAGAGCAATGAGAAATCCTCGCATAGGCTACCTCTCCTTGTGCAGAGAAGAGAGCAGGGTCTCAGCAGGCTTCTTGATTTCCATAGGAAGACCTGCAATCACCCAATAAACTCTACCTGCTTTTTTGGCAAGCGCTTGATTACATCGTCCGGCTAAATCCCGGTATGCTCGAGACAAAGGGTTTTCCGGAACAATACCTTGTCCAACTTCGTTCGTTACAAAAATGACGATTGGTTTAATTTCTTGGGCTATTATTGCTGCCTCTTGAACTATTGTCAGGATTTTTACTTCAATTTGTTCATATATGCTCTGATCAAACTGAGGGGTCGTCTGCCCAGCCTGGTGTGTTTGTTCAGGCTGTTCGGCAAGCAGAAGGTTTGTGAGCCAGAGAGTGACGCAATCCAGTAGAATAACTCCTTCGTCATTTTTTAGTTTGAGCAAGGTTTCTCGAATATTCAAGGGCTCTTCGATCAACTGCCAAGCAGCAGGCCTTTGAAGCTGATGCTTTTTGACTCGAGAAGCCATTTCTTCGTCCCAGATTTGAGCCGTTGCAATATAGGTTACAGGCAGGTTGGGAGAAGCACTATGAGCTGCTAATAGTTCGGCAAAACTGCTTTTACCGCTACGTGATCCTCCTGTGATAAGGGTAAATTGAGACATTAGATTTCAACGACTCCCCTCATTGTCAGATATATTAATCCTATAGATGTGGATCTAAACTTATTTTTCGCTGCCCCCCGCATCTCTAAAGGTTGCTATCTCATTCAGAATGTGTAAGCACATCGAGCCCCTCTGTAATAATATTATACACCATTTGGGGAGTAACTTCTTGAGGAAAGGCATTAACGCCTTCTTCGACCACACCATGATCATCAGCCATTAAAAGAACAGCTTTTTTCTTGATTCGGGGCTGAGAAGTTCGCTGAATTCCTCCAAGCTTTTTCCTCCTTTATTGAATTGGATAGCAAAAAGGCAAAGTCCCGCCACAAATCAATGTGGTCGGGACTTTGCCATCGTCACCGACGCTTCCCAAGGTTTGGGAAGCCGTCAACATTTTAGGCAGGTCTCCTGGCTATCGAATCATCGCCGTTTCGCAGCCTTCCCGGCTTAGGCCAGTGGTCAGCGAGGCTCCTCGACTACAGTGGTGGGTCCGCGTCGGTTTTTACTATCAGAAAGCATAACTTTCAGCTGGTTTGCTTTATCCGAACTTCCCTATTCTCCCCAAAGGGCACCTAAAATGGATTAATTTCCAATAGAATATCACATTAATTGGTAATTCTCAAGAAGTAATGTGATAATTGGATTATCTCTCACGGATGTCTTATTTTACTAAAAAATAAATTGTATATATAATAAACTATGACATAAAAAACGTATAATATAAATTGATTAAAAATAATTAATCAATGAATCAATAAGAATGAAATATTTAGAAAGGAAAAGATTAGGTTAGATGATTAACTTAACCTAATCAGGAGAGTGTCATAGAAGGTCTGTTTTGGAGCCTTTTCAAGGTTTTATTCGCATTTCTATTAATTGTTATAAATGGCGTTTTTGTGGCAGCGGAGTTTTCCATGGTTAAAGTCCGTAAAACCCGTTTGGCTGAATTGGCTGATAACGGGTCCCGTCGGGCACAGACTGCTTTGGAAGTCACCTCAAAACTCGATGCTTATCTTTCGGCGAGCCAACTGGGGATTACTCTGGCTTCTTTGGGTTTAGGCTGGTTGGGAGAACCTGCTGTTTCCGCACTGATCGAACCTTTGTTTAAAGGCCTGGGCGTATGGGAGAGGCTGTATACTGAAACCATTTCCATAATTATTGCTTTTGCCTTGATTACCTGCTTACATATAGTATTGGGCGAACTTGTTCCTAAATCTATAGCTATCCAAAAGGATGAGGGTACGGCTCTGGCAACAGCCGGTTTATTAAAAGGATTTTATAGGGTATTCTATCCGGTAATCTGGGCGCTCAACAACCTCGCGAACTTGGTCCTGCGTCTCTGGGGAATCGAACCGGCCAATGAACAGGACCTTGTCCACAGCGAGGAAGAACTGAGGATGTTGGTTGATGCCAGCCAAAGACACGGCTATTTAGATAAAATGGAAGGGAAACTTTTGGATAATGTGTTCGAGTTTTCCGACCGAATTGCCAGTGAGGTAATGATTCCCCGCCAGGACATGGTTTGTATTTTTGTTCAGGACAAGTTTTCCGATATTCTTGAAGTTGTTAAGAAATATGGGCATACTCGTTATTTGCTCTGTGATGATGACAAAGATCATGTCCTAGGATTAGTACATATGAGGGACATTTTCTGGCTCCAAGAACAGTCTGAAGAGAAGGATATAACAAAAATTAAACGTGACATTCTTGCCGTTCCCGAAGGGATGCCAATTTCCCACTTAGTACAGGCTATGCGAAGTCAACGAACGCATATGGCAGTGGTTGTTGACGAATTCGGCGGAACCGCAGGACTTGTGACCATTGAAGATATGCTGGAAGAACTGGTTGGAGAAATTTACGATGAATTTGAATCAGAGCAGCCTCCTATTGAAAAGCTGAACGATCAAGAATATATCTTAAATGGCCGAGTTTTGATGGAAGAAGTATCGCAGTTACTTGAGATTCAGCTTGAGGAAGATACGGTATCGACCATTGGCGGTTACGTTTTTTCCCGCTTAGGCCGCAAACCTTTAAAGGGTGACGTTATTTTTTTTGATGGATTTCTCTTTGAAGTGCTTGAAGTCAATGGTTTCAGAATAACGAAAGTTAAGGTTACGAAAAAGCAGTCAATAGAAGAACCTATAGATGTTGAAACAAATGAGGGTGATAAAATGAAATGAGCAGGTTGTCGCAAGATGCATTTGCACGAGCACCTTTTGAGATAGATAGAGAAATGGTCCAGAAGTCGTTAAATGATATGCTCCCCTTGACCGGGAGCATATCAAATAACGTACTCTTGGGCTATTTTTTTGCACATATACTGATTTGAAAAACTTTCTTACAATGACTCCCTTGGCTGAGTTAGTATCAGAGGATTTGAATCTCCTTTTCCCTGAGCCAAAAATCCACTTGAATTAAGAAAGCAAAAAGTTGAGGTATATCCATAAGTTGGCCAAACCATGGGCGTCCTGAGGGCATAGCATCTGAAAGCTTCATGAGATCTTCCAAGGCAGGAAGATTAATGAGGGGGAGCAAGGGTGATGAAGGGTCAGAAACGATTTCTCTCAGCCAACTGCGTACAGACTGCAGATACTCTGGGTGATGGGTTTTGGGATAAGGGCTTTTACGGCGCCAAAGTACATCTTTCGGCAAAACACCTGTTAGTGCATGGCGGAGAAGTCCCTTTTCTCTTCCATCTAAAGCCTTCATCTCCCAAGGAATATTCCAAGCGTATTCTACAATGCGATGGTCACAGAAAGGAACCCTCACCTCTAAGCCAGTGGCCATGGTCATTCGGTCTTTGCGATCAAGCAGAGTAGGCATAAAACGAGTGATAGTTAGATAAGAGATCTCCCGGATTCGAGCCTCGCGTTGATGATCTGTGACGGTTCTGCTGTCTTGGTGTGTCGGAGCGCTGCCGGGAAGCTTTGAAATTTCGGTTAAGGCTTCCTCATAACGCTGTCTGATATAATCGTAAGGCTGAAGAAATTCTATTAATTCTGGAGAAAGCACTTGTAAGCGATTTTCTACGTGAAGTGCCCAGGGAAAGGTTTCCGCAGCCAGAGAGTCCGGGCGATGGAACCAAGGATAACCTCCAAATACTTCATCTGCACATTCTCCCGAGAGACCCACTGTAACATGCTTTTTGATTTCTTGGGAAAAAAGCAGCAATGAAGAATCGACATCAGCCATACCCGGCAGATCACGCGCCGATGCTGCAGCTTTCAGGGCATCCACAAGATCGGGAATCTTAAATGTACAATTCGTGTGCTGGGTAGAAAAAGCTTCGGACATTCGTTTTATCCATGGACCGTCAGCATCGGGTTGAAAATCATTAGGTTTGAAATACTTGTCATTGTCGGCGTAATCCACCGAAAAGGTTGGCAAGGGGCCTTTTCCTTGATAGGCAACCGTATTGGCAGCAATGGCAGTAATGGCGCTGGAGTCCAAACCACCCGAAAGAAGGGTCCCAATCGGCACATCAGAGACCAATTGACGCTGGACAGTATCAAGAAAGAGGTTGCGGATTTTTGTCGCCGTCTGTGGAAGATCATCAGTATGGATGTTGTTCGGCAAAGCCCAGTATTGGTGGATTTTCAAGCCGTTATTGGAGTAGAGCATACTGTGTCCAGGTCTTAATTCGGATATCCCCTCGAAGACACCGTTGCCGGGAGTACGGGCGGGACCGATGAGGAAGACTTCTGCTAACCCGTTTTTCCCGATCAAAGGAGTAACTCCTGGGTGTTTGAGCAGGGCTTTAATTTCCGAAGCAAAAAGTAAGTAACCTTTTTGTTCGCTGTAAAAGAGAGGCTTAACCCCTAGCCTGTCTCTTGCAGCAAATAAATGCTGAGATTTACTGTCCCAGATGCCAAAAGCGAAAATCCCATTGAAGCGCTCCACACAAGCCGGTCCCCATTCTAAATAGGAGACAAGCACGACTTCAGTATCCGAATGACCTTCAAACTGATAGCCGAGACTTTTAAGTTCTGTGCGAATATCTTGAGTATTATACAGCTCACCATTATAAATGAGAGTGTAAGTATGTTCTCCTCGTTGTCGGGTCATAGGCTGCAGTCCGCCTTCAGGATCAACAACTATCAAACGACGATGACCAAGAGCAGCGCGAGGTGAGAACCAGTACCCTTCAGCATCAGGTCCGCGGGGTGTAAGAGTTTGAGTCATACTCCCCAGTACCTCTTTTTGAGATGACAAATCTCGTTTCCAATCAATCCAGCCAACAATACCGCACATGTTTAATTCTTCCCCCTATCTAAAAGATAATCATTATCAATTAACTCCTTACACTATATGCTTTGAGCATGCAATAGTTTACGGATTCGCTTTTGATTTGGGGAATCATATTTTTTCTAATTTACACCATTCATCGAGTTGTTTTGCCAAATTCACTCAAGTGCCGAGAATTTCTATATATTTATTTCAAGCTGCGACAATTATAGGTATTCTTTGCATAGAGTCAAAAGAGTGAGGTTCTTTCGAAGGAAGATGAGAGAACATTTTATCTTAAGAAGATCAGCCATGCTCTAAATGGAACATTATGGAATAACTTGTAGGTAAGTGTATCACTGTAGGGGAGGTAATGGCTATGACTGAAAATAAACTAGGTTGTTCCTGCAAATCGGTTAAGGAATTAGACAGCTTGCCGATTTTGATCGGCGGTATTATAGTTTATGAATTGGCAGTGACAGTCATAATGTTGGTCTTTATCTTATGGGAACTTGAAAAACCCAGTCAATGTCAATGTAATTCCTACAAGTCTGAGGAGGAAGAGTCTGAACCGGAACGTGAAGTTATCGAGCTATCAACAGAAGAATAATATCCTTAGAGATTACTAAATCCTAATCTAGAAAGCGTTATTCACTGAGATTCATAATCTTAAAGGGGGGGCTGCAAAACGAGCATCAAGTGCTCGGAGAGCAATTCCCCTTTCCATTAAACAATAAAATCTTGAGAGGTATTACTATTCGAAGATGAGTTCACATCGACTACTATCATATTCTCTGGGGATTTAATTACAAATCATTATACTGGGCATAGCTAGTTCTAGGTATGTCGGAAAAGCCTATAAGGAATTGTATTTGCCGTAGGCTTGTTCGATTATTGTTACTGTGCCGGGTATAAACCGTTCCTAAAAAGCTTAAGACTATTTTGAGGTATAGGGTGATAACTCTATAATTCAGATTTTGCTTTTGGCCAATCAGCGCTCTTGGCGGCATAAATTGTATACTTTACTGATTTAGTTGCAAAATCTTCGCACTGTAAATATAATTTGTAACATATAAAAGGAAAAAATAAAGGAGTTTGAATACATATGGCACTTGTCAACGAGAATTATCTAAAGTTACCGGGGAGTTACCTTTTTTCAGAAATAGCCCGCAGGATAAATAAATTTAAAGCAGACAATCCGGAAGCAGACATTATCCGTTTGGGAATCGGCGATGTAACCCGCCCATTATCTCCTGCAGTCATTGAGGCCATGCATCAAGGCGTTGAAGAGATGAGTAAGGCTGAAACGTTTAGGGGTTATGGGCCGGAGCAAGGGTATCAATTTCTTATAGAGAAAATAATGAATCATGATTTCATTCCGCGAGGCGTAGAATTGTCTGTCGATGAGGTTTTTATCAGCGATGGAGCGAAAAGTGATACAGCAAATTTCCAAGAACTTTTTGGACTCAACAACATTATGGCTGTGACAGACCCGGTCTATCCTGTTTACGTTGACAGCAATGTTATGGCAGGACGGACAGGATTTTATGACAGTAAGAAGGGACAGTACGATGCCATCGTTTACCTTCCCTGTACTGAAGAAAACGGAATGAAACCATCTCTTCCCAAGACTCGAGTAGATATGATCTATCTGTGCTTTCCTAATAATCCAACGGGTATGACTCTATCTAAAGAGGAATTGAAACAATGGGTGGATTATGCTCGAGAAAATCGCTCCATCATTTTATTTGATGCGGCCTATGAGGGGTATATCCAAGAAGAAGGAGTTCCTCACAGTATCTTCGAGATTGAAGGCGCCCGCGAAGTTGCCGTTGAGTTTAGAAGTTTCTCCAAGACAGCCGGATTTACTGGAACCCGATGTGCCTATACTATCGTACCGAAGGATGTAAAAGTTTACGATTCTCAGGGCAAAGCTCATAGCCTTAATCAGCTCTGGTTAAGGAGACAAACGACAAAATTTAATGGCGTTTCATATCCGGTACAAGCAGCCGCTGCCGCCATTTTTACGGAAGAAGGACAGCGGCAGATTCGGGAGACTATTGATTACTATATGGAGAACGCCCGAATTATTCGTGAAGGATTACAGAAAGCTGGTTATACGGTATTCGGTGGAGTCAACGCTCCCTATATCTGGATGAAGACCCCCAATCATATGGGTTCTTGGGAGTTCTTTGATAAACTGATGATCAACGCTCATGTCATAGGTACACCGGGAGCTGGCTTTGGAGCCAACGGGGAAGGATATTTCCGTCTAACAGCTTTTGGCACCCGCGAAAATACTCTCCGAGCGATTGAGAGAATAAAGACGAGAATGTAAGCGGAATATTAATAGAAATAGTTGGTTATATAAAAACAAGGGAGAATTTAAAGAATTTCCCTTGTTTTTCTTTATTTTTCGAGACTGATATTGCTAAATTGTCGTGGTTTAGGTATAATTTGCATTGCTGTACAAGTGATTTAGGAGGTTGTTGATATGGGGAAAGCTTTGATTATCGGTGCTGGCGGAGTGGCTAGTGTTGCAATACATAAATGTTGCCAGAATCCGGACGTTTTTGAGGAAATATGTATAGCCAGCAGAACTTTAGAGAAATGTGAAGCAATTAAAAATAAATTATCCGGCGGCCGCACAAAAATTCAAACGGCTCAGCTTGATGCGGATTACACCGATGAAGTTGTTGAGCTAATCAAAAGCTTTAAACCGGATATTGTCATGAACCTTGCGCTCCCCTATCAGGACTTGACTATTATGGATGCCTGTTTAGCAGCCGGTGTTGATTATTTGGATACTGCCAATTATGAACCACCGGATATTGCAAAATTCGAATATAAATGGCAATGGGCCTATCGGGAAAAGTTTGCTCAGGCCGGGTTGACTGCGTTGTTAGGAAGCGGCTTTGATCCTGGAGTTACCGGAGTCTTTTGCGCCTATGCTCAGAAGCACTATTTTGATGAAATCCATTCGATTGATATCGTTGATGCTAATGCCGGCGATCATGGTTATCCTTTTGCAACGAACTTCAATCCTGAGATCAATATTCGAGAAATTACGGCGAATGGAAGGTACTTTGAAAACGGTTCTTGGGTTGAAACGCCTCCTCTTGCCGTGAAAAAAGTTTACGACCTTCCCGAAATTGGTCCCAAAAACATTTATCTCATGTATCATGAAGAATTGGAGTCCCTGGCAATTAATATCAAGGGAGTTAAGAAGATCAGATTTTGGATGACCTTTTCGGATAATTATTTAAATCATTTACGTGTTCTCGAAAATGTGGGCATGACTTCCATTGAGCCCATCGAATTTGAAGGACGTCAAATTATTCCCCTGCAATTTTTAAAAGCGATACTCCCTGATCCTGCCTCTTTGGGGCCGAGAACGAAAGGGAAAACAAATATCGGCTGCATTATCCAAGGAATTAAGGACGGAAAACCCAGAACCTATTACGTTTACAATGTTTGTGATCACCAAGAATGTTATGCCGAGGTAGGATCTCAGGCCATATCTTATACAACAGGTGTTCCGGCCATGATTGGGGCTATGTTGATGCTCAAAGGCCTTTGGAAAAAACCTGGTGTCTTTAATGTTGAAGAATTTGATCCCGATCCCTTCATGGAAGCGCTTAACAAATGTGGTCTGCCTTGGCAGGAAAGTTTTATGCCAACGCTCCTTGATTGAGGTGTAGTAATTGGATTTTGATATTCATGATTTGCCATCTCCATGCTATATTGTGGATGAACGGTTGTTATTAAAAAACCTTGAAATACTGTATTCCGTACAAGAACGTACGGGATGCAGTATTCTCCTTGCTTTAAAGGGATTTTCCATGTTTTCCGTATTTCCATTGGTTAGTAAGTACCTGAAAGGGGTTACTGCCAGCTCCTTGTTCGAAGCTAAACTCGGGCGGGAAGAAATGGGAAAAGAAGTTCATATCTTTGCCCCGGCCTATATTGAAGAGGAATTTGACGGTATCATGGAAAATTGTGATCATATCGTTTTTAATTCCTTTTCCCAGTGGAATCGCTACAAAGAAAAGGTGCAACAGCAGGGAGCTCAAAAAATTAGCTGCGGTATTCGCATCAACCCGGAATATTCCGAGATTGAGACCCCAATTTATAACCCTTGTTATCAGAATTCCAGGCTGGGTGTTACCCTGGCTAACTTTCGGCCTGAGGAACTCGATGGTATTGAAGGCCTTCATTTTCATACCATGTGCGAGCAGAATTCCGATACCTTAGAACGAACGATTCAAGTAGTTGATCAGAAATTTGGACCCTATATTAAAACTATGAAATGGCTCAATCTGGGTGGGGGACATCACATTACCAGGCCTGATTATGATCTTGAAACATTAGTTCGTTCCATAAAATGGCTGCAAGATAAATATGGAGTGCAGATTTATCTTGAACCAGGAGAAGCAGTTGCCTTAAATACAGGATTTCTGGTTGCCAGTGTTCTTGACATTGTTGAGAACGGTATGAAAAATGCTATTCTAGACACTTCGGCAGCCTGTCATATGCCGGATGTCCTGGAAATGCCCTATCGGCCTAATGTGATTGATGCCGGAAAACCGGGTGAATATCCTTATACCTATAGACTGGGGGGACATACTTGTCTTGCCGGCGATATCATTGGAGATTATTCGTTTAAAGAACCTCTAAACATTGGGACAAGGCTTGTATTTTGTGATATGGCTCACTACACTATGGTGAAGAACAATATGTTTAATGGCGTCAACCTTCCGGCTATAGCTCTTTTTAAAGAAGAACAAGGAATAAAAATCATCAGAGAATTTGGTTATCAGGATTTTAAACAACGTCTTTCTTAAGATTTTATGCTATAATAAGATAAGACAACCAACTGATGAGGTATTTTATGTATAATTTAGAGGATTACCGAAGTTTGAAAAACCGAAAGCGCGTCCAGTATTTCCCGGCGGGAATTTTGGATGTAATCGAGGTGGAGTATCCTAGTCAATATTCATTGATTCTTAAGAATCAATCTCAGATGACCTCCTTGTTTACAAACGAGGAATGGCTCGATATATTGACAAAGTCGAGAAACTCTTATCATGAGTATGTTCGGCGTCAGAATTTATCCAGGGAAACATTGGCTCACGGAATTTGATCTTGTTTTCAATCAGTAATAACCTATCTCCTTGAGAAATATCTTAGCATCAAGATATTTTAAGAAGGGGGTAGGTTTTTGCATGGCCACGGAGTCCCTCTTGCGACCCGGGCAAACCGCGAATCATGGACAAACTCTAGGACAGTCTCCATACCTCTGACGCGGCCCTTATTAGATGATGAAAATGTTATTTTGTGGTAGAACTTGAAAGAGAATTTTTGTGATAATTGTAATTGGGATGGTTTAACAAGTTATCCTGTTCAGTGGTATAATGAGATATCAAAATCGCAGATTGGACAAACATTTACATAAAAGAAAGGTTGAGGGCAATGATATCCATTAAAATGAAAGAGCAGGTTCAAAACAGCTCAATTATTCGAGCAATGTTTGAGGAAGGGAAACGACTGGCGGAAATTCATGGAGCTGAAAATGTTTATGATTTCAGCCTTGGAAACCCAAGCGTTGAACCACCGGCGGATGTTAAGGAAGCAATTCTTGAAATAATAAACTCGGAAAGTTCCAACAGTGTTCATGGCTATATGAACAATTCAGGATTTGAAGATGTAAGGGCAGCCATCGCTAAGTCTATCAACGATAAATTTGGTACTGCGTTTGAACAGAAGAACATACTTATGACCGTCGGTGCTGCCGGTGGCATGAATGTTATTTTAAAGACCTTACTTAACCCAGGGGATGAAGTTATTACCTTCGCACCTTTTTTTGGTGAGTATCGAAGCTATGTCAAAAACTATGAGGGCGAATTAGTCATCATATCTCCAAATACTCGTGATTTTCAACCAAATCTGGAGGAATTCGAAGGAAAAATTACACAGAAGACAAAAGCGGTAATCATAAATTCACCTAACAACCCCACAGGGGTCGTCTATTCAGAAAAGACCATCATTAAGCTTGCAGACATTTTAAGAAGCAAGCAAAAGGAATTTGGCACGGATATCTATCTATTTTCCGATGAGCCGTATCGAGAGTTGGCTTATGATAATGTTGAGGTTCCTTATGTGACAAAGTATTATGAGAATACGATTATTGGCTACTCCTACAGTAAATCTCTTTCCTTGCCGGGCGAACGCATAGGCTATTTGGTAATTCCTGATCAGGCGGCTGATTTTGAAAATATACAGATGGCGGCAAATATTGCGAATCGTATCTTGGGTTACGTGAACGCACCCTCTTTATTCCAGCGTGTTGTCGCTAAATGTTTAAATGCTAAAGTTGACGTTGAAACTTATAACAAAAATCGTGAACTTTTCTATAATGGACTTCTATCTTATGGTTATCAATGTATTAAGCCAGAAGGTGCCTTCTACTTGTTTGTTAAAACACCCATCGAGAACGATGTGGAATTTTGCAATCTGGCCAAAAAGAAAAATATACTCATTGTACCAGGGACTGCTTTTGGATGCCCCGGCTATGTTCGTATTGCCTATTGCGTAGCCTATCGAACTATTGAAAAGGCTTTGCCTGGTTTTAAGGCTTTGATTGAAGAACTTCGGTAAATAGCATCAGGGGTGCCGCTAAATGGCATGGGGGTCTGATAGTATGAAAAAAGCCCAAAAGGCGTTCACTAAAACGTTCTTTTGGGCTGATTTTTCGTTCAGACTATTTTCTCAAGTTGTTTATCAATACTCCATTGTCTGGTAATATTGCTGTTAACTGTCTGAATTGAGATCAAGATACAAAGTTGAGAATTCTTTCATAGGATTCTTTTGTATCGATATATCCGTTTTGCAGTAATCCCTTAAGTCTTTGGGGATCCTTTTCTAATCGCCCGACTTCTAAAGGCTTTGACGGTCTGATAACCAGAACCTGACCATCATGCTCAAGCTGCTCGATATAATCAAGGGTATCGTTGTAAATTTTATAGCGATTTAGCATCGTTTCCACGAAAAAAGGGTATTTTCTGTACACTAATTTGATGAGGCCGGTGAATTTTGCCGGGTTCTTTCTATAGCCCTTGTTTCTTGTTAAGACAACGATATTTTTTGTGTTGCCGTCTGCAATAGATTTGCGGATCGGAATGGAATCTGAAATTCCGCCATCTAATAATTGGTAGCCTTTATAATTCACAATAGGGGATATAAGAGGCAGGGAAGCCGAGGCTCGCAAAGCCTGGAATTTATCTCCCATGTCTTCTTTAGTTAAATAGATAGGTTTACCGGTTTTGCAATCTGTAGCACCTACTAAAAAGTCGCAAGGTGAACTATAAAATGTTTGAAAATCAAAAGCGACATGCTTATTAGGTATTTCGTCAAAGATAAAATCCATTCCAAAATATGATTTACTAAGCAAAAGATTCCTAAGACTCATGTAGCGCCAATCTTTTGCATAATTGATAATAACACTTTCATTACGACCACGCTGCTTCGAAATATAGGAAACTGCGTTGCATGCGCCGGCGGAAACGCCAATGATATAATTGAAATAGAGATCATTTTCCATAAAGTATTCCAGGACTCCGCAGGTATAGAGGCCTCTCATGCCACCGCCCTCAAGTACAAGACCAATTTTCTCCATAAGGCACACCTCGTTTACTACAAATATTCTCTTGTGATGCATTAAAGCTTAAATAAGCATTGGATCTTATGTTGATTCCTAATCATGATTTTTAGGTGTTAAGTTGTCTAAAAGTGTCAAAATTAGAAATGGAAGATTACTCCACGTTGCTATATAATTAATGTTAGACCATTTTGCTGCAGATGTACATAAAGGAGAACTATTCATGGCACATAGAACTTTGAAATCCGGTTATCAACACTTTAGCGAACGAATCAATCGATTTCCCCAAGGGGCTCCCCCCACTGAGTCTTTATTCAAAATACTGAAGGTCCTCATGAGCGAAAAGGAAGCAGAGCTTATGTCGAAGCTGCCAATAAAACCTTTTACTCTTGAAACTGCAAGTAAAGTATTAAAGTTAGATTTAAAGGAAACGGAAAAGATTTTAACGGAACTCGCCTCTAGAGCGTTATTGTTAGATATCGAGGACCCGGCTGGCGTGAGAACTTTTGTGCTGCCTCCGCCAATGGCCGGCTTTTTTGAGTTCTCACTGATGCGTCTCCAGGGTAATAGTAATCAGAAACTGCTTTCAGAACTCTATTATCAATATTTAAATGTCGAAGAGGATTTTGTTCGTGATTTATTTGTCACGGATACAAAATTAGGCAGAATTTTTGTTAACGAACAAGCATTAAGCACTGTTAATGATCTGCACATCCTGGACTATGAACGATCAAGTGAAATTATTAAAAAGGCTTCCCACATTGGGATTGGAACTTGTTATTGCAGACATAAGATGAGTCATATGGGTAAGGCTTGTGATGCTCCCTTGGATATTTGCATGACTTTCGGGGGAACTGCATCCAGCCTGATCAAATATGGCTATGCCAGAGAAGTCAATGTTTCGGAAAGTATGAGTTTACTCGAAAAGGCCTATGAGCACAACTTAGTACAAATTGGTGAAAATGAACAAGAAGGATTACCCTTTATTTGCAATTGCTGTGGTTGTTGCTGTGAAGCTCTTTTGGCTATCAAGCGGTTTGGAACGTTAAATAGCATCAACACTACAAATTTTTTGCCGGTGGTTGAAGAAAACAGGTGCAATGGCTGCGGAAGGTGTGTCAAAGCCTGTCCGGTAGGGGCCTTGTCCATCGAATCTGAAACCATTGGAGATGGCAAAGTTTTAAAAAGAGCTAAATTAGATGAGAATGTTTGCTTAGGATGCGGTGTTTGTGTCAGGTCATGCAATCGCGGCTCCTTAAAACTCACTCATCGGGATAAACGAGTTATAACCCCCGTCAATTCCGTTCATCGTATTGTTCGGCAAAGTATTGAACAAGGAAAACTTAATGATCTTATCTTTGATAACCAAGCTTTGTTAAGCCACAGAGCCATGGCAGCAATCCTGGGCGCAATCTTAAAAATGCCGCCGATTAAACAAATGATGGCAAGTGAACAGGTGAAGTCTAAGTACTTGTTAGCTTTGATTAAAAATTATGAGGTATAAGAAATCCTCTTGATAGCTTATATGAAGATTCCTGTAAGGGAATTTATGAAGGTTATCTAAATCAGCAAAGGAAGAGACTTGTGTGACAAGTCCTTCCTTTGTTCTACAATCAGAAAGTAAGTCTTTCGGTTCGATACTGCTAGAAGGGCTTAAACGTGCGAAGGCAATGTCTTCATCTTCAAGTCTAAGTACGACTAGGCAGGAGCCAGCCTCGACGAAAAGCGGACAAGCTTATCGTACACTGTAACCTGTTAAATATATTTCCGCAACGTATGATCGTCCAAATTACACTTCTTTAAGTACAATTTGACTCAAATCAATTCTAGGACGGGGTTTGGGATTTTGATCAGGGTAACCGACAGGAATTAAGGCTACAACACGGTAATTTTCGCTTAAACCAAGGATGTTTTTGACTTTCTCTTGATCAAACATCATAATCCAGCATGTTCCCAGACCAAGATCAACGGCACGTAAGGTAAGATGATCAACAGCAATGGCAGCATTTAAACGCAAATAACCTTCAGCAACTGCGGGATCCATGGGTTTGCGTTTAGCATAGGCGTCAGGGTCCATTTTATCGAGAGGGGTATCTGCGAAAGCCCCGGCCTCTTTAAGTTCTTGGGCTCTTGTGCCCATGCCTCCGAAGGAATCCATATCCACACAGCAGGCAATAACTACAGGGGCCTGGCTGACAAAAGGCAGAGGACAAGCTTCAGTTAGTTGGGCACGAGCAGCTTCACTTTTAATGATAACAAAGCGGGTAGGCTGAAGGTTACTGCCCGAGGGGGCAAGTCGAGCTGCCTCAATGAGCTCTCGGATCGATGTATCGGGGACAGGGTCCTTTTTGAATTTTCGGATGCTTCGTCGAGCTTTCATAGCCTCATGTAATTCCATGGTATTCATCTTCTTTCTCTGAAATAATTGATCAACCTCGATAAGTAATAAAATTATAGGAGGAGTTTCCAAGGTTGGGTATTTTTCTTAACTGAGAGTTATGTCTATTTTAGTAGATATGTTTTGTGTTTGCAAATTCGCCTAGTTCTAAGATATTGTGTTGCTTAGTTATTAAGTTTTGAAAATTTGTAGAAATAGAGGGTTATTGAGCTTGTCTGTCGAAATACGAAAAATATGAGTTAGTACATAAATGATTAAAAAGTGCAATGTCGTGTTATTTTTAGATCAGAACAGAAGGAATTATAATGACTGAAATGGAGTGTTTAGTCTATGAAAAAAGGAAGCAATCATTTTAAATCTACTACAGGCTTTGGGATAAAATTTAAATTGCAAGTTAGTTTTCTAGCTATTATTATACTGACTCTACTTGTTGGAACTGTGGGATATTACGGTATTTATCGACTAAATCAGAACGCTCAGGACCTTGGAGATCATTGGCTGAAAGCCACCAATGCCTTGTCCTTGGTTGTAGAAGATACAGAAGATATGCAGAGAACCCTTTTATTAGGTTTCTCAGAACGACATGATGCTACTGCCTATCAGGGGATAAAATTTAACTTTCTAAATAATAAAACGAAGTGGGAAAGTGATTTCGCAGCCTACAATAAATATGTTACAAGCGCAGATGGGAAAGCCAGAAGTGAGACAATGAAGAAATCATTCGATGATTATCTTACCGATGCCAATCAGGTCTGGAAATTAATCGAAGATCAAAATGATGTTGAAGCTCGCTCTCTTCTTACCAATAAAAGTAAAGAAAGTTTTGATCAAGTAATTAAGGCCATGGAAGCTCAGATGTATTTTATGGATAAAGGCGGAGAACAAGCGGTTGCCGATGCTCAAACAACCAATGCTACCGGCTTAATGTTTTTGATTATTTTTATTTGCGGTGCTTTTGTAATAGGAATGGTTCTAACTATCGTACTGGCGAGAAATATTAGCCGTCCCCTTGGAGAGGTGACGAGAGTAGCTCAATCGGTTGCCAATGGTGACTTAAGCATTACCGTGCCGGATATTAAAAATAGGGATGAAATAGGTGTATTAGCTCAAGCTGTTAGAGAAATGGTGGGGACTCTTAGAGAAATAATCGGAGAAGTTTTGACACAATCCGCAAGCGTCGCTGCCACGAGTGAGGAATTGTCTGCAGCTGCAGAGGAAGCAACGGCAGTAAGTGAACAAGTTTCTACGACCTTGGTTCAACTGGCGCAAGGCGCATCGAATCAAGCCTTATCAGTAAAGGATACGAACATTGTCATCGAACAGATGTCATCAAGTGCTCAACAATTGGCCGCCAATACAGAAATTGTTAATGAAAGCAGCGAAAAGGCAGCCCATGCTGCTAACGTTGGATCTCTTCAAGTGGAAAATGCTGTTCGAAAAATTGAACAAATTCGTGATGTTTCTGTTCAAACTTCCGAAGCTGTTTTTCATTTGGGAGAGCAATCTAAACAGATTGGACAAATTGTTGACGTAATTAAAGGTATTTCTGATCAAACGAATTTATTAGCCCTAAATGCTGCCATTGAGGCTGCTCGTGCGGGAGAACATGGAAGCGGATTTGCAGTTGTTGCTGAAGAAGTTCGCAAGTTAGCGGAACAATCATCATCATCCGCTACCCAAATAGCTACCCTAATTACTAATATCCAGCGGGAAACAGAGCGTGTTATTGAAGGCATGGAAATGGGTAAAGAGGAAGTAGTTTCAGGTGTTGATGCGGTGAATCTGGCAGGTAATTCTTTTAAAACGATTGTTGAAGAGGTTAATACGGTAGTTGAACAAATTCAAGAAGTAATTTCTGTAACCCAGCAAATGGCCGGTGGGGCTGCTCAAGCCGTGGAGTCTGTTAAAAGTATCGGAGTCATTGCCGAGGAAACAGCTGCCAGTACGCAAGAAGTTTCATCCGCCTCAGAGGAACAAGCGGTAACGATGGGTTCCGTAAGTCGAGCTGCCGAGGAATTGGCGAAGCTTGGTGAAAGTCTTTCTTTGCTGGTTAATAAATTCAACGTTTAGATGTTAAAAGGAATCACATTTATAGTATCTCGTCTTATGGTGAAGAGGAATTATTCCCGGCCCTTTGGCGCTGTTCTTGGAGGTGAAATTCATGGAAACATTGATTGCAGGGTTGGCCCTTAAACAACTTATAATAATTATTCTGGGAATTTTAGTGGTGGGTTTTATACTTAAAAAATTATTTAAACTGGCTATTACAATGGTTATTTTTGCCGCTCTTATTTATTACGGCTTACCCCTGCTCCAAACAACTATGGGTAAGTAGAGTTAGAGTATGATTTGCGAATTTCTTTTAAATGAATTCATCTAAGGGATCATGATAGTTTTTGATTGTAAAAAAGTATTGAATAGATTCCCCTTCAGCGCGGGATATTACACAGTAGCCTACGTTGAAAAGGGGAATTTTTAATGCATGGAACCATATGGTCATTGATACCGTTTCTAGTTGTAATACCGCTGGCTTTGCTGACTCGACAGGTGATTCCTGGCTTAGTGGCAGGTTTGTTGATTGGATCCTATATGGTTAATCCTTCACTGTTAGGGGGAGTGGGTACTGCCCTTGATTATATTTTAAAGGAATTAGCAGTTTCTGATAATTTGCGCTTGATAGTTTTCATGTATGGCTTTGGCGCCTTTGTCGGCTTGGTTCGTATTACCGGGGGAGTCAGCGGTTTTGCTCAACTCATGGAAAAGAAAATTACTTCCGGACGAGGAGCCTTTATTGTAACCTGGCTGTCTTCCTTAATTACCTTCATGGCTCCGGACTTTCGGATCATTACCGTGGGACCGGTGATGAAACAAGTGTTTTCACGTCTTCAGGTACCCGTTAATAAAGTTGCTTTTATCATTGATGCTACTTCGACTCCCTTATGCGCAATTATGCCTTTAGGGACGGTGTTTATTGGCTATAGTATTGGGTTGTTGGGAACGGCGAGTCGTCATCAGGGAATTCCAATGGCTCCCTATAATTTATTTTTACTAAGCATTCCCTTTAACTTTTTTTCCTTAGCAATGCTTGCTTTTGCCTTAGCCTATTCCTTTCGGAAAACAGAAAAAGTCCAAGCCGAGAACAAAGAATCTCAGTCTGTTGAATCTATTGAAACGATAAGGGCAAAGGGTTCGGCTAAATTGGCCTATGCGGAAACGTCGGCAGAAATTGCACTTTCTTCACCTAAGTTCAATAAACAAAGGAAAAATGATTCTCGTGATGAAACGTTTCCGGATCCTGTTGAACTTGTCGCTCAGAATGTGAAACCAAATGCTCTGAATCTTATTTTGCCTTTGGCGCTTCTCCTTATCTTAACATTATTCTATACCTGGTGGGATGGGCATTTGCATTCCTCAAACTTTATCGAAGCTTTTATCCAGGCAAATGCCGCAAAGGCAATGCTGGAAGCCTTGTTAACGACCCTACTGATCTCTTTTATTTGGTATTCTGCTCAAAAGCAGCCTCTCCAACGAACACTTTTCGGATTTTTACAAGGTGGGAACGAGATGATGGCAGTGAATGTTCTCCTGGTGTTAGTCTGGGCGGTATCGGCCGTATCTACGGATCTTGGCTTTGTGAGTTATACGGAGCAGACAGTGGGAAGGTTAGTTCCTGCTGCTTTTATTGCACCGGCGTTTTTTGCTTTAGGCTGCTCGCTTTCTTATGTCATCGGCTCAAGCTTTGGAACCTGGGGCATATTGCTGCCTCTGGGATTTTCCCTGGCGGCTACAGAACATGCTGCTTTGCCCTTAATTGCCGGAGCCGTATTTGCAAGCGGTACTTTTGGCGGATTTGTTTCTCCCTTGAGTGATAACACTGTGGCGATGGCTACTGTGATGAAAATTCCTGTGATGGATTATGCAAAGTTGAAGCTCCGCCTTGGCTTAATGGTTGCAGCAGCCTGCCTGGTTCTCTACGGTCTTGTCGGTTGGTTTTACCATGGTGTCTATTAGGTGTCAAAACGCATCGACGTGTCAAAGGTGTCAAAGGTGTCAAAGGGACGGCCCTTACAACACATTCTTTGAATGTTGTAAGGATCGTCCCTTTATTTTTCGTGGAAATGGGAGTACCATCCTATATAATGACGGTAGAATAGGTTTAAAGTATTAGCGTGTGAAAGGGACGGTCCTAGTGACACTTTCGGGTATCGTTAATGTGACGAAGTTGGGTCAAGGGATGGTTCCCTAGCGACACTTATAACGATAGTTAAAAAGGTATGTCAAAGTTAGCGAATCAAGAAATTCTTATAATCAAATACGCCCTATAGGTGACAAAGGCGAAAAGAAGGTATTAAGGGAGCTTTTAAGTGGAGGTTTTAAGGAGAGGTTTTAAGGGGACGGTTCCAATGACACTTCTAGGAATACATGGAAAATGTGTCAGTAGGACCGTCCCTTTAACACGATTGCGAGGAGGAGCTTGTTTGGTGAATCAATTGAGTATAGGTGATGAAATAATTCCCTACGAGGAACGCCGAAGCGTTCGATATCGAAGAATAACGCTGAGTATCTTGAATGATCGAGTGCGAATTTCGGCTCCGAAATATGTGCCTAAAAAGCAGATCAAGGAATTATTGAGATCAAAGGAAGCTTGGATTATAAAACACTGGTTGGAAAAACGCCAAAGGGAAAATCATCGGGCAAGAAATTTAGAAAATCATGAACATATTCTTTTTCGAGGTCATTTACTGGAACTTTGCTTCAAGTACCATAGTTATCGAAGAATTCATGTAGGTCAAGAGGGTCAAATGCTTGTTGTGTCATTGCCGCAGGAAGACATTGATTCTCAGTCTGAGGCAATGATTCGCGATTCGATCATTGCTTGGTATAAGTTTCAGGCTCGTACTGTTTTTAAGCAAAAACTTGATACCCACTCGAGACGGATGCAGGTAACGTATCAAGATTTTCGCTTAAAAGATCAAAAAACGCGGTGGGGGAGCTGCTCCAGTCGCGGAAACCTAAATCTTAATTGGCGAATAATTATGGCACCCGATCAAGTGATTGATTACCTTATTATTCACGAACTGGCTCATCTGACCCACCTGAACCACTCTCCCGAATTTTGGCAGAGAGTTGAAAGGTTTATACCGGAATTTTTAACATGGAGAAAGTGGCTCAAAGAACATGGGCACGAGTTAGTTTTATAGAACAAGGGATTGTGAGTCCATCGCACCTTAGGTGGTTACGATATTAGCAAAGGGATGTTCGTTAGAGTTAAAGAATTCTTTGGCAAATTCCAGCCACAAATTTGCGGCATGAGAAAGAGAACGTCCTCTTTTCCAAATAATGGACATGGTATGGATGATTTGTGGTTCTGTTAAGGGGACAGAAACAATACGACTGGGATCTAGCTCTGAACAAACGGCAGAAGGTAAGAAAGCAATTCCAAGATTTGCAGCAACCATTTGAGTCATTAGTTGAAGCTGTGAGGTTTCAAAAATTACGTTTGGGGAAAAACCAACATTTCGGCATTGGCCAATAATTTCATCGTGGAGACTAAAATCTTGACTGTATAAAACAAAGGATTCATTAGCTAAGGAAGAGAGTTCAATGGATTTCAGCTGACTGATAGGATTCTGTGAGGAGACAATTACAAAAAGAGGGTCTTTGGAAATAGAAATTGAGTCATAGTAGTGATGATCAGGCACTATGCAGACGACCCCAGCATCTAGAGTTCCGTCCTTGATGGCAAGAGCTACTTTTTTCGAGCCATATTCAGATAGATTAATTGCAATATGTGGATATTTCCTTTTAAATTCCCCCAATAATTCGGCAAATATGGTGGAGCTTGTTATGGGCAGTAAGCCTATGGAAATCTTGCCTTTCTCCATCTTAATTTTATTTTCAAAATCGGTGGTCAAATGATGAAACATAACAGTAACCTGTTGTGCCTGCTCAAAAAAGATAACTCCGGTATCCGTTAATTGGACATATTTTGAGTTCCGATTAAATAGAGGCGTTCCAAGCTCCGTTTCTAAATCTTTGATCATTTTGCTAATGGCCGATTGCGATACATGGCAAATAAGCGCGGCTTTGCTAAAGCTTTTTTGACGAGCAACTTCGATAAAATATTCTAAATGGCGAATATCCATCTCAAACACCTCAATTACATTTATTATCAATGAAATTCATAGTAAATATTTTTATTATACATTTTGATTATAAAACATAGATTTAATAATACAAGAACCCCAGCCAATTAAAGTTAATCCTAATTATATTAAAAATTAGAGGAATTCAGATAAATCAGACGAATTAATATTAAGAGAATTGAGACGGAAGGTGAAACGATGCGGTTTCGTGCACACATAATATTTTCAATTTTCTTGCTTGTCGTTACACCGATTGCTGTTACTGGCTTTGTGACAATGGAAGCTGCAAATAACGCCTTCGAATCTCAGGCTCTGCAAACTGGGCATCCTCTTAGTCCTAATCGAATGGAAATTTCTCGGTTGAGAGAAAACATAATTTGCTTATTTATTATTGGTACTGTTGTTAGTCTTTCAGGAGCAGGTATTTTTGCCAGTGAATTCTCAGGCCTTTGCCAGACCGTCTGCAAGTCATTTTGAATATACGAATCTCAATGAAGTCATTGAAGAGACTTTGTTATATTATTTGATCCGTTTTATACAACGTGTGAAAATGGCACGGGTCTAGGCTTGGCTATTACCCATCAATTAATGGAACTGCATCATGGAAAAATTGAAGTACGGAGCGTAATAAATGTAGGAACAGAATTTAAACTTATTATTCCAAGGAAGCAAGGGGGCATCCTTGATGGTTAAACCAAAGGGAAGTATTTTAGTCGCTGATGATGAAGAACATGTCCGCAATTTACTTCAGCGAGTGTTAAGTAAGATGGATTATAAAGTTGAAACAGCTTGTAATGGAGTGGAAGTTCTAGCGCAAATAAAGAGCCATCCTTTTGATCTTTTGATCATGGATATTCGTATGCCCAAAAAGGATGGTATGGAGACGTTTAAAATATTGAGACTTGACTTCCCAAATTTGCCAATAATTATGATGACAGCCTTTAGTACTGTTGAAACAACCCTTGAGACGATGCGTCTTGGTGCCTTTGATTATTTAACAAAGCCCTTTGACATTTCTGAAGTTAAAATGTCTGTTGAGAAAGTCTTCTCTTCATTTTTTGAAAAAAACGAGCTTTCATCCATGGATGAGAAAACGGCCAATCCGCCTGTTAAAGCCTTTATAGGTTCCAGTCCTTTGATGCAGGAAGTATTTAAAACAATTGGCAGAGTCAGTGCCAGCGATTCTTCCGTTTTAATCCAGGGAGAGAGCGGCACAGGGAAGGAATTAGTAGCCCGCACCATCCATCAATACAGCAATCGTAAAAATAAACCCTTTATTACGATCAATTGCGGTGCTATCCCGGAAGGGATTCTGGAAAGCGAATTTTTTGGGCATGAAAAGGGAGCCTTTACTGGAGCCTATCAGCAAAAAATTGGGAAATTTGAAAATGCCCATGGAGGAACAATTTTTCTCGACGAAATTGGAGAAATGAGTTCTTCACTACAGGTTAAGCTTCTCAGGGTTTTGCAGGAGAGAGAATTTGAACGAGTCGGCGGTAATGAAAAAATCGTGGTTGACGTCCGGATTATCGCTGCTACAAATAAAAATTTACGTCAAAGTATCTTAGAAAAGACATTCCGCCCGGACTTATTCTATCGCTTAAATGTGGTGTCTGTACTAATTCCTCCCTTACGTGAAAGAAAAGAGGATATTCCGCTTCTGGCAGCACATTTCCGTGATAAATTTTGCTGGAAATTAGGCTTGAAGCCTAAAGTTATTTCCAGGGAAGCCTTAAACGCTCTGCAATCTTATAATTGGCCGGGAAATGTACGTGAATTAGAAAATATAATGGAACATGCCATTGTTATGAGCAGTGGGCAGGTTATTTTGCTTGAGGACTTACCTCTGGATTTGTTTAATGAGCATAAGACTTTATTTCCAGAAGCAGCGGCTAAACCCAAAACCTTGCGTACCTTGATTAAAGCTTTAGAAAAAGAGGCTATCGTCTTGACCTTACAGAAAACTGGAGGAAATAAGCTCAAAACTGCCAAGTTGCTGGATATTAGCAGGAGAGCACTGCAATATAAGATTGATGAATATGGATTAGAGAATCGAGTGGATAGCAATGAGGAATAATAATGAGCCTCAAGGATTATTGCTGCAACAGAGGAAGGGGTATTGGTTTATAGCTGGGATTACACGTCAGCAGGTGCTTGTTCAACAATGGCATCTTTTCGGGATTTCCAATATATTTGGCTGAACTCTATCCTACAAGACTTCGAGCAACGGGACAAGTTTTTTGCTTTAATTTCGGCAGAATTTTAGCAGCTTCAGGCCCTCTTTTGACTGGCTTTTTAGTTGATTCTTTTGGTTCCTATGCTAAAGCGGTCGCTGCAGTATCATCAATTTATGTGGTAGGGATAATCACACTTATCTGGGCTAAAGAGACCAAGGGTAAACCCTTGCCTGATTAAAATTAACACACTCGGCGGGCTCCTACGTAGGCGGATTTCCAATAGGGTCCTAAGGTATAGATGGTTACGCCTTTAGAACTGGCAGCATTGAGGAATTGGTTATTTCCTATATAGATTCCTTCGTGGTCCACGATGCCGTCATGAGCAAGGGAGAAGAAAACAAGATCTCCTGGTTCGAGCTGACTGTAGGCCACAGGACTTCCGGCATGATATTGGTCACGGGAAACTCGTGGCAAGCTAATACCATGCTGGGCAAAAACATACTGAACATAGCCGGAACAGTCGAATCCGGAAGGGCTTGTCCCGCCGTAGACATATTTTACCCCGATATAATTTTTACCCGTGGCAATAATGGCACTAGCTAGTGAGCTAGTGGCTGTTGTACCGGAGCTTTTCCTAGGTGCTGAACCGGTGGTAACAAAATTTGAAGAACGAGAGGGTTGAGGAGGGACTGAAGCAGGTTTGGAGGAGGTTGGTACAGAGCTTGAATTAGAACCGGACTCAGAGCTCATGTTTGGATTTTTCTCTGGGGTCTGGGGAGTTGGTATGCTTGTTGGGTTTGCTTTCTCGAGAGACTCTTGACTTGTGATTTTTGGTGCTAATTGAGGTGCTATATAAGCTTCAACGACCTGATCTTTTGAGATTGGTGTTGGGGCTATCGTGATAAAACTGATTAATAGGATAGAGGAAATTACTGGGACAAGGAATTTTGAAGAAAGTATTCGTTTCATGACTATCGCCCTTTCAAAACGATATTTATTTTGAACCATATTTCATAAAGGAAAATTTACTTGGCATCATCCGATCTCGATAATCTCCCGTGGAAAACACTGCCCTTGTTTTGCTTTAGAGACTGTTGTCAAATCCAGCTGCAGGAATATGCGTAATGAGTTGGAGTGTGGTGATAAGCTCGTCCGCTTTTCGTCGTGGCTGGCGGCAGGTGAGTTGTACTTATGCTAGGTGACAACTTGGATGGGCGGGCGGGTTGTTTTTCAGTATACCTGGTTTAGGTTGGTTTGTCCTTGGTATATTTTGCCTTAAGGCTTTAGGGGGGAATTTCGCCAAATAACAAATGATATACTAAATAAGTTAGTGTTGTTTTGCAAACAATCATAAAGTAGATACAATAGATATAAGGTGTCAGAGCCGCACCATACATTACAGATTATGTAAGTATCATTAGGCCGATTTTTAAAAGGAGGAATAGTGATCATGAAAGATTTGTTGCGCAAAGGGTTGTCATTTGGTTTAGGGTTAGCAGTTGTCAGCAGAGAACAGATCGAAAAATTCGTAGACGAGATGGTAAAAAAAGGAGAAGTAACGTCTTCAGAATCGAAGGATCTAATTCAAGACTTAATGGACAAGGGGGAAGCCCAGAGAAGGGAAATGAATAGCTTTATTCATAGTCAATTGGAAAAAATGCTAAAGGAGTTGAATGTTTCAACAAAGGACGATATAGAAAGATTAGAAAAGCGCATTTCTGATTTAGAAACCATCGTCAAGAATACGGAGAATCGATAATTTGAGCAACTCTGGCGGGCCTTCTGGCCCGCTCCTGCTGTTTAGAGTCTGCCTGTAATGGATTTGCTAATTTTCTTTGTACAAGACTAACTAAAGGTAGAGGGGACATTATGATGATCGGGAAGAGGATTCGCCATTTAAAACGATACCGAGATGTGGCAAAGGTTCTTGCCCGCCATGGATTCGGCTTTTTTGTTGAAGAAATTGGACTTATTAATATGCTTTCTCTTCCCAAACGTCTTTTTACTGAGTGGGAGGATAACGACCCCATATCCATGGGGGAACGAGTTCGCCAAGTTCTTGAAGAATTAGGTCCTGCTTATATTAAAATTGGTCAGATTGCCAGTACGCGCGCAGATATATTTCCGGAAGGAATTATTTCGGAACTGGAAAAATTGCAGGATAGTGTTCCTCCCTTTTCTTTTACGGAAGTACGGCGGATTATTGAAAACGAGTTAGGGTCTCCACTTGAGGAGATTTTTTCAATGTTCGATGAAACAGCTGTTGCCGCTGCATCAATCGGACAGGTTCATTTGGCTCAACTGCTAAGCGGAGAAAAAGTTGCAGTAAAAGTTCAGCGCCCAAACATAATTGATTTAATTGAAACGGATTTGGAAATTCTTCTTGACCTGGCAACCTTAGCAGAACACAAGATGGTTCGCATGGAACGTCTGCAATTAAGGGACGTAGTTGAAGAATTTGCTAAATCCCTGCGCAATGAACTTGATTATACTATTGAGGCACGCAATGCCGAAAAAATCGCTAAACAGTTTAAAGACGATCCCAGCGTACATATTCCGGGGATATTCTGGGATTACTCCACAGGCAAAGTATTAACGATGGAGTACGTGGAGGGGATAAAACTTAACTTGTATGATGAAATTGATGCTAGGGGCTATCAGCGCAAAGAAATCGCCGATCACCTGGTAAAAGCTCTTTTTCATCAGGTACTTATTGAAGGGTTTTTTCATGGTGATCCTCATCCGGGAAATATCTTTATTTTGGAAGATGGGGTGCTTTCTTTTCTTGACTTTGGGATGGTGGGTAGACTTTCTCAGGAAATGAAGTATAATTTTGCCTCTATGGTCATAGCCATGATGCGCCAAAACACAGAAAGTATGATCCAGGCGATATTAAGAATCGGCATTATCCCCGACGAAGTCAATATGCCCTTACTTACTAAAGATGTTGACGATTTAAGGGAAAAGTATATGGATGTTCCTATGAGCAGGATCAGTTTAGGTGCGGCGATTGGAGATCTCTTAAAGGTAGCTTATCGTCACCAAATCAGAATTCCTGCGGATTTCACATTATTGGCAAAATGTTTACTGCTCTTGGAGGGTATTGTCGAAAAACTTGATCCCCAGCTGAGTATTATGGATATGGCTAAACCTTTTGGACTTCGTTTGCTAAAAGAACGATATCATCCGAAAACTATCGCCGGACAAGTATGGCATAACATATCGGATTACAGCGAACTTTTAGTTGATTTGCCCAAACAAATGAAAGCTCTGATGCGTGACGTTCTGAAAGGCAGAATACATATGGAGGTAGGCATCCCTGAACTGGAAATATTTATGCGCAGAATGGATCGGATTTCCAATCAGATTTCCTTTAGCATTGTATTATTGTCCTTTAGCATTGTTATGATGGGTTTGATCATTGCTTCAGCTTTAGGGCGTCAGCCGATTATGCTTTGGAAGATGCCTGCTATTGAAATTGGCTTTGGTGCTGCTGCCTTAATGCTTATCTGGTTATTTATCTCGATTTTTCGTTCCGGAAAGTTTTGAGTAATTTGGTTCTTACTGGCTTATTCGTTGAGGAAAATGGCTATTGCCTTAGGAAAATATTTATAAATGTTTTGTTATTTTGATTTGTTTTGGATTTTAATTTCTTGCGCAAGGGTAACCTAAGCAAGAGGTGAAAGACTGTGACAGAAGAATTTGTTCCGAAACGAGTTTTCTTCGAACCTAAGGCTCTTGAATATCCATTAGGTAAGACTTTGGTAGAGAGCTTTCGTGCCTTGCAGATTCCTGTGACCCCCACATCATCTCACAACAGAGTCACAGGAATACCCGGAAACAACCCGGCTCAAGCCTATCGCGAAGCTAAAGGGACTTTAGTGATAGGCGTAAGGCGAAGTGAAAAATTCCAAACCTGTAAACCGTCGGCTCATTACCAATTGCCTTTAGTGACAAGTTGTCCTGGAATGTGCGAGTATTGCTATTTGGCAACGACCTTAGGAAAGAAACCATACGTTCGGGTTTATGTGAATATTGAAGAAATTTTAGAGATTGCTTCGAAGCTAATAGGTGAGCGTTCACCGGAAATTACCTATTTTGAAGGTGCGGCAACGTCTGATCCTATCCCAGTTGAAAGATATACCGGAGCTCTGAAAAAGACGATTAATTATTTTGGCCGTGAACGATATGGACGATTTCGCTTTGTAACGAAATTTACGGATGTGGATTCCTTGCTGTCCGCCAGTCACGAAGGCCATACACGCTTTCGTTTCAGCCTGAACTGTGATTATGTGGTGAACAGATTTGAACATTTAACTCCTTCCCCTGAAAAACGGATTGTTGCCTCAGGAAAAGTACTCAATGCGGGTTATCCCTTGGGGTTTATATTCGCGCCTATTTTTCGCTTCCCTGGCTGGGAAGCGGAATATCAGCATTTGCTGGAGAGAACGGCAGAGGAATTAACACGGCTGGCACCCCAGGGGTGGTCTTCCGAGCAGCTAACCCTTGAGTTTATTTCCCATCGCTATACTTTAAAAGCCAAAGCGAATATTCAAGAGATTTTCCCGAATTCTTTATTGCCAATGGTCGAAGAGGACCGAAAGTTTAAATATGGTCAGTTTGGTTATGGGAAATATATCTATCCTCCTGAAGAATTAGAAGAGTTAAAAGAATTCTTTGCAGAACAAGTAAAGACTTATTTTTCATTAGCTAAGGTGGAGTATTTTATATAAAGAAACCTTGGCTGGCGCCTGATAATATAAGAAAACGCCCACCCATAAAGGTGAGCGAACTTTGCGCCGCAGGGACGACGAACATAAATAATTAGATTGTTTTGCCATACTTTATTCCTCTCCGAATCCCCAAGGCAGCTTTAGCTGAACGAGTTTACTGACCGGAATTAGCAGAGGTATTCGTAGAGTCGTCAATGAGAAGAACGAAGACTTCAATAGGGCCATGAACTCCGATGGAAAGATCCATTTCAATATCCGAAGTTCGGCTGGGACCTGTAATAAATTCCAGCGCAGACGGCGGATTTTCTAAAGCGGAAACTTCGGCGAGGACTTCAGCGATGGTATTTCTGAGCTTCGATGTTTCGATAAAGGTCAGGTGGCGGGGAGGGAGCAAGCTGACCGCCCGTCCTCTCTGAGGATTACTGCAGGTAACGATAGAGCCAGAAAGAGCAACCCCCCAGTCTGCACCTGTTACACCGAGCTCGGCTTGAGCAGTTAATTGGTGGCGGTCTTGAGGGGATGGAGCTCCTTGAGAATAGCGGGTAAGCGGCCAATTCAAACTGGAAAAGGCAGATTCACCAATGGCGGGGAGCAAGTTCCAGCTGACAATCGATTGTTGATTAGCTTGATCAAAGGAAAGATTGCCGAACCATTCCTGCAGATAATGGATAGCTTCATCGGGTGATTTCACAACAGCACCCTTGCCGCCGAGGGCTTGCCAATTGTCAAGAAAGATTGATGCCCGCTCTTGGTCGGAGACTTGGTAAGAAGGAACATCGAAAGCTACCGGTTCCGGTGCTGAATCAGGGGTGGATCGTCCGAGTTTTGATGCCAGGAGACTGATAAAATCGTTGGTATTGGTCATTGCTCTCACCTCATCTTACTCTTTGGAATCGGGAGTGGGGGTTATTCCTCTGTTTTTTGCTTCTGCCCATAAGTACATAAAGGATTTGGGGGCTAACTTGGGCAAGGTCTTGCTTTTGGTCCAATTAGAAAGAGGGGGAGGACCGCTGACAATCCGGTCATGCTGGACGAAGGGGAACTGAAAACGTGCCCCCAGGCGAAGTGCATGGCGCAAGGTTTTTTCATGGGTAAACATATAGCGATAGGCATGGAAAATTGTTTTTTCGATGGAAGGAGTATGCCCTGTCATGGTTTTGCGCGCTCTTAGTTTAACGAGCAGATCGTGAAGAGGAATGCGCACAGGACAGGCTTCGCTGCAGGCACCGCAAAGGGAAGAAAAGTAAGGGAGATGCCCCCACTTTTCCCAATCATTTTCCAGCAAAGGTGTAATGACAGAGCCTATTGGTCCGGAATAGACAGAACCATAGGCGTGGCCTCCAATTTGGCGATAGACGGGGCAGACGTTAAAGCAGGCTCCGCAGCGGATACATTTTAAGGACTGGCGGAAAGTGGGATCACCAAGTATTTCAGAACGGTTATGATCTAAAATGACCAGATGAAATTCTTCAGACCCATCAGGTTCCGTTGTTTGCTTAGGAGGTGTAAGAATCGTGGTGTAACTGGAAAGCCGTTGTCCCGTGGCACTCCGGCCAAGAAGGTTGAGCAGGACGCTGAGTTCTCGAAAAGAAGGAACGATGCGCTCCATCCCCATAAGGGTAATTTGGACGCGAGGGAGTGTACTCACCATTCGACCATTTCCTTCATTGGTTACCATCGCTATACTGCCGGTTTCAGCTACGGCAAAATTACAACCTGTGATTCCAATATCGCCTTGTAAAAACTTTTGACGCATTTCCTGACGCACGAAACGAGTTAGGGTGGGGGTATCCGAACTCAATGGATGTCCGGCTAGGGGTTCGAAGATTTCGGCAACTTGCTGGCGAGTTTTATGCATAGCGGGAACAATGATATGGGATGGGACTTCCCCGGCAACTTGCAGTATGTACTCTCCTAAATCCGTTTCGACGACATTGATGTCATCCTTTTCCAAGACTTTATTCAGGTGGATCTCTTCCGAAACCATAGACTTAGATTTTATGATGGTTTTAGCGCCGTGATCCTGGGCGATTTTACGGACAATTTCTACCGCTTCTGAAGGAGTTTGGGCAAGATGGACATGCCCTCCGTTTTTTTCGACTTGAGTTACCAGCTGTTTTAGATAATAGTCCAAATTAGCAATAACATGGCTGCGAATGGTATCACCGGCCAGCCGCCATTTTTCCCAATCCCCCAGTTCGTCAACGGCATGGTATTTGTTGTTGCGCAGACGATCTGTGGCACGACGAGTAGCTTTGCGCAGAAAGTCGTTGGTTAGGGCCTTATCGACTCTTTTATCGACGATGGAATTATATGAGGACATTACTTCATTCCCTCCCCAAGTAACTGAATTATATGCATGGTTTTAATTGGTTTGTTAATTTTCTCCAGGTAACCGGAAATATTCATCAGGCAGCCCATATCAAGACCGAGCAGTAAGTCAGCTCCTGATTCTAAAACATGTTCCGCTTTTTCAGCGACCATGGCTTCGGAAATTTTGGGCATCTTGACAGAAAAGGTTCCGCCAAACCCGCAGCATAACTGAGACTCGGGCAAAGGAATAAGTTCAAGATCGTGTACATGTTCAATAAGGGTTAGGGGAGCATCTTTAATTCCTAAAAGCCGAGTGGCATGACAGGAAGGGTGATAAGTGGCTTTGGCCTTATATTTGGTCCCTAAATCAGGTTTTTGCAGAACATCAACAATAAATTGAGTAAACTCATAGCTTTTGTGAATCAGGTCTTTGGCTTTGGCGAGATAGACGGGATCGTTTTCAAATAAGAATGGGTAATAGTGATGGATCATGGCTATACAAGACCCGCTGGGGCCAACAACGACTTCGCTTTTCTCGAAGGCATTAATAGTGGTTCGTGCTACTTCCCGAGCATCATCGAAATAACCGGAATTAAAGGCGATTTGCCCACAGCAGGCCTGCCCTTCGGGCACATCTACCGTAAGCCCCAGATAAGTGAGGATTTTTGCCATGGTCATATCGATGTCCGGATAAAGGGCATTCGCCAGGCAAGTGGCAAAGAGGGAAACTTTCATAACAGACCATCCCTTCGTTAAGACTGTTAACGATTAATTATGAAGTTAGTATTTCCTAACAAGGAAGGTTTTGATGCGGGAAAGACAATTCGCTTAGAATTTATAGCACGAAAGAGTGAATTTGTTCAAAAATAAAACTGCGGGTTCTCAAGAGAATCCGCAGTTTTTAAGAAGGAGTTGACTGCCCTAGGAAGGGGGGCGTGGGAAACAAAATTTTCACACGGCCTCTATGATTGAATAAAAGAAAGCCCAGGCATTTCGTTAAGCTTTTTACCTTGCTTAAACTTTAAACTAAAGAACTTAATATTGAACAGGTAAATGTAGAGTCTCAATCAATGGATTCTAACCTAGAATAGGGACATTCGGTTCAGCATACCAAATCGAAATGACGGTAACTGATCCTGTACTTTGCGTAATATTAAGGACTTTAACCCAACTATTGTCTTCAAACCATTGATTAATCTCTTTTTCAAGAATACGAGTATCTGGAGAAGTAAAAATTTTTACGTTCATTTCTCTCGTGTTCGTCCTTTCAATCAAATTCTATAGATAGACTTAAATTAATCATACGTTAGCAAGAAGGAATGTCAAGTCGAATCGAAATTATAAGTTTTATAAAGTTCTGAAAAATCTATTTATTTTTAAGAACAAATATGGTATCATTATCCCATTAATGAATGAATATTCATTCAAGAAGAATTTACAGAGGGGCGTTTAATTATTATGAGTTTGCAGCGAGAGGGAAAATATGAACGTATCCTTGATGCTGCAATTACAGCTATTGCAGAATCAGGTTTTTATCATTGTCAAGTTTCTAAGATTGCCCGATTAGCGGGAGTTGCCGACGGTACGATCTATCTATATTTCAAAAGCAAGGAAGACATACTTATTCAGCTGTTTCAATCCCGTATGGGTGATTTTATCGCCGTGATCCGCAATAAACTTGCCCAGTGTGGGACGACAGAGGAACGTTTAAGAACAATTGTTGAAACTCATTTTTCGAACATGGAACATAATCGTTCCTTGGCAATAGTCACTCAATTAGAGCTAAGACAGCCCAACTTGAGTATTCGCAGAGCCATTAATGGCCCCTTATTGGATTACTTTAAGCTAATCGAGGAGGTGATCCTGCTAGGTATAGAACATGGGGAAATTCCTAATGTCGATATTTGGGTAGCTCGTCAAATGATCTTCGGCTCCTTGGATGAAGCCACTACCGATTGGGTATTGGCTCGTCACCCTCGGACTTTAGTAAGTGGGGTTGAACCGATGTTGGCGTTGTTTGAGGGTGCTTTGAGGTTAAGAAAAACGGAAGAAAAAAGACAGCTTATCCCGGATGAGAAACGAGAGGAGGATGAAAATGCAAATTCGTAAAGTAGCGGTATTGGGATCAGGTGTCATGGGGAGCACTATCGCCGCTCATCTGGCAAATGCCGGAATTCCAAGTCTTTTGTTGGATATTGTCCCAGCCAAACTGTCTGCTAAAGATGAAGCGGCAGGTTTAACCCTAGAGGATCGAAGGGTTCGGAACAGTATCGCAGAAACCAATAAGAATAATTTAATGAAGATGAATCCCGCCCCCTTATTCGTTCCTGAGTTTGCAGAACGGATTGAAGTTGGGAACATAAGTGACGACTTAGATCGTTTGAGTGAAGTAGATTGGGTCATTGAAGTTGTCGTTGAACGCCTTGATATTAAGGTGGAGCTTTTTAAGAAAGTGGCGGCTCATGTTCGACCTGGAACTATCGTAAGTTCTAACACATCAGGGATCTCATTAAAAGCTATGGTGGAGGGACTTCCTGAGAGCTTCACAAAGTATTTCCTAGGAACCCACTTTTTTAACCCTCCGCGCTATATGAAACTCTTAGAGATAATACCTGGGCCCAATACAGATCCGGAGATTGTTTCCTATTTATCTGAATTTGGAGAGCGGGTTTTGGGTAAAGGAGTCATTCTGGCGAAAGATACTCCTAATTTTATTGCTAACCGGATTGGTGTTTTCGGTCTCGTCGTTACCCTCAAAGAGATGTTGCGCTCAGGGTTATCAATTGATGAGGTTGATGCCCTAACGGGTCCTGTCATGGGCCGGCCCAAAAGCGCCTCTTTCCGGACGGTTGACCTCGTTGGCTTAGATACGTTTATGCATACAGCCAATACTGTTGCCCAAGGGGTGCCTGCGGAAAAAGATGATTTCCAGCTTCCCGAGTTTATGCACACGATGCTGCAAAATGGATGGCTCGGTGACAAAACCAAACAAGGTTTCTATAAGAAAACGAAAGGGCCTCAAGGCAAAGTGGTGGAAGTCCTCGATCCTCAGACAATGACTTATGTTGCCCAGAAAAAAGTGAAGTTTGCTTCTTTAGAAAAAGCTAAAGCAGCGGGAAGTCTCAAGGATAAAATTCGTACTCTTGTCAGTGGCGATGACGCTGGAGCTCAGTTCTCCTGGAACATTCTTAAGGCCGTTTTAATTTATGCGGCGAATAGGCTCGGAGAGATCGCCGACGATATTACAGCCATTGATGAAGGCTTGTGCTGGGGCTTCAATTGGAAGATGGGACCTTTCGAAATCTGGGATGCTCTTGGCGTAAAGGCTGCAGCGGATCGGATTGTCGCAGAAGGAGGAAATCTTCCGCCCGTTGTTCAAGAGTTACTGGCTAAAGGCCTCAACAGCTTCTATCAGAAGAATGAATCGGGAGAGACCGCGTTTTACAATAACGGAGAATACTGCCCGAAATCTGTCAGCCCTCATGCCTTTTCACTCAAACAAGCTCATAAAGCCGGAAAGGTTATCCTCAGCAATCCCGGAGCGAGTCTGGTTGATCTTGGAGACGGCGTAGCCTGCTTGGAGTTCCATTCTCCCAATAACTCCATTGGTGCCGATATTGTCACCATGATCCAAAAGTCACTCGTTGAAGTGGAAAAAAACTATCTTGGGATGGTGATTGGCAATCAAGGTAAGAACTTCTGTGTTGGTGCTAATTTAATGTTAATTCTTCTCGAGGCCGAAGAAGAAAATTGGGATGAAATTGATCTTATGATTCGAGCTTTGCAGAATACAACACTGGCTATGAAATACGCTAAAAAACCCATTGTGGCCTCACCTTTTGGCATGACTCTCGGCGGCGGAGCAGAAATCTGTCTGCATTCCCATGCTATACAAGCCTCAGCAGAAACCTACATGGGCTTGGTTGAACTTGGAGTCGGCTTGATACCTGGCGGCGGAGGAACGAAGGAGATGGCCGTGCGAGCGATGGAAGGAGTTCTGCCTGGAGTTCAGGTAGCTCCAGATTACTTCTTTGCCAAACGATTCGAAACCATTGCCACAGCTCAAGTCTCCACAAGTGCTGAAAAAGCTCGGCAATTAGGATTCCTGCGTGATCACGATCGTTACAGCATGAACCCGGACCACATTATCATGGATGCCAAAGCCCGAGTTATCGACTTAGCCAACAACTTCAGACCGAAATTGCCGGCAAAGGTTAAAGCAGGCGGTCCCGGAGTCCGGGCCACTTTAGAATTGGGCTTGTATGGTATGAGACAAGGAAATTACATTTCAGACTATGATCAATACCTTGGTAAAAAACTGGCGTATGCCTTGACCGGGGGAGATCGTCCGGCAGGAATACTTGTGGATGAGCAATATCTCTTGGATTTGGAACGCGAGGCCTTCTTGAGCTTAGTGGGTGAACCTAAAACCCAAGACCGGATTCGCCACATGCTCTCGAAAGGCAAGCCATTACGGAATTAGGGGGGAGAAGCATGCAACAAGCCTTTATTATTGAAGCGAAGCGGACAGCTATCGGCAAATCATCCCGGGGCTCTTTGGCTCAAGTACGTCCAGATGACCTGGGAGCCTATGTCATTCAAGACGTTCTTAAAGGAGTTCCAGCTTTAAACGCTGCCGACATCGACGATTGTGTCATCGGATGTTCTTTTCCGGAAGCAGAACAAGGGATGAACATGGCCAGAATCATAGCTTTGCGGGCAGGACTTCCTATCGATGTACCTGGAGTTACCATCAACCGGTTCTGTTCCTCAGGACTTCAAGCAATTTCCATGGCAGCAGACCGCATACGTTTAGGGGAAGCCGATGTCATGCTTGCCGGCGGTGCAGAGAGCATGTCTTTGGTTCCCATGGGTGGGGGAAAACCTGCCCCTAATCCCTACATGATTGCCAATCTTCCGGAAGTCTACGTATCCATGGGAATTACCGCCGAGAATGTTGCTCGAAAGTATGAAATTTCAAGGGAAGAGCAAGATGCTTTTGCGGTTCAAAGTCATCAAAAAGCTTATGCTGCCCAAAGCAGCGGCCGTTTTGATGATGAAATTGTACCGGTTCCCCTGCCGACCTGGGGCAAACCGGGGGAAAAATGGTTCAGTAAAGACGAAGGGATTCGTCCGGAGACCACGCCGGAATCTTTAGCAAAGCTTAAACCTGCTTTTAAGCTGGGAGGAACCGTCACGGCAGGGAACTCATCCCAGACAAGTGACGGAGCTGCCATCACACTGCTGGCTTCCGAAAGCAAAGTCCTTTCTTTAGGTGCCAAACCAAAAGCCGTTTGGCGCGGATTTGCCGTTGCCGGGGTGGAACCGGACTTGATGGGTATCGGGCCAATCAAAGCTATTCCTAAAGTGTTAAAGCAGGTGGGACTTACTTTGGATCAAATCGATCTCTTTGAATTGAATGAAGCATTTGCCTCACAGTCCTTAGCAATTATTAAGACTTTAGAGATAGATATTAATAAAGTCAATGTCAACGGAGGAGCAATTGCCTTTGGTCATCCTCTCGGTTGTACTGGGGCGAAACTCACCGCTACACTCTTGCATGAAATGGAAAAACGCAAGCTTAAATATGGCATGGTAACAATGTGTATCGGCGGAGGAATGGGTGCTGCAGGAGTGTATGAACTTCTCTAATCTAAATTATCCGTATATAACCAAAGGTTATATTTTCCGAAAGTACAAGAAAGAATCGTACTTTCTATGTCTTAAGTTTCAAAACCCTTAGATCGGAGTTTGATGTTCGAGTTTGGGAGCTGGAACTTTGAACATCTTCGTCAACTGCGATGAGGCGTGGTCTTGATCCCAAAGGGTATGGAAAGGCGATTCTTGCTTGAATATTTTGAAGCTTGGCAACAGGTCTTAACGTTATAGTCTAAGATCATAGACATTTAGAATTTTGACAACTAGGTTCGAGTGGATGTTTTACTTAGATTGTCATAGAAACAAAGAAATTAAGCCATGAAAGAGGGGGATAAGATATGGATTTAGAATTACGCGGTGGGGGATTTTTGTTAACTGAAGTAAAGCCGGACCAAATTTTTATCCGTGAACAGTTAAATGAAGATCATATGCAACTGAAACGTATGACGCATAATTTTATGGTCAAAGAAGTTGTTCCTAAGATGGAAGAAATCGAAGCCCAAGCTGAAGGTGTCATTAAGGGATTTATGCGCCAGGCAGGAGAATTGGGCTTGCTGGGGTTAGAGATTCCTGAAGAATTTAGTGGTTTAAGTATGGATAAGGCTGCAACGGTTGTTGTTGGGGAAGAAGTCCCCCGTGGCGGCTCCTTTGCTGTTTCTTATGCAGCTCATACAGGCATCGGAACCTTGCCAATCGTTTATTTCGGGACCCCTGAACAGAAGGCCAAATACCTTCCGGGACTGGCAACGGGTCAAACCTTTGCCGCCTATTGTTTAACCGAGCCGGGTTCAGGTTCAGATGCTTTAGGGGCAAAGACTACTGCGGTACTTAATGCGGAGGGTACCCATTATATTCTTAATGGAACGAAGCAATTTATTACCAATGCAGGTTTTGCCGATATCTACCTGGTTTATGCTAAAGTAGACGGAAAGTTAACGAACTTTATTGTCGAACGAGGCTATCCGGGTGTATCGTTAGGACCTGAAGAGAAGAAAATGGGGATCAAAGGATCTTCCACCCGTCAAGTCATCCTGGAAGATGTCATGGTGCCGGTGGAGAATGTCGTCGGAGAACTTGGACGTGGTCATGTCGTCGCCTTTAATATCCTGAATGTAGGGCGATTCAAATTGGCCGCGGGCAATCTCGGAAGTGCTTCTGTAGTGTTGGAGACTGCGTTAAAATATGCTTCTGAGCGCAAACAATTTGGCGTTCCTCTAAATTCTTTTGGAGCGATTCAACATAAGATTGCCGAAATCGCAGCTAAAACATATATGGCTGAAAGTGTCGTTTATCGTACATCCGGGCTGATGGAGTACGGGTTCCACGGACTTGATTTAACAGGTGATTGCCGTAAGGAAGCCGGAAAGGCTTTGGAAGAATACGCCATTGAATGTTCTCTTAATAAAGTTTACGCCTCAGAGGTCTTGGATTTTGCGGTAGACGAAGGGGTTCAAATTCATGGAGGATATGGCTATATTCAAGAATATCCGATTGAGCGCATGTATCGTGATTCGAGAATCAACCGGCTTTTTGAAGGAACCAATGAGATTAACCGCCTGTTGGTTCCCGCAACGCTGCTTAAACGAGCCATGACAGGAGAGCTGCCCTTACTGCAAGCGGCTCAGTCCGTGAGTAAAGATTTAATGACCAGCGGATTAAGCGGTGAAGCGGAAGGCCTGGACGGCTTGTATCAATTAGTGCAGAAAGCCAAAAAATTGTGCCTGATGGTTGCCGGATTAGCAGCCCAAAATTTAGGGGTTGCTATCAAAGATAATCAATTTGTCTTAATGGGTATGGCTGAAATGGTACTTCAAGTTTATGCAATGGAGAGTGCCGTATTAAGGGCCCTTAAAGTTCGGGATCTTGACGTTTCTGCCGCTCATAAAACATTTACGGAAAAGGCTGCCACCCTGGGTACCTTTGAAGCCTTTAATATTCTTGAGCAACAAGCTAAAGAAGTGGTTTGCGCAGTGGAAAAAGGAGATTCCCTTAGTACCGTTTTGGCCGGTGTGCGAAAACTTGTTCGCCGGCCAACACTGGATATAATCGGGCTGAGGCAGGAGATTGCTCGTTATGTTATTGAAAAAGAGAGTTATCCGACGTCCTGAGGATCACCTTGCTTTCGCACCGGGATGGAGAATTAAGCCTTAGAAAAAAATAAGGAATAGGCCATCGTCAAAAATGACATGGCCTATTCGCGCATGTATCTTAAGCGTAGTCAATGTTGCTTTGGTATCTCCGAAAAAAACAAGAGGGGAGATTAACTTCATGAAGACAAATAAGGGATCTTCCAATGGGACTAACAATGTTGGATTAGGCAGGTATATACTAAAGACGCAAATATTTGTTGTTCCTTCAGACTCACTCTTGGGGCTAGGAATCATCTACTTAATAGGGCTTAGTGGTATAAAAGCTGTTTTAACGTTTTTATGTTTTTTAAGTGCGGGAATTTTAATTGGAATTCTTGCTTCCTTAAAAAACTATTATTTTTTTCTTAAGCCAATCTATAAGATGGAAGAGTGCATAATACAAGTCGCAAGGGGTAATCTGACTCAAAGAATCGATATTTCCGAGAAAAGCGATGTAGCCGAATTGGGAAAAGCATTCAATCATATGATGGAAAACTTCGCAGGAATTATTATTAAAATTAGAGAAATGGCCAACACATGGGTCATTTCCTCAGAAGAACTTTCATCGAGTTCAGAAGAGGTTACGGCAACAAACAGTGAGGTTGCTGATCATATGAGCCTGATGGCTGCCAAGGCTAAAAATCAATCGCAAACTATGCTTCAGATGAAACAAATGATAAGAGAGCTGGCAGGTTCTGCACAAATGATTGTGGAAGATTCAAAGGCTCTTTCTGTAGAAGCTATAAAATCAGATGAAAATTCAAAAGAAGGTTTGGTCAAACTTTCAGAAATTGCAGCTCTAATGGAGAAAACCAGTCATTCTGTTAACAAGTCTATGAAGAGGATTGAAGACTTGGCTGAACAATCAAATCAAATCGGATCTATTGCCGAGACAATAGCTCAGGTAGCCCAGCAAACTAATTTATTGGCATTAAACGCAGCCATTGAAGCTGCCAGAGCCGGTGAGCACGGAAAGGGTTTTGCTGTGGTTGCCGATGAAATCCGTAAACTGGCAGAAAATGTGGCCGCATCCACAAGCCAAGTGACTCAGTTAATTGTAACTATTCAGCAGAATATTGACGATTCGGTTAAAGGAATGATGCAAGCAGATTTAATCGTCAAAGAAAGCGTTACATCCATTAAACAGGCGGAGGACACTTTATCAATTGTTACTCAAGCAACAAATGTTGTTTCAGCAAACATTTCTGATATCGCTTCATCAAGCGGTCAAACTCTTGGAAGTATGGAAGAAATGATTAGCTATGTTGAAAATGTTACAAAAATATCCGAAGAGGCAGCTGCAACAGCCCAAACGATGGAAGTATCGGCAACGGAAGTTGCTTCTACAATGCAAATAGTAGCAGTTGCCGCTCAATCATTGGCCCAGAATGCTAATCAACTTCTTCAAGAGGTGGAACGCTTTAATATTTAACGGGGTCCACTCCCATTTACAAGAAGTGGGAGTCTCATGATAGGATGAAATAGCTTAGATGCAATGGTTGGATCAAGTTGATAAGAGACTTGTTGCCCTTCAAATGGCAGCAAGTCTTTATTATTCGGTATGAACTAACGGTTTCTGCCTTACGGGCTTTGTATTAAATCATGGGAATTGAAATAAATGGGTGATTTATTTATCGCCGATAAAATGTTAAGAATTTTATATAAATCTTAAAATCAAATTCACAATAACCACACCTTTTTTGCTGGAAATTCTTATATACTTTCATTATGATAGTTCCACATGGTTAATGATAGGGATATAAGAAGCAACTAGGAGAAAGTGGGGGGATTTTCGATGTTTTTCATATTTATTTTAATTTGCCTAATCGCTTATTTTTCATATCATCACGATAAGCATGGCTGCCTGCCTTATCAAGGGAATAACAGGACCCAAAATGCGCTCGACATTCTTCGTGAACGCTATGCCCGTGGTGAAATAAATTCAGAGGAATTTAACGAACGTAAGAAAATATTAGAGGAAGGAGTTATACGAAAATGATGCATGGCAGTAATTTTATGCGTGGGTATGGTTACGGGATGATGTACAATTCTCCAAATGGGTGGATGGCTTTAATTTCTCTAGGTTTACATCTTCTCTTTTTTATCATTTTAGTTCTTTTAGCAGTTTTCTTTCTGCGTCGTCATGGGGGTAAAATGGTATTACTTAAGAAACAAAATGACCCTGCCTTAAAGATTCTCCGAGAGCGTTATGCCTTGGGAGAAATAGATTCCGAAGAATATCAACTCAGATACCATGATTTAACGAATTAGCGGTTAACCAAAATATAAACATTTAGTTGAAAGATAGAATTATCATAATAAAGTAGACTTCTCCAAATAAGGGGCGTAGCAAATTGCTGCTGCCCCTTTATTGAATTGTAACTTGAAATATCATCGAGCGACTATATCATGCATTTTAAAGTACGTGGTTTCCTCCGAAATTATGAATATTTTAAAATTTGATATTGTCGCCGCTGTAAATCTCGTCTATGATAAGAGAAGGGTTAGCTTCTTGCCGAAAGGCTGAAACTAATAGAGTTGATAGAACAAAAATAATTAGTAGAGAGTGTGTCGGGATTAATGATGGAACAATGTTCATCTTTGGGAAAAACGGCTCTATTAATAGCCATGGCTGAAGGGGAGCTTATTGATACGTATGCTGCCTCTGCAAGAGATAAAGGATTTGCAGTAACTTACGGCAAAGTAGGTTCAATGGATATTCAGAAGATCATTGCCGCCATCGAAACCGCGGCCAGGCGTGAAGGACTGGTGGATGAACGCTATCGCTCTCAGCATGCACTCTATCATGCTATCTTGGATGCCTTGCAAGGTCTGGGACGCGGTCAGATACAACTGGGTAATGTCTTGCGAACGGTTGGGTTGCGCTTTTCTATCGTTATTGGACCTCGAACGCTTAAAGATACTGATGATTTATGGCTTGCAGTTGGGATGTATGGGATGATCGGAGCGCCGATCAAAGGACATGAACATGAGGTTTGTGGGCTGGGTATCAATCATTTATAGTTAATCTATCAATACTGTATGAAATCATGGAAATTGCAATAGAATAGGGTATGCTCAGAGATGTTAGATGACAGAGGGCTAAGCTGAAGACGAAAGTTTTCAGTTTAATCCTCTTTTTCGTTGCTCTTAATTAGGAGGAATTTAGATGAGTAAAATCGCAGAAACACAAATTGAAGTTGCCTTAGACGGAGAATCTCTGACCTTAGAGCAAGTGGCTGCAGTAGCAAGACATGGTGCCAGGGCGGTTTTAACGCCAAATGCTAAAAACAAGGTTCTTAAATCACGAGAGTTTGTGGAACAGCTGATTAATGATAATAAATCTGTTTACGGAATTACAACAGGCTTTGGAATGTTCAGCAATGTGGTTATTTCAACGGATGATGCCAAAAAGCTGCAAAGAAACCTGATTATGAGCCATTCCACAGGAGTGGGAGACCCCCTGCCGGCAGAAGTAGTGAGAGCAATTTTGCTTTTGCGTGCTAATGCTCTTGCCAAAGGGTATTCGGGAATTCGCTTAAAAACGTTAGAAACACTGCTAGAGGTATTAAATGCTGGGATAATTCCGGTTATTCCCGAAAAAGGCTCTTTAGGGGCAAGCGGAGATCTCGCTCCGCTCTCGCACATGGTTTTAGTTCTTCTTGGTGAGGGCGAAGCATTTTATCAGGGACGGCGCATGAAAGGAAAGGAAGCCCTGGATCTGGCCGGAATTAAGAAAGTGGCTTTAGAAGGAAAAGAAGGACTTGCCCTGATTAATGGAACTCAAATTATGACAGCTATTGCTGCTTTGGCTGTTCAGGATGCGGAGATACTTTGTCATTCCGCTAACATTACGGGTGCCTTGTCGTTAGAAGCTCTTGAAGGAATACTAGATGCTTTTGATCCTAAAATACATGCGGTTCGTCCTCACCGGGGGCAAATAGAAACAGCAGAAAAAATTCGTACACTCACGGCCGGAAGTACCTATGTTGCCGGGGAGCCGCGGCCTCGTGTTCAAGATGCTTATGCCTTGCGCTGTATTGCGCAAGTTCACGGCCCTTCGCAAGACGCTTTGGAATATGTCAAGAGGGTCGTAGAAACTGAAATTAATTCAGCAACGGATAATCCTTTAATATTTCCCGAGCAGGGAGACGTATTTTCGGGAGGGAATTTTCACGGCCAACCTATTGCTTTAGCTATGGATTTTCTGGGGATTGCTGTGGCAGAACTGGCCAATATTGCGGAGAGACGCTTAGAACGTTTAGTGAATCCCAATTTAAGTGGATTACCGGCATTTCTAACACCGGATGGCGGGTTGAATTCAGGATTTATGATTGTACAGTATGCTGCTGCTTCTCTAGTGTCTGAAAATAAAATTTTGGCCCATCCGGCCAGTGTCGATTCTATACCGTCTTCAGCCAATCAGGAAGATCATGTCAGTATGGGGACAATTGCTGCCCGTAAGGCCCGCAGTATTATCGAAAATGCGGCGAATGTTTTGGCAATGGAATTATTAGCAGCTTGTCAGGGCATTGATTTAAGAAGGAGAGCCGGGGAACTTCGCTTAGGTAAGGGCAGCCAAGGGGCATATAAGCTTCTTCGCTCCAGCGTAAGCACTCTTCACGAGGACCGAATTATGTATCCGGATGTTCAACAGGCCAAAGACTTAGTTTCTTCAGGTAAACTTGTGGCTGCAGTCGAAGCTTGTCTCAATGAATAACCATGCCTTTTAGTGTGAATAAAAAAGGAGTTCGAGCCGAAAAGGAGAATTTAATAAGATGATTAAATTATTGTTGAGGAGGAAAACCACATGATTGTTGCACGAGAAAAAGACGCTCTGAGAAATAAACTCGAGGGCGACACAGTAAAGAATGTTTATAAAAAAGTCCTGGTATCTCCCAAAGAAGGTTGGGAAGGATACGTCATGCGGCTTTTTGATCTGGAAGCTGAGGGTTATACGCCTAAACACAGCCACCCTTGGCCTCATATAAATTATGTTGTCAGAGGGAAAGGAATTCTCCATCTCGATGGGGTAGATCATGAAGTAGAGGCAGGTTCTTACGCTTATGTGCCTGATAATGCAGTTCATCAATTCTCCAATCGAGGAGAAGAACTGTTTTCTATGATTTGTATTGTTCCGGAAGAAGGGGATAAGTAAGAATACTTTTGCAATAATAGGGAATTATTTTTTATAGAGGATTACGATTCATGTTCAGGAATATGGGCATGAATCTTTTTCTCCTTGACATATAGAATAGGGGGGTATACTATATTGGCAAGAGGTGATTCGATGAATAGTGATGAAAAGCAGGGGCATTCGTGTCCCGATTGTTACAACGCTAAGGGAACTTCCGGAGAACGGTTGAGCCATCATGATGATAAAACGATAAAAGAACTTGTGACTCGGATGAATCGCATCGAAGGTCAAATCCGGGGAATTAAAGGGATGATCGAACGGCACGTATATTGTGACGATGTCCTTAACCAAATTTCTTCGGCTCAATCGGCGTTAGATGGAGCAGCACGTTTGCTTTTGGAAAAACATATGAAATCTTGTGTCAAAGAACAATTGCAAAACGGAGAAACCGAGGTCGTCGATGAGGTCTTAAAGACGATTTTTCGTATGATTCGCTAAGAACTTTAGGTGGCGAAAGGAGGGATTAATTTGAATGAAGAGGGTATTCGTAAAGAGATAACCATCGGAGTTTATGGTATGTCCTGTCAGCATTGTGTCAATCATGTCACCAAATTATTGTCGTCATTGCCGACGGTAGATCAGGTCAAGGTTTCATTGGAAGATTCAAAAGCGAGTTTTGTTGGTGATCCATCTCAGATAGATATGGATGCTCTGCGTCATGAAATTGAAGATGCCGGGTATTCCTTGGAAAAACCTGTTGACGAGACGGCGGAGGCAGCAGAATCATCGGGTTCAATTGAACCTCAGATAGCTGGCATTAGTCCTGATGAAGCAAGCGGCTCAAAGATTATTCCTCTTGAATCAATTTCTTTAACCCCCGAGGAGACAAAGCAACAATTTAAGATTAGCGGTATGACCTGTGCAAATTGTGCTTTAACCATTGAAAAAGGCCTTAAAAACATGCCGGGTGTCAGTTCTGCGGCTGTCAATTTTGCATCGGAGAAGCTGACGGTATCTATTGACCCTAATCTTGTTCAAGAAGAAACAATCTTAGCCAAGATCAAAGACCTCGGCTATGGTGCTCAAAGTGAAGATGCAGGCAAACAACAATTTAAGGTAACCGGCATGACCTGTGCGAACTGTGCCCTGGCCATTGAGAAGAAACTTAAGGGTACCGAAGGGGTTCAAAAAGCTTCAGTCAATTTTGCAAATGAGACGGTTAGTGTTGAATTTGATCCCGGTGTTGTCACAATGGGGGAAATTTTTCAGCAGGTGCGTGATGCTGGATATACTCCTCTGGAGACTAAGGATGAGAACCAGGATGATCGTATAGCAATTCAACAGCGCAATTGGCTTATATTCAGTGCTGTCCTCTCTCTGCCGATTATGCCGCTGATGTATCTTCACATGACTAGACCTTTAATGTATTTAATTCTTGCTTTGGCTACAATTGTTCAATTTACTGCGGGTTGGACCTTCTACCGGGGAGCCTATCACGCTTTGAAAAATCGCTCGGCTAATATGGATGTGTTAGTAGCCCTTGGGATCACCGCTTCTTATGGCTATAGTTTAATGACAACGCTGCATATGTTTTTCCCTGTCTTGTTCTTTAAGGGACCTAATTTCTTTGATACTTCTGCCTTGCTGATCACGTTTGTGCGTTTTGGCAAGTACCTGGAAGCAAAGGCCAAAGGCCGTGCGGGACAAGCCCTAAAACGTTTGCTGGAGCTGCAGGCGGATAGAGCGCGTTTGCTGATCAATGGAGAAGAAAAAGAAGTAGCCGCTTCTGACTTGAAAATTGGCGATATTGTCTTCGTCAAATCAGGTGAAAGAATCCCAGTGGATGGTGAAATTGTGGAAGGTCAAGGAAGTATTGACGAAGCAATGTTAACCGGGGAATCTATTCCGGTTGATAAGGGGGTCGGCGATGCTGTCATTGGAGCAACCATAAACCGTTCCGGGAGCATTAAAGTAAAGACTACAAAGACGGGACAAGATACTGTTCTTTCCGGAATCATTAAAATGGTTGAGGATGCTCAAGGAGTTAAGCCTCCGATTCAGCGTTTGGCTGATACCATCTCAAACTACTTTGTTCCCGCGGTGGTTTCCATATCCCTCATAACATTTATAATCTGGTATTTTGGTTTGCACAGGACGTTTGTTTTCGCTTTCACGGCTGCTATTGCGGTTTTGGTCGTTGCTTGCCCTTGTGCCTTAGGCTTAGCAACCCCGACTGCCATTATGGTGGGCAGCGGAGTCGGCTTAAACCGCGGGATATTATTCAAATCTGCGGCTGTCCTCGAAGGAATTGCTCATTTGCAAGCCATTGGATTTGATAAAACCGGTACCTTAACTAAAGGAACTCCCGAAGTGACGGATATTATTCCTTTTGCTAATTATACGAAACAAGAGCTATTAAGCATTGCTGCTGCAGGTGAACATCCCTCAATTCATCCTTTGGCCCAAGCTGTTGTCACAGCGGCTAAACAAGAACAGTTGAACATTGAGGAGGTCTCTGATTACCATGAAGAGGCGGGTTACGGAGTTTCATGCCTGCTCAGCGGACAACAACTGTTCATCGGCAACCTTAAACTGATGAATAAATATCAGGTAGATGTGGGAGATGCACAAAGTGATTTTCAACGTTTGGCTGATCTTGGACGTACAACGAGTTTTATCGCTTTAGGCGGTAGTGTGATTGGTTTAATTGCTCTGGCGGATGTGGTTAAAGAAAGCACGAAAGAGGCTCTTGCCAGACTGCATCGTCTCGGTTTGAAGACCTTTATGATTACCGGTGACAATAATAAGGTGGCCCAAGTTGTTGGCGAGCAAGTGGGGATTGGTGAGGTTATTTCCGAAATCCTGCCCCAGGATAAAATCAATATTATTAAACGTTATCAAGATCAAGGGTTCAAGGTGGCGATGGTGGGAGACGGAATTAACGATGCTCCGGCTCTGGCTCAATCGGATGTGGGGATTGCCATTGGCTCGGGAACGGATGTTGCTAAGGAAACCGGCGACGTGGTTTTGGTCCGCAATGATCTTCTGGATGTAGAACGGGCTATTCGCTTAGGAAGAAAAACCCTTAGCAAGATTAAACAAAATCTGTTTTGGGCTTTAATTTATAATACTATCGGAATTCCCATTGCAGCCGGAGTTCTTTATCCCTTAACAGGGCAGCTTTTGCCTCCGGAGTGGGCAGGTCTGGCTATGGCCTTTTCATCGGTCTCTGTTGTAACCAGTTCACTGTTGCTGAGACGGTATGATAAATCGCTCATGAACTAAGTGTGGCCGTTTTGGTTTGCCAAAACCTTAAGTGTTAATTTTTCTCACAAGGGCATATTAGGTTTTCCTTTGTGAGAACGTATAAACGTAGAAGATACTTTATGAAGTTATGGAGGTGAAACATAATGAGCCAAACCATTCTGAAAGTTGAAGGTATGACTTGCAATCATTGCAAAATGAGAACTGAAAAAGCGTTGCAAGCAGTTAGTGGAGTTGAAAGCGTTAAGGTCGATCTTGAAGCTAAAGAAGCGGTTATTACGGGAAGCGCGGATCGTGCCAGTCTTGTAAAAGCTGTTCAAGACGCAGGGTATACCGTGGTTGAATAAAGCAAATCTTATAATGATTTTTCTTTCGGGGGAGTATCACTCAGGCTTTTTGAAGTTGAGTGGACTCCCCTCTTTCCTTTTGGTTTGTATGAGAACTCCATGTAATTAAGGAAACTAAAGTATGCCAATTAAAAATAACCGAGCGCAAAGTCTCGGTTATCGGAGTGAACTCGTTCAGCTACAGCTGAACCTGAACCTCGGGGCTTCGGTGACGAAAGTGTCCTGTGGACAGTTTGCCGAAAGCGCCCAGCCAATAATAAATGCTATCGCGCTGAAGGATGGACTCTAACCCCACTACAACCCCAAAATCACTTCTATAGCTGCCCTTTTAAGCCGATACTTTCAGCCACACTTTGCATCCCTTTAATAGTCTCTCCAATAATATAGTCGAGTTCCATGCTCAACATATTTGCGCCCTGCTCAATGACTTCTCGGTTAACTCCGGCAGCAAAGCTCTTCTGTTTCCATTTCTTTTTAACGGATTTCACTTCAAGATCGAGAATGCTTTTGCTTGGCCGCAAGAGAGCAGTGGCTGCGATGAGGCCTGTTAGTTCATCAATGGTGTATAATACTTTTTCCATGGTATGAATAGGTTCAACATTGCTGCATAACCCCCAGCCGTGACTTTGAACCGCATGGATATAGTCTTCAGGCAGGTTGTGTTCTGTCAGTATTTCGTGTGCTTTCAAGCAGTGTTGTTCAGGGTACATTTCATAATCAATGTCGTGCAGCAACCCAATGATGCCCCATTTTTCCTTATCAGGTTCACCAAGAAGGCCGGCAAAATGCAGCATAACAGCTTCAACGGACAGGGCGTGGATAATCAGGCTGTCACTCTTATTATATTTTCTTAAAAGATCATAGGCTTGTTCTCTGGTTGGTCTTGTCTGTTCCACGATAGATGCCTCTTTTCCCTTAGTGTTTAAAAAAATACTAAACGTTTCTCCCTTTTATGTCAACCTTGTCTCTAAGCAGTTTTTCGTTGATGTTTGAAAGGGATGTGATTATAATGGGAACATAAGTTCTGTTAAATGCAAATAGGTGTACTGCTCAACCTCCATAAACAGGCGGTGTTATTACTATGGCGAAACAATATATTTTTCATATCGATGCTAATTCTGCTTACCTTTCCTGGGAAGCCTCATATCGGCTTCAGAAGGGGGAATCCCTGGATTTGCGGACAGTTCCGGCAGTTGTTGGGGGCGACCCAAGCACTCGACATGGCATCGTACTTACAAAGTCGATTCCTGCTAAAAAGTTTAACATTCAAACGGGTGAAACTCTTTACTCGGCGTGTCAAAAGTGCCCGGAGTTAATTATTGTCCGCCCCAATTATACTCTATATCGCCAGTGCAGTGATGCTATGGTTGAGATACTCCAAGAGTATAGTCCTTTTATTCAGCGGTTTTCCGTTGACGAATGTTTTTTGGATTTTTCCGGAATGGATCTGCGCTTCCAGGACCCCCTAAAAACGGCCTTCGAGATCAAAGAACGAATAAAAAATGAGCTGGGGTTCACTGTGAACATTGGAATCTCCACCAATAAACTATTGGCTAAAATGGCTGGAGAACTTAAAAAACCGGATATGGTTCATACCATCTTTCCTGAAGAAGTACCCCAAAAAATGTGGCCTCTGCCGGTTGAGGAACTTTTTATGGTTGGAAGAGCGACTTCTAAAAAGCTTCGATCTCGGGGAATTCGAACGATTGGGGAATTGGCCAACTTTGACCTAAGGCTTCTTAAGCTGTTTCTTAAATCCCATGGGGTTTTAATCTGGAATTATGCCAATGGCCTTGATTATTCTCCTGTTCGACCGGGTGGTTCTATTGAAGTGAAAGGTATGGGCAATTCTACAACCATTCCCTTCGATGTAGAGGATCGGAGGAATGCTCATCTTGTCCTTCTTTCGCTCACTGAATCTGTAAGTGCCCGGCTGCGCCAGGCTAATTTATTAGGACGATTAGTATCCATATCGTTTCGAACCCATGAATTTTATAGTTGTTCCCACCAGCAAAAACTTTTTAATGCTACGGATTGTACTGATGAACTCTGGGAAATAGCCTGTAAACTTTTCGATGAATTATGGGATAACCAACCCCTTAGACATGTGGGACTGCGTGTATCCGAACTTTGCCAAAATGACTTTTATCAAACCGCTTTATTTGGGAAGAATTTTGCTAAACGGCGTAAGGTAGACAGTACCGTTGATGTCATCAGAGAGAAATTTGGGTCCGCTGCGATTTTTAGATCAGCTTTTCTGCACAGCGGGCTTCATTCAATAACCGGCGGTGTCATTGAAAATGAGGATTATCCTATGATGACAAGTCTTTTATAAAGGAAAAAATTGTCCTTAGCTATAAGGAGGGATTTCCCGATTTGCCTTGAATATCAGGGTAAGGAATTTTCTTGATTATTAATATCCCTGCAAATTCGGAAACAAGGGGGAGAAACAAAATGAGTTTGAAAATTCAGTGCGACTGTTCAAATATCAGATGGGATCTTGTATCTCAGACTTTGAAATTAGTTGGCATGGCAAGTTATGCGCCGGAAATTCATAAGAAAGCTTTTGAGAATAGTCATACGGTGGTTTTTGTTTTTGATGACGAAAAGTTGGTTGGTTTTGGCCGCGCTATCTCCGATGGGGCTTATCAGGCGGCTTTGTATGATTTGGCCATACTGCCTGAATACCAAGGAAAAGGAATAGGGAGGATGATCGTAAATACCATTAAAAGGTCTCTTCCCAACTGTAACATTATTTTGTATGCAGCCCTGGGAAAAGAAGGTTTTTACGAAAAACTTGATTTTAGGAAAATGAAGACAGGAATGGCCTTATTTCACAACGCAGCAGAAATGAAGGACAAGGGTTTTACGGAGTGAATTCGTTCAGCTAAAGCCGAACATCAGGGCTTAAGATGGGGACTCTACCCCACCAGAAGTTTACGAAGGACCTAACCCCACTTACAAGAAATGGGTATCGTAAAACTGGATAAATAATTTGAATTGAATTAAATTAAAAGTTCGCTTATCAATGTGAGGCTTGATCGATAATAACAAGTTCACGTCCTCGGCGAAGGGAAAGGAATAGGTTAATTGATGAAGAAGCTGTTTATTTCCATTTTTATCGTAGGAATATTGCTATCCTTGGGAATTTATTTTTGGCAGTCACAAATGTTTCAGAAGGACAAGATGACAGATATTACGCCTGCTCAACTACAACAAATGATAGATAAGGGCGATAATTTTTATGTTTATTTTTACTCTCCTACGTGTGAACAGTGTATTAAAACCGAACCCTATCTAAAAGAGGCAGTGAAGAACCTGGCGGTACAAAACATTGTGAAAGTTGATGTTCAGAAGTATGATTATTTGCGTAAGCAATATCAGATACAAGGAACACCGACAATTTATGTCTATAATAATCACAAGTTAGTTAAAGGTATCACAGGGGGCTTCGGAAATGTTAAGGATTATCTGAATTTTTTTCAGGAAACAGGAGGAACCCAGTGATTCTCTTAAAATTATTGCTTGCCGGCATATACCTATACGCCGGAGTTTCAAAAATTTTAAATCTTTATCTTTTTAAAGCGACAATTTTAGCTTATTATCCCTTTATGCCAGTATATATTGCCTTATTGATTACGATAGTATTTCCCTGGCTGGAAATATTGTCCGGCTTATCTCTGGGGTTAAATTGGCAAGGTAAGTATGCCAGTCTTTTCTTGCTTTTGCTTTCTTTGTTCTTCTTAGTTCAAACAGTCCTGAACTATAGTCATGTTCTGCCCTATGGGTGTGGATGTTTCGGGTTTAGCGGACCGGAAAAAATTACGTTATATTATGTAATTCGAGATTTCTCTATTATGATATTAGCTGGTATCGTTTGTTTTAGAGAATGGAAGAAAAACATTTTACCCAAACCCGGAACTGAAATATAATGTGCGAAAGGTGAGGCTGGTGACAAGTGTATTTGGCGGTATCCCTCGAAATTGCTCTAATGATATATTGAATCAATGGGAAGGCTTACGCAAAATCATACATGTCGATATGGACGCTTTTTATGCCTCAGTAGAGCAGCGAGACGATCCATCATTATTGGGTAAACCGGTAGTGGTTGGGGGGAAACCGAATAGTCGCGGCGTAGTCTCCACGGCATCCTATGAAGCTCGAAAATTTGGTATACACTCCGCCATGTCCATGAGTGAAGCTTATCGCCGCTGTCCTGAGGCCATATTTGTGCCTGTAAATATGAAAAAATATAAAGAGGTATCCTTAAAAATCCGGGAAATATTTTTGACCTATACTCCCTTAGTAGAGCCATTATCATTGGATGAGGCTTTTTTAGACGTCACAGGTTCTACGAGTTTATTCGGGGCTGTGGATTCAATTGCTTTGAAGATTAAAGAACGTATTAAAGAAGAACTAAACTTAACGGCTTCAGTAGGTATAGCTTCAAACAAGTTTCTCGCGAAGTTAGCTTCGGATTTACAGAAACCGGACGGTTTTGTTTTAGTTCAGCCTGATAAGATTCAGGAATTTCTCGATCCCTTATCGATTGAAAGAGTTTGGGGAGTGGGCAAAAGAACATCGGAACAGTTACATAAACTTAATGTAAGAAAAATTAAAGATTTACGCAATTTAAAACCAGACTATTTAATTCAGCAATTTGGAGTAATGGGCAGTCAACTTTATCAGTTAGCTCGGGGTATTGATGAACGGCCTGTGGAAAGTGAGAGGGTTATTAAATCCATTGGACGAGAAACAACCTTTTCAACGGATGTGACAGATGTGGAGGTTCTGGAGACTACATTATTAGAGCTTGCTGTAGATGTAGGCCGGCGTCTGCGCCAAAGGAGCTTGAAAGGAAAAACAATAACTTTAAAAATACGGTTTGACGATTTTAAAACATTGTCTCGTTCTCAAACCTTAGATCAAGTAACAGATCTTGATGAGGTAATTTTTTATGAAGCAAGAACTCTTTTGCGAAGTGTGTCCTTAATAAAGCCTATACGTTTGCTTGGGGTTACTATGAGTAATTTGTCTTCAAATTGTGATTGTCAACTTGCGTTGTTCTCAGAAGAAGACAGCAAATCGGAAACTTTGGCAAAGGTTATCGATGCTCTAAACCAAAAATTTGGCAAAAGGGGCATTGTAAGGGCAAGACTTTTATAATACGTATAACCTGTAACTCTTTATTTTGGCATAACCTTTTAGGATTAATCTCTGCCTTTTGGACAAACTAGTTCAGAGGTGAGGAGCATGCCGAGACATGACGGAAACAAAAATAAGTTTGAAGATTTAAAAAGACTTGATTTGACCTTGAAGAATATCCACAAAAACGAAAAATTTCTGGAAGAAAACGCCGAAGAACTTTCAGCCCATCAAATTAAAGATGTAAAGGCTCAATTGGCTTCTAAGAAGAAGCATTTGGAAGAAACGGACGGGACTATTAAATAGGAGCTTAGGGCTCCTTTTTGTATTTAGATTAAGTTGTCATCCAACCGGAATATAAAATTTTTTAGGATCAATTACTCTGATAATGAAGTATATTGTGCAAATTTGAATTTCCTATTGTCTATATACAGTCACTATAATGCACTATAATATAGACGCGGCATACAAAATTAATAAGAAGGATATCATTAATGATACCCTTCTTATTTTACAAACTAATTTACAGTTTTAACGTTAGATTCTTGTTCCGCCTTTAAGATGTTCTTCAGCGAATTGAATCATCCGTTTCGTCATTTGACCGCCAACGGAACCGTTTTCGCGGCTGGTACGGTCACCACCTAGTTGGAGTCCCATTTCATTTGCAACTTCATACTTGAACTGATCCAAAGATTGTGCGGCACCTTGTGATGCTGGTGTGTTTGTGTTTCTTTCTCCTGCCATGATAGGAACCCTCCTTTTAAATGTGTTTGTGTACCGGAACATTCTTATTATGTCTTTGTTGGCTTTTATTAATCAGGTAATTATTGCTACAATTTAAATTGCTTCCCTATTTTATTGTTTATCTTCATTAAAATGGGGAAGTTAAAAAAAATGGGGAAGTTAAAACGTGGGGTTATTATGATTTATTGATTTTGAATCAGGCAAGGTATAAAATTAAGTTAGAAGAACTATGTAGGAAAAATGTTCAGGAGGCCATCCTTATGAGCTTAAAAATGAAAGAACCAGTTAATACTTGGACACATTTAGTTCCTTTTTTTGCAGCCATTGCAGGTCTGGTACTCTTAATAATAAACAGCAAGGATAGTATCTCTAAGCTGATTACGATGACAATCTATGGTTTGAGCGTAATTGTGCTTTACGGGGCAAGTTCAGTTTATCATTGGGTTAGGACAACACCGCAAAAAGAGTTGATCCTGAGAAAGATTGATCATATATCTATCTACTTTCTGATTGCAGGTTCATATACCCCGGTTTTCTTTTTCGGACTTGAGGGAGCTTGGCGATGGGCAATGCTCATATCTGTTTGGACTTTAGCATTAATAGGGATGATCTTACAAATTTGGTTTATTCATGCACCGCGTTATGTCTCAACAGCATTTTATGTTTCCCTTGGCTGGATTGCCTTGGTACCTTTCATACAGCTTATCCATCACCTTCCCGAGGGAGCAATTATTCTTATGGCGGTAGGCGGAGTGGCCTATACAATAGGTGCGGTCATTTATGCAACTAAAATCTTTGATTTTTTTCCTAAACGATTTGGATTCCATGAAATATTTCATCTTTTTATTGCAGCTGGGAGTTTAGTTCATTTTATCATGATGCTTATTTACATAGTTCCTATCTCAGCATAATACGAGGGAGTGGCGAATGATGCCACTCCCTTTTAACTGTTTTCTTCGTTGCAATAAGCTGCTGCTGCTTCTGCACTATAATTTTCATAGACAAGTTTCATTAGGCCTGGATAATAAGTGTCAAAACCAAGTACTCCATTCCAGACAATATTAAGAATCTGATCCTTGGAGGGTTCGGCATCCGCTAAATCAAGGAAGGTTCTGAAGCGGATTTCTCCGTTGTCCATATCCATCTCAAAATTACCGTTCGCTAGTTCGTAATTGACGCGGCTCATGAAATCACATACTTCAAGTCGCTTAGCGTAAGGAATTTTTTGACTAATATGTGTATTACAAAGTAAAGATTCCTGCTCCTCATCAACGAGGAGAAAAGCATGGAAATTAGCGTTAACTCCTCGAATCTCAAGCTTTATAATTTCATTTTTGGTGTCAGAGTCAAAATCCCAACCATTTTGATCTAGAACTTCGTAGAGAACTTGAAATAAAGACATGGTAGCACCCTCCTTATTATGCCTTAGATAAATTACAAATTCCACGTGAAGGTTAACAATTCCTGCACCGTCAAAAATCCTGAACTAAAAATACTTCCTTGGAAAAGGAGGTTATATGTGGAATTATCTCGAAGAATATAAAGGATTATTATCTCTCCGAAGGAGGGGGTAACTTGCATTCTCTTAAACACCAAATTTTATTGCTCATGCTTGGTTCGTTAATTCTGTTAGCTGCAAGTTTTATTTTCGTCTTTGGTTGGTATATGAAAGAACGGGCTGTTGAGGCAGCTATTGTGAAAGCCGAGACGGATTTAGAAACCTGTATGGACATTATTAATGTCAGAATGCCGGGACCATGGCAGATAAAATCAGGAATTTTATATAAAGGAGATGTTCAGGTATCGTATCAAACAGAACTCGTGGATCATTTATCTGAGTTAACGGGTGATACAGTGACTCTGTTTTTGGGAGACACTCGTACAGCCACCACTGTGCGTGATGCTAATGGAAAACGAGCCATCGGCACAAAAGTCTCCGATGTTGTGGCTCAAACGGTCTTGAAAAATGGACAAACATATCTTGGAGAAGCAAATGTCGTGGGTCAGTTGTTTCAAACTGCCTATGAGCCCATACGTGACAGTAACGGAGAAATTATTGGTATTTTCTATGTTGGGATATCAAAGAATTACACTCAAGCCTTTATCGTTAATTCTTTAATACGGCTGAGTATTTTAGGTCTAGGCTTAACCCTAATTGTAATAGTCTTAACTTGGTTCTTTATCCAAAGAGTTATAATCCATCCCTTGCGGGAAATAACGTTAGGAACAAGAGATGTAGCGACAGGACATGCTACAGAAAAAGTCAATGTAACTGGACCGAGAGAAATTGGGGATTTAGCTGTTGCATTTAACCAGATGGTTGAACGACTTAGTACCATTGCTGATGAAATGAGCAAAGTGACTATTGTTCGGGAGAGTAAAGAAGATCTGTTGGAGGATTATGAAGTCATCGGTTCCCTTGAAGAAGGATTGGAGAATGAGTTCAAGGAACCGAACCCTGAAAATAAGTATAATGAAGAACAAAAGGTTTACAAGAACCGTGTTGAAATTAATCCTTCCTTGGATGCAAGCCTTGATGAAGTTTTTGAACATAAATATTTAGGGAGAAAGGGATTACCAAAAGGTTTAAATGTGGTTACGTTGAGACAAATTCTCACGTTTTTGCGAGATACCGATGAGTCTGTGTCAGCTGAAACGGTGGCAGAAGGTGTAAAGCTTACGAGGGTAACTGTTCGGCGTTATTTGGATTATCTAGAGCAATGCAGTGTATTAGGTACTGAATTAAAATATGGAACCGTAGGAAGACCTGTTAAACTTTTTCATCTTATTCAGGACTGAACCATCTAAGCCCCCAATCCTCTTATTCCTCCCTAAAGGGACGTTGAAAATTCGCTTTTTCAACGTCCCTTTTAAATACGAAAAAATAACGTTTGTTTGTATCTCACCCCAGAAAAGTGTACCTAAGCAGCCGGTTTACATAATCTTTTTTTATTTACTTAATGTACATAATGCAGACAGAGACGAGAAATAGGGTTAATCTATAGGGTAGAATATTTGGAAAATTCAATAATATAAATGTCTCGTGAGCTATAAGCTGAAAAGTATTAGGCATTACCTATTCCTGGACTTAGATGGAAAGAGATAGGTGTGTTTAATAGAAAAGAAAAAGAGATAAACAGAGGAGGAAAAGGTATGGATGTTTCTCGCCGTAGTTTTCTTAAACTTTCAGGGCTATCCATTGCCGCTTTAGCTTCAGGTTTAGGTTTTGATCCGACGGTAGCAGAAGCTCAAGGGGTTACTCTGAAACTTGAGGGAAGCAAAAAGATCCCGAGCATATGCCATTTTTGTTCGGGCGGATGTGGACTGCTCTTGTATGTTAAAGAGGGAAAACTGGTACATCTTGAGGGAGATCCGGATCACCCGACCAATGAGGGGACTCTTTGTCCTAAAGCTGCCAGCTTACTCAGTGTCGCCTATTCCCCTGATCGTGTTACAAAACCGAGACGTCGTGCCCCGGGTTCTGATCATTGGGAAGATATTTCTTGGGAGGATGCCTTAAACCGAGTGGCTCAGAAGACGAAGGAGGTCAGAGATGCTACTTGGAAAGCTACTGATGAGGTAATCAACGCTAAAACTGGGCAACATGATTTATTACCTGTTAACCGAGCAGAAGGGATCGCTTTCTTAGGCTCTGCTGAAGTGGACAACGAAGAGTCGTATCTGATTTCCAAGTTCAGCCGAATTATAGGTACTCCGTATAATGAACATCAGGCCAGAATATGACATGCTCCTACGGTGGCAAGTTTGTCGCCTTCATTTGGTAGAGGTGCTATGACAAATTCATGGTCTGATTTACAGAATGCGGAGGTCTTTTTGATTGCGGGCAGTAACTGCGCGGAAAATCATCCGATAGCCATGAAGTGGATTAACCGGGCGAAGGAAAAGGGAGCTAAGATGATCGTCGTTGATCCGCGTTTCACACGGACCGCTTCAAAAGCTGACCTATTTGCTCAAATCAGACCCGGCACAGATATTGCTTATCTCGGTGCGATGATTAATTATATTATTGAAAATCAATTATTTGATCGGAATTATGTTTTGAATTATACAAATGCCTTACTTAAAGTATCGAAGGATTATAAATTTGAAGACGGTGTTTTCTCAGGTTATGACGAGAAGAATCGAAAATATGCCGTAACAAGTTGGGGGTATCAACTTGGTTCGGATAATAAGCCTCTTAAAGCAGATTCCCTTGAGGACCCAGAAAGTGTCTTTTCTAAGCTGAAAACTCATTATTCACGATATACCTTTGACGTTGCTGAAAAAATTACCGGAATTCCGGCGGCAAAAATCAAAGAGATTGCAGACATGTTTTGTAAAGGAAAACCCGGGACAATCCTTTATGCTTTAGGTATGACCCAACACACAACAGGTACTCAAGGAATACGTGCCTACGCAGTCATTCAATTACTGTTAGGTAATATCGGCAAAGCCGGCGGGGGAATTAATGCTCTGCGTGGAGAGCCTAATGTTCAAGGATCGACAGATATGGCAAACTTATTTAATAATTTACCTGGATATTTACCTTATCCTATTAATACGGATCAGAGTATTCGTGATTATAAAGTTCGCAATGGGTCAGTTCAGGAAAAACCCTTAATAGCTCTTCTAAAGGCTTGGTTTGGTGAGCATGCCACAAAAGATAATGATTTCGCATTAAGCTATTTGCCGAAAATTAATCCTGCCGTTAATGCTTCAATGGTAAAACTTTTTGAGATGATGCAAAAAGGTCAGTTTAAATTGGCCTTTAACTTTGGTTCCAATTCATTAGTTTCTATACCTAATCGGCAATTAGTGCGTTCGGCATTGACAAAGCTTGATATGCTGGTAGTTTCCGACCTCTTTGAAATTGAGACGGCTCAGTTTTGGCGAGAGCCTGGGGTCAAACCTGCAGATATTAAAACAGAAGTGATTATGTTTCCGGCCGCCTTTGTTTATGAAAAAGATGGTACCTTAACAAATTCTTCTCGTTGGATTCAATGGAAAAATGCCGCCCTTAAACCTCTGGGAGAGGCAAAGCCGGACCTTGAAATTCTCGATTCGATTTTTAAAAGGATTCGTAAACTCTATGCCGGAAGCACAGATGTAAAAGATGCTCCAATATTGAACGCTCGCTGGGATTATGGCGAAGAAGCGAGTGCTTTAAAAGTACTTCAGGAGCTGAATGGCTATGATGAGACCAATGGAAAGTTGACGCAATCTTTGGCGGATTATCTGAAAGCACCGACAGGAGCTGTTTCTACGGGCTGTTGGATTTATGCGGGTGTAACCGGTAACGGAAATTTAGCGGCTCGACGAAAAAATGCTGATTCAACAGGTTTAGGGCTCTATAAAGATTGGAGTTTTACCTGGCCAGGAAATATTCGAATACTTTATAATCGAGCCTCCTGTAACGAAAAGGGACAGCCTGTTGATGACAAACGCAAATTGATTTGGTGGGATGCAGCCAATAATATTTGGTCAGGAAATGATGGCCCGGATGTTGTAGACAAGACGAAAGGACCTGATACGCCTGAAGGCAAGCAAAGTTTTCGAATGAATCCGGAAGGGTTAGGACGCTTGTTTGCAGCTAATTATATGAGCGGTTTACCCGTAACTCCCTCTGCTGATGGTTTACCGCCGATTGGAGTGCGCCCTGCCGGGTTATGCGTTGATGGACCTTTGCCGGAATTTTATGAGCCCACGGAAAGTCCGACTGAAAACCTCTTACATTCAAAAGTATCTAAAAGTCCTGTGGCTTTAATCCTTTCATCTTCACCTGAAATTCAAAAAATGGGTAAGGCCAATGATTTCCCACACGTTTTGACGACCTATGGGGTTGTGGAGCATTTCTGCGCCGGAGGAATCACGCGGAATATACCTTGGCTCAACGAAATTATGCCAGAACCGTTTGCCGAGCTTAGTAAAAATCTTGCCCAAAAGATAGGCGTCAAAGAAGGAGACATGGTGGAAGTGTCATCTGCTCGGGGTAAGGTTACAGTCCGAGCCCTTGTAACGGATCGCCTGCAGACCTATAAAGTAAACGGCAAAGAAACTGAAACAATTGGTATGCCCTGGAGTTGGGGATTCGCAAGTTTAAGCCCAGGTCCAAGCACCAATGAGCTGACAATCGCAGCCTTAGATCCCGGCGCGGGAACTCCAGAGTATAAAGTTTGCTTAGTTAATGTAAGGAGGGCTTAGCGATGACCAGAAAAATGGTGTTTGTGGATACATCGAAATGTACGGGATGCAAAGCCTGCACTGTCGCTTGCAAGGAATGGAATGAGCTTCCTGCCGAGAAGACTCATCTGGTTACTAGCTATCAATCTCAAAAAGACTTTACTCCGAAGACTTGGACATATGTAACTTTTACGGAAAAGTATGAACAGCAAACCATGAATTTCTTGATGCGCAAAGCACAATGTTTCCATTGTGCAGATCCGGCTTGCTTAAAAGCTTGTTCGTCTAAAGCTATAAGCCAGACAGAATCTGGGTTTGTTGTCATTGATCACGCAAAATGCATTGGCTGCGGCTATTGTTCAGAAAACTGTCCTTTTGGTGTTCCAAAGGTTGATCAAGTTCTTCAGAAGTCATTTAAATGCTCTGGGTGCATTGACCGAGTCGAGAACAATCTAAAACCTGCTTGTTCACAGACTTGTCAAACCGGTGCTATAGAGTTTGGAGAGTACTCGAACCTGTTGGGCCAAGCGAAAAAACGCCTCGCTGTGGTTCAGAAAACCCATCCTAAGGCACAGCTTTATGGAGAAAAGGAAATGGGCGGTACGACCTTTCTCTATCTGCTCTTGGATCGCCCCGAAGTATATGGCCTGCCAGCCAATCCGACGATTCCCCTTTCTCTTACACTGTGGAAAGATGTCGTCCGGCCTGTAGGCGGGATTGCAGTGGGTGGAGCCGCAGCTGCCGTGGTCATAGGCGTTTTTGCCAATTTAGTAAAAGGTGCCTATCGTTCTAAAGATGACTAAGAGCAGAAAATTGCTCCGAATCAATTGAAGTTAAAAAAATGGGGGGAAGTCTAATGGGCAATAGCGCTCAAACAAAGAGAGAAGGAAATCAACCTCAAAACTCACGTAAAATACTGCGGTTTACCAAGGGTGAACGTATAAGTCACTGGGTTCATGCCATTGCCTTTTTTCTTTTGCTATTTACGGGCCTGGGAATTCTCAGTCCAGCCTTTCAACCCGTCATGAGTGTATTCGGGGGGATACAAATTGCCCGCTTGATACACCGGGGGGCTGCTATCGTTTTTGTCGTCATCGTGGGGCTGATGTTTGTGGTCGGAAATCCCAGTCACCATTGGGAATGGTTAAAATCCGTCTTTAAATTCACGAAGTCGGACTGGCAGCATGTCAAAGCCTTTCCTAAAGAGTTCTTTGGCGGACATGGTGATTATCCTCCTCAAGACAAATATAATGGGGGAGAAAAAATTAACTCCTTGATTACAATCTTTGGTTCTTTCTTTATTACTGTAAGCGGAGCCGTGATGTGGATGGCACCTTGGTTTCCGGCAGGAGTTGTTCGCTGGGCCTATCCGGTTCATGATTTATCAATGTTTATGATGGTCGCAGCTTCACTTGGACATATATATTTGGGAGTATTACATCCGGATTCGCGGGCCGCTTTACCGGGAATGCTGAATGGGTATGTATCAGCTAAGTTCGCCAGAGCTCACCACGCTGTATGGTATGACAGAGTTCAAAAGGAGCAAAGATTTTGATAACCATATCATGAAATGTTGGCGGGGAGAGGACAATTAATGAATACGCTGAATGAAACGAATGCAACTGTTGAAGAGAATAATTTGGAGGAAGCTTATCAGACCTATAGGTTACTTAAGGAAGAGATTAAAGAATGGCAGGAGGAACGAGGATCATTTTGGTTGCAAAACCTAAAAATAACTGAGGCTCCGCCTTACTATCCCTTGGCAAATCTGCCAGCAGATGCGATATTTGAACTTTGGGTGAGATTAAATCGAGTCATGGAAGAGGAAGTCTCTGATTCAGATTTAAAAGATGCTTGGCAAAATCTTAAAGCGGGACGAGGGATACAAAAAGCTTGGCTGCAAAGCACCCTCCAATTAGCGCTGAGTGGATTAGCTCAGTTAGTCCGGATAATGTTAAATTCCAGGTTTGAGGATAACATACAGTTCCGTAACTCAATCAGTGAGCATGAGCATGAGAGTGAGGAAAATCAAAATAGGTGTTGTCCTATCTGTGGTGAGAAAGCTGTACTTTCAGTGCTTATACCGCCCCATGGAAAACGCTTTTTACACTGCATTTTCTGTGGCCAGGAATGGCCAGTCATGAGGACTGGATGTATTTTGTGCGGCCGGGATGAAGCTAGTTCGCAAAACTATTTGCGGGCTAAAGAATATCCAGGCGTTGAATTAGTAACTTGTGAAAGCTGCGGACAGTTTTTTAAAGAATTTGATTTAAGATTGCTGACTGCTGAAGATTTAGTTTGGGAAGACGTCAGAACCTTACCACTGAATTATGCAGGTGAACACTGGGTAGCTGACCATAGAACATCTGTAAAGACTCAATAGGAAGCATATGGCATAATAATAAGAGTCACCTAAAATGTATTCTTCAAAATTTCCAGGCAGGTACAGAATAAAAAAGTGTTTTCTTTCACTGTCAAAGTGATTGAGAACATTTTTTTTGTACTAGAAGAACGTATAACTTTCGGTTGTATACTGCTAGAAGTGATAATACGTGCGAAAACAGTTTCTCTGTCTTCTAGCAATCGTGCAACTAGGCAACCACCTACGCCAAAGTAATTAAAGTGAATAGAGATCACTCCCACTTATAGAAGTGGAAGTCTTACGGTTAGATTAAAAATTTGCTATAGTTTACAGAATGAATATCTATCCGAATAAAGTTTCAATTGAGAATTAATGATATATCATGATATAATACCATTTTGAGATGATTTTCATATAATTATTGCAGAGAACCTCGTGAATGATTTTTTTAAAATATTATTAGTTCTTTGCCTTCCAAGGTAAAGCATTTTTAATGAAACATTTTTATTTAAAGGATAACAGATTAAGGAGTTAAAGACATTGAGCCAAGTAAACTTGATATCGGCAATAAGTACCCGAAAAACATTTGCCATTATATCCCATCCGGATGCCGGTAAAACTACGTTAACTGAAAAACTGCTTCTCTTCGGTGGCGCAATTCATGAGGCAGGTTCCGTCAAAGCTCGCAAAGCGGAACGTTATGCCACTTCAGATTGGATGGAACTCGAGCGCCAAAGAGGAATTTCCATCACTTCAAGTGCTCTCCAATTCAAATATCAGGGTTACGTTATTAATATTTTAGATACTCCAGGTCACCAAGACTTTAGCGAAGACACCTACCGTACATTAACTGCAGCTGATAGTGCGGTCATGTTAATCGATGCAGCCAAAGGAATTGAGGCCCAAACTAAGAAGTTGTTTTATGTCTGCCGGCAAAGAGGAATACCGATCTTTACATTTGTCAATAAATTTGATCGAGAGGCTAAAGATCCTCTCGATTTAATGGATGAAGTGGAAAAGATTTTAGGCATTGAAGCCTATGCTATGAATTGGCCAATCGGAATGGGCCAGGATTTTAAGGGGATCTATGATCGGCAATCCGGGATGGTTGAGCGGTTCATCTCAGGTATCGGCAAAAAAAGTTCAACACCGCCTGTTTCAGGGAATCTTAGCGATCCAAATGTTCAAGAAGGGATTGGACAAGAACTTCTTAAACAATTGCACGATGAGATTGATCTTTTAGATCTAGCGGGGAACGCTTTTTCACAAGAACGTGTTGACCGCGGTGAGGTAACCCCGGTGTTTTTTGGAAGTGCTCTCAATAATTTTGGAGTTCCGAACTTCCTGCAGAGTTTCTTGAAACTGGCGCCGGCACCACAGCCGAGAAGTACAAATATGGGAATATTAGCTCCAGAAACCAATAGTTTTTCGGGTTTTATTTTTAAAATTCAAGCCAATATGAATGCTCAGCACCGAGACCGGATTGCTTTCGTTCGGATATGTTCAGGACGGTATGAACGAGGGATGAATGTTATACACACTCGGTCACATCGCCGTCTTAGACTTGCCCAACCACAGCAGTTGTTCGCTCAGGAACGAACAATTCTCGACGAAGCTTATGCTGGGGATATTATTGGAGTTCACGACAGTGGTCTTTTGCGAATAGGGGATGTTTTAACAGAAAAAGACGGCCTTCAATTTGAAACAATGCCTTTTTTCAGTCCTGAAAATTTTGCCCGAATTAGTATTGCCAATGCTTTAAAACGAAAGCAATTTATTAAAGGTATCCAAGAGCTGCAGGAAGAGGGAGCAATTCACGTTTTTCGTGACTTGCACGTGGGAGTTGAAGCTCCAATTATCGGTGTGGTAGGACAATTGCAATTTGAAGTTTTAGAATACCGTTTACGGGAAGAGTATGGTGTTAAAGTTGAAATTCAACATCTTCCTTATGAAATTGTACGTTGGGTCGATAAGGTTGAAAGAAATATTAAACTATTAACCGAATCCAGTATGAGTACCGTAGTGTTAGATAAAGACGAAAACTATGCTGTATTACTCTTAGATGAATGGAAAGCAAAATGGCTTAGTGATCGTTATGAGATAGAGTTTTTAAATCAGCCTAAAGAACTTACTGTAAGCTAATTTGATTTTCCGAAGTACAAAGAGAGAAGCTTGGGAATAAAGTGGAATCCCAAGCTTCTCTCTTTGTACTTCATTATTTATCGTAAATACTAAATAAAAATAAGTATAAGCATAGCCTTAAGCATAGTCATAAACATAAGCATAAAATCGACTGAATGGTCTCTACTAAGCATAGGAAAATATCTATAAAAAAAGTAGAGATATTTGGTGGAAAGTTATAGCTTATGATTATAAATTTTTAAAAAGAAAGAGCCGAGCATAAACTCGGCATAGCAATAAAAGGAGGGGAATAAAGTGGAGTAGAAATTAAAGCCAAAACATCAAAATGCGATGCATTGACTACAATTCCCGCGATCAGGACATTGGGAACAGGTTGGAGGATACAAAAGAGGTTTATTATTTGGAGCAGTATCATTTATAGAAATCAGTTTCATGATTCAACCTCCTATCATACAGAATAAAATTTATATTATTATTATACTACAGTATTTCGTTAAATCAATATCTGTTTTATATTTATTTTTCAAATGAATAATGTTGTATAACAGTGTTTTGCTCAACGTATTTGCCGCAATTATTCTTTGCCCAAACTGTGACTGCTAAAGTGTTGTTATCAAAATACTAATACCTTGAACTTCCGAACATAATTAAGAGCGAGGATTTAAGACGTGATCGAAAACTACATGACCTCCGATTGAATCACCGAATTCTCCGTCAATTAAAATGTTTACTCCATTTACTCCTGGCAATTGAGTTAGTGACCAAACAATAGATTTCACGGCAATGTCTTCTTCAAGAGCACTGCCAAAGTAGTCCTCGCGGATATCCTTGCTGAAATTAACGGTGATTATATCATTATGCAACACCAGGGAAATAATTTTTGTCTTTGGTGAAAGAGTGCCAACATAGATAGGGGAAGTTGGTCCCTCGATAAGATTTTTTAGGATAACATCTGACTTTTGAGTTAGGTTGAGCTTATTCCAAGTAGTCGGATTGAAGACTCGCTTTTCAGCGCCTAAACCGTCCAGACTAATATTTGAAAAGTATAAATTATAGGAGTCTTTGCCAATGGGTGTTGGACCTTCTTGGCTTGACACATTTTTTATTCCTTCTCGTATATCTTTTGGAGTTTCGAAGTAGCCTGCTATGCCGTCGGCAATTGCAGCTGCAATAGAGTTCCGATAGCCATCTGTTAATAGAAGTTTTCGTTCGCGCGGGTTAGACATAAACCCCACTTCTACGATCACTGCGGGCATTTTTGTTTGATTCAAAAGGTAATAATCGCCGGACTTGGCTTTTCTGGTATTATCGGGCTGTAATTTAATCAGATGTTCTTGAATTTGTTCCGCTAAAATTTTTCCTGTTAATGATTCTTGATGATAATAAGTTTCCATTCCGTAAGTCTTTCGGCTGGGAAAACTATTAGCATGGATACTGATAAATACGTCTGCGTTATTTGAAGATGCTAGACTGACTCTTCGATTTAAATCAGTTCGCTTCGCTGAACGGCCTACATATTGTCCGGGATCATAGAAATCCTTATCGATTTCACGAGTGAGAATAACTGTACAGCCTTTTGCTTCCAAGGAATTGCGTAAGCGAAGTGATATATCCAAATTTACGTCCTTTTCTTTAATCCCTGAATTTTTCGCCCCAGGATCAGCGCCTCCATGACCTGGATCAATGACAATGATCTTATTTTTCAGACTTTGGGAGAAGGTTGTCTTTAATGTGCCAGTTGCAATGATAACTACGGTCAGCAATATTATCAAACTCATAAGAATAGGTTTGCGTATTAATAGAATTATAGGACGGTGAAACATTCAACAGCACACTCCTCCTGTTATCCTGTTTATTCCTCATTTATGTATATTGTAGGAATCTATCTCGTAAACATAGTTTATAAAAAAGATTATTGATACTTTACAATTAATTATTGAAAGGATTATGCCATGATGATCTGGTTTATTGTTTCGATAATCGTCATATTATTAAATATCCCTTTTGGCTATTGGCGAGAAAATGTGAAGAAGTTTTCATTACCGTGGTTTTTATCGGTTCATCTTCCTGTCCCAATCATTATTTTTCTCCGCCTTTATTTCGGCCTTGGATGGGCGCTTTTTACATTTCCGATTCTAATTGGGTCCTATTTCGCAGGTCAGCTACTTGGTGCACGCTTACATATCCTTTGGAGTAAAACCATGCGTGTTACCGGCTGTCTATTTTACGATATCATTCGGACCCGCTGGGTCATCATCATATCTCGTTAGGAATGTAAATTGTGCTAAAACTACAACTAATTAAAGCTGCAATGCATATATAGTTTGCGCAAATCAATATGGAATAAATTGGATTGCATAATATTTTAAATATCGATAAATAATAGTTGACAGTATATCGATAAAAGTGGTACTATAACTGAGCGTCGCAAATGCGGCAAAATTTCCAAATCATAACTTGCTTAATTGCTATAATGTGTAAAAAGTAATTGACAATTATGAATGAGGGCGTTAATATTTAAATCCTGATCTTTGGTCGCTCTCGGACATCCATGTCCTCCGCGACACTCAGACTATCCATGGTCTTTGAAAACTAAACAACAAGGACAGCCAATGAGAGAAACTCGCAAGAGTTTCAAAAGAATCATGAAATCATGAGCAAGAAATCATCTTCTTACGAAGAAGTTGAATAACTTTTTTGGAGAGTTTGATCCTGGCTCAGGACGAACGCTGGCGGCGTGCCTAACACATGCAAGTCGAACGGAGAATTTCGTTAAGTTTACTTTACGAAGTTTTTAGTGGCGGACGGGTGAGTAACGCGTGGGTAACCTGCCCATAAAACCGGGACAACTCTTGGAAACGAGGGCTAATACCGGATACGCTTAAGAAGCGGCATCGCTTTTTAAGGAAAGATGGCCTCTGAAAATGCTATCGCTTATGGATGGACCCGCGTCTGATTAGCTGGTTGGTGGGGTAAAGGCCTACCAAGGCGACGATCAGTAGCCGGCCTGAGAGGGTGAACGGCCACACTGGGACTGAGACACGGCCCAGACTCCTACGGGAGGCAGCAGTGGGGAATCTTCCGCAATGGACGAAAGTCTGACGGAGCAACGCCGCGTGTATGATGAAGGTCTTCGGATTGTAAAGTACTGTCTTTAGGGAAGAACGGTCTCTTCAGGAATATGGAGGAGACATGACGGTACCTAAGGAGGAAGCCCCGGCTAACTACGTGCCAGCAGCCGCGGTAATACGTAGGGGGCGAGCGTTGTCCGGAATTATTGGGCGTAAAGGGCGCGTAGGCGGGTATTTAAGTCCGGTGTGAAAGATCAGGGCTCAACCCTGAGAGTGCATCGGAAACTGGGTATCTTGAGGACAGGAGAGGAAAGTGGAATTCCACGTGTAGCGGTGAAATGCGTAGATATGTGGAGGAACACCAGTGGCGAAGGCGACTTTCTGGACTGTAACTGACGCTGAGGCGCGAAAGCGTGGGGAGCAAACAGGATTAGATACCCTGGTAGTCCACGCCGTAAACGATGAGTGCTAGGTGTAGGGGGTATCGACCCCTCCTGTGCCGGAGTTAACACAATAAGCACTCCGCCTGGGGAGTACGGCCGCAAGGTTGAAACTCAAAGGAATTGACGGGGGCCCGCACAAGCGGTGGAGCATGTGGTTTAATTCGACGCAACGCGAAGAACCTTACCAGGGCTTGACATCCTCTGAACTCTCTAGAAATAGGGAGGTGCCCTTCGGGGAGCAGAGAGACAGGTGGTGCATGGTTGTCGTCAGCTCGTGTCGTGAGATGTTGGGTTAAGTCCCGCAACGAGCGCAACCCCTGTATTTAGTTGCTAACACGTCAAGGTGAGCACTCTAGATAGACTGCCGGTGACAAACCGGAGGAAGGTGGGGATGACGTCAAATCATCATGCCCCTTATGTCCTGGGCCACACACGTGCTACAATGGCCGGTACAGACGGAAGCGAAGCCGCGAGGTGAAGCCAATCCGAGAAAGCCGGTCTCAGTTCGGATTGCAGGCTGCAACTCGCCTGCATGAAGTCGGAATCGCTAGTAATCGCAGGTCAGCATACTGCGGTGAATACGTTCCCGGGCCTTGTACACACCGCCCGTCACACCACGAAAGTCTGCAACACCCGAAGCCGGTGAGGTAACCCGCAAGGGAGCTAGCCGTCGAAGGTGGGGCCGATAATTGGGGTGAAGTCGTAACAAGGTAGCCGTATCGGAAGGTGCGGCTGGATCACCTCCTTTCTAAGGAGAACGGTTTAGAGCTTAGGCTTTAAACGAACATCCTATGGGTCGATGCTCTTATGAAGAAAACGAAGGTTAAACTTAAGTTTTTAATAAGAGATCAAAAAAGAGTCGCAAGACTCAAGCCGAGGGATCGGCAAACTCATTGGCAAAACTGTTGTTTAGTTTTGAGAGACCAGGAAGATGAACCGCATAAATACTTGCGAATTAATCAAAATGGAATCTCGTTCACAAAATTATTGGTAACATTGAACATGCTGTTCTTTGAAAACTGCATAGAGAAATAATTTCTAGTAAGTCAAAGGAAACATCACCTCAAAACGACGTGTCAACGAAGTTTTGAGAAACCCTAACGTAGTATAGATTTTAGGTCAAGCTACTAAGGGCGTACGGTGGATGCCTAGGCGCTAAGAGTCGAAGAAGGGCGCGGTTAACAGCGAAATGCCACGGGGAGTCGTAAGCAGGCTTTGATCCGTGGATACCCGAATGGGGCAACCCCACCGGAGTCATATCCGGTGATCTGCAGCTGAATACATAGGTTGCCGAGGACAACCCGGGGAACTGAAACATCTAAGTACCCGGAGGAAGAGAAAGAATCATCGATTCCCTGAGTAGCGGCGAGCGAAACGGGAAGAGCCCAAACCAATCCCTTCGGGGATTGGGGTTGTAGGACCCTCTTTTAGGAATGGATCTCTAGCTGAAGAAGACTGGAAAGTCTCGGCAGAGAAGGTAACACCCCTGTAAGTGAAAGGGAGACATTCTGTGAGGGAATCCTGAGTACCGCGGGACACGTGAAACCCCGTGGGAAGCAGGGAGGACCACCTCCCAAGGCTAAATACTACTTAGCGACCGATAGTGAACCAGTACCGTGAGGGAAAGGTGAAAAGCACCTCGGAAGAGGAGTGAAAAAGAACCTGAAACCGTACGCTTACAAGCAGTCACAGCACTTCGGTGTAGTGGCGTGCCTTTTGTAGAATGAACCGGCGAGTTACGGTATGCAGCGAGGTTAAGGCGAAGAGCCGGAGCCGAAGCGAAAGCGAGTCTGAAAAGGGCGACGAGTTGCATGCTGTAGACCCGAAACCGTGTGATCTACCCATGGCCAGGGTGAAGGTGGGGTAAAACCCACTGGAGGCCCGAACTCACTGTCGTTGAAAAGGCAGGGGATGAGCTGTGGGTAGGGGTGAAATGCCAATCGAACACGGAGATAGCTGGTTCTCCCCGAAATAGCTTTAGGGCTAGCCTCAATTGATGAACCATGGCGGTAGAGCACTGAATAGGCTAGGGGCCTTACCAGGTTACCGAACCTTATCAAACTCCGAATGCCATGGTCTTAAGATTGGGAGTCAGACTGTGGGTGATAAGATTCATAGTCAAAAGGGAAACAGCCCAGACCATCAGCTAAGGTCCCAAAGTATACACTAAGTGGGAAAGGATGTGGAACTGCACAGACAACCAGGATGTTGGCTCAGAAGCAGCCACCATTTAAAGAGTGCGTAATAGCTCACTGGTCGAGTGGTTCTGCGCCGAAAATGTAACGGGGCTCAAGTGTATCACCGAAGCTATGGCTTGCACGTTTACGTGCAGGGGTAGGGGAGCGTTCTAAATGCAGGGAAGTCATTCTGTAAGGAATGGTGGAGTGTTTAGAAGTGAGAATGCCGGTATGAGTATGCGAAAAGACAAGTGAGAATCTTGTCCGCCGAAAATCTAAGGTTTCCTGGGGAAGGCTCGTCCGCCCAGGGTAAGTCGGGACCTAAGCCGAGGCCGAAAGGCGTAGGTGATGGACAACTGGTTGAGATTCCAGTACCACCGAGAAGCGTTATTAACAATGGGGAGACACAGAAGGATAGGTTAAGCGTGCCGTTGGTCGAGCACGCCCAAGCGAGTAGGAGGTAGGGTAGGCAAATCCGCCCTGCGATAACTCTGAGACGTGATGGGGAGCGAAACATAGTAGCGAAGTAACCGACTCCAAGCTGTCAAGAAAATCCTCTAGTGAGTGACTGGGTGCCCGTACCGCAAACCGACACAGGTAGATGGGGTGAGAAACCTAAGGCGCGCGAGAAAACCCTCGTTAAGGAACTCGGCAAAATGGCCCCGTAACTTCGGGAGAAGGGGCGCTCACTGCAAGGTGAGCCGCAGAGAAAAGGTCCAGGCGACTGTTTAACAAAAACACAGGTCCCTGCGAATCCGCAAGGAGAAGTATAGGGGCTGACACCTGCCCGGTGCTGGAAGGTTAAGAGGAGAGGTTAGCCGCAAGGCGAAGCTTTGAATTGAAGCCCCAGTAAACGGCGGCCGTAACTATAACGGTCCTAAGGTAGCGAAATTCCTTGTCAGGTAAGTTCTGACCCGCACGAAAGGTGTAACGATCTGGACACTGTCTCAACGAGGGACTCGGCGAAATTGTAATACCCGTGAAGATGCGGGTTACCTGCGACAGGACAGAAAGACCCCATGGAGCTTTACTGCAGCTTGACATTGGATTTTGGTATAAAATGTACAGGATAGGTGGGAGACAGAGAAGCTAGGGCGCCAGCCTTGGTGGAGTCGCCGGTGGGATACCACTCTTTTTGTACTGAAGTTCTAACTAGGTCCCCTGAATCGGGGATTAGGACAGTATCAGGCGGGCAGTTTGACTGGGGCGGTCGCCTCCTAAAGAGTAACGGAGGCGCCCAAAGGTTCCCTCAGCGCGGTTGGAAATCGCGCGCAGAGTGTAAAGGCAAAAGGGAGCTTGACTGCGAGACCTACAAGTCGAGCAGGGACGAAAGTCGGGCTTAGTGATCCGGTGGTACCGAGTGGAAGGGCCATCGCTCAACGGATAAAAGCTACCCTGGGGATAACAGGCTTATCTCCCCCAAGAGTCCATATCGACGGGGAGGTTTGGCACCTCGATGTCGGCTCATCGCATCCTGGGGCTGTAGTAGGTCCCAAGGGTTGGGCTGTTCGCCCATTAAAGCGGTACGTGAGCTGGGTTCAGAACGTCGTGAGACAGTTCGGTCCCTATCCGTCGCAGGCGCAGGAAATTTGAGAGGATCTGTCCCTAGTACGAGAGGACCGGGATGGACGAATCACTGGTGTACCAGTTGTCTCGCCAGAGGCACAGCTGGGTAGCTATATTCGGATCGGATAAGCGCTGAAAGCATCTAAGCGCGAAACCGGCCTCAAGATGAGATTTCCCACAGTGAGAGCTGGTAAGACCCCTGAAGGAAGATCAGGTTGATAGGCCGGATGTGGAAGCACCGTGAGGTGTGGAGCTGACCGGTACTAATCGGTCGAGGGCTTGACCTAATTGAACTACGGCAGGAACGTGGCTCAGTGTTTCCGAAGAAGACGAAACTAGAAAGAAGACTCTATGTGGTTTTGAGAGAGCAGGGTTCTGTAAAAGAAAACTGAAAATCTCAGAGATCTGGTGATCATGCCGGAGGGGTTCCACCCGTTCCCTTACCGAACACGGAAGTTAAGACCTCCAGGGCCGAGCATACTTGGGGCATAGCCCCTGGGAAATTAGGTCATCGCCAGGTAAACAAACGAAAGACTGCCTTAATGGCAGTCTTTCTGTGTCTATAACAAGAAATATAAAGCAAAACTACCGGGGTTCCACCCGTTCGGACCCACATTGCAGGAGAATGCGTCACAAGTCGCAATGTGGCGAAAAGCTCGTCCGCTTTTCGTATATACGAACACTGAAGTTAATGAGACTACGACAAGTTGGATTAAAACTATCAAGATGTTAAGATTGCAACTCTTGAACCCAATGGCCAATTAGGGTATGAACTTATGCGTGATGCCCAACCTCTTACAGTAGGGAATTTGAAAGGATGTTTATAATTATATGAAACAGCCCAATTCTATAGAGCCTGGACCTTTGTTTAAAGAGGTTAGTCAAGAAGAGTATTTTCATTAGCTCTATCAAACATCCTAGACACCAACTCCTTAAAGGCAAATTTTGAATTCTTTGACAAGGAATTTAGAGATTTATGGCGAATTCTTAATTATTAAGGATCGTTGAGGAGTTTGATGGATGAATAGGAAGTTGTTTTTTTATAAATCGGTAGTTGCTGGTACTATTGGAGCCTTGCTCCTTGTTTCAACGGGAATTCCAGCTCAAGCCGATGATTTGCATCAGCAGTTGCTTCAATCCCAGCAGCAAGTTCAAACCTTAAATGGAACCTTGAATGATCAGAAGGATAAAGTAGCAAAAGCTACAGCACAAGTCTTAGCTTTAAAACAATCAATTAAAGTTTTAAACGACGGCATCGCCCGAGACCAAACATCATTAACGCAGGAACAGAGTCATCTTCAAGATTTAGAAAATCGACAAAAGAAACTTGAAGATCAGCGCCAAGAGCATGTAAAAGCCTTGGGACAATTCATAAAAAGCAACTATGAAGATGGTGTGACAACCTATCTTGCAATTTTGCTTGATGCGACCAGTTTATCTGATTTTCTTGAGCGAGCCGATCAGGTGAAAATGATCGTAGGTACTTACAGTAAGATCCAAAATGATATAGCCGGTTTAGATAAATCATTAAACGATCAAAAGGAATTAATTAATCAAAAGAAAGCTTCAATACAATCGACACTTGATGAAAAGACTCAGTCTCAACAGTCTGTCCAGCAAGTGTTAGACAAGCAGCAAGAAGTCCTGTCGCAGTTGAGTACGCAAGAAAAAGCAACACTCACTCAATCTTTAAATGCCAAAGCGAAAGTCAATAGAATTCAACAATTGATTCAGCAACAGGAGATAGAGGCTGCTAACGCTGCGAGGGACAAAGGGGCAATTGGTCAGGGAGATACTGGTGGCGTGTCTGGGACCGTAGCAGTATCCGGCGGTGCAAAGGAAGTCCTAAGTTATGCATCTCAATTTCTAGGCATTCCCTATGTATGGGGCGGGACAACCCCTTCACCGGGGTTTGATTGCTCCGGATATATTCAATATGTTTATCGCCATTTTGGCATATCTTTAAGTCGAACTTCAGAACAACAGTTTACGAATGGGGTGCCTGTTTCTCGCTCAGACCTTAGGCCTGGAGATCTTGTGTTCTTTCATACCTATGCTTCAGATGCTTCTCATGTTGGAATTTATGTAGGAAATAATACGATGATTAATTCTTCCAACGGCGGTGTCTCCTATGATGATATGACAAATTCATATTGGTCGGTTCGTTACTTAGGGGCACGACGTGTTCTTGCTCAGTAAAAATCTCACACGCCTTTTAAATTCGGTAGATTAATTAATTTAATCGCAAACCGTATTTAAAGGGCGTTTTGTTTTTATACTATCGGCCTAGAACCGCAAATTTTTAAGACTGAATTTATTTTAAAGTAATCTCGTCTTTTGGTTAAAAAACGCTAAACGGGACATCTGTCATATCGAAAGCATATGTAAATAATCTAAGTAAGACAAAAGATTAATAACAAGGTGGACTAGGTAAGGGGGAATCGTCGTGGATCATCAACAAAAGATACAGCAAAATTTCGGACAGAGAGCCAAGGAATACAGATTAAGCTCAACACATGGAAATCCTGAAGATTTGGAGAGAATGATCAAGCTTGTTAACCCGACTTCGGAGGCAAAAGCATTGGATGTGGCAACTGGAGGAGGACATACAGCTATTGCCTTAGCAAACTATGTGAAAGATGTTATCGCAATCGACATTACTTCCGAAATGTTAGCTGAAGCGAAAGCAGCGGCCGTTTCATCTCAAATCAAAAATATTGTTTTTCTGCTGGAAGACGTTCATAAACTTAATTTTCCTGACGAACAATTTGATATTGTTGCTTCAAGATTTGCTGTTCATCACTTTTTGGACGTGAAAAAAGCTTTAAGTGAAATGTGTAGAGTCTTAAAACCTTCTGGTAAGCTATATATTCTTGATTGTTCAGTGTTTGACGGAGAAGAATCGGAAAGAGAAATTAATCGGATTGAACTCTTAAGAGACAGTTCACATCATTGTTCCTATTCGCCACGTCAGTGGCAGGAATTATTAAAAGAACTTCCGTTAAAGTGTGGTCATACGTCTTTGCTGCAAGAACAATATCAATTACCAAAATGGTTTGACAGAATGGATACCTGTCAGGAAAATAGGCAAGAAATTTTTCGTGTGCTCAGCAATCTATCAGGACATTGCAAAATTAAGTATCCCTTTGGACCTGATTATATTACAACCTATCGATATGAAATTTTAGCGACTAAATTCTGATTATTATCTAAGTTGATCTAGAATCTATATCAGCACAATTACACATTAATTATAAATAGAGTTAAAGACCAATAAAAGGATGATATAGTTCCTATGCAATAAGGTTTAAGAAAAGTAACCATTTTAAGATTGTTATTACTCTTTGCGTGAATAACCGTAAGAGCCGAGTTTTTGTCCTATTTCGCGGTATTCACTAAGACCGTAGGCATAGGGATTGATCTTATTAAGATCTGGTCGTTGGTTTGAGTCTAAAACTTCTTCATTAAAATGAACTGCTAAAACTTCGGAGATAAAGACATCATGGCTTCCCAGGAAAATGGTATCTTTCACTTTACATTCGATATTAACTGGGCACTCGGAAATCATGGGTGCCTTTACAAAGCTAGCAGGAATTGGAGTTAATTTTGTTTCCCGGAATTTATCAGTAGTTCGCCCGGAAACGATCCCACAATAATCTACAATTTTAACTTGTGAGACTGAAGGAATATTGATAACATATTCACCGGATTCTTTAATCATTTTGTGGGAGTGTCTTTGCGGATTGACACTTATGTAGACTATGGGGGGTACTGAGTTGAGTACACCGGTCCAGGCAATGGTAATAATATTTGGGCTATATCCTTCTAATTGAGAGGATACAAGAATTGTAGGAATAGGAAAAAGAGAGGTTGAAGGATTTTTCATTATCTTGCTCATGTTAGTACTCCTTTTACACCTATTTTGAACATTAAGGTTTTTTGGATATTCATCCTAATTATATAATATTTATATAAATCTTCAAAAAGACATCTCTAGGTGTAATAATCTGCGCTTTATAACGGGATCTTTAAAAGCTGTTCCCTACAGCTAAAGTCATTAAAATCTTTTGACCTTCTGGAAAGGATTAATTTTAATATATTATATGTTATAATTAAACGTATGTTTTAGGTTAATAGTAAATAATTGACTCAGTATTGGTTAGATTTGGTAAGTTAAATGAAATTTGTTGAGCGAATTAATTTTTTGTTGTAAATTCATGCTCACAATCTGTTAATTAACAGATATGTTTAATGGAGAAAAAATTATAACATTTAAGGAGGATGGGCTTGAGAATACTCGTCATAAATCCGGGGTCGACCTCAACAAAAGTTGCGGCCTATGAAAACGAACGATGTCTTTGGAAAACGGGAATTGATCATTCGTCTCAGGAAATAAAACGCTTTGCCCGGGTTGGAGATCAATATGAATATCGGATTGCCGCAGTCTTAGAAACACTCGCTTTAAAAGATGATTCCCTTGATACATTTAACGCTATAGCCGGACGCGGCGGTTTACTGAATCCTTTGATCGGTGGTACTTATCTTGTAGATGACAATCTTGTTCATATTTTGCAGAATGCTCCAGGAGGAGAACATGCTTCGAATCTGGGAGGGATCATTGCTTACCATCTTGGTCAGAGGGTAAAAGTTCCTGCTTTTATCGTCGATCCTGTTGCTGTAGATGAGATGGAGCCGCTTGCGCGTCTTTCAGGTTTGCCGGAATTGCCGCGCTTAAGTCAATCTCATGCCTTGAATATGAAGGCCGTGGCTCGTAAGGTCGCGCATAAAATGGGCAAAAATTATCAGGATGTCAATTTGATTGTGGCTCATTTAGGTGGAGGAATTTCAGTAGCCCCTCATTACAAAGGCCGAATGATTGATGTTAACAACGGCAATAATGAGGGACCTTTTTCAGTGGAAAGGTGTGGTACATTACCTGCCTATCAGCTTGTAAAGCTTTGTTTTTCCGGCAAATATAGGGAGGGTGAAATTCTGACTAAAATTCTCAAAGAAGGCGGCATGTTTGCCTATCTTAACACCAAAGATGCTCGCTTAGTTGAAAAAAGGATAAACGAAGGTGATTCCCAGGCTAAGTTAGTTTTGGAAGCACTTTGTTATCAAGTTGCTAAGGAGATCGGAGCCATGGCAACAGTATTGTCAGGTAACGTGGATCGAATCGTTTTAACCGGCGGATTAGCTTATTCTAATTTCATTACTCAGGAAATTACTCGCCGGGTATCTTTTATTGCTTCTGTTGAGGTGGTTCCGGGGGAAGAGGAAATGGAAGCTTTGGCTTTGGGAGCACTTAGAGTTTTACAAGGTGAAGAGCAGGCGCTGGTTTATCAGGGATAAACCTTTGGACTGAAGATGGGGTGATACAAAATGCGGTATTCTGGGTTTGAGTCCCTGCTGGAGAAGGCTAAGAGCATGGGGCGGGCGAAAGTTGCAGTTGCTGCTGCTGCAGATTTAGAAGTTTTAGAAGCAATTAAACTTGCCGAAAGTGAGGGGCTTATTACGCCAGTTCTCATCGGAGATGAGGATGTAATTAAGCAATTGGCATCAAAAATAGAATTAAATTTAGAAAAAACCAACTTGATCCATGAACCAGATCCTATTCAAGCAGCCCATAAGGCAGTGGATGCGGTGGTTGACGGACAAGCAGATTTCCTAATGAAAGGACTCATTAATAGTTCCGATTTTCTGCGTGCTGTTTTACGGTCGGAACGAGGATTGAGAACCGGTCGCTTGCTAAGTCATTTGGCAGCTTTTCAAGTACCTGGTTATACCCGACTTCTTTTTGTTACGGATGGAGGAATGAATATTGCTCCGGATTTGGGACAAAAGAAAGAGATTTTAGAGAACAGTTTATTATATCTAAAGGGTATCGGCATGGATTTAGTGAATGTCATTGTTTTGGCCGCCAATGAAATGGTAAACTCTAAGATGCCCGCAACTATAGATGCTAAAGCTTTAGAAGATATGAATCGAAAAGGAGAATTTACGAATGCTGTCGTAGAGGGGCCTCTAGCCCTGGATGGAGCAGTTAGCGCTGTTGCCTTAAAGCATAAGGGAATTTCCAGTCAGATTAATGGAAATGTTGACCTATTCCTGGTTCCTTCCATTGAGGTTGGTAATGTACTGGGAAAGTCTTTAGTCTATTTTGGTGGTGCAACCATGGCTGGTATTATTCTCGGTGCCCAAGTACCTATTGTCTTGACATCGCGAAATGATACACCAAGAAGTAAATTAATGGCCCTGACTATGGCTGCTTTAAGTCGAAGAGGGGAACTATCATAATCACACCTTGCGAAAGGGAAAAAACTGTGATGGATTTAAGCTGCTTAGCAGCTTAATCATAAGATCATGGCTTTGATCCTTGGATAAAAAGTTTTTAAAAAGAAAGCCTTCCTAATACAAATTTTAGAAGAAATTAGGATGCTTTCTTTTTATGTAAAAGAACGACCTAAAAAGGTAAATTTGGTTAATAATAGGCTTGAATATGAATGGAAAAATCAGGATAGCTAAACTCATCTGCTGGAGGGAGTATAAATAGCCTAAAATGGTCATTTTATTATTGTTTATACGTGGGTTAATGAGAAAGGAGTCGTTGAAAATGACCGAGGCTAAATTACCAAAACCAGCTTTTCCTCCCCAACATCAAGAACAGCAACCCGGTCTTGAAACGTTAATGAATCCATTACCTCTGGCTGAAGATCCGGCATATAAAGGAAGTAATAAATTAAACGGAAAAATAGCTATTATTACAGGTGGAGACAGCGGTATCGGACGTGCCGTCTCTATTGCTTATGCTAAGGAAGGAGCCGATATTGTTGTTGTTTATTTCAATGAACATGAAGATGCGAATACAACTAAAATCCGAGTTGAAGAATTAGGAAAACGCTGCTTGTTGCTCGCCGGTGACGTTGGAGTTGAATCTTTCTGTCAAGGGGTTATAAATTCTACACTTCAGACATTTGGCAAAATAGATATTTTGGTTAATAATGCCGGGGAACAACATCCTCGAAACAGTTTGCTTGACATTACAAGCAGTCAGTTGGAGCGTACATTTCGCACGAATATATTTGGATGCTTTTTTTTAAGCAAGGCAGCGTTGCCTCATCTTAAGCCTGGAAGTACTATTATCAATACGGCTTCAATAACGGCTTATGAGGGACACGATCAGCTTATTGATTATTCTGCCAGTAAAGGTGCCGTCGTTTCTTTTACACGTTCACTTTCGGAGTCACTGTGTAAATTGGGAATTCGAGTTAATGGCATTGCTCCGGGTCCGATCTGGACTCCCTTAATCCCATCGACATTTCAAGCGGATCAAGTTTCGACCTTTGGTAGTACGGCCCCGATGCAGCGAGCAGGTCAACCGAAAGAATTAGCTCCGGCTTATGTTTTTTTAGCATCTGAGGATTCTTCTTATATTTCCGGACAGATTTTGCATATCAATGGTGGGACAATAATTAACTCATAAAACACTAAACACGTAATTTCAAAATATCAAAATACGTAAATTTTTAAGTTAAATCCCCGGATCGTAAAATACAGACCTTCGATCTTAAAATCACTGTATCACTGTATCTCTAAAGTTCAAAGTCCAAAGTCCAAAGTCCTTAAATCGGTTATTAACTTCTAAGATTCCAATAGGATATAAAAAATAAAAAATAAAATAGATAAGAGAAATATTTATATAGAAATTATTGCTTAATTTCTATACAAATTGTAGATAACTTAAATCCGAAATGAGATTATCTTATAGTTATTAGAACTGGAGAATTCTCATTTACGGATTCTTTTTCTGAAGGGGTCTTATCTTTATTGTTGTGATTAGTATCACATAACGAAAGACAACTTATCTGCTAAGATAATACTAGGTAAGGATATTTTAATACTATCAAAGAAATGAGGGGTCCCATGTTTTCAAAACTAAAAGCGGCAATTTCCTGGAGACATGGTGTTCAATTGTTATTTGCAATTATGGTGGGTTATATTGGAATTGACTTTTTACTGTTTATTAATCAGCTCACAAATCAGTCAACAACATTTATAAGCCGCCCGCCCGGAGTCGAAGCTTTTTTGCCATTGAGTGCTCTCGTTGGGCTAAGGGCATGGTTGGCAACAGGAATATTTGACTCAGTTCATCCTGCTGGTTTAGTAATTTTTCTGCTCATAGTGTTGACATCTCTCTTGTTTAAAAGAACCTTTTGTTCTTGGATCTGCCCAATAGGAACTCTTTCAGAGGGTCTTGGTAAGATCGGGAGAACGATATTCGGACGCAATTTCCAACTACCTGGTTGGTTGGATTATATTTTAAGGTCTTTGAAATATCTGCTTTTGCTCTTATTTTTGGTTGCGATTTTTTGGGGAATGAGTGGAACCGATGCCGTTTCCTTCGTGCAGTCGCCTTATAATAGAATGTCTGATGTAATGATGCTGGAATTTATGGAACACTTATCAGTCACTGGCATATCAGTCATTGGAATATTGGCTTTACTGACAATTGTATTCGAGAACTTTTGGTGCCGATATCTTTGTCCTTACGGAGCTCTGTTAGGGTTGTTCAGTTTTTTAAGTCCTTTCAAAATTACACGTAATCAAGAAACCTGTATCCAATGCGGAAAATGTACTAAAAGTTGTCCGAATCGAATTACAGTAGACCTGCAGACTCGTGTTTTTTCACCCGAATGTACAGGCTGCTTAAATTGTGTTCAGCAGTGTCCGGTTCAAAATACACTAAGATTTAAGGTTGCGAGAGGTAAGAAAATACTCTCACTCCCTTATCTTACCTTAGTTATTCTTAGTCTTTGGTTTTTAGTAATTGTCTTTGCCAAAGCCACAGGCCATTGGGGATCAAACATGACTCTAGAAACCTATAAACAATTGTTATTAATGATTTAGACGTTCTATAATATAAATCAGGAGTATATAGATGTAGTGGGAAATGGGGAAGGTATGCTCACAGTCATGTCAGTGGCTGATGAGCATTATTTTTAATTTATTTCTCTTTAAAAAACCATTTGGAAGAGATTTAAGGATGGATCTTTTAGGGTAATCTCTATATAATTTAACAGAAGGAATTAATTTTCTAATAAATTCCTGAATATAATCTTTATATAATTAAGCTCAGCAAAAAAAAGAACAACAGAATTGATTGAATGTTATCTCTAGACTGAAAATTAAGCTTAATTTCTTGTCCAAGAAGAGGTATAATAAACTATACAGCAACAAATGACAGAAATATCGAGGAAAGGGAGAGGAACTAGGAGATGGAAAACAAGTTCAAAGAATCGCTTCTCGACAAAAATACATTATCGGTAACATGGGAGTTAGTCCCAGGTAGAGGCGCAAATGAAAAAGCTCAGGAAGTGGCCATTACCTCCGCGGAACAAGCCGCAAAAGGGGGGAGAGTACATGCTCTGACTATTACGGATAATCCGGGGGGCAATCCAGCTATCCTTGCCGATAATTTAGGAATGGAGATCTTAAATCTAGGTATAGAACCTCTTGTACACTTTACCTGTAAGGACAAGAATCGCAACCAAATGGAAAGTCAACTATATGCTTTAGACAGAGCCAACGTCCGTAATCTTCTGGTGATGACGGGCGACTATCCGGTTTCTGGCTTTCAAGGACGACCCAAGCCTGTTTTTGATCTTGATCCGATAAATACACTACAATTAATTTCGGAAATGAATAAGGGTTTAGAAATTCAAGGTATGAAAGGTCCAATTTTTCAAAAGCCGAGTGATTTTTTTGCGGGCGCGGCGGTTTCTCCCTTTAAAGCTGCAGAAGCTGAACAAATGGTGCAATATTATAAAATGAAAAAGAAAATTGCCGGAGGAGCCCAGTTCTTAGTTTGCCAGCTTGGTTATGATGCTCGCAAGTTCCACGAAGTATTACAATTCTTGAAAGTAAATAATTATGATATTCCTGTTGTGGGTAATATTTATATATTACCTTTTGGTGCGGCTCGAATTATGAATCAAAACCAATTGCCGGGATGTGTAGTTACCGATAAATTATTGGCGGAACTGGATGCAGAGAAAGGTGCCCCAGATAAAGGTGTTGGAGCACGTATGCTGAGAGCCGCTAAAATGTATGCCATTATGAAAGGTATGGGCTTTGCGGGAGTGCATATCGGCGGCCATAATATTAAATACGAACAAGTTGAATATATCATTGATCAAGGGGAGGACCTCAGTAAAAATTGGCAGGATTATATTCGCGAATTTGATTACCCGCAGCCAAATGGTTTCTATTACTTCGAAAAAGATGAAAAAACGGGTTTAAATACTGATCGTCCAGCAAATCGTGCTAACTTGCCTCTGGATGCACCCGTTAATTTGGGGTATTCCATGATGCGCAATATGCATGCGCTGATGTTTACGCCGAATAAGAAATTGTTCCCTGTAATGCGAAGTTTTTATCATGCTGCCGAGGGCAAGAAGAAGAGAGAGAAACGTTTACATGCTCTGGAGCATATTGCCAAAGTTGTCATGTTGGACTGCAAAGACTGCGGGGACTGCGCCATGTTGGATATAGCCTATTTATGTCCTATGTCCCAGTGTCCCAAAAATCAGCGCAATGGCGCCTGCGGAGGAAGTTTCAACGGCTGGTGTGAAGTCTATCCTAATGAGAAAAAATGCATTTGGGTAAGAGCTTATGCCCGACTTAAGAAGTATGGAGAAGAAGCTAATATTGATGTTCCCCCAGTTCCGCCCGCAAACTGGGATCTATATCAGACATCATCTTGGTCGAATTTCTATCTGGGTAAAGATCACTCGGCTCCTATTTTAGGTATAAAGCGCCCGGAAAGCAAGGTTCCTCAGACGAAGAAATAGGAATAGCACTGCTTAGGGAGGACATTTTATGGCAACAGGAATCATAAAAAGTGGTATTTGTGGATTTACCATAACAGTTAAAGCGCTGAGCGAGGATCGTCAAAATGTAATGTTAGAGATATCCAGTGATTGCCCTAACTATCAAAAAATTGCTCAAGAACTGACTGAAGTTGATGCATTTAAAGAAATGTTTAATAAGCTTCACACTGGGAGAGTCTATGAAGTGTTTGCCAAATATAGCCCTCATCCCAGTTGTCCAGGGTTATCAGGGATACTTAAAACGATAGAGGTAGCCGCTGGTTTGGCCCTGGAGCAAAATGCCAGTATCAGTATCACTAAAGAATAAGAACTAAGTACCCCGTGTTGTTTATTATGCACGGGGTATTTTTACCACTCTACAATTCATTGCGCATAAAACGCCTACAGTATCAATTGGGAGTGTCCCTGAAGCCGCTGATGAGATCAGAGGATTTTTACTGAAATTAATCGCTTAAGTATTTACCCAAAAATAAGAAGTAAGGATTATACCGCAGATGAAGCGTATAATCCTTACTTCTTGCTTATAAACTGGTTAGTTAATTCATGGATAAGTCTAAAAACAGATCTCAGTTAGTTTAGAGCATGAATAACATTTGAGAATAGGTCGGCATCGGCCAGACTTCAGCATCAATCATTGTTTCAAGAAGATCTCCGTCTTGACGCAATGCATTCATAGCTTTGAAAACAACGTCGCGGTAGAAAGAAGCTTGTTCATAAGCGTCTTCAGTCTTGTCTGCGGCTTCTTGAGTGAATTTCTCAAGTTCACTCAATTTTGCCTGGAAGGATGCCAGTGTTGAGGAAATATTATTAAGCAGAGATTCCTGAACCGAAACATTGGCAGCTGCGGAAGCTGATTTAATGGCATTGATAGAGTTTGCCAATTGTGTGGTGTACTTGATTCCGGCAGGCATAATCTGATGCTTAGCCATGTCAATCATGGTGAGTGCTTCGATATTGATCTGTTTGATATATTGTTCCATATTAATTTCGAAGCGCGATTCGATTTCGGTTTTATTGAGGACTTTGTGTTTTTCATACAAGTCAATCGTCTCTTGACGCTTGAGGACGAGTGAGGCATCAACGGTGGAAGTAATGTTGGGCAATCCACGGCGCGTTGCTTCTTCAACCCACTCGTCGGAATAACCGTTGCCGTCAAATAGAATTCGCTTATGGTTAGTAGCTGTCTCGCGGAGAATTTTATTGAGTTCGTCATTAAAGTCAGCAGCTTTTTCAAGACGATCAGCAAATTGAGAGAGAACTTCAGCCACGATCAAATTAAGAACAACATTTGGACCGGATACTGATTGTGAAGAGGCCACCATACGGAACTCAAATTTGTTTCCGGTAAAGGCGAAAGGTGAAGTCCGATTGCGATCGGTTGAATCTTTACGGAAAGAAGGAAGTGTCTCGACACCGCTTAACAATTTATCTCCTTGAAGAGAACGTTTGAGACCGCCATTTTGAAGTTGAGTAAAGATATCGGTGAGTTGATCCCCTAAGAAGATTGAAATAATAGCAGGGGGAGCTTCGTTGGCGCCCAAACGATGGTCATTGCCTGGAGTCGCTGCAGACAATCTCAGAAGTTCGGCATAATCATCAACGGCTTTAATGACTGCTGAAACGAAGGTAAGAAACTGGTAATTTTCATGAGGATTTGTGCCAGGATCCAGTAGATTGAGTCCTTCATTGGTAGACATAGACCAGTTGTTATGTTTTCCTGAACCATTCACTCCGGCAAAGGGTTTCTCATGAAGTAAGCAGACTAAGTCTTGTTTAAGAGCAATTTTTTTCATAGTATCCATAATGAGTTGATTATGGTCGGTGGCAATGTTCGTGGTGGTGAAAAGCGGGGCAATTTCAAATTGTCCGGGGGCAACTTCGTTATGTTGGGTTTTAGCAAGAACACCCAATTTCCAAAGTTCCACATTGACTTCACGCATGAAGGCGGCGACTCGTGTTTTGAGACTTCCAAAGTAATGATCTTCAAGCTCTTGTCCTTTTGGAGGCATGGCTCCGAATAAAGTACGACCGGTTAAGAGGAGATCAAGTCGTTTATCAAAAAACTTTTTATCCACAAGGAAATACTCCTGCTCCGCACCAACCGTACTGGTGACTGAGGTAGAAGAGGTATTGCCGAAAAGTTTTAACATACGTACCGCTTGTTTAGAAAGTGCTTGCATGGAGCGCAACAGAGGTGTTTTTTTGTCAAGAGCTTCACCGGTATAAGAGCAAAAGGCAGTAGGAATGCATAGAGTAGGTGCTCCGCCGTCTTCTTTAAGAAAGGCCGGTGAGGTGCAATCCCAAGCTGTATATCCTCTGGCCTCAAAGGTTGCCCGAATTCCGCCGCTCGGAAAGGAGGAAGCGTCAGGTTCGCCCTGTATAAGTTCTTTTCCGGAAAACTCCATAACGACACGTCCGTCATTCGTTGGAGAAATGAACGAATCATGCTTTTCAGCAGTAATGCCGGTCAAAGGCTGAAACCAATGGGTAAAATGGGTAGCGCCTTTCTCAATGGCCCAATCTTTCATTGCATTAGCAACAACATCAGCGATACCAGGATCCAGAGGAAGTCCTTCTTGAATGGTTTTGCGCAAGGATTTATAAACGGGCTTCGGTAAACGTGCTTTCATAACCGCATCATTAAAAACGTTTTCCCCAAAAATATCCATAGTTGTCTCTTTCCCCTTCCTAAACTATCAAAATTTCCTCAGATAAACAAAAAGACTCCCCCCTAAAGATTATTTTTCGAATCTTTAAGAAGAGCGTCATTGCTCCATCCAATATATACTTAATTTATCACGTTACTAAGCATCTGACAAGAGAGAAATAGAAATAATACAGTATTCGCAAAACCGTCCAAAAATATTCACAACCCAAAAATGACTATTTAAATTTAAAGAAAGGAAATTTCTAAAAGTTACTATTTTAAGTAGGAATTTGGATTCTGACATAGAATATTCCTAATAATTAAAAAATACTTTATATTCTTTCAGGATGGTGAAATCATGGGGCATAAGGTTAGAGTGGGTATTGTTGGTATGGGGCAGGGAGGAACTACCATTTACAAAACTCTGCGTGGTATTGAACAAATTGAAATTATAACCGTATGTGATTTGCGAAACACGCCAGGAATGGAAATGGCGAAAAGTGATGGTATCCTGACCTGTCTTACCTTGGATGAGGTGTTAACTATTGAGGCTTTGGATGTTATCATTGAAACAACCGGGGTACCTAATGTCCAAGCGCAGTTACAACTCGTTCCTAAAACCGCAGCAACAATCATCGATTCTCAAGCAGCTAACCTTATGATGCTAATTATTGAGGATAAAGAGAAATTAGCGGATATCCGCCGTTATAGGGGAGAACTGGACGCAATCTTAAATTCTGTCCAGGAAGCCATAGAAGTGGCAAGCATTGACGGCAGGATTAAATATGTGAATCCTTCATTCAGTCGCGTTACTTCAATACCTGCAGGTCAAAGAATAGGAAAGAATATATTTGAAGAGTCGCCTAATGGAGCATTAGCCCGTTCGTTACGAACCCATGAACCTGTGTTTGCTCATCGCGCCTTAGTTGGGGGTACGGACGTCGAGGTGATATCTAACTCAGCACCCATCGTGGTTGATGGGAAAATGGAAGGTGCAGTTGTCGTCTTCCAGCCACTGACAGATATCTACAAATTAATGGAACAAGTGAGAACTTCAAATCAAGTAATTAATGATTTACAAACGCGAATTAACCAGATTTCTACGAGTTCTTATACCTTCGATGACTTGATCGGCAGCCATCCGGAATTTGAAAATGCCTTGAATTTTGCGCGCCAAGCAGCTAAAAGCAACTCAACAATTTTAATCACCGGTGAATCCGGAACTGGGAAAGAGTTATTTGCTCATGCTATTCATGGTGCTAGTTTACGCTGGGATAAACCATTTATAAAGGTAAATTGTGCTGCTATACCGGAAACGCTTTTGGAAAGTGAATTTTTCGGACATGAAAAGGGAGCTTTCACCGGGGCATTGAAAACAAAACTGGGAAAGATGGAGCTTGCCAATGGCGGAACTATTTTTTTAGATGAAATCGGTGATATGAACCCATACCTGCAGGCGAAACTTTTGCGTGTTTTGCAGGAAATGGAGTTTGAACGAGTTGGGGGAACTCAAACCATTAAAGTTGATGTTCGAGTGATTGCTGCTACGAATCGAAACTTGTTGGAAATGGTTAAGTACGGAGAGTTTCGCGAAGATTTGTATTATAGGCTTAATGTTTTAGAACTGCGTCTTCCCCCCCTGCGAAAACATAAAGAGGATATTCCGGCTTATGTGCAATCTCTCATCGTTAAATTTAACCGGAAGTTTGGAAAACATGTGACGGGATTAACTTCCCAAGCGGAAGAAATGCTCATGAACTATCATTGGCCGGGTAATATCAGAGAAATCCAAAATGTTCTCGAACGGGCGATGGTCTCAGTAGAAGATGAAATTATCACTCATAAACATATCCTTAATCTCATTAATCCTCAAAGTATTTTGGAAAAAGAAACAAGAGATGAAGACATTATTCCGATCGAAGAACTGGAAAAACAAATGATTTCGAAAGCATTAAAACGATATGGGAATACTGTTGAGGGGAAAAAGGAAGCAGCAAACGCGCTGAGAATATCCTTAGCAACGCTCTATAATAAACTTAAAGTAATGTCATAGATTGTTATGCGTGTAATCTTGATACTGTAATACAGCTCTAATAACTAGAAACATTATTTGTAAATTATAGAAAGTTTAATTACACTCATTACAAAAGGAGAAGTTTTTTATCGAGATGGCGGGAAGATACCACATTCGCCAAAGGCTCAGCGCCAGTCAAGTTTTCTTTACACCGTACTTCACTGTTAGTTATAATAGGTGAGGTACGGTGTTATTTTGCGCGTTAATACTTCTGACTTTGCGAGAGGGGCTGGGTGAATGGCTGCAACCTTTGCTGTGGTAGATGATGATCTGGCATCTCAACGTATGCTGGCGGATATTTTAAACACAAGAGGGGATGTGATCGCTGAATTCTCGTCGGGGCAAGAGGCCTTGAAATATTTTGAGAGTGGTCATCGAGTCGATGTGTGTTTTATTGATCTGCTGATGCCTGATATCTCGGGGATTGAAGTTGTCGAAAACGTCCTATCTTTGTACCCTGGGACATTGTTTGTCATGATATCCCAAGTCGAGGCTAAGACATTATTGGCAAAAGCCTATACGGTGGGCGTCGAATTTTTTATTCATAAGCCGATCAATCGTAAAGAAATATTAGCCATTGCGGATCGAGTATTAGAAAAGCAGCGCTTAAAATCTGCGCTTAATTTAATTGAAAAATCTTTAGCAGAAATTCATAATCCCAAACCTTTAAAGGTTAAGAAGACTGATGAGGCAATGATTAAAAAGAGGTTCCAACTTGTATTTGCCGATTTAGGGATTCTCGGTGAAACCGGCAGTCGGGAGTTACAAGCGATTGTCCTGCGCTTTAGGGATAGTGAAGAGGAGTTGCTTAATTTGCCTTTGCGATCCGTCTATCAAGCTATTGCCGGCAGCGAAGAAGAAATACAAAGTATCGAACAAAGGATTCGACGGGTCATAAAACAAGCTCTGGGTAATATTGCCTTGCGTGGCTCAGAAGATTTTTATGACGAGTGTTTTGAACGATACGCCTCAAAATACTTTGATTATGCCGAAGTTCGGGATCGTGTCTTGGAATTACGACAAAAGCGAACAAGCTCGGCAAGAATAAATATTCGTAAATTTATTATAGCTTTATATATGGATGTGCTTCATGATATCTAAGTTCTTTGCTTTCTCTAGAAGTTGTTTTGTCAGTTTCTGTAGGATTCTGTAGTCCTTATTGTATATTGTTATCAGAAACTTTCGCCAAATTATTAATTATTAAAGGAGGATTCTGATGACGGAACGCAAGAAAATTGGCTTGGCAACTAAGATCATTATCGGTTTGGCCCTGGGTATTCTTTATGGTTATTTCTTCCGCAATTATTCCGGATGGCTCAAACCAGTGGGAGACATGTTTATCCGCTCGATTAAAATGATCGTCGTACCTATTGTCTTTTCCACGATTGTCATTGGCATTGCCGGGGTCGGCGACCTGAAAAAGGTGGGAAAACTAGGGGGAAAAACTCTCATTTATTTTGAAATTATTACGACTATTGCTATTTTACTTGGAGTTACCGTAGCAAATCTCACAAAACCGGGAATTGGCATTAATTTGAGCAGAATAACGAAGGTTGATATCAGTGCTTATACCGGTACAGCGACTCATCACACGGCAACGGACTTATTTGTAAACCTCATTCCGACAAATATAGTCGATTCATTAGCTCGTGCTGATTTACTGCAAGTTATCTTCTTTGCTGTGCTTTTCGGTGTAGCGTTAGCAGGGATTGGGGAAGTTGGCAAACCAGTTCTTCATTTCTTCCAAGGTGTTGCCGAAACCATGTTTAAGCTGACGAATATCATTATGTCTGCCGCTCCTTACGGGGTTTTCGCTTTAATGGGCTTCACAGTGTCTCAGTTCGGATTGGCTGTTCTTCTTCCTTTAGGAAAATTGGTGGGAATTCTCTATCTAACGATGATCTTTTTTGTAGTTGTTGTTTTTGGGCTTGTGGCTAAGCTGGCAGGTATTAATTTATTTACCTTGCTAAAAAACCTCAGTGCAGAAATGTTGATTGCTTTCTCTACCGACAGCTCCGAATCAGTCTTTCCAAGAATTCTGAAAAAGATGGAGCAATTTGGGGTTCCTAAATCAATTGTTTCCTTCGTTGTTCCGACAGGCTATACGTTTAATTTAGATGGCAGTGCACTTTATCAGGGATTAGCCGTACCTTTTATCGCCCAAATGTATGGAATTCATTTGACCTTCGTGCATACATTAACCATAATCGCTGTCCTTATGATAACTTCCAAGGGGATGGCCGGCGTTCCCGGTGTATCCTTTGTCGTTCTAGCATCCACATTAGCGTCTACCGGGCTCCCTGTTGAAGGTTTAGCTTTAATTGCGGGTGTTGACAGAATTATGGACATGGGTCGTACAGTCGTCAATGTTATAGGTGTTTCCCTTGCTTCGGTAGTCATGGCAAAACTCGAAGGAGTTTTTGATAAATCAAGAGCTACGTATCCCTTGCAGCCTCTGCCGGAGGATTTGGAAAGTAATCTCGGAGATCTTGATCACCTTAGCCAAGAATCTGGGATGGCTGAATCCTTTGCCAAGTAATGTTTGATTATGTTACATTATAGATAGAAATAATGCTCATGATAAATTATTGATTTTCTTTGAGGATGTAGACTGGATTTCCGGCTGCATCCTCTTGCTTCTGGAGGGTGTAAACATTGAATTTGGAGAAATGGGTGGACTGGTTAACCGGCTTGCAGAAGAAAATGCCTTTTGATACGCTGCGGGTTGCTCTCATTGCAGGAACATATATCTTAGGTGAAATAGGCTTCTTTCCCTTCGGATCTTCATTTCGCCTTGGCTTAGGCAGTGTTTTTTATGTTCTTTGCCTTTATTCGTTTCCTAGACTCGCCACTCTTGCTAACGGTTGCTTGACTGGTTTTGTTGTTGTACTCGTGAGAGTCATCGTTGATCGACTTATTTCTCCTCATCCAATACCTTGGCAAAATCTGCTTTTAGATTATGCTCCGGCTTTACTCTACTATCTGGCTCTGACAGCAGGAATCCTGCTTTCTAAAGTAAAGTATCAGAAAAATAATACCATCCGGACAAGTCTTTATTACATGGTGTTTGATTTTATCGCCAATCTCTTAGAACTTACCTTTATGGCTAATATTCACACGACTTGGCATAGTGTTTATGTTTTACTCTTGGGTGCAGGAGTGAAAGGACTATTTTTCCTGGCCTTTATAGCAACTACAGAGTTATTTAGGCAGAGAATTTTGCGGGAGAAAGAAAGGGAAAAGTTCCAAGGGCAGCTTTTGATGGGTGCAACTCTTTATTCAGAAGGTTTTTTTCTGAAGAAAATTATGAAAGAAATAGAAGAGGCAACGGAAAAAAGTTTTCATCTTTATCAAGACTTTCTACCGGAGACTGTTGGGTCAGGACAGAAGAATGAGCTCTTAAAATTAGCGGAGAAAATCCATGAAATTAAGAAGGATACTCAGCGAGTTTTCAGCAGTCTGGCAGCATTAATTGAACCCAATGATTACACTAAAATTGATCTGGAAGAGGCCATGGCCCTGGTCATCGAAAGTCAGCAGCGATACGCTCTCGCTCATCATAAGGAGGTGCAATGGTTATATCCTTCAAGTTCAAGCCATTATTTTGTAGAAAATTTCTTACCAATATTAGTGGTGGTCAATAATATTTTGGCAAATGCTATAGATGCCATTGGCCTAGAAGGGAAAATTGCTGTGATTTGGCATGTTCGTAGCCAAACACTATACTTGCATCTCGGTAATACTGGGAGTCCGATTTCTCCGGACGATCGGAATTTAATCTTTTTGCCGGGATTTACGACGAAGTATTCGGATACAGGTACCGCTTCGACGGGGATAGGCCTTACTCATGTCCATCATGTTTTAACAGAAGCCATGGGAAATGTCCATATAAGTCAAACCAGGGGCAGAGTAATTTGGACTTGGTTTCATGTTCAGCTTCCATTGCGTTATGCACATAAATAGTAATGATATTTGTTAACTGCATCACTTATGTATATAATATGTTAAATAGATTGACAAGGTCGTTTATTATAACGACCTTTGTTAGTATGTAAAGGAGTCCAAGATGTGATTGAAATTGGAAAATACTGCAGGTTGAAAATTAACAATTTTACTTCGTTTGGTGCATATCTGGATGCCGAAACAGGGATAAGGCATGATAACATCCTTCTTCCGCTTAAACAGGTTCCTGAAGGCGCTAAAGAGGGCGATGTCCTGGAAGTTTTTATTTATAGGGATTCTGAAGATCGCTTAATTGCCACGCGTCGAAAACCCTTGGCCCAATTAGAAGACCTAGCTTATCTCAAAGTCAGTGCCAAAACTAAGATTGGCGCTTTTCTCGATATAGGTCTTGAACGAGGGTTGTTTTTACCGTTTCAAGAGCAGAAATATCCTATCCAAATAGATAAACATTATTTAGTCAAGGTGTACTTAGATAAAAGTAACAGAATGTGTGCAACATCTGATATCTATGAATTTTTATCCTCGGATTCTCCATATCAGAAAAATGAAAAAGTAATAGGGACTGTTTATAAAGTTAACTTTCCAACCGGTATTTTTGTTGCCGTAGATAATAAATATTATGGCTTGATACCAAGCTCTGAGTGTTATACAGAAGTACACGAGGGCGATCAGGTTGAAGCTCGCGTGATTAGAGTTCGTGAGGATGGAAAATTGGATCTGTCTCTGCGAGAACCTTCTTATCTTCAAATGGATAAGGATGGAATGAAAATTTTAGAAGGAATTCGTCAAGGAAATGGTTTCTTACATTTGAATGATAAAAGCAGCCCTCTGGAAATAGAGAGCCGGCTGCAAATGAGTAAAGCGGCATTTAAGAGGGCAGTCGGCAGATTGCTTAAAGAGAATAAGATTTTGAAATTTGAGGATGGTTTAGGCGAGAATCCACGTGCGTCCCAGCCAGTGAACACCAACAATACTGACACCTAAACTTACTAAGTAACTGTCGTCAGCTCCAGCGAGACAATCACGGGCATAAAACATTCTGACTTCTCAAAGAAGGGAACGTTATGAAAATAATAGTCGATGCAGACGCTTGTCCTAAGGCCGTCTTGGATATTTGCCATAAACTTGCCCGAGGATATTCACTGTTGGTTTGGACTGTTGCAAGCTTTAATCATAATATTAAATCAGACTTTCACGTAGTGGTAGGCAATGCTTCGCAAGAAGCAGATATACGTCTGATGAATCTTGCCCAGGTTGGTGATGTCGCTGTAACTCAAGATTGGGGTTTAGCAGCCATGCTATTGGGTAAAGGGGTTCGCTGTTTAAATCCTGCAGGTAAAGAATTCAGTAATGACACGATCGATTTTATGCTGGAAGAGCGTGAAGTTAAGGCAAAGTTTCGCAGGAGCGGGGGGAGAACAAAAGGACCTAAAAAACGCAAGCCGGAAGATGATCAGTCCTTTGAGCATAGTTTAGAGAGAATAATTCAAGAACAACAAACTTAAGCTGGTTATTATATACAGCATAAAAACTTAATAATCATTGAAATATTATTATGAAGATATTGGCGATAAGAATGAGATTGGATAACCCAATGCAAATTAAATACTCTTAATTGACTTTGCACTTTTGTCAAATTTTAATTAAACTATGTGAAGGGAGGCTAAATATTAAGTCTTCCTTGATTACTTAATTATTTTAATTGGAGGTTCAAGAAGTGAGCACGGCAGTAGAAACAAAAGAATTTCAAACTGAAATTCGGCAGTTATTAGACATTGTTATTCATTCTCTTTATACAGAGCGTGAGATCTTTTTACGGGAATTGATTTCTAATTCTTCTGATGCTATGGAAAAACTTCGTTATACCCAATTAACCGGGCAAGAGGTCTACGATAGGGACTTGCCATTAGAAATTCATATTGACACCTCTGAGGAAGACCACACGGTTACAATCACTGATGCCGGTGTGGGTTTAACCCGCGCTGAACTCGTTGAAAACTTAGGGACGATTGCTCATTCCGGTTCGAAAGAGTTTATACAGCACTTAAGCGCAAAAGGGGATCAAAAAGATCTTAATCTTATTGGCCAATTTGGCGTCGGATTTTATTCAGCGTTTATGGTTGCAGAGCGGGTTACTATCTATACGCGAACCTATTTGCCCGAAGGTGAAAGTCTAATTTGGGAATCTGACGGAACAGGCAGTTATACCATAAAGCCGGGGGATCAAAACCAGCGTGGTACAAAGATGGTGCTTCATTTGAAAGAGGATGCCTATGATTTTGCCAAGGCTGAAACGATACAACGTATCATCAAGCAATATTCTAGTTTTGTCCCTTATCCGGTGACTGTCAATGGACAAAAAGTAAATACAGTAGATGCACTATGGACAAAAAATAAGAATGAAATTACGGATGAGCAGTACAATGAGTTTTATAAGTTCATTGCGAATGCTCATGATGAGCCGCTCTATCGGCTGCATTTTTCTTCGGATGCTCCATTGAATATTAATACGCTGCTTTTCGTGCCGAAAGAAAACTTTGAACAATTCGGATTCGGCCGAATGGACCCGGGAGTTAATTTGTATTGCAAAAAAGTCTTAATTCAAGAAAAATCGACCTCCATTTTACCGGATTGGCTGCGTTTCCTAAGAGGTGTTATCGACAGTGAAGAACTTCCCTTGAATATTTCCAGGGAAACTATGCAAGACAGCGCTTTGGTTGGAAAACTCAACAAAGTAGTAACGAGTCGCTTCCTTAAATTCCTGGAAGGGCAAATTACCTCCGATCCGGAAAGCTATAAAACATTTTGGGATAAATTTAACCTGTTTCTCAAGGAAGGTGCTGCGAATGACTTCACTCACCGCAATGACCTTCTTAAGCTTCTGCAATTTGAATCATCTAATACTCAGGCAGGTGAATTAATTACTCTCAGTCAGTATGTATCTCGGATGAAGGACGATCAAACGGCTATTTATTATGTCAACGGACCTTCTCGGGAGACCATTGAAACTGGACCCTATCTGGAAATCTTCAGAGACAAAGGCTTAGAAGTCATCTATACCTATGCCGCTATTGATGATTATATCTTTGGTTCGATAGGGGAGTTTGAAGGTAAACGTTTAGTTTCAGCAGATGAAGCAAATCTGGACCTTATAGACAAAGAACCAAAAGCTCGTAGTGAAGAGGCATTATCCGAAGAGCAGGTAGCTTCGCTCACCGGATGGCTTAAAGAAGTATTAGGCTCAAAAGTTACAGATGTGCGGGAATCTAAACGTCTTGTTGACAGCCCTGCAGTGGTAATAAGCCCTTATGGGACTAATAGCATGCAAAGAATGATGCAGCTTATGAATAAAGATTTTGATAGTGTCGGTCCCAGTGTATTAGAAATTAATGCAGCACATCCAATGATCAAACAATTGGATGCGGCTCGAATAAGTGATGATCCATTTGGCAAAATCGCGGCAGAACAGATTTTTGAAAATGCTCAGATCGCTGCGGGTTTAATTTTAGATCCTCGGGGCATGGTCAACAGACTCAATGAAATACTTGCACGGGCATTAGGAAAGTGAACTTGTTCAGATAAAGTTCACCCTTGAGGTTTCGCTTCGGTGGGGTAGTTATAAACTCCACCGAAGAAATTATAACAGCCCTCGTAATTGATACAAGGACGGGAAAACAACGACCTTTCACATCCTTGATATAAAATATATTTATCAATGAGCGCTTTGTTAACTTGAATTATTATAGGGATAAAGAAATAATTCCTTGTGTTATGCCTTGGTTAGACTAATATTGCTATGTAATTATCAAATAGTGCAATTAGGAATAAGAATTTTACAAGCTAGTTAAAAATCCTTAAACTTAAAAGTGATAATAAGAACAAACACAATCCGAATAGTTGAAACTCTCCAAATATTTAATGGTGTAATCGCCATTCACCCCTCGAAATTACTTGGAGAATCAATCTAATCTTAAAAATAGTCAACGGGGGAAGGTCGGTGTTGGATGGAGAACATGACGCCATTCGGCATCGACTGAATTGTCTTGACTAAATAACTGACAAGGAGTGATCATCATGGACTCAACGTTTAAAGAACTTCTCGAGAAAAAAAGATCCGAACTTGTCTCAAAATGGTTTGATGAAATATTGAGTACCTATCCCCAAGACCCATCAGGTATGCTGAAAAACAAAAAGGACAGATTTGAAAATCCGGTAGGATACGCGCTATCTAATGGGATCAAAGAACTTTATCAGGCTCTGTTGGAAGATGAAAGTCTAGAAAAGTGCAAGACTGTTTTAGACAACATGATACGAGTAAGAGCTGTACAGGAATTTTCCCCTTCAAAAGCAGTAAGCTTTATTTTTATGCTTAAAAAGGTAATCAGAGAAGAACTTGAAAAGGTAATCAGGCAGGAGCAGATCTATCCGGAATTTTTAAAATTCGAATCTAAAGTTGATGATCTGGCTCTCTTAGCCTTTGATATATATTCAGGTTGCAGGGAACAACTCAACCAGATCAAAACGGATGAACTCAAGCGTATGACATTTACACTACTCAAAAAGGCGAATTTGATGCACGAGATCCCGATCGAAGAATTTGAGCACAAAGAACTAAAATTTAATTTGTAAAGGAAGGAGGTCGTAGAGTGAAAGCCTTGTATTCTTTCCTCGCAGTCATCGTTCTTATCCTAGTTGCCATTATCGGTGGCAGTATCACAAATTTACATTTCGTTTTTGGTATCATTATACCCTATTTGGCTTTTGTTTTGTTTGTAGGCGGATTCATCTATCGCGTCGTTAAATGGGGGCGTTCACCAGTACCATTCCGCATTCCAACAACTTGTGGTCAACAAAAGTCCTTACCTTGGATCAAACAGGCTAAGATCGAAAATCCAACATCAACCCTTGGCGTAGTCGTAAGAATGGCTTCAGAAGTACTCTTGTTTCGTTCGTTATTCCGAAACACAAAGACCGAATTGAGGGAAGGGGAGAATGGGCCGGAACTGGCTTATGGCTCAGCAAAGTGGCTTTGGTTAGGGAGTTTGGTGTTCCACTGGTCATTCCTGATTATTATCATAAGGCATCTTAGATTCTTTTTAGCACCTATTCCTGTTGCTCTGCAGATGGTTGACAGCGTTGATGGTATGCTGCAAATCGGTTTACCGCAAATTTATATTACCGATTTATTATTTATCCTTGCAATAACGTTCCTTTTCTTAAGAAGAGTTTGCATTCCCAAAGTTAAATACATTTCCTTACCTGCAGATTATTTTCCGCTTTTTTTAATTTTCAGTATTGCCGTTTCAGGTATTCTCATGCGCTATTTCTATAAAGTTGATATTATTTCGGTGAAGGAATTAGCTTTGAGTATCGCAACACTACATCCAGTACTGCCTGCAGGAATAGGTGCTATCTTCTATGTGCATTTATTCTTAATATGTTGTCTCTTTATTTATTTCCCAACCAGCAAATTAATGCACATGGGCGGTATTTTCATGAGTCCGACTCGAAATATGATCAGTAATAACCGTATGGTACGACATATCAATCCTTGGAATCCCACCGTAGAGGTTCATAGCTATGCTGAGTACGAAGATGAATTCAGAGAGAAAATGAAAAAAGTCGGTATACCGGTGGAAAAGGAGTGATAGAGGATGGCGAAATATAAACTTCCTAAACCTGGAGACTTATCATCAAGCATCAATTATAATCCCCCGGCGAAGGATTGGATGGATATTCCTGTTGAGTTCAAACCAGCTACCTACCCTGCGGCTGGTAAAGAAAAAGATCTGCTAACTGTAGGTTTTCCTAATGCTCATCAATGGACGCCGGAAGACGAGGATTGGAACTTGCCGGAGGGTTGGGAAGATACCATTATCAAAGGGATAGAAGAAAGATTAAGCAAATACCGTTCTTTTAAGTTATTTATGGATGTTTGCGTCAGATGCGGTGCTTGTGCCGATAAATGTCATTTCTATATCGGTACCGGAGACCCCAAAAACATGCCGGTGGTAAGAGCCGAATTATTAAGATCAGTGTACAAGAGATATTTTACAAAAGCCGGAAAAGTTTTAGGACGATTAGCCGGAGCTCGTGATCTTAATGCTGATGTATTAAAAGAATGGTGGTACTATTTCTTTCAATGTACTGAGTGCAGACGCTGTTCCGTCTTTTGTCCTTATGGCATTGACACGGCTGAGCTAACCATCATGGGTAGAGAACTTCTTAACTTGTTAGGCTTGAATATTAACTGGATTTCCGGACCGGTAGCAGCTTGTTACATGAAGGGAAACCACTTGGGTCTCGAGCCTCACGCTTTAAAAAGTAATATTGAACTCATGATTGATGATATCGAGGATATTACGGGAATCAGAGTGAACCCAACATTTAACAGAAAAGGCGCGGAAATTCTCTTCGTTACTCCCTCCGGCGACTTCATGGGTGAGCCTGGAATATACACGTGTATGGGCTATCTCATGCTTTTCCATGAACTTGGTTTGGATTATACCTGGAGCACATATGCTTCTGAGGGTGGAAACTTCGGATTCTTTACTTCTAACGATATGGCTAAGAGACTTAACTCAAAGATCTACGCTGAAGCTAAGCGATTAGGAGTTAAATGGATTCTTGGTGGAGAATGTGGTCACATGTGGCGTGTTCTTAATCAATATATGGATACCTGGAACGGACCTGCCGATTTCCTAGATGTACCCGTTTCCCCAATTACCGGAACGAGATTTGAAAATGCGAAATCCACGAAAATGGTTCATATTACAGAATTTACAGCGGATTTAATTAAGCACAATAAACTCAAATTGGATCCAAGCAGAAATGATCATTTAAGGGTTACTTTCCATGATTCCTGCAATCCTTCTCGCGGTATGGGACTCTTGGATGAACCACGATATGTTATTAAATCTGTTTGCAACAATTTCTTTGAAATGCCGGAAAACACAATCCGTGAAAAGACCTTCTGCTGCGGCAGCGGTTCAGGGTTGAATGCTACTGAAAATATGGAAGAACGAATGAGGGGCGGGTTCCCTCGGGCCAATGCGGTGAAATATGTTCATGATAAGCATGGGGTAAATATGCTTGCGAATATCTGTGCTGTTGATAGGGCGGCTTTACCCGCATTAATGGATTATTGGGTCCCTGGTGTTGGTGTTGCCGGTACTCACGAATTACTTGCTAATGCGTTGGTGATGACTGGCGAAAAAGAGAGGACAACTGACTTACGCGGTGAGGATTTACCGGGAAAGGAGGGCAATGAATAATGTATAAAGGCGGAAGAATTATTGCTTCGCTGGTAATTTTTGTTGCTGTTCTCGCGTTTCCCTTCTTCTATAATCTTGGTAAAGCAGCCGCCGGTCCAGTGATTAATGTACCCTCTAACAGCCAATGTGTTGAACCGGCCGCCTATATGAGGGCAAATCATATGCAGCTGCTCAACGAATGGCGGGATCAATATGTGCGTGAAGGTAAGACAGTTTACGTTAACAGTCAAGGCAAATCCTTTGACATTAATATTGATACCTGTACGAAGTGTCACTATGCCAATTCTTCAACGGCAGTAAATCATCCAGCGGTAAGCACGACTGGAGCAAATCCTGCGACGAACACAACAGGTGCGAGTAACTCCGTAGTAAATCCGTCTGATCAATTCTGTGTTACTTGTCATAATTATGCATCAGTAGAGCCGACCTGCTGGAGTTGCCACAATCTACCAGGGGGGGCGAATCAATGAGCATCAATAGACGTCAATTTTTAAAAAGAGCAGGGGCTATGACAGCCTTGGGACTCGGCGGTTCACTTGTTTCCTTAGGAATTGAAGACAAATTGGTTTCCGCGGCTTCTGAGTATGAAGCGGCCCCCAACGCTGATAAAATTAAGCATTGGGCTATGGTTGTGGATATGAGCAAGTTTAAAACTCAGGCAGATATTACTCGTGTCATTCAGGCTTGTGATAAAATCCATAATATACCGAATTTGGACCATACTAAGGGTGAAATCAAGTGGATTTGGGATGACGACTTTGAACACACCTTTGCAGAGTCAGAGAATGAATATCTCGATGAAACGATGAAAAATCTGCCTTTTATCGTCATGTGCAATCATTGTGAAAACCCCGCCTGTGTTCGGGCATGTCCTACCGGTGCGACATTTAAACGCGCTGATGGTATTGTAACTATGGATTTTCACCGTTGTATCGGATGTCGTTTTTGTATGGGTGCTTGTCCCTTCAGTGCCAGAAGTTTTAACTTTTGCGATCCTAGACCTTACATCGAAGACTTTAACCCGGATTTTCCGACCAGAACTAAAGGTGTTGTGGAAAAATGTCTGGGTTGTTATGAAAGGCTGGAAAAAGGAGAACAACCTGCCTGTGCTGAGGCTTCTAATGGAGGTATGATTTTCGGTGATTTAAATGACGAAAATTCAGAAGTTCATAAGATTGTCAGCACAAAATTAACCATTCGCCGCAGGACAGAGTTGGGAACCCAACCGAACATCTATTACTTGGTAGGAGGTGGGGACCATGTTTGAAAAAGCTCTGTCGGGTAGCAAAAAATATTGGGCATGGATAATTTTCCTCTTGGCAGTTATTGCCGTTGGCTTCTTCTGCTATATGAGACAGTTTAATTATGGTCTTGGACTGACAGGTATGAGCCGTGATGTAACTTGGGGATTGTATATTGCACAATTTACCTTTCTGGTTGGTGTGGCGGCATCTGCTGTTATGCTTGTAACACCCTATTATCTTCACGATTTTAAACGCTTTGGCAAAATGGTTATCTTTGGTGAATTTTTAGCCATCGGTGCTGTGATCATGTGTATCTTATTCATCTTTGTTGACGTAGGTCAGCCAATGCGTATTCTTAATGTATTGTTGTATCCGCAATTACACTCAGTTATGTTCTATGATATGTGTGTTCTCTGCGGTTACCTGGCAATTAACTGTATCGTAGGCTGGACATCGCTCGGCGCTGAGCGCAAAGGTGTTCATTATCCTAACTGGGTTAAACCAATTATCTATCTTTCGATTCCCTGGGCATTCAGTATTCACACGGTTACAGCTTTCTTGTATGCTGGTTTGCCTGGCCGAAGTTTTTGGATGACCCCTATTATGGCAGCCCGATTCCTCGCTTCGGCATTTGCGGCAGGCCCTTCTCTTCTTATTCTTTTGATGTTAATTGTGCGTAAAGTTAGTAAATTTGATCCTGATCCTGAGCGTATTGCGATTCCATCTTTGGTCAAAATTATTCGCTACGCTATGATTGCCAACATTTTCTTCTATATTTGTGAAGTCTTTACTGCCTTTTATAGTAACATTCCTGAAGAAATGGCGTCATTTAAGTATATTTTCGTCGGGCTTGACGGACATGCTACCTTGGTGCCGTGGATGTGGACAGCAACTTTTCTTGCTTTCCTTGGTGTAGCTTTGTTAATCTTCCCAACACGGAAGAGTCCGGTACTTCTGCCAATTGCTCTTCTATCAATCTATTTAGCGAACTGGATTGATAAAGGCGTTGTCTTAATTCTCGCCGGATTTGTTCCCAACTCATTTGACAGAGTTGTAGACTATATACCAACTGCTAACGAAATAGCAATTGTCCTTGCTATTTATGCCATTGGGGCATTGATTGTTACAGTTCTCTATAAAGTCGCAATATCAGTCAGAGAAGAAAAAGCTGCTTAAATCTTAAGTTATTTTTGTTGATTATTGAATGAGTTAAAGATTTGTAGTAAACTCATCAATATCAATTTTATAAACTCATTAAAGGAGGATATTTAAAATGGCTCAAATTACTGTTGGGGATTTAGTAGTAGACTTGGATGAAGACGGTTTCTTAGAGGATCATAAACAATGGACTGTTGATGTAGCAAATGCTCTTGCTAAAACTGAAGAAATCGAAGAATTAGGTGAAGAGCACTGGAAAATGATCAATTACCTCAGAGATTACTATGATCAATTCGGTGTTGCTCCAATGGTTCGTAAAATGTGCAAAGACACTGGTTTCGATCAAAAGAAAATCTATGAATTATTCCCAGCTGGCCCTGGAAAGGGAGCTTGCAAAATCGCTGGCTTACCAAAACCAACTGGTTGCGTGTAATAAACGCATTAATCCAGTAGTGCCAAATCCCAGAAGCACGAAGTTATATTTGGAGTCGATCATCATGATCGGCTCCTTTACTTTTCTTAAGGATTACTTTATCCAAGTTTAAGACCCCCATTTCTTAAAAGTGGGGGTGGATCTTTTGTAAACATCAGGTGGGGTAGAGTCCGCTTTTGAAGCTCCGAAGTTCAGCTTTAGCTGAACGAGTTTACTGGGCAGGAATTTTGAGAACTATGTTGAACTATAAATACAGTCTGTAATATATAATTTCGAAATTATATAAAATAAACGTATGGCGAAACCAGAAACAGAAATCACGGTAACTACGGAAAATAGGTATCGAACTCATTCAGCTAATGCTGAACATTGAGGATTCGGTGGGGAATCTATTCCCAGCAAAGAAATCGAAGGAGAGACGCAGTAACCCCATTGCTAGAAGTAGTTTTCTTAGTGGATATACTTTAAGCAATCGAACAATAATAATTCAATTAAACAAAAGTAATTACAATATGATTTACAATATATTTACATGAGGGAGCGAATCACTTGATAAATCAAAGACTGCAAGATCAAATTGGATTTATCGTTGAAATTGACCGATTAAAAAGGATTTTCCGGCAAAATGTTGTTATTGGAACGACTGAGCAGGAAAATGATGCTGAGCATTCATGGCATATGGCTGTTATGGCTATAATACTGTCTGAATATTCTTCGGTTGAATTAAATATCTTAAAGGTTTTGAAGATGATCCTCGTCCACGATCTTGTTGAAATCCATGCCGGAGATACTTTCTGCTATGATGAGGAAGGATATCGAGATAAGGATGAACGCGAGCAAAAATCTGCGGACAGATTATTTAATCTCCTTCCTAACGATCAGGCTTCGGAAATTATGTCCCTCTGGCACGAATTTGAGGATATGGCTACACCGGAAGCAAAATTTGCTGCAAGTATTGACCGCCTGCAGCCTTTACTTTTAAACTACAATACGAATGGTCATACATGGAGGAAGCCAGGCATCATGAGCGATAAAGTATTAAAACGAAATTCTGTTCTCGAGGAACCGGTTCCTATTCTTTGGGATTTAGCTCAAAAGATCATTACCGATTCCATAGAAAAGGGCTACTTAAAGAAATAGGAAGATAAATATTAGTTTCAGGATTATACGGAGGAAATTCGATGGATCAGATAATATTTGCTCGGCAAAATGTAGTTGATATAGGTAAGGAAATATTGTCAACAAAGCTTACAGTGGGGACTTGGGGAAATATAAGCTGCCGGGTACCTAATCATGAATGTTTTGTTATCACTCCAACAGGGATGAACTATGACATCTTAACTCATGATGACATTGTAGTTATGGACTATAAAGGGGATAGATTAGCTGGTTCAAGATTACCCTCGATTGAATTGCCGCTTCATTTGGCTATTTATCATGCACGGCCGGACGTTCAGGCAATTATTCATACGCATAGCGCTTACGCGACTGCCGTGGCTGCTGCTCGAAAAGAAATTCCGGGAGCTGTAGAAGATTTGGTTCAAATTGTCGGTGGTAATGTTCGGGTTAACGAATACGCTCCGCCTGGAAGTAAGCAATTAGGTCTGAATACGGTAAAGGCTTTGGAGGGCAGAAATGCCGTTTTGCTTGCCAATCATGGTATGCTTGGGGTTGGCAGTAATTTAGACGAAGCTTTGAAGGTTTGCCAAATTGTTGAGAAAGCAGCAAAAATAACGATTTTCGCTCAGTTGTTGGGCGGAGTTGTGGAATTATCCTCAGAAGATATTGAGGGAATGAGGAACTTTTATCTTCATAGTTACGGACAAAGATAATATCAATGTCTTAGTTTAGCTTATCTATGGAGCAGATAATATATGGAAAAGATAATGACTCATTTATAAGAAACTATAGAGAATCAATTAGTAAATAGTGTATAATTAAAACTTAGAAACAGAAAGAGGGTATTAGCACATGAAATCAACGATTCGTGATTTATCTTTAGCACCTCTTGGACAAAGTAAAATTGATTGGGTAGCTCCAAGAATGCAAGTCCTAAATATGGTACGGGAAGAGTTTGAAAGAAAACAGCCTTTTGCGGGGAAAAATGTTGTTATTTGCCTGCATTTAGAAGCGAAGACGGCCTATCTTGCTCATGTTGTTCGGGCTGGCGGAGCAAATGTCACAGTGGTTGCCAGCAACCCGCTTTCTACACAAGATGATGTCGTGGCTGCTCTTGTCCAGCAAGGGATTCAAGCTCATGCCTGGCATAATGCCACTGAAGAGGAATATAAGCAGCATCTCCAACTGGCCCTGGATACAGAGCCGGATTTTATCATTGATGATGGTGGAGATCTTGTTTCGACAATTCATACAACACGGCCCGAATTGCTGAAAAAAATTAAAGGCGGGGCAGAAGAAACAACCACCGGTGTATTACGCCTTCATTCGATGGCGAAGGATGGGGTTTTGCGGTTTCCAATGATCGCCGTCAATGATGCTCAATGTAAATATCTGTTTGATAATCGCTATGGGACCGGGCAATCTGTCTGGGATGGAATCATGCGCACAACGAATTTAGTGGTTGCCGGTAAAACAGCAGTCATTGCGGGGTATGGCTGGTGCGGCAAAGGTGTGGCTATGCGGGCTAAGGGCTTGGGCGCCCGAGTCATTATTTGCGAAATTAACCCCATCAAAGCTAATGAAGCTTTAATGGATGGTTTTGAAGTGATGCCTATGGTTGAAGCGGCCCAATACGGAGATTTCTTTATTACCGTGACTGGGAATACGAACATCATCAACAAAGAGCATTTTGTTCATATGAAATCCGGAGCCGTTCTTTGTAATGCCGGTCACTTTGATGTGGAGGTTAATGTAGCTCAGCTTAAAGAGATTGCCGTGTCAGAAAGAGTTGCCCGAACGAATATTGCAGAGTATGTATTGTCAACTGGTCAAAAGTTATATGTATTGGCCGAAGGACGACTTGTAAACCTGGCAGCCGGAGATGGACACCCTGCAGAGGTCATGGATATGACCTTCGCCCTTCAGGCGTTATCCCTGGAATACGTCGCAGCTAATCATGAGAAACTGTCAGCCGGAGTTTATCAAGTTAATTCAGAGATTGATGAAAAAGTAGCTCAATTGAAGCTTCAATCCTTGGGTTTATCCATTGATACTTTATCCAAAGAGCAAGAGGCATATCTCGCATCATGGATCCCCGAAGCTGATTAAGGCTAGTCAGATGAATTATGTTCTTCAATAGTATGACCTTGAAAACACCGTTTCACTAACGGTGTTTTTATAGTGGTTTTGGTGAGGACTCTACCCTCACCAAAGAAGCCGAAGGAGTAATTTTACTTTCATAAGTAGATTTCCCCGAGGAACTATGTTTTTAACGAAACAGTATCCAGTGGATAAGCTATAACCCGCATTATATCAGTGTCATATATCAACAATATTGGGGTATATGTACCGAAAAGGGATTTTCTCAGGGGAATCTAAGTAGGGTTCTTAGAATAGCGAGAAATAATTATATAAGGAAGGATTATCCTTTAATAGAGTATAATTATATAATAATTCTTAGAATAAAAGGGAGGCAAAGGCATGGGAAAAAGACTCATCGTTGCCGAAAAGCCATCTCAGGCCCGTGAATATGCCAATGCCTTAGGGGTTAGAAATAGAGGAGACGGTTACCTAGAGAATGAGGACTATGTGATCACTTGGTGTTATGGACATTTGTTAGAATTAGAACGCCCAGAGGCCTATATGGATTTAGAGCGAGTGGGCAAGCGCTGGAGTTTGAATCGTTTGCCTGTACTGCCTCAGGCAGCAGAGTTTCGAAGAATTATCAAGTCCGGTGCAGAAAAACAGTATCAGGTCGTGCTGCACTTTCTTAAATCCTCGCAGATTCAAGAAGTTATTTGTGGGACAGACGCTGACCGAGAAGGACAGTTGCTTTTTCAAGAAGTTTGGGAAGCTGCAAATTGCCCAAAACCCTTAAAACGACTTTGGATCTCGTCCTTAACTGTCTCTGCAATACGTGAGGGACTAGAAAACCTTCAGTCGGCAGAGTCTGTTGCGGGTTTAGCAGCTGCCGGAAATGGAAGATCTTATGCGGATTGGGATTTTGGTATGAATTTGACGGAAGGATTTACTTCTTTGTTTGGGAGTTATGATTCTTCACAAAAGAAACCTAATGTTATTTCCATAGGAAGGGTACAAACCCCCACACTTGCTTTAATTGTCACGCGAGAATGGGAGATTCAGGATTTCATTCCCCAACCTTTTTTCGAAATCAATGCTGAGTTTGCAGCATGTTCGGGCAATTACCACGGAAAATGGTTTGATCCCAGTGATGAAGCGAGGCGATTGTTAAAACTCCAGGAAGCTGAGGAAATCCTCAGTAGAATTCAAGGCAAACCTGCCTATATCGGGAAACTTAGCCAAAAAAGCGTTAAGGAACCACCGCCTCTGCTCTTCGATTTAACATCTTTAACTGTTACCGCGTCGAAAAGATACGGTTATACCGCTGAAAAAGTTTTGCAAATAGCCCAATCCCTTTATGAAAAAAAAGGAATTACGTATCCGCGAACTGATTGCGCTTATCTTCCTAAAGACATGATTCCTAAGTTGCTTGATCATCTTAAAGCGGTAAATCATGAGCCCTATCGATGGTTGGTAGAGGAAGCGAGCCGTTTAGGAGTTCCCACTGGGAAACGTGTAATCAATACAATTTCAGCCCACCATGCAATTATTCCTACCAATGAAAAAATCCCCTGGGCTAGACTTACTAAAGATGAGCAGAATCTCTATGATTTGATCATAAGGCGCTTTCTTGCTGTTTGGTTTCCTCCGGCTATCTACAAACAAACAGATGTTGAGACCCGGATTGAGAGTGAGTACTTCCGCACGAAAGGAAAGGTCTTGGTAAACGCCGGTTGGAAAGTTGTTTATGGGAAAGAGGACAATGAAGAGGGTGCCGATGAATCTCTTCCGCCTCTCAATCAGGGAGAAGAGGTTGTAATAAAAGACCTTTCTATTGAAGAAAAATCTACAACTCCACCTAAACGCTATACTCAAGGTGATTTGCTTAAGGCGATGGAAGGAGCAGGGAGGCAAGTCGATGATGAAATTCTTCGGCAGCAATTAAAAGGGAAAGGGTTAGGTACCGTTGCAACGCGACCGGCAATTATTGAAAGCTTACTAGACCGGGGGTACATTTTTCAAGAACAAAAGGCACTCAAACCAACAACAAAAGGAATAGAACTAATTAAACTTATCAAAGAACGACTTTCCAAGGCTCAGCTCCTGATCAGTGCGGAAATGACGGGTCAAATGGAGTTTAATTTGGCGAAAGTAGAAAAGGGAGAATTATCTTTAGAGGCGTATATGGCAGACGTTGAAGGTGCGATTAAGCAGATTATTGCCGAATTGCGTGTATTTCAGAAAACCTATGGTAAAATGCCTTTAGCCTTAGGTCCTAGAGTTACAGCTGTAACATCGGCAAAAGGTAAAACAGATCAATTAATTGAACCAAAAGTTAAATCAAAACCTAAAATAGCGAGCTCCAAGCAAACTCAATCTAATTCGGAGTCTAAAAAAAGCAATCCTTTAAATCTTGGCAGATGCCCCAGGTGCGGCCATGATGTGATCGAGGGACAGAAAGGATTTGGATGTTCTGATTGGAAAAATGGATGTAAATTTGTATTATGGAAAAAGCAAATTTGCGGAAAAACAATCACTTCTAATCAAGTGAAAAGTCTGTTAAAAAAGGGCAGAACCCCACTTATTAAAGGATTCAAATCAAGTACCGGCAAGAAGTTTTCTGCATTTTTGGTTTGGGAAAACTCTGTTGAGGGTAAACTGAAATTTGAATTTGAGGGAGCAAAATAGCTTATCCCTGCTTAGTTTCTAAATACACTTAAAAATACATCAGATTGGATGGAGAACATAATGGCAGCTTCATTTGCACAACTTGGCTTAAAAGAAGAATTAATACTTGCCTTGAAACAACAAGGTATCAATGAACCGACAGCAATTCAAGAACAAGCAATACCTCTGATTATAAAGAATTTTGATGTCGTTGGGCAATCGCAAACAGGAACGGGTAAGACGTTAGCCTATCTGCTGCCTATTTTTCAAAAAATTGATGTCTTAAAAAATGAGACACAAGCATTGATTCTTACTCCAACTCATGAATTAGCTCTGCAAATTCAGGGTGAGATAGAGATGCTAGCTAAAAATTCGGGAGTGCTGGTAACTTCAGCGGTTATTATCGGGAACGTGAATATCGCTAGGCAAATTGAGAAGCTCAAAGGAAAACAGCATATCATTGTAGGTTCTAGTGGTCGGGTTCTGGAGCTCATAAGAAAGAGGAAAATTTCAGCCTCCACCATTAAAACAATTATTCTTGATGAAGCCGACCGGCTATTCGATGAAAATAATTATAAAGATGTCATGGCAGTGCTCAAAACAACGTTGAGGGATACACAATTAGTTTTGTTTTCTGCCACTCTGCCAGACTCTGCCCTAAAGCAGGCCAAAAACGTTTTGAAAAATCCTAAAATAGTCCGAATTTCTGAGAAGCCCAAAATAGCTCCCGGTATTTCACACTTCTATTTTGTGGCAGAACAAAGAGACAAAATTGAAGTTTTAAGAAAGCTCATTAGGTTAATGAATCCCACAAGATCCTTAATCTTTATTAATAAAAGTGAAGATATCGAAACGATTGTTGAAAAACTGAAATTTCATGGATTAGAAACAGAAGGTATTTACGGGGGTGCCAGTAAAGTAGATCGTGGCAAAGCTATGGATGACTTTAAACGAGGGAGAATTAAGCTATTAGTTGCTTCCGACTTAGCTGCCAGGGGGCTGGATATCAAAGGAGTAAGCCATATTTTCAATCTGGATTTACCTGAGGATCCGCAGTTGTATCTGCACCGTGTAGGAAGGACCGGACGGGCAGGGGAAGACGGAGTTGCGGTATCTCTTGTTACGAAATACGAAATATCTAGTTTAAATAAGTTGGAACGTGATTATGGGGTTAAGATTTATCCAAAAGAAATGGCCTTTGGAAAGATTATTGATCCCGCCGTGAAAACAAAGGTAAAAAGCAATACGTCTAAGAATATAAGCCCGCAGAGAGGTAAGACAAATCATTAATTTTTTCTGAAAATTATTGTATAATCAATTTAGGATTTTCAAATTTGATATCGGAAATAATGTTTTCTTGATTATAACTTGGAATATTTTTAGTTACGGCTTCGGATGAAATTCGAAGATAAAGGATTTTTTAAATTATGATGGGTTAAATAGGAGGTAAGCGATGTATTCTTCTCCTTGGGAATTAACTCAGGCTTTAGAAGACGAAGGCTATTTAATTGACCAAGAAACAGCTACTACCTTATTTTTAGCTCTTTCCTTACATAAACCCTGCCTTATTGAAGGTCCTGCGGGTGTTGGGAAAACGCAGCTGGCCATAGCCTTGGCCAAGGCGGAATGTCGCAAATTGATACGGCTGCAATGCTATGAAGGACTGGATATCACAAAAGCACTTTATGATTGGAACTATGCCAAGCAGCTTCTTCGCTTGCAGCTGGCAAAAACCGATGATTGGGATAAAATTAAGCTCGATTTATTTTCAGAAGAATTTTTGCTTTCTAGACCCCTTTTGAAATCCATTCGTTCCGATGACCCCGTCTTATTATTAATTGATGAATTGGATAAAAGTGATGAGGAGTTTGAAAGCTTCCTCTTGGAGTTGTTAGCTGAGCAGCAAGTCACGATACCAGAAATGGGTACGATTACTTCTAAGTCAAATCCCATCGTAATTTTGACAAGCAACAACAGTCGTGATTTTAGTGATGCCTTAAGAAGACGATGTATTCATATCTATTTGACATATCCGACCCTCGAAAGGGAAATGTCTATTTTGAATTCGCAGGTTCCGGACCTTGCAGAACATCTTATTCAGGAGGTCTGTGAATTTGTTGCAAAAGTGCGTAAGCTCCCTTTGCAAAAGTTGCCAAGTGTTTCAGAATCCATTGATTTTGCTTGCGCTTTGAAAGCTCTTCAGAAAGAACATGTTAATTATAGTGATTTACTTGGGATACTCAATGTATTATTGAAGTATCCTAAGGATATGGTATTGTTGCAGGAACGCCTTAAAAAGTGGGAGTCCGAAGAGAAAGTCAGGATGAGCTAAACCATGAATGGGTGGAATTTTATCCGTTTGATTAATGCTCTGAGACATGTATCGATCATGATTTCTTCGCAAGATGTGTGTGAAGCTCAAATTTGTTTGGCACGTTTTCCAAATATCTCTGAGAAGCAGATTATAAAGGCACTGCTTATTCACAGATCCCAGGACATTTTAATGTTCGAAAGTGTTTGGAGAATTTTATTCGATGATAATTCAATAGATGCAATCAACGGAGAAGAAAAGGAAAAGGATTCGATTAAACAAGAGCTCAACAGTCCAAGTATTGGCGGACAAGGGATTGGGAGGGGTTTTGGCGGCCTTAGCCTGACAAATTCATTGACAAACAAAAGCTTGCGCGAGATTTCTTTAATTAGTAATCGTCAGAAGCTTGAAATGCTTGTCAAGGAGGGAGCAGCCTTTGATGATCTTGTACAAGCCGCATTAACAGATTTGGACTATTATACTTGGATTAATTCCTATGATTTGGCTTATCGCCGGGGAACTCTTACTGAAGAGGAATGGAACATCCTCCAGGAGTATCAAACTCTATTAATGGATGAAATCAGACATCAGGTTATAGCAATCCAGGTGAACCAAGAAAATTGCTGGCAGCCACTTCTCCGGCAGCATTGGTTATTTAAACCGCTCAGTATGCTGACAGAATCAGAGAAGAACTTAGTTAAGTCAAGCATTCGGAAATGGGCGCGCAAACTAGCTGTTCGAACCGGACAACGCTGGAAAACTAACCAAAGAGGGAGAATTGATCTCGCTCGGATTATCCGCCAAAGTGCCCAGTGGGATGGCCTGATTTTTCGTCTGAATTATCATCAGCAAATCCCTAGTGTTCCAGAATTAGTGGTTCTCTGCGATGTTTCGAATTCGATGGCTCCGTTTGTGGAGTTTCTGCTCTTTTTAGTTTCTTGTCTTAGACGGCGTTTCCGTAAGCTTAGAGTTTATTTTTTTATTGATAAGGTATGGGATGTTTCGAGTTTTGTTTGGGATGAGGACTTCGATAATATTAGGGAAGAAATTCGCAGTTGGGGGCATAAGGTTAGTTTGGGCTTTTCAGATTACGGAGCAGTTTTTAAAGAACTAGCCGAGACCTATTTGAAAGATGTGTCTGCTAGAGCTTCGGTTTTATTATTAGGCGATGGCAAAAATAATTACCGGTCTCCGGAAAAAGAATACATAGCGCAAATTTCTGCCAGGGTTCGGCAGATTATTTGGTTGAATCCTTTAAACATTGAAGAATGGAACGATCCGGATAATATCATGAAAGTATATCAGCCTTTTTATTCAAGAGCATTTTGCTGCGGTACGGCCAATGATTTGCAAAGAATCGTAAAAGAAGTTTTCTAGAGGAGGGTCTTGCTTATTTCCATTCTAATTTCAACGGTCATCTTAATAACGGTTGTCCAATTAATAATTCTCGGCTCAGTGGTGTTTTTGGAAAACAGAGATCCGTCCAAAACAATTATTTGGTTGTTAATTCTAGGGGCTCTGCCAATCTTAGGAGCTCTAATTTATTTAATGTTAGGTCGAGTCGTTCGTAAACATCAACTTTCCCAGCATACCCAGCTTTTGCCAGGGCCTACGGAAGAAATTTTAAAAGAACGGCAGGGAAAATCGGATTATGATGATCAGACCACAGGTATTCTTATTAATCGTAAATTAGCTCGAATTTTAATGAATGATGCCTCTGCTCCCATAACCTTTAACAATTGTTCAGAAGTCCTTACCAATGGGATCGATACTTTTAAGGCCATCTTTGAGGCTATAGAAATTGCCGAGAATCATATTCATCTGGAATTTTTCATCTTTCACAATGACAGTATTGGCAGGGATATCCTAAATTTATTGATTCAAAAGGCCTCCGAAGGTGTAAAAGTTCGGGTTTTGGTGGATGGCTTAGTAAACAGTTCTTTGCGAAAACGATTTGGCGCATTAAGAGAAGCGGGAGTTGAGGCGGAAGTGTTTTATCCTGTACGCTTTCCCTTTTTATCCCGGCGACTTAATTTACGCAATCACCGGAAGATTGTCGTTATTGATGGACGAATTGGTTTTGTAGGAGGACTTAATGTCGGAGATGAGTATTTATCTCGCAATCAACGAATTGGATTTTGGCGCGATACGTTTCTCAAACTCGAAGGGGATTCCGTTAATTTCCTTCAGGCTGTATTTCTGAACGATTGGAATGGTACGACTCGCCAGAATGTTTTTTTACCGGAATATTATCCTCAATCAAAGCAATTAGCAGTCCAAATGACGCAAATTGCCGCAACGGGTCCGGATTCGAATTGGGGATCAATGCTGGAAATCTTCTTTGTGGCTTTAACGAGTGCGGAGAAAACTATTTTTATTGAAACACCTTATTTTATTCCCGATGAAGGGTCGATGATGGCCTTAAAAACTGCTGCCCTAAGCGGCTTAGATGTTCGGGTTATTCTTCAAGGGGTGCCTGATCATAAAATTACTTATTGGGCGTCTCTTTCCTATGCTGAAGAGTTATTGGAGGCAGGTGTTCGCATTTATCAATATCAGAAAGGAGTTCTCCATGCCAAGATTCTAATCCTTGATGGTGAAATTGGAGTTGTAGGATCAACCAATTTTGATATCCGCAGTTTCAGTTTAAACTTTGAAATAAGTGCTTTTATTTATGACAAACCTTTAGCTCATCGATTGGAACAAGACTTCTATCAAGATCTAAAAGACAGCAAGGAAATAATCCTCGAGGACTATAAGAAACGTCCCTTAGCTAATAAACTGAAGGAGTCAAGTTCTCGTTTGTTTTCTCCACTTTTATAAAAGATAGCCGTTCCGGAAGCTTATACTGAAAAGACCTCTCATACAATAGCGTGTGGGAGGTTTTTTTTATTATTTGCGTCGCTGGCCAAGACGATATGCGGATGGCAATGAGGCCGCACTCCAACTCATTTCGCATACTCATTCAGTGTGGAGGGCTAAGGGTCACTGAAGCCATGGACGGCGAAAAGAGACCAGAGGCCAAAATAGCGAACTTAAAAGTAGCGGTAGAAGGAGAGGGTGGAGCTTGGAACTTGAAGTGCAGACAGCAATTGTTGAAATAAGTCAGGATTGGTGTAAGAAATGTGGTATTTGTATAGTCTTTTGTCCTAAAAACGTGCTTGAAAGTGATGAATTTAGCCGCGTAGTCGTTGCTAAACCCGATCAGTGTATAGCTTGTAAGATCTGTGAGAAACTTTGTCCGGACTATGCCATAAATATTGAGGTGATTAACGATGTCTGATATTCGTCTAATGCAGGGCAACGAGGCCGTAGCCGAAGGAGCCTTGGCAGCAGGGGTACTTTTTTACGCAGGATACCCCATTACTCCTTCTACTGAAATTGCTGAGATTATGGCTGAGAAGCTGCCTAGGTGCGGAGGTACGTTTATCCAAATGGAGGATGAAATAGGTAGTATGGCAGCAGTCATTGGAGCATCTTTGGTAGGATTAAAATCTCTCACAGCAACAAGTGGTCCGGGGTTTTCTCTGAAACAAGAAAATTTGGGTTATGCTGTTGCTGCTGAGATTCCTTGCGTTATCGTTAATGTTCAGCGGGGCGGCCCCAGTACCGGCTTGCCTACCTCTCCTGCCCAGGCAGATATTATGCAGGCCCGCTGGGGCACACATGGAGATCACCCCATTATTGCCTTGACACCATCTTCGGTACAAGAGTGTTACGAATTAACGGTTAAAGCGTTTAACTTTGCGGAGGAGTTTCGCACGCCGGTCATTCTCCTCATGGATGAGGTTGTGGCCCACCTTAGAGAAAAGATTCTCATTCCAGAAAGCATGGAAATTTCAAATCGGAAAAAGCCGTCTGTACCTCCCGGTGAGTATGTCGCTTATGAAAATAATGAAAGCATGATTCCGGCGATGGCCAATTTCGGAGAGGGTTATCGTTACCATGTTACTGGGTTAACTCATAATGAAAAAGGATTGCCGACTGGGAATCCGATGGTCGTTAAGAAATTTTTACAACGATTGTCTCAAAAATTAGATCCGTATTTGGAACGGATTCAAATAGTGGAAGAAATTAATGCGGGGGACGCAGAATTAATTGTTATTGCCTACGGATGTTCAGCGCGCTCGTCTCTGGAGGCCGTTTACTTAGCTCGCCAAGAAGGATTAAAAGTCGGCTTCTTACGGTTTATAACGATCTGGCCGTTTCCCAATAAGCAACTCATAAGATTATCCAATCGCAAGTATTTGGTTGTAGAGATGAACTGCGGGCAGCTTGCGGGTGAAGTTGAAAAGCTATTTGGCTTTGATAGGGTAGATCGTCTCAATAGAATGGACGGCGAACTAATTACTCCCAGGGAAATTTTAGAAAGAATTCGGGAGGTAATATAAAGTGTTTCAGGATATTGCCCAATATTTTCGTATTGAGACCTTGCCTCATATCTGGTGCCCGGGTTGTGGAATCGGAACGATTACAGCGGCTATCGTTCGAGCAATTCAAGCCCTTCAATTGGATCAAAATAACGTAATATTTGTCTCAGGAATTGGCTGTTCTTCTAGGATGCCTGGCTACTTAGACTTTAACACCATTCATACGACTCATGGGCGAGCATTAGCCTTTGCCACTGGTATTAAGGCTGCACGGCCTAATTTAGATGTTTTTGTAGTTATGGGAGATGGGGATTCCACAGCCATCGGAGGCAATCATTTAATTCATGCAGCCAGGCGCAATATTGATTTGACGGCCATAGTAATAAATAACAGCATTTATGGGATGACAGGTGGTCAGACTTCGCCTTTAACACCCTATGATAAAAGAGGAACTACCTCACCTTATGGCAATTTGGAAAGACCTTTTCAAATCTTAGACCTCTGCGAGGCTGCTGGGGCGACCTATGGAGGAAGAGCAACTGCGTATCATAATCAAATCCTGACGAAATTAATCATGGATGCTTACAATAATTCAGGATTTTCAATCGTTGAAGCAATTTCCCAGTGCCCGGTTTCCTATGGACGGAAGAACCGTTTCAAGACTCCCGCCGATATGCTGCTTTGGCAGAAGGAACACGCCATAAAGTCCGGACAAATACCCGTCTCTGAAGAAGACTTTCCAATCGGTGAGATATTTAAACGACAAAGACCGGAATATACTCATGAATACGAAAAACTCAGAAAAAAACTAAGAGAGGCGAGTGCTTATGACTAAACAGAGATTTCTCCTGACTGGAACCGGTGGGCAAGGGTTAATTTTGGCGGGAATTATCTTAGCCGAGGCGGGAATTAAAGATGGGAGAAACGCTGCTCAAAGTCAGAGCTATGGTCCTGAGGCAAGGGGCGGCGCCTGTAGGGCAGAAGTTATTATCGGTGACGAAGAGATTTACTATCCAAAAATCGAAACCCCAGATTTCGTCTTGACACTCAGCCAAGAAGCTTATAAAAAGTATGGTTTGCACCTTAAAGATGATGTGGTGCTTATTGTGGATGATTTTTATGTACCTGAGGTAAAGCCGAGAATCAATAATTTTTACTCACTGCCCATAACAAAAGCTACCCGGGATGAGCTTCGTTCAGAACAAGGCGCTAATATTGTGGCCTTGGGTGTCCTAGGATCTTTAAGTGAAGCTGTCTCTTTGGAAAGTCTTAAGCAGGCAGTAAGACAAAGGGTTCCTCTGGGGACAATTGACAGGAATTTGAAAGCCCTTGATCTTGGCTGGGAGCTGGGCCAGAATGAAAAAGAAAAGCTTAGCAAACCGAGGTTAACTGAAGGTGATTGCTCTTGTCATATTTGAAGCAAAGAGAATGGGAGCAAAGTGGTTATTTAAGGTTAACAGAAGCATTAACTAAAGTTTTATTGGAAGAATGGGGCGGCCCAAGAAGTCCCATGGCCTTGAACTATATTCATGGAACGATAATTCCTGACCTTGCCAATTGCTTTTGGCAAAATGCAGACTTGTTGAGCAATATCACCTTTGAAGAAATAATCCAGTGGAAAATGAAGAATCAGTTTGCCAATCCTTCGGCAGTCGTCGCTGATTTAGCTAAGGATTTACTTCTCCCGGCTCAAAAAATTATCAACCGTCCACAAATTATTGATCCCAAGGAACCTTGGCGGCGTATTTTTCGCCTCTGGATTTATGAAGAATCATTGCCAAATATGGCTGAAAAAATGGGATATCCTTTAGATTATTTGGACTTGCTCCTGTTAAGATATAAGAAAGTCAAAGCTTTTATCCAGACTCACCGAGTGAGCCTTTTAGAATGTTTGCAAAATTTGGAGTTAAGGGAATATGGCGATGAACAGCTCAGTTTTCTTTATCAATTTCATACTTCATTTATGAATGATCCCTTATTCAGGGAACGATTGACCTTGGAGCAAGTAATCATTGATCTGGGTCTGCCCTTACAGGTATCTGATTTAGTTGCACTTTTGGAGATAATTCATACTCATGAAGGGTATTTAGATGAAAGTGATTTAATTGGACATTTCAGCAGTCAGCATATTAATCTGTTTTCTTGTGCCATAGAAGGATTGACAACATTGCACTATATACAGAAAAATAAAGCCGGCAAATTAACCTTGAGCGAAAAGAGTGCTCGAACCGTTGCCGGCTTCCTTTTACCGAGGTTAGGTGATCAATTAAAGAAGGCGATAATCATTAAGGATTATGAATGCGGTAAAGGAATTCTCATGAGGCTTAATGAGGAAGTCTTGGTCAAACTGTTGGATTGGACCTTCGTTGAGTTTAATCAAGAACAGATTTTTGAGTTACATAAGCGAATTTATAAAAAGATCAGTCGGAGAGTGGATATTCATCTCCTTAAAGGTTTTGCTAATATTCCGGAAGCTCAGGAACTTCTCCTAAATAATATAAGTGATCATGATAGTCTGATTAGAGCTGCTGCTTGTCAGGCATTAGGTAAACTTCAATGTAAAGAAGCCATATTCAATCTCATTCAACTTTTACGGGATCCAGTAGCAAGTGTTAAGGAAACGGCAGCCCAAGCTTTAGGAGAAATAGGAACGACGGCAGCCATCAAAGAATTGAACAGAGTAGTTGGAGATTACGGAGAATCCGTCAAAGTAAGGGAATGTGCACGAAGTGCTTTGAAAAAAATTGAGCAGGATAACTAAATAATGTTATCATCATCGAAACCCTGAGCTTCAGCGTTATCTGAACGAGTTTACTGGTTAAGTTCGAAAGCTATCAAGGCAGCTCCGAGTGCCGCTGTAATACTAGGTTCCTGAAAGACAGTAATAGGATGGCCAAGCTGTTGAGTTAGAGATTTTACAACTCCTTGATTGTGAGCGACGCCGCCTGTAAAAACAATTTCCGGTTCAAGACCGGTACGTCGAGTCATTGAAGCGACTCGACTGGCAACCGAATCACAAACTCCCGCCAGAATATCCTCTTTTGCTGTTCCCGCTGAAACGTGAGAAATGACTTCAGATTCTGCGAAAACAGTACAAAACGATGAAATTTTTGTTGGGTTATGGGAAGCTTTGACCAATGATCCTATTTCCGACATCTGGACTTCTAAAGCAGTGGCCATAACTTCAAGGAAACGCCCCGTACCTGCAGCACATTTGTCATTCATAGCAAAATCCGCGACTTTGCTATTAGGAAATAATCGAATGACCTTGCTGTCTTGCCCGCCAATATCAATGATGGTTTGAGCTTTCGGAAAAAGATGACTTATGCCTTTGGCCTGACATGTAATCTCAGAGACTTCTCTGTCTGCAGGAAAGGTAACTCGACCGTAACCGGTGGCTACCGTAGTTTGGATATCATAAGCTGATAGGCTGTTTTCTTTTAAGAGCTGCTCAATTAAGCGATTTGCTACGTCACGCCCGCTATACCCGGCCCTCGCAACGTTTTGGCCAATAATCTCCCGTTTATCGTTTAGCAATACGATTTTAACGGTGAGCGAACCAATATCTACCCCCATACAGTAATTACCCATCGTATTCCTCCTGAAATATGGTTAATCAAAGGTTTCTAAAAAGGCCTGAACTCGATTTCGAACCGGTTCGTCGGCATAAACTCTGGGATCAGCCATATCAGCTTCGATCATCAACCCAGGGACACCGGTTTCCCTCATAACCTTTCGGCGAATGACTTCCTGAACTAAGGAGTAGGGTTTACAGGAACGATTTGAATGCATTACGAATCCGTTCGCTTTATATTCTTTAATTAAGCTAATTAATTGTTTGGCTCTATAATCTGGAGATCGATTAAGGAAAACTTCAGTATAGGTGGCAGCTAAACTCTCCAGAGGCGTTCCAGGGGCATGGTCTACTGCCCAGCCGCCGCTATAGGTGTCTGTAACAAAACAGGCTCCCTTTTCTGCAAATAGTTTATAAAAGCTAAAAATTCTAGGCCAAATAGCAATATTATCCCAGACTAGACGAATGCGTTCATTTTCTATGGCCCCTAGTGATTTTGCGACTCTCTCTTGAACTTCATTTTTAAGTTGTCGATAATAATCGATTCCTGCCTGGGAACCACGCAATACAACTATAGGTGCCATATGGATAAAGAGATCAGGTGCATTGAGAGGAGAGGGGATTGAACAACATAATTGTCGTGTTTCTTTCCAGAGAGACGTTATTTCACTGCTGAAACGCATTTGTTGGGCTAAAAGATTTTCGTTAAACTTACGTCCGGTGATTATTTCCAATTCGTCTATCATTCCTTGCAATTGATTGAGCACATACTCTTTGGCGTGAGATGTCAGTTCTCCGTTTAAAAATGGTGTATCTAATACTAACAGAGGAATATTAAAGTGACGTGCCAAGACTTCGTACCATTTTAAAACAGTTCCGCAAATGTTATTACAGGCAACTAAAAGATCAGGTTTTGGCATTCCGCCATAGGGAGCCAGGTCTGGTCTTATAACTCCGCCAAGATGTGAGCGTGCATAAGAACAAAGATCTAAGGAATATCCCTCAGCTTCGGCGACCTCGCATAGTTTTACTGTTGCTTTATGGGTACTGTAGATAGCCGCATATTGTTCCGGATACGCAGGATGAATTTTAAAGGCTCTTAAAAGTTCCACCGGAGCGCCGCTTGTCACCCATGCTAAGGGGCGATTTAATGTCTTTCCCCAATAGCGGTGATAGTTTGTCAAGGCATAATAACGTCTCATGGTTTTTTTAAGTGCTGCATTACTCTTCAATGGCCGGTAATGGCGTATTTTTCTTTCTTGATTTACAACATTGCCTTGCTGGGGGCTCTTATTATTTGCTGATATAGGCATAACGTGTTCTCCTCTTCTTTAGAACTACTACATCATGCTCTCCAAAAAGGCTTGGAGCCTTGTTCTTTCCTGTCCGCCGACGTTTGCTCCTTCAAGTTCTAAACATAAGGTGCGAAGTCCCCTATTTTGGAGACATTTTAGGAGGGAGACAGAATCCCAGGCATGAGGTTCGCAATATTTGCGAATTACAATGATTGCGGCCTTTGCTTTTCGTTCAAGTGCCAGTCGTTCAATATAGTCGAGTCGTTCATTTAAGTTCTTGTTTTTGCAGGGACAGGGAGGCATTGTACTGTATCGCTGAACTATGTCCCTTAGGGGATTATCAGAACTAGCAAATCGTTGCCCAGCATAATGGCGATATCCTGAGCAAGTGTCGTCGGCTACAACCCTGCCGCCTAAGTCTTCAATCATGGCAAAGAGATGGTCGTTTTCCAAAATGGCTCCGGTAAGTAGGACTCCAAGCTTGTGCTCCTCCGGCGCTGCCATTTTACGGATTTCCGGAAGACAGGCGCCTAAAACTTCACAGAAGATTGAACGCGGCATCACCTGACCGGCTCTGAGCAGGGCTGAGATTAACTGAGAAGGAAGCTGAGGGCGTAAACTATCAAGTTGGCTTGCTAATTCCCGCACTTGATTGCATAAATCGATGGCAGTGCGCAACTGGGAATGTGTTATCTCTTTATCAGTTAAAAGAGCAAACTGCTTAACAAGAGTCTCCAACTCAGAGAAATAATATTGAGCGGCCCCCAGAGCTGTTAACATTACGGGAGGCACTAGATTAAGGGATGGTGTGTGTCCTGAACAAGCCCAAACTCCGCTGAGACACTGCATTGTGTCACAAGTATGAGTGAAACCTACTCCGCTAAGATCATGCCATTTGCGCTCAATTTCCATTTCCAGGGTACCGCGGGCTAATGAACAGCAGTAACCAGGAAGTTCAGCGGGAGTTGATTGGTAATTGTCCGGAAAGAGGCGGATTGGTTCTAACTCGGCAGCCAGAATTAGTTCTTCGGGAAAATAGGAACAAAAGTAACCGAAAAATTTATGTTCTGGATAGCGTTGTAAACGGGCAGTTCCGTTGAGATAAGCTTCTTCCTTTAGATATTTCAAGGCTTCTGTGGCTCCGTTTGACATTTGAGAGCTCCTCTCTTTAATTTTAACGATTGATCCAATCGTGAGACTCCCCCTTCTATAAGTGGGAGTGGGCCTTGTTCTCTGCTTCGGTGTGGGTAGAGTCCATCCTTCAGCGCGAGTTCACTTGCAGTTATTAACAGCTGTCAATTAAGTAGTCTGTATTCATCGGATAAGTATGAGAAGCTTAGGTTGATTTTCTATTTTACTATTATAGTAAATAAAGTATATAAGTAACAGATATTATTTTAAATATTCAGTAAAATATAAGTAAATAGTAATTAATACAAAATAAGTTTCATCTCATTCTACGAACTGAAAAGGACCATGAAAGTTTATACTAATCATAATTACAAAGAAGAAATATATTTAAGAAGGAAATTAACGCTTCATAGAGAATACTGAATGAATCAGAAGGTTATGCTTAAGAAGAAAAGGAGGCATTATTCAATGACGAACATCAGAGAACTATATGTATGCAGCGTTTGCGGTAACGTAGTGGAGGTTGTTAATCCTGGCGCCCCTGCTTTAGTCTGCTGCAATAAACCCATGGAAAAACTGCAGGCAGGTGTTGTAGATGCTAGCCTTGAGAAGCATGTTCCTGTCTACCAGGAAGTAGAGGGAGGAGTTAAAGTTTCGGTTGGCAGCGTTCAACATCCCATGGAGGAAAAACACTTTATTCGTTTTATTGAAGTTTTAACGAAAAATGAAGTTCTGAGAGCCGAGCTTTTACCGGGTCAAGCACCGGAAGCATTTTTCCTGGTTAAAGCTGAAGATATAGTTGAAGTAAGAGAGTACTGCACTCTTCATGGTCTCTGGAAAGCCGGCAAATGATATTAGCAATTAGAAAATAGATCATTCAAATAATTATCTGAGGGGATATGGATCAAGGAAACAACTATAAAGTCATAATAAACGCCATTCATGTCAATCTTCAATATAGTTCAATTTATGATTGATTATTTGCTTAAGGATACAGGTTGGGAAGGGGTATGAAGACTTTGTTAGCTATCAAACAAAATTCGAAGATTGGATTTGTTGGTACAGGAGTTATGGGAAAAAGCATGGCCGGACATCTATTAATGGCGGGCTATGAAGTAAATATTTATACCAGAACAAAGAATAAGGCGGAATCTCTCCTTAATGCAGGAGCTGTTTGGCGGGAAACCGTTCAACAGTTGGCTGAGAATAGTGATATTATTGTTTCCATGGTGGGCTATCCAAAAGATGTCGAAGAAATTTATTTTGGGGAACATGGCATTATTAATCATGCCAAAAGCGGAAGTTTTCTTATCGATATGACCACCTCATCACCGTCTTTAGCTGCTAAACTATATCAAGAAGCCCTTGCTAAAGGAATGTATGCTTTGGATGCTCCTGTATCCGGCGGAGATGTAGGTGCTAAGGAAGCTCGCTTGGCTATCATGGTAGGCGGCGATGAAGAAGTCTTCAATGTTTTAGTTCCGATTTTAAATTATTTAGGAAAAAATATTGTCTATCAGGGAAAGGCAGGAGCAGGCCAACATACAAAAATGTGCAACCAAATTGCTATAGCTTCTAACATGATCGGTGTTTGTGAAGCAATGGCTTATGCGCAGAAATCGGGCTTGAATCCGGACACGGTTCTTAAAAGCATTGCCTCTGGTGCCGCCGGCAGTTGGTCGTTAAGCAATCTTGCGCCGCGTATGCTCGCCAATGATTTTGCTCCCGGTTTTTATGTCAAGCATTTTATTAAAGATATGACAATCGCCCTGGGGGCAGCTAAAGAAATGGGACTGCTTACTCCGGGACTTGAGCTAGCCAAATCCTTGTATGAGAAATTAGCTGCAGAAGGAGAAGAAAACAGCGGTACCCAAAGCCTTTATAAATTATATACTTCTTTATCTTCAGTCAACTCATAACTATTTTGTTTTAAGTGACAAAGCTCATTAATTAATCAAAGACCACGGAACAAATTCTCAGCAGTTTCCGTGGTCTTTCTTCACAGTGGTTTTCTTAATTCTATTATTCGTTATTAATATGGCCGGTTTTTAGATGTCCCTTAAATTTGAGAGATATAATGTAATTTAGTTGAAATAGTTGTTTAATCATTCTCTAGGCGGACGAATTCGAAGCAACTCGACAAAATGATATTAATAATTTTTACGTTATAAAACATGCTATTTGAATTCCTAATAGAATTATCTATTTAATTAATTCGCTATATAATATATTAATTATAGTATTATTGACTTCTCGTACCCTCGGTGCTAATCTTATTTGTGTAAACAAACACCTCTAAACGTTGTAGATATACTAAGTTATTACTTTCTCAAGTAAGTACTATTTAATGCTCGGCTTATAAAGAAGAGGCCTTCATGGGTCTACTTATTTTTTTTAGTTCTATATGTGAAAGTATTCATATTCCCTGCTTTAATTATTTAATGCTATTATTTTTTACTTGATAATAATCATAATAATCTAAATTTATGTTATTTTTCTATAATACACCTTCAGACTTTCCATTATAAAGCAAATACCTCCATAATTCATCTTTGGAGGAGTGCTATAAAGTCGGTTAGGGGTTACCTAATCGACTGGCTCGACGTTAGTCGAGATTTTATTGGCATATAGGGGAGGTAAAAGGATGGCTTATAAGAGTATTCTGGTGGTTGGAGGGGGAATCAGCGGGCTTACCGCCGCTGTAGAAGCTTCCGAAGCAGGAAGCGAGGTCTATCTGGTTGAAGAGAAAGCCTATCTTGGCGGCCGGGTAGCCCAGATGAACCAATATTTTCCTAAGTTATGCCCTCCAAACTGCGGGTTAGAGATTAACTTCCGCAGAATAAAGCAGAATCCGAGAATCAAATTTTTCACCTTGGCAGAGATCGAATCCATTGAGGGAGACGAAGGGGATTTTACCGTCACCGTAACATCGAAACCGCGCTATGTGAACCAAAACTGCACAGCTTGCGGGAAATGTACGGAAGTATGCCCGGCAGAGAGAGCCAATGAGTTCAATTACGGTATGGATAAAACGAAGGCAATCTATCAAGCTCATGCCTTTGCGTTTCCCATGAAGTACCTGATTGACGGGGAAGCATGTCTGGGAGCAGAATGCGGTAAATGTCTCAGTGCCTGTGAGTATGGCGCTATCGAATTGGATATGGAACCCAAAAGTTTCAAACTCAACGTGGGTTCTATCGTATGGGCTACCGGCTGGGAGCCATATGATGCTGCAAAGATCTCCTATTACGGCTTTGGCCGGTATCAAAATGTTATTACGAATGTCATGATGGAACGTATGGCCGCCATTAATCGTCCGACCGCCGGAAAGATTGTCCGACCTTCGGATGGCAAAGAAGTTAAAACCATTGCATTTGTCCAGTGCGCCGGATCTCGTGATGAGAACCACCTGGCGTATTGTTCCGGCATTTGCTGCATGGCATCGTTGAAACAAGCAACCTACGTCTTAAAACAAAGTCCGGATGCGAAAGTATCGATGTTTTACATTGACGTCCGGGCGATGGGAAAATATGAAGACTTTTATACAAACGTCCAAGACAAGATCAACCTGATCAAAGGAAAAGTAGGAGAGATCTCCGAAGATCCTGCGACGAAGGAACTGATCGTACAAGTCGAGAATCAAGAAACCGGTGAAATCATGAGGGAACGTGTGGACATGGTCGTTTTGGCGACAGGCATGGTGCCATCCACAGCCGGAACCAAAGTACCGGTTAGTATAGCCTATGATGAGGACGGATTTATTGCTTCAGAATCAGAAAAACCCGGGATCTATGGCGCTGGAAGCGTGAAGAAGCCATTGGATGTAGCCTCATCGGCAAAAGATGCTACAGCAGCAGCACTAAAAGCCCTACAATCTACGGTGAGGAGGTAGCTCAATGGATAAAAAGACAGGGGTATATATCTGTACCGGCTGTGGAATTGGAGACGCCTTAGACATTGAGGCTCTGTCCAAGGTTGCCACCAAAGAAAGCAAAGTTCCTGTATGTAAGACACACGCGTTTTTCTGCGGAGAAGAAGGCGTCGCTCAAATTAAAAGTGACATCGCTAACGAAGGGGTTAACACCGTCGTCATCGCCGGCTGCTCATCCCGGGTCAATTATGATGTCTTTGATTTTGGGCCCTCAATCATCCTGGAACGGGCCAATTTGCGGGAACAAGTCATCTGGTGCCATCCCGAGGATGATGAAGATACCCAAATGATGGCGGAAGACAACCTGCGGATGAGTCTGGCCAAGGCTGCCCATATTGACATCCCGGAAGGGTACCGAGTCGAGAACATGGTTAAAACCATCCTCGTCGTGGGCGGAGGCCTGACAGGAATCACTGCAGCCCTTGAAGGAGCCAAAGCAGGCTATAAAACAGTCCTCGTTGAGAAGAACCCGGTACTGGGCGGGCTGGATGAACAGCTTATTTAAACAAGCTCCCTTAAAGGCTCCTTACAGCGATCCGGAAGAGGTCGATATCGCCTCAAGAATCCAAGAAGCAGAAGCCAACCCGGATGTCACAATCTACACCGGTGCAGAAATTAAAGAGATCGCCGGTGCGCCGGGAATGTTTGATGTGACCATCGAGCAAAACGGCAGTGTAATCAAGGAACGCATCGGATCCGTTGTCTTAGCTACCGGAGCCGTACCCTATGAAGCCGGGAAATTAGAGCACCTTGGTTATGGCAAATATGCTAACGTTATCACTAGTCAAGCCTTTGAAGAACTGGCGAAAAACGGAAAGATTGTACGCCCCGGAGACGGCAAAGAAGTACAAAGCATCGCGTTCCTGCAATGTGCAGGCTCACGGGATGGTAACCACCTGCCATATTGCTCCTCAGTCTGCTGTGTAGAATCCCTGAAGCAAGCAACTTATCTGAAGGAGCAAAACCCGGAAGCTGCGATCTACGTTTTCAATAAAGATATCCGAACTCCCGGACAGTATGAAAAACTGTACAAACGAGTACAAAAAGACGGAGCCATCTTCGTTCGCGGAGACGTGACAGGGATTACAGAAGACGATGACAAGAACCTGCTCATCGAAGCGGCAGACGTCCTTACGGGTGCGACCATAGGCACCGAAGGGGTTGATCTAGTCGTCTTAGCCACAGGGATGGTCCCAACAACAGCTTTCGGAGAAAGCTTAGATGCGACGAGTGACGACGAAGAAAAAGAAAAAGAAGAGAAACCGCAAGGTGACACGATCATCCGTTCAAATCTGTTGAATCTGGCGTATCGCCAAGGCCCTGAGATGCCGACCCTGAAATATGGATTTTCAGACTCCCATTTCATCTGCTTCCCTTATGAAACCCGACGAACGGGGATCTATGCGGCAGGAAGTGTTCGAGCCCCGATGGATGCTCTTTCCAGTATCGAAGATGCCACCGGAGCAGCGATGAAAGCCATCCAATGCATTGAACTGAGCGAACTGGGTTCCGCGGTGCATCCAAGGGTAGGGGATCTATCCTTCCCAAGTTTTGCTATGCAGCGTTGTACACAATGTAAACGTTGTACCGTAGAATGTCCTTTCGGAGCGATCAACGAAGATGATAAATTCAACCCGCTGCCGAATCCAACCCGTTGCCGACGGTGCGGAATCTGTATGGGAGCTTGCCCGGAACGGATCATTTCCTTCAAAAACTACTCCGTGCCGATGATTGGCAACATGATTAAAGCCATTGAAGTACCGGAAGAGGATGAAGAAAAACCAAGAATTGTAGTATTCGCCTGTGAAAATGATGCCATACCGGCATTAGACATGGCGGGTATCAACCGATTAAAGTACAATGCTTGGGTACGGGTGATTCCCGTAAGATGCTTAGGTTCCATGAGCCTGGTATGGATCGCGGATACGTTATCCAAAGGAATTGATGGCATATTACTCCTGGGATGTAAGCACGGCGATGACTATCAATGCCACTTCATCAAAGGAAGCGAATTGGCGGAAACCCGGCTTTCGAAAGTGGCAGAAACGTTAGATCGATTGTCACTGGAGTCGGAGCGCGTACGGATGGAACAAGTATCCATTATGGATTACGATCAAATACCAGGAATCCTGGACGGCTTTGCCGAGAGACTAGAAGAACTGGGTCCTAACCCCTATAAAGGGTTCTAAGTCCTTGAATAGCAAAGGAGCATTAGTATGGAAGAAATAAAAAGTGTATCTCTGGAGATGAAAGATTATATTGTTTCTTCAGGGGCGGAGACGCTCAGCTGGTGTATGCAATGCGGACTCTGCACCAACCTTTGTCCTTGGCGGTTAGTCCCCGGAGAAGTGAGTGAAGCATTTAACATTCGGAAAATGCAGCGCTTGGGTCAACTGGGATTAGAAGGTTTTGAAGAAGAAGAAGTCCTGTTTGCCTGCGCGACCTGCGGGATGTGTCAAACGAATTGCCCGAGGAAAGTAGATATTATCAGCAACGTACGGTCGATGCGAAACACCACAGTAGGTGCAGGGTTTTTACCGGCGCACCTGAGGCCGATCGCCGGAAGCATTCATGCCAACGGAAACCCCTGGTCAGGAGAGAAAGAAAAGCGTGCGGAATGGCAGGAAGGACTGGATATTCCAGCCTTCAGTGAAGACACAGAGTACTTGCTGTATGTCTGCTGCACCTCCTGCTACGATACCCGGAGCAAGAAAATCGCGAAAAGCATTGTCAGCCTGTTAAAACAAGCCGGAGTAAGCTTCGGAGTCTTAACAGCGGAAGAGAACTGCTGCGGAGAGACAATCCGTAAACTGGGCGATGAAGAATTGTTCCAAAAGTTAGCAGAGTCCAACATTAACTTGTTTAACAGCAAAGGGGTCAAGAAGATCATAACGACATCGCCCCACTGCTTATATGCCTTTAAGAAGGATTATCCGGACTACGGCGGAGAGTATGAAGTCGTGCATTATTCGGAAGTTCTAAGCAAACTGGTGAAAGAAGGAAAACTGACCTTTAAGGGAGAAGTAGGGAAAAAGGTAACCTTCCATGATCCGTGTTATTTAGGACGGCATAACGAAGTGTATGATGCACCGAGGGAACTGATCCAAGCTGTCCCCGGAGTAGAGTTCGTCGAACTGGACCGCAATCAGAGCAAGAGCCTCTGCTGTGCAGGCGGAGGAGGACGTGTTTGGGCGGAAGTACCATTTGGCCAACGCTTCGGAGAATTGAGAATTACCGATGCAGTGGATAAGCAAGCTGATGTCTTAGTCACAGCCTGTCCCTATTGCATCTTAATGCTCGACGATGCTTGTGCAGGTCTGGAGAAGAAAGATGTGCTGGAAGTTATGGAAATGTCCGAACTCCTTTGTTCAGCGAGCAAGCCTTAATATCTTATTGGCGATACCATTTCCCCATATAGGGGAGGTGTCCAAAAATATATCAACCATTAATCCCAATAAGCCTTTGACAAAATAGTAAAAGTTAGGAGGAGAAAGCATGAACATCATCGTTTGCATCAAACAAACATTTGATACCGAGGCTAAGATTGTTCTTGATGGTAACGGCAAAATCGATCCCAATGGGGTCAACCTAATTATTAATCCTTACGATGAATATGCTATTGAAGAGGGAATTCGTCTTAAGGAGAAATTTGGTGGCGAAGTAACCATTGTTACTATGGGAGGTCCACGTGCTCAGGAGGCTGTACGTACGGCTTTAGCCATGGGGGCGGACAAAGGTGTAGTAGTTACTGATCCTATTTTGGACAGTAGCGATGAATGGGCTAATGCCGAAATCCTTGCTAAAGCAATAGCACAACTCCCGTATGACATTATCATATCTGGCCGAATTGCCATTGACGATGGAGCTAGCCAACTGGGTGTACGTTTAGCAGAAGCCTTAAATGTTCCTTCTGTAAGCAGCGTTCTTAAGCTCGATGTTGCTGGAACTCAAGTCACCGCAACTCGTGAAATTGACGGCGGAACTGAAACTATTGAAGTTGCATTACCTGCTGTATTCACAGCCCAAAAAGGTCTTAATGAACCCCGTTATCCATCGGTAGCAGGAATCATGAAGGCTAAAAAGAAACCTTTAAAATCAATGGCTGTTGCAGACCTCGGTTTAGCTGCCGGTGATTTAGCATCTAAAATGACTGTTCAGAAATACACCTTGCCTACAGCTCGCAAAGCAGGACAAAAGATCCCTGGGGATGCAGCTCAAGCCGCCAAAGAATTAGCACGACTATTGCATGAAGAAGCTAAAGTTTTGTAGAAGGAGGAATAAACATGGCAAAAGGAATATGGGTTGTTGTTGAACAACGCGAACAACAAATTCGTAAAGTTTCATTAGAACTTCTTGGACAAGGACGTAAAATGGCCGATGAAACCGGCGAGCCTTTGGTAGCCGTTGTACTTGGTCAAGGAATTGAAGGACTTGCACAAACTCTAGCTGCCAATGGCGCAGATAAAGTTATACTCGTTGAAAATGAGAAACTGGCTGAATATACAACCGGAGCTTATACTTCAGCATTGAACCAATTGATTCGCAAAGAGGAACCCCAAGCCGTCCTTATGGGTAATACGGCTGTTGGAAAGGACCTCGCTCCTCGTTTAGCCCAACGTTTAGGTGTCGGACTGGCTTCTGACTGCACCGGCATTGAACTCGATGCTAGCAGTTTTATGGTCTTTAAACGTCCAATTTATGCTGGTAAAGCATTTGAATATCTTGCTTCCAGTGTTCGTCCAATTCTTGCTACAATTCGTCCTAATACCTATACTTTGCCTGTTGCTGATGATTCCCGCAAAGCTGAAGTTGTTAAAGAAAGTGCGGAAATTGATGCTGCAGATTTGCGCGCAATTCTCAAGGAAGTTGCCATTGCTGCTTCTAAACGTCCTGAATTGACAGAAGCAAATATCATTGTTTCCGGCGGACGCGGAATGAAAGGCCCCGAGAACTATGTTATCTTGGAAGCACTTGCAGATGTCATCGGCGCTGCCGTAGGAGCTTCTCGTGCAGCAGTTGATGCAGGCTGGAGAGAGCAAAAATTCCAAGTTGGGCAAACAGGAAAAACCGTTGCTCCTACCCTCTACATTGCCTGCGGAATTTCAGGAGCTATTCAGCACCTTGCTGGTATGGGTTCTTCCAAATTTATCGTTGCTATTAATAAAGATCCTGAAGCGAATATTTTCAATGTTGCAGATTATGGAATCGTCGGAGATCTCTTCGAAGTTGTTCCTGTACTCACTGAAGAATTCAAAAAAATTGTTAATGCTTAATTGTAGTTTTAAGTTTTAGTAATTGATATTTGATAACTGAATAAATTAATTTAGCGAAGCGCCTAAAAGGTGCTTCGCTAAATAACTAAGGAGAGATGAGAATGGCCACACGTCAAGTGTACTGGAACATTGAAGGAGAACATTGGCTATATTTATTCTTCATCATTGCACTTATTTTCTTCGGTTACGGAGTGTACAAACGTTTGTCACTTTGGAAATTAGGACAACCTGAGAATCGCTGGAAAGACGTATGGCAAGGCATAAAAGATATTCTTGTATATGGATTCGGGCACAAGCGAATCCTTAAAGATTCTTATCCGGGTATTATGCACTTTTGCATTTTTTGGGGATTTGTATTTTTAGCTTTTGCAACTGCTATGATTACGCTGCAAGCAGATTTTGGACTACATATTTTCCATGGATGGCTTTATTTATTTATTAAACTAACATCTAATGTATTTGGTTTATTAGCTATCCTGGGCATCGTAGTTGCTTTTTATCGCCGTTATATACAAAGACCTGATCGACTAGATAATAAAACGGATGATGCAATCACACTAGCTTTAATATTTGTAATACTGTTAACGGGTTTTGTCATTGAAGGAACCCGCATCGCTGCAACACCTGATCCTTGGGCCGGATGGGGATTTATAGGACAGTGGATATCTATTCCTCTTAAAGCATCTCTCAACGAAGCACAATTACTCTCATTGCACAGATTCCTTTGGTGGTTTCATCTTCTCTTAGCAATGACGTTCATCGGATACTTCCCTTATTCAAAGATGTTCCATGTTATACTCGGGCCGTTAAATATGTTTTTCCGTCACCGAGGACCCATAGGAATCCCTGAACCCATTGATTTTGAAGATGAAAGCATTGAAACCTTTGGGAAAAGTCAATTACGTGAGTTTACGTGGAAAACCCTTTTTAATACGGATGTTTGCTTACGTTGCGGACGTTGCCAGGATAATTGCCCTGCCTACTTAAGTGGAAAACACTTAAATCCCAAAAAGATCATTCAAGATATGCGTGTTTTAATGGAAGAAACCGGTGAAGCCCTTAAGGCATCACAAAAATTAGCGGTAGCCAATCAAGGTGCAGATTTAGAAAGTGCTGCAGCTGAAGAAGCTGTAGAATTGCCGGTAAGGTCACTGATTGGTGAAGTAATTCCGGAAGAAGATCTATGGGCCTGCACAACATGTCGTTCTTGCGAACAGCAATGTCCTGTTTTTGTTGAACATGTGGATAAGACTATTGATATGCGCCGCAATCTGGTACTCATGGAGACCCGTTTCCCTGCAGAAGCCCAGCTGGCATTTAGGAATATGGAGAATAACGGAAATCCCTGGGGGATTGGCTGGACGACACGTGCTGATTTCTTGACAGGGCTTGGCGTTAAAACCTTTGATGAAGATCCTAATGCTGAATATTTATATTGGCCTGGTTGTTCGGGAGCCTTTGATGCACGCAATCAAAAAGTTTCTGCAGCCTTGGTAAAATTGTTCCAAGCAGCTGGTGTTCATTTTGCAATCTTGGGTAATAGTGAGAAATGCTGCGGTGACTCAGCACGTAAACTTGGCAATGAATATTTATTCTACTCATTGGCTTCGGAAAACATTGAGGTTATGAAAGGTTATGGAGTCAAAAAAATCATTACTCAATGTCCACACTGCTTTAATATTCTTAAGAACGAATATCCTCAATTAGATGGGAATTTTGAAGTCATACATCATACGGTCTTTTTGTTGGATCTTGTTAAAGAAGGAAAACTTAAATTCAAAAATATTGCCGGAAAATCAGTTACCTATCATGATTCCTGCTATTTAGGACGCTATAACCAGATCTATGATCAACCACGTGAATTGCTGAAAATGGTTGGTTTAGAAATCAAAGAAATGGCTCATACAGGCGAAAAGAGTTTCTGTTGCGGAGCCGGCGGCGGACGTATGTGGCTTGAGGAGCATGAAGGTGAACGCATTAATGTTATGCGTACTGATGAAGCTATCGCAGTTAAAACTAATTATGTAAGTACTGCTTGTCCATTCTGTTTAACCATGATTGTTGATGGAATTGCTATGCGCGAAGTTGGAGAGGATTTAAAGGCTCTCGATATTTCAGAAATTTTAGAAATGGTAATCTAAATAATCAATTCAAAAGATTTACTTTTATGGTTCGAATTCCGAACATTTAATATTGTCATTGGAATTCAGAACATTGTACTAATTCTGTACAGAGGGAACATTCTCTAATATCCAAGTGATTTAGTTAATTGTGATCTCTGTATAGAATTACATTTATTTACTTCTGGTATTTTATAAAAGGAGGGATGCATAAGTAATTTGATAAACTCCTGTAGAGCTACCTCCTAGAAATGTAACGAATGCCAGTAAAGCCAAGACATAATTCTGAGACATCATGTTAATACCCTTAATTTATTCAAGTTATCGATCCAAAACTTGTCTTTATGTTAATAAGCATAATTATTGTATGAAACACTATGCAGACAATATTTTAAATTTAAAATGATGGAGGTTTAACAAATGCCAAGTTTTGTAATTGCAGAAAAGTGTGACGGATGCAAAGGGCAAGATAAAACAGCTTGCATGTATGCATGCCCAAATGACCTGATGTTTTTAGACAAAGAAAGAATGAAAGCTGTAAACTTAGATCCAAGCCAATGCTGGGAGTGCTTATGCTGCGTTAAAGCTTGTCCGCAACAAGCTATGGACCTTCGCGGATATGCAGATTTCGTTCCCCTCGGCGCTTCCTGCGTACCTCTCCGTGGTTCTGACAGCATCATGTGGACTGTTAAGTTCCGCAATGGCATGACCAAACGCTTTAAGTTCCCCATCCGTACAACTGAAGAAGGTTCCGCTGTACCCGATGGAGGTTTTATTGAAGAAAACACAGATATCAACAGTCTTAATTTATTCAGTGAACCTTCATCCTTAAAGTTACCGGCTGTTTGGACTTATCAAAAATAATCTCTTGAAAACATGCAATAAGGAATAAATAGGGAGGTTAAAATCAATGCCAATGAACTTTGAAACAGTAGAAGTAACAACCGACCTTCTGATCATCGGAGGCGGAATGGGAGCCTGCGGCGCAGCTGTAGAAGCAGCTTACTGGGGACAAAAAACACGGACTTAAAGTAACCTTAGTTGATAAAGCATCAATGCCGCGTTCCGGTGCAGTCGGAATGGGATTGTCCGCTATTAACCTTTATGTTGGTCTTGCAGAAGGCAGAAATACTGTTCAAGACTATGTCCGCTACGTTAAAGGCGATATGATGGGAATTGCTCGTGATGACTTAGTCGCTAACATCGCTCGTCACGTTGACAGCTCCGTGCACATGTTTGAAAAATGGGGTCTTCCTTTGTGGAAAGACGAAGAAGGCAACTATGTTCACGAAGGAAAATGGCAACTGATGATCAGCGGTGAATCCTATAAAGTTATCGTTGCTGAAGCTGCTAAGACTGCTTTAGGCGAAGAAAACATTTATGAGAGAGTTTTCATCACTGAGCCCCTCTTAAAAGACGGTAAATGCGTAGGAGCTGTTGGCTTCAGTGTTCGTGAGAACAAATTCTATGTCTTCAAAGCAAAAGCAACCTTGTGTGCAATGGGCGGAACGGTTGGTGTCTTCAAACCTAAATCCACAGGTGAAGGTGCCGGACGTTCATGGTATCCTCCATTCTCCACCGGTTCATCCGCTTACTTCACCATGAAGGCTGGAGCAGAGATGAGCAGCCAAGAAGTACGCTTTGTACCGATTCGTTTTAAAGACGCTTATGGTCCTGTTGGAGCTTGGTTCTTACTCTTCAAATCCCGCGCAACCAATGCTTTGGGTGAAAACTACATGGAAACCCGCGCCGATGAGCTGAAAAAATTTGGCGTCTACGGTTCCATTAAACCAATTCCTGCAAACCTTCGTAACCATCTGGGGTTATTAGACGTTCAAGAAGGTAAAGGACCTCTCTTCATGCGTACAGAAGAAGCTATTTCCAATCTGGCCAAAGCGTATGAAGGAGACGAAAAAGCCTTCAAGAAGAAAATGAAATCCTTAGAGAATGAAGCATGGGAAGACTTCCTCGATATGACGATTGCACAAGCTTTACTTTGGGCAGCAACCAACGTTCAGCCTGAAGAAAGATCTTCTGAAATCGCAGCAGCAGAGCCTTACTTCATCAGCTCTCACTCCGGTTCTTCAGGAGCATGGATTTCCGGTCCGGAAGACCTCTCCGCTGGAACAGACTACTTCTGGGGTTATGCTAACATGACCACCGTTCCTGGCCTCTTTGCAGCAGGGGACGCATCCGGAAACTGCCCGCACAAATTCTCCTCAGGAACTCACGCAGAAGGACGTATTGCAGGAAAGTCAGCTTGCAAATATATCTTAGAGAACAACACACTTCTCGAAGTTGAGCCTTCTGTGATTGACGAAATGAAAGCCATCACTTACAAACCGCTGGAAATCTATGAGCAATATAAAGATTTCAGTACCGATCCACAAGTTAACCCGAACTATATTCTTCCGAAACAGTTTATGTTCCGTTTACAAAAACTGATGGATGAGTATGTTGGCGGAGCTAACGTATATTTCTGCATGAACCAAGCATCCTTAGACAGAGCAGCAGAACTCTTTGAATTCCTCAAAGAAGACTCTGAAAAACTGGCAGCCAATGACATTTATGAATTGCTGAGAGTTTGGGAAAACAAACACAGAATGTGGCAAGCCGAATCCCACTTGAAAGCAGTCACCTTCCGTGAAGAGACCCGTTGGCCCGGATACTATATCAGAACAGACATACCAACTCTTGACGAAGAGAACTGGCATTGTTTCGTCAACATGAAATGGGATCCACAAACCAAAGAGTGGTCTGTCTTCAAACGTCCGGTTATTGATATGTTTGATGTTAAATTTTAAGCAGCGTTAATTATCATTTTCTAAGTCCCCACTTCTATAAGTGGGGACTATTCCTCTGCTTAAAGCATCATAAACAATCGTAATTGAGACATTTACAAAATAGACATTAAAGGGTAGTCAATAAGGATAGTTCGTATTACAATAGATTTAGCAGACAAGTGGGGGAATGTGTGTAATTTTCTGGGATATCAGAAAAATGAACTCATCCCCAGATTTAAATATCGTAAATTTGCTAAGACTAATCAGGGCAGGTTTACAATGTTTAGCTCGGATTTGTGCCTCTGCTGTCATCACACTACTCATCATTTTAAACTATCAGGAAACGAACTAAGGAGGACTTAAAATGGATCAACAATACGAAGATATCTTAGAAAAATGTATTAACCTTGGGAAACTGATTGCTGATACCCCTGTATATCAAGAATTCAAAAAAGCGGAATATAATCTCCTGCATAATGAACAGGCGAGGAAATTAGTAGAGGATCTGCAAACACTGAAGAAAGAACATTACCTTAAAAAAATGGCTGGAACGGAACTTTCTAAAGAAGATGAAGAAAAAATGCGGGAATTGGAGAATGTCTGCCTATCTGATTCTCAAGTCTTTGCCTCGAACAATGCCAATAATAATTTTCAAAAATTGATGGAGACAATATCGGGTAAGATCCGGGAAGGAATTCAAAGCATCGATAAATAATTTGTCTGTTGCTTAATGATTTTGTCTTTCTTAATACATTATTATTATGGCTAGATTTACTTTTCATAGGCATAAACTTGTTCTATTCAATAAATCTTTGCTTGTTCAGAATGGGCAAGCAACAAGATTTATTGGAGGATGTTTTTTGACGGATGGATTTGTCTCAATATAAGTGCAAAATAGTTCAATATCTGTTGTTCTCTGCATTTGTAATATTCTAAGATATGACTTTATCTGCGTCTAAATATAACTTGGACCCATCCTGAATATGTTTGGTTAAGATAATCAATAGTTTGACTAAGATGATCAATAGTTTGGCAATATAAGATCTTAATCGCATTCATATTGACGTATTATGACTTCAGTGCTAATCTAATTTGTGAGAAAATTAATTAAGTCGAGTAATTTTAATAGGTTATTTTAATATGTTCTGGTGTAATTTACTGAGTTATCTTAATGTAGTTTGTCGAATTTTTTTAATATACTTATAAATTTTTTTTAAAATAGTTTGTGTAATTTGTTACGATTAAATATTAAGTCTTGCTTTGAAGTAAAGAAAACTTGGCTGGCGCCCGAAGATACTGTCTTCGTACGAATTAGCCAACTTGCAGACTCTGGCGCAGGCGGCTGCTTAGTTGCACTTATGCTAGAGGACGAAGACACTGTCTTCGCACGTATTAACTCTTCTAGCAGTATACAACCAAACGTTATGCTTTCAGATAGTGGAAGAAAAGAGGTAAAAGGATGGCTTATAAGAGTATTCTGGTGGTTGGAGGGGGAATCAGCGGGCTTACCGCCGCTGTAGAAGCTTCCGAAGCAGGAAGCGAGGTCTATCTGGTTGAAGAGAAAGCCTATCTTGGCGGCCGGGTAGCCCAGATGAACCAATATTTTCCTAAGTTATGCCCTCCAAACTGCGGGTTAGAGATTAACTTCCGCAGAATAAAGCAGAATCCGAGAATCAAATTTTTCACCTTGGCAGAGATCGAATCCATTGAGGGAGACGAAGGGGATTTTACCGTCACCGTAACATCGAAACCGCGCTATGTGAACCAAAACTGCACAGCTTGCGGGAAATGTACGGAAGTATGCCCGGCAGAGAGAGCCAATGAGTTCAATTACGGTATGGATAAAACGAAGGCAATCTATCAAGCTCATGCCTTTGCGTTTCCCATGAAGTACCTGATTGACGGGGAAGCATGTCTGGGAGCAGAATGCGGTAAATGTCTCAGTGCCTGTGAGTATGGCGCTATCGAATTGGATATGGAACCCAAAAGTTTCAAACTCAACGTGGGTTCTATCGTATGGGCTACCGGCTGGGAGCCATATGATGCTGCAAAGATCTCCTATTACGGCTTTGGCCGGTATCAAAATGTTATTACGAATGTCATGATGGAACGTATGGCCGCCATTAATGGTCCGACCGCCGGAAAGATTGTCCGACCTTCGGATGGCAAAGAAGTTAAAACCATTGCATTTGTCCAGTGCGCCGGATCTCGTGATGAGAACCACCTGGCGTATTGTTCCGGCATTTGCTGCATGGCATCGTTGAAACAAGCAACCTACGTCTTAAAACAAAGTCCGGATGCGAAAGTATCGATGTTTTACATTGACGTCCGGGCGATGGGAAAATATGAAGACTTTTATACAAACGTCCAAGACAAGATCAACCTGATCAAAGGAAAAGTAGGAGAGATCTCCGAAGATCCTGCGACGAAGGAACTGATCGTACAAGTCGAGAATCAAGAAACCGGTGAAATCATGAGGGAACGTGTGGACATGGTCGTTTTGGCGACAGGCATGGTGCCATCCACAGCCGGAACCAAAGTACCGGTTAGTATAGCCTATGATGAGGACGGATTTATTGCTTCAGAATCAGAAAAACCCGGGATCTATGGCGCTGGAAGCGTGAAGAAGCCATTGGATGTAGCCTCATCGGCAAAAGATGCTACAGCAGCAGCACTAAAAGCCCTACAATCTACGGTGAGGAGGTAGCTCAATGGATAAAAAGACAGGGGTATATATCTGTACCGGCTGTGGAATTGGAGACGCCTTAGACATTGAGGCTCTGTCCAAGGTTGCCACCAAAGAAAGCAAAGTTCCTGTATGTAAGACACACGCGTTTTTCTGCGGAGAAGAAGGCGTCGCTCAAATTAAAAGTGACATCGCTAACGAAGGGGTTAACACCGTCGTCATCGCCGGCTGCTCATCCCGGGTCAATTATGATGTCTTTGATTTTGGGCCCTCAATCATCCTGGAACGGGCCAATTTGCGGGAACAAGTCATCTGGTGCCATCCCGAGGATGATGAAGATACCCAAATGATGGCGGAAGACAACCTGCGGATGAGTCTGGCCAAGGCTGCCCATATTGACATCCCGGAAGGGTACCGAGTCGAGAACATGGTTAAAACCATCCTCGTCGTGGGCGGAGGCCTGACAGGAATCACTGCAGCCCTTGAAGGAGCCAAAGCAGGCTATAAAACAGTCCTCGTTGAGAAGAACCCGGTACTGGGCGGCTGGATGAACAGCTTATTTAAACAAGCTCCCTTAAAGGCTCCTTACAGCGATCCGGAAGAGGTCGATATCGCCTCAAGAATCCAAGAAGCAGAAGCCAACCCGGATGTCACAATCTACACCGGTGCAGAAATTAAAGAGATCGCCGGTGCGCCGGGAATGTTTGATGTGACCATCGAGCAAAACGGCAGTGTAATCAAGGAACGCATCGGATCCGTTGTCTTAGCTACCGGAGCCGTACCCTATGAAGCCGGGAAATTAGAGCACCTTGGTTATGGCAAATATGCTAACGTTATCACTAGTCAAGCCTTTGAAGAACTGGCGAAAAACGGAAAGATTGTACGCCCCGGAGACGGCAAAGAAGTACAAAGCATCGCGTTCCTGCAATGTGCAGGCTCACGGGATGGTAACCACCTGCCATATTGCTCCTCAGTCTGCTGTGTAGAATCCCTGAAGCAAGCAACTTATCTGAAGGAGCAAAACCCGGAAGCTGCGATCTACGTTTTCAATAAAGATATCCGAACTCCCGGACAGTATGAAAAACTGTACAAACGAGTACAAAAAGACGGAGCCATCTTCGTTCGCGGAGACGTGACAGGGATTACAGAAGACGATGACAAGAACCTGCTCATCGAAGCGGCAGACGTCCTTACGGGTGCGACCATAGGCACCGAAGGGGTTGATCTAGTCGTCTTAGCCACAGGGATGGTCCCAACAACAGCTTTCGGAGAAAGCTTAGATGCGAAGAGTGACGACGAAGAAAAAGAAAAAGAAGAGAAACCGCAAGGTGACACGATCATCCGTTCAAATCTGTTGAATCTGGCGTATCGCCAAGGCCCTGAGATGCCGACCCTGAAATATGGATTTTCAGACTCCCATTTCATCTGCTTCCCTTATGAAACCCGACGAACGGGGATCTATGCGGCAGGAAGTGTTCGAGCCCCGATGGATGCTCTTTCCAGTATCGAAGATGCCACCGGAGCAGCGATGAAAGCCATCCAATGCATTGAACTGAGCGAACTGGGTTCCGCGGTGCATCCAAGGGTAGGGGATCTATCCTTCCCAAGTTTTGCTATGCAGCGTTGTACACAATGTAAACGTTGTACCGTAGAATGTCCTTTCGGAGCGATCAACGAAGATGATAAATTCAACCCGCTGCCGAATCCAACCCGTTGCCGACGGTGCGGAATCTGTATGGGAGCTTGCCCGGAACGGATCATTTCCTTCAAAAACTACTCCGTGCCGATGATTGGCAACATGATTAAAGCCATTGAAGTACCGGAAGAGGATGAAGAAAAACCAAGAATTGTAGTATTCGCCTGTGAAAATGATGCCATACCGGCATTAGACATGGCGGGTATCAACCGATTAAAGTACAATGCTTGGGTACGGGTGATTCCCGTAAGATGCTTAGGTTCCATGAGCCTGGTATGGATCGCGGATACGTTATCCAAAGGAATTGATGGCATATTACTCCTGGGATGTAAGCACGGCGATGACTATCAATGCCACTTCATCAAAGGAAGCGAATTGGCGGAAACCCGGCTTTCGAAAGTGGCAGAAACGTTAGATCGATTGTCACTGGAGTCGGAGCGCGTACGGATGGAACAAGTATCCATTATGGATTACGATCAAATACCAGGAATCCTGGACGGCTTTGCCGAGAGACTAGAAGAACTGGGTCCTAACCCCTATAAAGGGTTCTAAGTCCTTGAATAGCAAAGGAGCATTAGTATGGAAGAAATAAAAAGTGTATCTCTGGAGATGAAAGATTATATTGTTTCTTCAGGGGCGGAGACGCTCAGCTGGTGTATGCAATGCGGACTCTGCACCAACCTTTGTCCTTGGCGGTTAGTCCCCGGAGAAGTGAGTGAAGCATTTAACATTCGGAAAATGCAGCGCTTGGGTCAACTGGGATTAGAAGGTTTTGAAGAAGAAGAAGTCCTGTTTGCCTGCGCGACCTGCGGGATGTGTCAAACGAATTGCCCGAGGAAAGTAGATATTATCAGCAACGTACGGTCGATGCGAAACACCACAGTAGGTGCAGGGTTTTTACCGGCGCACCTGAGGCCGATCGCCGGAAGCATTCATGCCAACGGAAACCCCTGGTCAGGAGAGAAAGAAAAGCGTACGGAATGGCAGGAAGGACTGGATATTCCAGCCTTCAGTGAAGACACAGAGTACTTGCTGTATGTCTGCTGCACCTCCTGCTACGATACCCGGAGCAAGAAAATCGCGAAAAGCATTGTCAGCCTGTTAAAACAAGCCGGAGTAAGCTTCGGAGTCTTAACAGCGGAAGAGAACTGCTGCGGAGAGACAATCCGTAAACTGGGCGATGAAGAATTGTTCCAAAAGTTAGCAGAGTCCAACATTAACTTGTTTAACAGCAAAGGGGTCAAGAAGATCATAACGACATCGCCCCACTGCTTATATGCCTTTAAGAAGGATTATCCGGACTACGGCGGAGAGTATGAAGTCGTGCATTATTCGGAAGTTCTAAGCAAACTGGTGAAAGAAGGAAAACTGACCTTTAAGGGAGAAGTAGGGAAAAAGGTAACCTTCCATGATCCGTGTTATTTAGGACGGCATAACGAAGTGTATGATGCACCGAGGGAACTGATCCAAGCTGTCCCCGGAGTAGAGTTCGTCGAACTGGACCGCAATCAGAGCAAGAGCCTCTGCTGTGCAGGCGGAGGAGGACGTGTTTGGGCGGAAGTACCATTTGGCCAACGCTTCGGAGAATTGAGAATTACCGATGCAGTGGATAAGCAAGCTGATGTCTTAGTCACAGCCTGTCCCTATTGCATCTTAATGCTCGACGATGCTTGTGCAGGTCTGGAGAAGAAAGATGTGCTGGAAGTTATGGAAATGTCCGAACTCCTTTGTTCAGCGAGCAAGCCTTAATATCTGGTAGGTAATACAAATATCGTGTTTTTAGATCTACAAGATAGAGGGTTCAGCTTAGTGATATTGTCTTAATTATTTAAAAGATAATATTCGAGGGGGGGGATGCCGGTAATCCTTCAATGCTGCTCCTAGCAGCAAAATTTGTGGACTCTGGCGAATACTATACACAAATTCGTAGACTCTCAATGAAGAAAATAGATAGAGGAGGACTTAATGATGTCAAAATTAGTACCACCCCATGGCGGAAAATTAACTCCTGTGTTGCTTCCTGAAGCACAACGTGCTGAGGCTCTGGCAAAGGCTAAAACATTACCGGTAATTCGCATGACTTCAAGAGAAACATCAGACGTTTTAATGATCGGCATGGGTGCATTCAGTCCCTTAACCGGTTTCATGGACAAAGCAAACTATGAGAGTGTTGTAGAAACCAAACACTTAACCAATGGTTTAGCATGGCCTCTCCCCATTACTCTTTCCGTTACTAAAGAGCAAGCCGGATCTCTTAAAGTTGGTCAAGAAGTTGCCGTAGTTGATGATGAAACTGATACCTATGTTGGTATCTTAACCATCAGCGATATGTATGAATATGACAAAGTTAAAGAATGCAAAGCTGTTTTCTTCACTGATGATCCAGAACACGATGGCGTTAAAAAAGTCATGGCTCAAGGAGACATCAACGTTGGCGGTTCTTTAGTAACCTTCAGCCAATTGGGCTATGCTTCTAAATATGGCGACTATTATGCTACTCCGGAACAAACCAGAAAAATCTTTGATGAAAAAGGCTGGGCAACCGTTGCTGCGTTCCAAACCCGTAACCCCTTGCATCGTTCTCACGAATTTCTCTGCAAAATGGGAAATGAAGTTTGTGATGGACTCTTCATTCACCCAATCGTAGGAAAACTTAAAAAAGGTGATATTCCTGCAGAAGTTCGTTTAGATTGCTATGAAGTTCTCTTAAAGAACTACTTCAATCCCAAGAATGTTGTTATGAAAGTATATCCGATGGAAATGCGTTATGCAGGACCAAGCGAAGCTATTCTTCATGCTATTTTCCGTCAAAACTTCGGCTGCAGCCATATCTTAATTGGCCGTGACCATGCCGGTGTTGGTGACTATTATACAGCTTATCAAGCCCAAGAAATCTTCGAGCAATTCAAACCCGGTGAAATTCTCTGTCAACCACTTAAAGTAACTGCTGCTATGTACTGCAACAAGTGTGAAGGTATGACCACTGAGAAAACCTGTCCTCATGGTAAAGAAGATCACCTCAAAATTAGCGGTACAAAATTAAGAGCAATGTTAGGAGCTGGAGAAGTTCCACCCAGCAATTTCAGTCGTCCAGAAGTTCTGCAAATCTTACTCAAATATTATGGCTCATTAAATAAGTAAAACATTTGGTTTGTAAATTAAACTAGGAAATTTTTTCTTAAGTTTAGTTTCAAAAATATATGAATGATGGAGGTTTAACAAATGCCAAGTTTTGTAATTGCAGAAAAGTGTGACGGATGCAAAGGGCAAGATAAAACAGCTTGCATGTATGCATGCCCAAATGACCTGATGTTTTTAGACAAAGAAAGAATGAAAGCTGTAAACCTAGATCCAAGCCAATGCTGGGAGTGCTTATGCTGTGTTAAAGCTTGCCCGCAACAAGCTATGGACCTTCGCGGATATGCAGATTTTGTTCCCCTCGGCGCTTCCTGTGTACCTCTTCGTGGTTCGGACAGCATCATGTGGACCGTTAAATTCCGCAATGGCATGACTAAACGCTTTAAGTTCCCCATCCGTACAACTGAAGAAGGTTCTGCTGTACCTGATGGCGGCTTTGTTGAAGCAAACACCGATATCAACAGCATCGAACTCTTCACTGAGCCTTCTTCCATGAAAATGCCGGTTTGGACTTATAAGAAATAAGCTCTTGCAATAAGGAATAAATAGGGAGGTTAAAATCAATGCCAATGAACTTTGAAACAGTAGAAGTAACAACCGACCTTCTGATCATCGGAGGCGGAATGGGAGCCTGCGGCGCAGCTGTAGAAGCAGCTTACTGGGGCAAAAAACACGGACTTAAAGTAACCTTAGTTGATAAAGCATCAATGCCGCGTTCCGGTGCAGTCGGAATGGGATTGTCCGCTATTAACCTTTATGTTGGTCTTGCAGAAGGCAGAAATACTGTTCAAGACTATGTCCGCTACGTTAAAGGCGATATGATGGGAATTGCTCGTGATGACTTAGTCGCTAACATCGCTCGTCACGTTGACAGCTCCGTGCACATGTTTGAAAAATGGGGTCTTCCTTTGTGGAAAGACGAAGAAGGCAACTATGTTCACGAAGGAAAATGGCAACTGATGATCAGCGGTGAATCCTATAAAGTTATCGTTGCTGAAGCTGCTAAGACTGCTTTAGGCGAAGAAAACATTTATGAGAGAGTTTTCATCACTGAGCCCCTCTTAAAAGACGGTAAATGCGTAGGAGCTGTTGGCTTCAGTGTTCGTGAGAACAAATTCTATGTCTTCAAAGCAAAAGCAACCTTGTGTGCAATGGGCGGAACGGTTGGTGTCTTCAAACCTAAATCCACAGGTGAAGGTGCCGGACGTTCATGGTATCCTCCATTCTCCACCGGTTCATCCGCTTACTTCACCATGAAGGCTGGAGCAGAGATGAGCAGCCAAGAAGTACGCTTTGTACCGATTCGTTTTAAAGACGCTTATGGTCCTGTTGGAGCTTGGTTCTTACTCTTCAAATCCCGCGCAACCAATGCTTTGGGTGAAAACTACATGGAAACCCGCGCCGATGAGCTGAAAAAATTTGGCGTCTACGGTTCCATTAAACCAATTCCTGCAAACCTTCGTAACCATCTGGGGTTATTAGACGTTCAAGAAGGTAAAGGACCTCTCTTCATGCGTACAGAAGAAGCTATTTCCAATCTGGCCAAAGCGTATGAAGGAGACGAAAAAGCCTTCAAGAAGAAAATGAAATCCTTAGAGAATGAAGCATGGGAAGACTTCCTCGATATGACGATTGCACAAGCTTTACTTTGGGCAGCAACCAACGTTCAGCCTGAAGAAAGATCTTCTGAAATCGCAGCAGCAGAGCCTTACTTCATCAGCTCTCACTCCGGTTCTTCAGGAGCATGGATTTCCGGTCCGGAAGACCTCTCCGCTGGAACAGACTACTTCTGGGGTTATGCTAACATGACCACCGTTCCTGGCCTCTTTGCAGCAGGGGACGCATCCGGAAACTGCCCGCACAAATTCTCCTCAGGAACTCACGCAGAAGGACGTATTGCAGGAAAGTCAGCTTGCAAATATATCTTAGAGAACAACACACTTCTCGAAGTTGAGCCTTCTGTGATTGACGAAATGAAAGCCATCACTTACAAACCGCTGGAAATCTATGAGCAATATAAAGATTTCAGTACCGATCCACAAGTTAACCCGAACTATATTCTTCCGAAACAGTTTATGTTCCGTTTACAAAAACTGATGGATGAGTATGTTGGCGGAGCTAACGTATATTTCTGCATGAACCAAGCATCCTTAGACAGAGCAGCAGAACTCTTTGAATTCCTCAAAGAAGACTCTGAAAAACTGGCAGCCAATGACATTTATGAATTGCTGAGAGTTTGGGAAAACAAACACAGAATGTGGCAAGCCGAATCCCACTTGAAAGCAGTCACCTTCCGTGAAGAGACCCGTTGGCCCGGATACTATATCAGAACAGACATACCAACTCTTGACGAAGAGAACTGGCATTGTTTCGTCAACATGAAATGGGATCCACAAACCAAAGAGTGGTCTGTCTTCAAACGTCCGGTTATCGATATGTTTGACGTTAAATTTTAAGTAACACTTTACCACTCCTAATCTTAGTAATTTTGAGGACGAGTATGGCTTTTCGGAAATATACGAAAGGTTTATACTCGTCTTCTTTTTTACCTGTCAGAAAGAATAACTTTTTGTTCAATACAGAAAGAATAGTCAATACGTGCCAAGACATTGTCTTCGCCCTCTAGCATAAGTCGTGCAACTTACCTGCCAGGAATTGCAACTAAGTAGCCAATGGTTACGAAGAAAGCGGACGAGCCCTATCATCACACTCAACTCATTAGACATAACACCTGGCATGTAGATCTACCGAAAATCTCTGAAACAAACTAGTGTGATACTCTCCAGCGGAGAGTATCGGGATTGCGAGAAGAGGCCGCTGGCCTTGGAGAATAAGAGAATGAAGCTTATCATCACACTGAAACTCATTAGGGATACACTTGCAGAGTGGATTGGCCGAGTGTACATGAAGCTAAACATGTGCGATACTCTCCACGGGACACTATCGGGATTGCGAGAAGGGACCTCCTGTGCCAAAGGCTAACAAGTGCAAAAATAGTAACTTCTGTCGCTCGTAAAATTTTTTTAGAAATTGCTACACAAATTGCACTTACAGATTATATTTAAATTAGATATTTAAAAAACACCTAATGAAAGCAAAGAGTAAATCAAGAAACAAAGAATAATAATTAAAATTAATATTAAACCTAAGGAAGCTATGAGTTCAACAAGAGATAAAATCGTATATGGGAAACTTAGTAAAAAACATTGAATATATATTTAAATAACGAATGATATTTCGCTTGAAATACAATCTTAACACAATTAATATATCAATTTTATATTAATAAGGGCAAGAAAGATATAAATAAACATAAGTAACTAAATAATAATTCAATTTTAATAACCAAATAATATTCATAATATTCTAGCAATATATTCTTGCCATAACATATCTTGATTACGACCATATTGACTCGGAATACTCACGGTGTTAATCTTAAGTCATAAATTCGATGTAAATACCAATGAGCATTGCAATGTGCCTATTATAACAAAGATAATGAATAATGAATGTATTTCAGCCGACAATATAATTGACATCTAATAGACATCAATATGTTTTGAAAGATCATGCAGATATGTTCGCAATTAAGATTCGATATTTTTACTTTGGTTTATCCCTCAAAATTTTAATCTTTTTCACTAATCCTAGCTAGCAGGATTAAATTTATAGATTATCAAGTGAAAATTATCTCTATTACAAGCCATGGATTATTCTGGGTTATATGTCAATAACTTTGAAACCTACTGTCTGACATAGATGTATTCAACTAGGATAGGGGGGATAATTCAAAGAACACAATTAAATTTATAAAATTAATCCTGTATAACTTGTTTTTATAATAGGGGGAGTTAAAGTGGAAAAGGAAAAGAGGAAAATTACGATCAAGTTTCTATATGAGATTTTTATGGTTTTTTTCAAAATATCTCCGATTACTTTTGGCGGGGGATTCGCCATGATTCCTATCATGGAGGAAGAAATTGTTCATAAAAAACAATGGATAGATCGAGAGAACCTTGTTGATATCTTTGCAGTTTCTCAGTCGTTACCTGGCGCAATTGCTGTCAATTCAGCTACATTTGTAGGTTATCAGATCGGTGGAATAGCTGGTGCTTTGTCTGCTTTGTTAGGAATTGTCATTCCAACCTTCGCGATTATTATAGTATTAGGTGCTTTACTAGGTTCTTTCCAACATAATATCTATGTTCAAGCAGCATTGAAAGGAATTAGGCCTATTGTAGTAGCATTGATCGCATCGGCGGCTTACAAAATGGGGCTTGTTTCCGTAGTAGATAAAATATGTGCTGCCCTGTGTGCCGTTTGTATAATTTCTCTCTTACTTTTCAAAAGTCTTAATTTAATCTTAGTCATCTTTTTAGGAGCTTTTGCCGGAATTGTAATTGTAAAAGTTAAGGATCAGCAAAATAAACGACTATCGCATAAGAAAGCTGGTGAAACGCTATGAGTTTATATTTAGAAATGATAATAACATTTTTTAAACTCGGGCTTGTAAGTTTCGGGGGAGGATATGCCATGATCCCCCTCATCCAGACGGAAATGCAAAGTCATCACTGGCTCGATATCAGTCAATTCACAGACATGATTGCTGTATCGGCCATGGCACCTGGACCAATTGCCAGTAATACGTCAACGATTGTTGGTTATAAATTAGCCGGACTGACGGGTGCTGTAGTTGCATGTATCGGAGTGACGTTACCATCATTACTGCTAATTCTTCTGGTAGGGAAATTATTCTTTGCATTCCAAGAACATCCTTATGTAAAAGCTGCCTTTTATGGACTGAGACCAACAATTGTAGGCGTTATAGCTTTTGCAGCCATTAAGTTTGCAATCAGCAATGGAATTGTCGGCGGAAGCCAATTCATAGATATTAGAAGCAGCATATTATTAGTCGCCGCTTTCATTTTATTAATAAAGACAAAGATACATCCGGCTTATCTTATCCTTGGATCAGGAATCATCGGCGTTTTTATATTTTAGGCCAATCAATATAAATATTCACTGAATGCCTGAATGCCTAAGTTATGAGAATTGAGTGAACTCGTACAGCTAAAGCTGAACATCGGGGCTTCGGTTGGGGACTCTACCCCCACCGAAGCAGAGACCGGGGACCACTCCCACTTATAGAAGTGGGAGTCTCACGATTGGATGAGAATACGAAAGACGGAACGAACTCGTAGGAACACGTAGTAACTCTACAAGTCAGAAGGCAATTTAACAGCTACAGTTTAGCTTCAGTATGGTCCGAGATCTCTGGAGCTTCTTCTTTTACTATGACTCTTTTTTAATAGTTATTTACAAATAAGGTTCTATCTTATATTGTTCTTCGTTATTTAAATATGCTATAATTTTTAAAATAGGAAATGACTTAAATCATATGGAAAGAGATGGGGCATTGTGTCCTGGGAAAATTGACGGTTATTCCTCCACATTGTGAAAGAGGTGTTCGTATGAATGATTCGAAATTTAAAGTATTACTTTATTCAGATGGGTCTCATCAAGCTTTTTCTGCTGCAGTATATACAGCTACCCTTTTAAGGAAAATACCAAATATGGAGCTGACAATTCTGCAAGTACAAGAAAGTGATGATGGAAATGAAGAGACAAAATATAGTTGGTTAGAGTTACGACCAAAATATAAGCGTTATCATTGGGGTCGTTTAACCGAAAATGATTATAGGTGGATTGATTTCTGGCCCGAGAATCCTGATCCTGAATGGATGAAGAGTATACTCAAAGAAACAGAAATTACTTCAGAGAGTCAAAAAAAATACGCGCAAATCTTAAAAAAGACAAATGAAATCTATCAGAAACGCTCAAGCGATGTTAAAGAGCAAATTCTGTATAAAAAAACAAGTCTTAATGAAACTGCAAGTATTTCCGAAACGGTTAAAATGATCATAGATTATGCGACACAAAATCCTTTTCAATTAATTGTTATGGGAACACGTGGCCTTTCAACTATAAAAGGGCTAATGTTCGGTAGTTTAGCTCATACAGTTCTTGACAAATCACCCCTTCCCGTATTATTGATTAAAAAGCTTCCTGAAGATTTTATTGATAACTACCTGGCATCTTCAGATTTATAAAGAAATTCACGGAATAATATTTAATATAAAATATTCTAATTTTGGAAATTAGAGAACGTTAATTTAATTGTAAATATTCTTTAAAAGACTTTGGATTTTAATCTAAGGTCTTTTTTCAATCTCTGAAGGTATAACTATCGGTCATATACTATTCTCGAACATAAGTTCAACTAACCTGCCAACGGCTACGGCGATCAGCGGACGAACCTATCATAAAACTGCTATATATTACGCATACACCTATTGTGTGAAGATTAGCCAAGTGTCTCTGAAGACTTGGATAATTTTGGAGGAATCATTTATAATTAATTATATTGATTATGAACATATTGATTTGATATAGACACAGTGCGAATACAATGCTAATCTGTACTTGTTAGTAAAGTCACAAGTAAATAGGAGGTGAACAAGCCCGTTTTACAAGAGTAATATGTATATGTTAAACTAACTTGCGTGGTTAGTTGGTTAGAATCATATCCATTATAAAAGCACAGTATTCTAATCTAATTTATAAAAAAAAACAGCCTTGCAAAGGCTGCTAAGAAATTTGACATGTTTATTATATCATAAATCCAAAGAAATACTGAAGAATAAAATTAGAAAATATTAAAGCAGATTTAACAAAAAATAATAGTATGGCTTATCTACAATTCCTAAATGATTAGTGCATAATATCACTAGCTTATTTTTAGGAAAGGAGCTATTTCTTATGACAAATGTAAACTTTAACGTTTTGCTATATTCTGATGGATCAACACAAACTTTTAATGCTGCAGTTTATACTGCGAATCTTTTTAATGATATTCCAAATATGAAATTAACTGTTCTTCAAATACAAGAAAGTCATGAGCGTTTTATGGGCACAGAATTCAGTTGGGCTGAATTAAGGCGTAAGTACAAAAGAATGTATTGGGAAAACGAATCTGATCTTAGCTGGTCCCAGACATATCTTAAACCACCTAAAGACGAATGGTTTAAAAGAATCTTTACAATGGATGACGATCCCAGTGAACACGACGCGAGGTTGGTTTCAAAAACTAATCGAATATTCGTCGAAAATTCCTCTAATATTAATCACCAAATTTTATTTACCAATATAAATAAAGCAGATATATCTGATACAGCTGATTTAATTCTTGATTATTCAAGGCGTAACCCCTTTAATCTAATTATTCTGGGTGCTGATGGTTTATCAATGTTTAAAGGCTTAATTTTTGGTGATTTAGCTCACAAAGTACAAGTTAAGTCTCCGATTCCAGTATTAATGATCAAGAAACTATCTCAGAAGTTCATTAATAATTACTTGTCAGATGCAAAGGAAACTGTCACCAGTCAAATGCCACATATAATTAGTGGCCATGCCAGTAGTATATTCTTTTAATCAAATAGGATAGTACGTTTAATAATTTCTCTTTGATTCTTTCCGTAGATGACAGAAACGAAAGAAGGGATTATATTGTCCGCGATAAAGGCAACCGATGAAACATTAAAATCAAATCAAGTAGAGGACGTTGAAAGGGAGATAGGAGACAAATCTTATCCAATATGGCTGTTAGTTAACCCAAAACATCCTGCAGTTCGTCATAATATTTGGGCTCCAGTTCTTGCAGAGATACAAGATAAGGTATTTAGAGATTTGCATGTCCGAATAGATACGACGAAAATATATCTTAGAAAGGTTGTAGGTGACAGCCGAATCATACCTAATACCTTAAATTGGTGGGGAACTGAGCTAGCAAAGGAAATAGATCTTTTTAGGGAAATTGTTGTGGAATATCAACCTAAAATCTTAATTACATTTGGCTCTTTTCCCTTTGAATTTGTCCGTAGAGTCTATGAAATATATCCGGAAAAAGGACCGAAATTTTGGGGTACAGCAAATTTAGGCGATGAATTTGGCAAAGCCATCGAGAATTTCGACATAACGAAAACCAATCGTATTCCCTTGTTGCGCAGAGTTGTAAAAAGCGGAAGATTTATTGAAGATCATAACTATTACGGAGAGAACTATTTTCAATATGTTGGCAAAAAAATAGCAGAGAAGATTATAGCTAATAAGGATAATCTGGACATTTGGATAGAATAATTAATGCTAAGGATTTTGCAACTAATCCTAACTAAATTATACTTAATCCGTACTAATTCATAAAGAAACCCCTGAAGCCTATTCAGGGTTATTTTTTTACTGTCAGAATGTATAAGATTTCGTAGTATCCTTACTTTTCCTCTCCTCAAGGATAAATGCAACTCGGCAGTTGCTTACGCAATGACGATCACTGACGAGTTTATATCTACGCCGGCATCTCATTACTCCGGTATTTTGAATTGCTTAGTGTCTTGGTCAGACTTCAATGCTCTCAAACTAGAGAATTAATCATAATTAGAGATTTTTAGTTTAGCCGCAGATAATTTTCTTGCTCAGTAAAAAATATATTTTGAAATTAATACTAGATGATTAAGAATTATTATTGCACTTTTTAATTATAGGGCAATCTTAACTTAAAGAATTACTTGTGCGTTTGAGAAATTCATGAATACTTTAAGCGTTTAAATTCAAGATTAATAAAAGCTTTGATTTTCAAGCGTTTTCAACGAATTACTAATGCTTAAAACAATTGAAATGCGTCTATTTAGGAAATCGATCCCTTAGGAGCAAAATTAGCCCTTTATATACTTCAACAAATAGATATCGGGCAACTCGTATCAATAGGAAAATCTGATTACGATTATATTGCTTAGTTATAGACATTATCCTTAGGCAATGATAATCTTTAATTGTGAGGATAAGTACATGTGAGAGTGAGGAGGGAGAACATTTATCCTGGAAGATAAACTAGAGATGCTTGGTATGAGCTAACCTAAGGGTTGCTAAGAAATTTGACCGGTAAAATAAGAATAGTTCACTCAAGGGATAATATTGCTGCAAGACAACGAGCAACTGCAACAAGTTAAGAATTGATAATCGCTGCCGCAAATTTTTGGGAGGAGGGAGTCAATATGTCTAACTTAACACTTAATAGATATATTCCTGCCGTTGAAAAGATTAAACAAGAGACCGGAGAGAGAGAGTATCCTATTTGGCTGCTTGTAAACCCAAAACACCCAGCAGTTCGTCATAATATTTGGACTCCAGTATTAGCTGAGATACAGGACAAAGTATTTCGAGTTATACACTCTAGAATCGATACTTCGGATATATATATCAGGAATGCTGTTAAAGTAAGTGAACTGGTTCCTAATACTTTAAATTGGTGGGGAGTAGACGTTGCTGAAGAAATTGATATTTTTAAAGAAATTGTTAATGAGCATAAACCTAAAATAATAATTTCCTTTGGTGCGTTTCCATTTGAATTTTTAAGAAGGGCTTATCAGGTTAAACCTGAAAAAGGTCCTAAATTTTGGAGTACAGCAAACTTGGGCCAAGAATTTGGAAAAGCGATTAAAAATTTTGATATTACAAAGACAAATAGGATTCCATTACTTCGTCGAGTCGTTGAAACCGCTAAATTCACGAAAGATCCTATTTATGTAGGTCGTCAAGACGGCGAGACATATTTCCATTATGTTGGAACTCAAATTGCAGATAAAATTATTGAGCATAAAGATAGTTTGAATATTTGGATATAAGGTTGAGGGAGTACCGATGCAAATCTTAGTGCAAAAAAGAACAATTCAGGATCTTCCAAAACCCCCTATTATTCATCAATCAGAATGGTAAAGATATTTCCTTGAAAATTAGTCTGCGAAATATCAAGCTTCAATAAGAATATTCTTTGATTGATGAAGACAAAATATCTAAAAATATTAATAAAGACTCGATGAAGTCTGTAGTGAGTTAAATCCTACAGATTTTTGTTTTAAATAGGACCTGTTCGAGTCTTTTTTTTCATAAGTAAAATCGATTATGAACATATTGTTATCCTATAGACACGAAGCTAAGATAAATGTTACTCTGTTTGTGAGAAGACTCACATACTCAAATATCACTATAAGGAGGTTTGAGATAAGCATTTTTCCACTGATACTTTAACAACGGTAAATCAAGAAATAAATCACTCTAAGTAATTGAAACCGTTTTGTTTTTAACCGCCGTAATTTGATGTAGGAGGTAAAGAGGCAATGATTGAAAAATTAGTAACTGATGCCGGCCTGATATATTCTGCAACTAATCTTGCGGTAACTCAAGCAGCCGGCAACCCTGGAATACCATGGTGGGTATGGCCGTTGGCTCTACTAGTTACAACTTTCCTGATAGGGATTGTGGCAGCATTAGCGGGTGTAGGCGGAAGTGTTTTGTATGTGCCAATCGTCAGCAGCTTTTTTCCATTCAATTTTGATTTTATTCGTGGTTCGGGCTTATTTGTTGCCTTAGCATGTTCACTCTCGGCAGCTCCCAAACTCCTTAAAGCGAATCTTGCAAGCCTGCGTTTAGTTATTCCTTTAGCCTTAATTGCATCATCATCGAGTATTGTAGGTGCCTATTTAGGTCTTGCATTACCCCAAAGTATTCTCAAAATTTTACTGGGGCTTTTAATAACCTCTATTGCACTATTGTTTGTTTTTTCAAAGAATAGTGAAATTCCTAAAATCGGACGTCCGGATCCTTTGGCCAAATATTTAAATATCGGGGGGGCTTACTTCGAATCTTCCAGTGGTCAGGATATTCAGTGGACTGTCTGGAGACTTCCTCAAGGATTAATACTCTTCGGCTGTATTGGAATCATTGCAGGGATGTTTGGAATCGGTGCAGGTTGGGCAAATGTTCCAGTTCTTAACTTAGTCTTAGGAGCACCTCTGAAGGTAGCGGTGGGAACTAGTATGTCGCTTCTGGCGATCACAGATACTTCGGCCGCCTGGATTTATCTGAATCAAGGTGCAGTACTGCCAATGATAACGGTTCCCTCGGTTATTGGGATCATGATAGGTTCTCGAGTGGGAGTGAAGATTTTAAATACAGCCAAACCTAAAGCAATTCGTTATATTGTTATACTAATGTTACTGTTTGCTGGCTTAAAATCGTTATTAAATGGATTAGGATGGGGGTAAGAATAATGGGAATTCAAACAGGTGTTACAAGTGCAACTGCGAAAGACGCTGTAAATGCACAAGGGAATGTATTGGATAATGTTAAGGTTAGTCCTGAACAGAATATTTATGCGACCATTCTACTCATTTGCTCTTGGGCAGGTATCATAGGAATGCTCATTACTTTTATCGGTTATATGGCTGGAGCTTTCAGTCCGATCGTCAAACCATCTGATATGCCTCAGTTTTGGGGAATGAATGTTCATCAGTATTTAGCAGCTACTAACGCCCCAAGTGGATGGAGTTGGCTTGGCTATATCAATCATGGTGACTATATGAACTATGTCGGGTTGGCCTTTTTAGGTATTGTATCAACGTTAGGTTATGTTTCTTTATTCATCAATTATTTAAGAAAAAAAGATTTAACCTATACCTTAATGGTCAGCTGTGAGATTATAATCATAGTTCTTGCCGCTTCGGGGATATTCCATGTCGCAGAATAAGGCGATTTTCCTAAATTGCGGATCAACCCACTTAAAATCGGAATAAATAATTTCTAACTATTTTTGGTTTTATTAATCCTCTCATAATCCTCTCAATTGTGTTACAATAATATGAATATACAAATGCGTAAGAGAGGTTGATGTTATGAATGATTCTCAGTTTAATGTACTTCTTTACTCCGATGGTTCACATCAGGCGTTTTCGGCGGCCGTTTATACAGCCACATTATTAGAAAATATGCCAGACATGCATTTAACCGTTTTACGAGTTATTGATAATTCGGAAGCACCAGCATTTAAAGCTTATGATTGGACTGACACTTGGCCTGGAACACCTACCTCGGAATGGATGAAGCACGTGCTTTCGGATTCGGACAGTGAAACTGAGAGAGAATATCATATGATCCTTCGTAAAACCAACCAAATTTTCTTTAATCAAGGATATAACGTTGTTCATAAAGAAATATATACTAAAGGCTCTGGAGATAATGCTGCGGATACTACTCACATTGAAGATGTTATTCTTGAATATGCACATACTAATTGCTTTGACTTAATAATTATTGGTACTCGTGGATTATCAAGTTTAAAAGGCTTAATTTTTGGCAGCTTAGCTCATAATTTGCTCACTAAGTCTACAATACCTGTGATGCTTATAAAAAAACTCCCACAAGAATTTATTGACAGTTACTTAGAAAACAAGGAAGACAAAGTATCTATTTAATGCTGATTAATTTGGCTGGGTTATGGTTAAGTAGTTTAATAAGTCTCAGTTAAATGCCTCGAGGAGAAAACTTAAAATTCTTATTCGGGGCATTTGCCTTTCAGGATAGTTATACGTTTTATTGAGACATCGGCATTCATTAGAATCTCGTAATGGGTTAAGTTTGTACAATGAAAAGGGGTTTTCATATGAGCCAGATATTCAAAGTGCTGCTTTACTCCGACGGTTCACGACAGTCATTTTCAGCAGCCGTATATACGGCAGCTCTCTTAAAAAAAATACCCAATATGTATTTATCAATTGTTGAAGTTCAAGAAAGAGATGAAAGCCATGCTGTTTCAGACGTAAATTGGAGAGACTATTGGTTTATTAATTCGGCCTCTGAGTGGAAAAGAATTGTGATTGATGATGCAGATCAAGTTGTTAAGAAACATTCCGAAAAAATCCTTCACGAGACCGAAAAAATATTCCTAGAGAATGAGAAAAACATTAATTACCAAATCATTTACAGTAACCCTAGTATTTCTGAAACAGTGGAAGCGCTTGTTAGCTACGCTGCTCTGAGGTCTTTTAGGCTTATCATAATGGGAACGAGAGGACTTACATCGATGCAGGGTCTAATTCTTGGTTGTTTGGCACATAATCTTCTCAATAAGTCTTCAATTCCAGTTTTGTTAGTAAAAAAGCTTCCACAGGAATTTATTGATAGTTTTTGCCTTAAATAGTTTTGCCTTTAAAAGTCTTTGTCATAAATAGTTTTTGCCTGAAATAATTAGTGTCCCGAAAAGAGTAAATTCTTTTTCGGGACTTTTTTTTGTGGGCCATTCCTTCGGCATCGGTAATAATTATTATCTAACTACCGCATTTTTATAAGACTGTTGGAAAGTAGGTGTCATGATATCCAATCGATTAGTTGTTTAGTGTAGAAAAAGAGCATTTTTTGACAGAAAGACATATAAGGCATATGTTCAAATTTTTCTATAGATAAAAAACTATTTACTAATAAGTGAAACAGCAAGATAGATTAAAAAGACGCTTTGTAAAATGCTTTTTATACCATATTTACCATTGAGTTAATTGATGGTGAGCATATCGATTTCCCATAGACAGAATAAAAACATAATGTTAACCTTTTATTAAAGTTAGTGAAATATTTAATTTGGAGGTGAGAACCTATGTTAACAGGAATTATGGCGATCATGGTTATGGCAGCATCCTTTGGGATCATTTTAGCGGATCGTTTAGCACAAAGAAATGGAGGGAGCGAGCATGTCTAGATGCGAAAGCAAAAACGGAAGAAACTTGATTCAAGGATTAAGAAAATAAAAAAAGCAGCCTCGAAGGCCGCTAAAAAATGTGACTAAATCAATTATACCAGAATTCAATCAATTTTTCTACGTTGTAAACCACTTGTTCGGGAATATCATACCGGAAAAGATCAGAGCGTCCTTGGCTGCGGCCAACGTATGTTGGTGCAGCCAAGGGTCAGACAAATCAATTACAAAGAATATTAAACTGAGTAAACACAGATCGTCTATGGGTATAGACCAATAGGCTTAGTTCTTATTGCGTATTTAAGGGTTAAAACTTGCGCATCAAAATGTTCGAAGTAACAACTCTGCAAATGGACCCGACTTAAATGCCTGGTAGGTTGTTGTTCTAAGGAAAGGTGGGATTACCATGAACCTAACGCGATTTCGCTATATTCCTATTATCGGGACGTTGAAAAATTATAAAAAAGAGTATTTTACAAAAGATTTGATTGCAGCCTTGACAGTCGCTGTGGTAGCGATTCCTCAGTCTATGGCTTATGCACTGATCGCGGGAGTAAACCCGGTATATGGGCTTTACACTGCGATAATTTCTTCGATTTTAGGTTCAATGTTTGGCAGTTCAAAACATTTAGTGACCGGACCTACCAATGCAATTTGTCTGCTGGTGGCAGCCAGTATGCGAAATTATATGGGGCTTGATAACGCCTATCAAATGCTCTTTCTTATGACACTTCTCGTTGGAGCTTTACAAATGTTGTATGGAATAATTAAGTTAGGAAAGGTTATTAATTTTGTATCACATAGTGTTATCGTCGGCTTTACTGCAGGTGCCGGAGTGTTAATTGCCCTTGGACAGTTGAACACCATTCTGAGCATTTCAATCAAAAATTCAGCCCAACTTCCGACAATGGAGAAACTCTACTATGTACTAACTCACATTAGCCAAACAAATTATTATGCTCTAGGTTTGGGATTATTGACGATTGCCATTATCTTGATCTGCAAAAAAATTAATAAAAACCTGCCTGGAGCGCTTATAGGCATTGTTATCCCAATTTTAATTATTGTCATGTTTGGTTTGGATCAAAAGGGTGTAAAGCTTACCGGCGCAATACCATCATCGTTGCCTCCTTTCAAGATGGTACAATTTAGTTTTGATTCTCTAAATAAAGTATTCAGTGGTGCAGTTGCAATTTCCATTATCGGATTGGTAGAAGCCATTTCTATCTCAAAATCTATTGCCAGTACCTCACGTCAAAAAATTGATGCTAATCAGGAATTTATGGGTCAAGGGATCTCAAATATTATATCCTCATTTTTTCAGTGTTTTCCTTCCTCAGGGTCTTTTACTCGCTCAGCTATCAACTACTATAACGGTGCAGTTACTCGCATGGCGGCAATTATGTCCGGCATAGTTATCGCTATTGTTCTTTTGTTTTTTGCACCTTATGCCCAATATATCCCGAATCCTTGCTTAGCGGGGGTAATATTGGTAACAGCTTATAGCTTAATAGACCAAGAAGAAATCAAGCGGATCGTAAAATTAGGGAAATTTAGCTCTGACTCCTTAGCTATGGCAATTACTTGTTTAGCGACAATCTTGATGCCTGATCTGGATTATGCCATTTATTCAGGTATTGTGATATCCATCATTCTCTATTTAAAGGATACTAATAAAGCACCGGTCCGATTGTTCATTCCAATACTGGAAGAAGATTCAAGAATAAGCCGTCAAGAGCTTGAGGTTATTGATAACAAAACTGACTTGCTGATAATTCAATTGGAAGGACACTTATATTTTGGTTCAGCCTTCGACTTAGAGCAAAAACTTGATAATTTGGTTGGCAAAGCAAAGTTATGTATCCTGAAGATGGAAAATGTCAGTTCGCTGGATGCTACAGCTATAAATGCCTTAAAGATTTTTATTAAGTCTGTTAAGAGATATGGCGGAGAGACAATAATTTGCGGAGCAAGGCCAAAGATAAACACAATACTCTTAAAAGCAAATCTTGAAAAAGAACTTGAAAGGGACTATAAATTTACATTATCCGAAGAAGAGATCCTAAACTCTGTTGCAATAACGACTGAGAATGAAAGAACTGTACTCTCATGTGAAAAAGATAACTCAGTCGTAAATAATTTTGCTTATCATCTTTTACAATCCGTCACTAATTTTAACGGAGGGAATAGTTCCAACAAAAAAACGACGTATCTGGAAAATTCAAGTGTCAATTAAATCACCTAAATAGGTGAGTGTCCGATAAATTTCAAATTGTTTGAAAGGTGGGATTCAAAATGACGAGCCTTACGCGCAATAATTATATTTCACAGACTGAAAAGCTCAAGCGGGATACCGGAGATAAAAGTTATCCTATATGGTTACTGGTAAATCCTAAATATCCTGCAGTTCGGCATCAAATTTGGACACCTGTACTTGCGGAAATACAAGACAAAGTATTCCGAGAGATTCAAACCAGAATAGATACAACGAATATATATATCCGAAATGCGGTAACGGACAGCGGGATTGTTCCAAATACCTTAAATTGGTGGGGGATTGAAGTTGGGGAAGAAATTGAGGCATTTCGAGAAATTGTTTTAGAATACAAGCCGAAAGTAATTATCACCTTTGGTGCCTTTCCCTATGAATTCTTACGTCGCGTTTTTAGAATTAAACCTGAAAAAGGCCCTGTATATTGGGGGAATGCTATTTTAGGTGAAGAATTTGGTAAGGCTATTAAAAATTTTGATATAAACAAAATAAATCGCATTCCTTTACTGCATCGAGTAAATGCCAGCGGCAAATTTATTGAAAATCAAAATTATTTTGGTGAGAGTTATTTTCAATATGTTGGAACTAGAATTGCGGAAAAGATCATCGAGAACAAAAATGAACTTAATATCTGGATAAAATAGTAAGAAGAAATCAATCAGTTAATTCATTCAACAAATGGAATCAATTAATCAATCATCAATAAATGACAAAAACAGGTATCTCAAAAACGAGGTATCTGTTTTTTGATTACAATATCGAAGGAGATACTTTATTAAGAAAATGATAATAGTTGCAATATCGAAACGATGTTGCTTGAATAGCACCAGATTGTATCACTTTAGCAACCGAATAATAATTTGCTCTTTTCAAATTATGGTGTTTTCTTTATTTCCGCGAGTAATTGCCTAACAATTAAGTATATTTGGAGTTATCTATATATTCAAAATAGTATTCATAATCTGGTATAGATTTTGCTAGTTTTATTGTTAAACAAATAACCCAAAAGTGAAAGGAGGTAATTATTATGTGCGGATAATTAGTCAACTGCTGGCGGATGTTTTGAAACAGTGGAGGGAAAAAAATGAATAAAACTTCCGTTTCCGATATCATTGATCAGTTAGGAATCTCAAAATATACTCTAGAAATTTATATCCTGGTTGGCTTAGCTCTTCTTTTTGATGGATTTGATTATATGATCGTTGCCTATACTATGCCTCAAATGGCGAAGGAATGGATACTATCAAAAGTTCAGACAGGAAGCCTTGCCTCATGGAGCCTTTTAGGTTTAATGGTTGGTGGATTAGTTTCCGGGTTAATCTCTGATCACATTGGCAGGAAAAAAACATTGATAAGTTTTGTAGCACTTTACTCTATGCTTACCTTTCCAATATATTTTGTGCATAGTTTTGAAGCGTTTGCTTTTCTCAGAATCTGTAGCGGAATTGGTCTAGGCGCTTGCATCCCTATAGCTGTTACTTTGATGTCGGAAAGCGCCCCGACTAAAAATAGAGGTTATTTTACTTCGTCTTTAATGGCCTTTTATATTCTTGGCTGGGTCGTTGCCGGTATTGCGGCTATGTTTATTGTTCCGAAGTACGGTTGGAGAGTTTGTTACCTCACAGGCGGAATCCCAGCATTGTATGCCATAGTTTTACTATTTAAATTGAATGAATCATTATATTGGCTTATGGGAAGAGGACTGGAAAATGAGGCAATTAAAGTATTGAAAAAAATGGAGATAGCTTCTAATGGGGTTGCCCCTGATTGGGCTCCCGGAAGCCTGGCCATTCCGCCATCGCGCCCTAAAGTTGGTATGAATGCTGTTTTTTCCGTTCAATATCGCCGGGCAACATTAGCGAATTGGATTATATATTTTATGGGTTCCGTTGTTATATACGGCATCACAGGTTGGCTGCCATCGTTATTAGTGGGCGCAGGGTATAGCTTAATTAAAGGTTATTCATTTGCGATACTGCAAAATCTCTTTTCCATTCTAGGTGCTTTATGTACTGGCTATATTGCTGATCTTATTGGACGTAAAACAAATGTTGCTTTAGGTTGGCTATTTACCGCCTTAGCAGTTTTATTTTTAGGATATGCAACTAATGAATGGCAGGTAGTTATCTGCAGTATCACCGTCGGTATAATCATGAATTGGGCCTTGAGTGGAACTCAGCCTCTGCTGACAGAAGCCTATCCCACCGAATTTAGAAATACTGGTGTTGCCTGGACTCAAGCCTTTGGACGAATGGGTGGATTTCTTGGCCCAATTGCTGCGGGATACATTCAAGAAATAGGAATTGGCTTTACTGGTACTTTTATATTTTTTGCAATTCCAGCCTTAATTGCAGCAATCGCAGCTTTTTTCTTGGTTACGGAAACGAAAGGAAAAAGTATCGAAAATGTTGCTGGGGCTAAAGTTTAATTAAGGGGCGATTTGGACAAAAAGCTGGGGGGGATATTATGCTTACCGAAATTATCGTTACTTCTCCAGATAAAGAAGTAACCCAAATTGTTGAAAAAGTTCAAAGGGACCTTAATATAAATGTCTCAATTGTAGAAATTTCCTTTGAATCAGCAGTAAGTTTGGTCAAGGATATTATATCTCAAGACCCTAATCGAATAAAAGTAGTCTTAAGTGGGGGAGCCACTCTGGAGCTTTTGCGGCAAGCTTTACCCTCTACTCCAATGATCAGTATTCATCCCACCGAGTGGGATATAGTTTTGGCCCTTGATTTAGCAAGAACTTTTGGTAAAGAATTAGGATTGTTTGTCGCCGGAACTGAGGATCCTAAGATTATTAAAAAACTCAGCACTGTTCTTGGCCTTGCCGTTAAAATTTATGTTTATAGGACTTGGGAAGAACTAGAGGATCAGATGAAAAGAGCACGTCGGGATAGGATACAGGTAGTTTTGGGAGTAGGCGAGAAGATTCAAGATTTAGTTAACCAATTCGGATTACATTTTGTCTCTGTTTCGGCGGGAGAAAAAACCATTAAAAATGCCTTGATTCATGCCAAAGCGTTTCTAGAAGCCAAGATTCGTCCAAAACTTAATATTGAGCATCTTAAAGAAATATCATTATATACCCATGAGGGTATTATCGTGGTTAACGAAGAGAATGTGATAGAGGTTTTCAATTCTGCAGCATCCAAGTTATTTGGTTTAAGTTCGGAAGAAGTCATTGGTAAATCTCTAAATGATATGAGCAACTGTCGTTGTTTGGCGGGAATTTTTGATGGGCCGGAGAAAAGGCTCGGGTATATTTATCAAGCATTTAATGGCAGCGTGTTAGTCAATAAGTTTCCAATTATTGAACATTCATCGATTAAGGGAATTTTAGTTACCTGTATGGAGATGAGTAAGGTTCAAGAAGAACTAAAGTACAAAAAAGATTTATTAGCCAAGGGATTTATAGCTAAATATAGTTTTAGTGATATTATTTTCGTCAACAATAAAATGGGTTCAACGATTGAAAAAGCAAAAAAGTTCTCAAATACCGATTGCCCGGTTCTTATTCGAGGTGAGAGCGGCACTGGTAAAGAGTTGCTGGCTCAAAGTATGCATAATGAACATCATTTGAGATGTAACGGTCCGTTTATTGCCGTAAATTGCGCATCCTTTGATGATAATTTATTTAAGAGTGAACTGTTTGGTTATACCGAAGGTTCTTTCACCGGTGCTATAAAAGGAGGGAAACCAGGGCTAATAGAATTAGCGAATGGCGGAACTTTATTTTTGGATGAGATTGGCAAAATGAAATTTGAACAGCAAGGGAACCTTCTGCGTGTATTACAAGAAAAAGAAGTTCGGCGTATAGGAAGCGATCGGGTGATTCCTGTGGATGTCCGGGTTATTGCTGCCTCAAATGAGGATCTGGGTGAAATGGTAAAAAAAGGTACATTTCGCGAGGATTTGTATTTCCGTTTAAGTGTATTAAAAATCATGATACCACCTTTACGTGAAAGAAGAGAGGATATTCCCTGTCAAGTGACGTTCTTTTTAAAGAAGTATTCTGCCAAGTATAATAAGGAGATCTATTCTGTCCCAGTTTATGTTTATAATAAGATTTCCAAAATGGAGTGGCCCGGTAACAGCAGACAGCTTGAACATTTAGTTGAACGATGCATTGTTCTGGCAAGTCATGAAAAAGATGCATCAAATATTATGATGGAACTTTTAGAAGAGGAATTTGGGGAAACTAGTTTACCTACTGATTCAGAGGATTGTACTCAAGATAAAATCAGTGTTTGTGTAAGTACGTTGGCTGAAATGAATTCTGAAATAGTTAGAAGGATGAGAGCAAAAGCAAAATTAAGCAACAGTGAATTAGCCCTTAAACTCGGTATCAGCAGACCTACTCTTTCAAAGATGCTCAATTATAGTTAATTTTGGTAAACAACAAGGTTTCTAAGAAATTTGATAACTTATTAAGGTTAAGCCAAGGTTAGCATTTTAAATGCTAATTTTTTTTTTACTATCAGAGATCAAAAATTTGACATGATGCTGCACAATGGAGAATCGAGGTATTGACTAGTGACACTTGATCATTGGAAATGGTATTACGCAGATCGAAAGTCGTTAAATAATTTTACACATCTAGGAAAATATTTTTCCAAAGTCTTTTGGTTGTTGTTTATATTTTTTTTGAAATGCCTGCTTCCTAAGGAATAAGAGTCATCAAACCAATGGCATGAGAATTGCAAAGTTCAATAGACCGAATATTTAAATAATATCTCAACTCTAACTGCAACAGAATATCACATAGATTTTTTAGTTTATTAAAGATTAATTAAATAATCGAAAGGGGATAAGAACTATGGAGCGATGGAAGGAAATTGAGAGAATTCCAGCCCCGGTTATTGTACCGACCTATGGGCCTTTGACAGGCATGCGAGTCTTGATGACCGGCAGCATTGTGGCAGCGCCATTTAGCGCTTCCTTACTGGCTGAATACGGTGCGGAGGTCATTCATATTGAACGTCCTAAGGTAGGTGATCCGTATCGTGAACAGGCTCCAGTTGTCAAGCACGGTGATAAGAGGGTGAGTGCCGGATGGATTCAGGAGGCTAGAAATAAACTGAGTCTGACGTTGGAAATTAACTTCAGAATTCCAGAAAGTCGGGAAATTTTCCTCTCATTAATTAAGAATTGTGATGTCTGGGTAGAGAATATGGTCTGGACCGAAAAATTAGGAATAACAGAAAAGATGCTCTTAGAAGTCAACCCTAAGCTAGTGATTGCCCACATAAGTGGTTTTGGCAGGCCGCAATTCGGTGGTGTTCCTTCGGAATGTGACAGACCTTCTTATGATCCTATTGGTCAAGCAGAGGGAGGTTACATGTATGTCAATGGTTTCCCTGAACCTTCGCCTCCATCTCATGCCGCAACCTTTATTAATGATTATTTGACTGCTATGTTTGCAGTCAACGGTATCCTTATGGCCTATATTCACGCGCAAAAAACCGGTCAAGGTCAAGCTGTTGATATTGCGCAAATCGAGGCCATGAGCAAAGTACTTAATGATACGTTTGTACAATATTTTCTGTTGGGTAAGGTTAGAGAGAGGAAGGGTAATAAGGTTGCTATTTTCCAACCGGGAAACCTTTTTAAAACTATAGATAATAAATACTTATATATTGGCGCCTATGGCCCGGCAGTTTATGGTCGATTCATTAAGGCTCTGGGGCTGGATTTGGACAAATATTCTCATGAAGCGGCTGGCGGTTCCGTTGAAGCCATCAATTCCGAGTTGGGTTTGGAGTTAAATCAGATAGCCACGGAATGGGTTGCAGCAAGAGAGGCTGAAAAGGCTAAGGAATATTTACTGAATTTAAAGGTGCCCTGCGGAATCGTCCGAACTTCAGCGGAACTTGCTGACAGTGAACATTATGAAAAGAGAGGCAACTTCGTCCAATATGTTGATGAGACTCTCGAAGAAACTGTGAAAGCATTTGGATTCTGCCCGAAGATGAGTGCAACACCCGCTCAAGTATGGCGTGGAGCCCCGAAGATAGGTCAGGATACGGAAGTGATTCTTCATACCATCCTTGGTTATAGTGAGAGTGAAATTGTCGATTTTAAAGAAAAAGGTGTTATTTAGAGCCCAATTTCTTTTAAATAAACAGAGGAGGTAAATGTATGGATAAAATATCAATCTCGGAGATTATCGACGAAATTGGTCTTTCTAAATATACCTTTAAAATTTATTTTCTAATAGGTCTTGCTCTGCTCTTCAGCGGGTTTGATTACATGGTTGTTTCTTATACGATGCCTCAAATGACCAAGGAATGGGCTTTATCAAAAGTTCAAACAGGAAGCCTGGCTTCCTGGAGCCTTATTGGTTTAATGATCGGAGGAATTATTGGAGGGGTGATTTCTGATCGTATCGGCAGAAAAAAGACACTGGCATTTTTTTGCTTAGTCTTTTCTTTGTTAACATTTCCCATTTATTTCGTGCATAGTTTTGAAGCTTTTGCTGTTCTGAGAATACTGAGCGGTATTGGTTTTGGTGCAATTATTCCAGTAGCCGTGACTATGTTGTCCGAAAGTTCACCAACTAAAAACAGAGGGTATTTTACCTCCTCAATTATGTCCTTCTATGTTTTTGGCTGGGTGGTGGCAGGAATCGCGGCTATATATATTGTTCCGACCTTCGGCTGGAGGGTTTGCTATCTAGTAGGGGGTTTACCGATCGTCTATACATTTATTCTGCTCTTCTTACTCCCGGAATCTTGCCGTTGGCTCTTAGGGAAAGGAAGGGAAGATGAAGCCATTAAGGAAATAAAACGTATGGAAATAACCGCCAAAGGAAGAGCAAAGGACTATGTTTCAGGTAGTTTGGCCTCACCACCTTCTCCGGTGAAGGTTGGTATAAGTGCTGTTTTCTCTGCAGACTATCGAAAAACAACGATGGCACTCTGGATTATATATTTTATGGGCTCAGTAGTTATCTATGGCATTAACGGCTGGCTGCCAACTCTACTCGTTGGCAAAGGTTATGGATTGGTGAAAGGATATTCTTTTGCTGTCTTGCAAAATGTTTTCGGAATGATTGGCGGCATTGGTACTGGTTATGCTGCAGACAAGATTGGACGAAGACTCAATGTAATTTTTGGCTGGATCTTTACTGCCGCAGCAATCCTGTTATTAGGAGTTGCTCTTAATCAATGGCAAGTTGTTATCTGTGGGACGCTGGTAGGCCTTGCGATGAATTGGGGACTTAGTGGTACACAGCCTCTCTTGGCGGAAGGGTACCCCACAGAATTTAGAACAACCGGTGTTTCTTGGGCCCAAGCCTTTGGGAGAGTCGGGGGTTTTTTGGGTCCCATCGTGGCAGGTTATGTTCAGCAGTTAGGGGTGGGCTTTACAGGTATCTTTATATTCTTTGCAATTCCGGCAGTCATTGCTGCTTTTGTTGCCTTGTTCTTTATTACCGAGACGAAAGGGAAAAGTATTGAAAATATTGCCGGAGTTAAGGCCTAATGGCTAATGATAAAGTCATAAATTATAAGGAGAGTGAGTTAAATGAGCAATTTACCAAAAGGCGGTAGTTTTCTTTTCGAGGAAACAAATCCCCAAGATATATTTACCCCCGAAGATTTCACTTTGGAACATAAAATGATATACAGGACAGCAGCCGGTTTTGTTACGGATAATGTCTTAGCGAGAATGGAAGAACTTGAAGCGAAAAAAGAAGGTCTTAATAGGGAACTTCTCAAGGCTGCCGGGGACTTAGGACTTAACGGTGCCGATATAGCAGAGGACTATGGCGGCACTGAAATGGATAAAATTAGTACAACTATTATTGCCGAATGTATGGGGCGAGCAGGTTCTTTCGCTATGACCCAAGGTGGACAAACGGGGATTGGAAGCATGCCTATCGTTATGTTCGGCACTCATGAACAAAAGAAAAAATATTTGCCGGGAATAGCCACCGGTGATCTTATTGGAGCTTATGCTTTGACGGAACCGGGGGCGGGGTCGGATGCTATGTCGGCCAAAACAAGGGCTGATTTAAGTCCTGATGGCAAGTATTATATTCTGAACGGAACAAAGCAGTTTATTACAAATTCGGCGATGGCTGATATATTTATTGTTTACGCGAAAATTGATGGAGATAAGTTTTCGGCCTTTATTGTTGACGGAGATTCCAAGGGGTTATCGACCGGGGCTGAAGAGAAGAAAATGGGCATAAAAGGCTCTTCAACTAGGCCCTTGATCCTTGAAGACGTCCATGTTCCCGCAGAAAACTTACTATTTGAAGGGGGACGGGGTCATGTCGTAGCTTTTAATATTTTGAACTTAGGACGCTATAAACTTGCGGCCAATTCGGTAGGCAATGCTAAATATGCCCTTGAATTAGCAGCCTCCTATGCTAATGAACGTAAGCAATTTGGGACCCCTATCGCTAACTTTGGCTTGATTAAAGAAAAATTGGCTGAAATGGCTATCAAAGTTTACGTGACGGAAAGCATGGTTTATCGAACTGGTGGTCTTCTGGAAAACATGATGAACAGCTTAGATACTTCTGGCGAAGACGGAGGACGGGTTGCTGCCAAAGGGATTGAGGAGTATGCGTTAGAATGTTCAATGAATAAGGTGTTCGCTACTGAAGCTTTAGCATACGTTGTTGATGAAGGAGTCCAAATTCACGGCGGTTACGGATTCAGTTCTGAATATACTATCGAACGACTCTATAGAGACGCACGAATTTATAGGATTTTTGAAGGAACTAATGAAATAAACAGAGTATTAATCCCCACAACACTTTTGCGCCGTGCAGATAAGGGGGATATACCCCTTCAAGAGACCGTTGACCAGCTGTTGAAAAAAATAGAATCCGGAAGTATCGTCAGAGAAGGGGAAGCGGGAATGGTGCAGGCAGCGAAGGACATCTTTCTCCTGATATTTGGCAGCGCTCTTCAGAAGTATGGAAAAGCGCTGTCGAAACAGCAAGAACTATTGGGCAGATTAGCAGATATGGGAATTCAAGTATTTGCTCTTGAAAGCGCATGGCTTAGAGCTCAAAAATCTCTGCTTAACGAGGGCGAGGAGCAGGCTAAGCTGAAACTAACCATGGCGAGGGCTTTCCTTAATTCTAGCCTTGGACATTTAGAGTATCTTGCTAAAGAAACATTGGCTGCCCTTGTTAATGGAAAGGATTTAGAAAATCTGCTGAATAATTTACAAAAAGTAACAAACCACAAACTTCAAAACATAATCGCATTAAGGCAGGAGATTGCTGCCGCTATTTCAGAAAACGGAAAATATATTGTTTAACTAATGTTTCTGATTAATCAGTAATGGCTTATCGATTTATTAAGCCTTCCGGGGAATGAATGATATTCCATTGGAAGGTTATTTTTTTCTAAATGATTCGTCTGAAAAATTCCTTTACAAGGTTAGGAAAAATATTTTACATTTTATGATTTAAGTCTGGCCAATATTGTCTCTATTTTGCAGCAGTACTGTGATAACCGGTCCTAAATTATTTGGCATGGTAATTGCAACATATACCTATTGACGTTAGGAAACTGCGAAATAGCTGGATGTGCCATGGCTTATTGCAAATTAAGCTGAGCAAAGAAAGGATCATGTTAGAAGGGAGATGAAAGAAAAAAATATCTATTTAATAGGAAGTAATTTTTTAGAATAGGGAGGTAAGGGGAAATGACAATTAAAAAAATCGGTGTTTTAGGTGCCGGATCTATGGGTGGTGGAATTGCTCATCTGGCTGCTGTCAAAGGTTTTGAAATTGTGCTCTGTGATGTTGATCAGAAATTTGTAGACGGTGCAGTTAAGCGAATGTCCGGGTTCATGGATAAGAGCATCGCAAAACAGAAAATGACAATGGAAGAAAAGGAAGAAGTACTCAAGAGAATAACTTTGACAACCCAAATGGAAGATTTAGCGTCTGTCGACTTAGTGATCGAGGCTATTTTTGAGGACTTAGAGGTAAAAAAGAACGCTTTTCAAAAACTCGATGCCATTTGTCCTCCGGAAACTATTTTTAGCTCAAATACATCATCTATGTCCATAACTACTCTGGCATCTGCAACTTCCCGTCCGGATAAAGTAGTTGGCATGCACTTCTTTAACCCACCTTTAATTATGCGCTTGGTAGAAGTTATAAGAGGATATTATACCAGCGATGAGACAGTAAAATTAGCATCCGATGCAGCTCTGGCTATGGGCAAAACTCCGGTTGTCGTCAAGAAAGATACCCCAGGATTTATCGTGAATCGGATCATGATGCCGCAGTTTCTGGAAGCTATTCGAATTGTTGAAGAAGGTATTGCTTCTCCGGCAGATATTGATACCGCTGTAAAATTGGGTCTGAACTATCCCATGGGGCCTTTCGAACTTATGGATTTTACCGGTGTTGAAATTTCCGTTCATGTTGGAGATTACTTATTCAATGAATCCAAGGACATGAAATGGAATCCTCCACAAGCCATAAAAGCCCTGGTTCGCGCCGGACGACTCGGTAAGAAGACTGGCGGCGGCTGGTTCGATTATGATATATAGCCTCTAAGTACCTTAGTTTCAGTATTTTTGAATTCAGGAGGAAGCTGTTATGGCTGAGAATACTGTTGTTGAACTGACAATTTCCGAAGGTGTGGGAGTTATTACAATTAATAATCCTCCGGTTAACGCTCTTACTTTGGAGGTTAGATCACAATTAAAAAGAATATTGCAAGAGGTTGAAGGAAACAAAGAAATAAGGGCTTTGATAATTACAGGCTATGGTTCAAAATGTTTTGTTGCCGGCGCTGATATTAAGGATTTTCCCAAGCAAATGGAGACAGGTCCCCGGGAAAATGCAACGATCTATAAAGAAATGTTTACCTTTCTTGAAGAAACACCTCAGCCTGTTATTGCAGCCTTAAACGGTTTGGCTTTAGGCGGTGGATGCGAACTGGCTTTAGCCTGTGATCTAAGAATTGCTGATGAAAAAGCCAAACTGGGCTTGCCGGAAGTAACCTTAGGTCTCATACCTGGACTCGGGGGGACTCAAAGACTGGCAAAGTTGGTAGGGCCGGCAAAAGCAAAGGAACTATTGTTTACAGGAAAAGTAATTTCGGCGAGAGAAGCCCTGGACATCGGTTTAATAAATCAAATCGTACCACAGGGTACTGTTTTAGAAGAAGCTCTGAAACTTGCCAAACAATTGGCCAAGGGCGCCGGGGTGGCAATATCTTATGCTAAATACCTTGTCAATAAGGGAATTGAGCTTTCATTAGAGGACGGTATGGAAATTGAAATGCAATATGTGGAAAAGATCTTCCTAACGCAAGATCTTCAGGAAGGCCTGGAAGCATTTATCAATAAGCGTCCGGCAGTATTTAGAAACTGCTAATATCTTGAAAAACAGAAGATTTGGTTTTATCGCTTTCTAAAGGTCTGATGGCAATTAAGGAGGTTATAAAATGTATAACAAAGCTTTCATTCCCTATGGAGGTTACTATAGTACCCCTTTTGCTCGTTGGCAAGGCAGTCTCCAGAATGAGAATTCCGTTGAATTAGCTGCCTCAACGGCTAAAAGGTGGTTCGAAAATCAAAAAATTGACCCAAAAATTTTCGAATACCTAGTGTTTGGTAAAACGATCGGCCAACTTCATTCCTTCTATGCTGCTCCTTGGGCAGCAGCTCTTATGGGCGCTCCAGATATTCCCGGCGTCCATATTCCCCAGGCATGTTCAACATCTACAACGTCCATTAATCTTGCAGCGGCATCCATTGAGACGGGTCTTTATGATACAGCATTTTGTTTGCTCACGGATCGCTGTTCCAACGGACCATTTACAATCTGGCCTAATCCCATGGGACCTGGAGGAGAAGTTGTAAAAGAAAGCTGGATGATGGATAATTTCGCTAAAGACCCCTGGGCCGGCGCTGCAATGATCCAAACTGCCGAAAATGTTGTGAATAAGGCCGGTGGGATAACTAAAGAAGATGTTGATAGTGTTACCTTGAGACGATATGAACAGTATCAGGATTCCCTGGCTAATGATCGTGAATTTCAAAAACGCTACATGATTCCTGTCGAATATAAAATTAACAAAAAGAAGATTGGAGTTTTGGAAGCAGATGAAGGGGTAACTCCCACAACACGTGAAGGTTTGAGCAAATTAAAACCTGTAATTCCCGGTGGGGTTCTCTCCTTTGGAGCGCAAACCTATCCGGCAGACGGAAATTGTGGTGTTATCGTCACATCTCAAGAAAAGGCTCAAAATTTAAGTAAAGATAAAGCCATTCAAATTCAGGTACTCTCCTATGGATTTGCCCGTGCGGAAAAGGCTCATATGGCCATGGCACCGGTCCCGGCTGCCAGAATGGCACTGGAAAAAGCGGGAATAACCGTTAAAGATGTAAAAGCTATTAAAACTCACAGCCCTTTCACTGCAAATGATCTTTATATGGCTCATGAAATGGATATTGATGTTATGACCATCAATAATTATGGTTGTTCACTTATTTATGGTCATCCGCAAGGTCCCACCGCCGCAAGAGCAATTATTGAAATGATCGAAGAACTTACGATTCTAGGTGGCGGATATGGACTATTTACAGGATGTGCAGCAGGCGATACTGGTGCGGCTCTTGTAATTAAAGTTTTTTAAAGGTTAGTCGATAACCTTAATAATATAGTTGTTCTTAAGATTTTGGTAAGCATGTATAGAACCAACGTAAGTCTATTTTATGATTGGTTCTATTTTTTCGTGGAAGACAGATAGTAAAAATTATCAATTCGGGCTAGGAAGGTTATTGATGAGAGTGTGTCGAATGGATAATAATGTAAGTGTTATATAATTTTATAGCGTTAATTTTCCTTCTATACAAATCAATTCCTGAATGTGCTGTTTTCAATAACAATTAACCTTTCTTCGACCCAAATTATCGTTTCAGCTTAGTTTATTTAATGAGAAGGTGATAATAGTGGTCTCAGAAAATCCTAATTTTAATCCGCAGAAAGCCATATCAACGGAATTCAATAAAACCGTTGGACAGCATTTTTTACAACAGATCATAGATAATTCATATGACTCCATGTTTGTAACCGATAATTTAGGTAATGTACTTTTAGCTAATAAAGGGACTGGCAAGTTTATGGGGTTAACGACTGGTGAATTAGTAGGAAAAAATGTGAAAGACTTCGTTAAAAATGGAGTTTACGATTGGTCTCCTACAATGCAGGCTATAAAAACACGTTCCATTGTTTCAGGAATTGTGAGAAATAATCAGGGAGAACAACAAGTGGTAACCAGCAAACCACTGATGGATGAATTTAACGATATTGTTATGGTTATAACGAACGCTCGTGATACAGATGTCGTCAATCAATATATAGAAGCTTTAGAAAAGGAACGAACGACGGCTCACATCTACAAAACTGCTGTCAAGTATCTAAGTGACACCGATGGTGGAAATAAGGAAATTGTGGCAGAAAGTAAGCAAATGCGGCAGATTATAAGAACAAGTAACTTTATTGCTAAAACAGATAGCACGGTTATGCTCCTTGGCGAAACAGGAACCGGAAAAGAAGTTATGGCAAGACACATCCATAGAAACAGTCATCGCTCAAAAGAACCGTTTATCCCAGTTAACTGTGCCGCGATTCCCCATGAATTACTGGAATCGGAGTTTTTTGGTTATGTACGCGGAGCATTTTCGGGTGCAAATCCTCAGGGAAAACCTGGTTTGTTTGAAATTGCCAATAACGGTACGTTATTTTTAGATGAAATTGCCGAATTGCCTCTATCAATGCAGTCCAAGATGTTAAGAGTCTTAGAATCGGGAGAGGCGAAACGCTTGGGTGACACATCCGCCTATAGAGCTAATGTTCGATTTATTGCCGCAACTAATCGAGACTTAAAGACTATGATTAACCAAAAGTTGTTTAGAAGTGACTTGTATTACCGACTGAATGTAATTCCCATAAATTTGCCGCCTCTCAAAGAAAGGCCTGAAGATATTTTAGCTTTAGCCAATAAATTTCTTGAGGACTTAAATCGAAAATATGCTTTGCAAAAAATTCTCTCAAAGACAGCGACGCAGGCCTTATATAACTATAATTGGCCGGGAAATGTCCGAGAACTGCGCAATGTTATTGAAAGATTGTTTATAACTTCCGTAGGGGATCTATTGAACTTCCAAGAAGACTTTTTTATTAACAGCATCTCGCGATCTGATCCACCTACGGAAAAGTATCCACCGGAAAAAAATAAGTTTTATGAAGGTACCCTGAAAGAGGTGATTAAAGCTGTTGAAGAGGGATACATAAACCAAGTACTAACCGAATGCAGCGGTCGGGTTGGCGAAGCTGCTAAAAAATTAGGAATTCATCGTTCGATATTATACCGGAAAAAGAATAATAAATAGGGTTAAATTCCTGGAATTAAAAGAGTGTTATCCAAGGTTTAAAGACAATGGATAACACTTATTTGCGTTAATAGGGCACTTATCTTTTCACTTTACAATCCTATTATAACTTGAAGGTTTAAAGTTAATAACATATAATAGTTTTATTCTACATAATTTCTAATTTTCTGTATTGGAGCTAAAAGTCTTTGGTTTACATTATGTTTTTATTCAATGAGTAATCTAAAAGGAAGTTAAGTTATTATTTTATAATTCTATGCTACGCTGCGTTCTCAGCAGGGCAGAACTTTTATTCTTTGCTGATAACTAAAATTTTAAGGGGGATTTACAGTGGAAGAGATCGCAAGTGTAAAAGGCACATTAATGGAAGCTTTGGGAATTAAGGTACTAGAGGTTACTCCAGAGAGAGTTGTAGCTACCATGCCAGTCTGTGATGCAACCAGACAACCGGCAAGAATGCTTCATGGCGGAGCCTCAGTAGCTTTAGCCGAAACAGCAGCCAGTGTAGGGACTTATAACTTAATCGATAAGGAGAATCAAATCACTGTGGGATTGGAGATAAATGCCAATCATATTCGAGGAAAAGCTGATGGTATAGTTACAGCTGTAGCGATTCCGCTTCATAAGGGCCGGACCACTATGGTCTGGGATATTAAAATTAAAGATGAAGAAGAGAACCTGATATGTGTTTCCAGATGTACTATGGCTATTGTTAATAAAAAACGTGCATCTCACGAAGGATAGAATATTTTTATTCTAAGAGAATTTAGCAGGGACTAAAAGGCGAAGTTTCCATTTTGAAAGACGGGAATCTCCTTATCCTCTTGCGTTACTCCTATAATTTCCAGGTCATTGGTTCCAATCATAAAGTCAACATGGATCAGGGAATCATTGACTCCCAATTTTGCTAATTCGTCCGGACTCATTTTTTCACTGTTTTTGATACACACGGGATAGGCCTTACCTAGCGCTAAATGACAAGACGCATTTTCGTCAAAAAGAGTGTTGTAAAATAGAATCTTTGAATTTGAAATGGGCGAGTCAAAGGGAACTAAAGCAACTTCACCAAGGTAATAAGCTCCTTCATCAGTTTCAATGAGATTCTTAAGAGTCTCGTATCCTTTTTGAGCACTGAAGTCAATAATTTTTCCATCCTTAAATGTAAATGAAAACTGTTCAATTAAATTTCCATTATAGTTTAAGGGCATTGAGCTGACAACCTTCCCATTAACTCCGTTTTTCTTAGGCAAAGTAAATACCTCTTCTGTGGGCATATTGGCAATAAACTCCAGGCCATCAGGTGTATAATCGGAGCCTGCGAGCCATTGGTGTTTCTGAGGAAGCGTTATCAATAAATCCGTTCCCAGTGAGTTTTTATAATGAAGGGACTTAAAGTTATGAGTATTTAAAAAGTCCATTCTTTTTTTGAGATTGTTTTTATGTTCATTCCATGATTTAATAGGATCTTCTGTGTTTACTCGTACCGTCATGAAAATTGTTTCCCATAATTTATTAATTGCTTCGTTGCTGGGCAGAGAGGGAAATACCTTTTTGGCCCAAGCTTCCGTTGGAATTGAAACTACGCTCCAAACATTTTGGTTGCTCATGAGCCGATCACGGTATTCTTTCAAAGCAGTACTACTTGCTTTTTGAGCGTTCATTATGCGCTCAGGTTTGACATTGCGCATTAACTCCGGATCGGATGCGGAGATCGTTAAAAAGGCAGCTCCCTGACGTACATACGTAAGATAAAAATCCCTCTGCCAATCAGGAAATTCTGCAAATATCTCTTCCGGACCTCCGAGATACCTAATTTTGGAGAAAAGCTCGTCTCGCCATTGGATTACAACATCACGTGCCCCTTCTTGGTACGCTGTTTGCGCTACCAGGCGTGTAAAAGGGGCGCATTCGATAGGGGAAAAAATAACTAAGGTTTGGTTTGGTTGAAGATTCAAGCCAGTTCTTACGATAAGCAATGCGTATTTTTCTAAACTATTTAGCATGTTAACAATCCTTCCTGTAAAACGTAAAATAAATTTAAGTTTAATGTTAATCTAGAGGGATGTTTTTTTTCTTATAAAATCGATAACTACAAGCGAAAGCTTATATAAATTATAACATAGATTTTTAGCAGAATTCTCCTCCTTAAGAATTTATGCCCATATGAGATCTCCGCTTCTATAAGCTGGGGTTACTCCTTCCATTTCTTCACTTCCTTGAGACTCTAAAAGAGTTTCGGGGACTTTTTAAAGACTATAGAATGTGGTCTAAAGTGAAGATTATTAAAAATATACATGACGTGTCTTGCTATTATTTAGTATGTGATATAATATCGTTGACTAACCAATAGGAGAGTGACAAAATGTTAAAACGTGGAGATTCCTTAAAAAAGGAAACAGTATTTGAACGCTTTGGCGGTAAAGGCGAACTACAAATTACGCATTTTCTTAATGTTGACGAATTTAATGGCAAGGGACGATTATTTGCCAGAAATATCCTGCTTCCGGGGGCTTCTCTTGGCCTTCATGAACATGTTGGGGATTTTGAAACTTATGTCATTCTCAGCGGAGAAGGACTCTTAAATGACAATGGGGAACAAAAACCTGTTAAACCCGGAGATGTCATCATAACTCGCTCGGGTGAAAAACATTCACTTGAAAATACCGGATCTCAGAACTTGGAATTCTTAGCGCTTGTACTATTCGATTAATTGGGTTTAATTTCAACGTTCGACTTGCGACGGATACTTATTTCTCTTAACTATTAGAAAGTATAATCTTCGATTGCAAGACGAGTTAATACGTGAGAAAACAGTGACACCGTGAGCGCCGGCTGATTTTTCTTTATAACCTTAAAATTTAATAGTTACTGGATACGCTCCAGCCAAGCTCGATAGGGATATTCTCTGCGAGCTTTTTTTATAAGATAAACTTAAACGCACCAAAGAAGTTATTTGTTTAACTAAGACATAGCGCCGCATAACTAGGTCATAACGACCCTGCTTAACTAGATTGTTAATTCTGGAGAAGATTTCAGGTAGGGATAATATTGTTGCTGTGGCGTAATGAGTGTGCTGACATAGAATAATTGGTGTTTGCATCTCCTTGGTTTAATATGGTAAACTTCATTTAATCTTGTCATCCTAACCACTTGTTATGAATTGGAAAGGTGGGAAACTCCAATGGCCGTGAGACTGAGTAAAGGTCAAAAGGTAGATTTGACTAAGAGTAATCCTAATTTACACGAGATAATTGTTGGATTGGGCTGGGCACCTAATAAATCGTCGAATAGTTATGATTATGATTTAGATGCATCGGCTTTTCTATTAGGCTCTAATGGTCTCGTCAATGACGAGCATGATTTTGTCTTCTATAATAATCCTTCGGGTGGTCAAGGCTCGGTAAAACATAGCGGAGACAATAAGAAAGGCTCTGGAGGCGGAGACGATGAACAGATCCGGATTAACCTCCAAGCTGTACCCGCATCCATTGAGCGAATTGCCTTTACGATAACGATCAATGATGCTCAATTAAAGAAACAAAGTTTTGGGGATATTCAAAGTTCCTACGTTCGGATTATTAATGCGACGACGAATGAATTACTGCTTAACTATGACCTTGGGCAGGACTTTTCAGTGGAAACGGCCATCGTAGCTGCTGAAATTTATCGTCACGCCGGGGAGTGGAAATTTCACGCCGTTGCAAGTGGTTTCCAAGGCGGTTTGGCAGCTCTTTGCCGGAATTTTGGCTTGGAAGTTGAAGAAGAACACCCCTCAACTGGAATGAATGGCTCTAACCGAAGGGATAGCTATCCGGATAATTATGAAAATAGAAGGGGTCTCAATTACGAAACGACAAACTTTAGATCACCGACTTACGAGCAAACAAACATGTCGTCTTATCAAGCGCCTCAGAGTTACGGATATGCTCAGAATCACGGGGGACTCGTTTGTCCTCGCTGCCATTCTACTCAGATCACGGGAGGAAAGAAAGGGTTTGGTCTGGGCAAAGCATTTGTCGGCGGCATGCTGCTGGGGCCTGTTGGGATATTAGCTGGTTTCATTGGAAGCAGAAACATGGAGTTTGTGTGCTTGAGCTGTCGGGAGCGATGGGATGCGGCGAGCAATAACAACACTGCTCAGTGGCTGCAGCAGCAGACCGAAACTGCCAGGAATGTTGTCAATAAGTATATGGGTAAAGACCTTACAGATGCTCTGGTTGCCGGGAGCGCACTGGTCGCTGCGGCGGACGGAGTTATAGAGCCTTCGGAAAGAGAAAAACTCATCGACTATTTCCGAACAAGTCCGGAAATGCGTGGTATAAATATTCGGGAAGTTGACAGCCGATTTAATGATTATGTACAAAGGATTAGAAATGATCGCATGTTAGGCAAAGCAGAGGCTTTAAGAGCCATTGGCAAAGTCGCCACTAAACCAGATGCTGCTCGCCTGGTTGTTCGTCTTTGCTGTGCTATCGGTTTTGCTGACGGTGAATTTTCTGCTGTCGAAAAAGATGTTGTCGTCGAAATATGCCGCGAGGTTCGCTTAGATCCCGGGGAATTTATTTATTAGGTGATAACGATTCATGTTCAGTTTGAGTTATTCGTGCTTGACACGGAGTGTAATTTCAATAGTTCAAGTTGTTCACAATCCAGGAAGGATGTTGTTACGTGCGTCTTTGGCATCAGGCTCTCTTACCATTATTGCCCAGGGCCCAAATCCTCGGTCAGCATCGTGAATGCTGCGCTTTACGGGGAAAGGGGTGGGGAAAAAAACATTCCACTGTCAATTATGTGTTTACGCATAGTTACAAAAAGCTTGTCGACTATCATTTTCTTGTTCTAAAGGAAATGGAACACCGGGGTTACACCCCTGATCCCAAATGGTATAGTCCTGAATATCGGGGAAAAAATATTGGGCCGTGGCCTAACCTGTTAATAAAGGAAGCGAGCCAATTAGACAATACAACTATCTTTCCGGAACACAACAAGGACTATTTAGAAGAATGTATCGCGAATCTCAGGCAAAAAGGGATAGACCTTAAAGTGCCTTTCCCTGGTGATTCTTGTTCTTCATGAAATTATGCTATACAATAATATTTATGAGTTCACTAAATTAAGGAATTTCAAAGATTTAAAAAGAAAGAACTATTTGGCAGTTTTTACAGAGTGATTGAGGGGGAAACTTTGAAGGCCATTTTTCTGGGAATACTAGCTTCATTCTTTTTTGCATTTACCTTTGTGCTTAACCGGGCAATGAACCTTTCGGGAGGCAGTTGGGTTTGGAGCGCAGTTCTTCGTTATGAATTTATGGTACCGCCGCTGCTCTTAATTGTTATTGTTCGAGGGAATATAAAAGCTTTACTTAAAGATATGGTTAGTAAATTTTGGTTATGGCTTGGTTGGAGCACCGTCGGTTTTGGACTATTTTATGCGCCCTTATGTTTTGCTGCCGCCTATGGTCCCGCTTGGTTAGTGGCAAGTATGTGGCAAATTACCATTGTTGCGGGCTCTTTGCTTGCCCCCCTCTTTTATGAAGTTGTTTCCACAGATAGTGGACCTCAAAAGATACGAGCAAAAGTTCCCATAAAAGGGCTATGGATATCTTTAATCATACTTGTTGGCGTCACTGTTATACAATTTCAGCAAATTCAGCATCTATCAGTCAAGGAAATCTTATTGGGAGTTTTGCCCGTAATTGTAGCTGCCTTTGCTTATCCCTTAGGAAATAGAAAAATGATGGAAGCTTGCGGAAGTGACTTGGATACCTATCAAAGAGTTCTTGGTATGACTTTGGCAAGCCTTCCGTTTTGGATAATAATGTCCGTTTTTGGATATTTGAATGTTGGCCTTCCCAGCTATCAACAAATTAATCAAGCTTTGATTGTAGCTCTATCCTCCGGAGTTATAGCTACAATTCTCTTTTTTACGGCCACAGATCTCAGTAAAGGAGACCTTCATAAACTAGCTGCCGTTGAGGCAACACAGTCCGGTGAAATAATTTTTTCCCTTTTAGGAGAGGTATTTATTTTAAGGGGAAACTATCCCGGTATCGTATCATTATTCGGCATTGGGCTTGTGATTCTTGGAATGACGCTTCACAGTTTTAGGTCGGGAGTGCCTAGAAAAACCCGTTCAGTGTCCTCATAAATTACTTGTTACAAGAAAGAGTATCAGTTTGCAGGAATTATGCCATAATTTAAGCAGATACTTTAAGGGGAATCATAAAATGAATGTACAAATCTTTGGAGTTAAAAAATGTTTTGACACCAAAAAGGCTGAGCGCTATTTTAAAGAGAGAAAAATCAGGTATCAATTCATCGATTTAACCCAATTTAGTTTAAGCAAAGGAGAATTACAAAGTGTTAAGTCTGCGCTTGGTCTAAATAATCTAATAAATTGTGACGCTAAAGAGTATAAATCTCTAAATATGGATAGAATTATATCTCCGCAAGGCAGAGAGGATCTACTGTTAAAAAATCCGAGTCTGTATAAAACCCCCATCGTGCGAAATGGGAAATTTGCGACGGTTGGGTACAAACCGGAGATATGGACAACCTGGGAATAGGTCGAGTGAAGTCTTGCTTTAAGAGGTGAGATAGAGTGGAGATATGTCAAGATGATCGAATGAGATTGCAGCAAATCGAGAAACTATTGCTCGAGATGATGACTCCCTTGAATGAACGAAGTGGGAGTAAAGTCTTTTTTTATCGAATTATAGGTTGCGACAAGCAAAATGAACTTTTAACTCATGCCAGTAGTTTGGAAAAGAAAATTAGATCTCTGGATGATTACATGATTTGGGATACAGTCATTCCCTTGAGTAATGACCAGAAGCTTATTGAAAAGATTAAAAAAGTTTTGGATCCTGTCTCCCTTAAAGATTACAATAATGGGGCCCTTCTTAATGTCCTGGAAGGAAAAAGCTTTTTCTCGATTGTGCCGGATGCTATGGGGCTTCAAAGGATAAGAGAAGCATTTGCTATTGTTCTTAATTTATATATGCTTAATGATCAACCCAAGAACATTAATATTGCCATAAATTTTGTTACTAAAATGCTTCTTTGGTTCTCGGATTTTGGCAAACTATGCTCTGGAAAAAGCCTGTTTAACCCGAAGATCTTTTACTGGGGAAGTCCAAAGACCCATGAGGTATATTTTCTCATCGTGATGTTCTTACTCGGCTGCGATGTCTTAGTGATCAATACGGCCCATGATGACAGGTTTGAAAAAGTCGATCAAGAAAATCATTTCTGTCAGGAGCTAAGGCTGTCTGAAGAACTACCTGTTACCCCCTTTTTAACGAGAAAGACAAGCACGGAACCTGTTAAAAAAGATAGCACAGCTGTCCAACTTAAAACTACGGGAGTTAAGAAATCTTTAAATATCATCTCTAAAATTGCAGCCGAACCGTCTATTGTTGTAAAATTGAAATCATCAGATAACCCTTTTGCAGATGTCCTTATTCCTTTATCGAAGCGCAGCGGATATAGTTCAGGACAGTTCCCAATTTTACCCGCCTTATTTGTGCGTTATATCGGAGTATCTGTCTCAAGTGATGATTGGGAGGCGGAATATTATAATAACCTTTATAACTTAGATCGAACACTGCAATATTCAGGTCACTATCTAAGATTTGAAGACGGAGTTCCCGCCCCAACTCCGGCGGAAAGTTCATTAATCCCGGAGGAGTTTGCCCATATTACCTTTGAGAATAGAGAGGATCTTTTAGAAACTATTCTTAAGGCTCATATCTTGCCGCAGATTAATGTTCCGGTCTTCAATAACACGATTAAACAATCATTTGTTGATACTGTGACCTTATTCTCGGAAAGACAGCCGCATCTCACGCCTTCGATTCTCTTAAACTTTTCTTTGAAGCTGGTTGTCTGGATTAATCGCTATATACCAAGGCTTTTAGCGAAAGGAAACTCCACGTTATATAACGGGGAGGGAGATATATTTAATGACTCTTGCTTTAAAATTCTTTTTTACGGCTCTATTAAACTCCATGAAGTTTATTTGTTGATTTTTTTCCATAGGGTAGGAAGTGATGTACTCTTTGTTCACCCTGAGTTAGAGGGCGATACTGCCTTTGCAAGTATCGATGATAAATGTACATTGACTCAACTGATAAAGAATTCAACGGGTATGTCCGTATCACCTTTTCCTCTTGGCGAACGATTAATACGTAAAAGTACGATTGCTTATAATGCTTCCAGAGAAATTGAAGAAGTAATCTATAGCGAAGATGTTGGTTTGTACAAACCTTGGCAATTCGAACATTACCTGACACAACCGATTACGCTAAAGACGACTTATGATGAACTGAAGATCCTTTGGTCAGAACCTGCCAAAATTAGGGCAGAATTCAAAGTCCAAAATAAAAAAGTCTATGTGCCCAATCTGTTTGCCAAGATTAATGGTGTTACTGAAGATTTGACCTCCTTTTGGCAAGATATAAAAAGCTTTTCGCTGGCTCCGAATACCTTAATGATCAAAGTCTTACCATTCAGCAAAGTTAATTATACAAGACAAGAGCTCTACCAAGCTGATTATTTATTTAATGAAGAGGGTTATGTTGATGAAGAAAAGGTTATAAAGAGTCAACATTATAAATTTGGGTATTTGAGAACTTCTTTGCAGCAGTTTATTATTGCCAAAATTAATGAACTGTTATTTTCAAATATGCTTTTATTGCAAATTGATGAGCGTATGAAGTTAAAGATTTTGATGACAATCTTAACAATGGATGATTCTCTGATAAAACTTATAGAAACGTTTGATTTTCCTCAAGAAATTCCTAAAATTATAGTTTATGATCGTAATAAGGAAAGTTTTTCGGAATTTGATGCTATCACCTTAGCTTTTTTAAATCTCGTGGGATTAGATATTCTCATCTTAACTCCTACAAAGTATAATACCCTTGAACAATTGATTAAACCGAACCTTTTCGATGTGTTTCAGTTGCCGGTAGTGAAATACGACCTTAATCTTCCCGAACTTCAATACATCGCTTCTTCAGGTCATAAACAGAGTTTCTTATCAAGATTTTTCAATAATGACAAGTCATGAGTCAAAGATCAAAGGTGTGAATATCATGAAATTGCCATGATACTTACTATATTGACGGAAATGATAACTGATTCTCAAAACATGCTAAATTAATGAGCTAGGAAAGGGGTTTGAATACGATGGAAATACAAGGCTTCACAACCACATTGACTGAAGACAAAAGTTTAGTCCCGGCACCTATTCCTGAGTTTAATGTTGAACAAACAAAAAATGAAATCATGACTAAAGTAAAGGAAAGCCCGGAAGTACGCAGTATTGTTCGCCAGATAAACATTGAGGATGTAAGTTCAATTATGACCTTTGGCAAGAATACATCTGAAGAAGTTTCAAGATTTGCAGATGCTATCTTACATTCCATGCAGACAACTAAGGTTGAGGATTCGGGAGAGCTCTTGCTTCAATTAAATAAAATCATGGACAAGTTTGATATTAAGGACTTCGAAGAAAAGTCACCGGGATTTTTGTCAAAAGTGTTTTCTAAAGCTAAAAATTCCGTCGAAGCTTTGTTCCATAAATATAACTCCATGGGAGATGAGGTGGATAAAGTCTTTGTAACGTTAAAACAATACGAAGCAGAGATCAATACTGCCAATAAACATTTAGAGGACATGTTTATTAGAAATACAGAGTATTATGAACAGTTAGGGCAATATATTTATGCCGGACAAGTAGTTTTGGAAGAGCTGAAAAATAATATCATTCCTGCTGCGCAAGCAACAGCCAATCAAACAGGTAACCAGCTTGACCAAATTAAAGTCAATAATTTATTGCAAGTTCAAGAGATTATAGAGCAGAGGATTTATGATTTGCAATTGGCTGAAAATGTTGCCGTACAAAGTATGCCAACCATTAAATCTATAGAGTATGGTAATTACAATCTCATCCGTAAGATAAACTCGGCGTTTGTTATTACGATGCCGATATTTAAACAATGTTTAGTTCAGGCAATTATGTTAAAGCGACAATCTGTTCAAGCTAAAGCTATGAGTGCCCTGGATGAAAAGACCAATGAACTCCTGCTCCGCAATGCGGAAAATACGGCTTTGCAATCTAAAATGGTGGCAAAACTGGCTTCGGGGAGTGCCGTTAGTATAGAGACCTTAGAAAAATCCTGGCAAACCATTGTTCGAGGAATTGAAGAAACGAAAGCTATCCAAGATGAAATGCGTCAAAAGCGTATCGATGGAACAAAACGCTTAGAAGTACTAAAACAAGAATTTATTAATCGGGGGATAATCCGCTAACTTATAGTTAGGAGTCATGCCTTTGGTACAGACGGATTGCTTATTATACATTTTGCCCCAAGGTTTAGATTTAGCTGAACGACTTCTCTTGAAAAGAAAGACGTAAGTAAATATCTTCTAATCAGTATGGAAAAAACGGGCCTAGCGGCCTGTTTTTTTTCATATTGTCAGATCTCTATTCCCCTAAGAGGTACCACAAATCAGAGAAGGATAGGAATGGTAATCTCGGGGGTTATACATTTTGCAACATCTCCTTCACGATCGAATTATGTCCGAAAATCGAAGTCCTATTATAATATTTAGAATAATCAATTAAAATATTGTAAGTTAGATAAAAGCAAGCTATACTAAGATCATAATTCATTTGTATACAATTAATTAATATACAAACAAAATAGGGGGGTGTTGTTTATGACAGAATTGGTCTCCGATAATTCAAGCGGTCCTTCCAAATACGTCTGTTATAGGCTTAGTCGAGTCATGAGAAAGATTTATCGTTTTTATGAAAGCAATCTTTCTCCTTTCGGAATAACCCCGTCACAGTTTTATGTCTTGATCGTTGTTTGGGAGAATGACGGACTTAAGTTTAAGGATTTAGCCAAACGTCTGGAAATGGATGGTTCGACTCTGACTTCCATCTTGGATCGCATGGAAAGGCAAGACCTTGTGGAAAGGAGGGACGATCCTGAAGACAGGCGCTCGCTCTTAGTTTTTTTAAAAGAAAAGGCTCGTGAGAACATTTTAGAAATTACCAATCTGGCAGAAAAAATGGATCAACAGATAAAAGGGCGGTTTTCCAACGAGGACTATGCTATTTTCGAAAATGTCCTGGAAAGGCTTTTTCAGGACTAAAGTAAAAGGAGGTTATTTGAGATGTCCCTCTTGTTTTCTCCTGCCCGAATCGGAACTCTTCAATTATCTAATCGTCTAGTCATGACTCCAATGCATTTGGGGTACAGCCCCGATGGTGAAGTGACTGAACGGCTGATCGAGTATTATCGGAGTCGTGCCCGTGGTGGCGTTGGGCTTATCATTGTCGGCGGCTGTGGTATTGATAAGATCGGGAACGCCTTTGGGATGACTCAACTTGATGACGATCGTTACATACCTGGATTGCGCCAGTTAGTCGATGCTGTCCATGAAGAAGGGGCAAAAATTGTGCCTCAGCTTTACCAAGCAGGACGATATGCTCATTCCGCGCATACCGGTCAGCCTTCCGTTGCTCCTTCTCCGATACCATCCCGGTTAACCGGCCAGGTTCCTCAAGAACTTTCCCAGGAGAAAATATCCGAGATCATTGCCTCTTATGTCAGCGCGGCTAAACGCGCACAGAAAGCAGGTTTTGACGGGGTTGAAATATTGGCCAGTGCCGGTTACCTGATATCACAGTTTCTTTCTCCTCTAACCAATCAGCGCACAGATCGCTATGGCGGGGACCTTCAGGCTCGGATGACCTTCGGTTTAGAAGTCGTTGATGCTGTACGCAGTGCTGTTGGTCCGGATTATCCTATCATTGTTCGGGTCGCAGGGAATGACTTTATGCCTGGCAGTCATACCAATACCGAGTCCAGGGCCTTTTGTCAGGCCTTGGAAAAGGCTGGAGTAAATGCCCTCAATGTCACTGGCGGCTGGCATGAAACACCGGTGCCTCAACTCACCATGAATGTTCCTCCCGGAGCCTTTGCATACTTAGCTTCCGGAATTAAGCACGCTGTCTCGATTCCTGTCATCGCTTGCAACCGCATTAATACTCCGGAACTTGCTGAGAGGATCCTGCAAGAGGGAAAAGCGGATTTCATTGGCATGGCCCGTCAGCTTATGGCTGATCCGGATCTTCCCAAGAAAGCCATGCAGGGCAGGACCGAAACAATCCGTCCCTGCATCGGCTGCAATCAGGGCTGCCTTGATAATGTGTTCCGTTTAAAACCTGTTGCCTGTTTAGTTAATGCTGAAGCCGGACGTGAAGCAGAGTTAGGGGGATTGATTCCGACTTCAAGCCCCCAAAAATTACTTGTGATCGGAGCCGGGGCTGCCGGATTAGAATATGCCCGAGTCTCAAGTTTACGCGGACATCATGTCACAGTCTGGGAAGAAACCCGTGAACCGGGAGGACAATTGAGCTTGGCAGCTGCCCCACCGGGACGTAAAGATTTCCTTTATCTTGGCAAATATTTAGAAACAGTCTGCCTGCAGCAGGGTGTAAGAATTACTTATGATGTAAAGGCAACTCCGGAAAAGATCATGGAAGAAATCAATAAAGGAACCTTCGACAAAGTCATTATTGCCACGGGGTCTTGTCCAATAAGTCCCTCGATACCGAATCGCGGAAATATGAAGATTCTTCAGGCATGGGATGTCTTGGCGGGTGTCGAGACTTCCGGACAAAACATTATTATCGTTGGCGGCGGAGCAGTTGGCGTGGAAACGGCTCTATATTTAGCGGAAGCAAGAACTCTGGACAGTGAGACGCTGCGTTTTCTGATGCTGCAGCATGCGGAGTCTGATAAAGAACTCTATCACTTGCTGACTCAAAGTAACAGGAAAATAACTATATTAGAGATGGCTAAGGGAATCGGCAGAGATATCGGCCCAAGTACTCGCTGGTCAATGTTAGCCGATTTAAAACGTTATGGTGTTAAAGCTCTGGATCAAACAAAGGTTTTAGAGATAACTGCCGATGGAGTTATCGCAGAAAGTGCAGGAATACAAAATTTAATTCCGGCAGATACCGTAATTTTTGCTGTAGGTTCACGATCGCAAAATGAGCTTTATCTCGCTTTGAAAGGAAAGATCGAAAACTTGAAGCTGATCGGTGATGCGGTAAATCCACGTAAAGCTTTAGATGCTATTCATAACGCCTATGAGGAAGCTAGAACTGAGTGAACCCGTTGAGCGGATAGATTGGAGGAGGCGATAGCATGGGACATATCGTGAGTGCCAAAGAAGAAGTCTATCAAGCTTTGGCCGAACGGTTGAGCAGGACACCGGAAGGTGCACCGATCAACGAAGCATTAATGGCTATACTTCATAAAATGTACACGGAGACTGAAGCTTTCGTTGGCAGTCAATTTCCGGCTCTGCCAATGACTCTGGATAAACTATCGGAAATCACTAAGCTTGAAGAGCAAGAGTTAAAAGTGATTTTGGAGGACATGTCTAACAAAGGTCTTGTGTTGGACATCCCCCGTAAGAATACCTTTTATTATATGTTGTCCCCCATGTTAGTAGGATTCTTTGAATATACGTTTATGAGGACAGGAGACCATCTTACCTTAAAAGAGTTAGCAGAGTTATTTGAAACCTATTTCCATGAGGATGGGGTTATGCGGGAAATAGCCGGGGTGGATACCAAGGTGATGAGAACCTTGGTTTATGAAAAACTGATTCCTCTAGCTGTGGAAACTGAAGTGTTAAATTACGAAAAAGCTTCAGAAATTATTAAACAAGCCGGCGGCGGAGCGATTTCAATGTGTGCTTGCCGACATGAGGCGACTCATTTGGGGAAAGCCTGCGATGCACCGCTTGAAGTTTGTATGTCCCTTGGCGGAGCGGCGGAATGGATTGTGCGTAAGGGCTTAGGTAAACCGGCAAGTGTTGAAGATTTATTGGAAGTCCTTAAAAAAACTGAGGAATTAGGATTGGTTCATCTCTGCGACAATGTTATGAATAAGCCTACTTACATTTGCAGCTGCTGTGGCTGCTGCTGCAAAGTTCTCCGCGGGATTAATGAACAAGAAATTTTTGCCGCCCATCCAAGCAATTTCAAACCCGAAATTAACAGTGAAGAATGCTTGGGATGCGGCCTATGTTCAGACAAATGTCAAATTAAGGCGATCACCATGTCTGATCAAGGAAATGCTATTGTACCTACTGTAAATTACGAGATCTGCATTGGCTGCGGAGTTTGCTCTTCGGCGTGTCCGAGCGACGCCCTAACCATGACCCGTCGAGACGTTCAACTAATTCCGCCTGAAAATGGTCGAGAGAAATTAAAACGAATGGCTAATGAAAAGGGACGATAAGGTGTTAAAATTGTTTAATGTGTAATCTGTAATTTTAAAAAAAACTATAGAAACTATAGATAAATTTACCATTTCTGAGTAAAGTTGTGCTAAAATACACACTTTACTCAGTTTTTTTTAGCAAAGTTCTGGACAAGGTAGAGAAGCAAGTGTTATTGTACATAATGACAAAAATAGCGTAAAATCACTTCGGAGGTGAACTGTTTGTCAGCAAAGCAGTATAATGCAGAATCGATACAGGTATTAGAAGGCCTGGAGGCCGTACGCCGCCGTCCGGGTATGTATATAGGTTCTACGGGAAACAAAGGCCTTCACCACCTTGCCTATGAAATCATTGACAATGCTATTGATGAAGCCGGAGCAGGTTTTTGCGATCGAATTTCGGTGACCCTTAATGGAAATGGCTCAATTTCTATTGAGGACAATGGACGGGGAATTCCTGTGGACATTCATCCGGGGAAAAATATCACCGCTGTTCGGCTGGCTTTTGAAACACTGCACGCCGGAGGCAAATTTGGCGGAGATACCTATAAGACGTCAGGTGGGCTGCACGGGGTTGGAGCCAGTGTTGTCAATGCCTTATCGGAGTTTTTAAGTGTAGAAATTAAAAGAGACGGAAAGCTTTATCGGGTTGAATATGCTCGGGGCGGTGAATTAATTTCTGACTTAAAAGTTATTGGTAAAAAGGTCAAAGGTACGGGAACAAAGGTCAATTTCAAACCAGATCCTTTAATTTTCAAGGAGACAACGGTCTTCAAATATAGCACCTTAAGAAGCCGGCTTATGGAGCTGTCTTTTCTTAACAAGGGCTTAACGATTATCCTTACGGATAACCGGGGAGAGGTAAAGTCTGAGATCTTTTTAGAGCAGCAGGGGATCATTGGCTTTGTTGAACATCTTATCAAGGAGGCCGGAGTATCTCCGGTCCATAAAAAAGCGATCTATTACATGGGCGAGAAAGACGATGTTATCGTCGAATTTGCACTTCAATATAACGATGGTGAGGATGAATCCCTGCACTCATATGTAAATAATATTCCTACAGATGAAGGTGGAACTCATGAATCCGGCTTTCGTACTGCTTTAACGAAGGCGTTTAATAATTACGGGCGTAAAAATAATCTCTTTAAAAAAGATGAAAGTCTCATCGGGGATGATCTTCGTGACGGTTTGACTTGTATTTTATCTCTGAAAATCAAAGAGCCTCAATTCGAAGGGCAAACGAAAACAAAGCTCTCTAATTTGGAGATAGAAGGTGTTGTCCAGTCCCTAACCAACGAAGGAATAAGTCAGTTCTTAGAACAAAACCCATCCTTGGCCAAACAAGTGATTAACCGCACCTTAACGACTTGTTTAGCCCGCTTGGCAGCTAAAAAAGCCAAAGAATTAAAAAAGAAGGCTCGTGATGCAGAGGTTAAAGCATTAAGCGGAAAACTCGCTGCCTGCAGCGGCAAAGATAAAAGTCGCAATGAACTATTTTTAGTAGAAGGAGACAGTGCAGGGGGTTCCGCCAAAATGGGACGGGACCGGCGGTTTCAAGCGATACTTCCATTACGCGGCAAAGTCATTAATACTTATCGGGCAAAGCTGGATAAGATCCTCGAAAACGAGGAAATCCGAAGCATTATTACAGCGGTAGGTTCGGGCATCGGCAAGGAATTTGATTTGGATAAAGGCAATTATGCTCGTGTCTGTATCATGACGGATGCTGATATTGACGGAGCTCACATTCGATGTTTATTGTTAACGTTTTTTTACCGTTACATGAAGCCCCTTATCTTAGATGGTCGAGTTTTTATTGCCCAATCGCCTCTCTTTAAAGTGGAAAAAGAACGAGGAAAGATTATCCGTTATGCTTTTGATGAAGAAGAATTAAAAAAGGAACTAAAGGAATTGGGAAAAACAGCAAAGGTCTCACGTTACAAGGGACTTGGTGAAATGAATCCCGAACAACTCTGGGAAACAACGTTAAATCCGGCCAATCGACGTATGATTCAAGTTACCATCGATGATACATTAGAAGCGGAGCGAAAACTGAGAATCTTAATGAGCGAACAGGTTGAGCCGCGGCGGGATTTCCTGATGGAAAATATTATTTTTACCGATGACGATTTGTAAACGAGAAAGGAGGAACCAACCAATTGAGTATGAATGAAGAGACAATAAGTCAACGCCCATTGGAAGAAGTCCTGCCTGAATCGTTCTTAGGCTATTCCAAACATGTCATTTTACAGAGAGCAGTTCCGGACGTTCGTGATGGGTTAAAACCCGTACATCGCCGAATTCTCTACTCTATGGACGAAATCGGGATGTCTCCCGATAAGCCTTACAGTAAATCTGCCCGACTGGTCGGAGATTGCATGGGGAAATATCATCCCCATGGTGATTCATCGATTTATGAATCAGCTGTTCGTATGGCGCAGCCCTGGGCAATTCGCTATCCTTTGGTGGATGGCCAAGGAAATTTTGGCTCTATCGATGGCGATAATGCAGCAGCCATGCGTTACACCGAAATGAGAATGACCCCCTTAGCGCAATTGATGACTCAAGATCTTGATAAAAACACAGTGCTTTTCAAGGCAAATTATGATCAGCGCCTGAAAGAACCTGTCGTTCTTCCCAGCCCCTTCCCTAATTTATTAATCAATGGGGGATCTGGAATTGCCGTTGGCATGATGTCAAATATTCCTCCCCATAATTTAAAGGAAGTCGTAGCAGGTTTAATCCAGCAGATTGACCATCCGGACACCACCGTGGAAGAGCTTCTGGAAAAAGTGAAAGGTCCTGATTTTCCCACAGGCGGCTTGATCATAGGAACTGATGGAATTATCAGCGCTTATAAAACCGGTCGTGGAAAAGTGACCATGCGTGGTAAGGCAGTAATAGAACAAGGTAAAAGTGGCAAAAATTTGATCGCCATTACTGAAATACCTTTTCAAGTTAATAAATCGACCTTAGCATCTAAAATTGAGGCCCATGCTGATTCCGGAAAAATCTCTGGAATTAGCGAGGTTCGTGATGAATCGGATCGCGAAGGGATTCGCTTGGTAGTGGAATGCCGCAAAGAAGCGGATCCTCTGGAAGTTTTACGCAATCTATATAAATACACTCAGATGGAGGAGACCTTCGGTATCATTAATCTTGTCATTACCCCAGATGGGACACCGAAAGTTTTAGGATTAAAAGAAATTAATGCGGCTTTCATTGAACACCGGAAAATAGTTGTAACGAAGCGAACTAAGTTTGAATTGGAAAAAGCAAAACATCGAATCCACATACTTGAAGGTTTAATGATTGCCATCAATCATCTTGATGAGGTTATTGAAATCATACGTTCCAGTAAAACTCCGGCTCTGGCTAAAGCTGCGCTGATGACGCGATTTGAGCTTTCAGAAATTCAGTCTCAGGCTATTCTGGATCTGAAACTTCAGACCCTGACAAACTTTGAACTGGATGGGATACGTCAGGATTATGACGATACCTTACGGTTAATTTCAGAATTAGAAGGTATCCTAGCAGATGTTTCTAAGGTCTTTCAAATTATTAAACATGAACTTAAAGACATCGCCGATAAGTATGGGGATGAACGACGAACTCGTATTATGCCGGAAGAAATGAGAAATACGTTTGATCTCAGTTCCTTTGAGGAGGTTGAACATCCCTTTGAAGTCATACTTACTAAGCAGGGATATATCAAGCGAATTCCCCTGCCAAGCAAGAATATAAAAACAATGCCCGCTCTATCGTTTAAAGATGGTGACGTTGTCTCCTTAAAAGTTTCGGCAACAGATCAAGAGACACTATACTTTTTCACGCAAACAGGTAATTTTTACTGCATAAAAGCCAAGACTGTACCTGAAGCAGGCCCTAAAGAGAAAGGCAGCCCGCTGAGTAATTTACTCCAACTTCAAGCAGAGGAAACCATTGCAGCAATATTATCTGTGAAAGAGGGGACAGATCAGAGTTATTTTATCTTTATAACTCAAGAGGGACAAGTCATGCGAAGTCCTGTTAAAGATTTTGTTCACGCCCGCAATGCCGAAGGCATGGGACTCAAAGAAAATGATGTCCTAACCAGGGTGTTTATAGGAACAGATGCTGGAGAACTATTTATTGCCACCTATTATGGACAGGCCATTCGCTTCCCGTTAACGGATATTAACCCTATGGGGCGCAAAGCGCGGGGTATGAAGGGGATTACTCTGAATGAAGGTGATCGGGTCGTCGATGCACTATTATTAATGCCTGAAAATCCTTTGGGTGACCTTGTGACGCTCACAGAACGAGGATATATTAAACGAACGTCCTTTGAAGAGTTTAAACCTCAGTCTCGAGCAGGCAAAGGCATCGCCATCACCAAAGTGAGTGCTGAGAAAATTGGATATTTAACAGACATCACCCGGGCTAATGAGGAGGATTCTTTAGAAATTCTTCAAGTAGAGGGTGACGTTACGAAAATCGAAATAAAAAGCCTTAAAGTAGAATCTCGTGCAAAATCCGGGTCACAATGGATACCCGTTTTACACAACAATTTTGCTTTAGGAATGTTTTAGGATATTTTCACTATCAGACCTCTAGGATACCGGGCGACTTACTGCTCCCTGCAGAAATAAACCTTCTGAGGGACAAGTAAACTTTTGTTATTTGATTTCCACGAGCGTAAATGCAATTAGCTACCGCTGCTCTTAAATAGGGATTACTGAATAACCTCGAAACCTGCATGGGAGTAGGAACTAAGGCCATTTTCGTGGTATAATAAAGCAAGATAAAGGATGAATATGGTCGAAAAACCTTGCAGATGGGGGACGAAAATGTACCGAAAACCTACAGGTCAAATTAGCTTACTCGAAGACTTCAGATTTTTTGCAGGCGGCAAACTTGATGCGAATAACCGTTGGGTCAAGATGGCCGATTTGATTCCCTGGAACGTTGTTGAAGAGCGATATGCTTCTCATTTCCCAAAGCATACTGGAAATGTTGCGAAACCAGTTCGTGTCGCATTGGGTGCCCTCATCATCAAAGAAAAGTGTGGATTTTCCGACGAAGAAACCGTCCAACAAATCATGGAAAACCCCTATTTGCAATACTTCATCGGGCTGGAGGAATTTCAAACCACTCCACCGTTCGATTCATCGAGTATGGTCCATTTTCGGAAACGCCTCGACGCTAAGGTAATTGCTGAACTGAACGAAGCCTTATGTAAGGGAGAAACAAAGACGGAAACTGAAGATCATAAAGATCAAAACACTCCCCCACCAAGTTCAGGTTGTACAGACGACAATCGTCGTGAAGATCAAGCAAGCAGTGAGCAACCACCCCAACAAAACCACGGAAAACTCATTTTGGATGCCACATGCACCCCGGCCGATGTGAAATATCCCACGGATTTTTCTCTACTAAATGACGCACGGGAAAAGTTAGAGGCCATGGTGGACACCTTGCATGAGAATCAAATAGGGAAAGAGCTCAAGCCAAGAACCTATCGACAAAAGGCACGTAAACTCTATCTGAAGTTAGAAAAGAATCGGAAACCCAGAAGTCGTGAAATCCGCAAGGCCATTCGGAAACAGCTGAGCTTCGTTACAAGAGACCTTCAGATCGTCTTGAAACTATCAGCCAAGTACCCAGAAGGACTCAGTAAACGGCAGCAAAAAGACTTAGAAACCATACAAACACTCTTTGAACAGCAAAAAACCATGTATGACAAACGAGTCCACACTATAGAAGAGCGTATCGTGAGCATTAGCCAACCGCATGTTCGCCCGATTGTGAGGGGTAAAAAAACAGCAGCCACAGAATTTGGAGCGAAAGTTGCCATAAGTATCGTCAACGGATTTGCTTGGATCGAGAAGTTGAGTTGGGAAGCCTTTAATGAGGGCACCACCCTGATTGATTCGGTAGAAACCTATAAGGAGCGCCATGGAAACTATCCTGAATCCGTGATTGCCGATAAAATATATCGGAACCGAGACAACCTGCAGTACTGCAAGTTACATGGCATTCGGCTTAACGGGCCCAAACTAGGTCGACCCTCGAAGGATAAAAAAGAGCATTTAGAACAAAGGCGGCTAGAGAAACAAGAGGCAGGCCTAAGAAATGCAGTCGAGGCGAAATTCGGTGAAGGAAAACGTCGTTATGGACTAGGTCGAATAATGGTACGTCTCAAAGAAACGAGTGAGACGGTCATTGGCTTACAGTTCATCATCATGAACCTGGGGAAGCGCCTCCGGGATCTTTTGTACCTTTTTTGGGAAACGCCTTTTTTCGAGTTGGGAGATTTTGTTTGTTGCCTAGAAACTAAAAATATGGGGACTGTTCAGTAATCCCTAAATAGCAGAAGAGTTTTATTGTATAACTCGAATGCTTGAACAACATACTAAAGGATAATGCCGAAAAGGTGTAAAAGGGAGGATGAATTAATGGAAACTTTCGATGTTACAGTTAACGGATCCGGTTTTGATCCGGAATATAACTTTAACAACTACGCTTTAACACTCATCTTCCATAATGGCGGAAACGAAAAGACCGTAAGGGCCAATTTGCGCTATTATCCTGCAAATGATCAATGGGACCTTAATCCTATCTTTTATGAGTATTCAGAGGATGAGAAGAGAGAATTAATTACCCAAATTGTTGAAAATGACAATTTTAAAACTGTTTTCGAAGATCCTACGAACGTGTTAATGTAACTGATTTTAACGTCATATGGGGAAGGAGGATGTGCCTGGCACTAACTCCTTCAAATTTTAATGTATGGACTTTTCTGACTCCTTGAAGTATGCTATATGCAAAATATTTAGCAGAGGACTGATTAATCCTGTCGCAAAATGATGAACGGGTTGCTTATAGTTCCCCAAAGTTAAATTCGACACAAGGTATAGGAAAATTAGCAAACCCGAAAAAAATTGAACTGATGCAATTTGTAAAAAATAATATAATCTTAGTGTTCATGGTTCTTTCAATTTTAGCTAAGTTTATCTTATTTCTAGGCTTAGTTAATAATGATAATTCTTCTAAATTCAATTTTATGAAGGCATTTTATAGTTTTAGTTCGCCTCCGCCGCTTATTGTTTATATTTCCATGATTCTCATACCACTGAGCTTTAGCTTCTTATTTCGAGGGCATTTGCGATTTTGGTTCATGATGCTCTGCAATATTTTAATGACTTCATTAGTTCTTGCTGACTTAATGTATTATAGGGGTTTCAATAGTTTTATTTCTCCCTATATCCTTAGTCAAACAACGAATCTTGATAATTTATCAAGCAGTATCATTTCAATGCTGCGGCCGATTGATGTTTTAATGTTCGCAGATCTTTTAGTATATGCTGCCCTTTGGTTTTTCAGGAAATCATTTTTTCAGCAAACACCCAGATACCGAATCGCCTTTTTGCTGACCTTTCTTTTGCCTATAACTTGTATTTACTATGAACATCTTCAATTGGATTTAAGCGGAAACCCTAATACTATGTTGTTCAGAGTTTCTTGGTCTCCTAATCAAACGATGTCTAACCTTTCTCCTTTGGGTTATCATATCTTTGATCTTTATAATTTTTATAAAAATAAGCATGTACAGCCAATTACGCCTCAGCAAACAGCGGAAATTCAAAATTGGTTTGAGCAAAAACAAGAAAACATGCCTACCAATCATTTTACAGGCATGTTTGCAGGTCAGAACCTTTTGGTGATTCAAGTTGAATCCCTTGAGAATTTTGTCATAAACCAGAAAATCAATGGCCAGGAAATCACGCCGAACCTCAATAAATTGCTGGCTAACAGTTTGTATTTTTCTAATTTCTATGAACAAGTTAATAATGGGACAAGTTCTGATGCTGATCTAATGACGAATACTTCCGTTTACCCCATTCGCACCGGTGCTACCTTTTTCCGTTTCCCGGATAATACGTACAATTCACTGCCTAAAATGCTGGCGCAGAAAGGGTATTCAACGCTGGCCATTCATCCCGATAAAGGCGCTTATTGGAATTGGATGCCCGCTTTAAGGGCCATAGGTTTTGAAAAAACCTATGATGTCACTCATTTTGACGAGACAGAAAAAATTGGTTTAGGGATCAGTGATGGTTCTTACTTAAAGCAGATACCACCTATTATAGAAAAAGAGAAGCTGCCTTTCTATAATTTTATTGTCACTTTGACTAGTCACAATCCTTTTGACTTACCGGCGCAATATCGTACGCTCAAACTAAGCGATGAATTAAACCAATCTAAACTGGGTGGCTATTTTCAAAGCATCCATTATACGGATGAACAGATCGGTCACTTTCTCGATACTCTTGACCAAAGCGGAGTATTGAATAATACAGTTGTCGTGATTTACGGTGATCATACGGGAGTGCACAAGTATTATGATGATGAGGTAAAACAAGTACAGCCTCAGCAAAGCTGGTGGCTTGATGACAGCAAACGGATTCCTCTGATCATTTTTCACAAAGGAATGAAAGGGGAAGAGCTAAAAATTACCGGGGGACAAATTGATACGATGCCAACAATTGCTTCCTTAATGGGAATCAACGAAAAACTCTATGCCAATACCGCTTTTGGCAGAAATCTCTTAAATACAAAAAAGAATTTTGCTGTTTTAGCCAATAAACAATATATAGGACAAGCGCCCACAAAAGATGACGAAGATCAAGCGATCATGGGCATTGATATGGCAGACCTTGTCATTGAGAAAAATTATTTTAAAACTCAGGGATATAAATAACTTAATTAGGGATTACTGAACAGTCCCCATATTTTTAGTTTCTAGGCAACAAACAAAATCTCCCAACTCGAAAAAAGGCGTTTCCCAAAAAAGGTACAAAAGATCCCGGAGGCGCTTCCCCAGGTTCATGATGATGAACTGTAAGCCAATGACCGTCTCACTCGTTTCTTTGAGACGTACCATTATTCGACCTAGTCCATAACGACGTTTTCCTTCACCGAATTTCGCCTCGACTGCATTTCTTAGGCCTGCCTCTTGTTTCTCTAGCCGCCTTTGTTCTAAATGCTCTTTTTTATCCTTCGAGGGTCGACCTAGTTTGGGCCCGTTAAGCCGAATGCCATGTAACTTGCAGTACTGCAGGTTGTCTCGGTTCCGATATATTTTATCGGCAATCACGGATTCAGGATAGTTTCCATGGCGCTCCTTATAGGTTTCTACCGAATCAATCAGGGTGGTGCCCTCATTAAAGGCTTCCCAACTCAACTTCTCGATCCAAGCAAATCCGTTGACGATACTTATGGCAACTTTCGCTCCAAATTCTGTGGCTGCTGTTTTTTTACCCCTCACAATCGGGCGAACATGCGGTTGGCTAATGCTCACGATACGCTCTTCTATAGTGTGGACTCGTTTGTCATACATGGTTTTTTGCTGTTCAAAGAGTGTTTGTATGGTTTCTAAGTCTTTTTGCTGCCGTTTACTGAGTCCTTCTGGGTACTTGGCTGATAGTTTCAAGACGATCTGAAGGTCTCTTGTAACGAAGCTCAGCTGTTTCCGAATGGCCTTGCGGATTTCACGACTTCTGGGTTTCCGATTCTTTTCTAACTTCAGATAGAGTTTACGTGCCTTTTGTCGATAGGTTCTTGGCTTGAGCTCTTTCCCTATTTGATTCTCATGCAAGGTGTCCACCATGGCCTCTAACTTTTCCCGTGCGTCATTTAGTAGAGAAAAATCCGTGGGATATTTCACATCGGCCGGGGTGCATGTGGCATCCAAAATGAGTTTTCCGTGGTTTTGTTGGGGTGGTTGCTCACTGCTTGCTTGATCTTCACGACGATTGTCGTCTGTACAACCTGAACTTGGTGGGGGAGTGTTTTGATCTTTATGATCTTCAGTTTCCGTCTTTGTTTCTCCCTTACATAAGGCTTCGTTCAGTTCAGCAATTACCTTAGCGTCGAGGCGTTTCCGAAAATGGACCATACTCGATGAATCGAACGGTGGAGTGGTTTGAAATTCCTCCAGCCCGATGAAGTATTGCAAATAGGGGTTTTCCATGATTTGTTGGACGGTTTCTTCGTCGGAAAATCCACACTTTTCTTTGATGATGAGGGCACCCAATGCGACACGAACTGGTTTCGCAACATTTCCAGTATGCTTTGGGAAATGAGAAGCATATCGCTCTTCAACAACGTTCCAGGGAATCAAATCGGCCATCTTGACCCAACGGTTATTCGCATCAAGTTTGCCGCCTGCAAAAAATCTGAAGTCTTCGAGTAAGCTAATTTGACCTGTAGGTTTTCGGTACATTTTCGTCCCCCATCTGCAAGGTTTTTCGACCATATTCATCCTTTATCTTGCTTTATTATACCACGAAAATGGCCTTAGTTCCTACTCCCATGCAGGTTTCGAGGTTATTCAGTAATCCCTAATTAGCTTGAATGCTGCATACCTAAGTAAGTTTACGAAACCGCAGACTTACTTAGGTTTCTTTAATTCCTGCCCCCTAAGCCGCTGGCCAAGACGATAAGCGGACGAGCTTATTGCCGCACTGCGACTCATTACGCATGCTCCAGCAGTGTGGGTTTGCCGAGTGTCTTAAAATATTCTTAACCTATTCTAAGTGTATTGACGGATTTATTTGTAATTAGTATAATATTAATCAAAGAAATAATATATATATTTTGACTAATCGATCTATTGTTCTATGTAATTCTATTCAGTAAACCAATTATTAGCGCAATGTATTCAAATAAAAAAGAAGTGGGGGGATCAATTGTAACAAATCCAACTGAACGTGGTGTAGTTCGGGTTACTATGAAAGTGGAGGTGCGTCGATGACTCAACTTATTTTATCAAGATTACAGTTTGCAGTGACAACATCGTATCATTTTTTGTTTGTACCATTGACCCTGGGTCTTGGTATTTTAGTTGCCTTAATGGAGACTTTTTATGTAAAGACAGGTAATGAGACCTATAAAACGATGACTAAATTTTGGGGTAAACTCTTTCTGATTAATTTTGCTATGGGCGTAGTAACAGGTTTAGTTCAAGAATTTCAATTTGGCATGAACTGGTCTGAATATTCACGTTTTGTCGGAGATATTTTCGGAGCTCCTTTAGCAGTTGAAGCTTTACTGGCCTTTTTCTTAGAATCAACATTCTTAGGAGTTTGGGTTTTTGGTTGGGATAGATTGTCCAAAAAAGTACATCTACTTAGTATTTGGCTAGTTGCGATATCTTCCAATCTTTCGGCCTTATGGATTTTAATTGCTAACTCTTTTATGCAAGAACCCGTTGGCTTTACTCTGCGTAATGGCCGGGCTGAAATGACTGATTTTTTTGCTTTAGTAACGAACCCCCATGTATTTTATCAGTTTCCCCATACGGTGCTCAGCGGATTTGTCACAGCAGCATTTTTCGTTATGGGAATTAGCGCCTATCATCTAATAAAGAAGAACCATTCGGACGTTTTTCGTCGTTCATTTCATATAGCTGTCGTATTTGGTATCATTAGTACTTTCGGAGTTACTGGAATTGGGCATTTGCAAGGTATGTATCTTGTTAAAACACAGCCTATGAAAATGGCGGCTGCTGAAGCACATTGGAATACTGAAAATCCGGCAGGTTTATTGTTAGTCGCCTCTATTGATCAACAAAAGGAAAAAAATAATGCCCAAATTGAAATCCCCGGTTTGTTAAGTTTTCTTTCCTATGATAGCTTTACTGGAGAAGTTAAAGGAATCAAAGAACTTCAAGCAGCCGATATCAAGCAATATGGACCAGGTAACTATATACCTCCAGTAACCTCGTTGTTCTGGAGTTTTCGAATCATGCTTGCCGCAGGACTCTGGCTGGTGTTAATGGTTCTTCTAGGGTTGTATTTCTACAAAACAAAGCGCTTAGAACAGAAGACGTGGTTTTTAAAGCTCTTATTATTTACAATTCCAGTTCCATATATCGCGAATACTGCAGGTTGGTATTTGACAGAAGTCGGTCGTCAGCCCTGGATTGTCTATGGACTGCAAAAAGTCGAGGCGGGCGTTTCTACCTCCGTATCAGCTGTTTCCATGCTCATTGCTTTGACCGGTTTTGCCTTCATCTATGCAATTTTAGCTATTGCGGATGTTTACCTCTTAGTTAAATTCATTAAGAAGGGTCCTGAAGAGGCAAGCCCGGAAATAATGGATCATGAAATGAAGGGGGCGTCATTATGGACTTAAATATTCTTTGGTTTATCTTGATTGCGGTCTTGTTTGTGGGCTTCTTTTTCCTGGAAGGATTTGATTTTGGAGTAGGAATATTACTGCCTATCCTCGGTAAAAATGATGTGGAACGTCGAATGATTATTAATACCATCGGCCCCCATTGGGATGGCAATGAAGTCTGGATGATTACAGCAGGCGGTGCCATATTTGCCGCTTTTCCCAATTGGTATGCGACCTTGTTCAGCGGTTTCTTTCTGGCGTTGTTTTTCGTTTTGGTAGCCCTGATTATAAGAGGTGTGGCCTTCGAATTCAGAAGCAGTCATTCAGCCTCCGGTTGGCGAAACACTTGGGATTGGGCAATTTTTACCGGCAGTTTATTATCAGCGATTCTCTGGGGAGTTGCTGTGGCAAACTTAATCAAGGGAGTACCCATCGATGCTAAGATGCAATACGTCGGGACTTTCTTTACTCTGCTTTCTCCTTATACAATTGTAGGCGGGCTAACGACTCTCTTTGTCTTCGCCTTCCATGGCGCCTTGTTCCTTAGTCTCAAAACCACAGGAGAAATGGCTGATCGATCGAGGAAAACAGCTCGCGGTCTGGGCTTAGGAGCTATTTTGATCGTACTGATTATGGCGGGGTTAACGTACGTTCAGACGGATCTCTTCTCGCACACAGGGGCCGGAATCCTCTTGCTGTCATCCGGCATAGCTCTTATCTTGGCCAACGTCCTGCTGCGTTCACAAAAAGCAAAAGCTTCCTTTATCCTTAATGGCGTGACCATTCTTTTATTTACCCTGGCGATGTTTTGGGGACTTTTCCCACGCGTTATGGTTTCGAGTCTTAACCCAAATTGGAGTTTGACAATTTATAATGCTTCTTCTAGTCCCTATACTTTAAAAATCATGACCATTGTTGCTCTCACCATGGTTCCTATTGTTTTACTTTATCAAGGCTGGACTTACTGGGTATTTCGCAAGCGTGTTACCGAAAAAGACTTACATTATTAAGTCTCAAATATTAAAATAGTATGAGGGCCTGTTCTTAAAGCATTCCTTCGATTTAAATCTAGAATGCCAAAGGGAAAAGCCCTCATTTTTATGTGAATTCACCGTTAAAACTTAGGAGATGAATTAATTGTTTGATCGGCGTCTGGTTAAAGAAGCGAATCATGTCAGGGGATTCCTCTTTCTCTCGCTAAGTTTAGGCTGTGGGATTGCCTTATTGGCCGTGGCTCAAGCTTGGTTTTTCTCCCAAACGGTAGCCAATGTTTTCCTGAAAGGCCTTTCTTTAAAAAACGTTGGCGTTGCCCTTGGTATAATACTGGGTATTATTTTAACGAGAGCACTTTTTCAATGGGGAAGTGAAGTCTTTGCCCAAGAAGCAGCCTTACGGGTCAAAAGCAATTTGCGGCAGCGCTTGATCGATCGTTTGTTTACCTTAGGTCCACTCTATATCCGAAAAGAAAAAAGCGGTGAGTTAATCTCTACTCTTGTCAGTGGAACTGATTCACTGGTTGATTATTTTGCCAAATATATTCCTCAACTTCTTTTGGCAGTCATGATACCTATAATCATCCTATCCTTCGTATTTCCACAAGATTGGAAATCCGGAAGTATTCTTCTTTTGACCGGACCTCTAATCCCCATCTTTATGATCTTGATCGGGAAATTAGCTGAGAAGAAGTCCTTGCAGCAGTGGCAGAGTCTTAGCTGGATGAACGGGCATTTCTTAGATATCTTGCGGGGAATTACCACTCTAAAAGTCTTCGGGCGATCTAAAGATCAAATCAGAGTCATCGCCAGAGTCAGCAATTCTTTTCGAGAATCAACCCTCAGTGTTTTACGGATCGCCTTTTTATCAGCCCTGATGCTCGAATTTTTCGCAACAATGAGTACAGCTCTGGTAGCTGTTGCCATTGGCTTAAGACTTGTCTATGGCACTCTATCTTTTTCCACCGGGTTATTTCTACTGTTGCTTGCTCCTGAATTTTACACTCCGCTAAGAACTCTTGGCCTAAATTTCCATGCCGGATTATCCGGGGTAAATGCGGCAGTGAGAATCTATGAGATCCTTGATGCGCCTCTGCCAACGATGGCGAAGTCCGGCATTGATCACTGTACCATAGATATACTTGCGGAAACTTATCAGATTACCTTTGAGCACGTTTCATTGACTTACGACCAGGATGAAACTCCTGCCTTACAAAATATCAATATATCTCTAAGCAGCGGAGAAAGCATTGCTCTTGTGGGTCCCAGCGGGGCAGGAAAAACTTCCTTGGTTCAACTGTTAATGGGTTTCGTTGAACCCACGTCCGGACAAATTTATGTTAATGGTAAATTGCTAGAGACTATCTCCATGGACAATTGGCGGGAACAAATAGGTTATATTTCTCAAAACCCTTATCTATTTGCCGGCAGTATTTTAGAAAACATCCTTCTCGGAAGGCCTCAGGCGGAGATGAGAGAAGTAATCAATGCTGCCGAGTCTGCCAATGCTCATGGTTTTATTATGTCATTTCCTCAGGGATATGACACAATCCTGGGGGAAGGCGGATATCGCTTAAGCGGGGGACAAGCTCAAAGAATTGCAATGGCCAGAATCTTTTTAAAAGATGCTCCGCTGCTCATTTTTGATGAACCAACTTCTTCTTTAGATCTAGAGAGTGAAGATGCTATTCAGAACGCCCTGAATAATTTAACTCAAGGCAAGACCTCCATAATCATTGCTCATCGGCTCAATACGATTCAGCACACAAATCGTATACTTGTTATGGATCAGGGGCGGATTGTTGAAGAAGGAAATCATGAGGTTTTGTTGGAAAAACAAGGGCTTTACTATGACCTGGTCAGGAAAGCAAGAGGGAGCTCTTTATGAAAAGTATAGGCTGGTTAACCCGTTTGATGCTGGCTTATTGGCCAAGAATTCTCTTGGCACTCTTTCTAAGTGTACTAACCATTACGAGCCATATTGGTCTAATGGCTGCTTCGGCCTATTTGCTTGCTCGAGCAGCTCTTCACCCGCCAATTCTTGATTTAATGGTGACCATCGTAGGTGTCCGTTTCTTTGGACTTTCCCGCGCAGTATTTCGCTACCTGGAACGCTACCTATCTCATGATGTCACATTTCGGGTCTTAAGTCAGATACGGGTCAAGTTCTACGAGCAAATAGAACCTCTTGCTCCAGCTCGTTTAGGCGGCTTGCGCAGTGAAGATTTATTGAGCCGCATTGTGGCGGACGTGGAGACACAACAGAACTTTTATCTTCGGGTTTTCGCACCACCTATAGCGGCTTTTTTCGTTCTTATTGGCTATGGAATATTTTTAGCGAATTATGATATTCGACTTTCGTATATCCTTGCCGCCTGTTTTGTCATAGCGGGGGTCATAGTTCCTTGGCTGGTTAAAAGATTGGGACAGGGTATCGGGGCTCAGATTATCTTCCTTAAGGCGCATTTGAATACCCAAGTCGCTGACGGACTTTTGGGCATGACGGAGCTGTTGTCATATCATCAGGTCGGGGATCACCTGATCAAATTCCGAGAAACCAACGATGAGTTGATTGAGTGCGAACGAAAGATAACAAAATTAGCGGCTTTTTCCGCAGCCCTGACAGGGTTGATCGCTAATCTGGGAATGTGGCTTATCCTGGTCTTAGGAATTCTGCTTGTGGAAAAGGGAAGACTGAATGGAGTTAATTTAGGGATGTTAGCCCTTGGAACGTTAAGCAGTTTTGAAGCCGTCTTTCCTTTAGCCCTTGTTCCTCACCACTTAGAACAGAACCTTGTTTCGGCGGATCGACTCTTAGACCTAATGAAGCCGGAAGAGACAAAAGATGGCAGAGATAGAAAGAAACATGATTATAATAGGGAAAACGATAAGATAAGACATGAAGATTCAAGAGAACATGAAGATTCAAGTAAAAACGAAGATTCAAGAGAGAACCCAGGAAAGCTTATCCCCAGAGCAGACAACTTGAAACTTAGTTTTCAAGAAGTAAGCTTTCGATATGAAAAGACAGAACCTTGGGTTTTGAAGGATGTTTCGTTTACCATCCCTCAAGGCAGCAAAGTCGCCATCGTCGGCTCAAGCGGAGTTGGGAAAACAAGCATTATTAACCTCATCCTGAGATTTTGGGACTGTGAAAAAGGTGAGATCTCCTTAGGGGATCATAGTCTACCAGAGTATGACATAGAGGAGTTAAGGAGGATAATCGGAGTCGTAACTCAAAAGACTTATCTTTTTAATGCAACTATCAAAGAAAATCTTCTCTTAGCAAAACCCTCTGCAACGAATCAGGAACTCATGGATACGGCACGTCAGGCTAAGCTCCATGAATTCATTACTTCTTTACCCAATGGCTATGACAGTTACATTGGTGAAGGCGGTTTTAAGCTCTCAGGAGGACAAAGACAACGTTTAGCCATTGCCCGCGTCTTATTAAAGAATGCACCGATTTTAATTTTGGATGAAGCAGCAGCAGGTCTTGATTCGATTACTGAAAGTGAGGTACTAAACGAGGTTTACCGACTTATGGAGGGTCGAACAACTATTTTAATAACCCATAATTTCTCGGGATTGGAAATAATGGACGAGATTTTGTTGCTGAAGGAAGGCAGGATTATCGAGAGAGGAACTCATGCCGAACTTTTACAGCACGAAGGGGCATATTGGGAGTTATGGAAAAGAGATCGATTCATTAATTAAGATCTAAATGATCAACTTAGGTGAAATCAGAATAATCTTTAGCTTAATCTAAGTTTAGTACAGAATAATTAACGCAATATTAAGGGTGCCCAAAATAATGAGCTGTCAAATTCAAATAAGGATTTGGCAGCTCTGCTCATGATTTTCCTATTCTTCAATCTCGGCATTGTCAGATTCGGTTTGTCTTAATAACAGGTCCGTTTCGTTCACGGGCAGAGATTGAACAGTTTTTAGTTTGCGTACGATGGTTCGGGATTTTCGAGTTGCGGTGTCAATGGTATTGCTTGCTTCTTGAAGTTTTCTTTGCGTTTTTTCGAGAATTTCAACAAACTTGCCAAATTCCGTTTTTACGGCACCCAGCAGATTCCAAACTTCACTTGACCGTTTTTCAATGGCAAGGGTTCGAAATCCCATTTGTAAACTGTTAAGTAAGGCGGCAAGTGTTGTTGGCCCGGTAATGATGACCTTATATTCTCGCTGAAGAATTTCACATAAACCGGGACGCCGCAAAACTTCGGCATATAAACCTTCCACAGGCAAAAATAGGATGCCAAAATCTGTCGTGTGGGGAGGAGCGATATATTTATCATGGATACTTTTGCCTTCCGATTTTAGGCGAGCTTCCAGAGATTTTCCGAACTCTTCAATGTGTGGGATATCCACTTGGTCTTGTGCTTCCATTAATCGTTCATAGTCCTCTAAGGGGAATTTGGCATCAATGGGAAGCCAAAGAATACTGTCCTGACCATCGCGGGCCGGCAGTTTAACTGCAAATTCAACGCGGTCATTGCTGCCAGGCTTCGTCGCCACATTTGTAGCATATTGCTCCGGCGTAAGTACTTGCTCAAGCAAATTACCCAGTTGAATCTCGCCCATGATTCCTCGGGTTTTTACATTGGATAAGACTTTCTTTAAATCCCCGACACCGGAGGCTAAGGTCTGCATTTCGCCCAACCCTTTGTATACAGCTTCGAGCCGTTCACTGACCAATTTAAAGGATTCCCCTAAGCGTTGTTCAAGAGTGGCGCTGAGTTTTTCATCGACAGTGGCGCGCATTTGATCTAACTTCTGTGCGTTATCTTGTTGAATCCGCGAAAGTCGTTCTTCTACAGTTTGACGCAGTCGTTCCATTTTTAAATCTGTGGTTTTGGTAAGAGAATTTAACTGTTCGGAAAAGATATCCAATTGATTGCGCTGGAGAGAAGCTATTTCTGCCATACGTGCTAAAACAGAATTATTAAAGGTATGCACCGTTTGGCTAAGTTCTTCACGCACTTGACGGGAATTGAGCATAGATTCTTCTCGGTTTTTGGAAATTTCCCCCTGAACCAACCGCTCGCTGCGTTCGAGGCTTTTCTCCAACAGCTCAAATTTGCCGGTAATAGGAGTCAAGGAATTTTTAGAGGTGCGCAGCAACAAGAGAATTAACAAAAGGATTGAAATAGATACAAGAACGATTAGGGTTATAAGCATTGGGTCGACCATCAAAATGCCTCCTGTAGTTTAAGTCTTAATATTACATTAGCACATTTGACGGACATTTTTCGTAAAATTTTCGTGAAGTCGTTAGATTTCAAAATCAAAGGATAACAAATTGAAAGATTTGTACTTGCTTAAACCGAGTGTACATCGTTGAAAACAAATTCGCTATTAAGTCTATTCTGTTTCAAAGGGCGTCAGTCATTAAGTGTTGACTTTGAAATTTGACCATGTTAGATTAAGGAAAAGTGGATAAATTTGAAAGCGGGGGAGCTGGAGAGGCCGGCTGAGATTGAGACCCTAAAAAGTCTGAGACCCTAAAACCTGATCTGGATAATGCCAGCGTAGGTAAGCAGTTACTCTTTTTATGAAAATATTAAGAGCTCAGATCCTAGGCAGGGTTTGAGCTCTTTTTCTCTGGCAAATAGTAATCCTAAGGGAGGAAAATCATGAAAAAGGCATTAACTATAGCCGGCTCCGACAGCAGCGGAGGGGCAGGGATTCAAGCAGACTTAAAAACTTTTTCTGCCCATGGCATTTTTGGGATGAGTGTTATTACGGCTGTAACTGCTCAAAACACCCAAGGCGTCTTTGCGGTACAAGATATTTCAAGAGAGGTGATCGCTGCACAAATTAAGGCGATTTTTGAAGACATTGAAGTTGATGGATTAAAGGTCGGTATGGTTTCACAAATATCGACCATTGAGATTATAGCAGAATTATTGAAAGTTTATGCGCCGAAGAATATTGTTATAGATCCGGTTATGGTATCAAAAAGCGGCTACCATCTGCTAAACCCTCAAGCAGAGCTAACTTTAATTCGTGAACTTTTGCCTTTAGCAACTGTCGTAACCCCTAATATTCCAGAGGCTGAGGTTATGACAAAAATGACCATTCAGAACCTTACCCAGATGGAGAGTGCAGCAAAATACATATATCAGATGGGGGCTAAAAATGTTCTTCTCAAAGGCGGGCATCTCGAAAACGATTCAACGGATATTCTTTACGATGGTCGGAACTTTAAGTATTATACTTCACAGCGTGTAAAGACAAAGAACACTCATGGAACTGGCTGTACTTTGTCTTCTGCCATAACATCCAATCTTGCTTTGGGCTATCCGTTAAGCGAAGCTGTCTCGCTGGCTAAAGATTACATTATAGAAGCGATTGAACATTCTTTGGATATTGGGAAAGGTGTTGGACCTACTCATCACTTTTATTCACTTTACCAAAAAGCGGGATTTAATAATTAATACTGCGAAACGTATGTAAGGAAAGAGGAGCGATAAAAATGGAACTGCGTGAAAGAATCATGACCAATTTTAAATTGATTAAGGAAAATAAACCTTTAATACATCACATAACTAACTATGTGACGGTAAACGATTGTGCGAATATTGTCCTTGCCTTGGGGGGCTCCCCGGTTATGGCAGATGATCAGGCGGAAGTTGCAGAAATGGTCGGGATTGCTTCATCATTAGTTCTCAATATCGGGACGTTGAACTCCAGGACCATCGACAGCATGCTGCTTGCCGGAACGCGAGCCAAAGAGTTGGGGGTTCCCATTATCTTAGATCCGGTTGGTGTTGGAGCAACAAAGCTGAGAACGCAAACTGCTCAAAAATTGATTGAAGTCCTTACCCCAGAAGTTATAAGGGGAAATATGTCCGAAATCAGCGTCATAGCAGGCCAAGAAGTTGCTATCAAAGGCGTAGATTCGTTGGCTGATGAAAATAACAGCAGTGTTGTTGCTAAAAAACTCGCCTTCACTCTCAACTGTGTTATTGCTATCACAGGAAAAACCGATGTTGTGTCTGATGGACAACAAGTGTGTAAATTGAACAACGGTCACCGGATATTGGCTGATGTTACCGGGACCGGCTGCATGACAACTTCCTTAATCGGAACCTTCTGCGGCGTGACAAAGGATTATTTTGCTGCGACAATTGCGGGAATCACCTGTATGGGATTAGCGGGGGAAATTGCTCATGCCTCTCTCCACCACGGAGAAGGAATTGGAACGTTCCGGGCCCGTTTGTTTGACAGCATCTATAATCTGACTCCTGAATTACTTGCCCAAGAAAGTAAGATCAGTTATGAGTAAAATGAAGGCGGATTATAGTTTATATCTAGTTACGGATAGGGTGCTCTTAGGCAGTCGAGATTTAATTCAAAGTGTTGAACTTGCCATCCAAGGCGGAGTTACCATGGTTCAGCTTCGGGAAAAATCAGTATCTACCGGAGAGTTTCTTAACATAGCTTATGAGTTAAAAGACCTAACATCACGCTATAAAATACCGTTGATCATCAATGATCGTTTAGATATAGCACTGGCAGTCAATGCCGAAGGATTGCACGTTGGTCAAGATGACCTTCCCATGAGTAAAGCAAAAGAACTATTTCCCGATAAAATAATAGGGGTCTCTGTCAGCTGCTTAGCCGAAGCTCTTCTGGCTGAAGAACAAGGGGCAGACTATCTTGGAGCTGGAGCCATATACAGCACTTCAACAAAAGCCGATGCTAAACTTGTCAGTCTTCATGAGCTTGAGCTTATTAAAAAGTCTGTGAAAATCCCGGTGGTTGCCATTGGCGGAATCAACCAGCAAACTATTCGGCAAGTGATGTTTGCTAAGATAGACGGTGTTGCCATTGTATCAGCTATTCTGGCTCAAGATGATATTTACCAAGCGGCTCATGATTTTCGCAAACTTCTTGCAAGTTCATAAAGCCTAGTTTTCATTCTAGTTAAGAAATTTCGGGGACACTATATAATATTAACTCGAAAAACCAAAAGCGGGTGCAAATAGCCAAAGTCGTTGCCACTTTACTACCTAGTCTCTTGGGAATTAAGCTTGTGGAGTTTTAAAGTGTGCGATATACTTGAAAACAATATACATTATAACAATGAATCAAGAAACATATCAGTAGTATAATAAGGAGGATTTCATATGCTCAAAGGGAATGTGGCTCTAATTACTGGTGGTGGCACCGGTATCGGAAGAGCCATCGCTCTGATACTTGCTAAAGCCGGAGTTAATATTGCAATTAATTATTCCCGCTCGGAAGCGGATGCTTTAAAAACGAAGGCTGAGGCAGAAAGCTTGGGTGTTCGTTGTTCTACTTACCGTGCAGATGTAGCGAATGATCAGGAAGTTAGAATCATGGTCAAGAAAGTCATCAATGATTTTGGGAAATTAGATATTCTTATCAATAATGCCGGTATGACGCACTTTGTAGATCATGTTGACCTTGAAGGGTTAAAAGACGAGTATTGGGATGACATCATGGGAGTTAATGTCAAAGGAACGTTTTTTTGCTCCCGCGCAGCGGCCCCTGAACTAAAAAAAACCCGGGGATGTATTATTAATATGGCATCAATTGCCGGTCTTACGGGGTTAGGCAGTTCTATTGCATATTCCGCATCGAAAGCAGCCGTTATCAGCGTAAACAAATCTTTAGCACGTGTATTAGCCCCTGAAGTAAGGGTTAATGCGGTTGCCCCGGGAATCGTGCAGACCCGGTGGGTAGAGGGAAAGGATGAACATATTGCGCACCTGGCCGCAGGCACTCCTCTTGGCCGAGTAGCTGCGCCGGAGGACATTGCTGAAGTTGTTTATGCTCTTATCGCTCATGCCGGTTTTGTAACAGGGCAGACGATTGTCGTTGATGGAGGGAATTTTATTTAACTAAATGCTCTTGACAAGAGAATAAAACTGATTATAATAGAATTATAAACAGTAAATAAAACGATTCGGTTAAATTCTTGTTAGGGCATTGCTAGGTAACGTTTCGATTCCTCGGAAGTTTCAGCATTGCGGTATTACAGATGCTGAATTCGATGGATGGTAAACTACCTATGCAGGTAGTTTCTTTCAGTTTTATGAAAGCTTTCCCGCAAAGTTCCTCCGTGTTACTCTGTTTTCGTAAGTCCGCGTGAATTTTCTTTGGTAATCAGTTAATCATTGATTCAGCTTAGAAATTTAGTCGAGATTTCAGAGGATTGTACCCGGAACACAATTAATCAGAAGTAGTGGAGGATTTGTCGAGATTAGTTTGCTAACCTAACTTAATTTGGTTTATAGTCTGTATGGTTTGAGAATGTTAAAAATTAATCCAGAGCCGTTTATCCATTAATTCTAGGGGAACTTTGCGGGATTATTTACTATGAAAAAGGCCACTATAAAGTGGCCTTTTTTACCTGTTAGAAAGTATAACTTCCAGTTGTATACTGCCATAGTTCCCTAATCTTACCACGAGGCAAACCCCTTCTCAATATTGTATAATGTAGTCGTAAGGACAACTGTCCTTAAGTCTTTTTCATGTATATCCTCTTTGTCCCTCCGGGACAGCATAATCGGAGGGAACCTTTTAAAATTAACGATTGTGCAAATGCAGATGTTCTACTAACAGTCTCTAAGAGGATATTCTGAAAAAATTTAATTTGGATGATGTCCAAATGACTGCAAATAAGCCTGCCCCTTGGCAGGCTTATTTGCAGTCATATTATACTTCCCAATTATGTTAAATCTGAATAATAGCTTTATAAAGTGGACAGATCATAAATGGATCAGGTAAAATAAGTTAAACTATATCCCGAGTTTGGCGACATATATTTCCAATCCCTTGCGGCGCAAGGGATTCAGGCCTCACCTCTAAATATGTAGTCCTAAATAATTAGCAAAATAAATCAAAAATATACCTAATTATAGGTATTTGTGATATAATATTTGTAGTCCTAATATATTGCTCTTGGAGGCTACAAATGTTTCTAAAGAAAGTTACCATTAAAAAAGAAGGCAAAACCTACAGTTACTACAAAATTGTTGCTTCTTATCGAGATAAAGATGGAAAACCCAAGCACCGTCTCATTCAAAACCTTGGTGTTTTATCCGACGAGGATGCCACAAGGATGAAAATGATTCTTCAGGTTCAGCAGGATGCTGATCTTTCCCTTACTAAGAGTTCCGATATCGTAGTCACAAAGCATTGGATGTTTCTACCCATCCTTCTATTACATTCGCTGTGGGAGAAATTCAACTTGCATCGCTTTTTCTCTAATGGCTTGCTTACAGAAGCGATGGTCCTCAATCGTTGTATAGAACCTCGAAGTAAAATCCATGTCATGGAGTGGGTTCAAGATACGGTTTTACCAGCAATACACCGTAGTTCAGCCAAACCTTCTGATTTTGCTGTTTATCGTGAATTAGATGATCTGAACAAGCGGGAATCTGCCTTACAGGCTCATCTCTATCAGCAACTTCTGCAGTTTGATCCTTCAGTCGGGGAAGGCTTTTTCTATGACATTACTTCAACTTATTTGGAAGGTAGCAAATGTGTTATTGCCAAGCTGGGTTATTCGAGAGATCACCGCCCCGACTTGCAACAAATTGTAATCGCATTAATGGTTACTCCTCTTGGTTCTCCTTTCTATTGGAAGGTGCTTGAAGGTAACACTCAGGACGTCACCACGCTGCCTGACGTGGTCAAAGAATTGAAAAAACGATTTGGTTTGACTCGATGTCATCTTGTATTTGATCGAGGCATGGTGTCCGATGATCATTTAAACCTTCTTGAACGGCAAGAACTCACCTATTTGTCGGCAATGGACAAGGATGAGATGGCTAGCCACTCGCTATTCAACGAATTCATGCCAGAGCCTGCTTCAAAAGATGATTATGAGCAGATACTAGCACTTCATGAATTTCAGCCAACGGATGAAAATCAGTTTTTTTATACACGTGAGGGGCAAATTGATCAGCGCCGATTCATTTTCTCTTTTGATGTTACTCGATTTTATGAGGACATTGAATCAAGAGAAAAGCGAGTAGCTCAGGCCATGGCTTGGATCACGGAGAAAAATGACAGTCTGGCGGTTGCCAAAAAGTCGCGTAATAAGGAAACGATTGAGCGAGATATCAAGACAATGATTGCTAAACGAAAACTCAAATCGGTACTTCTCGTGACTGTTACGCCTATTGAACTGACAGTAACTAAAAGTGATAAGACGACACGAATTGTACAATCTTTCCGATTATCGGCCGAGATTGATAAGAACAAGGAACAGCAGAAAAGGCGATTGGACGGAATAACCTGTTTTATTACGAACGATTTGAACATACCACAAAGGGATGTGATTCAAAAGTATCGAGAGAAAAATAAGATTGAAGAAGCTTTCCGCGAGATGAAATCACAGCTTGCTCTACGCCCTATCTATTTGACACGGCCAGAACGTGTAAAAGCCCATGTGAGCATATGCATTATAGCTTACTTGCTGATAAACTCAATCGAGATAATCCTCAGGAATTCAGGAATCGCACTATCATCTGAAGAGCTACTAAGGCAGGTAAGCAGTTGTCAATTAAATCAGGTTGGCTTAAAAAGCTCTACCCAACGTTCTCTAACTATTACGGAGATGACGGAACAGCAGGAACAATGGGTCAAATTGTTTCATTGCGAAAAAATGATGAAACCAAAAGTGATCAACCAATTTGATGATTTCTTACTGAAAAACACGTTGTAGTGACAAAAATTAATTTACACATGGTCTAAAGCCTTGCTACGTCCAGTACTGGTAAAAAATGTCGCCAAACTCGGGCTATATAGTTTAATTAGGAAGGTGAATTTCATGAGTATACATATTGGTGCTAAACAAGGTGAGATTGCAAGTACTGTTCTTTTGCCAGGCGATCCATTGCGGGCAAAGTTCATTGCGGAAACGTTCCTCAAAGATGTTGTTTGTTATAATGAAGTCAGAGGAATGTATGGATTTACAGGAACCTATCAAGGAAAACGTATCTCTGTGCAAGGAACAGGTATGGGGATGCCTTCAATATCAATTTATGTCAACGAACTTATTACTGAATATAAGGTTCAGAATTTAATTCGCATTGGAACTTGCGGTGCCATGCAGGACGATATTCACCTAAAAGATGTCATTTTGGCCATGAGTGTATCTACGGATTCCAGCATGAACAAGCTTAGATTTAATAACATGGACTATGCTCCAACGGCTGATTTTTCCTTGCTTATGAAAGCTTATAATAATGCGCAAAAATTGGGAGTCCAGGTTCGGGTGGGAAATATATTAAGTACCGATACGTTTTACGGCGATGACCCTGATGAATGGAAACACTGGGCTAAGTTTGGAGTTTTGGCAGTGGAAATGGAAGCAGCAGCCTTATATACGTTGGCGGCTAAGTTTAAGGTAAAAGCACTTGGGATTATGACCGTAAGTGATAGTCTTATTACCCACGAAATCACAACCTCCGAAGAGCGGCAGAAAACTTTCCGCAACATGATCGAGATCGCTCTGCAAACGACCTTAGAACTGGATGTTTAATCAATAGGATGATTAATTGCAAATTTCTTTGATCTTGTTGTATGTTTCAAAGGGGGTTAAATTCAATGCCCTTGGATAATCCTTTAGAAGTATATAAGTTACTCCCAAAATCAAATTGCAAACTTTGTGGCTTGGCTTCTTGTCTGGCCTTTGCATCTGCCATAATCAAGGGAGAAAAACACCTTACAGAATGTCCTCATTTAGATAGGAAATTCATCGAGGAAATTGAAGGGAAAATCGTTCGGCAATTGACCCAGGAAGAGCAACTTAAAAATGTCCTTGAACCATTAAAAAAGGAAATTAGCAGAGTAGATTTTTCTAAATCAGCAGAACGATTAGGAGCCGGTCTTTCAGGAAAAAAACTGAGTATTAGGTGCTTGGGAAAGGATTTCACAGTTGATTCTGAAGGTAATGTAATATCTGACTGCCATCTCAACGTTTGGGTTATAACACCGCTACTCAATTATATCATTCAAGGAGCGGGCAATGATCCGACCGGAAAATGGGTTCCCTTCAGGGAATTAAGCAAGGAGACAGTATGGAATAGTTTCTTTCATCAAAGGTTTGAAAAGCCTTTAAAATTGCTTCTAGATGCCCATCCGGATTTGATCGAAGATATGATATATATTTTTAGCGGAAAACCAGTTAAAGCTCACTTTGATTCAGATATTTCCCTCGCCTTGTATCCATTACCTAAAGTGCCTATTCTAATATGCTATACTAAACTAACTGAAGACCTTGAGTCAAAAATCAATGTATTTTTTGATGAAACTGCAGGAACAAATCTTCATATAGATTCCATTTATCGACTATGCATGGGCCTTTTAGTGATGTTTCGAAAAATTTCCTTACGACACTTAGGCTCTCCAAGAGACGGAGTTAGTGTAATTTAGCATAGCTGATCAATTATTTTATTAATATGAAGGTTTTAAGTTTCAACGCCATCTATGGAAGGGCGGTATGTTACCTCATACTTGGGAATTGTACCGCTGTGCGCTACGAATAATGTTGTTAATTACAGTCTAGGAGGGGGAAATATGCCAAAATTGTCCAAAGTTCTTTGGTCTATCGCAATTTTTGGGGTGGTAATCACCATGGCAGCCTTCACCTTCGGAATCATCTTAATAGGAGTTATCATGGTAGGAGCAATCGGGATTTTGCGCTTATATTGGAGAAGAAAATATTCCGGACTGTTTCACAAACCTTCGAAACACTTTTCCACGGGTGAAGTTATTGATATTACTCCTGAATATAGATCAGACAATTTAAGATTGAAACCATAACATAAACAGCCGCCTCCTTTCATGAGGCGGCTGTTTATATGAACATGAGCTTGCGAAATTGATAGACAAGATTAACGAACTCTTCTGAATGGCATTCGAGGAGCGTATTGTACCCTGTTTGAAAAGTCATCATAGGAACTAATACCCTTTTTCGCTAGGAAACGCTGCATGCCGTTTGGCATGGGTCGATTTACTTGATTTAAAAATTCAGTATTTTCCCCTGCATCCGTACTGCCGAGTTCTCCTCCTTGATTCAAGACGCGATTTCTTCCAAGAAACATCTTTTGGCACCTCCTTATTAACCAATATATGCCAATATCCTGGGTTTGTTTTATTCAAGCAAAAAATAACTGGAAAACATTTAAGGACAAATTAGTTGCAATAACAACTAATCTGCTTTATAATCTAAAAAGGTTGCTATTGCAACTAATCTAAAACTAATCATGGGTCAATGATTTAAGGTGGGGGTAAGTTTGAAAAATGAGTATTTAATCGGCCGATACATTTCTACCCTTTATCGTTATGGTCAGTCCTATTCAACAAAAAGGTTAGAAACTTTAAATATTGGCAGTGGATATGGGTTGATGATGAGACTTTATCGCCAAGATGGTCAAAGTCAGGAAGAGTTATCTAATTTCTTAAAAATTGATAAAGGAACAACTGCAAAAACTCTTAAGCGGCTTGAAGATGAAGGCTATTTACTAAGAAAAATTGACGAAAAGGATAGGCGTGCTTATAAAGTTTTCCTAACGCCTAAGGGTTACAGCGTTATTCCCGAAATCCAAAGTGTAATTATGGATTGGGAAAACCTTATCACTTCTGGTTTTAATGACGAGGAAATTCGTAAGGTTGAAGCGATTTTACGTAGAATGGCTGAAAACGCAGCAAATTACAAAATAGAACTTGAAGAGAAAGAGCGTGAGAAAAGTGGATTATAAATGGAAAGCCTTGTCATGTACTTCCCTTGGAGCCTTGCTTTCTGTGTTGAGCAGCAATACGCTAATTATTGCCCTGCCTGATATCATGAAAGAATTGCATGCCAGTATGAACTCCATCATTTGGACTGTCATGATCTATATGTTAGTTATAACTATTCTCGTTCCCTCCATCGGTAGAATTGCTGATATGATAGGACGAAAAAAACTCTTTGTCAGTGGATTCGTTATTTTTACCATTGGTTCCCTGCTTTGCGGGTTTTCCCAAACTGCTTGGCAGCTTATTCTTTTTAGACTAATACAATCTATCGGCGGGGCGTTACTTTTAGCTGTGAGTACTCCTATTGTTGCAGATGCTTTTTCCCGGGGGGAACTTGGCAAGGCCCTGGGGATAAACGGTATGATTATCAGCGTTGGTTCAGTTATTGGTCCGATCTTAGGAGGGGCATTTGTTACTATTGGCTGGAGATGGATCTTCTATATTAATCTCCCCATAGGGATCATAGGAAGCATTTGGGCATGGTCACAGATAAAAGAAGTTGAGCGGCTTCCTCAAAAACAATCCTTTGACTGGTTAGGAACTATATTCTTTACCATTGGCATGCTAGCTTTATTAGTTGCTCTAACTTTAGGCGGATTTAAAGGTTGGTTGAATCTCTCAACATTAGTCCTCTTTGCGTTGGCTCTTATTTTTATGGTTGCGTTTGTTCAAATTGAAAATAAAATTAAAGAACCCATGCTGGATTTAAGTCTCTTCAAAACAAGGATCTTAGCGTTTGCTCTAACAAGCAATCTGTTAAATGGGATAGCGCGAGGAGCTGTTACCTTCTTGCTGGTATTTTACTTTCAAGGAATTAAAGCTATAGATCCGGTGATGGCTGGGATTCTCTTGTCGCCTTTTGCTGTATCCATGATGATAATGGCTCCGATCAGCGGAAAACTCTCTGATCGTTATGGTTCGAGGGTTCTCAGTTCTCTGGGCTTACTCATCTCAGCTTTAGGACTTATCGGTATGGTGGAAATCAAAGAATCCACGTCGATTCTCGAATTAGCCATTTGGATGTTTATTGCCGGACTTGGTTCAGGGATGTTTTTCTCACCTAACACCAGTGCCATTATGGGAGCGGTAGCTCCACAAAGAAGAGGCATCGCAGGTGGAGTAAGAACGATGATGAATAATGCAGGTAGTGTAATCAGCATGGCTCTTTCAATGGCAATTATATCTTCAAGCATAACCCCGGAGGCACTGCAGGGCCTTTTTGCCGGCACCCAAGTTGGCTCGCAAGGGATTGCCGTAGCTCAGTTCATTGGGGGATTAAGAACTGCATTTGCTATTTCTTTTGGCATGAGTCTACTGGCCGCCATTATTTCCTATATGCGCGGCAGTGAATCTTCGACGTTGGTTTCGGAAAATATGTAATAACTATTAACGAACGTTACAGCAAATAACTCCGCCTGATTGATTTTTCAGGCGGAGTTATTTTTACGGTAAGGAAGTATAACTTTCGGTTGTATACTGCAAGAAGAGTCAATACGTGCGAAGACATTGACTTCATCTTCTAGCCTAGGTCAACGAGGAAGCCGCAGGCCAGATGGCCAAGTGTCGAGGGAGCAGGTAAGGATTTCTTTATCACTGTTTTTACTGATTCAGACTTAGTCTGCAGCCCATTCCATTGCCGCCTCCCATGCCGAAACCATTTCCTCCGCGCCCCATACCTTGACCGCGATGGAGACCTGAACCATTGCCAAGTCCCAGCCCGTAGGTTTTTCCGAGAGCATTGCCTGTTCCATCACATACAGCCTGATTGTTTTTAAGTGCTGTATAGATTTGATCAGCCTGCTGTTGTGTTAATTGACCGTCCTGAACTTTTTGATCCAGGATAGCTTTTTTTTGTTCTAACATTTGAGCCTGGAATTCTTCCAGTTTTCCTGCGTCTTTGGCTATTGTTCCGTAAGTTTTGCCTGAAGCCCTTTCTTGGACTACGTCGGACACTGATTTGCCGGTTACACTGGCGGCTATGTCGGCAGGTGTCTTAGTGATGACGGCTGCATAGGCTGTTCCGGCACCCCCTAACATCACTGCCATTGTTGCTGCAACTAGAATTTTTTTAAAGGTTTTCATTGTTCTGCACACCCTTTCAATTATATTTACAGTGATAAGATACAAATAAAATGTGGCAAAATTATGACAAAAGTTTGAACCTCTTATGACATGAAAGGTGCCACAAATATGTCACAATCAAACGGTTAAATAATGGTAAAATAGACTTGGAGTAGGGGGACGAATATGAACAAGTTTCTTTTAATTGCTGACGATAATGAGAGTATTGTCGATATATTAAAAAGTTACGTAAGTAAAGAAGGTTATTATCCAATTGTGGCGCGTGATGGGGAGGAAACTCTTTCTAAGTTTGCCGAGTACCGGCCGCTGCTTATCTTATTAGACGTTCTGATGCCTAAAAAGGATGGTTTTACAGTTTGTCGGGAAATACGCCAAAACTCAAGTGTGCCAATTATCATGATAACTTCGAAAGGTGAAGACGGAGATCGAATTATGGGGTTAGACATTGGGGCAGACGATTACATAGTAAAGCCTTTTAGTCCCGGTGAAGTTATGGCCCGAATCCGTGCAGTTCTAAGAAGGCTCGACATTTCAGAAGAACTAAACAACGAAATTATTGAGTATCCTGGTCTTGTTATAAAACTTTCAGATTACGAAGTTCTAATTGAGGGAAAGCCCATTTCTTTAACTAAGAAAGAACTCGAAGTTCTATGGATCTTGGCTTCAAACCCGGGAAAAGTTTTTTCCAGAGATAATCTCCTGAACAGTGTTTGGGGATACGAATATTTTGGCGATGCTCGTACCGTGGATACTCACATTAAACGCTTAAGAGCTAAAATGAATGTTCCTGCGGGTCTTCCTTGGGATATCAGGACAATATGGGGAGTCGGCTATAAATTTGAGGTTAAGCATGATTAAAAATAAAATAGTTATCAAATTAACCATTAGTTTGGTTCTAATAGTTACTATCTGTATGATTGCCATTGGCGTATTATTTATGCAGCTTTTTAAACAATATGCCTTTGCCAGTCGGGAAAAGGCAATGCTCACCAGTGCGCGCAGCGTTGCGTCTGTGGCAGCTGAAGTAATTGGAGACTCTAAGGATAAGTCAATAGGCCCTAACAACCCTCTGAGGGGTTATGGCGCCTATCTACGTTCTCTTGATATTATAACTGACTCTCAGGTTTGGATCACTGATAATACTGGCCTGCCTGTTGTAATCTCCGGTAATATCCCAGGGCAGGGAATGGGTCAAGGCAGAGGATTTGGATATGGGGCTAGACAGGGAAACAATAAAGGGAGTGGTTTGGGTCAAGGTTTCCTAACGAATACTGAACCGCTTCCCCAAGAGGCCGAAAATGTGATCCGAAATGTCCTAAAAGGCCAAGAATCCATCAGTGAAAGCTTCAGCAGCATCTATAGGGAAGCGACCATTACGATTGGTGTTCCCATTTTCGATGATCATAATTTGGTGATAGGTACAGTCCTTTTACATACTCCGGTAACAGGAATAACCAGTGTCCTTAATAAAGCCACCGGTATATTAGGCGTCAGTTTATTGGGGGCATTTTTACTCGCTGTAGCCTTGGGCGTATTTTATTCAATCCTCTTTACCCGTCCTTTAAAAGCCATGAACCAAACCGCTGTTGAAATCACAAACGGCAATTATAATGCCAGAACGGGAGTGGAGAGAAGTGATGAGGTCGGACAACTCGGGAAGTCTCTTGATCTTATGGCCCAAGAACTTGGTTTAACCATTGACGAACTATTCCAGGAAAAGCAAAAACTTAATGATATCTTGTCCAGTATTTCCGAAGGAATTGCGGCATTCAACTACAACTTCGAACCGGTAAGTACTAACGCAGCCCTTGCGGGAATCCTTAACCGGATCTTACCTTACTCTGTTGAAGATGTTGACAAAGACTTTAAAGCTTTAGGAATCAAACCTGAAATCGCTCAAGTGTTCGAGAAGAAGCAAACCATTCAGATTCTTAAAAACTGGTCAGATAAGATACTTCAATTTACTATTTCCCCCATCGTCGATAAGCAAGATGCCGTAACCGGGTGTGTTGCCTTAGTTCATGATATCAGTGAAAGTGAGCGGCTTGAACAATTGCGTCGTGATTTTGTAGCGAATGTTTCCCATGAATTTCGTACTCCCCTGACCGTAATCCGGGGGTACCTTGAAGCAATAAACGATGGAAACATCGAGACTTGGGAAGATATACAAAATGTTCACCGAAAGATACTTTCAGAAACCCATAGTTTAGAACGATTGGTAAAGGATCTTTTGGAACTTTCTTACCTGCAATCCGGTAAAGCTGCCATCCATCGAGAGTGCATTCATTTTACAAGCCTTTTAAGCGATACCTTAAAGAGCCTGCAAAGTCTGGCTGATACCAAAACAATAAAATTAGCCTATTCAATTAAAGAAGAAGTGCCTCCTTTTCTAGGGGATTATGACCGGTTACGTCAGCTCATGATTATTTTCTTGGATAACGCTATTACCCATTCACCCAATAATACTTCTATTTTCGTCGAAATCTCTCTGCTGGCTAAACAGGAGCTGATCATCATAATTGATGACGAGGGATATGGTATAACTGCAGATCAATTACCGCATATTTGGGAGCGTTTTTATAAGGGAGACGGATCTCGAACCAGCAAAGGGACTGGGCTCGGCTTAGCAATTGCTAAAGCGTTGATAGATCTCCAAAACGGAAGGATAGAAATCCAAAGCGAGCCGAAGAAAGGCACGAGGATCACAATTTGTCTGCCAATTGAACTTCCTTCTGATTTTAATGTTGACTAGCTGTAGAATATTTCTGTCACGAAGCGCAGAGGCTAGCTCAGTATTATGAAAATCTATTAGAAAGTTCAGAGGTGGATTCATGGGAAAAGTGATTATTGTTGAAGGAAAAACTGATAAACAGCGTCTCCAGCAAATTTTAGACGAACCCGTAGAAATAGCATGTACCTATGGAACGATAGGTGAGGATAAACTAGACGAATTGATCTCCGAATATAGCGAGGATGAAGTCTATGTTCTTTTAGATGCTGATTATGCGGGCGACAAAGTTAGACGCCTATTCAAGCAAGACTTTCCTAATGTTCGCCATTTATATACTCACAGAATGTATCGTGAAGTAGCAACAACTCCTTTTCACGTATTGACCCAGATCCTTGAAGGGGCTCACTTCATAGTCAAACTTCCGGAAGAGGCGGACTGCAGCAACGAATGTTAAAAAAGATGGGGGATAGGAGCGAATGGAGGCATAATTAAATAGACTTATACTTATTGATTGGGCGGCCAACTTAGCCATATTGACTTTCTAAACAGAAAAATGTGCTTCTTTGATGGTGTTTTGATTAACTGCTTTGAAGTTAAGGCATTTTAAAGTCACATCATTACAGTACTCCTTCCATTGTAAATATAATCCAAATATCCTATACAATATAATTACATATTTTCTTTTTAAGTACCGTATTGCAAGCTTAATTAATATCTGATAATTTAGAATAGTAGATTAATTATTCTCTTATTAAACACTAAGGGGAGTTTATGAGTAAAGTTATCGTAACTTCAGCTTATCCGGAACTTACGGGATTAGTCTTAGATTCAGCCGCAAAGTTAAAAATGAAGGTCATCGTTGTAGAGGCTGTTTTAGAAGAGGCTCTTGAAAAAGTCTCGCATCTTAATGAATTATATACCGTAGATGCTATCATCAGCAGAGGAGCAACGGCGGAATTATTAAAACAAACATTCTCTCTGCCGGTTTTGTCATTAGCTCCTAGTGAAGCAGACGTTCTTCTGGCCTTAGCTGCTGCTAAAAATTACAGTCCTCAGATCGGATATTTCAGTTATCCTAACCTTATGGACCAGGAGTTTTTAATTAAAGTTCGAAAAATCCTGCAAATAGAAATAAAACATTATTCCTTTCGAAACATCCGTGAACTAACCGCTCAGATGGAACAGGCTCATCATGATGGCTGTGAAGTTACTGTTGGCGGCGGGCAACGGGGAGCGCTTCTGGCGAGAGCCTTTGGTATGGAAAGTTTCTTGATTTTTTCGAGCCTTAGTACGATAGTCTCTGCCTTGGAGGGGGCTCGAGAAATTGTATCCCATCGACAAAAGAAGAGAGACGAAGAGGAGCGTCAACAACGTTATATCCTTGAAAAAGGTCTAGTGGCCCATTACACGTTCAACGATTTAGTTGGACCAACTCTTCAGGCAACGATCACTAAAGCTATACAATTCAGCAAATCTGAGGGTACGGTCATTATAAGGGGAGAAAGCGGAACCGGTAAGGAACTTTTTGCTCAAAGCATTCATAATGAAAGCCCTCGCAAAAACGGTCCCTTTGTTGCTGTCAATTGTGCCTCGCTGCCAGACAATCTTTTAGAGAGCGAATTGTTCGGTTATGAAGAGGGAGCCTTTACAGGAGCGAAAAAAGGTGGTAAAGTCGGTCTCTTTGCCCTTGCTGATGGAGGCACAATATTTCTGGATGAGATAGGAAAGATGTCTCAAGATTTACAAGCCCGTCTTTTACGAGTTATTCAGACAAGAGAACTGCGCAAACTTGGAGGAGAAAAAAATATTCCGCTGAATGTCCGGTTAATTGCTGCCAGTAATGAGGATTTATACGCCGCTGTAGCCGAGGGAACGTTTCGCAAAGATTTGTACTACCGGCTTAATGTATTAAATCTCCATTTACTTCCGCTTAGGGAAAGAAAAGAAGATATTATGGACTTGGTGGACCATTATCTCACTCGTTATGAACATACTCATGGCTCTAAACCAAATCTTTCACCTGAGTTTGAATCAGCTCTTCAGAACCATGATTATCCTGGCAATATAAGAGAGTTAGAGAATATCCTCGAACGTTATCTAGTCTTAGCAGGAAACAACAAGCCCTTAAGTGAAGGTGAGCTCTTTTCCTTTTTCCCTGAGCTCTGCTCAGAAGTAAGCATAAAAAAAGATTTAGGTCAATCAAGTTTAAATAAAGATAACCCCGTAAAACCAAACGAAGAATTCCCATTGTCGGTTTATCCAGGAACTTTAGAGGATATGGAAACTCAGTTAATTAAAGCGTTATTACTGCGCTATGAGGGTAACAAAACGCAGCTTGCCGAAAAATTAAACATCAGCAGAACAACTCTCTGGAAGAAACTTAATTCAAATGCATTGTTAAATAAAAAATGAACGTTTAGGATGTTCATAAAGTGATTACTGTTCATTTTATGAACACTATGATGCGCTGAGCGTTAAGTGTTAAGTGAATTATTATTACCCCTCTAAAAGGCCGTACTTATGCGGCCTTTTTTTATGAAAAAGTCCACGGACATTTCCGTGCCGAACCTCAGGGCAGGTCCTGAGGTGAACCGCTGACCCTGACGATAAGCGGACGATCTTATGGCCACACTGCAACCGGTAACAAAGAATCCTGCAGTGTGGATTGGCCGAGTTCACTCTTGTGGTCGAAGCCACCTCCTATGAGGTCTGAAGTGTTCGGGCAGTTTTTGCAGAGTAGCCACCCCATGCTGTCTGCGCCAGAGGTTAACAAGTGCGAAGACTGTGTCTTCGAGGGTCAGCTAAGTTTTAAACAGTTTTTAAGAACCTAACTTTAATAATTGGCATGAATATTGCTAAAATTCCAATAATATAAAGTTCTCATAAGGAGGAAAGGGCTTGGACATTGTTCGAATCAAAACTCATATACTTATCGTCGGCGGTGGGTTAGCCGGGTTAAGTCCTGCCATCAGGGCTGGACCTGGATTAGATGTTGCCATGCGGAAAACTTAATCGAGCCACAACGATCCAGAGCATCTTGGGCTGGTTGGGAAAGTAAACTCGTTCAGCTAAAACTGAGATACAAATCTAACTTTGTAAGAAAAGAAAGCGGGGTAAATATGGGGAAACTATTAGAAAACCACAGTAAAAACCTTCTGAGGGAAGCAGGAGTTCTTGTGCCAAAACACGTGGTTGCCCGTTCACCGGAGGAAGCAGCTGAAAAAGCTGCCGAACTGGGCTTTCCTGTGGTATTGAAAGCCTTAGTACCTGTGGGAAAGCGTGGTAAAGCAGGGGCCGTCAAATTTGCTCAAAATGCCCAAGAAGCTTTTGAGCTGACGAGAGAATTATTGGCCATGACGGTAAGGCATTTTCCGGTAGAGAAAGTCCTAATTGAAGAAAAAATCGCAATTGCTCAGGAATGGTACTTAGCAATTACGATTGATAAGAAAGCACAGACTCCCTTAATTATTGCCAGCTTAAAAGGAGGAGTTGATGTTGAGGAGTTGAGTCAAAGTGCACCGGAACAAATAATGACGAAATCTATCGATCCAATTCTTGGGTTTGCCGAATTTCAAGCAAAAGAATTATGGTCTGAGCTTGGTTTGACTGGAAAACCTTTGACGTTAGCAACCCAAGCTTTAACATGCTTAGTTAAGATATTTCTTGCTAAAGATGCAACTCTTTTAGAAATCAACCCTTTAGTGCTTACCGAAAATGGAGACGTGGCAGCGGCTGCTTCAGTCATGAGTGTTGATGACAGCGCAATGTACAGACACCCTGAATTAGCAGCGATGGTTCAATTAGGGAGCGAAAGAACTTGGCGGCCTTTGACCGATTTAGAGAAAAGAATGGTAGAAGTCAATGAATTAGATCCTTATCGGGGGACGGCCCGCTATACAGAAATGGATGGAGGAGAGATTGGATTTTTATGCGGCGGGGGAGGAGGAAGCCTTCTTTCTTTTGATGCTCTCGTTTCCTTCGGGGGAAGACCTGCCAATTACAGCGAGGTGGGGGGGAACCCGCCTGAACGAAAAGTTTTGGGGATCACTAAAGGGATCTTAGCGAAACCGGGAGTCAAAGGGTTATTCGTTGCTCATAATATTACAAATAATACTCAGGTCGATGTTCTTGCTCAGGGAGTCGTTCAAGCTTTAAAGGAAATGGGAAAAGATCCAAAAATCTTTCCTGTGGTCGTGAGAGAGGCCGGTGTCAATGACGAAGCTGCAAGAGAAATATTCACTAAAACCGGAGTTGAATACTACGGGGACAATGCCACTATTACGGAAGCGGCTCAAAGAATGGTCGAGCGAATTAAAGCCTTAGAAATATCAGGGGAGGGGATTTAATTATGTCTATCCTCTTAGATAAAAATTCTAGAATTGCAATTCAAGGAATTACCGGCAGAGAAGCGGCCATGGTCACAAAACACAGTCTTGATTATGGAACTAAACTATTGGCCGGTGTTACTCCCGGAAAATCCGGGCAAGAAGTCCATGGGGTACCTGTTTATGACACCTTAAAAAAAGCAGTGGCGATTCATGGCATAAACACGTCAGTAATCTATGTACCTCCGGCTTTTGTCTATGATGCAGTTTTAGAGGCCATATCTGCGGGAGTAACCTTAATCCTTATTGCTACAGAAAATGTTCCGCAAATGGATGCTATGAAATTTTTAGCCTCTGCTAAAAAAAATGGCGTACGTGTGATTGGTCCTAATTCTGTGGGAATTATTACCCCTAAAGATCGAGTCAAAGTAGGTGCTATAGGGGGAGATAATGTTGAACGCTGTTTTGTTCCCGGCGGGATCGGCGTTATTTCCCGCAGCGGAGGCATGACCGCAGAAAGTTCTTGGCTGGTTAAACGGGCAGGCTATGGCGTAAGTACCTCAGTCAGTATCGGTGGGGATGCTCTGATTGGTACTTCCATCAAAGATCTGCTCTTGCTTTATCAAAAGGATCCGAAAACTGAAGCCGTTGTAACATTTTCTGAACCGGGAACACATTTTGAGGAAGAAGCGGCTGAATTTATGATGGAAGGGGGATTCACAAAGCCTTTATTCAGTTTTGTGGCAGGCCGATTTACTGAAACTATGCCTGAAGGGACAGTCTTCGGCCATGCTGGTGCTATGATCTCCGGTGGTACAGGTAAACCGACTCAAAAAATGGCCCTGCTGCGGAGCGCAGGTGCCCATGTCTTGGAACGGTTTGATGATTTAATCCCACTATTAAAACAGGTTCTTAATTAATTACTTTTCAATTAATCTTGGTTAATTCATCGGAATTCAGAAAGGTACTCGCCCAAAAGTTTGGGGAGTGCCTTTTATATTATTCGTTAGGGTTTTAACCATTGGAATATCATCAATCTACTTGTGGATTAGATATTTTTAAAACGGAATAGGAACCGAATTCTAACTATAGATAAATGTATCGTGTTCACTCGCATGAAAATCACTTATTTATCGAAAGTTGTTGTATTTTCTTAAGAATCATTGATCCAAGATTCTATTAAATAGTAGGAATATTCGAATATATAGAGAATAACTTAAGGAGGTACTTGTAAAGAGTAGGAGGTATTTTATGGACGACATGGCAATGGAGGCTCGTTCACGAGCTGGAAACAAATTTAAGGAAGGCCTAAATTGTTCAGAGTCAATTCTGCAAACGTTTAATGAATTACTCAAAAATCCCCTGAATAGTGAAAGCTTAAAAATGGCATCGGGGTTTGGGGGAGGATTAGGGCATGCCGGCTGTATGTGCGGGGCTTTAACCAGTTCAGTCATGATTTTAGGACTTTACCAAGGTCGTACCACTCCCCAGATAGATCGGGAACCTGTTTACAACCTCGCCCATGAATTCCATGATCGCTTTTCTGATCAATTTGGAGGGACTTGTTGCCGGGTTTTAAATCCTCATGAATTTGATACTCCGGAGCATTTAAGACATTGTCTGAAACTAACAGGGGGAACCGCCAAACTTCTGATGGAATATATCTTGGAAAAAGGGCTTTCCTTACCAAATAAATAAGCATGGGGTTCTTATAAAGCAATATTTTAGCACAATCCTAGCAGCAGATTTTCTGCTCAAAGGGTTGTGCTAAAATATTGCCATTTAATGGGTTTTTAAATCCAGTGATCTGAATGATTTATAATCGATAAGTGATTTATATTTTCAAATTGTAGAGATTATCATTAGAGTCGAGAAAACCATTAACTAGTATTAATGCATAGACTAAAATTAATATAAATAAGTATTGATTACGGATTGATAAAGCGCTATAATAATACCAGAACAATTAGTAAATAGTATTAATTCTATTTTATGGATAAGCTTACAGTATTTTTACATTGAAAATCATTTTCAACTTATGATAAGATAATCAAGCTCTATTTTAATTAAATTCGATTTTAAAAAAACAGGAGGTAGAAAGACATGAACTCATATTTTGATGCTGTCAAATCAGAATTAAAGGATTGGAAAAAGGCTCTCGTAGTTATAATTTTCACAGTAGCAAGAATCATTTATGGTTATGCCTGGGTTGAGGCAGGTTGGGAAAAAGCAACTTCAGGTTGGCTTAACTTGGCTGGAGGTCATGCTAAAGGACTCATAGCAGGAATGGTTGCCAACATGCTCCCGCCTAAAGCGCATGGATTTGACCCTCTCTATATCAATAAATTATGGGCTTGGATTGCCGTTCATATCTTTAACGGTATGCCCGGTATAACAGATTTCTTAGTTCCCATTTGCGAGATTGCGGTTGGTATAGGAATGATCATCGGTTTCAGACTCTTATGGGTTGCTTTACTTGGTCTCTTCCTGAATGTGCAGTTTATAACTGCCGGATCTGGAAACAACTTTGGCTATATCTGGACGAACATCATTGTTATGAATTTCGCAAAATATTTCGAATTAATCGGTGTTAGTGGATATTTAAGGTTTAAAAAAGGTCAAAAAGTTCTTAACTAAAAAATTAAAAATTTAACATTTAACATTAAAAATATTGAACAGGTAGTTGGTAGAGAAGCATTGTTTTACTTTATGTAACGATGCTTCTTTTTTTTGTTCATTAATTAAACAGCTTGTCGGACGAACATTCCTAAGATTTTAGTGTAATGCAGTTAGGAATCCCATCAGCGGATAAGTGTAGGTTTATATTCACATAAATGTTAGTATCTTGCAGCGTAATTTAATAGTTAAAGCAGATTAAATAATTTTTAGTTTATACCAATACAATAAAATGTAAGATATAATTGTATTGATATAATCTAGAATGAAAGTAAAGAGTCAAAGAAGAGATATTAAGGAAATGAACAGAAAAAGGAGTCGCTTATGAACTGCAACTTTGACAAACTTCATGACCGGCGCCGGACCGGCTCTCTAAAATGGGATTTTAACCAAAAGATTTTTGGGCGTGAGGATATTTTACCACTTTGGGTAGCGGACATGGATTTTCAGGCACCCCAGGCAGTGGTAGAAGCCTTGGTTAAGAGGGCCCAACACGGTATTTATGGATATACTGACGGTATGGACCAATACTATGAATCCGTCATTGCCTGGATGGAAGAGCGACATGGCTGGCAAATTCAACGTGATTGGATCGTATATAGTCCTGGGATTGTTCCGGCTCTGAACGAATTGGTGAGGGCTTTTGCAAAACCCGGAGATAAAATTCTTCTGCAGTCTCCCGTGTACCATCCTTTTTTTCAAGCTATTAAGAATCATGGCTGCGAGGTTGTCAATAACCAACTAGGTTTGAGAGATGGCAGATATACAATTAATTTTGACGACCTGGAGAAAAAGTTTGCCGACGGTGTTAAATTCATGATTTTCTGCAGTCCCCACAACCCGGTAGGGCGTGTGTGGGAAAGAGAAGAATTAGAGCTTTTAGGCAAACTTTGCTTAACCTATGATGTCTTATTGATTTCCGATGAAATTCATGGTGATCTCATTTATGATGGATATCGACATCTACCTTTTGGTTCACTATCATTAGAATTAGCTCAACATTCCATCGTCTGCACGGCTCCAAGCAAGACATTTAATCTTGCAGGTCTGCAAACTTCAAATATAATTATTCCCAATGAGAAATATCGGGAAATTTATAAATCCTCAGTAAACTTGACTGGCATCCATCTTCCAAATGTCTTCGGCGCGACGGCCATGGAGGCGGCTTATCGAGAAGGAAGAGCGTGGCTGGATCAGTTAATGGTATATCTACAGGGTAATTTAGACTATCTCTTGTTGCGTGTTTCTCAAGAATTGCCTCAAATTAAAGTGATAAAGCCGGAAGGAACATATCTTGTCTGGCTTGACTTCCGTGCTTTAGGGTTAGATCCTAAAGCATTACAGGAATTTTTAGTTCATAAAGCTGGGGTCGGGTTAAATGCGGGTTATGGGTTTGGCCCAGGAGGCGAAGGCTTTGAAAGGATAAATATTGGATGCCCGCGTTCATTATTAGAAGAGGGATTGGGAAGAATTATCAGGGCTGTTAAAGACCTTTAACGTGCGTCACACTTTTCTTAAAGTTTGCACTTCAAGTAGTGGCTTTTATTTCTTTTTGAATCATGGTATTATGCAAACATAGAGAAAACGGACAACCTATAGTTTAAAGTAACTGGCAACGAGGTCATAGACAAAGCGCTATGACCTTAAACATATTTTGGCTTATATTGCCGATCAAGAATATTCCCCAGAGAAAAGCCTGTTTATTAACCGAATGGAGATCAAATTATATTTAAGGCAAATAGATAATGGAGGTAACTCATGGAATCACAAACAGTCAAGAGGATTTATGTTGAAAAAAGGCCAGGATACGATATCGAGGCTCAAGGATTATTGAGCGATCTGCGTGAAAACTTAGGGATCAATTCTTTGTTAGGCTTACGAATTATTAACCGCTATGATATTTCCGGAATAACAGATGAAGAATACCAACAATCGCGCTCAATCATTTTTGCTGAACCGCCTCTTGATTATATGTATGATGAACGTCTTGATGTCCCGGCAGAAGACAGAGTTTTTGCCATGGAATATCTCCCTGGTCAATATGACCAGCGAGCAGATTCAGCTGCCCAATGTCTCCAAATTCTTACTCAAAAAGAGCGGCCGCTTATTGCTTCTGCTAAAGTAATTGCTCTCAAGGGTTCTTTAACAGAAGATGATTTCCAAGTTATTAAACAATATTGTATAAATCCGGTGGAATCTAGGGAAGCTTCTTTAGAAAAGCCTAAATCTCTGGAATTTGAATCTGTCATCCCCCCCCATGTAGAGGTAATCTCGAATTTTATTGCTAAATCCGCGGAAGAACTTAAAGTATTTTTTCACGAATCTGGCTTAGCAATGAGTTTTGAGGATTTAATGTTTTGCCAAACCTATTTCCGTGACTCAGAGAAGCGGAATCCGACAATTACTGAAATTCGAGTCATTGACACCTATTGGTCGGATCACTGCCGTCACACTACATTCAATACAAGAATTGAAGAAGTAACGATTCCCTCTGGAGACTTTTCCTCACAGTTACTGGAATCCTATCAAGAATATCTTGCCTCTCGAAACTTTGTCTATGCGGAAAAAATAAATGACAGAGATATTTGTCTGATGGACCTGGCTGTCATAGGAATGAAAGAATTAAAAAAGAGAGGATACCTAAATGACCTCGATGAATCTGAAGAGATAAACGCCTGCAGTATTGTTGTTAATGCAGAATTAAATGGCCAATCTGAAGAGTGGCTTGTCATGTTTAAAAATGAGACTCATAATCATCCCACCGAGATTGAACCCTTCGGAGGCGCTGCTACCTGCCTGGGCGGAGCCATACGTGATCCCTTGTCAGGAAGAACTTATGTCTACCAGGCCATGCGTGTAACAGGAAGCGGAGATCCCAGAGGTAAACTGGAAGCAACCTTAGCCGGAAAATTGCCTCAGCGCAAAATCACTCAAGGAGCCGCAGCAGGTTATAGCTCTTATGGAAATCAAATAGGTCTGGCAACGGGACAAGTTACTGAAGTCTATGATGAAGGTTTTATAGCTAAGCGTATGGAAATCGGGGCTGTCATCGCAGCAGCTCCTCGCAAAAATGTTGTGCGTGAAACACCTCAAGCTGGAGACATAGTCGTATTAGTCGGTGGAAGAACAGGACGGGACGGATGTGGAGGTGCAACTGGCTCGTCAAAAGAACATACCTCAGAGTCTTTGTTAACCTGTGGAGCAGAGGTTCAAAAAGGAAATCCGCCCACGGAACGCAAGATTCAGCGCTTGTTCCGAAAATCGGAAGTCAGCACCATGATTAAACGCTGCAACGATTTTGGAGCAGGCGGTGTTTCCGTAGCCATCGGTGAATTAACAGAAGGACTGGAGATCAATCTTGATGTTGTTCCCAAAAAATATGAAGGGTTGGATGGCACAGAGCTGGCTATTTCCGAATCACAGGAACGTATGGCAGTAGTTATTAGTTCGGGAAATTTGGAGCCTTTCATTAAGTTTGCCCATGAGGAGAATTTAGAAGCTACTCCGGTTGCTCAGGTAACTTCCAGCCCCAGGCTTAAAATGACCTGGAGAGGTCAGACTATTGTTGATTTAAGCCGGGAGTTTCTAAATACGAATGGTATTAAACAAACTGCAAAGGTTCAAGTGAATTTACCGGATTTTCAAAACAACTACTTTAAAGAATTATCTGCGGCTCTCCATTCTTTCACAACGGAACCTTTAGAGTCCTCTGTTTTTGCTAAAGCATGGCTTGCTAACTTACAGGACCTAAATGTATGCAGCCAGAAAGGCCTTGTCGAAAGGTTTGACAGCAGCATTGGCATGTCCACAGTTTTAATGCCTCTGGGAGGGAAATATCAAGCGACTCCCGCCGAAGGGATGATAGCCAAACTCCCAATTTTAAGCGGAGATTCACCGGTTGCCACGGTAATGACCTATGGTTATAATCCGCAGCTGGCAAAATGGAGCCCCTTCCATGGTGCTCTCTATGCAGTCGTTGATGCCGTGAGTAAAATTGTTGCTCTCGGCGGAGATTATCGCAAGGTTCGTCTAACTCTTCAAGAGTATTTTGAAAAACTCGGTACGGATCCGGAAAAGTGGGGTAAACCTTTTAGCGCCTTGTTAGGAGCTTTTTATGCTCAGAAAAAGCTCGGAATACCAGCTATCGGCGGAAAAGATAGTATGTCAGGTACCTTTATGAATTTAAATGTACCGCCAACCTTAGTAGCTTTTGCCGTCAATGTCCTTAACGTGGACAAGGTGGTTTCCCAGGAGTTCAAAAAAGCCGGAAGTCAAGTGGTCTTAATAAGTTCGCAGCGGAACAGCCAGGAAATTCCTGACTTTGAACAACTGATGAAAAACTACCGCAAGGTCTATGAATTAATCCAAGCCGGATATGTTTTAGCTTCTCATACTATTCCCATGGGAGGTCTGGCGGCGGCTGTCAGTAAGATGTCATTTGGAAATAGGATTGGTTTAACAATCAAAGAACCTATGGACGTTCAGCAGCTTTATGCCGCCAATTACGGCTCAATCCTGTTAGAAATTGAAGAATCAGTCTCCTTAGATGATGTTTTTGGCGAGGTTCACTATAAACTGCTGGGTACGACTCAAAACACCCCAGAGCTGACAGTCAACGGAGTTTCTATCGGTATTGAATTGGCTTTAAAAGCTTGGGAACAACCCTTAGAAAAAGTCTTCCCTACCTGTACTGAAGATATGATTGAGCCAAGAACTGTAAGCTATAAATTACGCAATATACAAAAGCCAGCGTTGAAAATTGCCAGACCTAAAGTTTTTATCCCTGTTTTTCCGGGAACTAATTGTGAATATGATTCTGCAAGGGCTTTTGAAAAAGTAGGCGCTTCTGTTGAAACGCTAATTATTCGCAACTTAACTCCTGCAGACGTGGAAGAATCAATTCAGGAGATGGCCAAGAAAATTGCCCAAGCCCAAATCGTCATGTTAGCCGGTGGTTTCAGCGCCGGAGATGAACCTGACGGTTCCGGAAAGTTTATTGCAGCTATGTTCAGGAACCCTCGGATCAAGGAGGCTGTTGCAGAACTCTTAAACAAACGTGACGGACTTATGTTAGGAATTTGCAATGGCTTTCAGGCATTGATTAAACTAGGTTTAGTGCCCTATGGAGAAATTTTGGATTTGACGGAAGAAGCCCCGACCTTGACTTATAACAAGATTGGGCGCCATGTATCCTGTATGGTTCAAACAAAGATAGTCTCTGTTTTATCACCTTGGTTTAGCGGAGTCAAGCTGGGGGACATTCATACGATTCCTGTATCTCATGGAGAAGGACGTTTTGTTGCCAGTCGAAACATTATAGAAACCCTGGAAGCCAATGGGCAAATTGCCACCCAGTATGTTGATTTTTCTGGTAATCCTAGTAATCGTATCGAGTTTAATCCAAATGGCTCTTATGAGGCCATCGAAGGTATTACCAGTCCGGATGGACGAATTTTAGGCAAGATGGCTCATTCTGAACGGACGGGCCATGGAGTGGCATGCAATATCCCCGGAGAAAAATATCAGCCGATTTTTGCCGGCGGTGTTAATTATTTCAGGGATTAACAGTGACGAAAGTGTCCTGTGGGCGGTTTCGACGAAAACGCCCAGCCAATAACTAATGTTATGCCCAGAAGATGAACTCTACCCCTCCGAAACAAAGAACGGAGAGCACTTCCACATAAGGGAAACGGGAGTCTCCGATTGGAGGTAAATAAGTATACGCAAGAGGAGTTAGAGTAATATCTTGGTAATCCCTTTGCAGGGTTTGAGAATTGTTTGTCGAAGACATACTCTGGGGCATTTTATATTAGGAGAGGTTATTTTCCGAGTACTGTTAGAAGTATAGATTTCGGGTGCATACTTTCGAGATGGCGAGAAGAGAGGAAAATAACCAAGGATTTGATCACAAAAGAATTAGGAGATGAACTATATGGAATCTAAATTTGAAGCAGCTGTCGTTACAGTACAAGACAAAAATGTTGCGGTGATTTCGGTAAACCGCAATATCTTTCATGACTCAGATAATGCTATTATGATTATTAAAGCGATGCTTCCGGTCTTTCCTGGGATGCCTGTTATTCTCATGACAATTGATCCCCAAGGAAATCCGGCTTATTTTGGCAGGTCAGATCTAATACTGTTACTGGAAACGCTCAATATTAAAGAAGCATCATGGAAAGAGATTACAGCTGAAATCGACCTGAGCAAAACTTGCCCAACCAAAGAGGCAGGGGATATGTAGGTTTATTTCGATCTTCCTATCCCCAAAAGTAAAGGAGGAATTAGCTATGGAAAAATTTCTATTTGTGCTAAGCCGTGGACTTGAGGACCCTGTACGGGCCACTAGGGCTTTTCAACTGGCGAAGGTAGCCAAAGAAAAAGGGCATGAAGTAAATATTTTCTTAGTTGATGATGCGGTTTCTTACGCGATTTTGGGATTGGCAGATGGAGTTATGGCACCCACAGGGGATAATGCCAAGCAATACCTTGACTATCTGATAAGTCAAGATGTCTCGTTTTACGTTTGCACTCCCTGTGCGCGTACTAGACTTTTTGGAGAAGATCAATTTATTAAAGGCGCAAAATTATCGACAGCGGGTCATCTGATTGATATGGCAGCGGAATCTAAAGTATTTACATTTTAACCATTCTTGCCAAAAAGTACTTCGATCATGAGATGGCATTTCATACAAATAGTCCATCATTTTAAGACTAAAACCTAATTATCATAAGCAAGACAGCAGGTTTCCTTTAAGGAGACCTGTTTTTTTTATGCTATCCGAAAGCAAAACTTGTGGTCGTATACTGCAAGAAAAGTTAATACGAGTGAAAACGGTGTCTTCGTCCTCCGGCATAAGTGCAACTTGGCAGTCACCAACCAAGTTTTCTGGATAGTATCTGAATGTATAACCTGTGGGGTAGATTAAGCCGGGGCTTCTTTGGGTTAAACTGGGTATAGAAAGCATTTAGAATAAGGAGAGAATTTTTATGAAACGGAAATCTTCTTACATAGTTTTAGTCCTGTTTAATCTCGCAATCCTTCTGAACGGTTGCCATCAATCGTCACTTCCTCAGCCCGTTACCCCCTCAGTTGACCAAAATTCTCAAGTGCAACAAACATCAGCAATGCCCGTCTATCAACGCAAGGAGATGATAACTTCTCCGGCAGAAGCACTGCAACTTCTTTTGAATGGTAACCAACGCTTCAAATCGGGAAAGGTCTTAAATAAAGATTTTAGTGCCGACAAGCGTTCTGACTTATTGCAGAAGGGGCAGCATCCTTTTGCGGCGATTATTAGCTGCTCAGATTCACGCGTACCGCCGGAATTGTTATTTGACCAAGCTCTAGGCGATCTATTTGTCATTCGCGTCGCGGGGAATGTCATAACTCCCGCTGAATTAGGGAGTGTGGAGTATGCCGTTGATCATCTAAAGGTGCCTTTAGTCTTAGTACTTGGCCATGAAGGCTGCGGGGCTGTCACTGCTGCCGTAGAAGGAGGAGAAGCGAAAGGCAGCCTATCTGCTGTAATTGATAAAATAACACCCTCTGTCCATACAGCAACGTCTTATGGTCTAAAGGGAAACATATTCCTTGAGACATGTGTTGACTTGAATATCCATAATTCAGTTCTTGATATTCAAAAGAGTCCTGTGATTAAAGAGTATTTAAATACAAAACAGATACAAATTGTTGGCGCTAAATATGATTTAGACCAAGGAAAGGTGTCAATTCTTAACTAAAGTACGATTTATGTAAGTTTATGTCGATAAATTCTTAGTCGGAAAACCTGCTAATTAAACGTCTATATTTTATAATAGGAAATAGATTAAAGAACATGCTTTTAAACAGAGGAAGACATCATAGTATGCGATCTATATCATTTAAGACAAAAGTAAGGAGGGATAGGTACGCTAAAAATTTAAAGAAAATAGAGAGGAAGGGAAAAGAGTGAACAATAAATATCGAAAAACAATGGCAAGCCTTATATCTATGGCATTTTTTCTGCAAATAACAGCTTCACCGGTTCTCGCTGCTGAACAGGCTTCAGGGACAACGATACCGGTTGTTGTTTCCCCAGTAATGTCATTGCCGACAATTTCTTTAGAAAAGGCCATCGAGATTGTTAAACATAATTTTGACATACCGAGTGATCTAACGAATTTTACCTCAAATTTCAGTACCAGTGATGACCGGCAAGCCTGGTCCCTGCATTGGAATAATACTGATAAACCCGGGGATTTCATGGCTGAGGTAAATGCCGTCAATGGTGATATTATTAGTATTAACAACTGGAAAGATGAAACCTCAACGACAAGTTCGAGCATCTCTGTTGTAACGAAAGAAGATGCTCGGAAAATTTGTGATACGCTTTTGAACCGGCTCCTGGGGCAACGGGCTCAAAATATGAAATTGCTGAATAATGATCAACAGATTGTACCAATCAATACCTATGGACCGGTTACTTACAACTTTCAGTATCAGCGGCTCGTCAATGATATTCCTTTTACAGCGAATGGTGCTAATGTCCAGGTCTCAGGCAGTGATGGACACATTATCTCCTACAATCTCAACTGGAGTGATGTTAAGTTTCCAGACAGTAAAGATGTAATCAGTGAAACTCAGGCTAAAGAAGCCTTTACTGCATCACCTTTCTTTAAACTACAATATTGGACACCGGAACCTTACCGAATCTTGAGTGCCGGTCAAAAACTAAATGCCAAACTTGTTTATCAATTAGTCAGCCCAAGCGGGGGAGCAATCGATGCCTTGACCGGTGAACCGCTTACGCTAAATTCCGGAGATTGGCTTGCTGAGACATCTATGAGCGGCGGTATGGGCGGCAAAGGTGACGCGGCCGGTTCGGCTTCGAGTGCCGCTCAAAATTTAACTCCTCAGGAACAGCGTGAGGTGGCTAATACAGCCAAGCTTCTGAAACAAGATGAAGCTATTGCGGCAGTGAAACGCTGGATTAGTATTCCCGATGAATTAACACTGCGCAGCGCCAACTTGAGTACAGACTGGCGAAGCGCGGATAATCGTGTCTGGAGTTTTGATTGGTTCAACGCGAATCGGGATAACTCAGAAGGCCAAGCTCAATATATGAGTGCCAGAATTGATGCGTCAACGGGAGAATTACTGGGATTCAACCGCTCCTATCAATCTACGGCTAAAAGTGATTCGAAACTGGACAAAACAGCAATGCAAAAAATAGCAGAAAATTTTTTGCAAAAAGTTCAGCCTAATAAGTTCAGCCAAGTAACGTTGGATACAGCAGACAGCCCTGAGCAGATGAAAATAGCTGAACCTGTCGGTACAGGAAGTTTCATCTATCATCGCGTGGTAAACGGGATTGACTTTCCGAATAATATAATGGCGATTCGTGTAGAACCTTCTGACGGAACCATTACCAACTACGATTTAAACTGGTCTAATCTTGATTTTCCGAACTCCTCCGGAATATTAACTAAAGATCAGGCAGTTGAAGCCTTTCTAAAGAATCGCCCGATGACTTTGACCTATGTTCGAATTTTTTCAAATGGTATTCCCGGAGATGTGCGTTTAGTTTATCTTCCTAAGGCAAAAGATCAAAGCAATCAATCGTTTAATATTCTTGATGCCATGAGCGGTGAATTGCTGAATTTTCAAGGGGAAACGGTTGACCAAGGGCCACAGCCATACGAATTTTCCGATATCACAGGAGTTGTAGGTGAGCAAGAGATATCAGCTCTTGGAGAAGCAGGATTATTTGGGGATTTTGGCAGTAGTTTTAAACCTAATGAGAAAATGACTCTTGGTTCTCTCTTAAGAGCTATGTATCTCAGCCGTTACGGCGTTTGGCAATATGCATCTTTATCCGACTCAGAGATAATCACCCGGGCTAAAGATCAAGGTTGGCTAAAGGAAAACCTGCAACCAAAGGATCAAGTCAGCCGCGACTTATTATGCAAGATACTTCTGCGTTTTCTGCAGCTTAATAAATTAGCTGAATTGAAGAATATTTATCAGGTTAATTTCCAAGATAGTTCGGATATTCCGACGGCTGATTTAGGGTACGTTGCCGTGGCAACTGGCACAGGGATTGTACAAGTCAAAGGTCAAAGCTTTGCTCCCAACGAAGTTGTGGATCGTGCTGAAGCTGCGGGGGATTTATTCAGAGCACTGACTTGGCGCAGTTAATTTTAACGAACATCACTCATTTACTAGTTATTCTCTGGAGAGTTTTGTCTTGAACGACAAGACTCTCTTTTCTTTTCGAAGGTGTTGTATTCATAGATGATTTATCCGATTTTTAAGAGGGGTTGTACCAAAACTTGTTGGCAGCCTCATTGAGTCCCCACTTTCACTTGCATAATCATTATATAGAGGCATTCTCAGTCCACTATACTAGTTAAGGGAGAACGCCTTGGTTATTTGCTACCCACTTCGGACTTTTTGAATTAACATTTTACACAGCCCCTGGGTCCTTCGTAAACTTCAAGTGGGGTAGAGATCCCATCTGAAGCCCCGATGTTCAGTTTTAGCTGAACGAGTTCACTGGAGTATAGGGCGGACAACTAAAATACCGGCAGGAATTGAGCTGGAATTGTTGAATAATAGATTATTAGAGTAAATACACTAGTTCAATAGTGAACCATTCAACAAATCTATTAAAGAGAGGGAAATGTCTAATGCCCAATCGCAAGCGATTGATAGCAGAATTCTTGGAACTGGTTAAAATTGATTCCCCAGGGCGTCAGGAGAGACAAATTGCCGATCTTCTTAAAGAACGTTTGGTGCAGTTTGGCATGGAGGTTTATGAAGATCAGGCGGGGAAAGCAATCGGCGGTAACTGCGGCAATGTTTTTGGCTATTTGCGAGGTAATCTCCCCGAAGCGCCCGTCTTATTATTATCGGCACATATGGATACGGTAGAACCCAGTCAAAATATAGAACCCCTTCAGACAGAAGGGATCATCAGCTCTGCCGGGGCGACGATCTTAGGGGCAGATGATAAGTCCGGCATTGTACCTATTTTAGAGGCTTTGCGAGTTATCAAGGAACAGAATATTCCTCACGGGGATATCCAAGTAGTTTTTAGTATTGCCGAAGAAGGAGGTCTTAATGGCTCCAAAAACCTCGATTCAACAAAATTAAAAGCAAATTTAGGTTTTGTGCTGGATTCCAGCGGGGCACCGGGAAGAATTATTCTGGAAGCTCCGGGGCAGGACAGAATTAATGTGTCCATTAAAGGCAGGGCATCTCATGCAGGAATTGTTCCCGAAGAAGGGATTAATGCCATTGTGGCTGCGTCTAAGGCGATCGCCAACGTCCCCTGTGGTCGTCTTGATGAAGAGACAACAGCTAATGTCGGCACTATACGAGGCGGTTTAGCAACAAATATTGTAGCGGAAAATGTAGAGATTGCTTGTGAATCGAGAAGTCGGGATTTAAATAAACTCGAGAAATTAACTGAAGAGATCTGTAAAATCTTTCAAAATTCAGCGGAAGAAATGGGCGCTTCGGCAGAGATCAAGGTTCAGAGATTATATTCCCCGTTTAAACTAAGCCAAGAATCACAAATTGCTGTTTTAGCTGCAAATGCGGCAAAGGCTGCAGGACTAACTCCTGAATTTATCGCTACCGGTGGTGGTAGTGACGCTAATAATTACAATAGTTACGGAGTTCCCAGCCTTGTTTTGTCTACAGGCATGGGAAAGATTCATACAACGGATGAATACATCCTTGAAGAGGATCTGGTTAGGACCACTCAATTCGTCATCGAAATTATAAAAGCTGTGAGTTCACAGACTAAAGATTTCGCGATGATAAAATAGAAGACTATTAATTGACAATAGACCAGATTTTAGATAAAACCTAAAAAAACATAAAGTATTGAGGAGTGTCAGGAAAAGATGAGAAAAAACAGTATTTGGTTTAAAGTAATACCTTTAATCCTAGGATTAGCATTAGTACTGTCCGGGTGCGGCACCTCAACATCAACGACTGCGAAACAAACATCAGCTCAAACCAGTGCCCCCGTGAAAATCGGTGTTCTGCCCATTGAGGACAATCTTCCTTTCTATGTTGCTGAAAAAGACGGGCTCTTTGCTAAAGAAGGAGTTCAAGTTCAATTGGTGAGCTTTTCTAGTGCTGTGGAACGTGACACAGCTTTACAGGCCGGTCAAATCGATGGTGAAGTTGCCGATTTAGTGGCTGTTGCACTGTTAAAGAAAATTGGAACAGATGTAAAAATTGCAACCATCGGTCTTGGTGCCACTCCTCAGGAAGGTCGCTTCGCCATTCTATCATCACCGAAGTCCAACATTCGAAATCTCAAGGAACTAAAAGGTGCTAAATTAGGAATATCCGAGAACTCCATTATTGACTATGTCAGTGACCAGATGCTCAGTGACAAAGGGGTTCAGTTAAGCGATGTTCAAAAGGTGTCTATCCCTAAGATGCCCGTACGTTTGGACATGCTCCTTTCAGACCAAATCAATGCTGCTTGTTTGCCGGACCCTTTAGCATCGTTAGCCCAAGCGAAAGGGGCCCATTTAGTCGCAGACGATACTTATCGTAATATCTCACAAACAGTACTCTTGTTCAGAACGAAAAGCATTCAAGATAATCCGACAGGCGTTAAAGCCGCGGTTCAAGTTTATGGTTTAGCAGGACAAGCCTTAAGTACCCATCCTGAACAATATCGAAGTTTATTTTTAGAAAAAGCTCAAGTGCCTGCCCCTATTCAACAAAGCTACAAAACTCCAACCTTTTCAAAACTTCAATTACCTACTCAAGAGGAAGTTAACAGCGTTATGAAATGGATGGTAAATAAAAAGCTTATTCCCCAAGCATATAGTTACCAAGATTTAGTAGACAAAAGCCTTTTGCCCTAATCAGAAATTTAACAGAGGTATGGATAATAAGGAGAAACATAACCTGTGATTGAAGTGATGAATTGTAATCTTGCCTATGTTCAAGGAACAACAATGGTCAAGATCTATACAGATTTTAATTTAAAAATTGAGCCGGGTGAAAGCCTTGTACTCATTGGCCCCTCCGGATGCGGAAAAAGCACGCTTCTTTATCTGCTTGCAGGATTATTAATCCCCTCCGGGGGAGAAATTAAAATCTGGGGAGAGCCTTTAAAGAAAACCCGCCAAAAGACAGCCATCATCCTTCAAGAATATGGACTCTTTCCTTGGCTTAATGTTGAGCAAAACGTTCGGCTAGGCTTGAAGGTGCGGCATCAACCTAAAAGAATCTATCAAAACATTGTCTCTGAAATAATTCACAAAATGGGCCTGTCCGAAGTCCGTCATCATTTTCCCAGTCAATTAAGCGGTGGTCAAAAACAGCGGGTGGCTTTGGCAAGGGCCTTAACTCTCAAGCCAGATTTGCTTTTGATGGATGAACCTTTGTCGGCTCTCGACGCTCTTACACGTGAGCGTTTGCAGGAACTATTGTTGGGAATTTGGCAAGAGGAAAAACTGACAACGGTTCTAGTGACACACAGTATCGAGGAGGCTGTTTTTCTGGGAAGCCGTATTTTAGTTCTCAAAAATGGACGCCCCACCGAAATTGTAGGAGAAATTCTAAATCCTCTTGTGGGACAAAAGAGTTACAGGCAAACCCCTGAGTTTTTTGAAAAGGCAACCTACATTCGTTCTCTTTTAGAAGGGGGAGCGGCAGAATGAAGCAGGGCCGGAGAACCTTTCAAAATCAGCTCCTGGGTTACTTAGGAGCCGGGATATTTCTGCTGGCTCTTTGGCAGTATGGTGCCTGGATTCTAAAGTCACCTCTCTTGCCGACACCCGAAGCAGCTTTCAGAGCAACACAACGCTTATTGCAGGGGAATCTTGGAACTCACCTTTGGATTAGTACCTATCGAGTTTTGGCTTCAACTTTAATTTCTTTGTTTCTAGGGCTTCCCTTAGGACTCATCATGGGATTTGAAAGCAAAATAGACCGTTTTTTAGCTCCGTTGATTTATCTTCTTTATCCAATCCCAAAAATAGTCTTTCTGCCTTTAATTCTTTTATTTCTTGGCTTGGGTGATCAATCTAAGATATTTCTGATTACCTTGATCGTCTTTTTTCAGATTCTGGTTACTACCCGGGATTCGGTCCGCAAAATCCCGTCTGAAACAATTTCCTCACTGCGTTCTCTAGGAGGCAGCCGAGGACAGATCTATCGCTATGTTTTGCTGCCTGCAAGTTTGCCTGATGTACTGACTTCCCTGCGTCTCAGTATGGGAACAGCTATTGCCGTTTTATTCTTTGCCGAATCCTTTGCAACCACAAAAGGTCTGGGTTATTTCATCATGGACGCATGGAGCCGGGCGGCACCGGATGAAATGTTTGCAGGAATCATTATGATGGCTGTCTTGGGAGTCGGACTATTCATCATCGTCGATTTGCTTGAGATGGTTTTATGCCGCTGGCAGCATGTCAATAAGAACCCTAATTAAGGAGCTGAGACTATGACTGAAATAAGAGAATTGTCATCGCTTCAAGAATTTGAAGCCGTTTTAAATGAATCTTATCAGCAAGAAGTTCTCCTGTTTAAGCACAGCACTCAATGTCCGATAAGTGCTCGTGCTTGGCAAGAGATCCAAAAATTCGCCCGGCAAGCCCCGGAGCAAGTTCAAGTAGCTGTCATTAAAGTAATTGAATCACGGTCGGTTTCCAATCAAGCGGAAAGGGACTTAGGAATCAAGCATGAATCTCCTCAAATACTTCTAATTAGAAATAAGAAAGTTGTTTGGCACACTTCGCATCAAGCAGTCACCTTAGAAAATATACTTCGGGCCCTGCAAGAAAACGCATAACTAAATTAATTCTAAGGTTATATCCAAACGCAAAACAAAAATAATATGAATAGGAAGTTAAAGATGGGCTGTTGCAAAATGCCTAAGCGCCCTCAATAAAGAAAACCCTGCATAAAAGCGGCTTAATAATCCACTTATATGCAGTTTTTTTTATAGAAACGTATAATTACTCATTGGACAATGGACCATCTCTATTATAGTTAATACCTTAAATTTTACGTTTAATAAAATATTTGAGGAACATACAATCATCGTTATGGTATAATTTTAGAGCATTCGTTAGCATTTTTAGATATCGTACTGCGCGTAGGTTCACTCATATTGTGACATAGGTCAAGCGGATGAGTGTGTACGTATTGGGTTTAAATCCCTTTAATAAATTCTCCGAAACAAATTGTAATACGAGAGGAGATAGTATGCTTCTTTTTAAAGACCTGATGTGGTTTTTTAAGTTAGAGAAAAAAAGCTACATAACAGGGATTATTGTACTGGTTCTTGTCGCCTTTCTTAATTTATTCCCACCCTATGTTGTTCGGGTTATTGTCGATGAAGTTACCCGCGGAGTTCTAACGCCGAGATCGCTGCTTCAATGGACATTGTTGCTAATAGGGAACGGTGTGGCCGTCTATGCTTTACGTTTCACCTGGCGACTTATGATTTTTGGTGCTGCTAGCCGGTTGAGCAAAGTACTTAGAAAACGGCTTTTTGATCACTTCACCCTTATGTCCCCGCAATTTTATCAAAAGTATCGTACCGGGGATTTAATGGCTCATGCAACTAATGACATTCAAGCCATTGAAATGACAGCGGGTATGGGGGTATTGACCTTTGTGGACTCCCTGACAACCGGCGGATTAGTGATTATCTCGATGGCTGTCTTTATCAGTTGGAAACTCACCTTAATAACGCTGCTGCCTATGCCCATAATGGCTTGGGCTACCAGCCGCTACGGGACGATGCTTCATAAACGATTTCACCGGGCCCAGGCAGCTTTTTCCGACCTTAATGATAAAGTTCTGGAGAATATTAACGGAGTGAGAGTGGTAAAAGCCTTCGGAGAAGAAAAGGCTGAATTGGAAGCTTTTCGCAAGTTGTCCGAAGATGTCGTAGAGAAGAATCTTGAGGTTGCCAAAGTTGATGCCCTCTTTGATCCTACAATCCAACTAATTATCGGGATTTCTTTTTTTCTCGCTCTTATTTTTGGCTCAATCGATGTAATTAACGACAGATTGACCTTTGGACAGCTTACTCAGTTCACGATTTATTTAGGTCAATTTATCTGGCCTATGCTGGCTTTCGGCTGGCTGTTTAATATTCTCGAACGGGGCAGAGCGTCATATGACCGGGTTGATACGTTATTGAAGATCGATCAGAAAATCATGGAAAAGGAGAACGCTCTCTCTCGATTCAACAATGGTGATGTCATTTTTGAAAAGGCATCCTTTAGTTATCCCGGAGTTAGTACTTCGGTGCTGCGAAACATATCAGTCCGGGTACGGCAGGGGCAAACTCTGGGGATTGTCGGTAAAACAGGAAGCGGGAAGACTACGTTTTTACGTCTTCTTTTGCGTGAATTTGATCTTAGCGGTGGTGCTCTTCAAATCGGAGGAATTTCTGTCTATGATGTAACTCTCGAATCATTACGCGGTAAAATTGGCTATGTACCCCAAGATCATTTCCTATTCTCAACGTCTATTGCTGAAAATATTGCTTTAGGTAAACCTGCGGCATCTTTAGAGGAAATTCATGATGCGGCGGCAATTGCCGATATCCATAATGATGTTCTCAGTTTTCCTGAAGGGTATGACACCTTGGTTGGGGACAGAGGGGTGACACTTTCCGGTGGACAAAAACAAAGAATATCAATTGCCAGGGCACTTTTATTGGAACCGGAAATTCTCATCTTAGATGATTCGTTATCCGCAGTCGATGCCAAAACGGAAAAATCCATTTTGCAAAGTCTGCGCAAAATGAGAGTTCAAAAAACCACGTTTATATCGTCACATCGTCTAAGTGCTGTCGAAGAGGCGGATCTGATTATCGTTCTTAAAGACGGTCAAATCAGCGAAGAGGGTTCCCATTCGGAATTGATGGCCCTTAACGGTTGGTATGCCTCCACTTATCGAAGTCAACAACTTGAATCGTTGATTGAAGAAGGGGGGGAGCTTTAAAATGGTGATTCGACGCCTGATGGGTTATCTTGCTCCCCATAAAAAGTCTTTGACCTTATCATCCATAATTCTCATCCTAGCTACCTTTTCTGATGTTATCGGGCCGGTTCTTGTGAAGATTTTTCTTGATCAGCATTTGGTACCGCGTTCCTTTGATCGTGGGGCACTATTAATTCTGGCAATCAGCTATGTAGGCTTGAACATACTGTCGGCACTATTTCACTATCGTCAATTAGTCAGTTTTAACCAAATAGCTTTAAAAATAGTTCAACAACTGCGAATTGATGTTTTCAACCATGTACAGAACCTGGAATTTAAAGTCTTTGATAAAACCCCTGCCGGTGCCTTAATATCTCGTATCACCAATGATACGGAAGCCATTAAAGAGTTGTTTGTGGGAGTTTTGGCTGCTTTCGTGCAGAATGTGGTGTTCATGCTTGGCGTTTTTGTGGCCATGTTTTATTTGGATGTGCGCTTAGCTTCATTTTGTCTGATTTTACTTCCCATTATTTTTATCCTCATGGTTGGCTATCGTAAAGTAAGTACCAAGGTGTACCGTAAATTACGCAAAGAACTTAGCCATCTTAATGCCAAACTGAACGAATCTATCCAAGGGATGAATATAATCCAGGCCATGCGCCAAGAGAAACGCTTTCGCCAGGAATTGCAGAACATTAACGATGATTACTATCACGCAGCCATGGCTAATATTCGCTTAGAAAGCCTTTTTGTGCGTCCGGCTGTTGACCTGATCTATACCTTTGCTTTAATCATTATCTTAAATTATTTCGGGCTCCAATCAATAACGGGATCAGTTCAAATTGGGGTTCTTTACGCTTTTATTAACTATATTGATCGATTCTTTGAACCGGTGAACATGATGATGCAGCGCTTATCTCAATTTCAACAATCGTTAGTTGCTGCGGAACGGGTTTTCGAACTATTGGATGATCAGCGTACAAGCCGGAAAGTTGATTCCGGCAGTTCTCCTGTCATTGCTAAGGGTAAGATTGAATTTAAAGATGTCAGTTTCTCATATGACAGTGACATTAAGGGGTCAGAGGTCTTGAAGTCGATCTCATTTACTGCTTATCCGGGGCAAACTGTCGCCTTAGTCGGGCACACCGGCAGCGGCAAAAGTACCATTGCTAATCTTCTCCTGCGGTTCTATCCGATCACCCAAGGGGAAATTCTCATTGATGGGATATCCGTATCCGAGTACTCTGATCAAGAGCTGCGGTCAAAAGTAGGACTTGTAGCCCAAGATCCCTTCTTATTTGTGGGAACTATCTCCAGTAATATTTCCCTCGCCCGAACTGAGATTAAGGAAAAAGAAGTTCGAGAGGCTGTTTCTTTTGTTCAGGCAGAGGATTTTATACGTAGGCTGCCCCAAGGATTTCAGGAGCCCATGGGAGAACGGGGAGCAACTTTATCCAGCGGTCAGCGTCAACTTATCTGTTTTGCCCGCACCATCGCCGGAAATCCTAAGATTCTAGTTTTGGATGAAGCCACAGCTAATGTGGATACGGAAACAGAGGAAGCCATCCAAAATGCTTTAAAAAGGATGCGGCAGGGACGAACAACCATCGCCATTGCCCATCGTCTTTCCACAATTCAGGATGCCGACCTGATTTTAGTCCTTCACAATGGTAAAATCGTGGAAAGGGGAACTCATTCTGAACTTTTGGCTTTAGAAGGGTTATATTACAAGATGTTTTTACTGCAGCACGGCAGCAGAGAATAAATCAAACCATCGCGTTAGTGTTAATGAGTATAAAAATAGCCATGACTTTAAAAGTTGTGGCTATTTTTGTAATGAAATTTGATATATTTAATCCAATAGTGTTGCCTTTCCAAAGTTCATGATGGTTCGTTAAAAATCAGATTTTTTTTCGCTTGGTATAATGAGCCAGGCAACAAGATAGGCCAAAAAACCTGTACCACCTACTATGAGAAGAAGTAATGCGCCTATTCTAACCAGACTGGGATCTAAATCTAAGTACTCTGCGATTCCGCCGCATACGCCTCCGAGCTGCCGATCTTGGCTTGATCTATACAAACGTCTCGCCATTTTTTTGCCTCCTTTAACAGATATAATGGGATAAAAAAATGATCTCTTTCTTAATACGCAGGAAGATACATAAATGTGCCATAATCCTTTAGGGAACTGTTCTGTTTTATCTAAAATAAAAAGGAGGTGTCGCAAAACTACTTTTCTAAAGTAGCAAGCGATGCTCCCTTTTTCTTTTTCCCTTGAAAGATATTTATTGGTTTGATTGAAATGCTTAATCTCTACTTTCTTCTTAAATTTGAGTATAACAAAATAAGCCTTCAGGATTAGGCCGTTTTTCTCTCCTTTTTATGCGGTTTTTAGTGGATGAAGGGGTTTCCCAATTCGTTCATTTTGTATTTTAGAGTGAAGTTTATTCACGTTATACCCAAAACACAGCAGCATAAATTCAGTTTTCACACTGTTTTTGCCTCGTGTTAGAAAGCGGTCGAAGTTATAGTCATTTTTGAGGACCCCAAAGGCTCCTTCAACCTGTATGGACCGATTTACTCTTAGCAGTATTCCTTCTTTGGTTGTGATGTTTCTATACGAGATCTGGCGTTTGGCCACAAACGTTTTGGATACTTGCATTCGTCGATTGCCTTTAGCTTTTGTACAGCGACTTTTACACGGACAGTCACTGCAGTCTTCACATTCATAGACTGTTATTTCGGACTGGTAACCGGTTGCTGATGTTCGATGAGTGATTCCAACGGGTTTGAGTTGTTTTCCATTATGACACGTGTATTCATCGATTTCCGCATTGTAAGCCATGTTTTCTCGCTTACTAATATCTTTTTTGAAGCTCTTCTTTTTCCATTGTTCATAGGTCTGTGGCTTTATGTAGCAGGTCTGATGTTTTCCTTCGAGATAAAGATAGTTCTCTTCGCTCTCATAACCAGAGTCTGCGGTAACATTCTCATAATGCGCCTGTAGTTTTGATTCAAGCATGTTTAAAAAAGGAATTAATGTGGCTATGTCGTTACGATCCTGGAAGATCCCAACCCCTGTTACATATTCGCTTTCCACGCCAATCTGGACATTGTAAGCCGGCTTTAACTGAGCATTGCGCATATGATCATCTTTCATATGCATGAACGTTGCATCAGGATCGGTCTTAGAGTAGCTATTTCTTCCTTCGAAGAATTGGTGATGTGCATTGTACTTTTCTTGCCGGGTATAGAATTCCTTCAGGCTTTCTATAAATTTCTGCAGCTTTGATTTCCGTTTTCCAATACCGTGAACAAATTCAATCTGCTCTTGCTGACATTTTTCTTCTAGGTAAGAGATAGCAGTCTTAAGATCCTTAAGTAACGTCTCTTTGGTTACGTTGAAGTCCTTTAAATAGGTCAAATTGATCTCCTCAAGACAAGACTGAATTTTCAAGAACATCTTTGCCTCATTTTTGTTAACGACTTTTTTCCAGACAAAGGTATAACGGTTAGCACTGGCTTCAATTTTTGTTCCATCGACAAAGAGGTTCTTAAACTCTACTTCACCAAGCTCATGTAAATGCTTTACCATTTGGAAAAAGAGGTCTTCTATGGCTTCCTTCAGATAGTCTTTTCGGAATCGAGCAATGGTGCTGTGGTCAGGTGCTTTGCATCCTGCCAATAACCACATGAAGTTAATGTCTCTTTTACAGGCGACTTCAATTTTTCGGCTGGAGTAAATGTTATTCATATAGGCATAGGTCAATACTTTAAACAGGATTTTGGGTTCGACTACCGGTTTTCTTCCAGTGGAAGAGTAGGCCTTATACAACGCTTCGTAATTTAATCCCTCCAAAATGTGGCTTAGTAGTCGAACGGAGTCATCCTCTGGTATTAACACGTTAAAATTAAATGGCAAAGCTAATTGATAGTGTCCACCTAATTCGTTATAATTCTTAGTGTGTAATTTGGTTTTTAGCATAACTTAAATTATACGCTAACTGCGAGTTCTTTGGGACCCGCAGTTTTCTATTTTTAGTAAGAAAAAGGGCCGTTGCTTGCGAACTATTTTAGTTCGTTTTGCAACGGCCCCTTATCTTTAGGAAATTATAAGGAGTAGTTAAATGGGATTACTCTGCACGAAAAGTAGCGCAGTCCGTCATATCTGGTGTCGTTGCATTGGGGGATTGGACTTCAATTTTCTCAGCATGGCAATGATCTCCTGAACCATAATAATGACAGGTGTTAACAACACATTTAATCCCACCATTAGGTTGAGGCATTTTCTTAACTGGCATGTGAATTCCTCCTTAATTTTGATTCTTTAATAGATTCTCCAGAATCATTGTTTTCATGAATCCATTTATTTGTAATACCGAAATCAGCTTAAATAAGTGGTATAATTTAGTAAAGATTCAACTTAAGATCATAAAACATTTAAGATAAAGGAAGAGATCACTTTGAAAAAAATATTAGGAATTGTAGCTTCTCAGCGCAAACTAGCGAATGGAGAAATTCTTATTAAAGAAGCTGCTGCTTCAGTTGGGGAGGAAGCGGAGTTAGAACTTGTTAAGTTGACAGATCTCAAGCTTATGCCCTGTAAAGCATGTTATGCCTGCTTAGGAAAGGATAAGCGCTGTCCTCTGGATGATGATTTGTATTCTTTATTCGACCGGATTAAAGAAGCTGACGGAGTTATACTCTCCTCGCCGTGCTATGCTTTGGGCCCGGCTGGAATTACAAAAATCTTCGGTGACCGTATTATTGCTCTTGCACAACAGATTGATCAAATTTGGGGAAAACCCTGTGTAATTATCGGTACCGCAGGCATCAGGTGCTGGGAAGGATATACCCTTTCTGCCATGATTGCCAATGCTCGTTTTATGGGGCTGGAGGTAAAAGATGCTCATATGTTTATCGGTGCCTTGCCCGGTGAAACATTGGTTGATCCGGAGGGGAGGGAGAGAATCAAGCTTATCGGTCAATCTTTATTTGGCATACCTCATCAACCAGAATCAGGACAATGTCCTACTTGCTGGTCTGATTTATGGAAGTTTCCTACACCCAATCATGCGTTGTGTCCTATCTGCGGCCAAGAAGCAAAGATCTTACCTGCCGATGATGGCAATTCCTTGACTTGGGAATTTGGACCATCTGCAGCTCGCTTTAGCAAAGATCATTTAAAAGAACATTTTCAAGTTTGGTTAAAAGATCAAGTACAAGAATTTATTAAACGTCGTAAAGAATTGGCTCTGATTCGAAATAAGTATAGGGTTTAAAAAACCACACCTGCAGAGGCTACCTGCAGTGCTGCTGATGCCTTTTTAGGTACTCAAGTGATGTCTGGGATACCCAATGGGATATGATTATGTCCCTATTAGGATCAGTAACATCATTAATATTTGTGAGTAAAACCCATGACAAATTTTTAGAAAAATTATCTAAGTATTCAGCCATATTAACTTAATAACTAAACTTCAATTCCAAACTAAATTCAAAATTAAGGACTAGACTAATATAATTAGAGTTTGAATGAATAATTCAAAACTATAAGATCTCTAGGAATAATAAATTGATCTATAAAAATTTTTCGTTTGCGCAATTGACCACACTGGTCAATTGCGTTATACTTAGATTGACCTATGTGGTCAATGTATTATTACTAAAAAGAAGGAAAGAATGAATGTTAAAATTTTTAGAGTTAGATAAACTTAAGCAAGATCGTATTATAAATGCTGCAATGAAAGAATTTGCTTTAAAAGGTTATAAAAATGCTTCAACCAACGAAATTGTTAAAGAAGCCGGTATATCGAAAGGTTTATTATTTCACTATTTTACAAATAAAAAAAGCTTATTTTTATATTTATATAATTACTCCCTAGAGACATTTACCATGGAGTTCTTTGCAAGAATTAATTTGCTAGAGAAAGATATTTTTAAGAGAATCCGTCAGATGGCTTTATTAAAAATCGGCCTAATAAAAAAATACCCGGAAATATATAATTTTCTTTATACTGCTGTTCTTGAAGAAGCGCAGGAAATTAAAGATGATTTAGAGCAAAAAAACAAGCAAATATTAAACGATAATTACGCTAAACTTTTTCGGGATATTGATGTCGATAAATTCAAAGACACTTTTGAAATCGACAAGACAAAAAACATTGTAATTTGGACAATAGAGGGTTACTCCAACCAAATACTTGCAAAGATTAAATCCCAACATCTCACTGATTTGGATTATGAAGAAATATCAAAGGAATTGGATGTTTATCTAAAGTATTTGGAAATTGCCTTTTACAAATAAACACTTAAGGAAGTGATTTTATGGGAAATTTCGTGAAGCATTTTAATGAATTAACTCCTGAATTTTATTCTGCTGCCGGTGGAAAAGGCGCTATGCTTGCACGAATGTTTCAAGGTGTTTATCCGGTACCGGAAGGTTTTGTAATTTTGCCCTCAGCCTTTAACGAACAAGGTCTGGATAACAGCGCTTGGCAGGAGATAGAGGCTTACCTCAAGGACATTATTAAGAATTCCGGAGGATCGGCTTTTTTTGCCGTAAGGTCTTCCGGATTGAGCGAGGATTCGGCTTTAGCTTCTTTTGCAGGGGAATTCGAAACTGTTCTCAATGTTGAAGCAGATAAGGTTCGTGACGCAATTCATACGGTATTTAAGTCTACAGAGTCTGAGCGTGTCAAAGTATATAGTTCAGTTCATGGGTTCGAGGAAAGGCATAAAATAGCCGTAGTCGTTCAATTAATGGTGCCGTCGGAACTTTCAGGTGTCTTGTTTACGGCGGACCCCATTACTGGGAGTCATACCAGTATGGCGGGAAACTATGTCCATGGTTTGGGTGAGCAGCTCGTTTCCGGCGAGGCTAATGCCAATCCCTTTAGATTAATGAGGCCAAAAGGCAAGTATGATGGTCCAAAGGAATTTAAACAATATGCGGAAGAGCTTTTTAGATATGCCAACAACTTGGAAAATGATTATAACGGACCGCAGGATATTGAGTGGGCCTTGGCAAAGGACAAATTGTATATCCTTCAATCTCGGCCTGTTACCAGCTTGCGCACCATCAATTACGACAGCTACGAAATTAACGAAAGTCTTGATGGGGATTTCTTGTGGACTAACAATAACGTCGGAGAAGCAATACCCGATGTCATGACTCCTTTTACCTGGAGTTTGATTCGGGAGCTTGATATAGAATGCCAAAGAATCACCGGATATTATTTATGGTCTGGTAATATTTGCGGCAGGGTTTATACAAATGTCAGTATGCTGTTGTCGATTATGCCGCAATTTGGTCTTAGTCTGAATTGGGGTAAACAATTAATAGGAGATGTTTTCGGCAACATCCCCAACGATATCGAGGTACCTCTCTATCCTTTTGAGAAAGTCGCCTTAATTAAGGAATTGATACAAAGAGGTAAGAAGAACGTCAAACGGATAAAAGAGGCGCAAAAAAACAAACAATATTATCTCGATTTCACCCAGCGATGGTGTAATGAGGTCCTCAAACAGATCGATGATTTCAATTCGCGTCAGCAATTGCTCGATCTTTGGTTAAACGAAATAAGGCCCTACGTGTCTAAACTTTGGAATGCGTGGCTCGGAGGAGCAAGCAGTACGACACTAGTAACCCTCCGTAAACGACTCATTAAAATGGTAGGCGAGGAAGAGGCTAATCGTTTGCTTTCAAATGTTCGAGGAGATCATGGTTTAGAAAGCCTGGGGCCTTTAATGGGGATCATGGAAATTACTAAGGGAGAGCTGAGCCGTGAAGATTATATGGCTCAGTATGGTCACCGCAGCCCGCATGAATTTGAAATGTCAATTCCATATCCGATAGAAGATAAAGAATACCTTGATAAGCAGATTACTGAATATAAAAAATCCGGCGTTGATGTCGAAGAACTCTTACAAAAGCAACAAGAGCAGTTTAGACAGGCAAAAGAACGGTTTGATTTGCGTTATCCGGCAAAACGAAAATGGTTGGAAAAGAATCTTTCTAAAATAAGACTAACAGCACAGGATAGAGAATCGTTGCGTTCCGAGTTTGTTAAAACGTTCCGTGTGATACGTTGTTTCATGCTCAAACTTGGAGAACTTACGCAAATTGATAATGTCTTCTTCCTATACTGTTTTGAAGTGCCGGATTTACTCAGAGGCGATGATTCAATGCTTAGACATTTAGTTGTTCGCCAGCAAAATTACGACCTTTACAAGACTCTCCCTGTTATGCCTCAATTTATCAGAGGGCGATTTGACCCCTTTATGTGGGCAAGAGAAGAGGATCGTCGGATCGATTATTTTGGTCCTCGAACGAAACGTTTGCCCTGCGATGAAAACCCACAGGTCATAAAAGGTTTTCCTGGAGCCGCGGGGAAGATTGAAGGAAATGTTCGTCTACTAGAGAGCTTTGCAGAAACAGAGTCATTTCTGCCAGGAGAAATTCTTGTTACTTCAACAACCAATGTAGGTTGGACTCCTCTTTTTCCTAAAGCCGCTGCAATCATAACCGATATAGGAGCTCCTTTGTCACATGCTGCCATTGTTGCACGAGAGCTTGGCATTCCGGCAGTCGTGGGCTGCGGAACCGCAACCAGTAGGTTGAAAACAGGAGACAGGGTGATAGTAGATGGCGGTCAAGGCTTGATTGAAATCTTGAGTCGTAAATAATTCCCAAAGCATAAAGAACTTCAGGTGTTCTCGTATGATTTTTGATCCTAGCAAAGAGTTCTGCTGCTTTAGAAAGAACTAAAACTGGTTTTCATAAGGCCCTATTTAACAAAAGGGAGGCTGAATCATAACAGCCTCCCTTTCCGTATCTATATTTCTCATGCATAGAATTACAATTATATATTTTACTTATAGTAGAATATGATTTATTATAATTACAGAAACAAAATAGTAGCCATCGATCAAATGGAGTTTAAAATTTTTCACACAATAGTAAAAGATGGAGGTGTTAAAAATGAAAAAACAATTGTTAATGTATATTATGGGCTGCCCTGTGTATATTAATGTCAAAGAATCAAATGAAACATTAGTTAACCACGCTGCAAAATAATAATGATTCACTAAAATAATCTCTAAGAAAGGTCGTGCATTATGATGAAGAAGACTAAAATAGATAATAAAACGGTTGGGGTCGATGTAACCAAAGCAATAAATGGAGACATTACTCAATCTAAGGAATATTGGTCTACTTTGGCGGTAATTAGCTGATGGCGAAGTGTTTCCACTTAGATCATTACAAAAGATTATTGAATACTACAGGCCCCGATATTTCATCGACTGAGATATTGGGGCTTGTTTTATGTATTTACGAGAAGATGAGCCTTGTTATAACATTGCTTTATATTTCCACATCCTGAAAATGGTGCTAAAACGTTTTGCGGTAACCTTTGCAGGACAACTAAAGCAATGGTTAGATACGGCTAAAAATATCGGAGGAAAACCCGGTGCTGTTTTTGCTACTGCAAAGCATGTAGATGGCGGAGCAGAAGTGGCGGAACTCTCAATGATTGCTGAGATGTTGGTAAAAGGTATGTTGGTCTACTTGATGGTCAACAAGAACGGGCAAACATATTTGGTGAAAGAATCGCTAGAAAAGCCATAGAGTTGTTTGCTTAAAATCCAAAAGGTGCTAAATCGAAAAAAGTAAACCGACGAAAGGTTTGAAATCCTTAACGGCGGTTTTTTTTGCCAATATAAAAAGTGAATCAGTTTAGACATCGTTAACAAATTATATGTTAAAATAGATTTTGGTTTGTTTTTCACTGAATTTATAATTTATGATTATATCCTCAAGTAAGAAATCAAACCAAGTAAAATTAAAAACCAGTCGCCCTCAGGTTTTAAAGAAAAGTGGTTAGATATGAACAAAGAACATATTAAAGAATTAGACGTCCTAAGAATGATTGGCTTTGCATTTGTTGTTGCCCAGCACATTTTTGGGGCATATGCCTGGCGGGAAGGGGCAAGTTTTTCGGAATCACTGATTCTAAGTTTGCTCTATGTTATTGCTCAACCCGCTGTACCCATGTTTGTGATGATTACTGCGATCAGTCTATTCTATAGTCATACTGAACCAATGAATAAACTAACATTTTATAAAAAACGGATCCTTTATATTTTTCTGCCCTATGTAATTTGGTCTATTATTAATATAATCGATGCCAAACAGTACGGACAGTCTTCTTTTGATCATTTCCTAGGGCAATTGGCCGCCGGTACCGGACGGTACCATCTATGGTACATGTCAATGATTTTAACAATTTACTTGTTCTTTCCGCTGTTATTATGGCTGTCCAAACGGATTATAAAACTGCCTAAATTATATAAAGTGGGTATCCTATTAATTTCTTTTGTGTTATACATAATACTTCTGAGGAATAATGGAATTACTTTATTAATTGGTAAGATCATTTTTACAACCCCTACAAATAACGAGCAAAAATTTATTGACCGAACACCCTTGTTGTACTCAATTTACTTCGTTGTAGGGGCTTATATTATATTCGGATATTCCCGCTTTTTATCGTGGCTCCAACGTTATCGAAAACAAATATTATTTTCATATATACTGTTGATGCTCTATATGTATTTCGCTCAAATATCACCTCATCTTCCCGGACATAAGTATATTATGCCTGGATATCTATACTGTTTTCTAAAAGTTTCATACATGCTTTTTTCTATCCTAATGTCATATTGTTCTGCCTGTTACATTGCAAACCAAAAACCAAAACTATATCGTTTATTCAAAGAAACTTCTCCGTACTCCTATTCGGCCTATTTAGCACATGTTATTGTGCTTCAAGCAGTAGCGATGGAATTAAACAAGGTGTATCCCATAAAAGATTTCTTGGCATCAAGCTTACTCATCTATATATTAACGATTGCATTAACTGTGAAGTTGGTTCAGTTATTAAGTCTGTTACCATTTTCAAAATACTTTCTTGGTACGAACTGTAAGTACCAGCAGAAATACATCAGTAATAGGGATTTTCAATACACCTTCACAGGAAGAGGTTAAAACCTGGAGGTGTCGCAAAACTACTTTTCTAAAGTAGCAAGCGATGCTCCCTTTTTCTTTTTCCCTTGAAAGATATTTATTGGTTTGATTGAAATGCTTAATCTCTACTTTCTTCTTAAATTTGAGTATAACAAAATAAGCCTTCAGGATTAGGCCGTTTTTCTCTCCTTTTTATGCGGTTTTTAGTGGATGAAGGGGTTTCCCAATTCGTTCATTTTGTATTTTAGAGTGAAGTTTATTCACGTTATACCCAAAACACAGCAGCATAAATTCAGTTTTCACACTGTTTTTGCCTCGTGTTAGAAAGCGGTTGAAGTTATAGTCATTTTTGAGGACCCCAAAGGCTCCTTCAACCTGTATGGACCGATTTACTCTTAGCAGTATTCCTTCTTTGGTTGTGATGTTTCTATACGAGATCTGGCGTTTGGCCACAAACGTTTTGGATACTTGCATTCGTCGATTGCCTTTAGCTTTTGTACAGCGACTTTTACACGGACAGTCACTGCAGTCTTCACATTCATAGACTGTTATTTCGGACTGGTAACCGGTTGCTGATGTTCGATGAGTGATTCCAACGGGTTTGAGTTGTTTTCCATTATGACACGTGTATTCATCGATTTCCGCATTGTAAGCCATGTTTTCTCGCTTACTAATATCTTTTTTGAAGCTCTTCTTTTTCCATTGTTCATAGGTCTGTGGCTTTATGTAGCAGGTCTGATGTTTTCCTTCGAGATAAAGATAGTTCTCTTCGCTCTCATAACCAGAGTCTGCGGTAACATTCTCATAATGCGCCTGTAGTTTTGATTCAAGCATATTTAAAAAAGGAATTAATGTGGCTATGTCGTTACGATCCTGGAAGATCCCAACCCCTGTTACATATTCGCTTTCCACGCCAATCTGGACATTGTAAGCCGGCTTTAACTGAGCATTGCGCATATGATCATCTTTCATATGCATGAACGTTGCATCAGGATCGGTCTTAGAGTAGCTATTTCTTCCTTCGAAGAATTGGTGATGTGCATTGTACTTTTCTTGCCGGGTATAGAATTCCTTCAGGCTTTCTATAAATTTCTGCAGCTTTGATTTCCGTTTTCCAATACCGTGAACAAATTCAATCTGCTCTTGCTGACATTTTTCTTCTAGGTAAGAGATAGCAGTCTTAAGATCCTTAAGTAACGTCTCTTTGGTTACGTTGAAGTCCTTTAAATAGGTCAAATTGATCTCCTCAAGACAAGACTGAATTTTCAAGAACATCTTTGCCTCATTTTTGTTAACGACTTTTTTCCAGACAAAGGTATAACGGTTAGCACTGGCTTCAATTTTTGTTCCATCGACAAAGAGGTTCTTAAACTCTACTTCACCAAGCTCATGTAAATGCTTTACCATTTGGAAAAAGAGGTCTTCTATGGCTTCCTTCAGATAGTCTTTTCGGAATCGAGCAATGGTGCTGTGGTCAGGTGCTTTGCATCCTGCCAATAACCACATGAAGTTAATGTCTCTTTTACAGGCGACTTCAATTTTTCGGCTGGAGTAAATGTTATTCATATAGGCATAGGTCAATACTTTAAACAGGATTTTGGGTTCGACTACCGGTTTTCTTCCAGTGGAAGAGTAGGCCTTATACAACGCTTCGTAATTTAATCCCTCCAAAATGTGGCTTAGTAGTCGAACGGAGTCATCCTCTGGTATTAACACGTTAAAATTAAATGGCAAAGCTAATTGATAGTGTCCACCTAATTCGTTATAATTCTTAGTGTGTAATTTGGTTTTTAGCATAACTTAAATTATACGCTAACTGCGAGTTCTTTGGGACCCGCAGTTTTCTATTTTTAGTAAGAAAAAGGGCCGTTGCTTGCGAACTATTTTAGTTCGTTTTGCAACGGCCCCTTCAGTTATTACCTGATTATTCTTTTAGCCCCAACATAAGCTTTCCACCAATAAGGGCTAAAGCGACTGATGGTTACTCCTTTATGACTTGTAGCGTTGATAAATTTACCGTTGCCAAGATAAATGCCAACATGAGTTATCGTATGGCGTGCATTAAAGCTAAAGAAAACCAAATCACCCAGTAAAAGTCGACCTGTCGTGACATAAGTTCCAACGTTATACTGTCCGGAACTTGTCCGCGGGAGAGCGATTCCTGCAACCTTGTATGCGTCCATTGTAAGGCCGGAACAATCAATACCGTAATAACTTGTCCCACCTAAGACGTATCTTGTACCAATGAAACTTTCTGATTTTGCTATAACTCGTTGAACTTTTGCGGCACGAGCAGTATTTGTTGAAGCATTTGCTACTGGAACCATAGCTAATATACCTATCAAGACGGTTATAGTTAATGTTATTATTCTTTTCATCATGTTAACCTCCCAGAAAAAACTTGTCCTTAAAAGGATATAACAAAGGATAACATAATGACAACTTGTAAATCATTATAAGGTTGTTGGAATTAATGGATATTTATGGCCTATTAACTGAGACTGAGTATTTATTACTCCTGCTACGCTGATACAGGAAGAATGGCCTACAATCTTTTATAATAATATTTGCCCTTTACTAAGATTAGGGGTGGGTGACTTTGGGATATTGTGACAAAATAATATAGATGCAGAAGGAAATGCTATATATAAATGGAATAAAGGGGGGTTTAGAAATGTCACTTTTTGAGATTGAAACAAAAGATTCAATTGTTACAGGGCTTCTTGGAGGTTTTATTGGGACCCTTTGTATGGATATATCAAATGCCTTAATTTTCAAAGTTGGGGGTACTGAGAAACTATATGGTCATTTAGCGGGACAATTTTTTGTAAGTCCTTTTAGGACAAATCAGCGAAAAAATTTTCTCTTAGGCGAACTGCTGCACTTTTCAGTTGGTGCTATTTTTGGATTACCAACAATATTTATGCTTAAAAAGACGGGTAAGGATCATTACTTATCTAAAGGCCTGATCACTTCCATGTTAACATGGGGAATTCTTTATACGGGAGGACAAAAGATTGGCTTTTTTAAAAAGCTTCGCTTTACAAAAACTCATTATTCCGCAGCTCTTAACAATGTGATTTACGGATTGGTTTCCGCAAAGACGATGGTTAGTCTTGCTGAGCCAACTATGTTCAATCTGCGAGATAAACAACAATCTCTTAATATCACTATCAATACATCAAATGATATAGATAAAATAAAATTTGTTCAGCCTCAGCCATCGCAAAACACAGCGAATACATATACTATGAATTTGCGAAATTAACAGAAAAAGAACTTTGCAAGTTGTTATCCCCGCGAAGAAGTTCCATAACTAATGAAAATTTAAGGAATTATCTTCTAAGAGAAGGTGAAAAAACAGATTAAGAAAGATCTTATCTGCGAGTTTGAATCTATTGCTTATGAAGAAACTCAAAGCGTCATAAAAAGCAGTTTATGGTTACGCTGTGACGTTTGTAAGTTTGAAAACAGTAATCGCCAGATTGTTCGATAGTTTTAAGTACGGTCTGGCGATTAATTTGATCTGCCTGGCCCTAATCGGGTTTCAAGATCTATAGTTATTAAAGCAAATTCTTTCGGCTAGATAAAATTTTGAGATTAGTAATATTTATGCCTAGCAAAAAATAGTGACTTAATAACAACAGTATGATATAGTTTACATAGTGAATGTAATCACAATCACAAACAAAATCAACAATTGTGAATTGTGCGACAAACTAGTAGCAAGTAATTTGAGCTCAAACCAAATACTAATATCAATGGGGGAATTAAAATGTGTCCATATATTAATGAAGGAATGAATATCGACGGACCCTATTATTATTGTAATGCCGCTGCTCTTGGAGTAAAGTTAAGCGCCAAGGAGTTGGAAGGCATTGGTTGCACAGAGGAACAAAGAAACGTCTGCAAGAGGTTCATGGAAATGATAATGGGATACGTTATGCTTCCGGAGCCTGTTGAAACGAACACTAATGTAATCATTAAGTTAAGCCGAGACGAAAAAACTCTGCAAAAATGCGGTTAATTTTGTCCAAGAAATATCAAGACATATAAAGATATATATTCGAGCTGTAGACATAACTTCATCTTTCGATTAACATATTTTTGAGTAGTTTGTTGCAGCAATGGTAGATATTTGCTGCAACTTAATAACGAGTCAATTTATAAATTCTAGTTCGATCAAGCCTTGGATTCCTTTACGGAACCAAGGTTTTTTCTTTTTTACTTTACTATTCAATTCAAACTAATTAAAGCGTGTTATTCACAATTGGTTGAGTAAAAATATAGTTTATTGGTTGTTGATTATTGGCGTTTTTGGGTTAATAATTTAAATTGGATGAATCCAATGAGGTGATTTGGCATGAGACTAATCATTGATAGAGAAAATCATACGCCTGTTTATCTTCAGATTTCCGAGCAGATACGTCGGATGATTATATCTGGTGAGCTAACCCCTGGCTTCAGGCTTCCGCCAGAAAGGAAGTTGGCTCAAAGTCTTGGCGTCAATAGAACAACAATTTTGAACGCCTATCGCGAACTAAAAGCCGAAGGACTGGTTGGCTCTCATGTTGGAAATGGAACGGTTGTCCTTTCCTATCTTCAGGACGAGTCAGACTTGAGTGATTTCACTTCACAGGAACCGGCATGGAACCAAATTTTTAGTCATCATGCAGATGATTTTGATTCCTACATTCTAAAGGACTTGTTAACCTTAGCAAGCAGAAAAGATGTGATTTCTTTTGCCACAGGGATGGCCTCTCCGGATACTGGTCCTCTAAACGCTTTTCTTGGTATCGAAAAAGAATTAATAGAAAGAAGAAATTTTAAGGCTTTACTTCATTCTCCCACCGAAGGCTTTACCTCATTGCGTGACGCCATTGCCGGTTTGATGCAAAAACGAGGAGTCTATTGCAATTATGATGAGATCATGCTTCTTTCGGGTTCACAACAAGGTTTGGACGTAGCTGCAAGGATAATCCTTGATCCGGGAGACATCGTTGTCGTTGAAGAACCTTCATTTTTTCCTGCTATTCAGGTGTTCAAATCTGTCGGTGCCAGAGTCATGGGGATTCCCATGGACGAAAAGGGCATGAGAATCGAATTACTTGAACAGTTGTTACAGAGGTACAGACCCAAATTGATCTACACAATACCAACATTTCATAATCCAACAGGGATTGAAATGGAGCTGGAACGCAGGAAACGACTAATTGAACTGGCCTATAAATACAAGGTTCTGATTATTGAAGATGATGCTTACGGGGATCTTTGTTATGAAGGTCATTCACTTCCTTTGCTGAAAGCAATGGATAATGACGGGTATGTTATTTACTTAAGTACCTTTTCCAAAACTGTTTATTCTGGTTTGAGGTTGGGTTGGATGACGGCGCATAAAAAGGTTATAAAGAAGTTCGCCGCCGCAAAACAAATTATGGATTTGCATTCTAGTAGTTTATCACAGTGGATAATTGAACAGTTTATTAGAAGCGGGGGACTTAAATCGCATATCCCCAGGCTTTGCAAAGACTATCGGGAAAAAAGAAATGCAATGTACGATGCTTTGGCCAAAAATGCACCGGCAGATTTGCTATGGAATATGCCTAGAGGAGGCTACTATATTTGGTGTAAACTTCCCATCGGAGTTTCAGCGACTAAACTTATGACTAAGGCGGCAGAACGTAAGGTAGTCTTCGTCCCTGGAACACCTTTCTTTACCTCAGAACACGGTGACGATTTTATACGTTTAAACTTCACTTTTGAAGAACTTAAAAATATTACGGAAGGGATTCAGAGGTTGTGTGAAGCTATGAAAGAGTTAATAGATGAACAAAATTGCAGCGATGATTATCCCTCACTGGAGATCAATCCAATCGTTTAATCTAATGGTCTATTTTAGGCGAGATGAAGGAGGAGTTAGCATGGATTTTAAGTATGCGAAGAGAATGGACTTTATAAAGGCCTCTGAGATCAGAGAAATTTTAAAGGTTGCTGAGAGACCGGAGTTTATTTCATTTGCTGGTGGTTTACCTGCACCAGAGCTTTTTCCTGTAGAAGAAATTAAAGAAGTATGTAGAATTGTGCTTGAGGAAGAAGGCGCAAAAGCCTTGCAATATTCAGCCACCGAAGGATATACCCCACTCAGGCAATGGATAGCGCAAAGAATGAATCACCGGTTAGGGACTTGCTTCGATACCGATAATATACTGATAACTCACGGATCACAACAGGCTCTTGACCTAACAGGTAAAGTTTTTCTCGATGAAGGAGATATTGTACTTTGTGAAAGTCCAACTTACCTTGCTGCAATTAGTGCCTTCAGAGCCTATGGCTGTAATTTCGTCGAGGTGCCTACAGATGATGAGGGAATGATACCGGAAGAACTGAATAGGATTCTGGAAAACACTCAAAAGGTTAAATTAATTTACGTCATTCCTGACTTTCAGAATCCAACGGGAAGGACTTGGAGTCTTGAGAGGCGAAAATCCCTAGTTAATGCAGCAACAAAGCACAATGTTATGATTATTGAGGACAATCCATATGGGGAACTTAGGTTTGAAGGTGAAAATTTGCCATCAGTTAAATCCTTTGATCAGGTAGGTTGTGTGCTTTGTTATGGAACTTTCTCCAAAACATTTTGCCCAGGCTATAGAATTGGTTGGGTTGCCGGTGAAAAGTCGGTCATTAGAAAATATGTCCTAGTTAAGCAAGGGACAGATTTGCAATGTAATACCCTTGCTCAAAGGGAAATAGCCAAATACCTTGAGTTGTATGATATTGATAAGCATATTGCCAAGATACGTGAGGTTTATAAACGACGGAAAACTATTATGGTTCAAGCCATGGAAAAGGAATTTCCAGAGGGAGTAACCTTTACGAGACCTCAAGGGGGTTTATTTGCCTGGGTAGAGCTGCCTGCGAACATTAATGCCAGGGATGTCTTGGAAAAAAGTCTGGAAAAAAGAGTTGCCTTCGTACCAGGAGGATCGTTCTTTCCTAACGGCGGAAAAGAGAACACCTTCAGAGTCAATTATTCCAATATGCCGGAGGAGAGGATTAGAGAAGGTATTAAATATCTTGGAGAAACTTTAAAACAGTTTATGTAATATCGGAAAGGATACCAACTAGTAGGGATATTAATGAAGGAGGTTATTAATGAAAACAATAGGTTTAATTGGGGGGATGAGTTGGGAATCATCCTCCGAGTATTACCGTATTCTTAATGAAGAAATTAAAGTAAGGCTCGGAGGTCTTCATTCCGCTAAATGCGTTCTTTTAAGTGTCGATTTTGAGGAAATTGAGATCTGTCAAAGAAATAACGAATGGGAAAAGGCTGCCCGAATTCTGACAAATGCTGCCCATAGTTTAGAGGCTTCAGGTGCCGACTTTATTATCATTTGCACCAATACTATGCACAAAGTTGCTGACGAGATTCGGGCAGGCATTCATATTCCATTATTGCACATCGCTGATGTCACGGCTCAAGAACTTATTTCGAACGGAATTAATGTTGTTGGCCTTTTGGGAACAAGATATACCATGGAACAAGATTTTTATAAGTCGCGTTTAGAGGCTCAAGGCATCAATGTTTTGATTCCCCAGGAAACAGATAGGGAAATCATAAATGATGTGATTTTTAACGAACTTTGCTTAGGATATCTTCTAGAAGACTCTAGAGTTAACTATAAGCGGATTATTCAGGACTTGATTGAGCAGGGCGCAAAAGGAATTGTTTTAGGCTGTACCGAAATTGGTCTATTAGTTAAACCTGAGGATTCCACCGTTCCATTGTTTGACACAACTGAACTTCATGCTAAAGAGGCAGTGAATTTTGCTCTTAGGTAATCGTCCCTATAATCAGGACCCCATAGTATAGTAACTTTTTTTCCCTATTTTTAAGTTTTTCCAAAAGTCTCTAGACAAAGGGGGCACCATTGAGACTACTGTCAGTTTTTGATTTACTTTGCGATAAACTTCAGTTTTAGCCGTTCTATGCAGCGTTATAACTTTTGAACGAGCTTGTTGAATAGTCAAAGAATCTTGATGAGTAATAAATGATAAGCGCAGTTTGTATTTGGGTAGTTTTCCTTTAAATAAAATCTGAGTTAAGAATGATTGGCTAATGATAAAATTAAATGCTATGGATACAAATAATCCGCATAGTGTATATCCTAACCACCCCACTGAAGGGAAAAGTTTAAGTGTTAAGTTTCCTATAGGTCTATGCAAATACATAATAATCAAGGAGTTTACACCACAATAATTTAAAAAATTTCTTAGTTTTCCCTTAACTAAATTATTGCTAATAGCTAGAATAAAGATGGTAAAACATAGAGGAATTATTAAATCCCAAATAAGAGATTTATAGTAAGAATCTTTCATGTTCATGTAGAAATCAATTCTAAAAGCAAAATTAATAAAAGTTAACAACAGACAAGCGATTCCACTAATAAACATAGCGGTTTTTGTTACTAAATATCGTATAATGTTTTTAGAGTAAAAACCAATAGCATAATATACTAAAGCTAAAGGAACTACATCGATATCCAATGGCAACCAATACTGCTTAGTTATATCAACAATAGAATTAGGTATAACCTTTATTGAATATATATGAACAGCAATATATCCAAGAGAGAGGATTGCTATTACATAGGGCGTCTTAAAGTTACTTTTTAATTTGCTAAAAAGAAATTTACTGATTAACAATACTGGAATAAACCAAAATACGCCCCATACTGCTTTTCCACCATAAATATAGTTTTTAAAGGACGATAAAAAGTTTCCTAAGGAAGCAATACCAGGATACATTAAAAAGTTGAATAATATATCTACCGCGGAAAAACTGAAATATGGTAAATAGAACTTGAAGAATTGTCTTTTGAAATCAATTCCATCTCGATATAATAATCCGCTGATTATAAAAAACGCCGGCATGTGGAACCAATACATATACGGTGCATAAGGCCAAGGACTATGGGTTAATATGACACTGATGATTAACAGACCTTTGGCAATATCCAAATATTCCGTTCTCTTATCCATTATTTACCTCGTATTAATTATTTTTTAATTTAAATTTGCAGGGATAGGATATGGCTTTTTTGAAGTGAATAACAATTGAATCGTCGATCCTAATCTTGCTTTGCGTTCAAAATGAAAGCCAATACAAATTCTTTTCTAAGTTTGTTACAACATTTTTCCTCCCTGAGTTTATAGTAAAAGGATAATACTTGTAGCTGAAAATGAGCTTAGAGAAAGCTGAAACTTTAATGAAAAAGCAAAACCCAGATTTATCCTGGAATCAGCTATAGAAAAAACGCAGGTGCATTATTAAATGTGTTATGTATGTCAATAAGATTAATATTGTTGAAGCGGAAACATAAGTTTAATATAATATTGTTAATGCACCAACGGATGGAGGTACGAGGCCATGACTATGACCAAAGAGGAAATGCTCACAATGGGCTTGAGGGACTTATACAACAAGATTGTTTTTATTAATAGGAAGATGGAAGATAGTCTCAAGGGTTATAAATCTTCTGAAGTACATTGCATCGAATACATTGGAAAAAATGAGGATTCCAACGTGACAAAACTTGCGGAGTCCTTTTATATGACTAGGGGAGCCATAAGTAAAATAGCTAAGAAACTTATAAACAAAGGCGTTATCGAAAGCTACCAGAAGCCGGTTAATAAGAAAGAAATCTATTTTCGCTTGACTCAGAGAGGGAAGGAAATTTATAACGTGCACGAGGAACTTCATAAAGAGTTTCATGAGCGGGATAAAGTCGTATTTGAGCAGGTAACTGAGGAACAATTTGATATGATGCTTAGTTTCGTAGAGACGTATCGAAGACATTTGGATGCGGAAATAAAGAAGCAAGAAGAAGATATAGCAAATCGAAATGATTTCGAATAATGGGTGGTATAAAAACATCCTAAAAGGGAGGGTATCAAAACGCTGGAACATCAGCGCATGATACCCTCCTCTTTTATTATTTACCAGGAAACATTATTATTGACAAGGAAACAATACTGAACTAAACTATCTATGTTGCCACGGAAACATAAATAGTTTAGTGAGGAGAAATCTTAATGAGCAGATTTAAATTAATTAATACACAACCTATTGAACAAATCGTTAATAGAAATGCTTTAATATTCGGTCTAATTTCCGTACTTCTTTATGGTATAGGCTTCGGACTTACAACACCTGTTGTTCCATTTTTGGTACAACCCTTTTTTAAGAATGCTGGAAATCAGGCTATGGCTGTTGCACTGCTGACTTTCATCTATGCAATCTGCGTATTTCTGGCAGCTCCCGCGCTTGGAGCTTTGAGTGATCGGTACGGTCGCCGTCCGATACTCTTAGTATGCCTGTTGGGCTCCGCTGCCGGATATCTGATTTTTGGTATCGGCGGCGCTCTTTGGGTATTGTTTCTAGGGCGCATAATAGACGGGCTTACAGGCGGAAATATAAGCACCATCTTAGCATATTTTGCCGATATCACGCCAGCGGATCAGCGAACAAAATACTTCGGATGGGCTGGCGCAGCTGCTGGAGCAGGCACCATCATCGGACCTAGTCTAGGCGGATTGCTTGCAAATTTTGGCTATTCTACTCCCGTGTACTTTGGAGCGATCATAACATTGTTAAATGTTGTCTATGGGGCCTTTTATATGCCTGAAAGTCTTTGCCAAGACCGCAGACTGAAGAAAATCTCCTTTGCGAGGTTGAATCCATTGACTCAATTAGCAAGTATATTATCTATAAAAAACCTAAAATGGATTTTTATTGCGATCTTCTTGCTCGGTGTACCCTCCGGTTCTCTTCAAGCCCTATTTTCTCAACTAGCCAAAGATACCTTTAAATGGGGACCCTGGATAATAGGAGTTATGTTCTCTATTCTCGGCGCCCTGGATATTATTACTCAAAGTCTTCTAATGCCCAAGCTCTTGATTAAACTCAAAGTATCGCAAATAGCAGTTCTTGGAATGCTCTCTGAAACTATAGCTTACGGTCTCATTGCAGTATCTGTTATATTCTCATCCTTTCCATTTTTTATTGCAGGTACAATTGTATACGGTTTTGGAGATGCCATTTTTGGTCCGTCTGTCAATGGGATACTTTCCAGTGCTGTCAGTTCTGAGGAACAAGGCAGGATTCAGGGAGGCAGTCAATCCGTTCAGGCTTTGACACGAATAATCGGGCCTATTCTTGGCGGCGAGTTGTATGTATCTCTGGGACATTTCGCCCCCGCCGTAATGGGTATAATTCTTGTGACAGCGGCAGTAACAGCTATACAAAAAGGTACACATAATCAGTTATGGGTTCAAGACTAACTACAAAAATGAAGACGTCATAATAATAGCGTTACTCACTAAAAATGACTGGATACTAAGTTGTATTCAAATCCTCGATCAACTATAATTGTGATATAAGCAGCGGGAGAGGAGCATTATGATGGATATTAACAAAACAGCCTTCTCAGGTTCCAGCGATTGCTGAGGCAGTTCATCCAGTGTTGGTCAGCACAATGAAACTCAAACCGAGAACTGCCAAATTTGCGGAGGTCCATTAGAATATACCAATTCAGGGCGGGAACTAGCTTGCATTCAATGCGGCAAAATTGAAATAGCCAACATCTTCTGTCCCGATGGACACTATGTCTGCGATGAATGTCACGGAAAGGGCCTTTGGTCAGCTGTCAAAGACTTTGTTTTGAGTACCGACTCAACAAACCCTTTGGAAATAGCTGAGTCTCTGATGACACAGCGTAATATACCTATGCTCGGTTGTGAAAATGCTTGGATTGCTGCAGGAGCTTTGATGGCAGCAATTAAGAATGAAGGGTCGATCAGGGTTACAAATGAACAAATTGTGGAATCCTTGAATCGAACGAAGAAACAAGCCATTGGAGGTTATTGCGGGCTGACGGGAGTCTGTGGAATTGTTCCGGCTATTGGTGCCTGTTTTAGCGTCTTATTAGATGCGGCTTGTCCTAAAGACCAAGAAACGGCAATGACTATGAGAGCTGCTGGGAGAATTGTTGCAAGAATTGCTGATGAAACTGGTCCTTGTTGCTGCAAGAACTTTGTCAGAACCGGATTAAGTGAAGCGATCAATGTAGTCAAGGAGTATTTTGATATTGTTTTACCAGTACCCAGTAAGGCAATTATTTGTAACCACAGTTCGCGGCACCCTCACGGATGTAGAAAATCCAAATGTTCGTATTTTCAGATAAACGAAATATCCCAAAATTAATAAATCATCTCTAAGACCGCTGAACCTTTCTGGTTCAGCGGTTTGCTATGCGGAGTTTTTCTTAGATGTGATAAACTTAAAAACGCTATGAAATGTTTGTAGAAAATATATTACTTATTAAAAGAGAGAAATTGCTAGCACGTTATTGAAGGAGTACAATCGAATTGCGTCGAATATTGTATGTCAAGGAACAAATGTTTTCATATTTTGATCAAAGCCATGATTAGATTGTAAGTAATACCAAGGGATGCGTGTTGAGAAGAGGTAAGGGGTTATGGGGATTAGACTTAAGACATTTTTTGTCATTACTGCAGGTGCACTGGCCGTTGCTCTAGTTATGTTAGGTGCAATTAGAATGTTTTTAATCGATAACTTATTAAGTCAAGAAGATCAAATCATAAAGCAAAATTATAAAAGCATTTCTATTATGTTAAACTCAAGACAGAATTCTTTAAAAAGCACCCTCCTAGATTGGGCAAAATGGGATGACACATTCAATTTTATCAGGGACGATAATCAAGCATATATTAATAACAATTTACAGAATTCAACATTTACTGATTTATCACTTAATATGATGATGTTTTTAAATAATGATGGAAAGGTTATTTACGCTAAAGGTTATGATCTTGAGAATGGTGTTAAAACTTCAATTGATTCAAGTATTATTAGTTACATCAATAAAAGTCAAAAAAAATTATCGGGTATTCAAGGAAATGACGTCCTTGCAGGCATGCTTATGGTTTCGAACCGACCTATGATTATTCTTATTTCCTCAATTACTCAGTCTAATGAGAAACCTCCTGCCGACGGCTATCTTATTATTGGGCAATACTTAGATAAAAGCTTCTTGAATTATCTGGATGATGTTACTCATGAGACCATAGATATTGGAAGCGTTAATCCAAGCCAAGCAACACCCTCTGACGATGGTTTAGTTATTAAAAAAAGCCAAACCCTGATAATGGCTACTACCTATGTTAAAGATCTTAATGGAAATCCGGATATTTCAATAACCATGAAGAGGGAAAGGAATATTTATGATCAGGGAATAAAAACTCTGAATTTATTTAGATGGGTGTTTTTAGCAGGATTATTTACGATAATCCTAATTTGCATACTCGTAATCGATCGAACGATACTTAAACGTCTGCGCAAGCTCTATAGTTTTGTCCACGAGGTAGGCATAAGAAAAGACGTATGGTCAAGAATAGAACTTAGTGGAAAGGATGAAATCTCGAAGTTAGCGACAGCAATAAATCATATGCTTGAAGAAATTAAAATGGCTTATAAAGATATTGAAGAAGGAGAAGAACGATTCAGGTTAACAATGGAAGCGACCAATGATGGGTTCTGGGATCTGAGAATTGAGGATATGAATCTTTATATCAATTCTGAGTGGTTAAGGTTAGTTGGTGATGAAACTCTTGATCAGGACGACCTTTACAAAAAATACTTCCGCCCAGTTAAAGTAGATGAATCAACGATCAATAATGCCTTAGATGAGTGTATTCGTGGGGACAAGGAATATTTACATGAAGAATACAGTGTATTCAAAAATAATGGCGAACAGATTTGGATCTTAAATCGTGGTAAAGTCGTTGAATATGATTCTTCAGGAAAGCCTAAACGTGTGGTGGGGACTTTTTCAGATATTACTACGCAAAAACGGATTGAGCAAGAATTGTATATATTAAGTTATACTGATAAGTTAACCGGCCTAAAAAATAGAGCGTATATGGAGAAAGTACTTGAAAGTCTCGATGGATCCATAGAATCTAAATATCAAATCCTAATGGGGGATTTAAATGGATTGAAATATACTAATGATACCTATGGACATAATCAGGGTGATAAGTTATTGTGTCAAATTTCTGAGATCCTTAAGAGAAGTTGCTCAGTGAGTGATATTATCGCTCGTTGGGGTGGAGATGAATTTATTATTCTCATTAAAGATAAGGATCAATCGTATTGTCAAGAAATTATAAAAAAGATTAAAAGCGAATGTAGAAATATATCCCCGAATCTTCCTGTAAAATTAAGTATTGCAATTGGCAGCGCTGAAAAGAATGGTAATTACAAAAGTAAAGATATTATTAAAATTGCTGAAGAAAGAATGTACCAAAATAAACTTTTAGAAAGTACAAGCCTGAGAAGTTCAACGCTCTTATCCCTTGAAAGAACCCTTTTTGAAAAAGATCAAGAAACAGAAGAACATGCAGCGAGATTGAAAATTATGTGCGTGAAAATTGGTGAGGAAATGGGATTTTCGCAATACGAACTTGATGAATTAGCATTGTTTGCAATGCTCCATGATATTGGCAAAATTGCGATTCCAGATCATATATTAATGAAACCGGACAAGCTCTCCGCTGAAGAGTGGGATATCATGAAAAAACATTCGGAAATAGGTTTTCGTATTGCTGAGTCAACGCCGGAACTGTCGCATATCGCCAAATATATTCTTTCTCATCATGAACGTTATGATGGGAAGGGATATCCTAATAGCTTAAAGGGCGAACAGATACCAAAGATGGCAAGAATATTAAGCATAGTTGATTCTTTTGATGTCATGACGAATACTAGACCATACAAAGCTGCCGTTAGTGTTGAAGAGGCAATTGAAGAATTAAAAGCATGTTCGGGAAAACAATTTGATCCTGTTATTGTTGAAGTATTCCTAAAGCTATTGATGAACGGTAATTTAGTAGACAATAATATAACATCGTAGAAGCGACATTATTCTGGGTTCCCATAGAAGGGAGAGATAAATATAGGATATAACCGATTGCCTCAGCTTGATCGGTTATATCCTAGAGATCTTTCAGACGAAATATTAACCTTTAAGTAGTTAAAAACTTCAAATCAGTTAAAATGTTATCCGAAGGTCAGTGATGATCAGATTTGAGGGTTGAGTAAAATACCGGAAGAGGGTATACTAAACATCAGGAAAGGTCAGGGCAAACGCCAATAAAACAAAGTCAGAACATAGTATAAAATCAAAACTGAATTAATAGATGTTTAAACCGAAGATGTGAAGTGCCATAATGATACCTTCCAAAATCCACCGTACATGGAGGAATTCTTTCCACTTTGTTGGATACCACCATGACCGCTGCGGTACTCACAACACTTCCGCATAACATAACCTGCTCGACAGTTGAAGTTAAGGTTAATTTTATTAAACCAGTCAATGCAGAAAGTAAACTTTTGCGTTGTGAGGCCAAGCCTATCCATATAGGAAGAAAGCTAGCCACTGTTGAAGGTCGCATAATAGGGGAAAATAATGAATTATATGCTCATGGGGTGAGCACATGTATGATTATCAAAGTTGGTTAACCACCAATGTTGATAATTCTAAGCTTGAGTCAAGACGCGAATATTAAATTAATTAGAAGGCTTCTTCTAAATTCAAAGGAGGAACATTGATGAGTACTTATAATTTCAAGGTTAGTATGTCTCCCATCGAAGCATTGGATATAGTCAAGCAAAATGTGGATGCTGATCTTGTACATGAGGAAATTCATGATTTAGGTAATGGAAATTACATCGGGACATTAATATTTGAAAAATATTATATGCGTGTAAAGAATAGGGTGGCACTCGTCGTAATAATCGATAATATTTATGGACAAACGGACGTAAGATCAATAGCCACAGGAAGTTCAGAAGGGATGATTTTCAACTTTGATTGGGGTGCCGCAGATTCCTTTGCCAGCAGCGTAAAAGACATTCTTGATGACTTTATCATTCAATCGTAATTACCTAAGGGCTAAATCGGAAAATTTCGAACTCATATTTTAGCTTTACTTAGCTGTTCTCATGAGAGAGCAGCTTTTTATAATGATCGCATATCTTCTAAAGGGCATCTAGTAATCGGAACTCCGGCAAGAGTTGCTGGCCTTCAAGCTCATACAATTATTCGGGCCTTGTTTTTATAAAAGAGTAAATAAGAATAAGAAATGCTCAGTAGAAGGAAATTAAAATTCACATATCGAAATACCTTATCTTAAGTAGATACGTCTGTTATGATAATTCTCTTGGATGTGGATGGAAGAAAGTTCAAAAGTAACTATATTAAAATGTGTCCTTGGTGAGGTGATCAGCCTGAAAAGATCTGTTAAACGATATACGGTTTTGTTCAGCCTAATAGGATTAGCCCTGATATCATGGGTTGGTATTGATTTGTTCCATCCTATAGACAAGTTGCCCATAGGACAGTCACTTAAGATCCCCAATATTTCATGCCCAAGTGATAAGGATAACGATGGCATCACCGATTTACAAGACATTGTTAAAGGGGCCAGAGCGGAAGTGAACAGAAAGCCTCATTATCGCAGCGCTTATTACCAAGGAGGTTTTCCTCCCGACAGTGAAGGTGTGTGTACTGACGTTGTGTGGAGGGCTATGCGTGATGCGGGTTATAATTTAAAGGCATTAGTGGATAAAGATATCCGGGAAAATCCTGCAAAATATTCTCGTATTGCGGGCAATCCCGATCCAAATATAGATTTTCGCCGGGTTCCAAACTTGATTGTTTTTTTTCGAAGGTACGGAACAGAACTTACGAGGGATATAAAACCCGGTGACGCTGAAAACCTATACCAATGGCAGCCTGGAGACATTGTTATTTTTGATAATCCACATGAACATGTTGCAATTATCTCTGATAAACGGAGGAAGGATGGCGTACCATATATTTTACATATTGCAGGACCCACGGCGAGTGAAACGGACCAACTCCAAAGCTGGCCTTCTAAAATAACCGGCCATTTCCGATTTCCAAAGTTTTAGTGTTAACAACACCTGCAAGCATTGTGTTAGCCCATGCCGTTGGTGAAAAATTGAAATAGAGAATGAGGCGATATAAGTGAATCCATATTTGTGGTTTTTAAGCATTGGCCATTTAATTGTAGATTTGAGCCAAGGGGTCCTTCCTATTATGTCTCCCTTCTTAGCGAAGAGCTTTCATCTTAGCTATTTTCAAATCGGTATCGTTGCGTTGGCTTTTACTTTTAGTTCAGCGATTATCCAGCCAATTTTCGGTGTTTTAAGCGATCGTTGCAGCATGCCCTGGTTAATGCCCCTGGGGCTTCTCCTTTCTGGTTTAGGTTTAGCTCTCACTGGCACTGTTAAAACCTACGGGTTGCTTTTACTTGTGGTGCTTTTGAGTGGTATTGGAGTAGCGGGATATCACCCTGAAGGTTCTAAAATAGCTCATTTCATTAGCGAGGACAGCAAAGCCGGGTCTTCGATGGCGATCTTTTCAGTGGGAGGGAATATAGGATATGGTCTAGGTCCTATGTTAGCTGCGTTTGTTTTGGGCTTTTCTGGTTTAGGTTCAATTCAGGGTGTAATGATTCCGGGAGCTTTGGCCGCTTTGGTCTTCGTGTTTCTATTACCTAAATTCAATAAATTACTAGCGAAGAATTTACATGTACGAAAAAATAATGGAGATCAAATGGATCATGAAAATCAAGTAGGAAGCCTCATAATTTTAATCCTGTATGTAACGATAAGGTCATGGATACAATCCGGCCTGGTTTATTTTATCCCTTTTTATTTTCCTAATTTTAAAGGAATTGAAAAACCTGATTATCTGGTGAGCACCTTTTTAATTGCCGGGGCAGTAGGCACAATTGTCGGCGGGCCTTTTGCCGACCGTTTCGGCGGGCGCAAGGGCCTATTGGTCTCTATGGTTCTTTGTTTAGCCACTGTCTACCCGTTTCTGCACCTAAATGGAATTGGGATCCCCATTCTCGCATTCATTGTCGGTGCCGCATTGATTTCGACTTTTTCTACCACTGTGGTTTTTGGACAAAGGCTTTTGCCTCGTAATATTGGGCTTGCTTCAGGACTGATGCTAGGTTTTGCAGTTGGTATGGGTTCTATCGGGGTAACATTACTTGGAGCTATCGCTGATCGTTTCGGCCTGCCCTTTACTATGAACATCATAAGCTTACTTCCTGTACTGGGCCTTGGACTTGCCTTTATCCTCCCGGATGTCAGGGCCTGGGGGGGTGCCGTGAAGTAAACACATAAGGTATTTAAGAAGAAACTGAAATGAATTAATTTCCTAATCCTTTCCGGACCCAAAAATCATGGCACTCCCCGAATGAGAGTGCCATGATTTTTCATTGTAAGGTTGCAGCCGGACCTTGGACAACATTATAAGACTGTCCAAGGATGTTCATTGTGGTTTGATCAGCAGCTTCAAGAGGATAATAACCTTTCTTAACCATCCACTGCCAAACATCATAGGCGTGATGTGATGACATTTTAAAAGCATCTTCTAAAAATGATCTTAAGCCAGGGTTGCCTGCTTCCATGGCTGACCATGCATATTCACGACCTGCTCTTTTTAAGGTCAGCATATAGGATGTAGCAATTTCTCTATCATTTAACGCGGTTAATTGTGTCCTTGGAGTAACCGATTGCACGTTTGTTTGTGATTCGGTGTAATTAGGCAGGGTATTGTTTAAGGGAGGAACTTGGAGGGTAGATGTCGGACCGTCCGGTCTGCTGAGATATTCAACTTTAATGTTATAATCCTTAACGTGGTAATCAAAATGTCCCTGAATAATGGACCTTAATTCCGGGTCTTTTACCTGACTAAGAAAGAAAGCCATATTTGTAATTGAATTAACACAACTCAGTGTTAATTCGTTGAGATTCAGGGCTTCATTGTTTGCTAATTTCATAATAATGGCAGCCTCCTTTTGGTATTTTGTCATTTTATATTGCTCAGAAGACTAACTTTTATTCTCGCTAACCGCAGCTTAACCGTCGGTTGTACCCTTGACCTACACAGTTTCTAATTTTGGTGATTCAAAAAACTCTTGTAATCTAAGCTTTTATAGATTAAAATACGATTAATTAAATTAAAAATCAGACATTAGAGGTGCCCTTTAAATAAAGGGAGAATAGGGAACTGGGTGAGAATCCCAGACGGACCCACCACTGTAAATGAGGAGACTTATATAAAGCCACTGGGTGACCGGGAAGGTGTATAAGTTGATGATTCTAAGTCAGGAGACCTGCCTATAATGTAGAACATGAATCAAGGCAAAGTTCATGGTCAAAAATCTGTTTCCTAGGGAGCAGACTTTTGACTATGAACTTTTTGTTCTGCTAAGAGAAAGGAGTGATAGAAGTTTGGGATATCAGGGTCGCGATATAGAAGCTGTTTTGATAAATCCAGAGCAATATCTAATTGCATCTTGTGATTCCTGCGGGGCAATCGGATTAAAAGAGTTTGATGTCGTTAAAGTATCTTGGTCGGTCACTGGAAGAATGACCACCAGAGTTGCCCTGCTGGAGGTCCTAGCCGTAGGCGCAGTACCGAAAATCATGACTGTGGCGATTTCTAACGAACCTTCTCCGACGGGTGAGGAACTATTAAAGGGGGTGAAAGAAGAGTTAGACTTTGCCGGGCTTAACCTCTCGATGGCTGTAAGCACCGAAAAAAATATACCGACCCAACAAACTGGGCTCGGCATAAGTGTCATTGGCACAGTTCGTACAGAACATCTGCGAGTAGGAACTTCACAAATTGGAGATGAAGTTTACTGCCTTGGTATGCCAAAAGTCGGCTCTGAACTTTGCAATCCGGAAGATCCAGAAATCGTACAGGTTACAGATCTGCAAAAGCTCTTAGAAGTTCTTGGAATCCATGACGTTATACCCGTGGGGTCAAAAGGAATTTTGAAAGAGGCCCAGCTGTTAGCCTCAAATAATAACAGTAAGTTGTTAATTAATCAATCCTGTTCTTTAGACTTAAATAAATCCGCTGGTCCATCCACGTGTCTTGTTTTCTCTGCTTCTTCATCAACAAAAGAGAATTTACTTTCTTTAAACCGGGATCAATTACAGCTTAATAAAATTGGTGCACTAATCTAATGAACTAAGGATATAACGGAGGAGATAAGAGAGCTGGGGAGATGGGGCATGACATAGTGAAATGAGGAATCGATGGAGGAATCGATGAAATAATCATTGAAACTATAACACAAAATTATGAAGCATAAAAATACTAACAGATGAGAATTAGAATGTAATTCTATAAACAAATGAAGTTTAATGTAAAACATATGAAATATTAAGGGGGAAAAATTAATGGGTCAAATCAACAACATGGAAACAAAAGAGGTCAAGCTGTCCGCCTGGAATGTCAAACGGCTTTCTGTCATGGCTATTTTCTTAGCCTTGAGTTATGTGGGTGCACTAATTAAAATTCCAAGTCCGGTGGGAACTATCGGTATGGATTCAGCCCCTGGTTTTTTCTGTGCTCTAGCCTTTGGAGGAATTGAGGGAGCCGTGGTTATAGCTTTTGGTCACTTATTAACTTCAGCTGTAGTTGGATTCCCTTTAACAATCCCTGTTCATCTTTATATTGCAGTACAGATGGCTTTATGGGCCTTGGCTTATCGTTGGGTGAATAAAACTTTCGGCCTTATACCTGCCGCCATTGCCGGAATAATACTAAATGGAGTTGTATCTTCTTTTGCTATGCTGCCAATCATGGGAATGGGTGGAGTACTCGGATTACTTCCTTTTCTCGTCCTCGGTTCTGCCCTTAATGTAATAATTTCGGCGATTGCCTATAAAGCAATCAAAGGGACTCGGCTTATCTAGGATTAAAGGAGGAAAGTGAAGAAACTGTGGCCATAGAAACAACCAACGCGGCAGGAACTAATCAAACAACCCACTCAACCTTAGTTAATACTGAAAATGATAAAGCCATCGAACTAAGGAATGTTTCTTATCATTATCCAAATTCTGTCGAGGAAAGTTTGCAGAGAATTAACCTTACCATTGAAAAAGGACGGTTCGTTGTCCTAATGGGAGCTACCGGAGCCGGGAAAACAACCTTAAGTTTATGCCTTAACGGCTTAATACCACAGCTTTTTGAAGGAAAATTGACCGGAGATGTTCGAGTGGCCGGCAGAAACGTGAGGAATACTCCTGTCCAGCTCATGTCCACAATTTTAGGGCTTGTCCTCCAAGACCCGGAAACTCAAATTCTTGGCCGTACTGTGGAAGAAGATACGGCTTTTGGTCCCCGTAACATTTCTGTTCCCTTAGAAGAAATCCAACAACGTGTTGATCACTCCTTAGAAAAGGTTCGGCTTAAAGGATATAATCATCGTTTGACTGAGGAATTATCCGGCGGAGAGAAACAGCGGTTGGCGATTGCAGGGGTTCTGGCGATGAAATCAGAGATATTAGTGCTCGATGAGCCTACGTCAGAACTTGATCCTGCGGGTCAATTGGAGATTTTCGCAACCCTCGATGAATTGCGCCGGAAAAATGCCTTGACCATTCTATTGGCAGTGCACTCCGGTGAAGAAGTGATCAACAGGGCGGATGAAATTATCGTCTTAAATCAGGGACAACTGGTTTGGCGTGGTGAACCGGCTCAACTTTTTCGCAACATTCCTTTATTGCTCCGGTATGGGATAAAACCTTTGCCTGTCAGTCTTATCGGATGGGAATTATATGAAAGAGGATGGATATCCCTTGAAGAAATCCCATTAGATATATCGGCTGCCGAAATACTTTTAAAAAAATTGCTTTCTAATCATACACAGGTTACCAAAAATCAGATGTCTGAGGATGTAGGCCCTTCATGGCTTCAGTCGCAAATGCAAGATCAGAAGGAGTGTCAGCTGCTCAAGGAAAAGGCCATAGAAATCAAAGGTTTATTTTATCAATATAAATCAGGAAGAAATGCTCTACAAGGAATAAATTTAACAATAGACATCGGGGATTTTGTTGCTCTGATTGGTCAAAACGGTGCCGGCAAAACGACGTTAGCAAAACATTTGAATGGTCTGTTGAAACCATCAAACGGGGAAGTCTTTGTTCATGGTATGAGTACAAAAGACAATGATATTTCTCATTTGGGAAAAATCGTTGGTTATGTTTTCCAGAATCCAGACCATCAGATTTTTTCCACCACCGTTGAAAAAGAAATTGAATACGGCCTGAGAAACAGCGGTTTGACTACCTCAGAAATCAAAGAACGAATTCAACAAGTACTTCAAGAAACCGGCTTAGAGGGCTTTCGTCATCTTCACCCTTTTACCTTGGGAAAAGGAGAAAGACAGATGATTGCTGTAGCTTCAATCCTAGTGCTTAATCCTCGAATTTTAATTATTGACGAACCGACGACTGGAACAGACTGGTCGGGAGTACAGGCAATGATGGAATTGATCAACCGACTTCATCAAGCGGGTACGACCATTGTCATGGTAAGTCATGATATGGATCTTGTAGCCCAATATGCCCAACGGGTTATTGTTCTGAATGAGGGCAGGATTCTTCTTGATGGGCATCCCCGGGAGGTCTTCGCCCAAGAAAAGGTTTTAGCAGATGCCTCTATAATTCCACCCCAGCTCTGTCGGCTTTCCTTAGGTTTACGTGACATGGGAATTCAAGAGACGTTACTCCACCCGGAAGAATTTACGGCACTTTTCGAAAGAGGGGAAATGACAAAATGTTAGCTGCCTCTTTATCAGAAAATACCTTAATTCACCGTTTAGATGTTCGCAGTAAAATGCTTTGTTTCTTAGTGATTATCATACTGACTTTTTTATTTCAAAATCCTATTTACCAGCTTGCTATTATCCTTTTCACGGGCCTTATCGCCTTGTGGATAAATATCCCTCTGCGTAAAATCCTAGGCCTGATCGTTCCTTTACTGCCTATTGTCATTTCGATCACCCTTGTTACTGGGTTTTCTTTCTCACCTCAGCACTTTGAACACATTGACAACCGAAAAATTCTCTTTTATCTTTTCCCAGGGAATCACTTGGGAGCCACCGTCGGAGGCTTTTTAATGGGGACGACCTTTTTACTCCGGATATGGAGTTTATTGATCGCTTCCTCAATCTTGACCTTCACAACGTCACTTGAGGAATTCACCTGCTTTTTTCAATGGCTGAAGGTTCCCGCCGAAGTATCTATGATACTGACCACGGCACTGCGCTTTATTCCCACCTTAGATAAAAAAAGATGCCTTATTCTTGAGGCTCAAATGGCAAGGGGCATGAATTTCCAAGGAAAAGGGATTATTGGTACAATTCGTTCCTATGTCCCAGTTATGGTCCCTTTGTTTATTAACTCGATTATGATGGCTAATACCCTGTCGATGGCCATGCTGAACCGGGGGTATGGTTTAACGCGGGCTTTGTCCGTTCAACCTCAGCAAACCATTTCGATAAGAGATTTATGGATAAGTGCTTTCATTCTTATTGTATTTGTATTGGCCCTTTTTGTCCGTTTTAAGCTTCGCCTAGGAATTTTATAATGAATTTAGGTTTATTGTTTACAGTTAATATATTGGATGTTTAGCTGAAAGGATAATCTTAGTTCTGAGGAAAGAAAGTACTCAAGATAAAATACTGAATATATAGTTAATATATAGTACTGAAGATAAACTACTGATGATAGAGTACGAAGATTGTATGTGGATTTAGTGAACTCGTTCAGCTAAAGCTGAACATCGGGACTCTACCCCCACCGAAGCAGAGACCGGGGACCACTACCACTTACAAGAAGTGGGAGTCTCACGATTGGATAAACAATTGTTAACTTGATCTAACATACTTTATCAACTATACTTAAATAAATTTAAGTATAAATTGAAAGATATAGTTTTTCAGATTGAATTCATGTAATTTCTCCAACTCGATAATTTAATCATGGAAAATTATTTAATCTATAAAGAACAGACTGTGTCGCATAAAAGTGAACCACAATAAAACAAACTATTTAAGGATAATCATCGTTTCGTTTCGGGATAATACTGCTTCAGAATAAAAACTGTCTTTAATTCCATTAATTTGCTAATAGGAGATCAATATGGCTCGAGATAAAGATCGACATACCTGGCGCGAAGGATATACAACAGGCAGTTGTGCCGCCGGCGCTGCCAAAGCAGCTTGTCTTCTCCTTCAAGGAGGTAGTTTGCCGGAGCGAATTGAAATACCTCTGCCGAATCAAGCTCGATTAACGATGCCTGTCCATGGCGGAAACCTTGAAAATGCCAGAGCGACGGCGAGTATTCTCAAAGATGGCGGAGACGATGCCGATATCACGGACGGATTAGAGATCCGTGTCTTGGTACGCAAGCTCTCAATTCAAGGTGATGTCCATATCAATGGCGGACAAGGAGTTGGCAGGGTCACTAAAAAAGGCTTGGATCAACCGGTGGGAGAGAAAGCCATTAACACAGTGCCAAGACGAATGATTCGCGAAGCAGTCAGAGAAGTTTTTCCTCAGGAAGAACTTGAAATAACTGTTGAAGTTCCGGGGGGAGAAGAAACTGCCAAGCATACTCTAAATCCACGTTTGGGTATTGTTGGCGGAATTTCAATTTTAGGAACGAGCGGGATTGTTCGTCCAATGTCCGAAGAAGCCTTTAAAACCTCGATCTTACCGGAATTAGATCAAGCGGTGGCTTATGGGCATCAAGCAATTGTCCTTACTCCGGGGCATTATGGATTTCGAGTTGCCACAGAAGATTTTAATATTCCTACGGAAGCTGTTATCCAAATGAGTAATTTTGTTGGTTTTCTCTTGGAAGAAGCCGCTTACCGGGGTATTGAGGAGGTAGTTTTACTCGGGCATATTGGAAAATTAATCAAAGTTTCAGGAGGGATCTTCCACACTCACAACCGCGTGGCAGATGCCCGAATGGAAATTTTGCTGGCCCACGCTGCCCTCATGGGAATTCAGTCTGAAACCTTATCGTTGCTTTCAGAATCTCCTACTACCGAAGGTGCTGCGCTGGAGCTTTTAAATCAAGGTCATGACGGGCTGCTCCATCATCTGGCACAATTAGCCAGCGAACGTGCCCAAGGGTTTACTTTTAACCGTCTGAGAGTGGGAACCATCATGACTCTATTGAATGGAAAGCCGGTTGGTTGGGATAGGAATGCCCAGAAGATAATTGAAAGTCAGCAATGGAAATGGCCTTTTGAACCTTTTAATGGTAAGCCCTAGAATCGCTTAAAAACGATTTTAGGGCTTTCTTTGTCAATGGATAACGTTCTAAAGCAAGGTTTCAATATCATCTTGAGCTGGAGTTTCCGGAAATGAAGTTTCTGAAGATGGGGTTTCGGTAAGGGGTTCTGAAGGGCTTTCATTCTCTACTTCTGATTCGATGATCTCTTCAAGTGAGGACTGAACAACGTTCTTATAACCTAATTTTCGAGGTTTTATGTCCTGCCATAGAACATTGAGATCTTCTTTGATTTTCTTTCCTTTTTCCAAAAGATTCGTGCTTTTTTCTTTTATGGTTTCTGCTTGTTGAACAGTACAATCTTGGACATGATCGGCAATATTGACGGCTCTAGTCTGAATATCTTTACGTAATGCCTCTCCGCTCTTCGGCGAGACCATTAACCCGACAAACGCGCCGGCTACTCCGCCCACGAGGGCTGCAATGGCAACAGAACCTATGCTCGTTTTTTTAGCTATGGGCATAAATCATGAACTCCTTTCTTTGCACTTTATGCAAAATATATTATTCTAGAGGAGTTAGTGTAGTTCCTAATAATTGATGGTATAATATAACATATATGGTTAAAATATAATCATTATGTTTTGTTAAACCTAAACTGAAGTAAAAGAATAATTTAAGAATTAATTGATTAAATAGACGTTAAGCCTTACAATAAAAATCAGATTATCGTATCGTTGTTTGATTTTTAAACTGCTTGGGCAGATAAGTTTTCTTCAAAAAGAGGAATTTTGTATATATTTATAGAATACTTAGACAATAAAGCAGCCTCTTAATTTACTTAGTAACTTTCGAGATAATTTCATATCAAATACTTAAGGCTCCTCAGTCAATGAGGATCTGAAAGGGGAAGCCGGTGTAAATCCGGCGCGGTCCCGCCACTGTGAACAAGGAGTTCTCTCCCGTCCATTTAGATCTTGAAATGATGGAGAGAATGATGATTTGAAGCCAGAAAACCTTACTTAAGTAATTCACTGACCTACGAGCGATAGGTAATGTGTGTGTTTATTAAGGGTAAACCATACGAGCCGCTCAGGCTCTTTTTTAATACTATCAGAGAGAAACCTTCGGCTAACTGCAAAAAGAGTTTATACGTGCGAAGACAGTGTCTTGGAGCGTTAGCTAAGTTTTCTTTATTCTCTATATTTTTCTCACAGATCTGCCGTCGAGTTTTTGAGACAGCGATCCAACCACGGAAGAAGGGGAAGAAATGTTAAAGGTAATCGGAATTGGTCCCGGCAGGTCGGAATGGCTGCCACCGGCTGTTGGAGATCTTGTTAATCACTGTGATGTACTAATAGGAGGGTCACGAGCCCTTGAATTGTTTCCTGATTTTCCGGGCAGTCAACATTGTTTGTCCGGAGACCTTGACTCCAGCCTCACTGTGATTAAAGATGCTCTTCTGGAGAAGAAAGTCATTGGTGTTCTCGTCTCGGGTGACCCTGGGTTTTTCAGCCTGCTGCCAAGGTTAAAAAAAGAATTCCCCGAGGAACAGATGGATGTGTACCCCGGAATTAGTTCTCTTCAGTTTGCCTTTGCCAGAGCTGGTCTGCCTTGGCAAGAGGCTGACTTTGTCAGTGTTCATGGACGAGATCTGTCATTACTCCCCCCCAAACTAATTCGTCTGACAGCAGTATTGACCGGCGGGGCAAATACTCCCCAAAACGTTGCTCAATTCTATCTCGATTTGGGACAAAATCCGAATATTTCAGTAGGGAATGCTCTGGCTTATCCTGAAGAACTATGGCAATTAATGGATGCCCGTCATTTGGCCCAGGAAAAAGATTTATTGAAGAACGCGATTCTTATTCTGCATCCGGATTCAATGCATTCAACAGACCATCAGTTTGAGACTGCAGCAAATGTTGCCTCCAGGAGTCGGATAGGGATTCCTGACCAGGAATTTTTGCGGGGAAAAGTTCCTATGACCAAGTCGGAGATTAGAGTCCAAGTCCTCGCCAAGGCCCAAATTTCCAAAACCGATACGATCGTTGACATCGGCGCGGGCACCGGAAGTATCAGTATTGAAGCTGCAGGTTTAGCTCCTGAGGGAGTTGTTTATGCCATTGAAAATAATCCTGAAGCACAAGCTTTAATTGTCGCCAATCAGCAAAAGTTTGAAGTTTCGAATCTTCGCTTGATCCCCGGAACTGCTCCAGACGTTTTTGCTGAACTTCCCGCCGTTAATGTCTGTATTATTGGGGGAAGTAAGGGGCGAATGAAAGATATTTTGCGAATGGTACCCCTCCTTGAGGGGGGAAGGGTTGTAATAACAGCTGTAACTCTCGAAACCATGTCTCAGAGCGTAAACTTACTGACTGAACTGAACTATCAGGACATTGATATTGTCTCTCTGCAAGCTGTCCGTTGGCAGCCCGTTCAAAATCTGCATATGGCCCAAGCCTTAAATCCTGTCTTTATACTATCTGCACGAAAAGGGGTACGATGATGACAACAACATGGGGAAAATTTTATGGAGTCGGAGTAGGACCGGGAGACCCTCGCCTTTTAACTCTGCAGGCTGTCGATGTCTTGCAGGCAGTAGATCTGGTCGCCATACCAAAATCGAAAATGGAAAGGGAAAGTGTTGCCTGGGACATCGCTAAAGTCCATTGTCCAGCGAATGTGCGTCTTTTAGAATTAGAAATGCCCATGACAGCTGATCAGCAAGTTTTAGCTAAAGCCTGGCAGGATGGAGCTGAAATGCTCTTAAAGGAGCTAAAGCAGGGTAAATCTATCGCCTTTATTACCTTAGGAGACCCCTCCTTATATAGTACTTACAGTTACCTGCTAAATCTTTTGGAAGAAAAATTACCTTCCGATTTAATTACTACCATCCCAGGCATTACTGCTATGGCGGCTGCGGCTGCGAAAATCAATTTGCCGCTGGCGACGGGGGATGAGCCTTTACTAGTTTTGCCGAGCACGGAGGATGTTGGACAATATCTTGATTTTCCCAATTTAGTTTTAATGAAAGTCTCACGCAGACTTCCTGAAATATTAAATCTTCTTAAAGAAAGAGATCGCAAAGCCGTCTTACTGACACGCCTGGGACAGTTCGGAGAGGAAATCCGCTGGGAACCGAAACCTGAAGATTTTCAAACAGATAAGGTAGACTATCTCAGTCTGCTTCTGGTTAAAAAGAATTTATTGGGGAGGGAAAAGGGTGAGCGAAACTAAGACAAAGGGTGAAGTTATCTTTGTAGGTGCTGGTCCTGGTGATCCGGAACTGATTACTATCAAAGGATCACGAGCAATTGAGAAAGCGGATCGGGTCATATACGCCGGGTCTTTAGTCAACCCTGAGTTACTTAAGCTTTCTAAACCGGGAACTCCCTGTCATGACAGTGCTTCTTTGACCCTGGAAGAGGTTATCACTTTAATGATCGAGGGAACTGCAAACGGTGAAACCGTCGTTCGTCTCCATACCGGAGACCCAAGCATGTATGGAGCCATTAAAGAACAATTTGATCGGTTGGACCAGCAAGGGATTTCCTATTCAGTAATTCCGGGAGTCAGCTCAGTTTTTGCCTCTGCTGCAGCAGTCAAGCGGGAATTTACCTTGCCGGATATCAGCCAAACGTTAATTCTCACTCGTTTGGCCGGTCGAACCCCAGTCCCGGAGCGAGAAGCCTTAACTCTTTTAGCTAAACACCAATCCAGTATGGCAATTTTTCTAAGCGTTCAAGATATGAAGTCTGTGGTTGAAGCTTTACTTGAGGGAGGATATCCTGTCACCACTCCCATTGCCGTAGTTGCCAAAGCCAGCTGGCCTGACGAAGAGATCGTTTTCGGAACCTTGGAAACCATCGTCGATAAAGTGAAAGCCGCCGGTATCCGAAAACAGGCCCAAATCCTTGTGGGAGATTTCTTAGATCCTGCAGGGGGATATGCTCGGTCCAAGCTTTATGACCCAACCTTTACTCACGAATTCAGACAAGGAAAAGAATCGTGAAGATAGCGCTGCTTGCCATAACAGATCGCGGTTTGACTACAGCTCTTCGCATTGGAGAGAATCTTCCCAGTTCTATGGCCCCGACTCTTTATCTTCATGAAAAAGCGATTCCAAAAATGATCACATCCGAAGACAAAGAAAGAGAAGGCTCTATCCCTATTCGAATTTTTCAGCGTTTAGGGGACCTTGTTCCTGCACTATGGCAGGAAGGTTCAGTACTTATCTTTATCATGGCTTCAGGAATTGTGGTTCGAAAGATAGCTTCATTGATCGACAGGAAAGACCGAGATCCTGCCGTATTGGTTTTAGATGAGGCAGGGAAATTTGTAATTCCTTTGCTTTCCGGGCATTTAGGAGGCGCGAATGCCTGGGCCAGACTAATTGCCAAGCAAATTGATGCCCAGGCAGTTATTACTACCGCTACAGATGGCCGGGGGATCATAGCACCCGATGAATACGCTCGAAGGTTTGGCTGGAAGGTAGAGCCTGTTGACCATTTACCGGCAGTCAATCGTTTGCTGCTGGAAGAGAAAGTCCTCAAAGTAGTAACTCCATATATTCTGAGCATTGACCCAACACTTCTCGACGATCCTCACTATTGTTTTTCTGTGGGGCATGGAAGAGGAAAATCTCTAGATTATTTGAATTGCAGAGGCGAAGGTGATCAATCAAGAAATGGAATGAAGGACTCTTTAGATAATCATGCTTTAGATAATCATAATGTAGGAAACATAAAGGCTGAAGATGAAGCAAATGTAATTATCGATGCTTTTCCGAAACGTGACATCCCGGCGAATTGTATTTATCTTATCCCTCCGGTTTTAAGTGTCGGAGTCGGTTGCCGCAGAGGAGTTTCCGGCACTGTGGTCTTAGAGCGTATCACTGAAGATATGGAAAAAATCGGTGCATCCTTAAAAGCTATTTCCGGCATTTATAGTATTGATTTAAAAGCTGATGAGGAGGGATTGCGGAAAGCGGCTCAATCCCTCGGAGTTGATTTTCAAACCTTTTCCGCCGCTGAACTTCAAACAGCAATTAACCAGGAACAACTAACCCGATCAAACTTTGTAATGGAAAAGATAGGAGTGGACGGAGTATGCGAAGCAGCGAGTATACTGGGAGCACACAAGGGGCAGCTGATTCTGCCCAAGACCAAAGGACAGGGAGTCACGGTGGCCATCAGCATAGCAAACTCTTTGTCGTGGGACTCGGACCCGGAGATCCTGAACACATGACAGCACGGGTTCAATCCGTATTAAATGAGGTAGAATACATCGTAGGTTACAAAACTTACATAGATTTGATTCGGCCCTTTATAACCCATCAAGAAGTTGTTGCCACCGGCATGCGGCAGGAAATTGATCGCTGCCGGGAAGCCATTCGTTTGGCAGGAGAAGGGCACCGAGTTGCCGTGGTAAGCAGCGGAGACGCCGGAGTCTACGGAATGGCTGGGATTATCATTGAATGTATGGAACAGGCGGGACTTATGGACCTCCCTTTGGAAATTATCCCGGGCGTTACGGCAGCCTCAGCGGCGGCCTCCATGCTTGGGGCACCTCTCATGCATGATTTTGCCGTGATCAGTTTAAGTGATTTACTTACCCCCTGGGAAGTTATTGAAAAACGGGTTCGCTTAGCCGCTGAAGGGGATTTCATTTTTGCTATTTATAATCCGAAAAGTCAAGGCCGTACCCAACATATTGAAACAGTCCGGGAAATCCTTTTGCAATACCGCCGTCCTGATACTCCCGTCGGGCTTGTTCGTGAAGCCTTACGAGGTGACGAATCCAGTGTCTTAATCACGAACCTTGCCGAATTTACTAATCACCCCATCGATATGCTGACGACGGTCATTGTCGGAAATTCCCAAACCCGTATCGTCGGACCTTATATGGTGACTTCCCGAGGCTATAAATTATGAAGTTCCTGGTCTTAGCTGGGACAGAAGACGGACGCAATTTGGCTGAAGCCATAAAGAGCCGGGGACATGAGGTATTAGTATCGACTCTCACCGCTTACGGAGCAGATTTAGTCGCGGAATCAGGTCTGGATGCTCGTTCAGGAGCTATAAATGCCGAGCAGCTAACAGACCTTCTTAAAGGTGGATCTTATTCAGCTCTCGTCGATGCCACCCATCCTTATGCCTTGCAGGTCAAGGAAATAGCTCAAAATGTTTGCAGCGAACTAAAAATACCCTATCTGCGCTGGGAGCGTTTGCCCCTGGATCTTGAGGATCACCGTCTGATTCATTGGGCCGAGGATATTCCAGGCGCTTCCCAAAAGGCGGCCGCTCTGGGGGAACGCATCCTGCTTACCACCGGGAGCAATTCCTTGCCGGATTGGAGGGCACAACCCTGTTTAAACAATAAAAGCCTTTTCATACGTGTCTTGCCCACTTCCCAGGTTTTATCACGTTGTGAAAACCTAGGATTTAAGCCCAATCAGATCATTGCTGCCCAAGGGCCGTTTTCTCAAGCCTGGGACGAAGCCATGTTCCGGCAATTAAAAATTAATGTTGTGGTTGCTAAGGAAAGCGGCCAAGTAGGAGGAACCTTGGAAAAAGCAGAAGCTTGCCGCAGGTTAGATATACCTCTGGTTCTTTTAAAGCGGCCGTCCGCTAAAACAATAAGCAGCTCGGATATTCCGATAGTTGTTGCTCATTCGATACCGCAATTTCTAAAACAAATGGAGGAACTCTTTGATGAAAACTGAGATCATTCTTTTAGGACATGGAAGCCGCCGCGCAGAAGCAAATCAAGGACTTTTAGAGGTCGCTGAAAAAGTAAGTTCCTTACTAGATCAACAAGTTACGCCTGCTTATATGGCTCACGATCATCCCAGTCTTCCTGAAGCTGTAGCGGAAAAAATCCAGGAAGGTGCCTCTCATATTGTTATTATGCCGCTGTTTCTCTTCCGGGGAATTCATGTCACCTATGATATTCATGAAGAACTGAAAGAGATACGCGAACAGCATCCGGAAGTCGAAATTGTCTTTACCAGAGAATTGGGAGCTGATGACGGCATTGCCCAACTGGCGTCTGAGCGCATCAAGGAGGCCAGTCGAGGATGACAGAGTTTATATTGGATCCCCAGCAAATTGAAAAGAAAAGTATGAATATCATTCGTTCTGCTCTTACGCGTGACTGGCCGGAAAAAGAATATCCAGTGGTCGAACGCTTAATTCATACCAGTGGTGATCCATCCTTGGAACAGGTTATTGCCCTCCATCCTCAAGCTATTGATTGCGGCCTTGAAGCCCTGAAACACGGAGCCAGGGTTATCACGGATGTGGAGATGGTACGCGCCGGAATCGCCAAAGAAAAACTTAAATCCCTAGGAGGAAGTGTTGAGTGCAATTTGAATGCACCGGAAATTGCTCAACAAGCTAAAGAGTGGGGGATTACCCGCTCAATGACCGCCTTTCGGATGTATCCGGATCGATTGCAGGGCGCAATAGTTGCGATTGGCAATGCTCCTACGGCTCTGTTGGAGGTTTTGCGTCTGGCCGAGAATCCCGAAACACGTCCGGCTTTAATCATCGGCATCCCTGTGGGCTTTGTCGGTGCCAAGGAAGCCAAAGATTTACTTTGGCAGCACCAGGAAATCCCTTCGATTACTGTTCTGGGGACCCGCGGGGGAAGCCCCATGGCAGCAACCGTAGTCAATGCCTTAATCTATACCGCGTTGCGGCAAAAGAATTGAAGCGAATTAACACCACCTTAGAAAAGAGGGTGAGGATATGTCTCCAGAGAAACAACCGGCAGCCAGACTCATGATCCAGGGAACCTCCTCCAGCGTGGGGAAAAGCGTGTTAGCCGCCGCCTTCTGCCGGATCTTTTACCAGGAAGGTTACCGGGTCAGTCCTTTTAAAGCCCAAAATATGGCCCTTAATTCCTTTGTTACTGCAGCAGGGGGTGAAATGGGACGTGCTCAAGTGGTTCAGGCTCAAGCGGCGGGTGTCGATCCTGATGTGCGTATGAATCCTATATTATTGAAACCCAGCGGTCCCAAAGGTTCTCAAGTCGTCATTATGGGAGTTTCCCAAGGGAATGTGACAGCCCTGCGTTATCATGGGGAATACCAGCGCTTGACTTGGCCTCATGCCCAAAAGGCACTGCACGAATTGCTCAATGACTATGAAATCGTTGTTATCGAAGGGGCAGGCAGCCCAGCGGAAGTAAATCTTAAATCCAACGACATCGTAAATATGCGCGTAGCCATGGAAGCGAAGTCGCCCGTCTTACTCGTCGCCGACATCGACCGGGGCGGAGCCTTGGCCTCCGTGGTGGGGACCTTAGAATTAATAGAACCGGAAGAACGGGCTTTGATTAAGGGAATTATCTTTAATAAATTTCGGGGGGAACTGGCTCTTCTTCAGCCGGCCTTAGATTTTATTGAAGAAAGAACAGGAATACCTGTAGTGGGTGTTGTTCCCTATTTTAAAATACGGATTCCGGACGAAGATTCTGTAGCTATCAGCGAAGCTGCGGAAAAACCTGCTGTTTCCTCCGTTGATCAACTGGATATTGCGGTGATTCGCTTGCCCTATATTTCTAACTTTACTGATTTTGATGCCTTGCAGGACGAGCCTGATGTCTGTGTGCACTATGTTACAGAACTTGGCAATTTAGGGAACCCGGATTTAATCGTTATTCCTGGCAGTAAAAACACTCTCGCTGACTTACGCTTTTTACACGAAAGCGGGTTGGGAAATCAGATATATAAGTCTTGGAAAGAAGATCTTCCTATCCTTGGGATCTGCGGAGGCTACCAAATGATGGGGCGATTAGTGAAGGACCCTCTTCATACGGAATCCGATCTGGAAGAAGTGCCCGGACTGGGAATTCTCCCCATGGTCACCGAATTTTACCCGCAAAAACATACGGTCCAAAGTAAAGGGACCATCCGATCGACGGGAACCTTTTTTCAAGGTTGTACCGGAGAGTCTGTGGCAGGCTATGAGATCCATATGGGGCGTTCTATCCCTGATGAAGATCAAGAACCGCTATTTGAATTAACGTCTAACGGTGTATCATATCCTGACGGATTACAGGCAGGGAATGGTTACGGAACGTATCTGCACGGGATTTTTGACAATGATCAGTTAAGGACTTCTCTTCTGAATTGGCTTTGGCAGCGTAAAGACCGCATTCGTCCCAGTGAAGCGACTCAGTCTCAGGCGGCCCTGAGGGAATCAGCTTTTAATGAATTAGCTGATCTCGTACGTCAGAATGTTGATGTTGAGCGTATCCGCAGGATTATGGGACTGCCGCCAAATGACGATCAGGAATTTTCAAATGCAGCTAAAGTTTCTGTAATTGGGAAATCATCCATTAAAGAAAATTGCTAGGAGAAGGATGATGGATGATGACAGAAATTCATTATTTGACCCTTGTGGTTTTACTGGGTTTTATTCTCGATCAAATGATCGGTGACCCGCCGAATTGGCCTCATCCCGTCGTGATGATCGGTAAAACCATAGCCCTTTTAGAGGGACTGCTTAATCATGGCCCAGGAAGATCGAGGCGCATAAAAGGAGTTTTGCTTACATTTTTAATTGTCGGCGGCACTTATTTTTTGACCTGGGCTATTATATATGGAGTAAAGACGATCCATCCGATATTGGGTTTCATCATCAGCGCTTATTTTGTTTTTACAACCCTGGCCGGCAAATCCCTCCTGGATGCGGGACAAAGTGTTCTGAAACCCCTTGAACGAGGCGATTTGGAAGAGGCACGAGTCAAACTTTCTTGGTTTGTCAGTCGTGATACTTCTAATCTTAGCGAAAAGGATATTGTCCGTGGCACGCTGGAAACTCTGGCTGAAAACTTCGTGGATGGAATTCTGTCGCCGCTTTTTTACGCAGCCTTGGGAGGGGCTCCCCTGGCAATGGCTTTTAAAGCTATTAGTACCTTGGATTCCATGGTAGGCTATCGCAATGAACAGTATGAAGACTTTGGCTGGTTTTCAGCACGAACGGACGATTGGGCAAATTACATCCCGGCACGTTTATCGGTATTCTTTTTGCTCATGGCAGGATGGTTACAGAGACTTCCGGTCAGACGGGCCTATAAAATTTGGCAGCGAGATGCTTCAGGTCATCCCAGCCCTAATGGCGGAAATCCTGAAAGTGTTGTGGCCGGATTATTGGGAGTTCAGCTTGGCGGAATCAATATTTACCATGGCCGTTCTCATCATCGAGCAGAAATGGGAGATGTTATGCATGTCTCGAACTTCAGAGACATAGTTCTTTGCCAAAAGCTTGTCAGATCAGCCACATGGCTGTCACTGCTCCCGGCTTTAGGTTTAGCTTATTGGGTAAGTTAACCAAAGTGAATCTGGCGCCAAACAATAATATTTGTGAGTATGACTTATTCTTTAGTCATATTCTCTTTAAACTATCTATTCATAGCAGCTTTTAATTTCTAGTGTCTTGAAAGGAACTAACTTTTTTAGAAGAGGGGGCAGCGGCGTGAAGATTCCTCGCATAGTCCTGGCGGGTACCCACAGCGGCGTGGGCAAAACTACTCTGGCAACGGGATTGATGGCAGCGTTAAATAAACGCCAGCGTCCGATTCAAGGGTATAAGGTCGGTCCTGACTATATTGATCCCAGTTATCATGCGGCTGCTACCGGCAGGCCTTCCCGTAATCTTGACCGTTGGCTGCTGGGAGAGCGCCTTCTTCCGGCCTTTCTGCAAAGTTCTCAGGAACGTTGGGCAGTGATCGAAGGTGTTATGGGAATGTTCGACGGTATGAGCGGGACCGCAGGTTTTGGGAGTACGGCAGATGTAGCGAAGCTTCTCAAAGCCCCAATATTACTTATTGTTGATGCTTCTTCCATGTCCCGCAGTGTAGCAGCCTTGGTACATGGATTCAAAACTTATGATCCTGAAGTGAACCTGCAAGGCGTTATCCTTAATCGGGTCAAGTCCTCGGCTCAGGAAAAAATACTGCGAGACGCTCTTATAGAACTGCAAATCCCTGTACTTGGGGTCCTTCCGAAGGAAACATCTCTTCACCTGCCGGAACGGCATTTGGGGTTAATTCCTGTTGGCGAAGGCGGCTTGCTGGAAGGATATATTGAGTCTCTGGCTGAATTTATTGGAACTTATCTAGATCTTGAGCAGATTGAGAAAATCATGCTTAAGGCACCTGATTTTCCGGAAACATCTCGAGCAGACATTTATGATTATTTATCTTTGGATTTAAACTCATCTGACAACAACGAAATTTTGAACAATAGTCACTCAAATACCAGAGAGAACTTTGACAATCTAGATAAAGTTACAGTTGCTGGCGGCAGGGAATCCGGCATTGCCAAAAGTAAGGGAAGCTTAGCCTCAGACTTTGATGTTTCCAACCATAGATTTCGCTTAGGTTTAGCTTGGGATGAGGCTTTCTTATTTTATTACCAGGATGCTCTGGATATGGCCGCAGGCTTGAACTGTTCCGTCGTACCCTTCAGCCCTTTGCACGATCAATCGCTGCCGAAAGATCTCGATGGGATTTTTCTTGGCGGTGGTTTCCCGGAACTGCATCTAAAAGAATTGAGTGCTAATGTTTCCTTTCTTGAGTCTCTTCGCAACTTTGCGGCAAGCGGAAAACCCATTTATGCGGAATGCGGCGGCTATATGTACTTAGGAAAATCAATTACAAGTTTTGATGGTACAGAACTCCCCATGGCCGGTCTCATCCCCATGAAAGCAGAAATGACAAAACGTTTGCAAGGTATTGGTTATCGCAAAGGTGTTTTCAGGGAAGATAATTTTCTCGGACCCAGAGGAACTATGGTTCAAGGCCATGAGTTCCATTACTCACGAGTTACTTATGAGTCCGAGGTTCCGGCAGTTTATGAACTGTATAAAGGAGACCAGGCGGATCGCCTGGAAGGGTATGCCCGGGATAATCTTGTGGCTTCTTATCTCCATCTTAATTTTGCCGGACAACCGGAGTTAATGCAGCACTGGTTTTCCTCTCATGAGAGGAGACGATCATCATGATTACAGTCTACACGGGCCAGGGAAAAGGGAAAACTACATCAGCCATTGGGGATGCAATTCTTGCCTATTCCGAAGGCAAAAAGGTCCTTATGGTACAATTTCTCAAGGGGAGCACGTATAGCGGTGAAATTATGGCCCTAAATCAATTAGGAATTCCTCTTCTTCAGTTCGGAGTAGGATGCCGTTGGTCGGGAATGATACGCACTGGTCTGAAGCATTGCACAGGGTGTGGTGAATGCTTTCGTCAAAATCGAGACCCGGAGATAGCTCATGGTCTTGTAAACATGGCCTATGAATATGTCCTTAAAGAAGCTAAAAGCAACAGCTATGATCTCATTATATTAGATGAAGTTAGTCATGCAATTAATAGAGGTTTTTTAAACCTTAAGCAATTACAGGAACTTCTTGCTGATAATATTTCTATAAGTTGGATTCTGACCGGACGGGGAATGCCCGAAGCAATAGACTCCTGGGTGGATTCATGGTGGGACTTAAACTTGATTAAGCATCCCTTTGCCCAGGGGGTACACAGTCGTAGGGGGATTGAGTATTAATGAATGTCTCGGTGGGGCTTGCTCGGTGTCCGGGAACATGCGGAGAATGGGTACAGGGGGCTCACAAGGGAATCCCTTTTCTAGTCGATTGTCCTATTGACCGTTTTTCCGAGATCAGAGTGACCGTTGACTTATTTAGTAACCGTTGGGAGCTTCCTTCACAGAAAACAAAAGTGCTTCAAGTCTTGAATTTTCTTAAAGAAGATTTGGACCTGCCGGCATTAGGAGGAGAAGTCGAGTTTCTTCAACAGTTGCCGGAAGGGAAAGGGATGGCCAGTTCAACAGCCGATATTTCTGCAGCAGCAGCAGCTCTTTTGCTGGCCTTAAACCAAAATCCTTCATCTGAACAATTGATGAAACTGGCTATGCGCATTGAGCCTAGCGATAGTGTGATGTTTCCGGGAATCACAGCGTTTGATCATGTTCAAGGACATAACTATAAAATTTTAGGAACTACCGTGCCTGCTATATTTTTAGCTTTGGATTGGGGCGGTTCAATCGATACTAAACTCTTCAATGCCCGACCGGGACTCAGCGAACATTACCGGCGTTTCGAAGAGACCATTGGCAGAGCCTATAAATTGGCTTGTGAAGGGATTGAGCAAGGGGATTTAGAAAAATTGGCCATAGCCGGGACAATGAGTGCCCAGTGCAATTTAGAGATGAATCCTAAACCACAATTCAAACCGTTTTTAGATTGGGTTTTAAAAAATAATGGCTTGGGTGTCGTTACAGCTCATAGCGGAACCTTACTGGCAGGCGTTTTTCCTTCTTCGGAATCTGTGGAACGTACCTTTCACAATGATTTACGGTGTGAAATTCAACGACGGTTCAATCCGGTTTACCTTGATTTCTTTAAAAGCCATCCTGGAGGAATCATTATAAATAAGCTGCGGTTTGCAGAAAATGCGGGGTGAGGTTGTGCACGGCGGTAATCTTAGAAAAGCTCAAGAAAATTTTGGCCAACGTGAATTCGTTGATTTATCCGCTAATATTAATCCCTTTGGACCTCCTCAAGGAGTATGGGATTGCCTGAAAGAAAGTCTTAAGGAAATAGTAAGTTATCCCGATCCCGAATGCTTGGCCTTAAGAACAACTCTTGCGGGTCAATTAGGATTACCTCTTGAGGAAATCATGGTTGGCAATGGCGCCGGGGAATTAATCTTTACCATCGTAAATGCCCTAAAGCCTCGAAAAGTCGCCATTCCTTTGCCAACCTTTAGTGAATATGAACGAGCAGCATACTCTGTAGGGGCTCAAGTTAGTTATATCCCTTTGGGAGCAGAGGGATGGAACGGGTATCATTTTTCAGAGGAACAATGGAAGGAATATCTTCGGGAATGTGATCTTCTATTTCTTTGTTCTCCCCATAATCCAACAGGAAGTATTCTTCAAGAGAAAACTTTTGAAAGTATCCTAAAACTCAGCAGCGAAATGGGCTGTAAAATTCTCTTCGACGAGTCATTCTTTGATTTTTTACCGGAAGGACAGTATAAATCTGCTCGTTCTTATTTAACAAGGCATAAACATCTCATAGTTTTATATTCTTTAACAAAGTTCTATAGCATCCCCGGCTTGCGTTTGGGTGCAGCTTATGCCTCTAGATCAATGTTAGACCGATTTGAAGGCTACCGGGATCCTTGGTCTGTTAATGTCCTTGCTCAAAAAGCAGGGATTTCTGCCTTAATGGATCAGTCGTATTCTAGGGATGTTCGCCATAAAATCGAAGAGAGCAGATCCTATTTTTATCAACAATTTGAATCACTGGGTTTTACTCAATTGAAGCTTCTTCCCACCACAGTAAACTTCTCCTTGCTTGAGATTCTCGATTCTTCAATTTCTAAATTAATTCAATATCTTGGGGAGAGGGGAATTCTTGTCCGGGATTGCCGAAATTTTGCTGGCTTAGAGGGGAACTTTATCAGAGTAGCGATTAAAGATATCTCAGCCATGAAGAAATTGCTTGAAGCGCTTAAAGCTTTCTATTTCTAAACTTCTTTTGCAAAGAACGATACGATCATTATGTCAATTAAATTGAGCCCGATAGACTTTTGGACTCAATTTTTCGCTTCAACTACCTATACTCAACAATTAATACAATTATGAACATAGGAGGTCCGGTCGTACCGGACTTTTCATCGTACTATCAGAAAGTATAACTTTTGGTTAAATACTTTCCTCTGGCATAAGTGCAACTAACCTGCCGCTTTCGCCGGAGGCTTAGCGCCAGCTAAGTTTTCTTTATTTTATAGAATGAGCATCGTTTAAATCGCTTCATATTTTATATTGTATCTATGGATATCACATGGACGATGTTATCTTCTTGAAATTTGCTTACAACCAAAAAGAAGACTGTCCTAATCAAAAAGGACAGTCTTCTTATGCGTATTGAATGTTACTGAAGTGCAAGCGACACGTGGGGTAACATACCTGGGAAAACGTAAGCCTGAAGTACAATGATTATGCCGACAATAACTACAAAACCGAGAGAATGTTTAAAGGTAAAACGGAACAAACTTGATTCATTACCGACTTGATTGGTACCCGCTGCTGCAACAGCCAAAGATTGTGGAGAAATCATTTTACCCATAACACCTCCGGAACTGTTTGCCGAAACAGCCAAGACTGGGTTTAAGCCTAACTGCGAAGCAGTTGTCATTTGCAGTTTGCCAAACAAGGCGTTGGAAGATGTGTCCGAACCAGTTAAGAATACACCCAACCATCCCAAGATAGGAGACAGGAACGGGAAGATTTTTCCGGTGGAAGCGAACAGTAAACCAAGTGTAAATGACATTCCAGAGTAGTTCGCCAGATAAGCGATTCCTAATACAGAACCCATCATAATAATCGGATAGAGAAGTTGCTTGAATGTCGCTCCAAAAACTCTGATCGTCTTGGATGGCTTCAGTCCGAGGACAAAGGACGAAATGATAGCCGCCAAAAGAATGGCTGTTCCTGCGGCAGAGAAGAAATCCCATTCATAGTTCGCAGGATAAAGAGTAGGTTTGGGAACAATAGGTGCTGCTTTATAAATTAAGCCATCAAGACCCGGCCAATGTTTAATATTGATAAACCATCTCAGATCTTTTGCAACGAAATCTTTAAAAGCAGGTACACCCCAAATTCCAACAAAGATGGTTAAGATAATAAATGGAGTCCAAGCCTTCAAAATTTGAGCTCCCGTATATTTGACAGTGGTTCCTGTTTCAGTGTCTTTTTCATGCGGGAAACGCCAAATAGTTTTTGGTTTCCAAACTTTAAGAAAAGCTGCTGTGCAGACAAGAGATACAAGAGAAGAGATGATGTCAGGGAGATAAGCTCCTAAATAATTTGAGGATAAAAATTGTGTTATAGCAAACGAACCACCAGCTATAAGGACTGCTGGAAGCACTTCAACGGTTTTCTTCCATCCAGCCAGCACAATGATAAGATACATAGGAACCAAAACAGAAAGGAATGGCAGTTGACGTCCGACTGCTTGGGAAATAACATTGGCGCTGATTCCTGTAACTGAAGCTGCAGCGATAATTGGGCTGCCAATGCCGCCAAATGCTACAGGAGCAGTGTCCGCGATTAAGCAGAGTCCTGCAGCATATAGAGGTTCAAACCCTAAGCCGATAAGAATAGCCCCAGCAATAGCAACCGGTGCGCCAAAACCAGCTGCACCTTCAAGAAACGCACCAAAGGAAAAAGCAATTAACAAGGTTTGAAGTCGTCGGTCGTTGGAGAGCGATGCGATTGATGATTTAATGATATCGAATTGCCCTGCTTCAACGACCAAATTATAGAGAAAGACAGCCGAAAATACAATCCAGGCAATCGGGAAGAGTCCATTAAAAACACCCAAGATGCTGGCAGATATCGCCATTGAAACAGGCATTTTGTAAACGATAACAACATCTAGAATAGTTAATATAAGAGTGGTTACCCCAGCAATGTGCCCCGTCATTTTTTTAACAGCTAAAGCCCAAAACAAATAGAGGATAGGTACTGCTACAGCGAGTGAAGTTAATCCAACATTACCAGCCAATGCTGAATAATTCTGTGTCCAAGGCATCGAAAACCCCTTCCTTCCTATCAAGATAGTTAGTCAGTTCATAGTAGAGTGATTAGTTTCTAGTTAAGACAGAACATGGAGGCCCGCAACTTACTCTGTCAAGATATTCTTTAGCTAACAATTGGATCATCCTCCTTTAGATCAAAGAATTTTGTGAAAAGAAAATATATATAAAGTTTAACCGCTTTTACACGATTTATCAAAAAGTTTATTGTTTCACTTATATTCGACAATTCATTTATAATGTGATACATTAAATGATAAATATTAAAATACAGTTTTATATATTGAAACAGAAAGATTGATCAAAATGCCGCTCCAGCAACTCCCTTGCAAACAGCCCAACAACTTTCAATAATTTGATATTATGTTGGCGGAAAGGTATCGTTTGAATGACGCGAGGTTCTGAAAGTATGAAAAAGCATATTGATTTTGTTTGCGATAAGTAGTAGTAAAAAATGTAATACCAGAAGAATGGAGTTGAAAAGATGCGTAATTTTTCTTGCTAAAATAAAACATGATGAATTAGTGCAGTTATTTTTACCACTTATTTTGTTGTTCTTAAGCAAGAAAGTTCCTATCTTTTTCACTCAAATAATACATCCCTACTACACCCAAGATGGGGTTGGTTTTGCTGTATATTAACGAGCTGCGAGAATTAGCTTTCTTGCAGCTCTTAATTTTTCTCTGGAGGATAATACTATGTCTCAAATTAAAGTTACAAATCTAACCTTTGCTTATGACGGAAGTTACGATAATCTCTTTGAGATCGTAAGCTTTCAGAAGAAAATCTTGAATAGGCTGCAGGCGAATAATAAATTGGGTGCCATTATCACCACTTTGCTTTCAACTGTGATTGTTCCATTGATTCGTAAACTCAGCTTGTATCTTCAAAAGCAAATGGGGAAGGCGTGTAATTTGCAAATTTACAAGATATAATCGGTATATATTTATCTTGTTTTAAGGAGAGAGGGTATATGTTAGTTAAAATCGTAACCATCTATGTCAAAGAGTCAAACATCAAGGCGTTTATTGAGGCAACTAAGGAAAACCGAAGGAATTCCCTTCAGGAAGAAGGCATAGAGAGTTTTGACCTTTTTCAGTGCCGAGATGATGCATCAAAATTTGTGCTTTATGAGGTTTACAGTTCCCAGCAGGCCATGGACGATCATCTTAAAACTGAGCATTTTAAAACATGGAATGAAACCGTCGGCCCTTATTTAGCTAAACCGGTAGACAGGGCAGTCTACATTCCAACGTAATACTCAAAAAACGTCCTGAAATTTTAGTAAGAAGCTGATAAAGGCGAAACTTGATTAAAACTCATATGTTGGTACTAAACATTTTCAAGCTTTCTTCTATTAGGAAGCACATAGGAAACGATCGGATACTTATAATTTAAGTTGGAAACAATAGCAAAAAAGAAAAGGAACCGGCGTAATTAGATGACCGCAAATCTCAACGAATATAATCAAAAAAGAAATCTTACAAGAACCTTGGAACCGGAAGGGAGAACAGAAATAGCCCAAGCGGATCTAAGGTATGTCGTCCAGCACCATTTGGCCCGCAGAGATCACTACGATTTCCGCCTGGAATGGGACGGTACACTCTTGAGCTGGGCAGTACCCAAGGGCCCTTCCTACGATACTCGGGACAAAAGGCTTGCAATAAAGATGGAAGATCATCCTTTGGAATACAGAAACTTTGAGGGTACGATTCCCAAAGGGGAATATGGCGGCGGAATTGTTATGATCTGGGATGAAGGCAGTTGGGAACCTTACGGGGATGTAGCTGACGGGCTCCGTGCAGGTATGCTGAAGTTTGTTCTGAAAGGGCGAAGGCTTAAGGGGAAATGGGCTCTTGTGCGGTTAAAAGGTAAGGCTGAGGAGAAGCAGGATAACTGGCTGTTACTTAAAGAGAACGATGAATATACTAAAAAGGACAAAGAACTATCAGAATTCACCACCAGTATCAGAACCGGACGGACCATGATGGAAATTGAAGATGGGGAAGAGGAAAAGTTCACGAGTAATCCCTTCAACAATACCGACGTGCAGCTTGCTAAATTAGTCAGCACGGTTCCTAAGGGTGAGGATTGGCTTTATGAGTTGAAATACGATGGTTACAGGATAATGGCGTATGTTGAAGGTAACAGCGTTCGCCTTGTTACCAGGAACGGCAATGATTATACCGAACGATTTCAGGAAGTGGTCCATTCCCTTATAGAATGGGCTGCGGGAAGGGCAATGATTTTAGATGGTGAAATGGTCATCACGGACGAAGCGGGTAAAACGGATTTTCAAGCTTTGCAGAACTATCTAAAAAATCATCAGACTAAAAACTTGACCTATATCGTCTTTGATCTCCTGGCCTTAGATGGAGCGGACCTTCGGGGACACCGTCTAATTGACAGAAAGAAAACCCTTGAAACTTTAATGAAGGGTGCCCCCATTAATCTCCATTACAGCCGTCACATGAGAGGAAACGGCAAGGAAAGTTTCCGTGCGGCCTGTGAGGCAGACATGGAAGGGATCGTAGGTAAAAAAGCCGATTCCGTATACAGGGGAACAAGAAACGGCGACTGGATCAAACTAAAATGCGATACGAGACAGGAATTTGTCATCGGAGGATATACTCTTACTGATAGAAAAACGAGCGGGATAAGTTCTCTGCTCCTTGGCATCTATGAAGGTGAGGAATTAGTTTATGCAGGACGTGCCGGGTCCGGACTGAGCGAAGCCGATATGAAAGAGCTGGAGGAAGAATTTACATGCCTTAAAAAAGAGGAGTCATCTTTCCGGCCCGTCCCCAAGCCCAGGTCAAATGAAAAAATCACCTGGCTTAAGCCCTTACTGGTCGCAGAAATTAAATATGCCGAATGGACAAACGATAATCTTTTAAGGCAAGCAAGCTTCAAAGGCCTGCGGAGGGACAAAAATCCCAGAGAAATTAAAAAGGAAAAAACGGATGAGGAAATGCCATCCCCATCATCCGGCAAAAAAGTGGAGAGAACCATGAAATCAAGCACCAACAGTATCATCATCGAAGGAATAAAGATTAGCAATCCGGACAAGGTGATCTTTACAGACTCTGAAATAACCAAAGGGGATGTGGTTAAGTATTATGCTAAGGTGGCAGAGTGCATGCTGCCCTATGTTAGACGCAGGATCCTCAGCATTGTACGCTGCCCTAAGGGCATCTCACAGACTTGCTTCTATAAAAAGCATCCGGGTCCTGGGAGTAAAGGGATCGTCACTATCCCTATTTTAACCGGCAGCGGAGAAATGGAAGACTACTTCTATATTGAGAATATATCTGGACTGATAGCGGAAGCACAAATGGGTACCCTGGAATTTCATATCTGGGGAAGCCATGTCGACGAGCTGGAAAAGCCGGATATGATGGTATTTGATCTGGACCCCGATGAGGGGATGGAACTTAGCAGGGTGCGACAGGGTGTGCGGGATATGAAGAATATTCTTGCCGAGCTTTCCCTGAACTCATACCTTAAGACCAGCGGCGGCAAAGGGTACCACGTGGTTGTCCCTTTAAAACCTGCCGTTGCCTGGGAAGGGTTTCGCGATTTTGCCAGGCGAGTAGCCGAAGTAATGGAGAAGAAATGGCCTGACCGCTACACAAGTAATGTAAGAAAGGCTAAGCGTACTAACAAGATATTCATTGACTGGATTCGCAACGGCAGAGGCGCCACCAGCATTGCCCCGTATTCCTTGAGAGCAAGGAAAGGAGCGGGGGTATCCATGCCCATTGCGTGGGAAGAATTGGACACAGTAACTCCTAACGGTGTCGATATGGCGGAAGCCCTCCGAAGGATCGGCGGCAATGACCCGTGGAAAGATTTCTTCCATAATAATCAACAGCTTAAATGAAGAAGCGCGAATGGCAGTCGAAACGGTTTCCTGAAGCAAATTTCGAAATGCTTCATCATTAACTTGTTCCCCGGAGAACGTTGGCGTATTACTTCATAAAAGTAAATCCCAATGTTCTTCAATTACATCGTCTCCCCAAGACGGATTTTTATGGGTTTTGGTTATTTTGAATCCTTTGCTTGCATAAATATGCCTAGCCGCTTCAAGAAAACAAATCGTTTCAAGAAAAACTTGTTTATAGCCTTTTTCTCGGCAAAAGGCCAGAGCCATATCAACAAGTTTGCGCCCCAAACCCGCACCGCGAGTTTCAGGCTCAAGCAGGAAATATCTTAATTGAGCGATTCCTTCATCTGCCTGAGCTATCACAATGCTTCGTTCATTGCAATTTGGCAGATAATAACTTACATTAGATGAACAAACACCTTTACCTGTTTCTATATCAAACAGGTAAAGGTGTATTTCTTTTGGGGGAGGAACTATGAAAAAAGCCAAGCACCGAAAGTGTATGAGTTTTTAGAGACTTTTGATTTATTCTTAATGACAGTTATGATTGAGCTTAATTAACTTAGTTTTCGCCCCAGTTCTTCGGCTTGCTCTAAAACTCCTTGTTGTTTTAAGATATCATCTTTATTCGTTAAATTACCCGTTATTATATTTCCGACATTCTTCATTTTAAATGAACCGTTAAAGAGCTGATTGAGGTACTCCGTAACATTTCCGAATGCTTCTGCTGGTGCACCATTACAAGTAACCGTCATATATTTTTTCCCTGGCAAGTATCTTGCAGTATGATTGGACCGTCTATAGAAAGTAAATAATCTGTCGAGAAAATTCTTCGTGATCCCGCTCAATTGCAGCATATAGACCGGCGTCCCCACAATAATGCAGTCTGCATCCGCTATTTTTGGTAAAAGGGTGGTCATCTTGTCATTTATTGCACAATATTCGACTTTATTTGCCTGACATGAGTCACAGGCTTTGCATCCCACATTATCAAGCTCCGATAAATAATAAACTTCAACCGCATGCCCATTCTCTTTAAGGCCCGTGCAAATAGAATTAACAATTTTCGAGGTGTTTCCACCTTTCCTAGGACTTCCAACGAAAGCCATTACTTTCATCATTTCTTTCCTCCCTGATGTCATCTAATAATGTAAATCTTCTTAATTAGATTCCCCTGAAAAAGTCGGTTAAAAAATACTCGTTTTAAACTCGTCTGGAAACAACATAGTTTTTAAGCTTTATACTCAAATACCCCTTGCCATTTCTCGGTTTCCTCTAAATCAGGGCCGCTATTCGTCTCAAATTGTAGGTTAATATCCCAAATCCCACCCAGGTACTTACACCTTGGTGGCCTCGGGACAGACTTCTCCCTAGACCATATTTCCGTTTCAAAATGCTTATGGTACCTTCTCCGCCAGCTCTCCAAGCTTGCAATCGTCGGAACCATCTCTGCTTTTCGTGAGATGCCTGTGCTTTACTCTTCTTGCCCTTTTTAGGCATCGATATTCGTTTGATTCCTAGGTCAGTCAGTTCTTTTTGGTTCTTACCGCTGCTGTAACCTCTGTCGGTAGCGATTGAATATGGCACTTTTCCTGTTTTAGAAATATGACGTTTAACAGTTTCTACCAAAAGACTGTCATCACTAGGATTTCCAACATGAACTTTATAATCGGTTATAATGCGGTCTTCATTTTCTGTGATCTCTGTTTTATAGCCAAACTCTGTCGGACTCTTTAATTTCCCTTTTTGAATCGGCCGTGCATCTGGATCATGAAGACTAATCACTCGATTCGAAATGTGGGTGTTTCCGCCGTTGACTTTTAGTGTTTGATTCACAATTTTGTCGGCGGTGACTATGACCTTATCGAGTTTCTCAATCTTGCGTTTTGTAGTGTTGCTCATCTGCTCGCCTAGAGCTTCTTCGGCTTTATCCATAATCTGATGGGCGTTAGTCATAGTTTCAATGGCTTTATCAACTAATTTATCGGTAATCTTACGAACTTCTTCAACAGCCTGATGATTACGCCGCTTAAGTGTTTTACCGATTTCCAAAATTCGCTTCTTCGCTGAACGACAGCGTTCAATCATCTTGGGCATCGTCGAACCCGCAGTTTCTCGAAGGCTTTGAGCTTGGCGTGTTATCGATTTAATAGCATCGGCCAAGAGCTGAGCATCCGTAGGGTAATGAATATTGGATTCCGTCACCGTTGTGTCCGTGCGAAGTCTCCGGCTCCGAGTAATCTTGTCTTGAGAAGCCTTAACAACGAGAGCTTCATTAAGCTGTTCAACGATGTCTTCTCCATACTTTTGAGTCAGTTTAATCAAGGTCGTACTATGAGGAACTGTCGCATCTAAGTTAATTCGACAAAAGCGACGCCATTTAATGCTGTCACTAACCTCTGCAACGAGAGTTTCATAACCAAACTCATAACGGAACTTAAGGTACATGAGACGAAGAAAGGTTTCGACAGGAACTGTCGGTCGGCCAATACGTATATTCCAACGAGAAAGGAAAGGCCGCATAAATTTCTCATCATCCAGAAGTTCATCGATAGTCTTTAATTCCTTGCTTAGTTCTAGAACTTGCTCAGGTAAAGCAAAATCCCAAATAGTAAGTTGCTCATTGTGAAGACGTAACATTTTTTGACCCCCTGAAAGGATTTTTTCACCCTCTTGGAGAATCTAAAAACTAGGAATTCTCCAAAAGGGTAGTAGAATTTGGTTGCTTGTCACTTCTAAATTTCTACCAAATCCTTGGGAATTCCTTTTATTTTGGCCATTTTGAAAATATCGGTTAGTTTTTCAGGGGAATCTAATTACGGAGCTGCTTGGACTAGAAGGCATGAATGAGATGCCCGCTAGTCAAGGGCTATATTTATTATAAAAGTTCTTAGATTATGATATTTGCCTATTTCACTTTTCTTTTTGCCTAATTCTCCAGAGCTTTTTTTGATCCCCGTTGTACTTATGCCAGAAGAAAGTATACTGCTGAAAATAGCATTTTCTTTTCTGGTAAATAAATTTTCCATTCATCGGCGATGCCGCTTAGCGACATGCAGTGAGATCGTACAAATAAATGCCCGCTGCCTTTCGATAGCGAGCATAATAGAAAGCGTAAATCCGATTAACTTTAGGAAAAACAGAAGGGATTCAAATATTGTGGACCAAACATATTGCCGTTGTCTAGGTCACTCCGATCTCTGGGATTGTTGACGCAATCTGGCTATATCTCTTCTGGGTGAGGCTCCGAAAAAAACACTGTAATCACGGCTAAACTGAGAATTACTCACGTATCCTACTATTCTACAAGCCGTCGTTGCATCCATTTCGCGGGAAAGCATCAAGCGCCTTGCTTCCTGTAAACGTAATGCTTTTTGATATTGCATGGGGGTCATCGATGTAACAGCTTTAAAATGATCATGGAAAGATGATACACTCATATGTGTCAGCTCAGCCAAATCCGTAACTTTAACAGACTGAGAATAATTTTCACGAAGCCAGGCGATCGCCTCTGCAACTTGATGTACATCTGAGTCTGCAAAACCCATTTCGGCAACATGAATGCCAATTGGACTGCGAAGAAGGCGGATTAAAATTTCGTCCATAATAAGGGGGCTAAGCAATTCAACATCGCCGGGTTTTTCCAGGCATTCCAGCAACCTCGTTACTGCGTTGACAAAGCTCACATCAGCATTTACTACGTAACCTGCACTCCATTGACGAATCGGTGGAAGGCCATGAGGATATACTTTCAAAACTAGCTCTGCAATTCTTTGAGGGCTTAAATCCAGCCTGACAGCGAGAAGAGGTTCGGCCTTGCTGGCCTTTATGGCCTTTAGTGCAACTGGCAGGGCGACAGGATGCATCAACATTTGAGATTTTTCGATTTGGTATGTCTCCTGTCCCACTGTGATGGATTTTGCTCCTTGTGCAACTATCCCCAAAGAAGGTAAGTAGAGAGTCTTTATGCAGTCCACGTTTATACTTGAATAACGTGCAACATATAAACCTGAGATGGGAAGGGGTCTAACACCATCATAAGGAGCAACGGTTAATAACAGACGTGAAAGCCGCGCCATTTCTGCTTCAATTGATTTCTCAGTATTATCTGGGGCAGGAAGAATGGAGTGATTATTTGCATTCAAAATTTGAAAACAGCTCCTTATGGTGATATTTGGAATGCCTTTGCCTAAGATCTTTCTTCATTGATTATGCAAATTATAAAACTAATAGCAAGAAAAATGAAGTGTCGGTCAAAGTATGAATAATTCGACCAACACTTCATTTTAATATCTAAGTAATTTGCAGGAAGTTTGAAGATTTTGTGAGCATAAAACTGCATTTGCAGCTAGGGAGAAAATTGAAACAAAAGATGGCTCGATTATCGATAACACCTTAGTATCTCAATAACGTGATACTCGTCAAGTATCATTTAAATATATTTAAGCGACCTTAAATTTTTGGGCTGAATCTTGGAGCGATTGTGCTGCAGCTTGCAGTTCCTCCGAGAGGATATTTATCTCTTGCATTGAATTCATCTGTTCTGTACTGCTTATAGCAACAGCCATTGTTTGATCGGTGGTCTCTTTTATGATGTTATCAATATTACCAATTTCAGAGAATATTTTATTCGAGTTGGTGGAAATATACTGGGAAAACTGTGATACTTCTTTTATTTGCTGATTTACAATTTCAGTGCTTTTCATAATCCTGTTAAAAGCTTCTTGAGCTTCCTTAATAATCATAGTACCCTCGTTGACAACATCTTTTTCGGCGCTCATACTGGCGATTGCTCGGTCAACATTGACCTTTATGCCTTGAATGATTTGTTCAATCTGAGCGCTGGACTGTTTTGATTGCTCTGCTAATTTCCGAACTTCTTCTGCAACAACATTAAATCCTTGCCCGTGTTCTCCGGCTCTAGCCGCTTCGATGGCAGCATTGAGAGCAAGCAAGTTTGTTTGCCCTGCTATGGATTTAATGGTTTCCACAATCTCACCAATCGATGAGGATTTCTCGCCGAGTTCGGAAATTATTGTCCCAGTTTCTTCAACCGTTTGATGAATATGCTTCATTTGTACCCCTGTTTTCCTAATCGCTTGATCTCCGTCTTTAGCAAGGAGCAAAGCCTGAGAGGCGGCTTCGTTTGCCAGAAAAACACTGCTGTCAATTTGGCCGATGCCTTCTGACATAGCTTGAACTGCTAATTGGATCGCTTGAATACTATTTGTTTGATTCTCATTCTGGGAACTTTGAGCTATTTGCTCTATCGACGAAGCGACTTGTTGTGCAGCCAGTGCTGTAGCTTCTGCCCGATCTCTTAGGACAATTGCGGATTCATAGAAGGTGTCAGCTCCCGAAAGAATTCCACTTACTAACGATCGGAAATTTTGTAACATAGTATTTAAAGAGATGCAGAGTTGCCCTATTTCGTCTTTTTCCGTGAGGCAATAAAGTTGAGGAGTTAAGTCTCCTTTTGCTAACGTTTCAGCAAATTCTACTGAACGCTGCAGGGGAGTTGAGGTAAGAAAAGAAATATAAAGACCATAAAGAAAAATTAATAAACTTGCTAATGTCGTTACTAGTAATAGAGTTCCAATATGGGCCACTAAATTATCTCCTTTTACGGCTAAGTAGTAAGCAAAACCGCCGCCAGAAAGGTTGATAATAGCACTAATTGAAAAAGCAAGAGTTAGCTTATGAGAGAGTGAGAGGTTAAACCACCAACGGATAATTCGACTCTTTAAAACAAGAAACCTACTCAAACGGTCAAGAAAATCTGACATATAAAAGCCCCCTAAATTTCATGGAATATGATTGTAATTAAACTTTAATTAATGGAGTGTAGACAATTTGAAATATTAAGAAATGCCTTAACTGTAAAGTTCTATATTAATGTGAGAAATCCTTTAGAAGATATTAAAAACATCTTAAAGGGTATTAACCATAACTTTCCTGATGTTTTTTGAACATAAACTTGTTATAATGAAATTCCTTCAAACCTGCGTTGTGCGAAGATTTGATTTGGTTTTGATCCTATTTAAATTTCGGGAATTTAATAAACTTATCTGACTAGGTCAGGCCTCCACTGTTAGGGGAAGACTAAAAAGTAAGGTGAAAATGCCCACCTGCGAGAGCGGGGTTAAAAACCAAATGATCTAAACGGCTTTGCGGGTATTGAAAAAGAACAAAATGTTATATAAAAAATCCGAAGCGACTTGATGCTTCGGATTTTTTTATTTACACCTTGCTCGGAAGCTTAGCTCAAGAAGAGAGGTCAAATCTTGCAGTTTCTTTACCATTGAATTTCAAGAAGCCACTTAATTCTCCTGTATGATACAGTGAAAGCCTGTGCAAGGCACGGGTGCAGGCTACATAGAGTAATTTGCGGTCAAATTCACTGGAATAATTCTCTGCCGAAGCCTGATATAGAAGTACTACGTCAAATTCTAATCCCTTGGCCATATAAACAGAAGCTATTGTTACTCCCTTATTTAAGGTTATATCGTCGGCGGTAACAAGATTAACCTTAGTGTATTTTGTTTGAACTATTTCCTCCGGAAATAAGTCTCTCGAGCTGTGCGCTTCGTCCCTCAGGATTTAGTTTATCTGAAATAAAACTATGAGCAATTGACTCAAAGGTGGTCTGCTGGACGTTTTCTTCCCCGAGTTCCGGCAAAGTAGTTGATATATATTGATTAAGAATATCATTAGGAGAAATTATCATAAAATTCGAGGAACTTAAGCCTGAGCCAAGTCCATGATAGAGAAGGAAAGCAATCCGGTGCATAGCAATCGAAGTTTTGCCGCTCCCGGCTGCGCCTTGAACTATTAGAAGTTCGGTTTCAACATCACGTATGATCATATCCTGCTCTCGTTGAATTGTTTCAACAATAATTCTCATCCACCGGAACATATGAATTTTCCTGGGATTTAGTTTTTATTGACTGATCTATGCAGGAAACTTAGGGTAAATTGTGGAATTAGTTTTCAGAAAAGACTTTTCCAAATCAATTAAGTGGTCATTTCAGCCAAGTATCGAGCCATAATCGCCACGCCAATTCCGTACTGTTAAGTTCAAGAAGTAATAACCACTTCAAAAAAAGCTGGCCAGAAGTCAAGTTCCAAGCGCACTATGAAATGAGAGGAGATGATCTTAGTGGTTAGTTCATTAGAATTAAAACAGAAAGCTATCGAACTGGGGGCTGATTTGGTCGGAATAGCTGACTTAAGACGCGTCAGTGGAATTCCTACTGAACCTAAAGATCTTCTTGAGAAATATACAAGCGCCGTTGTGATTGCTATTGCAGTTTCACCGGATGTTTTTGAACAAATAAAGAATGAACCGACACCCCTGTATGTCCATCATTATCAAGCCGTTAACATTCTTTTAGATAATATTACCTTACGTTTACAAAATGAACTACTGCAGGAAGGATTTCGTGCCCTTGCTATTCCTGCTTCGCTTACAGTTGATAAGGTTAATTGGATGGGACATATATCTCACAAAGCGATGGCCAAAGCTGCAGGTCTAGGCTGGCAAGGAAAAAGTCTTCTGTTGGTAACGCCTAAGTATGGTCCGCGTGTTCGATTAGCTACGATATTAACCAACGCACAACTTGACCAAGATCCTGTGCAACCTAATCGCTGTGGAAAATGTAACAGATGCCAACTTGCGTGTCCTGCTGCCGCCATAAAAGGTATATCATGGGATGATCATCCTCAATCGCGTGAAGAGGCTCTACACTTTAGCCGATGTGTGGAAAAATTAACAAATGATTTTGCAAAACGACCTGAAATCGACAAAAATATCTGTGGAGTTTGTATTAGTGTTTGTCCTTGGGGAAAACGGAGGTAGTTTTCGTCTGTCATGCTGTTTGCGCCTTGCTTAAGTTCGGAGGAACAGGCAGTTACAAGCGATAAACTCTTGCTAACTGTCTGGCAACCGATACCGGGTTTTTCTTATTTGGAGACAAGTTGAAGGGATTCAACGTAGTAGTCTGAAAGAATGGGGAAAAATTAAAGAATGGCAATTAAAGAGATTCTATTACTTGGTAATCCAAAGTTATATGAAGTTAGTGAAACCGTACAAGAAAGCGAACTAAATGATTTAGCGCTGGTTATCAAAGATTTACATGACACGATGATTGACTTTAGAAATAAATACGGCGTCGGTAGAGCCATTGCTGCTCCTCAGATAGGCATATTCAAACGGCTATTATATATGTATATTGATGAACCTGTCGTTTTCATTAATCCAACATTAGAGTTTATCGATGACGAAATGATGGAAATTATCGACGATTGTATGAGTTTTCCGCAGCTACTGGTTAGGGTAAAGAGGTATAAACGATGTACGATTGAATATCTAGATCTACAATGGGAACCTAGAAAAATAATGCTGGAGGGAGATTTATCTGAATTGTTACAACATGAGTATGACCACCTTGACGGAATTTTGGCTACGATGAGAGCGATTGATAATAAATCATTCTATTTGCGAAGTGAAATTTTCAGCTAGAGTCTACAGAAATTGAAGTGTTGAGGTGTGAGCGAGAGCGGGGGTAAAAACAAATAATCTAAACGGCTTTGGGGATGTTAAAGGTAAAAAGTAATCCAGAGTGACAATATGCTCTGGATTTTTACCTATCTAGAAAATCTAGAGATTTCGATTACAAATCAGAGGTAGTTTATGGAGGGGATAATTATGACTGGTAAATCAGTTAAACAATCAGAAGTTGTCATGTCAAACGTAATGCTTCCTCAGCATGCCAACCCATCAGGTAATGTTCATGGCGGCGAGATTATGAAAATGATGGACAGCGCTGCTGGAGTTGTAGCCTTTAGACATGCACGTACTAATGTTGTTACGGCAAGAGTCGACAAACTTGAATTTCTCTATCCCGTTCATATTGGAAATGTTGTAACGTGCTATGGAAAGTTGACTTTTGTTGGGAAAAGTTCGATGGAAGTCTCTGTTACCGTTACCGTTGAAGATGTTACAAAAGAGGAACCTGCTAAAATAGCTTTGACTGCCTTTTTTACATTCGTGGCCTTAGATGAGAAGGGCAAACCGCAACATGTACCGTCACTTGTGCTCGAGAATGAGGAAGAAAGAAACTTATTTGAGGAAGGGCAGAATCGTTATCTTGCTTATAAACAGCTCCGAAAATAATCAATGGTTATATCCACACCTGCTTTAGGCTTATGAAATCATCACTTGCAACTTCTGGAGGGCTTTTTGATCTTTTGAATAAAATATAAATAATTAGGAGATATCGGAAGGATATTTAGAGCGCATGTTGAATGCTCAGAAGATTGATATTATAGGTATCATTATAGAAAACAGATTGCACAAAAGGAGGCAGCATTCATGTTAACCCCAAGACAGAATTTATTAGAAACAATCAGAGGCGGCAAGCCTGGCCGTTTTGTCAACCAGTATGAATTCATGGAAATAATCATGGAAACACGCTTTGACAAAAAGCTCCCGATCGGAGGGGAAGGCGTAAACAGCTGGGGAATAACATACAGATGGCCCGAAGGACAGATCGGCCAGTTTCCTGTGCACGATGAAGAGCACAAGGTATTGAAAGATATCACTGAGTGGAAAAAATACGTCAAAGCACCGGAGATCCCGACTTCTGATGAATTCTGGGGTCAAGCCGTAGCGCATGCCAAATCTGTGGACCGTAATGAAAAATTCGTGACAGCATTTATTGCACCGGGAATCTTCGAACAGTGCCATAACCTTATGGGCATGGAAGATGCTCTGATGGCCTTATATGAAGAACCTGAAGCCATGCATGAGCTTATCGATTATCTGGTTGATTTCGAGCTGGCTTATGCAAAGGAAATAATCGACCACATCCATCCCGATGCACTTTTCCATCATGACGATTGGGGCAGTCAGAAAAATTCGTTTATTTCTCCGGAAATGTTCGAAGAGTTCTATTTACCCGCGTATAAAAAAGTCTACGGTTTCTACAAGGCCAATGGCGTGGAACTGATCGTTCACCATAGCGATTCCTATGCCGCTAATTTAGTTGAGTATATGATCGAAATGGGAATTGACATTTGGCAGGGAGTCATGACAACCAACAATACGCCGGAGTTAATCAAGAAATACGGCGGGAAAATATCGTTCATGGGTGATCTGGACAGCGGCACCATTGATTTCCCGGATTGGACCCAGGAGATCTGTGGGGCAGAAGTCAGAAGGGCCTGCACAAATTGCGGAAAACTTTATTTCATTCCCTGTTTAACTCAGGGTTTGGGGATCAGTTCCTTCCCCGGCGTCTATGATTGCGTTAGCACTGAAATTGCTAAAATGAGCAAGGAAATGTTCTAAGTGAAAAAACCTCCGAAGCCATCTTCGGAGGTTTTTTCTTCAATTAATACTGCTGATAGGGAATCTTATTATCGTGTTTCACTAATAGTAACTAAAGAGCTCTTGTCACAGAGTTTGGTCTGCAGATTCGATCGTTATCTTCAGTACCGCCCTGGCCCAGGGGAATTTAGTTTTCATCATCTCAAATTCCGAACCTTCTTTAACAAAACCGGCGGTTCCTTTAATTAAAAAGCCTGTTCCTTTATACATTTTACCTTGTACTTCACGATTAGCGATCGTAAGTTTGACTTTATTATTTTGAGAGATATTTTTCTCGGTTTCGTTCATTCCGCCAACTGGGATAAGAAATTCCCCATCTGGTGTTATGGTAATGTAGCTGTTCCATGTATTGACCACATGGGGTTCATTTATCCCTTGAGTTACAATAGCAACTGCTCCGTCGGATGAGTGACCTATCACTTCTTTGAGCTTTTCGTTAAGCATTCATATAAACCCCCTAAGTTAAAATTAAGGATTCGTAAACTAATCATGGAGTTATTTTTCCTTCGAGGCTACTCGACTTTTAAGACAATTGGCGTTAATAAATAGCTTCCAAATTCGTTCAAGTTTTAAATGAAGGAACTTATTAGAGGTCTATCAAACTTTAAGACAGGGACCGTGGCCGGTTGCCACAAAATTGGGGTTGAATTGTTTTAACGTACGTTGTAATTGTATAAGGCGTTCGGAGTCAGGCACTTGTTCCTTACGGATGCCGTCGATTTCAGTCTCCCAGTTAGATTCTACAATAGCATCGATTGCTTCTCCGAAGCGGATCATAAGGTCACTGCTGAAGAAGATCCCGCGTCTTTTTTCCAAGACCAACAGTCCCTCCCAAAGATGCATTTCTGAAGGGTAACTAAAGAACTCTAATTCGTAATCTTCTGTTGTGAGTTTCTCGCCAGGTTTTTTGGCGATAAACTCTTGAGTAAGTCCAAATCCGGTTAGCTGACGGGCTGTCACTTCAGGGCATATTGGTTTAGCTTGTGGGAAATGTTCAAGCAGGTATGACAATCCGCCGCATTCATCTGCTTCAAAATGCGAAATAAAGATATAGCTCAGGTTGTTATACCCAAGAATGGTTTTCAGTTTTGGCACCATTTCAGTTGCTTGTTGAACGTTCCCTGTATGAAACAAAATTGGCTCCTTGGCAGTTAGAAGATATTGGTTAAATGTAAGGTTGATGGGCGGAATGTAGGTGCTAAATTGATGTAGATCTTGATAAATAACAGACATACTAGTGACTCCTTTCCCCAGAATTTCTCTGGTATGACTTGGTTTAAAGATAGTAATTCCCTAGAACGTTAAATTAATTAGGAAATTTGCAATCTTAAACTAGATGTGGTTGTTAAATTAAGCTTGATTAGTAGAATATATCCATGACAGTTATTTTGCAAGTTGGCACTCTTTTTTTAGATACTTACCTTTTGGTAGGTAATCGTTTTAGAGAAGTGATTTAATTATTGTAATAATGAATAAAACAAAATGGGGTGCATTAATTTGTCAATAAATCTAAAAAATATCGATGCTTATTTGGAAAGAATTAACTACGAAGGAAATGTTGATGTTTCCTATGAGACTCTATATGCACTGCACACATCCCACACATTGAATGTGCCTTTTGAAAATCTTGATGTTTATAACCGAAAGCCGATCTTGCTTGATACGGAATCTCTTTATAAGAAAATTGTTGAAAATAAGAGAGGTGGCTATTGCTTTGAAATGAATGGCTTGTTCTCTTATATTCTTAAAGAACTGGGTTTTAAGGTGACTGACCTATTGGCTAGAGGAACAACAGACGGAAAGACCTTTTTGGCTAAATTGCACCAATTGCTGATGGTGGAAATCGATGATAAGAGATGGTTGGTTGATGTCGGCTATGGAAATAATGGAATTACTGCACCTCTTTTATTGGAAGAAGGATTAGAGCAGCGGCAATTTGCCCATACTTACCGATTGCTTAACGACCCCAAATTCGGTTATGTATTACAATACAAAGTCAAGGATGAATATCAATATTTATATGCTTTTACCTTAGATGAATGTTACCCCATGGATTTTCTAATGTCCAATCACTTTACCGCAACGTATCCCGATTCACTTTTTCTAAAGATGAAATTTTGTACAATGCCTACTAAGGAAGGCAGAATTACGTTAACCGATAACCATTTTAAGGTTCTTGAAAACGGGAAGGTTTGCGAACAAAATGTGGCAAATGATGGCGAGTTTAATGAACTGTTAAAAAAGCATTTTCAGCTTAACTTGAATACGATTGAGTGAATCTCCCCAACCAGCATTGGATACAATTTATTTTGCAGGGATTTAGAAGTTAATTACCATAGAACATGTTGATCCGAGTTGTCGATCACCTGTTTTAATGCCGTAATTATAAATACGATAATTATAAAAACAGTTATAGAAAGTAAAGGAGAAAAATAAGCAAAGGGTTGAGCCCCCATAGTGGTACCATGAGCCCATAAATCCCAAAGTGACATAACCTCCCCCCTCACTAAGGTTAATCTGAATAAATTAAAGTTATTATTGAAACTTAGGCAGTTATTTTATTACTCTTTTTTACTCATTTCAATTGCTCCAATTTATAAATAGCACCATTCAAAAATAACCCGAATGATAGAATCATCACTGCAATCTGCAATGGAAATGGCGAATACAAATCGAAAAATCTAATAAGACTGACGATGTTATCACTGGGTTCTAGGGATTGTTTTATGCTCAATTCAACATGGCGAAAGTCAATAGTAAGAAAACCAATCGATGTATGATGATCATAAACAGGAAAGTAAATGGACATTCTTGGCGTAAGGCTAAATGGGTCAAGGTAACTGCTGCAAGAACTACTATGTTCATTTATTACTTCCTGTTTAATTATTTCTTCTAATTCAGCTGGTTCATACGAAAGATTGTTTGTGTCCATATCCGTTTTCATTGATTTTTGCTCATTTTTCAGTCCAATTACTTCAAAGATCCTGTAAGCAGCGTCTATAATTACTAAAGCAAGAGAGGCATAGGTGGCCAATAGGGTCAGAGAATACGGAGGCCATATTTCAATCACTTTAAATAGTAAATATATTGTTTCGTTTGGTTCCATTTGTTGGCGCCAGAGAATTTGTACATTTCGAAGATCCCGTATAGCTAATCCAATGGCGCAATATGGCCGGACGAAAAACCAAAACACTACTGTATCCGGACAAAGTCTAAATGGGTTTGTTTTACTAGCAAACCATTTCTGTCCTTGTCTTAGCAATAATGAGTAATACTTCTGTAAGAATTTTGAATCCTTACATAATACCTCCCTAAAATATGGGCTAAATCGACCTAAATATTGTTCTAAGATAATATCCGTCATTGGAGGCATAAAGATTCACCCCAATTAAAACTGCTCAGTTATTCTTTCACCTGCTTTTTCAATGGCTCTTTCCGTATAACCAACCGTATTGAGGATGAGCCAGGTCCAAAAAAGCGAATTAAGGATCGCAATAAAAGTCGGGACAGGCAGCCAGATGCCCCAAAATTTCGTGTTTTGTTGATTTGCATTCATGTTATTACTTGCGTTTCCCATGATGGTTGAACAACCACTCATAATGTCCTCCATAAATAAGAAAGGTCTTATCGAATGGATTCATGGTTACGAAAAATAACAGCGCCTAGAATCATTGAGACAATAAAGGAGCCAATTAACCATATCATCCAATAGCTTTGAATTAACCAAAAGGTGCAATTATTCCAAATCACAAAAGCAGCCTCCAATTCTAAGATATTATATTCCAGAATATGGTGGTACGTGAAAAAGGGCCCTGACAATATGAGAACATCTTTTCTACAGGCTGGGTTTGGAATAATATACGTAAAAATTGAATAATTAAGCAAAATTGGCTAAAGGTTTTCTTTAGCCATTTATTTTTTTAATCATTTATCGATTGTTTAACGCATAACAGTACCTCGAAAGTTATCTTAAGGGGGCGGTTTGAACGAGGAGAATTATTTTAATCTGTGGGTTAATTTTAGTTCTGGGTGTTTCGGCGTATAGAATTTTAGAGATGCAGTCTCAGAATAGAAGAGCCGATGTAACCGAGACATGGAGAAATGTAGTAAATCAAATCTCACAAGTGCCTTTTTGGGGGAGTCCAAAAACACTTTTACAAGGTACCGCTGAGACGATGGATAAAGAATATCGGCAGGAAGTTTTAAAGCTAATTGAGGACTTTTCCGAGAAGATGTATGCGTTTCGACATCAGGGAACGTTAGTAATAGCTCAGTTCATGGAATCTCCCCCCAAGAACTTTCAAGAGGGGGTTCAACGTTCGAAAAACGTTCAGGCCAGAATGTCAAAGATTGCCGCTGACATTTCGAAAATAGAGTTTCCAAATGAAGTAATTGTTAAAGGAAAAAAGTACAACATCAAGAATGAACAAGGGAGCATCAACGAAATTAAGGATAACTTTGTAAAGGGATTTACTTTGACATCAAAAGGTTATGATTATGTACCACCCTATATTGCCGGCCAAAATACAAATGCCCTAAACCAAATGAGAGCTTCATTTAGAAAGGCTGATGAAAACTTCCTTAAGGGAATTTTTGATTTGGAAGCCTTAAAAGCAAAATACTCAGAACCCACTGGTAATAACAATATTAAGACTTTTAATTAGTCTTAGAAAACTAATAATGCCGGATTTGAAAGCTTCTCATATGGATCGGAGGGGTAAAAACGAAAAGAAAAGTTTTAATCTTAGGAGTTCTCGCTGTAATCGTTATAGGCTATTTCATTTTTAGAATGTCTATGCAAAACAGAAATGTCAACGCAAATCAGACATGGGAAAACGTAGTAAATGAAGTTTCCTTAGTGCCATTTTTGGCAAGTGCAAATACTATAGGTCAAAACTTAGAATTGCCGGAACGATTAGAATATCGACAAGAAGTTCTTATATTACTTAAGAACTTTTCTGATAAAATATATAACCTTGACTACCAAGGAAGGTTGATAATGGATCAATATGATGCGGCCCATCCCAAGACCATTGAAGAAGGAATACGCTTGTCGAAGGATTCTCAAAAGAAGACTAAGGAAATTTCTAACCAAATTTCTAAACTTGAATTTTCAAAAGAGATCATTATAAGAGGCAAAAAGTATACTCTTACCAGGGAGATGGCCAATATTGAGCTGGTGAAAGGGGACTATATTACAGGATTTAGACTGGCCTCCGAAGGATTTGGTTACGCAGCATTATATTTTAAAAAGCAGAAACCAGATGATCTTCTTAAAATAAGTCAAATGTTCACAAAGGCCAACGAGACCCTTTTTAAGGGTATGTATAATATGGAGATCTTGAAGTCATTGTATGGCGGCACTATCGACTTAGATAAAAAGGTAAATAACATCTATAAGAAGGCACGTCATTAGTACCGTTTCAATTACCTATTTTCTTTGAAGAGAGTTTTATCCACTAGCATTGAGGTTACAAGTAAAACAAAATATTGTCACATTAGAATATCCTAAATGATTTCTGATCGTGGCGGTTGATCTTGAGGTTAATTCGCCCTTTCTTTTGCACATAAATTAGAATGTATCGACACAATACTAAAATGACTACTTTTGGGTTTGATAAATCCAATCGAAGTCACTTTGAATTGCAATTGGGTCAGCTTATTAATCACAAATTCAATCTTAGGAGTGATCAAAAATGTTAAATGAACTGTTATTGCGAATGGCTAACCCTATTACAGACGGTCTATTTGAGAAGATAGTTACTGAGGACTACGCAAAAAGCCCTCTGGTAATGATGACAATCATGGAAAAACTTACATTAAGAGCTATTGCCGAGACTGGAATCAGGGCTGAAACCGGTAAAGCCCTAAAACGTCCTATGGGCAGTCCCTTACGACTTTCGCCTTGGGAAAAACTACTCCTCAATCCCCGTCAACTATTTCAATTACCGACAGCGAAACAGTCAAATATCAAAACGCAAGTAACTATTGGGCCAAATGCTAAAAGACCCCTTCAAATTGACCTGCCGATTCTTATTACAGGCATGTCTTATGGAGGTTCACTTAATCTTAAAATGAAAGAAGCTTTGGCAAAAGGAGCAGCACTAGCCGGTACCGCCACAAACACAGGAGAATCGGCTGTTTCATCTGAAGAAAGGAAAGCTGCTAAATTTCTTGTTGGTCAGTATAATCGTGGCGGATGGTTAAATACTCCGGAGCAACTCAAACAATTAGATGCGATTGAAGTACAACTAGGACAAGGCGCTTGGGGCGGCGCAGTCGAATCTTCAATGAAATATGAAGAAATGGACGAACACTTACGTGAGTTGTGGCATGTCAAACCAGGTGAAACTTCTGGGAAGAAGGCAAGGTTTAAGGGGGTCAATTCTCCTGAGGAAATTATCAATTTAGTCAATCAACTCCAAAAAACGTATGAAGTACCTATTGGGATAAAAATCGCAGCTACTCATTTCATAGAACGTGAACTGGAGATAATCGGCCAGACCAAGGCTGATTTCATTGTGATTGATGGACAGGAAGGAGGGACCGCTGCCGCCGCCCTAACATTAGAGGATGATATGGGATTGCCAACTCTCTTTGGAATAAGCCGCACAGTTGATTGGCTTAGAAAACAAGGAAAAAGGGAACAATTTTCTCTTATAGCCGCAGGGGGATTGCGGACTCCTGGAGAATTTCTCAAGGCTTTGGCTCTTGGTGCCGATGCAGTTTACATCGGTTCAATCGCGATTATCGCTTCCTTGCAAAGTCAAATGATTAAAGCATTGCCTGAGAATCCTGCTCCTCAATTAGCACTCTATAACGGGAGCTTGGCTGATCAATTTGATGTTGATGAAGGAAGCAGGCATTTGGCTAACTTTTTCCAATCATGCAGAGAGGAAATGATTATGGCCCTCCAGGCAATGGGGAAAAATAATATTCGCGATTTGGGGAGAGAGGACTTAGTTTGTATTGATCGGGAAATAGCCGCCGCTTTAAAAATTGGTTATGCAGGAGAACCCGTATTCCGTAGGGGTACAGTTCATCTGGCAGCGAAGTAAGAATTTCCGATAAGCATTTTATCTGGAGGAATGAACCGTCATAACCGGGAGATCCTGGACTCGGTTGGTTACCCCGAGGCTTTCGACTATAACAAGATCGAGGTCATGACCGGGACTCTTTTGGAACGCCTGTTTGAGAAGGAGAGGCGCCTCACCAAGCCAAAGCCATGGATTTGTCATTACATGTTTGACAACTCGACAGACCATAAAGGCTTTGCCGTCTTCTTTACGTTCCCGCGATGACGCTTTCAAGCGACTTGCGGATTCTGTCGGATAGAGCCAGATATCCGGCGGAATTAGGATGGAGGCCGTCGGGAGCGAGATATTTGCCGAGATTGAATTTCATCAAGTCATCACTTGGAATGTAGATGGCTTTGTGATCGCTTTCGATGAGCAGCTCTGTGTTATAATTCCACTCTTGCCAAAGGCTGACCTCTTCCGCGGTGGTCGTTTTTTCATAGGGATTATAAAGACCGAGAAAAACGATATAGGCGTTAGGATTTGAACTTCGGAGAATCCTGAGCGCCTGTTTTAAGTTGCTGAGGTAACTGTCCTCTTTGATTTTGAATTCATCCTCTTGGGCCTGGGGATTTAAGGAGAGAATCGTTCTTAAATCATTGCCGCCGATGGAGAGCAAAATAAAATTCGCTCCCGCAACGGGTTTGTTCAGTCTCCCGTTCTGAAGCTGTCCTAGCAGTCCCTGGCTTTCCAACCCGTTTATTCCTGCATCAGTGACGAGGATATCTTTGGAAGTGTCAGTTTTAATTGCTTGTGGCAGATCAGCGGAGAAGCCTTTGCCTTTTTCATCACCGGTTCCCTTGGCGATAGAGTCACCAAGAATGAGGAGTTGGAGTGTATTGGTGTTCTTAAGCTCTGATTTGGCTGGGCTTCCTGAAGTTTGGGTCATGGCGACTTTTGCAGGCCGAAAGGGGCTATTTTCCGTTGTGACCTTGAGTGCTTGATAGAACCCTCCTGCCAATACGACAATACCGGCGATGGCTATTGTGAAAACGGAGTACCAGATCGTCTTCTTAAGCATGCTAATTTCTCCCTGCATCTGCAATTTGGACTAAACAAGGATGTCTTTTTTAGTAAAGTAAAGAAAACTAACGAAAGTTGCCACCAAGGCCCAGACGAAGAGCACCGTGACTGAGAAGAGCATGTTCATGCCATCAACCGGCTGGACCGCTCCTGACAAATAATCGGTAAGTCGCAGATTAACCATGAACAGGTAATGTGTAAGGGTCCAGTCGGAAAGAAAGAAGCTAATGAAATTCCCAGCGATAAGGGTGGCCAAGATAATCCCAATTGAAGCAGCCGTGCTCTTGACAAGGACAGAAATCATAAAGGAGATGCTGCCCACAACGACGGCTACAAAGAAAGCCAAAGAGTAGACCATGAGAGAAAACTGCCACTCCTGAACATTGAAAACTCCGGAAGCGTCCAATTTCCCGGCCAGGACCTTAAACCCGGTTGCGACCGGCGCCATCCAGCCGCCAAAACCGAAGAAGAAGCCGGAGATAAGAGCGGATAGCAAAAAGGCACAGAAGACCACTACCACTTCCAGAATGATCAAAGCCAGATATTTGCTTAGGAGGATTTTCCACCTGGGAACATTCCGAACAAGGAGAAGCTTAATCGTCCCGCTGGAGGATTCTCCAGACACCATATCTGCGGCCAATATGACAACAAGCAAGGGCAGGAATAAGAAGATGGACTGTTCCATGAAAGTCGCCGTAAATTTTGCGGCGGACTGATCCAAGGGGTTGATGTTGTTGTTGAGATCATATTGCAGCTGCTGCATTCTTACCGTTAGAGACGATTGGCTTTTAGCATCCATGTAGGGGCTGTCCAGCCTGCCTTTCATGTCAATCAACTGCTGTTCCGCCAGTTTGCGCCAGTCAACCGTTGCCGTAATCCCCATGCGCTGTGTGAGCTGCGCCTTGGTCCTTGCCAAAGTTCGGTTTTGACCATAGGCGAAGACGGAGATCAAGATAACCAAAATGATCAAGACAAACATAAGCCGCTTCTTAGCAATCATTTTAGTGACTTCGTTTTCAATCAGGCTAAACAATTTGATCACCTTCTGTAAGGCCGAGGAACAGCTCTTCGAGAGTATTCTGCTTTGATGAGCAGTAGGTAAGTTCCAGGCCTTCTTTTATTAAGAGTTCATTAATCTCGGCAAGGGATGGTTCGCCGAGACGGGCGCTGACAGTGTTCTTTTTCAATTGAACCGCCTTGATGTTCCAATGTTCATCAAGGAGTGCGATCGCTTTTTGTGGATCATTCAGCTGCCACTCGATCTTGTCCTCGTGAAGGAGTTCCTGGACTGCGCCGGTTTTGATGACTGTTCCTTGCTTAATAATTGAGACCGTATCGCAGATTTCCTGTATTTCCAAGAGCAGATGACTGGAGACAAAGACCGTCATGCTCTCTTCGTAAGCAAGTCTGCGGATCAGATTTCTGAACTCCGTGATGCCGGCCGGATCCAACCCGTTTGTGGGTTCGTCAAGAATTAAGAGTTTAGGTCGGGAAAGCAGGGCCTGAGCAATGCCCAAACGTTGGCGCATGCCTAGAGAATAGGTGCTGATTTTGTCATTGATCCGATGTTGGAGTCCAACCATCTCCACCGCATCGCGGACACGCTGCTTGCCTATTGTTTTGTTCATGGCGGCATATTGAAGCAAATTTTCCATCCCGGTCAAGTATTTGTACATATCAGGGCTTTCAATGATACATCCGACGTTGGACATTGCTTTAACAAAATCGTGGGCGACAGAATGGCCACAGATCGTCACAGAACCCTCCGTCGGTCGGATCAAGCCAACAATCATGCGGATTGTCGTCGTCTTCCCGGCACCATTCGGCCCGAGAAAACCAAAGATTTGAGAAGGATAAAGGGTGAGATCAATATGTTTTATGATCTCTTTTCCCTTGATAGTTTTTTTTATGTTTTTCAATTCCAGTACCGGAGTTTGTTGCATTCTTTTTTCCTCTTTACATTTTCACTCGAAATAACTATGCATTTTCGGACTAATTCGTGCGACTGGGGCGGAGAATACTCTTATATACTAATTCTTATGGTATCAATAAGCAACTCATTGCAGGGAAATATTAAAGAGGAAATAGCCGCCGAGCATCACAAACCAGAGGTTTTGAGGAAGCTAGTAAAAGATGATGGAGACCTTATTTGTAGGAAATTATCAGCGAACAAGTTGGTGTTGTTACAAACGCAGGAGTAGTTCAGCATTGCCATGAGCGATTTTTTCCCTATCAGTGGCGCTGACAGGCAGCTGAGAAAGGAAAGCTCGCCCTTTTTCCATTGAGCCGTAAGGATAGTCTGCCGAGAACATGATGCGGTCGCTGCCGACTTCCGACAACAGATTCAGGAAAGCAGCGTTAAAATTGAAACCACTAAACGTGTAATGGACATTCTCTCTTAGGTAGGCTGCCATAGGGCGCTGTAATTAGTTAGATTCGGCTGCAGAACTTGATCGATCCTTGGCATCATGAAAGGCAGAGCTTCGCCCAAGTGGCCTATAATGATCTGCAGCTTGGGATAGCGGTCGAATACTCCGCTGAGAATAAGACGCAGGATATGGACAGCAGTTTCGATATGCCATCCCCAGCCTGCCGACGAAAGTATACGGGTTACCTCAGATGAGAAGTTGCCTGTATAGTAGGCGTCGATTACCGGCTGCGGCGGTGGCGCTGGATGCAGGTAAATGGGTACCTGGAGCGTTTCTGCCCGTTCCATGATGGGCCAAAAGAAACTGTCGTCCAGATAGCGGCCCTGTATGTGACCATTGATCACCGCACCTTTGAAACTATATTGGCAAACCATACGTTCCAGTTCATCGGCAGCGAGGTCGGGAGCAGCTGCCGGCAGGGCTGCAAAGCCCGCAAAACGGCTGGGATGACGTTCTATCGCCGCTGCCAGAAGGTCATTGGCGCTGCCGGAGATTTTCAACGCCTCCTCCGCCGTTAACGACTCAGTACCGGGAGAGGTCAGCGAGAGCACCTGCATGTCGATACCGGCGGCGTCCATTTCAGCGATTCGACGTTCGTCTAGGTCGCACAGTTGCTCATCTTTGTTATGAAAGGATTGTCTGCCAAATCTGTCAATATATCCCTGAAAAGTAAAATGCTCTTCAAGAGTAATAATGCGCATTATTATTACCTCCCTTAATTTATCTGATAAATATTCTTCATCTTTCCGGCTCGCCAGGGGAGTTTCTTCCTGACTCTAACTGCTCTTCTACATATAGATACTATTGATTTTTCAAATCTTCCTCAATCCAGCGCAAAAGATACTACGGGGGGAGAAGATACTTTACTTCGCCTCCTTTTCTTGATATGTTTACTTTATCGCCTTCGAGTAACTCGAAGTCAAGCGTTTTTACAGAGAAGAGGCAGAGTAATTGTACACAGTCAAAGAAATAGCTCAAAAAACTAATCTCACAGAGCATACAATCAGATACTATACTGACAAGGGCTTGGTACCGAACATACATCGTGACAACTATAATCATCGCATATTTGACGAGGAATCTCTTAATTGGCTGATCAGGGTGAAGTATCTCAAGGATTGCGGTATGTCAATAAAGGATATCAAACACTTTGTTGATCTATACCTAGAAGGAGATTCTTCAATTCCTCTCCGTTATGAAATTATTTTAAAATACAAGGAGATTGCACGGGAGCAATTGGAGGAGGCAACGAGAAGAGTTGAATTTATGGAAGAAAAGGCGAAACGCTATCATAAAGTCATAAATCAAGTGATTTCGGATGATTCAAATCCAAGGTAGCTACAACCCATCACATTGCCAGGGGGCTGGCCCGGAAATACTTCTTCTATAAAAGTGTTACATCGGAGGATTATATGGCTAACACTGCAATTACGCAAACGGCACTTGCTAATTCGTTAAAAAAGCTTATGTTGTCCCACTCTATTAACCAGATTCATGTCAGGATGATTACTGATGATTGTGGATTTACAAGGCATACATTCTACAATCATTTTCACGATGTGTATGAACTGCTGGGCTGGATCTTTAGCCGTGAAGTAATCGACGGTGTTGATCAATACTGCACGCTCGACCAATGGCAGCAAGGTCTGCAGTTGATCTTAGAATATACGGCAGACAATCGCATGATCTGCCTTAACACTTACCGTTCCTTGGGAAGAGACCATTTAGAAGCATTTCTGCAACGTGTGTTTTATCGATTTTTGTTCAGGATAATAGAAGATATTTCTAAAAGCATGGTGTTGGCTGAAGAGATTAAGCTTGAATGTTGTGAATTTTATTCAAATGCCCTCATGGGTGTGTTTATTTCCTGGCTAAAGAGGGATTTACGGGAAACTCCTGAGCAAATGTTAAAGCAAATCGATCAAATGATGAGTGGGAACATTGTAAATACATTAAAAAAATTCGATAGAAGCTGAAATTACACAATTTCTATAATGTGTGTAATTATTGCACACGTATCCCGTTTTGTTCATTGAGCACTCTTTTGATTTGTACTATCTTTTTTATAGCAAGACTTTCGGATCGGTTAAGTAAGTCTGCATCCAAAGATATCTTGCGTGAAAGGAGAGTGCTTTTTATGTATAACTATGAAAGAATCAATCCAAAGGCTCCAAAGAACATTGAAAAAAGGCATGCTTACCTTATCGGAGGCGGAATCGGTTCTCTCTCTGCGGCAGCATTTCTGATTCATGATGCCCATATGCCGGGAGAAAATATTCATATATTGGAATCACTGGATCGTCTCGGAGGGTCAATGGATGGTGCAGGAACGGCTGAAAAGGGGTATACTGCACGCGGGGGACGCGAAATCGAATCGCATTTTGAGTGTTTCAGCGAACTGTTTAGTTTTATTCCCTCGCTTTCCGACCCGAAGGTCAGTGTACTTGATGAATTTCATCAACTAAATATCGATGAGCCGATTGAATCCCACTGCCGTTTGGTAGAGAAGCAGGGTACTCCGGCGGATTTCTCTTCTTTCGGTCTCAGCACAAAAAATGCTCTGGAATTGGCGAAGCTTCACATGCTGACAGAAGAGGCGCTGGGAGCAACTACCATTGAACAATACTTTACTCCCGAATTTTTCAAGACTAACTTCTGGTATTTTTGGGTTACAATGTTTGCCTTTGAGCCGTGGCACAGTGTCGTTGAAGTTAAACGATACATGGAACGTTTCATGCACCTGATTGATGGAATGAACCGATTGAAAGGCATCCTGCACACGGATTATAACCAGTACGATTCACTAATTTTGCCATTAATTACATGGCTGAAACAGAACGGGGTGCAGTTTGCATACGGCTATACAGTAACCGACATTGATTTCGATTTTTCCAACGATACGAAGACTGCAACCGGCGTCCATTATTCCAAGGACGGTAAAACCGGCAAGATTTCAGTCACCGAAGATGATCTTGTTCTCTTCACAAACGGTTCAATGACTCAGAATACTGAGCGTGGGGATTTCAATACTCCCGCTCCGCTTAACCGATCGGACGATAAGGGCTGCTTTTCCGTTTGGGAGAAAATAGCCGTAAAGTCACCGGATTTCGGTCATCCGGAAGCATTCTGTTCAAATATTGACAAAACAAAGTGGATGAGCTTTACAATAACCTTAAAAGACGATGATATCGTGTTCCCGCATATTCTGAATTTGACAGGTGACAAACCGGGTATGGGGGGGCTGGTTACAATCAAGGATTCCAGCTGGCTGATGAGCTGGGTTGTGCCAAAACATCCGCATTTTATCGGTCAACCTGACAATGTTAAGGTTCTATGGGCATATGCACTAAACATGGATGTACCAGGTGACTATATCAGGAAAACTTATTCCGAGTGTACCGGACGTGAGATGTTTGAGGAACTGCTTTATCACATGGGACTCAAAGACAGTATTTCCGAAATTTTGTCGCACACGGTCAATGTTATTCCGGCAATGATGCCTTATATCACGTCTCAGTTTATGCCGCGTGTGGCAGGCGACAGGCCGAATGTGATTCCATCAGGCAGTAGGAATTTCGGTTTCCTCGGACAGTTTGCGGAAATTCCGCATGATTGTGTATTCACCGTTGAATACTCGGTCCGCAGTGCAATGATGGCCGTATATGGGCTGCTTGGCTTAGAAAAACCTGTCGAACCGGTTTACCCCGGATGGTATGATCTACGGGTACTAACCAAAGCGGCAAAGACCTGTCTTGGTGTGAGTTCGCTTAAAGATATCCCTCTTGGGCTTCTTTTAAAGAACCTTGAAATCGGAAATTTGTTATAGAATCCAATTTCCGATTTCAAAATGCATATGATTCCTCGCTCTAACTAGTGTATTAATTTCATAATATCCTTGGAATCTCTTGACACCCGCTGAACGACTCAATGATGAAACAGTAGAAAGAAATAGAAGACTATACAAAGAGGGCACTTGCAATGATTGATGCAGTGTCCTCTTTATATATAAGTATAAATGATAAGAATCGGGTAACAATAAGATGAAGAGGATATAAAAGGGAGTATAAAAAATGGTAGATATTATGGATAAAATCCAAAAAGTCGCTGATATCGGTAAATCAGTCAGTGAAAAACAGGAAATTATCAATGTGGTTGAAGTTTTTTATATTTGGGATGTTTTAGTCACTAAGCTGGATGCTTTAGAAAGCATTCAGATTTTTGAGCATATGATTGAAGATAATGATTTGAAGATCATCAAAAGCAAGGTAAAAGATGGCATTCTCAAAGGGATTGAGGATATGGAAATAATAATGCGCGATTACGATTTGCCCTTTCCCATGAGGCCGCCGGCAGATGTTAGTTCAATAGTTTATATGGAATCAGTTAAGGATAGGGATATTTTTCAAATGTTTTATGAGATAATTGCTGCTTTCTTCCCGGTTCTGGGCATAGGTTTTATGCAAAGTACCACTCCAGATGTTAGAAAAAGCCTAAAGAATCACTTGCTCTTAACCATTGAATTACAGGAAATGCTAGTGGAATACGGTAAGTTAAAAGGCTTTTTAAACCATCCACCTGCCTATCGTACATATAATTAGAATAAATGAGGTTGAGACTATGGAGATATTAAAGTCCCTTGAAAAAGTTTCCGAAATGAACAAATCTCTTCGAGAAAAACAAAGAACTATCAATGTAAGCGAGGTCTATCATCTCTGGAATCATTTGATGCAGAGATACAATGTCATGTATATTACTAACCTTTTAAACAGCTCAGTACAAGATACTGATTTTAAGTTAGTCATTAATCACGGAAGCAAAATTCTGATGAAACATATAGAGGCATTAGAAAAGGAGCTTTTGAATTACGGTATACCTTTGCCACTTAGACCACCAAAACAAGTCCAAGAGACGTCAAGTTCCGAATTGATATCAGACAGATATATTTACAGGCGGATATTAAGTGGTATTCAGGCATTTTTACCGGTACATAATATGGCTTTTATTCACAGTACTTCACCAAAAATCAGGGATTTGTTTATGTCGTTTATGAATGAAGAAATGAAAGTATATGATAAATTTCTTGAATATGGAAAAATGAAGGATTATTTAATAAAACCACCTATGTACAGACCTTAGTTGTTAAACTTGATGACAATCTGTCGAGGATTACCATACATGCCGATCCCCGGCAGATAGTACCGTAGTCATCTGGAAAATAATCTGGCAGCCGAGTCACTGCAAAAGGGGTTGTGTAAAAACTTAACTCAGAAAACCAAAAGTGGGGCAAAATAGCCAAAGGCGTTATCATTTCACTGCTATAGTGAAGTGACAACGCCTTTCTTTAGTGATTAGGGAGGCAAAAGTGAGATTGCAATGCGAGGGGAACAAGTTTTGGCACAGTCCCGATTATTTACATTTGAAGAAGAACCTTAAGGTTGAACCAGTCTGATCGGAGATGTTCAAATGTTTTTATCTGAATTCCAGGAAAGGTCATTATCTTTTTATGCCGATATTACTTGGTTGAGATATAATTAAAAAGTTATAATATATAAGTATTTTCGCCTTAAAATGATGATTATTAAGTGCGATACTGGTAGTTAAGTAGTTATATCCGTATTAATTCCCTAATTCCCAAAAGAAAGGTTTGTGAGAGGGAGGAGCTATTCCTCAAACATCATTTAGGAGGCAGAATTATAATGAATGCAGAAAGAGTTGTCGCGTTGCTTAACGAGTTGTCTGCGACAATCACAACGGTTGAGAGCTGTACAGGAGGACATATTATTTCCTCGATTACAGATGTAGAAGGAGCATCGAATGTCACACCAGGGGGGTATGTTACTTATTCAAACCGGCAAAAACTTGCTATTGGAGTTCCTGAAGTTATTATTGAGAAATACGGCGTGTATAGCTTAGAGTGTGCAAAGGCCATGGCTATAGCAGGTCAGAAGAATACTCAAGCTGATTTTAGTATTGGGGTAACAGGGACTTTCACAACTATTGATTTACATAATGAAGACAGCGAGCCAGGAGTTGTCTATTTCGCCGTAGTATTTAAAGCGGAGCAAGCAATAGCTGAAAAAATAAATGTACCGGTCATGAGGAGGACTGATCAAAAACAATTTATTACCGAAATCATACTTAGATTCCCCTGAAAAACTAACCGATATTTTCAAAATGGCCAAAATAAAAGGAATTCCCAAGGATTTGGTAGAAATTTAGAAGTGACAAGCAACCAAATTCTACTACCCTTTTGGAGAATTCCTAGTTTTTAGATTCTCCAAGAGGGTGAAAAAATCCTTTCAGGGGGTCAAAAAATGTTACGTCTTCACAATGAGCAACTTACTATTTGGGATTTTGCTTTACCTGAGCAAGTTCTAGAACTAAGCAAGGAATTAAAGACTATCGATGAACTTCTGGATGATGAGAAATTTATGCGGCCTTTCCTTTCTCGTTGGAATATACGTATTGGCCGACCGACAGTTCCTGTCGAAACCTTTCTTCGTCTCATGTACCTTAAGTTCCGTTATGAGTTTGGTTATGAAACTCTCGTTGCAGAGGTTAGTGACAGCATTAAATGGCGTCGCTTTTGTCGAATTAACTTAGATGCGACAGTTCCTCATAGTACGACCTTGATTAAACTGACTCAAAAGTATGGAGAAGACATCGTTGAACAGCTTAATGAAGCTCTCGTTGTTAAGGCTTCTCAAGACAAGATTACTCGGAGCCGGAGACTTCGCACGGACACAACGGTGACGGAATCCAATATTCATTACCCTACGGATGCTCAGCTCTTGGCCGATGCTATTAAATCGATAACACGCCAAGCTCAAAGCCTTCGAGAAACTGCGGGTTCGACGATGCCCAAGATGATTGAACGCTGTCGTTCAGCGAAGAAGCGAATTTTGGAAATCGGTAAAACACTTAAGCGGCGTAATCATCAGGCTGTTGAAGAAGTTCGTAAGATTACCGATAAATTAGTTGATAAAGCCATTGAAACTATGACTAACGCCCATCAGATTATGGATAAAGCCGAAGAAGCTCTAGGCGAGCAGATGAGCAACACTACAAAACGCAAGATTGAGAAACTCGATAAGGTCATAGTCACCGCCGACAAAATTGTGAATCAAACACTAAAAGTCAACGGCGGAAACACCCACATTTCGAATCGAGTGATTAGTCTTCATGATCCAGATGCACGGCCGATTCAAAAAGGGAAATTAAAGAGTCCGACAGAGTTTGGCTATAAAACAGAGATCACAGAAAATGAAGACCGCATTATAACCGATTATAAAGTTCATGTTGGAAATCCTAGTGATGACAGTCTTTTGGTAGAAACTGTTAAACGTCATATTTCTAAAACAGGAAAAGTGCCATATTCAATCGCTACCGACAGAGGTTACAGCAGCGGTAAGAACCAAAAAGAACTGACTGACCTAGGAATCAAACGAATATCGATGCCTAAAAAGGGCAAGAAGAGTAAAGCACAGGCATCTCACGAAAAGCAGAGATGGTTCCGACGATTGCAAGCTTGGAGAGCTGGCGGAGAAGGTACCATAAGCATTTTGAAACGGAAATATGGTCTAGGGAGAAGTCTGTCCCGAGGCCACCAAGGTGTAAGTACCTGGGTGGGATTTGGGATATTAACCTACAATTTGAGACGAATAGCGGCCCTGATTTAGAGGAAACCGAGAAATGGCAAGGGGTATTTGAGTATAAAGCTTAAAAACTATGTTGTTTCCAGACGAGTTTAAAACGAGTATTTTTTAACCGACTTTTTCAGGGGAATCTACTTAAAAGAGTCTTGGATGTTCTTGAATCTATACAGAAGGCACTCTTAAATTTTAACCTCAAAGAGTAAACTCACCACCGGAATGTTTGGGAAGAAGAAATTTGATGAACAAAACAGCGGCAAGCCGAACAGGAGAAGGCTAATTGATTCCAATTAATAATACTTAGTTGAGGAAAGGTGAAACGATATGAATGGGATAGAAGAAAAAATCCGACGACGGTTATTCGAGCTGCAGGATCTGAAATACAAAGAGTTTGCCAGCAAACTCATGCCGACGGTAAACCCGGATACAGTAATCGGCGTCCGTACGCCGGATCTACGGAAGTTAGCCCGGGAATTTTCCAAAACGCCGGAGGCTTTGGAGTTTCTTAAAATCCTACCGCACGCGTATTATGAAGAAAATAACCTGCATGGCTTCCTCATCGAAACGATCAAGGAATATGAGGGTGCCGTTGCCGCCGTTGAAGAGTTTCTGCCGTACATAGACAACTGGGCAACCTGTGATTTAATTTCTCCAAAGATATTTAAAAAGCATCTGCCTGAGCTCTACGAAAAAATCAATGTCTGGCTGATATCCGGCCGAACCTATACAGTGCGCTTCGGGATTGGAATGCTGATGAGCTTTTATCTCGATGATTCTTTCCGGACGGAGATGCTTGAGCTTGTGGCGGCTACCCGGTCGGATGAATACTATGTCAACATGATGATCGCCTGGTATTTCGCAACGGCATTGGCTAAGCAGTACGAAGCATCTTTGCCATATATTCAAGAACAACGCTTGGAGAAGTGGACACATAACAAAACTATTCAGAAAGCGATTGAGAGCTACCGAATCAGTGACGAAGCAAAGGCGTACCTGCGGACACTGAAAGTAAAATGAGGAATAAGAAATGTTGGATAAACTTGAAGATGATGAACTGAATAATTTCATAAAAGAATATGATAAGTGCTTTCTAGAAAGAAATATAGAAAGATTAAAGTTATTTTATCCTGATGATGACAGCGAATTAGTATATTATGATAATCACAAAAATAATGATACATATTCTGTAGATGAACATCTAAAATTATTGCGAGATTTTTTTCAAAATGGTAAGAAAACCGAATCAGGAGCAGTTGAAGAACTGATAATGGAAAACATTCATTATTTTAAAACAGAAAGAGCTGCGTGTGTATGTTTTTATGCAAGGTATAAAAGTTTTCCTAAACCAGCAGTAAGAACAACAATGTATTTGGAAAGGAACATAGAGGCATGGAAGATCAAGCATGTGCATTGTTCATTCGAGCCAGAAAAATAATCTGCCATTTTCCTCAAAATCCTATCTCTTAACTCTTTAATGATATATACGTTTACATTTACTTCTTAAGTATGACGTTGTATAATAAAACAAAATTAATTGCTAGGGGTGCCCAAAAGTGGCTGAGATAGAGCTATTGCTCTTGTCCCTTCGAACCTGATCTGGTTAATACCAGCGTAGGAAAGCAAATCGTTTAATATTGACTTACATTCATTGAAGCATAGTTTACATGAGTCAAAACGACAGCTTACCAACGGGTAAGCTGTTTTTTATTTGGTCTGGGAGGATTTCCACATGAATTGCGAACATGATAAACCAAAGGAAGAATGCGGAGTATTTGGCATTTTGGGGTCTGAAGATAATGCTGCACGTTTGGCTTTTTCTGGATTAAGGGCTTTACAACATCGAGGACAAGAATCCTGTGGAATAACCATATCTAACAAAATTTCAATGAAAACCTATAAAGCTTTAGGACTCGTTACCAGTGTCTTTAACGATGGAATTCTCGACAGCCTACATGGAAGTAGTGCAATTGGCCATGTGCGTTATTCGACAACCGGCTCGAATCACATCAAAAATGCCCAGCCGTTAACTCTTTCCACACAATTTGGAGAAATCGCTTTGGCTCATAACGGCAATATCATGAATGCCCAAGAATTGCGTTTATCTCTGACCCGGGCCGGTCATCGTTTTGAGAGTACAGCAGACAGTGAAGTAATTCTACATTTAATAAATCAACAAGCTTCTTCCTTGGAAAATGCAATTAGCAACGCATTAAATAAATTATACGGGGCCTATTCTTTAGTTGTCATGACGAACAATGCCTTAATTGGCATTAGAGATCCTTTTGGACTCCGGCCGCTCTGCTTAGGTCGCTTAGGAAAGGCTTACTGTTTAGCCTCTGAAAGCTTTGCCCTTCAATCAATTAACGCAACTTTTATCAGAGATATCGCTCCCGGAGAGATGATAATTATTAATGAAACCGGGATACAATCACATCAAGTAGTTAACACGTCAAAAACATGTTGTTGTGCATTTGAGTATATTTATTTCGCTCACCCAGCCAGCACAATTGATAGTATTAATGTCGAAAAAAGCCGCTTTTGGATGGGGCAAGAATTAGCCAGAGAATATCCCATAGATGCTGATGTAGTGATTCCCGTTCCCCGTTCCGGGCGTCATGCGGCATTAGGCTATGCTTCTGCAAGGCGGCTTCCTTTAGAAGAGGCTTTACTAAAAACTACCCAATATGATCGATCGTTTATACAACCTGCTCAACCGTTAAGAGAACTGGTAGTGACTAAGACCATAAAAGTTCAACCTGAGGTTATCCGTTCTAAACGTGTCATATTAATTGATGATTCCCTGGTACGGGGAACTACTGCTGTCAAGTTAGTTAAACTTATCCGTGAGGCTGGCGCTAGAGAAGTGCATTTGCTTATTGCTTCTCCTCGAGTACAATTCCCCTGTTATTACGGTATCGATATTGCTGAAAAGGCAGAATTAATCGCGGCACAAATGTCAGTGGATAAAATTCGTGAATATTTAAACGCTGATACACTATATTACTTATCACAAGCCGGTTTACTTCGTTCCGTGTTTTCTCAAGACGTTTGTTTAGCTTGTTTTAATAAAAGATATCCGCTGAAACCAAGGATTCCGTACTAGTCAATTTACCATTTACCCAATTTATAAATTAACTGCTAGGGGTGCCGTAACAGGCTGAGATTGAGAGTTCTCTTAACCCTTCAAACCTGATCCGGGTAATACCGGCGTAGGGAAGCAATGTGCGTCTAATGTTGTATTTAGATGAAGGCGGCTTCCACAAGGAAAGTCGCTTTCTTCTTTGTACTTTTAGAATCTTAAAGGAGAGGAGGGCATGCATTTAAGTAAAGCTTAACGTTATTTAATTCTTCAAACAGAGTAAAAAATATTTGAGGAGGCACTTAGATATGACAACACAAATGGCGGCCGCTAAACGAGGCGAAATTACCGAAGCGATGAGAATTGTTGCTCAGAAAGAGAATCAATCCCCTGAAGATATACGGGCACGTGTTGCCCAAGGAACTGTGGTCATTCCGGCAAATATTAATCACCAATCTTTAAGCCCTGAAGGCGTAGGGCAAGGCCTAAAAACGAAAATCAATGTCAACTTAGGGATTTCCAAAGATTGTGCGAATATTAATCTTGAACTGGAAAAGGTACAAACAGCCATTAATATGAAGGCTGAAGCTATTATGGATTTGAGCAACTATGGAAAAACAGCAGAATTTCGTTCCCGTCTAATTAACATGTCAACAGCAATGATCGGCACAGTTCCTATGTATGATGCCATTGGTTATTTGGATAAAAAACTCGAAGATATCACTGTAGAAGAGTTTTTAGCAGTTGTAGAAAAGCATGCCCAAGATGGGGTAGATTTCATGACGATCCATGCTGGACTTAATCGTCAAACAGTGGCCCATTTTCGAAAAAATAAACGCGTCACAAATATAGTTTCCCGTGGAGGTTCGCTTTTGTTTGCCTGGATGGAATTAAATAATCGCGAGAATCCATTTTACGAGTATTTTGACGATCTATTGGATATCTGTGCCAAGTACGATGTAACCCTGAGCTTGGGGGATGGCTGTCGTCCGGGATCCCTTGCGGATGCTACTGATCCTGCGCAGATTGAAGAACTTATCGTGTTAGGCGAATTAACCCTGCGCGCTTGGGAAAAGAATGTTCAAGTTATGATTGAAGGCCCAGGTCATGTCCCTCTCAATGAAATTCAAGCCAATATGTTATTAGAAAAGAAATTATGCCACAACGCTCCTTTTTACGTATTAGGCCCAGTAGTAACAGATATTGCTCCAGGATATGATCACATTACCAGTGCCATTGGCGGTGCCATAGCTGCCGCATCAGGAGCGGACTTCTTATGTTATGTAACCCCGGCAGAACATCTTCGCCTTCCCTCCCTGGAAGATATGAAAGAAGGAATCATAGCTACTAAAATAGCGGCTCATGCCGCAGATATTGCCAAAGGAATCCCAGGGGCTGCCGATTGGGATCTTAAAATGAGTAAAGCAAGACAAGCGTTGGATTGGTCAACTATGTTTGATTTAGCGATTGATCGGGAAAAAGCCGAACGTTATCGGAGAGAATCTTCTCCAACTCACGAAGATAGCTGTACAATGTGCGGAGAAATGTGTCCGATGAGACTGATGAATAAAATTCTGTAATTCTTACCCAGGAGGGCCAACTATGAAGATAACGATTAATGGAGAAATGGTGGAATTAACAGGAAGCCTCAGCCTGCAAAAGTGGGTTGAAGAGCAAAGCATTCCCACGAGAACAGTGATTATTGAGTACAATGGGGAAATTGTTCCCGAGGAACTGTGGAGAAACACTGTCTTAAAACAGGGGGACAAATTAGAGATTTTGAAGTTTGTGGGCGGGGGCTGATTTCGACTCTGCCCGTATTCAAATGGATAGTGAACGGTAATGAAAGTGGAAGGTGAATGATTATGCAGCGAGCAGTCAAACCTGAACAGACAACAGATATATTTGCGATTGGCGGAACGAAACTCAACAGCCGGTTGTTTACAGGAACGGGCAAGTTTTCTAGTCACGAGATTGTTCCCAAAGTCATTGAAGCCTCTGGAACACAAGTTGTAACCATGGCTTTGCGCAGGGTGGACTGGAAAAATTCCCAAGAAAATATTTTGAATTACATACCCGAAGGCATAATCTTGCTTCCGAATACTTCCGGAGCCCGCACAGCGGAGGAAGCAATACGAATTGCACGTCTGGCAAAAGCTGCCGGTTGTGGTCATTGGATTAAGATTGAGGTTATTCAGGATCAACGTTATTTATTGCCTGATAACCAGGAAACCTTGATCGCTACGGAACAGCTTGTCAAAGAAGGGTTTGTAGTTCTTCCCTACATGTGCCCTGATCTGGGGACAGCAAGACGGTTGCAAAGCGTAGGAGCCGCCGCAGTGATGCCTTTAGGGGCTCCGATAGGCAGTAACCGCGGCCTGCAAACGCGGGAACTTATAAGGATACTGATTGAAGAAATCTCGGTACCCATCATTGTTGATGCAGGTATCGGGCGTCCTTCGGAAGCTGCGGAAGCCATGGAAATGGGAGCAGCAGCAGTTCTTGTCAACACAGCCATTGCTACGGCTTATCAGCCCGTGGACATGGCCAAGGCTTTCCGGTTAGCCGTCGAGGCCGGCAGGACTGCTTATCTTGCAGGTCTTGGCGCCCGTCGCCAGGAGGCGGAAGCTTCATCTCCCTTGACAGGGTTTTTAAGGGAGGAATAATTATGTTTTTTGACGAGTTTAAAGCTTGGCAGAAAGAATTAACTCGTTACCCCTTTGATCAGTTCTCTGAGATCCATGTTGAGCGAGCCCTGAGTCACCACCGGCTTGATGAATTTGATTTTTTAGCCTTGCTATCACCCGCTGCCAGGCCCTATTTGGAGCAAATGGCTCTGAAAGCGCATCGGCTGACCCTCCAAAACTTCGGCAAATCGATTCTTCTCTTTACCCCATTATACCTGGCCAACTTCTGCTCCAATCAGTGTATATACTGCAGCTACAATATCAAGAATGAAATTGTGCGGCGCAAATTAAGTTTTACTGAGGTGGAGGTAGAAGGTAAAGCCATAGCGGCGATGGGACTCCAGCATTTGCTGCTTTTAACAGGCGAATCCCGCAAGGCCAGCAGCCCAGAGTATATCGCAGATTGTGCCAAGGTTCTCAGACCCTATTTTGCATCGCTGGGTATTGAAGTTTATCCTCTTGAAATCAAAGAATATCACACTCTTTATGAAGCAGGAATTGACACTTTGACCATTTATCAAGAGGTTTATGATGAGGACATTTATGCCTCTGTTCACTTGGCCGGCCCCAAACGTGTCCATCGCTACCGCTTGGAGGCCCCTGAACGGGCCTGTGAGGCAGGCTTTAGTGGGGTAACAATCGGAGCTCTGCTTGGTTTAGGTGAGTGGAGAAAAGAGGCGTTTTTTACAGGCTTACACGCCGCCTATTTGCAAAGAACCTATCCGGAAGTAGAAGTCGCGGTATCTGCGCCACGAATGCGACCCCATGTCGGTTCTTATCAACCGTTATATCCCATTGGGGATGCAGAACTTGTACAAATTCTTTTGGCATATCGTTTATTCTTGCAACGAGCAGGCATTACCCTTTCCACCAGAGAAAGCGCCGCCATGCGAGATTCTCTGTTACCCTTGGGAATCACCAAACTCTCAGCCGGTTCATTGACCTCTGTAGGAGGCTATGCGGAGACAACGGAAACAGGCAGTGCTCAATTTGAGATATCCGATGAGCGATCCGTGGAAGACGTTGTGAAGATGCTGCGGACTAAGGGCTACCAACCCGTCTTTTGTGACTGGGTTAACCTTCGAGATAAGAGAGATGCTTAAACATGAACCCACTTATTGAAAGCTTAAATAAAACGTTTAGCGAAGAACGTCTATCCCGGCTTACATCAGTTAAGATAGGTATCGGTGGCGCCGGGGGCTTAGGCTCAAATGCTGCCATGCATCTCGTTCGTTCCGGATGCCAGAACCTGACGATTATAGATTTTGACCGGATCGAACCCAGCAATCTTAACCGGCAATTTTACTTTGCCGATCAGGTTGGACAGTTTAAAGTAGAAGCATTAGCCGACAACTTAAAACGAATTAATCCTGATTTACAGCTCAACATCGGCATCGAGAAAATAACTAAGAAAAATGTAGAATCACTCTTTGCGGATTGTGATGTTTGGATTGAAGCCTTTGATTCAGCTGAGACAAAGAAACTGTTCGTTGAAGCCGCTTTCAAACAGGGTAAATATATAGTAAGCGCCTCAGGGCTTGCGGGTTGGGGAAATTCTGATGCCCTGGCAACCCATCAAATTAATACTAAGTTCGTGATGATCGGCGACTTGGAATCGGAAGTGTCGAAGCATAAGCCGCCTATGTCCCCAAGGGTTGGCATAGCTGCAGCTAAAGAGGCTGATACCGTATTAACTTGGATATTAGGACGGGAGGCTTAGGTTTTATGATACTGCCTGAGGGAATTTATGCACTCACTTCAGCCCCGCATTCTTTGGGAAGAAGCAATATAGAGGTATCGAAACAAATCCTAAAAAGCGGGGTTAAAATTCTTCAATATCGAGAAAAGGCAAAAAAACCTAAGGCTATGTACGAAGAATGTCTAATACTAAGGAAATTGACTCAGGAGGCTGATGCAATCTTTATTGTCAATGATTTCCTTGATTTGGCTTTGGCTGTGGATGCCGATGGAGTCCATGTTGGCCAAGATGATCTTCCGATAGATGTTGTACGAAAGATTGTTGGCCCCAAACGTATGATTGGTTTATCGACTCATTCTCCTCATCAAGCACAGGCTGCGGTAAAGAATGGAGCGGACTATATCGGTGTCGGTCCGCTCTATAAGACTCAGACCAAAACTGATGTCTGTGATCCGGTAGGTCTTGAGTATTTACGTTATGTTGTTGAAAACTTGGATATTCCATTCGTCGCGATTGGCGGAATCAAAGAGCATAACTTAGCTGAAGTGATTAGAAATGGAGCCAAAACAGTGGCCCTAGTCACTGAGATTGTAGGAAGTGAGGATATCCAAGGCACGATTTCGAGGATAAATAACATCTTCAATAAATAAATTTAAACTGCTCAAAATTTTTGACCCCTTACTGAATAGTGAGGGGTCAAAAGTTTACTTTTTAGTTATTCAGTTTCGACATGATGGAAACATTATTAAGGTTGTGAGGAGGATTAGAATATCGGAAGAGAAAATCGGAAACAGTATGAAAACTTACAAATGAGAGATATTACACAAGCACCAGACAATTATTTATTACCATAATATGGATAGAGAATAATTTATATGGAGTGAATGAGCATGGATCATTTTGGTATTGGATATGGACACCCAGGTTACTGGGGGCATGGCGGTTATTTTGGTCATGGTTGGGGTCATATGGGATACCCCGGTTTTAGGGGGCATCATCGTTACCCTTGGAGCGGATACGGTCATCCCTACGGTTGGGGTCATTATCACCGCTGGTAATTAATTACCAAAATAACCATTTGAAGAGCACAGAAAATCTAAGCATTTCTGGTATTAGGCAGATTGGTTTTTTTATGCTAAACACGTTTTTGGCTAAACATCAAAACACGAAAATTGGCCCTTAAGCCCGTTTTCGTGTTTTTGGTTAATGGTAACCGGAGGTAGGTGGCCTTTCTGATATTTTGTTATTCTTGATAGCAAATTGCAGGTAAATAAAGGCAGTTCGTGGAATGGGTTTTGAGTCAGAACATTTTTGGGGCCTGATTATCAATTGCACTTAAGCCAAAACTATCTGTAAAGAAGTTGTTTAGGAGGATGTTTATGAAAGACCTTCATGTCATTAGATCATCTTGTCGAATGTGTCACGGAGTATGCCAGGTGTTGGTACATATGGATGGAGATAGAGTCATTAAGGTTACGGGGGATCCTGAGAGCCCAACAAGTAAAGGATACATTTGTCCTAAAGGTATGGCATCTCCGGAACTTCTATATCATCCTGAAAGACTAACCTATCCAATGAAACGTATGGGTGACCGTGGAGAAAATAAGTGGACTCAGATTTCCTGGGAGGAAGCAATTAATGAAATTGTTGAAAAGCTTGATAATGTAAGGGAGGAATATGGTCCGGAGTATTTTGCAATGATGCAAGGTACGGGTCGGCCGTATACCTTGTTTAATGGACGATTTGCCAATGCTTTTGGCACACCCAATTTTGTATCTCCGGGTCATATTTGTTTTTTTTCACGTGTTTCTGCCTCCGGAGTTACCATGGGCGGACTTCCTATAAGTGATATTTACGGATTCGGCGGTAAAACGCCCAAGTGTGTTCAGAGTCTTTGAGGAGTTCAATTAGCAGGGTAAAAAAGTGTTAATCATTTCTTAAACGAGCCCTCAGATAATGAACAATTCGGAACTATTCCGAAAGGAGAGTGACTCTGTGAAACAATTAAATATCGGTTTATTAATAAAGGCAATTATTACATTATCTGTAATCCTTATTTTACTGGGTGCTTTTCTTTTTTACGGTTGGCAAACTTATATTCAGCGACAGGCACGCAGTGCTTATGAAAGTTGGCTTAGTTACATTGTACCAGCGGGTACTAATAGGGACAGAGTTATAAATCCTCAAATGGAAAATAGCACTGTTAGTGAAGGTATAGGATATGGCATGCTTTTTTCTGTGGCGTTCGATGATATTTACCACTTTGATCGTCTTTGGTCCTACGCGAATCATAATCTAGATGCAAAGGGTTTGATGAATTGGAAAATTGGGAAGAATGGTGAGATCCTTGGGCAAGGATCAGCAACGGATGCCGATCAAGATATTGCTTATGCCTTAATTTTAGCTGAGGAGAAATGGCCGGGACGCGGTTATGTTCAAGCGGCAAAACAAATACTCAATTCTATTGTCACCTATGAATCAGATCAAGAAGGATTATTGTTGCCTGGAGACAATTGGGGTAATCCGGAAATTTATAACCCATCCTATATTGCTCCGGCATATTATGAACTATTTTATAAAATAACCGGAAATTTAGTCTGGGAGAAAATAGCTCAAGCCAATTCAAATTGGCTAGTAAAGACCCTTAATAATACAACAGGACTCGCTCCCGACTGGGCTGATCACTTAGGGTATCCTAAAGATAACAATTATGGTTATGATGCAATTAGAGTGCCTATTCGATGGATTTGTTATTATCGACAGAATCATAATGTTAATGCCCGTAATATTTTGGGAAAGGAACTAGGTACCCTGAAACTTTTGGCAAAACGCGGACTCAAGTCTGGATATACTCTCGAGGGCGTCCCGACTGTCAATTTTCTCAATACTGATTATCTGGCATCATTTACAGCGCTGAGCCTTTATAAACCGTACTCCCCATTATCAATTTCTCTAATCTGGAGACTTAGTCATAGCCAAAGTCCAACTTATTATGGTAATGCAATGAAGGTTTGGGTGATGAGTCTAGCCGCTAATAAATTTTAAGTTAGTTTCGGAACAAGAATAAATCTTCCTACTAACTTGTTGAATCAAAATAATGTCTTAATACTTTTTTAGTTATCTATGTATACTTGTTATCTTAGGTGATATTTCGCCTCTTTTAACTATATGGCTTTGTAGTTGAAGGTAATTGAGTGAGAAATGCCGAATATTAGAGTATAAACAGTAATGTTATCATTTTGTGACTTCTTTAGGCATTTAAAATTATCCCAAACAAGTCAGGTGCGTTGAAAGAGGGGAAAAATTCTTGGCAAGAATGTTTATTCTTGTGTTGTTTTTAGTCTTTAATCTTGTCTATTTAGTTTGGCGTACTTTTTGGACTCTTCCTCTAAATGATGGTTTTGTGGCTATTGTCGGAGGATTGGCATTATTGTGGGCTGAAATAGTGGGTTTCTTCGAAATGATTCTGTTTTATCTTACCATCTACAGGATTGACACACTATCTCCATCGTCTTGGGAGGGAGAATACCCGGATGTCGATATTTTTATTGCAACATATAACGAACCTCTCGATCTTTTGTATAAGACTATTGTGGGATGTTTAAATTTAAAGTATCCTAGGCCAGAAGGCGTATTTATTTACGTCTGTGATGATGGCGAACGTGACGAACTGAAACGAATGTGTTCAAGATTGGGTGTTCACTATATTACGCGTACCGAACATGAGCATGCCAAGGCAGGGAATTTAAACAATGCATTAAAGTACTCTAAATCCCCCTACTTAGTCACATTAGATGCCGATATGATACCGCTCCAGGATTTTTTAACACGCACTATTCCTTTTTTTCTCAATGATAAGAAGATGGGTTTCGTGCAAACCCCACAGAGTTTTTATAATCCTGATCCGTTTCAATATAACTTATTTCAGGAACATAGGACTCCAAACGAACAGGATATGTTTTTTCGCTTGATTCAACCCGGAAGGTCCCGATTCAATGCTACAATCTATGCAGGATCGAATACCGTAATTTCCCGTAAAGCCCTTGAAGAAATTGGAGGGTTTGTAACCGGTACTATAACCGAGGATATTGCAACAGGAATGATTATTCAGAGTAGAGGTTATCGTGGCATATACCTTAACGAAGTATTGGCTTCCGGTCTTTCCCCGGAAAATCTGGCTGACCTCTATCAGCAGAGAATTCGGTGGGGAAGAGGTGTTATACAAACTTTTAAATTTCACCATCCTTGGAGTCAATCAGGCTTAACCATATTCCAAAAACTAATGTACACAAGTACCTTAACGTATTGGTATTTTGGCTTCGGTCGTGCGATTTACCTACTTGCTCCTATAGCTTATTCTGTATTTGGGGTTGTGGTTCTGCAGGCAACTGTTAAAGCCGTGCTTGAGATCTGGCTTCCAATGTTTGCACTGTCCACTCTTGTTTTCCGGCTTTTCACTAGAGGCATACGGACTACATTTTGGAGCCATATTTACGATACGATTCTATTTCCCCATGTCTTTCGTGGGGTGATCCTGGAAACTCTGGGGTTTACTATGGCGAAGTTTAAAGTTACCCCTAAAGATAGTGTAACGCGTTCTGAGTTTACTGGGCAATGGCGTCTGGTTAGAGTACAGATCATATTAGCATTATTATCACTCATAGGAATTGGGCGAATCATTGTTGATTTTTTGATTCATGGTTTTACGGCAGCCTATGCTATAAATTTCTTTTGGCTTTCCTACAACTTCATTGTTTTAACGATAGCAATTATCTTTGCCTCAGAGCGTCCAAAGTTTCGTCAAACTGAAAGATTTCCCATCAAGACGGCCGTCAAGGTTTGCGCTGGTGAAAAATACCGGATAGCCTATTCCTATGATATTTCTGAAACGGGTATATCTCTGCTTTTTTCCGAACCTGTGTATTTTGAACCCGATAAACCGCTCATACTGAAAGTTTCAGATCGGAATTACTTTGCAGAATTTCAGGCCATTGTGGTTCATGTTGCCCGACAAACATCATCCTGTTATAAATACGCCTGCCAAATAACAGCTTATGACGAATCAAACTATCAGAACTTACTCCATATTTTATATGATCGCAAGCCAATGCTGCCTGAACATCATCAAGGGCGGAGTTGGAGACTTATCGGAAGCAACATTAAGTATCGAAAGAGTAAATTTTCAGCAATGAACCGTAAGTTACCGCGAATTCCAATCAATAATCGCTTAATTGCTTATGTGAAGGGAAACCTTAAATTTATAGAGGTATTGGATTTTAACTATCACTATGTCACGATTAGATCTGACAAGAATTATCCGGAATTTGATCTCGTCTTAAACACGACTCAGCGTATCCTATTGTATTGCAGATTTGTAAAAAGTATGAAGGAACGTTCACGACGCCAAAATATTCATCTTTACAAGGTTCTCAATTACCGTGAAGTAGCCAAATGTTCATTGCAATGGATCGAATCAAGCCGACGAAGAAAGTTTAGCCGGTGGAGCGTGCCAAAGCCGCCAATTGTTAGAGACAATCAGATCAAACTAATAGGTAAATGAATACTCAACACAGTCTTTTTACTCCGGATGATCTAATATTCCAAGATGACATCTTGGGGTAATTACATCATACATATTGTAGGCTTCTGCTATACTGGCGGGGGTCTTTTTTCTGTCTGGATGTTGTGATGGAAACTAACAAGAGCCGCGCAATTCTAGAGGCTAAGGACGGATCTGTAACAGGCTTGAGATAAAATACCCCTATTCTTCCTCATGTTGTATGTATTAATCATGTTACTAAGGAAGGAAAATGAGTGAAAAATGTAGAATTTATCAAATAATTACATGAATCCTATGTAACTACATGAATGCAGCCCATGAGAAATCAAGTTTGATTTTGGGTAAAAGGGGTGGCGAGTTTGCATACAATATCAAAAATTCATCCTATTAGTTTTATTAAAGGAATGTCAACGGCTCTCGAATTAACAAATAAAGGTATATCAAAGCATCACCTTGAAACTGCAATAATTTCATATTCCATAGCTCAACAACTTCAACTATCTCAGACTTCCTTACAAACTCTATTGTATGCAGCCTTATTACATGATATTGGAGCCGCTTCAAATTGGGAAGAAAAACATCTAATTATGCATAATGATCATCAAGATTCTATCTTTAATCACGCTGAATCAGGGTATAGAATTTTGAAAGATTGCAGACATTTAAATGTACTTTCTATTCCTATAAGATACCATCATGATCGAATTGCAGGGGGAAATCCTAGTGGCTTAAGAGGGCAGGATATTCCGCTTTTAAGTAGAATAATCCATATTGCAGACAGAATTGATGTACTGATTGATGCAAACGATCACATATTTAATCAACGTAATAAAATATTGGATTACATTTCAGATTCAAATATTTTTGATATAGACCTTATAAAAGTGGTCAAGCATCTTGCAAAAACAGAAAGCTTTTGGTTAGACATTGTAAATTCAAGTTATCAAAACGAATTCTTAAGCGATCTAGATTTTTTAGGCAAGTTAATGTTTAATAACGATGAACTTATAGAAATTGCTGAAGTATTTTCCAAAATCGTGGATGAGACATCCCCTTATACGGCAAGCCATTCGAAAAATGTAGCTGTTGTATCAAGCTCCTTAGCTAAAATCTATGGCTATAATGACGAAGAAATTAAAATGTTTTATCTAGCTGGTTTACTGCATGATTTGGGAAAATTAGCAGTACCTAATGAGATCTTGACTATACCTGGAAAGCTTACGGAAAAGGAATTTGATCTTATCAAGCAACACCCCTACTATAGTTTTCGAATACTTAAACAAATTGAAGGATTTACCACTATTGCAACGTGGGTTTCCCAGCACCATGAATTATTAGATGCCAGCGGTTATCCATTCGGGCTCAAAAACGATAAAATTAGTTTAGGGGCACGAATTATTACGGTAGCGGATATTTTTTGTGCATTATCAGAGGATAGACCCTACAGAAATGGATTAAGTGTTGAACAAATTCTGCAAACCATGACCATGATGGCCCTGGAAAATAAAATTGATTCGAAATTGGTTAATTATATTTGCTTAAATGCTGATATGATCCTTAATTTAATTACGAAGAAAGTAATTCCACCGTTTCTTAAGAAACAATGTTAAGAACTTTAAAATGACGGGGCAGACACAACGAACAATGACCTATGGTTTAGTCAAGTCTGGCAGCCCATCGGATGGGGAGTGTTGTGTACAATTCTTTTACGATCTTTACAAAGTAAACAGATAAGAATAAAATGATTTTCGGTAGGATATCGATACGCAAAAGAAAAAGGAGAACCCCATGCAAAAACCTGAGATTAAAATTACACAAGATGGTCCTTATATCGTCACGGGCAACGTACCATTATCTGAGAAAATCATTGTCCCTCAAGGCAGAAAATACGAACTGTTTGAGGGACGGGAATTGCCACAAACCGAAACCTATGCTTTGTGCCGCTGCGGAAAGTCAAAAAACACTCCATTTTGTGACGGTTCCCATGAAAAGGTTGGGTTTGTAGGAACTGAAACTGCGTCAAAGGCTAAATATGAAGACCGAGCGGAATTAATAGGAGGACCAGAGATCGATCTATTAGATGATAACCGGTGCGCTTTTGCCCGTTTTTGCCACAGGGATAATGGTAACGTTTGGGAACTGACTCAAAAATCGGATTGGGGCGACAACAGGAGTGAAGCGATCATTGCAGCGAGCGAATGTTTGGCGGGAAGACTTGTCGCAGTGGATAAAGATGGAAATGAAATTGAACCTGAACTTCAGCCCTCCATCGATATCATCCAAGATCCTGAAAAAAGGGTAAGTGCCGGTATTTTCGTAAAAGGAAATATTCCTATCGTAGGGGCAAATGGTGAAACCTATGAAGTTAGAAACAGAGTGGCGTTGTGCCGCTGTGGGAATTCCGAAAATAAACCTTTCTGCGATGCTACACACGTGCTGACAAAGTTTTTGGATAAGAAATAAGGATTTGGCAACTTCGGTATATTATTTGTTATTTCATTGTACTTTAATAAAGTACAGTTCATACTAACACCAAGGATTTGTGTGGGCGATGAGGGAGCGTTTTGACGCTTCTTTTTATTTTCTTGATTTTAGTTATCATGAAGAAGGTATAATTAATAAAACGAAGATTGAGTTTCGCGTTGTTCAAGAGACACTGATGAAAATCAGCGTGTAGCGTTATTTGGACAACTGCATAAGATATGATATACAAGCCTTCATGAATAATTGGATTAAATAGGGGGTGTCATTATGGCTTTAGGTTCAGGCGCTTTATGGGCTGCATTAGGAAATGTTTGGGCTGCTCTGGGGACTTTTTGGACAGCGTTTGCTGTTTTGTGGGCCGCTATAGGAGATTTGTGGGCCGCTCTGATTGCATTGGTTGCTGCTCCGTCAGCTGCATAAAGGAAGATCGACTAGCTTGCAAAGAGCCTCTGAATCCTGGGGTTCTTTGCACCTTTTTTACATACTTGATCCCATGTTGTTCATTTTCTGTCCAATACTCCAGCCCAAGATAGGGGTAAGGTCCTAAAAATTATTGTTGAAAATGAGGCTATTTGGTAATATATTAAAAGGAATTGGTTTGTTTTTAGAGGACTAATTTCCTAAGCAATACGGCAGACCGTCCGAAAGAGCGGGACGCAAAATCATAGGGTCTAAATTCCTTACACAGAACATGAATGCCTAATTGCTTTAATATTGATCGTACATTTAAGTAACCTTTTAATTGTAGGTTGCTTATTTTATTCATTTAAGTAGTTTAGATAACTGTGATAAGTAAATTATTCCTTAGAATATGAAGAAGGAGATAACGTTTTACTACTTTCCTTAAGTAAGTCATCACGACGGAGCATGGTAGAAATAAGAAGTAAAATGGTTTTCCTGACATAGGGACAGACAACAGGCACAATGATTTTAATACCAAAGGAGATGCAGTTATTATTGAACTGGAGACGAACGCTTTGGATTTTATGGGTGACCAACTTTCTAGTCACGGCCGGTATGAGTTTGGTGATTCCATTCCTTCCTTTATATATTGAAAAGCTCGGAGTACATCAATTAAAGGACATAGAACAATGGTCGGGGTGGATTTTTTCAGCCCAATTTGTCACATCCGTTATTTTCCAACCCATCTGGGGAAGATTTGCCGACAAGCATGGACGCAAAATCATGCTTTTACGTGCCGGCCTAGGTATGGGCGTCGTAACAGCGTTAATGGGCGCAGTTGCGTCTGTGTGGCAATTGCTTTTATTCCGATTATTCAACGGGATCTTTTCCGGATTTATCTCCATGTCCGTTTCATTGCAAGCCTCAATAACGCCTAATGAGCATTCAGGCCAGGCACTTGGCATGCTTCAAACGGGAGCAATTGCAGGAAATCTCATCGGCCCTTTGATAGGTGGTGTTTTAGCCGAAACTATTGGTTTCCGTGCTGTGTTCTTTTTAACAGGAGGGTTTCTTATCGTTGCCGGTATTATTGTTTTGATATTTGTACATGAAAATCATGAGCCAAAAATATATTCGAAAAATAATAAAAAAGGTGAACTTATTCAATTAAAACCACTTTTGCCAGTCTTTATGGCCTCTACATTCACCCAAGTCGGTATGATGAGCATTGAACCAATCGTCTCAATCTATGCAGAAACATTATATTCTGGCGGGCATTTGGCCTTGATTGCTGGTCTAGTTGTTGCAATGAGTGGGTTTGCAAATCTTATTGGCGCACCTACATTAGGTAGATTGGGTGATAATATCGGTCAGCGCAAGGTTTTGATGATTGCCTTATGTTCAGCAGCATGTATGTATTTTCCTCAAGCCTTAGCCACTAATATCTACGTTTTACTTGTGGGTCGGTTCCTTTTAGGATTATTTATCGGAGGTATGATACCATCGTTAAATGTACTCGTTAAAAAGAAGGCTCCTAAAGAGCTGCAAGCTACAGCGTTCGGGTTCAACTCTGCTTCCACTTTCTTAGGCAATCTTATAGGTCCACTAGTTGGGAGTACCGTAGCAGCCACTTATGGTATTAAAAATGTTTTTTATGTTACAATGTTTATTTTGCTTGTTAACGCCGTAATGGTCTATTTTAATCGAAACTTAGATGCAGAACCTAGAGCTGCAGCCAGGTAAAACATTAACTAGTAAACTGCCCTTGATTGTACTATAAGTGAATTATATCTTAACATAAGGAATGGTCTTGGCATCCATTACAAGGTGAAAGGTAAACACTTAATGAGCTAAAAGAATAAATTCAGTCAAGGTCAAAGAAAAAGGTCAGAAATGGTCAAATTTGACGCTTGAGTATGAAGAATAGAGAGAGTATACTAAATGTCAGGAAAGGTCAGGAAGTAAAAAGACCCCTGATGGAGGTATAAAATCATGTATGATTTAATTTCTAGTCCAAGACGGTTGCAGCATTATAATGAGATTGAAAATATTTTTCGAAACTTCTTCAACGAGCCATTTTTTTCCGGGATTACACAAAACACCAACAATCTCAAGGTTGATATCAGAGATAACAGCAACGAGTATGTTCTGGAGGCAGATCTTCCTAACGTGAGTAAGGAAAATTTGAATGTATCATTTGAAGATAATGTGCTAACAATTTCGGTAGAACAAGATAAACAAGTCAAGGAAGAGGAAGAAAACTATATCCGTCGCGAACGTTATCAGCAATCTATCTCTCGCAAATTCGCGTTTGATGGTATTGAAAGTGATAGTATCGAAGCCAGATATGAAAATGGTGTTTTGATAGTGACTTTACCGAAGAAAGTAATTCAAAATACTAATCGAAAAATTGAAATTCAATAAAATAGCAAGGATGAGTGCCCTTAATAAATGGGCGCTCGTCCTGATACATAAATGTATACTCCCGCTAAATGCGGTTAACATACATTCTTTTATGGCATTGCTCCTACTCTATTTACCCCTCCAAGTGAGGGGTTATTTTTTTAGATGGTGTTCTATTTCAATCTTACCTTATTCAAGTGTCAAGATCTTCCACGTAATTATAATTCAGAAGTTTTGTAAATACTTTCGGAAAAGGAGACTTTTGTTTGAATTCTTCGTTTCCTAGTTTATACTAATGATTTAAAAAAGTTACCCAAACTATTCTGCTATAAATTACTACAGGGATGTTCTTTCTGAAAAAGATCGGTATGATAGAAAATGAATTCACTCAGGAATAGGGATATTGATAGCCAAATTTGTCCATCGAATATATAATTAAATGAAACATACATATAACTAGCGCAGAAGGAGAGTCATTATGTGGAACAAATTACGAACTGATGAGTATGAAGGGATGCTGGCTGAGACCATCACTATGCCCGGGTATAAAGGTGATCAAATACACGCCTACTTTTCACGGCCTCTTGGGAAAGGACCATTCCCAGGAATAATCTTGATTCCGCACATGCCCGGGTGGGATGAGTTTTGCCGCGAAACCGCCCGCCGCTTCTCACAGCATGGCTACATGGCTCTTTGCCCCGACATATACTGTCGGTTTGGGCACGGGACTCCTGATGAGATAGCGACAAAAGCTCGTGATGCTGGCGGTGTCGCCGATGACAGCGTAATAGGTGATTGTGAGGGATCTTTAGAATACCTAAATTCTTTGCCTTATTCCAATGGAAAAGCAGGCGTTATCGGTATGTGTTCCGGGGGACGCCACGCCTTTCTTGCGGCGTGCAAGGTCAGTGGACTTGATGCGGCAGTCGATTGCTGGGGGGGACGCGTAGTCGCTTCCAAAGAAGAACTGACTCCAGCCCGCCCTGTTGCCCCCATTGACTATACGCCTGAGTTAGGCTGCCCTCTGTTGGGTCTGTTTGGAAATGACGATAAATTTCCCACACCGGAACAAGTTGACTTGCAGGAAGAAGAGCTCAAAAAATACGGGAAGAATTATAAATTCTATCGGTATGATGACGCGGGACACGGGTTTATGTATTATCATACTCAAATGTATCGGCCGCGGCAGGCCATGGATGCCTGGGAGAAAGTATTTGACTTTTTCGGTGAACATCTAAGTCTGAAGGAAAGAGATTAAGATGCAGCCATTTGTTGTTATGGCGAAGCCGGTTGGGTCGCTGTGTAACTTGGAATGCAGTTACTGTTACTATTTAGAGACAGGACGTTTATTTTCAGGCCAGCATCAACAAGTCCGCATGTCGGACAGCTTGCTTGAAACGTATATCCATCAATATATAGCATCAAGCCCGGGGCCTGTCGTGCAGTTTACGTGGCACGGCGGGGAACCAACCTTAGCAGGATTGGACTTTTACCGGCTGGTAGTAAAATTGCAGAAACGCTATCTCCCGGAAGGATGGAGCTGCTGGAATAATCTTCAGACCAACGGGATTCTGCTGGATGACGAGTGGTGTTCGTTTTTAGCTGACGCCCAATTTGATGTGGGGCTGAGTATAGACGGTACACAATGGCTGCATGACAAAAACCGCAAAGATCATAGAGGCAGCGGCTCTTATGAACGGGCGGTGGCTGCAGTCCGATGCTTGCAGTCTCACGGGATTCAGCCTGATTTGCTGTGCACCGTAACATCCGACAGTGCCAAAGAACCGCTCGCTGTTTACCGGGCGCTCAAAGAGCTTAATACAGGGTGGATTCAATTCATACCAATCGTGCGGCTTGCAGCAGACGGAAACCCGACATCGGACTCCGTGACGGGAGAAGAATACGGAAATTTTCTGTGTGCGATTTTCGACGACTGGATCAGTCACGATCTTGGACAGCTGAATGTCCAACTGTTCGCGGAAATGGCATTAGTATGGTCTGGAGGGAATGCCAGCTTATGCTGGATGGCTCCAACCTGCGGGCAAGTACTCATCGTCGAGCATGACGGCGGTGTATACTCGTGCGATCACTTTGTTAATCCTGACCACCGCATCGGTGACATTGAATCTTCCCACCTGAATACACTAGTTGACTCACCAGTACAACGACGTTTCGGTAACGATAAACAGACGAAACTCCCCCTACAATGCCGTTCTTGTTCATGGCTTTCGATATGCAATGGGGGATGCCCTAAAGACAGGTTCGCTTTAGCGGAGAACGGAGAACAAGGTCTTAATTATTTATGTACCGGTTTACGGCAGATTTTTGCTCATGCAGAACAACCGTTGAGGCATGTCATGAAACTCAGGAAACAAGGGTTGACTTCCGAAGCGATTATAGCTGAACTGCTTGCCGAATTACAGGTCCGGTGGCAAGGTGTGGGACGAAATGATCCCTGTCCCTGTGGTAGTGGTCGCAAAGCAAAGCATTGCTGCTGGTCCAAGCGGTTATAGAAGACTAAGACCAAGAGAATTGTTTTCTATATTCACTAATTCAAACACTTAATCTGTTAACCCGACAAGTTCTCACATGAGGTTAACCGATTTGAAGAGGCATCTTCTGATAAAGAAGGTGCTTTTTTTTAGATTTTGCACTTTACATAATTCTTAATCTTCCAATGACCTTGCCGAGTAATGGAATTCATAGCATTAATAATGGGGCCTGAGCATGCTAAGCAGAACCCGAAGGCTTACATTAAAAAAACAGCTCCATCAGCATCAGTGGAGCTGTTTTTTTAATTCCGTAGGATATGTATCGCCTTTTCTCATATAGTTCTGTGGTAATCAAATCCGAAAAAATGTTTATGTCTTTGCATTTTTACAGAGAGGATATTTCATTTAAAATGCAGAATATGTTGAAATAACTAAATTTCACTCGAATAAACGCCAGGTGATAAGGATTATAATAAATTTCAAATATGACCATTATTCAAGTTTTAGGACAAAATGACGGGAGAATTGATATGAAATCAGATGAGGAAGAAGAACTAAGAAAAATCAAGATGAGATTAGAGGAGGCCCAGGAATTTGCTCATTTAGGCTTCTGGGAATTCGATAGAATCACTGGAGAAAATACTTGGTCTGATGAGCTCTTTCGTATATGTGGTTTCGAGCCGCAAGAATTTATACCAACCATACATGATTTTATAAGTTTAGTACATCCTGACGATAAAGAATTAATAATAAAAATTATGCGAAACCCTATAATTGATACAAGCCCTGAAATAGATTTTAGGATAATTAGAAGGGATGCCGAAAATAGATGGGTCCATGTAAAAATCAAATATGGGCAAGATTTGTCCGGGAAATTAATTCGCACTTACGGAATTGTTCAAGATATAACAGAGCGAAAGCTGGGCGAAATTGACCTGAAAGAAAGTGAGTTAAAGTTTAAGGAGCTTGCTGAAAATCTTGGCGAAGTGGTTTGGGTTCGTCAGAACGAACGGCTTGTTTATATTAATCCGGCATACGAGAGAGTGTGGGGGAAAACATGTCAAAGTTTATATGATGATCCCGATTCTTTTATTGATGCCATACATCCTGAAGATAAAGAAAGAATTATCCAAGTATATTCGGGAGAAATGCGCACTGTAAAAGGTTTATTAAATGAGCAGTATAAAATTATCAGGCCAAATGGTGAGATCCGATGGATTTGGGATAGATCAATGCCTATCCTTGACAAAAACGGAAGAATGATTCGATGTATAGGAATCGCAGATGATATAACAAAAATTAAAGAGTATGAAGAAACATCCCTAAAAAGCAAGATGCAAAAGGAAATGGCCCACCTCGATCGATTGAACTTGGTTGGTCAGATGGCCGCAGGTATCGGTCATGAAGTCCGGAACCCAATGACTACTGTAAGGGGATTTTTGCAATTACTATCTCGCAAAGAGGAGTGTTCCAAATATCTGGAGTTTTTCACCCTGATGATCGATGAATTGGACAGAGCAAATTCTATTATCACGAACTTCCTTTCATTGGCCAAAGACAGGGTTGTTGAATTAGAAATACAAAGCATAAAAGAAATAGTTGAAAACTTATTTCCATTAATCAAAGCGGATGGATTGCTTAACAACAAGTACATAATCCTAGAACTAGAAGAGGTCGAGAAGATCCCTTTAGACAAAAAAGAAATGCGGCAGTTAATTCTAAATCTTGTTCTTAACGGTACGCAGGCGATGTCACCCGGTGGGACTTTGAAGATAAGAACATTTATGGAGAAAGAAGAAGTTGTATTATCCGTTACTGACGATGGTGAAGGGATAGAGCCAGAAGTGCTCGAGAAAATCGGCACTCCATTCTTCACTACCAAAAAAGATGGAACTGGGTTAGGATTAGCAGTTTGCTACAGCATTGCGGCTAAGCATAACGCAAAAATTGATATTGAAACATCCGCAGAAGGAACTACTTTTTTTGTACGGTTTAGACGGAGCTAATTTTTTCTGGAAATTTATGTGCTCCAATAGACTTCGTCTTTCCCCCAAGCGATACACTTTTGCAATGGTGCTTTTAATGAATAAGGTCGGCTCATTCGTCCGATTATGAATGCGACTTTGGGGAAAGGGGCGCATTTCCGCGACAAAGTGCTGGGTTTGACCGGCTTAGGCCGCTTTTGATTTTCTAACATAGTTTTGTTGATTTTCCGAGACTAGGTGCTGAGTATAGAACCAAAGTGGTATATATAAAAGCAACACACCCAGTCCTACAAGCGTGGATGATCAGCCGGAATCCAAGGCATTCAGATACGTGATCCCAACTAGATATAACGGAATATTGATCAGTGCGCAAATCAGCGCGATGAGCTTCCATCCGGAAGGAGCCTTGAATTCTCTGGGCAGCGAACGAAACTTTTTGTCGGAGTATACTTTTACATAGGCGACAGGCTGATGCCGTTAGCGCAAATGTAGCCAATTGCCGAAGCAGCGAGAACGGCCGCAGGAGATTTTAGCGTGATCAGCGCTATATTGAAAAGCGCCGTGACTATCATAGCAATTACCGGAGTTCCATAGGTATTCGTTTTTCCGAAAATCGCCGGAAGATTCTCTTCCTTCGCCATGGACTCCATTGCTCTGGCAGAGCCGAAAAATGCAGTCTGGATGATCAGAACCATAGAAGCGATCAGTCATTTTTAAATTATAAGGCCTCAGTTTAAAACTGTGAATTTCAAGATAGTTATAGGGGATATAGTTATCTGAGATTTCTACGACTCTTCGAGCAGATTGCATCTACTGCTGTCAATATGAATTCAATGCTTATTAACGTGAAATAACTATATATTGAATGATTTAATGTTGGCTATAAATTAAGCCCTTCAATCTTTCTGTTGAAGGGCTTACAACTATATTGAAGAAGAAACGTCGGCTATAAACCGAGCAAATAGTCAGTATAACTGCTCATTAACTCAGTGATTGAATTTATTTTATATATTTCGCGAATACAAAAGGAATATAAGGTATTATGTCGAATTTTAGGTTGATTAGATTTTGTACGATATGTTTGCTAGGTATTAGGGATGATATAGAATTTAGAAACTGCTCATAAGCATATAAAATAAGTTCTAGCCGAAAATACAACTAGATGAATAAGGACTGATAAATATGTTACGAATGATCAGCGATTTATTTATTAACTTTACCATTTTGGCGTCTTTAATTGTTTTTGGAAATCAAATATATAGGGAAGTAGACTCGAGGGTCACCTCAAAATTTTTAAAAGAAGTAATTATTGCCGGAACTCTTGCCGGTATTATTGGGTCAGTTTTAATAGTTTACAGTTCTCAGACCATCAAGGGATTTCTTATCGATTTTTCAAACATAGCCATAATAATTTCTGGAATTTATTTTTCTCTGCCTACAGCAATATTAGCTTCTATTATTATTTACGGTGTTAAAATACTTACTTTGCCAGTCCATGAATTTGGATATTTAGGGCATTTTATAACTGGATTATCTGTTGCAGTTGGTTGTGGGGTAATTGGAAAATTAAAGATAGAACGCTGGAAAAAATGGGTTTTAGAATGTTTCTGGGTATGCTTTGTCTTTGTCGCGAATTTAATCATAACACCACTCCCTCCTCTACCTGCGAAATTAGCACATTCAACAAATGAACCCAATTTAATTTTAATGATAGTAATTTATTGCAGCGGAACAATCTTAGTTTGTTCAATTGTCTTTTATTTAATGGATTATATTATCCTTACGAATCATCGGTACATGGAAATAAAAGAAGCCGCCCTAAAAGACTCTTTGACAGGTTTAAACAATATACGAGAATTTGATAGACTTTTGAATAATGCCCTTGAACATTCCAAAGAAAAGAATGAAAATCTTTCGATGCTATTTTTAGATGTTGATTACTTTAAAAGAATTAATGACACCTACGGACATCCGGTAGGTGATAAAATTTTAAAAGAAATAAGTTCTCTTTTGCAAGAAAACTCCAGACCGGGAGACGTTATTTCCCGAAATGGCGGTGAGGAATTTTCCATTATATTATTAAATTGTTCATTACAACAAGCCGTAAATGTTGCTGAGCGGATTAGAACTTGCGTGGCTCAGTACGATTTTATAATCGATTCAGATGAAACAATCCATGTAACAGTTTCTATAGGCATTTCCTCATTTCCTGAAACTACAAATCAAGTTGATCAGCTGGTAAGACTATCGGATAGAGCGTTGTATGAGGCCAAAAATAATGGAAGAAATAAAGTAGTTGTAGCAAATGACGTAAGGAAAGCCAATTAAAGACACCTTAGATGATGGTCTCGTAGGGGGTTTGTGTGATGGGTTTTAGACACATCAGGATGAACTCCTTTATGGAATTGCCAAAGCGAACTTGGGGCAAATTAGAGTCATGTTATTGGAAAATGCAAATAGAGGAGAGTTTTCCATGAATGCTGAAATCAAGCATATCCATCATATTGGTCATGTCGTTAAAGATATGGGTGTCGCGTTGGAATTGTATCAAAAACTTGGTTTTGATTGTCTAATACCTGCATATCCAATGATGGCAGAAAATGAAGGCGAGAAACCTAAGCCACTTGGCATGGCGAACACACATATTACATTTTTGCGCAACTTCATAGAGATTGCTACTGTAGTAAAAGATGCAGGACTGATTCCCGAAAATGCTAACCTCGTTCCCATTCAGGTTCCACCAGCAGTGCTTCCTAAAGTTCTTGAGAATATCAAACGCACCATAGAAACTGTTTCCAAGTGTCTGGCTCGCTACGAAGGCACCCATATTCTTTGTTTTTTTACACCTGATGTAAACGCTTCGGCGGACAGGTTTGCGAAATGTAATATTGGACATAGCGGAGTCAACGCTGTCCAGCGCCTTGTTGAAACTACTGACGGCGTACAGATAATGCCTGTCAAAGTCTTGGAGATTGATGGAGAAGATGTACCTGAAGGTCGACTCGCCATTGCGGATCTTCCGCCATTAGAAATTTTACAGAAACAAGTCCAAATGGATCATCCGAACGGGGCGATTGAACTTGTTGAAGTTATCCTTTGTGTTACTGATCAAGAAATTGATAATTTTATCAATCGATATCAGCAATATCTAGGCCGCGCTGTGCAGGGAGATGGAGTTACACGTTTTATCGATTTAGAAAGTGCGCGAATAACAATTGTTTCCGAATCTCAGTTGTCCAATTTATTTCCAGGTGAAGTGGCACCGGCTTTGCCGGGATTTGTAGGATATGTTGTTAAAGTACGCGACATATCGGCTACCAGGAAATATATTGAAGGAAACGGATTCCCGGTGATGGAAACAACTAAGGATATTTTTGTACCATCTTCCTCTGCGCTTGGTACTGTCATAGTCTTTAGACAGATAGAGTAAACACAAAATTTTTACTTTAGTCAAAAATTAGTGGATGAATCGCCACTAGTAGAAAATTCACATTATGCCTATGAGCATGCCTCAAAAAATCAACTTTTAACGAATAAAAACGCACCGAGGTGCGTTTTTATATTTGTGGATTAAAAAAATGTCTTCCAATCTATTTATATTGATTTTTTATATGTCTCCGCAAAAACTTTCGCAAAATCACCGAGTTTGACTTTGCCGAGATGGTAATCCGTGGCGCGGAGGCTTGCGTAGAATTCGTCAGCGTTTTCTCCGGCACGATTCATTTGCACGAAGCGGTTGGCTGTGTCTTCATGGAAGCCGATTTTTCTCATATTTGTAGCAATGGCTTCGGCAGGGATTTTTTGGTATTTGGCTTCAATACCATTTTCAGCAAGAGCCTTGAGCCAATCGTTGCCAGTGCCCCAGTCGCTCACGACGAATTTCACGCTTTTTCCCGCTGGGGTGTTGGAAATCAGTGCGTAAACTACATCCGCAATATCAACGGGGCTAACCCAGCCGCGCATGATGTCAGCTGAAACTTGACTGAAGATGGTTTGCTGAGTTTTAAGGCTTTGCATGTCGGCAAAAAGGTTGTTAAAAAAGCCGACTGGGCGGATGTGAACAACGTTCACACCATCAAGTGAGTTGAGCGCGTCTTCTCCAAAATGGTAGCAATAAAGAATGCCGGCGTTGGGGTTGTCAGCGCCGATCGAGCTGAGGTTTACGACATTTTTAACGCCTGAGCTTTGCACGGCGGTCTTATAATTTTCAGAAAGCTCTATGGCGGCCTGCCACATGTCAGCGCCTGACATCGGGTTGATGCCTGAAATCATGAGGTAAACAACGTCGCTGCCTTGGAATGTTGTGGTGAGGAAGTCGACGTCGCGGTTTGAACCGACAGCAGCTTCGGCTCCGAGGGCATGGATAGCGGCGATTCGGTCTTGCGAGCTAGTAATGACGGTGACATCATGTCCGTCAGCGATCAGGCGTGGAAGATAGTTGCGATTGATATTGCCGAGTGAGCCCAGAACTGTAATTTTCATTGTGTTTTAACCTTCTTTTTGATAAAATAATGTCACAAACTGACATTGAAATCATTATACCTTTGCAGAATTTTGTTGTCAATAAAAAATGTCAGACACTGACAAATATGTGGTGCTATCAAATTTAAAAAATAGGAATGAGCAAAATGAAAAGTAAAGAGAAATTGCAGTTAGCAGCCGCACAATTATTTATGAAAAATGGCTATGAAAACACGACAGTGCAGGAGATTGCGAGTCTAGCAGGTGTGACGGAGCGAACATTTTTTCGGCAGTTTAAGGACAAATCGGACGTGCTTTTTGACTCGAGCAATACGTTGGGGCAACGGGTCGCGGCTTTTATCACTGACAATTTTGAGGTCGAGCGAAAGCCCCTGAAGCTTGCAGTTGGCGGTTTTGCGACGATTTCTGAGTTTTTTGATGGTTCGCGGGAGCGTGTATTGGCACGGAATCAAATTATTCAAAGCAACCCTGATTTGCAGGAACGTGAGCTGTTGAAAAGGCAGGTGCTAATTGAGTCTGTCATAAACGCTTTGTCTGTCAAATATGATATTGAACTGTCAGAGCTTGCCGCACGATTTTCGGTTGAAATATTTCACATCGCATTTAAAAAATGGATCAAAAGTGACGAGAAAAGCTTTGCCGAGCAAGTACTCGATGTTTATGCGCTGTATGAAAAACTAATCACCTCACCTGTTTCGCTTGGCTAACCTTCAAGAGGAAATAGCCGCTTTTGGAGATGGAGTTCGAGTGAGTAGATTACGAGGAAGGGATGAAAGCAACATTTTGAGCTTGTTGCTTGACATATTCTATATTCTCAAGTAATATTAGCTTAATTTAACAAGATTTTACAGGTGCCCAATGTGGGAGAATAGGGAACCGGGTGAAAGTCCCGGACGGACCCGCCACTGTAAAGGGGAGCTATTGTCATTACCACTCTGTAAGGAGGAAGGAGGCAAGGAGGCTATGAACCTAAGTCAGGAGACCTGCCTGTAAAATACTTAGTATCGACTTCGTGTCTAAGTCGATTTAGGTGAGGATGATGGAAAAATCCGCACTCATAATGAGTTGCGGGTTTTTTGTTTTTATTTTAAGTTACTAGTTTCGTGGGAGGAGGGGGCAGATGTTCCCATGGGAATTTCCTGAGGGAGATGTAGCTATAGGTCAGTCGCAGAAGTTCATAATGGGAGCATAACCAATGTATGTCAATTGAAAAAGCGTTTGCACAAAATGGACTTTAGTAAACCCGGATGGCCATGAAGTCTATTTATAACAAGATACACAAGGAGCTAGCAATTCTATAAAAACAAGAGGAAAACCAAGAGAAATTAAATTCATATAGGGAGGATAATGATGAGTTTGTTAACGAAAGCATTGGAAGGAATAATTACACCTGAAATGGATCAGGTGGCAGCCCAGGAGAACGTCTCACCGGAATTTATTAGGCAGGGAGTTGCCGCTGGCAGAATAGTAATCCCTTGTAATTTTCATCATAAGACTATTGTTCCTATAGGGATAGGAAATGGGCTGCGTACAAAGGTCAGTGCCAGTATCGGTCTTTACGGTAATAATGCTGTAATCGACGAAGAAGTTAAAAAGATCAAAACAGCGTTAACAGCAGGCACGGATGCTCTAATGGATTTAAGCGTTAGCGGTGATATCGACACGATGCGTAAAGAGACACTAAATTCTGCTTCCGTTCCAGTTGGTACACTGCCGGTTTATCAGGCAATCGCTGAAGCAGGAGAAAAGTACGGTTCGAGTGTGAAAATGGATGCCGAGGAAATGTTTGAGGTCATTGAACGTCATGCTGCCGATGGTGTTGACTTCTTAGCTTTACACTGTGCAACAACCATGGATGTTGTGGAACGAGCAAAGAAAGAAGGGCGTATTGACCCACTAGTAAGTTATGGAGGTGTTCACCTAATTGGTTGGATGATCGCCAATCAATGTGAAAATCCCCTTTACGAACAATATGATCGGGTATTGGAAATTGCCAGAAAATATAACGTTACCCTAAGCCTGGCAGACGGGATGAGGCCGGGTTGTCTGGCTGATTCTTTGGACGGAGCGCAGGTTCAGGAACTGGTAATCCTGGGAGAACTGGTCAGACGGGCTCGGGAAGGGGGGGTTCAAATCATGATTAAAGGACCTGGACATATGCCCCTTGATCATGTAAAGGCGACGGTTACTTTGCAAAAGAGCCTTTGTAAGGGGGCCCCATATTTTGTTTTCGGGCCTTTGCTTACGGATATTGCTGCCGGTTATGACCATATTAATGCTGCAATCGGGGGTGCCATCAGTGCCTGGGCCGGTGCGGAATTTCTCTGCTATGTAACTCCTGCTGAACATATTGGCGTTCCCAGTATTGATCAGGTACGGGAGGGAGTCATAGCTGCCCGTATCGCTGCACATGCCGGAGACCTGGCCAAAGGGATGAAAGAAGCCCATCAATGGGATTTAGAAATGTCTATGGCTCGGAAAAACCTGAACTGGAAAAGACAACTGGAATTGGCCCTTGATCCGCAGAGAGCAAAAGAGATCAGGAAAACACGAAATAGCGGCGAATCTTCAGCTTGTGCCATGTGTGGAAAGTATTGTGCTATGGAAATTGTCGCAAAGTATCTGAACACAACAAAACATAGCTGTTAAGAAGGGAAAGGTAGATAAGATGACCCAGGTTTTAAAAGCACGTTCAGGAATCATTACTGAGGAAATGGAGGCCGTGGCAGCTGATGAGAATCTTGATGTAGAGTTTATCCGGCAGGGAATCGCAGAAGGGAGAATAGTTATTCCCAGAAACAAAAAACGGAAGGAATTTAAATACTGTGGGATTGGGGAAGGTTTAAGGATTAAGGTTAATGCCTTGATCGGTACCTCGAGCGACCGTGATGACATGGAAATAGAAGCACGCAAGGTTGCGATTGCGGAAGAAGCCGGCTGCGACAGTTTTATGGACTTAAGTACGGGAAAAGATATAGATGGGATGAGGAAGCAGTCCTTGTCCCTAGCTCATGTAGCGGTAGGCAGCACGATGATTTACCAAGCAGGTATCGAAGCGATTGAAAAATACGGCAGTGTTGTCAACATGAGAGAAGAGGATATTTTTGAGGTCGTTGAACGACAAGCGGCTGAAGGTCTGGATTTTATGGCGATTCATTGTGCTCTGAATATGGACGTTATCAAAAGAATGCAGACAGTCGGGCGCGTAACCGACGTGGTCAGCCGGGGCGGAGCTTTTCTTACCGGATGGATGCTGCACAATCAGAAAGAAAATCCGCTGTATGAAAAATTCGATCGTGTGCTGGAGATATTAAAGGCCTATGACGTAACCTTAAGCCTGGGGGATGCCATCCGACCCGGCAGTATCGCCGATTCGTTGGATGGTGCGCAACTTCAAGGAATGATCATTCAGGGAGAACTAACCAGGAGAGCACAGGAGGCCGGTGTACAGGTCATGGTGGAAGGACCGGGACATGTTCCCCTTAATCATGTCGAAGCTACTATGCGCGTGCAGAAAAGACTATGCAACAATGCCCCATATTATATTCTTGGAACTTTGGCTACGGATGTAACTCCAGGTTATGATCATATCAGCGGAGCGATCGGAGGCGCATTGATCGGAGCATGCGGTGCGGATTTTCTATGTTATCTGACTCCTGCCGAACACCTGGGGCTACCAACTGAGGAAGACGTCAGAACCGGAGTAATCACCACCAGAATGGCAGCCCATATTGCTGATATCACCAAAGGCAATAAACAAGCCTGGGCTAGAGATTTGGAAATGGCCAAGGCCCGTGTTGCCCTGAACATTGACGGGCAGATTACGGCGGCCCTTTATCCCGAACAACTGAAAGCTTCCGCAGCAACTACCACAAACGATCACGTTTGTGTGGTATGCGGAACCGGATGTGCCGCCCAGGTCGCTGCCGAATATTTTGGCCAGCCGGACGACAGTATGTCGAATTCATGAGGAACCGACTTTGAAATTGGTATAGTGATTGTTTATATAAAAGTAGACGACCGACGCATGCCGGTCGTTTTTCATTAACTTTATCAGCGGTATATTTTTATTTTTTGGTTTTAGAATAACTCATAATTATGAAGTCCAGGCAATGGGCTTTGCCGGCATTCTATTACTTACTTACTACTCTAGACGAATCTAAATAATCACTCTTGAGCGATTATTTTGGTATTGGCCATAATATTAAATGAGCTTTTTCCTAGAATGTTAGGGTTTAGCTTGTATTAACGGTCAAACGGAAAACAACTTAAAAATTATAGTTGCTAACCTACCTGTCATGCGGCTCTTAGAACAAACATAAGCCTAAAACAACTGCTAAATTTCCTTATTTAATGGAAGGAAAAGGTAATAAATAATATTTATTACCTTAAATAATAGAAAAGTGTCAGTACAAATGTGTCAATGTATAATTAAGTTCATATTGCTATGTCATCTCTAACGTTTATAATAAATGTTAGATAATTTAACTACTAAATATTAAAGAATTAAATTATAAATCAAATTCTAAATTGATTTTTAGAAGTAAATAAATATATTTCTTAATAAGTACTTTAAATATTTGGGTAAGGGGGGGAAACATTATGATTAAGCTTAGTTCGCGACAACTCGATTTGTTCCGAAAGCTTATTAACCGAGAAAATATAAAGGTTAAGGATTTTGCCCAAAAATATAATATAAGTGTCCGAACAGTTTACCGAGAAATTGACAATATCAATAAAGAAATTCAGACTTTTGGAGTTAAAGTCGCAAACGCGGATGGAGGGCTTGTCTTAAATGGAGATTCTGAACAACTTATTCATCTTAAATTGAATATTCCTGGTATTGATTCAGTTATGAAGGTTCAGAACAAGAAAAATCTAATCCTCTTAGATCTCCTACAAGGTAAAGGACCTATTAAAATACAATATTTCGCCAAAAAATTTAATGTATCTAGTGCTACCATCAGTTACTACCTTAAAGATATTAAAGAATGGCTGGAGAGTAAAAATATTATTCTAGTTTCTAAGCCGGGGGTCGGAATATATATAGAATCTGATGAAGGGAATATTCGACATGCTATCATAGATTTGTTATATCAAACTTACAGTGCTGATGAATTAGTTAGCTTTTTACAAGAAGGTTATGAACATCAAGCAAATCCTACAAGCAACAAGCTTAATAATGAGTTAAATGATAGATTATTAAACATGATGGATCATAATACCTTAAAAGTAATTGAAAAGGCTCTAACAAACTTGGCCACTGAAATGAATTACCAGATTGAAGATAGACTCTATATTGAGTTAGCGATTCATTTAGCTTTAGCAATTAAAAGGCTTCTTAACGGAGAAACTATTGATATTCAAAATTCAACTTTAGAAAAATTAAAAGAATCGGGAGATTATATTTACGCTGAAAAAATAGCCCGTTCTATTACGAGTGACCTTCCTATTGAAATCCCAGAAGCCGAAATCGGGTATATTACAATTCACCTTCAAGGGGTAAGAATTGGCACACAGGCCCTTCAGGTCGATGATCAGTTCTTGACTACCATGACTAACAAAATTATTCAAAAGGCTTCAGTGGTATTCGGAATAAATTTTAGAGAAGATCAAACCTTGTACAAGGACTTAAAATCTCATCTACTATATTCAGTCTATCGCTTGAAAAACGGTTTTAAGATCCGTAACCCTCTCATACAGCAAATAAAAAATCAGTATAAAACCGTTTTTAAACAGTGCAAATTAACCCTGGATAAAACTCTCAGAGAAGATTTGAATCTCGAGATTAATGACGATGAAATTGGCTATATTACAATGCACTTTCTCGCATCGCTAGAACGTTTAAAAAATAAGACTAGAAAGATAAATGCTCTTTTGGTCTGTGCGAGCGGAATAGGAACTTCTAGAATGTTAATGGCCAAACTGAAGAAGATCCCCCAATTAAATGTTGTGACAACGGCGTCTGTGCTAAAGATCAACGAAATGAAAGAGACGTTTGATTTAGATGTTATTATATCGACTGTTCCTATTCAAAGAGATGACATTAAGGTCGTTATTGTTAATCCACTTTTTACGGAAAGTGATTTAGAAAAGTTGGAAGGTGAATTAAATGTAAGGATAAGTGTTCAACCCCAGGAGCGAAAAATCGAGTTTGAGAAAGACCAGTTGAGCCAATTAAAATATATCAAAGATTACAGTTCACAAATTAGTGTTCTAACCAAGAATGTCTGTTTTACAACGATGAGTTCTACCCAAGTCAATTGTATTATTAAGGGACTTTTAAACGAGCTTGTTGAGAAGAAATTATTGAATCGACAGCAAGCCTTAAGTTTAAGACAGACACTGTTGGATAGGGAAAAACTTGGGGCTATTATAATCCCGAAAAAAAACTTCGCCATTTATCATTGTGCCAGCTCTGAAATAACGGAGCCGATGATAGCCGTCGCTCGATTGGACAAGCCTGCCAATCTAATAAATTTACTTGGTAAAAATGAAAAGGTGACAACGGCTTTTCTAATGCTTGCACCACTATATGTTAAAGAAAGCTTGGAGATCATCGGGGATATTTCTAGTTCCATTATCGAGAGTTCGGACTTTGTCACCGAAATTAATCGAAGTTCAAACGTAGAGGACTGTCGCGCTCTATTAGAAGAAACTCTTCTTAAAAAGCTTTATGTTCAAATAGAAAGAATCTTTTCTTAGAAGGAGGTGAGTAAATTGACATCAGAAGGAAATTTAATTTCAGTTTCTAAAAAACAATTAGGGTTATTCTATATTCTCTTAGCAACAGTTTGGTTCGGGGAATCTATCAATGAAATTATTCACTACCATTTCTCTGCGGGTTTAAGCTTGTTTGTCTTTGGGAGTCTATTCCTTATTGCTCTCTATCTGATTCAGAGTTATTTCACGAGAATGCTTCTGCTTTACCAGAAGAATTTAAATAGTTCTAGACAGGCATTAAAAAATAGGAGGTAGTTAATTATGAAAGCGATTATTTTATGCAGTTGGGGTGCCACATCAAGTTCACTGGCTAAGAGTGTAACCGACGAGGCCAAGAAGAGGAATCTGGACATTACTGTTGATGCCGGGGGTACAGGTGAATTCAAGAAAAAAGCGGCAGATTACACCGTTGCTTTACTTGAGCCTCAGGTTAGGCATCTCAAGAAGGAGATCGAAGAGGCGGCAAGTAAATACGGGATTCCGGTAGATCTCGTCGATATGCAGGCCTTTGCCATGATGAACGGAAGCAAAGTCCTCGACCAGATCCTTGAGTTAGCAAAAAAAGCAAAGTCAAACAGTTAAAGTAAGGACTTTTGAAGACCTTACTAGGTTACGGAATTTTCCAACCAAGATGAATAAGACTGAAGGAGAGCGAGGTGGTAAACGAATTAGTCTTCACCCCTTGGGGGTAATGAGTCTTTGCCAAATTGTAAGGACATTATAATCCCGATTTTAACAATAAATATTTGGGGGGCTAAATTATGAAAAACAGCCGATTTATGCAGTGGATGGATGAGCATTTTATGCCTGTCCTAGCAAGAATTGCTCAAAACATCTATTTGCAATCCATTCGTGATGCATTTTGCATCTTTGCATTACCACTTATTATTACGGGTTCTGTTTTCTTGATTATCTCTAATCCACCTGTAGCCCTTCACTGGGGAATTATCACAGCTTGGAATAATGCTATTACACCGATCCAAGGCCAAATCATGACCGCGTTTAATTTAAGCTTTGGCATCATGGCTTTGATGGTTGCCTTTGGGACAGCTTATAGCCTCGCTACAAGGTGGGACTTAGATGATGCTTTGGCCGGTATCCTCTCGATGGTCAGTTTCCTCATTCTCTGCTTTCCCGCAACAGATGTAAGCAAAGTCTCCTTTGGAGATGTTCTAAACTATCTCGGAGGTCAAGGATTATTTGTTGCGATTATGATTGGAATTATGACTGCTAAAATAATGAAGTTTTTCACTCAGAAAGGTCTCGTTATTAAGATGCCCGCCGGGGTCCCTCCTTATGTCGTGAGAACTTTTACAGCTCTTGTTCCGTTCTTTTTCATGATCACATTTTCTTGGGCTCTTGAATGGATTGTGTGGTCCCATATGCACATCACTGTTCCGCAATTAGTACTTGAGGTCTTTAAACCATTAGTTGCTGTGTCTGACAGCTATCCGGCTGCACTGGCCGAAATCATTCTCATGATGCTGTTATGGTCACTGGGCATCCATGGTATGAACGTTGTGTCTTCAGTAGCCTATCCGTTCTGGATGACCCAATTGGCAGCCAATGATGCTGCTCTGAAAGCCGGTCAGCCGCTTCCTGGAATTGTTACTGAACCTTTCTTCCATATGTTTACGCACATAGGTGGTTCAGGTTTGACATGGCCATTAACGATTATGTTCTTAATGTCCGCTTCCAAACAGCTTAAGGGTATTGGCAGAACAGAAATTATTCCAGCTATCTTTAATATTAACGAGCCTCTTCTTTTCGGTGCCCCGCTTGTTTTAAATCCAATTATGTTTATTCCCTTAATCCTAGCCCCAGTTGCGGCTGTTACTATTAACTATGCAGCCTTTGCTTTTCATCTTGTACCAAGAATTGTTACCCAGCCCTCATTTACGACTCCGGTATTTCTAGGTGGTATCATTGCTACAGGTGGGTATTGGCAGGGTGCTGCTCTTCAGTTAGTTAACTTGATTGTCGCTGCAATTATCTACTATCCTTTCTTCAAAATGTTCGAAAAAGAATTGGTAGAAAACGAAAAAGCAGCTGAACAAGAAACTGCTTAGTAGATGAATTTTTCAGAATCCGTTTTAAGTATCTACAATCTAGAATTAACAATAGGGGAGGCTTAAAAGTGAACGTCGAAAATAAACTTGACCTCGAACAAATCATTTTGAATCTAGTCCTGCACGGCGGCAATGCCCGCGGCAAAGCTTACGAAGCTCTGGATGCCGCTGAAGAAGGCAATTTTGAGCAAGCGGAAAAAAACCTTGAAGAAGCTGATCAGGAATTTTATGAGGGTCATAAATACCAGAATCAACTTATACAAGGTCAATTAGAAAAGGACACTGTACCAAATTTCCTAGTCATTCACGCCCAAGATCAGCTCATGACTGCTCTTGCTGAAAAGAACCTTATAAAAAGACAAATCGCTCTTTATAAACGTGTCCATGAATTAGAAAAGAAAATTCGATAAGTGTTCGGCAAATTAAGTATAAATTAGATTAGATAAAAAGGCAATTAAGCAAATTCACGGGAAACGCAGTATTCTATTTTATGGGGTGATTCTTTGTACGCTTATTACTAAGTAATGAACAGAGAATACCCCTTTCAACAATCCAAAGCTGCACAAGTATTTGCGGTTACTTTCAAAAGCGTTTTGGTTGAGAGGTGACAATATTGGGTGAGATAAAAAAGATTGGCGTTTTTGTATGATCTAGCTAACGAATTAGCAATCTAAGAAATATCGTTACAACTTGATTAATAATTACTTTAAAGGAGACAGTCCAATGATTGAAAAAGGATATACTTTAACGAATCCGCAAGGCCTTCATGCCAGACCAGCTAGTCTATTGGTACAAGCGGCTACCCAAAGTAAGTCGGCCGTTACGCTTATTAAAAATGGCAACGAATATAATCTTAAAAGTATTCTGGGAGTTCTGAGTGTGGGAGCCCAGAAAGGAGATATTCTTGTAATTAGAATCGATGGTCCGGACGAATTGGAGACGGAAAACAAGATCCAAGCTTTATTTGCTGGGAATTTTGGTGAATAAATCAATAGGGTATTAGAATCCAAGAAACTATTCGGTGGAAAAAATAATGCTGCCAAGTTCAAAAATGGAGGATCAAAAATGATGGGAATAGGGGTATCACCCGGAATTGCCATTGGGAAAGCCTTTGTGCTCAAAGAGATTCCCACAAATTCACCAAAACAAAGCTACTTTAACTATCAGGAAGAAAACCAACGTCTGGAAAAATGCCTGAGTACGGTGCGTCTTCAACTGGAAAATATCCGGGCGAAAGCTGAAGCTAAATTGGGAGATAAGGCCCAAATTCTCGATGCGCAAATCTTGATCACTCAGGATGAAGAACTCCTGACGTTCGTGAGGGGTAAATTAAAAGAAGGTTTGTCTGCTGAAGCGGCTGTTCATGATGGTGTGGAATTTTACGCCGAACTTTTGGCTAGTATGGATAATGACTATATGCGTGAACGGGCTGCCGATATTAGGGACGTGGGCCAGAGGATGATACGTCATCTCTTAGGAGTTGAACAATCTGATTTAGCTCATTTACCTGAAAGTTATATTATCGTTGCCCATGACCTTACTCCGTCCGATACGGCGACGATGGACCAGGAACGTGTCCTGGGTTTCGTCACTGAGATTGGAGGCCGAACATCCCATACTGCGATTATGGCAAGAACGCTGGAGATACCAGCGGTAGTCGGTATGGTTGACGGGACGAGCATTATCAAAACCGGAGATCTGGTGGTTTTTGATGGTGAAAGCGGGGAATTAGTCCTGAACCCCAGCGAAGAAACCTTAATGGTTTATTCTGCTAAACAGAAAAAGGAGCGGGAAAGCAGGGCAAGGCTGCAGGCGCTCAAGGAACAGCCCTCAATGACTCAGGATGGGCGGCAAGTGCTTATTGCTGCTAACATCGGAACACCTAAAGACTGTGAAGGAGCACTGAAGCATGGAGCCGAAGGAGTGGGATTGTTTCGGACAGAATTTTTGTATTTAAATCGGGATACACTGCCAAGTGAAGATGAACAGTTTCAAGCGTACAAGGCAGCCCTGGAAGAAATGGCCCCAAACTCAGTAATAATAAGAACCTTAGACGTGGGCGGTGATAAGGAGATTCCGTATTTGGGCTTGGGCAAAGAGAGTAATCCGTTTTTGGGATATCGGGCGATCCGTGTCTGTTTGCGCCAGACCGAAATCTTTAAAACCCAGCTGCGTGCCCTTTTGCGGGCAAGTGTCTACGGCAAGCTCGGGATAATGTATCCGATGATCTCCAGCTTGGATGAAGTGCGTCAGGCCAATGCGATTCTTGCCGATACCAAAGCAGAATTGGCTACTGAAGGAATTGCTGTTAGTCCGGATGTCGAGGTAGGCATTATGATAGAGATTCCTTCAGCCGCTTTGATCTCGGACATTTTGGCTAAAGAAGTGGATTTTTTTAGTATTGGAACAAATGATTTGATCCAGTATACGACAGCTGTGGACCGTTTAAACGAAAATATCGCTTCTCTCTATACACCTTATCATCCCGGGGTGTTGCGTCTAGTGCAAAAGGTTATCGAAAACGGACACAACTCCGGAATCTGGGTCGGGATGTGCGGCGAAGCTGCCGGAGAAACTGCTTTAATCCCCTTGCTGCTGGGCATGGGACTGGATGAATTCAGTATGAGTGCTATATCTGTCCTGGAAGCAAGGGAACTCATCGGAAAGCTGAATTATGCTGAAATTCAGGCGTGGGTGCCTGAAGTATTGGCCATTGGGACGGCAGAGGGGATCAAAGAAGCTTTGAGATTAAAGTCGATCAGAGGATAGTAGAATTTCGAGTTTTTTTGTCTTTTGTCAAACTTCTCTATCCGTTAAAATCAGTAGGGAAGAGAGTTTATATTAGGAAGAACTACTTTGGAAAACTAGTAAACTGTTATAGGAAGAATGTTTACCACATCGAACGTAGGTTGAAAAAACTTTCTGACGGAAAAGTTAACCCCATTTATAGCACAGGCCAAGTTATTCGGCCTGTGCTTTTAGGTTTTTTAAGGTTTTTCAAGGCGGAACAATTGACGGATATACTGTGGCTGCAATTGACGGAACAAATTTCTTCGGGAGCAATAAAAAAAGTTATCCATAATGCTTGAAAACACTAAAATCAATATACCCGTCCCCTTCTAAGAGGCGCTGTAATGTCAACAGTAGGGAATGGAGTCCTAAGAACTGCCAGTAGACTCTACAATCAAGATAACGCCTAAGTATTGGGTCCAACAGGAGAGTTGGATTTTTTTTTCGGGCAATGTGCCTATTTGACATTTAAATAGGCACATTTCATGGTACTTATTCAGAATATTCAAAATATACTATACTAATTAAAAATATATAAGGGGGAAGCTACTTTGGATATTGATATGAATGGATTAGGATCTCAGTATATTAAAAGAAGCTTCGAGTCTCTTACTGATGATTTAGAATTCTTATTTGAACGATTAAACGAGCCGGTCTGTTTAGCTGCGGTGTTGATTGACGGACCTAATACTGCGATTTCCAGAGATCTCCTGCGGAAAACCTGTGACTCATTGCCCATTCGATACTCAGAGTATTTGCTACCTCAAAATATTGGGTTAGAAAAGGTAGTGACATTAATCGAATCGCTAAATCGTGAAAAATCTATTCATGGGCTGATCGTCGTAGTGCCATCCACTCTTAAGTCCGTGTTAAATCTATTATATGACCATATAAGTCCACAAAAAAATATTCAATTGAACGATGAAGATTACCACAAAATAGAAAAGTTTGGCCTTGATCCGCATGAAAAGGATATTTTAAGCATTCTCATGATGCTCGAAAAAACCTTTTATACTGCCGTCGATCAGATCGCCAAGCAAAAGGGGCATATAAAATAAATTCGCCGGTATCGTTACAACAGTTTTGAAAGATTATGGTCATCCAGTTATTGCGCAAGCCAAACTATCTTTGTCTTAATTGGCAGATTTACGGCCTTTTTAGTGTTGGCACGAACCTTACTTGGTCAAGATGTCAAGAAGAATTAATAATTGTTTGGGGGTAAAGGATGTGAACGATTTCCTAGAGCTGCTGGAAACGGAGAGCGGTCAGCCTATCAGACGCTGTTATCAATGCAAGAAGTGCAGCGGCGGCTGTCCGGTAAGCTCCTACACAGACATCAGACCCCACCAGATGGTGAGGCTGGCCCAGCTGGGGAAGCAGGAGGAGTTGCTTGCTTCGCCGGGAATCTGGTACTGTACGGGCTGCATGACTTGCCACGCGCGCTGCCCTAATGGCATCAACATATCGGCAATCCTTGACGTAGTCAAGGCCCGTGCCTTAAGGGCCGGGGATTTGACCGCTGAAAGCTTACCCTTTTTCCACGACTGCTTCCTGGCTTCAGTTAGACACCACGGCAGAGTATTTGAGCTGGGCATGGTGGCCGGTTACAAATGGCGCTCCAAGAGATGGACGGACGATAAAGGATTGGGAGCCAGGATGTTCCTTAAAGGGAAGTTGGCGCTTCTCCCCAACCGCTGCAGCAACAGCCGGCAAATCCGTGAGATTTTCCAGATAGAAGTAGCACTCCGAAAGAAGGAAGGGGGTAAAGACAATGGGTGAGCGACTCGGTTACTATCCCGGATGTTCTCTACATACCAGCGCCAGGGAATACGACCTTTCCTGCCGTGCGGTACTTAGAGCCCTTGGCGTGGACTATGCAGAAATTCCGGACTGGAACTGCTGCGGCGCGAGTTCAGCCCACGGTGCCGGGCATGCCCTCAGCCGGGCCCTACCCCTGCGCAACCTAATGATCGCCGAGGATGTGGGAGAAGACCTGATTGTACCCTGTGCGGCTTGCTACAGCATCTTGCGCTCCACCTCCGGCTATCTGCAGAAAAAGTCAGCAGAGGCCAGGGAGCTGCAGGCTAAAGTGGAGCAGGTTCTGGGCAAACCCTACCGGGAAAAGGTCCGGGTAAGCCATCCTTTAGACTTGCTAACCAAGCCGGAAATGCTCAACAAGATCAAAGGACAGCTGAGTACTTCGCTGAACGGCATTAAACTCGCCCCCTATTACGGCTGTTTCCTGGTCCGGCCGGAAATTGCCGCTTTCGATGACCAGGAACAGCCTCAGAAGATGGATATTCTACTGCGGGAATTGGGTGCCGAAGTGGTCCGCTGGTCCTATAAAACCGAATGCTGCGGCGGCGGAGTGGGGATTACCGAGGGATCAGTGGCGTCTTCCCTGGTGGAGAAGCTGGTCCGCGAGGCCAAGAAGGCGGGCGCGGAAGCTGTGGTTACAGCCTGCCCCCTGTGCCAGGCTAATCTGGAAGGCAGGCAGACCCAGGGTTTACCTGCTTTCTATTTCACAGAACTGGTGGGCCTGGCTCTGGGGATTTCCGCCAGCAAGCGGTGGTTCAAGTCCCATCTGGTAGATACAACCCCGGTGTTAAGCAAAGTGCAAGGGGGGATATCCGGTGGCAGATAACGTGGTTGGCGCGGTAATGGTGGTTGGAGGAGGAATTGCCGGCATGCAGTCCGCGCTGGATCTGGCCAATGGGGGATTCTTGGTGCATTTGGTGACTGACGAATCCTCAATCGGCGGCAAAATGGCCCAGTTGGACAAAACCTTTCCCACCAATGAATGCGCCATGTGTCTCTTAGGACCGAAAATGTCCGACACCTTAAGCCACCCTAATATTCAAATCCATACCTGTTCAACTTTGACCAAAGTCGATGGTGACGCAGGTAACTTTAAGGCCACGGTAGCAGAGGCCCCGCGCTACGTCAATATGGCCGAATGTACGGCCTGCGGGGATTGTGAGCAGGTCTGCCCGGTTGAGGTAGGGGATCGCTTCAACGAGGACTCCATGCAGCGCAAAGCAATTTATAAGCTGTTTCCCCAGGCGGTGCCCAACAAGTACCTAGTGGAAAAACGCGGCACACCTCCCTGTCGGGGCGCTTGCCCGGCAGGCTGCAACGCCCAGGGTTATGTAGCATTGCTTTCCAAAGGAAAGTTCGGCGAGGCCTTGGAGGTTATCAGGAGGCGCATGCCCTTTGCCGGGGTTTGCGGACGAATCTGTCACCATCCCTGTGAAGGAGAATGCAACCGCAAGCAGTTCGATCAGCCCATAGCCATTGCCCAGTTGAAACGCTCTGCGGCGGATTACGGTTGGGCTGAAGCGGCGGAACAGAACCTGTTGGTCAAACCGCCCGCAGAATTCTTGGTGGATGAACGAGGAAATCCCTTAAAAACAGCGGTCATCGGGGCAGGTCCCGGCGGCCTGGCAGCAGCCAAGGACCTGGCTGAGCTGGGTTACCAGGTGACTGTCATTGATGCCCTGCCGGAAGCCGGCGGAATGCTGCGGGCCGGAATTCCCCGCTACCGTCTGCCCGGGGAGATTGTCAGCCGTGAAACCCAGGCAATCCTAGACCTGGGAGTGACCTTTAGGCCCAATACCAGGGTCGGGGTAGACGTACGCTTTAAGGACTTGCAATCAGAATTTAACGCAGTGCTTGTTGCAACAGGTTTTCAAAAGGGCCGTTCGCTGCCCATCCCGGGGTGCGAACTCAAGGGAGTAGAACTGGGGGTCGAGTTCCTCCGGGCGGCTGCCTTGGGTGAAACTCCGGCAGTAGGCAGGAAAACAGTGATTATCGGCGGGGGCAATGTAGCTATAGATACGGCCCGCACCGCACTACGGCTGGGGGCAGAGGAAGTTCACCTCTACTGCCTGGAAGATTATGAGCATATGCCGGCTCACCGATGGGAGATCGATGAAGCCGAGGAAGAAGAGGTGCGCGTTCATGCCGGCTGGGGACCCAAAGAAATCCTTGGCAAAAACGGCGGAGTGATGGGGGCCGTTTTCAAACGCTGTACCCGGGTCTTCGATGAAAATGGACAATTCAATCCGACCTATGATGAACTGCAAACGGAAACAATCAGTGCCGACTGCGTTGTCCTTTCCATTGGCCAGGCCAGCGACCTGTCCTTCCTGGACGGAACAGGGGTGGAAACCAACCGGGGCGTGATTAAGGTTGATCAACTGACCTACGCTGCCAATCAAGCAGGGGTGTTCGCCTGCGGGGATATCGTCAGCGGGCCTGCTTCTGTGGTGGCTGCCGTCGGCGCTGCCCATGAAGCGGCTGAATCCATCCACCGTTTCCTCCAAGGTCAGGATCTCAGGCAGGGCAGGAGTCTGGCGAAATCGGAACCGGTGGGAGTACCTGAAGGTTTGAAGGTGACGCATGCTGCCCGGCAAAACCAGGCCCAGGCGGATCCCGCCCGGCGGGTCAGGGATTTCACTGAAGTCTATGAAGGCCTGACCCGGGAGCAGGTCATCAAGGAGGCTAAACGCTGCCTAAACTGCGGGATTTGCTCTGAATGCCTGCAGTGCGTCAAGGCCTGCAAGAAAAGGGCTATTGACCATTCGGCAGAACCCCAAGTTTATGAATTGGCCGTGGGAGCCGTAATCCTCTCTCCCGGTTACCAGCTGGAATCGGGAAACCTGAGAGGTGAGTACGGCTACGGCATCTATGAAAACGTTATGACCTCCCTGGAGTATGAACGATTGCTTAGTTCCACCGGGCCTACCCAAGGCCATGTGCTGCGGCCTTCGGATCGCAAAGCGCCGCAGAAAGTCGCCTTTATCCAATGCGTAGGATCGCGGACCTGTGATAAGGGAACTGAATACTGCTCTTCCATCTGTTGTATGTATTCGACCAAAGAAGCCATCATCTCCCGTGAACACGATGCCAACATCCAGCCGTCGATTTTCTACCTGGACATGAGGTCCTACGGCAAGAACTTTGACAAGTACGTTAAATCAGCCAAGAAAAACGGGGTGCGTTATGTGCGCACCATGATCTCCAGCGTCAAGGAAGATCCGGTGAGCGGTAACCTGATCATCAAATACTACCAGGATAGTAATATCGTGGAGGAAGAGTTCGAATTGGTGGTTCTGGCTATGGGGGTTAAACCGCCGAAGGCTGCCGGGGAACTGGCCCGTGTCACGGGGATAACCTTGAATGAATACGGCTTCGCCCATACCAAACCCCTCGACCCAATTCAGACATCAAGACCTGGGATTTTCGTGGCGGGAGCTTTCCAGGGTCCCAGAGATATTCCCGAGACCGTGATGAACGCCAGCGCTGCTGCCGCTGCTGCCGGTGCTCTTCTGGCTGACGGACGAAACCAGCTGGTTACTCCCAAGGTCTATCCTCCGGAACGCGATGTCAGCGAGGAAGAAGCCAAAGTAGGAGTGTTTGTCTGCCACTGCGGCATCAACATCGGTTCCATCGTCGATGTTCCTGGCACTGTAGCCTATGCCAGGACCCTGCCCGGAGTGGTCCACGCCGAGGAGTTCCTCTACACCTGTTCTCAGGATTCCGTCAAACACATTGAAGACGTAATCAACGAGCAAGGGCTTAACCGGGTCGTGGTGGCTTCCTGCACCATCAGGACGCATCAGCCCCTGTTCCGAGAGGCTTTAAGGGAGGCCGGATTAAACCAGTTCCTTTTCGAAATGGCCAATATTCGGGACCAGTGCTCATGGGTGCACAGGGCCGAACCAAAACGGGCTACGGTTAAAGCCAGGGATTTGGTCCGGGCGGCAGTGGCCAAGGTCAAGGGCCATGTGCCCCTGCACCTGGAACCGGTTCCGGTAGTCCCCAGGGCTTTGGTTATCGGAGGCGGGATAGCCGGAATGACGGCCTGTCTGACCTTTGCCGAGCAGGGATTCGAGTCTTACCTGGTGGAACGGGAGCAGATCCTGGGCGGCAGCCTGCGCAGCCTGCGCTTTGGGGAAGACGGCCGGGACGCACAGGAATATATGCTTGAAATGATCGATAAAGTCCGGTCCAACCCCTTAATTCATGTGTTTACTCAAACGGAACTCCAGGATATTACCGGTCACCAGGGACACTTTGTCAGCTCTATGAAGACTGGTGACCTACGCCGGGAGGTGCACCACGGAGTGGTTGTCGTGGCCACCGGCGGGAGGTTGTCGGAAGCAAACCCGGTTTACGGAATCAATAAAGACCCCAGAATCATCACCCTGTCAGAGCTGGAAGAAAAACTCCACGCCCTGCAGCAGGTACAGGAAGGTAAGCTGTGGTCAGCCTATCAAGAGCAGTTGGGCAAATGGCACGAAGCGGCCATTATCCTCTGCGCCAGCGCCGGGGAGGAGATGCCCTACTGCAGCAGGAGCTGCTGCACCCAAGGCATCTCCAACGCCATCAGGCTGAAGCAGCAAAATCCTCAGGGCACGGTCTATGTGCTGCACCGCGAAATCCGCACCTACGGTTTCCTGGAGAGCTACTATAAGCTAGCCCGAGAAATGGGGATAGTCTTCGTCCGCTACTCCCCGGATAATCTGCCTGCGCCGAATATTGGCACCGAGCTGTCGATTAGGGTGGCAGACCTGGATTCAGAATTAGAATTTCTGATCAAACCGGACCTCTTGGTCTTGGCGCAGGGTTTTGAAGCGGCCGAGGGCGCTAGGGAACTGGGCACCCTGCTCAAAGTACCGCTGAATGAAGACAGCTTCTTCATGGAAACCCACGCCAAGCTGGGACCGATGGATTTTCCGGGCTCTGGAATGTTCCTCTGTGGAGCCGCCCACTCGCCCAAGTTTGTCAGTGAGGCCATCTATCAGGCCCAGGGGGCAGTGGCCCGAGCAGTGACCATCTTGGCTAAGCCCCACCTGATGGTGGGTGGGGTGGTTGCAAAAGTGGAAGCGGAAAAATGCGCCGCCTGTCTAACCTGCGTCCGAGTTTGCCCCTACAGCGTACCGAAGATCGGGCCTAAAATGGTCGCAGAAATCGAAACTGTCCAGTGCCACGGTTGCGGCACCTGCGTCGGCGAGTGCCCGGCTAAAGCCATTCAACTCCAGCACTATACCGACGAACAAATGTTGGCCAAAATCTCTGCGGTTGGGAGGACTGAGTAATGGAAAAGCGCGAGAGTGGAAATAAGGAAAGTTTCTATCCCAAAATCATTGCCTTCTGTTGTTACTACTGCGCCTATTCGGCCGCCGACCTGGCAGGATCGCTGCGCCTGCAGTACCCGCCAACGGTGCGGATGATCGAACAGCCCTGTTCCGGCAAAGTGGATATCCGTCTCCTGCTGCAGGCCTTTGAGGACGGAGCGGACGGGGTGTATGTGGCGGGTTGCATGGAGGGGGATTGCCATTTTCTCAAAGGCAACATCAGGGCCAAAAAAAGGGTTAACGCCGCCAAAATAATCCTCGACAAGGTCGGGGTCGGCGGTGAGAGGCTGGAAATGTTCAATCTGTCGGGCTCCATGGGCCCCAGATTTGCTGAAATAGCCAATGAGATGACGGAAAGAATTTTAAAGCTCGGTCCCAACCCGCTGAACACAGCCAGGGCTGAGCAGGCTACAAGGGGAGAGGAGGGTGAACCTATATGATCGTAGCGGAAGCAAAACCGTTGGAGGAAATCCTGGAGACCCTGCAGGGAATGTCAAAGGTTTTGGTAGTGGGCTGCGGCGGCTGCGTGTCGGTCTGCCTGGCCGGCGGAGAAAAGGAAGTGGGAATTCTGGCCAGTACCCTGCGCATGAAGCGCGAGCTTATGGGCGACTCACTAGAAACTGTGGAGGAAACCCTGACCCGCCAGTGCGATCCCGAATACGTGCAGCAGTTGGCCAAAAAGCTGGAAGGTATAGACTGCATCCTTTCTCTGGCCTGCGGAGTGGGTGTACAGTTTCTAGTGGAACAATTCCCCCAAACCTGGGTGGTTCCGGCTCTGAATACCAAGTTTGCCGGTGCGACCATGGAGCACGGAGTTTGGGAAGAACGCTGCGGGTTGTGCGGGGAATGTGTGCTAGCCCGGACCGGCGGGGTATGTCCGGTAATCCGCTGCGCCAAGAGCCTCTTAAATGGTCCATGCGGCGGTTCGCAGAATGGCAAATGCGAAGTGAAGCCCAACGAATGCGCCTGGCAGTTGATTTACAACAGGATGAGCGAGCTGGGCAGGTTGGAATTGCTTCTGGACGTGGCTGGGGCCAAGGACTGGTCTAAGTCCAGGGACGGCGGTCCCCGCAAAATGGTCAGAGAGGATGTGAAGATCGATGGCTGAGGAAAAGAGCAAACTGCAGAGCCTTTTTGAACAGGGTGAATTTGCAGTAACCTGCGAGATTGGCCCCCCTAAAAACGCTCAGGGAGATGGCATCCGTAATCACTCCGAACATCTAAAGCCATTTGTGGACGCCGTAAACCTCACCGACAACCAGACAGCCATCGTCAGACTTTCCAGCATCGGGGCCGGTGTGCATGTCCTGGCGGCAGGCGGCGAACCCATTATCCAGATGACAACCCGCGACCGCAACCGCATAGCCTTGCAGAGCGATTTGCTGGGGGCCTACAGCCTGGGCGTGCGCAATGTGCTCTGTCTTTCGGGGGATCACCAGACTTTTGGCAACCATCAAGGAGCGAAAAACGTCTATGATCTGGATTCCATCCAGTTAATCCAAACGGTAAAAGACATGCGGGACGCCAAAGTGTTCCAATCCGGGGAAGTAATCAAGCAGGGCGAACCACGGTTTTTCATCGGGGCGGTGGCCAATCCCTTCGCCGACCCCTTCGAGTTCCGGGTGCTGCGGCTGGAAAAGAAAATCCGGGCTGGCGCCCAGTTCATTCAAACCCAGTGCATCTTCGACATGGAGCGCTTTGAAGCCTTCATGGATCTGGCCTGCAAGCGGGGCCTCCACCAGCAAGCTTATATTATGGCCGGGGTAATGCCCATCAAGTCCGCTAAAGCGGCTAAGTATATGCAGAAAAATGTTTCCGGCATGCTGGTCCCCGATGGGATTGTGGAAAGAATGAGCAAGGCTGAGGACCAACCCGCCGAGGGCATCAAACTTTGCATCGAGCAGATCAAACATTTGCGGACCGTTCCCGGAGTACGGGGGGTTCATATCATGGCAGTGGCCTGGGAAGAAATAGTGCCGGAAATCGTCAAAGGAGCGGGGCTGTTACCAAGGCCTTAAGAAAAGATCCGCCTCCCGAGCGGAGGCGGATCCGAATTTATCCCAGAGGTGAAGCACTAAATTAGAATTGGTGTATCATAAGGCTCTTAGTGAACCATAATAAAAATTATTTCGCAAGAATGGAATTCTTTATACCAGGCCGCTGTAGATTTTAACTCCCAGCATGTCGGAACCGGATGTATGATGAACACTTTTGGAAGCGTCAGATATAAAACAGATTGAAGAATTAGGCTATCAGTGTCAAATGTATTGATGAAAGAGGTATTTGACATGAATGATTCTAAGTTTAAAGTACTTCTCTACTCCGATGGTTCACACCAGGCGTTTTCTGCAGCTGTTTATACTGCCACGCTATTGAAGATTATGCCTAATATGCATTTGACCATCGTGCAGGTACATGAAGCTGATGGAAGTTTAATGGGGACAGAATATAGTTGGAAAGAGTTGAGGACTAGATACAAAAGATATTCTTGGGGTTGTTCTAAAGGGAATGTATATAGTTGGATAGACACTTGGCCGGTTAGCCCTACCTATGACTGGATGAGGCGCGTGCTCGATGAAGGTGATTCGGACTCAAGAAAACAATATTCTCAAATACTTGCCAAAACTAACGAAATATTTTCAAAGAAAGGGGCCAACGTCAAGTATGAGGAATTATGTTCCGATTACAGTATTTCCAACACATTTGACATATCCGAAATGGCAGATGTAATTCTTGATTATGCAACAAAAGGTTCATTTGAATTAATAATTATGGGTACGCGGGGGCTTTCTACCTTAAATAGGCTGATTTTTGGTAGTTTAGCGTATACTGTGTTATACAAATCCCCTATACAAGTGTTGCTAATTAAGAAACTTCCTCAACACTTTATTGATAGTTACTTGGCAGACACTGAGCATTAAGAATAATCTTGATAGTAAGCACTAGAGGGCGATTACCCAGTGCTTTTTTTGTTGTCCAACAAATATTTGGCGATTAGTGGAGGGAAAAGCGGGAAGTTCGGCGAAAAAGAAAAGTATGCGCAAACGTTGTCCGTAATGCCAGTTTTTCTTGTCTCACGCCGCCTATTGGCCTGCCAATCATAGGGTAAGGGTTTCGGAAACAAAGTACCCGGACTTATTAAACGCAAAGGTAGGTGAAGAGCTTCAGGAGTATCCGGACAGCCAAAGCGATGAGGAACTGTCATATTTAGTTAAAGTAGTTTACGCTATATTGGATTATAAAGGGATTTCTCGGCAGGAATTCGAGGGGATCAGGAAGCATGGTGGATGAGAGCATACAGAAACCATTGAACGATACCTGCGTGAAGGAAAGGATAGGATACTTTGGGAGAGTTAGAGAAACATGTCCGCATATTTAATCTGATTGCACCTGTTTACAATAGATTCTTTCGTTGGCAGGTCAAGAATTATGGCTCAATTTTAGATAAGTACACAGATTTTTTGAAGATTCCAGCAGGCGGTAAAGTGTTGGATATTGGTTGTGGCACAGGTGCTTTTACATATTGCTTAGCTGAGCGTGGGTATCAGGCCGTGGGGGTGGATTTTTCCTCATCCATGCTCAGAGCAGCCAGGAAGTCCACCCTGGGGGAGTCTATCGAATTTAAGCAGGGGGACGTCACCAAGGGGTTAGATTTTCCGGACGCAAGTTTTGACCTAGTTCTCTCCTCATATGTTCTGCATGGCTTGAGTTCCAAATTGCGTCAAAGTATATATGCCGAGGCCAACAGACTTTCCCGCGGCCAAGTACTTTTTTACGATTATAACCAAAAGCGCAGATTATTTACGGATATCGTTGAATGGGCCGAAGGTGGAGATTATTTTGGATTTGTACGCCAGGGGGAAAAGGAAATTAGAAGTAATTTCCATGATGTTCGGATAATAGATGTTGGTCCTCAGACTGCAATATATCTTTGCTCGCCCCGACGTTAGATATGGTCGACGGGAGCCAATTGTCCTTGAAGAATCAGGAGTTAATGCAAGTGACATTCAGCGAGTAGCATTTTCAGTACTTGGGTTATTATTACTTGGCAATTCAATACCCAAGGTCGTCTCAGCATTTCTAAGTTTTTATACAATGAAAGTTCCGAATTCTACGGCAAGGCTATTTGGATCACTTGGATTTGCCGGAACGATTGCCCAATTTATCATTGGATTAGGAATATTTTTGGGTTCACAGGGTTTGGTTAACCTGCTCGATGGTATTAGACATGCCGGATTAAATAGAGAGAAGCATTTTGAGGATAATGACTAATCCAATTTATTAAATTGTTTGAGAAGCCTGTTTAGATTTCCGTTGGTCTTATCATCAATTAGATCATTGACAAAAGCATGTGTCCTATAGAACCAGCAGGAATATTATATACATGTATCGGGTTCCAATATTGTGAGCCGTTTGCGTATTAGATAGGGGACGCAAACGGTGTTTTTATGACAAAGGAATTATGACTCCTTTTACCATTCAACAGTCGCAACGGCAAGCTTCCATGTTGAAACTGTAAAAGTAGGTGCGTTAAAATTTGGAAAAGATAGTAGAAGAGAGACAGGAAATATGTTCAACCGTTTCAAAGATTGTTTCGTTAAAGATTTTCCGGCAAAAACCTAAGGAAATTACTGAGATCGGAGAAATTGTTGGATTTCAGTGTGAAAGTAGTAGTTCTAACTGTGAGTCACGCTGTACTTATAAAATGATGATGGAAGACTTTTAGCTTGTTATTACTTTGGATTAATTACATCCCTAATATCCAACCTATCACCTCGACACCTCCGCTGCAGGATTATTTGTTTAAGAAGTTGTTCGAAGTAGCCAATGTTTTGGCTTGAAGTAAACAATTCAGTTCGATTCCACGATCGAATGAAGAAGTACTAGAGGGGCTTACTCACAGTTATTTGCAAATAGACAAAGATATTAATTCGCGTCATTGCTTAGTTCAAGAAACCGCCTTGCGTAAAGATTAACTGGCAGTCAAGAACTGGTTCCCTCAAAGGCTCGTTTTGAAGGGGTTCGAAATATAAGGAAGGACAAGAGTTCATTTCAAAGAATTGTAATAAGCCAGAAGGATTTTGTAGTTGGGCTTGGGCAGGACTTCAAGATAAGGTTGTGTATTTAGTATTAGGACATGATTATCCTTGGGTAAAGCAGAAAGGAACCGAAATTTTTGTTGCGCCGATGGACTTCATCCGGTTCTTTATAAATTGGAAAGAATTGAACTTAAATGATACGCAATGGAATATATATTTGGGGTTTCCTAAGTACGTTGGTTTTTAATCGTTTATGCCAATGGGCAGAGTAGGAGCGGCCTTCATTCTTGTTCCCTTTTTTACTGGTTATTATCCAACGTCGTAAGCAAAAACATCCTTCTAGGCGTATTTGCCGGATTCATGGTGGTGGTTGGCTCGCTGATTATCTTCTACCATCCCGCGAAGAAGCCCGCGCAGGGGCAGTTGAACACCAGGCCCGTAGCTTCGTCCTACCAACGTAGAGAACACAAAGCAAGGGAATCAGAGTAAATCAACGTATTAGACATAACTAAGAACCCCTCGTTTCCAAAAAGACAGAGAGGCTTAATACCCATCTTTATCGGATTCTAGAAGATTGTATCGTAAATGACCTTCGCTGAGGACCCATTTACCGAACTTCGCCAAAGGCTAATAATAGTAAGTTCCGATAAACCAAGTTAAGGAACAAAAAGTAGGATTATGGGAAGTTAAAAATGGTGAGAGACATCATATGAAAGACGTCGGCTCTTCTTTTTACTCATTAGGTTTCTTATTTCACTTCCGAAGTACTTCTTCTAATTTACCATATAAAATACATTGACAACTGTTAAAGAATACACTATTATTCAGTTATACTTAGTAAGTTGAACGTAATAAGTGGGGGAGAATAATTTATGAGAAGCAATGATTTAGGACGTTTTTCGGACGCATCGTTTCTTATCCTTTCAAGTCTGGCAAATGGACCGAAACATGGGTACGCTATGATGGAAGATATTAAGCTATTCAGTGGTACTCAACTGGAGCCAGGAACACTCTATGGTGCGATTTCGCGATTAGAGAAACAGGGATGGATTGAATCTCTGGTTACTGAGGAAAGGCGTCGCCCTTATCGCATTACTGGTGCAGGGATAACAGCTCTTCGGGAACAAGTTGCAACATTAGAACAAGTTGCAATGGTTGGAAAAAACCGATTAGCAACACTGGAGGGATTTTAATGCGTTGGTTATTAAAACTCTATCCTCGTGTTTGGCGTGAACGGTATGAAGATGAAATGCTGATAGTGTTAGAAGAACACAAAATAACACCTACCACTATGTTTGACTTACTATTAGGGGCTATTGACGCTAATTTTAATTACAATGGTTTTACGGAGGGGATTTTCTATATGATCAATCGAGTTCGGTCAGGAATTGTGATGATTTTTTGTTCATTTATGTTATATGGTATCGGATGGAGTTTACTTCAGCGGCTTAATGATCCCATTCCTAATTTTCAAGTAATAAATACAATTCATCCTGAATTTGGGGTTATTTATAAGGCAATTTTCATTGTTGGTTTTATCTCTTTTTTAGCCTTCTTAATAGGCGGTTTACCCATTTTATATATTTCGGTCAAACGAGCTTATAGGGAGGGAAAGCAAAATGTGTTAAGTCCATTTTGGGCAGCTCTTTCATGCCTGCTTTTATTCGTAATTTTAACAACAATCCTTGTGATTTGGCACCCGCAAGGCCATATTTATACCATTTTGATTGGGTACCTTTTACTTTCGGCTCTCTTTTTAGTTGTAGGAACTGTTGCTGTTTCATTTGTTATAGCAAGAACAGAGTTTAAATTGCCTGAACTCAAACTCGTTTATATCCCTGAAATCGTCATTTTGTTTGGTATGGTAGTATCAGTAATGCTATCAACCATCTTAATCGCCAGGATCACTACTAACGCACCACAATTATTTATCACACAAGATGTAAGTAGCACAATGTTTATTACAGGAATCATTTTAATGTCACTCAGTACAATCTTTGCAGTAATCGGACTTAAACGCGGCACAATTGCACAAATCGACCAGTTTATACAAGAATAAATTCGTTTATAAACACTTTGAAATATAATCTAAGTCAATCTGATTTCTAAGTAAATTTTATTGTACAATTGCAGTAACTTTTATTTGAATTTTGTATTTTTCATTCCGATAAATCTTTTATGCTTCTTGTTAATGCTGTTAAGGGGGATTATAAGATGAAACTCACTAAACTGCCAACACGGTATTGGTTTACGATACTTCTTGCTTTAATTACAGCATTTATTTTTAGTCGGTTCAGTATTGCACAAGGGAAAGCGTTGCTAAATGCGGTACCTTGGGGTATCATAGTCCTTCTTGTGACAGCCTGGCTAGGGATAGGTAAAAGCGATGCGTTACGCCTTGGAGCTGTATTCGGGTTTCTAGTATCCTATTCATATTTGTGGTTTGACAACCAGAATATTCACTCTCTTACCCAGGTTTTAATACTCATCCCGCTTATCGTTTTGCCGTCCTTGTTCGGGTTGCTCTGTGGGACAGGATTGGGGTATATGGGATGGCAAATAAGACGGATGTTCATGGCTAAGACTCAATAAGTGTGAGGTTGCAACGTTATGAGCAACAATATTGCAGCGAGAGACAAGGAGTTAATTCACAAAGATACTATTGATGTCATAAACTGCCAGTTACTCTTATACTCTTAGGTATAGAATGGAGTTAGCTAGAATGAACAGCCTCAAGAATGTTGCATATACAGAAGAATACAAAAAATACAGAGACACTTTTAACTTTGTATTTGATAATAAATACAAAGAGCAAGTTATAGAGCAACCGTTATCTGATGGAAAACATTCAGCAAGAATTACATTTTACAAAGATGAAACTTGTTCCATATCAAAATATAGGGTCCTTGCTTCTAAAACTGAAATATTAAATAGCCAAAGTCAAATAGTAGCCAAATTTGAAAACGTAAACCAAAGCATTTTCTTTTATGCTTTTGAGCATTCGAATGGAAAAACATATCTACTCTTTAAAATTGATTTATACGGCTACAGCATAATGAATTTATCCAATTATGAGGTATATCATTTCGTGCCAGATGTGAGTTTTCTGGGGCAAGAAGAGACTTTCATTTGGACGGGGGCCTTTTATTTCAATAAGAACAATATTCTCGTGGTTGATGGATGTTATTGGGCTTGTCCATATGCAACATTATTTATTAACCTTACAAATCCAGAGCAATTGCCCTATAAAGTAATTTATAGTTCGTATGAAATGGAAAATGAATTGAACATTGACAACGACATAATACCCTTACGTTGGAATGAGGATGGTTCTATAGTTCTTCAATGTAGCATTAAAGATGACGATGAATTAATCGAAAGAGCTTTTGATGTAGAATCCTTATTAGCCAAACTTTAATTTGAATAATGTAAGATTGGAAGGGTGTACTTACTTTGCATTATTCTTAATTCGTGAACTATAGGATAGCAAATAATGTTTGCCATAGGTGGTATAATATGGAGTCCATTATTCTTGTTGGCAATAAAAATTTAGAGTTATCAGTCATTGAGAGAATGGAGCATAACAATTGTATTAGGAAATACTATTCCAATATTTGGTTCGTCGTCGAATATGCAGACTCTCGGGTTTACTATCATATTGAACCCGAGCTAATTAAGGAATATGAAGTTGAATTAAAGGTCATTCCATTTAAACAACCCCAATTTATGCTTGTGGATTATATTTCTTTAGGCATTCTTAAAAATTTAATTCTCACTGAGTACAGTATGAAAAACACTTGGATTGACAACAACCACGGTATAATACTTCCTATTCAGGATTTCATAACTCTGCTGAAGCAAAATCCATCTTGGGATTGGAGATAATAACGTAACTTCTTTTGGTACTCGATAGCTTCAGGTTATTCTTAAACCCTACAGCTATAACAATCGCCCCATCTCTTTAAGGCGTAGGGCGGCATAAGTGAGATAATACAAAGCTCATTTCGAAGTAATTTGTTATGAATAGTATTGATAACCCATTAAACGTTGGATAAGTAAAAGAAGGGATAATCAAATGTATGACATCCTTTTTTCAGCCATTATTTTATTACTTTACCTTCCTTAAACACGACTCCTACCGACTGGCCTAACTTAAAGTATCTAAAACCCATTCCTAAAGTCGGATTGATTTTTAGTGGGTCGGGTACATCACCTGTCAAGCAATCCTCACTTATAAATGTTGAAACTATTTCTCCAAAAAATACTGTAAAGCCACAGATAGGAACGGTTTGAATGACTTTGCATAAAAAGTTCATAGGACATTCACTAATCATTGGAGCTTTTCCAATCTCATCATAGAACGATGAAAACAAATGTGATTTATCTATTGTTTTTCCTGATACTAAACCGCAATAATCTGTTTTTTCAATCATATCAGCAGAGGGAATATTGACACTGAAGTATCCATTTTCTCTGACGCCAATAGTAGAAAAATGGGTATCCTTTAAGGATATATAAAAAATCGGTCCTTCACACACTACTCCGAATGCCCCAATAGTGGTATAATTTGGCTTACCGTTAACATCAGCTCCAGCAAGCACAATAGGAGTTGAATTAACCATCGGGTAATTTTTAATTTTTATCTTTTCCATGTTTATTCCTCCAAACATTAGTCTTGCTTGGCTGCCAGCATTTATAATATCTGGTTTCCTCAAATAAGTATAGACTTTTTCTTTGCAATGAGTTATTATATTGTAAATGTGTGCCCTGAAGGTCTATTGATCTTCAGGGGCATTTTTTATACGTTTAAATTATAGTGCATTTTATAGACATATTTTTGTTATTTTGAATCCGCATATTCTAATTATTCTTAATTTGTTACAGTTTATTCATATTTACTGAACTTCCGCTAATCCATATTTTCCAAGATAATAACATTGTTCCATTAGGAGAAACGCCATGCTAACGTAAGATAAAAACAATATCATCGGACAACTTTTGTTTAACATCCCTGAGGTCAAAAAAAAAAATACCAGGAAGAAATAGCTTGGTGGGGTAATGATCAATTTCCAGGTTTACATAACATTTTTGGTAATGTAATGAACAGCTTTGTGGTTAATCTATTAAAGAGTCACGGAAATGAAGAATTGAAAAATCGTATTTTTTCTTTCTATGAAGGTATGGCTACCAGTGATGATGACGATATAAGGAATGTACTACAAGTAACCCTCTTAGAGTATTTGGGAGATGATAAAGAGATTCTTAATACAGCATATAGGTACATGGGTATATATACAAAAAGACAATCCGATGAAATTGAAAGATTCTTAGGGCGAAAATAAGTAAACTGTTTGGACTCCCTTAATGCTACAATTATCCATATACACATTAGGCTATTAATGGAAGTGCGCAAGAAACGGCTTCTTCTTGAAAGATTAGTGCAGACTACAGTCTGCTGTCCCAGTAGTAGGGACATTCCCGTCCGAAACTGCGTCGGGGATAACTCCGGGGTGGGTTGCATGAGGAAAAGCCCAACTGGTTGCCTAGTATCCATGGCAACTAGGGGCGAGGGAAAGAATGGTATGGTTTATGATTAAGCATCGTCATTAGCAGCAGTGGCTGGGATATGTTAACCATTGTATTGCAGATTGGAAAACGCAGCTTCCCATGTGCGTATGTTACTGCCTACATATCTGCCGGTGTATTGAATAAACCTAACCCATCCGTGTCTAATAGAAACTGAACTTGGTATGTCCTATGGAGTCCGATTTCGGTAGGTCAACCGCAAGGAAGATACAATCTCCAGAGGATAAAGGAGCGTTGGAAAAAGCAAATGTCGCTATGGTGCAAGCCAACAGGAATAAGAAACAACTGGGCGAATAATGTAAAATTACATACCTGAAAAGGTGCTGACATCCAACTGGTAATCAACACGGAATAAAACGACTAAGCCGACTACAAACCCGCCGTTAAAGCTTAAAAAGTATTATATAACAACTTACACTACCACCCAATCCCCCTACATCGCCCGCGTTTTGCACCCCTCGCTACCCTTAACCCCAAATACCTGACTTCCTATAAAGACCAGCTCGCCAGTCAACCACCGAACTCCTTCAATCCAGCAGGATGGATGTTCTTACCTATCGGATAACTGAACTGGGAAGCTGAGGGATGGCTTAGATGTGAGTAGTTAAAAGAGGGATAGTTTTTAAGTTTGGGTTCATGAGCTTTTACATAAGGAGGACCTTTTTTATGGAGTTAAGACGGCTTACTGATAGAGTGTTTTATAGTATGCATAACAAAGAGGTTGATAGGCCTGTATTAGGATATATATATGGGCGGAAATATTCATTAATGGTGGATTCGGGTAATTCAAAAAGGCATGTTCAATTATTCAATGACGCTATAAGTGATGAAAGATTAAGAAAACCAGACTTCATCGCAATTACTCATTGGCACTGGGACCATAGTTTTGGTATGAATGCAGTCGAAGGGATCACATTTGCTAACAAAAAAACGAATGACAAATTGGCAGAAATGGCGAAGTGGAAATGGACCGATTCGGAAATGAAGAAGAGGTTAGAAACAAAGCTTGAGATTGAATTTGCTGATAGTAGTATTCGAAAAGAGTATCCAGTACTTTCGGAGATACAAGTATCGACTTCCGATATCTCATATGATGGAAAAATGGAAATTGACCTAGGAGATATAGTTGCTGAATTACATCCTATCGTATCTCCACATAGTGAAGACTGTAGTTGCATTTTTATACCTCAAGAAAGAGTGTTATTTATAGGCGATGCTGTGGGAGTGGATTATTATAATAATTGCTATTTAGATAAAGGTAAATTACATTGTTTAATTACAACGATTGAAAACTATGATTTTGATATATGTGTAATGGGACACGCTGAACCAGTAAGTAAATTAGATATCCTTAATATCATGAGTTCTCTTCTGGAACGATAGAAAAATACTTTAAGTTGCCATATTTCGGAACATTCTTCGTAAATTGAGGAAAAATTCTAGTGTTTAGAACCCACTATGATATGTCTCCTGGATAATCAACATCATTTTTATCGGATACAATATGTCACTAAACAGGCTGCAAATACTATTTTGGTAATATATGGAGGGAAGAAGGAAAAGACGATTAAGTAGAAGTCAAGATAGTTTGTCAGCTACTTAAAAACAGTAATGTGGCGAATAATAATTGATTTTACAACCAACAAGCCAGCCCTGACCGATGAACTTCTAAATTTTCTTAAATAATGGGTGTATGATCAAGTGAATTTAGTATTGTTTATATTTTAAATACAAGTGTTTAGTTGGTAGAATATTATTATCATTAATAAAGTTATAAGAGGGAGGCCAGCTAATGAAAAAAGTAGTGCTATTTGTTATTTTGGATAAATACGCTGATTGGGAAGCCGCTTATCTATCGTCGTTAATATTATCTTTAGGTCAAGATGAATATTCTGTGAAGACCGTTTCATTAACAAAGGATATCATTCAATCCATAGGGGGATTTACCGTTCTTCCGGACTATGATATTCAATCAGCTCCAACAGATTTTGAGGGATTAATTCTAATTGGTGGAATGTCATGGAGAAATGAGTCTGCACAGCAGGTTAAACTTTTGGTACAAAATGCATTAAACAATAGAAAAGTTTTGGGTGGTATCTGCGATGCTTCGGCCTTTCTTGGTACAATTGGTGTTTTAAATAATGTTAGCCATACCAGTAATGATTTAAATGACTTAAAGCAATGGGCTGGAAATTCATACACAGGAGAAGAAAAATATATCATGCAACAGGCAGTAAGAGATAATAATATTATTACAGCTAACGGTACAGCATCTTTGGAGTTTGCTAAAGAAGTAATGCTAGCGTTGGGAGCTGCACCTGAAAACAGGATTCTTGAATTTTACAATTTTCATAAACTTGGGTACTACGGGGCACCTATGCCGAGCATGTAAATTTATGGGGGTAGATAGTTTATTGTACAAAATGAGCATTACGATGAGTTAAAATTATATGGATTCTGTCTTCCATTATTGATATTTTCTGAAATTTATGGTTGACTTTTATTAGCAGGATTACCATAAACACAATGATGTTGTAGCAATATTCGGATTAACAAACATCGTAACGTGATTTCTAACCAAAGGCTTATTTCTGGGGAGGGATATTATGGTCAGTAGAAATCCTAGTGGCACAGCATTTATGATGGCATTTCTACGAGGATTTCACGCAGTTTATGATAATAAGAAAATATTTAATGATCCACTTGCTTATGATTTAATACCCGAGGAAGTTCGGGAAGCATTTAAACAGCATTTAATTAAATCCGCCGCAGAAATGGCTCCTGAGCTAGCAAAAGAATGTACTGATGACGCAACCTCATTACGCTTGGCTGTGAGAATCATGGCTGGTCCCGTCCTAGCCAGAGCACGATTTGTAGAAGAACGGCTTGAAGAAGGCATCCGGAAGGGTATTAGACAATATATAATTCTGGGTGCAGGACTTGATACCTTTGCTTATCGTCGTCTTGATCTGACAGATCGCCTGCAAGTATTCGAGCTTGATTTACCTTATACACAAGAACTAAAACGCCAATTATTAGGCCGTCTAAACCTTGAAAAACCGGAATTCCTGCACTACATTCCGGTAGATTTTACTGAGAGCAATCTATCTTCAGCCCTTTTAGAATCAAAATATGATTCAGGGCAAGTGAGTTTTTTTAGCTGGATGGGAGTGACCCATTACCTGCCACTTGAGTCTGTATTGTCAACACTCAAGGCTATAATAAAGTTATCATGTAGCGGTAGTGAGATTGTATTCGATTATTACGATAAATTAGCTTTTGATCCTGACAAAGGTTCGAATCGTATTAATTATATTATGAAAAATACAAAGACTATCGGAGAGACCATCATAACAGGATTTGATCCATCAAAACTTAGCATGGACCTTGCTCTTCAGGGATTGCAACTGCTGGATAATTTAGGTCCTGAAGAGATACAACAGAAATATTTCAAGGAATGTAATGAAGGCTATGCAGCAAGTGAACATGTACATTTGTCCCATGCTACATGGTAAATTAAGGTCAGGTTATTGATTGGAGAGTATCCGAACTTGGTGGAAAGCCAATTTTAGGAGGTCTAATCGATATTATTTTACATTTATGAGAATAGTATAAAATGATCTTTCAGGATTAGCGCTGACCTAGAAAGTAGCTAATGAGAAAATCTCCTGAAGAGAAATATATTCAAATGGACAAGCTATATTTATACAGTAAGAACGAGGAAATCAAGGAGGGAGGTTGATAAATGATTCTTACCGAAGATGATTTTGAATCAAATTTCGTTGAATATCTTAATCTTGCGACAAGAGAAACAAGAATTGACAATCATTAAGGATGGAAAGAAGATTGCAAAACTAATACCAGTAGAAATGGAGAAAACGGAATAACCGCAAAAACCTATTTTAAGTTAAATAGAACTAATTTGTTAAATATAAAACAGGATGCAACTCTTCATTAAAAAGGCATTTAACGCATAGTTGATAGAGGCTAATTGAGCATGTGGTTAGGTCAATAATTCTAATAAGTTAATTACATGCTCAAATAACTATTAATAACGTAATTCGATTAGTAAAGCATTAATTGAATCTTTTAGAATCCCGAATTTAGTACCTGAAAATGACTCGTATATATATATCGATACATATTCAAGGCTTTAAATGGCTCCTGTAGCCATAGTTTACTTAGATTAGGCTAAATCATATTAAGCAAATATTTCTAAAGCCTTACAGAGGCTCCTAGAGGCTGGTTTTTTCGTGACGGTTATCGTAAACCTTATAAAAGAGTTCATATGAATAGTAATGTCAATCTCCAAACTGAAGCTTAATCTAGAAGATATCAAACCAGAAAGCCAAATATAGTAGTAGTTATCAATTGAATTTATATAACCGACATGATAATACTGATAATTGCTTAAACACTGATAGCCTAAAAAATCGCTGATACGGACGAGTCAGTTTGTTAAAATCCGTACCATGATTTTTTCGGGCTATTTTAGTCTACCCCCACCATAAATTATATTCTACTTTACATAATATCTATTATAGGACCCAAATAATTTATTCTCTCGAGCTACTTCTTTTCAAGTATTGACGAGCGACACAAAAGTTTATATTTCTTAAATTTATAAATGACACAAAAATTCAGAAGAACTGTAGTCTTTGTATCTTATTGCTTGAATCATTTATCAAGTTTCTTGATGATATGTAAGTTAGCTAGCCTTTATCACGGCGATGTTTCTTCTTGAGCTTAGAGGGGTTATTATTTATGCACGATATTATCTTGTATTAATTTTAGTAATTCAGCTGAAACGAATTAAAAAACTACTTTCATGATTCTTCCGAGACATTTAAATTTAGCCAGTCCTCTTCCCCATTCCTGGCGGCATTCACATACTTACTCCTGGCTAGGCTTTATCCAAGGATTGTTCTTGAACTTAGTAAGGTTCATCAAGTGGCAGCAATTTGGTCGCGTTGTAGCTTAAATTCTCACAACAGACTTTGGGGTATTTTCACCCTACTTTTAAGCCTTCCCCTATGTCATTATTGAAGATGGTTATTTGATTGCCGATGTAACTTAATCAGTTCATCCATCTTCTGTATCATTTCTTTATCATTTTTATCTTTGCGTTTTAAATAACGTACCACATTAACTATTAAATAGGCTATAAGTGCAAAAAACACGATTGGAAATATAAAGATAAAGAGAGCAGTATAATCAAATTGAATCGGGTTACCACCCATTATGGCAATTCCTCCGTTCTATAATTTCAATTTAGCTCTAAAGCCCAATATTTTTACATTTACAACCTACTTACCAATAGGTTCCTTTTAACTCCCGCATCCAACCCATCTCCCAGTCTCCCGTATCCGATAGGTAAGAACTTCCATCCTGCGGGATTGAAGGAGTTCGGTGGTTGACTGGTAGCTGGGGGGCACAAGAGGCTAGGGGATTTTGGGTTGATGGAGTGCCAGAATAAAGGTAACAAACAACCTAAGTCGTTTTGATGCCAATACTCTTTCAATAATTCGTGATATGTGCCAAATGGTGATTACTATGACTCGAAGCCGAATGATCTAAAGGTTATTGCTATTGTCATGATAGTAAATACAATAAAGCAACACATAAATATGACATGATAGCCTGCATGAGTTGCCAGAAATCCACAAAGCGGAGAAAAAACTATCATCATTAGCGTTTGAATCGTACTTACTATTGACAGGGCAAGCGATCTCGATTTCTCCGGAGCATGATGCAACAATTGATCATTGAACATTACCCTACTCAGTCCACATCATCAAGGCGGTCATTTCAGACCGCATGTTCTTCTTGAACTTGGCTAGGGGGCAAGTTGACTGGTGAATCACTATCATTCACTGGTTAGTAGAAACCAACCAGGATCGGCTCCACCCTTATCTTAAAAATTGATGCGGAAAATTAATAGATTTTCGTTTAAGGGATAATTCGCTTTACTCGACCCACTATTCCACACTCAAGGCGAACTTTTATTCCATGAGGATGAGTAGGCGAATTAGTTAGAATGTCTTTTACAATACCTTCAGTTAATTTTTCCGTCCTTTGATCCTGTTTTTGAACTATTAAAAGGTGTGTACCTCGTTTGATATTTACGCGATTATTTCCTTCCATTACTATGACCACCTATAAATCCTTAATGTATTAACCTCTATCCCCACACTCAAATCTTCCATGCAACGCGCTCTCTCAGCCTCGGCCTGATCTCGCTGATTTCACTCCCGCATCCCTCCAGCTTTCCGGTTCGGTGGGGGGAGTCGCCCTTTTAATCCGATACTGATCGGCGAGGAAGCAGAAAGCTTAGAAGAGTCGTACACACCTCGTATAGACACCCAATGGTTAAAAATTCTGATCCGAAGGGAATAATTGAAACAGCGGCATTCGTCGGACTGAATATTGCATCTGCAGTTAAATAAATAATTTGAATGAAATAGCCACACCTTGACTATTCAAGGCATGGATTGTTTTGACAATTAATAGCTGATCAGAGCCGCCATTAAAACCCCAGTAGCCAAACTTAAACAAAACGAAAAGATCCCGACGCCCACATTCCCATTCGGTATTTCTTTCCGAATCGTAATCCCCGGAGTCAAAAGTTCAAATAGATAATAAATTCCAACGAGAAAAACGATCCCAGTTAAAGCCCAAACCACCAAATCCCACAAGCTAACTGCATGATAGATCGCTGAAGCAAGCAAAAACGAAATACCGAGTATCTTACCCCCTAAATCGAAAGCGACAGCTTTAGCAGCTGCTACCTTTAACGGATTCTCCAAATCATCACCATCAAACATGATTTTAAATTCCTGATAAGGTGTAGTTAAAGTGAATAAAAAGATAGCAAAAGCCATCAATGGTAAAGTGACTCCCAAGTACCTAAGGAAATTGATTAATAACATACAATAGCCCCTCTCTCCCACTCCTTATTTCTTATATCCCGACGGCAAAAAGCACGATAGATTTCCTGTGATTCGCTCCCCGATTCTTGCACTGATCGCTGAGGCCTTTCCTCCGACGAGAAAAGATCCCCAGAGTAATCGTCCCTTATAAGGGCCGGTCACTGTCATGCTTTCCACTTCCTCCAGCTCCACGAATTTCTGATAGATCATCGGTTGCTCCCAATACATTTCATCCCTGTCTTTCTCTAGTACGCTACCATCCGCTTGAAAAATACTGACAGCTCCTCCTTCTCTCCCATAAATAGGTTTTGCCACAAAGGGTTCTTTCCCTAAAAAAGGATTTTCCAGATAAGTCGGGAGCATATAGCGCTCAATAATTTCATGCTCAACCTCAGTATAGAACCTTTTTGCCTCATGCAAACCCCATATTAAAGCCTGCATTGCCTTAGTCTGGGCAATGAACGCTGCCGGGGGATTGATAATCGCCAATCTTCCTCGGGCGATTAGATCAAGAACATGGGCTCCTGTGGGATATCCATCCTCATCCTTCTCCTCAGCCAATTTTTCCAGTGCATGAAGCCGGTACCAAACATCAATTTTCTGATACTCTCCTTCGATAAACGCACAGAGTTCATCCTCAATCACTCTGAGATTTTCCAGTGGGACAAATCGACCAGGCAGGTCCGACCTTTTCAATAAGTACTCCACTGTTCCCTTATCCTCTTCATGCCAATCCAAGGCGCTAAAAACGATATTTTCTATCGGGTAGCCTAACCCCTGATAGCATTCGACAATCCCCTGAAAGGCATCTGTGAGGTCCTGCTCCATCCCTAAATTGGGGTTGCCTGCACCAAAAAACTCACACGCTTTACCATTTGTATAAAATGCTTCGACCACACTTGTGGGGGTATCTGCATTAAATTCCAGCATTTTAATCCCCTGTGCGGTATGCGCAAAATCAAAGCGACCGATCGTCGTCGGAATTTCTGGCAAGATCGGGAGCCGAATCGCCTGAAACGTTTCCGTGGGGAGTCCCAACATTTCAAGCAAACTTTCTGGACTTTGCTGAACCATCACTACAGTTTTTGCATAGATCTTCCCGAGTCCATCCGTTGCCATAGCAATTTCCTGACGAAACTCCTCGTTAATATAGTGGATTCCAGCTAAGCCATATTCATTTCCATCGATCCAGTCCCAGGAGAAAACCTCGCGAATGGACCCGTAAAACTTTTCACGAACCTCTGGGTATTGACACCTCTTCACGGTTTAACTTTCCCCTTTCAATCTTAAACCCAATTTAATTTGACACCTAGCTGGCACTGGCACCGCTGCTGCTTCCAATCCCACCATGACTACCACTCGAAATCCCGCTCTTAAAACTAGAAGAAGAGGAACTGGAACTTGTCGAACCCGATTTCCCCCATGGTGATATACCGGCAATTCCTGCACCTTGCGATTGTGTGCTTGAAGAACTTTCTGATGAGCCGAACGCAGGGGCCTTCACGTTCCCGGACGTTCCTGAGGATACTCCCGAATTTACTCCTGAGAAATACCCAGAAGATCGTCCGCTAAAATACCCAAAGGGACCGAATGGACCAAACGGTCCAAAGAACCCTGAGAAAAGCCCTCCATGGGAGTCGTTCTCAACAATAACCGTCCCTCCTCCATTTGTTGCACCACCGATAATACCCTGCTGTTCTTGTTGGTCCTCAGATATTTCCTTTATTCCATAGCCCACAATACCAACTACGAGAGCCGTTGATAAGAAAATCCCGACCATGCGTTGTGTCCTGGTCACCTTATCCCTTCTTTCTAGGTACAATGCTAACTCTTAATGTAAACATTTGAGTTTAACCCTTATACTTTAAGCCTTAACAGGAGTTGACTTCTTTAAATATAGGCTGAAGACTTGCCGATCCTCATCGATTTCAAAGGAAGTCTTTTCCCATTCACTCCCTTGAAAGTTTATATATTGGCTAACCGCATACATGAGTAAATCCTGCATATTCCCAAGTTCCAGAGTCTTAAGAAGGGGGTAATGCTCTGCCTCCTCCAGGAACTCCCGAAACTCCAACAAAATATATCCCATCCCCGAAATTTGTCCTGGGCTAAAGGAATTCGGTTTTTCCTCCACCTTTTTCACATAAATCACTTGCAAATATTCTTCTTTAGCAGATGAAGTGAGCTCATAGACTGTAAATTCCTTTACGAAGTAATCACATAAACAGCGCGCAATTACCTCTTCTTTCGGTATGCTTTCATACCCAAAAAGTGCTGGAAAACCCATTTCTTCATCCAGCAATCGGTACTCTAACTGAGCCATTCCTCATTCTCCTTCTACTTCCTTTTTTGTATTACTCTTTTATTTCCTATTCGCTTAAAAAATGGAATAATCCTGCTACAGAAAACCTAATTGTCTAAGCCATCCGAAGTGGGAGGCCGCCTCTTCAGATGAAATGCTGACAACTGGCAAGGTCTGCTGGCGATCGATTACGCCCGAATGTCGCGGAACGGCACGCCCGCATCGGCTACTCCATAAGCAAAATCAAAAAATGTCTCAGTGGCATTTGGGCTTGCCTGAAGCCCTTACCTGTTAACGAAGTGTAGGTAAGGGTGGTTCACCTTTCTCAACTAATGTTTTGTATTTACTTTCATTTCTCTTCCAATCAAACACACCTATCCCTAACCCCCACAAAAAAAGAAAAGCTACGCCAAATGGTGAGTTGGCAAGAAATCTATGGACATCTCCATGACCAAGTGTTGTTCCGATTATTCCGCCACATAGCCCTCCAACCGGAATAACAACGCTATGTAGAACTATATGTTTCAATGGCCCTTTCGTACGTTTTCTTTCCCACTTACGAATGAATTTCGCTGGTTCCATCAAAAATAACCTCCAATGAGCTGACGATCATTAAATCTTCTCCTACTTCCACACATGTGGTAAAGATAGTCTTAAAACGGGAAAATTAAATAACTTCTTAACTGCAGGTTAGGCCCCATTTTTGCCGAAATATTATTCATTTATTTTATTCGTCTAAAATAGCAACGGCTCTTATCCATCCACCACTTGCATTCTTGATTTTTATCGGGAAACAACAAAAGGTAAAACCAAATGAAGGTAATTTTTCTAGATTGGTGAGTTTTTCAATATGGCAATACCCACATTCAATCCCTGCAAAATGACCTTCCCAAATAATTGATGGATCTTTACTTTGCACAAAATCTTTTGCAATCAAAGGCAATGGACGATCCCAACTCCATGCATCCGTTCCAACAACCCGAACACCTTTTTCACATAACCACAGTGTCGCTTCTTTACCCATTCCGCACCCTTTAATTAAATATTCCGGTTTGCCCCAAAATTTATCTGCTCCAGTGTTTACAAGAACAATGTCGCCTGCTTTTAACTTATATCCAATATTTTTAAAGGCATCTTCCAAATCTTCAACTGTAACAAGATACCCATCGGGAAATTTGGTTAAATCCAGTTTGACACCATTACCCATACACCATTCAAGAGGAATTTCATCAATGGTTAATGCTCTTTGACCGTTACTCATTGTTGGATGATAATGCCAAGGTGCATCAATATGTGTTCCTGTATGCGATGATAGAGTCAATTGTTCAATAGCCCAGCCTTTTCCATCAGGTAAATCATTTGCTGTATCAATACCGGGAAAGAATGCGGCCATTTGTTGCGCACCTATATCATGGTTCATATATTGGATATTTGGTATCATTTCCTTCGGATCTGACGGTATATTATTTTCAATAGAAATGCTTAAATCAATAAACTTTCTCATTAGGCATCCTCCTGTAAAATTCATTATTAAAGACCAATGACTATTTGTCGTTATGTCCTCATTAATAAAAAAGTATTGGCAGGTGATGGTCATGAAACTATTACCAATTGTCCTAATTCCACAATTATCCTAAATTACCTGCAATAAGAACACAAAAAGAGCGTCCAAAAACGCTCACTTTGGCTATTAACTGGAGTTTTTAGCAATAATATAGCTGTTTTAACAGGAAAAAAACGATTTTTTACAGAGAACATCGCACACTATGGCTGCATCAACGAGCGCCGAATTATTTGGCGAAGAAATTTGTGACACCCCCTGCGGCACGGCTCCTTTCCAATCGGGACCGCAGATGAGGTAGGTTCCGGCCTCGGTTCCTGTGGTACGTTTACCGACGTAGGAAAAGGTAGTATTTTTCGACGAATCGGTGAACTGCACACTGTAATATCGGCCGGACATGTCCGGCACATGCAAGATTTGCGGTCCTTTACTGAGGTCTAACCAGCGGATCGTGATAATCGTGTCACGGTTCACGCCAGTAGTCGTTAAGTATGAGCCTGATGAATGAAGAGGGTTTACCTCCTGATTGCTTTACCGTTTTCTTCTATCTTACATCTTTCACTAAAGTAACAATTCCTTCTTTCTCGCCAAGACATTTAACCAGTAACTTAAATGAATCAATTTTATCAAATTGCGATACTTCAAACACCATAGAAACTAAAGACTTATTGTCCTCTGTACGCTCAACGCTCATTGCCCCAGAGTTTTGATAGGTTTTGCCACTTGAATCAATAAACTGTGTTTTAATTGTTTCGATAGTAATGGGGTCAACTGAATTGACCAGAAACTTGATTGCGAAACCCGTCGGCAGCATTTGGGGGATACTCGCATCAAGTGAACTCAGTAAAACATTGTATTCCAATACCCCATTGTTTAAATTAGAGATATCCGTATTCTCTTCATATCCGCCTATAGACTGATTAACATACCCCTCTCCGGAAATTACAGTCCCCTTACCATCTGTGATTAACAAATCCAAATGTATATTGGACGTTTTCTTAATTGCTTTGACATCTCTAAACTTAACCTTGATGGAAAGAGCCAGCCTTGACTTATCCACAGTAACCTTAGTTATTTTCGTCCCTATGCCATTACATTGATTAATTAAAATCCTCATAAGCCAGGTGTGGAAAACACTGGGATTTTTTAGCGACTGTAGGTTCTTAAACGCCGAAAGGATAGATTCCTGAATGGCATCTCCAATGTCTTCTTCGGACGATAATCTTGTCCTGGCGACTTTATACATTACCGGAAGGTATAAAGTTATGGCTTGGACGAAGGCCTCTTTGTCCCCTTTCTGAGCCTTCTTAATTTGATATTCCACCTAAACCTTTCTTTCCATAATTGTTCTGCATTTTTTCTTCTCTACATATTAGACTAAAAAACGCTTGAAATGGTTGCATTGGATTAACGTAGTTATGTTGGCTATACGACTAATTCATAGAGTTTTAAACCAAAAAACGTTCTCCTTCCACCGTCAATGTAGAATGAGAACGCTTCTTTTTTATTGTTTCACCTTCCCTGCCAACTTGGTATGATTAATTGCAGAATCCTTAATCAGTTCATGTCATCCCGAAGTGCGTCAATAATATTTTCTTTTTTTATCTTGCTAATGGCATACAGCATGGTAATAAACACCACAAAGAGCACACTGAACACGCTGATTCCGATACTGCCCCACGGAAACACAAAATTTATATTGTCTGCTCCGCCGGCGACCATCCCTTTGTAAATCAGCCAGGAGAAGATGATTGCCAGGGGAAGCCCGACAAGCAGAGCCCTCTCGCCATAAAAGGCGCATTCAAAGCACATCATTTTATTGAAATCGCGGTCGGACATCCCCACAGAGCGGAGCATAGCAAGCTCCCGCCGGCGCAGCTTGATATTTGTGGAAATCGTGTTGAACACATTGGCAGCCGCAATCAGCGAAATCATAATGATAAACGTATAAGCGAACACGTTGGCAATGAATATCATATTGCGGTTCTGATCAAATATTTCAGACGAATTCAAAAGGAGATACGAGGCTGTAATTCCTTCGCCCTGAATCATCATTTTCATTTCAGCCACAGACTGGGATGGATTCATTGACCGAAAGGTCATGCCCTTAACCCTGATATTCGACGCAGTCTCGGAGTGAACAAGCTTCTCCTTGAGCGAGTAGGGAGCCATCCCCATAATAGTATAAGGGCTCAGCATGGACATTCCTGTTACCGCTGGTGTATCAGGCGGCACGGTATTGACAATCGTAATGCTTACGTTTTGTCCATGTTCCGTTTTCGGCTCGCTATTTATTTTGGGAGCGATGGTAAAATACAGGGAAGAATTCTTGAATATATCCTTGATCTGGCCAACCTTCTCCTCCCAGTTGCTGTGGCCTTGCACTTTGGCGACAGCAATCAGTTTCGCGTTTTGCCCGGTATATTCCTTCTCGGACAAACCCAAGCCTTTGATAATTTTCAGATAGGTTCTGTCATCAAGAAACTGGATTTGCATTGGCAGATTGACCGTTTCGTTCGACGAATGTACTCCCGCGGATTCCCAGTAAGCGTCTGAAAGATCACTTGCTTTGGCAGAGCAGGAATACTTCATAACAACTTGATAGGAGCTGTCGGTAATACCGGCGGCAGTTTTCAGTTTGTCGTAAAGCTGCAGCATTTTGCTGTCGTTCATATCCTGTGTGCCAAAACTGATGTCGTAGTTGCTAACCGCTTTTGCCTGCTCCGATGCCTGTTTCAAATACGTTACAAAAGCGCTGGCCGATACAAACAACACAATGCTTAAAACAAGTGACAGCACAATGCTGCGATAACGTCCCTTGTTTCTCTTGGAGTTTTTCAGCGCAAGCGTACCTTCCAGGCCGAAGATGTGCTGTGCCGGTTTTGAGGTTTTGATTGCTTTAGCTTCCACTTTCACCTCATTCGTCTGGCGAATACACTCCATCACAGGCATATTGGCAGCCTTGCGAGCCGGAATATAGGCCGAAATCAGAATCGTAACCATGCTGACCGCCGCTGCGCCGATAATCGCGGGGGCGGATACCGTCAATGTTAAAGGGACGTTACTGTAGAGAACGTTTCCAAAATTCTTGGCGACAAGGTCAAGCACAAGCCCCATGCTGCCTATTCCGACAATAACACCAATCGGTATGCCGACCGCACCGATACAAAGCCCCTCAAACAGCACACAATGGCGCAGTTGCTTCGCGGTGGCTCCCACCGACGAGAGAATCCCGAACTGATATGTGCGCTCGTTCAAGGAGATGTTGAAGGAATTGTAAATTAAAAAAATCGAACCAATCATGATGATGAAGACTACAATGCTCCCGCTGGAGTACAGAAGATCGTTAAACACCTTATCGCCCGGATCGTCCGAAAGACCCATGAAACGCAGCAAATCATTATTCAAGATGTAAGCATGGCTTCCGGCTGTTTTTTGTGCATAAGCATGAACGTCACGCGGGTTTTTCAGCGTGACAAACAAGCTGAGATCGTCCGCTGTGCCTGGGGCATCTGCGGTTGTGATTAAGGTGTATCCCGGCGCGGAATTTTCCTCAAAGTGGGGCGTTTGACAGATGCCGACCACCGTGTAGGTTCTCTCGTCCTGCGGCACAAGAGTTTCACTCTCGGCGGTGTACGGATCACTCTGGCCGAGCTTCTCGTTTCCGTTCATGCGGTTCCCGACATCAAGGGTAAGCATGTCGCCCACCTTGAACTGAACGCCGCCTTTTGTCATGACACTCCCCGAAACAAGAATCTCCCCGCCGTTTTTCGGCAGCCTTCCGGAAACCAGCTCGATGGGCAGGGCGGCAAAGGCTTTCTTGCTGAATCCGGCGATAAGAAGATACGGTTTTTTGGGGTTCTTCCCGCCTTCAAGTTTTGCGTAGCCGATATTTTCAAATGTTGCGGTATTTGAAACATTGTTGTTACTTGCCTGTTTGGCTACGAAAGAAGAATTCACATCCTCAAATTCTACGTCCCAACCGCCGTATTTCTGGGCCGCGCCGTTCGCCATATAGTTTAGCAGGGAAACGCCAAAGGAAGCCACTGCCGTAATCAGGGCGGCAGACAGAACAACGCCGATAATCGTTACAAATGTGCGCGTGCGGCTCTTTTTGAGGCCTTGCAGTGCTACTTTGTTGAAAATGTTCATGAGCGAGCCGCCTGCCTCTCGTCCCGCACCACTTTACCATCCGAGATTCCGATGATACGGTCTGCCTGCAAAGCGATGTTTTCATCGTGCGTGACGATGATCAGGGTCTGATGGTACTTTGTATGGCTTTCTTTAAGCAGATGGATGATCTCATGACTGTTGCGGCTGTCCAAACTGCCGGTGGGTTCGTCGGCAAGCATCACAGCTGGGGCATTCATCAATGCGCGGCCGATGGCCACGCGCTGCTGCTGACCGCCGGAAAGCTGGTTCGGCAAATGTGTTCTCCGCTCATGCAGGCCAAGCAACTCCAACAGGTCATTCAACCTCTCCTCGTTGACCTTCCGACTGTCCATCAGAATCGGCAGGGTGATGTTTTCCACCACATTCAGTGTAGGAATGAGATTGTGAAACTGATAAATAAGTCCGACCTGCCGTCTACGGAAAATGGCAAGCTTTTCGTTGCTTTGGGCATAGACATCCTGCCCCTCAAGATACACCTTCCCCCCCGTTGGCTTATCCACACCAGCGATAGCGTGCAGTAGAGTGGATTTGCCGGAACCTGAGGAACCGATGATTGCGGTAAACTCTCCCCTTTCGATGGCAAGCGAAACATGGTCAAGCGCGGTGACTTGGCTTTCGCCCTTACCGTAGACCTTGTATAAATCTTCAATTTTTAAAAACTCCATTATGTGAGCCTCCTTCGTCACGGTTTACCCATATAATAAAGCTTTCAACTTACATCTCTGTGACTTTCAGGTGAGAGATTCGTCACTTTGGGAAACGAATGGCAAATATCGCGCCGCCCTGCGAGTGATTTTTAGCGGTAATCATCCCGCCCTGCCTCGTTATAATCATCTTGCAGAGAGCCAATCCGATCCCGTACCCCGTCGCACCAGCGTTTTTCCCACGATAGAACCTGTCAAACAGGCAGGGCAGATCTTCTTTTTCAAAGCCTGCGCCGCTGTCATGGATGGCAATCTCGGTAAACAGCGGGTTGTCTGTGCAGGCAATCACAATCTTCCCGTTATCGCCTGCGCTTTCCATGCAATTTTTGAGGATATTTTGAATGGCTTCGGAAAGCCAACCAGAATCGCCCTGAAGGATTATCCCTTTCGGCACGTCTATTTGCAAAGCAATATTGTGCAGCTCAAGTGGGATCAAAAACGGGTGAATCGCGGCGCTTATCAAAGTGTTCACATCGATCTCCTCACCTTTGAAAACCACAATGCCCGCATCTAGGCGGGATAATTTCAACAGGGAAGTAAGCAGCCAATCCATCTGTTCGAACAATTCCTTAGTTTCCCGTATCAATGCTTTCCGTTCATTTTTGTCAGGGTCATTCTCTAATAATGATAGAATAAGGTTTACGGATGTGAGCGGGGTGCGGAGTTGGTGAGCTATGTCGGCCAGAGAATCGGCAAGATGTTCTTTTTCTTTTTTCAGCGCGTCGTTTTGCTCCCGAATACGCAGCATCATCTTTGTAATCTCGTTTTGCAGAATAGAAAGTTCGCCCTCATCCGATTCACTAATATACAGATGATCAACATTATGAAGCACAAGATTGATTTGATCTGAAATCTGCGCAATGCTTTTATATCGGGCTTTGGTAAATGCAAAAAGCGCTGTTCCAAAAGCGGCGGCAGAAGCAATGGCAAGCATTCCAGCAGCTTTATTGATTGTAAATCCCAGCGTTACAGCGGCGGCGGCGATTAAGGAGAACAAAATGGCGAACTGCCGAAACTCTTTATTCCGAAGCATACCCGTCCCCTAATCTATATCCTGTCCCACGAACGGTCAGAATGATTTGCGGGCTTGCTGGGTTGTTCTCTATCTTCTCCCGCAACCGTTTGATGTACACGGTCAATGTATTGTCATTGACAAACTCGCCCGCAGCGTCCCACAATTCGTCAAGTAGTCTGCTCCTTGTGATAATACTTTTTGGGTTGTTAATAAACACCAGCAGCAAGCGGTATTCTAAGGCTGAAAGAAAAACCTCGCTGCCATCCTTTTTCACGACGCCGCTTGCCATATCGACATAAAGACCGCAGAGTTCAAAGACCGATGGAGAGCGTCCGCTTTTTCGCAGGGCTGTTCTAATTCGTGCAATCAATTCACGCGGACGAAAAGGCTTGGTGATATAATCGTCCGCGCCCATGTTCAGCCCCGTAACAACACTCGCCTCATCGCCGGAAGCAGTCAGAAAGATGACGGGAACATCTTGCGTTTCCTTGATTTCCGTGCAAACCGTAAAGCCATTTCCGTCAGGTAAAGAAATATCAATCAACACTAAGTCAAATTTATTCACGGCAAGCGCCGCATGAGCATCACCCCGCGTAGGGGCGTGAGTGACTGAAAATCCCTCCGAGCTGAGCAATTGCATAAGGTTTTTAGCGATTGTCTTATCGTCCTCAACCAAAAATATCCGTTTCAGTTATTTTCACCATCCTTTAATTAACCAGCAATTTAGCTTCTGTATAAATTTTACAGCCCTTTACTTAAACATTTTTAAGTTTTATGCTCTAGTTGTCTTATTCCCCTAAAAAAGGATATACCTTCGCTTACTCCACAATTTCAGTTTCTTATTTAATTGCGCATTTCTATGAACTACAAAAACTAATTCGGATCTATACTTCAGCAGATATTGTCCTTTCAATAAAAGCCTTACCATTTCTCGTTGAGTTGTGAAATGGTTCTCATCGCCTTACTAGAACAGCCGTATGATATTTGCTTGGTCATAGTCCCAAATCTCAATTGCCTCCATCTTATTAGCCCCCTTTTTGCCAACCGTAAACTTTATTGTTATTGTTTTTTGCTCGGACAATTGCATTGATACGATTGACTTGTTTTAGTCCGTTGAGATCTATGACTTTAAGCGTATCTCTGATTGCATCAGCCTGCGGCAGCTTTGTTCCTTGGGGATGCAGTTTACTAAACTCGTGATTCTTTAGCTTTAGATTCAGTTCGTTGAAGCTTTTTATCCTAAGCAAGAAACCAAAAAGCACAGATAGAACTAGCCATTAAATTCAGGCGGCTTCTGGTTTCTTATTGTGAGTATAATCAGGTGAACCTTACGGTGTCCACAATAAGGGGTTTCTGAACCTTTTAGATGTCCATTTCTATGTGTACATTTTATAGATCTCGCTTAAATTTTTCAACGATTCCTTAAACCTTTTACGATTCCGGTACAAAAACAGAAAAAGCGCCGCCTTAAACAATACTCAATCTACCCTAAAACGCCGAAAAGCCCAGCACTGCTGGACTTTTTATGTTCATGAATTGTATCAATTATTGAGTACTTAGTTGAGATGATGAGACTAAAAACCAGATTCTTTGATACAATTTAACGATACAACTCCCGCTTGAGGATCAAAGGGGTGCAATTGCTCAAAAGGGGGTGCATTTTTCTGTGGGAGTGCACAGTACCTAAACGCGGGCTCACTTTAATATTCTCCTTAATTGAACATAACAGATCCACGCTTATTCCCTCATTATTGGATTGAATTCATCAACTCATAAAAACATTCGGATTCATGAGTCCTATAAAGATTATACCAGGCATCTAATGTCTTAGTAGAAAACACGTCCAAGGCTTTCAAGACATGTACGGAAAATTCCAACGGAGCTATTCCGGAAGCAGTTATCAGTTTTCCGTCAGTTACCGCAGACTCCTGCTTATAGTGATTTTCTCCTGCATAGTTAGGACACATCATTTTAAGATATCCCAAATCATTACTTGTATGATTTCTTGAATCTAGAAGTCCATTTTGAGCAAGTGACATTGTCGCACCACATATCGCCGCTACAATTATATTCTTATCGATACATTGTTTAGCTAAACTTAATATTGGTTGATGAATTGTTTCCATCCACGTTTCACCACCAGGTAAAATCAAAGCGTCAGTTTCTTTTATGTTGCATTCTTCCAAATCAATATCAGGTAGTATTCTCAACCCGCCCATTGTAGTAATATAATTCTTTTCAAGTCCTAAAGTTACTACTTTAACTGGTGATATATCCTTCCTAAAATACCTTCCTGAGTTTAACTCTGCAGTCAAAAATCCAACTTCCCAATCGGCCATTGTATCAAATACATAAAGATATACAACATTATTATTCATACGCATGTCCTCCATTTTTTTATTTTTCAAGCGTTAATCAAACATCCATCCATGATAAAGAACGATGTTTAACTTCATAATATAATAGCTTCACTGACAACCACTGTCAGTGAAGCTATCATAATTGATAATATTCCATTAATTCGGATGCAACAGAAACAAGCTTTTTCTTTAAACTCTGCGGTTCCATCACTTGAATAGCCTTTCCATAAGATAAGAGAAAATGGGGTACATATGCATGAAGTGCTCTTTCGTCTAATAAAAAAACTGCTTGATTTGATGTACGCTCTTTCAGGTGATGACCTAAAAACCAATGAATACACAAATCGTCCAAAGCTTCTGACCTACCACAAATAATTACTGAGGCCAACCCATCCTTACTTTCAGAATCCGGTAAAAGATTTTGAATTAAAAATTTCCTAGCAGAAAAGGCTTCCGGCCTTTTAAACATCATTTGCGTCCGTTGTATCCGAAAAATCCGTTCTGCCCGAAAGACTCTGATTTCATTTCGAAGATGGCAAAATCCAACCGTATACCATTTATTGTTCCAATAGAGCATTCCATAAGGGTCAATCACTCTTGGCCGGGGTTGTTCATCATGGCTTGTACGGTATTCAATTTCAACAGAATATTCGTTTGCTACAGCCCGCTCCAGTTCTTCCAATGTCAGCTTAACAGACGGGGCAATATCACGGTTTAACACTTCGAAACCGGCTAAGTGGCGCTTGAGGATACTTTCCTGTTCCTGGTTTGAATACATTTTTAATTTTTGTGTTGCATTGTTTAATGACTCACTGAAAGGGTATCCCGCTTCGTTGGCAAATACGGCGGCATGAAGCAGTGCTTTTTGTTCTTCAATATCGAAAAACAAAGGTGCATGGATAAAATTACTCAGTAAACTATATCCACCGTTCTGTCCTGCATCAGATACAATCGGTACTCCGCTTGCGCAGAGCGAATCAATATAACGGTAAACAGTTCGTATATTTATCTCCAATTTTTCCGCTATTTGCTTCGCAGTTATTTTTGATCCAGAATTAAGCATCCATATAATCGCCAGCATATTATCGTTTTTTGCCATTGGACATCCTCCTTTCCTTTAGGACATTTCCATCCTTCCTTTTTCTCATTATTTCCTAACAAAAGGAATCCACATTTCCCTTCACGCCACTATTATAGCATTATCAGTAGCGTGAACCTTTATTAATATCAGAATCGGAATGTAACACAACGTCATTATGCCACATTAGAATTACCAAATACATCTATATATGCGCGGAAAGTTAAACGATCTATAATATTTCTAAAGGATAAAGATGTTAAGCCTAAGCACATGAAAATTAGGCGACTTTGGCTACCGGATACCAGGATAAGCAATCACCAGGTATTACAACAAAAAGGACATTCTCCGAAAGGATTGAAGGTAGCCATTTACTGTCGGGTCAGCACCTCCCACGAAGATCATGCCCACAGCCTTGCGAACCAAACTTCCTATTTTAGAGATCTGGTTGATAGCCATTTGGATTGTGACTCGTGGGCATTTATGCTGACGTGCGTTCTGGAAAAAACACCTTTGGACGCCCAGGGTTCCAGAGAATGCTGGAAGACTGCCATCCTGCTATTATCTCGGAGGAGAAGTTTGATCGCGTTCAAGCGGAAAAGTCACGTAGAAGCAATATCGAAACCGATGGTGTTAAACGCAAAAGCGCTCACTGCAGTATGAAAAAAGGTTAGCAATCTTGAATAAGTTGAGCTATCCTGCTTGAATGTGTACCTATAGTTACACGATGTGATAATGGGAAGGTATTCAAGAGTTTATCTCAAAGAAAATGACGTTAAGACTTAAAGTCTTAACATCATTTTGGCTTAGCTCATGAGCTTATTAAAGAATTAACATTCCCGATTCGTTCTTAAATCTTAAAACTACTGCTTTAACGCAATCGAGGAAAAAGTTCTTTTGCATTTTCAGACATTATCTTGCTCTTTTCACCTTCGTCGAATCCTCGGTAACTTTTGAGCTGTTGTATGCTTTCTGTTACTGGCCCCTCATATCTTAAGGGAGCATCCGTACCGAAAACAATATGCGAAGTACCAAACAGTTCTTTTAGTGTCGCAAATACGTATGGCGCGGTTGAAAGCGCTACATCATAGTAGAGTGTTTTCAAAGAAGACATTACTTCGTCGGAAGTCAATGGCATTGCTTTGTTTTCCTGTGCAACCGTACTTACGCGATAAGCAATATACGGTAAAACTCCTCCCGCATGAGAGACAATCCATTTTATATTAGGATACTTCTGAATCTTGCCCCTGTAAATGAGGTCTATCATGGCACGTGATGTTTCAAACGGATACTCATAGGTGGATAAATCAGTGACAAGCAGTGATGGGATCTCTCCGCCAGCCTTGGTGGGATGAAGCAGTACAGTGGCCGACCTCCTATTGAGCTCCGCAAGGATCTCATCCATGCGGTCATCACCGATATAGATTCCGCTCGCATTGCTTGGCATACAGAATCCGTCCGCCTTCAATGTATCGCAGGCATATTCGATCTCCCTCAATGCAGCATCTACATAAGCACTCGGCAAACACGCCAACATTCCGTAGCGCTTTGGATCTTTTGCCGCAAGACCGGCTATCATATCATTTATTCCACGGGTTTGCTCGGGGGCCCCTGCTACTGGTAAAGATAACAGTGCGTTTGTAAGCCCCATGCGGTCCATTGACTCCTTGTCAAGTTCTAAGCTCCAGTCCGGCATTCCGGCAAGGTGCTGTTTTCCAATTAAATGATGATGTACATCTATAAAAGACATATGAATTTCCTCCTTATATTGTAGTTAGTCTTGTACCCTGGCGCCAAACTGCCTTAATTGATAACGTGTCTGAGATATTCGTCGTCGGATCGCCTTGTACCAGTAACAGATCTGCGAGAGCACCATTCACTATGCGGCCGCGGTTATACACTCCGAAGCGGCGTGCGGGGATGGAAGTTGCTGTTCTCAAAGCCTCAATCGGAGTCAATCCAGCTTTGACCATCATTTGCAGTTCATGATGCAGGCTGGCACCATGTACCATTCCACCAACATTCGGCTGTGTAGGATCACTGCCAGCTAAAATATCGACTCCAGCGTCATGGAGGGCCTTTACAGTTGCCAGCAGATCTTCCGTCTTGCCCTGAGGCCAGGAGGCTATATGCTTATTAAGTGCTATTTTCCATTCGTCGGTCAATTTAGAACTTACACGTATATCATTGCCAAATCGTTCTGTGTCGCTGTCTCCTATTGTAGAAGCACCGGCAACGATCGTTGGGCATACAAACACCCCTGAACTTATAATGGTATCAATGATTTCTTTACTAGGCTTGTCAACAAAGAGATGCATTAGCCCGTCGATTCCAGCTTTAATCGCACGTTCGGTAGCTTTTAAAGACATCGTGTGTGCTACAGCCATTTTGCCCTGACTGTGTGCAGCCTTACAGGCAGCCTCAATGACTTCATCGCTGAGGTCGGGGATGCCAGGATGACCAAAAACCGTTCCGTCTTCGATCATAACTTTAATATAGTCAGCGCCTTGCGCTACACGCTTAGCTACACATCTGACTGCCTCTTCAGGCGTAGTAGCGTGTCTATCCATAGTCGCTCCCGGTCCAGCTGCAGCTGACAGAGCTTTCATCTTTTCTTTAACTTCAGGGGTTAAAAGTTCCATTGGATGACCATCGGGGGCTGAAATTGAAAGATTTGATTTCAAGGCATATGCCAAATCTCTTTTTTCGTCGATTTCTTTTTTCTGATCATCCGTATAAAACCCCTGCATTTGGTATGTCATGGTAACACCAAATGTTATTGCCGACCTCAAATCTTTAAGATTGGGATGGGAGTGAGCGTCGATTAATCCCGGAAGCAGCGTACAGCCTTTTGCATCGATAATCTCAGCACCCTCGGGAGCAGGACCTCCAACATTAATAATCTTTTCATCGTTGATTGTGACAGATTGCTTGTCGATTACTCGCTCGCCATCAAAGATTTTTACGTTGGTAATGAATGTGATTTTTTCTTTATTCATGCTAATAACCTCTTTTCAAACGTAATATTTCTAACCCCTGTTTGAACCTGTTTGGTGTCTACAAGCATAGTATAGGACTGCAATTTAAACCGAACTTAAATGGAGTTTAAACGCAATGTAAACAGAAAATAAAAACCACAGTCAATAAATTCAGACTGTGGTAATTGATCTATTAGTTCTATTTGGGCAGCAAAATAGTAAATTCCGTACCTTTTCCAATTTCACTCATAAGGGATATTTTTCCTCCATGTAAATCAATAATCTTTTTTACGATTGAAAGCCCAAGTCCGTTGCCGCCCAAAGAACGGTCACGAGATTTATCTGCTTTGTAAAACCGCTCAAAGATTCGCGGTTGATCTTGCTGAGAAATACCTATACCTGTATCGGAGATTTTACATTCAGTTATGTTTTTATTGCTTGATAATTTAACGCCTATACTGCCGTTTTCCGGTGTAAATTTAATAGCATTATGAAGCAGATTTATCAATACCTGACTTAATAAATCCTCATCACCGCATATTATCGTTCTTTCAAGTGAAACGTCAAGAGTGATATTTTTCGCCGACCACTGAGGTTCTAACATAAGCAAAATATTTTCAATTTGCTTATCGATTGGATATTGCTTTAAATCTAAATAGTGATTTTCCGATTCCAAATTAGACAATCTTAATAAATTTTCGCTGAGTTTAGATAATCGTTTGCTCTCCGCTTCTATTATAGTGGCGTAGTGTGATATTTGGCTCTGGTTTAAATTTCCTTTTTTCAGCAGTGAGGCAAACCCCGATATAGAAGTTAACGGTGACTGTATTTCATGCGATACATCTGATATAAAATCCTGACGAAGTTTTTCCAGGGAACCAAGTTCTCTTGCCATTCTGTTAATATTGTCAGCTACTTCATTAAAAGGGTCGAGTTCGCTTGTTGTAACAAACACATTAAAATCACCGGAAGCTATCTTATTCATGGCCTCAACAGCTCCGCTTAATATTTCAGAACGGGAAAGGTCAAATTTTCTAGTTTTATGAGTAAAGTGCCATTGCAAATTTAAATAAATTTTAAAACCTAGAAAAAATATCACTATGGAAACGAAACTTTGAGCAATAAAGGTTAGATATGATGGGATAATTTCTGATTGCCTGAAAATAAACGTAAAACTATAATATCCACAAGTAAGGCTAAATAATGCTAGAAGAAAAATCAGCAACACTGAAGCAAAAGACCAGGCTCCTCTCACTTCGCTGCCTCCAATCTGTAACCAAGCCCCCGAATTGTAGTAATTCTGAATTTGTAAACGTCAGACGGAAATCTCTCTCTAAGACGGTTGATATGAACGTCAAGTGTTCGCTCGTTTCCATCAAAATCAAGACCCCAAATATCTTCAATTAACTTATCGCGAGAAAGGGTTTTACCAGGATAACTTCCAAGCAGAAATAAAAGCTCAAATTCTTTCATGGGTATATCACATTTTTCATGATTGATAATGATAGCATAACTACTTTTATCCATGACTAAATCACCAATATTAATAGTTTGTGAAGCAGCTACTTTATAACGCCTCAGAAGTGCTTTTATTCGAACAATCAGTTCATCAACTTCAAAGGGTTTTGTTAAATAATCGTCCGCACCAATTTCAAAACCCCTGACTTTTTGGGAAAGTTCACTTTTGGCGGTCAGCATTAATACAGGCATATCCTCATAATATCTACGAACCTGTTTGCAAAATTCGTAGCCATCCATTTGAGGCATCATGATGTCAAGTACACAAAGGTCTATTTTTTCTTCTCCAAGTTTTTGTAAGGCATCCCTTCCGTTTACAGCTTCAGTCACAGAAAATCCTTCATTTTTTAATACAGTGCAAATAAGTTCTCGGATATAACCGTCATCATCTATAACTAAAACCTTATTCAAATCTTTCACCCTCTTTTTGTAAGTATACACGACGAATGTAAATACAATATAAACAAAATTTCTCTTTCCAACCCACCCTTAGCTTATTCGTGCTGTCGTTGGTATTCACCTGTCCTAGATGCTGCTTGGAAGAGTTCGCTAGCACGGGCACGAGAGTGCCATTGCCCTTGGACCTCCATCTTGCAGTCGCGGAGCAATGAGGCTTCCGACCAAGTAATGAAGATTCGACTCTACATAGCGTCAAAGTAATCATTTAACACAAAAATAGAAGATTAGGTGCTTGATAAATCGGTATATGTGCTTACCCATTTTTTCTATTTTGCCTACTCAGCTTGAGGTTTTAGCCTGCCTATCTATATTCGCCATCCCTTTTTATTCATACCTAAAATCAGCAAAATATCCTCCGAATTTAGATATATTTTTTACTTCTACAACAATTTCCACTTTGATTTACACTTTATAACGATTCCATAAACCGTTTAACGATGACTATACTTTTTAACGAAAGGTAGGAATCGTTAAAAAGTATAGTGCATCATTTAACGATTTGGGTTCAAAAACAGAGAAAGCACTGCCCTAAAATGCTGAAAAGCCCAGCATTGCTGGACTTTCTATGTTTAATAATTGTATCAATTATTGAGTACTTATTTGAGATGATTAGGCTAAAAAACACATACTTTGATACAATTTAACGATTCATCTTTCGATTAATAATCCAAGGGGTGCATTTGCTTAATGGGGGTGCGGCAACTTCTTGGTACAATCTACAAAAAGGATTTCAATAACGATTATAGAATACTCTAGCTACCAGATACCGGGATGAGATTCGCCAGACATTCCTGTCTCGAAAGGAATGAAGGTAGCTGAAAGAATGCCGCAATCATAAAATTGAGATGATCAGGATCAAGAAGGCGAACTGATCCTCGACGAGTAAGAAGCTAAAATCGTACAAAATAATAGTTGCAAAGTCGATTAACGGTATAGCGACTTAATTAACCAAATTGTTCAAAACATTAAATGTTCATTGGTAATGGATAGGGTGAAATATAAGCAATAAAGAATGTTGTGTAGAATTACGATCTGACTTTTTCCTTCAGACAAAGCTTTTTATACACTTTAAAATACACCCATATTGCATTTATCATCAACAGTGCGCTGGTTACAAAAAAGACATATTGAATTCCTAAATGGGCTGCCACTTGCCCGCCTAATACAGAGCCACCAAATATGCCCAGATATCCAGCGGACATGGTAAAGCCAAAAACTCTACCTACAAGCGAATCTGGTGTAATCTTCTTAACAAGGGTATTAACAGAAGGGTTCAACCCAGCTATCGCTAATCCCAATAAAAAGCGCAGCCCTATCAATTGCCATGGATTCTTTACAAAGGCTTGTGGTATATAAATGATTCCGGCAACAATGAGTGCAATTAAAATAACTTTATGCGCACCTATTTTATCAGAAAGTCTGCCCAGTCTCGGTGCTGAAATGATGTTTGCCAGCCCTGAAGCTGAGAACGCTAATCCGGCCAACAGTGCAACATGAGTAGCAGCAGTACCTTTGGTTAATTGAGTGACGTAAACAGTTACAATGGGTTCTATAGAATATAACCCTAGAGCTAAAATAAAAAAGGTTACAAGCAGAATAATCGTCAAACTCTTTTCAGGAATATCCTCCCATATCTTCTTGATACTATTGGCCTTTTTATCCTGACGGACAAAAGATTCTTTAACAAATAAAGCGGTCATAATAAATGCAATCAGCAACAAGGCCCCTGTTATAAAAAATACTGGTTGAAACCCAAGGTTTTCTTCGATAAAACCGCCAATAACAGGACCTAGCAAAGAACCAGCAATACTTCCTGTTGAAAGTGTGCCTAAAGCATATCCTGCGTGTTCTTTGTCCGTTTGAGTTGCAATCAAAGCAGTACAAGCAGTGCTAAAACCTGTGATAACACCCTCCAATAATCTTAACCCGATCAGTACATATACATTCGGCGCAAATCCCATACAACCAATAACTAATGCCATACCAAGGCTTGCCCGCAAAATCATTGGCTTTCGCCCAACTTTGTCGGCAAAATGACCCCAAATTGGTGAGAAAACGGCTGAAATTAAATAGGTAACACCAAAAGTAACGCCTGAAAGTTGGGCAATGGAAGATGTACTATTAACACCCAAATGCTGAATATAAAGCGGTAATACAGGGGCAATCTGACTCATCCCGATAGCTGCTACAAAAATTCCAAACCAGCAAACGAATAAATTTCTTTTCCAAATTGGCATGAATATAACTCTCCTTGTTCAAAGCTGTCTGATCTCAATCATATTGAAGGATAACAATCTCTTTATCTTCTTTGTATTCTTTTATATTGGCCTTATCAATGTCCAGTTCCTTACACTTTTTAGCCTTTAACCCAGAAGCAGCAATGAATTTATCGACCTTTTCAAATATAAAGCCAAGCAGCCCAAACGCTTTTGTCCTGTAATGCATCGGGATCACAATTGCTGGATTCAGTTGCTTCATGACTTGAACAGCACCCAATGCATCAATGGTGGCGCGTCCACCAACGGGAAGCAGGAGTATGTCTACAGTTCCTATTTCGTTAATCTGAGTATCTGTTAGCACATGTCCCAGATCGCCGCAGTGGCAGACATTGATTCCATCAATACTAAAGATATATACCGTGTTTTTCCCCCTCTTGGTCCCCAAAGCTTTATCATGAAATGTTGCTACCCCTTTTATAGCAATATCATTCACCGCAAAAGTACCCAGTTCGTTAACATGGGTGAAGCTGTCTTTGACTGCATTAATATTATTATGATCGCTGTGATTGTGACTGGTAGATACAATATTCGCTTCAATTTCAGGTAACTTATAACCCAACATATTTTTGAACGGGTCAGTGAGTATTTTTGTGCCATTTCCCGAAGTTATCAGAAAACATGATTGGCCTAACCATTTGATTTTCAATTTTCGACACCCCTTTTTATAGTTCTCAATATATTTACCGTATGCAACGGCATTTAACGTTTAGTATACGGCAAACTGGTTTGGTGGAGTGATTAGCCAATCTTCAGCCTTGCAGCAGTCAAAATAGCCATCCACTCATCTACTGTCAAAACATCCGCTTGACGGGGGAAGACCTTCTCCATTAACACCCAGTGAACTTCCGGATCTGCGTCCAGACAGGCGTCGGAAAGTACGATTAGGCCATAATCTTTATCCGCCGCTTCGCGCAAAGTTCACAGAATGACACCGCTTGTTGAAATTCCACTTAGGACTAAGGTATCAATTTGTCGAGACCGGAGAATGATTTTGCAAGATGTTTTACAACTCCTTTTCTTTATGTTAATATAAGTGGGGAGTTCTCCATATAATATAATGGAGATCTCTCCGCTTGTCAATAAGTTTTATGGATGTGATGATATAATGAATAATTCAAAAGCACCCCAAATTCGCACAGAGCGCCGTGATGCTGCTGAGAATCGTCAGCGCATTCTGAATGCAGCCATTAAGCTCTTTGAGCAAAATGGTGTTGAAAAAGTAAGTATGAATCAAATTGCCATCGAAGCGCAGGTCGGGTCTGGAACTCTTTATCGGCGTTACAGAAACAAAGGTGAATTATGTCTTGATTTAATTAAAGAAAACGTTGATCAACTTTTTGATGATATAGAAAACTACCTGGAACATAACTACTCTAATCCTCCAAGTCGACGCTTAAAAGGAATTCTTAGTTTATTTATCCGTTTTCGAGAAAGAAAGGCACAATTGCTTACAGGAGTAGAGGATTTATCGTCAACTAATTCACTCAGGTCAGGAATGCAGAGTCCACTATTCAACGAATTGCACCAACTTTTAGTGGAACTATTTGACGAGATGAATACAACTGAACAGACCAATTTCAACAGTGTTTTTAGGGCGGATATGTTGTTGATGGCTTTAAAAAGAGATTCCTATTCATTTCAAAGAGATGTACGTGGATATGCGCCAGAGATAATTTTGGAGCAACTTTGCGCATTATTTTTCGGGATTAAATAATAACTCATTATGGTTCAGCTTAACAAAAATTATTTTGCCAACTCATCTTCTGATATTAGCCTTCTTATTTTTACTTACTATTCCTATTTCTTTCATGCCCATAATCAGAGGATATCCTCTAATTTGGCTATAATTATATCTCTTCCTAATTTACTCACTTGATCCTCTACCTTACACCTTTTAACGAAAGGTAGGTTTCACCCTTCAGGGGGGTGCATCTTTTAACGATTCGGATGCAAAAAACAAAGAAAGCACCGCCTTAAACGATGTTTTCTCTGCCCTAAATAGCCGAAAGGCCCAGCATTGCTGGACTTTCTATGTTCATTAATTGTATCAATTATTGAGTACTTATTTGAGATAATGAGGCTAAAAGACATATTCTTTGATACAATTTAACGATCCACCTTCGCTTGATGCTCAAGGGGGGCTTTTGTGCTTTTGGGGGTGCAAAATATTATTCAATTCCCCAGACCCGGTTAATCGCAAAACTCTGAGCAGAAACTACGGTCTCAACGTTTGTTTTCCCAGTAAAGTAATACTGATATGCGGAATTATCATTATGCGTAAAGGTAAGACCCCCAAAAAACAGGGGGATCGTTTTGAAATCCAGCTTTATACCTTTAGGCAATAATTATTCTACTTCCCACTTAAATCCACTCTTCTGGATAATTCATATTTTCTTGGAATTTCTTGAGGAACAAACCAACATGATATCCATCTGCTACAGCGTGATGTACCGTGATGGATAATGGCATCATTTTTTTATTGGCTTTATCAAAGAATTTCCCTGCTTGTAATACAGGGGAAAAATTACTTTCGTTACCATAGGAAATAGGCGTGTAATTTGTAAACTGTATCCATGGCAACATACCTATCATGCAATTATTATCGGGCATTACATCTGGTTTTGCTATAATCTCATGATTGCCAGCATATTGCTTTTGGTCTTCGATGTAATTCCGATAAAAAGTTTCAAAATCCGAGTTGTATTCAGTCCACATGCTAGATATGGTATTATCGTCTTCATGAAAGCAAGCATAGGTCGGATGCAAAACCTCATAATATCCCAATTGACCATCTTTTTCTGCAATTCGAAATTCTTGTTGTTCTGCTATTAGCCTTGAAACTAAATACAGGTAAGCAGGAAAGAACTTTTTATTAGCTCTTTTTACCATATTATAAGTGCTTGTAATATCTACTTCCACGCTGAGGCTATACCTTGTGGGAAGCATCTTTGTGAAATAATAAAAGTATTGTTTTCTATCCCAAGTGTTAAGATCAATTGGATGAAATTCAGTATTCATCGTTAACTTTCCTTTCCTTTGTGTTGATTGGCACTTTCCAGTAGATGGAATCGTCTCGCTCACGGCATAGAAGACCGTTATCAACGAGTTCTCGTCTCAGTAGAAAGTAGTCCTCAAAAGTATGCCACTTGTTGCAGATATCATTCACATCTCGTTCCGTATAACTACAGTCAATCTCAAATTTTTCAGCCAAATACTCCAGCAATGCATATCTCACCTTCTGTTTTTGTGGTAATTGCGTTATTCTACCTGAATCATCAAGGAATCGTTTAATATTAAGCTTTTGTTCCATGCTATTACCTCATCACAAATTTATAATTTCCCATGAGAAATACCTCTTTATATTTGTAGGAAGAGGACAACCTAAGATCGTTCCCATTTAGAGATCGCTTTGCCGCTGATGTTTATCATATCGGCACCTGTTTTTGTGTCATGCCTTTTTTTTACGCAAATGTTAATCAGTGTCGCCTTAAGATGTCAGTTAAGTGTACCAATTGCTCAAGCTCATTACTTGCCACCCGAAATTACTTTGATATATTCCTCAACAGTTAATAGCTCTGAATTTAGCCCGGATATTACTTCATCTGATAATTTAGTTTTTGATGCAATTTGAAATCCGGCTTGCTTAACATAGGAGAGATATTCTTGCACTTTTGACTGTATGTCATCCCTATTCATTCGAAGAAGCATACCGTTATTTCGGTATATTTCCAGTATCGGATTTGCGGATTTCATCACTTCGTGCATAGTATGAAAATTGTTTTCTCCCGGAAAACCTGAATTAGAAATAATCACAACATCCGGAAATTTTGACAGGCTATTTTTCATATCAAAATTGCCGTCACTTTCCACAACATTCGGGCTTTTTATTGGAATTAATCTATCTAAGAAGTTTTTGAGGCATGCTGTCATATTCCAAAGGTAAACCGGGGTAGCAAAACATACAATGTCTGAACACTTATACATTTCCAGCAGTTCATTCATATCATCCTGGTGGACACATTTTCCTGGTGTTTGGAACCAGCAGGAAAAGCACCCAGTGCAATGATTGATTTTTTTATCAATCAAAAAGATATTTTCGGTTTCCGCACCTGCATCCCGTGCACCTGCCAAGAAAGCTTCCACCATTACATTTGTATTGCTGTTTTTGCCTCGGGGACTGCCGTTAAAAAATTTTCATATAACCATCTCCTTTATGATATTTAACTGCTGATCTACTATTTCTTCAGTTATTGTGAGAACAGATGAAGATGTCTTCAAGCCATCAAAAAAATAAATAATATGCATTGCTACAACAGAAACATCAAAATTCTTGAATTCTCCTGTTTCTTGACCATATCTGAATAGAATACTCAGTAATTCAACTGATAACTCTACTCGTTTATCAAAATAAGCACGTTGTTCAGATTCGACAAAAGCAAATTCGTGTGTAGCGAAAAACAACCCTTTATTGTCACTGAAAATGGCGTTTCTCTCATGAGCTAAATAATGCTCAAAGATTACTTTGGCGGGTACTCTTTGACTGATCGCTCGCTTCACAGCATTTCTATCATCATCTATATCTCTGTCAAGCATGGCTATAAAGATCTCTTTCGTGGAAGAGAAATGACGATATAGCCCCCCTCTGCTCAAACCGCAGCAGTCACAAATGTCTTTCATCGTAATAGCAAGATAGCCTTTTTTAGAAAATAATTGCATTGATGCGTCGATGATATTTTGCTTAGTATTAGTTCCTTTGGTTGACATTGCAATTCACCTTTCCTACACATTAGCGACACGCATGTCGCTTTTATAATTATGCAACACAAGTGTCGCTTTGTCAAGCCTACAATAATAGCATACCGGTTTTGAAACCATACACATGCTTAGAAAAAAACAAGCAGTTCGAATAAACTCCATTTGCAGAAATGGAGTTGACATCGGATCCTAAATGTTGGGTAATAATTATATTTTAAAGAACAGTTTTGCCATTATGCCGTTTACATTATTATTATATTTTTTTACAACAGAGCCAACAAAAATCCTAAGCCGTAAAACCCAGGACTGTCCTCGTTGCTGTCTCTGCCCGGAAGTAGGATGTTTGAGTTTATATTTTATTAACGATTCCTCAAACCTTTTAACGATAAAAATCTCGCACAGCGCCTTCCATTTGTTTAGATTCTGCAAGGGTAGCACCACTGTGCGAACGTCAAGAAAAAAGTGAGCCATTCGCCAGAAAAAATTTGAGCCACTAACGCTAGAAAAAAAGTGAACCGTATTATGAAAAACGCTGGAAAAATATTGAGCCATTTATCCGTTAAGTTTGTGCCAGTAAAATCGGAATGAGGGCGTAGCCCGAATGGAGATTTTACTGGCTCCGCGCCCGCCAGCCTCTAGTGCGTTTCACTTAATGTCTGCTCAAGCCGGTAAGAATCCTTTACATTCATGTTCAAAATATGACCGGAAGGTTACTCGATCGATTAAAGCAGCTACCATAATTTCATTTTCAAAAAGATCGGTCCAACTGGAAAACTCAAGATTTGTAGTTATGATGACACTGGCCCTCTCGGAGCCCTCAGAGATAACTTGAAACAGCATCTCTGATTGATGTCGGTTAAACGTAAGGTAACTAAGCTCGTCGATCACAAGCAAATCAACTTTAGCAAGACTTTTCTCTAGCTTGGATAAGCGGTGAAACTGTATAGCTTCAGCTAAGGTACTGGCCAAATTGACTGCCGTATAGAACTTAACGTTAAAGCCTGCATAACAAGCTTTTAAACCAAGTCCTATGGATAGGTGGGTTTTCCCCGAGCCAGGATTACCAATCATAACGATGTTTTGCCGCTTTTTTATGTAATCACATGAAGCGAGCTCCCAGATGAAGGATTCAGAAACATGTTCGAGTCGTCCAAATTGAAACTCATCCAGAGTCTTCATGACAGGAAATCAAGCCTTCTTAATTCGGCGATTTTGTCCAACTGCTTGCCGTTGTATGACTTCAAGTTTCATGGTTTCGCAGAGAAATTTGTCATATCCCTCGCCTGGAGAGAGTTGTCGTATAACATTTTCATAGCCCATAAAGGCAGGGGTTCTTAACTGCTTTGCATAAAGCATTATGGTCTCTTTAACAGGGTTAATCTCGGTTCGCGAATTACTCATACCGCAGCCCCCCTGTTCATCAAGGTATCATACTTGTCGATTTGCGGTTTTGAAACCGCGATATTGATTCGGGGGGTGAACTTTTCTGGTGTCCATATGCAGATCCGTTAACATATACTCGCTTAAAAGGAGTCCACTTCCCCTCTCTTTTCAACATGTACTATAACAATTTGATTTGGCATTTCGACTATTCGGCTTGGCATGGGACCACCTAAAGCATTTATTATAACAGGAATAAAGCTAACAAAGTTGACTAAGCCACTTATGATATTCATAACGCCAACCAGTTTCAGCCCAATTGTGAAAATTCGTTTCTCATCCATAGTGTTTCCCCTCCATACCAATGTCTACTTTTACTCATTCATAACTATTAAAACATGTCAAATTAAGTAAGACTCAGATGCTATTGATTTATACTGAAAACTGACCCCCTATTTTCACTGAATATTGCCCCCCTCCAACTAAATAGTTATCCTTTTCTCTGAAGTAAATTAGAGAAAGGACGACCACTGGAGGGAATGAAAGATGTGCAAGACTGGATCGCAGTAAAACGGTTATACAAAAGTGGTATGAAAATCAAGGCTATCTCAAGGCAATTGAACATGTCAAAGAATACGGTCAAAAAGGGATCGTATGGACTTAATTAATTATCCAATTTGCCTGAGTTTTTGCATCCACCAAGACTCTTCTCTTAATTGCTTGATATCCAATGCCATTATTACATAATCCTGCCTAAGTTCTATTCTTTCTGATATGCCGGTGTACACGAGATCAATATGCAACCTAAAGTCCTTTACATTTTTACCTTCTTTTTGTTCAAATTTATGAACTATATTGATCACATTAGGGACAGATTCCCAATATGCCATTGCTGATCCACCACCTGCTGGCATCTCCCACCACGAAGAAAACAGAGGCCATGCCTCTTTACAACAATTTGTTAACTGCCTGTCACCTAAATCTGAGAATTCTGGGGGATTGAACAAACTATTTATTGGATTCAGAACACCATTACTAAGATTAGAGCTTCTTTCATGTATTAACTGTGTCCACCAACTTTCCCACTGTCTAGAAAGATTACAATCAGAATAATCACCCAACTGTTTATATGCCAAAGTAGTACCCTGCCCGAATACATACTCTTAGAAATAAACCCGAAACAACAACCAACATATAACGCGAAATTCATAGCCACATCATGTGTTATTGTAACGGCCCAAGAAGGACCACCTTTTCGCATCATTAAGTTTTCCTCCATACGCTTGTATAATTTTGTAGTTTCAAACTATATCTGTAAGCTAATATATTTTAGTCCCAACCAATGTAACCCCTCACTATCCCCCATCCACCAGGCAACCACATCCCATTCTGCGGAATTGAAGGAGTTCTTTGGTTGACCGGCGGTTGGGGGTTTATGGAGATTTGGGTTGAGGGGTAGCGGGAAAACAAATAGAAATCAAATTTCTTGCGAAGGGGTTAGATACTTTTCATAGAATACTAACGTCATTTTCCTATTAATAGTCTCCATTTTACCAGTTCGTTTATATCCCAATTTCTCATACAGATGGCAATTTCCTTTTTCCTGCAATAGTGTATCTAGTTCCCACGCTCTTGCATCACAGTATACCCTTTCAATTATTTCAAAGACTTTCTGAGCAAACCCTTTTCCTTGGTATTCAGGTAAGATAAAAATAGGACTGACACGGTAGCGTTGGTCTCCCATTTTTATTATTCTAATAGCGCCAACAGTAACCCCGTCATTTTTTATAACATAATAATCTGTAAAAGACTGATTAAGTCGGGTCACTATTTTCTCAATTGGCTCATTGGCAGGACTGGTTTCAAAGTCTTGATATTTTTCAAGTAAAGGCATAAACGAATTTGTTTGCATCACATGAATAGTTTCTGCATCTTTCAACTCAGCTTTAGTTAAAGATATGTTCATTGGCAATCCCTTCTTATTTTTATGTACCTATCTTTGAACGAGGCATATTTTTGTGCTCTCCCAACTCCCATCCCTCCACCCAATTTCCGTATCCGTTAGGTAAAGACATCCATCCTGCGGGATTGAAGGAGTGCGGTGGGTTGACAGGGGTTTATGATGATTTGGGGTTGAGAGGTAGCGGGAGTGTTGGGTGGACTGGAATTAATCCACTTTTTTATCCAATACTAAATAAATATCCAGAAATAAAAGCTGCTTGTAATGCCCTGACTTCTTCAGTAAAGTGTACATGATCATAATAGATATTGTTTCCTAGACTGCTAGTGAATAAAAATAAATCAATAATTGGTATTTGCAAATTGTCCATTATTTTTTCTGCCAAATGGTTATAGAGTTCAACATCTTTGCCATACCTTAGAAATCCTTCAGATCTACGATTATGGATTATATCAATAACTGGGGTAGTCGTGATCCAAAACATTCTTTGTGACATTTTCAAGGTAACTTCACAAATTTGTTTTAAATTCTCCTCATAGCGCTCTTTCTCAGTTTGAATTTGGTTAGCATTACGATCTACCCTTATATCATGTAAACCACAATTCACGAGCAATATGTCGTAATATACACCTTTTTTCTCTTCATCTCTTAAATACTCCAGGACCATATTACTGTCACCCGCATTAGCCCCATTCGGCTTATCCAAATCCTTGAGAGCATCAATAACCTGGTCCTTTTGTTGATACTTAAACTTACTGCTTATCATTTTTTCCAAAAATGGGCTGTAGTGTATCGAGATGCTATCGCCAAGGACAAATACTCTTTTCTTTTCCATATATTTCACCTTGCTACTCAGTCAATTAACTTAGCTTCTATGTTTAACCTTTTCCCCAATCCGATCTTCGAATCTCGTCTGCCTTTAAAAAACTCCTCTCCACCATAACAATCCATAAACCTATCCCTCCACCTTTCCGGTTCGAATATGTGATAGGTAAGGACATCCATCCTGCGGGATTGAAGGAGTTCGGTGGCTTTGACGGGTGAGCTGGGGTTTATGGGTATTTGGGGGTGAGGGAAACTGGGGGCGCTGGGGTGTCTACATAATTACAGTTATACAACAATCTGTATTCAACAATTTATCAAAATCAAAATTAGCGATATCTACAAAGTTACATTCCTCTTGTAATATCTCATCCATTTTGTCGTTTCCGAACCATAGTGACCAAAGCTCAAAGTAAGTACCTTCTCCAAAGTTATCCTGTAAATATTCTTGAAACTGTTTTTTCCACTTAGAGTTAAATCTTCCACCTAGCCAATAAATGTATTTCTTTTTAATATATTCTCCTGTTTCATGAGGAGGATTTGAACATTTCGATATTTGTAACCCTGTAGTATCGGCGTCTTTCGGAATTACTAATGCTTTACTATCATCAGAAAGTTTATCTAGATCCCAAAATGATTTTGGTCTAGGACTCATGCTCTTTAAGTCCTTAACCGTCAGCCTTAGGACGCCAGATAAATCTATTTCTGGCAATTCAACGTCAGCTGCAATAAACATAAACCTACTCATTGAATCACATCCGTTCTAGAATACTCTGGGCATGGCTGAAATGTCTTCTAACGCATCCCTCCAGCTTTCCGGTTCGGTTATCCGATAGGTAAATACATCCATCTGCGGGATTAAAGGAGTTCGGTGGCTTTGACAGGTAGATATGCTTTATTTCAATTAGAACTGGAGCATATTTCCCAAAAATCTTAGGAATAATCAACTACTTGAAGTAGGGTCTAAATAATTGTTACTCCCAAAATTTGTACTATATCAACAGCTTGCATGGCGTTTATCTTGGCACCCTTAAGTTCACTAAATGTATCGGATAATGTAATCCCCTCAATAATACAATCTGTTAGGTCAATTCCTTTGAGAGAAGTTCTAAAGAAATCCGCACTTTGAAAATCGACTGCTTTTAGCTTAATCTTTTTGAACTTTACCTCTGATATAAATGCTTCTTTAAAGTTACAATCACTTATCGCACAGCTTACCCATACTGATATTGTATAATTTGCGTAACGGAATGAACAATTAGATAACACTACCTCTTTGAAATGACCTTGACTAAAGTTACTTCCATCGCCTTTACTTTCTAATATCTTTGATTTCTTCCAATAGCTATCTTCAAAGATACAGTTTGAGAAATCGGAATTCATAAAGGCTACGTCATAAAAGCTAGCACGTGAAAAATTGCAATTAATAAATTGACACTTGTCAAACTGTACCGACTCAAATTCAATCTTTGAGATATCAGCATCCTTAAGAACCTCATTTACAAAACTTACATTCTTAATATAGTTATCATCTAACCTTGCTTCTGAAATTGTTTTTTCTAACATAAAATGCCTCTTATATTTCAATATCCTTGATGATGAAATTTATCAAATTCTAGTTATTTTTACGTTTAAGGAATAATCCGCTTTACTCGACCCACTATTCCACTCTCAAGTCGAACCTTTATTCCATGAGGATGAGTAGGCGAATTGGTTAGAATATCTTTTACAACACCTTCAGTTAATTTTTCCGTTCTTTGATCTTGTTTTTGAACTATTAAAACGTGCGTACCTCGCTTGATATTTACACGATTATTTCCTTCCATTACAATGACCACCTACATATCTTTTTTCTATTTAACATGCGGTAACCCCCGTCACTCCATGTAAACCCATCCCCACACCTCCCCCAGGTATCCACCAAGTAAGCACATCCCATCCTGCGGGATTGAAGGAGTCCGATAGTTGACGAGCGAGCTGGGCTTTATGGGGAGGCGGGTATTTGGGCTTGAGGGTAGCGGGATACGGGCGGAAGTGGTGCGAGTGACTTACAGTGGCATCAGGAAAGTTATGACTCGGTTCCTTCTATTCTCTCCAATTTATAAAGTACTGGATGAAGTCCATCGGCACAACAGAATATTTCGGTTCCTTTCTGCCTAACCCAAGGATAATCATGCCCTAATGCTAAATAAACAACCTTGTCTTGAATCCCTGCCCAAGCCCAACTACAAAATCCTTCAGGTTTATTACAATTTTTTGTTATGAACTCTTGTCCTTTTTTATATTTTGAACACTTTGTTGGAACTCCTTCTGAAGCGTACTTTTCATGGATATCGCCAACATCGAGTTTTTTGAGAACCGAAATTTTAACGTCATAATATTTTGTTGCTCCCATCTCTTTAACCTCTTTCATGAATTCTGTCGACTTATACCTCTAATTCAACCAGAATACTATCACCTCACCAGCTCACCAAGTTTCAAAAGGGGCCTTCTTTTGGAAAGCGGGGGAATTGACTTGGCACCAGACTCCTGGCTAACCTTTAAATCAAATGACGGCTTCTTGAACTTGGCGAGGGTGGGCTGGTGTGGGGGTGATATAACTTGCTCTATTTTCCTTTGGCAGTCTGCTCCTCTAATTGTTGGTAACCCTTTATATCAACAGGGATAAATATTTTGTAATTGACTTGATTTATCAGCTTATCTGTATAATCTTGCCATGTCTTATAAGCTTCATTCTGCCCGGCTGGAATCGAGTGTAAAACTAAGTTTCTAAGTTTCACTCTTCCTAAAAGAATTTGCGTAAATTTTATCGTTTCGGGAGAATTGATGTAATCCGTGGAAGTACTAAAGCCATTGTCATTTATTGTTTTTGTATACGCTTTTTTGGCAGGGTCGCTATCTGGTAGCGAATCCATAGATTTTTTCTGTTGTTCCAAATATGAGCTAGCTTCGTCTGGAGTTACCTGCAATCCTTGGCGCATTACCTCATTATCAATTAACGCATTTTTTACTAGAAGACCCAATGCTATTTTTTCGTAGAAGAATTCATCCTGGGGCTTTTTAATATTGTTAACAAAGTCATTCTGCTTAATTAAAACTTCCCGCGTAAGCTGCAAACCGGTTATTTTGGTATCCCCTACCTCTGCAACTACATTTGGATACTTTGTATTTTTTATATTCTTAAGATCAGGGATTGCTATATTCGTAGTACTTCCGACAATGGGCTGTGCTATTTGGGTATGACTATTATTTTGTGATGTCATGCTTTGTACCGCTTTAAGTATGTTTGTTGGGACTTGTTGTTCAGCTTTTTGACCACAACCGATTAAAATTTGACTTAACAGAAGTAAAAGTACAATAGATACTAAAATTCTCTTCATCAACTAAATCCCTCTTTTCTAGCTGACGTTCACCCTTCATTCTTATCAGCCAGGCGTGGTGGTTAAATCAGGTATCTTAATCTTAATTCCACAATTGCCATCTGTTTCCTGCAATATGAATGTAAAAAGAGCGTCCGAAGACGCTCCGTTAATTTTGCCATCAACACTCTCGGATAAAACGACAACAGTACCCCCTTATGCAAGACTCGATGCAACGCATCCCTCCAGCTTTCGGTTCGGTTATCCGCTAGGTAAGGACATCCATCCTGCGGGATTGAAAGAGTTCGGTGGTTGACTGGTGGCTGGGGTTTATAGGAATTTGGGGTTGAGGGTAGCGGGGGGCAGGATGACGTGGGGGGGATTGAGTTTAGATACATTTTGTTGGCAAATTAAACTTTTCTTAGTTAATCAATAGTTTTTTATATTCCCACCCTGCTTTTTACATAGTCGAGAATTTCAGTCTGTTGTTCCTTCTCAACTTTGAATGGTATCTTTATGTCTTGAGTCATCCACAAATATTTTTTAGTTACATTAAATGTCAATAGTTCTTCTTTAAAATTATATGAAGAAACATTACTCCACTTTGTAGGTATTCCCCATTGGTAGATGCATTTATCGCCTAACCCCTCTTTTTCCATATTGTGATAACCGAACATTAGTGGTAACATGCCCAGCATATATAGAAATGAGATATCAACAGTTCTTAAAATCGCTTCGAATATTAAAATTGCTACCAGGATGAAAAACCCAATGACCTGAACTTTTTTATTAGTCCTTTTCAAGACATACTTTAATTCCCCATATCGCATTCTTTTAAGCCTGATACTTATAAAATCATAAACAATGATAATACTTAAAATTATTTCAATAACTATAGGTAGCAACGTCCCAATCGTTAAACCAAATATTTTAACGCCTAACACACCATTTATGCCTAAGTAAAATGTCCCGAAAAATGATAATACCGAAACCACAAGAATGATAAGTATGGATATAATCTTTATTTTCATTTACACCCCTCTTCCTTTTCCGACTTTCAATCTCATCCTTCAGAAGACGTCTCCTTTTATAGACTCCATCCACCTATCTCCCGTATCCACTAGCTAAGCGCATCCCCTCCTTCGGGATTGAAGGAGTCTGGTTGCTTGACTGGTAGCTGGGTTTTATCACATTGGTGGGGATTTGGGGTTGAGGGATAGCTGGGTGGTGCAAGTGGCTTGAGTAAATAACTGCCGGGCATCTTGCCCAGAATATTGCCGCTTTGAGTTGTACGCTAATTGACGGAATTGGCGTCCGGACCAGTTCTAACCGCTATCCTTTCCTAATTATACCACCGTACCTCGACAAATTGTAAAAATCCAGAGCAATACGCCCTGGATTCGCAAAGCCGTTTAGATCATTTGGTTTTTAACCCAGCTCTCGCAGGTGGGGGGATTTTTAGGTTTCCCCTAGCAGTGGAGGCCTGACTTAATAAGTAAGTTTATCAAATTCCCGAAATTTAGCTGGGGGCGCTGGTGGGCCTGGAGTTAGTAGGGATCAATGCGACGGTTGAATGGTAAAAGGAGTCATAATTCCTTCGTCATAAAAACACTATTTGGGTCCTCTACGTATTCCGAAAACGGCTCACAATATTGGAACCCAAAACTTATATATAATCTTCTAGCCGGTTCGAAAGCATTTATTGAACCCGTTTCCAAACTCAATCTCTGATATCCGCGCACCTTGGCCTCTTCAATAATATTTTGAAGAACGCCCTTAGCAATACCCTTTCTGCGATGCGATGAGGAAGTTCGCATTGATTTGATCTCTCCGTGTTTTCTATCCAGTTCTTTTAGAGCCCCGCACCCAACTAATTCATCACCCTCCCAGGCGCTCCAAAAAGTAATTTCAGGTTTTCTTAGGGATTCAAGACCAAGTGCATGCATACTCCCCGGCGGAGACTGAATGGCCATACTCTGTAGATGCTCTCTCACTAATTCAGCAACTTGTGGCCCGGATAAATCATCTATTTTAAGATACATAGAAATACCTCCAATGTATGGAACTTAGTTTATTGACTCGCTTGACCAGCAGATAGCTTTGATAATGGCGGCTATTTCTCCTTAAGATTAGCAAGTGGCAGGATTATTTACCTTCACGTTACTTTACTGAATAAATAAACCGTGGAATTAGTCGTCCTCTTTTAAGTAAAGATTCAACTTCTCCGCAATAAATCGCGCCCATTTTTATATAGAATTCCTTGGCTTGTGGACTTGTAACAATGCTAAATCCATTAACTCTTCAGTCACTTTATAAATTGACTGAAACTTTTCCATGTAGCTGGAATCATATCCCCAATATGCTTCAGATCTCACGGCAATATTTGTCAAGATTTCAGATTCACCGGTTTTTGCATTTCGAATGTTTAGCATTTTTTCTCACCGTTCTTATAATGTTCTCATTTCTCTTTTCTAACCGGGTGACGGCCTGCTTCCGGCAATCCCACACTCCCAACACTCTATGTGACGCATCTCTCAGCCTCCACCTTCCCAGTTCAGTGAGCGCCTTTGGTTAGGTAAGGACATCCTGAAGCAATGACAGTTAGGGATAACTTGGCTTTGTGGAGTTCGAGGAGTTGGGTATTAACTGTGCAACCGAAGATCAAGCCAAATAATCTGAGTCATATGGATACTTAGCAAATGCAGTTTTATGATGCTTAAACCCTAACTTTCTATAGAACTCCTCGTTCCCAAAAGTCGATGTCAAATGAATGCATAGGTGCTCGTTTTCTTTTAGCAATCCAGCAATTAGACCTTTACCGATTCCTAATTTCTGATATTCCGGCAAGACACCTACATCAAAGATCATTCCATAACAAACTCCATCCGACAACATCCTGGCCGCTCCAATTAGTTTCTCATTTCTCCAAGCTGTTACTACCTTATAGCTTTGTTCAAATGCCTTACAAATCTTGTCATGATCCTTCTTTTTACCGTAGCCAGCAACTAATCCAACCTCATCATATATTTGAAAGAGCTGTTGCCAATCGATACAGTCTATACCAATCTTGTAGTTAAACATGCTTTCTCACTCCGATTTAAAACTTTGCTCATTCTATCTGGATTTTTAACCAGCCCCAACATGCAACCCATCCTTTCAGCTTTCCGGTTCGGTTAGCGCCTTTGGATAGGTAAGGATATCCCGGAGCATTAGCTGTTAGGGTTTCTTTGTATTATCACTCCCAGCGGCAGTCGCCACTCGCGACCGTCAACTAGGCTTTATCGGAGGCGGCTAATTCTTCTTGAGGTTAGCGGGGGCGCGGGTGTGCGTGGGGGATTTTGCCGAAAAAATAATTCAAAAAGTTATCAAATAAAAGTATTATGTTAACAGCTTCTTAATATCCGATAAATTTCTAATTGCATGATAAATTCTTTGTCTAAACATGTAATATAAACAAACACTACGTTCCGGTGGTAGAAAATTGTATCGACGTCACACCCCTAAATATCCCAAAACCTTTTATCCTCAGCAAAAGCAAAGCACAGGCAGAATAAGTTGGTCTGTGCTATAAGTTGGTTTAACTCTTCCGTCAGAAAGGTTACTTAAACCTCGTTCAATTTGGTAAATATTTTTCATATACCTTACCAATTTTGCAATGTATTATTCTCATTTTATCCCCTCTTTCCCCCTGATTTTAGCAGAATGAAATGGCTGATAAAAGGTAAACTCCTAATTTAGTACACTTTTTAAATCGATAAATATACCTGCGAAATCAATGGCTTGGCTGCGGTAGGGGCTAAAGTGCTGCACAAAAAGCAAATATTGCCACGTCTAAGTTTAACCAAAGCAAATTCCTGCGGAAATCCGTTTTTAAAAAAGCGTTTGTCGTGATTGACATGATCAGGAACGCGTTTTGATATAAATAACTAAAGCAATGGAAGAAAGGATAATTGCCAAGAGCCATCCGACGACTGGAGCATAATAAAAAATCCCCTTTACTATATACGCGACAGTTAACGATAACAAACTGAGCCCCATAAAAAGTTTACCGAAATTTTTCAAATGTCTCCCCCATTTTAGCGAGTTATAACTTTATTTAGTTTTTTGGGAGTTATTATGTGAGGCGGAACTTATGGTCTACATTATAGTTCCATCCTCACATAAAACTCCATTACAATTACAAGTTAAACCTAAAATAATATTTCTCGATTAAGATTATAGCGTATGAGCACAATAACCTGCACAAAAAGATCCTATACTGCCATAACCAGCAACTGCTACAGCCGCACAAGCAGCACATCCAGGTGGATGGATACCCTTGACATGCTTGTGTCATTCCTGTATCGTCTAATTTTTTCTTGAATATTTTATTCGTATATTGAAAGCCACGGTCACTATGAAAGAAAGGTTTGGCATTAGGATACGTTTTGTGGGCTATATCAAACGTTTTAAAAACCAGTTGATTATTGTTGGAATGTCCAATTACATGAGTTAGTTTCATAATTCATACCCCTTGATATAAGCGGGCTTTTTACCCGTAAAAAAAGGAGTACCTCCCCAAAATCTCGAAAGTGTAAGTGACCAAACAAACACCGAGAGGTTGAAAGGAGAACTCCCAATGTTTAGTATTCGCCAAGAACGTCTATTTTCCTTGGAAGAAATCTTAGAAATGTCACCGAAAGAATCGTATCCGCTTCTATTGGAACCGCTGAATATTACTCCTTTGTTGAGAGTGGTTTCAAAAAGGGCATTTTTGGGAGCTCCAACCACGCTTAACTATTCAGCCATGATCTATTCTTTATTCATTCGAGTGATCGAACGAATTCCTACGATCAAAGATTTACGAAAACGATTAAAAAACAGCTTGGAATTCCGTTTCGACTGCGGCTTTACGATGGCTGATGCAGTTCCTAGCGAGTCCTCTTATACTCGAATGATTCAAAAAATCAAGGGTTCTTCTGCTTTGGAAAAAATTCAAAATGAACTAGTCTCTCAGGCGTTTCAAGAAGGCTTCATCGATGGGGATGTTATAGCCATCGATGCTACTCATATTGAAGCGAGAGACCGTAAACCTGAGAAAAAGAAAGACGAAGAGATTCCGGTCAAGCAAACCTCCAAAAAACGCGGACGAAAACCCAAATCGGAACGGGAGAAATGGCTCAAAGAACAACAGGAACTGGAAGAGAATCGACCCCTCTTTGAGAAGAAAATTGAAGCTCAACTTCCTCTTGATTTCAAGACGATCGAACAGCAAATCCCGCAAGATCCTCACTGGGGAATTAAGAAAAACTCCGAGGGCAAAAACGTCTTTTGGTTCGGGTTCAAAGGTCATCTTCTCGTGGACTGTAAAAGCCAATACATTTTAAAGTCCTTACTTTCCTCGGGAAATGTCAATGATGGCAAAATGGCGATTCCTCTACTCAAGGCTCTTCATGAACTTCACCCCCAGCTGAAGCCTTCCTATTCGCTTTTGGATGCTGGTTACGATTACAGCTCAATTTACCAACAAGCAAAAGCCATGGGGTCAAGGGCCCTGATTGATTACAATCCACGCAATGAACAACTACCTGAAGACAAGGACAAATACTTTTGCCCTAAGTGTCAAGAAGGTCATTCCTACCGATATGATAGCTATGATTCCCGATACGACACGTTGAAATATACTCAACCCAAGGAGTGCAAAGAGTGTCCTCTGAAAGAAAACAACCAGTGTCAAAAGGTATTCAAGGTTAAGGTTTCCTCAGACCCCAGAAAATACACCGTTCCAGCCAGAGGAAGTGGGCGCTACTTTGAACTCTATAAACAGAGAACAGCCGTAGAACGTGTTAATGCTTATCTCAAAGAGTACTTTCAGTTAAACAACATTCGACATCGAGGAAACGTAGCCAAAGTCGATTTCGAGTTTTCTATCCTGACCTATACCCTCTGCAAATTAGCCGTAGACCGATTGAACAAGTTCAAACGTATAGCTGCAGCATAAATCTTCAAAAAATGTTACTAACGAAATTCTGAAGGTCTGAGCTTTAACAATTAAACATTATGAAATTGACTCACATAAGAAACAATACTTTTATCTGCCAGATCAAGGATGGCACTGAGATAAGCCTTGCGTTGAAGGCTAAACTTCATTTCAGTAACGTCAGTGAGCCATTTTGTTCCGAATTCATTGGATTCGAACTCTCTGTTTAGAACATTTTCTGCTGTGATTTCAGGCGTTGATTTGATGTAATTCTTTCGTTTCCTGCGACACACCGATTTTAGATTTAGGATATGCATGAGTCTATATACCCGTTTATGATTAACACGAAGATGATGTTCACGATTAAGTTTCGTGGTCATCTGGCGATATCCAAGGATACCGTTCCGTTCCTCATAGGCCTCCTTAATGATTGGAAGTAGCTCCTTGTTGAACTTCTCATTATCGCTTTCTTTCCTGTTCAGCCATTTATAGTATGAAGACGCTGGATACCAATAATTTCACAAAGTTCCCTTATAGGATATGATTTTGTGTCATGAAGATTACGTACGGCGTAATAGATCGTTTCATGTCTTACTTGGCTTAAAACCGCCACCTTTCTATCTCGTCCAGCTTTTTTAGTAAATCAATCTCCATTTGCTTTCTTCTATTATCAGTCTCAAGTAACTTGTTCTGTGCCCGTAGTTTCTCTACTTCGGACATCTCATCTTCCGATTTTCTTTTACCGCGTTTATCCTGAAGTGCCTCCACACCATCTTTTAAGTATTTATTGGTCCAGGAATAAACCTGCTGATAGGATACCTGAAATTTCTGTGCCGTTTCAGCGTAATTATATTGATGTTCTATGCAGTAATTAACGACTTCAATCCGTTCATCGTTAGTCGTTGTTCGTCCTTTAGTCATGATTAGTGTTCCCCCTGTTCCAGAAGACATTAACTTCTCATGACTATTATACTTTAAAATCCAGTAACTGTTTTTTGCAAGAACTTTTTCCTAAAAGTTGCAAGTAATTTTTCCATAGTATTGCAACTCCATTTTCCACAATGTTGCAAGTTCTATTTCCCCACTTCTTAGCAGGGAAATAGATTCTTTGCAGACATTTGTCACCTCAATGTGGTTAATAAGGCAATGATTCGGCTTCATATTTAACCCGTTGTTTCACCATTTGGGAGGGTTCTAGGCCGTGTTCTAAAAGTTTGTGTTCCAGTTCAGAAATGTACTCCTTAAGAATGCAGATCTCACGGAATTTTTCAATGCACAGGTCTTGTAGGTATTCACGTTCTTCAGCCCAGCGTTCGGACGGGCTTTTTACTGTAACATCCAACGTCCCAGCTTCATAATCATGGATGTCTTTCTGGATATTAGCGTAAAGATCCTGTTCGGTAAATTCATACGGAAACGGCTCGTTTGCATAGTTCACAAGTAAATACTTTTTAAGGTCAGCAGGAAAAGACCTCCTGAATTTATGTTCAAGATCTCTAATCACCGTTTTGTTAATGATCATGTCATTGATCCTCCGATTTATCTGTTGAGGCTATCGATTGGTAAAGCTCATTGATGCTGGACTCCCTTAGCCGGTTATTCTCTCCTGGAAAGAGGAGAAGATAACAATGATGCATGAGCCGGCCGACAAGGGCAGCGGTCATTTGTTCATCATAGAGTACATTGACCCACCGGGAAAACTCCAGGTTTGTGTTCAGGATGACCGATTTCTGCTCATGGATCTCAGAAAGATAGTCAAAGAGTAACTGGGCACCGGTGCGGTCATAAGGTACATAGCCCCACTCATCGAGGATAATGACGGATGCTTTATTCAATTTTTTCAACAGTATTCCAAGGGTCCCGGCCTTCTTGGCTTCCGAAAGCTGGTTGACCAGGGCTGCCGTACGGTAGAATCGGACGGGAATACCTTTCTGGCAGGCGGTTACACCGAGCGCAGTGGAAAGCATAGTTTTTCCCGTTCCTGTTCGGCCATACATTATGATGTTCTTCTTTTCTTTAATAAAGTTCAACGATTTTAGGTTTTCCGGTGTCAGACCGGAGGGAAGCGTTATTTCATCAAATCGGAATCCGTCAAAGGTCTTAATGCTATAAAAGCCTGCACTGTTCATCAGTTTAGCTATACGCCCTTGTTCACGGTTCTTTAGTTCTGCGGACAAGAGTTTATGTAAATAGTCCTGATGGGATTGTCCTTCCGTCGTCTGAGCCATATCGGCGAGATTGTGGCTCAACTTTAGTTTCTTACAGCAGTAAATGATCTCTTCTTCAAGCATTTACGTTACCTCCCTTTCTTAGGAAGACATCGTAAGTGACGAGGTTCGTTGGCATCTGAGCGACCTTTGGTATTTCCGGACTCAAGGGCATCGGCGGAAGTTCCGGTACATCAGCATAAATACGACGGTAGAGGTTCTTAAGACTGTCCGCATCCGATGCGCCGTAACAGAGCGCCTGGCCGACGGTATTGAGTGCACTGTCAAAGCCGGTTCTGCCCGTCAGTTCAGCTAGAACTTTAAGAACTTTACCGGTTTCCGAGTTGGTGCAGCCTTCAAAGAACTGTTTCATGGCAGTCGGCATAAGGTCATAGATACCGGAATATTTCAAGGCCCGTGGACGTATAGAAAGTTGTCTGAGATAGGGAAGCCAGTCCATACTCTGTTGTTTATTATCGCCATAAAGACGGCGGTGTCTTACAATTTCACGAAGGTTTTCATCCATCACAATGACGTGCGATGAGGTCAGTTTCAAGTTAACCGCAACGTTTGCATGTTTCGGCGAAACCGAATACTCATGCATTCCTTTGTTCAGATAAAATTTGCCCCAGTTATTGGTAGTAACCGTTCCTTTGCCGCTGAGATCGAACTCGATATCAGGAAGGGCATGGCAGTGTTTTAAATCCTCAGCAAACCGTTCCTCAATCGTATCATTATGGCGGTAATGTTCCCTCATGGCATCTTCCTCACACAGCTTGAGAAGCTGCCGGTTGAAATCAGAGAGCTTCATGAAATGCGGTAGCGGAACAAGGAAGTTGCGTCTCTGGTAACCCACTTTGTTTTCCACATTGCCTTTTTAATGTAAAGCTTTACATTAAAAAGGTTATGGAAAGTGTGAGATAATGTAAAGTAAGGTGGTTAAATACTCAATTACACTGAGAATTTTGTCGCTTTACTTTACATTATTGTCCTCTATAGTTGATTCAAGCGGTGTGCTTAAATCAATTAAGGGGGTATTAGCTTTAATGAAGGAAAATCAAATGACACTTGAGATATTGACGGGTGAAGTCGTCAACTATCTCCAAAAACTTGCCTATTCCGATTCGAGAATTAGTCAATATCGTTCCGCATGGCAAAAAGTAGCCGTATTTATGAGAGACAATGATCTACAATACTATAATGCGTCTGTTGGTGAGGCATTCATTTACCACCTAATTGGAACCAGAGGCTATGATAATCTTGACCGTTGGGAGAAAACTATTATCCAATGCGCCAACGTACTGACAGAATTCCTAGAGACTAGAACTGTGAAATTCAGAAGGAACCAGAAATTCCGGGAACTGCTTGGATCTATCGGTAAGACTATGTTATCTTACATTGATTACAAAAAATCTTATGGAATTTCACGAGAAACGGTTGAAGAGTACAAGAGCAATTTGCGGCGTTTGCTCAATTATCTTAATGATCATGGAATTACAGAGCTAAATTCAATAAATCAGTTGTTTCTTCTGAATTATGCTAATCAGATGGGCTTCTTTACTCCCTATACCAGACATAGGAACCTATCAATCGTTAAAGGGTATCTCCGATATATTTATGATCAGGGACTAGCCGAAATAGATTGTTCCCGGTTGCTCCCAAAGGATAAATATGTTAAGCAGCCAAAACTTCCTTCGACTTATTCCCAAAAAGAAGTCAAAGCTTTATTAGCTGCTATTGATAGGAGTAGTCCAAAGGGAAAACGGGATTATGCAATGGTATTAATTACAGCACGTTTGGGACTCAGAGCCTCCGACGTTTGTAATCTTACCTTTGAAAACATCCTATGGGAAAAGAATCTTATTGTCCTGTACCAACAAAAAACCAAATCCGGAATAGAACTTCCACTGCTAACCGAAATCGGTGAAGCCATCATCGACTATTTAAAATACGGAAGACCTAGTTCAAATGTACCCTTCATATTCCTTCATGTAACTCCCCCGTATGACAGGCTCAACCGATCAACCCTCCATAGCATCGTGTGCTTTTATCTAAGAAGGGCAGATATTCATTACGAAAAGGAACGTAAACACGGTCCCCATGCACTCCGTCACAGCCTAGCCGGAGTCCTGCTTGAGAAAAAGACACCTTTGCCTGTCATTTCCGAAGTACTGGGGCATAAGAACACAGAAAGTACCCGGATCTATCTTAGAATTGATATGAACTCTCTGCGCCAGTGTGCCTTGGAAGTGCCGCCTGTCTCACGCTCTTTTTATGAAAGAGGTTCGGGCAGATGAGCAGATACAAGGGCATATATGCTATTTTGATTAAGCAATACATCGATCTCAAAAGAAACTTGGGCTATAAGTTTAAAGATGCTGAAAGCACCTATTACATCTTTGATCAGTTTACCATCAGAAACGGGGAGACCGAGATTGGCATTACTAAGGAGCTGGCCGATAAGTGGGCAGTGAAACGCCCGAATGAGTCGGATAGTACCTGTTACAAAAGAGTTATGTATCTGATACAGTTTTCCTCTTTCCTCAATGATTCAGGGTATCCTTCATATATTCCTCGGCTACCTAAGGCTTACAAAAGCACTTTTACACCATACATTTTCTCCAAAGAGGAGATGAGGTCCGTCTTTGCAGCCAGTGAACGATTAAAATTGGATAACTTTATGGATTCGGCAGTCAATGTAATTCCTGCACTTTTACGCATGTTATACGGTACGGGAATTCGCATCGGTGAAGCGGTATCTCTAAAAGTGAAAGACGTAAACCTAACTGAACAATACCTAATTATCCGGAAAAGCAAAAATGGCAAGGATCGGATGATTCCTTTCTCTGATTCACTTGCTAACGTTTGCAGGCAATACAGAGATTCCTTACAAGTCGTACAGGGGCCTGAAGATTACTTTTTTGTGAAACGTAATGGGCGCAGATGTAATCCGAAAGCTATCTATGAATGGTTTAGGAAAGTCCTCTGGGAAGCAGGTATTCCTCATGGCGGGAAAGGTCAGGGGCCACGCTTGCACGATATCCGCCACGTTTTTAGCGTACATTCGCTGGCGGCAATGGCAAAGGCTGGTTTAGACCTTTATTACTCTCTTCCAATACTCTCTGAATATCTAGGACACCAGTCCCTGGAGGCAACCGAAAAATATGTTAGGCTGACATCTGAGATGTATCCTGAGATAATTTCCAATGTTAACAATATCTGTGCTTATGCTTTTCCTGAGGTAGACTGCCATGAAACCAACTGATTTCTCGAAGAGATTGACCGATTTCCTGATCTGTTATCTACCCGGTGAAAAAGGTGTTAGTAAAAATACCATTGCATCCTATAAAGATACGTTTATTCTCTTTCTAACATTTATGAAAGATGAGAAAGGAATTCCAGCCAACAAGCTGTTACTCAAACAATTAACTAAAGAAAATATTGTGGATTTTCTGGACTGGATTGAGGAATCCCGGCATTGTTGTACAGCAACACGAAATGTACGCCTTGCTGCCCTGCATTCTTTTTTTCATTACCTACAATACCAGTGCCCAGAAAACCTGCTGGAATGGCAGAGAATACTCTCTATTCCGGTAAAAAGGACAGAAAAGACATCTATTAATTATCTTTCATTGGAAGGTATCCGGTTACTTCTTGAAGAACCGGATCGTTTAACCCGTAATGGGCGAAGAGACCTTGCATTATTGTCACTTATGTATGACAGTGGCGCACGTGTCCAGGAAATCATAGATTTGACACCTTCTATGGTGCGCTTTGATGTACCTTGTACAATAAAATTGATTGGAAAAGGTAATAAGGCTAGGATCGTTCCGCTTCTTGATGCACAGATGAAATTTCTCAAAATGTATATGGCAGAGCAAAAGCTTCTGGAACCATATGCGAATATGTACCCATTATTTAGCAACAGCCGGAAGGAAAAGCTCACTCGTGCCGGAGTAAATTACATACTAGCCAAATATGCGATGCAGGCCAGGACCAAAAATCCATCCATGATACCAGAAAAGTTAAGTTGCCACACTTTAAGGCACTCCAAGGCCATGCATTTGCTTCAGTCGGGTGTCAATCTGGTATATATACGTGATATTCTTGGACACACATCTATCCAGGTCACAGAGGTTTATGCTAGAACAGATTCCCGTCAAAAGCGCGCAGCAATTGAAAAAGCTTATACGGATGTAACACCAGAAGCAACACCGATATGGTTAGCCAATGACGATTTATTAGAATGGCTAAAGTCTTTTTCTAAATAATACTGTGTAGATAATGTAAAGTAAAACGGCGCAACTACCTGTAAAAATGGTACATCCACGACCTTACTATACATTATCTCACACTTTCCATAACCTTTTTCATGACCTTCGCCAGGGTTCATGAAGACCGCTTGGAACCGGTAGTGTTCCTGAAAACGGTCAAACCGTTCCGTGGTCTCACGCCCGCCACCTCGGAGGACTTTGGTGACAATGGTTTTGGTATTGTCAAACCATAATTCTTCAGGGACTCCACCAATGTGCCGAAAAATAGCGTCAAGCCCCTCCAGGAGACATTCCATATTTTCACCATAAAAGAGTTGCAAGTAACCTTTGTTGCTATAGGGAAATGACACTTCAAGATACTTTCCTGTTTTTCGGGTACCATTTTCATAAAAGTCGGCTGTCCCAAAATCGACTTGTGCCTCACCTGGACGGTGCTCTAGCGGAAGGAATCCGCCTTTGGCACTATTGAAAAGCTCCTTGTGCTTTACGGCATAGTAGTTGGCAACGGTCCTATATGAGCAATTAAAACCAGCGAACTCCTTCTTAAGACGGTTAAAGACTCTCTTGGCAGTATGCCGCTGTTTTCGAGGTGCCTGTTTATCCTCTTCAAGCCACTTATCAATGGTTGACTTGTAGGGATCTAGTTTAGGACAGAAACGTTGATTTGAAGCCGGCTTGGGGGCTGGTTTGTTAAAATCCGTCTTATCGACATACTTCTGTACCGTCTTCCAGTCCAAGTGTAGAGTATCTGCAATTTGAGAAATGTTTTCTCCTTTCACGAAGTAACGGAATCTGATATCATGAACCTTGTCCATTGTAAGCATTCTCCTTTCCTCCTTGTATCCTCTCTTCAACAGATACAAGGATATAGGCTATGGTTTATGCCTGCAATGGATTTTGCAATACTATGGAATTTCCAATTGCAACACTCTGGAATTTTAACTTGCAACTTTCGGTACTTTTATCTTACAACAAACACCAGTAACGTAACTGGCAAGTTGATTTAATACCATATTTCCTACATATATCCATGTAGGAACCACCGCCCACCAAATAATCTTTGACAGCTGAAGTTCTAAGTTCCACAGAATAGGCAGTATTCTTAGATGTATTAATTAGTCCATTTGGACCTAGTGAATGGTATGTTTGAAGCCATTGCTGGGCGGATTTAAAATCAACACCTAGAAGACTTGCTAAATGAGATAGTGTATCTTCTCCACGAAGATACTTTTCAATTGCCGCTATTTTTTCTGACCCTGATACTCTTGATCTATGGGACAAAAAAAGCTCCTCCTTATGATAACAGTTTTATTATTTTAACTGTCTACCATAAAGGGAGCATATCACAAAGTGATGCTTAAATTACCCATAAACGCCGAAAAGCCCAGCATTGCTGGACTTTTTATGTTATTAATTGTATCAATTATTGAGTACTTATTTGGCGGAGACGAGGGGATTTGCGCCCCTGTATCGAAGAGCTGCCACAAAAGCGTCTACGCGTGTGTCCTTTAATTTAACCTTCACCGTTAATGACTCCTAAAGGCAAGGATTCATTTCAGACTAGCTCGATCATCTTAGCTAATGTCTTCGAGCATTGAATTTGAGCGTCCTACTAAATTGACACCCTGGCCCTTCATCGTAGGTCTTGAAAGCAGGATGCTAACAGCACTTAGGCAGCTAGGGCGTAATTATTTTCGTTAACTATTTTGGTCCACCGTTTAACGAGACCAGGTGGAATCTCGACGCGCAACTTTTGTCACTGCTTCCCCGAGCGAGTCCAAAACGCCCCCATATGAAATGTTACTTGCATAATACCCTTTCAACTTTTCTTCCATAACCAACCTTCCGAGGCTTAAGATATAGCGATTAGTGGTAGTTAAAAATTGCCAATGTGCCTGGATAAATTGTTGTGAAATGATATCAGTGTTTCCCGTTTTTACTGTTCCAGCCCATTCTCTTGTCAAAAGTTATTTAGGGCTGGGCCGTGAATTCCTCGTGAACTTTTTTAAGTAAAATGGGTATATTTAGACCCTGTGGGCATTGTTCCATACAAAGTTCGCAAGATATACATTGATCGGCACCGGAACCTGAAGGCAACAAACTAATACGATAGACCCCTTTGTCTACCCAGTGGGATTTCATAAGCTGGTTACTATTATAGAGACGGAATATTTCAGGAATACTGACACCTTGGGGGCAGGGCATACAATATCTGCAGCCTGTACAGCCAATGCTATTTTTCGACTCAAAAATTCCCCTTATCTTTTTAATGAGATTTTGATCCTCTTCTGTCATTACATTCGGTGCGGAATCGTTAAAGATTCTCAAATTATCTTTTAACTGTTCCAAAGTATTTGTTCCACTCAAAATGACCGATACTTCAGGCATATTATAGAGCCAGCGGAAACACCACTCAACAAGTGAACGTTTTTCCGGATAATGACTAATTAAATCGTATACTTCCTCGGGGACATTATTAAGCATGAATCCTCCTCTTAACGGCTCCATGATGACCATGGCGACTCCTTTATCCGCCGCATATTTTAAGCCTTCGACCCCTGCCTGTAAAGTTTCATCCAAAATATTTAATTGGATTTGCGCCATCTCCCAGTCAAAAGTATCTACGATTTCTTTAAATGCCGATAAAGTTCCATGAAAGGAAAAAGCCTTATGCCTTATTTTCCCTTTTTGAACCATCTTGTCTAGGAAACTAAAGCCGTCAAATTTTCTAACCTTCTCCCAATTATCATGACTTAAGTTATGCAGCAGATAAACATCAATGTATTCTGTTCCAAGACGTTTTAGTTCTTCATCCAAATATTTTTCAAAATCCTCATGCTTACTTATGTGCCAGATAGGGTTTTTCGTTGCTATGAAAGTTTTATTTCTGTAACCATCTTTGAGAGCTTTTCCAGTTATTATTTCGCTATCCTTATACATGTAAGCGGTATCAATGTAGTTCACCCCATGATCTAGTGCATACCTAACCATTTCAATTGCATCTTTCTCGCTCGATGGGAATCGCATACAACCCAGCCCAAACCTAGAAACGTTAAGTCCCGTTTTTCCAAATTGCGTATACTGCATTTGACACACTCCATTTCCAATATTGTCTTTCAAATGAAGGTAATATCTGCGAAAACATGCCCAGAATATACACTACTAACCTACTACTGGCCTTTTGTTACTTTCCTTAAAGCGAGACCTTTGGCAATCACCGATTGCACAACAGAAGAACATCAGGCACCTGCCGGATTTTTAGTAAGACATTCGTGCCCAGTATTTGCCCCAGTATGCTTTTTAATATCGTCCAGAGAAGAGCAACATTTTGCGATCGCCACATGATATAAAATTTCATCCTCCGTAACGTTTGCACAATAACAAATTGAAACGGGAGGAGGAACTTCCTTAAGCCAGATCTTATTAATCAATTGTTCTTGGGGGATTGTCTTCTTATTTTGAGTATAATAGGCAACATCGCATTCGGGAGTTGTACAGAGGAAAAACTGTTCGCCTTCAACTTTAAAACCCTGTTTTACCTGATGCTGAACTGTAATTTTGCGAACCTTCTGTCCTATACCATGACAAAGAGGACAAGTCGGAGCCATTTCTTTATCTTTATTCGTGTTAAGTTGAATCATAGTTTATCATTTCCTTCTTTAGATCTAAAAATCTAAGTATAGGGGGTGTGGAAAGCTAAAGGCCAATATAGTTAGTAATGTGTGCTAAATGATGATTACCATGCCAGGCATATAACCCAATTCCCTTTCTAAGGCTTACGTCTCCGGCCTCTGGATGGCGAAATTGACAATTAAGTTCGGTGCCTGATAACGACCTCATTAAAAAAGCCCATCTTTCATGTAGAGTTTCGATAAGCTTCAGAGAAACCTCGACTGGTAATGTTCGTGCGTCTTCAAGCTCTGCCCATAACGCTTCGTTATACGGCATTATTGTAGGGTTATTCTCAGTCAGTGCGAGTTTGAATCTTATGTAACCATTCATATGACTATCTGCTATATGATGAACAACTTGCCGGATCGTCCATCCCCCTGGCCTGTAGGATGAATTTAATTGTTCCTTACTCAAATCTTTAACCGAATCAGCAAGCAAACGTGGCAAAACCTCGATTTGAGCAATCAAATTCTCAACTTGATCCAGACTAACATCTTCTGACATATTAAATTGACCGATGGGATACCTAAGTTTATCCATAACTGAACATGACCTCCTTTTGGTTAATCAATGGATTGCCTCCTTCAGTTCCTCAACATCGTAAAATATCCTGGTTGATGTTCCACAAAAACTTGATAAGAGCCATTTTATAATGCCAAGTCAGCATATTTTAAAAAGTAATCAAAGCTTACATTTGTTACCTTATTGATACCTACTACTCCTATACATGCTGTGGCTTTTATACATTTCCCTTCATAATAATATGATTTGTAAATACTCCATTTCTAACCCCTATATAGTTCATTTATTAACATTTTATCATATAATTTATTTTTATGGGGTATCAGACTACTCGCCCCCCTGGCTTGGAAAGCAGAAAAAAAATTAATCAATGGGGTTTGAATATGTGTTTATCCACTTCTTCTTATTCTGAGGTTCGGAAGGACAACAATATGGGGAAGGCAGTTAATATCTACCCTCCCCCTGTTAACTCCTAATTATCTCCTCAAGAGCATTTCTTGAAAACCGCCGTACCATTCACAACAATTTCTCCATGTTGGTTAGTTACTGTAGTTTGCTGCACTTTCCGCAAATTAGTGGTGCGATCTTCCAAAATTCCGAGACGCTAAGACTTCACTTACGTCTAGGAAAAAGCTATTTAAATTTACTTCATTTCTTAAGCAAAACGGAATATAGTGGTGATTCCAATCAAAACAAATACTGTGCTTGCCTTTATTAAGGTAATTGCAAAGATGTCTTTATAGGACTGCTTATGGGTTAAGCCGCTGATCGCCAGGAGGGTAATTACCGCACCATTATGCGGCAGGGTATCCATCCCGCCGGAAGCCATGGAGGCAACACGGTGCAAGAGTTCCGGGCTCACATTAGCTTTATGGGCCCAAGCCAGATAGTCTTTGCCAAAGGTATCAAGTGCTATACTCATTCCACCAGAGGCTGAACCGGTTACCCCTGCTAAAGTATTCACCGTAACGGCTTCAGATAATAACGGACTGCCGCCGTGATTGATGTTCATGAGAGCATGGGCAATGGAGTTGAAACCAGGAAGTGTTTTAATAACATTACCATATCCTACTTCGGATGCTGTATTCATAACCGCGAGTAAAGAACCGATAGCGCCGGCATTAATTGCTTTAGCGACATTGCCATTAATTCGCTTTGGATTAAGCACTAAAGCAATAAATGTGCCCGCCGCTAAACCAATGATTAAGGCCCAGTTGTTCATAGTTCCGACCACGCCATCTTTAGGAATACTATAGGGAGCCTTTGTAACCCATGAAGCAATATCCCATTGGGGAAAAACAACTTTTTGTAATAATAATGTAACAACAAGTACGGAAATTAGAGGTATTGTTGCCAATAAGGCATTGGGCAGATTTTGGTCTTCAACCAGTTCCGGTTCATTCGCATGAAGGCCATATCCTTCACCGGCCGCCTGGGCTTTCCTTTTACGCCATTCAAGATAAAGAATGCCAACCACAAATATGATAATCGCTCCTGCTGTTCCAAACACCGGGGCAGCATATAAATCCGTATTAAAAAATTTCATGGGGATAGTATTTTGAATCTGCGGTGTACCCGGCAGAGCATCCATCGTGAAGGTAAAGGCACCTAAGGCAATCGTTGCCGGGATTAAGCGTTTGGGAATATCCGCTTCTTTAAAAATCGAAGCAGCAAAGGGGTAAACGGCAAAGGCAACCACAAAAAGACTGACCCCGCCATAGGTGAGAATTGCACATGATAAAACCACCGAGAGCATCGCTTGTTTTTTACCTAACTTCTGAACAATAGCTTTAGCAATGGCTTTCGCTGCACCGGATTCCTCCATCGCTTTACCGAACACAGCTCCAAGGAGAAAGAATGGAAAGTAAACTTTTACATAACTGGCCAAATTGGGGAGAAACACTTCAGTGTAAGTCGGCATAATGGCCATTCCCGATAGTACTGCTGCTAGGAGGGCAAACACCGGAGCGAAGAAGATAACGGAATATCCTTTATAAGCCATGAACATCAGAAGTCCCAAGCTTAGCAAAATCCCAAGTACTGCTAACATATAAATCCCCCTTTATTTATTACCTTTCTACAATCATGGCTATACCTTGACCGCCGCCAATGCACAACGTTGCTAGGCCACGTTTGACTTGCTGCTTTTTCATTTCATGAAGCAATGTGACCAAGACTCTTGTTCCCGAGGCACCAATAGGATGCCCTAACGCTATAGCTCCACCATTGATATTCGTTTTGTCAGCATCGAGTAGAAGTTCCCTGGCCACGCTTAAAGTTTGAGATGCAAAAGCCTCGTTGGCCTCAATAAGGTCGATGTCTTCAATCTTCAGGTTAGCTTTTGCCAAAGCTTTGCGCGAGGCCGGAATTGGACCGGTTCCCATGATCAGCGGATCCACGCCGGCAGAAGCCCACGAAGTAATCGTTGCCAGTGGAGTCAAACCAAGCTCCTCTGCTTTTTCCATAGACATGACTACGACTGCGGCCGCACCGTCATTGATTCCGGAAGCATTTCCCGCTGTAACGGTGCCATCTTTTTTAAATGCCGGTCTTAATTTTGCTAACCCGTCATAGGTAGCACCGAAACGCGGGAATTCATCTTGATTAACCAAGATTGTTTCACCCTTCCGTTGCGGGACAGGGACAGCGATGATTTCATCTTTGAATTTTCCCGACTTAATTGCGGCTTCGGCACGGTTTTGGCTGGATACCGCATACTTGTCTTGTTCCTCCCGGGAAATGTCATAGTGTTCAGCAATATTTTCTGCCGTAACTCCCATATGGATGTTATGGAAGGCATCGGTCAAACCATCATTAATCATGGTATCGATCACTGCATGATTCCCCATGCGATAGCCATTCCGGGCTTTGGGCAAAGCATAGCTTGCCTGAGACATGCTTTCCATTCCACCGGCAACAACAATATCCGCATCATTGCTTAGAATTGCCTGTGCCGCACAGATCACGGCCTTTAAGCCTGATCCGCATACTTTGCTTACAGTCCAGGCAGGAACTTCTTGGGGAACACCTGCTTTCATTGCGGCTTGACGAGCAGGATTTTGTCCTTGGGCTGCCGATAACACATTCCCCATAATCACTTCTTCGACTTGGTCAAGCTTTAGACCGGCACGTTTAATTGCTTCCTTTATGACAACAGCTCCAAGTTCGGCTGCGGGAATTTGAGATAAAGCTCCTTCAAAACTGCCAATGGGTGTCCTTACTGCACTTACGATTACGACTTGTCTCATAATTTACCTCCTGCATAAATAAACGAACACAAAACCATAATGATTTCCAGTCACCAGTGCTTGTAGGCATCCCGTGCTTAAAAGTGGAAGCCGCCGTTGATATCTAAGACAGAGCCAGTTACATAACCGGAAGTGTCCTCTGCCAGAAAAAGTACAGCTTCGGCTATCTCTTGAGGTTCGGCAAAACGCCCCACCGGAATTTTAGCAATAATTCCGTTAAGGACATCTTCCGGATAAGTCATCATCATTGAGGTTTTGATATAGCCGGGAGCAACTGCATTGACTGTAATGCCCTTTTTGGCATTTTCCGCAGCAGTTATTTTCGTTAACCCAATCAGTCCCGTCTTAGCCGTTGCGTAATACCCCGTTCCGGCAACTCCTGTTCTGGCGGTTACTGAAGAAATATTTACAATCCGGCCGTAATTTTGCTGGCCCATGGAAGGTAAGACTGCTTTAGTACAGAGAAAAGGGCCGGTGAGATTGACCGCTATGACTGCGTCCCACTTTGATTTCTCTGCTTTATGGATTAAACCGTCTCGATTAATTCCTGCATTATTAACTAAAATATCAATACGGCCGAAGCGTTCCAAAACGTTCCTCGTCATCTCTTCAACTTCAGCCTCATTACTTACATCTGCAAGAAAAAGTTCTGCTTCAGCTCCCAGCTCTCTCAATTCTGTAATCGTCTCAAGGGCTTGTTTTTCATTGAAGCGAACATCATTGATTGCCAGTTTTGCCCCTTCACGGGCAAACGTTATTGCTATGGCTTTTCCCAAGCCTTGACCAGCACCGGTTATTAAAGTTACGCGATCTTTGGTTCTCATTTTGCCACACACTCCATATACGTTTTTTCATACTTCATCAAACCAAGATTAAAGATCCGGTGATCCATTTCTTTCAGTTCAGACGATATTCTGGGACGGGGACTCATCAGGGATAATACATCTTTTTCCACATCAATCCCCGGTGCAATTTCCTTAAGGATCAGACCTTCTTCACTCAGGGAGAATACGGCTCGTTCAGTGATATATATTACTTTCTTGCCATTCTTCCTCGCATAATGACCACTAAAGGTAATCTGTTCTACCTCTTCTATGAATTTAGGAATTTTCCCCTCGTTAATAATGTTTAGACTGCCCTCTGTAACCGCTACCTCGAGTCCACCGGCTGTAAAGGTTCCGCAAAATACTACTTTTTTGGCATTCTGAGTGATGTTGATAAAACCACCGGCACCGGCAATCCTCGGTCCAAACTTGCTGACATTCACATTTCCCTGGGCGTCCGCTTGAGCCATTCCCAAAAACGCTATATCCAGCCCTCCACCATCGTAAAAATCAAATTGGTACGGCTGATCGATAATACAATCCGGATTAAAGCTGGCCCCGAAACTCAATCCGCCTGCGGGAACCCCTCCGATTCCTCCGGATTCTAAAGTCAGGTTCATTTCATCTAACGTTCCCTCTTCTGTTGCAACGGCTGCTATCCCTTCAGGCATTCCAATCCCCAGGTTTACGACAGCTCCGAGGCTAAGTTCCATATAAGCTCTGCGAGCAATAACTTTTCGTTCATCAAGAGGCATAGTTTCAAGTTGAGAGAGTGGTAAGCGAAGTTCTCCGCTGTAAGCAGGGTTATATTGTTCTGCAAACGACTGCATATGCCTGTCAGGATTGGCTTTGACAATCACATCAACCAAAATTCCTGGAATGATCACTTCCCGAGGGTTTAAAGTTCCGCGTCGAACAACCCTTTCAACCTGAACAATGACAAGGCCCCCATTATTTTTTACAGCTTGAGCAATAGACAGCACCTCTAAGGTTAATGCTTCTTTCTCAAGAGATATATTTCCATCCTCATCAGATGTCGTACCTCGTAAAAGTGCAATTTCGATTGGAAAACTATGATAAAGCAAATATTCTTTACCTTGGACAGATAAAAGTTCAACTAAATTTTCTTGGGTTACTTTGTTTAATCTTCCACCGCCCAGACGGGGATCGACAAAGGTATCCAACCCCACATGGGTCAAGGTTCCAGGTTTGCCTGCGGCAATATCTCGAAACAAGTGCGTTATAACACCTTGAGGAAAATTGTAGGCTTCGATTTTTTCTTCAACTGCCATTTTCCCCAACTTAGGAGCCAGATTCCAATGCCCGCCGACGACACGTTTTAGCAATCCCTCGTGGGCGAGGTGGTTCAAACCTTTATCTCGTCCATCTCCTTGTCCGGCTGCATATACCAACGTTAAATTTCGCGGTTCACCCGTTTCAAGGAACCTCTTTTCCAGCGCTTCGGTGAGTTCTTCCGGATGACCAATCCCGACAAAACCATCAATGGCTATGGTACTGCCGTGTGGAATTAACTCTACCGCTTCATTCGCTGACATAAATCGTTTTCGCACGTTCTTTACTCTCCTCCGTTTCTGCTTTCTGTTGGATAGAGTCAACATCAAGAAGTCTTTCTGAAGCCCAAATTAAAATACTCCTCCCTCTCTTCATGTAATTCGACATATTTCTTGGTTATTTGATTTCAAATATTCTAAATAGCAAAAACCGTGCCAAAAAAATAAAAACCCGCAGGCTGATAAATCTGCAGGTTTCTTTGTTACTATTCCGGAAATCCGGAAAACAATGAAAGATTCTGTTGTTTGGAAACACATAAACTATTGAATATATAGGTTCTCAGCCTATATTCCGGAAACCCGGACTCCGTTTCCATGTATCCGGAAAAGTTAAATACCGTAACGTGACATTTTTTCATAAAAACTGGATTTGCTTAAACCTAAGCGCCTTGCGGCTTCAATAACATTTCCATGGGTAGTTTCGAGAGCCTTTTTTAACATCTCGCACTCTTTTTTGGCAAGAGCTTCTTTTAACGTTACAATGGCTGCCCCATTAGTAGTCTCAATAAGGTAATCCGGTAAATGTTCCGCTAATATTTCGTCGCCATCGACGATATTTAAAGCTCGTTCCAGTACATTTTCTAATTCACGGATATTCCCCGGCCAACTATGGTTTAAGAGGATTTCTAAAGCATCTGAACTGATTTTTTTATGTCCGCAGCCAAGAACTTTCCCGAGTTTATCAAGAAAATGCTCAATTAATACGGGGATATCTTCAGTCCGTTGGCGAAGAGCCGGTATTGGTAAACTAACAACGTTCAGCCTATAAAAGAGATCTTGCCGAAACTTTCCATCAAGAACCAGTTCTTCTAGTTCACAATTAGTAGCAGCAATGACACGGGTGTTAATTTTAATCGTTTGCGTCCCACCAACCCGTTCCAACTCTCTCTCTTGTAAAACACGTAAAAGCTTAACCTGCATACTTAAGGGCATATCGCCTATCTCATCAAGAAAGATACTTCCGCCCTCTGCCTGTTCGAATTTGCCTATTTTGCCGCCTTTTTTGGCCCCAGTGAACGCTCCTTCCTCATAACCGAACAATTCGGATTCCAACAAGTTTTCTGGTATAGCAGCACAATTTACTTTAATAAACGCCTTGGCATAGAAAGGCGACGAATTATGTATAGCGTGAGCGAATAGTTCTTTACCCGTTCCGCTTTCCCCCCTAAGAAGCACCGTAGAACGGCTTGTTGCAGCTTTGCTAACCATTTCTTTCAGATCAGAAATTACTTTGCTCTTGCCTATAATATTTTCTACAGAGTAACGAGCCTGCTGTTGTTGACGCCGCAGCCTGCCTTTATAATACTCCAGTTCTTGCTTTAAACGGCGAGTTTGTTCCTGTAACTGATCAATTTCTGAAACATCTCTAAAAAGCACTTTACCAACTGCGCCGATAATTTTATTCCCCTCGCGGATGGGGATCCGGTCACAAATCATATCATGCCCCTTGATCCGTTGAATCTGCCGAATTTCAGGTTTTCCAGTTTTGACGACGATATGCAGCCGTGTATTTTCCACAACTTCTTCTACCGGACGACCAATCATCTTTTCCCGCTTAACTCCTATAAAGTTTTCATAGGCTTGGTTAAACGTTGTGACATAACCGTTCTCATCGACAATTACAATTCCCTCATAGGCAGTATCTAAGACGGTTGTTAGGATATTTTTCCATTTCTCCGTATCTTCCAGTTTTTTTCGGACCTCTTTCAATTCGGTAACATCATTAAGAAGGAGTAATATGCCCGTTTGTTTCTCAGTTATGGTTACCGGAAAAGTGCATACATTTAATGTTTTTGCTTTGACAGACACTGTTTCCTCAGTAATGACTTGCTCCATTTCACCGCTTTTAGCGGGTTTTATGGTTGGTAAATACATGGCTAATGGTTTACCTGCCAGGCAATTTGCAGAACTGACCAACATCCGTTCAGCAGAAGGGTTTGCCGCCTCAATTATTAACTCAGAATTACATAAAATCATGCCTTGAACGCATGTCTGCCAAATTAATGATAATTTGGAAAAATACACAGATTAGTCCTCCTTGAAGAAATTATGGAACAAGCGAGAAATATCTTAAAACTCTTCATACGTCATTATACGACATGTTTTTACATATACAAGCTTCAAAGTCGCTTGTTCTAGTTTTTGGCATAGTTGGCTAAGGTGTTTGTTCGTCGAATATGAAAATTACCCGTTCCATGGTTAGAATAGAAAGAAAAGAGCAATAGAGTGAGAGTGAAAATCGTCTCATCTCTATTGCTCTTCTTGATTATTTTACCCGTTATAATGCCTGAGACTTTCTAACCCTTCTAACACCTCATCGAAAGGTAGATTCCCTTTTTCAAGTTCATCATGATCTTTATCCTTTAATCTTTCGTAAAATGAGATACCTTTTTTTAAAATATCTTTATTATTTTCATCCGATTTAAGTAAATGAAAGAGCACATCTTCGGCTTTGGCATAGCTTTGAGTTGATTCATAATACTGGAATAACAAAAGCTCGCTTTCATTAGGCAAGTTATACCAACCAAGTTTATCAACGACTTCATTTACCTTAACAACATTCGATTCTGAGATTGGATTATTATCATTGAGTAGAATATTGAGCATTATATTTAAGCTTTTTGCCAATAAATTGTTTGCTCTTGACTTCTCTCCCCTAATTTCATAAATTTCAGCTTGTTGAACTAATAGTTCGCTAAGCATTAAATATTTTTCTGAATTTACCGTATTGCCGCCGATTTTGTGGATTAGAATATCATAAGGAAGTGCTTCTATTACTTTCATATCGAGGTCAGTAAAGTGCTTTAGTGTTTCACTAAGTACCTCTTGACTTTCTTCAATTTTATTTTCCGCCTTTAACCCAGCAATTTTTGCTATAGCATTTGTGAACTCTTTTATCATTTTCATTAAATAATCTTTTTCTTCAAACATTTCTATGCTCCTATCCGATCATTGATGTTAATATTATATCCCCAATTTACGAGTTTCCATAGCGATTTTCCCATGAGTTCCCTGCAAACGGAATGAAAAATTAATTCAAATTCCAGATAAACTAGAAGGTACGAGGTAAACTAAAACCGGTAGATGCTAAGAACCTACACGAGGATCTGGACAAAACTCTAAATTTTTATATGCTCGAAATATAGTTTATTTCAAAAGGGCGTATGCTGAGTTAGAAAAAGCTAAAAATATGTATACTCGGCAATTAGGTAATTTGGAATTAGGTAATTTTGAACTTAAAATCAGATCATGATTTCGTGATTAAGGAGGGAATTAATTATATGAACCTCAAGACCATTGAGCTCACAAGAGGAATACTTGAAGTTGATCTTAGTAATATTTCTGGTGAAGAAATTGCAACAATTAACGCGAATTTACACAGAGGTGCCAGCCTGGTTAATTTAGAATCAAAAGGGGGAAAATTGATATTTACTATTGAAAAAGAACATAGAAGTAATAACGGTAAAAAGTCACCAGATTAATAATCTGTCTCCAAGGCACAGGCGCAAGAGACTGTCAGATACAATACAATTATGCTATAAGATAAAGACAATGTCTCGCACGTATTAACTTTCTTGCAGAATACAACCAAAAGCATAAAGAAAACTTAGCTGGCGCTAAGCCTCTGGCGAAAGCGGCAGGTTAGTTGCACTTATGCTAGAGGACGAAGACACTGTCTTCGCACGTATAAACTCTTCTTGCAGTATTTAACCGAAGGTTATACTTTCCGATAGTATAAAAAATAAACCAGGTGAATTGCCCCGGTTTATTTTTTATTGAAGAAGAAATTAAAGAGATATTTCAAAGGATTTACCACCAAAAGCCTCCCCAGAAAGGACGCCAAAAAGGCCTATACCATCCAAAACCCCAACCCCATGGTCCAAAACCAAACATGCTATCACCTCCATTGCTTTCTCACTTCTAATATATGGAGATGTATAATAATGGTTCCTCAAAAGGATTAATGTGCCAATCCAGATAGCCTTGGTAACTCTGGGGGGCAATCAATCTGACTCTAATTTGGGTTATTGGCTGATATTCCCTTATGCTCTAATTTTCATGGTAAAATCTATCTCCTGTTAGCGGATTATAATATACTCTAAGCCTTTTATTAGTTACAGGATCATGGAAAACCTCATTTGTGGCAATATATCCTTTAGGGATGTTTTCTCCATGATTTTTTCGATATCGTTTATCCCAAATTAGCCATGAGAGAACTGCAATAATAATGAGGCCTACCAAAAATAACAAATTAATTCTTCCAAGCATTATATTAAGCTTCTTTCTCCACAACAACAGCAGTCCCATAGGCTACAATTTCACTCATCGTTTGACCGATTTCACTAGAATCGAATCTCATCATAACTACCGCGTTTGCCCCCATAGCCTGGGCGTTTTTAACCAATCTGTCAATTGCTTGTTTACGTGTATCTTCAAGTAACGCTGTATATTCATGAATTTCTCCACCGACAATGCTTCGCAATCCGGCTACAAGGTTCCCCCCTAATCCTCTACTACGAACCACAACTCCGAAAACTTGCCCTTTTATTTCATTGACTTTGTATCCTTGGATATTTTCAGTGGTAACGACCAACATTGCCATCACTCCTCAATCATTTTATCCTTATTTTACGCAAATCATTGTGCAAATAGTCAAACATTCAAAGCGTGCTTTTTAGCTCCTCACCTTGTGCTGTCGCCGGAGAAATTTCGTTACCACAAGGTTCTTTCAATAGTTGTTCAGGTTTTGCTAGAGATAGAACAATTCCGGAAATAACAAGCAGAAATCCAACCCAATGGTAAATTGCTAAAGATTCTCCGAGAATTAATGCGCTCAAGACTATTGAAAGCACTGGCTGAAGGTTACTAAAAATTGCAGCACGTCCGCTGCCGATGAGATTAATGCCTTTGAGGTTAAGAAAAAAAGCAAATCCTGTGACGAAGCATCCCATGTAGATGATAATTAAAAGTTTATAAAAATTAATATGCCAAGGGGCGGAGACAAGTTGCCAAACACCCATAGGAATAAGTAAAAAGGTGCCAAAAGCCAAAGCGTAAACCGATGTCACAATTGAGGACAACTTTTTCATAATTCTTTGACTCAGGACATAGAAAAATGCCATAAACAAAACATTAGCAAGAAGAATTATATCCCCAAGCCCCAAATTTAATGTGAGCAGATGATGTATCGATCCCTTAGTAAACACAATCAGAAGTCCTAAAAAGGAAGTTGCTATGCCCCAAAATTGCAGCTTATTCAATTTTGTTTTAAATCCAATGACTAACAGCGAATTCGTTAAGGCGGGCAAAGTTGCCGCAATAATCGAAGCATTTGTCCCTGACGAATATTTCATTCCTACAATAAACGTCAAATAAGCAAGAGTAATACCGAAAAATCCCAAAACTAGAAGTTGCAACATCTCTTTTCTATTAGGTCTAGTTGAGATTTTGAGTCGTGACCAAGTAAGAGGAACTATAATCATAAGCCCCAGTATTCCTCGTACGGCAGATAAGCCTGCAGAAGGAACATCGTTGGCTATTAATTTTCCTGCAATGACGTTACCTGCATACAGCGTTGAAGAAATAAGCAGAATTAAATATGCTTCAATTCTTTCTTTTTGTGCGGCTTGCCCAATGTTTTGTCTTGTGAATTGCATTGTTATTCCCTCTTAATTTCCGAAAGATTATGTTTAAATCAATTAGTATTAATCCTATTGATTTTACCCCATATGTACCTATGATAAAAGACATAAATTATTAGTCGCAATACATTAAATTTTTTACTGTTTAGTATCCGCGAAAAACTCTGAACTGTTCGCTTTAACCGGTAAATGAATTCAGGCCACCTAATGGCGGCCTATAACTATCCTGTAAAATTGCTGAAAGTTTCCTAAAGATTTGCAAAGGCTATAGAAAGAGTTCCGGCTCATTTCGAGAGGAAAACTCTAACTCTAACTCTTGTTTATGTCTTAAATAATCTTGATCGTCATAATACTTCGCTTCTGAAGGGCATTTTTTGATACAGGCACCGCATTTAATACAAATCCCCTTTAATTTAGTCACATCTTCGGGATCAATTGATCCCATGGGGCAAACAGTAACACAAAGCTTACAGTCTAGGCAACGGTCATTTGTTTTGGGGGTAACCTTACGAATGTCTACGGGAATACCTTCTTTATTTATGGGCTTGTAATAGTTTCGGTAGGGTTGATTACCCTTGACGTTTACAGTTTGAAGTTCATTGCTGGTTCTCATTTTATTAATGATTTGGTTTGCGAAATCCTCAACTATGTTCATATCTTTTTCATCAGGTCTATTTTGAGCAAGTGTTTTTGAAAACGAATGTTCTCCGATAAATGCTCCTCCTGCAATGACCTTAAATCCGTTATTATTTAGAATATCTCTTAATTCAATTAAGGCATCATCGTAATTTCTATTACCATATAAAACAACAGCAATTGCTAAAGCATCGTTACCCATAATGCTCGTTAAGTATTTCAACAATACATTGGGAACTCTTCCTGCATAGACTGGGACACCGATAATTACTATATCATCTCTAGAAAAGGAGATGGGTTTCATCCTTTCCTCGGGTAAGGTGAAATCAATGGTATGTGTTTCCTGCGCAAAATGTTTTGAGATAGTTCCAGCTATTCCCGTAATTATTTTTTGGGTCGTACCTGTTGGACTAAAATACATGGCTCTGATCGATCTAGTCATAGGAAACCTCCTCTAATTTAATAGCTCTATTTCTATTCAACTTATTTCAGAGAAAAACAATTTCTTAGAGACAACTATAATCCAAGTTGGCGGCGAAATATGGCGAAAAAGCATATTAGAGCCAAAAAAAACTCCCCTGATTTTAGTGACGGTAAGAACTCAACCCATAAAAACATAGTGGTTGCAAAGAAAGACGTTGTCATAACACTTCTGTAATGGAGTGCCAACGTCTTTCTATAAATTGAGGAATTACGAAATCAGAATTAGACTATAATTGAAGGCCAGCCGATGTTTTTGAGCTTTTCCGCGAGTTTAAGATTAGTGGTGGAAAGGATTATTTGTCTCGCAGGAGATAGTTGTGATAAATACTCTGTAATATTTGTCAGGAAACTTTCGTCCTCAGATAGTTTTTCAATTGAGAGATAAAGAGGTAACTCGATGTTATTGCCCAGAGCTAATTCTGCAATAGCCATGCGATAAGCAAAATATTCTCTTTTCGTCTTAAGAAGTTCCTTTTGAGACATTTCTATGTCTGACAAGGAAGAGAATTGTTTTAGAATTCTTGTTGCTTCAAAATAGAGGGCATTTCCGTAAGTTGCTTGCCAAGAGTCTGTTGACATCTCAAAAAGTCTTAGAGTGTCATTAATGGCCATAAGTAAGTTCTCATAGGTCATCCATTCCTTCCTAGACGCTTCCATTTTTTCTTCTAAGACGGGTAGCGACAGATATTTTTTCATCGATTTGAGACGCTTTTCTGTATCCTGACGAAGTCGACTAATTTCTAAGCGCTCTATCTCCCATGAAGCAATTGCAGACTGACGATCAGTACTGGAAATAAGAGCTTCCTTGTCCAACTCAGCTAAAGGTTCAATTTTTTTAGCCAAAGTGTCTAAGTCACGATCACCGATCATCTCCATAAATTTCGATCTGCATTCGGCCATTCTTTTTTCCGCCCTATCTTTTTCCCTTAATTGATGGGCAACATTAAAGACCATGGCCAAGACTTCTTCTCGATCTGTAACTGGTGTGTTCCAGTCATTGAGCTTTTCCTTTAATTCTGCTGTAAAGTCGCGCAGGATAGTATCTTCTGCATCATAACGATCAGATAATGACTGTAGTTTTTTTTGCAGATGGGATAATTGAAATATTTTTCTGTTACAATCCTTCCAACCTTCTAACCATAATGAAAAATTGTCAACATTAGCAGCGAAAAAAGCTTCATTTAATGAGTCATTTCGTGAATCAACCGTCTCACGGAGAATTTCTTCCTGGTCGATAACATTTTTCAATTGAATAATCTTTTCTTGTAGTCTTTCCGCGTAATTTTTTAGCTCATGGAATTTGGTAAGCCGATTTTGAAAGCCTTCATAGTCTTTGACGCGGAGGGTTTCGTAGTATTGCTTAATACGAGTTCGGAGCTTTTTTTCGATACTGAATCTACTAAAATGTTCTTGTGAAATGCGCTCAAAGGTTCCGCCGATTATCGAATTATGCCACTTCCTTAATTGCCATTCCCATCGAGCAACCCTTGCTGCATCTTTCTGTGTAACAGAGGTCATTTCACTTAATTCCTGGAGCTCAGCAGCGGCCTGGGATAAGCTTAGATGAGTGTCCGCCAGATCTTTTTTAAAATTAGCTAGACTATTAAGTTTATCTTGTGCTGTATTTTTTTCTTCTAAAAGTCTGTACATGCGTTGCTTTTCGTTATTAGATCCCTCATACCCGCTGGTTTGAATTGAAACCTTTAGATTTGCAATTCTGTCCCCTAACGTTTGAATAATATGATCAATGCGTTTAATTTGTTCTTGTAGATCAGCCCATCTTATACATTCTTCACGCAGGCTTTCGACTAAAGTCCAATCAATTACTGACTCATTAGTTAAGGCTGCTAGATTAGCTTCAGCTCTTCGTAGGCGCTCCTCCGAACTGATGATATCCGTCTGAAGTCGTCGTAGCTCACGATAATCTTGATTTTGATTTAGCAAGGTTAAACGTTCTTTGATTTTATGAGCTGCTGTAATTTTTTCAGCTATAATTGCATCATTTTCTTCAAATTCTTTAAGTTCTATTAAAAGAAGTCGTTCTTCTTCTTGCTGCCGGTGAGAATTTTCCCAATCCTTTCGTAACTCATCATACTCAGCTTTAACCAGAGCTATTTTCCCCTTTTGTTCAAGGACCTTATTCTGGGCTCCGATTAACGAAGCTTTTACTTTTTGTGGGGATAGCTTTTCATCTCCACTCTGACAAATGTTTTCTATTCTTTGGTAAAGTTGATTGACATCACTAATTTCCGACCAGTCAATAGTTACCCCCTGTTGAACTACTTGGAGATTGACTCCGAATATGTATTCTCCTAAGGACATTGAATCTGCAAGAGAAACATTCTCCCCGGTTATCTCGTCCTTGATAAAATCGGAAGTTGGCAAAAGATCATTGTCACAGAGCTGGTACTCCTGACGAATATGGAAGCGGTGGTTTTCTCTGCTCACCCACATTTCGAACACGCTGGAACTACCCAATGGATGGACAGTGTCCAGCGTTTTTTGTTTGCAAAATAATTCCCATAACAACTCAGCTAAAACTTTTTGCTGACTTTCTTCTTTAAAAAGAAGAAAGACTGGACCTGCCGGGAATGTCCACTTAATATTCCCAAGTCCCTTCAAATGAAGACCATTAATTCGTTCAATTTTCATCGTCTATCCGCCCCTGCTCCAGTGCTGCCAGACCGATTTTTTTCACCAGTTCCCATTGTTTCTGATCCTCTGAGCTCGTCGCTGCTAATTGATAGTCACTAATTTTCTGGAGATAGACTTGCGATAATGTCATAAAATCGCATTCTTCATGTATCGCCCGAACCGGCCTACTATGATCCAGTTCTAATGGAGAATGTGTTTCCTCTTGAGGATCAATCACTTGGATATAACGGAATTTCTCCGAGAGAATTTTTTGCAAGGAATTAAAGTCTAAGTCTTCCTCGGGCAAGGACTTAGAAAAGGTGACTCTATACAAATTCCGTTGACGTTCTTCGGAACTCGTTTCCGCCAACAGTTTTGTCTCAAGAGATTGAATGTCGGATGGAAGGTCAAAACTCTTTGAAATATATTGTCGCTGCCCCAGTTCTCGGAATTCAAGACGAATCGAGCCTTCTTCTATCTCGCCGATGATCACGCCGTGAGGACCGCTTGAGGTAAAACTTCTGGTTTCTATAACGCCGCTGTCTGCCCAGAAAGTTCTTCCGGTCTTCTGAATTCCGCTATAGTTCTCCTGATGGCCTAAGGCTAAATATGTTAACTCACTGGCTCCTATTTGTTCAAGCGTGAGAAAATTACTTTTTTCATCATTGCCCACTTCGGAATGAAGAAGCATAATTGAGGTTGTATCAACATCGGCTCGAAAGCCTTTGCTAAGGAAAGACTTGTTTTGTTGAAACGCGGTCCATCCTGAACCGTATACTGTCACCTTGTTTTGAAGATTTATATTGTTTATTCCGCTGGAAAATATATGGACATTGTTCGGCCATACAGTAAGCCGGTAAGGTGAGGAAATCACAAGAGGATCTTTTTCACCAGGTACAATAAAAACACGGGTTTTAGTTAATGATCCTAAGGAATTCGCTACCCTCTCAACAGTTGGTTTACGAGTATATTCTTGCTCAAATAAATTGCCCATTAGAAAAAGCAGATCAATATTTTCCGACTGACATAAAGAAAGTACTGCTTCAAATGTCTTCCACAAGTCTTGATTGCGATAGGGAATCCATGTATCTGGCCCATCCCAAAACGGACTGTCAAAACGACAGCCGGAACATTGTAAAAAACGGACTTTCGAAGCCATACCTTCACCTCATTTTGACAATAAATGATAGTCTTGTCTTATTTATCCTGAATTCATTCCCAAAGGTTAACATAATTTCATTTTACAACACATCAAAGGCAATAAACTATAGGTCGTTTAGCACAGAAACATATCTATAAGGATCAAACTACAATTAATATGATAAACGGTTATGTATCAATTATTTTACATTGGGAAAAGATTAATAGATTAACCCTTCCAAAAAGCATATCTCTTTGGATTACTAAATAAAAATGCTTAGATTGAAAAGATTACTAATTCCAAGTTATAATGAAAGAGTTAAAATCTGGCATATCATCTTACGTAGAGTAAGTTTAATAGAAACGGAGGCCAGCCCATGGAAGATCGATTCGACTCCTCTCCCCTCCCCTATTTTGCAAGGAATTATATTAATCACCTAGCGGTGACCAATAAATCAAAATCAACGCAAATGGCTTACGCTCTGGAACTTCGTTTATTTTTTAATTATTTATGTCATTCCCTACCTGAGCTTCCAAACGCTTCAGCCGATATTTCTTTGGCTTCAATGGAAAAGATTAGTCATCATCATGTAGAATCATACCTTAGTTGGGCTAGTGCCCAGCGAAATAATGGTGCACGTGCTCTGGCACGTAAACAGGCGGTCATAAAGTCCTTCTTTCATTACCTGGTTCGGGAAGACTTGCTTGTCAAAGATGTGACTGTAAAATTGGACCCCATCAAAATTCATCAGAAGCTCCCTAAAGCATTAGAACCAAACCAGATTGCCGATTTAACAGATGTCATGGAAACCGGAATGGGATTATCCCCTGGTCAACTTAAATATTATGCTTATACAGAAAAAAGGGATTACGCACTAATACTTACTCTTCTTGGTACCGGGCTGCGTTTATCTGAGCTTTGCAATCTGAATCTCAGTACCACTAATTTCAATAAAGGGTGCTTCGAAGTGCGGCGCAAAGGCAATAAGGAAACGGTGGTTTACTTCAATCGTGAAATTGCTAATGCTTTGATGGACTATATTTCGCACGAACGTCCCCGTTATAGCGCAAAAAAATCAGATGCATTATTTCTTTCTATGCAAGGAAAACGTGTTAGTAAGAGAGCAGTGCAAAATTTAATATCAAAGTATATGAATATCTTAAAAAATCTTGGTCACAATACGGAGGGTTTCAGCGCCCATAAGATGCGTTCAACATTTGCAACATTGCTTCTCAGGGAGACTGACAATCTTGCTATTGTTCAGGATGCTTTAGGTCACTCAGACCCCCGAACGACAAGAATTTATGCTAAAGTTCTTGATAAACACTCAAACAAGCAGCGGATCTAATAAAATTTAAGTAAAAAGATTGCTAAATGGAGGAAAACTTGTCAATGGGAGATCAAAACTATCAGCTTGCTACCTTTGCCGGTGGGTGCTTTTGGTGCATGGTAAAACCATTTGAAGCATTATCGGGTGTTCGTGAAGTAATAGCGGGTTATACAGGCGGGAACTTTGAAAATCCCACCTATGAAGATGTTTGTTATAAGAACACCGGTCATTTTGAGGCAGTGCAAGTTACTTACAATACTCAAATTATCCCCTATCAAAAACTTTTGGATGTTTATTGGCAACAGATTGATCCCACTAATTCAGAGGGGCAGTTCTCAGATCGGGGCACATCTTACCGAACGGCTATTTTTTATCATAACCATGAACAACAACTTGAAGCTCAGCGTTCTAAACACGAGCTAGAGAAAAGCGGCAGGTTTGAAAACCCAATCGTTACCTTGATTCTTCCCGCTACAGAATTCTACAGAGCCGAGGAGTATCATCAATATTATTATCGAAAAAATCCATTAAAATATGAAGCCTATCGTCGTGGATCTGGACGAGATGGTTTTATTGAACAACATTGGAATACAACAAATAATGAACTTTTAAAGACGAAATTGACAAAGCTGCAATACGAGGTGACTCAAAATAAAGGGACTGAACCTCCCTTTGACAATGAATATTGGGATAATAAATCTGAAGGCATCTATGTTGATATTATTACCGGCGAACCTCTTTTTAGCTCTGCAGATAAATTTGATTCAGGATGTGGTTGGCCGAGTTTTACAAAGCCCCTTAAACCTGATGCGGTACAAGAAAAGCCTGATTACAGTCATTTTATGCAGAGAACTGAGGTTACCAGTACTCAAGGAGCTGCTCATCTTGGACATGTTTTTACAGACGGCCCACAACCGACGGGATTACGGTACTGTATCAATTCTGCGGCCTTGCGTTTTATTCCTAAGGAACGACTGGCAGAGGAAGGCTATGATGAATATCTAAGCTTGTTTTCACATTGATAAAATTAATCAATTAATAAGAGAAACCTCCACTTCTACAAGTGGAGGTCTTAACTGAGTATTAAAGCATCCCTAAAACCCGATCCAGAAGGTTTCTAGGGATTATGAAAGGCTTGATTAATTATTTCATATAGTGAAACCCAGTTTCGCAATCGTAGCAGAGGTCGTGTGCTTCAATCGCACGTGCTTGTCTGGGATGTAAACTCTTACCATGTTCGGAATAGATACCCCGTGTTCCCTTTTCCCAATCACCGGAATTTTCACTTGTTCCTTGAGATTCTGCCCATTTAGAGACTTCTTTTTCTTCATCTCCACCATGAGTCATTGTTAATCACCTCCTTAAAGTATAAGAACACAAATGTTTCATATAATAAAACCACGTTTCATTATATATGTTATATTTGTATCTTATCATAACCATCTATCTCTCGCAAGTAGGCCTTGAAATATTGAGAATTGAAATGTTGTATCTTATGAATGAGGCAAATTAAATTTTTAGGATACTTCAATTTTAATCCAATTAGTCTGAAGAGTCAATATATTTAGTGAAGTCTGAAGATAATTATTTTTGTAAAAATATATCTATTTCTGGTATTATATTCATCTATCTTCATAAAAATGGGGCTTTCACAAAATGTATTTGCAATAGCAATTCGCCCAAGTATTTTTTAATGAGGGAAAGAAAAAGGCCAAAGGGCCACAAAATACACCCTTTTGCCTGTATTTTGTGGCTAGTATCTTTATTTTACTCTACTTGATTTCTCTTCGGAAAAGTTTCGCCAGCCATCCTCTAAAACCCCTATTAATAGATGGTTTGGGTTTGGGTTTGGGTTCGGGTTTCCGACCGATGATCAGACCAAAGCAAAAGTAACTCAGGTTTCTCTTCATGAAATTTGCATTGCGCTGAAGTCGCTTATATAGACCGGGCTGATTCTTAATTTTCATGGGAAGATCTTTTATTAACAGCCAATCTTTTTTTAGTTCACTTATAACCAAGTTACTGCTATTGCTCATGGGTTGAGGATTTATGATAGTGACTTCTTCAAATTCGGCATCTGCTAATGATTGCAGCCATTGATCGAAAGGCAGCGGATTTGTGCCAGGGCCAAAACAGGATTCTAGTTGTTGTTTTATATCCTGAGGCAAATCCTTTATGAGAGCCATTTCTAAATCGGCCACCCTACCCTGAGGTTTAAGGACACGATAAAATTCTTTGTATACTTTCACTTTATCTAAAAAGACTGTAATAGACTCAGCTATGACAACATCAAATTGATTGTCTTTATATGGCAGTTGATAAACATCCGCTGCCTCAAAGGAAACCAAATGGGAAACGCCTTCCTTTTTTGCTCTATTTATGGCCTTTTCAACCATTAATGGATTGATATCAATCCCCAATATTTTGCATCCAATTGTTTTTGCAACATGGCAAGCTGTAAGTCCGCTGCCACACCCAGCATCAAGCACATAGTCTTCCGGCTTTAATTGTAAGGCAGCTAAATTCTGTCTCGTAGCGGGAAAACCTCCTGGATGGGAACTGCCTATGCCTAACCAAGCAATAAGTTCGAAATAATTCATATCTTCTACGCGTTTACTATTACCCACCGGCTCACCTCCTTAACCCATGAGTCTGTGGTATTATATTCCAGAAATAATCCAGGTGATAGTTGTATCAAAAGAAAAGCTGTATCCACTATCCATAGCAGGGACAGTAAAAAGCAACCCAAGCCGAAAGCCGTGGGCTGCTTCTAATCGGTTTTAAAGATTATAATTCACAGGTAATAAAGATAACTTAACCGTTTACTATTTTTTCGCGTAATTTCTGAACCATTGCAGGTACATTGATTTGCATGGGACAGCGTTCAACGCAGCGTCCGCAGCGCAGACAGGTAAAGGCAAGAGGTGCGGCTTTATCCATGCCTCCAGCTACAAAAGCTGTCCAGACTGTCCCGATCCCACTCATATAGATGTGGCCAAAATGACCGGCTGTGATTTGAAAGACTGGGCATTCATACATACAGCCGCCGCAACGCAGGCAATGAAGAGCAGCTTTGAATTCGTTTTCCCTTGCCATTTCACTTCGTCCATTATCCACAAAAATCACATTAAATTCTTTTGGCCCATGGGCCCCATATGTAGTGACCTTTTCGATATCCCCGGTTTTACTCGGTCCGCTGATTATATTAACATAACCTGGGACGCCATATTGGGCGTATCGCCAGGTAACCTCTGTCACTTTCATCGCATCTTGAAACGTGGGAACTATCTTTTCAATACCTACTAAGACGATATGAACCGGAGGTGCTCCTGTGGCCAGCCTTACGTTCCCTTCGTTTTCAATAATCACCATGGCCCCTGTATCCGCCGCCACAACATTGGCTCCGCTTATCCCTACATCTGCTTTAAAATACTTTTCTCTCATGAAGTCACGTACTTCAGCCACTTCTTGAGCTATGTCCGGGGGGACTTCTTTAGCGAAGAACTTTGAAAATATCTCGGCAACTCGTTCTCTGGGTACATGTACAGAAGGAGATAAAATATGCATGGGGCGTTCTTTGTTGAGCTGTAAGATAAATTCTCCCAAATCCGTTTCCCAAACTTCATTTCCTTTCTCCTCCAGATATTCGCGGAGAGACAATTCTTCTCCCAACATACTTTTCCCTTTTACGATAGTTTTTCCTGTGCCGATGATCTTTGCCGCTAATTCGAGAGCTTCTTGTTTATCTTTGGCATAAAAAGCTCTGCCTTTGTTGCGTTCCACGGATTCCATGGCTTGTTTAAGCAATGTTTGTTGATTGGCTATAGAGATTTTCTTAATCTCTCGAACTTCCGCAGCTAATTCAGGAGTATGAGGGTAACGTTCTAAGGTTTCTGCGGTGGTTTGGCGATATGACTTAACTGCACGAGTAATAGCCCTTTCAATATTTTCATCCCTGCTTGCTGTTATAATATCTTTGGTATATATATTAAATTCTTTTTGCAAATCAGACATTACGCTCCAACCCCCCGATAAAGATATTCAATAAAATCTTCAACAATCGTCTTATCATCCTTTGTTTGTCCGCCTAGCAAGGCCGCAAGACAATAAGGGCAAGAGGTTAGGATAATATCTGCACCGGTTTCTTCTAGTTCATTAATCCGTCGGGAAGCGATGGTATGAGATATTTCAGGATATAGAAGCTTGTTAGGCCCGCCGCAGCATGTCGTCCATTTACGATTGCTGCTGGCTTCTCGGAATGAAACTCCCATGCTAGTTAAAATATCTCTAAGTTCCTCAGTTATATCCATTTCGCGAGCTAAGCGACATGAGTCGTGAAGGACAACCGATTTGTTGAGACTAATTTTCGGTAATTTATCTCTTTTTTCCCAGACCAATTCCACAAAGGTTTTAATCTCATAGTTAAAATCTGAAATTAGTTTTGGATAAACAAACTTAAGGACTTCAGCGGCATGGGGTGATAAACAGACGATAGTTTTAGCCTTGCTTTCCCTAATTACCTTTGCGACTTTTAGAGCATAGGTTTGCATATCAATATTGAAGCCCAATTCTGTCAGTAATGCTCCGCTGTACAATTCTTTTTCACCTGAATAGCAAAGCTCGTATCCTAACTTTTGGAGAATAATGGCGGCTTTATAGGAAATTGAGTTAAATCGTTCACGATCTTTAGCCAGCACTGAGGCATAGATTTTTTCAGCATTGATGCCTGTTTTGTTAATAAGATTACGGGCCCCCATCATAAGAGAGAAAACTTTGCTCCCTTGGTCCATTACGGTCATCGTACTTACTAACGAATCTATAAAAGGCAGCAACTGGTACTCCCCTCCGGTGTATAAAAGCAAATCTCCCTGATCAGGAAGCTTTAGCTCTTTAGCCCAGGCGGCTACTTCAGAACCTTTCAAAGCTAAAGGATTGCCGTTTTTAATAATATTGCCTCGAATAATATCTAGTACAGGAGGTAGTTTTATTTCAACAGCCATACTATCCCATCCAATCTGTAATTAGAGTAAACCATATTATTATCATTAAATTAAAAAAGGAGTTAAATGTAAATAGATTACAGCGCATGTATTATGTATTATTCGAGAGTGACATATGCTGGGGAGTAAAAACACTATCTTCGCACGTATTAGCTCTTCTTGCAGTATGCACAAGAAGGTTATACATTCTAAAAATAAAAAAAGGATTGTACTTCCTGATATTTCAGTCGTACAATCCCAATTAATCCAAGATAATTTTATTATCACCTAACTATTAAAACGATTAACATAAAGGAATAAATAATTACAAAACTGGCGTTTTTAGCGAGTATGGTAAACCTTTGTAAACTCAGCTACTGCCTCTTCAACATTCGCTTCATGTCCCATTTCTTTTAGGGTTTCTCCAATGAGTTCTAAGGCTTTTTTAAACATACTTTCGGTAGCGTTGCCCATGTGACCAATCCGAAATGCTTTACCAGATAAGGAAGCTAAAGCCCCGGCAATAACCATACCTTTTTCCGCCAGACGTGACCGAAATTTTGCATCGTTTACACCTTCAGGATAAAGAACACAACTCAGGGTCGGAGCAGCAATTGCTTCAGGAGCTAAAGGTTTCATGCCATATACTTTTAAGCCGGCTCTTACAGCTTTACCTAAGGCGGCATGGCGTTGATAGCGTTCAGATAATCCTTCGGCCATGACAATTTCCATCCCTTTGTTAAAGGCATAGATCATGTTGACAGGTGGAGTCGCATAATATTTTCCGGGATCTTGCATAATAGGAAGCCAATTTTTAATATCAGTGTAATAGCCAGGGACCGAGGGTATAGCTTCGCGAGCTGCTAAGGCTTTTGATCCAAACGCAACAATTGCCAGACCCGGTGGTACCCCGATCGCTTTTTGTGATCCAGTTAAGACAACATCGATAGTGTAAGATGGATCTCCGTAAGTTTTCTGCATATCTTCATCAATTGCTGCTGCTGCACAGACTCCATCAAGAATAAAGAGAGCTCCTGATTTCTTAACAACGGGAACTAACTCTTCAAGATTTGCCATAATTCCTGTCGAGGTGTCAACATGAGTAACGGTTACGGCTTTAAAATCTCCGGAAGCCAATTTATCTTCTATAACTTCTTTGCGAACATGCTCTCCCCATTCTGCTTGGATAGTCTCAACTTGAATCCCAAAGGCTTTAGCTAACGGAATGAAACGGTCTCCAAAATAACCGTGGCTAATAACCAGCAGTTTTTCCCCTGGAGCAACAGTATTAATAATCGCTATTTCCATCGCAAGTGTGCCGGAACCGGCAATCACAAATACTTCACCGTCAGTGTTAAATAATTTTTTAGTTTGTTCTAAACTATTCTTGAAAATCTTAACGAAGCGCGGATCAGTGTGTGCATAGGTTTCACTGGACAAGGCATCGTAAATTTCATCCACAACGGGTGTAGGCCCGGGGATAAGAAGCATTTCCTTATTTGGCATGATTAGACCCCTTCTTTCTTAGTATCCAATTATTTTTAGTGTTTCCTGCTACCATTAATATATAATTACATATTATTATATTTTCTCCTTAAATCTAATATTTCCTGCAAGTGTTTCATTTTTTGTTCAAAGACAGATTATTATGTAAATACTGTATTATGCAATAGAACAAAGTCCCGTTGGGCGGCAGCCCTAACGGGACTTCATAAGGGTTTTTAATACAATATTATTATTTTATAAAAATTATTTTTCCTACTGTGATTTATCTCCAGTTTCTGCCTCTTGTTCCTCATCAGTCACTAAGGCATTCTCTATGAGATGGCTAAGGTGATACATTTTCATTCCAAGTTTATAGAACTTATTCATGTCATTAAATTGGTCAATGCAATTATGACATGGAATGCAACCTATTTTTGCTCCGGAATCTATCAGTTGTTTAACTTTAGGTTTTGCCTTTTCCATACGTTGTGCTCTGGTCGAGGCAACAGCAAGAGCACCACCGCCGGCTCCGCAACAAATATTGTATTTACCATCAGGATTCATTTCGCGATAATCCATGACGACATTCTTGATTACATAACGTTGAGGTTCATAAACTCCTTCTTTACGTACAGTGTTACAAGGGTCGTGCATAGTTACCGGAAGAGGATTCTTAGTCTTATCGAGTTTAAGTCGCCCTTCCTTAATTAAATCCGCATAAAGTTCAACAATGTGGCGGACAGGAAAATCTTTGCCTTTCCAAAAAGAACGCTTAAACATCCTGCAGGAACGGAAGGCGTGACCGCATTCTGTGACAATGAGTTCTTTAGCATTCAAGCGCTCAACTTCTTCAAAGAGGGGACGGGAAATTTCCTGGAATTCATCGTTCTTTCCGGTGAAAAGACAAATATTTGTAGCATCCCAGCGCTTGCTGCTAAGAGTATAATTAACTTTGGCAACCGCAAAGATATGCAAGATCGTTTGGAGTTCATTTGGATAGTGTTTTACCTCACGCGCATTAAATCCAAACATAAAATCTGCATTAGGTACATCAATAGGAATTTTATAGCTGGGATCTTTCAGTTCGTTTTGAAGCTCTTCTTCAAGCCATTCTAAAGTCTCATCGTAGTCAATTTGCTCAACAGCCATTTGATTTCCTGTTCTGATATGGTCATCAGCAATAATTTGCAGATGACCTGGAGGAACAGGAGTTTTTCCGCGGAAAGCCCGGGTAATCGCAGCTATATTCACACCCATAGGGCATTCAACGGTGCAGCGTTCACACATATTGCAATTCCAGACAAAGGGGTCGTTTTCGACCTCTTCCCGAAGACCTAGGGCTACTTTACGTATGAATTTACGAGGATCGTTATCCTCCCAAATATCACTATACTTGCATCCAGCAGTACACATTCCGCAGGTGAGACAATTCGAGAAATCATAGCCTTTTAACATTTCAGCGACTTCATCGCGCAGGGTCGGATCTAAACTTTTAACTCTAATGGGTTCTGCCATCTTACTATCACCTCCGATTTTGAATTAATATTCGCTAGGCAGTTCTTTTAATTGAGCCATCGAAAAAACCGGACCGTCTTTACAAACGTATTCAGTACCAATATTGCAGCGGCCGCAGATTCCCAGCCCGCATTTCATCCGCATTTCTAATGAGGTATAGATGCGTTCAGGAGGGAAATTCAGTTTTTCCAAAACAGGCAGCGTAAATTTAATCATTGCCGGCGGTCCACATACAACTGCATAGGTATTTACAGAGGATGGTGCAATTTGTTCTGTGATCGACGGAATAAAGCCGACGTGCTTAGTCCAGCCCTCTGCCGGACGGTCGATGGTGGTGACAAGATTGATATTGGGATTTTTGTCCCACTCGGCTAATTCATCTTTATAAAGCAATAAGCCAGGATTTCTCGCTCCGTAAATTACTGTGATGTCTCCATAGTCGCCGCGGTGCTTTTCATCCAACATATAGACTGCCAACGAGCGAAGCGTCGTAAAGGCAAATCCTCCACCGATGATGACAAGGTTTTTTCCCTTAAATTCTTCCACGGGATAATAGTTGCCCATGGGACCCCGGACTCCCACCATGGTGCCCTCTTCCATCAGATGGAGGGCATTGGATACGCAGCCTACTTTAGCTACAGAAAACTTGAGAACACCGGGTTCCGTAGGTGATGTGGCGATTCCAAAGGGAGCTTCGCCGTAACCAAAAGCACTAAGTTCGGCAAATTGTCCCGGCATATATTTGAAGTTTTCTTCATCTTGTTTATTGAGGTATTCCAGAGTAAAGGTATTAATATTTCGATCTTCGGTCTCAACTAAATTTTTAGCGAGCCTCATTGTTATCGGGAGATAAGGATTCTGTTGCATTATTCCACCACCAATTCTGCTTTGTTGACGCCATCAATGACCTGGCGCATATCCATATTTACAGGGCAGCTGCGAATACAGCGGCCGCAGCCAACACAGGCTATGTCCCCATTGTTATGCACAAAATAATTAAATTTGTGCATCATTCGCTGGCGCCAGCGAGCTTTTTGCTCGTTGCGAGGATTATGACCAGAACCGTGCAGAGTAAAGAGCGGGGCCATGCAAGCATCCCAGGTTCTTACGCGACTCCCTGAGTTTTGGCGTACTTCTTCGGAAATATCGAAACAATGGCAGGTTGGGCAGGAGAAGGAGCAGGTATTGCAACCTAAGCATTTCTCTTGCAACGTATCCCAATAGGAGTTGTTGAACATTTTGTCCAGTTTTTCAGTAATGGTCGATACATCCACTTTACTTGTTGTCTCAGCACCTTTAATGGCATCAACAATTGCTTGTTCCTGTGCGGTTAATTCACTAAGACCAAGGTTACTGAACAGTGCTTTGCCCTTTTCGGTAATCACTTCTACTTCGTAGGAATCACCTAAATCAATAAGGAAAATGTCGGCCCCTTCGCTGCTGGCCGGAGATAAACCCATTGATGAGCAGAAACAGGTTGGAGCAATGTTTTTACAAGCCAGGCCGATAATTACGGTATTATCGCGGCGATCATAATAATAGGGATCTCGATACTGGTCGTTCTTAAAAACTTTATCAATCAGGAGCAATCCTTTGGCGTCACAGGGTCTTACTCCGAAAAGAATTGTTTTTTCCGCGTTCAGCTCGTTTTTAACGGTGACTTCTTTGCCGTTTTTGACATAGGACAACAGCTTTTCATGTTGGGGGAAGAAGAAAGATTTTGGAGGAAGTTTGGAATTCAGATAATCTTGCTTAATGTCCGAAAAGCTCTTAACGGCTTTAAAGTTCACTCCACCAGCTTCACTGACCGGAGCAATGATTTTATAGTCTGAGGACAAAGCCTCTAAGGATTGGCCGAATTTTTCTTTACTTATCTTCATGTCTTCACCTCACTCCTTTACCAAAAATGCTTCTGGGTCATCCCCGCTGTATTCATTAAGAGCTGGCTTAACATCTAGGCTGATTCCGGATTCATGATTGTACATTTCTAATACGTCACGGCTCATCTTGCGATTTAAGGCCCGAATATCTACTCCTTGGGGACAAGCTCTGCTGCAGGCGCCGCAATCAACACAACGTCCGGCCAGATGGAGAACACGTCCGGCTTGGAAGAAAAGATTTTCGGCCCGGTTTACTCCGCCTGTTAACCAGCGCGGGGTATTGCAATCAACAAAACATTCCTGGCAGTAACACAGCGGGCAAGCGTTGCGGCAAGAATAGCAGCGAATACATTTGTCCATCTGCTCTCCGAAATAAGCTTCACGTTCTTTATCCGATTTTGCCTCCATCTCCAGAACGTCGGCAAAAAGGACAGCCTCTTTGGGTACTTCCACAGTTCCGCCAAGGTGAATATCTTCGATCACTGGATTGGGATAACGGCAGGTTTGGCAGGTTGCATCCTTAACATCTGCAAAAGTAAATTCTCCGCTGCCTGACATACCTTTTACTGAAATCTTGCCATCAGCTACCGTTGCTTCGATTATTTCCCCGAGTTCGTTTTCAATCTTCCGCTTGTCGATAACCCCTTGGCAGGAAACTCCGATGATGTAGACATCGTCTTTAGTTAATTGGTTTTCCTGCAGGAGCACGACTAAAGCACGGCTGTCGCATCCTTTAGTGATAATAGCCTTCTTCCCCTTAATCTTATAAGAAAAGGCTGCTAAATTATTTTCGCAGGTTTCATCCCAAATGAGTTTATCTGTATCTTCTACTGTACGGACAAAGCAAGGTGTAGCTTTCAGCGGCAAGGAACCTTTTTCATATCCAATGACAACATCGACTTTTCCGTCGGCCAGTAATTGGCGGGCTGTTTTTCGGATATCTTCCACGACACTACTCATCCGTTCCACCCCCGTCCTTTACTTTAAATACACCGTTATTAGGTCCCAGGGCTGCGACACGTTCCGTAACCCCTTTCACCACTTCGGAGAATCGAACACCCTCTGCGGCAGATACCCAAGAGAAACTGACCCGGTCTTCTTCTAAGCCAACATGTTTTAAAAGGGACTTGATCAGAGCAAATTTCCGGCGAGCGACGAAATTACCGCTGATATAGTGGCAGTCACCAGGGTGGCATCCGGAAACAAGGACTCCATCGGCTCCGTTAGCCATAGCTTTTAAGAGATATAAGGGATTGATTCTTCCTGAACATGGGACTCGAATAGTTCTGATTGTCGCTGGATATTGAAAGCGGCTGACACCGGCAAGATCAGCGCCGGCATAACTGCACCAGTTGCATAAAAAGGCGGCAATCTTAGGTTGGTAAGCTTTATTGTCCGTATCAGATACGTTTACTTGACGTTCTTCCATAAACATCTACCTTTCCTTAGCCTTATTAAAGCAGTTCAATTTTAGAAGAAGTTTAACATTTCCACGATTTGTTCGTTTGTACATCCTCTAAGATTGATGGCACCGCAGCGGCAACTGGAAGCACATGCTCCACAACCTTTACACAGTGCATCGTTCACGACGGCTACCCGGTTTTCTAAATCCACGGCAACAGCCTTAGCCGAACATATAGCTTCGCAGGTTCCGCAGGCCGTACACTTGCGTTTGTTAACAAAGGCAGTTAAACCGGCGGATTCAACTTGTTCCTTAGATAAAGCCACGCCGGCACGACCGGCCGCTGCTTTAGCCTGGGCGATAACCTCTTCCATATTTTTAGGGCTATGAGCAATACCTGCCATATAGACACCGTCAGTACTGAAATCAACAGGTCTTAATTTCATATGAGCTTCTAAGAAGAATCCTTCATTATTAAGGGGTACTTTGAACCACTTGGAGAGTTTTTTGCCGTCTTCCGGTGCTTTAATAGCAGCCGCAAGGCAGATGACGTCAGCTTCAATTTCAATAGGACGATCTAAGACGTGATCCCTGACAGTGACCACAAGAGTTTCTCCTTCTTTAGTAACTACAGGTTTTTCATTTTCACTGTAGCGAACGAAAAGAATTCCGCTTCTGCGAGCCAGCTCATAGTCCTCTTCGAAATAGCTGTAAGTTCTCATATCGCGATACAGAACAAAGACATTAGCTTTAGGATTCTTAGCTTTAACTTTTAAGGCCAGTTTAACGGATTTAGTACAACACGTGCGGCTGCAATAAGGGTTTTCTTCGCAACGGGAACCGACACATTGAATGAATACAAAATTTTGAGCTTTAGACACTAGGTCATCGTGCCGTACTAAGGCTTCATCCATTTGGATCTGAGTCATGACACGGGGATCTTGACCGTAGAAATATTCTTTAGGCTGATATTCTTGGCCGCCGATAGCAATGACGGCAACCCCATGGCGGATTTGTTCTCCATCCTTCAGGGTCGTTGTAAAGTTTCCTAAGAAACCACCAACCTCTTGAATTTCCTTACCTAGATGCAGGGTGATTTTGGGATGACTGCTGACGCGGTCGATTAATCCTGCCAGGAAAGCCTTGATATCTTCTCCTCGGAAACCGGTGGAGAAGCGTTTGGCAATACCTCCAAGTTCCGGAGCTTTTTCAACTAAATGAACAACATATCCTTGATCGGCTAAGGATAAAGCACTAGTCATACCGGCAACTCCGCCGCCAACTACTAAAGCGTCATGGTTCATCTCCATAAATACCGGCTGAACAGGTTGCTGCATTGTGGCTCGAACAATAGCCAGGCGGGTTAGGTCTTTAGCCTTTTCAGTGGCTTTTTCCGGCTCGTTCATGTGTACCCAGGAACATTGGTCGCGGATATTGGCCATATCAAATAAATGAGCATTCAAACCGGCTTCTTTTAGTGTTTCTTGGAAGAGTGGTTCGTGAGTTCGGGGGCTGCAGGAAGAAACTACAACTCTGTTAAGTTTATATTCTTCGATCATTTCCTTCATAGAAGCTTGAGCATCCTGGGAACAAGCATAGATTTTTTCTGTGGCTACGACAACGGTAGGCAGAGTTTTAGCATATTCCACGACTTCCGGTACATTAACGACACTGCCAATGTTAACGCCGCAATGACAGATGAAAACTCCTGTACGAATAACATCTCCGGCGACTTCTTTTTCCGGCGGATATTCTTTCTCGCTGACCAGAGTTCCCCGCTCTTGGGATAATAAAGCGGAAGCTGCACCGGCGGCGGCACTGGCCTGCATGACTGTTTCCGGGATATCACGAGGGCCGCTGAAAGCACCCGCGGCAAAAATACCTTCTCGGGAAGTGTTAACACCGCTGAGAGGTTCCAACTCGGCAAAGCCAAATTTATTGACTTTTAAATCTAAGGTCTCGGCTAAAGCTTTGGAACTTTCCCCAGGCTCTAAGCCAACGGAAAGAACGACAAGATCGAATTGCTCGGTGGAGATTTGGCCATCCTCATTGGAATAGCGAATGACGGAATCTCCTGAGCCGTCTTCAGCCTCTGTAACCTCATAGATACGAGAACGGATAAAGCGGACTCCTTGATTATCCTTAGCATTGTTGTAATATTTCTCAAAATCTTTGCCCGGAGTTCTCATATCCATAAAGAAAATCGTAGTATCCACGGGAATATGACTATGCTCTTTGGCAATGACTGCTTCTTTAATAGCGTACATACAGCAAACGCCGGAGCAATAATTTTTGTTGATTTTTGCATTTCTGGAGCCAACGCACTGAATCCAAGCAATTCTTTGCGGCTCTTTCTTATCGAAGGGACGAACTAAATGACCATCGAAGGGGCCGGAAGCACTTAAGAGACGCTCGAATTCCAAGCTGGTAACAACGCTTTTGATTTTGCCATACCCATAATACTCCAAGGCAGACGCATCAAATACTTTGAAACCAGGGTTCAAGATCATCGAACCAACTTCAATTTCGATATCTTCGCCTTCCATATCATGATTAATAGCACCGGCTTGGCAGGCTTTCAGACACTTTTTGCAAATGTCCTTGCCTTTGGCCTTTCCGGTGGTTTGGAAGAGGCATTTTTTAGGATCAATTGCATAGGCGTTAGGAAACGCCTGTGAATACTGTTTAAAGATCGCTTTACGTTTACCGATTCCTTGATTGAACTCATCATCAACTTTAACCGGGCATACTTCTGCGCATGATCCACAGCCTGTGCATTTATCAACATCGACAAAGCGCGGCTGCTGTCGAATAGTAACTTTAAAATTCCCAGCTTCCCCTTCGGTTTTTATAACCTGGGAATTTGTATAAATGCGAATGTTAAGATGGCGTCCGCACTCTACCAGCTTTGGAGACAAAATACACATAGAGCAATCATTAGTAGGGAATGTCTTATCTAACATTGGCATGGTTCCGCCAATGGCTGACGATTCTTCTACCAAATGGACCAAGTACCCCGACTCTGCCAAATCAAGTGCAGATTGAATACCGGCAATTCCTGCGCCTACAATCATTACAGCACCGATTTTATTTTGACTCATTATAACACCTCTTTCATGCTAACTCTTTGCAATAGTTACAACTATCACAAGGGCAATGATTATTAAATTCGCCAAATAAATTAAAAATCCTTTCGCAAAATGCCAAAATATTATAGAAGAATGTAATTATTCAATAAGATTTTTGGCTAGTATCATAGGAATAGTTGATTTTCCATCGTTTGCCGTATTTCCAGACAAAGTGAATTTGGAATGATAACTTCTCTCCCTAAGGAAAACGAATAGAGTGAACATTGAGTAACTCCAATGCCCATAAGCTTTTCAATGGCCAAAGCATAAAGGGTCAGTTGCAGGGCGTACCGATCGATGAGAAGTTGTTCAGGGGGCTTTTCGTTTCTTCCCACCAAAGCGTCTGTTTTGTAATCAAGAATTTCAGCAGAAAATTCTTGACCGTTCTTCCGGATCATAACTACATCTATGACACCTTGAACTAAGATATTCGTTTGAGCTTGTTTTTGGGGAGTAAACGTTAACGTGAAAGGCAGTTCTCTAAGAACCCGTTCCGAACAGAACAGCCGTAATCCGAGAGGCGTATTCAGCAGTTGAACAATTTTAGGCGGTTCGATACTGTTCTTTTGTTCATCGTTTAGAATATCTCTGTCTTGCAAAAGGTTTAGTAATTCAACAATTTTTATCGTCTGCTCGGCTGAGTTTAAAACTGCCCAATCGGTACTCCATTCTCTAAAGGGCAAATGCTGCATCACTGTATGCAAGGCAGTCCCACGTTCTGCTGCCGTCAAGGAATGTGACGTCTGGAGAAACTTCGGTCGCAGAATTTGATCCCCTCTCGTAGAGATACTCTCATGTTGAGAAGTTTCATCATCAACATACCAATTATACTGGCGCTTTAATTCTGAAACACTTGTTTTGGCAACCAGACTAACCGGGTGAGGATATTTCCAACGTAAACGGCGGTCGATTTCATAAAACCATTGTTCAGGGGTTAAATTTTCTGTGGATTCATCAACAACTTCTTCTTTAGCCAATTCTTTTGTTGGTTCTTTAACTTCCTCAATACCACGCTTTTCGCAGCCAGTTTCCTCCCCTTCCGTTTCAGAGACCGGTTTAGGACTGTCTTGATGATTCATCTCTTGTTCGGATTCCAAATTATGATGAAAGAAGATTTCCCACGCAGAATTGGACTCAGGAAGAGTTATGATCGTATGGTCTTGCCCCTGGCCTAAGTCAACTAAAGGATGACGAGCCAATGCGGGGATAATCCAATCAAGAAAGGACTTGGCATTTCGGAGCAATTCCTCGGGCAGTGAAACATCTTGCCAGTCACAAATTCGCCGCCACTTGAGAAGAGCGCTGTCCAAGTTTTCCACATTGCCGTAGAGGAACAATCGTTCTTTGGCACGGGTCAGAGCAACATAAAGGATACGCAGCTCTTCGGCTAACGACTCTTGAGCCAGACGCTGCTGTACAGCATATTGGATTAACGACGGATAACGCACATTGTTCTCAACATCAATGATAGGCATGCCCAAACCTAACTCGGAGTGAAGAAGCAGCTTTCCATTCAGGCTTCTTGAATTAAAGCTTCGCCCCAGACCGACTACGAAGACAACAGGAAATTCCAGTCCTTTACTGGCATGGACTGTGATTAAGCGGACAACATTTTCATTTTCTCCCAGCGCACGGGCGCTGCCCATATCCTTCCCCTGGCCCTGAAATCGTTCTAAAAATCTAAGGAAGCGGAATAACCCCCGGTATCTTGTGGCTTCAAAACCTTTAGCCCTGTCATAAAGCACTCGAAGATTGGCCTGACGCTGAACCCCAGCAGGCAGCGTTCCCACATAAGTAAAATACCCGGTTTCTTCATAGAGGGCCCAGAGAAGTTCAGACAGTGACAAACGGCGTGACTGAGTCCGCCAGCTTTGCAGCTTTGTCCAGAAGTCAACAATTTTCTCACTTAAACCGGGAGCTGAAGCTAATAAGTCTTGGGCTTTTTTAATTCGAGACAATATATGATGGTTATAAAGATTTAGAACCTGTGAAAAAATCTCTTGGTTATCTTCGGAAAGATGATCCTCATCTAAACCGGCCCAAACAGAAAGTGTCAAGGCCTCGTAAAAATCTCCTTCCGGAAGTACCATGCGCAGTTTACCAAGTTCAAGTCCGTTAAGGCCCACCAGAGGAGAACGCAGAACTGCTGCCAGAGGAATATCCTGATGCGGATTATCAATGACTTTAAGAAGAGAAAGGATTATTTCTACTTCACTTGCCCCGAAGTAACCCGTTGATGTTTCTGCATACACGGGAATGTTTGCTTTCTGAAATTCCTCTACGTAGACTGGAGCCACTGCTGAATAGGAGCGCATTAAGACTACGATGTCGGAATATTGTACCGGACGGAAATTTCCCAATTTCTTATCATAGATATGAAACTCGGAGCCTTCTACAAGGGTTTGAATCCGTTCGCTGACAAAGCGTGCTTCAATTCTAGCTTTGTCGAATTCTTCCTGAGAAGATTCTTGATTGGAGAATTCTTGATTCGAGACTTCGTCAGAACTTTGACTTATTCCCTGAGACACGTTTTCTTTATTCCAAGAGGCTTTCACACTCTTTAGATTTATAAGATGGACTTCTATTGGGCCCTCAGCTGTAGAAATTGAATCTTGTCCTTTGACAAAAGAAGCTCCATACTGCAAAGCTGCTTGATCATCATAGGATATTTCTCCGGAACCTTGAGTCATGATCTGGCGGAACAGAAAATTAACACCGTCTACAATTTCTTGGCGGCTGCGAAAATTTCGGTTCAAATCGATAACCATTTTGACAGGCACAGACGCATCAACCTGAGATTCTGGATTCCAATGAGGCAAGTTTTGATACTTATTCAGAAACAGACCGGGATCTGCCATGCGAAAACGATAGATGCTCTGTTTAACGTCCCCAACCATAAAAAGGTTCGGGGACACTTCCTGACGAGACACCAACTGCAAAATCCGTTCTTGTACTGGATTGATATCTTGGTATTCATCAACGAGAACTTCTGTAAAAAAGTCTTTAATTCCTTGAGCTGCTAAAGTAGGTTTGTCCTCTTCTTCGAGTAGGCGCAGGGCAAAATGTTCAAGATCCGAAAAATCCAGAATGTTACGTTGTCTTTTAGCCCCAGCATAGTTCCGAGAGAAATCCAAGACCAATTGGCCCATCGATTGAGCTATTCTTGCCATAGGTTTAAAATCTTGCAATTGGCGCTCATGAGGATATGAGAAAAGTTCGTTTTTAAGGGCATTCATTTTTTTCTTGGCCTCATCACGAAGCTTTTTGCATTCTTCTTGTAATTCTTTATCCCCTTTGGAGCGAGCAGATGACAGTTTGGGAAACATAGCGGTTTCTTGAACTTGAGATTCTATCCTAGTCCAGGAACTTGAGTTCATTAGCTGTTTCAAGAGGCCAACACGATTAAGGTCATCTTGCAAGGTTTCTGCATATTGAACAGGTCCCTCCGGCTTTTGGGTAATTTGTTCAGCATTTTTCAGAAGACTATAGACTTCCTCAATGGAATCCAGGAGTCCCTGTCGAATGGATTGTCCCCACTCACTCTGCATCATGGTTTCCAAATCATCCCAGAGATAGGCTTGGTCAAGGGTCTTTAGCCATTCCAAGGGGTTTGTTTGACTTTGGGCAAAATCGAAAATACGGAGTGTGTGTTCCATTACTGCCAGATCATCCCGGTCTGAGCCGAAGGCATCAATGAGCGCTATAAAGTCCGGGTCTTCACAATCATAACGTTCTTCAAAGAGAGCTTCCACCACATCCTGACGCAGGAGTGTGATCTCTGCTTCATCAGCGACTCGAAATGCCGGGTCCAGATCCAGCACGTAAAAATACTTTCTAATTAATTCTAAACAGAATGAGTGCAGGGTGGTTATATTGGCTCTCTGGAGTAAAGCTCGCTGCTGGAGGAGATGTTCAACTTGCTTAAAGTCTTGCTCTTGGAACAGGGCCTCATCAAGGGCTTTGCCAATCCTCTCTTTCATCTCATTTGCGGCAGCTTTGGTGAAGGTAACCACAAGAAACCCATCCACATTAACGTGATTATCTATCTCTGTAATTTGTTTTATAATCCGTTCAACTAACACAGCGGTTTTTCCGGAACCGGCAGCGGCAGCCACTAAAAGTTGGCCGCGTAGATTAATTGCCGTACGTTGTTCTGCTGTCCAAGATGGCTTACTCATCAAAGTCTTCTCCTTCCAGCCAATTTAAAACTCCTTTTGCCGGTCTGTCTGCAACCGAGGCAGGAGAACTAATGCTTTCTAAACGGTCCCAAAGTTCTTCTTGGTTTAATGGCCGCAAATCTCGATATTGATTTTCCGGAAGATAGGGGTCAAAGTGACATACTGGGCGATAGGAGCAATACTGGCAGCCTGTACTCTTACCCCGTCGGTAGGGATATAAGGAAATTTCCCCTCCAAGAATATCCTCACCTGTCTGACGGAGAGTATGAAAAAGATAGTTCTGCAGCATTGAAAACTGTTCTTCTGTCAGAACATTGGCGCCTTTTCTGAACGAACCATCTTTATTTAATTTCAAGCCTAGTATATCGGATTGTCCGGCAGCAAAGGAAGCGTCCATTGCTTCTAAAACATGGGGGTCCGCTAATAAATAGCCGCTGATTTTAATTGCTTTAAGACGCCGTTCTTCCGCTTCTTCCGCACTAAGAGGGGCTTTTTCATCAAGCTGAGGTTCAAGGACAGGAAAATAAAGAAAACCGGCAGGCAAGGTTGGCGGTAAAGTCTTGGGACTTTCTTGATCTTTAAGAGCTGAAAGGTCAACGGTATTCAACAAGACCTCCGCACCTTGGAGGGCAACACTTAAATAAGTAAGTAATTGAAGATTAAGACCGTAGTAAATTGTATCCAGAGCTAACGTTTGTTCTCTGGATTTATAATCAAGGATTCGCAAATATACTTGCCCGTTTAAAAAGGCAGCGTCGACACGATCAATTTGTCCGGATAAAACTAATGAATCTCCTCCTGATAGAGGAACCTCAACCCCGGGAAGTGTCCCATTCGGACCGAATTTAACTTCCAACTGGATTGGGAGGAATACTCCTCGCCGGGCATGTTCCGCCAGTACACGCACTGCATGATGGACAGTGCGCTTAAGTTTATGGGTGATGTAGCGATAGCGGGCATTGCTTAGAAGAATTTCATGCTGCAGCTTAGGCGCTAACTGATCCGCTAATTCACTAATAAGGCCCCAAGACTCTTCTTTCGTTAATTTGCCCCAATCTAAGTTTCTCTCTTGCAGCTGAAGAGCGAAATCATGTAAAAGAGTGTGAAAGAATTCTCCCATATTTGGACGGGTAAGCTGATATGTGGGACGTTCATGGAGCTTCAGACCGTAATGGGCAAAATGTCCGAAAGGGCACTTGGAGAATTGTTCTAAACGGGAGACACTTGCCTTTAATTGCTTACCATAGAGACGGCGAGCTATTGGACGCGGAATCCGTTGTTCTTGATTTTTCGCAGTGAGGCTCGACTGAATATAGGTCAGTTTCCGCCGATGTTGAGGATCTTGGCTCAACCATAATTCGGCTGCTTTCCAAATGGGCGATGTATGCTCACTCCGTTCTGGATTGCGCAGCTGACCTGCATAGTATTGAAGAGCGGAATCCGCATGAGAGATAAGTTCTAAAGCCTCCTGATTGCCCAGAAAGTTCTCGGAAATTAAGAAAAGCTGTTTTAAACGCGGAATTACTGGGGATTCCGTAAGAGCCTTTCCCTCTTCATCTGTCAAAGGATAGGAGATCACTAACTTCTCTCTTGCTCTGGTTAAAGCCATATAGATAAAAAATTGTTCCTCATACATCTGTGCTTTCCCTTTCGGAGCGAGAGAAACACCTTCTTTCTCCAATTCCTCCCGTTCTTCAGCATCAAAAACGCCTTCAAAACCTGGTCTTGCCGGCAGAATTCCTTCATTAGCACCGAGAATAAATTGAATACGCACTTCAGGATTTCGTGAGCGATCTAAAGATCCCACGAGGACCTGATCAATTCCGGGTGGAATTTGCCCGATTTCCAGCGCCTCAATTCCGGAAGCAAGAATTAAATTATAATCCTCAAGTTCTAAAATTTCGTCACCTAAGCCGGTAACGATTTCATCGAATACCTGGATCACTGCGGCCCAAAGCTGATCGTGCAGTCTGGCTTCGCTCAGCTTCCCTTCAGTTTGAGAATGATCAGCCCAGCGTTTCAAGGTTGCGGGCACTTCGAGTTTCTCTAAAAAAGAAAACAGGGTTTCCGTAATCTCGCGAACCGTTATAGCTTCCTTATTATCCCTATTCGTCAGCGCTTCATAAAGAGGAAAAATATGTTGGTAAATAATTAACCTAGAGCTATTTAACTGAGCTTCGATTTTTAACTCACGATCACGCTGTTCCTCATTTTGACCAAGTGACCATTGTCGATGGTAGCGCCAGGGCGCCTTACTGCTCCAGCTTCCGCCATTGATGCCATGTTCAAGACTATAGTTTTCCAAACGATCAATATCATCCCTTTGCAACGGGAAAAAATCGGTCTTTAAGCAGCGAAAAAGAGGTTCATAAGCCCAATTACCTGAAACTACTTCCAGAATTGAGAGCACCAATTCTATGAAAGGATGGTGAAGTATGGTGTGTTTATGATCAATATAAAAAGGAATTTCGTAGGAAGTAAACACTTGAGATATTAAATCCTGATACCCCGAAAGATCACGTGTCATGACAGACATGTCCTTCCAACATAATCCTTCATCCCGGGCATAGTTACGTAATTCTCGGGCAATTCCCTCGATTTCCGCCCGCCGGTTGACGGCGGATATTATCTCAATTCCAGGACCTGGTATAAGGGTAGACTCATTAAACGTGGGAGACTCTGTAGGTAGATTCGAAGTATAAGTTTCAGAAAAAGGGGTTGTTGGATAAGAAAAATAATACTTTTCTAAATGGTAAAGCCAAGGATGCTGAAAGCGTTTTGTGGCCGCCAGAATTGACGGAGGTTGAACTTGAACTCCCGTTTCAATAGCCAATCGCTGCAGAGCTTGATAGGTTTGCCATGGACCTGTAAAAAACTCTTCCCCTATTTTTAAAGTTCCTTCGGTATCTCGCACTTCACTCAAAAGGTCAGGGTCAAGAGGAATTGTTACCACAACATTGGCGGCAGTTGTTATAAGTTGTTTTAAAACCTCCAGTTCCTGAGGCGTAAAACCAATGAAACCATCAATCCAAACTTTAGCTGCCTGAATAAGCGGGGCTTGCGGTATCTTTGCTGCCAAAAGGGAAAGCTCATCGTCGGGATCCCTTACGGCTTGTCCGAGGGATACTTGAAATTCCTCATAAATCAGGGCTAAGTCAAAAAGTTTATTCTCCAATAGTTCATGGGGGTTTTTAACGTCACGTAAGTCATGAGGAGCGATGCGATAGGTTTTAAATTCCCCAATAGTTTTGGCAAGAAGATCGGCCATTCCGGGGCGAGTTGCCGAACGGGCAAAGGCCTTCAGCTCCAGACGATGTTTGAGGAGAATCCGCCGCAGAAGCATTCGTTTGCCCGTAGCTCCGATCATTATCTTATTTCCGCCCCCGGTTTCGGCAAAAACCCGCCAGCCCATCCTGCGGAAGCTCAAAACTTGTGCTCGCAAACTTCCTGCCAATTCAGGCGAATTGGCCAGAGCCACTTCCATCTGATAGCTTGCCTGTTCGGGAACAAGAAAGATTATGGGGTCCCCCCACGACTGCTCCCGAAGTTCACTGCGTATTTCCTCCAGACAGAGTGAGCTTTTACCGCTGCCTGCCCGGCCAATAATCAATCGGAGACTCAACTCAATTCTCCTTTCTCAGGACACAGTTTATGTGTCAATCCCGCCAACACCCTCTAATATCTCTTTCTTCAGGACGTCTTAATAATATAGAGGTTATGATTTGTATATCTTGTAACTAGCCAACGACATGATTCACTCAAATTCTTCGCAAAATCGAAATAGTTGCTTTAGTAATTTTCGCAGGCCCAGAAGCTGACTAAAAAAACTCACTTTGATTATAGCACGTATAAAGGACACATTAGAATGCCATAAAATTGTTTTCAGGCAGCAGACCACCGGTTAACCGTTGGTCTGCTGCCTTCATTAAAATTCCAGGCATGCCCTGAGATATTTGAAATAGGATAATAAAGTAATTGGGGGGTGTAGTAGATGATTTTTTGTGTACTAACTCGACGGAAAATAATCATTTCCTGTTTTTTTATGATCATTTTCGGAATCATTGCCTTTAGCTCTGCCCATTCATTAACGGCTCCCTCCATAGTACGTGCACCGGGTACCTATTATATGGCTCATACACAAGAAAAAGTTGTAGCGCTAACCTTCGATGATGGGCCTAATCCTATTGACACACCGAAAATCATGGAAATTCTCAAAGAAAAAAAAGTACGGGCAACGTTTTTTGTTTTGGGTCAGGCTGTTAAGGAATATCCTGATTTAGTAAAACGCTTAGTAAGTGAAGGCCATGAAATCGGAAATCACAGCTACGATCATGATTATAAGCAAAGGCAGCTTTTGCGAGAAATAGGTCAAACAGACGCTGCAGTTTATGCAGCATGCGGAACTCACACTTATTTCTATCGACCACCGGGAGGCTGTATAACAAAAGAACAACTGGACAGCATCAAGAAGAACGGACAGGTAGTGGTTCTTTGGAGTGTTGATAGTAAAGATTGGCGCGATCCTGGAGTAAATCAAATTGTTAAAAATGTTATGGATCATGTTTTCCCAGGAGCGATTATTCTCATGCACGACGGCGGATACCGTCGCACTCAAACAGTTAAGGCCTTAGCAACTGTTATTGATTCCCTTAAAAGCGAAGGCTATCGAATTGTTACTCTAAGTGAATTAAAAGCGCTCGATAATGAGTTGAAATAATCAGGAGTTTTGCTGAGACATAGTTTTAGTTTTAGTGTCTGAATTGTAGACGGTTAACTGATTTTTGCCGTTACGCTTTGAAACGTAAAGGGCATCATCAGCATGTTTAATGAGGTCTTCAGCCACTAAGGCGTGTTGCGGATAAGAAGCAAGTCCCACTGAAATCGTGGTATGAAGCAAAGGATTATTCTCCATACTTTTGGCACGTGTATTCTCAATTAAGCGTTCTGCGATGCTGATCGCAGCATCTAGATTGGTATTAGGCAAGAGAATAACAAATTCATCTCCCGCGTAGCGTACTACAGCATCCCCTTCTCTTACCCCTTCAAGCAAGAGTGTTGCAAAAAAACGCAAGAATTGATCCCCCACGGGATGACCAAACTGATCGTTAATTCCCTTAAAGTTATCGCAATCAATAAAAAGAAGCGAAACATTCCCCTGGGTAGCTTTTGCATGGCTTATGGCCCGCTCTGTTAAATCCGAAAGCGAACGAGAATTTAAAAGGCCGGTTAGGCTGTCCGTTTCTGATAGGCAGCGTACATGTTCGTATAAGCGGGCGTTTGCCAATGCCACACTCACCTGGTTGGCAAATATCTGGGCTAATTGCAGATCCTCTTTGTTAAAGGCATTTAAACTAAGGGTATAAATCCAGAGAACCCCAAAGGTTTCCCCTTCCAGTTGAAGCGGAATTCCCATCACCGATTCATCATCATAGGGAGTACCAGGAATGTGGATAGCCCTAGGATCGTGTTCGGCATCGCCGGAAAGAATGGATTCCCCGGTAGCCGCTACCCAGCCTACCATGCCAAAACCTACTCGAGGTTGGCTATGCAAAATGCTGGTTAGAATTACAGGATCGTTTCGACTTTCACGTGCGCTAATGACTCGTAACGATTTTTTTTCTTCTTCCATTAGGAAAATAGTGCAGCCATCGGCTTGAAATAATGAAAATATCTCGTCTACGACTTGATTCGTTAATTCACATAAATCCAGCGTTTTCGTCAGCGAAGCAGAGATGTTCGATAACGCCGACATTTCTGTTTCATGGCGCTGAAATTGACGGATGGAATAAATTTCCCTGTTCACTGCAATCCCAATTAAAAGATAAACAAACGTATAGAGAAACCATTGAAGAAGGGTGAGGCGTAGTGAATTTTCATAAAAAATGAGAAATGTTAAGCCGGAGGCAAATAGAACTTGTATTAGCATATATTCCCAAGGAGAATAGAGTGCCACTAAAGCCGTAATCAGGAAAAAAAGCGAAATTAAAAAGATGCTTTTATCACCTAGGATAATAATAATACTCGCCAGACAAAACATTAAGCAAATCATGCTAAAAGTCCAAATCAAATTATGCGGAGAGCCGGAAGCCCATAACGTTTGAATTCTCCAGTGATTCTTGTTCTTGCCCGTCATCAGTTCGACCCCTCTGTTCTATAACTGATAGTCAAGATATCCTTCTACTACCAAAGATTATAATTCTCTTTGCTTCAGACCAAATCCTGCAACAAATTTATTAACTCTAAAATTATTCATTTTTAAACCCTCTGCCAAGGACTTCTCCTGCGTTAGTCACAATCATAAAGGCGTCCGGGTCTACCTCACGTACTGCTTGTTTTAAGCGGCCAATCTCAGGTAAACTTACCACACAGATAACAACATTTTTAGGCTCGTTGGAGTAAGCCCCCCGACCACTTAGAAAGGTAGCTCCTCTGCCTAAGTCTGCCATGATTCGACCAACTAAGGCTTCCGATTGATCTGAAATAATGGTTATGGATTTTGAAGGAACGCCGCTTTGAATCAGATCAAGGACTCGTCCGTAGACGAAGAGGTTGACTAAGGTATAAAGAGCCCTATTAGAGCCCAATATGGCCCATGAAACGAGAATGATCACGCTGTTAATTGCTAAGGCTGAAGTTCCTATGGGCACACCGAATCTACGCTGGATAACCTTGGAAACAATATCGGTTCCCCCAAGACTTCCGCCAAAGCGAAAAACGATACTTGAGGAAATACCTGAAAACACTCCGCCATAAAGTGCTCCTAAGAAGATATCGTTAATAGGAACAGGCTGTATACCTTTAAATAAATCTAAAAAAATAGAAAAGATAACCAGGCCCAAAATCGTTTTGAAAATAAAATCTTTATTAATTTCGCGCCAGCCTAATATGAATAAGGGAATGTTTAATAGGAAGGTCATCAAACCAATAGGCAGTTTAAAGGTATAATATAGCAAAAGCGCAATACCCCCTACCCCGCCTCCTCCAAGTCCGGAAGGGACGACAAAGGCTTGAACTCCATAGGCTGCAATAATTGCTCCCGCAGCAATTGCCAGTATACCCGCAATTGATTTAGTACGTTTCGTTATTTTCATACCTTACCCTCCAAGTATGCAACGTCTCTCTGGATGTACTTACTTTATAAATCAAACCTCCCCAGTCTCCAAAAGAGTTACGGGGAGGTTTGAGGTTGATAATATTATACAGATATTTATAGCCGAGGTAAAGTTAATGCATTCGTATTCGGTGAAAAAGCCAGGATTCTATAACAAGGGGGAAAATAGTCGAGCTAAAGACTCTTTAAGACGTTCATAATAAGGACGGGTTTGAAATGTTTCAAGATTAATACTCCGAGATTCCTTTAAGTCCTGTTCGAAGTTTTCTTTCAGTATCATCGTTATATTACTGTCATAAATAAAAGCAGAAATCTCAAAATCAAGGACAAAACTTCGCACGTCCATATTGGCCGACCCTACAGATGCCAAATTATCATCAATGAGCAAGATTTTGGCATGGAGAATCCCTTTCATATATTGATAGATTTGAACGCCCGCCTTAAGCAGTTCTTCCAGATAGGAGTTCATAGCCCAGTAAGTCACTTTATGCTCAGGGACTCCCTGAATGATTATCTGAACATCGATTCCTGAAAGAGCGGCAGTTTTGAGCGCCATCATTAAACTTTCATCGGGGATAAAATAGGGCGTTTCGATTTTTATATTCTTTTTAGCCATTGTCAGTGCGACGAAAAATCCCTGCAAAATAGATGAGCGGGTAGTATCTGGGCCACCGACACCAATCTGAATCGGAAGAATGTCGGGAATATCAACTTTTGGGAAGTAAATTTCCCCCTTTATCTCTTGCTCTGATACTGAATACCAATCATTTAAAAAAATTGTTTGCAGAGTATGTACGGATTCACCTAAAAGTTTTATATGGGTATCTCTCCAAAATCCCAGCTTCGGGTTGCGGGAAAGGTATTCATCTCCTATGTTTAATCCTCCCATAAAACCTACAGATCCATCCACAATCACGATTTTGCGGTGGTAACGCAAATTGAGCCTGGGAGTTAAAAAAGGAAAACGTACAGGAAAATACCAATGGGCTTGTATTCCCATCTTTCGCATAGTGCCCATAAAATTTCCCGCAATCGAGAGGCTTCCGACTCCATCCAATAGGACTCGAACCTCCACTCCCTCCGAGGATTTACGTGATAAAATCTTTAAAATATCGGCACCAATTTCATCATCCTTAAAGATATAGTAACTCAGATGGATATGATGAGAGGCATTTTCTAATGCTTGAAGTAAAGCCTTAAATTTCTCTCCGCCATTGACAAGTACAACAACACGATTATGGACACTTGGAGGAGCATAACCACTGTTATAAAGGAGTTTTAATATTTTAGGGTCAATAGAACGTTCCTGATATAACATCGGACATTCCTGCTCTAAAAGGGTTTCTTGTTGATCGCTATTATAAGGCAGTCTTTTGGAAATAAGAGTTTTTTTCTTAAACAATTGATTGCGTTGCCTTTGAGCAAACAAGACGTAAAGAAGAAAACCAAGGACAGGCAGAAGGCTGAGAATAAACAGCCAAGTTACCGTTTTCCCCGGATCTTTATTTTCAAGTAGAATAACGGATCCAAAAAGAACTATTTGAACAAATAGCAGTAAAATTAACCAATACACATCTCCACCGCCCAGTTATAATTCCGGCAAGTATTTAACAAATGCTCTAGGTATTATGTGCACATGTAGTTGATTTTAATGCTTTTGTACTAATTCAAATGCTGCAAATACATCAAAGAGTACTTGCATCCGAGGTGATGGCGAACACTATTGCATTGGCAAGCGGTGATAATTCAAGGAAACTTCTCCCACAATTTAGGCAAGTTCTCATACTTAACTGGATTAGTTTTAGGTGTGAGTGGAAAGCCTTTTGATGAATTCACAAGGATTCTGTTTCCCTTATGCCAATATTTAATTTTTTATTATGTGGCCAAGCTGCCAAAATAGCTCCTAATAAGACACAGGCGGCACCGATACCTTGAGTAGTATTTAAATACTCACCTAAGAGAATATAAGCTAAACCTACTGTTAACACCGGCTCCAAAGTACTGACAATAGAGGCTGTCGTTGGTCCAACTCTCCGAAGCCCCCCAAAAAAAGTTAAGATAGCTATGATGGTAGATAAAATTGCAATCCCCAAAATATCCAGCCAGGTTAAAACTGAGATATTCCAAGTGAATCCCTGAATCACACCGGTTAACCCATAGGTTACACAGGCTGCACTTGAAATCACTGCAGAACTAAGCAACGGGCTAACAGAATTTATGACGCGATTGCTCGTTAAAATATAGACTGAATAAATTGCTGAAGCACCCAAAGCGCATAATATACCAAGAACATTCAATCCTCCAAAGTTTAATCCTAAAACAAAGATTAATCCTATAATGGAAAACAACAAACCGCCGACTTTTATAACAGAAAGTCTTTCTTGTTTAGTTGCCAAAGCTAAGATTGTAACTAGAATCGGGTATACATAAAAAATAAGAGAAGCCATGGATGCCGGAATAAATTTTACAGCTGAAATATATAACCCGGCTTGCCCTGCATAAATTATTCCGCCAAGCAACCAAAGTCGCAAAAAGTCTCGTTTGGCTAAATGGATAGTACTTTTTCTCACGATAATTAGACCCCAAAAAACCGCGGCGGCAATCAGAAAACGTATAAACAAAACCGTTGCCAAACTTGCTCCGCCCGCAAAAACAAATTTCCCAAAGATGGGATAGAAGGCAAAACCTAAGGCGGATATAAGAATTGCCACTATTCCACGACCGTGTCCATTGCTCCTCACGTTATTCATTTTGTCATCTCCAGAATTATTTTCAACAATTTATATTACCATGTTTAATTGTGCGATGACAATTTATTCTCAACCGATGTTTTTCTTTCCCTATAGAGATCCCTTCAACTATCGTAATAACTAGACCACCAGGAAAGTAGACCAGCGCATCCTTTCTGATAGTACAAAAAAAGTCAATCAGCAAGAGCCTTAATCTCTGGCTGATTGACCTATATTCCATTTTTAAAATTACAAATAGGCTGTTTCACCGTGCAGAATTGCATCCAGTCCCTTTATTTCCACTTCCTTAGGCACACGCACAGATTCAAAAACATTTATAATTTTTAAGATAAGATACGTTACACCAAAAGCATAAAGAGCCGTGAAAGCAACCCCTAGTATTTGAATTAAAAATTGATGCAGATTTCCTTGAACCAGACCGCTCGTATGATTAACGCTCGATATTGCAAATACACCCACCAAAATTGATCCTAGAATACCTCCGACTCCATGCACTCCCCAAACGTCAAGAGCATCATCCCAATCGAGTTTTATGCGTAATTGAACCGCTGCATAACAAACAACCCCAGCCAGTAAACCGATGATAGCAGCTCCCCAAGGCCGGACATAGCCTGCAGCAGGCGTAATAGTTGCTAAGCCAGCAACTGCACCAGTAAGAACACCTAACATGGTCGGTTTTTTCTCATGAATCCAAGATATAATAAGCCAGGCAATCATGGCCAGGGAACCTGCAATATCGGTATTGACGCAAGCGGTTGCCGCAACACCATTAGCAGCTAACGCACTGCCGCCATTAAATCCAAACCAGCCAAACCATAAGAGTCCTGTCCCCAAAGCAACAAAGGCAATGTTATGCGGCGCAGTGCTCTCTCCTGGTTGCAAAACTCGTTTTCCAACGAAAAACACTGAGGCCAAAGCGGCAATTCCGGCAGTAACATGAACAACAATACCGCCTGCAAAATCAACAAGCCCCATTTGGGCCAGAAAGCCTCCACCCCAGACCCAATGAGCCACAGGTATATAGACAAAAATACTCCATAATACTAAAAACTTAAGATAACTTTTAAAACTTATCCTATCGGCAAAGGCCCCGGTAATCAAAGCAGGCGTAATTACGGCAAACATCTCTTGATAAAAGAAAAATACTAGGAAAGGTATGGTTGGCCCATAAGCCGGATTTGGGGTCATGCCCACTCCGCTTAAACCAAAATATTGTAAACTTCCTATAATACCATGAAAATCTTTACCAAAGGCTAGACTAAATCCTCCCAGGACCCAAATGGCCGTCACGATTCCCATTGAAACAAAGTTCTGAATCATGATTGTCAATACGTTCTTCTTTCTTACCAGGCCACCGTAAAAAAATGCTAAACCCGGGGTCATAAGACAGACCAAAGCGGCACTTATTAAAACAAACGCCGTATCTCCTGTATTAATCATCATAATCCTCCCATTTATTAATTTTTAAAGTCAAATAAATCTTAAACTAAAACGAAGGATTAATTAATACGGGATTTACTGTATTATACGGCAATTTTCACTGTATTTAATTTTCGCCCTATTAATTATACCTCGATGATATGATTTCGAACTGCATATAAAACTAAATCGGCTAGGCTTTTAAATTCCATTTTATGCATGATATTAGACCTATGAGTTTCCACGGTTTTTAAACTCAAATTCAGCATGTTGGCTATTTGTTTGTTACTATTTCCTTCAGCAAGAAGCTGGATTATTTCTCTTTCTCTTGAAGAAATAAGTTCATCGGGCTCTCCCTTCTTAAGATTAAAATTCTTCACAAAGCCGGCTACGACCGTGGAAGTAATATCTGTTGAAAGATATATTCCACCTAATTGTACTATTCTAATTGCCTTTAATAATTCTTCGAGTGCATTATCCTTTAATACATAGCCACTAACCTGCGACTGATAGGCCCGGGCCACAAATTCTTCATTCTTATGCATTGTTAAGATTATTACTTTTATTTCTGGGCAATCTCTTTTAATTCGTTCTGCCACTTCCAAACCATTAAGCCGGGGAAGAGAAATATCTAGTATAGCGATATCCGGTTTTAAGCGCAGAATTTCCTGCAATGCCATCTGCCCATCAGGGGCCTCACCAATTATTTCTATATCATTTTCTTGTTGGAGTAAAATAAGTAATGATTCTCGGAGTATTTTATGATCATCTGCTAAAAATACTTTAATCTTCAAAAGGCACCTCCATCATCAATGAAGTTCCTTGGCCTTCTGCCGTTATAATCTGAAGTCTCCCGCCCAGCATTTGCAATCTTTCCTGAATCGAATTCAACCCCAATCCCGTATGTACTCCATCGGCCTCAAAACCTACTCCATTATCGCTGACCTGAAACAAATACAAATTCCTTTTAAGCCTTACAAAATTAACGTTTACCATTGTTGCCCGAGCATGTTTTAAGATATTTGTCAAACATTCCTGAATTACTCGATATATATTCAAGACCGCAGCATCCTCCCAAGCAGGCATTTCCGTTAATAAATTAAATTCCGATTTGATGCCTGTAGTCTTTTCAAAGTTCTTTATTAAAACTTCAATTGCAGTACTAAGACCCTTTTCCCGTAAAAAGGCTGGTTTCAAATTAAATAGCACAGCCCTAATATCCTCTATAGTTTGGGTTGCAAGGTTAACAGTTCCTTCAACTTGATTGCCCAATTTATTATCTTTGTACTCTGTTTTAACCTTATTTGCAATCATACCCAATTGTAATTTTAAAGCCGCCAAGGATTGTCCAACGCCATCATGGATATCTCTTGCCAATTTAAGCCGTTCATGCTCCTGCGTTTCTACCAAAAGTTTAGCCTGTTTCTGCAATAATTGATTTTGAGCATGAATTTTCAGATTGAGATCTTGTGTTAAATTTTCATAATGTGTCATTTTCAAATAGTCTTGCCATGAATAAATATCAGCAAATTCAACAATGTTTAACCCTTTGTCCTCTTCTTCTTCGGTTACCCGTAAGCCGAGTGTTTTTTTGATTGTATAAAACATTAACAGACCCAAACCAAAGGCCCAGACAAAATTAAGTATTACCCCCGATAACTGAACTAGAATCTTAACTATACGTGTTTGGCCTCCAAGAAATTCTACGGGAGTAAATAAAGCTAATAATATGGTCCCTGCAGCACCTCCAAAACCGTGTATAGGTACTGCACCCACAGCATCATCTAATCCTAGTTTTTCTAGCAATAAGCTAGCTAAAACAACGACCACCCCTGCGATAAACCCTACCATAACCGCTTGAAAAGGATAAAGATAATTAGACCCAGCCGTTATTGCCACTAATCCACCCAAGGCGCCTGAAAAAACAGCTTCCATATAACTATGATTTTTAATAAAGACACTGGTTGTCAGTACAGCACCAACAACCCCTGCTGCTGCTGAAAAATTTGTATTTAAGAGGATTAGCCCAACACGATCATTGAATTCCAAAAGGCTTCCTCCATTAAACCCGAACCAACTAAACCATAAAATAAATGTTCCCAATACAGCAAACGGTATATTCGATCTCCCTAATTTCTTAATTCTCCCATGATCGTCCCACTTATCCTTACGCGGCCCCACAATGATAATTCCTGCTAAAGAGACCCAGCCCGCAGTGCAATGGACGACTGTGGCTCCTGCAAAATCCATAAATCCCAACTGTTTTAGCCAGGCCGACTGATTGGTAAACATATCTGCCCACACCCAGTGCCCATATAAAGGATAGATAAATCCTGCCAGAAAAACGTCAGCAATTAATAAGGGCAAAAGTCTGGTTCTCTCCGTCATACTCCCAGATACAATTGTTACTGCTGTTCCGGCAAACATTAATTCAAAAAATACAAAAACAAAGCCCAGGGAATTGTGTGCTTGAGATAGGTTATTAAGAAACCAGAAATTGCCGCCAAAAAGCCCCCAATGACTCTTTCCGAACATAAGTGCAAATCCTATAAAACAATAAACTAAAGTTGTAATGACAAATGTAATGATATTTTCAATGGCAACACTAATGACATTTTTGGATTGAATGAAACCAACTTCATAACAAACAAAACCCGCTTGCATAAAGAATACAAAACATGCACTGACAATGATCCATAAATGATTAATACTCATGCAGTATTTCACTCCACATAAACCATAAAAATAATCCTGTACGAAAATTCTAAACTTTTATGTGCTGAATTAATTATAAATTTTATTTCGCTGCAGTTATCTTACCAAGAAAACGTTTCCATTTATACGTATGTTACAAATAATTTACTCGCCAGAATAAGGAGTTAGGTTCTACCCATTTGGGTAAAGTGCCCTCGATTTGTGAAAAAATATCAACTCATCATTTCCTGACCTTTGGGGAACAGTACTCATGGGTACAACGAGAGGCTGCTCCATTTTAGTTAGAGAAATTTCGGTCGTTGACGATTATCTGATATTTCCGTTTACGTCTGTTTGGATTTTGCACTTTGAGTAGTCGCGCGTTTCAAAAAAGTTCACCCTTAATCCTAGAGTATCTTAAAATTATATTTGCTGCTTATCCCTACAGAGTTAGAATTTAACCTTTTATATTGTGAGAAAAATAGCTTGCCAATACTTGAAGACTTTCATCCCGCAATATTCCTGCTGTCACCTCTGGTTTAAATGGTGAGTTATTAAATACAATTTGACAGCACTGACTGCCGTTTTCACCCAATATGTTACATAAGTCAATATCACTGGCTCCATAAACCAGTCTGCCAAGCTTGGTCCAAACCATTGCTCCACAACACATGAAACATGGCTCACAACTTGAATATAGCGTATATTCTCGTAAATCAACAATATGTGTCTCATAACAGAACTTCCGAATTAATCCGGCTTCGGCGTGAAATGTCGGGTCAGTTGCAGTATATATCTGATTTTCATTGGTATAAACTATTTCATTATCTTTCACAAGAACCGCCCCAAAAGGTTCATTGCCATGTTCTACCGCTGAAATAGCCAATTCAATTGCTATCTTCATGAAAAATTCATCTGTTTTAGCCATTTTTAGACCTCCAACCATTCTTTACTACTAATGAGCAAATTATGTTGCAGAAATTTTGCAAGGGCCACTCTCTATTTGCATTCGTTCCCTATTTTCCCATATTTACAATATCCTTACTATATATACATAATATGGAACTAAACCTCCTATGTTTTCATAAAGTGTACTAGGTTAATAATCTATTTCAAATATAAGGAGGGGGTATTATGTGGTGGGGTCCTCGCTGGTGGGGGATTGGTTTCGGTTGGCCGTTCTTTGGTCCTTGGTGGTAGTAATTAACTAATGTTAATTAATAATTTTACTTTAAAAGTTTGTTTCTTCCTAACTATTTTTTATTAAGGGAGGATTTTAAAATGGCATATGGTGTTGACGGTGTTTGTACCCCTAATTTTCTTCCCGGTATTGGTATAGTTGTTGTTATTATTCTTCTGCTTATCGCTATGGGAATAGTATTTTAATTTAAAGGAGAGTGTAATGATGTACGGATATCTTGGTCATTATCCTAACATTTCACCAGTAGGGGCTCCTCCCCACATCGGTCCTATCACAACCTGTCGGCCAGTCTGTTTTCCTGTTACTGGATGCGTTGGTGTAAGTATTATTTTCATCGCTGTATTAATTCTTATCGCTTTAGGAGTAATTTTTTAGATCAATTCCTTCCAGTGTTCCGAAAGAATTATTTATTCGTTTGCTAATATCAGACTTCCCCCGCTGTTTTAGGCGGGGGATTTCTAGTTTGGGCCTTTAAAATGGCGGTTGTATTTTGGGTTTAAAAAACACAGAATTAACTTCTATGGAATAATATGGTGGCATAAGGAGGAGATGGAATGGTTCAGCGGGATGAATTAAAGGGGCAATGCCCTCCGCATATTTGGTATCCGCCACACACTTGCCCTGCGAATTCACCGTTTGTCGAGTGGGGGAAGGGCGCTATCAATTCTTCAGAGACTTTCCCAAAACCTGAGCATGAGTCTGTCGGACCTTCGGAACGAGATATTGCAGTTGCTGATATTTGGCCTTTACTGCCTGCGACTATTGGGGCTGGAGCAACGATCCTATTGTTGCTTATGGCAAACCATAAGCAATGGAATAATGAGCGAGACGACGAGGATTTTGAAGGATTTCCAGAACCTCAAGATACTCCGGTCGGCTCAGCCGTGGTCGTCATATATTCGATAATCGCAACTGCGGGTGTCTCGTACTATGTGTTTAGGGTGTTAACATCTACCGATGGGCATATGCTTACGACATTTATTCCTGTGGCCTCAGCCATTTCTCTTCTATTGATTTATTTTGCTGCTGCTTATGATCTTGAATATCACATGGTTCCGGGAAGTTTTTCAGGAAAACGTTTCGGAAATGACATCGTCTCCGAATTATTTACATTTGTCTATTTTAGTGTTACAACCTTTGCTACTGCAAGCATGGGAGACTTCTCACCGATAAGTGATGCCTCAAGAATTCTAGTAACCCTTGAAGTCCTATTCTTTATATATATCTTTACCATGGGGATTGTATTTTTTGCTGATCCCTAAATTTTAAGTGTACTCATCGGTTTGATTGAAAACAGCCGCTCCCATCATGCCTTGATGCTTAATAATTTATTGCCGGATCAACGAGTAGTCTTTCGATGAAAATTGAAGCAATTCCCGGATTAAATTGAGTCCCTGAACTTCTTTGGATTTCATAGATGGCTTGTTCCTTCGTAAGAGCATTTTTGTAGGGGCGCATACTTATCATGGCATCATAGCTGTCAGCAAGAGCAATAATTCTTGAAATCTTTGGAATAGATTCTCCTTTTAATCCTTTTGGATAACCATTTCCATCCCAACGTTCATGATGAGCTAGTATATACCCCGCTAATTCTAACATTTCGTGGGATGTATTCATGATCCTATAGCCAATATCCGGGTGGCTTTTTACTTGTTCCCACTCACCTTCAGTAAGTTTTTCTGGTTTGTTAAGAATCCCTTCTTCGATGGCAATTTTTCCTATGTCATGAAGCAGACCGGCAACTCTAAGTCTGCTAATATCAATTTCGGACAACCCCATTGCTCTGCCTATTAGCTGGCATAATTCACTCACTCTTTTAGAGTGCTGTTCTTCCCTTGGGTTTTTTTCATGCAAGGTGTTAATAATCGTTTTGATTAAATTATTTGTTGTACCTTCGTTTTCAATGATTTTAACTTTATACATGAAATCCTCAGCACATTTTAGAACTTTGAGCAGATCTTCATCTGTACTTGTCTTCGTTTCCCACCCAAATGAAATGCTAACTTGTATGGAATTAACACTTAGGGATAAACATCGATGCTTTATTCTTCGGACAACGTTTTCTGCTTCTTCTTTATTAGTCTTAGGCAAAAGAATGATAAATTCATCGCCTCCCCATCGGGCAATTATATCATCCGTTCTGCAGGCACTTTGTATTGCTGCCGCAGCCTTTCGTAAAAGCTCATCCCCTTTATTATGACCAAAGGCATCATTTATGAGCTTCAGATCATTGACATCTCCCATGATGATAGAGATCGGAAGGTTTCTTTTGGTATCTAAGCGTTTAATTTCCTCTTCGTAAAACCGCCTGTTATAAAGACCTGTCAAGGCATCATGATAACTTAAATATCGATTTTCATCATCTCGTTTCTTTCGGTCAGAGATATCTCTTATGACACTGAGAAGAACTCTTTTATTGGCCAAATTAGCTCCTTGTGAGCTTACCTCAACATCAATCGGCGAACCATCCTTTCGATAATGAATCGTTTCAAAAATAATACCCTCTTTATCAGCGGCTTCCATTTGGGCAATAATCACTGAAGTATTATGAAAATGCCTCAAATCCGAAACATTTAAGGAGGAAAATTCTTCAAATGTATACCCATATACTCTTGTTGCAGCGTAATTAACTTCCAGAATATTTCCTTCCCTATCAAGAAACATCATGACATCGTTGGCTTTTTCCACAAGAATTTGATATTTTTTCAGTTCATTTTCGGCAAGTATCTTCTCAGCGATTTCTTCTTCCAATATGGCGTTCAATTCTTGAAGTTGATTGGTACGTTCTGCTACTTTAGTCTCTAATTCCTTATTCAATGTGTTAATTTCATCTTCAGCCTTTTGCCGTTTGCCAATTTCCTCTTCAAGCATGGCATTGATCTCTTCTAACTCTGCATTAAACTCTTCGAGCATTCCGTTTGTCATGACTAATTCAGATGTTCTTTTCCTTATTCCTTCTTCAAGTTCAGTATTAAGTTTTTTAATTTTTTCTTCACTTTTAATCCGACTCTTGATTTGCTGTACTAAAGAAATATTTTGTACTGCATACTTTGAGAGCAGCAGTGCATTTAAATATAGATAATTACATATAGCTTCAAATTGTTGTTTGGGCATGCGTTTGACCTTAGCTAATTTTCGGCAATAAATAGCCTGATTCATACCGATTTCATCTGCAAATTCCAGCAAATCCACAATTTTAGAATCTTCATCAAGAACTTGTCCAATCAACCAGTTGGCGATATGTATTCCATTAACAATGATACATGCTTCGCCATGCAAAAGACCGGCACTTAAACACTTTCGAATGTTAGGTCCATCTTCTTTAGGAACACCAAGGATGGAATCTGATTTTTTGCAACTTGTGAAACCCTTTTCGGTGCTCCTTATTTCATTGCATAAATCACAAAAACCACTTGGTTCAGTGATAGGAGTTCCATCGGGCTCAGTTATGATAGAAGCCACACCTGTAGCCGCAGAAAATGAATTTTGTAGTTTTTGTATTTCGCCAATATCAAAGAGCTCTTTAAATTTAGATACTTTAATTTCTGTTAATCTTTCAGACAAGAACAACTTGCCCATACATTACACCTCCCTAATCTTTTTGATGGCGAAACTCTCGTCTACTTGTAAAAAACATGTCCCATTATTTTGATTTACTTTGGAACGTTACATTGACCGTTGTCCCTAAACCATTGCTTTCAATATTCATAATTGCCTCATGACGGATAACAATTCGATTACATATCGCTAAACCCAAGCCAACCCCTATATCTTTTGTTGTAAAAAATGAAGTGCCCAGTTTGTCTCGAATTTCGTGAGGTATTCCTTTGCCGTTATCGCGAATAGATAAAACAGGGCTATCATCAATCATCTGAGTGCGAATTATTACTTTACCGCCAGATGACATGGATTCGAGCGCATTATTGGTTAATTGAGTAACCAGTAATTTAATTTCTTTAGCGTCCAAATAGATGGCTTGAGTATCTTCAAGGGAAAGTTCAATAGTTTTCCCCTGTAATTTCGCTTGTGTTTGAAGTAATGGGAACATTGATTCTATAAGTTGATTCAGATTACGAACTTGCAAATCCAAAAACTTATCACCGGCAACTAAAATCAGTCCGGTAATCACAAGTTCAGCATAATCAAGCTCTTCAAGCATTAGATTGCAGTGATGAGCAAACTGGTTTTGCTCCATCTTCTGATGAGCTGCAAGTTGAAGAAATCCATGGACGCTGGTTATTGAGTTCCTAATTTCATGAGCAAGTCCGGAGGCAACTTTTTCGATAATCTTAATAATTTCTGTCTCCGCAAACACTTGCTCTGTCCTTTTACGTTTCGTTACATCTCGGATAATGCTCAATAATAATTTTTCATGGTTATACATTAGCTGATGCGCACTTACTTCAACAGGAAACTCTTCACCATTTTTCCTGACATGCCGCGTTTCAAAGGAAATTCCTATATCAAAAGCTTCCTGCAGTTGTTGATATACAGAATCCTTGGTTTTGGGAGCTCGAAGACTGTAAATCTTCATATTGTATAGTTCCTGAAGATTATAACCATAAGCCTTTGCGGCTGCGATATTAGCTTTAATTATGTTTCCATTGGAATTAATCAAAAGGACAATATCTCTAGAATGCTTAAAAATAGATTCAAAAAAGTTCATCTTTCTGCACCTCAGAAGATTAACTTGAACTTCTAAAGCCTTACATACATTGTCACTATAGTACTTGTTCTCTTTAGACTCAAACCTGAGTATCTTAGAATTCAATTGCATTGAAATCATTCCTTTCTAAAGATTTTCAACGTACCAAAATGTGAGTAATATTATTCTTCTGTAATTATTATAAATTGAAATGCTCAACAAATTCTCAACAAAAGCCAAAAAGATAGCGAATAATCGCCATCTTTTTGGCTTTTGTTCAAAATTATGTATGTCCCTTTAAGGGTATAGTATGCCTAAATCATTTTAATGGTTCCACAACTTAGTATAATCTTTGTTTTAAATTTCTATATTTTTGAGCATAACTTTCTCTGATCAGATCGGCCCATAGCCAATCTTCACCGTTTAAATACTCTCCGGTATATAATAATTCAGCTTCCTTGCCTCTTTCTGCTAACCCCGTTCTTAGAAAAATATCATAGGCATCATCAAACTGCTGTAAGTCCCATTCGGTTTCCGGCAAATTCAGCTGATACGAATCATGAGCGTAATTGATTTTCGCCATACATCCCGACTGACTCAAAGTCTTTCTGATAGCCCAAACGGCCGTCTGGAGGCTGGCTAAAGCCTTCTCTGGCTTAAGTGTCCTCCATAAATCATCACATATTTTATATTTGTCCACCCATTTTCCATCATTTTGCAACAGATAGGCAAGAAGTTCTCTCGGTTTCGTTCGAGTCCAACGAATCGGTTTGTGCCCTACAAAAACCTCGAAATTTCCAAAACTTCGTATTTTAAGAGATACGTGGGCCAAAGACTTTCTATACTTAATTTTCTGAGAAATTTTTGTTATGGCTTTAGCTAATCTTTCCGGCCTGACAGGTTTCAATATATATTCAATGGCATTAACCTCAAAGGCCTGGGTTGCATAATGGTTATAAGCCGTAATGAACATCACCTCTATGTCGGGGTACTTTTCCGAGAGCTTTGCTGCCAGTTCGATACCGTTCAGGTCACTCATCTCAATGTCCAAAAAAGCACAATCAGGCCTTAAAATAGAAAGCTCTTGAAGAACCTCTTGAGGATCAGTGTAAGCTCCTACGACCTCTATATTTTTAAAGTCTTTAATCATCAATTTCAAATCTTCTAGTATTACCGGCTCATCATCAACTAGAATTGTCCTTATCACAACACATCACCTCAGTTTATTGTTGAATTAGGGATTTTCATAGTGATAATTGTACCCTGATTTTCTTCGCTTTGAATATCAAGCCCTTCTCCATAGCTGAGCATCAGCCTGCGCTGAATATTCTTTAAGCCAACTCCTACTTGCGAAATTTTGCTGTTCAATAGATCGGCAAGTTTATCTGGTGGGATTCCGATTCCATCATCCTGAACTTTGATAATTACATACTTGTCGCGATTTTTAATACTTAATTTCAACGTTCCGCCCTTGGCCTTTTTTAGTATTCCATGTCGAATTGCGTTTTCCACCAAGGGTTGTATTGTCAGCAGGGGAACCGAGATATCAAGGGTTTCATCTATGTCATATTCTACCCTTAACTTATTTTCAAAACGTTCCATTTCAATCGATAGATAGGCCTGTATCGTTGATAGCTCCGTCGATAACGGTGTCATCCCATTAAGGTTTTCGAAGTCAAAACTGCCTCTTAAATAATCTGAAAAGTCATAAAGAAGCTCTTTAGCACGCAAAGGTGCTTTATTACAGAGAGCTGTAATTACATTAAGCGTATTATACAGAAAATGCGGTTTAATCTGGGCTTGTAAAAATGAAAGTTCCTTTGCTACCAGTTCACTGACCGACTCTTTTAACTGTACAAGGGTTTTAACCCTTGCCTTTAGTTCCAAGGCTTCAAAAGGTTTTGTCAGGTAATCGTTGGCCCCGGCATCAAAACCAGCCTGCAGATCATCGGGCCTTGCTTTAGCTGTCAATAAGAGCACCGGCATATCTATGGCATGAAAACGTTTTCGTATTCGTTTAAGGACTTCATAGCCAGATAATTTGGGCATCATGATATCTAGAATTACAAGGTTATATTCAGGGCATTTTTGAAGTTCCTGCAAAACATCTTCCCCACTATTGAGAGCTTTGACGTAGTAACCTTCATTGTCAAGAATATTAAAAAGAGCGGTTAAACTAGCCACGTCGTCATCCGCAGCCAGGATAGAATACTTCCTTTTGTTATCAGAGATTAATGACCTATAAACCGGCTTCATTGCAGCATCTTCCGCAGCCGCCTTATTATGGACATCATTGCTGCTTTCCAGATGTATCGTTTCGTTGGATTCAAAACAAATTGGTAATGTAAAAGTAAATCGGCTCCCTTTGCCAATTGTTGAATTAACCCAGATAGTGCCTTCATGTAGTTCTATTAAAATCTTAGTTATAGATAGACCTAACCCAGTGCCGTAAATCTCCTTCGATTCCGACGCGTTTACCTGATAAAAGGACTTAAAGATTTCTTCTAGCTTGTCCTCCGGGACCCCGCAGCCAGTGTCCTCAACCCAGATTTCTAGGCTATCATTTCGTTTAACCGCACCAACCACAATTTGTCCCTTTGTCGTAAACTTCAAGGCATTTCCTAAAAGATTGAATAATACTTGACGCAGCCTTTCAACATCAGCATAAACCGGAGATAATTCCCTCGGGATGCTATTAATAAATTCTATTTTCTTATTGCCGCGAAGGTGTTTCAATACGAATATAACAGTTTCAGTCATAGTACGTATATCCACAGGTCTTCGTGCCAACTTAATAGCACTTTGTTGAAGGCTTGACATATCTAAAATATCATTAATGAGATTATGTAAATGCTGTGCCGAAGCAACAACGATTTGTAGATTTTGCTGCTGAATTTGATTAAGCTGGCCGCTTTCTATTGCGGCCTTTGTAATATTAATAATTCCATGGAGTGGTGTCCGAAGTTCATGTGACGTATTGGCCAGAAATTCATCTTTTAGTCGATCCAGTTCTAAGAGCTTAACGTTCATCCTAGAGGCCAGTTCACCGGCTGATCTGAGACGATTTAGGCGCAGCATCTCTTTTTCCATTTCTATACGCCGTGAAATATCCTCAACGATTGATGAGATTCCGATAATCTCGCCCTTTTCATTCTTAATCGGCGATTTTGAAATTGAAACATAAATAATTGAGCCATCTTTTCTGACGTGCGGAATCTCTGGTCGAATTATACACTCCCCATAATTGATTTTTTTCAAAAACATATCATATTGAGATAACATATCTGGAGGATAAAGAATTGATGCCGATTGTCCTTCTATTTCAAGAAAAGAATAGCCAAAAATTCTTTGCGCGCTCGGATTCCAGCTCTTAATTAAACCCTTTAAATCCGTGCTATAAATAGCATTAGTAGAATTTTCTACAATGGCAGCCAAATATTGCAGTGCGTTTTCCATTTGTTTACGATTGGTTATGTCATTGCAGTAAACAGAAATCCCATCTGCAGAAGGGTAAACATGGACTTCAAACCATCTGTCCTCCAAGACACCTTTAGCCTCAAAATGCCTTGGCGCTTTTTGGGTCATAGCTTCTCTGAAGTACTCATCATAGATTGACCCTTTAATTTCCGGCTTAAGACATCTAAAATCTTGTCCGATGCATTCCTGTTCAGATTTATTAAAGTATTGCAAGGCAGTTTTATTAACATATATAATTTTCCATTGGTCATTAAGAGCAAAAAACGCCGCTGTTATGCTATCAAGAATGTCCGTTACTTTTTGTTTTTCAAGCTGTAATTCCTCTCGTAATTTCTTCTGTTCAGCTGCATAACTCGTCTGATCTGTAATGTCTCTCAGACAAAGAATAGCTTCCTTGACTTTACTATTATTTCTATAGATAGGACTTGTTTTGTTCTCGTCTCTCATTGTAAAGCCCCATTTACAAAGGTTTAAGTGAGTTAATTAAGATTACTGATAGTTAGACGTTTTATTCGACATATCAAGCTAATCTCCTTCAATACTATAAAAGGAGCATTCCTTGTTAATTATTCATATCAAGTAATTCACTATCACCAAAACCCCAAGTTTCTTATGCTTAAGCTCACAACATTCTTTCAATCATTTCAATTTGCTTGGCCTTACTTAGAATAATATCAGATAATATTTCATAGGTTCGTGTATGAACGTCATCGGTATTTTTCACAAACCTACCTTGTATATCTACTAACAATGAATATACAGCCCGTTCTAAACTCAGTGAAAACTCTAAAAACTCCCGGCCACTAGTAATATTGATTTCATTTAATCTCATATTAAAATTACTGATTAATGATGACATTTTATCGTACGTTGAAAAATCAATTTCCTCAAACGTTACTTTCCTTATTTCATTTAAAAGCGATTCGTAATATTTAACAGTTTTATCCATTTGTTTAATTAAAACATTTGAAAATATCTTTACATATAAAATGTCACTCTTGTGCTGTCCAATACTTTCATATATAGCTCTTCTTCTAACTGCAATTTTGAGAGCTTTCTCAATTATATCAGCAACGTTGTATCCCATAGACTCCTACCTCAATTATAAATAAATGCTGCTTGAATTATCACCGATAGTCAAAGACGCTATACAGCTTCAATTAAGTAATTATAACCATTCGGGACCTGCCCATTCTCAATTTATTATATAGAATCATCATATCGAACACAAAGGAGCTACACCTTGGAGCAGCACTTTTTGTGTTCGATAACCTTCTCTCTTCTGCCAATGAGTTTTAGTGAAGATCATGTTGATCAATGCCTAACTCTCACGGTTCCAGTGCGCAAACAGAGCTGCCCTATTTATAAAATTGACAAACTATATATGATTAAATAAAATACCATTATTAATACTACTACATATAATAGTAGTAGTATTAATGGTATCTAGGATTGCAATTGTGCTTACCAATATTGAACTTATAACTTATTTTTCTTAAATTTATCCAACTAAAACCCTCATATGCATAACGAAATTGAACGCATGTTTCTTTCTCTCAGTAGAGGAATTTTATCTAACTATTCGGCAACGGTTAGATCAAATACGTTTATCAAAAATTTTAATGAAGAAGTTGAAAAGGCAAAAGAACTTTACCCCGATAAAAAACTAATGGTTCGACGCTATCTCTTATCGCACTGCAAGCTTGAACAAAAGTAATTGCATGAAATGGGTGGTTAAACAATGTTAGCAAAACTCAAGGAAACATACCCTGCATTAACTCAACGAAATTTTCGTTATTTTTGGCTTGGTCAATGTATTTCTTTAATAGGCACTTGGATAGATACGACTGGCCAACAATGGCTGGCATATACTTTGACTAAATCCGCATTATTATTGGGGCTGCTCGGAGTAGCACAATTTGGACCGGTCATGTGTTTTTCACTTTTTGCCGGAGTAATTATTGACCGTTACCCTAAAAAACGAATACTCCTATTCACACAAACATGCATGATGATCCTTGCGTTCATTCTTGCCATTCTAGTCTTGTCCGGACAGATAACTTATTGGCATATCTTTACTTTAGCTATCTTCCTTGGGTTGGTAAACACCCTCGATCAACCTACACGCCAATCCTTCATGCCGGAATTAGTAGAAAAAAAAGATTTGAGAAGTGCAATTGGGCTAAACTCATCCATTTTTAATGTCGCCAGAATGATTGGGCCGGCCATAGCCGCCGTATTAATGGCCAAATATGGAGCGGGTCCGTTGTTTATCCTTAATGGAATCAGTTTTATTCCCGTCATAATTGCAATCAACTTGATAAAAACTAAACCCTTTGAAGCTAAAAAGGTATCCAAGAAAGTACTGACTGAAATATATGAAGGGTTAATGTATATCAGACATTCAGTCTTTCTGCGCAGCGCTGTCCTATGTACGCTCTCTGTTGGTACTTTTGTCATGAACTATAACGTGATTATTCCTCTATTTGCCGGAGAAGTACTTAAACAAGGTGTTGGGGGATATGGTTTTCTATTGTCTTCCAGTGGTGCAGGTTCACTCATTGGAGCACTAATGGTAGCCTCTTGGGCTAAAGGTAAGCCTAGGTTAAGACTGCTATTTGGCAGCGCTTTTTCCGTATCCGCCTTTCTTACGCTGCTATATTTAGTCCACTTTTTACCCTTGGCTTCCGTCATGTTAGCGATTATTGGGTTTTCTAACATTCTATTTATGACGACTGCAAACTCAACAATGCAGTTCAATTCCGCCGACGAATTCCGGGGCAGAGTCATGAGTGTTTACTCGTTTGCATTTTTAGGGACTACACCCATTGGAAACCTTTTTGTCGGGAGCATTGCGCAAAGATGGGGAGCTGGTATTGGAGTTTTGGTTTGTGGATCAATTTCAGTTTTGCTAATTCTGCTAATTGTTATTAATACAGTGATAAAGAAACATGCGGTTCAGCACTGACCAGTATCCCCTTCTTATCACCTCGCCTGCCTTTATTATATTTGCGACTACGTTTACATTAGCAATATATTTTGACGTACGATGGCAAAACGATATTGACGTATACTTAAATTATGCTTAATATTAAGATTATATAAGAATATTTATAAATAATCTCTATCTACCCTTAATCCTTGGAGATTTTACCTTAAAATATAGGGCTAGTCAAACCCAAAGGACTTCGGATCTTTTTCTTATATCTAGTTTTCTACTCTGTTAAGGAGTGATAAATAATGAATGAGGATGTATCAAAGAATCAACCCTTGTCTAGAAAAAGAGGCTATCATTGGTATATTGTTGGCGCAGTATGTATAGGTGCCTTTATGGCTGCCTTGGATGCCAGCATCATCAACGTCTCCATGCCCACTTTAAGCAGAAGTTTTTCCGTTAGCATGAACATTATTGAATGGGTTTCTATTGCCTATCTTTTGACTTTGACATCTCTTTTAACTTTGTTAGGCAGTTTATCCGATAGACTGGGCAGGAAATTATTTTATACCATTGGGTTTGCTGTTTTTGGCCTGGGTTCAGGGTTATGCGGTGTAGCGCCAACAATATCTTTTCTCATCGTTTCCAGAGTTCTGCAAGCTCTCGGGGCAGCGATGCTGCAAGCTAACTCCGTGGCGATTATTACAGCCTCAGTTCCTGAAAACAGTCGGGGGAAAGCAATTGGCATTCAAGGTTCCGCTCAGGCGATTGGTTTATCTATTGGACCAACGGTAGGGGGAATTCTCTTGGCTAATTATGGATGGCGTTTGATCTTCTACGTGAATCTTCCTATAGCACTTGTCGGGACCATTATTGCCGCCTTTATCCTACCTAAGGATAAGCCAAACCCGCATTCTTCTCGCTTTGATTACCTAGGGGCAATACTTTTTACACCAGCTTTAATCTTATTAGTTCTGATATTTAAAGACGGTTACATCGTCGGCTGGTTATCAACTACAATTATCTGCGAATTTATGGGTGTAATCTTGTTTTTATTTCTGTTTGTCCTTCGGGAAAAGAGATGTCAGAATCCTATGATGGATTTAAATTTACTTAAAATCAAGTCTTTTAGCGGGGGGAATATCTCAGGGATGCTTTCCTACTCGCTAATGTTCGGTGTCATCTTTTTAATGCCGTTTTATCTAGAATGGGTGATGCAACTCCCCACTTATTATACCGGCCTCATTTTAACAGTCGTTTCCATAGCTATGTTTATTATGTCTCCCCTCTCCGGGGCGCTTGACGACCGGATAGGCCCCAAAGTTTTGACCGCCAGCGGGATGATTCTGGCATCCAGCGGAGCAATGGTGCTGGTATTCTTATCAAGCAAAACTGCTATCTATATTGACATTTTGGGCTTGATTCTGGTAGGAGCAGGCATGGGTATATTCACTCCTCCCAATAACAGCTCAGTTATGGGAAGTGCTCCCCCCGAACATATTGGAGTAGCCGGCGGAATTCTGAATATGTCTCGCTCTCTGGGCATGAGTATGGGAGTAGCTATTGCAGGCACTCTTTATGACAGTAAATTTAACAGTTTTCATCTTGTCCACCACACCACTCTGAGTGCCCAGATTCTTTCGTTCCACGTAGGTTTTGAAGGAATGATGGCGTTGGGAATAGCTGCTGCTTTGATTTGCCTATTTATTTGTAACGACTCCCGGCTTGATAAGATTTCAACAAGTGAATATATCTCATTTCATTAATTGAGCTTGAATATAAAAATGCAACCACATTGTGCCAATAATGTAGTTGCATACAGAGTATTGTTTAAATTGGATCAGAACTGTTTAATTTCTTAATAAGATATTTCCCTAGAATGATGTTCTATTGCTAAAATTGGAAGGAACTAGCTAATATATCACAGGATTTTGATTTATTGTCCGTATCGCATTTCAAAACAGCTCTAGCCCTTTCCATGTCCTTAGAAGAAAATGCAAACGTCTCTTTTTCTGACATGAATTTATTGTTGGAATCAATACCGAAATCAAAATTTGAACTGACTAAAATAGAATTAAGATTGGAAGTTAACCCACAGATAATGACTTCTCCATCAGCTTCTTTAACCGATCGTGTAAAAACTTTAAGAGCATTAAGTGCGGTAACATCAATATTCCGTACATGTTTCATTCTCAAAATAAACACTTTTGATTTGTTAACCAAACTATCAAGTTTTTGTTCAAGGTTATCTGCCATTCCGAAATAAAGGTTGCCCTCTAATTCAACGATTAAAATCTCAACGTTATCCTCGACAACCTCAACTTCTTTTTCAACGATTTTGACACCTTCAGCTTCCAAAGGAACAAAAATTCTTATGGGAGCTTTATTGGTGTCTTTTAAATGCAGCATAATTGTCAGCACAATTCCAGTATAGATCGCATAGGAAAGGTTAGGGAGTAAAATGGTTGCAAAACAGGTCACCCACATTGCTAAAGAATCAGACTTCAATTTACCAAGACTTACGACCTTCTTAATTTCATCTTTATTTACGAGATTATAAGCTGTAACCATCATTACACCGGCAAGACAAGCTGTTGGAATATATTTAGCAAAAGGTGCAAAAAACAGAAGAACTACAGCCATAATTCCACCTTGGAGAACACCGGAAAGTCTTGAAACAGCTCCGCTATGATAATTAAGCGCTGTTCTTGTGAAAGAACCGGACCCCGGGAATCCTTGGAAAAATGAGGAAGCTATATTCGCTATCCCTTGACCTATAAATTCTTGGTTAGGATCAATTTTCTGCCGTGATAATGTTGCAATTGATTTAGCACTGGAAATTGCTTCAACGCAGCCTATGATGGCAATAGATAAAGCTCCGCTGATGTTATTCTGAATAAAACTGAAGTCGAAGTTTACCATTTTAAACGGGGGTAAAGAAGTAGGTATATTTCCAGTCAGTTGGACGCCAAGCTTATCTAAGGAAAAAATGATGATGAAAATAATTGGAATAATAATCCCGATTAGTGCACCGGGTAAACTCTTATTAATTTTTTTACAAGCTATTATCACGATGATCGTTATTAAACCCATCCCAAGAGCATATACGTTGGTTTGCTGCAAATGGGTCAAAACATAATACAATTTTTCTGTTGTCGCCATTTGGGCTGAATTTTTAATAGGAATACTTAGAAGTGTGCTAAGTTGTCCGAGGGCTATTAAACAACCTGCGCCGGTTGTAAAACCAATAATTACTGAGTGAGAAACATAACTAATTAATCGGCCAAGCTTTAAAATTCCAAAAAGCATCTTAAAAGCACCTACTAAAAATGTCAAGAGGAAAACCATTTGATAGGCATTATCGAGTCCCATATAGTTCTTCATAACACTGGCAACCAGTAAAGCAGACGAATTAGTCGGCCCCGTAATTAAATGTTTAGAACTTCCAAACGTTGCACCGAAAATAGCGGATACTATCGCGGTATAGAGACCATAAACCGGGTTGAGTCCTGCAATCAAAGCATAGGCCATACACTGAGGAATCGCTACGACGACTCCAGTTAGCGCTGCCATAAAATCCTTGTGAAGATTCTCGATTTTATAATTCTTTATACCCTCAATAGAGGGAATACGGTTAATATTTGCAAGGTACATCTGAATACCACCTTTAAATCAATGAAATTTACGACAAACACATAAAAAGGTTTTGCGCTTATCTAAACTCAGATTAATGTGGAGGACAGTCAAATCCAATAACAATCCTTAACTAAATCCTCCCTTCCAAATTTTTTGATCAAATTTCTTAGCATCCCTTATAGGGTCTTTCTAAAACTTTGCTTTTTTCAAAATCAAAGTCTTTTTGTATGTACTTATCCTCACAATTAAAGATTATCATTGGGTTTCGCGAATGTCTATAAGAAGACAATATTGTCGTAATCGAATTTAATAATGCCCAGGTTTTCTCACTAATTAGTTTAAATATTATTAGCTTCAATCAGTTAAAGTCTATGAATCTGGTTATAGCACCAAAAACTCTTAAAATAAATATATCAGAAGATTTATAGGCCCTGAAAATCGGCTTATTTTCTATGTTATATATAGTTAGATTCCCCTGAAAAAGTCGGTTAAAAAATACTCGTTTTAAACTCGTCTGGAAACAACATAGTTTTTAAGCTTTATACTCAAATACCCCTTGCCATTTCTCGGTTTCCTCTAAATCAGGGCCGCTATTCGTCTCAAATTGTAGGTTAATATCCCAAATCCCACCCAGGTACTTACACCTTGGTGGCCTCGGGACAGACTTCTCCCTAGACCATATTTCCGTTTCAAAATGCTTATGGTACCTTCTCCGCCAGCTCTCCAAGCTTGCAATCGTCGGAACCATCTCTGCTTTTCGTGAGATGCCTGTGCTTTACTCTTCTTGCCCTTTTTAGGCATCGATATTCGTTTGATTCCTAGGTCAGTCAGTTCTTTTTGGTTCTTACCGCTGCTGTAACCTCTGTCGGTAGCGATTGAATATGGCACTTTTCCTGTTTTAGAAATATGACGTTTAACAGTTTCTACCAAAAGACTGTCATCACTAGGATTTCCAACATGAACTTTATAATCGGTTATAATGCGGTCTTCATTTTCTGTGATCTCTGTTTTATAGCCAAACTCTGTCGGACTCTTTAATTTCCCTTTTTGAATCGGCCGTGCATCTGGATCATGAAGACTAATCACTCGATTCGAAATGTGGGTGTTTCCGCCGTTGACTTTTAGTGTTTGATTCACAATTTTGTCGGCGGTGACTATGACCTTATCGAGTTTCTCAATCTTGCGTTTTGTAGTGTTGCTCATCTGCTCGCCTAGAGCTTCTTCGGCTTTATCCATAATCTGATGGGCGTTAGTCATAGTTTCAATGGCTTTATCAACTAATTTATCGGTAATCTTACGAACTTCTTCAACAGCCTGATGATTACGCCGCTTAAGTGTTTTACCGATTTCCAAAATTCGCTTCTTCGCTGAACGACAGCGTTCAATCATCTTGGGCATCGTCGAACCCGCAGTTTCTCGAAGGCTTTGAGCTTGGCGTGTTATCGATTTAATAGCATCGGCCAAGAGCTGAGCATCCGTAGGGTAATGAATATTGGATTCCGTCACCGTTGTGTCCGTGCGAAGTCTCCGGCTCCGAGTAATCTTGTCTTGAGAAGCCTTAACAACGAGAGCTTCATTAAGCTGTTCAACGATGTCTTCTCCATACTTTTGAGTCAGTTTAATCAAGGTCGTACTATGAGGAACTGTCGCATCTAAGTTAATTCGACAAAAGCGACGCCATTTAATGCTGTCACTAACCTCTGCAACGAGAGTTTCATAACCAAACTCATAACGGAACTTAAGGTACATGAGACGAAGAAAGGTTTCGACAGGAACTGTCGGTCGGCCAATACGTATATTCCAACGAGAAAGGAAAGGCCGCATAAATTTCTCATCATCCAGAAGTTCATCGATAGTCTTTAATTCCTTGCTTAGTTCTAGAACTTGCTCAGGTAAAGCAAAATCCCAAATAGTAAGTTGCTCATTGTGAAGACGTAACATTTTTTGACCCCCTGAAAGGATTTTTCACCCTCTTGGAGAATCTAAAAACTAGGAATTCTCCAAAAGGGTAGTAGAATTTGGTTGCTTGTCACTTCTAAATTTCTACCAAATCCTTGGGAATTCCTTTTATTTTGGCCATTTTGAAAATATCGGTTAGTTTTTCAGGGGAATCTAGTTAATAATAAATATATAATCATAATTTACATCTTATTTTAACTTAGCAATAGAGCTAAAATAGTATTTAAAATCCCCTTTATAAATTATATTGTTTTAACAAATATTTATTTTTTAAATTATAATGATTTGGCTTTATGCGAAAAATTTACTATTATCTATATATAATCCTTTAATCTAAGTGTTTGTAAAAGGCGATTCTAATTACGACAAAGTACCCAAGCCCAAACGAACCTCTACCCCATCTTGCGGCATTCATAAAAAAGCGGCCTCAATTCATCTTGAACTGAAGTCGAGTCAACGCCAAATTCTTTTGTTTTGAATGCAAAAAATCCCTCCTCTCAATGGGCAGGGACCTTTTAAATCGTTATATTGTTCTAGAGTTTTGAAATTGTTTCTTCCAACTTAAGTAATACAGTGGTTAACTGTTAACTTTAACTGTTCTAATTCAAACGGCTTAACTATTAACCCCTGATATAAAGATTCCTCAGGAAAAGTTTTATTATCTGGTGTGTGAGCCGTCATTATTATTGCTGGAACATTTGATAAGCGATTTTCGGATCGCATCTTTTCAATGATATCCTTTCCGCTTTTACCAGGAAGTTGTATATCAGTAATAACAAGATCTGGGGTCTGTTTACTTAATAAATCAATGGCTTCATTTCCGGATTTACAGAATTGTACTATATGCCCGTTTTCTTCTAGTGCCAATTGAATTACCCGGCTTATCGCAGCATTATCTTCAACAATCAATATATTCGCCAAGATTTCACTCCCCAACTAAAAATTACAGACAAATATACTATATAATAAGAACGCCAAGAATTTTGTAGATGCATGTCTGAAGTATATAGAAAATTTGGTCAAGTTATGTTGAATTGAGATAAGGTAATCATGTTATCATAATTTAAACCTAACATTAAATGTAGTACCATGAGATCCCGTATCAATCACTATGGCGGCTTTATGGTGAGCGGCAATCCTGTAACAAATACTTAATCCTAATCCATTCCCATTTTCTTTGTCAGAGAGAAAAGGTGTCCCTAACTTTGTTAAAATTTCCGGTTTAATTCCTTTACCTTGATCCCTAATGGACAATACAACCTCATCGTTTTCAACATATGTTTTTATGCTAAGGGAACCTTCTGGCCCCATGGATTCTAAACCATTGCGGCACAGGTTCAAGATCATTTGACGTATCTCATGACTCTTCAAGCTAAAATTGGGCAGCACATCACTTTCTATCTTTACTGTCTTACCCTGTTGTAAAGCATCGGCTTGAATTAACGGTACTAATGAATTGATAATTGAATTAAGGTCCTGCATTTTAAATTCCGCAGTATTATTGTGACCAATCGAAAGAAATTCAGAAATTAAAGAATTTGCCCGATTAAGTTCATCGATCATTATATCAATATCTTCTTTGAATTTAATTAACTCAAGTTTACCCTGTAATAATTGTAAATAGGCTTTGACTCCTGTGATAGGATTTCTGATCTCATGACTTACCCCAGCGGCCATTTCACCAATCAGTCGTAATTGATCCCATCGAAGAACTTCTTTTTCAATTAATGCGTTTTGATGTTTGACTGAATCTACGAAACTCGCTACTTTGTATCTCAAATTCGCCGGATTAACCGGCTTTAGTATATAATCGATCGCGCCTAGTTCGTATCCTTTGTTTATCTGATCTTGGGCCTGATAATTTGCAGTAATAAAAATAATCGGTATATACTTTGATTTTTCTCTGGTTCGTATTAATCTCGCGGTTTCAAATCCATCCAATCCAGGCATCTGAACGTCTAATAAAATTAAAGCAAAGTCGTCTTTTAGCAATTGCTTCAAAGCCTCGTGCCCAGAATTTGCCTGAACCAATTCGTATGAGGTAGAATTCAAAATTGCCTCTAAAGCCATGAGATTCTCAATCCGATCATCCACCATCAGAATCTTTATATTGTCAGTCATTAAAAGTACTCCCTCATATTTTTTTATATATCTTTTCTATTTTATCTAGTTCGGTATACTTTTGCTTATACGGACCAAAATCAATACTTTCCTTTTTCCCGATAATAAAAAAGCCCGCTGAACTAAGACTATCAAAAAATAGACTATGTGCTTTATTTTGTAAATCTTTATTAAAATAAATTAATACATTTCTGCAAACAATCACATTAAACTCATTAAATGAACGATCCGTTACTAAATTATGTTGCGCAAAAACTGTGTTTCTCCGGAGAATATTATCAAAAATAACTTCATCTCCTATCACTGAATAATATTTAGAGAAAGGCTGTTTTCCACCAGCACGCAGATAATTGTTTGTATATGTTTTCATTTTTTCCAAAGAGACAATTCCTTTTTTAGCTTTTTCCAGCGCCTCTTCATTAAAATCTGTGGCGTAAAGGCGGGATTTATCATATAATCCTTCTTCCAAGAGTAGTATCGCCATTGAATAAACTTCCTCACCTGTGGAACACCCTGCATGCCAAATTCTAACATAAGGAAGTTCCTTGAGACATGGTATTACATTCCTGCGAAATGAAATAAAAAATTCAGGATCTCTGAACATCTCTGTTACTTGGATCGAAAAATCCATAATTAATCTGTGCATACAAGTCGGATCATGAAATACCTTTTCTTGGAGTCCCGAAACAGTATTGAGCCTCTCCGCTTGAACTCGATGCCAGATACGCCTGCGAATGGAGGGAAAGTTATACTCTCTGAAATCATAACCACAAACCCTAAATATCCCTTCCAATAAGAACTCGATTTCCAGTTTTTCTAACTTGCTGATATTCTTGACGTCACTTTCTATTTGATTTATCTTGCTCACCTACCTGTACAACCATATTCGAATCAAAGAAATTAACTTGTCAATAACTATTGGTTTACTAATGTAATCCGTTGCACCCGCCTGCAAACATTTCTCCCGATCGCCCATCATCGCCTTAGCGGTTAAGGCAATGATGGGAATATCCGCATATTCCGGAAACTGACGGATTAATTCCATTGTCTGATAGCCATCCAGTTCCGGCATCATAATATCCATAAGAATAAGTTCGATATCATAATGCTCTTTTAATTTTTCCAGTGCTTCACGCCCATTCTCAGCGAACAATACTCTGATATTTTGAGTCTCAAGAGCAGCGGATACCGCAAATATGTTTCGCATGTCATCGTCGACAACTAATACGACTCGCCCAGTTAGGTCACCAGAGGCCTGAGGATTTTGGAGAATATTATTTTCACCTGATATAGTATCAGCGGTAGTACCTGGGAATTTAATTGTACCCTGGTCTAGGGTGACAGCTGCTTGGCATAAATCCTCGTTACTACCCGAAATTGCTAAGTTTTTTTCCGTACTGTTCGTTGGTAACAAAAGGGTAAAAGTACTTCCCTTTCCCTCAATGCTCTTAAGTTCGATGAATCCGCCTAAAAGAGTTGCCAGTTCCCGACAAATAGATAAGCCCAATCCGGTACCTCCATAGTTACGGCTGGTAGTGCCATCCGCTTGTCGAAATGCCTCAAAGATCAATTCTTGTTTATCTATGGGAATACCAATTCCCGTATCTATTACCGAAAATGTAATCAGATCTTCATTATTCGACATGATCATTTTTACATATCCTCGGTGGGTAAACTTAAGGGCATTGCTTAAAAGGTTTATTAAAATTTGTTTTAGATAATGTCGATCCGAGATAAACTTGCCGGATATCTCTTCATTTACTTCGATAGTGAAATCAAGCTCCCTTTCACGGGCAATTGGATAGAATTGCCGTTCCAAATCTTCTTTTAAATCTGTGAATGAGATTTCTTCAGGATTGAAAGACACCTTACCGGCCTCAACTTTTGATAAATCAAGAATATCATTAATTAAATTTAGTAAATCCTTTCCGGAAGTCCAAATCGTTTTGGCAAAATCAACTTGTTTATTGCTCAAATTCCCGTCGTTATTTTCCCATAAAATCCTGGACAAAATTAACAGGCTATTAAGGGGAGTCCTCAATTCGTGGGACATATTGGAGAGAAACTCAGATTTGTACCGGGAACTGTTTTCAAGTTGGCTTGCTTGTTCTTCTAAACTAACTTTAGCATGCAGCAATTGATGATTCTTTTGCTCTAATTCCTTGTATTGTTCCTCAAACTTTTCATGGAAGATTTTCAATTCTTCTTGTTGCGTTTGCAACTCCTGAGATTGAGTTTGTAATTCCTCCGTGAGGGTTTGGTATTCAACTAAAAGTTCTTGAACTTGGGCATGAGCTTCTATACGATTTAATATAATACCAATGTTAGAGCGAACTTGTTCCAGGAATTCTTTTTCTAGGGATGTAAACTCTACTAGTGAAGCTAATTCAATCACGGCAATGACTTCTTTTTCAAATTCGACGGGAAGTAACTTTATGTGTTTAGAGGTAATTTTCCCCAGTCCCGTAATAATTTCAATGCATCGATCCGACTCATTGGTTAAATTGATGATCCGGTTTGTAGTAAAACACTGGCCTACTAGGCCTTCCTCAGGCGAAAATTCTGCTCTGGCAACGTCATCTCCATCCGCGGCATATGAAGCCGTTTTGATTAATTTGAACGTACCATTTTCTGAACTTAGAACGTAAAACGTGCCATAACCTGCACCGACAATTTGACATAACCAGTTGATTAATAAGCGTGAAAACTTTTCTACAGTATCGACCCCCTCAAATAATGCAAGCATTTCCGCAGACTTCGATTGCAGCCAGTGTTTCTCCTTAATGGCCTGAGTCGAATCGTTCTCTAGACGGGCATGCCGTTCGAGAGCCGCAGCCATTTCATTAAATGATTCCGATAGCTCTCCCCACTCGTTCTTGCTTGCTATTTCCAAACGCGGTAGTGCTAACTTGTCCTCATATGAAGAAATTCTTTTCATTCCATCTGACAATTGATCAATATTATTCAAGATAGACCTTATCAACAATGATGAAACAATAATACCTATAAATAAACCAATGAGGACTATTATTACGAAAGAAATAATACCTCTAATTAAGGTATTTTGGGATTGAATTAATACTGAACTCATATTCTGCTTTTCTGTACTGACCAAATCATTGACTGCCTGCAAAAGTTTATCTGTTGTGGGCTTGGGTTGTACATCATTTAAAACTAAATTTCTAGCCTCCTCTATTTTTTTCGATTTTACAAGATCAATAATTTGGTTCTCATAATTAAGGTAGGCTTCAAAAGCTCCTCTTAGCTGGGCTACCTTTTTTATTTCATTTTTCTCCGAGATTTTTTCTAGAGTTGTAATGACTCGAATAATGTCTGTATTTGAGTCGTTTATACTGTTGATATATGAACTTGGATCAGCTCTATTATCAATTAAAACAAGTTCTCTGATGTTCCGCCGAATAATATCAAAATCTATAGGAATATTGTTTACTAGGTCAACGTTTTGGTAATCATCGTTTACTACTCGGACAATGTTATCATTAAGACTTTTCATTTGAAATAAACCGATTCCCGCAACAACCATTAAGAGAACTAACATACTGCCCATTCCTAATATAAGAAGATATTTAAGTTTCATTTTAGCTCAACCTTTCGACATTCTGTCAGATAATCATTTCTGTAATAATCTACAAGTATATTCCGATTTATACTCTTCAGGAAATATCTTACATCAAAATGCAATTAAATATCTACCTTTTTATTTCAAAAAAACTAATATTAAAAATTTGATAAGTCTCCTATCGCTCTTAATGGCATAATAGTCTCGACAGCTATGAAATTCTTCACAAGAATGGAACTTCCTCTGTCATAAGGCATCTAGGCTGATCTGAACAATTGAAGTGCTCAGGATAGGCTAATACATACTCCGATGTTTCAAAGATAGATTTCATATTAGATAACAATCTGGGATCTCGCGCTTATTCATTTATAGTTAATCATAAAGTTATTTCACTTTGAAAAATATAACCAGAGAAGTAACTGCTGCTAATTAGATCTATCGTTACTTCTCTGGTTAAAATAGATAATCTAGATTAGAATAAATAATTTCATTATTATACAAAACTATTTAACATATCTTATTTTTGATGACATTCCCAACAATAAAGACTCACTCCAGCATATGTATGACATCTCTGACAAAACTGCTCTTCATTGGAATGACACTTCAGACAGGTTTTTTCAAGGCTGATCGTATATTTCTGGCCACGACTGTTAACATAGATAGTGTTTCCCTTACGAACTACCTCATCTCGCCATTGGTACAATAATTCCATGTGATTAGCTTTCATATATTTAGTTGGCTCAACGCATTGCTTAACGGTCATTGCGTTAATGACCGGAGTATCAAGCGATGGAGCAGGCGCAGCATTTACCTTTCCTAAACTAGCAAGAAATGGCGAAATGAGTATGATTATAAATATCAATATTCCTAAGTATATTTTCTTGTTATAAATCATACTCATTACTCCTTTTCAAGAACTCGACTATATAATCTTACCCATCTACTTCCTGAGGTTTTTTACTGATATTCACTTTCTTTTAGAACCTTCCTGAAAAACTTAGCCAGCGCTAACGAAGGCACGGTTATAGCACGAATTAGCCCTTCTTTCACCCCTCTGGCGAAAATGGCAAGGATAGATTACTTATAGAGTTTGCCCTATATCCAGCGCTCTATTCGTCTCAGTTAGGAACTATTATGCTTTGAATTAAAAGAAATCCCCCTCATCTCCCATTATAAAGATTGAGAGGATTTCTGATTTAAGGTTTGGATTATCCTATCCAACAGATCATTTTCTCAAATAACTCAAACATTATAAGAAATAATAATAGGACAGTTTCTCCTATGGAGTACTGCCCTACTTTGGACTTATACATATACTTATACTTATGCTTTACTTTCCCTCCAAATCACGTTTCTTGCTTTGAAATTCTACTGAATCGATTTCACCACGAGCATAACGTTCACGAAGAATATTCAAAGCAGTATTTTGGTTTTCGAAATTATTTAAAGGTTTTCGCCGAAACAAATAAAGAATAATCCAAATTCCACTGATGAGCGGAATTATCATCATCGCCATCATCATTATCATACTTATCCAGCTATATCCACCAAATCCATAACCGCCATTTCCCCATCCTCCCATCATATTGCCCCAACCATACATCATATAAATTCCTCCTTCACTATTATTTACCCTAGTAGATCCCGTCACAGGATCGGGGGGCGACTTACACTTCGAAGGTCTCCCTATGTTCATAGTGTAACCTTTACTTTGGATTATCTTATGAAAAAGTTGTGAATTTCTCATGAATAAAAAAACGCAACAAAACTATTGTTTCGTTACGTTTCCAATTTAAATATTATTAACCATCCCCACTTACTTGGCTGAGTTTCCACTAAATTCAGTATATTGCTTTCTCTTTGTCTTATCCGTATGATTGGTCAGATAATTTCTAACCCTAGTTGCATTGAGTATAGCAAGTAAAGCAACACCAACATCGGCAAATACAGCCTCCCACATATTAGCCGCTCCAAAAGCACCTAGGACTATAAATCCAAGTTTGATCGCCATTGCAAAAATTATATTTTCCCAGATAATCACTTTCGTATAGCGTGCAATACTGATAGCACTTAGCAGTTTTTCGGGTTGATCCTCCATAATGACCACATCAGCAGCTTCAATCGCTGCATCGGAACCTAAACCGCCCATAGCCACTCCTATATCGGCTTGGGTCAAGACAGGTGCATCGTTTATACCGTCACCTACGAAGGCCACTTTTCCTTTATCATGTCTCTTCGATTCCTCGATTAGCTTCTCAAGCCAAGCTACTTTGTCTTCCGGCAGCAAGTCAGCGTGAAACTCCGCAATACCTAACTCTTCAGAGACGGATTTTGCTACGGATTCGTGGTCACCGGTTAACATTACGGTTTTAACCCCCAACTTATTCAACGTTTGTACCGCTGCAAAAGCACCGGCTTTAAGTTTATCTGAAATCAATATATATCCTGCATATCTGTCGTTAACTGCAAGGTAAACTGTTGTACCTGTTCTATCTCCAGGCTCATCTATTATTTCTATACCTTCCTCTTCCAGTAATGCAGCCTTACCAACTAATACTGTTTCTCCGCTCAGGTTCACTTGAATTCCTTTGCCGCCTATTTCTTGGTAATCCCGAATTATTGATGAGTCAACGTTCTTTCCATACTTATCACGAATTGATTGGGCGATTGGATGACAGGAGTGAACTTCGGCGGTTGCAGCAATTTCGAGAAGTTCGTTCTCGCTAAAACCATGGGCTGGATTTATTTGCACAACTTCAAATACCCCTTGAGTCAAGGTGCCCGTTTTATCAAAAACCACAGTGCGGACTTTGGTCAATGCTTCCAAAAAATTCGCCCCTTTAACTAAAATTCCTTGCTTTGAAGCACCTCCGATTCCTCCGAAATACCCTAAAGGAATTGAAACTACCAGAGCACAGGGACAAGAAATTACCAAAATAGTTAAAGCACGATACAGCCATTGGTTTAAGGAACCATCAAATATCAACGGAGGTAAGAACGCAATCACTAACGCAACGATTACTACCAAAGGAGTATAATATCTGGCAAAAGTCGTAATGAACTTTTCAGTGTTGGCTTTGCGGGCACCGGCATTTTCAACCAAATCCAAAATCTTTTGTACTGATGAATCGGCAAATTCACGGGTCACACGCACAGTAAGAACACCCGATTGATTGATTGTCCCCGCTAAAACGGTATCTCCTGTTCCAACTCGCCGAGGTACTGATTCTCCTGTCAGAGCTGAAGTATCAAGAAATGAATTGCCATTGAGGACTTCTCCGTCCAGCGGAACCTTTTCACCGGGGCGTATCAAGATGCATTGACCGATTTGCACATCCTCCGGGTCGACTTTGACTACGTCCAACTGGTTAATTATGTTCGCATAATCGGGTCTAATATCCATAAGAGCCTCAATTGATTGGCGAGAACGGTCAACGGCTCTTGCCTGGATATATTCACCAACTGAATAAAACAGCATTACCCCAACGGCTTCTGATAACTGGTGAATCGAAATTGCACCAATGGTTGCTAAAACCATTAGAAAGTTTTCGTCGAAGACCGAACCTCTTAAAATATTTCTAAAGGCCGTCCTCAACACGTCATAACCAACCAATCCATACGCTGACAAAAAAACTGCGTATTCAATAAATTCCCATGAGGTATCATGCCATTGAGAGCTATAAATCAATCCGATAGCCAGCAGAATTCCAGCAACGATAATCCTCATTAGCTTACCACCAACCGTAGACCCTTCGCTTTTCTGGTTGCTGTTCTGGTCTTTTGGGTTTTCCACAGCCACCAACTTTACCCCATGTTCAATATTTTCCATAATTCGTTGGGCTTCTTGGATCATTTCAGGTGGCAGAAGTACAGTTTTCGCCGCATAATTAATCGTCGTTTCTCCAAACCCCGGAGTGGAACTTAATGATCGCTCCATTTTCGCGGAACAACTTGGACAAAATTCACCTTCGATTCGGCATTTAACTCGTCCTGCTAAAGATTTAGCGCTCACGGCCGACTTTTTAGGTTCAGCTAAGACCAGTTTAACACCTGGTTCAATCGTTTCCATAATTCTCTGAGCCTGGTTTGACATAGAAGGAGGTAAATAGACGGTTTTCGTTGCATAGTTAATCGCTGTCTCTCCAATACCGGGGGTAGTACTTAAAGCTCTTTCCATCTTGGCCGAACAATTAGGGCAAAAGTCCCCTTCAATTCGATATTTCAGACGTTCTCCATAGCCTTCCTGATCTTCGAGACATTGTTTCTCTTTATGCTTTAGGTTATTAACAGCTCCAAATTTGTCTTTCTCCACTCTTTTTTCCTCCGGATAAATTTACAATATCTTTATCTACGGATATATTTTCATATGATTACATGTTCATATGTAGAATAACAGCTTACTAACCTTTAATCAATATGAAAACCTATTGTACGTGATAGAAATTTTTTACAAATTGTTCATTCTTGTTTTAATAATGGTGTTCGTTAATATGTTCTAACCCTTGAGAATATAAACCTAAGACATGATCATCATCAAGGGAATAATAAACCATTTTCCCTTCACGACGGAACTTAACCAACTTATTGCTTCTTAGTACACGTAATTGATGGGACGTCGCCGATTGGCTTAAGTTTAAGAGCTCGGCTAAATCACATACACATAGTTCGGTTTTGGCGAGAGCGTCAATTATTCTAACCCGTGTTGGATCTGCTAATGTTTTGAACAATTCCGCTAGATCCTCCGCTTGTTCGCTAAGAATCAATTTGTTGTCAAAGTGATTAATTATCTCAGGATGTATGCAGATAGACTCGCAGACAGGACTGTCATTTTCCTTTCCTCTAAAAGTATTTTCGCTCGCTAACATATTCTTACTAAAGCGATTCTCAGCAACCATAATCACACCTCAAATATCCAACGCATTTGCTATTCTTCCTTATAATTTATACTTGTATTCTCTATCTTGCAACTACAATAAGTTAATTCAATCTTAATATTTTCTTGAACCGAAGCTGATAAAATATGATAAACTTTATTGTATTCTAATTTCAGAGGAAATCGCAAAGATATAGAAAAATAAACACATGAAAAAGGCTAAAAGCGGCCTTGCTGTGGGGCGGCTTTTAACATGGCTAGACCTTAGAGAGAAGCCTTTTCATTCAGAATTAGAGCTAACCCAATGGCTGATAATAACCCCATGCTCGCTCCAAAATAGAAAGGTACGGCGGCACCAAAAAAATCCCATAACAAACCCGCTATCAACGATGCAGGCAACAGCGCTAACCCGACTAGAGTTGCATGTAACCCTATGACTGTTCCTCGCAAATGCGTTGGAGCAATCTCAGCCAACAGTGCCTTTTCGACACCTTCTGTAAAAGCGATATACAAGCCATAAAATGCAAATAACGTCCAAAGGCCGGAGAGTTTCGTAACAAGGGCAAAACCAAGATAGACGAATGCATAAATGAAATAACCTGTTACCAAAATACGCTTACGTCCTATGCGATCGGATAAACTGGCCATAGGATATGATAAAATTCCATAACTTATGTTATAAACTAAGTAAAGTAAAACCACCAAGGGAGCAGATGCGCCAAGCTTATTGGCTCTAAGCAACAGAAATTGATTCGATGAATTCCCAAGGTTAAAGATAAATGCTAGTATCAAGAAAGCTTTGAGTTTTTTATCCAAAGAAGACCAGGCAAAGGACAACTTTTTCTTACCTACATTTATTTCACGAGGTTGACGGACAAAGAAAAGGACGATCACTCCTAGGAGAGCCGGTATCCCCGAAAATAAGAAAATGCGTTTGAAATTTGTAGTATTAGCAAGGAGAAGGAAATAGGCAATTAACACTCCTATGACGGCCCCAAAAGTATCCATTGCTCGATGTAAGCCAAAGGCTTTTCCATAGGACTTCTCCTGGGCTGAATCTGCAATTAGGGAATCACGGGGAGCGGTACGGATGCCCTTACCTAGCCGATCCAAAATTCTTGAAACCAAAACGCCGCTCCAAGTCCCCGCCAAGACCAGGATAATTTTCCCTAAAAAGGAACTGCTGTAGCCTGTAATGGCCAGTTCTTTTTTCTTTTTAGTTTTATCTCCCCAATATCCGGAAAAAACTTTGAGCAGACTCGCAATGCTCTCTGCGATTCCCTCAATGACACCAACTATGGCAGGACTTGCTCCTAAACTCATCGTCAAAAAGATCGGGAGCAGGGGATAGACCATTTCAGAGCTTATATCGGTTAATAAGCTTACGATTCCAAGAACAACAATATTAAACACAGCTTCACCGCCAAAAGTCAATGTCCTGGGAATCTACTTGACTCCCGAAGATAAGGTAAACAATATCCAGAAAACACAAATTAGGACTTTTAAAGTAATACTTATAAATGGTCTTTTCCATGTCTGTGAACTTGGACTTCAGTTGTAAAAACTAACCCTTTGGGTACCATCGCACAAATCTCCTCTATAAGAGGATCGATTTTCTCGGCTACATCCACGATTTCCAAGATCATGGGCAAATCCGAAGATAGCTCTAAGAGGCGAGCAGTATGTAGTACTTTATCCTGCCCATAACCTTCGATTCCGCGGCTGACCGTGACACCTCCGATCCCTTTTCCTTTAAGCCAATGAACCAAATATTGGTACAACGGTTTATTTTTATATCGTTCACTTTCTCCCATATAAACTTTCAATAATTTCGCTTTACCTAACATGATAAGACCATCCCTCCTTTAAAAAATCACATTATCATATTGATACGATATCTGAATTATAAAATTCGAGCCAGTCCAACTCCCAATGCAGCTGCGGCAAATCCAATAATAACTGTTAAAACGGTATAAAGTCCCGCTGTAAGTATACTGCCTCCTTCCAGTAACATAATCGCTTCATAGCTAAACGTTGAAAAGGTTGTGTAAGCTCCCAGAAAGCCCACACCGATGCCTAGACGCCATAAAGAGCTTAATGTTAATCTTTCAATAAATAATATATTCAGAAATCCTAATAAGAAAGCACCCGTTATGTTAATTAGAAAAGTTCCTAATGGAAAACCTTGACCCCATTTGCTAGATACCCACAATCCAAGACCATAGCGTGACAGCGCGCCAAGAGCGCCTCCTAAAGCAATGACAATAATACTCAACAGTTTTGCTCCTTCCTGAAAAAAATAAAAGACTCCTACTGAAAATAGTATCAGTAGGAGCCATCAGCGTTATGCAATAGCGAGCCCCATCGCAAATTAGGTTTCATTGATCACCTAACTCATTTTCTATGATAACTGATAATGTACCTTAAAGCAAGACGAGATAATATTATCGTTTAAGTTACATAAATAAAAACGTTTTTTTACCTTTTAAACAATAAGGTAAAAATGAAACCAGTAGTCTTTTGGGAGTTATCCAAGTTTAGGCAGCAAATCGCTAAAATTCTCAGCAAACTGCATTACAGCTGTTTGCACTTCCTCCAATTTTTCCGGTTTCAGTAAGGCAATCATTTTAGGAATAAACTGCATAATGTCGTCCTGTGTAAATTTGCCTTCTGACAGCTTTTTAAAGTTTTCCAGAAGTAATACTTTGGCTTCCTCAACCTTATCATCTTTTACTCTTTCTAAAATAAAACTTAAAAATTGTTCCTGTCCTTGATTCATATTAACCTCCATTAAGTTTATAACTTTCCATAGTATATCATAAATCGTGAGTATGTTAATCTCTTCATTATGAAGCATCTCAAATTCGGATATTGTTCTGCAATTTGACTCATTACTATTCAAACTTCAAGTTGCTTTGCTTCTAAGTAATTAATAATGTCCAATTTTTTTCTCAATTATCAAAAACGTACTGGCACATTGGATTTTTGTCCTTTCATATAGTGGTTTAGAATGGTAAAGGAGGAATAAAGATGCATAATCATCATGTTGTACGTCACGGTGAAACCCTGCATAAGATTGCCAAGCGTAGAGGAACAAGTGTCCATCACCTTTTACGTTTAAATCCCAAGCTTCGTCGCAATCCGAATCTAATATACCCCGGTGAAAGAATTAGAACTTGGTAATCCGCTAAAGAAGAGTATTTCTATACTTCTTTAGTTAAAATATAGAAATTCAGGACTGCAAATAAGCAGTCCCTGTTTTTTGGGATGTATAGAAAGGATTGCAAAAATTTGATCTTATATAATCTATATCTATAATCCCTGTATCTCGTCATACAAATATTCAACTACTGGTTCAAGGGGATCGACGATATCATCCTCTTTCACTTTATAATTTAACTTCTTCCCAACGAGACTTGAGAGAAATAGAATAATTTTTTGATTCTTATCGTTAATGAACGGGGGGATATCGTGTTCTACAACTTGAATAATATCATTGGAATTGATCGTTAACTTACAAAGTAAGTCTGCAGCATCCCACTTATCTTCATTATAATAGTCCTTAAGAACAAAGGTCATGCCCCCATCCTTTTTGAACATTTCAAAATCCACATAACCTTCCACAGGCATGACTTCTTTCAGCATCTTTTTCAAGTCTTCCAGGTCTATCGTTAACGATTTAAAATAACTGTCTTGAACCTTCTGAATAAAGCTGTTGTCTGTCATGCTAAGTACCCCTTTATCTCCGCCCTTAAGAGCAGTTTACTTCCGATTGCTTTTGTATATTTTATTATTCCATCTATATTAAAAGGATATCCATTAAACTTCTGTCATCTAGTGGATATCCTTAGTATATCTTCATTAGCCAATTGAGCATCTTTACATTTATTAATTGGTCAAGGATTTTGTATACATAGTTTTTATATCATCTTCTGTTGGTTTGACGACACAATTATTCATGTTTTTGGTTTTGCTGGCTCTCGCACTGTATTGAAAAATCTCTTCGCTGCTGATCTCTTCCCTTGGCCCCAATAGTCTATTGAGCAGTTCCTTAAATTCCTCAGTTTCACTGACATTCATGACTTTCAAGATTCTTGTGCTTAAATTCGGCTCTTCCTTTTCCACTAGTTTAAGATATTCTCCTAAAAGCAGTCCGTTGGCTCGTCCATGATCAATATCCTTAAAGTACGTCAGGGGATAGCCCATAGCGTGCACTGCTGTGGTACCGGTTTGGGCAATTACCATCCCAGCTATACAGGAAGCCTGAAGCAATAGCTCCCGCTGTTTTAAATCCAATGGGTTCTTTATCTCTGCTCCCTGGATCATGTCGGGAATACAATTCATGATCAACCTGATGCTCTCGCTGGCTAATGCATCAGATACTGTTGTTGCTTTCACGGATAACATACCTTCAATTGCATGAGACAAGGCGTCAATTGCTGTATTAATGGTTGTCATTAATCCTAAAGATTCAGTGTATTTGGCATCGAGAAAAGCAAAGGTTGGAAAAAGCAAATCCGAAGCAATACTTGTTTTTGTCTGGGCTTTATGATTGGTTAAAATAGAATACGGAGTTACTTCTGACCCTGTTCCTGCTGTTGTAGGCACAAGAGCCATAGGTAAAACCTTATTTTCATATTGACCTGAAAATAAATTCTCTTGCCCAATATCCTGAGCTGCTAAGAGGGCTATCGCTTTGCCTGCATCCATAGGAGAACCCCCGCCTATGGCAATAATAAAATCGGCAGACGTTCCTTTAGCCATTGAGGCACCCTCATAAACACAGTCAATCGTTGGATTGCTCATAACCTTGTCGAAAACCTCATATTGGATACCTATGGATTCTAAAGCTATTTTTACGTCGTTTTCGGAACCGTTCATTTTTGATGATTTCGCCCCGGTTACAATTAAAGCTTTCCTTCCCAGGGTGGTCAATAGTTCACAATTTTTAATGATACAGTCCTCTCCCATGATGACTTTTGTTGGCATATAAAACTTACTTAACATAGTTCCTCCTCTTCAGCATCTGACCATCCATCTAATGATAGACCGAATTGCATTGTTCTCTTGTTGGAAATTCTAATACGACAATGTCGGATTGTTATCATTATAACTCTCTTGTCTTCAAATTTTAACATGGCTGGTATTAAAATCAGACTGCCAGTTCCCAACTGACAGTCCAACAGAGATTATCTTAACCCCCAAAGCGACTAAGATAAGAATTGCAATAGAAATTATCCCAGTGCCGATTGGCACAAAAATTCCCACACCATTGGTATGGGAATAAACAATATATTAAGAGAGATGAGTTGATTAATACGTTTTCAGACTTTCAGAAATCTCTCGTAATAAAGTAAAAGAGTGCTCGATACTTGCAGTTCCATCTGCGTTAATTAAACAGCAACGGGAAGGAGCTAACCAGGATCGCTCATAGATTAAATCATCATCCAATCCATGTTGATTGAGAAACTTCCATAATGTGAGCAGACGGTTTCGAAGGGTTTCCGCGGTCTCAGAATTTAATTCGCCAGTCAATGTGGGAACGATTCCCCAGGATATGATTCCGCCTCCGTGTAAAAACTCCTTAACCTCATCGATATATCTCACTAGGATGTGTCCCCAACTGAAGGCATCTACTGACAATATATCGAGGTTAGCATTTAATAGAAAGGCCCAATCTGGATTACCACAGAGATGAACTCCTTTGGGACCAGGTATTTTAGAGAAGAATGACCTATATTCAGCAGAGGCCATTTCGTAAGTATAAGCACTTAGAGAATTGAATATCATTTCAAGTCCGGGTTCATCCAACCAAACAAATGGATTTGGATGAACTTGTTTTAATTGGTTATATTGCCACATTATCTTGCGCTGTAAAAAATCATATAAAATTTCTCGTACAAAATCATTGTAAATCATAGGCTTACGTTCTTCGTCACAGATTTTGAGTCCAAAGCTTATAGGACCGACAGTCTGCCCGTGTATCATTGGATATGCTGATAAATCTTCCTCCAAAAATCCATGAAAGGCAGCCGAAGATTCTTCATCCAACGCAAAATATTCCGGGGAGACACTTTTCTCAAGATATTCGTCAATTTCACTGGCAAATCTTTGATGAGAAAAAGTAATACGCTTTTGAGCTTCATCAACAATCATTCCTGGAAAATGTTCGGCAAATTGAGCGTACATGTCTTCTCTAAATCGAAAATGAGGTAATTGAGGCCAAAATGGAATATCCAAGCTAAGAGTTAACTTTTGAGCATCTTTTAGATTTATATGAGGTAAAATACCCATAGCTGTCGTCATGGCTTGACCTATAAGCATCAAACAACACCCTCCACTTTTTTAAATTTTCTGTCTTTTATTATAGTTAATATTCATATCCTTGAGCGTGAGCAAAATCACGCTTTGATTTCTTTCTTAAGATAATACTCTGCCTTAATTCTCTATACGATGTGAGGTTTCAATAAACCTCCCCTACTTGCACTTTGTTAAGATGTAGGGGCTTTCGGCAAGTACAAATTTAGAACTAGTTTTCTTTAACATTTTAGGAGCGGCGATTCATCTCGCAAACTAAAGAGGCTGGGAGTCTTCTCGCCGCAAAAAGATGAATTAAATTAGCGACAAAGAAAATGCATGGATTTTATGGTCCATGCATTTTTCCATAGTTACGTCATATAAACATTCGGCTAATACTTCAGCGCAAAGGATATGGATTATAAGCTTAATAATTTTCTTTTCTAACTTCGAAGTAGCTTTGTGGATGTGCGCAGACAGGACAAACCTCAGGTGCTTTTTTACCCATGACAAGATGTCCGCAGTTACGGCATTCCCACATTGTTTCATCTGCCTTTTCAAACACCTTTTTCATTTCTACATTGTTAAGGAGAGCCCGATATCTTTCCTCGTGAGATTTCTCAATCTTAGCAACCATTCTAAACTGTGCAGCAAGAGCAGTAAAACCCTCTTCCTCTGCATCCTTAGCAAAACCTTCATACATATTAGTCCATTCATAGTTTTCGCCTTCGGCAGCATGAAGTAAATTAGCAGCAGTGTCTTCCAACTGGCCTAAAGCCTTAAACCAAAGTTTGGCATGTTCCTTTTCATTATTAGCAGTTGCTTCAAAGATCGCTGCAATCTGCTCATAACCTTCTTTTCTGGCAACAGAGGCAAAGTAGGTATATTTATTTCTTGCCTGTGATTCTCCAGCAAATGCATCTTGTAAATTCTTCTCAGTCTTTGTACCTTTTAGTTCTTTCGCCATTGCTATTCCTCCCATTAATCACAAACTTACTTTCCATCGGCATGGATGTTAGAAAACTCTCTAACCCTATGAAATTGCCTCCTTTCATAACTATTATCAAATTCAACGTGAACGCAAAATTTCCCTTCATAATTAGACACTAAGATTACAATAATTTTAATTCTGACCTTTCCATTATTTTTACAAATGAACTACAATGAGTTCCAATGAGTTGCATCGTATCGAGCGTTCAGACAATAGATTTATAAATTTTATCAAAACTTAAATACTTTATCCTTCCTATGAACCAGAAGTCATTACTAAAAAAACCGGAAGCACTTAAATGCCTCCGGTAAGTTAATTGTTCTATTTTCTGGCTAAACGGGGAAAGAGGATGTTGTTTTCGAGATGAATATGCTGAAAAATATCGCTTTCAAGGTCTTGGAACTTATGGTAAGTCAAGCCGAAGGAATTGCAGGCATCATCCGGAACATGATAATCATTGGTAATCTTTCTTAATTCTTTAAGAATTCGTCCCGCTCCTTCATGTTCTGTTTCTAATTCACCGATTGCCTCCATAACCTTAGTAAGAGTCTCCGGATTAGTCGTTCTTACGTACTCCTTAATTAAAGGAAACTCGATGACTTCCTCTTTTATCAAATGCTGATCTAGCTCTGTCTTCAGTTCATGAAATAACTTGTGTACCTTTACTAACTCGGGATGATTTACTCCATGAACACGTAAGATTTTTGTTGTCAACTCGCTGATTTTAGGAAGTTCGAGCTGAAGATAAGCATGATGGGTGTTAACAATATGGTCGATTAGATCTTCTGAAGGTTCCCTCGTCCAATCTTTAATTACAGTTTCTTTGTTTCGAGCCTCTTCATACATTTGATTTAGTTGACTTAGAATCTCTATTTCATTTAAATTCTGATCTTGAATAGCCTGTAAGAGCAATCGATCTCCGCCACAACAAAAGTCAATTTTGTATTTTTTAAAGAGATCAGCCGCCCCTGGAAACGCTGAAACAATCGTACCGATCTTTTGATTTGCTTGAAATTGGGTCATCTCCGACACCTCCCAAATTATATAATTTAGCACTTTTTATTTAAGAACTTTAAAGCGCCTTTTTCAAGTTCATAGGGCTAACCTTTAAGATAATTGGCCTTTAATTGTTCGATAACTTTAAAATACTTTTCATATGAACCATTACCTGTCTCCCGAGCTTGAAGACTTGAAAAATCTTGCGCCAGTTTTATTTTCATTGGATCTGAGAGATGCGTTTCTGCCATTTGATAAAGAATATTATTTTCCTTATCAATATGCGCATACATAAGGGCTGTATAGTCAGATGCGTTCGCAGCAAACGTTTTAAAAGCTTGTTTATCCCCTTCCTTAACCCTTTCAAAAGCTTCCCTCATCCCGCTGATATATCTTCGTCCGTTGTCATGTTCATAGAGCATTACGCCAACAGGTCCGCCTTCTCTGGGAATACCCGCAGATTCCAGGGCCGTAAATAAAATTTTCTCTTCCTTACCGTGATGACAGCGGTCTACGAATACTTTCATAACATCGAGCAAAGTTTCGAGATCATTAATATTAATATCGTTTCCTTCAGTAATTCGCAGACTAATCTCATCAAGAATCTGCAAAACTGTGAGAACAGCTTCGTGTTCAATGACGAGTTCTTTGGTTGGTCGCATTTTTACCACTCCTTTTATTTCTTAGCAATGACAGGCTCTAATCATATACAAATTTATCTCTTACTAAACTCTGCCTATATTATTTCCGTGTTTTTATCTTCTTGACTCCTTCTCAAAATATCTTTCCTTCTGCTGATTTAATTGTATATAAATCGGCAATTTAAATCTGTGACTTAAATCAAATTATTCTATGACTTTAAGCATAGGTTTTTGGTTACGGAGTTTTATTCCTCAGTATTTAAGCAGCGAGAGTCAATGCTGGAGTACTCGTAATGTTCCATTTTTTTCGGGTAATTTATGAATTAGAAACTGAGCATAATAGTTTCTGAACTATTTGAATTAAGGAAAGAAGAAGGATAATGATGGACACCACCGAGTTAATTACCGAACTCAATAAGATTTTAACATTAGAACATGGTCACCTTGGGATGTATAAAAACTTTATGAATTATAGCGATAGGGATGTCAGAAGGACTTTCCGACATTTTATGGAGATGGAAATGGAACACGTAAACAGGATTCAGACGATTCTTCGTAATCTTGGAATCAAACCTTCTCTCATCGTTGAAGGTGGAGATATTATCGGTAAGATGTTTGGTGTTTCAATAAACATTGCCGATGAATTAGAGGCCATAAAAGCCTTTAAATTCATCGAGGAAAAATCACATCAAGGTTATTTAAAATTTACGGAAAAACTTGAAAAAGAAAACACGCCATTATCAAACTTCATTGCGGAAGAAATCACATCATCCAATCAGCTCGAATCTTACTTACAGTATTTATGGTTAAAAGATAGGCTTATATAACAAGGTAACGTTGACTACAGAGGTTCGAGTCTCTCTAAAGACAACGATGGAGTGAAGAAATCATCTAACCCTTCAATAAAAATTGGAGGGCTTTTTAACCCCATAGAGTGATCTGAATCACGGATACTTATGCTAAATAACACTCAGCTCCGAGATTCGAGTCACATCTGACTTTTCCTCCATACGTTATAGTTACGATGGAGGCGGAAGAAATGTACGGATTAAGCTTCGATCCAAACGAAGAAGTCGAAAAACTTAATATTGATATTGAAGACTTACGCATGAAACTAATCAACGAAGTGCAGCAAAAACGCGATCTTCTGGATCCCGAAGTTATAAAATTGAGTCAGAGGTTAGATAGATCATTAAATCAATTTTATAGACTCACCTTTCATTTGGGGCAGAAGTAAATCAGCCGTATACACAGCAATAGATTAAACTATTTCCAGATCAAAGATAAAGGAGTGCACTAGAGATGAATATCGACAATCTAACTAGACAACATCGAGAAATAGCTCAGTTAATTAAAGAAATCGAAACTCTCTTAACTCAGGACGTAGCGGCTAAATCTTTTGATATTTCTCTAAAAATGGCTGCCCTGTCCGGAAAGCTGTCAATCCATCTCAAGACGGAAGATGATTACCTTTACCCCTCCTTAAAAATTTCAAACGATGAACGTCTGAAAAGAACGGCCAATCTGTTTAATGAAGAAATGGAGAATATTGCACATTCTTTTGCAAACTATAAGGCCAACTATATCTCCGGTACTCAAATCAAGAAGGACGTTACCAAGTTCATTAATGAAACACGTTCAATATTCTCGCTCTTAAAACATCGTCTTAATCACGAAGACAATCAACTATATCCTTTGGTCCAAAATTTATGAAAACCATTACCCCAGTTAATGTAATTTGTCACACACTCGAAACTTCTACCCCCTAATATAGTTTGTACCTTTGCTTTCACCTCATTTAAAGTATCATCATTTTATGAAATTTACACTAGAATAAAACAAGGCTGCCCTTGAATGGGGCAGCTATTCTGATAATGCCTCAAACTTTGCGTCTACACCAAGTCCATTCTTATGGCCGGTATCCCTGTGGCAATTGTTACACCCTTGACCATTTTTAATGATCTTAGCATGATTACTAGGCATATGGGGCGCTTTCGTTTCGGGCTTAAAATCTCCTAGATGACAATTTATGCAATTTGAATCATAGTAAACTGACTTCATTAAAAAAGAATAATTTCCTTTAAGTTGAATACCTACATCACGTATACCTCGTAGCATTGTATCAATTCGATGGAAAGGCCCTCTTGTTTCATGACAATCCCTGCAATCAATCTCTTTATGTGGGGCTTTTTCCCATGATATAACATAGGGTTCTGTCTCATGACAATAGTTGCATGAAGAAGGGATAGTAAACCAGGCATATCCGATTCTGAATGATGTATAACCTGCTATAACTATAAGTCCAGCGATCACTAGCCCTTTTTGATATACTTTCATAGTATCCCCTTTTCGAACAAATTAATTAAATATCTTAGGTTAATCTCAAGTTAATCAAGCAACAATATTTAGTATTTTTCATCTCATAAAAATTATCCTCAGATTTTGATACAGTCTAAAGAAAGTGCTCCTTGCTACCGGAAATGTCCAGAGACATCGATGAACGCATAATAGGATAGGATAGACACTCCGAACTTAATAAAATTAGTGTAAAGCGGCCCCGCATTTTTATGCTTAAGCCGCTTTACACTAATTTTATATCAATTCATCCGACCACTGATCATATTCGTTTTCTAATTCACTTACACTATAGTTACTTCTTGTTTCCCTCAGTTGTCCATTTATTCATGCTGCTGTAAGGCTGCTTTGATCTTATCCGGTGTTGCAGGCAAGTCGCAGATCCATAATCCTATGGCATCCTTAATGGCACTAATGATTGCAGGAGCAGTCGGAACCATCGTCATCTCGCCAACTCCGGTCGAACCTTTACCAGTACCATGGACTCTTGGTGTCTCCCGGATGACGGACTCCATCGGGAAGGAAGTCCTTATACTTGGAAACTTAAATGTTATCCAGTCTTTTGTCTGACCTGCAATATACTGCTCACGAAGAGCAAATCCAGCACCCATATCTGCCCCGCCTTCAAGCTGTCCTTCATAGCTCTGAGGGTTAATTACGGGGCCGCTGTCCACTGCGGTGGTCATCTTAAGTATCTTAACATGACCTGTTTCAAGATTAACCTCAACTTCAGCTAATTGTAACGCGTGAACCTGAGATTCAAAGGAAGGACCTTGACCCGTTTTAGAATCCAGCGATCCTTTTTCCTGTGTGGACTTGGTTCCAACATAGCGAACCGATTGTCCTGCCTCTATAAGTTCCTGGTAAGTCGCTGCTCCAAAATCAGTCATCGCTTGTTTTAACTGTTTAACTGCGTCTACCAAAGCCCCTCCCACCATGTAAGTCATTCTGCTTCCCGCAGCAGGTCCGGTGGCACCGGCGCAGTCGCTATTCTTCGTCACTAGGCGAACTTTGTTCAGAGGTAATCCTAAACCGTCAGCAGCTAACTGCGTAAGCATTGAGTCGTTGCCTTCGCCGGGATCGGCGACTGCGGCATAGATAGTGACTCCGTTGTCAGGATCAAGTTCCAGCGTTACCACAGCTTGGTCGCCGGCTCCCCCGATGCCGAAGGCACCGGCACCCAGCCCAACACCACGCCTGATTATACCCTTCTTATATTCCCTTGACTCAAGCAGACTTCGTTCATAGTGGGGTCGCATAGCTTCACAGAGTTCGGGGAAAGGCCACTGTTCTACGATACTGCCGGTGGATTTAGATTGGCCTGGCTGCAAAGAGTTCAATATCCGCATCGTCAAGGGATCTATTCCCAATTTATCCGCCAGCATATTAACCGCACACTCCAGAGCAAAATGAGCTTGCGGCGGTCCTGCTCCCCGGGCCGCAGCTCCCCAGGGATTATTAGTGTACGTCAGTCTACTGAGAGCGCTTACATTGGGAATGTTATAGGCTCCTGAAAGCATTTGCATGGCTCGATTGATAATCACATCACCATTTGAGTGATAAGCACCATTGTCTACATCGATATCAATTTTATAAGCAGTGATCCGGCCTGTACCATCGGCTCCAAGCTTAACTTTCATATCGAAAGGATGCCTCTTCGGTGTCATCAGCATTGACTCTATTAAACTTGGGATGTAACGAACCGGACGCTTGAAGAATAAAGCGGCGCCGGCAGCAATACCCTCCGAGGTAACTTCTAATTTTATGCCAAACTGCCCGCCCGTGTAGGCTTCTTCATAACGCATATTTTTCCAGCCAAGGGCCTCTTGGAGCATACTCAAATGCTTGTGAATGCTGATACTGCGTCCAATGACAACAAGCTGAGCATCAGTACCCTCGCCTTCCAAGTATGCAGCACAGGCCTCGGGCTCAAGGGGCGCTTGATGGTTAATCTGGGTGGTGAAATGGGCCTCAATGACCGTTGTCGATTCAGCCAAAGCTTTTTCCGCGTCACCTTTGATCTGAGGTTGAATAAAGCAAAGATTGGGTCTGTCATCGTGCAGTTGAATGGCTCCGGCGGCCATTGCTTCTTGTGGTGAATTCAACACGGGAAGCAGTTCATATTCCACTTCTACCGTCCTGGCGGCCTCCACCGCCTGCTGCCGGGTCACTGCCGCCACAACCGCCACAGGATCGCCGATATAGCGAACTTTATCTTCGCAGAGAACGGGACGGTCAGCGACAGTGTATTTCAAACGATTGGTGCCCATGATATCCTTTGCCGTCATAACTCCTATAACCCCAGGCATACTGCAGGCAGCCGAGTAGTCTATCTTTTTAATGCGGGCATGAGGGTGTGGGCTTCGCACAGCAACCAGCTCAAGTGCACCAGGAATGACAATATCGGCCGTAAATTGTGCCGTACCGCATGCCTTAGCCAGCCCTGACGGGCGAGGATGCGAAACACCGTATTTCGGCCCATTGGGATCTGGCCGAACGTCGGCGGGGGAAAGCTCTTTTCGAATAAACTGTCCAGCTAACTTTACGGCATCAATGATCTTGACATAACCTGTACAGCGACATAAGTTGTGACGCAGGGCATCTTTTATCTCTTCTGTACTGGGATTTAGATTTACATCTAATAAAGCTTTAGTGGCCATAATAATGCCGGGAGTGCAATAACCGCACTGAATAGCTCCGGATAAAACCATAGCCTCTTGAATGAGGTGAGGATTTTCAGGGGTTCCTAAACCCTCAACGGTGATCACCTCGGCGTTGTCCAATTTTTCAACTTTTAACAAACAAGATCTGACAGCCTTACCGTTGACGATGACTGTACAGGCCCCGCATTGCCCTGACTTGTCGCATGATTGCTTCGTTCCTGTCAAATGTAATTCGTCGCGCAGGAAGTCAAGCAACGTTAAATTCGGGTCGGCAACCACATGACGTGATGTGCCATTGACTTTCAGGAGTATTTTTTTCAATATGATTCACCTCCATTACGATTTTCATGAGTTATTAAGTACTAATCCAGGTTCCAGAAGATCTACCTATTCATCGGCTACTACGCTTCCTACTCGACGACCGAGTTCGGGATTACGACGGGTGGCAACCAGAGCATAGACGACAACTACCACAAGATAGGCCAAAATCAAGTAGGGAAATATATTATATGGAGTGGGCTGACCAGGCTGGATCAATCCCCATAGCGGCAGCAACATGGTTAATGTACTTACAGCAGGCACAATACCGTGCTTCAACGTTTTAAACTTGTCTGCCCGCTGACGCTTGTAAAAGGTTGTCAGGGCAAAGTTCAATGTTATATAAATAAGAATAACACCAATTGCACCCAAAGTACTCAAAAAACCGTAAACATCAAGTGGGGCAGCTTTAGTGCTCCAAATGAAGGTTATCAGGCAAGCTGCGATAAGGTAAAAACGTATAGCCGCCACGGGCGTCTGCTTTTTACTCACTCCGGCCAACCATTTAGGCAGGAGTCCCTCGCGAGCCGAACTGAATATTACCCTGGATTGCCCGTTAGTCGCACCTATAAGGCAGGCCAAAGTACTGGTAAAGCCGGCGAGATAAGCCAGAATGACAAATCCGCCCAAGGCTTCTTTAGAAGCGTCAATAAATGGCACGCTCGCGTTAGCAATTAATGATTCATTAGCGTGCAGGCCGATAATTGTCGCATACCCCAGAAAAGTGTACATCAAACCGGCTACAATAACCGTCGTATATACTGCCAGCGGTACATTCCTCCTCGGGTTTTCAGTTTCCTCTGCAAGCGGCGCTGAGTTGCCCACCCCGATAAACATGAATATAGCAATGGGGAAGCCTAATCCTACACCACTCAAACCGCCTTTTATGTTCGCCGGGTTAAGCGGCGCAAAGCTGATGTATGCGTGTCCGGCAATTAACATTGCTATGGCCGATATCAACAAAAGTCCCACTTCAAATGCAAAAACTGTAACCACAGTACGCACAGACAACTTGATACCGGATGACGTTACCCAGTATACAAGCAACACGAACAACACACTAATAATCCACCAGGGTACTTGGATGTTTAAGAAATTTTTAATAATTTCTGCCGTCCAGTAGCCACTCATAGTGATTACTGAACCAATGGCTACGATATAAGAGAAAACATACATTAAAGCAACGATAACACTCATGCTTCTACCAAATGACTTCCCAATAAATGTTACATAAGATCCTGTGCTTGGCAGGGCCTTAGTAAACTCCGTAATTGCGTTGGCATGAAAAGCCATCGCGACTGCCGCCAAAAGAACGGTCAGAGGAGCTGCAATTCCTGCCCCCCCTACGATGAGAGAGAGAGAGAAGTAAATACACATTGCCGGTGCCACATTGGCCAGAGAAGAGGAGACTATTTCACTCAGACTTAAAGCGTTCTTTTTAAGACGGGGTACTTCAACCCCCGCATGATTTAACATGAACAACACCTCCCGTGATATTGTATTATTCTCCTCCAAATCGCAAACAGAAAATAACTTGCTTCCGATAGGGCTCTTAGCCCTGTAATAGCAGGTTCACCCCCTTTCTGACAGTCATCATCGGAAAGTACCAAGATATCTGCGAATTATCTTATTTATACAAAGCTGTAACACAAAAATGGCTATTGCTTTTTATCTGCAAACTACCTAAAATGCGCGAGTCAGCTGGAACTGTCTTTTCCATATAAACATGTGAGCTTATCCTTATAAATACCATATCGCTGCATTTTTCTTACCACCGTTGATTGATTAATCTCAAGAGCATCGGCCATCTTATAGGTATTATGAAATTTGAGTAAAGCTTTGTTTAATAGCTGTCGTTCCATTTCTTCAGTGGCATTTTTCAGAGGACAAATATCCATGACAAAAATCCTTTCGGTGCTCCCATCGGTATGGACAATATAGTCCGGCAAATGAATCGGTAAAACTTCCATACCATCTACCGTAACCACCAATCTCTCAACCAAGTTCTCGATTTCCCGGACATTGCCAGGCCAATTGTAATTTAGCAACAGCTCCATCGTCTCCTGAGCGATGGTTTTATGCAGCTCATATTTTTGGAGGAACGCCTTTAGAAAATGCTCGATGAGAATGGGAATATCCTCCTTCCGTTGCCTAACCGGCGGTACAACAAGGGGAATAACATTTAGGCGATAATAAAGATCTTCCCGAAACTTTCGTTCTTTGACCAGTTTGGGAATATTGCGATTGGTAGCAGCAATGATTCGGGCATCAATATCGATATCGTCACTTCCTCCAACCCTTCTCAGCCTTCTGTCCTGAATAACATGTAATAACTTTACTTGAAGATTCAGGGGCAGTTCGCTGATTTCATCCAAAAATACAGTGCCGCTGCCGGCAGTTTCAAAGAGACCCTTTTTCCCTTCTTTTTTGGCTCCGGTAAAGGAACCTCCTTCATATCCAAACAATTCCGATTCCATCAGATTCTCCGGAATGGCACCGCAGTTGATCGTAATAAAAGGAAAATTACAGCGTTTACTCAATTGGTGAATCTTTAAAGCCACTACCCCTTTGCCGACACCTGATTCTCCTTCTATTAACACGGTTGAATCAACGGCAGCGACCTTTTCCGCGAGTTCAATGATTTTTCGCATTGTTTCACTTTGATTGATAATTTCGGCACTCTTTATCCTTTCTTTACGTAACTTCGCAATTTCCAGGCGATAGTTATCCATCAGTTTCTCAGTATCTTCTAAGCGCTGGCGTAAATTGCTCAATTCTGTAATGTCTCGCGAATTGGTAACCACTCGAATAATTTGTCCTTTTTCATCAAATACCGGATTAGCAGTCACGACGATTTTTTGGCCGCTTTTAGTCGTTTGGATTAAGGTGGTCCGTTTTTTAGACTTGAGAACCAAAGGGGTGATGCTTGGTGAAAACAACCCTAGCTTCTCTAATTTAGAAACATGTTTGCCCACTAATTCTTCCGCCTTAACTCCATAGAAACGCTCTCCCGCTTTATTTACCCTAAGAGTGTAGCCTTCTCCGTCGGTAACATAAATTTCATCAGAAGAAGAACTAAAGATTGCTTCCAGTTCTTTATTAAGCTCTTTAGTGGCCTCCAGTTCCTGGGCTATTGCCTCTAAGTCCGTGATATCTTGGAAAGAGGTAACAACTCCCGTCAATTTGTTCCCTTCATAAACTGGTTTGTGATTCGACAGTATCACTCTGCCGCCGATATCAACCTTATTGTTGATTACAGGGGTGCCTGTGCTCAAGACATCATACATAGCCGAATCCGGCAGCACCTCACGGGCCCTTTCGCCAACAATCTTGCCGTCGATTCCCAAGATCTCTTTAGCGGCCTTATTGCAAGCTAAAATATACCCATCTGAATTAACCATCACGACACCATGGTAAATCTCTTGAAAGCCTGCTTCAAAATTCATAGTTTACCACCTCGACTGGTAATATTTATTAGCAACTTCTATGCCAGTATAGATTATAGACCGGTTTTATTATTTAACTGTTTATTCTATTATGAAAATTCTGTATATAGTAATTCCCTTAATGCACTATGACATTATATTTTTGCAGATTCCCATTAACTATATTTTTTTATCCTTAAGTTAATTGAATCAATTGGATGCAGATAAGCATTAAAATAATGCAAAATGGAATCATGTAGAATACTTCTATAATAAACTAATGGTATAATATTTAATTATTACTAATTAATTACATTGCCTTCCGTTTATAAAAGGCTCTAATAAGCGTTTTGTAAGCTATTAGAGCCTTCTATTTACTATATTCTAACTATTCCGAATATTTATAGTATATATCCCCCTTCCCTATTTGTCCATTGTTTTCTGTTTAGGAGTCAATGTTATTTTTAAATCTATTGACTATGCTCACCGGATAATGTTAATTAGTCGTATTTGCATTAAAAATGCCTTAAGGATAGATTATTTTTAATGCAATATTTTATCATCATACCAAAATTTGTTTAGCATCATTTCTCGAATTGACATTAGCCGATAAGTCAAATCTAACGAAGAAGTTTCATAAATATTTAACTTTCAATTAGTTCGTTTTGAGAATAACTCCCTGACAACCATGACCGTCAATCTTCACTGTCAGTGGTTGATGCAAGCGAACTAACCTGACATAATCCGTTTGCTTGAGAACCGGTAAACCCTTGAGCCACTCCCAATCAACAAATTCTGATTCATTTGCGTCACTAATATGAAGATAACCCATTCTCAGGGATATGAGGTTATGATGAAAATGACTCCCCAGAGAAGGTTCTGCTTGAAGAGTCCCCCAGTCCGATTCAACAACCACTTTTGCCTGAGATATTTGTGACCATATCAGAGGGATACCAAGCCAGGGATCAGAGGAACCCAGACGTCCGAAACCTAGGAGCAGGTAATTACGAGATTCATTATACAAGTATTGATTTAATTCTCCTATCTCCTGTCCGATAATCCTCGTCTTACCGCGGTCAAAGGTATCCGGATCAACGAAAATTATATCGTAGATAGTCTCAAAGACCCCATTGCCAATTGTATGACTGCTTTTACACAATACCCGATCTTTGGCGTATTCATTAAGCATAACTTCTTGCAATTCCCTTCCGGAAACTAAAGGACGAATCTGAAGAAAGTAAAATTCAATCTCCTTTTTACGATCCGTAGGAATGTTTACAGCAAATTCAATCTCGATATCTGTTCCAAAAGCATTTCTTCCCAGAACAAATAGCTCCTTAATAATATCTGCCAAGGGAAAGAGACCAAACTTCAAAACAGGTGCAAACGACACAACTCGAGGTCCTGAAATCGTTAGAGTGTCGCAAAGGGTGTCATTCTCTTTTGAATACGTGCTGCCCACAAAATTTAAAGTACCATCCCTTTCTGCACGATCTAAGGTATATGTGCCTAAAGTACACCCTGTGTCTTGGGAAATTTCGATAGCAGGATTGGTTAGCATTAAGCCGTAAAATTGGTTCTGTGACTTTTTTAGACTATCCTCCGCCGAAGCAAAATCTGGGTTCATCTTTGGATAAGCAGGGCAAAAACGGTAAGCCTTCTCCCCATCAACCACCGCTTTGCCTAAACCTAAAGCCAGACTAACAATCCCATGTTCAGGCCGCATGTAGGAAATCGGGTAAAAATTATAGGACTGAGCAACCCCGGACATTACCGGATAAAAGGCATCCCTATGAACTTCCCCAACAATCTGCTGAATCAAAATTGCCATTTTTTCCTCTTCGATTCGCAAATCAGCATTTTTAATATAGCGTTTGGGAGACTGATAATAAACCGACGAGTAGACGAGCTTTATGGCATTGAGGAGTTGATATAAGCGGATTTCAGGGTCCTGATGATTATTGGGCAGCATAAAGGTATTATATATTCCTGCAAAGGGCAGCATTTGTGAGTCTTCGAGAATGCTTGACGACCTCACCGCTAATGGATAATTAATCTTATCGATTAAGATACGAAGTTCATTCGTAATTTTGAGAGGAAGTTCGGCGTTTAGGAACCTTTGCGCAATCGTTTCTTCTGCTTCTGTAACCATCGCCATTTCCTGCAAAGAATTTATCTCAAGAAATTCCTCGAATACATCACTGCAAATAACAAAGGATTGAGGAGTTTTAACCCTGATGTTATCATACTTCTTAAAGACTTCCGTTTGAGATAGGATGGAGTTAAAGAATGCTACTCCCCTGCCCTTTCCTCCAAGTGACCCACTGCCCAATTTAAGCAAAGAATTGTCCATATCCATTTTTGAATGTTCGAAGTCCGTGATAACTCCTTCCTGAATGCGTTTGAAATACATTTGAATTACATGGAGAATATATTCCCTGAGCTCTTCCGGGCTACGAAAATCAGAAACATCCACACGACGGATTTGTTCTGCGCATTCAAATTCAGTTCTGGCTTTAAACCACTTGGAAAAATCATAGCGGCAGGCATGAAACAGCAAGCTTTCTTGTGGCAAGATACGAATAATTTCTTCAAATTCATCGATAATAGATGCTCTGGCAATAATGCTTCCATCCTGTTTCCTAAATAAAAAGTCACCAAAACCATAGTTTTCTTTGATATACGTACTTAGTTCCAAAAGCATACTGGGCGAGTTTTTATTGAGAAAGTTAATCCCAATCCCCTGTACCCCATCCTCATTTTCAAGTTCACTCGATTGAACTAAAAACGGCAGGTAGGGAATCTCCTCCTTAATTTTTTTCGCTAAAAGCAGACCTGCCTGCGGGTTGTTTTGCCCTTCTTTTGGGTAGCCCATATCAGAGATGACACCCAGCAAGTTGTACCGATATTTGCTAAAGAACTCTACAGCTTCCTCGTATGTCTCAGCCAGTAATATTTTAGGTCTGGCCCGCATTCTCAATAAACGATGCAGATTATTAATACCCTTAGAGATAAGGTAACTCGTCTGTTTCATAATTTCCGTGTAAATAATGGGCAAGAACTGAGAATACGCCCAAGGTGAGTCTTCTACCACCAAAATAGCCTGAACACCTTCTCGGCAATCTGACTCTAAGTTTCCGAGATCCTCAACATACTTAATAATGGCTAGCAAAATTGTATTGTTTCCGGACCAATAGAAGATCTTATCGATTGTTTTGGTCTCGCGAATTTCTTTAAGCAGTTCATAATTAAGAGTATCATAGGTAAGCATGACAACGGGTTTCCCGGGATAGGTTTCCTTAATACGCTTTCCAAATTCCAGCGGGTTCATATCTCGTATTCTTGCCATGGTCATAATCAAATCATAAGTTCTTTCCTTCATCTCTGAAAACGCTTCTTCAGCAGAAGAAACTCTGCTTATCCGAGGAACGAATTGCAGGTTATTATCTAAGTATTCTCCAAAGATTTTCTCTGATAAACGGCCGTCTTCTTCCAACACAAAGGCATCATAAGGACTTGAAACCAGTAAAATCTCCCGGACACGAAATTTCATTAAGTCATGAAAACCTGAAAATTGGGTTTTATAAAAATTTGATGTATCCATAATATTATCCAACCCAAATTTCAAAAATACCTTGAGATAGGGCTGCATTTTTGGCAGCAACGGCTTGATGAGATTCAGGTTCAATCGAATTGTGCCTTTTGACGGTTTCAAATAATTCTTTTACATTGGACATAGGAACATCTCCTTAACTTATATTTCCAATAGAACTGAAATGGCTTTGGGAACCAAAGTTTGACCGGACAACGCACGGCGAACGGAAACCATCTCTAAGTTTGCTTAGAGATGGTTTTTACAAGTATTTTATTAGTGGCTAAACCACCCCGTTGGCTCAACAGCCAAATTGACGTTAATTTGTTTCACCTCGGTATATTCTTCAAAACCAAAAGTACCCAGTTCACGGCCGATCCCCGACTGCTTATACCCCCCCCAGGGTGCTTCATTATATGTTGGATGATAGGTATTTATCCACGTGATTCCGGCCCTCATCTTTTTGATTACCCGATGAGCTTTGCTAATATCGTTTGTAAATACAGCACCAGCAAGCCCGTAAACACAATCATTAGCTACCCGAATTGCATCTGCTTCGTCTTTAAAGGTTTGAACAACGAGAACCGGTCCAAATATCTCTTCCCGGACAATCCGCATATCTGACCGGGTATCAGTAAAAATTGTCGGTAATAAGTAATTGCCATGCTTACCCAAATCACCTTCAGGACGTTTCCCGCCGCACAGCAACCGGGCTCCCTCAGACAAACCGATGGCAATATAATCCTCAACGGTCTTTAAATGTTGGGCTGAAACCAACGGACCCATCTCTGTCTCAGGATTGAAACCATCACCTACACGAATTTGCAATGCTCTTTCTACCAACCTTGTTACAAACCGGTCATGGATGGATTCTTCTACCAAGAGGCGTGATCCGGCAGAACAAACTTGCCCTGAATTTACAAAGATACCATAAAGTGCATAGTCGACGGCTACCTCGAAATCGGCATCTGCAAAAATAATGTTAGGTGATTTTCCTCCCAGTTCCAGGGCAATTTTCTTAATGTTTCCAGAAGCAGCTTGCATTATTTTACGCCCTGTGTCCGTACCGCCAGTTAAGGCAATCATATCAACCAAAGGGCTTTCTGCTAGGTACTGGCCGACACTAGAGCCTGGACCTACCAGAATGTTCACCACACCTTTCGGAAATCCAACCTTGTCAATGAGGGTTCCTAACCGTAATGCTGTTAGAGGTGTCCATGTTGCAGGTTTTAAAACGCTTACGTTGCCTGCGGCAAGCGCCGGCCCTAGTTTCCAGGCGCACATCAAAAGCGGAAAGTTCCAGGGAACAATTTGACCGCAGACACCAACAGGCTCTCTTACCACAAAGGATTGGGATGGTGCGGGAACATCGAATACCTGCCCGTGGGGTTTTGTAACTAATCCGGCGTAATAGCGGAAGCAGCCGGCAGCATCTGCCACGTCATATTCAGCCTCCCGCAACGGTTTACCATTGGACAATGTCTCTAGCGCGGCTAATTCCGGGGCAATTGCTTCGATTTCATCAGCAAGCTTAAATAATAAATTGGCCCGTTCCTGGGCAGTAGTCTCTGGCCAGCCGTCTACATCAAAAGCACGTCTTGCGGCACGAATCGCTCGCTCCGCATCTTCTTCTGATCCAAATGCTACCGAGCCAATGGCTTCACCGGTTGCAGGGTTGTAGAGTTCTTGAGTTTTCCCGCCGGAGGATGAAACCCACTCACCATCGATAAACATTAGAAAGGTTCCGTCTGTTGATTGTTTCAGGTTTTTTAAGATATTATGCATCATCTTTACCTCTCCTTTTCTTTTTACTCAATTGCACGGCGAAGTTTTAATCCCAACCTCTCGATAGGACATGTAAATGCTCATTTTACAAAATTCAAGATAATAGAAATAATAATTTCTAATGTTATTAGAAAAATAACAGCATACTCTAGTCGACTACCCCGCCTGGCATGAGCAAGCTCACTGAAAACTTGGGTTATGTCCATCATCATTTCTGACTTCTGCCTAATATTTTCACACCTATCATTTAATTCAAATAGAGTACTAAGTTTATCAAACAAATTTTCAGCCTCTTCGTTAACCCAGGTAATCTCAGGTTTATCAAGCAGCATAATGTATGAAATTACTCTTAATCGAAAGTCTAAAATACGTGCTGACATTTTTGCCAGCTTTTTATCGGATACTGTTAAATTCCCTTTTTGCAAATAATTAATTATCTCCTCTATCTCGTCTATCAATTTATCAATTTGGAATTCAATTCGTTCCAATGCAACTGATTTTGCTAATACGGTACTAACAATTTCCTTTTGAAAGTTTAAATCATAGGCTGTGACCAGATTATCATTATAAATTTTCAAAATCTCATTTGGTGATATCTCAACTTTGTAATCATCAGAGAAATCCAAGTAATAACTTATTTGCTCAAGATTTTTTTCAATATGACTCAAGTAGTCTGTTATATCCATGATTTCATGATATTGACAGTTGATAAATACAATGCTGCCAAAAGGGAAGACAAAAATTGATTTATCTCGTGGATCCCGGACAATGCCTTTTAGAGCAACTTCATCTAAGGTAAGAGATTCTTCCCATTTGAATTTATGATTAATTCCAAAATGAATAGCAATTGTATTAACATTAATTTCATCAAGGAAAGCAATAGCTTTAAAATTAATTATCGTCATAATCTTTTATCTTCCAAACTAAATTGATTTTGCATGCACATCATTACTATAATCCAATCCGATTTGAACTATCGAACTGACCGTCATAATTTTCCTTATTGCCTTTGTAAAATTCGCTTTTGTATTTCTTTTTGTAAACCACCATAGGAATCAGACCAATCAGCAAAGCACCAAGAGCAATTAAATCCGTAGTCCAACCGAGTTGGGGAATATCATATATCGCCACAATCCATAGAAAGAGAGCGGATAAACCGGGCCAAATTCCCCGCATTAAAAGGGCTTTTTTATCAACAGCGAATAGTTTGCGATAGTACCAAACACTGGTAAATCCTGTAAGACCATAGTAAAATGCAATTTGTAAGCCAAGAGCATTTATGGCACCTGTCATCAGGGTATTAATACTGGGACTGAAACTTGAAACCACGAAAGAAAACAAAGCTACGATCCCAATGACAATACTGGCCATCCATGGCGTTTGAAATCGAGGATGTAATTCGGAAAACCTGGTACTAATCACCCGGTCTCGACCCATTGCAAAAAGTGTTCGGCTGGCTTGCAAGAGAGATGTTTCCAAAGTAGCCACTGTACTTATGATTACTGCCAAGATTGCAATATCTCCCCACGGCCGGGGAAAAATCATATCGCCAATGACCGGCAGGAGATTTGTATTAGAGTTGCCGATCTGATCAGGGGTCATGCCAATTTGAATTGCAACTTGCATAAACACAAATAAAATGAAAATAGCAATCATCCCAAAAACTCCGCCATACCCAGGAGCTGAATTCCTGTTTTCGGTCTCTTCAGTCAAGTTGGCGGTTACATCCCATCCCCAGTAGTAAAATACAGCTACTAAGGCACCGGACATAAATGTGTTTATATCCCCTGGAGCAAACCAACTTAGAGAAAAACTCTGTACCGGCGCGGAGTTGAATTTGACAAAGGCTCCAACGGTGATAAGAACTAGACAAGCTACTTCTATTGTTGTCATAACTTTCTGAAAATTATTTGTAATCCTAATCCCTAAAATAATTAACACGTCCATTGCTATAAACCACATGGCTCCTACCACAGTGACGGCAATTACATTATTTGTCAAGTCCGGAGCTAACAGATCAAGTGTTGCAGAGCCCACCGGCAGGGAGCCCGCAACCATGAAGAGGGTTGAAGCAACTATAAGTGCCCAGCCGCTCATGAATCCCAAGGAAGGGTTAATTGCCCGACCTACCCAGGCATAACTGGCACCAGCGTCGGAGCGCCACTCATTTAAATATTTAAATGCAAATGCAATACCAAACATAAATATTGCTGCATAAACAATAGAACCGGGTCCCCCTAGACCGACAGCGGCGACCAAAGCCGCTGTACTGGCCGATAAAGAGTAGGCTGGAGCGGTGCCGGCGATTCCCATGATCACGGAATCGGCCTTAGACAAAACATTATGGCGAAGTTCTTTCACATTATCACTAGCCAAATATCGTTCCCCTCCTTTTTAGATAACTCAAACTTTGTTATCTCCACTTACCTTAGCTAAAGCATAAGCCAGGACTTCAAATACTCTATCCGCTTCTTTCCGGGTAATTGTTAGGGGAGGTTCCACACGAATAACCTGCGCATTAATTAGAGTGCCGGTAACCAGGACTCCGTTGTCAAACATATGCTTGGCGACTTCAAACCCCACTTCATTATCAACAAATTCCATCGCTATCAGCAAGCCCTTACCGCGAACATCAACCAGTTTGTTTTCATATCCGGCTGCCGCTTTACGCAAACCGGCCAGCATGTATTCGCCCATTTCGGCTGCGCGTTCAGGCAGATTTTCTTCAATTAATACATTGATATTGGCAATTGCTGCCGCGCAGGCTAACGGGTTCCCACCAAAAGTCGTAGTATGCAAAAACGGATTTTCGAATAACACTGAGAACACTTTCTCCGTGGCTATTGTAGCTCCAATCGGCATTATTCCGCCGCCGAAGGCCTTTGCCAGACACAAAATATCCGGAATCACCCCGTAATGTTCACAGCAGAACATTTTCCCTGTTCTCCCCATACCTGTCTGTACTTCATCAAGAATTAGCAAGGCGCCAAATTCGTCGCATAACTTGCGCACACCCGTTAAATAATCGCCATCAGGAATGTTTACTCCCCCTTCCCCCTGAATCGGTTCTAGGAGAACAGCCCCAACGTCTTCTCCCACCATTTGGCAGGATTCCATAGTTTTCCTGAGCATCTCTAAATCATTGAAGGGAACATGGCGAAAACCAGGAACAACAGGCATGAACGGCCGCCGAAAGACTCCTTTGGCTGTTCCGGAAAGAGAGCCCATGCTCTTGCCATGAAATGCTTTGGTCGCGGCAATAATTGTAGGCTTATTTGGATTATTAGCTTTTGCCAGTTTGATTCCTGCTTCAACAGATTCTGTACCGCTATTGGTTAAAAATGAATATTTCAGTTGACCAGGAGTAATATCTGCCAGTATTTTCATTAAAATTGCCCTTAGGGGGTCAAGCAAATCCTGGCTGTGCAATGCCTGCCGTCCCATTTGGTCGATAACTGCTTTAAGAACTTTTGGATGACGATGACCAACGTTATATATTCCAAAGCCACCCAAGCAATCAATATATTCCTTGCCGTTGATATCCCGGAAACCATTCGGTCCTGAATCCGACCATTCTACAGCGCTGGAAGCTAAATCACCAATGGTTACTGATTTGCGATATTCAAGAAAACCAGGATTAACATAGTCACGGAAACCATTCACCGTTTCTTGTTTTACCCATTCCACCTCTTGCTCATTGATAATGGGTTTCGCAATAATGTCCAGGATTCTTTGGGAATAATTGTATATATCCTTGTAGTTGATCATCATACCCCTCCTTATAATCATTTATTGACCTAACTGCCAGAACTCCTATAACAATAATTCTTTCTTCACATTAGGACAGCCGATGTTCGAAAACATAAATTAACCCAACAAAGGTGTACACATTTTCCGACTGACATCCATTATCATAGAAATTTATTTACACCGCCTTTCTTCACATCAACTTTTCTCACCCAGTAAGGAGAAAAAAATGATAGTCTATCTCGACAATAACAAAGTTAGCAATAGTTGTGCCAATCATTTAACTATTCTAATAATTGGCACAACTATTAATTAATTTCGCATATCTTCCCTTTTTGTTCTCAATAAATAGTTATCTGACTATGTATAAAATAATCAAGGGCGCCTTAGGTAAACCAGCAAAACAGGTTATCTCGGCGCCGTTGATATGTAAATATTATTATGAAGAAGATACTACATTACCTTCTTAGATTAATACCTACCTTTGATGATAAACCCACTTACTTCTTGTAAATTCAATAACTTTCATTCTTGTTAATTGTATGCATTACTGTATAATCTAGTTAATTCTAAATAAAGGGGCACTGCCATTATGAATTTAAAAACGTTCTTGCGAGATCCAATTTTTATTGATAAAACTACAAACTTGGATACAATCACAGAACGTTTAAAAACCGAAGAGCATGCCTATGTGTTTTTCAGAAATGAGGAAAAAATATTTCCAGTAAAGAGTATTGATATCTTACTGGAAAGGCAGAAACCCGTAGAAAAACTTCTAAAACTGTCAACTTGCGAACCGCCTCTAAGTATAATTCCCTTCGCTGAACTCACGATCCGTGTTCTTGACGTGCTCGCCGAATTAGTGACACTGGTGAGTTATGACGATACATTAAAGTACATTTTGCGTGAAGAATTCTTATTAATAATGACGTCAACCAGTTCGAACAATGACATCGCCTGGTTACGCAGTTTGTTTGCCTCAATTCCACGCGGTTTGATGATAGTCGATCTTAACTATGCAGTGGTGAATAGCAATGCAGAAGCTCTTAGGATGTTGCGCATCCCCGGAAAAGAACTTCAGGACATGCGTATGCATGAACTTTTAGGGCTCTCCAGCTTTCAATATGTTTACAACACCCATAATTCCTTGCTGAATCAAATTATTACTCCTACCGTAAACCAGGCGGCAATTTTGGTAGATTTTGTCCCCTTAATCATGTATCAGGTTGTTACCGGTTTTGCGTTGATTATTCAGGATCTGCCCTCAGTTGAAACTATGGCTATGGAACTAGATTCAGTTAAACAGCTAAATCAAGATTTGGAAGCGATATTGTCCACAATGTATGATGAAATCATTGTTGTTGACTCTCGAGGCAAACTTTTACGTGCCAGTTCCAACTATATTTCTTCTCAATGGAAACAACCTCCAAATACTTTAATTGGCCAGCAACTCCTAAAATTAAAGGCAGTCGATGAACTTATACATAAAGTTATCCGTGAAGTGCAAAAGAAAAAGCAAAAAGTCTCTCTCATGCAAAATAACTCTGAATCCCCCCGTCTCTCCGTGGGCAATCCACTCTTTCATAAATCCGGAGGATTAGAGAGAATTGTTATTACTTCCCGAGACCTTACGGAAGTTTCCCGCCTTCGGAGAGAGCTAGAACAAACTCGTAAAATCAGTGAAGATTACCGCAATGAACTGGAACGATTGCGCGAACGAGTCAAGCAAGTTCAGGGAACTGTGCCGGTATATGCCAGTCCGTTGATGCATGAAGTAATGAAGGAAGTCGAACGTGTTGCCCAATTTTCTGCGACGGTTTTATTAAGAGGAGAATCGGGAGTAGGTAAAGAAGTCATTGCTTCCACGATCCACTCCTTAAGTCAACGTCACACTCAGCCTTTTATCAAGATAAACTGTGCTGCTATTCCTGACTCCTTGCTCGAAAGCGAATTGTTTGGGTATGAGAGGGGTGCATTTTCCGGTGCAAGCCAACAAGGAAAAACCGGTTTGATTATTAAGGCTCATAAGGGAAGTCTCTTCCTTGACGAGATATCCGAGCTGCCAATAGGCACCCAGGGTAAGCTTTTGCGGGTAATCCAGGAACGTGAGGTTTACCCGGTTGGTGCAACAATACCAATAAAATTTGATATTCAAATAATTGCTGCGACCAACCGTCCTTTAGAAGAACTAGTCTCCCAAGGCAAGTTTCGGGAAGACCTGTTTTATCGGATCAATGTTTTTCCAATAGAAATACCTCCCCTGCGTGAGCGCAAAGAAGATATCATTTTATTGGCCAATGTATTCCTGTCCCAATTTAATCAAACTTATCGGCGTAATCTGCGTCTATCTGCTGCGGCAATGGAAATTCTGGAGGCATATCCTTTTCCGGGAAACGTCCGTGAACTTCAAAATCTGATTCTGCGGATTGCGATAAAAAATGACGGGGAAGTCATAGAGAGTAATACAGTTGAAAGAACACTTATGAAGCGCGATTCCCCGTCAGACAAACCGAGGGAGAGATTTTCGCAGGTTATCCCCTTAGAACAGGCCTGTGCCGAGGTAGAAAAAGAACTTGTTACCATGGCTATGAAACAGTACCAGTCAACGACTAAAGCCGCCAAAGCACTTGGCGTCAGCCAAGCAACCGTTAGCCGGAAATACAGACAAATTATGAGCAAAATAGATCAATAAATACCTTGAGCCATCATTGCTAAGGCAACTTTCTGGAAACCTGCAATATTTGAACCAGCAATCAAATTTCCTTCCATACCATATTCTCTTGCTGCATTCTTAGACATTTTATATATATTTACCATTATACCATGCAACTTTTGATCAACTTCTTCAAAACTCCAAGAGTATCTCATACTGTTTTGACTCATCTCCAGAGCAGATGTCGCAACCCCCCCTGCATTAGCTGCTTTGGCAGGACCGAACAAAACCTTACGTTCTTGAAACAACTTTGCGGCGTCTGCTGTTGACGGCATATTAGCACCCTCAGCAACAGCGATAACCCCATTCTCGATGAGAACCTCTGCCTCTTTAGCGTTTAGTTCGTTTTGGGTAGCACAAGGTAAGGCCACATCACATTTCAGTGACCAGATATCCCTGCAGTTCTCACCAAATTCAGCTTCAGGATGATAGTTCTTATATTCTTTAATTCTTTTTCTCTCAGTTTCTTTGAGACGTATCATCAATTCCAAGTCAATTCCATTTTTATCGTAAATATAGCCGTTAGAATCGGACATCGCGACGACCCTTGCTCCATATTCCTGGCATTTTTTACAGGCATAAAGTGACACGTTGCCTGAACCTGAAATAATAACTGTCTTGCCTTTTAACTCATGACCAATGTCAGCCAACATCTCACTTAAGAAATAAACCGTCCCATATCCGGTGGCTTCAGTCCGCGCCAGTGATCCGCCGAAAGGAATTCCTTTACCTGTTAAAACCCCTGCTTCTGTGGCATTCTTAAGGCGCTTATAATGGCCATATAAGAAACCGATTTCCCGGCCGCCCACTCCGATATCTCCGGCAGGCACGTCAACATCCGGCCCAATATGTTGGGCCAACTCACTCATGAAACTCTGGCAAAAACGCATAACTTCCCGATCCGATTTTCCTTTAGGATCAAAGTCAGAACCACCCTTAGCTCCCCCGATGGGCAAACCGGTTAAAGAATTCTTAAAAATCTGCTCAAATCCCAAAAACTTGATAATGCCTAAATTTACTGAAGGATGGAATCTCAATCCCCCTTTATGAGGCCCAATGGCGCTGTTGAACTGAACCCTGAATCCCCTGTTAATGTGAATATTACCCAGATCATCCTCCCAGGGAACTCGGAAAATTATTTGTCTTTCAGGTTCAACAATCCGATCCAGCAAACAAGCCTCCCTGTATTCCGGGTGCTTATCAATGACCGGTTCCAAAGACTCCAAAACCTCAGCAACTGCTTGATGAAACTCAGGTTCACCCGGATTGCGCTTTTTGACCGTTTCGAATACTTCTTTTACGTACGACATTAGAACATCCCCCTATCTTATATTCCAAAAGAGCCGATAAAGGCCTTTTGTTTCCAATATAGTTACAATAGTAAGTCGTTCAATTGCATAGTTTTATTTTTTTTCAAGCTATCTTCTGTCCAGGGAAATCAATATGCAAAGATCGCGCCAGAATTTCAGTCATTATGTGAACTGTCTGACAATTCATTCCAATATAATTATGTCTTATTACAAGTAGCTTGAATCAAGGGTTATCTCAAAAAAAATTGCAAAGGTAAATTCATTTTGTTACAGCCCGTAGATCTGCATCTTAGTTAATTGACCCACTTAATAGCACCAGAGCATTAAGTGATTATTGAATGCATCCTACTGTGAGTGAACAACTTCTGGAAAATTTGGGCTGACAATAACTCCCCCTGAATAGCAATGTTATTGCAAATTCTAAGCAGTCTATTATAAGAGAATTAAATAAAAGGCCATTAAGTGCCGGGCTATCCGGTACCTAATGGCGTATTTGCCGCTATTCAGAAAAGAAGAGTTTCTACAAAATCGTTATATATTTTGACGGCTAACTTTCGCAAAAGCGGCTTCTAAAATATTTAAGGCCTGCTCTAGCTGCTCGTTCGTGATAACCAGGGGCATTAACATCCTAATGACATTTCCGAAAACCCCTGCCGAAATAATCAGAAGGCCATGTTTTAGACATTCTTGAGTAATTTGAGCCGTTTCCTCTTTGGCCGGTTCCTTGGTAACCCGGTCTTTAACAAGTTCAATTCCAACCATAGCCCCCAAACACCGAATGTCCCCAATTAAAGAGTAAGTCTCCTGCATTGCCTTTAAACGCTCAACGACGGTTCCGCCAATCCTATCTGCGCTTGATGAAAGATTTTCTTGCTGAATATAATCGATTGTTGCCACACCGGCAGCACAGGCAATTGGATTACCTGCATAGGTGCCCCCAAGCATTCCTGGTTCGGGAGCGTCCATGATTTCAGATTTGCCCACCACCGCACTTAAGGGAATCCCAGCGGCAATTGATTTTGCCATGGTCATAAGATCTGGTTCTACTCCGTAATGTTCAACAGCAAACATTTTTCCTGTCCGGCCAAAACCTGTCTGAATCTCGTCGGCTATAAAGACGATGCCATTATTTGAGGCGATGGACTTCAGGCCCGGCAAAAACTCTTTAGGCGGGACAATAAAACCACCTTCCCCTTGTACCGGCTCGATAATCATAGCGGCAATGGTTTCCGGGGCTGCTTCAGCCGCAAAGAAACGTTCAAATTGTTCCAGACAGTGCATTCCGCATCCCGGGTAGGTTGATTTATAATAACAACGATAACAATAAGCTGATGGAATTCTGTAAATTTCCGGAGCAAAGGGACCAAAACCAAATTTATAGGGTTTTACTTTACTTGTTAACCCCATGGTTAGATTTGTCCGCCCGTGAAAAGCCATTTCAAAAGCAATAATTCCAGTCTTTTTGGTATACGATCTGGCAATTTTTATAGCATTTTCCACGGCTTCGGCACCACTGTTACCGTAAGTTACTTTTAAATCGCCGGCTATAGGGGCAATTTTAGTCAGCCTTTCGGCCAGGTCAACCCATCCCTCATACATAGAAGTCATAAAACACGTATGAATTAATTTGTCTGCTTGATCCTTTATTGCCTTAACAACAGGTTTAGGACAATGGCCCGCATTTAAAACACCAATTCCACCATAAAAATCAATAAATTCATGACCATCAACATCGATTAGTAAGGCACCCTCTGCTTTTTCAATAAATAAAGGGGTTCCCTGTGAAATCCCCCGAGCTGTGCACTGATTTTTTCTCTCGATCAGTGCTTTAGATTTTGGTCCCGGCAGTGTAAGTTCTTGAGACACCTGATACAACCTCCCGTTCTCATCTAAAATTTGTGTCTATTTACGATCCATTATAAGAGCTTTCTTTGGGTTGTCTCCTTTTAGAGGCGACAATCCTTGGGAACTATTCTGATATTGGCTAATGCAAGTTTCAGGCCAATTATTAGAGTTTCTAAAAATGGATTGTACAGGCAGCTTTCTTAATCATTACAAAGAGTCTTTAATGCAATCAAACATTAAGAGCTCCAAAGATTGTGGGATGTCGTATAGATAAACTGAGATCTTGTAATGCTCCAATGCATAAAATAATGCATAAATACAGCAAATAATCTACCCAAAACCCTTCCTCATACTACCCCCTTAAGATAAAAGGAGTTGTAACCGACCTGTCTGTTACAACTCCACGACTCAAACCACAATACCCTACTGCATTAACATTCAGCATCTTCGGGATTGAGTTCAAAATACTCGACCATTTTTATTAAATCATTGTATTTATTTAAAGCCCAAGGATAAGGGGTTCCACATTGATGACAATAGGATGACTCTACTCCTCCTATAAACGCATTACATTTGATACAATTAGAGATATTCTTTGCGTTAAAGGTCTCAAAATCCTTCGTTTCGCTCTCAGTAACTTTCATACTTGATCTGTTAATCATATAATACGTCCTTTCAAACATATTAATGCTTGCATCTTGTTTTCGGCATAATTGATTGACAGTCACAGTTATTCCCCCTTGGAAAGCCGTATTTTCACCAATATAAGCATTTGTTAACCTTTTAGAGACTCATGGATTGAAGAATCAAATATTAATATTGCAATTTCCATGCCATTGCGTCTCTGGCGGTCTGAAACTCAACGAGGAAGACCAAATTTTTGGTCTTCCTCGTTTCCTATTTATGTTCCGATATATAGATATTTCAACCTTTTAAAGTTTCAATTTCGAATACCAACTCTATCTACAATTGCATATTTAAACCGGACTTACCAAATAAAATAGCAGAGATTATCAGCAGGCGCAGGGCTTCCCAATATGAAATTTCTCTGATGTTAAAAATACGAGTTATTGTAATATTCCATAACCACATTAGAACACCACTAACTATAAACAACAGCACAATCCATAGTAATAACATTGAAAATATGCCGCCCATTATTCCTGGAAAAAAACTCATCGGACTGCCACCAAAAGAAATATCATGCATATATAACTCACTCCTTATATCCTGATCTAACTATAGGGTTCTAAATAGATAAGAAAAAGGCGTAGGATATTCTAGCTATCTTACAAATATTCTTAGTATATTAGTTTAATAGTTTCTAACTGCTTAATCTTATTCTTTAATATATACTGATTTACCTCATTATTTCTAATTTCATTTATTATTTCCGAGGTTGTTTCGTCATTGTCAGAAGCTAAGTTTAAATACGTCTGTAAATGTTTGATACATTGATTTAAGTAAAATAAATGAAAGCACTTCTTCGAACATAAACCACCTTTACGATCTAGAAAATCCTTGTTAATATATTCCAGTAAATCGAATTCTCCTATTTTGAGTGTCTGAGTATCTTGAATTCTCAAATCATCTTTGTTAATTTTTTGGGGATCAAATATTCTTCTATCTACGTTACAAATTGCCAAACCATTATTAATACATCCCATACAGACAAACGATCTTTCAGGTGCTATATCCCCCTCATGCAAATTTCCCTTACAAAAAACACATTCCAAATTTAAGGGGTCATTAACATAGATTACCTTAGGTCTGTTTTTTCTTATACTCTCACGTGTTTTTACTTCTAACCCTTTAATACTCTCGATTTTTTTGATTTCATACTCATCATCTGTTTCAAAATAGGCTTGTCTTTCGTGGGATGTGCTGATAAGCCAAGGCTTTTGTTTTTTGATAAAAGATAAGTCTTCGAGCAAATTTGGTTGCAGCCAAGAATACAATGAATTTGCAGCGTCTAATAAGATTTTTTTGGCGCCATCCTGAGTTCTATAATAATAGACTAAGGCCGGCTTTTGTTGCCGTCCAAAGCAATCCCTTCCTGACCATAATCTTGTCCCCGGCCATTCGTATTGTTCTTTTTTTTCGATTAGGAACGTTGACAAACCTTTTAATACATTATTCATAGTTTCCGACGGGATATCGCCTTGCCTGGCGTTTTGTCTAACAACAAGTATAAATTGCTCACACTCGCTGAAAGCAAGATCCAACAAATCTTTATAAACCTTGTCTTTAGGATCAGAAGTTATATACATAACCATCACTCCCTATATAAGTTTAACAAGTTCTCTGAGAGAGTATTTTAATTTGGGGTTCTCGTATCATTTATTCCATACAAAGGATATTAATCCTTTATTCGTTAATACTTTTGTTCGGGGACAGTGATTCTTTAATTCAACGATAATTCTTGTTCAAAATTCATGTATTATTTTTAAGAGGTGAGACTGCCAGTTCAAAACTGACAGTCCAATAGATTTTCAGACAATTACTACCTGAGCTTTTTATTAACGTCATACCCGTAGTATGCCATTCCCCTATCAGGAATGTCTGAGCGTCTCTATAGAATTAGAAGATCACTCCGAGTGCTATTAAGATCAAAATGGCAATAGCAATAATTCCCGCTCCGACACAGCCGCCGCCGAAGCCGTAGCCACCACCATAGCAGCAGCCGTATCCTCCCATACCTCCATAACCGTACATAAAGTCATCCTCCTTTCATTTCTGGTTTTAGAATACGATTCCCATCGCAATTAACAAAAGAATAATTACTACTACGATTCCAATACCTGCACCAAAGCCGAAACCACCGCCGCAAGCACCACCAGCTCCACCAAATGCCATCTCATTTCCTCCTTTCTAACAAACCTAGTACAAAATATGCAAGAAGCCTGTAATATTCTACATGTTTTCCCAAATATTAACTTTCAAATTTAATGTCCATTAACCATTTCCAAATAATTCACCAAATAACCCCTGAAATAGTTCCAGGAGTTATTTGGTGAATTACTTGTATTATAATTTCTGTATTATTTATTTAAATTGAATCATCAGATATGCATACTTTCTTGGTCATTCATCGAATATCCATCTCTTCGAACGTCACTCATTGTTAAAGTCTCATCTTTGGCCGCAATAATCTTAAGTTTTTTAACCGCACCATAAGCCTCTTCTAAAGAAAGCTCATCTCCTCCCCCAGAAAGAACCCATAATGTTTTATACCCTCTGGGTAATGCTTGAAGCTTATTTTCCCCTTTACCATCTGTGAAATAAACCAATAAGTTAACTCTATGATGATTGGCGTATTCAAAAACCGGGGTAAACTTAGTGCCACCTCTATTATGAATTCTTTCTTTTACATCCTTTACAGTTTTAACGTCATACACACGTCTAATATCACTGTCACATTCGACAATCGTAATTTCATGCTTATAATTTTTTACAATATCCAGTACTTCTTTGATGGCTTGGTTAAATTCTGCATCACTAATGCTCCCGCTGATATCCAGGGCAACTACAATTTTTGCCAGATAGTTCCTAAGCTGACCTCTTAAATCTAAGCGATCGGGCTGTCTTCTGTTTCTTCTTGTGATTGTCTTCTTTTGATGACCTGCAACAGTTCCCATTAATCTCTTAAGATATAAGTTCCAAGGCAATTCACCCTTGCTATTTTTAAGTGAGGAGATCAAACCTTCTAAATAATTTGGGAGATTGTCTTTTTGAACGATATTAAGATATTTCTCAGTAAATTCCTGAAGTGTTTTCTCATCGATAGAACTAGAATCTTCCCAGATATCGTGGGCTTTTTCCGGGTTATAATCCGTTTCTATTTTTTCATCGCTATTAAGCTTGGGATTATCATCATCAACCTTATCTTCGCTTTCGTCTTTATCTTTATCTTTATCTTTAACTTCATCTTGATCATCATTTTCATCCTGTAAATCTATGGCAGCTTGAATATTCTCCGCATAATATTCAAAAGGTTTAAAAGGCAAAAGTTCTAAAGAGTAATGTAAATTTACCCATTCTAGGGTTACGGCATAGGGCGGCAGATTGTCTAAATATTTATTAACAACTACATTCATTGCCATATTAAGAGCCAGCTTGCTATAATCCTTTAATTTTTTTGCTCTCAGCAAATGCATGGATAAAATGTGAAGTATTTCATGTTTAATTGTACTTTCCATTTGTTCGGGATTAAGATCTAAAAAAATTAAGGGATTAAAATATATGACATACTGAGCTCTTTTAAAATTCACTGCCGTCGGACTACTAATGTCAAATCGTATTTCTCTTGCCATTTGGAGCAAAAAATAACCGTAAAAATTATCTTTATCCTCCAATAGATTTAGATTTACCTTATCAACCAAGCTAAAAAATGCTTCTTTAAAATCCTTTGGGATAACAATTTCAGTTTCATTATTAACTCTCTTTGATTTCAAATAAATATTAATAATGTTATTTGCTTGTTCATAAAGCTCTTTTACTTGGTTAGCAAATCGGTTAATAAATTCAATCTCTTCCATAGAGTTTTCACCTTACTTAGGGATTACTGAACAGTCCCCATATTTTTAGTTTCTAGGCAACAAACAAAATCTCCCAACTCGAAAAAAGGCGTTTCCCAAAAAAGGTACAAAAGATCCCGGAGGCGCTTCCCCAGGTTCATGATGATGAACTGTAAGCCAATGACCGTCTCACTCGTTTCTTTGAGACGTACCATTATTCGACCTAGTCCATAACGACGTTTTCCTTCACCGAATTTCGCCTCGACTGCATTTCTTAGGCCTGCCTCTTGTTTCTCTAGCCGCCTTTGTTCTAAATGCTCTTTTTTATCCTTCGAGGGTCGACCTAGTTTGGGCCCGTTAAGCCGAATGCCATGTAACTTGCAGTACTGCAGGTTGTCTCGGTTCCGATATATTTTATCGGCAATCACGGATTCAGGATAGTTTCCATGGCGCTCCTTATAGGTTTCTACCGAATCAATCAGGGTGGTGCCCTCATTAAAGGCTTCCCAACTCAACTTCTCGATCCAAGCAAATCCGTTGACGATACTTATGGCAACTTTCGCTCCAAATTCTGTGGCTGCTGTTTTTTTACCCCTCACAATCGGGCGAACATGCGGTTGGCTAATGCTCACGATACGCTCTTCTATAGTGTGGACTCGTTTGTCATACATGGTTTTTTGCTGTTCAAAGAGTGTTTGTATGGTTTCTAAGTCTTTTTGCTGCCGTTTACTGAGTCCTTCTGGGTACTTGGCTGATAGTTTCAAGACGATCTGAAGGTCTCTTGTAACGAAGCTCAGCTGTTTCCGAATGGCCTTGCGGATTTCACGACTTCTGGGTTTCCGATTCTTTTCTAACTTCAGATAGAGTTTACGTGCCTTTTGTCGATAGGTTCTTGGCTTGAGCTCTTTCCCTATTTGATTCTCATGCAAGGTGTCCACCATGGCCTCTAACTTTTCCCGTGCGTCATTTAGTAGAGAAAAATCCGTGGGATATTTCACATCGGCCGGGGTGCATGTGGCATCCAAAATGAGTTTTCCGTGGTTTTGTTGGGGTGGTTGCTCACTGCTTGCTTGATCTTCACGACGATTGTCGTCTGTACAACCTGAACTTGGTGGGGGAGTGTTTTGATCTTTATGATCTTCAGTTTCCGTCTTTGTTTCTCCCTTACATAAGGCTTCGTTCAGTTCAGCAATTACCTTAGCGTCGAGGCGTTTCCGAAAATGGACCATACTCGATGAATCGAACGGTGGAGTGGTTTGAAATTCCTCCAGCCCGATGAAGTATTGCAAATAGGGGTTTTCCATGATTTGTTGGACGGTTTCTTCGTCGGAAAATCCACACTTTTCTTTGATGATGAGGGCACCCAATGCGACACGAACTGGTTTCGCAACATTTCCAGTATGCTTTGGGAAATGAGAAGCATATCGCTCTTCAACAACGTTCCAGGGAATCAAATCGGCCATCTTGACCCAACGGTTATTCGCATCAAGTTTGCCGCCTGCAAAAAATCTGAAGTCTTCGAGTAAGCTAATTTGACCTGTAGGTTTTCGGTACATTTTCGTCCCCCATCTGCAAGGTTTTTCGACCATATTCATCCTTTATCTTGCTTTATTATACCACGAAAATGGCCTTAGTTCCTACTCCCATGCAGGTTTCGAGGTTATTCAGTAATCCCTACTTAAGCATAGGATTTAAAATATGACTCTACAAAAGCTTCATTTTCTATCGCATGCTTATATACTTCTGGATAATTTTTTCTGATTTCTTTCATAATTCCTATCTTTAAATCGACAGGATAAACTTCTAAAAACTCAATAAGCCTATTAATATAATAACTCAAGTTATTTTGATCATTATTAATGATCGTCGTTTCTAACGTTTTAAGTATATTTTTAGCGGATAAATACAGTCTTGAATGGCTTTCGCTTTTTACTCTTTCAATTACGGATTCCTGAAGGGAATCTCCCGAAAATACATCATCGTAAGAAATTAATAAATTATAATCTGATTCAACAAAACCAACAAACTCTTCGGCAATTAACTTTCCAACATTCCCTCTGATAACATTTAAAAACACAGATCTCGGTATCAAATTTTCTTTGTCCTTATAAATTTTGTAAAGGCCGGAGATTCTCTCATAGCTTCTCGGAGTTGCCCTTAGATCATCTTCGTTGATCTTGTGTAAATAATCGGGGAAAGTTGAGATGAATTCTATAACTTTCTGTTCTAATCCGGTATTCATTGCCCAATCTAACCACTGATTATAATCCGGCTCCATAAATAACCAGACAAATCTATTTTCTTGCGCCGCATCCATATCGACGACTTGATAATCAAAATCGGAACCATATTTACTTGATGGATTCATTGCAGCTATTATTTTTACACTTTCATGTAACTTATAGCCATTAATTTCTCTGTTTAAGATCAAATTCATAAGTTCCTGTTGAACGGTATGTTCACAGCGATTAATCTCATCAATGAATAGAAGAACGGTTTTTCCTTTAGATAATTCTTCATCTATTTCCCTTAACTTATGATGGACAGCATATACGGTGGTCTTCATTTCGGCTTTCTCTTCTTTGAAATCAATCCTCGGATAGGATTCTATTGTGGGAAGGCCTCCTATTTCACCTTCCTTAAGGAGATTCCCATTAAGAACAATTAGACTCCAGTTATTCTCTTCGGCAATTTCCTTGGCAAGTGCTGTTTTTCCTATTCCACTTTCCCCAACGATCAAAGGCACTTCTCCAATGGATAGTACTAAGTGAACACTTTTTAATGTGTCTGAAAAATTCATATATCTATCCCCTATTACATTTTCAGCTTTTCATCCACAGCAATTTTCTTGGCCTTCTTACCGCCGTATTTATAAACAAACATCATCTTGTCCATTGGCATAAAGGGGCTATTTTTATCGAGAGCACTACAATTTAAATAATCTCTGACATATTTTTCTTCAACATCTTCATTAGACAATGTTTCCTTCAAAACTTGCTCTAATTCCTCTGGCACTATTTCCTTGACAATATATTTAAGAACTAAAATATTAACCCGCAAGAATTCCAACATTTTATCTTTATCTAAATGATTGACAAAAGCAATAGCCCTTTCACTGTTCTTGATAGCTATAAGCTCAACCTTACGTGTCGGTGAATTAATATATCTTAAAGCATCGTAACTTATGGTTACTGCCTCTTCTTGTACACTTTCGCAAGGTTCCTTAATGAATTTTATAGAGTCGTAATTTTCTCTCACAGCTAGTAATTGTAATTCTTCGCTTGGATTTTCAACATATTTGATAGCCCATCCGGCTTGATTAATGGCTAATTTGATTAACTTATCGGTGGGATTTTTAATATATTCCAGGTAGATCCAGCCATGATTTATGGCTTTTATCATCATATCTTCTGTCGGATTCTTGATAAATTGAATCGCCCGGGCATTATTATCAATTGCTAATTCTTCCATCTCTCGCGTTGGGTTTTTTATATATTCTAAAACTAGCCCATTTTTTTTAATAGCCAGTAACTTCATCTCTTCGGTGGGATTATTAATATAGGTTATAGCATTAGGATTATTCTTGATCAATTCAATAAGCTTTGCGTTTTCTTCCATGACATTCCTTTCCTTCAGTCCTTTACCCACTTTGCCACTATAAATCCAGGATTACCTTCTCTTTTCTCTTCCCTCGGAAGCGCTTCAGATTTCTTTTGAACATTCGGCGGGAAGAATAGACATTCTCCGATTTCGACGGGTACACCGATTTGCCAGGAATTTAAACATGGACTGGGCGAGATGTCGTTCAAGTTGATCAGATACTGCACCAACCTCAGTATCGTACCAAGAATCATAACTTGCAGCAACGTGGTCAAAAAGTGCTTCTTTCATTACAATCACCCTCGTTTATTTTATATGTTATAGTATATTTCTCATCTTATATAACTTAGAAATTCACACAACTTAGAGACTCTTATGCTTTTACGCATACTCTTTACTCTTTACTCTTTACTCTTTACTCTTTACTCTTTACTCTTTACCCTTTACCCTTACATAAACATTACTCTTGTTCTAATGTTCTCTTGTACTCCTATATTCCGTTTCTAAATTTCTACTTTTTGCTTTTAATTCCTTCTTTCTTCTTCTCCTTACCCTAAAGTCCGATAATTCAGATTGCGAAAATTTGGACACCGATGCCCCATTTATATTTTTTACATCTCTTTGATGCTTATTACTCACAACACAAGGATGATACTCCACTTCAACAGGTGAAAGATGTCGCGGCCTTTGCTAATTAATTGGTCTTAAGCCCTAGGCTATTTATGAACAATAGTTTCAAAAAAAGAAAACGTTGTCCTCAAAATATTAAGGCGTTGGCAAGATATAAAATATTCTTTGCCAACGCCTTAACTTTTCCCTCAATCAATATTTCTGGTTAGTTCCCTGCATTACATTGCATTTTTATAGATTTGAATGACTTGTTCAAGAGTTGCTGCACGTGGATTCGTTAACTGACAGGCATCCATCTTAGCATTACCTGCCATCAGAGCAAAGTCCTCTTCTTTAACTCCAAGTTCGGTTAATCCGGAAGGAATACCAACATCCTTGGAAAGTGTAGCAATGGCAGCAAAGCATTTTTCGGCGGCCTCTCTGGCAGAAAGTCCTGTGATATTCTCTCCCATAGCCGCCGCAATCTCTCCATACCGCTCAACATTGCCAATCATATTAAAGCGTGAAACATGAGGTAAAAGAATGGCATTGCAAACACCATGCGGCAAGTTATAGAATCCGCCTAATTGATGAGCCATAGCGTGAACATAACCTAAACTGGCATTATTAAAGGCCATGCCGGCTAGTAATTGGGCGTAAGCCATTTGTTCACGTGCTTCGAAATCCTCTCCATTGGCTACGGCCCGGCGTAAATATTTGCTGATTAATTTAAAAGCCATGAGAGCCGCCGAATCAGTGACTGGTGTTGCTATTGTTGAAACATAAGCTTCAACGGCATGAGTAAGAGCATCCATTCCTGTGGCTGCAGTTAAACTTGGAGGTTGTTTCATCATCAACAAGGGATCGTTAATGGAAACATTAGGGGTTACATGCCAATCAACAATGGCCATTTTGATATGTCTTTCTATATCCGTGATGATACAGAACCTTGTCATTTCTGCAGCTGTTCCCGCTGTTGTATTAATGGCAATCATTGGAGCCATTGGCGAAGGGGATTTATCCACACCTTCATAGTCATTAATTCTTCCGCCGTTACCGGCAACCAAGCCGATGCCCTTGGCGCAGTCATGGGATGAGCCTCCGCCTACAGAAACGATAAGGTTACAACCTTCTTTTTTATAGATATCAAATCCGTCATGAACATTTTTATCGGTTGGATTTGGTTCAGCTCCTCCGTATATAACTACTTCGAGACCTTCTTTAGTAATAACGTCAGCAATTTCTTGAGCCATACCGATCTTTTCTAGAAATGCATCAGTCACCAGCAGTACTTTTTTTCCACCTAATAATTTAGCTTGTTTTCCTGTTTCTTGGACAGCTCCGGCCCCCATAAGGTTTACGGTGGGCATGTAATACCCATAGATCTGATGAATGATTCCCATGTTTTGTTCCTCCATTTCATTTTAATTTTAAGCAAAGCTTTTGATGATGAATTTTTGATTCGCTTATTTAGTATTTGCAATCTTGTATATCAATATTGCAATTCTAATGCCAAAAAAGTCAGAATATTTAGCAATTATTTTCACAAGTTTATATATCGGCATAATTAACGTAACATTGCAACGTATCCTCACTTTAAAAATAGGATTTAATATTAAAAATGAACTATTCTGGAACACTTTGTTCCAAACATACGGTTTATATTGGAGCACTTTTAGAGCAAAAACGTTGTCTCGTTTGGACATCCTTGGCTTTCAAATAGTATAAAAAAAGTTAACTTGTCTGATTTAATCAGCAGGTTAACCTTTAAAGAGGTTTAGTTTTGGTAAACTAAATTATTCAAATATGATAATAATATCTGCTAACATCTGAACTAAGCAATTTAGAATCCTTTTACTTTAAAGTCTGATCCAACTCCCTTTGAACTTTAATTAACTCACTTAGAATACTTACAGCAATTTCTTCCGGAGTTTCTGCCCCGATTTTCAGACCAATCGGGGAATAAAGATTTTGCAGCAATTCAGCAGTAACTCCTTCATCCTCTAATTCGGCTTTCAAAGCTTTAACCCTTTTGCGGCTGCCAATCATGCCAATATAGGCGGCCGGCTGATGAATTACTTTTTTCAAACATACCTTATCGTAGCGATGTCCTCTTGTGACAATTACAACAAATGTTTGCGGATTGATCGTTATACTGTTTAAGGCTTGCTCAAAATCATTGCAAATAACAGTGTCTGCCATATTAAATCGCACGGAATTTGCAAAGGCGGGACGATCATCAACCACTGTGATCTCGTAACCGACTATTTTCGCCATGGTGGCAAGAGGCAGCGCAATATGACCTGCACCTAAAATCAGCAATTGCACAATGGTTGTTTGCGGTTCCAGTAATAGTCTAAAGGATGGTTTGGACACGGATATTTCGCAAGGCTCAAGATTTGAATCCAAACTGATTAATAATGGCTGGCAGCGTTTACCGCACATTTTGCCACTTTCTTTAGCAACCCGATTCAGTCCTTCAGAACCAAGCTCTCCGCTGACCTCCCCGTCATTCTTAATAAGGAGTTTATTCCCTATTAAAGACTCCTCAGATGCCTCGATCACCGTGACAAGGATAGGATTATGCCTGCCATCCTCCAGTAAGGACAAATATGCTTTGTAGAGGTTGAATTGCTCTTCAGAGTTATAAGAACTCAAATAATCAATGAATAACCCCATAATTCCCCCGCAAACCATTCCCTCATCCTGGGCAATATCAGCGGTCATATTCAAATAATGCACCTTTGAGGCGCGTGATGCAATAACATTGAGAGCTTCTCTTCGAGCTTCTGCCTCACCACATCCGCCGCCAATGGTACCCACGATGGTGCCATCGGGAAAAACTAACATTTTAGCTCCGGGCTTACGCGGCGTTGATCCAAGTACGCTGATGATAGTAACCAGGGCAACCTCGATATTTTCCTCTAAGGCTATTTTGAGTCTATAAATTATTTCATTCTCCATTAGTTCTACCCCTCTTGGAATTAACTTTATGAGTAAATCACTCATTTAGGGAAATTATCTGTTCTTCTTTCATATATCCTGCTGGATAATGATACTAATAAAGTCTTATCTCGTCCTATATGACTTCTTATTCGTTCAATTTAAGACACTTTTTCTTCTGTCTTGAATCTGTCGCTTGGCACTGCTTTTTAGAGAATTTATTTCAGGAGACGAAGTGAAATTAAGGTGTACCTTTAAGTTGCCGCGTTGTTCATCAGCCTTTAAGGCGGGGATTTCAGCAATAGATTGCAAGACTATCCGTTCTATTGCCGTCGAAACAGGCTCCCTCAACTGAATAGTAATGTTTAAACGATTATGCTTTTCCTGCTCCGTTAGAATTACTTCAAAATCAACAACATCGCTTAATGAAAAGAGAACTTCGTCGAAATCGGAAATAGACAAGAAATCAATTTCATTCAGAAAAACGCGATCCCTGGATTTTAACCGTTCCAAACGCTTCAAAACTGTGTTACAGGAGCATTGGCTCGGCAAAAACCTGGAAATATCACCCGTGCGATAGCGAATTAAAGGCATAGCTGATCTGGTCAGAGTTGTAAAGACAATTTCCCCTGGTCCGCCGTCAGGAACAGGTTCTCCAGTACGCGGGTCGATAACTTCAATATATAGGTCTGCTTCTCTCAGGTGGTAACCACAAAAACCTGCACATTCAATCCCGCCGCCAAACCCCATTTCCGTCATACCGTAGTGGTTAAATACCTGACACCCCCAGAACCTTTTTAGCTCATTGACCACCGTTAAAGGTACATAGTCGGTACTTAACAACACACTTTTTATCTTTAGTAAAGTTGAACTGCCAGTTGATTGGATAAACCTGGCTAAATTCAGCACTTGGGTCGGTATCCCGACGATCACATTGATGTTCTCCCGAATTATATGTTCAAGTGCAGATTCGGGGTTACTGACGATTCCATGTACTATCCCTGTGGCGCCTGCCCTTTCTAACCCTAAACGCAGCAGGTCTCCGACACTGCCTGGGATTTCACCCGGAAGTAAAATCAAGATTCTGTCCCCTGGGCTAACCAACGTTAACATTCCATGATGAAAGAAATCAATGGTCAATTCCTGATCTGATTCGCTGAAGAAGAGGCGTTTAGGTTTTCCTGTGGTACCGGAAGTCTGTAAGGTGACGATTCTGCTGATATCATTTTGGGAAACACACAGGAAATCCAGAGGATTGTCTTTGATGTCTTCAGGGGTAGTAAAAGGCAGTTTAGTTAAATCACCTATATTTTTTATTGTACAATCCAATCCCTCATAGTGACGTTGATAAAATCTGCTTTTGCCTTTTACCCCATGCAGGGTTTCCCGCAGTTTCGTTAACTGGTAGTCTTCAAGAAGTTTTCGAGTCAAGACTCCCGAACTGCTGCCGGTAATTTTTTGCAATATCCATGGTTCGAGCGGGGTGGTATTGATGTTCAAGTTTTATCTCCCCCTGCGATAAATTGAGTGCCCATTTTTAGCGGTGAGATTATAAGCACAAAAAGGAATCAGCTTACCCTCGGGGCTTACAACATGAATACAACAATTTTTTAAACGTTCGAGATCCAAGTTCCAGACATCTTGAAAAGCCATGCCACTAAGGGAAAAAGCATAGGTTTTAAGTTGTTGAATTAGATTGTCCCAGGAATCGCCGGTATCGGTAGTTGAGTTCCGAACTTTGAAACTATCAGCTCCCGACCACTGCCTGGCTACAAAGGTTCGAGTCTTTTTAGCTAATTCATCCGCTCGTTCCAGTCCCTCACAGCACGAATTGTTAACGATAGGCTTGATACTTCCGTCAGCTCTGCGCGTAAAACTGCCGCTAAAGGAACAACGGCCATTGTGTGGTTTCAGGTTAGCCGCTTTGATAAGCCCGCCCGTTTGTTCTTCGATGGCTTGAATAACTTCCGGGAGCGTTATCCGATCTCGGTCCAGAGGTTCTTGGGGAATTCTTCCGAAGTAACTTACGGGTTGAAAGTGGACACCCCGGACGGCAGGATGATTGTCTAAGGCAAACTTTACTATTCCCCCGATGTTATCGGTATTTATTCCAGGTATAAGTGTCGGCACCAAAACGACTCCGATTCCATACTCAGCGCAGTTTTCTATGGCCTTGACTTTGATATCCAGAAGATTACGCCCTCTGATTGCGCGGTAAACCTGATCTTCGGTACCATCAAATTGTAAAAAAACCGAGCTCAGGCCGGCCTTCTGTAAACGGCTCAAAAAAAGGCAATCCTCGGCCAGCCGCAGGCCATTTGTGTTAATTTGGATAAAATGAAAACCTAACTCCCTGCCCAGTTTCACGATTTCCGGCAAATCGTTCCTTAACGTCGGCTCACCGCCGGATAACTGTATATTCACAGGACCGCTGGCAGCAAGGACCTTTTTATACCATCCTTCAATGATTCCTAAAGAAGGTTCGTCGAGCTCCGTTCCTGCATTAGCAAAACAAAATCGACAGTTTAGATTGCAGCGCTGTGTAACCTCAAGCAACGCCGTACAAGTTGTTTTATAATGCTCTGCACATAAGCCGCAGTCAAAGGGACAGCCTTTCACAACCGGTGTATAGCATTCCCTGGGCGGGGTAGGAATTGTCGGTCTGACCCAGGAGTCCCAGAGAGGGCTTCCGTGCCATACCAGAGTTCGATACTCACCATGCTCAGGGCAGCGTTTCACAAGATAAACATCTTCCCCCTGAACCACTCTTTGAGCCGGAATTCTCTGCAAGCAGTCCGGACACAAACTCTCGGTAGCGGACGTTAAACTTCTATCTGTAATGTCCATCTGCTGTTAATTCCTCACTATCTTCAACAGAACGTCTTTTGGGCAATCAGTTGGAAATAACCCATCTTTGCTTTTTTAATCGCTTCCTGAACAACGGCCGGATCAACAGAGCTTGAGCAGGAAGCGGATTTTAGCCAAAAATTAGTCATAGATCCATAGGTCATAATCAGATCAACGGTTAATTGAATCAACAAATTGGAATGATCACTCCAATTTACGATTTCAAACCCTTGATTACTGAGCTTTCTAATCAGTTCTTCCTTAGGGATCGCCCTTCTGATACAAGAGTCGAGCTTGAGGTCTTGCAGGGCTGTGAGCCCATCCGGATTGCGGGGATACACGTCATTTATGATCAACCAGCCACGCGGTTTGAGTACCCTGCAAATCTCTTTTAATACCTGATCCGGATCTTCCATTACAGACAAGGTGCATTCAGCAAATATCCCATCCATGTAGTTAGCTGGAAAGGGCAGGTCTTCCCCCTGCCCGCATATCAGATTTAAGTCTGGATTCCTGTGTTTACCAATCCTTATTAATACCTCCGAGAGATCAATGCCTATGGCTTGGAGCCGGTATTGACAAACTAAACGTTCTACCGTTGCCCCGGTGCCTGCCCCCACATCTAAAACTCTGGCACCGGGGAGAAAGTTACAGTACTTCACTCCCAGATCGGTTAAGAAAAATCCCCCCGGCCTTATGGGATCACCGGTTACCTGGCGAAGAACGTCACTTTCATAGACTTTTAAAACATTATTATTTTTCATACCGTTTTAAGTCTCCAGTCCGAGTCTCTTAATCTCTTAGTCTCTTAATCTCTAATCTCTAATCTCTAATATCTAATATCTGTGTATCCGAATATCCAACTATCGGAATCATTGAGTCTCTACTTCTGTCTTTGTCCTTTGAAACCTTATCTCAACTTTTAATAATCCTCTTCCTCTGACTCAATATCTTCCGAATAAGCAGCCAAAATCTCTTCAACTTTATTTAAGGTAGCTGACACAATATTGCCGCAGCGAACAGGATACTCGTTCCCTTCATCCAGTGACTGGTCCAAAATCCCTTCACAATCCGTATTGCCATGAACATCTTCAAACCACTCTAAGAGTTCACGAAGCATCATGTTGATTTTGGGATGCCCAAATTCACCGGGATTGCCTTTCCCGGCGTTTAAACCTATCAAACAAGCCCCTCCGGTCAGAGCCCCGCAGGTTTTTCCCGACCTTCCTATTCCCCCGCACAAACCATGCATTGCTTTGATCAGGTCAGGATTTTCTTTTCCCAAAGTATCTAACCCTAAGATTAACATGATTTGGCTGCAGCAAAATCCTTGAGCCGCCAGTTGAAACATCCGAAAGGCATCGGCCGGCATCATGCATCCCCCTTTACTTATCTTCCAAGCTTTGCTCGACTTCGAACATTTTGCCCAACGCTAATTCCTCTGTGATGAGCACTATACCGCAGTTAAGACATTTTAGTTCTTCAACTTCAAAATCATTGCCCAAATAAGAGGCCTTAACCAAACCCCGTTCCAGTTCGCCGCCGCATTTTCCGCATTTCCAAGCCGTTTTCTCCGTCTGTTTTGGTGTCTTATTCATGAGCTCCCTCCACAATTTCCATGCGATGGCAGTACGTATTGAAAACGACAAAACCTTGATTTTGAGGTTCGTATTCAACCCAATACGTCACTCTGAGGGGACGATAATGAGCCAAACTATGACCATTATCAGGATTAATAAACTTTCTTCCGGTCCGCTCCGCGTACTCAATAACCTGTTGGATATCCTCAATAAGAATATGCCGGTCCTCCATGATTTCCCAAACCCTGTCATTTAATTGAAGGTCTATACTCATATAGGCTTCCTCCTTAGCGGACGGAGTTTCTTGCCACAACGAATGCAGCAGTTTGCGTTTTAATTTAGCCCTATTTTCATGGCGGTAAGAAAAACCAACACCTGGTTTGACTGCAGCCTGCTCGAGATCGTCTTCAAAAACCAGATCTAAGATGTGTAATGTACGTTTGCCTTTGGAGGCAAACCTATCTCTGCACATAGCACAGTAAGCAACATAATCCACGTCGGATTCACTGATGCGGTCCTCGACAATTGTTTGCGCTAATTCACGGTTAGCAAAAGACATCAGTCCGCCATAGCCGCAGCACTTGGTTAATTCTTTGCTGTAAGGCAATTCTTCAATGTCATAATTCAGCTTCTTTAAAATTTCTCGGACAGCATTATGGATCGACGGTTCATGTCTCGTTGTGCAGGCATCTTGAACTGCCACTTTTCCTCCGTTAAGCTTATTGCCTTGCACAGGGAGTTCCATGTCTGCCATCAGCTCCCACAGAGAAACTATGTCCGGAAACTTCGTTCGAAACATACTATGACAGGTGGAACAGGCTGTGATGATCTGCGGCTTGCCCAAGTGTTCCCATTCGGCCGCTAAAACTTCTGAATTATTTCGATATAGGTCTTTTTCACCCGCCCAATCAGCCGGGGCACCGCAGCAGCGCAGCATTAAACCTACGCCTCCGGAAAGGTTTTCCATCAGGAATTTATAAACCTGTTCTACTTGATCAGGAGACGAAGCGCTTAATTGGCAACCCGGGAAGAAAACATAGTTACTGGAATTATAGCCCGGTTGATGCCTGGTTAAGGCAAACTTATCGCTGTTGCTGAAGTCCATATCACGCAAAGCAAACTCATGAGCCGAGGGAGGCATTTTTCCTTTGCTGACCATGCTTTCCCGGCTTGTTTTACAGACCTCTCCCAAGTCTAACCCTTGGGGACAAACCTCTGCGCACAACCCGCACAAACTGCAGGAGTTGATCATTTTATTTGCATGCCGCATGCCCATGACGATGGAATTATTATTGTAGATTTGGCGCAGATACTTCTTGGGATAACTTCCATAGTTCTCTATGTATTTACAGGCCTTTACACATTCCAGACACTGACAATTCAAACATCTGGCGGCCTCTTTAACAGCTTCTTCAACGGTGTATCCTGCCTGTTCATTACTCATGGGTACTGCCGGCAGTGGTTCAATTCCTTTAGTATTGACGAACAGTTTACTCTCAAAAGACCCTTCGCCTTCACGAGATGCCGTTAAAGAAACACCTTGTAAAAAACGGTCGATGGAAATTGCCGCTTTTCGGCCATCAGCCACAGACCTTATGGGGGAGTCATTGTCCGCCAGGGCTCCGCCAAAAATACCTTTGGTCGTTGTTTCACAGGTAACCGGATCTACTTCGTAATCTTCTCCAAGAAGATCAAGCGCATCAGGAGATTGCTTGGCAAGCCCCAGATACAAAGCCTTAAAGTTCTCCTGTAGTTTAGCTAAATCCCGTGATGTTATTTCCTTATTCACTTCTATCTGAACCTTAAGCCGGGATAAGACGGAAAGTTCTTCACCAATAACCTGCGGCGATAATTGGTTTTCAGGAAAATCCCAGAGGTTTCCGCCAATTCGATCGGTCTTCTCAAACAATGTGACTTTATACCCTTTTTTAGCCAAATCATAGGCCGCAGTCAGCCCCCTCAGTCCGGAACCTACTATGGCTACAGTCTGGCTTTTTTCCGGAATTATCCCCGCCTTTTGTGTGTTTCCGGATTGATTTTGCACACAAAATCTTTCCAAGGCTGCAATTGAAATAGGTGATCCAACATCTCTGCGTTTACAAACATCCTCACAGGGGTGATCACAAATCCGGCCAATAATTCCGGGAAAGGGCTGTTTCTTTTGCAAGGTTGCCCGAGCGCTTTTTAAATCCATTTTTTGTATGTCGGACATCAGCTTGCGGGCATCCACATGAATTGGACAGCCCGCGATACAGTCCGGAGGATTTTCTTGGGTACACTTATCTTCCAGTCGTTTTAATTCCTCTTGTTCCATAAGCAACACCCGATTTCCTATGTTATGGATGAAGCAGGGAACCTGCAATCAACGGATCATTTTCAGGCTCCCTGCCCCAGATTTAATCTTTAACCCTTAGCTTGAAGGCCGGCGAGCACCTTTTCCGGACGGGCCGGCAAATGAGTTACCCGTACACCACAGGCATTATAGATAGCATTTATAATAGAAGCGTGGGGTGAGGTCAAGGGCAGTTCTCCTGAACCGGCGGCGCCAAAGGGACCATTAGGACGATAGGTTTCCACATAGAGAAGTTGAATATCATCCGGTACATCTTTGATAAACGGCAGTCCAGCACCGATAAGATCGGAGTGTTTCTTCAGGTCTTCAAAATCTTCACTTAAAGCAAGGCCAAGACCTTGAACTAATCCGCCGTATAGTTGTCCGTCAACCACCAGTCTATTGGCAATTTTACCGACATCGGCAACCATCGTCATCTTTACAACAGTAGTTTTACCGGTAGTAGTATCGACTTCAACTTGAGATAAGAAGGCACCGTACATATAGACTGCGAAGGGATTACCTTGTCCGGTCTCCACATTGCACTCCGAGGCTGGTGCTGTCCAAGCGCCTTGGAAGAGCACCGGCAGATTTTCAGCGATCATTTCTTCGTAGGTTCGGAAGGTTCCGTCCTCTTTCTTAATTCCTTCCAGCAGCGCTTCGCAAGCCACCCGGGTAGCATTTCCGACTAAGACTTGGGAACGGCTTCCTCCGGCAGGACCGCTGTTAGGAGTTCTCTCCATATCATTCATGACAAGCTTAATATTTTCAGGTTTAATTCCCAAAGGACGCAGCGCTTCATGGGCGGTAGCCAATGATCCCATGTCAGCTCCCTGACCGTGATCCTCCCAAGAGGTGTAAACCGTTACGCCGGTTGCCGTGAGTTCCACATTAACTGCGGAACTGTCCGCCCCGTCTAAGCCAGATCCGTAGATTCCGATGGACATTCCGATCCCGCGTTTTTTATTGGGATCTGACGGCGGCTGTTTGGCCCATTCTTTAGCTTTGTCGTATTCAGGTTTAAGTTTATCCATAATATCCACCAGGCAATAGACATCGGGTTCACAGCCGGTGGGTGTTGTATCGCCGGGGCGGTAGACATTTTTATAACGCAAGTCAAAGGGATCCATACCCAGTTTTTCGGCAAGTTCATCAATTAGGACCTCAGAGGAGAAGGTGCTTTGCGGTGATCCATACCCTCTGAAGGCGGAACCCCAGGCATGGTTGGTACATACCGTCCGGCCGTTGCCGCGGATGTTGGGAATATTATAACCACAACCAATAAATTGAGTGCCTCTCATGGTCAGCAGATCACCGAATTCAGAATAGGGACCATGATCTACTGTCCAATCGGATTCCATGGCAATTAATTTACCTTCTTTAGTAGCACCATATTTAAGATTGATAAAGAAAGGAGATCGTTTTCCGGTATAGGTCATCTGCTGATAATAGTCAAACTCCAAGTAAACAGGCTTACCGGTGGCAACTGCCGCGACTCCTAATAAAGCTTCGATAGTCGGACTGAACTTATAGCCAAAGGTTCCGCCCGCGTTGTTTTGAACTAAGATCAGTTTTTCAGGCTCCATCCCAATCCCTGCACAAATCATGGCTTGATGGAGATGGATTCCAATACTCTTGGAGTGGATAATTAATTTACCTTCCTCGTCGAAAAAGGCAAAGCCTACATCAGGCTCAATGGGCATATGGGGTTGACGTCCAATATAAAAATCATCTTCCACCACAACATCCGCAGAATCCATAAGAGGAGCGGTATCGTCACCCTTCACAAGCTTCGTTTCAAAATAAACATTCGGGGTTCCGGGATGAATCTCCAGAGCATCGTCGGCCATGGCTGCCGGAGCACTCATATATTCCGGCAGTAATTCCAATTCTACGTTAACCTTCTCAACGGCGGCTTGGGCATGTTCCGGCGTATCAGCGGCAACAATCGCGATAGCATCGCCAAATTGGAATACTTTCTTATCACAGAGGATCGGACGATCCCAACCATCCCCTTTGTTGGTCGGAAAAGTAATTAAACCGGTAATTTTGTTTTTGCCTTTAACATCTTTGGCAGTGATGACTCGATAGACGCCGGGCATTTTTTCCGCTTCTGATGTATCAATAGAAAGAATATTGGCATGTGATACTTTTGCCTGAACCAGTTTCAGATGTAAGGTTCCACCAGGCATTTTATGTCCGAGATCAGCACCGAAATCCCAAGTCCCTGTAACTTTAGCCAAGGCTGACGGGCGAACATATTTACTGCCCCAAATTCGGCCGTCTTCAGGTAATTTACACCATAACTCTTCGGTAGTAACTTCTCCCCGCATGAGACGAGCCGCATCCATAACGGCATCTACTAAAGGTTTGTATCCTGTGCAGCGGCAGGCATTTCTATGCTTCTGAAACCAATCCCGAACCTCTTCTCTTGAAGGGTTCATGTTCTCTGTCAAGAGCTGCTTAGCTGAAACAATAAATCCCGGACTGCAGAACCCACATTGAGCTGCTCCGTGGATCATCCAAGCAAGCTGCAGAGGATGCAAATGCTCTTTGGTCCCTACGCCTTCAATGGTTGTTATTTCTGCATTATCGGGAACTCTTTTCATTTTCGTAACACATGAGCGAATTACTTTTCCATTCATGATCACGGAACAGGCGCCGCATTGACCTTTTCCGCATCCCACTTTTGTTCCAGTCAGATGCATTTGTCCACGCAGTACATTTGAGAGGGTTGTCTCACCGTCGACAATTAAAATCTGAGGGTTACCGTTAATCATTACTTTCTTCTTTAGCAAATTTATCTCTCCTTTATGGTTATTTCCAAAAAGTATGTTCGTTTCCTTATTAGCCAGTGTTAATGGAGTACTATAATTTTAGATTCATTCTAATGGCAAGCCAGCTTTTACCAATAAAGCATTCCCTTCCAGACCAGCTATTATTCAACTGAAAATTACCCCCCATCCTTTTTTACTCAACAGTCATAACTTTCAATAATTTAAGATTACTGAGCTTTTCTCTAGTGAATGAAATGCAAGAATTATGCCAAATAATTAAACAGTAACTATCCATTGTGTTTAGTTAAGATATCTTAACTTGATCTCATGAAGAAAATGCGCTACCATAAAAGTAGCCAGTGTTTACCTTCCTCAGCCAGCTTAAACCTCTGAAAGTTAAAATTAATCCCATAATGGGTTAGTTTTTATTGCACCTTTCTCCTGCACGAATTGGAGGTTAGCGCAATTACTATGGAAAAAATTAAAGTTCAAGATTCTGTTGGTGCCGTCTTAATTCATGACATGACCCAAATTATCCCGGGTATCACCAAAGGTCCAAGGTTTCGCAAAGGCCATGTGGTGCGGGAGGAGGACATTCCTGTTCTGCTCAGTATGGGAAAAGAGCATATCTATGTCTGGGATCAAACCCCCGGTCTGATTCATGAAAATGAAGCGGCAGAGCGCCTTGCCAAAGCATCCTGCGGGCCTGGGATCACCCTTGACGAACCTAAGGAAGGTAAGATTACCTTCACCGCTGCACAAGATGGGCTCCTCTATGTCTCAGAAGATGGTATTTTAGCTTTAAATTCCTTGGAATACATTATTCTCTCTACACTTCACAATCACCGCCCTGTGAAAAAAGGGGCTAAAATTGCAGGAACCCGTGTTGTTCCCCTTATGATTGATGAAACGCTGGTTCTTGAGGCTGAACGACTTGCCAATACTTTTTCGACTCCGCTTCTTGAAGTTCGTCCACTAAAATCGTTTAAAGTTGGTATTGTCACTACCGGAAGTGAAGTCTTTCAGGGAAGAATCCAAGATAAGTTTGGCCCGGTACTGAAGGCTAAGGTTGAAGGTTGGGGTTCTGTTGTTCTTGGGCAGACATTTGCCAGCGACGATATCTCTATGATCCAGCACTCTATCCGAGATCATTTGAATCAAGGGGCCGACATGATCTTGGTCAGCGGCGGTATGTCGGTAGATCCCGATGACGTAACCCCAACGGCTATCAAAGAAATGGGAGCCGAACTCATTACCTACGGCGCTCCTGTTTTGCCCGGCGCCATGTTTTTACTGGCCTATATGGGGAACATTCCAATTCTAGGGCTGCCAGGATGCGTTATGTATTCCAAGACAACAGCATTTGACCTGTTTGCCCCACGGCTGCTTGCAGGAGAGCGACTGTCGCGCCTTGATATTGTCAAAACTGGGCATGGTGGGCTTTGCCTTGACTGCCCTGTTTGTTCATACCCCCATTGTTCTTTCGGTAAATAAATCAATGTCTGAAACAGTTAACTTCAAAGCCCAACAATAGAAAAACTTCGTTGGGCTTTAAGCTTTTTAAGAAAAAACCTTATTTATTATGAAGATAATTTATTCGATTATATTAGTTTAATCTTAGAAAACTATATAATTTTTCCTATTTACTATGTGTTTATAATCCACACAGAATTGATTGAATAATAAAAATGTTCCATTTCCGATCTTTGTGTTCATTTAAAGTGTTCCATAATGGAGCACTTTGATGAGTCTTCTATGGTTGTTTGTTAAGAATATTTGTGTTATTCTGACAATATAGGGGATGAGCCCCTTTTATGCTAGAGAGAAGGGGAAGAGTATGAGCAATCGTTGGAATCGTTTTATCAATGGAGAAAGCGTCGAAGCGGAAGTGACTCCTTCCATCTATCGGTCCTGGCAGAGAAGCATTGAATTTCAAGTGGACTATAGACTGATTTCTAGTCAGGACATTCTCTCAAAACCCCGTCTTGATGAACGCCGAGCTTCCCAAGAATCACTAATCCGAGCGGGTGAATCAGTATTACCCTATATATTCAGTTTACTGGGAAGTACGAATTATACAGTCTTGCTTTGTGACAAAGAGGGCTACATTATCGAGGCTACCGGTGACACTTCTTTTATGAGTAAAGCTCAAAGAGTAAATCTTAGTCCTGGAGCGAGCTGGCGTGAAGAAATCAGAGGAACTAACGCCATTGGAACGGCTCTCCGTGATAATGCTCCTATCTCTGTCTTCGGTTGGGAACATTTTGTACGGGACAATCAATTTTTGGCCTGCTGGGCTGCTCCTATTCAAACTTCCGACGGGGCACCCCTCGGTGTATTTGATATTAGCGGTGAGGCCAGTAATGATCGTGAAAAAATCCTTAGCATTGCCCGAATGGGGGCAAGCATGATCGAAAAAAACCTGCAGATTTTCGAATTAGAACATCAACTGCAATTTTATCAAGAAGGTGCAAAACTCGCTTCTTCCCTTTTAAATCAGGGATTTCTGTCCATTGATCGAAACGGCATCATTACGAACATCAACACTTTAGGCGCCGCACTTCTTGGGCGCAAACAGGAAGAGATTATTGGACAGCTTGCTGCCGATATTTTCAGTTCACCCAAAGGCTGGATGTTAAACGGCCGTTCCTTAAACCTGAAAATCAAAAATAGCTACGGCAATGAAATTTCTTCCCACTTAAAAAAAGTGGTTAATGATAAGGGCCATTCTTTAGGGGCGGTAGGTACTCTGCAAATTACCGCGGACTCCTCAGCCATGTCTAATAACTCGTTATGGATTGGCCACGGTCAGCTTACTCAAAGGACTTTGGCAAGGGCTTCCAAAGTGGCATCAACACATTCTTCAGTGCTGATTCACGGAGAAAGCGGGACGGGAAAAGAAATTATTGCCCGAACAATCCATCAACTGAGCCCGCGGCGAGAAGGACCATTTATTGCCTTGAATTGTGCCTCTCTTTCTTCTTCACTGGTTGAGAGCGAACTGTTTGGCTATGTCGAAGGCGCCTTCACAGGAGCACGCCGTGGAGGCAAGCCCGGAAAATTCGAATTAGCGGACAAGGGAACCATTTTCCTCGATGAAATTGGGGATATGCCCCTTAATGTTCAAGTTGCACTGCTGCGCGCTCTTCAAGAGAAGGAAGTCTGCCGCATTGGCGATACAAAAACCATTAAAATTGATGTTCGTGTTATTGCGGCGTCCCATAAAGATCTTTCCGCTCTTGTGGAAGCTGATCGGTTCCGCCTCGATTTATATTATCGTTTAAAAGTTGTGACCTTGGAATTGCCACCGCTTCGGGAACGTACAGAAGATATAAGAGATCTGGTTCCCTATTTTATCCGCAAAGCCAGTAAATCCTTTGGCATACAAATCATCGGCATCCAAGAGGAAGTATATCCGTACTTTCTGGCCCATAAATGGCCAGGTAATGTCCGCGAACTTGAGAATTGTATTGAAAGTATGGTTGCTCTCGCCGAAGGTCCAATTTTGACCGTTGATGACTTACCCGATGAATTTAAAAAATCCGGCCCCCAAAGAGACCCGGAACCCTTACTTGAGCAACAGACTAAACATGCAATCCTTTATGCGCTTACTCAAACTAAAGGAAAAATTGCTCCTGCTGCCAAACTTCTTGGTATCGGAAGAAATACCCTCTACAGAAGAATGAAAGAAATGGATATACAGATTTAACAAGTTATTCTTCTTTTAACAAATAAGTAAGTTTAATTCATAAAATATCCTGGAGAGGTATGATCCACTCCAGGATGTTTTTGTTTGGCCTCAAACATTATCAGAGCTTTTGGAAGTAAGTCGAAACATTTTGTAACCAATACTAGGGATATTAATATCACGCTTAAGATTCCGATGATTTGATTCATTATATTTAGTTACGTTCGTATTTCGATTTCTCATTAAAACATAACCTCCTCTATTATCTAACTATCATCATATTGCAAAGTTTCTAAGATTAATCTCACCAACTATAATTTCTCCATAAACTATTAATATAGTCTTGGTAAGTTTTTTCAAAATAAAATATTGCTTTCATTATTAAATGCTTGTTGCCCTGCATTAAAACCTTCGTAACGTTTTCAAATTCGACAACCAACACTTACTTTTATATTGAGTCATTACAAAATTAAACTGCCTTAGTTCGTTGAAATCCGAACTAAAGCAGCTAAACTAGAGATCGCACATGCTTAAGACACCTTTTTCAAGTACCGTGTTATCTGTACATAAATCCCCCGGCAACCAAAAGTTCTTCGCCGGTAACCCAGGAGGCTTCTTCACTGCACAAATAGGCAACGGTGTCAGCAACTTCGGACGGAGTACCCATTCGTTTAAAGGCGGTCTTATTGACTAAATCCTCCAGCACATTTTCCGGTACGGCCCGCATCATCTCAGTATCAATCACACCGGGACGTACACAGTTAACATTTATATTATGCCTTCCGCCTTCCTTAGCCAAGCTCTTAGTTACGGCAATAATACCTGCTTTGGTAAAGGCATAATTAGCCTGCCCGGCTTCACCGCTGGCATTGGTTGAGGACAAATTGCAAATCTTTCCGTATTTTTGAGCCTTCATAATCATCCACGCTTCTTGGGTACAGTTAAAAAGACCTTTGCCATTAACGGCAATCACATCATCCCACTGTTTTTCTGTCATTTTATGAAATATTGCATCGCGAGTAATTCCCGCGTTATTAACCAGAATATCCACTGTCCCGAACTTTGCTGCAATTGCTTCGAAAGCAGCTTTTACTTCAGGTCTATTGACAATATTGCATCCCAGACCAATAACCTTATTGCCGCTGGGGTCAAGCTCCAAGGCCAATTGTTGAGCCCCCGCAGCATCAACATCAATAATCGCGATCTTTGCGCCCTCATCATAAAATTTTCTCACAATGGACTCTCCGATTCCTTTGGCCCCGCCTGTAATTACGGCAATTCTCCCCTCAAACTTCGACATTTATAACTCCTTCTTCCTTAATAACTACTTAATGGATTATAACTACATTTAACTGCTTAATACTTTTTCGCTCCGAGATAGCTTTCGACAACTTTGGGATCATTCATAATTTCCTCAGCTGTTCCACCCAGGGCAATACGACCTGTTTCAAGTACATAGGCTCGATTGGCTATTTTTAAAGCCATGTTAGCCATTTGTTCAACAAGTAATATCGTTGTCCCTTGCTCGGAAAGTTTCCTAATCATGTCAAAAATACCTTTAACATAAATAGGTGCTAAACCGGCAGAAGGCTCGTCAAGCAATAATAATTTAGGATTAGACATCATCGCCCGGGCAATAGCTAACATTTGCTGTTCTCCGCCGCTCAATGTCCCGGCAAACTGTTTTGATCTTTCTTTGAGAATCGGGAAAAGGCTGTACATCTGCTCAATATTTTTCAAAAACATTTGCTTATCTTTTCTAATAAGATATCCGCCAAGCACAAGATTCTCATATACAGTATGTTGAGGAAATACTTGTCTGCCCTCAGGACACATTGCCAGCCCCAGTTTCACTATTTTCTCCGCCGGTGTGCGGGAGATAGTTTGACCTTCAAACATAATTTCGCCTTGAGTTGGCTTAAGCAGACCTGTTACCGTTTTCATGATTGTAGTTTTTCCAGCTCCATTGGCTCCGATAATAACAACGACTTCTCCCTGATTCACTTCGAAAGAAACCTGCTTTATAATCTCAACCTTACCATAGCTCACATTAATAGCATTAACCTTTAACATACTTCCACCACCTCGTTCTTGCCAAGGTAAGCTTCAATAACTTCCTGGTTCCCTTGTATTTCCATCGGGGTGCCTTCAGCCAGCTTCTTACCAAAGTTCAGAACAGTAATGGCGTCTGATATATCCATAACAAAATCGATGTGATGTTCGATTAAAAGGATAGTAATTCCCTTAGCCTTAATTTTCTCGATGATTTGGGCCAAATTTCCGATCTCAATCTCGTTAAGCCCTGCTGCCGGCTCATCCAATAAAAGCAAATCCGGTTCCATAGCCAAAGCCCGGGCAATTTCCAGCAATCTCTGTTGACCGGAGGATAAACTATCGGCAAATTCGCTGGCTCTGTCTTCCAACCCCACCATCTTTAATAATGCCCAAGCACGTTCGCGAGTGATTGTTTCTTCCTTACGTCCTCGACGTGATTTAAACGTGAAATCAAACAAGTTACTGCGGTATTGCCCATGTCCGCCGACCATTATATTTTCCAGAACACTAATTTTCCCGAAAACCTGAACGCTTTGGAACGTACGGCTGATTCCTGCCAGAGCAATTTTGTAAGGTTTGATATTATTTAATTCCCGGCCATTAAACACAACTCGCCCCTCATTGGGTTTATAAACGCCCGTAATGATATTAATCATCGTACTCTTGCCCGCGCCATTCGGTCCTATTAAAGAATGAACCGAGCCTTTTTTAACGGTCAGAGACATGTCTTTAATAGCATTCAGCCCACCAAATCGTTTGGTGACATTGTCAAGTACCAGCAGCTTATCTTCGTCATTGTTGTCGTGCCTGTCTTCAATGGGATCAGCTTCAATTTTCTCGGGTTTCTCCACTTCAATTAATTTCGGAAATTTCCTAATGATCGCACCGCTGATTCCATAGGGCAAACCAATGACGGCAACAATCATTAATAATCCATAAACAATTAAGCGATACTGCTCTAAGGCCTGCAAGTAGTCGGGGAGAATGGTCAACAACAACGTACCGATAATCGGGCCGGCCATCGTACCTTGTCCGCCAATAATTATGGTTAACAGGAAGAAAACCGAAAGATTAAAGTTAAATGTATCCGGACTAATATAACTGCTTAAATACGTATAGAGACAGCCCGCCAATCCGGCTAGGACCGCGCTTAGGACAAAGGCCATCAACTTATAACCCATGATGTTAATGCCCATACAGCCCGCTGCTATTTCATTGTCTCTTATAGCCGAAAAGGCTCTTCCTATGGGACTTTTAATAATATTTTTGACGAAGAATAATACCAAGAGACATATGACCAAGATCAGATAATAGACCTGATTTTCACTTAGAGGCTGCCCTCCTATTCCAATAAGAGGTACCGATATACCGGCGGGTCCTCCCGTCAGTGGTATCCACTGGACTAAAAGTATTTCCACAATGACGCCAAATCCAATCGTCACCAGAGCCAGATAATGTCCCGATACTCTTAAGGTCGGTATGCCCACGATAAATCCGCAAATACCGGCTGCTACCATAGCGATAGGCAAGCTTACCCAAAAAGACATCCCAAATTTGACCGCCAGGATACCTCCGGCATAAGCGCCTACTGCATACAAACCCGCCTGGCCCAGCGAAACCTGTCCTGCATATCCCGCAACGATATTAAGTCCTGTGGTAAGGATCAAATAGATTAACGTCAGGGCAAAAAGCCTTAAGTAGTAGTCACCGGTTGCCGGACCGGCTAGAAATCCAATCAGTACCAGCAAACCCAAAATAAACACAATGATTTGCTCTTTATTATACTTTCTTTTCATATGCCACCCCAAAAATCCCTTCCGGTTTGATACTGATAGCAATAATCATAATCAAAAAGGCTATGGCATCTTTATACCCCGGTGATACTTGGGTCATTGCCAGGGCTTCCAAAATTCCTAATAATAATCCCCCCGCAAAAGCCCCTTTGCTGTTTCCCACACCGCCAATGATGGCGGCCCCAAATCCTTTTAAACCTATCGTGGCTGTCATTTCAGGCCCGACAAAAGTAATCGGACTGATCAATATACCGGCAATAGCAGCAATAATACCGCTCATAGCGAAACAGGTTATGACAATTCTCTTGGAACTTATTCCCATGAGCTTCGTCACATTATGACTAAATGATGTTGCCTTGATAGCACTCCCAAGGATTGTTTTCCCCAGTACGACATTAAAAAAGAGAGCGATGAATAAAGTTATAACCATAACCCAAATATCGTGAGGGAGTATTTTAATACCAAGGACCTTGACTAATTGCGGCCCGCCAATCGGCGGAAATGCTTGCGGTTGGGTACCCCAGATGAGCATGGCGGCATTCGTAAATACTGTACCTGCACCCAAGGTTGCCATCAGCCATCCAAGAGAATTGCCCAATTTATCCCCAAAAGGCCGTACCGTGCCGTAATATAGGAAGACGGCGAGTATTGCAATAACAATGCAGGCCAGGATAAGACCTGGAATAAACGGAATCCCCGCGGTCACGATAAAAGTGAGTGCGAACATAGCTCCTAACATAACAATTTGCCCATGGGCAAAATTGATAATCCCGGTCGTGGAGTAAATGATATTAATAGCTAGGGCCAGGAGCGCATAGATACTTCCCATGACCATGCCACTCTCTAAAGCCTGAAACATTCTCATCACTTCCTATGATTATATTTTGATGGTTTTCTCTGAATTCAGCCTCTTAGAATTTTTTGGTGGAACAACTTCGCAAGTTATCCCACCAAATGTTGTGTTTATGCAAACGAACGTTTTTTCACTCAACGATTTGGAACAATCCCTTTTTAGCCGATGTTACCAAACCCACCGACAACTGCGAAGGATCATTGCCATCATGTTTGGTTGAACTAAAATGATAATCAGAGTTGGCGCCATCGTAGTTTGAAATTGATTCAATAGCCCCCTTAATCTTCTCAGAATTATAGCTCTTACTTGCCTCTACACCTTGCTTAATAATATAAACACAGTCATAGAAAGAAACGGACGTTGCAAAAATGATCTGATTGGTAGCATCGGCGCCAAATTTACTTTCGTAGGCTGTTATTATCTTATTCAGGCGCTCGGGAATCGGTTGATTTTCTTTATAGGTACATTTAGTTGGCGTATTGCAAAGCGACCCTGCAGCGGCACTTTTAGCGAGATCTCGGTAGGCAGGCATACCTTCAGCGGTGTATCCATGAAGTTCGATTTTGGGAGGTAAATAATCAAGTTTCTGGAGGGCTAAGGCAATATGAGCTCCATCAACTCCTAAGGCAAATAACAAAGCCGAGTCACATTGGGCATCCTTAATTTTTTGCGCTACAGGCAGCATATCAACGTCGCCGACAGTATAAGGGCAATCGACAGCCGGCTGTTTACCCGCTTGTTTGAAAGCATTTTGCATATCAGTTAATGCTCCGCTTCCCAGTGCCGTAGTATCATGAACCATGGCTATCTTTTGACGTCCTTTTTTCACAGCTCGTTGGACCATATAAGTAGCTTGATCCCGGTCGTTGATATGGGTTCTAAATGAATAGGGATACTTCTGGGCATCGATGAGAGCCGCTCCGGTACACCCGCCGTTGAGATGGATAATTTTATTCTGATTCAGGTAAGGTTGAATTGCCATTGCACACGTTGTATTTGTTGGACCAATAAAGGCATCAATTTTGTCCTTAGTCACAAGTTCACGCGCTAGATTCAGCGATTTAGTGGGATCAGCCTCGTCGTCGAGTATTACCAAACGAACGGGAATTCCATTGATCCCGCCCTTAGCATTGATCTCATCGACGGCAACCGTCGCACCATACTTCAAGTTATTGCCTAATTGAGCGCTAGGTCCTGTCATCGCGCCGATAGCCCCTATCACAAATTCCTTTTTGCTTTCACCGGACTGAGTTGTGGATGTTCCGCATCCTGCCAGAAGGCCAGGAAAAGCCAACGTTGCCAACGTAACTCCGGAAAGTTTCATGAATTTGCGACGAGATACATCTTCCATTTATTTTTCCTCCTCAAAAAAATTAATTAATTTATTTCGCTAACTGCCTTCGACACTTTAAATTTCAAACAAGCAAGAAATATGCCAGTTTTCAAATAACTATTTTACAACGACTTTGCAGGCTAGTAGACCGTCTTTTTTGAATCTTCGGATAATTATTAATTCGCTTATATCTATTTATATTGCAAAAATACAATATTCAATGTGGCAAATTTGCAATATGTGCTATTTTCTCAACTTAAACGCTTAGTATTAAAAATCAGAGCCTCTCCAACACCGTTGAAGAGGCCAAAAATTAATATCCATATTAATTAAATTCCTGATCTCTCAGATTAACAACGTGTACTTTCCTGTAGATTGCTGACCGGTCCATGCACAAGATCCGAGCGGCTTCACTCACACATCCATGACATTCTTCTAAAATATTTTTAATATATTCCTTTTCGATATAATCCATGATTTTCTTAAGTGGAGCTTTGGAACTGACAGAAATGCAAAAGGTCTCATTTCCTTTATCTTCCCGACTCTGCTTCTGAGTGGTATTAACGCGTAGATTCCGTGGTGAATTTGTTATTTCTTCAACTTGATAGTCGATAACATGCCCCACGGTCGTTATCACGAGACGTTCAATTAAATTGCGGAGTTCTCGGACATTACCCGGCCAACTATAGTTCAAAAATCCTCTGAGCGTTTCGTCGGCAAATACTTTGTCGTAACTATACTTCCTGTTCAATTCTTCCAAGAAGATCTTGCTTATGGCTAAAATATCTTCAGATCGTTCGCGCAGAGGCGTTAAACGCAGGGGAACAACGTTGATCCGGTAAAATAGATCCTCACGAAAGGTTCTATCGGCAACCATAATTTTCAAATCACGATTTGTAGCACAAACTAGGCGAAAGTCAACTTTTCTTGAAGTTGTGCCCCCTATCCTTCTCACATCGCCGTTTTCCAAGACACGCAGTAATTTTGCCTGCAGTATAAGGGGCATCTCTCCTATTTCATCAAGGAAGATCGTTCCTTTATCGGCCAGTTCAAATAATCCCGGCTTTCCTTTGGTATCTGCACCCGTAAAAGATCCTTTTTCATAACCAAACAATTCTGCTTCAATTAAATTCTCGGGAATCGCCGAACAATTAACTGTAATAAAGGCTTCTCTCGATCGATGACTAATGCTATGGATATACTTTGCCAATATTTCTTTACCCGTGCCTGATTCACCATATAACAGGACCGAAGAGTCCGTGGGACCCACTGCATTCGCTTTTAGCAGCAGATTCTTCATGGCCGGGCTTTCTGCAACTAAATGACGATTCTTAAGGCCTTGACTTCTTAGATATTGAACTTCGTCTTTATACCGTTGGACAAGTTCTCTCTCTTTGTCCAAAGTTTGGGCTAATTTTACCAGCGTATCTTCATCTCGGCTGTTACTAATGACCATCGTCATAGTTCCATTAGCATCAAATAACGGCCGGCTGGTACACATAAGATTGACTCCAGCCTTGGTTTTGATGACTCCGGTCACGGTCGTTCTCTTTTCAATGGCCTCCAAGGCAATCGACTTATTCCAATAGCCTTTTTCTATAAGTTCTCTAATATTTTTACCCACCATTTCCGAAGCGGGTAAGTTCAAAAGTCGTTCAGACGTAGAATTAGCCATTATAATATTGCCTTGGGCATCAGTCACAAAAATTGAATCATAAGAATTATCCATGACTTCTTTAAGGTAGTAAGAGTCAATCCCAAGAGCACTTTTTGTCTCAATCATTTCTTTCACCCTTTTGTTGATTATTTAATGCTAAATGATTCACTGACAAAAAATTGTAGAGTATATTTAATTATATTTAATTTTTAAAGATTGTACAATACTCGAATAATTAACAAGCCCGTTGATTTCACTGTGAGTTCGTTAAATCAACGGGCTTGTTTCATTTTACTGAAGTATGAATTTATCTCTTTATCTTCTTTATCGAGCTTCAAACCATGCTGTTACACCCTGTCCGCCGCCACAGCAGAAAGAAATCAGACCATTTTTAAGCTGCCGCTCACGCATAAGATAAGCAAGTTTGGCTGTTAGAATTCCGCCTGTAGCCGCAAGCGGATGTCCTAAAGCAATCGCACCGCCATTGACATTGACCTTTTCCATATCCATCCCTAAATCTCGAATACACGCTATAGATTGGGCAGCAAAGGCTTCATTTAATTCTAAAACATCAAAATCCTTGATCACCGTACCCGTTTGTTTTAATAGTTTGCGTGTTGAATGAATAGGACCTAAACCCATGTAATTGGGATCCAATGCTGCAATCGCATAGGCTTTGAACTTTAACATCCAATCGAGTCCCATCTCTTCAGCCTTTTCTCTCGACATTACAACACAAGCAGAAGCTCCGTCGTTCATTGGAGAACTGTTGCCCGCGGTAACAGTACCACCCTCCTTAAATGCCGGCTTTAATTTCGATAAAGCTTCCAAACTAATATCCGGTCGAGGGCACTCATCTCGGTTAACAATAAGCGGAGAACCTTTGCGCTGCGGAATTGTGATCGGTACAATCTGTTCATCAAACGCTCCTCGTTCGATTGCAACCAAAGCTTTTTTATGGCTTTGAAGGGCAAATTCATCCATTTCACTGCGCGTAATTCCATAAAGATCAGCAACATTTTCGGCAGTTATTCCCATGGGTGGATTGCCGATTTGTGGAGGAGACGCTTGAATGCCAAAAAACTTTGGAGCTGTTTGCACTTTATAAGCCTTATCCGCCCTTTCCATGACATAGGGTCTTCGCGAATCACTTTCAGCACCTCCTGCTATATAAACATCGCCAAGACCACTCATGACTAGAGCAGCAGCTAACATAATAGCATTTAGGGCTGAGGAACATTGCCGGTCAACGGTCATTCCCGGTACTTGAAGAGGCAGGCCTGCTTCAAGCACACACATGCGAGCCATATTGGCCACATCGAAAGAAAACAAATTCCCCATAATCACATCGTCAATTTCCAGAGGATCTATCCCCGCTCTTGCTATAGTCTCTTTAATAACTGCCGCACCCAACTTATAGGCCGGAACTTCTGCAAGAACTCCGCCGCATTTACCGACAGGCGTTCTAACCGGCGCAACGATAACCGCATCTCTTAATTGCAAAAAACAATCCCCCTTTCTCTTTCTTATTTTTTGTGATGCAAAAAGGGTGCCAATAAAGCCTGATCGATTTTTCTGGTATAAAATTTGCAACATCCTGATTGCTAATCAATTTAAGTGAGGTGATTAATCATGGACTACGGAAACTCCATAAAAAAGTGGGAAGAATTCAACGTCGGTGATTCCACTAAGTATGCTAAAACTATTACCTCTGCCGATATCGTAATATGGTGCGGACTAACAGGTGATATGAATCCGATTCATCTTGATCGTGAATACAGCCGAAAAACTCAATTTAAGGACATTATTGTTCCAGGAATTTATGTCTTAGGATTTATTTCAGCTACTTTGGGTAAGATCCTCGGCAGTATCTATGCTTCTCAAACTGTTCGATTTACGAAACCTGTTTATGTGAATGATACCATTTCGGCAGAATCTACCATCATTGATAAACTTGAAAATAAACGCATGCTTAAGCTCCACACTCGTTGTGCGAATCAGAATGAGGAAACCGTCTTAGATGGTGAAGCCTTGCTCTATATTCCTAGACCCTAAGAAAAGAAAGGGATTTAGAATGAAGAACATCTTTAACTTAAAGGGAAAGGTTGCCCTTGTTACAGGAGCCGGACAGGGTTTAGGCGCAGTCATGGCTCAAATCCTATCTGATGCAGGAGCATCAATCGTTTGTGCCAGCAGAACTCTGTCGAAGGCAAATGAAGTACGAGACACCATCATAGAAGGAGGTGGGTCAAGTATTTCCGTCCAAGTCGACGTGGGTAATGCTCAGAGCGTTGACAATATGATAAAGCAAACCCTTACCGAATACGGTACCCTTGATATTCTCATTAATAACGCCGGGGTCAACCACCGGGAATTATGTATCAACATGGCAGAGGAACAATGGGACGAAGTGATACGCGTTAACTTGAAAGGTATTTTTCTTTGCTCACGAGCCGTTGGGCCCATCTTTATGAAAAAGAAACAAGGAAAAGTAATCAACATTACTTCTGTTATCGGGTCTCAAGCACTGCCGACCCGAGGCCCTTATTCTGCTTCGAAAGCAGCCGTTATCCAATTCACAAAAGTCCTGGCGTTGGAATGGGCACCTTACAATATCAATGTCAATGCCCTAGGTCCGGGGTACTTCAAAAGCAGAATGAATGATTCCTTAAATGATGCAGAATCTATTCTCAAACGCATTCCTTTGGGAAGAATGGCGGATCCTGAAGAACTGGCAGGGACTATTATTTATCTCAGTTCTGAAGCCTCAAATTATGTAACCGGTCAAACATTGTTCGTTGATGGCGGTTTTCTCTGTAATTAGATAGTTCTGATTCCACCTTACGCTCTTGATTGTTAAAGCCTTCGAATACTTGGCAAATATATGGTAAATCTGCAACGTTTAATGTTGCAGATTTACCATATATTTTATTATTAAGACTATTGAGAGAATTGATATTAACATAATTTTACTGTTCTATTTGTTTAAATTCACACAATCTAAATTTGGCATTATTCTTGCAATAGTTGGAGACTGTCACAAAATTCATTGTCTTGAAAGGAGTATTTTCTCAATGGATTGGAGAGAAACGTATAAGAGCCGCCTGACAACTGCTGACGAAGCAGTGAAAGTCGTTAAGTCAGGAGATTTTGTTATACCCGGCCATGCAGCAAGTGAATCAGAACTACTTGTAAATGCTCTTGTCAAACGTTACTTAGATTTAGAAAATGTTACCATTATTCAAGGGGTTGCTCTTGGCAGTTCGCCCTACTGCAAACCTGAAATGGAAGGCCATTTTATTCTAAAATCTATGTTCGTAGGGGCCAATACCCGCAAATCCGTCTGGGAAAACCGGGGAACATTCTTTCCTCTGATGTTTCATGAGTTTCCTCGGGCTTTTCGCGAAGGTTATTTGGGCTCTGATGTCTTCATCACAATGGTTAGTCCGCCTGATGAACATGGTTACTGCAGCTTGGGAATGTCCGTAGATCACTCGAAAGAGTTAGTTAGATGTGCAAAGACCGTCATTGCTGAAGTGAATCCTAATGTTCCTCGAACCTATGGAGATACCTTCGTTCATGTCAGTGATCTTGATTACATTGTCGAAAACGATGGTCCTCTACTGGAACTTAATCGTTTTGCGGCCATGGATGAGGTTACTCAAGCCATAGGGCGAAATGTCGCCGGGCTTATTAACGATGGCGACACTCTCCAAATGGGCGCCGGAACAATTCCCGATGCTATACTTCATTACCTCAAAGATAAAAGAGATCTGGGGATACATACGGAAATGTTTTCCGATGGTCTCATCGATCTTATTGAGGCCGGAATCGTTAATTGCTCTAAAAAAACCATAAATCCTGGAAAAATTGTTGTAACCTTTGCAGAAGGAACTAAGAAAGTTTACGAATATATCGATAGAAATCCAATGTTTCAATTTCATCCCGTTGATTACGTCAACAACCCTTGCATCATTGCCCAACATGATAATATGGTCGCCATTAATTCTGCTTTAGAAATTGACTTAAGCGGTCAAGTTTGTGCCGAAGCTCTCGGGGCTAAGCAATACAGCGGCATTGGCGGACAATTAGACTTTATTCGCGGCGCAGCGGCTGCCAAAAACGGCAGACCGGTCATTGTTTTACAGTCTACGGCTAAAAGCGCAACGATTTCCAGAATCTCCTGTCAATTAAAGCCGGGAACCCCAGTCACTACAACTCGCAATGATGTTCACTGGGTCGCCACTGAATATGGTGCTGTCGATTTATTCTGTAAATCAGAAAAGGAAAGGGCCGCAGCTCTTATCAGCATTGCCCATCCCAACTTTAGAGATGAGCTTAAACGACAGTACCGTGAAATCTATGGCCGGGTTCTATAGTTAATAGTTTTATAATTAATAACGAGGTGAAGTTAATATGAGCTTTCAAAAAAGCACGGACGATATCGTTTGCGTCAGCGCAGTCAGAACACCTTTTGGTAAATTCGGCGGTTCCATGAGGAATATCGACATTTACGACCTTGGGGCCATTGCCATGAGAAACGCGATGGAAAAAATCAGCCTCGATCCCTCCTGCATCGATGAAGTATGGTGGGGCAATGGTGATACTACCAGCACAAAAGATCCATTTACTCCAGTTGTCGCTCGTCAGACAATGCTGAAAGCTGGGATTTCACCCGAGACCCCTTCCATCTCTTATGATCAAGCCTGCACCTCAGCTCTCAGTACCGTTAAATACGGAGCCCGAAGCATTAAACTTGGGGAAGCCAAAATTGTCATGACCGGGGGATCAACGAGTTTCAGCACTGTTCCCTTTTTACTGCGGGATATTCGCTGGGAAGGAAAAAAGCATTCTTCCTTTATGGTCGAAGATCCGATTATTCCCCTTGGCTACAAGGACTATGCACCTGTTGCAGTAGATTCCGGCAATGTTGCCATTGAGTATGGCGTATCCCGCGAAGAACAAGATGAGTTAGCTTTAAGCAGTCATGTTAAATACGGTAAGGCCTGGGAGCGGGAATTTTTCAAAAATGAAATGCACCCCCTTGAGTTAACTCAAAAGGATAAAAAGGGAAATGTCATTTCTTCCAAAGTCTTAAATATCGATGAGCAATTCCGTTCCGATATCAGTATGGATAAGCTTGAAAAATTAAAACCGATTTTCGGCAATCCAACCTGTACAGCAGGCAATGCTCCAGGAATGAATGACGGTGCTGCTGCCCAGATCATTACAACCAGAGAAAATGCCGAGAAATTGGGTCTGCCTATTCTTTATACCCTGGTTGCAATTTCTGCAATTGCCTTGCAGCCAAGAATTATGCCGGTATCACCTGCTTTTGCCATTAAAAAATGTCTTGATGAGGCAAAAATAACCATGAATGATCTTAACTATATTGAAATTAATGAGGCCTTTGCCTGCGTCCCTTTAGTTTCACTTAAACTCTTGTCTAATGAACGATTCTTAAAGAGTGACTACAAGACAATGGTCAAAGAAGCTTCAGATAAACCTATCTTAGATAATGATGATATTCAATACCGGAAACTTAAAGAAAAGCTCAATCCTAACGGAAGCGCCATTGCTGTAGGCCATCCCAACACAGCAAGCGGGGCACGAATCATGATGACTGCTGCTTATAATCTCAAAGAAAATGGCGGCGGCTACGCGGCTTGCGCAATTTGCGGCGGATTAACTCAAGGAGCAGGAGCAATTATTTGGGTCGAATAGAATTTAAATTCACCCCAAAACTTATAGGTTCCTCCAACACCAATTAGCAAAGAGTTAAGAAATAAGTTTCATATTTAATTTAAGAGAGATTCGTTATTTTGGGAGCGAATTTTAATTAAACGTTGAAAATCAGCCATAATTTGGACTTTCAAATCTTGGCTGATTTTTAGGCATACCACAAATCTATGTGAGTTTATCGTGTTCTTTTTTAATAAGATCTTTCATCTCTTGTTTTGTTTTCGGAGACAAGGTATCGCTTAAATAATTACGATTTTCTTTCTGTATAGCCTGATATTCCCGATTTATTCTTTCATTAGCCAAATCGATCTCAATCTTCAATTCTCGAGCGGATAACAAGGCACCTCCTGATCCTCGGATAATGATCTGCTGTAAACCATCTGAGGTTGCCACTGTGATATTATATTGCTTCTGATGATCATAAGCGAACTTTTCAATATACTGGTCTGCCGTTTGGGCCTCCTTAGTAAAGACCAAATGAATATTATGATAGTCAATGACTTCTTCAGAATGCCCCAGAACAAGGTAGGCGTCAAAGACGGTGATGATTTGACACTTTCGAATCCCCTGATAATTACTTAGAATTTCAAGCAATTTCATCCTGGCGCCATCCATGTTGACATCTGCAAGCTCTTTTAGCCCAGGCCAGGCATAGATAATATTGTAGCCGTCAACAAGAAGATACTCTTCTTTCGTTTCCTTCAGCCTGCTCTCAGAGCTAAGCGATTCGTAATAACTTTCATGGGCTGTTTTGCGCTTTTTCCAAACAGCCTTTTTCCCTTGGTTGGCATAGGATGTGTTATTAATTATTTGATCAATCTCCTCTAAACTGATCCACTTTTCTTCTTTATATGAAGCCCGGTATGGGGCAGGTTCTCCATATAATTCTTCCTTTTTCTGAAGATAACTTTCAAGATGCATGTAATCCTTTACTTTATCCCACTCCACTAAAAAACCTGCACCATGTGCACAAAAAACAGAACCTGTTGGATTTTCCGGGTCTCTTTCCGAGTCATATCCTATAGTTTCTATGACCTCAGCCCCATTATGGCACGGTTCGTAACCTTTCAGACTGCAAAACAACCTGCCGTGACCTTTGGTATAAGCGATGACTTCTTTCTGATAATTTTTCATCGCTATGACCGGAGCACTTCCCACGAGAACTGCCACCTCATCATTTGTCTGTGATACCTCACAGGTACCATACATTTTCTCAACATCTGTCATAGCTTTACCGACCATTTTTACCGGCAGTTCCAGTTGGAAGGTATAATAAGGCTCCAGTAAAATAGATTCAGCCTGCTTTAAACCCTGACGAACGGCACGGTAAGTAGCCTCACGAAAGTCCCCGCCTTCTGTATGTTTATGGTGTGCTCTGCCTGAGACTAAGGTAATTTTCATATCAGTAATTGCAGACCCAGTAAGAATTCCCTTGTGTTCTTTTTCTTCCAGATGAGTTAAAACAAGTCGCTGCCAGCTTTTACTTAAGATGTCCTCACTGCAGTCTGTCCCAAACTGTAAACCACTGCCCTGTTCCCCTGGTTCCAATAAAAGATGAACCTCCGCATAATGCCGTAAGGGCTCAAAGTGCCCCACTCCCTCTACTACATTGGCAATAGTTTCTTTATAGACTATTCTTCCGGCATCAAAGTCTACCCGTACACCAAAACGGCTTAGAATAAGGCTCTGCAAAATTTCAATCTGTACCTCTCCCATGATTCGGGCTTGGATTTCCTGTAACTGCTCATCCCAGACTATATGAAGTTCCGGCTCCTCTTCTTCAAGCTGGCGCAGCTTTGGAATCATCACTCTTGGGTCACAGCCTTCCGGAAGGATAATTTGATAGGACAGTACAGGCTCCAACACTGGTATAGTGGACGCTTCCTCGATCCCTAAGCCCTCTCCCGGTCTGGTTTGACTAAGTCCGGTAACTGCCAATATCGAACCGGCCTCTATCTCATTCACTGTCTCGTACTTCTGACCGGAATAGATACGGATTTGGTTCACTTTCTCTTCCCACATGCCATTCCTTAAGACATCTTTCACCTTCAGTTTTCCACCGGTCAGTTTCATATGGGTAAGACGGTTTCCTTGTTCATCTCTTGTAATTTTAAATATTCTCGCCCCGAATTCATCGGGATAGCCAGGCAGCTTGGCAAAGTTCACAAGGCCTTGCATAAATCGTTCGACGCCTTCTAATTTTAAAGCGGAACCGAAATAGCACGGAAATACTTTGCGCTCTTTGATTGCTCTCTTAATAGTTGCAGCTTCAAGTTTTCCTGTTTGCAGATAATCTTCCATCAAAATTTCGTCACACATAGCCAGTTGGTCGTAAAATCCGTCTGTCTCGACTAGTTCAAATTCAATGCATCCGTCGTTCAGCTGCTTTTTTATTTCATTGATTAACTCGCCCTTATCCGTACCAATCTGATCCATCTTATTGATAAAGAGAAAAACAGGGATCTGATATATGGCGAGGAGCTGCCATAATGTTTTGGTATGTCCCTGCACCCCATCCGCACCGCTTATCACTAAAATGGCATAATCCAACACCTGAAGAGTCCTCTCCATTTCAGCCGAAAAGTCCGCGTGCCCTGGAGTATCAAGTAAGACAATCTGAGTATTCCCAATTTCAAAGATGGCCTGCTTGGAAAAAATCGTGATTCCCCTTGCCCTTTCCAGTTCATAGTTATCTAAATAGGCATCCTTATTGTCAACTCTCCCTAATTTTCCAATTTTGCCGCTCAGATAAAGCATACTCTCTGATAAGGTCGTCTTGCCTGCATCAACATGGGCCAATATTCCAACGACTAACTTTTTCATCATCTATTTCAAATCCTTTAATTTGTCTGTTCCCATAAAACGAGCTCGTTGACCTTTGTCGATTCTTTAATTATTATGATACGAGCAGGTTTGAAATACAAGAATGAATCTAAAGACAGTACTTTCATAATTAAAAGCAATATGCGTATAGAATAAACTTCAGATTAAATAAAATACCAATTATATTATAAAATGACTCTCAATAATGTAAAAAGGTAATCAAGTACTAAAAATTCCACACACTGTTTACCATTTAAGTTGACCCCAGCGGTCATATTGATAAAGAAAATACTCAGCAATCCACTGCAGGAATATGCTTAGAGAGTCGCAGTGCGGCGATAAGCTCATCTTTTATAGTTATGGCCGACGGTTAGATAGCTGTTACTTATACCAGGGGAAAGAAAAGGTAATATTTTATCGCTTAGCTTTGAGACCAGATAACATAAAAAGGCCCAAGGGGCGTTACTCAAACGCCCTCTTGGGCTGATTTTTCTTCTTTTAATTCTGCCTCTCTATTTTCTGCTGGGAAATTGCGGTGTACATCAAAGGTTGCTGATACATCTTTTAGGTGCTCAGTTATTTTCAGATGTTGAGGGCAGGCTTTTTCACATTCCTTACATTCTATACAATCACTTGCTCTGCCGTGGTTTGCGGCTAGGTTTATATAATAAACAAACTGACTTGAAAAATTATCAGTCGTAGCTCGTTTGGCGCTGTTATGCGCTGGTCTGGCATTAGGTCTCCTTTAAAGCTTTATTATCTCTGCTACTTATTTTTCTAATAATTATTTGATACGCAATTCATACACAAAGGAGGTTCAAAAAAGTCAAATACTTGCTGGCCGCAGCGGAGGCAGAACCGTCGTTTTCCTTGATGCAAAAGAATTTTGCCAGTAAATAAACGATACGATAACGATCTGATGCCCATCCTTAAAGCTTTAGAACGGCATATACTGACACATCTTTGGCAGTGTGTGCATTTCAATGGTTCGTAAATCAAGGTTAACTGTTCTTTACTATCTTTCTTAGTCAAAGCTCCTTGAGGACAAATCTCCGAACATTCACCGCAATTGATACAACCTTCGCTCACAGTCAATACCGGCAGAGGAAGAGCCTTAATCGCTGGTTCACGCAATTTCCAAGTTCCCTCCAAAAACTGCCGTGTCTTCGGAATCGGATCTATTTCATCGGAGACGCCGCCTGCCATCATCGCCTCAAATTTCTCACGACTAATTTTCAGCAAGCTCTTTGACTTATTCTGTGCATCAAGTGATATGGTTTCGTCAATATCACTGTTCCCTTCGTCAGGTACAACCTTAATCTTGACCTGTGGATGATCTTTCCATGCTTCATGCAATTCTTTAAACGTCTGCACACTGATTCTGCAAGCTTCTTTGTCCGGACAGTCTGAACATACTCCGGTGTATATTGTCAATTCCTTCTCCCCGGCATAAAGCATGAGCGTCATCCATAAGTCACGATCGAGAATCCCCAAACAAGGAATTTCATAACCTGCCTGCATTGCTTGGGGGCAGCTTAAGACAACTTTTTTTGTAGTCTTAATATACTCAAAAAGCTTCGCAGAACTGCGATAGACAAATCCGCCGCTTGGGCAGACTGCCAGGCAGACCCCACATTCCGTACAGTGTCGAGGGTTTAGTTCATAATACATAGAAATGGCTTGATGGGGACAAGCGTCAATGCACAGCCGGCAAATATTAACAAATTCCTTTTTGACATTGAGACAATTTACATGGTTATAGACAATTTGACAATGATTAATCACTAGACACCTCTATTGTTCAAAAGCTTATCTCGCAGTAAATGCATAATCGGTATCTTCGGGCATTAGATTGTCAACAGTCTCTGATCCTTGATGATGAATAATATTAAAGTTTTCAGCTATGAATAAATAAGCTAAACAAGCTATGGAGACTAAGCCTAAGCTGACTATAACCTCCGTCAGAGCGGGGAAATAATGACCGCCATATTGGTTTAAATATTTTCCCATTCCTGTGAACACGACATCAAACCGATTTAATATGACTCCGGCTACATCAAGTATTCCAAACCAAATTAATCCTTTGCGTGTCCCGGACAAGGAACTAAAGGCTATGATGATCGGTATCAATACGCCGAAAATCAACTCGGTTAGGAACATTATGCTAGGCAGATCAAATGCAAATACATTGGCAAAAGTTCCTTTTACCGCTATATCCACGATTTTTAAAATTAAATATAAGAGCATTGCTCCGCCAGAAATTCTGACTAACCCTCTAAGGACAGAACTGTCAACTTGATGATCAAATGCTTTACCTGAGAGAGTGCTTTCTATAATAATCATGCCTGCCCCAACAAAAAATGATGACAGCAGGAAGAACGGCGGCAGAAATACCGACCACCAAAGAGGATTCTCTTTGCCAACCATAATATAAAAGAGTTCGCCCAGTGACGATTGATGTAGTGTTGGCAGAGTAATACCCACGATCAACAATACAGGCATTGCTTTCTTAAGAAAATTGTGTAAACCTTTAAACACTTTCTCTGTTGCTACTTCGCAGAATTCCAAAACCTGAATCAGAGTATAACAAGAAACGCACCAGAAAACTTCAAACAATACACTGGTATGTCCCCATGATACATAGGGTCTCCAGAAGTTAAACCATTGTCCTACTTCAATCAACAGCCCAAGTACGACGACGATATAACCTAATAAAGATGTCAGCATAGTACTTCTGGCAATTGGATAAAACTTATCACGACGCAGTACATAGACTATAAGGCAGGTTCCATATCCGCCGCCTGCCAGGGCAACCCCTAGCAAAACGTCAAAGGCAATCCATAATCCCCAGGGCCATTGGTCGTTAAGGTTGGTGGTCGCTCCCAAGCCAAAGATAAAACGCACCAAGATGACAGCTATAGCTGCGGCGGCGATGGCCATAAACATTAATCTTACGGGGGTTATTTTAAACCTCCATCTGAGACTGTTTAATTTCTTCCCTGGTTGTTTTTCGAATGTGGTAATAATATCCATGGTTTTTCCCTCCATTCATTTTCTTGTTCTATTACTCCAGAGGTTCCTTATTTTTATTGTTATAAATATAGAGTCCTGCTAAAATAGCCGCCCAAGTACCGCCTATAAATGGTGTAAGTTTCATATAACCCTCTGTATAAGAAGGTAAGGGCTTAGTGGTTACATCAGTTCTAAATCTCATCTGTTCAAATGGCGTGTCTGAAATATACAGCCAAGATGTTCCTCCCGCTTCTTTTTCACCATAGACTTTGTTTAGATAGCCGTTTTCTTTGATTCTTTTTTTGGCTTCTGCCAACAATTGGTCTCTGTCCCCAAATTTAATGGCTCCTGTCGGACATACCGAAGTGCATGCTGTTTCCATATTGTTTGCAACCCTTGATGGGCACATCTGGCACTTGCTTACTCCAGGAATTGCCTTTTTCCATTCATATCTTAATATGTCGAAGGGACAGGCCATCATGCAATAGCGGCAGCCTACACACAACTTCTGATCATAGATAACAGGTCCTTCGGGAAGCTTTTGCAAGGCCTTGGAGAAACAGGCTGATGCACAGGCTGGGTCTTCACAGTGCAAACATTGAGTTTTGACATATCTCCAGACTGATGCACCATTCTTCTTGATGTCATACTGATTGATTGATGTCCATTCTTCAGGCCATAAGCCTTTGTTCGGTTCCTTAGCTCGGTCTAACGCCGTCTTATTCTTCTCCTGCGGATCCCATCCAAGTTCATTCCACAATTTGCAAGCTACCGAACAGCTTTCGCAACCAATACATTTTGGTATATCCACGAGTACTCCCTTTGCCATCTTCTTTCACCTCCTAAATATTCTGAGTTTTTTTAGCAACAAACTCTGAAGCCCTGGAAATATAAGTCGTATGTAAAAGTTCTTCAGCCTTTTCGCTCATGGGAGATGTCAAGAAATCTGCATAGATTTGCTTGATTTCGGGATTTTCATAACTATTGCGTATTTTGGCATTAGCGTCAATTTTATATAATGATGCGGCACGCCGATTGCGAACGTCGTCTGATGGGGGAGCAGCTGCCCGGGGTTGTCCGCCGCCATATTCGCAGCCGCCAGGACAAGCCATGACTTCAATGAAATCCCAGGTCGCATTGCCCGCTTGGATTTGATCCATGACCTTCCGGGCATTGGCCAAACCGGAAATTACTGCAACTTTCATATTGCCGACACCAGGGATATTGATTTCGGCCTCTTTCACTCCCTGCATTCCTCTGACAGGCGTTAAATCCCATAGAGCTGAAGGTGGTTGCTGCCCCGTTACAAGATAATAGGCTGAACGGGCTGCCGCTTCCATTACACCGCCCGTGGTACCAAAAATAGCCCCTGCTCCTGTCCCTGAGCCCATCAATTTATCATACTGACCATCAGGCAGAGAAGAAAAATCAATACCGGCTCTTTTAATCATTCTGGCAAGTTCTCTTGTTGTAAGAACAACATCCACATCCGGAGAAACATTTTTGTCATTTAATTCTTTTCCGGCTGAAGCCAGTTCAGGACGCTGACATTCAAATTTCTTGGCTGTACAGGGCATGATGGCTACTGAAACGATTTTTTTGGGATCGACATTTTTCTTTTCTGCATAATAGGTTTTCATCAATGTGCCTTCCATTTGTTGAGGAGACTTCGCAGATGATAAATTAGGAATAAGATCAGGATAATAATATTCCACAAACTTTACCCACCCCGGGCAACACGAGGTAAGTTGCGGGAGAGGCTTTTTCAATTCACCTTTAATACGTTTTACAAGCTCTGTGCCTTCTTCCATAATTGTCAAGTCAGCGGTAAAATTCGTATCAAAAACTACGTCAAACCCTAATTTTCGTAAAGCAGCCACTTGTTTTCCCTGAACATTCGTTCCCACAGGCAGGCCAAATTCTTCTCCGAGGCCGATTCGAGTTGCCGGCGCGGTCTGTACTACGACTTTGATATTGGAATTTGCGATAGCCTTATATACTTTATCAGTATCATCCCGTTCAGAAATTGCCCCGGAAGGACACCATTGAGTACACTGTCCGCAATTGACGCAAACAATTTCGTCTTTAAGTGGCAGTTCATAATTTCTAAACACCGTTTGCACTTTCTCACAAACTTCAATACATTGACCACAAAGGATACACTTTTGGTCATCTCTAACGATTGAAGGATTTGCCGGATCAATTGGAACGCGGCCGCGAACATTGGTAGGCCAAGTACCCGGTGCATTGTATTGAGTTGGCATCCACCCTTTTCCACCGACAGCAGTTCCGGCGGTAGCCACCTCACCACATCCTCCTAAGTTTAGCGAAACACCCACTAAACTTGCTCCTCCTACAAACTTGAGGAAAGAGCGCCTGGACAATTTACTCACTTTTTTACTTGCCATATGTATTACCACCTTTGTTAGTTACTCTCTTTTGCCGTATTGTTGCTGAATGACGAATTGATGCTGAATCTTTGTAGAGAAATGAAATGCTTCTAAAATCTCTAACCTCTGAATCATCAGTAACAAAATTTATAATTTCTAAAAGTTAGAATTGTTAAACAAGTTAAAACTTTCACATGTTTATGTGAATAATTGCACTATTTAGGCCATATGGCCACGAAGTAAAAGGGATTTATACGGAGTGGATCTGAATCAATTTTCAATTAATCGAGTCTCCTCAGAGTTTCCTTATTGCGGACCTTAATATTGACGCCCCTTTCTCGTAGAAGTCGTGGTTAGACTGATTAACTAGTAACTTTCTAGATTTTAGTACTGTAATGGTAATCTGTCATGCTTATGAACATAAAAAAAGTATTTTTAACTTAAGTTAAATAGTTTGAAGGTTCCAAACAGTTATTAAATAATTTTTTTAAAATGTCACTTTATTAAATCAAATTCCCATAAGTCTTAACTCTTCTTCCTTTCCCCCTTTACTAAACTTTATTGATTTAATAATTTGTTCATTATTAATTGACTATTTAGACATGGCTAACCTTAAGTAGAGTTGGGTTTAAAAAATCCGTTTAAATAATTATTACTCCCTATCAAGTTCTGCCCGCTGATTTTTCGTTATGATCTAACCGGCAAAGCTCCTTGCTTAAATACCCTATTTTGCCTGCTCAAAAACAACCTACATAGTCATTGATTAAAATCTTAAAATACCAAGAAAAATCCATTATTTTCGGATAAAAGTAATTGTTTGGGAAATTATAGTACCTAATAAAAACTTCTTAAGGAGTGAATTACTTTGCCTCAACAATTAAGTATGGACGAGACCCTGAATCTTCACGAAATTCTATCCTCAAAGAATGTGGCTATCACAAAATCAGCCACCAATAATCAAATTCAAATGGATATTAAAAATGCGGCTAATGTCCTGAATTTATTGTAAGGTAAGGAAAACAAACAACCAAAGTTATCCTTCTGGTAATTTAAAACAATCAGGGATTCCTTGTGGAATCCCCAATGGTTAAAGAGCAACTGTTTACTAAATTCAGATTATAAGGGGGTTTTATTTTGGAATTTGCGCGCTTAAATCAAGATCAATTAAACAAAATAAAGCAGGCAGAATCATCTTTAAACTCAATGTCTAAGGATACGTCTGATGAGTTTATCTTATTGGCATATACAAAACCTGAAAATCCGGATACGAAATAAACCCATAATTTCCAACGCCTACTACACAACCAATTATTGTACTGGGTATTAATACCGGTATTCAAAAACATCTCAAAGTGTAAGCCAAGATGAACCAGTCAAAAATTAACGCCGCCCTTACGTAGGACGGCGATAATTTTTGACTGGTTATTAGGTTATTATTTTTCTTTATTTGTTAAGCGGAGTTTATTATCTACTAATTCTCTAATTTCAAGCACATTTCGCAAAGCATCCGATTGATTGTCTCGCTGGCGTTCTTTCTCTGATAACTTATGAATCTTGTCCATTAAATCTGTTAGTGCTTCGTTAAGTGTATTGCTCGAAACTTCATTTTTGTCATTCATGGGCTTTATTTCAGCGGTCTCGGCTTTCAGGTTGCTATCAGCACTCCAATGCTTCGGACTGCGTGTCATACCACTTTCGTTCCAGTGGAAGGTTTCTCCGAGTGAGGGAATCAGTGGCTCTATACCGACTTGATCTTTAATTTTTTGCGCCAGATCCGACTGTGCCTCTTCTTCGCCATGGACCAAGATGATTCCTTCAGCTGGAGTTCCACTGCACTGAATCCAGTTCAACAGGCCTCTTTGATCCGCATGTGCCGAAAAGCCATCAATATTCTCGATGTTAGCTTTCACAGATATTTCTTCTCCATGAATGGTTACTTGCTTATCTCCATTCAGCAGACGACGACCTAAAGTGCCCTCTGCCTGGTATCCCACGAATAATACTGTAGCCTCAGAACGCCAAAGGTTATGTTTAAGATGGTGTTTGATTCTTCCGGCATCGGCCATACCGCTTGCTGAAATAATAATGGCCTTCCCTTTAATCTCGTTTATGGCCATAGAATCTTTAGCCGTCAAGCTAAAATGTAATCTGGGTAAATTTAATGGGTCTTCACCCCGCTGGATTGAATCTTGAGTTTCTTTATTAAAGTATTTGAAACTATGTCGAAAGATTTTCGTAGCTTCCACAGCCAAAGGACTATCAATATATACATCTACCGGAGGAATATCCTTATTATCGTGCAAAATCTCCAGATAATAGAGAAGATCCTGAGTTCTTTCAATTGCAAAGGATGGAATCACGAGGTTTCCTCCTTTGGCAAACGTCTCATTAATGACATCTCTAAATTTATTGAGCCGATCACTTGTATTTCCGTGTAAGCGATTGCCATAGGTTGATTCCATTATAAGATAATCACTATCGGCTATACAAGTTGGTTGTTCTAAATAAGGTTCCGGTGCGTTGCCGATATCACCGGAAAATACAAATTTTAATGTTTTTTCTCCTTCGGTAACCCATACTTCAATCATGGCAGACCCTAAAATATGTCCTGCATCCTGAAAGCATACTTGTAAGCCCGGTAAGAGTTCGAATTTTTCCCGATATTCAACGCCTTTAAAGTAGTTAAGACAATCCGCTGCTTCCTCCGATGTATATATTGGGGTCAATAATGGCAGCCCTGCCCGAGTAAATTTGCGGTTTTTTCGCTCCACTTCCATCTCTTGAATATGTCCGCTGTCCGGTAACATAATTTTACACAATTCAATAGTGGCATTAGTAGTATACACAGGTCCGGTATAGCCGTTCTTATAGAGCTTGGGGATTAAACCGCTATGATCAGTATGAGCATGAGTAAGTAAAACTAACGATATGTCTTTGGGTGAAAAAGGGAACTCGTTGTAATTTTTCTCTTTAATATGTTTACTCCCTTGGAATAAGCCGCAATCAATAATAATTTTATACCCTCTTGTTTCGAGTAAATAACAAGAACCCGTGACCATTTGTGCTGCCCCTAAAAATGTTAGATTCATATTAATCAGCTCCTTAATGTCGTTGCTTAATACATCTGCTGGAAACGTGTCGTTAAACTCATTAACTCACTACTTTACTACCAGTACCGGAACTTGTGTATGCCCAAGAACACGTTGTGTTACGCTGCCTAATACAGCGCCCGTAATAGGTCCATGACCATGACTCCCCATGACTATGAGGTCAAAGTCTTTTTTAGATTCTTCAATAATTGCAGTCGCAGGGTGCCCTGAAATATGTTTTTTGTGCAGGATAATATCACTTGCCTCAATTCCTGTTAAAGCTGCCTCCAAGGCGGCTTCTCCTAGTTGTTCTATTTGCTCTTGCGGTACGACAATACCATAGGACACTGCATAACCCCAATATGCCTCGGGATTATATGTAACATGGAAAAGTTCAACTTCAGAGTTAAATTGCCTTGCGAGTTCTAAGGCAGAAATTAGGGCTCGTCGTGAAGCCTCCGAAACATCCGTAGGTACAAGAATTTTTTTAAACATTGCTATCAAACCTTTCCTGTTCATAATTTTGAATTATTAAGATCAATCTGTGGGTTAAAAAACCTTAGAATGATGAAACTAAGAATACGATCAGAACATCGTTTACCGTTATTATGTTGTTATTATATCATAATAATAATAATTTTAAAAAGATTAATTTATAACCCTAATATTGTTCATTGTATTAGCCATCTAAAAAAGTAACTTATGCTGCTCCAAAACTATTAAAATATTTCTGAGGCAATCAGGTCCATCCAAAAATAAACTGGTTGAATTATTGAAACGCCTGAAACTATGGGTGTTTATTTTTCTTCATCTTTGCTCATCTTATAAATATGATATGTAATTCAAATGAAACTGGAGGATTCGATGGAAGACCTATCCAAACTTGATAACCATGACGATACAGAGAAAAACTCATTAGATATTTCATGGCAAAAGGTTGCCGCTGTTTACTTAAAAATCGGTACAATTGGTTTCGGCGGCGGCTATGCCGTTATGGATCTCATTCATTCCGAGTTAGTGGATAAAAAACAATGGCTGAGCGAACAACGCTATAAAAACACATTATCTTTGGCGGAAATGGCTCCTGGGGCTTTGACTGTAAATATCCTAGCAGGAATTGCCTATCGCCTCGGGGGAATAAAAACCATGGTTTTAGCAACTGCGGCTCTATTGTTCCCTTCATTTTTACTTATTGTAACGCTGGCGGGTATTTTTTTAAGGTTGGAAGGCAACTATTTAGTACGGGGAGCGATGGAAGGCTTAACTTCCGGGGTCGTTGGACTGATGTTAGCTGTGGTCTGGGACCTAGTCAAAAGATTCCCTCATCGATGGTATTATTATTTAAGTGCCACCTGTGCTCTTGCAGCAAGTCTTCTTTTAAAGCTCAACCCAATATGGCTGGTTTTATTGGGAGCAGGAACAGGTGCTTTCAAGTTCTTTATACAAAGGATATTTTTAAAATGAACTCCTTCGGTCAAAGCTGAACCTCGAGGCTTGGTAGAGATCAAGACTTTGAGCTGCATTTCTTTCATGGACTCAGACATTAGCGGAATGAGGAGAAAGTCATGAAAATCCTGATATTATTGGCGTATTCGTTTTTAAAAGTAGGGTTCTTTGGTTTTGGCGGAGGTTTTGCTATGATTCCTTTAATGGAGCACTTAGCTGTTAAACAGAACCACTGGCTCACTTATTCCCAGTTTTCAGCGGCTATTGCTTTAGGTCAAGTAACTCCCGGGCCGGTATCAATCAGTGCGACATTTATTGGATACAAAGTAGCAGGTTTTTGGGGAGCGTTAGTTGCCACAATTGCAGTCTTTTTGCCCTCATTGGCAGTCATATATCTTTTGGAAATATTTTATTTAAAAATCAGAGGAAATCCGCTTACCCAATCAATCATGCATGGTGTTATCCCGATTATTGTCGCCCTTATTTTAAATGTTGCCTATTCGATGGGTAAATCATCAGTCCAATCCCTCTGGCAGTTTTTAATAATAGTTATCGTGGCAATTCTCGCTATGCGAAAATCGCTGAATTACGGTGTTTTAATTGCTGGCTCAATCTTAACTGGAATTTTATTCAGTGTAAACTGGTAAGTCGAAGCTCCTTTATCTTTCAGCGTTCCGCTTTTCTTCATTGAGTATCCGTAAACTATGTTCAGACAATTTGCCGGGAGCAGATAACCTAAAGAATCTTCTCTCTAAAAAAATTGGCGCCCAGAACTTCATCATCAGTAAAATAGGATGTGTACTAGGCAGCCACTTGGGTATTGGTGGGCAGGGTTAATTCTTTTTTAACGAAAAACCAGAGTCATATTTTCTATTGTAATTTTTCGAAATCCGGTCTTATTTACGACGTTCATGAAGCATTGAGGAGAATTTCTATGAGATTTTCTCAAGCTCCTCTGGTTCATAAATAAATTCAATGGGTGAGATATCTAATCGGACAACAAGGAAAAGTCCATTTTCATCACGGTCAACCCGAACGACGGCACCATCATTCAAATTATTAGTTTTAACGCGGTCACCTACTTTGAAATTGTTATGACGAGTATTGGCTGCCCTTTTAAATTCATACATCTGTTTTAACATTTTGATATCCTCCTTATCAATGATTAATCATCATTCGGTAAAATAATTTTCAATTTAGATTTATAATAATAAATTATATAGGTTTTCATTTAGTTCAGTTGTGACCCTACTCACATTATTTTTTCTTTTTAATTTTAAATTGCAAAATGTCTTTCACTCTTCTCCCCCTTGTCTGGCCGCTTCACAAATATAGTTTTCCATTCATCAGTGATGCCGCTAAGCGGCATGAGGTCTGATAATGCAAAAATAAGAGAGACCTACCTTAAAGTGAGTAGGTCTCTTTGCCTTTTAATCTCATAGTTGATCTAAACCCTGTACCTGGTAATGTCCTCCTGCCTTACTTAATCGTAACCGTAAATTCTTTGTAAGATATCTCTTGGATTACCGGGTCTTTAGGGAAAGGTCACTTCATTATAGTTTTAAAGGCTGTAATTTGACGGAGCTAGAGTTTCCTGCAGGAGTAACTTGAATCAACTCAGCACCATCGCTGGAAATATAGTTCTTGTTCCCCTGCAATTTGACATCTGTAAGATGACCATCTAAAAAGCTATATACCGTCTGTTGATCACGGACAATTATCTGACCATTAGCTCCCACGAGCGAATGTATATTATTAAAGGGGATTGAGCCTTCCCAGAGGGTTTGCAAAGAAGGGTTTTCTTTGACATCTTGAAGGTCGTTCGTGGTTTTAATTTTTATAAGTTTGTTATTTTTAACTTCGCCGATATAAACTTTTCCTTTTCTGACTCCGAGGATTCTGTCCGATGTATTCCTTGAGATGATATAACGTTTTTCCTTTTTCGAGGTGCTGTCATACTGGAGGGCAATGATTTGTTGAAGGGCACTTACTTTATTATCGAAATAAAGCCTTCCGTATCGATCAGAGACGGCCATATTATCGATATGCTCTTGCGATTTGCTGAGGGCGATCAATTTTTTCATAACACCTATTTCCATAAGTTGTTGTGTGGAACCGCTCTTCACTGTTAAATAGATTAGATTAGTAACCGGTGAGAGAACAAATTTTTCTATTTTCCCGCCGGCAGGAAACTCGTTACTGCCACTCTCAAAGGCATGCAGCTGATCATCCGGAGCAGTATCTTCATCACTGTTGGGAAGTTCCAGGGAATGTAGTTCTGTAAGCTGGGGATTTCCATAGCGTTTCTCAAGCTTTGGCTGGACAGAGGTCTCTGGAGAAACAGGTTTCCCTTGATTCGGGTCTTCGGTATTCGATACAGCTAAAGATGATGGGATTTTAGGCTTCGGTGGAGACACTTTTTCAGTCGTTATGGCATTAGGGTTTTTCCTGGCATAGAAATAAAGTAAAATATTTCGATCAGGCAGCCATTGATACGAAAGCACTCCCAAGGTTTCATCATTGGCAGTGGGGGGCCTTTTTTCAAAGACAACCTTTTTCTTTTTAAGGTTGAAAATCTTAAGAGTCCTGTTTTCTATATAAGCTAAGTAATCTCTGGCATAGGAAACTTGAATGTTGGAAAGCTCAGAACCTGGGATCGTTTCTTGAAGCTCGGTTGTGATAGGTGGTTCATCTGCAGTTGAATTTCCTAGAATCTGTTGCATTTGCTTATTTAAAAGCCAGTACCCTCCAAATTGTAAGAGAAGTGAAACCAGAATCCACACCAAGAGGGTACGAAGTTTCTTTTTCATGCTTAATATTTCTCCTTTATCCCCAGCCAAGACCAACGCCTCTCTTAGTGGGGTTACCTCTTCGAATTCTCGGTAGAGGCAAAGTCCCTCTCCGAGGCCCCAAGGTTCCGCTTCAGTTATAATTCATGGAAATATTTTAAGTCAATTATTTCGTGCCCTCCGGCATTACCACAAAGGCGGTCGGTAAATAGCGTTCACCAGCCCAATCCCAAAGCTTGTTAATTACTTTTCCGTTATAGTAAAGCTCGGAAGAAGAGCCCCCATCCAGGTTAGCCGCATTAACTGCCCCATAATCCCGGAAGAGATTATAGACATCGCTCATTTTAGCCCCCCAACTCGAAAGCTGGCGACCGTCAATAACAACGAGAATTATCGTACCATCCTCTTTCTGACCAATAGCCGTGCGAGGTGCAACTCCCCATTCTGAGTCCTTAAATTCACACCGTTTTCCGTCCTTTATTAATGGCGGCCAGAAAAACACTGCTTCCTGGATGTTTTTCTTTTTAATATCTTCCGCCGTAAGTTGTCCCACAATTAGTTTGCCTTCCTTATCTAAAGCTACGATGTCCGTGCTATTATTGCCTATGTTATTTTGTAAAATTTCCCCGTTATGGACCGTTAGACCGTCAGGAAAGCCCCCGTTGCCGGCACCGTTAGGATCAGCAAAGCCCCCGCCATTTATTCCTGCAACAGCACCGGTGTCTTTAACAAAGTCACTGACTCGTTCCCCTTTAACACCTAATTCTTTGGTCACAGCAACTTTTATCCGTTTAGGGTCCTTGATGAGCATTACTTTTCCTTTGAAAGTCTTGCCTTTAATTGTATCTATCGTAATTCCTGCAGAGGCATCTGTTTCGGTAGTCTGAACGGGGCCATCAGAAGCAAAATTTGCATTATTATATTGGTCTACAAGTTCACTTATTTGCTGATCAGAAAGAAAAGCCTTAACAACCTGAGGATGCCGTGAGGTTAATACGGAACCCACCGCTATTGTTTTAGTGGCATCAAAGGGTCCCCAGAAAATTATAAAAGGAGCAAGGATTATTGAGAAAACAGCATTGAATAGGAGAAAGACTAAAATCCTAATGAGTCGTATCTTTCTTTTCTTGCTCATAATACCTCCCTAAGAAACAATAAATGCTGTGGGAAGATAGCGTTCACCATAGAGACTCGAAAGTCGGTTCTGAACTTTACCTTGATAAACCATCTCTGAAGAGGAACCGCCATCAAGGTTTACCGCGTTGACTGCCTGATAATCAGCAAAAACTTTCGTAAGGTCACGTAAGGTCGCCCCTAGACTCCAGGTTGGTTGTCTCCCATCAATAACAACAAAAATGACGGTTCCATCTGCCCTTTGCCCAATACCTGTCCTGGGAGCAATTCCCCAGCCACCGTCTCCTGAGATTACAGCTTTGCCATTAACTATAAGGTTGGGGCTGAATGTTGCCACTTCGCGCAGGTTGCTCTTCAGCAGTTTTTTTGCTGTCATATTGCCCGCTACGAGTTTCCCCTGCTCATCAAATCCGACAATATTAACGGCTTTGTCCCCTACATCGTTATAGACTATTTTCCCGTCATGCATAATTAAACCCTCAGGAAAAGCACCGGTTCCTTGACCATTAGGGTCAGCGAATCCTCCGGCATTAATCCCAGCAATAGCTCCCTTATCTTTGACAAGATCACTAATTCTTTCTCCTTTGACACCAATATTTTTAGTAATAGCCAATTGAACTCGTTTCGGATCCTTAATCAGCATCACTTTTCCTTTGTAAGTGGGACCGGTAATATCCTCTATTTTAATTCCTGAACTTAAATCATTGGACTCAGGGAGTACATAGCTATTCCTAGCTTCGTTGCTTTCAGCAACTATCGGCTCAGCGTTCATTACAGGACCGGTTAATGTTGCCACAGCAATTACGCCAATAATTGCCGCGCTTAACAATATCCATTTAACCGAAGTATGCTTGGGTTTTGCAATGAGCAGAAGTCTCCTCTTGATTTGAGATTTTGATCCGCCCAAACTTGCTATGCTTGCCATTCTGGGACTGGCCGAGTATGTCTCAGCTAATCTGATCAGCGTATTAGCATAGTCGTAGGATTGCTCAGGGGCAAGGCGAGATAATACAGAAGCATCACAGGCCGTCTCCTGATCTTCTTTCATTCGTAAAAAAGCATACCATATTAACGGGTTAAACCAGTGAATTACGACTAATAACTGAGCCAGCAAGTTAACCCATAGATCTTTTCGTTTATAGTGCAATAACTCGTGCAATAAAATATAATTCATCTGTTCTGAATCAAATGTTTGCTCAAATCCAAGGGGCAATAAGATACGTGGATGAAGCAAGCCAAATAAAGACGGACTATTTACATATCTCGTTGTAATCAAGGGAATCTCCGCTTTGATCTTTAAATCCAATTTGAGTTTATGGAAATTCGTGAGCAGCCTTTGGTCGCTAATCGAATGATTTTCAATCGTTGCCGAAAACCGTTTATTCGTTATGACTGTGAAAAGTGACAATATCAGAACTCCAGAGGACCAAATTATGTACGTCAATTGAATAACTATGGGAATATCGCTGCTTAATAAACGATTTGTCGGGGGGATGATGGTCTTACTGTCCTTGCTCATTTCTATAGGATTTTTATCCAAATTAGCCTGAAGACTTTTAACCATTGCAGAATAAGGCATGTAAGGGTGGTTAAAAGCGTCGGCCATACTTTGCTGTAATTCAGACGAATGGAGAATGTTATACACACTGACAGGACTTGTAGGGGTCCAAGGCAAGAGTAAACTTAGGAGCAAACTTGACCAAAGCAAATATTGAAAGCGAGCTCCTATTTTAAATCGAAGTATATATTTAAATCCCAGCAAAAAAATCATAAAGATGCTCGCTTTGGCAGATATCGTCAAAACCCAGTCAAAAAGGCTGAGATAATTAACCAAACGTTGCGTTAGCATCTCATTCCTCCTTTTTTTCAAGGAGTTGCTTCAGCTCTTCAATTTCGTCTTGAGAAAGTTTTTCTTCTTTAAGGAAAGTAACTAGCATAGGCTTTAATGCTCCGCCAAAAACGCGAGTAAGAAATGATTTGCTCTCGGCTTTGATGCACTCTTCCTCTGTTACTAACGGATAGTAGCTATATGATCTTCCCTCTTCTTGAAACCCAAGCACTCCTTTTCTAACAAGCCTTCCGATTAAGGTCTTAATTGTGTTCGGTTTCCAATCTGTCGTTTGTTCTAAAGCCTTAACAATTTCATTAGCGCTGCATGGTGCTGACGACCAACATATTTTCATAACTACCCATTCAGCATCAGATATATTAGGTATATTAACCAAGTTATCGTATCTTCCTTTCTTAAAACATATACCATTTCTGTTAAGTTTACAGATGTAGTTGAACTAATATTACATCTGTAAACGTTCGTTGTCAATATAATCTCTCTAATTGACCTAGAGAAACCGCCTTCATCCAATCGTGAGACTCCCCCCCTTCTATAAGCGGGAGTGGTCCCCGTTCTCTGCTTCGGTGGGGTCGTCGCGTCCATCCTTCAGCGGGATAGGATTTTTTATTGGTTAGGCATTTTCGGTGAAACTTTCCGCAGGACACTTTCGTCACCGAAGCCCCGATGGTCAGCATTTAGCTGAACGAGTTTACTTGTTCAGCTTTGCATAAAGAAGTATTCATCAGTGATGCCGCTAATCGGCATGGTGGTCTGATATAATAAAACGGCCAAAAGCACAAGGCATTTTGGCCGCAATTCCTAGAGTTATACTCTATTAACATTACCCTGATCACGTATCAAATTCTGATCACGAATTAGCGTATTTTTTATTTGAATTCAGGATCATTCCAAGAACCATTATAACTGCGAAAATTATGAGGTAGTATATAATTTCCTTACTATGAGCGTAACAAGCAGCTACCACCATGAAAACACAGGCACAAACTGCCAGGAAAGGCATAACAAAACGCTTAAAAAAGCTGAGTGATTTTTCTTTGGCCATCATCATAATGAAGATGGGAATATACATGGCATAGATGGTAACAATAGGAAGTTCAGAACTATCGAAACTAAAGGGTCCAAACCAAGAAACAGGTGTTAAATTGGCGCCAAAGAAATAAAGAAGCCATAAACCGCTTAACAAGAGCGCAAAAATTGATGAGTTCGTCGGCATATTAGTATTTTGGTCAATGCTTTTAAACATTTCAGGTTTAGGACCTGCATTTCGAGCTGCCAGTGAGTAGAACCCCCGCGTACAACCCAACATCAAGCCATTAAGAGTACCGAGACAAGAAATAACCACGAAAACAAAGAGTACAATCCCGCCCGCGTTGGAGAAAACAGTCGAAAACGCTATCTTGGCTCCGGTTTCGCCGCCTTTCATCATAATGCTATTTTTAACAGCTCCGGCCAGGCCAGTGTAATAAAGAATATAGATAAGGACTACAAACAGTGTTCCGAAGGTAAGAGCGCGAGGCAGATTTTTCTTGGCATCCTTCAACTCTGCATTGATACTGGTGGCAATAATCCATCCTTCGTAAGCGAAAGCGGTAGCAACAACAGCCGTAAATAAAGGATTACTGCTCGATGCATTGGCGATCGGACCACTTGTAAAATTGCTGATCAGGATACCATTTTTGAGACCAACAATGGTTCCGAAAACAGCCATGAGAACTAAAGGAATAATTTTGATGATCGTTGTTGAGACCTGGAACTTTCCGGCAAGCTTTGGAGAAAGAGCGTTAAGTGCATAGCTCGCTACTAAGAAAAAACCGGATAAAGCCATAGCTTCACCGCCAACAATGTTCCAACCCAACAATACGCAGGTATATCTTGCCGAAACCCAAGCAAGTACGGAAGTAAGCGTTGGATAATAAATAACTGCCATAAACCATCCGACAAAATAGCCATATTTACTTCCCAGAGCAACCTCCGCATAGTCAACAATTCCATTGACTTTTTCGTAGCGCGTTGCCATAATCGCGAAGACATAAGCACATACAACCATGATAATGCCGCCGATGATCCAAGCCAAAATACCGAGGGGAAGATTTCCGCCGGTTGCAACTAGGATTTTTTCGGCTTTAAAAAACACACCGCTGCCGATTACAATACCAATAACCATGGCAATAGCGGTCAAAAGGCCGTACCTCTTCTGCAGTTCTTGTTCCATTATTTAATCTTTCCTTTGCTAAATAATATCCAACAATTAATACGGTATGTAGATCGACAGCATTAATTCTCCTAACCATTAACCTTAGTTAATGGATATTATTTGTGAAGGCTTAATCTTTCTCGGAAATTCAGAAATATGTGTCAAATGGTGATTACCGTGCCAGGCATATAATGTTATTACTTTATCCCCCCTACCCTACTCTAGTCACAATTTCAATCACCGTTTAAAACAACCACAAGACTTAATACACTTTCCTTACAACGAAGGCTTCTGACAAATAAAGCTCAAGAGAATGCTTGTCAAATCGCATACTATACAATAGTAACAAAAAAACCTCCTGTGATGCAACATTATAATCTGACTGCTCAGAGTTTAATTCAGAAAAAACATATCTCTAGTTCGCTATAGAGCCAGAATCCTACTATTTTGCAATATCCATGGAAGAAATTAGTTTAATCCAAACCACTCATTCAATTGGTTAAGTACTATGCCAAAAGTTTTCTCCAGTAAAAAAATGTCACTGTGTAATGCAGCTTCTACAAAATTCACTTTCGTCTCTGAAAGTGATAGTTTTTGACATGCATGTACTATCTCGGGAATATCCCGCGAACCAAATATAATTGACGTTTGCCGCCCCATGGCCGCGTAAATCAATGACACAAGACTTCAATCCTATTTCCGCAATCCGCCAAGCAAAACCTAAGTGTTCCTTCCTTGCACCCGCCGTAACCGTGAAGGATTACAGCAGTACCGCAGGGACTCGCTGGAGAGATTATAACGCTTGGAATCTTAATTCCATTCGCTTGAATTGTATGTCGTTCTATTTTAATTATTTGTCGCTTTTAACCGCTAAAGGTGTATCCAGGACGATTTAGTTATATAATGAACTGTACTGGTAAATGTTGTTGAATTCAAAACAACAATCTATCGACTTCTTTTTCCGGAAAACACGATATAGCTTGGCATCAGGATTAGATGACATTATACTTAACGTTCCTAGGTGCTAATGTTAGGCAAATTAAAATAGTATGGAAGGAAGATTACATTGAGCTTTTTATTTTTACTCTGGGGTGGGATATTTTTAGGGTTGATGGTGAGCATGAATGGCCAGTTAGCCATGTTTCTCAATATATTTGAAGTTAGCTTTATTGTCCATATCACCGGCGCAATACTTTTAATAAGCTATATTAAACTACTTAAAAAGGAAAAGATCTCTATAATTGGTGCACCTCTTTATGTTTATTTCGTTGGATTTTTAGGCGTAGCCATTGTTGCCGCCAGCAGCCTTTGTGCCAAATATATAGGAGCTGCTACAACCATGGCACTGTCCGTAACCGGTCAGTTATTTGTTTCAACAATCATTGATCACTTTGGATGGTTCCATGTATCTATTGTTAAATTTCACCCCAAGCGTATTCCGGCGTACGGAATTATTTTGGCAGGATTACTTTTAATGATTTACTCGTGATAAAAGGAGAATTACAATGTTGATTTTCGCGATTCTAGCACTAACAATTGGTGCCGTCAATGTTATTAACCTGATGGTAAACCTTCAAGCTAAAATTGCTTTAGGTACAGCCAACGGAACACTAATTAACTATTTGGAAGCATCTGTAATATCCTTTCTGCTTGTCCTTTTTACAGGTGAAATCAAACTGACAAATCTACTCTATCTCAAATCAATCCCGACTGTTTATTTTTTGGGTGGCATTTTTGGACTCATATCCATGGTATTGGTCCTGCATGGTCTGGCCATATCCCGAATTTCGTATGCTACTGTAGTAGTTCTGATTGGTCAACTAGGCGCAGGATTTCTTATCGATACTTTTATATCAGGAAAAATTATTCCCTTAAAAATCATTGGAATCTCAATGGTAGTGATTGGCGTATTCTTGGATAAATTTCTTATAAATAGCCAAAGAGAAGATTCTACTTCTTTAGGTTCACCTTAATTTTACATCTTGCAACAACACTAAGACAGTTTAACATTTTACGACGAGAAGACTCCCGCCTTCTTTAGTTGGTGAGATAAATCGCAGCCCCAGCGGTATTTTTATCGAAGGTTTGTTACAAAATAAAGCGCCCCCTATTTTTAAGAGACGCCTGTAAAATCAGCGACATAAGCTTGTGGAGAATTCAAATTGAGCTATCATCTTGAGTAAATCATCAACGCTATAGTTCTTCTGAAATCAGCCTTTCTAACTAATTTTCCTAATATTTAAGTCGTTATACATATTTATTAATGAATCAAGCCTCTGGCTAAGCTGAATAACATCAGGATCTGAAAGCGGTTTATTCAGACCCAATATATTTAATTTTTCTCTCACAATCTCGATTAATTTTAATATCTCAATAAGACTCATTACCATTCCACTCCACTTGACAGATTTAAACAAAATCTCAACACAACAATTGCTATTATATTCCATAAATTGTTGAGAAGCAACGAATCCGACAATATCTGTCATAGTGAGTTTTTATGCGAATCTCGCCTGCCTATAATTCGCTAAGACATGCTTCAGGCAAGCCAAAATCCATGTCTCAAGGACTTCTTATTAGCGATACCCCCCCGATAGGCGTGAGTCCATATACATTGAAATTTTTTATTCTGAAGTAACAATTTACTCTTTCTATTTAAGTTCGGCGTACTTACGGTGATCAGCTTTATTTTTTATTCTTAGTTGAATAGTAACCTGAATAATGTTAAGGTTTTGTGAAATCATTTAATCCCATTAGAATAATTTATGGATTAGTGTTAATATAAGTAGTAGCTAAATTCTATTTCATATTTTCGATAGCAAACATGAAAGAGGTGTGAGATTAATGTCTCCATTTAACAATTCGTCTCAGTATTATCAGGATCCCTATGTAATTGACTTGAAAAAAGTTAAAACAGTTTCATTGTCTCAGGTTATGGGTTTCTTATCCTTTATGTTCCTCGCTATGGCAGCAGGGGCATTCATGGTACCCCCTCAGTATTTTATGCCTGCAGCATTTCTGGAATTAGTTTTGATTTTCATTATCCCTATTTTTAATCAAAAAGCTGTAGTACGGGGAAATGATCCGGCCGCGGGTTTGACTGGCGGACTTGCTCTACTCTTCGCGGCATGTTCCGGAGTTGTTCTAGCCCCGATCGTTCAATCCTTAGCTGCAACATCTCAAGGGTTAGCTGTTCTTGGTCAGGCAGCTTTAGTCACATTTATTGTTTTTGCAGCTTTTGGCCTCTATGGAATTATGACGATGCGCAATCTCAACACCATGGCCAAAGCACTTTTTATTGGTGTATTAGTTCTAGTTGGAATATTGTTTCTTTCAATGTTCTTTAGCAGCTTTTTCAGCCCGTTTGGATTACTGATTGGTATTGGCGGCGCTATTCTTTTCGCCTTAATGACAGCTCTCGACTTTCAAAGAGCAAAATATAGTACTGCTGATAATGCTGTGTTAGTGACCTTAAGCATCTTTTTAGATTTTGTTAACCTGTTTACCTTTATCCTGAATATTTTTCTAATTGTCAGCGGCGGGGGCGGACGCAAACGTTAAGTCTACCTATTCATTAAAGGAAACTTTGTTTGCTCACAAAAAGGGGTCGTGTAAAAACTTAACTCAGAAAACCAAAAGCGGGGCAAAATAGCCAAAGGCGTTATCATTTCACTACTATAGTGGAGTGACAACGCCTTTCTTTAGTGATTAGGGAAGCAAACGTGGGGATGCAAAGCGGGGGCCAACAGGTTTCGGCACAGTCCCATTGGCTATTTGTACAAGATGCATAATTTTAATTAATAATGGTCTTCATTGTTACAATTATTACTACACTCATATCAAGTTTATTGTAGTAAACATGGGTTATTTTACTTCTTTTATAAAACAATCTATTTAAAGTTAAAAAGCATTGTTTTACTTTTTTAAATAATTTTGAAAAAGACATTTTATCTTTTTTCTCTCACCAAGTGCAGCAGGAATTTACATAATGGATAACGAATACACAACAATTGAATTCCGCACATTCAAACTCGCGGAGAGCAAGAAAAAATATTAAGGAGGAAGAAAGGACAATCATGATCAAAAAGAAAAAATGGTTAGTTTCAGTCTTGTCAGCCGCGCTGGTCCTAGGATCAGTGGTCACCGGCTGCGGAACCTCGAGCACCCAAGCAACTCAAGGGTCCGCTGATAAAGCGATGAAGGTGAGTTTCGATCCGGGCTCTGAACCAAAAACACTTGACCCTCAGATGTCTGACGGTGTCCCTGAAGCAAACATTGAGATGAACTTGTTTGAAGGTTTATGCCGCTTAGACAAAAACAATAACCCGCAATTGGCAATTGCCAGTAGCATTGATGTATCGCCTGATAATTTGACCTACACCATCAAGCTGAAAGACACTAAATTCAGCAACGGAGATCCTTTGACCGCTGATGATTTTAAGGCTTCTTGGCTCCACGCCCTTGATCCGGCGGCAGCTTCGAACTATGCTTACCAAATGTTCTATTTTAAAAATGCGGAAAAATATAATTCTGGAAAAGCTACCGCAGATCAAGTGGGAATCGAAGTCAAAGACCCGCATACTTTAGTACTTACTCTAGAAGCTCCTACCCCCTATTTTAAATCTTTGCTGGCTTTTCAAACCTATTATCCCGTTGACCAAAAGGTTGTCAAAGCAAATAAGAACTGGAATACAGATGCTAAAACCTTTGTCAGCAACGGTCCTTTTATGATGAAATCCTGGACTCATAACGACACCATGGTTCTTGTGAAAAATCCCAATTATTGGGACACAGCCAATGTTAAACTCTCAGAACTGGATTACAACTTAGTCGAAGATCACAAATCTGCTGCCACTGCCTTTGATGCCGGACAGCTGGATGGTTTTTATGACCCCACTCCGGAAGATATTACCCGCTATAAAAAAGCCGGTACCCTCAAACAAGCTCCTCAGTTGGGCACCTATTTCTATCGTTTTAATGTCACTAAAGCTCCTTTAAAAGATCCTCGCGTACGTGAAGCCCTGACCATTTGCCTCAATCGTCAGGATTTAATCGACCATGTCTTTAAAGGCGGTCAAACCCCGGCCTTCGCTTATATACCAGGCGGAGTTCCAGATGCTACGGCCGGTAAAGATTTCCGTACCGTTGGCGGAAATTACATCACTGAAGACATTGCTAAAGCTAAACAATTATTAGCCGAAGCCGGTTATCCCGATGGTAAGAATTTCCCAACCCTGACGCTTCTTTATAATACCAATGGTACTCACCAACTTCCTGCCCAAGCAATTCAGGATTTCTGGCATAAGAATTTGGGAATCAATATTAAATTGCTCGGTCAAGAATGGCAAGTTTACCTGCAAACCCAGCAAAACTTGCAATACGACATCTCACGTGCCGGCTGGCTTGGCGATTACATCGATCCTATGACCTTTATGGATATGTTCACCACAGGTAACGGAGAAAACCAAACCGGCTGGTCTAACGCTCAGTACGACAAGGATATCCAAACCGCCAAAAACACCGCTGATCAAACTGTGCGTATGAAAGCCATGCATGATGCAGAAAGTATTCTGATGAAAGAAATGCCTATTATGCCGATTTATTTCTACGTAAACAACTATGTATTAAAAGACAACATCAAAGGTGTAATTGTCAACCCTCAGGGTGACTTTGATTTCAAGACTGCTTATATACAATAAAATCATTTACGCGGACAGAAAGTTAAGGGGCAAGTTCCAATAACTTGCCCCTTACTTCTTTAATTCTGAAATTATTAAGGGGGGGGAATATGGTTCGCTATTTACTTGGACGAATCCTGGCGGCTATTTTAGTCATTTGGTTGGTTATAACTCTGACCTTTTTTCTGATGCATGCAATACCAGGCGGCCCATTCGCTTCCGAAAAAGTTTTGCTGCCCCAAGTTCTGGCCAACATTAATGCCCGTTATCACCTAAACGATCCTCTATTCAAGCAATACACCGATTATTTGAGAAATGCTGCTCACTTTGACTTTGGTCCTACTTTCCGCTATCAAGGACGTAGTGTCAATGATATTATTAAAGAGGGTTTGCCCAGAACGGCAGCCATCGGTTCCATGGCAACTATAATCGCCTTGCTCTGTGGCACAATCTTGGGCATTATTGCTGCTTTGAGGCAAAATAAAACAGCCGACTATGTGGCAACATTTTTAGCTACCATCGGAATCTCCGTTCCTAGTTTCGTCATTGCTACCCTTTTACAGTATTATGTTGGATTTAAACTGCACCTCTTTCCTCCAATTGGCTGGGGAGATCCAAACCAGCTTGTTATGCCTGTTCTTGCTCTAAGTGCCTACCCCGTAGCCCAATTTACCCGTCTTACTCGGACAAGCATGTTGGATGTCCTACATCAAGACTATATCCGCACTGCGAAGGCCAAAGGGCTTCCCGGTTATATCATTGTTTTCCGTCACGCCATGAAAAATGCTATTATCCCGCTTCTGACGTTCTTGGGGCCATTCTTTGCTTATATTCTCTGCGGCAATTTCGTTATCGAATATATCTTTAATATTCCCGGAATCGGACAATATTTTGTTACCAGTATTACCAATCGTGATTATCCCGTGATCATGGGAACGACGATTTTAGTTGCTACTTTAATGGTCACGTTTAACCTTCTGGTGGATATCGCTTATACTCTGGTGGATCCACGCATCAAGCTTACCGGACAAAAGGGGGACTGAGCATGAGTTTACCATTAGATTCATTTACTCCGCTGCAGCAAACCCAAAAGACTGATGTTATCAATAGACCGAGCACCACTCTTTGGCAGGATGCCCGCCGGCGTTTCAGAAAGAATCCACTGGCTATGGGTGGATTGATTGTACTTTTCCTAATATGTTTGTTTGGCCTAATCGGTCCATTCTTCTCTCATTTCAACTATTATTCCAACGATTTAAACAATACTTTAAACCCTCCCAGTTGGGTACATCCCTTCGGCACGGATGAATTGGGCAGGGATATTTTAACTCGGGCTATGTATGGAACCCAGATTTCGCTGGCCATTGGCTTTGGTTCCGTACTCATTAACCTGACCATCGGTATCATTTATGGCGGTATCTCCGGCTATATGGGCGGTCGTATTGATAATCTGATGCAGCGGTTTATCGATATCATTTTCAGTGTTCCTGACATGTTATATGTCATCTTACTGATGGTTACTCTCGGTTCAGGTCTGCGCAATATTTTTATCGTTCTCGGTATCGAGTACTGGGTGACCATGGCGAGAATCATTCGCGGTCAAATCCTGACACTGCGGGAGCAAGAGTTTGTTCTGGCGGCTCGTACGTTAGGGGCAAATACCCGCAGGATTCTATTTAAGCACTTGCTCCCTAATACCGTTGGACAAATTATTGTTGTCTCTGCTTTGCAGATACCTGCCGCTATCTTTATGGAAGCCTTCCTGAGCTTTATTGGATTAGGAGTTCAGCCCCCTATGGTCAGCCTTGGATATATGGCTGCCGAAGGACGGGGAGATATTCCCGGTTATGCCTTTGCTTTAATTTTCCCGGCAGCATTAATTGCTATTTTAATGTTAGCATTCAACTTTATCGGAGACGGGCTGCGGGATGCCTTCGATCCCAAAATGCGAAAGTAAGGAGGAGATATTGTGGCTTTACTGGAAGTGGAAAACCTCAGCACCTCCTTCTATACCTATGCTGGAGAAGTGCAGTCAGTTTCGGGGGTTAGTTTTCATGTTGATAAAGGAGAAGCTGTAGGGATTGTCGGAGAATCCGGCTGCGGTAAGTCTGTCACTGTACAGTCCATCATGCGTTTGATTCCTAATCCTCCCGGTAAAATTAAAAACGGTCAGATTCGTTTAGCGGGCCGGGATTTAGTTAAGTTATCAGAAAAGGAAATGCAGAAAATTCGCGGCAAGGAGATAGGCATGATCTTTCAAGATCCAATGACAAGCCTTAATCCTGTACTCACTATAGGCCGGCAGATGGCAGAAGTGTTACAGCGCCATGAAGGAATTGGCAAGCATGAGGCTTTAGGACGTTCTGCCAAGTATTTAACTATGGTGGGAATCCCTAACGCTGAACGACGTCTGAAACAATATCCACATGAATTTTCCGGCGGAATGAGACAGAGGGTTATGATTGCCATGGCCCTGCTCTGCAATCCTAAACTTTTGATTGCAGACGAGCCAACCACTGCGCTGGATGTTACCATTCAAGCCCAGATATTGGAGTTAATGAAGGAGTTAAAGGATAGGATTAATACTTCCATTATTTTAATTACCCATGACTTGGGAGTCGTAGCCGGTCTTTGCTCTCGGATTATTGTTATGTATGGCGGCAAAATCGTGGAAATGGGCACAACCCAAGAAATCTTTAAAAACCCCCGTCACCCCTATACTTGGGGGTTACTAAGAAGTGTTCCCCGCTTGGATGCCTCCCAACGCAGCAAATTGGTACCCATCGTAGGCAGTCCACCCGATCTTCTTAATCCTCCTAAAGGCTGCGCCTTTGCGGCACGCTGTCCGCATGCCATGAAAATCTGTGAATCCCAGCCTCCTGTTTACACTGATGTTTCTGAAGGACATAAAGCGGCCTGCTGGCTTCTCCATCCGGATGCTCCCCAGGTGACATATAACGGGATTGACGGCAAGGAGGCTCAAGCATGAACAACGATGTTATTCTGGAGGTCAATAATCTAGTCAAACATTTCCCCATTAAACAGGGCTTTTTATCACGGGAAGACAAAAAAGTTCATGCGGTCAACGGCATTTCCTTTAAACTTCATCAGAAAGAAACCCTTGGATTGGTCGGGGAAAGCGGGTGCGGTAAATCAACAGCCGGTCGTACGATTATCCGCCTTTATGAGGCTACCTCCGGTGAGGTAAAGTTTATGGGCCGCAACATTTATGACTTAAATAAGAAAGAAATGATGGCCGTTCGCCGGGACATCCAGATGATTTTCCAAGATCCCTATGCCTCTCTCAATCCCCGGATGACTGTTGGGGACATCATCGGCGAAGCATTGGATATTCATCATCTGGCCAGCGGTCAAAAACGCACCAATCGAATCTATGAATTACTGGAAACTGTCGGGCTAAATTCTGAGCACGCCAACCGCTTTCCTCATGAGTTTTCCGGAGGACAGAGGCAGCGCATAGGAATCGCCCGGGCATTGGCTGTCGATCCCAAACTGATTATCTGCGATGAACCTATCTCGGCTCTCGATGTCTCCATTCAGGCACAAATCGTGAACATGCTGGAAGAATTGCAGGAAAGACTTGGTTTAACCTATTTATTTATTGCTCATGACCTTTCCATGGTCAAACATATATCCCACCGCATCGCTGTGATGTACCTGGGCCGAATTGTGGAAATCACAACAAGTCAAGACCTCTATGACCATCCCCTGCATCCTTATACCCAAGCCTTATTATCCGCTATTCCGATTCCTGATCCGGAAGTGGAACTTAAACGTTCTCGAATAGTCCTAGAAGGAGGAGTTCCCAGTCCTATTGATCCTCCCAGCGGTTGTTATTTCCGGACCCGTTGCCCAAAGGCACAAGACGAATGCTCACAAAAGACACCCGAATTAAAAGATTGCGGCAATGGACACATGGTAGCCTGTCACCTGGTTTAAGAAAGGAAAACGAGACGATTGCTTAAATAATGCCAATCGTCTCGTTTTTTCTTTCTTGTAGGTTTAAATATTTTTTTCAAGTTTTCAGCAACAATTATTCTCCTTTCCTCTCTACGCTCTCTTTCCTTAGTAAAACTTATTTTTTACTAGGAAATATACGCCAAAAGAGGAATCTCGCCTCGAACTATTACAATCTACAATCTGTTATTATAATAATTTTCTTATCTATAATGCTTTGCGGCTTTTTGGCGGCCCCTATGATATTCAGCCCGTCCCTTCCGGTATTCAGCTCGACCTCTCTTATACTCTTCGATCCCTCTTTGATATTCTTCATTGCCTAGCTGCCATTCGTTCCCCCACCAAGGATTAAGGTCCCATTGGTTTCCAACAGCAATTCTTTGACCAACATAAATTCTATTAGGGTTGCTTATCCTAGGATTTGATTCTACCAAATTGCTGACAGTAGTATTATACTGGATAGCGATTTGGTACAAAGTATCTCCTTGCTGAACTATATAATACATTTTGAACATCCTCTCGATTTCCACTATTTTCTATAATCATTTTATAGAGAGACATCTATTACCTGTGCACGTACATTTAGGTTTGAAAAATCTTTATCATGAAGAAAAACCATGACGATGCATAATTATCGTCATGGTTTTGATTTCATAAAATCTATTCCTTCTCCATAAAATTAATATTTCAGCTATAATAGTAACAGAAGAATTCCCGGAGGTATCAAGATGAATCAAACATATAGTAACATTGACTTATCTGGAATCAACATCGTTGTGACCGGGGCATCAAGCGGCCTTGGTCTTGCTATGGCTGAAGGACTGCTTCGTGCAGGAGCTACGGTAGCTTTGGCTTCCAAGCCGGGAGTAAAATTGGATAATCAGATCAACCGGCTTAAAACTGCCGGCTTGAAGGCCTATGGATTACCTATGGATGTTCGCTCGGAAGTGTCAATTGCGGAATCTGCTGAATGGATTCGCAGAACTTGGGGAAAGCTTGATGTTTTAGTAAATAACGCGGGCATCGGCATGCGAACGGTTAATCCAAAATTTATGATAGAACCACAACCCTTTTTCCTGGTTACCCCTGACGGATTTCGAAATTTAATTGACACAAATCTTACCGGTTATTTTCTTGTGGCACGCGAGTTTGCCCCACTTATGATCAAGCAGGGATATGGGAAAATCATCAATATAACCATGAATCATGAGACAATGCAACGTAAAGGCTTTATCCCCTATGGCCCATCCCGTGCCGGAACTGAGTCGTTGTCGTACATCATGGCAGAGGATCTCCGACCCTACGGAATTACGGTCAATATGCTCCTGCCCGGTGGAGCAACAGATACAGGTATGATTCCTGAAGAACTTAAGAGCAAAATTAACGTTCCTCTGTTGCGCCCACGAATTATGGTCGAACCCATTATTTTCTTAGCTTCCAATAAATCGGATGGAATTACCGGAGAAAGAATATCTGCCCTGGAATTTTCGGAATGGCTAAATAAGGCTAATTTTTAGAATTTCAATAAAGAAAACTTAGCTGGCGCTAAGCCTCCGGCGAAGCGGCAGGTTAGTTGCACTTATGCCAGAAGACGAAGACACTGTCTTCGCACGAATTAGCTCTTCTTGCAGTATTTAACCGAAGGTTATACTTTCTAATAGTAGAACAAAGCCCTCTCAACCAGAGAGGGCTTAAATAATGGCAATATTATTGGTGAGCCATCCGCGACTCGAACGCGGGACACCCTGATTAAAAGTCAGGTGCTCTACCGACTGAGCTAATGGCTCTTAATAGAAATGGCTGGGGTGGCTGGATTCGAACCAACGAATGCCAGAGTCAAAGTCTGGTGCCTTACCGCTTGGCGACACCCCAGGATTAAGTAAAATGGTGGGCAGGGATGGATTCGAACCATCGTACCTCTCGGAACAGATTTACAGTCTGTCGCCTTTAACCACTCGGCCACCTACCCATTCTAAGGTCATATTGAGATCAACTTCCATGAAGAGACCTTAATGTTTGCCTGGGGACGGACTGGTTCCATATTTGTTGAGCCCAGGACATGCGTTTGAGACCGAGATTTATATTAGCATTTTAATCATTTGTTGTCAATTAGTTTTTTAACTTTATCTGTTTTAGTTTTTACCGCCGTTTTTACCGTAGTATCTATCCTTGTATACTAATATTCCGTGACAGTGAACTTGTTCAATTAAGATGAACGTCGGAACCATATATAACTTTAGTTCACGTGCTGATTGTGTTGCAGATAATCCATGGGTTTGAAGGATACTCCTCTAAACCACGTTAACCATTTGAAGATTGAGAATGCATTGTTACTGACCGTGAACCAGCGGATGATTGTCCCCCATCACACTTCAGCACATATGTCGGCTAAACGCCGCAGAAGGCCCGTTTGCAAGTAGGTTTGCAAACGGGCCTTTTCTATAAACAATTTCTGCAGCTATCCCTCAGAAGAGAGATCTGCCCTCATACATATGTTGATTAGAGTTGGTTACTGCAGTTTAAAACATCTTTTATTTTATGCTTTACCATGTTTTTAATGGCTTCTCTGGCAGGTTTGAGATACTGGCGCGGATCAAAGTCCGCTGGATTAACTGCAAAATGTTCACGAATGGAAGCTGTCATGGCAAGACGCAGATCGGTATCAATGTTGATTTTACATACTCCCATGGTCCCAGCCTTATGAAGCAACTCTTCCGGAACACCTTGAGCACCTTTCAATTCTCCGCCATACTGGTTGCATTTAGCCACAAATTCCGGCAATACAGTGGAGGCGCCATGCAACACCAATGGAAAACCCGGCAGCAGAGCTGTTATCTTTTGAAGACGAGCAAAATCAAGTTTGGGTTCTCCCTTAAACTTGTAGGCTCCGTGGCTGGTACCAATGGCAACTGCCAGAGAATCACAACCTGTTTTCTGAACAAATTCGGCAGCCTGCTCTGGATCAGTATAGCTGCTATCCTCTGCACTTACATTTATGGCATCTTCTACGCCGGCAAGTCTTCCTAATTCGGCCTCCACAACGACACCTTTTGCGTGAGCATACTCTACAACCTTTTTAGTCACGGCAATATTTTCGGCAAAAGGCAGCTTCGAGCCATCGATCATAACAGAGGTAAACCCTCCATCAACACAAGCCTTGCAAATCTCAAAATCTTCCCCGTGGTCCAGATGCAGGGCTACCGGTAAACCAGTGTCCTCAACAGCAGCCTCTACTAACTTAATCAAGTAGATATGTCTAGCATATTTCCTAGCTCCCGCGGAAACTTGTAAAATAAGCGGGGCGTTTTCTTCCTTAGCTGCGTCTACGATCCCTTGAATAATTTCCATATTATTGACGTTAAACGCTCCGACGGCACATTTCCCATAGACTTTCTTAAACATTTCCGTGGTAGTTACAAGTGGCATGTTATTCCCTCCCGATATTTTCATTGAATTAGTTTGTTTACTTTTATCCCTTTGTATCCCCGAAAATTCAGGTTCTGTCTTTTGACATAGTAGACTTCGGCATAAGCAGGCGACTTTCCTTCATTTTTAGATTCTTATTACAAAAAACTCTAAAGGTAGTTTTATAGACGCATTATTCATCCAATCGTGAGCGGAACGGTACAAAAACTTGTTGGCTTCCGCATCGCATTTCAACGTTTGCTTCCCTAATCGGTAAAGAAAGGCGTTGTCACTCCTGATGTTCGGCTTTAGTTGAACGAGTTCACTTTTTCTGGAGTTATTTATAATTCTTCTTAAGCATTAAATCGCTGAGTCAAACAGAAGTTTACTGAATATAATGTACGCACAGGGTGTACATTATATTGAAAATGTGGTATTTTTATAGGAGAAACAGGGTGATTCTATATATTTATTGGTTATGTGTTCTCGTGTCACGGACATTTGATTTTTTTCAATTTTAAATTGCAATAATTTTGAAAGGAGTTTCGAGAATGGAAAAAAGTATTTTAGAAAATTTCTTACACGATAATCTTGGAGAGTTAAAAAGCAAAGGACTTTTTAATGTTATTGATCCTTTAGAAAGCGCTAATGGACCAATCATTAGGATTTCAGGTTTAGATCTCATAAATTTATCCTCTAATAACTATTTAGGATTGGCAACAGATTCAAGATTAAAGGCGGCAGCCATTGAAGCCATCGACAAGTTCGGTGTTGGTGCAGGTGCCGTGAGAACAATTAATGGTACTCTGAAACTTCATGTTCAGTTAGAAGAACGGATTTCGCGGTTTAAGCATACAGAAGCAGCCATAGTTTTTCAATCAGGCTTTAATTGCAACATGGGTGCCATATCTGCAGTAATGGATAAGAACGATGCAATTTTATCCGACGAATTAAATCATGCCTCAATTATCGATGGCTGTCGTTTATCAAGGGCTGCTATTATTGCTTACAAGCATTCCGATATGACGGATCTAAGACTTAAAGCAAAAGAAGTAAAAGAATCGGGAATGTACAAGAAGATCATGGTAATTACTGACGGCGTTTTCTCTATGGATGGTGATATCGCTAAATTGCCGGAAATCGTTGATATCGCCGAAGAATTCGATATTATTACATACGTAGATGATGCACATGGTTCTGGGGTTTTAGGGGAAGGTGCAGGCACAGTTAAGCATTTCGGATTGTCTAATAAGATTGATTTTCAAATTGGGACATTATCCAAAGCATTAGGAGTTATAGGGGGATATGTCGCCGGCAAGAAAGACCTCATTGAATGGCTGAAAGTTAGAAGCAGGCCTTTCCTATTTTCAACGGCTCTAACTCCGGGAGATGCAGCAGCTTCAATAAAAGCCATAGAAATTCTTTCTAATAGTACAGAATTGCAAAAAAAGCTTTGGGATAACGGAGATTACTTGAAACGAGGACTCAAGACTTTAGGTTTTAACATTGGCGCGAGCCAAACTCCAATTACCCCTTGTATTATCGGAGATGAGAGCCTAACTCAGGAATTCAGCAAAAGATTATATAAAAATGGAGTCTATGCTAAATCAATTACCTTTCCGACAGTTCCCAAAGGAACCGGGCGTGTCAGAAACATGCCAACTGCTGCTCATACTAAAGAAATGTTAGATAAGGCTCTGAGTATCTATGAGCAAATTGGAAAAGAGATGAACCTTATCTAAATTTGGCAATACCTTGAAAGTTTTTGACTCAAAAAAATCCCGATAAAGTGACATCTTGAGATAATTGAAGGGATGGGAGATTAAAATGAAGAGAATCTTAGTTACAGGTGCTCTGGGGCAAATTGGATCTGAGCTCGTTCCAAAATTAAGAAGTATTTATGGCAATAGTAATGTCATAGCTACAGATATTAAACAAGAAAAACAGTATTGGCAGTCGCAGTCTGGACCTTATGAGAGTCTTGATGTATCAAATGCCCAAAGCATGTATAACTTGTGTAAATCCTTTCAAGTAGATACAATTATTCATCTAGCTGCTCTTTTATCTGCAACTGCTGAAAAAAACCCCTTATTAGCTTGGAATCTAAATATGGGCGGTTTGGTAAACGCTTTAGAGACCGCGAAAGAATTAAAGTGTCAGTTTTTTACACCAAGTTCCATTGGAGCCTTTGGACCTTTGACCCCCAAGGAAAAAACTCCTCAGGTTACAATACAAAGACCGACCACCATGTATGGAGTCAGCAAAGTATCTGGCGAACTCCTGTGTGATTATTACTATTTGAAATTTGGGGTTGATACGAGAGGGGTACGTTTTCCAGGATTAATTTCTTATGTGGCTCCACCAGGAGGCGGCACAACCGATTACGCCGTTGAAATCTATTATGAAGCACTTCAAAGAAATAATTATAGCTGTTATATCGCTGCTAATACTTACATGGATATGATGTATATGCCCGATGCCTTAAATGCAATTATTCATCTCATGGAAGGTGATCCCGCGAAGCTTATCCATAGGAACGCTTATAATGTTACAGCCTTCAGTGCCCAACCCGAAGATTTCAGAAGGGAAATTCAAAAATATCTCCCGAATTTTAAAATGGAGTATAAGGTTGACCCCATACGCCAAGCAATTGCCGAAAGTTGGCCAAATTCAATTGATCCGACGGCTGCTGAACAAGAATGGGGTTTTTCTGCAAACTATAATTTATCTAAATTAACTCAAGATATGTTAGAAAGGCTTGGGCAAAAATTTGGCAGAGATGTCAGTTAGACCTTGGGGATACAGGCTTATTCTCTAAAAAGCCAATAATTGAGTTTAAAATGCTATCCCTTGAAAATCAAGGGGATGGCTTTTTCATCAATTTGCAGGAAGATATAATGACATTCGTTATGAAAAATTCTTTGATAGTTTACGACTGGGACATACTCACATTACGGGATCTCGCGGTATAGAGGTAATACAGGTAAAGTAAGAAGCCTGCTAGGGTGATAATTGTAGCAGCAATAAAGGTAACCTGATAGGAGAAATACTGAGCAACCATCCCCATAACTAATGCCCCCAGTCCAAGTCCCCCGTCAAAGGCAATAAAGAACGTTGAAACCGCTGCACCTCTGTCGTTATGACCAGCGCGATCTACAGTCCATGCCAAAATTGCCGGTTGTGCCGCTCCAAAACCCGCAGCATATACAACCCCGACTAATAGAAGAAGTGGAAAAGACCACGTATTGGCCAATAAAAATGTCCCCAGAGCCAAAAAAACCATTCCAGGTATAATAGATGCTTTGCGGCCGAATTTATCTGAAAGCCGTCCCCAAATACCCCTCGTAAATAGTAACGTCAAGGCATAAATGATGTAATAAAAAGCATAATCTGACATCCCTAAAAACTGTCCTGTAATCCCCCTCTGCATTACCAGGGTAGGCAAAAAGCTAACTACACATCCATACCCAATACTTGCTGTCATCATTATGAATCCTGGCAGGAGAGCTGCCCGGCTTAGACGGGGACCACTGGGCCGGTCAGCTAATGGCTGATAACAGTCTCGTACCGACCAGACAAAAGCAAACGCAGGAAGTAAAGTAACCGCTGCGCCCAAAAAAACTGCTTTAATGTTACCAAACTGAAACAACAAGACACCGACGAATGGACCTATCGCCATAGCTACATCCATGAAATTCGAATAATAACCCATGGCCTCGCCTCGGCGTTTGCTGGGCACCACATCAGCTACTAAAGTACTAATGGCAACAGGCACAACAGACCAACCAATACCATGTATAATCCTGATCAAAACAACCCACCAAAGCGCATGAACCAATGGATAAATTATAAAGGAAACCAGAATTACTATTAAGCCAAACATCAAGATTATACGACGGCCGCGAGTATCCAATAGTTGTCCCACGATCGGACGAACCGCCACAGCCACTAATGTGAATATTCCCATGACCAGACCAACTGAAGCAACCGAGCCTCCCAATTGCAAAACATAATACTGAAGTGTTGATAAGAGATAATAAAAGCTGCCAAAAACTAAAAAACTAGTCATATCAATAAACAAAAAATCTCTTGTCCAAAGACGGTTTTTTTCTGACATATTCTTTTCCTCCCTTGCACATGGCTATTATTTATTTTCTATAAACTTCTAGTCATCCTCAGAATTTATCTTATTTTTTTCCTCGTAGAGTCTATTGAGTATTCTTTTTAAAATATTGAGTGCTTGCTCTGCCTTGCTAGCCGTTAAATCTTTTGTAAAAGATCTACTATTTTGAGTGACCCTATAAATTGCAGCATTGTACCGACTGATGTTTGGCATAAATCCTATCTCCTAAAAACAGTTGCCTTTGAAACTAATTTTAGCATACAGAAAATTGGTTTCAAAGGCAACTTGTTTATCAATCTTGGGGATGAATGAAGACTTCAGTGGACAGGCGATTTCAACAGTATTGTTGTCTCATTGGACCCTTACCTTTATTTTCTTGGCAATCCTCAAGTACTTTCTCACTCTCCAAGTCATTTTCGTTAATAAGTCTATCCATGACTTCATAATCATGAAGCAATTTTATAAAAGCCTTTTCTTTCTGCGTCTGAATGACATGAGCATTGGTCAGAATGTTGAAAGGCCTATGAATCGGGCCTTCATTAAATCTTATAATTTTAAAAAGTTTTTCATCATCCTTATTTCTTACGGCTAGCTCGGATATAACAGTAATTCCCAGCCCTGCTGCAACGACTTGTTTGATTTCCTGAGTACTTCCCAGTTCCATGGCTATGTTCAAGCGAACCGGATCTAAGCCCTTCTCTTGAAGAATTGTCTCCATTATCTTTTTGGTTCCAGAACCTTCCTCCCTTGTCACAAGACGTTCGGATAAAAGTTCTTCAAATGAAATGGTATTTCTTGATTCCCAGGGATGAAAATGCGGGATCATAACAATCAACTCATCTTCCCAAAATTTATCAACATTTAGGTCATTATACTGGAAGATCATTCCCTCAATTAGTCCAATATGCAATTTCTTTTCCAAAACATCTTGGGAGATTATATCGTTATTTGCGATTTTTACTTTAAATTCAACGTCCGGATGATTTTTGGACATAAGCGCTAAAAGTTTAGGAATAATAATTTCCCCTATTGTTAAAGTTGCCCCCAGATTAACCAGTCTCCGCTCATCTTTAGCCATGTTACTAATCTGTTCCCTGGCATCTTTGAGTATTTCAAGAACTCTGCGGACATGAGAATAAAAGATTTCTCCTTCTTTTGTAAGAGTTACCCCTTTATTGGTACGGTCAAAGAAGCGAGCGCCAAACTCGCTTTCTAAATTCTGAATCTGTAGTGTAATACTTGGTTGACTCATATGAAGATGCTTAGCAGATAAGGTAATATTATTAGTTTCTGCGACCTCTTTAAATACTTGAAATAACTGTTCTATGATCAAGCATCTCCTTTCGAAATATCACCTTATTAGTTTCTTAGCTAGTTCAATAATTACCCCCCCACACTGTAATTGTTTCCTTAATTTCCAGTCTCCTCATCTTTATGTTTATCTTTTTGTTCCTCATCATTGGATCCGGTGGTTTTTCCTTCTGCTGCTTTTTTGAACTCAGCAATTCCCTTGCCCAATGACTTTCCAATATCGGGTAACTTTCCTGGGCCAAAAACAACTAGAGCTATTACCAAAAAAATAGCCAATTCTGGGACATCTAAAAATCCAAAAGCAGTTAACATCGTTCAGTCCTCCTTTGGATAAGGTATCTTTTGCTTATTCGTTTTTTTAACTCTATTCTTCCAATAGGATTACCTGAAATCAAAAGATGATTCAATAATTAACGTCAGTAGTTATAAATTTATTCATTCAAATCCATAGGTCATTTAAAAGCTTTTGTAATAGCAAAAAAACCGGATTCCAGTTAGAATCCAGTTAACTATAATCCCCTATCTTTGTTCAATAAAATATTGTCTTTATAATCTTTCGGCTAATGCTTTTAATTCCAAACCGATATTCTGGACCTCATTAACCGTGTATGAAATGTCTTGAATAGATTGGGCCTGTTCCTGAGTAACTTCCGCGTTTTGGTGTACTCCTTGGACGATGTGATTCATTACGTCCTGAAATTCGATTAAAATTCTGCTGATATCATTTGCCGAATGTCTGCTTTCCTCAGCCAGCTTGCGTACTTCACCTGCAACTACAGAAAATCCCCTTCCTTGTTCTCCCGCACGAGCTGCTTCTATGGCTGCGTTTAAGCCAAGCAGATTCGTTTGATTGGCTATTCGCCGAATAAAATTCAATATTTCTGAAGTCGCTTGAAGCTTCTGACTTCCAACTTCTGAAATATTGCTTACTGTCTGGCTGATTGCTGCAACTTCTTGGGAAGATGAGGCAATCTGTTGAACAGCAGTCGCTGCTCTGTCGACTTGAGCGCTCATCCCTTTAACTAACTTTCTTAAGGTATCTTTTAGTTCCTCATCACGTATCGTCGTGACAACCAATTCCGCTGCGATTTTTGCAATGGGCTGGGCAATTTCTAGGCTAGCAGTTACACCAAAAGTACCAATCTTCAGGCCCTCTGATTTTATGGCTATACTAAAACCTTCTCGTATAGAGCCATCCGAGTTGACCGCCTGCTCAGCCGTGACCATTGCAAAATCCACATCAGTAGTCATGATTCGTTGAGCCCCCGCATGAATTTGTCCAATCCTGCCTCGATCCGTCGCTGATACTATCATTCCGGTATTATCACATACAATAATAGGAAAACCGCTATTTTGTGATATTAATTCTACGATCCGATTTGCTATGCTTCCTGATAATTCCATTCTTCTGCCTCCATTTAGGTGTGATAAATCAAGTTGTCTTGGCCGATCATATTTACCATTCTTATCTATGTTAAAAGACGTCTGTTAAATGGCGCCTGTGGGTACAATTTGACTTGTAATCGGTTATATTTAACGCTAAAATCGATAGACATATTATCATTTTTGACATGTTATTAACTCTTTAAGTCAGATATATATTGTTTCGTCAAGAAATAATATACTCCTGCCTATTATACAGAACAATTTTGCCATGAGTGTTATACCTTCCTAAGTAATAAAGAAAGGAGGTGTCGCAAAACTACTTTTCTAAAGTAGCAAGCGATGCTCCCTTTTTCTTTTTCCCTTGAAAGATATTTATTGGTTTGATTGAAATGCTTAATCTCTACTTTCTTCTTAAATTTGAGTATAACAAAATAAGCCTTCAGGATTAGGCCGTTTTTCTCTCCTTTTTATGCGGTTTTTAGTGGATGAAGGGGTTTCCCAATTCGTTCATTTTGTATTTTAGAGTGAAGTTTATTCACGTTATACCCAAAACACAGCAGCATAAATTCAGTTTTCACACTGTTTTTGCCTCGTGTTAGAAAGCGGTTGAAGTTATAGTCATTTTTGAGGACCCCAAAGGCTCCTTCAACCTGTATGGACCGATTTACTCTTAGCAGTATTCCTTCTTTGGTTGTGATGTTTCTATACGAGATCTGGCGTTTGGCCACAAACGTTTTGGATACTTGCATTCGTCGATTGCCTTTAGCTTTTGTACAGCGACTTTTACACGGACAGTCACTGCAGTCTTCACATTCATAGACTGTTATTTCGGACTGGTAACCGGTTGCTGATGTTCGATGAGTGATTCCAACGGGTTTGAGTTGTTTTCCATTATGACACGTGTATTCATCGATTTCCGCATTGTAAGCCATGTTTTCTCGCTTACTAATATCTTTTTTGAAGCTCTTCTTTTTCCATTGTTCATAGGTCTGTGGCTTTATGTAGCAGGTCTGATGTTTTCCTTCGAGATAAAGATAGTTCTCTTCGCTCTCATAACCAGAGTCTGCGGTAACATTCTCATAATGCGCCTGTAGTTTTGATTCAAGCATATTTAAAAAAGGAATTAATGTGGCTATGTCGTTACGATCCTGGAAGATCCCAACCCCTGTTACATATTCGCTTTCCACGCCAATCTGGACATTGTAAGCCGGCTTTAACTGAGCATTGCGCATATGATCATCTTTCATATGCATGAACGTTGCATCAGGATCGGTCTTAGAGTAGCTATTTCTTCCTTCGAAGAATTGGTGATGTGCATTGTACTTTTCTTGCCGGGTATAGAATTCCTTCAGGCTTTCTATAAATTTCTGCAGCTTTGATTTCCGTTTTCCAATACCGTGAACAAATTCAATCTGCTCTTGCTGACATTTTTCTTCTAGGTAAGAGATAGCAGTCTTAAGATCCTTAAGTAACGTCTCTTTGGTTACGTTGAAGTCCTTTAAATAGGTCAAATTGATCTCCTCAAGACAAGACTGAATTTTCAAGAACATCTTTGCCTCATTTTTGTTAACGACTTTTTTCCAGACAAAGGTATAACGGTTAGCACTGGCTTCAATTTTTGTTCCATCGACAAAGAGGTTCTTAAACTCTACTTCACCAAGCTCATGTAAATGCTTTACCATTTGGAAAAAGAGGTCTTCTATGGCTTCCTTCAGATAGTCTTTTCGGAATCGAGCAATGGTGCTGTGGTCAGGTGCTTTGCATCCTGCCAATAACCACATGAAGTTAGTGTCTCTTTTACAGGCGACTTCAATTTTTCGGCTGGAGTAAATGTTATTCATATAGGCATAGGTCAATACTTTAAACAGGATTTTGGGTTCGACTACCGGTTTTCTTCCAGTGGAAGAGTAGGCCTTATACAACGCTTCGTAATTTAATCCCTCCAAAATGTGGCTTAGTAGTCGAACGGAGTCATCCTCTGGTATTAACACGTTAAAATTAAATGGCAAAGCTAATTGATAGTGTCCACCTAATTCGTTATAATTCTTAGTGTGTAATTTGGTTTTTAGCATAACTTAAATTATACGCTAACTGCGAGTTCTTTGGGACCCGCAGTTTTCTATTTTTAGTAAGAAAAAGGGCCGTTGCTTGCGAACTATTTTAGTTCGTTTTGCAACGGCCCCTATGTTCCATTTATTTCTCTTATTCGGTTAAATTACCATTGCCTTCCTGGGTAATTCGCCATTGTATTGACAGTTCCCTGAGGGTAAAGAACATTATAATGATCAATAACCGGATTGGGGTTGGAACTGGTGGGTTGTGGAAATATCATTTCAACTTTAAATTGAGAGTTGGTAGTATAGCCAATGATTTCTTGGCCATTAATTTGTGTATCATAAGCTGGAGTACCTAAAACTTGTTTTGCCATTTTAAGCGTAATTCCCTTTATTCGACTGTCGTACGAGCGTACTTCGAATATTTGATCTCCTTTATTAATACCAAAGACTATATTATGCGCTGAATAGGTTGCAAATTGTCCGCTGGCAGATGGTATATATTCAGTCTTATCCGCCTTTCCCCAAAGTTTTTCGATGTCTTCTATTGTAGTTGTCTTAACCGGAAAATCGCTGAAAAGAACTTTTCCTTGTTGCCCCATTATCATCATATTTGCTAAGAGAGATTCCGTCGGATCGGGATGCATCTGTGTCGTCTCAGTTGTTTTTAAAGGATTGCTTTTAATAATAGTTTCTACTTCTTGATATCCGGCTGGAAAAGCAAAGTTATATCGTGCAGGCAGTGCAAAAACATAGCTATTGTTACGACCTAATTCACTCGGCCCAATAGGTGCAGCTCCAATATGAAATACGCCCTGCTGAAGCGAATTCCATTGGTCAATAGTAAATACCATGATCGGAATATCCTGGCGGGGAGTTTGCTTTGTCCAGCGAGGATCTCTAATGGAAATCATTGGGCCGGTTTCAACAACACTTTCACCGGATTGACCGCCAAAAGTCATGCCTTGCCATTGACTGTCTACTATCGAGTAACCTTTCCAATCTAACGGTAAATTGAAGCTAAAGCCGTAGGAAGGATTCTTATAAACAATTAAATTGGAATCTGCAGAATCGGAGGAGATTTTGGGAATGGTTGTGTTATTCGCAGTTTGCTGACCGGCGGAGTTTTTTTGATTTTGCTGATTATCTGTTGAATTTAAAGGGTTAATTAAACTGGAACATCCGACGATTAAAGATAAGGACAAGGCTGCAATTGCCCACTTTAACGGTGTCTTGTGAAATTTAGAGATCATGATAATCCTCCTGGCATTAAACCTTTTTATAAATCCTACGGTACCCGGGCCCCAATGTGGTTCAGAGAGAAATTCCAATAAACTAATAATTGTCTGTCCATACTTTTTATGGTCTTTCGGCTCTAGAGAAGCTAAAACCGCTGCATCACAAGCTATTTCACAATCTTGCTTCATTTGCTGCAAGGATAACCATAAAATCGGATTAAACCAATAAACAACTTGGATTACTATCGTCAAACCATTGATCAGTAGATCACGACGTTTTAAATGACTTAATTCGTGCATGAAAATATAGCTTAATTCTTCTGACGATAATTTCTCAACGATGTCAGGTGAAATCAAGATTATAGGCTGAAATAAGCCAAAGACCGCGGGGGATCTCATAGTGACATCATAAGCTACTAAAACGTTAGAACGGATCTTCAGTTTAGATTTTGATTCTTCCAGTATTTTTATTACTCCCTCAACATTACATCTTGGAAGTTTCTTAGTCTTTAAGAGAAGTAAAACGTTGATGACCAGAATATAGAAAAATACCGATACCACTCCAATAAGCCAAATTAAAGCCGCAGTATTCCAGTTGAACCGTTGCAAAATAGGTATTGGGGAATTTTTGGTTGTTTCATTGCCGGCTGTAATTCTCGGTTCTAAATCCGAACTAGTATTATTGAAGTCTTGTAGAGTTGTTGCTTTAGCCTGTTGGTCACTGCTGGGCAGCAATTTTTGTGATAAACTGCTCGCCTGTTGATAGTTTGGAAAAAAATTGAACAACTGAGATGATGCCGGCATAGAAAATGGAATAAATAATCTTAATATCAGCACAAACCAAATATAAAAATGCCAATTGGCACTGAGCTTCTGTCTTAGCAATCGTTTAATAAGCAGTATCCCTATAGACAATAGGCTCCCCATTAAAGACAAAGAAACAATATGCTGAAATAGTCCGGTCAAATCCACCTTTTCTCCCTCCTTCCACGGCTTCACTTTTTATCCAGAAGATTTTTCAATTCTTGAATATCCTTCTCTGATAAGCTCTCGTTTTTAACAAAATTCGCCAGAAGGAGTTGGAGTGAACCGCCATATACCTTTTGCAGGAAAGAATTTGTTTCTTCCCGCATACATTCTTCTTCGGAAATTAAGGGATAATAATGATTTAAACCCAATACTTTGTTGACTCCCAAAGCTCTCTTTTTTACTAAGCGCGTTATTAAAGTTTGAATCGTTTTTGGGCTCCACCGAGTATTAGATTTTAACTGTTCAATCACTAAAGAAGCAGTTAATGGTGATTCTTGCCATAATACTCTCATTACAAGCCATTCCGCATCTGAAATCTTGCAGCTTGCTTCAGTCATAAAAGCATCTCCTTACAAGTGTAATCTATAGTTGTAGATTACACTTGTAAGGAGATGAAGTCAACTGGAAAAACCAGTCATTAACTAATTAAAATGACAGTATTAGATCAAATTTTATCCGACAAAATAATGCAATGCAGCCTTCAATGTCATCAAGGAATTAAAGGCTGCATCATACATATAAGTGTATTATTATTTAATTTACTTTTAGCATAATAAGTGGTCTGAAAGAATCATTGATGTAAAGATTCGGATTCATGCTGCTGACCTCATATGCTTAATCGGGAGCCTGCTGCAGTTTCCCCGGCAGGCTCGCATTAGAAGGCATCCGATAGGGGGCCTCATTGGAAGGCCAGGGAATCGACGGATTTCGGTCAGGAACATTTAAAAAGACGCGTGGGACATTATTAGGTTTAATATATTCCTGCACCCAAATATTACTGACTTGGGTAGGGAAATTCCCTTGAGCTGCTATTTCTGTTTGGATAAACTGGGGCGGAGTCAATGAGCTTGGCAGAAGGCCGGATTTAGTGTCAATAGAACCACTAACTATCCCCGCCGGACGTTTAAACTCTGTTTGTACTGTTTTATCTTGAAGAGCGACTGTCATAACTTTCTTCCAAATCCGGGCCGGATAGCTGCCGCCGTATACCTGCTGCAAATAGTGTTGTCCATCAGGATCAGAGTCATATCCCATCCACACCACTCCGGCATAATAAGGGGTGTAACCCGCAAACCAGGCATCAGGATTTCCGTTTTTATTGCCATAGCTTGCCGGAAGAGACGTTGTACCGGTTTTGCCAGCCACCGCCCAATGATCCATATTTGCCGCGTAGCCTGTTCCACCAGTCACAACGCTGTGCAACATATCGCTAATTAAATAGGCGGTGGTTTCTTTCATAACTCTTACACGAGTAATAGACGGAGTAATAATTGTATCTCCGGAAGAATCAATGACCTTTTCTATTGCGTGACTCGTGACACGTACACCATTATTGGCATAAACTCCATAAGCTGAAGCCATATCAAGGGTCGATACATGACATGTGCCAAGGGCCAAACTTAAAACTTTATCTTGGTTAGTCAAAGGTAACCCAAGATTATTTTTAGCAAATTCCCAACCGGTATTGACCCCGATAAGACTCAGCAGCTTTACGGCATAAACATTGACCGAATCTTCCAGAGCATACCGCATTGTGATCAGACCTTTCCACCCGTTTGTAGACGTATCATCGTCCACCGGGCTATAACTCTGACCGTAGCCTAAATCAAAAGTAACCGGCATGTCGTCCAGAACTGTTCCGGGATAATAGCCGCCCTTTTCTAAGGCAGGGCCATAGACAGCTAAAGGTTTAATCGTCGACCCCGGTTGTCGCTTAGCTTGCCAAGAACGATCAAAATTCCCATATTGGTAGTTCCTTCCCCCCACCATAGCCACGATGCTGCCAGTGGACGGTTCAACAATGGTCATTGCACCCTGTACTAAACTCTTATCAACACTTTGGGGAAAATTAGCCGGATCATTAAAAGCATCTTCAGCTGCGGTTTGGATTTTTGGGTCAACCGTAGTATATATTTTTAATCCTCCATTATTAATTTGATCCTCAGTTAAGTTATACTTGTTTTCTAATTCATTAACTACATAATCTACAAAGGAAGGATACTTATAATTGGCGGTTGCATAAACGGCCTTTTGTGGCCCGCCGTATGTTTTAATCATTGTATCTACATAAGTAAAGGACTCGTTAATGGATTGATTATACTGAGCAGCAGTAATAATCCCCGCATCTCGCATAACCCCAAGGACAATATTTCGTCGGGTCTTGGCAGCATTCGGATGAAAATAAGGATCATATCCGCTTGATGCTTGAGGCAAACCCGCCAAAAGTGCCACTTCTGCCGGGTCAAGCTTACTAACATCTTTGCCGAAATAGGTTTTAGCTGCTGCTTCAATCCCATAGGAAGATTCCCCCAGAGGAATTTTATTCAGATAAAATGTCAGGATCTCATCCTTGGTATAGCGTCGTTCAAGCTGTATGGCAATAATAACTTCTTGAACTTTCCTCGTTAGGGTTTTAGACGTCGGATCTTCGATAAAGGCATTACGAGCCAGTTGCTGAGTGATCGTGCTGGCACCCTGTTTGGCGCTTCCTGTGATCAAATCCTGAATACCGGAGCTGACAATTCGTATAGGATCAATCCCGATTTCTTGATAGAAACGTTTATCTTCCACTGCGACAAAGGTTTTTTTCACGATATCCGGGATTTGAGAGGAGCTCAAGCTCAGTCGATTCACCGTACTATGTAACTGGGCTATCTCATTACCATTTTTGTCATAAATGATTGAAGACTGCTTCATGTCGTTCAGAGAAGAGGGATCCCACTGCGGGAGCTGTAAGGCCACCTTCAAAACAAAAATCCCACCGGCAGCAAATGCTAATAAAAGTACAGTCAAAAGTGAATAAAGGAACACACGAAGTTTTTTACTCTTGCTTCGTTGATGTCCACGATTCTTGCGGGACATTTTCGTCATATTTAATTAACCCCCAAAAGATAAGTACTCTATAGAAGATTATAACACACTAAATGTCGATCATTAGAATGGAAATAATTGCTTTCGTCAAACTATTACATTTTTTGACTTCGAATTAACATCGACAAATGAACAACAGCATTCAATCCCATGGCGCTTTCTTGTTATTTAAGCCGCAAGCAGTTTTTAAATAAAGAAAACGTTTCTGGCGCCTGAAGACATTGGCCTTTGCTCGGATCAGCCCTTCATGCACTATACAACCGAGGGTTATACTCTTTCCGATAGTAAAAATAAAGGGAGTCGGTCAAACCGTTCTCCCTTTTCCTATAGGGTGCATTTTATTTTTCAATCGATCATATCTGATCATATCTTGTTTTGTGCCTCAAACAATTTCATTTTATAGTGCATATCCTCTAAACAAGTGGATGCGAATCCTCTAAACAAGTCGGTCCAAATCCTTTGGCATGCAATACATGGTCATCTGTAGTCTCTCGGACATCCTCTATTGTATCTATCCCAGCATTTTAACAGTTCAAAGCTGCTCTAGCCCTTCTTAGAGCATTGGAAGTCGAAGCAAATACCTCATTCTCCAGCATAAAAATATTCTCCCCTCCAATTTCAGTATCCAAACCAGACTTTTTAAAAATAGCATTCAGCTCTGATTTGACCCCACTAATGATTAAAGTTCCTCCGGCTTCTCTTACATTCCTGACAAATACTTTCAAAGCCGTAATTGATGTTAGATCAATGGTCGTAACATGGTTCATTCTTAAAATAAATACACTGGATTTATCAATCAAACTCTCAAGTCTTTCTCCAAGATCTGTTGCTCCACCAAAATATAAATTTCCTTCCAATTGAATAACCAATACATCTACCCTATTTTCAACGGTTTTTACCTCTTCGAGAATGACTTGAGATTCCTCACCCTGCTTAGGGATGAGAAGCTTGATGGGTGCTTTGTTTGTGTCTTTAAGATATAAGGCAATCGATAGAGCAATTCCTGTATAAATTGCATAATCAAGGTTTGGCAGTAAAATAACTAAGATACAGGTTACCCACATGGCAATCGAATCGGAAGAAAACAAGCCCGCTTTAATTACCTTTTTGATTTCAACTTTGTCAATCAAGCCATACCCAGTATAGATCAACACTCCTGCAAGACCTGCACTGGGGATATATCTCGCGTAGGGAGCAAACAGTATGAGAACTATGGCTACAAATACACCCGAGAGGATTCCCGCTAATCTGCTGACTCCCCCGTTAATAAAATTGATGGCCGACCGCGAAAAGGATCCGGAGGAAGGCAGGCACTGGAAGAATGCTCCCACAATATTTGATAAACCTTGGCCGATAAATTCCTGATTAGAATCAATCTTTTGTCGCGTTTTAGTAGCAATTGATTTGGAAATTGATATTGCCTCTACTAAACCAATGATTGAAATAGCAAAAGCCCCACTAAGCATTTCTTTTATTGAAGAAAGGTTAAACTGAACCATTGTAAAGGGGGGAAAGCCCGAAGGAATATTTCCGGTAAGCTTAACGCCTTTCTTTTCCAGATCAAACAGTATGATAAAAAAGATTGGAACGATAATTCCGATTAAAGCACCCGGCAGATTTTTGCTTATCTTTTTGCAAATCAGCATAATAACGATGGTCATTAGTCCAACTCCTAAGACATAGGGGTTAGTTTGGTTTAAATGAGTAACAATATATTGCATTTTTTCTAATGTTGACATTGCTGAAGAGTTTTTAATCGATATCCCCAGGAATGTATTGACCTGTCCAAGAGCGATGATTGTCCCTGCTCCCGCAGTAAAACCAACCAGAACGGTATGGGAAACGAAGTCTATTACCTTGCCAAGCTTAATGGCTCCATAAACGACCTGTAGTACACCAACCATAAACGTCATTAGGAAAAGCATTTGATAAGCATTGGGAAGATTCATATATCGAATCATAGCGCTTGCCGTAAGCAAACATATAGCATTTGTTGGTCCGGTAATAAGCTGATTCGATGAGCCAAAAGCCGAGCCTATAATAGCAGCTATGATACCCGTATATAAGCCATAGATGGGATTAACGCCGGCAATCAAGGCATAAGCCATATACTGGGGCAGGCCAACAACTACAACAGTTAAGGCGCCGATAATGTCATGCTTGAGGTCTCCCTTCCTGTACGCTCTAATTGTATCGATAATCGGTATTCGTTTGCCGAGTGCAAATCCCGACATACTGTCCCCACCTTTCTCGTCCGTAATCCAAACGTGAAACATTTCACTTAGAGACAAAGCATTTTGCCTTGCTCTTAGTTTTTTACAGTTTTTTACCCTCATTTTCTTTCCCTAAAATCTAAAACTTTCTTTCCCTTAAAATCTAAAGCTTTTCTTTCCCTTAAAATTTAAAGTTTTTCTTTCTCTTAAACCTGTAAATAATCACATTTTTTAGCAGTCTTTATGACTTTTCTTTCTAAGCATCCACTAATTTTGAGAGCTCAATCGTGTGATCTTTCAAACTCATAACTCTTAGTCATGGTAAGTTGCTTTGATTTAAATTGTTATAATGATATTGAATTCTAACCAAGCTCAAACTCTCTTCAATATAAGTCACACTCCTTTTTGAATTTTCCACATAAGCTACAAATTAAGGGTATCATTCAGGGATTTAGATGTCTATAGAAAATCAGTATGTTCATCATCATTAATGCCTATGAACATATTTAACTTTTTTAACTTTCAGCCTTATGTTCCGAGAAATGAACTTCCTACACCAAAAACAACTCCTTTCATTTCTGACAGGAGTTGTTAAGCAGCTAAGCTCAAGCAGTTAGACAATTATTGCTACTTTACTATTAAAACGGAACATTTAGAAGCGTGAAGAACGCGTTGACTAACACTGCTTTCTGATGAAATTAAGCCGTTTGCATGTGTTTTAACTTTGGATATCTAAACCCAGCTTCCTTAGCCATTGTCACAAATAAATCTTTGTTACAATTGACTTGGATTTTAAAATATGACAATTCCATGAAGTGAGTATCAGAACACTCTTTAATTTCAACATGCCATTGGATTCCCTTTCCTTTTGCGAACGTCAGTATTCTTGCAAGGTATTCTAAACTTACATTAGTCAAGCCTAACGGAGTTACATCCGCATCATCCTGGGACACAATTCTGTTGATTACTTGAGTTTCTTTATCTTGAGTTATTTCTACGCCGGTATCAATGAGTTTTTCAACAAGGATATTGTATATCACTTGATAGTCATCGAATTCCTCTCGTCGCAGTTCCCTGACCCCACTATCTTGGCCCTTTAAGGTAAACCTCTGAAGTAATTCATCACACTTTCTCATGAGACGCCCCCCCTTTTCGTTTGCTATTGTTAGCACTTTCACATTTTCCAGGATACTTCCTTATTACCTTAGCATTTAGAGACGATAGTTGAGCGATTTATCCTTCGGATTATTTCCCTTACCAAAATCGTAACATTCTTTTTGGCTTATTGTCTATAGGATAACTCTATGTTACTGATTAACTATTCCTATCTTTGGCTTTTTACCCCTTGCAGACAATGATCAAGACTAGATCGTTGTGCACCTCCATGCGTTAAGTAGCGATTTCTGATGTCTGCAAAGATATAAACTTTTACATCACATATAATGCCCCATCCAAACAAGGAGTAACTTAAAAGGCCCTCATCGGTATAAATGAGGACCTTCATTCATTCATTAATTAGTATGTCAGTCATAAGCAAATCAATTATAAGTCATCAACGAACTGCCTTTGGCTTAAAAAAGCATCAATTTCTAACCGTTCAGGAATTGATGTCTGGGCACCTTTTCTGGTAACGGTTAGAGCCGAGGCTGCTGAAGCAAAACGCAGCGCTTCTTGAACTGGCTTACCTTCAACCATAGCAGTTGCGTACGCACCAACAAAGGTATCACCCGCCGCAGTGGTATCGGTCACCGCAACTTTAAACGCCGGCAAATAGACCGTTGTTCCTTCCCTGTTCAAGTAAAATAATCCTTTGGCTCCCAAAGTTACAATGACTTCCCGGCATCCTTTGTCCACCAAAATCTTGGCAGCGGAATGAACTTCTTCTATAGTTCCCGTTTCTGCCCCGGATAAGACAGCTGCTTCCGTTTCATTGAGAATCAGCAGACCAACCCGGCTAAAAGCGTTCTCCGGCGGTGCGAATGCTGGAGCAGGATTGTAGATAATATATTTCCCTTTCGCCCCAAAATATTCCAAGGCATAAGCAACTGTAGAGTAAGGTATCTCATTCTGTAAAATGATGATATCAGGCTCCAGCAATTGCCTTTCCTCAACCTGGACATCCTGGGTTTCCACTTTTCCATTAGCGCCCGGAGAAATTATGATACTGTTTTCTCCAAGTTCATCTACGGTAATGAAGGCCAATCCTGTTCCTACATCTTGTTTAAGAAGAACACTTTCCGTTCCGACACGGGAAGATCTCAGGTTCTCCAGCAGAATTTCTCCGTAAGTGTCCGCACCCACGGCGCCAAACATTTCGACTCTTGCTCCTGCACGAGCGGCAGCAACAGCTTGATTTGCTCCTTTTCCGCCGGGAACATAGCTTGTCTCAAGAGCTTTAATAGTCTGACCCGGTAAAGGTGCTTTCTCAACCCTGTTGACTATGTCCATATTGAGGCTGCCTATGACCGCAATAGAACGCATAATCCTGCTTCACCTCCTCCGGCTAACATCCCTTTATCAAACGTGTACTTTTTCTAGAAGCCGCTGAATGAAGTTCCTTTTTCAACTAACATCAGAGGTGAGCTGACTGTCGCCGAAACAGAATTGCCCTTCACTAGTTTCACTGCGTTCTGTACGCCCAATACACCCTCTTGAATAGGCTGCTGTGCAATATCCGCATAGAAGAGTCCTTGTTGGACATCATTAACTGCTTCTTGCTCTCCATCAATACCCACAATAGCTATCCCTGTTTTATTGCTTTGTTGAATAGCTTTTAAGGCACCAAGAGCCATCTCATCATTTTGGGCAAAAACCCCTTTTACATCCGGATTTGCCTGAAGAATATTTTGCATAACGTTTAAGGCCTTGCTGCGGTCGAAATTAGCCGATTGTTTAGCGACAATTTGAATTCCTTTGGCTGTTGCCATTTCTTGATCAAATCCTTGTTCTCTGTCTCTTTCGGCAGAGGTACCAATGATTCCTTGCAGCTCAACGACTTTACCTTGACCATTCAAGGCTTTTATGATCTCATCAGCAGCCATTTTTCCGGCTTGAACGTTGTCAGAAGCAATAAAGCTGGATACTTTGCCGGAATTTACGCTGCGGTCCAAAGTGATGACAGGAATATTCGCCTTGTTGGCCGCAGCAACTGCAGTGGACAATCCTTGGCTGTCTGTCGGGTTGAGAATTATCGCACTGACTTTTTGTTGAATCAGATCTTGAACTTGGTTCAATTGAGTCGCTGCATCATTATTACCATTGTCGACAATAACTTTAATGTTTTCTTTAGCAGCTTCCTGTTTAACTCCATTTTCCATTGCTACAAAGAACGGATTGTTAGTTGTAGAGACAGCGAAACCGATGGTGGTATCGCTTGATTTTGATTGGGCAGCTGTCTTATCGCTTGAATTACTATTGGAAACAGTTCCACACCCAGATACCAGGCCTACAGTCAGAACACCTAGCCCCAAAATAGTTTTCCATTTTTTCATTGCCATTCTCCTCTTTATGTTTTATTTATTTGAAGAAGGAGGCCTGAGGCCTCTTACCTCCCATTAGATTTCTTGCGATCAAGCATGATAGCCGCAAGAATAATTAACCCTTTTACCGCATCCTGGTAAAAAGAATTAACGTTGAGAAGATTTAATCCGTTATCAATAATTCCTAGAATTAATGCTCCAATTAATGTCCCAACTAATGTCCCTTCTCCTCCTGCCAAACTGGTCCCGCCAAGTACGACGGCAGTAATGGCATCAAGTTCATAACCCACACCGGCAGTTGGTTCTGCGGAGCCTAAACGGGAGGCCAGAATGATTCCTGCCAGAGAGGCCAAAATACCGCTGACTACATAAACTCCGAGCAGATATCGCTTGACCGGAACACCAGCTAAGAAGGATACTCGCTCATTACCTCCAATAGCATAGATGCGCCTGCCTGAAATGCTTCTGTGCAATACAATCCAAGCAGCAATAAAAACTGCCGCCATAACCCAGACTGGAATCGGAATTTCAAGAAACGTTCCGGTACCAAATTTCGCAAACTCCTGTGGCAAATTGAAAATGGGCATTCCATTGGTATAAATTTCTGTCATTCCTCTAAACAGCGTCATCGTACCTAACGTAACAATAAATGGGGCCAAGCCTGCATATGCCACAAAGAGCCCATTGAGTGCGCCGGCCAAACCTCCGAAAGCTATAGCTACAATGACTGCCATCCAAGGACTTACATGCCCCATCATAAGTTGAGCAGCAATAGCCGCACTTAAAGCTAAGGTGGAACCGACCGACAGGTCAATCCCTCCGGTCAGGATAACAAACGTCATACCCACGGCGATCAAGGCATTAACTGAAATCTGTAAAGCAACATTACGCAGGTTTCCAAAGGTAAAAAACTTTGCAGTCGCGAAAGAAAGAATAAAAATTAAGATAACCAGACCAATTGTCGGTCCTAAATGATAGCGTTTAATTGTATTCATAACCCGTTGCACTATACTTCGCCTCCTGTGGCCAAGCTCATAAATGCCTCTTGCTGCATCTCTCCGGCCAGTAATTCGCCTTTAATAACTCCCTCATGCATAACGTAGACCCTGTCACTCATGCCCAACAACTCAGGCAAATCTGAAGAGATTAATAAAACGGCCTTACCTTCAGACTTCAGGTGGTTCATTAGCTGATAGATCTCTTGCTTAGCCCCTACGTCAACCCCACGTGTCGGTTCATCCAGAATCAGCAATTTTGGATTACAGGCGAGCCACTTACCGATAACAACCTTTTGCTGATTTCCACCGCTTAAATTTTGTACCAATTGTTCAATCGTAGGGGTTTTTACCCTCAATTGTTTAACCCAATGCTGAGCATTTTCCTGTTCCCCCTGCCTTTGGATCAGACCGAAGCGACTGCGTTCACCGAGGGTTGGAAGCGCCAAATTTTCTCGAATGGAAAAAGGAAGGTGCAGACCTTCATTTTTGCGGTCTTCAGTCACAAGGGCAATACCCGCGCGAATAGCCTCTAGCGGAGATTTTAAAGAGAGAGTTCGTCCTTCTAAGCTTATCTCTCCAGACTTCAAAGCATCGATCCCGCTTAAAGCACGGGCAACTTCGGTTCGTCCAGCTCCCATCAAACCACCAAGACCCACAATTTCGCCCGCTTTTACTTCTAAGCTGACATCATGAATAGATTCTGTACTTAAGTGTTCTGCGAGCAGTACCCTATCGGAAGGTGTTATATCAATATGTGGATATCGTTCTTCAATCTCCCGGCCTACCATCAAGGAAACTAATTCCCGCTCCGTTGTTTCCTTCGTCTGAACAGTAGCAATAAACTGCCCGTCCCGCAGAACAGTCACCCGGTCTGCGATCGTGAACAATTCCTCTAAGCGATGAGAAATATAAATAATCCCAACACCTTTTGCTTTGAGTGAACGAACTATTTCAAAAAGCCTTTCAGTCTCGGCTCTGCTCAACGCAGATGTAGGTTCATCCATGATGAGAAAGCGAACGTCTTTCTGTAAAGCTTTGCCGATCTCCACCAATTGTTGTTCTCCAACGCTCAGGCCTCCGAGGGGCTCTTTAGGGCTGCGATTAAGATTCAGAGTGGCCATTGTCTCCTCAACCTTTTTATAGAGCAGAGGATAATTAACAAAACCCATCTTTCGAAATTCATCTTCATGCCCTATCAGAAAGTTTTCTGCCACTGATAAGTTGGGAAAGAGGTTAAGTTCTTGGTAAATCATTTCGATTCCCAGGTTCTGGGCATCTCGAATTCCCCGAATGGATACAACCTCTCCGTCGATAGCCGTCTGTCCTTCATCAGCCACATAAACTCCGGTTAGGATTTTCATTAGAGTGGACTTGCCGGCACCATTTTCTCCGAGCAAAGCCACAACCTCTCCGCCATTTATATGAAGGTCCACCCCTTGTAAGACTTTAACACCGGAAAAGGCTTTACAGATTCCCTTCATTTCTAAGGATGCCATAAATTCACCACCTAAAAAATTACGCTGGATTGTAAGATGACATTAGCATAGGAAGTCCACTCACCAGTACGTACAATCACTGAAGCTGAGTTCAAACGATCTTTAAACATTTCATGACTGACAAGGTCAATTGGAGCATCGGTCGCCCCTTTGATTTTAGCAAATAAATCAGGGTGAGCCCCCTGCAGTTCCTGGGCAACGGTTAACCGTTCCACACTTAATTCGGTCAGAACAGAATTGAAAACATCCCAAAAAGAAGCTACGCCCTCACTAACGGCCAAATCTATAAAAGGGATTTGGGGCGGAATCGGTAAGCCATAGTCAGCGATCACTAAACTTTGGCCATGGCCCAACGTAGCAATGATACGAGATAATTCTCCATGAAGCACACCCTGTTTTTTCATTCCATGACACCTCTGTTAGTTTTTTTCTCACCAGACAGCTTAATGTGGTATTTATTGATAGTACTGATACAAATATGGTACCGCTTCCATAATCACAGAAGACTCGAATTGTTTAAAATGGTTAGAGGTTGTCCATTTCTTATATCAAACTATTTATATCTCTATTTTTGTTAACTGCGATTATTTATTTTCTCGTCGAATCTCGTTGAACTAACTTAACCTCCAGTTCATAAATCCGATTTTCTACACGAGACCCCTCTATCTTCATAATTAACAACTCAGCCGCTAAAGCTCCCATTTCATAAATAGGCTGGGCTATTGTCGTTAATTCCGGCTCAACGGCTTCAGTCAGATTTATGCCATCAAAACCGCAAATTGCAATTTGCTTCGGAACATTGATACCTAAACGCAAGAGGGTTTTTAAGGCTCCAACTGCCATCAAATCGTTACCTACAAAAATTCCGTCAACATCCGGGTGACGTTCCATTAAGACTCTAGCTGCGTTCATACCGCCATCCAATTTGAAATTTCCTGGTACCATTAAAGTCGGGCTATACCAATTCGAATTTTTGACAGATTCCTCATAGCCCATTAGGCGGTCCTTAGCTGTATTAATTTCCTGAGGTCCATAAATATGGGCTATTTTCTTGCAACCTATATCAAGCAAATGCTGAACGGCAATTTTAGCTCCTTCAAAATTTTTAGACCGAATCACGGTACAATTTTCTCGGGAAGGAGCTCGATCTAGTACAACAAAGGGGATATCGATCTTTTGCAGATACTCGACATCATCGCGGTTCAAGTTATGTGAAGCAAAAATAATTCCGCTGATATACTTTTGTTTAAGAATATTGATATAGGCCTTTTCTTTATTTGCTTGACCATCAGAATTGCCGAAGATGACAGTGTATCCCAGCGTCCTGGCCACATCTTCAACAGCCCTGCTCAGTGCGGGAAAAAAAGGATTTACTATATCCGGCAGGATTAGCGCAATTGTTTTAGTCTTTTTGTTCGTCAGGCCCCTGGCAACATCACTAGGTTCATATTTTAGGGTTTGAATAGCCTTTAAGACCTCTTTTTCCGTCTCGGCATTAACATAACCACTTTTATTAAGAACCCTAGAAACTGTAGAAATGGAAACACCTGCAAGAGCTGCAACATCCCGTATAGTAGCCATGTATTCTTTCAACTCCGCTTTCTATATAAGTAAAATGTGGTACCGCTACCACACATTCCAATATGTACCTAGTTCAGACAAAGAAATTTGGTCTCTGCGGTTTACGCAGAGTTTTTATCGTAATTAACATATTATTATATTCTACCTAAATTCAACTCTGCATGAACAATTAATCGTCTATCTTCAAAAATCAAATAAAAGAGAGTTGGCATTAATCGCCATGTGGAAGCGCTTTCATATTGTTCGTTATTAATATACTGATTTTTCGCTGAATTGTCAATCGAATTATTTTACCAATTGTCCAACCGAATACGCCAAAATCAATGGATAGTTATTTTGCTTCCCCAAATATTTGAAAGGTTAAAGTATTGTTATTAACATCACTTCGGATCAGTAGAAATGTTTTTGAATCGTTTCGAAATTTGAAATCAAGATCCGGATACGCCACCGTTGCATCTTGGCCTGGCGGAACATAGGCAACAGGCAGACTATGGCGTGAACGTTCGACTACCGTTAACAGAGGAGATGCTGAATGAACGGCATTAAACAATGTACTGGAAACTTGACATACACCGCCGCCCAACCCTGGTACGAATGAATTCCCTTCAATAATCAGAGCTTCTTGATATCCGGCTTCAGCGGTTCTTGGTCCAACTGTCCGGTTAAAAGAGAAAACCTCTCCAGGCTGCAGCACCAATCCATCGACTGATTTTGCCGCGAGCTGCAAATTAATCGTTCGTTCTTTCTGATTGGGATCAAAACTGGTCGAATATTTACTTAGCAGGCCGTACATTTTTACCTTAGCCAAGTCCGCTTTTGTTATAGTGGGGTTGACTTGTTCAAATGGAATAGAGATTTTTGAAATGTCATTATAAGGTTCTTTTTTGATGCTGGTCATTAAAGACTCAAAGTCAATTTGTTTCCCAGGCTTTTCTGGAACAATCCTCAGCGAGTGATCGGAGTTAACTAAAAAACGGGCATTCTCTGAAGAAATATTCAGTTCCGAGAGATGTCTTATTAAGACTTCCCGGAGAACGTGATCATCCCAATGATAGTTGGGTGTAAACGTGATTCCCCATCTCGCGTTAAATTTGCTAAAAGCTTTATTGAAAATATTCCCTTCTCGCCCAATGAGATAGGCTTTTTGCAGCGGCTCTTCAAAAGAATACGAAAAGCCAAGTTCCTCAAGATTTAATGAATAACTTTTATCGCCAGCAATTAAAAAAACGGGGCGCTTGTAGATTTCTTTTTGCATTTGATCCAGTTTCGACTGAGCCTCTCCCCTAGAAAGGTTCCCCAACGGGATTTGTAATACAATACCCTCGGCAAGTTGCCCCTTGTCGCTAGTATATAAGACCAGGGATAGACTAATCCCCCCGACAAGTACAATAACAAAACATGCCAAAAGTAAAACTTTATAACGTATTGCCATACTTTGACTTCTTGATTTTTCGGCCGCGCTGCAATCTTTTTCCACCTTAGAATCTCCCTTCACAGCAAGTAACGTTTAACTATATGCGTGTCGGGAGAAAAACTACATAACTATTTGCTTGGATATTAATGGAGATCCCATTTGATTTCAAAGAGTGAACTAAATTTCGTGAACTTATAATGCAAATGGATGACATGAAGAAGATTTTTAGAGAAGTTTTTGAGAATTTTTTAAGAAATTCACAAGAAATCCATAGCTCATTCACAACAAAATCTCATTGATTTTTTATACTTTGGCCATAAAAATAAAACTGATATTGATTCATTGTTTCAATACCATTACTTTACAGGAGAAACTATGCTAAATAAAACGAAGTGAATTTAGGACTCTTAAGTATCAGGCTGATTATTCAGGTTTCGTATTTGCTGCTTTGAACTCCAGGGGATTCCCCCACCGAAGTTTTTAAAAGATCAATATATTCAGATGCAGCAAGCCATTTCTAGCTTGCAATCTACCTTTGGTTCACAAACTCAAGGAGTCAACCTAGGGCAAGGTCAGCAGCAGATAACTCAACTGCTGGATCAAATGAACCAATTTAAAAACCAGTCTCAACAGGAGAAATTACAAAACGTCAATCAAATTCAGCAATCAATCCAAAATGCTATTCAAGCTTTAAATCAAGCAAATCAATCCGCTCAGTCCACAAAAGTCCTCACGCAAATGCATGAATTTATTGATCAAGCTCAAACTCAACTTCAAAACATGGCACAAAGCTCACAACAGCAGCAACAACAAACTGGACAAAGCCAGCAAACTCAATATGGACAATCATATCAGCAAATGAATCAACAAACGAATCAGCAAACGAACAAAACTCAAAATCAGAACCAACAACAAAATACAAGACTTCAATAAAGAAAACTCGGCTGAGTACCCACTAAGACACTGTCTTCGCACGTATTAGCCCTTCTTCTAGTATGCAATTGAAAGTGATACCTTCACGGGAGTGCCGCGAAACTATTTATAATAGTAAGCGGTACTCCTGTTTCTTTGCTGGTTTATAGAACGAACTATTGTATTAGTTGCTTTAAATTCATTAGAAATTCACAACATATTCATCATAAAATCTAATTCAATGTTTATACTTTGAGACAGATAGCCGTAAAGAAAAACGCACCCTTGTTAAGGAGTGCGTTACTTATTCATAAAGCATAAAACACAAGCCTTATCATTACATCATTTGATATGATTGTCTATAAATCGAGTTTCCTTGTATAATAGGCTATAACTTCGTGGATTAGGAGGATAGAATTTAAATGAGGATTTTAGTTGTAGATGATGAAAAGAAAATCACCTCAGTACTTAAAGCCTACCTTCAACAAGAAGGATTTCAGGTTAATACAGCCTTAAACGGTATCATTGCCTTAACCATGTTTAAAGAAAACCCCTATGACCTGGTGATTCTTGATTTAATGCTTCCCGGTATGACCGGAATAGAAGTATGCCAGGAAATTCGAAAAATATCCTCTGTACCTATCATTATGCTCACGGCCAGAGTTGAAGAGGAAGACCGTATTCAAGGATTAAGCATCGGGGCTGATGATTACATTACTAAGCCCTTCAGCCCTCGTGAAGTCGTCGCCCGCGTGCGGGCAGTTCTTCGCCGCTCGAATAATGAAACTTCCCCTCTGGCCGACGTCATTACCTATGACAATGGCCTTACCATCGATAATATTCAGCATGAAATTCGACTTCACGATCAAGAGATTGCCTTAACCCCCACTGAATTTAAAATACTTGGCGCTCTTGCCAAACATCCCGGAAGGGTCTACTCCCGCGGCCAATTGGTGGAGATTGTCCAAGGTCACGACTTTGAGGGGGATGACCGTGTCATTGACGCCCATATTAAGAAAATTCGCCAGAAAATCGAAACTACACCCAGTGATCCACAAATCATTATGACGGTTTACGGTATAGGTTACAAATTCAACCCAAACAGCGGAGGATAACATGCGCAAAAAGTTATTTCTCTCCACCCTTATCATCACTCTCATAACCTTAACTTTCAGCATACTAGCAGTTGATCTGGTTTTTCACCGGCAATTCAGTAATTACTTGACTAGGACCAACGAAACTCTCGTCGAACAACTGCCTTCGCGGCTCAGCAGTGCCTATCAAAGCAAAGGGACTTGGGACCCTGCCTCGCTCCAAGAGATCAGCCAATCTCTCCCTGCAGGGACTATTGTTACCCTAACTGATCCCAGCGGTAACCAAATTGCCACGTTAAGTAACATGATGGGCGGCATGATGAACGGTCAAGGCGGAATGAGTATGGGCATGAGTATGTTCTCAACTTCCAACACAAATTGGAAAACGAAAACGTTAACAGTCTCAGGCCCGCAAGGAGTTTTAGCTAAAGCCATTATCCGCTACCCTTCCTCAGCACCCATTATTAATCCCCAGGACGTTCAGTTCCAGTCATCTGTTCTATACTCTATACTATTCGCCGGAAGTTTGGCCTTAGCATTTGGAATTATACTCAGTTACTTCACAAGTCGTCATCTCGTAACACCGCTGAAACGACTCACTCAAGCCGCGGATCGCATCGGCAAAGGCCATTTGGATGAACGCGTTGATATTTTGACGAAGGATGAAGTCGGCCAATTAGCTGTCGCTTTTAACGTGATGGTTAACAATCTGAAACGCCAAGAGACTCTCCGCAAGCAGTTTACAGCAGATATTGCTCATGAACTGCGTACGCCGTTAACATCCATCAAAAGCTACATCGAAGCCTTTCAAGACAACGTTTTGCCAGCTGATGAAGAAAATCTCTCCTCCATTCATGAGGAAATTGACCGCCTTGTTGATCTAGCAAGCGACTTAAGAGACTTAAATGTGGCAGAAATGGGAGCATTAACTCCCAGCTTTGAACCGGTTGACATAAACCATCTTCTGGAAACTGTGATCCGCAATCTCACTCCGTTGATGCAAGAAAAACAGTTGGCTCTAAACTGGAATCCTCCGCCCGCATCGGTTATGATGCAGGGAGACGGGCGACTCTTAACAAGACTGTTTTACAATCTCATTCACAATGCTTATCGTTATTCAAATATCGGCGGTCAAGTAACCGTCACTTTGACACCAGACCCCGATTGTTCAACCATTCGTGTCAAAAATACCGGCAGCGGCATTCCGGAAGAGGAACTTCCTTTCATCTTCGAGCGGTTTTATCGTGCTGATAAATCTCGCACCCGCGAAACGGGAGGATCGGGTATTGGTCTCGCATTGGTACGCCAAATCACGACTCTGCACCAAGGAACCATCGAAGTTCAGAGTAAAGTCGGACAGGAGACGGAATTCATTGTTCAGCTTCCTCTAAAATTTAAAGGCGGCCCAACTATTCTTAATTAGTAATAGATTTGTAATGAGTAAACCATTTTATGTGACAACGATACTTCCTGAAATTCTATTTTACCGGAATATTGATGACATCATTATACACCTTGACATAAGTTATCCGCTTAACGTCAAGCTCAAGGTTTTGCCCTGTCCTCTTGGTTCCCCATATAACCATAAGCGAGCCTGTAATATTCTTCTTTTTTCGTCAATACCAGTTGGACCAAAGCCTCTTGATCACCTGCTTTTGCCCGTTTCAACTGTTCTTCCAGATCCACTCTGTCGCCTCACTCCGGTCTGTTCTGCAAGTAAGAGTAATAAGGAGCGTAAAAAGTTCATAAAACAAGGGCGTAACAAAGCAAAGTTTGTCACGTCCTTGTTTTATCTTGAAATAATTCTATCGTGCTTTTGTACACTTATCCACGAGATAAACAATCGATTGATAACTAATACCACTATGATAAGATAGACCAATTTCACAGGTTCTGCTATTAGAGTAGCCTGCATGGCAATCTTCCGGCAGAGAATCTTTCAAAGAGGCTAAGGCCGAACGATTTAATTCCGGGAATGTAAATCCCCGATCCCCTGCAAAGCCGCAGCAGTGAACATCTTGGGGCATGATAACCTTTTCAGCACAAGCATGGGCAACATTGTAAAACTTCTCTTGTAATTTCATTTTTACCGAACTGCAGGTTACATGAATAGCAACAGTTTCTTTAAGCTGATTAAATATTAGACGCTCGAGCAAAAAGTCATGTATAAATTCAACGGGTTCATAAAGTTTTAATGTAGGCATGACTCGCTTCATGCGATATAAACAGGGGCTTGTATCACATAATATGGGATGTTTTTCCTCTTCGCTTGCCGCGAACAACGCCTGCTCAAGTTCGGAGCTTTTCTTATCAGCAGTTTCAAAAAAGCCCTTACTTTCCCAAGGCATACCACAACACAGCTTATCCATATTCGAGGGGTAAATCACCTCATATCCGGCCTTTTCCAAAACAGAGAGCATTGCCTCACTTAACGATCTCTGATCGAGATCCTTTTTAGCCGTTCCCATGGAACGACTGATACAACTTGGAAAATAAACAACTTTCAAAGGTGTTGCGCCTGGAGATTTTGCAGAGACTTTATTATTTCCGCTTGGCATCCTTAGAGTTGAGACCCTGCCGGCTTTGGGCATCCACGGGTTCCAGAGAGGAATAGCATTGCCGGAAAGCTTCCTTGCACCTTGAGTGATTCCCTCCATCATCTTCGTTCCTAAGATACTGTGCACTCCATTGACGGCTCCCAGTCCGAAACGCATGACCCCGGTGACTCCTGTCATATGACTAGCCAGACTTTCTGCGATTCTGCGAGTACTGGGCGTAACCTCTTGGGAACGCAAATATTTTACATAATCCCCAGTATTGATCTCTAGAGGACATGTCGTTGCACACAAACCATCAACAGCACATGTTTTATTACCGGAATAATCGAAGTCTTTCTCCAAGCGGGCTAAGCGTTCCAGATCCTGACCCGTTCGCCGCAATTCCTGAATTTCACGTTGAATAACAATCCGCTGTCTCGGGGTCAAGGTTAAGTTCTTAGAGGTGCAGATATTTTGGCAGAATCCACAGTTTGTACAAGTGTCAATGATCTTATGGGCCTGAGGCATATTCTTTAAGTTTTCCAAGTAAACGTTGGGATTATCATTAATAATGACGCCGGGATTGAGGAGGTTTTCCGGATCAAAGGCAGCCTTTAACTGCCGCATAAATTGATAAGCTTTTTTCCCCCATTCCACCTCAACGAAAGGAGCCATGTTGCGGCCTGTTCCATGTTCTGCTTTCAAAGATCCGCCGAAACGATTCACCACCAGTTCACTTACATCTTTCATTAAACCTTCATAGCGTGGTAAATCCTCAGAACGTCCGAAATCTTGGGTAAAAACAAAATGCAGGTTTCCGTCAAGAGCATGTCCATAGATAATGGCATCTGTATAGCCATAGTTATCTAATATTTCACGCAAGGCTATGGTCGCTTCGGCAAGATTTTCTTTAGGAAAAGCAACATCCTCAATGATTACCCCCGTTCCTAAAGCTCTAATCGCACCTACGGCCGGAAAAATTCCTTTGCGAATATTCCAGAGGTTATCGTATTCAGCCTTCACATCCGTAAAGCTCATAGGCAAAACCGTCGGGATTTCTTTCAGCAGGTCTTCCACATGCTTAATTTTTTGCTGCAATGATTCTTGGTCACTTCCGCGGACTTCAACGAGTAATGCTGTGGCAGTGGGAGATAGGGTCTTTAAATATTCCGGCATACCGGGCTTTTCTTCCATAGTTTTCAGAGAGATCCGATCCATTAGTTCGGCGGCGGAAACAGTATCGCGATCTAACCTTTGAACTGCTAGACAAGCTTGTTCCATATCAGGATAGATAATTAAGGCAGACGCTTTATGCGCATGCTCGACAACCGTATGATACGTAATCTCTGCAATAAAGCCAAGAGTCCCTTCCGAACCAATCATAAGATGCTTTATAACGTCAATTGGTTCTTCAAAATCCACAAAAGCATTAAGACTGTATCCTGTTGTATTCTTAATTTTATATTTATGGCGGATTAAAGCTTCTAATTCAGGATCAGACATGATTTTATTTCTTATTTCTTGGATTTTCTTAACCCACTCCAGATGTGACGTCAAAAAGTCCGTGCAGGATTTCTCGTCACCTGTATCCAGCATCGTTCCGTCACTCAATATTATTTTCATTTCAGCCACTGTTTGATAACTGTTGTCTGCAGTGCCGCAGCACATCCCGCTGGCATTGTTAGCCGCAATTCCCCCGATCATAGCATGATCAATGGAGGCGGGATCGGGTCCGATCTTCCGTGCGTACTTGGCTAAATAACGATTTGCTTCAGCTCCGATAATCCCCGGTTCTAGGACTATTTTTTCTCCCTGACCTATAATTGAGCATCCTCTCCAGGCCCCTTGCAAAACGACAAGCACTGAGTCCGTGACAGCTTGTCCGGAAAGACTGCTGCCGGCTGTTCGGAAAGTTACAGGCACTTTATATTCATGGGAAGCTTTTATAATCTGGGTTACCTCATTGGAGTTATGAGCTTTGAGAACGATTTTAGGAATTAGACGGTAAAAGCTCGCATCAATCCCATAAGCTAAGGTGTGCAGGGGGTCGCAAAAACGACGGTTATTGGGAATATAGTTTGCCACTCGCTTCCAAAATTCCTGATACGATTCAGGTAACTTAGCTAAATCTTGTCTCTGAACATCGCTCATAGAATCGCCCTCTCTCTTTTGATCTACGATAATTCAGCTTGTGAGTCGAAATATTAAATGTCTCACCTTAACAAAGAAGCTCTGTCCGAGGACAGAAGCTTTATGTATTCATACCAATTCATTGCAAATCGCACTTTATAAATCTATACATGCCGTGTGAGTAAAGATTACCTCAGATAAGCAAAAACAAGGCATTAATTTTTTTAATATGTCCTTTTTCCTCGTTGACTAGCTCTTTGATGATTTCCTTGCCGGTACTGCTTACAAAATTTTCAAACTCCTGAAAAATCATGATAGAATCTTTTTCAAAGCTGAGAGCAAATCGCAGAATATCCAGATCAGTTTTTATTCCCTTCACCAGATCTTCAACCTTATTGAGGTTAAAAACATGATTATTGACAATTGATTTCAGGTAATCTCCATATTCCCCCGCATAACTTTCATTTGGCTCAAATTCTTTAGTAAGCCTTTCTCCCAATTTCTTGAATTCTTTAAGATGTTTTTCCTCTTCTAGGGCAAGGTAACCCAGCATCTCTTTTAATTGTATTTCTTCAGCATAATTTAAGGCCTTTTCATAAAATTCCTTGCCTGACGTTTCCATTTCAAGGGATAATTTAATAATCTCTTCTCCTGAAAAATTAACTATACTCCAAGACATCTCCATCCACCCTTTTTATCATACTTTATACTATTTTATAATCATTATAAATTTGAGTCAATAACTTTTTTAGAATTTATTTTTTCCAAGATATCATGAACTAGCCTGTATGTCTGTGAGTTAAATCATTCAAAGTAATAAGTAACCGCCGGTCTGTTTATCGCCAAAGACCCCGAAATCGGTATACGCAAAGTTTCTATTCACCGTTTACAAATTATTTGCCATGAATTAAGTCAAAATCGCCCCCAATGATGACTAATGGTCAATTATTGGGAGCGATTTTTTAAAGTTTGATCAATTGTACTCTAAGTAAAAAAGACTTTCTTTTATCAAGGTTTTATATAACAATACCCTTCGCTTTGTTTGATAATAAGTTCTACGACTCCGGCAGGAACTATTTCAACAAACGTAAAAAGAGTATCTCTTTTTAAATCATTTGCCATTAAGGCATTGTTACAGGCAACAAATTTAACACCATCATTACTTAAACTTTCCATAACATTTTGTGAAGTTAAACCATGCTTAAGATCATAATGTTTAACTGCCTCCGCATTTGCCAAAACTTCAATAGAATATTTATCCTCCCCCGCTGCTTTTAATAAATTGCTTACATTTCCCAACAGGAGGTCCCATTTGTTCATTTCATCAATATGAAATATAACCTTATAGTCTGTCATTGCTATTACTCCTTCTAGATTTTCTCAACTGCTTATTTATCGACGAATCCTTGAAAATTATACAAAATTAATCTTTTTTTATCCAGTTAATCTGCAATGATCCCTATAATGAATATACTTTTTAGGTAAAATTATCCCGTCATCAGTTTCACGGCTGTCTACAAGCAGTTACTCAGCATCTTCTTAAGCTCTTTAAAGTCTTTTCCGGTGCGCTTGACGTAATCATCTGCTTGATCCATACCAATCCTGTGAATATCAAAATATCTGGCATGGGGAGAGGCAAAGTACAAACCGCACACACTTGCCACCGGATCCATCATATAATGTTCCGTTAGGTTAATACCCGTGGTTTTTTCGCCCGCCAAAAGGTGAAATAGCTTCGTTTTTTCTCCATGATCTCTAAGGCAGGGATATCCGAAAGCAGGCCTGATTCCTCTATAGGATCTTTTTAATACAGATTCCGGTTCTGGTTTTTCATCCTGGGCATAGCCCCAATAATCTTTTCTCACCTGAAAATGTAATAACTCAGCAAAAGCTTCGGCTAATCTATCTGCAAGAAGTTTTACCATGATCGCCCCATAATCGTTGCCTTGATCATGAAGCTTATTAGCATATTCTTTGGCCCCTAGACCGGCAGTAACTATAAATCCGCCCAAATAATCGGTCTTTCCACTCTCTTTGGGGGCAATATAATCTGCCAGGCAGCGATGGACATTATCTTTGACCACCGCTTGCTGCCTTAGCATATTAAAGGTTGTCGAACGTTCATGATGGTATAGTTCAATGTCATCCCCCTGAGAATTTGCAGGAAAAATACCAAAAACCGCATTTGCTCTAAGTATTCCCTCCCTCTCTAATAAATCCAGCATATCATTAGCATCCGCAAAAAGCCTTTTTGCTTCTTGGCCATATTTAGGATCTTCCATAATTCTAGGATATGGCATCCCCATATCCCAAGCGATAAAGAAATAGGACCAGTCAATATACTTCCTTAGCTCACCGAGAGGGAAATTGAGAAGACTTTTAGTCCCTAGTAAGTTTGGCACTGCTATAGTTTCCAGACCCCAATTGATGCTTGATCTTTTTTCTCTGGCTTCTTTAAGAGGCATTAACTTTCTTTCTGCTCTGGCATAATTATCTCTTATCGTTTGATAATCTCTTTCCAGTTGTTTTAAATAGTCACTTGCTTTACTTTTGTCAGTGAGTTTTTTGGCAATCTCTACAGACTTTGAGGCATCAACGCTGTACACGACTCCGTTTGAATAGTTCGGTGCAATTTTCAGGGCCGTGTGAGTTTTTGATGTGGTTGCTCCTCCGATCATCAAGGGAATTGTAAAACCTTGCCCTTCCATTTCCTCCGCAACATTCGTCATCTCATCTAAGGAGGGGGTTATCAGTCCGCTTAAGGCAATAATGTCAGCCTTTTCGTATTTTGCGGTCTGGAGGATTAGTTCACTGGAAGCCATAACTCCCAGATCAATGACTTCGAAATTATTGCAAGCAAGAATGACTGAAACTATGTTTTTCCCTATATCGTGGACATCGCCTTTAACCGTAGCCATCACCACTTTACCTGCACTGCTGCTTTCGTTGGACTTCTTCTCAGCTTCTATAAAGGGCAATAAAAAACTTACAGCCTTTTTCATAACTCTGGCACTTTTGACAACCTGCGGAAGAAACATTTTGCCTTCGCCAAATAATTCTCCAACGACGTTCATGCCTTCCATCAGCGGTCCTTCGATAACCTCCACCGCACGGGCATATTGTCTTCGGACCTCTTCCACATCTTCTTCAATAAATTCTGAGATACCTTTTACCAAAGCATGAACAAGTCGATTCTTGGGTGATTCCGCTCTCCAAGCTGATTTATTCTCAACTTGATCGCCCCCTGAAACCTTATAGCTTTCTGCGAAGGCTATGAGGTTTTCTGCAGCCTCAGGAGTCTTATTCAGTACGACAGCTTCGACTTTTTCCAGAAGTTCCTTATTGATTTCATCATAGATTTGAATCATTCCCGGATTTACGATAGCCATGTCCATTCCGGCAGCTATAACATGATACAAAAATACGGAGTGCATGGCTTCCCTGATAGCGTTATTCCCTCTAAAGGAGAACGATAAATTACTTACCCCTCCACTCACTTTAACATGAGGCAAATTATCCTTAATCCATTTTACGGCCTTAATAAAATCAACGGCATAATTGTTGTGCTCCTCAATCCCGGTGCCAATTGCTAAAATATTAGGATCAAAAATAATATCTTCCGGGGGAAACTTCACGTTATTAACCAGTAGATCATAGGCTCTTTGACAAACGGCAATTCTCTTGTCAAAGGTATCGGCTTGTCCTTGTTCGTCAAAAGCCATAACAACAACGCCTGCACCGTATTTTTTAATTAACGCTGCTTGATGGATAAACTCCTCTTCTCCGGCTTTGAGACTGATAGAATTCACAATAGCTTTTCCTTGCATGGCCTTTAGACCTGTTTCGATAACTTCAAACTTAGAGGAATCGATCATCACCGGAACTCTGGAGATCTCAGGCTCGCCGGCAAGAAGCTTGAGAAATATATCCATTTCTCTAGCAGCATCGAGAAGCCCGTCATCAAAATTTATATCGATAATTTGAGCACCGTTTTCCACCTGTTCCTTGGCAATTAAGATTGCTTCTTCATAATTTTTCTCTCTGATTAATCTTGCAAACTTAGCCGATCCGGAAACGTTGGTTCTTTCTCCTATATTGACAAAATTATTTTCTTTCTTGATGGCAATAGCTTCAAGGCCGCAAAAAATCGTCTCTTTTTTTAACAGAGGAATTTTTCTCGGCTTGATCCCTTGAACCGCTTCACTGATCGCTTTTATATGGGCAGGTGTGGATCCGCAACAAGCCCCCACCACATTCAGATGTCCTTCTGCTGCTAATTTCTTAACCAAAGATGCTGTTTCTTCAGGCCGTTCCTCATATTCCCCCAGGGAATTAGGGAGCCCGGCATTAGGATAAAAGGTTATATATCGATCTTGTGACTTAGAAAGATATTTAATAAAGGGAATTAGATCCTTAGCACCAAAGGAACAATTTAACCCGATACCCAAGATTCCATCGCCTTTCATTGTTTGGGCGAAAGCTTCCAGAGTCTGACCGGATAATATTCGGCCGCTTTTATCGGCAATAGTTCCTGAGATAAAAATGGGCAGCGTGACACCTTTTTTCTCAAAGACATCTTGGGCTGCAAAAACGGCAGCCTTAGCATTTAAAGTATCAAAGATGGTCTCCACAAGAATAATGTCGGCACCGCCGTCGACAAGCCCTTTAACCTGCTCTTCATAAGCAAAGACAAGTTCATCAAAACTAATATTTCTGATGCCCGGGTTTTCAACATCCGGTGAAAGAGAAGCAGTTCTATTCGTCGGACCTACTGAACCGGCGATAAAACGCGGTTTACTTGGGTCAAGATTAGTAAAGATGTCAGCTTGTTCTCTTGCCAATTTAGCCCCTTGGAAATTAAGTTCATAAACCTTTCCCTCCATTCCGTAGTCCTTCTGAGATATTCTGGTGGCATTAAAAGTATTGGTTTCAATAATATCTGCCCCGGCTTCCAGATATCGCTTATGAATTTCTTTGACTATCTCCGGATGAGTAAGATTTAAAAGGTCATTGTTTCCTTTTTGGTTTTTGTGACATTCACAAAGGCCTCCATATTCTTGTTCGGCTAAATCGTAACCCTGGATGCACGTTCCCATAGCCCCATCCAGAACAAGAATTCTTTCCTTTAAATAGTTCTCAATATTGTATCTCATGAATAGCCTCCCTTACTCCCTTAATTTAAGAATAATGAACCAACAAGTTTGAATCCAAAAGTGATCATTCAAGACTTAAGACAGCAAGTCTGCCAGTTAAAACTTGCCAAGAAGTTATCTCCTTGACATTACTATAGCATTTAGAAACAGTTATAAAGTATGTCAAAAAAACTATGGCTTGTTATAGCATACAACTATAACAAGCCATTTTCTTGATTCGAACTCCTTGACGGATTTGCAGGTGAGCTTATCGCCAGCCAACAAATCATACGTATACTCCTGTAGGGGGAATTGCCCGACCGGTTACTTACAACGAGATCAGCAAATTATTTATAATTTTTAAGTACACTATCCAATTCTTGAATATAGGCTGCTGCAAGCTTGCTCAAGGTCACATTTTTATGGGATATCCAGCCAACAGTAATGATTTCCTGAACATCTAAGGGTACTGCAATGATGTTATCGCCGTTAAGTTCAGCGCTTATGACGCCGGTAGATATAGTATAGCCATTTAATCCAATCAGGAGATTGAAGAGAGTTGCTCTGTCACTGACGCGGATATTCTTTTTATGGGATAGGGTACTTAAGATTTCCTCAGAAAAATGAAAGGAATTATAGTCCCCTTGTTCGAACGACAAACATGGATAGGGCTCTAAATCCGCCAAACTAACCTTCTTCCGTTGAGCCAGAGGATTTTTGGCGCTGATAAAAACATGAGGTGCCGCTCTAAATAAGACTGTAAAATTCAAATTGCTATCTTTCAGCAACTTCCTAATGACCTTCGAATTAAATTCGTTGAGATACAGAATCCCGATTTCACTGCGCAGATTTTTAACATCATCCAGAATTTCATAAGTTCTTGTTTCCCTTAAGGTGAACTCATATTCTTCCAAGGCATATTTTTCCATCAGGTTAACAAAGGCACTCACCGAAAATGCATAGTGCTGGGTCGAAACCGAAAAATGTTGGTGAGATGGCCTGGCATCCAGGTAACGATTTTCCAGTAATTCTATCTGCTCCAAAACCTGCCGGGCGTAACCAAGGAATTCTGTCCCCTCAACGGAAATACTTACCCCTTTGTTTGTTCGCTCAAAAATAGTAATATTAAGCTCTGCTTCCAATTCCTTGATCGCGTTGGAAAGGCTCGGCTGTGATATAAATAATCGTTTGGCAGCCTCATTCATTGAACCCCAGTTTGCGATTTCGAGGGCATATTTAAGCTGTTGAATTGTCATCATTTACCTGCCTGTGCTCATGTCTTAAGATGTCATTTCATCCACAGTGATCGGTGATACTGAGCTGAAAATGTTTAGGAACTACACTTATATTCTATAATTAATTATAAATCCCTTTTTAGAAAGATCTATTATGAGTATTCTCTACCTTTAATACAGTGACTCGTTCGATTGCTGAACTTCAATCAATAGAAGCACCTCAATGGGAAGGTGCTTCTATTGATTGATTATTAGGTTTATTGTCTTTTTAGAACAATCCTGTAATTGTTCCGTCAGCGTCGATGTCCATTCTCGTGGCTGCAGGTCTTTTGGGCAATCCAGGCATAGTCATGATGGCACCTGTAATGGCAACGAGGAATCCCGCCCCGGCAGAAAGTCGAATTTCACGTACAGTGATGGTGAAACCTGTAGGACGTCCCAGACGTGCGGCGTCATCAGAAAGAGAGTATTGTGTTTTGGCCATGCAAATCGGTAAGTTTCCATACCCCATCTCGACATATTTCTTTATCGAAGCCTGAGCTCCTTTATCAATAACTACACCGTCAGCTCCATAGATCTCTTTGGCTATTTTCTCAATCTTTTCCTCAATGCACAAATCTGATTCATAAAGGACTTTGAACTTGGATTCTTTATGTTCAAGTACCCTAAGAACAGTTTCAGCGAGTTCGATGCCGCCTTCACCGCCACGCATAAATACTTCGGAAAGTGCAACTTCTGCACCCAGCTCTTGACATCTCTCGCGTACCAGATTCAACTCTGCCTCAGTATCTGTTGGAAAGCGGTTTATCGCAACAACAGAAGGAACCCCGAATTTAGCCATATTTTCAATATGCTTTTCAAGATTAACCACACCTCGCGCTAAGGCGCCCAAATCCTCAGTACCTAATTGATCTTTAGCAAGTCCGCCATTCATTTTTAAAGCTCGAACCGTTGCCACTATAACAACGGCTTCGGGTTTTAAGCCGCCAAATCTGCATTTTAAATCGAAGAACTTTTCTGCACCTAAGTCCGCCCCAAATCCAGCCTCAGTGACAAGATAATCAACTAATTTGAGACCCAGTTTTGTTGCCATAATACTGTTGCAGCCATGAGCGATGTTAGCAAATGGTCCGCCATGAATAAAAACAGGGGTATTTTCCAACGTTTGTACAAGATTCGGCTTTATGGCATCTTTCATTAAGAGGGCCATGGCCCCCTCGGCTTCGAGATCGTGGGCCGTCACCGGCTGTCCATCGTAGGTATAGGCTACAACGATCTTGCCAAAGCGCTTTTTAAGATCCATAAGATCGCTTGCCAAGCAGAGAATCGCCATGATTTCAGAAGCAACGGTAATATCATAACCACTTTCACGGGGAACCCCTTCCGTCTTTCCTCCCAAACCAATAACAATTTTGCGCAAGGCACGGTCATTCATATCGACCACACGACGGAAGACAACTTGACGGGGATCAATATTTAAAGGGTTTCCCTGTTGAATACTGTTATCCAGCATCGCCGCTAAGAGACTATGAGCGGAGGTAATAGCATGGAAATCCCCCGTAAAATGAAGGTTAATATCTTCCATGGGAACAACTTGGGCGTACCCGCCTCCGGCCGCTCCACCCTTAACTCCAAAACAGGGTCCAAGAGATGGTTCACGAATAGCAATCATAGCCTTTTTGCCCATTTTCCAAAGAGCTTGTCCTAATCCAACGGTCGTTGTTGTTTTCCCCTCTCCAGCCGGTGTAGGATTGATTGCTGTGACTAGAATAAGTTTGCCATCAGGCTTATCTTTTAAGCGGTTCCAAACATTCAAACTGACTTTAGCCTTATATTTACCGTATAACTCAATATCATCCTCTGTTAAATCAAGTTTCTGGGCAATCTCAGTGATTGGTTTCATTACTGCTGCTTGGGCTATTTCGATATCGCTTTTCATGACTTATTACCCCACTTCATCAAATGTTACTAGCAAATTATCCACTTTAAAAGCTACTTTTATATTAAGTCAAATTTCTTCATCAAGAATAGGGTCTGAAAAACTATAAATCACCGGTGATTTTTTATCGAGAATCGCTGCTCATTAAGGGGTAAACAAAATGAGACTTACACACGAAATAGTATTTTTTCCATTATAATAGGGAATCCCATAACTCTTCTCCAAAGCCATTACATCGACCCCGGCAGCCTCGACGGAATATACAGCCTCTTCGGGAAACCGGCATTCTTGACCATCCAAATAAGCACACCTGCTGCAGTAGGTGCAGGGACCAACATTCAAGGGGAGAAGTTCTTGGAAGGCAGAGGTATTTTTAATAGTGTCACAGACCTCTCTGAATATCTTGGTGTGTTGAGCCGTACCTTCCTGCATGCCCTCCCAATCAAAAGAGCCATCCAATTGATATACCGTCTGGAATAATAACCCCCGCTTGAACTTTAGCACTTTTTCTTTTAGTTCGCTAATTGGACCAACCGCTGGGGGACACATCCAGTTTTTATTATAGCTTCCGCAAGAATTTTGTTCGCATTGCATTCTGAAATCTTCATTAAATTGAATGTCTTGAACATCTATTATTGCTGTATGTGCTGCCCCTAATGATTTTGCCGCTAAACTTAGCTTATTAAAGTCCTGGCTCATAGAATCTGCCTCTCTCTTCAAAAACAGCTGCACCTTTTAAAACATTTTTTTGCTCATTTTATCGATGGCTTCACTGGCAGCTTCATAGACTCCTGGGAAAGAACTAAAATTCAGCCCCTGAGTTAGATTAGGGATAAAATATAACTTCCCACAATTTTTGCAGGCTCTCTCAACTTCTCTGGCAACTATTTCAGGTGTCCAACTCGGGAAATCAACAACACCACTGTCAATGTCTCCCATGAACGCAATTTGCTTACCATAGTTCTTGATAAGCTCAGGCGTATTGTTGGTAGTCATAACTCCCTGCCAGATATCAATTCCCATTTCAATCATAAAAGGAACCAAGTTAGCAGCATAAGAATCACTATGATGAACAATTAATTCCACACCATTCTGTTTATAGAATCCATAGACTTTTTTATAGGCGGGAAGGTAAAACTCTTCAAACATGGCTGGGGAAATAAAGGAGGATTTTTGACTGCCCCAGTCATCATGATGAAATAGGGCATCCGGATGGAGACGGTCAATCAATATTTTGGCATAGTTTAACTCGTATTCGGTAAGGTAATCAATAAGCTCATGCATAGCTTCGGGTTCCTCGTATAAGGCCATTAAAGCATCTTCCATGCTCATCAGGTGATGACACATTTCAAAAATGCCTGGTGCCACAAAGGCTGTAACAAATTGTTCTTTACGGTCTACGGAATTGGCATGAGCAACAGCCGCAGCCCAAGCTTCGTCAGAATTATTAATAACAGGGGCTTTGACGTATTTTCTCCACTCTGTAATATCCTTTAAAACCTTATGCTCCTCGTCATGGACAGGGAATTGTCCCAACTGACCTTCCGGCCATCTAAACGTAATACCCCAATCATTCTTAATCTCAGTTCCCGGGTCAGCCATAAGCTTTGAGGGCAGTTCCAAGATGATCTCCATAAATTCGTATTGATTTACAAAGCGATCAGGATTTCCGCCTTTGATCGTTTCCATTAAATTTTGCCGTTTCGTTAACATGAGTTTCCCCCCTGTTCTTTAGTCTTATTAAGCCTTGACCAATTCTTGGGCCTTCACAGCCGCACTTCCTGCATCAGGAGCAAACCCATCGGCACCAATTTCAGCTGCGTATTCGGCCGTTACGGGAGCACCACCGACAATTGTTTTGAACCCTGTTAAGCCGCTGTCTTTCAGCGCTTGAATGGTACCCTTCATTGCGGTCATGGTTGTGGTCAGGAGCCCTGAACACGCTACCAAGGTAACATGTTCATTTTCTTTGACAGCATCGATAAACTTAGCTGCCGAAACATCAACGCCAAGGTCAACCATTTTAAAGCCGGCACTTTCAAGCATCATTTTAACAAGGTTTTTACCGATATCATGAAGATCGCCTTCGACGGTCCCAATAACACAAGTACCCAATGAGGAAGTATTATCGCTTACAAGGTGGGGTTTAAGGACTTCAACACCTTTGGACATCGCTTTAGCTGCCATCAACATTTCGGGTACGAAAATATCTCCGGCTGAGAAGCGGTCACCAATAACACCCATGGAATCAATCATGGCCTGGAGAATCATCTCCGCTTTATTTCCTTCATCTAACGCTTCCTGTACCAACCCAGGTACAATTTTTGCTTTGCCTTTTTCGACGTTGGCTTTTACTTCTTCGATCTTTGACATCTCAAATTCCTCCCTTATTATTTTAGTTGTATTATTTCTTCACTCCAAATTTACCCTCACGGTAGGCTCCGATGTATTCCATGCAATACTCGTCCATACCTAAAAGAGCTTCCGTTGCATAGAGCATGCCCATCAAATCTTTGTTCGTGGGATCAAGGATTGCACTGTCCATACCGGAACTCATGGATAAGACGATAAAAGCTTGATTAACGAGTTTTCGAGCAGGAAGGTTAAAGGATATATTGCTGGCACCACCCGTTACGTGAATGTCCGGATACTGTTTTTTAATTTCTTTGATAACATCCATGATTGTGAGAATGCCGTCTTCTGACGTGCAAAGCATTTGCACTAGGGGATCGATATGCAGTCTGGAGGGAGCAATGTTGTATTCTTTCGCCTTTTTCATAATCTCTGCAAACACTTCCAGACGTTTTTCACCTGTCTGTGGAATCCCAGTATCATCACACAAGAGAGCAACGCACTCCCATTTAGTATCGGCTATGATGGGGAAAATAACTTCTATCTTATCTCCCTCCATAGACACCGAATTAATAAGGCCGGGCTTTTGACAGAATTTAATTGCCTCTGCGCATATGCGTGCATTGGGACTGTCGATAGATATGGGGGTATCTGTAACCTCTTGCACCAAGTCGATCAGCCATTTCATCGTTTCCAGTTCAAGACTGTCTTCAACAGATGCGCAAACATCAATGAAATTAGCACCGGCTTCACTTTGAATTTTAGCAAGATTTTTAATAAATTCCGCATCTTTGGCGGCGATTGCCTTTGCCACGGAAGGAATCGCCCCGTTAATTTTTTCTCCGATAATTATCAATTTCAATCTACCTCCCTTTTATCAATAGTTTCCTCTCACTACTTACCTTCTCTCAAAGAACATTCGCAGAAAGGGTAAAATTCGAGTGTTAATGTCACCTCTCATTCAGAAATTTGTATATACATTATAATGTTATTATATATTTTATTTTTGAAAAATTCTACCTTTGTGAAATATAATATAATCTTCTGTTAACGTTGTATAATATGCGCTATTTATGTAATAAAGAAAACTTAGCTGGCGAAAGCGGCTGGTTAGTTGCACTGATATGAACGAGACTGTCAACTAGCCCCGTCTTCTTTTTTAAAATTTTATTGGTAAAACCTTATTTTGGGCACATTTTGGTAACACTATAGGTAGCTCTTGCCAATCTTAGAGGATAGGGCAATGCTGGAGAGCAACCTGAGCGCTAGATTGGTTTCTGCTGCAATGAGGAATTGGGAACAAATTGTTCCCTTCCTTTTTAAATTGCAGGAGAATTTAAAGCGTTAAACTCTTGGGGCGAAGCCCCAACATTCTTTTCTGCTGATTTAAAAACACGGCACGAAGGCAAACGATTTACATCGACGATGAGCAGTCTGATATTCGTGGATTTTCACATTTTATCGCTTCGTCTGGGGAGCTGCCACGAACTTATGGCGTGCGTTCAGTTTGTATAACAAACCTAGCAACAAGTGCAACTCGTGGATTCTCCTTTACGGACTTTTCCTTTTGCCTACGTGCCCTACTTTTAATTCGCACCTCTTATAATCCAAATTCTTTAATAATCATCCTTCACCAAATTTAGGATGCTTTTTCAACCTCACATGCTATCGCCCAAACAAAACCCGCTAATTCTCTTGCAACGGCTGCAATTACTTTCCCACTTGGTTTTCCTCGCCCCATTAATCGTTTATATTTCCGATGTAACCGGTCTTGGGCCTTCCATGCAATCATTGTGATCTCTGGCGGTTTCCCTTGCTGCCTTTTACGAATCTCCCCCTTTATCGCAGGTGTATAACGATAGCTCCAGGCGGCTTCAATCAATATACGTCGTACATGAGCATTTCCCGTTTTGGTCATCTTTCCCTGATGACGTGTTTCTCCCGTCGAGCGCTCGCTTGGAACCAACCCAGTATAAGACATTATTCGTCGGGCACTGCCAAACCGTGTAAACGATCCAATCTCAGCAACTAAACTGGTCGCTGATAGCTCTGCCACACCTCGCAGGGTTTGCAGCGCTTGAATCATCGGGGCATGAACACTATCTGTCGCCTGGTCATGAATTTCTGCTTCAAGCCGTTTTATGCGCTGTTCAATCTCGTCTAAATGGTGAAGGTACTCTTGAAATACTGTACTCTGTGCAGCACGGCTGAACTTCAGAGCGTCCAGCCAATCCCGATAACCTGCTGTCCACTTTTTTATGCCTGCCGGAGGATTTAAGTCATATCGCAATAAGAATTTCGTTAATCGATGCCTTGCTCGAAGCTGATCCTCTTTTGAATCCTCTCGAGCACGAACTAAATCTCGCAAAGCTTCATCATCCTCAGTAGGAACATAAATGGGGGTTAATTCTCCAGCACGAAATAATTGAGATAAGCGAATAGCATCACGACGATCGGTTTTTACACGTTCTCCAGGTTTTGTGGGAATCAAAGAAGGAGCTACAACGCTACATTCGATGCCCAGACTAAGCAATAATCTATAAAGTGGATACCCCGTAGGGCCAGCTTCATAGCAAACTTTGAGTTGTCCCGGTGTTCCTAACTGTTTCATTAACTTTCTAATCGATTCAGAGTTATTTTGGCAAACACCCCAGTAGCGTGGGGCTTCTCTGCCCTCATCGGCAATTGCAACTGCTATTTTTTCTTTGGATACGTCTAAACCTACGTATTTTGTGTTATCCTTCATAGTAACGGCTCCTTTCGCATTTCAGCTCTGTTTTGGTAATCATTAACATGTATAGCATTACCAAAAATAACCTGTGTGCTGCGAATTGGGGCCGTCTCGTTCATGATAACTTATGCTAGAAGACGAAGACACTGTCTTCGCACGAATTAGCCTTCTCGCAGCCGAAGGCGAAAGGGGCAAGTTAGATGCCGTTTAGCGGCATGGAGATCTGAAGTGTTAAAAAGGCACCCAATAAGGGTACCTTTAAAATCAAATCATGAACTTGTGTTCGCCATCTAGTAATCAGTCAGCATTAACCTTCGAAGTCTTATTTAGGGCACTATGTTTATACCCATACATGAAATAAATTATAAAACCAATGAATAACCAGACGACAAAACGAATCCATGTAGCCCCAGGTAATTTAAACATAAGGAATAAAGAGAATAGAGCAGCTAATGCTGGAACGACAGGTACACCCGGACACCGGAAGGCACGGGGCAAATCGGGCTGGGATTTGCGAAGGACAATAACAGCAATTGAAACAAAGACAAACGCAGACATAGTCCCGATGTTGACCATTTCCGCCAGTATATCGATGGGGGTTAATCCCGCAACAATAGCCACAATAATACCGGTTAACCAAGTACTTTTGTTAGGTGTTTTATGTTTTGGATGGGTCTCACTAAAGATTTTTGGGAGCAAACCATCCCGAGACATTGCATAAAAAACCCGAGTTTGCCCATAGAGCATAACTAACAGTACTGTGGTGATACCTCCAAGCGCACCTATCGAAATAATACCTGCAGCCCAATTTTGATGGATTAACTGCAACGCTAAAGCAATCGGAGCTGAGACATTCAATTTTGTATAAGACACGGCACCGGTCAAAATGGCCGTTACGATGATATACAAAACCGTACAAACTATCAAAGAAGCAATAATTCCGCGTGGTAAATCTTTCTGAGGATTTTTCACCTCTTCAGCAGCAGTTGAAACTGCATCAAATCCAATATAGGCAAAGAAGACAATCGCTGCACCCCGGAATACTCCGTTCCAGCCATAAGGCATAAAAGGATGCCAGTTAGCAGGCTTAACATAAAATATGGCTACGACAATAAAAACTAAAACAGCAAAAAGTTTGACAGCAACGATGATGTTGTTAACTCTAGTACTCTCTTTAACACCAAGGGACAAAAGCCAGGTAATCAAAAGAGCAATGACTAGGGCAGGTATGTTTATTAAACCTCCTGATCCGGCAGACAAAGTACCCCATGCAGGGAGATTAACACCCAAACCTTCAAGGAGTTTAACAAAATATCCTGACCAGCCAATGGCTACTGTACTGCAGGCCAGAGCATATTCCAGCATTAGATCCCAGCCGATAATCCATGCAAAAAGCTCACCGAGAGCAGCATAACTGTACGTATAGGCACTGCCAGCCACCGGTACCATTGAGGCAAATTCCGCGTAAACCAGAGCTGCAAAAGCACAGGCTATTCCGGAAAAAACAAAAGATAACACCAAGGCCGGACCCGCATATTGTGCCGCAGCAACACCTGTTAAAACAAAAATACCTGTTCCAATAATAGCACCAATACCCAAAGCTGTTAGATCTAGTGCTCCTAACGCTTTTTTGAGGCCACTTTTTTGTTGTGACTCTAATATAAGTTCTTGAATTGATTTTTTCCTAAGTAAATTCATTAAATCAGATAGCTCCTTTCTTAGTTACAATTATTTCGCAAATTATTTCTTTGATTATTGGTGCCTATAACCGGGAATAGTCGCCTCCTTCCGCATTAATAAGTTTACTCTTTTTATTTTTAAAAATAAATATTATTTAATTTATTTTTATATAAAATTTAAATTTACGATTTCATTTTTATACGCATGCGGCAAAGAATATCATATAAAATTGCTAAATTGTTTGCATTATTATATAAAAGATATCAGTAAATTTATTAAAATAAACAAATATTGGTATGATGTGGAATTATAACAGAGGTTTTTAGCAAAACCTCTGTACTTTATTTCTAAATCGTTTAGTACACAATAACTTATTATTTATTATCAGCTGTTTGTTTGTCATGGGTGGTTTACGCTATAATTTAGCATTAGCCTTTTTCGAACTAAAAATTCCTATCAATTCGTAGATTTTCTTCAGAAGTATTAAACCCGGCTATTTTCCAGGTTCCTTTCTCACTTTTTACGGACAAAGTATACTTCGTGCTAAAAGGAGTACCTTTACTTATACTGTTTTTCTTATGGTTTTTTTTGTTTAGTTCTTTAAAAAATTTATCTTCCGCACTTGTTACACATGTTATTACGTTACACACCACCTCGGCTTCGTCCCGCTCCTCGCTTATAGAAATCGAAAGAAACTCACAATCTTCAAACTTAGATTTTACTTTATTTTCAGTAAGGAAGTTTATGGTATTTTGCTCATCGTTGTTCTTGATGAGCTCAACTAGATGGTCTACCGTATAAAGATAATACTCTGCCCTGCCGTCTAAACATTCGTAATCGCGATGGGTTAATGCTTCGGCAAATTTTACGGCTAACTCTTTTAGTGCTTGTACAACTTCTGTATCACCTATCTTAGTCACAGTCCCGCTTTCTTCCGGACTGGAGTTGCTATTAACTGCCCCATCCGGAACAGGTAAAGATCCTTCGATGACCGTCAAGACTTTTTTTAAGATATTTTTCATTGCTTCTCCTCCCTTCACAGTATTCATTTTAATCGTACATAGTTATCTTATGAAGCAGAGGAGAACTAGGAAACTTGGGCTTATGGATACAAGAAGGCTATCATACTCCCACTTAAGGGCGAAAAATAGCCTTAATGCTTCCACAATCCAATTCCAAACTATTTCCACCCACTGGGAGACCTGATAAGAGTTAATTATTATTTCTTTTTAGAAAAAAAATTACTTAAAAATGCTTTTATGCCGCCTTTTTTGGGTTGTTCCCAAGCAGGCTGATTAGGCATTTGACCCCCATACCCTTGATTCGTCATCGGATACGGATACCCCTGAGTTGGATAGCCCTGCGGTGGATATCCTTGGAGCTGTGGTATTTGCTGTTGCGGCATTTGCTGAGGCATCTGTTGAGGCATCTGTTGAGGCATCTGTTGAGGCATCTGCTGCATTGGCTGTATCTGTTGCTTCTGAAAGCCCTGCGGTGGATAACCAGGTGCCATATAGCCTTGCCCGCCAACGTTTTGAGGACCAGATCCCCAATTTGTATTTCCGCCCATCATTCCGGCACCGGGCATTGTTCCTGGCTGACTCCCTCCGAAGTTGTTCATTTGGGAATATCCGGGCGGCATAAACAACCCTCCCGGAGCTCCAAAACTTGGCATCAGCTTTTGAAGCCCCCGACCCAATTGGGGAGGCCTAGCGAATTGTCCTGAAATATTCGGCACTTGAAAGCCTGGATTTCCTTGAGGCATCGTTTGCGCTTGTTGATTGCCAAATATATTCAATTTACCCAACGGCATTGATGATTCACCTTCATTCATCTTATTCTGGTAATATATGCTATAATACAAGATATTCAAGTCAAAAGCGTTTGCCACAATTTATTATTAGAGTGACTGGAAGGCATTCTCATATTCGCCAGCCAATCATTAAATAAAGGCGTTGTCACTGTACTAAATGACAACGCCTTTGGTGAAAGCGGCAGCAAATTCTAATGTGGGACATTTTTAGATATTGAGCGTTTTTAAGCGTTCAGTTCCAAGAGAAAGCAGATTAAAACCAAATTTCATTAATGCAACATCACCATCATTCTGTTTCATCTCGTCTATCATTTCCTCGGTTAAATTCATTTCCTCGAGCAATAAGGCAGCGTTATTGGATAAATAATTTCTAAAGTTATCCAGATCATAACACGCCATAAAGAAAAGATTAGTAATCTTTTCATCAGTTTCGTGATCACCTGTAAGTTTTAGATAATTGGGAATTTCGCTAAACCCCTGCTCCATTTCATCATAAATCTCTAGGCCTTGATCATGAAGCCATTCTTTGATTGTCTGTGTTTTTTTCTCATTCAATCCATGACAGCGGGAACTTTCGAATATAAAAGAATATTTTCCTCTCCCCAGCATGTCCACTGGCGCTATACGACAAGACCAGGGCCTTTCTCTGTAAACCCGACACCCCTTTGGCGTAATAAAGGGACATTTCAGGTCATCCTCTTCTGACATCTTAATTTGTACAACAGAAAAGCCGGTTTGCATATTTACCTTTAGTGTGTATTTTTCCAGAAATTCTTCTGAAGAAATACCCAGCAAATTTTTCATGCGCAGAACATCGTAAGGAGTCAGGTAAATATTAATATCACGACAACACTTTTTGAAACAATCCAGCCCATCATGGCACTGAAAGCTAAACTCACTGTCTTTATCCAGAACTAAGCGACGATGATCCATCTTTATCCCCCTTAAATCTCTTCAATATTGATAACTCATTGCTGATGAACGTAATCAAAACTAACAAATCCGCCACCTAGTTTTGTGGTGAGAAACCATTGAACTAAATCAATTTGTTTTATATGCCCTCCGTCCAATATTCTCAGAAGTGCTCTGCTGCCATCTGCTGAGTATTCTAGTGAAATAACTGTTACCCAGTGCCAAGAGTCTAAACGTTTTTCCTCACCATTGTCCAAATTCAGAAAGGCAACCGGTGTATCATTGGCCAATGCTTTATCCAAAAATATTAAGAGATCTTGAAACTGCGGGCGGGATGATCGACTTTTAGATATATTGAAAACCTCAAGTTTTATTTCCTGAGCCATCGCCTCAGCATAATTCCGGACATCCTCGTAGAGCAGCTCTGTTGAGGGGATACCTCTTAGGGTTGGCTTAACAAACTGATAGATCTCTTCCATTAATGACAAGGCCCCGCTCTTTAACCAAAGGTGATCAGAGAAACCCGAACTGCTGCGGGTCTTGAGATAGTATATAATATTTGTTACCGCGGTGGGGCCGCATCCCGCTCGACGCTGCCAGCTTGTGGGGTACCATTCCTGATCACAGCCATAAAATGTAGTTTGAGTATCTTCATCCTTTATTTTAAAAATAGTTTCGTTTTTTATTGTTCTTTTTATCATAAGTTTCTCACCCCTCAATTCTTTCCACATAGGCTCTCTACTTTCCTTCTTTAACTAGGTAATCCCATGAATTACCAGAAATAATCACTACTTTTTCCATTATTCGTTCGCAAAAAATACAACACGACGCGCACCCAGATAACGAGCAGACCAGTATGAATTTGTTATATTGTCAAAACAAACGCCATAAGCCTCAGAATCAATCATAATATTGTTGCCGATATAAATACCTACATGAGATGCACCCGATTCGTAAGTGCTGAAAAAAACAAGATCACCTGGTTTTAGATCCGATTCAGGAATCCCAATGCCTTCTTGATACTGATCTTCAGAAACACGATTTAATTTTACTCCAAAATTTCCATAAACGTACTGAACAAAACCCGAACAATCAAAACCGGGAGCAGGAGAAGTTCCTCCCCAAACATAAGGAGTTCCTAAATACTGTTCGGCGTATGCCAGTATAGACTGAAAATTAGCAGAAACAGGTACTAACTGTTTAATTTTGGTACTTAAAACCCCGGACTCCGTGGGATTTATACCTGCTTCACGCCCAGCTTCAACAAGCGAGCTTTCTAAGGATTGTTCTTGTGTCAATTGTTCAATATTAGATTGGACCTTAAATGAGGAAAGAATGGTTGCTTTCTCTTGAGAATTAACTTGGCCAAGAAGATTTTGCTGAGTTGCTAAGAGCTGTTGTTGTGTTTGCTGCAATTTCTCCTTTTCCTGGATCGAAGATTTAACAGAAGCCATTTTCGCATTAATTTGTGTCTGCTGTTTGGTAATACTAGTATTGGAAATAGAAATTGCATGATTTAGATGTTGATAATCATTAACTACATAAGAAATATACTCCCAGCGATCAAGGAAATCCGACATACTTGTTGAATCGAATAGTACTTCCATAAACGGAAGAAAACCTCCTTGCTCATTTCCGCTTTGATAGAATGTATTTAATATATCTCCTAGTTTATCACTATCTTCTTGACGTTGTTTTTGAAGTTGTGTTTGCTTAGTTTGTAAGTCCTTAAGTTGTGTTTGTTGAGCTTCTAAAGAAGCTTGATCACTCGCTATGCCGTCATTTATTGTCTGAAGGGATTGCTGTAATGATAAAATTTTAACGTCAAGCGTAAGTTCCTGCTCAGTTTGAGTATTAAAGTCATTGTTTAGCCCTTGTTCTTGCGCTATATATTGTTGCAATGTTTTCTCAGTGTTATCGTTTTGGTTCTGGATGACAGTATTGTCCTGAGATTGAGAACTATTGGTTTCGGAGCTGTTAGGAGAGTTTATTTGTATTTGTATTTGTGTTTGGGGTTGTGTTTCTGCCCGAGCCTCTAAAGGCATGCTAAATATGCAAATAATACAAATACATATTATATATATATTCCGTTTATCAAACATTTCCGTTCCTCTTTTTTTAAAAATACTATATTTAATAAGTCATTCGCTAAACTCATTTAAGTTCCTTTATAGTAATTGTTAAGTTTATCTCAAGGTATTTTCTAATTTATAACTCTATTGGATATAAAAACACAAACGGTTATTATTGCAAATATCAACTAGGGACAAGCACCTTATTTATTGCTTGTTTTAAATATTATGCCAGGCAAGTACAAACAGCCTTATCGAAAACGATAAGGCTGTTTGTCTAAGGACAATTAATCTTTATATCGAAGCACTTCAGGATTCAACTCTGTTTCTCCCGTTGCTTTTGGCTATATAAAGCTTATGATCGGCACATTCTATTAGTTTCTCAGCATTTATCTTTGGTGCGCGGGGAGAAGGTTTGATACTGCACACACCAAAACTAGCGGTAATTTTTATAAGATGTTTTCCACAGGCTATGGCCTCGTTTTCAATGGTACTTCTCATGCGTTCCGCTATTTCTTTCGCCTTTTCAACTCCGGCACCAGGCAGGCAGATAAGGAACTCCTCTCCTCCGAACCTTGAAATCCAATCACTTTCTCGTTGAATACATCCTGAAAGAATATCTGCAAAAGATTTTAAAATATGGTCCCCTGTTACATGGCCATAGGAATCATTGACTTTTTTAAAAAAATCAATATCTGCAATAATAATGGATAAACTTTGTTCTGAGAGAGAAGCACTGATAATGTCTACCGGCAACTTTTGATTAATATAACGTCTGTTATAAGTCCCAGTCAACGTGTCCTTCAAGGCTAAATTACTCATTCTGTCAATCAACTCGTAGATTTCCGGACAATTATCGTTCTCATTAGCTATATTTTCGGTGGTATTCTTCAATAATTCATAAATATTATTAAATTCCCCATTAGCAGCTTGATCAACTGAACTACTTATAACTTTGACTTGGTTGCGAATAAAGTCCTTCAACTCTTCGTCTCTAAGCATCATAATGATCATACCTGCAGCAATTCTTGCCACAGGCGGCACAATTTCCAGTGGTCCGGCAATTCCAAATGTGCCAATTTTGACGCCTTCAGCCTCAATGGCAATGTTGACCCCCTCTTTAACATGACTGTTAGAAGCTTCTGCCTCTTGAGCGGTAATAACAGCATAATCTCTGTTTGAATTTAGAATTTGGCAGCTTCCGATATGTTTTTGTCCTATCCGGGCTTTCTCGGAATCAGCTATGATAGTTCCCGTACTATCACAAACTATTACATCAAATCCACTTTGAACATGGATTAATTCGACAATCTTTTGAGCAACAACCTTACTGAGCTTAATTGTCATAATTTAAATTGAACTCCCCTTTTTATCTTTTAGCGAAATCTTAAATGATATCCAAGTAAATTAGTGAGGTTTATGGGTGCACTTAATTTACTTAATTTACTTAATTTACTTAATTTACTTAATTTACTCAATTTAAACTTATTAATCAATCGATAAAACTCATTTTTTACGTTTAGGAATATTCTTCGTTAATTTGAAAATTATACTTATAGAGAAAAAGCTTGCAAAACTTCTTCTCGCTGGAACTCACTTAATATCTGAAGAAAAAGGAGAACGAACGTTTGATTACAGGCAGCAAGGGACGTGAGATACGCAGCAACGAATTGCGCCAAGCTCTTTCACGGACCTGTTTCGAATAAGTAAATGAGGCGTTCATCTTACTTATGGATTCATAAGAAGATGAGTTAGCAGCCATTTCCAGAATAAACTCAACTCCCTTCTCAGCTGAATCACCGTTAAAACTTTGAGTTGCTGCTTGACTCATATGCTGAATCTTCTCTGGATTAGCAATTAGATCATTCAAGATATCGGTCAACTGTTTTTTTGTATAAGCAACCCTGCCAGCCCCGATATCAGAAACAAATCTGGCATTATTTTCTTCCTGGCCAGGTATAGGCTTAAAAATCAGCAAAGGAAGACGTTTGGTCAAAGCTTCAGATACTATAAGCCCGCCTGCCTTGGTAATTATGATATTTGAGGCAGACATTAGCTCATCAACATTGTCTATAAACTTAAATCTAACCACGGGATTGCGTGCTTCCTTCACGATATTATCTAGAGATTGATACAGTTTGTGGTCATTGCCGCAAACAACTATAGCCTGAACCGGTGCCTCAACCTTTAAAATTAGCTTACAAATCCATTTTGCCTTTTCGAGAACACCACATGCGCCGCACATAACCAAAAACGTTAAACGATCTTCATCTAACCCCAAATTTCTCAGGACATCTTTTCTATCGAGAGAACGTTCGAACTTCCGCATTACGGGGATCCCCGATATTCGAATGCGATTGGGTTCTATCCCACGAGCTATGAAACCCTCTGAAACCTTCGGGCAGCCTACGATATAGCCATCAACCCCTCGATGAATCCATTGACTATGAATCGTATAATCAGTAACAACTGCAGTCACCGGTACATTTAATTCACCCTTCATTCTTAACTGTGATAATACGCCGGTAACTGTTGGAAATGTGCAAACAATTACGTCGGGTTTTACCATTTCAATATAAGCAGCAAGCTGACTGCGCCCGAAAGAGTTTAGAAAACGTTGAAAGAGGGAATCTTCCGCTATTTCTTGTGTTTGTTTGTAAAACATCCCCCATAGTTTAGGTGCCCTCTTCATCATTGTTATGTACAATTTACAAAGGAAATAATTGAGATACTTGTTAAACTTACCCACAGAGTCTTCATGAATTATTTCTACAGATGGTTGGAAACTTTTTATTGACTCAATAAGCGCTTCAGCCGCCTTAACATGACCGGCTCCAAAAGTGGCTGAAAATATGAGCAATCTAATTGGTTTCAATTGATACCCTCCATATAAATAAGTCTAGTTTGAAATTTATTTTACTTCTCCACAGGCAACTAAAATTTATACGCCTCATGAGACAAAATCACTATGGAAAATTCGATATTATTCCTGTGAAATCCTCTTGAAAAAAGGAATAAATTAAGTCAAAAAGTCTAAACCTTTTCTAAAAATATTGAAGCCATTTTATTAGAACTAAAATCTTAACAATTATTTAAAAAATAATTAATAGTTTTCTAAGAATTGAAGTTTATTGTTATTATGGAGGTGAAACGAATGGTTAGCAATTTTGTCAATTCAGTTAAACAGCGTAATATATTAAAGGGACAATTTCTGCAGTTCATTTTCGTCGGGAGTCTCAATGCTATTATTGACCTAGGTTTTTTAGACATTTCATTATGGTTGTACCCTACTAATGACCAAACACTACTCATATTATTTAATACCGCAGCCTACATTTTAGCAATTGTAAATAGTTATATATGGAACTCGCGTCTTGCCTTCAAAGGTTATGCTCAAAAAGATGTTCGCGAAAAAGTATTTTTTCTAATTCAAGCGGGAATAAGCTTAATCATAAGCAATTTAATATTTATAGCAGGTATCCGCTTTTTTACTCTTTGCCGATTTTCCCTTTGGTTTATCCAGAATATCTCCAAAGTACTCGCCATGATATCCCCTTCTATCGCAAGTTTTCTGTTTATGAAATATTTTGTTTTTAAAAGACTAAAAGCGGCTTAGCCATTTAATTGGGGTAAAACGTTTTGATATACGATTACAATTATCAAGATAGCATTTATCCTACGGTTTAAAGTTAATTGAAGAAAAGGGGAGCAAACTTGAAAATTATTGTTGCCGGAGGAGATGGCTTTTGTGGCTGGCCAACCGCACTCTATTTGTCAAACCAAGGACATGACGTTATTATATTGGATAGTTTAATACGCAGGAAATGGGACCAAGAGCTCCATTCAAACTCCTTAACACCTATTGCCAACTTAGATCAACGCATTACCCGCTGGCAAGAGCTAACCGGCAAAAAGATTAAAACTTATATCGGAGACTTAAATCATTATGACTTCTTACGGGAGGTTCTAATTCAGACTAAGCCGGATGCTTTCGTTCATTTTGCTGAACAGCGTTCAGCACCTTATTCAATGATTGATCGCGAGCACGCTGTCTTTACTCAAGTTAATAACGTTGTTGGCACTCTAAACGTCCTCTATGGAATCAAAGAAATTGTTCCAGATTGTCATCTTATCAAACTCGGTTCCATGGGAGAATATGGAACACCAAACATTGACATTGAAGAAGGTTATCTTAACGTTATCCATAATGGTCGTGAAGATACTATACCTTACCCCAAACAGCCTGGGTCTTTCTATCATCTCTCAAAGGTCCACGATAGCCATAATATCATGTTCGCAACCAAAGCTTGGAAGATTCGGGCTACAGATCTTAACCAGGGTGTTGTTTACGGGTTGCATACCAAAGAAACCCTCATGGATCCCATGTTAGTGAACCGCTTAGATTATGATGCTGTATTCGGAACAGTTTTAAATCGTTTTCTGGCCCAAGCTGCTGTCGGACAAAATTTGACGGTCTATGGAAAAGGCGGTCAAACTCGCGGCTTTCTAAATATCATGGATACCATTCGATGTATTGAACTTGCAATTGACAATCCTGCTAAGCACGGTGATTTTCGTGTCTTTAACCAATTTACTGAAGAATTCTCTGTATCAGACCTTGCCAAAAAGGTTCAGGAAGTTGCCCGTGCTAAAGGTTTTGACCCTCATATTACTCATATAGAAAATCCAAGAATCGAAAAAGAAGATCATTATTATCATGCGGCCCATAGCAAATTACAAGATCTTGGTTTAGAGCCACACTTACTTACCTATCAAGTACTATCAGATATCTTTGTATCCGTTCTTGAGCACAAGGATCGCCTACTTAAGGATAACCTATTGCCTAATATCCGTTGGGCCTGAACAGAGGTAGACTATGAAAATCGCTGTTATTACTGAGACTTTTTTACCATCAACAGATGGTGTTGTAACCCGTCTCCGTGCTGCCTTGCATTGGCTCCAACAAAACGGACACGAAGTATTCATCATTGCTCCTGATCTGGGTATTGACGAATTCGAAGGGGCAAAAATTCAAGGAGTTCACGCTCGTACCCTTTTCTTTTATCGGGATCGGAAATTCTCACTGCCCACATCCAAGGTTAAAAAGTATTTGCAAGAATTTCGTCCTGATATCGTTCATGTTGTTAACCCTGTGCTCTTGGGAGCATCCGGCGTTTATTACAGTCGTCGTTTAAGGTTACCACTTGTTGCCTCATATCATACGAATATTGCCAAATACGCCCGATATTACCATTTGCCATTCCTTTCCCCCCTGCTATGGCGATACTTTCGCTGCTTACATAATCAGGCAGATATAAATTTATGCACTTCAGAAGCAATGAGAGATGAATTAACCGACCAAGGATTTAATAATCTTTATGTATGGAAGCGGGGCGTCGCCATCGATAGATTCGGTCCCCAAAATTACGATCAAACCATGAGAGACTATTTAACAGGTGGACAACCTGAACAAACGCTTCTTTTATATGTCGGAAGACTAGCAGCGGAAAAGGAAATTGAAACTATCCGCAATGTCTTGGAATCATCTCCTGAACTTAGTCTGGCTCTTGTCGGTGACGGACCCTATAAAGAAACGTTACAGGACTATTTTAGAGGCACCCGTTGTATTTTCACCGGCTTCTTACATGGTGAGCAGCTAGCGAAGGCCTACGCTTCTGCGGACATTTTCGTTTTTCCTTCCGTCACGGAAACCTTAGGATTAGTTATTCTGGAAGCAATGGCTTCTGGACTCCCTGTTGTTGCTGCACGTTCCGAACCAAGTTCCGAGCAAATCGCTGACGGCATCACAGGATTCCTTTACACACCAAAAGATCCGCAAAGTTTTAAGGAAGCGATATTTAAATTAAAGAAAAAAAGCCTGCACCATAATCTTTCTGAAAATGCTTTTAAGACAGCAAGTAATCTTGGATGGGATGAAGCAGCTAAGCAGCTTCTTGAGTTTTATATACTAGCCTATAACTCCAAATCATAAAACTCGGATATAACTATAACTAGACTGCCCATCCAGAATAATGAGCAGTCTAGCTTATATTAATCGGAGATTATGCGATCACATAAGGATTAAAAAATGACACCTAAAGCGATCAGAATAAGAATGGCAATCGCAATAATTCCTGCTCCTACACAATTTCCGCCACCGCAAGTGCCATAGCCGCCGTAACCACCATAACCGAAACTGCCATAACCGTACATGCCTTCAATCTCCTTTCTTTCGCTAATTTAGAATACAATCCCCATAGCAATTAGTAATAAGATAATTACCACAACGATTCCAATGCCTGCTCCCCAGCCGAAACCTACTCCTCCAGCTGCTCCTCCTCCAAAAGCCATTGTGATTTCCTCCTTTCTTACGGACCTAACCCACTATATGTCAGTTCTCCACATTTTTCCACTCACTATAAATTTTTCCTTAAATCCCCCTTCAAGCCGAATCATTTCCCATATACACAACCCATGAAATAATAGAGTTAATTCTTAATGAATTCTCAACACCATCAAGGACCAATCTCAAAATCTTTTTTGTATTATTATTAAAGGGGTTATCACTTAGATAAAGATTAACAAATTAATAACGACGAATACATAAAAAAAGCTTATGCTCGAGGAAAGTGCTTAACTGAAGGTTACGCTTTCTTAAAACACAAAAAAGTCGCCCTTGCTGTGGGGCGACTTTTTTGTGTCTGGATTATAATATCTTTTTCTTAACTCAATGACTTATTCATACTGTTGTTCTGAGTTACATAAGCTAACCGACCTCTTAGCAGCGCAACATGACGCTCCATATCACTCGACATTTCCTTAAACATTTGTTTCGCCGAATCATCAAGAGTTGAAGCCGAAAAAGTTTCATAAGTACCTAGTGCTGATTGGGCTGCAGCTACCGCTTTTTCCAAATCTGCCTGTACAGTCAATTTTATCCCTCCTAAATGTTTAAAATTAGTATGTACAGACTTTTTAAATTTAAACCGATTTAATCAATCCTCCGTTTCTTTTCATCAAGTGAATTTCAAAGTCCTTGATTATCCGCTAAAATCTCCTCAGCCTCATCAATTGCCTTTACATAAGCCAAGGGTAAATCAGGAATCGTTGTTTTAATTTGCCTGAAAGCCTTAAGATGGGCCTCTAAGGCCAGCTTATCCTGAGGATAGCAAGAATCCACCAATTGATTAAAACGCTCCGCCTCATCGACATGACCATGTTGACTTAAATAATCGTAGAGAAGTAGTGCTAATTTAAAAACATCTCTCTGGGTATTGATAGCATATGTCATTTCGGAAACCTCCTTCATTAAGCAAATCCTCTTCCTTGCCAGAATCTGATTTTAGCTAAATGCTCATTTCTATTTTATTTGTAATCTCTTGATCCCGACTGGGAATATACTTCAATCATGCCAACGCTTTGCCTCCCCTACCATAAGAGCCGAAAGCTGCCAACCCGTTTTAAGGAAAAAGGTTTAGGTGAGGTGTTTTACTTGATTTTCGAGCCTGATAATTTTTAGAATAATAGATATCCAATAACAGTAATTAAAACTATTTTACAATTATTATTATATCATATTAGATCAATTATTCAATGGCTCTTCGCTCTTTAATAACTTTTTTTGCCTTTCTTTTCATATTCTTTTCATATTATTATAACCATCCATGGCTAATACCAGATTATTAGCACTGCAGACTACCCCATTCTTTAGACAAAAAAATTTCAGTTTATTACCTATTTGGGGTAATAAACTGATAAAAAGATAAAAATTATAGACTCCTGTCTAACTTATATAACATAATAGCCGCTGAAAGCGCTAAACGTGTTTGATACTTATCTAGAGAAACTGATAGCAATCTTTCAATACGCTGTTTCCGAAACACCAATGTTTTTCTGTGAATGTATAGTTCGTCAGCAGCTTCTCTGAGCTATGGTTAACCCCAATAAACGAAGCGGCTGAAGCGATTGATCATAGATAATACTACATGAGAATTCAACCCAACGATACGTCCCATTTTTATGAAGAAGACGATACTCCGAAGAATATCTCTCACTTTTTCTGTTCACCGTTTCTTGTATTGCTTTGTCGACTTTCTTTACATCTTCTGGATGAATAAGACGATGCCAATCATCGATAACCTCATGTTCACTGTAGCCCAGAATTGCTTTCCAACGGGAATCGTGGCACCCTGTATTGTTGATCAGATCAACCTCCCAGGTACCGATGTATCATATCCTCCTGCGAGCCTCCGGCTTCATTTGGTAGGTTATTGTTATTGTTATTGCATATTTCCCCAAATTTCGAAGCATCCTGAACTAGTGTCAGACAATGTCTAATATAATCAGTATATTTAAATTCCCTCTTTGCAAGTTGGTCACCGAACCTTTCTAAGTTCCATAACTTTGTAAATTTCGAATTTGAAAAAAAGATCATACCCGTTTCAGCACTGACTGCACAGCATGCTAACGGAATGGCCTGAACTAGAGGCCAAAGAGAATTACGCTCACAAATATGCCTCTTAAGCTTCAATTTAAGAAAACCTCCTTGGTGACCTCCTATTGATTGTTTGCTAATTGTAATAAAGCTTTTAGCACCCGCAAAGTCCACCATGGGTTATACTCCTCCGATTCTTCAAATAATCAGCTCTTGCCCTTTTCGGGTGAATTTGAGGATTTGGCAAGAAGAATCTTTCATTTCAATTTCAAATTCTTCTACAATCTCAGGACTATCCGCAAAGTGCATAGGAATTAAATACTTAGGAGCAAGTTCTTGAATAAAATACTCTGCTCCTGCTTTATAATTCTTCTCCAGTCTTGGATCAACCGGAAAAAAGGCAAAATCGATGATTTCCCCTTTGATTTTCTGAACTTCATCCTTAAAAGCCTTTTCGGCCTTGGCCATTTCTTCCGGCGTATCAACCCAATACCACCAATTTAAGTCTCCGGCATGAAAGAGGTGATTTCCTCCATCTTGAATAAGAAAGGAGACTCCAATGTCTGTTGAGTTATAAGCCTTTACTGTAAGGTTACCCAACGTAAGTTGATCATACGGAGACAGAACATTAAGGTTATTTACTTTTTTAGATATTACAATATCAGAACTTAGTATATAGTGAATATCCGGTCTCACCTTCTGCCATTCTAAAATTAGCGGATTAAAATGGTCAGGATGGTTGTGTGAGGAGAAGACTACAATATTTTTAGGACTTTTCTTTATTACATCCCCAATATCTCCTCGATAATAATCAAGAATATACAAATTATTATCTGTTTCAACTAGAAAACCACTATGAAATAAATATTTAATTTTTATCAGCTCTTTTGCCATTGTTATCACCTCATAATAATTATACAATATTTATAGCGTGTTACTTAATTTGATCTGTAGAAGTAAAGCTATAAACTATGAAGGAAGGTTCTATCTATGAAATTTCGATTTGGCCATAACAATTTTAATGTCTTAGATCTTGAAAAAAGTCTAAAATTTTATAAAGAAGCCTTAGGTCTTGTAGAAGTTAAACGATTCGAACCCACAAGCGGCGAATTTAAACTTGTTTATCTTGGAGATGGAGTAACCCAGCACAGTCTGGAACTTACTTGGTTGAAAGAGCGAACGAAACCCTATGACTTAGGAGAGAACGAATTCCATGTAGCTTTTATGGTTGACGATTTTGAAGCAGCTTATGAACTTCACAAAAAGATGGGCTGCATTTGCTATGAAAATAAGGAAATGGGCATTTATTTCATTAATGACCCCGATAATTACTGGCTGGAAATTCTCCCCAAGGAATAAGGGTTGTTTAATATATCTTAACCAAAAGTGATGACCCAATAACCTCTTAGAATGAGTTCATTCATTCATTCATTCCTAAGGGCATTTTCTTTGAAGAATTTAACCTATGGGAAAGTCATGACCAAGGGGCCGCGCAAAAACTTAACTTGAATACCCAAAAAGAGAGGACCAATAGCTAAAGGCGTTGTCAGAATGTGACAACGCCTTTCTTTAATAATTTCTCAGACCCTTACCTAATACAAATTTAATACTTGTTCCCCTCTCTATCTGATACTCTCAAACAGTTTGTGCAGTTTCTCCATCCCGGCGATCAGTCTGGGGCCTGGTCGACATAGACAGTCGCAGGATATTGGATAAATATGATTCTGGCGAACGGCTGTTATGTTACCCCAATCTTCGGTTATGAATTCCTCCACAGTTCTATGACAAAGGGGATCTTTCGCATCACATCCTTTACATTTGGGAGGCAGCAGTTGCCCTTTATCAACTCCACAAAACAGGATCACTTCCGGATCAAATTCCTCGATTTGGTTCCAGCTCACAGGAACATAAGGATCGTTCGTCTGAAATTCCATCAACTGGGCGCCAGCCAGCCGCAACGCATCATATTGAAACGACTTTACACCCGGGGTTACATAAGGATTTGTGCTCATCAGGCGAAAAACCCTCGGTCTTCGAATTATTGTATCACTGCTAAGTTTATCAACCCGATCCTTTAAAATCCCAATGAGAGGTTGCACTGTCATGTCTTTTTGGCAGATCTGTCCTAGTCTGCTCATAAGTACAAAAATGTCATCAATTTTTAGAGGAATAGCCTCAAGAACGTTGATTTGATTCAATTTGAGTTTGCTTATTAGGTTTCTGTGCAAGGCCCCATCTGCAAGAACAAGGTCAGGTCTAAGCGCGAGAATCTTTGACAGTTGAGGATAGCCAAAGGTACCCACTTTGCCCTTTATTTTTGCCTGATCCGGATAACTGCAGTTTTCTGTAACTCCTATAAGATGAGACTCTAAGCCGAGAAAAAAGAGAATTTCAGTAGCTGAAGGAACCAGGGATATAATTTTGGGTATTGCTTTGAAATCATCATTCTTCAAGAGTAAACTTCCATCCGCAGTAAAATTCTTCGGGGTGGGGATCAGGAGGACAGGCGAGGCAACTAGTTTTTATACGGGAATCAATGGTCGAGGCAAATAGAGAATATTCAACTTCTCCTACAGGTTTACAGGGATGATCAGGAAGGTTCTTCCTTTTTCTCGCCGATTGGACACGACAGTCGAGCATCTTAAATATTAAGGTGTGGTCATCCGGTCGAGTACACTCTTGAATATTTAGAAAAGCGTAAAGGCGAAACTTTAAGGCTCTTTCTAAAGCGTCTAATCCTCCGTTTTTCGGCAGATCCAAAAAAGACATGATGCGTTTAGCTTCTAGAACGGTAAATTTCCGCCAAGCCTCAATATCCTGTTCAACTGCTTCATCAAGACCCCGCACTTTTTCGATAGCTTGAAACCAAAGTCCGTCATGAGCTATCCATCGTTTTGCGAAGTCTTCTAATAATGCTATGGCTTGTTCTCGAGTAAGATCGTCCTTAGAGTTTAACAACGCCACGTAATCAACCCCTTTTTCCTGAATTGAACTCCTCGTATCATAAAACCTCTAGTCTCTTTTCGATCCAACCTACTATCTCTGCCGTAGTTGTGCCCGGCGTAAACAAGGCCTCTGCGTGTCCTCCCTCCAAAAGTGAATCAATGTCCTCCTCAGGAAGCGTTCCTCCACCCATTAATAATATATCATCCGCGTTTTGCTCTTTGAGTAATTCTTTTATTCTTGGGAAAATTGTCATGTGCGCTCCAGATAAAACACTGATACCAATGATATCAACATCTTCTTGAATTGCAGCTTCCACGATCTGCTCCGGTGTCTGATGCAATCCTGAATAGATAACTTCCATTCCTGCATCACGTAATGCCCGGGCAATTACTTTCGCCCCACGGTCATGTCCGTCTAAACCTGGCTTGGCAACTAGAACACGAATGCGACTTGTCTTCATCGCTTCTTCCCTCCCCCTATGATCTAAAATACAGCTTGTTCGCGATACTCTCCGAAGACGTCTTTAAGAACAGCGATCATTTCCCCTTCTGTGGCATAAGCCCGCACGGCATCAAGGATTTTAGGCACTAAATTGTCTGTTTCCAGAGCTGCTTGCTTTAAGCCTTCTAAGGTGGTTTGGACTCGGAGATTATCACGGCTTTGTTTCAGCGCCTGAAGCCCGCGTACTTGAGCCCTTTCAACCTCCGGATCAATTTTCAGTAAATCGATTTCTGCTTTCCCTTCATTGATAAATTCATTAACACCGACAATAATTCGGTCTTTGCTTTCTATCTCTTGTTGATAGCGGTAGGCCGCATCAGCAATTTCCTGCTGGAAGAAGTTCTTCCGAATGGCTTCCAGTACCCCGCCCAATTCATCAATTTTCCGGAAGTATTCCTCTGCTCCCTCCTCCATCTGATTTGTCAGGGTTTCTACAAAATATGAACCGGCTAAAGGATCAATGGTATTCACTACACCTGTTTCATAAGCGAGGATTTGCTGGGTTCTGAGAGCAATTTGGACGGATTTTTGAGTCGGTAATGCTAAGACCTCATCCATGGAATTGGTATGCAAAGATTGGGTTCCACCCATGACTGCCGCCATTGCCTGATAGGCAGTTCTCACGATATTATTCTCAGGTTGTTGTCCGGTCAGAGAACAACCGGCCGTTTGGGTATGGAAACGCAATAATAAGCTTTCTTCTTTTTTGGCGCCATACTTCTCCTTCATATGACGCGCCCAAATCCGACGAGCGGCTCGATATTTGGCGATTTCTTCAAAAAAATCCGTATGAGAATTGAAGAAGAACGATAACCGAGGCGCAAAATCGTCAACATCCAAACCGGCCTTGATACCTGCTTCAACATAAGCAAATCCATCGGCTAGGGTAAAAGCAAGCTCCTGGAGCGCGGTTGCTCCTGCTTCTCGTATGTGATAGCCGCTGATACTGATAGTATTCCACTTAGGAACATGTTCTTTAGCAAAACCAAAGATATCGGTGATAAGGCGCAAAGACGGTTCGGGAGGAAAGATCCATGACTTTTGGGCTATGTATTCTTTAAGAATATCATTCTGGATAGTTCCGGTTAGCTTATGAGCGGGAACGCCCTGCTTTTCGGCAGCGACAATATACATGGACCAAACAATAGACGCCGGGGCATTGATAGTCATAGAGGTACTGACTTTATCAAGGGGGATATCCTTAAACAATATTTCCATGTCAGCCAGCGAGTCGATTGCCACACCCACCCGGCCAACCTCCCCGAACGCACGGGGGTGATCCGAATCATATCCCATGATGGTGGGCATATCAAAAGCAACACTCAACCCTGTTTGACCCTGTTCGAGCAAAAACTTATACCGTTCATTAGATTCTTTCGCTGTAGCAAAACCTGCAAACTGTCGCATGGTCCATAGCCGGCCGCGATACATATTGGGACGGACACCTCGAGTATAAGGGTATACTCCGGGATTTCCCAAGTCTTCCTCGTAATTGATCTCTGCCATATGCCCGGGAGCATAGAGCGGATCAATAGGAACACTTGAAACAGTCATAAACGAATAGTTTCGCTCCTTCTGAGCATCGTAGGTTGCTTTCCAACGCAGGAAATTATCCTTCATCTCCTTTATCCTCCTTAAAACACTCTTTCCAAAGATTGTGAGTCAATTCATAAGGATTTTCATAATCACAATCCATTAACTTCCCTTTTGCAGCTTCCCAAGCCATGTTAAAGACTGCCAGAGTTTTATCTTCCCACTGACGCCAGACCTCAAGGCGTAAGCGCTCTTTATGGCGCTCAATCCTTTGTCCCGATTCGAGTAAATAAGTTTGATGATCTTCAATCTTTGCTAATAATGTTTCCAGCCCTGTATTATTAACAACACTTGTCATGACAACCGGAGGGCGCCAACTCTTCCCATCGCAACTCAAATTTAACATCATTTCAATATCATTTTTCATCCGATCAGACCCCGGCAAATCCGCTTTATTAATGACAAAAATATCTGCTACTTCCATGATTCCCGCTTTAATAGCTTGGATTCCGTCTCCTGTTCCAGGATTAAGCACAACCACCACCGTGTCTGACATTTGCATAATTTCAAGTTCCGACTGACCAACACCCACCGTTTCCAAAAGCAGACGCTCATACCCGGCACATTCTAAAATGTGCAAGATATCTAACGTGGAACGTGTAACACCCCCAAGATGTCCTCGCGTGCCCAAACTGCGGATAAAAACATCCCTATCCGTACCATGAGCCTGCATGCGAATACGGTCTCCTAATATCGCTCCTCCTGAATACGGGCTGCTGGGATCTACTGCCACAATCCCAACTCTTTCATTTTTAGCCCGGTAAAGTATTGTCAACGCTTCAACCAAGGAGCTTTTTCCTGCCCCTGGAGGCCCTGTTATCCCCACCACTAAGTTATTTTTAATGGTTTTTAAAATTGAAGACATAATATACTCTCGGTCTAAACCGTCTTCAACCCAAGAAATAATTTTGGCGGCTGCCCGACGATCTTTTGCCAAAAGACGAGCAATCCATTGATCAAGTGCTTCTCTATTCAAAACTCCATCCCCGCCTTTGCCTCAACACCTTGGTTATATGCATGCTTTATTTCTGTCATTTCGGTGACTGTATCGGCAATTTCTATTATCTCAGCTGCTGCATACCGTCCGGTTAAAACCAAATCAAGGTGAGGCGGTTTCTTATGAACTAATTCCAAGACCTGATTAACAGATATTAATTTAAAGGCTACTGCGACAAGAATTTCATCCAGTACTATAAGATCATAATTATCTTCTTCCAACCATTGTCTGGCTAAAGCCAATCCTTCTTGAGCCATCGTAATATCTATGGGGTCAGGATTTTCATAGGAAACAAAGGATTCCCGCCCCGCTTGAACGAGTGTTAATTTCGGGAGCACAGGAGTTATTTTTATTTCACCGTAATTCTTGCTCCCCTTCATAAACTGTAGAAATCCAACCCTTTGATTATGGCCTAAAGCCCTTAAACTTAAGCCGAGAGCGGCAGTCGTCTTGCCCTTGCCGTTTCCGGTATAGACTAGTATTAATCCAGCCATCCAGATACCTCCTTTCTTTAGAGCATTGCCTTGATTATTATCAATAATCTTAATATTCTCAATTGCAAGATTTATACCAATTAGGAGCTGCACAATATCCGCACTGCAGAAGTATACGTACTGAGTTGCAGTTTTGCGCTAATCTCCTCCGTTTATCGTCATAACATACTGCTGCCTATTGCACTTATGCTAGAGGACGAAGATACTGTCTTCGCACGTCTTAGCCCTTCTTGAAGTCTACAACCTAAGGTTATATGCCTGCCTGGAAAATATATTTATCAGTTAATCGGTGGTGCCGCTCGGCGAACATGGAGATCTGACAGTATAAAAAAACGTCCTGAAAGCGATACACATTCTAACAAATTTGTATCGCTTTCAGGACGCAGCGTTTCAGTTATTCAGTTAAATTTTCCCCGTGGAATCACTTATAAAGTGAAGATAGATTGATTTAGACGATGGTGCCGATGACCGGAATCGAACCGGTACGGGCTATTAACCCGCGGGATTTTAAGTCCCGTGCGTCTGCCAGTTCCGCCACATCGGCAAGTTGGAGGCGGCACCCTGATTCGAACGAGGGGATAAAGGCTCTGCAGGCCTCTGCCTTACCACTTGGCTATGCCGCCCTAAAGTATAGTGGAGCGGGTGATGAGAATCGAACTCACGTAGCTAGCTTGGAAGGCTAGTGCTCTACCATTGAGCTACACCCGCATGGCTCCCCGAGTAGGACTCGAACCTACAACCTACCGGTTAACAGCCGGTTGCTCCACCATTGAGCTATCGAGGAATATATCTGGCGGAGAAGGAGGGATTTGAACCCTCGCGGCAGTTACCCACCCTAACGGTTTAGCAAACCGTCCTCTTCAGCCACTTGAGTACTTCTCCAGAGTTTGGACTATTTGTTACCCACACGTGCGCGTCTGCCAATTACGCCACGCCTGCAGAATGGAGCCATTGACCGGGATTGAACCGGTGACCTTATCCTTACCAAGGATACGCTCTACCGACTGAGCTACAATGGCATAACATGGCGGAGGGGGTGGGATTCGAACCCACGGCCCCTTGCGGAGTCACTGGTTTTCAAGACCAGCTCCTTAAACCACTCGGACACCCCTCCAGCAAATGGCGACCCCGATCGGACTTGAACCGACGATCTCCTGCGTGACAGGCAGGCATGTTAACCACTACACCACGGGGCCACTTGAAGGTTGTGGGCAGGGATGGAACTTAAAATTGAGTTACCGCTTCGGGTCTCTCAAAACTAAACAACAGCTTTGCCAATGAGTTGCCGATCCCTCGGCTCGAGTCTTTAGACTCTCTTCATCTCTTATCAAAAACTTAAGTTTAACCTTCGTTTTCTTCATAAGAGCATCGACCCATAGGATGTTCGTTTAAAGCCTAAGCTCTAAACCGTTCTCCTTAGAAAGGAGGTGATCCAGCCGCACCTTCCGATACGGCTACCTTGTTACGACTTCACCCCAATTATCGGCCCCACCTTCGACGGCTAGCTCCCTTGCGGGTTACCTCACCGGCTTCGGGTGTTGCAGACTTTCGTGGTGTGACGGGCGGTGTGTACAAGGCCCGGGAACGTATTCACCGCAGTATGCTGACCTGCGATTACTAGCGATTCCGACTTCATGCAGGCGAGTTGCAGCCTGCAATCCGAACTGAGACCGGCTTTCTCGGATTGGCTTCACCTCGCGGCTTCGCTTCCGTCTGTACCGGCCATTGTAGCACGTGTGTAGCCCAGGACATAAGGGGCATGATGATTTGACGTCATCCCCACCTTCCTCCGGTTTGTCACCGGCAGTCTATCTAGAGTGCTCACCTTGACGTGTTAGCAACTAAATACAGGGGTTGCGCTCGTTGCGGGACTTAACCCAACATCTCACGACACGAGCTGACGACAACCATGCACCACCTGTCTCTCTGCTCCCCGAAGGGCACCTCCCTATTTCTAGAGAGTTCAGAGGATGTCAAGCCCTGGTAAGGTTCTTCGCGTTGCGTCGAATTAAACCACATGCTCCACCGCTTGTGCGGGCCCCCGTCAATTCCTTTGAGTTTCAACCTTGCGGCCGTACTCCCCAGGCGGAGTGCTTATTGTGTTAACTCCGGCACAGGAGGGGTCGATACCCCCTACACCTAGCACTCATCGTTTACGGCGTGGACTACCAGGGTATCTAATCCTGTTTGCTCCCCACGCTTTCGCGCCTCAGCGTCAGTTACAGTCCAGAAAGTCGCCTTCGCCACTGGTGTTCCTCCACATATCTACGCATTTCACCGCTACACGTGGAATTCCACTTTCCTCTCCTGTCCTCAAGATACCCAGTTTCCGATGCACTCTCAGGGTTGAGCCCTGATCTTTCACACCGGACTTAAATACCCGCCTACGCGCCCTTTACGCCCAATAATTCCGGACAACGCTCGCCCCCTACGTATTACCGCGGCTGCTGGCACGTAGTTAGCCGGGGCTTCCTCCTTAGGTACCGTCATGTCTCCTCCATATTCCTGAAGAGACCGTTCTTCCCTAAAGACAGTACTTTACAATCCGAAGACCTTCATCATACACGCGGCGTTGCTCCGTCAGACTTTCGTCCATTGCGGAAGATTCCCCACTGCTGCCTCCCGTAGGAGTCTGGGCCGTGTCTCAGTCCCAGTGTGGCCGTTCACCCTCTCAGGCCGGCTACTGATCGTCGCCTTGGTAGGCCTTTACCCCACCAACCAGCTAATCAGACGCGGGTCCATCCATAAGCGATAGCATTTTCAGAGGCCATCTTTCCTTAAAAAGCGATGCCGCTTCTTAAGCGTATCCGGTATTAGCCCTCGTTTCCAAGAGTTGTCCCGGTTTTATGGGCAGGTTACCCACGCGTTACTCACCCGTCCGCCACTATCTAATACTTAACACTCAACGTTCAGCTCTCCGATTGTGTTGGTACTTTTTGATGCGTGGAGCGCTCATACTTCGCGCTCTCGCTGTCCCAACGTCACTGAACACTCAGTGTTAAGCATTAGACCGTTCGACTTGCATGTGTTAGGCACGCCGCCAGCGTTCGTCCTGAGCCAGGATCAAACTCTCCAAAAAAGTTATTCAACTTCTTCGTAAGAAGATGATTTCTTGCTCATGATTTCATGATTCTTTTGAAACTCTTGCGAGTTTCTCTCATTGGCTGTCCTTGTTGTTTAGTTTTCAAAGACCAAAGACCATGGACGACGACACAGGATGTGCCTAGTGTCGAATATGTCACGGATGACAAAATATTCGACGGGTCTGGGTGTCGCGAAGGACAAATAAGTGCTATGCTCTCCAATGGAGACTATTAGGATGTCCGAGTGCGACCAGAGACCTCTTTTTACGACCAGAATGTTATTTTAACATTGGTGTTTTACATTGTCAAGGGCAAGAAACCGAACTATTATAATTAAATTTCTTAAATTTCTTAAACTTAAATTTCTTAAATTCTTATACAATGACCAAATTCACATGCTAACACTTAAATAACAAATTATAAAACAATAAATATCTATATTAGAATAACCCTAAAGCCTAAATCATTTATTGTCTTTACAACGTTGACTCATTTCATTATTATATCTTTTTCTTTTGATTGTTTTATATCCAATAAACCGAGCAAAAGTATGAAATATATTTAGATTCTTACAAAAGGTAGCAGGGACCGTTTAGAAACTTTAGTTTCTCACGGCCCCTAAAAGAAACATGTGACGTTATATTTCATTTATTATTCATGATTTCTTCAACTGTATGAACCTTTGCAATCACCGATAACTGCTTCGCAATTGATATAATTTCATCTGTCAGAGCAGCAATCTCCTCAGTAGCAGCAGCTTGGTTTTCCGACGAAAGGTATGTTTTATTAATCCTTCCGCTGATTAATTCAATGGCCCCCTTTATATCCAAAAGGGACCTGGCAACCTTTTCAGTCGATTCCTTGCTAAGGCCCGAGAATTTGCCCATTTCTGTTGCAACGACACTAAATCCTCTCCCGGCCTCACCCGCTCTTGCTGCCTCTATTGACGCGTTTAAGGCAAGGAGATTAGACTGTTTAGATATATTTTTTATATCCTCAATGATACTGTCAATGGCCTTAATTTTGTTTTCTGTTTCCAAGCTAAACTCATCAATTTCTTTAATAAAAGTTGATAATTGCTGGGAACTCGAAGCAACCTCCTCTATACTTGCGTTTAATTGTTCCATAGAAGAAAAGAGCTTTGTAGTACTTTCTTCAATTCTTGTCTCTTTTTCTATACTCTTAGAAACAGATACAATGGCAACAACTTCTCCTTTGTCGTCAAAGACTGGGGTGAGAAGACCTTTGGCAGGAATTCCAAAAAATCTTTTGGGAACCACCGACGGTAATTGCTTTTTACTTTTCTTAACAAAATTATAAGTTTCCATATTTTTAATTGGGTCCCCAACTTTTGAGGGCATTTTAAGTTCACCCGGTGCATAAGCGGCGATAATTTCTTTTCGAAGATCAAATACAATTATGGTGATATCATCCTGCATAACCTCATTTAAGATTGGCATTAACTCTATAAATTGTTGAAGGTGTTTTTCTTCCATTACCATCACCACTTTTTCATGTATTTGGCACTTATAACGACAGCATTAATTAAGGAGAGGGATGACGCATCATCTCTCTTTCAAGTTTAATGAAGCCTCATAATCTTGTCAAACCCAATAATCTAGGCATTTCTGTCAGCAATTTCCTTCTGTAATTGTACGAGTTTCGCAGGTGTGATTTTATATAGGAGAACGATAAATAACAACCCTATGAGCATGATAATTGCAGGAACTAACGCAATTCCGTCCTTTATGCCATTTGCCAGTACCGGAGTAGGCTTCATATTGGCTACATATCCCGCTCCGGCAAGAACAGCAGTGATTATAACACTTCTCACAAGGATAGCTGCCTTAATGGGGAAACTGATTAAAGACATGATAAAACCTCTTGCGTTCTTTCCTGTTTTCCATTCACCGTAATCAACCGTCGCCGAATACATCGCAACACCTAAAGCATCGGGCATCCCATATCCCAGATAGGCGATGAACATTATTACCATGAAGGAAATATAATTCATCGGCAGTGCCCATACTGCCAACAACCCGATGATAAATATTAAGAGCGACAAAATATAAGTATTTCGTTCTCCAATCTTTTTGGCAAGGGGATTTGTTATTGCTGCTCCAAAAAAGGTTACCACGTTGAGTCCTGTCATGAAAATCGTAATCGCTGCTAAATTATTAACGACATATTTAAAATAATAGAAGGCCAGGCCGAAAATAACAAACCGTCCTAAATACCTTCCAAGTTCACCTAACATTAGCCCAATGAGTGGCGGATTGACAACGATCTGTTTAAGCATCTCGCCGATGGACATTTTCTCTTCAGATTTACCTGTTGACACTGCAGTACCATGGAAAGCGTAGTCTTTGGTCATAAAGAACAATACATAATAAGAAATAATCATAACGGCGCCGGTACATACAACGGTAAGCGTATATCCCATCGGAGGATTGCCTTTACCTAAAGCCAAAATCATCGGCATACCGATCAAGGAAAAGCTAATGGCCCCTAACGAATTAAACATCCCCCTGTTTGATGCCATAGCAATTCTTTCTTCTCTGACAGTGGTCATTGAGGAGTTCAAGGCGATATGTCCCCCGTAGTAAATGTTCCAAATTAAATGACTTATGACAAATCCAAGAGTAATAATAATAGCGTTGAGTGTCGGAGAGCCGATCTTAGAAAATTGCAGAATAAAGAATAATGCGGCAAAAGGAGGTCCCACTAGCAGCCATGAACGGTATTTTCCCCATTTCATATTGCTCTTTTCCAAGATTACTCCTGCAGTAGGAACCCATAAGATATCGAAGATACTTGTAATCATCAATACGCTGCCGGCCAGGGCCATTGGCAGCTTGGCATAATCCGTTAAAAACGCCGCGAAATAAAATACTTCCATACTTACAAACAATTGAAATCCGAAGGATGGCAAACCGTAAAGATTAATAATCGACTTCTTCAAACGCGTCTCCATAATATTCTCCTCCCTAAATTAAGTTTCTAACTTTAAATTTTTAGCATCAATAAATCCTTCTCACCTCCAGTTTTAAACTAAAGATTCATAACTCTGGGTCTCTAACACTGACCAGGTACTAATCTAAAGAATATTCGGATACTTTTTGAGAAAAATAAAGGGCAACCTCGACCCCGACAATTCCTTTTTGCAGCAACAGAAACTAATTCCTAGCGAGGTCTAACGTTGCCCAATCATTACAGCATGGATAATGAAATCCACTTACAGCAATAAATCCATAATGAACGTAAATAATACGTCCTCGTATTTTTCAATTTTGGCTGCGATCGCCTCCGACGGTTTCCCTTCCAATTCCGGATGCACAGCTAAATATTCTTCCCAAGTTGCGTAATACTCTGAATTCATTTCAACCTCTCCTTCAAACTTTAATAAGTCCCGTTTTCAGATACGTACTCTAAAACAGCTTTCAAGTTTTCAACCACCGGCGAATTGACATCTAAATTAATGATGCTCTTATCGGCTTGCCACCAATACCCCCCACCCGGAGCGAGAATGTCCAATAATTCTTTCGCTTTGTCAATGCACTGCTCCTTAGTCCCCGTTTGCAGCAAGGTTATGGGATAGAATCCGGAAATTATATGTTTCTTGCCCAGTTTCTCCTTAACAAGTCTTGGATCTCCGTATTCAAACCTCATGATTGTATTCTCTGGTAATTCATATAAATAATCGAGGTACCTCATCCAATCATTTTCCACAAACAAGTAGACAGTTTGTCCCATATTTGACAGAGCTTCAACTAACTTTTTAAAGGTTGGCCAATATAACGACGCAAAATCTTTATCCCGCAAATATGGCGCCATATGCAGAGGAATAAATGAATAACCAAGCATCGAAGGATTCGGCAGTGTGCCTTTCTTTATCATCAAGGGCAACACTGCTTCACAAGCTGCCGCAACCTTATCCGGATAACGCCTGACATCACCAGAAATCCCTTTAAAACTTCTGAGAAAGTCAGCCATAAAATCGAAGGGAGCTTCGGTTAAAGCAACCCCCATCGTTGCGTAGCCATATTGGGCAGTCATTTTTGCTCTAATTGTTCCTAGAAAAGCAAGGTCATCAGACTGGGCCCGTACTGCTTTAGCCAAAGCCATAGCTACTTTGCCCGGTTTTCCGTTAAACTCAGTGTACAATCGAGGGAGAATCGTTTCGATAATACAGTCATAGGGTGAAGAAATAAATTGATCATATTCCTCGGCCAACAAACCTACGACTTCCGGATGCTGCATAAATCCGCTGGAACTCATCACAATAGGTTTTGACCCTAAAAGCTGATAATGAGAAGGAATTCTGATAGAACCTCCGGGATATGTGTCCGTTCTAAAATCCTGACAGAACTTCTCATAAACTGGCCCCAATTTCGTTAGGTCCCATTGACATTCAGCCAAATTCAAGCCGGCATATTCAATCGCAAAATCCTGAGTAGCCGGATTGCTGAGTGGTACTCTTTTAGGAATTTTACCGCTGAAAAGATTACGAAATATCTGATTTCGTTCATTCGTCAATGAAACAGCGTCAGACATGTTAATTCACCCACCCTTGACAAATTTTTAGGCCTTCAGCGGCATTTGTCGTGAAAGCGTCTGCACCGATTTGCTTACATGCGTCTTCATTAACTGGATTACCGCCAATAATAATTTTGACGCTATCTTTTAAACCCCCTTGCTTTAAGGCACTGATTGTATTTCTCATTGAGTCGATAGCGAGAGTCAGAACGCCGCTCATCCCGACAATTTGAGGGTTCACTTCTTTGACCTTCTCGACAAACGCTTCGGGTGAAACGTCAATTCCCAAGTCATAGACATCAAAGCCTGCAGCCTCTGCCATACTGCCAAAAATATTCTTGCCAATATCGTGTAAATCTCCCTGAACCGTGCCAATAACTATCGAGCCTATTTTTTGTGTACTGACCTCGCTTAAGACCGGTTTCAATATATCAATCGTTTTTGACAATAACTCTCCGGCAAATATCAAATCGCCAACGTAATATTCGTTTTTTTCAAACAAGTCTCCCACGATCGCCATACCCTGCTGGCAAGCGAAAACAATCTTCTGAGCATCTTCCCCACTGGGGTTTGTGGAAACAAAATCATTGATCAAAGTTAACATAGTATTTTCATCAAGATCACCCACGGCTTGAGTTAGCAATTGCAAATCGATCATGTTCAATCCTCCTCAAATTCAATGATCTGCCCGTACCTTTATATCCTTCTGTTCTCATTAACATTCACATTTATACTTATTAAATTGCATCAACTTTTACAGGACCAATTTTATTCTTTCGGTAAGCTGTTAAATAATTTCTGCATAAACGATCCTTTCCAAGCAAGGCATTTGTTATATACATGGTAGTGACCATATCCCGATTACAGGGGTCTAAGATAGCAGAATCCATACCCGCCTCAATTGCCAAGGTCAAGAAATGTTGATTAACCACTTTTCTTAAAGGCATTCCAAAGGATATATTGCTTAAGCCAGAAGTTACTTTGATCGTGGGATACAGAATTTTAACTTCTTTTAATGTCTCAATGAAATTTAAGAGCGATTGATTATCGGCTGATAAAGCCATGACCAGGGGATCGATGTGAATTCGATCAGGGGTGATGTCATACATCGAAGCCTTATCAACCATGATTTTGGTAATATCAACTCTTGTTTGGACATCCCTTGGTATGCCTCTATTGTCACAAGTCAGTGCAATAACTTCCCACTCTGTTCCTCTAATGAGCGGGTAAATGATTTCGCATTTCCCACCTTCTTCTGATACTGAGTTAATAACTCCTGGCCGCCTGGCATACGGAAAGACTTTCTCAATAACTCTTGGATTTGGGCTGTCAATACATAAAGGCGTATCCACAGTGTCTTGGACAATGTCCATTAACCATAATAACGTGTCTGCTTCGACGTCCGGAGCAGTACTAGCACATACATCAAGATAATCCGCGCCTGCTTCTGTCTGCTTTACAGCGAGGCTGCGGATAAACTCCGCATCTCTTTGCTCTATGGCTTTTTTAACGCTCGGTATAGTTCCGTTAATTTTTTCGCCAATGATAATCATCAAAATGCCCCCTTCCTAAATCATATCTATCCATGTATATACATGTATTATCTGATTTAATATTATCAATATTCAATTATCATGTCAAACTATTATTTTCACTAATTGGATAAGTGAATTAATTTATAATTGAGTTAGTTTCATAATTCATACCCCTTGATATAAGCGGGCTTTTTACCCGTAAAAAAAGGAGTACCTCCCCAAAATCTCGAAAGTGTAAGTGACCAAACAAACACCGAGAGGTTGAAAGGAGAACTCCCAATGTTTAGTATTCGCCAAGAACGTCTATTTTCCTTGGAAGAAATCTTAGAAATGTCACCGAAAGAATCGTATCCGCTTCTATTGGAACCGCTGAATATTACTCCTTTGTTGAGAGTGGTTTCAAAAAGGGCATTTTTGGGAGCTCCAACCACGCTTAACTATTCAGCCATGATCTATTCTTTATTCATTCGAGTGATCGAACGAATTCCTACGATCAAAGATTTACGAAAACGATTAAAAAACAGCTTGGAATTCCGTTTCGACTGCGGCTTTACGATGGCTGATGCAGTTCCTAGCGAGTCCTCTTATACTCGAATGATTCAAAAAATCAAGGGTTCTTCTGCTTTGGAAAAAATTCAAAATGAACTAGTCTCTCAGGCGTTTCAAGAAGGCTTCATCGATGGGGATGTTATAGCCATCGATGCTACTCATATTGAAGCGAGAGACCGTAAACCTGAGAAAAAGAAAGACGAAGAGGTTCCAGTCAAGCAAACCTCCAAAAAACGCGGACGAAAACCCAAATCGGAACGGGAGAAATGGCTCAAAGAACAACAGGAACTGGAAGAGAATCGACCCCTCTTTGAGAAGAAAATTGAAGCTCAACTTCCTCTTGATTTCAAGACGATCGAACAGCAAATCCCGCAAGATCCTCACTGGGGAATTAAGAAAAACTCCGAGGGCAAAAACGTCTTTTGGTTCGGGTTCAAAGGTCATCTTCTCGTGGACTGTAAAAGCCAATACATTTTAAAGTCCTTACTTTCCTCGGGAAATGTCAATGATGGCAAAATGGCGATTCCTCTACTCAAGGCTCTTCATGAACTTCACCCCCAGCTGAAGCCTTCCTATTCGCTTTTGGATGCTGGTTACGATTACAGCTCAATTTACCAACAAGCAAAAGCCATGGGGTCAAGGGCCCTGATTGATTACAATCCACGCAATGAACAACTACCCGAAGACAAGGACAAATACTTTTGCCCTAAGTGTCAAGAAGGTCATTCCTACCGATATGATAGCTATGATTCCCGATACGACACGTTGAAATATACTCAACCCAAGGAGTGCAAAGAGTGTCCTCTGAAAGAAAACAACCAGTGTCAAAAGGTATTCAAGGTTAAGGTTTCCTCAGACCCCAGAAAATACACCGTTCCAGCCAGAGGAAGTGGGCGCTACTTTGAACTCTATAAACAGAGAACAGCCGTAGAACGTGTTAATGCTTATCTCAAAGAGTACTTTCAGTTAAACAACATTCGACATCGAGGAAACGTAGCCAAAGTCGACTTCGAGTTTTCTATCCTGACCTATACCCTCTGCAAATTAGCCGTAGACCGATTGAACAAGTTCAAACGTATAGCTGCAGCATAAATCTTCAAAAAATGTTACTAACGAAATTCTGAAGGTCTGAGCTTTAACAATTAAACATTATGAAATTGACTCAATTGTCAATTAATATTTCTTTCATAAAGCCAATATAAAAGACAATTTGAGAATAATTTCCCAGCTATTTGCAATTGGAGGATCAAAAGGGGAGGTAACAAACATAAAGTAATGTTACCTCCCCTAAACATTATCCGAAGCTTTTCCTCTTTATTTTACGGTAAAGTACGTACATTCACCGAAAATACTATTAAACTTGGGATAACTGCCCAATTCAACAAAATCAACTGTCTCAGCGATATCAGCTGCTCTTCGAAATTGACTCAATGACAGCAAAGCTAATTTCGCACCGGTGCCCGCCGCATTGCCAATCATTTGAATTTTACTTTCCAGATCCTCAGGGATCAACCCTATGGCACATGCACTATGCGGATTAAGGTAATTTCCAAAGGCTCCGGCTAAAAGAACTTCTTTAATGTCCTCTGTTTCGACACCACAAGTTTTCATCAATATTCTGATACCCGCTGCTATGGCACCTTTAGCCATTTGCAGCTCCCGTATATCTTTTTGTGTAATCATTATCGGTCTGCCATGACCGGTTATACCAGCATCAGCCAGCAAAAATGCTCCCTGTCCCTCATGTTGTATAAGATTTTCCTTGTATTTTTTAGCCGCTTGGTCATTTAATTGTTCGTAGGCGATAAATTTCCCTCTTTTGTTGATAATCCCAAGTTCAACTAGACCGGCTACTGTATCCAGCAAGGCAGAGCCGCAAATTCCCAGAGGTTTTCCCCCGCCAATAACCGTGTATTCCAGTTTATCTCGATAATAAACATGGTCAATTGCTCCCACGGCACCTCTCATCCCGCTGCTTATTTGCGCTCCCTCAAAGGCAGGACCGGCGGCGGCAGAACAGGCAACTATTTTTCCTCTTGAGCCAAGCGCAATTTCTCCGTTAGTACCAATATCTATGACAAGCTTGACATCCTCGCTTCTATCCAACTCAGTGGCCAAAAGTACTGCTACCGTATCGGCACCTACAAAACCCGCGATATTTGGCAGCACGAAAACTTTTCCAGCCTGGTTAATGTCAATCTTTAGTTCTAAAGCGTCCACGACCAAAGGTTCACTAACAGCAGGTACGTACGGTGCAACAGCAATACTCTGAGGATTTATGCCCAAAAAAAGGTGATGCATACAAGTATTCGCCGCAATAGAAATCCCATAAATCTGACTTCTAGTTACCGCTGCCCTTTCTGCAGCCTCCGCGATTAATTTATTGATGGCTTCAACCACAGCAGCTTGCAGTTTCATCAGACCCTTTTCCTCATGTCCCACAAAAGTGAGACGGGAAATGACATCTGCTCCAAAGCTTGTCTGTGGATTTAGTGTAGAAACAACACATAACTCTGCCCCTGAATAAAGATCGAGCAAATACCCCACAATGGTTGTTGTTCCAATATCAAAAGCCATACCGAGCATTGATTTCGATGTATCCTGCGCTTCTAATCCGGCCACAACATTTTCGAACATAACAGCCGTAATGCGGTAATTGGCAGCTCTAAACAAATCTGGCATCTGGCGCAAAATAGCAACCGAAGACTCTAATTCGCTGCCCATATACCCTTGCTTAACAAGACTTTTCTTCAGCCGGCGCCAATCAGAGCTATGGGTCTCACGTGAAGGCTTATCCACTTCAACAAACACTTTCTTAAGATGCGGATCAACTTGCATATCCTTTTTTTCCGAGTCTATGAGAATGTGGTGCTGAAGTTTCGTTTGATCCGGAAGTTCCACTGTCAGATCGTTATATACAGCTGTCATGCAAGCTAAGCGAACACCTGCGTCTAATTCCTTCGACGGTATCAGTTCTTGTTCCTTGGCAACCGGGGTACCAACTCCCTTAGAAATCTTAACACGACATTTTCCGCACGTCCCTCTGCCACCACAGGGGAAATCAAACACTAACCCGGCATCATTCATGGCTTCTTTTAGGGTTCTGCCTTCTGCCACGTCTACCAGTACATCTTGAGGTTTTAAAAGAAGTTTGTAATAGTTCATAAAATGCCCCCATTTTCCCCAAAACGTTCAAAACTTTATTAATCGCTGCGGCCTTGTAATTTTATATAATCTCCGCGATAACTAGTAACACTTACGCCAATCGGCTTATTTTCATGATTATATAGCTTTTGTTCAACAACTAATAAGGCAAGTTCATCGTAAATATTCAGATAGCGTTTCGTCTCTTCGTTAGGAATCTGAGCACTAATACTTATATTTTTCTTTAGGGCAAAAATAGACGTACTATTGGAAACCATTTCTTGAAATGTCGCTTGTTCAATCTCTTTTTCTACGATGGGCATCCCTTTACTATAAAGCAGATATTTAACATCATAAGCCACAGGGATTCCATCCGTATAGAACAGCCTGCGAATCATAATAACATGTTTACTTCTGGTTGTTTGCAGCTCATCAGCTAACTTATCGTCCGGCATAATAATACTTACTTCTAACAATCTTGCATTATCAACACTATTAATAGGATTATTCATTTCGTCAAAGTCTAACGTATACTTATTAATTTCTGGTTTTTGGACGTAACTTCCTTTACCTGGAACGGAATAAATGTACCCCTCATTTGCCAGAATGGCTAAACCTTTTCTTACTGTCATTCGACTGACACCATATTCTTTACAAAGTGCCATTTCAGACGGAACTGTATCGCCTGGTTTTAACACCGCATTCGTTACTTTTTTCTTTATATCTTCAACGATTTCAATATAAACCGGATTAGCCATTACCTTCTACTCCTTACCATCTATCCATTCCCTACACACTTTCGCCCCTTCTGAAGCATCAGTAGCATAGCTATCCGCACCAATATATTTGAATGAATCTAGAGTGAGATGGTTAGCACCTATAATTATTTTCACCTTGTCTCTAAGACCAGATTCTTTCAAAGAATTTACCACTTCTCTCATTTCTTTAACTGTGCTTGTTAATACACCGCTAAGGGCCAGAATATCCGGTTTATGCTTCTCAACATTTTTCACAAAGACCTCTCTCGATACGTCCACCCCAAGATCAATCACTACGAATCCATAGGCTTCCAGCATGTGTCTAAAGATATCCTTTCCTATGTCGTGAATATCTCCACTTACTGTCCCGATGACGACTTTCCCAACTTTCTTATCACAGGTTCTATGGAAAAACTCAGTCATTTTTTCCAATTCTAATACCTGTCTAAAAATCAGCCCTGCCATGATCAAATCAGCGATATAATAATCTTTACTATCATAAAGTTTCCCTACTCGTCTCATCCCTTCATTCATCACATCAAGCAAATAGATAGGATTAATTCCCTCAAGCAAAGCCTCATTTGCCAGTTTTATAGCATTTTCTTCATCGAGCTGCTCTACAAATCTTAATAACGCTTCACTTGTTTTGCTGAAGTCTTCCATTTTCTCCTCCGCCAAACCTTTGTTTAGGCTTATTTAACAATAATTTGTCTTTAGCTCTTAAAAGATACTTTTTCTAACTTGTTTATAAACATGACCATATATATACAAGGATATACAAATTATATTATAATTTAGAGAATGTTTTGTCAAATAACTCCCAAGGTTCGTCTTCCCTATGAGCCGAAGTTTTCGCTTCTGCACTTCATAGATTGTGGCAGTACATTCTATGTCTGATTTACCACCTTGAGCGGACCACAAGAGAAAACAATCGCCAGATCAAGCGGTCTGGCGATTATAGGAATGGATTTATTCTTCTTGAATTATTCTCGAAGCCAAAATGAAATTCCTAATCTCTCAATCTAGATACTTACATTTTCGTGGTCTTCCCTTTAGATACTCGTGAAGTACTTACCTTTAAAGCATTAACTCCAGAACTGTAGAAGGGGAATTTCCCCATAAACCAATCATTGAAGAGAAGAGGAATAATGGCCCAGAATAACCAGACCAATGGTTTGTTAATATGATTGGATAGTTCCGGCTTCAGACCGAGTAAAGGCTGGCAGACCATATAATAGACGAAGTATGATATTGCACCTAAAATATAGACCCAGACCGTACGTACAATCCATCCAACAACACTTCCCCATTTTTGAGGCCAATTATCGAAATAATGGTTCCAAATCAAAAATGGGAATAAAGTAAATCCGGCAATGGATGCCGTGTGATAATAACGCCAGGCAAGCGAGCTTGGACCATCGGCTGATTTCGGATCGACTGCTCCCCAGATGGCCGACATTCCGAACATCAGGAATTTAACTGTCAGGTAAGCCAGAATAATAATGGAAAGAATAGCAACCAGACCGCTCCAGGGCTGTTTTTTAATTAGATGAAAAGGTTTTCCTGACCAGACATTGGCAGTCATGAAGAGATAGACAACCATCCACTCCCAGATTCCCACAATATAATTGAGATGTGGAATTCCATCAATGAATCCCCACCATGGTGCCTGAGCGGCTAGGGGTTGTTTAAAAACTACAGCGACATAAAAGGGATAAATTAACATTCCATAAGCCAGCAGAGTAATGACAGTTGTTAAACTCCACTCTGCTAATCCCAGCGCTGGCTGGCTGAGTTTACCTCCCCACGGCCACTTTTTGAATAAAATCGACCAAAACGTGTAGGTAACAAAACCCATCAGAACAAACATAACAATTGCCCCACCCGCGTATTCACGAGCAGCTTCTTCACCTAAACCGCGCAATTCTAGTGCTTCAACACTCCAAAGCGGCAGGATCATTTTGCCGAGGAAATTTTGAAAGACCCCATAAACAATGACATAACTCGCAAGAACATTTACCAACGTCATAACAATTCCGCGTTTGATAGGTTGAAGCTTTTCAAATGGCCAATTTCCAAAGACAATATGCTGCCAAGCACCTACTAAAATCATCCAAGCTAAAAACTCAATCATAGGGTGTTCATAGAATTTAAAAATTCCTTGGGGTGATGAAAAAATGTACCAAGTTATGAGGGCGATAAGTAAAAATGAGACCGTGGCCAGAATACCGGTTAATGGCTGCCCCCAGCGGGCTTTTAAGCTTTGATCTGACATATCATTCCTCCCTTTAATTAGTAAAACTAAGATAACAAGGAAATAGAGACGTGTCAATAAATATTCAGAAATTTCAGTCCTCATGATTTCCAATTTATACCTGATCATTTATGATTCTAATCTATATATTTCCTATGGCGATTATTAATAAAATATTATAGCCATTAAGAAAAAGCTTAGAAGTCTCAATTACTAAGCTTTGAAGATTCAGTTTATTGGTATTAAATTAATTGTAAAAAATAAAATCAATAAGTATTAATCTTAAACTATGCAAACTTATCCATTAATAATTAAAAAGTTAAATTACGGGCTATTATTCCACGTTTTAATCCAGATCGTAATGAGACTTTTGGAGCTTAAGCCAAACTATCGACTCTTCAATACAAATTAATACTCAATACAGATTAATTCTGAAGAAGGCTTTACAATATTTCAATATGCGAAATATGAAAGCAATTAAATGTGAGCTATTTTTCTAATCATTGCAATAATGCGACACAAAAATATGACAAAATTTTACTCCTTATGGTTGTACAATTGATATTGTTGACGTTTATACTTGCAAAATGGGAGGGAAGAATCTTTGTACTACGACCTTGTAAGCAATGCACTTGATGTCCTATTCTTCTGTGGTTTCGCAATATGGATCAAGCATTCTCTCCATAAAAAATACTCCATTTACGTCTTAGGTATTTTCTTCGGGTTAGTTACGACTTTTGTAATCAAAGGAAAAATTACTATTGTTCCGGGCTATTTCTTTGACTTTCGTAATATTACCATGACTATGGCTGGGTTTATTGGAGGTCCTTTATGTGCTGTAATAGCAACTTTCCTTGGCGCTCTATACCGATATATAGTTGGTGGAAACGGTTCTATGGGCGGAATTGCCAGCATTATAGTTTTTGCATGTTTGGGAAGCATTTTAGGCTGGCGAGTCAAGAATTGTCTGAATAGAAAGAAGCCCCTCTTTGGTATCCCTCTTGGTATTTTCATGGCCTTTACTTCACTATTTATTATTTGGTGTAATCATCCGATGAATAACAATTCGATAACAATTCTCAGAGAAATTGCTGTTCCTATTATGGTGGTTAATTCACTGGCAACCACCATAATATTTAATTTCTATTTCAGGATTTGCGATTTCTTTAGTAAGGGATCCATTCTAAACAAAATTATCAATGACAGCCCTATAAATCTCCTAATATATAATCCAAATGGTCCAATGATGGTCAGTAAAAGTTTAGAAAAGCTCAATAATTCTTCGGCAGAAATAAACAAATTGTTGGAATTAAAAGACTCAGATATTGAAAGCCTGAATATGACAAAACAGCTCCATAGAAAACTAAAAACCGAAGATAATCGACACATTGTGGCCGACTTGTCAGGTTTTCAAATGCCTAGTGGCGACTATGCGTATGTAGCAGTTGTTAATGATGTTACTGATGGAAAAAAGCAAGCTGAAAAGTTGAAAGGTGCAAATGAACGATTCAGCAAGGCGTTTCAGCTTGGCCCCCATATGATGACGATCCTTCGAAAGTCTGATCATCAATATCTGTATGTTAACGATCGTTTCATAAAAGAAAGGGGGTTTACTCGAGAAGAGGTCATTGGCAAAACGCCCATTGAATTGGGGGTCCCTGAACATGAATTTAATCGATTCCTAGAAGCGATAGAATTACACGGCTCAATTCGAAACATTGAATGTACTCTTGTTACGAAATTTGGATCAATTGGTACCGGAATTCTGTCGGCGGAAACAATTGAAATCGATGATCAAGATTGCATATTGTTCGCGTATATTGACGTAACGGAAATGAAACAGATGCAAAAAGAACGAGTTGAACAACTTACTAAATACTTATCTTTAGAATCTGCTCTGTCTCGAAGTAATCAACTAATAGCAGATATTATTCATCAGATGCCTGATGCCTTCTATGTGTTAGACCATCAATGGCGATTTACCTTTGTCAATAACGCGGCAGTTAGACTATTTCAGAAGACACACGAAGAGCTCTTAGGTAAGGTAATATGGCAGGTAATTCCGCAAGCACGAGGGACATTATTAGAACAAAACTCCTTAAAGGTGATCAAGGGGTGCACCCCCATAATCTTTGAATATCATAGTTTTTTACAGGATGATACCTGGTATCGAGTCAAAACCTACCCCTCCGGAAACGGATTATCTGTTTATTATCAGGACATCACGGAGCGAAAATTGGCGTGTGAAAATTTAATTAAATCTCAAGAAGAAATGCTTTCAATCCTCGAAAGTATGACGGATTGCTTTCTTACAGTTGATAGTGACTCAAAATTGACCTACATTAACCGTGCTGGAGAAATCGCTTTTGGAAAATCTCGTGATGAGTTGTTAGGCAAAATAATAACGGAAGAATTTAAGATTGACGACAAAGCTCTAGCACATTATCAAGAAGTACTTTACGGAAAAAAATCGGTGACTTTTGAGATTCTTTCTGAAGTGTTAGGTAATAAATGGTTTGAGATAAGTGCCTACCCTGCCGATATCGGTATGAGCTGTTATTTTCGGGAGATTACCAGTCGAAAAATCGCTCAAGAGGAAATGGCTAGACTTGATCGCCTTAATCTTGTGGGCCAATTAGCTGCGGGAATAGGGCATGAAATCAGGAATCCTATGACAACCGTTCGTGGCTATCTTCAATTATTGGGGATTAAGTCTGAGTATGAAGCTCAAAAAACAACATTTGACCTGATGATTTCGGAACTTGATCGAGCAAACTCGATTATTACAGAGTTTCTATCGTTGGCACAAACGAAGAAGACTCAACTTCAGTCTCAAAACTTAAACGATATCATCAGTGGTCTATATCCCCTATTAGAAGCTGATGCATTTACCCAAAATAAACAAATACGCTTTATACCAGGGGAGATTCCCAATCTAGAACTGAATACAAAAGAAATCACACAACTGATTCTAAATCTTGCCCGAAATGGACTTGAATCAATGAAGGATGGGGGTTGTCTTACTATTGAAAGCAATTTACAGGAAGGCAGGGTAGTACTGGCAATTGAGGATGAAGGATGTGGAATACCACAAGAAAATTACAATAAGCTGGGAACTCCTTTCTTTACGACGAAAGATTTCGGAACTGGATTAGGTTTGGCAACCTGTTACAAAATTGTGGAATCTCATCGGGCGAAGATCTGTTTTGATTCTAGTTCAATGGGAACTACATTTTACATATTCTTTCCAATCTCACTCATAGAGAAAGAACATAAATGCATGATTGCTTGAGGACAATAATTAGCACTAGATTGGCTTGCAAAAATAATTGTATTATTATTAAGGATTTGTTTTCAAATTCATCTTCGAGAATCAAGTATAAACAAAGATGCGTCATGATTCATGAATAGTTTACTTCCAAAATAAAACGTTTTAGATTGAATTTCTCTATACCCTATTTTAGTCATAAGTTCAGTAAGGTTATTTTGATCAAATCCGTTATGAACCTTATCTGAGACTATTTCATCATTTTTATTAAAATCTACGATTAGTAAATGCCCTCCTACATTTAGAATATCGTATAATCTTGATAAAACTAACTCAACATCATTAATATGGAGGAGAACCTGAGCCATAAAAATATAGTCAGCCTGTAAATTTGTTCTGCTTTCCTTTTCGAAATCAAAGCATAATGTGTCTGCATTCCGGATATTAAAGTCGTCAATTTTTTGTTTTATTTGTTCGATCATCTTTTGTGAGGGATCCAGAAAAAGCATAGAATTGAAATCATTTAACAAGTTCATTCCAACAAGACCAGTTCCGCACCCAAAATCAATAGCATTCTTATCATGAGTGTCAACTAAATATTTGCGAATAGCATCTGCTGTGGCCTTCGAAATTTGGATTCTTTCAGGAGTATCATATCTATTAGCCATCATTTCAAAGATATCGACATTTCCCATCATTACCTCTCCGATCATAAACTTAGGAGGTTTCCTTGCCTCCTCTCTAAGCTAATTTTACCAATTAAGAGTTAATCTACACAAGTCACTTAAAAGTAAAGAAAACTTAGCTGTCGCTAAGCCTCTGGAGAAGGCGACAGCTAAGTTGCACTTATGCTAGAGGACGAAAACACTGTCTTCGCACGAATTAATTCTTCTTGCAGTATTTAACCGAAGGTTATACTTTCTGATAGTACTAAAAGGCGTTGAAGAGAATGATTTTATCTTCTCATCAACGCTTTTACTAACTTAGGACAACAAATCATGTTTCCTTCTGTTAAATTCCTCACCGTCAATTTCGCCTTGGGCAAATCGTTCCCGAAGAATTTCTAAGGCGTAGTCAGATTGTCTTGTAACAACGTTAGGCCTATGACTATGACCCCGGAATATTCTTACGACCATCATAATTAAGAAAACCCATATAATCAGATGTATAGCCACGCTGAGAAGCCCAAGACCCATGAGACCACCGCCCAGAAGTCCAAATCTAAGCATGTTGACTCCTCCTTAAAATTCTTGAATTCACAATGAACTATACTCCTAATCTAGCGATTATTGATGAATGAGTTATGAATAATTTGTCAAAGATTTTATAAGATTAGACCCGCTTCAACAGTTACTATAATTTGAATTTGCATTGCACGGGTAACTGGTCTTTAATCTTTAATAGTTTTAGTCTCATCGAACAGCTCATTTGGAATCTAGTTTGCGCTCTATGGCCCTAACAGATTCAATCAGGTCCTGGTTGGCTTCATGCACCTCCATAATATCAGTATTAATCACTTTTCCCCATCAGTAATTGCTTCTTTGTGTTTGACTTTTCGTGTATAGTCCTTGATCGATTTATGGGGACGAGTACCGGTATTGAATAAAGCCTGAGTTCTTGGTTTTCGAGTTGCTTTTGGTTTCTTTTTCATGACTGCCTCACCAAGTTTATAAAATAGTCTTTCCGTTAAAATAATTTTACCAAAAAAAGCCTAGGATGAACATCCAAAAGGTGCCGTCTCATTATGCTATAAGACGGCACCTTATTAATTAATTCTTTGGGAACTTTTAAAGACTTATCCCTTTTCCCTGAACTGCTCTCTGTTCTATTTTCGTATTAACTACGGAATAAATTACCGGTATGGCGATAAAGGTAAGGAACGTGGCAGTCAAAAGACCAAACATAATGGTTACCGACATGGGGCCAAATAAAGCGCTATTTGATAGGGCTAAGGGAATAAGCCCTGTGATCGTTGCGGTTGAGCTCAGAATAATAGGTCTGAATCTTTGACTAACAGCATACAGACAAGCTTCATTAATAGATAATCCCTCTTCTCTCCCGCCGTTAATATATTCAATCAGCAGGATTGCATTTCTGATAACAACCCCAATAAGACTTATAATCCCCATGACAGCTGTTAACGATAGTGGCATTCTAAAGATCATCAGCCCTATAACTACACCAATTAAGGATAAGGGTAGTGAGCACATAATAATTAAAGGCTGGACGAATGATTTGAATTGAACAAATAAGAGAACGTAAATAATTAGAACTGTAAACACCCCAGCCACCGCAAGACTGGTAAAGTTCGTTTGAATTTGATGTTTTTCTCCATCGTAGAGAACATTCACCCCATTTAAATCCATTTTCTTAATTTGTTCACTTAGAGCGTTTTCGATATTCACTGAATTGTACCCAGTTTTTACATCACTGTAGACGGTTACCGTTCTTTCTTTTTTGTAGTGTTTTATTTGATCCAATTCAGGAGTAAGTTTTACGGATGCTACCTGAGCCAAGAGTACCTTATTATCAGTAATGCTTGATTTAATTTGCAGATTTTCCAAATCCTTTACAGACGAAACATTTGTTTTTACTAAGATATCATATTCCTTGCCATTTTTTCGATAGACGGAACTACTATACCCATTCAAAGCAATATTAATTTGCTGAAGAATATCTGATTTGAGCAAACCAAGCTGTGATGCTTTAGCATCATCAATGTTTACTTCATATTCATAAGATTTCTTAGCGGCATCATCTCTGACATTTAAAGTTCCGGGTATGTTCAATAATTGTTGCTGAATTTTATCTGAAGCCGCATATAGTTTATCTAAATCATCCCCGGTAAGTCTCAAGCGTATGGGGGCTCCTATGGGCTGCGCTTGTTCCAACTGTTTTACCGTAGCTGTCCCTTCCGAAATTTTACTGTCCAACAAACTCTGTAGATGCTCGGCCAATTCTTGTCTTGTTTTAAACTGTTTCGATTTATTAAGATCTATTCTTACCATGATTTGTGCAGTATCCTTGGAACCTGCGACTGTAGGCATCGTTATATAAAATTTCGGCATTCCGCCCCCAATAGCTGATGTATATCCCGTTACATCCTTCTCTGTTTTTAGGATAGCTTCTATTTGTTTTACCAAACTAGTTGTGCTGTCAATATCCTCCATTTTCTCGTTAGCTACATCAATATAGATTATATTTTTGTCTGCATAGGGAAAAAACTGCATCCCCAACGTTTTCAGCAAACCTATCGCCACGATGAAAACTCCCAGAGCTACCGCAACAATCGTCTTCTTGTGCTTAAGACCATAGCTTAAGAGATTACGGAACATTTTGCGCACAATGCTCTCTTTATCAACGTTTTTGCTTTTTCTAAAAAATAAAGAAGACATGGCAGGAGTTACAAGTAAGGCCGAAAGATACGAACAAGTAACACAGATCATAACAACCTGAGGTAAGCTTCTCATAAATTCCCCAACAGCTCCGGGAATCGTCAGAAGCGGTGCGAAGGCACCAACGATAATCAAGGTGGACGTGAATACGGGAACAAACAGCCTCTTGATTCCCTGAAATGCTGCTTCATTTCCGGATAATCCTTGATCAATACCTACTTGAATAACATCACCGATAACGATCGCATCGTCAACCAGAATCCCAAGGGCAATGATCAGAGCTGTGGTAGACATTTGCTGAACTTTAATCCCCAGCACGTACATTGCCAAGAAAGACATTGAGATTGAGATCGGAATCACTGCGGATACCACCATGGCATTCCTAAGACTCATGCCTATAAGCACCGTGATAATAACAAGAATAATACCTTCTCTGAGATTTTTCATGAAAAAGGAAACAGAATCACTGACATCTTTAGGTTGAAAAGTAACTTCATCAATCGTCAAATCACTGGGAAGCTGTTTTTTTATAGTGTCTAATTCTTTTCTAACATCATCGCCCACGAGTACGATATTCTTGTTGTCTTGAAAATAACCCGCAAGCAGTACTGCATTTTCCCCATTATCCGTGAATTTAAGGTCTGAATTATCATCATAATCCATATAGACCTTAGCAATGTCTTTAATCCTCACAGTTTCCCCTGTCGTCTTGGAAACTCCGACAATGGTATTTTGTATATCCTGCAGTGAGGTAAATGTACCTGGTGTTTCAACCTTTATTTTCCCTGTTTTTAGGTTCAAAGATCCTGAAGGGATATTGATGTTTTGAGCTTTAAGTACATTACACAAATCAACTAAGGAAATACCATATTTATTTATTTCCGTCCAATCAACATCAATCTTGACTTGCTTATCTTGCTTACCGTCGACATCAAACCTCGAAATTCCATTAACATTGTTCAAAGATTTTTTTATATCGTCCGCATAATTACCTAGCTGTTCATAAGAATAGTTTTTTCCCGAGATACTTAATATCATCCCGGCGGTCTCAGTGAGGTTAGTATTAATGGTACTTGCTTGACATCCGTCTGGAAGTTGTGGTTTCAAATCATTAATTTTATCTCTTAAATCCCGCCAGGCTTTATCCTTATCGGCATCATTGTTTAAATAAACGATAACGATTGAGGCACTATTTTTAGAGTACGATTCTGCGTAATCATAACCATCTATTTCCTCCACTTTGTCTTCAATCTTCTTGGTAACAAGAGTTTCAATATCTGCAGGAGAAGCTCCCGGATAAATAGTCGTAATCATAGCTGCCGGAGAGGATACATCAGGGCTCTCTTGTTTCGGGACTATGTAATAACTATAAAAGCCTCCAATAATAACTAATATGACTAGAAATAAGACAATTTTTTTGTTCTCGATAGCTGCTTTAATCAATCCCATAACTACGTTTCACCTCACTTTTCAGAAACCCGATAACCTGCTTTTATTTCCTTCATTCCTTCAATAACAAGTTTATCCCCAGCTTTCAAGCCTTCGACGGAAACCTTATCCTCGTGAGCATCCCCCAGGGTAATATTTTTTCGGACTGCACGTCCATTCTCGACTACATAGACGTAATCTTCGCCATCATTTAATATGCTGCTGATGGGAATCAAAATGGATTCTTTTTCACCGGCATCTAAGTATACTTTTACACTTTCACCGATATAAAACTGATCATTATCAATAGGATTTAAAAGCTTGATTTCTGCACTGAAGGTCCCGGATTGCTGATCCGCCATTTGCACGATATTGATAACCTCTCCATCTGCTGTCGTATTATCAATTTTAACCTGTGCTTTTGTACCAACCTTGATTTTCTTTACATCGTTATCGGACAATCCAACAGTAATGACTTGATTTTCACTTCTCATCAAAACTACGGGATTTCCGGCTGCCTGTAATTCACCTTCTTTGCAGAGAACGTCTACCACATAACCATCCGTATCAGCAACTAAGGAAGCATCCTGAACCAAGTCCATTTTAGATTTATAATCGGCGGTTGCCGTATTTAACTGGGCTAACAGCGCTTCCTTGTCCTCTGCTCTGGTACCATTTTGTAGCTGCTCCAAGCTTTGCTGGGCACTGTTCAAGGCAGCTTCGCTGCTGTCCAATTGTAGTTTCGAGCTGTCTAAAGCCTGTTGAGAAATCGCCGAACTATTATATAAGGCAACATTTTTGTTATATAAATCCTGATAATAATTATAATTATCTTGGGCATTTTTGACCGCGATCTCAGCCTTATTTATATCCTCAGACTGTGCTCCATTCACGGCTTTCGTATATTGAGCTGAAGCAGCATCCATTTGAGATTTGGCAGCTTCCAAAGCAAAATTTAAATCAGTTTTATCGAGATCAACCAAGGGATCGCCCTTTTTTACATGTTGGCCTTTGGTTACATAGATTTTTGCTATTTTAGCCGAACTTTTAAAGGATAATTTTCTTACTTCGCTCCCACCGGTAATTCCCTCATACTCCAAAGAAACGGGATAGCTTTCTTCTTTGACTTGTAATGTTTTGACTGGATAAGTTTTAATATTCGAATTAACTGTATCTGTGTTTCCTCCGCATCCACTGAGCATAACAACAACGAAGATTAAAGCATAAATAAGCCAAGCTCTTTTTTTCATACCCGACTCCTCCCATTGTATCCAAAGAAATTAAATTATTTGCATCTTATTTTTTAGATCTCGTAATAAACCAAATACCGTTAAGTTCTAAACATTCTTCTCATTTATCAATCCCGTTTTATTAAACCCGCTGCCAAAACTTTGGATGCACCTCGACATAATCTCTGAATTTCTACCGGGATAAGGTCTCCTTCTAATCTGTTCTGAACAATGAAAAGACCAATTAAAGATTCCACATACATTAAAGAAATCGTAAAAAAGTCATGCTTATCCAGCTTTCCTGCTATGTATAAGGATTCTAGCTTTTTCTCGAGAACTTCAACAATAGATTTAAGCGTATTTGTTACATTAGTAACTAATTCAGATCTTCTTTTTGATTCAATAATTGCGACGATTAAAAGTCCTTTGCTTTCAACGATTCTCCTGTATAACCCCAATCCAAATTCATAAAGCAGATCTTCCACGGGGAGTTCACTTTCCATGACGCTTTCAAGTTTTGAATTGCTATATCGGGTTAATTCTTTGGATAGTTCCAGAAATACTCCCTCTTTATTTTTAAAATGTCGAAATATGGTTGCCTCATTGACCTTTGCTTCTTCGGCGATCATTTTAGTTGTCGTGCCTTTAAAGCCATGCTCCATAAAAAGTTTTTTGGCAGCTTCAATAATCCTAATGCTTAAAGCATTATCAGTGACAATAGCTTTTTCAAGGTTCTTCATGAATTTTGACCACCTCTTTTGAATGCAAGTACTTACTTGCTTAAGTTTAATGTATTTTATGTGCAAATGCAAGTGATTGCTTGCATTATTTAATTTTATTTCCTAATATATAGTTCTGTACTTATCATCAGTAATGCTCACAGCAGTATAAGGTTATGCTTCTGAAAGCAAAAAATAGCCTACGCCGAAGTTATCGACGTAGGACTCATAGTTCAATGAAAGCCCCAATGTTCAGCTTTAGCTGAATGAGTTGACTTAGTTTAAACTATACGTTTATGGGCGAATTCCCAACGAGCTTGTTTTCAAAATAGAATTGCAAACTTTAAACTTCCATACCAGAGTTAGCAGCTAATTCCTTTTCGATATTATCTCCGCCTTTACTCCCATTAAAGAAGGCGTTGAGGATAATAGCCGTCAGTGAACCAAGGGTAATATTACTGTGAACAATAGTTTGACTCCAATTGGGAAAATACTTAAAGAAGTTTGGTTCAACTAGAGGAATTAGTCCGATTCCAACACTTATTGCAACAATATAGATATTGTAGCGATTCTTTTGGAAGTCTACCTTCGAGAGAGTTTTCATGCCGCTTGCTGCCACGATGCTGAACATAGCAATACCGGCACCACCGAGGACAGCATTGGGAACAGAGGCGATAATTGTCGCCAATTTAGGAAGGAGACCCATGAGGACTAGTATGACTCCCGATGTTGCTACAACGAAACGACTCTTCACGCCTGTTAAACCCACTAAACCGACGTTTTGGGCAAAAGCCGTATAAGGGAATGCGTTGAGGATACCTCCCAGCATCGTCGCCGCACCATCGGCACGTAAGCCACGGGTTAAATCTTCCGGTCCAATAGGTTTGTCGATGATTTCTCCGATGGCAAGAAAATCGCCGGTTGACTCAACCATAACGACTAACATCACCAAAATCATAGAAATAATTGCATCCATGTGAAAGGTTGGATACCCAAAATGAAAAGGTGTATCTAATCCAATCCAGGGCGCGCTGCTAACACCTGAAAAATTAACCAAACCAAGGGGAATTGCTACAATCAAACCAATGAACAATCCTAGTAAGACCGCAATATTTCCAATAAACCCTTTAAAATATTTCGTTATAAAGAGAATAGCGATTAGTACCACGAAAGCAACAAGAAGGTAGGTGGGAGACGCATAGTTTTTATCCCCCACCCCGCCGCATGCCCATTGCACACCAACAGGAAGCAAGGAGAGACCAATGACTGTGATTACGCTTCCCGTGACCACAGGCGGGAAAAATCGTAATAACTTACTAAAATAAGGTGCTAAGAGAAACGTGACAAGGCCGGCAACAATAATAGATCCATAAATAGCAGTCATCCCGCTGTTCTGAACGATCATAATCATTGGAGTAACAGCAGCAAACGTAACCCCCTGGATAACCGGTATTCTGATCCCCATTTTCCATAGTCCAAGAGTCTGAAGAAGAGTCGCGATTCCGCAGGTAAATAAATCTGCATTAATGAGAAAAGCAATTTGTTCTTTCGAAAAATGGGCAGCTCCGGCAATAATAAATGGAACTGCTACTGCACCGGCATACATAGCTAAGACATGCTGTAAACCATACAGGAAAAGCTGTCCTGGCGGAAGTACTTGATCAACTGGATGCTTCGATTTATCCATATTCTTTGCTCCTTTACCTGATTATATTGCTTCATTCAATATTTGATAGCCAGTCTTTCTATTATAAGCAATTTCGTTTTTCTTACACCTTTAAGGAACCATTATTTTGCAAACTGAAATATCTATTACATTCATTACAGGTATCTTAATTAAGCTTAGATTAAGCAATTGATCTAAGCCTAATATTTTAATTTCAAGGAGAAAAACTCTTAAACCATTTCATACTTAAAATATCCTCGCCGGTAAAGGCGGGGATATTTACTCTTCAATACATACTTTGCTTATTCTTCAATAGAAATACAATGAGCCGGACAACCTTCAGCAGCTTCTTTGGCAGCTTCTTCGCATTCGCTAGGCACGGGATTAGTATAAGCTTCTGCCAAGCCATCGGCTCCCATTCTAAACACCTCCGGACAGAACGCGGGACAAGATTCGCATCCTATGCACTCATTTTGATCTACTTCAGCAATCATGACATAACCTCCTTATGTTTTTAGGGTTTTCTCATTTAATAGTTTAACATGAGATGCATGTGTTGGATAGGCCGGAAAGGGTCTGCGAATCAAGTTATCTCTGTATACATGCTAATCGTCTCTCTCTTTTTGCTTACCCGATTTTTGGCTGTCGTCCCCTGGTCTTTGATTTGTTCCCCTGTCAGACTGATCTGTTCTCTTATTGGTCTTTGGGAGATCATGCTGCTCATTCCCCTTATTGTTATCCCCTGATTGCTCTTTATTATCCTTTATTTGCCCTTTCTCCTTGCCTATACCTGGTTTATTCTGATTCTTATCCGGCGAAGAAGGCTGCATGTTAGACTTTGATTTATCGTTTGACTCTATAGTTGGTTTATTCGTCAAGTCCGAATCAGGTTTTTTTGTTCCAGTTGTTAGAGGTAACCCTAATTCTATTCCTCGCTTTTCTGCCTTTATTTGTGCTTGAACTTGAGGGTTTTCTAATAACCGAACTCGTTCTTGAGTGTCCTTCAGATTCTGATCCCCCGTCACAACACCTGCATTTTGAGCAGTCTGCCATAGAGCATACTCACCGAGAGTCAAATCTTTTTTTTGAGCAAGCTCACTCTCTTGTGAAGTCAAAGGAAAAACTGCAATCTGAGGTGTAAACCCATTTTTCTGAGCAGCTCCTGTAATCCAATTGGCGATTTGCTGATCATTAAGTTCTTTAGGCATTTGAGCAGAGGTTTTATCTGACATCGGAGAATATCCCACCACAACCCAGTGCTGCTGAGAATTAAGGAATTTTTGATTATAGGACTGGGTGATAATCTGACCTATGGCTTGTTCCATAGGCAGCCCTGTAAGATTGACCTGACTCAGGATGCGCTTTGCATCATCATTTTGAGATTGGAGCTTCAACAAATTGCCCTTGGCATCAATTGTAAATTGTAAACTGGGGTTAATATCCACTGAGAGCAATGCAACTGCAGTTGGCGCTTGATATAGGTTCCACCCAAAACAAGCCATAAAAACCAAAAGAAATACGGCTGCGATTCCTGCCCATAGGCGCAATCCATGAGAGTTCACTATCCCCGTATGGATTTCAATTTCTTCGCCTATCCCCAAATTGCCTCTGCGATAAATGTGGCGAAAGGTCCCGTCATTTCCCAGAACTGTGTAACGCAGTCCGGACTTTTCCAACACCACAGCTTTTGATTTACTCATACTCTCACCCCTTTTCTCGCGGGAGCACGTATTCCCTTAAATAAATATAATCATGTTGATTAGCTATAAGTAGAGCAACAGCTAAGATATACTTTCTACCCCGTTCTAAGACCTTCGGGTGAATTTGAGTTTTCAGCGCTAAGGCTTGCATGGGAATTTTGCCGGTACGTTCTACGTTAGACCATAGTTCTTTATCAAAGGCTAATTCTCTGGCGGCACGAAGCAATGTCTCACGAGAATCCCGATGTTTGGGGGAAACTGCCACTAAATCCTGAAAAGTAAGTTTAACGGTCGCTAAGGCTTTGTTGAACTGTTGAATTTCTTCTGCTCTCTCACGGGATTGTTCGTTTTCTTTAAATTCATCTAAACTAAGATGGATTTCCACGTCTCGCCCATAATCCTCTTGATCTAGGGAATTAGAAAGAGGAACACGTTGTTTTCGATGATAATCAATCAGTCGCCGTTTAATTAAAATCCGTGCAAAGGCTAGAAACGGTACACCTTTATCGGCTTTAAACAAATCAATCGCTTCATTAAAAGCGATTAAAGCCTCAGATAATTCTTCATCCCTGCCCCATTCCAGAAAACGAAAACACACTTGACTAGCCACATGACAGATAAACATTTGTGATTTAGCTAAAAAATCCTCGCGAGCTTTCGAATCCTCTTGTAAACGCTGCCAAGACAATTGGTCTTCCCATTCTGGCATGCTTTTTTCCTCCTACACGGTTATACGATGGGGCTAAAGCTTTTAGGGGGGGTAGCCCGAATTAAGACGTAATTAATTTTAAATGTTCGACATTAAATCCTTTTTTCCCTTTCAAAGCAATATACCAATAATTCAGGAAAAATTAACCATGCAAAAATGGGACCGTTGCATAATGAGTATTTATACGTTTTTATAAAGAAAACTTAGCTGGCGCTAAGCCTCCGGCGAAAGCGGCAGCTAAGTTGCACTTATGCTAGAAGACGAAGACACTGTCTTCGCACGAATTTGTTCTTCTTGCAGTATTTAACCGAAGGTTATACTTTCTTCTAGTATAAATAAAACCCTGCATATAAGTGGATGATTTTAACCACTATTTATGCAAGGTTTCGTTTTAATAGGGGACGCTTATGCATTTTGCAACATCCCCATCTAACTTTAGCAGGGAGTACTCATTAACAAAATCCCGATAAATCAACCTGAATTTCAAGAAGTCATTCAATCATTGTTTTGGTTATCGTCGGATTGGTTTAAAAAGGTTTCCATAGATGTCAGGTCATTGGAAGTAACAGCGCCATTTTTAACCTTATCTAAAAAACTCCCGATTGGGTCTGTGGTACTTGAGGAGGAACTGCTGGACACACTTGAAACAGTACCACTGTCTGCACTTGAGATCGTCTGGTCATCACTGGAATTTAATAAACTTTGCATTGCAGAAATATCATCAGCTGTGACTGTTCCATTTTTCACTTTATCCAGAAAACTTCCGATGGGGTCTGTAGAATTGTTGTTATTGCCCGGTGGCGGACCTTGAGGAATTTGACTCAAGGTCGTTTTCATTGATTTAAGATCGTCTGCGGTAACCGTACCGTTTTTGACTTTCTCTAGAAAACTTCCTATTGGATCTGTGGAATTTGATGATAAACTGTTGTCCTCTGTAGAAGTTGTCTGAGTCGTATTGGAATTTAATAGACTTTGCATCGCAGCAATATCATTATCCGTCACTGTCCCATTTTTTACTTTATCAAGAAAATTCTTGATCGGGTCTGAGGACCCCCCGCTAAAATCGTATGAAATATTACTATTACTTGCCGATGAAGAAGAACTTAACTCAAAGGTATCCCCATCACCATTGCTTTGAACAGTGTCCGCATTTAATAGAGATAAAAGTGAGTTACTGGATTCTCCATCAGTACTAATTTTTGATGATGTTTTATTTTGAGAGGTTAGAAAGGAATTATAAGAATAATTGGTTATAGATGATATACTGCTCATTTAAACATCTCCTTCATTTTAGATTCATTGTTTATATCGTGTTTTTTTCTTGGAAAATCCTTTGAAGATTATTCATTTTTTAAAGATTTTCGATTTAGAAAAGATAAAATGGGTTTTTCAGCAAACTTTCAGCTAATATTCAGTTTCACTTCAGCTAGGATTCAATTTTTAGTAGTAATTTAGTATTAAATGCAATTTCTATATTAGTATTACCGGATTACTAGGCACAACGGCAATCTTTACGCACCGGACCTATGCCTTAGAAAATGCAATGAGCCTTAGGAGTGAGTTAGATAAGGATTTTAATCGTCAATAATGGAAACGAATTTGATCAAAGACTGTCTCAGATACTCAAAGTAAACGGATATGCTTCCGACACAGCTTTAGATGTTGAGAATGGAATTGAGATGGCTTTAACCAAAATCTACGATGTCATTATTATCGAAGAAACAACTTCCGTGAATCTTCAAGGAGAACCTTCAATGTTAGAAGTAATTCGCGCCAATAAACTAGATACCCCTATTCTGATTCTAGTGGCAAACAATGCCCCGAAGGAACGGGCCGATGCCTTGGATGCAGGGGCCGATGATTGCCTGAGCAGACCCTTTTCAGAAGAAGAGTTTGCGGCTCGGATTCGTGCCTTGACTCGAAGAAAGAACAAAGAATTAGTTGATTCGGTCATTGTTATCAAAGGCCTGACCCTTGATTTGTTACGACGTGAAATTCGAAACGGAAATACAGTATATCGATTAAGCAACAAAGAAGCACTCATTCTAGAATTGTTAATGCGCAACTATGGTAATGTCGTTACGAAAGAAACTATTTACTTTAAAGTCTGGGGATTAAACTCAGAAACAAGCATAGCAAATGTAGATTTGTTCATTCATTATCTTCGCAAAAAGTTAGGCAGTCACTTAATCAAAACTATTCGTAACACCGGGTATCTTTTACAACCTGTTTAATTTTCTGTAGTCGTTTATATCGATTCTCGCTTCAAAATCGTTCTTGCGAAAGGATGTTATTATCATGAACATTTCAGCAATTTTATCAGAACTAAATAATGATTATTCTTCATCAGTCAGCGATGCCCAAATTAAGAAAATCCAAAATCAAATACAAACGCTCGATCAAGATTTAAAATCTGAAAATCAAAGCAAAGATGATGCCCGAACCAAACAGATAAAAGTGCAACAAATACAAACTCAAATAGAACTACTGGAAGCTCAATTAAAACAACTTGAATCAAAAAAAAATCAAAACAATACTTCAAATCAGCAAGCAGAAAATATTAGTCCTCAGCAAAGCTTACGGAGTTCGCTGAATAATAGTACTATTGACATAAGGGCTTAATCTTTCTTTAATCTTAAGCAAAAATGCCAAAATACCCATCATATAAATGATGGGATTTTGGCATTTTTGTTTTCCAGATATTACACATCCGTTTGAGCAGGAAATAACGGTATTTTGTCGAATTTTTTACTTATGCAAATTGAACAACAAAAAAAGCTGAATCTAGAGTCTGCTCTAGAGCGGGGGATTTTACTTCTGATATTGGGGTGAATCGCTTCCATGCGTAGGGCTATACCTGCTGCCCGAATCCGTCAACTAACCTCGTAAGCTATGAAAGGTGAAGAATTAATGAAACTGTCTCCAGGACTATCACGCCTATCGGGAGTCATTCTTTCCGGAATGCTTTTGATAGGTGGCAATACCCTTCTGCCATCAACGTCTCAAGTCTCAGCCGGCGATCCTCAAATTGTGCCCATTGCCTTTAATCTTAAATCAACGTCACCCTTAGTCCCTCAGTTTATACACCAAGAGTTGCCTTTGAATACCACAGAAGTCAATCTTAAAACCTTAACATCCAATGAACGTTTGAAAACTGCACAAACAGAACAAGTTCAGACTGCAAACAATCAAGAAGCAAGCAAACTTACACAAACAGTACAGGCGGTGCAAATAGCTCAAGTTACACCAAACGAATCTCCGGTTGACACACACATATCCCGCGGAAGCAGTGACTTTAATGTACTCATTGATCATGCTGTCAGCCTAGTAGGCAGACCCTACATCTTTGGAGGAACATCTCTCAATGGATTCGATTGTTCTGGATTCACCCAGTATGTTTATGCAGGCTCGGGCATTTCTCTTCCTCGAACCTCCTATGCACAGTATTCTTCGGGCAATGCTGTAAGTAAAGATAAACTACAACCGGGTGATTTAGTTTTCTTTTCGACCTATTCTAATGGAGCATCTCACGTTGGTATCTATATCGGTGGCGGCCGTTTTGTTCATGCTGATAACCCACGTAAAGGTGTAACTATTACCAGTCTAAGTGATAGCTTTTACACTGAACATTATCTTGGAGCCCGAAGATATTCTTAACTTACCCCATCATTCGTTTACCGTATAAACGGCACAGATGGCTAAACGGGGACCATTCCCACTTATAGAAATGAGAGTCTCACGATTTTGTAAAGCAGATACCCGGTACGTGTCCTTACGGAAGTACCGGGTATCTGTTTACTTAATATGTTCCAAAAATTAGTTGATAAAACCAAGTTGCAAAGAAGTTATTGATCGAATACTGTTTGCAAAAGTTTTACTCTTTCTTCAAGTTCCAAACTAAATCGAAATTTATCGACCAATTCTCCTTCTAAGCCGAGACGATCTAACGTACACTTACCTTTCAGAAACCAATAGATACATCGACAGTCTTGGATTTTGCAGCCAGACTGCAAAAGTTGTAAACCTTCTTCAATCAAACTGGGCAAATCCTGCTCCGATATTTCCACTCTATCAGCCCTCCTATGCAATCGATCAAACAATCATTAAAATAAATACTTGTTAAAGCTTGGCTCGTTTGTTGAACTAGTGAAAAATGGTGCCTATCAAATAACTAATTTTTCCTTTAATCATAATTTAAATAACAGGTACTGAATAGTGACCTTTGGCACAAAAATATGTGCCAAAAGCACTAATTTTCATAAAACTTCTTTCAAAAACAAATCCAGCCCACTTTCATCCAATCGTGAGACTGCCGCTTCAATAAGTGGGAGTGGTCCCCGTTCTCTGCTTCGGTGGGGTAGACTCCCCCCACCGAAGCCCCGATGTTCAGCTTTTGTCGAAACGCGCCTTGTCAATCAATCTTTGTAAATATAAAATTTACCGGATCAGTTGAAGGCGGGAAACCAATGGGATGATTGAGAAAACCCGAATAAGCGGCATCGCCGGCAATAATATTATCACCCGTAGTTCTGGGAATACCCATATTATAAATCTCCAAGTAATTCCCCATTAACAAAAAATTATCTTCTTCAGTACCGCTAGAAGTTGATATTTTAATGATTGTGGAATTAGGGAATGAATAACTTGCTTTATAATTATTCGTATATCCCGTTTCTACATCTGTCACTTCCAATGTTCCATCACTGTCAAATTTTAGTGTGTTCTTCATATCAGAAGTCCTCCAAGTTCCCACAATTTCTTGTTGTACTTGGTCTACTGTCAAAGTGGAAACTGGAGTTTTATCTTGAACATAAACCGTTGCGATAGGTTCAACGGTTGTAGATTCAGCAATCGAACCTCTGACGCAAAAACTTCCAATATATTGATATCTGCTTGAATCAATGTACGGCCAAGTGACATTGACCGTTTTTGTAGTTCCATCATACATAGTCGCAGTCACTGTTGACGGCAGCTCCGGAGCAACTCCCATGGTCGTCGATACATTCACGACACTTAAACGGCTTACTCCGGCATTTCCTTGCCCTAACCCAGTTACAACGCTATCCGGGATAACAGCGGTTCCGCCAAATACATAAACACAAGGGGATACATTACTGCTGCTGTTTAAGCTTTTGGATATTCTGTTTTGGTAATAGCTTCTTGTCACATCCGCAGGAGAATCATTGATTAAAATAATGGGCGCAGCCATTTTAGCTGCCCAAACACTTCCGCTTAAGGCATCCGGAAACTGTTCACCTGAAGCCATGGCGATAATTTTATCGCTGAAAGCGGTAGCAAATTGATTGTTGACCGCAATATTTGTGCTGTATCTGTCATTTCCTGAAATTCTTTCAGAATCAGGGAACTGACTCGCTGTATTATTATCAATTTCATCTAAAGTACCTATAACATAGGTCTTAACGATGCTCTTGTTCGCGGATATATAGTTTTGAACTGAGTCAGGAATATTATTTTGAGGAACTAGGATGATGGGATCTTGCTTTATGGCTGCAATAGGAGAGATGGACAGTGCATCCGCGAAATCATCGGCAGGACAAACAAACAACATCGAAGGGGTTGACGTGACTTGTTCTGCCACTGCAATGGCAGTCTCATATTTGTCATTGCCATAGATTCTGTTAGTCGTTATTCCCATGGATTGCAATTCAGAATCAATAGAAGCTGAAATTACTCCTGTGCCGCCAATAATTGTGACATTTTTCGTTTTTAAATCAATTAATGCTTTTTGGGTAGCAGCCGGCAGTGTAGTGCTGTCAGTAAGTAAGATCGGGGCATCGTATTTTTTGGCTAGGGGGGCAGCAGCGAGGCTGTCGGTGTAACTGCCTCCATACGTCAAAATACAGTTTGGCGAACCATTTGGCCAACCTTGTTCAGCGATTGCGCTTGAAGTATCATAACGATCTTGACCTGCAATTCTATTAATGATTGGAGAAATGGTCGAATCATTGGTTGTAGCTGATGCCGGAAGTGCCGATGAAAATGTAAAGAGCACAATTAGTAGCATAGACGTTAATTTCTTCATAGAAAGCATTTCCCCACTTTCAGGTTTCTTAAATTTACTATACCACTACCTTCTCGTAAGAACAACAAAGGCAGGGACAATCGAAACCGGAAAAATCTCTCAGATCAAGAGACGAATAAACTCGGATCGTTTTTGGAGGAATTATCGTAAGTTACTTTTATCAAGCAAAGAAATAATAGTATATTAAACGCCGAGATCACATTCGGTAAATAGGCCGAAATCGCTTGACTGCCTGCGGTTACGTTTTGATATAAAATTGCGAAGGTATTAGCAAAGGACGTCATGCTGAACCCAACCGCCAGCAGAATTAGCCTTCTATCCCTCAAATATATAGAAGCCAATGTTGCTAGAGCTGCTGCCGGGAATAAATAGCGTTCATGCATTCTTGCAGAAAAAATGAACACTCCGGATATTAAAATAAGCGCTGAAACTGCAGCGATGCCTTTCCCTTTTCCCCGGGCATACATCAGCCACGATATTAAGGTTGAGAGAACGATGAATACCATTCCCCAGGTATGATAACTAACCAGTAATAAGGTTGATGCATCTTTTGTATAGTTAGCACCCACTAAATAAAAAAAATTAAAGGCATTTACCGAAGCGTATGGGTATTCTCCCAAGGTATTCATATAGAGCTTCACTATCCAAAGAAAATTTAGGTTGCTTGAGCAGGGAAGAATAATGACTAGAGACGTTGCCATCGACGCCAAGAGGACTTTTAGGAAAACCTTGATGCTTTTTCTCCTGACTAATTCAAAAAACAGAACCGGTAAAAAAATGATCCCTTGAGGCTTCATAAGTACGGCGGCTGTAAAAAGCATCGAGGAAAAGACAATTTTCCGTTCCGCCAATAATACTATTCCGGCAACGACGATCAAGGTAAAGAAGGAATCAACTTGTCCCCAAATTGTTGAATTGATAAATACCGCGGGATTGAGGATATAGAAGGCTGCTGCCGCGATACTTAATTCAGGGGAAAGGTATTTTCGCGCCAATCTGTAAAGCAGTAAAGCTGTTCCCATATCCGCTGCGATAGAAGGTATTTTTAATAACAAGGTAAAATACGGCGTTAGCATTTGGACACTTCCAATTTTGCCAACCATATACAATACATAAATATATAAAGGCGGATAGTCACTGGAACTGCCGCCGAAATAAAATTGCGACAGATTGTTTGCCGCGGAAGATGCCCAGGACTTAAATAGCATGAGGTCTGAAGTATAGCCTTGAATCAGACAGCCCAGGGCAATTCTTAACAAAAAACCCACGACAAACAGAGTAATGACCAGAAGCTTTCGGTTATGTTCCGGGATTTTAAACTTCGCCCATAACTTCTTTCGTATTATTAGTACGTAGATCGCCAGAATTGCTAAAAAGAAGGTTATTGTATAGGCCAAGACTTGTAGTCCATAGCTACTTGAAGAATTACCGCCCTTTCTCCCCATGGGTTGCATCTGCTGTCTTGAGGCTCCACCGTTAGTCACATATTGATCCCTGTTGGAATTTTGGCCGTTTGTCGAACCCCCTGACCAAGTTTGCCACTGGTTATTGAACTGCTGCTCATCCGGATGGCCAAAGGAATTTGGTAGTTGATTTTTTGAGTACTGTTCTTGTATCTTGATACTCTGAGAGGCTGTATTTCCCGAGTTATGGTTAATCAAAACGTAGAGACAAACTACAAATGACATCACGATTAACAAAATTGACCCAATCCTAAATAGGTTACTTTTAAGCCTCACCCCCATCAACTCCTTTCATAAAATCTCGCCGCGAATTCAAGGTTTATCCGGTTTTTAAGTCCCCCACTTCTTGTAAGTGGGGGTGGGTCCTTTGAAAACTTCAGGTGGGCTAGAGTTCCCATCTGAATCCCCGATGTTCAGCTTTCGCAGAACGAGTTCTCTTGTTTTTAAAAACTCGAACACAATGCTCTTATCTTTGTCTCCGTTAGGCTCTGCTTTCTGTTTATAATGTGCAGCAAATATGCCATAAGCTGTGGTTCTAATTCTTCCCTCTGCAGTCCCATTTCCACAATTGCTTTTATATATCCAAACTTATCACCAATGTCATATCGCTCCCCCAACAACTCCCAAGCTAAGAGACCTTCGTTTTTGCAAACCTGGCGCAAGGCATCAGTTAGTTGATATTCATTTCCCGCTCCTCTGTCCAACGAGTGAAGAACCGGGAAGATTGACGGTTTTAAAATATACCTGCCCATAATTGCCAGATTAGAAGGGGCCTGAAAACCTGACGGCTTTTCAATGAGGTCTTTAACCTGATACGTTTGAGTTTTATAGGCTGTTGGGGCGATAATTCCATATTTGCAAACGTCATCCGTTGGTACCGGCTGTACACCCACTACCGTAGTATTGTAACTCTCATAAACCTCTATCAATTGTTGCAGGCCTGGTGTCTGGGAAACCATGATATCATCCCCCAACAAAACTGCAAAGGGCTCATTGCCAATAAATTGCTCGGCGCAGAGGACGGCATGCCCTAATCCTAACGGTTCTTTCTGACGAATATAATGGATATTAGCCAGTTCGTTAATCCGTTGCAGCTCACTGAGGACCTCTGTCTTCCCCTTATCTTTCAAGGTTTGTTCCAGTTCTACTGACTTGTCAAAATGGTCTTCAATGGACTTTTTATTACGACCGGTTACAATGAGAATGCTTTCAATACCGGATTGAACAGCTTCTTCAACGATATATTGAATGGCCGGTTTATCGACAATCGGCAGCATCTCTTTAGGCTGAGCCTTTGTTGCCGGTAAAAATCTTGTCCCTAAACCGGCGGCCGGGATAATGGCCTTCTTTATCTTCATGTCAATTCACTCCTCGTATAATTAATTTAGTTCCTGCCCCACGAGTCCAAAAAACTAATGGAACGTGGGGTATTTAAATGACCAAAGAAAACTGGAAATTCGGTTGGTTGGTCATCATCAACAAGATGCGCGCAGAATAACGCATACCCCATGCAGTCGTCGTGCCTGTGGGCAGTGTGGACAAGTCAACCCCAAAGCACACTTCAAATTCGACTTGTCCAAAGCCTGAGGGAAAGCTCTTTTAAGACAGACCCATAAGGGCTTTTCCATAGGCTGGCACTGTCCACAGGCTCAGGATAAGGATAAGGAATACCTGAGTAATGATTCCTTAAGTCGTTCTTTGATAACAAAAAAGTATTTAAGTTTGTTGGGGTTTCAGGCAAAATGATACCGTGAGGTTCGTTCTGGTAAGGCCTTTCACTCCTTGAGGCTATGACCTCTTATTAAGTCTGACTGCCAGCCCACAATTTGAACTTTTAACTCGAAGGTTGCACAGCTTAAAGGGAACCCCTCCGATGGTAGCAGATCGGCTGGATCCGAGGTCTTTTTAAGACAAGTGCTGATTCGGCGAGGTTGTTGACCTGTTGTGGTGCCTGGTCCCAACGTTAATCTTACAAATTCTTCGACTCGGAAAGAGAGGTGATTTTACTTGAGTTTATTTGTCGGTATAGATGTGAGTTCCAACGATTTTAAAGTGCGAATCTTAGATGAGCGTGGTAATGAACCTGTTAAAAGGCTAAGGGTTTTGAATGATCAGCCTGGTTGTGAGCAAGTTGCCCGATATCTCTCTGAAGCCTGTAATAAAGAAAATGAGGATCGGCTGGTTATTGGTTTAGAGGCCACTTCCGTATACAGTTGGCCGTTACAAATGTTCTTAGCGGAAGACCATTGTTTAGCACCTTTACAACCCCAAATTTATTCCTTTAACCCCAAGGTCGTTGCTAATTTCAAAAAGGCTTATGTGGACCTTCCGAAGAACGACTGGATTGATGCCTGGGTCATTGCCGAACGTTTACGCTTCGGCCGGCTTCCGGAGGGCTCTCAGGTCGATTTCCGCTACTTACCGTTACAGCGACTCACTCGCTTTCGTTGTCATCTGATCGAGATGATCTCCAGAGAGAAGAATTATTTCCTCACGAACTTGTTCTTAAAGTTTAGCACTCTTGCCCAAGGTACGGTTTTTAGTAATACTTTCAGCGCTACTTCTGAATCCTTGACACTTGAGTTTTTTTCTCCAGAAGAGGTTGCGGCTCGACCGCTTGATGAACTGATTGATTTCCTCATGGAGAAAGGAAGAAGTCATTTCGAGGATCCGGAATCCAAAGCCAGAGAGTTGAAGGAAGCCGCTCGCAAGGCCCATCGACTACGTGGAAGCCTATTGCAACCAATTAACCTTATCCTGGCCACGAGCATCGAAACCATCCACGCTTTGGAGAAGCAGGTAAAGAAAATCGATAAGGCGATCGAAGCTGAAATCAGGCATTTCCCTAATACGCTCATTACCATTCCCGGTATTGGCCCTGTGCTTTCAGCTGGTATTATTGCTGAGATTGGAGACATCCGCCGTTTTCCGAATGAAGGAGCCTTAGCAAAGTTTATTGGGCTAACCTGGCGTTCTCACCAGTCCGGTGATTTTACAGCCGATGACACGCCCTTAACTCGAACTGGCAACACCTACTTGCGAAGTTATATCATCCAGGCTGCTAACCTAGTACGCCAAAAAGAGCCGGAGTACAAAGCCTTCTACCAACGTAAATTCTCGGAAAGTAAGACTCACCATCATCGCCGTGCTCTCGTGCTTACTGCACGCAAACTCGTCCGTATGGTTGATGCTCTGCTACGCAGCAACCAAATCTATATGCCACATGGCAATAGGGGGATTGCAAACTAGGCACGAACTAAGAGAATTGAAGTCCCATTTTTGCAACTTATTCCCATTCAATTTTAGGAATAAGAGGGCTTTCTATTGCCTTTTTTTGCCAACGGATAACTAACTTACCGAAAATTTGACTCACTTAGGGTCTTGACATATTACCGAAGGACTTAATCTAGGCTGCCTGAAAACCCATAAACGGCTGCCTAAAAAGTTAATTGCTAAACTTGCTCCAACAGCGAATAGCCGGCTCGCGATCATAGGCCATCCCCAGTTATTATGAACCCATATTAAAAGGCCATAGGTTAAAGCCAAGGTCATGATATTCAGCGCCAGAAACTGAAGTATTTGCTTAAAGGAACGGCCGGTGCCTGATTCATCCGGAGAGAACCCGCCCGCTTTGCTCTTAAACGTCCATCTTCTGTTGAGCCAAAAGCTGTTTACAATCCCGCAGCTATAGGAAAATGTATGGGCGGGAAGCAGAGGAACTCCCCATGCAAACAAAACTGCAAATACCCCAAAATCTATCCCGGTATTTATTCCTCCAACGGCACAAAACCTAAGAAATTCGAGTTGGCGTTTTGTTATTTTAACCAATCTTCATCACGTTCCGTTCTTTCTCTTCCTGACGATAAGATTCTCTTACGATATAAAGAGGACGGTTTCTTGTTTCATCATAAATACGTCCCATATATTCCCCCATGATTCCCATCATAATGAGCATAACTCCTGTCAAGATTAACTCAACAGCCAGCAAAATAGTCCAGCCATCGAGAACAGCCGAGCCTAGGACATTGAAAAGTGCTAAGAAAATCGAGTAGACAAACCCTAGGGCGATCAACACAGCCCCTGCATAACTGGCCAATTTAATCGGTTTAAAGGAAAAGGAAGTCAGACCATCAAGGCATAATTTTATCATCTTTTTCAGAGGATATTTGCTTTCCCCAGCGAGCCTAGGATCTCTATCATATTCTACAGCTGTTTGCTTAAAACCCACCCAACTTACCAAACCACGAACATACCGATTTTTTTCCGGACATTGTTTCAGCACATCACATACCTTGCGGTCAATCAAGCGAAAATCACCGGTATCGATGGGGATGTCGATATCCGTAGAAGCCCGCAGAAGCCGATAGAATAAATGAGCCGTTTGTTTCTTGAAGAATGTTTCACCACGACGCTGCCTGCGCTTAGCATAAACAACCTCATAACCTTCCTGCCATTTGCTGATCATGTCTAATATAAGTTCAGGCGGGTCCTGGAGATCCGCATCGATTACCACAACTGCCGACCCGTTTGCATAGTCCATTCCCGCTGTAATTGCAACCTGATGGCCAAAATTGCGCGAGAAGGAAATGAGTTTTACCGAACGGTCTCCATCGCAAAATTTCTTAATCAAGTCTGCTGAGCGATCGCTGCTGCCATCATTGACAAAAATCAATTCGTAGGGTCCGTCCGTTGAGGTCATCACCTGTTTTAAACGCCGGTAAGTCTGCTCAAGAACAGCTTCTTCGTTATACACCGGAATAACCACAGAGTAACGAATGTCACTAGTATTCATAAGTTTACCTCCTTTTACGGGTTAACTTCATATAACGTTCCGGCTCCATTCATGCCCATGCCTCCGCCAGAATTGCCGCTTGAACTTGCATTAGATTGCCATTCAGACTGAGGTATCTCTGTACCATTTTGTTGAATCCAAGTTTGTATATCCGAACTGCCTCTGCCAGGGCCGCCCCCTGAAAGCAAGAAATATTTCACTTCTTTATTGGCGACCATTTGTTTCAGTTTGTCTACGGTAAGGATTGGATCCGAACCGGAAAATCCCCCCATAGCCATTACAGCTTTACCCGTTTGAATTATATAAGCTTCCGCGGTCCCTGCATTCGTTGTAGCAAAGAGGTACTTTTCACCGGTGTTGTGCGTTTCCAAATAAGCTAAGAGCTGAGTATTAACATTTCCCTGCATCGGGCCTGCGCCCTGACCTGAAGCGCCATCTCGTCTTTGATTCTGCGCTTGTTGATCCGTCGAACTGGAATCTTGGTTAAAGGATCGGTCCTGATTCCAGTTTTGCCCTTGGCCGATTCTAAAGGTTTGCTGCGGTCCGGCTGCCGGCATCATTGCGTTATCTCCATAAATTAAAGGGGTTGCAGCCCAATAAAGAGGACCGGCCAGTAAAACCAGTATCCCGCCAAAGGCAGCGGTCTTGGCTAAGAACGCAGAGACTTTGTTTCTCTGAAGGGGTGTCTCTTGGCTATCTCCTTTTCGCAATGGCAAAGCAAAGTAGATCGTCAAGAGGCTGCCTAGGACTCCTAATGAGATTGGTAAACCCCAACCAATGGATTCCCTATAAGGTACGAGAATATAGAGTTGAAAGGCGGTGGTTCCAAGGATCCCGACAGGCAGCAGCCAACGTTTCCAACCTTCTCGATTTTGGCTGAACCCCAATAACTCAACCCATCCCGTTCCTGTTAAAGCTGCAATGGCCGGTGCCAGCATGACAAGGTAGTATTGGTGAAAAAAACCCGCAATACTGAAGAAACCCATCATTGGCAGTAACCAAGCTAACCAAAATAGACTCTCCTTCTGTTTGTCCGTCAGCGGCTTCCGCCTGCGTATCCCTATTAATAACCCAAAAGCTGATAACAAAGCGAAGGGAAGCATCCAACTTATTTGTCCTGATAATTGTGCTTGGAATAATCGGAGGGGCCCAGCGGTACCAGTATTGAACATACCTCCCCCGCCCCTATTGCCTCCAGGCCCTCCATTTCCCATCCCAGCCGGTGGGTTACCGCCATCCGGCCTTGCCCAGTGACTGTCTTGTGAAGAACTTGTTCCCTCAACCTCTGGCATAGAGTTCAGCTGCCCTTGGCTGCGCATTTGTCCGTCGCCAAAGATTTTCAAGTTGCTGCCTCCTCCGCCCGGACCGCCTTGACCCGTTAAGCGGGAAACACCGTTATAACCGAAAGCCAGCTCAAGAACAGAGTTTGTCTGACTGCTGCCGATATACGGGCGATCTGCTTGCGGAATACTGTCGACGATGAGAGCCCAGGAAAATGTTAGAGTGAGCATAACTGCCGTTGCAGCAGCCAAAACTTTTATTTTCTTCTTCCAATCCACTTTATAGGCCAACCAAGTGAAGAAATAGAAGGCCGGAAGTACCATATAAGCTTGCAGCATTTTGATATTGAAAGCGACACCAATGAGAGAAAAAGCTCCTATAACCCGTAGGGCTTTACTCTTTCTGATTCCCGTAAATAACAACCAAGTCGCCGCTAAAAGCGTAAAGACTAACAAACTATCCACATTATTTGAGCGGCTGACTGCGGCTGCGATGGGAGTACAAGCCATAACCAAGGCGGTAATTCGAGCTGCCCTTCTGCCAAAACTCGGTTTAACCAAGACATAAACTAAGATCACGGAACCAACTCCAGCCAACGCCTGGGGTAAAACCACGCTCCAGCCATGGACCCCGAAGACGGAAGCAAACAGTGTCTGTATCCAAAAAGCAATGGGCGGCTTATCCACCGTAACAAATCCCACAGGATCAAAAGAAGCGAAAAAGAAATTGTGAAAACTTTGGAGCATACTTGTTACTGCAGCAGTATAATAGGCGTTAGCATATTGGTCTTTCCAAATGTTAAATATATTTAAAAATGCCGCTAGCAACGCAATACCCATAAGAACCGGATCTATGCGTTTTTCCTTTAATCTCATCAATGTTTACTCCTTTGTAAATTTATTTCGGTTATTTTCTTCTGTTTACTATAACCTCTATTGCTGAATTGCTTCTAAATATAAGCTGAAAATTTGCTGAAAACTAATAAGCAGCCTCAGTTCCATCAATTCTGGAACCAAGGCTGCTTCGTGATTAAAATCCATACATTCTTTAAGAATCTTATGTCTGACTCTTTGTCCCATTCAATATACTCAAATAAGAATTAAAAATGAGGTGACGCGTAACAATGGATCACCACAAAAAAATCTTAATTATTCGCCGTCCTATTTCGTTGATTTCGGCCCTAATCATTACGTTATTGGCTGGCTTAGGACTCGCTCGTATTGCAGGACCTGTCATTAGCTCCATGAGCTCACAACCGGACAGCCGGGAAATTGCAATCGTTATTGATGACTTCGGCATTGATAATCCCGGAACAAAACAAATGTTGGAACTAGGCATCCCTTTAACTGCGGCAATCATGCCTAATTTACTTTACACTAAACAGGAAGCTGAATTAATTCACAATCTGGGATATGAAATTATTATCCATATGCCTGTTGAGGCAAAAACAGGACGTCCGGAATGGCTTGGGCCCGGTGCCCTTACAACCAATTTATCGTCTCAGGAACTACGAACCCGACTCGAAGAAAGTTTCAGGCAGATTCCTTATGCTGTTGGGATCAGTAACCATATGGGCTCGAAAGGTACGGAAAATCCTAAAATTGTCGCAACTTTAATAGCAATGGCTAAAGACCATCATTTATTCGTTCTGGACAGCAAGACCACTGAATCAACAATCTTAGCTCGAGAGGCTAATAATGCAGGTGTTATCTCAGGTACCCGAGATGTATTCCTAGATAATTCGTCGGACCTGAATTCTATTAAGAAACAAATCCGGCTCTTAATTTCGAAAGCCAAAACTTCCGGCAAGGCTATAGGTATCGGGCATGTTGGCCCACAAGGTCCCAATACAGCTAGAGCAATCAAGGAGATGCTGCCGGAAATAAAAGCCCAGGGAATAGAAATAGTCTCATTATCCAAATTATTAAAATCTCAGGCAAAAAGTCCATAATCCTTTGTTAATAAAGCACTCACTTTGACTTAGAATGCATTCACATTGGCAAATCGACGAATATAGGATAAGAGGTGAATCAGCGGGCAAACTACAAGATACCACGTTTATTTCCGGGAGTTTATCTAGCAATACTTCCGTATTACGTGAGACTCTTTCGCCGGAAGGGAACCATGGAAAGAATTTCAGTACATCAATTTATGACCTTAGGGGCATCTGTTCTCATGGGCGGAACGTTCCTTCTCATTGCAACATTCGTTACAGAGGCGGGAGGGCGAGATGGTTGGATGTCTATCATGCCAGGATTTGCTCTGACTATTCCCTATGGTATTATGGTGCTTTCTCTTTCAGCCCATTACCCAGAAAAAAATTTATTGCAGATCTCTGAATTAATCTTAGGGAGATGGGTCGGCAAACTTATTGGTTCTGTCTATTTCATCATCTCTTGCTACTATGGTGGATTATTATTAGCCTTTATTGGTATTATTTACGAACAATCCATCATGCCGTTAGTTCCCCGTTGGGTTCTTTACCTTGGTGGGCTAATTCTTGTGTTTTATTTGGCAACTTCAGGTATAGAAGTGTTTGCACGTTTTTCCGAAGTTCTCTTGCCTATCATTGTTGTTGCCTTAGTTCTTAATATTTTCCTAACGATCCCACGAATTGAACAAGGTGCTCTCCTTCCATTTCTGGAAAACGGAGTTATCCCTCTGCTTTGGGGAGTCTTTAAAGTGATCCCCTTTCCCATGGTCTATATCCTGTTCTTGGCGGGATTTATTAGATTTTTACCTCACAGTAATAGGCAAGATTTCGCTCAATTAAAATCTGCAATTTGGCGAATTGGATTTCTTGTGGGGATTTTAGATACAGTTGTTGTTGTTATCCAGATTCTCGTCTTTGGTCCGACGGAAACCATCCGATTATTATTCGGTATTCTAGAATTAGGAAAAATGGTAGAAATAAGCAGGACGGTTGCCGGAGTCGAATCCCTATTTATGGGAGTTTGGCTTGGAGCCTTAGTTATTAAATGCAGCGCCTATTTTTTTATGACAAGTTGGGGATTAGAAACCGTCTTTAATTTGAAAGGCCTCAAATGGAGGCTCATCACAAGTGTCGTCTTTCTTACAATAGCTTTCGGGGTTCAGAAAGGATTTTATTTAAGTACTAAGCTTTCTTTTGTCGAAAGTTATTTAATTTTTCCATTTGCCCTTGTTTGGATCCCAGCACTCTGGGCAGCCTCTCATTGGAAAATCATATTCCACACGACCAATAAACCTAGTTAAATCTTGCATTAAATCTACATACTGAGTTTTATTGATTGTCCTGCCTTTATTATCAAGTAAAAGACGAACCAAAGGACGTGTCGGCATCTGCATCGGAACTGCTGCAACTACTCCAATTTCACCGGTATTGAGAGTCACCACTGAATTTTCCGGGTATAAAATTAAACTCTCTCGAAAAGCTTTCACAACTTGTGGATTATAGGCTTTATCTGCTCCTGCTATAATCATTTCCAGGGCATAATAGGGAGGTAAACCTTTTCGATAGGGCCTGTCTGCCGTTAAAGCTTCGAATACATCCGTAACAGCGACAATTTGTGCATCCAGATGAATTTTTTGCTTATTCAATCCAAAAGGGTACCCAGTCCCATTCCAACGTTCATGATGTTTAATCACCGTATCCATTATGCTTGTCAATAAGTTGCAATTCTCCAGCATTTCTGCTCCAAGCTGAGGATGACGTCTCATAATAGCTAATTCGTTCTCGGTTAAATTACCCGGTTTATTCAATATTTCCTTGGGAATATTCAATTTGCCTAAATCATGCAGGAGGGCACCCAAGGTTAAATGCTTAAGTTTTGTCTCAGGGTACCTTAAACGCATACCTGTCATGGTTGCCAAAATAGCTACGTTCAAACTATGCACGAATGTACCGTAATCATAGTTTCTAAACTGTTCAAGGTCCAAGGGTACAACATCTAAGTTCAAATAAACATTGAGTGGTTTTAGTTGTTCAACGATTGTTTCCACGAGAACGATGGTTTTTTCTATTTGTTCGGCAGTAATCAGTTTTGCTTCATGAAAAATATTCCATAAGGAACCAACTAAACCTTCATAGACATCTTTGGGGAATGGTTTCCCACTGTTTCTAGAGGGATATTCATCATCCTCTTGTTTATCCCAAATATAAACTTTTCTCTTCCTTAAAAGATCTCCTATACCTTCTGTCACTGGCTGTCCTTTATGAAGTAATAATACACCGGCTTTATCAAATAGATCTGCACTTGCAGGCATTCCTACCGTAAGATTTAATTGTGCAGGTTTTAATAACCAATTCAAAGAGTTTCCCCCTCCCTCCGTCTCTTTGCTCTCTATATGTAAATTCCCTTTGAGAAACATTAAATGTAGTGTCTCTTAAACTCTTGTTGTTTTGTTTTACCTGTTAATGTTGGTTCTTAACCATAAAAAAAATAAAGCACCGAACTCAACGATCGGCGACACAATTTTATATGGTAACCCGGCTATCTTATCAAGAATCTAAGACCCGTGGCTTTGCGTCCTCAGCTCTCACTGAGTTTGCCTTTAGCACTGAAGTTTAATTAACTTTTATTCCTACTAATGTTTAAGGGATTAATCTCCACTGAAAGGTAGTATATTATACAATATTCTAAAGAACAACATTTTTTGCCCATTATAACAAATTTTTATCCTTTTATTACAATACTACTAATTCTGGAACACTTTACAAACTTTTTTGACATTTAAGTACTGTATATCACTTATTATTCGTCGTCTAAAATACTTTTTACCAATAAAAACTTATGTAAAAACGATGCCCAAATGAAAAAGTTATGATTACCCATTTGTCGAATCCTTACTCTTCCTGTAAAATTAAACTGTTCACATTAAATATTATTAAGGAGGTTATTTTATGTCTGGGACTCCGTCCACTTCCCCGTCTCGCAAGGTTCCTATGTTTCCCATCAGAGGAATATTATTCTTAGTCATTGTTTTGTTAGTCTGCGTGCTAGCTTATGGTCGGTTTACTGGTGCTCTCCCTTCCATGGAAGCGAAAGTGACATCAACGTCTTCATCGTTACCCGGCCACTTTTCGGTAACATTTCCCACGCAGGGTGAATCAGCTGTTGGTACAGAAAATTTAGGTGTTGTCGCTTCAACTTCTAACCAAAGTCCTGTTCCTATTGCTAGTGTAACAAAAATAATGACTGCCTATTTGGTCTTAAAAACTCATCCATTGCAGCCTGGTGAAAACGGTCCCACATTAACCATGACTGCTCAGGATGTCGCAAGCTACCAAAGCGATTTAAGTAATGGCTATTCCGTCTTAAAGGTTGCAGAAGGAGAAACTCTTACTGAAAAACAGCTTCTTGAAGGTCTATTACTTCCGTCAGGAGACAATGTGGCAGATACCTTAGGGCGCTGGGTATCAGGATCTAACGAGAATTTTGTTGCCAAGATGAACGAAACTGCCAAATCCCTTGGTATGACTAAAACTCACTATGCGGATGCCAGTGGTGTCAGTGAAACTACTGTCAGCAATGCTGTTGATCAAATAAAAATTGCTCAAGCTGCAATGCAGGATCCTGTTTTTCGTCAAATTGTTGCTATGCCGCAAGTGACCCTGCCCGTAGCCGGAACTGTCTATAATGTAAATGGTATGCTCGGAAAGCACGCAATTGTTGGTATAAAAACAGGTTCTACATCAGCTGCAGGGGGCTGCTTCATCTCTGCAACACCTGTTCAAGCGGGCGATGAAACTCATTACATTATTGGTGCTGTGTTAGGTCAAGTTACACAACAATCTCTCCAAAGTGCTCTTGAGGCTAATGTCAACATACAGGATCAGGTTCGATCTCAATTTAAGCTATATACTCTCGATCAGCCCACCTCAGGTTATGGCGAACTAACCACTGCATGGCAAAACAACAGTCCGTTAAAAGCTACAGAACCCGTTAAAGTATTTGGCTATCCTGGAATGAAAATTAACTATTCCATAAATCTGAAAAATACAGAACTTCCTTTGCCAGCAAACACGAACATCGCCACTCTAAAAATCCAAACCGGCCAAGGGGTTCAATCTGTTCCGCTTCAGAATACTCAAGCCATCAACCAACCTGGATTACTATGGAAACTGATTCGTTTCTAAGAATTCCCAAGTCTAATAAATCGTGCTGCTTTATAAAATAAATATCGAAACATAAAATAGCCCTCTGCCTGAAACAGTCATGAGACATTTCAAACAGGGGGCTATTTTATTTATGCCCTTCTAAGACCTTTACTCTAAGTATGGGGACTCCGATTTCTATTAAAGCTAGAAACGTGTCGCTTATTGGTAAATATAATTGTTGACGATAAAACGTACAATGTCTCCGCGGCTAATAATACCAACAAGTTTCTCCTCAGACACAACAGGAACTTTTTTGATTTTCTTGTTGCCTAGAATCTTAGCCACTTGATCAAGATCTTCGTTTACATCCACCGTTATCACTCGTTTAGTCGCTATTTCCATGACATTACGATTCATGAGGTTTTTTATTTTCTCATCAAAGGGTTCAGTATCAACCCATGAAGCAGAGTTAAAAGCATCGATAAAGAAAATCTTCGGATCTTGATAACCTATATTCTTCATAATATCACCATCACTGACAAAACCTACCGGTTCATTTTTAGCATTAATAAACAAATTTTCCGCCATCTTTTTGAACCATCAAGCATCAATTAAATATTATCAGTGAGGTAAGCTCCTTGATAAATAAATTCAGACTGCCAGCAAATACTGACAGTCTTCCAGGGGCTTTAGAATTCACATACAACCCTCTAATTTCTAAAAGATTACTCCCAGGGCAATCAAAATAAGAACCGCAATGGCAATGATTCCTGCACCTATGCAGCTGCCGCCGTATCCGTAGCCGCCGCCAAAACCGCCGAAGCCTCCATATCCGTACATAGTTTATTCTCCTTTTTCTTTATAATTTCTTAGAAAACGATACCCATAGCAATTAAAAGCAAAATAATAACTACAACAATCCCGATGCCTGCTCCCCAACCATAACCTACTCCACCGCCAGCTGCTCCAAATGCCATACTCTTTTCCTCCTTTCATGCAAGCCTAGTACAAAATATGCATTATATCCATATATTTCCACTTGATTAAAAAATATTTCATTCTCATTGCTTACTCCTTCCAATCCCTGTCCTTTATGAAGCTAAAATGATTTATTAACATAATTAACGGGATATTGATAATCCTATACCCTCTTAAGGAGGTATGGTCTTAAAACGAATCCTAAGAACCCTAAAAGGTTTAAGTTGGGGGTTGTGATTAAACTGTTGGCTAAATTTGTGTTTATTAATTTAACCAACAAATCCAGCTTATGATTATCCAGTTGTTCCACGGCACGACGTAACGCTAAAGAATTCTTGTAGCTTTGCCGCAAAGGTTTTGTTAATTCAAAGTAATTACCTAAGCCACATAGGTCTTGCGCCGCATAGATGCCTGTCAATATTGCAGCAAGCTGTCCAAAACCGTAGGCAGGCATAATTGCGCCAAAACAATTGCCGGTAAAAAAGGTATTTGCCAGACGAGGGGCGGAACAAATTCCGATGATATAGCGAGTTACTTCAAATTGATCGGTTATTCGCAGTTCTTGTTCTATTTCTTTACATACTCGGTGATAAAATTTATTCCATAAGGACTTTATGTCAAACTTTTGATTATGAGGGTAGTCGGGATATCCTAGGGCAATCGTGGCTTCTTTTTCGGAAAAAGGAAGCAAATAGGCGTAACCTTGGGGAGCAATAGTATTGTCGAGCCAGATTCCAACATGACGCTTATCAAAAGTTCCTTCTACCGTTGCACCCTTAAGGGTGACAGTAAGATCCTGTGTGAAATCCTGTATTTTAGCGGTATAAGCAGCATCTCCGGTTGCAACGATAACATGGGTGAAATTTTGGAGAAGGTTTTCATAGGTATATTGGGAATTGAAGATTATCTCTGATTTCACTTGCTTATAAAGCTGAAATTCTAGCGAATCTTCGTCTCTTCCTCTTATATTAAGGAAACCCAATTGGCCGTGTAAGACAGCTCGATCATTTTCCGATGAAATAATCATTTTTCGGATATTGTTTAAAGGCTGTAAATAGATGCCATGCTTTTCTGCTAAATACGCATAACAATCCTTAATGGGTCTGTTTAAGGCGGGCAAAAATGCCTCACCATTGACAAACCGATCACCAACTTTTGACCTCTTTTCAAAAATGGTTGGAACTACTCCCTGTTTTTCTAAAGTAATGGCACATGCCAATCCCGACAAACCGGCACCCATAATGGCAACTTTCAAGTACGACACCTCTTCTTTTCCACAAACTCCAAAAATGACGGGACGCATTGCCTCAAGACCCGTTTCCTAGACTAGTTTCAGCATTTCCTGAAGAACTATGCAGCCTCAACTTTGCTAGGGGCCAATTCTTTCTAACAACTAATGCTTCACGCAAAAAAAATGTATCCAGCATATGCCAAATACATTTATGTTTCTAACGCAGCTTTATGGGTTACTATCAATGATTGAGAATGTTACTTAATGAATTGTCTTTGATCCTATGGCCAATTTACCATTTGCGATTTTGATTTTATGCTTAGTAGGCAATTTTTTTTACAGCCTTATAAAGGATTTTATTAGCTAGAGCGACTTTCTCGGGGTTCACAAAATCAGGAACATCATCAGGAGTGTGGTTTTTGTTAAGCCAATCCCTTGCCATCAAAGTTACTGCTGGGAGATGATCCAGATTGAAATAAACTTGGTCACTGTTGTAACCTTCATGTGAGGCTAAGGGAATGCTGATATTATGCTCCGAAGCGGCTGATTGTATCGCTTGAACTGCCTCATTGTCACTGCTTGCCCATACGGAAAAGTCATTGAGTGCACCGTTCCCAATGGTGTCAACATTAAATACTGCTTTGAGTCCGCCAAGAGAAAAGGTTGGATTTTGCAAAAAGGAAAAAGACCCTACGAAACCCATCTCCTCTGCACTCCAAAAAGCGAGTACTATGTTGCATTTTGGTTTAACGCCTTCCTGCACTAACTGGCGCACAAGATCAAGGATGCACCCTACTCCCGAGGCATTATCGTTAGCCCCTGGATAAAGATGACCTTGAAAAATGCCCAAATGATCAAAATGAGCGGATAAGATTACCGATTCACTTTTGTTCTTTCCCATGATACCCCCTATGACATTGGCACAGGGGGTACGCAAGTCTTGGGAATTTCCCGGGCGAAATGTTAACCGGCCATTATAAAATTCCTCTATCACCGGATAAACCGTGAAGGCATTTGAATAATTTCGGGTGTTCTTATTTATTAAATCCCCCAGAGGTTCTAAGCCTAAACCCTTCATTTGTTCTATTAAGTAGGCCGCAGCTTTTTCCTCACCAACAGTTCCGGCTCGGCGACCCTGGAAGTCAGACGCTGTAAGGGCTGAGATATCGTCCGCCGCAGTGTGGTATAAATAAGAAACATCTTTGGGATGGATCAAGTCAAGAGTTTTAGCAGATGAATCGTTGGTTAGAATAGCTGCTTGTGCGGCTTGATGGTTGACGATCTTTAGCATTTCTGACCAACCTGACCAAGGGAGTAATCCTGCGCCTAAAGCAATTAAGCATTTAATAAAACGTCTTCTTGTGGGCATCACGAACTTCCTTCCATCCAAAATTACCGCTACTAAGAATATCGGCAAGTTCGTGCTAAAGTTTTAGCAAAAATCCTTTGAACGTACATCATTAAATCCATTCTTTCAAGCATGCCTGAACTTGATCAACCGCTTCAGGTATACGTCTCTGTAATGTATCCGTTAATTCAGTGCCCCAGTCCAGACTCTCCGGCTGAACGCCGATGATTACAATTTCATCCGGCGAATGGCCCTGAAATTCTGCCCAGTACAAAACTTCAGCGAAGCTCATTTGATGCACGGAAAGCTTATTGCCAGTATATTTCGGAACCTCTTCCCCACGCCAAACTACCAATTCACCAGGCTTTTTCCCCGCATCAACCGCATCCAAAACAATAAGACGTTTCGTTTTTTCCACGAAGTCTAATAGTCTTAATCCATCTGTTCCACCATCGAGAAGATCAATTTCCGGAGGAAGATTATTTCTAAGTCGTTCTAAAAGGTGAATACCGAAGCCTTCATCTTGCCTTATGGAATTTCCAAGTCCGAGTATTCCAATTTCTATTCGATCTTCAAAATCAGCCTCAGTCAAAATACTTCCTCCTTAGTTTCCTGTGAATGTTTATTTAACTGTTATGAGTGTTAATTAAGGGGGTAGACTAAAACTATTTATTCATTGATTGGGGAGGTCTCTCTAACCATCCTTCTTTAGTCATTAAAAGTACACCATGTCCATAATATCGCCTCACATCATTCATAATCTTGTTTACTTTCATGACAATATCTGACCTAAAACTGGAGGTCAAAGCCTGTAATACTATATTAAAGCAGAAAAGTCCCAAACACATATTAACAAAAAACAGCATTAATCGGTCGGAAAAAGGGGGGAATTTCACTTCATAGATCTGATAATCACTGGATGCAGAAATCGGAATGTTTTCTTCTTCAAGGACTTCTTGAAGGGAATCAAATACTTTTTGGATTTCATCCCTACCCTTCTTAAAATGTTTCTCCATCTCTTTTGAACTTGTTATTTTGCTGAAGGCCACAAAAATCATTTTAGAAAATTGTGCGCGATGCAGTATTCTTGTTATTGGCAATCTGAGCAACATTTACCGGTCGAATCTTAATAACTTCTTAAGATGATTATGATAAGATATCAACATCTGTATTGTAGTATTAGTACAGAGGATATCACTTAAGATAAACAGATAGAAAAAGAAATAGAAAAAAGTATTCTAGAACTATACTGACATGAAAAAGATGAAAAGTCGCCCTTGCTGTAGGGCGACTTTTCTATTTTAAATTCGTTATAAAGTTCGTTCATTGAAGCAGAATTCGTATAAACTTTCCCAAAATTCAACATCATAGGTTTATTATGATTGAACACAATACCACTGAAGGTACCGGAACAAAATCCCCAAACTATTATCTATCTCTAGTCAAAAGCTAAGCCCAAATACCCAAAATTGTTAGAAGTAATAGTCCCCTCGATTTCTCCAGCCATCCTAACCATTCCGAAGGGACGCACGGTGCCTTCCAATTGCGCTCCCAAATGCGGATGGGTCCGCAAACTATAGTCATCTGCCTCAATTTCTGTGCTTATCGCTTTAAGGGCGGCGGTCATGCAGTTCTCAGGAAGTAAAATTTCTTTTATGAGTACCTTATCGGAACTCAGTCTTTCAACAGCGAAACAGCCTTGGCTATCTCCAACATCCACCCCATAGATATCTGCTCCGGACAATTGGGACAGTTTTTTCTGGTAAGCAATGTCTTCATCGGAGTAGGAAATATACACTTTTCCCTTCAGTTGATTATTTCTCCGCCGATTATACTCTTGAGGCGTTATTGCAGAAATCGTGCACTCATCCCGTGTCTGAATTGGCATGCGATCCATGTTGCTCCGAAAAAATTGAGCCTCCTTTATATAGAACCCGTTTTGAAATCCAAGCTTACGATAGAAGTTAAATAGTTGTAAACTGGCTGGAACCAATACAGAAAGTTGAGTCTTACAAGTTTTAAGATAGATATCACAATAATCAATCAACTTGGTTGCTAAACCTTTGTTCTGATGTTTAGGATCGGTCGCAATAGCATAGAGCATGGCAGTTCTAAAATTTCGCTTCTCAACCGTTATTGTTCTAACAGGGATCATCGTAAGCATTGCCAAAATAGTTCCTTCTTCAAGTAAAACGGCGGTCTCGTCTGCTTTGTATCTATTGGTATAGAAGAAATTAATATAACTTTCAGGATCACCAAAACAGAGCTTCCATAACTCTTTTAGTCGTAGTTCCTCGCCTTTTAACGCTAATCTAAGTTCTTGCATCGCAAACTTACTCTCCACCTGACTGCTTTATAATTCCATTATCCTTCAAAATAAGTGCCGATATATTTTTCCTCCATTTTGTCCGGGTGATAGGAAAGTTTGGCCTTTCTTAAACCTTCCACCCCCATATCTTCTTCACGATTAACATAAACTATCTGAGGGTATTGCTTTTTAATTACAGCAGCAAACTCCCGATTAATCATTTGATAAGCTCCCGGCATATGGCCAAAAGCCTTTTCTACGTGGATTACATAGGTATCAGAATTAAGCCTTTCCCCCAGAGTGTAAGCAATTACTTTTCCTTCTAAACGGATAAGCCCACCCTCGATGCCAAGTCCGGCATAGTTATTGAAACAGCGGCGAACTGCACAGTTTTCCTCGGCAATACTACCCTCATCACAGGGATTTATTTTACACCATTCTTTATTCATTTCCCAACATTCCGACAGGTTATCTGAGGTAATCAGCTCGAAAGACCAGTTCTTATTTTCCTTCATAAATCTGTTGATATAATTTCTTTTAGAATGAAGGGAATTGCCTGAAAGGGACACAAGCTTGTCCAAAAGATAAACGTAATCGTAACTATCACGCATCTCTTTATACTCAAAGTGCTCCGGATATATGGAATTTAGCTCTGTAATTTGTTCCGGTGAGAGTCCTGCTATAACAAATTCATGACCACTGGAAGCTGCGTCTTGTTTCATAACTTCCAATATCGGTTTAATATTTCCTGGCCCTGCCGGATAAAAATAGTATGGTAAATCATCTAAAATTCCTTTCACCACAAGATAACCATCTATCTGAGCAACACGATAGTGATAAATTTTCGACCAGGCAAATATGTTTGTGAAGTTTTGATGACATCCCCGCATGTCAGCTGCAGTAAGAAGGGGTTTAATCCATTTTTTATCTTCCAAGTCTACATCTTTAAAGTCAATCATTATTTCTCCGCCTATCTATCTTAGTTCATTTATTTCGACCAAATTATACTATACCACAGCTTGTACGGAATAAAAAAATTCAAGTTACTTCTGACCTGTCCCTATCTTTACATCTATTTCAAAAATCCCCAAACGCCAGATAATTTATACCCTCTGCCTAAGTTCCAAAGATGCTTTCAAGACTCTTTAAGCAAAACAAACCCTATATTCTTTTCTGGTTAAATTCTTTTACATAGTCTTTATAACTTTTTGAATTTCGACATGTTTCGAAATAACCCTTTTACTATAGTTACGTTTCATAAAAGATTTTAATTGTCCTCATTTTATATACATCTCCTAAATTAGATAAGCTTTAACTTACACTTTTTCTTATTTATACCATATTTTTGCTTTTTGCTTTTTGGAGGTATATAATCATTAAAAATACATATATCTTCTTCACTAAATAATACGTCTAAGTTTAGAAAAATAGTTTCCATATCTATATTTAAGAAGGGAGTTAGCTATGAAAATCCTTTTTGTTTACCCACAGTACCCCGTTACCTATTGGGGATTTCAGTATGCCTTGAAATTTGTTTCAAAGAAGGCTAGCTTTCCGCCTCTAGGTCTGGCAACCGTTGCTGCAATGTTCCCGAAAGATGATGAAAAACGGCTCATTGATATGAATGTAACCGCACTAAGGGACAAAGATTTATTATGGGCAGACTATGTAATGCTCAGCGCCATGGCTGTTCAGAGAGAATCAACCCGGGAAGTTATTGATCGCTGTAAGGCTCTGGGCATCAAAACAGTTGCCGGCGGACCTCTTTTTACCTCAGAACCTGAGTCATTTGATGATGTTGATCACCTTCTGTTAAATGAAGGGGAACTTACCATCCCTAAATTTATTCGTGATCTAAATGCTAAAAATGCTCAACACATATATACATCCGATCAATGGGCAGATTTACGTGATACTCCTGTGCCTATATGGAAACTTATCGATCAAAAGAAATATTCAACCATGAATATTCAATATTCACGCGGTTGTCCTTTTAACTGCGATTTTTGTAATGTAACCAGCTTATTCGGACATGTCCCCAGAACCAAAGATGCACCCCAACTGATCAATGAGTTAAACTCCCTTTATGAATCCGGTTGGCGCGGAGGAGTCTTTTTCGTTGATGATAATTTCATCGGTAATAAGAGAAAACTTATGAATGATATTTTACCTGCCCTCATAGATTGGATGGCGGGGAAAAATTATCCCTTTGCATTTTTAACTGAAACCTCGATCAATCTTGCTGATGACGAGAAGCTCATGGAGATGATGGTTAAAGCCGGGTTCAATACCGTTTTTGTAGGTATCGAATCTCCCAATGAAAGCAGTTTAGCCGAATGCAACAAAACGCAAAACAAAAACAGAGACTTAATTTGGAGCGTGAAAAAAATTCAGCACTCCGGCCTTCAGGTTCATGGCGGCTTCATTGTCGGTTTTGATAATGATAATTCTTCGATATTTGATAGTCTTATAGATTTTATCCAACAAAGCGGGATTGCTGCTGCTATGGTCGGATTGTTAAATGCACCCAAGGGAACGAAACTATATCAGCGTTTAGCAGGTGAAGGCAGATTATTGAAAGGATTTACCGGTGATAACACAGATTACAGTATGAATTTTATTCCCAAGATGGATCAAGAACTTCTAGTCAAGGGATATCATAGGATTGTCAACACAATCTATTCCCCCAGTCGTTACTATGAAAGAATCCTGGTTTTTTTGAAAGAATACAATCCCATTGCTTCCTCGACTGGACCTCTAAGCTTTAACCACATCATGGCTTTTCTGAAATCAATGGTTCGCTTGGGAATTATTGAAAAAGAAAGACGCTATTATTGGCGGCTCGTCCTTTGGTCTCTACTTAAAAGGCCTCAAGTTTTTCCCTTAGCAATTACTTTGTCTATTTATGGCTATCATTTCAGGAAAGTTTTTGAAAAAACGGCCCTCGAGAGCTAATCATAAGAAAAAACGGCGAACACTTTAGAGTCCTCAGAGAAAACATGGGACCGTTGCATAATGAGTATTTATACGCTTTTATAAATAAAACCCTGCATATAAGTGGATGATTTTAACCACTATTTATGCAAGGTTATTGTTTTCTAAATTCGTGTACAAACACAAACAATTTGTGTACTTAAATCACCTTTGCCAAAACCTACTAGGATACAGTTGTGAGTTTTTCCCCTAGTACTTTGAGACTGTCTAATTTCCGAGCCAATTCTTGAGTGGAAGTTGCCTGTTCCTTAGTGATCACATTGCTCTGTTCGACATTTTTTTGCACCCGTATAACTGACTCTCGAAACTTTTTAAGCATTTCATCAATATTTTTGGCCGACTTATTGCTTTCAACAGCTAGCTTGCGCACTTCCTCAGCTACCACCGAGAAGCCTTTCCCTTGTTCCCCCACACGAGCGGCTTCAATAGCAGCATTGAGTCCTAATAAGTTAGTTTGCTGTGCCACCCGCCGGATAACTTCCAATATATCGGTAATGCCTTTCACCTCATCAGCAGCAATTTTAGCAATATTAGACGATTCTTCGCTCGTAGCAGCAAGTTCCTCTGAAGAGGCCGCTAATTCTTGTACAAAGGCTGCTGACTGCTCCAGCTCCCCGTAAAGTTCAGATAACACCTGCTCGTAGCGGCGCATTTTCTCTCTCTCTAATTCCTGCACTTGAGCAATTTTCAAGGCCTCATTAATTGCTCGCTTCACAGCCAGTTTTCCCGATTCCAGAAGATCCACGATAAAATTACTCTGCTCCTTCGCCGCAGTGTAACCACCTTTATCACCCGTAATTGCGTTCACACCTATTTTATTCAACTGCTCTAATATCTTCGGAATATCCTCAAGAGTATTCCATGGTCTCACAAAAATCATTGTTTCTCCCACAGCAAAGTCCGAATCATCCATATCCAAAAACCCACGATGAGCCACCACACCCACTTTTACAGCTCCGTTAACGATCAAACGCTGGACTGCCTCAAGCATTTCGGCAATAGTCATAGTGAGACCTACAACTGGTTTGTCCGTATGATCCCGCAAAAGATCTACCATTAGACCTCTGCTGATCATCACATCGATCTGAGGATTAGCTCTAACCACATCCGGACCTCTATCGAAACTCACCACTTCAATGGGAAAGGACAAATTGAGTTCACGCCTTACCTGTTCCGCAATTTGAGCCATATCAGGTGTCAAAGCTGCAAAAAAAATGGATTTCATATTAGCTTCCTCCCTTGAAAACTTACCTCTAAAATTTTGCTTTTGCTATAATAACTTTAACTATTCTGTAACCATTTACATTTTTTTATAATTCTACCTCAATCAACAATTATCCTTTAATAATCTAAAAATTCGCCTGCAAATTTCACAAAGTGCCTTAAAACACAATCTTATGATGATCAGCAGAAGTTTAGTTCATTTTAATGGTTAACTTGAATATTCTGATTTAGATCTCCAACATTGATTATTTTTGCAGTGACTGAGACATCATAGGTTATATCCGGAAATTTCCTGTCCCACTTATCTTTCCATAAATGCCAGATCTCTGGATTCTGGCGATGTAAGAAATATCCAAAACCTACAAAGTCCGAATTTAAAGTTTGGGCCTTATCAATTGTGTCTTTAACAATTGCACTTATTTTTTCTCCCACCTCATTTTCTAAATCTGGAATGCTCTTTGAAGAAACCTGGATACCACTTACATCAACGACGCTCCCCATTGTCTTTAGAATTATTTTTACATGCATAGAATCTCCCTGAATCTCAGGAACGATCTTGCATTGATCTGTTCGGAGAAGATACGTGTATTTCTCTTGGTCGCTTCGTACAATGGCAATGGGAGTACGGCAGTTTCTGAATTTATTCCAAAGTAACAGCGAACCAATGGTTTCATTAACATTAAGATAACCTGCCAGTTTATCTTTGCGAAAAGCCGCCATTCCAATGATACTAATCCTATCTTCGTGAGTTGTAGGAGAGACAGATTTTTTTATAACACCCGTTGTCACAGCTCGGTCCTCTGCTAATAAATCCTGAAAGAGCTCGTTTAGATCACAACTGCTGGAAACTCCCAATTTTACATTACTGGAATCCGCAAAATCAATGATTTCGCGGGACAGAGATTCATCCATTTCCGGCTTACTCTTCAAGACATCATAGGCAGTACCCTTCGCCACTAAAATATAGTTCCTGAGACGAGCTTCAGGGTAGCGTCCCAATAATTCGATGACTTGGTTCAAGCCGTCCCTGGCCAACGACTCTCCCACAATAACTGCTTCCATCTGACCAAAAAAAGGCTGACGAGGGGTACGGAGAGTAGCCTCGCGAGAGGTTTCTTGCAAAGTATCACCCGTCCCGGTTAACAGAAGATCACCTTCCCCCGACCCTGACTTTCCACTGGCGCCCTTATTTCTTTGAGGCTTTAATACCAGATCCGTGATTCGATACTCTACTCGTCCGTCGATGATTTCCTTATCATACCCCGCTACATTGACAATTGCCAGCTTTTCCAATTCTCGTTTGCTCCAACACCCCGATAGTAGCAGCAATATAAAGCCGCAAAAAAGGAAAATAATGAATCGTTTCATTTTGTCCTCCTCACTTGCTTGCTCCACTTGATACGAATAAATGCCGCGAACCAAATGAATAAAAGCAAACCCCCTTCAAAAGCGAAAGCCATTTTCACCCAGATCAACGTTAAAAATTCATTGATATCTAAGGTGTTGGAAAAAAGAAATGTAGCTCCAAGTATTTGAACTATTGCTAGTAAACAGAGAATCCATCTTGAATTATTGATGTTTAAATTTTGGGCCAGGCCCTCATGAACTGCGTAAAAAAACACGATGATTTTTAAAAACATGGTACCAATCCAATAACCGATCATATAGGTTTCCAACCTCTGAAACAAGGAACCAATTTTTATATATTTTATCAGTGACATGACCGGAAATGTAAGAACTGCGGTCAAGTCCGGGCCAAAAACGGCCAAAGTTGCAAAGGTATCTAGGGTCACCATCAAACTTAAAATTATAACCATTAAAATACCTTTTTTTAGCATCTCTTGGGGTTTATTTACATTAGGCATAAACATCGTCAGTAGAATCATCTCTCCAAACCAAGCAGATGGTACAATGGAACCACGAATAATCGGGATGATTCCTCCTTCGAAGACAGGAGTCAGCCTTGTATAATTCCAATCTGGGATTGTTAAAGAGATTAAGATAATAAAAAACGTGATAAATAATGGAAGTAAAAATTGAGACATTCTGCAAATTACCTCAGGGCCTTTAGGCACAACATAGCAGCTGGCAATAACAAAAACTCCTGACAAGAAAATGATAGGTGTCCCCGGCAAGAGCATTACGGTTAGAAATTCAACTAATTCACGAATGATTACAATATTCGTTATTAGAAAATAACAAACATAGGAGAAAGCCAGCAATTTACCCACTATTTTGCCAAAAATCAACTCACAGTATTGAATAATTGTTTGATCCGGATACCATTGAGCGAGTTTTGTTGCGAGAACAACGTTGAAAATGCCCGTCAAGGACGGAATCACCCCTGAAGCTAACCATGAATCTTGATGAGCACCCTGAGCGGCAATGGCAGGAACAAACAAAGTGACCGTGGATATAATGCTTATAAACATCAACATCGCCAGTTGTGTGTCCGAAATATTCCTGATTGGAGCGGCTCTTTTATTCATTATTCTTATCCTGTTCTCCGGGTTTCTGGGGAGTTGCATTTTGATAGATACGCAATGGTTTTTTTTCGCCTCCGAAACGAGGCAAGTAGATCATATTCCACCAAGGAGCGCGTATAATTGTATCTTTCAGGGAGCCGACGGACAACGGGGCAAATGGCGATAAATAAGGAACACCGAAAGAACGCAGATCACAAAGGTGGGCTAATACCAGCATGAGACCTAAAATAATACCTGGTATGCCTAACACAGAGGCAGCTATGAGGAATACAAATCTAAGCAAGCGAATGGTAAAAGCGGCTTCATAATTTGGAATGGTAAAATTTGCCACTGCAGTGAGTGCTACTATGATAAGCACACCTTGACTGACAAATCCTGCCGTTGCCGCAGTTTCACCGATTACCAAACCGCCGACGGTACTGACTGCCTGACCACTGACTTTTGGTAATCTGACACCCGCTTCTCGTAAAATCTCGAAAATCAATTCCATCATAAATACCTCAACAAACGTTGGAAATGGTACTCCTTCTCTTGACGCCATTAGGGAAGCTATTAACGGCCCCGGGAGTATTTCCTGATGGAAACTCAAGGCCGCCACATAAAGGGCAGGCAACAGTAAGGCAATATTTAGAGCAACAAATCTGAGGATGCGTAAGGATGTCGCAAATAATGATCTGTGATAATAATCTTCAGCGGCTTGTAACAAACTTACAAATGTACACGGAACAATCAAGGCATTGGGGGTGTTATCCGTTAAAATACCTACACGACCTTCTAATAGAGCACCAACCACTTTATCAGGACGTTCCGTATTTTGTATTGTGGGAAAAATACTATAAGGTTCATCTTCAATTAACTCTTCTACAATGCCGCTGGCCATAATGCCATTACCTTTAAATCTTTCAAGCCTGGCTTTAACTTCGCCAACTATAACATCGCTGGCAATTCCTCGAACATAACAAATGCATATTTTTGTATTGGTTAACTTCCCCAGGACAAGAATTTCAGTCTTAAATTGACTGGTATGAAGCCTGCTGCGCAGAAGAGCTATGTTGCGGTCAATATTTTCTACAAACCCATCATGAGGACCACGCACAGAGGGTTCAACATCCGGTTCATCAATAACACGCCCTTCAGGGCCTGCTACACTAACCGAAATAGCCTTGTCAGCATGATCTAAGAGCATTATGATATTGCCCGCAAAAATCGTTTCCATCAAAGCAGCGAAGGTATCAACTAGCGAAACATTCATTGTGGGAAGAAATTTACTAACAAGAACCTGAATAAAATCAGACTCTGTTCCAGAATCTTCAGCCAAAATTTTAGGCAGCTCCAGCATAATACTTTGGAGAATGAATTCATTATTTGAATCAAATTTATTCTGCCCTGATAGATAAACGAAAGCCATACCTAAGGGGCGCTCAAGTTGGAGAGTAATTTCCCTGAATACTATGTCGGAACAATATTCAAACTCCGCCTTTAGCAACTTCATTGTATCTTGGATATTGGTCGATATTGTTTGATTATCGCTGAACCCAGTTTCGACAGTTGGTTTCCCTTGAAATCCTTTTCGGGCTGGGTTTAATATTTTTTTTGTAATCTTTTTCAAAGTTATTGTAATCACTCCTATATGTATGTTTATAATTTCCATATTTATCTTTAATATTCCAAAGTATAGCTGCCTGATGAGTTTTATAACGTTATAACTTTGGAAAACAAATGATAAAAATTAGCCCCGGCAAACTGCCGCGGCTAATTTTTGTACTTCACTTTTTTTACCTGCTTTAAAACAACGAAACTAATCGCCTTAATAACATTATTCTACCTGACCCAGTTCAATAGCCTTGGATAAGGTTTTAATAAAAGACCGTTGATTATAAATTTGCTTGAATTAAGGCGCCAAACTCATTTGTCAAACCTTAGTGATTTACCTGCCTCACGTTAGACATCCCTACGTGTCACCGATAAATAACCGACGAATATGACTATGAGTATCGTTAACACCGCCACGACAATCCCATCACCATATCCCAGACCCGTAATGCCCTTTGGTTTTCCAAACCAGTCTGCAAAGGAAGCACCAAGGGGACGGGTCATAATATAGGCAAACCAGAAAGCAAATATTTCGTTCAACCCAAACAAAAAGTAACCCACTGCTGGAAGCACGAACAATACTATGAATAGGATTCCTGAAGCTAAGTAGCCTAGATTTAAGGTCATTGCGGTCATATCCCCCGTGGCCGTTCCCATGGCAAACGTAGCAAGTACTGCTGCCCAATAAAACACCTCACGTCGACGTGTATAGATGCTGTGGATAGATAACGTCTTTTCCACCTTGTACCAAGTCGAAAATACCACGGTCAAGATAATGGCAAAGGCGATGGTGGACGCATAATACGGAACACCTAAAACGATATGTATGACATCGGCAACCATTGTTCCAAAGATAGCCACCATGACCACGAGAAGCCAATATACCCAAGCCACATATTTGCGAACTGAAAATTGTAAGATTAGCGCGATAACAAATCCTACTGCCCCCAGGATTACAGCCAAATATGGATTGATATTATTGACCAGATAATCAGATGTCGATTCGCCCATGGCGGTAGTCAGCAGTTTGACGATCCAAATTTCGTAACTATTCCAGTCCTTTTGAAGTCAGATGGAAAAACGAGGCTAAAGCATTTGTTGCTAAAGCCTCGTTTTTACTTTGTAATTCAGCTCACTATAAATAATCCGCCGCCTTCAGTCGAATCTTAATAATATATCCTTGTGTTCCTTATTTACTAAACCACTAGTACCGATAACAATGAACGTAAAGGATTCGACTCAAATAGCTATTTTCATACAATTTTAATCTATTTTTAAATTCTTTTTCAAATGATAATGTTACAATTTCTTTAAAACCTGAACGAAACGCTATCTGGTTTAATTCACAAATTTCCCGCATTAACCTATAACTTAAATAACTAATCCACTAAGTAATCCGCCAATAAATGCAGCCTATTCGTAGAAAGGTATATTCCTATGTGTAAAATAAATAAACGTTTACTGTTTTTATCTGCAGCTGTGGTCCTTTGTATTCTGATGGCAACGATTTTTCTTATTGGTAATTCTAAGAATACCTTTCCTAAGAGAATTCGTTCAATTAATGGTTGGATTCCTTACTGGAATCAGGCAACAGCTATTACCTCTGTTAAGAATAATCCGGAAGTATTTACTGAGATCTCACCCTTCTGGTATGACGCAACAAAGAGCGGCGACATTAAACCACTTAATAATTCGGAAGATCCTCAAATAATCCATTACGCGCAGAATAAAAAATTAATTCTCACACCCTTAATCAGTAACGAATTCAGCTCAAGTTTAATATCCGCCATTGTTAATGATCCTGTATTAATGCAAAATCATATCCAAAATATAGTAAACATAGTAACATCTCAGAACTACTCTGGGATTGACCTTGATTACGAAAATGTTTTACCATCCGATAAAGGGGCCTTTACCTTGTTTGTTCAAAAATTAGCAAATGCACTTCATGAAAAAAATAAGCTTCTTTATGTAACCCTGACTTCAAAGACTTCAGCAACTGAACACCCTGGACAAGATTACAAAGCTATTGGTGAAGCAGCCGATAAGGTCCGTATTATGGCCTATGATCACTCTTGGTCAACCTCCAGTCCCGGCCCCATTGCTCCTGTGAATTGGGTCAATGACATCATTTCTTATGCGATATCCGTTATTAATCCAAATAAAATCGAATTAGGCATACCGGACTATGGCTATAACTGGTCGGACTCTAAAGGTATTGGTATAAATTATTTGCATGCTATAAATACAGCCGCTCGTTATAAGAGCAAAGTTATCAATGAGCCAAATAGCGGTCCCCATTATACTTACTCAGACAAAAAAGGCAAACATACAGTATGGTTTGAAAACGAAGCATCTATACAACCCCTTCTCGACCTAGTAAACAAGTATAACCTAAACGGCATTTCAATTTGGAGTTTGGGGGGAGAAGATCCTAAAATTTATACGGCGATTAATGCAAAATTCTCATCCGTTGTTGAAATCGCAAGATTAAATAATTAGATGTTTATCATTATCCATTAAATTTTCTAGGATCTCGCTTCTAATTTCTGCTTAGAAATTGCATAACTGTTCTATTCCTTAAAAGAAAAATCAAAAAGAAGTTTTGACCGCATTTGGTTGAAACTGCTTTTTGATTTTTAAGTACTGGCCGGGTTGATGGCATAAATTATTCTTGAAGTTGGGGGTACACCAACCATTATAATAGACGCCATCACTATGATGATCATTTTACTACTCTTAAATATTCTCAAATTAACTCCCATTCCTTCGTTTGTGCTCTCAAAAATGAAAAAGCCATTCAATCAGGAACGTTATCTGTTTGCTCTGTTTCATTTAATTCGGAACTTGATAAATAACCGATATTCTCCCCAACGGCAAAAAATAACTTACATCCTTTAAATTACATAGCTCCACACATCTGCTCATTCGAACGATTGGTTAAAGCTCTTGAATTAAATATTGGATATTTCTAGAGGAGATTTATCTTATTTATCGAATCATTAGCTTATGTCATTTTATGGAAGGAGAAGCAGCTTTAATGATGTACGGCAAACCAAGTCCTCGAAAATCTGATTTTGGTAAAATCCTAGGTTTTTTTATTTTAGTACTCGTTATTTCCACTACGGTCTTCTTAAAAATTTATTTTTATAATGCTTCTAATTCACTTAATAAACCTAATAAACCCCTGTCATCTGCCAATGCGGCTTTGAATAACAATCGTTCCGAATCATTGGATCAACTAAATCCCACGAAAACCTCCGCTGGCCCAATCAAAGTCGTGTATGAACTTCCAGAGAAACAGCCCGTAGTATATATCACTATTGATGACGGTTGGTATCCAAACGAAGAAGTTATAAAGTTAATGCAACAATACCATCTACCCATTACTACTTTCCTTATAGAACAAGCAGCTCAGAAACATCCTGACTTTTGGAATGAATTCTTGAAGTCAGGTGGACATATTGAAGACCATACTTTTAGCCACCCTTATTTGACGCATTTGTCAGTGACCGATCAAAAAAATCAGATTTCTCAACCTATAGATTATTTACGCCAGATCGGTTCACCACCTGATGAGTTACGGCCACCTTACGGGGATTTCAATTCTGAAGTTGGACAAGAAGCCCATGATTCTGGGATTAAATATATCGTAATGTGGGATGCAGAAATGGAAAATTCCAAATTTACTACAAGAAATGCTTTGGGGCTTAAGGCAGGAGATATTATTCTTTTACATTGGGTTCCTGGGCTGGATAAAGAACTTATAGAGCTATTAAACATCATTCAGAACCAGAATTTAGGTATCGCTGACTTAACCCAGGCATTAAATGGAGAACCTTTAACAATATGCTGGCTGAAGAAACCAATTCCTGTCCCCAAACCCAAGGCAACAACATCTACCGGAACCAGTAAGATTAAAACTACCAAAACTTCTAACACTCAGGAGACCTCTACCACTACCACCGGAGCCTTTACCATTCCTTGAGCCTCAACTACCCCAGAAACCTCAAAAACTTAGGGTGCATAAAGGCTGTAGAATAGCTCCCTATGGGGCAGCATTTGCAGATGGGCTTTGGTGAAAAGTGGATGCAGTCCATTGATGGGGAGCGTAAGTAACAAAAAGAAACACCTTCATACAAATGATATAAATTCACCCCGGCAAACTGCAAACTGCCGGGGCATATTTATACTTCACTTTTATTACCTGCTTTAAAATGACGGAATCAATCGCCTTTTTTATTTCATTCATTTTACCCGATCCAGTTCAATAGCCTTGGATAAGGTTTTAATAGCCAACCTTAGCTGATCTTCATTAGGTTCTTTCGTGACAATGTACTTTTGGAGGATGGCAGCAATTTTAAAAATGATGCTAAGACGCTTTCGCCGATAACTCCAATCGAATATTTCATAACTCAAAGACATAGATACCAAATACAAAAGTAAGGGAATCTGGATTAATACATTGGAAAGCAAGAAGACAATTGGCAGCATAATGACAACTAAATTGGTACCACACCGACTACTCACTCGATCAGCAGCTTGTACCTGCTCCGCTTCAAGCAGTCCTCCGCTGGAATATACATTAAAAGCTTTGTGTTCCGCACCATGATATTGCCACAATTCTTTAAAAAGGAATACCAATACAATCAAAACAGTACCATATATGGCAATAACAGACCAAAGAGAAACAGCTGCATCCGCGGAATTAGATGAGAAAAACCATTCCCAGGGAATAGCTAACAACAAGATAATGACAAGAAACAATTTTCCGTTAAGCTTGGCAAGTTTAGAAATCCCTCGAATAAAGGGGATTCGGTCCATCACTTCAAGCAGCCGGTTTTCCGGCAGCTTTCGAATATGAATCCTAACATCCCCATTTTTTAGCTTGCCACGCACCACAAACTTATTGGTAGCAAACGTAATCCCGTTTAGATGGGCGCGTCCTCCAAGTACTGCCAATTGACTCACTCCATGTTGTTTTAGCTCAACTATACCATAGGTAAAGGTTATTTTGATAATTTTAGAATTCTAGCAGCTGATTTTAGGAAAAGAGGTGGGTTTATAAATATCATTAGCACCCTGAAGTTCAAACTGAATCTTTCGAGCACAGAATTCACAGATATAGGGATACTTAGAGTTCTTTTTGACTGAGGAATAATCTTTATGCGCTGGAGTAATTTCTTGCTTAGATCCACAAATATTGCATTGTATTTTCATTTCGATAATCTCCTCTCATTCCGCCCAAAAAAATCACAAGAAGTAGGTAACTTACTACCTTCTTATCCAATATAGTATTAGCGTTTTATGAAAAGTGCTACCCCACTCCCCCTCAGGTGAATGGATACTCCCAAATTATTGGTAAGATTACTTGGAACCTTGTTCATGATTGTCCATAAATTAGAGTAAGGGAGGAATTAGCGTGAAAGAAGAAGTTGAATGTGTTCATTGTGGTAAAAAAAACAAAAAAGAACTTTGGTGTATAACGACTGCTTACGCTTTAACTATGAACAGTGAGGAGGTTATAAAACGAAATAATCCAAGCTTAGTCTTCTTTTGTCCAAGTTGTGGTTTGCCAAACTCGCAAAAAAATGAGGATTTGGAAGAAATCCCGGAAAATTAACTTTCTATTCATAAGGCGGTACCGCTTCGCGGCATGGGGAGCCACCTTCATACCCTACCCTAAGCGGCACCTATTGATCAATGAAATTTATATCACGTCAAAACGAATAATCTCCGGTGTATACTTTCGAATATGTCTGAAGCCTGACAACTATAATTAAATTTCATAATCCTAAACACTTTAAGACAAACTAAGATAAACATACAAGGAGGATAATTCCTTTGTACTCACTACTTCTTAAGAATTGCCTGATTTTAGAACAACACGGAAACGTTGAACTTAAGGATATTTTAATCGAAAAGGGAAAAATAACGTCTCTAGGAGAGAATCTATCCTCCGCCGGTCGTTCTAAAACTATTGATATAGAAGAACATTATGTCTTACCTGGATTTATTGACTGCCATACACACTTAGGTATCATTGAAGAATGTACAGGAAAGATTGGAGTTGACAATAACGAAACATCCAACGCTGTTACCCCCCATCTTCGCGGAATTGATGCAGTTAACCCGCTTGACGTAGGTTTTAAAGACGCTCTTAAGTCCGGAGTTACAACAGTTATGGTTGGTCCAGGCAGTAATAATGTAGTTGGTGGACTCTCCTTGGCCTGTAAAACCTCAGGAAGTATTATAGATCAAATGATTATCAAAAGTCCTGTTGGCTTAAAAATCGCTCTTGGAGAAAATCCAATCAATACTTATGGAACCGACAGCAAATGTCCTGTTACAAGAATGGGGACCGCTGCCTTAATCAGAGAACTCTTCGCAAGGGCTGAAGATTATCAAGATTTAAAAAAGCAAGGCAAAATCAAGTACCGTGATCTTCGTCTAGAATCAATCATCCCGGTCCTCCAAGGAGAAATTCCTCTACGGGCGCATGCTCATAGGGCCGACGATATTGTTACCGCTGTTCGAATAGCTGAAGAGTTTAAAATTCACAAACTTGTCATCGAGCATGGAACTGAAGCTGACCTGGTCAAAGATTATCTAAAAGAGCGTGAGATACCGGTAGCTTTTGGCCCTATGTTGACACCAAGAATCAAGATGGAACTCAAAAGCCGAAATTATAAAACCGCCGTCAATCTTGTGGCAGCGGGTATAAAAGTAGCATTAATTACTGACCATCCTTATAATTCAATTGACCAATTGCGTACGATTGCAGCCTTGAGCATCAGCGAAGGCTTGAATCAGGACGATGCTTTGCGTGCCCTCACTATAAACCCCGCCGAAATTCTCGGTTGCGGTCAACAGATTGGAGCAATTAAAAACGGCTTTGATGCTGATCTGGTTGTTTTTGATGGTAACCCTTTTAATCTTAACTCAAAGGTCGATTTTACTTTCATTAATGGACAACCGGTATATTCAAAAGACATGACTCAGTCTAAGTTGCAACAAATGCCTCCTGAACACAAATAAATTATTATGTAATCTGTCAACTTGGTATCATTTTATTGTTATTTTGACGTGCTGTACTATCTAATATTCTCTGACTGCGAGCTCTATAGGGCCCGCAGTTTTTTTTATTCACTCGGTATTTCATAGCGGGCGCAATCTCTCTGCCACTCGCGGTGGAGGCAACATAAAATTTTCTGCTGACAACTATTCGAGTAGGAGTTCGCTTTCCCCTGTCGAAGTTTATTAATTGCAACTGATCTAAACATTCTGAGTTCTTTAGGTTGGTTGATCATGTCAAAGGGGGTGTTAATCTAGAAATCAAGAGGTTGGACATCCAATGTCCAATGTTACATATGCATTATGCAAAGTTTTCGGCCAGATATATTATTTTATACTGTTCATAAAGGAAACTCGGCTTGTGCGGAGCTTGCAAAAGCAGAAGCCGTATAAAGAAAGACCAATGATTTGGAGGAGAATCAGAAATGTTGGGAATCAAGTTTAGAGAAGCGAAACATAAGGCTTTAAGCTTCTTAATGCTAGCCGTTATGATCCTGAGCGTTTTTGTCAGTATACCGCAAATTGCTATCGGTGCAACAGCTGCCAAAACATTCGATTTCGTTGAAGTGACAGACTTTCATGGCACTTTGAACCCTGTCGGCAGCACCCAGCCGGTGGCTGCAGTCTTAGCTGAGCAAATAAAGACCATCAAAGCACAAAACCCCGATACAGTTGTTCTATCCGGTGGAGATATGTTCCAAGGCTCTGCCTTATCCAATATTCTAAAAGGACAACCAGTCATTAATATGATGACGAACATTGGGTTTGATGCTATGGCTCTGGGAAACCACGAATATGATTGGGGGATTGATTCTGTCATCGATTCACAGAACGCTGTAATAAAAGGAACCTCTATTCCCGTTCTGGCCTGCAATATTTATAGTAAGACAACAGGACATCCGGTCAGCTACTCCAAACCTGACATCATGCTGGAAAAAGACGGTGTTAAAATCGGTTTGATCGGTGCAGTAGACAATTTGGAGTTTCCAACCTCAATCACTCCTGGGTTAATTAAAGATGTGAATTTCAAAGATCCTGCTCCAATTATCAATCAATTGGCTAAGGATTTAAGGAATCAAGGTGCCCAAATTGTCGTTGTTGTGGCCCATATGGGAGCTTCTCAGGACAAAAACGGAACTGTAAGCGGCAATTTAATTGATATGGTGAAACAGCTGTCCGGGGTGGATGCAGTCTTTGGCGGACATACTCATACGATTGTTACTACCAAAGTCAATAATATCCCTGTGGGTATTGGTAATGCTTATGGCAAGGGATTTTTAGATCTCAAGGTCACACTGAATTCAGATGGAACAGTAAGTGCCGGAAATATGATCTACAACGACGATACCGTCATGTATAAAGCTGACAATCCAGCAGTCGATTCTGAAGTGAAAGCGATCGTGACCAAAGCTTCAAAAGATGTAGGCCCAACCTTTAACGAAGTAGTGGGAACCGCTTCTCTTAATCTGACTAGAGAGCAAAGCGCCATGCCGTTTGGCGATTCCCTCTTAGGTAACTGGTCCAGTCAGGCCATCAAAGATACGGCTCAAACGGACTTTGCGTTTATGAATAACGGCGGGCTGAGAGTCGATCTTCCTAAAGGAGACATTACAGTCAGTGATGTTTGGGCCTTGATGCCCTTTGACGATACAATCTATACCATGAAAATGACCGGGGCTCAAATCAAAGCCGTGCTTGAAGATGCTGTGCAGGATGGCGGACTCGGGATACAAATTGCCGGTCTTTCCTTTGCTTACGACCCTTCTAAACCTTCTATGAATCGCGTTATTTCAATAAAGTCCTCCGGTGGAATCCCCATTGAATTATCGAAAAGCTATACAGTGGCAACCAATGACTTTATGGCTGACGGAGGCGACAAGTTTATTGGGTTTAATGATCCTTCAATAGTGAATAAACAAGATACGGGCATTCTCGTACGTGATGCGTTTATTAAAGAGATGAAAACCCAAAAAACAATGACTGCGTCCGTAGACCACCGGATTCAGTCAACCGCGGTCGAAGTAACTGTTCTAGCTACTTCTGACATTCACGGAAGCATTTTGCCATGGGATTATAGCAGTGCCAAAGAGGCTGACCTGGGTCTGGCAAAAATCTCAACCTACGTCAATCAAGTCCGGTCCCAAAATCCCAATGTGGTTTTAGTTGATGACGGCGATTCCATTCAAGGGACACCACTAACCTATTATTATGACAAAATCGATACCAAAACTGAATATCCCATCGCGAAGGTCATGGGAGCCATGGGATATGATACTTGGACTCTCGGCAACCATGAATATAACTATGGCCTGGACGTTTTGAACCGCGTAATTGGCGATATGCAGAAGGAAAATATCAATGTTCTTTCAGCCAATACTTATAAAGACGATAACTCAAACTTTGTTAAACCCTATTACATTAAGACAATCTCCACTAACCAAGGAAATGTGAACGTTGGCATTATCGGTTTAACCACCAAGTGCATTCCAGATTGGGAGGACAAGGCCCATTATTCCGGACTTCATTTCAATGATCTCGTCGAAGAAGCGAATAAATGGGTACCAATTGTCAGAGCGGCCGGAGCCGATATCGTGGTGGTTGCGGCTCACTCCGGTGAAGAATCACCTTCCGACACCATTCCTGAAAATCAGATTAAAGCTATGGCAACCGGAGTCAATGGGATTGATGCCATTGTAGCCGGCCACACACATAAAAAAATTGATGAGGATACTTTCACTAACCCTGACGGACAAAAGGTTATTGTCACCGAACCCAGGAATGCCGGAAAAGATGTCTGCCAAATTAATTTTACCATCACCAAAGATGATCATGGAAAATGGCAAATTGCTGATAAATCAAGCAAAGCGATCACCATTGACAGCAAGATTGCTGCTGATCCCAAAATCCTTCAGATCGCCAAGCCGTATCAGGATGAAACGTTATCCTATGTAGCTACAAAGATTGGTGCGGCCACCGGTGATTTCCTTGGTACTAACCAGTTGAGCCAGGAAACACCATTGATGGACTTGATAAACAAAGTCCAAAAGCACTATGCCAAAACCGATCTTTCCATTGCCGCGCCGCTCAGCAACAAAGCCAAAATTCTAAAAGGTGACGTGACCATCCAAGACCTCATGGGCGTTTACGTCTATGAGAACTACCTTTATGGAATTAAAATGACCGGCAAACAGTTGAAAAACTGGATGGAATGGTCGGCGCGCTACTATAAACAAGCTGCATCTCCTAGTGATCCTGTGACTAAGGACACCGCATTAAATGTTCCGGACTACAATCTCGACCAGTTATACGGAGCAACCTACACGATTGATTTGACTCAGCCCATTGGCAGTCGAATTAAAAATTTAAAGGTCAACGGCAAGCTTGTACAGGATAATGATGTATTTACTGTTGCCATTAATAACTACCGTTATAATGGCGGGGGCGGCTTCATGGACAAAGCGGGAATCAGCAACCCGGAAGTAACCTTTGACTCCGCCAAACAATATGGAGACGACGGTCAAGTTCGTAACTTAATGATCAAGTATATCCAGGAAAAAGGCACCATTGAACCGACCATTGATAATGATTGGACGATCTCAATGAATCCGGTCATAAATGGAACCGGTTCTGCAGTTCCTGCCCCCAGTACAACTGATGCGAACAAACTGCAAGTTACGGCCTCATGGCTCAATCTCCGCACTGGTCCGGGACTTGATTATTCAGTCGTTGGCTCGATTCCTCACGGTACTCTGGTGGAACTCGTAAGCACCTCTGGAGATTGGGACAAAATCAGTTATCAGGGGAATACGTATTTTATCAATGCCAAATTTGTTAAACCCAGATCTCAAGTTCTAAAAACTGTAAAGGTTATTTCGCAAATAGGACTCAATGTCCGCGATGGTGCCGCATTATCCGGCAAAATTCTCGGTGCATTGCCCTATGGTTCTCTCGTAGAGGTCGTTGGAGCTTCCGGCGATTGGTATAAGATTATTTACAAAAACGGATATGGATATATTTATGCCCAATTCACTGCCCAACTTTCCTAACTCATGGAATCTTATCGTCTTAGCCGGCGACCGCTAGTTCAAGTTTGCTTGGCAAGTAAATAACAAAGTTTATGCTTTTCTGTGGAATAACAGGGGTTGCATAATGAACGTTTCAAGTTCGTTATGCAACCCCCTTTTGTCTGAAACCATCTGAGAATATCCGGCTCAATAATCCATATTCAATATATAACTTGCACAAATTCACGCGGGATGGTTTTTTCATGAATCCATAACCGAATGATTTTATTAAATTCTTCATACCTAGTCCATGGGTAGGTATGGTCTGCCTTATTTAATAATATTCCTCTCGAATCGGGCAGGATTTCGGCAATTTCCTTGACGGACTGTTTCATTGCCTTAAGTTCCTTTTCTCCGGCTAGTATTAAAGTTGGAACATTTGCCAGCTCCAAATTTCTGGGAATCTTAGAAAATTGAATTAGCTGGTCATATAGCCTAAAAAGGGAGTCTGAAGTGAGGTTCGAGAAATCCTCCTTATAATGTTCGATAGAGTACTCGTCAGGTAACTTTAACAGTTTAATGAGCAGATATTGCACAACTTTGTTTCGTAACATTAGTGAAGAGATTTTATAAGTAACCGGCCGATGGATGAGCTTAAGGCAAAATAGTGGTCCAACGAATGCACTGGCTATGATGGCATGATCAATTAAATCCGGCCTCGTGCTCAATAATTCAACAACGACTTTACCTCCCAGCGAATGACCAATGACATGGGCTTTGTGATTATTGGCGCGGTTTTCAATGAGTTCTGCTATAAGGGCTGAACAATCCTTTAAATTCATTATCCCTTGACTCAGACTTTTCCCATGTCCGGGCAAATCAGGCACAAGGCAGTGATAATCGTTAAAATGTTCAACTTGCCTGCACCAAACCCAGCCACTTAATCCGCCGCCATGAATAAATACGATCGATGGCCTGCTTCTGTTCCCCATCTCTTCATAATAAATTGTCATCCCGACACCCCATTCTGGAAACACAGCTGACATCCTATTCTAATTTTTCGGAGACTTCACTTGTCTCCGATTATTCTGGCCCTGTCATAAGCTAAACGGTTCTTGATATCCTTTACTTCTTCAGAAATAGCCTCAGGATTTAATTCCCCACTCGTAGAAAGACCGTACCTTTTTTTTGCAACAAGAAATGATCCCTTTCGTTTGGAAAGTTTTTTAAACCGGTTAAACTGGTACATTTGTTCCCCTTCTCCCTTTTGTGGGTCTGCAAATGCCAGCTTTCGGGTTGGGCGTATGCTGCTGATTGGTTTTATTTCCTCTATCCTGTCATCCAAATAATTCCCCCCTGCTCAAGACTTTATCTCTAATTATGTTATCGATATTTCATTTGAGAAAATTCACATTGAGTTATTATGATCTTTAAACATATCCTGGCACAAAGATTTATTCTAAAGGGTAAAAAAACACAAACTTGCCAGTAGGTTTGGCAATTAAAACCTTCGTGGAATTCAAAAACCTTTTCTGAGCACTCACTCTATTTGACTCTATTTAATATATTGGATTAAACAGTATCTAATATCTGTAATATATCTCAAATCGCAGCAGATATTTCCAAACACAGTACATCTGACAAGGGAGGTAGACACGGATAAATGGATAAGTTAAAACGTATTTCGAAAATCTTTCAAGATGCGGAAAAAATTCCCTTCGACGACTCCTCTAAGATTATTCTATTTAGTGACGTTCATAGAGGGGACGGTAGTTGGGCTGATGATTTTTTAAAGAACCAAAATTTGTACTATGCCGCCTTGAACCATTACTATCATGAAAATTATAGCTACATAGAGATTGGCGACGGTGACGAACTTTGGAAAAATAATAAACTGTCCGAAATAATCGATGTGCATAATGATACATTTAACTTACTTTCTAGGTTCTATAATGAAGGCCGGTTTTATATGATTTCAGGAAATCACGACATTGTAAAACAATCTAATCAATATGTAACAGATAATTTATATCAATACTTTGATGAACGAACTAAAAAATATGTCCCTTTATTTGAGAAGATTAAAATACATGAGGGTTTAATTTTGAAACATCGAGAAACGAATCAGCAACTCTTTTTGATCCACGGGCATCAAGCAAACATCATGGATTATGAACTGTGGTGGTTTTCAAGATTTCTCGTCCGATATCTCTGGAGACACCTTGAGTTGTTTGGCATGAACGACCCCACAAGCACTGGAAGAAATTACGAAAAGAAAGAAGAAGTCGATAATATTTTAATCGATTGGGTAACTCAAAATAACCAAATCCTTATTGCCGGACATACCCATAGACCGATGTTTCCTGAAGTAGGCACTCCCCCCTATTTTAATGACGGAAGTTGTGTCCACCCGCTGAGCATCACGGGAATTGAGATCAATGATGGTTCTATTGCCCTTATCAAGTGGAGTGTTAAAACCAAAGATGATGGGACTTTATACATTGACAAAGATTTTCTTGAAGGACCTAGAAAATTATCAGATTATCAATATTCCGCAAACGACATATTAAGATGGTTTTAAGCATAAAAGTTCCAATATTTGGCCTATAGACGGGTTCTAATTAATCTTTATAATAAAAATGATTAGCGGAATTTGTAGTAATTTCGAAAGTTTTCGACAGAAAGTTTATTAAAATTAATACAAGGGAGCAATTTCTATGCCTACCAGAAGAAGTTTTCTCAAAGTCCTTTTAGCTGCAAGCTCTGGTTGGTACTTATCAGGCTTGTTGCCGCTGACGAATGAGACTGCAAAAGCAATTCCAATACCCCAAACTGCTCAATTAGGCGCCGGCTCCCTTGTCAACACATCACAATCTAAACCTCTTCAGAGTAAATTAAACGGCCCAAAACCCTTATTTAATGCCTTAAGTCACTTAAGTACCCCCACTTACGATCGTTCAGATCAGTCTGTTCACCCTAGTGTCATTGATTTGAAAACCGAATACGGCGTTAACAGTTGGGGAGGATTCCGATATTGGATGGCTCTTACACCTTACCCAAACTTCAATAGTGCTTTTGAAAATCCAAGCATATTAGCGAGCAATGATGGAATAAGATGGATTGCCCCTCCCGGTATTATTAATCCTTTAGCACCAAAACCAACCGGCCACGTCCTAGATAGTTATAATTCTGATCCAGAATTAGTCTTTGACCCGGATCAAAACATCCTAATCTTGTACTGGCGTGAATATCGAGGGAATGTTTTCGAAAAAATATGGGCCAAAAAAATAACATCAAATTATCAGCAAAGCGACAAATTTCTATGCTTAGAAAAAATATGGGACTTCAAAAAGACTGGATTAATTTTATCTCCGACGGTCTGGCGTAAAAATTCGAAAGAATGGTTTATGTGGACTTGTGACGGGAGAATGACCATAGATTTATACACCTCCCCGGATGGTATGACCTGGAGCTCACCTCAGCCTTGCAGTAGCCCCTGGGAAACTTGGAACGGCGGCTATGTTCCCTGGCATGTTGCCGTAAAACCAAATTACCCTGAACAAACTATTGAATTTCTAATTGTCGGTTGGCCAAAACAAAAAACAATTAATAATTGCCAATTGCTGTATGCAATCGCACCCATGAAAGAACCTAAAGAACTAAGTATGCCATTAATGAGTCCGGTATTGGAAGCTGGCAGCAAAAGTCGCTGGGATGACGGGTATATCTATCGAAGCAGTTTTGTTCGGGAACACGGAAATAACCCTAAATTTCGGGTCTGGTACTCCGCTTGCTCGAAAGCAAAAGCATGGCATATTGGGTATACCGAAGGTACTTTAGACCCTTTACTATCTAATGGCGTAAAAAGCTCAGATACCATATGAATTCCGCACCAAGAGATGCTAAAACTTAGGGAATTTTGCCATAAAAGGGGACTGTGCCAAAACTTGATGGCCCACGCATTGCATCCCCTCTTTTGCTTCACTAATCACTAAAAGAAAGGCGTTCGGACGGCAATCATCTCTTCATATCCTTGACATCCATTGAAACAACATAAGCTGATGAATCAAACTCTTCAATTAACATCGTCAATTCTCTAAACCGCTTCTTCTTAACAATAATTATCAGTTGTGACTTTTCTGCGCCGTTCATTCCATATCCTTTAGCCGTTGTTACTGCGAACCCTTGCTCTCGAAGTGTATCCGCCAAGTTCCACTCGTCACGATTGGTCACTACTAAAACATAAACACTGTCTCTCGAAAGCTTGTCATCAATTAACATACCCACATAATTACCTGCTGCGTATCCGCAGGCATAGAAGAGCAGCACTACCGGATGCATCACGTATTTAAACGCTTGAGATGCCCCTAAGGTATAAACAATAATTTCAATGAAGGCAATCAATGAAACAATAAATTTCTTTCCTCTGATCATTGACTTAAGCCGGAGAGTGTCCAAAGAAACGTCTATAATCCTGGCAAAAAATATTAAAACACCCAATATTATCAAAGCAATACCTCCCTTAAAAGGAATTCAAGAACATTCTTACTGCCATAACACAAATTAAGATATTTGCCATGTTTAGTACATAACGATTGAATCCGACAAATATTTGATTCAAGGATATCCAGATCAACTAAAATTGACGGCGTTGACAATAACAATAAAGGCCACAGCCTATAATTATAGGTGTGGCTCTAACCTGAGGCAGAACTGCGCATTCCTCTCTTTTTTTCAAACTCGGCCCATCGTTCTTCCATTGACATTGCTCGAGTCTTCTTGCCTTTCGGAGAATTAACTGCCTCCGCTTTTAGAGGCCCATTGAGTTCATTTACAGTATTCTCTAAAGTGTGACTTGGAACTTGAGTATCTCCTTTTGTTCCTTCGATGGATTGTTCTATTTCCGCCACGACGCGTGCAATTCGGGCACTCGTTTCTCTCACCCGTTCATCAATGATGCTTTCTTTTCTAACAGTACTAAGAATTTTCTTTTGTAATAAAACAATCACTAATATTAGTACTAAAATGGACAGAACTTCGAGTAGTTCAAATAAATTAACCTGAAAACTAATCCTTTGACAAGATTCAAAAATTTGAGCAACCATATTAATTTAGTCCACCTCAATCCTAATATAAATCTTTGAATAATAATATTACCTAATTCACTGAAAGATTATTTCCTCTTATTTTCTATGAATCATTAATAATTACCTTCCAATATATTGTAATATTTTGTAAGATTATTTCCATTTATAGGTAACAAATAGAGCTCCCTAGATTTATATCCTTAAGCTATGGAGCTCTGTTCAGAACTCGCATTGACTAACCTTTCAACTTTATTATACTCACGGAATGTCACCGGAACCAAAGATGGCCGGAAGAGACCAAGTTCGCCAAAGGCTTAGCGTTTGAACGTGTATTTTAAACTCTTTTTCTTATATCGATTTCCAGAGCTCTTTTCTTCATTGTTAAGCAAAATATCATCAATTCCGATTTCCGCATAATCCCCTTCAAGAGTGTTGATACAGCGGCAACAATTGTCACATAATTTGCTTGGGTCTAAATCACAAAGTTCGCATTCGCCACAATTTGAACAAGGACGATTTTCTAAAATACAAGGTTCACCAATTTTTTTCAAGCCTATCAATCCTTTTGATAATATAGTTTAGTACTGTTTTCCCAGTTACAAGCTAAACAATTTCTTTATTATTTACTTGCTTCCAAATCACTCTGACTTTCTTATTTCTCTTCTCTATCTTTCTTGATCTTTTTCTTTATTAAATTGTAAGACTCCCACTTAGACAAGTGAGAGTGGTTCCCATATCATGCTTCAGTGGGGGTAAAGTTCCCGCTTATTTCATAGTTCATTATTATTTATATCATAACACAAAATTGCTAATCTAGACTCTGATTAAAAAAGTCCCGGGCTAAAAAAGAAATCTCTTTGATCATTGGAAAGGTTACGAATCGCAGCGTTTATTCGTTGATCAGCCCAACCCTCATCCAATAATTTTATGCTATCGCTGTAACGCTGCTTACTGCCTAATAGTATGAGCAAAAGCTCCCCATCCGGTCTGCAGACATAGGAAATGAGACATTGACCGGCTTCTGTTGTAGTCCCTGTTTTAAGACCTTGATCACCGGGGTAAACGCCCAAAAGACTGTTAGTATTTTTAAGCAGCGCTGAATGGTTCTGACCTTTTGAATCCCTCCAGCGGACGGCAGCACTTGTTTCCTTAACAAATTTCATGAGATTAGCCTGTTTTAAAAAGGCACCTGCAATTTTGCTGAGATCTTCAGCAGTGGTATAGTGACCTGGCTCAGGCAATCCATGAGGATTTCGGAAATTGCTATTCAAACATCCTAAGGATAGGGCATAGTTATTCATTTCTACGGCAAAGGCTGGAATAGAACCGCTTACTTTTACTGCAATGGCAGCGGCTGCGTCATTGGCACTTTGAACATAGAGTGCTGTTAAGAGATCATGAACTGAAATTTCGTCCCCTGGTTTTAGGCCTAACCGAGAGCCTTCAACTTCCACTTCCCGGCCAACCCGAACTAACTCAGTTTCCTTAAGATCCTTAACAGCAATTAATCCGGTAAGGAGTTTTGTAGTGCTTGCGGGAGCACGCTTAATGTCACCTTGGTACTCGTTTAGTATCTGCTTATTTTGAGGATTTAAAAGAACATAACTCGAATCTTTCGTTATGAGTTCCGGAGATGATGTATTAACAACGGAGCTTTGCCCTTTAATTTCAGAGTCTGCTAATAAGTTGTTGTTTTCTTTAACGAAGTTTGCTGTTGAATACGGAAAACAGCTTAAAAACACTCCGGATATTAGGAATAGCATGACCCAGAGTATACTTTTTATTTTATTAGACATTTAGAAAAGTCCCCTTTGTTCAAACGTAAAACTATGTACATTTTCAGATTAATTTCCTTGTTTATCCCAATATTGCCATACAACTAAAAAAGGATAAGGATTAAGCCACTGGCCATTTGGAAGTTCAATTCCCAAATGAAGATGATCCGGAGTTGTCAATGCATCTCCAGTATGCCCCATCCTTCCAATGTCTTCGCCTTTTTCGATGTGTTTTCCTTTTACTAGTTTGGGAGATATGACTTGTAAATGAGCGTAATAATAATAATTTCCGTCATCACCCCGTACGCCCACACGTTCTCCTCCCAAACGATTCCATCCTAACTGTTCTACCCTTCCTTGGCAAATATTAATAATTGGGGTACCCTCCGGAGAAAAAAGATCTGTCCCTTCATGAGTACGTTTGCCTCCTTCTCGGTCTGATCCGAAACTATCTTCATACCATGTTTTTCCGACAACGGGGAACTTATACCTGCCAGGTGTAAAAAATTGATATCGGAGTAATATCTTACGATGTCTGGTAACTGTCTTTACAGTCTGAGAAGGAATAGTTCCCCAATTTAAATTGACAAAAGCAACGCTATTCTGCAGCTGTTCGATTAATGGCCGAGCAATATCTTCGGTAAGAGTAGAACGGATCGCCAGAAGATCCTCCCAAGAAACCGTTTTTTTTGCCTGATATTCTTGGGAACATTGTATTACGAGAGACGGAGAAATTGAACGTAAGTAAGGATAAATGTCTTTGTCCTGGCTGGGTGGCCGATGGAGTATGTTCCAAAGAACCAGGGCCACCATCATCAGAACTATGATCTGAGATATAATAACCATTAAATTGGACTGAACTTTTGTTTCCATATACTTATCTCCTTGCTCCTAGGCATTTTACTTACCGTAATAATTTCACGAACGTTTGTTTGCACTTCGGTTTAAGAAATGGTAAAATATACTTGAATTTAAAGGGGGGTGAAAGTATGTACCCAGATTTATCTGAACGTCAGACTAGAATTTTAGATTTTATCAAACAGGAAATCCATAAAAAGGGATATCCCCCTTCAGTTAGAGAAATTGGCGAAGCAGTTGGCTTATTATCTAGTTCTACAGTTCACGGGCATCTTCAAACTCTTGAAGATAAAGGATATATTCGGAGAGACCCTACAAAGCCAAGGGCCATTGAGATTTTAGACGGGTCTAGTGACACTCTTGATTCCAGAAAAGTTGTTCATATTCCAATTATCGGTCGTGTGACAGCAGGTCAACCTATTTTGGCTGTGGAAAACATGGAAGGAACGTTTCCTCTTCCTGCAGATCTGGTCCGTCAAGACAATGTATTTATGCTGCGGGTGCAGGGAGACAGCATGATCGAGGCCGGAATCTTAGATGGCGACTTAATTATTGTTCATCAACAAAATGAAGCTCGCAATGGGGAGATCGTCGTCGCGTTAATCGGGGACGAAGCAACAGTAAAACGATTTTTCAAAGAAAGAACTCTCATTCGACTTCAGCCTGAAAATTCAGCCATGGAACCTATCTATTCTCAAGATGTTTCGATCCTAGGAAAAGTCATGGGTGTTTTCCGTACTCTTCATTAATCTTAAACTAAACTCTCTTCTTAAGATATGCATCTTCAGTAATACTTAGGTCAGCCTTCTCACAAACTTGAATGATTGCTCTGATAGTTTAGGAAAACTCGTCAGCCGACGTCTACCGAGCTGCGTTTAACAATAATACAATGCATATTTATTCTTTCTGACGAATTAAAGAAAACTTAGCTGGCGCTAAGCCTCTGGCGAAAGCGGCAGGTTAGTTGCACTGATATGAACGAGACTGTCAACTAGCCCCGTCTTCTTTTTTAAAATTTTATTGGTAAAACCTTATTTTGGGCACATTTTGGTAACACTATAGGTAGCTCTTGCCAATCTTAGAGGATAGGGCAATGCTGGAGAGCAACCTGAGCGCTAGATTGGTTTCTGCTGCAATGAGGAATTGGGAACAAATTGTTCCCTTCCTTTTTAAATTGCAGGAGAATTTAAAGCGTTAAACTCTTGGGGCGAAGCCCCAACATTCTTTTCTGCTGATTTAAAAACACGGCACGAAGGCAAACGATTTACATCGACGATGAGCAGTCTGATATTCGTGGATTTTCACATTTTATCGCTTCGTCTGGGGAGCTGCCACGAACTTATGGCGTGCGTTCAGTTTGTATAACAAACCTAGCAACAAGTGCAACTCGTGGATTCTCCTTTACGGACTTTTCCTTTTGCCTACGTGCCCTACTTTTAATTCGCACCTCTTATAATCCAAATTCTTTAATAATCATCCTTCACCAAATTTAGGATGCTTTTTTCACCTCACATGCTATCGCCCAAACAAAACCCGCTAATTCTCTTGCAACGGCTGCAATTACTTTCCCACTTGGTTTTCCTCGCCCCATTAATCGTTTATATTTCCGATGTAACCGGTCTTGGGCCTTCCATGCAATCATTGTGATCTCTGGCGGTTTCCCTTGCTGCCTTTTACGAATCTCCCCCTTTATCGCAGGTGTATAACGATAGCTCCAGGCGGCTTCAATCAATATACGTCGTACATGAGCATTTCCCGTTTTGGTCATCTTTCCCTGATGACGTGTTTCTCCCGTCGAGCGCTCGCTTGGAACCAACCCAGTATAAGACATTATTCGTCGGGCACTGCCAAACCGTGTAAACGATCCAATCTCAGCAACTAAACTGGTCGCTGATAGCTCTGCCACACCTCGCAGGGTTTGCAGCGCTTGAATCATCGGGGCATGAACACTATCTGTCGCCTGGTCATGAATTTCTGCTTCAAGCCGTTTTATGCGCTGTTCAATCTCGTCTAAATGGTGAAGGTACTCTTGAAATACTGTACTCTGTGCAGCACGGCTGAACTTCAGAAGGGTCCAGCCCAATCCCGGTTAACCTGCTGTCCACTTTTTTATGCCTGCCGGAGGATTTAAGTCATATCGCAATAAGAATTTCGTTAATCGATGCCTTGCTCGAAGCTGATCCTCTTTTGAATCCTCTCGAGCACGAACTAAATCTCGCAAAGTTTCATCATCCTCAGTAGGAACATAAATGGGGGTTAATTCTCCAGCACGAAATAATTGAGATAAGCGAATAGCATCACGACGATCGGTTTTTACACGTTCTCCAGGTTTTGTGGGAATCAAAGAAGGAGCTACAACGCTACATTCGATGCCCAGACTAAGCAATAATCTATAAAGTGGATACCCCGTAGGGCCAGCTTCATAGCAAACTTTGAGTTGTCCCGGTGTTCCTAACTGTTTCATTAACTTTCTAATCGATTCAGAGTTATTTTGGCAAACACCCCAGTAGCGTGGGGCTTCTCTGCCCTCATCGGCAATTGCAACTGCTATTTTTTCTTTGGATACGTCTAAACCTACGTATTTTGTGTTATCCTTCATAGTAACGGCTCCTTTCGCATTTCAGCTCTGTTTTGGTAATCATTAACATGTATAGCATTACCAAAAATAACCTGTGTGCTGCGAATTGGGGCCGTCTCGTTCATGATAACTTATGCTAGAGGACGAAGACACTGTCTTCGCACGTATAAACTCTTCTTGCAGTATTTAACCGAAGGTTATACTTTCTGATAGTGCAAAAAAGGGGATGGAACAAACGTCTAATCGTTTGCTCCATCCCTTTTTTCTTTAGCATTAAAGGTAATTTACTAATCCCTGGATATTCTGCTTTTTTGTTTTTCTTGATAACGTTCAAAACCTAAGTCGATCAAGTGATCAATCAGTTTCGAATAAGGAATACCCGTTGCCTCCCAAAGTTTCGGATACATTGAAATTTCTGTAAAACCAGGCAAGGTATTAATTTCATTTAGAACAATCTCATTTTTTTCGGTGACGAAAAAATCCACTCGACTGAGCCCACTGGCATCAACAGCCAGAAATGCTTCTCTAGCCATCTTCTGTAATTGATCTATAACAAATTGCGGAAGGGGCGCCGGAATTTTTAAACTTGAGCCTATATCCGAATATTTAGCTTCATAGGAATAAAACTCTTCGGCCGGCAAAATTTCCCCCGGTAATGAAGCCTTAGGTTGATCATTACCCAAAACCGCAACTTCTATTTCTCTGCCCACAATGTTTTCTTCGACAACAATTTTACGGTCATAGTCAGCGGCTAGTTTTAAGGCCTGAATTAATTCCGAGCGATCATGGGCTTTGGAAATCCCTACGCTGGAACCTAAATTGGCAGGCTTCACAAAACAAGGATAGCCAATCTTAGCTTCAATGTCAGCCACCCAATTATCCGGATGATTAAAATAATCGGAACGCAAAAGGGTAACAAATCGAGCTAAGGGCAATTTTTTGTCTAAAAAGGCTGCTTTCATACGATCTTTATCCATGCCAAGGGAAGACCCCAGAACTCCTGAGCCTGCGTAGGGAACATTGGCCATTTCTAAAAGTCCTTGCAGCGTTCCATCCTCTCCATAAGGACCGTGAAGCACTGGAAAGATCAAATCAAACTTACCGTCATTTGGCAAAGGGCGGCCATCTAAAGCGATAAAGCGCGGATTGGACGGATCAACCACCAAAGTCACTTGAGGGGCCTCCCCGGTCTCCGGAAATCCCTCCTTAAGTAAAGTTTGGGGAAGAAGACCCCAAAACCATTGGCCTTGCTTATTGATGCCAATAGTTTCAACGTCAAAGCGACTGCGATCAATAGCTTTAAAAATAGACTGGGCCGAATTCAGAGAGACTTCATGCTCTCCTGAACGCCCACCAAATAAAAGAATCACACGGATCTTGTGATTTTCCACAAACCTCCACCCTCTCCTAAGTATTTATTGATACCATATGTCCCGGCAAATTATGTTATTAAAATAAAACTATTAAATTTACTATTAAATTGTAACGTCCTTTATAGTATATGATAAAAATTTAAAAAAGCTCCCGCCTTATCGGGCAAGAGCTCCAAAATGATTAAGCGGCCAATAGCGGAACAGAGTTCGGCCCGTAATATTCTTAATTGGCAAAAAGCCCCAAACCCTAGAATCATCACTGTTGTTTCTGTTATCACCCATTACAAATACGGAATCTTGCGGAACAACAACGGGGCCGAAATCATTTTTTGATTTTTCTAAGATGTAGGGTTCATCGAGAGGTTGACCGTTGACATATGTGGTGTGATTACGTATCTCTATTTTATCTCCGGGCAAACCGATGATACGTTTTATAAAGTCTTCCGTAGCATGGGCGCTGGCCGGTGGTTTAAAAACCACAATATCACCTCGATTCAGGTGACCAAACTCTTTAAAGAAAAACTTATCTACGATGACTCGGTCTTGAAGCTGAATGGTCGGGAGCATCGAACCGGTAGGAATTTTACGTGCCTCTACTACATAAGTTCGTAAGACCCAAGAGAGCGCGAAAGCAATCAAGATAATTTCAAGCAATTCCACAACAAAGCGAGTCGTGCTTTTCTTTGATTCCAACTCTTCCATAATCCACCTCGTTTCTTATTTTATACTATCACAGGATAGGTAAACTTCCAAATTTCATGGCGAAATTCTTAGGTCAAAAGACCTTGCTGCCATAAATTCAGAGCCGCTAAAATATTCCCCATTTGGATATAGGTATGAGAGATACCACCCTGCTGATAAGCAATATAGGGCTCCCGCAAAGGACCATCGGCAGAAAATTCACTGGTTGAACCTTGGATAAAGGTTCCTCCCGCCATAATAATTTCATCTTCATACCCAGGCATCCCGGAGGGAACAGGTCTAATATGGGAATCAAGGGGTGACCCTTTCTGAAGTCCTTGACAGAAGGCAATCATTTTTTCCCTCGACCCGAGTTTTACGGCCTGAATGAGATCTGTTCTTGGTAATTCCGGCTCGGGATTCACTTCAAAACCTAATGCTCGCCAAAAAGCAGCTGAGAAGACAGCTCCTTTAAGAGCTTCGGCTACTGTTAAAGGACTAAAAAATAAGCCTTGATAAAATAAGCGTTGCCATTCAAGAGTCGCACCCATGTGCCCCCCTACTCCAGGTGCTGTTAAACGTTGTGAGGCCAAATCGACTAAATCAGATCGTCCTGCAACATAGCCTCCGGTAGGAGCTATACTCCCGCCCAAATTTTTAATAAGCGATCCTGCCATCAAATCTGCCCCTATATCCCCTGGTTCCAAAGACTCGACTAATTCACCATAACAATTATCGACAAAAATAACGAGTTTTGGAAAGTGTGTTTTGACAAAGTCTACCAGCTCTTTTAGTTGAGCAATAGTAAGAGAATTTCTCCACGCATATCCCCGCGAACGCTGAACCGTCAGCAATTTAGTTTTGTCCGTTATAACCTCTTTTAATAACTCAAATTGAATATTTCCTTGAAAATCTAAAGAAATCTCTTGATAGCCAACTCCAAAATCCCTCAAACTTCCTTGTCCTTCTCCCCGAAGCCCTATCACTTCCTCAAGCGTGTCATAAGGAGTACCGCTGACGGAAATCATTTCATCACCGGGACGCAGAACACCAAATAAGGCAGCAGCAATGGCATGAGTACCGGAAACAAACTGGCCGCGAACAAGTGCCGCCTCTGTCCCAAGGATACGTGAAGCCACGCGGTCAAGAGTTTCCCGACCGCTGTCACCAAGGCCGTAACCCGTGGTTCCCTGAAGATGATAGGCGGATACTCGCTCTTCTTGAAAAGCCCTGAGGACTTTTTCATGATTTCGTGCAGATACTTCCATCAGATGAGGCAATTGTTGCTGGAGAATATTCTCTGCCTCAAATACAGCTTTATTGATAAACTCTGGCCAATTAGAATTCGGATACACGATGCTCCTCCTTATTATTTCAAAAGTAATTTTTACCAACGAAAGACTTCCCCATCTATGCCTCTCACTTCACTGCCCCGAACACTTTAGAACCCAAAGGCTGGAAGCTTCGACCACAAGAGTAAACTCGTTGCATGGAGGCGCTACTCCAACAACGATTCCAGGACATTCCATATGGGAGCTAATGAATCCCCACGTTTAAGTGATAGTGGAATAGAATAGGGCAGCAATTGTGCTATCCTAGAGATTTCCTCATCATCGTGGACTTTATCAACCTTGTTAAGCAGGGTGATGACCGGCTTATCATGACACTCCAATTGTCCTAAAATTTCATGGACCGTCTCAGCTTGCTGCAACGCTTGAGGATGGCTGACATCTAAGACATGAATAAGTATATCTGCCTGCTGGACTTCTTCCAGAGTGGCTAAGAAGGCCTTGAGCAGTTGTGTGGGGAGCTTGCGAATAAATCCTACGGTATCACTCAGCAGAATCTCTAAAGAGGGCGTAAGTTTTATCCGGCGAACGATGGGATCCAGGGTGGCAAATAGTTTATTTTCTCCGCTTGGGATATCAGAGCGAAAGCCGGCTTGCTCCATGGCATTCTTCATAAAGGTTGTCTTTCCGGCATTCGTATAACCAACCAGGGCTATCATAGGCAAGCCGCTTTTAGCCCTTTGCCGCCTCTGAATCTCCCGGTGCTGGAGAACAAGTTTCAACTCTTTATCCAGGAGATTAATACGCTGCCGCATCCTCCTGCGATCGAGTTCTAGCTTCGTTTCTCCGGGGCCGCGCGAGCCAATGCCTCCCCCCAACCTGGATAGGGTTTGACCTTGTCCTGTTAAATAGGGCAGCAAGTGCTTAAGCTGAGCGAGTTCAACTTGGAGTTTACCTTCACGAGAATGAGCTCTCTGAGCAAAAATATCTAAAATTAATCCCGTCCGGTCTAATATCTTTAATCCCGTTTCCATTTCTAAGGTTCGCAATTGTGAGGGAGATAATTCATCATCACTAATGAGGACATCGGCTCGGGTTTCCTGAATCCGGTGAACCAATTCTTCCAGTTTGCCGCTCCCTATGAAGCTCCGAGACTGGCTGGAGCGACGCGGTTGGACAAGCTGTCCAACCACTTCGACACCCGCAGTGTCCGCTAATTCCGCCAACTCTTCCAGGTTTTCGCTAACTTCCTGCTCCCCATCTTGGAGCGCAAGCAGAAAAGCCCGCTCTTTGTCAGGCTTTGATTCCAGTTTTATTTGACTGTTATGATTATGATAATGCTCTTGCTGAGACTCAAAATAGTTAAATTTGTTCCAGTTATCTGGTTTAAGGTCAACAACATAAGGACTACCGTCACTTGTTAAATAAGCCAATTGAAAACCGGTAAGTTCTCCACGAAGCACTCCGATTGCAGTCATGCTTTCAAGCTTTAAAGATGTTAAAGCACTGAAATCCAGAGAACTGAGTCTTGGAACCCCATTGGGATGGGTATGAAGACAGCGCAAATGTTTGCTCTGAGATCTACCCTTGAGGGGAAGCAGAGTCACTGTCGCATGTTTTCCCACGGCAGACGCGATTAAGAGCCCTGACCGCGAGAGATAAATACAAATTTCCCGATTCCAAAGCTGTGTCAAGCGTATTAGGCCTGAGAGAATTTCGGGATGAATTAAATCATCCCGCCCCGTTTGATATTCTGAGAGTTTTTTTAGGTCCCGCAATTGACTAGCTTTTATCCCAGACAAATCGCCCGAGATTTCCATGGCTCAAAACCTCTACTTTATCCGTAATTGCTAACTGATCATAGACCTAATTCAAGGTCAAATTGTTTCCATATTAATATCTTCTGGTAAAATTTGAATAAGTTCTTCCCGGCTGGAGCTTGCTTTTTGAAATAAGCGTACCGCCTGTTTGCGCACTGTTTTCTCAACGAGATTGCGCACCAAACGAGCATTTCCGGCATAAGGATGGGAATGCAGAAGAGTTTGCAAATAATTACGCAGAGCTGCATTGGCTTCTTTGGTTAACTCATATTGCCGGGTCTTAAACATGAGGTTTCCGATAGCTAACAGTTCATCTAAAGTATAATCCGGAAAATCAATATGAATAGGGAATCGGGAACGAAGTCCCGGATTCGTCTGAAGAAACCAATCCATTTCTTGACGATAACCTGCTAAAATTAAGACAAGATTGTCTTTGTTATCCTCCATAGCTTTAACCAAAGCATCGATAGCTTCCTTGCCAAAATCCTTCTCTCCGCCGCGTGCCAAAGAGTAGGCTTCGTCGATAAAAAGAACTCCTCCCAGGGCCTTTTTTAATTGTTCCCTGGTTTTTTGAGCCGTATGCCCGATATATTCACCGACAAGATCTGCTCGTTCACACTCGATGACATGACCTTTTTGCAGAACTCCCATCTCTTTATACAATCGTCCAATTAAGCGGGCAACCGTGGTTTTTCCGGTTCCCGGGTTTCCACGGAAAATCATATGCAGAACCAAAGGCTCTGAAACAAGTTTCTCTTGAACTCTGCGTTTTTGTATTTCGACAAAAGCCTGTAAGTCTAAGATAAAACGTTTCACCGTTTCAAGTCCGATATATGATTGCAGCTCAGCAAGGATTTCCGCAATTTTATCTTTATCTTTCTCGACGGAAGAAAGACTATTTTTGCGAATGCGTAACCCTATCCCCTCCGTGGAATGAGCAGTCACCTCGGGTTTTGGAGGGATAGGCGTTTGAATCACCGGTGATTGCTGATTCTCCGGACGAAACGTAACTCGGATTGTCATATGTACAGGCACACCTCCCATCCTTACTACTATACGCAGGAAGGAATAAAAGGTGTCCTAATTTTAATTGTTATTATTTTCCTGTCAAGCTTTTAGCATATTTTACTCGAGAGTCACGATCCAGGAATTTCTTCCTCAAGCGTACGCTTTTAGGGGTGATTTCCACGAACTCGTCATCATTGATGAATTCTAACGATTGTTCTAAGGACATTTCCCTAGGTTTTTCCAAGCGCAGAGCATCATCGGCAGCACTTGTCCGCATATTTGTAAGATGCTTTTTCTTACAGACGTTAACTTCAATATCTTGTTCGCGGTTGTTCTCTCCCACAATCAGTCCCGCATATACATGAAGTCCGGGATCAACGAACAAAGTCCCTCTCTCTTGAGCGGAATACAACCCATAGGTTGTCGTTTCACCTTCCTCAAAAGCGATCAAGGCTCCCCGTGTTCTGCCGGGAATTTCTCCTTTATAAGGTTCATACCCAAGGAAGACGTGGCTCATCATGCCTTCGCCCCGTGTTTCTGAAAGGAACTCACCACGGAAACCAATAAGACCGCGGGCAGGGATTTTAAACTCAACTCTCAGCTGAGTCTCCGACAGGCTCGTCATATTGGCCATTTCCGCTTTCCTCTTCCCTAAAAGCTCCATAACCGCTCCCAGGGATTTTTCATGGACGTCACAAATGAGAAATTCCATAGGTTCACATTTTACCCCATCAATCATCTTATAGATAACTTCAGGTTTAGAGACTTGCAGTTCATACCCCTCGCGGCGCATGTTTTCAATTAGTATTGAAAGGTGCAGTTCTCCTCGACCGGATACTTTAAAGCAATCTGCCGAATCCGTTTCTTCAACTCTTAAACTAACATTGGTTTCAATTTCTTTCCAAAGCCGTTCCCTCAGCTTCCGGGAAGTAACAAACTGCCCTTCGCGTCCGGCAAAGGGACTTGTGTTAACCATGAAATTCATAGACAACGTCGGTTCGTCTACTTCAATCGTAGGCAAAGCTTCGGGATTAAGAGCACAAGCCACAGTTTCCCCAATATTGGCGCTGGTTAATCCGGTGAGAGCAACAATTTCTCCCGCTGACGCTTCAGCCACATCTTGGCGTTTCAGCCCTTCAAAAACCATAACCTTGCCAACTTTGGCGCGTTCAAAACTCTCGTCCCTTTTGATAAGGGTGATATTTTCATTCTGATGAACTGTTCCTCTTACAATTCTGCCAACAACGATTTTTCCAACATAATCATCGTAATCAAGAGTCGTAACGAGCATTTGAAAGGGAGCTTCAAGGTCCACCTCCGGTGCCGGAATGTGATCAAGAATAACCGAGAACAAAGGCTCCAGGGTATCCTCAAGAGCATCGTGGGAAAGTCCTGCAATCCCAGCCCGAGCTGAAGCAAAGACCACGGGAAAATCCAATTGATCATCATCTGCTCCAAGTTCAATAAACAAATCTAAAACTTCATCCACAACTTCCGTGGGACGGGCATCCGGACGATCAATTTTATTAATGACAACAATAGGAATCAATTTCAATTCCAAGGCTTTACGCAAAACAAACCGAGTTTGAGGCATAGGTCCCTCAAAGGAATCTACAATGAGAAGAACTCCATTAACCATTTGCAAGACCCGCTCGACTTCTCCTCCGAAATCGGCATGTCCTGGTGTATCAATAATGTTAATTTTTGTGCCTAGCCAATGAACCGAGGTATTTTTGGATAAAATAGTAATACCACGCTCACGTTCTAAATCATTGGAGTCCATGACTCGTTCCACAACCTGTTGATTGGAACGAAAGGTTCCGCTTTGTTTTAACATCGCATCAACAAGTGTTGTTTTCCCATGATCAACGTGAGCAATAATTGCAATATTTCTTAAATTTCGAGTTTCCATAGTGGATTGAATTCCTTTCTTTTACCTTTATAAATGCACACAAAGCTAACATATCACAGTTATGTGGTGAATTCAAGTAAAAAGAACTAAGCTCGGCATTTTTCCGAACTTAGTTCTTTAGTTCAAGTTTAAATTTCGTCAGGATTTTTATGTTTGTCCTTAAAATTAAGAATTATTTATAAAATTTCTATTCTACCGCAGCTGCAGTTGTGAAATTAATTGGACGTATGGGCATAACCGTAGAGATGGCATGTTTATAAACCATTTGTTGTCTACCTTCGAATTCAATCACAACCGTGAAATTATCAAAGCCTTTGATAAGTCCTTTAAGTTGAAATCCGTTAACCAAATAAATGGTCACGGGAAGGTTTTCCTTGCGTACTTGATTTAAAAAGGTGTCTTGCAAATTGATGGGTGATTTATTCATATATTTCCCTCCACCACCTTATATTTCTACGCCTCTATTCTACACGAGTTTGATAGGCTCTGCAAGTCTGGATTAGTTCTTTGAGAATCCGGTCTATTCCCCCTTCCGTATCGTACCAGTGAATTCTGGGGTCACGCCGAAACCAGGTCAATTGCCGCTTGGCAAAATGCCGGGTATCCCTTTGCAGAATCCGCAGCATCTCCGCCTGGGTCACCAGGCCTTTCAAACACCAAATTGCATGTCGATACCCAATACTTTGCAGTGGTTTTAAGGCTGATGAATACCCTGCCTTAAGAAGATTCAGAGTTTCTGCGAGCAATCCATCGTCGATCATCATTTCACAGCGGCGATTAATCCGATCATAGATGATTTCTCGGGGAGCAGTCAACCCGATGTAAAGAACCCCCGGATCCAAAGGTCGGTATTCATCATCCTTAAACTGACGTTGGTCAGACAAAGGTTTACCTGTCAATTCGTGAACTTCCAGAGCTCGAATCACCCGCAAGACATTATTGGGATGCAATTGCCGGGCAGTTTCCGGGTCCCGTTCCTCTAAAATGTGATGAAGGGCTGTGTTTCCATGAATTTGGGCAAATTCTTGCCATTTTAGCCGAATTTCTTCTGAGCCATGCTGCAAAAAATCATAAGGATCGAGCAGGGAACGAATGTACAGACCTGTTCCGCCAACCACGATGGGAACGTGGTTTCGTTTTCTAATTTCCTGCATGAGCGACGTTGCCGATGTTTTAAATTGAGCTGCTGTAAATGGCTCCGCAGGATCTAAACAATCGATTAAATGATGAGGAACAAGTTGAAGTTCTTCTCTGGTTGGTTTAGCAGACCCGATGTCAAGTTGTTTATACACTTGTACGGAATCCCCGGAAATAATTTCCCCCCCGATTTCTTGAGCCAGAGCCAGACCCAAGGAGGATTTGCCAATACCGGTAGGACCGATGATAATAACCAGTGGTAACACGTCAACTCCCCCATTAAACTAAAATCACACCATAATCAACAGAACTATATCGTCCTCCAGGCAAAACGTCAAAACCTAGGCGCTTAAACTCCGCGCTGTCCTTACGTTCCTTAAGTACAACTCTTTTACGGGCGACCCGGCAGGCTTCCCTCACGGTCTGCAGATCAAGAGGGCTATGCTCAGACCACTGGTGCAGGGGTTGAATGGAAGCAGATTCGTGGAATGTTTTGCGGAACATAGGATCAAAGTAAATTACGTCAAATGACTCTGACGGGCAATGACTCAGAAACTCCCCATGGTCCGCCCACTGAACTTCAATTCTGCGGGCAGCCTGAACCAGTGACAGCCAAGCTTGTTTTTTGGGCTCAGTTTTGACGTTAAAGCTATGTTCTCCAAAATGCTTTAAACCGTCTTGCATAACCACTGCTAAAATCGGGGATTTTTCAAGTCCCAAAACCCGACCGTGATCTCCAACTGCCAGGGCAGCGATGAGAGAGTCCGAAGCCAGTCCTAAAGTAGCATCGAGAAAGAAATCACCGAGGCCCAATTGGGCAGCTGCAAGAAACCGGTCCGAGCTGCCTCCCAAAATATTCATGGCACGAATAAGGGCCATACTTGGATGAAACGTGATACGCTCTTGATTAAATAGCAGCTCCACGCCACGACGGGAAACTTTAAGCTCAGGAAGAGAATCTAAATCATTCTCGTTCGCGGCCCATTGGCAGCCCGGCTGCTGACGAAACCATTGAACTCTCTCCTGGAGTTCTAAATCAGACTGGGTTGCTCTTATGCGAATGGGTATGTCCTTAATTATGAATCATCTCCTAGAATCATCTATACAGCGTCCAATATCATTCCATTACTTTCCATGCAGCATTACCATTAGTATTCTCTTCCTGCCAAGTACACAAACTTCTAAAAAACACGATAGAAACGTTTTTCCAATTCTGCGCGGGTAATTTTGATCGTAGTAGGTCGCCCGTGCGGACAGGTATAAGGGTTCTCTGTTTGATTTAAACGAGCCATTAATTGTTCCATTTCTAATAGAGCCAGGGAATCTTTGGCCTTGATAGATTCCTTGCAGGCCAAAAGATAAATCCATTCTTTCAAGAGATGATCATAGCTTGGGGTGGCATTTTTCTGCAAGACCTCTTCAAGAAATTGACGCAGCAACTCGTCTGCCGGAAAATTTCCTGTTTGAACCGGAACACCACGCAATAAATAGGTTTGGCTGCCAAACTGTTCCAGGACAAACCCCATTTCGTTAAGCATCCACATATGCTCAAGTAAGACTTGTTCTTCTTGTAGGGTAAATTCCATAGGAATTGGTATTAGAAGCGTTTGACTTGCTTGCTGCTTTTGTTTAAACTCGGCAAGGATTCGTTCATAGTTTATCCGTTCGTGGGCTGCATGTTGATCAATCATAAGTAAAACTTCGCCATCTGTGGCCAAAATGTAAGTATTGAACAGTTGTCCTATCGGCCAAAAATTGCTGAGTAATTGACCTGCCTGATTTTCCTTATTTTCCTTGACTTCCTTATCTTCATTGTCTGTTGCCTTTGAAACATTCGTTTCCGGCTCACTGCTTTTGGGATTTTTTTTGGTATCCCAAGGAATTACTTGATTCAAAGAGGTATTGGGAAATAAATTCGTTTGCTGTAATAGTTCTTTGGTGATCTCAGAGACCTGAGCGACCTCAGTAACCTCAGGGGTTGACTCAGCTTTCATCGACAAAGGCATCGTCGTAGAGACTATTTTCCTAGAGTCCTTGATTTTATCTTCCTCTCTCTGAAAGAAAGCTTTGGAAGCTGAAGGCTCTACGGTATCCTTATTTTCTCGAACCTGCTCGGCCGTTTTAAGCAAACTGTTTCGCACAGCATAAGAGGAATCTGTGATAGTCATGGACTTACTCTCAATTGGAGAATTCAGAGTTGGTTTAAAAGCCGACTCCCTCTCCCCTCGAAAAGATGGCAGAGGTCGACTTTTGAGCAATGTCTGATAAACAGTTTTAGTAATAAAGGACGCGAGTTCTTGTTCGTTCTTAAATTTTACGTCCATTTTTGTGGGATGGACATTGACATCATAATCTGAAGGGGAGCCATGTAAATGAAGGGCAACGATAGGATGGAACTTTACGGGAATCAGGGTATGATACCCCTCTTCTAACGCATTACTTAAGAAGGAGGAGCGAACAACCCGTCCGTTAATCATAAAGGTCTGGGCTTGCTTTGTCTTGCGTACCAGATCCGGCGGGCTGATTAAGCCTTCCAGTCTCCAGTCTTGCCCCTGGACATCTACTGCAATGAGCTGACGAGCCAGCGATTGCCCAAAAATGGCGCCCATGGTTTCCTTTAAATCTCCCCGCCCTGACGTCTGTAAAACAGTTTGGGTGGGATGGGCTAAGGAAAAGGCAATGTTCGGATGGGCAAGAGCAAGCCGCCCCACGGTATCACTAATCAGACCAAATTCTGTGGCTTTGGATTTGAGAAATTTCAAGCGTGCCGGAGTATTAAAGAATAGGTTACGAATAGTAACAGACGTTCCGGCCGGACACCCCACTTCTTGGAGAACTCCGGTTTCACCTCCGGTGATCGTATAAGATAAGCCAGAGATCTCTGCCCCGGGGCGGGAAATAATTTCCAAGGTTGAAACAGAAGCAATGCTTGCTAAGGCTTCTCCGCGAAAACCCAGGGTTTGTAAGCGATCCAAGTCTTGAATGTTGGTGATTTTACTGGTGGCGTGACGAAGCACAGCTAAAGGCAAATCCTCTTTGCTCATACCCTTGCCGTCATCTCTCACCCGGATCATCGGAACACCGTTTTCTTCGATAGAAATATCAATATGTTTTGCTCCCGCATCTAAGGCGTTCTCAATCAGTTCCTTGACCACGGAAACCGGACGTTCCACCACTTCACCCGCTGCGATTTGATTTGCAGAATGGGAATCAAGGATATGAATTGCTGATGTCAAGCCTTAATCCTTCTTTCTCTGCCATACATCATGTTGATTATGGAGTTGATTTTGGAACACACCGCTTTTAATCTCCTGATGCTGATGTTGAACGTAGTCCCAGAGATCATAACCCGCCTGTTCACACTGAGGGCACGCTGCAAAAGGAATCCGCACTAAAACTGACTTTTGGGAAGATGTTCGTTGACTTTCAATGTAGACCGTCCCGGCGCAATGATTACATTTGCGCACGAAATCATGCCTGGTTTCTTGAAATCCCTCCGTATCATAATAGACAGAATGAGGAATGTAAACCCAATCCCCCTGCGGGAAGAACTTAACATTATGAATTAAAAAATCTGGTTTAACCATTAGAGATTGCTTTTTAAGGGTTTCGAGATAGGATTTAAGGCTGGCAAAAGGCAAGCTTGAGCGCCCAATTTTTTGAGGTTCCCGCACATGATGATAGTCTTCCCCTGCCAAAGCCAGTAAAATCGCCAAATTCACGAAAGGAAGCGCTCCCTCAATAGAATACCCGCCTTCCAAGACAGCCAGGTCAGGCCGGAGCAGTTCGGTAATCCGTCCATACCCTGAAGCCGTGAGATTCATCGAAGCTAAAGGATCTGTAAAATGATTGTCCTGTCCTGCGGAATTAATAATCAGTTCCGGTCCAAACGCTTGGAGGCGGGGTAAGACCCAAGTCTCCAACGTATAATGATAGCCTTCATCCCCCGTACCGGGAGGAAGAGGAATATTAAGGGTCTGTCCCCAGGCGTTGGGGCCGCCTTGTTCATCAATGAAACCACTGCCAGGATAGAGAGTGCGCCCATCCTGATGAAGTGAAATAAATAGAACATCAGGATCATGGTAAAAGATATCTTGAGTTCCGTCGCCATGATGAACATCAGTATCAACAACAGCAATTTTCTTGATGCCATAGCGCGCCCTTAACTGATTGATGAGAATTGCCTCATTATTTAAGGTGCAAAATCCACGGTTTCCCCACACCGTTGCTCCTGAATGATGTCCGGGGGGGCGGACAAGAACAAAACCATTGGTAATCTCACCTTTAACCCGTGCCTCTCCAAGTAAAATGGCACTTCCTGCCGCAATAAGATGAGGTTCTAAAGGCTCCGCATAAGAAGACGGGGTGGGAAATAAGGCTTGAGCTTGGGCTGCATCATTTAGTGAAGCAATACGAGGAGTAAATTGTCTTATTTGGGGCAGATCAAGGACACCCTCTTCGAAAAGTTGTTCCTGTGTATAAAGAAGGCGTTCCTCCCGTTCGGGATGGGAAGTACCCAAGGACCAATCAAAGGCGGGGAAAAATAAAATTCCTGTCTGCTTCATTTTACAACCCTCCCTGTTACTCCGGGTCGAAGATGGGCGGCCCCACGAATAATTTGACCTACCGTTTGATAGTTCTGCACAATAGGGAAGAAATCAAAGGGCTCTTTTTCTAAATCCTGAATTTGAATTCCATACTGTTGCGCTTGTTTTTGCACAAGCTGATCCAGAAAGCCCTCAACTTCCCGGTAGGGACGGGACGATCCGCTCCATTTTCCCTGTTCCCCTGTTTCTTCAACGTGGTAACGTTTCATGTAGGTATCAAGGTGAAGAGTACAGTCAAAGGTCGGACGAGCCATGGCGGCACCCAGAGCATTGGAAACTTCAGGATATATTCCAAGTTGTACGGGGGTACCAAAACGTTCTCCCAAAGCCTTAGCAAGCCCTTGGGCACCCCCTCCGCTTACCAAGGTGTTAAATATCTGAGCCTCATGAGGATGAAGTACTTCCCATACTTTATAGGCAGGCTCTTCTTGCCATTCGCGTTTTAACGAATCAACAGCCTCCGCAATCCGATTCACCACAGCATGGATAATCTCCGTGGCAAACGCTTGATAAAATTGAGATGCTCTTCGCTCTGGCGGTAAAAGAGAGGCCAAAGCTTCTTCAGCCAATTGCCGGCTGCCATAGTCAATCAGCCCAAGATAACGCATAGCATCCGTAGGGGTCAAGGCCTTGCCTCCAAGACAATAAGCCGGTCCAAGACGATAGCTTTTCAGCTCAAATCCCTCTTCGGATGCTTCAATTACCGAATCTCCTCCCACCGGAATCGAGCGTACGGCCAGGGAATGAACGAGTGTAGCGTATGGACCGATTTGAGCCCCTCGCGCACTGAGCAAAGGAGATCCGGAAAGAATTAATCCTAAATCTGTGGTGGTTCCGCCAATATCGACGACAATTGTCGAAACAGCGGTTTCACTCTGTGTCAAAGCGGCAAGTACACTTGCAGCAGGACCGGAGTATATTGATTCGATCGGCCGAAGTTTGCCAAGAGGCAGGATGCCTCCGTCTGCCTTTAAAATAGATACGGGGGCTTGTATTTCCAGGCTTGAAAGGGCTGCTTGCAAGTGACGGCTAAATTGTTGATAGAGACCTGATACCCCTAAATTCAGATAGGTCGTAAGGCTGCGGCGATAAAAATTTGCCTGACCCCACTCATGGCCTAAAGCAAGCTGACATTGAGGATGAGATTTTCTCAGATAGTCGGCAAGCTGAGTTTCATGAAGATTATTACGATGCGAAAACTTCCCTACAATTGCAGCCAGCCCGGTATGATTGGGGCTTTCAGTCCAGGGCAGACGCTGCCATTCGCTCGGATCAGCAGGTATCACTTCCCGTCCCCGAAAATCCATTTCCCCTGATAATACATGATAATCAACGGGCCAGGGAAGAGCAGTCAAACTCATGCCGTTACCGGGAAATAATAATAAGTTGACGAATGGCAAACGTCCCTGAAGTATGGCATTCGTGACAAGTGTCGTACTAACGGTAATATGGTTTAGTTGCTTTACGTCAGGCAATTTCAAAGTTTCCAGGGCATTAATGATAGTTCCTACAAGATTTTCTTCCCGAGTTGGGACTTTTGCTGTCTGCAGAATTGCACCGTCTTCAAGACACACTGCATCAGTATAAGTACCTCCAACATCAATACCTACGTGACAGGACATGTAAATCCCCCCAGATCGATATTCGTGGTTCGATAACATTGGACATCATTCAATGTTCTAAAAGCGCTTTCGGCGGAACTGTTCACAGGACACTTTCGTAACTGAAACCCCGATGTTCAGCTTTAGCTGAACGGTTCACTTCATTGCCCATAGTTCAAACGGTTTCATCGGATTGAATGCGATCTCTGAGATCAAAGAGATATTGTAAGGCCTGGCGTGAGGTCATGTCTTCCAAGGGCAGTTGGGCAAGTTCTTCTAACAGGGGATGAGGTTTAGGAAGGTCAAAGAAAGAGAACTGAGTTACCGCTTGAGAAGAATCTGCCAGGGAAGGCACTGATTTAGTGGCTTCAAGTTCCAAAAGCAAGGTTTTAGCTCGCTGAAGAAGTTCATGAGGCAGACCGGCTAAGCGGGCAACTTGAATTCCGTAGCTGCGGTCGGCACGCCCCGGTAAAATCTTATGTAAAAAAATAATGTCCTCCCCACGTTCCTTAACTCCTACATGGAGGTTGAATAAGCCTGGAAAATCATCTTCAAGTTGGGTCAATTCATGATAATGAGTTGCAAAAAGGGTTTTCGGGGTAAATTCAGGATGTTGAACTAAATATTCTGCGACAGCCCAAGCAATGCTCAAACCGTCAAAAGTTGCTGTTCCTCGGCCTATCTCATCTAAAATGATTAAACTCTTCTTGGTGGCATATTTCAAAATATGCGCTACTTCATGCATTTCGACCATAAAGGTGCTTTGTCCAGCGGCTAAATCATCCGAGGCTCCAACTCGGGTAAAAATCCGATCCACTAGGCTAATGGCTGCTTGTTTCGCAGGCACAAAAGAGCCAATGTGAGCCATGAGGACGATGAGTGCTACTTGACGCATATAGGTGGATTTTCCGGCCATGTTCGGACCGGTTATAACTGCTAAATGATGGTCAAAAGAGAGTTGAGTATCATTAGGTACAAAGACTCCTGCTTCCAGCATATCTTCTACGACCGGATGCCGCCCTTCGGTAATTGAAATTTGGCCATCCGTTGTAATCTGGGGACGTGTATAGCGTTTGCGAACTGCGATTTCCGCAAGACTCACATAAACATCGATCTCAGCTAAACTATCCGCCGCTCTTAGGATAACCTGGGTATAGGAACGGACTTCCTCTCTTAACGTCTGGAAAAGTTCAAACTCCAATTCCTTGAGTCGTTCTTCAGCACCTAAGATTTTTTGTTCGTACTCTTTGAGTTCCGGAGTTACGAAACGTTCTGCATTGGATAAGGTCTGTTTTCTTATATAATCTTCGGGTACAAGGCGCGCATTGGAATGGGTAATTTCAATATAATAGCCAAAGACTTTCGTATAACCAATTTTTAAAGATCGAATTCCTGTTCTCTCACGTTCGGCATTCTCAAGCTTTGCAACCCATTCTTTTCCGCCCGTCGCAATGGATCGTAATTCGTCCACCTCTTGGGAATAACCGGTTTTAATGATATTGCCATCCCGAAGGGATATGGGTGGTGAAGGATTCAAAGCATCCAGAAGCTTATGAACTAAAGGGTCAAGCCCCTCCAGTAACGGAACTTTCGCTTTCAGACTTCCTGCAGTACTCGCTTTCAAAACCTCACGAAGTTCCGGGAGGAGAGCCAGGGTTTGAGCCAGGGACAATAAGTCTTTAGCATTGGCCGTTCCATAAGAGACTCGTCCCATTAATCGTTCCAGATCATAAACTTTCGCTAGGATTTTGCTTAAATCCTGGCGAGAAAAAGAATCTGACGTTAATTCTTCAACATTGTTTAAACGTTGTTCGATCTCTGCTTCCACAAGCAAAGGTTTATCAATCCAATGCCTCAATAATCGCCCGCCTAAGGCTGTTTGGGTCATGTCGAGGACTGAAAGAAGAGTACCTTTCCTGCCTTGATTTCGTAGGGATTCAGTAAGTTCAAGGTTTCGGCGAGTCCATTGATCCAGAAACATCCGCTGTTCGGAGCGATAGGTTTTGATTTCAACAATGTGAGAAGGATCGACTCCCGGCATAGTTTCCAGAACATATTCCCATAAAGCAGCTGCTGCTGAAGCAGCCACAGGAAATTCCTCCAGAAGAGATGCTTGACCCGGGAAACGCTGATCAAGGACTCTGCTCTGATAAGAACTGCGATCTCGAATACTGCAAAAATATCCGACCCATAGTTTCGATTTTTTCATCAGCTCAGGAGGCAGAAGAATTTCAGCCGGATGGATAAGGGAAAGTTCTGCAAGCAAGACCTCGGATTCAGCAGTCTGAAAGATTGTAAATTCCCCTGTTGATAAGTCTAAAAAAGACAACCCCCACTGTGTATCAAAAAATACACTCGCCAAATAATGATTACTGCGTTCGGAAATGAACTCAGTTAAGGTACCTGGAGAAACAATGCGAATAATGTCTCGTTTGACAATACCCTTTGCTGCTTTGGGGTCTTCAACTTGCTCACAGATGGCAACTTTATGTCCCGTACTTACAAGTTTTATTAAATAGGTTTCTGCTGCATGATAGGGTACACCGCACATAGGTATACGTTTGCCTTCTCCCGCATCACGGCTTGTCAGGGCAATTTGCAGGATTGGAGCAGCCAGTTCAGCATCCTCACCAAACATTTCATAAAAATCGCCTAGCCGATAAAAAAGTATGGCATCAGGTACCTTTGCTTTAATTCCTTGATATTGTTTCATCATCGGGGTAGTCATCCCTTATACTCTCCCTCTTGAACATCGTTATTTGCTAACAAGCTTAATCTTAAAAGGGAAGAGCTATAGATTTAGCCCTTCCCTTAGGTAATCTCGAACGTTGTCTTAGATCATCAGCCGCAGCTGCAGCTTCCGCAGCAGCCACTGGAACAACCGCCGTCTCCACAGGAACCATCCTCTGAAGCGTTTGCAATAGCACCTGCCAGGATGGCATTAACACTGTCCAACATCTGAGTAAAATTATCCTGAGCTTTCATGTAAGCAGAAATAGCGGGATTAGCCTCTACTTTCGATTCGATTTCATCCACCGCTTTTTTATCCTCTTCAGAAAGCTCTTGATTGTTTTGCTGCAGTTCCATAAATCGTTCTTGCGCTTTCTGTAACTCTGCAATCAGTTGTTGTGCGGAATCATCAGCTGTCATCGCATCTTCCATGTTATGCAACTCAGCAAGCTCCGGACTTCGAGCAATCGCATCTGCTAAAATCTGAGCCTTTTCTAAAATTTCACTTGTCATATTCACACCTCCATTTCCTACATTCTACATTAAACAACTTAATTCCTGCCTAATGACAATTAAAAAGTGTTTAAGAGCTTATTCCGTTGTTTCGAGTTCTCCCACTAAGGTCCAAGAACCTGCTTCGATAATCCTCAGAGAAACTAAGGAACCGATAACTTCCTGAGGTCCGTTAAATACCACAAGAATGTTACCCCGGGTACGTCCTGTCAGGCGATTCGGATTTGTTTTGCTCGGGCCCTCTACCAGTACTTCATAGAATTTTCCAATCATTCGCTGTCTCAGTTGATGACTCTCTTCATTTTGGACACTCATCAGCTTTTGCAGGCGGCGCTTTTTTACATCCAAGGAAATTTGGTCATTCATGGTGGCTGCAGGAGTGCCGGAACGTTTCGAATACATAAAGGTAAAAGCTTGACTATAATGTACTAAATTTATCATTTCCAGGGTTTGCTCAAAGTCTTCCTCAGTTTCACCGGGAAATCCGACTATAATGTCGGTGGTCAATGTCGCCTGAGGAACAAGATCGCGAATTTTTTCTACAATACTCAAATAGTATTCCCTGGTGTATTGCCGATTCATACTAGATAAAATAGAATTACTGCCTGATTGCAGGGGAAGATGAAAGTGTTCGCAGAGTTTTTTTCCACTGGCTATGGTTTGAATTAATTTATCAGACAAATCTTTGGGATGAGAGGTAATAAAGCGAATACGTAAAAGCTCAGGAATTTGATCGACCTCCCTAAGCAAATCTGCGAAATCAAAGGGAGGATCAAAGTCTTTTCCATAAGAATTCACATTTTGCCCCAGCAAGGTAACTTCCCGGCAGCCATTCGCCGCCAAAGATTTAATCTCTTCAATGATCTCCTCCGGCTTACGGCTTCTCTCTCTTCCGCGTACATGGGGTACAATACAGTAAGAACAGAAATTATTACAGCCATACATGATATTCACATTGGCCTGAAGCTTTCCTTTTTCCGCCAGGGGCGTTGACTCGATTGTTTCCTGAGGTTCCTGCCAAATTTCGGCGACTTTAGACCCTGCAGCCGAGCGATGCAGAAGCCCCGAAAATTCATGCAGATTGTGAGTGCCAGTCCAAATGTCGATATGAGGTGCACGTTTTTGCAATCTCTCTAAGGCACCGGGTTGCTGGACCATACAGCCGCTGACAGCAATTTTCAAGTTTGGATTTTTATCTTTAAGTTTTTTAAGGTCACCAATTTTGCCTAAAATCTTGTTTTCTGCACTTTCTCTAACACAACATGTATTAATTATAATTAAGTCAGCATTTTCAAGATCATTCGACGTTACATATCCTTCTTGGCGTGAAATTTCGGTCAGAGTCTCAGCATCGCGTTCCGACATCTGACATCCATATGTCAAGGTGACGACTTTCTTTTCGTTATTCAATAAATTCACTCCTAAATGGCTGTTTACTCTACTTCATTATAAAGAACTATCTGGAAAAAACCAAATCAAAGCCTCTAACCATAAAGGCTAAGCGGCTTTGATTGATTTAGATTAAAGATTACGGAAAACGCCTGCCTTGCTCAACGCATGGTATGCGATAAGGATGAACGGTCCCAAAACCAGACCGACAATCCCCGTTGAGGCTAAACCAATATACATACTTATGAGAACAAAGAGAGGATCAAGCCCCACATTATCTCCTAAAATTTTAGGCTCAATGACGTGTCTGGTAATCGTAATAATAATCGTGAGGAGAATTAATTCAAAGGCTAATAAATTATGTCCGCCGATGAAAGCAATAAATGCCCAAGGAACTAAAACAATCCCGACGCCCAGGACAGGAAGGATACCAAAAATCCCTGTTATGGTCCCCAGCATAATTGCATATTTCGGATGAATGATCAACAATCCAACAATGGATAAAAAAAGTGTCACAAGGAACACGATGAATTCCGCCCGCACAAATCCCGCAAATGCTCGTGAAAAGTCATAACCCAATTCTCGCACCTCATCACGCCACTCAAAAGGAAAAATACTGACGATGTCATTAAGATAGCGTTTAGCACCCTTAGACATGAAAAATGTCGCCACAAGGGCTATGACTATAACGATAATAAATTCGGGAATCTTGGCAGCGAATGTCAAGACATTCGAAAGAACATCTGGCACTCTGCTCACAAAACCCTTAACGGTATTATTAATACTTTCCTCAGAACCAGGGATATTTAAATAATAGACATCAATTTTCGTAAGCCAATGGGTGATAAAACGCTGTAGAAACTGGTTATAAAATGGCCAATGAATATAAATATCCTGAACTTCTCGAATCAAACGAAGTACCAAAAGGGTAATTACGATACCTAAACCGCCAATTTCTACAATCATTGCCGTCAGTACGGCCGGAACCAAAGGAATTTGAGCTTTTCTGATCAAAAAATTCTTGAGTGGGCTAATGGCAGCGGTCATAATAAATGCCAAAATAAACGGCAAAAAGAGATAACTGTAGCGCCCCACTAAATATATCAAGATACCAATCACTAACCAAAAGGCAATAAATTTTAGGCTTCGTATCAAAAACTGCTTCGTTACATGGCTCACTAACTAGACTCCCTTCTTCTAGCAAGCAATATCCGTTTTTGGGCTAAACGTTTTGCCATGATCTTTCGACGATAGAAAATTAGTACAAAAAGACTGGCGATTATTATACCCGCCTGCCAAGAAAAATCCGGTTTAAGACTCTTGGCACTGGCCCGCGGAAGTGTAATTGTCTTTCCGGCTTTAAGGGGGAGCGTATCGAGAAGAGTTGTTCCATCATATACCTCAACTCGCCCAACCTCCTGTCCTTCCTCAACCGAGTTCAGAGCATTCTTAGGGCCTGATACTTTTAGGGTCAAATCAGCAGGTGTTTGATCATTGACCCCTTGCGTTAAATAAATCGGCCGATCTATTTTTAAATCAACCGGTTCTTGATTAACTGTTATTGAGGTAAGAACAGAACCTGCGGGTTTAAAGATCTTATCCGCATATTGTTTATACCCATAGTCCAGCATTGCCTGCATATCGGTATAGATCTCCCGTCCGGGAGATTTAAGAATCACACCAATCAATTGACGTCCGTTTCTGGTCGCTGAGGCCACAAGACAGTTTTCTGCTGCGGCTGTATATCCTGTTTTTATGCCATCGACCTCAGAATCACGCCATAACAGTTTATTTTCATTAACCATTTGAGTGGGCATATCCGGCTTAGCTCTGGGAATGACATAATTTTTGGTGCGAACATATTGAGCAAAGACAGGGTTTTGATAAGCTGTTCGAGCAATTAAGGCTAAATCATGGGCAGTCGTCACATGTCCATCCGCAGTCAAACCGCTCGGATTCACAAAATGTGTCCGTGTAGCTCCAATCTCAAGGGCTCGTTGATTCATCAGGTCAACAAATTTACTGACATTTCCTCCAATATGTTCTGCCACGGTTACGGCAGCATCATTGGCAGAATTCAAAAGCATAGCATAGAGCAAATCTTTAAGTGACATTTTTTCACCCGGTTCCAGATAAATCTGGGTTCCATAGACAAGCTTATTATTAAGCAAGGTAGATGATGCCGTAACCGTGTCATTCAAATTGCCTCGCTCAATAGCTAATAATCCTGTCATAATTTTTGTCGTGCTGGCGGGTGCCAGCTGTTCATTGGGATTTTTGGCAAAAAGAGTCTGGCCGGATTGAACATCGATTAGATAAGCTCCCTCACCGTGCACTACCGGCAAGGATTGACTGTCAGAAGGCTTGTCCGCTGCATAAGTAGTTTGAATATTGCTCATCATCATTGATAAAGCCAATACAAAAATCGTCATGAATTTAAATTTCAAAGAAGAGAAGCCTCCTGTTCTTGCTATACTTTACGCTGATAAAAAAGTGCGAGAGTGCCTGGCCCCGTATGACTGCCTACTACACAGCCAATATCACTAATCCAAATGTCTTTTACGACAACGCGTTCCCTGATTTCTCGGGCAAGAATCAATGCTTCTTCATAACATGCTGAGTGCGATATTCCAATGATCTGTTCTCCAGGATTATCAATTTCCTGCTCCAAGACTTCGGCTAACTTACGAATAGCTGCTCGTCTGGAACGCACTTTGGCAAAAGGCTCAATTTTTCCCTCAGAGGTCATGTGTAAAACAGGTTTCACGTCGAGTAAACCACCTAGGAGTCCGGCGGTTTTACTCACCCTGCCTCCTTTAACTAAATACTCTAAGGTATCCAATGTAAAAATATATCGCATCTTGGCCCGAAGATCAAGAATCGCAGCTTCAGCTTCTCTCCAATTTGCAGCAGAGGTAAGAATTTGCTGAGCCAAAATAGCCAGCAAACCATAGCCGAAGGAAGCTCCCAAGCTGTCAATGATGTGAACCCGCTCCGGTGCCGAAGTGGATTCGGCCATTATTTGAGCTGTGGCAAAGGTTGAACTAAGACCCGAGGAAAGATGGATAGCCACCACATCATACCCCAGAGATAAATACTGCTCATAATGCTCTAAAAGGATCTTGGGATTAGGCTGAGATGTTTTAGGCAATTCTTTGAAGTGGCGATAGTCTGCATAAAAATCTTGAGTATTAAGATTAACGCCTTCGAGATAAGTATTCCCGTCAATAGTTACCGTCATTGGAATTATATCGATACCTGCTGCAATGGCGCGGTCTAAAGGGATATCTGACGCGCTGTCAACAAGAACTTTGAAAGACATAATAATACCTCCCAACAAACAGGGTTCGACGTTATATAATTCGAGATGGGGCAATATTATCCTGCACACTTAAAAAAAATAAATGCCCATGCTTAATCGCAATGGGCACTTAATTCTATGACAATTAATCAGCGGGTTATTATAATCGGATACATTGACCTCTAAGACGCTAATCGTTGAATAATGGCATGTTGCCCAACAATAGACATCAATTTCGGAAGTTCCTGTTTCTTAACCAACCGATAATTTACTTCTTCGCCTTCGATCCATGTTACTAAAAACATAGAATCCCTTCTCTCAATTGCATTTTGGATTATGTATACATAATACCATAATACATTATGGGAAACAAGGCTTTCCGAAGGGCCATAAACGATTCCTATATCAATTATTACTAATAATCATCTGTAGTTGTCGCCATAAATCAGTATCTCGAATATCGGTATGCCGCCCTTCTTTGTTAATGAACAGATGGACCGTTTTTCCTTGAGCTAATAACGTCTCATCTCGATACACCAAATAAGAAAACGTCACTGAACGAGTTGTAACTTTATCAATCGTTGTCACTATTTTAATATCATCATCATAGCGTGCTGGCTTTCGATATCGGCAATTAGCTTCGATCACCGCTAAAGAAAAGCCTTGCTCTTCAAACCTCGTATATGGGAGATTTATTTCTCGAAAAAGTTCAGTACGGCCTACCTCGAACCAAATGAGATAATTCGCATGATAAACGATCCCCATTTGATCCGTTTCAGCGTAGCGAACTCGCAATCGACTCGTTCCTGATAACCCCATTTTTAGCCCTCCCTTATATCGTATATCCCCGTAAAAGGCCTTTTCTATAGTTTTCCCTTCATGACGTTAATTAAACTTGTCCCAAAGTGCAGGTATCCCTTGAAAGACCGCCGTCCTGTTTTAATTATTTGTTACAACATGTTATAATTGAATATCGTAATCTCAGTAAATCCTACGAAAGGGGCATATTTCTTGACGACTTCATCAATTAACATACTGATTCAAAGAATCAATGAACTTTCTAGAAAGCAACGATCTGAAGGTCTTGAAGAATGGGAGAAGGCTGAACAGGAGGTCTTGCGGCAAGAATACTTATCTTTTATCCGCGGCCAAGTGAAAGAGACCTTAAGCAAAGTCAAATTTGTTGATGATCCGCCCATTCAATAGAGGCATCGCATACATCCCCATCTCAGCCCCCCACTTATCGAAGCGGGGGGCTTTCCTTCGATTTCTTCATCCAATCGTAGATTCTCGTGGGAGTGGTCCCAATGTTCGTCTTTAGCTAAACGCGAGTTGATTAAGGGTAGAATTACTTAACTATTTAAAGTTCTTTTGAGTGTGTCCAACCAATGACTCGACGCTGGGGTCGCAGGGCCATGACCGGGCAGAATCCAACGTAAGGAACGCTCAGTTACACTGCGGGCCGAATCTTTTAACATTTTTTTATCCCAAGTAAAATAATTCGGAGCAAGCCGAATCTCGCCTCCCTGAAATAAATCTCCGACAATGGCTATCCCATTACGGTAGAGTGCAATATGCCCGGGAGTGTGTCCAGGCGTAGGTATCACTTCCCAATCACCGAATATTTTCCCATCCTTCAGTGGTGTTATTTCTTTGGGAAGATTCAATCGTCCAAAAATAGGACGAGTCAAGGTTGGTAACCAGCGTTTAATGCCATAACGCTTCTGCTGTCCTATGATAAATGGAATCTCAAGCAAATGGGCATAAAGAGCACATGTAAAATAGTTTTGTAGTTTAACTGCACTTCCAACGTGATCGATATCATAATGGGTAAGAACAATTCCTTCTATAAGCATAGGATCTAGTCCAATTGTATTCATATACTTTATTATCTTATATTCTTGACCAGGCATTCCTGTATCAACTAAAAATGTATGTGAACCAGTTATCAGATAAGAGTGGGCACCCTTAACCCCATCAATTAAATGAATACCATCAGTTACCAACACTATGATATTTCCCCCATCCAACGGAAACGTGCTGATCTGTTCACTTAACAATTAGGAACATTAGCAGTTTATTATTTCTTAGGTAAGTTTGTTCGACAGAAAACGTTAAATACCTTTTCAATGAACTTTGTATGGTGGACGATTCAAAATTACAAAAACTTTGTCAATGTATTTTTTACACCATACGGCAAATAATAAGTAATGCTCAAACGTTTTAAAAAGGAGGAGGATTTCTTTGCCGGAACGAATTCTAAAATTTGGAGGCGTCAAAATCCGTAATCTTGTCCCCCCAGTAAAGATAAATCGTTTTGTCAATCAGTTGCCATTAAACAAACGCGATTCGCTTTTTGAAATTGCCTCCGAATTACAAGATGCTGGAATGATTGATGTTTTAAATTCGCGTTCCCAGAGCACAATGGATAAGGACACAATTGATGACCAAATGACGAATACTGGTAATTTTGCACATGATTTAACAAGTTTTAAACGGCATATCAACGAAAAAGATTCCTTAAACCTGCCCAAATAGAATTAGTCATTGTCATGATCTCTAGTCTTCATTACGTGTTTACGTGTATAAAATGATGTTCCATAACGGTTGCACTAAATAAACGTTTGCGTTCACTTCACTGTTAAGTTAAGTGGACGTTTTTTACTGTTATTCAGTGGCTATAAAACCTAGCCACTGCCCACACCTACATCGTGACGATAACATAATATACACAAAAAATTCCGTACAAACCTTATTTGTAACGGAATTTTTTTAGTGGCGCCGGAAGATAAGCTTAAGCAAGAAGAACCTTAACTCCCATTGAATTTAGTTTTTCTCTGACCGATTCCTCTAAGCCGGAATCGGTAACTAAAGTTTGAATGCTATCCCAGCTAGCGAAGGAATGAAAATGAATTTGCCCTATTTTAGCACTGTGCGCGACAAGGATAACTTCTTTGGCAACTTTAAGCATCTCTTGTTTTGCTTCTGATTCTAGCATGTTTGCAGTTGATAGACCACGTTCGATGGTTACACCTGTTGCCCCCAAAAATAGTTTATCCGCGTTAAAACCTTTTATAACTGAACGTGTTATCGGTCCAACAAGAGCATAATTCTTACTTTGGACTTCCCCTCCAGTTAGTAAAACGGTAATATCATTCCGATTTCCTAGGACACTCGCAATAGGTAATGAATTGGTTATTACGGTACATTTAGTAGTCAATGCTTGGGCTACAGCTAACGTTGTTGTTCCTGCATCCAAAAAAATTGAATCTCCTTCGGAAATCAGGGTTGCAGCTAAATGTCCGATTCTGGCCTTTTCACGCTCGGCTTCTCCCATACTCATCATCAAAATATCCGTTGTTGGAACTGGAGGATAGATCGCTCGTCCATGTTCGCGTTGGATTAGACCCAGAGCGGCTAAGTTTCTGAGATCTCTGCGAATGGTCATTTCTGAAACGTTAAACCGCTTGGCCAATTCAGTGACCGTTAAATTGCCGTGTTCTTGAAGTAACCACTGAATTTCATCTTGCCTTTCAGAACTCACGATCTCCCTCCTCTCGATTTTAAAGTTGAATTAAAGAATACTCATTGAACCTTCATACATGATACCTGTCAATGCATCAACGGTGACCAACTGTCCATTGGATATTTTAGAGAAAGCATCTACCGCACCGACAATTGCAGGAATTCCATATTGTAATGCTGCAATTGCTGCATGTGAAGTCAAGCCACCCTCTCCAACGACAATTGCCCCGGCGCGGGAAATAAGTGATACAAAACTGGCATCTGTACTCTCGGCTATTAAAATATCACCGTCGTTGAATTTATCCTGAGCAGGATTCTTAACTTTTTGTGCAATACCGGAGTAAGATTTTCGGCCAATACCGGTTCCTTTGGTAAGGATATTGCCAATAATCTGGACTTTAATCATATTCGTGGAACCAACTTTACCAATTGGAACCCCGGCCGTAATAACAACCACATCGCCTGAGGAAATATAATTCATAGTTAAGGCACTGTTGACAGCCACAGATAACATTTGGTCAGTTCCTGAACTTTCGGGGACTACAAGGGGTTGAACTCCCCAGGTGAGAGACAGCTTTCTAGCCGTTGCCGCAAAAGGAGCTGCAGCTACAATCAGAGCTTTAGGACGATATTTGGCAATCATTCGTGCTGTCAATCCGGAATGAGTCGGAGTAAGAATAGCAGCAGCATCAAGATCATTAGCAATATTATATGTTGCATAACTTATTGCTTCAGCTACATTTAAATGCGGATGACGCTTTGCCTGAGTGTCTAAGATCGTCTTCTCGGTACGACAGGCAATCTTATCCATCATTTGAACAGCTTGGATAGGAAATAGACCAGCCGCTGTTTCACCTGATAACATAATGGCATCAGTTCCATCCCAAATGGCATTAGCAACATCACTGGCTTCTGCCCGGGTTGGCCGGGGTTGGCGAATCATCGAGTCTAACATTTGAGTGGCGACAATCACCGGTTTTCCCATAAGGTTACATTTCGATATCATTTCCTTTTGATAAATCGGAACTTCTTCAACTGGAACTTCCACCCCTAAATCACCACGGGCAACCATTAATCCATCGGCTACTTCTAAAATAGAATCCAAGTTTGCGATGCCTTCTTGACTTTCTATTTTGGCAATAATGTGAACATCAGCGCCCATTTCTTCAACGACCCTGCGCACATCCAGAATATCAACTGCCTTTTGAGTAAAGGAAGCAGCAATAAAATCAATGCCTTGTGAGACTCCAAAACGAATATCATCAATATCTTTTTGGGTTACTGCCGGCAAATCAACGTGAATACCCGGAACGTTGACTCCCTTTTGCGATTTAAGAACTCCGCCATTGCGTACAATGGTCTGAATCTTTTCGTTTTCGACGGAACTTACTTCTAAATCAAGTTGTCCGTCATCAATAAGAATATGGGTTCCGGGTTCAACATTTTGCCACAAGGTTTTATGAGTAATTCCTACCCGTTCTTGATTCCCAAGGCTGAGATCTGTATCAAGTATAAATGTCGAGCCATTTTCTAACCTGACTCCCTCATTGGGGACCATTCCGGTACGAATTTCCGGACCTTTTGTATCGAGAAGAATACCTAAATGCTTGCCGATTTTAGCGGCTTCTTCTTTTAATACTGCAATTCGTCGTCCATGTTCCTCATGGGTTCCATGCGAAAAATTCAAACGTGCTACATTCATACCCGCAGCCAGAAGCGCTTGAACATTTTCCCTAGATTCACTTGCCGGGCCTATCGTGCAGACAATTTTAGTCCTTCTCATTGTTCATTTCCTCCTGATTACAAACCTTTCGCGACAATCAGTTTAACTAAATCAACAACACGGTTGGAGTAGCCCCATTCATTGTCATACCAGGATAATACTTTAACCATTCGATCTCCCATCATCATCGTTGATAAACCATCAACAATTGAGCTTGCAGGATTTCCGTTGAAATCATGCGAGACAAGAGGCAGATCGGTATATTCGAGAATACCCTTCAATTCGTTATTTGCAGCTTGACGCAAGGCGGCATTAACTTCTTCTTTTGTAGTTGGTTTGCTTAAATTAGCTACAAAATCAACTAATGAGACATTGGGAGTTGGAACACGGACAGCCAGTCCGTTCATTTTTCCTTCTAATTCAGGAAGAACTAGGGTCACCGCTTTAGCCGCACCCGTTGTGGTGGGAATCATAGATTGGTATGCAGCCCTTGACCTGCGCCAATCGGAGTGTTCTAAATCCAAAATTCTTTGGTCATTGGTTACCGAGTGAGTTGTTGTCATCATTCCTTGCTCAATGCCAAAGGAGTTCATTAATACTTTGGCCACGGGAGCAAGACAGTTGGTGGTGCAAGAAGCATTTGAAATAATATGATGGTTTTTAGGATCATATTTACCCTCGTTAACACCCAACACAATGGTTATGTCTTCATTTTTTGCCGGTGCGGAAATGACAACTTTTTTAGCCCCTGCCGTGAGATGTTGGGCCGCTGCATCACGTTTTGTAAAACGACCAGTTGATTCAATGACAATATCAACACCAAGTTTTGCCCAGGGCAAATCCAAGGGATTTCTCTCAGCCAAAATTTCAATACGTTTTCCGTCAATGACCATGGCGTTTCCGTCGAGTTCTACGGAATTGGGAATAATTCCATGGTTAGAGTCATACTTAAACAAATGAGCCAATAAAGCCGGACTTCCTAAGTCATTAATTGCGACTACCTCAAAAGGAAGTGATTGTTGTTTGAGAGCGGCACGAAGTGTTAGTCTGCCAATTCTACCGAATCCATTAATAGCTACGCGTAAACTCATTTTTATTAACCTCCTCTTAATGATCCAACGTTCAGCGTCAGATAATGCAACTCTTGCATATTAACATTTATTCTGTGCAAATAAACAAATTCCTGCATAAAAAATGTTTAATTACACATTTATTTTGTTTGTACATAGGGTTCCCTAAACACAACGAAAACTTGCAAACCATAGTTTGCAAGTTTTTTCGAACCGGCTGCGCTAACAAAACACAATTAGACCCGTAAATAGTCGTTCTTATCTTTTAACTGAACAAGTTTACTTTGTTAAGAAAATTTAAGAACGGCTTGTAACAGTGGTAAGTTGTTAACAAGCCGTCTTCTAAATAATTATGCTTTGTGAAAAACTCTGACGCTATACTTAACTATTTGTTATTAAACAGTTTATTCATTAACGTTCAACAATTACGGCGATTCCTTGGCCGCCTCCGATACAGAGTGTAGCCAAGCCCCTTTGAGAATTTCTGCGCTTCATTTCATGAAGCAAGGTAACTAAAATTCGCGTTCCCGAAGCTCCCACTGGATGGCCCAGGGCAATAGCTCCACCATTAACATTGGTTTTTTCCATATCAAGCTTTAATTCTTTAGCTACCTCTAACGTTTGAGACGCGAAGGCTTCATTTGCTTCAACAAGATCGATATCCTCAATCTTCAAGCCACATTTTTCTAGAGCTTTCCGAGTTGCAGGAATCGGTCCTGTGCCCATAATGCGCGGATCAACTCCAGCCGAAGCCCAGGATTTAATGGTAGCTAAGGGGGTTAAGCCCAACTCTAAAGCCTTTTCTTTAGACATTACTACGACCACTGCAGCACCGTCATTGATACCTGAGGCATTAGCTGCAGTCACGGTACCGTCTTTTTTGAAGGCTCCCTTTAATTTGGCCACATACTCATAAGAAGCACCAAAACGCGGGAATTCATCTTGGGAAAATACAATCGGATCTCCCTTGCGCTGCGGAATAGATACCGGAACAATCTCCTCGGTAAACTTGCCGGCTTTAATGGCAGCTTCCGCCCGGTTCTGGCTTGATACTGAATAACGGTCTTGTTCTTCACGAGAAATACCAAATTGCTCGGCAATATTCTCAGCTGTAATTCCCATGTGAATATTATCAAAAGCATCTGTAAGTCCGTCATTAACCATTAGATCTATGACATTTGCATTCCCCATTCTTAATCCCGTTCTAGCCTTTGGTAGACCATAGGGTGCGAGGGACATGCTCTCCATTCCGCCTGCAACGACTATATCAGCATCTCCGCTAATAATTGCTTGCGCAGCACAGACAATGGATTTTAAACCGGAACCGCAAACTTTATTTAACGTCCATGAAGGAACTTCTTGGGGAATTCCGGCTTTTATCGCCGCTTGGCGAGCAGGATTTTGTCCTAAACCGCCTTGCAATACGTTGCCTAAAATAACTTCGTCTACTTGATCAGGGGTAATTCCAGCTCTTTGGATTGCCTCTTTGATGACGACTGCCCCAAGTTCTACGGCAGGTATTTGTCCTATAGCCCCGCAGAAAGAACCTACTGGGGTACGTACAGCGCTAACGATAACAACGTCTTTCATTAAGTCATCTCCTACAGCAATATTTAAAGTATTGAAGGATTCTTATATTATCCTTTAAGGATATGGCTGCTAATAACGACACGTTGAATCTCATTGGTTCCTTCATAAATTTCCGTAATTTTGGCATCCCGCATCATACGCTCAGCTGGATATTCACGTGTATAACCATATCCTCCATGGAGTTGAACTCCCATGGTCGTCACAGCCATTGCCGTTTCAGAAGCAAACAATTTAGCCATTGCCGATGCCTTGGAAACCGGTACGTGTGCATCAGCCATTTTACAAGCTTTATAAACGAGCAAGCGAGCAGCTTCAATTTGAGTTGCCATATCGGCCAGTTTAAATTGAGTGTTCTGGAACTCTGAAATGGCTTTGCCGAATTGCACACGTTCTTTTGTGTACTTCATGCATTGCTCATAGGCTCCTTGAGCAATACCTAAAGCTTGGGATGCAATTCCAATCCGACCAAAATCAAGGGTCTGCATCGCAATTTTAAATCCTTGGCCTTCTTCACCCAAGAGATTTGCAGCAGGTACATGAACATCTTCAAACACTAACTCATAGGTTGCCGAGGAACGAATCCCCATCTTCTTCTCTTTTTTACCAAAGGAGAATCCAGGCATGCCTTTTTCAATAATAAAAGCGGCAATTCCGCGATTACCTTTGCTCTTATCCATTTGGGCTGTAACAACATACGTATCAGCATAATAGGCGTTGGTAATAAAGATTTTGCTGCCATTTAAGATATACTCATCGCCTTGACGAACTGCTGTAGTTCTCGTTCCGGAAGCATCGGAGCCAGCCATGGGTTCTGTTAAACCAAACGCTCCAAGTTTTTCACCTGTGGCTAAAGGAACTAGATATTTCTTCTTTTGCTCTTCCGTTCCAAATTTATAGATAGGGTTGGCACAAAGGCTGGAATGAGCAGAAATTGTAACACCCACTGAAGCATCAACCCGGGAAAGTTCTTCAACGGCAATAGCATAGGAAATATAATCTGCTCCTACACCGCCATACTCTTCAGGGAAAGTAATGCCGGCTAATCCAAGCTCACCGGCTTTTTTCCAGATCTCTACAGAAAACTCTTCAGTTTCATCCCGATGTTCCGCACCCGGTGCACATTCCTTTTCTGCAAAATCACGTACCATTTTTCTCATCATGATATGGTCTTCAGTTAAATCAAAATTCATGAAACTCAGCCTCCAATTATTTTTCTTCTAGTTTTATCGTCCTTCAAAGTTAGGTTTGCGTTTTTCTACAAAAGCAGTACAGCCTTCTGTTTGGTCTGATGTACTAAAGGTTAAGCCGAAAACTTCAGCTTCATAACCCTGAGCACTATCTAAGTCTAAATTAATTCCTCTTTGAATGGCGCTCTTGGTTAACTGGACAGCCACAGGAGCTCTTCCTGCAATTCTCTGAGCAAGTTTCAGAGCCTCCTCCATTAAAGAGTCTAAAGGATATACTTTATTGACAAGTCCAATGCGGTAAGCTTCCTGAGCATCAATGATATCACCGCTAAACAGCAATTCGCTGGCCAGTCCGGTACCTACTAAACGCGGCAAACGCTGAGTCCCCCCAAATCCGGCGGTAAGCCCTAGCGTCACTTCCGGTTGTCCGAATTTGGCATTCTCGGCGGCAATGCGAATATCACATGCCATTGCCAGTTCACATCCTCCGCCTAAGGCAAAACCATTAACGGCGGCGATCACAGGCTGAGGCAAAAGCTCCAGTTTTCGGAAGGTTGCCTGACCCAATTGAGCAAATCGGCGGCCTTCTAAAGGAGAAAAGTCTTTCATTTGAGAAATGTCTGCCCCGGCAATAAATGCTTTTTCACCGCTGCCTGTAATAACGAGTGCTTTGACACTGGAATCTCTCCCCAGTTCATCAAGGGCGGTGGACAGTTCCGACAATGTGTCACTGTTTAAAGCATTTAAGGCTTTCGGCCGATTGATTGTTAGGACAGCAATATTTCCTTGTTGTTGAAGCAAAAGATTGGTGTACTCCACGCTTTGACCTCCTCATTTTACAAATCTCATAAATATCCTCACTCTTTAATGGAGCAGATATTACAGCAAAGACTTGTATTAGCCATGATAACGACCTTCTGTATTATGACTCATATTGATAGAAGCCTCGGCCCGTCTTCCTTCCTAACCAACCTGCTTTGACATATTTGCGAAGTAATGGGCAAGGACGATATTTATCGCCTAATCCTTCGTGGAGAACCTCCATAATTGACAGGACTGTATCCAAGCCGATCAAATCAGCTAAAGCCAACGGACCCATAGGGTGGTTCATCCCCAGTTTCATGACGTTATCAATAGCTTCAACCGTTGCGATGCCTTCAGAAAGTGTATAAATGGCCTCGTTGAGCATGGGGATTAAAATCCTATTGGCAACAAAACCTGGAGCATCATTAACCTCTACTGGTGTTTTACCCATCTTTATACTAAGGTCTTCGATGGTGGAATAAACGTCATTGCTGGTAGCTAAGCCACGAATAACCTCGACAAGTTTCATTACTGGAACAGGGTTCATAAAGTGCATCCCTATTACTCGGTCAGGACGTTTCGTGCAAGCAGCAATTTCAGTAATCGGGAGTGATGAAGTGTTCGTTGCAAGAATCGTATGTTCAGGGCAAATCACGTCAAGCTGAGAAAAGATCTGTACCTTTATGGCCATATTTTCCACTGCCGCTTCAATGACCAAATCTACGGAAGCTGCATCTTGCAAGGAAGTAGATTTAGTGATTCGGGACAAAATACTATCTTTTTCCTCTGCCGGCAGCTTTCCTTTTTCTACCGAACGATTCAGATTCTTCTCAATGATCCCAAAGCCACGATTCACGAATTCTTCTTTAATGTCATTTAGGACAACGGAATAACCTGCTTGAGCTGCGACTTGGGCGATCCCGCCACCCATTTGTCCTGCCCCGATAACCATGATTGTTTTCACACATGCTCCTCCTTTTTCTATTATAATTTTTAGTACCCGCAGAAATGGGTGATTCCGAATCATACGAATCTTAATGCAATTTCCATGCCATTTATTATTCAATAGATTCAGAATCTTAAATCCGGCTCTGACAAGCCTTCCAGTGACTGATCTATGAATATTAAATAAGAAAAGAAACGGAAACTGTAAACGTTTATTGACACTAATTTAATGCGAACAAGGCATTTGCGATTTATTTCCAGCGAAAATCAAAATGTCTATAAATTGAGACATGTTCACGAACGTTTACATGTCTGTTTTAAATATTCTGACCATTAAAGAGAACTGCCTTTAAAAGAACAAGGAAATCTACAGCTCTACAAGAGTATATCCTTAATGAAGATCATGTTTTATTAATTTCTTATATAAGCCCGCACGCGATAGACCTAAACTTTTTGCCGCTTGCACTTTATTGCCGTTGGTTGCATCCAAAGCATAAATTAATGCTTCTTTTTCCACGGTATCAAGAATACTCTCCAAAGTTCCTGAAAGATGGCGAGTTTCCGTACCCGCTAAAATTTGCAAATAACTCGGCAAATGCTTTAACTGAATTTCCGAACCATCAAGCATATTAAAGGCTCTCTCAATAATGTTCTCAAGTTCACGGACATTCCCAGGCCAACGATAATTTAGAAATACTTTTCTTGTTTCCTCCGAAACTCCTGTGACCGATTGAGCAAATTGAAGATTAAACTTCTTTATAAAGGTATCAATGAGAGCATCTATATCTTCTATTCTGTCTCTTAAAGGCGGAATTGTTAAGGTGACAACGTTTAAACGATAATACAAGTCCTCACGAAACTGTTTTTCACGAATCATCGTTTCGAGATCACGGTTTGTAGCAGCCACTAGCCGAACCTGTATTTTTCGTGGTTTACTGCTGCCAAGACGTTCAATTTCTCGTTCTTGCAGTACACGAAGCAATTTAACTTGCATCGCCATTTCCATATCCCCGATTTCATCAAGGAACAAGGTTCCACCGTCAGCGAGTTCAAACTTGCCGATCTTACCTCCTTTTCGGGCCCCGGTAAAAGCTCCCTCTTCATAACCAAACAATTCAGATTCCAGCAGATTTCCCGGAACCGCGGCACAATTTACTTTTATGAAGGGACCTTCTTTGTTTAAGCTCTCCATATGAAGCAATTGGGCAAATAATTCTTTTCCTGTCCCGCTTTCTCCTCTTAAAAGAACCGTAGATTCTGATTTCGCAACTCGAAGAGCAATTTGCACCAAAGAAACCATGCGAGGATTTTTCCCTTTTAAAAGCTCTATGGCAGAAAAATTTTTCTTCAGAATGGTTTTTTTATAATAATCAAGTTCTGAGCGTAGCGAATTAACTTTTTTCGTCAAAGCATATAGTTCATTGACATCTTTAAAGACAACCTTACCTAACGCCCCAACTATTTTTCCTTCTTGAGTAATAGGAATTCTGCTGGCGATGATTTCATGACCATTTAAATCATGAATATAGCCATGAACAGGTTGTCCCGTAACCAGTACATCCGTAAATTTTGGATTTTCATAAATTTCCTGGATGTGTTTTCCGATCATTTCCTCAGGAGATTTGTTAAAGAAATTAGCGAAAGCTTGATTCGTCATGGTTACAATTCCCTTTTCGTTCGTGACAATTAAACCATCGTAAGCAGTATTAAGAACAACCTCCAGAGTTCGTTGAAGTTGCTTCGTTTTTTCATGTTCGATTACTAAGTTATCAATTACGTTTTGGAGATCTGTAATATCCTGAAATACTGCCACGGCTCCCACGAGCTCACCATGAATATGAATAGGCGTGCGATTACTTAATAGAACCTTATTATTCATGGTCAACTGCTGGCCTAACTCAGGAATTCCTTTTTCGAATACTCTTAATAACCCGGTTCCGGGAAAATAGGTGGTAATTGATTGCCCAACAAGGTCGCGATCCGGAGTTTGCAGAATATTATAGACAGCCCTATTAGCGTAGATTATTTGGCCTTCTAAGTTGACGGCAATCACTGCATTATTCGTGTTATCGAGTATTTTATCTATAGGAATTGTTCCAGACTGCTGCTCCAGCATCGTTGAGAGCCCCCCTGAAATTTCTGTCTAGTCAATCATATTCGACAGAAATCAAACGAATCCTTCTACTGAAGCGCTTAGTGTTTTCTTCCCTAACAGTCCTATTTACAACGCTAAAAGGGTCTAATACCGATCAGTTTTTAACCCAAGTCATTCTTGCGGCCTCTAGCGCGGGCGACTGCCTAGAATGCCGCTAAGCGGCATGGAAGTCTGATAATGTAAAAAATTGAGGAGTGTGCTTACTTATTTCACACTCCTCAATCTCTTTAACCATTTGGTATTGTTTTCTGGATATTTCGTTCTTTGTGAGTATCATATTCAGTGTAATGGGGATCAGATTTGGTAACGGGAGATTTCGGTCGAGATACTTTCTTTCGAGCGCCCATATCCATCCTCCCTTTCGATCATTTTTACACTCTATATCTTTTCCAAGATAAAAAGTCTTATGCTTTTAATCGTTGTTGTTTAAAGAACGAAATTTTGGAGAAACACATCTATGAAAAGAAAATCCCATAAATCCGTTTTAAATTTTGACTCTTTTTACGCTATAATAAAGAGAAAAGCTAATCGACTGATTGCTACGGGGAGGTATGACGTGTTTAAAGAGCAAAAAATTAAAGAGTTATTGACGATAAAACCTTTCACAACAATGTCTGATGAATTTATTGATTTTTGTATAACCCATGGCCGAACGCGTCATTATGCACCAAAACAATACCTTTACTTTGCCGGAGATGAAGGAAATACTGTCTACTTTCTATTATCCGGAAGAATCAGATTATATCTAATGGGAGAGTTAACTGAAAAGATCATCCGAGTCTTAAGCCCCCCGGTATTCTTTCCTGAAGTAATTCTGGATGGAAGGCCATACCCTCATGCAGCACTTTGTATCGAAGAAACAGAAGTTCTTGCTCTTAATCGCGAGACTTTAATACATTTTATCCAAAGCAACCCTTCTATTCTTTGGGGGTTCTACAAAATGTTAGCCTTGGATTTGCGACGCTCTTATCGTCAAATCCGAAATCTCTCCATTGGTGACGCCCGGTTGCGCCTAGGGGCAAAATTGTATGCCCTAGCTCATGTTCATGGACAATCAACGTCTAAAGGAGTATTGATTACAATTCCTTTATCTGCCACGGAACTTGCCGGGATGTGTAGTCTGGCCCGAGAATCAGTAAGCCGTATCTTAAGCGAATTAAAGGAATCTCATTTAATCGAAATTGATAAAAAAAGTATTACCGTTTCTGATCCTCAAAAATTGAGTCTTTGGATCCACGACCGCTCTGTACGTTCTCGCTCTGCTCTTGAGTAAGATGAATAGAATCCAAAAAATGCGTTAAGCGTTCCTCCGGTTCCCCTTGATCTATATACCGTTGGAGTGTTTCAATGACCCAAGACACTACTTCATCATCTGTTTTGAGTTGACCGGCCAGTCTGGCAAATTGCGGATGGCGGCCTACTCTTCCACCATATCGTACTATCCACCCCTTTTCGGATCCGGACAACGTACCTGTTGGGCAAACTCTTAGACAATCTCCGCAGGATATACATTTGTCTTGATTTATAATAATCTCCTGTGATTCTCTTGTTATTGCTTTCTCAAGGCAAGCGCCAATACAGACATCACACTCTGCGCAGGGTATTTCAGTAATTTTTGGAACAACATATCCAGATATACCGAAATCCTTGATATTGGGTTGCGAACATCCATTAGGGCACCCTGCCACACTGATTTTTGGTAAATGATGATAATGAACGGGTGTAAATTTTTGAGCAAGAGTTTGTAAAAGGTTTAATTCATCGAGTTTCTTAAGCATTTTTTCATAGAGGTTTTGCCAATTACAAGCAGCTTTAGGACAATTTGGCCGGCAATGTTCAAGTTGAAATCCATTCTGTTGCATCTTATCTTCCTCCGGGAAACGATTATTTAAAAATTTTTCGCTACTCGTTAGTATAGATTAGCTTAACAAAAAAATTTCTTCAGTGATGTGTTTTAAATCACATTTACTGCCATGATATTAGATTTTACTTGTCAACTTTGACAGTCAAGATCTTCTCTAACCATAGTGTGGAGAATAAAAAAACAGATGAAGTCCAACTTCATCTGTTTTTCTGTTCGTATCTGTTCTCTCCTGTTCTCCTTAGATATCGTTATTTATCCCCATCAAGACTTCCATTTCTAACTTCTAGTACGTGGAGATTACTCCATTGTTTTCTTAATCGTTCAAATTCACTCTCTTACCCGAACATAGATATACAATTTCTTCAGAAATATTTGTGCAATAATCTCCGAATCGCTCTAAGAACCTGCAGGCAAAAAGCAAATAATTTGCTTGATGAACCTGTTCTGGTTTTGACATCATAATGCCTTTTAAATCTTCAAAGGCTTGAGAATATATTTTATCAACCTCATCATCCATTATAGCCATAGAAGCCGCGGCATCGCAGTCTTCTTGAACATAAGCTTTAAGTCCAAGATCAAGCATTTCTTTTACCTTAGCGCTCATTTGCTGAATATTCATTAAAGGCATAATCAAGGATTCTTGGCCTATCCTGTTGGTTAACTTTGCCAGATCGACTGATAGGTCACCCATTCTTTCAAGATAAATGGCAATTTTTAACCCGGCGACTACTTTACGTAAATCACGGGCATAGGGTTGCTGGGTTGCAATCAAACGAATACAATGTTCTTCAATTTTCGCTTGAAGGTCGTTGACCACAGAATCATCGGAGATAACCTTATTTGCTAATGTAAGATCCTGATCAAGCAGAGATTTCACGGCAGAACTAATTCGGTTATCAACCATTTTCCCCAGATCGAGAATATTCAAACGAAGGTCTTCCAAATCGCGATCAAATTTTTGACGCATTGGCATCTTTTCGCCCTCCTCTCCTTCATTATTTACTCAAGTTTATCATCACTATTACCAATAGAAAAATCTCTCTTTTTAATTGCAAAGACATTTCCTTTCCAATTTTTCTTCATGTCCTGCGACTGCCTAATGCTTTGAGGATCAGACGCTGCCGGGATTTGCATAAAAAAACCACGAAAACGTGGTTTAGCTGCAATTAATCCATCGACCCATTACACATCGGCCGTGACTAATCCAGGGACTCTTCTTTCTTCTGAAGCAACAACTTAGAACAATATTCAATCATTTCACGACGCCTTACAATTCCAATAAAAGTCTGCTGGTCATCCACAACTGGTACGAAATTTTGCACAACAGCTCGGGAAATTAAATCCTCAATTTGTGCATCAATCGTAACCGGTAAATTCTGAACATGCTGTTCCACATCGCATAAATGTATATCTTCCGTGTTATGAAATGTTAATCCAGGAGTATTCTTTAGCTTCCAAAGCAAATCCCCTTCAGTTATTGTCCCTACATATTTCCCATCATTATTGATAAGAGGTACTGCCGAATAGCTGTGATACTCCATCCTCTCCAAGGCTTGGCGCATGGTTGCATTTTCTTTAAGATAAACAATATCCTTCTTTGGAATAAGAAAAAAAGCTACATTCATACTCTAACGCTCCGTAATATAAATCATAAAAATAATTATCCTGAAAGCTCTTCATTATCTACTTATATTATAGATAAACCCTAGAAAAAAGAAAAGATTACTCCGTCAGCTAATACATTATACTTGATATGTTTCTAAATACCAAGTTAAAAATGTTTGCTAAAACGATTTAATAAATTCACTAAGCTTTCCGGCGTAAACTGCAGAATGGCAGGCTTACCAGCAGGAGCTTCCTGCAAGGGCTTAGCCCCTGTTGTCTGGGGAGGTACCACCGCTCTGACAAAAATTGTTGCTAATAATTCTAAGATAAACATCGGTAAGGCTCCGCGCAAGCCGGGAAACGTAATGATCGGTACAATAAGGAAGACCGTAGGTCCAAATGGATTGCCTACAAAATCTCCCCAAACAGTTAAGGCCACAACAACAGGAGCTTCAGGAGATTCCAAAGTTCCGGAGGTGACATCAGGTCGATAACCTGGGGGTTGAACAGCCGTGGGTTGAACAGCGGAACTTGGAATAGAACTGCGAGACACTGAATTTAAAAATTCTTGTAAATCTCCCATAGACATACTCACAGATTGTTCCGGAGCTAAAACCGTTCCAGATTTAGTAGTACTTAATTCTAATCCAAAAAACCGGTTTATTAGAAAAAGAAAAATTTGAGCAGAAATCAAAATACCTAAGGATGCAAATACTTTCCCAGTTAATAATGGCTGCAGAAAAAACAGAGTTGAACTTCCGGGCGTTGAGCTTATTGGAGCAAAGAAAGAAATTCCAAAATTTAAAGGTTCCTTCGGAATATTGTCTCCAGTGGCCACGGGTTCACATGAATTATACATATTTAAGGGGGCACTTGATGACGCAGCTATTGGACTATTGTTCATGCTCTAACTCCTCTCCTAATTTAGGTTATGGAGCTTTTTTAAAAATGTAACTGCTGCGTGAGGATCCTCTCGGTTTAAGTTAATTATATTTGGAATGCCAATATAACTTAATTATGGCAGTAGCCTCTGACTAATAGTGATATAAGTATTTATAATGTTCAACGAAATCACAGGTACAGCATTTCACATAATAAGTACTTCTAAAACAAGACACATCATTCTAAAATTTAAAAATCACAGTTGATTTGCATCCATAATCCGTCATGAATGACATAAAATATTACAATTCGACAATTAGCATCCATATATTAAATTAATATTAAGCGTGTTGACATAATACGACCCCAATGTTAGTCTTTGACTATAAAGAAAACGCAGGTGTATTATTAGTAATTTTTTAAATGAACTTACCGTAATAATCATCAAACGTTTTAAAGCAACCCTTACTCTTTAAGTGTAAAAATTCACAAAAAAAGTGAATTATTTCACTTGTTTAACTTTTCAAAATTTTATAATTTAGAAGGGGTTGGTATTTACTGGAGCATGAAGGTGGTAGTTCTGGGATCCTAATCCTAGGGTTGTATGAGTTTTAGTAGGTTTAATTTTCAATCTTTAAAAAGTAAAGAGTTTATTTAAATGGAGGGAGTTAAATGCGTTTAAGTTGGCTAATAGTTTTCCTGATCATGGCTGTCGTTGCAATTGGGTTATTTAGTTCTGCCTTAAAGAAAAAGATTGGTATTCTGGCTTTAGGGGCTAAAGTAGAAGATGAAAGATTTGAAAACCCTCAAAAACGCTTTATGAATTTTGTATCCTTAGTCTTAGGACAAAAGAAAATAATCAACGAGCCTTATGGAATTATTCATTTTTTCATTTTCTGGGGATTTATTTTTATCTGTTTGGGAGAATTACCATTAATATTTGAAGGAATTTTTCCTGCCTATTCCTTTCCCTTTTTAGGTACAAACCCTTATTTTTATATGATCAAGGATATCTTGACCCTATTTGTTACCATTGGCTTAATTATTAGTTCTATCAGAAGGTGGGTCTTCAAACCAGCTCAATTATATCGTTCTAAAGAAGCAGCAATTATTGTCTTACTAGTTATCGGAGTCATAGTAACCGAATGGATTTCCAGCGGCGCTAAGGTCGCTCTTGAACCAACAAAAAGCGCATATGCTCTTGCAATGATGTACCATACCTTTGCCAATCTATTTATGGGACTAAGCCCAGATACATTAGTCGGAATCCAAACATCATTCTGGTGGATTCATATGGTTGTTGTCTTTAGTTTTCTCGTGTATATTCCGAATTCCAAGCATATGCACCTTTTAGCCGTTCATCCTAACACATATCTTTCATCCTTAAAACCTCTAGGTGCCCAAATTGAGAAGATTGATCTCGAAGACGAAGAACTCACTGAGTTAGGTGTTAACAGAATTGAAAGCTTTACTTGGAAACAACTATTAGACAGTTTTGCCTGCGGAGAATGTGGACGTTGTATGTCCAACTGCCCTGCCAATATTTCAGGTAAACCTTTAAACCCCAAACATTTACTCAGTCACCAACTAAAAGACCATCTCCTGGAAAAAGGTGCAGTTATGAAGGCCAAAGGCTTAACATCCACCGGTGACGAGAATGCCGAAGTGTTGGCTGAAATTGCAGAAAACGATCCGCAAGCAGCTGAAATTCTGCAAAAATCATTGATTGGGGATATTGTTACAGAAGAAGAAATTTGGGCTTGTACTACTTGCATGTCCTGTCAAGTCCAATGTCCGGTAGCAAACGAACATGTTAACAAGATCATTAATATGCGTCAATCCCTGGTTATGATGGATAGTAACTTCCCTCAAGAATTACAAACATCCTTCCGTAATGTTGAAAATAATGCCAACCCCTGGGGTGTCGGGTATACAGAGCGTGCAAATTGGGCTGCTGACCTAGATATCCCCTTAATCAGTGAAACAGAAAATGTTGAATACCTTTTCTGGGTCGGATGTGCAGGTTCTTTTGACAGCCGAGCTCAAAAAGTAACTGTAGCTATTGCCAAGATTCTTAAAGCTGCCGGAGTAAATTTTGCTATCTTGGGAACTGAAGAAAAATGCTGCGGAGACTTTGTACGCCGTTCAGGTAATGAATATTTATTCCAAACCGCTGCTGCTGAAAATGTAGAAATCTTAAATAACTATAACGTTAAGAAAATCATTACAGCTTGTCCTCACTGCTTAAATACGTTAAAGAATGAGTACCCTGAATTTGGCGGTAACTATGAAGTCATTCACCACACTCAATTCCTTAATCAATTAATTAAGGACGGCAAATTAGTACTGAATAATACGGGTTCTGTCGAACCTCAAAAGATCGTTTATCATGATTCATGTTATTTAGGACGCTATCAGCAAGAGTTTGATGCCCCCCGCTCTCTCTTTCAAATGATCCCAGGGGTGGAGATCGTTGAAATGGATCGTCATCATAATAAGAGCTTTTGCTGCGGAGCCGGCGGCGGACGCATGTGGTTAGAAGAGGAAAATCACCAACGCGTTAATAACTTAAGGGTTGAGCAAGCTCTCGAGAAGAATGCGGAAGTTATTGGTGCAAATTGCCCCTTCTGTATCACGATGTTGGAAGACGGCGTCAAAGAAAAGGTTGATACCGACAAGCAAACCGTACGGGTTGTTGACCCAGCAGAGCTTATCGCTAAAATGGTTAGTTAATACCGATTTATATCGGATTATTATCCCATTCAATTATCTACGGATTGCCAATAAATACACTTAATTTATTGATCAAAAGTCGAGATTTACAAAATTGGGATTAAACTATGTACTTTAGCTATAGCAATTTAAGCACTCTTGAGTAGATCTATTTTTTAAGGAGGCTACCCATGAATACGTGTGATAAGTCAATTCAAAGATTTACATTAGCAGGCCAAGCTAGCGGTATTAAAGAGCTTCGAGATCATGAAGTCAAAGTATATGAATCAATCTATAATGACCTCATGTCCAAACACATTGAAGCCTGTGGAGAAGTTCCTGAGGGATTAGATATTCAGGTAATCAATAAGGTTTATACCCATGATGGCGAGAATATCACTCCAATGGGTCTTGTTAATGTAAGTTTAGAATACTTGGCCAGAATTCTTACCTTTGCAAAAGGTCGGGGAATTCAATGGCAAATCGATAGCAAAGAGTGCTCTACTACCCACTTTAAAAAATTGTCTCACTTTACGGTCAATGTAAATTGTGAAAAGGATCAATTCGTGGCAATGGCCAAAGAGTTCGGATTTCGATATTAATCGCAAAGGATTACAATCTAAGGAAATGTCGTAATGACTAGAAAGGCATCCTAATCGGGATGCCTTAATTCTTTATGCCCCAAGTAGTTGCATCATTGCTTCGGCATTGCAATTAATCTTCTTTTATGCTCTTTTATCCCTATTTAACAACACTAGCTGGTTGATCCAGTTGAGGATTAGTTTTCGTTTTATCCAACAGTGCTTGAAGTAGTTTGGAGATGGATTTTCGAGCAAGATTATCAATTAACTTCCCATCTTGATCGAATTTATTTTTGGCGTTGGTTATCAAAACTTTGGGGCTTTTAAGTGTCTGTGAACGAAGTCTCAAACAAACTTGTCGAAGGTGATACTGTACTCTTGCTCCCCCTAACATGTCTGGAGATGCACTCATTATGGCCAGCGGTTTACCGCTTAACGGCAATTCTGTCCCCCTTGAAGCCCAATCCAAAGCGTTTTTTAAGACCGGAGGTATTGAATAATTATATTCTGGGGTTGAAATGAGAATAGCATCGGCCTCTGCAAGTCTTCTTTTAAAATCCGCTACAACTTGAGGCACGCCTTCAGATTCAATATCTTCATTAAAGAAAGGGATTGAAGATAGATCCAGTATTTCTAATGTAACCCATTCGGGGAGTAGTTCTGCTGACGCCCTTAAAGCCGCCATATTATAGGATTTCTCTCTCAAACTTCCAGTTAGGCCAATAATCTTTATTGTTTTTGTCATTTAAATCCCCCCTATAACGTTTCAATATAATATGTAGGTATTGTTATAAAAATCAGTATAGTTTAAACATTCAACATTTTTGATTGTTTTCCTTCCTAATTTAATAAATAATTTTGAAATTCTAAATTTTTTAAATACACAAAAAGCCAAACCACTTTTGGTTTGGCTTTTTTAGAAACTTCTCATACATGAAAGGAAAAGTAGACTACTATTTTCATAGTATATTTTTATGTTCACTTGAATCTATGAGGTCATTCTTCTTTCCATATCCCCTCGATAGGAATATTCCACCGATGGTATGTTAACCCTCGATCTCGCTCGATTTACCGCTGCCTTTTCTTTTAAGCATTGATATTCATAACTTTGCTTACCCTTAAGTTTTCCACGAACTGCGATGGCTTTGATATAGAAGGCAAGTGATCCAATTACGGCAAAAAAGATTGTTAAAACATAATATATCGTCGCTAAGTACAAGTACAAAGTATCATTATAAGTATAAATATGGCCTGTATTAAACATCATACTTTTCGAATACCCTAATCCGTAAAACAAAAAAGAAGCAATAAAACAAATCACTGAGATTTTAGGCATTATTTTACACCTCCGCATTGACGAAATTCATCCAGTTATAAATAAATTACTCATTTTATGACCTGCTCAGGCAATGAATTCATTATAGCTATTAGTACATCTATTTGGTTTTTGTTCGAACTTATGTTCTAATTATAGCACTTTCTATATAAATAGCAATAAATTTTAATAAAATTATTTATGATATTCTTTTATAGGCTATGCGAATCGTTTTTGAGGGTAACTTTTTATAGCTATTTTGCTTGCGGCACTGTCTTAAATTTAAAAACAAGTGTCTTGGTATTCCAAACACTTGTTTTTATTGTTGCCGCTGTTTTTTCTTGGTTTAAGTCTCCACTTCTCTATGCGGGAGCACTCCTTCGATCTCTTCAGTGTTGATAGGACACAACAAAGCAGGTGTCTCAGAAAACCTGAAACACCTGCCGTATCTAGCTTAACAGTAATTTTTGGTGCGCCACCGCGGGATCGAACCGCGGACCTGCCGATTAAGAGTCGGATGCTCTACCAGCTGAGCTAGTGGCGCATTAACAACACTAATTAGTATACTTAAGAATCATAAAATAGTCAAGCTATTTCATATGAGTTTTTAACCTCTGACTATTCCTTCTTCTTATTATTCCTCCGGACTATTCCCGCATACTTTTAGTGATTTTCAAGATTGCCGATATTTACAATAGCTTGAGCATAGACTTTTGTCGTTAATATCAAGTTGTCTATAGAAATATATTCATCAGCGCAATGAATCACTTCCGGTTCACCCGGAAAAACCGGGCCAAAAGCAACGCCCCGAGGGAGTGCTTTAGCGTAAGTTCCTCCTCCGATAGCAAAGGCATACGGTTCAAGTCCTGTAACATCTGCATAGGCTTTAAGCAGGGATTTTACGAGCTCACTATCTTTGGGAACATGATGTGCTTTTTGATGGTTAATAACGTCTAACGTAAATCCTTCAGCTTGGATAATTGTTTCGATAGGCTGTAAAACATCCTCTTGTTTATAGGTCACTGGATAGCGAATATCGAGAACAAATCGCACCCCATCTGACGATAATTCGAATATTCCGAGATTGAGTGAAAGTTGACCGGATGGCTCGTCGCTGAAAGCGATTCCGAATCCCTCTCCAAAAAAGCCTCTTCCAGGATGCTTTAAAATGAACTCAAGAATGTTTTGTTCCTCAGGGCTAAGCGGTAATTGCAGCAAATAGTTTAGAGCATAAAGAACAGCATTCTTTCCGTTCTGAGGAAGGCTGCCGTGTGCCCCTATGCCTTTAAACGCAAGAATAAGATCCTGAGAATCCACTTGATCCTTCAACTGCGCGCTGACCCCCTCAGGGAAGGTGCCCGTATTGATTGACTGAGCTATAAATTCATGATCGAACCCTCTTAACGTAACTTCGCAAATATCAGGAACAACATTGGCCCGTTCTCCTCCACGAATACTTACAAGATGAGGTAAGGATTCCTTAAAAGCCTTTTTCAGTTCCAGATGCAGTATCCCTTTTTCGGCATGAATCAGCGGGAACTCTGCGTCCGGTGCAAAACCGATGTTAGGAACTTCTTCCTTCTTTAGATAGTAATCCATATCTGCCCAGCCAGATTCTTCATCCGTGCCTAGTATTAGACGAACCCGCTTTTTTAAAGGAATCTTGGCATCTTTAACAGCTTTCATGGCGAATAACGCTGCCAAACTCGGCCCTTTATCATCTAAAGCGCCCCGCCCATATATTTTTCCATCCACAATCTCTGCACTGAAGGGAGGGACTGACCACCCGTCACCTTCCGGTACTACGTCCAAATGCCCTAATATTCCTAACAGCTCTCCAGCACCCATTTCAATATGGCCTGCATAACCATCGACATTCTTAACGCTGAAGCCAAGCTTTTTTCCCAATTCTAAGGTCCATTCCAAAGCATCCTGTATTCCGGGGCCAAAAGGAGCTCCAGGTGCTGCATGAGCAACATCCTTAACGCTCTTAATTCTAATACAGTCTTGAACAGCGGAGATTAGTTCTTCTTTCATGCTTTCAATTTGCTTATCGAGATCCATTATTGATCATTCCTCCATTATTTTGTTTCTTCTCTTGCCACGATGAGTTCGATTAGTTATCATCTAAGGCGTTAAAGGAGAAAACTTTATTTCGAGTGTTGAACCCTTACTCACTACTTTCCCAGGGAGAGGATTTTGCTGAACTACGAGTCCGCTCCCCGTAAAGTCAAAATGCAGGCCTGATTTTGCTATTAGGTCACCTGCTTGACGCATCGTCATTCCGGTTAAATCAGGAATAATTGCTTCGTAAACACCTGGCGAACGTTCAGGAATAACGGGTTGGGGCGAAGGCCTAACCTGTGAATCACCAGATGAAATGGAAACAGTGCTTAGAGTATCCTTTGCTGACGGAATACCAAAATATTGAAGAGCACCTTCAATAATAGCCTTAGCCGGAGGTCCTCCTAAAGTTCCGCCTTGATGGCCTTCTGCGCTTTTAGGAGTATCAATAATCACAAGGACTGCGATTTTAGGATTTTCTGCCGGTGCAAAGGCGGCGAAAGAAGCTATAAAATCCGTCGTGGAATACCCTCCGGTTCTGGGATCCACTTTTTGTGCGGTACCCGTTTTGCCTGCCACATTGATTCCAGGGATTTGAGCAAGATGACCTGTCCCAGCAGATACAACTTGTTCGAGAATATTGGTCATTTGTACTGCTGTCGCCTTTGATATGACTTGACGAATGGGCTTAGATTTCAGTTCCTGAACCACCTCTCCATCCTGAGCAACAATTTTATCCACGATATAGGGCCGATATAAAGTTCCTCCATTAGCAACAGCTGATATTGCCGTCAATAATTGAATAGGCGTCACTAAATTAGCTTGTCCAAAGGACATTGTTGCTAATTCTAAATCTCGTACATTTTCTTGCGGAACAAGCAAACCACTTTCTTCCCCTCTAATATCTACGCCGGTTTTGGCACCAAAACCAAAGGCCTTTAAATACGTAAAGAAGGTTCTTTTGGTTAGTTTAAGTCCTACCTGAGCTAAAACAACGTTTGAGGACAATTGCATTCCCTCAGTTAAGGTAGGATTTCCATGGGGTTTTTGATCAGAATCCCAGTTCGTGATTAAACGTGGCCCCACCCGCAAATATCCCGGATCAGGAAAGGTTTCATCCGGACTGACGACTCCTTCTTCCAGGGCACTGGAACCTGTGATAATTTTAAATGTAGATCCCGGTTCATAGGACATACTGATGGCTAAATTACGTCGTTCTTCCGGTGATGATTTGAGATAATTTGTTGGATCAAAGGTTGGTCGAGAACCTAACCCCAAAATGCGTCCGCTCATCGGATCCATAGCAAGAATTGTCACGCTGTTGGCTTTTGTATTTTGCTGCAAACTATCTAATTGCTGTTCAATCGAATATTGTATAGCAGAGTCTAAAGTAAGTACCAAAGAATTCCCTGGATGAGAAGGCTCAAGCTGATCTGCAGTTTCAAAGATAGAACGTGCTCGAGTATCTTGTTCCACTGATTGGAATCCGGGCTTGCCAAATAAGGCTTTGTCATAATATGATTCAATACCCTCAGCACCATGTCCTTCTAGATTTACAATACCAAGTGCAGCGGATGCCAAATTTCCCATAGGATATACACGTTTTTCTTCATCTGTTGTCCCTACCCCCGGAATTTTTAGGGCCATAATTTGATCAGCTTTCTGAAGGTCTACTTGATGAGCTAGACTTATCCACAATAAGTCCTTATTTAACTTACCAAGAATGTCTTGCGGATTAAGGCCTAAGATCTCCGCAAGCTCTTGAGCCGCATGTTCTTTGGTATCTTTATACTTCTTTTGGGCTATTAAATTGGACAACGTTTTGGGATCTGCATATACCTCTTTGACAGGAATGCTCTGCGCTAAAACATTTCCCTGTGCATCATAAATCGATCCCCGTTTAGGATGAAGACGCTTATCAGTTGTCCTTCGTTCAATTCCCTTGGCCTGAAGATTAGATGCCTGAACTACCTGGAGAACCACAAGTCTTCCTGCTACCAAGAAGATAAGTAGAAACAGCCCTATTTGGACCCAATAATCTCGCGAGAAATAATTTAATAAACCCTTCTTTCGTTTTTTCAAAGCATTGCTGCTCTCCTCTCGCTTAAGAAAGTCTTTATTGGTTAATAACACGAACCTTTTTCTGATACATGATGCAATCATTGTAAAAGCTGATAGATATGCACCTATTGCCCAAAATTACATAAATTAAAGAAAAACTGAAAGGAGTTTTATTATGAATAGTCCCCAAGAAATCGCGACCCGTATAACCGAAGCCTGGTTAAACGCCTTTGCCACAATTACGAAGGAATTAGGGCACGTTGATCAACATATTCCTACCCCTCAAGAAGTCAGTGAATTCTTTGCGGAAATTCACAGAACTGCTCAAAAAACTAATACATAAGAGAGCAAGTAACACTCTTCCCGTAATTCTTGGCTACAGAGACGCTTGAGCAATCCGCACTGAAGGAGTGGGCATAATGAGTTGCAGTGCGGCGATATGCTCATCAGCTTATCTTCATGGTCGGTGCGGGTTGTAGTACTTATCTAGAGGGATGGTTTAACAGAAAAGTATACTTACAGATAGTATAAAAAGAGCTTACGCTGTCTTAACTAACGATGGCAATTATTAAAGCCACCTCGCTAAGAAACCGCAAGCTCTTGTTTGTATTTTGTCCTTAGATGGGTGGAAACTATGCTTATTAAAAAGAGGTATTTTTATGAAAGTTTGGCACTCTTAGGTTTTATAAAGTTTTTCCATGATAAAAGGGCACCCATGAACATTCCTGTAAATAGTCCGCCGAGATGGGCAAAATTATCAATCCCCGGCTGCCAAAATCCAAATCCAAGGTTCACTAAAATTACAATGACAAGATTCATACCAAGACCGGATTTCCATAGATAAGGTCGTTTGTAAATAAAAAACAGTTGAGCTCCCAGAAGGCCCATAATTGCTCCTGAAGCACCTGCCGAAAGGAACGGGGAAAACAAGAAACTTGCCATTGCGCCTCCAAGACCACTTAACATATAAATCGCAAAATACTTTCCATGACCGTAACTTAGTTCAGTCAAAGGCCCTAAGGCCCATAATGCGTACAAGTTAAAGGCGAGATGAAAATATCCAATATGAATAAACATAGATGTTAATAAGCGCCACACTTGCCCGGCTTGAATTAAAGAATTAACTTTAGCACCGAAGGCGATTAATACATCCTGATTTTCCGATCCGCCCGCTAGAGTCATAAGTAAAAAAACGAGCAAGTTGATTCCAATAAATGCATAAGTAAAATAAGGAATCGGCTGTTTTTGGGGCTGAAGTTCAGCATTTAGAGAAACCGGTGTCCCACTGGCTATTTGTTTCAGCATTCTGGGAATATCTTGTTTTTTGGTAGGTGGATTGGGGAAAATATTTCCCAATTCCAGATCCCAATACCATAATTGAATGCCCGGCAAACGAGATTTCTTTAACTGCGAAGAGTCAAATCCCGAGGGACAAAAAATAATTGCATCCCAGGTTGGGATTTTAAATTCAGAGATCTTAACCGTTAGATCTTCAGACATCTCATTTAAATATCCGAAAAGAAGCCCACGCTGCAGAGAGTCATGGGTTGCACAAACCCAGTTTCCTGCAGGATAGCTCACACTCCAGTCAGACTGTCTCAGACTATCGATAATTTTCTCAATCATACTATCTCCTTAAGTTATATCTCTCCAATTACACCCCGAAGCAGGCTTGGAATGCCATAATCATTTTTACCGGAACCATAACCAACATTATGGATAATCATCTCCGGAAAATCTGTCTGCTGGGCTAAGGCCTTCATGAGCGCTGCTCCTGTAGGGGTAATAAGTTCGCCTGTAATTCCCGAATCTCTAAATTTGAAGCCACGTAACAGCATCAGAGTCGCCGGGGCCGGTAAGGGCAGCGTTCCATGCGCACATTGAACAAATCCTTTTGACCAAGGGAGAGTAGAAACACGTATTTCTTCAATATCCAACTGATCCAAAGCTATACAGGTTCCCACAATATCAACCAGCGAGTCTACGGCTCCAACTTCATGAAAGTGTACTTTATCAATTGTTGTCCCATGAACGTTAGCCTCCGCTTCAGCTAGGACGTTAAACACTTTTAAAGCACTTTCTTGCGCACGTTCAGACAGGGACCCTGACATTATCATTTTTTGAATATCCGGAAGATATCGATTGTGAGCATGAGTCACGGGAGTATGATCATGTTGAACGTACTCGTTCTTATACTCATGCCCATGTTCATGGTTATGTTCATGGGCATGCTCATGCTCGTGCTCATGGTCATGGTCATGGTCATGACCGTGAGTATGATTATTTGCAAACTCGTGATTGTGACTGAAGTTTTGTTTGTGTTCGTGATTATCTAATACTACAACATCAATGTCCGTTGCTTGAATGCCTTGAACTTGACGCAAGCGGATATCTAATCGAAATTCATTTAGGCCTATTGAATGTAATTGCTCTATAATCTTTTCCGGATTCGCACCTAACGCTATTAAAGAGCCTAAAGCCATATCTCCGCTGATTCCGGCAAATATATCCCAATAGAGAACTTTCAATTTGCTGCACCTCTTAACGATTTTTATTAATTCTACGAATGATTGTTGAAGCTAAAGAAGCAGCACCAAAACCATTGTCAATATTTACAACGCCTACCCCTGAAGCACAGCTGTTCAGCATGCTGAGTAATGCTGCGAGCCCTTGAAAATGTGCGCCATAACCTACGCTTGTCGGGACAGCAATCACAGGCTGGTCAACTAATCCACCGACGACACTCGCTAAGGCTCCTTCCATTCCTGCCACGACAATCAGCACTTCGGCACTATCCATACTGTCTCGTTGGGCAAGAAGGCGATGAAGACCCGCAACTCCAACATCATAAATTGTCTCTGCTTCGTGACCCATATAACGGGCTGTGATCCAAGCTTCCCGGGCAACGGGCAAATCTGCAGTTCCAGCTGTCATTATCAGAATTTTCCCCGGAATTGATGGCTCTTCCAAAGGATGAAATAAGAGACAGCGTGCCAGCGGATCGTACTGAGCGTTTGGAAAATGCTGCAAAATCCGTTCGGCATGGTCTGGAACGAGCCGGGTTGCCAGGACATTTTGAGATTTAGCACCCAAATGTTTTAAGATAGAGATGATCTGTTCGGGCTGTTTTCCTTGACAAAAAATAACTTCGGATTGCCCTGTCCGCAGCCCTCGATGATGGTCTAAACGAGCAAAACCCAAATCCTCAAAGGGTAATTCTCTTAATTGACCCAACGCTTGTTCCGGTGAGCAAGCTCCTGACTTAACCTCTTCAAGGAGGGCTTTGATTGTCTCTTCATTCATGATTAATCATCCTTCTGATCTGGGTTTAGGCTTCCAGAACGAAGCCCTTCTAAGTCTAATGTTACAAAGCGGAAACCTAATTTTTTGATAGCCGTAACGATTTCTGTATGTTTTTGGATCAATGATGTGAAAGCTTGGATGGGAATTTCAATCCGTGCTATATCTTGATGCACCCGAAGGCGGCACTCATTAAAACCCAAACTGTTGAGGAGAGCTTCAGCTTGAGCAATTCTCGTTAATAATTCGAGAGTGATCATATCGCCGTAAGGAACTCTCGAAGCAAGACAGGCCATGGAGGGCTTGTCCCAAGTTAGTAAATTACGGCACCGAGACAAAGCTCGAATCTCTTCTTTTTTGAGGCCGACTTCCAGTAAGGGGCTTATGATCTTTAACTCTTTCAGAGCCTTGCGGCCGGGTCGATAATCATGGTTATCAGAAGCATTGGTACCTTCAATCAAGGTAGTATACCCCATTCTTTTACCCACAGATAAGAAGGTCGCAAAAAGCTCCTTTTTGCAAAAATAACACCGGTCTGGTGGATTATCACGAAAAGCTTGCAATTCCATAACATTGATATCGATTACTTTGACCGGAAAATTATACATTTGAGCTAAATTTAAGGCTGAAGTCTGTTCTTGCGCAGAAACCATCGGCCCGCAAGCAAACACCGCTTGGCAATTTTGGCCTAAAGCTTCATGGGCTATGGCCAGGAGATACGTAGAATCTACTCCGCCTGAAAAGGCTACTAACACCTTTTTATAGGATTTTATAAGCTCGATAAGTTGAGTTTCTTTGTTTAACGTTTCTTCGCTAAGTGTCAAGTTCATGCTTTTCTCCCTTCCACTCTATTCTACCTATCGTTTAAATGGCTGTCAAAGAAACTTTAGAAAGCAAACAATTAAGAATCCCCATCCCCTATCGATGCTGCCCGACCTGAAGGGATGGCCTGTTTTCATCATCCGATGATGTTGCGCAGTGGCATGGAGGTCTAATAGTCAAGAAAAGAGGAAGACTGCAATACGGTCTTCCTCTTTGTCGAGTTTCTAGCATTTTTGTGAACTGGATATTCAATCAGCCATTTTTCCACGAGACTCCAAACCCGCCTCTAGGATACTTCCAATTGATGTTGCCATAAGGGCAGCCAATCAAACAAGTTCCGCATTCAAGACACCCTTCGTATCCCACGGAAATACGCTTCTCCTCATCGTCCCAATCATAAACGTGGGCGGGGCAGATGCGGGTACAAGGTTTGTCCTGACACTGATTTAAACATATTTTAGGATCATTAATCTTAATATGACTCAACTTATCCGTATTAAATCGCACCAAATAGAGTTTATCATCTAATTTCATAATAAGGCCCTCCATGCACCGTAGAGATCTTTAATGAAGCCGCCTTTTGACCGCTGTTCGAAAAGCATTTGTATAATTTCTTTCTGGCGTTGTTTTTTGGGAGTTCCATCTGCCGTTAAATACATTTTAGCAGCCTTAGAGAACATTTTGGGATAGATCTTTAGAAGATGGGGATTATCCTCGAAGAATTTACCCATATGGCGATAATGATGAAGATCCTTCAAAACAAAAGAATCGCGCAAACGGGATTCATAAACAGCCATAGCTTGATCGCTGACATCTCCGGCTTTGATGGCTTGAGCGGCAACTTCGCCGGCAATTTTTCCGGATACCATGGCAAGATTTGAGCCTTCACGGTTAAGAGAATTCATCAGCATAGCGGTATCCCCAACGACCATAACCCCCTGGCGATGAAGCCTTGGGACATGTGTATACCCACCCTCCGGGATGAGATGAGCCAGATACTCCTTAGTTTCACCGCCCTGCAAAAGCCGCTTGACATAAGGTTTCGCTTTAAGATTTTCCAAGAGATCATTGGGAGTCCAATGTTCCCGTACTACCGATTCCAGGATAGCTCCAACTCCGATGGAAATTGAATCCTTATTGGTATAGATAAATCCAACACCCATCATCCCTGCTGTTGAGTCCCCGTATAACTCGATGGTGGCTCCCTGTCCTTCATCGAGGCAGAAACGATCCTCGATCTTTTCTTTTGGCAACGAGATGATTTCTTTGACGGTGACAGCGACCGTTGCCGGCTTTAAGGATTTTGCCAATCCGGCTTTAACAGCTAAAAAGTTATTGACTCCTTCGGCAATAATAACAACTTTAGCTCCTAAGTCCCCTTCAGCTCTGCCTGTTCGAACTCCCACAACATTACCGTTTTTATAAAGAAGATCTTCAACCAGTGTTTCCGTGATGATCATAACTCCGGCTTTTTCCGCTTGTTGAGCCAGCCAGCGGTCAAATTTAACCCTTAAAATCGAATGTGCATTATAAGGTTCCGCTGCCCAATCCGGATCTCGATAACCGGCCAGAATTGATTCATCTCCGCTTAACATGGCGATCCTCTGTTCAATGATAGGGCGTTCTAACGGTGCCTCTTTCCAAAATTCCGGCACGACCATATCCGTGGCCTTTGTATAGAGGATCCCGCCCATCACATTCTTCGTACCGGGGTAATCTCCGCGTTCGATGACTAATGTTTTCATACCTGCATGAGCAGCGCTAATTGCGGCAGATAGGCCAGCAGGACCGCCTCCGACGATGATTACATCAAAGTTTTCCATGATTGCCCCTCCTTAATTAGCCACGCCGTGCTGAAGGCGTTTTTTAAATTCTGCTGTTAGTGCAGGTACGATTTGAAAAAGATCACCAACAATCCCATAATTAGCGACTTTTAGGATGGGTGCCTCTGGGTCATTGTTAATGGCTATAATAAAATCTGAAGTTTCCATACCTACTAAATGCTGAATAGCTCCTGAAATTCCGATGGCAATATATACCTTTGGACGAACGGTAACTCCTGATTGACCAACCTGTTGATCATGACTAAGCCAGCCTGCTTCTACGGCTCCTCGGGACCCCGCCAGAGTACCGCCTAAAACTTCGGCTAATTCTTCTGCCAGGACCAAGTTCCGTTTGGCCGCGAGACCCAGACCCACAGAAACTATAATTTCAGCTTTGTCTAGAAATGCGCTTCTGGCATCAGCCGGAATGAACTCCAGAACTTTTGTGCGAAAATCGCTTTCATTCGATGTGAATTCTTCGCGTATCAGTTCTCCTTGTCGTCCTTCAACCTTTTCAGGCATTTCCATGACTCTCGGCCGTACAGTGGCCATTTGCGGGCGTCTGCTGCGGCAAAGGATCGTGGCCATGATATTCCCCCCGAAGGCAGGTCGGGTTTGCTGCAGGAGTTTCGTCTCAGGATCAATACCTAATACCGTACAATCAGCAGTTAATCCTGTTTGCATCTTCGTAGCGACCGCCGGGAATACATCTCGTCCCATGGAGGTAGCGCCCATAAGTATAATTTCAGGTTGGTATTTTCGAACAAGGCCCGAAATTGCTTCAGCATAGGGTTCTGTTCTATAGTCCTTAAGCACTTCATGATCGATAACATAGACTTTCTCTGACCCGAAGGCAAAAGCTTCGGGAATCACACTATCGACTTGATAACCGGTGATCACGCCGCAAAGTTCACAGCCCAGAGAATTGGCAAGCTTTCGGCCTTCGCCCAACAACTCCCAAGAAACCGGCGCAACTCTCCCGTTGTTATATTCAATAATTACCCAAACTCCGCTCCAGACATCGCCCCCGGCAACTGGTTTCACTTGAGAACGAATTGTCTTTTTCGCATTACCTTGAGCATAATCACTTACCGCTTCCGGCAGAGGTTCTTTTAAATCAAACTTCGAACCAGCCTCCGAAGCAATTTCAGTTTTTGGTTCTTGGGGAATAGAAAGAGATAGAGCGTTTGTCGGACAAACTTTGACGCAGCTCCCCAGGTCTTTACATTTATTGGGGTCAGGATGAGCAATTCCGTCGACTAAATCAATGGCTTCCAGGGAGCATTCCATAACACACGCTCCACAACCAATACACTTTGTCTTATCAATAGCTACAGTCATTAATGCTTGCCTCCCTTCATCAGGGGATGAACCATGATGACGTTTTGTTGCAGAAGCTTTTGGACAACCGAAGCAGCAATCCCTGCCGGATCTTTCGTACCATCCATGATCTCCCCGCCGGATCGTCCGGGAGGCGCAAATATCCTGGAAACACTTGTAGGAGATCCCTTAAGGCCCATCTGCTTCAAGTCAAAAGGTAAGGAATCAACGGTCCAAACTTCCGGTTCGTAGGCAGCAGCATTCATCATATTGGGAAGAGAAGCGTAGCGTATGTCATTTAGTTCTTTTTCCACCGTAATTAACGCGGGCAGTTGAGCTTGAACTATTTGCCGGCCACTTTCAGTTTTTCGTTCAACGGTGATGCTTGTATCCGTTAGTTCCTTAATCTTAATAGCATAAGTTAACTGTGGAAAGCCAAGCCTTTGAGCAATGCCCGGCCCAGTTTGAGCAGTGTCGCCATCAATTGCTTCTTTACCGGCAAAAACTAAATCAATGGGTTCTGTCTCATGAATTTTTTTAAGAGCCGTCGAAATAATATAAGCTGTTGCCAATGAGTCTGAACCGCCAAAAGCACGGTCACTCAAGAGAATTGCGCGATCCGCGCCAAAAGACATGGCTTTTTTTAGAGCTTCTTTGGCCTGCGGAGGGCCCATGCTGACGATAGTTACTTTACCGCCAGCCTTTTCTTTTAAGCGAATTGCTTCTTCTAAGCCATGAGCATCATAGGGATTAATAATTGAGGGTACTCCCTCCCGCATGAGGGTATTGGTATTGGGATCAATTCGGACTTCTGAGGTATCAGGTACTTGTTTTAGGCAGACCACAAAGTGCACTGAGCATTCCACCTCTATTTTTTAATTAGTTTAAATTGTTTGAAGTTTACTATAGCATATTATAAGCATTACAAATTATCAAGGTCTTATTTTTCAAAAAACCTTAAAATTCTACAAATAATGCTTACTTGTGATGCTGCTCTGCTAAATACTTCTCAACTTCAACTGCAGCAAGGGCTCCGTCACCAACCGCCGTAGAGACTTGCCGCAGCGGCGTAGTGCGAATATCTCCGGCTGCGTACACACCCTCTATATTTGTCTGCAAAAACTGGTTAGTATATATATACCCTCGTTCGTCGGTTTTTATCTCACTATCAATAAACTGAACGTTAGGACTTGTTCCAACATAAATGAAGACACCATCAGCTTTTATTTCTTTCCTTGTTGAGTCAAGGGCATTACGAACGCGTACTCCTTCGACATGATCTGACCCCAGAATCTCTTCTACCACATAATTAAGTTCAAAGCGAATTTTAGAGTTTTCCTTGGCCCGGTCAACGATAATTTGTGAAGCCCTGAAACCCTCACGCCGATGAATAAGAATGACTTCTTCAGCAAATTTAGTAAGGTATAATCCTTCTTCAATAGCCGAATCTCCTCCGCCAACGACGACAACTTTTTTTCCGCGAAAGAAAGCTCCGTCGCAAGTGGCACAATAAGACACTCCCCTCCCTTTGAAAAACTCTTCACCAGGAACATTCAGCAGCCTAGGCTTAGAACCTGCCGCAATAATCAGGGCCTTTGCTTCTAAAACAGAGCTGTCGGTATGAATTTTCTTCACGGTTTCCTTGAGATCAAGGCCTTTTACTTCTTCATAAACAAATTCAACTCCAAATGACAAGGCTTGCTGATGGAAGGCGTTCATTAGTTCATAACCGTTGACACCTTCAGGAAAACCAGGATAGTTTTCGATTTTGTCTGTTGAAGCTGCTTGTCCGCCGGGCATTGCTAATTCAACGATGGCCGTTTTAAGTCCTCCACGGGAGGCGTAGATTCCTGCAGTAAGACCTGCAGGACCTGCTCCAACGATTATTACATCATAAATCATTTGTAACAACTCCTCTAACAATACTGTCGACATACCCCTTACGGGTATTTTTTATAGTATACCATATTAATGCTAAGGTTAGAAAGACTCTAATTGCAATTTCGAAAAAATTTGGAAGGGATTTTTAATTCTTGGGAAGAATATATGAATACTAGCTTAATGAAACAACAATTTATTGTTATAGTTTGAAGGGGGATTCTCTATTGCAACGTTTTTACAAAATTCTCGTTGGCCTAATTCTAATTGCCGCTTTACTAAAAGCATCCAGCGGCTTATATGAAGATTGGTTATGGTTTAAGGACTTAGGTTACACACAGCTCTTTTGGACACCGCTCTTAAGTAAGGTTCTTTTCCAAGCTGTCAACGGAACGATTCTCTTCTTATTTATTGCCGGAACTCTTTTTTCCATACGGCATGCCATTGTAACCTTCGTTAATGAACGTCTGCGCCTTAGGTTACGTCTGGTGCAAGATATGAACAAACCTGTCTTGAGCCTAAGCCAGCGCAGAGTGACGATTTGGCTGCTCATCATATCGGCTGTCGTAAGCTTTGGGGTGAGCTTTATCGCTGGGTTTACCGGCTGGCTGGACGTTTTATCCTTTATCCACGCTACTCCTTTCGGTCAAACCGATCCAATTTTCGGTAAGGATTTAGCATTTTATTTCTTTCAACTACCTTTTCTAAGAACTTTATTTAATGCTTTCTTTGGCCCTCTCTTTCTTTTGACCTTATTTACGGCAATCTTTTATATTGTGACAAGAGTGCTGAAACTTCATTCCCTAAAATTTTGGCGTAAGGGATCGGTAGAAATTACAGCGGGAGCCCGCAGGCACCTTGCATTATTAATATGTATTCTTTTTGCCCTCAAAGCCTTTGGCTATTATCTTAACATTTTTCAGTTACTTTATTCTGTCCATGGTCATGTTGTTGGTGCAGGTTACGTTGATTTAACGGCGACTCTCCCTGCCCTCAAAGTTTTAATAGTTATCAGCATCATAGGCTTTATCTCAGCTATCATTGCCCAATCATTTAAAGACCCTCGTCTTCTGACACTTCCGGTTGCCGGAATCGTTGTCGTTGGAATTCTCATCTATGGCATCTTTCCATCTCTGCTGCAATCGTTTGTTGTAATTCCTAACGAACTGACTAAAGAACAGCCTTACATTCAAAATGAAATTGCCATGACTCGTTACGGTTATGGTTTAGACCATATCGCTGAAACAAATTATCCCGGAAACACTCCGATTACCTTGGGCGCGTTAAAAGCGGATCAGGGGACTTTAAACAATATCCGTCTCAATGATACACGTCCTCTGCTGCAAACGTTCACCCAAAAACAAGGAATTCGTCTTTATTACAAGTTCAATGATATTGATATCGACCGTTATACGATTGATGGTGAATACCGCCAAGTGATGCTAGGACCACGGGAAATCTCAACACCCGACTTAGACCCTAAGGCTCAAACCTTTGTCAATTTACACTTTGTGTATACTCACGGTTATGGTGTCGCCGCCTCCTTTGCCAATGCTGTCAGTCCCGAGGGATTGCCATCGTTTGCAATCAGCGACATCCCTCCTGTCACTAATTTCCCTGAACTCAAACTAAAGGAACCCCGTATCTACTATGGAGAACTTACCAACGATTGGGTGGTTGCCGATACCTCAGTTAAAGAGTTTGATTATCCTCAGGGCGACTCTAATGCCGAAACCTCTTATACCGGCAAAACAGGTATCCAATTTACCCCCCTCAACAAATTCATGCTTTCCCTTAGTCACGGAACTTTACGCTTCTATCTTGCCAGTGAAATAACCCCCAATAGCAAAATGCTGATCTATCGCAATATTAAGGAACGGGTGCAAAAGTTAGCTCCCTTTCTCACCTATGATTCTGATCCCTATATGGTCATCGATAATGGCCGTCTTAAATGGATCATTGATGCTTATACTACTTCCGATGCCTTACCCTACTCGAATAAATACTCTGACCAAGAATTCAACTACATCCGTAACTCCGTGAAGGTAGTTATTGATGCCAATGACGGTACTGTTGATTTTTACGCTGTTGATCCCCAAGATCCTATCCTAAAAACCTACATGAGCATTTTCCCAGGGGTCTTTAAAGATTTCAGCAGTTTCCCACCATCACTGAAGAGTCATCTGCGTTATCCTGAAACTCTTTTCACGATTCAAAGTAATATGCTTAGAACGTTCCATATGACTGATCCTTCAGTCTTCTATAATAAGGAAGATGCCTGGGACATTGCTAAAGAACTTTACCAAGCAAAACCTCAAAATGTTGATCCCTATTATACGATCATGACCATTCCCGGCGAAACAAAACCCGAGTTTGTACTTATACTGCCCTTTACACCTGCTTCCAGCGAATCTAATTCTCGTAACAATATGGTGGCTTGGATGGCCGCCCGAATGGATGGAAAACATTATGGCCAGCTCTTGCTCTTTAAGCTACCGAAAAATATTGAAGTCGACGGACCCTTGCAAATTGAATCGCGCATTGATCAGGATCCGGATATTTCACGCCAATTGTCCCTGTGGGATCAAAAAGGTTCAAGTGTCATCCGCGGAAACCTCTTAGCCATTCCCATAGGGGGAAACTTCTTATATGTTGAACCGATTTATCTCCAATCTGATAAAGGCGGAAGCATCCCAGAAATGAAACGAGTCGTACTCGCTTACGAAGATAAGTTAGTGATGACGGACAATTTAGGATCAGCCTTAACCCAAGTATTTGGCGAAGGAACTCCTCAACCAACAACCCCAGGACAAAGCGCTGTTCCGCCGACGCAAACCACTACGCCCCAATCGCAAAACCCAAGTAATCAATCACAATCCATTACCTCAATCCTTGACCAAATGAACCAAATGCGGGACTTACTTGATAACTTAGAAACTCAGCTAAAAAATCTACAAAGTGGCTCAAGCACGGCACAGTAAAACTAATCCATTGCAGGCCTGTAACTCAAAGACATTTTCGCAATCCCAAGGTTAAGCTTTCTAACTCTGATAAAACTTTCCGAACACAATCGACCTCAAGGGAAGTTAGCTCCGCCCAAAAGAGTGAACTTATTGCCTGGAGAGACGGTAAAGCTAACAAAGCTTTCTTGATAGAAGTGGAGCCGTGGCAGGTATCTGAATACTAGAAGAATAAATTAAGGAGCGCTGATAAGCGCTCCTCGATTTTTTTACCGATTTAATTGTGAATTGTCTTACTCATTCCTTCACTTATGATTTTAGCGGCTGGAGTTCAGCAAGAGTTGAATCCCCATTTTTGGTAAGCTGTACAAGTTCCGCGCCATCCACGGAGACATAATTTTCGTCACCTTTCAATTGAACTTCTGAGAGCTTGCCTTTATTGCTAATAATATTGGCAGTTTGATTATCATAGACTACAACTTGCCCATTTGCTCCAATGAGAGTTCGCACTGAATCATCATAAGGAATTGATCCTTCCCAAAGGGTGTTAAACGATGGGTTACTCGTTACGTGGTTGGGATCATTGGCCGTTTTCACTCTGATAAGATGGTTATTTTCTATTTCTCCGATATAGACGTTACCATCTCTAATACCTAAAATTTGATCATTATTTTGCTTAGAAATGGTAACACGCTTAGAACCATCTAAAGCAACGACTTCGTGATTATAGCCAACTTTGCTGTCCAGGTAAAGTGTCCCATAGCGATCAGAAGCTGCCATATTATCTATACTTTCTCCTGACTTACTTAAAGTTTTCACATTTTTCATAACATCAATTTCCAGAAGCAATTCGGATTTCTCACTTTTTACTGTTAGGTACATCAAATTAGTAAATGTAGAAACCACTAATTCCTCGATCTTTCCGCCGGCAGGGAAGTTATCAATCGTTTGATTAAATCGATCATCAGGTGCAGTCGAGTCATCATTGCTGTCTGGAAGGTCGAGAGAATATAACTCGGTTAGTTGTGGGTTGTTATAACGTTTCACGGTATAAGGTTTAGCAGACTGTTCTTTAGTTGTATCTTTAGCCGCTGAATTAGAATTAGAATTAGAATTAGAATTAGAATTAGAATTAGAATTAGAATTAGAATTTGTGGTATTTGTATTCGTGTTTGAATTGGTGTTGGTGTTCGTACTAGATTTACCCGTAGTTTTATCGTTTGTTTTCGAATTAGCCTTTTCATTCGGATCTTCGGTTTTGGGCTCCGAAGTTGTTGGTGTCTGAACAGTCGTCTTTGGAGTTTGACCCGATGATTGGGGATCAGTTTGCTTGGGATAAACAGTTACTAAGGTATAGGGATTAGGATTTTTCTTAGCATAGAAATACAGCAATGTATTTCTGTCCGGCAGCCATTGATAGGTTAAAACTCCCAAGGTTTTATCGTTGCCGGAGGGAGGGGCTTTCTCAAATACAACTTTTTGTTTTTGAAGATTAAAAACCTTAAGAGTTCCATCTTCCGTATAGGCTAAATAATCCTTGGCATAGGAAACTTGCACATTTGTGAGGTTCGAGCCGGGAATTGTTGCTTTAAGCTGGGTTGTGATTATTTTAGTACCTTGATCCGGGGAAATAACTTGTTGAACTTTGTTATTTAAATATGAGTATCCCGCATATTGCAATAATAAGGAAACTAAGGTCCAAATGGCAATGATACGCAGCTTCTTCATGAGATTTCTCCTTTTTTACTGGGATTGCTTGTTAAGGGGTTACGACGAAAGCTGTCGGGATATAGCGTTCGCCAAAAATATCCCACAACTTATTTTGGACTTTCCCATTATAGACGAGTTCAGAAGAAGAACCGCCATCAAGATTAACCGCATTGATTGCATGATAGTCACTAAAAACATTCATGAGATCCCGCAGTGTCGCTCCAATGCTCCAAGTAGGTTGACGACCGTCAATTACTACGAAAATTACGGTTCCATCGGCCGTTTGCCCAATTCCCGTCCTTGGGGCGATACCCCATCCTCCATCTCCCGATATCACCTTTTGTCCATTAACAATAAGATTCGGTCCGAAGGAAACAGCTTGTTGAATATGTTTTTCTTCCAATTGACTCGCAGTCATATTTCCGATCACTAATTTTCCTTGATCATCAAAGCCAACGATATTTACAGTTTGATTCCCGACATTATTATGAACCAATTTACCATTTTGAACAGTCAATCCATCAGGAAAGGCGCCATTACCTTTTCCGTTAGGATCATAAAATCCTCCCGCATTAATTCCTGCAATGGCCCCCATATCTTGCACAAGATCGCTCACTCGTTCCCCTGTGGTCCCAATTTCTTTTGTTACGGCTAATTTCACGCGTTTAGGATCTTTAATTAACATAACTTTTCCCTTAAAACTTGGACCTTTGATGTCTTCGATTGTTATACCCGAGCTGGCATCATTGACAACACTGTTACGCGATATGTCCTGCCCGCTTAAAACGCCTTTATCATAGTTACTGTCCATAATTTTATTAATTTCATCCTGTGATAAAAAGGCTTTAACAACCTGTGGATGACGCGAGGTATAAACAGAACCTACCGCTACGGTTTTAAGTGCCTGAAATGGTCCCCAGAACAAAACAAAAGGCGCAAGAATTACTGCAAGGATAAGATTATAGCCCAGAAAGGCTAAAATCTTCTTGAATCTAATTGTTCGCTTTTTTTTCATTTTCATAAGTATTATTTTCCCCTTCTCCATTTATCTATGGATAGAAATAAAATAAAATAAATTAAAAAATTCTCTAAAGAAAACTTAGCTGGCGCTAAGCCTCTGGCGAAAGCGGCAGGTTAGTTGCACTTATGCTAGAAGACGAAGACACTGTCTTCGCACGAATTAGCTCTTCTTGCAGTATACAACCAAAGGTTACTGATAGTGTAAAAAACAAAGCCGCATTTTTGCGGCCTCGAACCCTTATTGACCTTTTGTCATTTATTGACCTCGTTTTTTAAATTCCGATATCAACTTCCAGATAGAATAAACTATAATTACTAAATAAAAAAATATGCTAAACTGAATAGAAGACCACTGAGCCGTTCGCTGATATACCTCAATCAGTTGGATAAAGAGCCCGGAAGCCATACCAACAATTATGATAGTCCATAAATAAAGTGTAACCTGATGATTTTTTCGCTTGGAAAAATAATAAAAATAAAGTATGACCGCTATAATAAATATACTTCTTAAAGCCATCAATAAAATTGACATTCTTCATCCTCATTCATCACAAATTTACACCCATAACGCCGTATCTAGTATAACAAAACATAGTAATTCAATCAAGGATTGTCTTAGGATTATACTTTGGAGAATTCACCCAAAAAGCTAGAAAAGAGTCGTTCAAAGAACGACTCTCAAGGCTGTACTTGATCGGGATTCACTTCAATCCTATAGGTCAAATTAGCTGCTTTATCAATCATATTGGCCACACTGCAATATTTGTCCATAGAGAGCTGAACAGCCCGACGCAATTTATCCTCGGGAAGAGATTCACCCCAAAACTTATAAACAACTTCAATATCTTTAAATACCTTGGGATGATCGCTGGACCGTTCCCCTTCTACTGTTGTCTCAAATCGTTTAAATTTCACTTGCATTTTACCTAGGATTGAAACGATATCCATACCGCTGCAGCCCGCAATAGCCATTAAAAGAAGTTCCATAGGATTGGAGCCATGCCCTGAACCACCGGCAGTTATCGCTGTATCAATATGAGTTATCGTTTTCGAGCTTCCTTCACCTTGAAAGTACATTCCTTTAATATATTTTACCTTAACTTTCATAATAAAATCATCTCCTTTTTCCAACAGTTTAAAAGTAAATCTATGCAGGCAGCCACACGCCTTTAAGAACTTCTTGAGCTACAGTCCTCATGGATTTTCTGGTAGACATCGCCTGATCGCGAAGCGACTTGTAAGCCTCCTGCTCGGTAACACCCCGTTTTTGGATGATGCATAATAACGCTTGAAAAATAATCTTCCGAGTCTTGAGTTCTTCTTCTATACGCTGTACTTGCTGATAATGTTCTGATTCACGCTGATAACGATGTTCCGCCATTTGTATACCCGCTACCATTTCCAAAACGCGCGAAGGGTATACAATGACATGATGTGCATCTGCTTCTATGACTTCTGGAAGCACATAATGTTCTTCCTGCGTTAAGACAACTACTATTGGGCAAAGGTGTTGCAGCACGAGATTTTGGAGAACTTCCGATGAACTTAAGCCACGAAGATTCCACCCCATAATTACGAGATCCGGTTCATAACGATGAATAAAACGAAGGGCCTCCATACCGTTGTCAGTTGAAGCTAGAAGTTGATAATTAGCCAAGGGCAGCATAGATTTAATTTCCTGATTTAAGGAAGCTTTTCCCGAAACTAAGATAGCCCTTTTCAAAGAATTTCACCCATTTCACTTCCGTAATTAACCTTGAATAATGTTATTATTTCTTCGACATAACTATGTACTTACCTGCTTTTAAAGAAAACTTGGCTGGTGCCAACCAAGACACTGTCTGCGCACGTATAGCCCTTTTTACGGCATACCACCAAAGTTAATACTTTTCGATGGTATTAAAAAACGCTCGCAGGAGCGTTTTCTTTTATAGTTTATTTTGCTACCGCACCAATATGATCTTCATTGGCGCAAAACTCAGGATCTTGCTGACTCGCGGCAGGATTATATTTGACAGAATCAATTCTTAGAGGAAAGACGAGAACAAATAGAGCAATTCCTCCAAAAGCAAAGGCTAAATATTGTATAGATAATAAGGCAAAAACAATAGGGATAAACTTCCCAGGGGTTCCAATAGCATAACTAAAAGGCTGAATCAATTTAAGGTTAGCATTCTGTAATTCATTGGTGGTCGAACCAGATATCGGGCTTTTGTCAGGTAAAATCCAAACAGGTTTTAGATTATTTTTATCTTCAACAGATTGAATGATCTGCTGACCAATTTTATAAAAAGGATCTATTGAGGAAAAATAAATAAACCCCTTTGTCGTATATATTTTATCGAGCTCTATAGGTGTCCCGGTTAAACCTGCTTTGGTATCAGTATATTCTATCCGCAAAATATCGTTTTTGCTAAAATTTACTGGTCCATTACCAGTAACAACAGTATACAAATCGCCATCAACCAATTCGATATTTGAGACTTTAACATCCAGGAGCTTTATGCCAACCATTGACAGGAAGATAACTAATATGCTTAAAATGATCACAGCTCCCGCTATACGTTCGCGATCGAACTGTCTTTCTTTATTAAACAACTCCGACACGTCCTTTTCTTATCTTCTCAGATACTTGTAGTTTAACCACAAAACTCATTGTACTATAATTTTTTTTTGGAAACAAATATTAATTAATTTATCAATAGGAACAATCTATCAAGAAATGGATAGAAAATGAAAAAAGAAGGCTCACAGCCCTCTTTAAATCCTATTTCTGTTCTAAACACAGGTTTAAAACATTCCCGGAGATTATATAACCACCTATTTATTGCTTGGCCGTAAAACGCTTTTGACGTCGTTCTTCCAAATAAGCAAGAACGCGTTCAGGTGAGGTATTGAAAATTTGTTCCTCCTTAATTCCAACCTCTTGAGCTAAATGGAGAGAGCGATCCAATACTCCCACCCGATCCCAAAAGTGAGCATCACTTCCCAGGATAACGGGACCTTTATATTTAGCCATATAGCCTGCAAAGCGGTGGCAATTCTCCTGAGTTTCTTTTTTCCCCGACGCAAGAGAACTATTATTGATTTCCACTGGGACATTTAATTGAGCCGCCATATAAGCAACCTTTTCCAGGTCCAGCTCGAATTCAGGTCTGCCTGGGTGTACCATCATATCGGTAAAAGGGTTTTTCATAGCGTTAATATAAGCTTGCGTATTTTGTTCAATAGTGCCTCCAGGATAACATTGTACATGAAGACCTGCTAAAACAAGTTTCATCCGAACTAAATAGTTTACCGGCAGATCCAGCTCTCCTTCATGGCTTATAATGTTGGCCTCTATTCCTGGTAATAGACGGACTCCGTAAAGTTCTTCCGGCAGAATAGATAAATTCCCAAAATGATATAAAGATGGTGCTCCCAGCATACTGGGACCATGATCTGTCATTCCAAGCAATTGTAATCCTTTACGAGAAGCAGCTAAGGCATTTTCAGAAATGGTACTATAGGCGTGTCCACTAGTAATTGTATGGGTATGTAGATCTACTAATATTGTTATATTCAACCGTCTCACCTCTAGAGTATTATAACACTCTAGAATGGAGTAAACAAAAGTTCGAAGGAAAAAGAAGACTATTGCTTATTAGCGGTTGCCGGAGCCTTAACAGTAGTGTCAACCACAAAACGGAAGCTTGCTTCAGTAGCCTGGTCAACGCCGCCCACCGGATTAGGTTTAATTCGTACACTCATTAAATGTTGTCCGGCTGTCGCACTTTTTCCTAAGGCATCTCCTAAGCACTTTATTTGACGAAAAGCAACTCTAGCCTTAGCTCCGGGCTCTAATGAAGGCAATACACCGGGAGAAATAACCTTTTTAGTTTCATCTCCCAGTAAAGAAACCTGCAATTCAACCGGGATATTGGTCATCTTTTTGGCAGTATTATTTTGCACAGTTACAATTAGATCAAACGTTTTACTGGTAATTACTTGTGCACCTTTTAAGGTAACATTACCATAAGATAGATCTTTCACAACCACTGCGGGTTCTACAGTTACCCCCAACATTTGAATTTCCGGTGTGCCTTTAGCGCTATTTCCGCTAGTTTGCTTTGTTTGCCAAAGTGAGAACCCTGCTATACCAATCAGACAAATTATTAGGACACTGGTCACCATCACGAGGTACTTACGGTTAAGAGCTATAATTTTAGTCAAAGCTGACATCCTCCTTTTTCAAATTTATTCTATAGAAAAGCTATGCATGTCCCTTTAAAGACATGCATAGCTTTTAAAAATTTTCTTATAAAATCTAAAAATATTTAAGTTATTTTTTGACTCTACCTTCCCGCTCTTGATATTTCTGATGACGAATATCGCTCTCAACGGTTAAGCGAAAAATACGTGATGCTTGAATAATTCTCGAAGTAGTACGAACCCCTAAATACTCTTCCATTTCCTCAAGCGTAAGATTTGAAGTGAAAATAGTGGGAAGTTGCTCATTCATGCGATAGTTAATAATTGAATACAATCGATTCCTTGTCCAATCAGTGTAATTATGGGCACCTAAATCATCTAGGATTAGAATTGGTATCGTTCTGGCCGTATCTAGCAAATCCAATTCATTGACTTCCGATTTATAGGTTGCTCTCAATTCATCTAAAAGATCAGGCACTACTAAAAAGAGGACCTGTTTTTGCGCATCCATAAGCTCATTGGCAATAGCAGCCGCCAGAAACGTTTTTCCAGACCCTACTGGGCCCGAAAACATGATTCCCAGGATATGGGGATTTTTTCGATATTCGTCCACAAAACTCCGGGAGGCTCCTAAAGCTTTTATGGCTGTTTCGTAATGAGTTTGATCTCCGGTTTGGGAAAGGTAGTAATCAAGCTTAAAGTTCTCAAATCGGCATTTCTTTAGCTCCCGAGATATCCGAGCGGTACGAAATTGATTATCCAGTTTCTTTGAATTCATACAACTGCAGGGAAATGCCACATCTCCCTCGAGCAGAATGCCTCGGTCCTGACAAAGCGGGCATTTATATGCTGCAGTAGGTTGAACTATTTCCTTGGTTTCCTTGCTATGTGAAGGTATTGAAACGTCTGCTTTGACGTTTAAGATCTCATTAATGTGTTTCATGTCTAATCACTCCCGACTAAAGCTCCTAGATTAAAGGTAAAAATTATCATATTTGTTTGGGGAAGTTTTGGGGACTTGCTTTTTTGATCTTGAAACCTTCTTCTCTTGGCGAGATTGAAAATAGGCATCTTCAGCTTCAATTTCGGCTTTTGTCCTAAGTCCTTTCTTCTCCCATTCTCGAAGTATAGAGTCCAAATACCGAAAATTTCGAATTCCCGCACTAACTCCTCGTCTCAACGCTTCAATAATGAGTTCTTCGGAAAAATGAGTTGCCAACCACCGATCCAAGTTTTCGCACTCGATACCTGTTAAGGGTCTGCCAAGTTCTTGTTCAAAAACTCGTACTAAATTCTCCAGAGACTTCTTGGCTGGATTTGTAAAGGCCATCGATTGAGCTTGACTTAATGTACGTTCTTCTTCTAATTGCTGAGAGCGTTCTATGGCCCACATTTCCGCAAGTTCATCTATTAAACCAACAAAGCGATAACAATTTGACCACTTTTCCTCAGTGGGATTCCAATACCTCTCAATTGCCAGTAAATTTCGTTCAACCAAATGACCTACACTTTCTTCTATTTCAGATAAGGTCGCAGTCATACGCGCAGCTAAAGAAGTCAGAGTCGGGTAGGGATTTGTCTCTGCTTCACAGAGAATCTGAATTAATACCATGACTTCCCTATCTGTTATATCGAGCATTTTATAGTGGGTTAAAAGATACTTTGGAACGGACACAACCCCGGAAAAGAAAAGAGCTTGTGTAAAGCTCCCATAAACACTTACCTTATTCATTTCAATATCACTCCCTGTATATCTATCAAAATATTCCTAGAATATTCATGCTTTTAAACTATTTTCCTTCTTAAAAACCAAAGACCTGACCCTTTATATATCGAATAAACGATATCTAAGTGTCATTAGCACCTAATATATTACCAATATTTAGGAGGATATTTCTCTTCCTTTGGCGTATATAGTTCTCAAAAGAAACAAGGAGGCTAATTTATGGAGTTCCGTCAAGAACTTATTCAAATTGTGGATAAATCTGGTGCTCATCCCGCCTGGGGAACAAAGCATTGCTTTAGGGTCTATCATTTGGCAAAAGAACTTTCCTCGCATTTGATTCTCGATGACGAGGTATTATTTGCTTCTGCGCTGCTGCATGACACGGGAAAATACCCCGTTTATGCTATTAAAAATGTTGATCATGCTTTGCGGTCAAAAGGAGTCTCTGTAAACCTTTTACAACAAATGAACTTCCCACAAGATAAAATACCCTTGGTTTTAGATGCCGTTGAAAATCACATGTATTATTCGGAACCTGGCCGCAGTGATGAAGCGGTTTATATACGTGAATCAGACATCTTAGATAATTTGGGGAATATCGGCTTAATGAGATTATTCAGTCTTGTAGGCCATGATGAATTAATCCAAACTCCAGAGCAGGCAATCGAAAGGGCCCGACTATTTGCAGATGCTTTGCCGGATAAAGTCTCCACAAAATCAGGAAAACGGATAGCTATTAAACGACGTGAAGAAACACTGCGGTTTCTTGCAGGAATAAAACGCCAAACCGCCGAGTTTGAAATGGTTTAACGACGATTTGCCTGATCATGTTCTTCAAGCCAATGTGTCAAACCGTCAAGTAAGTACACAACTCGATCGAAATTGCGGGAACGATTGCCTTCATCAATAATCTTTTTAAGATGATGTCGAAGTCGAAGGTAAGCCTTGTTAACCTGAGCTCGAGAATGATGCGGTTCCTTACGGCTTGTCCGTTTGGTCGGCAAAGGTGCAGACTGTAAACAAGATTTCTTCAGAGGGCTCTCAGAAGGAACGGATGGTGATGGTATTGTCTCCCCGGAGATAACCGAAGAATCCTCCGTTAACCATGATTTTTCGGGAATATGTCGGATAAATTCATGAGAAGTATACTCAAATACTTCACCTAACTGAGGAATGAGAGGTGTCTTCCCAAATGTTTCTTGAATTTTAGCAGAAAAAGCTGCTTGTGCTTCTAATTCTCCATGAATAAGAATAATTTGCTCTGCCTTTTTCCCTAAAAGAGAAAGCCAGTGAAGAAGTTCGGCCTGATCGGCATGAGCCGACAAACCATCCATATGACGTATTCGAGCTTTTACGGCTATTTCCTCTCCGTGAATAGTAACCTTTTCTGCTCCTTCGGAAAGTAATCTGCCAAGAGTTCCTTGAGCCTGAAAGCCAACAAACAATACCGTAGCATTATTGCGCCATAAATTATGTTTTAAATGGTGTTTGATCCTGCCGGCATCTGCCATTCCGCTAGCAGCAATAATAATAGCCCCGCCTTCAATTTCGTTAAGAGCCATAGAATCTTCTGCTGTCTGACTGAAATGCACATTCGCCATAGTAAGCGGACTACTTCCATGTTTTATTAACTCACGCGTTTCTAAGTCAAAGTGTTCTGTATTTTCTTGAAATATCTTGGTTGCCGCAATTGCTAAGGGACTATCTATATACACAGGTAGAACCGGTATTCTATGTTCATCCTGCAGTTTCCGCAAATAAAAGAGAAGATCTTGCGTACGTTCAATAGCGAAAGCAGGGATAACTAAATTCCCCCCCGCCTCATAAGTAGAACGAATCGTCTCGGCGAGCTGCTCCTCACGATCTGTCTTTTTCCCGCCGTCATCATGAAGACGATCCCCATAGGTTGTTTCCATAATAACCATTTCTGCATCACTTAAAATGCTGGGTTCCTCGAGATAGGGTTGGTTTACATTCCCAATATCGCCGGAAAAAACAATCGATTTATTGAAGTCAGGTTCTTTAACGTGAAGCACCACATGAGCCGAACCTAAAATATGACCGGCATCATATAATTCAAAGGATACTGTAGGGACTAGTTCGACATTTTCGTGATACGATACTGCCCGAAAATTCGGAAGACTATCCAAGGCATCTTGAACGGTGTATATCGGTACTAAAGGTTTTAATCCTGCTCTCAAGCGTTTTCTATTTTTTCGTTCAATTTCCATCTCTTGAATGTGACCACTGTCCGGCAACATTATCGAGCACAGCTTAATGGTTTCAGGAGTAGCCCAAATGTTCCCTTTAAACCCTGCTTTCACTAATTTTGGCAGCATACCTGAGTGATCCGTATGTGCGTGGGTCAAAATAACAGCGTCCAGGCTTGCAGGATCAAAAGGAAAGTCTCCATAATTTAATTCTTTAAGAGCCTTAGAGCCTTGAAACATTCCACAGTCAATTAAAATTCGTGATTTGTCGGATTCCACGAGATATGATGATCCAGTTACTACTTGAGCTGCACCAAAAAAACTAATCTTCATGACTAATCCTCCATTTTCCAAGGTCTGAAGCTAAAAGATCCAAAAATAATTTAATTTAATCTTACCTGCAAAAGATCTAATACGCAATACATTGAGTATTGACTTTAAGGAAATTTAATCGAGTTGAATTAATTTAAGTTTTACAGCCTTTAAGGCAGCTTGTGTGCGATCTTCTACTTCTAACTTTCTATAGATACTTGATAAATGATTTTTTACTGTTTTTTCACTAATAAATAAAGCGGTTCCTATTTCACGATTCGACGCCCCACGAACTACATAGTGAAGAATTTCTAATTCTCGCTCACTAAGCCCACAAGTGTTCCTTACTAAAGGCTGGGTTAATTGACCCATCAATTTACCCGTAACCGTTGGAGACAAAATTGGTTCACCATTGAATACTTTATAAATAGACTGAATCAATGTCTTTGAGTCTACGTCTTTAAGCAAATAGCCTGCCACACCTATCTGCAGAACTTCAAGAATCTTATCATCAGAGTCGTCAACTGTAAGAACCAAAATACCGATATTTGGCTTTTCTCGGCGAATAACCCGCCCAGCCTCTAAGCCATTAACTCCCGGCATATTTAGATCCATTAACAAAATATCAAATTCCAAACTTCTTGCAATATTGATGGCACCTTGTCCATCTCCGACTTCGGCAACGACTTTTATCCCATCTTCAAATTCTAAAATGCGGCGCAAGCCCTCTCTCAACAGTGGGTGATCATCAGCAATGACAATGCGTATCATAGTTTGTCCCCTCTCTCACCCCTCGATGGAATTAAAAATTTGATAATTGTTCCTTTTCCAAAACTAGATTGAATAGATAGACGTCCATAAAACATTTCAACACGTTCCCGCATACCTATAAGACCGAAGTGTTCTCCGGGTGTTTGCATGGCAGAATCAACTTCAAATCCTATCCCATAATCCTGAATTCGAACAGATGTCCAATCGTCTTGGAAGTTTAGTAAGATATTTACTTTGGCGGAGTGCGCGTGCTTGGCTACATTTGTTATACCTTCTTGTATTAATCTGAAAAGAGCTGCTTCCATACCTGGAAGAAGCCTTTTTTCATGTCCAGCTACCTTAAATTCACAGGTTATTCCATAGGTGTTACTAAAATTATCCAGGTATTTGGAAATTGCAGCACTTAATCCCTGATCATTCAAGGCCAAAGGGCGCAGATCAAAAATAATCCTTCGGATATCTTGAAGATTGGCACGAACTAAATTCTTGAGATCAATTAGTTCCGCTTTTACATGACTAGGATTATATTCCATTAACTTTTCAGCAATCTCTAAACGCAGAACAATATTTGCTAGAGTTTGAGCCGGGCCATCATGTATTTCCCTGGCAACTCGCCGTCTCTCTTCCTCCTGAGCTTTTATAATACGCAATCCTAACTCTTGTCGTTGTTCGTGGCTATGGGAATTAAGCGCTCCCTCAATCTCACCTTGTAAAAGACTAATGGCCATACTTACCTGAGTCATCAAATTTTGGGCCCGATCAATGGTTTCCTGCATCTGATTCAAGGATCGTTCCAACTCATTCCTTCGCTTACGCAATTCAGCTTCTCTAGACTGCAGGAGCTGCAAACTCACCTGAGCATCCTTGGCCTCTGCATAGGCCTCAATCATCTCTTTTTGGGTGTATTGTTGATAGGAACTATTGACTGCCATTAACCGCATTCGTTTTTGGCGATCAACTTTCTCCTGGGCATCAACTAGACAGATAGTATCTGAAATATCAGACTTTAGCTGAGAGAGTTCATTTGTCAAGCGAAGGGTTTCATTGCGTGTAGTTTCAGCTATAAAAAAAATTTCTTCTTTTCCCGACTCGATAGCTTCTAAAGTATTTTTTATAATATCTCCCAACTTATCAGACAAAAACGATACCTCTTTTCCATTGTATCTTGCACTACGAAATTATGTTTTAAAGGTTTTCTCGAGAATTAGCTTAAAGTTTAATATTCGACAAAGAAATAGTATTTCCTACTACCTGGGGTATAAAAAAAACCTGTTAATTTAATGGTTGTTTCTGTTTTTGACGTGAAATCTGTCGTATTCCTCGTTCCAATCTGCGGGGAAACATTAAATCGTCTGAATTGCAAATTAATACCTTCCAGCCTTGTCGATTTAGTAGTTTTATATCGCAAGATTTCTCTGTTTCATGTAAACAAATCAGTAAATCCTCGACTTGAGCAAAAACTGACTGATTCATTACTTTTATATTCCATTGAATTGATTTACCCGGAAAGATTGTTTGTAATACATTCTTCAAACGATTCTCTTGGTTTGGTTCACAACTGGACTCCGCTGAAATCAATGCTTCCTGAAGTTCATTTTTCCTCTGAAAAGTTATATTATTATCATCATTATTCAGAATTACTAAATCATGCTGAATTGCTTCATTACTTGACTCTAGACCCTCTAGATTATGTTGCAGCTCTTGGACATTATCCGCTAGTTCTTTCTCTCTTTCTAAAATCCCAGCCGCTTCAGTGAATCCTTGTTCCGTTTCTTGACGATCCTTATTAACCTCGTTTACTACTGCGAAAACAGGAGATGCACTTTCGATACCTTCGATACCTTCCTCGTGTTTCTTCTTAGATAAAGCTTCTTCGCTTTCTATTCTTGGATCTTGATCGTTAAAAGATACAGAACCGGTAATATTCTCCTCTCTTTCAGAAGTTACACTAGAAATCTCTGCTTCAGATATGTTCTCTTTCGTCGTAGTTTGTATTGCCTGAGCTGTCCCTTCAGAGAGCATTCGTTTTTTAATATCATCGAAGGACTCAAAGTTATTAATAATCCGCGCATCGGGAAGTCGTTGTTCGATAAGCTGCTTTACTCCATCTTCAAGATATTCGGCGGGAAACAGTGCGATACTTTGTAGTAACGAAGTTAACTTTGCAACAATTTGACATCCTTTATTAAATTCTGTCTCAGCATCCAAACCTTTTAAAAGGCAAACAGTAAAAATCCTTTCAATAATTTGATCAATCCATTCATTAATTCGCGAATCATTGTGGAAAAGTGTCTCCATAATAGCACACCTCCGGTTTTACTTTCTGTAGATAGCTATGCTTGCTTATGGTTAGGTATGAATATCTATCAAGAATATCTCAATATCGCTTTAAGGAAACTTAGCTAAATCGGCAATATAAAACTCCTCAGTGTTCTGAGGAGTTTTATCGTTAGGATGGATAAGTACATTTTCCATCCATTGGAGCTATAAATACTTGTAAGATATAGTATGATTTTGTGACATTTAGCGCGAACGGAAAACTTTTAGATACGAATCAGCGTAAATGCTCTTGTTAAGCAGGATTTGAGCTGTTGCAGCTACATCGACCAAATCATCATCGTTGGCATCCATAATAGCTGCATCTAAGCCGCAAGCTATGGCCATTGCCAGGTAGGTTCTATTGATCAAATTACGGTCTGGTGATTTTTGAGATACGTTTGATAACCCAAGAACAGTACGGGGAGCCGGATCAGACAACATTTTTACTTGGCGAAGACTCTCTAAAACCTCTGGTGCATGTTCTTGAGCAACATTAACCGGAAGAATTAAGGGGTCGATAAAGAGATCTTCCATTCTCAGTCCATATTCATCAGCAGCTGCCACTAATTCCATGGCAAATGCCACCCGGTTTTCTGAGTCCTTGGGAATCCCTTTTTTATCCATAGTTAAGCCAATGACGCCGGCATTATATTGAATGGCCATTGGAAATACACGTTCAATTTTGACCCGTTCAGCCGGGCAAGAATTGATGATTGCCGGGCGTTTACATACCTTCAAGCCTGCTTCAATGGCATTGTAGTTCGTTGAGTCCAAAACCAACGGCAAATCTGATACTTCTTGAATGACGTTAACCATCCACTCGTAGGCTTCCACACGTTCCTCCGTAGGAATCGCAGGACCTGAGTTAACATCAAGATAATGGGCTCCGCCTTCTTGTTGTTTTACTGCCCAATGTTGAATCGGCTTAGGATCTTTATTGCGCAGGGCATTTCCAATGTCAGTAAACATTCCATTGATACGTTCTCCAAAAATCAGCATTGAATCACGACCTTTCATTATTATCAAATTGATAAATAAAGTCACAGTAAAGGAGTAACTTGAATGAGTTATTTGCTCATCATATCTGCTATATTTTTCTGGACTAAACGCACCGCAGCAGGATTACGCATGACAAGAATACTAGCCCCTGCTTGGAGCATACCCGAAGCGGTCATAGCTTCCCAAAGCACGCCTCTGTCTTGAAGTTCACCCCAACCAGGAAACTCATCGGCTGAGGCGTTCGCTTCTTTACAGCGGTTGGCCTCATAGCCAACTGTGCAAATCATCGGCATGGACAGCATTTTGTCGTTTGCCAGAGAACCTAGACGGGCGCGTTCCATGATGGAATATGCATATTCGATACCAAAGCCAAGTCCCCCGATCATTGGGTCAATGACAATTTTATTGAGAGGTAAACCCATTTCGTTAATTAAGATATTCAATTGTTTGCAAATATTAATATCAAGAGGTGAGCGGGCGATAACAGTATGCTTGTGAACCATGGCTGCGGCTGTAATCGATTTATAGTTATCTTGTTCTGCCAGTCCCAGAAGCAGATTTTCTCCCGCTGCAGCTTCAGCAATTGCGGCAATGACTTCATTGTTCTTTTGGTCATTGTCACACCCTACAACAATGAGGGGAACTCCAACCGCTGCCAGAACATCTTTCACAATACGTGCACAATCTTCCGGAGATCGATTCTCTCCATCAGGATCTGCTCCATTTAATTTGAGATAAATTAAATCGGCTTTAAATTCCTCGACACATTTTTTAGCCCAAGCTGCCGGATCATTAAGAACATCTCCGAATTGACTCTTTATTGTCTCATTCCAAGAAGGGACAATGTCGTTGACCTCCATAGCGATGACCGGGCGGTAATTTAGTTCTCCTTCGAAGTGAAGAAAGGGCAGAGCACTATCTCCACCAACGGTGACAGTAGAAGTTCGGGTTCCTCCTTGTTCAGAAGTTGCGCCTAGGACAACTTCTCCGACTTTACTCGTATATCTCTCTTTTACTAATGCAACGGACATGAACTTCTCTCCTTTCTAGTTAAAGATTCCGGCACGATTCAAGATGCTTCCAACAGCCTTGACCGAGACGGCATCATCGGGTAACTCAAATAATGGCTTTCCTGCCAAGTCATATTCCACAACCATCGGGTCGAGGGGAATATCCCCTATTAAGGTGAGGCCTGTCTGCACAATTTCTTCTTTCAGCAATTCCACGCTGTCCTCATTTGTTTTAGTAACAATTAAAAACAATTTTCCCACTGCTGATTTCAATCCTTGAATAAGATCATAAACCCGCCGGGCCGAACGTACACCACGTGCAGATGAATCACTGATCACAAACATGACGTCAATATGAGGAATTGTTCGCCGGCTAATGTGTTCGAGACCCGCTTCGGAATCAACAACCACATAATCATAGCCTTCTCCGATATCCTCTAAATGCTTGCGCAGGATATCATTAGGATAGCAATAGCATCCTGCTCCCTGTGGCCCGCCCATGACGAGAAGATCAATATCCTTAGTCTCCACAAGAGCCTGCTGAAGTTTATACTCAATAAAGATATTTTTGGGCATTCCTGTGGGAATTGCTTTAGGATCTTTGCTTTGTTCAAGTACCTCTGAAATTGTCCCAGTCACTTCTAAACCTAAAGCCTCATCCAAATTTGCATTAGGGTCGGCGTCAACGGCCAGAATAGAAATTCCCTTTTTTTGTTGAACCATTTGCCTTAACAATAATGAAGTGAATGTGGTCTTCCCTACCCCGCCTTTTCCTGCAACTGCTATATACTTTGCCATTTAGAAAACCTCCATTAATCACATTAATGACAAGATGGAAATAGGGATAAATCTGTATGAGGCAAGAACAACGCCGATACATACTCGTCCATGAATGTTGCCCCAACCGACAGTTCTACATAAGTCATTTTTCGCCCCAACTCTTCCGCTTCGCGCCAAGCCCTTTGGGATAACAAGGCTAGACGAGCTCCTTTCACTGAAGAATTTCCGATAAACTCAAAACGTTCCGGTTCAAGGTCCGGCAATAATCCTATGCGGACAGAATCATGGACATTGAGATAATTACCAAAACCACCGGCGATCACAATACGGCTGATCATTTCCAGATCTACGGCAACCATATTAAGCAGCGATCGGATCCCAGCGTAAATAGCTCCTTTGGCACGAATGATGTTTTTTACATCATTTTCAGTAATGACCACATCTTTTTGTCCGCCTGCTTGGTGAGCCCAAGCCAGGACAAATTCTTTGTCATCGGCAGTTTCCCGCAATCGTTCAGAGCCAGAAGGATGACCTAATTGAAAATTGCCGGCCCGGTCAATAATACCGGCACTGAGCATTTTGGCCAGACAATCGACAAGTCCTGATCCACAGATACCCACAGGCAAACCTTTTCCAATCACCTTAAGTGAAACATCCAAGGTATCAGAATCAATCACAACACGTTCAATAGCTCCTGGCATAGCTCTCATACCAAAGGTTATTCCGCCGCCTTCAAAGCTCGGGCCTGCAGAACAGGCACAGGATACAAGCCAATCTTGGTTTCCGAGCACAATTTCCCCGTTTGTTCCGATATCAATAAATAAGGTAATATCTTCCCCATTGGCTAAATCGGTGACTAATGTTCCCGCAACGATATCTCCGCCCACGTAGCTTGCCACAGAAGGATAGCAATGAACTAGGGCCTCCGGCAGCATGTGCAGGCCAAGGTCCCGCGCCGTAACTGAAGGAACTGTTGACATAGTGGGAATATAAGGTTCCAGTCGAATATATTTCGGATCAACTCCTAAAAACAACTGGGTCATTGTTGTATTCCCTGCCACAACAGCACTTGAAATATCAGTTTGGGGTATTGATTGCCGGCTCAGCAGTTTGTCCACAAGGTCATTAATGGTTTCTACAACAGCTTGACGAATTAACTGTAAGTTTTCTTCGCTTTCTACCGCATAGACAATCCGGGAAATAACGTCATCTCCATATCGCGCTTGCTTATTATAAGAGCCCTGCTGGTCGACAATCTTTCCATTGGAAAGATCTATCAGATAGACCACCACTGTCGTTGTACCAATGTCAATAGCCAAACCGAAAAGCGGATTATTATTGCCTGCTTCAACATGGGTCACTGTGAAGCCGGATTCGAGATCCGTTAACGTCACCGAAATGTCCCAGTTGGCTTTACGCAGCGTCTCAGGTAAATTCTGAAGAATTGACAGTGGAATGTGGATTGGTCTATCACCGGCTTTCAGAACACGTCGCAGTTCCATAGTAAGCCGTGCCCAATCACTGGTATTTTCCGTCAAGGTCGGAGATGACAACACTATTCTTTGCTTCGTTGCTAAGGGATGATGCCCAAATGTTTCAAGCAAATCATGTTCGCTTTCCTGTAAAAGTCCTTTTTGAGTATCTCCCAATAAAACTTGGTGTTCTTGCAGCCGGGACTCGGGAGGCACCTCAATAATCATGTCTCCTTGAATAATTGTTTTGCAGGCCAGCCGAACACCTTTGGAGAGTTGATCGGGGGTCAGGTTTCCAGTCCCTGTTACTTGAGGCTCCCCGCTTTGAACGACGACTTTACAGGCACCGCACGTTCCTTTACCTCCGCACCCAGACTTAATAAATATTTCAGCTTGAGCAGCCGCAGCAAGCAGCGTTGTTCCCTCTTCAACTTGAATAATGCGGTTATCCGGCATGAATTTAATTTGAGCTATGGGCATCTTTTTCACTTCCTTAAAATCCGAGAAATTCCCAGACCCTTACATTAATTGAGATTTTGCAAAGGAAATGATTCCACTGGATTCACGAGGGCCGACAATTACTTTCCATCCGGTTAATTCCGCTAGTTTTCCTGATACTACTGCGACATAACCCGGAATAATAATATTGCGATGCTTTACTTTATCCCCGATACCGCTTGCTTCCATGGCTTGAGCAATTTTGTCAGGCTCAAATTTACCGGCGGCATAGGCAGTTAGCACCGAAGTTCCGTCAGTATCAATGGGGAGAATATAGCTGGGAATTTTTGTTGCTTCAACTTCTCCTTCTACGCTGTAATAGGTTAAGGAAAAGTTCGTCGTAACATAAAATGGAGAGTTTTCGTTTACGTCTCCAACTGTATGAAGTTTTGGTTCAACTTGAATCGGTTTTTGCGGATCAGTATAGAGGTTTTGACGCAACGTCATCAACGGTAAAAGATGAGCTTTAGTACTGGTATTTAAAACGACAGCACTGGCATATTTAGAGACATAAACTGAAGCTTCCATGATTTCATCCAAAGGTTCGGAATGACTGGAATATGCAATGACCGGATATCCAAACGGGCGGAATTTTTTCTTAATGGCTAAACGACGCAGATGGGTTAAATTAGCTAACGTTTCCACCGGAGTTCTCGAACCAGGATCTAAAACGAACTCTTTATAGCCCAATGTCTGAGCCTTTTCCACGAGGTCATTTAAAGCATCAAGGCCTTCTGCTTTTAAAATCACCGGAACTGAATTTTCTTTAGCAATATTAACTATCGCTTCATAATTTTCTGCCGTCGCTTCTCCGATTAAGGGTTTACGGGCCGCTAAGGGGGCAAGTGCCGCTTTCAAAGCTGCTGGATCGCTGCTGATCAGGAGCAATGATTTATCTGTTCCTGCTGCCACAATCCCGGCTGCTTTTTCGAAACGAGCGGCATCTCCCGATTCATTGACAACTGCAACGCCGTCGATGGCATAGTGAAGGCCCACACGATCAAACTCTAAGCTGTCAATTTCCTTAACCTTCGCTTCAATTTCAGCATCACTCAATTTGTCAGAAACTCGAATCAATAAAGTTGTCGGATGATAGAACGTCTTATCATGACGGAAAAGAACATTTTCGTCGCCAAGAACCGAGTCTTTCCCGAATTTAATAGCTTTGATCGGAGGAGCAGAGGCAGAATCCAAGGCCTCTTTGGCAGCTGCCGTGACATAAGGGCAAGTGTCTAAGGCTGCTTTTCCAGAAGCTAAGGCCATAGCAAAAGCAAGACAAGTTGGTACTCCACACTCTCCGCAGTTTTTCTTAGGTAATTGCTTATAAATTTCTAAACCTGTTAGTGCCATAGTTAAACCCCTTTCTTATTGAGTATCAAGCAAGCAGACTCGAAGGCCCCGGAATTCATAAAACATGACAGGGCCTTGAGTTTTAACAGCCTGCTTTACATTAATGGGTCAAGAGTGAAGCAGGGATGTCCGTTTTCCTCCAGGAATGGGACTATTTCCTCAGCAGTGGTTCCGATGGACTCATCGGCAATTTTGTCGATGAAGTCAGCACCCAACCCTTCATCAATGGAACGCTGTACAAAATCCTCACGCAAAAATTCTTTCAATTCCTTGGGCATCCAGATAATACGTGCGATACCGCCGTCCGCCGGAATGAATTTTTTACTAAGGATGTAGGAGCGCCCAATTCCCATAAAGCCCGGAGTCTGCATACCACCACCGCAAGTTCCTGCCAGTGTTGAGAAGGTCATACCGGAGGGAGTCATACCAGAATGTTCACGAGTGGTTATCATGAGACCGTTTGCTTCCGGAACAATCGCCATAATGGCTTCAAAGCAGCCGCAGGAGGTCATTGGCCGATCCATCAGGGTATAAAGGTTAACTTCTTCCAGAGTATTATTCGAAGCTTTATACAGGTAATCATTGCAGGATTGCCACATTCCCCTTAATTCGTCAATGGCCGGTCCTTTGGGAATCGGCTGATTTGGCCCATTGGGGGCAATTTCATGTGATGCTTTTGCATCCAGCCAGCTCACTGCTCCGCAAAGGCCAACCCGTTCAGGTGTAACAATGCAGACGTGGTTTGGAGCAAAGGACTGACAAAGCAGACAGGAATAAAAATCTTCCACAGATTCATCCGTCAGGCTCCTCATGCGATCATCACGAGCTCTGTAGCGTTCGCGGGCAAGAACGATGCCTTCATCCACTGCGGCCTGATCGAGCATAATTGTTACTTCGACCCGGTCAATAATTGCCGGGAATTCCTCTTTCAACTTAGCAATTAAAAGTTCCCCGAAGTGTTTCATTAAGAAGCCCTTGGCCCGGGCATCTTTAGAAATCCGGACCCAGCACAAATCCCGTTGGGCTACGTGCCAAACACCTTCACCATAGTTGGCGAAATAGTGAATTCGACGTTCAAAGACGCCTTCAAAATCCGCCTGCATTTTTCGTCCATAAATATCGATTTTAATTCCTAAAGGAAGTTTGGAACCTTCAGGAACAGTATCAATATCAGGGCCAATAACGGTGACACGACCGTCTTGGATATTCTCGGGTCCAACCATTTGCACAAGCTCAAAAGCAGTTGTACGGCCGCCGCCAAATTCGACGTAGGTATCTCCTTTGCGAATCGTCTCGCCTTCGAAGGCCGGACCGAAGTTAACAGGAATCGGTAATTCGATGTTCGTTAATTTAATTCCTCGGACCTCCAAAGCGAGAGGTACGATTTTTTCATAATCTGGTTCTGAAATATACCAATCAGGGATCTGCATATCCTCCCCAAGAGTTTGATCCGTCAGAACCGGGAAGCCCATGAAAATGGCGCCCATTTCTGCAGCTACTTTAACATCATCAAGTTCGCCTAAATGAAGCACGAAGGCCCGAACTCTGCGTCGCTGATAGTCGCGATGGTTTTCTCTTTCCCCGGCAGGAATTCCACCGAAAGCCAGACCTGCGCGGAAAGCATAGTTTACAGCATGAATAACCTGGGTAAAGTTTCCTAAGGGGAAAGCGATATAATCTTCTCCAATTTTCACGTTCTCTTCAAGTAATTGTTCAATAACCTCATCGCAGAGGAAGATCATAAACCCTTTACCCATCAAATTATCAACGATTTTCTTAGCAGCCTTAGAATCCTTGGCCCGTCCAAGGATTACCGCCACACCGGGAATAGTCCAGTCAACCATCTTAATTCCGTGTTTCCGAACAACAGGGTCACCTAGGAATCCTGTCCACGGTTTTACCTTTGGTTCATCTCCTCTGAGATAATGAATCGTCTCAATGACTTCGGCAGCATAAAGAACCGATTCACCCCAGAGTCTGGCGTTATCGAAGGTAAGTTCAGTGCGAACTTGATTGCGCACTCTGTTCAAAATAGGAACTAATTCACCCAGCGTGGTTACCTTTTCGCCGGAAAGACATGTGATAACCGGGAGATGATAAGCAGTGTCAGGATAAGCAATCGCCTGAGCTGCCCCATAATCTTTAATCGCGCGGTTAAGGAGAATTTCAGCGTAAGTCATGGCAATTACAGTTCCGTCATAAGCTTTGCGCAGCAATTTTTTGGGTTGATTATTAGGGTCCTTTATAGCTTCTGCGTAGATTTGTTCCATTGACATCAGACATTCCTCCTTTCTTACCAACCTTGGGCTATAGGTGTTTCATTTTTTTCGGCCGTTTTCTTATGGATATTAAGTTTCCAGGTACGATACTCCAAAGCATCTAATAGTTTTTGGGCACCAATAAGCGGATCGACTTCAAAGATGAAGTTTCCACCAAAAACGTCATGAGCGATTTGCGTTGTGACACCATAAATCAAATCACTGCCTTCAACCGGCGGCAACGAGCCTACATGAGTCGGCAGACCTAAGCTCACACACCAAGTACCGATAGCAACCGCTTTTTCATGCATAGCCTCAGGAGCTGAAGCTACAAACGGAACTTTCGGGATATCGACTCCAAGTTCATTAGCCATAGCCACTGCTAAATCAGCACCTCTGCTGTTATCAACGCAGGAACCGACATGGAAGACTAAGGGCAAACCAGTTGACAATTGTGGATTAGCATCTTCAAGGGTTTTAAGGAATGACTTAAGCCCTTCCCCGGCATATGCCTCAACAGCTAAAGGCGACATGAGACCGAATTTGGCGTAAGCACCTGCCGAGCAACCGGTTGCTATGACAAATACATCGTTTTTAACAAGTTCTTTTAAGACTGTAACATGGCCTTCATCTTGAGTCCTCTTTAAATTGTTGCAGCCTGCCATTAAGGCAACTCCCTTAAGCTGACCGCTTAAGATGGCATCTGTTAACACGGAAATCGGCCGTTCCGGACAAATTTTAGCGAAGATATCTGTAAGAGCCTCCATACTGAAGCCGGCTACAAGTTTATGACGTTCCGAGGGAATCGAAATCTTATTAGGATCTCGTTGTTTATAAGCTTCAATTGCAATGCTTATAAGTTTCTGAGCATCTTCCATGGCCGTTTCAGGTTTAAAGGCAACATGCTGGGCACCGGGAGTTTTCATGATGCCTTCTGTGGTAACAATTTTAGTGTGGAAGCATTCTGCGGCAGTTTGAACAGAAGGATAGATACATTGAATATCCACGATCATAGCATCCAAAGCCCCAGTCATAATTGCCATTTCTTGCGAAGCTGAAGACGTTGCTAAATAAACTCCTTCCCTCATGAGCAGTTCATTACCGGTACAACAAATACCTACAACGTTAACCCCTTCTGCCCCAACCTTTTGAGCTTCCGCTTTCATTTTCCTGGCAGCGGCAACGACCATTTCGCTGAGGACAGGATTGTGACCATGAACAGCTATATTTACCATTTTGGGATCAATAACTCCCAGATTAGCTTCGGAAACAATGGGTTCAGGGACTCCAAACAACACATCGCTGAGAGTTGTTCCCACATATTCCCCAGCTAAATCCGCAAGAGCAGTTTTAATCCCACCGAAAATAATATTGACGGGGTCATTATCAACTCCCATAGCAGTTTGAGCTAATAATTCAGTAACTGTGCCGTCAATTGCTTTGGGCATAACATTAGTGTGTTGAAATTTATTACGACGCCCTTGGGTCATGAAAGAATCCAAAAATGCCAACGGACGGTCTTGATAGCGTCCAAAATCAGCATATCCCAGCTCAACTACATCTTTGAGAATTTCCTTATCCTCGCGGTCAAGAGTTGATATCCCTAATTTTTGAGCTAAATTATGAAGTTTATCTGCTGATTTTATTTCATAATCCGGGGCGTGACCTTCGACTAAAGCATGAGCGGTATGAAGAACGTGACGTGCGTGCTCCGAATGGGATGCTGCTCCTCCGGCGATTAAACGTACAAGATTACGAGAAACAATGGTGTAAGCTGATGCTCCACAAATTCCACGACTGCCAGGACCATCTTCCTTTTTGACTCGACATGGACCGGCGATGCAAATCCTGCAGCACACACCTTTATAGCCAAAAGTACACTGCGGTTGTTGAGCTACTACGCGATCAAAAACCGTTTCGATATTTCTGCCTTCTAGCATTTTTAACATTTGGAGAGTACCTGGATCCGTTGTACGAACAGGATTCTTCGGATCAACAACACGCGGTGCATCCGATGGCCGGGCAGTATGGGTTAAATCCCGATATCTAGGCATGTTACAACCTCCTCTTTAATAAGTTCCCCTTCTCATACTCTTATTGCTGCTAAAGAAACTCCTGTCATCTCCCTTCTTCGGCAATTTTTTCATAGATTTTATTGAGCTGAACTCCCAGAGACCCTTCAGGCAATTGAAAACCGCCTGTATTGATGGACATTTCCAACAGTTCGTCGCTGTAAGGGATGATGCCAATAAGCTGCTCTTCAGAAAAGCGGTCTCCAAGAAAATTTTCATCATTCAAATTGCGAATTTTATTGCCTATAACGACGACACGGGGAATACCAAGCTCATTAGCAAGTTGTTGAATCACATGGACAGTTTGTACGCTTACCTTAGACGGTTCTGTAATAATTGCCAGAACATCAACGCCTAACGCTGTGCCACGTGTCAACTGTTCTATACCCGCGCCCATATCCAGAATCACAGTATCTTTTTCTCCAAGAATCAGCGAGTTAACTAAAGCTTGCAAGAAGCTGTTTTCCTTACAATAACAAGAAGTTCCTCCGCCTTTGATATTCCCCATCCTGAAAAAGCGAAGCTGCCCAAGAGATACACTGTAATCATTTAAGATATCATCGACATTAGGATTAAGAGGATAAAATGCTCCGCTCCCTCCCATCCGTTCTTCAATTAGTTCCTTCATATCAACAATAGCTTTCAAATTTGTCAGTACCTCATCCGGAATTCCCAATATTGTCCCCAAACTTGCATCGGGGTCCGCATCAACTGCTAAGACTGTAATTCCTCTGTTTACTAACCAACGGGCAAAATTTGCAGTAAAGGTGGTTTTTCCGACACCACCTTTACCGGAGATCGCGATTTTCATGAGGATCACCTCTCCTTTTAGCTACAGTTAAGCTACCATTACCTGGAACAAGTCTTGGTTATACAAATATATATTCTTTTTTTCTTTCCCGAATCCTTCAAACATTCTTAATTTATTTTAATATTTTTATTTTTTTACATAAGGTAAATAAATCCATATTCATTTTATATTATGATTGTATTTTATATTCAGTAATTACTTAATATTCTGATATTAGTATGTGGTACTAATTCTTATTTTCCCTTTTAATTTTTTTTAACCTGTTAAATTCATATGTATTCTCGTAAAAAATCATGATTCTTAATTACATGAGGACGGTAACTTTTAGTCAATCTAAGATATTTACTACGTGACTCTTAGTGTTGAGGCGCAACTAAAAACAAATCATAAGATTATACCTCAGGCTTTAGAGGAAACTTCAATTTTTGCACACCTCTAGAGTAGAGGCCAAGGATGAAATACCAATCCAAATGCACCCGTTCCCACATGAGTCGCTATTACAGCCCCTGCTTCAAATAAGCATATCTCATGTTCTGGAAAGCGACGTTTAAGTTCCGACATGAGTTCTTCCCCTTCTTCAGGAACGTTTACATGCATGACACAAATACGGAATCTTTTTCCACTTGACAACGCTCTCACTAACTCTTCAAGTACACGCTGCCATGCTCTTGATCGAGAACGAACTTTATCAAAAACATCGATTTGACCTTGTTGGTTAAAATATAAGATCGGTTTTATCTGAAGTAAAGTTCCCAGCAAAGCAGCCGCACCGCCTATTCGACCGCCTCGTCGCAAATTTTCCAGAGTATTGACGATAAAATAAAGTTCCGTCTCTTTTTTTAACATCTGAAGTTTTGGTAATATTTCCGATGAGTCTAACCCTTGCTCTGCCCATTCTGCGGCTGCCCATGCTAAGGCCCCGAGTCCTAGAGCTGATGATCCCGAATCAAAAACATGGATTTTCTTATTAGAGGCCAAATCAATTGCCATTTGAGCTGAGCGTATAGTACCACTGATAGCACTGGAAAGATGAAGACTAATGATTTCTTCAATACCTTGTGCAAACAAGGATTCGTAGGCATCAAGAAAAGCTCCCACTGGTGGTTGGGAAGTCGTTGATAAACTATTAATATGATTAAGCTTTTCGAAATATTGCTTATTCGATAATTCAGTTTCTGGAAATGTCTCTGCACCAATCGTGACTGCAAGGGGAACGACAATAACTTGGAATTGTTGTAAAATATCTTTCGTTAAATATCCTGTAGAATCCATAACGATTCCGATTTTTCTCAAAATTCTTCTCTCCTCAAAATTTATGCCAAGAATATAATTCATTAAGGAATAAGGTTGACAGGATTAAAGTGGTTTGTTATTATAATACTCGTTGTAACAAACGATTGCGGGGCGTAGCGCAGTTTGGTAGCGCGCTTGGTTCGGGACCAAGAGGCCGTGGGTTCGAATCCCGTCGCCCCGACCACTTAGCTTTGATGAAAGAGTTCTGATGAGAGGAACTCTTTTTTATTTTACACTTTATACGTTATTTTCCTTATGAGCTTCTACCCTACCCACTTGTTCATGGTGTAATTTTATTCCATCTGTACAATCATGTAAAGCATTTAATTATGATTACAACCGTTTAGTTAATTTTCGACGTTAATCTCGTCTAATAGAATTGATTATAATTTTTATAAAAATATAACGAGTGATATAATTAGTTAATTGCACTTGTCTGTCTATCGCTAATTGTACTTATGCCGCTCAGGGTACGAAGGCCTGAGCGTAAAACCAACTGAATAGGAGCCTAAAATGCTAGAAGGTAAGAAAATAAAAATCCGGCCCATCGAAGAAGAAGATATTGATACTCTCTATCAATGGTCAAATGATGAAGAAATCAACTATTGGTCCAGCGGTGCCTGGCCGTTGAATACTCTTTATACCAGAGACCAAATCATTGATAAATACCTCGAAAATCCCTCGGACACTTATCGCTACGCAATGTTAAATGAAAATGATTTATTAATTGGTACCATTGGTTTTAAAGAAGTCAATATTCCATGTCGTTCGGTAACCCTTTTCATTGTCATAGGGGAAAAATCCTATTGGGGACTGGGCTACGGTACAGATGCTCTTATAACCTTTGTGCGTTTTCTGTTTACTCAGTGGAACTTCCATAGAGTTTCCCTTGATACTTGGGATGAAAACCTTCGCGCCATCCGAACTTACGAAAAAGTCGGCTTTAAAATCGAAGGCCGGCAGCGAGAAGCGCGCTTTATCCTGGGAAATTATCATGATGCTGTTCTGATGGGGGTATTGCGCGATGAATTCTTGGCCCTTCATGGAAAATTACAGGTTGCTAAATCTGGCCGCCTAGAGTAAACTATAAATAATTTAATCATGAAATATCCTCTGGGGTTGGGTGAAATTCCCTACCGGCGGTAAAGCCCGCGAGCCTTTTGGCAGACTCGGTTAAATTCCGAGGCCGACAGTAAAGTCTGGATGAGAAGAGGAATAGGTCGTTAAAAAGTGTTTTTTGCGCGCTTTTTTATTATGACTTTAACCCAACACTCGAGGATAAACGAGTGTTTTTTTTATTTTCCTAAATTTAAAAGTTTTTCGATTTTCTTTTGGGGAAAACTAAACTATCAAATATTAAGAAAGGATTCTTATGCAGCCAAAAAATACTTCGCAAAAATTAACAGACGAAATATACATGTCTAAAGCCCTAGAACTTGCGGCACTGGCCTTGGGGAGAACCAGTCCTAATCCCGTTGTCGGTTGTGTAATCGTTAAAAACGATCAAATTGTGGGAAAAGGATATCACCGGAAAGCCGGCACACCTCACGCTGAAATTCATGCCTTGTCAGAAGCGAAAGACCAGGCGAGGGGTGCTACGGCCTACGTAACTCTGGAACCTTGCTCGCATTTTGGCAGAACTCCGCCATGCTCGGATGCTTTGATCAGAGCCGGAGTAAAACGTGTCGTTGTCGCCCTAAAGGATCCCAATCCTCTGGTAGCAGGTGGTGGAATTCAGCGCTTGCATGAAGCCGGAATCCCGGTTGAGGTGGGAGTCATGTCTCATGAGGCTGCTATGTTGAATGAAGCATTTTTTAAAGCCATAACAACAAAAATGCCATTTGTTCTTTATAAAACAGCTCTAACCTTAGACGGCAAAATTGCAACGGAAACCGGAGATTCACGCTGGGTAAGCAATGAAAGCTCGCGCCGTTATGTTCACCAATTACGTAATTATTACGATGTTATTCTCGTAGGAAGCGGAACGATCCTCCGCGACAATCCCGCACTTACTTGCCGCTTACCCGGCGGACGAGATCCAATCCGACTTATTGTCGACGGAGAATTGCGTATTCCAGAAAACTCACAGGTTCTTACTTCTTCCGGCGAGAGCCCTTGCATCATTGCTACGACGAAGGCAGCGCCGATTGAAAAACTCAAACAGCTAACAAAGCTTGAAAACCTAGAAATCTGGCAATATGATACACCACGCCATGTCCCCGTTAAAGAAATGCTTAAAGATCTATTCAGTCGGGGTTGGAACAGCGTCTTACTCGAAGGCGGCGGGACCCTTGCCGGTACTCTCATCCAAGAACAATGTGTTGACAAACTGGAATGTTTTATTGCACCCAAACTTGTGGGAGGAAACGGTCCCTCTCCCCTCTCCGGATTACATATCCCGTTAATGAGTGAGGCAATTGACCTTCATGATCTCCAGGTAGATACCACTTTTGGAGATATTCATGTAACGGGATATCTGACGTCCCGACAAATAATCAATGACGAGAATTCAAAAGGAGGATATTCGTGTTTACCGGAATTGTAGAAGAACTTGGTATCGTCCGCACTCTTCGTCTCTTACCGGACTCCGGTCAGCTTACCCTTCAGGGAAAAAAAGTTCTTGAAGGTACACAGGTGGGTGACAGCATTGCTGTTAATGGGGTTTGTCTAACAGTTATTCATCAAAACCAAAATGAATTCACTGTTGACGTTATGGCTGAAACGCTGGCAAAAACAAATCTCGGTGAACTGAAGAACGGCAGCCATGTGAATCTGGAAAGAGCCTTGCAGCTTCAAACCCGTCTGGGGGGACATTTAGTAAGCGGACATGTCGATGGAGTTGGTTCAATTCGAAGGACAACTCCTTGGGGAATTGCACAACTTCTCGAAATCAGTGCCCCCTCCACTCTTCTTTCCTTCATCCTGCCTAAGGGTTCTATTGCCATCGATGGGATTTCACTAACCGTAATTGATGTAGAAGATGATTATTTTACAGTATCTCTAATTCCCCACACGTTTAAGGAAACCACCTTAGGCATAAAAAAAATCGGTGCTACAGTTAACTTAGAGACAGACCTTATTGGCAAATATGTTGCCCGCTTCATGGGTCTCCAGAAGACACCCGCTAAATCCAAAGAAAATCTATCCCTTAATTTTTTAGCAGAAAATGGCTTTACCTAACTTATAACTGAGGAAAGGATATGAAGAAGATACCTTGCTGAAAGTACAAGAAATTTCTTGAGGAGTGATTATCATGCATTTTAATACGATTGAAGAAGCCATTGAAGATATTCGCCAAGGTAAAATGATCGTCATGGTTGATGATGAAGACCGAGAAAACGAAGGCGATCTGGTTATGGCCGCAGAGCTTTCTACCCCCGAAGCAATTAATTTCATGGCAACTTACGGAAGAGGTCTTATTTGCGTTCCCATGACCAAGGATCGTATTCAAGCCCTACAATTGGAGCCTATGGTTACCCAGAATACAGATCCGCATGGAACAGCCTTTACAGTCAGCGTCGATGCCTCTGACAGTTCCACGGGAATTTCTGCTTTTGAACGCGCAAATACCGTTAAAGTTCTGATGGATCCCAAGAGCAAACCTGACGATTTGCATCGCCCGGGACATATCTTTCCTCTTCAAGCCCGAGAAGGCGGCGTGCTGGTACGAGCCGGCCATACGGAAGGTTCCGTAGATTTGGCTCGTCTTGCCGGATTACAACCGGCTGGTGTTATTTGTGAGATCATGAATGAAAATGGAACTATGGCCCGAGTACCTGACTTACAAATTTTTGTCGAGAAACATAATCTCAAAATAGTAACATTAAAAGATCTTATTGCCTATCGTCGTCAATCCGAAAAGCTGATTGAAAGAGGTGAAACCATCCATCTTCCGACAGATTACGGTGATTTCTATGCCACCGGTTATCTCAGTATCATTGATCAAAAAGAACATTTGGCTATTGTTAAAGGAAATGTTGATAATGGAAATCCGGTTCTTGTAAGAGTTCATTCAGAATGTCTCACAGGGGATGTCTTCCATTCCCGCCGTTGTGATTGCGGTGACCAACTTGCAGCTGCACTGGAAGAAATTGAACGTGAAGGTCGTGGTGTCTTGCTTTACATGAGACAAGAAGGCCGCGGTATAGGTCTCTTAAATAAACTTAAAGCTTATAAACTGCAAGAAGAGGGCAAAGATACAGTGGAGGCAAATCTTGCTTTAGGATTCCCGGAAGACCTGCGCGATTACGGTGTAGGCGCCCAAATCTTAGCGGATCTAGGTATTTCTAAAGTTCGTCTGATGACAAATAACCCCAAGAAAATTGTCGGACTGGAGGGCTACGGCTTAAATGTCGTTGAAAGAGTGCCTCTGGAGATCCCTTCAAAGCCCGAGAACTTCAAGTACCTTTGTACAAAGAAAACAAAGTTAGGTCATTATTTATCGGCCGTAAGATAATACCATAAACTAAGCAATAGAAAGGATGCACTTACTATGAGAACCATTGAAGGAAATTTGTTAGCTCAAGAATTAAAGATTGGAATTATCGCTGCTCGATTTAATGAATTTATTACCGGCAAACTTGTAAGCGGAGCTTTGGATGCCTTAAGACGTCATGGTGCCCGCGAGGAAAATATTGAATTAGCTTGGGTGTCGGGGGCTTTTGAAATTCCTCTTGTTGCCCAAACCATGGCAAATTCGAAAAAATATGATGCCGTGATTTGCCTGGGAGCCGTCATTCGCGGTGCAACTCCGCACTTTGATTTAGTGAGTAATGAAGTTAGTAAAGGAATCGCTCAAGTCGGCTTACAAAGCGGTATTCCAGTTATTTTTGGAGTATTATCCACGGACAGTATAGAGCAAGCTATTGAACGCGCGGGAACGAAATCAGGAAACAAAGGATTTGATGCGGCAATGACTGCCATTGAAACCGCTAACCTACTTAAAGCATTTTAAATGATAGACAAAAACAATATTAATTGGTAGAATATGGTTGACCGTCCACCAATAACTCCTTGTCAAAATGGTTGATCTTTAATAGACTCATTAAGATGACTAGTTTTTGACAAGGAGTTGAGTGCTATGTCTTCTAAAGAAAGTGAATTTGAAACTTCGATGCTTAAGGCAGCGCGCTCAGGTGATAGAGATGCTTTAAACCAATTGATAGAGTATTATGAACCTGAAGTACGTATGATTGCCTGCAAATACTTTTTGCCGAGGGCCGATTATGATGATCTCATCCAAGAAGGACGAATAGCCATCTATCGAGCAGTTTTGTCATATGATGACCGCTTAAATATCCCTTTCCTTCATTTTTTGAGAATGGTTGTTAAACGAAAGCTAATCGATAGTATCAGAAAATATACCCGTAATAAGCATGTCAATCTGAACAATGCTTATTCCCTGAATAATACAATTTCCGACTCGGAAGAAACAAGCTTCATCTCGCTTCTTCCTAATGCTGAAGATCCCGCCACTACAGTTATTGCCAGTGAAGAGGCTCGTTCTATTATTAACGATTTAAACCGAGATCTCTCCAAACTTGAACGAATCGTATTTGAGCACTATTTTCTTCAAGGATTCAAACAGCGAGAATTGTCTGAGCAACTCGGACTTCAGCCCAAATCTTTGGACAACGCTATCCAACGTATTAGGCGAAAAACCGTTCTTTATCGTTCTCGACAAATAGCTGGTTAATTACCAGCCCTGTGGAGGAGTATCGAATGCTTTCCTTTTCCAGTTTCGTTTTCTCTTGTCGAATGCGTCTTGCAAAACTTAAGCATCATAAATTAGCACTGAGTTCAACTCTAATCGTCCTAATGATCGTAATATTCATAGGCCCCCCAGTTTATAAAGAAAGTTGGCTCGATCCTTTTAGTACCCTGAATCTAAGTAATCGCGAGCTTCATCCTCATACGATCACAATGCTTGGTATGCTTAAATCGGACGATCCTTATCATCCCTATTATTTCTCTGACCAAAAAACCATAAGTGAATTAATGCATGACTTACAGCATACCACACCAGTTTCCCTATCGGATCTTCCCGCAGATTTCTCAAAAGATCAAAAAACAGAATTCTTTACATTGCATCGTGCTTCATCAAAGTTTCATTCTGAAGAGGATTATGCACTTCAATACAACCCCCGACTAGGAGTTGTTTATTTTCGCCAACAATTATTTCATATTAATGAATCGGCTATTTACACCTTAAACAAAATCACGAATAGCATGACTCCGGGATGGTGGAAATCCTAAAGGATCATGAATAACCCTTGAAATACATTGGGATTCGTAATAAAATTGGGCTGTAACAAATTGGTAAGTTTGTTACAGCCTGTTTTCTTTAGCATTCGCTTTTTAAGCAATTCCACCATTTTGATTAATTAACTTGCTAGCTTTACTATGTGCATTGGTAGCCTCGTTAGCTAAGCGTAAGTAGATATCTCTCAATTGCCCGTGATGAGCCCGAGTAGCCAAGGTCATGTATCCCATGGCAGCACTTGCGGCATCTTTCTCATAATCGTAAAGCATATCTAAATCAGTAAAATCACTCATTTTAATCCTCCTTTTCTATTGGATTTCGTTGATACCCTTTTTAAAGTATCCTATAACGTCTTCCAAACCTTTGGCCTGATCTTTAAAAAATCCTTTTACACTAGGATCTTTGGCCATTTCAGAATACAAAGCGCATTTCTTCATGGCAGTTTCGTTTTCAATAATACTTCGTGTCAGCATTCCTTGATCCAGAAGTTTTTTCATTTCCATCTCATTAAGCTGCATTTTGGTCCCTCCTTTTTGAAACTTATTCCATATAACAGTTTCAGGATGTGTAAAAATGACATAAATTATTCACCAAATCCAAATTTCTTATTATAGAAATGGATTTGTCCCTATACCTTTAACCTAATTTGACTTTTTCCTATAATACCTATTTCATACAAGACAAAGAAGGAGGCTTAGAGATTTGGAAATGCCAGACTTTAAAAGAGTACTCCGGGGTTATGAGCCCGAGGCAGTCGATCAAGCCTGGGCTGAAACAGATCGCCAATTATCAGAAGCAAACACGGCAAACAAAGAACTTCGTTTGCAAATTAACAGTCTCAGAGAGCAAAATACAGAATGGGGAAATCGTCTTAAAGCTTATGAAAAAATTGAAAGTGATCTGCGAGATGCTTTATTAAGCGCTCAGAGAGTTGCTAATCAAGTTCGGGAGGAAGCAGCAAAAAATGCTGAAACTATCATAAAATCGGCTCGAGATGAAAGTGAAGTCATCCTTCATGAAGCAACCCGTCTCTCTGAATCAAAGGAAGCGGAAGTCGAAACAATGCTTGTTGAAAAAAGACAAGAGGTTCTTAAATTAGAAGACGAAATTCAGGCATTGCTATGTAGGAAAGATGAACTCCAAGGTCTCGTCGAAAAAAGCATCCATCATCTAGACGTTGTTCAAAAATTATTGGGAGATCTCCATAGACCTGTTTCTTCCAATATCATCTCCGTGATTACTGAAGTATCTTAATCTCGATTCGCCGTAGCTTCGAAGACACTCGAACAACCACACTGAATACGCGTCGTTAGATGCCCCGGGCCATAAGCTAATCTGCATATCGCCAGCGGCCAAAAAGAGGCTGTACCAAAACTTCTCAGCCTCCTCATTGCGTTCTCACGTTTGCTCCCCTAATCATTAAAGAAAGGCGTTATCACTCCACTATAGTAGTGAATTGATAACGCCTTTGGCTATTTAAAGGGACAACCCGTATTTATTCCAACGATCATCAACCTGGCGGACCGTAGCCTCATCAGGAAGAACTTCCCCGGGATAATCGGGTTTCATCCGGGCATCAATTAAAATGGGGCCGTGATAGACGAGTCGATTCTGCTTAACTTCAGTGACCGCATAAATATCGTGAGCAGGATTAAAACGGGTAAATACTTGCCATAAGAATCCGGTATTATCCAGTGCTAAATCAAGATCATCAACCATCACTATGAAAGGCCAATTCTTAAACTGTTCATCTTGGAGATGGGGTAAAATTTCCTCAGCGAGTTCCGGGGCATCCCTATAGGGCAATGACTCTAATATAAGACACCCTGGGCAAAAGGGTTTGATTCGAGACAGTCCAGCCAGAGTTTCGCCTTCAAATTGCCCAGGCAAATCTCTTTTTGTATCACCCAAGCCAAGCATGATTGCCTTGCTGCCATGATTGAGTCTCCGCCCAGTGTAATCTAACGTATCCATCGATGTTTCACTTAAAATCATAAGATCAGATTCAGGTTCAAAGCGAGCGAGCACTGTTTCCAATAGGCCCCGGAAATTCTTGAGATCAAGCTGAACATCCGTAAGAAGCAAGAATTTTGTTAAGGTGAGCTGTCCTTCCCCAAGGATTCTAAAGGCATGGGCTAATGCTTCCCGGCGATAACTTTCTCTGACAACGGCAGCTGCCAGAGCATGGAATCCTGTCTCGGCATACGTCCAAAGTGATTTTATGCCGGGCATGACTACCGGAAACATGGGGGATAATAAAGATTGTAAATATTCCCCAATAAAGTAATCCTCCTGGCGAGGTTTGCCAACCACTGTCGCTGGATAAATCGCATCCCGCCTATGGTAAATTGCCTGGACATTAAAGACAGGAAAATCGTGGGTAAGAGAATAATAGCCATAATGATCCCCAAAAGGTCCCTCAGGTTTGCGGAGATGCGGAGGAACATTTCCGCAGATAGCGAACTCCGCTTCAGCGATAAGGGGGTGATCATGAGAAGGAACATTTACCCGTGATAATTTTTCTCCCATTAAAAAGGAGGTGAACATTAACTCGGGCAGCATTTCAGGAAGTGGTGCTATGGCCGAAAGGATCAAAGCCGGCGGGCCTCCCAGAAAAAGGGTTGTCGGGAGATCCTGCCCTAGCCGTTCTGCTTCAAAGTAATGAAAACCTCCGCCTTTATGTATTTGCCAATGGATACCTGTCTGTTGTTGATTAAATATTTGAATGCGATACATGCCAAGATTATGTTCTTTGGTAATGGGATGTTCTGTGTAAACCAAAGGTAAGGTCACAAAAGGACCACCATCCTCCGGCCAACTTGTTAGAACCGGAAGACGAGTTAAATCGACGGACTTCTCTCTGATTTCAAGAACGGGAGCATTATTAGGTTTTATCAAACGCATGCCGCTTTTGGCCATGAACATAAGCCAGTCTTTTTCTTGCCATAGCATTGACGGTTTCGGCGGAAGCAGACGATTTAGAGCCGATACCGCTCTTTGGACAGTTTCTTCCGGCCTAGGTCCCACAGCTAAATCTACTCTTCGCCGAGTACCAAACAAATTCGTCACAACCGGAAAATTACTGCCTTTAACTCTTTTGAAAAATAGGGCCGGCCCTTCTGCTTGAATAACTCGGCGATGAATTTCGGCCAGCTCAAGATAGGGGTCAACTTCAGCCTCGATTTCGACGATTTGCTTTTCCTTTTTAAGAGTATCGATAAACTGGCGCAAATTAATATGCATAATTCACCTTCTTAATTTTAATTAAGGCGATATTTATCTTATGCCTTGGTAACAGATTTTAAGGACCTTAAGGCAGCCTGTGTAAGGTTCCTGCAGTTTCTCATAATTTCATCTAATTCTTCCGAATTTAAGTGATCCGAATGTATGCCCGAAGTAATAGACACAGGAGACAAGATTTCCTGAGCCAATATTTCCGCCATGGTTCGAGCTACCTCCACGTCTTTGTGTCCTGGTACCGGAGTCATATAAACATCCGAGCTCCACCCCTCTCCGCGTAAACTCGGACGTGGAGTGGCCAGGACTACTCCCCCGACATGTGGTTTTTCTCCTCCTGTCAAAAGGCCTTGCAGACCACTGCCTGTATCGATTAGGGTTAGCCAAACCTGACAGCGCCCAACTCCTTCTTGCCATTGATATAACTTTAAACAGGAGCGGCTATCAAACAGCAAAAGTGATCCCCACCTCTCAAACGTTATATCCCGCTTTATTATACGTTTGACCGTGTTATTAGACAAGTTTTTCATTAAAATAGGCAATGCTCCAGGTAGGGTATCTTCGCTCACATCGTTCACTCAGCAATCCGAGGCTCGCTCACTTGCTTGCGTGGGAGCTACGCCGAACCTCTGGGAATTACCTGATGTGAACCGCTGGCCAGGACGGCCGAGTGTCCCCGAAGCCAAGGACGGCGAAAGGGGACCACGGCTCCGCTTCTCCCCACGCAAGCTTTGTGAGCTTTACCGCCTCTCCTTGCAATGAGCTCACTCTTGTGGACGAAGCTACCTTCCTTTGAGGTCTATAGTGTTCGGGACAGTTTTTTCAGAATAGAATGTAAAGTATAAAAAGCGGCTTCCGCCTAGCAATGCTAAGAGCGGAAGCCGAAAGATATATTGTTTTGCTGAACAAATGGCCAAAATTCTTCGTATTCTTTTACTTGTGCTTATTCTGTACTTATACTTGGAAGGTATAATCTCCTGAAACATCTACATCTACAACTATTTTTTGTCCGTCCTTGAATTCACCTTGCAGCAATTTAAGAGCTACCGGATTCTGAAGACGTTGTTGAATCACTCGTTTAAGAGGTCTTGCCCCATAAATAGGATCATATCCTTCGTCTGCCAACTTCTGCAAGGCCTGCTCCGTCAATTCTAGGGATATCTTTCGCTCACTCAAACGCTTGCGTAAAAGACCGAGTTGGATTTCGACAATTTTGCCAATGTGTGAACGGTCAAGCGGATGAAAGACAATGACTTCATCAAGCCGATTGAGGAATTCAGGGCGGAAATGTTGCCTCAGTTCCTCATTGATGGCTGATCGCACTTCCTCTTGGGCTGCATTTCGCCGGGACATTTCTTGAATTAGAGGGCTGGCAATATTGCTGGTTAAAATAACCACAGTATTTTTAAAATTGACAATTCTGCCCTGTCCATCCGTAAGACGACCGTCATCCAAGAGTTGCAAGAGAACATTGGTTACATCACTGTGCGCCTTTTCAGTCTCATCAAAAAGAATAACACTGTAAGGTTTCCGGCGCACGGCTTCCGTTAATTGTCCCCCTTCTTCGTATCCCACATAACCGGGAGGCGCTCCAATAAGACGAGCTACTGTGTGTTTTTCCATATACTCGGACATATCAATCCGGACCAAGGCTTGATCATCGTCAAACAGAAACTCAGCTAAGGCCCGGGCCAATTCCGTTTTACCCACACCGGTAGGCCCTAAGAAAAGGAAGGAACCAAGCGGGCGATTAGGGTCCTGCAATCCAGCACGTGCACGCCGAACGGCATCTGCAACAGCACGTACCGCTTCATCTTGACCGATCACTCGTTGATGGATTCGTTCTTCCATCTGAACAAGTTTCTCCATCTCACTCTCCATTAATTTTGAAACAGGGACATGAGTCCATGTGGCGACAATTTCGGCAATATCTTGTTCCAAGACTTCTTGCTTAAGCAGGGAATTTTGCTTAGCATGAAGTTTTTCTTCCTGATTCTTTAATTCTTTTTCCAAGCCGGGAATAATACCGTACTGCAGTTCAGCTGCTTTATTATAGTCTAATTGCTGCTGAGCTTGTTCCATGAGAATCCTCGATCGATCCACTTCTTCCTTGAGCTGCTGAATTTTAGCTAAAATTTCCCGCTCGCCTTGCAGTTGTGCTTCCAGAGCAGACCTTTCTTCTTTGAGATTGGCAAGCTCTTTTTCAATCTTACTCAAACGTTCTTTGCTTGCCTCATCTTTTTCCTTTTTAAGCGCTTCCCGCTCAATTTCCAGCTGCATTACCCGTCGTTTGATTTGATCCAGCTCGTATGGATCGCTTGTGATTTCCATTCGCATTCTTGCGGCAGCTTCATCGATTAGATCGATTGCCTTATCGGGGAGAAACCGGTCGCTGATATAGCGATCTGACAATACGGCAGCTGCAATGATAGCTCCATCCGTGATGCGAACTCCATGATGAGTCTCATAACGTTCCTTCAAACCCCGCAGGATTGAAATGGTATCCTCTACACTCGGAGCATCAACCAGGATCGGTTGGAAACGCCGTTCAAGGGCAGCATCTTTCTCGATATGCTTGCGGTATTCGGCAAGAGTCGTTGCCCCCAGCATGCTCAGTTCTCCGCGGGCCAGCATAGGTTTCAGCATATTGCTGGCGTCCATGGCTCCTTCGGCTGCCCCGGCACCCACAACTGTGTGCAGTTCATCGATAAACAAAATCACATCGTCACGGTTCTGAATTTCTTTCAGTACTGCTTTTAAGCGTTCTTCGAATTCCCCCCGGTATTTTGCCCCAGCAATCATAGACCCAAGGTCAAGGGCGATGACTTGTTTATCTTTAATGGCCGTAGGTACGTCCCCGCGAACAATTCGTTGGGCTAACCCTTCGACAATTGCCGTTTTTCCAACTCCAGGTTCTCCTATCAACACCGGATTGTTTTTAGTTCTTCGTGACAAAGTCTGAATCACTCGGCGAATTACTTCATCCCGTCCGATGACGGGATCCAAACGGCCGCGTTTGGCTTGTTCAACTAAATTTAATCCATATTGTTCTAAAGCAGCATACGTTCCTTCAGGATTAGCACTTGTTACCCGTTGTGTTCCTCTCACTTCCCGCAAGGCTTGGAGGAGACTTTCCCGGCTTAACCCGGCTTGTTTTAGGATCTTTTCTGCAGCCCCTCCTGCCTTCTCAAAAATAGCCAGAAGCATATGCTCTGTACTGACATATTCATCTCCGAAAGTTGACATTTCATCGTGAGCTGCAACCAACACTGTCCGTAAGCGAGGAGATATAGTAATTTGAAGGTTTCCGCCGCTGATGCGCGGGAAACGATTAATTTCCTGACGAAGGGATTGAATAAGAGCTCCGACAGCTAAGTCTAGTTTTGATAATACTTGAGGAACAACACCATCTCCCTGCTCTAAAAGAGAGAGCAAAAGATGTTCTGGCTCAACCTGACTGTTCCCATTACGTTCCGTCACTGCTTGAGCCTGGGCGATGGCTTCCTGAGATTTCTGAGTAAATCGATTTGTATCAAAGGACATTGGCGCACTCTCCTCTCTAGTACTGTTAAATGATGTCAAGAATTAAAATTTAAGTTATACCCCGTTTTTGAGCTAATTCACGCAGCGTATCAAGTTCTTGCTGGTTGAGATTATCCGGCAGAATAATTGACAATTCCGCTAAAAGTGAACCATATTGCTGAGGGTTTTCAAGTTTCGGCATCCCTTTTCCTTTCAGGCGGAATTTTTTACCGCTTTGTGACAGGGGAGGAATTTTAAGCAGTACTTCCCCGCCGAAAGTAGGAACCCGCACTTCTCCGCCTATGACAGCCTTATAAAAGTTTAAGGGCAGTATAACTTTTAAATCATCTCCGTCCCTTATAAAACGTTCATCCGGGCTAACTGTAATGTTTAAATATAGATTACCTGCCGCACCGCCCGAAATTCCCGGGCCTCCTTGACCGGCCAACCGCACTTTTGAACCCGTCCGTACTCCCTTGGGAATTTTGGCTTGAATTTGTTTTTCACCGGTTCTTATGACTCTTGTCGTACCATGATAAGCTTCTTCAAGAGTCACTTGAACGTCGACTTCTAGATCCTGTCCGGCGCGAGATCTTACTCCTGCTCCTCCAAAGCCATAGGACTGACCGCCTCCGAACAGAGTCGAGAAAAAGTCTGAAAAACCTTCTGACCCGTAAAATCCTCCGGATCCGCTTGAACCCCCGAACATTTGAGCAAACTCTTCAGGAGACATTGAATAGGTCTGATGATTTCCTTCTCCTGGATGGGCTTGCCAACGGCCCCAATCGAAATCTCCGCGTCCACCGCGTTTCTGCCATTGTTGATAATCCTGCCTCAGTTCATCGTACTTACGCCGTTTCTCTGGATCACTAATTGCTTGATAGGCTTCGCTGACCTCTTTGAATTTAGTTTCCGCAGTTTTATCTCCGGGATTAACATCCGGATGATACTTCTTTGCCAGCTTTTGATAGGCTTTTTTTATCGTTTTATCATCCGCATCAGGGGAAACCCCCAGGCATTCGTAATAATCTTTAAAATCCATTGTCTCACCTCAAATACGCTATCTGTTAGTGGATGATGATTTATAAGTTTGGGAGATATTGGCTTTATTTTTCCTTGACAATTAGATTATATTCTCTTTTTTCATAAAGGTCAATAATGGTCAGAGTTTATTTGATCTTTCATATCTTAGTGCAAAAAGGATAGGCTTTGGAAACAAATCCAAAGACCTACCCTTTTTATACTATCACCAATTATAACCTTCGGTTGTACAACCAGCCGCTGGCCATGGATGGCCGAGTGTCTCTGGAGCCAAGGATGGCGAGAAGAGACCGCTGGCCATGACGATAAGCGGATGAGCTTATCGCCACACTGCGACTCCTTACCCATACTCCTGCAGTGTGGATTGGCCGAGTGTCTCTGGAGCCAAACACACCCACTGCAGATGATCTAAACTTAGTGCAAATCTAATCAAACATCCCATATACATAGACTTTTTGGATGGATAGTGAATTTAACCGGCGTTTGACCCGGTTGTTCTCCGTCAATATCTAAAAGTGCTTTCTCCGCCGTAGTGATCGAAACCGAACCTCCACGTTGTTCTGAAACACCAGGAATCTTCAGATGTTCTCCTTTATAGATTTTGGGTATATTTCTTAATAACATCCAAGCAGAAAAATCGCCTAAGCTAATGACGTCAAACAGGCCATCATCAATTTCTGCGTTGGGCGCGATCATCATACCTCCGCCGATATAACGTCCATTTGCCACCATGATGCTGTTTAATCGTCCCTCGATACAGTACTTGTCGTCTATTTTACAACGCATCGTTTTATTACGATAACGGAAAATACTTACCATGGTACCTATTAAAAATGATATCTTCCCTCCCAGCAATTTGCTTTGCCGGTTAACCCGATTGACTGTTTCTCCTCCCAGTCCGATATCGGCGACATTTAAAAAATATCGATTTCTAGGCTGTCCATGATCATCCAGAAATTGTACTTCCCCTACATCGATTGTGCGTTTCCTACCCTTCTTGAGAATCTCAATAAAACCTTCAATTCCCCTTGATATAGAGAGAGATCGAACAAAATCACCGCCCGTTCCATGGGAAAAAAGGGCTAATTCAGCATCTGGATTGATTAAACAGCCATCAATGAAGAAGCCATTAACTACTTCGTTAATCGTTCCGTCTCCCCCGACAGAAATGATCCGAGTATACCCTTCGTGCAAAACCCTCCGGGTTATTGACGTTGCATCACCTGGTCCCAAGGTGTAAGCAAAATCAACGGTATATCCTTCCTGCTCTAGACGCTGCAAAAATTTCGGCCACCGCTTTCTTGTGCAGCCATTTGCTGACTGAGGGTTGACAACGGCAAACCAAACATCGTTATTTATCATCAGGAATTCTCCCTTATGTCTAATCCCGGGCTGCGAAATTATTTGCTAAGAGAATTCGACACTTAACGGTTGAAATCCTTTACCAAAGAAGGAGAGTCTTTAACCCTATATGATAGAGCTACACTCTCCTCCTGAATTCATAAATTCTATTGAGCTCGTATCAAGGAAATGCGGTTCATTACCTCTTCCTTAACTCTTCCGAGAACCTCCTCAGCTACTGGCTTAGAATCTGCTTTTATCGAAAAATAAAACTTTATTTTGGGCTCTGTTCCTGAGGGGCGAACCATAACGAAGCCGCCTCCGACAAAAGAAAACCTCAAAACGTTAGACCGCGGTAATAATAGCGGATAGGACTCACCGGTTATGAGATTTTTACCAATACGTTGTTCATAATCATCAATTTTAACGATCTGAATACCACAAAGTTCACGTAGTTCCACCTTTCGCAGGGAATCCATAATCCGAAGAATTTCGTCGTGCCCTTGATGTCCTTCTAAAGTCAAGGATTCTTGGGAATCAAGATAATAACCTAACTCTTGATAAATACTTTCCAATACCTCAAATAAACTGCGATGTTCAACATTTTTATAATAAAGCGCCGCTTCCGCCATGAGAACTGAAGCGATGACTCCATCTTTATCGCGGACGAAATCTCCCGCAAGATAACCATAACTTTCTTCAAAGCCAAATTGAAATTTACCCCAGCCGCCATCTTCCATCTCTTTTTCCTTTTCAGCGATGAATTTGAAGCCAGTCAAGACATTCTCAACTTTAACCTGAAAATAACGGGCAACATCATCAGCCAGATCAGTGGAAGCTATTGTTTTAATGATTGCTGCATTTTCGGGGAGAATTCCTAAATCTTTTTTCTGCGAAAGGACATAATAGGTTAACAATACTCCAATCTGATTGCCCGTAAGCTGAATATATTCCCCACTTTTGTCCTTCAATACAACACCCAGACGATCAGAATCAGGATCTGTCGCTATAAGCAACTCGGCATTAACCTTCTGTCCATATTCACGGGCCAAATCAAAGGTAGATGGTATTTCCGGGTTGGGATAAGGAATCGTGGTGAAATCGGGATCCGGAAGTTCTTGCTCTTTAACTACGGTCACAGAACTGAAACCCATCTCAGCCAAGGCTCCGCGGACAAGTTTATTCCCTGCGCCATGAAAAGGAGTATATACAATCGAAAGATCTTTGCCATACCGTGCATCAAGCTGTGTATGAAGTGCCAATTCTTTTACCCTCGAGAGGTAAACATTATCAAGTTCTTCTCCGATCATCAGAAGAAGACCTTTTCCTATCGCCTCGGCAGCAGGCATTGGTTCGATGCCCAGCCAACTTTCTCGAGCTTCGATTCGTGCAAGAATTTCATCCGCCTTGGCAGGGGGAACCTGTCCCCCATCTTCCCAATAAACTTTATACCCATTATAAGCCTTTGGATTGTGACTTGCCGTGACAACGATTCCCGCCAGAGTGTGAAGTTCTCTAACCGCAAAGGAAAGCTCTGGTGTAGGCCGCAAAGCATCAAACAGATAGACTTTAATTCCATTTTTGGCAAGAATCAAAGCAGCTTCGAGAGCAAACTCTGCAGAGAACCTTCGAGAATCATAGGCAATAGCAACTCCACGGTTCATCCCCTCGCTGCCATGATCGCAAATATATTCCGCTAATCCTTGGGTAACTTTGCGAATGACATACTTGTTCATTCGATTCGTACCGGCGGCCATAATTCCCCTTAAACCACCTGTTCCAAATTCTAAATCCTTATAAAAACGATCCTCAATTTCGTGTTGATCGGTGAGTTGCCTTAATTCCTGACGTGTTTCCTCATCAAAATAGGAATTTTCTGACCATATTTGATATTGATCCTGGAAACTCATACTCTAAAATTCCTCCTTCAATTCTCTTTGCTTGCGTAATATCTTTTCAAGTGAGTATAACACACACCCAATAGGCAGAACAACTTAACTCATCAATGTTCAACTCAATTGATCAAAAACACATCATTTTATTCCCTGAATGCAAAAGCGAGCATCTTATATAGTTATTATATAAGAAACTCGCTTTCAATTTCTGGTTTTCAAGAATGCATTCTCTTCGAGGTTACAATTAAGGATTCGAATTCGGGCCAAAACACCGCTCCCTTTCGTAACTGCTTATCCTTTTTGATGAAGAGGTCTCTCAGTTTGATCGGTCTTAATTGATTCAAGACCGATAGATTCCAAGATTGCGTTGATCATTAGCTGCTCTTTTTTCGTCATAAAAATCTCCTTTCTTAACAATTGATTGAATATTTAATGTTTTTTAATTATAGCGCTGTTTTTACGCCATTTCAAGTAATTTGCAAGAAATACATCAAAGTAATTAATTGAAAACAACCCAAAATTTTCATTAAATGACCGGACTCTATCATTATATGATTGAGGAAGAGAATTATGCCAGTTCCATGCACATTTCATACTGTTGGGCGTGAGAGGGGATCCCATTCTGGTGAAGATAAGCAACGATATAATCTTCCGGTTGATTAAGAAGGGAAAATCCCTTCTTCAGAGTTGTTAAAATCGTTGAGATTATTTCCTCAGCACCCGTATTATTAGAACTCCATACATCGAGTATTGGCGCATTCTTCTGTCTTACAATCAGAATCCCTGCGGTACCGGAAGAATTAATAAAAGCCTTGGCATTCCCATAGCGTTCTAAATAGTTTTGCCGACGCTGCCAAGCAGGATTAATAGATGCCTGCCGGCGGTTCTCAAAATACTCAGACATTAATAGTTGCTTAAAAGGCATGATCGTGGATGGTTTTGACGGAACAGTGATTCCGGAAGCAGTTCGGTAGATGTGAAGTTGACGTAGTTTCTTAAAGCCAACAGAACCATAAACCTTTTGAGCAGGATTTTGGACCATAACTTCCAAATATAATCTTTTCAAACCAATACTTTCAGCTCGTTTTATCTGGGACTCCATTAACGGTTCAAAAAGCCCCCTACCCCTGTATTGAGGCTCAATACAAGTTCCTGCAATCCAACCTTCAAAATTATCGACAGCTAATAAAGAAAACCCTACAACATGATCATGTGAATAAAGAGCAATAGAATTTGCCAGGTCAACCTTACCTAAACCCAGCCAAAATTTCATCTGTTCATAACTATAAGTCATATCATAGTAGTATCCTTGCCAACAGCGATTCCAGATTTCCACCATTTCAGACAATTGAATCTTTGCTAAGGTAATTATTTTTAGAGATTCCATAATTCAAAACTCGCCTTTACTTATCTTACTCTAACCGCATCTTGTTTCAGCGTAAAACTTAACTAATTATTCTTTAATAAATTGATTTCGGTGAATAAGCTGATATTATAGTTAATGGTAATATTTGTTTCGCAAAATAGCAACTATTTCAGCATAGAAAGGCGGTCCTCACCATGCTAAGATCGATAATTACAGAGGAAGAGGTTCAATTTGCCAGCGAACTTCTAAAGTTCGTTGAGGAAAGCCCCTCTTCTTTTCATACCGTAGAAAGTATAAAAAAATTATTATTGCCATCCGGCTTCCAAAGCTTAAATCTCTCGGAAAAGTGGTCACTCATCCCTGGCGGAAAATATTTTGTCACTCAAAACAACTCGGCAATCATAGCCTTTATAATTGGTTCGGGAGAACCGGAGGACGATGGTTTTCACTTAATTGGAACACACACAGATAGTCCGACGTTTCGAATTAAACCATTACCCGAAATGTCAACTGAAGGATATATAAAACTTAATGTTGAAACCTATGGAGGTCCGATTCTTAATACCTGGTTAGATCGTCCTCTTTCTTTAGCCGGTCGAGTCATCTTACGGGGACCTTCAGCATTTTCCCCTCAAATTAAATTATACTGCAGTGAAGACCCTTTGCTCATTATTCCTAATATAGCCATCCATTTGAATAAAAAAGTAAACGAAGGTGTTGAATTAAACAGACAAAAAGACCTTCTTCCTTTGTTATCTCAAATCCAAGAGAATTTGCAAAAAGAAGGAGCACTTATTGAACATTTGGCAGATCATTTCCAATGTCTCCAGAAAGATATTTTAGATTTTGACCTTTTCCTTTATGATAAACAACCCGGGTGCTTTGTAGGTTTGCAGCAGGAATATATTTCCTGCGGGCGATTGGACGATTTAGCAATGGTCCATGCCGGCACTTCGGCCTTACTTAACGCTAAACCAGCCTTAGCAACTCAAGTTTTAGCCTGTTTCGATAATGAGGAATGCGGCAGCACATCAAAACAAGGTGCAAATTCACCTCTTTTATCTCATGTTCTTGAGCGAATTCTAATCGCCCAGAAAAAAGGCCGGGAAGACTATTTCCGAGCCTTAGCTCAATCATTTTTTATATCCGCAGATATGGCTCACGCCCTTCATCCCAATGCAGGGGAAAAACATGACCCAAGCCACCATCCTCTTCTCAATAAAGGCCCGGTCATAAAATACAGCGCTAATCAGAGCTACACTACGGACGCTGAGTCGGCAGCTATTTTTTCCTCCCTCTGCCGGAGTATAGGTATTCCTGTCCAAAAATTTGTTAATCGATCTGATGAGCGGGGAGGTTCAACCATTGGCCCCATCATAAACACCCATCTTAATCTTCGGTCTGTGGATATTGGAAACCCAATCTTGGCCATGCATTCTATACGGGAACTTGGGGGAGTTAAAGACCATTTAGCAATAAAAAATGTCTTTGCCCAATTTTATGAGCGCCACGAATAATCATTGAGTATTAAAGCATTGTTCGAAATCCCTAATTGTTTATGGAAAGAGAAACGAAAGGTTTCTTTGTAAAAAGTCCCGAGCATGATCTGTATGAACAGCCATAACCTGCTCCATAGTTGGACTTATGGGAATGAAAACAGCAACGACTTGATCAAAATCATAAATCTTATCTCCCGTGGACTGACAAATTAGGTATCCCTTTAAATTAAATAAATCCTCCAATCTTTGTAACCCTAAAATACGCTCTGGTATAATCTCGCAGTGGCACTCTTCCACTTCATCCCTCCTACCCGATAACGTTAATAGGCTAAATATTATGCTATTTAGTTAACTTTAAGTCTAATAATTAAATTAAATCTAATAATTAATTTAAGTCTAATAATTTATGTCACTATATTATATTTGGGATATTTTTCAATAAATATCCCCGAGTGTTAATATCCAAATATTGATAAATTTTTTTATTTTTGGTTGTTGCTAATTGACTATTAATAATTCTTTGACTATAATAAAATTGCTCGAAGAACTTGTGGAATTTGCACAGACCTTCTCGAATGCCTCAGGCTATGGGAAGAACTTTCTGAACTTCCCATGTTGCGGGTAATAATAATTCGGAGGTTTTTTTATGTTTAACGACAAAATCTTAACTTGTAAAGAATGTGGTCGGGATTTCGAATTTACCGCTTCTGAGCAAGAGTTCTACGCTGAGAAAGGATTTACAAACGAGCCTGGCCGTTGTCCGGAATGCCGAGCCGCCAGAAAAGCCCAAACCAGGAAAAACGGCAATGGGTTTTCCAGACAACCTAGGGAAATGTTCTCTGCAATTTGTGCAACCTGTGGAAAAGAAACAACGGTTCCATTTCAGCCATCCGGCGACAAACCCGTATATTGCCGGGATTGCTACCAGCAACGTTCTCGCAGCAGTTGGTAGTTCCGGCGCGTAATAATGCCTTAATTCCCCATTTATCAGTAATACTGCTAAGGGGCATGAAGATCTGATAGTAAAAAAACCTTTCTAAGATAATTATCTTAGAAAGGTTTTTTAATGGGTTAACATATTTATAATAAACCATCATTGTCGATAACTTGGAGCGAATATTGGATAGAAAGCTTGACCATCAGTGAATAAATTACCGACTCGGTCTTTGAACATCAAGTTCAATTAACTCGCGGTAGAGCTCCTTACGCCTGTCTGCGAGAAAGAAACTGTCCCTCATTGAAGTGCGATCAAATTGACGAATCTTGTTAATTCGCTCAGCAGATAAATCAGCCCAGAAAACTCCTTCTCCGGAAATTTCGGATTGAGTTATTACTTCCCCTTTAGGGCCAATGGTCAAAGTTCCGCCGCTGAACTCTTTCGATTTTCCGTCACTCCCAATAAGGTTACAAGCTCCCAGATAGACCGAATTATCGTAAGCTCTTGCTCCCAGATATCTTAACCAAATTTCTCTACGATCACCTGCTACCACAGGAGAGGCATGAGGGGCAAAAATAAGTTCCGCACCTTTTAAAGAATAGATAGCTGCCATTTCCGGAAAATGCCAGTCCCAGCATATTCCAACAGCAAATGTTGTTCCATGAGCATTGAACACAGGAAATTGATCACCTGGCGTAAAATAATCCAACTCACTTCTTCCTAAATGCACTTTTCTGTACACCATATCCTCTATTCCAGGAGACAATACAGCTTGAGAAATATACGGCTTTGCAACCTTTCTGTCGTGCTCGACAAGTCCAACAAGTAACGTAATTCCAAGATCTTCGGCACACTCTCTCAAACGCTTCATTGCAGAAGAAGTAAATGGTTCCCCTATTTCAGCAGCATCACGTGGTGAATATCCATCTAAAGCACATTCGGGAAAACACAAAAAGGAAATCTTCTCCTTACAGGCCACTTGTGCAAGATGAGTGATTCTCATGAAATTAGCTTCTCTTTCTCCAATATGAGATTCCATCTGAACCAAACCTATACGGCAGTCCTGTTTCATATTATTCCCTCGTTCTTCAAACTCGTATCATAGATCGATAACAAAAACTTATTCGATACTATCCAATTCATTATAGTCTTTACTTAAAATATTGGACAGCAATCTATGATCATGAAGTAAATCAATTAATAAGCGCTCGTCTTTACTTTGAGCAGACTGGGCATTTGGCTGAGCATTGGTCAGGATGCTAAGAGGCCTATAAACCGGAGCATCCTGAATCTTTAACGATTTAAAGATTTTTTGATCACATTCTCGCCGTACAGTAAGTGAGGAAATAATCGTTATTCCTAACCCTGCTGCCACAACTTCTTTGATTGCCTGAGTACTTCCCAACTCCATACTGATATTTAATTGCTCAGGTTCAAGTCCTCGCTCCTTAAGGGCCATCTCCATAACCTTTCTCGTCCCGGAACCATCTTCACGAGTAACTAAGCGTTCGTGAGGCAATTCAGCTAAGGTTATACTTTCTCTGGATGCCCAGGGATGAAAATACGGTAGGACAACCACTAATTCGTCTTCCCAAAATTTCTCAACATTAAGATCTTTATGACGTGGGACTGGGCCCTCAATTAAGCCGATATGAATTTTCTTCTCCAGAACATCTTGCGATATAGAATCGGTATTGGCAATTTTAACTTTAAAATCCACATCCGGATGATTTCTATATAAATATGCCAGAATATTAGGAAGAATATATTCACCTATTGTCAGCGTTGCACCCAAATAAATTAAGCCCCTGCGACCTTTTGACAAGGCACTGATCTGTTCCTTAGCATTCATAAGGATATCCAGAACACTGCGTACATGAGTATAAAAAATTTCCCCCTCTTTTGTTAAGGTTACCCCTTTATTGGTCCGATCAAAAAAACGAGCGCCATATTGATTCTCCAGGTTTTGGATCTGCAAACTTATACTAGATTGGCTCATATGGAGTTTCTTCGCAGAGAGCGTAATATTTTTAGTTTCCGCCACTTCTTTAAAAACAAGAAAGTGTTGTTCCATGATGGTATGTCTCCCTCCTAGATTTATATCCATAAATAGTCTTGCTAAGGTTTTAATTAGGGTTATTCATAAATTTAATCAGTTTGGTATCGTATATCTTTATAATACCATTAGCAGAAAGATTATTCCAGACGAGCCAACCTTCTTTTCGTAATATAATCTTGAAAATTTAAGAACTCCGCATTTCATTGCTTGCGGAGTTATATAATAAATCTAATTTAATCAATCAAGGTAGTTCTGAAAAAAATGAATTAATCATTTCTTATGAGCAGCTAATTGGTTAGTCTTAGAATCGGACTCGCACATTAAAGGAGTATTAAAGGACCGATTATAAATTAATTCTGACCTGCTACCTTTTCAATAGATAGCCATTTCTTTTGTTTATATAGCAAGGCAAGTTCAACCATACGCTCAGCCCACGCCGGACAGCCTATGGCGTGAAGGTGATTATAAGAAGCAAATACATTCTTATAACAAATCCCATCACTTTGCCCGTCAATTCCATGTCCACGTTTAACTTGAAAACCAAATTCTATCTCAGACGGCAAGTTAATAATTCGAGAATTGTGGAATTCATGTCCCTTAACTTCCGTATCTTGATCAAACCAAGGTTGCGCTTGGCTTACCTTCATTAGTGTATATCCATGGCCTTGAGGTTTTCGTTCCATTTGTGTGTCAAAAGGGAGTAATCCCACCATATTATAACATTGATCTGAGGTTCGTATGGTACGGCCTAAATACATTAATCCACCGCATTCGGCATAAATAGGGAGTCCCTTTTCGGCGCAGCCCTTAATCTCTTCCCTGATTGATTGATTTTTTTCAAGTTCTGCTGCGAAAACTTCAGGGAAGCCTCCTCCAATATATAGGGCATCCAGATCACTTGGCAGCTTATCATCAGAGAGTGCCTTTATTGTGACAAGTTCAGCACCTTGACGCTGCAAGGCCTCAATATTTTCCGGATAATAAAAACTAAAAGCAGCATCTCGAATAATACCAATTTTAGGTGCATTACTTCTAACTTTAGGAACCTCGCTTTGATTAACTTTAAAATAATCTGATATATTCGGGATTTCCGGTGCACTTTGAGCTAATTTCAGAACAAGATCAAGATCGACGTGTTTTATGATAATTTCAGCAAAGTAGTCCAATAATTGATTTGTTTCATGGATCTCTCCGCTGGTAATTAAGCCAAGGTGCCGATCAGGAATGGTTAAATTAAGATCCTTAGGTATTGCCCCAACCACTGGGACCTTACAAAATTCTTCAATGGATTCACGAGCAACTTTCTCATGGCGGTTTCTGGCAACTTTGTTTAGAACAACACCAAGGATTTGAACATCAGGATCAAAATGCTGATACCCCATGACCATTGCAGCAATACTTCGGGTCATACGAGTGGCGTCTACAACTAAAAGAACTGGGGTCCGAGTTATCTTAGCAATCTCTGCCGTTGAACTGCTTCCTTTCAGATCAGACCCATCATATAAACCCATTGCACCTTCGATGACAGCAACATTCTTATCACGAGTATGACAAAAAACTGACTCACATAGTTCTTGCTGGGTCATAAAATAGGCATCTAAATTCCGGCTTACAGTCCCAGCGGCAACAGTATGCCAGTTGGTATCAATGTAATCCGGACCTTTCTTAAATGGCTGAACTTTTATACCCTGACTGGACAGAGCTCTCAACAAGCCTAAAGTGAAGGTGGTCTTACCACTTCTCCCTTGAGGCGCTCCAATAACTAAGCGTGGGACGTTATAGCTGTTTTCTTTAATTTTTAAGGAAGAACCTTCTGACAATGTCAACATCATCCACACCTTTCTTGGAACAATGATTCAAGGCTTGCGAAGTAAGAAGAAAATTGACCACCCGCCCCTCGTTCCCGAGTATGCTTGATCGAATAATCAGCAGAAACAGGATCAAGAGGCAGGATGGTCAACGGACTAATCTGATATTCTAACGATAAGATCTTGTCGATCAATCATTATGAATTTGGTGTTTTTACCTTACCTTTTAAGCAAATAAAGGTCGTAGTAATATAGAGATATTCAACAAGGTCTTCTGCAGTAAGTTCTTTTACAGCGTCATCTACATCGCTCTTTTTCTCACCGATGGCTACTGCAACGTCTCTACTTTTAGCTTTGTCAACCTTTGCCAAGTACTCTAGAACTTTAGCTTTGATTTCGGGGTTCGCAGGTCCTCTTCCCATTGGTCAGTACCCCCTTAAATTTTATTAGAATTTAAATCCTGCTGCTGTACGGAACGTATCACGCGCAAAGATGTAATCATCAATGAGCATTTCCGAGAAAGGAAGTCCGCTTAAGCTGAAGAATTTCTCCCAACCAATACGCTCAATCCATTCACCCAGACGTTCACCTTTGTTTGCATTCGCAATCCAAAGCTCGATGATACTGCGAATAGCTTCAGTAACTTCTGGCCAACGCGGCGGATTGTTAGGCAGGAACGGAATTACCATGCGAGAAAAGCTCGGTGCCGTACGGGCATTAGAAACTTTACCACCGATGAGGATGGCAATACCGTCATTTCTCGGATCATAGATTTCCATAGCAGGAGACATAGTATAGCAGTTACCGCAATACATGCATTTATCTTCATTAACGATAACGCTCTTATTCTTCGGATCTGGACGAATCGCACCAGTTGGGCAACTGGCGACGAGTGACGGAATTTCGGTTGTTTTACGAAGCTTTTCATGGTCAATACGAGGAGGCGTACGGTGTACACCAACAATTCCAATATCACTGCAGTGTGTAGATCCACACATGTTTAAGCAGCAAGCTAAGCCCATTTTTAATTTAGCAGGAAGTTTCATGGAATCGAAATACTCGTATAAGTCATCCATAACTGCTTTAACTACGCCGGAAGCATCCGTTGCAGGTGTATGGCAGTGTACCCAACCTTGAGTATGAATGATGTTACTGATGGAAGCTCCTGTACCACCAACTGCATATCCTTGAGCATTTAAAGTCTCAAGCAAAGACTTAAGTTTTGCCTCATCAGACACTAAGAATTCAACATTGTTACGTGTTGTAAAACGAAGATGTCCATCGCAGTATTGGTCAGCAAGATTACAAATATCACGAATGAAATCGATACTCACCAAACGCGGAGAACCAACACGCACACTGTAAAGAGCAGCGCCGCTCTCTGCAACGTGTTTGAGTACACCCGGCTGTGGGATCTCATGATATTGCCATTTGCCGTAGTTTTCTAAGATTACTTGGGGAAGCATCTCTTTATAATTAGGAGGTCCTTGGTCTAACTTTGCCATGATTATCCACCTCTCGTAAGCTACTTATTTTTATTAGAGTTTCGAACCATCAAGAGCAGTTCCAGACCTGTCGAGGTCATCTTGTTGCCAGAATACATACGGGTTAGCACGCGGACGGAAGACTTGTTGCGGTACTGCAGGAATTTCACATTCACGAAGGAATTTGCCCATTCCAACGCGATAGATTAATTCACCGAGACGCTCACGAGACTTACCGTTTTCATCCCACCAATCCCATACGCGGCGAACCAGATCCTTGAATTCTTCATAATCATTTTCAGCTTCCATTTTTATGAAAGGTACAACGACTGAAGACATAAATGCGGATTGAACGATTGTTGACTTACCGCCGATCAGAATGGTAGCACCTTTTTCCTTACCGGCTTTGATTGCTTTCGGCATCATGTTGATGCAGTGATGACAACGTGTGCAATCTTCAGCAACAACAGAAAGTTCTTGTTTTTCACTATTATAAGTCAGGCATTTAGTTGGGCATTTATCACAAACCTGACCTTGAATATCAAAGTTCTTAGCTGCATATTCTTTGACAGCAGCTTGATTGAATTGGAGAGAATCACGCCAGGTTCCAATTACGGAGATATCGGCACGGGCAATTGCACCTGTGCAGTCATTAGCGCAGCCTGAGAACTTAATTTTGCTCTTATATGGCCACATTGGGCGGTGAAGCTCATCCATGAATTCATTCGTAATGTTGTAGCAGGCTTCAAGAGTATCATAACATGCATACTCACAGCGGCCAGGTCCTACACAACAGTTAGTGGTTCTCAGGCAGGAACCTGAACCACCCAAGTCAAATCCAGCTTCGCTATACTCATCAAAGATTGTTTGGATATCTTCAGTTTTGCAGCCGAGTAAGATGACGTCTCCAGTGGAACCATGCATGTTGGTTAAGCCACTGCCATATTTCTCCCAAATATCACAAATTGTACGAAGTGTTTTCGTGTTGTAGAAAAAGCCTGATGGTTGGTTGATGCGGACTGTGTGGAATTCAGCAACATTCGGATAGGTTTCCGGCTCATCAACATAACGGCCGATAACACCACCGCCGTAACCTCTTACTCCTACAATTCCACCATGTTTCCAGTGTCCTCTGTGCTCTACATAGGATCTCTCCAAGACTTGGAGCAACTCGCTGGCAGATTCAGTTTTAACTGCAGCGCGTTTCATTTCCGTCACAAAACTGGGCCATTTTCCTTTTTCTAACTCGTCCAGTAGCGGCGTTTTCTTTTCCGTCATTGCACACCCTCCGTCTTTTAGTTTATCAGGTTCTTACATTTCGGTAATTGTGATAGCACCCGTCGGACATACAGAAATGCAGCTCTCGCAACCCATGCATTCTGATTCGTCGCCGACTACTTGTGCTTTGTCATCGTTAAAGCCAAGCAGGTGAGCTGGGCACCCTTCAGTACATGAGTTGCAGCCAGAGCACTGATCCTCGTCAATTGATACGATAAACACTAATTACACCTCCTTAACTTTAAAAGAGAAGTAGCAAATAAATGAACATTGTGAAAAATTGGAGAAAATCTTCTTGTGTAAATTAACACTAGTTCATATTCTTAATTTAACACCTTGTATTCTATACGTACAATATATAATTACGATTGTACAATACGCAAAACTAATTATAATATTACTAGTTTAAGCGTGGTACCAACTGTTAATTACATCTATATTAAAAGTACGTCAGCTGGCGACAACCGGGTGTTAAATACAAGAAGCATAGGGGATTTTTCATACAACATTTTTAATTTTAATAAAGAATTTAAGTCATTACAAAACAAACATAAAAGAACGAATGTTCCTTAAATTAAGAAAAACCAGTCTAATAGTCAGACCATATGATCAGCAAGAGACTTGATTTTTTGATAATTCTATTGCCTTAACCTGTTCCGTCCTAATCAATTTTTCCTATTTGCTTGCAATTCAATTCTAACTATGGACCATTTCAAATCATTGAAATGGTCCATAAACTAATCGTATTCCGACAACTATTCTAAGAATTCGAAGAAGGGCTTTTTCATGCTCACTAAAGCATTAACCATAAGTTCTACGAGACCGCCGTACTGCAGGTTAAACTTTTCAGTAGCCTCAAAATGCTCTAAAATTGCCCGCATAGCTCCCTTACAGTTAGAACATGGAGCACATATATACTTAACCAGAGAGGTATCTTCCATTTTTCCCTGGAAAGCCCCAAGAATTTGGTTGAACTTCATGCGGGAAGCCACATTGTCTCTGAATTGCGGGAAATTTTGAGAATTCATAATAGCGAAGCCGCTGCCTCCGCCGCAGCAATAGTTATCAACACCATGGGGTGTCATTTCTCTAAACTGCGGACAAATTTCCCTCAAGACATTTCTTTGAGGCTCAACAATGCCCATTTGGCGGACAACGTTACAGGGATCATGAAGGGTTACTGGGAAGTTATTTCGGCTGGGATCAAATTTCAAGGTCTTGCTCTGCACTAAATCCCAAAGAAGCGGCAAACAGCTTTCTACATTAACTTTAGCATCGCCATATGCCATACGGTCGCCGGCAACAATGGATGCTTTATGAGCATGACCGCACTCGCCGACAATAATACGATTAACACCAAGGGCTTTAGCAGCCTTCATTTGACTCAAAGCAATTTGCTTAGCTTGATAGTCATCGTACCACAGACCATAATTGACGCTGTCATACCCCATCATTTCGCTGCTGAGTGTCCAATTCAAGCCTGCCTCATTCATCAAAATCGCAAAGGCAACCGGATTTTCCGGCCAGGCAATAAATTCTCCGGCATTATGCAAAACGAGAATGTCCGCACCTTTTTTATCAACTGGGAACTTTAGTTTAATACCATATTTCTCTTCAGTATCTTCTTCCAGAAACTCTAAAGTATCCAAGAAAGCCGGTTTTGTTAACCCTGTGGAAGAACCCGTCTTAAGTTGCAGCATCGTTCCTTTATTATGCAGAGGTGTCGGTGCAATCCCCAATTCTTGGCTGAAGATCTTACGGATTTCTTTTGAGAGGATCGAATTATCTAAGCCCAAGGGGCAAGTCTGAGCACAACGCCGGTCGAGATTACAACGGTAAGCCAACTCGCCCAAACGTGCTATTGTTTCCCAATTGACATCGATGTCAGCCCCAACAAAACCGCCAAGGAGCTTTCCGCTCTTGGTAAAATACTTTTTAAAAATTTTACGAAGAACTTCTGACCGGAAAATCGGACGATAAAGCTCGTTGTCCCCGGCAGCTTTATAGATATGACAAGCTTCTGAGCATGTGTTGCATTTAGCGCAATATTCAAAAGACAATAAGAGCGGTTCTAATATCCCATTATTGGCATCTGTAAAAATTTTCTCTAAGCCACTTATAAACTTCCGGACGAATTCATCCTCTTCCTCTTTTGTTTGAGGACGAGTAAGAGTATCTAGTCCGATAAAGCCATCTAAAGAAGCACAATATTTTTCTCTCCAAGCCGGTTTAGGTTCCGTAAAGGGCGGCTGCATACCCGGTTTGTCATAGGGAGGCAATAATGGCATAAGATTATAAGTTTCGAGTTTAATCAACTGTTCATCCGGACGTCCCAAATCTTTCGGGCGTAAATCTTTTTGATCTAACATTTAGCTCTCCTCTTTCCAAAAAGTTCACTTAGGAATGTAATGCTATTTCTTCGGGGCCTGAATATGCGGGGCAGACCACGTATGCGTTGGGCGATAAGACGTTGCCGCCTTCACTTTTTCCTCAATAGCGCTTCCTCTAAGATTAGGGCTGTTGTCCCAGAGAACAGTATGGAAAGTAAAGTACTTTCCTACATAGTGACTCATCTTGCTTACAGGGATATATATAAGCATAATTCCGACTAAAATAACGTGTAAAACTAAGAGACCACTGGCAGCAAAAGGTGTAAAGGTAATGATGCCCGCTGTAACTTCTCGAGCAGTATTAAATGAAAAATCGCTGCTCCAGGTCAAGATTCCGGTTACTACTGCAGCAAAAATCAGCAAAAGATTAAAGTACTCTTGTGGTGTCGTATACTTTTTCAGAGTATTGTCAAACATACGACGAAGAACTAATAACCCGGATCCCAGCGCTGCTAATACAAGTCCAATAATCCCAGTAATATAGGTTAAATAAAATACCAAAAGTCCCCAGAGGTTCGTGCTGTTTGCAGCGATTACAATTCCGTTAAGCATAGAAATTGCCCCGGCAACTAATAATAATGACCAAACAACAATAAAATAGATGCCTAAATGCAAGGCATAAGAAAGCCACCAGAATGGACGCTGGTTATCAAACAACGTTTTAATGAAAACAATTTCCTTAAACATCTCGACAATTTCCCGAACATGCGAAACTTCCCGGGGTTTAGTCCACCAGGAAATCTCCTCATAGAAAGAACCTCCGTGCTCAAAGCCTTTTTCTTTTGGTACCGGGTATAGTTCCATTCGTCCATGTAATGGTAATTTTGAGAACTGATAGGCCTTATAAGCGGATAGACCAAGAAAAAGGAGTATGGCCGCGTAACCAATTAAACTAAGGAACAAAACTGTCAACCTCCTTTGTTATTATTATCACGTTTAAGTGTATTTGAGTTATTATTGCTTGTAAAATTATCATTTCTTATCCTACCATTTCATTATATAATTGTATCTTAGTGATGCACATAACTAATTTTTAATTCGAAATAGGCTTAATGGTCAGATATTTCATAATTATAATAAGTTAACCATTTTATTTTTGCATTTCATGAACTATTTCTTAGTATACAAGCAAAAAATCATAATTATATCTTTTATTAATTATTTTTTTCGTTTAACATAATTACATAATTAGATTAAAAACACTTCAAGGAGGAATTATTTATGAAGGCCCTCATTACCTTAACCACCTGTGAATCAAAACGTCTCATCGCGAAAGGCGTTAAAGGATTGCCCTGTGTGCAAAATGCTTTAGACAAACATGCCATTATTGTTGCCGGAGGAACAACCAACGCTTTTGTGGCCGAGGAATTATTGAACATATCCATCGAAGACAAGACAAGCTACACCATGGGGATCGTTACTCAAGGGGAATTAGGGGTTAGCCGCTCGACAAAGAAAACAGCTCCCTATGTAATTGTCGAAGGAAAAGCCATAGAGACTCCCTGGAAGGACTATCTGCCAAAGCTAAAATCCGACGATGTTTTTATCAAAGGAGGAAATGCCATAGATCACACAAGCTTAGCTGCAGTGATGGTTTCAGATTCTGCAGGGGGAACCATAGGTGCAGCCCAAGGAATCCTTTATGCCCGCGGGGTTAAGTTAATCGTACCTATCGGCCTTGAAAAAATGGTTCCAGATGTTCGTCAGGCAGTAGAATTCATGACTAAATCATCGGTTGATGAATCCTTGGGACATAAGGTAGGGCTCGTTCCCATGTTGGGAGCAACCCCTGTCACAGAGCTGACAGCACTGGAAACATTATATGATGTAGAAGCCCGTTGTATTGCTGCCGGTGGAGTCGATGGCTCGGAAGGTGCCGTTGTAATTGCTATTGAAGGCCTCGATGAAGAAGTTCAACGAGCCTTGAGAGATATTCAAACATTAAAAGGAGAACCACCCGTTCGTGTCCAATAGACATTGGCCGTAAACCTCTGAAAATAACCAATCACTGCAGGATGAGGCTGTACCAAAACTTGTTGTGTGCCATTTGGCATAACTAATCGTTAAAAAAGGCGTTGTCATTCCACTATAATTGCTCTGCTCACTGTCTGTTTGACAGGGACGGCTCATAATAGTGAAAGGATAACGCCTTTGCTATTTGAACCAGCTTTATGTTTTTCGAGTTAAGTTTTTACACTACTCTTCTTGTTTTTAAGCCGCACTCGACTAATTTTCTTTCGGCGGCCGAGGTCCGAAAAATTGATAGTAATGGCACTCTAATCGTCCGTTATATAATTTCCTGCTTTTATCCCAACGCCGGCCAATTAAACGTTCAGGAGATTGGTGATTGGTAATGAAGTGAAGAGACCAATTCTCCAAGCGTTTAAATGTTTCACCCAAGTCAAGATAGAGTTGTTCAATTTCGTCCTTTTCGCCTAAACGTTCTCCATAAGGGGGATTGGCAATCATATGTCCATAGTTGAACCTTGATCTGACTTCAGCCACAGGCAAACGCTGGAAATGAATGATGTCGCTGACACCTGCCTCTTGAGCATGTGTCCTCGCCAGAGCTAAGGCCTTACCGTCAATATCTGAACCATAGACATGCAGATCCGTACTGTGTTCTTGCAAATCAAGGGCCTCTTGAAAAGCCTCCTGCCAAAACGACTTAGGAATGTTCTGCCACTTTTCAGCCGCGAAGCTGCGTTTAAGACCGGGTGCCCGATTAAGTGCAATCATAGCAGCTTCTATAGGAATTGTTCCAGTCCCACAGAAAGGGTCTAATAATGCCCGCTCTTTATGCCAATGGCTTAATTGAACCATAGCGGCTGCTAATGTTTCTTTTAGGGGAGCCTGTCCCGCAAGTTTGCGGTAACCCCGTTTGTGCAAACCCGGCCCGGAAGTGTCTATAGTCAAAGTTGCTTGATTGTTTAATAGGGCAACCTCTATTTGATAACGGGGCCCGGTTTCTTCGAACCAACTTCGGCCATATTTTTCCTTCAGCCTTTCAACGATTGCCTTTTTAACAATGGCTTGACAGTCAGAAACGCTGAATAGTTTCGATTTAATGGATTTTCCCTGGACGGGAAAGTTAGCATCCTCAGGGAGCCACTCTTCCCATGGCAATTTTTTAGTTTCTTGAAAAAGCTCTTCGAAAGTCATTGCCTTAAAAGATCCTATTTTTAACAATACCCGGTCTGAACTTCGCAGCCAAATGTTTGAACGGCAAATCCCCAACTCATCTGATTCGAATATAACCTTACCATTTTCAACAATTTGATCGAAGTAACCCAGTGCCTTTAGCTCTCGAGCCACAACAGATTCCAGACCAAAGGCGGCGGTGGCTATTAACTGAATTTTTGCCAAATAGATTCAACCCCTTAAATCTTTCGCAAGTTTAAGTATTCGACAGAATACGCAGAACACACGTTCTCATCCGAGTAATAAATATCTTTATCTCCACAAATTCATGGACAATTGACAAGACCTAGGCCTTTGTCGAATAGATTTCCACAATCTTTATAATAACATCAACTGCTTTCTCCATGGCAAAGGTAGGAATAAATTCAAATTTCCCGTGAAAATTATGTCCTCCCGTGAAAATATTGGGAGTAGGCAGCCCCATAAATGACAGTCGGGCTCCATCCGTTCCTCCTCGAATCGGTCGGATATCCGGCACAACTCCTACTTCCTTTATTGCCTTTTCCGCATTTTCAATGATATGCTTTACAGGCTCTATCTTTTCTTTCATATTAAAGTATTGATCCTTAATTTCTAGAGAAAAAGTCCCCGTTCCATGCTTCTCATTAAGCTCATTGGTAATTCTCTGTAAGTTCTCTTTTCTTTTTTGGAAAGAAGTTAAATCGAAGTCACGGACTATATATTTAAGGGTTGTTTCTTCTACGTTACCTTGGAAGTCCGTTAAATGATAGAATCCTTCATATCCTTCAGTATTGGCTGGAGTTTCGTCTTTGGGCAGCTGCAGAATAAATTCTTGAGCAAGCAAAATGGCATTAATCATTTTGCCCTTGGCAGATCCCGGGTGAACATTTCTCCCTTTAACCTTTATCTTCACTCCTGCCGCATTAAAATTCTCGTATTCTAATTCTCCAATAGAACCTCCATCAATAGTATAAGCGAATTCAGCCCCGAACCTTCGAACATCAAAATAATCTGCTCCCCTGCCGACTTCCTCATTAGGGGTAAAGGCAAAACATAGTTTTCCATGCATAATTTCACGGTGACTCTGGAGATAATCAATGGCCGTCATAATCTCCGCTATTCCTGCTTTATCATCTGCACCCAAAAGCGTCGTACCATCTGTGGTAATTAAGCTTTTCCCCCGGTAGCTCCGGAGTTCGGGAAAATCATGGGGTGAAAGGATAATATTCTGCTCGCTATTGAGAATAATATCTCCGCCTTCATAATTTTCAATGAGCTGTGGTTTTACACCCTTCCCCGGCATATCCGGGCTAGTATCCAAATGAGCAATAAAACCCAAAGAAGGAATTTGTCTTGTCGTATTTGCGGGCAAATGGGCCATAACATAACCCTTTTCGTCCACAGATGCATCGTCCAAGCCCATGGCCTTTAATTCTCCAGCAAGAATTTTAGCTAATTCTTGCTGACCGGGAGTTGTGATCACTGAAGCATCTTCATCAGATTGTGTATCATATGTAACATACTCTAAGAATCGCTCGGTAACGCTCTTCATTATGAAGCCTCCATTTACACCATTTCTAGTTTTATCATTTGTTCCTATCATTTAAATATATCGATATCTGTCCTAATTTGCAATCATGATATGATCTTTTCTAGAAATCAAGCCCCAGCCAATGGCTGAGGCTTGATTTCTAGAGATCACTATTAGAATTTTCTTTCATTTCCTTATCCTTCTTTTGATTCTGCTTAAATTCCGCACTCCGAGAATCATACTTGGCGCTTGCGAGGCCTTTAGGTCGTTTTTGGATTTCACCCGATTTTTTCATGTTTACCTCCATAACTTTTCGCAAGTAAATTTCAAACTTAGTATATACAGAGAGGAAAATATCATGTAGTTCTATTCTTCAGTCACCTTTCTCACCAACAATAATATAATGCTGACAGGAACCTAAACTTCAGCCGAAAGAGATGATTGCATGAACTATAAACTATCAGAATCGATTTATAGGCATCTTGTTATGGGTACAGACATGAAAATTCCCTTAGGCAATGGTGAATGGGCAACAAGCATCAACTTTGATAATGCGGCCTCAACTCCGCCTTTTGTTTCAGTCATGGAGGAAATCAATCGCTTCGCGCCCATGTATTCCTCTGTTCATCGAGGGACTGGCTATAAGTCACGGTATTCTTCCCAGCTCTACGAAGAAGCTAGATCAGAGGTCCTCAATTTTGTCAATGCTGACCCTGTCAACGATACCGTGATTTTTGTTAAAAATACCACGGAAGCCATTAATAAATTGTCCTATCGTCTCTGGGAAGATAATAAAAAAAGTATCGTCTTATCAACATGGATGGAACATCACTCCAATGATTTGCCTTGGAGAAACAAGTTTCAGGTAGATTATGTTGAGGTAAACTCTCAGGGAAAACTTAACTTGACAGATTTGGAACATAAATTAATGCGCTATAAGGGCAAGGTAAAATTAGTCACAGTGACAGGGGCTTCCAACGTAACCGGCTATATCAACCCGATACATAAAATAGCCGAATTAGCTCATCAGTATCGAGCTAAAATCCTAGTTGACGGTGCTCAAATGGTGCCTCATACTCTTGTCAACATGAGACCGCAAAATCCACTTCAGCGTATAGATTATCTGGCATTTTCCGCTCACAAAATGTATGCTCCCTTTGGCAGCGGTGTCTTAATCGGACCGCGCGAAACGTTCCAAAAGGGTGTCTCGGAAATGGTGGGAGGAGGAACTGCCGAGATCGTAACCCACGATTGGGTTATCTGGAACGACCCTCCTCATAAGGACGAGGCAGGCTCTCCAAATGTCATGGGCGTGGCCGCCCTTGTCGCCGCGATAAAAACGTTGTGCGCTCTGGATATGAGAAAAATTGATCACTACGAATACCAACTTGCAGAATATGCCTACTCAGGACTGAAATCCATTCCGGGGATTACTCTCTATACCCAATATAGCCCAGGTGAACCCCATATAGGCGTTATCCCCTTCAATGTCAAAGGTCTGCACCATGAGCGGGTTGCTTCAATCCTTTCTCAGGAAGCAGGTATTGCCGTTCGGACAGGTTGTTTCTGTACCCAACCCTACATCCAAAAATTATTGGCAATTTCCCCTAAACAAATGGAGTATTACAAAAAGAGCAGGAGTACTTCCCGCCCCGGTGTCGTAAGGATAAGTTTTGGCCTTTATAATAATTTCAATGAGATTAACAATCTCCTGCAAACCCTGGAGCAAATCGTCAGACACCCCACAATGATCATCTCCTAAGTTATACTATTTGAATTTTTACTTATAATAGCATTAGTGAAACGATAGTTAAGGGGGTGTACATGTTGGAAGAAAAAAAGATGAATATTCTTATGTTCAGCGGTGATTATGACAAAGCCCTAGCCGCCCTGATTCTGGCGAATACCGCCAAAGAATTAGGAGTTAATGTAAGTATGTTTTTTGCCTTCTGGGGATTATTTTTAGTAAGAGATCCTGCTAAATCATCGCTGGAAGATAAAACAGCTTTTGAAAAAATGTTCGGCTTCGTTACACCCAAAGGACCGGAAGAATTACCGCTTTCCCGCATGAATATGGCAGGATTGGGAAAACAAATGCTCCTGGAAATGATGGATGATGACCAAACCCCGACACTAACCGATTTCCTCAATGGAGCCAGAAAAAAAGGGGTAACTTTTTTTGGTTGTAAACTTTCCGTGGATGTTATGGGGTTTAAAGAAGATGAGTTGCTGCCGGAAGTCCGGATCATAACTGCTAAGGAATACCTAAAAGATGCTTTAGAGTCAGATATGCAGCTCTTTATCTAATCAATTTGTCATAATTCCCAAGGCCTCTTTGGCCAGCCGGTCTGCGTAATCGTTAAATCGATTTCCGCTGTGACCGGCTACTTTTTCGAAACTGTAAAGATCTTGATGTTGGCGCATAAACGCAACATAAGCTTGTGTAAACTTGTTCTTAGCTTGCCAAGCTCCTGTAACCCAATGAGCAATTCCGGAGTAATCATGATAAATTCTGATCCGTGCCTTAAGACTCTCAGCCCTTTTTACCGCATGAATGACCGCAGCTATCTCTCCGGCAACATTTCTCATAACAGCAGCTTCAAGATTTTCCCCGCAGCCTTTGCCTTCAAAAACGGCCTCGTCTTCCTTGACAAAAACATAACCATAGGAATACTTCCCATCCCGATAACTGCCGTCAGTATACACCTCATAATCGTAGTCCCTGAGTGACTGAACCAACCTGTCTTCCGGAGATTCCAGGGTACTCGCCCCTGACACCACTTCCCCATGATTTTGCCAGACGAGTGCTTCCTCTTTTGTTTCAAATCCTCTATAAACCGCTCCTTTATATCCTTTAACAGCGGCTTGACACTCAGGCCAATTATCAAAAACACCCGTTTTGAAGCCAGCTTTGACAACATAGAAGTTCTTTTTCCCCAAATCTGCCGTCCCCTTTTATTAATATGAAGTCTCAAATCTTAACTTTCATTATATTATAAGATTAGAATAAAGTAACGAATCAGAATTTATCAGAATAATCTAAATATTATGTACTATGCAGAAGGAAAACTGACGTCTTGGTTGAAATTATAGGAGAGCGGATTTCAAACTTACCAAAGATTACGATGAAAGGAACTAAAAGGGGGAAAAACTATGGAAACTTATCGAGTGAAGGTCGGAGCGGAAGGGGAAATTCTTTTGCCCCTGGAATTGAGAAATCTCTTTGGCATTGCCGCGGAGGATACTTTAGATTTATGTGTTGATTCTGAAGGCAAAGTATTCGTACGAACTGCTGAACGTTCGGTCGGGCCACTTTCTGATTTTTTCGAAGATCTAATCATTGGGGAGTTACATGGTGCCGGATATACTGGGGATGAACTCAAGACCAGATTATTAGAATGTAAAATCAAATTAAGTACAGTTCTTGACCGTATGTCGGAAGAAGGACATCGAGCTCATAAAAATTCTCAATCAGTAAATTGGCGTTTCGTGCAAAATACTCCCTGGGTTAGTTCCAATGCACCTCAGGATTCTTATCAAGTAGTCTTGACGACACGCGGGATCCACGATTTAGCCGTCCTTCATCAAGCAGAACTTAAAGAAATCCCGGCAGTTTTAAGCCGTCTTGAGGAAGACCCTTTTGGATTTAAAAGGCTGAAAGGTCCCTATTATGAAACATATCGTGTTTCCTTCCGCAGCGGGATCAAGGAATATCGGGTTATTTACACGATCTTCGGCCCCGAAAATCTTGTCGTGGTCTTGACGGTCGGGGAACGTGAAGCAATTTACAAAAGGTTAAATGGAATCGCTTAAGGGATATTCGGATAGGCAAGCCAATTGAACCTAAGCTTTTAGTGAACTCATTCAGTTAAAGCTGAACATCGGGGCTTCAGATGAGAACTCTACACCACCTGAAGTTTACGAAGGATCCTCCCGTACTTATAGAATTGAGGGTCTTAAAAACTGAATAAGCCTCAAGTAATTTTAATATTAAGCTATGCCAATAACCTTTTTATTTAGTGAAAAAGCCAGGCGCTATGAAAAATGAGCCTGGCTTTTCCGCTCTTATTTTGCTAAGCGAGCCGCTAATATAGTGGCAGGAGAGTCATTGGTCCAGGGCTGTCTTTCATAGTTTCCCCACACCCCGGCTATCTCCCAATCCTCTTCCTCAAAGGCTTTAATTAGGCTTGAACACGATACAGGATATAGACAATTTACACCGGAAACCTGTTCCCTGGCATCGGGGAAGGTTAGTTTCATGGTGAAATCTATGCGGCCATCTGAACGAAATGAGTAGGATCGCTGAAAGGTCAAATTTGGAGTTTGAATTAGCGGCAGCTCCGTAACGTGCTTAGCAAGAATCCGGTCATAATTAACAGTTTGCACGAGGGCGTAAGCAGCTTTCCGCCGAAACTGAGCTAGAACCTGTTTTAATTCATTTTCCTCGGACACATGAGCCAGAGTGTTTCCCAAACAGACTATCCCGTCAAAATTCTGCCCTATACTTCTGAGATCACGCATATCTCCTATTGAAAACGTTGCGGAATTTTCCAGTTCCCGAGCCTTTCTGCGGGCGATTTCGATCATTTCAGGACTTAAGTCAATACCGTGCACCGCTCTTTCCTTCTGAGCAAATTCTAAAGCTAACGTACCCGTGCCGCATCCCACATCGAGGATCGAAGTCATTGATTCCTGGTCAAAATAAGTTTGGAGAAATGTCTTCTGGGCCCCTTTAAACGGAAAAATTTCGTCGTAATACTCCGCCAGCCTCTGATAAAAACCCAACCTCTGTCCCCCTCTTTCTCTTTCAATTATCCTTGATGATTGAAGTTCATGTTTTCTACATAGTTAGACGTATAGTATGAACTTGACCATCATCCTTGAGTAAAATAACCGGCTCCTCTAATAGTTCGTCATCACAGATAATTGTTTCAAATCCTGTCATCCTCTCTTGCGGATTCTCGATGACGATTTCGTATTTTGTGGAGAAATAAGTATAGGTCAAACTGAAACCCTTCCAATGGCTGGGTATGCACGGCTTGAGAATCAACCTTTCACCTTGCCGCCGGAAACCCAAGATTCCTTCAAGTCCGGCCTGATATAACCACCCTGCAGCTCCAGTATACCAGCTCCAGCCGCCGCGGCCAACATGGGGGTGAATAGCATAGACATCCGCAGCAACGACATAGGGCTCAACTTTATAGCGATTGACCTCATTTTCCGTTCGCGCATGATTGATAGGATTCAGCATATGAAACAATTCCATAGCCTTATCCCCTTCCCCAAGGGTTGTGTAAGCCAATACGGCCCAGATAGCCCCATGAGTATATTGCCCGCCGTTTTCCCGGACTCCTGGAACATAACCTTTGATATATCCGGGGTCTGGCAGCGATTTGTCAAAGGGAGGTGTCAACAGCAAGAGGATTCCATCGTCTTTGCGCCATAAATAATGTTCCAAAGCCAACATTGCATCTAAGGCACGAGTGGGCTTTGCTGCCCCGGAAATGACCGACCAAGACTGAGCAATGGCATCAATCTGACACTCTGTGTTGCGAGTTGAGCCTAAAGGAGTTCCGTCATCAAAATAGGCACGCCGGTACCATCCTCCATCCCAGCCGTGTTTTTCGAGAGAATCCTGAAGTTCTTCAGCAATCCTGCGATAGTCTTCTCCTCTTTCCCTGTCCTGACGCTCCAGGCATATTGAAGAGAAGTGCATTAAGGTTGAATATAAAAACCATCCCAACCAAACACTTTCCCCCCGGCCCTGGGGCCCAATTTGGCTGAATCCGTCATTCCAGTCTCCGGAACCAATCAAAGGCAGCCCATGTTCACCAAAGCGCATTCCATGTTCAAGCGCTCGAAGACAGTGTTCATAGACAGTTCCCATCTCCGGAGAAACATTAGGAACAGAATAGCGCTCATCTTCTCCCTTTTTTAGTGGCTCATCATCCAGGAACGGCGTCATTTCATCCAAGACTCCGCTATCCCCGGTACGTTCAATATAATGAGCCGTTACGAAAGGAAGCCATAGCAAATCATCCGAGAATCTTGTTCGAATTCCTTTACTCTTTCCCTCATGCCACCAGTGTTGTACATCACCTTCCCTAAATTGATGGGCGCAATGCAGAACAATTTGCCGCCTTGTCATTTCAGGGGACGTATAAACTAAAGCCATGACATCCTGAAGTTGATCTCTGAAACCATAAGCTCCTCCGGACTGATAAAATGCGGATCTTGCCCATATCCTGCAGACCATGGTTTGATAAAGGAGCCACTGGTTCAAAAGTAAATTCATGGACATATCTGGAGTTTCGACCCGAATTTTACCCAGTAAGACGTCCCAATAGTTTTTAACATTTTCCAGTTCTCCACTCACCTTTTCTAAAGTTCCAAACTTTTCTCTGATTTGTTCAACCTCTTCCCGCTTCTGAGCATCCCCTAATAAAAAGGTCATTGTTTTTACTTCTCCCGGGGCGATTGATACCTTAATTTGCATAGCGGAACAAGGATCAAGGCCTGATCCGCAGGTACCTGAGAAGCTTTCCATCTTTAAGCCCGCAGGATCTGCCAGACTTCCGTTTCGCCCGATAAATTCTGACCGATCCCCGGTATAACTCTCCACGTCACCGCCGGTGACCGTCAAAAAAGCTTCTCGACCTGCAAATTCTTCTTGGTAACTGTTACGGACTAAGAAGGCCTGATTCTCTTCATCATATTCCGTGACCAAATACGGGGCAGTCAGTTCCCGAGCCACTCCCAAAACCCATTCGACGTAGCAGACTACGTCTAAATGCATTGTTTGTTGAGATATATTTGAAAGCGTCAAATCGGTGATTTTGACAGGTTCCTCAACAGGTACAAACAGCCTCAGCGTTTGCTTTAGGCCGTGGCTGCAGTGTTCGAAAACCGAATATCCTTGCCCATGACGAATTGTATAGATCCCTTTCTCCCGCCTTGGCTTAGCCGTCACGGACCAAAATTCACCCGTTTCGACATTCTTTAAGTAAATGGCTTCCCCAGGAGGATCAAGAACCGGATCATTAGACCAAGGAGTCAATTTATACTCCCTGCTGTTCATAGACCAGGAATAACCCGCCCCCGCCTCAGAAACCTGGAAACCAAACTTTGAGTTAGCAATGACATTAATCCAGGGAAGAGGGGTATTCCTACCTTCCTGAAGCTGGATAACATATTCTTTCCCATCATCACTAAAGCCTCCATATCCGTTCGGGAAGGTTAAAGGGCTTAAGGTTCGGTCAAAGGATTCTGGGAATTTATTTTCCTGGGAAGTTTCTATGGCGACATCTTCAAAGTCACTGGCAGCTTTCGTGCTGTGGTTTATTGGGGCCTCAGTGATTAATTTGCTCTTCTTGCGAACCTGAAGAGAACAAGATCCTCCTTCACCGCTGAAAATTATTCTTGCTACGGTATAAAGCAATCTTAAATCATCCGGGTACACATGCCCTTTTTGCAGGATAAAAACTCCACCGGGTTGATTTAAGCGATCCCTCGCATGTCCCATAGAAACTAAATCCCTTAAATTATCTTGAAAGGCCTGTACATAACCGCTCTCATCTTCGTTCAGAATCACCAAATCAGCATATAATCCCTTTAAGCTCCAGTATTCATGGATAGTGAGCAGGCGGCGAACTAAATCCAAATGTTCTTCCCGATCAACCCGAACAAGCACAATGGGAAGATCTCCTGAAATAGCATAGGGCCATAAAGATGACTGTCCTTTACAATTCTTTTCGATATAGTCCGCCACATCTCTGCGACACGGGCTGAGAAAGAGGAGATGACCTCCGAGACTTAGACCTTCATTGGCTTGTGCTGCTGTCAGGTTAAGATGGCGAAGTTCCATTTTACAGTGTGTCCAAGCCAGCTCAAAAGCCCTATTCACAGAAAGTGGATCACGATATTTCTCAGAAATTCGGATTATTTCCTCTTGGTTATCCGCATAACCTACCGAAAAGGAAACCCTGGCAGTCTGTCCCGGACCAATTCTAACTCGCTGCCGCAGGCTCATGATCGGATCAAGAACTGCTCCCACCGTATTGGACAACGGACGATTGGCATCTAAAGCCTGGGGCTTGGCAAGGCTTCTCCCCCGTCCGATAAATCGTGCCCGGTCTGTCTCATATTGCAGGGCACCAACTTTATCCCCCTCTGTCGCTACCGTATGCATCAACCACAAACGCCGCTGGTTTTCTTTGCGGGGACGGCGGGAGGCAAAGAGCGCTTCGTTCTGGAAATCTGTTTGAATAAATAGATTGCCAAAGGCAGGATGCGCTATATCATCGTTCGCCCTGGCCAACACCACTTCAAAATAGCTGGTGATTTCCAGGACGCGCTCAAACTTACTGTGATTCGTCAGGGAAATACGCCTGATTTCGGTTTGATCTTCAGGAGAAACGACGATTTCAGTTTTCGTCGTAAGGTTCCCGTCTTTACGAAAATACTCCACCCGATCAGGTGCGTAGGTTACCTTGTAGTCCTCCCCACTGTACCGGCAAGGCTGAAATGCCGCTGACCAAAAATCACCTGAATTTAAGTTTTGGATGTAAAAATACATGCCCCAAGCGTCTCGGGTCACATCCTCCCGCCAGCGCGAAATACTGATTTCGCGATATCTACTAAACCCAGACCCTGAATTTGTCACCATCACAGAATACTGCCCATTGGAAATACAATGCGTTACCGGTATAGGACTCATGGCGGTATGCAGGAAAATTGACTGATTCTTCTCCGTAGGAGAATCTTGATCCTGCTGTTCTGCTCTAACCTGTTCACTCTCCGGTTGAGATACAAGGGATACCGCAGAAGGCAGTCTTTCTTGCAGAAGAAGCTCTGAGGCCTGAATAAATGCCTCACTGTGCATGCGCCTCTGCATACTGTCAGCAAATAAAACATTGTCCAGAGCTAGAAAACTCATTCCTTGATGATGGGCCATGAAACTCTTAATCAGCTTATAGGATCCCCCCACAGGTATTCGGTCGGTTGTAAAATCAACAGCTTCGTAAAGTCCATAACGACCGCCAAAGCCCTGATGACTCATACTTGAAATATTCGCCAGAGCCTCCCGAGGAGAAACCATCAGTGCCAGGAAACTGGCATAAGGTGCAATCACCAAATCCTGTATTAAACCCCGTTTTAACCCTAATCCAGGAACTCCAAAGGCTTTATATTGATAATTAAGCTGTGGATCAAAAGCATAAAAGCCTGACTCGGAAATTCCCCAAGGCAAATTATGTTCCCCGGCATACTTTCTTTGAACTTCAACCACCGAATGATAGGTTTCATCCAATAACGTACCCTCATAGTTTCTCATGACCAGCAGCGGCATTAAAAACTCAAACATTGTGCCGCTCCAAGAAACGAGACTTCTTTCTCCTTTAGCTAAGGTCAAAGTACGTCCCAGCCTGAACCAATGACTATGGGGAATATCTCCTTTGGCTATGGCAATAAAGCTCGCTTGTCGAGCCTCAGAGGCTAATAAATCATAATAGGACTTGTCAAGCGTGCTGTCTCCAATGCGATAGCCAATCGAGAAGAGTTGACGTTTCTCATCAAATAAGGGACGAAACTCCGTAGCTAAAACCATCTCTTCGAGCCATTGTTCTAGTTTTCTGGACTTGAGGATCAAGTTTTTAATTTTTTCCAAAGCAGTCTTTATCCGTTCTTCAATCTCCGGCATAAAATTCCCTGTGTCCAACCCCCGGGAATAGTACAGAGAAAGATCATGGAAAGTGCAAGATTGAAGATCGGCATCCATTTGCTTGTTTACGGATTCCTGAAGGGACGTTTCATTAAACCACGGAAAATAATCTTGAATTTCCTGGCGAAAAGAAGAAATCATCGTATCCAGTTGTTGAGCCCAGTATTTGACGTCTTCCGGCCATTTCTCGCTCGAATAAGCTTTCGGCCAAGACGATAAGAGAGCGCTCCATGTTTCGAGGCCCCAAGACTTATCAGAACTCTCTAAAAGCTCATGAAGTGATCTTTCAAAATCAGTAAATACTTCTATATCCTCTTCACCGGCAGCTTGCTTCAAAAGGATTAACGTATCTTGTAAAGCAGACAAATAGTCAGGCTTTAAAACCGGCTTTTCGAGGGATTCGCTGATTCCTGACTTCAACGTCACCAAATATAATACAAAATTTCCGCTGTCTACCGTTGAAATATAACTTGGTTCCAAAGGTTGAAGGGTAAGAGTATTATACCAATTGTAAAGATGCCCTTTCCAATGCTCAAGCTTCTGTATAGTCCGCAGCATAGTTTCAATTCTTTGGATGGCTGTTTCTAAGGGTATATAGCCAAAGTCTCTGGCTGCAATATTGGCAAGTAAAGCCAAACCAATGTTGGTTGGAGATGTTCTATGGGCAATACCATTAGGCGGATCAATTTGAACGTTATCGGGCGGAAGCCAATGCTCATTCTCACTCACAAACTCTTCAAAAAAAGCCCAGATCTTTCTGGCCCAAAGCCTTAAAGACTGCTGTTCATCCGCAGAAAGCAATTCCTTATGATGCCGTTTCGGAAGACTAACTCTATAGGCACACCAAAGGGAAAAAAGCCAGAGAATCGCTAAAGGAGTAAAGCCTATCAGTCGCGCAGGGTAAATAAACGCCAACAGTAAAAAAACAACCATCGCATAGACGACGACGGACTTCATGGCTCCTAAAGTGGCTCTAAAGCCTAAATCTATACGCTTTTCAGTATCTGCAGCCGTTTCCCATTCCAGCATATTGCGGTGAGAAATAAACTGCCGGTATAAGCTCCTTAAGATAGCATCGCACATGGTATAGGATTGATAGGGCAACAGCAGAAACTGCAGCCCAAATTGTTCGGCAAGAGTCACGGAATCATGTGCAAGGTCTGTCCCTTCTTTTCCAATTGAGAAAAGCATATTGAATAGGCACAAGATCATTGGCCATAGAATTCCTAAAGCAGCCAGTCCGGTCCAAACCCAGGGATTCCCAGGCAGAACTAAGAAGCCTAAAGTCAAGAGCAATAATTGAGCCGGACTTTCCAAACTTCTCCTTAAGTTATCAAAGATCTTCCATTTTGCAATGAAAGGCAGCGGTCGAAAAAGCCAAGGAATAAGCTGCCAATCTCCTCGAACCCAGCGATGTTGCCGCCGCAGGAAAGCACGATAGGTCGAAGGATAACCATCAACTAATTCAATATCCGTCACAAGGCCTGCCCGTGCATAAATGCCTTCGATCAAATCATGACTGAGAATCGTATTTTCCGGAAAGGTGTCTTGGGTCACCTGCTTAAAAACCTCAACCTCATAAATACCCTTGCCTGTAAAAATTCCTTCGCCAAATAAATCTTGGTATAGATCGGATATAGCATGAGTATACGGATCTACACCGACTCTTCCAGAATAGATACGTGAGAATTCTGTTGCTCCGGCACTTAAAATTGAAACGCCTACTCGAGGCTGGAGGACTCCGTATCCTTGGACTACTCTCGTTCTGTCTTCATTTAGACGGGGAGCATTGAGCGGATGGGCAAGCGTTCCAATGAGCTTTTTGGCTGTTCCTTGAGGTAATTTAGTGTCGGCATCGAGAGTTATGACGTAACGAATACTTGGAAGAATTGTTAAATCGCCAATTTGGACGTCATAACTTGTTTCACCGGCTTGACGCAAAAGCGAGTTGAACTCCATGAGTTTTCCCCGTTTGCGTTCCCAACCCATCCAGACTCCTTCCGCAGGATTGAATAAACGGTGTCGATGAAAAAAATAAAACCGGTCCTGGTTATATTTTTGATTGAGATTTTGGATTCCTTCAATGGCAGAAGCTACAATTTCTTCATCACCGGGGATCGTCTGGGAGGAAGCATCCACAAAATCACCCAGCAAGGCAAAATATAAGTTATTATCCCGGTTAGCTAGAAAATAGACTTCCATTTCAGCGATGAGTTCTTTAACTCGGTCAATACTCGAGAGAAGAGTAGGGACAACAACCATTGTCCTAAATTCATCGGAAATCCCATCTCGTAACTCCAACTTAGGCAAAAATGTGGGATTAAATAGTTTGCTTATTAACCAGTTGACCGTGGGAATGATTAAACCGCTGGCCCAAATGAAGAGGGTTAATAGCAAAACAAGATAGCTGACAGAGAATGGGTTTATTCGCTGAGCGTAAGACAAACCCCAAAGAGTCAGCAAGCCGGTTCCAAGGATTAGACTTCCGAAATAATACAAACGGGGGCTTTTGCGGATGGTATGACGAAGTTTGTTAAGAACACTTAAATTGGCTCCGAAATCCTGTTTTAATTCTCGTTCTAGACTATCTCTGCCAGAACCCAGCAAATCATACCCTATATGGGAAGCTAAAGCGTCTTCTCGTTCTTGAGCTTTTTCTGCCCTGGAAAGCACTTTGCGGGCCACAACGAGTTCAGAGGTGTTAAAATTCTTCGCGATTTCCTCCACTTCATGACGATAGGCATCACGAGAATCGAAATCCATTTGGCCATATATTTTGATTGGATCTCTTGCAAAAATGCTTTCCACTAAACTGACTTCTTCGAAAAATATAGGCCAGTTTTCAGCCGCAATAAAATGAATGCTTGTAATTGCATGTCCCATGGATACTTGATACATCGTTTGTCGCTGACGTTCAAGTTTGGCTAATTCCTCGATAGTAGTATCTTGTTTGGCAACGACCCGATCAATCCAATGCAGTAAAGGTGCCCCTTCCACACCAAATTCACGTATCCGTCGTAAAATTTGTTCAGCATAAGCTGAAGAGTATTCTTCCTCAGGACTTAAGGTTTTTAACACCTCATCCCAATTCGTTCTGTCATGGTCGGTTTCCAGCAGAGGCAGAAGCCATTGATCAGCCCTTTCTCTTTCTGTCTGAGTGAATAAAATTTGTTCCGCCAATCTCCTAATGTTCTCGAGAATTACAATTCTAAGCATGGTTGGTATTGCCCATAATTCTCCGCTCGATAGGGGTATATGCCGTTGATAGGCATTAATAAACGCCTTAAGAGTGTCCCTTTGCAACTGGCTGTCCGTATGCTCAATCAGCTCAACCAACAGGGCATACACTCTGGGATAACCCATAAAGTCACCACTTGAATTTCTGGGCAGTTGGCGCTCAAAACTCAAAGGAAGACTTTCGGTGATATCCTCCTTTAGTCCTCGCAAACTATAATAATTGTCCAAGAACCATTCCGTTGCCGGAATGGTATCTTTAGTACGAGCACCATAATCAGAAATCTCGTGATAAGCACGTTCCAAGAACTTAATATTTTGTTTAACCCTTGGCAGCAAAGTTCGCTTGGGCTGTTGTGTAGTTTGATTGGAAGTGAAACGGGCAATTTCTTCCGCATGCTTCAGTAAATCTTCCCCATGAAGGGCAATATCCTTATAAGGCTTTTCTTTAATCATTGACCGTGCGAAAAACTTCATTGTTCGTCTCCGTTTGTCATTTTTTGAGCATCATTATTGCATTATTCCCAATCTCTCCCACTTCATTCATTAATCAACAAACAAAACACCCTAGCCATATTTCACAGCTAGGGTGTCAAATTGAATATTTACTTAAAGGCCTCAGCCAAATCTCTCTGAGAATTCATCCATGGAAATGAGCACCTGCCTGGGTTTACTTCCCTCAAAACCTCCAACAACCCCCAGATCCTCAAGCATATCAATCAACCGGGCCGCTCGAGTATAACCAATTTTTAAGCGGCGCTGCAGCAACGATGTGGAGGCAAAACCGGTTTTAAGGCATAGATTTCCCGCTTCAAAAAACAGAGCATCATCCGGCCCGTTTCCATCGTCACTCTTTTCGGGCGTGTCTGCAAAAAGCCGCTCGGGGTCCAAATATTCGGGTTTGCCAAGACTTTTCCAATGGCTAATGATCCTCTGAACCTCTTCATCTGTGACTAAACAGCCCTGGACACGTATGGCTTTATTGATCCCTAAAGGAGAATAAAGCATATCCCCCTTGCCCAAAAGTTTTTCCGCGCCTGTAGCGTCAAGAATAGTACGCGAATCAATTTGGGACGATACGGCAAAGGAAATTCGGCTGGGGATATTTGCCTTAATAACCCCTGTTATCACATCAACCGAGGGCCGTTGGGTAGCAATGACAAGATGAATACCGGCAGCCCTCGCCATTTGAGCCAAACGACAGATCGCCTCCTCGACTTCTCCGGGGGCTACCAGCATGAGATCTGCTAATTCATCGATGATTACAACAATATAGGGTAATGCTAACGATGATTGATTATCAGATTTCAGTTTATTATAGCGGACAACATCCCTTACTCCGGCGGCAGCAAATAGTTCGTATCTGTTTTCCATTTCTTTAACAATCCATTTAAGGGCACTGGCTGCTTTCTTTGGATCAACGACAACCGGGGCCAGCAAATGAGGGATTCCGTTGTATTGACTGAGCTCAACCATTTTTGGATCTACAAGCAAAAACTTAACTTCTGCCGGTGTTGAGTTAAATAAGATTGAGTTAATAATCGAAGTAATACAAACACTCTTTCCCGAACCTGTAGCTCCGGCCACCAATAGATGGGGCATTTTGATTAAATCTGCCACAATGGCTTGATCTGCAATATCCTTTCCTAAAGCTACTTTAAGTTTGGACGGATGTTGCTGAAAGCTTGCTGCCTCAAGGACCTCACGAAAAGGAACGGAACGAGCCTGTTTATTGGGAACTTCGATGCCAACAGCCGCTTTTCCGGGGATTGGAGCTTCAATACGCACATCGCGTGCTGCCAATCCTAACGCGATATCATCCGCCAAGTTAACAATTTTACTAATTTTTACACCCGGAGCAGGAGCTAATTCGTAACGTGTGATCACCGGACCCCTTGTAACATCAACTACTTTAGCTTTGACACCGAAATCCAAGAGAACTTTCTCTAACCGCTTGGAAGTCTCGGAGTCTTGGATAGGAATATGTGGCGGGACTGGAGCAAGCAAAGAAAGATCGGGGGTTTCCCAAAGAAAATCGCTCCGAACGCTTTCCTCCGGTTCATCTTCGAAAGTAATAGGCACTTGGGTTTCAAGAGATCGATCTACGATTGATTCTGATATAAGGTCTGATATAGGTTCGCACATAAGGTCCGATTTTGGTCCTGATTTTGAAATGGATGTTGATGTTGGTGATATTGCAATTGGTTCCGATTCTGACATTGGTTCTAATATTAATTCTGCTCTCGGTTCTAAAATAGGTTCGAGTTTATGTTCAATCATAGGTTGTATTTTAGATTTCGAATTCATCTCGGCGTCGGTTATATCGACAGTTTTGTCCTTGCCCTTATCCGGCAAGGACTGCAAAGAATCATCAGCAAAAACCTCCGGAATAGTTTCGCGGTCGCTTAAAAGTTCGCTTCCACGTTTACCTTCCGTTACAGTCGTAAACTTCGCAGCGCTATCAAAAACATTATCCATATTCATCTTTTGATCCGGTTTGCTTTCTAGGTTGACTTCTACATCTTCAAGATTTTCCGCACTATCGTTTTCTGATGATACTAGCGGAATATCGTGTTTATTTTCACCAGATGAACTACGATCGATTTTAAATTGTGCCAAAAACTCGGCTTGATCTGCTTGAGATTTGAAGATAGGCCTAGGTTGTGATGTCTTTTCCTTGATAGTTTCCAACAATGATGGTCTATTGTTTTCCGACTGAGTCGTCAAGTCCTCTGATTTTTCTTCTTTGTCAACTTCCTCAAAATATGCATCAAGTCCCTTAAGGAGGGTTAGTTTAGGAGACTTTTTAGGCATAAATGTCTCCCCGGTTCCAAAGTAGGAAGGAAAATCCCTCCCCAGTTCTTCCATCTCCATCGCTTGATCCAGATCCATCTCTTTAATTTCGACCCATTCCGGCGATGAAAAGTAATGATTAAACCCATGCAAATTAACAAGTTTTCCAGAAGGAAGCGGTATTCCCTCTTCAATATATTTGGATTTGGATTTAGAACTTGTTAACCACGATTTCGAAGGCTTTCCCTCAACTTGGCTCGCAGGCTGTGCTTTAGCAACAGCTTTCGGATGAATACTTTTTGCCGTTGTCTGTGCTCGAGATCGAAACGACTGCAGTTGGACTGAATAAATCCATAAGGCAACAGCACTAAAGAAGCAAAAGAAAAGTACAACCCAAGCAAAATGAGTTCCAAAAATTACAGAAATCTTTAAAAAGATTTGTTTCCCTATGGAAAATCCCAGACCACCCAATAAACCCAAGAGAGAAAACAGCCCTATTAAAATACTTGCGATTTTTATACCAATCGTATTTACGTTCTTTCTGTTGGTACGCACCTTTCCACCCCCATGCTATATTCATTATGGTTGATAAGCTATGAGAATGTCAAAAGGTTTTTTTAATGGCTCGGTATTATCTTTAATAACTTAAGAGCACGCCTTCCTGATTCGGTAAATGATGGAATATTTCAGAGGATATTTCACCGTTTTCATCTAAAAAAACATTACCGGTATATAGGAAGTCTCCTTTCGACCAATACCGAAGATCAACAAATTCCACCTGACATTCACCGGAATCGCAGTCATGAGCTACTACATGATAGTAAGGGGTAAATTGACAAAAAACTTCCGCGAGGTTTCCCTCCAAAGCATTAGAAACTGAGGGATTATTTTTATCGCATTTCGGCAAAACCCTGCAAATAGAAGGAGTCTGATTACGAATAATTCCAAACCGTACCGTATCTCCATGAAAAAGAATAAAATTCCAAGCAAAAGGATGATACATAGCCGGCAGGACTTTAACTTCACTGCGAGTCTGAATGGAGTATTTTTCCATAAGCTCAATACGTGTTTTCAAGCGATCGATTTGACGGTAACCTAAATAGCATAAACTAAAAAATATGGCCATTGACGCAGAGGGTCTGGCAAAGTCTGCAGAACGTAAAGAGGCCATAAACGAGCCTAAAAATAAACAAGAAATAACGGGATCAGTCAGCATTATCATGTCAAAGGTAATTTTCTTGCGGGAAAAGGGCCACAACAATTCGGCTCCAAAAGAATTTAATAAGTCCAGAAGACTATGAGATAAGGCTCCGATCAGTGTCCAGATAACCACGGTCCACCAGGAAGTGGAGGGATAAATCAAGTATAAGGTCGTTCCAAGCCCCATAGCCATACCTGTTAAGGCAATTAATGAATGGCTTGCTCCCCGATGGTTCAACAAATAGTTTAAACGGCCTTTAAGGTGAGCTAAAATATCCATATCGGGTAGCATTGCACCCAATGTGCATCCTAAGAATACGGGGTCATTTAACTGCATTGTATGACCTGAAAAAGCGCTTAAGGCAATTCCAACGAGTCCATGAGTAATGGGATCCATTAGTGCCCTCCTTATGATATTTTTGTCACGACCTTAATCAGTTTTTATTATAGCACAAAGTGCTTGCAGCAACTCAGATTTCATACTCATAAATTGATTTCCTTTTTTTTCTTTTTGTCCACCACCATACATTTGTGCAATGGACTGTTAACGTAATTTCGGTATTCTTAGATATATTGAGCAGGACGCTTTGCCCTATAAATTGATTTGTTTGAAGCCACTGATTTATGGTTGAATAAGGAACACAAAGCAAAAAGCTTCCCCTGTAGTAAACAGTTATTTTTTTAACTGTTTACTACAGGGGAAGTCCTATCAAATCGTTCTCATGGGCAATTTTTTTATTTCTAAACCGATTCTATATCATTTAATGGAGTGTGCGGCCACTTTAATAGAATTGTTGACATTATGAATCTCAGGAATACTTTTAATCAGTTCTTCAGCCAAATCCCGTTCTTCTTCTGTATATACCTCCCCGGTCAAAAAAGCAATGCCATCCTGAACAAAGGCACGTATTTGACCGGAGTTCAGGCGATCCTGTCCCAACTTCGAAACGAGTTGCTCTGTCAGCCATAAGTCATCTCCCTGTGAACGGTGCCGTGTCTGAATTTCACTGACAACCGCTTTAACACCGGGAACCTGATAAGCTGTCTCTACAGCCCATTCCATTGCCTCTTGGGTATCCACAAGACCGCTCAAGGTTATTAAGCCATTGCGTGCTCCCGTTTGGATTTCATGAGCATTGACCCAGGGAGAAGCAACCAAAGCATTTTCCACCCGATTTACCAATGTCGCATCATCAACAGCTTTCTCCAGGAACTGAATTTCGCTGCGAATTTCTTTCACACCGCGGACCTGAGATGCAAGCCGCTTCGCTAACCGTTCAGTACTTTGCGTCTCAACATGTCCGAGCAATGTAGCAATTCCCCTGCTCACCCGGCACCCCAGATGGGTTAAATCTTCAAAATTCGATCCCCTAAACCGCTCGATGATGCCTTGCTCAATATCCTTATCCAAGATAGCTCCATCATTGGCAACAGTTAAAGAGTTATCTAATTCACGAACACCATCAATACGTCCTACACGACTCCCAAAGAAATCCTTTTCGGCTAAACTATCGACCATTCCCCAAATTGTTGCTCGATCTCCCTTGACCTCCACGTGAATTCCTTGTCCGCTTTCTCCAAAATGTGTATGAATAAGTTTTTTGATATCACGTAGAATTTCTTGTTCAGACCGCGAATTATGCATAAAATTTCCCTCCACCATGAAACTGTGTTTTCATACTCAGAGGGTATTTTATCCCAAGACTTTCTCTTTTAGTCTAACCAAAGTCTACAGGCTTTAATTTTGTATGATTGGCGGCAACCTTTTCCAAAAGACGCAGTTGATCTCTTAATCCTAACACGATGAGGAGATCTCTTTCCAAAATTTCCTCTTGAGCACTTGGATTACTAATAACACGATTCTCACGCACAATTGCTAAGATCATGGCCCCAGTCTGTTGTTTAATACCGCTTGTTGTCAATGTTCTTCCTATCAGACATGAACCTTGATCAACCTTGAGTTCCATGATTTCCATCTCGATGTTGTGATCTTGGATAACCGTTTCGATATAGTCAATACTGATGGGCTTTAAAATAGACATCGCCATGCGCCAACCGCCTAAGATGGCCGGAGAGATTACTTTGTCAGCTCCTGCTCGCAGCAGTTTATTCTCAGATTCTAAGCGATCCATTCGGGCAACCACTTGAATATTAGGGTTTAACCCTTTTGCTGTTAAGGTGACAAAAACATTTAAAGAATCATCAGGAAGTGCAGTAACTAATCCTTTCGCTCGTACAATTCCTGCCTTTTTTAAAACGTCATCTTGAGTAGCATCATTATGAATTACAAGGTATCCTTCCTCAATAAACTCCTGTGCCAAATCCTCCCGTAGTTCAATGACGACGCTGGGATGCCCTTCTTTGCGAAGACGATAAAGCACTTGCTTGCCAACACGCCCCGCTCCGCAAACAATGATGTGGTCCTGGAGTTGTTCAATCTTTTTATTCATCTTCCTTCTCCCATAGGCCCCGGCCAACTGACCTTCAATCAAAAATGCCATCATAAGTCCTGCAAAATAGAGCATTACTCCTGCCCCGCCAATCATGAGGATGATGATAAACACATGCCCGGCATCTGATTTTATTTCAAAATCCCCATAACCCACTGTCGTAATAGTCTCCACTGTAAAATAAAAAGCTTGAGCTAAACTTAGGTGCTCAGTGACCATTAATCCGGTTGTTCCAAAAAGCAATGTAATCACTAAGGCTAAAAAGGCAAGTCCGATACGCCTACCCAACGAATCACTTCTTTCCTTCCTGCAAACCTTTCAGCATTTATAGACTTCTGTCTAAAAGAATCCGCAATTTATTAACGCCATCAACCGGAACATCCATCTGGCCTATTTGAATTTGACCAAAAGGTCCGTGATAATCGCTTCCCCCCGTAGCTAAGAGAGCAAATTGAGCTGCAACTTTCGCGTAGTAAGAAATTAGACTCCGCTGCTGTTCCCAATATCCATAATAGACTTCTAGACCGATGGGCCGGTACCTAAGCAAGTCAAAGACTATATTTGGCTGGCGCAATAAACCGGGATGCGCCACAACCGGCAAACCACCGGCATTAAAAATCAAGTCCACCGCATCTTCAAATCGATGTTTCAAATAGGGAAGATAAGCTATCCCACCAGGGCGAAAATAAGCTGCAATATCTTGCCAACTTTTTGGATTAATTTCACTATACCGGTTATATATAGCTCGCATAATATGGCCTTTGCTTACAGCTCCTACCGAACCCACCTCACGCTCGACATCTTTCCACTCAATGGCGAGTCCTCCTTTTTGGAGCGATTTAACCATTTCGTAGGCCAGAGTAGTCCGCTGATAGCGAAGCTCACTTAGACGGGTTTGCAATAAAGAGCTGCTAATATCCTTAAAATAGCCAAGAAGATGAACTTCCTCACCCTGAAAATTTGTTAATAACTCCACACCGGGAATAATCTCAATATTATGGTGTTTGGCCAGCTTTTTTGCCCTTGAGATACCCTCCGTACTCTCATGATCAGTAATAGCAAGCACATTAATATCCTGTGTATGGGCGAGATTTAAGACCTCTTCGACTGTAAGGGAACCGTCCGATTCTAAAGTATGGACATGTAAATCAATCCTCAAGACCCACTCCCTCCCATCGGGTTATCTTATTTATGCCTATTCTGGCTTTTCTTTAAAAATCCTGCTAATTATTATTATAATTCATTTAATTCAGCTCCAGAAATATAGTTGACACATATCTTATTTTAAGATATAATTCAATTCGTCGCAAAATTAAAGGGGATTAGTTTAATGGTAGAACAGCGGTCTCCAAAACCGTCAGTGCGAGTTCGACTCTTGCATCCCCTGCCAAGCTAGAAACCGCATCCAGCAAGTGATTGCTGGATTTTTTTATTTAACAATTTTGGCTACTGCATAAGGGATTGGCTACTATTTGGCTACTAAAGATATTAAACGATATAAAAAGCTACATTAATATATACGAATTATTGAGGGCATATCTATACGTTAACTAGATACCAATAAGTCCAAAACGTGCCTAATAACTGGGCACGTTTTCACTTGTACTTCTAACCGTAGTCAGCAAGTCAACCGATCAATTATATCCCGAAAACTTATGAGCGGTACTTTTCCAAATGCCTTTTGATTCTCGTTCTAATATTCCCAAATGATTAAACCATAACACCTAGATTGACCGTGTAGCCCTTGTGTTCCCCTCTGAGCGGTTTTTATTTGCTTCCTAGTAATCCAACCGTTTAGCAAAACCGCTTCTCTGAAGGCGTTATATGCTGTCCATTATTTATATTTATAAAACGATTGGGGGCAAGAACGGACTAGGAAAAAATCCCTAGTCCGTGACTTTACCAATGATCTTTAAGCCTGAATTAATATCACTTATTACCTGATCGTAAGCCGTCTTTAAAGCATGACTGCGGTTAGAGTAATAATCTAAAGCCCGGAAATCCTCAGTCTTTTCAGCCTTTTCAGCTTGTTCTTTGTTTTCTACGCTTAAGTCCTTTAAGTATTCAAGTGAAGACGTAACTCTTTTTAAAATATAAATTAAATCATCCCGGGATAGTTCATCAAAATTGAAATCAAACAGTTGCCTCACTCCATTCGTTCCAAGCTATTTCCAAGTTGGGAATCCCTTTTTCTATCTAAAAATACTATTTTGGCCGTTTTTAGCTCGTTCAATCTCGCCCATCAGAAGAAGAGCGTCAGTAAAACCAAGTTTATAGCTTGACATTTGAAGTTCTGCCTGAAATTCTCCCTCAAGCATCTCCATTTCTAAGTAATCCTTGAATATTCGTTTGCGCAGAGCCTTGCCGATCTTATTAAAGATTCTGTCAGTAATCGCTTTGTGCTTACGAAGATTCTCGTCATGCTCCCAAGAATGGTAAAAATCACAAGAGCGCGGACGCTCCTCCATCAGCTCCCGGATCGCCTCACTCAATGGCCTAGCCGGTTCCTTCATTCTCATAACCTCCTCAATTTTATCTGGGGTTACTAACTTATTTGTAGTAACCCCTTTTCAAATTCGCAAGCGCTTGCCAATTTCATAAAAGATAAGAAATTGATCAAGCTAGGGCTTGACGTTGACAGGTCCGGAATAATGCTTCAATGCTCATTTTGAATTCTTTGTGCATAATCAAAATGTCGGCATAAGCGAAATCAGCATTGTTATATCTGGACTCCCTTCTTTGATAACACTTCACGGAAATTCCCAGCATTTTTGCCATGTCAGCCTGCTTATGACCTTTTAATATCCTCATTACTTTTAAAACGAAATACCCCTTCGCTTCAACTGCTCGCAGCTCTGCTCTAGCCGTTTTGCTCAAACTGTTATACTTTTCTTTGGTCAATGTCAATTCTAGGCTCTCGTCTTGAGAAAGCGGAATTCTTAATTCGACCTGTGTTCCCTCACTGTCTAGGGATTCACGATTAATCACTCTTATCTGCATAGATAATTCATTCCTTCTCATTGCCTTAGTTAGGGTTATGCCTGAAATTTACCAGTAAAATAACAATTCCAATTATGGGCCTTACGTTTTGCCTGGGTATGTTTCCCTAGTAAGTGGAGAAAGTTTTTGAATAACTTCATTGAAAAATTTTCCTCCTTTTTTGTTATTGTTCATTTGGGGATACGTTAATTTAGAAAAGTTATTGACTAAACTCAATAAGAATTAAATGTATTATTTGTTATACCTAAGTATAACATGTTAAACCATATGTTACAATGTAAAATCTGTAAATTTGTTTACTAAAATAAACTTTTTATTTATAATATAGACGTAAGTTTAATATATAAATAGCTGAGCAGAGACTTTGTTCGGCTGAAGAAAGAGGTTAATTATGATAAGTTATAAGCCATTGTTAAAACTATTAATTGACAGAAATATAAAAAAGGGTGAATTAATGGAATTAGCTAACGTATCAAAGGCCACTATTGCAAGGTTAAGCAGCACAGATAAGTATGTTTCGCTAGAAGTAATAGATAAGCTGTGTGCTGTCCTTAAATGCCAACCTGGGGACCTACTCGAATACATACCTGATGAAGAATAATAAGAGAAACAAAACTTACTGAAAAAACAGACTACTTCAAGTCTGAGAAACAAGGTAAACTTGAATACTACAACCGAAATTCTTTAAAAGTTTACCCAATTTGAATTTAATTCGAGTGCTGTCGTTTCAACCGACAACATTAATTAAAAAGGAAAGGGGGAACAATAATGCGTTATAAAATCGTTTTCGAATGGGACGAAGGCGATGGCGGCTTCACTGTGACCGTTCCTGCTCTGCCTGGTTGTATTACTGAAGGAGATACCATTGAAGAGGCTCTGGTCAACGCTAAAGAAGCTATCCGGGGATATCTTAAAGCCCTTGAAATACAGGGAAAACCAATTCCGCAAAGTGATGCTATTCCTTTCGAAAAGCAAGAATTGGTGATTAATATATGACGCCCCGCCAGCCACGAGTATCAGGAAAGGATGTTGTAGCTGCCTTGCGTCGAGCGGGATTTAAAGAACTTTATATTGAGGGCAGCCATCATTACCTTGAGCGGCCAGATAATAAAGCCCTGGTAACTGTGCCGGTACATAGCAATAAAATCCTTAAACCCAAGACTTTAAAAAGCGTTTTGAATCAAGCCGGCCTAACCATAGAGCAACTTATGGAACTCTTATAAAGAATGTAAAGGGTACTCTTCAAATTGGAGAGCCTTTATTTCGCCTATAGAAAAAAGTTGCAATTGCCTATTCCTTTTTTATAGGCTGAAGAATTAGATTTGGGATTTTAAGGGTATCCATAAAGTATGGATACCCTCTTTTGTATTTATGCCATATTAATGGCCGCGGCATTTATTTTTAGAACGAGGGCGTCGGCGATCTTATCAATATCAGAATCATCTCTAACTACTCCGTTCAAGGTGAAGTAGTTATTAATGACTGCATTTCCCAGGGGACTGCCCGTTGTCCCTGATCCGCTTAACGTTCCTTGCTGCATATTGGATTTAATGCCGAGTGCCACGTCTTTTACTTTGTCTGTCACAAGATGGGCGTTAACCTTGATACCCTGGCTCATCCCCTTCATGAAGTCGGGCATCCAGGTTTCATAATCGGTCAACGGGCCAACATCCGGAACCGAAAAGTGGAGATAACTTCTGATTTTATCTGCAACACTATTTACTGCATCACCAATTCCCCCAATAGCCCCTTTGATACCATTGATTAATCCCTGAATCATGTCCTTTCCATATTCGAGCATCTTGGCCGGAAGGTTCTCTATCCAGGTTAGTGCCGTGGTAATTCCGCTAATAATAGAAGTTCCAATGTTGCTGGCTGCATTTAGGAAACGTCCCGGTAGGGTCTCAAACCAAGCAACGACCCCATTCCAGGTGTTTATGGCGAGTGTCTTTATGCCCGCCCAAGCCTGGGCAAATGTGGCTCCGACAGCATCTAGGGCATGAGCAAAGATGCTTTTGATATTTTCCCAGATATTCGAGAGGTCCGCGCTAATATTTTTAAAGATTTTACCCGCATCTTCCTTTAGTTTGCCAAAATTCCCCGTCACAAGGTCTATAATAAGCAAAACCGCTCCGAGAAAGACGTTTTTAATGATATCCCAATAGCTCTTAAAAATCGCAACATAGCTATTGAATATAGATCTAAGGTCGTTAATCTGCTGTTTAAAATGATTAACAATCGCCTTAGCAAGCCCTAAAACAGCATTTGCAATCCAATTTATAAATGTCTTTACACCGTTTACTATGCCATTCCAAGCACTTAGTGTTGCGTTAACGACTGCCGTCCATGCCCCAACAACGACAGCTTTTATGCCGGTGAACGCCGCCTGAATATCTGCCCACAGTTTCTTAAAGAACGTACTTATCGGACCCCAATATTTGATAAGCAGAAACGCAGCAAGAGCGACCGCTGTTATTACAACAATAACCATTCCTCCCGGTGTTGCGAGATATTTTAGAATCCCTCCTGCATCGGAAATTGAATGTGTTAGCCTAGTAAAAGACTGAATAGTCTCTCCTATCCCGTGAGTCAATTTACCGAGTATTAAAATTGGAGGACCGACAGCCGCGGCGATCATGGCAAACTTAATAATTGCTTGCTTCGTGCCATCATCCAAATTTGCAAAGCTTTTAACTAGATCCGTTATTTTATTAACGATTGGTATAATTGATGGAAGAATATCTTTGCCAAATGCAATGCCAAGGGCATGAACAGACTGAGTTAACTCCTTAAACTTATTCTCTTCAGTATTTTTCATAGCGTCAGATAACCTCTGAACCTCGCCTGTGGCTCCATTTGCGCTATTAGCTAGGTCGGCCAGAAACCCTCCACCTTTATGAAGTAGAATATTCCAGGATGATAAAGAATCTTTGCCGAATATGGTTGCGATGGCAGCTTGCTTTTGCTGATCGGTCCAACCCTCTGTTTTCTTCTCCACCTCGTTCAGAATTGTCGACAGGTCTTTCATATGGCCTTTACTATCAAAGGCGCTGAAGCCCATTTGATTTAATGCCTTCTGCATTTTTATGGTCGGCTTTGTAAGATTTACTAGACCGGCTTTTAATGCGGTTGCCGCAGTATTCGCGTCGACCCCGTTAGATTCCAAGATTCCGATCGCTGCAGCTGTTTGCGCCATCGGTTGATGCATTGCATTTGCTGTGGATCCGGCTACACTGAAGGCTTCACCTAATGAGGTTATGCTCGCTTTCGTGTGGTTGGCTATATATGCGAATGTGTCGGCCATATGTGCCATGTTTTTAGTTGTTTGGGCTGAATTATTCGTTTTCATGCCGTAAGCTTCGAGTGAAGAGCCAAGCTGATCAACGACCGTGGAAAGTTGCTCATTCGCTCCGCGCGCTGTTAATAGGGATGTGTTCATGATGCTCATAGCTTCATCCGCTTGATAGCCATCTTTAACAAGCACGAGGAGACCTTCATTGATTGATTCGGTGGATTGTCCAAAGTCCTCTGACCACTTCAGAGATTTATCAGACATATCTTTCATGAGGGCGTTAACCTGAGATTCAGGAAGCCCTCTTGCTTCAACTTCCTTACGGATGTCGGCCATCTCATGTTTGAATTTCGTGGCTGCCTCTGAGGCGGCAATCCCTAATCCAATAATGGGCAAGGATACCTTCGTGGATATATTTTTCCCGACCTTCTCCATATCCTTGCCAACTGATACCATGCTACGACCGGCATAACTAGCTTGTCTTTGAAATTGCGATAGATTGCCGTTCACATTTCTCAATGTTGCTGAAAACTGATCCCGTAATCGGATTACCGCATCGATCACACGTGCCATTTTCTAATCAACTCCTTTCAGTTTTCCATACATCTTCTTACACTTTTATTATTTGATATTGCCAAACATAACTAATTCTTCTTTAACACTTTTCCCATTATCGGTTAAAACAAAATCACCATTTTTATTTAGTTCGAAATATCCCATTTCTCCCACCCAGAGCCACCACCCCTTTTCTAAAACTTTCAAAAACGGATTTTTTTATGAAGTTGAGGGGGCCACGGTCCAGCTTTGAAAAGCTCTAGAGATTTGATGCCCCCCTACCCCAAGAATAATATGCCCTTATACGTGCATAGCATTATGACACGATGACTTAAGGTTTTCTTATAGAACCTAACAAGGGACCGACCGGTTTTACCTGCCAATCGATCCCGTCACTCATTAGGCTAAGCCTTTACGTACGACATTTCGAAATTTTATCTTTGCAAGATTTCTAATATTTCCCATATCGTGTGGGTGAGCATTTGAAAATAGTTCTGGCCATAGCACATGAAAGACATCTGAAGACCAGAGAATATTAAAAGTATAATCAGAGTCCATATCGACAATGGCTAGTTCAAGTGCATCCCTCTCAGCCTTAATCTGGTCTATCTCTTTCTTTTTGATTCTCCTTTTCTCTATGACTTCACTTCGAAGCCTATCCAATGTATTAACGGTGTTTACAGCAATTTGCAGGCATCTCCTGGCTTCTTCTTGAGTGGCAGCGTCTGCAGATAAAAGCGCCCCGAACCTTTCCTTATTGCTCTTCAATTTGTTCAAGATGTTTTCATTTGAACTAATCTCATCACTCAATTGATTTATCTCTTTTTCAATCTCACTCAATTTTATGGCTTTTTCATCTTCTCGAATCAAGTCCCTGTGTGGTACAATACCTCGATATGCAGTTCTCTTGCATTCCGCTTCGAATTTATGCAATTTAAGTTTACGAATCTTATCTTTTATTTTGATAATCGTCACCCCACCACAATGACTAATAGCCTGTAAGGTGGATTCAATTCGCTCCACTTCATCAGTTGCAATCCTTACTTTTTGAGATGTTTCAACAGTACTATTTCCACGCATTTCTTCTGATACAAGTTGAGCTCTTGAAGAAATCAAGTTTTTTCTTGCTTCTTCTAATTCCGCTTCCAAGCGGCCTGATGCTTCAATAATAAATTTTGTATTATCAGTGATCATTGACTTGATTTTAGATGTTTCCGCCTCTAATTGTGAAAGTTCATTTTTTGCGTTTACATACTCGGGAATACTTAATAGATTGTCAATTTTTTTTGCCATAATATTTACATCCTTTCCTACTACCCAGCTTTCTTAGTGCTTCTAAAATCATTGGCTTTCGTAATTGAGCCATTGATCGAACATCTTAGCTGCCTCAGATTAAATGTTCCTTGATACTTGAGTTTCCTAGCCTTTGATGAACAACAGGCTCTCTTAGTTTTCGGCATCAATTGTAATCACTAAAAATCATCTCCTCGCTTTCTTTCCGTAGCCTTAACGTTCAATCATCCAGGTAAGTTCATCAATCTCTCGAATTTTATACCCTTCAGCTATGACTCGATCCTTTAGCCTTTTCCTAAGCCTATTTGCTCTTATGAAATCTTTCATTGGTTTGATATCGGGCATTTTCGAAAGCTCGCTTATTACGTTTTTAAGCCTTTCTTCTGGGACTCGTTTGCCGTTACAACCAATAACTTTTTGCGAATGTATTAACGCCAAAAGTAAGTCGGCTCCCTCTCCCTAATCTTGTCCCGCATAGATTTCATGCTGCACATACCAGTTAATTTATGTTCTATGCCTAAAATTTCATTATAATCCACTTGATCCTCACTCACTTTCCAACCTCCTTATGATGAGTCCTTAAGCTGAATAAACTCATATCATTTGCTTAATTCATCATTACCTCCAATATCCTTCGGCATAACAGCCAAAGTTAAATCAAGCTGAAAGTCTAGAGCACTATAACAATACATTGGGTAATGTTCATTCCCTAATTTCCAAAAACGAACTGTCGCCTCTAAGTCCGGCAAAATAGTTTTGATCTCCTTGAGAATACGAATAGCCTCATTTTGGCCAATAACTTTAATAACAAGCTCTTTGAAAGGATTAGCATTATTAAAATGCACAGAGTCAATCATAGGATCCTCAATAAGTTTTGAAATTTTCCCGTATTGCTCGATAGTTAAATTAATTTTGTTCAATTTTTAATCCTCCTTATTTGGTTATTCTTCAAATACTGACTTATAGACTAATTCGCCAAATCGAATCCTAATGATCTCCCTACGTAAAACTGAATCCTCAACCACTGAAGAGAATGAGGTTTTAAATCCCTTAAGACCTTTTCGAGCATAGAAATTTGTCTTCCGATCAATCAGATATTCTTTTGCAATCAATTGAATGGCCTTGGATTTTCGGATATTCCGCAATGATTTATTAACTATCTGATGAGCTCTTTCCCGAGTGAATCCATGTTTCTCTCCAATTGCTCTCAAAGTTAAGCCTGCAAGGAATCTCTCGTAAAAAATCTCTTGTTCCATTGGCCTTAATTGTTTTGATTGCTCCAGGATAACCCTACAGTCTTCCTGATCTGATAATTTCTCAATCAAATCGTCATAGACATACCTAGATTTTTTATCTTGCATGGTATCGGCAAGGGTAGGATTGCTATCTTCATTTTTATCTAATGGCTTGTCCATTGATAAAGCGTCAAGCAATGGATCCCGTTTACTAGTACGTATGCCCAGGGCCTCTCTTACTGTATTCGCAAGGTGCTTATCCAGATAAGTGTTAAATTGAAAGCCCGATGATGGGTTAAAGTCGCGAACTGCATTCATCATTCCAATAAATCCCGCTTGAAGTAAATCATCAAGCTCAACCTTGTTTGTACTTCCATCCCTTGGTAAATATCGTTGAAAAATGATTTTGATTACTAACTTCTGAACCTGTTCCCAAAGCGTAATCAACAACTCTGTTTCACCGCTTTTTATTTTTGAGGCTAACTCTTCATTGGTCACTTGCCATACACCCCCAAAAGCATTAAGATATAAATAATTTGAAAAATGCTCGGGAGAAAAAACTCGTCTGTTGCTATCAGACGAGTTTTTTACATTGGCACAGCTCCGGCCTTTATATAAACTTGAGCTGACTCGATATAAGAATACGATCTATGGTTGTTTAGCGTCCTACCATTGTATTTCCATTTTTCTCCTGCTTTACAATACGGGCAATAAGTTATCTTGTCGACGATATAGCCCGAACCTTCCGTGACTTTATAAAGTTTATAACCCTTTCCGGAACAAAAGCCGCAACTCATTTATTTCACCTTCCTATAGTCCGGCGCGTTCAAATAAATTCCCTTGCACATTTCATGCAATCTACTTACGATGCTCTCGGCAATGTCGCTATTCTTATTCACAGCGAGCTTATCAATCAATGTTTCAAGATTGAAATTGGTCGTTACAACAATTGGCAAATTATTTTCATATCGTGTATTTACGATGCTGAAGAGTTTTTCTAATACCCAGTCTGAAGCGCGTTCCTTGCCTAGGTCATCAATTATAAGTAAATCAACTGTGCTGTATGTTTCGAGTATGTCTAGTTCGTGGTCTTGACCTCGATCCTCAACATACGTTCGTTTGATTTTTCCCAGCAAGCTTAGCAAGGTACCAAACACCACTGGAATCCCTTTGCTAATTAAATCAATCGCTAAAGCTGCAGCTAGGTGAGTCTTCCCAGTTCCATATGGGCCGCTCAACATAAAGCCAAGCCCCTGATCTGCAAATTTTCCGAATCCATCGGAGTACCTTTTAACCGACTCGAAGGCTTTTGAATTATAACTATTGACTTCGAAGCTTTCGAAGGTTCGACTACGGAATCGTTTTCCCATTTTACTTTGATCAAAAAGCCTTGTTGCACTGGCCATAAGTTTGGCCTGCTCTTTTTGTTCTTGCATATCTAATTCAGCCTTTTCCTTAGCTTGGTCAACCTCTTTCCAATACTTAACCGACTCTTTACAATTACATCGTTCGGGTTCTTTTTTCCATTTCAGAATTGTTTTTGTTAGTAATGATCTCATCCCCAAATAAAGCAGTTCCTTGTTGCAAAATTGACACCTAATGGGCTTGGACGGTTCAGATTCAACTAGGAAACCATACCGCTTAATCTCACTTGGAGTCAGGTATGCGGGAATTTCGTTCATTTCCTCAGTCGTTAACTTAATCCTCGAAGCCCCGGCTAAAGAATACCTTGTCCTCGTCACTAATGAGTTCCCAGGGCTTTCTCTTTGGCTGAGGATCTCTCCCATTAAAACCGGATTTGTCATTATTCCGCTCCCCCTTTTCGCAGTAGTTAGAATTCATTTTCAAAGTAAGTTGATCAAATTTTTCTCTCAGCTTTCTAGCTGATAAAATGTTCTGTTGCCAAAACGGATCTCTTTGACTCCAATTAATAAGAGCCCTTATTTCTTCTGGGCTCCGCTTGTCCAGGCGAATCATTTTATCAATATCTATAGCCCAGCTTTGAAGGTTAGGTTTTTTTGCCTTCGAGTTGTTTTCGAGGATTAAACTAAAAAGCTCATTTGCTATTGAAAGCTCAGTTGAATCGTCGGCAAACTTGTTTGGCCGATAAGAAGATATATTATTATTTGAGTTATTATAGTTATTTACATTATTGATTGTGTTTTTTTGATGTACTAACGTTGTTCTAATGCTGTCTTTTTGCTGTTCTTTTGCTGTTTGCATATCCTGCCAAAGCCCATAGTTTACTACGGTTAAGGCTGTTTTTTTGCTGTCTGATTTTTTGACGATCATTGAGTCTGCCTCTAGAAGTTCTAGAAAAGTTCTAACCTTAGTTCTTGACCATCCCCAATGTTTAGCGAGTTTTACCTCACTGGTTATTACATCACCTCTCTTAGCCTCAATAATTTGATTTCCCAATAAAAACTTTGAATCTTCATGATTGGCCATTAGTAATAAATCAATCCATGCTTGACCTTTGCTAAATGGTTTATCTTCCCATAGCCAATGATTTTGTATTTGACGATGTACACTGATCCATCCCTTGGCCATAACCCTTCACCGACCATTCAAATTCCTTTTAATACTAAGGGACCTCTCACTTGTCTGAGCGGTCCTTTAGTATTTTACTTATAGCTTGCTTAGGTGTAGGATCATTGACGCCGAAAGCATTTTTTGAATCAAGTCCAAATTCCCGACGTTCTTTCCTACGTAATTCACGTTGTTTTTCCCTGTTGCGCACATTTACACATCCTTTCAAAGGCATGATTAACTAAAGCTAGTGAGCAATACTGTAAAGGTAACATTCACTAGTTAAATTACTATGCTCACTAAACTTCAATTTTACGGAGAATCCCAAGTGGTTTTCTTCCCGTTTCTTCAGCCGGTGGATTTTTAAGATAGTCCTCCAGAAGGTCCATGTCGATTAAGTATCTATTTCCAGCCATATGACACTTAAGTTTTCCCGACTTAACCAGCTGTCTTACCCACCATTCGCTGATACAACTTTCGGGATCTTGCTCTTTGATAGACTGAACTGCTTGCTTGATTGTACGAATCCTAGCCACAAATTACACCGCCTTTTTATCAACGATTTCAAAAAGCTCTTCAAAAGGAACTCCCAAGGCATTAGCTATACGAACTGCATTAGCTGGTCTTGTGGTATTGACGCCACTCTCAAGCCTTGAAATGACTAAATAATGAACTCCTGCTTTTTTTGATAAAGATGAGAATGTATCTCCCTGTTTTATACGAAGCTCGCAGAGTTTATCAGATTTAACTTTTAATATTTTCATCGTATCTCCTCCACACATATTTATTCATGTGTAAAATTTACACCACATTTGTATGCTTGTCAACATATTTAATCTTAAAAGAATTTAAAGACACATATTTGTACTTTTGTTCAACATGATATATAATGAATAAAAATGAAGGTATGTGAGGTTTTTGTCATGCTAAATAAAAGGTTAAAAGAACTCCGAGAGGAAAAACTATTAACTCAAGCAGAACTAGCAGAAAAACTGAATATAAGCCGCGGATCAGTGGGGAACTATGAAAAAGATGAACGTATGCCAGACGGAGAAGTTCTAGTTAAATTTGCTGATTTCTTTGGCGTATCTACTGACTACCTATTGGGGAGAAGTGATTTTAAAAATTATGGCCAGGAATATGATTTTCGGAGAAAGTTAGCACCAGAATTCTTCGATGATTTAAATAGAAGATGCAAAGACTATGAGTCAAATCCATTAATCCGTGAAATTAACGAACTAATGGTTTCCGTCGACGAAAAATATTCAACAATAGTAAGTGATATCATTACTGGAAACATTAGATTCCGTAAGCTTGCACTAGATTCTCTCGACAAACTTTTAAACATGGTAGCCTTAACTGGTGAAATTCTAAAGGAAAACGAATACGATTCGGACATGGACGAATACATTAAGTTTCTCAACAAATTAAAGGACACCTCACTTCTTACTTCCGATTTTGGTAATATTCAAGCAGATCAAACTCAAATTAGAGCTTGTAACAGATTCTTCAATGAATTTATCTCATTTTATATTTATTCGATAATTGATTCGGAACCAATAACTGAAATCACGGAGGAATAAGCATATGGCATCCATCAAAAAACGAGGTGAAAACTCATACCAGATAACAGTTTCCTGCGGATATGATGGGACCGGTAAAAAAATAGTTAAGACTAAAACTATTACATTGGAATCAAGCCTAACTGCAAAACAAATAGATAAGGAAGTCCAAAAACAGGCGGTACTCTTTGAGAAAGAAGTCGAGGACGGAACTTATCTAGACGGAGGTAAATTGACCTTTGCTGAATTTACCGAACGTTGGATAAAGGATTATGCTGAAAAGCAACTGCAGCCAAAGACGTTTCTCAGATACAAAGATATGCTTGATTCTCGTATTCTCCCTGCCATAGGTCATATTAAGCTTCAAAAGCTGCAGCCTAATCATCTCTTACAGTTTTATAATAACCTAGAGGAAGACGGCATTAGACTGGACATTAAATACTCGGTTAAACCTGAATTTAACGAGTTGATGAAACAACGAGGATTAAGGATTGTGGACCTTAGCCGATCTGCAAAGGTAGGAACCGAAACTATAAGAAGAATACGCTCAGGATCCTCTATAACTGCTAAAACGGCAGAAAAATTATGTAAGACACTTAACGTTAAGATGGATACACTATTTATCAAAGAAGAAGTTGGTCATCTCTCTGGCCAAAGCATAAAGCATCATCATCGACTTATTAGCTCTATTCTAACCAATGCAGTACAGTGGCAGTGTATTCTTAATAATCCTGCCGCTCGAGTCAAGCCGCCAAAGGTTGAGAAAACAGAAGCGTCACACTTTGATGAGGAAATGACTGAACACATGTTAACTCTTCTCGAGGAGGAACCGCTCAAATATAAGACTATGATTTATTTAGCCGTTTACTCTGGCAGCCGCTTAGGTGAAGTCGCAGGCCTAGAATGGTCAGACGTTGATTTTGAGAATAACCTTTTACGGATATGTAGAGCATCACAATATTTGCCCGGCAAAGGAACTTTTACTAAATCCCCTAAAAATGATAGCAGCCAAAGAATTATTACTATGCCGCCGTTAGTTATGGATTTGCTGAAAGAATATAAAGCCTGGCAAAATGAAGAACGGTTAAAGTGTGGCGACCAGTGGCAGGATCACGACCGCTTGTTCACTCAATGGAATGGTAAGCCCATTTTTCCCTCTACTCCAACAATATGGTTTAAAGATTTCCGCCGAAAGCATGACCTACCAGACGTTAAATTTCATGGTCTAAGGCACACAAACGCCTCTCTATTGATTGGTCATGGCGTAGATGTACAAACAGTCGCTAAAAGACTTGGTCACACAAAAGCGACCACAACAACGAGCGTATATAGTCACTTTTTAAGAAAGCCAGACACTGAAGCGGCAGATAAACTACAAAACCTATTTAGCAACAAGAAAGATACATCGAAACAGGCATAAAAAAGAGCACATTCAGTGATCGAATGTGCTTTTTGGGGTCGAAAAATTGGCTACTATTTGGCTACTACGAGTACAAAAAGTAGCCATAAAACGCGAAAAGTTAAAGTAAATGAAAACGGACAAACCTAGATATACCAATGGTTTCACGCATTTATGACAAGATACAAAACGAGAAATACCAGACTCCAAAACCGTCAGTGAGGGTTCAACTCCTTCATCCCCTGCCAGTATTTATACCAAGAGACTGAGCGACTTTATGATTAGGTTGGGAAAAAAAGTGGAACATTCGTTTTTAAAGTTACATATGTTATTTTAGAGTAGGGTTTTAGATCCTACTCTTTTTGCAGACTGACAGCTCTCACGACATGAATAGTATTGTTTCAAACGACAATTTCCAAGGCGATATATATATTACAGTAAAGGCCGGGCAGTATTTGAAGTTGGCCAGAGCAAAACTTAAACTTTGATAAAGGCACCCAACAAATAAGAGAGCGATTAAGCTCTCTTTTTCATGTGTTAGTGCATAAGAATTGTAAGGATGGTTGAGATACTGCTAATATTATGCCTAATATTGGGGCTAGGGCGAGCTCAACTAGCAGCTCTATTCTCTATCTTTCATTATACAAATACCTTCCTTCTTCCATTCAACCTCAGAAAAAACAAAAAGAGTCTAGTCTAGCGCTCAAGATCTTGAACGTCTAAATTTTCCTCCGTCTACCGCGGTAATAGCTTGTTATTCTGTTTTGAGTATTTTGCCGTAAATATGAATCAATTTCAAGTCTTTACATTTTCCACAGCATCCACTTGCATGTATTCAGTTCGTACTTAATCTCGAAGGGACGCAGTTCTCCGTTAATCTTGCTTTGGCATTTGAAGACAAACATTGGATTTCCTGCAAGCTTCTCTTGGGATACGGAGAAAACTTGCTCAATTTTGATTTCTTTGTCGTCAAGCTTAAATCGGGATGGATGAGGGCGACCATTAAGTTCGAACCAAGCAATGACTTCGATTGGTTTGGCCAAGATTTTATGGGGATTTTCACCTGAGAATTGCACAAAGCCATCTGGATGAATTGAATGCTTCACTCTATCTTCTGTGGGAAATTCTACCATCCACTCATTGGAAATTGTAAAATAGTGCTCATGAGCTTTTGATTGATCAATGATATATTCCTTGAGATAACCTTAGCCTTTAATTCGTCCTGAGTTAAGCCGTAGTTGCCTACGATATAACGTCCGATAGCCTTTACTCCTGCGTTCTTAAGGGCTATGGCACTTGCGGCTGATATTTTTATAGAGCAGTCAATTCCATACATTTGCTTTCTCCTTCCAATTTAAATGGACAAAAGAAAAGAGCCGCCCGTTTGGGTGACTCTTTACACATCACATTGCCTAATCACATCTGGTATTTTCACATGAAGATGTGCTAAAAGCATTTTAAGTTCTTCCCGTTCTTCTCGAGCTATGGCTAACTCTTCTTTGACTATGGATAATTCGGCCATGACTGTATCGTGAGTTTCTTGAGCTCGAAGTTCTGCCGAACGACCCATGACATTCTGCCCGACCATAAGAAGTGGGAGCGCCCAGAGTTGCACCCAACCTGACCAATAGAAAATTTGACTTTGAAAAGGAGCAAAAAAAGGAATTAGCGGTAATAAACCATAAACAAAAAAAGCATAAAACATCCACATCGTTCCGAATACAAGCGTTGCTTTTTCGGCCAAAAAATCATTTAATTTCCTCACTACTAAATCATCACCCCTATCACCTCATTATAACAGAAGTCGAGATTTTATAAATTACTTGTTCGCTTCAATGACTTATCATCTCACTTCTTAAAATACATTAATACCACTGCACTAATGATAGCGGCAACGACAGTACGCCAGAGCCACGTACTATTCGCTTCGAGCTTATCCAGGGTTATGTCAGGTATATCATACCAATTTGTTTTACTCGGGCGGATATTTTGCCATCGACGCAAGTCCGGTGATGGTACCCAAGCCCATGGTTTCAACTGCTGTACTGGGTACTACAACCAAAGCTCCCTTTTCTTTGAGCCCTTCGTAGAGTATATTCATAGCCCTAAGATGCAGTGCCACCGGATTATTCTCATAAGCTTTTGCGGCTTCGGCAAATTTGGTAGCGATCTCCGTTTCTGCCGTTCCTAAAATGACCCTGGCCTTACGTTCCCGTTCAGCCTGAGCCTCCCTTGACATAGCGTCCTGGAGACTCTTGGGAATAATCACGTCGCGAATTTCAACCGATTGTACCGATACTCCCCAAGGTTCCGTGCGACGGTCAATTATTCTTCTCAATTCTTCATCAATATTTTCCCTACCCGCTAGCATTTCAGCAAGCTGTGTTCTGCCTATAACATCCCTGAGAGCTGTTTGGGCAGCCCATGTTACTGCATCTTTGTATTTTTCTACCTCCAAAGCAGCTTTTTCGGCATCCCATACCATCCAGAAAAGTACAGCATCCACATCAACAGGGACTGTATCTTTAGTCAATGTTTGTTCAGCGTTAAATGAAGTTGTTATTATTCTCTGGTCAACCCAACTTGAGACAGAATCGATTATTGGGATGATAAAGAATAATCCCGGTCCGGATAGTCTTTGAAATTTACCCAGGCGTAAAATTATAGCTTTCTCCCATTGACGGGAAACTTTCACTGAAGCCGAAACCAGAAGAGCCACAAGAAAAGATGCAATTATAATAACCGGTATATGGAGGAAAAATCCTATTACTGAACCTAATGTGAAGATGATAATAAATAGGACTATGGAAATTGAAGATATTCTCAGAGGGATTACATTAGTGAAATTACTATCAATCATTCGTCCTCACTCCTTTAATTTTTTTTCTAGAGCTTTGAGCAGCTCAGTAGAAGAAAACCCCAGGGCAGATACTTTGATAATTAGATCATCCAGAAGATCATTGAGAGTGTTTTCTTTCATATTTGTATCAATTTCCGGCCGTTCTTTAACGAAAGTTCCTTTACCTTGTCTTGAGGCCAGCACCCCCTCGCTTTCCAACTCTAAATAAACCCTAGAAACTGTATTGGCATTTATTTTTAATTGCACGGCAAGTTGACGAACAGTAGGTAACTGTGAACCTGGGAGAAATTTGCCAGTAGCAATGGCAAGTTTTATTGCTTCTTTAAGCTGAATGTAAATCGGGATTCGACTATCGGGATTGAGGTTAAAGGGCATTTAAAACATCCTCTCAGTGCTATTGTACTAATATATTAGTACAATTATAAAATTCTGTCAATGTGCTTGGCTACAAAACAGAAAAAACAATAAGTGATAGAATCCGAAGGGAAAAATACTATCCTATATCGTCAAAGAACCGCTGGGGAATGCTCCCTGACGGTTCTTTTTGTGGGGGAAATTAAAAGCGAAAGGGTACTCATCCCGAGAGATAATACAACTCTTAACTAAAGATGGTGCGTTGCAAGCCAATCTAATTAATCGCCTAAAAATTAAAATCGACCCCCATAAAAATCTATATCCAAAACGTAAAACTATATAAGACACACTTTAGACTTTGCTATACCTCCGGACGCGGAGGCTTTTTATTGCATCTGAATAATTTTCCATGTCGAAGGATTTCATTTTCAGAAAGGAATAACAAACATTATGTTCAAAATATATACATTGTAATTCTTCGTTTGGTTTTGCACGATATCACACTTTAGAGCCGACCTTCATAGTATGAATTAGAACAAACACTATCAAAATCTCTCCTTCTTAGTTCTTATAGGCCTTAAAGGCCAAATATTTCAGGAGGAGGGTTTATTTATGGCCGGACTTGGTTTTCCCGGCGTACCATTCGGAGTACCGCCCTTTGGAAGCCCATCTATCACTAGAATACTTTTTGATACCCTTCCAATAGGAGCACGTGTTGTTCTGGGAACCGACTCCAGTGAATGGGTCGGTAATTATGGAGGAGTCATTGACGGAGTTGTATTTTTAACGAATGCTCGTTTATTCTCCAATATTGGCAACCCCATTGATGGCATTCAGTCCGTGGTCCGCATCCCCATTCGAAACGTTAATTTTGTCAGCTATTAAAAAGGTTGGCCCTCGGGACACGGGGGCCTTTACATTTGTAAACAATTTGTTCCGCTATTCACTCACGAATGAATTTGTATTTTATCACTGACAAATGCACAGAATATTTATATCACTAAGGAGGAGATGATCAACATTGAGACTAAATAAGAGACTAATGAAACAGATGAAACGTCAATCGGGAACAATAGTAAAAGCCTTAAAAAGAATAGCTTCCTTGCCTTAATACAAGCACATAACAAATTTAAACGGAGGTCCCAGGAGCTAAAACAAACTTCCCCAGTGCAACAGGCGAATGCACAGGTATCAAGCACAAGTAATGCTATTCATCTCCAGGCAAAGATCTATGTTTATAATAAGTCAGGCCGAAAATCAGGTGAGGCTATCAACCCTTTACCTGTCATCGGTTTCGCAAAAAAATTGAAAACTTCCAACGAAAAAAGCCCACCTTTAAGTGGGCTTTTTATTGAATCAGCATTCGCGTTCTCGTTATTGAACGGTGGTTTTTGTTTGGTAGGCAACATATTAGGAACATCCTTTGGACATGTCGAATACAATGTATCAACCTTCTCTATCTCGTCTTATGCAATCTAACTGAGGAGGTGTAAAAAATAAAAGATGATCCGGATCACACGTGCCTAACCTACTAGTCACTTTCCGATAGTTATTATATACTATTCTCTTAGAGATACATTTGAAATCGGAGGCTGCAATGAAGAAACTCATTATCCCCTTACTACTCTTTGTCACCCTTTCACTTTCCGGCTGTTCATCATTATCCACAACGGCCAGCGCTCAAACTTCTGCTGTTCCTCAGGTGGAATATTACTTCACCAAAGCCCAGCAGCACCCTGAAAAGGCACTTGAATCGCAAATTAACTCTGCCAAATCCACTCTTGATATCGCCATTTATAGCCTGACTAAGAAAGATATTGTGGAGTCCATTATCACAGCTAAGAAACGCGGTGTTAATGTGCGGATCATTACCGACCGCACAGAAGCTAAAACAAAAGCTCAAGGAAGCGAATTATCATTACTTAAAAGAGCCGGTATTCCAATTAAGGAAAATACTCATTCGGGATTAATGCACATGAAAGTCTCTATTATTGATAAATCAGTCCTGACTACAGGATCATATAACTATACTCAAAATGCTTCGACGGAAAATGATGAGGTACTAGTTATTATCCATGATTCCGGTATCGCGGCGAAATGGACCGATGAATTTCAGCAGATGTGGGATGATAAAAAGAATTATCAAGAGATTTAAGATCAAAAAAGAGAGCGATTAAGATTTAGCTCTCTTTTTCATACTATTTCAGTAATAGAAAGAGTAACCTTCAGTTAAATTCTGCAAGTGCTTCGGTAATATGCCGAGACCCTAGACAAGTCGAATTTTCAGTAAGTTAGGACTTATACGTACAAAGACAGTATCTTCTTCCTCTTGCACAAGTGCAACTATCGTCCTTAGCCATGACGATAAGGGGGCGAGCTTATCGTAACACTGCAACTCTTTACGCTACTCCTGCAGTATAGATTAATATTAATTATGATACTTCAAAAGGTTTTGCTAAATCTTCCATTTTTAATGAAACACAGTTTCATTATATGTTATACTTTAAAATGAATTAATTCGCTTGAGGGGGCATAAAAATGTCTGGCATAAAGTTCAAAAGAAGTCTATTAGCCGCAATCACTGTCCTTTTTTGGTTTGCCCAGTATGTCTACATACCATTTCTTACTCCCTACTTGCTTTCCCTTTCAATTACGGCAACAGTTGTGGGAATAATAGTTGGAGCATACGGAGTTACCCAACTTCTTTTAAGGATTCCTTTGGGAATCATGACGGATATTATTGGCAATCACAAAATTTTTATAATTATAGGGGCTTTCTTAGCCGGCACATCTTCCATCATGATAATACTGTTTGGTTCACCTATCATGCTGTTTGTAGCTAACGCTCTATCGGGGGCTGCCTCGTCGACATGGATTTCATTTACGTTACTTTACTCTTCGTACTATAGCAAAGAGGAAGGTACGAAGGCTATTGGCCTTATCACCTCTTTGCAAAACATTGGTATTTTAGCTGCCTTTCTACTCGGTGGTGTGTTCGAACAGTTCGGTATCCGCTCCTTGTTTATTTTAAGTTTTGTCTTTGGCATGACCGGCTTCATCCTTTCTTTTTTTATTAAACCCGAGACTGGCGGCAGAACGAATGTTACTGCCGCCAGTCTTATGAAAGTAATGAAGAATAAGAAACTATTAACGGTCTCTCTTTTGGGCGGATTTGTTTGGTTTCTAATGTTTGGAACAGTATATTCTTTTACGACCAGCACTGCAAAAGAGCTAGGGGCGACAGGGCTTCAACTTGGCGCTATTTATGTTTTATTTAGCGTAATGAATATTATAGGCGCCTATTCCGTCAGTACAGAGGCTTCGAGCAACCTTGGCGAAAAGAATAATATAGCTTTGGGTTTTGTATTACTGGCAGCGTATTGTGCAGGAGTAGCTGTTGCTCCTGATCCTATCTGGTTCTTTCCGCTCCAAATGATCGGCGGTTTTGGCGCAGGGATACTAACAGCAATTTTAATGGCCATTGCTGTCAGAGGCTTTGACGCGGATAAAAAATCCACAGCTATGGGTTTTTATCAATCGATATACTCACTCGGTATTACGTTTGGTCCCATAGTTATGGGCATTTTGGTAGATCATTCATCTAAAATTTTCTCGTTTTCATTCATGGGTATAATCGCCCTGGCTTGTTCCGTCTTCGTGTTAGCTATGTACAAGCTTAGTCCCCTATTTAGAGAAGCCTAACAGGAAACTATGTCTGCATTGAAACAATTTACGCGGAACAAGTCTCATAAATTTGCAGGCCATGGATATAATATTTAAAAATAATTTATTAAAAAGGTTGACCTTAACCGTTAGTTTTGTTAAAATAATATCTGCTTCACTTTAATTGCCGATGTAGCTCAATTGGTAGAGCAGCTGATTTGTAATCAGCAGGTTACAGGTTCGAGTCCTGCCATCGGCTCCAGCTAACAAATACAGAGCGCAAAAAGCGCTCTTTTTTATTTAATCTTTTCTTCAAATTTAGTTTTGCATTTCGGGCATTCAGTCATCTCACTGTAATAATCCCAGATGGAATGACACACTGCACATTTCTGGATAAAAGGAACAAATGGAGAAATGCTTTCTTGCAAGTCAAAATTCATATGATCTAATTCTACAGATTGTTTTTTCCTTTTATTTTTAATATCTGGTTTGCTAAATGCAATCGACACAAAACAACGTCCTTTCATTCATAATACATTATTCTTATGCTATTATATGGAGAAACCTCATACTCCGTCAATTAGCAAAGACCCTAGCTATTAGCACCATATTTCACTAATTGAGAGAAAACATACCGTTTTCCTTGCAAATCGCCTCGTTTCTCAAAATGCAATTTCCCTCTATAGAGCCGCGGAAGGAATTTAATTTAAAATAAACAACTTGTGTTCTTCCAGTATTGATTCTAACTCAAGCATATACATGCTGGTTACTTCACGATTATCCGAACTCATTTCTGCTAGTTCATTAAAGCTAATCTCATTCTGAGATCTGAATAAAGTACGCAGTATTCCTCTACTGGATAAGGGAATAAGCCAAAAAGTATTGGGCTTTTGTAAGGTCTCAAACCACGACTCAATTTTAGCTCTATTGGCGAAAATCTTAGCTAGAATCCCATTTTCTCTTGAATCAAACATAATAATCCCCCTCTTTAGGATGTTATCAGCAAACACGATAACTAATTTGTGTCAATAAGGGGTCTAAGTGATTGGTCCGCCCTCCACCTTGATTGTAATATTCTACACATACTGTCATAACCCTGCAAAACCTTCGAATATATAATGCCATTGGGGCAGCCTAATAGTAATATGAACACTATTCTCATGTATCAGTGACACTTCTTCGCGGCATAGAGGTCAGATATTAAATAAAAGGCCTCCCCATTAAGGGAGGTCTAATTCGATCTTAGAGTTGCCTTGGTGTTAATTAGGCTAGCTCTTTGAAAAAAGCCCCTCCGAATTGCTGTCCCCGGAGGGCAATAGGAGTAACATGAAAAAGACTTAAGGGAATAACCCTTAGTCGTATTATAGCATGTTAATACCTATTAGCCATTGGTAAGTTATTGGAAATGAACGCAAAACAAAAGAACCTCCGCGTCCAGAGGTTCCCAAGCGCAATGCCTCATTTCTATGTCTCTTGAATAGCACTAGAATAGAGTTCTTACGACACATTATACTATATATTGACATATTTGTGTTAATAAGTAATGAGGTAAATTGTACCATCTATGATGCACTTATACTAGGGGACGAAAACAGTGTTTTGGCTCGTATTAGCTCTTCTCGCAGTATGCAGACAAAAATTAAACTTTCTCCAAGCATATAAGGCGTGCTGCCGCACGCGTTCAGAGAGTAGTTATCCACAGTTCGCAATTAATATACCTTCCTAAGCAATAAAAAATCCCCCTTTCGAAAGGGAGATTATCAGCTTTGAATTGGTATCGTTCTTTATTCTTGATTTTCTTGGGACTGTATGTTGTTTTTTTCTTGTAAATCTTTCTCTTTCACATGAGCACCGTAATTAAAGATCAGTAAAATGGCCGCGATTGCAAGGTAGATGAGAATATATATCATAAATTTTCTCCTTGCCTAAAGCTTTAGATTTCACTTTCTGCTATTCTTATACATAATACAATTATATTGTGTATTTTTCAACAAAATTTTAAATTTCTAGTTTTATGTTCGCTTTTCCTCGCTTTTCAATTCACTTTCCTCGCATCATATAGTTTAAATCTTTATATTCCCAAGCAAGTATTTTAGGAAGTGAACTCGTTCAGCTAAAGCTGAACATCGGAGCTTCGGTGGACTCTACCCCCACCGAAGCAGAGACCAGGGACCACTCCCACTTACAAGAAGTGGGAGTCTCACGATTGGATAAAAGAACGAACGTGGATTTTTATCACCCACGTTCGCAAACATCTTTTCTCTTGCATAAATCCCTCGAATACTTACAAATGCAAAAGCTTATTTCTCTTTTGTTTTATCAAGCAAATCCTTCATAGTAAAGGAGTTCGTGGAGTTAACTTCCGGAGTTTGAATTTCTTGCGGAGTATTTATTCCGGAGATAGTTGTATCATATTTGAGGATCATATCCAGAGTCCCTTGAGGTTCATCAGAAGAACCTTGTTGTTCGTTTAACGTCTTCAAGAATTGGTTCCATTGTTTTAGATCAACTTTAACATTGATAGTTCCGGTTTCTCTTATTATATAACCATTATAAAGATAATAATTGAGGTCAAGTCCCTTATCGCCTAAAATTGTAACATTTTTCAATTGATCCATCGCAGTATTAAAGGTTGTTAAAAGATTCTCTTTACTGGCGTTGAATTGATCAAACGCCTGATCGAAGGCCTTGATACTTTTCTCCTTGTCCGGAGCCTGGCTCACTTGTAGTGTGGAATCTACAATATCCTTCACAAAATTCATCGCTTCTTTATCTTGGGCAAAGTTAGTTACTGCATAGCGAATAAAATCTTTAAATTGTTGATCATCAAGTCGTATTTCATAACGACGGACCATCTTAAAGCCATCATCTGTCTGCATGTACAGACTTGAACTTGAGGCTGTATCAAAATTCGGATTAAATCGTGTGGAATAACTTTTTAAGAAGCTAACTTCTTTTTCTTGGAGAGTTTTGCTGAATTCCAAGAGCTGTTTAAAAGAACTGGGATCAATCTTTGAATCACTGGCATCCAGTGGATTCATAACTAAGTAATCCTTACTGGCAAATTGTTGAGGCAAGGAACTTTTGGCAATTAACGGAAGTTTAATCACTTCATTAATCTTTGGAGTGTCACCGCTTAAATCGGAGTCAACCCAAATAGGAACATCAATTTTCATACCGGGAGTCATAACGTTCATAAGTACCTGACTCTTGCTGACTGTTTTCTGATCATTGGTGGTAGATTTTACGTCTAGGTCAAGTGAAGCGTTGTTGAGCAACGCAGCAGTCGTATCGATTTGCTGCTGAACATCCGGAGCAAACCCCGTACCGCTCAAATGTAAAGTCATCGATGTATGAACATCACCAGAATGTACATTTTGCATGTTTAAAGCGGCGTTAAAAATTTCTTGCTCATTGAGACTGCACCCTGTTAAGACAAGCAGCATCGTCATTGCCAATGCAACCCAGATTATTATTCTCTTTCTCCTCATTTTTTCCCTCCCACTTTCTTCTTTATGTAGGTTTAATCTAAGATGACATAGCGTCACCTTACTTCATTATATCGGCAAATAGTTATTTTATCTACATGAGTTAGTTTCATAATTCATACCCCTTGATATAAGCGGGCTTTTTACCCGTAAAAAAAGGAGTACCTCCCCAAAATCTCGAAAGTGTAAGTGACCAAACAAACACCGAGAGGTTGAAAGGAGAACTCCCAATGTTTAGTATTCGCCAAGAACGTCTATTTTCCTTGGAAGAAATCTTAGAAATGTCACCGAAAGAATCGTATCCGCTTCTATTGGAACCGCTGAATATTACTCCTTTGTTGAGAGTGGTTTCAAAAAGGGCATTTTTGGGAGCTCCAACCACGCTTAACTATTCAGCCATGATCTATTCTTTATTCATTCGAGTGATCGAACGAATTCCTACGATCAAAGATTTACGAAAACGATTAAAAAACAGCTTGGAATTCCGTTTCGACTGCGGCTTTACGATGGCTGATGCAGTTCCTAGCGAGTCCTCTTATACTCGAATGATTCAAAAAATCAAGGGTTCTTCTGCTTTGGAAAAAATTCAAAATGAACTAGTCTCTCAGGCGTTTCAAGAAGGCTTCATCGATGGGGATGTTATAGCCATCGATGCTACTCATATTGAAGCGAGAGACCGTAAACCTGAGAAAAAGAAAGACGAAGAGATTCCGGTCAAGCAAACCTCCAAAAAACGCGGACGAAAACCCAAATCGGAACGGGAGAAATGGCTCAAAGAACAACAGGAACTGGAAGAGAATCGACCCCTCTTTGAGAAGAAAATTGAAGCTCAACTTCCTCTTGATTTCAAGACGATCGAACAGCAAATCCCGCAAGATCCTCACTGGGGAATTAAGAAAAACTCCGAGGGCAAAAACGTCTTTTGGTTCGGGTTCAAAGGTCATCTTCTCGTGGACTGTAAAAGCCAATACATTTTAAAGTCCTTACTTTCCTCGGGAAATGTCAATGATGGCAAAATGGCGATTCCTCTACTCAAGGCTCTTCATGAACTTCACCCCCAGCTGAAGCCTTCCTATTCGCTTTTGGATGCTGGTTACGATTACAGCTCAATTTACCAACAAGCAAAAGCCATGGGGTCAAGGGCCCTGATTGATTACAATCCACGCAATGAACAACTACCCGAAGACAAGGACAAATACTTTTGCCCTAAGTGTCAAGAAGGTCATTCCTACCGATATGATAGCTATGATTCCCGATACGACACGTTGAAATATACTCAACCCAAGGAGTGCAAAGAGTGTCCTCTGAAAGAAAACAACCAGTGTCAAAAGGTATTCAAGGTTAAGGTTTCCTCAGACCCCAGAAAATACACCGTTCCAGCCAGAGGAAGTGGGCGCTACTTTGAACTCTATAAACAGAGAACAGCCGTAGAACGTGTTAATGCTTATCTCAAAGAGTACTTTCAGTTAAACAACATTCGACATCGAGGAAACGTAGCCAAAGTCGATTTCGAGTTTTCTATCCTGACCTATACCCTCTGCAAATTAGCCGTAGACCGATTGAACAAGTTCAAACGTATAGCTGCAGCATAAATCTTCAAAAAATGTTACTAACGAAATTCTGAAGGTCTGAGCTTTAACAATTAAACATTATGAAATTGACTCACATACCAAATAATTACTTTGGATTTAAAAATGAAGAAGGGATTTATTGCTTAAACCCCTTCTTCATTTTCATTTTTGCAGTTCATAGAGTATGTTTATTCAGTAACCGAAAGACTTCTCAAAAAAGTAAAGAGTAAACCGCAGGAAAGCAACGTAATGATTAATCTCATGGCAAGCATCCTTTAAACTATGTTTGTACAGGTAAATTACCTATCGTCTATAGAGTAAACTAAATATATTTCAATTCCATGAATTTTTTATTAAAATTTTATTAATTTTTTAATAAAAAAATGCTATCGCTCTGAAGGATAGGCTCTATCCCCGCCGAAGCAGAGGAACAGGGACCATTCTCACTTCTAGAAATGGGATTCTCACGATTGGAGGAAAAGAAACTAATTTAGATACTTAAATTGGAATTTTAAAAGCTAACATTTATTAGCTTAACTTAGGAAATACTTTTAAAGGAAATACTTCAGAATGTAACGATTAAGGAGGATTCTAAATGAGTAAAAATAAAACCAGAAGAGACGAATTAGCTCAAAAATATCCCGAAGTTGAACAGCACTTTCAAAATATTAAACAAGAAATGAACGAACCTCAAATAGAGAGGTTAGGGGAAACTAAGAAGGAACAAAAGGAACGCACTGAAGGACATTGGAACCCAAGTTAGTATTTTCGCCGTCCGCGGCCAGCAGCTGCCTTGTAAATAAGGGGACCGTCGCCTGTGAACTTTTCTTGTTCCTTGCAACGGTCCCTTCTTGCTAATGCCTTAACTTTATCGAAAGTTTTTTAATGGTTCTGAACTGCCTTCAACTGATTTACAAGGGTTTCGCTGATTCTTTCGGGGACTTCTTCATACTGAAGAAATTTAAGGGTAAATGAGCCTCTCCCTTGAGTTAGTGCTCTCAAATCTATGGCGTAGCGCATCATTTCGGCCTGGGGCACATGAGCCTTTATAACCTGATATTTGTCGCAAGCCTCCATCCCCAATACCTTACCTCTTTTGGTGTTAAGATCTCCTATTACATCGCCCATAAAGACTTCGGGTACCTTTACTTCCACTTCTACCACCGGTTCCAGCAAGACCGGTTTGGCCAACTCGACTCCCTTGCGAAATGCAATGATAGCAGCAAGTTTAAAGGCCATTTCCGACGAGTCAACGGAATGATAAGAACCATCACAAAGAGTAACTTTAATATCAGTCACTGGATATCCCACCATAGTACCTTCGGTCATGGCTTCACGAATTCCTTTTTCCACCGCGGGAATATATTGTTTAGGGACTGAACCGCCAAAAATCGCTTCAGTAAATTCAAAGTCTTTCCCGTCTAAAGGCTCTAAATTTATCCAGACATGACCATATTGACCATGACCGCCGGTTTGCTTTTTGTGTTTCCCTTCGACTTTCACGGCCTTCCGAATGGTCTCACGATAGGGAACCCGCGGTACTTTTATTGTTACTGCAACTCCAAATTTTCGACTTAACTTTTCCTGAAGAATATCAAGATGCATCTCACCTAAACCGGTTAATAATAATTCCTTGGTTTCCAAGTTTTTAGTAAGTTTAAGGGTAGGATCTTCTTCTGCTAAGCGTAATAAAGAATTGCCAAGTTTATCTTCATCGCCCTTGCTCTTAGGTTCAACAGCCATCGCCAGTGTCGGAACCGGAAAATCGATACCGACTAATTGGATTGGGTTCTCTTTGCTGCATAAGGTATCCCCTGTTTTTACTTCTTGTAGTTTGGCTACCACCGCAATATCACCGGCAGAAACCAAAGCCACCGGCTCCTGTGTTTTTCCTCTTAAATAAAAGGGCTGACCAATTTTTTCTTCAACATCGCGGTTTGAATTATATACCATTGTTTCAGCGTTGAATTTTCCCCCATAGACCCGGAAAAAGGACATTTTGCCGACGTAAGGATCAGCAAGAGTCTTAAAAACTAAAGCGGCTTTTTGCGGCAAAACCTCAGGGGAAGGAAATGAATTGGTTATGAAATTCAGAAGCTGATTGACTCCAATATTTTTAAACGCCGAACCGCAAAGCACCGGAATCACCAGGTTTTGCTTTAAGCCTAAACGCAACGCTGTTTGTAAATCATCAGTTGTTAATGTTTCCCCTTCAAGGTATTTCGTCAGTATGTCATCATTAGCTTCGGCAACAGCTTCTGCTAATTGTTCCCGTAAACGGGCACTATCATTTTGATACTCTTCCGGAACTGCTTGCACAAGAAACTTACCGCTGCCATTGGTCTCGTAATCATACATCTCATTTTTAATGATATCAATAATTCCATGGAAGCCAGCTTCAAGTCCAACTGGAATTTGCAGAGGAGCAAACCTTGCATCCGGATATGTCTCTTTAAGCTGTTCCAAGACTTTATTAAAATTAGCATTTTCACGATCCAATTTGTTGATAAAGACAACTCTCGGCAATTTCTTTTCATTCATCGCTTCCCACGTAATTTCCGCCTGCACTTCCAGACCGGATACACCATTGAGCACGACCACACCGCACTCAACAACTCTCAGAGCGCTCATGACCTCCCCAAAAAAATCGGAATATCCCGGAGTATCCAGAACGTTGACCTTTACTCCTTGCCATTCGATAGGAATAAGACTCGTACTAATCGACACTTTGTGCTTAATTTCTTCCGGCAAAAAATCCGAGACAGTGTTGCCCTCTGTGATTTTGCCAATTCGGTTGATCACTCCTGAATTAAACAGAAAAGTTTCCGACAGGGAAGACTTTCCCACTCCACCGTGGCCGACCAAACAGATATTTCGCAGATGTTCCGTGTCATAAGTCTTCAAGACGATCTCCTCCTAGTATGTTATTAAGAAAAAGGTCCTTGCCTTTTACTTGCAACAGTTTTTGGGAGTTTCCATTAAAGTCTGAAGATAATAGTTTTGATTAGTTTATGGAGCCGAGTAGGTCAAGTATTCTTGCTATTCAGATTTTTTCTTTTCATAAGTGCCCCAGACAAGAGGTTGTTTATTCTTTACCATCCATTTCCCTTTGGCCCAGACGTCTAGGACTTGCAGCGATTCATCCAAAACTACGAGATCAGCATCATAGCCCACCCGTATCATGCCTTTATTTTTAAGTGACAGGATTCCTGCCACATTGGATGTTATAGTGCTTAAAGCCTTCTCTAACGGGATTCCATAGCGACGAACAGATTCCCGGACATCGCGCCATAAAACTTCGACAGAGCCAACGCCCATGCCGACTAAGACGCCCTCTTGGTTATATTGAGGCATACTTCCATTTCCATCAGAGGTCACGGTAATTCGTTCATTAAGGAGTTTTCGTTGCTCCAGCATTGAAAGCACGGCCGGAACTTGAAGCTCAGCGGGAAAATCGTCACATCCTGCTGTAAGGTCAATGTGTCCGCCGGCTTGCAGAAACTGAATTCCCTGCTCCAATAAGGAATGAGTTCGATTTATATGTGTGGGCATAAATTGAGTAATAGGAATTTCAGTTTGTTCAAGAATCTTCCAGATATAATCCAGTCCACGTTTACCCTCCCCCAGATGGAGGTGAACCACCCCGGCTTTGCCTCCGAGCATCCCGCCGACCCGGGCTTCTGAAGCTAAACGTTCAAGCTCGACAATTTGAGGTTGGGCAGAACGATGATCTGAAATGGCAATTTCGCCCGCCCCGATGACTTTCTCTATGAGAGCTATATCTTGCTGTAAGGTTGAGAGCAGAGTCCTCGCAGGTACTTGATAGGCACCACTGTATATAAAAGTACTTATCCCTTCATCTTCGAGGGCATAGGCCTTTGTTAGAAGCTCTGAAACGGACCGGGAAATTGAATCAGTTCCCAAGCAGCCAACAACCGTTGTCGTTCCACTGAGTGTAAGCAGCGACAGTTGAATTTCAGGAGTTCTGGAAGCAGGTCCAGCCTCCCCCCCACCGCCGCAAATATGTACATGGGCATCTATAAAACCGGGCGCCAGAGTTAAACCCCGAAGGTCTACCTCTTCTCCCTCGACAAAGTCAGGCAAACGAAGATTTTTCCCGATGGAAGCGATGGTCGATCCAACAATAAGGACATCCGTTTCCTCTATGTATTTCGGACTATAAATCTTAGCATTCTTTAGTAATTGCCACATCATGACTTCCTCCCTAGAGGTAGAATGCCCCAATTTTAGAATCATATTCCTATACTAAAAATTTTCTCTAAACAACATTAAAATCCTTTCAGCTTTAAGGCAAAGTCAAAATTTTCTTAAGCATTTCCGCCTTTCCATAAGCATATGGTTAGAAGTAAACGCCTAATGTAGGGAGGTTAAAAATGCCGAGAAGGACCTTTGTTTATGGGGCAACGATTCTTTTAGGAGCTAATTTATTGAATCGCCTCCTAGGTTTTGCTTATCAATATTTAATCATGGCACATATTGGCGGAGAAGCCTATGGTCTCTTTACTATGGTTTTTCCTCTCTATATGCTTGCTTTGGTTTTTACGACAGCAGGAATTCCCTTAGCTATTGCCAAAATGGTCGCTGAAGAAGTTTCTTTAGGGAGGGCCTACCAAGCCCGTTCCATCTTTCGTCTGGCCTTTTGGCTTCTTACGGTTTCAGGAGGTTTTGTTTCTACCAGTCTCTATTTTCTTACCCCATACATAGCTCATAGAATTTTCCCGGACCCCAGAGTTCTTACAATTTTTCAGATTTGTACACCTGCTATCTTCATTGTCTCAATCTCATCGGTCTTTCGTGGGTATTTTCAGGGACTTCAAAATATGGTTCCTACTGCAGTGAGTCAAATTTGCGAACAGGTAATCCGCGTCACCGTCGGGTATACAACGGCAGTCCAACTTCTCAAAGTCGGTGTTGAATGGGCGGCAGCAGGATTAGCTATAGGTATGCTGGCAGGAGAAGCCGTCGGATTGTTCGTGATTATCATTCATTACCAAAGATCAAAAATAATCTTAACAGAAAACAGCGGCCCCCATCCATCTTCACGGCATATTTTAAGCCAATTATGGCATCTCGCCTCCCCAGTCACAGTCGGCAGGTTATTTTCTACGGGACTTTCTGCCTTAGATGCCATGCTCATCCCTCAGTGCCTTCTCACAGCCGGATACAGTGCTCGGGAAGCAACAACGTTGTTCGGGCAGCTGGGAGGTTCCGCCTTTACCTTACTTACCTTCCCCAGCGTTTTTACGTTTGCCTTAGCGACGTCGCTTGTTCCGTCAATTTCTGAAGCAGCGGCACAACGCCAGTTTCACATCCTTCGTGCCCGCAGTTCCGAAGCTATTCGCTTAACGATCATGATTGGTATCCCCTGTTTGGTTATCTTGTTTTATTTTTCTCAACCACTGACCATGTTTTTTAAAAGTCCGGAAATCTCACCGGTTTTACGAATCTTAGCTTTAGGAGGTATTTTTTCATATATACAGCAAACAACCACAGGAATTTTACAAGGTCTCGGTAAGGTCCAACTTCCGGTACTTCATTCCATCATAGCTGCTGTACTGCGGATTCCAATTTTAATCTATCTCACCAGCCTTCCTCAATGGGGGCTTCGGGGAACAGCCTGGGCCTACGTGATTGGTTTTATAATCATGGCCGCCTTAAATCTTCAAGCAATAACCAGAAGCAGCGGTATGCCTATTGACCTTCAGCGTTTTCTCCTCCAACCCTTTAGCGGGGGGATCGGCATGTTGTTATTTTTTCATACTTTAGACCCTAAATTAGGAGGTCACTTCATTGGCTATAGCTTTGAATTTTGTTGCGGACTCTTACTTTACGCTTTAATTTTAGTTTTTAATGGCGGGATAACATTCTCCGATTTAAGACGACTGCCCTGGCTTGGTAAATATTTAAAACCTTAATGGCTCATTTCCGCCACCGCCGCATCGGACCTCCCCATTGCCAATACGACAAAAGCAGTGTCAAGGCAATAAATAGAATAATCAGAAACTTATAGACAAAATAAACTCTGATCATTTTTAAAAAAACTAGGATAGCTCCTAATAATACCGGAATAACCAATAATTTAATAACAGAGCCGGAGCGCTCTTTATTTTTATAACTTGGATACGATAACAATAAAGCAAAAATCAAAACATAGGCAATGAAAGACATCATGTAACTTCCTCCCTTGACAAAATGAAATAATATATCCAGTATTTGAGCACCATAAAGCTTTTAAAAATGTAAATACTATCATTGTACGGAAAAAGATAAGAGGGAGGAGATTTATATATGAGTCGTCGCAATAGAGATGCCGGTATTTTACCCCAATCGGTTTTAGAACAGTTCAAATGGGAAGTCGCCGATGAATTGGGACTTAGTGCTAAAATCCAATCTCAAGGCTGGGAAAACATGACTTCTCGTGAATGTGGACATGTTGGCGGTAGAATCGGCGGAAGTATGGTTAAAACAATGATCCGACGAGCAAAAGAATCTCTGAACACCCCCGTCTGAGAACCGTATTAGTGCTAAAGGAGTACAGATTAAATCTGTACTCCTTTACTTTGTCTTGACAAGTAATTCCTTCCATATGGACAAACAGTCGAAATCCGTTAAATCGCTGTGAACAGGGGTTATAGACACATAATCTTCCTGTATTGCCCTTAAATCCGTGTCATCTTCGTAATCCTGCATCATACTACCGCTTTGCCAAAAATACACTCTGCCTCTAGGATCTGTGCGTTTTTCAAAAATATTTTCGTAAACGGCTTTACCCAGCCTTGTTACTTTTAGACCGCCCCACTCCTCACGGGGTTTTCCGGGGATGTTTAAATTTAGCAAACCATGATGCTCCAGTTTGAGGAAACGATCTAAGTTCTCCACAAGGTAATTCGCTGCAGGTTTAAATTCCTTATATTCGAAACTAGCCAGCGACACAGCGATAGAAGGTATTCCCAGTAAAACTCCTTCCATAGCCGCAGATACAGTCCCGGAATAGAAAATATCCGTCCCTAAATTTGAGCCTTGATTAATCCCAGAAATCAAAAGATCCGGCTTAGGAATTAGTTCACCTTGGACAGCAAGTTTCACACAGTCAGAGGGAGTACCGCTGATAGCAAAGCCTTTAATGGGATCTCTGAGTGGATACTCTGTCACAAACAAGGGATTAAATAAGGTAATCGAATGGCCTGTTGCTGAACGCTGACCTTCCGGAGCAACAATGCTGACATCATGGTCAGTACACTCGCTAAGAACCTCATAGAGGGTTTGGAGGCCTGGAGCGAAATAACCATCATCATTGGTCAATAAAATATGCATACTTCCTCCTATCAATCTACTTCATAGATCGAAACAATCATTTTATCATCTTTTTTGGTCAGCCCAAACATCAGACGGTAATCTTTCAGGTTTTTATTAAGAAAATCAATGACTTTATAAAGTTCACGATTCAGACCGACTTTCTGGGTAGCTATAAGCTCAAGTTTTCCCGGACGTTCTGATATAGGAGGTGTTGGTCTGTCATCCATAAAATAGAATACCTCTTTCTTAACTTCTATTACCTTGAATTAAGGAAAAAGCTTCTGATCTGGTTATCGAATTCGATTTAAAAATTCCACGGACTGCAGACGTCAATGTTTGTGAACCCGCTTTCTTTACACCGCGCATGGTCATACACATATGCTCTGCCTCAATTACCACCAGAACTCCTAACGGTGTAAGTTCACCCATAATGGCATCAGCTATCTGCGAAGTCAGTCGTTCCTGAAGTTGAGGTCTGCGTGCATATCCTTCAACGACACGGGCGAATTTCGATAAACCGGTAATCTTTCCCTTTCTGGGAATATAGGCAACATGGGCCTTTCCATAAAAAGGTACCAGATGGTGCTCACACATCGAATAGACTGGAATATCTTTGACAATCACCATTTCCTCATGTTCCTCTGAAAACTGAACTTTTAAATGCCTGCTGGGGTCTTCATGCAGCCCAGCAAATACTTCGGCATACATCCTGGCAACACGTTTAGGTGTATCAAGAAGCCCTTCTCTCTCAGGATCCTCCCCAATAGCTTCTAAAATCATATATACAGCCTTTTCAATCTTTTCTAAATCCATCCCCATAATTATATCTCCTTTGCACGATGATCCCTCATATAAACTAAAGCTGTCCCATAAAAACGTGTGTTTGAGGAATAACCCGGACATTTTTAAGTTTTTCGAGAAAAAGTCGCTGCCAGTCTAGAATCTGGCGAGGTTTGGGACTTTCGATACCGTTGATCTTTGTGACAGGTTGAAGTATGGTTAGCAGCGATGGATCAACATTCGCAATTAAATCCCGAGCATTTTGAAGATCTTGAAGTTTAGCTTTCTCGTCAACCACTATTTTTAGGAATACATTTTTGCTAAGACTTTTGCGCAGGAAATCTTCATGAACATTCCAAAAAACCTTTTCCCCAAAAGGCAATTTTATATCCATACTAATAATATCGACAAATGGCAATATTTTGTCAAGTTGTTTAGGGAGAGTTCCATTAGTTTCCAGATAGACCGGGAGATTATACTCACGTATTAAGGGCAATAGCAATTGCAGTTCATCCGCCCATAACAGGGGTTCGCCGCCGGTGATGCTTATAGAATGATGCAGAGAAAAATCATAAGACCTAAGCAACTCGATCAATTCATTAAGTTCAATAGGATTTTTTAACATACGAAAATCTTTTGAGCCAGGAATTGATTCCATCCTACACTTTTCCGGAATGATCGTCTCGGTATCACAATAAGGACAGTTTAAGTTACACTTGGGCAGCCGCAGGAAAATTTGTCGGGCACCGACATAAGGGCCTTCCCCTTGAATGGATGAAAACAGTTCAGTGACCGGTATCTTAAGCATCACACTACCCCTCGAACCTTGCAGCGAGCAAGGCCTATGGATGAGATTTCATCACAATAGCGTTTGGCCACATTCTCCCCGAATTCATAAATGTTATGAACCTGAAGATCAGTCAACCCAATTGTAGGAATGGGTGTATTATGATTAGAAACATTTAAGCCGCAGTGAATGAGCGTTGAGACAGGTGAGAGAGTTGCAATACTCACAGATAGTTTTCGGTCCCCGTCATAGATGTCATCACCGGTTCGCCTTAGTGATTTAACACCTAAAGCTTCTAATTCCTCTTTAATGGTGGCAATCAATAATCGTTGCCTGATAATTGTCTTTTCTAAATCCATTTCAAAATGTTCGACGATAAAATGCAGCATGTCTTCGCTGTAGATCCAATCTTTTGCTGCGACATCCTCCATGTCCACCATCTCATTTTGTTCCACCCGGCATTTTCCTCTAAATACGCAGATACTATCCCCCATCAGGCCAAAGTTTTTGTAGGTAAACAACGATTGGAGCTGACTCCCATCGTAGTCGAGAGGATTTTGGTGAATATAATATCGCAAAATTTTTCCCTCTTTTCACTGTATTCAAAATTCCAAAAACTTAGGATAAATTGTTAAGGAACCGTAAACAGCGTATTTGCTAATTCTTGGGCATTATTGGCTATGAGCGCTCGTTTCATTCTTAAGCAGCTCTCACAGTGTCCGCAAGGCTGCACTCCGTTTTCATAACAACTCCATAGTTTCTCAAAGGGTATGCCGACTCTTAACCCTTCCCGGACTATTTCTGATTTTGAGAAGGTTGCGGTGGGACTGGCAACCTTCACTTTATTCTGAGTAGAATATTTAAAGCATTCATCCATGGCCGCCATAAACTCTATAGAATTATCCGGAAATGTAGCCGCTTCCTCGCGGTTAAAACCGGTAATTATCGTCGCCTCTTCGCCCATATTTTCAGCGAATACAGCAGCTATGTTCATAAATAGGCCATTACGATTCGGCACCCAAACCTGACGGGCACTTTCGAGAGCCTCTCCTTGAAGATCATCGAGTTGTTCATACATTATTTGCGGTAGTTCATGAGAACGATTGACCAAGGCAGTACGCGTTTGCTCCTGCAGAAACGGCAAGGCAACAATTTTATGAGGAATATTATAGTATTTAGCAATCTCGAGTGAGGCTGATAATTCCTTGTCCTTAGCCCTTTGACCATAATCAAAGGTTAGTGCTAAATCAACAGTTGCTTTTTCTAAAAATAGTGCCAAGGACACTGTAGAATCTAAGCCGCCCGATAATAGAACAATGCCGGACAAAGGTCAATCCTCCTTATAAACTGCCCAAGCATCTGGGGCTTCAAATACTTTTACCCAGGCTAAGCGTTTTTCCTCTAAAACGAGACTTCTCTTGAATTCTTTAAATAAAAAGTGGGCTATAAGCTCAGCCGTAGGATTGATTCCTTCAGGTCCAAAAATCGGCAAATCATTGAGCAGGCTATGATCTAACAAATCCAAGGTTTTCTTAATGACCTGTTTAACTTCGCTGAAATCTACCAGCATCCCTAAGTGATCTAGTTTACTGCCTTCGATACACACTACAACATTCCAACGATGTCCATGCAGGTTAGAACACTTTCCTTTATAATTGCGAATAAAATGGGCAGCATCGAAATGCGCCTGAACACATACCTGAAACATAGTTAACTCCTTATTTGACATATTAATCTCTATATTAACATTTTTATTTCCAAAAGAAAACGTACCTCAATTAAAAGAAGAAGGGTTTCCCCTTCTTTTAAGCTAATTTTAAAGCTTTATTATAACAATCAACGGCGGTATCATACTGATTCATCTGATCGTAGACATTTCCCAACAGGGCCCACCCTGCAGAATGATTCGGGTCTATTTCTATAAGTTTATTTAGTGAGTCTATGCACTCTTGCCAATTACCTTTGCGTGTAAGGCATACACTCAGATTATAGAGAATCAGCGGATGGTCGGGACTTAATTCCAAGGCCTTGTTGTAATATTCTGCCGCGCGTCTTGCCTTACCTTGATGAACAAGGGTAAAGGCAAAATTGTTTAGTATAATAGGATCTTGGGGATAAATTTTGATCGCCCGATCGAGAAGGTTTAACGCTTCTTGAGTTTGACCTTGATTTTGATAAACCGCCGCTAAGTTGCTTAAGGAATCGTAATGATCCGGTTCATATTTAAGGGTGAATTTATAATATTGGATTCCCTTTTTTATCTGTCCGGTTTGAATATAACAGTATGCCAACCTTGCCGCCAAATCGGGAGTTCCTCCATAGCGAAGGGCACGGTCAAAGCTATAGCAGGCGTCGGACAATTGCTCTAATTTAAGATGCATTTCCCCTTTTACTTCCCAATATGATGATTCACGCGGTTCGAGCTGACAGCACCCTTGAAAACACCTCAAAGCTTCTTGATATTCTTCGTGGTAGGCATAAATAATACCTAGACGATAATAGATGACTGCATTTTTGGGCTCTGCCCGGCAAGACTTATCAAGTGCTTTGACTCCCTCTTTCCAATCCCCCTGTTCCAAATGACAATCCGCGAGTATTTCCCAGTATCCCCCATTTTGCGGTTTTAATTTAATGGCCTCTTCGATAGCACTTTTAGCTTGGACAATTAAACCTTGCCCAAGATAACAGCGGGCCAAAAGGCTAGAAATTAATGCTGATTCCTCATGTTCCTTTCGGTCTAAGGTTTCCAAATAATCTCTCGCTTCTTGAAAAGCTTGAACTTTAATTAATTGTTCAATCTCGTTACGTTTAAGCTTGCCTCCGCTTTGCTTTAATAAATCTATCCATTCCTGAATCGCCAAATCAGTTTTTCCCATCAAAAAGTGCCATTTTGCTTGCATTGAATTCCATAAATATGTTTTTTTAAGGGATGGCCTTTTTTGTTTGACGTTTGAGGCCAAAGGAACACCCATAGTCTCATCCCCTTTATTCATTTACTTATTTTTCCATTTTTATCATTCTCCTTTTTTTCCTTTTCTCCTCCAGCCAAACTCAAGAATCGAACGTCAAATGGTTTGCGGATACGCGCTTATTCATTAGGCTGGGCTACTATTTCCTTTGCACTCGTCAGATTTCTTTAAATCGTCTTTAAATTATGCCATTATAAGTTATTAATTCTCATAAAAAAATAATTTTAGCTAAGCAGGCACTTATACTTGAGAGCGAAGACACTGTCTGCGCACGAATTAGCTTTTCTTGCAGTATACAACCAGAGGTTATACTTTCTAATAGTATAAAAAAAAGCGTGCTGCCGCATGCGTTCAGAAAAATAATTATCCGCAGTTCGCAATTGATATACCTTCTTAGACAATGAAAAAGGACTTGGTATAAACCAAGCCCAAAAAGTTAAAGGACGCATTATTGCGTCCCGTCACAGTTTGAACAGTAGCCATAAAATTTTAAATCATGGTCTGAAACTTTAAAATGGTTTCGCTTCATAATCACTGCTTCCAACGACTCTAACAAATCATCATCAAACTCTGAAACATTCCCACACTTTAAGCATATGAGATGATGATGGTGATGGTGTTCATCCTTACGGCTAAACTCATAACGGGTTCGCCCATCTCCAAAATCGTTCTTTATCAAAACTCCAATGTCCGCCAGTATGTCTAAAGTCCGATAGACCGTCGCTAAACCAATTTCCGGATTTTCGTTTTTAACAAGCATGTACACTTCTTCAGCGCTTAAATGACGATCAACATGTTCAACGAACATATGTAAAATTGTTTGTCTCTGAGGAGTCACCTTATAGGAGTGATTACGCAATAGGTTGCAAATATTTTCAAAGGCCCCCATATTCTCCATCCACGTCCCTCCTATATATTTCCTATTATAATGTAAAGTTTTTGCTTTGCAAAGAGGTTTCAATCATTATTCGCGATTAAACACCTCAAAAATAGCAAATTTCAAATAATCCGTCTCCTCACTTCCTAAAAGAACCGGATGATCTTTACCTGCGCGGCGAAATTCTACTAAACGCAAGATCTTATGGGCATCCCTTGCAGCTTCCTCCAGCATTGTTTGAAAGCGAAAGGAACTTAAGTGATAGGAGCATGAAGCTGTAACCAAAATTCCGCCATCTTTAACCAGTTTCATACCTTGAAGGTTAATCTCTTTATAGCCGCGAAGCGCACCCTCCAAGGCTTGTCGACTCTTAGCAAAAGCTGGAGGATCTAAAATCACGACATCCCAGCAATTTTTTTCCTTAACTTGTTGCCTTAAAAAATCAAAAGCATTGGCCGCGACAAAATCAGTTCGATGAAGAAATCCATTAAGCAAGGCATTTCTTCTGGCCATTTCAATGGCTTTTTCAGAGATATCGACACAAGTTACCTTTTTGGCTCCATACATGCAGGCATGCAGCATAAATGAACCGGTATGCGAAAAGCAGTCTAACACCTCAGCTCCATCCCAAAATGGATTTTTGATTTCTTTGCCTTTTTTATCCCTGGGACATCCGTCTGAGTCCCTATAAATTCCGTGACTCTCGCCCCATCCAGTCATTATTGGTTTTAATGAGGCTCTATTCTCACGTTGATCAAAGAAATATCCGGTTTTCTGTCCTTCGGCGACATCTACTGTAATCTTTAATTCATTTTCGCGAAGGGTTACTTGGGTATCAAAAGGCATATCCACAAAACCAACCCGTTCCTCCAAGCCTTCTAAACGCCGAACAGAGACATCACTTCGTTCATAAATCCCCCGCGGGTTGAAAATCCTCTTTAATGCCTTAAAAATCCATTGGCGCCGTACTTCCATACCTAAGGCCAGTATTTGAACTACCAGAACATCTTCATATTTATCTATAATTAAACCGGGTAAAAAGTCTGCTTCGCCATGAACCACCCGACAAGAGGATATTTCAGGCAAAAGCCATTGTCTTCGCCTCCACGCCTTCCGTATTTTTTCCAAAAAAACTTCTTCATCAATAATAGTCTCAGAATAAGAAAGTACTCGAATCATTAATTGAGACACGGGATTATAAAATCCTTGGGCCAGGAAATGTCCGTCGTGATTTAAAATATGTACAATATCTCCCCCCGAAGGCTCTCCTTCGACTCTGTCAATTTCCCCGGGATAAACCCAGGGATGCCCCTGTTCAAGCCTCCGTTTGCGATTTTTTATAAGAAATACTCGCGGTATCGACATAATGATTCCCTCTCCTTCGAAAATAATAATAAGTTCATATCTTAAAAATATACCGTGAAATCGAAAGAAAGGAAAGTTTTATTCACTTTCCTTTCTTTTTGAACGTTATTCTGTTAGAACTTCCGAAAAGAGTAACATTTCCAATACCTTTTTAAGAGAAACGATCTCTGAGAACCTCAACAACTTCTTCCGCACTCCGACCAGAGGCATTAATCACCGGCAGTTTAAGCGGCCACTCAGGCGATAAGTTATTGGTTCCGTCACCTTTGACAACGACCGCCTGAATATTATACAATGCCTTTCCTTCTAAAGGAGTGGTTTTAAATCCCGAAGCATGTAATGCTTGAGTGACATTAGTAAGCCCATCTTCAACTGCTATTAATTTATACATTTTTTTCACCTCTCCTCGAATTAAGTTTAGTTTTCCACCGATAAGTCATCTTATCCAGAGATAAATTTCCTTAAAAAGTATAGTTTTCTTTAAATAAACGCTGATAATCTATGGATAATTTCTCATTTTGTATTTGTACCTGTGGCGTTAGACAGGGAAAAATCCCTTCCACTGAACAAGTTAAAAAGCCTTTCGTTTCTACCGTTAAATGGATCGTATTTTTTTGCGGCGGGGTTCTTTGGATAATCAAAGAATATTTACCTAAAGGCTGCTGTACTCCTTTGAGTTGTATTTTTTTCGGCAATTTCGACATAGGTAAGAATTCATCTGTTTTGACTTCGAAGGGCTGATCACTTTCTAAGTCCAGTTTAACGATGTAAGGTTCTTGAAGATAGTTTAGTTTAAGAGAAACATCCAGGATTCTTTGAGCATCTAAATTCTTTTCCTCCACCGAAGCCGTAACACTTAAAGGAGGTTTATTATTCTGGAGAGGCACATCCACACTTTTTCCTCCTTTACCGCCTAAATCTTTAATTAAATAACTCGGTAAAGGTTCATCCGAAAAAATATGAATTTTCCCTTCCTTTTCTCCTGACCATTCCTCGCTAACCGTTACCGCTTGAGGATACTTTGGGGTAAAGGATGGCACTAAGCCTAGACACAGCACCAACAGCCCCATCCCAATCAGGGCCGGCATTCTCAAGTGCGGTAAACTTTTCTTGGCAAGAGCAGATTTTATCAGACCAATATAACAGCAAGCCAGCAAAAAAGGAACTAACAGCAAAGCATAGATCGCTAGGAAAATTGCAGGATATTTATAAATGGCCTCACAAAAATTTAGCCATTGCTCAGAATTTAGAAGCTCATAATGTATCGAATAGAGAAAATAGGGACCTATTACGAGTAATAAGATATTAGGAAAATAATACAGGAGGTCCAAACATAGAAGCCAAAAAACAAAGGGAAAGGCAAGGTCGATGCGTATTAGGGCCAAACTTAAGCTCAGGATCAAGAGTAAAATTCCGGCGGTTAACCAGTAAAGCCACGGTTCACGGCTGATTGGGAGCTTATGGAGCCAACTGGCAAGAAAGAAAATCAGACAGATCGTGATACCCCCGCGAGCGATAAGATACCATTCCGGATGAGCGTAGTAAATCATTTGTTGATGCTTTATGATTTGCCAAAGAATTTCCCCGCACCCGCTAAACCCTACAATGATTATGCTAAGAAGTAAAATAACTCCATAACTTGATAAAATCTTTTTCCAACTTAATTTATTCTTGCTATTTTTTAATAATCTGTAAACAATAATGACCGTTAAAAGTAAAACCGCGATGATACAACCTCTTAACATAGAGCTGGGCAATACTAATACATAGCTTCCAAGTTGAAATGAAAGATATAACTCATCCCAAATCTGAGGCCCTAGCTTATTTAATTTTACTTCATGCACTAAGGAATGGACAAAGTCACCTTCAGTTTGCATCGTTTCTAAAGTTACATGATCTAAACGGTCTTCAGGCCTGTGAAAGTAACCGGCAGGCCTCCCGTAGATACCTAACCCCAGGGCTGGGATACCCTGATCCAAAAATGGGCTAAAATCACTAGAACCACCTTGAGTGCTTTCACGAGTCATTATGGTAAAATCCCGGCTGAGGTGATAGGGAATATGGCTTTTTCTAGCTAAAGCGGAGACTTGTTTAATCAACTCTGGCGGTGCAGATTTTTTACCTGCACCATCAATTTCCAGGGGAGTTCCCACCATATCAACATTGAGCATCCATTGAACAGCCGATAAATCAGCTTGTGAAATATAGTAATTTGAACCAACAAGGCCATTTTCTTCCGCGCCAAAAAAAACCAGTTGATAGGTCTTCTGGTGCGGCTCCTTACTTAAAACACGAGCCAGTTCAAGCAGCACACCTACTCCTGAGGCATTATCAACGGCACCGGGAACGTTCATAGTTGCAGTATCGTAATGAGCTCCAAGAACGATAGTATCCGGAAGAGTTCCCGGCAGCTCAGCAATAATATTTTGACTATTAACCAATTCAACACATTGTTTCGGGTCATTGAGGGAAGCATTGTGAAAGATCACTTTACTGAAAGGCTGCTCTCGTACCTTCCAGCCATTTTGTGATAAAACATAAGCAATATACTGTGCCGCCCTTAACTCCCCTTTACTTCCTGCCGGGCGAGGGCCAATTTTCTCAGCGAGATATTTAACATGGTCAAAAGCCAAGGTCGCCGAAAAATCCGAGCCTGACCCTTGGGAAGGCGAAACAGCTTCAGTCTTAGAATGAGCAAATCCTATTGTGATCAGAACGCCGAAAATAATTGCCATGATTATACGCCAACGAGTCTTTATCACCCTCATAACCCCATGCCCTTTCAAAGTGTTTAATCTCACCCTGCCAATTCTTATGAAAAACTTCTTAGGGTTATGCCTTTCCAATCTTTTAACCTTTTGGACACATATGTTATAATGTAGACAAATTTTGACCTCAGGAGACGTTAGTATGCCTAAGCGAAGTTTCAACTTAGTTACTATAATTCTTATGCTCTTAGCCTGTCTTTTATTTTTAAGCGGCTGTACATTTAAGGTTCCTAAAATTTTTGGTAAAAAGCCTCCTATTTCCAACCTTTCTGCGGATGCACTCCTCATAGATAAAGACGCAATCTATAATCGCACATTAAGTCTAATTCAATCCGCACAATCTTCAATTTTTGTTGAACAGTCAGAGTTTGACGACCCTAAGCTTATTAATCTTTTGCTCGCAAAATCCCGTTCAGGTGTTAGCGTCCACATTCTCTTAGATCAATGGCAAAAAAGAAACTGGCCTACTCTAGACCAATTGAAAAGCGAAAATGTATCGATTCAATATTATCCTGCTCAAAAAGGACAAAGCGACCATACTAAATGGTTAATTGTTGACCAAACAAAAGCAATTATTTACGGACCTACGTGGACAAGCGAGGGATTCCAAGCCCATGATTTGGCAGTAGAACTTTCCGGAAGTTCTGCCTGGAAAGCAGCCGCTCTCTTCTCTAAGGACTGGGAATTTACAACAACATTTCCCTTGGATGTGACAAAGACACAACCTACAACCCTCCCCAACGATAATATTACATTAGCTGTTAATGCAAATGTGAAACAACAAATTATAGAGTACATCTCCTCCAGCACGAAAACCATTTGGCTAGAAAATACAGAAATTACCGAGCCAGATATAGTTCAGGCCTTACTTGATGCTGCAGGAAAAGGACGTGATATCCGTCTAATTCTTGACCCCAGTGTAGCTGGTAAAACACCGGTAACTCTAGAAAAATTAAAAACTGGCGGGATATCCATACGTTATTCTTCAAGTCAGACGCCTCTCGGTCTTCATCTGGCAATATTTGATCAAAACTCCTTCCTGCTGAGCAGCTCTGAATGGACCCGTTATACCTTTCTTGCAGATCATGAGTTTTCCATTACGGTCCCATCTCCTACAGCCTCCTCAAAATTAGACCAAATGTTTCAAGAGGATTGGAAAAACAGCAAACCCTAGTTCATAATAAAATGGACTGTGCCAAAACTTGTTTGCCCCCGCATTGCATTCCCACTTTTGCTTCCCTAATCACTAAAGAAAGGCGTCGTCATTCCACTATATTAGTGAAATGATAACGCCTTTGGCTAGTTTGCCCCACTTTTGGTTTTCCGAGATAAGTTTTTACGCAACCCCTTTTCAATAGAAATTTATAGGGTTAATAATCCTCTTCTCCCAAATGTCTACAATCGCCGACGAGCTTAGGTGTCCACACTCCGCCTTCGACTTCGAAAATATTTAAGGCAGTGTTGTTCTGCCACGGTGTTTTGGCCCAGTCATGAAGTTCAAAGCCTAAGGCTTTAGTTACTAATAGTTTTAGGGTTAACCCGTGAGTTACCACACAAACGGTCTCCCCTTGATGGTCTTCAAGAATTCTTTGCATAAAATCCCAAGAACGGGAGAGCACCATCTCCATATTTTCTCCGCCAGGAGTGGTGATTAAATGTGGAGACAAATCCCATATTTTAAAAATATCCGGATAGGCTTCCCGCAGTTCTCCCCAGACATTCCCTTCCCATTCTCCAAATGAAAACTCTCGCAAAGCTGGATTTATGATGAGTTGGCCCAAGCCGATTTCGCGCCGAATCTCTTCTGCCGTCCCACGAGCTCTGGGAGCGTCGCTGGAATAAATATATTGGATACCCTCGTCCTTAAGCCTAAGGGCCAAAGAACGAGCCTGAATCAAGCCTTTTTCGGTAAGCGGGGAATCTAAACGTCCTTGTACACGTCCTTCGGTATTCCATACAGTTTGACCATGGCGGGTTAGAATTATTTTTATCATACATACACCCCTTAACCTTAACTAGCAACAACCATTTGGTGAAGTATATCATTGGCCATATTCCAAAAACACTGATATGTATGGGGTAGTTTGGTGGTTTGATATTTAAATATTCAGAATATAACAAAGGGTAGGAACTTCTCCCTACCCTTGCCCAACTTGCCGTAAGATTTCAGGTTTCTGACCCCGCTTTCGCAGGTGGGCACTTAGTCTAAGCTTTCCAACTTCCCTAGTTCCGAAAGGAAAAGGGCATGTTGTACTAACTTAGCATTTAGTTCCCGTGTCATTAATAGGATCAAAACCATGAAAGTCTCTACGCACAAGTCAGGTTATGTTTGTATTATATCACCAAAGTATAAAAAAATCTCTAGCAAATGCTTGGAAATTATCGTTTTCGAAGTTTATCCTCAATTTCCGCCAAACGATCCTGCAATAAGGCAATAGACATTTCTTGATTGCGTACACGCCGGCGAAGGTGATCTACTAGCTGGAGAAGTTCTTGGACATTTTCGTTCATGGTATCTTTACTCTGTTGCTCATATTCATTTATTTCTTCATTAGTTTTTTCATTTTCTTCGGGAGAAGATTCCATAGTCCCTTCAATGGTCTGTGACGTGAGAAGATATTTAAAACGAGCATATCGAGAGTTTCTGCCCGGCTGTACATCAAGGACGCCATCTTCGGCCAAGGCCTGAATGGCACGCTTTAAGGTAACACTGGCAGCTCCCGTTTCTCTCTGAATATCTGAATATGCTAATTCAAAGTCTTGTCCTTGATACATATTAGAAATTTTTTCAAAAAAATCTACAAACTTCCGATGAGTTTTTTCCTTTAATCTCAAAGCTAGTCCATCCTTCCACACATTTATTAAAAAACACTAAAGAATAATTTATATTATAGCAAATTTTAAATAAAAAGCTATAACTAAGAATTGATTTTAATATTAAGTTTCAATACATTTTTGCAATAAACTATTTATCTCCATAAAGTTTTTGAATTACTGCGTCTGATAAACCAAAAGTATGTTCCTCGGCAGGAAACTTGCATTCTTTAACTTCTTTATGAAAGGATTGAACCGCCCGTACGACCTCTTGGCCTAATTGAGCATATTGTTTCACAAACTTCGGTTTGAAACGTTCAAATAATCCAAGAATGTCATGATAAACCAATACCTGCCCGTCACAATCTAAGCCCGCACCAATTCCTATAGTTGGAATTTTAAGACTCGTGGTAATTCTCTCCGCGACTTGTCTCGGAACTGCTTCAATAACGATTATAAAAGCTCCCGCTTCTTCGATAGCCTTAGCATCATGGATTAATTGCCGGGCACTTTCCAAATCTCTTCCTTGAACTTTAAATCCTCCCATTTGACCGGCCGTTTGAGGAGTCAGTCCAATATGTCCAACCACCGGGATTCCGGCTCCGGTAAGAGCCTGAACAATAGGAGAAACATGAGTTCCCCCTTCAAGTTTAACCGCATCTGCTCCTCCTTCTTTTATGAGTCTGCCGGCGTTTAATAAGGCAAGTTCCGATGAGGTGTAGCTTAAAAAAGGCATATCGGCAATCACAAAGGTTTGAGGTGCACCGCGTCGTACAGCTTTCGTGTGATGGAGCATTTCCTCCATTGTCACTGGAACCGTAGAATCATACCCTAATACAACCATGCCTAAAGAATCTCCAACGAGGATGGTATCAACTCCTGCTTCTTCGACCAATTTTGCAGATGGATAATCATAAGCAGTGAGCATACTAATTTTTTCTCCTGCTTGTTTCATCGTTTCAAAGTCCGGAATCAATTTTTTCATAACCTGTTCCTCCATAAATATTTTTGTTTTAATGTTTGGGGTGTTGTCATACTCCGAGAAAATAAGGCATAGGTAGTTAACAATTAAAGGAGGGATACCATGACAAAATCCTTTCAGTTGACCCTGATTTTAAAAGGAATTCTTTTAGCGACCGTATTAGCCTTATTATTGTCCGTAGTTTTCGGCATTGTACTTTCCTACACATCGGTTCCAGAGTCCGAGCTGTTCCTCAATATTATCTTTGGTCTCAGTGTTTTTGTGGCATCTCTTATGACCGCACATCAAGCAGGTACAAAAGGTCTATACTATGGGCTGTCAATTGGACTGGGCTTTTCTCTTGTGGTGCTTGTTCTATCCGCGGTTTTGTGGCCGGAGGCTCCTTCATGGCTCAGAATAGGAGAAAAAGCCATTATAGCCCTGGTATCGGGTGGGATAGGTGGAATAATCGGAGTGCTTATCCCTAACAGCTAGATCATAACAGCCTGGAAATATTTTGTAAAACATTCTTTTCACATTTTTTATGTTTTACTGTTCAAAGATGGTCCGGAGATGAGAAAAAGAGAGGGAAATCCTAATTAAGCGATTTCCCTCTAATTTCTATTTGTATTTGAAAATTCCTGCAATTACACGTCATTTATTGAACCTGTAAACCCTTTTCATTTGTTCCCTTAAGTTATACAATATCCTCATAGCGGTTGAAAGGGGAACAAAACCATGTGTGTAGAAAAAACTCCTTGGGAACAGGTGATAGATTTTCATGGCCATACGTGTCCGGAAATAGCCTTAGGTTATAGAGTTGCCCAAATTGCTATGCGTGAATTGGGTATCAAACCGACGCCCAGCGCTGAACTTAAAGTAACGGCCCAGACCCATTCTTGTGCTTTAGATGCTTTTCAAGTATTGAATCATGCTACCTATGGCCGAGGAGCACTAATCGTTGAAGAGCAAGGACAACACAACTATATGTTTGAATACACCGGTACCACTGTTCGGGTGTTCATCACCATAAACCCTGAAATTCTTGATCATCTGGTCATTCCAAAAGATTTGAGCTCCCGTCGTGAAGTGCAAAATGCAACATTGGAAGCAATACAGTTTCTACTAAGCTCCGAAGAGAGCATGTTTTGTTCAATCCAAAAAGAATAACGATCTTATTCCATGGGATCTTGTGGAACAACATCTGCGTCTTTAGGCTGACGGTCTTTCCAAATCCTCCAAGCCAACAGGACCAAAGAGATTATAACCGCCACCGAACTGCTCCATTGTGCTGCTGTCCAATGGAACAAGAACCTTGGGCTGTCACCTCTCAATCCTTCCAGGAAGAACCTTGAGGTATTATACAATACTAAATACAGTAAGAAAATCGTCCCTGAAGGCCATTTTCTTAGTTTCAAGATAACGAGAAGCGCAAAGATAATAACATCGACTTGCCCCTCCCAAACCTCTGCCGGCCAGAGAGGTTGATTTCCAAAAGTGTCACGGGCGATCGTCCCAACCGGGTAGAGAATTCCAAAGTTTCCACCCGTTGGCCCTCCAAAGGCATCGCCATTCATAAGATTAGCATCCCTGCCGATGGATTGGGCAAGCATCAATCCAGGAGCTGCTAAATCAGCGAGTTCCCAAAAGGGCAGTTTTTTACGCCAAACAAAGATTCCTCCACCAATTAAGGCCCCTACAACCCCGCCTTGAATAGAAAGTCCTCCATGCCATATTGCAATAATTTCTCCTGGATATTTGCTGTAAAAGGACCAATCGAAAAAAAACACCTGCCAGATCCGAGCCCCCAATAAACCCGCAAGGAGTAAAATTGGTGCTAAATCAAGCATGGTCTCCATATAGTCTTCTCGTTTTTCAGCTTTGGCAAAGTATAGTGTAACTCCCACTCCAAGAACAAATGCCAGTGCAAAAAGCGTGCCGTAAGCACGTACCGGGAAATTTCCGATAAAAAACCAGAACTGATGCATTATTGCTTCCTCCACTCAACTATGTACCTATTTCATAAGTTTCCCTGTATTATAGCCAAACATCGTTTAATAATATTCTTTTTGAAGCACTTAGCCAACCCAAACTGCAAGATCATGCGTAATAAGTCGCAGTGTGACGATAAGCTCGTCCGCTTATCGTCAGCCAGAGGTCTCTTTCCATTGTCCCGATAGTCTCCGATAGAGTATCGCACTTGTGGATGTATAAAAAATAATGACAGATCCGATACTAGTTATCGGATCTGTTTTGGCTTATAAGCTATTTAGTTTAGAAAAGAAACGGTTATATCCATTGGAATCCGGTATTGAAGCTTCTCGTTCTTTTTTTCCCATTGGTTTTTGAACTGTTTGGTAATAGCTTGAATGCTTCTTTTTACCTGTTAAAGCATCTGAATATACAGTAACTACTAAAATAGCAACAGCGATAAGAACTACTAACCATTGAAAAAGCATTATCATTAACACCTCCATCACCATTTTATGGCCTCTGGCTAGATTGTCAAGTATTCTTTTTCCCTAATTTCTTTACTCAAAAATAGCCGTCACTCGGTCACCCGGGTGCAAAACCGTCGTAAACTCAGCCATCTGCCCATTTACACGAAGTTTTAAAGAGGCACCTTTTGGCATCTCGTCAGGAAATTTGACATAGGGCAAGAGATCAGAGAGAATTAGCATCTTCTTATGACCTGTAACTCTCAAATCCATTCCATCTTCGAGCAGGTCACTTTCGGCCACTGGCTTACCGTGAAATGAGATTTCAACATTCTGGGCAGGATACTCAATTTCTTCTCCATTGACAGTAAAAATAAGGGGCCTTGGCTGAAGGTTTAACTGCCCCACTGTTTTCTGTTCCAGGCGAACTTCAACAATGTCTCCCTCATGAATCGGACAGTTGTCCTTGATAGAGCAGCCATTGACTAACATCTGCCGTTTGAGAATAATCGTTTGAAATTCTCCATTAATTTTAATCGTTAACGTCTCTTGGGCAGGAATTTGCTCATTTTGCAGGCTTTTTTGATCTAATAAATCTTGCAGGTCTTCATTAGAAATATACGTCAACTTATAGCCATCACGGATTTTGTCGCTGAAGTTTAAGAGAGTGCCGTCCAGAAAAACTTGGGGAAAATAATCTTCCCGCCTCCCATTCCAGGAAATCAATTTATGTTCAGAGGGGGGAAGGATTTCGCCAATCGTAACCTCAGCATCTTCACCGGGAATGCCGGGTATAAACTCAATAATGTCTCCTTGATTCAGGGTTTGATCAAATCGACCTGGTTGAGAGTTCACACTCAATTGAGCGGGACGACCCATTGTTCCCTTGATCATTCGCATTTCGTGATTCCATTCATAGGTAAAAGCAGCCCCCGGTTTTCCTACAAAGGAACGAGGAGATATGCCTGCGGCAAGCAAGGCCTCTGCTACCGTCGTTAATTGTATTTCAAAGATCGGTATCGGCATTTGATTGACAGTTACCGTATAGTACTGAAGTCCTGTCTCTTCTAGTGCGGAAATTCCAATTCCCATGGGAGTAATGCTCTCAGGCCCCTTAAGACTTTTTTCTCCGTAAATATCCGTTAAGCGTTCGCGAACTTGAACCCCTACCCGTTTTTGAGCAATATCCAAAAGCTCGGATAACATTTGAGGAAGCAGAGGAGTTAAACTTCCTCCCCCAATAAGTATGACTCCTTGCGGTACCTTTTGATTAAGTTTAATAATCTCTTGGGCAATATTTTGGGCAAGTCTGCGAACAACAGGTTCAATGACAGATAATACGTCATCTTTGGAAACAACCACCTTAGTTCCTAAAAAATCCGAAAACTTCAGTTGGGATTTAATATTTATTTCCCGCTTAATTTTTTCACCCACTTGGAAATCAAGAAGGAAATGCTCGCAAATCGCTTCTGTCACCTCATCCCCTGCCATGGGCACCATTCCATAGGCAAAGAAGGATCCCTCTCGCGTCAGAGCAATATCTGCCGTACCAGCTCCCACATCAACAAGTGCCAGGTTAAGTCGCCGCATGTTCTGAGGTATCGCTGCTTGCCCAGCCGCAATAGGTTCTAAGGTTAGACTGGTCATTTCTAAGCCAACTTTGCTCAGAACAGATATTAAGCCGTCAACTACTGTTCTGGGGAGAAATGTTGCTATCACCTTGACTTGAGCGCGTTTTCCTCTCTGGCCTATGAGATTAGAAATTTCCTCTCCTTCATTCCAGCTGGCGATAGTGCTATAACCAACACAATGATATTGTTCTGAGTCATCTTCTGCGGATGATTTAAGTTGTCGCAGAGCTTTATGAACGGCTTCTAATTCCAGAGCCAAGATAGTTTCTCGTTCCCACCGGACAGGCAGCAACTCCGTATATTCCGCAGCAGCGACTTCCGTCCGCAGAGCCCTGCCTGCCGCAGCAACGGCGACATGTTTTAAACTGACCTCCAGCTTTTTTTCTAAAGTCTCTTTAACAGCGGTTACAGCCCGTGCCACTTCGTTGACATCATGGACCTGCCCGTCATACATAGCACGTTGACGGTGTTCGGTTGAGGCACTGGCTAAAATTTCATACCCGTGATCTTTGTGTTTCGTCATCACCAATCCCATGACCATACGGGTTCCAATGTCCAAGGCAAAAATTGGTTCCATTGTTTCACCTCTTTTGGGATAAATTCGACCTTTCTTGAGAAAATCCTTCCGAAAATAGACATAATAAAACCTCCACATATCCTGGGATAGGTGAAGGTTAAGGGGAGTTAGTTGATTACTCTAAAAGATGCCTTTCTTGACCAAACTCTTTGATTGCTTGCTTTTTGGCCTCATAGCCTGCACGCCCCATTAAACCATAGGTTCCGTTTTTACCTTCCTCAACCCCCGGCTGGTCAAAGGCGTTAATATTGAACAATTCGCCCATATAGGCTGTCTCCCATTCCAAAAGGAGGAGCAATTGGCCAATATTGAAAGGAGTTAATGCTGAGAGAATAATTTTTTGATGTTGGCGTCCAGCTAAGGTTAAAGCATATTCCGTAGCTTTTTGCTCAGCAAATAAAAGTTCCTCTAACGTTTTCCCTCCCAAAAATTGAATGTCTTCCGGCAGCGCTGAATCCACGGGAATTCCTTGAGTATCTTTAAATTCTTCCAGAGTTAAAAAGGTGATCACTTTGTCATCGGGTCCCTCAGCATATAATTGCACCTGAGAATGCTGATCTGTCACACCAAGGGCTTTCACAGGCGTTTGCCCCAAAGAAACCGCCTTGCCTGTCCGGTCATAACGTTTCCCCAAACTCTCAGCCCACAATTGAGCATACCAATCAGCCATTGTCTTCAAACCATCCACATAGGGCATAAACACTGAGATCTTTTTTCCCTTTTGCCAGGACAAATAAGATAAGGCTGACTTCAATTGTGCCGGATTAGCAAAGACTCCTTTCGTCTCTCTGATCCGCCGATCCATCTCAAGAGCTCCCGCTAAAAGTTGTTCCACATCAATTCCACAAATTGCCGCTGCCAGTAAGCCAACGGGAGTCAATTCGGAAAAGCGTCCTCCAATTCCCGAGGGAATAACAAACCGTTTAAATCCTTCCTTGAGAGCAATCGGTAAAAGGTTGCCCTTTTGTTGATCTGTTGTAACCACAATATGATCAGCATAGCTTTCTCCGCAGAAATGGCGCAAGTAATCTCGTACAATAAGAAACTGGGCCATTGTTTCCGAGGTGTTTCCTGATTTGGAAATAACATTATAAAGAGTTTTTCGGGGATCGAGAACTTGCCCCAACTCCTTAAAGCGTACCGGATCTATATTATCCAATACATAAAATCGCGGCCGGTTTGATCGTTGATCTGGAAGCAATTCGTTGTAATAATAGTGATTTAAGGCTTGCTGCACCGCTAAAGGTCCAAGGGCTGACCCGCCGATACCAAGCACCACAAAATTCTCGAATTTTGCAGCAACTTCGTCGGCATAGGCGCATAATTCGGGAAGCTGAGCCAGCATCTCTGGCAAAAGCAGCGAGAAGTCCAGTTTTCCTGAATCTCTGAGGGCGTGTAAATTAGTCTGGGCCTCGTCTAATTTAGATTGCAGCCCTAGTAAATCTTCTTTAGCAAAGCCCTTGGAGTTTTGCTCCGAAACCATCATCCCCGTATAATCTATAATTAGCTTAGATGTTTCCATCGGAATCATAAAACCTCATCTCTCCAGTAAAATTTAAGCATTGGTTAAATTGACAACTCATTGGCTAAATCATAAAGTTCGCGATTTAAGGGGCGCCGTGTGCCATAAGCATCGTCGAGAGGACGGGAAATTACCGTTTGATTAATATAGGCTGTCATACGATTTGTCTCTTGATCTAAAAGGCTCTGGACTGCCTTTCCTCCCATGGCCGCAGCAATCACGGCGTCAAGTGCACTGGGATTTCCTCCGCGCTGCAAGTGACCAAGAACTGTGATCCGGGTCTCAAACCCTGAGCGGGCCCGCAATTCTTCACCAACTTTGAAAGCACTGCCAACCCCTTCTGAAACAAGGATAATACTATGATTTTTCCCCCGCTGGTGACCCCTTTTTAATTTATTGCTGATTTCATCTAAATCATAAGGGATCTCAGGCACTAAAATGGACTCTGCACCACAAGCCAACCCTGCCTGTAAAGCAATATTCCCGCAATTTCTGCCCATAACCTCTACGATAAATGTCCGATCGTGGGAAGAAGCCGTATCGCGAATTTTACTTACGGCATCAACCACGGTATTAACTGCGGTATCAAACCCAATCGTTAAATCCGTTCCGGCAATATCATTATCGATGGTACCCGGAATTCCGATAATCCGAACTCCTTGAGCAGCTAGAGTCTGTGCACCTCTAAAGGAACCATCTCCGCCTATAACAACTAGAGCATCGATCTGGCGTTTTTGGAGTTGCTCAAAAGCCTTTTTCTGTCCCGCCGGAGTTTTCATTTCTTCCGAGCGGGCAGTTTTTAGGACAGTTCCTCCCCTTAGTACGATATCAGCAACAGAACCTATACTCATTTCTTGTAGTTCTCCATGAATGAGTCCTTCATAACCTCGATGAATACCGAAAATTGTTAAGCCATGAAAAATCCCTTTACGAACAACTGCCCGTACAGCTGCATTCATGCCTGGGGCATCTCCTCCGCTTGTAAGTACCCCGATCCTCTGAATCTCCCCTGCCATCGGATCACTCCTCGTATAATTAATTTAGTTCCTGCCCCACGAGTCCAAAAAACTAATGGAACGTGGGGTATTTAAATGACCAAAGAAAACTGGAAATTCAGTTGGTTGGTCATCATCAACAAGATGCGCGCAGAATAACGCATACCCCATGCAGTCGTCGTGCCTGTGGGCAGTGTGGACAAGTCAACCCCAAAGCACACTTCAAATTCGACTTGTCCAAAGCCTGAGGGAAAGCTCTTTTAAGATAGACCCATAAGGGCTTTTCCATAGGCTGGCACTGTCCACAGGCTCAGGATAAGGAATACCTGAGTAATGATTCCTTAAGTCGTTCTTTGACAACAAAAAAGTATTTAAGTTTGTTGGGGTTTCAGGCAAAATGATACCGTGAGGTTCGTTCTGGTAAGGCCTTTCACTCCTTGAGGCTATGACCTCTTATTAAGTCTGACTGCCAGCCCACAATTTGAACTTTTAACTCGAAGGTTGCACAGCTTAAAGGGAACCCCTCCGATGGTAGCAGATCGGTTGGATCCGAGGTCTTTTTAAGACAAGTGCTGATTCGGCGAGGTTGTTGACCTGTTGTGGTGCCTGGTCCCAACGTTAATCTTACAAATTCTTCGACTCGGAAAGTGAGGTGATTTTACTTGAGTTTATTTGTCGGTATAGATGTGAGTTCCAGTGATTTTAAAGTGCGAATCTTAGATGAGCGTGGTAATGAACCAGTTAAAAGGCTAAGGGTTTTGAATGATCAGCCTGGTTGTGAGCAAGTTGCCCGATATCTCTCTGAAGCCTGTAATAAAGAGAATGAGGACCGGCTGGTTATTGGTTTAGAGGCCACTTCCGTGTACAGTTGGCCGTTACAAATGTTCTTAGCGGAAGACCATTGTTTAGCACCTTTACAGCCCCAAATTTATTCCTTTAACCCCAAGGTCGTTGCTAATTTCAAAAAGGCTTATGTGGACCTTCCGAAGAACGACTGGATTGATGCCTGGGTCATTGCCGAACGTTTACGCTTCGGCCGGCTCCCGGAGGGCTCTCAGGTCGATTTCCGCTACTTACCGTTACAGCGACTCACTCGCTTTCGTTGTCATCTGATCGAGATGATCTCCAGAGAGAAGAATTATTTCCTCACGAACTTGTTCTTAAAGTTTAGCACTCTTGCCCAAGGTACGGTTTTTAGTAATACTTTCAGCGTTACTTCTGAATCCTTGACACTTGAGTTTTTTTCTCCAGAAGAGGTTGCGGCTCGACCGCTTGATGAACTGATTGATTTCCTCATGGAGAAAGGAAGAAGTCATTTCGAGGATCCGGAAGCCAAAGCCAGAGAGTTGAAGGAAGCCGCTCGCAAGGCCCATCGACTACGTGGAAGCCTATTGCAACCCATTAACCTTATCCTAGCCACGAGCATCGAAACCATCCACACTTTAGAGAAACAGGTCAAGAAAATCGATAAGGCGATCGAAGCTGAAATCAGGCATTTCCCTAATACGCTCATTACCATTCCCGGTATTGGCCCTGTGCTTTCAGCTGGTATTATTGCTGAGATTGGAGACATCCGCCGTTTTCCGAATGAAGGAGCCTTAGCAAAGTTTATTGGGCTAACCTGGCGTTCTCACCAGTCCGGTGATTTTACAGCCGATGACACGCCCTTAACTCGAACCGGCAACACCTACTTGCGAAGTTATATCATCCAGGCTGCTAACCTAGTACGCCAAAAGGAACCAGAGTACAAAGCCTTCTACCAACGTAAATTCTCGGAAAGTAAGACTCACCATCATCGCCGTGCTCTCGTGCTTACTGCACGCAAACTCGTCCGTATGGTTGATGCTCTGCTACGCAGCAACCAAATCTATATGCCACATGGCAATAGGGGGATTGCAAACTAAGCATGAACTACGAGAATTGAAGTCCCATTTTTGTAACTTGTTTCCATTTCATTTTGGGAATAAGAGGGTTTTTTATTGCCTTTTTTGCCAACGGATAACTAACTTACTGAAAAATTGACTCACTTAGGGTCTTGACATATTACCGAAGGACTTCTTATGATCTTCTTTAAACTTACCTGTTATTTCTTGATAACGTCGAAACAACGCCTGATCCTGGAGTAACTTTTCCTGCATTTTTTTATATGCCGCAATTATTGTTGTATGCCGGCGGTTAAAATATACGGCTATCTCCGGATATGAAAGCTTACATAGCATTCTAACCGTATAAATTGCCAATTGTCTGGCTTCATTGATTGACGGTTTTTGAGCCGGTCCAACTAACTCTTCAGGAGTATGACCCGTGATTTGAGCCGTTACCCGCAAAATATTCATTGGGCTTTTCTCTTGACTCTGTTTTCTTGCTTGCTCACGCCAATAGGAGAGAAAACATTGAACGCTCAATTCGTCGTTATAAAGTTCCGCATAATCAATAAATTGGCGAAGGACTTTTTTCGCCTCTGCCAGACTGGTGGTTTGCCGAGCAATGAATTCAGGAATTGCGGAATCCATAGAAAGCAGCAGACGGTGAGAATATTCTTCAATAAAAGCTTCAATCTCGTATTCCTGCGGCCTTGCCAGAGGAATTACAACCCCGCTCAGCAAACGCGACATTAACCGTTCCCCTAAGAAGGTTAGATTTAGCAGCTCCGTTTCCACGACCGCCATCATCTTTCCTCCATTTTGCAGGATATATTCATACGTATAGTGAATTTCCTCAATCGTTTGCTTTTTTCCTGCCAAACCTTGCAAATCGTCTAAAAGCAGCAAGGGCACCGCACGATAGGATCGACGAAACTGCAAAAGCCTGTTTTCCTGTGAAGCAAAAGCATATTGACGGGAAAAAGACGCAGCATCGATTAAAAGGCTCCCCTCATTTTTCCACGTTTGCTCAACATGCTTTAAGAGAGAAGATTTCCCAACTCCCGCCGGCCCATAAACAAGGGTCATACTTGGTGCCGTAGCCGGTTCGTAGTGATTAATGAACCGCCATGCCTTTATATTAAAATCGCTTAAAAACCAGTTCAAGCGATCCTCTCCTTTTTAGAGATCTAATTTCTTCCCATTGTGAGACTCCCACTTCCCTAAGTAGGAGTGGTACCGTGATTTATAACTGTCATTGTAGTCGGTACTTTAAGATACGATGGTGCCGTCCTGCCTTTGCTGGAACAAAAACCTATAACACTGTTCAGCAATATAGTTTAGAGACTTATTCCGGCGAGTCAACAAATAAAAGCCTCGTTCAAGACTGAAGTCTTCAACAGGCACCTCGGCTAAACCCGATTTTTCGCCTTGTTCAATAGCATGTCTTGACAAAAATGAATAGCCTAACCCGGCTCGTACAAAGTTTTTAACCCCTTCGGTGCTGCCTGCTTCCAGTACGATATTGAAATCATGCAAATCTAAGGCCTGTTTAGCAAGAGCTTCTTCGAAAGCTCGACGATGCCCAGAGCCATTTTCTCTTATGACCATGGGGTAAGCTTTGAGAGATTGAAGTTCAACACTTCGCTTTAGACTTAAAGGGTGGTCCTCCGGAACAATTAAGGCTAACTCATCTTTTAACCAATATTCGGATGTTAACTTTTCAGTATCAAAAACTGCTCCTACAACGGCAAAATCTACTTCGCGGGTCAATACCTTTTCCGCGATGTCCAAGCTGTCTCCAATCGTTAACTTAAAGGTTATATCGGGAAAGGCCTTGCGGAAATTTGTTAATAAGCTGGGAAGTAAATATTCTCCCGGAATATTAGAAGCTCCAATATGTATTTTCCCGCTCATGATTCGTTCGGAATCCCCAATTTCACCCATTAATTCTTCCCATGAATCCAGCATATGTTTGGAATGGCGATAAAATATTTCACCCTCTTGGGTCAGGGCAAAACCTTTCCCTTTTCGATTGATAAGTTTAACTCCGCCTAGCTTCTCTTCGAGAACCCGCATTTGGTTGGAAACTGCCGGTTGGCTAATCTCCAATTTACGGGCAACAATGGTAAAGCTTTGTTCTTCTACTACTTGAACAAATAAACGCATCAGATCGAACATAAACTATTCTCCTCTTAGAGGGGAAAAGAGGGCAAAGCCCCCCTATTCCGCAATAGTAGTCACTTTTTTCATTCGTTGATCTTCAAGAGGTTTATCGGCACGATCTCTGGGAACGTTGACAATGCGGTCTACTTCCTCCATGCCTTCGATAACCTTCCCAAAAGAAGCGTATTGTCCGTCCAAATGGCTTGAAGCCTTGACCACGATAAAAAACTGGGAACTTGCCGAATTAGGGTTTGCTGTTCGCGCCATGGAAATAACTCCACGGTCATGCTTTAAATCATTTTTAAAACCATTGGCAGAAAACTCACCGCGAATTGCCTGTTTACTCCCTCCCATGCCGGTTCCGTTAGGGTCTCCGCCTTGAATCATAAAACTGGGAATAACTCTGTGGAAAATAAGCCCATCATAAAATCCTTGTGATACGAGTGTCATAAAGTTCTTAACCGTATCCGGAGCTATGTCCGGATAGAGTTCAATTTTAATGATGTTGCCGTTTTCCATCTCAATGGCAACGAGCGGATTTTTAGTTTGTTCTAAATCTTGTGTACTTTCATTCGTCACGAGAGTGACCCCCTTTAAATTTATCCTTTAAATTATACCACTAGAGTTAATTTTCGCCTAATACTAAAAGAAATAACCGGAAAGGGCCGGATTAAAATTGACATTTGGGAGAGCCTATATTAAACTGCTTATTGAAACAATATTACATTAAGGAGTGTGTCCCATGTCTCCTAAACGTCCCTACGTTTTTTTGTCCCTTATACTTATCGGTCTCTTGCTGGTCAGCGGCTGCGGTTCCCAAAAACCTGCTGTTACAGCCCAGCCTAAAACGGTCGTTACAAGTATCTCTCCTCTGGCAGATCTTATCAAACAGGTGGCAGGGGATAAAGTTAAAGTGATCAATCTTGTGCCTGCCGGGAGCGATCCTCATGAATACGAACCAACACCCTCAAATGTTCGTCAAGTTGCTGCCTCCAGCATTTTCTTCGCCAACGGAGTTGGGGAAGAAGTGTATCTCGATAAAGTTGTCTCTAATGCTGCAAATCCCAGTCTCCGTAAAGTTGTATTATCTGACGGTCTTCCTATCTTAGGTAAAGATCAAGGCGGTGAGGGAAATCCCCATCTCTGGCTTGATGTACAAAACGCCAAACACTATGTTGAAACCATTCGTGATCAGTTATCCCAAACCTATCCGGAGGATAAACAATACTTTACTCAAAATGCTGCCGCTTATCTCACAAAACTAACCGAGCTCGATCAATGGATTCGAACCCAAATTTCCAGTCTTCCGCCTGAATCCAGGAAAATGGTGGTTTTGCACGATGCCTGGAGCTATTATGCCAAACAATATGGCCTAACCTTTGTTCAACCTATGCTTCATACAGGGGAAGCCGAGCCATCAGCCAAAGAATACGCTGATTTAATCCAAATGATCCGAGAGCAGAAGGTACACGCAGTATTTAGCGAAGAAGGCTTTAATCCAAAGTTAGCTCAGCAGCTGGCCTCGGAAACAGGCGTCAAATTTATCGATAATCTGCATGATGATACCTTAGGGGATACCCCAGACTCTAATTCCTATATCGCTATGATGAAATCCAATACGGCAGCCATCGTTTCTGCCTTAAAATAAACAAGTAGAGAGTAGGACAAAACCATGTCTGATAGTTATGTCATTGAATTTGATCACTTTAGCCTCAAGTACGGAGACCATCAGGTCCTGAAAGATATTCACCTGCGCATACCTAAGGGATCCTGCACCGGAATCATAGGGCCCAACGGTTCCGGTAAAACATCCCTAATTCGCAGTATTGTGGGACTCAACAAACCATCTCAGGGAACCATCCGTGTATTTGGAGAACGACCTCAGCGCTCCTGGCGCCGCCGGCACCAAATCGGCTATGTGCCTCAACTCAAATCCATCAACAAAGACTTCCCTATTTCGGTCTATGAAGTGGTTATGTTGGGCCGGGTTGGACGGTTGGGAGCTCTACATTTTCCCCAAAAAAAAGATCATCAAGTGGTTCAGGAGTCCCTCGAACGAGTGAAAATGTCCGAACTTGCTAATCGCCCCATAGGTCAGCTCTCAGGCGGACAGCAGCAGCGAGTTTTTATAGCCCGTGCTCTGGCTCAAGAGTCGAAACTTATATTGTTGGATGAACCTGCCACAGGACTCGATATTCCTACCCAACAAAGTATTTATGAGCTCCTTGAACAACTGCATGAGGATGGCATAACGAGCCTCACGACAACTCATGATCTTTTAGCTTTGGATTTTCACCACTTCGGCCGTATCCTTTGCTTAAATGAGCAAGTGATTGCCTTCGGCCCTCCCGAGAAAGTCCTGACACCAGAAATATTAACCCAAACATTTTCGGGACTTCCCTGGCCTCATCATCTTATTGAAGAGGGCTCTCAACGTTCCATTAAGGAGGATACTTGTTCATGCACCTGCTCTTAGATCCTCTCCATTATACGTTTATGCAAAATGCTTTTATCGGAACTGTGGCTATTGGAATTTTATGCGCCGTCGTTGGAAGTTTTGTTGTTTTACTCCGCTTAGCTTTTATAGGTGAAGGATTAGCTCACGGCTCTCTGGCAGGATTAGCTATTGGTTATCTTTTGAATTGGGATCTCTACCTAACGGCCAATTTTTATACCATTGGGCTGGCAGTACTCATAGGATTTGTCCATGAAAAAGCCAAGGTCACTCTAGACACTGCCATTGGCATAATTTTTTCTGCGTCTATGGCCTTTGGGATTGCTTTAATAAGCAGCATGAAATTTTATACCACCGATCTCACAGGATATCTTTTCGGCTCCGTGTTGGCAATAACCTCGTTTGACCTCAAAATAATCTTAGGGGCAGCCTTTATTATCCTTTCGATCATTATTCTATTCTTCAAAGAATTTGTCTTCTATGCTTTCGATCCTGAGATGGCTGAAGTTGCCGGTTTATCGAGAACAATACTTCACTATACCATGCTTATCATGACCGCAATTACCGTCGTCGTTGCCTCACAAACAGTAGGGATTATCTTGGTCACGGCACTCCTCATCATTCCTGCCGCCTCAGCACAGCAATGGACCAAGTCTCTAAAAAAGCTCCTGCTGCTTGCTGTCTTCTTTGGTCTGACCAGTGCCGTAATTGGCCTTTATATTTCTTACTACTTCAACATCGCCTCAGGTGCAAGTATTGCTCTGACAGCGACTGTATTCTTCTTCATAAGTTTTATTTTTTCATCGGAACGCCAACCGCTGCGACGAAGCTTTGGGCTAAAAGATTAAGAAAAAATGAGGCCTTAACCGCCCCAACTTAGGAGATAACGATCATGAACTATGAAGAAATCCTTCAATATATCCAAGAACAAGGCTATCGTCTTACCTCAGCACGAAAGCGCGTTGTAGAAGTACTTTGCCAAAATTCTGAGTATCTTGGTGCCTACGACATTCATCATATTTTAGAACAAAACGACATTCAGGTTGCAGTCGTGTCGATCTATCGTGTTCTGGAAATGTTATACAATATAGGCTTGCTCGAAAAAGAGGAATTCGGAACCGGCAGCGAACGATTTTGTCTGAAGAATGCCGCCCAACAACACGGACATCAACTTATTTGCACTAAGTGCGGTCAAAGCAAAGAGTTAGGGGATTGTCCAATCAGACATCTCGCTCAGACCATTGAGTCTCAAAGCGGATACCGTATCCAAAATCACTGGCTGAGATTTTTCGGATTGTGTCCCCACTGTCAAGCAAAAGAAGATGTACAGCCTCCTAAGTCAATCCTCTAGGCTTGCTTTTCCCCGTTTAAGACTGTAGAGATAAATGAGAAATACGATCAAGGCAAGAATGATCCCCCCTCTTACAAGATAGCGATGCAAGATAAAGGTGATCTTCTCCCAGTGTTCACCTAAGATTCGGCCAAGAGTAATAAATGTAATCGACCAAAGCAAAGCACCGGTGGCCGCTAAAACGACATAACGAGCATAATTTAATTTACTCATTCCCGAGAAATAGGCTGTAAAGTGACGAAATCCAGGAAAGAAATAACCAATCACGATCAAGCGATCACCAAAGCGCCGAAACCAGTGTTCGGCGCTATTAATCTTATGCTCGTTAAAGTGAAGGAACGGCCCTATTTTCTGCAGAAAAGGAATTCCTAGCCTCCTGCCAATCCAATAGCTCAAATTCATCCCCATAAAGCTTCCAGTAGCGGCGACAAAAAGAGTTTTTGTGAAATCCATTCGGCCTAAGGTTGTTTGAAACCCGCTGAAGGTCATTAAAAATTCATCAGGAACAGGGATACCAATCATACCACCCGTAAGCATTATAAATAAGCCGGCATAGCGATAGTGGAAAATTATGCTCATTACATAGTGTTCTAATCCGTGCATGCCTAGCTTCCTTCCTCCATTATCTGGATCCTCTAGTACCAACATCGATGGGCTGCCATTGATTATGATTATCTTTGTCTTTTTAAATGCTTCCAAACGAGGTAGATAATAAAGACGACAATAACTCCACCGACTATGACATCAACGCGGTGAAAATAAGGCTTAAGGGAATCCCAATTCTCACCTAATTTTTGTCCTATGTATATCAATAAGGTACACCAGAAAAACGCCCCAATAGTAGTGTACGCAGCCATTTTAAAAGGATTCATGCGCGCAATGCCGGCGGGTAAAGAAATAAACGTCCGTACAATGGGCAATACACGTCCAATAAAAACGGTTATTTCACCGTTGCGTTCAAAGACTTTCTCTGTCCAAGCTAATTCCTTGGCATTAATAAAAAAGTACTTGCCATACCGTTTCAGGAAGGGCCGACCGCCCCATACACCAACATAGTAAGCGACTAAGGCCCCAAATAGATTCCCTAGAGTAGCAGCAATGATCGCTTGCCAAAAGCCGAAATGCCCGCTAAATACCATATAGCCTGTAAAAGGCAGGATGATTTCACTAGGCAGTGGGATACATGCGCTTTCAATTGCCATGGCTATAAAAACTCCCGCGTAGCCGAAAGAAGAAATTATATGTACAACAAATTGCCCAAGTTGGCTGATAATCGTTTCCAAATTGTACCTCCTGATCTTACCCTTAATTAAATAATGACGTACCGTGGGTATTTTACCATAGACTCATAATCTTTACCAGTTTCTTTCTGTAAAATTCAATTTCTTAAAATTAACCAAAGCAGATGAATCCTGCATCTGCTTTGGTCGATGATTTTGAAGCTTTGGCTTTACTTAGTCAGTTTTGCTCACTTGTTTGCGGCTGACCAATCCGTCTGACGCCTCAAAGATATAGGCTTTATTATCAACCACCGTTTCCATGGCAGCAGATTTACCCCAAAGAAACTGCACCAAAGAGAGGGTCTTTTCGAGATAAACGATATCTAGATCCACACCCTCGTGACGATGTCTGAGATACAGCCCCCCTTTACCTTCATAATCTCCTTCTTGCACAACAATTCTCGGATTGCCCCCGTTAACAAGCTGCCGGACTAAGTTGTTGCGGACATTCTCCCAATCATTTTCAGTAACTTGCCAGTGGGCTCCTACTTTACGGAAATTAAACATATTCAATTCTTCGACTAATTCCTTACTCAAATGATTACGAATAAAGGAAAGATCGTTTTCAGCCTCCCGCAGTTCAAAAAGTTCTTCCTTTGTTTTATCTTTGGCTAGGTGCTCCCATAATTTAACTCCCAAGTAGTAGGGATTGAGACCCATGCGCGATGGCTGCACCACTTGACTATGCATCAAGGAAAATTCTAAGGATTCGTTTTCAGTAAGATCAAGTTCGCGCATTATTTTGGCATGCCAAAAGGTTGCCCACCCCTCATTGATAATTTTCGTTTCGATTTGAGGGGAAAAATAGAGAGACTCTTCACGCACAATACTCACAATATCCCGCTGCCATTCTTCCAACCCCGGAGAAAATTCAATCAAATAATAAAGGAGGTCTTCATAATCCTCATGAGGATGGAGATCATTTTCTTTCTGGCAGTCATCCTCCCATAAATCTTCGTAAGGGTTAGAAGTTCTTGATTTTTTCATTTTTGCTTTCCTAGACTCCGTGGCCGAACTTTTTGGCTGCTGACAATTTCCGCAAGTTCCTTTGGAAGTGCATCCCTGACCTGTACAACCAGAGGTATGGCAAGAATGTTCTCCTCCGGATTGTTTATTTGAAAGTTTATGCTTCACAGGTTTATCTTTTTTATAATCCGGTCCGATATGAGAACGGAAGTCCACATGTTCTTGAATTGAAAGCACTGCATCGAGTGTTGATTCTACCTTTTCACGACCATATAAGCTTTCATATTCCCTTATCTTCTCAGCGTGAGCAGCCATTCTTTCTATCATGTCTTTGGGCGTACGGGAAAAATAATAATTATTTTTGAAAAAATCTACATGAGCGTAGACATGACCAATTACTAGTTTGTTTTGGGTTAAATGATTGCCCTCCAGCAAAAAAGCATAGGCCGGATTTGTATTAATCACAAGTTCGTAAATTCTGCTTAAATTCAAATCATATTGAGTTTTCATGCGATAAAATGCCTTGCCAAAACTCCAATGGGTAAAACGCACAGGCATTCCATAAGCTCCAAAGGTATACAATGCCTCCGCAGGAACAATTTCAAAATTAACCGGATAGAAATCTAATCCCATTCCACGTGCCACCTGAGCTATTTCTTGGGCAATTGCCGTTAATGCTTTCATTTCCGTATCCATGCCTTCCCCCCTTATGATCACTCTAGCTTTAAAGCCGAAGTCAAGGCAGGTTAATTCTTCAATTAAGAGAAAACGGTCTTTAGAGCGTCATAAACTTCGTTTCGGTCGCGAATGGTCACTAACCTAAGCTTAGGATCAGTGATTTTTTTTAAGGTAGACATTAAGGTGCTGGAATAATGAGTTCTGAGTATTTCCCCATACCCGACTACCTGACTTACATCGACAAGGTTTTTCATAAGGGTTAAAGCTCGCGAATTATCCGAGCCAATATTATCCCCGTCGGTAAAATGAACCGGATAAATATTATAATGTGCCGGTGGGTAGTCGCTTTCTATTAGATCCAAAGCATATTTATACACGGAAGAGCACCGCGTACCGCCGCTTTCTCCCCGGGTAAAGAATTCTTCTTCTGTAACTTCTTTCGCCTCCGTATGATGAGCCAAAAAACGGATTTCCACATTTTCATATTTTAGTCGTAAAAACCTAACCATCCAGAAAAAGAAGGTACGTGAAATATACTTTTCGAATTGTCCCATAGAACCTGATGTGTCCATCATTGCTAAAATGACGGCATTCGTCTCGAAATTCGGACGTGTCTCCCAGGTTTTAAAGCGCAAATCTTCGGGAGTAATCTTCAGTCGTTCGTTCTTATCCTTTTTGTCTCTCATAGCCTGCCTTTTAATACTTTCCAGCAGGGTACGTTTTTTATCAACATTAGACATGAGTCCATTTTTGCGAACGTCATTGAACTCGGGGCGATCGTGAGCAATCAATGGGCGTTTCTTGTCATCTAAATTGGGCAGCTGTAATTCAGCAAATAAGATATTGGCCAGATCGTCATACGTGACTTCCGCTTCATAAATGTCTTCACCGGGATTTTCACCGGCTCCGCTTCCGGAAGCACCTTTTCCTTTCCCCTGTTCACGCCCTAAAATGTCACCCGGGGACATTTTTTTATTTCCCTGACCCGTATGATTATTTTTATTAATATCGTATTTAAAGCGAAATTCCTCTAAGGAGCGCATGGGGATTTTCGTACTCTTTTTGCCGTCCGATAAAATGATGCTTTCATCAACAATTAAATCCCCTAATTGTTGTTTGATGACTTCTTCAACTTTTTCTCTGTGTCTTGTTTGGTCCAAATAACCTTTACGATGCAAACCCCAGTCATCATGGTTAACAATAATATCCTCCGCCATTTTATCCCTCCTCTTTTTTGTTTAACGGTTTAGGAGGGCACCGACATATTTAACGATTTGATTAGCACAGATTGGGCAGTATCCATGATCATTAATCAAACGGTCCATAACATGATTAATTCTCTTCATTTGTTCTTGATCAGGATGATCCACTGAGGTCGTAATTTTGACAATATCCTTGAGGTCTGCAAACAGTTTCTTTTCAATGGCTTCTTTTAAGCGTTCATGAGATTCGTAATTAAAAGCTTTTCCTTTGCGGGCATACATAGAAATTCGAATCAAAATTTCCTCCCGGAAGGTTTTCTTTGCATTTTCCGTGACACCGATTTGCTCTTCGATACTCCTCATTAATTGTTCATCAGGAGGCAATTCTTCACCGGTAATTGGGTCCAACAATTTCGTAGAATTGCAAAATGCTTCTACGTTGTCGAGATAATTGTTTAAAAGAGATTTTGCTGATTCCTCATAGGCGAAAACGAAGGCTTTCTGAACCTCTTTTTTTGCCATTTCATCATATTCACGACGTGCTACCGAAATTAAATTCAGAAGGTTTTCTCTTTCTTCCTTCGTGATTGAGGTATGCTGAGATAAACCGTCCTTCAGAGCTCTTAAGATATCTAAAGCATTGATACAGGCCCGTTCGTCCCGAATCAAGGCCGTTGAGATGCGATTAATGACATAGCGCGGATCGACCCCGCTCATACCCTCGGCTTGCTCCTCTCCTTCCATCATGAGTTCCTTGATGTCCTTTTGATTAAATCCCTCAACATCTTCTCCATCGTATATTTTCATTTTTTTGACGAGATCCATTCCTTGCTTTTTGGAAGGTTTCAGCCGGGAAAGAACTCCGAAGACGGAGGTTGCCCAGAGGCTATGGGGGGCAATGTGAACATTATTGATGTCACTCTGACTAATTAACTTTTCGTATATCTTAACCTCATCACTGACTCTAAGATTATAAGGAATTTGCATCACAATAATCCTGGATTGTAAGGCTTCGTTTTTCTTATTAGCCACAAAGCTCCGGTATTCGTTCTCATTGGTGTGAGCTATGACTAACTCATCCGCCGAAATCAAGGCAAATCTCCCGGCTTTAAAATTTCCTTCCTGAGATAAACTTAAAAGATTCCACAGGAACTTCTCATCGGATTTAAGCATTTCCTGGAATTCCATTAAACCCCTATTGGCTTTATTCAGTTCCCCGTCAAAGCGATAGGCTCGAGGATCGGATTCCGAACCATACTCTGTGATTGAAGAAAAATCAATGCTTCCGGTCAAATCAGCAATATCCTGAGACTTGGGATCCGAAGGAGTAAAGGTACCAATTCCCACTCTCTGTTCTTCAGAAAAGAGAATCCGTTTTACAGGAAAATGTTCAACTTCTCCTCTGAATTCTTCATCCAAGCGCAAGCGGCAAACCGGACAAAGATTTCCTTCAATGCGAATCCCGTATTTCTCTTCAAATTGGGTCCGCAAAGACAAGGGCAAGAGATGCAGAGGATCCTCATGCATGGGACAGCCTTCAATGGCATAAACAGCACCTTCATCAGTTCTCGTAAACTGTTCTAAGCCTCGTTTCAATAAGCTTACAATGGTTGACTTGCCGCCGCTCACAGGACCCATCAAGAGGAGAATCCGTTTTCGTACATCCAATCTCTTGGCAGCACTGTGAAAATACTCCTCAATTAGGCGTTCCAATGTTTTATCTAAGCCAAAAAGTTCCGTGTCAAAAAAATGATATTTTTTCTGATCACCATTTGCTTCAACACCTGCCGCTTTAATCATGGCATAGATTCGTGCATGCGCATGCAGGGCCAAATTAGGATTTTTAATAACCATCTGCAGATAGTCCGCAAATGTTCCCTTCCATTCTAATGATGCCTCTATTTCGCGATACTCGCGTAACCAATTAATGACTTCCATTAATAGCCCTCCCTTCTTCGGAACAAATCAGTGACGGGTATATATAAGTATATGCCTAGTCGTACTAGATAAGGCATATACTTTTAAACTTCTTTCAATGTGCATAAAGAAAGAACACCCCTGAAAGTGGTGTCCTGCGTGGCTTTTAGCCTAAGTTAAAGCTCTATTCAATTTTTTCCAAATCCCAAGGATCATAAGCAAATTCACCTGGTAAAATATCTAAACGCGCTACAATATACTCACCAATCTCATCGCGGTCAATTCGGACAACTGTTCCTAAGCAACGATTACTCGTTGCAACTCGATCCCCAACTCTAAATTTGCGTTGAGCTCGAAAGGAAGAGCGCGATACCGAATCACGATTTATCGCATACACGTCGATCGTCCTCCTTCTCCAAGAGCTTTATGTTAACTATAGTAACATAGTAAAAATAAAAATATCTAGTGTAAAATTTAGAATATTTAAAATTTTTATTATGTGATCTTTTTCTTAAAGTTTATGCCCCCAATCTTCTGACCTCTATTAAAGGAGACATAAAGATTCTAGATCGCGAACAATTAAGTAAAGAAAACTCGGTTGTCGCCCGAAAACACTACCATAGCTTCAGAGACACTCGGCCAATTCATACTGTAGGAGTATGCGTAATGAGTTGCAGTATGGCGAAAGCACGAAAAAACCCGCACCGGCAAAATGCTTAGTGCGGGTTATGTAGAGATAACTTTACCTTAATACAAGGCTAAATATCGATCCAATTCCCATTGGGATACTGAAACTCGGAAGCTATCCCATTCTTCCATTTTAGCTTCAAAGAAGCGGTGATAAATATGACTCCCCAGAGCTTCCTGAATAACCGGAGCTTGAGCTAATTCATCCAAGGCTTCTTTCAAACTGCCGGGCAAGGAGCCGATATTAAGCTTGGCACGTTCTTCTTCCGTCATAGCATAGATATTTAAATCCACCGCTGAAGGGGGAGTGAGCTTATTCTTAATGCCATCTAATCCCGCTTTCAATTGTACTGCAAGGGCTAAGTAAGGATTGCAGGAAGGATCAGGACTCCTCAATTCTATGCGGGTTGAAGAGCCTCTTTTCGCTGGTATCCGGATCAGGGGACTTCTGTTGCGTCCTGACCAAGCTATGTAACAGGGTGCTTCATATCCCGGCACAAGTCGTTTAAAGGAATTTATGGTTGGGTTTGTAATTGCGGTAAAGGAACGGGCATGTTTCATCAATCCTGCGATATAGTAATAGGCTATCTCTGAAAGTCCTAAAGAATCATTAGGATCATAGAAGGCATTTTTTCCGTCTTTAAATAAAGATTGATTGCTATGCATCCCAGAACCATTAATACCGAAAATTGGTTTTGGCATAAATGTCGCATGTAAGCCGTGATGCTGTGCTATCGTACGGACCACAAAGCGAAAGGTTGCAATTTTATCGGCAATATCCAGTGCATCTGAATATTTAAAGTCTATTTCGTGTTGCCCGGGAGCTACCTCGTGATGAGAGGCTTCGATTTCATAGCCCATTTGTTCCAAGGTAAGAACCATATCCCTGCGAGCATTCTCTCCCAGATCAACGGGGGTTAAATCAAAATATCCGGCTTTATCATGAGTCACCGTGGTTGGACGCCCTTCCGGGTCAGTATGAAAAAGGAAAAATTCTAGTTCCGGGCCGACATTTAAGGTATAACCAAGATCTGAAGCCTCTTTCAAAACGTTTCTCAAAGCACTTCTCGGGCAGCCGCCAAAAGAAGATCCATCCGGATTATAAACATCGCAGATCAGGCGGGCAACTCCGCCTTCTTTAGGCCGCCACGGAAATACGACAAAAGTATTCGGATCTGGGCGCAAATACATGTCCGATTCTTCAATCCGGGCGAACCCTTCAATTGAAGAACCGTCAAACATAAGCTGGCCATCTAAGGCTTTTTCCAATTGCTCAATGGTAATGGCCACATTCTTTAGAATCCCGAAAATATCCGTGAATTGCAGGCGAATAAACTTAACCCCTTTTTCCTGAGCTTCCCGAAGGACATCATCATTAGTCATCATCATAGTGAATCACTCCTTTTAGTTTCTTAAACGATAAACGCCCATGCTCCAACCCTATTCGGTTTTGCATGGACGGCTTTGTCCAATGTCAAGAACTGTTTAATATTCAATACCCTTGCGGGCCATAATTCCTTGATCAAAGGGATGTCTTTTTTGAACCATTTCTGTGACGAGATCAGCTTTGGCAATTAATTGCTCAGAAGCATTACGTCCGGTCAAGACTATCTCCACATGATCCGGTTTAGAATCTAATAAGTCTAGAACATCTTGTTCTACTAATAGTTCAAACCATATGGCATTGACAATTTCATCGAGAATGACGATATCCCACTCCCCGGAATGAACAATTTCTTGGGCTCTTAGAAAAGCCTTTTGTGCTTCCTGGATGTGCTCTTCTTCAGGAGTACCTTTATGTACCCACCCCTTTCCTCCAAAATGTTCATGATGACATTCCGGGTACAAACGGCTTAACCCCTTCAATTCTCCGTAGTCATCGTTACCTTTCATAAATTGAATAATAAATACCTTAAAACCGTGCCCTACTGCTCTTACTGCAAGCCCAAAAGCGGCCGTCGTCTTTCCTTTGCCGTTTCCTGTGTATAATTGAACGAGTCCCTGGTCTAAACCTGCCATTTTTACACCTTCCGAATCCATTTTTCTAGTTGAGGATGAATATAGACAACATTAGGTGAAGTCAAAATTTCCGGAAATCTTTCTAAGGCCTGTTGGTTAAAGGGAATAGAAAAGAAGAGTTTGATCGCCGTTTTCTCGTCTTTCGCTCTTAACTCTACTTTATCTGGATAGAGGTAGTAAGAATAGCTTCCATCGCGCCAACGGACTTCAATGTCACCAAGCTTAATCCGAATAAGGCCAAATTCCTCAATCTTCACAGATCCCACGCCGGAAAAAGGCTGGCTCAAATATTCAGCTTCTAAAGCAACTTGTCCAACTTTAAATTGCAATTCCAAAAGTTGTTCAATAATAAGTCGTGCCGGTACAGATATGTCTTCAAAAGCTCTGCGTTCGCTAAGAAGTTCCTCAAGAAGGGACTCAAATTTTCTCACATGGATCGATCGAACTTTTTGTGCCTTCTTTAAGACATTTTCAAAACAATGGTAAATTTCTTCAATACATTCGAGGAGTATCGTATCTTCCTCACCCATAGATTCCCCTCCAGTCCTATCTCTATACAGAGAAAATTATTTATCTTTATTTTATCTGAACTGCCGTGAATTATAAAGCTTCTTTGCGAAATTTTGGAAAGATTACTATATTGTCCTCCTACGACGAATTTTCTTAGATACTTTTTGTACTCTGGCTTCAATCCAACCCGTTTCAATTTCGGCATCTCGACCAATCTCCAAGGCCTTCCAATAGCACTCAAGGGCCTCTCGATAGCTTCGTCTCTCTTCATAAAATTCTGCCAACCGAATCATGGCATCTAAGGGGAATCCTCCAGGCATTTTTGATCCTACATCCGTTTCCCCTATTCTGTTCCATTTGTTTTCCTCGCTATGCTGAGTTTCTTTTAAAATGGCCAAAGCTTCATAAACCTCACCCAAATGCGATTTTTCCCCCAAAATTTCAAAGAGGCTCAGAGATTTAAAATAGTATTGTTCTGCCTTGGCATAATCCATGGTTAGATGCAGTAAATTGGCCAAGTTTTGATAGCGCAAGGCCATCTCCAAATCATCTTGCGGGTGATATCCTATAGAAAGTTCAAGATAATATTTCGCCTCTTCAAGCAAATTTATAGATTGTTCAATCTTGCTAAGAAAAAAGCAGCTCTCACTCATGACCTGTTTTGAGTCAAATTTCAAGCAAAGAGCAACGGCTCTTTGCTGACATTCAAAGGCAGACTGCATTTCATTTTGCTCAAAGTATAATAAAGCCAGATATTGAAGCGCGTTTGTTAAAGCAACAACGTCGAGTATCTGGATAAAAATTAAGCAGGCATGCTTTATGTTTTTAATGGCTTCTTCCTTTTTCCTTTGCCGAAAACACAACTCACCAATAAGAATATCCAATTCACCCTCACCTTTAAGAAAACCATTGAGACGACAAATTTCTTGAGCTTGTTCATAGGCCGTTTTCGCTTGTGACCAATCTGCCAGCGTCACATAAACCTGACCAAGATCAGCATACAACATCCCAAGTCTTAAAGGCGGTGAAGTCAGTGGGTAAATCGCTATGGCTTTTTCATAATATTGACACGCTGTCTGAAACCTTCCCCTCTTTACAGATACACTGGCTAACCCAGCCCAGGCTTCTGACATGCCCTTGGCATTTTCGATATCCTGGCAAATACGAAGTGCAGATTGAAAGCCTTCTTCGGCCAATTCAAAAAATCCTAAACGAACTCTAACCGTAGCTAAGAGCCGCATGGTAAACGCAACAATCTCCGGAACTGACAATTGGTTTGCTAGGATGAGCGCTTGAGAATAATAGTTTTCCGCTTTGGCAAACTGTTCCTCTCCCAAACACTGAGTGCCTTCCTCCATCAAGTTCCTCCAGGCCGCTAATTCCACCTCGTACATATTATCCCCTCCATGTATGCTCCATAATATGCACGATTAAATTTATTGGGTATTATAAAATTGTAAGTTTTAGAGCCTTAAGGAACTTTAGAACGAACAAGCTTGCAACCTAGACATAAAAGTCGAAATATGATAATCTTTTTCTTGAAGGGGGTGTTTAGGCCTTGAATACTTATCGCCCGTCGCAATCATCAAATGTCTGGATGATAGCCATCAAGCTTCTCGTACTCATTCTAGGTCTTTATATTTCAGCTGTGGTCTTGGGTAAAGTTTTTACCTGGCTATTCGCCATCGCTTTCTTCCTAATACGTTTTGTAGTAATTATAGCTGCCTCTTTTTTAGTGCTTCACGTTTTGCTCAAGTTACTGTTTAAAATCGATTTGATCAAGGTAGTATTTGGAAGTAGGTTTACCCAACGCTTTTAAATAGTTTCAGATAATTACGCACTACATAACGCCTGTTTCAGGCGTTTTTTTTGTTCTTTTACCTCATGATCCGGTAATTCAACGAATATCTTTATCCCAAAGGAGGAATGCCGAATATGAAATTAATAATTTTCAGAAGACCGTCTTGGCGTAACCTTGCCCTTTGGGGAATCTTATTGCTTGTCTTAATCACCTATCGAGAAAATGTAACATCAGTTTTTTCCGGAAAGTTGAAGCCCATTTATTCTGCCACTGTCAATACACCAGCTATTGGCCTAACATTCGATATCAGCTGGGGGGAAAAAACAGCCGAACCGATCCTCGATATTCTCAAACGCGAAGGCGTTCATGCCACATTTTTCCTTTCCAGTCCCTGGGCCGAAAAACACCAGGCATTAGTACAACGAATGGTCGCTGACGGGCATGAAATTGGTTCCCACGGAAACCGTCATATTGATCTTAACACCTTAGGAGCCGGAGAAATAGAACAAGAAATCTCCTCTGCCCAGCAAGTCTTAGAACGAATCTCGGGACGGAAAGTTCGGCTCATCCGTGCACCCAACGGAGCCTATGACAATAAAGTAATTACAGTAGCACATAAACTTGGCTACCGGGTTATTCAATGGAGTGTAGATTCTCTGGACTGGAAACGCCCCGGTCCGAGTGCCGTCGTTAATAATGTCCTAAATGGTATACGCCCAGGAGGGGGCGCGAAAGCCGGCGATATCATCCTGTTCCATGCTTCTGACTCAGCTCCCGATACCATTCAAGCCTTGCCCTCCGTTCTCGAGCAGCTTAAGCAGAAAGGCTACACACTCATGCCCGTTGGAAAACTCCTTTCTGAGGCAAGCGGAACATGGCCTCCGGAGAGTAAATTAGAAAATGAAACGTCACCTAGCCATAATTGATTATGATTCCTGCGCTAAGCTTTTTAATAGGTAATCCGCATCCTGCCGTTTTTTCACTTGCTCAAGGGCTTGATGGGCATCTTGATTAATACTCCCTTCCAGTCCTTCTTGCAGAGCTGTTTCCAGAAAATGCTTTCCTTCTTGGATTCTTCCGCTCCCTAAAGCTTGGATCCCATTAAGATAAAGAATGACGGCTTCTCCTTGAGGAAAATTCCTTAATGCTCGAAAACTATTTTCCAGATTCATTTCATCATGCTCGCGAAGAGCCAACAAAGCCATCTTAGTTTCAAAAAGCATGGTATCAGCTCTCCAACTCTGAGCCTGTATAGACTTTCCGGCTGCAAAAGCTCTGCTCCACTGTTCTTCCTGCAAGGCCAGGTTAAATTCTAGATTGAGGACTCCCGGATTTAAAGGCTGTATTTTTTGAGCCGCTGCCAATTCTATATGTGCCGAAGGATAATCATTGATTCTAATGGCCCCTTGGGCTAAGGCCAGATGCCTTAATGCTTGCTCCTGGCGAGGTAAAGATGACCAATCCGTCATCTTATCTGTTAAGGAATTTTTTGCTGTTCTCGGATTTCCCTCGGCCAATTCCATGAGACCCTGAGCCAAATGGTTTCTAGCGGAGTTTTGAATTTTAAGCATGTCTTGTCGAGCTCGGTGAATATCTCCCTGCTGTAAATTCAATAAAAATAACCAGAAAATATGTTTATCATCTCTATAGTCTGATAGCTTCGACTCTAGGTTTTGTTTGTTCAGGTTAAGCGCTAACCATAACTTAGCGTCCTGCATAAAACTAAATTGGTTAAAAAACATTCCATATGCTTCAAGACGTTCTATCTCTGATCGTACCATTACCACATCATAATTATTGATAGCTTGTTCCAGACCTTGGATTTCCCATAAAACACAAGTACATAAACTAATAAAAACTATTAGAACAAAAACTGCTAGAGCTTTGCGGCAGCGCCATAAATGCTGTCGCTTATTACTTAGCAAGATAATCTCTCCTCTATCACAAAGATCCTAATGACCTTTCCAAGATGAAAAACCTTCCCCAACGACTTCCGGAACTTCGGAAATAGCTACAAAGGCCACCGGATCTTGTTCTCGTACTATCTCCTTTAATTGTGACAACTCTGTACGATTAATGACGCAATAAACGACCTGCTTGGACTCTCCCGAAAAAGCACCGGTTGCCTGGAACAATGTGACGCCTCGTTCCAACTTAGACATAATTTCATTGGCGATCCGTTGTGGATGAGATGTTACAACCATGACTGATTTCGAGTGGCTGAGACCTTCTTGAACCAAGTCAACAACCCGGGTGGCAATGAACATATAAATCATGGCATACATGGCCATTTCCGGTTTAAAGAGAATAGCTGTTAACAAGAAGATGACTGCATCAATTCCCAGCAAAATCTGCCCGACACTAAAAGGTGTCGTTCTGGCAAATAAGACCGCTAAAATATCTGTTCCCCCCAGAGAGCCCCGTGAGCGAAAAATAATCCCCATCCCGATTCCTGAAACAACCCCTCCGGATATTGCCGCAAGTAAAGTGTCCTGTGTTAATGGCGGTAAATGCGTTGTCATTGAAAGGGTTAACGAGAGAACAGCGACTCCAAGAACACTCAATAATAAAAAACTGCGTCCAACCAATTTGAGTCCTACGATAAAAAGAGGTATATTTAAAACCAAAATAATCCAACTCACCGGCCATTTAAATAAATAGTGCAAGATAATCGCAATCCCTGTAACTCCGCCGTCTGCTATGCGGTTAGGAATAATCAAGGAATTAATACTTGCACTCACGATGGTCGCTCCGAGTATTATCCCTAAAATCCTTTTTAAGAATTGCCACGAAAATAATTCATTTATCTTCTTCCAGTGCAACAAAATTCCTCATTTCTAATAACATATCAGTCCTGGTAGCATTATACAGCAGGGGGCCTTTAGAGACAACTTAGGCAAAAAGAGGCAGATTTCATACTTGACGAACTGTCTCTAATTAGGTAAAATAAAGTGGTGTCCAATTATGCGCTCGTAGCTCAGTGGATAGAGTGACGGTTTCCGAAGCCGGAGGTCGCAGGTTCAAATCCCGCCGGGCGCACCATAATGTATTTAAGCCACAACTTTAGTTGTGGCTTTATTTTGTTTTCCGTATCCCTCTTGGTTCAATAACACTTATGTATGATAATCTGGTTTAAATTATGAGTAGAACATATTCAAGCATTACCTGTTTCTCCTTTTCTCAGGTTCACAAGATAATTCGTTCGTTCCTCATGCTTATACTAAATTAAATATCGTATGCGTGTGCCCTCACATGTAACAACATTATCCGTTTAATAGCTGTTTTACAATTACATATATATCTTTATGAATCTCTTCAATACTTCGCAGCTTATCATCAGAAACACAATTAACTCTTTGCCAATGATAGGCTGTTCCTATTTCACAGGCAGTATCATAGGAATGAACCAGATACTCAAAATTACTTTCATGAATATCCTTATCCTTGTCACCGAATTTATTTTCTCGATTTTTTATTAATTTTTGGCTAAAGTGTGGATTCATATCTAGGAAAATTACGCAATCAGGAACAGGCAGTTTAAATTTTTCAAATTCCAAATCTGATAGCCAGCGAAGATATGCTTTTCTCTCTTCTTCGTCTGAAATTTTGGCTGCCTGATGTACCATATTTGAGGTAGTATAACGGTCAGCTAAGATAATACCGCCGCTCAAATAGAAGTCTTCCCATTCTTTCTTATAAGATGCATACCTATCTACCGAATAAAAAGTCGAAGCGGCATAGGGATTAACATCCGCAGGATTTCTGCCGAATTCTCCTTTTAGATACATCTTGATGAGAGCAGAGGAATCACTTTCATAATCCGGAAATTCTATTTTTTTAATGTTATAACTTTCAGCGTTTAGCCTGTCAAATAATAATTTCGTTTGAGTTGCTTTGCCAGAACCATCACCGGCTTCTATTACAATCAGCTTTCCCTTCAAGAAAAGCGCCTCCTTGTCGAATTAGACATTATCGTTCAACCTATAATACAATCTTAAGCCCTAGGGTTCAAGCAAAAGTTAAAACGATAAAGTGAATTTGTCTCCGAAAATGCCACTTCAAGCAGTTGGTCATATTTTCAAGTTCAATTAATCCACTCTTTTTATAAACGGAATTAGTGCCGGAACCTTCCTTTGATAATTAATGTTCGATATGCCAAACTGTTTTACCAGTTTTCTTTCCTCTAGTTTAATCCCAATTAAACTATCAATAGTTAACATTGAATGGACTACAATCTATTTTTATATTACTCTAGCCATAAAAACAATCAAATATGAAAAAGGCAGGAGTAACAACAGCGAAGCAAAGGTCCCCAACGTTTTACTACCCACCAAGCCTATGACACAAACTCTGAATTCATCCTCAGTTCGTTTCCCGTCAATAACGTCATCCGTCATGATTGATAAATGAGGATCTATAAAAATTGTCATGAGTATTGTTGCTATGCCATTGACAATCGAAGAAAGGGTAATACAAGTAGCTCTTAAGTCCGGTTCTAAGATTCCCGCATAGATAGGAGCTAAAGAACCCACTGTCAAAAAAGCTACTGCAAGAAAATTATAAAATATTATTCTTCTGGGATATTTTTTGTGGGTTAGCTGCCTGACGTTTTCTTTTGATGGGACCGTAACACAATCTTTTATATAGCGAATTCCGGACTTCGAGAAACTATGTATTATCAACTTAGATAATGACCTGTCAATGGTAAATGATTGAACTCCCCGATAGAGTAATCTTTGAAACGTCGGAATTAGAATAGCCCCAAAAACCGTCGCTGTACCGGAAATGACGATAATTACATTAAAGACCGTCAGAAGATCACCCGCTCCCGGGTTTCCTTCTACATATCTTGTTAATATCGGAACTTGAAATGAAACTGCGACTCTGGAGACCAACATTAAAATGTTGAAAAGCGCAAATGAGACAGCAATTTTTCCGGTTCTAACGCCGACTAATCTTACCGAATAGGCTAATGTTCCTATTAACGAGATAATAAAATTCAGTAAAATTACCACGATTATTTGAATAGCCATAGACTGCTCCTTTCCCTAACCTCATATTCTGTTCTCAAGCCGATTTATTGCCTAAAGTCTTTCATCTGTTTCTTTCTTCTACTGTCAAATAGAAATTTCCTTTTTTATTCTAGGATGCTTCCAGGATAATGGCAACTTTATACTATTTTTTCGGGTTAGATACCTAACTAAACGGCATAATAATCATAACAATTTTTTAAAGGAGATTATTATGGACCGCCCTGATTCTAATTCTACTGTTCGCCGTTATATAGCATACGTCAGTACGCTTGGTACAACGCAACTTCATTTGAGAAATCCATATGTAATAGCTTGGTGGTCATTTTCCTTTCCAGGCTTAGGACACCTTCTATTATCGAAATACTTAAGAGGTTTTCTTTTGTTTACCTGGGAAATATTTTTGAATTATAAAGCACATATTAATCTTGCAATTTTATACTCCTTCACAGGCAGGTTCGAAATGGCCAAAAACGTGCTAGATTTAACTTGGGTGATGCTTTATCCTCCAACTTATTTATTTGCAGTTTATGATTCGTATCGAACTACGATTGACATAAACCTTCAATATATATTGGCAGCGAGAGAAGATGCCGAGGTAAAGATGTTTAACATCAATTCAACTGAGATTAATCACTTAGACAAGAGAAAACCCTGGGTCGCAGCCGCCTGGTCAGCTTTGATGCCTGGATTAGGGCAAATCTATATTCATAGAATTCCCAGTGCATTGTTCTCTATGTGCTGGTTTATTAGTATGGTCTACCTTTCTAAACTGCTTCCAGCAATTCATTACACGTTAATGGGACAGTTTGACTATGTTAAATCCATTTATCTTAAATCCATCGTTGATGCCCATTGGTTATTAAATATTCCATGTCTTTACTTCTTTGCTATTTACGAGTCTTATGTAAACACTGTGGAAAACAATAAATTATTTGATTGGGAACAAGCCAAATTTTTAAAGCGGGATTACCAATATAAGTATTTCAAAATGCCCTTTAAAAAGTAAGATATAGGGGTGACCTTTTATATGTATGTTATCTCTACCTTTGAACACTCAAATTATTTAGAATTAGCAATAACTGCTATCCAAATGAAAGGAATTGCCAAGGAAAACATCCTGTGTGTTCCACTGGATAAAAAAAGTGAAGATAAAAAGCTTTTTGATACAATCCATTCCGCCGACGGTTTGAGTTTAATTGATTTCCCCATTATCTTGGCAACCATATCTTGCCTCTTTGGTGGAATTTATGGTTTTATTCTAGCGTGGGGCCCCATTATGTGGGGAATAATCGGCATGTGTGTTGGTTTTAGCGTAGGTCTCGTAATAAAACTGATAACCACAAGAAAATATAATAGACAAAAAAAGTCGAAGTCGTCAGAAGTTGTAGTAATCATCGATTGTAATGACAAGCAATTAGATATGATTAAAAATACTTTGTGGGAACACAACGCACTAGGTGTAAGCAAATTAAGCCTCGATAATAATATATAAATTCTTTTCTCGTGACTATTCAATTATGCTTTTAGTTACTTTCTTTATAGTTGAGGGTGAGATGCGATTATGAATCAACAAATGATAAACGACCTTGAAAAAGCGTATGGGTTAATCATTCAAGCTAATAAAGATATGATTTATGTTTGGTATCACCAAATATTATTCACTTGGAGATGGTGGTTATCCCTCGTTTTTACCATAGTTCCTTGGGCAGCATGGATAGTTAAAAGGAGGAAGGATAGTACTAACCGCCTTTTATATGCAGGAGTCATAACGATACTTATATCATCATGGTTGGATGTTGTAGGGATACTCTTTGGTCTTTGGTCTTACCACGCTGAAGTTATTCCACTTTCACCCGCTTTTATACCTTGGGACTTCACCCTTTTACCTGTAATTACAATGGCCTTTTTACAATATAAACCTATGGTTAACCCTTTAGTTAAGGCAGTTATTTTTTCTTTAATAGGTTCATTTGGGGCACAACCATTATTTGTGGTTCTCGGCTATTATTCTCCAAAACATTGGCATCATTATTACTCCTTTCCAATATTTTTCGGTATTTATTTAGTTGCCCATTTTGTTGTCACACGAGATAATTTTAAAAGACTATAACTCCCTCCCTTATTGCAGAGAGAAGACTTTAGAGGCAGCTGCTTTCTCTCAAATGCTTGTCATACGCAGGATCCCATCTTCCAGTTTCTAATCTAATAGCCTATATAACAAACCAGGTGGCTATGACTTCCCAGATATCGGAAAAATCATAACCACCTGCCCAACGCTTATTTAGACTCTTGAACCCGCTAGGGGTTAACTAATATAATTCCTTGACCGCCTCTCCACCATACCGAAAAAGTATGAAAGGAACGTGTTTTGCTATTTTTAAAATTCATTGCCTTTCCAAAATCGCTAAACCTTTAATTGGCTGTCTTAGCTAACTTTACTCATGACTCTCAATTTATCGGCTAAAAGAGCAATAAATTCTGAATTTGTAGGCTTTTGACGCTCTATGTTCATGGAATATCCGAAAATGCGTTTCAGAGTATCCGTATGTCCCCGTTCCCAAGCTAATTCGATGGCATGGCGAATTCCGCGTTCCACTCTGCTTGGTGCCGTATCGAATTTTTTGGCTATTCCCGGATACAGCTCTTTAGTAACTGCTCCTAACAAGGAAACATCTTCAACCACCATCAGAATTGCATCACGAATATATTGGTATCCTTTAACATGGGCAGGGATGCCAATTTGATGCATCATTGAAGTGACCTCTACGCTTAAATTAACTCCGTTGCCGACGGACGTCACTGCAGGAGCATTTGATGTAAATTGAGCAGGGGGATTTGTCGGAACATCCTGCGTTAAGGAACGAATTCTTTTATTTAAAATTTCTAAATCAAAGGGTTTAAGTATAAAATAATCGACTCCTAGCAGCATCGCCTGATGAGTAAGAGACTCTTGACCAAACGCAGTGAGCATGATTACTTTTGGACGAGTCATCGTAGTACGACTATTTACACGTTCTAAAACTCCTAATCCATCTAAATTCGGCATTACCAAGTCAAGGATTATTAAATCCGGTTCTTGAGTTTGAATGAGTTCCCAAGCTTCTAAACCGTTATTGGCAACGCCAACAACGATTAAATCTTCTTGACCTTGTAGGTAGTTCTGTAGCATTTGACATAAATTACGATTGTCATCCGCCACAATTATTTTTATTTTCTTACCCATTCGACCATCAACCCGCCTTAATAGTATTCCGGCTAACCTTTTTTCTTTTTGTAACTCCGGTGCCCTTATTATACGTTATGCTCAATGTCGAAATCGCAAATAATTAGGGGGCTGTATAAAGGTGTTTCATAAGCTGTAAAGCGGACAGGCTATGGTTTTTGGATAATACTGGTAATTATTTCGGACGCAAAATCTCCCTATATTTTCCACATGATCGAAATAACTTATTTTGATCATGAAATAAAGAGAACTATATCGAGATTACTCAAATGATTTTTTCCAAACGTTGATTTGCAATCATTTTTTGAACAGCAACAACATCAAGCCATTCCCCGAATTTTATTCCGACTTCTCGATAATGGCCAACTTGAACAAAACCATTCCTTTCTGCCAACTTCAAACTAGCTTTATTAGTACCTGTTATTAACCCGATTAAAGAATGATATTCTAAGGTTTTAGCACAAGAGCAAAGATGTTTCAGAAGCACGTCTCCAATACCTTTTCCTTGAAAGTTTGGGGCAATATAAATAGAAAATTCTCCCGTGGGCCGATAGGCAGGTCTGGGGTGAAAAGGCGAAATACTCCCCCAACCGGTCACCGTCTCTTGATCTATGGCTACATACAGAGGATACCTCGTATGATGCTCGTTAAACCATTTTATATTTTGTTCAATGGTTCGTTCCTCAAGATCAAAGGTCGCGACGGTATTCTTTACCGCCCAATTATAAATCTCTCGTATTTGTTCCAAATCGTGACTTTCTGCAATACGTATCCCAATTTTCATTTGTTTTCTCTGGACCCCTCTCCGTATCTTTTGCACTGAAAACCAGAAAAAATCTTATAATATTAAAGTATCGTGAATAGACAACTTTTACAAGGGCAGACTATCATTAGATTTTCTGAAGGAGGGTACATAATGATTGCTGAAGTAGACAAAGATACGTGCATTGGGTGTGGTGCTTGCCCTGAATTCTGCCCGGAAGTGTTTAAGATGGAAGACGATGGACTTGCAACAGCTTATACCAACCCGGTTCCCAGTGAAGTCGAAGACGCTGCCAAAGAAGCAGAAGAAGGCTGCCCTGTTGATGCTATTACTGTGAAATAACTGCTTTATAGCAAATCATTCATGGTGTCGTTTTAAACAGCATGGGGGGTCTGATAGTATAAAGAAAACTTGGCTGACACCAAGCCTACGGCGCAGGCGGCTACCTAGTTGCACTTATGCTGGAGGACGAAGGCACTGCCTTCGCACGTATTAGTCCTTCTTGCAGTATACAACCGAAAGTTATACTTTCTGATAGTACAAAGAAAAACTCGGCTTATGCCGAGTTTTCTTCTTTGCTATCTTTTACAAACCCAATTCATTGAACATGTTTTTCCGCATATTCACGAAGACCATCAAGTCCTATCCGGTCAATTAGCCGGCCAATTCGTTCTTGGGGTCTTGCATTTTCTTTGTAGTAAGAAATAACTGCATCCACTGCGGGCAGTACCTGTTCCTTTTGCAGGTTTTCTAGGAGGATGTCACCTTGCCTTGGCTTAACACCGCCATTTCCACCGACATACAGGTGATAACCTTTACTGGTTCCCATTAAGCCAAGATCCACTGAAGCCGCATCGGTACACTTATTCGGGCAACCGGCAACGCCAATTTTGAACTTTGAAGGCAATTCCAAGCCATGATAACGTTTATCAATTTCCATCCCTAAAGCTAGTGTTTCCTGAAGCCCTCGTTTACAGAAAGTATCACCCGGACAAACCTTGACGCTTCTTACACACAAACCCACCGCATGACCCGGATCCATACCTAACTCGTCCCAAATTTTCGGAATATCTTCCGGCTGCAGACCAACAATGGCAATTCGTTGTGCAGAGGTCACCTTCAGAGCTTGGGCCTTATATTTCTCGGCAACATCAGCAATCTTGCGCAAGATATCCGGAGTAACAACTCCTGCCGGAATATGGGGAGCAATTGAATAGGTTTTTTTATCCATTTGGAGAATTGAACCGGATGGCTGTGCCTTTGCTGCTGCCTCAGGGGAGAGTTCACCCTGTTCCACCGCATTCACTTTTTCTAACAAGAGGTTAGGATCTAAATGGTGCATTTGTGCCGCATTAGCTAATGTTTCGTTCACCGAAAATGCACACCCCAGGCAATGCAATCCTAATTCCTGCATTGCTTCCGCTGTTTTCGGGTTAGCCGCCATTATATCTTTTAATTTCATATCAAGTGTAAAGCGCATCGTATTCTCCTATCCATGAATGAGCATTGGCAGGCAATGCGTACAAACATGTTTTTCCTCACCTTGGTGAACATATGTCAAGATAGGTGTTAATTCACTCGTTGTTCCACATTGGTCACACTCAAGTTCCGGGGCCTCTTTTTTTTCATTCGGCATAGTTGTCTACCTCCTTCTTTATATGGGTTAGTCTACCATGATAACTTTCCAGGAAGTGTGACTTAACACACATTTTTGTGTGCTTTTACGCACCTTAATTAAACAATTAGTTTAAGTTTAAACGATTCACCGAAAAACTATGCAAACTTAGGAATAATATAGCCCGACTATAGAACTCAGTAGTAAGGCGTATTGGCTCTTTGACTTTTATTGCACTATCGCATTCTTAAAATCGAAGCAGGCAAGAGGAGATACTATGACTCCTTTTATGTTGTTTTTAAGGAGATAGTTTTGTTCGTAGTAATAAATCGGGATAATCGGCATTTCTTGCATTAATATTTTTTCGGCATCATGCATAGCTTTCATGCGTACCGTTTGATCAGGACTTTTTTGGGCGGTTTCGACAGCTTGGTCAAAAACTGGGTTAGACCACCCGGTTTTGTTGTTTCCGCCATTCGTTACAAATATGTCTAAAAACGGCATCGGGTCGACGCAGTCACCAATCCAACAAGCTTGGGCAATGTCGTACTGTAATACTTGTTGACTTTTTTGGTAAACATCCCAATCTTGACCTTGCAGCAGCACATTAACACCCAAGTTCTTTTTCCAATAATCTTGAATAGCTTCAGCCGGCAGTCGATGGGAGCCGTTCGTATTATAGAGAATCGTTAATGTCGGAAAATTAACACCCTCAGGATAGCCGGCATCCTTCAAAAGTTGTTTTGCCCTTTCAATGTCTTCCTTGATTAAATTACTGCCCGCAGTTCGAAAGGTTGTGCCCGGAACGGCATCAGGTATCGCACCCGGCACAAAGGCATAGGCAGGAAGCTCATCACCTTCTAAAACATTATCCATAAGATCCTGACGATTTAGGGCAATAGACAAAGCTTGGCGAATCCTCAGATCATTGAGGGGCTTTTTAGTCGTGTTAAAGCAGTAGAAGTATGTACCCAACATCGGTGCACATTTGAGTGTGCCGTTCTTTTTAAAACGCAAGGTATCTTCAGGCACCAGATTATTCAGTCCATCTAATTTTCCGGCTTCAAAATCGGAAGCAGCCTCTTTTCCGTCTGCACTCAAGTTGAAGTCTAGCTCCGCTAATTTCACACTTGCTTCATCATAATAATTGGGATTTTTGACCAATACCATTTTATCCTTATGACTCCATGACTTAAGCATGAAGGGACCGTTCCCCACAAACGTTGCTGCACCATTACTCCAGTCATAATGTACTTGAGAGTTCAGTTGATCAACAGGGAAGTACGTCGGGAGAGCTAAAAGAGATTTAAAGAAAGGACAAGGAGACTCCAAAGTTATTTCCAGCGTTTTATCGTCCACTACTTTAATACCTACTTCTCCTGCTTCAGCAGTTTGGGAATAATACGCTTTAGCATTCTTGATATAGAATAATTGGTAGGCAGACGCTGCTGCCGAAGATGGATTAAGGGCATGCATCCAAGAGTCTTTAAAATCTGAAGCTGTTAGAGGATCTCCGTTGCTGAATTTTGTGTTTTTTAAGGTAATCGTATAGTTCAATCCATCGGAAGAAACTTCAACGCTCTTAGCAACTGCCAATTGAGGTGTATTTTCTTTGTCCAGACGCATTATGCCTTCAAACAAAGCTGTTTCGATAATCGCTTCGGGGATATTATCAGACATCTGAGGATCCAGAGTCTTTGGTTCTCCTCCAGGCGCAAAACTCATTTTCATTTTTTTGGGCAGTTGGATTCCTTCACTGCCTTTTGTGCTATTACTTCCGCAGCCCGCAAGAATCAACTCGAGGATCAGAATAATAGCAATGACTGCCGCAAAACCCCTTTCTCTTCTCACGTTCATATCCTCCTTAGTGGAATTTACTGAATGTTCTGTATATAATTCTGCATAAAGACCTTAATTCCCTGCATTTTGAAACTTTTCCTCAGACAAGAAGTCTGCTATCTGTTATTTCAATTCAGCTAAACTAGCGGCAAAATAAAATCAGGACCCAGTCCCTAGATTTTAGAAGACTGCGTCCTAAAAATTGCTTCCCTATTCATTCTACGCATAGAACTTAGGAGAGGGTATTTATCCGCTTAAATTTCTGAATTCGCCATCCATTTTCAGTTTGTTTTAATCCCATTGCAAAGGTCGCACTTTGCACTTCTTGGTTTGGCGATAACCAGGAAACCCTCACGATAACCTCTTGCCCTGCAGTTTGCTCTGAATTTAGTAGTTCAACCTTTTGCAACGATAACAAAGGATCTTTATTTAGCGTTGCTGCCCAGGTCTTAAACTCTTGGTCATCTCTTGAACCTTTGGGCAAGAGTAATAGGTCTTGAGCAAGATCCGTTTGACGCCTATCCATTAAAGACCAGAAATGCTGAATAGTTGTTCTTGGATTGCTTTGAAAATGAGGATCTGCCATGGTTGAAATTACTGTTTGCGGTGTCTGGAACATAACAATTGTAAATAAGCAAACGATAGACAGACCCAAGATCCATACGTAACGACTCTGCCGCATTGTTTTCCCTCCTTGCTTGTCTCTATTACCATTTTAGGAGGGAATTGCATTTTTATTCCACTTTAGCCAAAAACTTTTCTCAATACATTAAGTACGAACTCTGGTAATCGTACATAGTAGATCCGCATGAATAATTCCTCCTTCGCCCCGAAAATAACCTTTCCTAGAGGTAATGTATGCTCTTAAGCTTCGAAATTCCAAATCAAACAGCCTGGTAATTTTTAACTGCTTCTTCAAGCTGGGCTACAAGTTGACGTTCTTCTTCCGTATTGGCAGTAAAATATAAGCGGCCAATAATGCCCGTAATAAGTTTAATAACATCTTCCAGTACTAATGATTCTTTCATTGCCAATTGTGCGCTGGTTTCGATGAGAGCAATGCCAAACTGATGCCCTACGCCCTCTTTGACCATCCGGGTACAACTCTTCCCTAATAAACGCATAACCAAAGAGGCTTCTTGAACATCCAGTTGGCGTACGACATCAATTGTGGTGGTCAGACCTTGAACTATCCGTAATCCTACGTTATTCCAACTAACTTGTTGATTATCCATAAAATGCTTCCCCCTTAGTGTTCACAGTCCTGTGCCATACTATATGCCGTACTGCCTTCAAGGGTGAAAAAACGAGCAGGAGATTATGATTCCTGCTCGTTTAGAAGATATTTAATTAAACTATAAGAATTAGAAAATAAGGCCGGTAAAATAAACACTATTTGCCTAGTTTCGGAACCTTGAACGTTGAAACCATTAAGAAAGCAAGGATAACCATGCTAAAGGGGTAAAGGTACCAAGGCAACATATGGCGTAAAAACATTAATAAAGCCATGAGCCCGCCTGCGAAGGTAATGGGTACCCCCACAAAATAAGTTGTGATGTTCAGCATATTAAAACGTGCCAGACGTACCGCACCACATAAAGCAAAAATCACAGCAATTCCTAAGCCGATATACCTCATATAGCTAAACTGAAGAGGTTGGATAATACCTTGATAGGTTAATATGGCTGGTGCAACACCAAAAGATACTAAGTCGCTGAGGGAATCAAGCTCCTTTCCGAAATCGGAACTAACCGAAAGTCTTCGAGCAACTTTACCATCAAGACTATCCATGAGCACTGAGAGAAGGATCATCGTCGATGCTAAATCAAAATTCGCTTCCAAAACCCATATTAAGGCAAGGAAACCAAATAAAAGATTTGCAAGAGTAAACATGCTCGGGATCATACGAGCCGGGATTGGTTTACCGCTACTCATTTTTTACTCAACCTCCCTATCGCATTTACTCCAACAACCACATCGTCTTTATTCTTCAAAACATTGTAATTAACAAATAAGGCAACCGTTAAGACTAAAATAAATAAAGATAATAACTGCGGCCTATACCAATAGACTAAAACGGATAAAACAGGTAATATCGCATAATGAGACCAATCATCACACGATAAGGAATATTGTTCCACCGAAAAAGTAACCCCCTCTCAATCTTCTCTAGTTTACCATTTTTATAACGATTATTAAAGCACCTAATTAATCCCTAATTGCCATTCCTGTATTTTCTCATACAGCAAATTATCATCTCCTCGAAGATGGGTCTTAATAGGCAACGAATTCAAAAAGTATCGTCCATAGTATTTAGCAAGCACCCGATCATCCAATAATACAACGAACCCCCGATCCTCTTTCGAGCGAATTAAACGTCCGAAGCCCTGCTTAAATCGGATAACGGCTTCCGGGAGAAGGAGTTCCTGAAAGGGGTCTCGCCCTTGTGATTTCAGGAATTCTGACCGAGCCTCAATTAAGGGCAGGGAAGGAGGCCAAAAGGGCAATTTAACAAGAATAACACACGATAACGTTTCTCCAGGGATGTCTATCCCCTCCCAAAAACTATTGGCACCCAACAAAACACTCCTTGAGTTTCTCTTAAAGGTTTCCAACAAGGAAGTACGTTCTCCATGAATTCCCTGAGCTAATGTATCAATATTAATGTTTGTTAGACGAGGCTGCAATAACGTATAAGTTTCTTGCAGCAATTTGTGGGCGGTAAATAAAACTAACGTGCGTCCCTGCATCCGCTTAACAATCTCCAAAATTGTCTCAGACAAACGTTCGACCTTTTCTTGATCAGAAGAAGGCAGAGAATGAGAATAGTTTTTGAGGATATAAAACTTCATCTGCTCATCGAAATCAAAAGGTGAATCAACAACAGCGGTTTTTGTTGATAAGGGTAAGCCAATATCCTGCAAGAAATGATTAAATGAATCAGCGATACTTAGTGTCGCTGAAGTTAAAATGACCGTATCAAGGCGTTTAAATATTTTCTCCCTTAGAATTTCATTAACTTCAATGGGAGACGATTTTAAGTATAGCCTGGCACTTTGTTCCAGCCACGTTACTTGTTTGGGGTCATTTACGTTTACCGCCAGAGCTAGAGTTTCCTGAATTTGCTGAAGTTCCCTTAGATGAGTAGCGAATAGGTATCTTAGTTCTTCGGCTTCATCAGCTTCTTCTCCGTTCAAGGCGCTCGTAAGATTTTGAAATACGACGGATAACGATTTTATACGTCCCGTTAAATTTTCAATTTGGATCAACAGCAGTTCCCACCAAGAGAGATTTGTATGTTGGGGAACGAAGCGAAATGTACGATTAGGGCCTAAGATACGTTCAAATAACTGGAATAACTCTTTCGCTTGTTCTGACACCTTAAGACATAACTCAGGTATCGTTTCCAAATGTTTTGCGAAGGTATCCCAAGCCACTGCAGGCACTCTTTCGCTCAAGGAACCCAAACGAACTTTTAGTGAGCTATAAAAACTCGGGCCTGTCTTTCGGTAAATTGACTCTGTTGTACGCAAAACCATTTCCAGACTTAGTTCGGATCCCAAGTTTTGCAGCGCTGTTTGATATATCTGATGGGCTTCATCAATAACCAACTGATGATGTTCAGGTAATACATTATAATCCGTTTTTAAATCAGAAAATAATAAGGAATGGTTAACGATCAATACATCTGCTTCTTCAGCCTTTTTACGCGCTCGCAGCAGAAAACAAACTCCGGCTTTAGAACATTTACTCGGATTACACATTTCATGATCTGCATTTAAATTCGGCCAGAGCGCCATCAGCCCCGGGACTTTGGAAAGTTCTTGGATATCCCCCGTATGTGTTTCCCTCAGCCAGATCAAAATGCTTAAGACCGCTAACTTTTGGTCTCGAACGCGAATTTCGCTTGGGTTGTTCAAACAACTCAGCCAATTCTTAAGGCAGCAATAATTACCTTTCCCTTTTAAAACTGAGGTTCGGAAAGAAAAAGGAAGGACTTTTTCGAGCATTGGGATATCTTTTTTCTGTAGTTGTTCTTGCAGCGGTATGGTATGAGTTGCGATAACCACTTTATTGCCAGTTTTTCGAGCAAACCATAAGCTTGGAAGCAGATAAGCGAAGGATTTCCCTGTTCCAGTGCCGGCTTCAACAACGACATGATGGGCTGAAGTAAGTCCTTCTGCGATAAGTTTTGCCATTTTCATCTGGCCGAAACGACATTCATAACCTGGGAGAGATTGTTCGAGAATACCACCCTGGGAAAAGCTTTTGATAACCCACTCTATAGAATCCGGTATTTGACGATGGGAAGTTTGAACTTGAGCAAATAACCCTTCCGGCGCGGGAGCAAGCACCAGGTCGGTCTGTATTCGCCGCTCGGGAAATTGGGTTCTAATCTCTCGCCGTAAATCATCAAAAAAACCCTTCCCAGACCACCCCTCCAAAAATACCTGAGCTTGATCAAAAAAACTAAGATCATATTGCCGTCCCTTATCCTTACAGGCCTCAAAAACTCTCCACGTTAAATAAGCCTTTCTCTCTGCAAGTTGAAGGTCTTCTTCCTCATCATTGCCAAGAGAAAGATACTCTGCCAAATAGGACAACTGGTAATCTTGCATCATCGGAAAAAATATCCGAGCTAATTCGTAAGTATCCCAATAGTCGTTCACTAAATAACTATTGATTGTTTTCTCTAAAATTTGTAAATTAAAGGTTCCTTGATGACTGATCAAAACTGCTTCTTTTAAAACATCAAGGATTTCTCCACGTTTGCCTGAAAGTGAAATCGCACAAGTTCGATCATTTTGAGAAAGTTCATCGTAATCGTCATTATTTATTTCTATTTTAGGGTGTTCCTGAAAGAAACATGATTTTTGAACTTGTCCATCGTGAATTCTAAGGGCGGCGAACTCGCGGATTTTTTCCTGCCCGCCCTCTAAAAAACCCGTCTCTATGTGAAAAAAAACCATGTCCTTATGCACACTCTTGACCCCTCTCTTGAGCCATTGTAACCAATCTTTCTGCAATAAGCAATAAAGAAAACTCGATTTGTGCCGAGCTCGCGAGACAGAAACCGTTAGTTGCACTTATGCTTCCGAAAGTAATTAACCAAAGGTTATACGTTCGGCTAGTATAAAGAAGGAAAATTACACCACATTAGTTTATACGTTCTGACAGTACGAAAAAAGCAGGATTTCAAGTTTAGGCAGCGAATATACATAGAGTAAATTTTTAAACATGCAAGAATGGACAATCTTGTTTAAGGAAGAAGGCTAACCCATTGTTGTTGAGGCGACGATTTTCAACACTGGCACTCAGCTTAACTATTTTGTTCTCAGTTTTGTTTCTTGGCGGTTGCTCTGAAAAACCTTTTTTGTCTGAAGACGGATCCTATGTTATTCTGACTGTTTCGCCATCTGGTATGACCCAATCAGAAGTTATTCAATTACCTTGGAATTCAAATATGGCTGTCATGCAAAATCTACTTGACGAATGTTCTTTTGTTTTGAGTGATCTACATACCCCAAGTTCTCAAGAATTAGCAAGTACTGATCCTGCCACCACCATTAGTTTACAGGCTACGTTTCCCCAGCCAAAACGGATGACCTTAGTCGTAGATAAGCACCCTGTTACCCTGGATGTTGAATCCCTGCAGATAGAGGTTGAAGGAGCAAATGTTGGGCGAGTTACTATTAATCGAACAATGATCCTGCAAGGGATAAATGACTCTAACCTCCAGCCCGCCTTTCAAGAACTTGAAAAAATACTCCATGATCAAAATAGTTAAAATCAATGCAGCTTGTCCTGTCATGACCAGGCATCATTTATCCTATGCCAGAGGTAAATACTATCCGAATCTTATGCATTCTTGCCCTCAAAATAAAAGATGTCAGGTTATACCTGACACCTTCTCTAATATTTCTCCTCAAGGACTTCAAATATTTGGGGAGTTGAAGACTTAAAAGCATTATTTTCGCCAATGGTATTTGCCCAATTTTCAAAAGCACGGCGATTTTCCCATTTTGAAAAGAGCATAATTTCTGAAGTATCTTGTTGTTGATTTACCGAGGCAAATTTGAATCCATCGAAGTCTTCGCAAGTTCGAATTCCGGTTCTTACTTGTCCCAATAATCCCTCGAGGTCAGGACCATCAAAGGTATGAATCACAGTGAGCATAAACTTTACCTCCAAAACTTCTTATTTAGAATAGTTTACCCTAAACTGAATTTTAGCATACTCTAAACTATGAACCTTCATCTCAACATTAGCATACTTTAAATTGCGTAGATTTTAGGCAACACCAATTTCTTAGTTTTGAGCTTTGAGTGTATTTGTTTGTAGTTCATGCTATACTACATTTACCTTAGAAGCTCAACTTGAAGTGCACAAAGGGGGATTAAATGAATGAAGCTTACTTATGGACGTACTGATTTCCCTAATGGCCGTTCACACATACTAATGCGTGATTCCGAATCTCTAAACCCTCAGCTTGTACATTTTTTGCTGGTTCTAAGTAATAAAGGGACTTTATGGGTTGATGTTTTTTGGCCCTATGATGAGGAATCCGAACGAATTACTCGTCGTATTTCGGAACAGCAGTTTTGGCAAACCTTTCGTGAATGGCGGTTACAGGGAATTAAGCTTGGTGACAATAGTAAAGTAGCAGATATGTTGGCCCGCAAACAACTCCTAACCAGGAAACATAGGGAAAAAGACGCCTAATCAAAGAAGCGGCAACCGCCGCTTCTTTTTGTTTAGTGAAAATAAAGACCTTCCTTAATTTTTTGCAGCTGCTTCAAATGATCATGTTCATCAGCAAAAATTGGTTCCAGTAATTCTTTCTCTGCAATGCTTAAATTACGCTCAGAATATTGGACTGCCCGTGCCAGACCTTTATCTTCACCATTATAGAGCCGATCAAGCATTGCTTCAGGATTTTCCTTCCCTAAGTTAAGTATTCGTTGTTTCCAATTTTCAATTTTCCCAATGACCCCCGCGCCTTCGCGAACATGTCCTCCATTCGTTTGAATATGATAGGCTAGTCTTGTCGCGTGATTTTTATGATCCGTAAGAATGCTTGTAAGATGGTTTCGGAGGGGACCATCAGAGAGAGTATCTATACATGCCTGATATTGTTCAATGGCCATATGCTCACCTTGTAAAATAGTATTTAATACTTCAAAAGATCTATCCATTTTCCAATCCTCCTATTCATTTTTGAATAGTTTGTTCCATAATCCTGCTATTATGTGCTTGAGGATGAAATCTTTGCTTGTTTTGCCTCTTCCTCCAAGGAATAAACAAAGGCTAGTATTTCGGCTACGGCCCGATAAAGCTGCGGAGGTATCTCTTTCGTTAATTCTATCTGAATTAAGGCTTCTACCAAGGCTTCATTTCTCTGGATCGGTATCCCTTCTGCCTCAGCGACCTCGATCATTCTCCGAGCTACGTCGCCTCGCCCCTTGGCAACAACACGCGGCGCTCCTGTCTGGTCGTAACTTAAAGCGGCAGCCATTTCAAGTTTAGTATTCTTGATCGTCATTGTTTAACATCTACCCCACTTCTTCTAAGGCCTCGGAGGAAATCTTCAAGCTCTGAGCTCTCCTTCAAATCGTCTGTTCCTACCTTCATAAGTTGAAATCCTAATCTTGCAAATCTAGCTTTTGCTTCGGGCAGAACCTCTTCGACTAACTCAGATACGTTCTCAGGGTCATGGGAAAGAATATTGAGAGTTAAGGAATCTTCATTAAAAAATGCATCCACCCCTATAAGTCCCAAGCCTTCGGTTTCCATCTGGATGGCTATTCGGCAATGCTTTTCATCCATTTTTGAACCTTTGCGAGCGCTTTCTATGCCTATTTGAACGGGTAGACATTGGTCTTGATACATAACTGGCAAATGGAGCAACATATACCCATTATTTTGTGTCCCCGTTTTATACCACAATTGCTGTCCGGTAATTGTATTAAGAAGACGTTGGAGCGGCTCTTTTAAATGGTTTTCCTCTGCTTGTACAGTTCCTTGCCCTGTTCTTGGCTCGATACCTTCTTCTTTTCTTGGGCCGGTTCCTTGTTCTAGTCTTGGGCCGATACTTTGCTCTGTCCTCGAGCCGGTTCCTTGCTCTGTTCTTGATCCGGTACTTTGCTCTGTTTTCGTGTCGGTTCCTTGCTCTGTTCTTGGGCCGGTACTTTGCTCTGTCCTCGGGCCGGTTCCTTGCTCCGTTCTTGGGCCGGTACTTTGCTCTGTCCTCGGGCCGGTTCCTTGCTCCGTCCTTGATCCGGTACTTTGCTCTGTTCTTGTGCCGGTTCCTTGCCCTGTTCCTTGCTCTGTTCTCGGCCCGCTTCCTTGCTCATTCAATTTTTTCAAAATCGCATATTTCAAGGTGTTTTTGAGACTTTCTTTTTCTGCTTCTATGGCGCTGGGATCGAGCATAACAACCATTTGATAAAGCCGTTGTTCATAATTTATCCCTAACTTACGCAAACACTCAATTATTTGTTCGGCCCCATTTTCATCGGATAGACTCTCCCATTTGGGAAAAGATTCTTTAACATTTTCTAGAAGTTCGTCCGGTAACAAGCCCTGTAAATTTTCCAAGAGAAATGTTCCGCTTCCACCTGCATTAAAATTCCTAAGCAAACCCAAGAGTTCTTGTTTCATCGGTAGTCCTCTTTCAGTCAGTTCCGACGATTGAGGGGAATTGACCGAAATCTCCTGAGGGTTATCTTGATTAATGTCTCTCAGCAAAAGGTAAAACCCTTCGTCTTCGCCAACTTTTGTCCAGAATTTATCCCCGACCTTCGCCGATGTCTCAAAAATAGCCGCTAGTTCTTGACCTTTAACCGATATTGTCCCTATGTTCTCTCCATCTTTCTGGATTACTTCCACGAGAAGTCGTTCTCCAGGTTGCCCTAGCTTAGATTTTAGTAAATCCATCGACTTTAGGGATAAGGAATTTATGTTTATTTCCATACTCTTTCTCCCGTTCCGTTAGCAATCGTTTCTGTTATGGTTAAAACAGCTTAGGAAACTTCCTAAGCTGTTTGTTTAAAAATAAATATGTTTTGCATTGATATGACCTTCTTGCACTTCAAGCCAGCCAAAAGAATATTGAGGTTCACGTCGTTTGTCCGTAGGGGAACCAGGATTAAACATAAGTACTCCATTATGGCACTTGAGAGTTGGAGTATGACTATGCCCAAATACAATAACATCAACATGATTCGACTCAAAGGCTGAATAAGCCCGTTCTAAGGTAGTCTTTCCCTTGCCTTGATGTCCATGGATAATACCAAATTTAAACGATTCACATTCAACCCATTCTTGACTTGGCAAATCTACAGTCCAGTCATCACAATTCCCGCACACTGCTTTTACTGGGGCAACAAGGGAAAGTTCATCAACGAGTTCCTTGTGTGTTAAGTCTCCTGCATGAAGAATGAGATCCGCGTCGCTTAAATGCTCCCATACCAAACGCGGCAGTGATCGTCCGGCTTTTAGATGGGTATCAGATAATACAGCAATTCTCATCAGATGCACCTCATATGTAATTTTTCTCATCTTGTTTGTCATCTATATTATTCGTTTACAGCTAAATCTTCGCGTTTCGTTGATACATTATAACATAATTCTTGGATTTGGAGAAAAGCTAAGAGTGAAAAAGGATTGTAAGGTTTCCCAAACAATCCTTAAAAATCAATGTAAATACTTCCCTGGATAACGTTGGCGTTTAATGGCCTTCCGAACTTCGTTGGCGACACGCCAAGTTTCCGGCAGATGAGGTGTAATCAATTCTAATTTTCCCGATCTTTTATCGATTAAAATATCAACCGTTGGCTTTCTTCCTTGTTCCTTCTCTCCCGGGTGTAAAATATCAATCCCTATTTTATGTTCGTCATATTGAGGAGGAACAAGATAATTTAAAACCTCTTCAGTAGCATCCATTAACTCTATAACTTGTTCTTGAGGATATCCTTCTCGCAAAAGAATATCTTTTACTTGAGTTAGAGGATGGTCAAGGGTGAGTAACATCTGGGCGCGTTGAATTAAATTGTAATCGATTTCCATGACGCACCTCCACTTTATTTTGATGTCTTCATTTTTCCCTTAACCTTTCTAATGAATACTGATGAGTTGTTTACGGATCTGGCGATATCTTACATTAAATTTATGAATATGAGGAGGTAACAATGTTAAAATTTCTATCACTGCCTTTTGTCATTGCAGCCATTTCCGGGATTGCCATGGCTGTTCAAGGAAGTTTAAACTCTTTATTAAGTGAGAAAACGTCTTTATTATCTGCTACTTTTGTAGTTCATATTATTGGAACTTTTGTTGCCTTATTAGCTCTCTTAGCATACAAGACACCCATCTTTAAACAACATTGGATGTCAGTTCCTTGGTATCTATATCTTGGCGGGGTACTAAGTGTTGTTATTGTAGGACTTGTTGCGGTCAGCATTCCTAAGATCGGCGTATGTAATGCAACAACAGCCATTATTATTGGTCAAGTTGCCACCGCAGTTCTTATCGACCATTTTGGTTGGTTTGGTATTCATCGACTTCCCTGGAATCAATGGCAGCTTTTGGGGATTATTTTGTTTGCGGCTGGAGCGAAACTTCTTTTTCGCTAACATTAGCTATTCGAACGAGCTGTAATAGCTGCCATGTTTATTATAATGGAATATATTTCATCGCTGACAATGAATTTATGAATTTGACCATTTGAGGCAAGAATAACCGTATTTTTGCCATTCGAGTTTTTATCTATTTCAATCAAACGAAGCAAGAATTCATAAGCTTCACTGCTTACAGGAAGTTGCTTAAACACTCCATCGGCAACAAATATTATCCAAAATCCGGAGGTGATCTCGCTTTTTCCATTATCAAATGCACTGGAGGCATTTGAATAATCTTGGCCCAGGTAATTTTGTGAGTTTATATTATTATAAATTTGATCCGTTGTACCGTTCATAGTGTAATTGTCATTTAACGTACTTGTTTGAGTCACGGGAGAAGATAAACGATTGTAAATATCTTTAAAAAAATTAGGAAATAACAAATATCCTACGACTCCTATGATAAAAATCCATAGGGCCAAGGCTTGTAAATCTTGCCACAATTCACTATGTGGTGGTCTACCCCAGGTATTTGGCATAGCCTCTCCCCCTATAGTCATGATTTCTATCATAATTAAGCATCCCTAAACATATATACGTTCAGCTATATGAAGATATGTGTAAGATACTTGCATCTAACTAACCCGAGTTCTAAAATAGAACAGAGGTGTTATAGATGGATATACTCCGCCAAAAACTAAGCCTGCTGCCTCCAAAACCTGGTGTATACCTTATGAAAGACTGCCAAGGTCAAATTATATACGTCGGCAAAGCTAAACAACTAAAAAATCGTGTAAAATCGTACTTTACCGGATCCCATGATGGAAAAACCGCTCGTTTAGTGAGCCAGATCATAGATTTTGAGTATATTTTAACCGATTCCGAAGTAGAAGCTTTAGTACTGGAATGTAATTTAATAAAAAAACATAACCCCAAGTACAACATTCTTCTGCGCGACGACAAAACTTACCCTTATTTGATGATTACCCATGAAAGGCACCCGCGGGTTATTGTGACACGTCAAATTAAAAAAGGCTCCGGTAAATATTTCGGACCCTATCCCAACGCAACGGCCGCCCAAGAAGCCGCTCGTTTGCTCAACCGTCTTTTTCCTTTTAGAAAATGCCGCCAAATACCGACTCGTTCTTGTCTCTATTATCATCTGGATCAATGCTTAGCGCCCTGTGTTCATGATATCACTCCTAATGCCTATGAAGAAATTTCCAAGAATGCAACAACCTTTCTCAATGGCGACCAAAGTGAAGTATTGAATCTTCTAGCGACAAAAATGCATACAGCTGCAGAATCCCTCCAATTCGAAAGAGCCAAAGAATATCGAGATCTCATCGAGGATTTGAAACGCCTTGGTGAGAAGCAAAATATCACTCTCAACGATTTTATTGACCGTGATGTCATTGGCTATGCTCAAACCACTGATCAATTATGTATACAGATATTTTATCTTCGTCAAGGTAAATTATTGGCGAGAGATAACTTTATTTTTCCTTATTTCGAAGATCCCGAAGATGCATTTAGTTCCTTTATTGCTCAATTCTACCTTGATCGTAAAGCATGGCCGAAGGAAATTCTCATCCCTCCTATCGACTCACAAGCCTTAACTAGTCTGTTTCCTATTTCAATTCCTCAAAAAGGGAAAAAAAGAGATTTAGTTCTCATGGCCATGTCCAATGCTCAAACAACACTTCATGAGCAGATTACTCTGGAAATCCGCCAACAATCGGATAATCTCCAAGCATTGACAACCCTTGGGGAGCTCTTGAAGATATCATACCCTAGACGAGTTGAGGCCTTTGATATTTCAAACACGGCCGGCACTCATTCTGTGGCAGGCATGATTCAGTTTATCGAGGGTAAACCCCATCGAAAAGGCTATCGTAAATTTAAAATTCAACCAATGGAGACTTCCGATGACACTGCTTCTATGAGTCAAGTGATACGCCGCCGTTACGCTCGCCTTAGATCTGAAGATGAACCTTTGCCGGACCTGATCCTGGTCGACGGGGGAAAAGGTCAAATTAATGCGGCTTTAAAAGAATTGGAAGCCCTTGGCCTCAATATTCCTGTGGCAGGCATGGTTAAAAATGATCGTCACCAAACAAATGAACTCATGGATAGGGAGGGGAATTCAATTCCCTTGGCGAGAAACCATCCAACGTTCTTATTGTTGGGGCGAATTCAGAATGAAGTTCACCGTTTCGCCATCACCTTTCACCGGCAGCAGCGAACTAAAAATATGACACTTTCTGCTTTAGACGGAATAACTGGAATCGGGCCCAAACGCAAGCAGCATCTCTTACAGCATTATTCTTCCCTTTCTGAGATACAGAAGGCTACTATAGAAGAACTACAAGCGACAGGACTGCCAAGAGCAATTGCAGTCTCAATTTTTGAATATTTTCACCCGGCTCCGTCACTTAACCCTTTGGAGGAGGAGAAATCAATTCCATGATCTTAAATTACAGAGTGGAGTTATGCCGAAAATGTTACTATAAACGCACTCAACAATGCTTAAGTACAGATGACTATATCAATAATTCAAATGACTTTTTAACGAAACCTGGCGGTGAGTGTCTTCACTACAGGCCCGTTCCTTGGGTACCTCGACCCCCACTTCAATGAGTGAGGGTTACTCCTTCTATTTCTTCAGCGGGGAGTAGAGCCCATCCTTCAGCGCGATAGCATTTGTTATTGGCTAGGCACTTGCGGAGCGAAACTGTCCACAGGACACTTTCGGCACCAAAGCCCCGAGATTCAACTTGAGTTGAACAAGTTCACTAAATACTTTTATGATGATCTAATTAACCCGCCGTGCGCCTAAATAACGGTTTGCATAATAGTTCTCATTCAAATTGGTAACACGAATACCTTTATTTGAGGCATGAACAAAACGCCCTCCGCCAATATAAATACCCACGTGAGAGGCCCCTGAGGCATAAGTTGAAAAGAAAACCAAATCACCTACTTGCAGCTGTCCTCGGCTCACTGAGGCTCCAACTCTAAATTGCTCGGCAGCCGTTCTAGGCAAAGAAGTATTTACCGCCCGGTATACATACTGGGTAAATCCTGAACAATCAAAGCCGCTTCGACTCGTTCCGCCAAAACGGTAAGGGACACCCTGCAGGCTTAGTGCATTAGCAATTAATTGGTAACTGTCCGACCGTGAGACATGACTTTGGGACGCATTTGCCACTTGAACAGGCTCGGATTGAATCGTTTCGGGTCTTGTTGTCGGAACCTGGACTACCGTTGAATTTGTTTTCTCTGCAGATTTGCCAATGTCACTTGTGGTAATTGAAGGATTCTTCCAATGGAACTGAGTGCGGATGGTCTTGGTGTAGGATCCAGTTGACAGGGAAATTGAAACTGAGTTGGCGGCAACTTTACCCGTTTCCGGTACTGATAGACTGCTTGCCAACAAGATGCCTGCCAAAACTGTGCTTCCTAACCACATCCGCCCGGATGAGGAAATTAGCAAGGAAAATCCACCTTTCATTTGCTTACGAGGTTAGTTGACGGATTCGGGCTAAAGGTGTAAGCCCTACACGAAATTCGTGATTCACCCCAAGAAAGTCCCCCGCTCCTAACATAGTTGGGATTCAGCATTTACTATTAGTCTATTCGTCTATGTTAGGCTATTCGCCAGTATGTCTAAAAAGGCCTGCAATAATTCGTGGAAATTCTAACTAGCAATTCCATTATTTTTGCAACTCAGGAAACATTTAGTAAATCTATCAAGAAAACTTAGCCGGCCCTAAGCCTCCGGCGAAAGCGGCAGGTTAGTTGCACTTATGCCAGAGGACGAAGACACTGTCTTCGCACGAATTAGCTCATCTTGCAGTATACAACCAAGGGTTATACTCTCTGATAGTACAAAAAACCGCCCCTCAAATTGAGGGGCGGGTTTTTTCTTGGGCCACAGGAGGCTAAAGAGTCAATATTGAGGCTTAGGTCAAGTAGGTTTTCCCACTGAGCTCCTTCGGTTTCCCATAAGGCGATTTCTCCTTTTTCTCAGCCTGGGATGTCACCATCACCAGAACTTGATCACCACTTAGTCCCCACTTCAATCCTCTCTAGTTAACGTTCTAGAAGTTTCCTTAACACTCCTAGACAATCTAGCCTCTTTTGCAGAAAAGCATTTCCGGCAGTTTGTAAGGCATCGGCCAACACCTTCCAAACCTCTTACAGCCTTCCCAACTTTTCCACCTCAAGGCAGGCTACACTGCACTAAGTTCCTTCCTAATGCAGGTTCTACCCTAAGCCATAGCTATAAAAGCCACGCACTTAGGCCTCCACGGAAAAGGGTCGCGCCCGCATGCCATTGCGGATCCCCCTCATTCCTTAACCCCCAGCAGCAGCCCTCGACTGGGCGTCGAAAGCCACCACCAGGAACTTCATCGGTATGCCCTCGGCGGATTATTAGGCCCGCCTTCGATTGCCAATCGTGCACTAGAATAACGCTCCATAGCCCAAAGTAAAATTAATGTCTCAAAGAATTTACAGTGATTATTTTACCTGATTATCGTTACTTTGTAAAAAACCTTTTAGCTAGTTATACCTTCGATAGAGCGAGCAAAAACTTTTATCGAGTTTCTTATTATCATAGAATCGAATATTTCCTACGAAAATCAGTAAAAATAAAGATAATAAAGCCTAAATTTTAATTGGACAAACTTGTAATGGGAGCAGGAATCCTACCTCCGCGCTTTATAAATGTTTTTGAAGAAAAGGGATGAATATCCATAACCGGAGCACCACCCAATAATCCTCCGAACTCAACACGTTCCCCGGCATTTTTGCCGATGGCGGGAATGATTCGAACAGCCGTTGTTTTTTTATTGATCATTCCGATGGCAGCTTCATCAGCTATGATAGCAGAAATAGTTTCCGAGCTCACATTCCCGGGCAGCGCAATCATGTCTAAACCAACGGAACAAACACAAGTCATTGCTTCAAGTTTATCCAGATTCAAAGCTCCGACTTCAACTGCATTAACCATCCCGGCATCTTCAGAGACGGGGATAAAAGCGCCGCTTAGCCCGCCGACATGAGAAGAAGCCATCGCGCCGCCTTTTTTAACCGCATCGTTTAGTAGAGCTAAGGCAGCCGTTGTTCCATGAGTTCCACACCGTTCTAAACCCATGTTTTCAAGAATCTCCGCCACACTATCACCGATTGCCGGCGTAGGAGCCAAAGATAAATCAACAATCCCAAAAGGAACCTGTAAAGCCTTGGAGGCAGCTCGACCAATCAATTCACCCATCCTCGTGATTTTAAAGGCTGTTTGTTTTATAAGATTCGATAGTTCACCGAAATCTGCATCCGGGTATTCCTTGACAACCTTTGCCACAACTCCCGGACCGCTTACTCCAACATTAATTACACATTCCGGTTCCCCAACACCATGAAAAGCACCGGCCATGAAGGGATTATCTTCCGGAGCGTTGCAGAAGACAACAAGTTTCGCCGCACCAATACCGTCTTGATCAGCGGTTTTACGTGCGGTATCCAGAATAACCTCTCCCATCTTTAATACCGCATCCATATTTATTCCGGCCTTCGTTGTTCCAATATTAACGGATGAGCATACATAGTTTGTTTCGCTCAAAGCCTGAGGAATTGCCTCAATTAAGGCCAAATCTCCATTCGTAAATCCCTTTTGCACCAATGCCGAAAAACCGCCGATAAAATTAATGCCTAACTCATTGGCTGCCCGGTCTAAGGCCCTTGCGATTTTAACCATTCCTTCCGGCGATAAATGAGCTGCCGCGATGGCTATCGGTGTAACTGCAACACGTTTATTAATAATCGGGATTCCAAAGCGTGACGAGACCTGTTCCCCAACGCTAACCAATTGACTTGCTTTTTTCACGATCTTATCATAAATTTTCCGTTCCAAAGAATTAATATCGTCTGTTATGCAGTCCAACAAACTTATACCCATGGTGATCGTTCTAATATCAAGATTCTCTTCATGAATCATCTTGATCGTTTGTTGAATTTCTTCACGGGCAAATGTAATCGTCATTCACGATTCCCTCCACAATTACCTTTAATATTCTTTCAACGCCAATCCTAAATGCGGTGCATATAAGTGAAAATATCCTCGTGTTGAACCTTTACTTGAAGTCCTTTCTCAAGCCCCTCACGTTCAAGAGTATTGGCTAATGCAACTAACTCCAACGTTGCAGATTTCAAGTCAACTACCATGATCATCGTAAAAAACTCTTTAAGAATCGTCTGGCTTATATCTAAAATGTTTACTTGAAACTCTGCAAGTTTATTGGAAACCCAGGCAATAATCCCTATCTGGTCTCGTCCAATAACCGTAATGATGGCTCGATTGGACTCTTCTCGAATCACTGACATATTGTTATCCTCCCTTTGAGACGTTAGTATATGTTATGTCAAAAGAGAGCCCCAAAGAGCTCTCTTTAGAAACTTTACGTATTATGAACAACTTCCGCCGCAGCTATCACAACCGCCGCTCGGATTGGCTGTGCGGATTTCGAACCCACCGCCATTTTGAGAATCAATGAAATCAATTGTTGCGCCCTCTAAATAAGAGGAAAGCTTCTTATCGGTGAGTATTGACACGCCAAAGCCTTCATCAAGTACATCATCCGTTGTCTTTGACTCATCCAGAGTCATGCCGAAATTCGGCCCACCTCAGCCAGCACCTGCTAAATAAAGCCTAAGAAATGCATTTTCTTTATTTTGGCTTTTTAACACTTCTTTAACTTTTTGGGCGGCGAGCTCTGTTATTGCTACCATAAATCTCACTCCCTTTCATCTCGCTAGTCCTAAATATACCATATTTTTAGTTTTTAGCAAGGAAAAATAAACTAAAATTTAAACCAATTTATCATTTAAATCCTAGACTTCTTCCCCACTTCCTGATGCACGAAAATCTTTCAAAAATTGGCGTACTTCAACTTCTAAGCTTTCGGGAAGACCTTGAGTAATACTTTGCCAATGTTTAACTTCAAAGTTAATTTTCTCTACCCAGTTTTTCCCTTCAGGCCAAGAAATAAACGCCTTCGGTTCTGAGAACGTGTAAGTTTTTAGAAAATACGCGATCGCAATAAGAAGTATACCACGCCAAAGCCAACGCATCTAAACTCATCCTTCCAAATAAGCTAAAAAAACTATAAATGTTTTATGGAAATAGCTTACCCAGATAAGATAGATTTAAATCATTTCCGAATGTAACTGTCGCCAAAATTCTTCCATATAAAGGAATAATGGTTTAAAATAAGTTAAGGCCGTCTTCGTAAATAAATGTTCTTGATAACCTTGAATTCTCTCCTGATAAAAGGATTCACAAGAGTTTTCTCCCATAATGGGCCAACCTTGCACACCCCCGAGTGTAAAAAGACGCCCCAAACCAATGGCTCCTACAAAATCCAATTTATCCGCATCATACAATATTTTGGCCTCTAATGTTTCCGGTTCATACCCAGCTTCCCGAGAATGGGCAATAATTGCTTCTTTGACTCTTGCAATAAGATCCTCTGAATATCCGGCTTTATGTAAAATATTAACTGCAAGCCCTGCACTGCTTTGAGCATGTGTTTTTTCAACGGCACCGGATCGACCGATGTCATGCAGTAAGGCCGCAAGTTCAATCACAGTAACGTCTGCACCTTCAGCTAAGGCTATTTTTTTACCCCAGTTTCTAACCCTCAAGGCGTGCTCTAAGTCATGTGCCCGATCCTTGCGTGCGTAAAAGCCTTTTGCAATTTGGACTACCTGATCTATCATTTCCTGACTCGAGGGAAAATCCATTGTGCCCACCTCCATTCCCCTATATTGAATACTCTTTCCAATTTAGTCCATCTTACTCCCCGTTTTTCGGACTTGTCAATATTACTTATTACTAATTAAAAGGAGCATTTATGAGCAAAACAACCGTTCTTAACACGTTCCTTATCCTAACCGTCTTCATAACCTTCTGCATAACCTTCTGCATTACTTCATACTATGATTATTCTGAGGTGAATACCTCAACTTTTGAGCAAAAATCCATTGAAATCTCTCACCCACAGTCCTCTCCGGCTCAACTCGCTTCTCCAATCTCAATCTCCGACTCAAACCCTCCTCCTATTCATTCCTCAGATCCCAAAGCCCTTACACTTTACGAAGAAGGACTTAAGCTCTATTATCAACGCCGGTTTTCACAGGCCCTTGAGCTCTTTAATAAATCATTAACCATTGACCCCCTTTGTTACGAAGCCCTTAACGGCAAGGGGGCAACTCAGGCCTATTTAGGCAATTATAATCAAGGACTCGCTCTGATTCAGCAAGCCCTTGATCTTAATCCAGCCTATGTTTATGGAAATTTCAACCGAGGATTAGCTTTCGAACTTGCTGGACAGTGGGATGAGGCCATTGCCGCTTATCAAAAGACATTACAATTAGACAAAAACGACACTTGGAGTTATTACGGGATTGCAAGTATCTATGGCCGGCTCGGGAACATTAACAAGGTGGTCGAATACCTGCAGCAAGCCATCGCCCTTGATCCTGATGTCAAAGAGGTTGCCCGGGAGGAAAAAGATTTTGCTCCTGTGCGAGAATATCCACGTTTTCAAGCACTCATTGCACCTTAAAATTAGTTAAGGAGATTTTCTAAGCGATCAATAAGTTCTGTAAAAACTTGCAGTGCCTCCCGAACAGGCTGGGGTGTCTCCATATCTACTCCGGCTTTACGCAGCAATTCAATAGGATAGTCTGAGCTGCCGCTGCTTAAAAACTTGAGATAACGTGCCACAGCCGGCTGGCCCTCCTTCAAAATCGCCCGGGCAAAGGCTATAGCTGCAGAAAAACCTGTGGCATATTTATAGACATAAAAAGCATTATAGAAATGGGGAATGCGCGACCATTCAAGAGCAATTTCGGGGTCTAATATCATATCATTTCCATAGTAAGTCGCATTTAAGTCGCGGTAAATTTCTGAGAACTGATCGGCAGTCAGTGCTCCTCCTTCTTCGACGATGGCATGAGTTTTCTTTTCGAATTCAGCGAACATAGTTTGCCTGAAGATGGTTCCCCTGAATTGTTCAAGATAATGGTTCACTAAGTAGGCAAGAAGATTAGCGTCTTTCGTTTTTGCCAACAGATGCTCCATGACAAGAGCTTCGTTCAAAGTTGAGGCCACTTCGGCAACGAAAATTTTATAACCGGCGTAAAGATGAGGTTGGGCATGATTTGATAAGTACGTGTGCAAAGAATGACCCATTTCGTGAGCTAACGTAAACATAGAGTCGAGGGTATCCTGATGATTCAGCAGCACAAAAGGATGCGACTGATAGGTACCCCAGGAGTAAGCTCCGCTTGTCTTGCCTTCATTTTCGCAGACATCAACCCATTTGTTTTCAAATCCCTCTTTCAAAATCTTGAGATAATCAGCTCCCAAAGGGTTCAAACCCTCTAGTACCATTGATTTAGCCTCTTCATAGGATATCTTCATGGTCGTCTCAGGGACCATAGGTACATAGATATCGTACATATGTATCTCCGAAAGATTCAAGGCCTTTTTACGCAGGCGAACATAGCGGTGCATTTCGGGAAGAAATTCGTGGACCGTTTCAATTAAGGAATCGTAGACTTTCAGAGGAACCCGATCATCATCTAAGGAAGCCTTTATGGCGGAAGGATAGTTTCGAGCTTTGGCAAAAAAAACATCCGATTTGATGCTGGAATTTAAGGTTGCAGCCCAGGTATTTCGCTGTTTGCCATAGGTTTTGTAGAGAGTCTCAAAAGCCTCCTTGCGTACTTCACGTTTGTAACTCTCCATATAGTGAATGAAATTCCCCTTGGTCAATTCAACCATTTGCCCAGATTCATCTTCAATTGAAGGAAATTTAAGATCCGCATTATTTGCCATGGTGAAAATAGCGCTCGGAGCTTCAGCAAGTTCACCAACTCCGGCTAATAATTTCTCTTCATTGGAGCTAAGAATATGCTCTTTCTTACGCAGGATCTCTTCGAGGGCATGATGATAAACTTTCAACGTTTCAGACTCGGCACGAAATTCGTTGAGCTTCCCTTCAGGCATTGCCAATAATTCAGGGACAACAAAGGCTGTTGCCCTGCTGACTTTAACAGCAAGGGCTCCGGCACGATCCGTCATTGCCTGATAGTTCCCCTGACGATTGTCCTCATCCCTTCTCATTCGCGCGTAAGAGTAAACCTCTTCAAGTCGTAAACTAAGGTCATCCATCCATTTTAAACAGGACACCAAGACACTTGAGGAGTCTCCTAGGTGACCTTCAAATTTTTCCCCTTCATCCAAGAGCTTCTCAATATGAATATACTCCTGTTCCCAAAGGTCATTGCTGGCGAAAATATCTTCCAGTCTCCATTTCATGGCCTCCGGAACTTCTTCTCTGGACTTTAGTCGATTTTGTTCCACAAATATACCCTCCTTGTTGTTCGTCACACTTATTATATACACGCCCATCAAAAATTACCATTTTCTATAGCTTTCTTTGAAGAAAACTTGGCCGGCACTCAAGATACTGTCTTCGCATTCCAGATAGTATCAAAAGGGTGTAACCAAACAAATCGTTGGTTACACCCTTAGTTTATGCTTAAATTCGTTGGAATCCCGATTTCTTGAGCAACTTGCCTTTTATTCTTACTCCTCGGTATCTTCAGTGAGTGTTAAGTCCATCCTTAAGCGCGATAGTATTTGTTATTGGCTAGGCGCTTTCGGCGAAACTGTCCACAGGACACTTTCGTCACCGAAGCCCTGATGTTCATCTTTTGCTGAACGAATTCACTCTCGATTAATGAGATCGTAAAAGATGAAATACAAAATAATCTGAGCGGAAGAATAGCCGCGAATAAAAGATTGGCTGATCTAATTTGTCAAAATGAACTTCATCCAGAAGAAGCAAGGGGCTCGCAGCGGAAACGGACAATTTATCGGCTAGTTCTTTACCGGCCACAATAGGGCGAAGGTCCGTTGACGCATAAGAAATGCGAACACCTTTTACCTCTTCAAGATAGGCAAACACGGAAGATCTCATTTTTTCAACTTCAAGTTCTCCGATCACCGCGGGAAACGTGTCGATACAATAGACCACCGGAATACCATCTGCAGTACGTACTCTGCGCAAATGGTAAACTGAAGTCCCCACCTCAATCCCTAACTTTTCAGCAACCCGGGCATCTGCAGTGGACATTTCAAAGGCTGCTTCACTAGTACCCGGAGTAGAGCCCATTTCCAAAATAGCATCCGTTACTCGAAACAGAACTTCTAAACCCGGTTTAGCTTTGGGTGAAGGTTCTCCCAGAATAAATGTCCCTAGTCCTTGTTTTTTTTCAACGACACCACTGGCCTCCAGCACTCGCAAGGCTTCACGAAGCGTATTTCGGCTGACACCCATTTCTTTGGCTAATTGTTCTTCATTAGGAAGTCTGCTGTTTACCAGATACTTCCCTCGTCGAATTTCATCCAAAAGCTCCAAGCGAACAAGATCGGAGAGGGATTTTCCACTCTGCTGAATACGTCCCATCTACGATAACCCCTCCTATTTATTTGTTCGGATCATACGGAATTCCATCTGCGGCAGGCGCAGTACTCTTCCCAACTAATCCGGTTAAAGCGAGAATGGTCAGTGCGTAGGGCAGCATTTGAATAATATTTGAAGAGATGCCTCCCCCCTGCAAGACCATGCTTAAGGCCATAGCGAAGCCAAATAATAAAGCAGCTCCTAAAGACCCCAAGGGAGTCCATTTGCCAAAAATCATGGCTGCAAGAGCGATATAACCTCTGCCGCCGCTCATATTAACCTCAAAACTATTCAAGAGGCCCAGTGATAAGTAAACGCCTCCCAAGCTTGAAAGCATACCTCCAATAATGACTCCCAAATATCTCAACTTTCGTACATTCAATCCGGCAGTATCCGCAGCCTGAGGGTTTTCGCCAACTGCTCTGAGACGCAGTCCCAAGTTTGTATGAAAAAGAAAATAATGGGAAGCAACGACTAGAATCAACATTAAATAAACAACAACATTTTGAGAACCGAGGATTGGGCCGACCAGAGGAATGTTACTTATTCCAGGTAATGTGATATTGGGCAGAGCCGGCGTCGTACGAGGAGTCCCGCCATAGCCAAAAATCGTATTTAACAAAAATGCCGTTAAGCCTGCAGCGAAAATATTAATCCCCATACCAACTATAACCTGGTCGGCACTAAGGTTCACTGTAACATAGGCGAATAAGACTGATATCAAAGCACCCATAATCAATGCTCCCAGAAGTCCGACCCAAGCACTGTTTGAATAATAAGCGAAAAGGACTCCGAAAAATGCTCCGATAAGCATAATGCCTTCCATAGCAATGTTTACAACCCCACTGCGTTCCGAATAAGTCCCCCCCAGTGCAGGCAGAGCAATTGGAGTAGCCATGGCTAACGTTGCCGCCCAAAGGTCAGGTCTTAATAATGCCGCCCACAACATAGCTAAACCTCCTTACCTGACGCAAGGGTCTGATCCTTACGCCAGCGTTTTTGAACCATTTGAACGATATCCTTTGAGGCCACTAAAAATATGATGATTCCCGATATAACATCGGTTAAATTAGCCGGGACTCCGGAAACCAATTGCATAGATTGTCCCCCTGAAGACAAAGCGGCAAAGAATATCGAAGCAAGAATAACCCCAAAAGGATTATTATTGGCAAGCAGAGCAACGACAATAGCAGTAAAGCCATATCCTGACGAGAAACTGTCATAGAGCCGATGCTGAACACCCAGCATCTGTACAGCTCCTGCCAGACCTGCAAGCATACCACTGATAAATAAAGCTAAGATAAGGTGTAAGGGAACATTAATTCCGGCATATTTTGCCGCCCGGGGATTTAAGCCTACGGATCTCAAGCGATAGCCCAACGTTGTTTTGTAGAGCATCCAATAGACTATGATACAAGCAACCAAGGCGATTAAAAGCCCCCAGGACAATTGAGTGCGCTGAACAATCAGACCAATCGTTGCCGAGGGTAATATAACCGGAGATTGTGGGGTATATCCGGGCTGCATCATCGGACCATTTTCCAGCATATAGTGACTTAAAAAAATTGCAATATAACTCATCATCATGGTTGTAATGACTTCGTGAGCTCCGACAAATGCCTTAGCCAATCCAGGGATAATCCCTCCCCATAAACCTGCAGCTAACATGGCCAAGACAATGGCAATGGTAATATGCAATATGGAAGGAAGTCCTTTCAGTGAGTAACCAATCCAGACAGCCACCATGCTGCCGATCCAATATTGTCCTTCCGCCCCAATGTTAAACAACCCGGACTTAAAGGCAATTGCCACTCCAAGACCTGAAAGGATAAGAGGAATCGCGCTAGCCAAGGTATTAGAGAAATTTGCAGTAGAACCAAATGCTCCGGAAAATAGAGCTCCGTAAGCAGTGATCGGATTGTCTCCTGTGATTAACATGACCCCCGCACCGATTAGTAGAGCAATTACTATCGCCAACAAAGGGGTAATCAAGCCTTTTAGTGTTTTCTGCATTTTCACCCCTCCTTCTCCATGTCTACACCTGTCATCAATAAGCCCAGTTGTTCGCGAGTTGCTTCTCCCCCAGGAACAATTGCCATTAACTTTCCGTCATGGATCACTCCAATACGATCGGACAAGGCCATAATCTCATCTAATTCCAAAGAAACTAAAAGAACACCTTTTCCCTGAGCACGCAGCTCCAAAAGTTTATTATGAATAAATTGGATAGCCCCAACATCAAGGCCGCGAGTCGGCTGTGCGGCAATCAGCAGTTCAGGATTCCGAGAGACTTCACGGGCAAGGATGACTTTTTGCTGATTTCCGCCGGAAAGATTTCTGGCCAAAGCGTGAATTCTTCGAGGCCGAACGTCAAAGGCTTCTGACAAACGGGTGGAGTATTCTTCGATTGACTTTTTATTTAATTGACCCAGATGTGAATAGGGTTCCGCTGAGAAGTCTCGGAGTACAAAATTCTCCGTCAGTTCGAAATCCAACACCAATCCATCTAAATGACGATCTTGAGGGATATAAGCAATCCCTTCCTTTGTCCGCTGGCGAACTGTTGAATGGGTGATATCTTTTCCCAGAAATTCGATTTTGCCCTCTTTACAGGGCATTAGGCCGGTAATTGCTTCGATGAGCTCAGATTGGCCGTTTCCATCGATTCCAGCTAAACCAAAGATTTCTCCGCGATGAACTTGAAAACTAACGCCTTTTACTTTATCACTCCGGTCGGCTGAAACAACAACGTCCTCAACCTTCAGAATAGGTTCGCCTGGCTCTTGGGGCGGTTTAGAGACGTGGAGTACGACTTCCCGTCCAACCATCATGTTAGCAAGATCTTGAGCGGAAGCAGATTTTGTCTCAACAGTATTGACGGTTTTACCTGCCCTCATGACAGTTACCCGATCGGAAATGCGCTTAACTTCATCAAGCTTATGGCTGATAAAAATAATGGGAATCCCCTGCGAGCGAAGTCGTTCCATGACTAAGATTAATTCTTCAACTTCTTGAGGTGTGAGCATAGCTGTCGGTTCATCCAAAATAAGAAGCTTAGCCTTGCGATAAAAAACTTTTAAAATTTCTACTCGCTGCTGAAGACCCACTGTGAGGTCCCCAACCTTAGCACTGGGATCGATATCCATATGATATTGTTTTGCGAGGTCACGAACCATCTCAATATTTTCACGGCGTCGATAGCGAATGTTACCAGGTTCTCCGCCAAGGACTATATTCTCAGCCACTGTTAAAGCAGGAATTAGCATGAAATGCTGATGAACCATTCCGATGCCTGCTTGGATTGCTTGGCGAGGACTTGTGAAGTTGAGTTCTTGATCATAAAGCTTTATGCTCCCCGAATCCGGTTTGTAAAGTCCATAGATGATTTTCATGAGCGTTGATTTTCCAGCGCCGTTCTCACCTAAAATTGCATGGATTTCTCCATCGCTCACACTAAAATTAACGTGATCATTAGCGATCACTCCCGGAAATGATTTTGTGATGTCTCTAACTTCTAAACAAGTACGCATAGTCCCCTCCATAATAAAGAAAACTTGGCTAGTGACAAGCCGTCAGGCGCAGGCACCAGCCTTAATAATAGGCAAACCGTCAGACCCAAGCAATACTGATACTTTTAGGACAATTATAGAAAGGGATTGCCTCATATTGGCTATGAAGCAATCCACTTGTCAAAACCCTTAGCAATCAAATCCAATTAGAAACCTGCGGGCATTTTGTTAGATACCTTAATTTTTCCGTCTTTGATTTGTTGGGCAACATCGTTTACCTTATCGACAACATCTTTAGGCACAGCTTTAATAGGCGTAGCAAAACCAACGCCATTATTGCTTAAATCAAAGTACACATCGCCGCTCTTGAATTTACCATCCATTGTATCCTTAATGATATCGTAAGTAGCAGTATCCATACCTTTGAGAGCACTTGTCATAACTGTCTCAGGAGCCATGTAATTCTGATCGGCATCAACACCGATAGCATAAACATTCTTTTGTTTGGCAGCATCAATAACCCCCGTACCGGTTCCGCCAGCGACCGGGAAAACAATATCAGCGCCATTGGCAATTTGCGAAAGTGCCGTTTGTTTACCTAAGGCGGGATCATCAAACTTGTTCGTATAGTTCAAATTTACCTTAATATCAGAATTCACACTTTTAGCACCTTGAATGAATCCGGCAATATAATCGTCAACCGGAGGAATTTTCATACCACCAACGACTCCAACCGTATTTTTGCCAAGGGCATTGGGAATCCCAGGTGTTTTCTCCATTAAGCCTGCCATGACCCCTACCAAATAGCCGCATTGTTCTGTTTTAAACATAGCAGAGGCAACATTGGGGCGATCTGTAACCTCAGAATCAATGATCATAAATTTGGTATTAGGGTACTCTTTGGAGACCTTTTCCACAGCATCTTGCATTAAGAATCCAACGGCAATGACCAAATTGTATTTATCCTGAGCAAAGCGCGTTAAATTAGTCTCATAGTCCGTCATCTGCTTCGATTCCACAACACCTTTGGTAATACCCAGATCAGATGCTGCTTTCTCTAACCCTTTGTTGGCCAAGAAGTTAAAACTGTGGTCGTTAAGCCCTCCGACATCTGTGACTAACCCGACTTTAAAATCCTTTTTCGCTGAGGCAGAGTTCGTGGATTTTGGCGCTGATGTGTTAGCGCATCCGACAAGAGCAACAGCCAGTGTAAGTACGACAACCAGAGTGCTTAGGAACCTTGACTTTTTCATTCTTTCTTTCCCTCCATCTAACTAACTAAATTGCCTTAATGAGACTTTGAAATCTAAGGTTCTGCTCTTTTAAGTCGTTGGACATCGAACAGCTCCATTACTAAGTTTAGCAAGTATTCAGAAAAGGGTCAAGGACTAATTTTGCATCGCTATTATCAATTATTATGAATATCATAGATATCTACCAAGTAGTATATGGTCTGCGAGCTAAGTTTATGTTAAAGTATTTTGAATCGCTGGTAATGTCTTGCTTGCTGTCAACCCAATTCGGAAACGTTAGGGAATAACCTATTTCCGGTACTTCAACATCTACAGTTATTAAGCCCCGATTTTCCTTCTGATATTCATCAATTTCCCAGATGAGACCTTCGAAGAGAATCTTATACCTAATTTTTTCAATAGGAGGGACCATAGATATTCTTTTCAAAGCCTCCCGTTCCTCTTCAGTTGCCGAATAATTAACCGTTTCAATCTCTTGACGGGTGCCGTCACTTAGTTGTTCTTTTACCGTTATCTTGATGGAATTACCGAGGATTCTATAGCGAACTGACGGCACTTCAGACAAATACCCTTGAATTATGTACTGTCCTCCTTGCAGGTCAGGCAACTTTTCCTGGATTGCTAAAAATTTGCGTTCGATTTCCAAAGCCAAATTAACATCTCCTCTACAGACTTTAATCTAAATAAAAGTGAAGCAGGCAGCGTACGTTCCACTGCCTGCTTCTTCACCTTGTCCACTGATCCCCTAGAAGGTTCCCCAACCTTCTATTCTAATTTTACTAAATTCTTTTCGCCTGCGCAAGTATCTTTTAGGCAAAGTGACATTCTTTAACCAATACTTTTAGAAGGTGACTTGCTGGTATTGTATATCTGTATTATGATAAGAGACAATGAGATATTCCAGGATTCTGTTTCGTCTCTAAAAGATGCGGGACAGATCATTTTATATAGAGGAAGGAGACAACACCATGACAACGATGGGTTATTTAGGCCCAAAAGGAAGTTTTTCTGAAGAAGCAATCCATCTTTTTCTAGCTGATCATCCCGAGTTTAACCTGTCCCCGCCGCAGTTGATCCCCTTTCCCACCATTCCTCGTCTGCTGCTTGCTTGTGATGAAAACAAGATTGACTGGGCCTTCATTCCTTTAGAAAATTCGGCTGAAGGACAAGTTGGCGTAACCATGGATATACTGGGCCAGACTGAACACCTCTATATCAGCTATGAATTCGTCCAGCCAATTGACCAGTGTTTATTAACTCACGAACCCATGCCACTGGAACAAATCCAACGTATCTATTCTCACGAACAAGCAATTGGGCAATGCCGAGACTTTCTGGAAACACACCTTCCCCAGGTTGAACAAGTGACTTGTTTGAGTACGGCGGAAGCCGCTCAAAGAATATCGTCAATTCGGGAAAATTGGGCGGCTATTGGTCCACGCAGAGCGGCCGACCTTTATAATCTTCACATTCTGGCGGAACGCATTCAGGATGTGGTTCTTCAACCTACCAGATTTGTTCTTGTCGGTCATCGTTTGGCAGAAATGTCCGAAGGAAACGACAAAACCTCTTTACTAATTGTCGCCAATAATACTCCAGGTTCCCTATATTCTATTCTCGGGGAATTTTCCAAACGTCATATCAACCTTACCCGCATTGAATCGCGTCCTTCAAAGCGAAAACTTGGCGAGTATGTTTTCTTTATTGATGTTGACGGTTATGTTTTTGCTCCTCCGATCCAAGATGTTCTCCACGCCCTGAGAGTAGAAAACATTTCCGTTAAGTTGTTGGGTTCATACCCCAAAGCTCTTCCCGACGAAACAATCTTCTAAACGTCTTAAACGCCAATCAATGAGCCTTTTAGTATGTCACAGCGAAAACATATTAAAAGGCTCATTGATATTTATATTACGGGTCAATTTTCATTATCCCCATCGTAAGGATTGCCCAAACTTGAGGGAACTCGTTCAACTAAAGCTGAACATTAGGCTTCATATGGGAACTCTACCCCACCCGAAGTTTACGAAGGACCCACCCCCGCTTATGAAGTGGGGGCCTTAAAAACCGGATCAAAAAAAAGCGAGCGAAATACCCAAAGGGATAGTCACTTTACCACTATAGAGAGTGACTATCCCTTTCGTTAATGATTAGAGAAGCAAAACAGATGGAGGCGTAAATAGTCTCGGAAATCATCTGAAATTTGAAGCTTGACAGTTTCTAAAGATTTTCTTTAATAAACAGTTTCCGAATTGCTTCTTCAATGCTCTCAGGTTGGAAGGAATCAACGTTTCTGGCCTTCTTCTTATCTAAATCTTTTAATCCTTCAGGAATCTTCCAGCCTGTTAACTGACTTAGATCCGCTAAAGCCTGCCACTCATCTCTCTGCTTATGATTAATTCCTTCTAAAGCGATCAAAACATTAGGGGCAAATTTAAAAGGGCTGGCAGTTGAAGCGATCACGGTAAAGGTTGAGTCTTGACTTGATGTACGATAATCTTCAAAAACTTTCATGCCTACGGCAGTGTGAGGATCAAAAACATACTGATAAGCCTTATAACTGTGAGCAATAGTTTCTAAGGTCTCCTCTTCACTGGCCCAACCCGCGAACACAACTTCCCGGCAATTATTTAGCGTTTGAAGATCAACTTTAAAACTCCCCCGCTTTTCAGGAGCATACCAATCTTTAATTAAATCAGCCTTCCGTCCACTCATCTCATATAAGAAACGTTCAAAATTACTGGAAATCAAAATATCCATGGAAGGAGATATGGTTTGAAAAAAATCACGCTGACTTTGATATTCACCGGCAGCAAAAAAATTCGTTAATACATTATTCTTATTTGAAGCACAAATGATTTTGGCGATTGGCAAACCCATGCGCTGAGCATAATACGCCGCTAGTAAGTTCCCAAAGTTCCCTGTGGGTACAACCACATTCATCACGCCGCCAAGGGCAACCTTGTCCTGTTCAACCGCCTGCAAATAGGCCCAAAAATAATAGACGATTTGGGGCAGCAGTCGTCCCCAGTTAATCGAATTAGCTGAAGAGAAAACCAGCTTATTTTCCCACAGTTTAGTTTTTAGGGATTCTGAGGAAAACATTTGTTTAACCGCTGTTTGACACTGGTCAAAGTTACCTTTAACGGCAATCACATGGGTATTAGATCCTTCTGTGGTAGTCATCTGACGCTCTTGTACCGGGCTTACTCCGCCTTCAGGATAAAAAACTGCAATGTGCATGCCTGCCCGGTTTTTAAATCCCTCCAGGGCTGCTTTACCCGTATCTCCTGAGGTCGCAACTAAGATCAATACTTCTGCCTCAAGGCTAATTTGCTCAAGACTAATTTTTAGTAAGTCAGGTAATACTTGTAAAGCCATATCCTTAAAAGCTGATGTGGGACCATGCCAAAGTTCGAGTACGCCAAAATCACCCACTGAAACGAGCGGGGCTGGATTTTGGCCGTCAAAGGTTCCATCGGCATATACATTAACAATTTTGTCGAGAGTCACCTCAGCAAAATCCGGCAAATATGCTGTCATGACACGCTTGGCCACTTCACGATAGGAAAGTCCCTGAAGTTCTTGCCAATTCAAGACAGGAAACGTTGACGGAACAAAAAGTCCCCCTTTAGGTACCATACCTAATGCAATAGCTTGAGAAGCGCTTTGTCCCGATAAATTACCCCGAGTGCTTTCGTACATTTCATTTCCTTCCTTGACTTTAATTTTTTTATTTATTTGCGTTCTATTCGCAGTATATTCGCTATTACCCGCTAAATTCCTTCAAAATTAACAGACCAATCCCTGAGCAAGTTAATAAAAGGCAATCCTCCCCTATTTTTAAAGGAAAGTTGGATAAATATGTAGAATATCATGTTAAATATACTCTCCAAAACTACAACATTTTAGAAAGGCGGTGCCTTGAATGTCTGATTACACTATTCGCAGATATCGTCAAAGTTTAATTCTCGGCCTCATAGGGGTCGCCAAAAAACTCTTCCCAGATGAGCAGCTCAAAATTTCTCACTCAATACTCGATGGAGTCTATTGTGAGCTCGAAGACTCATTGTTATCCTCCAGGGAAGTCATTCAAGTTGAAGAAGCGTTAAGAAGCTGGGTATTATCAGATCAAACCATCTCTTGTAATCCAAGTCAAGATCATCTATATCAATGTCGCTTAGGTGACCTTGAAATTAAAACACTGTACCCCCCTCTCGAACGCACCGGTTCCTTACAGTTCTTCCAGCTGATTCATTTCCCTCCAGGCTTTATTCTGCTCTTTCCCAATGCTAATCACCCTGAAACACTGGCCCCTTTTGTCCCACCGGAAAAGCTTTCCTCTACCTTCTCTGAGAGCCAGCGTTGGTTGGAAAATTTGCACCTCGATAAAGTAAAGGACGTTAACGCCATTATATCTGAACATGGATCAAACGATCTAATTTGCTTAGCTGAAGCTTTGCACGAAAAGAAAATATCCTCTATTGCCGACCGTATCTATGAACAACGGCGTAATGTCCGCATGATTCTCATATCGGGACCTTCCTCTTCGGGCAAAACCACCTTCGCTCAGCGCTTATCAACTCAACTGAGAGTCAGCGGTCTGCGGCCTGTCGCCCTTTCTCTGGATAACTACTTCCTATCCAGGGAAGAAACTCCTCTCGATGAAAATGGGCAATATGATTTTGAATCTTTGAAAGCTTTAGATTTACCTCTCCTTGCTGCTCAGATAAATGCTCTCATTCGCGGTGAAAATGTAGAAACTCCAATTTTCGATTTTGTCCATGGAAGGCGATCACCGGCAGGTAAACCAATGCACCTTAGCTCAGATGAAATCCTTGTGATCGAGGGAATACACGGCCTTAATCCAAGTTTAATTCCTTCGCTGGATCGAAACCAAATGTTTAAGATCTATGTCAGCGCTTTATTTCAACTTAACATCGATAACTATACCAGAGTACCTACGACTGAAGTCAGACTTATACGACGTATCGTCAGAGATAATCAATTTCGCGGCATTAATCCTGAGCGGACATTAGCTCAATGGGAGAGCGTGCGCCGCGGTGAGAACCACAATATCTTTCCTTATCAAGAAGAAGCCGATGTTATGTTTAACTCCAGCCTTTTATATGAATTGAATGCGCTGCGCCCTTATGCGGAACGACTTCTGCTCACGGTCACCCCAGATTCTGATTACTATCAAACGGCGACTCATCTCTTAACCTTGCTGTCTTTCTTCAACTCCTTAGATGTTTCTACCATCCCCTTCATCTCGATTCTCAGAGAATTTTTAGGCGGGAGTATTTATAACGTTTAACCATATACAACCATCGTTCTCCTCCCGCCATCCCGCTAGTCTCCAGTGGAGAGCAGCGCACTTTTTGGTTCCAGAGACACTCAGCCAATCCGCTCTGCGGGAGTTTGAAATAAGTTGCGGCGTGGCGATAAACTCATTCGTTTATCGCCCAGTCAGTGGCTGATACCCTCGAATCTTAGTGAGAATGGTAAACGATAGTAAAAGAAAACTCCGCTCTGGTACTGAGACGGAGTTTTCTTTATTTATCAATCCATTTTTAAGTCAGTTATTTACTATTATTTAACTATTGGAAGAATCGTTTTGCTCTTCCAAACAAAGTTTCACATAAGCCATTAATATTTCTGCACTTTTCCGATTGGTCGCCAGAGGAACATTGTGAACATCACATACTCTTAACAATGCCGCAATATCAGGTTCATGGGCTTGAGCAGTTAATGGATCCCGCATAAAAATAATCATGTCTAAATTTTGCGTTGCAACTAAGCTGCCAATTTGTTGATCCCCTCCGATAGGACCTGACAACAGAGCTTGTACATTTAAGCCTACGTGTTGTTTAATCAATTTACCGGTTGTGCCAGTCCCGGTCAATTCACACTGAGCCAAGAGATCTTTGTGTGTTTTAGCAAATTCAATCATTTCTGCTTTTTTTTCATCATGGGCAATTAAGGCAATTCTCAAGTCTTCCACCTCATTCTTGTTAAGTAAGATTCAGTCTCGCTTCATCTATGAGTTTATGTGACGGATTTCCTCGGTTGCTGCTCTGATACAGAAGGTTAACTTTCGTCTCTCGGCAATACGACAAATTTCCCAAGGGTCTTGGATTAAACGCAGCTTTTCGGTCCGCTCACAACGTTTAATAGCATATTCTAAACGCAGGGCATCCCCCCATGAGTTAACCTCCCAGGCTTGAACCAGCGATATGGGAAGGTGAGAGGCTGTATATTTTGCCCCATGCCCTCCGGAACTTTTTCGATTATGTTCTTGCGCTCTCCGTTTGAGATCTGTAGTGGCCCCGGTATAAATCGTACCATCCCCACAACGTGCAAGATACACCCAATACCCCATACCTTACCCCTCTGCCCAAACTTCGATATGTGGACGGCTTGGCAGCAAATTCTGTTCATAGCACAAATCTAAATATTTTTGCAGTCCTGACCTTAGCATAGGATCTAAATCATAATGAAACTGAGTAAAATAATCCTCCCAAAAATCACCTGTTCCACCAAGCATCCCTTGGCAGGCATTGACGATATCCTCCATATGATTCAAGGCCTTCGATTTTGCCTCCAACAACAATTGATAAACACCCTTTATTTCATCGGCCTGCTTTAGCAGCAATTTCTTAGGAAAAGCCCATACAGAATAAGTCATAGAATGTCCCGTTTGTTTTAACCATTCTGCCCCCAAATCGTATATTAAACAATCCGGGTGTTCTTGGGCCGCTTGAATAGCGGAATCGGCTATCAAGAGCGCCGCATCTGCTTGAGCGAACATATCCGTTAGATTTGAAGGCGTCGTGATATAGTTAGGAAAAACCTTATAAAATCCATGGAGTAATATCTTTGTCAGATTAACAGAGGTTGCCGACATATCTGTTAAAGCAACGGTTAAACCATTTAAATTTTCTAAAGGAACTTTTGAAAACAAAAGAATAGAGCCTACTCTTCCTTTGGTAGAAACAGAGAGATTGGGGAGTACTAGATACTCTTTCCAATGCTCACCATAAGAAAATGCACTAATCGGGGCCATATCGATCAGCCCTTGGGCTAACATAGCATTATGCCCAGTCGGTTCTGCCGTAACTGACTTTAAGAGAGGATGTTCTTTAGGCAAAAAATAAAACATCGGCAACATGTTTGTATTCGGGTTATGTCCAATTCGGATCATTCAATTACCCCCATAAGGTTATACCTTTCAGCAAAATCAAGAATCTTAAGTTGATTTTCTAATTCTCTGCAATGATGGTATTGCCTAATTCTCCTATCGCAGGTATTTTAACAACGACCTCATCCCCGGGCTGCATTGGACCAACACCTTCTGGAGTCCCAGTTAGAACGACATCACCGGGATTCAAGGTCATAACTTGAGAAATAAAGCTTATTAGCCTTGGCACGGGTGTAATAAAATACTTTGTATTCGAGGATTGTTTAACTTCTCCATTCAGAAAAAGTTGAATATCCAAATCGCTTGGGTCGATATCTGTGACAACCCAAGGTCCAAGCGGACAAAACGTATCAAAGGACTTTCCGCGAGTCCATTGGCCATCTTTTTGCTGCAAATCCCTTGCCGTAACGTCATTGGCACATGTGTATCCTAAAATAGCGTTAGAGGCTTCCTCCTCTGTTACTCCTTTAATGGTCTTTCCAATAACTGCAGCAAGTTCAGCTTCAAAATCCACTCTCTGACTGATTTGGGGATAAATAATTTTATCTCCGGGTCCTATGACACTTGTTTGTGGTTTTAAAAAAACAATAGGGTCATCGGGTTTCGAAGGTTCCGTGTCCTTTAAATTTAAAGAACTTTTCATTTCTTTTATATGCAAAGAATAATTCAATCCTACACATATTACTTTACTAGGTTCAACAGGGGCCAGTAGGCGAACCTCTTCCAATTTTATTACTTGATCAGTAAGCTGTCTCTTGGAATCCAAGAATGTTCTGTCGAACAATCGAATGTTTGTATCCTCTAGGACACCAAATTTAATTTCATTGCTTTGATCCATAAAGCGAACAAATTTCACTTTTTTCACCCTTTCTAGTTTTTGATGGACTGGTTAATCCTATCCTTTTAATCCACGAATACCTAAGTAAGATGCCCTAGCCCGTATTCGATTATCTTCTTTGCATTTTAACACGAAAGGACTTTAAAAAGAAGAGACGCGAAATTTGTTGAATTAAAGTTCGTGACCCTTAGCCATCTTACAAACGGAAGCAACTGGACATGCCGGACAATTTGGCTTTCTGGCCGTACATATTCGTCTGCCCAAAAAAATTAATAAATGATGAAGATCCGACCATTGTTCGCGTGGAAATTGCTCCATCAATTCTTTTTCCACCTTCTCTGCTGTAGAACCTTCTGCCAGACCTATCCGATGTGCAACACGAAAAACATGAGTATCTACTGCTATAGCGGGAATTCCGTAAGCATTGCTGACAACCACATTAGCCGTTTTCCGTCCTACTCCCGGCAGTTTTCTCAATAAATCGATAGATTCAGGTACAATCCCAGAGTATTTTTCGACGAGTATTTGAGACGTTGCAAGAATACTTTTAGCTTTATTGTGAAACAAGCCTAAAGAACGAATTTTGCCTTCGAGACTACTTAATCCTAAAGCAAGAATATCCTCTGGAGTGTTAGCTGCCTCGAATAATGATGCTGTAACTTGATTCACTCTCTCATCAGTACATTGAGCAGACAAAATCGTGGCAATTAGAAGTTCAAAAGGAGTACGGAAGTTCAGCTCGCAGTGGGCATCAGGGAATTTATTTTGCAGAGCCGTATAAATATATTCCAGTTGGGAAGCGTCCAATTTTCTGTTCATTATTACCTCCCCCTAATGACGTGTAATTCTTAAATAATACATTTTCTGCCCTTTGACATTATATAATATGGGATTAAGTAAAAATCAAATAGATTACCCTAAACTAATGGAAAAAATAATGACGAACTCACTCTCTAGGGGTATACTTAAAAAGGTCTTTGCAAATTGGTATAAGTGAGGTAACAATATGTGGCTTAATCTTCTTATTGTCATCATTTTAGGTTTCTTGGCAGCGGCAGTTGATGCAATTGCAGGAGGCGGCGGACTCATAAGCCTACCGGCTTTATTACTCATTGGTGTACCCCCTCAACTAGCTCTAGGAACGAATAAGTTCGCTGCGTCCATGGCTTCCCTAAACAGTTCCATCACCTTCGCTCGTTCAGGTAAAGTGCATTTTCCATTAGTAAAATGGCAAATCCCCTTTACGTTTATTGGAGCGTTGCTTGGAGTATGGGCAGTCCTCAGCGTCAGTTCTCAATTTCTGAACAAAGTTGTCTTAATCTTAATCCTAATTGTCGGAATTTATACGATACTCCACAAGAACTTAGGTATGGAAAACCGCTTTGAACAATTAGTTCCCTCAAAACTTAGGGCAGGCTGTTGCTTTGCCTTGGCTTTAGGTTTCTACGACGGTTTCTTTGGCCCAGGAACAGGCTCTTTCTTAATTTTCTCCTTTATCGCACTTTTCGGCTTTGATTTCGTTTCAGCATCGGCAAATTCAAAGGTCTTAAATTTCGTCAGTAATTTTGCCTCACTGATACTATTTGCTTGGAACGGTAAAATCCTCTTCTTATACGGGATCCCAATGGCTCTGGCTATGATTTTAGGCTCATTTCTGGGAACAAAACTTGCCATTCGTCGGGGCGCCGCTCTTGTAAAACCTATCTTTATTACAATGTCTCTTTTAGTAGCATTTAAGTTAATTTACCAATATATTTAAAATTTATTATTTACTTATTCCAATTTATATTATTGAATTATAGGAAAATAGAGTGCTCCCTAGTCAAAGGCTTTCGTTACCTCCGACTAGGGAGCTCTTCTTATAGGGGCAGGTCCCATGCCGCAAAAGCGGTACCACTGATGATTAAAGTGATAACTACTTGAAATCATCGCTGAATACATCGGGTCGAACTGGATAACCATCCGGTTGTTGAACAGGATGATTAGCATCTGAAACTCCAAACAGTCTAATTCTTAACCAATTTTCGCCTGTTAGAGCACTGACAAGAAGATAACCCTTTGTATTATTTTGAAAGCGAAAGTCAAGCAGACCATAAGCAACAGTGGCATCTTGACCTTTTGAAACGTAAGATACGGGCAACGAGTGAACATGTCTTTCTTCCACTTTTAAGTTTGCTTGACGAACAGCTTGAAACAAGGTGCTGGAGTCTTGGCAAACGCCCCCCCCATCTCCTTTGACCTCTTTGCTATCTACGAAAATATAAGCGGGAAGGTACCCAGCCGCCTCAGTGCGTTCCCCAACCACCTTATTGTAAGAAAAAACCTCACCTGGGGCAATCAAGTGATTATTAATGGCATTAGCGGCTAATCTTACATTTTTGGTTCTTGAAATATCTTCGGGATTAAAATAAGTAGTATAATCTCCTAAGACATCCCCGACTTCATTGAGTTGATCCGTAGCAGGTTGAATTGGAACATCTTTTACTACCGCTTCAACTTGTTTGTCTGTATGGTTAGCGGCAATTTTACGCCATGTTGCGTCAATGTCCAGCGTTTGTCCTTTTTTACCTGCTATCTTTATAAAATGATGATTTTCATAAGAAATTGTTGCCGGAAGCATCGGTTCATTAATCTGGGTACTAATAGTCTTCAGTTGAGAAACAATATCTTCCCGGTCCAATTCTAAGACCGGATTCAAAACCGGTTTATGAATTAAACTTTGAAAGACATCCCAGTACCAAACTCCAGATGTGGGCGGAAAAACTTGGTTCAGCCAGTTGTCAATTTTAATGTAGGAGCGTTCCAATCTTAAGGGAAATATTTTTCCTTGGTAAACTACAGTCTTGGGAATCTCCGCTTTTAATTCAGAAGCTACCTCAGCTTGATTCAATCCAGAAAAGTTCCGACCCCAAATGATTAAACCTGATGGTGCGCGGTTATGTGTACTAGCATAAGCTACTACGCTCCCCAGACTTAAAGTTACACAAAACTGAACAACTAACGCGGTCAGAATGAATCCAGCCTTTTTCATTACTTTTCAGTTCCTTAATTTTTCTGTAAGTGCGATGTGATTTCCATCAATGTACTGCGCGAAGTAATAAACGATATCATTTCAGGAGTAATCCGTTCTCCTGCCCGCAAAACATTCCCATTGTCCAAAACAATGTCTTTTTCTACTATTTTGCCAATAAAATACTGCAGTTGACGCTGTTCAAACAGGTTAAATCCCTTATCGGCTTCGACCTCACCAGGAGCAGGAACTGGGGCAGGAGCAGGAGCGGCCTGTTCCTTGGCTTCTGTTACAGCGCTATTGGAAACCGATTCAACATTTCCAATTTGCGGTTTCCCTTGAATAGGTTCTTCGTTAAACCCCTCTACAATAAGCAATTCCTTACCTAAGGTAATAACCTTTTCGGCTCCAATTTCATGCTCTTGGTTATTAGTTTTAAAAATACAAGCAGCAATGCGGCCTGTCTCTTCATCGATAAGTATCTCGGTAACTTCTCCAATCAATTGCCCTTTTTTAGTCAGCACTTTTGTTCCAATCACTCGGGTATCCAAATTTAATAACTTTTGAGCATCTACATTTTGAGCAACATCTTGAATAACATTAGGGTTTGGTATCGTCATAGCGAATTCACCAACACCTAAAATATCTTTAAAGGCAATAATCTTGGCGCCAAAATAATCTGTAGGCTGATCAACAATAACAAAGTCTAAGGTTTTCTCTTGCGGATTAAGAACAAAATCCTTGACCACACCCGTTTGAGTACCATCCGAGATACTAATAATCCTTAATCCCATAATTTCTTTTGTAGGTTTCATTTTGCAAACCAGCCCCCTATTAATATAAATATTTATCGAGACCTTCTTTTTTTAACCAGATCTCAAATTGGTATTGTAAATCCAAACTGAATTGTGAACTATACTTTCGGGCATATTTCATAATTCTAAAAACTGCATAGTCAGATTTTCCAATATTCTTCCAGAGCCAATAACAATCCAAAATTAAGTAAAAAGCTACATCAGGCTTAGGTTCCAGAGTTAAAGCATGCATAAAATAAACTGCTGCCTGAGTAAAATTCCCAGCAAATTTCTCATTAAAGCCCAAATCAATAAGTTCTTCTAAGGATAAGGAGTCTAGCCGCTCATTCGTATGAACTTCAACCAATACAGATTCCTCAGGTAACGCTTCCGACGCAACAATTTCCTCAGGGTATTCCTCGGCGACTTCGGGTTCCTCGATTTCTTCTTCGGTGACTTCCGGTTCCTCAGTTGCCTCTTCGGTGACTTCAATTTCCTCAGTTACCTCTTCGGCGACTTCAGTTACCTCGGTTTCCTCTTCGGTGACTTCCGGTTCCTCAGTTGCTTCTTCGGTGACTTCAATTTCCCCAGTTACCTCTTCGGTGACTTCCGGTTCCTCAGTTGTCTCTTCGGCGACTTCAATTTCCTCAGTTACCTCTTCGGCGACTTCAGTTACCTCGGTTTCCTCTTCGGCGACTTCAGTTACCTCGGTTTCCTCTTCGGCGACTTCAGTTACCTCGGTTTCCTCTTCGGCGACTTCAATTTCCTCAGTTACCTCTTCGGCGACTTCAGTTACCTCGGTTTCCTCTTCGGCGACTTCCATTACCTCGGTTTCCTCTTCGGTGATTTCCGGTTCCTCAGTTTCCTCTTCGGCGACTTCAGTTACCTCGGTTTCCTCTTCGGCGACTTCAGTTACCTCGGTTTCCTCTTCGGCGACTTCAGTTACCTCGGTTTCCTCTTCGGCGACTTCAATTTCCTCAGTTACCTCTTCGGCGACTTCCATTACCTCGGTTTCCTCTTCGGCGACTTCCATTACCTCGGTTTCCTCTTCGGCGACTTCCATTACCTCGGTTTCCTCTTCGGCGACTTCCATTACCTCGGTCTCCTCTTTGGTGACTTCCGGTTCCTCAGTTGCCTCTTCATCGACTTCAATTACCTCAGTTGCCTCTTCGGTGACTTTTGTCCCCTCGAATTCTTCATCCGCTTTGTTTTCACCGAGTTCCTCTTTCTGTAAGTCTTCGGCATGATATGCTTCTACTGCTGCTGCTTCGTTCAATACTTCATTCCTGTCTAAACGAGAGTTTTCTATGCACTCGGAATCCTCAAAGTCATAGAGCTCGCCGGATATTAGTTCCGCTTGATTCGAATGGTCTTTCTCCGCAATGGATTCTGCTATGCCGAAATTTTGATGACTACTAGAGTAACCTTCATCATTGAGGTTAATTTGTTCATTTCTTTTGTCGTTATTCCTCGTTTCAGCATAGCTGTCTCTTTGGGAATCTGTTTTTTGTTTTTTGACAATTTTCACAACGATGCTTGGCCAAAAAGAACCTGCGAATATCAGGACTATAGTTAAAATAAGCCACAAACTAATATACCCTGACTGGAGAGCACTGGGAAAAGCCATCACATCTCCACACAATAAGAAAGCAATAAAAACAGCACTTCGTTTAGTCAATCCCCAAGATTTTGCTCTCACAGTTATGAACGCAACAAACGGAATACTTCCCAAAAAAACAATCACTTCATATGCCAGAGTACGGGTCCCCCCTTCTTCTGTACAATCTTTATTTAGATTCGACAGAAAATTACTTTCTCCTTCTTCTATTTCCACAGTTTGCAAGCATTCTGCGCTGCGAAAAATACAGTGAATTCTGATTCGAATTACATTTGTTGCATTCGTATATAAAGAAAACTTAGCTGGCGCTAAGCCTCCGGCGAAGCGGCAGGTTAGTTGCACTTATGCCAGAGGACGAAGACACTGTCTTCGCACGTATAAACTCTTCTTGCAGTATTTAGCCAAAGGTTATACTTTCTGATAGTATAAGAAAAGAAAAACCCCGCTATTTTAATGATGCGGAGTTTTGAATTCATTCATTCTGCTATATTTTGTTTAAAATTGAAAAAAGCACCTGTCTTAAGCCTCTTGAGCCCTTGACACAAAACCACGATCTTTAGGAACTTTTAGAAGTGATTTTAAAATTTGAAAACCAGAAGTAACAATTACTGAAGCACAACTTAAAAGAAAAAAGCCAATCATCACTGTTCCAATCCAAGTTAACATATGCACACTCCCTAATGTATTTAATATCATTATAGCCGTTCCTTATCTTGCTATAATGATAGCATATATATATAAAAAAGGAAAGTGATTGTATTCACTTTCCCAAAGTTTAACTCTTTTAAATTATTTTTATTTTCAAAAATGACTCTATTCCCAAATAAGTCCATTATCTTCAGGCGAAATTTGACTGTTGGAGAAATTCCCCAGCCACGTTAAGAATAATTCTCTTTGTTCTTCCGGAACAGAGATTATCATATCAACAGCTTCACTAAATTCTTCACCTTTGATATGGTAATCCTTTTGCTCCAATTGATATTTCAAGGAAGCATATAAATCATATGAAACGCGTAATCGATATTGATGAAAAAGAGTCAATTGAACTAACTGTATTTCCTCAAAAACCTTCTTTGCGGTACCGCCGTAAGCTCTTGTTAAACCACCAGTACCGAGAAGAACTCCTCCAAAATACCTAACAACAACCAGTAAGATGTTCCATATATTTTGATGTTTGAGAATATCAAGGACCGGTCGCCCTCCTGTTCCTTGGGGTTCTCCATCGTCAGAAGCTTTTTCCAAATGGCCATCATGCAGACGGTAGGCATAAACATAATGCCGCGCATTCGGATAATCCTGACGGATTCGCTGCATTGCCTGATTGATTTGTTCAAGACAGTTTACAGGCATTCCAATTCCTATAAAACGTGATTTATCTATAGTTTGCTCGGCAATTGTTTTTTGGGAGAGTGTATAAAACCCTTCCATAATTAAATCTCCCGGTTCCTTTTCTGAGCTTTGTTTAAAAAAGGTTCTATATCAATAATAAAGCGTTCGTGCTTGCCGGCTCCGATCTGTCCCGCTTCATCGCTGGCTTCCACTGTAAACACTAATCTCCTCCGGTCAATTTCAATCAACTCAGCAGTTGCTGTTATTTTAACGCCTATAGTAGTGGCAGCAATATGATTGATTGTCAAAGAAGTTCCTACACTCGATTGTCCCTCAGGTAATTCCAAAGCGTTTACAGCGGCTTGTTCCATGAGTGCCACCATGGCAGGTGTGGCAAATACTTCTAAATTTCCGCTTCCCATAGATTTAGCCGTATTTGAGAACGTTACATTTGTCTCAGCATAACCCCGCATCCCAATACTAATCGCCACTATACTACATCCTTTTATTAAAAATTTACGTATATTCTATCATAAAATAAAGTAGTGTGTGAAATTATCACAACACTACTTTTAAACAAAAGTATTTTCAAGAATTACATTTTAGCCAGCCAATAACCAATGTAACCCACTACTACAATACCAACAATGTGCAAAACCCACCAGCCTGTCCGAAACGCTCCCCAAGTGCCTAAATCCATCCGTTCACGCAAATCGGCCATTTACGTTTCATCCTTTCTGATTAGTTCATATTCTGATGGGCTCCTCGAGAAATATCGCTCAGAGCATCTCCTGCTTCATTAACATGGATTCTTTCAATCGCCAAATCTCCGATAGCCAGAATGCCAACTAATTTTCCTTGGTCTACGACAGGAAGCCTTCTGATTTGATATTGCGACATTAAATCGGCCGCTTCATGAACATCTTGATTTGAGGAAACACTAACAATATTTTTACTCATAATTTCTTGTACTAAAGTAGTATTATAATCCTTACCGGCAGCTACGACGTTTAAAACAATATCTCGATCTGTAATCATGCCAACTACTTTACCGTTATCACAAATTGGAATGGATCCAACATCATCCTTCTTCATCAAACGTGCAGCATCTGCAACCGAGGTTTTGGATCCTGCCCAATCAACAGTGCTTGTCATTACGTCACTGACTTTCATTGTTTTACCCTCCTAAATAATAATTATCTAAACAGGATTAGTATGTACATTATTAATAAATCCATGCCAAGCTGTTAATATTATTTTAAGCAGCAGTTACTTAGTTACGTAATAAATTTTCATTATTCGGTGGTGCAGCTTTCGGGAATGGAGGTATAACGGTAACAACCGGATGTTATCTATACTAATAGATGTTATCTATACTAATAGATGTTATCTATACTAATAGATGTTATCTATACTAATAGATGTTATCTATACTAATAGGATAAATAAGGGAGTATCATTTGCTACCTCCAGATAAAGTAGTTTTACGACACTCCCAACTTTCTATCCTATTCAAATACCTCACCCTGCCGAACTTAGTAACTTTTAATGAAGTGTTGCAAATGGCATGTGATGCTAAGTAAACTAATAAAACTTTGGCTTTGTGCCGACGATAATCGCAACAACACCGCCTGCCAAATTAATATACTTCGTATTTTCCAAACCACACTCTGCAAAAATTTTAACGAGTTCCTGCTGTGCCGGGAATTCCAGCGCAGAGTCATGTAGATATTGATAAGCACTGGCCTTTTTAGCCCAAATTTGCCCCATCAAGGGAATTAATTTTTCGAAATATAACCAATAAACTTGTTTGAAACCAGGAAATGACGGCTTAGCCATGTCTAAGGAAACTACCTTGCCTCCCGGCTTAACAACACGTGCCATCTCTCTAATACCTTTTCTTAAATCCGGTAAATTTCGCAACCCCCATCCTACAGTGACTCCATCAAAAGAATTATCCGGAAAAGGAAGTTCCATAGCATCTCCTTGCATAAATTCAATCCAATGCATATCCGGAGTTTCAGCAAGTGTCTGCCGGGCAACATCGAGCATTTTTTGCGAGAAGTCTAAACCGGTGACTTTGCCTTTACTGCCTACTGTCTTGCCTAATTCCATGGAAAACTGTCCTGTCCCGCAGCAAACGTCCAGAATACTCATGCCGGGTTTAGCACCGACCTGCTGAACGGCTAGTCTTCGCCAGCGTTTGTCCATTCCCAAGCTCATTAAGCTATTCATTAAATCATAATGACCCGCAATTGCATTGAACGTTTCTTGAACATAAGTTGCTTTATCTTTTCCTGAAAAATCCATAAGCTTTCTCCCATTCTTACGATCATGTCTCACTATAGTATTGGACATTCGTATAAATAATACGCGATTGGGCGTTTGTTGTCTAGGCTGAATAAGTGTAAAGAAAAACTCGGCTTGTGCCGAGCTTGTTGACCTTAATTAATTTCTCCGATCTTGAAAGCACCACACATGAGATCGAAAACAACCTCTTCCATCCCCTCTAAGGACCTTGGCTTTTTGGAAATAACCCAATCACTAACCATGGCATCCAATGTGCCAAAAAACATTTGTCGTCCGACTTTCACGTCGTACAACAACAGCTCACCCTTATTAACGCCTTCAGTCAAAACCAGTTCAATTATATGAAAATATTCCCGAAGGGGACCGGAAATAGCTTCTCTGATGGTTGGATTAGATTGCCTCAACTCAATCTGAGTAAACATCGCTAAGGATCTGTTTTCCTGCATATATCTCAAATGTGTTTTTATGATACGTAATAGTCGCTCCTTGGCAGACTGGCACTCCTCTATTTCATGACGGATCTCATTAATGAATTGTCCCATGCGCTCCGTAAATAAGCTGATAAGAATATCTTCTTTATTTTTAAAATAAAGATAAATCGTTCCATCGGCAACACCGGCTAATTTAGCAATTTTAGATATTTGACTGTTAAAGAAACCATATTCGGCAAATGCCTCCGTTGCCGCGTCAAGAATCGCTTGATATTTTTCCTCACGGGGTCTACTCATTAGGAAGGACTCCCTTCAATCACAGATAACTCCATCTAAGCAATAGTTAGATGATATCATATTTTTTGATTTTCATAAATACTTCAAGACAACTTGGTACCCGCTAACGATTTCCCCCGGTCGGTAAGCACCCAAAAAGAATAGGTTTCTGAGGAGGCGAATCCACAACCTTGACAATGGCTGCTGCATTCGCTTGAACCGCAATTAACACTGCAAGCCTGTCCATAGTTCTCTCTGCGAACGTAACCCATGTGTTCCATTTGTTCCAAAGCGCTATCTATTTCCCTTTGCGAAGAATTTAATTCTTGAGCAAGTTGAGTCAATGATAATGATTCTTTGCGAGCCAAGATGTTTAAAATACTAGTAAGCATTCGAGACCACCTCCAGGAGTTAAATTCAATTAGCGAAAGCCCAAGGCTAGACCTCCGTGAAAGATAATCCACCCCACGATAAAACTTAAGATTAAGTTATAAGCGATCCCAAAACCAGTCCAACGCAGACTGCCGGACTCTTTATACGTCGTCACGACCGAGGCTAAACAGGGAATGTAGAGCATATACACTACTAAAAACGTATAGGCTCGCAAAGGAGACATGGCTCCGGTCATCGCCTGGGCAATTGATTGTGAGGCATCGGCTGCAACACCATATAAAATCCCCAAAGTCGATAACGTAGTTTCTTTAGCCGTAAAGCCAAAAACTATAGCAACCATAATCTTCCAGTCAAAACCAAGGGGTTTTCCGATGAATTCCAACCATCCTCCCATCTTACCGGCCCAAGTTAAGTTCATGGGAACTCCTTGGGGGAAAGAACTCAGCACCCAGACCACAATAGAAGCACCTAATATAAATGTCCAAGCTCTCTTCAGAAACGTGTAAGTTTTATGCCAAGTTGGCAATAAAACATTACGCAGGGTGGGAAGATGATACAAAGGCAATTCCATAACAAAGGCTGAGCGTTCTTTCTGATTGACAACTCTCCGCATAAATAAAGCAGAGATCATGACAAGAAGTAAACTAATAAGCATAAGACTTAACATAACCATAGCTCCGCGAGTTCCAGGAAAGAATGCCGCGACGACAGCACTCATAACTCCTAACCTCGGTACGCAGGGAATTAAGGGATTCAGCAGCATTGTAATCAATCGATCCTTGGGATCTTCAAGGGTTCGTGTGGCCATAATTCCCGGAACATTACATCCGAAACTGGATACCAAGGAAAAAAATGATTTGCCATGCAAACCCATCAATTGCATCAAGCGATCACCTAAGAAAGCAGCCCTGGCCAAATATCCGCTGTCTTGCAGAAAGGAGAAAAAAGCAAAGAAAATAGCAATTTGCGGAACAAAAGCCAGAACAGCCCCAACTCCGGCAAAAATCCCATCCCTGATCAGGCTCAATAGAAAAACAGGTGCGTGTACCCATTGCAATAAGTCGACTAAACGATCAGCAGCCCATGCCATTCCTTGAGAAACAGCATTTCCTAAAGGGGCACTGGCGATAAAGGAAGCCCAAAATACAAGGGCAAGAACCAGGATCATGATGGGATATCCCCATAAAGGGGATAAAATCCAACGATCCAAGGAATCAGTACGGGAAGGTTTCTTAAGAGCCTCTTGAGTTAAAAACTTGGGTAAGATCTGAGATATATAGTTATACTTCGCATCAGCAAAAGCCATTTCGAAATGGTCTTTAGTCCATCCTTCTTCCTCAAAGGTACGCAGCAAATCATCTCCCGGAAGCTCTGCCGCGTTCATAAGCCTGTATTTTAAAGCATCGCCCGAATCACAGCAAGAATCGCGCTGCCTACTCTTTGAAGAATCTGAAGAAGAGATTGCCGTCCATTCTTGTCCTATCTCCTGATCTCTCTCTAAACGTTTAAGGGCTAACCACCGTAATGGATACTTAGAAGCCCAGACCGTATCTTTTAAAAGAGTCTCCATCGCTTGAATTTTCTCTTCGAGCTCAGCCGGATAGGGCACTTCACGAATTACAGGGTCCTCCTTCATGAGTCCAACGTTAATAGCTTCTGCTAAGAACTGCTCAATTCCGATCCCCTTGGCTGCCACAATCTCAACCACTGGGACATTGAAGGCTCTTGCCAGCTCAGTGGTATGTAAGATTATGCCCGAGGATTTTGCTAAGTCCATCATATTGAGTCCAATGACTACGCGTGGAGCTAGCTCAAGAATCTGAAGAACCAAATAAAGATTCCTTTCGATATTAGAAGCATCTACCATAGCCATTACGACATCTGGTTTTTCACGGAGAATATATTCACGAGTTACAATCTCTTCCTGAGTATAAGCCGTCAAACTATATGTCCCCGGCAGGTCAATTAATTCGATGTCAAGATTATCCCGGCGTATATATCCCGTTTTACGTTCAACCGTTTTACCCGCCCAATTTCCTACCTGTTGATTTGACCCTGTTAGAGCATTAAAAACCGTACTCTTCCCAACGTTAGGATTGCCTACTAGAGCAATTTTCATGGCACAGCCGCCCTCCTTCTCAAAGCATTGTTAACTATGTCAAAGCGGCAAATTGATTTATCGTTATCCATCAGCGGCTGGCCAAGGAATGTCGATTAAAGTCTTGTTGCTTCTCTGAGACAACTATTTTGGCACATTCTCCGCGACGCATGGCAAGATAATAACCTTTTAGGCGAATTTGAAGCGGACCTCCCATAGGAGCGCAACGGACAACCTCCAGTTCGACTCCCGGTACAATTCCCATATCCATCATCCGGCGGCGCAATGCTCCTCCGCCGTTAATGCGCTCGACACAAGCCCGTTCTCCAGGTTTTAACTCTCCAAGACAGCGTTCCATGTTGATCCCTCCTCCGCAATTGATACTCATTCTCAATAAAATAGGCAACTTAATTGAGAATCTATCTCATTTGTTTATAGCATACTATTCTTTCTTGACCTTGTCAATATGATTAATTCCCTGCAGCGTCATAATCCTGAATTCGCTGAATTCTGACTACGTCGCTAATCAGCAAAACTTACAGCCCCAGTAAGTAACATTTCCTTTATAATTTTTTTGCTCACTCTCTGTCCCAAGGCAATACTTAGAAATAAGCGAACCTTTTCAGTCGATAAATCGGAAGCAAACCAGGCACCAATACGTTCGAGATCAGCTCCACCGCCAGGATATCCATAGACGGGAGAAGTTCGTCCGAATAAACAGCGTGACGTTATCACCACTGGAATACCTCTCTCAACTATCTCTGCGATTTCCGGAACGAGATGAGGCGGTAAATTACCTCGACCGAAAGCTTCAATAACCAAAGCACCTGTTTTCTCTTGCGTTATTGAGCGTAGAATATTATTGGGCATACCCGTATAGACCTTGCAAATAGCAACATCAGCCAAATTCTGGGGGACGCCGAGTTTGATCGTTTTTTCCGGCATACGGTGCCAAATGACCTCTCCTGTATCAATGGTCCCTAAATCACCTTTCTCCCCGGAATTAAAGGCATCAACGTGATTTGTGTGCAGTTTCCTGACATCTCTGGCTGCGTGAATTTGTTCATTAAGTGCGATCACAACTCCACGACCTACAGCACGAGGATCAAGGGCAATCCGCATAGCGTTTGTTAAATTGCGCGGCCCGTCGGAGTCTGCTTCCGAAGCGTCTCTCTGGGAAGCCGTTAATATTATCGGCCTAGGGTCCTTAATCGTTATATCTAAAAAATAGGCCGTTTCTTCAAGGGTATCTGTTCCATGAGTCACAACAATTCCTCTTAAGGAAGAATCCTTAGATAACCATTCTTCAATGACAGAGGCTAACCTCTTCATTTGATTTAAGTCCATATTACAACTTGCTACATTACTGAAATCGCATACATCCCACTTGGCGTGTCTTGTAAGTTCGGGAATACTTTCCAGAAGTTCATGCCCACTCACCGCAGGTACCGCTTTCCCTGCCTTATCTTTGCGCATAGCTATTGTTCCGCCGGTAGCGATAAGAAGAACCTTTTCCAAGACTATCCCTCCATTGAAGATGTTATATTTAGCTCTGAAAGAAGACTTTGAAGCCTAGCAACATGATATTTTTTAGAGATAACGTCACCATACCAATAACAATCTAGAATATCCGCGTCTTTCACCAGTTCTTCAAGAGGTGAACCTACTTCTTCTTTTTTCGAATGATTAATGATCGCTTGAACTATCCGCTCTTGGTTTATTGGAGAAATACTTTGCTGTGCTAAAAAGTGACGGGCAAAATCTTCTCCCTGAGGGGCATGGTTTTCTTGGCGACCGGTGACCCAGCGCCCACAATCATGTAATGCACAAGCTAAGGCTGCTTGTTCACTATCCACATGACGCTTCTGTGCTAATAGCCTACCAATCTGAGCGCAGCTAGTCAAATGAACTTTTTCCCAAAGGATCGGATAATCCCGTTCCATTTCTTTAAGTTCCATTTGATCCAAGAGGTGATAAATATCATGTAATTTTTTAATGAATTCCGTATTCATAGCCGTTATCCCTTCCTTAATTTTACAGTTAAAAAAGTAAAATTAAATTATAAATTTCTCATATCTTATCCTAAGAGTACCGATAAAGGAGGAGGATATAATTGAATTGGACACCAACCGTACGACATCTCATGGATAACCGCCTGTGGGTCCTTGGCTATGTTTCCGATGATTATCCCGGAGATTTGCGAGGAATAGATTCGATTCGCCAACAAGGATCCCACATCGATGTATACGCAGACTTCGCTTTTCAGCTTCAGACGAATGGTTTTTTTACAGGGCAGATTAATAATCTCGCTTTACAAGAAGGTCTGGCACGAAACATTGCACCACTCATTCTGTTCCATAATTTTAATGGAAGAATTTTTGATCCAATACCCATACGGACTGTTCTTGCCTCAACCTCTTCCCAAAAAAATTGTATCCAACAAATGATCAATTTACTGCCGCCTTCCGCAGCCGGTGTACATGTGGATTTTGAGGGAGTCGAAGCCCCGTACCGAATTCCTTTTATCGCTTTTCTTGAATCTCTTCGAGCTGTTTTGCATGACAGAGGTTTACTCTTAACTATTGCCGTCCCTGCAAAGCGTTCAGAATGGGAAGCTCCGGGCTATGACTTCACAGAAATAGGAAGGTTATGTGATGCAATCACTCTTATGACCTACGACGAACACTTTTCCGGCGGATCTCCGGGCCCAATTGCCAGTTTGCCATGGATGACTCAGACGCTCGACTATGCAATACGTTATCTCCCTCAGGACAAACTATTATTAGGAATACCTGTTTATGGATACGACTGGTCCAACGAAGCCACTCAAATAGTGCCAATGCGTGACATTCCTGGTTTAGCTGCTAAAGCCAACGCCCGTATCCTTTGGTCCGATACAGCTGTTGAACCATATTTCTACTATTGGCTCAGCCGCTCCCGCCATAGTGTTTGGTTTGAAAATGAGATTTCAACCAAAATCCGTCTTGGTTTTGTTAAAAGTTACCGTTTAAGAGGTATTGCTATTTGGCGCCTGGGATATGAGACCAATCGGTTTTGGCAAGGAGTTACCAGTAAATTAAAAAAATAATTAAATCTTGTTCCTTCAATAAATAAAGAGAAATAGAGAGACATCCCCATAAAGGATGCTCTTTTTACTTGTTTCTTTATTTATTTCCCCTTATTATTGAGATAACAAATCATAATTGGGTTACGAATTAAACAGAATTTATGATGATAATGACCATCAGAAAAAAAACAACGAATACAACAGTAACTCTGAAAGGTGAATTAATGACCGATCGAATACGAACGAGTTCAATTCCGAGCATACTCTTGCCTCCTGTAAATAATGTATGCTCTCGTCAGTTTTAGTGTTATTTTATGGTCTTAGTATAACATTAAACTCCGATTAAATAAATTTGCATTGAGGATGGAAAAGAGGTCTTATTGTGCTTACACCTAATGAACTCCTGCGTTTTTCTCTGTTCTCATCGTTAACAGAAGACGATCTGTCCCCGCTCATTCCCCATCTCCTAGAACGTCATTACCGGAAGGGACAGCTTTTGTTTGTGGAAGGAGAAATCGGCACCTGCGTTTATTTTGTGCATTCAGGACAAGTAAAACTTAGTAAACGATCTCCTGAAGGTGATGAACAAATTCTCGACTGGTATGGCCCTTACGATAGCTTTGCCGAAATTTTGCTCTTAGAGGCAGGCCCATATCCTGCAACCGCTGAAGTGCTTCAAGATACTGTTTTATTTGTCCTAGACAATGAGATTATGCCCCAAATCCTTGAGGTCAGCCCCACACTCTCTTTAGCCCTTATTCGTACTTTAAACCGCAGGCTAAGATTAGCTCAAGAGTTTATCCGAATTTTAACCAATCGCTCTACCTCGGGAATATTGGCTGCGCTCTTTCTGCGTCTGGCTCAGCCTGCGGCTTCTCCGGGAGAACCCATTTTTATCGATGCTTCTATCACGCATCGTGATCTTGCCAATATGATTGGGACAAGCCGGGAATGTGTCAACCGGGCTATCAACGGATGGAAGAAGACCGGAATACTTAGACAGGTCGACGACCGCTTAGAAATTATCAAACCCCATGAACTAGCCGATTGGCCTTAATTAATTTCTAGGTCCTGTATGTTTACGGATTCGAATTGATTTATTATCTGCCAGCAGTCAGACCAACTCATGTTTAGTTGACGCCTCCAAAAAATCATGGCGGCTCGTGTCTTCTCATTAACCCGATCATTGAACATGCTTTGATTAGGGATCTTCCCTCCCCATGCTTTAACCCATTCGAGATAGCAATGAATCTGTTCTGCTGCCTGCCGCTTCAAATATCGAATGGTGTAAATAATTGTCAGCCAATGGATAACCTCCTCTTCGACGCCACGTATAAAAACTTGCCCATCTAAATCTTCACCGGCAATTATCAAGAGCAGACAAAGAAAATGTACTCGAACTGCTTGACGCAAAGAGTCAGGATTCATCTGAAAAATCTCAGCAAACCTTCCTAAAGGCTTTAGGAAAACCTTTACACTTGGATCTCGATAAGTGCAAACTCCAAAGGCCGATAGTGAAACTGGGAAGACATCTTCTAAACCGCTCTCTTGCAATTGGCCTAATAAATCTTGTTCAGCTTGCACTAAGCGTTGTTCTCTCGTTAATAGTTCATCCGTGGTTTCTTTTAAAAAAGCCTCAGCATCTTTTGGACGTTCCGGAAGAGAATCCGACCATTCCCTTAACCGCGAGCGCCTGGGCATTAATAGCTCGATCATCGAGCCTGTTTCTTGATGCAAGCGTTTAAAGCCCTGCCGAACACGTTCAGGATCTCGGTATACCCCCCGCATCATTGTTTCAGCCGCACGGGGTATTTCCATGGATTCCTCAAACTTCACAATTGCTGCTCCGTTTCGTTCCGGAAATTTTAGCCCCATGGACTGCTCTATCTCTAATCTCAGCGAAGACACCACCAATCCCTCCTTAGCCTTGTCTCTTGTTTCATCATATGGATTCAAGAACCGATTAAGACCAAACCTTGCGTAAAGTTGACCACCAATGACCCTTTTGTTAAAATAAGTAAAAAATGACATCAGAAACGAGCTGACTTACATGTCTGAGCTTACCTTTCATGAATATACCTTAGACCCCTTCCAAGAAAAAGCTTTAGCAGCCATTGATGCGGGGAAATCAGTTATCGTAGCCGCACCCACCGGAACAGGCAAAACATTAGTTGCTGATTATTTAATCGAGAAAGCTATGTCTGAACACCTTAAAGTGATCTACACAGCTCCTATCAAAGCCTTAAGCAATCAAAAGTATCGTGATTTTAAGGACCAGTTCGGAGAAGATTCAGTGGGTATAATGACAGGAGATGTTGTCTTAAATCCTACAGCGCCTCTTCTCATTATGACGACGGAAGTATTCCGCAATCAAGTTATAACGGAAGACCCTAATCTTGAATTCGTATCTCACATTGTCTTTGATGAAATTCACTGGCTCAACGACGAGGAACGAGGAACGGTCTGGGAAGAATCAATCATTCTTGCTCCTGCCAAGATGAAAATTCTTGGGCTTAGCGCTACAATTGCCAATGCCCGGCAGTTAGTGGACTGGATTGAATCCATCCGTCATGAGGAAGTTGCCTTAATCGAAGAACCCAAACGCATTGTTCCGTTAGAATATTTTTATTTTACCAAGGATACGGGACTTGTAGATTACAATCACCTTTGGAAATTTTACCGTCAAAAACTCAAGCAAAACAAAAATGAAGAGAATCCCTTCAGTCCCACAACCCACTTGGATCTTATCCGGACAATACAGCGCGACCATCTGCCTGCTCTTTTTTTCGTTTTTAGCCGCAAGCAGTGTGCCATTAAAGCTATGGAACTAGCCGCTATTGCCAACTATCTAAAATCTCCGGAGCGGCGAATGGTCGAAGAAAAATTTCTTCAATACTTTGGTCCGGAAAATGATTGGTCTTCATCAACTCGTCAATTAAAGCGCTTATGTTCGAAGGGAATCGCCTATCATCATGCAGGGTTGCTGCCCTCTCAAAAAATGGTGGTAGAAGAGCTATTCCTAGAACGACTTATTAAAGTCCTTTATTGCACTGAAACCTTTAGTGTCGGCATTAATTATCCTGTAAAAGCGGTCTGTTTTGATTCTCTCAATAAATATGACGGCCGCAATTTCCGTCCCTTGGCTAACCATGAGTTCTTTCAAATGTCAGGTCGGGCCGGACGGAGAGGTATTGATAAAAAAGGGTTTTCTTTTGCCATAGTAGACTTAGCCTATATGGAAAAAAGTCCCCCTCCCAAATTTCAGCTTAACAAGCTTGAACCTTTGACCAGCCAATTTCGGTTGTCTTATAATTCCGTTTTAAATCTAACGGCCACACTTAATCAAGAGCAAATAGAAACCTATTTTCAGAAGAGTTTCGCCGCCTACAGCTACCGATCGAACTCTGATCAATTTCATTTAGAGTTGGCTGACATTGAAAAACAACTGGCAGAATCCAAAAAGAATTTATGCGAAGATGTTGAGTCGTTTAAGTGTCCTATAAAGCACCGTCCTAAACAAAAAGAGTTAGAAAGATTGCGTAAAGCTTACAGAGCTCTGGGGCCCCGTAAGCAGAACCGTGCTTATGGTCGTGAAATGGCGCGTAAGATTCGATCATGGGAAAAAATATTATTACACCCTCCGCAAAACTGTCCTTCAGAGCAAAGAGATCGCTGCGAAAATTACAGTAAAACCTACCTTAAATTAAAACAACAACAGAAAGAACTTTTAAATGCTCTTGAAGCCCTTCCTAATGAGAATGCCTTTCTAATGGAATATGAGTATAAAAAAAATCATCTTCGCCAGCTTGGATATCTTCGTGATGATGAACTATTACCACGAGGTCTATGCGCCAGCCGGATTTATGTACAGGAGCTGCTAGTGACGGAGTTGATTTATTCAGACGTCTTGACTCAGCTCGACGATGATCAAATGAATGCTCTGCTTTCAAGCATTGATTTCGAAGCTCGAAAAAATGATATTTTCCAGCGTTCTGCAGCCTTTGATTCAACACCGGTTAAGGATATCCTTACGTACATCCAGAGTATATGCGGGCCAGAGTCTGTTCGCTTTGACCCTCGTGTTTCAGGAATCACTTACGCTTGGAGTCAGGGACAGTCCTTTAGTGAAGTTCAAAAGATGTGTAATCTCGACGAAGGAGATATCATTAGTGTTTTTCGACGTACCATCGATTTATTGCGTCAAATGCGTGATGCAGTGAATGACTCAAATTTAAGATCGCGTTTCAAAGAATGCATGGATAAACTCGATCGGGATGAAGCTGCAATTATGGAACTGTAAGCAGCAGCAGAGAACGGGGGACCACTCACACTTCTATAAGTAGGAATCTCACGATTGGATGGTAATAAAGAAAACTAAGCTGTCGCTTTCGCCAGAAGCTTAGCGACAGCTTAGCTGCACTTATACTAGCGGACGAAGACACTGTCTTCGCATGAATTAATTCTTCTTGCAGTAGTTAATCGAAGGTTATACTTTCTGATCGTATAAAAAAGGGGTATCTCAAAGCAAGCTTTGTGACACCCCTTTTTTATTATCCGCAACTATGTTGTCCGTTCAGTTTAATCGGCAACTTCAAATTCGCTTTTGGCCACACCACAAAGCGGGCAAACCCAATCATCCGGAATATCCTCAAAAGCGGTACCCGGTTCAATTCCTGAATCCGGGTCTCCCAGTTGAGGATCATAAACATAACCACAAGCACTGCAAACGTATTTTTTCATGATCAAACCTCCAATTGATGTTAAATATCATTGTTATCATATCATTATTATAATAACATTATTCTGCTAAAATTGCTCTTCATCTTAATGTTCTATATTAAAATCTTTGTCAAGGAAATATTATAGTTCCTTAACACATAATCAATAAACTCCTCAGCACAGTGACAGGGTTCACGATGTTCACAAAAGCCAACTTCAAGTTTGCCGACGAGATGATGCTGTAAAACATGTACATTAACATATAAATGACTTACCCTTTGACTAACCGCTAAAAAATATCTTACCGCCAAATAAAACAAGACTAACAAGCAGAGACTGAAGAGTATTCCGAAATTGGGTAATAACCATGGTATACTGACGATGCAGACCCCAATAATCATCAACAACAGCATCCCAATAATCTCTCTGAGCTTTGCGCTTTTCCATTCATAATAACGTCTGAGGAATTCATAAAATAAATTGGCAAAATTGGTTGATGGCACCGGAAGATTCATGGGTACTGCTGGTTTTGGGAACAGGAGATGATCGTAGATTCCCAAGGTATCTCCCCCTCTAGTTTATATTCAATCTGCGGAAAGAATTAACAATATAATTATATTATCCCCCTTTACCATTCTACCCTTCCATATAAAATTCCTTCACGCATTTAGAATCTCTAAACTCTTTTCTTTGATACCGCTTGGATCGTGGAGGTCTAAAAAAAAGCCTCTGAGCATAATCTTCTCAGAGGCTTCAGCCAAATCTCAGCGTTTGCTACGACCCGCTCTGTTTTACAGAGGTGCATAAACTGAGACATCCTTTCTCGGTGCTGCAGCACCGGAGAAACAGAACATATGGCAAGAAATCAGGAACCATGGTTTTCCTTGTCCTTTTGATTTCATTCGTTTCGAGGCTAATTATTTAGCCTGTTCATGCCGGACAAAGTATCCATTCCTATCTACTTATTCGCGCTGATCATAAGAAATTCCTTGAACGAAAAAAGATAACTTTTGGTAACTATTGTAGAATTAACTATTTCTTGTTTCCTTTTTGCTTCTTTTTATTACGCTTTTCGAAAAGAAGTTCGGCAGTATGAATCACTTTAATATTAGGGTTTCGTTTATCCAATCCACCGGAAATTTGCATCAAACATCCGGGACAATCCACGGCTACGACTTCAGCCCCCGTTTCCTCAATATTATTAAGCTTTCGCTCCAAAATTGGTTCAGACAGTTCCGGGAATTTGATGGAGTACGAACCTGCAAATCCGCAGCAACGATCAGACTCTTTCATTTCGATGAGCTCAACCCCTTTTGTATCACTCAGAAGTTTACGTTGCTCAGCGAAGACACCCATTTTTCTTTTCAGGTGACAGGAATCGTGATAAGTAACTTTCAGCGGTACACCATCTCCACCTGGTTCAAGACCTCCCAGATCCGAAAGCAATTTGGAAAAGTCGAAGGATTTACGGCTTAACTCAGCAGCCCGAGCAGCTAAAGCAGGATCGTCTTCAACGAGTTCCAGAAAACTATCTTTAAGAGCGTGGGTACAGGTTGGGCAGGCACTTACCACATAGTCAACATTTTCAGCATCGAGAGCTTCAATGTTCATTTTAGCCAGTTTTCGTGCATTGTTGCGGTCACCCATATAGGTAGCCGGAGCACCGCAACAAGATTGCCCCTCTGGGAAAACAACTTCATATCCTTTTTCATTGAGAGCACTGATGACTCCTTCGCCGATCCGAGGGTAAACAAAGTCAATTAAGCACCCTGAATAGAGAGCAACCTTTCCTTTTGGGCTTTTAACGTCTTGTTTAATCGTTTTAAATACATCACGGAATGGTATATCCGCTACCGCCGGCAAGCTCTTCTTTTCAGTCATGCCCGATAAAAATAGCGGCAAGTGGCGAATGACCGGCTGTCCTTTGGTAAATGGTTTTTGCGCTTTGGAAGCTACCCGTAACAACGAATGGAATAACCGTCGATTGGAAACAACATCTAAAGCAAACTTTTGGGTAAAAGGCAACCCTTGTTTTTCTCCCATGCGGTTGCGAAGTTCTAAGATCATTTCGGGGATATCTAAATTTCCCGGACACACTTCGGAACATTTCCCGCACTGAAGACAAAGATTCTGGGGATTTTTGGCATCATTTTCTGAGTTTAAGAAATTTGTTAAGATGGTTCCGATTCCACCGGTATAGATATGACCGTAAACATGACCGCCTACAAGTTGAAAAGCAGGACACACATTGAGACAGGAGGCACATCGTATACATTGGAATGTTTTTTTGAACTTCGGATCGTTATACATTTTACGCCGCCCATTATCCATGAGAATAATGTGGAACTCTTTGTCCTTTACTGAACCGTCTTGATAATAGGCAGGTGTCGGGCCTGTAACCATAGTTACATAACTCGTGATTTGCTGTGCAGTAGCACTTCTGGGCAACGCTTGCAAAATATGCGTAGCATCTTCAAATTTTGGCACGAGTTTTTCAATACCTACGAGGAAAACATGAACCCGAGGCAAGGTTGATGTGAGCCGGGCATTTCCTTCATTGGTAACCATCATTAAAGTACCAGTTTCAGCGATAGCCATATTCGCTCCGGAAATCCCCATATCTGCCTCGAGAAATTTTTTACGGAGTTCAACTCGAGCTGTTTTAACCAGCTCTGTGATAACAGGTTGACTTACCCTATCCAAATGCCCCGAAAAAACATCTGCGACCTCTTCTTTCGTCATATGGATTGCCGGCATAACCATATGCGAGGGATGTTGCCCGGCAAGCTGAAGTATCCATTCACCCAAGTCTGATTCTTGAACATCGATTCCTTCAGCCATTAATGCTTTGTTTAACGAAATTTCTTCTGAAGCCATTGACTTCGATTTAACAACACGTTTAACGCCTTGTTGTTTTGCCAAATCACTGATATACTTTTTGGCATCTTCCCCACTAGCTGCGCGGAAAACTTTTGCCCCTCTTGCAGTAGCCGCCTTTTCAAATTGATCGATCATCTCATCCAAGTGACTGGCGGCATAGGATTTAACTTTAACAATATTTTCACGAATTGACGGAAAATCATATCCCTCGTATGCTTTTTCACGTGCAGTGATATAAGTATCTCCAAAACGACCTAAGGCACCGCGCAGCACATCATTCTCCAGTGCATCCGAAATTTTCTTCTTAAATTGTTTATCTGCCATTTAGACCACTCCCTCTCCCAATTAATCCACGAAAACAACGACGAGCTGTTTGGGACCATGTACTCCAATTGTCAAAACCCGCTCAATATCCGATGTTCTGCTAGGTCCTGTGATAAAACCCACAAATCCAGGAATTTGAGGAAGTTGATGAATTGTTGACATTGTTTCCGCTAAAGTCGGTATCAAGGACTCCGTCCGTACCAAAGCAACATGGATTGGGACTAGCGTCGAGCATAAGCGTTGATCAACATTGGCATCTTCATCTGCCTGAACTAAAGTACCTAATTCAGCAATAGCATAGGAAACTTGAGTAATTCCGGCATGAGCATCAGGGGTAACTTCTCGAAAATTGCTGGTTATAACATCTATGTTCATGTCTTTAAATTGCTGGGCCAAATTCCCCTTTTGTGATATTTCACCTTCTAAAAGAGCAACATTTTGTACACCTTTTTCTTTCAAGATAGTACCTATCAGTTTTCCGGCTTCCTCTTCCGTATCTGCGCGGTAACATTCTCCTGATACTGCTTCCAATTTTGCTTTAAATTTTTCATATAATTCATTAGAACGAGCATTTGCCATAGAGGTATCCTCCTCAATGTTTTTTCTTCATACGATCGCTGGCTAGTTATTAGACAAAAGTATCCAATCTGGTCAGACCATCATACCATTAATTTTATTTTAAGATATAATATAATAAAAAACAATACCCAGTTCTAAAATTTCAAATAATTATGATTAAAATTTCAAGTTTTTATACAAATTATGTAGCTAACTAAAATAAGAACGAGAATGAATTATAAACGTTGGTAAATCTTATCTCATTGAATAAATTCGTCAATTATAAACCTTACATAATAAAATCTCCTATAAATTGCCCATTGATTTTCGACAAAATATGAGTTATGTTTAACTAAGTAAAGTCTTGTAGACTTCACTCTTGTAGACGTTGCGCATATGGAGGTTTCCGGACGCGGAAATCCTCCAAGTCCCTTCCATTAATCCCAATGTATTTATCCCAAGTATCCCAAGTAATTAGATAATATAACTTTACTGCTTGCATTTTTATTTTTTCGGAATATAATTAGAAGTTGTTGGGGGTATAGCTCAGCTGGGAGAGCGCTAGATTCGCATTTTAGAGGCCAGCGGTTCGATCCCGCTTACCTCCACCAAAAAAACAATCATGGAGCGGGTTTGAGAGAACACCGCTTCTATTTTTTTACAATTAAAGAGGCTTGACACAAAATTTGACCACAACGGGGTTGAGAATAGACATCTGCAAACATGACGAAATGACATAAGCTAAGGGTTACAGAATTTTGGGAGTGTCGAAAACGAACTTGAGTAGTTCGAGGAACGCTCCTTTTTTGCTCCATAAAGAAAACTAAGCTGGCGCTAAGCCTCCGGCGAAGCGGCAGCTTAGTTGCACGTATGCCAGAAGGCGAAGACACTGTCTTCGCACGAATTAGCTCTTCTTGCAGTATATAACCAAAGGTTATACTTTCCGATAGTATAAAAAAACCATGCTCCCGCACGCGTTCAGAGTAGGTATCCACAGGTCGCAATTTATATACTTTCCTAAGTAAAAATACAACTGCAGACCCCGAAGAATCTGCAGCTGGCGTATAACTAAGTTATACCAATAACAGCATTACACAAAAATAATTTTACAGAATTAAATACTTACTATCAATTAGTTTTGCCAAAAGAGAAACAATGTATCAAAGTATCGGTGGTAATAATATCAACACAAAGGATTGGTAAACTTACAGAGAAATCAAACTGCTAAGGTTTTGCTTTCTTCTTGCACTTTTGAACCCGGAAGCATCGTGTAGTAGATAATCGCACCAACAAAAGCTAGAATTCCTGCTAGGATCAAAGCGCTATTGAAGGAATGGGTAGCCTGAACGAGTATCCCAGTAATAGTTGGGGCCAGGAAACCGCCGACATTACCGCCGAAGTTTTGGATAGAGGCAACGGAAGCAGCCTGTCCTGCGGGAGCAATTTCCGAAGCAGCGGCCCAGGCGGCACCGTTGGAAAACATAACTCCAAATTCAGATATCGTCAAAAGGATTAGAGCTGTGAAGGCAGAATTTGCGTAAACCGCAGGAATAATGGTCATCGCCAGAATGAGCCCCAGGCTCATGGCAATTTTTCTGCCGTTCGGTGTCTTGCGTACCCAGAGATCTGAAGTCCTGCCGCCGAGGAAGGCACTGATCGTTCCGGCAATAAACGGCATCATCCCATAAATTCCGGAATGCAAGAGGGTCATATGGCGAGCCTGCACCAGGTAGGTCGGTAGCCAGGTGACAAAGACAAACATGATATAGAGCTGACAGGAGTAGCCGAGCATAAGACCCCAGGTCGACATCTTTTTAAACAGCTGTATCCAGGGCACTCGCGGTTGTTCCTGCAGCGTTGTAATGTCAGCGTCAATCAAGGCGTTTTCTGCTGCATTGACCCGTTTATTGTCTTTCCTGTCACGGTAAAGAACAAGCCAGAAAAGGAGCCAGATGAAACCGAGGGAACCGGTAATGATGAAAGACATTTGCCAACCAAAAGAACTCACGATCCAAGCAACCAGAGGGAGGGCAATAGCAGAGCCCATGTTTACTCCGGCAGTGAAAAATCCGGTTGCAATTCCTCTCTGCCGCCGGGGAATCCAGTCAGCGGCTGTCTTTGTCGCTGCCGGAAAAGCAGGCGCTTCACCTACACCCAAGATTAAGCGGAAGAAGTAGATCGAACCGAAGGAAGTACCCAAGGCTGTCGCCATCGAGGCGAGAGACCAGATAATGACAGACCAGATATAGGTCATCCTGGTTCCGATTTTGTCAATGAAAACACCAATTGGCATTTGCAAAAGTGCATACGTCAAAAGAAAAGCTGAAGAAATAGCGCCCATGGCCGCAGGTGTCCAGTTTAACTGTTTGGCAATGACCGGGAGCGCAACTGATAGATTAGTTCGGTCGAGATAATTAATCGTTGTTGCGAAGAATAACAGGGTTATGACTTCCCAACGCACTTTTGTAGGTTTCATTAAATATCCTCCCAATTCATTCTGAAGTTTGATGTGTAGTTTGAATTGAAACAACGGCTAATCTGTGTTACGGATATGCAGCAGTTCGTTCCAGAGTCTACTGTTTTCAGAATCTGAAAATTAAAAAACCTCCTTTTTGTATAGAAAATATACGCAACTTCATATTAGCCGAAGTGGAGGACTATTGGCAATATTCTGTAAATTAAGAGTTATTTTCGTAGATAAAGAACTTTAAATTCATTTTGCTCCCGAGAACTTTATCACCACAATTGTTCTTGGCTTGTTCTCTTCTTCAGATGCTTTTTAACTTAAAGGGCTGAGTTCTGCAATTTCGGTAGAAGGTATCACTGTGCGTTAAAAACGGACAATATCTCCTAGAAGTCCTTGAGTTTGAATTTATGCTGAGGCCGGCCGACTTTTCCATACTCGATCAAAAGTTCTAATTTTCCTTCCCGTTCCATGACATCAAGATATTTACGGACGGAAACCCGTGCCATCCCTAAAGATTCTGCTGCTTCATCTGCGGTGAAGTACTCTTCACCGTTCTGGACAATGTGATTCCAAATTCGCTGAAATGTATATTTACTCAAACCCTTTTCCAAAGGCTTATCTGTTTCATCCTCCGCTCTTCCAGGCAGAACGTAGCGATCCAAGGCATCCTGTTCTATGTAAATACTGTTTAGCAAGCTGTCGGCCCGCTCTTTATATTGCTGCATAGCATCTTTGAAACGTTCAAAGGTAAAAGGCTTGATTAGATAGTCGACCGCTCCAAAACGAAAGGCTTCCAGTACGCTCTCGCTGCGTTTGTCGGCTGTGATCAAAATAACATCGATGTGAATTTCGTTGCTGCGCAGCCACTTGAGAAAGTCAATGCCGTTTTCTTTGGGGAGAAATAGATCGAGCAGGATCAAGTCAATCTTTTCCTTTTGTACATACTCTCTGGCTTCCGCCAAATTTGCGGCCGTTCCCACCAAATTAAAACCTGGAACTTTCTTGAGGAATTTTGTATTCACGTGGCTTACCATGGGGTCATCTTCTACGATCAAAACATCAAACATTCCTGTCCCTCCCCTTGATGGGCACTGAGATGTACCATGAGGTCCCCTTTTCAACCTCAAACCGAATTGTACCCCTAGCGTCATCGATAATTTTCTTCACAATATACATACCATAACCTCGTTGTCCGGATTTGCTTGACATGCCTAGGTTGTAGATGTATGGCTGAACAGCTTCAGGAATACCTGAACCGTTGTCCGAAACGGTAATATTGAGAAAGTCGTCTTCCTCATCAAGCTTTACATAAATTTCTCCGCTGCCATCACTCTTAACTGCATCAAATGAATTCTCAATCAGATTTCCAAGTACGGAACACAGATCATCGGCAGTCATTGCTTGAGGGAGTTCAGACAGGTTGGAATTGGGGTCGATTTTCAGCTTTATCCTAGACTCTTCCGCTTTGTTGTATTTGGCAAAGAGCAGGGCTGACACAGAAACATTTTTTATCTTTCTGGTCAAAATGCCGTTAATATTGTTTCTTGCTTTCGCCGTGCTCGAAATATAGTCGACGGCTTCATCGTACTCTTCCATCTGAATCAAGGCAGAAATCGTGTGCAATTTATTCATAAACTCATGATTCTGCGCCCTTAGCGACCAGGCCATTTTCCTAATACCTGTAAGCTCTTCAGCCATCTTTTTCACTGCTGTCAGATCACGAAAATTGATTACGGCACCCATGACTCTGTTTTTTTCGTCTACGAGAGGACTATATTTGCACACGATCGTAAGTCCCGGTTTTATTCTGATTTCCACATCCTCCAGTAACTGACCAAGGGACAAAGGACCCTGCTTTTCGTCTATAAAGATGAATTCAAAGACGTTCTTTCCTTTGTCGCTTTCGTTAAGGTCCAAGATGTTAGCTGCTTCTTTGTTATATAAAGCGATTTTTCCCTTGTCATCGACAGCGACAATTCCTTCTTTTACATTTTCCAAGACAACTTCCCTCTCCTTGAGTGCTAAAGCAATCTCTTCCGGTTCCATCCCGTAGATAGTGTTCTTAATACTCAACGACAGGAAAGTTGCACCCATTCCTCCGAGAAAAAGACCAAGGATTATGAACGGCAAAAAACTCAGCAGCGCTTTGTACACATCTGAGTTAAGTTCTGTCAATAAGATACCGACAGACACGGCACCTATTTGCTGCCCGTTTTTATAAATTGGGGCAAAGGCCCGTAACGATATGCCCAACGTTCCATGAGCCTCAGAAACATATTCTTGTCCGGATATCAAGACTCTTTTTTCGTCTCCGCCTTGAAATTTCTCTCCAATTCTTGTTTCTACCGGGTGAGAATAGCGGATTCCTTTCATATTCATGACAACGATGAAGGCAACTCCGGTTTTTGACCGGATCGATTCAATCTGCTCATTAAATGCGTTTTCTGTTAAAGTGCTCTTCCCGCCTAGGAAGTCCTGAACTTCTGAAAAATTAGCCACTGAATTGGCAACATTTAAGAGGCTCTTACTAACCTGGTTTTTTACAAGACTTTTCATTTGATAGACAGATAAAAACACGATGCTTCCAATAGAGACAGATAAGATGATGAGAAAATAAATGCTTATTTTACGTTGAAGACGCATTAAGTATCCTCCATAGGAAATTTCTTTAGACAAAGAAAGTATGCCTCAGAGCAGTCGACAGGAAAGAGTTATGCGTCAATTATATCACTTTCTGAGCTCCCATATACCAAGGGAATTTTTGAGCCAACAATCCTACAGGTCCGCAGCCTAATACAATCACTGTATCTCCATGTTTAACACCGGCATTTTCTACGCTCCAAAAAGCAGTTGTCATGGCATTAGCGAGCAAGACTAAATTCTTATCGTCCACCTCACTGTTCTCGGGGATTTTAAAAGGTGTAAAGTTGCCATAAGGAACCCTCATATATTCAGCCTGACCGAATGCCGGAACCCAATTCTCTAAGATCAACACCACAACCCAAAAAATCTTCCCTCTGGTTAATGGTGTCCATACAATTTCTTTATTTTGAGTATTAAAAGGTCTATTTGTCCGCAAAATATCGTAGTTATGGTATGGGGGGATGGAATGCAGAGTATTCAAGTTGATCTGGAAATACTTTATGTTCAAAAGATTTATTTTTTTATGTTCCTCATGACTTTGACGCTATTGAGCTTTGCCGTCACGATCTGGGCATTTGGAATTAAAGTTGCTCTGATTGTGCTTATCATTGGCCTTATCACATCATACATTGCCATGATAAAAAAACAATCGTTTTCTCCCCCCGAGAAAAAAATTACTGCACAACGAATGGCTCGTGCTATTGCCCAAGACGCCAGCCCAATATCCCTATCTCGTTTTGCCAGCCAGCTCTATTACTATTTTCATAAACCATCTCAGGCAATTTCACTGCTGGAAAAATTCCTCTCATCTCATGATCCTTTACTCTGTACTACCTTATGCGATATTCTTCTTAAAGAAGGAAAACCCGCCCAAGCCCTCTATATCATCAGAGATAACCCCTATACGCTTTTGAATCCACTTTTATTGGCAACTCAAGGAATTGCCCTTCTCAAGCTTGGTAAAATCTCCGAATCAATTTTAGTCTTTGAACGGAGCTTGCACATTGCCAAGACAAGGGGATTCCCCAGCAATGGTTCAGCCTGGATTACCCAAAAACTTCTGTCTTTAGGTTATATAGCCCGTATTCATCATACTTTAGGTGATTGCTACTTTATGATGAAAAATCTCAAAAAGGCGAAATTTCATTACCTATCAGGCAATCTTTTATTATTTGATGTTTCACTTTGGCGTAATTATCCATCTAACTCTATATAATTCTACGTAAAACTACAATAATTCTTGTTAGTTCTTCTTTCTTTCTATATTAATTTATCTATCTGGCACCCAATTACAACATAATTTTTAAAGATATTATTTTATAATAAATTTGACTGGAAGGATTATGCAAATTAAGACAATAGCATACTGTTTTCGAATGGAGGGTGAAAAATGCTGTCAACTCATAAGGATGAGATTCTAGGATTTATACGAGAATTCGAAATATCTTCACGCGAATATCTAAAATCTAAAGGATTAAGCGAAAATGAGATGACTAACGCCTACCTGGAACTTCAGTGGGATTTTCTTCATACTATTCTTAAGCAGCAATCTTAATAAATAATCGTTAATAACCGTTAGTTATCGAACATGAAGTTATTGACTGAAATTGACTTAGAAAAACCTTTGATATTTAAAGAAAACGCGGCAGGCGCCAGAAAGCACTGGCTTCGCACATATTAGTCCTTCTGGCAGTATACAACCAAACGTTAAACTTTCTGATAGCACAAAAAATCCATCGTCCCAGTTGGAAAACTAGACGATGGATTTTCGCATACTATCTTCAGACATTAAAGACATCAAGAACACCTAATAACTGTATTACTAACCAATAACTATATTATTCGACTGACAGCTATTTCATCACAGTTTGGAAATTTAATGCAATTAATGCATTCTGTCCAAACTTTTTGCGGCATCTGATCTTTACTTACCTCTTCATATCCACAAAATTTAAAGAATTCAGGCTGATAGGTCAAAGCGAACAGTCTTGAACACCCCAGTTCTTTAGCCTCTTCCTCAATTGCTTTGACGATTTTAGTCCCTATACCTTGTCTCCTGTGATTATCAGAAACGGCTAATGCTCTAATTTCAGCTAAGTCACTCCATAAAATATGGAGTGAAGCAACTCCTATTAGTTTTCCATCTTCTTCTGCCAACATAAATTCGCGAATATTTTCGAAGAGCATATTCCTCGATCGCGGAAGCATCAGACCTTGTTCTGCATTATTATTAATCAGTGACATCATCTCTTCCACATCGGCTATTTTGGCCTTACGCAATTTCATGATCGTTTCTCCTTTCCCTTTGCATAATTATACAACAAATATTATATATTTTCATCCAATAAATTTATACAACCAAGCCGCTTCTCGTCAGCTATTAACATCTATTTCGCCTACATCTGAATAGCTTAAAATATCTAGATTGTGCCTTTAGAGTATCAATTCATTAAAATATTAAATTCAATGAATATATCCCCTTTTTTTTACAATTTTCTACCAGCAAATTATGATACACTATTCCAGGGTTTATTGTTGAATCCGGAAGGAGATATGACTGTGTTTTCCCTTAAATTCCTCACATTCCATCGCCAAGGTGCCTTAATCATATTGTCTCTTCTTCTTATCACCAATGTATTAGTAATTTCTTTCACTCATCTCAGCCTTTTTTTCGATCTACTGCTTGTCCTACTTCCATATACAGTCCTCATAATTTGGTTCAAGCTCTTGTCTTCTTCCTGGGGAAGGGCTTGGATAGCAACAATAACCTTTCTCTTGTTTTTAACGATAGGATATAATAAATTTCCGTCACTCAAAATCTATCTTATTCATGTAATCTTTTTTATCCTCTTATTAGGTACAATGTACTTATTTGACCGCAGTCAGCTTCGTCTTAAACTTCTCCACCAACGCCATATCAAAGCAATTCGAGCTCTACTCCATCAAAAGCCATCAATCATCCCTACCATCGACTTTACACGGGAAGCAATCATGATTCTTGATAATTCTGGGACAATTCTCGAATCTAACCATCTTGCAAACCACCTTTTAATGCTCTCCGAATCAGCCATAGTCGGCAAAAATATTTCAGACATACTAGGAATTCTCCCCAATATTCAGTTAGCGAATTCCCCTGAGTATGGAGAATTCACCTGGAAAGCCTCCTCAGAAAACCCTATGCATTTACGCTATCGTACTCAACCTTTGCTCGATCATAACAAACCCTATGGATTACTTCTAACTCTTTGCGATATCAGCGAAGAAAAAATACGCTCAGAAGCCTTTGTGCAATTTGCTAAACTTTCAATAATCAATCAAGTCTCCGCAGGATTAGCCCATGAAATTCGCAACCCCCTGACGACAATCAAGGGGTTCATGCAATTAATTAAACCCGAAGAATGGCCTGAATCTTTTCGACCTTATCAAGAGCTAATACTTGACGAAATTCAGTCCATTGATCAGATTCTTAATAAATTCATATTGATTACAAGTCCTTCAGCCCCGCAAATGAGTGAGATAAACCTAATTGAAACTCTCAATTCCATATTACAAGCCAATGAACCATTCTGTCAAAATCGGAGAATTTCAGTCTTTCTTGATTCCGATTTTGATCCTGTTTATGTATTAGGTGATCGTGAACAGCTTTCGGAAGCATTTCTCTCCTCGTATAATTAATTTAGTTCCTGCCCCACGAGTCCAAAAAACTAATGGAACGTGGGGTATTTAAATGACCAAAGAAAACTGGAAATTCGGTTGGTTGGTCATCATCAACAAGATGCGCGCAGAATAACGCATACCCCATGCAGTCGTCGTGCCTGTGGGCAGTGTGGACAAGTCAACCCCAAAGCACACTTCAAATTCGACTTGTCCAAAGCCTGAGGGAAAGCTCTTTTAAGACAGACCCATAAGGGCTTTTCCATAGGCTGGCACTGTCCACAGGCTCAGGATAAGGATAAGGAATACCTGAGTAATGATTCCTTAAGTCGTTCTTTGATAACAAAAAAGTATTTAAGTTTGTTGGGGTTTCAGGCAAAATGATACCGTGAGGTTCGTTCTGGTAAGGCCTTTCACTCCTTGAGGCTATGACCTCTTATTAAGTCTGACTGCCAGCCCACAATTTGAACTTTTAACTCGAAGGTTGCACAGCTTAAAGGGAACCCCTCCGATGGTAGCAGATCGGCTGGATCCGAGGTCTTTTTAAGACAAGTGCTGATTCGGCGAGGTTGTTGACCTGTTGTGGTGCCTGGTCCCAACGTTAATCTTACAAATTCTTCGACTCGGAAAGAGAGGTGATTTTACTTGAGTTTATTTGTCGGTATAGATGTGAGTTCCAACGATTTTAAAGTGCGAATCTTAGATGAGCGTGGTAATGAACCTGTTAAAAGGCTAAGGGTTTTGAATGATCAGCCTGGTTGTGAGCAAGTTGCCCGATATCTCTCTGAAGCCTGTAATAAAGAAAATGAGGATCGGCTGGTTATTGGTTTAGAGGCCACTTCCGTATACAGTTGGCCGTTACAAATGTTCTTAGCGGAAGACCATTGTTTAGCACCTTTACAACCCCAAATTTATTCCTTTAACCCCAAGGTCGTTGCTAATTTCAAAAAGGCTTATGTGGACCTTCCGAAGAACGACTGGATTGATGCCTGGGTCATTGCCGAACGTTTACGCTTCGGCCGGCTTCCGGAGGGCTCTCAGGTCGATTTCCGCTACTTACCGTTACAGCGACTCACTCGCTTTCGTTGTCATCTGATCGAGATGATCTCCAGAGAGAAGAATTATTTCCTCACGAACTTGTTCTTAAAGTTTAGCACTCTTGCCCAAGGTACGGTTTTTAGTAATACTTTCAGCGCTACTTCTGAATCCTTGACACTTGAGTTTTTTTCTCCAGAAGAGGTTGCGGCTCGACCGCTTGATGAACTGATTGATTTCCTCATGGAGAAAGGAAGAAGTCATTTCGAGGATCCGGAATCCAAAGCCAGAGAGTTGAAGGAAGCCGCTCGCAAGGCCCATCGACTACGTGGAAGCCTATTGCAACCAATTAACCTTATCCTGGCCACGAGCATCGAAACCATCCACGCTTTGGAGAAGCAGGTAAAGAAAATCGATAAGGCGATCGAAGCTGAAATCAGGCATTTCCCTAATACGCTCATTACCATTCCCGGTATTGGCCCTGTGCTTTCAGCTGGTATTATTGCTGAGATTGGAGACATCCGCCGTTTTCCGAATGAAGGAGCCTTAGCAAAGTTTATTGGGCTAACCTGGCGTTCTCACCAGTCCGGTGATTTTACAGCCGATGACACGCCCTTAACTCGAACTGGCAACACCTACTTGCGAAGTTATATCATCCAGGCTGCTAACCTAGTACGCCAAAAAGAGCCGGAGTACAAAGCCTTCTACCAACGTAAATTCTCGGAAAGTAAGACTCACCATCATCGCCGTGCTCTCGTGCTTACTGCACGCAAACTCGTCCGTATGGTTGATGCTCTGCTACGCAGCAACCAAATCTATATGCCACATGGCAATAGGGGGATTGCAAACTAGGCACGAACTAAGAGAATTGAAGTCCCATTTTTGTAACTTATTCCCATTCAATTTTAGGAATAAGAGGGCTTTCTATTGCCTTTTTTTGCCAACGGATAACTAACTTACCGAAAATTTGACTCACTTAGGGTCTTGACATATTACCGAAGGACTTATTAAATAATGCCATTGAGGCTTCACCACAAGAAGGAAAAGTAATTATTCGACTTAGCCGTAATGATCAATACATTCGCATCAGCTTTATTGATTACGGGCATGGTATCCCTGAAAATTTACGTCATCGTATACTCGACCCCTTTTTCTCAACCCAAACCGGGGGCACAGGCCTAGGTTTGACAATCGCCCAAAGAATCGTTCTCGCCCATCATGGAAAATTACATTTTAAAGATCCTTCTCAGCATTCCGGTGCGGAAGTCATCATCGAATTGCCCCGCTATAGTAATTGTTCAAATTTTCTGACGGCGTAGTGGCTAATTAAAAAGGGGTCCCCGACTATTGAGTTCATAAATCCCCTTTTCCTTCCAATTCTCCGGCAAGGTCCAAATAGGGAAATCATCGCTATTTTTAAGCCAACAATACCAACGCCGCAGCTCATCCTCCATTCCATGAGTGGTTAGCCAATGTACGCGGCCATCCCAAGCTAATAAATTTCCAAACTCATCCTTAACATTTTCCAGTAGAAAGCTGCTGTTAAGTACGCTGGATAAAATAATACTTTTAGAAGCTTTGAGCAAAGGTCTTTCAAAGATTGGGCAAACAACGCTCAGTTGACCATTCCCCTGGAAGAAATGCCACTGCTCTAATTCTAACACTGAACTTTCACTTCGTTCTTTAGGCAGCCATGGCCAAGACCACGAACTTCCCCAAAGGGATTTTAAGACACCGTCACCTTGGTGAAGCCAAAGAGAAAGCAGATCTTGGGTACGAAGATTTCTTTCGGACTCTAGTGTTTCTAAGTAATCGAGGATACAGTAAATAGTCCCGCAAAATTCACTGTTAAGAGAACCTGAGGCATCTACCCAACCCAGTTTTTGCCACTTTATACAAAGATCCTGATCTTTAAGCCACTTGACTCTGCTGCTTAATTCGAATTTCTTGCCGGTTCTTCGAACTTCAGCTATTTCAAAATTCCCCCAAAAAAAGGCAATATGTTGTGGTTTGAATTCAGTCCTGATTCTTCGTTTGCTTAGTTCTGTAAAAAATCTATTGACAATCATTAAGTGCTGACGAGCCACAGGGTTTAAACCTTGACCCCATCGTTTCCAGTCTGGGCGTTCTTCGCCAATAGAGTACCGTTGCCGCATGTTCTGTCTTTCTTCAGGAATCAGGTACAAGCTTGGTGTAAGTTTTTCACGCCAATAGACTGCCCTGGCGGAAATACTGCCGCCTATTTTGTTAATACTCTTTAAGAAGGCCGCCGAAAAATCAGGGGCAACATAATAAATAATTGTTTTTGCACCATTGCTCAGCCTATTGCCCCATAATACGCCAGCCAACAAAAAGTCTTCTTCTCGCAAAATTGAAGAACTTGCTACAATCCCAGCTCGAAGCGTCGTCTCTCCGCCCATAAAATAGGAATATTGAGCCGGCAGACGATTAGCCTTCTTCTTGTCTTCTGTACATTCAATCCAATTTTGTGCTATAAATACTTCCGGATGCGCTTCCCAGATAATATCCCAGGTGATTTTCACAATGAACCTCCCTTAGTTTTCTCCTTTAGCATGTTTACGTACAAAAAACGAAATTCATGACAAAACTTCAATAACCACCTTTCCAGCTTTTGATAAGTTCTAATGTTTTCTCAATGGGAAGGGCTCGACGAATATTTCCGTCTCTGCCTTCCATAGTTTCTGCTAAAAATAAAGCATTCCAAATACTTTCTGCAGTTGCTTCGGTAACTGACCGAAAAAAGTCATCGAGATCCCAGTCTGATAGATAATTCCGATTGTCAAAAGGAGCCGTGGAAACCATAAGACAAAAATCCCCGCTCCCAGTCATAGAGATTGATCCAGTCCGAGCCATTCCCAGACTTGCTCGACGGGCAAGTTGTCTCAACTGCCACCTCGATATAGGTGCATCGGTTATCCCGATAAGAATCAATGACCCAGGTATATATCCCTTTGCTTGAATCGTCAGCAATTCTCCGATGGGAACACCTGAAATGATCAAGTCCCTTAATTGTCCAAAATTAGCCAACGCTAACATGCCAAGAGTATAACGATGGCGTTTGTTTTGGACAATACGCGAAGAACTCCCGATGCCGCCTTTAAGCTGAAAGCAAGACATTCCTACTCCTGCTCCCACATTTCCCTGTGCTATAGGTCCTCCTCCGGCACGTTGCAAGGCAATAAGTCCATCCCATGGTCTTACATGTCGCCCTCGTATATCATTTAAATAGGAATCATCACATTCCATAACCACAACATTGGGGCTCCTGGCATCATTCCCGATTTCAGGGTTTTGCTGCAGCAGATATGTTAACACCCCATGGGCCACATCGTTTACACTTAACGTATTTGTTAACATGATAGGACAATTCAGATAACCCATTTCTTGAATAAAAGGAACACCTAGCGATTTCCCATAGCCATTGATAACTTCAATTCCTGCCCAACAAGGATGCCGATATAAATTTTCCCCACGAGGAATAACCGCTGTCACGCCGGTTCTCACCGGACCTTTGCCCGATGGAAGCAGGGGGCCTGCTCCTTTGACCAGGGAAACATGCCCCACCCTTACTCCCGGAACATCGGTTATATCATTAAACGTTCCCACAGGCATTTGCCCAAGCCACAGCCCAAGATCTCTCGGACTAGATCTTATAGACATAAAAATCCCCCCGCAGTTAACAGTATGTGCAACTGAAGAGGGATATGAACGAATTCTTATTCAGATCAACATGCATCAGGCCTCTTTTTGCTTTTCTAAAAGTCCATCTAAAAAAACGCTCAGAGCCGCATTGACCTCTTTATGTAAATCGCTTGAACCGGAAACAAACCAGCGTATAAAATGCTGAACAACCATTCCTTCAAGGCTTTCTGCCAAAAAAGCCGAATCAAAATCCCCATTGATCTCCCCATTCATTTGCCCCACATTCAAAATTGCCAGTAAGGCATAATGCAGACTCATGTCATATTCAGCTCCGTCACGATTACGTACAGTAACCCAGGCAATTTCGCGATCTCTCACCATAAAATCAGTCCAGTCATGAAGAAGGCTTTCTAGGCGCTGCCTTGTATTAAGACCTGAATTATCACGTCCAATATTAATCAGATTTTGACAAGTCCGTTTAGAAAATTCTAAAACAACTGCTTCTTTGGTGGGAAAGTAATTATAGAAAGTTCCTTTTCCAACATCAGCATGTTGAGTAATCTGTTCAATAGAGGTTGCTCCAAATCCTTGTGATCGGAAAAGTTTCATAGCATTAGAATAAATCTTCTCGCGAGTCTCCTTTTTCTTACGCTCTCTACGAGACAAATCCGCCACGCTTATTCCCCCTTAACTTTAGGTATAAACACTATAGATAGTTTATCTATTCGCCATATACCATTTTTTTCCTTCTAGCAAAGAGGGGAACAGCCATAAATCTATTAATTAATGTTTTTCGCCGACGCCTGCGTTCCAAGTTTCCAAACTGTTAATATTCGCCAAACTTCCCTTTCCAGTTGTTCTTCTCCCTTAGAAAAAGCTTCTTCTAAAGATGCCGGACCTTCAGCAACGCTGAAACAGCTGCTGACCCCATGCTCCCAAAGAAGATCCGGCAGGCCTTCTACAGTCCCGGAAATGACGATGACTGGAACATGATATTTTTGGGCTAAGGCGGCAACCCCAACGGGTACTTTCCCATAGGCTGTTTGAAAATCAGTCTTTCCTTCACCGGTGAGAACAAGATCAGCTTCTCGAATTTTTTCCTCAGCATTTGCCACATCTAAAATCATCTGTGAACCTGGGCGTAATTTTGCTCCCAAAAAACCAACAAGTCCTGCACCTAATCCGCCTGCAGCCCCACCGCCCGGTAATTGCAAAAGATTCGTGCCACAGAGTTCACTCAGCTGCTCACCAAAATTCAAGAGCGCTGCATCCAGAATTTTAATATCCTCAAGATTTGCCCCTTTTTGCGGACCATAAACTGCACTTGCACCTTCCGGCCCACAAAGCGGATTTTGCACATCACAAGCAACCTCGATTTGTACCTTTGCCAGTCGTGGGTCAATACCTGATGTGTCTATTTTTCGAAGGTTTCCTAGAGCTGCTCCGCCCGGAGCTAACTCCTTGCCTTGATCATCCAATAGCTTGACACCCAAAGCAGCGGCTAACCCGGCACCCCCATCATTGGTGGCACTTCCCCCTATCCCCAGGAGTATCTTTTCTACTCCATGGTCTAAGGCATCCCGGATTAATTCTCCTGTTCCCTGTGTTGAAGTAATAAGAGGATTTCTCTCCTCCGGAAGCAATAACGGTAACCCTGAAGCAGCGGCCATTTCAATAATTGCAGTCTTCCCGTTTTCAAGAATCCCATAGTTTGCAGATATTGAACGTCCGAGAGGATCTTTAACCTCAACCTCTACTTTTCTGCCGTTAACTGCACTTAGAACAGCTTCAACAGTTCCTTCTCCTCCATCTGCCATAGGAATCAAATCTATTTTCCCTTCAGGATAGACCCTCTGTACACCCTTCTGCATTGCCAGCGCAACATTCATAGCATTCAAACAACCTTTAAATGAATCCGGGGCAATGACAATTCTCATGATAATCACTCCTCATTCTAAGATTGTGCACGTTTTCCGAAAATAGCTCCAAGTTTGACAAAGATAAAGAAACTAACAAAATCCAAAATTACCATAGACCAACTTTGAATAGGAATTTGATAAATGAAAGAAGCCAAATAGGATAATAAATTAAAAATAAATCCAGCTAAATAGGCAGTCCTAATATTTTCTTGCCGAGACCTATAGCCGACAAAAAAACCGAGGGGATAAAAAAGAGCAAAATTAAAGGCCAATTGACTCAGTATTCCACCCGAAACAAAAAACTCGCTCCAAAAAAGGAAGAGCAAGCTTAAAAGCAGCATGTATCTCCAGAAAGCTTTATTCATATATACCTCCATTAAAAGGGGAGAGGATCCCTCCACTCTCCCCCCATAATTCCAAGACTCTAACTTAGAGAATAAACTTCCCGGTTACTTTCCTCTACCTAACGTGCATATCGGTCTAACTGTAATTTGGTGCTTCTTTAGTAATAGTAACATCGTGAGGATGACTTTCTCGCAAACCTGCAGAAGTTATACGTATAAATTGCGTTTTTGTCCTCAGATCGTCGATCGTTGGAGTTCCGCAATACCCCATCCCAGCTCGTAATCCACCGATCATTTGGTAAATCGTTTCAGAAACTGGGCCTTTATAGGGAACTCGTCCTTCAATGCCTTCCGGTACCAGTTTCTGATCTTTTTCTTGGAAATACCGATCACGACTTCCTTCTTTCATAGCCCCTATTGATCCCATCCCCCGATATACCTTAAAGCTTCTGCCTTGATAGATTTCCATGTCCCCCGGGCTTTCTTCCGTCCCGGCGAAAAGACTTCCTATCATAACAGTGCGAGCCCCGGCTGCTAAGGCTTTAACTATATCACCAGAAAATTTGATTCCTCCGTCAGCGATAATTGGAATTCCATACTTATCCGCTTCCTCAGCGCAATTCATAACCGCAGTTACCTGGGGTACGCCAATACCGGCTACTACTCGAGTTGTACAAATCGAGCCCGGTCCGATACCAACTTTAATAGCATCTGCACCAGCCTTAATTAATTCACGAGTAGCATCCGCAGTAGCAACATTTCCTGCAATTAACTGGGTTTCCGGGAAATGTTCTTTTAGTACCTTTACCATTTCAATAACCCCTTTGGAGTGTCCATGAGCCGTATCGAGAACAATAACATCCACACCTGCTTTAATCAAGGCTTCAGCCCGCTGCAAAGCGTCTGCCGTAACCCCTATCCCTGCACCAACACGCAACCGGCCTCTTTCATCTTTCGCAGAATTCGGATATTGCCTAGACTTTTCAATATCTTTAATAGTAATTAAGCCTTTAAGAATTCCTTCCGAGTTGACAATCGGGAGTTTTTCAATTTTATGTTGAGCTAAGATTTCTTTAGCATGCTCCAGAGTGGTGCCCTGAGGGGCCGTCACTAAATTTGTTTTGGTCATGACCTCGCTGATTAGGCGATCGTAATTTTTTTCAAAGCGCAAGTCTCTGTTTGTTAATATCCCGACTAATTTTCCTTCAACAGTTATCGGGACTCCTGAAATCCGATATCGCTCCATCAATTTTAAAGCATCTGTAATTTTATCCGTTGGTTTCAAATATATTGGATCCGTGATAACACCGTGCTCTGAACGTTTAACTTTATCAACTTCCAAGGCTTGTTGTTCAATACTCATATTCTTATGAATAATCCCTATACCACCTTCCCGCGCCATGGAAATTGCCATACGGGAATCTGTAACCGTATCCATGCCCGCACTCATCAGGGGGATATTGAGTTTGATTTTCTTGGTCAAATAAGTACTGACATTCACGTCACGTGGTAGTACCTCGGATTTTGCCGGAACAATTAGGACATCATCAAATGTAAGGGCCTCTTGTAAAATACGATTGGACTGCATGATTAGTTTTAGCTCCCTTTCCCAATAGTTTTCTAACTAGTATATCAGAAATTCTATTATTAAAACAGCGAAATAATAATTCACCCCAGCTAAGAGAGACTATCAAGTTTATGTCCGGCCCTTATTCCTTGAACAAGTTCGGAAATTTACAATTATATTTCCCTATTTAATTAGAAACTACTCTAGTAGACTTGTCAGGCAGACTATTGCTCCTTATTATGGAGTAAGGAGGAATTACTCATGTTCTATCGTACCCACCAATTCATAGAAGCATTTTTTCCCCGAATATATCCTTCCGAATTACTTTGGGCAAAACAAATTTTATCTCCTCAAGCAAATTTGCTTTTTCTTCAACAGTCAAAGGCTGAACAGCGACATGCTCTGGCAGTGGCTAAAAGCCTTTTGCCTTATCAAGAAAGTCTTTCTTCGTCCGAATATCTGGACTTGATCACAGCGGCTTTACTTCATGACTGTGGCAAATCTCTCACCAAGATTCGACTTTGGCAGCGAGTATTTATCGTTTTAATTCAGCAATTGCCTCAAGGTATCTGGAGCCTACTAAAAAATGGGCCATCACTTTTGGCTGCGCCGTTACAAATTGCTGACCATCATGCCCGCTGGGGAAGTAATTTAGCTCAAGAAATAGGACTGAATTCCAGGGTATGTTTGCTAATAAACGATCACCACTCACCAAACTCTAAGCTTGGTCAGATGTTATACAGAGCTGATAATCAGCACTAAAAAGCACGAGTAATCATACTTACTCATGCTTTTTGCACTGCTGATTCAACTCTTTCCTTAAGCTCTACAATCTCTTTATTTTTAGAAAATATCCATTTTGCAAATCGTTTATTATCTCGCTGCAGGCGTACGTTTTCTTTCTCAAGTTTGTGAACAAGAGCGACCTTCTCGCGTTCTACTTTTTCTAACAGGTTCATTAGCACTCTTCGGCTAACTCTTAGATGTTCAACCCGCTGTTCCAATTCTCCGATACGCGCCCTTAACAGCCGTATTTCCTCTGCAGAATCCAATGACAACGCCCCCCGACAAGTTCTTCAAAACTATTCTATGCCGGGACGCAACATTTTAACCCTGCTAAATCTATTTGAGAGTATTACCTTTTGCTAAGGTCAATATTTGTTGAATTACATCCTCACTAACACCCCAGTGACCGAGTTTTACACCCGGTTTGTGTTTCTCACCGTGAAAATCAGACCCACCTGTCATGATTAAATGATAGTCCCCCGCTAAAGCACGATATCGTTGTTCATCTTCTTGATTGTGTTCGGAATGGGCTACTTCGATGCCTTGTAAACCGGCATCAATCCAAGGCCGGATTCCTTCTTCAAGACGATATATGCCAGGATGCGCAAGAACAGCAACTCCATGGGATTCCCTAATTAGTTCAATTGCCTCTTCCGGAGTCAGTTTATAACGCGGAACATAAGCGGGAGCACCCCTCCCAATGTAACGCTCAAAAGCTTCTTTAATGCTGGTGACATAACCCATCTCCATAAGTGCCTGAGCAATATGCGGACGGCCCATTGATTCACCTTTGGCATACTTTTGAACTTCTTGGACTTCAATGGTGATCCCCAAGCGCCGAAAACGCTCAATGATTTCGAGCATTCTCTGCTTACGAGCATCTCTTAAATTTTGTAACCTATGCCTTAAGTAATCGGAGGAATCATCGAGCTCATATCCTAGAATATGTACCTCTTTGCCATTCCAATCGGTATTTAATTCAATACCCTTAACTAGCTTGATTTGATAGACTTTTGCAGCTTCTTCAGCTTCTTTCCATCCTTGAATCGTATCGTGGTCGGTAATGCCAACCCCTTTCAAGCCTAAGCCGGCAGCGCAATGTACAAGCTCCGATGGCGTAAGCTCTCCATCCGATGCAGTTGTGTGGCAATGTAAATCAACTTCGAATATTACTGACTCCAATAATTCTACCTCTTTTCTAGGAATACCAATGTTTATTTTAGCACGCCCGACAATAATCGCATAAAGTTTCTGCCAGAAATCTGTTCAATTTCTTTAGTTGAAAATCCGGCTTTTGTCAAATCGTCTAGAAGATAGGATAAATCACTGACATTTTCTAACCCATCCGGTGTCTCCTCAATCCCATCAAAATCCGAACCCAAGCCTACTGTTTCTACACCTGCCACTTCAGCAATATAAGATATATGTCTGACGACATCTTTACGGGTGACAGGACCGTTTTCTTTTAAAAATCCGGGATTAAAATTCACTCCTACAATTCCTTTATGTTCACCTAGGGCACGAAGTTGGGAGTCTGTCAAATTACGCGAATTTGGACACAGAGAATAGGCACAGGAATGGGTTGCGGCAATAGGATATTCTGAGAGCTCCAGAACATGCCAAAACCCATTCTCATTTAAATGAGAAACATCAATCAGCATTCCCAATTGGTTCATGCGCCTTATAACATCCTGACCAAGATTCGTCAATCTACTCTTCGTTTCTCTCTCCCAAACCCCGTCACCTAAAGCGTTTCGCTGATTCCAGGTTAGTCCAAGGGCTCTGACTCCCAACCTATAAATAATGTCTAACATAAACAAATTTTCACCGATTATTTCTCCTCCCTCAACACTTAGCAAAACTCCTATCCGCGTCGGGTCCGGGATTTGATTTAAATCCGATTGGTTTTTTATCAAAAATAGTTGATCTGGGTTTTCTTCCACAAACCTCTGTGCTGTCTCAATAAGTTCCAAACCTCTTAATGTGGCTAGGGAGGGCTTGAACTTGGATTCAATAAAAGCCGCCATGAACTGAAGTGAAATATCGGCACTCTTTGCTCTCGGAACATCCCAATGCCCCCCTTCAGATGGCAGCAACAACGTCCTTGTCTGACTACTGAGGTAACCGATACTATCACAATGTCCGTCAACGATAAAAACCTTATCCAATGACAACACTCCTCGTATAATTAATTTAGTTCCTGCCCCACGAGTCCAAAAAACTAATGGAACGTGGGGTATTTAAATGACCAAAGAAAACTGGAAATTCAGTTGGTTGGTCATCATCAACAAGATGCGCGCAGAATAACGCATACCCCATGCAGTCGTCGTGCCTGTGGGCAGTGTGGACAAGTCAACCCCAAAGCACACTTCAAATTCGACTTGTCCAAAGCCTGAGGGAAAGCTCTTTTAAGATAGACCCATAAGGGCTTTTCCATAGGCTGGCACTGTCCACAGGCTCAGGATAAGGAATACCTGAGTAATGATTCCTTAAGTCGTTCTTTGACAACAAAAAAGTATTTAAGTTTGTTGGGGTTTCAGGCAAAATGATACCGTGAGGTTCGTTCTGGTAAGGCCTTTCACTCCTTGAGGCTATGACCTCTTATTAAGTCTGACTGCCAGCCCACAATTTGAACTTTTAACTCGAAGGTTGCACAGCTTAAAGGGAACCCCTCCGATGGTAGCAGATCGGTTGGATCCGAGGTCTTTTTAAGACAAGTGCTGATTCGGCGAGGTTGTTGACCTGTTGTGGTGCCTGGTCCCAACGTTAATCTTACAAATTCTTCGACTCGGAAAGTGAGGTGATTTTACTTGAGTTTATTTGTCGGTATAGATGTGAGTTCCAGTGATTTTAAAGTGCGAATCTTAGATGAGCGTGGTAATGAACCAGTTAAAAGGCTAAGGGTTTTGAATGATCAGCCTGGTTGTGAGCAAGTTGCCCGATATCTCTCTGAAGCCTGTAATAAAGAGAATGAGGACCGGCTGGTTATTGGTTTAGAGGCCACTTCCGTGTACAGTTGGCCGTTACAAATGTTCTTAGCGGAAGACCATTGTTTAGCACCTTTACAGCCCCAAATTTATTCCTTTAACCCCAAGGTCGTTGCTAATTTCAAAAAGGCTTATGTGGACCTTCCGAAGAACGACTGGATTGATGCCTGGGTCATTGCCGAACGTTTACGCTTCGGCCGGCTCCCGGAGGGCTCTCAGGTCGATTTCCGCTACTTACCGTTACAGCGACTCACTCGCTTTCGTTGTCATCTGATCGAGATGATCTCCAGAGAGAAGAATTATTTCCTCACGAACTTGTTCTTAAAGTTTAGCACTCTTGCCCAAGGTACGGTTTTTAGTAATACTTTCAGCGTTACTTCTGAATCCTTGACACTTGAGTTTTTTTCTCCAGAAGAGGTTGCGGCTCGACCGCTTGATGAACTGATTGATTTCCTCATGGAGAAAGGAAGAAGTCATTTCGAGGATCCGGAAGCCAAAGCCAGAGAGTTGAAGGAAGCCGCTCGCAAGGCCCATCGACTACGTGGAAGCCTATTGCAACCCATTAACCTTATCCTAGCCACGAGCATCGAAACCATCCACACTTTAGAGAAACAGGTCAAGAAAATCGATAAGGCGATCGAAGCTGAAATCAGGCATTTCCCTAATACGCTCATTACCATTCCCGGTATTGGCCCTGTGCTTTCAGCTGGTATTATTGCTGAGATTGGAGACATCCGCCGTTTTCCGAATGAAGGAGCCTTAGCAAAGTTTATTGGGCTAACCTGGCGTTCTCACCAGTCCGGTGATTTTACAGCCGATGACACGCCCTTAACTCGAACCGGCAACACCTACTTGCGAAGTTATATCATCCAGGCTGCTAACCTAGTACGCCAAAAGGAACCAGAGTACAAAGCCTTCTACCAACGTAAATTCTCGGAAAGTAAGACTCACCATCATCGCCGTGCTCTCGTGCTTACTGCACGCAAACTCGTCCGTATGGTTGATGCTCTGCTACGCAGCAACCAAATCTATATGCCACATGGCAATAGGGGGATTGCAAACTAAGCATGAACTACGAGAATTGAAGTCCCATTTTTGTAACTTGTTTCCATTTCATTTTGGGAATAAGAGGGTTTTTTATTGCCTTTTTTGCCAACGGATAACTAACTTACTGAAAAATTGACTCACTTAGGGTCTTGACATATTACCGAAGGACTTTACTATAAATTCACATAAATAAACACCTGTTTGCTTGTACTCACAAACAGGTGCTTCAAATTATCCTAGCGCGGCTGAACAATCAACTTAATGGCTGTCCTTTCTTCCCCATCGATGACAACATCTGTAAAAGCCGGAATACAAACAAGATCGACCCCACTAGGCGCCACAAAACCACGTGCAATAGCAACAGCCTTTACCGCTTGATTCAGAGCCCCTGCTCCGATAGCCTGCAATTCAGCTCCTCCACTCTCTCGCAGAACCCCGGCAAGCGCTCCAGCTACGGCATTGGGACTTGATTTTGCTGAAACTTTTAATACATCCATAATTCATCCTCCTGCTCGAATTCATTTACAGGTATTACCACATCTTTAAATATGTATTCGAGAGCTTAAGGAGGAAATCCTCTTTTTTTAACTAAGTTTTCTGATTTTTATATAAAATTACTTTATGATTCAAAGCAGCGCTGAATCGCTTCAATTTTGCGTGCCTTGCCGGTGCTTTCATCGATATCAATCACCACAGCATTGATTTGGATAGGTCCTGTTGCCAACTCGAACTTAGCTGGCAGTTGAGTTAAAAATCGATTGATAATAATCTCTTTTTTTATTCCTAATACAGAATCTCTTGGGCCTGTCATGCCCACATCCGTGATATAAGCGGTTCCCTGGGGAAGCACCCTGAAATCAGCGGTCTGTATATGAGTATGGGTTCCAACAACGGCACTGACTTTTCCATCAAGAAACCATCCTAAAGCCACTTTTTCTGAGGTTGCCTCAGCATGGATATCTATTAGGATGATGGGAGTCTCTTGCTTTAGTTGGTTAATCCAACGGATAGCCCCACTGAAAGGATCATCTAACGGTGTCATAAATACCCGTCCTGAAAGGTTTAGAACGCCAATTTTGCAACCCTTAGCTCTTATTATTCCGTATCCCCGCCCCGGGGCCCCGACAGGATAATTTGCCGGTCGTACCATTTTTGTCTCATAATCAATAAAATTCATAATATCACGATTATCCCATACGTGATTCCCCATTGTAAAAAAATGAATTCCGTAATCAAAAAGTTCTTCCGCTATGTCTTTGGTTATTCCTTTTCCTGATGCAGCATTTTCTGCATTAGCTATTGTTACATCTATATTATATTCAAGCTGAAGCGGTTTTAAAAACCTTTTAATCGCTTCCCTACCTGGTTTACCGACTATATCCCCAACAAAAAGTATACGCAAAGCGTTCCCCCCACTTCAAACCTATCTAAATGTCTTTATTATATACTCTAATACTTTTTCCCTTTTTCTCCTCAATTAAACTCCCCTGAAATGCCGTTATTATTCTTAGAGAACGGGGTCACTCCCACTTATAGAAGCAGGAGTCTCACGATTGGATGAATGCGAAAGTTTTGAGCCGTTAATTATTAAATACTAAGACACGTCCCTCATCTCTCAAAGCTATAACATTCTTATCAAGGTCCATGTGTTTAAGCGAAGTGAGCATTTGGTTAATTACTTCCTCTTGAACTTCTAATTCCTCTTCCGGTAAATAAGGCTCATCATATATCATCTCTTCTATATAGTTTCGCCTTAACAACTCAATCATTAGTCCAACTTCCCTTTGACTCACGCTTTCAATATCGCGAACTACATGTAAAACGCCAATATTTTCCTCACTTCGGCAGCTTATGTCAAAAACACGGATTTTTCGTCGTTCTAAATGATGATAGAACTCTAAAGCAGGGCGTAGAATTCCCTGAATTGATTCAACATCAATGGCTTGCTTAAACATAAACGTAAACTTAAGAGCCTGCCGCTCACACCAATAATGTACAGCTCCTAATTCAGGATATCTCGTTAAAATTGAAGTTAGTAAATCGACTCCATCTGTAACATATTTTATATCTCTCGGAATATTATTCGGCACCCTTGTCAATCCTCTCTGTTGCTCTGACCTATCATGAGAATTATTCGTCATAAGAAACCAAACTCCTGCAACATTCGTAATTCTCTTCTCGCCGTCTTTGGCTTCGGGGACACTCGGTTAATCCACACTGCTGGAGTCTGCTATCCCCAAAGAATACTTGCCCGCTGAAGACAGCTCACGCGCAAGCAAGTGGGCGAGCCTCGGAGTGCTGAGTGAACGCCTGTTTTCCATCATCCACCAGTGCTGCGTATTAACATGGGGGGCTGATAGTGAAGAAAACTTAGCCGGCGCTATGCCTCCGGCGAAAGCGGCAGGTTAGTTGCACTTATGCCAGAAGACGAAGACACAGTCTTCGCACGAATGAGCTCTTCTTGCAGTATTTAACCAAAAGTTGTACTTTCTGATAATATAAAAAAAAATCAGGCGTCTATCTAGACGCCTGATCAGAATTAAACGTTTTACTTAGCAAAATCAACGGCCCTTGTCTCGCGAATCACTACAACTTTAATTTGTCCCGGATACTCAAGTTCTTCTTCAATTCGCTTACTGATCTCACGTGCAACACGTGGTGCCAGAACATCATCAATCTTGTCGGGTTTGACAATAATTCGAACTTCCCGACCAGCTTGAATAGCAAAGCATTTTTCCACTCCCTCAAAACTCTCGGCAATCTCCTCAAGTTTTTGCAGGCGTTTAATATACGTTTCTAAAGTCTCACGTCGAGCACCAGGGCGAGCAGCCGAAACTGCATCAGCCGCTGCCACTAATACAGCAACTAAACTTTTGGCTTCTACATCATTATGATGAGCTTCAATAGCATGGATAACATCGCTGGATTCTTTATATTTTCTAGCAAGGTCAACACCGATTTGAACGTGGGTTCCTTCTAAATCATGATCCACTGCTTTACCGATATCATGCAGAAGTCCCGCGCGTTTTGCTAATTGAATGTCTATCCCTAATTCGGCAGCCATAAGTCCCGCCAGATGAGAAACTTCAGTGGAATGCTTTAACACATTTTGACCATAACTGGTACGGAATTTCAATCGGCCAAGTAATCGTACCAATTCCGGATGCAACCCATGAACCCCAGTCTCAAAGGTAGCTTGCTCTCCTTCTTCACGTATTTTCTGTTCCACTTCTTTTTGAGCCTTTTCAACCATCTCTTCAATACGAGCAGGATGGATGCGGCCATCAGCAATTAATTTCTCCAGAGCAATACGTGCTACCTCACGGCGAATGGGATCAAAACCAGACAGAATAACCGCCTCAGGTGTATCATCAATAATAAGATCGATTCCGGTTAATGTCTCCAATGTTCGAATATTGCGTCCCTCACGTCCAATGATTCGCCCTTTCATTTCATCACTCGGTAATGCTACGACTGATACTGTAGTCTCAGCCACATGATCAGCGGCACACCGCTGAATAGCCAGAGAAATGACGTTTTTAGCCCTCTTTTCTGCTTCCTCTTTGGCGCGAGTCTCAATTTCCTTAATCATGATCGCTGATTCATAGCGAACCTCTTCTTCAACTCTTTTGAGAAGAAGCTGCTTAGCTTCTTCCGAAGTCATCCCTGATAAGCGCTCTAACTCAGCTTGCTCTTTTTCCACAAGTAAATTCAGCTCTTCTTTGAGGGAATCAACTTCACTTTCCCGGCGATGCATATTTTCTTCTTTTCGTTCGATAGACTCAATTTTACGGTCTAAACTCTCTTCTTTTTGCAATAATCGTCGTTCCAAGCGCTGGAGTTCATTCCGACGCTCGCGAGTTTCTTTTTCCACCTCATTGTGAATATGCATAGCTTCTTCTTTGGCAGCAATAATTGATTCTCGTTTTTTGCTTTCTGCAGTCGAAAGTGCATTTTCAACAATACGTTTTGCCTCTTCTTCAGCGGTACCAATAACTTTTTCGGCAGTATTTCTGCGAATATGCCAGCCAACTAAGGCTCCTAAACCTAAGCCAACTATTATGGCAATCAAACCTGTAATAACTATTTCAAGCAACATTTACACCTCCTTGTTTGTAAAAATTCAAAATTTAACAATTAAATAAAAAAAACTGGCTTCAAACCAGTCTCTTAAGCAACCTTTAATACGGGAGTTTTCCAGACTTCCCCCGCTTCCTACAACTCTCGTTAGTCAAAAAACAATATTAAGAATGACTACCACGAAATCTATAAGAAAACCATAAAGGTTAAATCTTAACAGAGACAGGTCTCTGCTAAGATTTTAATATCATTTGCTATTATTGTCAAGCTTGTCCTAAATGAGACGATTCTATTCGCATTTCCATGATAACATTTCTTACCATCTCTGAAGGATACCCTCGCTGTAAAAGTTTCCTAGCTACTCTTTGCCGTACCCATAATTCAACCGGCGGGGACTTTTTGTCCGGATCTTTAGACGTCTTTTCTTCCCAGCGTTGTTCCTCTTGTGCCCACCATCTTTGAGCCAAAGCTAAACAGAGTTTTGATTCCTCATCACCGGAGTATACTTCCTGTAAGACTTGCTCAATTAAAGTGCCTGCAATTCCGCGGTTTTTCATGTCAGAGATGACGCGGCGGCGCGAATATCGTTTAAGACGACTCTTAGAATAGTTTAGGGCAAGTTCTTGGTCATTGAGGTAACCGTAATCTGTCAATTTGGCAATGACTTTCTCAATTTCTTGGTTTTCATATCCCTTTTCCGTAAGGCGTGTTTCCAATTCGCAGTTTGTCAAGGCTCTTCTGGACAAACTATCGAGTGCCGCTTCCCATGCGCTTTTCTTAGGTTTATTCTTCGTCAAAGGAACCATCTTCTATGGGCGCGGAGGGGACCGCATTCATATTGGAACGAATCAGCTCTTCAAGTTTCAGAGCCATATCGGGGTGTTGCTTCAGGTATTCCTTAACATTTTCACGTCCCTGCCCTAAGCGTTCTCCATTGTATGAGTACCAAGCCCCCGATTTTGTGATGATTTCCATCTCAGTTCCTATATCGACAATACTTCCTTCTTTAGAAATTCCTTCACCATACATAATGTCAAATTCGGCAGATTTAAAAGGCGGAGCCACTTTATTCTTAACAACTTTAATCCGGGTTTTATTGCCAATTATTTCTTGCCCTTGCTTAAGGGCTTCTTGACGACGAATATCAATTCGGATGGTGGCGTAGAATTTAAGAGCCCGTCCCCCTGTTGTCGTTTCCGGACTGCCAAACATCACACCAATTTTTTCACGAATTTGATTAATAAAAACAACACAAGTATTACTCTTGCTGATTGATCCGGTCAGCTTACGCAAGGCCTGGGACATTAAACGGGCATGCAGTCCAACATGATTGTCGCCCATCTCCCCTTCAATCTCAGCACGAGGCACTAGGGCAGCCACTGAATCAAGAACAATTACATCGACGGCAGCACTGCGCACTAAGGCCTCACAAATTTCTAAGCCTTGTTCTCCGGTATCAGGCTGAGAAACCAATAAGTCTTCAAGATTAACGCCCAGAGCTTTAGCATAAACAGGGTCTAACGCATGTTCAGCATCAATAAATGCTGCTACTCCGCCAAGTTTTTGGGCCTCGGCAATAATATGGAGGGCGACTGTCGTTTTCCCGGAAGACTCAGGTCCATATATTTCAATAATCCTGCCCCGCGGCACCCCGCCAACACCTAAGGCTAAATCTAAAGCTAGAGAACCTGTAGGAATAACATCAATTGACATCGTCGCAGATTCTCCCAGTTTCATAATGGAACCTTTGCCAAACTGTTTTTCAATTTGTGCTAAGGCAACATCCAGTGCCTTGAGCTTATTTGTTTCGGCCATCTTCCAACCTCCTCAATCGGTTAAAACAAATTTTCGTTATCCGCAAAACATCTGTTCGATTATCATTATAGAGGCAGGCTCCATCCCTGTCAATTCGTTTAACATTATAGAGATGGACAACTACCATCAACATTATATATCAAAAACGATCTTAAGGACATATAGAAAACTCGGTTTGTGCTGAGCTTGCGAAGCAGAAACCGTTAGTTGCACTTATGCTTCCGGAAAGTAATTAACCGAGGGTTATACCTTCCGGCTAGTATAGAAAAGGAAAAAAGCTAATCCTTAGAGACTAGCTTCTTCATTATCATCGATATTTAACTTGCAATCAGGAGTTTTCGCGGGCTTTCGCCGGTTCGACACTGACTCTTCGGCCCTTAATCATTGCTTGATGCATACAGCTTAAGACCCTCGAAGCGTATTCTTCAGGAACCTCAACAAACGTAAATTTATCATAGATATTTATCATCCCAATGATATTTCCGGGAATTCCGCTTTCTTCTGCAATCCAGCGTATGATGTCCTGAGGGCGAATTTGCTGAACTCTTCCTATATTCATAAAGAAACGAACCATCCCCGGCGCTGCTCCGGTGTTGCCAAAGTGATTAACATCCGGGTCGTTATCGTCAATTCGCTCTTCTGAATCAGCTCCCTCAACTGCAAACTTTAGAGCAGCCGCCGCAACATCCGTTGAATCGTATTCTTCCAGCAAATCTCCGACGATAGCCCGATAATTTCCTAAGCGATCGTTCTGAATTAATTTAATCAGTTGATTTTTTAGATTTTCCGCTTGACGTTCGCTAATATCTGCTAAGGAAGGAAGTTCTCGGCGTCGTATCCTAGTCTTAATTAAATTTTCAATCAAACGAAGTTGACGATATTCTTTAGGAGAAATCAAGGTTATTGCCAGTCCTCGTCGGCCAATACGCCCTGTTCTTCCTATTCTGTGTACATAGGATACGGGATCTTGGGGAATGTCAAAGTTAATGACATGGGTCAAATTACTGATGTCGATTCCTCTGGCTGCTACATCAGTAGCAACTAACATTTCTGTTTTTCCATCACGGAAGCGCTTCATAACCCTGTCTCTCTGCTGCTGGCTCAAATCCCCGTGCAGGGCATCCGCAAAATACCCCCGCGCTTCCAAGGCGACGACAAGTTCATCGACTCCTCGTTTTGTGCGGCAAAAAGTAATCCCTTGACCGATATCCTCCATATCGATGATACGACATAAAGCATCCACTTTTTTGCTTTCCCTCGTCTCATAAAAAACCTGTTCAATGAGAGGAACTGTTAATTCATCCCTGCTAACTGTCACAGATTGAGGATTTTTCATATAGGTCTGTGCTAACTTGCGAATCGCCTGCGGCATTGTCGCTGAAAAAAGCATAACCTGACGGCCTTCCTCGGGAACAGCTTTGAGAAGGCTCTCAATATCATCGACAAATCCCATATCCAGCATTTCATCCGCTTCATCCAAAACCATCATCTTGACATGCTGCAAGCGCAGTGTGCCCCTATTTAAGTGATCTAACAACCTTCCGGGGGTTCCGACAACAACTTGGTAGCCCATACGCAAGGCACGAATTTGACGGTCTATCGGCTGGCCGCCATAGATAGGCAACGGTTTTACGTGTTTATATTTACCGATTTTAGATATTTCCTGCGCAACCTGAATAGCCAATTCGCGCGTTGGAGTTACAATGAGTGCTTGGACGGCTTGGAATTTCGCATTGACCTTTTCAGCGATGGGAATCCCAAAAGCCGCCGTCTTCCCCGTTCCTGTCTGTGCCTGCCCAATAATATCCGTATCTTCAAGAGCTACCGGAATTGCCTGTTGCTGAATTGGAGAAGGTTCCTCAAATCCCATTTCAGACAAACCTTGGACTATTTGCTTGCTTAACTGAATATCCCCGAAAGATTGTAAACGTTCAACCATCACCTATGTGTAATCCCCTTTCCTTGTTCAACATATACTGTCTTATCCCATTAAGAGCGGCCTGAACGGTCAATTGCCGAACTGACTCTCTTTCTCCATAAAACTGAAACTTTTGAGCATAAACTTTCTCCGTCGAAGCAAATCCAATATAAACCAACCCCACGGGTTTCAGGTCACTGCCTCCACCCGGACCGGCAATACCGGTGGTTGAGACGGCAAAATCCGATCCCGATCTCGTCCGAATTCCTTCGGCCATTTCTTTGGCGACTTCTTCGCTAACTGCCCCAAACAGCCCGAGAGTTTTTTCATTGACCCCTAGAAGCTGTTGTTTTAAGGAATTTGAATAGCTAACCACTCCTCCCAGGTAGAACTCCGAACTGCCTGGTTCTTGTGTTAAGGCCGCACCGAGTAAGCCTCCGGTGCAAGACTCGGCCGTAGAAACAGTCAAATGATTCTCTTTTAAAATTTGCCCTACGATCCCTATCATCGTCTCCTGATCACGGCCAAATACTTTGTCCCCAAGACGCCTTTTAATTTCGGTCTCAGTTTTATCTAAAGCATCCAGTACCTTCTCTGAGGCTGCCACCGTTCCTCTTGCAACTAAACGAATATGCATTTCCGCACGCTTAGCTAATAAAGCCATAGATAGGTCGGGAAGATGCATCAGATCTCCCAGAACTTCCTCAAGAGCAGATTCACCAATACCAAAAACTTTCAAAACACGTTCGTTCATTCGCTCGGAATTGGGTCCAATAATACGTTGTATTTCGGGCAAAGCATAATTTTCAAACATGGGCTGCATTTCAAAAGGTGGTCCCGGCAATATAATGACTGTCTTTCCGCCGTTTTCAATAATTGCTCCAGGCGCTGTACCGATAGGATTGGGCAATATCTTTGAGCCTTTGGGGAAATAGGCTTGTTTCTCATTACTAGAAGGCATGGGAGCTTTCCGCCGACCAAAGAACTCTTTAATGTTGTTTAAACTCCTTTGGTCCAGCTCCATTTGCAAATTCAAGACCTTAGCAACAAGTTCCTTTGTCAAGTCATCCGCCGTCGGTCCCAGTCCGCCGGTTGTGACTAAAAGATCTGAACGATCCATTGCCTGACGTAAAACTTGTTCTAAACGCAAAGAATTATCTCCAACCGTCGTGTGATAGTCTACCTCGATGCCTAAAGAGGAAAGTTTTCCTGTTAAGTAGTGAGCACTTGTATTTAGAGTTTCTCCAAGTAACAACTCTGTCCCAGTAGCTACAATTTCAGCTTTCATATTATTTTATCACTCTCCCTATATCAACGCAAATATACGCGCTTTGTCTTGCTTGCTTAGTTATTTCTCACCTTACATTATGTTATCCTTCATACGATAGAAAAACTTATCTGGTGCTGAGATGAAAAGTAAAAAAAAAAGAACCTCGGAGAGGTTCAGAGTTAAGCAACATTTTGTATATAAGTTCTCAAAGTATCCCCGCTTAGACTTTCCTCTTCCTGCAGAATCTCGGCTAAATGCAATAAGACCTCTTTGTTTTGCTGAATAATCTGCTTGGTACGGTTTTCTAGCTCAGCAAGGATATCTTTTGTAACAGGTTGCCGTTGTTCGGCACTTAATAATGAAACATCGGTCACTCCTAATGGAGACATACCTGCTTGAAGCATTTTTTCCACAAGATTCAAGGCTTGCTCGTAATCGCCGGCAGCACCTGTACTGCGATTTCCCAGACTTTCTTCTTCAGCTAAAGCCCCTGCTAAGGCAACCATAATTTGCTCTTCTAACATAGCTTGTGTATAAAGATATAAATCATCTTTCGGATAATGACGAACATATCCTAAAGCGTTTCCTCTAGAACGAATTGAGACTTGAGAAACTGAGTTCGGTCGTACAGTTTCTGCCAGCATGGCATGTCCGCTTTCGTGAATGGCAATACGTTGCAGTTCTTCTGCAGTTGGCTTTCGATCTAACTTCTCGCCAAGCATGACCTTTTCAACGGCTTCATGGAAATGCCGCGCTGTAATCTCTTTTGCCTGATCCCGCAAGGCAAAAATTGCAGCCTCATTCGTTACGCTCTCTAAATGCGCGCCTGAAAAACCAAAAGTTTCATGAGCAATCGCTTCCAAATCCACATCAGGAGCCAAGGGTTTGTTTTTGGTATGGATCTCCAGAATCGCAACTCTTCCCTCCTTGTCGGGTAGATCAACTTTAACCTGCCGATCAAAACGTCCCGGTCGAAGTATTGCCGGATCTAAGGCTTCCGGGCGATTCGTTGCTGCCATCACCAAAATATGCGGGCCTAGTTCCGTCTTCAGACCATCCATCTCAATGAGCAATTGATTAAGAGTTTGGTCATATTCGTGATGAGAAACATTGCTCCCTCGTTTTGCTCCCAGAATATCCATTTCGTCGATAAAAATAATGGCGCTGGATTTCCTTTCTTTTTTAACCATTTCCCTCGCCCGACGGAATAAACTTCGTACCCTCTCCGCACCGACACCTGCGTACATTTCCACAAACTCGCTGCCGGAAACAGATAAAAATGATGAATCTGTATATTTAGCCGCTGCCTTCGCAAGCAGCGTTTTTCCCGTCCCCGTCGGGCCTGATAATAAAATACCCTTTAACGGACGAATTCCTAAAGCCTTCATCCGATCTGAGTAACGCAGAAAATCCAAGGCCTCTTGAAGTTCCTTTTTAGCAATTGCTTGCCCGCCAATGTCCTCAAAATTAACCATCGTTGAGGTAATCGATTCACCACTTCCCGTTTTTAATACTTGACGGGAAATCCCAAGCGTCCATAAAAAATACGCTCCTATACACAATAAGGCAATGGGCAAAACATTATAACCCATAACCAGCAGAAAGGCAAAAACACCTAATGCTAAACCAATAAGGATATCTCGTTTCACGTGGTCCCCTCCTTATAAAGAAATTGCTTGATAAAGTGATTGTTATCCAATGCCATCAGCGAGTATTAACTTAACTCCTTACTTGGCAGAAACTGCCCTTGATCATGCCGTTCAACCACTTCAATTAATTGAGCCTTTCCTTGTTCCAATAGAACATAAATATTATCACTGTCCATTTGCAGCTGAACTTGAACGCCGGCCTTTTTAGCCATCGTTTGAATGCTTTGCTGCATCTCGGTAAAATTGCCACGCGTAATTCCCTCTTGAATTGGGAACTGCATTTGGTCAAATAATGTTGTCAGGGAAGCATTCCTATGATCTAAATATCGAATAGGTTCTTTACCCACTATAGTTTCCAAAGACAAACTTACTTGACGCAAATTTGCTATGTGTTGGGTCGTAACATCTAATTCTGCTTGACCATCACCCTGAACTGTTTTTACTGAAACAATACCGGATATTTTTTGACTTTGTGTAAGGATTGATGAATCTATCCATTGCTTCTGGTAAAGAATTTTTCCACCTATTAATAAACCGAATATTATAACTGCAACAAAGCTGATAATTAATACGCGCCGTTTCGTCATATACGCATCGTCCTCCATATGCAATACTATTTGCTATATCGACATTATAGCATGCAGTATATCATATAGAAATTAAAGATTTTTCCTAGTTAGGTAATTCGTGTTAAAAATCTCAAATGCTAACTAAGGGAGAGCTTTCTGGATTGGAAAGCTCTCCCTTTTTTTATCTTTAATATAATCAATACCAATTAGATCACTTATGTAACAATTTCCGGGACTTCAGCATATAATCAAGCCCCGAAATAATTGTAAAAAATACGGCTACATACAGCAGAGGCTGCCCAATATGCAGGCCTATAAGTGAAAGCGGCCAGTCGTTGAGTAGTATAGCAGAAATCGCAACGACTTGAGTGATTGTTTTTATTTTCCCCAGCTTGCTTGCACTAATCACAACCCTATCCACTGCGGCAATGGCACGCAGTCCAGTAACCGCAAACTCTCTGGCTAAAACAATCCAAGCAATCCAAGCATTTACTTCACCAAGCTCAACCAAAGAAACCAACGCAGCGGAAACCAAAAGTTTATCTGCCAACGGATCCATAAATTTACCAAGATTCGTTACCTGATGACGCTTACGGGCTATATAACCGTCCAAGCCGTCTGTGGCAGAGGCTAATATAAAAATGATCGCCGCTACTATTTCTTGATGAGGAAAAAGTGTATGACCTTTGGGAACTTGGAGCAGCAGAAAGGCCATGAACACAGGTATTAAAATAATGCGCGCTAATGTTAAACGATTGGGTAAATTCACGAAGCAACCTCTCCTATTAAATCGTAACTATCCGCCTCAAGGATACGTACTTTAATCATGTCCCCTACCTGAAGTGAGATTTTCGCACTCGTTTTGTTAATATATACCTGGCCATCAATTTCCGGAGCATCTCCTTCTGTTCGCCCGATCCAGCGTCCGTCAGGAAGTTCCTGTTCCAGCAGCACTGTTATCATTTGGTTTACCCAGCGTTGCTGCCTTTGCCGGGATATTTCTTGCTGAATCTGCATAAGATGATCCCTTCGTCGCTCGCGTTCTTCCAGAGGTATTTGATCCTCTCTTTGCCCGGCAGGCGTATTTTCTTCCTGGGAATAAGCAAAAACTCCAAGGCGGTCAAACTGTACTCGCTGAACAAATTCAACCAGAGCTTTAAATTCTTGCTCCGTCTCTCCCGGAAATCCTGTAATCATCGTAGTGCGAAGAGTAAGTTCCGGCATAGCCGATCGTAACTTTTTTATTAATGCTTCGGCCCGTTCAATGGTTCCTTGGCGATTCATTTCTCGAAGAATTTTATTATCAGCGTGCTGCAGCGGCAAATCAATGTATTTGCATATCTTTGGTTCCTGACGCATGGTTTCGATGAGTTCATCTGTAAAACGTTCAGGGTAACAATACATTAACCGGATCCACTCAATTCCTTCGATCTGCGCAAGTTGGCGAAGCAGCTGCGGCAAAACTAATTTCCCCTCTAAGTCTTGTCCATATCGTGTGGTATCCTGGGCCATAACCATAATTTCCTTAACACCCTGAGCTGCCATCTCCCGAACCTCACGAATCACCGATTCTTGGGGACGACTGCGAAAATGTCCGCGCACATGGGGAATCACACAATACGTACAAAAATTGTCACAGCCTTCAGCCACTTTAACATAGGCTAAATAATTGGGAGTTGAACGCTTTCTTGGCATTAATTCATGGTGAAGGAAATTAGGGGGCCCAATTTTTATTAAATTTGTTCGTTTTTCTCCGGCAGCTTGAACTATCGTCGTGATTTCATCCACATTACCTGTCCCTATAACACCATCAAGCTCCGGAATTTCCTGCATTAATTCAGGACCATAGCGTTGAGCTAAGCAACCGGCGGCAATTAACGTTTTGCATTTTGCTGATTGCTTATAGCCGGCCATTTCAAAGATCGTTTCTATAGACTCTTCCTTAGCCGAATCAATAAAAGTACATGTATTCACTACTATAATATCTGCTGCTTCAGGTTCTTCTGTCAGTGCATAGTTTTGGGCTAGAAAACCAGCCATAATTTCACTATCCACTTGATTTTTAGGACAACCTAAAGTAACAACTGCCACTTTCTTCGTCAAGGTTACACCTCAAATCACTGTTTTACCTATCTTAGTATAAACCAACACTTCAACAAGGTCAAAAGATATTATCCATATAACTTGTGACATTACAAAATAAAGAAAAGGACATTAGTCACAAATTAAACTAATGCCCCTTCACACGATCCCTAATTATTATTTATTCAAGTCTTTCCGCTCACCGGTCGCAATATAAATAACATTTTCGCCAATGTTTGTAGCATGATCGGCTATTCTTTCTAAGTAACGAGCAACAAACGTCAAGTGCATGGCTTGATCTAAATTGTCACTCTCCTGAGTCATAATAACTAATAAATCCCGCACTACTTGCTTATAAAGATGATCAACTGCGTCATCAAGTTCCGATAAGTTTTGGGCTAGGACCATATCTTCATTACTGTAGGCTTCCAAACCTTGACGCATCATCTTCATAGCCTCATCGGCCATGCGAGGAATGTCAATGAGCGGTTTGCATAAAGGTCCTTCGATTCTCCGCACAACTTTAGCGATATCAATGGCTAAGTCCGCTATTCGTTCAAGATCTGTCGATATTTTCATCGCTGAAATAATTTTTCGTAAATCCTTAGCCACGGGCTGCTGAGTTGCAATCAGGAGAACACACTCATCATCCACCTGACGTTCGTAATCATTGACTTTCTGATCTTCTGCGATCCAAAATTCCGCTTTCTCTCGGTCGAGAGAATATAAAGCTTTCATACTTCCTTGTAAAATTCTTGAGACTTCCTCACCCATTTTTTTAAGTAAGGTAGTCAAAATCTGCTGACCTTCATTCAGTGAATGACGCATTTAAGTTCCTCCCTCATCATCCGAAACGTCCCGTAATGTAATCTTCAGTTCGTTTGTCACGTGGATTTGTAAATATATCCGACGTTGGGCCATGCTCAATGAGTTCTCCGTTAAGAAAAAATGCGGTTGTATCTGCTATACGAGCGGCCTGCTGCATATTATGCGTCACTATGACAATAGTATACTCAGATTTAAGTTGAACAACTAATTCTTCAATGCGCATCGTTGCAATAGGATCCAGCGCTGAAGCCGGTTCGTCCATGAGCAAGACTGACGGTTCTACGGCTAACGCCCTGGCGATACAAAGACGCTGTTGCTGACCACCTGACAAACTCATTCCGGAATAATTGAGTCGGTCTTTCACTTCATCCCATAAAGCAGCCATACGCAAGCTCTTTTCAGCAATAGCTTGCAAGTTCTGTTTATTCCGCATCCCATTGAGTTTTACGCCTGCCACAACATTTTCAAAGATGCTCATGGATGGAAAGGGATTAGGTTTTTGGAAAACCATCCCCACTGTTTTACGCAAGGAAACCGGATCTTGAGCATAAATACTCTCTCCATCCAGAATAATATCGCCTTTAACTCTGGAACCTGGCAGCGTGTCGTGCATACGATTAATACATCTTACAAACGTCGATTTACCGCAGCCCGACGGTCCGATAATAGCTGTAACCTGATTCGCCGCAATTTCCATGTTAATCCCTTTAAGAGTTTGATTTGTACCATACCAAGCTTCAAGTTGCCGAACACTTAAACTCTGACCCAATTCTAACCCCTCCTAGTTGCTTCGCGATCGAAAGGCAAAACGTGCAAATAAATTCAAAATAAGGATAATCGTAATTAAGACTAATGCTCCTGCCCAAGCTTGTCTGTGCCACTCATCATAGGGTGATGTGGCATACGTATAAATTTGAACCGGTAATGAAGCAATAGGCTCCTTAAACAATGAATGGGTCCAATATTGATTGCCTAAAGCCGTAAAAAGCAGTGGTGCGGTCTCTCCTGAAACACGAGCCACCGCCAGCATTGCGCCCGTAACAATTCCTTTAGCCGCGGTTGGTAAAACAATATTGAGAATGATCCTCCGTTGGGAAATACCTAGGGCATAACCCGCCTCACGGATGGCGTGAGGTACTAATTTCAGCATCTCTTCGCTGGAGCGGATGACCATTGGGATCATAATAATGGCTAAGGAAACCCCTCCGGAAAAGGCCGAGAAATGTTTGGTCTTTGAGACAATTGCCATACTGACAACAATCCCAATAATAATCGAGGGAATCCCGGTTAAAACATCCGTGGTAAAACGTACTGCGGTGCTCAGCCAACTATAACGATCATATTCTGTCAAATAAATGGCAATCAGAATTCCTATAGGAATCCCAATAATACTCGCTATAGCAATCAGAATCAGGGTTCCTACAATGGCATTCGCCATACCCCCGCCTGTCATTCCCATGAGTGCAGGCAATTTGATAAAGAAATCAAGATTTAAAGAAGTAATCCCATTTTTGACAACATAACCAAATAAGGCGAATAACGGAATGATCGCCAAAAGAGTCGCCGCTGTAAAGATTCCCAGCATTATTTTATTAACAATATTTCGCCTAGCATTTATCATACCAGATGGCCTCCTTTCGGTCCACGAGCGACTGACCATACTAAGAGACGAGCAAGTATATTCAGGAGAAGCGTTATGGCGAAGAGAATAAGTCCGATCTCAATACAAGCACTTAGATATAAGCTGTAGGTCGCTTCCGTAAATTCATTAGCGATGACGGCAGCCATTGAATAGGCCGATGAAAATAGTGACGAAGATATTTTAGGCATATTTCCGATGACCATAGTTACTGCCATAGTCTCACCTAAGGCACGTCCTAAACCAAGCATCATGCTTCCCAAGATTCCTGACTTAGAATAGGATAGCACCGATATTCTAATCATCTCCCATTTCGTAGCGCCCAAAGCCAGGGCAGCTTCTCTATGAGCCGTCGGCACCGCCGCCATAACTTCACGAGAAATGGAAGAAATCGTCGGCAAAATCATAATTGCTAAAATGATACCCCCACCAAACATATCGAAACCAACAGGAGCACCTTTAAACCATGGTATAAAGCCAAACCATTTCGTCAGCCAGGGTTCAACGGATTGTCTTAGTACGGGTGCAAGTACAAATATCCCCCATAATCCATAGACAACGCTCGGAATTGCCGCCAGAAGTTCGACTAAAAAAGCGACTACCTTTCGTACCTTCGAATGTGCCATTTCATTTAAATAAATTGCCACACTGATACCAATAGGAGCTGCTATGACTATAGCCACAATAGAGGTCACCAACGTTCCATAGATAAAAGGCAAGGCACCAAAGGTATGATGAACGGGATCCCACACTCTGCCCGTAATAAAGGCCCAACCGAAGTGATGGATGCTTTCCTGCGAAGAGGAGAACATTTGCCACCCTATCCAAATCATCAGAGCCACAACTAGGATTGCCATCAGCAAGGTGATGTAACGCAGGGTTTTGTCTCCCACGGATTCATATAAGCGATTATTATCTCTACTCACTGCCCGCATCCTTCCTTCATTTTATCAAACAGAGGAAATAGCCCAGCGTCTAGCTGAGCTTTTTCTCTTCTTTCTTGTAGTCTAAATCTTATCTTTACAATATTCATCTGTTTATGATTATTTCAAAAAAGGTTGTCCCCCGGAAGTAACAGTTTTTAACATTGCTGTTTCACGTGCAACCAAATTATCAGGCAATGGTACATAGGAAAGGGTAGGAGCAAGTTTTTGTCCATCGTGTAAAGCCCAGTTCAAGAAGTTAACTAAAGCAGTTCCCTTAGCTTTATCCGTTTGATTTTGATATACAAGCGCCCATGAGAATCCGGAGATCGGGTAAGCTGCGGCTCCAGGTCCATTAACAATATTCACGCGCATATCGTCAGGAATTTGGAAAGAAGCTGCGTCGGCAGAAGCGCCTTCTAAGGAAGGTAAGACCCATTTGCCATCTTTGTTAAGCATATAAGCATAGGGGATTTTGTTTTGTAAAGCATACGCTAATTCAATATAACCAATAGCCCCGGAAGTGCTTTTTACTGCACCGGCAACACCTGGGTTTCCTTTAGCACCAAGAGCTTTTCCCGATGGATTCGGCCAATCGACTGAAGTACCGCTGCCAACTTTAGTATTCCAATCCGGGCTAATAGCACTTAGATAGTGTGTGAAGATCGAAGTCGTTCCGCTTCCCTCAGAACGGTGGATTGGGATAATCGCTAAATCGGGGAATTTTACATCCGGGTTGTCCTTAGTAAGAGCGGGATCATTCCAGTTTGTAATTTTACCGAAATAGATATTCGCTAAATTTTCAGGACTGATTTTAATATGTTCAGGAATTCCAGGAACATTATAAGAGAGTGTTACAGCTCCTAAAGCAACCGGCAGTTGAAGAACTTTGCCGCCTTGAGCTTTGCTAAGCTGATCATCGGTCATAAATGCATCTGTTGCACCAAAGTCAATGGTTGAATCAGATAAGTGTTGGATTCCGAAGCCGCTTCCACCGCCTTGATAGTTAATGGTTACATTCGAATGGCTTTTTTGATATTCAGCAACTTGCTGTAACAAGAGAGGCTGTACGAAAGTACTTCCAGCACCTGTAAGAGTGACTGCTTGATCGGCTTGTTGAGTTCCGGAAGTGGATGATTGACCCTGAGACTGATTTTGACTGCCACACCCTACTAAAGAAATCGCCAAAACTCCTGTTAAAACTGCGGTGAGAATTCTACCAGACTTACGAATCACTAACGTTTCCTCCTTTTTATTATTTGAATATATCTTAATATATCCAAAATCTTAAGATTCCCTTCGAACTGTTTTGATTATAGCAAACCATTGTAATGTAAAAACAAACGGAACGTTAATTTAATGTTAACTTTTTATATTTGTTAACATGTTTAAGTCCGATAGTTTTCCCTATAAGCCTGCGAACTATCCTTTCATCACGCTTAATTGCGCTTAGATATGTTAACAATATGCTTATCTTGGTTATTCATTATGACTTCTACTTAGCCGGGTTTCAAAGGGGATATTAACCTTTGATTCATAGTATGGTAATATATGATAAAAACTACTCCCTAAATTCTTCTGCCGGCATAACATATCTACTTTAAGAAGAGGTGTACAGCGTGTTTGAGCAAACAATTAATCCGGTAGACACCTGTGGGTGCGGGGATACTGGGTATTTAACTACCCGAAAAGTCCCTATCGACCTGGCTCACGGTGTCGGATACATAGAAAATGTTCCTGTCTATCAATGTCGTTCCAAATCCTGTTCGGAATTTACGTTGCCGCCTGAAGTCTCCAGACGCCTTGAAGATATTGCTGAACAAATGGAGGCAGACTGTTCTACGATTGCTGTTTACACTTGGAAATCGAATCAACCCGATACTAATCAGCCCATTCAACAATCCTATCAACAAATGCAAGCAGAAGCGTTTACCCTTCAATTTATAGGCCGTGAATATGCAGATGCTCATGTTGCCTTTGTAGTTCCTGGTCAGGCCATTTTCTTTCAAAGTACTATTGAAGACTCGGAATATTTTCTTTTACGCTATGAAACGAATCCATCATCAGAAGGCATCTGGTTCGACTTTTTAAAATTTTATTATAATGAACCGAATCTCACCTATGAGGGATTTGTAAAATGGTCTGAAGATGGATATTTAAAAGAACTTGGCAGTATCACTCTTGAAGAGGTGGAAGATACTCTGCTCGATGAATTTGGTGAAATAATCCAGTGAAATTTATTTAATAATTTGCAAACAGAAATGGAAATTCAATGGTGTGACAATAAGTTTTGGCACAACCCCTTAGTAAGGGATAAAGGCGGTGTGGGCATATACCTGCTCACACCGCCTTTATCTAGTTTTTAAGACTTCCACTTCTATAAGTGGGGGTGGGTTCTTCGTGAACTTCAGGTGGAGTAGAGTCCCCATCTGAAGCCCCGATGTTCAGTTTTTTATTAACGCTTAATGTCCTTTTTAGGGTCTCTTACATTTTGCCGACCTTTGGCCGAGTGTTTTTCATTTGTATGTGCCTTATGGTCAAGCTCCTTGCTTTGCTTAGGCTTCATCCCTGACCGTCTCGTGGTTTTCTTAGCGGACCTTTCCAAGTTTCCGGTGCCAGAACCCGCTTCTTTACGAGGCCGTATGAGGCATTGGGGACCGTAGCCGATTAGATCTTCCCGATGGGATCGCCGCAAAGCTTCTTCAACCAGTTCATAATTCTTAGGGTTTCTATACTGAATTAAAGCCCTTTGCATGGCTTTTTCGTGCATGCTGCGAGGCACATATACATTTTCCATCGTGCGGGGATCAATACCCGTATAATACATGCAGGTAGAAAGAGTTCCCGGTGTAGGGATAAAATCTTGGACTTGTTCAGGATTAACACCCATATCCCTCACATATTCAGCCAATTCTATGGCTTCTTTCAAAGTACTGCCCGGATGAGATGACATCAGATAAGGAACAAGGTATTGTTTTTTCCCTAATTGTTTATTTTCTTCTTTAAATCGCTGCACGAATTTCTCATAAACCTTTTTCCCCGGTTTGCCCATGTAGCGCAGCACTTCATCACTGACATGTTCCGGCGCCACCTTTAATTGACCGGAAACATGATGTTCGCATAGCTCACGAATAAATTTGGTTGTTTTATCTGCCAATACGGCATCATAACGAATACCTGAACGCACGAACACTTTTTTAACTCTCGGCAAATTTCGCAAGCGCCGTAATAAACTCAAATATTCCTCATGATCATGTTCAAGGTTTTCACAGGGCTTGGGAAATAAACATTGTCTATGGGAACACGTCCCTTTAGTCAATTGTTTTTGACAGGACGGACGGCGGAAATTAGCCGTAGGCCCTCCAACATCATGAATATACCCTTTAAAACGACTGTTCCAAGTCATCTGCTCAGCCTCTTGAATAATTGATTCGGGGCTTCTGCTCTGAATAATCCGTCCCTGATGAAATGTTAAAGCGCAAAATGAACAAGCTCCGTAGCACCCACGGGTGCTGGTCAAACTAAACTCAACTTCTTTAATCGCAGGTACCCCGCCCTTTTCTTCATAAGACGGGTGGTAAGTTCCCACAAAAGGTAACGCATAAATGGCATCCATTTCAGGTCGGCTCAAGGGAAGTGAAGGTCGATTTTGCAAGACCGCTTTGCGGTTATGAACTTGCAGCATTGGTTTGCCTCGAAAAGGGTCCTGTTGATTATATTGAACCCAAAATGATTCGGCATATTTTTTCTTGTCTGCCACTACCTCTTCAAAACCAGGAAGGACTATGACATCATTTGTACTATCCTCGAGACTGTAAGGAACCATTGTTCCCCTTACATCTGAGATTTGACTGATCGACTCTCCATCCTTGAGCCGCCTGGCCACCTCAGTAATCGGTTTTTCTCCCATACCGAAAACCAGCATATCAGCTTGACTGTCAATAAGGATCGAGCGACGAACCTCATTACTCCAATAATCATAGTGTGCAAAACGCCTTAAAGAGGCTTCTATTCCACCAATGATCACCGGAACTCCCGGAAGTGCCTCCCGCACTCTATTGGAATAGACGATTGTAGCACGATCCGGTCGAAGCCCCTCCTCCCCTCCCGGAGAATAGGCATCCTCATGACGTTTCTTTTTAGCGGCCGTATAATGGTTGACCATAGAATCAAGATTTCCACCGGTAACCATGCAAGCTAAACGAGGTTTACCCATAACCCTAAACGCCTGAAGATCTTTCCAATCGGGCTGAGCCAAGATACCTACATGGAAACCCTGATTCTCCAAAACACGGGCGATCACTGCAATCCCAAAGCTCGGATGATCCACATAAGCGTCCCCTGTAATTAACAGGAAATCAAGTTCGGCCCATCCCCGGGCTTCCATGTCCGTTCGATTTATCGGTAAAAAACTTCGTAAACGCATATTCTCACCTTTCTGCTATAACAGATACTATAGTTATGTCTAAGCACATCTCTCTTCCATTGAATGCAGTAAAAAGAAAAGAGGGGCCAACGGAACGGGCCACCCCCTCTATCTCTATCTATCTGTAATTGATAAATTGTAATTCGATTCCGAAGTCCTCTTTTTTTAGAAGTGCGATGGCCGCTTGCAGGTCATCTTTATTTTTACCGGATACTCGGAGTTCATCACCTTGAATCGAGCTAACCACCTTAATTTTACTGTCTTTAAGAACTTTATTGATCATCTTTGCCTTATCTTGAGCAATCCCTTGTACCATTTTCACTTCTTGTCGCAGAGTATCACCGGCAGCTGCTTGGGGTTTTCCATAGTCTAACGCTCTTAGAGAAATCCCACGTTTAACAAGCTTACTCTCCAGAATATCGACGACATTCTTTAATTTAAAATCATCATCAGAGATTAAAATAATTTTATCGTTTTCCAAGGTAATCGATGATTTACTGTTCTTAAAATCAAATCTCTGAGTCAGCTCTCTTTGGGCCTGCTGAACTGCATTGGAAACCTCAGGCAAATCCACCTTAGAAACAACGTCAAATGAAGAATCTTTAGCCAACCTTCTTCTCCCCTCAATCCTATAGTGTTTTCAAAGTTTCCGGCGTATAGATAACATTGTGCAGAACTTGTCCCGAATTCCCGAGGCTCGGCAACACTTTTCCATTTAAAGTTACTGTCAGTCCTCCGGCATTTCCTATCGTAACAAGTTCAATTTTGCTGGTACCTTTAACGACCCTAGTGGTTCCCGCGCCAAAAGTTCCCTGAAATACCGGCTGGCCATCGGCTTGAACAACAACCCAACAAGGCTGGGTGAACGCTAATTGAGCAGTTAAACCATCCTGTGTTGCCGCCGCAACCGAAGGAGGAGAACTTTGAGTTGCATCCTGAGCATTATTCTGACTAGGGTCCGGAGTATTGCTCGGTGTCTTATTCTGCTTTGGTGTTGAATTATCTGTCTGTGGAGGCGGCGTTGGCAGCGCTGAAGCCGAATAGGCAGCATTCGAGGGCTTCACGGGTGTTTTATGACTCCATTCCGAAACTCCGATGACGATGCCGATAGCCAATACAGCCATAATCCCTGCAACAAAAGGTCTGACCCAATTTGGTCTTCTCGTTAAAGGAATATGGTCGGGAGTTTCTAAAACCTTTAAAGTTTCCCGGGCTTCAGGGTTACTGTTATAGAGTTGAATGATCTCATCCGGGTTTAAACCTAAGTGCTTAGCGTAGGTACGTAAATATCCTTTAACATAAGTAGCTCCTGGAAGTATCCCATAATTCTCTTCTTCAAGTGCTTGAATATAACGAACGCGAATTTTGGTGGTGTCTTCGGTAAATCGTAGGCTCCATTGTTTCTCCTCACGAGCGGCCCGGAGCATTTGACCTTCTCCTGCCATGGTTACCCCCCCTTGTATTTTTAGCTTAAATCGAAGGCAGAAAAACTCATTGCAATATCCTCGCATCGAATTATGTCATCTTCGTGATGACGTATTTCAATGATAAAATCAAAGTCAATATCCAAACGCCCATCTCTTAAGAGAACATCTGGGTGTTCGATAATTTTCGGAGTTGGCATTTCCAAAACCTTTTGGATTAGGGACCAATGAGCATCGTTTCCTCGCGTCGTACTCGTAATTCCATCGATCAGAAAGACGCTGTCTGTTGACTCGTTGAGTAATAACTCTGTGCGTAAGGTTTGCCGAATGATTGTTGAAGATAATAAAGTCCAACGCTTGTTAGCATAAACGCAGGCAGCGATGGCCGCCTCTGTTTTTCCCACACGCGGCATTCCTCGAATACCAATGATTTTATTTCCGCCTTCAAGTAAAGTATCTCCTAAAAATCCAACGAGCACTCCTAATTCTTCGCGTACAAAGCGATAAGTCGGCGGATTAATTTCAGCCATGTCTAAGCGTTTACCATGGCGCAGGGCTATCCAATCTAACAATGTCGGTCTCCGGAAGGCAGTCATTTTGATAGCATCTACTTCCAGCAAGGCCTCATGCAGAGTCTGGATTTTAGTATCCGAGTGGGCCTCCAAAAGAAGCCCGCGCCGAGTTTGACCAATGCTGGTGACCGCCAAAATATTAAGATCCAACATGCCCATTAAGGTCGTCACAGCCCCCAACAGGCCCGGCTTATTTTGCTGAATGTCGTATTCCAAGTACATCAGGCTCTCTGCCTGCGTAGGCCATCTTTTCATCAAGATAGCGTTCCAACTCCCTTGACGCTTTAGTAGGTTCGCTATAATCAATAAAATATTCATACTCTGCGGTTGGATGATTCGGATAAGCATAAAGCCTGTCGTAATAGTCAATTAAAAGAAGTTCAGTAAAGGTCTCCAAGCGATTCGTTTCTAAAAGAGAACGTAATTCTTGAACTTTAACATGCCCTAGGGTCTTCACCAACCGTTCCAGTGCAATCCCTATCTCTGCACAAGCATTAGGGATTGCCGTATAATCCCGTATTAAACGCTGAACCCGATTTGGCAAACTATCATACTGCAGTATTTGAAGGCCTTGTTGCATGGCAGAGAAAAAAGATGTTGGCAAGGATACTCTGCCGATTCGTTTGCTTTCACATTCTACAATGACGTAGGGAAAATCCTTTAATGACTCTAATTCTTCATACAATAAGCCCTCAAATTTCTTCTGAGAGGGCGGTTCACCTAAACCCAAGGCACCAAAAACTGATCCCCGGTTGTTTGCTAATTGTTCAAGATCAATGGCAGGATACCCATCCGAACGCAATTTTCCTAGAAGCTCTGTTTTTCCGACGCCTGTGTTGCCACGAAGTACTACGACCTTAACAGGAAGCGGATTATCAAAGTATTCTACCACTTGATTACGGTAAGCTTTAAAACCTCCTTGTAAACGATAAGCAGGGATACCCATTAATTCTATGACAGTAGCAAGTGACTTACTACGCATGCCGCCTCGCCAACAAAAAAGCACTAAGGGACCTGATTTAGAAAGTTCCTCAACCTTTTTGACAAGATCAGGTAATTTAGGGCTAACGATTTCCAACCCAGCTTCGCGAGCAAGACTCGGCGATGCTTGAGTATAAATTGTTCCTATTTCAGCACGTTCTTGATTATTAAATAGAGGGATATTAACTGAACCAGGGATTGTTGCTTCTCCAAATTCTCCTTCAGAGCGTACATCAATCAAAACAGGATGATCTAGAGTTTTTAGCTCGTTAATATGTATCTCTTTTACCATAAGTATTCCTTTATATTCCTTTACAAAAAAGTAATTTTCTTTCTTATCATAAAGCCTAACAAATTTTTTTGCAACTCGCAACTAAAATGCAGCTTCATCATTCCATGGACCATACTTTAATTCAAATTGTCCCCTTGTCAGCAAAACTTCCCGTGGCTTCGAACCTTCATATCCTCCAACGACACCTTTATCTTCCAAAAGGTCCATGAGTCGTGCAGCACGAGTATATCCAATCCGTAAGCGGCGCTGCAGCAAAGAAACTGAAGCGGTACCACTTTCAATAAAAAGCTGAGCGGCCTGATAAAACAGTTCGTCTTCCATTTCATCCTTGGACACACTTCCGATGTCCATATTAGGGATTTCCTGATATTCTGGTTTCGCTTGATTTTGAAGGAATTCTACCACATTTTCAACTTCTTTATCGCCAAGATAGCACCCTTGTACCCGTATGGGTTTACTGGCACCCATTGGATAGTATAACATATCCCCGCGACCCATAAGTTTCTCCGCTCCATTCAAATCCAAGATTGTTCTTGAATCTGTTTGCGAAGAAACAGAAAAGGCGATTCGCGAAGGGATATTGGCTTTAATGAGTCCCGTTATGACATCAACTGAGGGTCTTTGAGTCGCTACGATTAAATGAATACCTGCCGCTCGTGCCATTTGAGCCAAACGGCAAATAGCATCTTCGACATCTCCCGGGGCAACCATCATTAAATCGGCTAATTCATCAATGATAACCACAACATAGGGCAGAGGCGGATGTTCATCCGTTTTTTCCTGTGAACGCAAAAAATTGTAACGAACAATATCTCTCACACCTGATGCAGCAAACAACTCGTAACGAGTCTCCATTTCCGTCACAATCCATTTCAGCGCTCCAGCCGCTTTGCGAGAATCAGTGACAACTGGGGCTATCAAATGGGGAATGCCGTTATAATTTGCCAGCTCCACCATTTTCGGATCAACCAGCAAAAACTTCACTTCATCAGGACGAGCTTTGAAAAGAATGCTGTGAATCAAGGTATTAATACAAACAGACTTACCTGAACCTGTTGCCCCGGCAATTAGAAGATGGGGCATTTTAGTCAAATCTGCTATCACCGGTGCCCCGGTGATATCTTTGCCTAAACATAAGATCAGCTTATTGTTCGAGCCCTGGAATTCAGGTGTTTCCAGAACTTCACGAAAATGAACCATAGCAATTTCCTTATTTGGCACTTCTATTCCGACAACAGATTTGCCGGGAATCGGTGCCTCAATGCGCACGTCTGCCGAAGCTAAACTTAAAGCAATATCATCGGCTAAATTAGTTATTTTGCTGACTTTTACCCCCGGCGCAGGCTGTGCTTCGTAGCGCGTGATTGCAGGTCCTTGAGTGACTTGAGTCACTTTAACTTTAACTCCAAAACTAGCAAGGGTTTCCTCAAGTATTCGCACATTATCCGTCAAATCTTTATTTAATCTTGGATTTTTTACTTTCAATGATTTATGCAGGAGCGAAACTTGCGGAAGTTGATAATTTCCGTCTTCATGAGTCTGCCGGGAAATAGGAGTACTGGTCACTTTTCCCGGTTGAGCCGATGTCCCTTTGGAACCTGCTCCATGAGAAGACGCACCATAAGGAGATGTGCCATTAGGAGATGCGCTACCGGGGGCTTTACCAAAACCCAATTGTCCCTTAGGAAGAGTTTCAGATACAATATCCTCGATCATGTCCTCACTGGGATTTTCACGGGGATCATCCAGAGTCTTAATGACGAGAGGACGTTCAATAATATCCGGATCCAGGACAGGTTTTGACATTGCGGATTTTTTAGAGTGTTTAGCATCTTTATAACGAAGATCCGATTTCGTTTCTTCACTTATTTCATTAGTTTTGCCGCTATCAGAATTATTTAGAGCCTCTCGGAAATCCTCAATGTGTTGTTTCATCCACACACCTGATTCTTTACCCACTTGACTAACCTCACGTACTCCCTTTATCAGAGAACGATTGGTAATCAGTAATGCCCCAATAATTGCCAACATAATTAAAATCACGTAACTTCCCAAAATCCCAACGGTTTCTTTTAATAAAAATACGATAGCTGCACCGATAAGGCCCCCTCCATGGCCAAGTTGTCCCTCATGTATAATATCGGAGCGAGAAAAAGCCTCTATTCCCGGTAATTGAAGGTGAAGAATTCCCAAGAAAACAAGCCAAAGAAGGAGCATCCCTCCAGTTTTTGGACCTAAGCGCGGAGTTTGCTTATTCATGTAAGCGATACCCAAAATTCCTAACATAATCGGAATTCCGATCTTTCCGTCTCCAGCTAACATAATCAATAGTTGGCTTATTTCTTTACCGACGACGCCGCTTCTCTGCGAGTAGAGCGAGACCATCCCTAAACAAGCCATACCAACAATACAAACTCCAATGACTTCTTTACGTATCGTTTCTGCTATAGTACCAGCTCTCATATCAATCTTTTTATTTACTTTGCGGCGTCCTCTTTTTTTCGCCACACTTAGTCCCCCAAACGTTTACTATTTTTTGCACTAGTGTAAATTCCACATAGATATGAAGTTTTCCTTTTTTATTGAAATTGCATTTTAAACCTGCGCTTCTCCCCATATTAAGAAAACTTGGCCGGTACCAGAAGACACTGTCTTCGTAGGTATTAGCCCTTCTTGCACTATACAACCGAAGATTATACTTACAGACAGTATAAAAAGCGGCTCTCGCCGCTTTTTATCTATAGTGTAACATAATCAATTAAGAAGAGCCAATCAAACTGTTCAATTCATTAAATGCCTCCTGAACACCTCCAACCGCTTGGATTAGTCCCGCTTTAACAGCTTCCTCCCCAATAAGGATTGTTCCAATATCCTGAGCTAACTCTCCGGTTTGGAACATCAACTGTTCTAATCTTTCTTTACTAATTTTTGAATGTGAATATATAAATTGATCAATTCGTTCTTGCATTTTTCTCAAATAATCAAACTGCTGATGACCATTAATTACTAAACCTGTGTAGCGTATCGGATGAACCGTCATTGTACCTGTCGGAGCTATAAGACTCTTGGTACAACTAACAGCAATGGGAATACCAATACTGTGACCACCGCCAAGAACTAGAGAAACAGAAGGTTTACTTAAACTGGTAATCATTTCAGCAATCGCCAATCCAGCCTCTACATCCCCACCCGCCGTATTTAATATAACTAAAATTCCTTCTGTTTTAGGGTTTTGCTCAACCGCCAGCAGTTGGGGAATTATATGCTCATATTTGGTCGTTTTAGATTGAGCCGGTAATATTTGATGGCCTTCAATCTGACCAATAATCGGCAAGCAAAAAATCCTTTCGGATACTTCAGGGACCTCAGTTTGCCCTAACTCTTTAATCGCGGTAGTGGCCTCACCAGCTTTAGATTCCTCTTCTTCATCGGATTTTATTGTATTCAAAAACACTGATAGTTTAACCCCCTTCACATTAAAGAACCTCAACTTGCAACTATTCCATGAATTTCATATGAATCTTATAAGGTTCTCTTTTAGTATGGAGGATTCTAACACAAATAATACTTCAGCGTGTTATTTAGAATTCTAAACTTTTGCTGAACCGCTTCACGGCAAACTATAAGGTTTTCGCAATAGGTCGTCCCCAAAGAATGCTGCCGTGAGACGAAGGTCGGATGAGGCTTAGGCGCATATCGACTCGTGACGGAAACTGCGGCAATACCCATGAACTTTTGTCCTGAAAAGTGATCAGAAGTCTTTTAAATCTAGACCTTTTTTACTGGGTGCCTTAATACTGTTTTTAACGTTTCGGGTGTCGTCTTTCGTGGGTCGCTTAAATAAATTTCATGATGACGCCGGATTTGACCGGAAGGCAGTGTTTCGGAGATTGCGCATATATAGCCATTACTCAAAAGGAATTGTTCCATTTTCCCAAGAGTAACCGGCTCACTATCATAGGGGCCGTTATGCATCATTTGCACACAGAGTCCCTCTGTCAAAGATTCTAAACGAGCTTTTGTGGGATCGATCTTAGGCTTTTTCTGTTTCAACACACTAACAGCCCAGTCAAAAACTTCTTGGGTGACAAATTCAGGTTGACGGATCATTGAGGTCCATTGAAATTTAGATTTATCTATTAACTTTGTACCGTCAAAACTATCATCCTTAAACCACCACAGTCCCTCCAGAGGCGGTACAACATATTCGAAATATCCCGCAGGTTGCTTTCCGCTCATCTTACTCATCTTAACGGCAAAGCTTAAACCATAAAGAATTTCCAAGGCTTCCTGATATTCTACAGAAGTATTTGGGTCCCCAGCACCATCAACCATAATAAAATTCATCGCCGGAACGTCAATAAGGACGGGCTTTTGTTTAGGTACATACAAATCCTTATATTCTTTTTTGTAATCAAATTTATCAGCCATATCTTAACCCTCCTGCTCAATGGGGATCACAATTTCTGTAACATACTTATTGGGATTACCTTTAAAAACCAAACCTGGTCCTTTATGATAAATCTCTCTCGAAGGCAGTATACAATTAAGGCTATGTTCCTTCGCATAATCTAGCACAGCCTTGTAAGCTAAATTCAAAGTTTCATAAGTCCCGACATGCATGGTGCAAATTGCTCTTATTTTGGGCAACTGTTTTGAATCAATCTTCTTTCCTGCCACCATCCCTTTAGTAGGAACGCAAAGTTCAATATCTGCCTCTTCCTTAAATTCGTCATCGTAATAGCAGCAAAACGGTTCACCGGAAGTTTTTCCTTTAGCCTCTTGATAGATCACGCCTATGTATTTTCCAACATCGCTATACTTCCCTTTAAATCGAATGGCTGCAACTGTCAGGGCATTGAATTCTTTAAGCTCAATTTTGTAGTTCATACAACTTACCTCCATCTTTTTCGGCTGAAGGTAAAGGTCAATTTTATTAATGAGCTCTTTTCCTTTATTGATCTGTTCAGCAATCATTTCTTGCTTCTCGGATAAATAATATGATAAATCATTATGACAATCACAATTGGCCATGATATCTCTAATTTCCGATATGGAAAAATCTAAATTACGCAATAAAATTACAACCTTTGCTCTTTCAAAATCATTGTCATCATAATAACGATAAGCGTTTTCGGCACGGTAAGACGGCTTCAAGATATTCTCTTCATCGTAATACCTCAAGGTCTTAACCGTTAAATTCGTAATTTTAGAAAACTCACTGATTTTATACATGACCTCACCTCCTTTGGAAGCAGTATAAACCCTCCACTGCAAGGGAAAGTCAATAGGTGTTTTCTGTAATTCTTCACAAGAACAAATCCTTATTTTTTTATCAACTCTTTCAGAATGTAAACGATTAAAAGAACTGGTGGTATACTGGCAAATAAAAGCATTCCAATCGCAGTAAGCGGGCCTATATACGTAAAGGAACATCTCCGTACACCTCTTTCTTATTCCCTTGTATCTATAACCCACATTCTTCGCAATTAAACAAGCTAAGCATCATTGCCATGCTAATCCAGAGTACCGGATCCTCAAAAAAACGTCCTTCTGATTGTGAACTAATAAAAATAGTCACAATCCATATAAAGTACCCTACTCCAAGGAGATACCGTTCAGTTCCATTTTGATCAAGTCTTCGTAAGCTTCGAAGAATCCGTATGAGAGCAAACCAAACCAACGCCAGTGCAGTTAGACCCATAAAGCCAAGTTCTGCTGCAATCGTTAGGAGGGTCGTATGGGAGAGAGTTGCACCTTCAACATACGGAATTACTGTCTTCATGTTTATATAATGGGTTTTAAACATCTTTTCAAATACACCCAAGCCAACCCCGAACATAGGATGGTCTGTAAACATAGTCCAGGCAACCTTTATCAAATACTTTCGTTGATCCAAAGCTCCCATCCCGTCCATGAAGGTAAGCAGACGATGCCGGACGAGCGGGCTCATTGCCACAATACCGGACCCAATGAGTCCTATTAGTCCAATTGGCTGAATCATCTGTTTACGTGGAATAAGCAGGATCATAAGAACTAAGATGATAACCAAAGTTAATTCTCCACTACGTGATAATGTTATAGCTAACGCTCCTAACAATGAAAAAAGCGAAACCAAATACACAACATGCTTCTTTGTTTCACGGTTAAAGTATTGAAGAACTAAATTTGCAACGATAGCCAATACGAGGTAGCGGGCAAAAATATTTGGATCAACAAAGGTTGCATTAACTCGAGCAATCTCTCCCTGAGCCAAATATTCTCGCCAGATAAAGTGACGCGTCATTCCTTCATAAAGCGCAAGTGGTACAAGAGCGACCCCAACCCAATGGACGACCTGAAAAGGAAGAAGGACTTGGTTACGTTCTGCAAGCAGAAAGGTGCCGAGATAAAGCAAAAATAATATTAGTAATCGAACCACTCCAACCGCCGTTTTTCCCAGATCAATAGTGTAAAAGAGGCTAAAGGCCCCAACTGCAATGTAAATTAACAAGGATCGAGACAGGAAACAATTTAGTATTACCTTTAGTTTTTGGCGTTTCTGAGGTTCTAACCAAAGTCGCCAGAGGGCAGACCCGAGGATTCCAACAGTGACGAGACGGGCAAGACTTATCGACTGTGAACCAAGTGGTCCCAAAGGTGGAAACCAGTCGATGGAAATGTCTAAAGCAACCGCCCCAGCGAGTAACGATGGCAGGATATTTGGTTTACTCCTTCCACAATGGCACACCATTCCAAAACAAAGAAGTAGAATTCCCCATTCTAAGAGGGTGAAACCCATGCTAATCCCCTCCTTCAGCCACCCTTTTGAGACCGATAACCAAGGTTAGACAAACTTAATGATAAAAATTTATTACTTTTTTCGGCTAATTTACATATTCTACCCAAAGGGTAGATACCCTTTTTCCTTCTATATTAACTTAACTTTTGTTTTTTATCTTTAAATCCTGCAAAGGTCAATATGTCCATTACCCGAATTTATTTTCCCAAATCTCCCGTTTTGTGAACAAAATTCATAAATATAGCTGCCTACTTTATGGATTTGACTTGGTGCTGAGCGTTGGAGATATTTCGGAGAATCAGCCCGGTATCAAGCGGAAGCAGACTTTGGAACACTTATACAGCATTTTTCCGAGTGACGTGGGGCATCAGGCGGCTCAGAAAATGTTTAAAAGGGTAAAAGAAGATCTGAAAACAGTTCAGGAACGCGCGCAGTGGGAGAATCTCTTCGAATCTGGTACAGCAATCATCCTGATGAAATGTGTGGACTCTATTGGTTCATGGGGCAGTTGAATCAGTGGAAAGCGCATGGTCAACGGGTTTCTATTGTCAAGTTGCCGGAAGGGGAAGCCGACGAAAAGGGAAATATCGTGCAGAAAAGCAGATGGGGGCAAGTTACTCCCGGAGAATGGCATCGGTATCTTGCCATGCAAAAGCCTGTGATACCGGTATTTGTACAAAGCTGTGCATCTCATTGGCAAGAGCTTCAAAGGGAGAACACACCTTTGCGGGCCACGCTGAATGGACAATTGATCAGTGTACCGGAAACCCTCTATGATGACTTTATCTTTCGTGAAATCGCAGCAGTATGCTTGGCCCTGGAACGAAAGGCGGATGAGCTTTTCGCTACACTGCGTCTCGTAACGCATTCTCCTGCAACGTGGATCGAACGGGTGGAACCCCGGTAGTTTTGCTATATATTTCTTGTTATAGACACAGATGGACTGCCATAATTGGCAGTCCATCGCTTGTTACCTGGCGATGACCTACTTTCCCAGGGGCTATGCCCCAAGTATGCTCGGCCCTGGAGGTCTTAACTTCCGTGTTCGGTATGGGAACGGGTGGAACCCCTCCGGCATGATCACCAGATCTCTGAGATTTTCAGTTTTCTTTTACAGAACCCTGCTCTCTCAAAACCACATAGAGTCTTCTTTCTAGTTTCGTCTTCTCTTCTTCGGAAACACTGAGCCACGTTCCTGCCGTAGTTCATTAGGTCAAGCCCTCGACCGATTAGTACCGGTCAGCTCCACACCTCACGGTGCTTCCACATCCGGCCTATCAACCTGATCTTCCTTCAGGGGTCTTACCAGCTCTCACTGTGGGAAATCTCATCTTGAGGCCGGTTTCGCGCTTAGATGCTTTCAGCGCTTATCCGATCCGAATATAGCTACCCAGCTGTGCCTCTGGCGAGACAACTGGTACACCAGTGATTCGTCCATCCCGGTCCTCTCGTACTAGGGACAGATCCTCTCAAATTTCCTGCGCCTGCGACGGATAGGGACCGAACTGTCTCACGACGTTCTGAACCCAGCTCACGTACCGCTTTAATGGGCGAACAGCCCAACCCTTGGGACCTACTACAGCCCCAGGATGCGATGAGCCGACATCGAGGTGCCAAACCTCCCCGTCGATATGGACTCTTGGGGGAGATAAGCCTGTTATCCCCAGGGTAGCTTTTATCCGTTGAGCGATGGCCCTTCCACTCGGTACCACCGGATCACTAAGCCCGACTTTCGTCCCTGCTCGACTTGTAGGTCTCGCAGTCAAGCTCCCTTTTGCCTTTACACTCTGCGCGCGATTTCCAACCGCGCTGAGGGAACCTTTGGGCGCCTCCGTTACTCTTTAGGAGGCGACCGCCCCAGTCAAACTGCCCGCCTGATACTGTCCTAATCCCCGATTCAGGGGACCTAGTTAGAACTTCAGTACAAAAAGAGTGGTATCCCACCGGCGACTCCACCAAGGCTGGCGCCCTAGCTTCTCTGTCTCCCACCTATCCTGTACATTTTATACCAAAATCCAATGTCAAGCTGCAGTAAAGCTCCATGGGGTCTTTCTGTCCTGTCGCAGGTAACCCGCATCTTCACGGGTATTACAATTTCGCCGAGTCCCTCGTTGAGACAGTGTCCAGATCGTTACACCTTTCGTGCGGGTCAGAACTTACCTGACAAGGAATTTCGCTACCTTAGGACCGTTATAGTTACGGCCGCCGTTTACTGGGGCTTCAATTCAAAGCTTCGCCTTGCGACTAACCTCTCCTCTTAACCTTCCAGCACCGGGCAGGTGTCAGCCCCTATACTTCTCCTTGCGGATTCGCAGGGACCTGTGTTTTTGTTAAACAGTCGCCTGGACCTTTTCTCTGCGGCTCACCTTGCAGTGAGCGCCCCTTCTCCCGAAGTTACGGGGCCATTTTGCCGAGTTCCTTAACGAGGGTTTTCTCGCGCGCCTTAGGTTTCTCACCCCATCTACCTGTGTCGGTTTGCGGTACGGGCACCCAGTCACTCACTAGAGGATTTTCTTGACAGCTTGGAGTCGGTTACTTCGCTACTATGTTTCGCTCCCCATCACGTCTCAGAGTTATCGCAGGGCGGATTTGCCTACCCTACCTCCTACTCGCTTGGGCGTGCTCGACCAACGGCACGCTTAACCTATCCTTCTGTGTCTCCCCATTGTTAATAACGCTTCTCGGTGGTACTGGAATCTCAACCAGTTGTCCATCACCTACGCCTTTCGGCCTCGGCTTAGGTCCCGACTTACCCTGGGCGGACGAGCCTTCCCCAGGAAACCTTAGATTTTCGGCGGACAAGATTCTCACTTGTCTTTTCGCATACTCATACCGGCATTCTCACTTCTAAACACTCCACCATTCCTTACAGAATGACTTCCCTGCATTTAGAACGCTCCCCTACCCCTGCACGTAAACGTGCAAGCCATAGCTTCGGTGATACACTTGAGCCCCGTTACATTTTCGGCGCAGAACCACTCGACCAGTGAGCTATTACGCACTCTTTAAATGGTGGCTGCTTCTGAGCCAACATCCTGGTTGTCTGTGCAGTTCCACATCCTTTCCCACTTAGTGTATACTTTGGGACCTTAGCTGATGGTCTGGGCTGTTTCCCTTTTGACTATGAATCTTATCACCCACAGTCTGACTCCCAATCTTAAGACCATGGCATTCGGAGTTTGATAAGGTTCGGTAACCTGGTAAGGCCCCTAGCCTATTCAGTGCTCTACCGCCATGGTTCATCAATTGAGGCTAGCCCTAAAGCTATTTCGGGGAGAACCAGCTATCTCCGTGTTCGATTGGCATTTCACCCCTACCCACAGCTCATCCCCTGCCTTTTCAACGACAGTGAGTTCGGGCCTCCAGTGGGTTTTACCCCACCTTCACCCTGGCCATGGGTAGATCACACGGTTTCGGGTCTACAGCATGCAACTCGTCGCCCTTTTCAGACTCGCTTTCGCTTCGGCTCCGGCTCTTCGCCTTAACCTCGCTGCATACCGTAACTCGCCGGTTCATTCTACAAAAGGCACGCCACTACACCGAAGTGCTGTGACTGCTTGTAAGCGTACGGTTTCAGGTTCTTTTTCACTCCTCTTCCGAGGTGCTTTTCACCTTTCCCTCACGGTACTGGTTCACTATCGGTCGCTAAGTAGTATTTAGCCTTGGGAGGTGGTCCTCCCTGCTTCCCACGGGGTTTCACGTGTCCCGCGGTACTCAGGATTCCCTCACAGCACTCTGCTCTTTCGCTTACAGGAGTGTTACCTTCTTTGCTCGACCTTTCCAGATCTCTTCAGCTAGAACATTGTGCCTAAAAGAGGGTCCTACAACCCCAATCCCCGAAGGGATTGGTTTGGGCTCTTCCCGTTTCGCTCGCCGCTACTCAGGGAATCGATTATTCTTTCTCTTCCTCCGGGTACTTAGATGTTTCAGTTCCCCGGGTTGTCTTCGGCAGCCTATGTATTCAACTGCAGATCACCGGATATGACTCCGGTGGGGTTGCCCCATTCGGGTATCCACGGATCAAAGCCTGCTTACGACTCCCCGTGGCATTTCGCTGTTAACCGCGCCCTTCTTCGACTCTTAGCGCCTAGGCATCCACCGTACGCCCTTAGTAGCTTGACCTAAAATCTATACTACGTTAGGGTTTCTCAAAACTTCGTTGACACGTCGTTTTGAGGTGATGTTTCCTTTGACTTACTAGAAATTATTTCTCTATGCAGTTTTCAAAGAACAGCATGTTCAATGTTACCAATAATTTTGTGAACGAGATTCCATTTTGATTAATTCGCAAGTATTTATGCGGTTCATCTTCCTGGTCTCTCAAAACTAAACAACAGTTTTGCCAATGAGTTTGCCGATCCCTCGGCTTGAGTCTTGCGACTCTTTTTGATCTCTTGCTTAGCAAGAGCATCGACCCATAGGATGTTCGTTTAAAGCCTAAGCTCTAAACCGTTCTCCTTAGAAAGGAGGTGATCCAGCCGCACCTTCCGATACGGCTACCTTGTTACGACTTCACCCCAATTATCGGCCCCACCTTCGACGGCTAGCTCCCTTGCGGGTTACCTCACCGGCTTCGGGTGTTGCAGACTTTCGTGGTGTGACGGGCGGTGTGTACAAGGCCCGGGAACGTATTCACCGCAGTATGCTGACCTGCGATTACTAGCGATTCCGACTTCATGCAGGCGAGTTGCAGCCTGCAATCCGAACTGAGACCGGCTTTCTCGGATTGGCTTCACCTCGCGGCTTCGCTTCCGTCTGTACCGGCCATTGTAGCACGTGTGTAGCCCAGGACATAAGGGGCATGATGATTTGACGTCATCCCCACCTTCCTCCGGTTTGTCACCGGCAGTCTATCTAGAGTGCTCACCTTGACGTGTTAGCAACTAAATACAGGGGTTGCGCTCGTTGCGGGACTTAACCCAACATCTCACGACACGAGCTGACGACAACCATGCACCACCTGTCTCTCTGCTCCCCGAAGGGCACCTCCCTATTTCTAGAGAGTTCAGAGGATGTCAAGCCCTGGTAAGGTTCTTCGCGTTGCGTCGAATTAAACCACATGCTCCACCGCTTGTGCGGGCCCCCGTCAATTCCTTTGAGTTTCAACCTTGCGGCCGTACTCCCCAGGCGGAGTGCTTATTGTGTTAACTCCGGCACAGGAGGGGTCGATACCCCCTACACCTAGCACTCATCGTTTACGGCGTGGACTACCAGGGTATCTAATCCTGTTTGCTCCCCACGCTTTCGCGCCTCAGCGTCAGTTACAGTCCAGAAAGTCGCCTTCGCCACTGGTGTTCCTCCACATATCTACGCATTTCACCGCTACACGTGGAATTCCACTTTCCTCTCCTGTCCTCAAGATACCCAGTTTCCGATGCACTCTCAGGGTTGAGCCCTGATCTTTCACACCGGACTTAAATACCCGCCTACGCGCCCTTTACGCCCAATAATTCCGGACAACGCTCGCCCCCTACGTATTACCGCGGCTGCTGGCACGTAGTTAGCCGGGGCTTCCTCCTTAGGTACCGTCATGTCTCCTCCATATTCCTGAAGAGACCGTTCTTCCCTAAAGACAGTACTTTACAATCCGAAGACCTTCATCATACACGCGGCGTTGCTCCGTCAGACTTTCGTCCATTGCGGAAGATTCCCCACTGCTGCCTCCCGTAGGAGTCTGGGCCGTGTCTCAGTCCCAGTGTGGCCGTTCACCCTCTCAGGCCGGCTACTGATCGTCGCCTTGGTAGGCCTTTACCCCACCAACCAGCTAATCAGACGCGGGTCCATCCATAAGCGATAGCATACTCAGAGGCCATCTTTCCTTAAAAAGCGATGCCGCTTCTTAAGCGTATCCGGTATTAGCCCTCGTTTCCAAGAGTTGTCCCGGTTTTATGGGCAGGTTACCCACGCGTTACTCACCCGTCCGCCACTAAAACGCTCTCTAAGTAAACTTAGAGTTTGTTTCCGTTCGACTTGCATGTGTTAGGCACGCCGCCAGCGTTCGTCCTGAGCCAGGATCAAACTCTCCAAAAAAGTTATTCAACTTCTTCGTAAGAAGATGATTTCTTGCTCATGATTTCATGATTCTTTTGAAACTCTTGCGAGTTTCTCTCATTGGCTGTCCTTGTTGTTTAGTTTTCAAAGACCATCTTTTTATCTTCCCGGCGTTTGCGCCAGGAATTTCATCTTAACACTCTCTCTTTATTCTGTCAATCACTTTTTTAAACTAGATTATTTAAGCAACAGGTTTTGAGAGAATTAAAAGCGCTGTTCTTGAGCGCTTAGTTATAGTACCACTTTCAGCTTTCCCTGTCAACACTTTTTATTCTGTTAATTTTTACCTAATCGTTATTCCTCTTGCCAGCTGCCAATATACTCAGTATTTTGGGGTACTATAACATCCTGTTGCGGAGTTATTACCCATTTCCCGATAATGCCCTGCTCTTGTGCAGTCAATTCAAAATGTGCCATCGCAATTCCCATATCTACTCTTTGAAGATCATAGGCTAGGAATTTTGCATATCCAGGCGTATGTTGAAGATAGAAGTGATACTCATTCTGATTTTTGATGATTCTCCAAGGTTGTTTATTAGACGCGGAAGGCGCCAAGCGCACCATTTCCAGGGGGACTCTGTAGCTTCCCGCCTCTTCACTGGTTAAAAGCTTCTGAAAGTCATTCTGAAAAAAGAGTTCACCCCACACCTTTCTTCTATTGGAGCCGGCTGAAAATCTCATTGCAGATTCCAGCAACGTCTTACGTCCACTTGGAAAACCAATCGGGGTTATGCAAGGCAGGATCTCATCTTCTTTTTGCCGAATCGCCTTAGCAAATTCACCTTTTTTAAAAGTCCCGCCTAACCAGCATGTACCTAGCCCTAAAGAAGTTGCATAAAGAATTAAAGATTCAAATATATATCCAAAATCCTCTAAGTCTTTGTCTCTTTTTTTACCTACCGCTACACCATAAGACGTTGCTCCCCTGATAATGCCATAAGTCCCTAAACGAGCGTTTGTTCCTTTTAGAGCAGTGTCACTCTCAATAATTTCGAATCTCAACTGACCGCCAAAAGGACCTTTGATTGAGTCAATAAACTCTTTAAGCTTCACTTTCATTTCAGGGGGCAAAGATATTGTATCATTATACGTCCGCACGGAAATTCTCTTATTAATTGTTTCAACTACCGGAAATTTAATACGTTCTTCCATTTGCTTTCCTTGCCTCCAATTTTTAATATCGCCAAACATTTACTGAAGGAATCGTCCTATACAAAAATTAATATTCCTAACCCGCTAAAATGAGGGTATATCTTTTGCAAAATTGATGACAACGAAGAAGGAAACGAAAGTTATAACCTAAATTCTATTTCGTTCTAGAGAAACGTTCCCTTTAGTAAGCTGCAGTAGATTCATAGGAGTTCCAATTTCTAATCTACCTAAATCTTTTTGCCTTACTATCCCAGCATTTTCTTGCGTAGCCATAGAATATACATCTAACTTTGGAATTCCGGCTTGAACCAGCCAATCCATTTCGTCAAACAAACTCTCACCATGGGGTACGAGATAAGCTCCCGCGTCCGTCCCGACTCCGATCCGAACCTTCCTTTTATAAGCTTCATAAATCATGGTGAGCTGGGTTTCAAGAATACGCCTTAAAGTATCAATCTCAAAACTTGAATAACGATCGGTTGGATATTTTAAAATATTGCCGATTGGAGCCACCGTCGGAATCCAGGCAATCCCGTATTCTTTCATCTGATTCAAATGCTCGGCGGTCATGTAGTAACCATGTTCAATAGAATCTACACGAGCGGCGATGGCTGTTGAGATCCCATCTTCTCCGCTGGCATGAGCCATCACAGAAATTCCCCTCTGGTGAGCAGTTTGCACAATCTCGCTTAATTCGGCAACTGTCCATTGAGTGGGACCAACAACCTTAAAGTTATCAAAACGTATCAATCCGGAAACGATGACTTTAAGTTGATCGAGTCCTTGCCCATAAAAATCAATCAATTCCCTGTGCCAATCGGATATTCCTGCAAAGCCTCGTCCAAGAAAACGGCCATACATACCCTTTCGATTGACTGCTTCACGAACGGAAATTACTCTTGGGCCAAGCCATGTACCCTCCCGAACGTTATTTCGCGCCAGCCAAGAGTAGCCGGGCAGATCTCCGCCATCTCTGATTGCAACAATGCCCAGCCTGAGATAGTTTTGCAGATAGACCTGAATATTCTTCTGAATCAGGCTAGGATTCTCCCAATTTTTTAGGCACTGGTAGAAATCCAAACTGTCTAAAGCTAAATGTACATGACAATCTATCCACCCAGGCTGTAAATAATAGGATTCCCAATGAAAAAGATCAAGATCTGGATTTTCTGTATTGCTTAAAGGCGTCAGACTGCTGAGCTGACTTGCCCTCCATTGAACGATGGTAGGCTGAGAGCTTAGACCATATTTAGGGCTCCAGTATCCTGCGATAATTGCCCTGCCTTCAAGGGGTATATCTAAGATTTCTTTTGCAGCACTGCATGAAATATTCAAAAACTCACCCTTTCTGACAAATTTAAAAGCTAAGTCTTCCAGGTATGGTAATAGGTTATATATCTATTCTACTATTACTGCGAATTACCTCTTAGCCGCAGGATATTAAAGGATTTAATGAAAAATCCCTCAGTGTAATTTCAATATCTCCTGAATACTCGCATATTCGCAGAAATTCATTTTTCTTGGAATTAAGTAATGATGTGAACTATCATGATACAGGAACTCTTAGCTGGCGCTCACGCGAAGACACTGTCTTCGCACGTATTAGTTAGCCTTTCTTCTGCATATCCAAAGGTTATACTTTCTGATGATGGAACTTAAAGGAGCAATGGATCTGTCCCATTGCTCCCTTTTAGACGACTATGAAGATCTCCCTTGTCAATTACGAAACCGGATCAGACTTGGAAGTAATTACTTTTCTGATAAAAAGAGCCGGAATTAAGCCAACAATTGCTAAGACTGTTGCTACAATAAATGAATCATTAATACCCTGAATGGTTGCTTGCTCAGACACCAAAGCGTAGATTTCTTTCAGGCCAAGAACGCGTCCTGTTTGAGGTGAAAGACCCAAATGTTGAATAAAATTGTTAAGTTGGACAAGAATTGAAGGATTTAGGGATGTAATTGTACTTGAGTACGTTGCCAAATGGATCGTTGATCGGGTTGTCATAATCGTAACCAAAACCGCAGTGCCCAGGGAGCCTGAAACTTGACGCATCGTATTAAACATCGCTGTACCATGACTATTTAAATGCCTAGGCAACTCATTGAGGCCCGCGGTCATGAGAGGCATCATGATTAAGGAAACTCCCAGTGAACGGATCGTATAAAGCAATAATATATTGCTATACATGGTGGCATCCGTGAGTTTGGTAAATTCCCAGGTTGCTACAGCCGTAATCATCAGGCCGACAACTGCTAAGACCCTAAGACCTATCAGGTCAAATATTGCACCGGCGATTGGCCCCATAATTCCCATGAGCAAGGCTCCCGGCAATAGAAGAAATCCTGACTGTAAAGGAGTGAAGCCCCGAATATTCTGTAAGTATATTGGCAGCAGCATCATTGCCGCATACATGACCGTCGTTACTACAGCATTAATAATGATGGTCAAGGAAAACGCCCGGTATTTATAAACTCTCAATTCTAACAGAGGGGTCTCAATTGTCAGTTCACGCCTTATGAAAAGCAAAATGGCAAAAATACCGATAGATATAAAGGCAATCACTTCTGTACTACCCCATCCATTGTTTCCTGCTTCGCTGACCCCATAAAGTAAGCTTCCTAAACCGACAGTAGAAAACACAGCTCCCCAGACATCAAACTCCGGAAAGCTTAGTTTTAAGACGTCTTTCATCCAGATAGCGGCTAAAAACAAATCCAACGCACCAATGGGTACCAGGGCGGAAAAAAGGAGCCGCCAAGAATACGTTTGAACTACCCACCCTCCCAGAGTTGGACCAATGGCCGGAGCAAAAACCATGACGATTCCCATGGTTCCTAAAGCTTTGCCTCTTTGATGGGGTGGAAAAATTGTCAGAAAGACATTGGTTAATAAAGGCATCAGAATACCTGCACCAATTCCTTGTATAATTCTGCCAATCATAAAAACAGGAAATTTGGGAGCTAAGGCACAGATAAATGAACCTATCGTGAAACTGGTCATTGCTGCAAAGACCAGTTTTCGGCTTCCTACAGATTCCATAAGATAAGCCGTGATAGGAATCAGAACCCCATTAACTAGCATATAACCCGTTACGATCCATTGGATAGTACTCGCGGAAACATTAAAGTCTAACATCATATGGGGAATTGCCACATTATCCAAAGTTTGATTAAGGATGGAAACAAAAGCTCCTAACATTAATACGGTAAGAATTTGGAGCGTATTAAAGGCTTCCATGCCGGTATCATTGGCTGACCCGGCTGTTGCAGACGGCGACTTTCCATATAAAGGCTGTTCCGTTCCGGGAGCTATTGATAACGCCGGAGACAGATCATCATTTGTATGCTCTATTGTATGCTCCCTCTTCTTTCGCCAAAGCCCCATATTAATTAGAATTAACAGAAGGAATGCTAGTAGAAGGTAACCAGACGCTAGAAAAATCATAGCCTTTCCTCCCTTATCTAATATGTATTCGTGCTGTTACGCTCATACCCGGAGCCAGATTTAATCCCTTATACCCATCCAGCGTAATAACAACGGGAATCACCTGTGTAACCTTTGTAAAATTGGCGGTAGTATTTTGCTGTGGAATAAGCGAAAATTGGGCGGCGGTAGTAAGACCAATTTGACTGACCTTCCCCGAAAGAGTGGTACCTGGATAGGCATCGACATATACGTCCACCGCCTGATTTTGTTGGATATTATTGATATTCGTTTCATTGATGTTAGCACTCACCCATAAATTATCCATATCATAAGCGTACGCCAACGGTGTCCCTGCGGCTACAAAACTATTGGCTATTACGTTCTGCTGAACAAGGGTTCCATTGACCGGCATCGTGATATCTGTGATTCCGGAAGTTTGCGTCGCCCCGAGCATTTGCATACCTCCAAGGCGCTGCCCTGCATTAAACCGAGTATTTACTGCTCCGCTCCAATCAGCAATTTTGCCATTGCCTAGGGCACTGATTGTAATGAGTTGACCATCAATTCGTGCGTTATCCGTCGAGACGTAATAATAGGATTGATTGTAATAATAATAGACTGTAATTCCTCCGCCGATAATCAGCACCAAAACGAGAATATTAATTAAAATAATGCGGCTTGTATTTACTGCACGTCCGTTACTCATTCTTTCAATCCTCCTGTACCCTTTTGTATTCCACAAGCATGATTTGACCAATTTATGAGGCCTTTGAGAAGTTTAGAAACTTGTTCCTTAAATCATTAAACAAAACTTCATTAGGCTAAACTGCAACTAATTTGCTCCATATTCTTATTTACTATGTCAGGAAAAATGAGGAAACAAATGGATTAGGAGAGTTGTATAGCAGTTCGTGAAAATTGGTAATCTAACGAAGGATGTTGTTACAAGGAGGAATACAAACAATGAAAGTCTACATTGTTTATGACAGCGAAAGCGGACATACCGAAATGCTGGCTAAAGCTATTGCCGAGGGAGCAGAAAGTGTCAAAGATACTCAAATATACCTCAAACACATTTCCGAGAGCCAGCCCGATGAGCTTGCGGATATGGATGCAATCATTTGGGGATGTCCCGGTCATTTTGGGACAATAAGTGCTAATTTAAAAACATCGATAGATAATCTTGGCAATCTCTGGGCGGAAGGGAAATTGATTAACAAAATCGGAGCTGTTTTTTGTACATCCGCCACTGTTCACGGCGGAATCGAATCAACCCTTTTAAACCTTATTATCCCTATGCTCCATCAAGGTATGATTATCGTTGGGCTGCCAGGAAACATTCCGGCGAATGCTCTTTATGGATCATATTACGGCGTTGGGATCACATGTCCCGTTGAAATCAATCCCGACAGTCCTCCCAATATGCCAACGGAATCGGATTTGGCGCTGGGAAAGGCACTTGGCCAACGTGTTGCTGAAACTGTTCAAAAATTTAAAGCTTGATCATACTTTCAGCCCTAAAAGTCAATGGAATATAAACCAATGAAACAAGTGAAGGAGTGAGATGAGAATGATTTCGTTTATTGTATTTGGGGTAATCGCCATAATTGCCATAACTCTTTTGCTAACCTTTAATATACGCGCATTTAGCCGGACAGAAACATTACAAGACCGTCATACTGAAGCAACAGCCGGGCAAGACAACTCCCAAGATGAAAAAGAGAAAACTTTGCTGGAAAATCAAAAAGAACTCATCTCAACGGATGAGCCTACAGCTACTGATATAGAATACGACCCTAAACCTAATCCTAAAAATATTCACCTGGCACAGATGTCCGATCAGCAATATAGAAATACCTTACGTCAATACCTTGACGAAAAAAAAGAATCCCCTACCCCTTCTAGGAGGCACGGTGACGAAGACTATCGTTCCGCTTTACGCTCAATGCGTACTCCTAAGGGGTAGGGTTTTACCCTTAATTCTAGGTTACTATCTGTCCATCTCCGTAAACCATATACTTGATTGTTGTAAGTTCTTTGAGGCCCATGGGTCCGCGGGCATGCAGTTTTTGGGTACTGATCCCGATTTCTGCCCCAAAACCAAAACGTCCTCCGTCAGTAAAACGAGTTGATGCATTAACATAAGTGACAGCCGCATCCACCTCTTTTAAAAAACGTTGAGCTTTCGAGTAATTCTCGGTAATGATTGTTTCAGAATGCTTAGTACTGTAGCGATAAATATGGTCGAGCGCGGCATCTAAGTCTGATACAACCTTTACACTAAGAACAAGGTCTAAATGTTCTAAGACCCAATCGTCCTCTTCAGCAGGAAGGGCGTTGGGCAATATAGCACAGGTTCTTGGACATCCCTTCAGTGCCACATGGTGTTTCTTTAATTCTTCTTCCACTTTAGGCAAAAAATCTTCAGCAATGGTTTCATCAACCAAAAGGGTCTCAAGGGCATTACATACACCGGGATTTTGCGTTTTGGCATTAATCACAATAGGAATCGCCTTCTCATAATCCGCATCTCGGTCAACGAAAGCATGGCACATTCCGGTTCCGGTCTCTATAACGGGAACCGTTGCATATTGGACGACGGTTTGAATCAATCCTGCTCCACCCCTGGGGATGATAACATCCACGAACTCATTCATCCGCATTAGCTGCTGAACCCATTCCCGATCAGTTTCGGTAATAAGTTGAATACAGCCTGCCGGTAACCCACTATCCTCGGCAGCCTTGGCAATGACCTTCGCTAAGGCTTTATTACTTTCTAAGGCCTCTGAACCACCTCTTAGAATTACCGAATTGCCGGACTTTAGACACAGGGCCGCTGCATCAACCGTTACATTCGGTCTTGCCTCATAGATCATAGCCACAACCCCTAAGGGAACTCGAGTCTGCAGAATCCGTAAACCATTAGGCCTGGTCCAAACTTCGCCTTCTCCCACCGGATCTTTCAAATTGACAACTTCCCTCAAAGCACTGCTTATATTGGATATTCCTTGAGAAGTAAGTCTCAGACGATTAATGAGACTTTTTTTAATACCTTTGTCCTCAGCGGCTTGAACATCAATAGTGTTTGCTCGGAGAATTTCCTGTTCATTTTCCAGTAAGGCCTCAGCCATTGCCAGTAAAGCCTTATTTTTAGACTCTGTGCTTGCATAGGCCAACTGACGCGCTGCTTGTTTTGCTCGTTGCCCGATTTCCACAAGTTCCCGGCGAATCATAATAATCCATCCCTCCCAAGTCTTTGCACAAAATGCGTGAAATCATGATATTCAAAAGAACCATAATCGTGTTATCAAACTTCCGGACTAATTAGCTTACTCAATTGAGGTAACCTAACCCAATCTAAACTAAGTTTAACATTGCGATGATATATCGATCATCAACGTCATATTATCACGATGAACTACTTCTTCCCCGAGAAAATCGGGGATTAGCCCTTGAATTTTTTCAGAGTGTAACCCTTTTACAAGCTCCACCTCTTCGCGGCTTAATTCCGCAACTCCCCTGGCAACCTCCTCCCCTTGAAGATTCATAATCCGAACAATTTCTTTTCGTTCCCAGGTTCCTTCGGTCCATTTAATTCCTTTAGCCAGCAAGCTTTTACCCTCTTCTACTAAGGCCTTTGCCGCACCTTCATCGATTTGAATGCTTCCCTCAGTGAGCCCAGCATAAGCTATCCAGCGTTTACGTCCTGCAAGACGATGCTTAACAGGCTGAAAATAAGTTCCTTTGGGGCCCCGGTTTTCGTTTAACCTCAACAATTCTCTGATTCGCTTGAAATTTAAAAGAAACATTCCTATGCCGAAACGCGTAGCAATCTTAGCCGCTCTTAGTTTTGTCAGCATGCCTCCGGTTCCCAGGATACTCCCAGCTCCTCCGGCCATCATTTCTACCGCTGAAACATCATCAACCTCTTCGATAAGTTGAGCCGAAGGATCCTTTTTAGGATTCGCAGTGTACAATCCATCGACATCAGTGAGAATAACTAATAAATCTGCATGCACAAGCCCGGCGACAAGAGCCGAAAGGCTGTCATTATCACCAAAGCAAAGTTCTTCAATTGCTACCGTATCATTTTCATTGATAATTGGGACTACCTGTAACCGCAAAAGTTTTTCTAAGGTATTTTGAGCATTATGATAGCGGGACGCTTCCGCCAGATCTATCCGCGATAATAGAACTTGTGCTCCAACTAACCCATGGCGTTCTAAGTTTTGAGCATACTTTTCGATCAGAACGCCTTGACCCACCGCCGCTACCGCTTGCTTGCCTGCCAAATCCCGGGGTCGTGTCTGCAGTTGCAATTGTCCCATTCCTGCCGCCACGGCTCCAGAAGTTACCAATACGCATTCTACTCCCGTTTGTCTTAAACCGGCAATCACCTCTGCGACTTCAGCAATGGCTTGATCATCTAAACCTCCTTGAGGATGATTTAAACTGCTGCTTCCAATTTTCAAAACAAGTCGACGCGCCGAAAATTTGGTCACTCCGAATACTCTCCTTCCATTTCTTCTGAACGCTCAGCACAGGCTTTTGTGGCTTTCACCACGGTTTCAGCTAATTTCTCTTCCATAAAAATATTGATTGCCGCGTAGGTAGTACCATTGGGCGAAGTAACCTCCTTACGCAGTCTTCCCGGTGTCTTATCACTCTCCGCAATCATTTTTCCTGCTCCGATGGACGTTTCCAGTACCAGCATTTCCGCTTCTTTTTCACTTAGCCCCAACTGAACACCGGCCAGAATTAAACTCTCGATAAACAGATAAAAATACGCCGGCCCACTTCCGCTGATCGCAGTCAGAGCATTCATTTTTTCCTCAGGGATCCACAATATTTTCCCTACGGCTGAAAAAATCTGTTCGCCGATCTCAGCCTGTTCTGAAGTTACATTTTCGCCCCGTACTAATCCAGTCATAGAATGCAGTACGGTTGTCGATGTATTAGGCATTGCCCGGATAACAGCAGCTCCAGGCAAATAGCTGTTAAACAATTTCATAGGAACACCAGCCGCCACGCTGATAATTAGCTTATCCCCTAAATCATAATTACTAAGCTGTTTGATAACGTCCTTAACATTTTTAGGTTTTACCGCGATAATCAATACACGAGAGTTATTGACAAGTTCCTCGAAGCTGGCGGCAAGGACATTATAGTTTGAGGCCAACTGCTGCAAACGTTCATTATTTGTATGGTTCGTCACCCGTATTTGTATCGTTTTTTCTACTTTTGTCAAACCGCTAATCATGGCCTCGGCAATATTTCCTGCACCAATGAAACCAACACTTAGTTTCAAATTTAACACCCTTTCTCATTGTATAGTCGAACCAGTTCTGAGTTGCGGATATCCACCGGCGTTTTTTCGGACCTAAATCTCAGAGCCTATTGTAAAAACCTTAGCTAAAGATCTTCTTTATTCTGCCTCCGCCAAAGAGTTTTATTATCTCACTCTCAACCATAAACTCTCTCCAAAGGAGAATAAAGAAAACTTGCTGGAGCTTGCACGCAGACACTGTCTTCGCATGTATTAGCTCTTCTAGCAGTATTTAACGGAAGGTTACTTACTAAAAGTATAAAAAAGACTTCTCCATCCTTATTAAGGACGAAAGAAGTCTTCCGCGGTACCACCTTTATTGCAATGCCGGCTCAATGTCACCAGAGTAAATCCAATAAACAACCATCTAACGGGGGAAACCGTCTGATTCATCATCAGAGCCTCACGACTGGGTTTCTGACAACGCGGGCGGAAAAACTCTCAGCGTTTGTTTTTCTCTCTGAACTCCGGCGTCCATCATACTGGATCGTTCATTGGCATTCTATACATATACAATTAATTATACTCTAGCGCATGTACTTACTAATTTCAAGTCTGACATGTTAGGAAATTTCAGGAATCCCCATGATCCTCCAGGTAATTAGAGATTTCTAATCACGGATTCCTAATTTCTCTGCTGGTCCTAATAGGGTCAGCTCAGTTATTTCTTGCCTAAAGCAGCGACAACTGCGTCCCCCATCTCCCGGGTTCCCAGTACTTTATCACCCGGTTTCGCAAGATCCGTTGTACGATAGCCCTGTTCCAATACGCTCTCCACAGCACGCTCGATCAGCTTTGCTTCATCTTCCAAATCAAAAGAATAACGCAGCATCAATGCCCCTGACAAAATGGTGGCTAAAGGATTAGCGATATTTTTACCCGCAATATCGGGAGCCGACCCATGAGCCGGTTCATAGAGACCTTTCTTCCCGTTTAAACTGGCTGAAGAAATCATGCCAATAGAGCCCATGAGCATTGAAGCTAAATCCGTCAGTATATCTCCAAACATGTTTTCTGTCACAATGACATCGAATTGGGTCGGGTAACGGACAAGCTGCATAGCAGCATTATCTACGTACATATGAGTTAACTCAACCTCAGGATACTTCTTGGCAACATCCAGGGTAATCTCACGCCAAAAACGCGAGGACTCCAAAACATTGGCTTTGTCCACTGAACAGAGCTTGCCGCAGCGTTGGCGAGCCATTTGGAAACCAAGATCAACAATCCTGCGAATTTCCTCATCTGAATAAATCAACGTGTCGTAGGCACTGGGGGGATTCGTTTTTCTTCCTTTTTCTCCGAAATACAGACCGCCCGTCAACTCGCGCAAGACCACCAGGTCAACATTTTTAACAACTTCGGGACGAAGAGTCGACGCTTCGACTAACATAGGCAGCATTTTGACCGGCCGGATATTAGCAAAGAGACTCAGAGCCTTGCGGATAGCGAGCAGGCCCCCCAACTCAGGGCGCTGCTGGGCAGGGAGGGTATCCCACTTCGGTCCGCCCACCGATCCCAGAAGAACCGCATCAGCTGCAAGGGCTGCTTCAAGGGTATCATCCGGAAGAGCTTTGCCTGCTTCATCAATGGCTGCTCCGCCTATTAAGTAATTCTCAAACTCCAACTTTAAAGAGCTGTCTTTTAAGACAGCCTTTAACACCTTAATTGCTTCCGGCGTAATTTCCTGACCGATACCATCTCCCGGAAGAACGACAACATTAGGCATTCTCTTCCCTCCCTCGGACATAAGGAATTAGCCCGCCTGCACGAATCAATTCCTGCATAAACGGAGGAAAGGGCCGGGCCTGAAACTCTGATCCTGTGGTTTTGTTAATAATCTTACCCGTGGTTAAATCAACGTCCAAATCATCACCCTGAGAAATTCCTGCCACTGCCTCGGGGCATTCTAAGATCGGCAAGCCAATATTAAGAGAATTTCGATAGAAAATCCTGGCGAAGGATTCAGCAATAACTACTTTAATACCGCAAGCTTTAATAGCAATAGGGGCGTGCTCCCGGGAAGAACCGCAGCCGAAATTTTTTCCGCCGACCATGATATCTCCAGAGCTGACTTCCTCAGCAAACTTGGTTCCTGCATCTTCCATACAATGTACGGCAAGATGTTCCGGAGTAGACTGATTTAAATAGCGGGCCGGAATAATGACATCCGTATCAATGTCATGTCCAAACTTCCATGCTTTTCCCATCTTAAGATACCTCCTCTGGATGGGCTATTTGTCCTTTAATGGCAGATGCAGCAGCTACCGCCGGATTAGCCAAGTAAACTTCGCTTTCGACATGACCCATGCGTCCTACAAAATTTCGATTGGTGGTGGAAATTGCCCGTTCGCCTTTGGCTAGAATACCCATATGACCGCCTAAGCATGGGCCGCAGGTCGGCGTACTCACCGCTGCGCCGGCCTCAATCAAAGTATCAATAATGCCTTCTTTCATGGCATCGCGATAAATGGTTTGCGTTCCCGGGAAAATCAAAAGACGGATCTCAGGATGAACTTTTTTGCCTCTCAGGATATCTGCCGCCAGCCGCAGATCTTCCAGCCTGCCGTTGGTGCAGGAACCGATCACAACCTGATCTACTTTTATCCCGCTCGCTTCTTGAACGGATTTAGTATTTTCCGGAAGGTGGGGAAAAGCTACTTGCAAAGGAATATCTGCAACGTTAATATCTTGAATCTCAACATAGTTAGCATCTTTATCACTGTAATAAGAAGTATAGGAATGTTTGGCTCGTCCTTCCAAATAAGCAAAGGTCTTTTCATCAGGGGCAATAATGCCGTTTTTAGCCCCAGCTTCAATAGCCATGTTACACATTGTAAAACGATTGTCCATGGACAGAGCCGAAATTCCCTCTCCGGCAAATTCCATCGCTCGGTAGCGGGCACCGTCTACACCAATTTTGCCAATGAGATAAAGAATAAGATCTTTTCCGCCCACATACTTCTGGAAATTAGTTCCGTGAAAGACAAATTTCATGGATTCAGGCACCCGAAACCAAGCTTCACCGGTAGCTAAACCTGCGGCACAGTCCGTGCTGCCTACACCGGTGGCAAAAGCTCCCACAGCGCCATAGGTACAGGTATGAGAATCAGCACCGATAATAAGATCTCCGGGTAAAGTGAGTCCTTGTTCGGGAAGCAGGCAATGCTCTATCCCCATTTTCCCCACTTCAAAATAGTGTTCTATCTCTTGACTGCGAGCGAAATCCCGCATGACCTTACATTGTTCTGCCGAAGAAATATCTTTATTCGGAGCGAAATGATCCGGAACAAGAGCCACTTTATGAGAATCAAAAACTTTGTCGGTGCCAAACTTAGCGAACTCCCGGATCGCTACCGGTCCTGTGACATCATTAGCCAAGACAAGGTCCAACTTGGCAGTAATCAGTTGCCCGGGCACCACCTCATCTAATCCGGCATGTTTTGCAAGAATCTTCTCAGTTATGGTCATGGACATAGCTCTTACTCCCTCCTTTATAATTGCCTTTTATTTATAAAACGTACCGAATGACTCCTTCAGCTTGAGCCGAACATTGAGGCTTCGCTGACGATAACCTGAACTAGCATCAAATCGAACTTTATTCGTGTTTTTTCAGCCAGCTCATCATCCCGCGCAATTCTTCTCCAACTTTTTCAATAAGATGATTTTCTTCACGGCGAGCCATAGCATTAAAGGCCGGACGGTTGGCTTGGTTTTCCAATAACCAGTTTTTAGCGAAGGTTCCGTTTTGAATTTCCGTCAATACCTGCTTCATTTCCTTGCGGGTCTCATCATTGACAATCCGCTTCCCTACAGTCATATCTCCGTATTGAGCAGTATCCGACACCGAATAACGCATCCAGCTTAAGCCGCCTTCATACATTAAGTCTACGATCAGCTTGAGCTCATGTAAGCATTCAAAGTAAGCAATTTCCGGCTGATATCCGGCTTCCACCAAGGTTTCAAACCCGGCTTTAACGAGTTCCGAAGTCCCTCCGCAAAGAACAGCTTGTTCTCCGAATAAATCTGTTTCGGTTTCTTCACCAAAGGTGGTTTCTAATACCCCGGCTTTCGTGGAGCCAATTCCTTTCGCATAAGCTAAGGCCAATTCTTTGGCTTTGCCGGTAGCATTTTGGTGAACAGCAATCAAAGATGGTACTCCAGCGCCTTCAGTGTAGGTTCTGCGGACCAGATGCCCCGGACTTTTTGGTGCAACCATGAAAACGTCGACATCACTGGGAGGAACAATTTGGCCAAAGTGAATATTAAAGCCATGGGAAAAAACAAGCGCTTTGCCGGAGGTTAAATGTTGCTTGATTTCATTTTCATAGACTTTACTTTGCGTTTCATCAGGAAGAAGGATTTGAATAATATCAGCACGAGCGGCTGCCTCAGAAACGGTCATAACTTCAAAACCTGCGTCCTCAGCCCGTTTCCAGCGAGCGCTGCCGGGACGAAGTCCGATTAATACTTTAAGTCCGGAATCTTTAAGATTTTGAGCTTGAGCATGTCCTTGACTGCCATAACCCATAACCGCAATAACTTTTCCTTTGAGTAATTCCAGATTTGCGTCAACTTCGTAATACATTTTTGCCATAAGAAATCTTCCTCTCTAATTCTAAACTATTATAATAAAATAAGCAGTAAGCTGTATCTATTATACACCTCAAGCTTCGGATCTCATAATCGCAATTTTTCCTGTGCGAACTAATTCTAATAATCCATAGGGACGAATGGTATGGACGAAGGCATCGATTTTGTCAATGTCTCCGGTCAATTCCACAGTGATATTGCTTCTTCCCATGTCAACAACCCGCCCCCGGAAAACATCCACCGTTTGAAAAATTTCTGAGCGAGTTTCTGAGTTAATCGGAATCCTAACCAAAGCCAGTTCGCGATCCACAACGCTCATTTCCGTCAAATCCACAACGGTATGAACAACCACGAGTTTACTCAGCTGATTTCTTACTTGTTCAATGACTTGATCGTCACCTGCCACGACAATGGTCATCCGCGATACTTCCGGGTCCTCAGTCTGGCAAACTGTCAGGCTCTCAATGTTGTAGGCCCTGCGGGCAAAAAGCCCTGCGACTTTAATCAGAACACCCGGGTGATTTTCTACAAGAACTGCAAGTGTATGCAACATACGATTACCTCACAATCATTTCAGTGATAGCCTTTCCGGGAGGAACGAAGGGTAAAACATTTTCTTCAGGAGAAATTTTGAAGTCCAGTAAAATCGGACCGGAATAATTAACGGCCTCCTCGATAGCACTGCGTACTTGATCCACAGAATTTACATGGATTCCGCGAATCCCATAAGCCTCGGCGACCTTCACAAAATCCGGATTCCCTTCCAGCTGAATTTGGTTATACCGACCGTCATAAAACATTTTCTGCATTTGACGGACCATTCCCAGAACACCGTTATTGAGTAAGATAATTTTAACTGGCAGTTTGTTTTGAGCAATAGTCCCCAGTTCTTGGATGGACATTTGCAGTGAACCATCTCCCGTTACAAGAAATACCTTTTCATGGGGACGAGCAAACTGGGCTCCGACAGAAGCGGGAAGTCCGTATCCCATAACTCCCAGGCCACAGCTTGTGGCATAATTGCGCATCTGCTCGATAGGATAAAACTGAGCGACCCACATTTGATGTTGTCCGACATCCGTAGCAATAACAGCTTCACTGCCGGCCAATTCTCCCAGGGTTTTTATGATTAACTGTGGTGTAAGACCGTTTAGATCACAGCTTAAAGGATGATCGTTCTGCCAGCTGCGAATTTGTCCCCACCATTCGTCAATTCCAGGAAGAGAATTTTCCGGCAGAACCTCCAGTAATTTTTCAATAATTTTGCGGGCATCTCCTACTATTCGTAGGTGGGTTTTAACGACTTTACTGATTTCCACCGGGTCAATGTCGATATGAATAACTTTCGCCTTGGTTGCAAAGCGATGTCCTAAGCCGCTAGTTACCCGATCATCGAAGCGAACTCCAACAGCGATAAGCAAATCACAATCATCCACTGTATAGTTGGCTGTTACTGTACCATGCATACCAACCATACCCAAAAGATTAGGATGACTGTAAGGCAGACTTCCAATCCCCATTAACGTCGTGACAACGGGCAAATTTACCTTTTCGGCCAATTGACGGAGAACGCCTTCGGCATTTGCCGTCACAACTCCCCCGCCAGCATAGATGACGGGCTTTTTAGACTCCGAGAGCGCTTGGACAACTTCTTCGACATTACTGTTGTTACCCCTGCCAAAGATTTTATAGCCCTTAAGCTTCATATCATTGGGGAAAGGTTCAACATTTTCCTCGGCTAAAACATCCTTCGGCAGATCAATGAGAACAGGGCCCGGTCGCCCGGTGCGGGCAAGATAAAAGGCCTCTTTAACAATCCGGGGAAGTTCGCGGGGATCCTTAACCAAATAGGAATGCTTTGTTATCGGCATGGTAATTCCGATAATATCTACCTCCTGAAAGGAGTCCGAACCAAGGGAACTCGTAGGCACCTGCCCCGTTAAAACTACAAGAGGTATCGAATCTGAAAAAGCATTAGTAATGCCAGTGACCAAATTTGTAGCGCCTGGGCCTGACGTCGCAAGACAAACGCCTACTTTGCCGCTCACTCTTGCATATCCGTCAGCGGCAAATACAACCCCCTGCTCATGGCGCCCTAATATATGGCGTATCGGACTATCCAGCATTGCGTCATATAAAGGAAGTAATACCCCGCCAGGATAGCCAAAAATGATTTCCACGCCTTCCTCTTGCAAGGCCTTTAGTAAAATTTCTGCTCCACTTAATCCCTTCTTTTCTTCGTTCATAGACCTTTTCCCCCCTAAAATTATCTGGCAGTGGCACTTCGAACTTCATAAATTTCAGGACCGTTCACAAGGGTTAATGCTCTAAAAGCGGCAAGAAGTTTTTTAAAGACTTCGCCGGGAAGCCCATCATCGATATCTCGTCCATCCACATTAACCACAGGGATTAGTTCGGCGGCCGTGCCCGTTAAGAAACATTCACTGGCTGTATAGAGATCATGACGTGTAAATAATTCTTCGGCCGTTTTAATTCCCAATTCACGTGCGAGATCCAGAACAGAGTTCCTGGTTATGCCTTCCAAAACCCCGACAGATAAAGGAGGAGTCATCAGTACTCCGTTGCGAACAATAAATATATTGTCAGAAGTTCCTTCGGCAACGTAACCATCTTGAGTCAACATGATTGCTTCGACGACTCCTGCCTGATTTGCTTCGATTTTGGCAAGAATATTATTCAAATAGTTGAGGGATTTAATTCTGGGATTTAAAGAATCAGGATTATTTCTGCGAGTGGCAGCGGTTTTTACTTCTAAACCTTTTTCATACATCAACGATTCAAAAATTTTTATTTGATCTGCTACGCAGTAGATAGCTGCCTGAGGACATTTGTTAGGATCAAGTCCCAGATCTCCTTTGCCCCGGGATACAACTAAACGGATATAGGCATCTTTTAAGCCGTTTCTGCGCAAGGTTTCCAAAACGATCTCCTGCATTTGTTCCTTAGATATCCCGATGGATAAATGAATCGATTTAGCAGATTCATAGAGACGTTTTAAATGTTCCGCTAATTTAAAAACTCGGCCATGATAAGCGCGAATTCCTTCGAAAATACCATCCCCATATAAAAAACCATGGTCAAAAACTGATACCTTCGCTTCTTCCTCAGCAACGAAAGCCCCATTACAGTATATAACAAGTCCCATTCGATTAACCCCTTTCCATTAATATTCCCAATATAATTCAGACAATTAAAAACCCAAGCCCAGTCCCTAGCAACGTGGAACTTTCCGCTTGGGTTTTTTCTACCCACGGTGTAAATCCGTAATTGGATCCTGTATCGCTTGGACCAGACAGGTTACCCCCGGAACCCTAGATACACTTCCTCTTCTGTTATAAGACATTAATATTGCTAACGTTGTGTATATGATACAGAATACATTCCTCAGTGTCAACCCTTTTTCCCTGAAATTCATAATTAGTTCCCGTATCCCTTGTCAAAACTTAAGATAAAGCGGTATAATGTCCACTATGGCAATACATTTGTTTTTATTGAGAGGAGCTGCCAAAAATGCCCATAAACATTGGAATGTTAGGTCTTGGAACAGTTGGTAGTGGCGTAGTCAACATCTTGCAGCAAAATGCCGAAGATATACAAACACGGACTCAAAGTGAAATTCACATAAAAAAGATTCTTGTTCGCAACCCCAGCCTACCCCGAGAAGTTCAGGGGGATTTTCAGCTCACTGACCATGTTGAAGATATTCTCCAGGATCCGGAAATCGATATTGTCGTTGAAGTGATGGGAGGAATCGAACCCGCCCGTTCTTATATATTAGAAGCGTTACGCCAAGGAAAACACGTAGTCACGGCTAATAAGGATTTATTAGCTCTCCATGGGCAGGAACTCCTTGAAACTGCCAGTGCGTCAGGCAAAGACCTCTATTTTGAAGCCAGTGTTGCCGGTGGTATTCCGATTATAGCCGCCCTTAAACATGCTCTCGCCGCCAACAGGATCTTAGCCCTGATGGGAATCATTAACGGAACAACCAATTATATTTTGTCCGCTATGGCAGAACAAGGCCGCGATTATTTTGAAGTTCTGGCTGAGGCCCAAAGTTTAGGTTATGCCGAATCCAATCCTTCTGCGGATGTTGATGGTTTAGATGCTGCCCGTAAATTGTCCATCCTTGCCTCCATTGCCTTTAATTCACGCGTTACTCTTAAAGACGTTTTTGTCGAAGGAATTTCCAAAATTACCCGAGAAGATTTAGCCTATGCCGCGGAGCTAGGCTGTACCATAAAACTTCTGGCCATTGCTAAACATCAACCGGAGGGAATTGAAGTACGAGTTCATCCGGCAATCTTGCCCATGAACCATCCCTTAGCATCCGTAAACGGCGTCTTTAACGCCATTTATGTCGTCGGCGACGCAGTAGGAGAAACCATGTTCTATGGCCGCGGAGCAGGATCTTTGCCCACAGGCAGCGCTGTAGTATCAGACATCATTCGAGTTATTCGCACCATTCAGTCCGGCTCCACATCGATGATTAACTGCACTTGTTATCGCGATCTCGGAATTAAGGCTGCCTCTGAATTCTTCACTGCCTTTTATATCCGTCTTCTCGTTAAAGACGAGCCGCGGGTCCTTGCCACCTTAGCGCTGCTCTTTGCCGAAGCAAATATCAGTTTTGCTTCCATCATTCAAAAACCACGCGGAGAGCAGCAAGCCGAAATCGTCTTGGTAACGCACCCCTGTCGCGAAGGCGCACTGCAAAAAGCTCTTGACTCAATCCGAGCCTACAATAAAGTTCTGATGATTCACAATGTCATTCGCTTTGAAAAAGGGGAGGATATGAACTCATGATTGTAAAAATTCCTGCAACCTCCGCTAACCTAGGACCAGGTTTTGACTGTCTCGGGCTGGCCCTTCAACTGTACAACTCCATTACCATTGAAACTGACCGTCCTTTTCGAATTTCTTTGACCGGGACTTATAATGAAGGTATTGCCACCGACGAGACCAATTTAGTATGGAGAACCATGCGCCATCTCTGGGAGAGCATTAATTATCCAATTCCCACCGTTGCCCTGACCCTGGAAAATAACATTCCCCCGGCTCGTGGTCTGGGAAGCAGTTCTGCCGCTATCGTCGGCGGTCTAGCGGCTGCCAACGTAATAGCCGGTACACCTCTGTCAAAATTAGAGTTACTGCAAATAGCCAATACCCTCGAGGGACACCCCGATAACGTCACCCCGGCTCTCTACGGCGGAATCACGTTAGCGGTCTCTACAGAAAACGGCATTCTGCCAAGAGTACTGGGCCAGGGAACAAACCTCAAGGCAGTTGTCCTGATCCCTAATCTGCGTTTAAAAACAGAAAAGGCCCGGAGCATTTTGCCCCCCAACGTTTCGCGTCAAGATGCCGTATTCAATATCTCCCACGCAGGACTTTTAATTGATGCCTTTATTCGTGAAAATTATCCCCTCTTAAAAGAAGCCATGCGCGACATGCTTCATCAAAACCAGCGTTCTGTTCTCATTCCGGGAATGTTTGAAACGCTCAAAGCTGCAGAACAAGCTGGGGCATACGGAACCGCCCTAAGTGGTTCCGGCCCAACCTTAATCGCCTTAGTTCCGGAAATTTCAAAGGATGACGTTCGTCAGAAAATGCTGTCAACTATAGGCCAATTTGGAGTAGAGGCTCAAGCTCTTACACTCGACATGGATCACGAGGGAGTAATTTTTTCAGAAAAGTAAACTTGTTCAGCTTAGGCTGAGCATTATGGCTAGAGTGGAGAGAGACGTCCCCCACCTAAGCAAAGTTCTGGACCCGGGGCTGTTGCAAGACAATCCAGGTCCCTTTATTTTTGCAAGGAGAACGCCTTACTTCTCACAATCCTCTTTGACTTTTCGACTTAATAAGCAAAAAACTGTCTCTCATAGGGTCCATTTTTCAATTAAGATCATACCCCTTGGCCAGCTTTTAGACTATCCAGATATTTAACCGCCTGTAGAGCTGCAGTACCTCCTTCTCCAGCTGCCTTAATTAGTTGATAGGGTTGCCCGGTACAATCTCCGGCTGCAAATAAACCGGGCAAACTAGTCTCCAATTTGTGATTAACTTTTACAGCACCCTCTTCCATTTCCAGACCGGAAATCAACTGCTCGGCGGGAAGGTTATCTCGGATAATGAAGACTCCATCGACGTTTAATTGCTCCTCCCCAAGATCAAGCTGCTCCACCTTTTGTTTCCCTAGTATTTTTTTCACTTTACCTTTTTTGATTTCAACTCTGGAATCCAGTCGCGTAAGTTCGGTATAATATGGAACATAATAGACTTTAGAGCAGATGCCGGCCATAAAATTAGCCTCATCTTCGCCTTCTTGATTATAGGAAATAATCGCAGCGATCTTGTCTTTATAGAGCGGGCCATCACAGGTGGCACAATAGCCAACCCCCATCCCCAGCAATTCAGCCTCTCCTGGGAATAATTTGCTTGCTGACACACCCGTTGCCAAAATAAGAGCATCCGCTTCCAGGGATCTCTCCTTGCCCATAACGGTAAAGGGAGGCCCCGGATAGATATTCGTAACTTTAAAAGGAACAATGGCTATGTCTTTCTCCTTCAGATGATTTAAAAATCGCTGTCTCAATTCCTCGCCACTAATTTCGGGGAAACCAAGCCAATTATCGATCTGAGGTGCTTTGGCGAGCTTGGGGCTGCAGAATTCTGAACCTAATAAGATAAAATCCCTTTTCCTAATTTTGGAATTCAGGGCTGCAGCCATCCCTGCAGGTCCGCAGCCAATAATAACAAGCTCATAATGATCTTTGATATTGGAAAGATCCTCAGACACGTTATGTACACCTCCTGGATTATTCTCTGTAGTTTTTCTTCATAGCGAAAGTGTTCCCCAAAATTCAATAAAAAAATAGCAACAATGTTTTTGATTTTCCCAACTTGCTAAGAACAGATTAAGTTTTGCTAAATCTCATCAGGGAATATTAGGCAATTCGGGGAGTATTAATAAATTTGCTGACAATACAATAATGGTACCCATTAAAGTAAACAAGATAAGGTAGTAACAAGGAACATTACTTCTTTGACAAGGCGGAGATTTATGAACTTTGATCTTTTAATAAAAAATGGCTGGATCATCGATGGTACCGGAATATCTGGGTACTTCGGCGATTTGGCCGTACGTCAAGGTAAAATCCTAGAAATCAGTACCAAACTTGAATATCCCGCCGCGAGAGTCATTGATGCATCCGGGCTGATAGTCAGCCCGGGGTTTATTGATCCCCATGTCCATGGCGAACTCGCAGTTTTGACAAGCGGTAACTTTAAAGATTTTTTACGTCAAGGAGTGACCACCACTGTCAATGGTAACTGTGGGCATTCTATAACCCCTTATAGCTCATATAATATCCTCGATTATATGGCGAGAACCGGATTGATTTCGTCCAAGGAAAAAATGCGGCTCGGAACCTTAAATCCCCCCTGGGGAGATTTTTCCGGCTATATCAATATTGTTAAAACCAGAGGTCATAACATCAATATGGGATTTCTCTTAGGACATGGTTGTTTACGCTGGAGTATCATGGGGACTAAGACTGGTATACCGAATTTTTCCGAGGAGAAGGAGCTCGTCCGCTTAATTGAAGAAGGTATGGAACAAGGGGCTTTAGGACTATCCACCGGTTTAGCCTATACACCCGGACGCTTTGCAGGTACCGATGAACTCATTAAGCTGTCCGCCATCATCCGTAACTATGACGGGATCTATACAACCCATCTAAGAACCTATCTCGGGCTTCTCGCTGCCGTTAAAGAGGCCATCAGAATAGGTGAAAGTTCAGGAACCAGGGTACAAATCTCCCATCTATCGCCAACTTGCCCGGATGCTTTTGCCGAGATCTTGGCGGCAAGGAATCGAGGCCTGGAAATCGGAGTTGATACAATTCCTAAAAGCAGCGGTCACTTTAAGAGATGGGAGAGGTTTCTGCAATTTCTCCTCTCTGGTTCAGCGCTGAGCCAATCACCGGAGGCTAACGTTTCTTCGCTGGGGAGCCGGAACTTTGAAATCACAAAAGCATTGCTCAGAAAAATTCGCTTTAAGGATCAATTGATGGTTTATCATACCCTTGATCCTCAGATGGAAAATCGGACTCTCAAAGATATCTCCGAGGAAAGAGGAGTGACCGTCGATGAGCTCCTCTTTCAGCTCTTAAAAGAAAACACCCCCAACCTGACCTTCTGTCAAGGAGGAGTTAACCGTTGGGATTTTCCCGGAATCCCCTATCCTGATGATATTGCTCATAACCCCTTAGTCATGGTGGGCTCGGACCGGATCTTCGGCGATTGGCAGGATCCTTTTGACTGGTATGAATTGTTCAGAAAAGGGGCCTTTCCCATTTATTTTGACTTATGTAAGAACAAAGGTGTTACTATAGAAGAAATTATTCGCAGAGTAACTTCTCTTCCTGCCCGGCAATTTCGCTTACATGGGCGGGGAATTTTGGCTCGGGGAAATGCTGCCGACATTACAATCTTTGATCCGAAAAATTTCACCTATCCCTCTAACACTGAAATTGATGTCCTTAATCCGTTGACCATGGCCAGCGGGGTACATTTTACTATAGTTAATGGCAAAGTAGCTTTAGATCATGGGATCGTTCAGGCAATCAATGCCGGTCAAGTTTTATTGAGAAACGGTGAGATATTATAACTAAATATCTTGTAAATACCCCTACGGTCTGATAACAAAGAACATTAAAGCTTTTTGCACCTATCCATCCCGCCTCACCCCCTTTCCGGAGGTTTGGCCGCCCACCCTACGCCTATTTCATTGTACTTGTGCTTATTATTCAATATTTGTATAATTTCTTATTAAACAAAAAACATTTAAATATTGTCGAATGATCAATTTAGCATTTTCTATAGCGAATTTCCGAAGTTTGTCGGTAAAAAAGCTCCCGAAAGGCTTTAGTTATTTCAACTAACGGTTGTGAAAGAGCTTAAAAAATAAGAAAGAAGATTATTTACTTTAAGAGACAGGTAAATAATCTTCTTTCTTATTCAATGATTTAAACTTATCCATTCATTCTGTCTCTAAAGTTACACTCCATAATTCCAGCCGAGATGACTCATCTATAGTCTAGATCGCTTCATCTAAGGCTTTCTTTATCACTTCTTCCACCTGTTCGGCAATACTCAATAGTTTTTCTTCTTTCAACATACCAATCAAAGAGGTCGGGCGAAGCATCCCCATATAAACACTGTTTTCCTTTTCGTAGACAACGACTTTGCAGGGCAAAAAGTAGCCAACTTCAACCTGAATTTCCAGTACTTCTTTTGCTTGTTTAGGATTGCAGACCTCCAAAACCTTAAAATGCCCTTGAAAATCTAACCCTTTTTCTGCTAACTTGTCTTTAAAGTCAAGCTCCCATAAAACGCCAAAACTATTGTTGCTTAATGTTTTCTTTAAGTCCTCCACTGCTGTCATAAAAGGTTTATCGGTCTTAACTTCATACTTTAAATCCATGACTTTTCCCTCGCTTTATCTTAATTAATTCAATTTCCCTGACTACGGACAATAGATTCTTCTAAACAACTTCCTATGACTTTAGTATACCCAATAAACGGTCTCTTTCTTCTTCTAAATCTTCTCGTTCTGCCACCATTCGCGGCTGCACAGAGTGAAAAGGCCAACGAGCTTTAAGATCAGCCAACTTTTTCTCAACGTCCTGAAGTTGCAGCAATATTTCCTGTTGATCTAATAGCGTTTCCTTTTCTTGTTCTTGTCCCTTATCCTCCATTGGCATTCATCTCACCGGCCTCCACAAAGGTAATCGCGCCATGCATACAAGCTTCCATGCAGGCTTCACATTCCACACATTTCTTAGGATCTACCACTGCCAAATGTGACAGCATGGCAATAGCCTGTTCGGGACAGGTATTAACACAGCGTTTGCACCCCCGGCAAAGTTTTTCCAAGATAAACGCTGACATTCCATTTCTCCTCCTTATTCCTGCGGCATTAAAGGAACACCCGGTTCCTCATTAGCAGCCTGCTCAGCCAAAGCGCTGGGGACCTGAGTTTGAGCCTACGGAAGCCCCCCCGCCCGAACTCTTCCCCAGAACATTGACCGTAGTAAACCGCTGTTTAATTTGGTCACTTCCGCATACCGGACATACTTGATGGTCTTTTTGGCTTATGCTGCAAAAGACAGAAAACTTATGATTACATGACTGGCAAATTAAATCATAACTTGGCATTGTCTTCAATCCTCCTAATGAACTTTACTTCATAACTACTGCTTTACACGGCTCAAAGCCTGATATTCAGAATTCAGATCCTGATTCCTAGCTCTTTGCTCCTTTTGTACGTTAAGCACACTTGATATTTGAAGATGAGTCCGTCTTGAACTAAGTGAAGCAGCAATTTTAACTTTACCCCATATACCCCGTAAGGGTATTTTGTAATTCCAATATATTCGCATATTCCTGTTTTGTCAACCCATTGGAACTACTTTCTTTAATTCCCATTTCCTTAACATTTGCTTAAATTATCTGCCTGGGAAAAGCCGCCTGCAAGAAGAAACACCCAAGAGTTGCAAGATAACTAAAATTTGAGCAATATAAATCAAAAAAAGTCTTCTAATTGGTACTATACTATCATCTAGGAGGAGCCGCCAATGAACTATTCTCAAAGTATTCAAGACACCATCGCTTACATTGAACAACACCTCTGCGAGAGGCTCTCATTGGATGAGATTGTAAAAGTATCCGGATTTTCAAAATATCACTTTGTTCGCATTTTTAAGCGCGAGACCGGATTGGGGTTAAAGGAGCATATTCAAAGCCGTCGGTTAACTTTAGCGGCGAAACTTCTTCTGTCATCGAAGTTTAGTATTATGGATATTGCTCTCTATTGCCGTTTTGAATCTCAAGAGGCCTTTACAAGAGCATTTAAGAAGGTATACGCGCTTCCTCCCGGAAAATATCGCCGTGTCATAAACCACTTAGTAACTATAAACGAGGTGAACGATATGAAAAATAATCAGCAAATTCCCGGATGGATCATAACAGGAACCGCTCCAGGGAAATTTGAAGCTGCATTTGACCAAGAAGTGTTTTTTAAGGGAACAAAATCGGTGCTTTTGAAAAGCACCAGTACAGAACTGGAGACAGGCGACTACTATGCGGTAATGCAGCAGTTCAAAGCCAAAAACTATATTGGAAAAAGAGTGCGTTTATCAGGGTTTTTAAAAGCAAGAGGTGTGACTGGCTGGGGTGGACTCTGGATGAGGATTGACAGCATAACCGCAAATGTGATCAAAATTGATAATATGCAAAACCGCCCTATAACGGGCGATTCGGACTGGAACCATTATTCGGTGGTGCTTGATGTGCCGGAAAACAGCGCAATTATCAATATCGGTATGCTGCTCAGCGGCACGGGGGAATTATGGATGGATAACGTTTCCTTTGACATCGTTGACAAAAATGTTCCGGCTACGGATGTCGATCTCAGCAGTGAATTGCCAGAAAAGCCTGTGAACCTTTCCTTTGAGGAGAACAGGTAAAAAGATTCCGAAGAACAATGCAAGAATTTGTGGCGGTTGGACTGTGTTACTGCCATTATTTTAAATCAAATATAAAAATAAAACACAGAGGTTATGGATAATAAATAGAATTCATAACCTCTGTGTTTATTATAAGCTTAGACAAACGATCACCTCAGGGATGTGAGGCGCTCCGATCATGACATTTGTGACAAGAATCAGCTCCTTGCTCCAAAAGGGATTGCTTGCAATTGCTTCCATAAACTAATGGAATAGAAAAGGTTTTGCCCGTCACACGACTGGTCTGGACCCAACTATTTCCCTCATGGCGGATAAAGGGCAGCTCCTCCCCTTTTCCTGTAACAAGAATCTCATCTCCAAGTTTCAGAGCAGGAAATTTAGGATTGGTTAGTTGCTCTTCAAAGGCTAAGTCCTTAGGATCTACAATCTTCTTAGTCTTAGGGAGAGTTTCTTTTGTACCATGACAGTCTTGGCATTGAAGGTGAACAGCCTCATATTGTGAGGTGTGAAGTAGGTTGTCTCCCATGACGTCCTGCCTTGTATGACAATCAATACAATCCAGGCTGACTTCACATTGAGCGAAAATTTCACCGGGCAAATAGTAATCTTTGACCCTATCCAGATAATTTGTATCTCCGGATTTCCAGTCACTAATGACTTTAGTCATATCCGAACGAAACGCAAAACTCATTTTGAGCGGGTCATGATTTCCTTGATTATGGCACTGATTACACTGGGTATAAGGAATTTGGGTTGTCAGGCTGTGGGTCATCCCCCAGCCGAGATCAGCGGATCTCATAGTCGTATCTGTCCCGATATAAGTATGCATAGGGTTCGTTAAAACATGACATACCTCGCAACCCTTCGCCGTGATCTTGTTCTCTGTTTGAGATTTAGCTCCGGTTTGGCTGCCCTGGGGAGAAAGATTATTGGACGTTGGAAAAACGGGGATTTCCCCTCCGTTTTGATGACATTGATTGAGACAGTTCTGCTGAAACGCTTTCTGATTAGGCTGTCCCTGCAGAGGATTGGGATAAAGGGCTGCTGTCTGCCCCTTGACAAGCCCTGGCACCTCATTCGTTTTATCAAATCCGAACATCCTGCGTACAACACTGAGCTCGCCAGCCTTCGTGGACATAATCGACGTTTTCACGAGATCGACTTCATTTTTCGCCGCTTCCTGATTACCTGAGTGACAAGCCATCCCGTTCTCAGCCGTTCCTCCGCAGCTTAAAGAAGCTGTGTTCAAGGAGCCCGGATGCCCCCCTCCATACATTTGATCATGAGCGGTCCCTTTATCCAGAGAGAGAGGATTTCCGCCATGGCAAGCGACACAGCCAAACGTATTGCTGGGATGGGAGCTGGAAATCTCCTCTATACCGATATGACAGGTTTTACAGCGCTCAACCTTCCCATTAGGAAGAACCAGGTCAATGATTTCAGGTTTCTGATTCTGAAAACTCTTGATTTCTTGCTTCAGTTGAGTTCTCTTCGCCTCATCTTTAGTCGAATTTAATTGTGCATGCAATGTTGCTGCCTGTTCTTTAAAATACTCCCGTTGATATTGTGCCCAATCTGGAGTTCTGCCTTGAATAAGGAGAATTAAAACGACAAGACCCACGAAAAGGCTTACTAAGATCAGAGCTTTTTTCATAAATGTGTCCACCACAATTCTTTCACCATAAACCAAAACAGAAGGATCAGGACCGAGCTAAAAAGAACGCTGAAAATCCCCCTTCCCCATTTGTCTCCCCAATAATGGGCAGCCCAGGGCACCCCCGCCACTCCAAAAATGATTAGGGCGGGAACTGCTAAAGCTCCCAACCAAGGCGGGAGATATAAGAGCAACACCTGGAAAGGACCAAAAATCCAGGGTGCGGTGGCATGAGAAACTGCCGGAGCTAAATTACTCGTCCCCACTTTCGGCGAGATTATAAAGGCCAACAAAGTACAGAGGATCAGAAAAATCAGTGCAGCAATTCCTTCGCTTTCTTTAAGATCATTAAGGGGTGAACGAGCCATGGTATCTCCTTCCTTAGAGAGGACGTACTCCGCCGTCACGGCGAATCCGCCAAAAGTGATAGAGCTGCAGCCACAACGCCGCGAAAGGCAAGGCCACACAGTGCCAAACATAGACGACCAAGGTGCTGCCGCTCAAAGCGGTTGGTTCCCCTAAGGCAATATGCGCCAGTGCTGTTCCCAAAACCGGAATTTGCTTAAGGATATTGGCTGCAACCGTTGCCGCGGCACCGCTTTCTTGAGAACCAATGAGCAGATAACCTGTAAAATCCAAAACCAAAACAAGTACCAGCAGTCCAACACCGACGAGCCAATTGAGCTGCTTTGGAGGCTTGTAAGAATGAGTCCATACCACCCTCACCATATGTAAATTAACGGTAACGACCATAAGTTGAGCTGACCAGTAATGCAAGTTTCTGATGATACCCCCGTAAGGAATTACTGACCCCAGGGTAAGAACGCTGCTGTAACCAGTACTTTCACCCGGTTGATAATGAAACATTAAAAGGAGTCCCGTAACCCCCAGCATTAGGAATGCCAGAAATGACAGGCCCCCGAGGCAGAAGGTGTAGAAAACAGAAAGTGCACGTTCTGGAATAGATCGTGGTCTGAGGTGATCGACAAAGCTGTGTCTGGAATTCCGAGCCGACCCCTCAGGTGCCGGTTGTTTTTGTTTCAGATCATGGTCAGACGTCTGGACTGGCTTCTGGACCATAGTTTGTGTTGCACTTAATTCCCTCATAGCCGTACTTCCAATCCCACGTGTTTCTCCGTATTAATGATCAAAGAACCATCCGCCTTCCGATCCACGGCTACCCTTGGCAAGGCCTTAGGGGCAGGCCCGGCTATGGGCCTGCCCTCTATATCGTAAATGCTGCCATGGCATGGGCACAACCATTCTTTTTTATCCGCATGATAAGTCACTTCACAGCCGAGATGAGTACAAGTTGCTACCAATGCAGTAATGCCCTGATCATCCTTCTTCACCCAAACCCGTGAATTCGGAACATGCTGCCAGTCTGTTTTTTCCTTAAGGCTCTTGTCATAAGACACTAAGGGCGAGCGCGGCTGGTCTTCGTTGCTTGTCAGATAGTCAAGAAGTGGTTTGACGCTCAGAGCACCTACCGCAACCATTCCGGCCCAAGCAAACCGCAATACTGTCCGTCTTGTGCATTCTATTGGCCCAGTCATCCTTTTTCAGCCCCTTCTTCCCACGATCTCCAAGTCGTCTTAAAACCAACGGCTCCATTGCCCGGCATAAGTGATGATATAGCGGACAAAGAACCCCCCAAAGAGTACTAGAAAACTGCTGCCGATAGTTACTGGCAGGGTCCAACGGACCGGGATTTTCTCTTTCAACTCCAGGTATTCCAGTGAAAAAGGGATCACCAATCCAAGGCCAATGATCAAAATCCAAAAAATCAGAGCAAATTCACCGTAAATCATAGTTCCATAAGCCTCCGCAACGCTTATAGAACCTAGTCTTCCCATAACAATCATTGCTAATAGTATAAAGCATTCTAAAACAATGAGTAAAGCGTCCACTTTCGTCAATAGATGCAATTCATGATACTTTGCCCGCTGCCAGGGTGTTACTGATGAGATAAATATTACGGCGGCCACCCCAGTCGACAACGCTGATACTAAAAAAAGCACCGGCAGCAAGGGCGCTCCCCACAAAGGGCGCGCGGCAGCATTGAGAAGGAGACCGGTATAAGATGCCACGCCTATTGACAAAAAAGGGATTACCTTAGCCAACCGTTTTTTCCATTGTTCCAATGATTTAGTATCCTCAACCATTTGAAACTTTTGAGGAAGCCAAAGATAAAGATAAACAACGCTGAGCAGGGTGAACAAAAGAATCGCCCAACTCCCATACGACATAGGGGAACGAACCTGTAAGGTCATAAATAAACGATAGAAGTTAAAAGGGCTTCCTAAGTCCAGCAGAAGTACTGCTAAACCTAAAGAAATTGGAAAGGGCGAGATGAATGCCCCCCAGCGCCCAACCCTCTCAAAATCTTTACCACCAAAGAGCAAGGCCAGGTTCGAGGTAATCATAGCTCCGGCACTTACGCCAGCAGTAAAAAGGTAAATGACAATTAATAAGCCCCAAGTTATTTCCACGTGCAAACCCTCCTTACCACCTATTTGCCCTCCGGTATTTCCGGGACGACGTCATCAATGTAATAAATATTGGGGCCTGTTCCCACATACTTCAAAAGCTGACGGGCAGGATATTTGGCAATTAATTTGGCTACGACACTGTCCGGGTCATTGAGATCACCGGCTTGCCGTGATTTTCCAAGACAAGTCTGAACACAGGCAGGCTTTAAGCCTTCTTCCAAACGCTGCAGACAAAAGGTGCATTTATCCGCTTTACCTGTCTCCGGATTGGCAAAACGAGCATCATAAGGGCAAGCAGTAAGACAATATTTGCAGCCGATACATTTACTGTTTTCAACAATGACAATACCATCGGAACGTTTTTGAGATGCTCCGGTAGGACATACCGAAACGCAAGGAGGGTTGTCACAATGCATACAATTTCCCGGTTGAAAAACTTCTGTAATCTTTGGGAACTTACCCTGAACACCACTGCTTTTGACCCAATTGCGCGTTTTACCAATGGGCACGTCATTTTCGGCGCGGCATGCGACCATACAGGCATCACAGTCGATACAGCGCGAAGTGATAATGACAAATCCCATGCGAACTGTCATAGTTTTCCCTCCTACGCCTTACTTACGGTTACAAACGTCTCACTCAAAGCCGAACCTCCCGAGAGTGGATCCGTAACGGTCTTGTGGAGTGCTGAATCGCTTGCTCCAAGTTTATAGGCTGATCTAAGTCCTTTGCTGACATGCCCAAATCCTCCGACCATGAAAATGCAGTCCGGCCGGATTCCTTCGGTAACCTGGGCCTTAATTGTCACTTTTCCTACATCGCTTTCCAGGACAACATCATCATCCGTCTTGATTCCCAGGCGGGCAGCTACTGACGTATGCAGCCAAGCCCGGTTTTCCGGAAAAACTTCCAATAACCAGCGGTTATTTTGAGTAAACATCTGGGTATGCTGAGCTGTTTTTCCCGTCAGGAGGTAATAACGGCCTTCGGGAGGACGAGGCGGCTCATCCCAAGTGGGCACGGCCTTTTTGCCCATTTGGGCCATAATACTCGATGCTAATTCAATTTTGCCGCTGCTGGTTTGAAATTCGAAGTCTTTAGAATGGTCTTCGTGAAAATTTGGGATAGCATAATGCCCGGCCCTTTCTAATTCATCTAAGGTGATTGGGAAGGGTTTAAGCTGTTTAGCCAAAAGATCCCGTTCATCCTTATAAGGGAGAAAATCACCAAGGCCTAATTTCTCAGCTAGTTCTTTGTAAATCATCAAGCTGCTTTTTGTATCATATAAAGGGTCAATCACCGGCTGTCTGATAAAGATTTTATTGCCAATAGGGATTAAACCGTCATAGCGTTCCAGATAACTTGATTCAGGTAGAATAACATCAGCATAATAGGCAGTATCGCTTGCTTGAATGTCAATAACAGCGACAAAATCCAACTTCATAAAGGCATTGATGGTTTTCTGCCGTTCCGGTATCGAAAGAATGGGATTCTGCCGAGAAATCAACCACCCTTTAGCCTCATAAGGTTTACCAGACAAGATATTATCCCGCATGGTTTGAATTACACCATAAGATAAAGGAACTAAGGGATACTGCCAGGGTACCCCGTCAAGTCGTATTCCCTGGGCCTGGGGAAAGGGGGGATGAGACAAAACCCCAAGCTTTGCCGTATTGATTTCCTGATCAGGAATTAGTCCTCCTGGCTGGGCCCAATTGCCGATCAGGGCATTCAGTACGGCAATGGCCCGCTCCGTTTGAAAGGAATTCTTAAAATTCGATGTCCGCCAGTTAGGATGGGCAATAGCAGCAGGAGCAGCCGCAGCAAACTCCCGGGCAATCCTTTCTATGGTTGCCGCAGGAATCTCACACTTTTGCTCCGCCCATTCCGGCGTATACTCTTTGACCTCTTGGACCAAATCATCAAAGCCTTGAGTATAAGTTTTTACAAAGTCTGCCTTGTACAGTTTTTCTTTAATAATGACATGAAGTATTGCTAAAAAGAAAGCGGAATCTGTTCCGGGCCGTATTGGCAGCCATTCTGCAGCTTTAGACGCTGTTTTGCTGAAACGCGGATCAAGAACCACAACCTTTGTTCCCCTGGCAATCATTTCGATCATTTCTTGGGTTTCATTGTTGGAAATTCCCTCCGCCAGATTTCTTCCCATAAATATCATATACTTGCAGTGTTTATAATCCGTACCCGGCTGAGGAACACCGTAAGTATATAAAAAGCCGGTGGTCATAGCATTGAAGCATAAACTTCTCTGGGTGCCATAGTTAGGGGAACCAAATGCCTTCAGTAAAATCTCAAAAAAGGGCTGGGACAGATTGTCTGTGGAGTTGAACATCATTGCTTTAGCGCCATACTTATCTTTGATTTTTTTCATCTGATCTGCCGTATAAGTTAAGGCTTCATCCCAGGAAGCTCTGCGCCATAATCCGCTTCCACGTGCTCCCGCCCGAATAAGAGGAAATTTGATGCGGTCAGGGCTGTATAACGTTTCAATTCCTGCATTTCCCCGCGGGCAAAGTTTGCCCATATTATTAGGATGATCCGGATTTCCTTCTAACTTTTTTACAGTACCGTTTTCGACCTTGGCAATGACTCCGCAGCGCCAGACACATTGCTCACAAATCGTTGTGACCTTCCGGGACTCAGTACTCTTGGCCGCTGCCTTTGACGCCGAATGGTCCACAGCCAACATATTATCCGGCGTTAAGAGCCCCAAGCCCGCCGATGCACCCAACGCAGCACCGGCAGCAGCGCCTTTAATAAATTGCCGGCGGCTGAACAATTGGTCCCAAGTATAGACTTTGGACATAGTCAGACCTCCTTTCCACATTAACAGAACAACGTTTAGTTTATATTCAGAGTCTTAACTGGTTTTACAGAGTCATCAGCAGGGGTACCTTTTGAGTTTTCAGCGACTTTGGAGCCCACATAAAATACAATCGTACAGAGAACGAAGAGGGAGATAAACAGCCAATGGTTCACATGAAGAAGTTCCTCAAGGGATTGCTGTCCATAGACACCAATGGTGGAAATTTTTAAGAAGATGGACTGGTAAGTGGCACCAAAGAGAACTCCACCGACCAAAAAACCTAAAACCCCCGGAATTAAATAGTCCAAATTTCCTTGACCACAACCTGTGATCAGCGTACCTGGTCATGTTCCGGCTAAAGCCATACCAACTCCGAACAGAAGCCCGCCCAGAAGATTGCCGACAATATAGGTGGAGGACATTTGATCTAATTGAATAAAGCCCAGATCCTTCAAGGCATATAGACCCACAAGTCCCACTGAAATCCCCGTCATCATAAATTTCATGATGGTGTTATCTTTAAAACGAAATTGGTTAACAATTCGATGATAATGACCTAGGCCGGCCTTTTGCAGCGCAAAGGCGAAGAAAAAACCAATCGCTAAAGGAATAATATAGGTGGTCATTTTAATAGTCCCTCCCATATAAAAGTTTAGTGGTAATAATTCCAGACACAAATAAACCAACGATAAATAATAAGCCTGCCGGTGAAAGCTGCATTGTCCCTGATATAGCTAAACCGCTGGTGCATCCGCCTGCGATACCTGCCGAGTATTCAATGATGATGCCCCCAATAAAAATCAGTATCCATCGTTTTAACTTGCTGGGCCCAAAGTTCTGCGTCCATAACTGATCTGGCATCAAGCGCAATTTGAAATCCCGTGACCATAGGCTTGAGGCAAGAGCGCCAAGGATCATGCCAATAAAGAGGATTATTTGAAAACTCACGACAGGGGGCATTTGAAATTTAAAATACATAGAGTTGGCTAAGTTAAAATGGAAGGTTTTAAGCAGAATGCTGTCAATACTTTCTAGGCCACCGGAGGAACCAATAGTCTTGTCAACTAAAACATAGGAAGCGATGGCCGTCAATCCTAAAAGAAATCCTGCTGCCCATGGAGACCATGTTTTCTCTTTCATTTTTTCATTAAAAGACATGATCATCTTCCCCCTTTCTCTTTCTCCTGCTCGACTCTGGAAATTAAAAGTTTTAGATCGTTTTCATCCATGGTTTGGAGTTTAACCAGAACAGTCTCCGGCAATTGAGTCAATAGATGCAAGGTTTGCCGTCCCTGATGACCTTCGAGGATCGACTTAAGAATTAGAATTGTCTCCATATCTCCCTCTAATAACTGAGTGAACACTTCTTGAACTTCCGGCGGGAGAGAATTAAAAGGGACATTCTTCTGCTTTCCTTTAATATAGGCCCAAGGCCAGAGGCCTTTTTTCCATTTCCAAAGCAAGATTGCCAAGACAAAAAGAGCCAACACATCGGCTAAAATAATAGCCCAAGCAAGCAAGGATAACCTGCCGTTTTGGTTAAAGTCAAGAACATCAAAATTCGGATTGGCACTGGGTGGAACTTGAGCAGCCGCCGGAGAAGGAGTGACCGATCCGTTGTCTGTCGAGGTTGTTGTTCCTGATGCTGAGGGACTTGCCGCAGAACTTTTTCCTGATGGAGTTGCAGTACCTCCGTACTTTGCAGCTCGTGCCGCAGCATCCGTAGGATGACAAGAAATACAAGTTTGATCTGGCTGAGTTACGGGGTTTGCAATCATCCCCGCATGCGCTTTTGTTTTATCGGTTTCCGTAGCTACCCCTAAGTGACAAGCTTGACAGAAATCCCCAAAGGAATGTTGGCTATGCCAGTCTCCCTTTTTGGAAACGGGATCTGCGCCTTGAACTTCGTGACAGGTTTTACAAGAAGACGTTGAGGCTCCACAGGCTGCCTGGACATCTTGGGGAGTCGACAATCCCAAAGCCCCTAAGGAAGCAATTCCGACAATACCAAAGATTACGGCAATAAATAGCTTTTTTATTCCTTTCACGTTTACTCCTCACCTCATTTCAAATTAATGCGTTGTTGTTTTTAAGTTCTTCGTCTTTATCACCCCCAACCATATAAGGCTTTCATCCATTAAGTAATTTCTTAAAACATACGATTGAAATAAATAATAATTAATTTTAGGAAAATTCTAGATATTGGAACTCATTTATGCTAATATATTCACAAATCCCCTTTGTCCTACCCCCCGGGGGAGGGGGGTCCGCGGCTAGCTATAGAATACAATGAAATCATCTTCAGGTCAATATCGAAAAAACAATAACCCTGTGTCGATTTTTATTCCATAAGCATTGAGGAGGAGGAAGATAGTCATAATGGAGGATTTAAAATCATTAAAACGCGAGGTTTTAATTCAACGTCTGAAAACTTTAACTGAGGAACTTGAAGAACTGGAAGAAGAAAGAAGCTTTGTTTTAAAACAGACCGGACTTCATCTTCCCGGGCATACCGTCAAAAAATACGAAACAGAATTATCGGCACTTAACAAATCCATTGCAAAACTTCAAGAGGAAATAGCTCGAAGACCTTAAGCCAATCCACACTGCAGGAGTCTGCTTATTCAGCAGCTGTGCGGCGATAAGCTCGTCTGCTTATCCGCTGAAGACAGCTCCCGCGCAAGCAATGAGCGAGCCTCGGACTGCTAAGTGAAAGCAGAACGAAGTGCCATGGGACTCTGATAGAATAAAAAAGCGTGCAGAAGCACGCGAAAGATCACTATCCGTATATTATTCTTTCTGTAGATATTGATTTCCAAGTCATCAATACTCATTTTTAGTACCAATTGTTACTGTCCGAGGGGTGTCCCATCCTTGCATTCCTGCCCTTCCCTACAAGTTTTCAAGAGAGCGCAAGAATTACACATTTCCGCTTTGTCACTTGCAACGAGACAATATGTATTTTTTATTTTCCAACATGCTTTTGCTTCATTGACAGGTACAGGACTGTTCTGATAAGCCCCGCCTTTACAATTGCGATTGTACCAACAAGAATACATCGAAATCAAGTGTTTGGCTCCTGCAATATTTAACCCCTTTTGATCTAATAAAAACTTAATAAATTGAAGCCGCTTAATGTCATTATTTGAATACCTGCGTTGCTTACCTTTTCTTTCGGGGTGTATGAGGTTATTTTTTTCCCAAACTCTTAGAGTCTCCGGATGTTCATCAATTAACTCCGCAACCGTGCCAATCGTATACAATCCTTGATCCTCATCAAGCATTTCTGTCACTTCCAAATATCATTAAGACCCTACACGGTCTTAGCTATCGAGATTTTCAAACTGGATATGATATATGCCTCGCCTCAGAAGATAATTCTGTATGGTTTTGCGCAGAGTGCCTAAAGCAAGATCTATTCCAGGATGATCTGCTTCAACCGACCACTCCAAGGCGTCCTTGACATCTTGTTTAGTTATTTTTAAAGCTTCCGCCAAATGTTTGCCTTTGGCTAAAATAGTAGTCATACTGCAACATGCTATCGTCTCGTTATCCCCGCTTACCCAAAAGCTAATGCTTTTAATAATCCCAAATTCCACTTTAATTTCAATTGTACAATTAGCCCCGCTTTGTGGATCTTCCACAGTTCCTTCGCCATCGGAATTCTGCATCTTACCTTGATTCATAGGATTTGTAATAAGTTCCAAGAACTTTTGCGAATACATCGTTTCACCACCACTCATAAATATTAAATCACATTATATTTTATTATTTAATTTATTTCAATAATTTTATTGATATTCTGGGCATACTAGTTTATTATTCTCATCAAAGAAACTTATAAAGAAGAGTGCTTGAAATGATTGAGTTAATGATACCTGGTAAAGGAGCAATAACCCTAAGCGTATTGGTTTTAGACTTTAATGGAACATTAGCGTTAGACGGCAGATTGTTGGAATCCGTCAAGGAGGACCTTAAACGTTTGTCTCTTTTTATGGACATTCACGTTCTCACCTCAGATACTTTTGGGTCGGTGGAACGCCAGTGCCAAGAACTGCCTGTTAAAGTGAAGGTTCTGGGTAGCCTGGATCATACTCAAGAGAAAGGGGACTATATCTTAACCTTTAACCCAGATCGCGTCGTTGCGGTTGGAAACGGTTCTAATGATAAGATAATGCTTGAAAAAGCAGGTTTAGGGATTGGTGTGATTGGATTTGAAGGAGCTTTTACGTCAACGTTATTATCTTCCGACATTATCGTCAACGATATTAAAGATGCTTTTGGTTTGCTCTTAGAACCTCAGCGACTTAAAGCAACTCTCAGACGTTGATTTTCTTGGCTAATTAAAGAAAACTTGGCGGGCAACCTAAGACACTGTCATCGTGTGAAAAGACCAAGAGCTTGCTCAGTGCAAACCTTGGTCTTTTTAGATTTTAATTAGGCTAACTTTTCGCCGCTATTTTTTTGTATTTCTTGGGCTAAACGTTTTGCTATTTCATCAAAGATCGGAGATTTGTAATCTTCTATCTTACCGGCATCTGCCAATTCAGTCAAGGTTGGATCAAGCGGGAGTTCTCCCAAAAATGGAATGGATGTGCGTTCTGCTTCATCTTTTCCTTGGGGTTTTCCAAACACCTCCATTCGATGATTGCAGTCAGTACATTGAATATAAGCCATGTTTTCAATTAAACCATAAATCGGAGGCTTATAATTGCGAACCATTTTTATGGCTTTACGAACAACCATGTTGGCCAATGATTGGGGACTTGTTACCATAACAACGCCATCAATGGGGAATGATTGGAAGACCGTAATGGGAACATCACCGGTACCCGGAGGCATATCAATTAAGAGATAATCAAGATCTCCCCAAACAACTTCTGTATAAAACTGATTGACAATTTGGGTGATTAGGGGTCCTCTCAAAATTACAGGGTCATCTTCCGTTTCAATCATAAGATTCAAAGACATAACTTTTATCCCGTCACGGCTCTGGGGGGCAAGAATTCCGGTCTTACTGACCCCCGCTTTACCTGTAACCCCAAACATTCTGGGGACACTTGGTCCTGTAATATCAGCGTCTAAAATTCCCACTTTAAATCCTTGACGCATTAAACTTACAGCTATCATACTCGTAACGGAGGATTTACCAACGCCTCCCTTACCACTCATGACAGCAATAATTTTATCGATGTGACTGGCTTTTTGAGCCTCCGTTAATTTTGGCTGACTGGAACAACTATCTGTCGTACAGGTTCCTGCTGCTGAACAGCTATTACACGCTTCGCTCACGGTAATGCCTCCCTTTCCTATCGTAAATTACCTTTAAAAAGGTAATAAATCCAAATTCATCTTACTCCCCGGATTCAAGCTTTGTCAAGTTTGTCCAATATTGGCAACGTTCCAGTCTTAATGGCAGGAATGGCCGTGATCATGACCGTGGTCATGCCCGTGATCATGCTGACACACGGATCCGGTGCTTACGACTTTGCCCTCTGCATAGGCTTGGGCGACATCAGCAACTCTTCCTGAAGCCCCGGAAACTACTTGTAATCCTACGGCGTTAAGACCATTAATCATTCCCCCGCCGATTCCGCCACAAACGAGTACTTCCACTCCTTTATTCTTAAACATGTTGGCAAGCCCTTCATGTTGATGTTGAAGACCCACTGTGCTGAGTACTTCTACCAAACGAGCTGTCTGTCCCTCAATTTCAAACACGGTAAACGCGGCTGCCCGTCCAAAGTGGGCATCTAAAACCTCACCATTTGTTGGAATTGCTATCTTTTTGGCCATTGAATAAACCCTCCTTATAAATATTTTCTTTTAAGTGCTTTCTTTACGACAGTCGCTCCGGCCTTCCTTCAACAAATGACTGTCACATGGACGGTTAACTCCTTTGTCTAAGCGCATTTTCTTCATGTCGCCACATTTTGGGCAGACCAGTTCGTAGCCATGTTTTCCACCGGCAGAACACGGTTTCTCCTCCCAAACATGATGACAATTAAGGCACTCAAAGACCCTATTTTTTACTGTGTAATTACCTCCTTGAATAATAATAGGTCTGCCTTCCAGTAAGGCAGTGGCAATTTTCACCCTAGCTGCACCAAGAATTCGTTGAAACGTAGCCCTGGAAACTCCCATAGATGCTGCACATTCACCTTGATCTAGACCCAACTTGTCTTTGAGACGAACGGCTTCAAGTTCCTCAAGCTGGATTAATACTTCCGGCCAACGTGAATATCCCTGAGGTATGAACGTTTGACAGACTATCGTTTCATCAATTCGGCCGCAACAACGCCGTCTTGACATTGTATCAGCTCCTTTTGGGCATATGCTCAATTACAGTATAGCCATAATTCTTCGAATAATCAAGTATTAGACTTTTTACTCCCAGGAAAACCTCTGCTATTTGCGCCGGCAGCAAGGAGTAAAATTTATTTACAAACGTCATATCCCCAGTTGAGCCCCCTTCTATAAGTGAGGGTTACACCTCCGATTCAATCAACCTTCCAATCCCATAGGCCTTTGGAAAAGCCACCCCGAGACTGCGGACCGTAAGGAGTTGCTCCAATAGGGACCACTTGTTTCTTCGTAACCCATTAGGATATTAAAAAACTACCAGAAGAAAAGTGCTTCTGGTAGTTTAATTTTTATATTGCTATAAACAGCCGTAATTTACTGATTTAGTTTCATCAACGTTTCGATGGCCTTGCTGAGAACATCTTGCCGGTTTTCTCCTTTATCCAGAGCATCGACCAGGCAGGAATTGGCATAATGCTGAGCAACAATTACCGAGACTTTCTGAACCGCCGAACGGATAGCAACGAGCTGCAATAGTATATCCTCACAGGGTTTTTCTTCTTCAATCATCCGTTCAACCCCTGAAATATGCCCTCGCACCGTTTTGAGTCTCGTTAGAATCTTTTGGGTATCCGTTGGGTCGATTTCTTTCACGTTCGTTTTTCCCCATTTCATTCATCAAGTCCCTTAGAGGGCAGAAAATTATGTACGGTAAAGTTTAATATATTTTTGATAACTTTTCAAGACTCGCCCCACATAATCCCTTGTTTCTGTGAAGGGTATATCCTCCTGCCGGACATTATTAGGATTGATCTGCCCTGATTTAATCCATTCTTGAACATGCCCTCTCCCGCCGTTATAGGCAGCAATCACTAAAATAAGATTGTTCGAAAAAACCTTTTCCAAACTGCCTAAATACCAGGTTCCAAATTGAATATTGGTTTCCGGGTTGATGAGATCTTCATTAGAATAACTCTTATCCCCTAAACTTTCAGCAATTGCCTGTGCCGTGCTGGGCATAAGCTGCATTAAGCCTACAGCCCCTTTATGAGATTGAGATTGAGGGAAAAATTTACTCTCTTCCCGAATAATCGCCACGACAAGCAAAGGATCTACACCGTATTGGGCCGCATATTTTTCCACAATTTTTTGGTGTGGATAGGGATAGATGATTTTTTCAAATGTAGGAATATTTAGCAGAACAAAGCCTATAAGGATTACGACTATTAAAACCAGAAGAAGCTTTTTGCTTGTTCCAATTGTTTTCTTCTTTTTAAGCATCGCATCTCCTCATCTCAATTAGGACTGTTACATGAAATATATCATAGTTTTCTCTCAAATATGCTTTTTAAAATCGTTCCAAGCTGCTATAAGCTGCTCAATGGTTTCCTGAATACTCCCAGAATTATCAATGACTGTATCGGCCCGCTGACATTTTTCATCCAGTGAACCTTGCGCTGCAATTCGTGCTTCGGCTTCGTGTATTCCTAAGTTATCTCGCTTAAGTACACGTTGCAACTGTATATCCCTCGGTACCCAAACAACCCAAACTTTATCAACATGCTGTTCAAATCCCGTTTCAAAAAGCAAAGGTACATCCCAAACACAAACCTTCTCACCGGAATTTTCCAGCACTTCTCGTTCACGATTCATATGGTCAAGCACCCGGGGATGGACAAGCCCCTCAAGGCTTTTGCGGGCTGCAGCATCTGCAAAAACCAACTTCCCCAGTTTGCCGCGCAGAATTTCTCCCGTTTCCCCTGCGATGTCTGAGCCGAAGGTCATAATTAACCTGGAAATCAGGTCAGAATCCGACTGTAACAAACGGTGAACTGCTTTATCCGCATCGATTACAGGAATTCCCTGATTTTTAAACCACTGAGATACCGTAGACTTTCCGCTGCCAATACCACCGGTCAGGCCGATTGTTAACAAAAAGCTCACCTCAAATCAATTTACCCAACCCCACAAGAATTAAAACAGTACCCGGTAAAAATTCTGCTTTGTTGATCCAATTTTCGGGAACTTTACCGGCCATTTGCTGACCTAAGCATAACATCATAATCTGGGTCAGAGCCACTAATCCAATGACAGAAGCAGTCATTCCTGCCATGGCAGCCCCTATTCCGCTGGCAAAAGCATCCATAGCCAGGGCACTTCCCAACAATAAGCTTTCTCTAGGACTAATCCCGCCTGAGCCGTCAACATCTGCGATTTGCGGTGTTTTTAGAACTTGAATTACAAAGCCAAGAAACTCCAATTGAAAACGAAACTCCGGTTCCAGGACAGGCTTTTCCTGGATTACAGCTAGCGCGGGGACTGCTTCAGGTAATGATTCATGATTTCGGTTAATGATTGCTCTGGTTAACTGAAATACCCCTAAGACTAATAATATCACGGCTCCCAATAACCTTGCAGGAAAAAACGTAAGCCAGAGCTTAACCAAGCTCCCAAATAACATAGAAATGCCCATGGCAAAAACAGTACACATGGCGATGACCATTAAAGAACCTAACGGTATACGGATACGGCGCAGTCCGTATGCCAAACCAACACCAAAGCCATCCAGGCTTAAAGCCACGGCCATAAGTAATGCGACTCCCATATATGTATCCCTCCACCTTGCGACTTCAGGATAATATATGGGCAAAGGAGTTAATTGGTGAAATCAATCATTCGCCGCAATCCATTCCTCCAAAACACTGTCACGGCGTTTTTTTACTTTCTCATACTCCTCATGCAGATTCATGGCTAATTCATAATTAGTGCCTGCTGATGACAGTTCGCTTTCTAATCTCTCCAGGGTTTGTTCCAATTCCTCAATTTCCTTTTCTAATTGCTTGAGCCGCTTTTTCTCCCGAGCTAAACTGCGGGTCTCTTGTTGCTCCTGATAACCGGACTTGGCATTTTTCTCGATCGGGGCCAGGGCAGATTCTTCTTGTTGCTTTGCCTCTCGATAGTATGTGTAGTCCCCCTCAAAAATTGTCAGACCTTGAGGAGTTAATTCTGCTATTTTTTGAACAACTTTATCTAAGAAGTAACGGTCATGGGAGACAACAAGGACGGTTCCGTCATAATCCTGCAGGGCCTCTTCCAAGACTCCGCGAGTTTCAATATCCAGATGATTCGTAGGTTCGTCCAACAATAACAAATTTCCTTGTTCCAGGAATAATTTACATAAAGCCAAGCGGCTTTTTTCTCCGCCGCTGAGTACACTGACAAGCTTAAAAACATCATCCTGCCGAAAGCCATACCTCGCCAAAAGGCTTCTGATTTCCGGATCTTTAAAATCGGAAACTGCACGTATCTCATCCATAACAGTCCCTGAATTCCCCAGATTCTCGTGTTCCTGGGAATAATAGGCAACCTTAACGTTGGCTCCTAAATGTATTGTTCCCTGATAAGGAATTTGGCGGAGGATTCCTTTCAAAAGTGAAGTTTTTCCTACCCCGTTTTTACCCAGCAAAGCGACACGGTCCCCGCGCCGCAGATCCAACTGAGTATCCTGAAACAAAGTACGCTGCCCAAAAGTAATGGCAAAGTCTTTCAGGAGCAGAACCCGGTCACCGCTGCGCACTGCAGTTCCTAGAGAAATTGAAAGTTTATGATCAGAACGGGCAACTTGAATAGGCTTTAACTTATTCAGTTGACTTTCCCGTCCCCGGGCCTGCTTGGAATTAACGCCTGCTTTATTTCTGCGCACATATTCTTCTAGTTTAGCAATTTTTTTCTCCAACCGTTCTGCTTCTCGGCTTACCGTTTTGTTTTCTAAAGCACGCTGAAGCTCGAACTCGGAGTAATTGCCAGGGTAACTTTTTAGTTCTCCATTTTCCAGACAAAACACTTTGGACACTGTACGATCTAAAAAATATCGATCGTGAGAAACGATAAGAAGGGCTCCCGGATAGTCTCGCAAGTACCCTTCTAACCACTCCAATGCCGCAACATCCAGATGATTCGTCGGTTCATCCAGAATCAAGAGCTCCGGTGAACGCAGCAAGAGCTTACACAAGGCTAATCTCGTTTTCTGGCCTCCGCTCAAGGTCTGAACGAGGGTATTAGCCTCCCCCTCAAGACCAAGCCCGGCCAAAATCTTGCGAATTAAAGCTTCCAGGGCATATCCGCCTTGACGTTCAAAGCGTTCTGTCAAGGCTGCGTACTGCTCCATGATTTTCTCATGAGACGTATAGGCCATTTTCTTTTCTATTTCTCGAAGCTGATTCTGTATTTCCAGCAAATCAGCCCTTTCTTGAAGCATGCATTGAAATACTGTCCCTTCGTCTTCAATAATAGGAGTCTGAGGAAGATAACCGCAGGAACCAAGAATCTGCACCTTGCCGCTTTCCAAGCGAACCTCCCCTAGACACGCTCGGATTAAGGTGGTTTTTCCGGCGCCATTGGGGCCTACCAGAGCAGCTTTTTCTCCATTTTCCAAGGCAAAACTCACTTGTCTGAACAATGGATCTCCAGAAATATCTACGCCGCAATCACGGCAAAACAAAACACTCATTTCTCAAAACGGCCCCTTTATCCCTGTAGCCTTAATTGATTCAAAGGTTGGTAAATTCTCTTTCCTTGAAGGACTACGCTTTCAAAAAGAGTTACCTCATTAACCGTAAATTCACCTAAATTCTTGGTCTTTAGGCTTGATAAGTCGATGTCATTAAAATTTGGCCGAGAAGCTATGGTAATATGCGGCTTAAATTTTCTATCTTCCAAACGCAAACCTTTTTGGGCGAGCAGAGCATGCAGCTCATCCCTTAGCCGGAAGAGTTCCGGCAGGTTTCCGCCCACTGCGGTCCAGAAAGTGTGCGGCCGCTTATATGAAGGGAAAACTCCCAGTCCGCCAATCTCTAATCTAAAAGCCTGACTATGCTGAGCAGCTATAGACATCCTATCGGTAATGTCCGGTATTACAATGGCGTCAAGTTCCCCTAAGAATTCCAGCGTTATATGGAAGTTATCCTTGGATTTCCAAGAGCCGTTGATTCCCAGCCTTTTAAGTTCTGATTGAAAGGTAAGGAGGGAATGTTTAAGAATATCCGGTATATCGATACCAATAAATAATCTCATCATTGTTCTCCTAAATTTGGGTTATCCTTCTTCTAGTTCGCTGGAACTGGCAACCTCGCGTTCACTGAGAGCGAAAGCCTCGAGATTCGGTAAATCCTCAAGGGAGCTCAAACCAAAATGCAAGAGGAAGTGTTCCGTTGTTCCATAAAGTATAGGACGCCCAGGACCTTCTTTACGCCCAACATCTTTTACCAGGCCTTTCTCAACTAACGTCATCAAGGCTCGATCAGACTGAACGCCTCTTATAAAATCAACTTCTCCGCGAGTCACCGGCTGCTTATAGGCAATAATGGAGAGGACTTCCAAGGCCGCATTGGAAAGGGTCTGAGCCGGCTGTTTATATAAAATTTCTATATAACGTGCCACTTCCGGTTTCGTTGCTAATTTAAATCCCCCGTTGAGTTCTAAGAGCATTAGACCGCAGGCCTCGGAGGAATATCGACGGCGAAGTTCATCTAAGAGTTCTGAAATCTTTGCTGAATCCAACTCGAGGATCTCCTCAAGCAAATCGAGAGTCAAAGGATTCTTGGCAACAAATAACAGCGCTTCTAAAGCAGCCATTTCCGGTTCCCTAAACAGCATTTTATCTACTCCTCTTCAATGAATTCCCAAGCCTTTTCCGTCGGGAACAGCATAATATCACTGAGCACTGCGGATTGTTCTGCACGAACTTTGCCCGCTTTCAACAGTTCCAAGAGCGCAAGAAAAGAAACGACAACTTCCATGCGCGATCTAATTCGCAATAAATGGGTAAAGCGCATTCCCTTAGGGTGAAGAAGTACTCGCCGCATCACATCTGCAAGCATAACCCCAATAGCAATTTCATCCGGCTCAACTTCCCGAATTTCTTCGCCTTTTTCAGCTCGCTCAATAACCTTACAGAAGGCCTGCCAGAGATCCTCAAAGGAAATTCCCTTAAGGGGATCCTCCGGCTGGACGCCGACTAATAGTTCCTCAACATCAATTTCCCGATTAAAAGAACGCCCAGAAGCAACTTCGATTTTTTCTAACATCTGAGCCGCCTGTTTGTAAGTTCTATAAGCCACCAGTCGTTCGGCTAGTTCTTGGCGCAGGTCTTCTTCTTCAGCCTGATTTTGTCCACTCTTGGCAGGTTTCGGCAACAGTTCCCTTGATTTCATAAAGAGCAGCTGAGCTGCCAGAACAAGGAACTCAGTTGTCACTTCCATATCTAAAGACTCCATTTGGCGAACCGCTTCTACAAACTGATCGGCGATCCGGGCAATGGGTATATCATAGATATCTACTTTTTCTTGTTGAATTAAGGTTAAAAGTAAATCTAAAGGACCATGATATGCAGGCAATTCTATCTGAGGACTATTCGGATTGTTATTTCCGCTTTCCATTTAGAGCCCCATAGCACTTCGAACTTCTTTCATCGTGACCGAGGCCGCTTCGTGAGCACGCAGTGCTCCTTCTTTCAAGACATTATCCACACGTCCCGGTTCCTCCCAATAAGCGCGGCGTTCCCTAAAAGGACTTAATAGTTTCTCTAAGTTCTCGGCCAAGAGTCGTTTGCAAGCGACACAGCCAATTTTTCCCGCCCGGCAATTTTCTTCCAAATCCGCCGCTTCCGATGTATATATCTGATGAAACTTATCCACAACACATACCTCCGGATGACCGGGGTCATCTTTACGGAGACGTGCCGGGTCTGTCACCATTTGTTGAACCCGCGTTTTAATCTCCTCAGGAGATGCTGTGAGAGAAATAGCATTATGATAACTTTTACTCATCTTTCGGCCATCAACACCCGGCAAAAGGGGAATTTTGCCCACAAGAGCTTTGGGTTCCGGGAAGACCGGGCCATAAAGATGATTAAAACGCCGGGCGACTTCCCGGCAAAGCTCAACATGAGGAAGTTGATCTTCGCCAACCGGCACAGTGTCTGCTTTGTAGACCAAGATATCGGCAGACATTAACATGGGGTATCCTAAAAAACCATAGGTACCCAAATCTTTTCCTTGGAGGCTTAATTGTTGGATTTGGTCCTTGTAGGTAGGAACACGTTCCAGCCAGGATAAGGGCGTAAACATGGATAAGAGCAGATGAAGTTCGGCATGTTCTTTTACCTCAGATTGGAGAAATACAGCACTTTTTTCAGGATCAATACCCACGCTCAGCCAATCAAGAGCGATTTCGCGGCGCAGGCGGGGGAAGTCCAATTTGTCTTCATACCCTGAGGTTAGAGCATGCAGATCAACCACCGAAAAATAACAGTTATAGTCATCTTGCAAAGAGACCCAGTTTTGGATAACACTGAGGTGTCCAATATGCAACGCCCCTGTCGGACGCATCCCGCTAAAAATAGTACCTTTCATTCAATACACTCCTTTTATTAATCTCTTCAAAAGGACTTAATCGTTAAATCAACCATAAATGACCCAAAAAAGGGGTTAAGATCAAGGAAATAATCGTCTGGTAAACGGAAGCAATTCCATTCATAGCCGGGTATAAGACAACATTCAGAATATCTGTAAATAAAAGTATTACCAAGATAATCATGCCGTATTGTTCAAGCAAATAGAGATAGCGGGCAAACCGTTCCGGCAAAATCCCTGCAAGAATTGAAAAACCATCCAGAGGAGGGATAGGCAGGAGATTAAAAATGCCTAAGCCTAAATTCATAAAGACGATGGAAGAGAACACTCTTTCAATGACAGAACTCCAATCTGTGCCATGAAGCCAATGCATGCTGATATACCAAGCGAACAAGGCCAAAAAGGCGACGAGCAAATTAGAAATTGGTCCCGCTAATGCCACCAGCATTCTTCCCCGCTGTTTATTGCCTTTAAAATAGCGGGGATTGATCATTACAGGCTTTGCCCAGCCAAATTGATATAAAAGGGCCATTAACGTTCCAAAAACATCAAGATGCGCCAAGGGATTCATGGTTAAGCGTCCCTGACTCCCAGGCGTCGGATCCCCGAGTCTGTCGGCTACCCAAGCATGAGCATACTCATGAAAGGCAAACCCGATCAATAAGGCCGGTACATTGGCGATAATGGTTGCTGGATCAAACCCGAACAAAGAATTCAAAAAATTACCTCCTCCTGCACATGGACTCAATCAACTGTTGAGCGACTTCTCGTTCTTCTTCCGTTGAATGAATTTTGCCTTCGAGCCAGGCCCTGCGCACCTGCTCTAATATTTCTCCGATTATCGGGCCTTCCTTAACCCCCATCTGCAAGAGTTTCTTCCCATCAAGGGTCATACGAATTCTCTTTTCAGATTCCAGACAGTCCATGATCCGTGGCCGGAAATGCTCATCCTGCGCTAAAACTGCAATAACCCCTTGGGGAGCTTTGCTAATTAATTGGTCAAGTTCGCTGATTGATTGCGTTTTCGGCAAAACTGCCCGTAAATGAAGAAAAATCTGAGTTTCGTCGCGTAACGTCTTGTTCAAGCTTAAACGGCCGCATAGTTTTTCTATATCTTCTGAGTTTATTCTCGATATACAGCTTAACCATCGCTGGTCTAAAGGCCAGCCAACACTTTCCTGAACATCATCCTCGCTGAAGTTCCAACTATAATCTTCCCCAAACCACCCTTGAAACAAACCACTTCTTATCAGGGTTTGGCCCATTGAGATATAGTTGTCCTCCTGAAAGATTACAAACAGTTCTTCCGTAAACCGTTCGACACTAAGCTTCAAGAGAACTCCCGTCTCAATAGCCGTAAATAATGCTTCCAGAGTTTCTTTGGCTAGTTTAAAGTTATAGCGCCGGGCAAAACGAACGGCTCGCAGCATTCTGGTAGGATCCTCAATAAAGCTTAAATTGTGTAAAAAACGAATTTTACCTTGCTGCAAGTCCCGCTTGCCGCCATAGTAATCGACAAGTTCTCCGAAATGTTCTGAATTCAAGCAGATTGCCATAGAGTTAATCGTAAAGTCACGCCGGAACAAATCATCTCGCAAGCAGGATTCTTCCACTTGAGGAAGAGCACCGGGAAAAGAATAATATTCTACTCGTGTACTTGCTACATCCAGATGACTCCCGTTAGGAAAAGAAATATGAGCTGTACCAAACTTCACGTGCTGAGTCAGCTTTCCTTCCGGCAAACGTTTCATTAAGGCTTGAGCAAATTGTCCGCCGTTGCCTTCAACGACAAAATCCAAATCTTGAGTAGGAAATGATAAGAGTAAATCCCGGACAAACCCTCCGACTAAATAAACTGAACATTCTTCCTCTTGTGCAGTGTCCCGCACAGCTTCCAGGATTCCCTGTTCTTCAGAGGGCAATCCTCCGATTAGCTCTAAAATATCCTGACGCATGGCAATACTGCGTTCTCGAACCAGTTGGGTTTCGAAAGGAACTGCCCCCCCATGGACTATACGTAAAACATCTGATCTGGAAACAATACCTACTAAATCACCATCTTCCACCACGGGAAGCCGCCCTATGTCGTTCTGTACCATGACCCTCTGAACTTCATCTAAAGTTGCATCTGAGTCCACAGTGACAACATTTCGCGTCATAAAGCCTTTAACAGGCGCATGTTGAAGTCCATGCCTCACTGCCTTCTCTACATCTCGGCGTGAGATGATTCCCACTAACGTTTTATCCTCGGTTACCGGAACCCCGGTATGTCCATAACGCAAAAGAATTTTTTCAACATCACCTAAACGAGTCTCCGGGGAAACTGTTTTAACCGGATAACTCATCATATCTCGTACTAAGTGAGGGCGAGTGGCCCTGCTTTTTATGGCAAAACGCAATTTCTTTAATATTGCCTCAAGCTCTGCATCTTTAATAGTAGCCGAAGCAGCTCTCTCATGTCCCGCGCCTCCAAATACCTCTACCAAGCGATTAACCGCCAGCCCTCTTCCCCTGGAACGGCCAACAATATACACTCTCTGATCCATTTTAACCAACAAAAACCAAGTGTCGGCGCCTTCAAGTTCCCCTACACGATGAGCCAATAAGGCAAGTCCTCCAACATATTCCTCGGTTTCTGCATAAGCAAGATAAACGGGTACCCCCTCAAAAAATTCTGTTTGCCCATGATCAAGCAATTGCTGCAAGAGCTCTTTTTGTTCCTCTGTAAGAGGTTTCCGTAAATATTCAGCGATGACACTTAAATTTGCGCCTTGTTCGAGCAAATAAGCTACGGCACGAACATCGCGTACAGTCGTACTGTCAAATAAGAGACTCCCTGTATCATCATAAATCCCAATGGCAATTAATGTTGCTTCAAAACTGCTTAAGGGCATCCCAAACCCTGCCAGCTTTTCCACCAGCAGTGTAGCGCAGGATCCAACATGATCAATAAACATTCCTGGTTTTAAGGGACCGCTGTACGGATGATGATCATAGATTTCCACTTCTATACCCGGAGTTTGAGTGATCTTCTCAGCGAGCATTCCGGCCCTCTTTAATTCATGAGTATCAACCAGGATGACCTTAGAAACGTCGTTTATATCAACCTCTTGTGCTTTAGAAAACCTCAGTTGATCTTTCGATAACGCTAAAAAGTCCTGAACATAAACGTTTGGCTTCCCGTCAAGAACCAAAACACTGTTCGGATAGAGCTTTTGAGCAGCTACCATTGATGCTAAAGCATCAAAATCGATTTGGCGATGAGCCAAAATGATATCCATATCGACACCCTAAATTCTTTATTTTTACGTATTATTCCTAAATTATATCATCTCTGGACCTAGAACAGCAACTTGTTGCTTAGTTGATCAAGATAAGGACAACCGAAAGTTATACATTCAGATGGTATGGAAAAACTCCGCAGACCAAAAGGGTGCGGAGTTATGATTGTTAGATTATAGCCCGGAATGATTCTGTTTAAATACCGCTGTTGATATCTTCCGTAGCTTTTTCAATTTCCTCAGGAGACATACCGTCTTTACCTAGGTGGAATTTTATGGCATCAACCCAAAAAGCACATTTTGCACTTACTTTTTTATAGGCCTTAGCGTTAGATTTATTGGTTTTAGCCCGAGCATCGGCATTAGACTGAACGATCGAACAAATATAAAGGGCTTTAATGCGACTATCCTTATCAAGATCACTAAAAGTTTGGTTAAGTTCAGTAATCAAATTGCGATAGTACTCTGAAAACTCTTCAAAGGAGATTTCTGTATCCATGTGTAAGTATTCTTTCAACTTATCAAATAGCTTTTCCAATGTTCACCCTCCAAATAATTGCCTTTTTATAACTTAAATAGTATATATCTATTTCATAAAAATCACAAGATTTTCTAGCATGAAGGGAAGTGGTCACAAAAAAGATAAGCCAGTGATTGAATGAATGACGCTGCAGTTTTGCAAAACCGATATGGTACAAAAAATTGACTTCTGCCAAACATGTGAAGGCAGAAGCCGTTAGTTTACTTATGCTTGCGAAATATCATTACCCCCAAAAGTGTATCCGGAAAACTATTAAACAAAACTTTAAAACTAAAGAACATTACTTCTTATTTAAAAAAAACAGACGAAGTCTTCCCCTCTTCAAATAAACGTCTAACAACTGCTCGGGTCCTCTGCGGTTCAATTTTCCAATAACTAATACCGTTTTCCGTCAGAAAATCACCCGGCAGCGTTTGCGATGCAACTTCGGGAGTCCCAATACGGAATAAGACATTAGCCAAGGACCATATTTGGCTTAAGGAGAGATTCGTCTCTACGGATTTCATAAACTGAGGAATTAACCTTGGCAGCTTTGGAATCGTTTGTACTTGCAGGAATTCCTTCTCCATCGCCTTTAAAACGGCTTGCTGACGTGCGGTCCTTGAAATATCGGCTAAGGCATCTTGTCGGTACCTGGCATATTGCAAAGCCTGTGATCCGTTTAAGTGCTGAGTTCCTTTTTTTAAATTAATGAGTCCATCTGTTTTATCCCCGGTAACGTAATACATATTTTTTTCAACGTTGATGGTTACTCCTCCCAAAGTATCAATAATTTCCTTAAACCCATTAAAGTTCGTGAGTACATACCCTTCAATTCGCTGTCCTATGAGCCCTTCAATAATTTCAGAAGTTGTCTTAAGTCCATGGCCCAGTCGAGCGGCAGCGTTAATTTTACTCATACCATAACCGGGAATCGTTATTTGAGTATCACGTGGTACTGAAATTAGGGCAACTTTCCCATTTTGAATATCAACACTGGCAACAATAAGAGTATCCGTATTGCTTATGGATTTTTCATTAGGTCTCCGATCCACCCCCACTAGAAGAATTGTCATTCGGTTATCTTTAAGGGGAGAAGATGATATTGAGGAATCCATTTGAGGTACCGTTTGTTTTACTTCAGGTTTAGTGGACAAATCCGCTTGGTCACGATTATCCTCAATATCAGTGCCTTGACTTTCTTCCCCTTGAGATACCACATTTTCTTTGGATTCAGCTGCTCGCAAAGATCCAGGTTCCTTTGCTTGACCGAAAATTACCGGACCTAAAGCAAAGCCGGCTCCGAGAACTATACCAAACAGGAAAAGCAGGAAATACACTTTGCAGACCCGGACTAATAATCCGAATTTTCCTTTCTGCACCCGAGTCCACCTCACAATAGGATTTATTGAATTTGGTTTAAGCTACTTTTTAGGATCAAACAAACTCATTGGAAATATTCCCGAATCAAGATGTAATATTTAGCATTTTTTTAATATTAATCCATTCCTGGTTGGCACGCAGGAAATCAAAATACATATAATGCCATTGAGAGGTGTATTGCTATGGTAATTCTCAAACGATTATTTTTTAAACCCCTTTCGGTCAATTCTTCTGACTTGGACAATACTATGTCCCAAGAAACATCAGACACCATCACAATGGATGAAAACCTAGAAGCCAAGGATCATGCTCTAAAAGCTCCCGGTACTCTTATGAGCAAATTATTACGATCACAGGCAGAGCCGGAGTTCCTTTATGAAAATGAGGCTTGGTCCCCAGAACGCGAACCTGTGAGACTTTTTCACAAAGGAACCCATTATCCTGAAGGTCAGAATCTCGACTCTTCCAATCCCCAGGAATAAAGAAACACCTTCTACCCTCTAATGCTAAAAAAGGGGTGTGACGATATATGTCACACCCCAGCATAACCTGTTTAAAATTTTATATCGGGTGAATTTGTAGGAAAAGGGGGAACTGAATTGAATCCTGGCAACACCCGTATGTATGGACCCGTAATGAGAGCTCCCTTACTCTTTCATCAAAACAATGCTGTTCTAAATTCTAATTACTATCCAATACAACAGAGTTTTCCGTCTTATTATCCAGACTCTTCTGCTCAAAATTTCTTTCCCTTAGAACAATTCTCTTTCCCCCCGACCACATCTTCACCTTCTTACTATCAATCTTATCCCGCGCCTGCGTTCGGAAGCATGCCTCTTCTACCTTTGGGCTATGCCCCAGTTATTGTCCCGGATAATGGCCGCGCAAGACCGGTTTCCGCTAATGGTCTGACCTTGATTTTAATTGCTATTCTCATTTTAGTCGCTCTTGATTTAACATTAGTTCGACCACAAAAAGGGTATTAAAGTAAAAGAATCCGATACGAACTCAATGCGTATACGGATCCTTTTTTGTTTCTCTTAACGGCTTGCCATGGGCAAGTGAGCTAAGCGCTCAGGGAGAACGTCATTTCTCAATAAATCTGAATAATTTTCCCGTTTAACGATCACATCAGCCTTGCCGCCTTCTGCAAAGATTGCGGCAGGCCGAGGAAGACGATTATAATTGGAAGACATAGAATAGTTATAAGCTCCTGTGCAAGATACAGCCAGCAAGTCACCTGATTGGACTTTCGGCAAATTAATATCCCAAATCAACATATCCCCGGATTCACAACACTTTCCTGTGATGGAAACTTCTTCAGCGTTTTCTTCAGCGGCACGATTTGCCAAAACTGCTTCATAACGAGCTTGGTATAAGGCTGGGCGCGGATTATCCGCCATACCGCCGTCAACGGCTATATATTTTCGTATCCCAGGAATCTCTTTAATGGATCCAATGGTATAAAGGGTTGTTCCTGCTGTTCCCACAATGGAGCGTCCAGGTTCAATAATAATTTTAGGAATCGGGAATTTATGCTTTTCACAGGCATCCTCAAGAGCATTTCGAACGATTTTGGCATAATCCTCAATTTGGGCAGGTTCATCGCCTGAGGCATAGTAAATTCCAAATCCTCCGCCTAAGTTCAATTCTTCCAAAAGAGAACCTGTACGTTCATATATATCTGCCATGTACTGAATCATAACCCGGACCTCGTGACTGAAGGACTCTAACTCAAAGATTTGCGATCCAATATGAGCATGTACCCCTTTGACCACAAGGTTTGCAGAGGATAAAGCTAAGTCTAAAGCTCGGTCAGCGGTTCCATTAGAAAGTGTAAAGCCAAATTTTGAGTCAATTTGCCCTGTCTGAATGTACTCATGAGTGTGAGCTTCAATGCCCGGAGTTACCCGAAGAAGAATATTGGCCTTTTGATTCATTCCTTGAGCCAAATCGTTAAGAAGACTCATTTCATAAAAATTATCAACGACGATACGCCCAACACCTGCTTTTAAAGCCATAGCCAATTCTTCCGCCGATTTGTTGTTGCCATGAAAATAAATACGTTCAGCGGGAAAGTCCGCCTGCAGAGCCGTATACAGTTCCCCGCCGGAAACCACATCCAAACCTAATCCTTCTTGGTTAATGATGCGGCACATAGCCATGGTGGAAAAAGCTTTGGAAGCATAGATTACTTCTGCATTTTTCAAACCTTGAGTAAACGATTGATAATATCGCCTGCATATTTCGCGAATATGGGCCTCGTCCATAATATAAAGCGGTGTGCCAAATTCTTGAGCTAAATTTACCGTGTCACACCCACCAATCTCTAAATGTCCTTGTTCATTAATTCTCTGAGTACCGTGCAGCCTCATGGTTCTCTTCCTCCCTCATTACTCTAACGTTCTCTATCCGACAAAAAAACAAACGACAACAGAAGGAGGTCCTCTGTTGCCGTACTACTGCACGTTAACATTGACCCTCTTCTCCTGTTGGGAGTAGTTCTCCACACGATGGATTTCATCGAAATCATCGTGTGACAGTCCTACAGCTATTAACCATAGGCCCAGCACCAAAATTCACGCTGCATTTTGGGCTTCGGCGAAATCCCCTTTTCTATGGGCTCATCGGCTGTCGCAGCCTTCTCCACAGTACTATTGTCATTCGCGCCTCTACCACACCTCCAAAGAGATGAGGTACATTAAATTTTTCTTAGTATATCAGACTTCTAAGGGAAGGTCAAAATATTTTTCTGGAAAACGGCCTTAAATTTAGCAATTATGCACCTTGCTGTTCCTCCGGAGGTTTTGCCCTATAAATACCCTTACCAAGAGCATTAGCCCATTTTCCGCATCGATCCCCCCAGCGGGCCAAAGCTAAGCCTTCTTGCTGAATCTCCACAACTTCACAACGATTGGCGCAACCTGTACATTCAAAGCTTTTAGCTTTGAACTGGGTTTCGGCCAAGTGTAACCCCCGAAACCTTGTCTCTGTTTCTGAGTTCATCTTCAGCTTTTCTTGAGCTAGATATGCCGCTCCCAGAGCGCCCATGACCCCAAAATGTTCCGGGACTATAACAGACAGCCCAAGCTCTCTTTCAAAGGCTTTACAGATTCCTGGATTCGCCGCAACACCCCCTTGAAAAAAAACAGGTCCCTTTATGTCCTTGTTCTTACCTACATTATTTAAGTAATTACGGACCATCGCCTGGCAAAGGCCTGCTAAGATATCCGGCAAGGCATGCCCCAACTGTTGTTTATGGATCATGTCGGACTCTGCAAAGACTGAACACCGCCCGGCAATCTTGACCGGATTTTTAGCTTCCAGGGCTAGTTTGCCAAACTCCTCAATGGGTATGCCAAGCCGGGCGGCTTGTTGATCAAGGAACGAGCCTGTTCCTGCAGCACAAACCGTATTCATAGCAAAATCAGAAACAACCCCATCGCGAAGAATAATGATCTTTGAATCCTGACCACCAATTTCAAGAATGGTTTGAACTGAAGGATCTACTCTCGAAGCAGCAACTGCGTGAGCAGTAATTTCATTCTTGATGACATCGGCACCAAGCAGCGTTGCTGCCAGCTGACGGGCACTTCCAGTGGTTCCTACACCTATAATTTTTGTTGATTTTCCAATCTTTGATCTTAAGATTTTAATCCCTTCTTGAATGGTCTGCATTGGCCTTCCTTGAGTTCTCAGATAAAGAGTTAAATCCACTTCATTATTTTGATTTAACAAAACCAAATTTGTGCTAACCGATCCAACGTCAGCCCCTAAATAATAGTTATCGTTCCCCAACAACAGACACACCCTCTCCGGTAGTTTCTGAAAGGTATTTATTATTCGGCCGTTCTAATAAATCGACGAACGCCTCCAAACGTGTTTGTATTCCAGCATGCCCTGTATGTTCATCAACAATGAGCGTCATTATAGGGATATTATAGGCATCCTGGACTCTAGGCAAGACGCTGGCTGCCACTATCTCCGGCATACAAGAAAGCGGGAAAAGCTGAATTATCCCGTCAAAACCTTCCTTGGCAAATTTAACTGCAGCCCCCACCGTTTCCTGACCATGTCCTCCCACGAAGTGGGGCAGAAAAGGTTTAGCATGATTAGGGTAAGAACGGATTGAACGATAACCGGAAGCAAGCCCTTGAAAGATATGATTACCCACCCAGCCTGAAAGATAAATTGAACGATCCACTTCAACCCCTTGACGGCCCAGTTCTTCTTCAATCCCCACGGAGGTATAGGGATCCAAGATGGTGTAAATTTCTCCGATAATCCCAACACGCAAAGGCTTGTGAGATTTCTCTTGAGGACTATTTCTGTCCGATTGACGTTCTCTGATGCATTGGTGCATCCAACGCACTGAATCCTGTATCCCTTGCACAGTCATCGCCTGGGCCAAACGCCTCTTGCCCTCCTCATAAAGCCTTTCCGTATTATGAGGATCAGACAGACGGGGTCTGGCGGCATGGATCAAATCTTCTACCTGATCCAGGGCAACACATTTAAGGTAAGCAAAACGCAGCGCCTTGAGAATTGAGGCCCATGAATTTTTTGTTCCAGCTAAATAGCGAATACGTTGAGCCAAACCTCTTAAACTTCCGTCAGGGGGTTCCAAGGTCACTACATCAAAATCATACCCAGCTTCTCTGAGAATTTGCCGTTCAATCTCCCCATAATAGCCAAAACGGCAAGGACCTATCCCCCCGGTGATAACAACCGTATCCGCCCCATCCCGAGCTGCTTCAAGGTAATTTCCCAGATTCAATTTAAGTGGAAGACATGCCGATTCAGGTGCTAATTTCGCACCTAATGTTAACGTTTGTTTACTATTCGGGGGAGGTACAACAACTTCGACATTGAGAGATTCAAAGAGTGTTTGAATGGCTATCCAAGCATTTCCCATATGCGGAAACGTAACCTTCACGAGCTTTCCTCCTTTCAACCATATCCAGAAAGGCCTCTAAGCGAGTCACCAACCCTGCTTCGCCGGTATGTTCGTCGAGGGTTATTACCATATACGGTTTATGATGCTTCCGAACTTTTTGAGCCAATAATTCTTGCACCATGGAATCCGTGCCGCAGCCGAAACAAGTTAAGTATATAATCCCATCAATCGTTGGATCTTCGACAAACTTGTTCCCTGCTCCATAAATTTGTTTAGCATGACTCCAGAAAAGTTTCTTGCGTAATCCTGAGAGATGAGCTTCGGCTTCTTTAGGTTCAACATGCTGAATCAAACTTACTTCTGCTTTCTCACGAAGACGCTGCAGAAGATTCAGGTTGGCATAAGATTCTTGCACAAGATAAGAATGGCCAATTAAAGTAATTCTCAAGGGCTTTGAGGGCGTCTGGGGTACGTTTGCGGCGATAACCATACAATTGCCGTTCGATTTTTTTAACGTTCCTCCCCCAGCAGATTCCAGTTCCTTAATTTTCTCCTCAAAATTCCATCCTGCCCCCCGCGATTCCTGATACTGTTGCTGACACTCATGTCCCCTTAAAAAAGCCTTATGAATTTCGGCCCGGCTCTTGCCCAGCTTAACACCCAAAATCTGAAGATCTTTGAGAACCTGGCGTTGTCCTTTCCGCCAATTGATCACTGCGCTGAGCACGGGCATACCCGGAGGAACTGCAGCCAGAAGGGTTTCCGGAATGCCAAGAAACTTTGGACAATTGTAGGCATTTTCCTCCCCGCTGACCATTCGGGGCAGAAAAATCGCGTCAACATCCTTTAAGGCCTGAATATGACCGGCTAGAAGTTTAAGCGGCAGGCACGTTTCATCGTTGGCTCTTTTTAGGCCGTCTTCCATAATCTGCCGATGTGTCGAAGGGGATATTTTCAGCTCGATGTCGAGATGATTAAAAAAGCCGGACCAAAAAGGGAAATAGTCATAATAAAAAAGAGCACGCGGAAACCCTATTTTCACTCTACGGCATCCTTTCCATAATCTATTTATTTCTACCTTCCGGTTGTCTGATCGGATCCTGAGGTTTTAAAATACTTGGGCGTGTATTCTTAATGGGAACCGGCGACCGAACCAAAACTGTCCCCATCGCTTTAAGATTAAAGGGCAGCAGAGGCCAAAGGTAGGGAACCCCGAAAGATCTGGTTCTCCAGAGAAGAAAGAGGACAAGGACCATTCCAACCAAAAATCCCCAAAAATTAAAGAGTCCTGTCAATACAATAATAAATAAACGTGCCAACCGATTGGCCAAACCCAGCTCGAAACTCGGAGTGGCAAAGGTAGCAACGGTCGCTACAGCGACATAAAGAATTACTTCCGGCGAAAACATCCCCACTTTAACAGCAATGTCCCCCAGCATAAAAGCGGCAATTAAACCTAAAGCCGTTGCAAGGGGAGCCGGAGTATGGACAGCAGCCATCCGCAAAAGATCTACTCCAAATTCTGCGAGGACAACTTGAGGAAATAGACCAATTTTTGCCGGCTTAGAAACTCCGATAAATCGAAGCCCTTCAGGCAGCAGCTGAGGATTGAGAGCAGCACCCAGCCAAAGCGGAAGAAGAAACAAAGCAGCAAAGATACCTGCAAAACGTATCCAGCGCAGATAGGCACCGACAATAGGCTCCTGCCGGTATTCTTCCGCATGCTGCAGGTGACTCCAGAAAGTGGCCGGCGCCATAATGACAGATGGTGATGTATCGACAATAATAATTACGTGCCCTTCCAATAAATGAATGGCGGCCACATCCGGACGTTCTGTATACCTTACCCGGGGGTAGGGATTCCAGAATTTGCTGCCAAGGATAAATTCTTCGACGCTCTTTTCCGCCATAGGAATCCCATCAATTTTAATCGCCTGGAGATCTTCTTGGATTTTCTTAACCATCTCCGGATTGGTAATATCCTCAATATAGGAAATACACACATCGGTTTTAGACCTGCCCCCGACTTGAACTAATTTCATGCGCAGTTTGGGATCACGCAAACGCCTGCGAATTAGGGCAGTATTCATGACTAGGGTTTCAACAAATCCATCACGAGATCCCCGGGTAACACGTTCAATATCAGGTTCCTGGGGTTGGCGGGAGGGATAAGTCCGCAGATCTACTATAATTGCCTTTTCTTGCCCCTCTACAAAAATTGCCATAGGGCCGGATAAAACAAAATAGAACACCTTGTCCATGGTCTCAACTTCTGTAACCTGTAGATTGACAATGCGTCCTTTAACTAATTTGTCCAAGGCATTGACAATGAGGTCGGAGCGTTCCAAGTCAATCAAGGCATCTAGGATATAACTGGCTACATGGGTATCCACCATTCCGTTAATCGAATAGATGGCAACCTTTTTGCCGCCAATAGACATCTCCCGGAGAATGGCATCAAAACAGTCCGGAATTCCTAATTCCTTATTTATGTAATCCACATTCTCCTGATAATTTTTACTGATGGGTGTGTTTTTTTCACTTGAGTTGTTATCCATACCTTACCTCCCTTAATCACGGTATTTTCATTCGCCTAGAGACAACTTACCCTTTAGGGTTAAAGGTTATTGACATTAAATAGCCAAAAAACACTGCGGCCGCAATACCAACTGCCGTAGCCTCAACCCCGCCTGACAAAGCTCCTAATATCCCCCTTTTACCTACAGCCTCGATGGCGCCTTTAGCCAAACTGTACCCAAAGCCAGATAATGGAATTGTTGCGCCGGCTCCTGCAAACTTAACAAGAGGCTCATATATCCCCAAGGCTCCCAGGATGGCACCTCCAGTTACAAACGTAACTAATACATGGGCTGGGGTAAAAGAGGGTTTCGTCAAGTCCATCAATAATTGGCCAATAACACAGATCAAGCCGCCGACAAAAAAGGCAGGTAAAATCATATTAAACATCAAGGGACTCCTTTCAGGCTTCTATAACAACTGCATGTCCGATACCAGGAATAGATTCTCCTTGCAAGGCAGATGTTGGACTATGTAAAGCACCGCTTCCTACCAGCATAACTCGTTTCAGCTCTCCGGCTTTCAGCCTCTGCATCAAGTCCCCAGCAAAAACGACAGAAGAACAAGCACACCCACTGCCTCCTGCATGAACATCCTGAGTTGAATCAAATATTCTTATACCGCAATCCGTAAATACAGTTCCCATGTCCGAACCGCTTTGTTTAAGAACTTCAGCGGCTAGGGCTATGCCGACGGTTCCCAAATCCCCGGAAGCTATGTGATCATAATCTTGAGCCGTGCGCTTCAAATCTTGGAAATGATTAAGAATAGTATCTGCCACCGCCGGTGCCATGGCTGAACCCATATTATTGGCATCCGTCTCTCCATAATCAATAACCCTGCCTATGGTTGCTGCAGTAACCCTTGGTCCGACTCCCTGTTTACCGAGGAGAACACTGCCGGCTCCGGTGACTGTCCATTGAGCACTCATCGCTCTTTGGTTTCCCTGTTCGGTGGGGGCACGAAATTGTCTCTCAGCTGTATCATGGTGACTGGAAACTCCAATAAGCACATATTCGGCAAACCCGCCGTCAATCAGCATACTGCCCAAGGCTATGCTTAAAGCCATGGTGGAACATGCTCCATAGACCCCAATAAAAGGCAACGCAATCTGACGTGCAGCAAAATTCGAAGAAACAATTTGATTCAGCAAGTCACCGGCTAACATAAAATCAATCCGATCTTTGGTAATACCCGCTTCATCAATACTTCCCTGCAAAGCTTCTTGGAGCATTTTGCTCTCCGCTAATTCCCAAGATTTTTCACCATTCAATTGATCTTTCCAAATCTTATTAAAGGTCTTGCCAAGAGGACCTTGACCTTCTTTCGGGCCAACGACCGAATAAGACGCTAGAATAACCGGAGGGCTGCCAAACACCACGGTTTGGTTCCCCGCTCTTTTGGAATCCATATCACGCATTCATCTCTATTCATGATCAAATTTGGAACAAATTCCCGGGTCACTATCAATGAATAAAATAAGCAATAACTCCGATAATGATAGAGGCTGCAATACCATAGACGAGAACGGGACCGGCAACTGTAAACAGTTTCGCTCCAACTCCCTGGACATATCCTTCGCGTTTGAATTCCATAGCCGGTGAAACAATAGAATTAGCAAAACCAGTCACCGGAACAATCGAGCCGGCTCCCCCAAATTTACCAATCTCATCATAAACCCCCAAACCGGTCAACAGAGCCCCGAAAAAAATCATAGTGGCAGTAGATGCATTGGAAGCCTCTGCACGGGTTAAGCCAATAAGGGAAAAGAAATTAATAATGACTTGTCCTATAGCACAAATTACTCCGCCAACAAAGAATGCCCGCAAGATATTCTTAACAATAGTTGGCTTGGGAGTATAGCTTTTCGCTAGAGTTTTATAGTCTTCCGGTGAAATCGAAAGCGTAGGTTCGCGGAGAGATTGATTCGTCACTCAGGCTTCCTCCCTTTTATAGACTAATTTGTATTATTAATGAAAACGGTATAAATTATACTTTATACTTAAAAATTCATATTGAACGCGACCATTCGACAGAGCTTGCCAAGAATTCTATAAAAAGCACGCAGGAAAATTATGGTTATTAGCCGAAATCATAGTTTAAATATGAGAGAATGAGTTTCTCTAAAATAAGTTTCAGCTTACTTTGTAAACAAAAATCAATACAGATTTTCTTAACAAACAGACAATTTAGGGGGGATGGTCTTGAACCTTGAGAAAAAGATAGAGCGCCTTACCCTGTTCTTACGCTTAGACGGAGAACTGGACATGCACACTTCAGATCTTGTAAGACAAGCTATCGACAAGGAAATTGAGAAAAGAGGCATTCGCACCGTAATTCTCAATCTCCAAAACGTTCAATTTATTGATAGTTCCGGATTAGGGGTTATTTTGGGGAGATATAAGAAATTACTCTCCTTAGGAGGAAAACTTAAAATCAGTAATGTTCAGCCCCATGTTTATAAAATTATGGAGTTGTCAGGATTACCCAAAATAATTAATTTTTACGAGGATGAAACTCATGCCTATGAGGAAGGAAGGAGAGCATAATGAAATCAAATCAATTAGCCCTCACATTTTCAAGTATCGCCGAAAATGTTGGAATTGCGCGGTTGCTCATAGCTTCTGTCGGAGCCCAATTAGATCTGCCTCTTAATGATATCGAAGAACTTAAAGTCGCAGTTTCTGAGGCAGTTTCCAACGCCATCATCCACGGTTACCATAACCGCTCTAATCATATTGTTTATCTCGAGTTAGAAGTGACTGACAGTACCCTCAAAATTGTTGTAAAAGATGAAGGATGTGGTATTCCCAATGTTGAACAGGCTATGCAGCCCGCTTTTAGTACAGATCCGGAACGGATGGGTCTAGGCTTCGTCTTCATGCAATCGTTTATGGATGACCTTCAAGTCGACTCAACGGTTGACATTGGAACAACTGTAACCATGAAGAAGCAACTTAAACAAACGTCCAATGCTTCCCATTAGGAGGGCCGGACATGATTCAACGACTAACGGATATGAATCTTCCTCACTTTCCGCTTCTCTCTGATGAAGAGATGATGGAAAATCTTCATGCTGCCAAGGAAGGAGACATAGAAGCCCGAGAGAGATTAATAAATTGCAACTTAAAACTTATTTTTAACCTAGTCCAGCGCTTTGCCCACAGAGGCTATGAACTGGAAGATCTCTTTCAGATAGGAACCATTGGGCTCATTAAAGCAATTGATAAATTTGACTTTTCCTATGGCGTAAAATTTTCAACCTATGCGGTGCCGATGATCATCGGAGAAATTCGACGTTTCCTTCGTGATGATCACCCTTTAAAGGTTCCACGCTCTTATAAAGAACTGGTATATAAAGTTAACCGCGCCAGAGATGAACTTTCTTCCAAATTAGGCCGCGAGGCGACTATCGGAGAAATTGCGGCTAATATTGGGGTTGATCGTGACGAGATCGTTGCCGCCCTGGAGGCCATTCAAAGCCCGACATCGATTTACGACACCCTCTACCAAGATGACTCCGATCCCATCTATGTGCTTGATCAACTCTCAGCCGAAAAAGGGACAGAGCCTGGCTGGTTTGATAAAATTGCTCTGAATGAAGTCTTGGATAAACTTCCTGAACGGGAAAAACGTGTTCTGTTAATGCGCTTTTTTGAAGATAAAACTCAAAGTCAAATTGCCGAAATTCTAAACCTCTCTCAAGTTCAGATATCCAGAATTGAGCGTGCAGCTCTCCTGAAAATTCGCGAATTATCCAAGGTCGATGAACGCTCAAATCAACGATCTGTTCCAGACTCTGAATCAGACACATCCTCTAAAAACGAACCCCATTAATATCCGATTACTCCTTTGAGAGTACGGGTTATCTGTTCTGCTAAGCCGGCTTTGCCTACAGAATGATCAGCAATCAAATTGACACTGCTTTGTAAAACGTCATTCCGGTATAACAAAATTTCCCCAAGTTTTTGTCCTTTTTGAATGGGAGCACTCACTTCTGGGTTAAGCTTAGTCTCGACCCAGAAATTTTTATCATTTCCCTTTTCAATAGTAGCTCCGAAGGCCTTTTCAGTCACGGCATTGACACTGTCTTCCGTTCCTTTATGAACTTTGACAACCCCCTCCTTCTCACCGACTGGGGCAAAGGATTTAAATTGATATTTGGCAAAACCGTAGTTATAAATTTTCATCGATTCAGCAAAATGCCCTCGAACCTGAGGAACTCCCATCACGACACAAATTAACCTCAGCCCATTCCTCTCAACCGTTGATGCCAGACAATATTTGGCTTCGTTAGTCCAGCCTGTTTTAAAGCCATCGGCACCCGGATACCACCAAAGGAGTTTATTGGTATTCCAGAGTTTAAACTTTCCATCACGTAAGTCATATTCTTTAATACTTGTCAATTTTCGTATCAGCGGATATTTAAGAGTCTCTCGTGCAATCACCGCTAAATCATAAGCACTTGTATAATGCCCTTCGGCAGGTAACCCATAAGCATTAACAAAGTGAGTGTTTTTTAAGCCCAAGGCTTGAGCCTTTCGGTTCATCTCTTCCACAAAGGCTTCATGAGTTCCATCAATATGTTCTGCCACTGCGACACAACCATCATTTGCAGAACCAACTGCAATGGCAATTAACATTTGCTCTAAGGTAAACGTTTCCCCTGGTTCAAGATAAATTTGAGATCCTCCTAATTTACTGGCATTCTCACTAGCAGTGATTTTATCCGTCAGTTTTACCTTCCCTGAATCAATAGCTTCTGCAGCCACAAGCAACGTCATAAGTTTCGTTACACTGGCAGGCGGCAACTCTTTATGCATATCTTTTTCATAGAGAACCCGGCCCGATGCTGCATCCATCAGAACAGCGCTCGCTGCATCAGTCTCAATCTCTGCTCCCCAAACGGAACGGACATTAGCAAAAGCTATATTGCTAAGTACAAGCATGAAAGCAAAAACAACAGCCAATCCTTTGCGCATCTTAACTCCTCCTCATTAAATTTGATGTTATTATTCCCGAAAAGGAAAATTATATTGAAATGCGCATAAAGAAAACTGGGCTTGTAACGAACTTGCGAAAAACCTAGATGGCTACAAATAACAAAAGGTGTTGTCACTTCACTACTACAGTGGAGTAACAACACCTTTATTAAATAATTAGACATGCAAAAGCGAATTATTCTATCTTAGGGAGCGTTTCGCGGGAACTTTCAAATCTCTTAATCCGTGCCAATAGCAAGGATTAAGGTAACACAAGCTCAATGCCGGATACCTCTTATGCCGAAGGACACATCCTCTGATGACCTGAACTCCCTGTTTCTCGCATTCCTCTTGAAAGGCTTGGCTCCATGTTTGCTCCTGAAACCAAATCTTTTCGGCCCCGGCAAGAATAACTTCTGAGACAAGTGACGGCAAATTTTCCGGCAGTAAGCAAGGCACAACGACCGTTACTTTACCCTTGAGTTCGGTTACACTTGGATATACTTTACTCCCATCAAGTCTTTTCAGATCATCTGCCACAGGATAGGCAAGGCAGCCAAATTCTTTTAAAGTCTTCCAGGTTTTCCAAGCATGTTTGTGAGTTTTAAACTTTTGGGCATTTCCCAAAACAGCGAACGTATCAGCCGTTGTAATCCCTTCGGTAAATGGAAAAATCGTTTTCTCTCGCACCATAAACTTCCTCCTCCCAGCGCCTTATTTATCATATACGTGGAGAAGAGAAATTTATGAATGGCTATGGTTAATGGATGACCTCATAAATGTACTGATGTGATTCGGGCATTATTTTGCTGAAAACATAGGCCTTATTAAATAGGTCAACAGCTTCTTCATGACCTTCGCTATTGGTGTGTAAAATACCAATAGTGTCTCCCACGTTGACCTTATCTCCAACTTTCTTCACCATGGTGACCCCAGCAGAATAATCTATGGGATCTTCTTTCTCTTTTCTTCCCGCACCAAGCAGCATCGCTGTAATACCTATTTTTTCTGCATCAATCGCCGAAACATATCCATCGGACAGTGCTTTTATTTCAGTATGGTATTTACTTTGCGGAAGCAGACTTGGGTTATCAACAACCTTCGAATTTCCGCCTTGGATTTCTATCAGCTCTTTGAACTTTTCCACAGCCCGCCCTGTTTTAAGGATTTGGCTGAGTTCCGTGTAGGCAGTATCAAAGTCATCAAAGGCCCCCCCGAGAACCGTCATATAGGATGCCAGAGTCAAAGCTACAACCGTTTCGTCTTCTGCTCCCTGTCCTTTCAGGATTTCAATAGCTTCCTTGACCTCATTGGCGTTCCCTACTTCATGGCCAAGGGGTTGACTCATATCTGTTACAACAGCAATGGTTTTTCTATTCAATGATTTGCCTATTTCAACCATTGTCTTAGCTAGGTCAACAGCCTCAGCAATAGATTTCATAAAAGCTCCCGAACCAACCTTTACATCAAGTACAATACAATCGGCACCTGAGGCTATCTTTTTGCTCATAATACTACTGGCAATCAAGGGAATGCTGTCTACAGTAGCCGTTACATCGCGCAGAGCATAAATCTTTTTATCTGCCGGCGTTAAATTAGAACTTTGGCTGACGATAGCCATCTTATGCGTATTAACATTATGAATAAATGCTTCCCGATCTAAGACAGTATTAAAGCCTTCAATCGACTCTAATTTATCTATGGTGCCGCCGGTATGGCCTAATCCTCTTCCGGACATTTTAGCAACCGGCACCCCAACAGAGGCTACAAGGGGAATAATGACCAGACTGAGCTTATCGCCCACTCCGCCCGAGGAATGTTTATCAACTTTGATCCCGTGAATGGCTGATAAATCATTTCTATCTCCGGAATCCACAAATGCTGACGTCAGGTCGGCAATCTCTTGTTTGCTCATACCCTTAAAGTAAACAGCCATGAGCCATGCCGACATTTGATAGTCAGGGATTCCGCCTTTAACATATCCCTGTACTATCGTGTTAATTTCAGCGGCCGTTAGAGATTCCCCTCGTTTTTTCTTTTGGATTAAATCAACCATTCTCATATAAAAATCACTCCATCAACCATTTTTAATTTCAGCTAAGAAACTTTTTCCTGCAGGCAAAGGATCAATTCCTAAAAACTCTGCAACGGTCGCCCCTAAATCGGCAAACGTCGGCCTTACGCCTAAGTTAACCCCACCTTTTATCCTGAGCCCATAAACGAGGAGAGGGACATACTCTCTCGTATGATCGGTTCCGGGAGTGGTCGGATCGCAGCCATGATCAGCTGTAATAATCAGTAAGTCGTCAGGTTTTAAACGTTTAAATATCTCTGGCAAGCGTTGATCAAAATCCTTCAATGCTTGGGCATATCCTTCCGCATTATTTCTGTGACCATATACCATATCGAAATCTACAAGATTTGTCATAATCAAGCCATCATGTTCGTGGCCCATGTATTCTATGGTCTTATCAATGCCCTCCCTATTGTTTTTAGTTGGGCAAAAGTCAGTAATCCCCTTCCCTGCATAAATATCATGAATTTTTCCTACGGCATTAACTGTTAGGCCCTGTTCGGAAATATATTCCAGCAATGTTTTACGGGGAGGCTCTAAAGCAAAATCATGCCGGTTTGCAGTTCGATAAAATTCGCCGGCTTGTCCGAGAAATGGGCGCGCAATCACTCGGCCAACTTGCAGATCTCCGGTCAGCATTTCACGGGCCGTCTGACAATAATGCATCAATTCCGGCAAAGGTACAACCTCTTCATGGGCAGCAATTTGAAAAACCGAATCCGCAGAGGTATAAACAATGAGTTTACCCGTTTTCACATGCTCCTCTCCCAAGCGCTGGATGATTTCTGTACCCGAAGCAACTTCATTGCCAATAACCCCCCGGCCGATTGCCTCTTCATAACGTTTAATAAACTCCTGAGGAAATCCCTGGGGAAACGTCGGAAGAGCTCTCTCTAAAATAACTCCCGCTATTTCCCAATGGCCGCTGGTAGTATCCTTCCCTCGTGAGGCCTCAGCCATTTTGCCATAACAGCCTTTGGGGTGTGCCTGAGCTTGAACCCCTTTGATCTGATGAATGTTTCCCAGTCCGAGCATTTCAAGATTAGGAAGTTCTAATCCCCCCATATATTCGGCAATATTATGTAAAGTATTGCTCCCCGCATCACCATAATTACAAGCATCGGGCATTTCTCCGATTCCGACACTATCTAAGACAATAATAATACTGCGTGTCACTAGTCTCGCCTCCAAAATCGACTTGAAAAATAGCTTTAGTTGATTGAATTCACCGCTCAGCACGGGGATGTGACTTATTAAAAACTTCTAACAAACGTTTTCTTGTCAAATGCGTGTATATCTGAGTTGTAGAAATGTCCGCATGTCCTAACAGTTCTTGCACGGAACGCAAATCAGCGCCGTGATCCAGCAAATGAGTTGCAAAACTATGTCGAAACATATGTGGGGAAACTTTCCTCGCAATATTATGGGAGACACCCCAATTATTTAAAATAAAGGATACTCCTTGACGAGTAAGAGGACGGCCGTGAGAATTTAAAAATAAAAAATCACTCGCCGTCTTAGAGCACATTCTCTTTCTTGGGCCATTAAGGTAACTCCTGACAGCCTCTATAGCAGGTTCTCCCAAAGGAACAATGCGTTCCTTATTTCCTTTACCTATACAGCGAATAAAACCAACGTCCAACGATATATCATTGACACGGAGATTAATTAATTCCGAGACCCTCAAGCCGCTGCCATAGAGGATTTCCAGCATTGCAAGATCTCGATAAGCATAATCCGTTGATTCACTGATTTTTAATAGTCTATCCATTGTCCCTTCAGGCAACACCTTCGGCAGAGATTGATTTAGCTTTGGTGTTACAAGATATTCGCTGGGATTATCAACCCTCTTTCCTTCATCTAAAAGAAACGCAAAAAAACCTCGTAACGTTGCATTGCACCTGGCAATACTTCGAGGAGACTTCCCCTGTTCTTTCCATTGAAAGAGAAACAAGAAGAGGTCATTAGACTCGCAAGTTAAAATATCAGTTCCCCTTTGTTCCAGAAAAACAACAAGCTGACGCAAGTCACGCTCGTAGGCCTGACGAGTATTCAAGGAAAGTCCCCGTTCGACGTGTAAATAAGTTAAGTACTGTTTCATAAGCTCTTCAGTGGAGGTCATTCAATCCCCTTCTTTGCTACCATACTCAGATGCCTCATTTTTTGAATTCTACATCGGCAGGCGCTTTTCCTTGTTCCCTACGAACTTTGAAGGAAATTCTCACTCCTCCTTGGAAATAGGAAATAACTGCAATACAGATTTTGTCCATCCAGGTGCTTCAACCTTCATCGGATTTCCCAACGGCTTATTATCATTATGAAGCATTGATGAAATCCAAACATTGCAGATAATGGCAAGCTTGGGAAGCAACACAGCGAGTAGAACCAGGAGGAGAAATACTCGACCCAAATATAAGAAAAAATCTCTCCAATATTTTTTTGGCATGCCTCTACCTCCTATCCTTAAAGCCTATGCAGCTCCAGATTGTCCATATCCCTAAGGAAATCGCAAGTTCGTATCCTCCCGCCTTACTAAGGATACTATCGCATAGGCAAGCAAAGGGGCATAGGGGGGTGATGGTATAGTACGAAAAAGAGTGGAATCCACCTCAGGATTCCACTCGGATTAACCTTAGCAGCTTATATTGCTTTTATCAAATACAAAGGTTAGAAATTAGAGCAAAGCTTCTTCTAAAGGGGTATACATAATATTTAATGATTCGGCTACAGCTTTATAGGTTAGTTTACCCTTAATAACGTTAATCCCTTTGCGCAGAGATCGGTTTTCTTGAATCGCTTTAAAATATCCTTTATTGGCGATGTCCAAGGCATAACCCATCGTAACATTCGTCAAAGCAAAGGTTGAGGTCCTGGCAACAGCGCCTGGCATATTTGCTACAGAATAGTGCACCACACCGTGCCTAATGTAAACCGGATCACTATGGGTAGTAACCCGATCAATGGTTTCGATACTTCCGCCTTGGTCGATAGCTACATCGACAATCACGCTGCCCGGGGTCATAGTTTTTACCATTTCTTCAGTGACCAAGTGCGGAGCACGAGCTCCGGGTATCAGCACAGCTCCAATGAGCAAATCTGCTCGGGCGACACTGACAGCAATATTATAAGGATTGGACATCAGAGTTTTAACCCGACCGTTAAAAAGGTCATCAATTTCTCGAAGCCGCTGGGCACTCTTTTCAACCAAAATGACATTAGCGCCTAAGCCAACAGCCATTTTAGCAGCGTTTGTGCCAACAATCCCGCCGCCTATAATGGTAACTTTCGCCGGTGACACTCCGGGAACCCCACCTAATAACATTCCTTTTCCGCCGTAGTGTTTTTCCAGGAATTGAGCGCCTATTTGAATTGACATGCGTCCGGCCACTTCGCTCATGGGAACCAACAGAGGCAAAGAACCATTATCCAGTTGAATCGTCTCATAGGCGATTCCTACCACTTGTTTTTCCATAAGCGCTTTGGTTAGTTCCGGTTCATTAGCTAAATGTAAATAAGTAAAAAGAATTTGTCCGGGTTTGAAATAATCATATTCAGAAGCTATAGGTTCCTTAACCTTGATGATCATATCCGCATTCCAAACGTCGGCCGCAGAATCCAAAATTTGGGCACCAGCCTTCATATACTCCTCATCGGTGATTCCGCTGCCTTCTCCGGCAGATTTTTCCACGAGAACCTGATGTCCGGTCAAAGTAAAAGCGTGGACACCCGCTGGAGTAATAGCTACACGGTTTTCATTGTTTTTAATCTCTTTTGGTACTCCAATTAGCATAATGCAAACCTCCATTTTAACATTATTCCTAACTTTGCTAATTATAATGCAATTCTCGTGCCAGAAGCAAGCCAACTAATTTACTATCAAAAGATTATCGTTAGAAAGGCTAGTTCCAATCTGTTGTATAGAATTATCTCTAAGCATTTGAAGAATATGAAGGTTCTGAAGTCTTAAAAACCTGCATTTAATTGCATGCATTTTTATGCACTGCATTATCTTGCATGATTGAATATTATAGTCCAAAAACTCGTACACCTAAAACCGATAAATAACCTTGAGTGACCCCTACAAATACCGCCCCAAGACAAACGAACGCCGCAGCAACCGTATAATACAGAAACTCTCTACGCAAGGATTCTCCTCGAGCTTTTCCCCTTAACAATAGAAATGAGAAGATCGTTGCTAAGCCTGCCCCCAAAAGCAGCAGCGGAATTCCCAGAAGAGCAGGCAATAATACGGTAATAACGATCAAACCAAGACCAAGCATTCCTTTAAAGCCAATAATAAAACTTATTGTGAAACCTAGAATGAAACCTCGTGTAAATACTATAAGATAAATCAATGGGGCTCCGATGATGGTAAGTCCCAGAATCCATATTCCCGTCATAACTATGAAAACATCTCTCGCTAATTGTCCCAGAAATATAGGATTTAAATCTACCGGCTGATTTTTCAGAAGTGTATCGAGAAAATTCCCCAATTGAGAAGCTTCCGTCCCACCCAAAGCTTTAACCCCCAAGGCGCCAAACACTGCCCCTGCCAGGTAGACACCGGAAAGGGTTAGATAAATAACCCAATAGTTACGAATATGTTCACCTAGTTTCTTCCACACGCCAGTTCCTCCTTCCCTATCCTATATGGAATTTTATTCCTTTCGGTCGGGAAGTATGTCCAAAACTCTGCCAAATTCACCGCCGCCACCGGAAATAAATCGCAAATCATTATGACGAGCCTTTAAAATCAAACGCGTTACTTTTTCACCGGCTACCGGGAGCAACTCAGCCTCAGTAACTTCATGCAGGACAGCCATTTCCGTTCCGAAACTGTTAAGTAATCGCTGATACATTTTAGGTCCGATTCCCGGGAGACGCATTAAGGGAACATGATAGACATAGCGCGACGGATCGTAATCCTTCACCGGTTGATCTGCAATACTTACCAGGCGATCCAAAACACCCACGACAACGCGATGATCTCCGCAGACCGGACACGATAATTGAGGCGGGGCAGTTAAGACAACTTGTTCACAGCTTAAACAATAGGTACGATGATATTTCCCTACTTTCGGAGGCAAACCATAATTTCGCACCGTTCCTACCGAGTTTTTCTTCAACAAATCACATAATCCCTTAAATGAGGATTCAACGCCTTCCAGTAAATTATATTCCCGGGCAACGTTAGCCAGGGAGTGAGCATCGGAATTACTAAATAAGACCACGTTCTCCAGTTCTCCAATACTCTTAGCCATTGCTCTATCAGCACTCAAACCGATTTCCAGCGCCAGGGGAAGAACAGGCAAGACATCTGCCAAGCGGCGGCAGCAGTTGCCATAAATTCCTTTATGAGGAGTAAAGGCATGAGCAGGAAACCAAATCCCCTCGGCCCTGCGAACTGCTTCCAGCCACAGTTCAATTGGAAGATGCCCTTTCTGAGTGCTAAGCTGCCAATTCTTTATAGCAGGCCGTAATTCTTGAACATATCGTTCAACGTGGTCTATAGAGGGAAAATAGGCTAGAAAATGAGCATTCCCTTCCCCAATTTGCAATTCAATTTCATGCCCCGGAATAATGATCAAGCCTCTTGCAGTATATCCGCCACCTGCCAGGGAAGAGAGTTGTCCTGCAGACAGCAGCGTTCTGAAATCACGCCGGACACCCTGTGAATGGGCATCTACAATCCCTATCAAGGTCAAACCTTTAACATTCCGAGCCATCTCTATAAGATTGGGAAGAGTCAGAGACCTCGAAGCAGTAACCTTGACATCCTTACCATCAAGACTTTGCCCAATATGAATATGTAAATCAGCATAAATCATCAAATATGTCCCTCAGCCAACAAAATCCCCAGGATCGTTTTGGCATCTATAAACCCGTTATTTCGGGCAAGCTTTAACGCCTCGGCCCAAGGAATTCTTTCTAAAGCAATAAATTCATCATCATCCATTGTCAACGGATCCCAGCTTAAATCACTTGCCAGAAAAACATGCATCACTTCGTCCGAAAAGCCTGGCGTGGTGTAAAACGTTGCGATTTCCTCCATAGTTCCTCTATAACCGGTTTCTTCGCGCAGTTCTCTAATAGCACAAGCCAAAGGAGCTTCTTGAGGATCGATCTTTCCAGCGGGAATTTCCAAAGTTTCACGGCCAACAGGATAACGAAACTGGCGAACCATAAGAAGTTCTTGTTCATACAAGGCAATAACAGCTACAGCTCCGGGATGCCTGACAATTTCCCGTAACGCTTCCGTTCCATTGGGAAGCCTAACTCTATCACGTTCCAAACGGAGTAAGCGCCCTTCAAAAAGCACTTCCCCCTCAAGACGTGTTTCTGCTAGTTTTTTCTTTTCGTTCATGATCTATCCTTCTTTCAGATGGTCTGTCACTATTTTATTCCATCTCGGTAAGGAATACAAAACAACAAAAATCTTTTTCCTTTTTCAAGTGGTCGGGTCGTAGCAAAACAACTTCAGAAAATAGTTCGTAAAAAAATGAGCCTAAAAGGACGTTAAAAATAATTAACGCCTTTCAGGCCTTTTTCATCAAATCATAAGACTCCCACTTCTATCGGCGGAGCGGTCCCCGTCCCCTGCTTTGCTGGGGGTAGAGTCCATCCTTCAGCGCGATAGCATTTGTTTTTACTAGGCGCTTTCGGCGAAACTGTCCACAGGACACCTTCGTCGCCGAAGCCCCGATGTTCAGCAAATTCATTTTGCCACAACCCTTGGCAAAAACCATCGTTCTCTATACAGCATTTTGAGCTAATTCAATCCCCAGTTCCAAGGCCTGGCGGTTGAGAGGAATAAGATGATAACGGTACTCCGGCAGGACTTTTTTAAGAGCACCTACCACCGATTCCAAACTCACGGCACCTGTCAAGTGAATATATGCTCCAAGAATTATCATATTGGCTACTCGAGAGTTGTTAAATCTTTCATTGGCAATTTCATCGGCAGGGATCTTTAAGACCTTAAGATCTTGCCGACTAGGTTCTATATCGATAAGGGAAGAATTGAGGAGCACCCATCCTCCGGGTCGAACGTCCTTTTCAAACTTCTCTAAAGACGGACGGTTAAGGACTATGAGGGTATTTGGTTCCGTAATGATCGGAGAACTGACTTCTGCATCGGATATGGTTACCGAACAATTTGCCGTTCCCCCCCTCATTTCCGGACCATAAGAAGGAATCCAGCTCACAAACTTATTTTCCTCAAGTCCCGCATAGGCCAGCAATTGCCCCATTGACATAACCCCTTGCCCGCCGAAACCTGCCAGTATAATTTCCTGCAGCATTAGAATCCCCCCTCCTCAAGTAATTTTTTCACACCGAGGGGATAAACAGGAATCATCTTTTCACTTAACCATTTTAAGGCTTCCTTAGGAGTAAAACCCCAGTTCGTCGGACAGGTTGACAGAACTTCCACCATGGTAAACCCTTTGCCTGCCAGTTGAAGTTCAAAGGCTTTTTTGATTGCTTTTTTGGCTTTAGCGACCTCTTGAGGATTATGCACCGAAACACGGGCAATAAAAGCAGCGCCATCAATGGTAGCAAGCATTTCCGACATTCTAATTGGATATCCTTGAGTCAATGGGTCTCGGCCTTGCGGAGAGGTCTGACTTACCTGTTCCAAGAGTGTAGTGGGGGCCATCTGTCCTCCCGTCATACCATAAATTGCGTTATTGACAAAAATCGTCGTGAATTTTTCCCCTCTGGTTGCAGCATGGATTATTTCTGCAGTTCCTATGGAAGCCAGATCTCCATCACCCTGGTAAGTGAAAACAACCTTATCCGGGTGAACCCGCTTAATTCCAGTGGCCACTGCAGGAGCACGACCATGAGCTGCTTGCTGCATATCCAAATTAAAATAGTTATAGGCTAAAACCGAACATCCCACCGGAGAAACTCCGATAGTTTTTTCCCGAACCCCTAGTTCATCAATGACTTCCGCCACAAGGCGGTGAATGATCCCATGAGTGCATCCCGGGCAATAGTGTGTCTTCGCAGAGGTTAGCGACTTCGGTCGTTCAAAAACGGTCATCATGATTCTTTCCCCTCCCGTTTCAGATTCACCAAGCGTTCAACCTCAGCCAGAACATCACGGGCTGCCGGAACCATGCCGCCAACTCGTCCATAATAATGCACCGGCACTTTAAACTCCAAATTGTAGCGCACATCCTCAACCAGTTGGCCCGAGCTCATTTCTACCGTTAAAACGTTATTTGCATGGCTGCTGGCCTTTTGGAGAGCATCTTTGGGGAAAGGAAATAAAGTGATGGGCCGGAACAACCCGACTTTTATTCCTCGCTCTCTCCCTTGATCTACAACCGCTTTGGCCACCCGTGCTGCAGATCCGTAGCCAACAAGCAGCAATTCTGCATCGTCCGTTTTATAATTTTCCCACATAACTTCTTTGTTCATCCGTTCATATTTATCCTGTAGATGCAGATTATGTTTCTCGAGTTCGAGCGGATCCAGGAACAGTGAATTAATTAAATTCGGACTTCTTCCTTCTGCCCCGGTGGTTGCCCAAGGCTTGGACGGAATTTCCAATTGTTGATCCTCCGGCGGCAGCTCAACCGCCTCCATCATCTGTCCGAGAATCCCATCTCCTAAGATCATCACCGGATTGCGGTATTCATCAGCAAGAGCAAAAGCTTTTCCCATTAAATCCACCATTTCTTGAATGGTAGCCGGAGCCAGGACGAGCATGCGATAGTCCCCATGTCCTCCGCCTTTGACGGCTTGAAAGTAATCAGATTGAGCCGGCTGAATACCCCCGAGTCCTGGACCACCGCGCTGCATGTTAACAATAACACAGGGAAGTTCTGCCCCGGCGATATAGGATATTCCTTCCTGTTTAAGGCTTATTCCGGGTCCCGAGGAAGAAGTCATGACCCGCGCCCCGCTCCCTGCAGCTCCATAAACCATATTAATTGCCGCAATTTCTGATTCGGCTTGCACAAACACTCCGCCTACTTCAGGAAGCCGCTTAGCGAGATAATGGGGAATTTCATTTTGTGGAGTAATCGGATATCCGAAGAAAAAGCGGCAGCCGGCGCGTACCGCCGCCTCTGCCAGTGCTTCATTTCCCTTCAAGAGCACTTTGCCCATTTGCCTTCTCCTCCTTTCGCACCGTAATAACAACGTCCGGGCACATTCTGGCACAGAACCCGCAAGAAATACATTTTTCCTGTTCCAGTACAACAGCAGGATGAAAGCCCATTGAATTCAGATGTTCGGCCATAATAATGATATGTTTCGGACAAGCATCTGCACAAAGCTCACAACCCTTACAACGATCTTCCTCAAACTCAACTTTAAGCATTTTTCCCCTCCTTCGCTAATCCCCAGGGAGGCTGACGAATTGTAATGGGCTATTTTCTAAGATAATTTGAACGGATTCGTCCCAAGCGTTGAATCCTCTCTTCAGCCATTCGATCAGCTGCTTTGTAGGTTGGAATATTCATTTGTTTAGCAATTTGCAGAACCTTTGCCACATTGTCATACACCGTATCAACCTTTTGCAAAGCCCTTTGATAGTCGTACCCTTCTAACTCGTCGGCAACATTAATAACTCCGCCGGCATTAATAACATAATCCGGTGCATAAAGAATCCCTAACTCGTGGAGTTTGTCCCCGTGACGATCTTCGAGAAGCACATTATTAGCCGCACCGGCAATAACTTTAAATTTAAATTGAGGTATTGTCTTGTCATTGATAACTGCACCCATGGCGCAAGGAGCATATATATCGGCATCGACGCCAAAAATCTCTTCCGGTTCTACAACGGTGGCATCCATTTCATTGAGCACACGCTTAATTGCATCCTCATGAATGTCTGTTACGATAAGTTTAGCCCCTTCTTCCCGCAGATGCTTGGCCAAATAATAGCCGACATGCCCTAACCCCTGAATGGCAATAGTTTTTCCTTCCAAAGAATCGTCACCAAACATCTCTTTGGCTGCAGCTTTCATCCCTTTCCAAACACCTCGCGCAGTCATGGGAGAAGGGTCTCCTGAAGCACCGGAAGAAGACACACCGGTTACGAAATTAGATTCCAGATGCACCCAATCCATATCTCGAACGGTTGTACCCACATCTTCAGCCGTAATATAACGGCCATTCAGAGACTGTACATACCGCCCGAATGCACGGAATAACTCTTCGCTTTTTTGAGTTCGAGAATCCCCAATGATAACTGTTTTACCTCCACCAAGATTTAAACCGGCAGCAGCATTTTTATAGGTCATCCCTCGCGCAAGTCTCAAAGCATCAAGAATCGCATCCTCTTCGCATTCATAATTCCACATCCGTGTTCCCCCAAGTGCGGGTCCCAAGGTTGTGTCATGAATACATATAATTGCTTTTAAACCTGAAGTCTCATCTTGACAAATCACCAATTGTTCATAATCGTATTTTTCCAAGTATTCAAAAATCTTCACTGTTGTTCCCCCTTAGGTGATTTTTTATCGAATCGTTGCTAATGTTCAGTTGCAATTGAGGTGCCAGAAATATGTCAATTTAAAAAATTTTTTGTCTTCAAGCATATCCCGAGAAATGCCTGATATTACGGGCATTATGATTTTCAAGAGAAGGCGCTTGATCATGAAGATTATGTAATATGTCTGCAAAAACAATCATGCTTGCAATTGTGTGCAAGCATGATTGTTCAGACATATATTTGCAATATTTTGCAAACTCGAGGCGTACTAAGTCAAGGCTCCTTAAAACGAGCAGGACTCAAATTAAAGCATGTCGTTCCAGCTTATAATAAAAGTTGCGAATTGACATCTTTAACTGTTGAGCAGCTTTTGTTTTGTTGCCTCCGGTTCTTTGCAAAGCAGTAAGCAGCAAATTTCGCTCCCATTGCCTTTGCAGGGCTTCAAATCCCATAGTTTCTTCCTGAGATGAAATATCTTGCAACTCATGCATCCGCGATTCTACGGGGTTCAAGTTGGGAAGCGGCAATACAGGCAAATGCTGCATCTCAACAACAGTTTCATTAATTTTCATATTAATGATCGCTCTGCCTAAAATATTCTCTAATTCCCGCACATTTCCCGGCCAGTGATAGCCTGTTAAAATCTGTAAGGCCTCCTGACTTATTTTTTCTACGCATCTGCCATATTCCTGATTAAAACCGGCAATCAAATGATGGACCAGTAAGGGGATATCTTCCTTCCGCTGTCGCAAAGGAGGAATAATAACCGGAACAACATTCAGTCGATAATACAAATCTTCACGGAATCTCCCCGCCCTAAGTTCAGCTTCCAGATTGGCATTGGTTGCGGCGATGACACGTACATCAACATGAAAGGCCCTATTGTCTCCTACCCTGACGATCTCTCGTTCCTGAAGCACCCGCAATAACTTCGCTTGGAGATTTAGGCTGATCTCTCCAATCTCATCAAGAAAAATAGTTCCCCCATTCGCTTCCTCGAAAAGGCCGATTTTCCCCCCGCGTTTTGCACCGGTAAAAGCCCCTTCAACGTAACCAAATAATTCACTTTCCAGCAAATTGTCTGCTAGGGCTGCACAATTGACTCGAATAAATTGGCCTTTTTGACGATCACTGGAACGATGAATGGCGTGGGCAAACAATTCTTTGCCAGTACCGCTTTCCCCTCGCAGCAACACTGTTGCCGGCGTCCCGGCAGCACGTTCCGCTTGAGCTATCGCAGCCTTGATGGCATCACTTTCCCCGACAATATCACTGAAGGTGTATTTAGCCTCTAAATGGCGAATGATACGTTTTGCCCTTTCCAATTCTTCCGAGAGTTTATGAATTTCGGAGATATCGTGCAGTACTCCGACACTACCGCGAAATTGTCCGGATATCATGATCGGAGCAACGTTAACAATGACTTCTTTCCTCTTTGGGCCAACTTTCATAAATACCCCTTTGACAGGCTGACGAGTTTTGGCCACTTTTAGATGCATGCTTTCTCCTTCCGCGATATCAACCGTCGGAGGTTTGCCCACAATCTCTTCTGATGTAAATCCTGTCAGTCTGGTATAGGCCTGATTAATTAAAAATCCAAATCCATTCTCGTCTACTACGGAAATTGCATCTTGCGTAGAATCAATAATGGCAGTCAACAAGGTTCTAATTTCCTGCAGGGAATGTATCTTGGCTTTCAGCGTTTGATATTCGGTTAAATCCTGCAAAAATGCGACAGCTCCGATAATTCTTCCGAGGTCATCTTGAAACGGCAATCTACTGGCTATGAACATTTTGCTTCCCATTCTGCTGAATCTATTAAACTCCATCCTGCGGGAGTCTCGAATAGAAGGCAAAGGGTCATCCGGCACAATCTGCCACAAATCTTTGCCAAGAATCTCCTCAGAAGGAAACCCCATGAATTCTGCAGCTTGGGAATTGCAGATAACGATTTCATTTAGGAGATTAATTCCGATAATTGCTTGATTCGTCTCAGTTGCTATTTTCTCTAGTTCATGCCGTTTGAACATACCTGCCTCCTTATGTGAAACTTTTCCACAGTCAATCCTAATCAATAGTGACCACTGAGCGGTTTCTGAATAGTCACTTTTATATTCGTTGTTGGTTTGCAGAATCCTGCCGGGCAATTTCTTGCACTAAGGTAGTAAGATTCTAGAACCATTTCTTGCGCTTAAAGACTAGCGCTATAATTGATAGTTAAAGGCATCTTCCGATAATAATTCTTTTAGACAGTTATTGGCTTCATCTCTTGAATTAAAATCTATCTCTTTTATATCCATACGAACCTCTGGATTAATATTTTATTTTTATTAAACATACCAATATAGTCTCCATATGAAACAATACTATCACGGTACAAAAAATACAATTATGGGTAATTAATAAAAAACATCTCCAAGTACTTCAACATAGAGATGTTTGGGAAGAATTATTTGTTAAAATGAGAACTTAATCGAGTCCGATTCCTTGATTATCTATTGAATTCCGTTTCGAATTAATACATCATCGACATACGAAGCTTATCGGCAACCATCGCCACAAATTCCGAATTCGTCGGTTTTCCCCGATCAATGTTGATAGTATATCCGAAAAAGCGGTTCATAAAGTCTACATTTCCCCGATCCCATGCTAATTCAATGGCATGGCGAATTGCTCTTTCTACACGACTGGGGGTCGTCTGGTATTTTTCCGCGATCATCGGGTACAGTTCTTTGGTAACAGCACCAAGTAAGGATACTTCCTGAACAACGCTGACAATCGCATCTCTCAGATATTGATAACCTTTAACATGAGCCGGAACCCCCATTTGATGAATCATACGAGTTACTTCCACTTCGAGATTTTTGGAAGTCGGAGGAAGAATACTTGCAGAGATTGGTTGGGCACTTATAGTTTTATTGTTTGCCGCTGAATTTGAAAGTTGCGCAGAACTATCCGGGAAATCATCTTGCAGTTGACGTATGCGCTTTCCTAACGTTTCTAAATCAAATGGTTTAAGTATGTAATAATTAGCGCCTAAATTTACGGCTCGTTGAGTCATAGATTCTTGCCCAAAGGCAGTTAAGATAATAATTTTGGGTCTTGGAGTTATCACTTGAAGCTTTTCCAAAACTCCTAAACCATCCAAATGAGGCATTATAATATCTAGGAGTACTACATGGGGTTCCTCACGTGCAATTAATTCAAGAGCCTCGTTCCCGTGATAAGCTACTCCTACAAGGCTCATATCCTCTTGCCGTTCAATAAAATCTTTAACAATTTCTACAAATTCCCGGTTGTCATCTGCTAGTAAGACTCGAATAGGCCTTTGCATCCCAGGATCCTCCTCATTCTCAAAAATTATGTAGCTATAATTTCGACAATTGTTTTCCATACTCCTTCTTTTATCAAAGATAAATCTGATATTATATAAAAAAAGAAGCGACTCTTTAGTCACTTCTTATCATTTTTCTATTAACAGAAAGTTTAACCTACCATCAATTATATCTTTCTGCATCAACCAAACACTGCTGAGTGTCTCAGGCAGCCTCTTTATTATTTATACCTTCATTAATCATGTTTTGAATAAACACTCCGTATCCGCGAGTGGAGTCATTAACAAAAACATGAGTAACGGCGCCGATTAGTTTACCATTCTGAACAATTGGGCTGCCGCTCATGCCTTGAATGATACCGCCTGTAGCTTCCAACAGTCTTGGGTCCGTTACTCTGACGATCATATTTTTACTATCTGTCCGATTATACATAACACGATCAATATTGATATCAAATTCCTCAATTTTTTCCCCTTGGATTACGGTATAGATTTTGGCAGGTCCTTCTTTTACCTCTGATTCCCAACCCACTGGGATTGCTTCTTTATAATAGGGATTAGCAAGTTGCCCTCTGAGTTTGCCAAAAATGCCTGTGATGGTGTTTTTTTCAATAGTACCGGAAAATGAGGAGTTCGTGACAAATGAACCGATTTTTTCTCCAGGATGCCCACGCTTTCCTTTTTGAATTGCATAAATGGTTGAAGCCATAATTTTACCATTATAAACTTCTAGTTTCTGATTTGTGTCGGCATCTGTAATAACGTGTCCTAAAGCTCCATATTGTTTTGTCACCGGATCAATAAAAGAAAGTGTTCCAACTCCTGCTGCTTCGTCCCGAACGAATAATCCTACTCTATAGCGCCCTGTTTCCACACAAAATAAAGGTTTGATAAACTTCTCTAAAATTTGGCCTTGGTGTTTATAAATTACATGTGCCACTCCGTTTTCTTGGCCCGCCAAATTAACGGCATTAGAAACATCTTGATCTGTGCGAACCTCTTGATTATTAATTTTCAAGAGAGTGTCTCCCACTTCGATGCCGGCCTCTTTAGCAGGAAATACTTTATGTCCCGCTTTATCCTCAATTGCTGCTTGGCCTACTACCAAAACTCCTTTAGTCTGTAAAGAAACTCCAATAGATTGGCCGCCGGGAATGAGTTTCATCGGGGGCATAACTTCAATTTCACCGGAGCGAATAGGGAAAATCCCAAAGAGTTTATAAACCACGTCAATTTTTTCTGAAATCCCGGAATCTAATCCTCTGGAAGAAACTGAGATGGTCGGATTGGAAACGACTCTTTCTTCCTTAATAATTCGAGCCCATAATCCGTGAAACTGTGGTTCCAGTTGCTGATTTTGAGTAAGATTTTGCTCAGGAAACTCCACGAACTGTTGGAACCCAGGATTCAGACATAGGAAGGTGCAGAACAAGAGGCCGAACAATACAAGGATTCTTGATTTTCTCACTCTCTTATCACCCTCCACTCTAGTCTCCCCATTTTTCTTCCATTTTCCTCATTTTAGAGTGTTTTATTAAGTTTAAGTGAATTCTAATCTTAAACTATCCAAATTTCTCGCATTTCATCCTGTAAATTTCGTACCATATTTTTAATCCTTGGCAACAATGACAACAAAATAAAAGGGGCCGTTGCAAAACGAACTAAAATAGTTCGCAAGCAACGGCCCTTTTTCTTACTAAAAATAGAAAACTGCGGGTCCCAAAGAACTCGCAGTTAGCGTATAATTTAAGTTATGCTAAAAACCAAATTACACACTAAGAATTATAACGAATTAGGTGGACACTATCAATTAGCTTTGCCATTTAATTTTAACGTGTTAATACCAGAGGATGACTCCGTTCGACTACTAAGCCACATTTTGGAGGGATTAAATTACGAAGCGTTGTATAAGGCCTACTCTTCCACTGGAAGAAAACCGGTAGTCGAACCCAAAATCCTGTTTAAAGTATTGACCTATGCCTATATGAATAACATTTACTCCAGCCGAAAAATTGAAGTCGCCTGTAAAAGAGACATTAACTTCATGTGGTTATTGGCAGGATGCAAAGCACCTGACCACAGCACCATTGCTCGATTCCGAAAAGACTATCTGAAGGAAGCCATAGAAGACCTCTTTTTCCAAATGGTAAAGCATTTACATGAGCTTGGTGAAGTAGAGTTTAAGAACCTCTTTGTCGATGGAACAAAAATTGAAGCCAGTGCTAACCGTTATACCTTTGTCTGGAAAAAAGTCGTTAACAAAAATGAGGCAAAGATGTTCTTGAAAATTCAGTCTTGTCTTGAGGAGATCAATTTGACCTATTTAAAGGACTTCAACGTAACCAAAGAGACGTTACTTAAGGATCTTAAGACTGCTATCTCTTACCTAGAAGAAAAATGTCAGCAAGAGCAGATTGAATTTGTTCACGGTATTGGAAAACGGAAATCAAAGCTGCAGAAATTTATAGAAAGCCTGAAGGAATTCTATACCCGGCAAGAAAAGTACAATGCACATCACCAATTCTTCGAAGGAAGAAATAGCTACTCTAAGACCGATCCTGATGCAACGTTCATGCATATGAAAGATGATCATATGCGCAATGCTCAGTTAAAGCCGGCTTACAATGTCCAGATTGGCGTGGAAAGCGAATATGTAACAGGGGTTGGGATCTTCCAGGATCGTAACGACATAGCCACATTAATTCCTTTTTAAATATGCTTGAATCAAAACTACAGGCGCATTATGAGAATGTTACCGCAGACTCTGGTTATGAGAGCGAAGAGAACTATCTTTATCTCGAAGGAAAACATCAGACCTGCTACATAAAGCCACAGACCTATGAACAATGGAAAAAGAAGAGCTTCAAAAAAGATATTAGTAAGCGAGAAAACATGGCTTACAATGCGGAAATCGATGAATACACGTGTCATAATGGAAAACAACTCAAACCCGTTGGAATCACTCATCGAACATCAGCAACCGGTTACCAGTCCGAAATAACAGTCTATGAATGTGAAGACTGCAGTGACTGTCCGTGTAAAAGTCGCTGTACAAAAGCTAAAGGCAATCGACGAATGCAAGTATCCAAAACGTTTGTGGCCAAACGCCAGATCTCGTATAGAAACATCACAACCAAAGAAGGAATACTGCTAAGAGTAAATCGGTCCATACAGGTTGAAGGAGCCTTTGGGGTCCTCAAAAATGACTATAACTTCAACCGCTTTCTAACACGAGGCAAAAACAGTGTGAAAACTGAATTTATGCTGCTGTGTTTTGGGTATAACGTGAATAAACTTCACTCTAAAATACAAAATGAACGAATTGGGAAACCCCTTCATCCACTAAAAACCGCATAAAAAGGAGAGAAAAACGGCCTAATCCTGAAGGCTTATTTTGTTATACTCAAATTTAAGAAGAAAGTAGAGATTAAGCATTTCAATCAAACCAATAAATATCTTTCAAGGGAAAAAGAAAAAGGGAGCATCGCTTGCTACTTTAGAAAAGTAGTTTTGCGACACCTCCTCGAAAGTTATTAAAGAAAACTTAGCTGGCGTCAAGCTTCCGGCGAGAGCGGCAGCTAAGTTGCACTAATGCTAGAAGACGAAGACACTGTCTTTGCACGAATTAGCTCTTCTTGCAGTATACAACCAAAGGTTGTACTTTCTGATAGTACAAAAAAATTAATGATTCTTTCGGCAACGTTCATACAGTTCTTGGGCGTGCTGCCGGGTGATCTCTTCCTCACCCCCGAGCATTCGCGCCAGCTCTTTAAGCCTTTCTGCCTCTGATAAAACATTTACCCTAGTACGAGTTCTTTCAGTCTCTACATCCTTCACTATCCCATAATGGACTTCCGCAAAAGCAGCTACTTGAGCAGCGTGTGTAATGCAAAAGACCTGTTTATCCTGAGCTATTTTGGCAAGTTTTTCTCCAACTTTATGGATAGTTCTTCCGCCAACGCCGCTGTCAACTTCATCGAAAATAAAAGTACCTACTGATTCCACTTTAGCCAACAAACTTTTCAAAGCCAGCATTAGTCGAGACATTTCCCCTCCCGAGGCAACCTTGCTCAATGGTTTGGGAGGTTCTCCCGGATTGGCTGAGAAATAAAATTCCAGCGATTCTGCTCCCTCCAACGTGGGCTCCATAAAGGGGGTGAAGCGCACTTCGAAAACACTTCTTTCTAAACCCAAATCGGCTAACTCGCTTATTAAACCTTTCTCAATCCGTTCTGCTTCTTCCTGTCTCTTTTGGCTGAGTTTCCGGGCTAAAGTCTCATAAGTCTGGCGGGCTTTTTTCTTATCTTCCTGAATTACTTCAAACTGTTCTTGATAATGAGTGATTTGCTCCAGTTCATTAAGCAATTCTGATCGTTTAACTAGAACTTCATCGAGAGTTGTACCGTACTTGCGAAGCTTTGCGAGTTGAATGAGACGTTCCTCAATTTGATCAAGTCTGCCGGGTTCAAATTCCAGGTTGTCTTTGTACCTGCGAACTTGATCCGCCAGGTCTTCTGCCGCGTAATATATCGATTCTATAGCTTCCGAAAGTTTCAGATCCTCATCCCAACGCCCTAATTCCTGAAGAGCCTTCAATGTATTTGCCAATGAATCAATCGCCGCCGGTTTACCAGCCGAACCTTCATACAGAGATGTATAAGCTTCGGTTATCAAGCTTGTAATACGTTCAGCGTTATTTAAGCGTTTTTTCTCTTGAATCAAGTCCTCTTCTTCCCCATATTGCGGATTAACATTATTGATTTCTTCGATTTGATAACGTAAGATTTCTTCCCTTTTGCTGCGGTCTGCTTCCGAAATCGACAATTCCCTTTCTTGTCGCAGGATCGTTTGATAAGCCTTTGCAGCATTTTTCACTAGAGAAAGATCATCCTGAAGTCCGCCTAAAGCATCTAAAAGTTTACGGTGATTATCCGAATTGAAGAGCGACAAATTTTCAATTTGACCATGGATATCCACGAGTCCTTCACAGAGGGAACGATACAGGGTAAGGGGAATTGTCCGACCTTGGACACGGCAGACATTTTTGCCGGAGGAATTGATTTCACGATAGAGAAACAATTGACCGTCTTCCGCCGGATAGCCGGCATCCTCAAGCCTTTGCAGACAATCCTGACCTAAGTCTCCAAACACTCCTTCAATTTTAGCCTGGTTTTCTCCATGACGTAAAAGTTCAGAATTTGCACGTCCGCCCAAGAGGACTCCTAAGGCGTCAATCAGCATCGATTTCCCGGCTCCGGTTTCCCCGGTAAATACCGTCAAACCCTGTTCAAGGGTTAAGCGTACGTCTTCCATCAATCCGAAGTTTTCAACATGCAACTCTTCAAGCATAATCTCCCCCCCTATCCGAGCAAGGTTGTCAACCGTTCTAAAACCACCGCTACAGCTTCCTTGGGCTTGATGACGAGAAGTATTGTATCATCGCCTGCTACGGTTCCAATCACTTCATCCCAGTTCGTATTATCCATCACAGCCGCTAAAGCATGGGCATTTCCCGGTATGGTTCGAATTACGATCAGACTTTCAGTATCATTCATGGAGATTACAGTTTCCCGCAATAAGCGTTTAAGACGGTCCTGGAGATTTGTCGGATGTACCTCGGTGGGAATTGCATAACGATAGTCGTCATCTGCGGTAGGAATTTTAATTAAACCCATTTCCTTAATATCTCTGGAAACCGTTGCCTGTGTCACCTCAAAGCCTGCACTATGTAATTTATACGCTAAATCTTCCTGGGTTCGAATAATCTCCTTAGTGATAATTTCTTGAATTTTCATCTGGCGACGAGCTTTCATCTATTTGCCTCCTGTTTCCTTGCATAATTCAAGAATATTAGCCAAATCATCCCATTAACACACCATATCCCATAATTCCAGGTTTACTCATGCCAACGATCCCTTAACTTCTCTCGAACAACTTGGGGAAAACTTCGATTTCCTAAACGGATCAGTTGGGCCCGAATTGCAGCTTTTTGGATAATTACCGATTCACCCGAACGCAGTTTGATACTATTCCGCCCATCAAAACTAACGAGACATTGTTCCCCGCTCGATAATGAGATTTGGATTTCTTCTTGATCAGAAACAAGCATCGGGCGAGCAGACAGAGAATGCGCTGCTAAAGGCGTCAGAAGAATTGCCTGAACATTAGGACTGAGAATCGGGCCGCCGGCAGATAAGGAATATGCAGTAGAACCTGTGGGCGTCGAAACAATCAAGCCGTCTGCCGGGTAACTAACTGACGGTTCACCGGAAAGATTTGCTTGGAGAGTGATGATTCCCTCCTGACTCTCTCGTGAGAAAACCACGTCATTTAAAGCCAATTGCATATTAACTTCGTTGCTGTTCCGTTGAATCACTGCTTTTAACATTAAACGTTCTTGGATTTCATAATCCAGATTGAGTATTTTCTCTAGAGCCTGAAAAACATCAACTTTTTCAATCTCACACAAAAAACCTAAACGACCGAAATTTACACCCATCACAGGAATTCCATGGGGTGCGCTTTCACGGGCCGCCTCTAGAAGAGTTCCATCCCCGCCCAAGGAAATAAGAAAACTAGTTTTGTGTTTAATAATTTCAGGCCAGCGCGACAGAACGTTCCAGTCACGGCGCTGAAACCAGTCTTTTATCTCCTGAGCCAATTGAATTGCTTCCGGTTTGCTTTTATTGAGCCATAAACCTACGACTCTCTCCATTTATCATTCCGTCTCTTTCTGAGCCTCTTCAACAAGACGCTCCAGCTCATTCTTCCAATTAATTCCGGGCAACGCCATTTGTTTTAACCAAGCAAGATATTCAATATTACCCTCGGGACCACGAATTGGTGAAAAGTCCAAACCAAAGACTTGAAAGCCCGAACTTTCCGCTTGATTCAGAACATTCGTGAGGACTTGTCTATGTACCAGGAGGTCTTTTACAACGCCCTTTTTACCCACATGCTCTCTGCCTGCTTCAAATTGCGGCTTGATTAGGGTGAGCACCTGTCCATTATCTTTCAAAATTTCTTTCATGGCTGGAAAAATTTTAGTTATTGAAATAAAAGCCACATCAGAAACAACCCAATCCGCTTGTTCAGGTAAAGAATCCTTCGTTAAATAGCGAGCATTCACTCGTTCCATGGAGACTACCCGCGGATCAGTACGCAGCTTCCAGTCTAACTGTCCATACCCTACGTCTACTGCATAAACGCGTTTAGCCCCATTTTGCAAAGCACAATCAGTAAATCCACCAGTGGACGCCCCAATATCAACAACGATCTGATCATTAAATTGAAGCGAAAATGTTTCAACAGCTTTGGCTAATTTGAGTCCTCCTCTTGAAACAAAAGGCAAGAGTACCCCTTTTATTTCAATCAGGGAATTATCCGATAATTCTACTCCGGGTTTATCGACACGCTGCCCGCCTACAAACACGCTCCCAGCCATAATCATGGCCTTTGCTTTCTCGCGGCTCGCTGCTAAGTTGTTTTTCACCATTAGAACGTCAATTCGTTCTTTTCCTTTTGACAATAGTATTTTCTCGTCCCTTCATCCAATCGTGAGACTACCACTTCTATAAGTGGGAGTAGTCCCCACTCGTTGAGTTCACTTACCGACTGACACTTTATCCGCGGATTTTGGGATGCTGTGAACTATGTTTAACCGTTCTGCCGCCTGGATGATTCCTTTAACTGACAATCCCTGAGACATCTGCAGCTGCGGAATCGAGCCCTGTTCAACAAAGCCGGTATAACCAAGACGTTCAACGTTAACCCCTTGTATTCCCTCTTCTTCTAATAGCTCAAGAATAGCGCTGCCCATACCGCCCTTTAATACATGATCTTCAATTGTGATAAGATTTTTGGTTTGACGAGCGTAATAGAGGATTAATTCACGATCAAGAGGCGTAATAAAACGCAAGTTAATCACTGCCGCGTCAATACCCCGGTGCCTTAGTTCCTGCGCAGCCGATAGACAAGTATGAACTGTAGGACCAATACCGATCAACGTCACATCACTGCCCTCGCGCAGTACTTCACCCTTGCCGATAGGAATCTCCCTCAGCGGTTCCTCCAAGGGAACGCCCTGTCCCGCAGATCTCGGGTAACGGAGAGCGATCGGCCCGTCATAGTTGATTGCTGTATAGAGCATATGGCGCAATTCATTCTCATCCTTGGGAGCCATAAAGACTAAATTTGGAATGATTCTAAAAAATGCAATATCAAAAACACCGTGATGGGTTGGTCCGTCATCTCCTACAACCCCAGCGCGATCAATGGCTAAGACAACATTAGCGTTTTGCAGGCAAACATCATGGAGAACCTGATCATAGGCTCGTTGATAAAACGTAGAATAAATAGCAACGACTGGTTTAAGGCCTCCGAAGGCTAATCCGGCAGCAAACGTCACGGCATGTTGTTCGGCAATGCCCACATCAAAAAAACGATCCGGGAACTTTGCCGCGAAATCCTTGAGGCCTGTCCCGCTTGGCATAGCAGCACTTATGGCAACAATTTTAGGATTTTCCTTACCTAAAGTACAAAGCGTATCCCCAAAAATTGCCGTATAGGTTGGGGGAGCCGGCTTTTTAATAATCTTGCCGTTTTCCGGATTGAAAGGACCCACTCCGTGGAAGACATCAGGATTGTCTTCGGCAGGTTTAAACCCTTTTCCCTTGCAGGTCACTACATGAACAAGCACTGGACCCTTTTTATGTTTTGCTTGATCTAAAACTTCTTCTAATAAGGCCTGATCGTGGCCATCAATCGGACCCAGATAGGTAAACCCTAGTTCTTCAAAGATCAGCCCCGGGACCAACAAATATTTCAAGCTATCTTTAGCTTTAGCAACCATCTTAGCAACTTTGGAACCAATTCCGGGAATACGTTTTAACAGCTCCTCAATTTCTTCTTTACGTTTATCATAAAGCGGATCTGTCCTTAACCGATTGAGATAGGAAGACATCGCCCCAACATTTGGAGAAATGGACATTTCATTATCATTAAGAATTACGATGATATTTGTTTCGGTATGACCTGCATGATTTAAGGCCTCAAAGGCCATTCCGCCGGTCATAGCTCCATCTCCGATGACTGCAACGACGTGGTGATGTTCTCTTAAAACATCCCGAGCTTTGGCAAAGCCAACGGCTGCTGAAATTGATGTACTGGAATGACCTGTTTCAAAGCAATCGTGGACGCTCTCAGACCGTTTGGGAAAACCTGAGATTCCTTGATATTGTCTTATCGTAGAAAATCTATCAAAACGACCTGTCAATAATTTATGAACATAGGTTTGATGGCCGACATCCCAGATGAGCTTGTCATTTGGGCTGTCAAATATCCTATGTAAGGCTATTGTCAGTTCAACAACACCTAGATTAGGAGCTAAATGCCCGCCATTTTTCGAGATCACATCAATCATTTGCTTTCGAATCTCTTGAGCTAGAGTGTTAAGCTCGGTAAAATCCAACGAGCGCAAATCTTTTGGCTCATGAATTTTTTCGAGTAGTCCCATCCTTTTTGCCCCCTCGTTTTTTCGGTCCAGTCAGATTCCAACCCGTAATTTGTTCGAAAGCTGCGATAATACTCCCAACCCAGGCAATAATTGTATTGGCTTCTTGCATAGCCAGAGATTTACCTATTGCTTTACCGGTAACGGTGATCGAAGCCACCAAGGCCAGTATAATCGTCGTTAGCCAAATTTCTTTCGTTCCAAAGTGCGGATACAACCGGACAATATCTATAACAATCGCTGCTGCCAAAACTCCGCTTAATGTTCCCGTAATGTCCCCCACTACATCATTCGCCATATTTGCCACCAGGTCGGCATGCCGTACAAGAAAAACTGCTTGCCGCGCACCCTTTACCCGGTTGGCAGCTCTGGCATGGTGAGGGGCTTCCTGAGCCGCTGTAGCAGCAATCCCAATAATATCAAAAACAATATGGACTCCTATTACCGTTAAAAGCAATAAAGCTGCAACCCACAATGAAGAGGTCTTGCGTATCAAGAGCTCAGAACTCACCCCTACGGCGGCCGCGATTAAAAAACTTCCAACAAAGACAAGGCCAAGGTGTTTCCAGCTTTTACGTTTGCGAACTGCCAACGATCTATAGACCTCCTTAAACCAACTCAGATCAACAGCCCCACAATTATCCCTACGAGAACACCTCCGAAGACCTCTAGGGGAGTATGCCCTATAAGTTCTTTTAAGCGATCTTGGGCCAGATCCGATCCTTGTGACAATCTCTCAACCAATTGATTAAGAACTTCTGCTTGTTTGCCTGCTTCTCGCCTGACTCCTGCCGCATCATATAATACAACCATGCCATAAACAGCGGAAACTGCAAATATTGGAGAATTCCAGCCGTAATATTTCCCGATCCCTAAAGCCAAAGCGCTGACTGTAGCTGAATGAGAACTGGGAAACCCTCCGGAACTCCATATAAGTTGGAAATCAAGTTTGCCGGCTGCTATCAGGCTAATGACGACTTTCAAAAGTTGGGCGGCCAGCCAAGCCGTGACAGCTGAAATAAGTATCGTATTATAAAATATTCCCGGGAAAATTGGCATAGTAGCACCCTCTTTAATGCTGGCGTTGCTCGATATAGACCGCAAGTTCACTGAGAAAAGAAAAGTTTCTCTCAAACAGTTTTAGCGCAGATTGAGCTCTTTGAGTTTGAGCGTGTAACTGGTGTTTTGCTTCTTCAAGCCCCAATAAAGAGACATAAGTGGATTTCCCTTGGCGCAGATCGCTTCCGGCAGGCTTACCGAGGGTCTCACTATCTCCGATAACATCTAAAATATCATCTTTAATTTGAAAAGCCAAACCTAGAGCTTGAGCATAATTAGTTAAAGCCTCAATCTGCTCTTCACTCCCGCCTGCTAAAATTCCGCCGAGACGGGCGGAAGCTATTAATAAAGCACCCGTCTTAGCTTTATGTATTTCTTCAATCTCCGTCAAGGATAACTTTTTCTCTTCCCCGGCAATGTCTAGGACTTGTCCTCCCACCATCCCGTTTTTCCCTGCAGCCGCAGCAACTTCCCGGATCACTCGAAGCTGCTTTTCGGGCTGACCGAGAATAGGGTCGGCCAAAAATTCAAAAGCATACGTTAGCAAACCGTCTCCGGCTAAAATTGCATTTGCTTCTCCAAACACCTTATGATTGGATAATCTTCCCCTTCTATAGTCGTCATTATCCATGGCCGGTAAATCGTCATGAATCAAAGAATAGGTATGTATTAATTCCAAGGCGATGGCGGCAGGCAGAATCTTCTCCGGGTTACCGCCCACTGCTTCTGCTGCAGCTAAGGCTAAAACCGGCCGAATACGTTTTCCTCCTCCGACTAAAGAATAAGACATACTCTCACTTAAGGTATCCTTCCCCCAAGGTATTTGGGCCAGATGCTCCTCAATCATGGACAAATAGCGTTGGAAGGTTTCATTAAACACCGCTCTCATCCTTTCACATCATAGCTGACAGGTTGATATTGTAATTGCCCGTCGGGGTCTTCAAGCAGAACTTGCATTTGCTTTTCTGCCTGATTCAGTACCGTTGAACAATGCTGGACAAGAGCCACACCGACTTTAAAATATTCCAAGGCCTTTTCCAGAGGAAGATCTTTTTGTTCCAGAGCTTTAACGATAGATTCTAATCGTTCAAACCCTGATTCTAAAGAGATCGTTTCGTTTCCTTCCAGAATATTCATATTGATCGTATCGGCCAATCCTTCAGAGAAGTCCCCTTTTCCTTCTTCAAATGCCATCATTTTATCTCCTTCTCTGTTACCTTACAACTTAAACGTCCCTCGCTGAGCTGAACATAAATCTGGTCCTGCAGCTCAACATGCGCAGCTGAACGAAGAAGTTTCCCTTCTTCGTCATAGGCTAAAGAATAGCCTCGGCCTAAAATTGTTAACGGGCTCAATAAATCCAATTTTGCCGCCAATAGTTTTAGTATACCATTTTTCTCATTGACAAATCTAGTCATACCCTCTTGGAGGCGCATATGAAGGGTATCCAGGCGCTGGCGATTCTGGTCTATTCTCCAAAACGGATCTCTTAGGGGACCTTTATTGGCGATCCCCGCCAGATGTTGCCGTTTACGTTCAATTTGCGCCTCCAATCCGCTCCGCAATCGAGCACGAAATTGCTCTATCTGAAACTCCAAATCAATCAGTATGGGAACCGCAAGTTCGGCGGCCGCCGAAGGTGTTGGAGCTCTTAAGTCAGCCACATAGTCAGAAATAGTCACGTCGGTCTCATGTCCAACTGCTGAAATAATAGGGATTCTGGAAGCAGCAATGGATCTGGCAACAATTTCTGTATTAAAGGCCCACAACTCTTCCAAAGACCCTCCGCCTCTGCCAATGATAATTACATCCACTGCCTCCGAGCGATTCAGGCGGGCTATAGCTTGGGCAATCTCTTGAGGGGCTGCTTCACCTTGTACTGCCGCCGGTGCCAATAGCCATGGCATCTTCGGATGACGACGCCCCATGACATTAATAATATCTCGAATAACTGCTCCGGTGGGACTTGTTACAATTCCAATACGGCGAGGATAAGCAGGAATCTTTTTTTTACGTTCCTGTTCAAACAGTCCCTCTTCAGCAAGCTTTTTCTTCAGTTGTTCAAAGGCTAAATAGAGCTGTCCGAGTCCACTCGGTTCCATTTCTTCAGCATAAAATTGAATTGTACCCTCACGATCGTAGATGCGAAGATTACCTCGCACTATCACTTTCATTCCATCTGAAGGCACGAAACGGACTCTTTCGGCACGGCTTTTAAACATAACTCCTTTAAGACTGGAAAACTCATCTTTCAAGGTGAAATACCAGTGTCCGGAGGCACGATGATTCTTGAAGTTGGAAAGTTCACCGCTAATCCAACAATTTTGAAAATCCTTTCGTTCTTGGAGAACCTGGCCTATTTGACCGACAAGTTCTGAAACTGACCATATTTTGGGCACATCTTTCACCTCGAGATTATTATACCATTAGAAAACTGGCCTGAGTCAAGTTCGTTAGGGCAGAAGCCGTTACTCGCACTAAAACACGTTTCCCACTAGGCAGCAAAACCGCAGAGCGGCTGAGTGGTTTAATAGCAAAGAAAACTTAGCTGGCGCTCACACGAAGACACTGCCTTCGCACGAATAAGCATACTTGCAGACACTGTCATCGCACAAATTAACGCTTCTTGCAGTCTACAGCCAAAAGTTATACTTTCTTCTAGTATGAAAAAGGGATAAGGACTTGCCTTACCCCCAGAGTAACTATCAAAACTTTAAAATGAATTGACCCATAGTCCCCCACCAAAGCCCCGAGAATTTAGGATTAGGTTCAGTTCAGCTTTGATGAACCGCTTCATTATAGCCTGCTTTGCACCACTGCGACAGTGTCAGCGCAAATAGCAGCAGCTTGTTCAAACAATCGAGTCCGTTCGGCCTTCACGCGTTCTTGATAATCCTGATCCTTAATCTGTGGAAGGTTAATATCTACACTAAGCATTGCTGATTTTAAGGCATTTTCCGCTAAATAGGCTGCTACCCCGACATCACTGATAGCTCCTTTATTACCAATGGGAGCTAGTTCCTGAGCCAATTGCAGTACTTTGAAACAATTTTGGGCAATCCCCAAAGGTGTATCAGTTGCCGAGACAAGAACTTCTTGTAATTTACCGGTCCGTAAAGCTTTCTCTTCTTCAGTACCTTTCGGTAACTTCAAAACGCCCATGAAGTTGGAAAACTCCGCTATATCTTGACTCAGTCCTTTTTTTAGTAATTCTAAAACCATCTCGGCCTGCGACAGGATCTCTTTAACTCTTGGCTCAACGTCTTTGTATTTTTCCTTGCCAATGGTCAGATTAGCAACCATACAGGTCATTGAGGCTGCAAGAGCACCTACATAGGCAGAAACGCTCCCACCGCCCGGTGTTGGCGAAGAGCTGGCCGACACCGTTAAAAATTCCTCAGTAGTCCATTGCCAAATTTGCTTGGAGTCCATTAAAGTTTACCCCCTTGTAAGACAATCCCTTTGAGAACGTTGCGCATAATTAAAGCAGTTGTCAATGAGCCAACGCCGCCAGGTACAGGAGAAATCAAATCAGCTGCCTCTTGAACGGCTTCGAAATCCACATCGCCGCATATTCCTTCCGGCGTCTCATTAATTCCTGCATCAACGACAATAGCTCCTGGCTTAACCATATCCTTTTTAATCAATTTAGCGCGTCCAACAGCAGCAATTAAGATATCGGCCTGACGAGTAAAGGCTCCAAGATCAGGAGTTTTAGAGTGGCAAATCGTTACCGTAGCATTGTGCTTCAGAATTAGAAAGACCAGCGGCTTACCAACAGTCTCTCCCCGCCCGACAATCACCGTATGTTTCCCTGCAATTTGCACGCCTGAGCGTAAAAGTAACTCGATGCAGCTTTGCGGAGTTGCCGGAAACAGTCCTTCCTCTCCGCTCAAAATATATCCGCGATTAATAGGATGTACTCCATCAACATCCTTATCCGGTCGTACTGCCGCCATGATCTTTTCTTTGGAAATACCTTTTGGTAAAGGAAGTTCTATCATGATCCCATGAACACTCTGATCTTCATTGAGTTTTTCAATCTGAGCCAGAACATCGGCTTCCGGTGTACTGCCTGGCAGGGCAAACAACTCAAAGGCCATACCCAAACTTTCACTGACTTTTTGCTTTGAACGAGCATAGACCACAGAAGCCGGATCATCTCCAACCAAAATTACAGCAAGTTTAGGTTGAATACCTTTTTCTTTCCACTGAACAATTTCCTCGCGAATCTCTTCCTTGAGAATTTTAGCGACAGCTTTTCCATCTAATAGTTGAGCCAATTGAAACACTCCTTTCAAATCTCTGCTCAAATTAGCAGCCGGTTCAAGCTTTTTGCATTTCTTTCTATAGCTTTGACCAACGCCTTTTGTGATTAAGTTTGGAAGTCATAAGTACGTTCAAATTTATGCTTTAATTTAAATATTATAAAAAAACTGAAATCTTTCTTCCTAAAGATAGGCTGAATTAGCAGGAACTAAATTCAGCCTAACATTACAATTATTTTGTTTTGAGATAAGCATCAATACCGGCTGCTGCCTTTTTACCGGCTCCCATGGCCAGAATAACTGTCGCTGCACCCGTAACAATGTCCCCGCCGGCAAAAACACCGGGTTTCGAAGTCATAAGCGTTTCAGGATCTGCAACAATATTGCCACGTTTGTTTAATTCCAACCCCGGAGTAGAGGTGGTTACTAAAGGATTGGGACCTTGGCCGATTGCCACCACCACTGTATCCATCTCGATCTCAAATTCCGAACCGGGAATCGGCACTGGGGATCGTCGTCCAGAGGCATCCGGTTCTCCCAATTCATAACGCAAGCAGGTTAAACTCTTAACCCAACTGCGTTCATCTCCCTCAATAGAAACCGGATTCGTCAGAAGACGGAATTGAATCCCTTCTTCTTCAGCATGCTCGAGTTCTTCTTTCCGAGCCGGCATTTCATCACGGGAACGGCGATAAATAATGTAGACATTTTCAGCCCCTAAACGTAAAGCAGTGCGAGCTGAATCCATAGCTACATTTCCTGCGCCAAGCACAGCCACATTCTTGCCAACTTTAACGGGGGTAGCATAGTCGGGGAATTTATAGCCCTTCATTAAATTAGTTCTTGTCAAAAACTCATTGGCAGAGTAAACCCCGTTGAGATTTTCTCCGGGTATATTCATGAAATAGGGAAGCCCAGCGCCGGTCCCAATAAATACCGCATCATAGCCGTTTTCCATGAGTTCATCGACGGAGGTTACTTTTCCTACAACTTGATTAGTGAGGATTTCAACCCCCATCTTTTTTAAGGTATCGATTTCCGTTTGCACAATGTCCTTTGGCAGACGGAACTGAGGAATTCCATACATCAGAACTCCCCCGGCAACATGCAATGCCTCAAAAACAGTCACTGCATGCCCTGCTTTGGCTAAATCACCGGCACATGCTAAACCCGCCGGTCCGGCACCGATAATCGCAACTCGTTTACCGCTGGGTTCAACTTTTTCTATTTGAGCAGCTTTCGATTTCATGCCGAAATCTGCGGCAAAACGCTCCAGACGTCCAATGGCCACAGATTCTCCTTTAATGCCCAGAATACACTTACTCTCGCACTGGCTTTCTTGAGGGCAAACACGTCCGCAAACGGCTGGCAATGAATTTTTAACTTTTAAAATTCTAGCGGCTTCCTCAAAATTTTCCTCAGCAATTTGTTTAACAAAATCCGGAATAAGCACTTCGACAGGGCATCCAGTGCGACATAAAGGTTTTTTGCACTGCAAGCATCGTTTTGCTTCTTCTACCGCCATTTCTTGAGTATAGCCCAAAGCGACTTCTTCAAAGTTGTGTGCTCTGACCTTAGAATCTTGGCAGGGCATTTCGTGACGGGGTATTTTATTCGCAGCCATTAGTGATGCCCCCCTTCATGATGACATTCTAAGCGAGCCTTAGCCCGATTCTCTTCATCCTTGTAAAAAGCGAGACGTTTCATTGCTAAATCAAAATCTACTAAATGGCCATCAAACTCAGGGCCATCTACACAAGCAAATTTCGTTTCATTGCCGACACTGACGCGGCAAGCACCACACATGCCGGTTCCATCAACCATGATCGGGTTCATACTGACAATGGTCTTTAACCCCAAAGGCCGAGTATACTCCACAACTGCTTTCATCATAATCATGGGACCTATTGCCCAGATGGCATCAACTTTATGTCCGTCACTTAAGACTTTAGCTAAACCATCAGTGACAAATCCTTTAACGCCGGCACTTCCATCATTGGTAGCTATGACTACTTCATTGCTCACAGCACGCATTTCGTCTTCCAAAATCAAAAGATCGGCACTTCTGGAACCCAAAACTGAAATCACATGATTTCCGGCATCTTTCAGACCCCGAGCAATTGGGTGAATTGGGGCAATCCCAAGGCCGCCTCCAATACAGACAACCGTACCATATTTTTCAATTTCAGAAGCAACCCCCAGCGGGCCGACAAAATCTTGAAACTCATCCCCTTCATTCATCTGGGTGATGATCGCCGACGAGTATCCCACATCTTGGACAACAATCGTAATCGTACCTTTTTCACGATTAAAATCCATGACGGTCAGCGGAATTCGCTCGCCAACTTCATCAACCCGGACAATTACGAACTGTCCGGGTTCAACCTTAGCAGCCACAGCCGCAGCTTCGACTTCCAGCAAGGCAATGCCTTGAGCCAAAAGTCTTTTTTTAACAATGCGGTACATTTGACTCCTCCTCAATGTCCAGAATATTTAACTAGCATTTTATTTATTTATTCGATATGTTCTAGGCAATATCCTTCCGAAATATGTTAGTTAAAGGTATATAAAAAAATCATTGATTAAAGTATTAAAACTCATATCTATTATTTACATAATCAGTTTAGAACATTTATTTTATTGGCTATTAGATCCTTCATCAAGCCCTTTAGTATTTCCTTTCGCCACACTGTCTACAATTCTGTCAAGGATTCCATTAACGAACTTGGCTGACTCTTCCCCGCCAAAACGTTTTGCCAATTCAATCGCTTCATTGAGACTGACTCTGCCAGGGATATCGGGACGAAAGAGGATTTCGCAAGTAGCTATACGCATCACATTGCGGTCAACATTAGCCATTCGCTTAATTCCCCAGCCTTGGGCGAACGAAGCAATGGTTTCATCAATCTGTTCTAAGTGGGCAATGGTTTCATCAACAAGCTCCCGAGCAAAAACCTTACTACTCTCAGGGACTTCAAATTCTTCCGCCCAACGTTGAACTTCTGCTGAAGGAGATAAAGGTTCTTTCGTTAAGTCTCTTTGGAAAAGAACCTGCAATGCTGTTTCACGGGCTAATCTTCGGCTCAAGGATATTCCTCCTATTATTTGTTGATAGTTTTTTTCAGCCAGGCCATGATATCCTGATGGTCATCTTGGCGTTTTCCAATGATAAATCCCAGAAGTACAAATAAAGTGAGTACCATTGTCCGCCAAAAGCCAAGGGTTACCGCCAATAACCCCGTAACAAATCCGATTGAAGTTCCAATCAGCTTGCCGGGATGGTTATTTAAAGCCCAAACGATAAATCCAGTGAGTTTCTCTCCCAAGTTGTGCCAAAAGTCACTCATCGAACGCGTGCCGTGCGTACTCTTTCTAATCGCCGCACGAACACTTTCACCTCAATTACACTTATACCGGTATATAATTCTACATCTTGCTTGACCTTTTCTTTCAGTTTCTTTGAAGTCTGGGGTATTAGGATGCCCTGCTCATATTGACATGATACTATTATTTGGAGGCCTGATTCTCGTTCTCTAAGCTTTGATTGAACTTGCATAACTCCTGAAATGGCTGTCGCACTGCGGGCAATAATCTCTTCGAGTGCTTCCTGAGAAATGCGCACCTCCCCATCGCTGCCGGAAGAAGTGCGAAAGGTACGATCATTATTATCTTGCGGTCTAACGAGTAGGAGTAATCCTCCTAAAAGCAAAAAAACGGCCACAACTAAGCTCTCCAAGGGATTCCATTTTAACCAGTGGAGCCCCTGAAGCAGTAAATCATAAGGGAGCCCCCACCCTGTGGCCATGGCAAATATCCAAAGTGCCCCCAGAACCATGAGAACTCCCAAAATAAAGGCTAACAAGTGTCGTCCTCCTTTCAGAAGCCCCCCCTGGAATTTCCAGAGGGGGCATTTTCTTTACTTCAGACGAAAGTCTTCTTCTTTGCTTTCCAATACCGGTTTAAAATTAACTCCTTGCACATGTACATTGGCCTCAACAACAGCAAGACCTGTCATACTCTCAATGGCTTCCTTTACTGCTTCTTGTACCTTATAAGCAACTTCTGGAATTGATACGCCATACTCCACAACAATAAAGAGATCTACGGCAACCTCATGTTCGCCAACCTCAACCTTGACCCCTTTGGATAAGTTCTTATTTCTGCCTAACATCTGAGCAAGGTCTCCCACAAAACCTCCGCTCATGCCAACGACACCCTCAACCTCTGAAGCTGCTAATCCGGCAATGACCTCTACAACTTCGTCGGCAATTCGGATAGAACCGAGAGAGTTTTCCGTTTCCAGACTTTCCATTTCTTCACCTCCAGATAAACTGAATCTAATATAGTTCCAATCCGAGTTAGATTAGTCCAATATAATATAATACAAGACAAGATAAAATAGAATGATATGGCAAAAAATCATCCAATTCCCATGGTTCGCTAATCGTTGCTATTATAACAAATCAAGGGCATTCTGGCAAAGATTATTGTAATAATCTTTAAGAATACCCCTTCGTCATTCATCATTGTTTCTGCCTAATCTTTAATTCTCAACCTACTCTCCGAGAATCCGCCGTTGAATAAAATTCGTATAGACTTCCCCTCGGCGGTAGAAAGCATTTTCTAAAACTTTCAAATGAAACGGAATTGTCGTGTGAATTCCTTCAATCACGAATTCCTCCAGGGCACGTTTCATTCTTTGTATAGCTTCTTCCCGAGTAGCACCCCAAACAATCAGTTTTCCGACCATGGAATCGTAGTAAGGAGAAACTGTATAGCCCTGATAGGCAGCACTGTCAACCCGTACTCCCGGGCCACCCGGTGCATGATATATTTTTAGAGTACCCGGTGAGGGCATGAAGTTCTTATCCGGATTTTCAGCATTAATTCTGCATTCTATAGCCCAGCCGCGAATTTCAATGTCCTCCTGGGTATATCCTAACGGCTCACCGGCTGCTAAACGAATTTGTTCTTTAACCAGATCAAGTCCCGTTACAAGTTCTGTTACCGGGTGCTCTACTTGGATTCTTGTATTCATTTCAATGAAATAAAAGTTTCCGTGCCGGTCTAACAGAAATTCAATGGTCCCAGCATTGGAATAGTTTGCTGATTTAGCAGCTTTTACTGCTACTGAGCCCATTTTAGCTCTTAACTCAGGCGTTAGGGCGCTAGACGGTGCTTCTTCCAAAAGTTTCTGGTGACGGCGCTGTAAAGAACAATCCCTTTCACCGAGATGTACAACCTCACCGTATTTGTCAGCTAATATTTGAATTTCAATATGCCTGGGTTCTTCAACGTATTTTTCCAGGTAGACATCGGAATTGCCAAAAGCGGCCTGAGCCTCTGTTTGAGCCGCCTGAATTGCTTTACTCAGTTCCTTAGCATTCTGAGCAACCCGCATTCCCTTACCACCGCCTCCAGCTGAGGCTTTAATCAAAACGGGATAACCTATACTATCAGCAACAGTTTCCGCCATCTGATCATCTTTAATGATGTCTTTAGATCCGGGAACCACCGGCACTCCGGCATCAATCATAGTTTTTCTGGCGATGGCTTTATCTCCCATCGTCTCAATGGCATGGGAAGACGGTCCAATAAACGTTATCCCACAAGACTCACAAATCTCGGCAAACCGAGCATTTTCTGATAAAAACCCATATCCGGGGTGAATAGCGTCAACACCCGTCAATTCAGCAGCACTAATGATGTTAGGAATATTCAAATAGCTTTTGACGCTTGCCGCTGGGCCTACGCAAACTGCCTCATCGGCGGCCTTTACGTGTAAAGATTCTCGATCTCCTTCGGAAAATACAGCAACCGTCTCAATATCTAGTTCATGACACGCACGAATGACACGAAGGGCAATTTCTCCGCGGTTTGCAACCAGGATTTTTTTAAACATGCCTTTTCTCCTTATTTTTCAATGATGAACAGCGGCTGACCATACTCAACGGGTTGCCCATTCTCTACTAAGATTTTAATTAACTTTCCTTCAACATCGGACTCAATTTCGTTCATTAACTTCATAGCTTCTATAATGCAAACAGGCTGTCCGATACTAATTTGCTGCCCCACTTCCACATACGGTGCTGCATCCGGCGAGGAAGCATGATAAAATGTTCCGACCATCGGAGCAGTTATAGTTTCCGTATTTTGCTGGCCGACAGGATCTGAAGATGCAACGGGAGCTTCCGCAATTAGTTCAGCCTGAACATTTGAGGCTGCGGCAATAGTCTTAGATTCCTGACGGACAGGAGCCGCTGCCGGAACGCTTGGAGGAAAATTCATCCCCTTGCGGATGGCAATTTTTACACCATCACTTTCCAGGTTTAACTCACTTATTTCTGTTTCATCAATTATTTTAATTAATTCTTTGATTTCCTTTAAATTCATTTTTGAATCCTCCTTAGCTAATCCCGTGGTCCAGATTTCCTTCGCTGCTTTCGTTTCCTTTACTGCGCTAGCTGCGGTTTTAATTTCGCTGTTGGGTATGATTCCATTTTTCCTCTCTTCAAAAAACTTCTTAGCGATTTGAGGAAAAATAGCAAAACTCATAATATCTTCCGGAGAACGGGCTAATCCTAAGCTATCACGTTTGGCCTTCTCCATCCCCGGTTCTAAATTGTCAGCCGGACGCTCGAATAATGGCTTCTCATTGCCAATAATCTTTTTCTGAATATCATGATTGATGGAAGCCGGCGGACGTCCATAGAGACCACGCACATAAGCCTTTACTTCGCCAGGCACTAATTTATATCTTGCCCCGCTCAAAACATTTAATACAGCTTGGGTCCCAACAATTTGACTTGTCGGTGTAACTAAAGGCGGATAGCCTAACTCTGCCCGAACCTTGGGAATTTCATTTAAAACATCATGAATGCGGTCAAGGGCCCTTTGTTCCTCCAATTGAGACACCAAATTCGAGATCATTCCGCCAGGAACTTGATGTTCAAAAACTCTCATATCGGATATCCGGGTAATCCCACGCTCAAAGCCACGGCTTTTGCGCAAGGCTTCAAAGTAATTGGCTATGTGGAATAGATTTCTAAGATTTAGACCACTGTCATAGTCCGAATCTTGAAAAGCCCTGACCACTGTTTCAACAGGAGGTTGACTTGCTCCAAAAGCTAAAGGAACACTGGCCGTATCGATGACATCAACTCCCGCTTCCGCCGCCTTCAGATAAGCTCCTACTGCCATTCCTCCAATGTAGTGACTGTGCAAATGAATCATAATCCCCAATTTCTTTTTTAAGAGGGAAACTAACTCATAGGCTCTAAACGGCGTAAGCAGTCCAGCCATATCTTTTATACAAATGGAATCCGCTCCCAGTTCAGCAAGAGCCGTCGCTGTTTCCAGATAATGATCTATCGTGTGAACCGGACTCATGGTATAAACGACGGATGCTTGAACATGAGCTCCGGCCTTTTTGGCAGCTTCCATGGGAACAACCATATTTCTCACATCATTAAGAGCATCAAAAATCCGGATAATATCAATTCCATTCTTCACACTGAGGGAAACAAACTCTCGTACCACATCATCCGGGTAATGCTGATAGCCTACTAACGACTGGGCCCTAAGAAGCATTTGCAAGGGAGTTTTATGCACACGACGTTTAATCTCACGCAAACGTTCCCAGGGATCTTCGCCTAAAAAACGCAAACAGACATCAAAGGTTGCTCCTCCCCATACTTCGAGAGAAAAATACCCTGCCTCGTCGATCTCTTCTAAAATCGGCAGCATATCCTCTGTACGCATACGAGTAGCCCAAAGGCTTTGATGAGCATCCCTAAGTGTCGTATCAGTAATCTTAATCGGTTTCACTGCCGTTACCCCTCTCTCTTTACCCATTAACATTTCTCAATAGGGTAAGATTTTTCTTAATCTTAAGACAATACTTTACCTAAGTAAAACATATGTCTTATTATATGGGGCAACGTTTCCATTTTCAACGCACAGATGTTAAGTATATTGTATTTTGCGCCGGCCTAGCTGTACTGACCTTAGGTACTGATCCTTAAATTGATGCTTGCATTGTCTGTCTCGAAAAATTCCAGATGGAACTTTGTGCTCCTTAACTTAACATAGAGTTTAGTCCAATTCTACTAATTCGAGCTTAATGATAATTTTCCTGCTCAAAGACAGAACTTTAAATTTTCAGCCAACTTACTTCTTCGCTGATATCATAATCTTATCCAACCTTACTTTGGTGACGCGGACAACAACATCTTGGATAATGCTTATCTCATCGGGCGTTAAACCTGAAGAATAAACAATCACTGTGACATTGTCCGGACAGACGTCGGTTACAAGATCTTTAAACCCCTTGATTTTTAGGAGATTTTCGATTTCATCCTCTTTTTGGATTTTCCTGCTCAATTCGAGCCATTGTTCCTGAGCCTTAATCTTAGTTTTTTCCACGCTTGAATTTAGCAACTCAGAGAGCATTGATTTCGTTTCCTGACGAAACTGATCGCGCTTTAGGCGATAATTTACGAAGTAATTTTCTCCAGTGCCATCCGGTTGGATGGGCTCATATTGAATTTTGACAGAAGAATCAATAACGGAATTGCCAGGATATTCTTCAAAATTTGCTGCAGACTGAGAGGGGGATTTTGCCCATACCCATAAGGCTCCTATGATCAGTACCAAACCTGCGATTAATCTCAGTAATTTCCACAATTTGAAATTATTATTAATTAAAATTACGGGCTTTCTTAACCCTCTGTTCATTGCTCTCCCCCCATTGGGACCACAGTGATTTTGGCGCTGGGAATACTAAGGAGAGTTTGAACTGCGGTGTGGATCGCTTCCCTTACCTTGGGATCCCTTGCTCCTTCGGCAATCACCAGAACTCCGGCTACCTCAGGACGGTCTTCCATCACCATGACAGGCATAGAGGAACCGTTCGGCATAACCACCTGATTGTTCTCAGTTTCCTGGGTTGTTTCTCGGGTTCCCCCAGTTTTATCCGTCTCTTTAGAGGTGTTTTTGGTGACACTTTGGTTGCGGGCATATTCTGTCTTCAGCCCGGTTGAGAGACTTACGGATACTTGAACCTTCCCCACTCCATCCATTAATGACAGATTGGCCCGTAGTTTACTCTCCAACTCTTTTTCTAAGGCAGAAATTTTCGTACCCGAGGTGGCAACCAAGGAGCTTGCTGGCGCGGTTTGCGTACTTTGAATTTGATTTCCCGGTCCTCGGCCTAAATAGATAAAAGACATCCCCACAGCCACTAAGGCTACTAATCCTATCAAAGTTTTTTCCGAAGAAATGAAATTTGTTAATTTCACAAATAACAGCCTCCTCTCAAAATAACCCTGCTTTAATTTTCCCGAGCTTTCAATGTTCTTGAACATGGATTAATTCTTTGGACAAGCTCATCAAAGTAGAAATCTTATCTCGTACTTCCTCACATCGTGTCGATTGTGATTCAGCAACGGACTCAGAACCGATTTTTATGGGCTGAACAGATTGTATTTCAGCGTTATCCGGCGTCAACGTCACCTTAATGTTGGAAATTTTGGGCTGGTCGGTAATACCTCCTCCCCCATCAACAAAATCAATGTCCACTACAGCAGATTTAACGCCTTTAGTTCCTAGGGCTAATGCCTGGACCTGGTTTTCAAGTATCTGGCGATATTGCCCTTGTACAGCATCACGTCCAACATTTATTCCTTGTCCTTCAGCAATGGTTGGAAGATCTTGGGGGACTACAGTTGACCACGCAGGGACCTCCATGGTCAACGGAACGTGTAAAAAAGAAGTTATCGGAGCAAGTACTGCTGAAATCACAAATAGTCCCATAACCATCTGGACAAAACTCCTCATGGATTTATTGGGCAGAAGCATTTCCAGAAAGGTAGCCACTAGTAAGATAAAGGCTAGATTGCGCACTAAGTTTTGTAACGTCTGCATCATGCACCTCCTCAATGCAACATCACAGATAAGGTTCCCGTTCCAATGACCACTGCTATGGTCATAAAAAACATAATTCCCACCGAGGCAACGGTTACTAAGATAAAGATTAAACTTTTCGACATATCCTGGAGGCTGTCTGCCAGACCTTTTTCGCCAAGCGGTTCAATCAAAGCGGCAGAAATCCGAAACACAAGGATCATGGTTAGAAGTTTAATCAGCGGGCCTAGACAAATGATGATGATCGCTAACAAAGCAATGATGCCCACTGCATTTTTTAATAACAGGCCAGATGTTACGACCAATTCCACAGCATCTTTAAAAAACTTCCCCACAACCGGAACAAGATCTGCAGAATATTTGGCAGTCCTAAAGGCAACGCTGTCGGCTACCCCGCCCGTAACTCCCTGGACACTCATAACTCCAATGAAAATGGTCAGAACCACTCCCAGAGATACTTTGCCTACGAATTCAAAGAGCCCTGCTAACTTACTGAGTTTAAATTCCTTGGAAATTTGATTAAAGAGCTTTAATACTGCCGCCAGAAAAAAAAGTGGGAGGATAACCGTTTTAATGATCGTGGCCAAGACGGTTAAACTGCCCAAGATGAGCGGTTTAAACAGCGCTGCACTGGTAATATTCCCCATCGTAATTAATAAGGTCATCATGACCGGAAAGAGTGTTTGCATCAAGCCAACCATTTGGTCAATAACCCCGCCGGCAATGGTCAATGCCTCGCGAAAAGACGTAAGGGCAATGGTGAGTAGAACAAGATAGGTCATAACTTGACCCGTTTTGCCGACATTGCCGCTGAAAGCTGTTTGCAGCTGTCCTAAAATTCCGCCTAACGCCGCGAGCACCAGCAGTTTTCCGATAAGGGGGACATTTTTAGAGATCTCCCGTACTAAAACTCCAAGGAGCATCTGGCCGAATTTTTCCGGCGACAAATTTAATTTTCCGCTCTTTAAGTCTTCAAACATTTGACCCAAGGAAAAACCGGACACCCCCCTTTGGGTATCTTGATCCAATTGATCTAAAAATCCCCGCAGCTGACTCAAATCAATCTGTTGGGAGAGGTCCGGCTTGGGCAGCTGTGAGGGATTATCAGCCGCCAAAACAGGAGAAGTTGTCCCACCTAGTAAGACAATAAAAAAGAGAATCACTTTGACAATAGATACCCTCAACTGCATCACCTCACGGAACGAGTCTGACTAAGGACTCTGTTATGGCTACAATGATGGGAATCGCTAATACAACAACCCCAACTTTGGCCGCTATTTCAATTTTTGTTGCTAAGGCTCCCTCCCCTGCATCTCGGCAAATTTGTGCTCCGAATTCTGCAAGATAGGCTACACCGACGATTTTCAGGACGATCAGCAAATAATAGGAACTAATGTTAGCTTGATCAGCCAACGTTTGAAGCAGATTAATAATTACTTTGATTTTGCTGAGAATCATTATAAATATTGTGGCACCGGCTAGAATTGAGAGTTGTAAAGCTATTTCAGGGCGAAACTGTTTTAAGACTACACTTATTACAGTCACAATAAGAGCTAGTCCCACGATTTGCCATATTTCCACATTTTGGCCCCCTAATATAGGTTAAAAACGCTTTTAACTAAGGTGAATAATTCCCCGATGGATTGGACTACGATGTAGAGTACCACGATAACCCCAATAATCGTTACGCCTTGAGCCATCTCACTCCGGCCGGATTGATTTAAGACAGAAGCTAACACGCCGACTAAAATTCCAATTCCCGCCACTGTAATGATTAGGTTAAAGCTCATTCTTTCGACTCCTCTCTTGGTTATATTAAAATCAGCACTCCTGCAACTCCACAGAGAAATCCCAAATAAGACCACATTTTTGCCTGTTTTTCAGCCCATATTCCCACTTGATCTTTTAACATAGAGAGCTGACGCGAGACTAGTTGGAGTTGTTTGTGCTGCTCATGACTGTCTGATCGTCCTAAACCTTTGCCTATGTCGCGAATCACCCTCCAATCCTCCTGCTTTAGGCAAAAGCGGGAACTTTGAAGAACAATTTCTTCATTCCATGCAGTGCTTGCCGGTTCCCCTCGTTCCAAACGTTTCTGAAGTTCGGAAAAGAAACTTTGCCAGGGAGCACCGGTTCGTTCTTTTAAGACTGAAAATGCTTCCGGCAAAGGGGTTGACCCCCAAACTATTTCCGTATCTAAAAGAGTGAGAGCAACCAGAAATTCCCGCAATTCCTCCGGCCTGCGGCGAATTCGCTGGGCAAGCCATAGCCCCATTGAACCGCAGCCGGCAATCAGAGCTATACATCCGAATAGCATCATTACAGGCTCCTCCCCGTTTTCAGGTCATAAACCCCTTCGATGGTTCCCGGACCTGTTTGTCTGCTCAGCACCACCAGACGTTCGAACACTCCATCCTCAAGCAAATAAGATAAGGTGGGTCTGGTTTTAGCTTCTTCTAAGGAACTAGCGTGAGCTGTACATAAAATTCGCACACCTGTGCGCAAGGCATCTTTTAAAGCTTCAATCTCATCGTGATGCCCCAGCTCATCCATGACCACCACTTGAGGCGCCATAGAACGAATGAGCATGGTCATGCCATATACCTTGGGGCATCCGTCCAGCACATCTGTTCGGCAGCCAAGATTATAAGAAGGCAGCCCCTTATTCATGCCGGCCAGTTCTCCGCGTTCATCAATTACTCCCACGCTCTGTCCTTCAAGTCCCATCTGGGGAACACCGTTACTTATTAAACGGATTAAGTCACGCAGAAGGGTCGTTTTTCCGGCTCGAGGGGCGGAAATTACCAGAGTGTGATAAAGTGTACCATCCTTTCTGCATATCTTTGGCAAAACTCTTAGACTATGTCCTTGATAATCGCGGGCCAAGCGAACATTCAAAGAAGAAATATGCTTTAATTTTTGTACTTCCCCTTTTTGCAGGATTGCCTCTCCAGTAACCCCGACACGATTTCCTCCGGGAAGGGTCAAAAAGCCTTGTTTTAAATCTTCTTCAACTGCATAAACTGAACTTTGAGTCATCTTGTCTAACGTCGCTGTCAAGTCCTCCTGGGTAATGCAATAGGCGTTGCTGGGCGATGTGATTTTTCCTTCACTGTTAAAAAACAGATCTTTCCCAGACGTTCTAAGCATGAACGGCTGACCAACACGCAAACGTATTTCTTCTACTTCCAGCAGCTCAAAATCCTGAATTTGCTTCAATATTGCCCTAATTGTTTCTCCAAACCACCTATCCATAGTCTCCCATCCCGGAGACTTCTGCCCAGACCTTGCAGGCAGCGCTTTTTGGGCTTGGCTGACAGATAATTGATAATGCAGCGACACGTCTTTGCCCCCCTTAATTGAAGGTATGTCTCACTTGGCAATTTTAGACATACCTGAAGGGGAAAAAGTATTTCTCCAGAAAAAAACGAGTGCATGATTTCATGCACTCGAAAAATACGTAGCTCCCACGCAAGCAAGTGAGCGAGCCTCGGAATGCTGAGTGAACGATGTGGGCGAAGCTACCCGACCCGAGAAACAGATGCAATCCTTATATTGAAAGCAAAACCGGCAAAATCATGGGCCGCCGGTGAGTCTTCTCCCAAAAATAATTCCCCAGACTATCCCGAAGGGTTGATTTTAAGTTCATCCACTCTATTTGATCTCTTTCAAGCTGAGCCGTCAATGTTTGAATTCCTACTTTTTGAGCTCCTTCAACTAATTCCCCGGCTTCTTTCATAAAAGTGAACCCTCGCGAGATAATATCGAGACCGGATAATAAAGTGTAGGGCTTGCCTTTAGAGATCGCTGCTATTAATACAACAACCCCGTCTTGAGCCAACTGCTGGCGATCTCGGAGGACAATTTGACCCACATCTCCGATGCCCAAACCGTCAATATTCACACTACCTGCTTCGGCATTCAGGCCAAACCCCATCCCGTCTGCCGAAAGTTCGACTCGGGAGCCAAGCTGAGTTATCGCTATATCCTTGTCTTCATAGCCTAAGGTATGTCCTATTCTGCGCAGGGCCACCTGATGCCGTATTTCTCCGTGATGAGGGATCAGATAACGAGGGCGAGCGAGCCGGATAATCAGTTTCAGCTCTTCCTGGTTAGCGTGACCTGATACATGAACTTGCCCCATCTCTTTAGTTACAACTTCCGCTCCAATTTGATAGAGATGATTAATCGTTTTACCAACAAGTTTTTCGTTTCCGGGTATAGGCGTTGCGGCGATGATCACCATATCACCAACCTCAACCTTAATTTGCCGGTGACTTCCGGTGGCCATTCGCGTCAAAGCCGCCAGAGGTTCTCCCTGACTTCCCGTAGTAAGAACCAATAAACCCGAAGGGGAAATATTCTCAACGTCCGAACTTTCAACTAGAATCTCCGGATAGGGTAGTCTTAGATATCCCATCTCAATGGATGTCCGAACAACGCTTTCCATGCTCCTGCCGACAACGCAAACCTTTCGGCCAATATCCGCTGCAGCATTAATGGCCTGCTGAATCCGATGGACATTAGAGGCAAAGGAAGCCAAAATAATTTTTCCTTCCGCACGTTCAAACCAATCACATAAAGTTTTCCCCACAACCCGCTCGGACATTGTAACTCCAGGTCGCTCCGCATTGGTGGAATCACAGATTAGGGCCAGAATTCCTTCTTCCCCCCAAGCAGCAAGTTTGCCAAGATCCATATTCTGACCATCAATAGGGGTATAATCAACCTTAAAGTCACCCGTGTAAACCACTCTGCCCACTGGGGTCAGCAGAGAATAACCTACGGCATCGGGAATACTGTGCGTCACTCGAAAAGCTTCCACCTGAAAAGCCCCGGCTTGGACAAGTTCTCCAGGTTCAATAATATGAATTAAGGATTCCGGATAGGGAGCACGTTCTTGAAATTTCGCCATGACTAAACCAATGGTTAATTTTGTTCCGTAGATAGGAATATTCAGTTTCGGCAAAATGAAGGGAAGCCCGCCAATATGGTCTTCATGACCATGGGTGATAAACAATCCTTTAATACGCTCGCGATTTTTTTCTAAATAGGATATATCAGGGATCACAAGATCAATCCCTAACAACTCTTCTCCCGGAAATTTCACTCCTCCGTCAATCACAACGATTGATTCGTCATACTCAAAAACAAGCAGGTTTTTCCCGATTTCTCCGGTTCCTCCCAGCGGAATTACACTAAGTTTTGAAGTTTTGAGAGACAAACAAAAACACCTCCTGTAAGACAACTAAGTACATTTAGTTTGTCCCGCAGGAGGTGATAACATGTTTAATTATGCCCGTTGAACGTAGTTTCCTGTCCTTGTGTCAATGATGAGTACATCTCCTTCATTGACAAAGAAAGGCACTTGCACAACAGCGCCGGTTTCCAAGGTTGCAGGTTTCGTTCCCCCGGTAGCCGTGTCTCCTTTAACTCCCGGTTCCGTAAATGTCACAAGGAGTTGAACCGTGTTGGGTACATCAACTCCGATAACCTGTGTATCAAAGAAAAGAACCCCCAAGTTCATATTTTCCTTAAGCCATTTTACACCATCACCAATTTGGCTTTCCGTTAAGGAAACTTGCTCATAAGTCTCGTTATCCATAGCGATATAATGGTCCGAGTCTTTATAAAGGTACTGCATGTCACGTCGCTCCACATGAGCCGTATTGACTTTTTCACCGGCATTAAACTTACGTTCAACAACCCCGCCGGTTTTAACATTTTTTAATTTTGTCCGGACAAATGCCGCTCCCTTACCCGGCTTAACATGTTGGAACTCAACCACCGAAAAAACGTCTCCATCAATTTCAATGGTCATGCCTGTCTTAAAATCGTTCGAAGAAATCATAAATCAATCGTTCCCCCTAAATATTCTTTTGTACAAACGAAAGTATAACTTCCGGATAACCCAAGTGCAACTGGTTCTTGCAAATTAAACCTCGAAAAGGATACTTTAATCAATTTAAGAGAATTAATTCTTTTGGAGCCTGGGTCAAGACTTCACAACCATCTTCGGTCACTAACACCATATCTTCAATGCGAATACCGCCCCAATCAGGAATATAAATTCCCGGCTCTACGGTAAGAACCATCCCGGGTTCTAAAACGCGCTCTTCCCGCTGATTAAAATTTGGACCTTCATGAATAGCCAAACCCACGGAATGTCCCAAACCATGCCCAAAGTTTTCTCCGTAGCCCGCTTCCTCAATGATTTTTCGTGCTGCGGCGTCGACTTCTTTTCCGGTCCGTCCCGGTGCCACAGCAGCAATCCCGGCTCGCTGAGCGTTCAATACCAACGCATAGAGTTCCCGCTGCTTCTCCGAAGGGTCACCCAGAAAAATAGTCCGCGTGATATCTGAACAGTATCCTCGATAAATTGCTCCAAAGTCCATGGTAAGGAACTCTCCGTCTTTTATCTTCTTCGGACTTGCTGTGCCGTGGGGCATGGCACCTCGGATACCTGAAGCCACGATAAACTCGAAGGAACCTCCGCTAGCACCCAAACGGCGCATCGAAAACTCTAAATTTAGGCCGACTTCCTCTTCGGTCTGTCCGATTTCGAGGCTCTTTAAGACTTCAGAAAAAGCCTTATCGGCAATTTGAACAGCTTGTCTAATTAAGGGAATCTCCTGATCATCCTTGACGGAGCGTAGATCGGTGACAAGGCCTGGCATGGAGATGAGTTGAGCCTGTGTAAATGACTGTTTTAGTTTTTCATAATCTGCAAAGGTAATGAAGTCTCCCTCAAACCCCACTCGCCGGGATTGAAGTCCCATTTCCGCCATCATCATAAAGTGATCATGACCGGTTTTGACAATTTCAAAATCAGGTGATTGTTCTTTAGCTTGTTCTATGTACCTGAAATCTGTTAACAAATAAGACCTATCAAGCGTAATGATCAATGATGCTTCGCCCCCGGAAAAACCGCTTAAATATCTTCCGTTTTCGGGACGAAGGACAACAAACGTATCAATGCTTTCCTCCCGCATTCGTTGGCGCATCCGTTCTAGTCTGGTCAATGATGCAACCTCCTTTATCATTGTGACCGTCCAATTTGATAGTTAATTGCATATCGCATAGCCAGGGTATAACTGGCTGCTCCCAATCCTGATATTTGACCCAGACAAACCGGTGCAATCAGAGACGTCTCTCGAAAGGATTCGCGAGCGTGAATATTCGAAAGATGAACCTCCACAGCGGGAACCTTTACACCGCTGATAGCATCTCGAATTGCATAACTGGTATGGGTCCAAGCCCCAGGATTAAGAATTAGAAAATCTTCTGAAGTTAAAGCTTGAATCCAATCAAGCAAATCTCCTTCATGATTTGTTTGCCGGCATTCGGCCCTGAGTCCTGCCTGCTTTGCCATTTCAAGCAGCTCCTGGTTGATTTCTGCTAAAGTTTGCATACCGTAATGCTGCGGCTCACGTACTCCCAACAAGTTTAAGTTAGGTCCATGAAAAACATAAATATTTGCCAATTTTCATCACTTCCTCATTCCCCAACCAAAATATTATCATAATTTAGGACTATAGCAAAGTATTTAAATCGCTAGCCGTTGTTAAACTAATTTATTCCTTGTAGGTTACTATTCCAAACCAAAACCTCCGCTATACGGAGGCAAGGGTCTCATTGCGATATTGTTTTAACAAGTTGCTCTGAAACTATGAGATTCACTCTAGCGCGTTGGAATCTGGGGGGGCGTTTGAAAAGGTTGAGAGGGCTGAGAAGCCTGCTGCTGTACCTTTGTCTGCACCGTAGCTTGCGGTGAAGCTTTAATCTGTTCGGCGCTGTCGCCGCTGACTAAACGCGGTGATAGTACAATATCTAAATTGCTGATCATAATCTGTAATTCAGTCGGGCCTCCTTCACCGGCAGGTTGGACTTTGCGAATCTCGGTGCGGGGAAGAATGAAATGAAGTTCATGGGGAACATTCGGTTCTCCGATTCGTCTCAGACGAAAACGCACTCCCTCAACTTCCATTTCCACATCATCAAGATAATCTCCTGCAAATTCCTGCCCATGTCCAACTCGTATATCTGCATATTGTTCTTTGCCTTTGATATTTCCTTTGAGCTCAGGAAGAACAATTTTTTCCCCAATCTGAAGTTTCAAGGGATCAAGGTTCGGATTGGCCCGCATAAAATCGTCACAGGTGCACCCCATACGCTGTGACAAACCATAAAAATTATCTCCAGGTCGAAGAATGTATTCTTTAACCACAGAAATCCCTCCTCTTGCTAACATATGTTAGAGAGGGAATGTCAAGTTCCATATTATCCCATTTTTGCAGAGATACATAATTCATAATTGATAATTTATCCACTCATAAGACTCCCTCTTCTACAAGTGGGAGTAGTTCCCCTACCATGCTCTGGTGTGGGTAGATTCCAGCCTTCAGCGCGATAGCATTTGTTATTGGCTAGGCGCTTTCGCCGAAACTGTCCACAGAACACTTTCGTCACCGCAGCCCTGAGGTCCGGATTTAGTCGAAACAAGTTCATTCCGTGGGCAAAAAATAAATTTGCAGCAGCACCACTCCCCCATCCGGCTCTAAGTTAACTTCTTGAATAGTAATCTCTTCACAGGTATCTTCAATATATTTGAGCTGAGAAATAATTACTTCCCTATTTCCCTGCAGATGCAAGCGCAGGAGGGCATAATCCAGAGCGGTTCCTTTAGAAACTTCACGATTGTCCGATCCAAATCGTTCTATATTAAGGGCACTCACTTCAACTCCTGCCTTCAGCAAACGGCTCCGACATTCTTCTGCAATATCTAAACAATGATCTCTGGATGGGATCACCGGAGCGGTATCTTTTGGCTTGATCTGAAGCAATGACTCCCAGTATTTCTTCTCCTCTTGCAGATTTTGGAAGTTTTGATAGGCTGGGCGCCAAAACAGACTAAACTCTAAAAGAATTATGGCAGATAGAACAGCAACGCAAGGCTTAATAGTTTTCAGGAATGATTGCTTAAACATAAGAAAAAACGTTGTCATCAGATGCCCAGCAGGTTTTCTATTTGAGAAAAAAGACAAGGAATACCCCTCCCTGCTTGAACTCACTCCGGTCAGCTATCAGCACTTTTTCGACTTGCACTCAAAGAAAATTCAATATGCTCAGGCGACGTTGACGTATAGCCTCTCAAAACAGGCCGATTCCAATCTAACTTTCGAAGTCCCTGAATTAAGGATTGAATACACTCGATATCTGATGCTCTGCCGGTTAAGGAAAGATTGCCTTGTCGGTAGTCTAATGTTTGGATTGTCAGCCGCGGCTCTAACAACGCTTGTATTTGCCGCAGAGAGCCGCCAATTCTTCCGGAATGGCTTCGGGCAATTCCCCAGGATCTGGTCAATTCTTGCTGTTGTCTAAGTTGAGCTTCAATTTTATAACCCTTTTGGGAAAGTCTACGATTTTCTTGTTGCAAGACGGAGGTCTTCTGATGAAACGACAGCCAAAAACTGTTCCCGATAATTAGAAAAGCCATGAGGATAACTACCAAGCGTTGATACCTAAGTTGTACCTTTAAACTCTTCTCGGGTTGTCTCCCTAGGTTAAGTAACATAGATTTTTGGAAAATCCGAATTGCATAGGCTATGGCCGGTTCTGCAAAACCATTATTTTCTCCAAGTATCCTTAACCAGACTTCAGGAACAGAGGTTAGCTTGGCCTGTTCCACCAATGCAGCGTTATCTGCCTGCAAAATACTTTTGGCCAAGCTCTCCAGAGCCGGATTGCCGCTCCAAACAATCCGCCGCAAATTTAATCCAGGAGGCTGAGCATTAAAATACAAGAGAAAGCGGCGAATCTCTTTGACCTGCTCCTCTGAATAGTTATAGATATCCGGATTATTTTCCTCATTGTTATCAATCTCAACTGCCGGTTTTGCTGAAGACAGAAATCGTACACTTTCAGGAACCTGCCCATGAAACAATGCAACTTGCAGCCCTCCCAAGTCCTCTTGTAAGTATAGTACATCCTCGCCGCTGATAAAGCCTAACCCTTGACCTAAAACTGCCCAAGAGAAATTAACCCCGCCTACTCTTATCCCTGCTTGTTTAAAAACTGCAAGGTACTGGGCAAGAATTTCTTGACGCAATGCTCCTAATAAAATGGTCAGGCTATCGTGTCTTTCCTCTTCAAGGATAAGATAATCATAGTACAGAAGTCCAGAGCTGCTCGGCACTTCTTCAGCAACTAAGAGAGCTATTGCCGATTCCCTATGATGTTTGGCAAGCCAAGGGATTTTATAAGAACGAACAAATCCTGATTGTAAAGGTATCGCTAAAAAGGCCTGGTAACCCTTGCAAGAGTTTTCTGCCCGATAATCGATTAAATACTGTAAAAGTGCAGCTTCATCACGAACAATCCCTTGTTCAAGGATGCCTGGTATTTGTATACGGTCAAACTTGACCCATGAAGAACAATGACTCCGTTTAAGACTTGCAAACAGGGGGAGGGATACTTTAAAAACGTGAAGTTCGTGTTCCGTGATTTCAAATATGACTGATTTCATACCCACCGGTCACCTCCGAAAGGCTATTTAAACCATGCCCAATACCAGTCGAAGATCCTCGTTCCCCACCATAAAGTCAGAACAGCACCTAAGGAAAGATACGGGCCAAAAGGGATCTGTTGGCGAAATCCCCTATGACCCAGCCAAAGAATCACTAACCCAACGATTGCCCCCACTAGGCTTCCCAGAAAAACAGCAAGGAAGATTCCCGGAAATCCTAAAAAGGCACCTAAAGCTGCCACCAATTTAACATCTCCAAGCCCCATGCCTTGAGGATGAATTCGGGTAATAAGCCAAAAAAAGCCGCCGGCTCCCAGGGAACTAAGAATACTCTCCCATCCTGATGGATACCCGGGTATAATAAAGCCCCCAATCAAACCCAGCCCCCAGAGCGGAAGCGTCAAAACATCCGGTAAACGATAGGTGTCAAAATCAATAAACGTTAAAGCAATTAAGGATGCAGTAAACACGAGATTTAATCCTATTCTCGCCGGATGAAAACCCATTAAAAAGCCCAATGTACCCGTCAAAGAGAAGAGTAAACCCGTAAGAAGTTCTACCCCGGGATAGCGCCAAGAAACTTTTGTCCGGCAGTTCAAGCATCGTCCCCCTTGGATTATAAAACTAACAATAGGGATGAGTTCCCAGGCCCGAAGAGCATGTCCGCATTTTGGGCAGTGAGAACCCGGTGAAATGATCGATTCACCTTTAGGAACACGATAGATGACAACATTTAAAAAACTGCCGATGATGATGCCTCCCAGACCGAACATCAAAGCAATACTAATCAAAAACGTTACCCCTTTTCTCACTCACTCTCTGAATTAAAGAAAACATGGCCAGCGGCTGCTTTCTTAATCGGCCGAAGTCCAAAGTATATTTTTTAAATCCTCATCATAAGCGCGAACTTCAGCCGCCAAGCCGTCAGAGGACAAATAGATCATCACCGTTTTAATGGTTTCATTATCTTTTGGCTCCGAAATCCGATAAAGGGTTTTATCGGTAGCATCGATCGTTAATTCAGCAACACCAAACCCCTTGTTTCCATCTGCAACGGCTTGTTGAGTCGTTTTTTTATCCAGTTTTCCAATATATTTTGGTATTAGTTTTGAACAAACCACTTCACCACTGGAATCTACGGATAATTCACTAATTTTCGGATACGCTCCGTTTTCCACTTGATAACGATCCAGTGCTGCTTTAACCTGATGAGCAGTGGCCACATCGGCCTTTTTCCTGGCTAATGCCGTACTTAATGTTATTTTCGGAATAATCACTGCGGCAATAATACCCATAATAATGATGACGGCCATAACTTCGATGAGTGTAAATCCATTCTCGCGGGGAATATCATTCATCGTTCTCATTGCTCCATCCTCCTACCAGGATATTCGTAAACCATCATTAGAAAACAACGCTCGTTCATTCTGGATTACTCCAGATATGAACTAAGATTAAAAATAGGGACCATAACTCCCCCTGCCACTAATCCAATAAGTCCTGCCAAAATGAGAATCAGGGCAGGTCCAAGCAATTGGGTAAATTGTTTAAGCTGATATTCAAGATCCGTTCGCAATAATTGCGAAATATGGGAGAACATTTTATCGAGTTGTCCGGCTTCTTCGGCAATGGCGATCATCTCTGTTTTTTCCTTGGGAAAAATCTTACTTGCGGATAAAACATCGACTATGGGATTACCTTGCTTGACACTTTGCATTAGCAGTTCTGTCAAAGTCAACATTTCCGAAGTTTGCAGCGTTCCCGATGTCAAACGCAGTCCTTCTAACAAGGGAATTCCCGTCATTAACAAACGACCTAAGATATTTGTGAATTGTACTAAATCTTTGAGAAGATATACTTTTCCGAGATACGGAAGATACCTCACCTTACCTTTAAGATATTGCTGCCAACGGTTTAGTTTCCAAACCTTACTGCTAAGCAACACTGCTATGAGTAGAGCAGCTGTCACTTGCAAAATTACAGGTAATTTTCGACCAACTACAAAAATGACTTTGGTCAATACCGGCAATTCAACATCCATACTTGCAAAAAGCCTCTCATACATTGGAAGTACACCTAGGGAAAGACCGCAGAGCACAAGGAGAACAGCCAGTAATAAGAGGCTAGGATAGGTGAGTGCGGTTCTTATTTTCTGTCGGAAAGCATCGTCTTGTTCTAATTCTACCGCGACTTCGTTTAAAATCTTTGCCAAGCTTCCCGAATGCTCTCCTGCTTTTATCATTGCCAATACATAAGAGCTGGGAGGGGATTTAAGCTGTTGAAGGGCTTCTGATAAATCACACCCCGCCAATACGGAATCCTTAACGTTTAACCATTGTTTTTGTTCAAAGGATACGTTTCCTCTCGGCGAGGTCATTATTTCCAGAGCCTGGAGCAAGGGAATCCCCGCTTCCAATAAAGAATACAGGTGACGTGCGAAACGACTCCACTTTATCCCGGAGCGCTGCAATAAACCTCTAAGGCATATCTTCTGCGGTTTGATTATAACCGGAAAATATCCTTCTTTCTTAAGCAGCTTTTGAACTTCAAAGGTGTTGTTTCCGAGCCAACGACCGGTTTTTAAAGCTCCTTGAGCATTAACAGCCCGCCATAGAAACCAGTGCTTACTCATCTCCGAAAACCATCAGCACTTTGCAGTTTTTCCTGAACAACGTCATACTCTACCAATCCTTTGTGAACAAGGTCAAGAATGGCCTTGTCCATAGTTTGCATACCAAGTTTACTGTTTGTCTGAATCACTGTGGGGAGTTGATGAGTTTTGCCCTCGCGAATAAGACTGCGAATTGCCGGAGTTGCCAGCATGACCTCAATGGCTGCAACCCGCCCCTGATGATCAGCTCTTGGAAATAGCTGCTGAGATATAATACCTTGCAGCACCGCAGCCAGCTGAACGCGAATTTGTTGCTGCTGATAAGGCGGAAAAACGTCAATCATTCGATCTACTGATTGAGTGGCGTCATTGGTATGCAGAGTACTAAAGACTAAGTGGCCGGTTTCAGCTGCTGTCACTGCAGTGGAAATCGTTTCTAGATCCCTCATTTCTCCTACTAAAATCACATCGGGATCCTGCCGCAGAACTGAGCGCAAAGCCAGAGAAAAAGAATTTGTATCGCAGCCAATCTCCCGTTGATTAACTAAACTTAATTGATGCTTATGTAAATACTCAATGGGATCTTCAATCGTCATAATGTGACAAGATCTCGTCCGGTTAATATAGTCAATCAAGGAGGCAAGAGTTGTGGATTTTCCACTCCCGGTGGGACCTGTTACCAGAACTAAGCCTTTAGTCAAGCGGGCTAAGTCAAGGCTCACTTCCGGGAGACCGAGACTTTCCGGAGTAGGAATGACATAAGGAATCAAGCGAATAACAAATCCGATAGAGCCTCTTTGCCGATAAGCATTGACCCGATATCGCCCTACTCTCGGCAAACTATATGAAAAATCTAACTCTCCTAATTCCAGGAAGCGTTTTCTTTGGGTCTCGTTCATTAGGGAATAGGTAAAGGTTTCTAAATCAAGTGAAGACAGTTTATCCGTTCCTAACGGCATCAAAGAACCATCGACCCGAAGAACCGGAGGGCTTTCTGCTGTTAAATGGATATCGGACGCCCTCTTTTCTGCAGCGACTTGACAAAGTTCTTCCAACAAAAGCACGGTATTCTCTCCTCTTAACCTTCTGTTTCAGAAGTCGTAAAAAGCACTTCTTCAATGGTTGTTAAACCTTGGGCAACCTTCAAAAGACCATCTTCATAAATCGTCAACATACCAGATAGAGTTGCTTGTCGTTCTATATCCTGAGAATTGTGCCGGGCAAGAATAAGTTCCCTAATTTCCTGATTATAAGGCAAAAACTCATGAATACCGATTCTTCCTCTAAACCCGATTCCCAAGCATTTAGGACATCCCTGCGAATGATACAACTGCTTGATTGCAGCCGGTAACCGAAGGGCTTTCTTTTCTATGTCTGAAACGTTGGAACTCTTCTTGCAAACGTCACATAAGCGACGTACCAGGCGTTGTGAGAGGACACCTGTTACAGCGGAAGCCAGGAGATACGGTTCGATACCCATATCCAAGAGACGAACTAAAGCTTCAGCAGCCGTATTGGTATGCAGCGTAGACAGTACTAAGTGGCCCGTCAGAGAAGCGGTAATTGCAATCCGAGCCGTTTCTTCATCGCGTATCTCGCCAATCATAATAACATCGGGATCCTGCCGCAAAATATGCCTCAAGCCAACTGCAAAACTAAGTCCCGCCGGGAGATTGACCTGGACCTGGTTAATCCCCGGAAGTTGATATTCAACAGGCTCCTCAATTGAGATAATGTTCTGCTCCTCAGCATTTAATTCGCGCAGAAGTGCATAAAGGGTTGTCGTTTTACCGCTACCGGTAGGGCCGACCACTAAAATCAAACCATTCGGATGCTTCAATAACCCTTGAACTCCTGCTTTAACCTCCGAACGCATCCCCAGTTCTTCTAAAGAACGCTGTGCCATCTCAGGATCAAGAATACGGACGACAATTTTCTCTCCATGAACCGTCGGCAAGGAAGACATACGCAAATCAACACGCCGGGACCCGGCACTAAAAGACATTCGCCCGTCCTGGGGAATCCTCCGTTCAGCAACATCCATATTAGACATTACCTTCAGGGAAGAAATAACCGTTCGAGCCATTTGGCTCGAGAGAGTATGTTTTTTGATGAGTTTACCGTCAATGCGATAACGAACTACAAAATCATTCTGATGCGGTTCCCAGTGAATATCACTGACTGCCTCAATCACTGCCTCTTGAAGCAGGGAGTACACTAATCTGAGGGTCGGAGCATCTTCTTCCCAGCTAATAGATTCCGAAGTTTCTTTCCCAGCGTTCATTTCTCGATGGAACTGATCCGTAAGATGGGTTAATTGAGCCACAGATTGTTCTACCGTCAAATGCTGGCGGATGGCGGTTTGTATATCCTCTTTCCGTGCATAAAACGGAACAATTTCCATTCCGGTCATGATCCGAATCGTTCGTAGTGCCTGTTCATTTGTAGGGTCTGACATAGCAACGTTTAAGATTCCATCGTGACATTGATAGGGTATAAGGGTATAACGACGTGCCGTTTCTTCAGGAATTAAACGAACAACCTCCGGGTCAAATGTGACTTGAGTCAGCGAAACCTCAGGAATACCCAAGAACTTTCGCAGCACCTCATCCAACGTCTCTTCTTGAGCTAAGAATCCGCTCCGTCTAAGATCGTCTCCGCCGCTATCCTCAGCCAATAGCATTTTTAATTCATCAGTAAGCTCTTGAAAGCTTAAATAAGAATTGTTCATCATTACTGATGTAACTCCTGATAACTCTGAATAATCCATTTTCCTGTTTCTTTTTGAAGTATCTCCTCAACTTTGCGAACGGCTAGACCAGAATGGCCTTCGGAAGTCACTCTGTACCCACCATCAAGACGATGAATCGAAATCCTGGCCTGCCCCGTATCGAATAGTACCTCTCCTTGACTCAGCCCATAATCAGACTGTAAATGTACCTTCGCCCATTCAATTCCTCCTTCAGCGACATAGAGGGCTTGCAGGCTCTGAACCTCTCTCCTGACCATTCTCTTCTCGATCGTTGCCTTTAAATAAACTTCCATTCCCCAAGCCGAAAAAGCAGACAGCAACAAAAGGACAAGAAGGCTTACATAACCTTTGGTACGACGCTTAGGGAAGAGAACTTCGAGTAAACACGCTGGCGAACAATCGATTGCCAAGTTCCGTTTCGCCCTCCGACACTTGCCTTTAGCGAAATTTCCCACAATCCCGGCCCTACCTCCAAACATTCCCAACTTGTCAAGTAACTTGCTATGGGCTGGGCTACTCCTCGATGCTGCCAATAAAGATCCTGGGTGCCGTCATAATCTAAATCAGCAATAAAGTATGCATCCAAAGTCGGCTCAGGATTGTCCTCATCAATGATTGGCAAGATTTTTAGCTCGCAAGTCTCTTGGACCCACAGCACAGTTTTTGCCCGCCGAATCTCATCAGTTACTGTTTTACCGGCAGTCATAAGAGCATATTGAGCCTCTAATTGACTCGTTAAGGCTCGAGTTCCCCCCCCATAGTTCTGTCAAAAGATTCAAGGCGCTGATCAAAAAAATTCCGGCAATCAGTAAGGCAGTGAGAACCTCCAAAAGAGTGAAGCCATCTTCTCTCCTCATAATTTTCAAGTTATCCCCATCTTAGGCCCCCACTTCTATAAATGAGGGTTACTCCACCTGAAATAAGCTTTCAATTTGATAGTTTTCCGGGCTTCCCCGATCAACCCAGCGCACCTCAACCTTAACTCTCAACAGTTGTGGCACATGATCCCAGTTCGAATAAATCAGCCAATGAAAGGTTCCTTCATCGCCCTCTACAGTTTCCCCCGGCAAACAAACCCGTTGATTGATATTATCCTTCCAGCTTCGAGCAGCTAACTGGTCCAACCTTTTTTGAGCAAGATTTGCTGCTCCCAGCAGATATGCTGACTGATGGGTTTCAGCCAGGGCTTCTTCGTATAACCCATAAAGCACTGCAAAACCTAAGGAAAAAAGGAAGACTGCCAATAATACATCCAATAAGATATAACCTGGAGAAAATCGATAGTGTCGTATTGTTATCTTTTTAAAAACCTCCTTTTCCTTTTTTAATTTTCTCAGTCATTGCCTGATGAAGACTTATTTTGACAATAATTTGTGTTGCAGTGAATTCGTTCAGCTAAGCTGAACACCGGGGCTTGCCTTTATTATTTTATGACCTGTCCTAAACTGTTAAGTTGATAACCCGACTCGGAATAGGGACTTATGGGAATCGCTTGTAAGTAAGGCCCCCGCCATCCCTTAATGCTCCTTGGCCATTGAACTAAATCCGAGATACTAACTGGGAAAGTTCCCACGTCAATCCGGTAGAGCTGAACGGCACCTTCAATCTTTTCTATATTCGCTAAATCAATTTGTGATCTTACATATGTTGCTGAGGAGGAAAAATGCGGAACAACCACCGATAAAAGAATTCCCATCAAGCCAAGAACCAGCATAAGTTCCCAAAGGGTACACCCCATTTCTGAGCCGTTCACTCTTTTTAGCCCTAGAATCCTATTCATCGTAATTTCGTCTCCTCAGATCGATGATTACCTCTATTTTCCTTTAAACTTCTCTTAATCTTTTCTCTTAATCTTCTCTATCCATTACAAAACTCCTTTTGTCATCGACATATCCTTATTGTATGTATGTTTATTAACTGTTCTTTCTCATTTTCCTACGGTATAGTTGCTTTTGCATCATACTACGTCAATAACTAACAAAAGATCCGGCAAGAATTTAATATTCAAGCCAGATCTTCCAAACAACGACGTTTTTGGGGATTAATTTTAGTAAAAGCTTTAGATACTTATTTCCAGGTGGTTTTAATTATCTTCAAGGATGACCTTCTGCCAAGCGTCCAGAATCTCTTCATCCTTGCATTCTTTAGAAACTACTGCATTCCCAATCCCTTGAGGTAAAATAAGAATTTTGCGGCCTCCTTGATTTTTCTTATCTGTCTCCATGCGCTGCAATAATGCGTGAGGATCTTGCCGGGAAATCGACGTAGGTAAATCATAACATCGGAGTACTTGTTTGATCCTTTCCACCTCATTTAGAGTGATCAAGCCCTTAGCATTGGCCAAGAAGGCAGCAGCAACAATACCAATACTAACTCCTTGCCCATGAGTCACTCCCCGATAGTTCATCTCTGTTTCCAAAGCATGCCCGAAACTATGTCCCAGATTCAATAACCGGCGAATTCCTTGTTCCCGCTCATCCTGAGATACAACACGAACTTTAATAGAAGCGGACCGCGCCACCATCTCACGCCAGATTACAGGGTCTCTCCGCTTAATGCTGTCTGCTTGAGTTTCGAAAAAGCTGAAGAAATCGGAATCCGTAATTAAAGCATGTTTAATACTTTCCGCCAAACCGTTCTCAACTTCAATCCAAGGCAGACTGTCTAAAGTCCTGAAATCTGTCCAAACAGCCACCGGAGGATGAAAAGCTCCCAGAATATTCTTTCCCGCAGGGTGATTCACAGCAACTTTACCGCCTATGCTGCTATCAACCTGGGCCAACAGCGTGGTAGGAACTTGAATCAAACGAATACCCCGCATATAAACGCTTGCAAAGAAACCGGCCAGATCTCCGATAACCCCGCCGCCCAGAGCAATTACCAGCGTCTTGCGATCTGCCCCAAAACCAAGAGCATCGGTTGTCAGCCTGCTCAACCGATCTAAAGATTTCTCCTCTTCTCCGGCAGGAACGATCATTAAATCAACAGTATAATCCCCTAACCCTGTCATGAGTCGTTCCAGATAGAGGTCTGCAACTTTCTTGTGCGAGATGACAAGAATTTGCTCAACTTTATCAGGCAGGGAGTGAATATAACCTCCCAAATCCTCGAGAGCTGCCCCTAAATAAACGGGATATTTCCGGTCCGCTGAGACCTCAATCTTTTCTGGTAAACTCATGAATAGCCATCCTTCCCAATTGAGCAAGAATTTCGCTCACAACTTCATCAATGGATCTGATTGTCGTGTCAATGGTAAAATCCGCCTTGCCATAGAACGGTTGCCGTTCTAAAAAAAGCGTTTTAATTTCTTCAGGAGAGCTTCTAAGAAGCGGCCGGTCATTTTTATGACCAATTCGTTGGAGAATCACTTCTAAAGGAGCATAAAGGCTGACAATGATCCCATTTTGGGCCAACACTTCCCAGTTTATAGGATTGAGAACTGTCCCTCCACCGGTGGCAATGACAATTTCCTCGGTCTGAGCCAGTCTGGTGACAACAATACTTTCTTCAGACCGGAAGCGAGTCTCGCCATACCGCCGAAAAATTTCACTAACACTCAATTCTGTAACGTCTCCGATTTCTGCATCCGTATCGACAAAATTCCAGGATAAGGCCTGAGCTAAACGCCTGCCAACCGTACTTTTGCCGGTTCCCATAAAGCCAATGAGAACTATGTTTCGCATGGAGCTTCTTCCTCTCTCCCAATAATCTATAATTTCAAATACTCTTTATAGGCTTGCCAAGCGGTCTCTAACTCTGAAAAGCTGTCCGCAGGGAACTTTTCCAGAACTGCTTCAGCGATGACCCAAGCAACAACATGTTCTAAAACAACCAAAGCAGCGGGAACTGCACAAACGTCGGAACGTTCCACACTGGCTTTTACGATTTCCTTTGTTTCCAGATGAACCGTATTAAGGGGTTTGTAAAGAGTGGGAATCGGTTTCATGACAGCTTGAAGGACAATTGTTTCCCCGTTGCTCATGCCTCCTTCAATTCCCCCCGCACGATTTGAGCTCCTGCAGAAACCTTGCCCTGGGCTATATTCTATCGAGTCATGAACCAGAGAGCCCATTTTTTCTCCGGCATCAAACCCTATTCCAAAGGAAACTCCTTTTATTGCTTGAACAGAAAGGATGGCTTGAGCCAATCTCCCATCGAGTTTCCGATCCCATTGTACGTGAGAGCCCAGCCCCGCGGGAAGATGAAGAACTTGTACTTCCAGTAATCCACCCAAGGACTCACCTTGCTCACGAGATTCCTGTAAAAGCTCCCCCATTCTTCTTTCAGCATCAGGGTCTCCCACTGACCATTCTGATTGCTGAACCCGCTGCCAATACTCATGGTCCTCTGCTAATTTGGCATGAACGCCGCCAACAGCAGTGACTCGTCCCCGAATTTCCACCCCAAGATCAGTTAAGCTTTGTCGAAGGATATTTCCAATGGCCACTCGCATGGCCGTCTCACGAGCACTTGCCCTCTCCAGAATGTTCCTAACCTCTGTACGATATTTAAGCGCCCCGGTTAAATCAGCATGTCCAGGTCGTGGGGTCATCACTTTTCGGCTTTCTAAATCCGCATCTGCTTCCCAAGTCATGATTCTTTCCCAGTTTTCCCAGTCTCGATTTAAAATTTCCAGTGCAAGGGGCGCACCGGTGGTCAAACCGCCCCGTACTCCCGATATAATATTAACTTGATCCTGTTCAATAGCCATCCTGCCGCCACGTCCCGGACCTTGCTGTCGTTTTTTCAGAGCGTGATCGACAATTTCTTTGGAAACCTTCATTCCTGAGGGAAGTCCTTCAATAATTCCTACCAATTTTTGGCCATGAGATTCCCCCGCTGTTAAAAACCGCATCCTTATCCCTTCCCTCCAGCTAATGCAAAATTCTTATTTAATAAACTTAATCTTTACTGAAACTAATTGCAAATAATTCATCCAATCGTGAGACTCCCACTTCTTGTAAGTGGGAGTGGTCCCCGTTCTCTGCTTCTGTGGGGGTAGAGTCCGTCCTTCAGCGCGATAGCTTTTGTAATTGGCGAGGTGCTTTCGCCGAAACTGTCCATAGGACACTTTCGGCATCAAAGCCCCACTGTTCAGCTTTAGCTGAACGAGTTCACTTTTCTCTAATTCTCATTCCTACCGGTGCAACAATAACGCTCCGCTGCTCACCTAAGGAATTGGTTAAAAGGATCGTTGTTCCTGCGCTTCTTCCTGAAGCATTCAATAAAAGATCCTTGGGCTGGCCTAGAAACTTAATCCCTTTCAGCAGCGATATATCCTTGATTCTTGTTCCTTCTTTGAAAATCTGATAATGCGGCTCGCCTTGAGTATAAAATTTAATTTGATACCAATCATTTTCAGCTAAGGCGGCTTGACGAGTATCTCGAATCTCTTCTAATAATTGAGTTGTCACAAACGAAAGTCGATCCCTCTCCCAGTGATTTGGGAGTTTAACTAAAAGAACAAAGCCTGCACCTGCCAAAAGTGTCAAAACCAACATCATTTCCAGAAGGGTAAAACCATACTCTTTAGACTCTATTTGTGACATGGTTATCTTCCTTTAATTCTTATCAGCCATTCGCTGCAGCATCTGGTCTTGCAAACCTTTACGCATAGCTTCAAGAGGTGCTTTACCGCCAAGCCAGAATTCCCAGGCTAAAGCCCCTTGATAAAGAAGCATCCCTGTTCCGTCTAAAACACGACATCCCTGTTTTTTTGCTTCCCGCAAAAAAGCAGTTTCCTGAACATTTACGATAATATCGACGGCCAAAGTCTTTTTCGCAACCCCATTTAAACGTAAGGGAAATGGTTCTCCTTTTAAACCCAAGGGTGTCGTTTGGACTAACAGATCAACGTCTTCCAGCCAATCCCCGGGTCTGAACTCTCCAAAGCTTCCTGTGCCGCCTTTCTGATGGATTGTTTGAACTAACTCCTCAGCTTTTTGGAGAGTTCTGTTGAGAATATGTACATGCATGCCCTTTTCGGCAAGGGCTAAGGCAATTCCTTTGGAAGCACCTCCGGCACCGAGAAGTACAGCCTTTTTATCCCTAAATTCTTTCAGCTCTCCCTCTATTGAACAGATAAAGCCGTCTCCATCGGTATTATGGCCTATTTTTTTTCCGTCAAGGATTTTAACCGTATTCACGGCACCTGCTCGTCTCGCCTGGGGAGTAAGAGTGTCGAGGTAGGGGATTATCGTCTCTTTGTGAGGCAGCGTAACATTCCATCCGGCAAACCCTAAAGCACAAAGTCCATAAACTGCCTCTGCTAAGCTGTTCGGATATACTTGGAAACGATGGTAGATCGCGTCAATACCTAAATGTTTATACCCTGCATTATGCATTGCAGGCGAAAAGGAATGCTCTATAGGGTTGCCAATGACTGCGAAATGCTTTTCCATAGCCAACATCCTTTATCCATAACTAAACTATCGTTGGAATAAAAACCCTAGGCTCAATACGATAGAGAAAAAGGAATGGCTGACCATTCCTTGTTGCTGCGTTTAATGTATTTTAGGACTGAACGGTTTCGCGGGAGCACAATGTTTCATCAACCAAACTAGCACTTTTTCCATCCGCCGCATAATCCGTGTCCCAATAAATTCACGATCATTGATGGGGGTCACGAGTATCGTATAAAGGCCAAGTCGATTTCCACCCAGAATATCAGTAAACAATTGATCTCCAATAACCGCAGTATCCTCCTGACCTGTTCCTAAGAGTTCCATTCCTGCACGAAAGGCCCTCCTGCGCGGCTTAGTTGCCCCAAAAACAAAAGGAATCCCTAAGCGTTCTGCAACGACTGCTACACGTTGTCGTTTCTTATTATTCGACACGACGCAAGCAGCGATACCTGCTGCCTTAACTTTAATAAACCACTCTCTAACCTTTGGCCCCACTTCAAGATCATTCCAGGGCGTCATGGTATTGTCTAAATCAATAATGAGCCCTTTAATTCCATCACGAACCAGCTGCTCAACAACAATGCGGTCTAAGGAAGGAGCTTGAAGTGTTGGTCGAAAATAGTCAAACATTGAACCCTCCAAGAGTAGAACTTTCCATAATTATACCTTAGAGGACATATTGCAAGCAAGTCGTGAGATCATTTATTTGAATCGATCTTATTATCCGGCCCAGCTCCTGAGATCCTTTTATGTTTGTAGATTCTCACCTTTCGCTAAATTTCTTTGTTCATTCTCAGGAAATTCTCAGTTTAACTTGTTAAGCTATCTATAAAAAGATACACATTTTCCTTTGGCTGCTAAATTAATATCACCTATGATCTGATTGCTCGAACTTATAGTTTTCCTATGAGTTTTAGCCAAGATTTAAGTCACAAAAAGGAGCGATTTCCATGAATGATGATTCCATCGTCAGAACTACAATTTTGAGTGCTCTTTCAGAAATCTGCGGAACTGATAAAGTCATGAGCAGCCCTGATCTCGATCTTTTTGTTACCGGCCTTTTAGATTCCTTCGGTTTAGTTGAATTAATGTTGGCGATTCATGAACAGCTGGATATGGAAATAGCACCAACAGAAGTTGACCGAGAAATGTGGTCTACCCCAAATAAGATTATTCAGTATTTAGAGGAGAAACGTTAATGATCCGCAAACGTTTATTTCCAATAGGGATGGCCTTTGTTCTGTTCTTTCTGAGCATACTTGCAGTTGGACCAATCGCTCAATGGTACGTAAGCAGTTATATCAAAGCCGGAGTGATAGAAACCGCAAGCGAAGGCCAGATACCCTCTCTTTTCGGAGGAACTCTTTTACAAAGCATGGCTTTAAAGGATCCCCATGTAGTCCCAATGTATGGCTCATCGGAATTTAGTCATGGAGGCCCCTATAATCCGGCAAAACTTTTCGCCGGACGGCCCACAGGATGGACTCCCTATCTCGTAGGACATGCAGGTTCTAAAGATTTAATTCAGGCGCTCTATGCAGGCGCCCAAAATCTTAAAGGCAAAAAAATCGTTTTATCACTTTCAGCCCAATGGTTCAGCGGGAATGGAATTGACTCCAATACCTTTGCAGCCAATTTCTCAGCGTTGCAGGCTTATACTATGTTATTCAACCCTTCTTTGTCGTTACAGACAAAACGCGACCTTGCACAACGACTAATTCAATTTGGTGACGTCAAAAAGACTTATCCAATTTTAGCCGGGCTGCTTAAATATTACGGACAAAGCGATTTAGGATCGAACATTATGGAAATGGTTTATTGGCCGGCAGCAAAAGTAGAAATGTCCGCTTTGCAAATTCAGGATGCCTTAAAAACAATCCAAGTTCTTAAACATCTCCCAGCTAAGGAAGTTGCCAATAATTCGCGGAATTCCTCCCAAAAAGCGTTGCCGTCTTGGTCTGTAATGCAGCAAAAAGCCACTGTCGACGTTCAAAAAAATGAAACAAATAATCCTTTTGGTATTGGCAACAAGTTCTTTAACCAAACAATTAAGAACGCCCAAAAATTCAAAAATTCCGCAGCCAAAGCACATTTCTATCCTTCTCCGGAATATTCAGACCTGAACCTCTTAATGAATGTTTTAAAGGATGAAGGAGCCGATCCTATCTTTTTAATTCAGCCTGTGAACGGCCTATGGTACGATTTTACCGGTTTTCCAAAAAAACAACGCCAAATGTATTATAGCCATGTTCGTGAGATGGCGGATCATTTCGGATTCTCTTTAGCTGATTTTTCCTCTCATGAAGATGACAACTATTTCATGGACGATCCGTCACATCCCAGTGAGAAAGGATGGCTTGAATTCGATGAAGCTCTGGATAAGTTCGTTCATCAAGAATCCTAAAACTGTGTGGTTTGCCCGCATAATTTATTACTACATGATACTGATGGGGCTTTTTATTCTCTATTTTGTCCAGAAGCAGCATACTCCTCCACCATTTATTTATGATGGCTTTTAATAGAAAATATTCTGGCCCCCTTAAGAAATATTTTGTAATTAAATGAAGAGGTGAGTATATGCTTTTACAGCAAATTGATCACTGGGCAGAATTGGTGCCGCAGCGTTTGGCTCATAAAAATAGATTCCAAGTCTTAACCTATGCCGAGTTAAAAACCTTTTCAGATACGCTTGCCTATTGGCTTTATCAGAGGATAAGTCAACTGGAAAAACGCGCCCCTATCATCGTCTACGGACATAAGGAAAGCGAAATGCTCGTGTTATTTTTAGCCTGCCTTAAAGCAGGTCATCCCTACATTCCAATTGATAAATCAATTCCCACGGAGCGCCTCCTTAAAATTATCGAATCTTCGGGAGCCCTAGCCATTCTTTCGCCAATTTCCCTGCCGGAAAAAGCAAAAATGAAGGGCATCTTCTATCAGGAGAACCTTCATCTTCCATCTTTTAATTTAGCCCCCCCAAATTCCAAACCTAAACCCGAATGGAAAATTGGGTTGAATGATGTCTGGTATATTATTTATACCTCCGGCAGTACCGGGGAACCCAAAGGCGTTCAAATTACCCAGCGCTCTTTGCTTAATTTTATCACTTGGGTTAACAAGCAATACCAGCCAAACCAGCAGGAAGATATTTTTCTCAACCAAGCCCCCTTCTCTTTTGACCTCTCGGTCATGGATTTGTACATGGCCCTGAGCAACGGGGGAACCTTATGGAGTATAGATAAGGAACAAATTAATAACCCGAAGGATTTATTTGCCTCTCTGCGAGCATCGCAAATAAGCTATTGGATTTCCACCCCTTCTTTTGTGGAAATGTGTCTCATGGATCCGAGCTTCAGAGAAAAGCTTTTGCCCAAACTTCGTTATTTTCTTTTTTGCGGAGAAGTCCTTCCCCATAATACGGCTTCAAATCTTATCGAACGCTTTCCTCAAGCTCGGGTCGTAAATCTTTACGGCCCCACTGAGTGCACAGTAGCAGTAACGGGTGTAACTATAACCAAACAAATCCTGCAAAACTCCGGCCCCCTGCCCGTTGGACAGGATTCGGCAGATTGTCAAATCCTCATCTGTGATCCTGACGATTTGAATAGAACGACCACTCGCGGTGATTTTCTAGACCCTCCCCTTAAAGCACTTCCGGCTGGAGTAAGGGGGGAGATAGTCATCGTTGGCCCTAACGTAAGCATAGGCTATCTTAACCGTCCCGAGCTTACAAAACGCACCTTCTTTATGTGGAGGAAACATGGGATTGGCTTTCAAGGCTATCGTACCGGTGACCTGGGTTACTGGCTGGACGGTAAGTTATACTACCTGGGACGACAAGATTTCCAAATAAAATTACACGGTTATAGGATTGAATTGGGCGAAATAGAAGAACAGTTACGCAAAATACCTAACATAGAAAATGCCATCGTAGTTCCAATTGTACGGAGAGGAAAAAACGCTGCGCTTCAAGCGTTTATTAAACTCTGCCATGATTTAAAGGGTTTTAACCAAGAACCCGAATCATTTCAAACTGAGATGGAGCAGCAAATACGTCAAACATTAGAACGAGTATTACCGGCTTATATGCTGCCGCAGCGCTATCGCTTCATCGACAGCCTGCCAATGACAGCGAACGGCAAGGTTGACCGTAAAGCACTTCTTCAAGGAGGATAAAATGATTCCTTATAATAACGCTTCTTTCTTTTTGTTACTGCTCATACCAGTATTACCTGCAATTTTTCTGGGATTAGCCGAAGCGTCTCCCCAAACCCGTTCGCTCTGGATTATGCATTCGTCCCTTGGCATGCTATACCTCATTCTGGGTCCTCAAGCCGCTTTAGCTCAGGCTATTGTTTATTTTATCTGGGAGTACCTAATAATCAGGTTGTATCTGAATTATCGTCAATCCGAAAACACAAAAAACCACGCTTTGATCTTTTATCTCGCTATCGCCGGAAGCTTATTACCTTTAATATTAGTAAAGTTAAGCCCATTCTTGGGTTTACACTCAGCAGCATTTTTTGGTGGCTTAGCAGCTAAGACCTCAACAACTCAAAGTTTTAATCATGTCACTCTTGGGGCTCAAAGCTTATCTAAAACGCTCACCAGCACTCAAATCCCTTCAGGCTCTCAGGGGCTTCCCCATACTTCAATGCCAACCGCCGCAAATCAAGGTCAATTGGCGTCCTCAGAAGAAAATTCAATCCTCGGTTTCTTAGGAATATCCTATGTAAGTTTTAGAATCTTAGGAACATTGATTGAGATCAGAGATGGTCTCATTAAGGATCTTAACTTAGGAGATTTCATCAGTTATGTTCTATTTTTCCCAACCCTTGCCTCGGGACCCATCGATCGCTATCGCAGATTTCTTTCAGATCTTAGAAGGATTATGTCCAGACAGGAGTATCTTGTTTGTTTCACTGACGGTTTAGAATACATTTTTCGTGGATTCCTTTATAAATTCATCATCGCTTATTTAATTAACAAATATTTGCTTGTTCCACTGAACGGTACCCATAGTTTCTGGTCAACGATTCGCTATATGTATGTCTACAGTGCCTATCTCTTCTTTGATTTTGCAGGTTACAGCGCCTTTGCTATAGGAGTAAGCAACTTATTCGGCATTCGAACACCTGAAAACTTTAAGGCGCCTTTCTGGTCCAAAAATATTAAAGACTTCTGGAACCGCTGGCATATTTCGCTTTCTATGTGGTTCAGAGACTATATCTACATGCGCTTTGTTCTGGACAGTGCCAAAAAGAAACGTTTTAGCAGCCGCTACACAGCATCAGCTATCGGTTACCTTTTGCTTTTCCTTCTTATGGGAATATGGCACGGAACACAATGGCATTACATTATTTACGGAGCTTATATGGCTTTTCTAATGATCAGCTTCGAATTTCTGGAACGCCTCAATAAGAAGAGCCCTTTTTGGGGCCAGGGTAAAGCTTGGAATATACTAGCCCGCTTGGTTACTCTTCAGTTTATTTGTCTTGGTCTATTGATTTTCTCCGGGCGCTTAGGATGAACAAAAAAAAATGGTTTGTCAAAGGTTGCGGATAAAAATACCCCACTTTGCCATAATTGTTAAATTTATATGTCCAAATTGTGAAGGATTTGTGAAATATGCAAAAGGACTGTTTTTCTCAGCATAACCCCACCATCCCAGCAACATAATAACTTCATCAAATTTGAGGAGATGAAGTTATTGAAACGTATTAGTGCTGGAATCGCAATTATGACAATTTTTTTACTCGGAACATCAAGTATCGCATGTGCTAAAACAACTTCATTACATCAAACTAAAGCTGCTGCAGCTAAGGTAACAAGTCATCAAATTAAAACTAATGCTTCTAAGGGGGTTAAGAAGGTTGCCAAAACAGTTAAATCGACTAAATTAGCTAAATCAACAAAATTAACTAAAACCACTAAGTCAGTTAAACCATCTGCCGCTAAATTAAAGGTTAAAAAAACTACTGCACGCAACGATTAATCTTTCTCTCACGAGCCCATATTTCAGTAGATTTGCTACGGCTAGTGCAGCAACCTCAAGGGAAATAATCTACCCTGCGTCCTAAAAAAACAATTTGTGATGCACTAGGCCGCTGAGGTCCGTCTGATAGGCGGGCTCAAAGCACCACGAAAGTGCGACCTCGATTCGCTAGCCGTATAAGGTATATATTTCCACAGCACAAGTTTTCATTCTTTGATGGTGCCGCCTAGCGGCATGGGAGTCTGATAGTATAAAGAAAACTGGTTGCTGTCTTTGGATAGACAGTCAACCAGTTTAATTTTTATTAACCTTTTCATCTAAGATCCCCGCTTCTCTAAGTGGGAATTACTCTGATTTCACAAATCTTTTTTACTGCTTACTATCTCCATTGACAATATTGACCTTTTCCCCTTCATTTAAGAAGCTCTGTCCTTCAGTAACAACATCCATATCCTTGCTGATATTTCCTTGGACTTCCGTATTTTTATTGTCAGAAATACCGACCGTCACCGCTATTTTCTTAACTTTACCATCTACAACGGCATAGAGATAGTTTACATTATTCTCGATACTGAGGGCTTCATTAGGAACCAGCAATATGTTGCTTCTACTTTCAGCCGGAAGCGATATTTTTATAAACATACCGGCAGTTAAATCATTCTGCGAATTATCAATGGTTACTTTCACTAGATAAGAATTATCCTTCGCATTGGAGTTAGGGCTAATGGTTGTGATGACACCCGTAACCTTCTTATCTTTCACGGCATTTATGCTCACAGGTACAGTTTGGCCTAACTTAATTTTACCGATGACAACATCCGGAACATTAATTTCTGCTATCATACTGCTGGGATCAATCACTGTAACCGAACCTGATTGGCTGCTGACCATACCCCCGACTTTAACATCTTTAGCCGATACTATGCCCGAAATAGGAGATACTACGGTCAGATTATCCAGCTGTATCTGAGCAGCATTAATACTTGCTTTCGCTTGCTCTACTTGTGCTTCCGCTGCAGACACAGCCGGATCATTTTGAGCCCCTTTTAACTCAATGGCCGCATTATCATATTTTGTTTTGGCATTATCTAAATCCTGTTTGGAAGCGGCTCCCCCATCATATAAAGCTTTTGTATTATTGTAATCATTTTGGGCGTCATTATAACTAATTTGATCTTTCTCTAAGGTTTGTTCTGAGTTTGAACGGGTTTTTGCTAAGTTTTCCTCTGCCACAGCCAGGGCCTGCTGTTGTATTTGCAATTGAGCTTGCTGATCTGACGCATCAATGGTAAATAAAACCTGGCCGCTGGAAACCTTAGAACCAATATCAACATTGACACTGGAAACTTTTCCTCCGGTTTTGGGAAAAACCTGTACTTCATGGACAGGATCAAATTTACTGGCATAATCAACCTCAGTTGACAAAGAACCGAGGGCAACTTTTTGAGTTTTGACATTTTTTACAGTGACAGCTGGGGCTTCGACCTTTTTGTGCTTTAGAGCATAATTCCCTCCCAGGGCCGCAGCTATTACCAGCAGACCAATAATTATAGTTCGTTTTTTAATCCGCTTGATTCTACTAAGATTAAATTTCAATTTGTGGAACCTCCCCGGCATTTATTGTTTTTTTATTTTTTGAAATACGATTCTTTAAATCATCCATTAAAGTATAGACTACCGGCAAAACAATGGGTGAAAGGAGCGTAGACATTACCATGCCTCCGATGATGACAATAGCCATACTTTGTTTCATCTCGCTTCCTTCTCCCAGGGAAAGAGCCACAGGCAGCATGGAAACAATCATGGTTGCACTGGTCATAATGATGGGTCTTAATCTTGTTGTCCCTGATTCGATTAAGGCCTCTTTTAAGCTCAGACCTTTGTGCATTAACGTATTAGTATAGTCAATTAACAACGTGCCATTTTTCGAAGACAGCCCCTCCAGCATAATTAAGCCGATAAAAGACATCATATTTAATGTTTGTCCGGTTAGGGCCAACAAAGGAAGTGCTCCAATAATGGCTAAAGGAAGAGAAACCATTCGGATAGCCGGGGTCAAGAACGATTCATAAAGCACAACCAAGATCATATATACCAGGGCTAAGGAGGCACCTAAGGCTAAACCCAGTGAGCTGAAGGAATCAGCCATATTCTTCTGGCTTGCCCCATAGTTTAAGCTATAGCCTGAAGGCAGCGTTACGGAACGCAGCTTGTTTTGAATATCCTGAGTAACCTCTCCGAGAGTTCTTCCCTGAAGGTTAGCATCAATTGTCACAACGTCTTGCTTATCCTCCCTGGACAAAGATGGTTCACTCTCTCCTCTCACCACAGAAGCAACCTGACTTAATGGAATTTGTTCACCTGTCTGATTAGTGATCTTTATGGATTTAATATCGTCAACATTTTGTATCTGCCCGTCCATAAACTTCAGGGTAATATCATTCTCCGAATCATTAGTTCTGTAAACTCCTACCTTGGTCCCCTGCAAAGCAGTTCTGACCGCGCTGCCCACATCCGCAGTGGATACCCCTGCCTGGGAGGCCGCCAGGCTGTCCATCGTTACCCTTAACTCGCTGCTTTTGATATCTGCACTATTACCGACATCTATGACACCGGGGACTGATTTTACGATAGTTTCAACTTGTTTAGACAGAGTCTGAAGGGTAGCCTGATTATCTCCTTTGATACTGATTGAAATAGGCTTCGATGCTCCGCCTCCGCTTTGGGACTCTTCAACGTCAAAATCCACACCGGTCATGCTTTTTCCAAAGCTGCGAACCTCGCTGGCAACTTGACTTTGAGTTTTTTTACGGTTGTTTTTGGGAACTAAATTGACATATATCTGGGCCACAGATTTGTCTGTGTTTGATTGCCCGCTTTGACCAATCATAGAAAAATAGCTCTTAACCTCTTTTGTATTGTGCAAATAATTTTCTAGTTTCGCGACCTTGTTGCTTGTCTGCTCCAAGGTCGAACCGGGAGCAAGCTTCATATTAACGGTAAAACTGCTTTGATCAGCAGTCGGCACAAATTCTGTTTTTAATATCCCCATAGGAACAAGAGCAATACTTAGAAAAACACCGGCTATTGCCAAAACCAGTACCCTTTTTCTGTGTTCTAGGGCCCAAACGAGTGTATCCCGATATTTTCGGGTGACTTTCCCAAAAAAACCATCCTTTTTATGTTCAGGAGTCGTTTGCTTTTTCTCGGTTTTCAATAACCTTGAGGAAAGCATTGGCGTGATCGTAAAGGATACCAAAAGGGAAAATGTGGTGGCTATAACGATAGTCAGACCAAATTCTTTGAAATACTGACCAATCATCCCAGACATCATAGATATAGGAGCAAAGATAACAATATCACAAAGACTGATAGCGATGGCGGCCATTCCAACTTCCATCCGACCATCAATTGCCGCTCGAATCAGCCCTTTACCCATAGCCAGGTGTCTTTGAATGCTTTCGATAACAACAATTGAATCATCTACTAGGGTACCGACAACCAGAGATAGTCCCATCAAAGACATCATATTCAACGTAAAATTAAGCTTATACATCATGAAGAAGGTGGCAATAAGGGATGTCGGTATGGCAACTAGAACAACCAAAGAGGATCTGAAACTGCGGAAAAAGGCAAACAACACCAAAGCTGTAACAATAACCCCCTCAATGAGGTTCTGCTTTACCTCGGTTAAAGAGTTTGTAATAAATGTAGTAGTATCAAAGGCGATATCCATTTGCATCCCGGCGGGGATGGTCTTTTTAATAGACTCTAATTCTTTTTTTACACTATTGGCTACTTCAACGACATTAGCATCACTTTGTTTGCCGACAATAATGGTCATTGTCTTCTGGCCGTTGAACCGTGCCAGCGCAGTCGCATCCGGTTCCTCGAGACTAATTTGGGCAATATCGCCAAGACGGACGGTTCCTCCATTGGCTGTGGGAACCATCATATTTTGGGCATCTTCAATACTTTGGAACTGCCCTATAACTCTAACGGATTGATCAAAATTATTTTGCTTTAGTTCTCCGGCAGGTATGTTTACATTGACGGAATTCAATTTGCTGATTAACGTGTTAATGCTGACTCCATAATACTCCAGAGCAGATTTATCCAGATTAATCATTAATTCTTTCTTTTCTCCGCCACTGATCGTAACATTACCCACACCTGGGATTTTTTCTATTTTTTGCTTAATAATATCTGATTCATTATAGAGCTCATCACTGCCAACCTTATCTCCTTTGACAGAAAGCAACAAGATTGGTATTGCGTTAGTATCCATCTTAAACAAAACGGGTTTATCGGCGTTTGCAGGGAGAGTATTGGAAATACCATCAACAGCCTTTTGGACATCCAAATAAGCGGTGTTCATGTCCGCAGACATTTTAAAGGTAACAGTGACGGTTCCATATCCTTCTTTAGCTGTAGAATTAATTGTGTCAACCCCGCTTATACCTGAAACAGCATCTTCTATCGGCTTGATAATGTCTTTCCTGATGTCCTCAGCATTTGCGCCGCTATAGGTTGTTGTAACCGATATGATGGGGATATTCATGGAAGGCAGTAAATTGGCTCCCATGTTGGTATAACCTATGATTCCCAACGCCACTAATAATACGACGACCATCCACATAGCCGCTGGTTTTTTAACCGATATCTCTGTTAAATTCATCTTTTACTTCCTTATTCCATTTAAATTTAGTAACTAACAATTTTAACATTATCGAAATAAATTATAGAAATCATTCGCTTTTGGTCAAAATACTACATCTTAGTCTTCAATTTAACATAAAAGAATGTGCCAAAGTTCACTTTTTGCCTAAGAATACCCTGTAATAACTATTAAAAGTTAATATCTACTCAAAACGCTTTTCCAGATTGTCAAAAAACAGAATCATTAGTTGACGAATCAAATATTTCGTGGTCTCCTCCTCCTCACATTTTCTCAATATTATAAATAACCCCTCAATAAACGTTGAAGCGATCACACAAAAAATAAAAGGATCCGAAACTTCAATCCCCTTTTTCTGCAATTCAGGCCATATACTATCTTTTATACTTTTTTCAGCCAACGCAGTTATTTCTTCCTTAAAATTCGCATACTTGGTTCCTGTGCTTTTATCCACCATAATCAATAACTGGGATTTATACTCCTTCATAACTTCCATAACGTCATTAACGATTTCCTCAAACGAGTATATTTCTTGCTTATGTATTGTTTCTATTCCCAAAAAAAGTTTATAGACTGGCTCAACAATTTCGTTAAACAAATCTTCTTTGTTTTTAAAGTATCTGTAAACATTGCCGATAGCTACACCCGCGTTATTGGCTATAGCCCTCATTGACGCATGTAAAAACCCCCTGTCTTGAAATTCTTTTATCGCCACCGTCATAATCCTGTTTCGAACTTCATCCTTAAGGTATTGCATAAATGAACCTCTTTTCACTATTCCTTTTTTAGGATAACACAAAAAAGAGGAATAGTAAAAATAATATTTAATTATGAATCTTCGAAACATCCTACATGAGGAAACAAATTGTTTTATCTTCTAGTCAATTTCGAGGATGGATTATCTAATAGATTTATTCTGGGATAAAATTAACATTACTTTAACCATCGAAAGAGGCTTTCTTGAAAAACCCAAGGACCTTAAAAAATGAACATTAAAACGTTCCTGAAACCAGGTTAAATTAAATATCCCGCCAGACATCTTCCCATGAGATCCTACCGCTTGTTCTCCATAAATACACCGATACTATCATCGCTGTTATTAGATAAAGAAACCACCAAAGCCCTTCAGCGCTTAAGGCATATTGTAGTGCTGCAAATATCCCGCATAAAGCGATGGAACCGAAAACTAAACCCACTCTGCTCTCTCCGGTTTGAAATTTCTTGGCAAAGGGCAGCTCTTTGGGTGACAGCTTAAACAGCAGGATAATTAACAAGAGCATGTTTGACAGAATCAAAACCAGTTGCGGAATTAGCCGCACTCCATAAGGTACTGCAAAGATAAGGCTCATGATCAGATAGACAGGGACAAAATACTTCAATATTAAGCCTTTTAAAGCTCCCTTAATTATCACACCCGGAAATTCAATAGGCAGTACTTTGTAAATCCATGCTCCTTTATAATATTCGCTTGAATTTATGGCAAGGGGTGTAAACGATAACATAAAGACCGTAATATATATGATCAGATAATAGGATCCTTGGGATATATCCGTTGGGGCTTGATTGTCTGCTCCATTCCCTGAATAGATGAAATTACCCAACATAATTAAAGGCATAAATATGGATAACGCTAGACTTGGATATAGCCTTAATCTTATACTCCTTTCGCTGGCGATCATCTTTTGGGAAAACCTGCAAAAAATATACTCCAGTCTATTGGGGACTATGAGCCTTATTATCTTGTTAAAAATTAAAGCTCTACGTTCCAAACCCTTACCCTTTTTGACCGCAACTTTATTAAGTTTACCTAAATTTTTCTCAAAATATTTAATTACTATCTTGAAATATATTACTAAGAGTAAAATTGGAACGATCAGACCCGTTAAACTTAAATACACTAAATAACTTTGAACCTCCACCCCTTTTTCTAAAAGCAAACTAAAAGGTGCAGCAAACCAAGCGGAGGGGAGCAAATACATCCACCATTCAAACCTTAAAACAAACTTATACCCCATTAAGTGGAATATTCGGCTGGAAAATTGATATCCAATCGACATTGCAAAAGTTAAGACAATTTGAAAGTAATTGATCAAATCTTTCAGTTTATCACCATCGAATAGCATTAGCATTAGAAAATATAACAGTACTGTTAAAAAAAGAACAAGACCCGAAATGAGGAGCAAGATAAAAAAGTATATTGCAAAGAAGGGGAAGCCAAACATTAAAAGTCCCGCTATCAAGGATGGTCCGGCCATAACATAGGTTATCGTCCATAAATTGATTAGGATATGAGTTATTTTGGCGGCATTGATAGTTTGAGGCTTTAGAGGTTTGGACAATAGGATTTGCCTGTCCTGTGTATCCAGTAAAAGCGAGGAAAATTCAGACACCATGGTCATCGTTATCATAAATATTAACATGCAAAATACAAGATTCATTTTGAAGAACAGCGGAAACGGCGGAATAAGGAGGAAAATAAAAACAATGCCCATTAATCCATATATTATTAGAGCTGAATGATAATTATTTCCACTTTCTTTTTTAGTGTTAACTAGGACTGCCGGTACCCTTCTCTGGTCCGTCAACAGCTTAATCTGCAATATTCTTCTCATTGACCCATAATCGATTCCTCCAAGCCTGTAGAAAAAGCTAAAGAAATCCAAGATCTTAAGGATCAAGAAATCCTTCATCATCTCTTACACCTCCTGTAATTCCTTGACGAATTCACAGGCTATTTCTTTATGCTTATTGAAACCTGTAAGCTGATTAAAAATCTCTTCCAGGGAGCCTTGGCTGCTCATTTTCTTAAGTTCTTCAAAAGTCCCATCGGCAACTATTTGTCCCTCATTAATTAGGATTATTCTGTTACTAATCTTCTCTACTACGTCCATAATATGGGATGAATAAAATATCGTTTTACCCGAGGATGCCAATTCTGCCAGAATCTCTTTGACAATCATTACACTATTGGCATCCAAGCCGCTTAAGGGTTCGTCCAAAAACAAAATGTCTGGATTATGGATGAGACTGGCGATAATTAAGAGTTTTTGTTTCATACCTTTGGAGTAAGCGGATATTCTCGTGTGATAAACTTCATCAATACCCAGCAAAGCCATAAGTTTTTGGGACTTATAATTTACTCGTTCTAAGCCTAACCCGTAAACCTCACCAATGAAGGTCAGGTATTCGAAAGCTGTCAGGTTTTCGTATATCTCCACTACCTCAGGCACGTAACCGATTTTCCGCTTGTATTCTATGCCGCCAGTAGAGATGTCGTCGCCAAGGATTCTAATTTCACCGCTGTACCCCTCGACTAAACCTAACAGGATTTTGACAGTCGTGCTTTTCCCCGCCCCATTAGGCCCAATATACCCAATTATCTGACCTTGGTAAATCTCCAAATTTATTCCCTTCAGAACTTCTTTAGTTCCAAATTTGATTCTTAGATCTTTGATATCTACGACGGTTTCAACGTTCATTACCAACCTCCTAGTTATTAACTCGCTAATTGCTTAACTTACTAATTCATTTTCCTTTTTCTGACTGCCCTTTCTCGATGTCCTGAGCGGTTGCAGCTTTCTTAGACATTCCATAATTATCCTTAATTTCCTGCATAATTAGTTTGAAAATATAGAAATACGCCAATCGCTTCGTTACGTACATAATCTATAATGCGAGTATTTAATCTATATTCTAAAAAAATATTTGAAAGCCCCGTTGGGCTTCTAGGGTAACTGAAGCCGTTTTCGTATATTTATTAAAATAACAAAAATACCCCCATCGGAGTGAGGGCATTTTCTAAATGATTTTGCTATCTGTGAGAATAAAAAATATGGTTTTCTATGTTTTCTAGGTTAGCATACCTGGGATTTCAGATTTTCTATCGTAGTTGAACAATCCAACCGCTTAACTTCTTGACCCTTATCTAATACCACAACGGAGGGAGCCTTTTCGATACCATATTTCTGGGCGAGACTTCTCTTCGTGGTCAGATCAACGTTTACAATCTTGTATCGTTCCAGCAGTTCTTTGTTTACTTCTTCTAACGAAGTGCCAAATTCCAAGCTTCTGTTATCCAGGGCATTAAAGAAGAGCAAAAGAACTTGCTTATCACTTTCTAAGACGTTTACATTGAACGCTTTCATTTCTTCAATATAGCGTTCGGCGGCAACAGCGGCAGTGGCTCCATCCCCGGCAGCGGAAACCACTTGTCTTAGATATTTAACCCGATTGTCTCCAACTGCATAAACCCCTTCGAGATTTGTTTCCATTAATTCATTGACCGGGATATAGCCTCTTTTATCGATCTCGATGCCGCTTTCTTTAAGAAAATGGGTTGAAGGCACCATGCCCACAAAGAAAAAGACACCCTGACAAGCAAGTTCCGTTGAAGCTCCGGTTTTTAAGTTCTTGATCTTAACCCCTTCAACATTATCTTGACCCTGAACTTCTTCGAGGGTTGAATTCCAGATGAATTCCATTTTTGGATTTTGGAACGCTCTCTCTGCACTCACTTTATTGCAATCAAGAATTCCTTCGTCATGGAGCACAATCACAGTAACTTTACGAGCGAATTTAGTGATGTACATGCCTTCTTCAATGGCCTGATCCCCGCTGCCGACAACTACGACATCTTCACCTTCGAAGAACTCGGCATCACAAGTAGCACAGTAAGCAACCCCGCTGCCTTGGAGCCGCTTTTCACCGGGAATATTCAGCAGTCTTGGTTCACTGCCGCAGGCGATAATAACTGCTTTAGCCGAAAAGACTTTGCCTTTTTTCGTAGTGATTACTTTATCTTCCTGTGAGAAATCCGTTCTAATAACTTCATCACGTAAGAATTCTGTTCCAAAGGATTCAGCGTGCTTTTTAAAGTCCTTCATGAGATCTTCCCCGCTGATTTGTCCATATCCGGGATAGTTAACAATTTCCCGCGTTGTATTCACCAACCCGCCAACGGTGCCTTTATTGATGACCAAGGTTTTTAACTTGGCTCTTCCGCCATAAATAGCGGCCGAAAGCCCTGCCGGGCCACCGCCCACAATAATTAAATCATAGGTACTTGTTATGTCTCCCATACTCCTCTACGACTTCCTTTCTCCAAATTGCTGAGGTTTTACCCTTCAAGGACCTCCGCAATCTTATCCTCGACTTTTTCTTCGTCAACGGCTCCTGCCAGCTTTCCTTGATATTCACCTTCATTAAAGAATAGGATTTGAGGAACACCTTTAAGGGAAAAGCTTTGAAATAATGCTTTATCATCCTCGACGTCAACATAATAAAAACCGAATTTCCCTTCATAATTTGGCTTTAGATCTTCTAAAACAGGGATAACTCCTTGACAGACATGACAGCTTTTTCTGGAGAAAATGACCAAGGAAGGTTCTCCATTATTATAAATAATCTTTTCAAATTGATCGGCATTTAACTTTTCCAACGACATGTTCCTCACTCCTTAGAAGTTTTTCATTAAAATTGCGTGAAACTATCCTCGTCATCATCATCGTCATCCTTCAGGGACAAATCCTGATCGGCTGCGGCAACACAGGCTTGTTGGATGGCAGGATAGCCAGTAGTCCCTTCAACACCCACCACATTTTGAACTTCGCAATCCGCCGCGCCCGGTACACGGAATTTACGAATATCGAGCATTTGTACCGGCGTTTCCTGGGGTTCAGGAAGTTGAGGAATATAACTATAAGGGTAACGATAGGCACGATAATAGATGGTTGATGGATTTTCTGTAAATGGAGAAATGAATTCCCAGACAACTTCTTTCATGCGTGTTACTTCAAAGAAGCGTCCGCCCACTCCTTCGGTTATCAATGTATTGCCGTTTGGCAGACGCTGAGCTGCACTGGTTAAAGGGCTATAGAAACGATAGTCGGAGATTCCGGGCTGACCATATCCCATAAGCTCGCTTCCAAGGATCTGCCAGACTACTTTCATGGTAACAGGATTGAGTTCGAGGACACGGGACCGGTCAGAAATATTAACTTTTGTGCCATCTTTAGAAATATTGCTTGGACTGCCATAGCCTGACCAACCGCCATTATCAAAAATAAGAATATTTCCTGCTCCCGGAAGACCTTGGGGAATCATATGCACATGGTGTTGACCAATGATCTGCCCGATCTTAGCAAGCTTTTTATCGGCGGAATAATCAGGGCCCATTTTCCAGACGATTTTCCCGGTTTCCTTAGAGATAATAGCAATAATGTTCGCTTCACGAGAATCCCAAATGATATTATCCGGATGGAAGCGCTCATCTCCTTTAGCGTACCATTTATTGGGGCCGAGGACACTCATGGAATTGATATGCATCCAGTCACCCATTCCACCGCCGGCTTCATGCATGTTCGGATTTTTATAAAGTGCAAGTTTGGCTGCTTCACTAAAACCGAACTCTTTAAAATGATCACTGGCATGCCACTCCCAAACGATATTGCCTTCCCAGTCAACTTCAATAAAGACATCATCTAACAGGTTTTTGTCGGAGATTTTTTTATTAAAACAATTCTCATGAACAAGGATCAATGTATTCCCTTTATTGGTTTGACACTCCATACCCGGAACATAATATCCAACCGGATTCCCTTCCCGTTGATAATCGTGGTGCTGACGCGCCATCCATTGAGGTTCATGACCTTCATCTGCGATTAATTCTTTTCCGTCAAATTTCCAAACCACGTTACCTTCCCAGTCCACTTGAACGAGGTCAATTTGGTCTTGATAACCAAATTTGGGGTCTCTTACACCGCGGCTTCCCAAAACATAGCCACCAGGAAGCAACTTATTGGGAAACCCATGCAAATCCTGCCAAACCCGAACAACATTGCCGTTCATATCAATAAGAACGCAGCCAAGCTTTTTTACAGCCATGATAGTATAACCATTAAAACACTTTTCCGGATTATAAATAGTCACTCCTGTAGGATGAACAAATGGTTGACCCATAGAACAACGCTCCTCTTTATTAAAAATTTTTGTTAAGCCCTGTGTTGTTTGATTTAAGTTCCCGAAACTCGTGTTTATTATAGACATTCAGCAAGGAGATAACAGATAACACATGTTATTCTTTTAACAATCAAAGCCATAAAATTACTTAATACCTAAGACATTTCCGTAGAAACCCCTTGGCTTTTTCAAAATCATTTATCCCAGCAAGAACTCCCACTTCTTATAAGTGGACGTTAGGTTACTCCTTGAATTACTATCCTCTCAATACATTAGAAGAGAAAACTCCCCTTTAGCCAACAGATTGTTTTAATAGTTTCTGCCTGCTTTCGGGGAGCATCCTCCAATGATCATCTTTTCCGATTATTTATGATCCTGACTTTTATAACGTTACTGAAAATCCGGTATCGTACCTTTTGTTATCAATATTCAGGTAAATATCAAAGTCACCGGTTAATCCTTCCCTACTAACATAGAATTGAAAGTCATTGTCTTTTTGTTCTTCAAAGGAGACACAGGCAGCAGTCACATCATGAACTACGGTTGGTATGGAGTAGAACTTCGCTTCACTCGCACCTTTTAATTCCAGAAACACTTCCGATCCTTCTTGAAAGGCCGCGCGAAGAGCCAGACGATCTTCCTCCAGGATTAACGATAAATTATGTTTGGCCGGAACTCCACCTTCGGCATCTTTAAATTTTACTTTGCCGAACTCCGGTGTTACGCCAAAACCGCCCAAAAATTCTCCCTTGCCGAGTGTAAAATGGGTCTTTTCATCATATAAGGAAAGTCTTCTCGCCCGATAATAATTGCCGCCTTGAACTTTCATTTCATACTTCACTTCATCGTTTTGGACTTCCACAGTGATGGATTCTAAGGTTAGATGAATATGTTCATCTTTATATTTATTAAGAAGCATAGCTCCCAAACCGTCTGTGTGCTTGCCACGGTAAGTCGCAATTCCCCCTGAGTGAATCATATAGTGGCCTTCGCTATAGTAATCAACATTACAGATATAGGGAGAATAGAATTCAGCTCCGCGTTCTTTACCGTATTGCCATACTTGTTCAATTTCCATTTTTTCCGTATCAATTCGATAGATCACGCCACGCGAAAAGTTTTCTTCAGGCGGAATCCATGTTGCTTCATTTTTCGAGCGATAAGTTCCATTATCAAAAACAAAGACGTTGCCATTTGGTAAAATTCGAGCAGCATGTTGCTCATATTGCCAGTCAAAATCACCTTTAGTGACATTTTTAAAGAAGTATTTTTGCCATTCTTCGCCCCAGCCTTCGGGATCGCCCAGTATCCAGTTTAAGTTTCCGCTGTCATAATTAAAATTAATAATGGCATCCTTGTGTCGTCCGGACATCGTAATGGAGTTCGTGGCTTTATCGTACCAAACTGCGTTGTTGTGGAACCAATCGTGGTGATTCCAATCTCCCGCGTTACCTTTTTCCCTAGGCAGAATCTTGAGAAGATCCCAGGATTTAACGATCTCCCCTGTTGTTTTATCGACTTCGACGATATAATCTTCCACTGATTCCTCAAAGTCATTGTCCGAAGCGACTAGAAAATTACCATTCTCCAATTCTATGCCATCATGGTGATAACCACCTGGTAAGCGGTATTCTTTATAAATTTTGCCGCAAAAGTCCATTTCCATGAAGCCAACCGTATAGTATGGTTTTTGGATGGTTCGATAGGAAGTGTAGAGAAGTCTTCCGTTTTCCAGTTTTTTAATGTCCCAGCTTTGTTTGTTAGTGATCATCCATCGTAAATCCCCTGCATAGTCGAAACCAACCGTTCTGGCAGAATCAATTAAGGGAGTCGTCGTGGAGATCAGCATAAGATCCTTACCGAAATACTCCGACGTGGTATGACAATAGAGAGCTCTGTTAACATTTAATTCCTCTACCTCAATTTTCACGTCTGATGTGTTTCCGGTGCCAAGAGTTATCACTACAGTATTTGTATAATTGTCATATAATCCGTAGATCGGCAAGACATGTTCTTTACTTGCTGCAAAAGTATGAGTTATATCGCCTTCTTTAGCCTTACCTTTAACCGTAATTTCCGCTGTCGTTTCTTCAGCCGTATTAAAACAAATGACGGCGGAAAGAGGGTTAATCAGATAGGGATTTTTGACAACCAATGGATTTTCTAAAGTGTAGTTGCCCGAATGAAACTCGGCTAAATACTTTTCTTCGGACACAGCTTGCAAAGTAATGAGGTGTTTTTCTGTCTCTAAAATATTTCTCATCGTAATCACTCCTGTATTGTTTTTTCTTTGACCCATTCTCTTTTAGCTTATTTCTTCTAACGATTTGCCCCCTGTACGAGCACCCCAAATGGCTAAAATCCCAGCTGGAACCAAAATCATAATCGCTACAATACTATAGATTCCTACAAACTTATACTGAGCAAAAATCACCGGGATGACCAATTGAAAAGCCGCTGTGGCAAATCGGCCCACGGAATTATGAATCCCTACAGCCGTATTTCTCAGGCTTGTTGGGTAGGATTCAGCAATATAACTATAAGAGATAAAAGCAAACGCCATGATTGCCGCGATCAAAAGGAACCCAATCAATGAAATCGGCCAAAATCCCGAAACCTTCCCAAACATTACAGCAAGCACACTTGCCAAAGCACAAAGGATCACCATGGGTATTTTCCTGCCGCCTTTATCCGCAATAAACGAAGAAATGTATAAGCCAACAGGAACGCCGATCATCAGAATAAACGAGACTCGCAAACTTTCGGCAACATCTAATCCGCGTTGATTCAAAAGGGTTGTGGTCCAATTTGTGACAACAAAAGTTGCCGGTGTAGTTAACAAGACAAAGGCTAATATAACTAAGGTGCGTTTAAGATACTTCCAGGAAAACATTCCGGTGATTCTTCCTAACAAATTTTCTTTCTTTCCTGAGGGTAAAGGCACATTTTTCAAACTCACCGGAACGCCGCTAACTTCCCAAACAACTTTTTCTGCTAAGTCGACCTTTCCTTCGGCTACCAACCAACGCGGTGACTCTTGTAAATATTTTAAGCCAACGACAAAGGGAACCAGCCCCAAACCTCCCAAAACGAGGATATACCGCCACGCCTGCGGACTTAAAGGAATAATCAAACTGCACAATCCGCCAATAATGGGGGCAGCGGTAAATCCCACTGCAGCGGAAAGGCTCTGCCATTTTCCTCGGCATTCAGCCGGGGCCATCTCCGAAAAATAGGCTTGTGAAGTTACCATTAGGCAAAAGACGCCAAATCCCGTTAATGCCCGAAATATTGTAAAGGTCAGCACATTATTGGCGAACCCGTTAAGTATCGAAGCGACTGAAAAGAGAAAAATTGAACCAAGGAACGTTTTTCTGCGACCAATTGAATCCGATATTACCCCTCCCAGGAGGCCTCCGAACGTCATGGCCATGAAATACACGAAGCTTATTCTCCCGATATCGGCCATGGTCAGCCCCCAGGACTTAATCAAAGAAGGTGCAATAAATCCAAAATTCCAATTTGTAATCTGCTCAAAGAAATAAGCGACCATAATGATCATGAAGATCATTTTATGTTTCTTACATACTGTTAAACCATCAAAGTAATTGTTTACCTTTTTTCCGGTTAGAGTACTTACGGAATCGGGCATTTCGGCGATGGAATTTGCTCCTGTTCCAATTGCCATCTTAAATAACCTCCAATTGTCCTTGTATTCTCAAGTACTTATCTAAACAACAATAGATATAGATACCGATTTTTAGAAAATGGAATTTTCCCCAACTCTTAAGTTCGAAGCACTTAAGCTCCTCTATTTCCCTCCCCTGTATTTAAAAATTTCCTGCAGGTTGTCGTCTTAGCGACATTTTAACAGGTATAAGATTTCACAGAAAATAGCATAGACTATCATTTTAGAATAACCTATGCTGCTATTAAATTTTCGAATAGAGAAAACCAGCTTACGCCCTGAAAACTCTGTCTGCACACTCATTGATCTTGTTACAGCCCTAAGCAAGCGGAATCCACTACTTGCACCAATGCTTGGGAAGTAGATAATGTACGTTTATTTTTCCCATAGTACGACAAAAAGGCGCGAGGTAAACACTGCATTCCCTCGCGCCCTGATTTAAATATAACACGTGAATTTATATCCAATTGATTAGTAATCAATAACTCTTTCATCATTTGCATAGCTTTCTAATTTGCTCTCATCAAGAATTATAATGCCCTCTTTTTCTTTTTTTATAATACCTTCACTCTTCAAAGCTCTTAATATTTTAGCCACTGTTACCTTATGGATACCTAAGAAACGGCTAATTGTCGCATTACTAAAGCGCTTATCAACCAGCAGCAAGCCTTGATCAACGTGAGCATTCGTCAGTAAAAATTTACACAGACGGTTGCCTACCTTACCTTCGTTCCTGGCTTGCAAAGAGTCAACCAGCTCCCGAATAAGTCCTATCGCCATTTCCAATAGTTGGCTTAAGGCAACCGGGTCATTTTGCACATATTGCCAAAACATTTCCTTAGGTATTTTATAGCAAATGCACTTACTCTTGGCAACAAAGTCATAATCGCTTAATCCATTGTCAAATATCGTTAAGGCCCCTATTACCGATTGAAACGAATTATCGGATTCCTTAACACCATAAATTACTTCGTCACCCTTTTCTGATATTAACGTTCGATGACAGGTGCCGCTTATTAAGTAATATACATAATCCATCTTTTCACCTTGTCGGATAATATATGAGCCTTTTTTAAATTCACACTTTACGAGACCATCCATTTCCAAAAGCTCCATCCTAACTCTCCTCTCACAAAGTTCAGCCTGATTTCTTATCAATCGTTAAAAATCACTGACGACAACATCAGAAATTATATAATTTTCCTAATAATCATCTACGATATATACTCTTGTACTAATTATACTGTTGAACGAGCATTTTTTCAGCAATTATTAATACTTTCCATAAAATTTAAACCCTAAAACTTCAATTCTGGAAAATTGTTATTGACAGGTGCAATAAGAAACGTTAATTTTAAGTGAACTCGTTCAGCTAAAGCTGAACATCGGGGCTTCAGATACAATAATGTCCAGTGGACATTATTGCCGAGCCGCCTTTCCCAATAGGAATACTTAGCGGCGAAGGAGGACTCTACCCCACCTGAACGAAGGCCCCCCCCTCTTAAGAAGTGAGGGGCTTAAAAAATAACTTGGCATTTATTATTGCCTAAAATTGAATTTTAATCGATGCAAAATCAAGCTGACAACGGAGTGAAGACCAATGAATCATTTAATTGTCTTAGGAACAGGACATGCTGGAGTAACAAAATGCTATAACACATGTTTTGCCCTCGCAAATGAGAACAATGAATATCTATTAGTCGATGCCGGAGGTGGTAATGGCATCTTAGCAGCTCTAGAAAAAGCCGGTATTGGTCTAACTAAGATTCATCACGTTTTTGTAAGCCATAAGCATTCCGACCATCTGCTCGGGATAGTTTGGATTATTCGAATGATCGCGTCGTCCATGCTATCCGGTCAGTATCAGGATAACCTAAAAATTTATTGCCATGAGGAGCTAATTGACAACATCATTACTCTTGTAGAAGCAACTCTTGATGAAAAATTAACGGACTTAATTGGGAGTCGAATTATTCTTGTCCCTGTTACCGATGGGCAATCGGAAAACCTCCTAGGTCAAAACTTTACCTTCTTTGATATTCACTCCACCAAGGTAAAACAGTTTGGTTTTACCGTTAAACTGAGTAACGGAAAAATTCTGACCTTTTTAGGCGACGAACCTTTTAACCAATTATGTAAGAGATATGTATTAAATAGCGATTGGCTTTTATGTGAGGCTTTTTGTCTCTATAATGACCGGAAAAAATTCAAGCCCTATGAAAAACATCACAGCACAGTTAAAGATGCTTGTGAACTTGCTGCTCTCCTTAATGTTAAAAACCTGGTGCTGTGGCACACAGAGGACACGAATATAACTCATCGAAAAGAGCTATATACCGCTGAGGGAAAAAAATACTACTGCGGAAATCTCTACGTTCCCGACGATCTGAATGTTATCACACTATAAGGACAAACCGACTCATTTAATTTCGCATAAACTCCAAAACTAGTCTCATACTCTCCGGACCCAAAAAATCAAGCCGTTCCCTTCAACGGCTCCAAGTAAATGTTATCAAATATCTATTCGACCTGACCCCAGATTCGAAAGAAACATTCTTTTAGAGGTGCATCAATTAGGATAAGGCGTTATTGTTAGGTCATGGAATCTTAATTTGCCTGTTTTTCAGAACCGGCTAAAGGCCGAACCTTTCGAATATCAAAAAAATGAATTGCATTGAGGAGAAGGTATGAATAGAAAGACCAGTCTCCTGCAATATATTCATCAGAGACTTCCAATGCAGGGTGGCTTATGCGTTTGATATGCTCAATGATTTCCTCATCAAGTCCATGTTTGCTATTTAAATTCAGCCATTTTATATATAATGCTCCGTGGTCTTTGTCAAAAATGTGTTTCCGGATCTGATATTCACCAGGTTCTAATCCACTTATTGTTACGTGAAGATCAATATTTAATTTCCGAAGAAATGTCTCCTCCTGAGAAAGATACGGATTGACATTATTACAGTTCATCAGGACTAACTGATAGCCAAGTTCAGTTTTTGTCATGATATATTCTGACCCCTGAGCAATGATTTTTCCCCGTAATTTCTTGAAGAATACCATTGCATAATAGGCCGGACGTTTTCCACTAAAATAATAAAATAATTCAAGTCCTTCTATTTGAATCAGACGACTGTTATTCTCTTTCTCGTGTAATTCTGTATTAATCCAAAAACCCAAAGAGTTGACGTTTTGAGCGACGTCTAACGCATTCTTCAGCACAAGGGCACCTCGAAAGAAGATTCCATTGGTATAGCGGGTATCTCCGGAAAGCGTGTTCCAAGCCACAAGGTGAAGCGGTTTTTCTATATGACTTTGTTTGAGAAACATCTTGAGATGATTCGTTCTTTCTCGAATGTAGTCCTTGGTTAAAAGAAAATGCTCATTGTCCATCTCGCTAAAATCGATCACTTCATTTTGGTTGGCATCAAAGCCAAAAAAATCAACATTAGCGTTATCCTTAAGCAGCCAGCTATGACTATAGCTTATTTCATCTCGACTAAAGGGCAAAAAAGCTCCCACTTGAATACCCTGTACCTTTTCCTTGAGCAAATGGTGGAGTTTTAGATAAACCCGACTTGATTCTTTCGCTGGAATAGTCGCTCCGGAAGGTTCGGAAAACATAAAAAGCCATGAGGACAAATAATCCTCTCCGTAACATTGCAGACAATGGTTTAATAATTTCTTTAATTGATGGAAATAACTCTCTTCATTTAGGACGATTTCCCGATAATCAATATGAACAAAGAGCGACAAGCCTTTCTTCTTCAAAAAATTCAATGCTGCGTCTAAGGTGAAAAAAGGAGAGGACGTAGCAATTGTCTCATCTGTTTCAGCCACAGGAGAAATCAACGTTTCGTTTAACAAATGCATGACGCCAATATAGGTTAAGCCTAATTCTTCTTGGACAATTAGAATCTGGGACCTAACATCTTCTCTTAATATAGTTTTCAAATCGCCAATAATCAGGTTGTGCGCAGGATAATGAAGCCTATAGAAGTCGGGACTATGTAAATCGAGACGTAATTCATCAAAATAATCATCCGTATTACTGTAGGTACTATCTTCGTCTCTTAATAATAGAGCTAAAGGTCGTAAGATATCTGGCGAATTAATAGGAGCCGTCTTATCTTCTAAATTAAAGGTATGGACGACATCTGGCGTTTGCTCTTTATGTTTTTCACGATAGGTCCGCGGAGTTTCGCCATAAAGTTTCTTGAAGAGATCAGTGAAAGATTTTGTATTAGGAAACCCATTATCCATTGAAATTTGTGAGATGGAATGTGAGGTATATAAAAGATCCTTGAGGCTATGGGTGAGCCGTATATTCATTAAATATTGACTAAATCCAATCCCTAGTTTCTGCTTAAAGTAACGTGATAAGTAACTCGTCGATAAATAAAATAGACGAGCCACGCTTTCTTGTGAAATCGGCTGGTCATAATTTTTTTCTAAGTAAGCAGTTATCTGATCCAGCCGCTGGTCATCTGTATCAATCTTCCGGAAAACTTGTCCCTCATGTTTAAAGCGACGAATTAGAATAAGCAACATCTGGCAGATTAATCCTTGAATTTCAATCCGGTAACTTTCATCCTTCCGCAGATAAGTGATAACCACTTCGGCCAGTAATTTGCGGATCTTACCGATCATCGCCTCACGCCCTTGGCCTTCTTCACGGGAATAACACTCAAACCCAGTCTTTCGGTAGTCTGGATAATATTGCTCGATAAAAGTATCTGAAATATCGAGTAAAAGCACACAATTATTCGCGCTTCCCCGAATTTGGTAAAGCTGATTGGGGTTGATTATAATAAAGTCCTTTTCTTCCAAGGAATAAAACCGGCTATTCGTTTCAAGCGTTAAATCACCGCTTATTACCAAAATAAATTTCAGGCCCGAATTTACTTTGTTAGATATGAACTGTATTCTTTGAAAGATAATCTGAAAATCCGCTATTAAATGATCCAGGGTTAACACCTCATTTTCTGAAAAGGAGCATATCCTATTTTAGCACACTGGATTTATGAATTATAACGCGCGGCAATTTCCACTTAAAGAAAATCGACAGAACTCTCAAGAGAAAGACTACAAGGATCAATCCATAGACTTGCCAATCAACATTTAAATTAATCCATTTTAAGCCAATCATTGCGCCAGAAAATAATGCCCAGATGGCATAAACATCATCTCGTAAGACGATAGGTTTTCTTTGAGCCAAGACATCTCGCAGCATCCCGCCTCCGATACCGGTTAAGGCAGCTGCGACCATAATGGCGGCAACCGAATAACCTGCTTTTTGAGCATATATTGCTCCTTGGGCCGAAAAAACTGACAATCCAAGGGCATCACATAAGAGAATGGGTTTTTGTCCAAATCTGATCCAGATAGTTGGTAAAATAATAACAAGAATTATGGCTATTAGTGCATACATAAACTCCAAATTTTGATTCCAGAACAAAGCAACGGGAAGCCCAATGGTTAAATTTCGAATCATCCCGCCCCCAAAAGCAGTAATAAAGCCAAGCACTAAGATCCCGAAGATGTCGTATTCTTCTTCTATAGCGACTAAGGCTCCGCTCAAGGCAAAGGCAATCGTACCGATAATACTTAAATCCTCCAGCAACATCAACATTCACCTCAATAATGATTTAAACCAACATAACAAGTGCTATTATATCCCTCAAAAATTCATTAAGGAAGAAAGATATAAAACAGCACTTGTTATGCGCGAACGTAAATTCAATTAACTCAATTTTTAGTCATTGATTTGGAAATAACTACAAACTACTTGGGCCACTGATTTTGCAGCCACTAAAAGAGCGTCTTCATCGATTTCAAATTTGGGGTTATGATTAAAATACGCTTTTTCTACACCTTTTGGCTTACAACCAATATAGAAGAAGGCCGCCGGAATCTTTTGAGCATAGTAGGAAAAATCTTCTGAACCAGAGAACATGGGAAATTCAATCACTTGCTTGATATCGGGATCATTCGTACTTTCAAGACTCGCTTTTACTTGGGCTGTAAGTTCAGGATTATTATATAAGGGAGGATAGTCAGCGGTATAGGTCAATTGGCACTTGACCCCGAATTCGGTTTCTATCCCGTCCACGATACGATGAATTTCCTTTTCAATTAACTGCTGAGTTTCCGTTGTCATATAGCGCACGTCGCCTTCAAGCTCAACACTATCTTTAATGACATTAAAGGATCCCTTACCATCGAAGGAACCGATAGTAATAACACCGACATCAAAGGGGTTTAGGCGGCGACTGATGATGCTCTGAATCGCGGTGACAAAATAGGAACCGGCAACTATGGCATCGTTTGCCAAATGCGGAGAAGATCCATGGCCGCCTACACCTTGAATAATTAATTTAAAATACGTTCTTCCCGCCATTGCATACCCGCTGCGCCAACCAACAACTCCCGCTGGGTCGGTTGGGAACAAATGAATTCCAAAAATGGCGTCTAAATTATCGAGTAGTCCAGATTCAAGCATGCCTTTCGAACCACCGGGGGGAGTTTCTTCAGCAGGCTGATGTATAATCTTAATCGTGCCTGGAAGGGATGCTTTTAATTGAATAAGGCAATCCGCCAGAACCATTAAATAGGCCGTGTGTCCATCATGCCCACAGGCATGCATAACCCCTTTGTTTTTGGATTTAAAAGGAAGATTAGTTTCTTCATCAACAGGAACGGCATCAAAATCCGCCCTCAAGCCTATCGTTTTACCCGGCTTACCCCCCTTGATGGTTACGATAATCCCATAGCCGTTACCGACATTCGTTTCGATTTCGGCATCTTTTCCTTGATAGAAGTCCGCAATATATTGAGCCGTTTTTTCCTCTTTAAAGGATACCTCCGGGTTTTCATGCAAGTGACGGCGAATTTGAATGATCTCGTCCTTACGTGATTCCAGCATCTCCATTAATTGCTTTTTCATAGTAACCTCCATTCTGCCGCTGACGCCGGCGGCACAAATAATAATGAGAAATTCGTTCAGTTGATGCTTAACTTATAAATAACTTAATTTAAGCTTTGCTCGGTGCGCTTAGCTTGATTTGTGTTTTATAGTGTCCCGGTATAGTAAGCACAACCGAAATTAAGGCGAGTACACCAAACAGGACATTGGTGATTAAACCGGCAGATGCAGCTGTTTGAACATTCGTGATAGAGCCATAAACAGTGGCGGATATGGCTACTCCGAAGGAACCGCCTAGGGAACTGGCCATTTTGTAAATTCCGGAAGCTATCCCCACCTTATCTTCAGGAGCATTGGAAACGGCGGTATCGGTCGAAGGAGTTGCATACATTCCTAAGCCGACACCGAATAAGATAAACCCCACGAATAATAGGACACTATAAATTGCACCCGGTAATGAGGTCAGCGCCATTAGGGCGATACCCATTGACGATATAATTGAGCCATAAATCATCGGTAACCTGGCTCCGATTTTTTGCAGAATTTTCTCGCCGACCCGAATCATGGCCAGGACACTTACAAGATATCCCAAGGATAGCATTCCTGATTGGAAGGCTGTAAATCCTCTTCCGACTTGAACATAGGTATTTGCCACGACAAGAGTTCCAGCTACAGCATTGAGCAAAAAGTTAGAAACGGTAGCACCGGTATAGGCTTTGTTCTTAAACAGGGAAAAATCAACTAAACTGTTCGATTTATGAGATTCAATTTTATAGAAAGCGTAGAATCCTGCTACGGTAACTACAATTAGCCCTAAGGTGATCATGCTGGTCCATCCGAATTTTGAACCACGCGTAACGACTAAGTTTAAGGCCAGCAGAGTGATGACAAGAGTCAATAAACCGCTGATATCAAAAGAAGAATGACCCGACTGTTCTATCTTGCTCTCAGGAGTATCTTTAATGAGATACATAGCAAGAAGGGCAAAGATAATTGAGAAGATAAATATCCATCTCCACCCCATATAGGTTGCAATCGCTCCGCCTGCAAAAGAACAGACACCTGATCCTCCCCAGGAACCAATAGACCAGAAACTTAAAGCACGTTGCCGTTCAGCACCTTCATAATAGGTTTTTACTAAGGCAATTGTTGAAGGCATGATACAGGCAGCTGAAAGTCCTTGAATCATCCGACCGATAATCAGCAGGGCCGGCCCGTGTGCTAAAACAAGGAGAAGTGAACCCAATATACTTAAAATCAAACCCAAGTACGTAATTTTCTTGCGGCCTACCCTATCCGCAATTCCCCCCGCAGCTACGATGAAAATACCCGAAAACAAGGCTGTTAAACTAATCCCTATATTAAGAATATCGAGCGAAATGCCTAAGTCTGCCTGGACAGCCGGAACAATATTGACCATAGCCTGAGCAAAGAGCCAAAATGTAATCACGCCAAAGACAATACCCGTAATCATCTTATTTGTACCTTTATAACTTGTACTCATAGGGCAACCTCCTTAAAAATTAAGAATGAATAATGATCGATCACTGAGCACATTATACAAAAATATTGCGTAACAAATAAGCGTATTTTTGACCAGTTATGGCTTATGAATAATAATCTTCTTAACGTTAGTAAAGATACGTAAAAAAACAGCCTTTATAATTTGACCTTAATTGTTGAATTGGGTAGTCAATAATTTTCAGCCAACTAATATACCAATCTAAAAAGATAAGATACCTTTTACGAGGATTGATAGCACAATTTTGCAAAAAAATTGAGCCAATAGCTTTTAGCCATTAGCTCATCACACGACATTCCAGCATAATACCGACATAGGAGCCGAAATGATATCAACGTGCCTCGACCGCGGACAATGTCGTAAGGGTCTCAGTAGAGACTAAATCAGACAAGCAGCCATTTGCCAGAATGATCGGGGTATTGTGATTGGCCGCAAAGAACTTCCTGCAGAATTCTTCATCAATCTTCAATATTTGCTGTACAATGGGGACATCTTGTAGCCTTGATATTGATTTCCGAAAAACAAAACGGACACGTTTTATTTTTCGGAGCCTCTGCGGTACAACCGGAAGTTGTCTCTCAGGGATATAACTAAACTCTCTGGCCTTATGACTGAATCTCTAGCGCCTATACCTTTGCTGTGAACCCCCTTCTCACCGGTTTATCCCAGCCACCGGGTTTTTTCAGCATGTTCAAATAGCCCCCCACGCGCCATAAACTAAAAAGCTGTCTGGGGCCAAAATTCTCAATTATGGCGTAAATTATTAGTAGCATGATATCACGCAGCTTGAAATACGTCTTGTCTTTTTCCGCAATGAGTAACGAAGAGACGGATACAAGCACACCCATTAAAATGGTAGATATAAAGAGAAGAAGGGCAATTTGAGCATTTAGTAACCCTAATATAAAAGCTGCGATGACCATGAGATAACCCAAGGCTTCAAGAAGAGGACCGATCATCTCAAAGAATAGAAAATAAGGCATGGCAACAATCCCTATTCTGCCATATCTCGGATTAAACAACATCGTTTTATGAAACGTTAAGATGTCTATCAGACCCTTGTGCCAGCGATAGCGCTGTTTCTTTAAACTTTCGAGATCTTCAGGGACTTCCGTCCAGCAATTGGCATTGAAGGCGTAACAAATTCTATAGTTTTGGCCCAACTCTCTCATTAACCTGCTGATACGAACAACTAACTCCATATCTTCGCCTACAGTATCTTTAGCATATTTACCGCTGCTCGTGAGATACCCGCCAACGCTGATAACTCGTTCCTTTCGGAAGAGGCCAAATGCTCCGGAAATAATGAGCAAACTATTCGTTAAAGCCCAGCCCAAACGCCCGGCCATAAACGCCCTGATATATTCGATGGTTTGAAATCGCGCTAACGGATTCTCGGGTATCCGAACATCTTTAATTTGCCCCCGTTCAATGGTACACCCATTGATAGGAAAGATATTTCCGCCTAACGCCGGTGTTTCAACACCCTTGTCTAACGTCAGTGAAGCTAATTTAAGCAAAGCATCATCTTCAAGCAGAGAATCGGCATCAATCCCACAGAAATATTCTTTGTTGGAGATATTGATTCCTGCGTTTAGGGAGTCAGCTTTCCCCCCATTATCCTTGTCTACAACAATAAGTTTGGGAATTGAACGATTCTGATAAACCCCTCGTATAGGCTTCGTGTTTAATTTATTGTCAAACACATAATCAACCCTCATCAGATCAAAATAGTTAATTAACACTTCCAGAGTATTATCTTTTGATCCGTCATTAACAATGACAAGTTCATAGTCGGGGTATTTGAGATTAAGCAGTGAATTAGCACTCTCAATAATCGTTTTTTCTTCATTGTAGGCCGGAGCAATAATCGAAATAGTGGGAAGCATTTTAGGCTTAAACAAGAGGGAAAGACTTTTTATCCTCCATAGTTTGAGCTGTTTTTTTACATTAACATAGGAAAGTGCCAGCAGGGTCAGATAGATCAAATTAATGGTTATAGAGTAATAAGCTAGGTAATAGTTAAAATCGATGACAAATAGCTTGACTTGTTCCGCAAGAGGGGCTGTAAAAAGAATATCCTGATGCCTTAGGCAATAAAGAGTGGGGAAAAATACAAGGATTGAGAACAAGATAAGATAAAGGCTGCGGATAAGCTTCCAGTCCTTTTGTTCTTCCTTTTTAGCCGGTATCTCCTCAGTCTTAATCAGACCACATTTATGGACAAGTCTCTCATTTAAGTAGCGCTTAAATTCGTTCTTATGTTTGTCAGATTGCCTGATGACGTCTTTAATAATCGCCAACAGTTCATTTTCAAGGTCCAAGTCCTTGTTTTTATTTAAGAAATCAATAACTTCGCTGGTATGTCCTAGAAGAATGACCTGCTTAATAATGTCTCCGACCGCTTTTCCGTCCTGTTTACCCAATTTCATAATGAAATAAGCTATTTTATTAGCCAGAATTTCGGATAACCTGAGGCGAACCGCGGAGTCTTTTTCTTTTTCGAATTGCTTTACTACCACATGGATATAACTGGGATTGCGTTCAATGATTTTGGTAACGGAATTAACCACACTTCTGGCATTGCCCTCATTGTTCAGCAGAGAAAGCACCTTGGTTAAATTACCCAGCGTCTTAATGTTGGCCAGTGATTGAATCGCAAGGTTTCTAAGCTCTATATCCTCGGAACTTAAGTACTTAGGATGATCCAAAACTTTAGGATAATAGCGCGCCAATATATCAGCGGCCTTGTAAACCAATTTAGTATAGTTTTCCTTATAATTGACACTGACGGGAAGTACTTGGTGTCTTTGGCACACGTAAGATGAGCTGACTGCTCCTTGGAATTTACAAACGCCTTTGTCCTGATCCTCTGATCCAGCATAAAAAATGCAGTTACGGCATGCTTTCTCAGTACTAGCTCCATAGAGAGTCTGAAGTTTCTTAATGGCTTCCTCTTTACAATCGATTAATTCCAGCAAATAGTCTTTTACAGTCTCAGAAAAATTGACAGACGCAAAATCTACAATGAGTTCCTTAATCTCAATAAGTTCGCTGCCGGAAATTTGAGTTAAATAGGCGTTGAAAGCGTCCCCAAAGTCTGAGATTAACATATTTACCCGTTCTCTATACCAACGATGAGAATTTTTTAATGAGGAAACGAGCACCGGCAGTGATTCAGGGTCAGCAATCTCCGTCAAAGCATTGGCAATATATAATTTGACAGGATAATCTTTTTCCCGCAAAATAGCCTTTTCCATTGCTATCCGAGCAGCATCGTTTCCCATGAACCCAAGAAAAACAGCTGCCTCAATTCTCTTTATTCGGGACCTGGATTTAAGCTTTTGCAAATAGTTCCTATTGGATTTGAATATATCCACGGCTTTGTTGACATTTCCAATAGTTTGCTCATTCAGTTCAATAGTCTCCCTAAGATTTAAATAGTTGATAATCAAACCTTTTTGTTTTAGATCGACAATTTTTCCCGATAATAATTTCAACAATCTTCGTTGCTGTTCTAATGATATCCCTTCAGCTATAGAATTGTGGAGTCTTCCGTACAGCAAGCTGCCAATTATAACGAGATTTAAAGCGCTTAAGAAAAAGACAACAACCATGCTAAGCTGAATACTATAGTTCATAGAAAAGCTGCTCCTTTGACCCTATTGGTAACTAAACCAAGTAATTCAGAAAGCATAAAGGGTTTTTTAAGATAATGGTCTATATTTAAGCTCATGGCTCTCTTGACCGAATCGTCATTTTTTAAATGTGAGATGAGAATAAAGGGAATATTCTTGGTATGGGATTGAGACAAAAGTTTTTCGCGGACTAAAAAGCCGTCTATTTTCGGGATCATAACGTCTGAAATAATGAGATCCAAGCTTTGCCTTTCAGCAATCTCCAGGGCTTGTTCCCCGTCGTTCGCTGTAAAAACTTGATAATTTAAACTTTCCAGGAAGGTTTTCAAAACATCGATACTCATAGCATCGTTATCTACTACCAAAATTCTGCCTAGCTCCTCTTGATAGGTTTCTACCGAAGAGCTTTGACACACGATGTTCATACCCATATTTTTGGCAAGCCTTACTCTCATGAGGGCAATATTATACAATGCTTCAGCAGGATCGTTGACATAGGTATCCAGATCCCTTATTTCTTCCAAACTAATGACCCCAATGGATACCGTTATTTTCTCAATAAACTTATTGGAAGCGGCGATCTCATTTCGAACCTTTTCTGCAAATTCTACAGCTGTTTCCTTTAAGATGTGCGGAAGATAGCAGGCAAAGGATGCACCCTGAAGCCTAAATAAAACCGTATTTTCATCTTTGAGGTCATTTATTATGTAAACAATGTTCTTTAAAACCTCATCAACTTCTTTATCGCCGTATGAGAATTTGATTTTAGCCATATTGTCGGTATTAATAAGGATTAGAGCCGGGTTTTGATAAAACTGTTCAGTAAGTAAATCTTTCAGTTCACTCTCCAGATAATTTCTAAAAAATTGATAGTTATATAAACCCGTAACAGGACATTTAATAAGACTCTCCTGAGCCTCTCTAACACTGTTATTAAGTTTATCATTCATTTCCTTAAGTCTTACGTTTTCGTTCGTTAGATTGACAGCTTCTTCTTCAGCTCGCTTTAAGGTTGTAATAAATACCTCCGGAATTGAGATATCATATTCCTCGGCTAACCGTTTGACAAAAGGTTCAATGACTATAAGCCACTGTAGTCCTTTGCGAGCCAAAAAACGTTCGAACAGCAAATTCCACAGTACCTTACCTGTATAATTATAATCGGAAATTTCCAAAGTCTCTTGATCAAAACTGATATCTAAGTCATTAATTGCTTCAAGTACTTCGGTCTTGTTAAAAATAGCTGCATAGCGCTTAAAGACTAAGCTGCAGATTAATTGATACCCGCCAGACTTAGCAAGATCTTTTTTAAGCGGGGCCATAAATGCCCCGCATTCTAAATCCCTTAAGGCCTTTATATACTTTGTCACGTTATTCCTAATAATCGATCCATGTTGAGGAGCGATCATAGATATGTCCATGCCGAGGAAGACTTCCATAACAGGTCTTAAGATATCATTAGAAGGCATGTAGTGTTCATGAAACGTTTTCATTTTCTCAAGATAATCTTCTCCGGCATAAAGACTCCAGCCGTAGGAAAAGGCTCCAAAAAGATCACTGGAAAATAGGGTCTTTGAAGAATAATCGTACGTTGCTATAGCGCCTGGAAAATGAAGATACGGTGTTTGTACAAAACCCAAAACTCTCCCTGATTTTAAAGTTAGCCTGAAGTCGTGTTCGTTTACACTATAGTACTTGGACTTGATACCATAATACTTTACTATGGTTTGAGTCCGCCAATGGGTCACAACCTCAAACACTGCACCTTTCTGCTCAAACAAAGGGACACTGGCACACAGGTCTGGATCTTGGTGATGGAGTACAATGTATTTGATTTTAGCTAAGGGAACTATACTGCAAACATTTTCAAAGACATAATCAAAATCCAGGACTGAGCCGGGATCAATGAGAACCGCCTCATCTCCATCAATTAGCAGATAGGGATTGCAGTGAAGGCCGCCTTCCTGGTCACTCCCTCCAACCCAAAAGATATCTTCAGCTATTTCAACGACATTCGTATTCATTATTCAACCTTTGGCCCCTTATTTGCAAATTAAATAGTTACGTTTAAAAATTCTCCAATAAATACTTAATTCCTTCATAATTCTAAATACAAAATTTGTAAACGTCTTAAAATACGACACAGCTCCATCTAAAAACACTGTAATCAGTCAATTCAAACGCCTGATTACAGTGTTTTCGCCTTCCAAAAATGGTTCTTGACCTTGTTAGCCACAAGCTACTGGCCAATTAGCTCTATTGAGAACCATCCAACGAATTCTAACTCGGATGGAACTCACGATTATTTCGAACTCACTTAGCTTCAGGTTCTGGTGTTTCCTCCTTCTCTTTATGAGCTATTACATCACTGGTTGCGAGTGGTTTAGAATTAACCGCTTTCTTCCTTTTGTATCTGAACTCTCTCCATATCGCTAAAAGGAACACAATAAGGGCTCCTGCTAAAGCCGAGGCCAAAATCACTAAAACCAGGGGGACTTTTTCCGTAACCCAGAAAAATTGAATTATTACCGAATCAGCATTTTGCACGGCAAAAATCGCAACAAGCAAAGCAAAGACTAAAGTCAATATTAAGATGATCATATTATTAAGCCTCCCTTATTATTCGGCATTTCTCTTTATGTTCGAGTCAATCTATGATAATTCCTGCATCAAAACAAATAGAACTGCCTGAAAAGCCCTTTATGTCACATAAACTTTAACTGCCAAATTCCAGAAAAGGAAACTTGATACTAAAAACAGCGGCCTCAGCAATTATAAGCTAAAGCCGCCGATTACACTTATATTAATTCATCCAGCTACTGACACCACCGATCCTATTCATCTTCTAAATGCCCTTCTCGTAAAATTGTTTCTTGCATCCTAAAGTTGTTCATTAACGCTACATTTATCTTCGTCATGAAGCAGGCTAAGTCTCATTGCTGCATCCATAGAAACTCATTCACTTCACCCCCAATATTGATACGATTGTATATTAGGGTATTCTTGGTAAATAAAAATACTCCTTCTTTGTAATTAAAATTACTTGTAAAGAATAAAGCAATCTCGCCAACTGACTAATTTACAATATGAACGACGCCATCATACCCACCGTTTAAAAAAATAAGACCTCACATTAAGATATTATAGGACTATTGCCCATGCGCATGTTTATTTTACAGTTACCAATATCGTTTTCCAATTAAAGAAGCTTCCTTATGGGCAACAAGTTTGTTCATCACCCATAAGAAAGCTCTTTCATCCCTACACATCCATTTTGCCCATACTGCGTTATTTTTCTGTTTCCCCTTGATCAATACTCTTATCCGTTAAGACTACTCCATAATCTTGTCTGGCCTTAAGTAAGGAAATAATTCCGTCTCGAACATCCTGTCGAACCAACTCAGGATCTCGCTGATAAGGGTCTCCCCACCCGCCCCCACCTGAAGAAATAATTGTGAGAACTTCCTCACTTTGCAACGAACGCGCACCTTCTTTGCTTCTTAGATAAATAGTTTCTTCCTCTGCTGAAGTTAATTCAACCTGATTCAAACTTCCCGGTTTACCCCCGGAAGAGCCAAATGGTGGTATTTTCATTCCATCTCCAAACATGACAATAGTTGTGTTGCCACCATAAAATTTGAGGCTGTATCGAATACCTGGTCCACCGCGCCACATTCCCGAACCTGCGCTGTCCATCTCAAATTCATGACACAAGGTTAAATGGGGATATTGGATCTCATTGACCTCAATATTGGGCGCGCGAACACCTCCATAGTTGGATAGCGGAGCCATGTAAGGATAGCCGTCGCGACCTTCTAGTCCACCTCCGGAACCCAACGCACAGAAAGCAAAACCAACGTAAAATTCATGATTTCTCGGATCGATACCATAGAAAGACGGACCACAGTAACGTCCAAAACCGGCCGGCAGTTGTCCACAGGCTACAGGTTCCAAAGCTTGAAAAACAGCACTAATGATCTCACTGGCGGGAGTCAATGTACTCAAGGTCACCGGTGCGGGATCGGCGGGATTGAGAAGGCTCCCCTCAGGCAAGACTACACTTATTGCCCTAAAAGCCCCGCTATTCCGTGGAATATGAGAACCCAGTGCCCAAAGGGCCCCAATCCAAGCGGCAGATGTACTTGTCACCAAGGCAGAGTTGACGAAGCCCAGGACTTGTGAATCGGTGCCGGAAAAGTCGAGAGTCATCTTTTCCTCTAGAACCTTCACTGTAACCCTGATTTTGATCGGATTAGCTTGAAAGCCGTCGTCGTCTACCCATTCTTCGCCGGTATATTCTCCATCTGGGATTCGTTTTATAGCTTGGAGCGTGAGTTCTTCCGCATGATTTAAAAGGTATTCCACTGTTTCTTTGATTCGGTACGCAGAGTAGTGGTTCAATAATTCTCTTAGACGAGCAATTCCAATATTGTTAGCACCAATTTGCGACCACAAATCACTTTGTAGCATTTGCGGATTTCTGACATTGCGCAGGATCAACTCTTGAACCTCAGGGATTATCCGGCCCCGACTTATTAATTTGATGGGGGGTATACGTAAACCTTCCTGGTAAATCTCAGTTGCTTTAGGATTATAACTACCGGCGACAGAACCTCCGATATCTCCATGGTGAGCCCTGCTGACACAATAGAAGAGAATCTCTCCATTTTCAAATAACGGTGTAATAATTCCTATATCCGGCAGATGATTTCCACCTTGATAAGGATCATTGATGATAAAAACGTCGCCATCATGAATCTGGCCAGAGTACTTCTTAATGACTTCCTGAACGCTAAAAGTTCCTGCCGCGGCTAAAATTGGGATACCATTGATCTGGGAAACTAACTCTCCTTTTCCGTTGCATATACCACAGGCAAAATCGCATGCCTCGGCAAAAATCGGGGATCTGGATGACTTTTCCAACGCGCAGCCCATTTCTTTGGTGATCGTATCCAAGCGATTCGCTATTACAGAACGCTCAATAACCTCATCCACTTTGGCATTCATTTAGAGCATCCCTTCCTAAATAGATTAACAAGTTTCCGAACTGATCGATGTATGCCTGACAATTGTACTCTAATAAAACAGTGGTGTACTCTTTTTTAATGACTGCGGGTCCCTTTAAGCACATTCCTGGCTTCAAATTTTTCCACCGATAACTCTTGAGCGTTTGAAACTTCCCGTTTAGATATAATGAACACATGCCATCGTCTGGCGTTTCCAGAATTGTATAATGCTCTGTTTGGTCCGAAGGAATTTTTTCCTTCTCTTTAACGAGCAGTTTTACATTAACCAGTGTTAATGATTTCTCAGTCTGACAATAACCGTAAAGCCTTTGATGTTGGGCGTGGAATTCCTGACCCAACTGCTGCCAAAGCGGAAAGTCCGCTACGTCGCAAGGCAATTCGATACTGATTTCATGGTGTTGATCAGGATATTTTAAATCTGCTGACCAAACATAACTACGCTGATCCTCAGTAATACCTAGCCGAGACATTTCCTGATCCGCCTGATCCTTAAGTTGTAGCAGCGTTTGCTGCAAATTCGAGTTAACGCTTTCACCTAAAGGTTCGAAGACGGTACTCGATACCTCAACTTGAAAAGGAGCATAATGTAACCCTTGAGCACAAAAAACCGGAGCCATTTCGGGGACCACGACCTTGTTTATGCCAATTCCAGATGCCAAAGCTGTTGCAAACAAGGGCAGAGCACCTCCTACTGCTGCCAAGGAGAATAAACGGGGATCATATCCTTTTTTGACAGTCATGAGATAGACCGCATCAATCATCAGCGAGAGGGCTACCTTATAAATTGCGTAGGCTGCTTCAGGGACAGATAACCCTAAGGGATGGGCAATTTTTGTTTCAATGGCCTTAAAGGCTTGCTCCACATCTAATATCATTCGTCCACCCAAGAAATCATGAGCATCAATTAAACCCATCACGAGAGCAGCATCAGTAATCGTCGGTTCTGCCCCTCCTAAGCCATAACAAGCCGGTCCTGGATTAGCCCCTGCAGAATGAGGTCCAACTCGCAGCATCCCACCATGATCCAGCCAAGCAACACTTCCCCCGCCCGCACCTACAGTATGAATATCTAACATCGGTAATTGGAGCGGGTATCCGGCAACCTCTGACTGAGGTGTTACTTCCATCTTGCCCAGGCGGATGAGGGAAACATCGAAGCTAGTTCCCCCCATATCTGTTACGACTAATTCTGAAAGTGATAACTCATGAGCTAAGGCCCATCCCCCTTTTACTCCTCCGGCCGGACCGGAAAAAAGGGTAGTAACTGCTTTCTTTCTTGCTTGGACTAGATCTGTCAGACCACCATTATTCTGGGCGATTGATATAGGTACTTTTAGACCGAAATCCTGCAGATGATTGCTTATTTCCAGTAAATAATTGCTTAACAACGGGCTGAGCCGAGCATTTAAGACTGTTGTAGAGGTTCGTTCATATTCCCCCACTTGTGAGGAAAGTTCTGATGACAACGATATAAAAACGTTGGGCAGGAGAGCCTGTAATAAATACTTAAACTCTTTTTCATGCGTAGGATTTCGGCAGGCGAACAGCAAACATACGGCGACAGATTCTACCTTTTCTTGTACTAAAAACTCAGCGATTTCGGCTATTTGCGCTTGATCAATACTGATTAGCGGCACTCCTCGATAATCCATCCTCTCCCGCAAACCAATCCGCAGATACCTAGGAACTAAAACGGGAGGTAATGGCAGTCCGAAATCCCATTGTTCCGACAGTTGAGAGCGCCGTAATTCTAAGGCATCGCGAAAACCTTCGGTAGTAATCAAAGCCGTTTTTGCTCCCTGTCCCTGAAGTAACGCGTTAATTCCCACAGTTGTACCATGAACAAATTTATCAATTTGCGGCATGAATTCTTTGAGTTTCAGGCCTGATTTTTGAGCCAAGTCTCTTAATCCTGAGATTATGGTTTCTTCTGGGTCTTCCCGCTTAGAAGGAATCTTTACTGTCAACGCGCGCCCTTGTTTGTCCCTCGCAACAAAATCAGCAAATGTTCCTCCGATGTCTACAGCGATTTCGTACATTCCTTGCCTCCTCTATAAACCAAAAGATCCCATGAACCTACGAATCTGTTTTTGAACTTCTGCTGACATTTCAACGGTCGGTGCAAACCCTGAGAGAGGTTTCGTCGCATCTATACCCATTTTTGAAGTACGGCTTAACTCATCGGATGACGGATCAAGGGTACAGCCCATACCCATATGCTGCGGTACAATCGTCACGCCCCGATCGGCTTGCAGTCGGGTAGCCATGGCCCAGAGAACCTGCCGTTCATCAAAGACATCCACATCCTCATCCACAACCACCACCATTTTCAGATTATGATCAACCGAAAAGGCCGTAAAAATTGCTTGCTGGGCTTGCCCCTCGGCAATCTTTTTCAGGGAAATATAGCAGTGAAATAAGCCACAGGCCGAAACCGGAGCATGGACATTCTTGACATTAGGAAGAGTTCTGTTCAGTGCATTTAAGACATCCCCTTCTCTTTGGACCGCAACAATGGTAATATGTTCAGAACTCATTCCCGGTGTTATGTCTTGAAAGAGAGGTTTCGTTCGGTATTGGATTGCCTTTACCCGGAAAACATTTTCCGTACTGCGATAACAAGCATAATTCGTAAATTCTGCAAATGGCCCTTCAGATTCCCGCTCTCCAGCGACAATTTCTCCCTCAATGACTATCTCAGCGAATGCAGGAACCATCAGATCGATTGTTTTGCAGCGGGCGACTTCCAACGGAGCACCGAATAATCCTCCCATCGCCGCATATTTTCCGAGATGATAAGGGACTAAGGCCATCGAACCCATCGATATGTTGGGATGAATGCCCAGAACTACCGCTGCTTCGAGAGATTTCCCCAGTTCTTCCGAACGACGGAAATACTCCCAAAGACGTTGACGGGAATGAAGACTTATCCCTAATTTATCCTTCCCTTTTAGCTGCATCCGATGATATCCGGCGGTTTCTACGCCTGTTTCCGGATCTTTGGCAATGACCAGGCCCGCAGTGATATAAGGGCCGGCATCAATTGGAAAGTGAGTTAAAATTGGCAATTTAAAAAGGTCTGCCTCGGAACCAATCAAGACATTCTCCCGGAAAGGTGCTTCATCGACCTCCACAGGGTCAATACGCTGATTAATACGTTTGGAATATTCTGCTGCCAGATCATGAGGTGCAACCTCCAGCGCCAAAGCCAGACGGTCACGAGGAGCCAGGACATTGGCAACCACAGAAATAGCATGACCTTTTATGTTATCAAAAATCGTTAACGGGCAGCGGCGGGCTTTCTCCAGTTCCATGATTAACGTACTTATTTCATACTTAGGGTCTATCTCCTCTTGAACGCGGATAACCTCCGACGGATTCTGAGATTTAACGCGTTCAATGAACCCTCTCAAATCCTGTTCCAACGAATATGCCTCCTTTAGTAGCTTTGGCCTATTTCCCATTGAAGATCTACTGCAAATTGCTTTTAGAGTAGTGCTGATTTCTGTAAAGAACCATAAACACTCTTCGTTAGGCTTCCTGCTACGATAGTTCCGACTAAAGCTGTCAGAGCAGAAGACAAAAGGGCAATTTTCCAATCAAGATGGATAACATAAATCAAGCCGATGGTAACACATAAGTTGCCAATAACATTACAGCCCAACATAGCTAGGAGGTGATGGCTTAATTTTGTCATCGATAACTTAAGAGCAATCAAAGAGTAAACAATGGAACCGATAGTATTGGCAAAAATGAAGAAAAAGGCTAAAGGGGAATAAGCTGTTGCCATGGCTACAATAGCTTCCACTAAACCTGCGATAATACCCGCCGGTTGTTTGTACATTAAAACGATAAGGCCTGTAAAAAATGCCCAACATGTACCATTAAGCAGTAAGAGAGTGGGATCTAAAATACCGTCGATCCGACCCGTTATCTGCTCCATGATCACAAATACAATCCCGATAATGACAGCTCCTACAAGTGCTTTGGTGTCAGTCCTGAACAATTTTTCTTTCACTTTATTTTCCTCCTAAATCATTAATTATGGTATTTATATTAATGGCAACAGCCTTGTTGTTATGCTGAGGCTTATTACCAAGAACATCGAGGCAATTAAGACAACATCGTGAGACTTCAAAGCTATATCGGATGAAAACGTTCGCTTTTTGCTCCGCCCGTAACCTCTTAACTCCATAGCTAAGGCTATTTCCGTTGAACGACGAACGGCACGATATAAAAAAGGCAGGAAGGTTGGAATAATTGCTTTCAGGTCATCCCAAACGCTATCCATTTTAAGGCCCCGGGTTCGCTGGCTGTCGATGATCGACTGATATTCTTCTTTCATAAGGGGTAAAAAACGGGCGCCCAGTCCCACCAGCATGGCAAAACGATAGGGAATTTTAAATTTCACAAGCATCAGGGTAAAGTCTTGAGCTGAGGCGGAGGTAAAGAACTGCAGACTGGTATAGAAAATCAGGGTCGCTTTCAGTATGCCGGTAATCGCCAGCGGCAGAGCATCACTGTAGATTTTCAAGATGCCCCATTGATAGATCAAAGTACCCTCCCGGCAAAACAGTAACTGAATAATCAAGATCTGAAGTCCCAAAAGCAAAAGGATGATTACCATAGCCTTAGAGTGTTTAAATGAACCACTTAGAATTAACGAGGACGTAATACACACCAGTAACGTAATTCCTAATTGAGCAGCAGTTTGACTGAGCAGTGCAAAGTAAATCATCAAAATATACCAGACAAGCTTAGTGCGGGGATCAAACTTCGGAAGTGCCCGTGTCATCATAACCCTCCTTGAAAGTAACACTGTTTGGGAAATCCAGACCAATCGCCTTCAGTTCCTCACGATGTCGCTCTATGTCTTTTGTCTCAATATCCAGCCTGATGCGATGCTTATATAGGGCAACTAAGCGGTTTGAATAGTCTTTGGCCATGGCCAGATCATGGGTAATCAACAGAATGGTTTTGCCGTTGTTCGATAAGTCGTAGAGTTTCTCCATAATCATGTAACCTTGGTTCTCATCCAGTCCGGAGGTAGGTTCATCAGCAATAATGAACTCCGGCTCTCCGGCAAGTATCGATGCTAATGCCAAAAGTTGACGCTGACCACGGCTTAGACGCTGGGGATGCATTTCCTTGTATTCCGCCAGTCCTACGAATTGCAAACATTCATCAATTTTCTGATTGAGAAAGTCATTTCGTTCACCTCTTAACTTTAAGGAAAAACCCACCTCTTCCTCCAATGTGCTTGCAAAGATCTGATGGTCTGGGTTTTGAAATAAAAATCCGACACGAGCCAAAATCTTTCTCAGGTTCCTCTTAGCGATTTTCTGATCAAACAAGTGAATTTCACCCTTGGCAGGCTTCAGCAAACCAATCAGTAATTTCGCCAAGGTTGATTTTCCTGAACCATTCAAACCGACAACTGACACAAAATCACCTTTAAAAACTTCTAAATTAATATCTTCACAACCCGGTAGTTGATTATTATATTGATAGGAAACATCACTGATTTTAGCTATGCTCTCCTTGGGTTTATTACTGTTAAGAAAGAAATGCCTGCCAGTTCTGAGCATTTTTTTTCGGTACTTGATTTGGTCCCAGTAATATTCCCTGGGCGAGTATTCCTTTATAATTTCACCGTCTTTAAGAATCAAAACTCTGTTAGCGTAGTTAAGCACTTCTTCAATTCGGTCCATAACTAAGACTATCGTAAGATTTTGGGTTTGATTTAACTCTCCAAGCCGCTTATAGATCTCCTGACGGCCTTGTGGGTCCAGTTCAGCAGTCGGTTGATCAAGAATTAAAATCGGAACTTTGAGTGCTAATACCCCTGCTAAAACAATGCGTTGGGCCTGACCACCTGAAAGAGACGAAGTTTGTCTCTTTTCGTAACCCCCCAAACCCACAAACTCCAGCGTGTTTTTAACAACCTGATCAATTTGGTCACAAGGAAGTTCTTGATTTTCGAGTCCGAAGGCAACGTTCTCGTAGACATTCAAACTAATAATCTGATTATTGGGTTCCTGCATCATGAATCCCATATAATCCGACATTCTATTGAGAGGCATTTCTTTAATGTCTTGTCCCATAATTGTTACCGTTCCGGATAATTCCGCGTTATGGTAATGAGGAATCGCACCCGTCATGACGTGCAATAATGCTGATTTTCCCGAGGCCACCCCCCCGGTAATGACAATGAAATCTCCTTGATTAATTTCCAAATTAATGTTTTTAAGGACCAGACTCTCATTATTCGGAAACTTGAGTTTATCAATTTTAATTTTTGCTATGACATTCATGGCAATCTCCTGTAATTTTGAACTAAGATCTGATAGTACAAAAAAGTTCCAGCTTAATAAGCTAGAACTTTACCATTGTCCTCTTTGCATAATTCTATAGGCAGGTCTTCTGACTTATAGACTCCAAGGTACGCCTTCCCAGTCTCCCAGTGGCATATGTACATTTTCATCGTCTAATTACAGTGGTGGGTCCGTACCGAATTTTCATCGGTTTCCCTATTCTCCCTGTATTGGGGCACCTATAAAATCGTATTTAACTGTGCGTAGTCGGCATTTCTGTGGTTTATGATTAAAAGTCTCCTGTACTTACACCTGCTGATTCGAAGGTGGCCATTTCATCGGCGATCTTGAGAGCAGCTTCAACCATCGGAAACATGAGAGCAGCTCCTGTACCTTCACCTAATCTCATGTTAAAATCAAGCCTCGGTTTGAGGCCAAGTTGCTTGAGGGCTATCCGGTGACCTTGTTCTTCTGAATTGTGGGAAGAAATCATATAGAGAGCTGAGAGAGGAGCAATCTGAGCTGCTGTAAGTGCGGCAGCAGTTGAGATAATACCGTCGAGAATAATGGGTACATGCTGGTAGGCCGCTTCCAGGATTGCACCTGCCAGTGCAGCAATTTCCAATCCACCGATTTTGGCAAGGGTATCGAGAGGGTCAGCAAGGTCAGGCTCATTTACCCGAATCGCCAGCTTGATTACATCTTGTTTATGCTTTAAGGCGTCATCCTTTAATCCAGTGCCGCGCCCTGTAACTTCCTCAACCGTATGGCCTGTAAAAGCTGAAATTAAAGCAGCGCTGGGAGTTGTATTGCCGATACCAACTTCACCTGTTGCCAATAAATTGATTCCAGAGTCAATTGCCTCTGCAGCAACTTTTGCACCGGTGAGAAGAGCGAGAAGAGCCTCTTGCTTTGTCATTGCCGGGCCATGGGCTATATTTCCTGTTCCGTTTTTGACACGGTTGGCCATAAGTTCAGGGGGATCTAAGGGTAAGGCAATGCCTATGTCGGTACAGATAACTTTAGCTCCGCTATTTCGAGCAAGGACATTGATACCTGCCTCGCCATTTAAGTAAGAATAGAACATTTGTGCAGTAATTTCTTGAGGGGCAGCACTGACTCCTTCAGCTACAACTCCATGATCTCCGGCCATAAGAAGTACTGCTTTTCCCTTGATTTCCGGTTGAGAAGTGCGTTGGATTCCTGCAAGTTGTTGGGAAATATCCTCCAAGACACCTAAACTCCTAAGAGGCTTTATCTTAGCATCCAGTCGTTTTTGCATGCCTGAGATAGACTCTTGATCGAGTTTTTCAATTCCATTCGTAAGCTCTTGTAAAGCAGCCTCAAGTTGTTGGATATCCGCTTTTTTGAGATTGTCAAGGCCATGAATTTTCTTCAGTGTAGTCATCTTTAAACTCCTCCCTAAATTTTGTTAAAAAATAAAGTCCCGCCACAATTGTTAGTTGTGGTCGGGACTTTGCCGTCATCGCCGCCGCTATTCTATAGTCGATAGCCTCTCTCTTAGGCAGGTCTCCTGACTCAGACTCAATCGCCCTTAACGCTCCTTCCCAGCATATGCCAGTGGATTAGCGAGGACTCGTCTCTACAGTGGTGGGTCCGTACCGGGTTTTCACCGGTTTCCCTATTCTCCCCTTATTGGGGCACCTAAAAGCAAATATTAATTTATAATTCTGAGTTTACCAAAATCTCACTAAAAGTCAAGTTAAGATTAAACGGTTTTCTGAGTTAAAAATATTTCCCTATCAACTGACCAAGCTGCTGTTCAATCTCTTTACTCACGACGGCCTCTCCCCCAAATATAGTCGCCCCGATCAGTTTTTTTCCTTTCAGATAATTCACAACTTGATCGGAAAGACTTCCGTCTGCCAGAATAATCGAGGTGTTGTGGTTAGCTGCATAGACACTTCCAGCTAAGGCATCCGGAAAGTTGTTGCCTGTAGCGATACAAACGCTTTGCCTTGCCAAGTTAAAGTATTGGCCCACGGCCAGGGAGGTATCGTAGCGGTCCTGTCCAGCAATTCTTACGATATTTGTTTTGTCTAATGAGGTGATCTGGTCTACCTGACTTTCCACCGCCGAGCTGATAACCCCTTCTCCTCCGATAATATAAACTTTGCTGGGTTTAATAGTGGCTATTTCATTTTTGACGGCATCACTGAGTCCGTCTTTTTGGACTAGGAGTATGGGATACTGCATTTCCGCTGCAATACTGCTGATGGACAGAGCGTCCGGATAGTTTTCTCCATAGGCCAGTACAATGGGTGTTCCGTTCTTGACCTGTAATTGATCTGCAATTTTAACGCAAGTATCATATCTGTCATTTCCACCTAATCTGGTGATATCGGCGAAACCACTCGCTGTTACTTTACCTTCCATGGCACTGCTGACGACCGCCGTGCCTCCTATGATATAGACTGTTCCTGCCGGGTCAAGATTTGACTTCATGTAGTCCAATACCTTTTCCTGGTCAGCATCTGAACTTCCCACTAATAATATAGGTGCATTCAGCTTGTAGGCTAGGACACTTCCGGCTAAGGCATCAGGATAGTTCTCTGCCGTGGCTAGTACAACATTAGAGAGCTTCCCAGTGTAGTTTGCATTAGCAATGGCCAATGCAGTATCAACTTGGCTCATGCCTGCAAGTCTTATGACTCCTAAGCTGGTTTGATTCATTTTGAAATTCCATTTGACGATATCCTGTTCCACAGAGATTGTCGGGCTTGTATATTGGTTATATCCATCCTTGGTGGCCACGAGGTAGTAATCTGTCGTTGGGAAGACCATGAAGCCATAGGCTCCATACGCATCACTGGTCTGCGGATCTTGATTATTGTTGGGCTTAAATCCGTCAATACCCGGTAAGGATACGACGGTATCCGGGGTTTTGCCATTGGTCTTGTTTCGTTCCGTATTGGCATAATACAAGGTAACCTTTGCTCCGACAATGGGTTTGCCCGTCGCCGCATCCGTAATGATGCCATAGGGATCAATTAAGGAGCATTTTAAACTGACAGTTCCATCCTTCGAAACGATGACTTCCAGAGTTCCAAGCGTAAGCGTTTGTCCGTTGCCTAAATCGTAGGTGATCTTATATTGATTGTCCGTTCCTTTGGCCAGGTTCTGAAGATTGATAGTCCCATCAGCTGAAACGGTTACCGACGAACCCCCTATTGATACGTAGCTTACTTTAGAAAGATCACTTAAAGAGCTCGATGTTCCGTCAGGTTGTTGAAAGGTTACAGTTTGAGCCGCCTTCATGGAAACGGTATAATTTCCGTTACTATCTGTCGTTACGGTTCCTGTCAGATTGGAAACAACTGTACCGGTCGTGCCATTGATGACATTGCCAGTTATGGTCGTTCCTCCGCCGGATGTGCTTCCACCTCCGGAGAAACCTCCTCCACCCCCTTCGTGTGTAGAATCAGGTTCCGCTTCAAACACTGCCGATATAATGACACTGGCCGCCGGCATCGTGAAGCTCGTGCCGCTGATCGGGTAATCCGTTGTTCCGTCATTATACTTTAGTGTCCCCGGTGTTAACTTCATTCCAGCATTCGGGGTTATCGTCAAGTTAATAGCTGTTCCTGAAGTTGCTGAAGTTGGGTTAGCCGTAATACTTCCCCCAGTCAGACTTCCGATACTCACCGTATAACTGTTTGCTGGAATCTGCTCAAACTGGGCGGAGACCGTCACACTGGCCGCCGGCATCGTGAAGCTCGTGCCGCTGATCGGGTAATCTGTTGTTCCGTCATTATACTTTAGTGTCCCCGGTGTTAACTTCATTCCGGCATTCGGGGTTATCGTCAAGTTAATAGCTGTTCCTGAAGTTGCTGAAGTTGGGTTAGCCGTAATACTTCCCCCAGTCAGACTTCCGATGGTCACGCTGTAGGTAGTAGGAACTACCGGGGCCGGATCAGTGGTTACAGTGACTGAATTGGAGTTCCCCGCGTTTGCTCCCCCGGTCACCAACAACCTGAAGTCATAGCCGGTCGCTGGACTAAGACCTGTTACTGTGGCTGTCGTCGCATCAACGGCTATCGCCCCTGAAGTTGTGCTTGCCGTCGTCCAGGTGTTGGCTCCGCTCGGCGACTGCTGGATGATAACACCTGTCGCCCCGCTGGCTGCCGTCCAGGTGAATGTCACTGTGCTGGAGGTCTTTGCCGTAGTTGCAAAGTCTGATATCGGCACTACATCGGTGGTAAATGTTTCGTCTGAGCCGTCTGTCGTCCCTCCTGAATTGACTCCTTCTACTCTGTAATGATAGGTCATATTCGGTTGCAGACCTGTAATAGCAGCACTCACAGGTGTATCGGCTGAACCTGTCACCGGGCTTTGGCCGGCTGGTGCTGTGCTTCCATAGCTCGTTGAAGTGCCGTAGTCAAAGGTTACGGTCGTACTGTCTCCATGGGCGTTGATTGTCCCGTTCAATGTGGCGCCGCTGCTTGTTACATTTGTTGCCGTATTGGTCGTTGCTGCCGGAAGTACCTTCGCTGTGAAATTATTGGCACTTGTAGCTGAGACCGCGCCGGAGGCTAAATATCGGGTACCGCTGGTTGTCATTAAAACGGTGTCCGCGGAGCCTGTCGTCTGTGGCAGCCACAGATAGAGGCTGCCGCTTGCATCTGTCGAGCAGGAAAAAGAACTTCCTCCGTTGACTGAATACGACATGCCGGCAGAAGCCGGCAGACCCGATATTGTGACAAGATATTCTTGGTTATTGCTGCTGTTATACACGGTGGGCTGGATTGAGCTTGCCTTTACAGACCCGCCGTTAATGGTCGACGTGCCGCCGCTGCCGCCGCTGCCGCCGCCGATGCCGCTGCCACTGCCGCTTCCGCCAATGCCGCCTGTTGCAGTAACCGTGCCGCCGTTGATGGTCACATTGCCGCCGCTGCCGCCGCTGCCGCTGCCACCGCCGCCACCAATGCCGCTGCCGCTGCCGTTGAAGTAAATGCCGTCGCCGCCTGTTGCAGTAACCGTGCCGCCGTTGATAGTCACAGTGCCGCCGCTGCCGCCGATGCCGGTGCCGGGGTCGATTGAGCCGCCACCGCCGCCGCCAATGCCGCTACCGCCACCGGTAGTGCCGCCGCTGCTGCCGCCTGTTGCAGTAACCGTGCCGCCGTTGATGGTCACAGTGCCGCCGCTACCGCCGACAATGTAGTTGTCATAGCTGCCGCCGCCGCCGATGCCGCTGCCGCCGCCGCCACCACCGCCTGTTGCAGTAACCATGCCACCGTTGATGGTCACAGTGCCGCCGCTACCGCCGACGAAGCCGCTGCCGCCGCCGATGCCGCTGCCACTGCCTCTGCCGAAGCCGCTGCCGCCGCCACCGCCTGTTGCAGTAACCGTGCCGCCGTTGATGGTCACAGTGCCGCCGCTGCCGCCGTTGATGCCGCTGCCGCCGCTGACGCCGCCAATGCCGCTGCCGCCGCCATTGCTGCCGCTGCCGCCTGTCGCCACAAGGGAACCAGTACTGTCAGCGGTTATGTTGAGGGTGGCGTATGAAGGCACGCCAAGTCCCGCGTTATAGCTAGAGCCGGCATTCAGGGTATTGGAGCCAATTAGAGTTAAGTCTACCGTCGTTCCGTTATTGATCAAAAACGGACATGCACTGCTGGTGTTGATGTTGACATTTTCCATGGTGATATTTAATGTGCCAAGGTTTGCGCCTACCGTCACATAATTTGCGGTTGGGGTGCTTGGACTGCTGTCTGTTATGGTGATTGCCTGACTAGTTGTAATATTATCTACAGGCTGTCCGCTGCCACAGGATACTTTAATACCGAAATTCGTACCTGCAGATATCTGGATATTCCCTTGGGAAATATCATAGGTATAGGGATTCGTATTCGCCATAGCGGTAGTGGTATAACCCGGCAAAAACGTTAAAAAACACAATGCCACCACCATGGCTAAGGCTGCATATTTGTTCCTCATCTTCACGCCTCCGTTTTTAATTTTCATTGGAAAGCTTTCCATAGCTTGTTACCCGTACTTAAAAAAAAACTGACTTGCGCCCATGATCATAGGGTTGATATCCAGCTGCGATATTGCATTCAACGCATTTCTTGTACGTCATTTCGCTATTTCCTTATTTGGCGGCGAACGCACTTAAACCTCACCCCTTGGCTTCATTGTTATTATTTCGATGGTTCATGTTCTCGTGACTTTACATAGAAAGAGTCATTAGACCTAAAAGCATGCTACAGGGAGCTTTCGGGCATTTGTAATAATATGCTATTGATTTTTATAACAGGTATGTGACAACCTTCACTTCCGGCAGCGGAGGAAAGTGGGGATTATACTCCTGACCGCAGCGACATAGGTATTCTCCCCCACCGCAACATAGCCCGCGATCCACTCCAAAGGTTTCATCAGGCTCCCCCTCGGGAATATGGGGATCGCTTTGCCTGAGCCTGTCAGAAGCACATCCTGACCGCCAAACACCTCCGCAAAGTTCCCGATTTCTCCGATAATGACAAAGTCTTCGTCCGGATACAGCTCCCTCATCTTTCTTGCGGTACAATAGGGAATTTTGCTTCGGCTGTTTTTCTCCGTGAAAATCCGGGTCTGGTTTGTTTGCGGATAAAGCTGATAATGCATTCCGATCACCCTTTTTTATTATACATAGAAAAGAGCTGGCATCATGGACATGGCGAATTTGACCCCCTTTTTCGCCGAAATTGGTATTGAAAGACCCTGCGGAACATTTTGCAGGGTAAAGAATTCATGATTTATGATGAGCGAAAGGATGAATCCGGCGAACTCACGCTCCGGCTTTCCTCCGCGGCGCAGGGATTGGGAAACGCGGCCATCAGAGTGAAAACCTTCCCGCTGTGTTGAGTTTTGACGAATCCCCCGCAGGCTTCCACGACCTTTTTGATATTCTGCAGGCCCATCCCGTGAAATTCTCCGCTTTTGGTTGAGCGATAGCCCCTATCCTGGATGTTCAGGCTGCCGTTATAGGCATTCTCGATTTTTAAAAGCAACTGGCTGTTGACAGTTCGCGCCTCCGCCGCTAGGAACCGCGCCCCCGGATTGTCCAGATTCCCGCACGCCTCGATGGCGTTTTCCAAGGCATTGCCCAAAACGACACAAAGATCGCTGTCGCTCATGGCAAGACGGCTTGGAATGCTGCAGGCGCAGTGAAACGGAATGCCAACTTCCCTGGCCTTCAAGGAGTAATATCCCAAAATGGAATTCGCCACGACATTTTCGCAAAAGACCGGAAGCGGATCGGTTTCGCTCTTTTCCGCATATTCGCTCACAAACCGTTCCAGTTCGGTATAGCGCCCTTCCCCGGCCAGCCCCCTGATCACGCCGACAAAATGGCGCAAGTCATGCCGGATCGCGCGGATCTCGTTCATCTGCCCGCTTAAGGTGTCATAATATTCCTTCTGCATGGCAATCTGGCTCTTGGCCAGCGCCAGCCGGGAAGAAGACAAGGCCAAATCGTTGTAGACGTCCGCAGTACGCAAGGCGTAAGCCAGGCTGAGGATCATCAGGTAGGCCGAAAGCAAAACGATCAGCGCCAGTGACACATTGGGATACATGTTGCCGTTGATATAATAGCAGTCCATGATCAGTCCGGAAATGGCCATGACAACGCCCCAGTAAATCAGCAAGCCGTATTTTTTCAATTGCTGCCGGCCGAAGTAGACCTTAAAAAAGGAGTAGAACTCCAAAGCAAAGGTGGCGACGGGCAGCACAATCGTCAGATGCCGGTTGTATACCCCGTGCGGGATGAACAGATACATGAGGTAGATTGTTGTATAGTAAAGGAAAAAGAACCCCTTCTCCTTGCGAGAAAAAGCGATCCCGAATTGCTCCTGAACCAGAAAAATGAGCAGGAATTTGAGCGCGAAGGTGGCAAAAAACATCAGCCCGTTGGTGGCTTCATAGGAGAGATTGAAAAAGACGGTTTTCTGCCAGAAGCTGTAAAACTCCGTGGTCAGCATCAGGCGCAAAAGCACGAAGACGATCATCGCCGGCAGCCAGGCGGAGCGTATTCCTTTGCGGAAGGACAGCCTGTAGATAACGCTCAGAACGAAAAAGGAAAACAGCACCGTTCCGAACAGAATAAACCGGATATTGTCCCGGGCGCTTTGTTCCTGGATGGCACGTCCATAATCCTCGAGAACAGGGGCCATGTACAGTCCGGAAAACCGCGTGCTCGCCGCTTCGATAACCACCTCGTGCGTTTCTCCCGCAGACAGCGTCACAGGGTAGAGTTTCGCCTCGGGAACCGTAACTATTTTTCGGGTGTCCTTTGACAGGATACCGCTTTCCGCGGCCGGCATGCCATCGATAAAGACGCGGTAGGCGCTGCCGAAATCCGGCAGGTAAATCGTGACGGGACGGGGATAGTCAAGCCCTTGCAGCGTAAGGCGATAGCTTGCGAAGCCGCTCGCGGGCAGCCACTTTCCATTGATTTTGTACTTCGACCAATAATCCGGCACCCTGATGAGAAAATTCGGCTTGTCAGCCTGCTCTGGTTCGCCGGTAATCAGACGGTTCCAATAAAATTCCCACTTCCCGTCCAGAACGATTTTCCGGGCGGGAGAACGCCCCGTTAGATTAATGTTTCCGCCTGACGCGGTGGGAGCGCCGGTTAGGTTATGATAAAACAAAGTATAAATGACCGGCAGGTGGCTGAACAGGATCACGAAGATCAGCCCCGCAATCAGGTGGGCTTTCGTATGCTTTGCTTCCTTCATCCCCATGGTCCTCTGCCCATATGCGAAAATAAGCAGGCGTAATATTGATCTTTGGAGGGCTTCAAATACTTTTTGGAAATGCCGATTACAACCTGTCCGAGACGGAAGTGATTTTCCGCCATTTCCGTGACGTAAGAAGTATTGACGATAAAGCTCTGGTGACAGCGGATGAAGGACTGCATCGGCAGCTCTTGAGCAATCACGTCCAGTTTCCCGTAGCACTGCGCGGTGCTTCCGTCTGCCAAGTGGAACAGTAGGAGTTTGTCCCTGCTTTCTATGTACAGGATATCGCGACAGTCCACGCTGTACACGGCCGATTTGTAACTGAAGCTGATTTTATGGCTGTGTTCCCTCCGGATCTCGTCGATGGCGCGGTCCAGCACGCTGTATAATCGTTCTCTTTCCAACGGCTTCAGGATATAATTGAAGGCGAACACCTCATACGCCTGTGGATAGTGCTCCTTGCTCGAGGAAATGAAAATAATTTTGAGATCTTTTCGCTCGCCGCGTAAACTCTGCGCTGTCTTTATACCGTCGATTCCGGGCATATAGATGTCCAGAAAAAGGATGTCGGCGGAGAGGCCGGAATCCCGGAAATCATCGATGAGTGTTTCTCCGTTGGTATAGATGACAATCTCAAAGGAAGGGTCGAAGGTATAAAGAGCACCTGACAACAACTCGGTATCCTCCGCCGTGTCGTCACAAATAGCAATTTTAATCGGCATAAAACCGCCTCCCTATACTGTGAACAATTCCATTCACCAGCACTTTTCAAAGCTGCTGTGTTGTCATTTCCGGTGTTCTTTGTCAATCTGATGGAAGCTGCTAGCATCCCCGGACAAAAATTAATCCAAAATAGTTTGTTTGAATCTGAATTCGTCATGGGTGATGGTGCTCTCTTCATTTTAAACCAATAGGTATCCGTTATCGTAGTGCGCTATCTTTTCGTGCATAATTTTACATATAATACATAGCTTTATGGAGTGTTAGATTGAAACCTCTGATGAGTTACTCCATTCTGAGTCACAAACTATTAACCAATCTATTTTATTTTTGATAAAATTCAAAGCCAAAAGGTGTTTTTCTTATGTTTAATATTTCCTTTGTGGTTTTCCCAACCTGTCATAATAACTTTTCATACGAGCATAATTCAAATAATTTCTTGGATAATACAAGGCATTTTTAACTAAGCAAAACACTTAAAAGCAATTTTAGCTTAATTGACAAATTATATTTACATTATTCTGCAAACTTTGTTATTTTCCTTTTTATTCCCCCCCCAATATAACAACAACACAAATCGTCAAATATTGGCCCGAAAAATTTTACAAATATCTTCAAGTATGAATTATGCAAATTCAAGGATGCTAAAAAGATTGTAAACTCTCCTCTCGTTCTGCCTCTCCATACCCTCTCGGTCTCATAACTCTTCATCCTCTGCCTACATGCCTGCAACCGTAATTTCATGGCCTCTCTTCAAGGTGTACGTTTCCTCAAAATCATGGCCATATTCTAGATGGAATATAATTTGGTTCGTTCCTTAACCACGATTTTCTGGACTATCTTCCTATATGAATCATCATCAAATTCAATAAAGTTGCTCCCAAGAGCTTCAATAATCCCCTCAAGTTCCAGAGTTCTTGCCAGTCTAGTGGCTCGCTCATTGATTTCGGCCATCCAATCAGATCGTCCGGTTTGAAGTTGGGTTAAGGTTTTGACCAGTTCTTCGTGTTCAGATTTCACTAGATTGTGGTCAGCATAACCTTTTTCTTCTATTTAAAAAAGCGCCCGTTCCTGTTTGATGAGTTTCTCAATTTCCTCATCCAACTTCGCGATGCGCTCATTATCTAACTCTGTTTCGTATTCACTTCACACCACCTTCAACACCAGCATCTTGCGCTCACTTTCCCATCACGCGCTACAACTATTTATTTCCTCTATACCTATATTATGTAAAATATAACAGGCGCAATGTTTCATGAACGTAGGTTGAAAACATTGTGCCTGTTTTTTATCTAATTCCGAAAATTCCAAAACCACACAACCCGCATGAATAGCGGATTCTTAATCTGTGAGTCTTCCAAACTTACCACGCACTCAACGTGGGTTGATGTGTCTTCATCACAATATCCCATCTTTCAAAGAACTACCGCTCGGTTACAATAATTATCCACTGAAGACTTAGCTGCACAAATAGAATTCCTTACAAACCAGCAGGTAGTGGTCCAGTCGGCACCTCCATATTGTTATGCTATCCCCCAGATAGGACAGTGAAATAAAAAGCACTGTTCAGTCATCAACGCTCCTTAGGCCAGGATTGATGTATCTTATATCTCATCTGAATCAATTATACCACTGTACCTAGGCAGAATGTTGTTCAGCGTCTTCCGCTTTTACCTATATAGGTAAAAACCCAGAGCATGTTAACACGCCCTGGATTATATTCCCCGCAAAGCCATGTCTTAAAAGCATTAGAAAAGTTATGGATATAATTTAAACTCAAACATTTAATCCTAATTAACTTTGTTGTATTTAACAGCAATCTTTAGTGAGTTGGACGCTAAGAAAAGTTTATTAAAATATGGTATTTGGAGATCTCTTTCATCTTTTAAACTTAAAACATTCTTAAACCATTCCAGCCCTATTTCATACTGGTAACCGGACAAAGCTTACCACCACCAGCCAAGGAAATTGTTTTACCGCCTAACCAACTATTAGCACTAGCGCTTGAATCATAATATATGGTGTTACCATTACTGACAATGTTAGCTAGAGACGTATCATCATCCGTCAAACTCGAAAGATAAGAAGTCCCTGTAACTTGCCAAGTACTTGTTTTATCAAGGTCAACCGTTATGGATTTGGCAGTATTGCCTGTATTTATGGCACCTTTTAAGATTGTGCAATTCTTGAAGTTTAATTTAGCTGAGCTAATGTTATCGAGTACAATATTTCCTGCAAGGTTTTCACTATCAGCATTTAGGGTTACAGTTGCACCATTTGAACCCTTTGTACCCCATTGGTCGGCACCGGCTTTTAAAAGAGTTCCTGAAGCAGCATTTATGACTGCACCTTTCAAATTAATGATTGCATCTGTATTGGTTGAATAGAACATTGGGCCTTCATTCGCTGTAATAGATCCGCCATTCATCGTGAAATTGCCCGTACCAGTTTCAGCATCACCAGAAAAACTTTGATATATAAAAACACCCCAATTCTTGGCAGAGCTAATTGTACAATTCATAACTGCTGCAGAGTTTTTGCCTTCAATAACCACGGCTTCTGACGCAGCGGTTTTAATGGCGGCATCGGAAACCGTGATGTTGCCAGTAGAATAAATGCCGGGTGACTTTGTTCCGGTTGTGGTAACTGTACCACCTGCAGCATTTATCGTTCCACCACCCCTATCCGTTGCAATGGCAGCAGAAGCACCATTACCTGCAGTACTGATATCAACATTCTTAAGATTCAATACTCCGCCTAAAGTTGCGTCCACACCATGTGCCCCTGTAGCGGTGCAATTAATTTTTACATCAGTTAGGTCAGCTGTCGAACCCGTACCAGTTGCAAAGACACCGTTAGCACCTGACCCGCTGGTCGTAATTGTTGTATTGGAAATTGTTGTTTTACTGCCCGATTCAGCTAGAACTGCGGCGTTAAGGCCGTAAAAACTGCTGCTGTCCATCGAAGAACTGTTGCCGGTTGTCGATATTTTTGAATCTGTCAGAGTATATGAACCTTTGTTAGTAATCTTTACGGCTGACTCATTAGCCTTCGCTGCAGTAATTGTCTGATTGGTCTTAGTTGCAGAATTTCCACTCTGGGTATATGTTGCAGTTCCTGTGACAGCGGCAGTATTTCCTGCTCCGCCTGGCTGCCCGCCTGGGCCGCTTGGTCCATTGTTTCCAGAAGATGCTGAAGTTGACGTTGAGACTGAAGCTATGGCGCTGTTTGAGCTTTTCGCACTTCCACAACCATTTAAAAAAAGTAGTGAAGATGTAATTAACATGCATACCGGAATAATAAATTTTCTTTTCATTTTCCATTGGCCTCCTTGAAACTTATGTTTAACACCCTATCAATTATTTAATAACCCTATTAGTATTATCCATGATTATACTGAATCTATAATGAACATTAACTGAAAGTATCCTGAAAATAGTAACGTTAAAAGGACTAAGCTATCCAATTAGATAGCTCAGTCCTTTTAATACATTAAAAGCATGGAACAATCTGACGATTTAAGTATCTGTTTCTAAAAACTCAAGAGCTAGTTTGTCAAATTCTCTGCTATTACTTAACAAAGCTGGATGTGAACCAGTTGGGTAGAAAAGCAATTTCGAACTTCTCAACTTATTGGAAAATGTTTTCAGACGAAATTCTATATCCCTAATCAATTCATCTTGAAGACTTCCGGTTATTAATACTGGCACGGTTATTTCTGATAAATCACCGCAATAGTATCCCTTTCTGGATAAACTAGACTGTTCGATCATTTTAGTATCAGCATCTACTACTTTCTTCCACCTAAGGCCGTGCATCAGAAACCAAAATAGTATTGAACGTAAATTTCCCTTCGCTTCTTCACGCTGGTCTCTCAGAGTAGCAACATCTTCACTATTTAGAGAATCGCCTCCAAAGCTATCTGCAATGATTTTGCCAACAAGCAATGGTTCTAATAAAGCCATGTTTAAGGCGACAATGGCTCCCCCACTCGTTCCGATTAGGTTTACTTTATTAAAGTTTAACGTTTGACATAACTTAATGGCAACCCTAGCATTATAACGCCAATAATCCACTGGAAACTCCTGCAACATTTCAGATTTGCCATGCCCAGGATAATCTATTAAAACAACCCGGAATCGTTCGGCTTAGAATTTAACTTTTGGTGTAAACATCTTTGAAGAAGCAGTATTACCATGTAAGAACAACAAAGGTGTGTTACCCTTCCCAACTAGTTTGTAATTTAGGGATTACTGAACAGTCCCCATATTTTTAGTTTCTAGGCAACAAACAAAATCTCCCAACTCGAAAAAAGGCGTTTCCCAAAAAAGGTACAAAAGATCCCGGAGGCGCTTCCCCAGGTTCATGATGATGAACTGTAAGCCAATGACCGTCTCACTCGTTTCTTTGAGACGTACCATTATTCGACCTAGTCCATAACGACGTTTTCCTTCACCGAATTTCGCCTCGACTGCATTTCTTAGGCCTGCCTCTTGTTTCTCTAGCCGCCTTTGTTCTAAATGCTCTTTTTTATCCTTCGAGGGTCGACCTAGTTTGGGCCCGTTAAGCCGAATGCCATGTAACTTGCAGTACTGCAGGTTGTCTCGGTTCCGATATATTTTATCGGCAATCACGGATTCAGGATAGTTTCCATGGCGCTCCTTATAGGTTTCTACCGAATCAATCAGGGTGGTGCCCTCATTAAAGGCTTCCCAACTCAACTTCTCGATCCAAGCAAATCCGTTGACGATACTTATGGCAACTTTCGCTCCAAATTCTGTGGCTGCTGTTTTTTTACCCCTCACAATCGGGCGAACATGCGGTTGGCTAATGCTCACGATACGCTCTTCTATAGTGTGGACTCGTTTGTCATACATGGTTTTTTGCTGTTCAAAGAGTGTTTGTATGGTTTCTAAGTCTTTTTGCTGCCGTTTACTGAGTCCTTCTGGGTACTTGGCTGATAGTTTCAAGACGATCTGAAGGTCTCTTGTAACGAAGCTCAGCTGTTTCCGAATGGCCTTGCGGATTTCACGACTTCTGGGTTTCCGATTCTTTTCTAACTTCAGATAGAGTTTACGTGCCTTTTGTCGATAGGTTCTTGGCTTGAGCTCTTTCCCTATTTGATTCTCATGCAAGGTGTCCACCATGGCCTCTAACTTTTCCCGTGCGTCATTTAGTAGAGAAAAATCCGTGGGATATTTCACATCGGCCGGGGTGCATGTGGCATCCAAAATGAGTTTTCCGTGGTTTTGTTGGGGTGGTTGCTCACTGCTTGCTTGATCTTCACGACGATTGTCGTCTGTACAACCTGAACTTGGTGGGGGAGTGTTTTGATCTTTATGATCTTCAGTTTCCGTCTTTGTTTCTCCCTTACATAAGGCTTCGTTCAGTTCAGCAATTACCTTAGCGTCGAGGCGTTTCCGAAAATGGACCATACTCGATGAATCGAACGGTGGAGTGGTTTGAAATTCCTCCAGCCCGATGAAGTATTGCAAATAGGGGTTTTCCATGATTTGTTGGACGGTTTCTTCGTCGGAAAATCCACACTTTTCTTTGATGATGAGGGCACCCAATGCGACACGAACTGGTTTCGCAACATTTCCAGTATGCTTTGGGAAATGAGAAGCATATCGCTCTTCAACAACGTTCCAGGGAATCAAATCGGCCATCTTGACCCAACGGTTATTCGCATCAAGTTTGCCGCCTGCAAAAAATCTGAAGTCTTCGAGTAAGCTAATTTGACCTGTAGGTTTTCGGTACATTTTCGTCCCCCATCTGCAAGGTTTTTCGACCATATTCATCCTTTATCTTGCTTTATTATACCACGAAAATGGCCTTAGTTCCTACTCCCATGCAGGTTTCGAGGTTATTCAGTAATCCCTAATTTAGCCTTATAATATGCGGGTCAGTGAAATTGCTATAGAATAGAAATCATCGAAACAGGGAATACGCTTTTTTCTTTGACCATCATACTGACTGGCATTTTCATCAAATTTAACCTGGAACCGCCATTCCTTTGGCTCTTGCTTGTCTTCTCCATTGATGCAGGGTAGCCTCCGATAATCCTGTTTCTCAAGCAATAGCACTTACCGCTTGATTTTGTGGTGGCATCATCTTCATCATGAGTGAATACTTAAATTCCTCACTATACTTTGCCATTATTATCCTCCTCCGAGTGCCGTTAACTCACTATACTTCTCTCGGAGGTCTATGACAACTATTCTGACACAAGGGGGGGGGGCAACGGTAGTATAACCAAGAAATTGATGCCAAGCAGAAATAAATTTGCGAAAGATTATTGACAGTACCTGAGTCACGAAGGCCATTAGTTTTTGACGGTCATATTTTTTTGTTTTTACCATCTTTCTTGCATAAGAGAAAAGCATCCAGATTTTAGTCTGAATGCACCTATTATACTTCTTATATTAAATTTCGATATTCTCTTCTAGCATCCACGATGGCATATATAATAACTAACTCAGCCTCTTCGTTTATCTTATAAAACACAAGAGGTCCTTCGACAATTATTACTCTATACCCTTGCTTTTTTAAAATCGAATATCTAGGAATACTTCCCGACTCTGGAAACTCCTGAAGACGATTGATTGCCGTTTCAATCTTATCCAAATAGCCTAGTGCAATATCAACATTACCTGAATCATCTGCAATATAAAAAACGAGTTCACGGAGCTGTTCCTCTGCTTTATCCGTTCGTAAGATTTTATACTTCATCCATTCTACCTTTCCAGTAAAGATGCACGAAGATCATCAAACGAATCCTGAATTGCTGCTACCCTTCCATGTTTCACATCGTCTTCCGCTTCCGCAAGTGTTCTGAGTAATTCCAGTTCGGATTTCATCTGATAGTAATCCTGCAATCCAAGAACTGCTGTATCTCCTCGTCCATTTACCGTAATAATTACTGCATCCCTTGATTCTCTGCACTGCCTAGAAATTTCACTATAATGATTCCTTAAATCTGCTGACGGTCTGATTGCTGCTTCCATGATATCACCGCTTTTCGATATATATATAGTCATATCATATCGTAAAATGACTATTCTTTCAATCAATTATTCTTGCCGTATATTATGATGATATATTCTTATTCTATTTCATTTCTTCTTCAGTAGTACAACTGTCCCTGTATGCTGCGTTCATGGAAACAGATTTTCCTTGAAAACTTACAATAAAGTTACGCCAACGAGAAAGTTGGTGCTCTCTCTTTTGTGCTTTTCCGATAAGGTACGGGAAAGAATACCTGTTTAGCGTCTTTTCTCCTCTAGATGACCTCCGAGGACGAGAGCTGGATCTCCATTACGTTATGTATCATATCCCTCATCATTGCGTACCAAGCTCCCCAATGCAGCAATGTAGCCATCAATTATCTGGTAAATACGAACCTCAGGCTCTTCACCTATAAATTGATGGCGGTTACGCTGATCTTACCCAACATGCTTGGGAAATTTTATAATAAAAGAGGTTCCATTTTTTCCCGTCTCAAAATCGAACGAAGCATTATGTCGTTGCGCAATGCTTTGAGAAATTGCCAAACCAAGACCTGTACCAGTATCTTTTGTCGTGAAAAAGGGAGTCCCCACTCTTTTCTGGATTTCAAGAGGTATTCCTGGTCCATCATCTCGAATTACCAGAACAACTTTTGCAGGTTCTTGCAGCGTACTGATGGTTACACTCCCCCCAGTATGAGTAGCTTCCAGTCCATTCCGAACAATGTTCAAGATAAGTTGTTTTATTTCATTTGTATCAAGCAGTATATTCTCAGTTTCATTCAAATTTAGACGCACCTCTTTATTGTTGTTAAAAGCATCCGCCTGCATTAGAGGATATAAATTGTAAACAATATCATTAATATTTTGGTACTTTGCATGTTCGACGTTAACCTTTGCTAACGACAAGAAGTCCGTAATAATGAGGTTTGCGCGATCAATTTCACTAATCATCAACTCCAAAACCTCACTCTGTTCTTTAAAATTTGGTTTTGTACTCAGTAATTGAAGAAACCCTCTTACCGAAGTTAGTGGATTTCGAATTTCATGGCCGATTCCTGCCGCCAATTGGCCGATTAAGTTAACTCTTTGTAAACGGTTTAACTCATTTTGTTGCTCTTTGATACTGGTAACATTTTGAAAGAAGATGGTTAATCCGTCTTCGAATGGATATGCATGATATTCATAGTATTGATGAAGTTGTCCAAAGCCTACGTCCTCCCAATGAAGAGATTTCCTCTCTATCATTGCCTGTTTAATTTTAAGCTCTGTTTTTGTAGCTGCTATTCTAGGACAAGCCTCCCATAAATTTAATCCTAAAATGTTTTCATTATCAAATAGTTCTTTGGCAACCCTGTTTATATAAGTACACTGCCAATTATTATCAAACGTCAAAAATCCATCTGTTACCCCTTCTAATATTCTTTCTATTCTTAATCTCTCAAATTCCAATTCTGAGTTCATTTGATTAAGATTTTCTGTATAATAAGATAATTGATTCATCAAGGGTTTCAGTTCCGGAAGTTTTTGGATAATTCCTTCATTTTCAGTAGATGCTTCATGTCTCTGGATTATCATCTCGGTGAATTCTTCCAAATAAAATTGTATCTCGTTAAAATATCGGCGAACTAAATTCACGATTAAGGCAGATACTAAAAGCAATGCAATAATTGTAAGTGTTAAAATCTGAAAGGGCTCGAAAAGGACATTTGTGGCTTTAAGATATAACCAGGCATAACCGTTCAATGTACCATTAATATAGACAGGTTTTTTAGTAAATATTGCCCCATTCTCGCCCCATGAAGTATTCGTATGATGATCTAAAACCATTTCTTTTAATGAGGCATACTTAGTATTATTTAAAGGAAAATTGGTGTCCAAATCAATATCATAGTAACCGGAAAGATCTTTGTTGTCACTTTTTAGCAGAGGACTTAATATTGTATCTATCTCATTAATTTTTGCCTGTTTACTTTCATCGGCCTTTCTTTTAATCCTATTTATCAAAAGAGCATTTTTATTAAGATCTTGTTCAATAGACGATTCCCTCATCCAGGACTGGTTTTCGAGTTTTAATTCTACATTATTCCAAAATAGATTCTCTGTAGATATGGCAAATATTATCATGAAAATAAATAAAATCACTGTTATTTTAGTTAAGGTTTTCTGAATTACAGATTGTTTATTTAACATCGTTTTTATATTTTTTAACATCTTTAGGCTCCTTAGATAAGGGTAAGGATTACAACTTAAAGCTGGGTCATAAACCCAGCTTTAAATTGTAATCCTTGTATAATATACTATTGCAACTTATAAATTGGACTTACTTTTGTAAGGATTTTGGAGCTGTGGGTTGGTAACCAAGCCATCCACAAGCAAAAACTGAGGTTACGTTAGCCAACAAAAGAAGACCCGCTGCTATGAATGTAAATATTACTCGCTTCATAGTTCCACCTCCTTTCTGTTAAAAATCGGGAACAAGGTTATACATTGATAAGTGATCCCTAAAAGTGAACTCACTTTTAGAAGGTTTAACTGGGTAAAATTTAAAACTACCATAACTACCAAGACAAAGATAATCGACAGAATTTTAAGCGTTCTTCGTAGTTTTTTTGAACGGATGGGTTTTCCGGGACTATCGACGGGAGCCAATATTCCAACGGTAATTAAACAAAATAAAATGAACGGTAATCCAAATTTTACCTGCACTAATTCAAACCTAATGGCTTGTTCTGAAATGAAGCCAATAAAGGTATAAATAATCGCTCCAGACATCAAACATTTGAACGGAGTATTGAAGTGAGCCCCCCCTGATAATCTCCTTAGAGATCCGCCGAAGAAGGTTGCAATTAAAGCAGGAATCATTACATGGAAAATGTAGCTAGTTAGAACGACTAAAAGCGTTCCAGTGATAGATAGAATAAACGTCTCGACAGCGTAAGACAATATTTCTTTTTTTTCATTATCCAACTTCGTCTCCATAACAATGGTGTCTGAAATCTGGTTACTGAGATCAGAAAGATTCATGTTTTCCTATAAAACCTCTTTTTCTGTATTTTTCCAAGAGAAAGGCGGTTAAAAACAATAGAATCACTTGAGGTTCAAATATTAAAATTCGGGGAATTAAATTCGTCATTAGAGTATCTGGATCAATATTAAATATTTTTATTAGCGTTGAGACACAAACTAATTCATAACCAATAAGTATCAAAAAGCCTAGCGTACTTCCTAAAAAGGAAATTGCAATGTCTCCTTTAGCCCAAAAGACTAAGAATAAAAATAATAAAATAATTAAAATGATAGTATGTAAACCAAAAGGGACAGGAAGCTTCCTTACTAAATAGGCTGCTATTGCTAAACAAGTTCCAATAGTAACTATTTTAGGCCATTTCATTTTGGCATTCGCAATAGTAAAAGCTAACACTGTAAGAGCAATTTGCTCCGGGATTCCTTGAAATATCAAGCTGATAAAAGGCATTGAGTTCAATTTTAATCCCCCTGAATTTTCAAACTACTTATATTTTAATAATAGTTCTATAAATATGACAATATTCCTGCTAATAATTTTGTGAATTTACTATAATATTCAATAACTATTACCCGCTTACGAACGATTCTCCAGTTCTTCCCCGCTTTCGACTTCGGATTCCAACGCAGCGTATCCAATGAACAGATGCTAAGGTTGTCCGATATGACTTGGGTGAGCAAGCGTTCAACATTTGTTTCCTGGGACCACCCGGTATTGGGAATTATGCATTTGGCTATATCCTTAGAGGTACAGGCTTTAAACCTAGGTTAGGTTTGCTTATAGTTCAAAGACCATCGATATCTTTATTTCTTTCAAATCTTACTAGAACCCTGAATAACATCAACATCTTTACGTTTATACGATTTATACATCAAAGTATAGAGTAGACCAGAACAAAAAATTATTATTGCTCCTAAATCACCTACATGTTGAGGACCAACCCTACTCGTTAACAACCCAACGAGCACCATGGATATTCCAAGAAGGGTTGCTTTCAGGGTTTCGGATACAGAAAAAACTCTTCCCTGTATCACATTTGGCGTTAAGGAAGCGATAATCGTCAGTTCAATAGCATTACTTAACGCACTTGCATAGCCTACGCCTATGAGCCCAAGCATCGCTCCACTAAGGTTCGGACTATTGACAAAAAAGATCTGAAACAATGCATCAAGGACTAAGGTTAAGCCCACAGTTGCTTGCATTCGTTTATAGTTTCCTTTAAACAAACGCTCTGTTGTAAAACTACCCACTATGGTTCCGACCCCCAACGAAGCATACAGAAGCCCTAACCCCTTGCTCCCTCCACCAAATACCTGATCCACCATGACAGAAATTAAAACATTGATGGCCCCCCCTCCGATCGCCCCACCCATGAAGAGATAAACAACGAATGCAACAGGTTTATTCCGAGTAATTCCGTATACACCGATTTTAAAGGATGCCCAATAACTGACGATTAGCTTCGTAACATCAACATTTGCATTTTTACTCTTAGCGATAGGCATAACGGAATCCCTATATTGAGCAAATTCACTACGAGCGCCTTTTACAAGAAAGAAAGCTGAAAAGATAAAGGAGAACGCATTGAACACAAAGGCAATCGAAACGCCAAACTCCGCAATAGTAATTCCAGCCAAGCTAAATCCCAAAATCATGGCAATGCCATTAAGCCCAGTCGTAATAGAACTGGCAATGCCGATATTTTCTTTCTTAACTATGCTCGAAAGATATGCCGAGCGGGCAGGACCATAAAAAGCTGAAAAGAATACGAGAGTTGTGCTTAATACATAGACAAGCCATATATCTTCCATACGCAAAACAAATAAAAAACCGAGGGCCAAAACGGAGCGAATAAGGTCACAAGCAATCATCACCTGTGTCCTACGCAATCGGTCACTTAGAACCCCCCCGATCGGACCCGCGATGAGGTATGGAATCACGCGCATCGCCAAGGTCACTCCCACAGCAAGAGAAGAATGAGTTAGAGTTAGAACTAACGTTATGACAGCAATACTATTAAACCAATCTCCCAATGAACTGACAAACGCCGCGTAAATTATGCGTCGGAATAATATATTGTCACGGATAAAACCCACTTTTCCCCACAATGTCTTAATCCTCTCTTTTCCATAGTTCTGGAGGATTCATTTCATAGATCCCATTGTCTCGGTACATATATCGGTAGATAATGAACTCGCGCCGAATGGTTGCGTAATCAGGATAAAAGTTTTTAATGTGCTCGTTAATCTCTTTTTCCGAATACTTTCGCCCTACCACTAATCCTTCTAACATCCGTTCCAAAACAAATCGTTTTTTCTTATGCTGAACAGGAATTTGTTTCAGTTTACCATCAGGTGTAAAGAAATTCCTGAGAACGCCATCACGTTCCTTTTCCAGACTATCTAAAATGCTTGCCTCCCATTCAATTTTCATGAGCCTATTGTTTGCTGGTTCAAGGATGACATTTATCGTTGCCTGAGCATCCTGTTGTAATGTCATTTCCTCCAAAGAAAAATAAATCGTGTTCTTCTCTCGTCTAGTTTTCACAAGACCTGCATCGCGAAGTCTTGCCATGTGGTGAGTAATCGTCGAAGGGGTTATTCCAAGGCGTTCAGCAAGGGCCTGACCATGGTGAGGCTCCTTCGCCAAAATTGCCAGAATACGAATACGTGTAGGGTCAGATAATGCCTTGTGAAAATTAATAATTCGATTTAGTTGCAATGGTTTATCACTCCCTTTTCTACAATCCCCGACAACACCCTATTTATAAGAATTACCAAAAAGGATTTGACAAGTATCTAATTAGATTGTAATCCAATTAGTATTGTTGTCAAGTTTCTGCCACTGTATTCCCACTCCTGTCCATTTTTGTCTATGCTCAGTGAAACATCATCACTCATCGATTTCAGCTATCGTCAATTACCATTATCTTAGCCTCAAACTCAAACCTACTCTAATGCTAGTTCCGGCAATTGGCGGCGTTACATCGCTGCAGACATTACTCCCCCAAACGGGGACAGCTATGACAAAATTATGGCGATCACCTACAGCCCGATCGAAGTCCAGTAATGGTAAGCGATGGCAGGAGGTTACTTCACGACGCCAACATATCCACCACTTACAAAATTAAGACCTCACGGTTGACCATGCACATGCTTATTTTGCACTTACAAATATCTTTTCTCTAATTAAAGAAGCTTCCTTATGGGCAACAAGTTGTTCATGCCCATAAGGAAGCTCTTTTCTATCAATGCAGAGTTAAAGAAGTTCTATCCTTCCCTTTCCAGTAAATCATTGCCATATTATTTCGGATCAATCCTCTTCATCTCTTCCATCAGCTTTTGAATCGCCTTTTTTTCAATCCTTGACACATAAGACCGTGAAATCTCAAGAACTTTAGCGATCTCACGCTGGGTCCGCTTAGGGCTGTTCATAAGCCCATAGCGCAATTGAAGCACCATCTTTTCTCTCTTGGTAAGCTTTTTAACGAGCTCCAATAACGCTTTCTGCTCCGAAGCATTTTCAACCCTGATAGAAATATCCTCTTCATTGGAACCTAAAACATCAATGAGAGAAATCTCATTCCCTTCTTTATCCATGCCAATGGGATCGTAAATAGATACCTCACCCCGGGATTTCTTCAAGGATCTCAGATGCATCAAGATCTCATTTTCAATGCACCGGGCCGCATAGGTGGCCAGCTTAGTCCCCTTCCCGGGATCAAAGGTGTTAATGCCTTTAATTAAACCAATCGTTCCGATGGAGATCAGATCATCCCCATCCTCTCCCGTTCCGTCAAATTTTTTGACAAGATGAGCCACTAAGCGCAAATTGTGCTCAACCAAAGTATTACGCGCGTCCTCCACTTCAGGAGTTAGAGTAAACGGCTGGGCAGATTTGCTCTTGCTCAAAATTGCTAGATACCGAGCTTCTTCATGTTCACTTAAAGGCTGGGGAAAAGCATTGTTATTGATATAGGAAACTAGCAGGGATACTCCCTTAAGCGCAGATAAGGCAATTGTAACCAACAAAAATTCAGCGAACACCCTCTCACCCCTTTCGAGCCATGTTCATAACTATGCTCGAAAAAGGAGAATTGTGCTTTTCCACTGAATAATAAACTCTTTTAACAGATAAAACCTCTTAGGGGCTAAACATCTTTTCCGGAGAATCCACACCGATTGGGGAATTCATAAAGGTTGGTTTATCGCCGCCGGAAACGTTGGAATTTCCATTAAGGGCACTGGCCGTCAGTTTCAAATCCGCCCGCATATTTCCTTGCGAACCGGAGAGATTCACACTTTTAACTGCAAGACGCTGTCCCGCTCCAAATTGCAAATCATGAATCATTGCCAGTAAATCCGCTGTTTTGCCCAAGCAGCTTAAGCTTATTCCCATCTCTTGATAGGCACCTTTGTTTTGGGCTTGATCGAAGGTAATTGACTGAGGATTTACTCCGTGTTGTTTGGCTAAGGTATAAAGGGCAACGATTATTTGCGGCTTATCCAGTCGATTAGGAAGTTTAGCTTTTAATTGCATGACTTCCTTCTCTAAGGTTTCAATGTTTTTTTGCAACCCGGTACTATCAGTTTTGTGCAATAATAATTCCTGATACTTATTTTGCAATGATTTTAGGCGTAAACTATCACTTTTAATGACCTCCCACTGGGGCAGAAATAGAAATTTTATGTACGAATAACAGAGGCCGAACATTATGATCACTAAAAGTATAATGGCTTGCAGCTTTTCCTTTTTCATCCTTTCTGCTCCTTGACCCCTCCATCCAACCTGCTGAAGTTGACTGAAAGAGAATCTACTTTAACAATAAATTAAGATTTAAACTTTGAACCTTATCCTGTAAAGAAACATTTTGCAGATTAACTTCCTGAAACATCCCTGAATCACGAAGGCTGACCCATAAACGGGCCACATCCACTGGGTTCGGAACACTTACGCTCAGGGCTACGCTATTTTCCTGTAGGGCAAACGAGTTGATAATTGTTCCAATCGGTAACATCCCCTTCAGCTTATCCAAAACAGACCCCGGATCATGAGTGCTTTTTTGGATAGTATTCAACGTCTGTTGCTCTTCTTGAACTTCTTTTTTAAGAGCATTCATTTTGCTGACTTGGGTTGAAATCTCTCTAAGGGAGGAGATGTTCTCTTCAGCCTTGTTAATATCTCGTGCTAATTTATAATCCCAGAGCCAAGGAGTACTGCCTATAATTCCAAAGATCATGAGACCTACGATTCCCCAAATTACTGCTTGTGTTTTAAACTTTGAAGGGCCGTTTGATTCACGAGCCAGACTGGTAACCCAACGTTGGGCAAAATTGAATTCGTTTTTTTCTTTCATTTAGCCCTCCCGCATGGCTATACCATAAAGACTGCCATATTTCATTCCGTATTTTTGAAATGTTTTCGTCCTACGGTTAAAACGAGGCCGCCAAGCATTGGGAAAACCCACCTGAGTACTGATATCCAAATTAGATTGAAAAATTTCTTCCAAGTAGGGAAGATCCGAATATTCCCCTGTCAGATAAATAAAATCTAGAGTTTTACCAAAATGCCGGGCTGCAAAAAAACTAAAAAAGTTTGCCAAGGATTGCAAAACATTTTGTAACGCCGTCTCAATCTCCTTTTTGGCCCAAGCCTGCAGCTTAGCGGTTTGCAAATCATCGTCTGTTTCTTCTGGGTGTCCATTCTCATGCCCTACTGATAAAGAACTTAAAGCATTTTTCACTTGATCTAAGCCGTCCAACGAAACCTCTATATCTGAATACAAAAAAAACACTCCGTGCTCCAAGAGGATAAACTCCACACGCTCTGAATTCATATCTACAATGGCTAAATCCAAGGAAGTCTCCGTCTCAACGTTAGCCTTGAGCAAATCCTTCGAAGTTAACTTTGAATAAAGCCTGGCCAAACTATCAGCAGCTAAATCCACCACTTTGGGTTGAATGCCAATTTCTCTCCACTCAGACCATAACCTTTCCCAGTGATACTTGGGAATAGCGGCCAGAAGAACCCGCTGGCGGAGTTCCCCCTCTTCGGAAAAACGTTCCAGCAAGCGATAGTCGACAACGTAGTCCGAAATATTCAAAGTGAAGTACTGCTCCACTTGATCAGTTAAAAGCTTGTCCAAATCGTGGTTCGCCAGAAGCGGCAGAGTGATCATTCGTGTAATCACCCCCGGACAAGAGATGGCAATACGAAGTTTATTGATAGGAACATGATTATTATGCAGCCACGTCTTAAGCAGGTCTGTTTTTGTTCCGCCCAACGGAAGCTTCACTTCGGGATCTTTTTCTTCAATAGATAAGTTCTTTTCTAAGCTTTCGCCCTCATCCCCTAAGGTTTTATATTCAATTGGCGCATGATATTCAGCTATATGAAGAATATCCAATTTTAATTTGCGGCGGGCGACTTTAGCGACAATCCAGCGGTCACCTCGTACAACTGCCAGCCATTGTTTCCGTATAAGCACTGTCAATCCCCTTTTTAAGCTAATACTAGGTCATCTTTAAGGTTAGATCCTCTTATTGCATATTTAATTGTTCAAAATAGTTTCTTTTTCCCATAAAAGCCCTTTGCCATTCGTTCCACCGGTACCGGAATTTGAGGCCGGCGGGTTAACCGTTATATATCCGTTCCCTACCTTTCCCCTATAAATGGCTGTAATAGGAACAGTCTTAGGTATTGGGATCGAGATAGGTGTAGACTCACGAATCGTACCTGTGACAGCATCGGCAGATAGGCCTGTAGCAACATTGTGATCAACCGTCGCATAACTAGAATTAGAACTGCTCCAGGTTGCTGAATTTGTTACATCCTTTGTAGAACCATCAGAGTAAATGGCTTTCGCAGTATAGGTTTGTTTCTGGCCTACAGTGACAGAGGCCGTCATCGGGGATATCATCACTCCCAAAAGAACAGGGTCTGCAGGTTGCGAAGATAATAAATACCAGGCATTTGAAGTCCCCGGTATTTTATTTTTATTATAGTAATTCGCTCTATACCAATGTCCATTGTAAACGACGTCATTATAGGTGTTGTCGTCGCCGGGGTCATAAATATTGAAAGATTTCCATTCAGTGGTTAATTGTTGCCAACTACTGTCTAATCCGGGCTGCTTGAAGTCCGCATTGCCGTTATCATGGGCTCGATAAAGTTCACCATTGTAAACAACGATATCCCCTGCGTTATAATCATTAGCGTTCGCCCAATCATTTGTCAGTTCTTGCCAAGGACTGCCTATTAAACCCGGTTGTTGATTATAGGTGTACCACCTGGATCTAAATAACTGAGAATTATAGGTTACATAGTCTCCCGCAGCATGATAAACATTAAAATTCCGCCACTCGTAGGTTATCTCGTTCCAGGGATTATTTAATAGTCCCGGCTGTTGATTTTCGGACCAATTGCTCTGAGTCACTTTAAACTTCTTACCTTGGTAACAAACAATATTTACAGCATCAAGCTCATAGCGATTAAATGACCGCCATTTTATGGTGATCTCCTGCCAAACATCATCTCTTCCGGGTATTTCATTCTGATCCGCATACCAAAGATTATAAAAATATCGCTTATTACCGTTGTCATCTATATAGGTTACATGCGTATTTGCGATAGAATAAACGGCCTTAGGATCCCAAAGGGGATAATTCAGGTTTAGATCCTCTTCTTGACAATCATCTCCACCGTTGCCACCATACCCATATTCCGCTTGTTTAACCCTTCGATCCTCAAGATACTCGCCGGTGCTTGTCACAGTAAAGGAAGTCGTTCCGTTAGTGACCGTAACCTTAAAGTCACCGCTTTGCCCGGGAGGTGTCAATGGCGGCAGTGTAAGAGTCCCTCCCTTCGCCAGAGTCCCATCCGCTATAGCCTTAAGTCCGGCGGCTATTCCGTACTGGATGCCCGCTTCAGCCAAATAATAAGCTTTTAGCCCCTTATCTTCCGAAGATTCATTTTTAGCTTGATAGATTATGGTCGTGAAAAATATTCCCGAAATAGCCAGCAAAACCATCACGATAATTACGGATGTCAGCAGGGCTGAACCTCTTTCTTGCAAAGCGTTCTCCTCCCCTTAATTCAAGCGAGCCCAGGTCATCAATTCATAGGGTTGAGAATCGTTGTGACCACCGACCGTAATATTGATTTTTACCATACGTTCATCATGAGCGTCCGAGGTAAGATTGATCTGTGCAATGTCATCGGCAATTAGATACTTATTGAATTCGTCCTTCAAGTACCATAGGCTGCCTGCGGCTTTACTCTGATCGTATTCAAAAAATATCTTCGTTGAAGGCGGCGGCTGATCTTCGGAGTCGGGTGTCTGAATAAAGATTAAACAAGGATCGTTATCTCCCTGCGATTCGGACGCTGCCGCGGCCGCGTTGGCGTATTGATAGATTCCCTGGTTCGTGGAGGTGGATTTAAAATAGGTATAGCAGTTTAACCGAAGTTCATCTAAGAGCTGCATCATGGCAATCCGTTCTTTTTGTTCTAATTCATTTTGCTTAGAAGCGGAATTATAACCGGATATCTCGGAGTGCATGAACTGAGAAGCATACAGCAACAATAAACTAAAAATTGATAGGGCGATCATAACTTCCAGGAGCGTAAACCCTCGGGTGCTGTTCTGAATTGTTCCCTGCCTTTTCATCATTGTTCCACCCTGCAAGTTGTTAGTGTGATAGGATCTGGTGAGTGTGTCGTTGGGGGAACAACAGAAACAGTCACCGTAATAACTTTCATCTGCCCCTGAATAGGGGCCAGTTCAGTTCCGGAATAATCGCTGGAACTAACCACCACCTGAAAACCAGAGTATTCAGGGCTCCCTGAGTCGTTTCCCTGAATAATTGACTGATTTTCAAGCACACGTTCCATTTGACCGGCGGCATAAAAAAGCATCCGTTGCCGAAGCTCATCGTGAGAACGATAGTGATACATCGCTGAGTCACTCTTAACGACAAACGTAACACCTATTAGCAAAATGCTGATGGCAAAAACCACCTCAAGGAGGGTCATACCCTCGTCTCCCTTGTGCCTCATCATAACGTCTCCCTGTCTTATGCCAGAACGCAATTACCATTGAACTGTAATGTTTCCTGTTTGTATCTCAAGAACGATAACCACTGAACTGCCCGTTCGAACTGCAGATAAGACAATATTAATCTTACCGTTGCTGCCCGGTGAGTTTTCCACAAAGCCCCGAGCATCATAAGCCACATAGGGCAGGCCTTTTGCCTTACCGGCATTAATCATTAAACCTTGGCTTTCAGCGCCGGAAGCATCAAAGTTCACCCCACTGTCTAAGCTTTGCGCCCCTCCATACTCCTTGTCATCGCCATCAATTACCTCAACACTGGTTCTGTCCATGGCCAGATAGATTTCTTTCCTCTGATCCAAGGCAAGCTGCTTTGCATATCTCAACTGTCCGATCACCGTCTGGGCAGAAGACTCCAAGTGATAATAATCCATCACCGCCTGATACTTAGGAAGAGTCACGGTGGCTATTATCCCAATGACCGCCAATACCAACATGATCTCAATCAGAGTGAAGCCGCGTTCTTTCATTATCTGGCACCGCTGACGCCGCTTGCCATATTGAAGATCGGCAAAGCAATGGAAATAATTAACCCACCGGCAAAAATACCGATGATGATGGTAAAAAGCGGCTCTATTAAAGACACTAGGCGTGTAAGTCCAATCTCGACTCGTTTATCGTAGTGATTGGCAACTTCAAGCATTAATTCCTCCATACGTCCGGTCTCTTCGCCAATGGACATCATTTGTATAACCAAAGGATCAAAGAACGGTTCCGCCCCAAAAGCCAAGGCCATGGTTTCTCCCCGGATTATTCGCTCTTTGGCTCTCCCAACAGCCAAACGAGGTACTTCGTTACCCACGATGTTTTCCAGTGACGTTAAAATCGGAACAATGGGCAGCGAGGAATGTAAAAATAAAGCAAGAGTTCTGCTGAAGCGAGCTATGACAACGTCTTTCATGCTCTTGCCAATAACAGGTACTTGCAGCAGCGAGGAATCCAGGACATAACGATACTTTGGGATTTTGAACAGCCGGACAATCAAACCCATGATAATCATTGCCATGAGCAAGAGATAAAGTCCGTTGTGACTAAGATAATCTGCTCCATTAATAATCATCCGAGTTGGAATGGGAAGGGTTTGACCCGTTCCTTTCATTAAATCGGTGATTTCCGGCAGAATAAAGTTGATAAACAGCATGACAAGTCCGATTAAGACAATCGTAAGTATGATAGGGTAAATTGAAGCACTGGTCACCTTTTTGCGAATAAAGTTTTCTCGCTCATAATACTCAGCCATACTGACAAGAACAGAATCCAGATTCCCGCTTTCTTCACCAACATTGACTAAATTAATCAGCAGCTCCGGTAAAGCTCCCGGGCAGTCTCTCATGGCCATGGATAATGAATCTCCGCGGCTGACACTGCGGTGAATGGTACCCACAACCTCTTGAAGACGCTTGTCCTCCACCTGGGCCTGAAGAATCTCCAGACCGCGTACTAAATTGGCCCCCGAACGAATCATCATTGCCATTTGCGAACAAAAGGAGGCCAGAGATTCAGCTTTAACTTTATTTTTAAAACTTATTGTCAGCAATCGGCTAATCCCAGATACCTTCTCTAGGGAGATCACCTGCCAATGATTTTCGAGCATTTGCCGTTTCGCGGTTTCAAGATCAACTGCATCCAAGACACCGTTCTGCACGCGCATTTCTTCATTAATAATTCGATAGCGAAATTGCATTTCTGCTGTTCACCTCAGCCTATTCGTTTACATAAGCAACTCTCAGGAGCTCATCGACGGTGGTAACGCCTTCTAAAACCAACCGTGATGCAGCTTGCTTAAGCGGCTTCATTCCATGAGCAAGGGCATAAGCCCTTAATTCATCCGCAGTTGCTCTCCGGTCAATGAGCTGACGATGCCCAGCTGTAAGCTGCATTATTTCAAAAACCGCGATTCTTCCTTTATAGCCGCTTTTATTGCAATAGGGGCAGCCCTTTCCCTTCTTTAAGAGAATCCGGTTCTCAGGGGGAATCTCAAGCAGGGTATGTTCTAAAGGTCCCGCTTCATACTCCATGGCACATTGCTGGCAGATGCGCCGCACCAATCTTTGGGAAATAATTCCCAAAACCGAAGCAGAGATTAGAAACGGCTCAATCTCCATATCCATAAGACGAGCGATAGAACTTGCAGCGTCATTGGTATGAATCGTGGATAACACAAAATGTCCTGTTAAGGCTGAGCGCACAGCAATTTGGGCTGTCTCATTGTCCCGCATCTCTCCCACCATAATCACATCCGGATCTTGCCTTAAGATAGAGCGTAATCCTGTGGCAAAGGTAAGTCCGGCTTTCGGGTTAACCTGAATTTGGTTGACTCCCCTAAAGTTAAACTCCACCGGGTCTTCCAGAGTCACCAGGTTTTTTTCCGGGACATTCAGTTCTTTCAGAACCGTATAAAGCGTCGTAGTTTTTCCGCTTCCCGTCGGACCGGTAACCAGGACGATGCCGGAAGGTTTGGAGATTAAACTTTCAAAGAGGTTTAAATCGCTTCCGCTAAGCCCCAGAGCTTCTTTATCCAGGATAACACTTGATTTGTCCAAAATACGCAGGACAACTTTTTCGCCATACATGGTTGGTGTTGTGGATACCCGAAGATCAATCATCTTCTCCCCGACCAGATAGGAAATCCGGCCATCCTGCGGTAAACGACGCTCCGTAATGTTTAGGTCCGCCATAATTTTTACCCGGCTGACCACCGGATTGGCCATACTGATAGGAGTAAGCATAATCTCCCGCAGCACGCCATCAATTCGAAAACGCACTCTCAGTTCTTCTTCAATCGGCTCAATATGGATATCACTGGCCTGATTGTTGACTGCGTTCTCGATAATTGTATTGAGAAATTTGACAATAGGAGTTGATTCCTCATCTATGATTTCTCCCTCAATAGCGTTTAGTGAGGCCAAAGTTGAGGTCATCGCCATAGACGTTACTCCCATTTTCTTGGCATATTCCCGAGCAGCCTTTTCCGCTCCGCTCCGTCCATAGAAACGATCAATGGCCAGAAGGATATCTGCCTTTTTGGCCAAACAAGGCTTAACAGCCATACCTGCCGCCAAACGTAAATCATCTAAGGCAAAATAATCGGTGGGATCACTCATCGCCACCAATAACTGTCCATTTTCTAGTTCTACAGGTAAAACGCCATATTTTCGGACAACGTTTTCCGGGAGCGCCTTAAGCACCTGTTCCGGCACGGCCAAGCGGTTCAAATCTATGGAAGGCAGCCCCAATTGACTTTGCATGGTCCGCAGAATTTCCTCTTCCATGACAAGACCCTGTTTAATTAACACTTCACCAAGACGAAGACCCAAGGTCTTCTGCAAAGCTAAAGCCTCATCTAGTTGAGTCGGTGAAATTGCCCCACCTGTTACGAGAATTTCTCCGAGACGTTTGCGATCCTGTCGTAGGGACAAGGGGGGGGCCTCCTTTCTTGGACTTAAAAGAAGATAGTAAAAGGGTGTTTAGATAAACACCCTTTTCTAAAACAACCTAATATTTATCCTATGGCTTAATAGTTATTGTCTTATAGACGATGCCCTTACTATCTAAAGCCGTTATATTTACCTGAGATACATAACCACTAGAACCCATGGTTGTGTTTAAATACACCTCACCAGGTACAGATGGTCCAACTCCGTCTGTACTGGGTATTGCAATATTATTATTCTCAAACGGATTTTGCATCTTGTCAGTGGGATCAGTTATAAGAGCATTGTAAACTTCACTTGCAATGGTGCTTGCATCATGGCCAGATGTAGTATTCCAATCGCTTATTCTCGATTGCACATATCCTTGCACCATTCTTAAATTAGTATCTAAACCAGTTGTTCTCGCCTGAGTCTTAACCGTCCCCACTTTAGGTACCAACACAATGGCCAAAATCCCAATCACCGCAATAACAATCATAAGTTCGATGAGCGTAAAACCTTCATCATTTCCGCGCTTGATCATCTTTTTCAACTTATTCATCCCTTTCTTGCATTTTTTCATTAAGGAAATATAAGTCCTTCGCCCTATTGACTTGTCTCATATAAGCAATATTAAACGTTTACCTTATTAGCCGTCAACAGGATAAATTGTATAATATTAGAAAAAATACATTGTTATTCGACAAATAAATTTAAGGAAATATAAAAACTAACATAATTATCAGAGGACTTTAGCTTAAAAGACCAATTCCTATTAGTTTTCTTAATTTTCCTTCGCTGCTCTTTAACTGGGGCTGACTTTGTACGGCAAGGTGAATATCTCTGGAACCCTCCGCTTTATTCCCCCCCTGTTCCTTAATGATTCCTTCAAGCAGTAGGGCTGCACAGCCGTATTCCCTGTCAAAACGAATCATTTCCAGTTCATTAATGGCTAACGTTCTTTGCCCCAGGAGGCTTAATGCTTCAGCATGGTAAATCCATAAACGTGGCGTAACCGCCACCATTGGCCCGGAACGCCGCATTCGCTGCTGTTGATCGGTTCGTTGAGCAAAACGAGTATTAATTTGGCCGGGTAAGCTTTGGACTTGTTCCAGGACTTGTACTGCTTCCTGCTTATTTCCGTTCTCAAGAAGCTGTTCCGCATAGTCCAAGGCATATTGAGCTCTTTCTTCATATCCCTGGGAATAAAGATATGACAGTTCCTGACATTTTATAGCTTCTTGATAAGCTCTTTCCGGATACCCCGTAAAAGAATAGACTCTTGCCGCTGCACTGCGCAGAGTCGGATCGGTAGAATTCAATGAAGTGGCCTGTTGGACATGCTGTGCAGCCAGACGAATCAGGCCTTGGTTGTGATCTGCAGATCCTTCCGCCAGCTCTGCCTGAGCTAAATTGGCGTAAACACTTGACTGGAAGGGAAAATAGTTCAGAGCCGTTTGGCTTTCTTGAATGGTGGCTATATAAGACCCGGCCCTGAGAGAATCGGCAGCTAGAGCAGCCTGGCGTGTCCCTTCCTTCATATTAATACTTCCTGAGACCAGGGCGGCTCCCAACAGAATCATCAGCGCCGTAACTCCGCGGACAAACTTCGGCGAATAACGGAAGTTCTGAGAAACAAGTTTCTTACCGTGAGTCTCTTGCTCCACTGACAAAGCAAGATCCTCATTCTTCTCATCGCAACCCAGCACTGCCATCAAAATTACCATTGCAAAAAAGATAGCACTTTCGGAAAGATCAAAATCCATCAAACTATGCAGGAAGATGCCGATGACCGAAATTCCCAGCAAATAATTCCAATCATTGGCTCGCTCTCGCCATGTTTTTAGCCAGCGCCTAAGAAAGCCCAGCCAGATCAGAGAGTAGAACAATAATCCGGGAATCCCCGCTTCCACTAGGATTTTAATAGGTTCGTCATGAGTTTCTTTCGAAGAATATAAATAACTTTGATAACCTTTATATGCGACAACCCAGCCGTTTCCCCCAAACCCAAAGATCGGCCGCTCCCTAACCATTTTGAGAGCATCGTGATAAAACGCGAATCGTTCCTGTAAATTATGATCCTGGGGATCTATAGATTGGATTTTAGTCACTATGGTATTGGACCCTCTGCCTTCACCCCAGGCGGGCGCGATTAAAGGCAGTGTTCCAAGGACTAATATCCCCAAAATAACGATGATTCCCGCAGTTCTAATTTCTCTACCCGGCACACGTCCCCTTATTCCCTGCTCAAGCCATACGATAAACCATATACCCATCAATCCGATACAAGGCCATACAAGTACGGAGAGAGATTTCATATTACCCGCCCAGGCAATCTGAGTCCAATTATCCACAGCGCCCCACAAACCAAGAGCCAGCAGCATAAGTAGGAACCTATCCTTTTTCCGAAACGATAAAAGAACGAGCAAGAGCACCGGCAAAAATAGAACATAAGCTCCGCGAGACTGAGAAGCAACTAAGCCCAAAAGATTCAGATACAATAAACTTGCGGCCAGATATCGCTGCCATCCGGGCTTTGCTTCCCGAAAAAGCAATATGCAGACAGGAATAACCATCAGCATATAGCCGCCTAACGCATTATGATATTGAAACGTTGAGCTCAGGATTGCGCCCCAACTTCCGGCAACCTGGGGAAGGCCAATGCTGGAGCCGATTCCGACACAAGTCACCAAAGCTCCTGTTAGGGCAAAAATCCAAACACCTACCTTAATGGCATCCTTGGTGAGCAGCTGAACTGATGCATAGTATAGACTTAGGTAACCAAGGATACGCATTGCGGCTAATATTGCATCTCCAATACTGGCTGCCGAAGGAATACATACTAAGTACCATAATGCTAAACCTGTAAATCCAAGATCCATCAAGTTCAAAGAAAAGGGGAAGCTTTCTCTGGAAAAAAAACGTCTTAAAGCAGTGACTCCTGAAATGATACCTATGATTATTAGAAAATTGAAACAGTCATCGTTAAAATAAAGTCCTCGAAAAAATGGGGACAAAAAAAGAACGATCCCTATCCCAAGCTGCAGCCAGACCCGCAAGCCGAATCGTTTTTTTAGATGATTATTCTGTATTTGATACTCCATATCTATTACAACCAACTCCTACAGTTAAGCAATAACTAAGCAATGGCCTTCTGGGCCTTGTTTTGCTTTAAGTTTAGCGCTCTACTTTTGTTTGAAGATCCTCAATAGACTTTCCGTTTTCATCGATGGCAAAAACATCAGCACTGTGGTCAGCATGGGAATAGACTACAACCGCTCCATTATAGTTTGGGTTATCATCCCAGGTAGTTTCTTCAGAATCGAAAACATATACTGCTTTGGTGCTTGTTTGATCGAGAGAGTCAAGTGTGTCGACTCCTTTTTCATTAGTTATAGGATTAGCCATATTGGCCATGGTTGCATTTAAATCATCAGAAATATCGTCCTTTGACGGCATACCTGAGATTGCTATTACAACAGATCTGACATTCGTTTCAATACCTGTTACCTTAGCGGCTGTTTTGACCTCCCCGAAGTGAGGAATTAAGGCTAAGGCCAAAATCCCAATAATCGCGATCACTATCATAAGTTCAATGAGTGTAAACCCATCATCTCTATGTAATTTAATCACCGTCATATATCGCCCCTTTATTCACATAAAAATGTTTCTAATAACATTTAATTTCCCTTGAAAGATAATTTCCATCTTCAGTTTGCACATTTTAATATATCCTCATCATTATACCAGAAATTGAAATTCATACCATTGCTAATCTTCTAAACAGCAATTTTTTTAGCATAACATGATTAATAACTTTCGAATGGTGTTCTCCGCTATCCCCTATTCGTTAAGTTTCTTAGCCTTTTGCCATTGAACAACGCAATCCTGAAATTTCATTTATTTAATAAAAAGGATTTTTATTATAGATAGAGAAATTATTGGTAAAGGAGGGTGAAGAATTGCTTACCAGAAAACACGTACTTCTCTGCACGTTCTTTATTACGATGATTATCTTCATTAATGTGCCATCCGCCTGTGCGGCTACTCCCGCTGACAGGATTTCCGGCTATGACCGCTATCAAACCGCCGTAGCTGCCAGTCAAAAGGGTTGGCCTGACGGATCAGATATTGCCGTCCTCACCTATGGCGACGATTATCCTGACGCTCTAAGCGCCGGACCCTTAGCCCACAAATTCGATGCACCGATTTTATTAACCGGTTCTTCTGATTTAAATCCAGATACGGCCGAGGAGTTACTGCGTCTGAAAGTCCGTAAAGTTTATATCGTCGGAGGATATGCGGTTGTCTCTAAACACATCGAAAGCAAGCTTTCTGCCATGCATATTGTTGCTATCCGGCTTGCAGGAGATGATCGTTATGATACTGCTCTTAAAGTAGCTCAGAAAGTCGGATTAAGTAATGGAGTGTTTGTTGCCCTCGGCACAGATTTTCCCGACGCTCTGTCGGCAGGACCGGTTGCAGCGGCTAATGATATGCCTCTCTTGTTAGTCCCGCCACAAGATTTAACCGAAAGTGAAAAGGTCTTTCTCGATAGAAATATAATTCCCTCAAGTATTATTATTGACAATCCGGAACTTAGTGACCAAGTGATTCGGCAGTTTCCGAATTACGAAGAAATTAACGGAGATGACCCTTATGAGCGAAATATCAATTTAATCACAAGGTTCGAAGATAATCTTGACTTTGATACTCTTTATTTTGCAACCGGTGAGAATTTCCCGGATGCACTGGCTGCTTCAGCTTTAGCACCTAAAAACAAGAATCCTTTGCTCTTACTCAAAGGGAATACTATATCAAGCCAGGCAAACTCATTTATTAGCTCAAACATTATTTCTCAACTCTATATCATGGGGGGAGAAAGTGTAATCAGCGCCTCCACTGAAGCAAACCTTGCAGATCTTCCCCCCCAAATCGCCTCAGTTGATAATATGTCAGACACTGTTCAAGAAAAACAAGCGTACGAGCCTCCGAAAACTGTTACTGTGACGACCACAAACGGTTCAAAGGCTAAAGTTCCCGTAACCTGGACAATGACTGCTCTGAACGCCCAGTCGGCCGGAACCTATGATTTGGAGGGGACAATCAAGAATTTCAGCCAAAAAGTTCATCTTAGTTTAACTGTTACCCCGGTTTGGAATAGAATCACTGCTGAAGTCATTCAAAATGGGCACTATGAATTTCCGACAACCGTTGATGCCATTCTAAAGGATCATACCGTGAAAACACTTCCCGTCACTTGGGATATTACGACTGTAGATTTAAGCAAAGTTGGCACCTATAAATTTGAAGGAACCGTTCCTGATCTTACCCAAAAGGTAAGCTTAATACTGAAAGTCACAGCAGACAGTGAACTTGAAATTCCAGATGCCGCCCTTAAACAGATTATTTATCAAAGAATCAATAAAGCCCCCGGCTCAATAATTTATAAGAGTGATGTTCTTGGCATAACAGACTTATATGCTGTAAATTCAGGAATTACAGATTTAAGCGGATTAGAGTACTTTACAAATTTAAAATCTCTTTACCTCAGCAAAAATAAGCTCAGTAATCTTAACCGTTTGGCAAAACTGACGAACTTAACCCATTTAGATCTTAGAAACTGCGGGATTGACGATGTTTCTCCCTTAAAAGGTCTAACCTCTTTAACCTTTCTTGATGTAGCAGTAAATAATATTGATGACTTTACTCCTCTGGAAGAATTAACAACGCTAAGGTCGTTGTATCTAAGCGGGAATCTCACCAGAGATTACAGCCCTGTAAAAGCCTATTACAATTATCTTACCGAAAAAGACTTCAACCTTTAACTGTGCAGCCCAAGAATATTGACACCAATAAATACAAATCCAATTTTATTATCCAAGAACTCAGAATTTGAATTTAGTATTAGAGATTAAAAAACAAGAGTTCATGCTCCTTCCACTTCTAAAGGAGCATGAACTCTTGTTTTTTCGAGACAATCATAATGCAGGTCTATGGTATCAGACAAAATGCACCTCTAAAGGCATCTTTTCTACTGCTTGCTTTAGCTCAGGCCAACAATCCTTCGTTGTTTGAAACATGACTTCTCCTAGCTCTTTATTGGTGGTCGTCACAATACCAAGATGGCCTAACCCCTCCACAAGCTTACAAAGCATTTGAATTTGCGAACGATCTATGCGCGCTCTTATCACGAGGCCATCGTCTGGAACTCGAATTCCTGCTTGCTCCGAGAAATTCATTATTATTTACATCCCCAATCACTTTTTTACAAGAACTCTATTTCAAAGGGCATCTGTTTGATAGCTCTCCTCAAATCGGGCCAGCAATGTTTCGTCGATTGAATCATTACTTCCCCTAGTGCCTTATTCGTTGTTGTTACAACACCCAAATGTCCCAAACCTTCAACAAGTTTATCGAGCATTTGCATCTCCGACCGCTCCATACGCGCTTTAACAACGACATCAACATCCGAAAACAAGCGGCTTGATAACTCTGGCAGATTACAATTCATCCATTTCTCTCCCCAACTTATAAGCTATCGACAGGTAATATAAGCTAAGCTAATAACCACATCACCTATTTCTTATCACTCTTCGCCCGCCGCAAAATACCGTAGGGCAGAATTTTCTTAGGAGTCCTAATCCTCAGCTTCTGTTGAGCATGGCGAGCCACCTCTACAGGTTCCCCCTCAGTATTCCACATCTCCTGCACTTGGAAAGACCAGGGATCCCCCTGGGGCGTCAAGACTTCCAGAACCTCTCCCCGCTTGAAGTTGTTCCTCTGCTCCACCCAGGACATGACTTCGCCTGATGGCATTGACAGACCTTGGGCATCTTCTTCCCGCAAACTAACTCCTACAAAATCATAGTCCCGCACATAATGAGACGTTTCGAGGTTATGGGATTTAGCTCCTGGTTTGCCAAAAAGGAAGCCATCAGAATAATCCCGGTGACTGACTTTATCCATCTCCTCCAGCCAGCGGGGCAGTTTTTCCCGGAAGGCTGCTTCTCCCTCCTCCCAGAGGGTATCTATCGCTTCTCGATAGACTTTAATGGTACTGGCTGCATAATGGACGCTTTTCATCCGTCCTTCAATCTTATAGCTGTCCAAGTTAAGAGGTTTTAAAAGGGGCAAATGAGGCAGCAAACATAAATCATGGGAGTTAAAAATATATGTTCCCCGTTCATCTTCTTCGATGGGGAAAACTTCCCCCGGGCGTTTCTCTTCCACCAATCCATAACCCCAGCGGCATGGTTGAGTGCATTCCCCTCGATTGGCATCTCTTCCTGTCAAATAGTTGCTCAGCAGACACCGGCCTGAATAGGACATGCACATGGCCCCGTGAATGAAAACCTCCAAGCCGCCCTCAGCTTTAGTACGCATTTCCCGCAGTTCTTCCAGTGACAGCTCCCGAGCGAGAACAATCCTTTCTACTCCCTGTTTTAGCCAGAAACGAACGGAATAAGAATTGGTATTATTGGCCTGAGTACTCAAATGTAAAGGCAAGCGGGGAGACACTTCTTTAGCTAGAGCAATAATTCCGGGGTCTGAGACAATAGCCCCGTCTACTCCTAATGTTTCTAAGTGTTTTAAATAAGCCGGCAATTCTTTAAAATCTGCTTCGTGGGCAAAAATATTTACGGTAATGTAGATCTTTTTTTTGCACTCATGAGTCCAAACAACAGCCCTCGCCAATTCATCCGGATCAAAATTGCCTGCGTAAGCTCGCAGACCAAAGGATTGTCCTCCCATATAAACTGCATCGGCCCCATAAGCCAGTGCATAAGTAAGCTTTTCCCAATCTCCCGCAGGAGCTAATAATTCAGGCTTTTTCATTGAGTATCCCCTAATCTTTTTCAAAATCAGCGTACGTCTGGCTCAATCCCATCCCTGAGTGGTACCGGAAAAGAATCCAGGATTATGAAGCAATAGAAATGGTACGGAACATCGTTCCGGTGCATAAATTAACGTTCGAGGGACTTGATCGGACCATTATGAAATTAATGATACGAAAGTAGTCCTGCTACTGATACAATTTGATATTTTTCAGATGTTCTGCATAAGTCTTAGCAAAGGCATGGTAGCCATCTTTCTTAGCCACATAGTACAAATAATCCGTTTTAGCCGGATACAGAGCCGCTTGAAGGGAAGCATCTCCCGGATTGGCTATGGGACCAGGGGGTAAGCCACGATGCAGATACGTATTATATGGCGAAGGAATTTGAAGATCCTTGTTAAAGAGTTTCTGCTTGGGCGCATCCAACAGAAATTGAATTGTGGCATCAACCTGGAGAGGCATATTGTCCTTTAAACGATTCATCAAAACTGAGGCAATTAACGGGCGATCTGTTTCTTTTACTGCTTCCTTTTCTACGAGTGAGGCCAAGGTTACCCACTGAAGTACTGATAGTTTCATGCTTGAAAGCCGAGTTTGAACTTCTGGTGTCAGTTCCTTGGCAAACTGTTGAAGAAACATGTCAATCACAGCATGAGGACTCGTCTTGGGATCGATAAAATAAGTGTTTGGCGAAAGAAACCCTTCCAAACGATGGTTTCCCTTGGGAGTCCCTTGTAAAAATGCGTAGGGAAATGTATCTTCAGTTACTACCTTTGTATACTCTTCTTTACTTCCCAGTCCCTTTTGCACAAGAAGCTCAATAATCTGCTCCGTGGAATAACCCTCCGGAATCGTAATTCTGATAGAATCTGCAACCTGTTGCCCTTTAATTAAGCGTTCAATTATTTCCTCCGGTGTCATCGTCGGTGCAAGTTCATATTCCCCGGCAAACATCTTAAAACTTGTCTGCTGTGACTTGACTAACCAACGAAACATGAAAGAACTTCGGATAATATGACGCTGTACTAATTCTTCTGCTAATTGATCGGTTGTCGTCCCTGACGTAATGGTAATTTTAACACTATTCCCTGTAGACGAGTAGGGCTTAGTGGCCCAAGACCACCAAGCCAACAATACCATACAGCCCGTTAAGATAAGCAATATGATTCCCGTACGTAACTCCCTACTCTTTTTTTTAGGACACATTTCCACTCTCTCTTTCCGAAGCCCCTAGGTAACCCTTACGTTCCGACCTTCAAGATACGATTTGCCGGTGCATAAGAGTCACGACCCACCAACTGCTTTGTGACACTTCCATTATCCTGTATTACTTTATACACGCTGACAATAGTACCATTCGTGCCGGTTTGTTCCACTTTTATTCTGCCCTTCGGCAAACTCGCATCATAACGCCTTATAGTTTTATATTTAGTAACCTTCTCGACTTGTCGTTCAATACGAACAGTTTGTCCATTTTTCTTACCATAGAGCTTAATCGTCAAAACCCCAGGTTTAACATCACTTTTTAAGTAAACTAAACTGCCCGTATTATTTTGAAATTTAAAATCAATATTGGGATAATTGACTGTAGCATCCTGACCCGCCGGAACATAAGTTACAGCGACATCATGAGGCACTCTTTCAGCCACCTTTAAATTGCTAAGTAAAACAGCATTATAAAGGGTCGAGGAAACCTGGCAAACGCCCCCTCCTGTCCCTTTAACATACTCGCCGTTGATGATGACATAAGCCTGTTTATACCCATTTTCAGCCTCACGAGGCCCTACCGCTTGATTGAAGGAAAATGTTCCACCCGGTTTTATGACTTTACCATTTAATGCTTTAGCGGCCGCCGTTAAATTTTCAGTACGGTTGACTTCCCCGGTAGAAAATTTGGTGCTGTATTCACCTATAACAGAATCAAAAGCTAAAGCCTTAAGCGATTCAGTGCTAACTGCGGCGGGAACTTCTGCCAACGGAACTTCAATTTTTTGAGGAACTTCAGCAAGGGAATTCTTTTGTAGGTTAGAGATGAATTGATCCACGGCAACTTTACTGCCATTTTGGGCAGGAGTAATGACAACTTTATCACCTTGGATCTTATACGTAGCATTTTGAGGCGGCTTGTTAAATTTCTTTAATTTCTCTTCGAGAACCTGAACCGCCACCGATGGTTCCGCTTTCAAAACACTCGCGGTTACTTTTTGGGGACTTTGCAAAGTATTTTCCACGGTTTTTTCGGTATCCAAGTCGAACCCCAACTCTTTTAAGGTGATCGGAACCTCTGTTCCATTGTACAACAGGATTCGAGATTCTTCCAGTTTGTCCTTCGCCCAGTCCTCAATTTTCGCGGATACCTCATTTACCTGTGTCCCGCTTAAATCTAAATCATCCACTTTTGTTCCTTGAGGAATTACCGAGCTTTGAGTGGAAGGTCTCTGGGTATTGAGATTCGATTGATTCGAATTCGAATTCGGACTACAACCTCCGATTAGCCAAAACATTAAACTGCATAACAAAATAACTTTTTTCAACGCCCACACCTCCACTTTCGTGGATTTAGTATTTCCGTTGAGATCAGGCTTTATCGCGAGGATTTAATCATTTAAAAAATAACTATCATTAAAAATACAAATGACAGAAGTCTCACAAGAATAATCCCCGTGAGGTCTTCTGTCATGACAGTATTATAATTTCAGAGTTTCATTGTTTTTCATTGTTAAATATTACTATTTAAATCTCGAAATTAGTCCTCTTCAGCATCAACTAAATTTTCCCAGGCGTCAGCTACTTTTTCCCACTCTTCGTCATCTTCTATGTCCAGCAGCATCTCGCCTCCCTCGGCATCCTTTCCGAGTTTAAGAATAATGGCTTCATCAGCATCTTCATCTTCAGAGTCTTCCTCCGAAATAGGCATCAAGACAAAATAGGTCGAGCCATCGACTTCCAATGTGTCTAGATGAAGAAACTCATGGTCTTTTCCTTCATCATCTGTGAGAACGACTGTATCAAACTCTTCAGCGTCGTGCTCACAATGGTCATGGTCATGGTCATGCTTATGATCAGACATGTGATTCACCTCTTATCTAAGAATATGGTCATTGTACTATTATAGGTAATGATTGTCAAATATTCAATTAGGAATATTTCTTGCATGTCTGCGATCCAAATATCCTTGAAGAATAAAAACCGCCGCCATTTTATCAATCACCTGTTTCCTTTTACCCCGGGACACATCGGCTTCCAGCAAAGTCCTCTGGGCCGCAACAGTGCTGAGACGCTCATCCCAGCGTTCTACAGGAAGCCCAAACTCCGAGCTCAAGCGCTCTATGAATTCATCCGTCAAAGCACAGCGAGGCCCTAACGTCCCATTCATATTCTTCGGATAGCCGATAACAATCTCAGATATCCCATACTCCTGAATCAACATCCCCAGTTCCTCTATCTCAGATTTAGAGCGCCGAATTGTCTTAACCCCCTGCGCCGTATAAAACAACTCATCACTCACCGCCACCCCAATCGTCTTCGAGCCAAAATCCAAACCCATAATCCGCATATAACTACCCTCCTCAACCCAGAATTCATATCAAAGCCCCACGCCCCACAAGAAACGGGCGATCCCCCCAAAAAACCTCTTCCACCTGACCCCTGAGCTGGGGGAGTTGTATGGCCGGAGCTGAGCGATTTACGCTAGTTTGCGAAGCGGAGCCCATACAACTCCCCCCGACCCCAACGTCTCCCGTGCAAATCGCCCGTTCATCTCTAATCATACGATTTTTAAGCAAAAATGCGGACAAACCCTCCCGCAATATCCACACAACACACACGCCTCATGATCAACAACCGCCGTCTCCTCAAGCTGCAACGCCTTCTGCGGACAAACCTCCACACAACGCCCGCATCCTTGACACCAATCCGCAATGTACAGTTTCCTAGGTTTATGCCTAACCCTTTCTTTAAGGGCACCAGGCACTTCTTGGCCTGATACCAGAAGAAGATTATAATCTACTTCATCCTGACTAGACATGCCTAAAGCCATGGCTTGAACCCCCGGAATCCTTCTGACAAAATCAACGGCTCTTTGAGGGTCTTGGCTTAAATGTCCGCCCCCAAAAACTTTCATCGCATAAATCCCGATTCCGAGCTCTGCTGCAAAAGATAGGGCCTTTAACATATCGTCTAAAGAACCATCTATAATACCCAGCCCTTGAAAATTCAGGATTGGATGAATCACATCCAGTCCGGGCTGAAGTGCCCCTGCACGAACACCTTCCACAGCATGAGTTGAAATTCCAATCCAGCGCACCATCCCCTTTTCTTTTGCACGCAATAATTCTTCCCAAGCTCTTGAATGTCCTTTTAAAGTCAGTGCACTTTCTTGTTCATGGAGCAAAAAGAAATCCAAACAATCTCTATTGAGTCCGGAACGTGCTTTCTCCAAACTTTTCCTTATGTCTTGCTCCGTCACAGCGTAAGACTTGCTGATGATGCGAACCTGAGGATAACCCTTGATAGCTTGGGCTATTTGACCGTAGTTATCATAAATTTCTGCTGTATCAAGCCAATTTATTCCCTGCTCAAAGGCATACTTTAAAACTTCAGTTCCCTGAGCTTCAGTGACCCGGCCTTGCAAAGGGGAAATTGCCAAACTCCCGAAGCAAATCTCAGACACTTCCGGCCCCCACGAACCTAGTTTAACCTGATTCATCTCTATCTCCTTCCGTGGTCAAAGGCGAAATAACGAACCCCGCACCACGATATTGTAATGCGGAGTTTCGAAGTGATTTTACATAAAACATTCTTTTAAAAGTCTAAGCCTTGATCTGGCTTTATTTCTCTTGCAAGTAGGTCCTAACAAGCTCTTCAATCAGCTCAAAGCGTTCAAGTTTACGAATCATTGCCCGGGCCTGATTGTGGCTGGTGATATAGACCGGGTCACCCGACATCAGATAGCCCACCATTTGGTTAATAGGGTCATATCCCTTTTCTTGTAATGCCGCATAGACTTTCTGCAGAACATCACGAGCGGATACATCTTCCCCGACAGCCTTAAACATCATGGTTTCTTCCATACGATCCATTTTCCTGTCCCCCTTTCGCTGTCCTTAGCATAACCTACTAACTATATATTCTCGCTGTCCTACTTTTTCTCCTCTATTTCTTCAGTTGACCTCGAAGAATTGTTGGCACTTTATCTATAGCCTCGCCCACCTTACCGGGATCTTTTCCGCCTGCTTGAGCCATATCCGGTCGGCCGCCGCCGCTTCCACCGGCGATTTTTGCCACTTCTTTTATAATCTGTCCGGCATGAAGCCCGCTTAAACCTGTAGGACTGACAGTTGTTACAAAGTTTACTTTTCCTTCACTGACAGCACCCAGAACAATCACACCGCTCTTAAGTTTGCCTCGTAATAGATCGGCCATCTGGCGGAGTCCTTCCATATCGGCAGCTTGGACTTGGGCAGCAAGAGCAGAAATCCCTTCAATCTCGACGACTTTGCCTAATAACCCTTCCGCTTCGTTTTTACTCAATTTAGCTTGAAGATGGGATACCTCTCGTTCCAGATCTTTAACTTGGGTCACTAAACCTTGAACGCGTTTGCCTACATCGGCCGGTTGAGCCTTCAGGGCCTGAGCGACTTCTGTTACTTGCTCTTCAAGAGAACGAAGATAAGCTAAAGCTTCTAAGCCGGCTACTGCTTCGATTCTGCGCAAACCAGCCCCAATCCCGCCTTCACTGAGTATTTTGACCAGCCCGATTTCACCGGTGCTGTGGACATGAGTCCCGCCGCACAATTCTTTACTAAAGGTTCCCATAGTTACAACACGTACTGTATCGCCATATTTTTCTCCGAAAAGAGCAGTAGCCCCGCTCTTTTTAGCCTCATCCAACGACATTTCCGTTGCATCAACGTTCATATTCTTTAAAATTGCTTCATTAATTAATCCTTCAACTGCTTTTAAATCACTAGGGGTAAGCGGCGAAAAATGAGTGAAGTCGAAACGCAAGCGTTCAGGTGTCACCAGAGATCCGGCTTGCTGTACATGCTCTCCCAGAACAGAACGCAGTGCCGCCTGCAAAAGATGCGTAGCACTGTGATGCCGTGCTGTCGCAGAACGCGCAGATGTTTTAACGACGGCTTCCACCGTTTCGCCCAAATGCAACACTCCGGTGAGGATTTGAATACGGTGATAGAAGGTACCTGTTACTCCTTTTTTTACCTCCAAGACTCGTGCCTCAGCACGGGGTGTTCTCAGAACACCCTCATCTGAAACTTGACCGCCGCTCTCGGCGTAGAAAGGAGTTTCTGAGAGAAAAATTGTCACTTCTTCGCCTTCTCCGGCATCTTGCCTTTCGTCTCCATCCACAAACAAGCCTTCGATCTTGGCCTCACATGATACTTGATGGTAACCGAGAAAAGGCGTTACTCCCAAGGCTTTGGCCCTTTGGATCAAATCCGCGCTTTCGGCGGCAGCCCTCATTTGCTGAGACTGTTCTTTAGCCCGCTGACGATGTTCTTCCGCTGAAGCCTGGAACGAAGGCATGTCCACAGAAAGTCCTTGCTCAGCTAGGATTTCTTCCGTCAACTCCACCGGGAAGCCATACGTCTCGTATAGGTAGAAAGCATCGGAACCGCCTAAAACTGTTTCACCCTTCTCGACAAGCTCCCTGACCTTTTCTTGCAGCATTTGGGTTCCTTGATCCAAGGTAGCCTGAAAGTTTTTCTCTTCTAAATTCAAATGATTAATAATAAAATTCTCATTGTCTTTCAGTTCCGGATAGGCTTGAGCATAATCTCTTTGAATAATTCGGAATACTGACTCTAAAAATGGTTTATCTATTCCGAGAAGCTTCGCATAACGAACAGCCCGTCGCAAAATCCGACGCAAGACATACCCGCGCCCCTCATTGTTCGGTCGTATGCCATCGGCCAGCATGAAAGAAATAGCCCGAACGTGATCTGCCACTACTTTCAAGGCCAGATCATTTTTAGGATTCTCCTTATACTTAATGCCTGCAAGATCGGCAACGAAATCGATAATGGGTCGGAACAAATCCGTATCGAAGTTAGTCTCCACCCCTTGCATGACTGAGGCAATACGTTCAAGACCCATCCCGGTATCAATATTTTGTTTAGGCAGTGGCGTTAACACGCCTGCTTCATCCCGATTATACTGCATGAAGACCAAATTCCAAATTTCCAAAAAGCGGTCACAATCGCACCCTACAGCGCACTCCGGCCGACCGCACCCTCTGGTCTCACCGAGATCAACATAGATTTCCGAACAAGGTCCGCAAGGACCTGTGGGGCCGGCGGCCCAAAAATTTTCCGGGTCGCCGATAATTCTTTCCGGCTTAACCCCTGCTTTCTCTATCCATAGTTGTCTGGCTTCATCATCTTCAGGATAAACGGTGATCCAAAGTTTTTCTGCAGGAATCTTCAAGACTTGAGTAACATACTCCCAAGCCCAGGGAATAACTTCCTTTTTGAAATAATCGCCAAAGGAAAAGTTCCCCAGCATTTCAAAATATGTATGGTGACGTGCGGTCTTCCCCACTTCTTCTAAATCAGGTGTCCGGACACACTTCTGAGCCGTTGTCGCTCTGGGAAAAGGTGGCTCGACGCGACGCTGGAAATATGGTTTAAAGGGAACCATGCCCGCAACCGTTAATAACAAGGTTGGATCGTCCTTGGGAATGAGTGAAGCGCTAGGTAAGATCTTATGCCCTCTCTCTTCAAAAAACTTACGAAACATGTCCCTTAATTCATTACCTGTATACATTCCTTAAACACTCCTTTAGCTTCATCCCGCTAATAAAGAAAACTTAGCTGGCGCTCACGAAGACACTGTCTTCGCACGAATTAGCATACTTGCAGACACTGTCTTCGCACGAATTAGCATTCTTGCAGCCTCCGGCGAAAGCGGCAGGTATAAAAAAATAATCTCTTCCCTGTTACTGTCAGGGACGAGATGTCTTAGAGCTGCTACCCTGCTTAATTTCGGGCTGATAAACATTTATTCTCATTGTTTTACACAAATTCTCATTGTTTCTAAAGTATATACAGGGAATGAGTTCTTTGTCAACCACCTTAAACGCGGGATGAGACAAGCTTATTATAGATGTGCTTGATCACAACCTTAATGACAGCTGCAAGAGGAACTGCAAACAACAATCCCCAAAACCCCGCTACCTCGCCGCCGGCCAACAGGACAAACATAATCCACAGCGGGTGAAGTCCAACACTGTCTCCCATCAGTTTTGGTGATATTAAATTTCCTTCAATCTGCTGAACAACCAAGATAACCAGAACTACCTTTAAGGCCATTCCCGGAGACTTAATTAAGGCTAGCAGTACTGAAGGCACGGCTCCGATGAAAGGCCCGAAATAGGGAATTAAGTCAAATACCCCACACAACAAGCCGATCAGTAAGGCATAATCCATCCCCACCAATTTTACCCCGATCCCAATAAGGAATCCAACAATTACTGCCACGAGCAGATTACCCTTCACAAATCGCCGCACGGTATGGCTTATGTCTTGCCACAAACGTCTCCAACCCATACGCTGGCGCTGAGGAACCAAGCGGAAAAATCGTATTCCGATCTTCTTCCAGTCAGCCAACAAATAGATAGTAATCATCGGAGATAATATGTAAAGCGTCACACTGGACAAAACACTGGGTAAACTGGCTATAACCTTTTTGAGCCATTCAGCAAGTAAAATTTCCCCCTGCCCAAGGTGTTGGTCTATGACGATAGCTACCCTGTTGGGCAATCCACTTTCTTTAAAATGCTCACGAAATTCATCGATTCGTTCTGACATTGTCTGCAGCGTGGCCGGCAGAATTGAAGCTAACTTACCTAGTTCCGTATAAATCGTCGGAAGTACCAGAAAGATTGTCATGGCAATAATAAATAATATTCCGGTGAAAATTATAGCAATTGATTTATTACGACTAATTCCATACCTCTCCAGCCCTTCAACAAAGGGGTTCAATAAATAGGCCAGCAAAAATCCCAAAACAAAGGGGCCCAAGATCGTTCGAACTCTTATCAGCACCAGTATTCCCAGAGCAAGGCAGAAAACGGCAAATAACCATTTCCAAGGAAGCCTCTTCCAATAGGGATGGGTTATATTCGCATTCATCAAGGATAACGCCCTCGCTCATCATAATGGTATAAAGAAAACTTGACTGGCGCGCGAAGACACTGTCTTCGCACGAATTAGCTCTTCTTGCAGTATTTAACCGTAGGTTATACTTTCAGATAGTATAAAAAAAGCGCGCCAAGCGCGCGCTTTAGCAAATCCAAATTAGATTCATTTCCTTAACTCGGATTCTAGAAACTTCATACCACGCTTCAGTCACCCGCTTTTAGGCCCTGCAAGAATCACACGAAGGCCTAAAACTGCCATCAACGTGCTACCTTTAACCTCCTTGAGGTTCGAAAAATTATTCTGCGACTGCGCTGGAAGTCTCCTGGGCTATAGACGGGTCATTCCAAGCAACCAGCGAACCGTCTTCTGCCAAATCGTAAACGACAACTTTGTCTGTCTGGGTTGTGAATTCCACACAGCAATCCCAACAATAGAACTGTTCAACCCCTACTTTACCAATGGCGCGCCCTGAGCAAACCGGACAATTCATGATTGAAAGCCCCCTTCATTTGCTTGATCCAAGGGAGATACTTGATTATCAACGATTAAGATATCTTTCCCATCGATCATGACGTGCGGCCGCAGGATCGTGCCCCGGCCATGAAGAAGGTCTGCGAAGAGTCCGTCAGAGATCTCAAAGCCAACCAACTTTTCCGCGGAATCATCAACAAAAATATCCTCAATCGTTCCTCTTGAGTCTCCAGCTTGGGTATAGACTTCGTTCCCGATTTTTTCAGACCATCGTGTTCCCTGGAGTTCTTCCAAATTCTTTTCTTGGATTGTTACAGCATCCTTGCCCACGCTCACAATGGCCCTGCGGGGAATTCCTTTCGTTGAGTGAAAAAGATGCCCGCCTTCTAGGAGAATCCCGGCAAGTTCATCCTTGGTAGTATCCAAGACCAAATCCTGGACCCACCCGACGGCGGCTCCATTTTTCAAATCCAAGACCGGCAAACCGACAATCTCACGTGAGCGACGCACCTCTTCACCTCCTAAGAAATCCTAACTATACTCTTCCCCGGTACTCAGAAATTCATTCATAAAATTGGTAAAATTAATAAACAGTTTTTGAGGTGATTTTGCCCCCGCCTACAACCAAATTTCCTTGATAAAAAACGACGGCTTGCCCTGGTGTCACTGCGCGCTGAGGTTCAGAAAAATTCACTAGGACACCGGAAGTCTTTCCGTGAGTTGAAGGAGTTACTGTTGCTTCAGCCCCGGCAGAGTTATAACGAATTTTCGCTTTAACCTTGATTGGTTCTTTTAAATCGGAAATTGAAATCCAGTTTAAATCCGTTGCCCAAAGGGAGTCGGAATAGACCTCCTGGTCTTCTCCCAAAACAACCTCATTACGAGAGGGGTTTAAACCGATAACATATTTGGGTTTTCCAAAAGCAATCCCCAGTCCCTTGCGCTGACCAACGGTATAATGAATAATCCCCTGATGTTTTCCTAAAATATTTCCCTGGAGATCTACAAAATTCCCAGGTTTAATCTTAGCGTTGGATCGCTGGCGGACAAATGAAGCGTAGTCATTATCAGGTACGAAGCAGATCTCTTGACTGTCCGGTTTGTTCGCGACCCCTAAGCCCAATTTACCGGCCATTTTACGAACTTGATCTTTCGTATACTCTCCCAAAGGGAATATTGTATGCGCCAGTTGTTCTTGATTTAACATATAGAGGGCATAGGTTTGATCCTTACGTTCATCAGAACTTTTACTTAACAGAAAGCGGTCGCTGACAGGGTCGCGTAATACTTGGGCATAATGACCTGTTGCTATGTAGTCCGCTCCCAAGCCACGAGCTTTGCGCAGCATTTCTCCGAATTTAACATATTTATTGCAGGCCAGACATGGGTTAGGAGTTTCTCCCTGCAAATAAGACTTAGTAAAATAGTCTACCACTGATTCCTGAAAATAGGAGCGAAAATTCATAACATAATGGGGTATTCCCAGTTGATACGCAACCCGCCGGGCATCGTCAATAGCCGATATAGTACAACAGCCGCCTTCTACTTCCGGTCCGGCCGATTCCCAGATCTGCAAAGTTACCCCAATCACTTCATACCCCTGTTCTTTAAGTAAAGCGGCGGCCATGGAACTATCCACACCGCCGCTCATACCAACCACAACTTTAGGCTTTGTTGTCAGAGCCATAATCACCTATTCCTTTTTTCCCTGTTTTTCATGGTAATCTTTAATGGCTGCATGAAGGGCATCGGCTGCCAGGTTGGAACAGTGCATTTTTGCCGGTGGCAGCCCGCCTAAGGCTTCGGCCACAGCGGCATTGGAAATTTCCAAGGCTTCTTCAAGAGTTTTTCCTTTAACCATTTCCGTAACCATACTGCTTGTCGCAACGGCGGCTCCACAGCCAAAAGTCTTAAACTTAACGTCTTTTATAATATCCCCTTCTACGTCCAGGTAAATACGCATGATATCTCCACATTTAGCATTCCCAACTTCGCCGACACCGTCAGCGTTTTCAATTTCTCCTACATTACGAGGATTTGTAAAATGATCCATCACTTTTTCAGTGTACATTCTTCACCCACTCCTTTATCCGTTTTTCAACAATTGCTTTGAATGATTTTCTAGTTGGCTCTCTGACAGCATCAGAGACTTTTAATTTAGATTCAATTGAGTTTGCGTCATTCGAATTTCTATGCTTGCTTTGCGTGCATCGCTTGATCGTAGAGCGGGGACATCATACGCAAACGCTCAACGATCTTCGGTAATTGTTCAAGTACATAGTCAATGTCTTCTTCGGTATTTTGACGTCCAAGAGTAAAGCGCAGCGAACCATGAGCTATTTCGTGAACTAACCCCATTGCCAGCAAGACATGGGAAGGGTCCAAGGAACCCGAGGTGCAGGCCGAGCCGCTGGAAGCCGCAATTCCAAGCATATCGAGAGAAAGCAGCAGGGACTCACCTTCAACAAATTGGATGCTGACATTGACATTGTTGGGCAATCTCTTTTCGCCCAGAGGTCCGTTGATCTTGACATAGTCAATCTTCTCAACAATGCCATTTAAAAGTTTATCCCGAAGTTTACTGAGCCGCTGAGCATCTTCAGCTATTCGCTGACCGGCAAGTTCACAAGCCTTGCCGAAGCCTATAATTCCCGGTGTATTTTCAGTCCCCGAACGACGTTTCTTTTCCTGTCCGCCGCCATAAATCCGGGGAGCAACCCGGACTCCTTTACGGATATAGAGTGCTCCGACCCCTTTAGGACCGTAGATTTTATGGCTTGAGATGGTCAAGAGATCGATATTCATGGCTTTTACATCAATGGGAATTTTGCCAAGAGACTGAACAGCATCCACATGGAAAACTATGCCGTGTTCTTTGGCCAGCTTGCCGATTTCGGCAACAGGCTGAATTGCTCCAACTTCATTGTTGGCGTGCATCATTGTAATCAGAATTGTGTCCGGGCGAATAGCCTTCTTGATGTTTTCGACCGAAACAATACCCTCTTCATCTACCGGAATAATTGTTAGGTCAAAACCGTTTTTCTCCAAATATTCGCAAGTCTCGAGAACAGCGTGATGTTCCACCGAAGACGTAATAATATGCTTGCCTTTCTTACTCAAGGCTTCTGCTGATCCTAGAATAGCCAGATTATCAGCCTCTGTTCCTCCGCTGGTAAAGGTAATTTCTGAAGGTTCAGCACCGATTAGTTCAGCAACCTGACGCCGGGCTTCCTCCAGTGCCTGTTTGGCTTCTCTGCCAAAACTATGAACACTTGAGGGATTTCCATATTTCTCAGTATAGTAAGTCATCATTAAAGCCGCTACTTCCGGATCAACCGGGGTGGTTGCACTGTGATCTAAATAAACACGCCGCATAGGCTCACTCCCTTTATTTATTGCTGCTAAATGGTCAAATATAGTACATATACAAGCTGCGTTCAGTTTCAAGCTTTCGAGCATCTTCCAGCATTGTTTCCAGCGTGATTGAATCTAAAACGTCTGCTATCGAGTTTCGAACTTTCTCCCAAATCGTCCGGGTAATGCAATATTCCGCCTTAGTACAACATTCCGGATCTTCCTCGGAAACACATTCTGTGGGAGCAATAGGGCCTTCTAAAACACGTATTATATCACCGACTTTTATTTTGTCGGGTTCTCTCCCTAATAAGTACCCCCCTTGCGCTCCTCGAACGCTTTTCACCAGTCCGGCTTTACGCAATCCCGCAATAAGTTGCTCAAGGTAATGTTCAGAAATTCCTTGCCTTTCCGCAATGCTTTTTAAAGATACGGGACCATCTCCCATATGCTGGGCTAAATCGAACATAGCCCTGACACCATATCGACCTTTGGTTGAGAGTTTCACACCCTCACCTCTTTCCAAGAAAGATTAAATGTTCTATAACCTTTTTTCAACTATATCTTATTAAAACAGTCGGGATTTGTCAAGGCTATATCCAACTCTTTTACTATTGTTTTTAGCAGGGGTCATATAAGCTTAAGGATATAGTAAAAATCTCCTTAAGCCTTGGAAAACCATGTGCTATAATTTAAGTAATACTTATGCTAAGAAAGTGTATAATGCAAGTTTAACGTTCTAATAGTACCTAGAAAGGACCGTTCAACCAATGAATTTATTCTCAGCAACCTTTGATCAACATCAAGTTGCGCCTCTCGCAGAAAGAATGCGCCCTAGAACCCTCGATGAATATATTGGACAGCGCCACATCCTTGGTCCGGGGAAACTTCTCCGCCGCGCTATTGAAGCAGACCGCATTTCTTCCTTGATTCTCTACGGCCCGTCCGGTACAGGCAAGACCAGCTTAGCTCAAGTAATTGCCTCCCAAACCACCTCGCACTTTGTGCGGATTAATGCTGTTACCTCAGGTGTTAAAGAACTCCGCGAAATAACATCACAGGCCGGCGAAGATCTTCACCTCTATGGAAAACGGACCTTAGTCTTCTGCGATGAAGTTCATCGCTTTAATAAAAGTCAGCAAGATGCCCTCTTGCCCTCTGTGGAAAATGGAACCATTACCTTCATTGGAGCAACTACCGAAAACCCCTTTTTTGAGTTAAATTCAGCACTTCTCAGCCGCTCAACATTGTTTCATTTGGAACTGCTTACTTCCGCAGAAGTTCGTCTCGGCCTGGAAAAGGCTTTAAATGACGCGGAGCGCGGCTTAGGCAGGTATAAAGTTGAAATATCACCCCAAGCCTGGGAGCATTGGTTAAATTATGCCAACGGTGATTTGCGCAGAGCCCTGAATGCCTTGGAGTTGGCCGTGATGACCACTCCTGCAGCGGAGGGAATTCGTCATATTTCTTTGGAAATAGCTGAAGAATCAATTCAGCAAAGAGCACTGCGTTTCGACAAATCCGGGGATAACCATTATGACATCATTTCCGCATTTATTAAAAGTATGCGTGGTTCGGACCCCGATGCCGCTCTCTATTGGCTCGCTGTTTTGCTGGAAGCAGGCGAAGACCCTCGTTTTATTATGCGCCGAATTATCGTTCATGCTTCAGAGGATGTCGGCCTTGCCGATCCCCTGGTTATGCTTCAGGCGCAGGCCGCCGCCAATGCCTTGGAATGGGTTGGGATGCCAGAGGCAAGAATCCCGATGGCCCAGGCGGTCTTAGCCATTGCAACCGCACCTAAAAGCAATAGCACTGTGGAAGGCATCGACAACGCTCTTGCCTATGTAAAAAAGCATCCCACAGGGGAGGTTCCCCTCCACCTGCGAAGCAGCAACTACCCAGGTGCCGATAAATTAGGCAATGGTCAAGGATATCTCTATCCTCATAACTATCCCAATCACTGGGTAAAGCAAAGTTACCTTCCTTCCCAGATCCAGGGACAAGTTTTTTACACTCCCTCAGGTATGGGAAAAGAACCTTCGAAAGATTAAAAAAGGGGGCTCTTCACACCATCCCAAGAGCCTCCCGTGGAGAGTATCTTCAGAGACACTCGGCCAATTGCACGCTGCGGGAGTATGGGGAGTGAACTCGTTCCGCTAAAGCTGAACATCAGAGCTTCGGTGACGAAAGTATCCTGTTGGACAGTTTCGCCGAAAGCGCCTAGTCAATAACAAATGCTATTGTGCTGAAGGATGGCCTCTATCCACCTTGCTCATCGTCTCGGCCGATGTCAGGTTAGTCTCACTTAAGCTAGAGAAAAGTATAAAACCTAAAGTAGTCCTGCTTGATCATATTTATAAAGAGAGACCGCCGAAATCTTAGGATTTTCAGCGGTCTCTCTTTGGCTGTTTTTCAACAACCTGGTCGTCTAAGAACTTATTTTACAGACTCGTCTGTGTCTATTCTTGATTTGTTTTAGAATTTGAGTTGAGCTTCAATCATTTTCACGAGGTCGGGTTTTCCGCGGAATCCTACGATTTTTTCTACCAACCTGCCGCCTTTAAAGATCGCAAGGGTAGGAATGCTCATAACTCCATATTGGCCGGCAATAGGTCCATTCTCATCAACATCGAGTTTCCCGATGACCATTTTACCAACATAAGAATCTGCCAACTCTTCAACCACCGGTGCTACCATTCGGCACGGACTGCACCATGGAGCCCAAAAATCTACTAAGACCGGTTTGTCAGACTTTAATACTTCCGAGTCAAAATTTGCTGTCGTAAAGGTTTTTACATTTGCACCTGCCATGATAATCCCCCCATTTAAATTAATTTAAATTAGTTACTTAATAAATTTGCTGAGCACCCCGATTAGTTCTTCAATAGCACCTTCCTGATCATTGCTTTCAACAGCGTTACGCATACATCCGCGAGAATGATGTTCAAAAACAATGGTACCGACTTTGTTAAGGGCAGCACGCACTGCCGCGACTTGGATCAGCACGTCGACACAGTACTTGTCGCTCTCAACCATACGCTGGATTCCCTTAACTTGACCTTCAATTTTTTTAAGTCTGCGCAGGAGATCTTCTTTTGATTCTGCATAAGTCGTTGAATTTATCATACCGTATTTCCTCCGATACCCTAAGGGGGTAGCTACAATGCTATTATATCTAAGCATCACGGTTATGTCAAATAGTTCCCCGAAAAATTCAAGAGTATTATGCCGGATAATTTGCAGGCAATGATTCTCTAGGTGTAAGTACTATTTTAAAACTATTTTAAAACTATTTTAATACTAAGCTCCTTCAATTGCTTCTCCGCTACAGGTGACGGTGCATGAACCATTAGATCCGAGGCACTTTGTGTTTTCGGGAAGGCAATAACATCTCTAATGTTATCTTTTCCAGTGAGGAGCATGATCATACGATCAAGTCCAAAGGCAATCCCGCCATGAGGAGGTGTTCCAAATTCAAAGGCTTCCAGCAGATGTCCAAATTGAGCGACTGATTCCTCCTCGGATAATCCTAACAGCCTGAATAGCTGCTCTTGAACTCCCCGGCGATGAATCCGAATACTCCCGCCGCCAAGTTCGGTACCGTTGAGAACCATATCATAAGCTTTAGCCCGTACCTTGAGCGGTTCTGTCTCTAAAATCGGCAGATCTTCATCCATGGGCGCAGTAAACGGATGGTGAATAGCGACATACCGTTTTTCTTCCTCATCATACTCCAAAAGAGGAAATTCCGTGACCCATAAGAAATTAAACATATCCTCAGGGATAAGATTCATTCGTTTAGCAAGTTCTAAGCGCAGATGTCCCAAAGCATCACAAACAACGGAGTACTTATCGGCAACAAAGAATAAAATATCTCCGGTTTCCGCCTTTGTAATATCGATCAAGGCTTGCATTTCTTCTTCCGTGAAGAATTTCGTGATAGGAGATTTGATTCCTTCCTCGGAAAAGACAATCCAGGCTAAGCCCTTCGCCCGGTATGCACCGACGAATTTTCCCAGATCATCTATTTCACGCCTGGGCATTCCCGCGCACCCTTTGGCACAAAGGCATTTTACGCTTCCGCCATTGGCCACTACATTGGCAAATACCTTGAACCCCGACTTTCCAACGATTTCTCCCACATCAATGAGTTCCATGCCAAAGCGCGTATCCGGTTTATCCGAACCATAGCGGTCCATCGCTTCTTTATAGGTTAGGCGCGGGAAAGGCACTGTGATGGAATTGCCGATGGTTTCCGAGAAGATTCTAACCATCAGCTGCTCCATCATAGCAAGAATATCTTCTACTTCTACAAAAGACATCTCAACATCAAGCTGAGTAAATTCCGGCTGCCGGTCTGCTCTAAGATCTTCATCCCGGAAACAACGGACGATTTGGAAGTATTTTTCCAATCCCCCAACCATCAGCAATTGCTTGAATTGTTGCGGAGACTGAGGCAAGGCATAAAATTCTCCCGGGTGAACGCGGCTGGGAACAAGATAATCTCTGGCCCCTTCAGGTGAAGAATTAACAAGCATCGGTGTTTCAATTTCATAAAAACCCTGGCTGTCAAAAAAATTGCGCATGACTTGGGTTACTTTGTGCCTTGTTTTAAATACAGCTTGCATTTCCGGCCGGCGCAAATCAAGGTAACGATATTTCAATCGCACGGTTTCATCCACATCAACCTGATCAACAAGATAAAAAGGCGGTGTTTTAGCTCCGTTTAAAATTTCCAGCTGAACTGCCAGGACTTCAATTTTTCCGGTGGCTAAATTGGGATTGACCATCCCTTCAGGGCGGGCAATGACTTGTCCTAAAATCGAGACAACATATTCTGAGCGGAGACTTTCCGCTAAACTAAAACTTTCTTTCATTTTTTCGGGGTCAAAAACGACTTGCACAAGACCTGAGCGATCCCGAAGATCAACAAATATCAAGCCCCCATGGTCACGGCGGCGCTGAACCCATCCTAACAGGCGTACCTCTTCGCCCACGCGGTCTAAATCTAACTCTCCATTGGGAACGCGTTCTGAAAATACTGTCATTACTTAAACTCCTCTCTGGTACTTCGAATAAACTACTTCAATGGCTTTAGGCAAAGGAACTTCGGTCTGTTCGCCCGATGTTAAATCTCTTAAGAGAAGAACCTGTCGCTCCAACTCCTCTTCTCCGAGAATAAGGGCAAACTCAGCGCCCTCCCGATCGGCAGCTTTCATCTGCGCTTTTAAGCTGCGGCCCAGAAGATCCATCTGGACAGGGATGCCCTTCCCCCGTAAAGCATTCATAAGGGCAAATCCTTCATTTTGAGCTTTATCTCCCAAAGCAACCAGCATGGCAAAAAGTTTAGGCTTAGCCTCGGGAAATTTACCCTGAACTTGCAGGGCAGCTAAAACCCGCTCTAACCCCATGGCAAAGCCAATGCCCGGAGTGGCAGGACCCCCGATTTCTTCCACAAGGCCGTCATAACGCCCGCCTCCGCAGATGGCGCTCTGAGCTCCGATTTCCTCCACCATGACTTCAAAAGCTGTTTTAGTATAGTAATCCAGACCTCTAACCAAGCGGGGATTGACTTTATAGGATACTCCCGCACCGGATAAGAGGCTGAGCACGTTATCAAAGTGCGAACGGCAGCCATCACAAAGGGTGTCTAACGTCGTCGGCGCTCCTTCAGTTACTGCCTGACAGTGAGGGTTTTTGCAATCTAAAATCCGCAGAGGATTTCGTTCATAACGTTCCTGGCAGTCCTGACACAACTCGGACTTACGTTCCTCCAAGAACTTATGCAATTGCTCCCGATGAGCGGCCCGGCAAGTCGGACATCCTACCGAATTAAGATGCACTTCCAAGCCAGACAGTCCGAGCCTCTGATATAAATCCCAAACCAAACAAATGACCTCGGCATCTACTAGGGGTTGATCAGCCCCTAAGACCTCCACTCCAAATTGATGAAATTGACGAAATCGTCCGCTTTGAGGGCGTTCATAACGGAACATCGGCCCTTGGTAATACAACTTAACAGGCAGAGGCTGTCCATAGAGTTTGTCCTCAACATAGGCACGGCAAACAGAAGCCGTTCCTTCCGGTCGTAAGGTCATGGACCGATCACCTTTGTCTAAAAAGGTATACATTTCTTTCTTGACAATATCGGTGGTTTGTCCTACCCCTCGCTGAAAAAGTTCTGTCGCCTCAAAGATTGGCGTCCGAATTTCTTCATATCCATAGTCTCGACAAACTCTGCGAATCGTTTCTTCGAGATAGTGCCACTGTTCAATGGTCCCCGGCAACAAATCCTGCGTACCTTTGGGTCGTTGAATTGCCATAGTTCTGCCTCCTTCTGTTATTAAAGAAAATACAACTAAAGGTTATACTTTCCGATAGTTTAAAAAAAGTCCTCGTTCCTTGCTTTGCGCAAGGGACGAGAACTTCTCGTGGTGCCACCCTTATTGACGGAATTCATCCGCCCACTTTTTAGTCGTTAACGAGACCAGCCGCAGTGTCAGCTACTCCCATTTGGCTGTCCCGCTGCGTATCTCTCAGGCTAGTTCCAGTCATGCTAGCCCTCCCTGTAGAAAGTTATACACAGAAGCTTCCAGATGGTTTTCGTGAATAGCTAATACTTTAACATTTAACATGTACATAATAGTTTATCCATTATTTTAACAAATAATTGCTATTTGTCAATGGAACGAAAAACAGCCTGTTATGCAACACTTTTCAGAATGTTACAACAAAAAAGGATTATCTCGTTTTTCCTCTCCGATACTTGTCTCTTCCCCGTGACCGGGCAGAACTCTTGTATTATCAGGCAGAATAAAAAGCTTCTCTTTAATCCCGCCAAGAAGCAATTCCATGGAGCCTCCCGGAAAATCTGTTCGTCCGATTGAACCGGCAAAGAGAGTATCGCCGCTGAATAATCCTTCCGGACTCCAGAAACATACTCCTCCCGGGGAATGACCGGGGGTATGAATGACCTTCAAATGTTCCTTGCCCACAGCGATTTCCTGTCCGTCCTCCAAGAGGAAATCAGCGCTCTTAAGGACGACTCCCGGACCGAAATAGCTGGAGAGATTTTTTTTGCCGTCCGTTAACATTTCCGCATCTCCTGCATGAATGCCGACTCGGACTGTTCCTAATAAATTTCTAAGTTCATCCACCGCTCCAATGTGATCAACATGCCCATGGGTCAGCAAAATATAGTCAACTTGGAGACCTTTCTCTTGCACCCATCTGTAAATCCTTTTCCCATCAGCCCCCGGGTCAATGAGTACGGCTTTCTTGCTATCCATACAGGCATAGAGATAGCAATTTGCCCCCATGGGCCCCACTGCCTGTCCTTCAATCATTGACTTAACCTCCCTCTAGAACGTTTTCTCACTGTCTAAGAGAATAGTCACCGGCCCATCATTAATCAGTTCTACGTCCATTTCCGCTTGAAATATACCGGTTTTAACAATGAAGCCCTTGCTGCGAAGCCCTTCTGCCGTCTGCTCAAAGAGAACCCTCGCCCTGTCCGGCGGCGACGCTGCCGTAAAGCTTGGCCGTTTCCCGCTCCGGCAATCTCCGTAGAGGGTGAACTGGGAAACCAGCAAAATTTCTCCCCCAGAATCTTGGAGGGAACAATTCATTTTTCCTGCCTTATCTTCAAATATCCGCAGACCGCCAAGTTTATCTACCATCCACGCAATATCGGATTCACCATCCTTCAGGCCCACTCCTAAGAGCACCAAGAGCCCGGCAGAAATTTCCCCCACTGTTTCACCCTTTACTTTAACCGAAGCGCGTTTAACACGCTGAACAACACTGCGCATGTTATTTTCCTCCTGAGTAAATCCGCTCGACATCCGTGATGTCTTTGATCTTGCGAATTTTGTGCATGACCATTTTTAATTGTTCAAGATTGCGAATCTCCACCCGCAATTGAATGTGAGCCGCATCATCTTTTCCTACCTTAGCGTTAATTCCCAGGATATGAGTTCTTGTGTCTAAGACCGTGTTCATAACTTCTGTGACCAGTCGCGGCCTATCTATGCCATGGATCTTAATGTCTACCGGATAGGTAGAATCCACTTCATCAGCCCAAACAACCTCTACCACCCGCTCCTGCTCATCTTGAGAATGATTCAAGATATTAGTACAGTCTTTACGGTGAATCGAAACCCCGCGTCCCCTGGTTATATAACCGATAATCGCATCACCGGGCAAGGGATTACAGCAACGGGAAAAACGCACTAAGACATTGTCCACGCCTTTGACTCTTACACCCTGGGAAGCCTTCCCATAATGATTCTGAGCGGGAGTTTTTCCTTCACTTTGCTGAAGAGCTGCTAATTGCATCTTTTCTCGTTCTTCTTTAGTCAGGTCTTCACGCAAACGCATCAGTACTTTATTGGGAGTCAGTACCCCATCTCCAATCGATGCATATAAGTCATCGATGCCGACCAAGTTTTGACTCTTCCCTATGGCCATAAGGCTCTCATGCTTCAAGACAGACGTTGGATCTAAACCGAGCTTGCGAACTTCTCTCTCTAGACTTTCTTTGCCACGGATAATATTATCTTCACGCTGCTCCTTCTTGAACCACTGGCGAATTCTGTTCTTTGCCTGGGAGGTCTTGACAAAAGCAAGCCAATCCCGGCTTGGGGCACCGCCTTGTTTCGATGTGAGAATTTCAATAATATCCCCGTTGGCCAGCTTTGTGTCCAGAGGTACTATCCGACCGTTAAGTTTTGCTCCGACACAGCGATGTCCCACATCGGTATGCACACGATAGGCGAAATCCACCGGACAAGAATCAGCCGGTAATTCCACAACATCCCCTTTCGGGGTAAAGACAAACACCGTATCGGCGAACAAGTCAATCTTTAAGGACTCCATGAATTCCCCGGCATCTCTCGATTCATGCTGCCATTCCAAAAGTTGCCTCAGCCAGGACAGCTTCTGCTCAAAATTGACACTGGCCGCCGACCTGCCTCCGCCGCCACCGGCAGGTTCCTTGCTGCTTGCTTCTTTATATTTCCAGTGGGCAGCAATTCCATACTCAGAGGTTCGATGCATTTCACAGGTACGAATCTGAATTTCAAAAGGCTCTCCATGCTCGCCGATTAAGGTTGTATGAAGGGACTGATACATATTAGGCTTAGGCATGGCAATATAATCTTTAAAACGGCCCGGAATCGGTTTCCAGAGCGTGTGAATAATCCCTAAAGCACCATAACAATCATTGACAGTTTCTACGATCACTCGAATGGCCATAAGATCGTAGATTTCACTTAATTCCTTATGCTGAGTGGTCATTTTTCGATAAATGCTGTAAAAGTGTTTTGGGCGTCCAGCAATATCGGCATAAATTTCCACCTCGTTCAAACGTTTGCGCATTTGAACAATGACCTCATTTATATAGGCTTCCCGCTCTCGGCGTTTTAAAGCAATTCCTTCTACCAAATCGTAATATTCCTGAGGTTTAAGGTAACGAAACGATAAATCCTCCAACTCCCATTTAATCCGAAAAATCCCCAAGCGGTTCGCCAAAGGAGCAAATATTTCCAATGTTTCCTGAGCAATTTCTTTTTGCTTTTCTACGGAATGATATTTCAAAGTGCGCATATTATGCAAGCGATCGGCAAGTTTAATCAATATTACACGGATATCTTTGGCCATGGCCAAAAACATTTTGCGCAGATTTTCAACCTGTTGTTCAACCTTGCTTTTATAGGCAATTCTGCCAAGCTTTGTTACGCCATCGACTAGCAAGGCGATTTCTGGGCCAAATTCTCTTTCAATATCTGCAATGGTATACTCAGTATCTTCCACAACATCGTGAAGCAAGGCTGCCGCAATGGTTGCCTCGTCCATTTCCAAATCAGCCAGAATCTGTGCGACTTCCAGCGGATGAAGAATATAATCCTCTCCTGAATTGCGAAGCTGATTGCGGTGTGCTTTTTCAGCAAATCGATAGGCCTTGTCCACAATCTCCAGGCGTGCTTGGGGAGTCGTATTTTGCAGTTTTATCCATAATTCTGCGAAGGACATTGGAGAACTCCTCTCATCCGATCTAAGAAGCAAAGATTATTTTTCGTATTCTACCAAAGAAAAAACAGGATAATCAACGAGTTTTTCGCGCCCCTTTAAAAATGTCAGTTCAATGAGAAAGCCCATTCCGACAACGTCTGCCCCAATTTTTCTCATTAAGTTTGCTGTCGCTGCCATCGTCCCGCCGGTAGCGAGTAAATCATCGACAACCACAATTCGTTCACCGGAATGAATGGCATCTGCGTGAACCTCTAAAGTATCTGAACCATACTCTAAGGCATAGGTTTCACTGATGGTCCGAGCCGGCAGCTTTCCAGGCTTGCGAACCGGTACGAAGCCAATCCCCAAAGCATAGGCCACGGGAGCACCTAATAAAAATCCCCGGGCTTCTGGTCCAACAATAACCTCAGGTTTCCAAGGCTTAATTTTTTCTACCATTTCATTGACTGCCGCACGATAAACGTCTCCGTTTTTCAGAAGTGTCGTAATATCTTTATACGAAATACCTTCCTTGGGAAAATCAGCGATGACGCGAATATGTTCATTAAACTTCATGATCTTGCCGCCCTTCTATAGTTTCTCTCCCCATATTGTAATAGTTTTTAAAAGTGTTTTTTGAAAATTTAAAGCTTGTTCATACCGCCGTTTACTGTAGCGATAACGAACTGAAGCTTCAAGCTCTAATTTACCTTCCACCGGTACCAACTCCAGGGAAACTTTCGCGCATCCGCCAAGACAGCGGACAAGTCCTAATTCCTCAAAGACCTTCAGAGCTGTCCTCCAATCCTGCTCTTTTTCAGAGGTAAGCCGAACCTCAAAGGGTGATCGTTCAGACGCTAAATTCCTAAGTTCACGATAAACTTGAATAAGTTCCTCACGGGTTAAATAATTGCATTGTTTACGAATCTTCTCCTCTTGAACTTCTCGGCTGCCAAGCAAGGCTAACTGAGAGATCCCCAAACCTGCAAATTTTTCTATTCCTGCCTCAAAATCATCTTCGGAGAGCGGCAGTCCAAGGATTAAGCCCAAACCCTCAGTCTGTCTAAATCCGCCTGGATGAGGACTTGGAGGATTCATTGCCTCAGATCGGAAATAGTCTCTAAACAACGTATCATCCCAAGGTTGTAATCGCAACTCATTTTGCGTCGTATCCCAAACCCAAATTCTTTTTTTATCTTCTGAATCCCACTGGTTAGGAAATAATTGATGCCCGTTTAACCAGACAATCTCATAACCTTCCTGGGCCACAGCAATTTCTTGCCAAACCTTATTGTTCTTATCATCTTTGCTGATCCAGTCCGCTTGTGGTTGTATATCTTTAATCATCAATTGAACTTTATCTTTACCCTGAAATGTATTCCAGTCTAAACTAAAGGCCGTATCCAGCCTTGAGGTATTTACGAGTTCCTTTAACCGGTCACCGATTCGAAAAGCAATCCCCTCAAGTTCACCATGAGTTCCAAACTGAAATTTTAAATGGTTCCTTTCTTTGCCCACAGCATTCAAGGAATACATTGGAATCCCTTGAATCGCCAGGGTCGGACCGGAATTGCCGAAACCAAAAGGCCCCAATTGTTCAAGTTCATGAAGCAATCCTGCGGTCACTTCTTCCATGGAAATCTTGCGATCGATCGTTAAAATTTCTTGAAATAGTGATTCCTCAAAGGCCTCTGCTTGCTGATTAAGTCCTTCCCTCAGCCGCGGGATATTTTCTGTAAGAAGGGAAAACCCAGCAGCAGCGGTATGGCCCCCATACTTTATTAAAAAACTATCCTGTGTTTTTAATTGTTCCAACACCGGATAACCCGGAACTCCTCGAGCCGACCCTTTGGCTTCATTTCCTTCTTCCGAAATCATAAACACCGGACGATAATAACGTTCCACTAAGCGAGAAGCTACAATCCCGATAACCCCATGATGCCAGTGGTTTGCAGAAAGAACAATGACTCTGGGCAGAGGACCCTGCTCGATTAGGGAAATCGCTTCTGCTAAAATTTCCTGTTCCGTATCCTGCCTTGAACGATTTTCCTTCGTCAGCAAACGCGCCAGTTCTACGGCTCTGGCTGAATCTTCGGTGATGAGTAGTTCTAAACCCTCTCGTGCACTATCCATACGGCCCGCTGCATTGATTCTTGGTGCCACCATAAATCCGATTTGGCCGGCCTTAAGAGGTTTGTTCTTGAGACCGCATTCTTCAAGGAGAGCATCGAAGCCTGGGTGGCAAGTTTTTTCCATCTGCCGAAGACCATAATCAACCAAAACCCGATTTTCTCCGACCAATGGAACTAAATCAGCAATGGTCCCCAGGGCCACCAGATCGAGCAAATTAATTTCTATCTGGAAATCACTGCTGCCATTCCCTAAAGACTGAATAAGTGCTTGGGCTAATTTAAAGGCCACACCCACACCGGCCAGATCTCGAAAGGGATACCCCGAACCGCCAATTTTAGGATTTAATAGGGCAAAAGCTTCCGGCAAAAGCTCAGGCGGTTCATGATGATCGGTAATAATGATGTCAATACCCAGTTCACGAGCAATGGCCGTCTCGGAAACAGCCGTTACTCCACAGTCAACGGTAATAATCACTTTAACATTTGCCTTCGCGGCTCGTCTGACTGCCTCTTCATTCAGCCCGTATCCCTCGTCTTGCCGGTGAGGAATATAGGCTACAGCTTGAAAGCCAAGATCAGTCAGTACCTTATATAATAAAGCAGTACTGGTTACACCATCGACATCGTAGTCTCCGTAGACCAGAACCTTTTCTTGCTTTTCCAAGGCTAAGGTCAGTCGTTGAATAACCCGTTCCATAGGTTGGAAGCAAAAAGGCGAAGCTAAGCTTAAGACCGTTGGATGCAAAAATTCAATAACTTCCTTAGGTTCCCGAAGCTTCCTTTGCACAAGAATATCTGAAACGATGGTAGAGATACCAAGAGATTCGCTGATTCCTTTAGAGATTTGTTCCGGCGTTGATTGCAGTGCCCAAATACGTTTCACAGTATACCCCCTAGACTATCATTATAAGCTAGAAGAAAAACTACAGCAACCATTGTCGAAATATGATCTCTCAGTAATCCTTATTCTCTGCTGTCCAAACTATGGACTTGGTCTTTTGACCTCTGACAACTCTCACATCTAAGATTTCCACCATCCTCAACAGGACATTCCGCTCCAAGGCTATTGCATGGCTCGACATGAATAAGTATATGAGTTCCCTGAAGTTTCTGATTGATTTCAGCTTCTATGCGATCACACAAGTCATGAACCTCAACTACGGGAGTATATTTAGCAACCACTAAATGCAAATCGACATGTCTTTCTGACCCAGCCCTTCGAGTTCTTAATTTGTGAAACTCCACAAATTCGTCTTCATGAAGCTTCAGCACTTCGTTTATGATCTCCAGCTCTTGCTCCGGCAAGCTGACATCCACGAGCGGGGCAAATGCTTCTCGCGTCAAAGCAAAGGAAGCTTTAATAATCAAAAGCGCAACTCCAATTGCCACAATAGGATCCAAGATCAGCCAGCCCGTTATTTTAATCAATAACAGGCCGCAGAAAACACCCAATGAGGTGTACACATCCGTTCGCAAATGGAGAGAATCCGCTTCCAAGGCGATCGAATCGGTTTGTTTAGCTACTTTCATTAACTTGGAAGATACATAAAAATTGATGAGTGCTGAGGAACCCATAATCAAAAGACCTATTTCTAAATTTTCAACAGCAGTATCGCTGCCCGCTAAAATGTCTGAGGCTTTCTGCACTGCTTCAACAATAATCATAATTGCAGCCACAAAAATTAAAACAGCCTCAATCGTACCTGAAACATTTTCAATTTTTCCATGTCCATAAGCATGATCGGAATCGGCAGGTTTCTCAGATTGCTTCACGGCAAAAAGTGCAATAAGTGCCGCAATCAGATCAATTCCCGAATGAATCCCGTCGGACAAAATACTTATGGAACCACCTAGCAAGCCAATTACAACTTTCGCCAGCGTTAAAAACGTATTTGAAGCAACCGATAAACTCGCCACTTGAGTTTTTTCATTCAATTATAATCTCCCCCCTTTAAAGAACCCTCGCCATCGATCTCTTCTCTCCATCCCCATAGATCTCCAGTGAGAGTATCGCACTTGTTTGGTTTCAGAGACACTCAACCAACCATACTGCAGGAATATGCGTAAAGAGTTGCAGTGTGGCGATAAGCTCGTCCGCTTATCATCTTCGCCGGCGGCCGCCCAGTATTCTGACACTATAAAAATGGGACTTCTTTATCAAAAGAAGTCCCACGGATTTCTCCGCTGCCCCAAATTTTGGGCCCAGCAAATGCCTGACAATTTCAGTATATGACAAAGATATCAAATTGTGCAACTTATAGCAAGATTTTTATTGGATTTTCTAGAGTGTCATAATATTTCCAAAGATAATTCCCCCGATACAAAGGATTATGCGAAAAATCGCGGGAGCAAAACTCCATAGTAAATTTCTATTGCTGTTCTTTGGGATTAGGCCCATTCCGATCACAAGAATCCATAAAATAATTGCCGCCACAGGGGTCATAAATGCTCCAAAAAAAATTAGTCCAACCAATCCTCCAACTAAGCCGCTGACAATATGGGTTTTGCCGGCAATTTTCCCCAGAACAAACTGTGAGAGGATGCCAAAAGCACCACCAATAAATAAAGGGATTTCCCAATGCCAAAATTGTGGCCCTAAGGAATGAAATCCCCAATTTAATATCGAAAGGACTGCCATAGCAGCTATGGTTCCTCTTATCCCTCCAAAGAAAATTACTCCTCCGGAAACTAGGAGCAATATTTCAAATGCCACTAATTGTAAAAATCCCAACAACTCTCGCCCCCGATTTTCTTTAATGTTATTATGGCCCAATAATATCCAATCTAATCCAGAGGAAAAGCGTGTAAGGGGGATGGTCCTTTTGACACACTTTTGCGGCACATAGCGAAAGGGGGTAACGGCTGCGTTACCCCCTTTTCTCGGTTAATTATTGTGATCCTTATCTATCTAAATCTTAGAAGATGACTCCTAAAGCAATTAAGATCAACACAGCTATAGCGATAATTCCAACCCCTACACAGCTGCCAAAACCATATCCGTACATTAAATCACCCCCGAACTAGTTTACTTAGAATACAATACCTAAAGCGATAAGCAAAAGAATGATCACAACAACGATTCCAATTCCTGCACCAAAACCAACACCTGTTCCACAACCTACTCCAGCTGCTCCGAAAGCCATCGAAATTTCCTCCTTAAAATCTATAGTTTATCTATCCCCTAAAGGTTGATTTAGAATATAACACCCAGTGCGATAAGAATAAGAATTGCGATTGCGATAATTCCTACTCCAACTCCACGGCCTACTCCCACTGGGGCAACAGGCGCACAACATCCGGCTCCGTATCCTACACCATATCCGTACATAACTTTAACCTCCTAATTCCATTCGAAGAAAATTATTAAAATACGATACCCATTGCGATTAAGAGAAGAATAATCACTACTACAACAGCAATTCCTGGCAAGAAATTGGGTGTGCAAACTACTCCATCAACACCGTTAACAGGACCTGCTCCGAAAGCCATATCAATTACCTCCTATTTGAAACATTATTTTCGGGCTCACTTTAATTTATGTTAGAGGTTCAAAAATGTTAATATTTTACTCTAAATCCTTATTCGTCCATAATGGTTTTTTTAAACCCGGTTGGATACAGTCTCTTCCAGCCGATCCCGGGCAGCAGAAGTTAGCTCCTTATACTGCAGAAAAGGTACCGCTTTGTGGCAGAGAGGTCCGTTCTACTACAAAAAAATACTCACCGCCTTACGGCAAAGAGTATTTCTATCGTTTAATAATTAGGATGTTGAATACGCCGGATAAACTCCTTCATTCCCATATTCGAATAACAAAATACCCTATGAACATGATAAGCATCTCTATGAGAATCAGCCCATCCCCGAAGGGTTGTAAAAGCCATGCGAAACCCAGCCTTTTTCACAGCTTGAACAACTTTATCATTAAAATCTCCATAAGGATAAGCAAAATAGTCCACAGAACGGCCTAAACCCTTTTCTAAAGTATTCTTAGAATTTATCAGTTCGCTTAAAAGAGGCGAAGGGGCCAATTTAGTCAAATAGGAATGATTTTGCGTATGGTCCGAGATGTCCCAGCCATTTGCAGACAGCTCTTTGAGCTGCGGCCATGTTAAAAAACCCTTTTCGCCAATACATCCCGATATCATAAAAACAGTTGCCACATAACCGTATTTTTTTAGAATTGGAAACGCTGTTTGATAATTATCGGCATATCCATCATCAAACGTTAAGAGAAAAGGCTTCTGGGGCAGCACCCCATTATGATATATGGATTCATATAATTGAGTAGGGGTGATGGAATGATACCCATGACTGGATAAATAGGCAATTTGCTCTTCAAATTGCTCTGGCGGCATTCGTATTTCATTGTTTGCCTCTTGCATAATGGAATGATAATAAAGAACAGGTACCTCGGGGGGAAACTTCTCAGCATTCGTATCATTTGAAGTTGAGGGCAAATTATGTGATGGTTTTATGTCAGAATTAAGAGTCGGAGAAGCAGGCACTTGCACTTTCTGGTTGTTAGATATTGACCTTTGATAGGTGCAGCCGGCAAGAACAAGGGTCAGGCTTATTAACATCGTCAGCTTAATGATTTTCGCCAACATCTTATCTTCAGTCACCACCTTACATTCATCCTATATTTTACCATATATTCCTTGCTTTTAAAAACCTGTCAATCTCTGAAGAAACCTTGGCTGACGCCCACGAAGATATTGTCTTCGCATGTATTATCATCCTTACAGAAATTCTTTTCGCAGGTGTTTAGCCCCAGAGGCAGACGACTGCCAGGTTGCATTGATAAAGAAAGGCGTTGTCACTCCACTATAGTAGTGAAATGACAACGCCTTTGGGTATTTTGCCCCGCTTTTGGTTTTCTGAGTTAAGTTTTTACACAACCCCGCTCTTTAAAGGATCTAATTAGGCACGAACAGCTTTACCGCCTTTTGTTGGCTTTTTCATACGAGTTTTAATTTCTACGAGAATTTGACTGGCATTAAATATGGAGGAATACGCTCCACTGAATACCCCGATAAGCATAGCAAGCGAAAAGACTTTCGTTGATTCTCCACCTAAAATAAATACTGAGAACAAGGCAATTAAGACGGTTACAACCGTATTAACGGAACGACGCATTGTTTGCCATACGGACTTATCAACCATATCCTCATAGCTGTCGCCGCGTCTCATTCTTGTCTCGTTTTCACGAATCCGGTCGAAGATAACCACCGTATCATTAATGGAATATCCGAAAATGGTTAGGACTGCTGCCACGAACGTAGAATCGATTTGCCATTGGAACAGAGAAAACAGACCGACAACTACTAAAACATCATGCAGCAAGGCAATAATCCCTGAGATGGCAAAAACAAACTGAAATCTGAAAGAGATATAGGCTATCATTAAACCCATGGCAATAAGTAAGGACCAAAAGGCATTGCGGGTAAGTTCTTGTCCCATGGCCGGTCCAACCTCATCTACTTGCAACGTCTTTTTATCATAATCCGCTACCTTCTTCTGCAAAGCCGTCATTAATTGAGTTTGCTTCTCTTGTTGAAGGGCTTCTGTTCTAATCAGAACTGATTTATTTCCATTAGATAATTGAACTTCACCGCTCAGTCCGACAGATTTCATAGTATCGGTTACTGCACTTTGAGTCACAGCTTTAGTAAAGTTTGCTTCAATCATCGTTCCGCCCTTGAAATCAATGCCCAAATTTAGCCCGTGAATAAAGAGGGAAATGATTCCCGGGATAATAACTAACAGCGAAAGGGCAAACCACCAATAACGTTTTTTAACGATATTAAAATAGAGCGGATGTATTTTTTGAACTTCTTCATAAGTTGCCGGATGTCCTTTTTCCATTATACATCCCTCCTAATGCCAAACCATGCCGTATTTAATTTTGCGCTTATCCCTACAATTAAACGTAAGACTAAACGTGTAAAGGTAAGTGCTGTAAACAAACTGGCAACAATACCAACTCCCAAAGTCAAGGCAAATCCTTTAATGGTCCCCGTACCAAAATAATATAAAGTTAAAGCAGCTATCAACGTTGTAACGTGAGCATCAATAACTGTGATAAAGGCACGGCTAAAACCTGATTCAACACCTGCTCGCAAGGATTTTCCGGCTCGAACTTCTTCTTTGATTCTTTCGTAAATAATAATATTGAAATCCACTGCCATCCCTATAGAAAGGATGAATCCGGCTATTCCCGGAAGAGTAAGTACCACTCGGAACATCCAGAAAACCCATAATACAATGAGGCCATAGACAACTAATGAGAAATCAGCGACAACTCCCGGCAAACGATAAAAGACAAGCATAAATAAGAAAATAAAGATTAAACCATAAATCCCTGCCTGAATACTTTTATGTAGAGAGTCAATCCCCAAGGAAGCTCCTACCTGATGTTTTTCAGTAATCGACATGCTGACAGGCAAAGAACCTGAACGCATCAAAACTGCATCATTGGCAGCGGCTTGAAGAGTTGCATAACCGGTAATTTCAGCCTGTCCATTGGTAATCGGAACGTTAACAGTTGGATTCGTTAATAACTTGTCATCGAGATAAATTCCGATCCTTTGACCGATATATTTTGTCGTTAAATCAGCGAATTTTTTGGCACCGTCCGATGAGAAGGTTAAATTAACTACATACCCTCCAGCACCCGTGGTACTTTGGTCCTGACCCGCTTTAGCATCGGTAAGTTCAGCCCCCTGTAAAACCACGTTACCTTTAGGATCTTTAAAGGTTAGCTGAGCCGTAGTTTTCAGGACGTTAACTGCCTGATCGGGATCGGAAACCCCCGCTAAGTCCAGGACTATACGTTTATTGTTGTAATCTGTTTGGATAATCGGTTCGGATACCCCTAGGTCGTTAACCCGTTTAGAGATAATCGCCTTTGCCTTATCCATATCATCATTAGTAATTGGTGCCCCACTTTTATTGGGCTGGGCTTGTAAAACCAAGTGAACTCCACCGCGCAGGTCAAGTCCCAATGGGATACCCTTGGCGGGATCCACAAGAGGTTTTATCGATAGCGCCACTGCTGCCGCTACAACAAGCACCAGCGTTACGAGTTTGATGATGTTTCCCCGTTTCATCTGCTTTCCTCCCTTTTAGTATGAATGGGACTTGCCCATGCCAATCCTCATTATAAAACCTTCAGGATTCCCATGTCAATCTGAGAAAGAACACTGGGATCCCCAGTAAAAATTACAGTAGTTTAACCTCATTAATTTTCAGTTCGAACTTCGTATTGAGAAATCCTGCAGCTTTGCGGCATAATAACATTCGTGCCAGAAAGATTTCGAAATACTCCATAACTGGGCAAATCTCAGTGTCAATGGTTAATTCCAAAGCCACCCGTTCTTGAGGATAAACGCGCAGAAACGATTTTTCCACAGCATAATTGACTCTGTCATGAATATCAAATGTAGATAAGTCCAAATTTCGAACTCGAGAACGGTGCACATCTGATTTATCGGCTAGGATCAAGGCTGCGGATATATTATTGACCGGATTCCCGTCAGTTTCGTCGTGATTGCCAATCGCTCCGATAATTACGGCAATTTCTTCGGGGTTCATACCGTGTCTTTGCAGGATGCTTGTAGCTAAGATCGCTCCTGTTTGAGCATGAGAAACTCGGTTAACTGCATTCCCGATATCATGAAGATAACCGGCGATGGCAGCCAATTCGCACTCTCGTTCAGTATGTTCCATTTTCTCTAATATATTCGAAGCAATATGGGAAACAAGACCGACATGCCTTAGGCCATGCTCGGTATATCCAATTGCCGCAAGATGTCTGTTCCCTGCTTCTATCAGACTGTGTACATAAGGATCTCCTTTTATATCCAGCAATGTAACCCTTGGCAAAACAATCTCCTCCTGCCGGCGAGCATAAATCATGAGAATTCGTTTCGTCTTCTTATTTCTTTCAGGAAGTGTAAAAAAAACTTGGCGGGCGTCCGAAGACACTGGCTTCGCACGTATTAATTCTTCTTGCGGTATACAACCGAAAGTTATACTTTCTGACAGTGTAAAAAACAAGTGGGGCCGCCACTTGCTTTTATCCAATTGTTCAAGTGAGATTTATCAGTATACCCAAGGACTCAAAGAGTTAGGCGTTTTCCTTTTCAGAATCATTGGGCTGTGAATCTTCTTTTTCCAGATTGATTTCTTTGTTATTCGTCTTATCGTTCTTGTCGTTCTTGTCGTTCTTTTTAGCGTTCTTTTTAGGATCCTCAGCATTAATGTCCCGATTCTCAACACTTGTTATTGCTGATTTTGCAACTTCAATCTCTACTTTGTCGGCAATTTGCAGCATCACGGAATTATCTTTTACTTTTGTGATCTTGCCATAAATTCCGCCGGAAGTTAAGACACGATCTCTTACACGCATCCCAGCGAGCAGCGCTTGCCGCTGTTTTGCTTGTTTTTGCTGTGGTCTAATCATCAGAAAATACATAATACCGAAAAAGACAACAAAATAAAGGACTAAAGACATGGTCGACTGATTCATTTTTTAAAATCCCCCTTAATTTATTCTTGGTACATATTCCCTATGTTATGGCAAAAATCCTTCTCTTGGATTCACGAATAAAAACTCACTTGCTTTAATTGCCTATTCGTACTCATACCCATAATCGGCAAAACATTTTTGACGATATTCCGGCAAACGATCTTCCCGAATGGCATCTCTAATCTCCCGCATTAGATTTTGGAGATATCTTAAATTGTGTATCGTCATTAAACGAAGTCCCAGTATTTCTTCTGCTTTGAGTAAATGCCTTATATAAGCTCTGGAATAGTTTCGGCAGGCATAGCAGTCGCAAGTGGGGTCTATCGGACCAAAATCATGAGCAGAACCGGCATTGCGAACAATAACCTTGCCAAAGCGCGTCATGGCAGTTCCGTTTCTGGCAATCCTTGTAGGGAGAACACAGTCAAACATATCTACTCCTCGCATAACCCCTTCAATAATTGCGTCCGGTGACCCGACTCCCATGAGGTAGCGTGGTTTTTCTCGGGGCAGAAGTGGTACTGTATAGTCTAAAACCTCATACATGAGTTCTTTTGGTTCTCCCACACTCAATCCGCCAATGGCATAACCGGGAAGATCCAGCTCCGTAATCTCGGCGGCACTTTGGCGGCGCAGATCCTCATACATGCCTCCTTGGACGATGCCAAACAAAGCCTGAGTCTCTGTGGTGGTCAAGGTCTCTTTGCAGCGCTTTAACCAACGCGTTGTCCTTTCTAAGGAATTCTTGACATACTCACGGGTACTGGGATAAGGTGCACATTCATCAAACGCCATCACAATATCTGAACCTATGGTCATTTGCATCTGAGTTGCAATTTCTGGGCTTAAAAATTGTCGTGATCCATCGATATGAGAACGGAATTCTACACCGCTTTCCTGGATTGTCCGCAAATCTCCTAAGCTAAATACCTGAAACCCGCCGCTGTCGGTTAAAATCGCCCCATCCCAATTCATAAAACGATGAAGCCCGCCTGCTTCACGGATTAATTCCTGCCCTGGCCGCAAAAAAAGATGATAGGTATTACTTAAGATAATTCCGGCTCCAACCTCCCGAATTTCCTCCGGAGTCATTGCTTTCACGGTACCTTGTGTTCCCACCGGCATAAAAACAGGCGTATCGATAACCCCGTGTGGGGTATGTAATTTTCCTAAGCGCGCCTTTGTTCGAGAATCTTCTTTAAGTATTTCCAAATGGACTGCTGCCAAACCTTTCACTTCCTTCTCAATCTGATACTTTCATTTAACGAATAAACATAGCATCTCCAAAGCTATAGAATCGATAGTTCTGCTCCACTGCAACCTTATAAGCCCGTAGAATAAGCTCTCGTCCCGCTAAAGCACTGACTAGCATCACCAAAGTGGACTTAGGGAAATGGAAATTTGTCAAAAGAGCGTCCACGATCTGGAAGGCATATCCCGGATAGATAAATATATCTGTCCATCCCTCTCCAGGGATTACCCTTCCCTGCCGTCCCACAGACTCCAACGTCCGAGCAGCCGTTGTGCCCACTGCAATTACTCGTCGCCCTTCCTGTTTGGCCCGATTAATTCGTTCTGCTGCCTCTGCTTCCACTCGATAATATTCGGAATGCATAACATGTTCCTGAACATTCTCTACCTTTACCGGCCGAAAGGTTCCCAGACCTACATGGAGAAGAATCTCCACAATCTCCACGCCTTTCGCTTGTAAATCACTGATAAGCTCAGGAGTAAAATGCAATCCGGCTGTAGGGGCGGCAACTGAACCGCGTTCTTTGGCATATACGGTCTGATAACGTTCTTGGTCTTCTAATTGAACAGTAATATACGGAGGTAAAGGCATCTCTCCGAGTTGATCCAAAATAGTCTCAAAAACTCCTGTGTATATAAATCGAATCTTTCGATTGCCATTTTCTAAGATTTCCAACAGCTCACAGCTAAGCAAGCCATTGCCAAAAGTTACATTTTGGCCGACCTTTAAGCGCTTGCCCGGCTTGACTAACGCCTCCCAGACATCGAGTTCCAGGCGTTTTAAAAGAAGGACTTCCATTTTAGCTTGGGAACCTTCTTTTTCGCCAATCAAACGCGCAGGAATCACCCGGGTATTATTAAGTACCAGTACATCCCCTGCATCTAAAAGAGCAAGGAGATCGCGAAAGGAATGATGCTCTAGGGAACCGCTCTGCCGGTCCACAACCATTAAACGCGAGGCATCCCGCGGCTCTACCGGATGTTGAGCAATTAACTCCTCCGGCAAATCAAAATCGAACTCCGAAACATTCACGCTATCTTCTCCTTAAATCATGGCCTTAAGCACCATTTCCATCAGCTGTTGCAATCGACACATTACTATAGTAGAAATGCAAAATATCTGCGTAGCTATATCCCAACTGCGCCATATGATAGGCTCCCCATTGAGACATCCCTGCGCCGTGACCCCAGCCTCTTCCTTCAAAGATAAAAACACCGTAGGGCTGAGGAACCGGACTAACCCCTAAAGAAGAACTGACGATCTTGGAAAGACGCGGTCCTGAATTGGCCGGGTATCGCTCCGAAGAATCTCTAAGCCTTCCGTAATCTAAAACCCCCAGCAAGGGGGGCACACCCCGAAAGTTAGCTTCTATTTCGCTTGTGGGAAAATTATAGGTCTTAAATAATGTCCCCAAAAAAGCATTCGCTTGTATTTCTTGGCCAAAAGGATAAAAAGCCTGAACAAATTTTCGGCCCGAGATGGATAAAGAGTTGCCAAAGCTATCCGTTAGTATGACGTTTTTAACCCGACCGGAAACAAATTTATCAAGTTTCACCTTTTTAATCGGTCCTAAGCCAAAAGCGGAACCCAACTGCGGCGCAGAAACAACAAAATGCCAGCGGCCCGCTGCTCCTCCAATTTCGTCAGAAAATGGATCAGGATGGGCTACATTGTGAATATCGGAATTTCCCCATACATTCTTAGCATCTTCAGAATATCCTCCGCTATGGGCAGAATACAAGGCTTCAATGGGTTCACCGCTTTGCCCGTCAACCAGGATCTTCCCCCGCGTCGCCTCAACGGCGGCAGAGGCTTCTCCTTCTACATTCATACCGGCATAAGCCTGGTCAATATCCGGAGAATCCGTGATAGTTTCACGATGCTGAGTCTGCTTCATAAGATAAGTCCTCGCCGCCACAGCCTGTGCTTTTAATGCCTCCAGACCGTACTTAGCCCATGAATTACTCATCTCAATGGGCACAACACCCTTTAGATAGTCTTCACTGTCCAGTTGATTCATCAATTGCCAGTGATCCCTTTGCCAATCCATGGTCAGTTTGCCGCGATAGACTGCCTTCTTACCATCCGGCGTTCTAACCCGGAGACTGCCGTTCTCTTCACCCTTGATCTCCAGCCGAGTTCCTTTTAAGGTTTGAAAATCTCCCTGGTTAATCCTCAAAATCGGACTCCACCCTCCCCAGCCAATTTGGAGAGTAGAATCTTGAGGGAAATTTATCGTCTTATCATCACAAACTAATTGATAGGACCCTTCTCTAACTTGAATTTCAACCCATCCGGCTTGTCCGAACTTCCAGACTAGTTTAACTGAAATTTCCTTGGCTTGGCACGTTTGGGCCTGAATCGCCATGAGCCCAAAAACAATTAACAATAAAAAAGGCCAGCGCCGAACACTCCAGAGCATGACATCACACACCTTCTGTGTTCAGATTACCCCATTTTTCCTGCTTATATGCCTGGGCGGCCCTCTTCAGCCATGAATTTTTGCGGCAGAGCATAGCCGAAGTGTTGATAGGCCCTTGCCGTTGCCATTCGCCCCCGGGGGGTACGTTGTAAGAAACCCATCTGCAGGAGAAAGGGCTCTACGACATCCTCCAAGGTCTCAGACTCTTCTCCTATGGTAGATGCTAAAGTGTCCAAGCCGACGGGCCCTCCGGCAAATGTTTCAATTATGGTTCTTAATGTTTTTTGGTCGATATTATCCAACCCTACCGGATCAACTTCTAAGCGATTGAGGGCGTCCCGGGCAATGGTCTGTGTTACAATCCCATCTCCCCACACCAAGGCAAAATCTCTGACCCGCTTTAACAATCGATTTCCTACTCGGGGAGTACCACGCGAACGACGGGCAATTTCATCGGCACCCTCATCGGTTATTTCTAACTTTAAGATGCTTGCTGCCCTCAGAATGATGTTTTTTAAGTCATCAACTTCATAAAATTCGAGTCTGCTGATAACACCAAAACGATCCCGCAAGGGCGAGGTTAACTGACCGGCACGGGTTGTAGCCCCCACCAATGTAAAAGGCGGTAAGGAGAGGCGAATCGAGCGGGCACTGGGGCCTTTCCCGATCACAATATCTAAACAACCATCCTCCATAGCAGAGTAGAGGATTTCTTCTGTCGAACTATTTAAGCGATGAATCTCATCAATAAACAAGACATCCCGCGGTTCCAACGCTGTTAAAATAGCCGCCAAGTCGCCGGGCCGCTCAATGGCAGGTCCGGAAGTCGTCCGGATACTCACACCCATTTCCGAGGCGATGATATTAGCCAAAGTCGTCTTGCCCAAACCGGGAGGACCATATAATAAGACGTGGTCTAAAGCTTCCCCCCGGGTCGATGCAGCCTGGATAAAAATACTGAGATTATCTTTAACTTTTTTTTGCCCGATATATTCCTTCATTCGATTGGGGCGCAAAGCTTCCCCTTCTTGATCTGAAAGTTGTTCTTGCGGAGCTACCAAACGCTCTTCGATTTTTTGCCCCTCCTCTCATCCGATATAAAGGATCAACCTCCCGCCAGCTTGCGCAAGGCTTTTTTCACTTGCTCCTCCGTGGGTAAATCTCCTCCGTCTTTTCCGGCGTGACCCAGGGCCCGTCTGGCTTCCTCCAGGCCGAAGCCAAGAGCCAGCAAGGTTTGAAGGGCATCGGAATGCTGGGTCGGATTCAAATCAGCCATGGTTGTTTCCTGATTATTTGAAACTAAGGAGAGTCCTTTAAACTTCTCTTTAAGTTCTAAAATTAAGCGTTGGGCAATTTTCTTTCCTATCCCTGGAACCTTTGTTAAGAGATTAAGATTTTCACTAACGATAGCACTTTCTATCTGTGCTGCTCCAAAGGTGGACAATAACGATATGGCGGCCTTGGGACCAATGCCCGAAACACCCAGCATCTCTAAAAATAGTTGTTTTTCCCCCAGGGACATGAATCCATAAAGAGATAAATCATCCTCACGCATCACCACATGAGTATAAAGAACAAGTTTCTGACCCGGAAAAACCTTGGCTAAAAGACCGCTTGGTACCGTCAGCAAATAGCCAGTTCCCTGGACATCCAGCACTAAACGTTCCGCTTGGATTTCCCAAACTGTCCCGCGCAACATTCCTATCATCGGAAATCCTCCATTCTCCGTTCTAAGGCGAAGCTGTGGGCATGGCAAATCGCTATAGCTAAAGCATCAGCCGTATCATCGGGCTTAGGAATCTTGTCCAGACCTAATAATCCCTTCACCATTTGCTGAACTTGCTGTTTCTCAGCTCTTCCATAGCCTACAACCGATTGTTTCACTTGCAGGGGAGTATATTCATAGATGGGAATGCTCTGTTGTGCCCCCGCTAACAAGATAATCCCCCGGGCCTGCCCTACAGATATGGCGGTGGTAGTATTGCGGTTGAAAAAGAGCTCCTCAACGGCAATATGATCAGGGTGATGTTCCCTTAGAAAAGGACAGATTTGATTGTAAAGTATCAGTAAACGTTCTGCCAAAGGTGTATGAGCAGACGTGCGCCAACATGAATAATTCAGTGCCCTCAGGCGATTTCCTTTTTGTTCAATGAGGCCATAACCCATAATTGCAGTTCCCGGATCAATCCCTAAAATAATCATCTGCGTCTTCCTTTCTGCATTAAATTTCGACAGAAGACGTAGGATTCCTTTTCGGCTTAAGATAAAGGTTTACTCTTGCCAAAAGTCTTCATTGGCTGTATCGATAAATGACTGAACTTCATCCAAGGAATGAAATTCAACGGTAGGTGCCATATCCAGCATAGCCTTTGGCCAAGTTTTCACGTCCAGACCGGTAATGATGACCTTACCCTTGGTTCCAGGTTTTCCCTCCAGAACAGTAAGTACATCGTTAGTAAGGCTAAAATGATATTCGCCCTCTCCAAGAGCGCTTGTTGATACGGAAGTACTATCTTTAAGATAGCTTTTATTAGAAGCAAACTTCTTATCATAAAGCCATGACGTTGCAAACGGTACAATGCCCCCGATTGCCAAACCCAGAATAAGTACCAAACTCATAGTTTTCCAGCGAGACATAAGTAAAAACCCTCCCGACATTGCCTTTTTACTCTAGTCTTGCCAGGAGGGCATAATTTAATCGTTATAGTGTATTATAAAATTATCTAAAACTCTTGATCTGCCAGTTCCTCAGATAATTCAAAATTAGAATACACCCCTTGGGTATCGTCATGATCTTCCAGGGTCTCCATTAAATGAACAAGTTTGCGAGCTTGTTCAGCATCGGTAATTTCGATGGTATTTTGGGCAACCGGGCTGAGCACCGATTCACTGACAACGATGTTCTGCTCCTCAAACGCCTTGCTTACACCTTCCATAGCTTCCGGTGAAGTGTAAATCACAAACTCCTCCGCATCCGCTTCTAAATCGTCTGCCCCTGCTTCCAAGGCGATCATCATTAAATCATCCTCAGACAACTTAAGTCCATCACGGGGAATCGTCAACTGACCCTTGTCCTGGAACATCCATCCAACACACCCGGTTTCACCCATATTTCCGCCATTTTTGGAGAAAATATGACGCACCTCACCCGCTGTTCGATTACGATTGTCCGTCAGAATATCAATCATGACTGCGACCCCGCCGGGACCGTAACCTTCATAACGCAATTCTTCATAAGTTGACCCTTCGGCGCCCCCGGTTCCCTTCTGAATAGCCCTTTGAATATTTTCATTGGGTACATTATTTGCTTTAGCATTTTCTATGGCAATTTTTAAACGAAAATTATTAACGTCCCCGCCACAAGCTCGAGAAGCTACGACGATTTCTCGTCCAAGTTTAGTAAAGATTTTTCCCTTTTGGGCATCTGCTTTGCCTTTTTTATGCTTAATGTTTGCCCATTTTGAATGTCCCGACATACATGTTCCTCCTTATGCTAGTCCGCTTAATAGTTTAGCATAGGGCAAATTCCCTTGTAAAGACCTTAATCTTCCGAATAATGACGATGGTTTGAGATTTTCTCAAGACTAGCTGCGATTGGCAAAAAGTTCGGTGCTTAAATACCGCTCTCCGGTATCGGGAGCAACAACGACGACGTTTTTGCCTTCACCTAAATCACTTGCGGCTTGAAGCGCTGCACTTACGGCGGCTCCGGAGGAAATACCCACTAACATCCCCTCGACCCGGGCAAGTTTTCGCGCCGTCTCTAAAGCATCATCATTCTGAACAGTAACAATCTGATCAAGAATTGTTGTATTCAGAACCTTGGGCACAAATCCGGCGCCGATTCCTTGTATTTTATGAGGTCCGGCTTTTCCCCCGGAGATCACCGGCGAGGACGCAGGTTCTACGCCAATAATTTTCAGCTTGGGCAGATGTTCCTTTAAGACCTCGCCAACTCCTGTGATCGTCCCGCCGGTGCCAATACCGGCTACAAAAGCATCAATCGGGTTGAGTTGATCTAAAAGCTCTAAAGCAGTACTTTTACGATGGGCTTCCGGATTTGCCGGATTTTCAAATTGCTGCGGCATAAAATAACCAGAGTTTTCCCTTACAAGCCGCTTAGCTTCTTCAATGGCGCCGTTCATGCCTGCCGGCCCCGGAGTCAGTACAAATTCTGCGCCATAAGCCGCCATTAGCAATCGTCGCTCAATACTCATCGTTTCAGGCATGACTACAATCAGGCGATAGCCGCGTGCAGCAGCAATCATGGCTAAGCCAATCCCAGTGTTTCCGCTGGTCGGTTCCACGATGGTCCCACCGGGACGAAGGGTACCTCGTGCTTCGGCATCCTTGATCATGCCCAAGGCAATCCGGTCTTTAATGCTCCCTCCGGGATTAAAGGCTTCCATCTTAACATAAATATTTGCCATTCCCGGTTTTACTATTCTTTGTAACCTTACTAAAGGCGTTTGGCCAATCAAATCCATAATCGAATCTACAACTCGCATTTTAAATCCCCCAATTCATATCAAATTACTGTGTTTTAATGGTACCAATCATATGGTTGTTTGTCAAGTCAAGAAGTAAGGACCCGTTTAAAAACTCAACTTAAAGACTCAACATGGGTTGTAAATAGACAAAAGCATTGTCATTTCACTACTGCAGTAGAGTGACAACGCCTTTCTTTTAATAAATAAGCAAGAATAATTAGGATAGGAAAAACGGGAATGGAATAATTTAGCGCATACTTTCAGCAACTCTCATTTCAACGTCCTTAACCAAGGCCTCAATTAAATGGGGCAGCGGAGTGCGCGGGACCCCAATGAAATGAACATTCCCGCGTTGGATCGGAATGAGCAGCTTGTCAGCTTTGCTGTCGGAAATTGCACCGGCCATAGCGGGTGTAATTTCTCCCAACAAGCCATATACCATAATTATAGCTACTGAACCGGCGATGAGATCTACTCTCCCGGCGTTATAGCAAATTGCCGATTCACCGGAAGCTCCCTCAGTTGCTCCGGCGCGCAGCATCGCTCCCGTAGCTAAAGCGTTGGTTCCCAACGCTAAAATTTCTAACTCAGGAATTCCTTTACGCAACTGCTCTACGATATGTTTGCCAATTCCGCCGCCTTGCCCGTCGATAACAGCTATCCGCATAATACCCTCCTCCGTCTGCTTAACAAATCCGCGGCAAGTGCTCGCCTTCAAGCATGCCAAGGATTCGCTTCCCGCCAAGAGGAGTTTTCAAGAGCACAAGTCCTGGTTTTCCTTCCATAACTACCCCTATTTGGGCAGCTCCTTGACCCAAGGGATGAGAATGCATTTTATGAAGGATTGTCTCCGCTGCCTCAGGTTTGACAATGACTAAAGCCTTACCTTCATTAGCCAGGTAAAGAGGGTCAAGTCCCAGCATATCGCAGGCTCCTTTTACCCCTGGCAGGATTGGCAGGGCCTCTTCATCCAAAAGCATGCATACTCCCCCTTGTTGAGCTAATTCATTTAAGGTGGTTGCTACCCCGCCCCGGGTGGGGTCACGCATACATTTTACCCCTGTTTGAAAAAAACAATCAATAAGGCCGTTGAGAGGCGCACAGTCGCTAGTCACCGGGGTTTCAAACTCAAGTCCTTCACGTTCTGACAAAATAGCAATCTCATGATCTCCGATTGTTCCGGTGACAAGTATCACATCTCCTGGCTGAATTTGCTGAGGATTAACTAACGTGCGAGAGACATAGCCTATGCCTGTTGTATTTATAAACAACTTGTCGGCACTTCCCCGTTCCACGACTTTGGTATCACCGCAGACAATAGCAATATTGGCTTCCTTAGCAGTTTCTGCTATGCTCTGAATAATTTGCTCCAGTTCCGCAATCGGTAAGCCCTCCTCCAAAATTAACGCTAAGGATAAAAACATAGGGGCCGCGCCGCTTACCGCTAGATCATTGACTGTTCCGCATACTGCCAGTCTGCCGATATTTCCTCCGCGAAAAAACAAAGGGGAAACCACAAAGGAATCTGTCGTTATGGCCAGTTGCTCCTGCCCCGGCAGTATTGTTGCGTCATTCATTTGATTCAAAAAAGAATTCCCTAAATACTTTTGAAAAAGAGAGGTGATTAATTCGTGGCTAAGCCGTCCGCCGCTTCCATGGGCCATCAAAATGCGTTCCATTAATCATCGCTCCTTTGAAAATATCGGTAATAAGCTGCGCAAGACCCTTCTGAAGAGACCATACAGGGCCCAACGGGTTTAAGAGGCGTACAGCGTTTACCAAATAAGGCACATTGAGTAGGATAAATTCGTCCTTTCAAAACTTCGCCGCATTGACACCCTGGTGTCTCAGGCGAATGGAAAACCGGTAAGGAAAATTTGCGAGCTGCATCCCAAGAAGCATACTCCTCCCGAATTCCCAAGCCACTTTTCGGAATCAGCCCCATTCCTCTCCAGGAGGCATCCACCGGTTCAAAAACCTTCTGCACAATCATTTGAGCGTGAGGGTTACCTTCCACCTTGGCAACTCGGCGATATTGAATTTCGATTTCCGAACGTCCCTGCTGTCGCTGGCGAAGCAGCATTACAACAGCCTCTAAAATGTCCAGAGCCTCAAATCCTGTCACAACCCCCGGTTTGCCGAATTCTTCAGCCATAAATTCTATTGGTTTCGTTCCAATAATGGCACAGACATGTCCGGGATCCAGAAACGCGTCCACTTCCAGTTCCTTATCTTCTGCCAATAGCCTTAAAACGGGAGGAACAACCTTATGCATTGACAGAACGCTGTAATTGTTAATCCCTTCTCGCTTAGCGATATCCAAGCTGACAGCTACTGTGGGAGTAGTAGTTTCAAAACCCACTCCCAGAAAAACAACGTCCTTCTCAGGGTTCTTCTTGGCAATTTCCAGCGCATCCTGGGTTGAATATACGACCCGAACATCGGCACCTTCTGCCTTTAAGGCCTGCAAATTCTTATCACTGCCGGGAACTCTGATCATATCACCAAAGGTTGTAGTGATAACATTAGGTTGAGCAGCCAGATGCAAATAGCGATCAATGTCACTGCTGTCTGTTACACATACAGGACATCCCGGACCGGAGATTAAGCGGACCGTTGGCGGCAGCAACTCCCTTAAGGCATTTTTAGCGATAGCCACTGTATGAGTTCCGCAGACTTCCATAATTGTAAAAGGCTTGACGGCTAAGGCCTGTATCTCCGCAAGATACTCTTCTGCCTTAGCTAATACCTCCTTACTCCCCTTCTTCATAGGCATCGGCAACCTCCAGCAATAATTCTTCAGTTTCTTTGGCGCTCTGATCATCAATAACCCCAATAGCAAACCCTGCATGAACTAAAACATATTCGCCAATCCTGACCTCCGGAACCAAATCAATACTGACAATTCGTTCATTTCCCATCATATCCACCTTGGCGATGATACCGTCAATTGAGACAATCTTAGCTGGAATGGCTAAACACATTTTTATAACACCTCGTTTGCAATTAATACTTGTCCGAAAGCCAGCCCGCCGTCTCCTGGCGGCAAGGTCCGAGAACGTATGACTTTGAGATTTGTAGTTTCTAAGTTCTGAAGAACTAACTCTGTCAGAAGTTTATTTTGGAACACTCCACCGCTTAAGGCAAGAAAACCTTCCTTTTGAAATTTCTTGGCCAGCTCTGCGATAGCTCGTGCCATAGTCAGGTGAAAACGATAGGCAATTTTTCCGCGAGATATCCCTTGCGTCAAGTCCAGCACCATTGATTTAAAAAGCGGTGCAACTCCAAGAATATATTCGCCCTCCTCTGTTCTTAATTCAAACGGATACTCTGAAATCACCTCTGCTCTGCCGTCGGTGCTCTCAGACAATGATTGTTTAAAAAATCTTGCTGCTTCGCTCTCTAATTCGATAGCGGCTTGTCCTTCATAAGTCACCTCAGTACAAATCCCCATCAAACCGCTGACTGCATCAAAGAGTCGACCCGCACTGGAAGTCTGAAAAACTTGAATCTTCTTTTCTAACTGGCGATCTAAAATTTGGCGTTCATTCTGGGAAAAAGACTTCCATAAAGGCAGCGTTTTCAGCCAATCTTCCTCTGCAAGAAGCGTTTTGAGGTAAGCATAGGCAATGCGCAGAGGATGTTTAACCCCCGCATCTCCGCCGGGAAGCGGCAAATACTCAAGATGTCCCAGGCGTTCGCAACTTGCTGCATTTCCATAGAGAACTTCAAAACCCCAGATACAATGATCGCTGCCAAAACCTGTCCCGTCACAAATAATTCCCAAAGTAGGTTCAGATATGTTCCATTCTCCCAAGACACTCACTAGATGAGCATGATGATGCTGAACCGGCAATTTGGGATAGTCCTCCTCTTGAGCAAATCTCGTTGAATAATAATTAGGATGTTTATCGTGGGCTATGACAGAAGGGGTGATGTTGACGACCCGTTGGAAGGATTCCAATTCCTGTTGAAAGCGCTCCATTGTCTCGAAACCTTCCAAGTCCCCGAGATACTGACTTAAAAAAGCGCGTTGATTATGTGCTAAACAGAAAGCATTCTTTAAATCCCCGCCGACTCCCAAGAGTGGTTTCTTAAAGCGAGAAGACGTCAGCACAATCGGCAAGGGCACATAACCTCTGGCCCTGCGTAAAAAAACCGGTTCCTCTCCTATGACTTGTACCACCGAATCGTCGCAAGGATGATATATCTCCCGGTCGTGTACTAAAAAATAATCAGCGATACCTTGCAGAGCTGTCAAAGCCTCCTCATTCCTATAGATCAAAGGGCGACCGCTGAGATTGGCGCTGGTTACGATGAGAAAATCATAAGGCCCTTTAAAAAGAAGATGGTGAAGCGGCGTATAGGGCAGCATCACTCCAAGGGTATGAATACCGGGAGCAATGTTCTCCGGCAATGATGAAGAAAAGTTTTGAACACGCTCCAAAATCACGATGGGAGCAGCCGGGCTTAGTAATAATTCCTCTTGTTTATTTTCTATTTTCACTTCTTTACGTGCTTTTTCTATGGATCTGGCCATAAGAGCAAAGGGTTTGGCTCCCCGTTCTTTGCGCTTGCGCAAACGTTCTATTGCCTGTTCGTTGCGAGCATCACAAACCAGATGAAATCCGCCGAGTCCCTTTACTGCAAGAATCCCTCCCTGAAGCAATTGTTCAATGCCAATCCCGGAAAGCTGCTGACCTGAACTATCAAGCAGCTTAACCTTCGGTCCGCAATTTTTACAGGCAACTGGCTGGGCATGAAAACGCCGGTCCCGGGGATTTTGATATTCCTCTCCACAAGCTTCACACATAGGAAACGTTGACATGGTTGTTTGGGCACGGTCATAAGGCACATCACGAATAATCGTATAGCGTGGTCCGCAATTTGTACAATTAGTAAAAGGATACTCAAAACGACGGTTGTTCTCTTCCGCCATGTCTTGCAAACAATCCTGGCAAGTAGCAACATCAGGAGAGATTAAAACGTCCGCTTCCTGTTGAGCTTCGCTTTGAGTGATCTTAAAAGATTCGTAACTCTCCGCTCTGGCTTCTTCAGATCGAATCGATAATATTTTGGCTAACGGCGGTGCATCGGAAAGCAAACGCTGAAAGAAAACATCAAGAGATTCCCCCTCGGCATGAATAGTCACACCCTTGCTCGAATTATTGACCCATCCTTTAATGTCTAATTCCTCAGCAAGTTTAAATACGAAAGGACGAAAACCCACTCCTTGGACAATTCCATTTAAATATATTTTCTTCGCATTTAGGGTCATTTCCTTCTTCCAGCTTTCTGATTTCTTCATAAAAACCTACTGTTTAGTAATTAATGCAGAATTTGATCAATAATGTCGACCAAACTTCTGATAACCCCCTTATTTTACACGTCGTACTCCCTATTCTACAAGTCTTTTAACAAATAAAATAATTTAGAAAAAACTATTTTTGCACTTTATTCTACTTAATTCTGAATAATTGTTAAACACAAGCAGGAAAAAAATAGCTTATCTCGAATAGATAATAATTAAGAAATTTCTATTTTTTACCCGTGTCAAAAAAGGGGACAAGACATATTTAGGAGGTGTTCATCAAATTATGGGGAATTTCGATCTACTCAAAGTCAAAGGGGTTTCTCGGCGTGATTTCATGAAGTTAATTGGCGCAACAACAGCCGCGCTTGGATTACCCGAATTATTCGTACCCCAAGCAGCTTCAGCTATGGAACAAGCAATTAAGAAGCCCCCGGTTATTTGGTTGGAAGGAATGGATTGTACTGGATGTACGGAATCAACCATCGCAACGTTAAATCCCTCAGCTGCCGAACTCGTTCTTGACATGATCTCAATCCGGTACCATGAAACAATTATGGCCGGATCTGGAAATACTGCTGAAGAAGCCTATCAAGACGCACTCAAAGATAAATTCATACTCGTCGTTGAAGGTTCTACTCCCGCTCAGGAAGATCGTTACTGCATGGTCGGAGGAAAGCCCTTCCGTAAAACACTTATCGAAGCCTCTAAAAAGGCTCAAGCCATTATCGCTATCGGAAGCTGCGCTTCCGAAGGCGCCGGAATCCCCGGAGCCTGCGCAACAGGAGCTGTGGGAGTTTCTGAGATACTTAAAGCTGAGGGTATTACAACTCCCCTTATCAATCTTCCCTGCTGCCCGGTTAAACCAACCACCCTTATCGGCACGATCCTCTATTATCTCACTTATCAGAAGGTTCCGCCACTTGACTCGCAAAATCGTCCTGTAGCCTTCTATGGTACATTATTACATGACAACTGCCCTCGCCGCGGTCATTTCGAAAACGGAGAGTTCCTCACGGATTGGAATAACCCGGCTCAAAAGGAATATTGCCTGCTTCTAAAAGGATGCAAAGGACCGAAGACATTCACGGACTGTGCTCAAGTATGGTGGAATGACAATGCTAACTTCTGTATCAATGCCGGTTCTCCCTGTTCCGGTTGTTCCGAGAAAAGTTTCTATAAGGAATTCACACCCTTATATGCAAAACAGGAAAATTTCAAACTTCCAGGCATAGGTCAAGTTAATACCGATACGGTTGGAGCTGTCATTGGAGGGGCCGCCGCTATAGGTCTCGGAGTTCACCTAATTGCTACTGCTGCCAGCGGAAGACTGACTAACCAAGGTCACGGACATAATCAAGGCCACGACCACAAGGAGGATTTATAAGATGACAAAAATTGTTGTCGATCCCTTAACACGAATAGAAGGACACCTAAAGGTAGAAGTTGAAGTTGAAAATGGCAAAATTTCCGATGCACATGTTGTAGGCACCATGTACCGGGGAATTGAAGCAATGCTGCGCGGAAAAGATCCTCGGGATGCCACCTATGTGACTGAGCGTGTTTGCGGCGTTTGTGCCGGTTCCCACGGCTGGGCCTCCTCTCAGGCATTAGATAAAGCCTTCGGTGCTAGCGTTCCGGCTGGAGGACGTCTTATCCGCAATCTCATAATAGGCGCCATGTGGCTGCACGATCATCCCTTACATTTTTATCATCTTAGTGCACTGGATTATTTAGATGTTATGGCCGTTGCCCAATACCAAGGCAAAGACCCGGCTCTCTTAGCTGTTAAAGATAAAATAGTAAAACTGGCCGCCGCTGGAGATACTGCACCTTTGACGCCGCGTTATAAACCCGATGAATTCAGTGTCAAAGACCCTGAATTAGTAACGATGGCAGTTGCCCACTATCTCAAGGCCTTAGAAATGCAAGCTAAAGCAAAGAAGATGTCGGCCTTGTTTGCCGGCAAACAGCCACACCAATCCTCAATTGTTGTGGGTGGAGTAACGATACTGCCAAGTATTGAAGTTGTTGAACAATATCGCTCAATGCTTCTTGAGCAAATAGATTTTATTGAAAAAGTATACCTGCAAGATGTGTTAACTTTTGGTACCGGACCTTTGCTGCCTTTAGCTCAAGCAGGCGTTGGCGGAGCGGGTGCAGTTAATTTCTTGTCCTATGGCGCCTTTGCTAAGGATGACGCCGGCAAAGACCTATTCCTGAAACCCGGCATTGTTATGGACGGCGACTTGAGCAAGATCTTGCCTGTTGACGAAAGCAAGATCACTGAAGATGTACAATACTCATGGTATAAGCCCAGTGCCAACGGCAAAACACCTTATACCGAGGATACTGTTCCTGACCTTGATAAAAAGGACGCTTATTCCTTCGTAAAGGCGCCTCGCTACGACGGAAAGCCTATGGAAGTGGGACCTCTTGCCCGCATGCTTGTAATGCAGCCAAAAGGACTCATGGATATTATCACTAAATACAACATTAAACCCGGAGCAGTTGCGCGTCACGCAGCACGTGCCTATGAGACCCTCCTCCTTGCTAAAGATATGTTAACTTGGCTTGATGCGTTAGAAAAAGAAATGGGCTCTAATTTCCGCATCCATGATACCGATCACTGGGAAGCTCCTGCCACCGGGCAAGGCGCAGGCTTAACTGAAGCACCCAGAGGAGCCTTAGGACACTTCGTTAAAGTTAAAGATCACAAAATCGAAAACTATCAGATGGTAGTACCCACCACTTGGAACTTCTCGCCCAGAGATGATAAAGGAGTTCGCGGACCTTTCGAACAAGCTTTAATCGGGGTACCCGTTCCCGACCTTGAAAACCCTGCAAACATCGTCAGAGTTGCTCGTTCTTATGACCCATGCCTGGCATGCGCAATTCACCTCATCGATCCTGTGACAAATGATGTAAAGAAATTCCGGATCGGTTGGTAGAAAAGGAGGAAAGGACATGGTTAACCCGCTCGACCATCCATTTACCCAACGTTTAAGCCACTGGATTAATCTTATTAATTTCTTGGTCTTATGCCTTACAGGTTGGTTTATTCATTTCCCTTATCCGGGTGTGCCTATGAGCTTAATTCGTAATTTGCATTTCATCTTTGCCTATTTTCTTCTCATTAATGGGATTGTACGTTTTTATATTTCCTTTTTTGGGAAAAATAAAGATTATGACTCTATTTTACTCAATACACAGGATGTAAAAAATATTTGGCCGCAGACAAAATATTATTTATTCCTCGGCAAGCATCCGGAAACAGGAAAATATAATCCGCTGCAGAAAATCGCTTACATTGCCCTTCCCATCCTAACGGTTTTTCAGGCGTTCACCGGGTTTATCCTTTACAAACCTGAACAGTCTGCAAAAATGCTGGGTTGGTTAGGAGGACTTGCTGCAGTACGGGGACTTCATTTCCTTATCATGTGCATATTACTGGCAATTATTGCAATTCACGTCTATTTGGTCTTTACAACTGCCTTCGAACAGTTTTTGTTTATGTTCTTCGGCAAAATGAGGAATGAGAAGGGAATTTAATCATGCACTCGCCAAAAATTATGGTCATGGGAGTCGGAAATATTCTTCTTTCCGACGAAGGCTTGGGTGTTCGATTTTTGGACGAACTGGCTCAGAAATCCCTCCCGGAAAATGTTGAACTCCTTGAAGGGGGTACTGCTGGACTCGAACTCGTTCATTTAATTCAAGAAGTGGACTTTCTAATTATTATTGACGCCATAAATGCTCAGTCCGAACCCGGAGCCCTATTCCGATTTCAACCCGGTGATATACAAGTGTTACCTGAACAATTCGAGGTTTCCTTCCACCAAATCGGAATAATCGAAGTATTAACCATGGCGAATGTTTTAGGGCGTGCTCCTCAAACCTTAATTTTCGGTGTGCAACCCAAAAAACTTGAATGGGGAATGGAAATAAGCCCGGAAATCGAAACTCTTTTCCCTAAGCTTGCTGAATTGGTTCTTCTTGAAATAGACTCTATTCAGCGTGAAGGCAAGTTTACTCGGAAGTAAGTTACTTAGTTTACTTAGAGAATAGTTTTCTTAGAGATAACTATACTTTTTAGAAACAAGATGACTCTTTTGGAAAAAGGCTTGCTCGAAGGAAGTCGGTCTCGCATATTTTATATCCAAAAATACAATTGGATTAATCACAAAACTTCTGCAAAGAACACTTATTCATTATTAAATGAGGCCGTGCTGAAACTTTAGTTTCTCATGGCCTCTCAAAGTTTCGGAATGAAAAAACTGGCTGATCGTCTATCCCAAGACGGTAGCCAGTTTTCTCATGTTGTGGGCAATACAATGTAGTCCCCACTCCAATAATGAGCCTTTCACAGTGTGAAAGGCTCTTAATTTATTTTGTATTTATCCTCAGCTAAGACCTCTATTTCTATAAGTGGGGATTACTCTTTCGAGGTCTTCACTATCCTACTTTTGTTTCGTTCCAGATTAATTCAGCCACTGATTGATTTCAATCTTGAAAGGCTTCCACTTCATGTTTTAGCCAATCCGTCCAAGCCTGGAGTCCCTCCCCTTTACGGCAAGAAATCTCGAAAATAACGATGGCCGGATTAATACTACGGATATCTTGCTTCATTCTCTCCATATTGACATCCGTTAATCCCTCTAAATCCATCTTATTGAGGATAACAGCTTTAGCTTTTCTGAAGATTACCGGATATTTTGCCGGTTTATCATCACCTTCAACAATGCTCAAAACAATAACTTTAAAGGCTTCACCTAAGTCAAAATCCGCAGGACAAACAAGATTACCCACGTTTTCAATAATCATGAGGTCCAAATTCTGAAAATCAAATTCAGGCAATACCTTGGCGACCATCTTGCTGTCCAAATGACAACTGCCTCCGGTGTTAATTTGTATGACCGGAATATCGTGGACCGAAATCCGATCAGCATCCTTGCTCGTAAAGATATCCCCTTCAATAACTGCCACATGCATGTTTCTATTGAGCAGTGGCATCGTTTTCTCCAGAAGAGAGGTTTTACCGGCACCTGGCGAACCCATTATATTGACGGCAAGACACTTATTCTTGCGAAAATGAGCGCGATTAACTTCTGCTTGCATATCGTTGGAATCCCTTAAATTTGCCATTACTTCGATTTCGCGACGTTCATTATCCATTATTCAACCTCCAGGCTTTCCAGTAAAAGTTCTTCTCCCTGAGTAATTTCTATACTCGTAGATTGACAGTCAGGACACAGAAAACACATAGTCTTAACATTAAACTCACGACGACAATTCTTGCAGAATCCGCGCAATGGGACACGTTCCACGACCAATTCGGCTCCCTCACATACAGTATCCTTGCTATAAGCCTCAAAAGCCATTGCCAAAGCATCTGGTTCAGCGTTGGTTAGCTCACCAACCTTTATCTTAACCTTCAAAACCCTCTTTACATTATGTGAGGAGAGAGTCTGATCGATTACCTCGAAAACTCCCCCCATTAAGGACATCTCATGCACATTATCACCCCTTAATGGGAAATCTTCTCCACAGTATTTTTGCGTTCCAAATAACTTATTATTGGTTGGATTGTCAGGAATTATTAATTGTAATAAATTATTATCTGAGTAATTCGACAAAACTAAGAAATTCCCTTTAATCAATATTAATTTAAGAGAAGAATAAAAATAGATATGGTAAGCAACAGAATAATGCAGTTCCTATCGTAAATTATAATCCAAAATTATTTATGTATAATCTCTTACAAAAAGGATATGCTAACATTGTATCAAACTATAAAACAACTGATAAGGAGGATGGTAATATGAGTCGTAATACGCCGGAAGTTCCTGAATCCGAAAGCCAGTTGGATAAGTTAAAATGGGAAGTCGCTGAAGAATTACAATTAGACGATGATATTGAAGACAAAGGGTTTGCCAATATGACTACTCGTGAAGTTGGACAAATAGGTGGAAACATGGTCAGAAAAATGATCAATTTTGCAGAAAAGGAAATGGCTAACGAAGGTTCCGATATAATGAACGATTAATTATTTAGAATTGTTAAGATCGTGTTTCGGCCAACGCGATTTTTAACAATAGGATATCCTACCATCAGAGATTATTGCTAGAATGAGACTTTCTTTAGTAATAACTCTCCGAGGAAGAAGGGATGAGCGTAATAATGCTTCATCCCTTCTTCATGTTCTATCATAGGCTAATCAACAATTAATTTTACTCTTCAACATAAGGAATTGTCAGCGGCCCTAAGGGCAAAACGGCTATCGTCATATCCTTGCCGTATTTAGTCTGAAGTTCACTTAATGTCGTTTCAATACTTTTGGTCGGCGTAAGCATGGCAATTTTAACCCATTCTTCCGGAAGTGTCGAATAGACAATAACATCAGACCATTCTTGAATCATGGCTAATCTCTGAGCTTCCCATTGATCAAACATACTAAACGATGGCTCATTAATCATTTCCAATAGTGCCTTTGGCGTATCACGCATTTGTAGTATCTTAGAAAAGTTGCCGTGTTCCGGCATTCCTTCTATACATTCCGCCGCACAAATGATCGTTCCGCCTTGTTTCACAATCTTTTGCGCAGCGTTCATACCTTTAACCGCTTGATAGAGATTCTGATCTAAAGGATACCCCGCGTTTGTTGTAATCACTACATCAAAACGCTCCTCACATTTGACCATGGCATGCTCTTTAACAAATGCGCATCCTGTCTCATGAGCGGCAATAAGCTCACCGGCAAAAGCTTTGGTTATTTCATTATTACCCGCTAAAGCTACATTTAGGAGAAAATCGGGTTTGCAAAAAGAGTTTACTTCCCTAGTCATCTCTTGAAGAGGATTATTTTCTATCACTCCCCATGTTGCGAGAGGATGACCAATCATTTTGGCATTATGAAATGTTAAGATCGTCTCTATTCCTGCAATCCCGGGCATAATTCCTTTGGGTCCCCCTGAAAAGCCGGCAAAAAAATGAGGTTCAATAAATCCCGTTACAATTCTAAAGTCTGCCTCTACATATTCTTTATTTAAATAAACGTCACAACCAAAGCTGCTTCTGCCAACTTTTTTAAGTTCGGACATCTCATGGCAATGATGATTAATTATGCGGACTGTGTTTACAATCTCTTCTCCAAGCATCTCCACGAGCTCTTCTCGAGTTTCGTCGCGATGAGTACCAGTCCCATTAATAATCGTAAAGTTTTCAATCGGAATATGAGAAAGCTCCTCCAATAACCATGGCACTAATTTGTGGTTTGGAGTAGGACGAGTAATATCACTGATGACAATGACAATCTTGTCCTTTGGGCTAACCAGCTCTTTGAGGGGTTTTGTCCCGATGGGGTTCCGAAGCGCGTTTACAACTATAGCGTGATCATCTTCAGGTAACTCTACATAATTAGGGGTGACTACTTTCGAATAGTCAGGAACGTTAATTTTTAATCCCTTTTTTCCATAAGCAAGAGCAACTTCCATCCTGTTTCTCCTTTTCTATGTGTATTATTATAGTCCTGAGACTAAATTTAGTTATTTACCGCTAACGACTTTAAATTCTCACTGACTTGAACTACCCCATCAATCATATGAGCAATTTCTTGATTTGCTTTAGCTTGCTCTTGAGTAATAGAGCTGTTACGTAAAGAACTCTCGACAATTTTTTGAATAATAGTTTGGAAAACCATCAAAGTGTTTTTGATTTCATTTGCCGAACGGTTACTCTCTTCAGCCAACTTTCGAACCTCCTCGGCAACGACGGAAAAACCACGACCATTTTCTCCTGCTCGGGCAGCTTCAATCGCAGCATTTAGTCCCAAAAGGTTGGTTTGTTTCGCGACTTTATGAATTAATTCTAACATCATTGTTGTTGACTGTAGTTGATTCTCACCTTCTTTTGCCTCTTGGGCAATGACTTGACTAATTGAAGCCACTTCTTGTGAAGAAGCCGCAGTCTGTTGAACTGAACTTGCAGCCTGTTCAACCGCGCTGCTAAGTATTTGGACTTGATCGCGAATGACTTCCTTGAGCTCCTCATCTTTTATTAAAAGAACAATCATTCCTACGGCAACCTTAGCAACCGGCCGAACGATTTCCAACCTTCCAGCTATTCCGAAGGTACCGATTTTGATTCCTTGAGACTCAATTGCTCCATTATATCCTTCTTTCATTTGTCCGGAAGAAGCAATCTCTTCCTCTTCAGTAATCTCTATATAGTTACGATCTGAAGATAATATTTCCTGACTCCCTCTGTGTTTAACCTCGATTCTTTTATTGGCTGAGTCAGCGATAATCGTACCGGTTGCGTCGCAAACTATTGCATGGAAACCGCTAGTTTGATAGACTAGTTCAACTATGTTTTGTGCTATATTAGTACTTAGTCCCCGCTCCACTTTTAACCTCTCCTTTTTAGCATGTCATTCCAAGATGACATGACAAGACACAACTAGTTATCAATACCTGATTTAATGCCCTATATTACATAAAAATGGTCCTAGCAATTTAATCTATAAGTAGTTTATCATGCATTACAATATTATTCTCGTATTTTGGCGAAAAAATGTAATAAAATTTATAGTATTTATCTTTTACAGAAGACATCTTTTAAATATCTGTTTTCTGACTATATACATCAAATAATTCTAATTAGTTAACTTCTTATTGAAGACTAATATAGAATATTGAAATTAATCAATACCGATTTACATCGGATAAATTCTATTAAACTTTAACCACGAAAACGTTAAAGGAGCCCTCGAGTTTTTTTAACCAACAAAAAACATCACATTTATTCTCACTTCTTCCTAATTGATCTTTATTCTCTGAGGATTACGCTCCCATACGTCCCCATACGCATTCTCCTGAATGTGGGTCCGAACGAGTGGAACCCTGGTTGTTTTGCTTTATATTTCTTGTTATAGACACAAATAGACTGCCATAATTGGCAGTCTATTGCTTGTTTACCTGGCGATGACCTAATTTCCCAGGGGCTATGCCCCAAGTATGCTCGGCCCTGGAGGTCTTAACTTCCGTGTTCGGTATACGAAAAGCGGACGAGCTTTTCGCCACGTTGCGTCCCGTAACGCAGACTCCTGCAACGTGGATCGAACGGGTGGAACCCCGGACTTCCTTCTTGTAATTAACTTAATATGCCTACATAATTCTTACTATGAACACAGAAAGACTGCCCATAAGGCAGTCTTTCGCTTGTTTACCTGGCGATGACCTAATTTCCCAGGGGCTATGCCCCAAGTATGCTCGGCCCTGGAGGTCTTAACTTCCGTGTTCGGTATGGGAACGGGTGGAACCCCTCCGGCATGATCACCAGATCTCTGAGATTTTCAGTTTTCTTTTACAGAACCCTGCTCTCTCAAAACCACATAGAGTCTTCTTTCTAGTTTCGTCTTCCTCGGAAACACTGAGCCACGTTCCTGCCGTAGTTCAATTAGGTCAAGCCCTCGACCGATTAGTACCGGTCAGCTCCACACCTCACGGTGCTTCCACATCCGGCCTATCAACCTGATCTTCCTTCAGGGGTCTTACCAGCTCTCACTGTGGGAAATCTCATCTTGAGGCCGGTTTCGCGCTTAGATGCTTTCAGCGCTTATCCGGTCCGAATATAGCTACCCAGCTGTGCCTCTGGCGAGACAACTGGTACACCAGTGATTCGTCCATCCCGGTCCTCTCGTACTAGGGACAGATCCTCTCAAATTTCCTGCGCCTGCGACGGATAGGGACCGAACTGTCTCACGACGTTCTGAACCCAGCTCACGTACCGCTTTAATGGGCGAACAGCCCAACCCTTGGGACCTACTACAGCCCCAGGATGCGATGAGCCGACATCGAGGTGCCAAACCTCCCCGTCGATATGGACTCTTGGGGGAGATAAGCCTGTTATCCCCAGGGTAGCTTTTATCCGTTGAGCGATGGCCCTTCCACTCGGTACCACCGGATCACTAAGCCCGACTTTCGTCCCTGCTCGACTTGTAGGTCTCGCAGTCAAGCTCCCTTTTGCCTTTACACTCTGCGCGCGATTTCCAACCGCGCTGAGGGAACCTTTGGGCGCCTCCGTTACTCTTTAGGAGGCGACCGCCCCAGTCAAACTGCCCGCCTGATACTGTCCTAATCCCCGATTCAGGGGACCTAGTTAGAACTTCAGTACAAAAAGAGTGGTATCCCACCGGCGACTCCACCAAGGCTGGCGCCCTAGCTTCTCTGTCTCCCACCTATCCTGTACATTTTATACCAAAATCCAATGTCAAGCTGCAGTAAAGCTCCATGGGGTCTTTCTGTCCTGTCGCAGGTAACCCGCATCTTCACGGGTATTACAATTTCGCCGAGTCCCTCGTTGAGACAGTGTCCAGATCGTTACACCTTTCGTGCGGGTCAGAACTTACCTGACAAGGAATTTCGCTACCTTAGGACCGTTATAGTTACGGCCGCCGTTTACTGGGGCTTCAATTCAAAGCTTCGCCTTGCGGCTAACCTCTCCTCTTAACCTTCCAGCACCGGGCAGGTGTCAGCCCCTATACTTCTCCTTGCGGATTCGCAGGGACCTGTGTTTTTGTTAAACAGTCGCCTGGACCTTTTCTCTGCGGCTCACCTTGCAGTGAGCGCCCCTTCTCCCGAAGTTACGGGGCCATTTTGCCGAGTTCCTTAACGAGGGTTTTCTCGCGCGCCTTAGGTTTCTCACCCCATCTACCTGTGTCGGTTTGCGGTACGGGCACCCAGTCACTCACTAGAGGATTTTCTTGACAGCTTGGAGTCGGTTACTTCGCTACTATGTTTCGCTCCCCATCACGTCTCAGAGTTATCGCAGGGCGGATTTGCCTACCCTACCTCCTACTCGCTTGGGCGTGCTCGACCAACGGCACGCTTAACCTATCCTTCTGTGTCTCCCCATTGTTAATAACGCTTCTCGGTGGTACTGGAATCTCAACCAGTTGTCCATCACCTACGCCTTTCGGCCTCGGCTTAGGTCCCGACTTACCCTGGGCGGACGAGCCTTCCCCAGGAAACCTTAGATTTTCGGCGGACAAGATTCTCACTTGTCTTTTCGCATACTCATACCGGCATTCTCACTTCTAAACACTCCACCATTCCTTACAGAATGACTTCCCTGCATTTAGAACGCTCCCCTACCCCTGCACGTAAACGTGCAAGCCATAGCTTCGGTGATACACTTGAGCCCCGTTACATTTTCGGCGCAGAACCACTCGACCAGTGAGCTATTACGCACTCTTTAAATGGTGGCTGCTTCTGAGCCAACATCCTGGTTGTCTGTGCAGTTCCACATCCTTTCCCACTTAGTGTATACTTTGGGACCTTAGCTGATGGTCTGGGCTGTTTCCCTTTTGACTATGAATCTTATCACCCACAGTCTGACTCCCAATCTTAAGACCATGGCATTCGGAGTTTGATAAGGTTCGGTAACCTGGTAAGGCCCCTAGCCTATTCAGTGCTCTACCGCCATGGTTCATCAATTGAGGCTAGCCCTAAAGCTATTTCGGGGAGAACCAGCTATCTCCGTGTTCGATTGGCATTTCACCCCTACCCACAGCTCATCCCCTGCCTTTTCAACGACAGTGAGTTCGGGCCTCCAGTGGGTTTTACCCCACCTTCACCCTGGCCATGGGTAGATCACACGGTTTCGGGTCTACAGCATGCAACTCGTCGCCCTTTTCAGACTCGCTTTCGCTTCGGCTCCGGTTCTTCGCCTTAACCTCGCTGCATACCGTAACTCGCCGGTTCATTCTACAAAAGGCACGCCACTACACCGAAGTGCTGTGACTGCTTGTAAGCGTACGGTTTCAGGTTCTTTTTCACTCCTCTTCCGAGGTGCTTTTCACCTTTCCCTCACGGTACTGGTTCACTATCGGTCGCTAAGTAGTATTTAGCCTTGGGAGGTGGTCCTCCCTGCTTCCCACGGGGTTTCACGTGTCCCGCGGTACTCAGGATTCCCTCACAGCACTCTGCTCTTTCGCTTACAGGAGTGTTACCTTCTCTGCCGAGACTTTCCAGTCTTCTTCAGCTAGAACATTGTGCCTAAAAGAGGGTCCTACAACCCCAATCCCCGAAGGGATTGGTTTGGGCTCTTCCCGTTTCGCTCGCCGCTACTCAGGGAATCGATTATTCTTTCTCTTCCTCCGGGTACTTAGATGTTTCAGTTCCCCGGGTTGTCTTCGGCAGCCTATGTATTCAACTGCAGATCACCGGATATGACTCCGGTGGGGTTGCCCCATTCGGGTATCCACGGATCAAAGCCTGCTTACGACTCCCCGTGGCATTTCGCTGTTAACCGCGCCCTTCTTCGACTCTTAGCGCCTAGGCATCCACCGTACGCCCTTAGTAGCTTGACCTAAAATCTATACTACGTTAGGGTTTCTCAAAACTTCGTTTTATGGATCAATCGATGACTCGATCCATCACATGACACTCGTTTCGAGGTGATGTTTCCTTTGACTTACTAGAAATTATTTCTCTATGCAGTTTTCAAAGAACAGCATGTTCAATGTTACCAATAATTTTGTGAACGAGATTCCATTTTGATTAATTCGCAAGTATTTATGCGGTTCATCTTCCTGGTCTCTCAAAACTAAACAACAGTTTTGCCAATGAGTTTGCCGATCCCTCGGCTTGAGTCTTGCGACTCTTTTTGATCTCTTGCTTAGCAAGAGCATCGACCCATAGGATGTTCGTTTAAAGCCTAAGCTCTAAACCGTTCTCCTTAGAAAGGAGGTGATCCAGCCGCACCTTCCGATACGGCTACCTTGTTACGACTTCACCCCAATTATCGGCCCCACCTTCGACGGCTAGCTCCCTTGCGGGTTACCTCACCGGCTTCGGGTGTTGCAGACTTTCGTGGTGTGACGGGCGGTGTGTACAAGGCCCGGGAACGTATTCACCGCAGTATGCTGACCTGCGATTACTAGCGATTCCGACTTCATGCAGGCGAGTTGCAGCCTGCAATCCGAACTGAGACCGGCTTTCTCGGATTGGCTTCACCTCGCGGCTTCGCTTCCGTCTGTACCGGCCATTGTAGCACGTGTGTAGCCCAGGACATAAGGGGCATGATGATTTGACGTCATCCCCACCTTCCTCCGGTTTGTCACCGGCAGTCTATCTAGAGTGCTCACCTTGACGTGTTAGCAACTAAATACAGGGGTTGCGCTCGTTGCGGGACTTAACCCAACATCTCACGACACGAGCTGACGACAGCCATGCACCACCTGTCTCTCTGCTCCCCGAAGGGCACCTCCCTATTTCTAGAGAGTTCAGAGGATGTCAAGCCCTGGTAAGGTTCTTCGCGTTGCGTCGAATTAAACCACATGCTCCACCGCTTGTGCGGGCCCCCGTCAATTCCTTTGAGTTTCAACCTTGCGGCCGTACTCCCCAGGCGGAGTGCTTATTGTGTTAACTCCGGCACAGGAGGGGTCGATACCCCCTACACCTAGCACTCATCGTTTACGGCGTGGACTACCAGGGTATCTAATCCTGTTTGCTCCCCACGCTTTCGCGCCTCAGCGTCAGTTACAGTCCAGAAAGTCGCCTTCGCCACTGGTGTTCCTCCACATATCTACGCATTTCACCGCTACACGTGGAATTCCACTTTCCTCTCCTGTCCTCAAGATACCCAGTTTCCGATGCACTCTCAGGGTTGAGCCCTGATCTTTCACACCGGACTTAAATACCCGCCTACGCGCCCTTTACGCCCAATAATTCCGGACAACGCTCGCCCCTACGTATTACCGCGGCTGCTGGCACGTAGTTAGCCGGGGCTTCCTCCTTAGGTACCGTCATGTCCCCTCCATATTCCTGAAGAGACCGTTCTTCCCTAAAGACAGTACTTTACAATCCGAAGACCTTCATCATACACGCGGCGTTGCTCCGTCAGACTTTCGTCCATTGCGGAAGATTCCCCACTGCTGCCTCCCGTAGGAGTCTGGGCCGTGTCTCAGTCCCAGTGTGGCCGTTCACCCTCTCAGGCCGGCTACTGATCGTCGCCTTGGTAGGCCTTTACCCCACCAACCAGCTAATCAGACGCGGGTCCATCCATAAGCGATAGCATTTTCAGAGGCCATCTTTCCTTAAAAAGCGATGCCGCTTCTTAAGCGTATCCGGTATTAGCCCTCGTTTCCAAGAGTTGTCCCGGTTTTATGGGCAGGGTTACCCACGCGTTACTCACCCGTCCGCCACTAAAACGCACTCTAAGTAAACTTAGAGTTTGTTTCCGTTCGACTTGCATGTGTTAGGCACGCCGCCAGCGTTCGTCCTGAGCCAGGATCAAACTCTCCAAAAAAGTTATTCAACTTCTTCGTAAGAAGATGATTTCTTGCTCATGATTTCATGATTCTTTTGAAACTCTTGCGAGTTTCTCTCATTGGCTGTCCTTGTTGTTTAGTTTTCAAAGACCATCTTTTCATTTTCCCGGCGTTTGCGCCAGGAATTTCATCTTAACATCCTCTCTTTATTCTGTCAATCACTTTTTTTTAAACCAGTTTATTTAATCAACAGGTTTTGAGAGAATTTAAAAGCGCTGTTCTTGAGCGCTTTGTTATAATAACACTTCTCACATCATCGTGTCAACTCTTTTTTTATCTTTTATGCTAAGTTTGTGTCACACCTTATTTTACCTGTTTAATCCACCTTTAATTCTTTAATTCTTGCCTTTCTAAGATCATGTGAAATGTTAGTTCTCTTATAAAATTTCGTGAGTGTAATACTACACGGATTGTTACTTTACTCAAAATCACATAGGAAATCCGGGGCCACAATCCATTTAAGGAAAACAAGACTCGGATATTGCGAAGGCACATCAATCGTTAAGTTCGGGGCATTTTAATCTTTAAATATTTGCGTTGAAGCGATAATCTAATTAAATCCTAAAATCATAAAACGTTCTTTAATTATTCTTATGATTGACCATTTTGGGGAAAAACATGACTAATCCAAAGCTTAACACAGCAAATATTGACAAACCCCAAAAAACATAATGCAGAGATAAGGCAAGCCCTGAAGTCAATAATCTCAGCTCACTCTGTGGCAGAGCTCCTCTTTTAATCGGGTCAAGCAAAAGATTAATGACATCTAATTGCATACCCCTACTTGCGCCATGACTCCGTAAATAATTTACCAAGTTCAAATTCAAAACACCGCCCAAAAGCGCGGCACCCATGGTATTACCCAGGATATTCATGAACATATTTGAAGCTGTGGCCACTCCACGCATTTTCCAATCGACGCTGTTCTGAATTCCTACAATAAAAACGGTCCTTGCTAAACCCATGCCGATACCAATAAGTAATGACCCAGCTCCGGCCCAAAGCCATCCTTTGGCGGGCTGTAACGTTACAAAGAATAGAGAACCTAACAAAGCCCAAATGGACCCAACGATAACAACATTGCGAAACCCATACTTAAACATAATCTTTCCGGAATAAGTTGCCGCTACTACCCAGCCCATCGACATAAAAGCAAGAGCAAATCCCGCAACTAACGGTGTTTTATCCATTACTCCTTGAACATAGGTTGGTAAAAATGATGATATCCCGATTATAACAACGCCCGTTGTTAAGGTCGCTAAATTCGAAATGAGAATTAGAGAATGTTTCCAAATCCACAAAGGCATAATGGGTTCGACGGCCCTCTTTTCTTGTAAAACAAAGAGGAAAATTCCGAGGATCACTGTTACAGTTAAACCAAGTACCGGAGCGGACGTTATTGGCCAAACCGTTCCTGCTTGGATAAAAATAATCATCAAGGCACTAATTGAAATAAAGATCAAAGCCGATCCTAAATAATCTATTTTATGGTCTTGTGTATGTACCGTCTCCTTCAGAAAGAGCCATATTCCTACCATAGAGATCAGGCCAATGGGAATGTTTATCCAGAATATCCAAGACCAACGTACGTATTGGACAAAAAAAGCACCTAAAGCCGGGCCTATGATGGAGGATACTCCCCAGACACTAGAAAGATATCCTTGAATCCGCGCGCGTTCTGATATATCAAAAATATCCCCGACAACGGTGGTAACAATAGGCTGAACAGCTCCCGCTCCAACTCCCTGAATCAGGCGAAAGAGAATGAGCATATTCATACTTTGAGCCATCCCGCAGAGCAATGACCCAATTAAAAAGACAATTACGCCAAAGGAGAAAATAGGTTTTCGACCATACAAATCAGCTAATTTCCCGTAGATAGGGATTGTTACAGCTTGCGCCAAAAGAAAAGCTGAAAACACCCAGCTGAATTTCGAAAATCCTCCCAAATCACCGACAATACTTGGTATCGCTGTCGCAACTATCGTCGCTTCTATAGCCGCCATAAACATAGCCAGCATAATACAAGCCAAAACGACCTTTCGATTTGTCTGGGCCTTCTCCCTAGGACGAGTTTGTTCGTTACTTTGCATTGATAACTCCTTCTGCAACGGAAGCGCATTAAATTATAAATATTAATCATCTGTGTCTGATAGACTAAGCAACCGGTAAAAACTTAACTTAATTCTCTATATTTCTCCAATACTGCCCTAATTGTGAACCACTCAATATCATCGGAGAGTAATTCTTTTATGGGACGCAGCTTTTCACGTCCGGCTTTTTGAACTGCTTCCAAAATTAGGCGTTCTTGATCGCTGGGAATAAAGTCATCCCATGGTACAGCATGTCCCTCAAGACCACAGCGCACAAGATGATTCTGAACAGTTATTTCTGTTATTTTTCTAATCTTCCCTATCTCTTCAAGAGAATACCCTTCTTGATATAAGACCAGCGTTTGGATATGACTTGGAAGTTTATCATCTTCCATATCTTTAACCGCTAGATTAACCCCTGTCTCCTTGTTAGATTTTCTAGCCTGCATATCATTGTTACTCTCGGAAGCCAGGGAAAGTGACTTAACCCTTTTGAGCTTGGCAGAGTCCATAAAATCAGCAATTGCCTTTAAGAACTTATCCCCATATTTTTCTAACTTCCGCTCCCCAACTCCGCTGATTCGAATCATCTCCCTATGATTCGCCGGGCAGACCTGGGACATTTCCCGCAGGGTGCTATCGGCAAAAATCATATAAGGAGGCAAGTTTTCTTCTGCCGCTAATTCTTTACGCAGAGCCCGAAGCTGATCAAAGAGGCTAACCTCCTCCACAGCGTCTTTCGATGGTTGGGGAGACACTTTTTTCATAACGTTTGTTTCACCTTTTATCACAGAAACTGCAGAAGGCATCAATTTTAATACCGGATATTCTCCGGTGGATAATTGCAAATAACTCTCTGCCACTAAAAAGTTAATAAGATCTTTTATTTCTTGAAGCGGCATATCCTTTAAAAGTCCGTGGGTGGAAAGTTTATCAAAATTAAGTTCAATGATCTTCGCTTTACGCGATCCCTTAAGAACTTCTGCAACCATACCAATACCAAAACGTTCTCTCATCCGATATATGCAAGAAAATATTTTCTGCGCATCGATGGTAATATCAACTATCTCACGTCCATCATTGCAATTACTACAGTTTTCACAATCATCCCGAACATCTTCTTCTCCGAAGTATTCTAATATGGTTTTCCTTAAACAGCGAGGAGTATGACAATAATCTACCATTCCCTGGAGCTTTTTATGCTCATTCAATTTCCGCTCCGGATGCAGAACACTTTGTTCGATTAAAAATCTTTGCAGAACAACATCTTGTGGTGAGAAAAGCAAAATACACTCCCCAGGTTCTCCATCACGTCCCGCACGTCCCGCTTCTTGATAATAGGCTTCCATATTTTTCGGCATATTGTAATGGATGACATAACGCACGTTCGATTTATCGATACCCATCCCAAAAGCATTCGTCGCCACCATGATCAATGTTTCATCGAAAAGAAAATCCTCTTGGTGTTTTTTACGCTCATCATCATTCATCCCGGCATGATATTTTCCGACCTTCAATCCATGTTTCGCTAAAAAAGCCTGGAGTTGATCTACATCTTTCCGGGTTCCCGCATAAATGATCCCTGACTGATCCTTATGGACCTGTACATAGTCCAAAATAAAGGCCTTCTTATTCTCTCCCCTCAGAGTGGTAAACGATAAATTAGGCCTGTCAAAACCCGTCACATAAACGTTAGGAGTATCAAGCTGGAGCAAACGAACAATATCTCTTTGAACCTCCTCCGTTGCTGTTGCTGTGAAAGCCCCAATCAACGGCTTTTGTGGCAAAGATCTGACAAAAGGCCCCAGTTGAAGGTAACTTGGCCGAAAATCATGCCCCCATTGCGAAACACAATGAGCCTCATCAATTGCCAAAAAGGAGACATTTAGTGATTCTAAAAGTGTACGAAAATTCTCCGACTCTAATCGTTCCGGAGCAATATAGAGAAGTTTATAGTCTCCGTGCAGGACTCTGGCAATACGGGACCTTACTTCTTTAAGGGATAAGGAACTATTGATAAACGTTGCCGAAACTCCAAATTGCTGGAGGGCATCAACCTGGTCCTTCATTAAAGAAATCAAAGGCGAAATAACCAGAGTGGTTCCTTGAAAAATTAAGGCCGGAACTTGATATGCCAATGATTTGCCTGCCCCTGTCGGCATGATAGCCAACGTATCCTTACCCATAAGCAGACTCTCTATTACTTTTTGCTGACCGTCTCGAAACTGTGTATAACCAAAATATTTTTGCAATACTCCTAGAGCCGTTTCTATGAGCACTATGAACAACTCCTTAAAAGGATTCCTTTACTCCATAATTATAGCAAAAAAATAAGGTTAAATCTTACTTCCTATTTCATTAAAATCAGTAAGTCCTGTAAGTATAATGAAAACTTGGCTGGCGGCGGAAGACACTATCTTCGCACGTATTAACTCTTCTTGCAGTACAGAACCGAAAGTTATACGCTCTCACAGTTTAAGAAAGCCTCCAACACTTCTGCATTTTGCTGGAGGCGAAAGACAAATCTTACGTTTGCGTAGGATCGCAATAAACTCTAGAGCAATCGCTGAGGCTCATGATTTAGAATCATTTGTTTGCTCGGATTTTGCTGATTTTTAATGACAGTTTGTAATTCCTCTTCTTTGGCAAATTCCGTCATTTGCCCCCAATACCTTTTGGGCATTAGGGTCATACGGCATTTTGGATTATTGCGAGCTTCAATAGCAATGGTGTTATAAAATTGCTTCCAAAGGTGACGATACTCAATTTCAGATTCGTCAACTTCAGGTAAAGTTAATTGATCGACACGGATCAGCTCCGCTTTTTGGCCATGATAAACTAAAGCCATGCTATGTGTTTTATCATAAATCATAAACGAATCATCGCGAAACCTATCACAGAAATGATAAGAGATAAGAGGCAAGACAAAATTTTTAGGTTCGATGACCGCCACCATAACTTTATCATAAACAGAAAATCGTACGAATCCCTTAAACTTATGACTCTCAGACGTCAAATGACGAACGGCTTTTTGCAGGGTACTGACAGTATCATCAGTCAGCATCGACATAACCTTGCTCCCGTGTTTATAGCCTAAGCGCAAAAAATGATAGATTAACATTTCCTTCTGAGGAGCATTGGTCCAAAAACCCAACTGCACTAATTCTTGCGCTTGAATAGATATTTTGGCAGCAATTGATTTATAGACCCGGTTGAACTTGAGGATATCCGTTTCAATCCATTTCGCCGTATCAAAAAAACTTTGCTGATCACTTGGAGTACGGATAACACTGGGGACCTCCTTAAGAGAAAAGCTTTCAAAAACACAGCACATTAAACCTTCGAAACTTCCATCATATTCATAAACTATCTCGGTTCTGTCAAACACTGACTCACTTCCTCTCTCGACATGGGAGGATCAGAAAAAAGAGAAAGCTGCTCCGCAAAACCGTTCAATAATTTATGTTGATCAGACATCAGCGCTCTCAAAGTAATGTCAGAGGATATCTTAAAGCCATTCATAATTTTCCCCTTACAGGTGATAAAATATTGTGCTCGTTTCAGGACTACACCCATCTTTTTAAGTCCGTCAAAGTCGATTACACTACTTTTTCTTGCCGTGAGAATGCGCATGGCGCTAATAACACCTATTCCCGGAACCCGCAAAAGCATTTCATAAGGGGCTTTGTTGATTTCAACGGGAAACAGTTCAAGATGGTTCATTGCCCAATTACACTTAGGGTCAACTTGTAAATCGAAATTTTGGTTTTGCTCATCAAGCAGTTCATTGGCTTCAAAGCCATAAAATCTCAACAGCCAATCTGCCTGATAAAGGCGATGTTCGCGTAAAAGCGGAGGCTTAGTGTCTACAGATGGTAAAAGTGTATGTTCTGCTACCGGTACGTACGCTGAATAAAAAACTCTTTTCAGGCGGTATTTTTTATAGAGACCTTCACTTAAGGTTAGTATTTTATGATCCGTATCCGGCGTCGCCCCAACAATCAGCTGTGTACTCTGCCCTGCAGGTACAAACTTTGATGCATGTCGAAACTTCACAAGATCAGTACTGTTCTCTTGGATCTTATGACTAATCAATCCCATGGGCCGCAGGATGGAATCCTTTGTCTTGTTCGGAGCTAAAAGATTTAAACTTTCTTGAGAGGGTAATTCGATATTAATACTCATACGGTCAGCTAAAAGCCCTAAGCGAGAAACTAACTCACTATCAGCTCCCGGTATGGCTTTAACGTGGATATATCCATTAAAACGATAAGTTTCCCGCAGTAGTGTTAATGCTTTAATCATTTGCTCCATCGTATAATTAGGGCTTTTAATGACGCCGGAACTAAGAAACAGTCCCTCAATATAGTTCCTACGATAAAAATTGATGGTCAGTTCTGCCAGCTCTGCGGGAGTAAAGGACGCTCTCCTGGCATCATTTGAGGTGCGATTAACGCAATATTTGCAATCATAAATACAGACATTGGTCATTAATACTTTCAGTAAGGATATGCAACGCCCATCGGCTGCAAAGCTATGACAAATACCCGCTTTCGCGGCATTTCCTATGCTCCCTTGTTTCCCTCGTCTATCGATACCACTGGAGGTACATGCTACATCATATTTAGCCGAGTCTGATAAAATCATCAATTTATCATAAATATCGATGTCGATCCCCTCCATAGTCTAGTTTATCCAAGATCTTGTCAACACTATAATACAAAACATACGTTCTTGTCAAAGGAAATAACCAAACATATGTATGATACTTGGAAGCGAAATTGCACATCTAACACTAATGTTTTATGCTCTTGACTCTTGATTCTTTACTCTTTACTCTGGTGATGTGAGAAAGCCTTTAGCCATTTTGCACCCACTTTGGGTTTTGAACGTTAAATTATTACACAGTAAGTCCTAATAAACCTAATAGACCTCTATTCTGCGATTCACGTAATCTCGCAGCATTGGCTCCACAAACTGATAATCGCCACGCCCCTATTATTCGATGATTGCTTTGTCAATAAGGAAATAGACAGCCCTCTTAATATCGTTGGGATGGCTTGTCCGGAATAGATTCGCTGACCCGTAGCGACACCAATTAAAACAAGTCAAGCCATTCCAAATTTACCTAATTCATCAAGAAGCTCATCGAATACAAGAAATAAAGTCTGTAACCCCCTTTCATAACCGAGTTTCACAAAATCCTATCCTAGGTTCCTTTCTCCTGATTCCAGCAAAGCATAATAGGTTTATAATCTCAACCAAAAACCGGAAGTTAACCTCTCTTATTAATTTCATCGGTAATTAATGATTTTGAAATATACATAGCTTTTAGTATGTTCCTAAAGCGAGTGTGATGAGATGTCCCCTCCGCAAATTTTAGCTGCGCCTTTTCACATTTGCTGATAATTGAGGATACAGGGCGTACTGCTTCTATTAATTCTTCTTTTGAATATTTGTTCATACTACTTTCATCGGCTATCAACGATTTTGAAATATACATTGCTTTAATTCTGTTCTTGAGGAGTCCGTGCTGAGAAGTACCCTCTGCAAATTTTGGCTGTATTTTTTCACATTGGCTGATCGTTGAAGATACGACTCGTGACGCTTCTGCCAATTCTTCTCTTGAATATTCCATAGTAATTCACCTCATCATCTAGTCTATAGTATGTTTTATCATATAACGAATCGTTAGTCCTTAGTTTTTTACTTTAGCAGCTAAATAGAGGTGCAAGGGGGACGATCCTTTTGACACATAACATGGATTCCCACTTATTAACTCATGTAGTGTTTTTTTCATCATCTTCTTTATTGTTATGACTGTCGTCCTCATTGTTTTAATTATCATAGGGATCATCAATTAAGTATGAATCAAGCGGCAACTGATCTCAACTATTGTCCGACTACACAACATATATAGCAGCCATCTGCGTGTGAATAAAAAACAAGGACTTACCTACTCCTGCAGATAAGTCCTTATTTTTTTATCCAGTCAGAAAGGGATTTATGTTTGTGAAAAACCCATTTCTCCTGAAGGAGAATGTATGTTGTGTTTTACCAGTTAATAATCCTCGACAAGAAGCCTCTTTCACTAATTAGTTTTTACTTCGTCTAGAAAATTCCCTTGGTGGATCGTTACAATATATAGTAGCTTTCCGTGACGTACATCTATTCCTTATATAATTATAACCATTGTTTTGCATATTAAACATATCTTTAGAATTAAAGTTAAAATAAATAGTCGGAATACTTGTCAGATCAATAAATTTACCTTGCACAATTATATATTCTATGTTAATATTAAATTTTATAAAAGGAGGTGTGCATTTGAGTAAGAAACAGATTAATATGATTCATGAAATTCTCGCTTCAGTTGGACTTGAATCTTTAAAAGCTTCTGAGCCAAAGAGTGTCCTTAAAAAAATCTCCTAAAAAGGGGCGTGATGAAAAATGATGCTAATTTCATATAGCCAAACCTTATGTGAGTGAAAACGAGTTCCTGATTAAAAATTAGGAGCTCGTTTTTTATTTATATCTCTCTTTTCTGCCTTCTTTTCTGCTTTGTTTAATCACCTCTCTTCACCGCAATTCTGCTTCTCAACCGAAGCTAACTACGAAATTTAAATGACAAACTGATTCTATTTCTTATCCCTCTTGTCATCCCGAAACAGACAATAATGACCACGGGGTACAAAATCGCGCAACCGACAAATGGAAATACAGCCGCTGTTGAAAGAAAAGAAAGCCAGCTTAGGCGCACTCCCCAAAAACTTCCTTTTAACAACCGGATTCCGGCCGCACAGCCACCAAGATATGTAAGAATGAAGGTAGCATTTGGTATTTGTATAAGAGTTGTTAGGGATATTCTTCCACTCGCATATACATAAAGAACAGCAACAAAGCATAGAGCAAGAAAGGCAATTCCACCGATTGGTGTACCAAATCGTTTAGACAAAACACTCATCCAGTGTGGGGCCTTCCCTTCTCGGGCCAAGGCATACGCAAGACGGGAAGCTGCACCCGTATAGGCGATAATAGTCGCGGTACAGATAAACACACCAGTTAATCCAGCAGCCAAAGCCCCCCATTGCCCGAAAAGCTTACTTATAGCCAAGACGAGGGAAGCATCTGATCCAGCCGTATTGTAATTATGTGTCCCAACAGTCGCAAAGGCTGTGAGAAAATACAGAAATCCAACAATGACAGCCGCAATAGTTACCCCTTTGACTGCCGCACGTTGAGGATCTATAAACTCTTCAGATAAATGAGAGACCGCCTCCCAGCCAATATAACACCAGAACAAAATAGAAGCAGCCTTGCCAACACTCCACCAACCATGGGGCATGAACGGCTTAAAATTTACATACTCAATATTAGGAACAGCTCCTACAATGACTACCATCAACACAGCAACTATTGCCAGGACAACAGCAATTTGCACTTGACCCGCTACTTTCATGCCGACAATGTTAATAAATAGCCCGACCGCAAGCATTACTGCTGCCAGGGCAACTCGCATACTATCACTCCAGCCCATAGCTGCTGACATATAGCCAGCACCTGTCAAGGCAGCCACTGGAGCACCAATAGGTACAGACATGAGAAAAAACCAGCCAACAAGCGAGCCGGCTTCCGGACCAAATGCCTTTGTTACAAAATAGGAAACTCCTCCAGCGTTCGGAAACTTAGATGAAAGCAACCCCATAGACAATGCCAGTGGTAAAATAAGCAACGTCATAAGGCCCCACGCCAGCAGGGAAGCCGGGCCAGCAATCTCCGCCGCCAACCCAGGCACAATTAGAACTCCCGATCCTAGTACGGCTCCGATATATAGAGCTATTGCCTGCGGCAATCCGATAGTACCCTTGAGTCTTCTTTCATTACTCATAATTCTATCTCCCACTTCACTTGAATTTCCTCTAATAGTACCAGATAATGATATTATCAGGAAAACGGAATATTTCGATGATATGCATCGTAATAACCGATGATAGAAGGGGATTTAACGTTGGAAATACGTAATTTGTTTACATTTCTTAGCGTAGTCGAAGCTGGCAGTTTTACCCGCGCCGCTAATAAATTAGGATACGCCCAGTCCAGTGTAACTGCTCAAATTCAAGCACTCGAAGCAGAGCTTGAAACGCCGTTGTTTGACAGGTTAGGCAAAAAAATTGTTCTGACCGATGCCGGACAGAGACTAATACCTTACGCCCAAGAAATCACTAAAATGCATGCCTTGGCCAAAGAAGCGATCCGGTCGGACACTGCTCTAGTCGGTACACTGACAATTGGCGCTCCGGAATCACTGGCAGCCTTTCGCTTGCCGGGTATTATCCGTGACTATAAGAGCCGTTATCCAGAAGTTAAAATAACTTTAAAGCCCGGTGTATGTTGGGAATTACGCGACCTTATCCGTTCTGGAGAACTGGATCTTGCTTTCCTGCTTCAACCGGAGACTGAAGACCGAGAGCTCCACATCGAAACCCTCGTACACGAAAAAATGGCTCTCATTGCACCACCGGACCATCCTCTTGTCCACTGTGAGCATGTAGAGCCTTCTAATTTAAAAGACGAAACGATACTGCAAACTGAGCAGGGATGTACTTACCGGGCATTATTCGAGCACCATCTTAACAGACATGGAATCTTCCCCAATCCTGACCTTGAGTTCTGGAGTATTGAAGCCATTAAAAACTGTGTTATGTCAGGATTAGGCCTTTCACTTCTTCCACTGATCACCGTGCAAAATGAAGTGCGTGAAGGTAAACTTATTCAACTTGCCTGGGATGACAGGGAAGAACGTCTAACCACCCAGATTGCATATCACAAAAAGAAGTGGCAATCACCGGCATTACATGAATTCTTGCTTCTTGTTGGCCGGCACGCTGAAAAATGGCGGCAGGTTTGAAATCACAGAGTTCTATTAAAACTTGTAGAATCCGGCTCGCATAATGCGGCAGAACGATGTACTGCTTAAAGTTATCCCGTATTTCGCCCACACAAAAAGAGCCCCGAGGACTCTGCACTTTAAATGTATCCGAAATCCTTGAACCCCTCCTTGTTTGCTTGATTACGCTGTTCATACTCTTTTCCTTAAATTGTTTTTTCAAGCGCAAGCAGGGGGTCAAAGTCTGTCAGTTTGCAAATCTCCTTGAAATAGACGAGTAAAATGAAGATTTTGCGGGGTTCTTCAAATTCGTCGACATGCTCGACATTAATTCCCTTCCCTTTAAAGAAACTTATCAGGCTTAACTCTTGGCGTTCTTCCTCACTAAGCAAATTATACTCCTCGACGAGCTTCAGAAGCTTCGCCTGATTTTCTTCGTTAACTTCTATATTCGGGAAACGACAGTTACTTGAGTCTTCTCCGAAGTATACCATCTCTTTGAGAGATGATTCCGGAAATTTCGTAACATCCCCATGCTCCTCGTAATTCCAGATTACATATTTTTTTTGCATATTTCTAAAAATCTCCTTTAATGAATTTCAAAATATATTCCCTATGACTTCATAGCTTCTTCATTTCTAATTGTTCTATTTTTTACTTTACCACTTTAATCCGAAATATTTCAATAGCAATATGTCATAATTGCATCCCATATGCTGTTTGATTTTTAGGAGTTTTAGCTGCATTACGGCCTTCCAAACAAAAATACCGACACCCTTCCAGATCCTCTTAAGCTGACAATTTTCTTCCCGGTCCGAAGCCATTAATTCAGGTTCTGTTAAGACTATGTGAGCAATATCTACGGACAGAGTTTTTTATCGGCTTTATCATCGCAATCCTCGGGATAGTATTGGTTCTGCTCAACGGCAGCTATATTTTAAAGGTAAATCCTTTAGGGGATATATTAGCGTCTCTCGCAGCGATTGTCTGGGCAGTTTACTCTGTTCTTATGCGCAAAATCAGCAAATTCCGCTATAATACCATTGGCTGTACCCGCAAGGTTTTCTTCTATGGACTACTTTTTATGATTCCGTCTCTTTTCTTTGCACCCTATCATTTTGATTATTATGCGTTTACAAAAGTACAAAACATGTTTAATCTATTATTCTTGGGTTTAGGGGCTTCCGCTGTGTGTTTTGTCAGTTGGAATTGGTCTGTCCGCATTTTAGGTGCTGTAAAAATGAGTGTATACATTTATATTGTTCCCGTCATTACCATCGCGGCATCTGCTCTTATCCTCCATGAAATAATTACCTGGGTCGCATTTGTAGGAGCGATCCTTACTTTGGCAGGGCTTTATATTTCTGAGAGAAGGACAATTATGCTTGTTAAGGGAAATAATGTGAAAATGTAGGTTCGGAAACTAAAATACGAAGGCGGGGCGAAATGCCTATCGCCGCAAAAAGCCGATTGTAAAATGAAAAAGTCTTTGCGGGTTACTTAATATGCTTACACGATTCCTGCAATAAACAAACGAAAGACTGCCCATAAGGCAGTCTTTCGCTTGTTTACCTGGCGATGACCTAATTTCCCAGGGGCTATGCCCCAAGTATGCTCGGCCCTGGAGGTCTTAACTTCCGTGTTCGGTATGGGAACGGGTGGAACCCCTCCGGCATGATCACCAGATCTCTGAGATTTTCAGTTTTCTTTTACAGAACCCTGCTCTCTCAAAACCACATAGAGTCTTCTTTCTAGTTTCGTCTTCTCTTCTTCGGAAACACTGAGCCACGTTCCTGCCGTAGTTCAATTAGGTCAAGCCCTCGACCGATTAGTACCGGTCAGCTCCACACCTCACGGTGCTTCCACATCCGGCCTATCAACCTGATCTTCCTTCAGGGGTCTTACCAGCTCTCACTGTGGGAAATCTCATCTTGAGGCCGGTTTCGCGCTTAGATGCTTTCAGCGCTTATCCGATCCGAATATAGCTACCCAGCTGTGCCTCTGGCGAGACAACTGGTACACCAGTGATTCGTCCATCCCGGTCCTCTCGTACTAGGGACAGATCCTCTCAAATTTCCTGCGCCTGCGACGGATAGGGACCGAACTGTCTCACGACGTTCTGAACCCAGCTCACGTACCGCTTTAATGGGCGAACAGCCCAACCCTTGGGACCTACTACAGCCCCAGGATGCGATGAGCCGACATCGAGGTGCCAAACCTCCCCGTCGATATGGACTCTTGGGGGAGATAAGCCTGTTATCCCCAGGGTAGCTTTTATCCGTTGAGCGATGGCCCTTCCACTCGGTACCACCGGATCACTAAGCCCGACTTTCGTCCCTGCTCGACTTGTAGGTCTCGCAGTCAAGCTCCCTTTTGCCTTTACACTCTGCGCGCGATTTCCAACCGCGCTGAGGGAACCTTTGGGCGCCTCCGTTACTCTTTAGGAGGCGACCGCCCCAGTCAAACTGCCCGCCTGATACTGTCCTAATCCCCGATTCAGGGGACCTAGTTAGAACTTCAGTACAAAAAGAGTGGTATCCCACCGGCGACTCCACCAAGGCTGGCGCCCTAGCTTCTCTGTCTCCCACCTATCCTGTACATTTTATACCAAAATCCAATGTCAAGCTGCAGTAAAGCTCCATGGGGTCTTTCTGTCCTGTCGCAGGTAACCCGCATCTTCACGGGTATTACAATTTCGCCGAGTCCCTCGTTGAGACAGTGTCCAGATCGTTACACCTTTCGTGCGGGTCAGAACTTACCTGACAAGGAATTTCGCTACCTTAGGACCGTTATAGTTACGGCCGCCGTTTACTGGGGCTTCAATTCAAAGCTTCGCCTTGCGGCTAACCTCTCCTCTTAACCTTCCAGCACCGGGCAGGTGTCAGCCCCTATACTTCTCCTTGCGGATTCGCAGGGACCTGTGTTTTTGTTAAACAGTCGCCTGGACCTTTTCTCTGCGGCTCACCTTGCAGTGAGCGCCCCTTCTCCCGAAGTTACGGGGCCATTTTGCCGAGTTCCTTAACGAGGGTTTTCTCGCGCGCCTTAGGTTTCTCACCCCATCTACCTGTGTCGGTTTGCGGTACGGGCACCCAGTCACTCACTAGAGGATTTTCTTGACAGCTTGGAGTCGGTTACTTCGCTACTATGTTTCGCTCCCCATCACGTCTCAGAGTTATCGCAGGGCGGATTTGCCTACCCTACCTCCTACTCGCTTGGGCGTGCTCGACCAACGGCACGCTTAACCTATCCTTCTGTGTCTCCCCATTGTTAATAACGCTTCTCGGTGGTACTGGAATCTCAACCAGTTGTCCATCACCTACGCCTTTCGGCCTCGGCTTAGGTCCCGACTTACCCTGGGCGGACGAGCCTTCCCCAGGAAACCTTAGATTTTCGGCGGACAAGATTCTCACTTGTCTTTTCGCATACTCATACCGGCATTCTCACTTCTAAACACTCCACCATTCCTTACAGAATGACTTCCCTGCATTTAGAACGCTCCCCTACCCCTGCACGTAAACGTGCAAGCCATAGCTTCGGTGATACACTTGAGCCCCGTTACATTTTCGGCGCAGAACCACTCGACCAGTGAGCTATTACGCACTCTTTAAATGGTGGCTGCTTCTGAGCCAACATCCTGGTTGTCTGTGCAGTTCCACATCCTTTCCCACTTAGTGTATACTTTGGGACCTTAGCTGATGGTCTGGGCTGTTTCCCTTTTGACTATGAATCTTATCACCCACAGTCTGACTCCCAATCTTAAGACCATGGCATTCGGAGTTTGATAAGGTTCGGTAACCTGGTAAGGCCCCTAGCCTATTCAGTGCTCTACCGCCATGGTTCATCAATTGAGGCTAGCCCTAAAGCTATTTCGGGGAGAACCAGCTATCTCCGTGTTCGATTGGCATTTCACCCCTACCCACAGCTCATCCCCTGCCTTTTCAACGACAGTGAGTTCGGGCCTCCAGTGGGTTTTACCCCACCTTCACCCTGGCCATGGGTAGATCACACGGTTTCGGGTCTACAGCATGCAACTCGTCGCCCTTTTCAGACTCGCTTTCGCTTCGGCTCCGGCTCTTCGCCTTAACCTCGCTGCATACCGTAACTCGCCGGTTCATTCTACAAAAGGCACGCCACTACACCGAAGTGCTGTGACTGCTTGTAAGCGTACGGTTTCAGGTTCTTTTTCACTCCTCTTCCGAGGTGCTTTTCACCTTTCCCTCACGGTACTGGTTCACTATCGGTCGCTAAGTAGTATTTAGCCTTGGGAGGTGGTCCTCCCTGCTTCCCACGGGGTTTCACGTGTCCCGCGGTACTCAGGATTCCCTCACAGCACTCTGCTCTTTCGCTTACAGGAGTGTTACCTTCTTTGCTCGACCTTTCCAGATCTCTTCAGCTAGAACATTGTGCCTAAAAGAGGGTCCTACAACCCCAATCCCCGAAGGGATTGGTTTGGGCTCTTCCCGTTTCGCTCGCCGCTACTCAGGGAATCGATGATTCTTTCTCTTCCTCCGGGTACTTAGATGTTTCAGTTCCCCGGGTTGTCTTCGGCAGCCTATGTATTCAGCTGCAGATCACCGGATATGACTCCGGTGGGGTTGCCCCATTCGGGTATCCACGGATCAAAGCCTGCTTACGACTCCCCGTGGCATTTCGCTGTTAACCGCGCCCTTCTTCGACTCTTAGCGCCTAGGCATCCACCGTACGCCCTTAGTAGCTTGACCTAAAATCTATACTACGTTAGGGTTTCTCAAAACTTCGTTGACACGTCGTTTTGAGGTGATGTTTCCTTTGACTTACTAGAAATTGTTTCTCTATGCAGTTTTCAAAGAACAGATTGTTCGATAATTACAAATATTTTTGTAGATGAGATTCCTTTTTGATTAAATCGCATAATTTATGCGGTTCATCTTCCTGGTCTCTCAAAACTAAACAACAGCTTTGCCAATGAGTTTGCCGATCCCTCGGCTGAGTCTTGCGACTCTTTTTGATCTCTTATTAAAAACTTAAGTATAACCTTCGTTTTCTTCTAAGAGCATCGACCCATAGGATGTTCGTTTAAAGCCTAAGCTCTAAACCGTTCTCCTTAGAAAGGAGGTGATCCAGCCGCACCTTCCGATACGGCTACCTTGTTACGACTTCACCCCAATTATCGGCCCCACCTTCGACGGCTAGCTCCCTTGCGGGTTACCTCACCGGCTTCGGGTGTTGCAGACTTTCGTGGTGTGACGGGCGGTGTGTACAAGGCCCGGGAACGTATTCACCGCAGTATGCTGACCTGCGATTACTAGCGATTCCGACTTCATGCAGGCGAGTTGCAGCCTGCAATCCGAACTGAGACCGGCTTTCTCGGATTGGCTTCACCTCGCGGCTTCGCTTCCGTCTGTACCGGCCATTGTAGCACGTGTGTAGCCCAGGACATAAGGGGCATGATGATTTGACGTCATCCCCACCTTCCTCCGGTTTGTCACCGGCAGTCTATCTAGAGTGCTCACCTTGACGTGTTAGCAACTAAATACAGGGGTTGCGCTCGTTGCGGGACTTAACCCAACATCTCACGACACGAGCTGACGACAACCATGCACCACCTGTCTCTCTGCTCCCCGAAGGGCACCTCCCTATTTCTAGAGAGTTCAGAGGATGTCAAGCCCTGGTAAGGTTCTTCGCGTTGCGTCGAATTAAACCACATGCTCCACCGCTTGTGCGGGCCCCCGTCAATTCCTTTGAGTTTCAACCTTGCGGCCGTACTCCCCAGGCGGAGTGCTTATTGTGTTAACTCCGGCACAGGAGGGGTCGATACCCCCTACACCTAGCACTCATCGTTTACGGCGTGGACTACCAGGGTATCTAATCCTGTTTGCTCCCCACGCTTTCGCGCCTCAGCGTCAGTTACAGTCCAGAAAGTCGCCTTCGCCACTGGTGTTCCTCCACATATCTACGCATTTCACCGCTACACGTGGAATTCCACTTTCCTCTCCTGTCCTCAAGATACCCAGTTTCCGATGCACTCTCAGGGTTGAGCCCTGATCTTTCACACCGGACTTAAATACCCGCCTACGCGCCCTTTACGCCCAATAATTCCGGACAACGCTCGCCCCCTACGTATTACCGCGGCTGCTGGCACGTAGTTAGCCGGGGCTTCCTCCTTAGGTACCGTCATGTCTCCTCCATATTCCTGAAGAGACCGTTCTTCCCTAAAGACAGTACTTTACAATCCGAAGACCTTCATCATACACGCGGCGTTGCTCCGTCAGACTTTCGTCCATTGCGGAAGATTCCCCACTGCTGCCTCCCGTAGGAGTCTGGGCCGTGTCTCAGTCCCAGTGTGGCCGTTCACCCTCTCAGGCCGGCTACTGATCGTCGCCTTGGTAGGCCTTTACCCCACCAACCAGCTAATCAGACGCGGGTCCATCCATAAGCGATAGCATTTTCAGAGGCCATCTTTCCTTAAAAAGCGATGCCGCTTCTTAAGCGTATCCGGTATTAGCCCTCGTTTCCAAGAGTTGTCCCGGTTTTATGGGCAGGTTACCCACGCGTTACTCACCCGTCCGCCACTAAAAACTTCGTAAAGTAAACTTAACGAAATTCTCCGTTCGACTTGCATGTGTTAGGCACGCCGCCAGCGTTCGTCCTGAGCCAGGATCAAACTCTCCAAAAAAGTTATTCAACTTCTTCGTAAGAAGATGATTTCTTGCTCATGATTTCATGATTCTTTTGAAACTCTTGCGAGTTTCTCTCATTGGCTGTCCTTGTTGTTTAGTTTTCAAAGACCATCTTTTTATCTTCCCGGCATTTGCGCCAGAATTTCATCTTAACACTCTCTCTTTATTCTGTCAATCACTTTTTCAAACCAGATTATTTAAGCAACAGGTTTTGAGAGAATTTAAAAGCGCTGTTCTTGAGCGCTTTGTTATAATAACACTTCTCACATCATCGTGTCAACTCTTTTTTTGCTTTTTCGCTAAATTTTTTCACCCCCCTAAGTTGACAAGTTAAATGCAACCAGTGATTTACTTAATAGTCGCGTTTAATTTGACAAAACGACAAGTTGCATTTAGTCAAACAAACTTATAATATCTACTCCCCTGGGGGAGTAGTGGCATTTAGTCTGGCAAAACTCCGGTTGTATGTCGATAAGTTTTATGTCTTGCGAAAAAAACCTCAATTGTAAAAGTTATTTCCACCCCTACCACGCTTAGAGGTGGAAGTTAGTCTTGCAAATCTTCTTATCGTTCCTTTCCTTAACCATCTTAGCTACCCAACCTCTTAAAATGAACTATATGTCAAGGACGAAGCTGCAAAGCAGTGCGAAGCATCCCTAATACAGAGCACATTATTTTGCAAGATGGATTAGGAAGAAGAAACTAAAATAGAATTCATAGACTGATCTTTTCAATTATCTATACGATAACGCAAACATCGGTATCTATGAATTCTATAATGATTAGTTTTCTCTAAATAATTTTTCAGACAAGCTTTACTAGTCGAATGGTTATCTCTTGATTTTACGAATCAATTCATGAATGATTTCATAAATTGATTATTCAACTTCCTGAATAATCGGCAAAATCATAGGTCTGCGTCTGGTTTTCTCATAAAATTGCTTGCTTAAAGCATCTCTGATTTGGCTCTTCAGTACCGCCCATTCTGTTATATTATTCTCACGGCAGCGGGCCATAGTCTGTCTAACCTTTAATTTCGCTTCATCCAACATAGACTCTGACTCTCGAACGTAGACAAAACCGCGAGTGACCACATCGGGTCCGGCCACAATTGCCCCTGTTGAACGACTAATCGTCATCACGACGATTAAAATGCCGTCTTGAGAGAGTTGTTTACGGTCTCTCAGGACAATGTTTCCCACATCGCCAATACCTAAGCCATCTATCAATATTTTTCCCGCCGTTACCTTGCCGCCGATAGCTGCCCCATGGCGAGTAAACTCGACGATTCCGCCGTTTTCAGAGACAAAAATATCTTCACGCGGAATTCCCAACTGCTCCGCTAATTGAGCATGCTTAATCAGCATGCGATATTCGCCGTGAACCGGCATGAAATACTTAGGACGTACCATATTTAACATTAACTTTTGCTCTTCTTGACTTGCATGACCGGAAACATGCATTCCCTCTGCCGATTCATAGATAACGTTGGCACCGAGTTTAAACAACTGGTCTACAGTTCTGGCGACAGACTTTTCATTGCCCGGAATGGGACTTGCTGAAATAATGACTGTGTCACCTGGCTGAATGGCCACATGACGATGGTCGTGATTAGCCATTCTGGTAAGAGCAGACATAGGTTCTCCCTGACTTCCTGTTGTCAGGATACAAGCCTGATTACCCGGCAGACCGATGATTTCATCAATATCAACCAAAGTACCTTCCGGTATATCCAAATATCCTAATTCGGCTGAAATTCCCACAATATTAAGCATACTTCGCCCTACAACGGCAACCTTCCGATTGGTTTTGACCGCAGAAGTAATAGCCTGCTGCAAACGGTAGACATTTGAGGCAAAGCTTGCCAGGATAACCCGCTCTTTGGCATTGCGGAACGCCTCGTCAATCATCTCGCCGACATTTCTTTCTGAGGGTGTAAAGCCGGCTCTTTCTACATTGGTGCTATCAGAGAGGAGACATAAAACCCCTTTATCCCCTAATTCAGAGAATTTATGGATGTCCAGAATTTCTCCCGATACTGGTGTGTGATCCAGTTTAAAATCACCGGTGTGAACAATAGTCCCCAAGGGAGTATGAATTGCTATTCCGACAGAATCGGGAATGCTGTGATTAACTCGAATAAATTCTATTCTGAAAACTCCGAGCTTAATAGTATCACGCGGCTGAACCACAGTAGCCTTAATACTATTTAAATTACTTTCTTTCATCTTGGATTGAATGATCCCGAGGGTCAAACGCGTTCCAAAAATAGGTACGTCGATATCTCTCAAAAGATAAGGCAAAGCACCTATGTGATCTTCATGTCCGTGGGTTATTAATATGCCGAGAAGCAAATCCTTGTTTTCAATTAAATATGAATAATCAGGGATAACAATATCGATACCGAGCATTTCGTCCTCAGGAAATGCCAGACCGGCATCAATAAGCACCATTTGATTATCATAACGTATCACGGTCATGTTTTTTCCTATTTCCCCAAGCCCTCCCAAGGGGATAATTTGCAGTTTGTGTTCTTTGGGCAATAAAATCTACCTCCAGTAAATTATTTTATCTCTTGCATTGTGCCTTAAAAGCTAAGGAGACCCTCGTTGTTTCTTTTGACGCCGAAATTGAGGCAACAAAAAAAGCGAAATACTCTAAACGAACACAATGACGTCCAGTGTTCGTCAGTATTTCGAAAGCATCTATGAAACTAGCCGCACAATAAATATAATTCATTATAGCGCGCAAATCGTTCACTGGCAAGCTCCTTCAACCTTTTCAAGATGATAGTACCATATTACATTTATTTAAATATTTGATTGAGGATGTTTGGCAATGCCAAATATCAGGAATATCCCAAATCTCAAACGCAATCAAACTCAAGAAAATCTATCTATTCTATATTAGGAATAATGTGAATCATTCTGGAGAACTATAGTTCTAGATTCTGTTTGAGAAAGGTGGTTAAACTATCATGGGAAAAACGAATGTAGTATGTTCCGCTACTGAATGCAGCCACAACGAAGAAGGTCATTGTCAATTGGAGACGCTAAGCGTTACTTCCAGTGTCATGGATCGTGAAGCAGAGTGTGCTTTTTACGAGCCAAGTGAAAAAGAAAGTTAGGTTTGATTTATAATTTGAAGGAATTATCCATTATAGACGTGTATTTAGTCATTACTCCTCAGGGAGTAATGACTCTGTTTTTTCGCCGGAGAAATAAGAATTTTAACATAGAATACTCACCGAAAAATAAAATATTCTTGTGAAGGGTGAATATTTTAATAATTGAGTTGCAGTGTGGAGATGCTACATGGAGAGCTAATAGCATAAAAAATAACTTCGCACCATCATCTCTGACGATAAGCGAAGTTACTATGTTCTTTATTTCATTACGATGTATATCTATACCATTGGGTCCATGGGTCTACCTGTTGCTGCCCTAAGTTCAAATTCCGGTAATATGTCTTCGTTACTTGGATCGATCCGTTTGACATTTTCCATAAGATCCTGCAAAAATTTAATTTCTTCTTTAGTAGCCTCTACTAACGGCAAGCGTACGCCCCCAACGTTAAGTCCTGACATATTTAAGAGGGCTTTGATGGGAACAGGGTTTGCGGTAATGAAGATCCCTTTAAATACCGGAAAGAGGTCGAGATGCCATTGGGTCGCTTGAGCAATATCACCTGCAAACCAGGCATCAACCATGGCTTTCATTTCGTCTCCGATCACATGGGCAGCTACGCTCACGATACCGCTGCAGCCTAACGCTAACATGGGCAAGGTCATCGAGTCATCGCCGCTATAAACTGCAAAATTAGCCGGCAGCATTCTTTTTAGTTCACTTACTTGGTCTAGGGAGCCCGCTGCTTCTTTTAAAGCAACGATGTTTGGTATTTCAGACAAACGTTTAACCGTTGCCGGCAGAAGATTCGCAGAGGTTCTTCCCGGCACGTTATATAACATTAAAGGCAGCGGCGCAGCTTCGGCAATCGCCTTAAAATGCTGATACATTCCCTCTTGAGAAGGCTTATTATAATAGGGTACAACTGCCATCAGGCCATCCAGACCGATAGCGGCGGCTCTACGAGCCAGGGATATACTTGATTTGGTAGAATTTGTGCCAATTCCGCCAATCACCGTTCCTTTGGATCCCACAGTCTCTTTGACGACTTTAAAAAGTTCTATTTTTTCCGTTTCCGTCACAGTCGGAGATTCTCCGGTTGTTCCGCAAACGACGATTCCATCAGAACCGTGGGTTATTAAATACTCTGCCAAGCGTTTCGCTTCCTGATAATCTACCTCCTGAGCTTCGTTGAAAGGAGTTACCATGGCTGTGAGTATTCTTCCAAAAGGCATTTTACTCATCCTTTCTCATTGACGTCAGTTCTCTCCTCATCCTAACAAACACCCAGCCTAAACTTCTGATGTAACGACTGGACCGCAGTAACCATGTCTTCCTTGTGAACTAAAACCCAAATAGTCGTGTGGGAATCTGCCGATTGCAAAATCGTTACACCGGCTTCGGAAAGTGCCTCCACCATATCTGCCATGACTCCGGGTACCCCGGCAATTCCTGCTCCAATTATGGATACTTTCGCACAGCTTGGGATAACTTCCGGCTCAAATCCCGTGTTTTTCAAAATTTTAACGCCCTTTGCGGCAACTTCATCAGAAACCGTAAATAATACTACTTCAGGCTGAACACTAATAAAATCCACACTTATATCAGCAAGAGCCATTGCTTTAAAAATCCGTTGAACTGTGAGGTGCAGATCCGGAGCATCCTTCGTCAAAACTCTGATTTGCGTGACATTGGGGGTATGAGCAATCCCAGTAATAATCCGGTCATTGGTTATATCCGTCCCAACTCCTCGATCAGGGTGCATATTCGTGACTAATGTCCCCGGTGCATCGGAAAACGTAGATTTTATCCTCAGGGGAATGTTGCGCTGCATCGCAATTTCCACGGCCCTAGGATGAATCACTTTGGCTCCTTGATATGCTAATTGGCAAATTTCATTATAAGTAACGGTATCAATAATTCGCGCATCTTCAACGATTCGTGGATCTGCCGTCATGATGCCATCGACGTCGGTGTAGATATCGATGGTTTCTGCTTCTAAGGCAACCCCCAAGGCCGATGCCGTGGTGTCGCTTCCTCCGCGCCCGAGAGTCGTTATCTGACCATCTTCTGTTATGCCCTGAAAACCGGTTACTACTACAACTTTACCCTCACTCAACTGTTCTAAAATAGCTCCCGGTTCGACTCGGACAATCCTGGCATCCCCATAATCATTGTTTGTAATAATCCCGGCTTGAGCTCCGGTAAAAAGTACCGCTTCAAAGCCCATACTATTCAAGGTGCTTACCAGCACAGTCCCGGAAATAACTTCACCGCAGCTCATTAATAAATCTAATTCCCGTTTCGGTAAATCCGAATAAATTCCTTTAACCATATTCAGAAAGGTATCCGTGGCATAGGGATCCCCGGATCGGCCTATCGCCGATACGACAACAACTGGTGAATACCCGCTGTGAACTGCTTCTGAAACTTTGGACACCACTTGCGACCTGCGCTCCGGTGTCGCTACAGAAGTCCCCCCGAACTTCTGAACCAATATCCGCAAACCAATCCCCTCTTTCGAGGTTCGATATTCGAACCTTACCCATCAAATTTTATGTTTCTCGTGCCTCGAATTATTACAGCAGCAGTTCCGCAATTTGCACTGCGTTAGTGGCCGCACCTTTACGAATTTGATCTCCCACAACCCACATATTAATCCCTTGAGCAATCGAAAAGTCTTTACGCAAACGGCCAACATAAACTTCGTCCGTATCTGCGCTGAACCACGGCATGGGGTAGCGATCATTGCTAGGATCATCATCGACGATAACGCCCGGCGCTTGACTTAAAGCCTCCCGAATTTCAGTGACGCTGACGAGTTTTTCAGTTTCGACATTAATTGATTCCGAATGACTGCGGAAGACCGGCACCCGCACGGTGGTAGCTGTAATTGCCATATTCGGGGCATGGAAAATCTTTTGTGTTTCTTTAACCATTTTCCACTCTTCTTTAGTGTAATCTCCTTCTTGGAATACATCAATGCGGGGAATAAGATTAAAGGCAATTTGGTAAGGGAAAACAGCGGGAGTCATTCCATCACCCTTCGACCAAGCTTTAACCTCTGCTTCCAATTCCTCAATACCCTCACGCCCTGCTCCGGAAACGGCCTGATATGTGGATACGACGACACGCCGTATACCGGCTATATCAAAAATTGGCTTTAGGGCTACAGCCATGATAATCGTGGAGCAATTAGGGTTTGCTATAATCCCTTTATGGCCTTTTACATCCTCTGGGTTTACCTCAGGGACAATCAGCGGAACCTCCGGATCAAGACGAAAAGCACTGCTGTTATCGATAACCACTGCTCCGCTTTTTACGGCAGAAGGTGCATATTCCGTACTTGCAGAACCGCCTGCGAAAAGTGCGATATCGATACCCTTGAAGCTCTCATGAGTTGTCTCCTGAACCTCTAGTTCACGCCCTTGCCAGGTCACCCGTTTTCCGGCAGATCGTTTCGTTGCCAATAGTCTCAGTTCTTCAACAGGAAAATGACGTTCGGCAAGAATTTTTAAGAATTCCTGCCCGACTGCACCGGTTGCACCAACAATTGCTACATTTGACATACAAATTTTCCTCCTTAGTAAGTAAAAGGCTTATCAGGGCGGTGCCTTGTCTTGAACAAGGCACCTGATACCTTTACTTAATATAATCATAATATTATCGATAATCCCACAGGACTGGCTGAATCTGTTTTCCTTCAAGTGCCATTAGTATGGTATCTGGAATTCTATCCATATGTGCTACTAATGAATTTGCTTTAATGGCAGGATTATCTTGACCAAAGGGTACGAGATAAACATTTTTGGTAATGAGCAGTGTTCCGATATTACGAGCGTTAAGTCCCAGTCCATCATTAGTTGATATAGCAAGTACTACTGGACTTTGATTGCGAAGGTGGGATTTAGCAGCCATGAGAGCAGGAGTATCCGTGATCCCGTTGGCTAGCTTTGCGAGAGTATTGCCCGTACATGGGGCTATTACCACACAATCAAACATTTTCTTAGGACCAATTGGCTCGGCTTCAGGGATCGTGTGAATAATATCCTTCTGCGTTATTTCCTTAAACTGGCCTTTCCAATCCTCGGCCTTGCCGAAGCGAGTGTCCATAGTATCTACAGAATAGGAGACAATTGGTGTCACGACCGCTCCTTCATCTGCTAAACGTTTCATGACCTTGACTACTTCATGCAACATACAATGTGATCCGGTAAGAGCAAAACCAATTTTTAACCCGTCAAACTGCATCCCTTCGCACCTCCACATTTAAGACTGAACATTGGCAATCGTGGTGGTCAAGTGACGAAGAATAAGTTGCGGATAAATTTGAGCGAGAATTCTGCCGGCAGATTTGGGTGCTACAATACCAGGGAGACCCGGAGCAAGGATTGCTTTGAGGCCCAATAATTGGGCAAATTCAAAATCAGTTCCGCCCGGAATAGAAGCCAAATCGACGATTACCACATCTCTTGCCACCTTTTCCAACATAACACGGTCTAAGATGAGATGAGGAACTGTGTTGAAAATAATCTCTGCACGCCCAATCTCTTCTTCTAGATCCGCAAAATGAACTGGTTTGAGTCCCATCTCTACAGCACGGGCTAAATCGGTTGGCTTACGGGCAACCCCACTGACGTTTGCGCCAATGCCCTGGAGCATTCTCGCTAAGGACCAGCCGGTTCGACCTAATCCCAGAACAAAACTTTCACTTCCGTGAATCGTTATGTTCGTGGCCTCCATGGCCATCTGAATAGCTCCTTCTGCTGAAGGGATAGAATTAAGGATAGCAAGTTCATCAAGGTATATCGTTTCCACTAACTGGATTCCCATGTTTTCTGCTGCTGATTTCAAAGCCGGACGCGCAAAGCCAATAATCAGCGGAACGCGTGTCGGAATAGCCTGAAGCACCTCTTTATTCAGCACGATTGGCGAAGCAGAGTATTTGGCTTTAACTGTCCCACGTTCATCGGTGCCGAACATTGGAAAAAGCAACACATCCACTTGACCAACCGCTTCGAGAAGGGATGATACAAGTGTCACTCCCGGGTTGGGTGAAGCCTTTTCAAATCCGACCCCGACTATGTAGGCCCCCTGTTTTTGAAGTTCGGGAATCAAAAACAGTTCCCGATCATCACCCCCAATTACCGCCACACGAATTCCTTTCAGACCCGCACTCATCTTTATGCCCCCTTTGAGACAGTGTCCCATTGACTACTATTCATTATATGAGGGAAGAAGAGCAGCGGTTACGCGTGATCATTACCTAATCGAGGAAATTCTCAAGGCCTACTACAAGTTCAGTTAAGTCAGCAGCTTTGCGTATGGCAAGCATTATCCCCGGCATATAGGTCTCTCTGGTATAGGCATCATGCCGGATTGTTAAAGCTTGTCCTAAACCTCCAAATAATACCTCTTGATGAGCAATTAATCCCGGCAAACGTACCGAATGAATATGAATTCCTCCTAGATCAGCACCACGTGCTCCTGGGATTTTCTCATATTCATTGGGGTGTCCCTGAACCATGGGAGGGCGCACTTCCGAGATCAGTTCGGCCGTTTTTATGGCTGTTCCTGAGGGGGCATCAAGCTTCTGATCATGATGCAGTTCAAGAATATCGACATGAGGGAAATATTTAGCTGCTTCTCTGGCAAATCTCATCATTAAAAGTGCTCCGATAGAAAAATTTGGTGCAATGAAAGCCCCCACACTTTCCTTTACTGCCAGAGTCCGTATCTCTTCTAATTCAGCTTCATCCAAGCCAGTAGTCCCAATGACTGGAACAACCCCGGCAAGAATTGCAGTTTTGGCATTCTTTAAGACCGATTGCGGATTTGTGAAATCCACTAAAACATCCGCTTGAAACGTACGTAGACTTTCTACGTCGAAAGGACCTGATATATCTAAGCCCATTCGCGGGAGGCCCACCACAAATCCAACGTCCATCCCTTGCTGACGTGTATCTGAAGCGCCTACCAAAATTAGATCATCTTCTTTGACAAGAGTTCGTATCACTTCCTGTCCCATCTTTCCACTTGCCCCAGCTACGAAAACACGGATTTTTTTCAATGGAAACCCCTCCTGCGATAATAAGGCAAAACCCCGTTGCTGAATGCAATCCGGGGTTAAAGCTTTTCCCTTCATTTTATTTGCTATGACCTTCTCTGTCAAATTGAATATTACCGTTTATTCTCAGACTTATCGTGTAAATCTATAATAATTACCTCTGAACCCACTTTTTTTATTGTTTGCCAGGGAATTACCATCTGATCCCGGTCTCGATCACCTCTGGAACTCCAAAAACCCGAAAATCCTCCCCGGGAGGCAATAATAATAGCTTCAATCTTACCATTTAAAGAGATATCAATGTCTGCATCACCAACGAGACCTAGTTTTGCTCCATCGTTCAAATTAATAATTTCTTTTCCGGCCAGATCACTTAACAGCATCTATTCACCCCCCGATTCTTTTCAGTTTCAGCCAAGCCTTTAAGCCAAATGGCTGTAGGATAGCCAAGATCAAAGAAAACACTGCTAAAGGTTCTACAAAAAAGTTTGAGTTGTTCCACCAATCCTCAGGAATCTTTAAAAACGAAAATAATAATTCAAGAGAAAGATAAATTCCACCGGCAGTACCTACTAATTGACTCAAAGCAGTTGCTAACTGATTTGAAGGCGGTTTCGACCGCCACATGATCATAAACCTGCGCTCGCGCACGGATATAATCACACCTGCCACCAATATCATAACCCCAAGGGCTTGCATCGTCATTCCCCCTCAAGGGGATTTTATGATTAAGCCTACCACCCTAGAACAAGAAAAGAGAAGGATCATTATTTTCCTCCTCCTTCCAGTTCCAGCATTAATAATCTCATCTAAGAATTTATCTCATCATACAAGAGAAATGAAAAACCCAACTTATAGAAAGTGGGGATAAATAGCAGAGGCGTTGTCACGCTACTGCTATAGTGCTGTGAGAACGCCTTTCTTTAATAATTAGGCATGCAACGTGGGAATGTGAAGGCAAGATTTCTTTGGCGGGATAGTCTCAAATACCCGTGGAGCCAAAACCACCTGTGCCGCGAACCGTTTCTCCAAGGTTTGATACCTCTTGCAAATGGGCCTGAAATACCGGCATAAAAACCATTTGAGCAATCCGATCTCCAGGGTTTATCGTCACCGGAACTGAGCCAAGATTTTGCAGCAGCACTTGAATTTCTCCTCGATAATCGGAGTCAATCACACCTACTCCATTGGTGAGCCCAATACCGGACCGACTGGCCAATCCGCTCCTGGCAAAAACTAAAGCAACCATATATTGGCTTGGCAGCTCAATGGCAATTCCCGTAGGGATCTTTACCTGGTCGCCGGGGTTTATAACGAACTTTTCTTCAAGGCAGGCACACAGGTCGACACCCGCTGAGGCCGGAGTTGCATAAGCCGGAAGCACTGCCTGAGAAGAAACTTTTTTTACCTTCACAGGGATTGAATTTGTTATTCCAACCTCCAACCTTAGTCACCCCAGCCTGTCTTCTTTAACAAATCGGCTAAAATAACTTCATGACCAGAAGGGCCTAGGGTCATAATACTAATCTTGTCTTTTTGCCAAAGACGGCCAATCACTCGTACGACATCCTCTTGAGTCACTTTTTCGAGCTTTTCCACTACTTCTTCCGGAGAAATTACTCGATTGTAGGTTAGTTCAGTCTTCCCTAAACGACTCATGCGACTGCTTACCGATTCCAATCCTAAGTAAAGCCCACCTTTAATTTGGGCCTTTGTTCGTTCAAGTTCCTCAGCAGTAATCCCGTTCTTTTGAATCGTCTTTATCTCCTCAAGAATACATTCAATAACCTCTTGAGTATTATTGGGACTTGTTCCGGCGTAGATGGCAAACAAGCCGGTATCTACATAGGTGGAGTGATACGAGTAAACAGAATAAGCAAGCCCGCGCTGTTCCCTGATTTCTTGGAATAAGCGGGAACTCAAGCCACCGCCTAAGACGTTATTGAAGATATGCATAGCATGAATATCCTCATCGTCCTGACCCAAACCGGGAACTCCAATAAGTATGTGCATCTGCTCCGTGTCTTTCGTCTGGTAACGTTCGACTTTCTTTCCAATGGGAGTCTCTTCGAGAATTCGTCGTCCACCTCGTCTAAAGGTCCCAAAATGAGCTGAAAGCTTTGCCACAATATCATCATGCTTAATTTTGCCTGCCACGGAAATAACCACATTATCCGGAGCATAATGCTCAGAAAGGAAGGTCAAAATCTTTTCCCGAGTTAAATCGCGGATACTCTCCTCCGTTCCTAAAATCGGTTTGCCTAAAGGATTATCATTCCAGACTTGTTCGGAAAAAATATCATGAATCAATTCATCCGGAGAATCCTCATACATTTTTATTTCTTCAATAACCACGTTTTTTTCTTTTTCAATTTCCTTTTCATCAAAGAGTGAGCTAAAAAACATATCACTCAAAACATCAATAGCCAGGTCCAGATCTTCATCGAGAATCTTGGCGTAGTAGCACGTATATTCTTTTGTGGTGAAGGCATTTAATTGACCGCCCACTGCTTCCAGCGACTCTGCCAAAGCACGGGCATTCCTATGTTCAGTGCCTTTAAAAAACATGTGCTCAATAAAATGAGATATACCCTCATATCCTGTCCGTTCATCTCTTGATCCCGCTCCGACCCAAATTCCAATGGCAGCTGATCTTACATGTTCAATTTCTTCCGTAATAATTCTAACTCCGTTTGGTAACACCATCTTTTGATACAATTAATTCACTCCCCTATTTCCCAAAGGAATAGAAACTTTACAACGAGTGATTCTTAGCTACATCACACTCACTCAGCAAAGGAACACTGCCTACTTTTTGTTTGCCCAGCCAGACTTCCCAGCGCCCCAGTCTCTCTCCTGCCTTTATTGGAAGATCTCCATTCTTTTCCCATACAATATGGGTTTGGAGTTTCGAATGTTCAACTTTAGGAATGCTAACTTCTACCGGAGTTTCCGTAAATACCTGAACAGGATCCTTGGACTTAGTAAATTCCCCAATAGCCTGTCCGGCATTCGCCAAACGTACAATTTCAGTATTGTTAAACCCCCACTCCAATAATTTCTTAGCATCCCCAAACCGGTCAGGAGCTTTGAGTACAACCACTAAGAGTTGGCGACCGTCTTTAGTCGCCGAAGCAACAAGGCATTTGCCCGCTGCCGTGGTAGTTCCGGTTTTGACACCATCTGCATAAGGATAGTTCCATAGCAGTTTATTGGTGTTACGTAAATCCATAATAACGTCAGGTTCCAGAAAATGAATCTCCGTTTCTTTTTGACGTGTAATTGAGGCGAATTGAGGTATAGATAAGCCATGACGAGCCATAAGGGCAAGGTCATAGGCCGTAGAATAATGATCTTTAAGGGGTAACCCGTTGGTATTTCCAAAATGGGTGTTTTGCGCTCCCAAGGCTAAGGCTTTCATATTCATGAAATGAACAAATTGTTGTTCACTTCCCGCAATATGCTCTGCAATCGCCACACAGGCATCATTTCCCGATTTAACTAAGGCTCCGGTAATGAGTTCATAAAGATTGATTTTCTCACCTGGGTCAAGATGCAATGTTGCTTCACCAACATTAGCAGCTTTTTGACTGACCGTAACCACTTCGTCCGAACTGCCAAGTTCCAACCCCAAAATCGCGGTCATTATCTTAGTCGTACTGGCGGGCGGTCGAGGTTTATTTTCCTGTTTTCCGAAAAGAACATCACCTGTCTTAACATCCATAAGAACAGCTGCATCTGCACTAATCTTGCCAGGACCTTGCTCTGGAACGGAAGATTCCGGGGGAACCGAAGGTTTTGCCGGAATCTTCCGTTTTAAGCGTGGTTGGGGACGGGACGTTTTAGTCGATTTTAACGATTTAACCGCTTGATTTGACTGAGCTGCATCCACAGGCTTTATCCCAAACCAAGTAAAACCTACGGTACAAAGAAGGACGCAGGCCCAAGCACGCGTCCACTTTCTACTGATCATCGAACCACCTCAACTTTTAAGTTCATCGTGAGGTAGTATTTCCGATCTGATCAAATGTTATTAGTGCATCGAGTGTTTGAAACGCAAATCCATCACGCGTCAACTGACTTAAGATGATTGGTAAGGCCTTCACAGTATTCAATTTTGGATGGATCAGGACTATAGCCCCATTTTTTTTCGGTCTGATGCCGAACCTCACAGCAGGATTAACAATACGTTGGACAATAACTTCCGGGGTACTGTCTTCCCGCCAATCCACCGTATCTAACGTCCACAAAATTGTCTGGTAACCTAATAAATCTGCAGCTCGTAAGCCTGAAGCCCCCTTTTCCCCATAAGGCGGTGCATAGAAGTGGGTCCTTTTGCCAATAATCCCCTGAATAATGCTTTCTGTTTTCTTGATCTCTTCCTGATTTGCTCCAACGGATAGATTATCTGGATGGGGATGTGAATACCCATGATTTTCAATTTCATGTCCTCGACTCGCTATCCGTTTTAACAATTCGGGATTTTTCTTAGCCCATCGGCCTGTCACAAAGAACGTCGCCTTAGCGTTTTCTTTATCTAAAACGTCTAAAATTGCCGGAATAAACTCTTCGCCCCAATCAACATTGATGGTCAGGGCAATGACTTTCTCTTCGGTACTGATCTGCTCCACAGGTTTGGAACTGCGAACACCGGTAAGCACCATCTTGTGTTCCAGCAATATACCAACGAATAATAGAAAGAAAATCCCGCCTAACGAGAGAATTCGTCGCGAGATTTTTAAGTTAATGAACATTAGCTTCCCCCCTTCCCTAAATTTATGCTTGGGGGGGAACTTACAGACTGGTCATTGAAAAAATATTAACGTTATTTCGCGGGATTTACGGGAGGCTCTTTTCTAGTGCTGGCCATGGCCTCTTTACGGGAAAGATTTAAGCGTCCCTGTTTATCAATGGCCGTAGCTTTCACCGTAATTTCATCCCCAACCTTGACGACATCTTCAACTTTTTCCACCCGTTCCGAAGAGAGCTGAGAAATATGCACCAGACCTTCTTTACCGCTTAAACCTAGGACTCCGGGAATAACCTCAACAAAAGCTCCGAAATCCATGACCCGGGTAACCTTCCCTTTGTAGATTTTACCGACTTCAACGTCTTGAGTTAAAGATTCAATAATTTTTAAAGCTTGTTCGCCGCCTTCTCCTTCAAGGGAAGAGATAAAGACGCGGCCGTCATCTTCAATATCAATTTTAACACCCGTCTCATCGATGATCTTCTTGATGGTTTTTCCTCCTGGTCCAATGACATCGCGTATTTTATCAGGATGAATTGATGTCGTAATAATTCTCGGAGCATAGACTGAGAGCTGCGGGCGAGGTTTATCTAAAACAGCCAGCATTTTATCAAGGATAAAAAGACGACCTGCTTTGGCCTGTTTCAAACCCTGAGCTAGGACTTCACGGGAAACTCCTTTGATCTTTATATCCATTTGCAAGGCAGTAACTCCCTTAGTCGTTCCTGCAACTTTGAAATCCATATCTCCAAAATGATCTTCTAAGCCCTGGATATCCGTGAGAATTGCGAAATTATCCCCTTCTTTAATGAGTCCCATGGCTACCCCGGCTACCGGTGCAGTAATAGGTACGCCTGCATCCATCAGCGAGAGAGTACTACCGCAAACTGAGGCCATAGAACTGGAGCCGTTGGATTCTAATACTTCCGATACCAGGCGAATCGTATAGGGAAATTCATTTTCATCCGGCAAGACAGGAACAAGAGCTCTTTCCGCAAGAGCGCCATGGCCAATCTCTCTGCGGCCGGGTCCTCGCATAGGCCGTATTTCTCCCACACTGTAGGGCGGGAAATTATAGTGATGTATGTAACGTTTTGAGCGTTCGAGGCCTAATCCGTCCAAGATTTGTTCATCGCCGGCAGCTCCGAGGGTGGCAACCGTCAACACTTGAGTTTGACCTCGTGTAAAAAGTCCTGACCCATGAGTACGGGGTAAAAGACCCACTTCTATGCTGAGCGGCCGCACTTCGTCAACTGCACGCCCATCGGGTCGGATATGTTCATCAGTAATTAAGCGGCGAACGATTAAATGCACCATGTCCTCTAAAATGGTTCCGACCGTCTTCATATCATCCGGAAACTCAGCCTCAAAATAATTCAAGGCATCAGCTTTAACGGCATCGATGGCATTTTCCCGAGCCTTTTTCTCTTCCACCCGCACCGCTGCATCTAATTTATTATAAGCATAGGCTTTAACCGCTTCAACCATCGCGTCAGGGATTTTTTCAAAGTGCACTTCAATTTTTTCTTTTGCTAATCCCAAAGCCAGAGCTTCTTCACGATAATCAGCTATAAACTTGGCAATCGTTTTGATTTCTTGATGACCGAACATGATCGCTTCCAGCATTAAATCTTCAGCGACTTCTTGAGCACCTGCTTCAACCATCATAACCGCTTCTTGGGTTCCTGCTACCGTCAGGTGCATCTGACTCTTGCCGCTCTGTTCAATTGTAGGGTTAATAATAAATTCCCCATCCACGAGTCCGACAGTAACCGCTGCGATAGGTCCCTCAAAAGGAACATTTGAGACAGCCAGGGCCGCTGATGCGGCATTAATCGCTGTGATATCCGTGGCACAGTCTTGATCGACGGACATAACTGTTGCTACCACTTGAACATCATTTCGAAACCCTTCCGGAAATAATGGACGAATAGGACGATCTATTAAACGGGCTGATAATGTAGCCTTTTCACTGGCTCTGCCTTCACGCTTAATGAATCCACCCGGAATTTTCCCAGCAGCATACATCCGCTCTTCAAACTCTACCGTCAAGGGAAAAAAGTCAATACCTTCCCTGGGCGCTGAACTGCAGGTAGCAAAAGCAGAAACCACCGTATCTCCATAACGAAGAAAAATTGCGCCCCCCGCCTGTTTACCGATTTTTCCGGTTTGGAAAGTCATCGTTCGCCCACCGACGGAGATTGACTTTTCAAATACTTCCTGTTTCACAATGGAACCTCCTTAAAACTTTCAATCCTTTTTAACTTGTTTCCTCTTCGACATATTATTAGTATTTCCTGCAATTTGCAAAAAAAACTCTTCATATTGGAATATCTCTTAATTATTCGCTAATTCAAGGGCACTCTTTAATATAATAACGTTAAAAAGAAGTGGATCATTAGATCCACTTCTGTTCGTGATACCATTATTATCTTCTCAGACCGAGTGAGGTAATAATATTACGATAACGCTCAAAGTCAACTTTCTTAAGGTAGTTTAAGAGCGAACGTCTGGAACCTACCATCTTAAAGAGGCCACGACGTGAATGATGGTCTTTTTTATGAGTCTTAAAATGTTCTGTCAAATAGGCAATCCGCTCTGTGAGGAGGGCGATTTGTACTTCCGGTGAGCCTGTATCGCCTTCGTGTTGAGCATACTTAAGTATAATCTCTTGTTTTCTCTCAGGTGTCATCATGTTAGTTTCCTCCAATATTTAATATTCCCTGCTGCCCAGCTCATCGTCGGAGATTCGTATAAGCCGAGTCAGTGGTTCCACAGTCTTTAAGTATACATGGTTCTATGGCTTTTGTAAAGTTCATATAGTATTAGGGCAATTACTTTAGGATACGGGCTTAAAGACACTCTTTAAGCAGACTCTCCGCTTTCATTTTATCGGTCTTTAATTGAAGCAATAGTTCGTTAATACCATTGAATTTACGTTCGTCACGCAAACGTTCCTTAATGTGAACTGTTAATTCGCGGCCATATAAGTCTCCGTCGTAATCAAAGTAATTAACTTCAACACTTATACCATACATATCATGAAATGTCGGCTTCATACCAATGTTCATCATGCCCGATACACAACGGTCATCAATTGTTGACCAAACGGCATAGACGCCTCGCTTGGGAATTAGTAAATCCTCAGCAGGAAGAATGTTTGCTGTTGGAAAACCTAATAATCGTCCTCGTTCTTCCCCATGAATCACAGTTCCGCTTAAACTAGGTGATCGCCCCAGTAAAGAAAATGCCAAAGGGATATCTCCCTGGAGCAGAGCTTTGCGAATACTGCTCGAAGAAATAACCCTTCCCTCAAGCATCTGGGCTTGGAGAACGCTGACACCAAATCCATGTTTTTTACCCAATAACTGAATTAATTCCGGAGTTCCCTTACCTTGAGCACCAAAGGAATAATTAAATCCCACCACCACACGAACAGCTCCCAGAGGAATGAGAATCTTCTCAACGAAGTCCTCCGGAGAAGTATCCGCCATCTCGCGGGTAAAGGGAATAAGAAATACAGTATCTACCCCAATCTTCTCAAAATAATTTAAACGTTCTTGATTGGTTGTAAGCAGCTGAATTCCTCGCTCGGGATGCAAAACTTTTAAGGGATGCGGCTCAAAGAGCAAAACGCTAAGGTCTACCCCTAATTCTTCGGCTTGTCTCAATCCATGTTCAAGCAAGCGACGATGTCCAAGGTGTACTCCATCAAAGTTTCCTAATGCCAACACGCATGGTTCATTATTTATTGGCATACTTGTTCGAACTTGCACGGATTTCTGACCTCCTAAATCATCCAATAACTTTATAAGGGACGAGAGAATTCTCACGCCACATTCCGATGCCGATCAGCATATCCCCCTCAAGCACTTGAACCTGAGAATCTGAAACAGGACTTGACGTTCGAACCAACTCTCTCTTAGTTGATAACCCATTGCGAAAAGCCTTAGCTCGGGCGGTTGTTAAATATACCTTCGGAAGATCGATGCCGGTTGTTAGAGGCAGTAAAAAGGGAAACGAATCCTTTTGAACAACTTCCTCTATCTCCTCAAGAGTCCAGCTGCTTAGAATTTCAAAGGGTCCCGAACGAACTCGCAGCAAAAAGGACATATACGCCCCACAGCCTAAAGCCTCACCTAAGTCATGACATAACGTTCGAATATAAGTCCCTTTGGAACATTCAATATGCAGTAAGGCCCTCGGAAATTCTTCATCATACCATTTCTTCAGCTCAATCTTGGATATTGTGACTTCACGCGCCTCACGCTCGACAGAAAATCCCTGCCGGGCATATTCATATAAGTGCCTGCCTTCTTTGCGTACCGCCGAATACATAGGGGGAATTTGTGAAACGTTCCCGGCAAATTTCCTTAAGGCTTCCTCAACTTCAGTTCGCTGCAATTGAGGCTTTTGTTCAAAGATTCTTTGCCCGAAAGAATCTTGGGTGTCGGTGGCAATCCCAAAGGTAACCTCGGCTAGATAGGTTTTCCCTTGCCCAGTAATATATTCAGCAAGTCGAGTTCCTTTTCCTACACAAATTGGCAAGACTCCTACAACTCCGGGATCCAGAGTACCGGTATGGCCAATTTTTTTGGTCTTAAGAGTTTTACGCAGCCAGCCCACAACATCAGCAGAAGTCATACCCGGTGGTTTGAGGACGTTAATGAGCCCGTCCAACAATTAACCCCTCCTCTATGGCTCTGATAACCTGTTTCTTGGCCTCGGTTAGTGAAACCTTCATGGTACATCCCGCAGCCCGCTTATGCCCCCCACCGCCAAATTGTGCGGCAACCTTGTTGACATCAAACCACAAGTTCGAGCGAAAACCGCCCTTGATCTCTTGGGGGCCCACTTCTTTGAGCAGAACAGCAGCTTCAACCCCTTGAATGCTTCGAGCATGATTAACCAGTCCCTCACTATGTTCCTGAACAGCTCCGCTTTGCCGAAAGTCCTCGAGGGTTAAGGTCATTACCGCCAACTGACCATCAGCATAAAGCTCCAAAGTATTTAAGGCAGCTTGCAGAAGCTTAACTTGAGCAAGAGGTTTTTGGTCGAAAAGGTGGTGATGGATCATTGTTAGATCTAAGCCCGTCTCAATAAGTTCTGCTGTCAAGCGATGAGTATTGGCTGTCGTATTACTGTATTGAAAACATCCCGAATCAGTTACAATGCCGGTATAGAGATTCGTCGCTATATCTTTGTCCATGAGTACACCTAATTGTTTGATCAGGGTCAGACAAACTTCGGCGCAGGCGCTGGCCTTGTCATCAACCCAATTAAACTTGCCGAATCTCTGATTGGAAATATGATGATCAATATTTACAACAATACTGTCCCCTAAATTACCGGGGGTTAAAGTCACACGTTTTAAGTCTGTACAGTCCGTAAAGACTAAAACTTCCGGCAAAGGATTCGGCAGTAATTGCTGAATACGATCAGAACCCGGCAAAAAGGTCAAAGCTTCAGGAACACGATCCGGATTAAAAAAGGCAACCTTCTTGCCCATTGTTTCCAAGGCAAGCCCCAGGGCCAACATAGATCCCAGGCAGTCTCCATCCGGCGAGACATGGGAGAAAAGCGCCACCGACGGCGCTTTTCTCAGAACTTCTATAATTTCTTTCGTTAATGAATGCTCAGTCATGTGTTTCATCCTTGTCTATATCATCCGCAGCGCCAACATCACGCAATAACTTGGCAATATGGGCACCATGTTGAATCGAAGGATCGTTGACGAAAACAATAGCAGGTACATGCCGCAAACGAATACGTTTCCCAATCTCACTCCTAAAAAAGCCGGCAGCTCTGTTAAGAATATCTAAAGACACTTTTCCATCCTCTTCACTGCCCATAACACTGACATAAACTTTAGCATGGGCTAAGTCATTAGCTACGTCCACACTCGTCACGGTTACAAAACCGATACGAGGGTCTTTTAGCTCAACTAAAATTAATTGGGAAATTTCTTCCTTAAGGGTTTCTGCCAAGCGGTTCGGTCGATGTTTTGCCATAGGTATCCCTCCTGGGATTACTATAATGTTCGTTTTTCTTCTTCTAAAGTGAATGCTTCAATGATGTCTCCTTCTTTGAGGTCATTGTATTTTTCAATACCAATGCCGCATTCGAAACTCTCCAGGACCTCTTTGACATCATCTTTAAAACGTCTCAGTGATTCCATTTCTCCTTCATGGATCACAATACTATCCCTGATAACTCGAACTTTTGCCGAGCGAAGAATTTTTCCTTCTGTTACCAAACATCCGGCAACCGTCCCTGCCTTAGGAACTTTGAAGACTTGACGGACTTCGGCACGTCCCAAGACAACTTCTTTAAAGGTTGGATCTAAAAGACCGGTCATAGCCGCCTTAACATCTTCAATGGCATCGTAGATGACTCGGTAGAAGCGCAAATCAACGCCCTCAAGGTCTGCTGTGGCCTTCATATTGGAATCTGCGCGGACATTAAAGCCAATAATAATGGCATTGGAGGCAGACGCCAACATAATATCATTTTCATTGATGGCACCGACACCGCCATGAATAGGGTTGACGCGAACTTCATCCGTTGAAAGCCTTACCAAGGATTGTCTAAGAGCTTCTACAGAACCCTGAACGTCTGCCTTAATGATAATATTGAGCTCTTTGATTTCTCCTTCTTTAATCTTATCAAAAAGATCCTCTAAGCTTACCTTGCCAACAGTACGCTTTGATTCTTCGACTTTTCGTACTGCCGTTCGTGCAGACGTAATTTGCCGAGCTAACTTTTCATCAGCAACCACCGAGAAAGGTTCACCGGCTTCCGGTACTTCTGACAGACCTTGTATTTCGACAGGCATTGCCGGACCTGCTTTCTTAACACGCCGTCCCTTGTCATCCAACATGGCTCGAATCTTGCCAAAGGCGCAGCCAGCAACAGCTACATCTCCAACATTAAGTGTTCCCTTAGAGACAAGTACCGTCGCGATAGGTCCCTTTCCTTTATCTAACTCTGCTTCAATAACGGTTCCCGCTGCAGGCCGATTAGGATTCGCTTTTAGTTCACGAACTTCAGCTACAAGCAGTATCATTTCCAGAAGCTGTTCAATATTGACCTTAGACTTTGCCGAGACGGGAACGGCAATAGTGTCTCCGCCCCATTCTTCAACGACTAACCCATACTCAGTTAATTCTTGTTTAACTCGCTCTGGTGTAGCATTTTCTTTATCAATTTTGTTGATAGCAACAATAATTGGAACTTCAGCAGCCTTAGCATGATTAATAGCCTCAACGGTCTGAGGCATAACGCCGTCATCAGCGGCCACTACAAGTACGGCAATATCCGTCACCTGGGCACCACGTGCTCTCATGGCAGTAAACGCTTCGTGTCCGGGAGTATCTAAAAAGGTGATCTTTTGACCTTTAATTTCCACTTGATAGGCACCAATATGCTGGGTAATTCCTCCAGCTTCCGAAGAGGTAACATTCGTGGTGCGAATAGCATCCAAGAGCGAAGTTTTTCCATGGTCAACATGCCCCATAACCGTTACTACCGGCGGACGGAAAGCAAGATCTTTCGGATCATCTTCAATTTCTTCGATCACAGCCAAAGACTTTTCTGCCTTTATTTCAACCGTAACACCCATTTCATTGGCCAGGATTGTGGCTGTTTCTGAATCAAGTTCTTGATTAATCGTAGCCATGACTCCTAGATTCATGAGATGCTTGATGAGTTCTCCGGCCTTACGGCTCATTTTAAGGGCCAAATCTTGGACAGAGATTGATTCCTGAATAACAATGTGTTTCGGAGATGTGTCTTTAACTTCTTTCTTCGGTTGTTTTTGAAAACGCTTATGAGGAGCTCGCAGAGCATTCTCCCGTTCCTTTTCCATTTCACGTTTTCGTTCATAAGCCTTATCTTGGGCTTTCTTTGTGGCTGGAGTTTGTCGTTTTACTTGCTCGGCAATTGCCGGAGCCTGCGGTACTCCCGCACCGGCACGTGCTGGTGATGGGCGGGACCCCTGGGATTGTCCCTGATATCCGGGACGCGGTCCTTGGGATTGACCCTGGTAACCCGGACGCGGTCCTTGAGATTGACCCTGGTAACCCGGACGCGGTCCTTGAGATTGACCCTGGTAACCCGGACGCGGTCCTTGAGACTGGCCTTGATAACCCGGACGCGGTCCTTGGGATTGACCCTGGTAACCCGGACGCGGTCCTTGGGATTGACCCTGGTAACCCGGACGTGGGCCTTGGGACTGGCCTTGATAGCCCGGACGTGGGCCTTGAGACTGGCCTTGGTAGCCTGGGCGCGGACCTTGAGACTGGCCTTGGTAGCCGGGACGCGGTCCTTGAGACTGGCCTTGATAGCCTGGACGCGGGCCTTGGGGCTGTCCTTGATAGCCTGGGCGCGGTCCTTGAGACTGGCCTTGATAGCCCGGACGCGGGCCTTGGGGCTGTCCTTGATAGCCTGGACGCGGACCTTGGGACTGTCCTTGATAACCGGGACGCGGACCTGATGGTTGTCCCTGATAACCCGGACGCGGGCCTTGAGCACCCGTACGGGCTCCTTGAGATGGTCCCGGCGTGTTAGGTCGAGGACCTTGATTAGTTTGAGCACTCGGACGAGAACCTTGCGGCTGTCCTTGAGAAACCGAACGTGGAGTTGATGTCCTTCCATCTGTACCCACTCTAGAGCCCTGGGGGCGTCCTTCTGTTCCATGACGAGTTTCCGGTGTCCGTCCTTCTTGAACGGTCTCCGATGAGTTTTGCTTTATATCCTCAGAATTTTTGCGTTCAGAATGATCCAAATTTATCTCCTTTCCTTTCATTTGACCCCTTAAACGATCGGCGTCTTTTTCATCGACCGTACTTAAATGATTTTTTACATCGGTTCCCAAAGCTAAAAGTCTTGAAATTATTTCTTTGCTGCTAAAATTTAATTCCTTTGCCAATTCATGAACACGAATACTCATTTAACCACCCCCACATATTCGGCTCCCCCATTACGCTCCAAGCATCAGCTCCTTGCTAGTAAAATAGCTTTTGCAAACCCTTGATCTAATATAAGAACTGCTGAACGCGGCGAAAGTCCTATAGAATAACCCAATTCGTGCTTAGTTCCGGTAATAACCACCGGAAGTTTCAAATCTGTTGCCCAATGTTCAAATTTTTTCTGAGCCCCCGGAGCATCTTCGGCCAGGATTAGGCAATAACCCATCCTTTTTTTTAATAAAGCCTCGACTTGAGCCTCTCCGGAAGCAACTTTCCCTGCTCGCCGTGCGAGCCCAATTAACGATTGGATTCGTGAATTCACGGAGAAATCTTCCCTTCTAAATCTGCAAACACTTTAGGATCAACATCCACTTCAAAGGCTCTCCTGAATCGATGCTCTTTAACCGCAGTCCTAAAGCAAGTTATATCAGAGCAAATGTATGCCCCACGTCCATTCCTTTTTCCTGTTGTATCGAGTTCAACAGATCCTTCCGGAGTCCTTACGATTCTCAGAAGCTCTTTTTTGGGCTTCATTTGTTGACACCCTAAACACATCCGCATGGGAACTTTCCGTGTTTTCATACCTTCACCCTTTCTCTTTTCATTTTTTCTCCGTATGATTGATAGTTTCATCTAAATCTTCTTCAGATTCCCAATCCAAGACATCATTCATTTCTTGATCAGACAACTGATCCTTGGTTTCCTCGTCATATTCGCTGAGCTCAGAGTGACCATCCTCAACATATTCCTGTTCTTCATAGTCCTGATATTTATCTGCATCTGCAAATTCATCATATTCCAGATACTCTTCATATTCACCGTAGTCTTCAAAATTTTCGTAGCCTTCTCCTGTATCCTCGGATACAAGATTTAAGGCACTTGCCTGGGATTCACTTTTTATATCAATCTTCCAACCCGTTAATTTAGCAGCTAATCGTGCATTTTGCCCCTCTTTGCCGATGGCCAGGGATAACTGGTAGTCTGGAACAACCACCACAGCAACTTTCTCATTGGTTCTTGGATAAACTCCTACGACCTTGGCTGGAGAAAGCGCGTTAGCAACAAATTCGTGGGGATCAGTAGAGAAATTAACGATATCTATTTTCTCCCCTTTTAATTCTGTCACGATGGTCTGAACTCTCGTTCCTTTAGGCCCTACACAAGCGCCTACTGGATCTACATTAGTATCCCTTGAATATACTGCGATTTTGGAGCGCGCGCCTGCCTCACGAGAAACGCCTTTTATTTCAACAACTCCATCGTGAATCTCCGGCACTTCCAATTCGAATAAACGTTTGATCAAGCCCGGATGGGTCCGCGACAGCATGATTTGGGGACCTTTTGTAGTTTTCTTTACTTCCACTACATATGTTTTTATCCGCTCAAAGGATTGATAAACTTCACCCGGAATTTGTTCCTGAGCAGGCAGGACTGCCTCAACTTTACCCAAGTCAACGATGACATTCTTTTGTTCGTATCTCTGCACAACCCCAGTGACAATGTCACCTTCTCGATTAACATACTCGTCATAAATCATCCCTCGTTCAGCTTCTCTGATACGCTGGACAACAACTTGTTTCGCTGTTTGAGCAGCAATTCGCCCAAAATCCCGTGGAGTTACTTCGTATTCAACGATATCTTCGAGCTGATAGCTGGGATTAAGTTTCTGGGCCTCTTCCAAACTGACTTGAGTTCGCGAATCTTCAACATCTTCAACTATGGTCTTACGAGCAAAAACCTTAAACTCCCCGGTTAAGCGGTCAATAACAACTCTCACATTTTGTAAAGATCCGAAATTCTTTTTATAAGCAGAAATAAGTGCTGCCTCTATGGCTTCGAATAAAATCTCAGCAGAAATTCCCCGCCCTTTTTCCAATTCATGAAGAGCCTCGATGAAGTCCATATTCATTTTTCCATGTTCCTCCTTATTCTATTGTCCCTAACCTATTTTAAAAATCTAATGCTAGGTGAGTATTTTTCGCCAAGGCACGCGGAATTGAAACTCGATTATCCTCATGTTCCAAGACAATTTCATCGTTGATTAAACCGACGAGGTGTCCGGTAAACTCATTGTATCCTTGAAAAAGCGATGTTGTATGAACAGTAACCAACTTTCCCTGAAAGCGGACGAAATCCTCGTCCTTCTTGAGCGGACGTTCTAGACCTGGTGAAGATATTTCTAACATATAGGCCTGGGGAATTGGGTTTTTTTCATCAAGCAAGTCGCTCACGGCGTGACTCATCTCAGCACAATCATCCATGTCCACGCCGCCTTCTTTATCAATAAAGAGACGCAAATACCAATGTGCACCTTCTTTTACGTACTCAACGTCGACTAATTCAAGTTCTTTTTCTTTAGTATATGGCTCAACTAGCAAAGCAATTTGTTGTTCCAATGTTTGATTCATGTAAAGCGCCCCTTTAATAATTAAAAATAAAAGTTCTAAGTATATTCTAACGAAGATGTTCGCAAGTTATACTTTGCCATACGAGCTTATCGCCACACTGCGACTGATTACGCAAACTCCTGCAGTGTGGATCTGCCGATCTCTGAAGGCTAACAAGTACGATGCCGTGTCTTCGTGGATGATAGCCAAGTTTCTCTTTTTAAAGGAACAAACGAAGGAGCGGGCTACTACCCACTCCTTTCCAACAATCACTACAAATTCCTTATATTAATATAGCATATACCTACAACATGTGCAACCTAAGAACCAGGGACTTTTCATGGCCTCAGAATGCCAGGGCTTTTTCGACAATGTCTTTAACCTGCTGGGCCGCCTCCGCGACAGAGACTAAGCGGGTATCCCCGGCTTTTCGTTCTTTAAGCTCAACTTGTCCATTGGCCAGTGTCTTACTCCCAATGGTAATCCGCAAGGGATATCCAACTAAATCGGCATCTTTGAACTTAACACCGGCCCGTTCATCACGGTCATCCAGTATAACTTCTATCCCCAAGTTTTGAAGTTCCTGGTAGAGTCTTTCAGTTGCTTCCACCACTTCTGAATCCTTCGTGCTTACCGGGACAAGAATACAATGGTAAGGGGCAATGGGAATAGGCCAGATGATCCCCATCTCATCATAGTTCTGCTCAATAGCTGCCGCCATAGTCCGACTCACACCTACTCCATAACATCCCATGACACAAGGCTTTTCAGCACCGTTTTCGTCTGAAAATGTCGCCCCCAGAGCTTTACTGTACTTAGTGCCAAGCTTGAATACCTGACCAACCTCAATACCGCGAGCCTCTTTTAGAGGAGTCCCGCACTTGGGGCAAGCCTCACCCGGAATGATGGTCCGCAAATCGTGAACCTGATTGAGGCGAATTCCTGTTTTCGGTTGGATACCCACAATATGATAGTCCTCTTTATTGGCGCCGCACACAGCATGTTCCATTAAGGGGATCTCTTGATCAGCAATGACCGGCAAATTTTCCGGTAGCTCAACAGGCCCGACAGAACCTGGCGGACATCCTAATAATTTCTGGACAACTTCAGGCGAAGCAAGTTGAAGGGAAAGGAAACCGCCTAACGCATTATTTAATTTAATTTCATTTAATTCACGGTCTCCGCGCACAAGGACGAGGAAAACCTTATCGTCCCCTTGATAGAGAAGGGATTTAATAAAAGCGGTCTTTGGTAATTTCAGAAAATCAGCGGCCTCTTCAATTGTTTTAACCTTGGGAGTATGCACAAGTTGCTGTTCAGCCTCTGCCATTGCATCGTTAACAACTTGAGGCTTACACTCAGCTTTTTCCACATTGGCAGCATAATCACAATCAGGGCAATAAACCACAGAGTTTTCGCCCGAATCGGCCAAAACCATAAATTCATGGGTGCCGCCGGTCCCACCGATTGCGCCGGCATCTGCCTCTACCGGTCGATAAGCTAAACCACAGCGAGAGAAAATCCGGCAATAAGCGTCGTACATTTTCTGATAGCTGACATCGAGACCCGCTTCATCGCGGTCAAAGGAATACAAGTCTTTCATGATGAATTCCCGTCCCCGCATCAAACCAAAGCGCGGCCGCCGTTCATCCCGGTATTTATTCTGAATCTGATAAAGCAACAGGGGAAGTTGTTTATAGGAACGTACTTCTCCACGGATTAAGTCTGTGATGATTTCTTCATGGGTTGGTCCCAGACAGAATTCTCTTTGATGCCGATCTTTCAGGCGAAACATTTCTTCGCCGTAGACGTCCCAGCGTCCGCTTTCTTGCCACAATTCCGCGGGCTGCATGATTGGCATCAAAACTTCTTGCCCGCCTTTAACATCCATTTCCTGACGAACAATAGCTTCGATCTTTTTTAAGATCCTTAAGCCAAGTGGTAAATACGTATAAACTCCCGCTGCGGACTTGCGAATCAAACCTGACCGAAGCATAAGTTGGTGACTGATAACTTCCGCTTCAGCAGGTACCTCACGCAATGTAGGATTCAATAACTGACTAACGCGCATTATACCCATTCCTTTCTTAATGTAACAAATAAGTCCTATTATTTTTTGTGGGCTGAAACGAAGTTTTCTATTTCTCGGAGCAGCGCCGGCAGGAGTTCTTCTTCACTAAGGCTGGCGATGATTTCCCCTTTTCGAAATAATAGCCCTTTTCCCTTGCCCCCGGCGATTCCGAAATCAGCTTCACGTGCTTCACCCGGCCCATTAACTGCGCATCCCATAACAGCAACTTTCAGAGGTTTGTCCAAGGGAGGAAGCTGGGAAAGATGTTCTTCCACTTTTTCTGCCATAGCGGCCAAATCAACTTGCGTCCGACCGCAGGTGGGACAGCTGATTAAATCGATATTCCGCTGTCTTAAACCGAGAACATGCAAAATTTCCAGGGCAACAGGGATCTCGTGGACAGGGTCACCTGTCAGGGACACGCGAATGGTATCTCCTATCCCTTCTGCAAGTAATGTCCCTATACCGACGGCTGATCGGACAACGCCCGAACGAACGGTTCCAGCCTCAGTGACCCCCAGGTGCAAGGGATAATCAACACGTTCCGACATTTGGCGATAAGCTTCCAGCATTAAAGGAACGGAAGAGGCTTTCAGAGAAACTTTAATTTTATCATAGCCTTCATCTTCCAATAAGCGAATATGTCTTAGGGCACTTTCCACCATTCCGGCGGCTGTTGTCCCCCCATATTTTTCTAAAAACTCTTTCTCTAAGGATCCACCATTGACCCCGATGCGGATGGGTATTTGTCGTTCTTTGGCCGCTTTAACAACTTCTTGAACCTTCCAGCGTGAACCGATATTTCCCGGATTTAAACGCAGCCCGTGAATTCCTTGCTCCAGAGCACGGATGGCCAGACGATAATCAAAATGAATGTCGGCTATGGTCGGAATTGGGCTGGAAAGGACGATGGCTTTTAAAGCTTCCGCCGCCTCCATATCCAAAACAGCTAAGCGAACAATTTCGCATCCGGCTGACGCCAAATTGTTAATCTGGGTTAGGGTTTTCTCCACATCCCGCGTATCTGTATTGGTCATTGACTGAACAACCACTGGAGCACCCCCGCCGATAACGACAGAACCAACTTGAACCGGCTTAGTTTTCTTTCTTAATAACATAAGACCTCCAGTCTTCTCCTCGTTTAACCGGCCTTAACAAAGAGGCGCACCACATCTTTGTATGTGACAGCAACCATTAAGGCCATAAGCAATACAAAGCCCACCAAATGAATCATGTTTTCCTTTTCTGGGTTGAGTGGTTTTCCTCGTAATCCTTCAAATAACAGGAAGACAAGTCGACTTCCATCTAAAGCCGGAATCGGGAACAAGTTAATCAGTCCTAATTGGATACTTAAAACGCCTGTTAAACCCAGCAGATTTGATAAGCCTTCCTTCGCACCTTCGCCGATGGCCTGGGCGATCATCACAGGTCCCCCCACGTCCGCGGGAATTTTACCCGTTATCATTTGAGTCAACGTCACGACGATAAACTTCGTGAAGTCTAAGGTCCGTCCCAGGCCGAATTGAGTTGACTGGAGAATTGACGCATGTACGTAAACAACGTCCGGTGCTATGCCAATCATTCCATAGCCTGTCTGAGGATCTTTCTCAGTCTTGACCGAGACGGTGTGTGTCTTATTGCCCTGTGCACTTTCAATGGTAAGATTGAGTTGTTGATTTGGCTTACCATGAATTACTTCCGTAAGGCGATTCCAATCAGGGGTCGGCTCTTGGTTAACTGCCACAATTTTATCACCAGGCTGTAAACCTGCGGCGGCAGCCGGTTTGCCGCTGACAAGGGAACCAATACTATTGCCGTTGCTCTGAGTCGGCACTCCCAGATAGGCAAAAACACTGACAAATAAGAACACCGCTAAAACAAAATTCATGATCGGTCCCGCAGCAATCACTGCCATGCGCTGCCAGACTGGTTTGTTCATAAAACTTCGCTCATCATCAATGGGAGCGATGATGGTTCGTCCTTCTTCATCAACCTCTGCATCCATGCCATAGAGTTTTACGAATCCCCCCAGGGGGATAATCCGCCAAGCGTAGAGAGTTTCTTTCCCTTGATACCCTATAATTTTAGGGCCAAAACCAAAGCTGAACTCTATGACTTTTACTCCGATCCATTTTGCAACAATGTAATGACCAAATTCGTGAATCATAACCATACTTCCAAAAACGAAAATAATGGCGAGTGCTGTAGTCATATTTAAACCCTCCTTTATCCTTGACGTGTAAAAACTTTCGGCTTTCAAATCTAAGAAATAAGGCAATCAACAGCCGTTTAACAAGACAAAATTGATCTCGGTCCCATTGTAAGACTCTCAGGCAGCTAGCGAACAGCCCCTGCTAAATGAGTTCCGAAATTCGCTGCCGCGCCCAAGTGTCTGCATCGAGTATACTTCCCAATTCCGGATGATCTAAAACATCATGCTCAGAACAAACCTTTTCAACAAGCTCATGAATTTTAAGATACGTTATCTTCCTTTCCAAAAAGGCTGAAACGGCAGCTTCATTGGCTGCATTCATCACTGCAGGAAGGGTCCCGCCTCTTCGTCCTGCTTCATAAGCTAAGGCCAAAGCTGGGAATTTTTTAACATCGGGCTCAAAGAACGTTAGAGTTTTTCCCCTCAAATCCAACCGTTCAAAAGGATTTTTCCAGCGGGTCGGATAACTTAGAGCATATTGAATCGGCAAGCGCATATCCGGTTTTCCTAATTGAGCAAGCACAGAACCATCGCGATATTGCACCATAGAATGAACAATACTTTGCGGGTGGATGAGAACTTCAATATGATCGTAATCCATAGTAAATAGATGATGAGCTTCTATAACTTCAAGACCTTTGTTCATCATAGTGGCAGAATCGATGGTAATCTTGGCTCCCATAGACCAATTGGGATGGCGTAAGGCGTTTTCAAGGGTTACGTTTTCTAACTCCTCTTTAGGCTTACTAAAGAAAGGGCCCCCCGAGGCAGTCAAGATGATCGTTTCGATGGTTTCAGGATTCTCTTCGAGACACTGAAAAACCGCTGAATGTTCACTGTCCACTGGGATAATCGGTCGATTCATGGCTTTAGCCTTAGCCATCACCAAATCACCGCCGGCAACTAGGGTCTCCTTGTTGGCCAAGGCAATTGCTTTACCGGCTTCCAGAGCGGAAAGAGTCGGCTCAAGACCGATGCGGCCGGAAATAGCCGTAACGACTGTATCTACTTCTTGGGCAATCACTGTATTGATAATGCCGTCCATACCTTGCATGACCTTGATCGGCGTATCCGCTAAACGGCCCTGTAGTTCACGAGCCGCGCCATCATTCATCATAACTGCGACTGCCGGGCGGAAGGCGCGTGCCTGTTCTTCCATCAGTTTAACATTTTTATCCGCTGCCAAAGCATACACTTTTAATTGATCTTTAGAATGTCTGACAACGTCCAGCGTTTGACGTCCAACGGAGCCTGTGGACCCTAAGATAGTGATCGTTTTCAAGTCAACATCATCTTCTCCCTGTCGATTACTTAAGTTTAAGAGAGCCTCATCCGTTTAATCTTTTCGTCCAAAAATCCCTACTTTGCGCAGTGCTTCATAGCTGATGACGATTCCCGGACCTACCAAAATACCAACGAACCCCAAGAGTTCTAGTCCTACATACATGGAGATTAGAGTGGGCAGGGGATGAAGGCCGATCCCTTGAGACATGATTTTCGGCTCCAGAAACTGCCGGATTACCACGGTAATGACCCACATTATAACGACCTTAAGTGCAACTCCGAAAGAACCCAAAACCAACAGTCCGATAATCCATGGTCCAAATAAGATCCCCGTCCCTACAATAGGAACCGCGTCTAATATTCCGGCTAGGACACCAAGAGTCACGGCATAACGGTTGCCAATAATCAATAGTCCGGCGATGGTGGTAAGTGCCGTCACTGACATCAAAATGGCCAGAGCACGAACATAACCAACAACGGCGGCCCCTAAGTCTTGGCTGACCGCTTGAGCGCTGACATGCCAACGCCGCGGAAAAATGTTGGCAATAAATCGCCTGACATCGGGATAGCTGGAACTCATCATTAGAGTAGCAACCAGAGACACAACTGTGACAATGAAGACACGAGGCAAAGCAGTCAAAAAGCCCAGCAAAAATAAGCTCCCGTTTTTTGCCCATTCTTGAAGCATTCTGGCTATGCTCTCAGTGGAGGACGTCAATGTGCTTTGTATTTGAGGGTTAACCGTTATATACTTCTCCACAGTATCAATTTGATGGGTCACTAAATTCACGATATAGCTATAATTAGGAAGAGTTACTGCTAGTTCGGATAACTCAGTATAAAGTCGAGCGACAATTAAGAATACAAAAAGACTAATAACAGCAATTGCCAGAATTAAGGTTAGGATTGAAGCAAAGGGTCGTCGTAAATGAACTGCCCGCATAAGCCTCGCAACCACAGGTTCAAGTAAAAATGCCAAAAAAAGCGCGATTATAAAGGGTAAAAATGCGCCAAAGGCCCTGCCCAAAACATCGCCAAAAACCGGCAAAAACACTTGAAAGAAATAGGTAAATACTTTCAAGACAACCAAGATACTGGTGACTATGGCAAGCCTATTGAGACTGGCCCACAAAGGATGTTTTTGATCAATGCTCATAACTCTCACCTCACGACAGCAGAATCACACCATAATATACCAAGGGGAGAGCAAACATTAGACTGTCAAAGCGATCTAAAATCCCTCCATGTCCTGGTATAATGCTTCCTGAATCTTTTACCCCCGCAGTGCGTTTCAAGGCAGATTCGAACAAATCACCTATTTGCCCGCTTACTCCAATCGTGATCCCCAAGACAAGATAGGTGAGCAAGTTAGCGTCATTAGCAAACCGCCAAAATAAAAGAGCCACAAAAACGCTGGAGAGCAATCCGCCTAGTGAACCTTCCACGGTTTTCTTGGGACTGACCTGAGGAGCTAAAAGATGGCTGCCAAATCCCCTTCCAATAAGGTATGCACCGGTATCAGTTGCCCATACCAAAAAAAACGTCAGAAAGGTCCATTCCAAGCCATGAGGAAGTTGTCGAAGTAAGTATAAATGAGAAAGTAAAACTGTTGAGTACAACACAGCTAAAAAATTAAAGCTTGCTTCCGTAAGAGATGTTCCTGGATAAGTCAAAGCAAGCCGGCCAAACGCGAGGAGTAGCCAGAACACTACTGCTGCGGTCATCCATTTAGAACCATTGCTGAAAATAACGACAAACCAACCGACTGTCGCTAAGATAGTCAGTATATTCCAAACCTTAATGCCCATGTGTTTGTCAATTTGCAAAAACTCGCGCAAACCTAAGAAGGCCAGCACAGCCACAAGAAAAGCAGTATAGGGGCCGCCCAAATACGTCAGCCCCAAAAGAAGAGGAGCACCAATCAAGGCACTAATGGTCCTTTTAAGCATCACAATTCCTCAATTTTTATGTATTCCACCATAGCGGCGATCTCTTTTCTGATATACTTTTATCGCCTCAATCAAGGAGTTTTCTCCAAAATCGGGCCAGAACTCCTCAACAACTAAAAATTCGGTATAGGCTAACTGCCATAATAAAAAATTACTTAATCTCATCTCACCCGAAGTTCTTATGAGCAAATCCGGGTCGGGAAGTCCGCCGGTAAAAAGCTTGTCACTAAAAAGTTTCTCATCAATTTCCTCTATTGTTTGTTTGCCTTCCAAAACATCCTGGCTCATTTTCTTAACCGCATCAATGATTTCGGCACGCCCGCCATAATTCAAGGCAAGATTAAGGACTAACCCTGAGTTGTTCTTCGTCCGCTCTACAGCGCGTTTTAATTCATGTTGAGCCTCCATCGGAAGGTCCTTAAGTATCCCAATGGCCCTAATGACTACATTATTTTGATGCAGTTCTTCGAGTTCCTTTCTGAGATACTCTGTCAGCAATTTCATCAATATGCCGACTTCATCTTTAGGCCTGCTCCAATTTTCTGTAGAAAAAGCATAGACTGTCAGAATTTGAATTCCTAATTTAGAGCAAGTCTTAACAATTTTCCTCAGAGCTTCAACGCCCGCACGATGCCCCATTGAACGCGGCAGAGCCCGCTTTTGGGCCCAGCGCCCGTTCCCATCCATAATAATTGCAAGATGACGAGGGAGGCGGTCCATTGCAACCTGGTCTTGCAAATCATCTTTTAATTGATTCCTAGGTTTGAACCACATTATTCCACCCCATAATACGATATTCGATTTCCATAACGGTCAGGCCAGAATCATATAGAGAGGTTAAAGACCCCCTTAACAATTAGGGGGTCGATGCTGACAAAGTGAGTACTTTTCATGGGCTAAAATCAAGTCCACATGATCTTCGAATTCCCGCAGTCGGACCACTCGCAGGTCCCCCCATGTTTCCATTTTACCACGGGGACGAGCGATTTGGAAAGCATACGGTTTTCCTAAGGATTCAAGATCCTTCCTAACCTCATCCCAAGGTAATCCGCACCATAAAAATGTCATACTTCTGTGATTTCACTTTCCTTAGTTTCCATCACATGTTCAATTTCTTTAATAATCTTATCCGTGATTTTTTGAACCTCATCTTGAGCACGTTTAACCTCATCTTCGGAGGCTTCATGATCTTTTTCCATTTTCTTTAATTTATCATTAACATCCCGTCGGACATTTCTAACGGCTACGCGCGCATCTTCAGCCTCTTTTTTAACTTTTTTTACGATTTCCGTTCTTCGCTCAGCAGTTAGCTGAGGAATCAGCAAGCGAATGACGGAGCCGTCACTCGAGGGATTAAGTCCAAGATCAGATTTCAAAATCGCCTTCTCTATGGCGGGCAGAACAGTTCTATCCCAAGGCTGAATCAGAAGCATTCTTGGTTCTGGAGCAGAGACATTGGCTAATTGGTTAACCGGTGTGGGAGCACCATAATATTCAACCATCACCTTATCCAGTACATTCGGATTTGCTCGACCGGCACGAATCGACGCATATTCTTTGCGCAGGGCTTCAACACCCTTGTGCATCCGTTCTTCAGCGTCTTTGATTACCTCAGAAATCATTCATTATCCCTCCCGACATAAGTTCCGATGGATTCACCTAAGACAACTCGCTTAATATTACCGTCTTTTGTTAAATCAAAAACGATGACAGGAATATTATTATCCATACAGAGAGAAGTCGCCGTTGAATCCATAACGCCTAAACCCTTACTTAGAACTTCAAGATAACTTAAGCTGTTGAATTTCTTAGCTTGGGGATTCTTCACAGGATCAGAATCGTAAACGCCGTCAACTTTTTTAGCCATGAGAATAACTTCAGCTTCTATCTCTGCGGCACGAAGTGCAGCCGTCGTATCCGTAGAGAAGTAGGGATTCCCTGTTCCGGCAGCAAAAATTACAATACGACCTTTTTCCATATGGCGAATCGCTCTTCGGCGGATGTAGGGTTCTGCTACTTGACGCATTTCAATAGCTGATAATACTCTGGTATCAGAGCCGGCTTTTTCAAGAGCATCTTGCAAGGCCAGAGCATTCATCACAGTTGCCAACATTCCCATGTAGTCTGCAGTAGCACGGTCCATCCCTTGAGCGCTTCCGGCAATGCCTCGCCAGAGATTTCCGCCGCCGACCACCACACATACTTCTACTCCCAGAGCTCTAATCTCTGCTATCTGCCTGGCGACGGTTACCAACATATTATGTTCAAGACCAAACCCCTGATTTCCTGCCAGAGCCTCCCCACTTATTTTCAGAACGACTCGACCATATTGCGGCTTTTCCATGGATAACCTCCATAATACTTTTTCGCTAAACTTCCTGATCCCTTGCACATTCGAAAAAGAGAACACCGGGGTGTTCTCTAGATTAATTTTCTACAATTAGCGGCCTATTTCTTTCATAACTTCCGAAGCAAAATCCTCTTGCCGTTTTTCAATGCCTGCACCTAATTCATAGCGGGTAAAGCGGCGGATAACAATTTTTTCTCCGATTTTAGCAGTTTTGTCGAGAACTAAATCGCTGATGCTCTTATCAGGATCTTTGACAAAAGCTTGTTCCATTAAACATACTTCTTTATAAAATTTCTCAATTCGTCCTTCGACCATTTTCTCAATGATCTTCTCCGGTTTGCCTTCGTTAAGAGCTTGCGCTTTTAAGATGTCTCGTTCATGCTGAAGAACTTCCGCCGGTACATCTTCCTTGTTCAAATATTGAGGATTTGCTGCAGCAATGTGCATGGCGACATCCTTAACCAGCAATTTGAATTCTTCTCCGCGAGCCACGAAATCTGTTTCACAGTTTACTTCAAGCAATACCCCAATACGCCCGCCGCCATGGATATAAGCTTCCACAATTCCTTCTGCTGCAATGCGTCCTGCTTTTTTCGCTGCGGCAGCCAAGCCTTTCTCACGTAAAAAATCAGCTGCTTTTTCCATTTCACCATTGCACTCTGTTAAGGCCTTTTTGCAATCCATCATTCCTGCACCGGTGCGTTCCCGCAATTCTTTAACCAGCACTGCTGTAATTTCAGCCATTATCATCAAACCTCCGAATTCAATCCACAATGCCCAAGGCAAGGTGTCAATATTTTATTATTTTGCAAAAATTAGCTAGACAAAATTCGAGGCGCGGAATTCGAAATTTCGCGCCTCGAACTTCGAATTTTGAGTTTAACCTTCAACTGCTTCTCCGGCTTCCTCAGCTTCTTCGTCCACATTTCCTTGTTGTCCTTCGATAATTGCATCTGCCATTTTTGCTGTTAACAATTTTACGGCGCGGATGGCATCATCGTTAGCCGGGATGACAACATCAATCTCGTCGGGGTCACAGTTTGTATCAACAATAGCAACGATGGGAATATTCAAGCGTCGTGCTTCTGCCACGGCAATTCGCTCTTTACGCGGGTCAACAATGAATAACGCATCCGGGAGTTTCTTCATATTTTTAATACCGCCTAAGAAACGCTCCAGCTTCTCCATCTCATGGCGAAGGGCAGAGACTTCTTTCTTAGTGAGCACTTCGAAAACCCCTTCAGTTTCCATTCTTTCCAGCTCACGCAAACGATCAACCCGTTTTTGGATGGTTTGGAAGTTTGTCAGCATTCCTCCGAGCCAACGCTCGTTGACAAAATACATGCCGCAGCGTTCAGCTTCTTCTTTCACAGACTCCTGGGCTTGTTTCTTTGTGCCGACGAAGAGCATGGTGCCTCCCTCGGTTGCCAGATTGCGGACAAAGTTATAAGCTTCATCAACTTTCTTAACAGTCTTTTGCAGATCAATGATGTAAATCCCATTACGTTCTGTGAAAATATACCGGGCCATTTTAGGATTCCAGCGACGTGTTTGGTGTCCGAAATGAACACCAGCTTCCAATAATTGTTTCATAGAGATAACTGCCATTTTCATACCCACTTTCTTTTGTTTTGTTCCCTCCGCAGGTTCATCTCCGAACACCCTTTGTCCTTGAACAAAGAACAGTGTTCCAATCCCACTGCGTGTGTCATTTAATCACACCGAGAATAGATTAACATAATACCAGCCGCAATGCAATGAAAAAACATCTCAAATTAGCGATGTGCAATCATTCATTTAAGCCTAAATAGTTCTGTAAATTTGATCGTAAACCATGGAGCTTTATGAAGGTTTCCAAGTCACTCATGAGTTCCGGAAAGGGAAAGTAAAATTCACTCAAATAGTAGAAGATATCACCTGTACGAATTTGGGCAACTTCTTGTCCCTTTCCGTCAAAATAAAAGGCCACCCTGCGAATGTCCTTGGGTTCAAGGACGTGCTTCCCCAGCAATGAATTAAACACAATCTGCTGATCTTTAATAAGAACACGCTTACTCTTGCCGATAACCCATAAGAACAAGATACCAAGAGCACAAATAACATAGATCCCCGCAAGGACTCGTAATTCAAGGCTGGGAAACTTATGAAACAGATAGATGCAGCCTAATAAAACGGGATAAAGAAGAAGAAAAAAGAGGCCAGGAATGACAAGCGGTTTCAGTTGGTAAATGTATTCATGTTCATCCACGAAAACCACCTCCGGTACGTTCCCCTATTTTGTATGCTTGATATGCTTATCCAGTTCATCTAAGAGATAATCGTTGAGAACCCGGATGTAAGTTCCCTTCATTCCCAAAGACTTTGACTCAATAACACCTGCGGATTCAAATTTGCGGAGGGCGTTGACAATGACAGAACGGGTGATCCCAACTCGATCCGCAATTTTGCTGGCGACTAAAAGACCTTCTCCGCCGCCTAATTCAGCAAAGATATGCTCAACAGCTTCGAGCTCGGAGTAGGATAGAGTACCAACTGCGATTTGAACGGCAGCTTTTTTACGGGCTTCTTCTTCTGCACGTTCAGCTTTTACCCGCAAGATTTCCATCCCTACAACTGTAGCACCATATTCGGCCAGAACAAGATCTTCTTCTCTAAATTCCTCATCATATTTTGCCAAAACAAGCGTCCCTACCCGTTCGCCGCCGCCTAAAATTGGAACGACAGTTGTCACCTTATTGTTAAAATGACAAGGTGTATCGTTGTCGAAAATGCAGCCATTGGCAACTTGGGTAGTGTTCGTCTTAGTCTCGTTTATTTTCATAAGACCTTCATTATAACTTTCCGGAAAACGCTCGGAATGCATGACGATTTCGTCCATGGTTCCACAAACGAAGTGGTTCATAAAGCTATAACCTAAGATTTTTCCCCGCCGTCCCACAATATAACAATTGGCGATAATTGCCTGGCGAAGCACCTTTGCCATTTCCTCAAAGTCAACAGGGTTTCCGGCAGCACGTTGAATTAATTTATTGATAGCCCTTGTTTTTTCCAGTAATGTACTTTCCATATGTTTTTTCCTCCTTAAATTGCTTCGAATTAGTTATAAAATATACCGCGCTAAATCTTGGTTTTGAATTACATTACCCAAACGGTGCTGAACATATTCCCTATTGATGGTTACGGTATAATCTTCAGGAAGTTCAGACGCTTCGAAGGACAATTCTTCCAATACCTTTTCAATAATTGTATGAAGACGTCTAGCGCCAATATTTTCAGTGGTAGAGTTTACCTTATAGGCAACTTCTGCTAGTTCCTCAATAGCATTCTCTGTGAAATCAACCTTTATCCCTTCTGTCCCTAGTAAGGCACTATATTGCTTAATTAGGGATGATTGAGGTTCGGTAAGTATTCGTTTGAAATCCGCAACACTCAAGGATTCTAATTCAACACGAATAGGAAACCTTCCTTGAAGTTCGGGAATAAGGTCAGAAGGTTTACAAAGGTGGAATGCCCCAGCTGCAATGAAGAGAATATGATCTGTTTTGACCGGGCCATATTTCGTAACAACCGTAGAGCCCTCAACAATAGGGAGAATATCTCGCTGTACTCCTCCCCTTGACACATCAGGTCCTCCAGCCCCTTCTCGCCCAGCGATCTTATCTATTTCATCCAAGAATACAATGCCCTCATGTTCTGTTCTATGAATAGCTTCGTTAACGGCCTCATCGTGATCAATCAAGTTTTGAACTTCTTCGTTCAGTAAAATCTTGCGGGCCTCTTTAACGCTTACTTTTCTCTTTTTATGTCGTTTGGGCAAGATTCCTGACACCATATCCTGAATATTCATACCCATTTCCATCATATTGTTGCCTAACATATCTGATAGAGGAGCTGTCTCTTCAACGGAAATTTCAATAACTTTCTCTTCCAGTTCACCGCGCCGCAGACTTTCCACAACCAACGCCCGCTCTTTTTCAATCTCAGGAGTTACGGTTTCCTCCTTCTCTGTTTCAGAGGATTGACCGAAAAGCATCTGAAAGGGATTGGCTGAGGATTTCTCAGAATGTTTGATGGGCACTAATAATTCGATTAATCGCTTTTCAGCATTGACGGCAGCCTGTGTCTGAACTATTTCAGCACGTTCCGCTTTGACCATGCGCAGGGCGATTTCAACGATGTCACGAACAATAGACTCTACATCCCGGCCAACATAGCCTACTTCCGTAAACTTTGTCGCCTCAACCTTAATGAAAGGAGCACGAACCAGCTTGGCCAAGCGCCTGGCAATTTCAGTTTTACCTACACCTGTAGGACCAATCATCAGAATGTTTTTAGGGATGATATCATCCTGCAATTTTTCCGGCAGCAAAGAACGTCGATAGCGGTTGCGCAAAGCAATGGCAACAGCCCGTTTACCTGCATCTTGTCCTACAATATATGAATCCAATTCACGGACAATTTCTCGAGGAGTTAAGCTTTCCATAATATCAGTGTCACCCCCTATAACTCTTCTACATGAATTTGTTCATTGGTATAAACACAAATCCCGGCAGCTACAAGCATTGCTTCTTTGACAATTTCCGTCGGTGACAGATTTGTATGATTAACTAAGGCACGGGCAGCAGCTAAAGCATAGTTTCCTCCCGAACCGATGGCGGCAATACCATCGTCGGGCTCAATCACTTCACCGGATCCCGAGACAATTAAGAGATTTTGGCTATCAGCCACAAGAAGCAAAGCCTCGAGATTCCTGAGCATTTTATCGGTGCGCCATTCCTTGGCCAGCTCAACAGCTGCGCGCTGCAGATTGCCATGATATTCTTCGAGTTTTTGTTCGAATTTATCAAAAAGTGTAAAGGCGTCCGCTACAGATCCAGCGAAGCCGGTAATTACCTTACCGTGAAATAAGCGGCGAACTTTCCGGGCCTTATGTTTCATCACAGTGGCCTGTCCAAAAGTCACTTGCCCATCTCCGGCAATGGCAACTTGTTCCCCTCTCTTTACTGCGACAATTGTTGTTGCATGAAACATGATTAATCCTCCTTTATGCAGTTTACTAGGGCATTTTCTCCATGTCAAGTCAATTGTAGACAATTTGCAACTTTTTGTGAAAATTTATTATTTTAATGGGTCAATAACCGTTTTTGCTCGAGGATGAGCCTTGCCATAAACGTCTTTTAAGCGTTCCCGAGTCAAATGAGTATAAATCTGAGTTGAGGATAATTTCTGATGCCCCAGCAATTCCTGCACACTTCTCAAATCTGCTCCTCCATCTAAAAGATGGGTGGCAAAGGAGTGGCGGAGCATATGCGGGTGGACATGTTGTTCCAAGGAGACTCTGTTCACTAGTTTATCCAAAATACGGCGGACAGAACGATCCGTTAAACGAGTTCCCTGATAATTTAACAATAAGGCACCATTTTCATCGCTGCGCATCTTCAGATAGTTTTCAATGGCTCGCCGCGCATAATTTGTGATCGGCACTACTCTTTCTTTATTTCCTTTTCCTAAAACTCGGATCAGACCGCCCTCCAAATCAAGACTATCTCTATTTAAACCGACAAGCTCACTGACTCGAAGTCCGGAACCATAAAGTAGTTCCATAATGACTTGATCCCGTGCGCCCAGAAGCTTTGAACAGTCAGAAGCCCGCAGCAATCCTTCAACTTGATCGAGATAGAGAAAATGCGGGAGTTTTTTTCCTATTTTGGGGCTGGCAATTCGTTGTACTGGATTCACTGACAGAATCCCTTCCCGGCATAAAAACTTAAAGAGTGATCTTAGGGCAGCAAGTTTACGAGCCATACTTTTGCGTGTTAATCCCTGATCTGTCAGTATTCCTAAAAAACTGCGGACAATATAAACATCGATTTGCTGGACAGTAAGGCTTTCTGGTTCTTGCCCAACCTCCTGAGCCGCAAAACGAAAAAATTGCCCCAGGTCGTTTTGATAAGCTATGACCGTATGTTCTGAGCGATTAAGAGAATATTGATAACCCGCAAACAGACTTAAGGCCTCATCGGCTAACACCTGCTTACCTCCTCTAAATTTTCACGAGAGCAAAATATGCTTAAAGCCTCCAGTGCCCGCTGAGAAATTCTGCTGTTCTTTTCACGTTTATTTCGTATTCTCTCCGTCAGCGGCGGCAATAAACCAAAGTTAACATTCATTGGCTGGAAGCTCTGACTGGGTGACCCCTCTAAATGCCGCGCTAACCCCCCCAAAGCTGTTTCCGGGGGGAAAACCAAAGTCTCCATCTGATGGAGGCGGCGCCAGGCATTTAGGCCTGCCAGGAGACCACTCGCCGCAGACTCCACATACCCTTCTACGCCGGTAATTTGCCCGGCAAAAAAAAGCGACTCTCTGCCCTTGAGGCTAAAGTCTGCCTTAAGCACTTTGGGGGCATTCAAAAACGTGTTGCGGTGCATTACGCCAAATCGCGCAAACTCAGCTCGTTCCAAACCCGGTATTAAAGAAAACACCCTTTTTTGCTCACCCCATTTTAAATGGGTTTGAAATCCTACCAGATTCAGCAGCGTTCCTGTCTGATTCTCTTTACGAAGCTGAACGACTGCAAAGGGCTTTTTCCCGGTTCGAGAATCTTGAAGACCGACGGGCTTGAGCGGACCAAAGGTTAACGTCTGGATACCACGCTTAGCCATCACTTCGATGGGCAGACAGCCTTCAAAGACATCGCCTTCCTCAAAGCCTTTAACTTCAGCCATTTCGGCCTTGATCAGTTCTTGATAAAAGACTTCATATTCTTCCTGAGACATAGGACAGTTTAGATAGTCCGCTTCACCTTTATCGTATCTTGAGGCCCAAAAAGCCTTGCTCAAATCGATAGACTCATACGTAACAATAGGTGCTGCGGCATCATAAAAGGAGAGAGCCTTTTCTCCGGTAAAACGTAAAATATCCTTGGCTAAATCCTCCGCGGTAAGCGGACCACTTGCCACAATGACCGTTGTATCCTCGGGTAAGGAGTGTACTTCTTCCCTATGAACAGTAACATTGGGATGGTCTGTTAATCGCTGGGTAATCTCTTGGGAAAACAAGTCACGGTCAACGGCTAAGGCGCCTCCGGCCGGCACCATGGTTTGATCAGCGGCCTTCATGATTAATGAATCCAACCGCCGCATTTCTTCTTTTAATAAACCCACAGCATTCTCTAAGCCTGCTGCACGCAAGGAATTACTGCAGACCAATTCAGCAAACCCTTCGCTATGGTGAGCCGGGGAGAATTTCGAGGGCCTCATTTCATATAAATCAACATTCACACCCCGTTTGGCCAACTGCCAGGCAGCTTCAGAGCCTGCCAGTCCCGCACCGATGACGGTAATTTTATGCATGATTTTAAACTCTCCTATCCTACGGATGCCTTACTCTTCTTCAATCACCTTGGTAAATCGACACTCTGGGTTGGTACAAACATGTTTTTTCTGCCGCTTAGACGACTTTATGACCATCATCTGCTGGCATTCGGGGCAAGGTTCAGGGGCCGGCATTTCCCAAGAAACAAAATCACACTCCGGATAAGCACTGCAGCCATAAAATTTACGTCCCTTCTTCGAACGGCGAAGGACCAGCGGTTTGCCGCACTTAGGGCAATTGGCCCCCACTTGTTCCAAAAGCGGCTTTGTGTTTCGGCAGTCCGGAAATCCCGGGCAAGCCAAAAATTTTCCGTATCTCCCCATTTTGACAACCATATTCCGCCCGCAGCTCTCACAAAGTTCTTCGGAGACCTGATCCTCTATTTTAACTTTACCGATTCGTTCTTCAGCCAGGGCCAAAGCTTCGGAAAACGGCTGATAATATTCGTTTATAACAGACTTCCAGGGAACCCTGCCTTCTTCCACAAGATCGAGTTTTCCCTCCAAATTCGCCGTGAACTCCAGGTTGACGATATCGGGGAAATGTTCTTTAAGTAGGGCTATAACAATATCTCCTAACTCTGTCGGAATTAATTGTTTTTCTTCTTTGACGACGTAACCCCTTGTCTGGATGGTCTCAATGGTTGGCGCGTAGGTGCTCGGCCTCCCGATACCTTCTTCTTCTAATTTTCGCACCAAGGAAGCCTCGGTATAACGCGGCGGAGGTTCTGTGAAATGTTGTTTCTCCGATAGTTGAATAAGTTTAAGAGGTTCGCCAACAGAAAGGTCAAAGGTCAGGGAATTTTGCTCATCATCCTGAACGTCCCCCTCGTCTTTGCCCTCTTCGTACACCGCTAAAAAGCCAGCAAAACGTATTGTCGAAGTGTTAGCACGAAAAAGGGCAGATCCGGCAACGATGTCAACCGTTAAAGTATCCGTAACTGCTGAACTCATTTGACTGGCAATAAACCGTTCCCATATTAAACGATACAAGCGTAATTGATCGCGTGTTAAAATCCCCTTCAATGAGTCCGGAGTCCGTAACGGAACTGTGGGCCGAATGGCCTCATGGGCCTCTTGTGATCGGCCCTTATTGGCAAACTGGCGAGGTTCCGGGGGATAATAGTCATTTCCGTAGTGAGATATAATCCACTCTTTCGCTTCTGCTTGAGCAACTTCGGCCACTTTAACAGAGTCAGTACGCATGTAAGTAATAAGACCGACGGTACCTTCTTCCCCTAAGTCAAGGCCCTCATAAAGCTGCTGGGCTAACATCATGGTACGTTTCGGTGAAAAGCTCAATTTCCTATGGGCTTCTTGCTGTAAGCTGCTCGTTGTAAACGGAGGGGCAGGCTGCTTTTTCTTTTCTTTGGCACGAACGTCTGTTACGTTAAATTCTTTGCCTTGGAGATCATTTAATATGACTTCCATTTCTGATTTGGAGGAAATGGATATCTTTTTATCATCATTTTTTAATAATTTTGCTGTGAACTTACCGCCCTTAGACTCGAGATTTGCGGTTAAACTCCAGTATTCTTCAGATACAAACGAGCGAATTTGTTCTTCACGATCATCAACGAGACGCACTGCCACAGATTGAACCCGGCCAGCACTCAAACCCTTCTTGATTTTTCGCCAGAGCAGCGGGCTTAACTGGTAACCGACTAATCTGTCTAAAACCCGGCGAGCCTGTTGGGCATCCACCCGGTCCATATCAAGTTCACGAGGCTGTTTAATTGCAGCTTGAATTGCCGATTTGGTAATTTCATGAAATTCGATACGATTTTTGTCCCCTTGTTTAAGCCCTAAAAGATAGGAAAGATGCCAGGCAATGGCTTCCCCTTCACGATCCGGGTCAGAGGCCAGGAAGATTTTATCGGCTCCTTTAGCAGCCGAGCGCAAATCCTTGATCAAATCCCCGCGGCCGCGAATTGCAATATATTTTGGCTCAAAGTCATTCTCTAAATCGACTCCTAACTGACTTTTAGGCAGATCCCGCAAATGCCCCATGGAGGCTTTTACGGTATAACGATTTCCTAAAAATTTGCTGATTGATTTAGCTTTGGCTGGAGATTCTACTATTACGAGTGTTTTCGACATAACTTCACCTCAAAATAAACTTAAGACCCTTTTAGATTTTGTCTTCCAACGATATAAGACTTAATTCATTTCTATTTGCGAATTTATTAAATAACTATTAATACAGAAATTTCTAACTAAAGAACCGACACTTCAGATATTGAAGAATTAATTTTAAACATTGGTAAAACTAATGCCTATCTTAACGCCTTTTTAACCGTATGTCTAGCGTTCATGATCTAATACATAATTTTGTCCGGGTAATTGTTTGACTTTCCCCTGTAATTGCAATTCCAATAAGGCTAAAGAAAGTGAAGCAGCCGGCAAGGTAGATTGTAAAGCAAGCTGGTCAATATGAAGAGGAATATCACTGAGTTGCTCTAGAACAGCTCTTTGCTCATCATTCTCAGGAATTATGTTAAGGTCCATCTGGCGATGGTTAAATGAACTCTCTTGAGGTTTCCCGGAAAAGGAACATTCATTCCAGATATCTTCGAATCCTGCGGCGATTTTTGCTCCTTGCCGCAAAAGATTATGAGGGCCGCGACTTAAGGGACTGAAGATAGGGCCGGGGACAGCAAAAACGTCGCGCCCTTGTTCTAAGGCGAAATCAACTGTAATCATTGCACCGCTCCGTTCGGCTGCTTCCACCACCACGACCCCGCACGAAGCTCCGCTGATCAACCGATTCCGCGCAGGAAAATTAGCTGCCAGCGGCGGTGTCCCAGGAGGGAATTCGCTGATTAGTGCACCTTTAACCAGGATATTTTCAGCTAAAAGATTATTTTCCCGAGGATAGATTTGGTCTAAGCCACATCCCAAAAACGCCCAGGTTATCCCATTACCTTCGAGAGCTCCATGATGAGCAGCCGTATCAATACCGCGAGCTAGTCCGCTGACGACAGTAATCCCTTGGGCTGACGCTTCATGAGCCAGCATACGCGCAGCAGATTTTCCGTAGGCGCTTGCCCGTCTTGAGCCGACGATTGCCAACGCTTCCGAATTGGAGTCAAGACTTCCGCGATAATATAAGATAGGCGGAGGGTCCGGTATTTCTAGTAATGAGGGGGGATAATGAGGGTCCAGGGGAATGATCACTTTAATGCCCTGTTCCCTTAGATCAGCTCCAATTTTCCAGGGATCGATTCGTTTTCGCTGCTTAAGAACTTCAATAATCCATTGACCTTGAGGTTTTATTTTTAGATAGTCATTATCGGCAGCATCCCACGCTTGACTGGCGCTTCCAAAGCAGGCAATAAGCAGCCGCAAATGTTGACTTCCTACACCTTTTAGGGTACGGAATGCTGCCCGAAAGAGTTTTTCTTTATCAATATCAATCTCCACTCCAAGTACCTCCTTTGCCCACCATTTCGGGGCTTAAGGACGCATCTCCTGCGTGGAAACATGTTGATTTTTCAGATATCAAGTAAAATAATGAAAGAATTCGGAGATACTCGACTAATCCGCCTAAGCTCCTTTGGCACGTCGTGCTGTTCGTTTCCTCGGGGTTAAGGTGGATTTTGGCTTTCTTTCTTCCGATTGAGAGGCAGCCTCCTGATTATCCACATCAGGATTGGTTTCTATTTTCTCCTTTTCTTGCTCAGTTAAAGCAATACTGGCCCGCAGGGCTTCCATTAAATCAACTACTTGGCCACCTTTCACTGGACTTTCTACTTTAAAGCTTTCTCCAGTTATCTTGCTTTCAATCATCTCGGCCACTTGTTCATGGACTTCGTCCCTGTATTTTTCCGGTTCAAAAGGCCGGGCTAAATTATCAATCAGTTGTCGGGCCATGCTTAATTCCGTCTCTGTCGGGACAATTCTGCCCCAAGTTGCATCCATATGCCGAATTTCTTGAGGATAGTGCATCGTCTCAAGGACCAACCCCTCTTCAAAAACTCGCAGACAAGCTAAGTGTTGTTTAGATCGCATGGTAACGCGGGCTAAAGCAACCTTCCCACTTTCCACCATGGCTTGGCACAACAAACGATAGGCTTTCTGAGCTGCCTCTTCCGGGGATAAGTAATATGATTTATCGTAATATATCGGATCGATTTCACTTAAATTAATGAAGTCAAGAATTTCAATAGAACGGCTCGTGGGTTGTTCTAAGGCAGCCAGTTCTTCGTCCTCGAGAATCACATAACGATCCTTTTCATATTCGAATCCCTTGACTAAGTCAGCCATTTCAACTTCCTTCTCACAGTTAGGGCATTTCTTAATTGATCGGATGCGATGCTGACAATCTTTATGCAAATAATTAAATTTGAATTCCTGAGATTCCGTGGCTGTGTGCATCTTAACAGGAACATTTACCAAACCAAAGCTGATCGAACCTTTCCATAAAGTATGCATAAAGTCACCTCCTCAACATAGTGTGAACCGCAAAGGATAGATTAATGCAATATAATAATCTTACTCACACAACAAAACATACCTGGCATCAGCAGGAATAAAAACAAAAACTCTGCTCTAAATCGAGCAAAGTTTCAAGTAAATTGATAGTAATGGTGCTGTCACTGTTATTAGTGGGAATTTAGCAAGTGAGCGAGCCTCGGAATGCTGAGTGAACGATGTGGGCGAAGCTGCCTGATCCGAAGGTATGAACTTGATTAATATCACGAGAATGTGTATACTTTGTATAAACGTTTTAATGAAATAGCGGTGATATTATGGAAGCAATGGCACGAAAATGGGGAAATAGCATTGGCATAAGAATTCCTGCTTCAATGGCTAATTCAATAAAAATCACTGACGGAACCCCCATTGACGTTGAACTTGATGGCGAAAGGATCATAATTACCCGAAAAAAATTCGACTTAAAAGAATTACTTGCCCAAATTCCAGATGAATACGAGCCGGAAGAGATCGATTGGGGAGAACCCGTGGGAGAAGAGATATGGTGAGCCAGTACGTTCCAGAACGCGGTGACATAGTATGGATTCAGTTAAATCCACAGCTCGGGCATGAGCAGCAAGGAACTAGACCGGCTTTAGTTTTATCTGCAAAAGAATATAACAGCAAGACAGGGATGGGTATATTTTGCCCAATTACAAGCCGGGTGAAGGGCTTCCCATTTGAAGTTAAACTTCCGGAGAAATTGGAAATCAGAGGTGTTGTCTTGGCCGACCAAATTAAATCCCTGGATTGGCGAAGCAGAAATGCCAGTTTCATATGCAAAGTGGCAGAGGAAATCATGGAAGAGGTTATTCTTAAACTAGAAGCAATTATAAAGTAAGTTCCTTCATTAAAGCAACTTCCCGCTAAAATCACGTTCACAAACTAGCACTTATCTCTTTTAGTCTCCAAACAACAGTGCTGGCCAGTACAGCGTAATCTTCTGTTGGTAAAATCGAAGGTGCCGAAGAATCAAAGAGAATAGTTCCCGAAGCCGGAAATTCATCATCTTCCCTCCAGAGAATTAATGCAACCGGCACACGTGGAAAAACTCTAAGGGTCATTCCCACATCTCCATGTCCATTTGTATTTCCTCCTAAATGGCTGACCACTTCTTGCAGTTTATCCGGATTAACACCGAAAGATCTGACCAGTGGATCGATGGCCCTGTGAGTAAAGGGCTGAATGTAGATATTTCCTCCTGGCAACTCTTTGAACGATATCAAAGAACCTGTTTCTTTATCCTCAGAAATATTTGTCAGATAATGCAGGATTAATATTTGAGTGGGTACAGGCAATTCTTTCCGGGATGAACTATCAACGGACTTGAAAATTGCGCTTGGATAGTCCAGAGTGTATTGCTCCCCTAAAAAAGGAATAAAAAGAGTGTTGTCACCACGAGGATAACCAGAATAGTGAGCGATCTCTTCAATAGAGCTTGCTCTAAACTTTTCCAGCGCCAATTGCTGAGCTGCCGAATAATTAACCATACTCCTGCTCCTTCTTTCTCCAACGCTTACCAATAGTTGTCTGTTTTCCGGATAACTTTTCGTACTTAAATTACCTAATCATTATGGTAGTCATCAATACATGTTCCAAAAATAGTAAAATTTGCTTATTTAATTATATCTTCTTTTTATTTAAATACCATATAAATGCCATCACTTTTTGCCAAATTAGCCAATAGAATTAAAGTTTATAAATACATATCATGGCTGTAAAATCATATACTATCAATGCTTTCGTCAAATAGATGTTGAAACTACCACATGAAGGGAGGATTCCACATGTCAAGACGACGCAAGAGCATGATGTCTTATCAGTTAAAAGAGCAAATCGCTCAAGAGTTAGGTTTTGCTGGAACCCTTCACCAAGAAGGTTTCGGAGGAGTTTCTTCAAGGGACTGTGGGAATATGGTGAAAATGGCTATTGAATTGGCCGAGCGTAACCTTCCTGGGAATAAAACAACAACTTAATCTCCAAGCTATTTTTAAAAATAGCGACTTGTCAAGAACCGAGCAATTGCTCGGTTCTTCGCATTTCTGAATCAGCTCCAATGATTTTCCCGCTAGAAAAGCTTTGGTACGTTTTTCTTGAGGCCTGCCAAGAGATACTGCTCTGCTTGGATTTCCGATAGTATAGCAACAGAATTAGCCAGATATCCCTTTAGGATTTCCGGCTAACTAAGCTAAAGGTTATTCTTTACTAATTTCTTTTTTATGAGCCATAGTAATATAACATAAACCATAACCTAAAACTGAAAAGACTGAGGCCGTAAGAAAAAAATCAAAACTCATCTCTTTTATACCTTCCCATTTTAGTTTCTGCCAATGGCCAATGTCGTTTTAATTATCACGTCAAGTTTAGTTAAATCTTTGAGCTCCATATGCCAGGAAAGCCTTCTCCCAATTATCAACATAAGATCCGGTAGCCCATTCAGACATAATCACTGCCTCCCCTTCTTTCAATTTTAGGTCAGTCAGGGGTTCGCGATCTAACCGGTCGTTAGTTATTCCATAGACATATAGCTCAGTTTTGGTTGTAATTAAGGCGATGTCCCGATTAGGTGAAGTAAACGCATCCGTTGCATCGGGTATTCGGTCTTTGATATTTTGCCAGCTCAGACACAAAGTATCGTAGGAAATCATTTTAGCAGGCGGGATCAGATTGACATTATAGTCTATGTAACGGGGGGATCCTTCATATTGATAGTTTACCCTTCCCTGGAGATACCAATGCCCATTTTTGCGGGCCAGTCCAAAATTCTCTCCACTCCGGTCATTATCCTTTGGCAAAATTCCTTCGTTTTTTAAGGCTTGAAGGACTTGCGCTCTAGCATTGTTATAAACGTTCGAACCGCCATTTTCCAGCAAGTCAGATATTTTAACACCTTCCTGAGCTGAGATTTTGTCGACAGGTAATACTTGCAATTGATCGACACCATCAATTTTATTTTCTATGGTAACGTAATCATTACCTACATAATCGATAATTCTTTGCTGGTTTTTCTCGGAAACAACCGATTTGTTCGTTTTCATAGTTTTTGATTGGTTTTCCAAGATCTTTGTCGAAATGTCGTGTGCCGATAATTCATCGTCTTTTAAAGCTCCAGTGATTACTTTTTGTGCTTGTAGCACCCAGAACCCACTACTCCTGGGGAAAAAAATGTTGGGTCCCATCAATACCGGATGAAGTTTTTTAGCACTGGCCGCTAACCAGAGAGTCTGATAAGTTTCATCATTACCTTCAGGAATTTTCAATCCTAATAACACGCCAGATATTGCCGACTTACTCGATTGTTTTAGATTAGGGCCATTAGGATTCATGACGATTAACGAATTATCTGCTTGATCCGATACTTTTTGCAGAAGCAAAACTTTATTTTGCACTAAGGCTATTAGTTTTGAATCATTAATTCTTATAAATTCTCCTAAAAAACTCTCAGACGTTGATACTGTGGTTACCTCAACTATCTTATTATCTGGAACTAAGCTGCTTGGCAGCATCAGATATTTAGTCATCAAATAATTTGTAGCATTTACTTTTTTGATCTTATAGGAAGGACTGTTCCAGACATAATCTCCAAGTATAGCAACATCACGGGTGAATTGAGCAGTGTTGCCAACCCAATTTTCTTCTTTCCTCCCACTCTGCCCGCCGGCACTCAAGTCTTGGAGCACAATCCATTTTCCTTCCAGAGGGCATATATTACTGATTGGCGGAACAATCTTCCCCGCAGTTGTCCAAGACATCTTTGTACATCCACCAAGCAAGAGAAGCAAAAACACCATCAGCAGAAGCTTAAAAAGCTTAAATAGTTTAACCATTCAGGTTCACCCCTTTTGGCAGGGTGACAATAACCTTTGTTCCTTGATTGACAACACTCTCGATTTCTAATTTGCCCCCCATGAGACTGACAATCTCCTCACAAATTGACAACCCAATCCCATTTTTAGAACGAGAGCTCTTCCCTTTATAAAATTTCTCTTTGACCATTGGCAGTTCATCTGCACGGATTCCGCATCCATTGTCAGAAATTGAAATTTCTAATTCTTTTTCCAGAACTTTAGCTTGAAAAGCAATCCATCCTCCCGGGGAATTAAAGTTAAACGCATTATCTATAATATTAATAAACAACTGTTTCAAACGGTTGGCATCTGCCAGTATCCTTGGTAAATTTTCCGGATATTGTACTGTGAAGCAAATATTCTCCCGCACAGCTCTAGGAGTCAACTGTTTATGAATATATTCCATGAGATTTCCCAGATCAATTTCCTCATTCTGCAGTTTGATTCGCCCCGACACAAATTTAGAAAAATCTAGGAGTTCTTCCACCATATGTGTTAAACGTTCACTCTCTTTAGCAATAATACTTAAGCCATCATTGAGAGTTTCTTTCTTCTGAAATTTTTCATTTTGCAGGGTAATCGCCCAGCCCAAAATTGAGGTTAACGGAGTACGAAGTTCATGAGACACGGAAGAAATAAAGTCATTTTTTAACTGTTCCTTCTTAACAATTTCATCAGCCATATAATTCAAGGTGTCTGAAAGCTTGCCAATTTCATCGTCATGAGTTTTATGACTCCGCGCTTGAAAGTTGCCTGCAGCCATTTCTTGAGCAGCTTCAGTCACTTCTTGCAACGGCACTATAATAGTATTCGCTAGGAAGATACTGATTAACCCCACTATAACGATGACAATAATGCCAATAGCAATGAAAATAACCGCCGTATTTTGTATATCTTGATCTACTGCACGTAACGAGCTGATAAATCGCAAGGCACCCACGATTTGATCTTTGGCCTTTAAAGGGTAGGCAACAGCCATAACTTTTTGTCCGCTTAAGGTTCCAATCCATTTCCCGGTTTTACCCGTTAAGGCATCATGTATATCGCTGAAAACAGCCTTCTCAGAAGGAATCGTCCCCTGGGAATCCATAACGATATTGCCGTCTTTGTCAACAATCTCAACCTCTGCATTACTCTGATTCCAGAAGGCATCTACGTTATAAAGGACATTTTCTTTCAGGGAAGTGTCAGAAAAATATTTGGCATATAAATCAGCGGAAATTTTGATCTGATTGGTAAGACTTCCTTCCAAACTACCATAGTAATTGCGCTGAACAGTATAAATAAGAAGCAGTTCCAAAATTAAAACCGTAATAATAATGACCATCATAAAATTGGCCGTGAGTCTTGCTCTTATCCCACTCATCTTAAGACTCCCGCTGCCATCGGTACCCGGACCCCCAGACAGTCTTAATGTACGCAGGCTGTGAAGGATTATCCTCTATTTTCTCCCGCAAACGCCTGATATGCACATCCAGTGTTTTAGTATCACCGAAATAATCTTCTCCCCAGACAGCATTTAGCATCTCGTTGCGCTTAAGCGCCTTCTCTGGGTTTTCCATAAATACTTTTAATAATGAAAATTCTGTAGGAGTCAGTTCAATCTCAATCTCCTGTTTGAAAAATTTGTTAGAAGTGATATCTAAGCACAGTTCACCACAGGTTATAACTTGTTTTGTCTCTTTGGGTATAACCCGCCTTCGAAGTACTGCTTTGATTCGAGCAATTAATTCAAAGGGATTAAATGGTTTCACCATATAATCATCAGCACCAAGTTCCAAGCCTAAAATCTTGTCAGTATCCTGGCCTTTCGCCGTCAGGATAATTACCAATGTTTCCGGTGCAGATACACGAATCTGTTGACAAACTTCCAAGCCGCCAATACCAGGCAGCATGAGATCAAGAACGACAACCTCAGGACAGAAGGTCTTCAGTTTGGGGAGAGCTTCTTCACCGGTAATTGCTTCATCAACCTGATATCCGGCTGCAAATAGGTTAAGTGTAATAAAGCGCCTGATAGATTCTTCATCTTCAACGACTAGTATTTTCGTCTTCTTCTCGTTCATCAGACCACTCCATTTATCAGCTATTGGCAGGTTCTTCTGTTGCCTGCTCTTTTATTGTAAATCAAATTGTTCTCAGTTGGGGATTTATTTTCCACATTGTCATTCTCACATGCTTGTCTTTTTATCTGGTTATTAATACAATACACTTTTTAGTCCCCTTCTTTTTTACAAAGTTCTTAAAAATATTTACGAAATAATTAAGAAAAAAGGAGACGAGCAAACTTTCTTGTTAGCTCGTCTCCTGATCCGTTTAGTACGTTAGTGTTAACTTAGTTCGATAGTGAACTCGTTCAGCTAAAGGCGAATATCGGGGCTTCGGTGACGAAAGTGTCCTGTGGACAGCTTTGCCGAAAACCCCTAGCCGATAACAATATATCTCTATCAGCGTTCCTCACGCGAATAAGGAATTCCCAAGGCGGCCGGAGTCCCTGAACGCCTGGTTTTTGTTTCTCTCGTCGTAATTACCAAAACTATAAACGTAAAAATATAAGGAAGCATCTGCAAAAAATAGGACGGAATCATCACTCCAAGAGCTTGAAGATGTAAGCCCAGTGAAGCGATAACACCAAACAGCCAGGCTCCAAGCAAAGCACGGACAGGATCCCAGACAGCAAAGATAACCAGGGCTACAGCAATCCAGCCTCGGCCTGCCGACATGTTTTCAACCCAGGAAGGAGAATAGGCCAGAGATAGATAGGCTCCCCCGGCACCGGCAAACATGCCTCCTATAATCACTGCCGCATAGCGAACCAGAAAAATATTATGTCCCATGGCATCGACCGCCGACGGATTCTCCCCTGCCGCTCTAAGGAGAAGACCGGCTTTTGTCTTATAAAAGATAAACCAAAGTATAATGACAAGAATTACGCTTAGGTAAACCAGCAGGTCTTGGTTAAAGAGAATTTTGCCGATGATGGGAACTTGAGAAAGTACCGGTACAGCAACGGCCTTGAAGGTAGATGTCGGTGGAATTCCGACGAGCGTTCGACCAAGAAAAGCAGATAAGCCCGTGCCAAAAATCGTTAAAGCTAAGCCGCTCGCCACTTGATTGGCCCGAAAAACAATCGTTATCACCGCATGAATCAGAGCCATAAGTCCACCCGCAATGATTGCCACTAATAAACCCAGCCATTTATTCTGAGCAAACGTCCCTACATAAAAAGCACTTACTGCCCCCACGAGCATCATACCTTCAACACCCAGATTCAAAATGCCGGCCCGCTCAGTGATAACCTCACCCAAAGAAGCATACAAAATCGGAGTGCCGGCAACGACCCCGGAAGCAAGGATGGCGATTAAATAGTTAAGATCCATACCATCATGCCTTCTTTCTTACTAAACGATAATTATTAAACATCTCCCCAGCCAGCACGAAGAATAGAATCGAACCCTGAAACATAGAAACCATACTGGAAGGGAATCCGGAGGTCTGCAAACTATAACCCCCTACCAGCAATCCGCCCATCAAAAAGGATACAAGGAGAATACTAATGGGATTTAGACGCGCCAACAAGGCTATAAGTATGGCCGTATAACCATAACCCGGAGAAATGGTCTGTTGGAGGCGGTGAAGGACGCCTGAAACCTCAGCCATTCCGGCGATTCCCGATATGGCTCCGCTTAAAAACATAACCATTAAAACGTTTTTAATATAACTCATCCCCGCATAATCGGCCGCTTTGCGGCTTGAACCACTGACACGTATCTCATATCCCCATTTGGAATATTTAAGAATGAAAAACAGGACAACCGCGATGATAAGCATCAAGAAAAAAGCAAAACTGATCCGAGTGTTTCCAAAAACAGGAATCGTACCACTTTCCGAAAACTGTTTGGTAAGGGGAAAGTTATTTCCTTTCGGATCCTTCCACGGACCATATACAAGATAGGCAATCCAAAGATAAGCAACATAGTTTAGCAAGAGTGAGCTGATGGTTTCATTAACATTCCAAAAGGCTTTCGGTAAAGCCGGAATTAAGCTCCATAGTCCTCCGCAAATAAACCCTGCGATCAGCATCAAGGGAAGAAGCACTAGTTTAGGCAGAGACGGAAAAAAGAGAGCGAAATAGGTAGCACCGAAAGCTCCCATGTAAAATTGGCCTTCCGCTCCGATATTCCATAATTGCATCCGGAAAGCCAGAGAAACCCCCAGGGAGCATAAGGCAAGGGGAATCATTTCTACAATAGTTTCACTTAAGCCATAGATAGAACCTACCGAAGATTGGAATATTTCGCTATAAAGCTCCAAGGGGTTTTTCCCGGTGATCAGCACAAAAAGACCTGCAAAGATTAAACCCAAGATGATGGAAGTTACAGAGATGACAACCTTCTTTCCCCCTGAACTTGTATTTGTTTTTCTAATCTCCCAATTTCCCATCGTTTTACGCTTCATGAAGATCTACCTTTCTTTTGCCGGCCATCATCAGACCTATTTCTTCACGTGATGTTTCATTCGGCTTAACGACGCCCATGATCTCCCCTTCGTGCATTACCATGATGCGATCCGTCATGGAAAGGATATCTTCCAAGTCTTCCGAAATAAGGAGCACGGTCTTACCTTTTTCACTCTCACCTATCAGCAAACGTCTCACATAATCCGTGGCACCGATGTCAAGACCGCGCATGGGATACACAGCAATAATCAATTTTGGATCAGAATCAATTTCCCGTGCCAAAAGGAGTTTCTGGATATTTCCGCCCGACATCATTTTGACGGGATTGGTCATGCTCGCTAACCTAACATCGAATTTTTTAATTAACTGTTCGCAATCGTTTTTAACTTTATCCCAGGAGATAAAAGCACCGGGATACTTGCGATAGCTTTTAAGGGCTACATTTTCATGAGCGTTGAGATCCGTTACCAGACCGGTAGTCATACGATCCTCCGGTACATAACTGATGCCAAGGTCAATACGCTTTTTGCGGCCTGATTTTGTACAGTCCTTACCGCAGAAAGAGATAGTTCCTTGCTTTGCAGAACGCAGGCCTGCCACCGTTTCCGCCAGTTCTTTCTGCCCGTTACCGTCAACGCCGGCTATACCGAGGATTTCTCCTTTATATATATCCATTGAAATATTTTTCAATTTTAATAAGCCATTGTCCCCTAAGGCTGAAATATTAGCCAACGTCATAAGCTTATCCGTTTTCAAAGACAACGTCTTAGCGGTTGCGGAAGAAATATCTCTGCCAACCATCATTTTAGCAAGTTCTTTTTCAGTGGTATTTTTCGTTTGAACAGTACCAATAGATCTCCCGTCCCGGAGGACAGTGATAGAATCCGTATTTTCCATAACCTCGTTCATTTTATGAGAGATAATGACGATAGATTTGCCGCTTTCGGCCATCTTTTGCAGGGTACTATAGAGCGCCTTGGCTTCCTGTGGTGTCAATACGGCTGTTGGTTCATCGAGAATTAAGAATTTAGCCCCTAAAAGCAATAATTTAATAATTTCTACCCTTTGCTGTTCACCAACGGAAAGCTGCCAAATTTTCGCCTTGGGGTCAATGGAAAGTCCAAAAGCCTCCGATTGCTCAATAATTTGCTTTTGGATCTCTTTAAGATTGTATATTTGTTTCAAACCTTTAATACTCAGCATGATATTTTCAGCCACTGTAAAGGGCTGGACAAGCTTAAAATGCTGATGGACCATACCGATGCCCCTATTGACAGCATCTTTAGGCGAAGAAAATTCAACATTCTTTCCTTCAATATATATTTCGCCCCCATCGGGCCGGTACAACCCCGTCAGTACGCTCATCAGCGTACTTTTCCCCGCTCCATTCTCACCAAGCAGAGCGTGAATTTCACCTTGGTTAACAACTAGAGAAACTTGATCATTTGCCAAGATACCCGGGAACTCTTTCGTAATATTGCGCATTTCCACCATGGGTGTATTCCCCATCGCTCTCACCCTTTCAACATTATCGCAAACCGGCGAGAGACTCGCCGGTTTGCGGATAACATCATCCTTCTGTTATAACCGATTACGATTTGGGAATCGATCCCACAACGCCTTTGACAAACCAGTTGATGGAAAGGAGCATCTCATCTGTGGCTTTATCACCGTCTTTAATCTTTAAGTTGCCGTTTTGATCGTAAACCGGCCCTGTGAAGGGAACAAATTTACCATCGATAATGTCTTGTCGTTTAGCAATGACAGTTGCTTGGAAATCTTTATCGACTTTGGAACTAAAAGGCGTTATATCGATAATACCACCGTCTTTAATTCCGCCAAAGTATTGAGTTGACTTCCAGGTTTTGTTCATAACATCCTTAACAACTTGAACAAAGTATGGGCCCCAATTGGAAACGTCACCTACGAGGATAGAATTAGGGGCAAATTTGGACATATCGGAATCGTGGCCGATTGCCAGCACACCTCTGTCCTGGGCAGTTTGAGCGAAGGATGGGGAGTCAACGTGCATAGCCAGAACGTCAGCACCTGCATCAATCAAACTATTAGCTGCTGTTTTCTCTGTTGCCGGATCATTCCAGGAATTTGTCCAGACTACTTTGACTTGAACTTTTGGGTTTACTGATTGAGCACCGAGAGTGAAAGCATCGATATTACGGATGACTTCAGGGGTACCGAACGGTGCCAGGAAGCCGAGAATATTGCTCTTTGTGTATTTTCCTGCTACCATACCGGTTAAATAGCGGGCTTGATAGTCACGATTGAAATATGTTCCTAAATTGTCTGTTGTTTTGTAACCACTGCAATGTTCAAAGACAACATTGGGGAATTTTTTGGATACATCTTTCATGTAATCCATGTAACCATAGCTGGTACCAAAAATAATATTGTAACCCTTCTGAGCAAGATCTGTGAACGTACGTTCACAGTCAGCAGTTTCCGGAATGTTTTCAACATAGGTTGTCTCGACGTTTTTCATGTGGGATTCCAGGTATTTCCTGCCTTGGTCCTGTGCATAAGTATAACCAAAGTCACCCACTGGTCCAACGTAAACAAAGGCAACTTTAATTTTCTGAGTTGCGGACTGACTGCTTCCTTGGTCCGAAGTTGCTGCCGGCTTACTGCTTTGGGAGCAGCCGCTGAGTAACAGGGTCAATATCATGACAAAAACTAGCGTAGATATACTGATTTTTTTAGTTAATTTCATTCTCTTTCCTCCACTTATCTTTCTTTAATTTTTCACTTAAAATGATGGTTTTTCATCCCCTCTTCCCGATTTGATAATTAAATTCACAAAAACAAAGCTGCATTGCCATGTGTTTGCTTCTTATTTTTGCGAATAATTCAGTAGACTTCGCTAAATGGTTTATTTCTATATTTCTATTCTAAAAATGCCGAGGCAATGCAACCAAAATTGAGTTAGTATGCAAATTTGTCAACTAAATTGTGAAGTTTTTAATATAGAAGAATAATTATAAGTTATATAGCAAATACCAAGACAATTATGTAAATAAAACTCAGCCAGCGCTTGAAAACTGTCTTCGCACGAATAGGCTCTTCTTTCAGTATACAACCAAAGGTTGTACTTTCGGATATAAAAAATAACTCAACTTCATAAGTTTTCCAAATAAACAAAAAAGAGAAGTTATATATCCCGATGATGACCGAGAATTATAGCTTCTTTGCTACCTAATCTACTACATTGAAGATTAGCTGACAAGTAAATTATAATAGGTTTTTGTCGATAGTTCAAGTAGTCTAGGCCCTGATAGCTTCCTAAATCTCTTTGAACGCTTTGCCCTTTTTGAAGCAATATTCTTATAATTATATAATATTATTGTCCGAAAAGCTCCTACCTGGAGTACCCGGTTTAATATGTATGTATTTAGGAATCAATAGGGAATACTTAAAATTAATTTGACCTCGAAAAACTCTTTGCATTTAAAACTTTTGATAAAGGGGAAGTTATGCGATTACCTTCAAATCAGCTGCCAGAACTTAGCCCAAATTGCCAAGCCTTTCCTTACGTTGAGCAACTCGCAAACCGCAGTCGGCAACTTAGGACCTGTGTGGCTAAACGACACGGCGTAACTGTTATCGACTGTGGTGTCCAAGTCCCAGGAGGTTGGGAGGCAGGAATATTATTCGCTTCGGCATGCTTAGGCGGACTGGCTAGGGTAGATTTGCATTGGTCTGATCGTTTGAATTTCCATTGGCCATCGGTCGAAGTTAGAACTGATCAGCCTCTTAGGGCTTGTTTGGCATCTCAATATGCAGGATGGCCCATAAAAAATGGCAATAAAGTTGTTATGGGTTCCGGACCCATACGTTCTATTCTTCATGAAGGTGACATTTTTGAAAAGTTAGGGTACCATGATGAATCCGAAACTGCAATTATTTGCTTGGAAAGCGAAACTCTACCGACCGATGATGCAATAAGTCAAATTATCGAAGGTTGCCGCTGCGTTCCCACAAGCTTATATATTCTAGTTGCTCCAACGGCTTCCTTAGTAGGTTCTGTTCAAGTGAGCGCCAGAGCCCTGGAAACGGGACTGTCAAAATTGATGCTGCTAGGTTATGATTTAGGAAAGATTAGTTCGGGATTGAGCACTTGTCCCGTTCCCCCTGTAACGGGAGACAATCTTCAAGCCCTGGCGAGGACAAATGCAGCTATTCTTTATGGCTCGACGGTTTTATTCAACCTTCAGGATGAAGATAAGAACTTAAAATCCATCGCTCAACAAGTCCCTTCAAATCTATCTCAGGATGATGATCAAGCTTTTGAAGAAGTATTAAAATGTCAGGGAAATTTTTATAATCTGGATCCCTTTATTTTCAGTCCGGCGGAAGTCTGGCTTAACAATATGACCAGCGGTAATTCCTTTCACGCCGGGAGAATTAATATTGAACTCTTGCGAAAATCCTTCTGTCTAGGAGCGTAAACTACCTAAATGTTACTGTGGGAGAGAACATAATGTTTGATGTCTGTTTATTAGGAACAGGCGGCATGATGCCGATTCCCGGCAGATGGCTGTCATCTCTTTTAATAAAATGTAACGGGAAAATGATCCTTGTAGATTGTGGCGAAGGAACTCAAATCCCGTTAAGAATGGCTGCCTGGGGTTTTAAAGCCATTGAAGCCATTCTATTGACTCATTATCATGCAGACCATATAGCCGGTTTGCCCGGCTTACTTTTGACAATTGCTAATTCGGGAAAAGTAGAAGTTTTAACCTTGATAGGACCGCCTGGTCTAAAACAAGTGGTTGATGGGTTAACGGTTATTTCACCCCAGCTGCCTTATGAATTAGAATTAATTGAGTTGTCGGATATTAATGGCGACAGTACATCTCTGCATAATATCAATATCAACAGCTTACCGGCAGATCATTCCTTGCCCTGCCTAGCCTATTCTTTTGAACTGCCTAGGAACAGGAGATTTAATGCCGGACGCGCCAAGGGACTCAATATTCCTATTCAATATTGGAAGGACCTTCAGCGAGGGATTTCGGTAACTTTGGAAAATAAGACAATTCGCCCGGACATGGTTCTGGGGCCTTTAAGAAAAGGAATCAAAGTTTGCTATTGTACCGATACGCGACCAACAGAAGATTTAGAAGAATTTATCTCTGGAGCTGATCTATTTATCTGTGAAGGAATGTACGGCAAAAATGACGAATTAGAAAAGGCAAGACAAAATAAACACATGACGTTTTCTGAAGCTGCCTTGCTGGCTAAAAGAGGAAACGTGAACGAACTCTGGCTTACTCACTATAGCCCCTCTTTAAAGGACCCGGAAGTCCATATCGAGGGGGTACGAGCAATTTTTCAAAAGACCATTGCCGGCAAGGATCTGCAAAGCAAAACTATAAAGTTTAATGACACTGACACCGAAGCCGATTTCGGGAAGTGAACTCGTTCAGCTCAAGCTAATAAAAGAAACCCTTACTGATAGAACTTACTTATAGAAGAAGGATCTTAGCTGGGGATAACGTAGAAAATCTGATAAGGCGAAGAATTATACGTAAATCATGAAGAAATTAAAAGATCCAGTTTGCTAAAATTGCAACAATACTTTTTGCATACTTTTTGCTAAGTTTCCCCTTGACTTAAAGTGTACTCTAAGGTTTATCCTATTAAGGTAATTATGCTCCTATCTCTATGAACTCTTTTACAGCTCATTGATAAGAACGGAGTTTCATTAAACTAAACCAGTGTTTTTATAAAGCAACATACTTTAGATTTTGGAGGTATCATGATATGGAAAAATCAAAAGTCTATTTTACCAACATGCACACAACAATGAACGAAAATTTGCCGCAGAAATTAAGCCGCCTAGTTAAAACAGCAGGGATTCAAGGGATTGACTTTGATAAAAAGTTCGTCGCCATCAAAATTCATTTTGGCGAGCCTGGCAATCTGGCGTATTTACGCCCAAATTACGCTAAAACTATCGCAGATATCGTTAAAGACCTGGGTGGCAAGCCATTTCTAACAGATTGTAATACATTATACGTAGGAGGCAGAAAAAACGCACTTGACCATTTAGAGTCCGCTTATGTCAATGGATATTCCCCTTTTTCCACCGGCTGTCACATCCTCATCGGCGATGGATTAAAAGGGACGGACGAAGCTTTAGTTCCTGTTGAGGGCGGCGAGTACGTTAAAGAAGCAAAAATCGGTCAGGCTGTTATGGATGCCGATATCATAATTTCTTTAAACCATTTCAAAGGGCATGAGCTTACCGGTTTTGGCGGAGCGATAAAGAATATCGGCATGGGCTGCGGGTCCCGTGCAGGAAAGATGGAAATGCACAGCAGCGGCAAGCCCCAAGTTTCCCAAGAACAGTGTGTCGGCTGCGGCATGTGTACTAAAATTTGTGCCCATAGCGCCATCACCATAACAGACCGTAAAGCTTCGATCAATCACGATAAATGCGTTGGCTGCGGCCGTTGTATTGGAGTTTGCCCAACTGGGGCTATTGTCCCTGCCTGGGATGAATCCAATGACATCTTAAATAAAAAAATGGCCGAATACACATGGGCTGTGCTGCATGAACGACCTCACTTTCACATTAGTTTGGTTATTGATGTATCTCCGTTCTGCGACTGTCACGCCGAAAACGACATTCCCATTGTCCCGAATGTTGGCATGTTTGCTTCCTTTGATCCCATTGCCTTGGACGTCGCTTGCGCCGATGCGGTAAACGGTCAGCCGGTCATGGCAGGAAGCCTGCTGGAAAAAAGCCTAAAAAATCATAAGGATCATTTTACCGATGTCAATCCGACCACCGATTGGAAAGTAGGAATAGATCATGCAGTAAAAATGGGTTTAGGTAGTAAGGACTATGAATTGATCACAATCTAACGTTGGAGGAGACTTCCGAATGGGATATACCATCAGCCAGGTAGCTGAAAAATTTGATCTTACTGCCCACACCATTCGCTATTATGATAAAGAAGGACTGCTGCCCTTTGTCGATCGCAGCAAAGCAGGAAACAGAGAATTCTCGGACAGTGACCTTGATTGGTTAAAATTAATTTGTTGTTTAAAAAATACCGGAATGCCCATTAAGCAAATTAAACAATATATTGAATGGTGTCTCATAGGGGATGAAACTTTAGAAATCAGACGACAAATGTTTCTTGCCCACCGCCAAGAAGTCTTAAAAAAGATGGATGATTTAAGGGAGAACCTTAAAACAATCGATCAAAAACTTAAGTGTTACGATACTAGCTGTAATATTTCCTCAGAGAAATAGTTTTATGGCTTTAGAGACACAGCAAATCATATTGGGGGTACGTTTAATGAGTTGCAAAAGCTTCCTACTTGCTCATGAGAATTTCAGAGCAGATAGGAAGCTTTTCTTATACTATCGGAAAGTATAACCTTCGGTTAAATACTGAAAAGAATTAATTCGTGCGAAGACAGTATCTTCGAACGACAGCTAAGTTTTCTTTATAATTTATCCTGTTAGAATTTCCAGAAATCTTTAATTTACCGCTTCGGCAGTTGGCCAAACTATGGGGAATTTATTGGGATGATTTAAGGCATATGGAAGTGAAGCGACCCCTAAATGTTGTTTTTCTAAAATAGCCAGAAGTTTCTCTAATTGTGAACCCAACTTTGGATCCCAATGTAACAGAATAATGCTCCCCGGAGCGAGAGGTTTTCCATTATATGTCTGCAAACCACTTTCATCCATCGTCGCATTCCACATGATTACATGCTTTATTCCCGCTTGATAAGCTGCTTGACAAACCGTTTGATTATACTTCCCGTAGGGAGGACGAAAGAGTGTTGCCCCCGAAAATGAGTTTAAATAATTCTCTGCTGTTTTGATTTGACTTAACACTTCCTCTGGAGTATCTTTCGTCAAATCAGGATGAGACACTGTATGATTCTCGATGTCTCCTCCTGCAGCAACATAGGATCGCCAAAAATCAGGATGCTTCATGGCTGCATCTTCAATTAAAAAAGTAGATATGGGTATATGCTGCGCGTGCATGATCTTCAACACGGATTCATCGGGATACCACCCGTCGTCAATAGTAATGAACACTGCCGAAGCTGTTGTTGGAAGTGACCAGATAACATCAGAAACCGGTCCGTTCAAATGGGCTGCCGTTGTTTGAGCTTGGGTTGGCGAACTGCTTTTTTCCTGCTCAATCGGCGAGCTTTGAGCCGGCGATGATGAGGATGAGGATGTAGATGAAGACTCAGATCCAGGAGTATTTGCAGCAGAGGGGCTAATCATTGTTTCCGTTTTTGTCGGTGGAACATTAGGTTTTCCTGCGGATGCATCAGAAGCTTTCGTTGCTGCATTATTATAATTCAAAAACATCATCCCAAAAATAACTCCTAGAACTATTCCGGTGAAAACGGTCAGTATAGTAGCTACCAATGCTTTCTTTCTCTTCATACTTTGCACATCCTTAGTTCATAAAAGCTGCAACCCATTGCGAACCCATTAAATTTATATAGTATACTCCATACCCAGTGAAATTCTACATATCTCCCTCATATTTAATTCGACATGATTAACTAATTACCTTCTCTATTTTTATTGAAAAGAGGTCCTCAAAACGCCTAGGCGTGAGGACCTCTTTAAGTAAGAAATAACAATTCGTTGTAAATTAACTTTTAAAATCAGTTAACGTAACTGAGCCGGTATATTGTTTTTCCTGGTTATCTTGTGTTACATAATCTAGTTCTACATTAAACGTCTGGTTTTTTTCAAACTTAAAAGTATCCCGGCCATTTTCATTATTAAGTTCCGAAATATATAAATCGAAATCTGTTAAACCATCAACACGATAGCCATAATCGGCCTGAGGCAATATTTGTTTGCCAAGCTTATCAAATACTGCCATCATATATCCGTCTACCGAAAGGTTTTTATTATATACCCATCCCCATTTGAAGGACTTTCCAAATTCAGAATACCGAATCCATATAGACTTTACAGCCACTGATTGATTAAACGGGACCGTTAAGTGAAAATGCCCGTCTGGCTTCCCATCAGTTTTTAAGTCACTTGGACTCAACTGGTCTTTATCTATGCCTATCCACTTAAATGAAACCGCAGTGAGTTGTGTTGAATCGGCCGCTGCAGTTTGTCCCTGTGAAGCAGGAGTTTGCGAACTAGATGATTGAGGTTGAGTATTCGTTTTAGGGGAGGTTGCCGTTGATGTTTTAGGCTTAGCACTACCGCATCCTATAAGTGCGAAAATTACCATTAACGAAACAAGAATTTTTATAAGTTTCACCTGATTCACCTCTCTTAGTATGAATTAGCTTATATACCCTGCTGAAGTAACTATTAGGACTGCAAATAATCGTCATGTGAACCCTGCCGGCACTTCTTTTTCTATTATATTTTCTCTCAAAGCGGAACAAATAGCAACAGCCCTTACAAAAACGGTTACAAAGAGGAGAGCTATTGTGAACATTGTCTTAAGAAACTGTGAACATTGATTTAATCGAAAGGATTCCGGGCATTCGCAGAGAATATTACACTCAGATTCTTTACCTTATTCTTTTGGGGGTGACCAGCTAAATAACTTTCAAAGAAATAGAAAACTAAAGAAAGCAATGTTTCAATACTTCTGTTATCTAAAGCTAGAGGGGAGTGCCAAATATGAAAATTATAACCATTAAAAAGAAGACTCAAATGATTGCTCTAGCTGTATTTGTTGTATTGGGAACCTGCTCTCTCGTCAATGGGACACAAGTTCTCCCAGCTAATAAGCAGCTAGCTGCCAATCTCGTTATGTCCAGGAATTTTAGGCATAAACATTTACCCATGCCGGAATACCAACAACCGCAAACGCAAAGTTCCAATGCCGTTGCCAACCTTCCCGCCAATACACAAGGCTCCAATAATTGGGCAGGATATATTAATACTCCTGATGCCGGTAAAAGCTATACAAGTGTTTCCGGTACCTGGACAGTACCAAACATAAGTGCGAGTCAAGATGATGCTGTCGCAGCACAGTGGATCGGTTTAGGCGGGGTTTCCTCGAACGATTTGTTACAAATGGGGACAGTTGAAGAAATAGAAAACGGACAACCCGTTGCTAAAATATTTTGGGAACAGTTGCCTTCTACTGCGCAAAATGTAATGACTGTTCCGATTGGCTCAACCATCAATGCAAGCATCTCTCCATCGGCAGACTCAAGTTCAACCTGGAATTTGACCTTTACTGTTAACGGCCAATCTCCGGCTCAGACAATTCCCCCAGTAACCCTAGATTCAGATTACGCCCAAGGAATCGGAACTTCTGCAGAATGGATTAGTGAGGATCCTTCTAATCAAAATGGTCAATTGTATCCTTTGGCAAATATGGGATCAGTATCCTACCAAGCGGCGACGGTCAACGGACAGCCTTTTGATTCTATTGGCAATGTACAGCCTTTAGCCCTTGTCTCAAAAACCGGAAATGTATTGATTGCCCCTTCAGAAATAGGATCCGATGAAAAATCATTCGCAACGAATGTCATAAGTTCGAATACTAATACAGGAACTACCTCAAGATATCGTCAAAGCAGAGGCCCACAGTATCCTTCAAGCTGGATACATGTTTCGATTATTCAAGGATCTCAAGGTGACAATTTTACCTGGACTTGGGAATTCTAGTCCACTAGATTGTTGACACTTAAGCAAGAGAACGAAGACACTGTCTTCGTACGTATTAGCCCTTCTTGCAGAACAAGCAAACGTTATATTTATTGAAGCAGTTAAAACCAGGCTTAATTGCCTGGTTTTTATTGTACTTGCAGTATCTTTAATATCCCGGCAGGCTGCAACGTCGAGTTCTATTCGAACTGACTCTCGGGTTCGCCGGGCAAAAGCCTTAATTTATAGATACTGCTGTTAGTGTAGATTTCTAATTGTTCAGAGGTTCTTTTAATACTTTTTATCCGACTGAGACTGGTGACAGTGAAGACTCCATCTTCCAAAAATATTAATTTTCCCTTAGAACCAACTTCAATGTCACGAAGCCATACCTTTCTTCCCCACCTATGTCGAGATGACGGCACTTCGGGTAAAAGGAGGTCGAACACACCTTCAATGATCGCAACTTCTTCGTTCATTTTTTCTTCTCCCTGCATAAAGTGTTTGCCGTAGGCAAAGGTTTTATCCGGATATGCGGAATGCAGAAGACTATATCGATAGTCTCTGCATCAGGAAACGAGTGGCTTTAGCCCAGTCGCAGCATGATAGTCCATGATAAAACCACTTTATGCAATCCCCACTTTCAATCTTTGCCTCTTATCAAAAATAGCTGTATTTACGTGCTATAATATAGGGCAGGAATGTGGATATAGCTTAATAGATTATCTTCTACGTTTTTCCTTAATATTCCTTCCATTTAAATAATTTAAATAGAAGGATATTTATTTTATTGAATTATCTCTGCAAAAGATATAAGCCTAAGGCTTCGGTCTAGTTCAAGCAATCAAATTCGGAAACCTGGGAATCAGAATATAGATCAGAGAATTCATTGTAAACGGAGGAATGGTCATGTTCTTTGGAGGCAAATTAATGAAACTAACCATTAAGGAATTACGTAAAAATCAAAACCTAACTGCAAAAGAACTAGCAGACCAGTTAAAATTGGACACAATTGAAATCTTGAATATTGATAATCTTAAACTAAAAGATGTACAGGAGCCGCTAAAATCTAAACTCTTGCCCATTCTTCGAGGAGATTACATGGATAAAATACCTTGGCTATAAAATACTAAGCTAAATCACCTAATCCGAGTGTATTTTTTTCATAAGAACACCAACAATAATCTTGAAATTTAATTATAAACCAAACCTTTCGGTTAAGCTTACTCTATAAATCCGATCTAACTCTTATACTTTTTATTCTCGAATCCCTCACTATTTGGATCAGCGGTATCAAAAATATTAATGCTGGAATTATATCTACTTATGATATTTTTTAGTATAATGATATTAAAGATATTAATAGAGAGGAGGTTGACTATGATTAACCTTGATGCTCTAAAAGAACAATGCCCCGAATGCAGCGGACTCGGAAAAACTGTTAACCCAGACTGGTACCCACTTTGGGCAGCGCACAGTAACTGTATTAATGCCTTTGAAGTTTTAAACGGTCATGGATTAGTAGACGTTAAAGATACAACAACGTTGGAAGAACTCGATGAACCCATCTTCTTTGTCTGTAAGGAATGCAAAGGAAGAGGGCAAATACTCACCCCTTTAGGAAGATCTATCGTTGAACAACTTCTTGATTCCTAAAAGAACAGTCTCCTGATAAAAGTTGCAGTACCAGAGCTTGTTGACCTCTCATTGTATACCCACTTTGTTTCCTAATCATTAAAGGCGTTGTCAGTTCACTCTAGTGAAATGATACGCCTTTGTCTATTGGATCTGCTTTGGGTTTTATTTTATTCTCTAAATAACTTTTTGAGAAGACTTAGTTTATTCCCATAAGGTGGGTATCTCAGTTTAATATCAATCAGATTGGACTTCTTAAGAATGCTTTTGGTATGGGTAAACGTATGAAAGCTCCATTTCCCATGATAGCTGCCCATTCCACTTTCCCCCACTCCTCCAAAAGGCATTTCAGAGGTCGCTAAGTGGACGATCGTATCATTAATACACCCTCCGCCGAAAGATATGCGTCCAATAATTTTTCTTTCCACTTCCTTGTTTGTGGTAAACAAATACAAAGCAAGGGGTTTAGGACGAGCATTTACTAATTGAATAACTTCCGAAATATCCGAGTACTCCAGGATTGGTAATATGGGTCCAAATATTTCTTCTTGCATAATCGGATCATCCCAACTTATGTGATCAATTACCGTTGGGGCCATTCGCAGACGTTGTTCATTATAATGTCCTCCAATAATAACCTCCCCGTGATCCAGATATCCTTTAATTCGTTTAAAGTGTTTATCATTAATAATCTTGGGAAATTCTTCGTTTTCGCAAGGAGTTTTTCCATAGAATTTTAATATATAGTCCCGAATGCCTGCGATAAGCTGCTTTTTTACTTGACTGTGAACCAAGAGATAATCAGGAGCGACACAGGTCTGGCCGGCATTTAGAAATTTCCCCCATACAATTCTACGGGCAGCAAGATCAATATTTACCTCTCGATCAACGATGCACGGGCTCTTCCCTCCCAGTTCCAGGGTAACTGGGGTGAGGTTTCTGGAAGCCGCAGCCATCACAGTTTTTCCGACAGAAATCCCGCCGGTAAAAAAAATATAATTAAACGTTTCATCGAGCAACGCCTGATTGGCATCTCTCCCACCTTCAATCACCGAAACAAACCCCGACTCAAAACATTCTCCTAAAATTTGAGCAATTATCGATGAAGTCGCCGGCGAATAGGCGGAAGGCTTGACGACTGAACAGTTCCCTCCAGCTATGGAACCGATCAAAGGTGCCAGGGTCAGATAGAACGGATAGTTCCATGGCGACATAATCAAAGCAATGCCATAGGGTTCGGAAATTGTATAGCAAGATGACTTAAAATGCAGAATGGGTGTCCCAGCTCTTTTAGGCCTAAGCCAACGTGGCAGATGCTTAAGTGCGTAATTCAATTCTTCTAAGACTGTCCCGATTTCGGTGGCATATGCTTCAAACGCCGGTTTATTCAGGTCACTTTTTAAGGCATTCAAAATTTCCTTCTCATGTCCACGTATCGACTTCTTTAAAGTCTTTAAGGCATTTAAACGGAAATCGAGAGCAAAGGTCTGACCGGTATTAAAATACTTCCTTTGGTTACTTAAGATCTCCTTAATGCTCATGGTTTCAACTCCTCCCCTCTCTCCTTCGATATCGGTGTTACTCTTTAATTAAATAATAAATTTTCGTCATATCCTCTTTCGTCATAATCTTCGGCACAGGATAAAGCGGGTTGCTTTCTGCCAAGGCGCGTCCAACCATTAACGGAATATCCTTCTCAACAATACAATCTACTTTACTGGGGATCCCCATATTCTTATTAAGAGTTTTAATGGTTTCAATAAAGACAGCAGCCTTAGTTTTGTTGCTGTCCTCTTGACGGATGTTTAGATTAACTAAATCGGCCAACTCCGCCAAAGGTTTATATACATTTTTACCATAATACTCCAAAACATAAGGCAAGACAACCGCATTTGCTAATCCGTGGGGAGTCGAGTAAAATCCGCCGAGTGTATGAGCTATCGCATGGACATTGCCAACATAAGCACGAGTAAAGGCCAAGCCGGCTAAATATGAAGCCCTCTGCATGTTCTCCCGCGCAGCTATATTTTGTCCATCGGTATAGGCTTGAAATAGGTTCTCAAAAATTAAGGAAACCGCTTCTCTGCTGTAATGTTTTGTCCTCTTGGTGTTGCTTTTCCCAATGTAAGCCTCAACAGCATGAGTCAGAGCATCCATCCCGGTCGTTGACGTAATATGCGGCGGTAAATTAATCGTAAGCAAAGGATCCAGTACCGCAGTCTGCGGAATCAGCGCCATATCATTGATAGCATACTTTTCATGAGTTCTGGAATCAGTTATTACTGCGGCTATAGTGGTTTCGCTTCCTGTACCGGATGTTGTCGGTATAGCAAAAAGCGGAGGAATTTTCCTCCTAACCTTAAAGAGGCCCTTCATTTCGGGAATGATCTTATCAGGCCTTGCTGCACGAGCTCCTACCCCTTTGGCACAATCCATAGAAGAACCGCCTCCAAAGGCGACAATCCCCTGGCAATGGTTAGAGTGATAGAGCTGCAGAGCTTCCTCAATGTTATCAATGGTTGGATTAGGCACAGTTTCCTTATAGATGATATAAGCTACCCCCTCCTCACTCAAACCTTTTAAAAATCCATCCATAAGTCCAAGGGAGGCGATCATCCGGTCGGTAACAATTAAGAGACATTCAATGCCTTGATTTTTTATTATATGGGGAAGCTTGTTCAGACTGTTTTTCCCCTCCAGCAACTGCGGTTCCCGCCAAGGCAGAAGCAAGGAAGCTCCTTTAAATACATATTGGTAAAGTCTACAGTATAATTTGTACATTCCACAACCTCCTTTTAGTAGAGTATTAAGGCAATGTCATGGGATATTAAAATGCAGTTAGATAAAATAATGTATCTGGTACTATGCTTATTCCTCTCAATTTTTTCTATTCTTCGGAACTCCAATCCAATCGTCTCACATCATAGACAATCCAAAGCCTTTGCAGTATAACAAAGCCGGAACGCTTAGTGTATGTTCCGGCTCTGTTGAACCCTTCAATAGAAGGTTTAGCAATATTTACCATTTATCATGTTAAAAGTAAATGATCTCGGACGTTAGGTATGAGCTTTATTGAGATCACTTGAAAGATAGCCCTTGCGGCTCATTGAGAGAAACGCCGCAGTGAGCGAAATCACGCCCCCAATAATCATCACGGTATGATACGCGGAAAGGGATGCACCGATTTGCTGAGTCATTGTTGGTTTTGTCATCCCAGCCAATATTCTATTTTGGCGTGCATCAAAAACCGAAACGGCCAGGGTTGTACCTACCACCATGCCTACATTACGCACCAAAGCATTGAGTCCCCCGGCAGTGCCCAGCATATGCTTGGGAACAGCACCCATAACACTGCTGTTATTGGGTGACTGAAACATCCCTGAACCGAGCCCCATGAGAATCGTGCCAATCATAATATACCAAAATGGGGAACTGATCTGAAGCGTTGCCAGGAAGAATAAGCCTAAGCCGTTAATGAGAAGACCACCGGTCGTTAGAAAAACCGGTCCGATTTTATCGGAGAGATAGCCGCTTGTCGGAGCAATGATTGCCATGACCACTGGATAGGTGGCCATCAAAAGCCCGATTTTTTCCGGAGTCCAATTGAAAGAGTGCTGAAGAACAAAAGGCATTAGCATAGTATTACAAAATGTTGCCACAAACGAGAGAAAACCGGATATATTTCCAATGGCAAATGGCTTAATTTTATACAGAGAAAGATTAATCATTGGAACTTTAACTTTTTGCTCGATCACAAAGAATGAAATGAGGAGAATAAGGCCCGCTGCAATTCCTAAAAGGATGGGAACCGAAGACCATCCATAATCTTCGCCATTGTTGATCGCAAAAAGAAGAGCGACCATCCCTAGAGAAAAGAGAAGGGCGCCTGAGAAATCGAAAGGTTCACGATCCTTAACCGGTTTATCGTCAGGCAATATAATTTGTGAAACAATAAATCCGATAATACCAATAGGAACATTTATGTAGAAGATATATTCCCAACCAATTAAACCTACGATTAAACCGCCTATAGCCGGACCGGTTAATGAACCAAGAGCGACAGTCGTCCCTGTTAATCCGAGGGCTCGTCCCCGTTCACTTGTCGAAAAAGCTGCGACAATAATAGCTTGGGAGTTGGCCATGAGCATTGATGCCCCAAGAGCTTGAAAGACACGAAAGCCTATTAGCATAAAAACGTTGCTTGAAAGGCCGCAAAGAGCCGAACCGATTGTAAAAAGGATAAAACCCATTGAAAAAATTCGTTTACGCCCAAGTAAGTCTGCTAACCGTCCGAAAATTGGCAGAAGACTGGAAATCGTCAGTAGATAACCTGTTACAACCCATTGTAATGTTTGAAGATCTGTTTTTAAAGCAGTTGAAATTGTCGGTAAAGCAACATTTACGATACTTGAATCAAGCGTGGACATAAAGGTACCAACTGATACAGTCAGGAGGATAAACCATCGAATATTCGGATGTTCTCTTATGGTTGTCGTTGTCAAGCTAAAACCCCTTCCTTACTTCATCTGAAGTTAGATTACCCAATTTCTCAGTCTTTAACGGTGAACCAAACTCACAGCGTCTTTTTATAGTTACTATAGTTTATAATACACTAAAAAGGTATGTTTACAAACGCATAACCTTTTTGTCTTGCAAAAAAATATCCACTATGAATCAATGTGAGTCCCGCAGACTTATCTAATCTAAGTTAAAATAAAAGTACCTCTACCCTTTGCTCAAAGAGTAAAAGTACTTCAAAGTCATGAAATAGAGTACGGTAATTTTTTATAACTCAAAATTACGAACTAAAGGAAGACTTATCAGGATAAGTTATCGTACCATTTACGGCCAAACCGCTTCGGACAGGGGGTTTCCTTCTCTTAGAGAAGGTCAAGGCGAAAAATAAGCTTATGACTGCCATAACAATAAGGACCATAATCTTATCTATTATATATGATACGCTTAAATTTTTAATGGTAACCAAACGAAACCCTTCAGCCATCCAAGGGTAGGGCATAAGACGAACTAATTCATTGATAATCTTTGGTATATGAGTACTGGGCCAGGAATATCCCGAACTTACAAAAATGGGAACAGAAATTAACATCAGATATCTCGTTGCCAATAAGGAGTTGGGAACATAAACGGAAACAACAAAACCTGCCGAGACGACAATAATGTCAAAAAGCAAGCCCAAGAGAACAATCAGGGCTACCGAACCTTCGATCTTCACATTAACAAAACGCACGGCAACCCACATGACTAAGCCATAGTTGAAAAAGTTAACAATAAAATAGGGCAGCGCTTTTCCTATAAAAATCTTCCATGCTGAAACGGCAGCACTAAGATACTGAACCCAAGTATTCTGTTCTTTCTCCCGAGTCACCGTCAAACCAATGCCAAGCAAACCGATCTGCTGGAAAATCATCAGAGCTAAGCCCATATAGATAAAGGTGGCATAACTTAAGGTCGGATTGTACCAAATCTCCATGCTGTAGGACACCGTATCCATAACGTTCGTGATCTCCTGCTTCGTCATGCCTAAACCACTGAGATAAGCTGCAGTATGATCAGCGCTGAAGGTATTGAGCACTTGTTGAAAATACTTGCGAATATTGAATCCATAGATAAGATTAGATCCATCATAAATGGTCAAAATCTGGGTGAGTTGATGCTGGGATAATTTCTGAGAATAATCTTCAGGAATCACAACACCCGCTCGAACCAAACCAGTTTTCATACCTTTTTCCAAAGCCGCATAAGTATTCACTTCCGGCACGACTTTGAAACTCGGAGTATTTTCAAAGGCAGAAACGACAGCACGGCTTTCCTTAGAATGATCAAGGTCAACAATCCCAAGAGGAACATGCTGCAGAATACCTGAAACGTAGACGATACCGAATAACGAGGCGTAGAGAAGCGGTACGAGAAAGATCATTAAGAAAAGAACCCGCTCCTTTAAAATATGCCTCATTTCATAGTAAGCAATGTTTAGAATCTGCTTCACATCATCTCCCCCTTAGGTAAGAAGTCCTCAGCCATAAGGCGCAAAGCCGCTGCGCTATAAAAAAGAACAGCCATCAAACCCAAAACCAAATAGTAATGACTCATAAATCCCCAACCCGGATTCTTAAAGGTCAAATAATTGATTCCCTGAAAAAACCAGGTTTGAGGAAGGAACCAAGCTGCATGCTGAAACCACTGCGGCATGGCTTCGAGCGGCCAGGTAAAACCCGAAATAACGAAAGCAGGTAAAGCAATAATCATCCCATAGCGAGTGGCATTCACGGCATTTCGGGAAATACTCGACATCATCGTGCCCAGACTATGCAAGGCAATGGCAAAAATCAAGGTGAAAGACAATAAGTTCAACCATCCACAGGCCAAAGGAAGCTTGAAGACCACAAAGGCCAAGAAATACAGAGGCAAAACAATCAGCATAAAAACTGCAATGTGAACCACTGATTTGCAGAAAAAGAGTACTGGTGACGATATCCCGGAAGCTTTAATTTGAAGCCAGCTGCTTAAACCATTCTCACCGATGATGGTCATACAGGCAGCGAGGGTCAAACATTGCTGCCAGACATTTAAGGCAAAACCTAATACTGTGAAATAAGCGTAATTCAAAGTAGAGTTGAACCATGCTTCTTCCGGAAAAGCGATGGACTGATAGGCCTCCTGGGCTTGATTGGCCTGAATTCCCTGGGCAATTAGAGTTTGAATTCCCACTTGGGCCCCATAAGTTCTTGTCACCGTCAAAACGGCGCTTGAGGCATTAGTAGCATAGGCCATATTCATACCGTCAATAAATACTGCCACCTTGGTTTGGCGATGCAAGGCAATATTTTTGCCAAAGTTTTCGGGTATGACAACCCCGACAATAACCTCTCCCCTTTTAATGGACTCCTCCAGTTGAGCATAACTGTCATAATAGGCTGCCACCTGTAAATTTTGAGTATTTTTCAGTTCGCTTACAACTTGCCTGCTGGCCTGGCTGTTATCCAGATCGACGATCCCCGTGGGGATATTACCTATTCGTTGATAGCTATAAACACCCGCAAAAAGCAGCATACCCAGCAAAGGACCCACAAGCAAAATATAACGCAAACTCTTGTCCCGCCACATATAAAAGAGTTCACGCTCTAAAACTGCACGACATTGTTTAAGCATGGCAGCGACCACTCTGTTCTGCGTAATATTCTTCCTGCCTCTCCCATTCCGCTTGGGCTTCTGGCAAATCATAGAGGGTTATAGTTCCGCCCTCTAACCAGGCGACTTTGTTTATATAATCACAATTTGTCAAAGTACTAATTGCACTCACACAAGTCCCGCCTGTTGCTAAAAATTGTTCCATCTCTTTCAAGATAAGATTGCGGGAATATAAATCGATATCTTTTATAAGTTCATCCACAAGCAGTAATTTCGGCCGGTTAAGCAGTGCGCAGGCCAAAGAAAGCCTCTGCAGAACACCTATATCTAAAACTGCCACCGGTTTAGAGAGAAATTCCTTGAGATTAAATCGTTCAATCATTTCAAGTACATTGGCTTTTGATGCCTTTTTTAGAGCAGCAATAAAATCTAGATTTTCGACGACCGTCATATCCTGAAATAAACTATTCTTTTGAGTCACAAGCCCTGTCTCGCGTTTGAATTTCTCTGTCTTCTTTATATTATGTCCATGGATTTCAATCCGGCCGGAGGAAAAACGATCAACTCCCGCTAAACTATGAATTAACGATGTCTTCCCTGCTCCCCGAGTGCCAAAAATGCCCAAACACTCTCCGGCCATAACTTCAAAAGTGATTCCTTGCAAAAGGGGTTTACGGCCAATTTTCTGCACCAGATTATCCACCTTAATTACTGGCCCCATACTCACTTAGCCCCCTCTACGATCTTAACCTTTGCCGTCATTCCTGTCTTCAAGGCTAAATCCTGATTTGGCAAAGCAATCTTAACTTCAAAACTCTGAATGTCATGCTCGTACTGGTCATTAATGGCTTTTTTTACTGCAAATTCTCCGGCTCCATTGACGAGAACAACTTTTCCCTTGAAGACTCGGTTCGGATAGGCATCCACAGTAACTTCAGCCTCCTGGTTTAAATGAACACGTCCGATTTTAGTTTCACTAATATAAACATTAACATAAGGATTCGCTAAATCAGCAATTTCATAAACAGGAGTACCGGCATTTAACATTTCACCAGCCTGAAGGTATTTCTTTGTAATATAGCCTGTCAACGGAGACAGCAAATGAGTGTCGCTAAGATAGGCTGACGCTTTATCTACCGCTCCGCTCGCTTGTTTAACCACGCCCTGAGCTGCCTCATATTGCGCCTGGGCGATTGTTACATTACTCTGAGCAGACAACGCCTGTTGAAGAGCGGCTTGAGCTTCCTGAAGCTTGCTTTTTGCCAAATCATAGGCATTGGTTGCATCATCCATTGTCTTCTGCGGAACAGCTCCTCCTTTAAACAGCTCTGTAACCCGGTCATAGGATTGTTTAGCATCTTTAACACCTATTTCTGCTTGGGCTACTTTAGCTTGAGTCTGAGCGATGGTGCTGTCAACCTGCTGCTTTGTCAAAGGAACTGCATCAGCAGCTCTTTGAGAATCCTGCAGAGCAGCGCTATAAGCCCCTTGGGCAGTCACAACATCAGAACCGATTTCCTCGCTTTCCAAGGACGCTATTTCCTGTCCTGCTTTTACTTGACTCCCCTCATCCACCAAGGTTTTTGCCAATTTGCCCGGAACTTTAAACGAAGCCATGACATCTGTCGCTTCAATTGTGCCCGTCGCGGTCAGGCTCTGTTGCTCATCAGCCAAAGCAACTTGATGTTTGTAGAAGTATTGGTTAAAAATGAACAAACTTCCCCCAATAATCCCCATGAACAAAATAAAAATGCCCAGTTTCTTGTAATTAATTTTCTCTAATGCATCCATCATTCTCTATTCCTCCTTATGACTAAAAATTCCGTCAAAAATTAGGGCCAATATATGCTGCAGTCTTACTTCCAGCATTTCTTCAGAAAGCAAATCTTCTTGCCAAAGAGGCTGAACGATCTCGCGTCTATTAAAATAAGCAAGACACAAAGCCTGCACACTTACAATCACTTGACGAATATCCGTATCCGGCCTAATAAAATTTCGCTTAATTCCGTTCTTAATAATGTCAACAAACTCTAATTCAACAAGATCGAAGAATTGAGGAATTACCTTCTTGGCAAACCTGCCCCTATTAAGTGCTTCCCAGCTGGTAAGCCGCACAAAGTCTTCATTCTGAGCCAAAAAGTAAAAGTAAGCACGAACTGCCCTCGTAACATTTTCTTTAGGATCATCTCCTAAGTTAAAGGCATTTTTGCTTAAGGTATAGATTTTTTCATAGTTATAACGTAGTACTTCTACATATAGGTCTTCCTTGCTGCCATAATAATGATAGAGCATTCGTTTGTTTATTCCCGCATCCTCTGCAATTTCATCGATTCGTGCGCCATCAAGCCCCTTCTCTGCGAAAATCCTCGTAGCTGAACTTAAAATCCGTCCTCTGCTTTCTTCAGAACGTTGTCCTCGCCCATCGATTTTCTTAAAATCTTTTTCTCTGTTATCCATAAGGTGTCCCCCAATTAATAAGTATGTAACTAGTTAGTTACTTTCCCATAAAAGTATTCTAATAGTTCCAAAAGTATACGTCAAGGAACTTTATGGTATTTTTGCGTTTTTGTACGAGATATTCAGCCTATCCAAGACAGTAAAACGCCGGAGCTTACACTCCGGCGCTGTTAGTTTTAATTTTCGCGAAAAGAAATTATACTATATTATTTCAAAAAGCTAAAATATACTAAGACAAGAATTCCTAATATGATCCGGTAATATCCAAATAATTTGAAATCCCTCTTAGAAATATAGTTCATAAAACCTGAGATAACAAATAAGGCCACGATAAACGAGACCACAAAACCAATTGCCAGCAGTAACATCTCATTTGAAGTCAGCCCAAAACCGATTTTTAAAAGTGAGTATCCTGATGCCGCAACCATTGTGGGAATAGCAAGGAAAAAAGAGAATTCTGCAGCAACTAGTCTCGTAGAACCCAGAAGCATCGCTCCAATAATCGTCGCTGCGGATCTTGAAGTCCCAGGTATCATAGCTAAACACTGAATAAAACCAATGCTCAAGGCTGTCTTAAAGCTTAATTGTTTTATAGAATTTATTTTTCCGCCTTTGTTTTTGCTTTCTATGATAATTAAGATGATACCGCCAATAAGTAAGGCTAAGGCAACAACTATGGGCGTAAATAATTTGTCTTCAATGCGCTTTCCGAAGATTGCTCCAATAAACAAAGCGGGCAGTACTCCAACAATCGTCTTCTTCCAGATGTCCCAAATTTCAGCCTTTTCCAGTCTGGATTTATGTTTTCCAAAAGGAAAAAGCTTGTGCCAAAAATACACAACCACAGAAAGAATAGCTCCAAGTTGGATAATCACATCAAACATTTTTGCAAAATTTCCGGTAAAGTTAATAAATTCATTAACGATAATTAAATGGCCGGTCGAGGAAACTGGCAAAAATTCGGTAATCCCTTCAACAATACCTAAAATGATTGCTTTAATAATTAGACTCACCTGTATTAACCCCTCCATCATTTTTAACATTTTGGTCATTTACTAAACTATGTAACAGCTCTATCTTACCACTTTTCCCATGAAAATGGCTTAAAAATATTGGAAGATAAATAAGTTTAGCTCTCGATCAGAGAAGGTTAGGAGCTAATGTAGCCATCACGCTTCTATCTCCTTTGACTAATCGTACTTGCACCTAGATAGGCAAAATTAAAAATATTATTAATAGATTAACAAAAAATCCGATTTGATTATTATATTAAAGGTTGCTTTAATTATAAAACATTCTTATTAAGGTAGTATTAAATCCATGTAAAAACCCGTAAAAATATTTAATCATATGGCCTTAATAGTCACCAAGCTTTGATGTTGCCGCCGATAATAAAGTGCACCTATTAGACAACGCCCTCCTTTCCCTGACATTGGAAAGCCTTCTGTCGAAGTTTCACTCTTACGACAGAAGGCTGCTGTAATATTCAAGGTTTTCTAGAGTTCCGATTGTTTTCTTCTATTAAATAAAACCTGAGCTGGAGTTAATAATACAAGTGTTTAGGATGCTCTTTCCTTTTCTTGCTCCTTAACAACATCGACTATCTCATCCGTAACAAACGCGCTGGCAGTTCCCCAGAGGTAGAAAATAATACCTCCAATGATTGCGACAAGCTGATCCATCGGATACTTGAGGAAGTCCTTGCCTCCGAATTTTGAACTCCCGAAATAGCTGATGGCAATCATAAACAACATGTATACCACAAGCCAGATCCCGGCTTTAATATGCTTACCGATGTCCTTCCGCAGATCGGGGCGAATGACCAGAAAACTGGCAAAAAGTACAAGCCCGAAGAGATTGGCCAGCATCACAATGGAATCAGTAGACCAGCCGCTCCAATAGATAATCAGAGTGCTGACAATAAACGCAATTCCTGCTACCACATTCAAGCCTTTAAGAACAAAGGGGCGGTGCAGTCCGGGGGCAGTGCGTCGCAAAGCTACGAGGCTGATGGGGCCTATCATATAAGTAAATACAACTGCTCCGGAAACAACTCCAACGAGCTTTCCCCATGAAGGGAAAGGTGCCGTCCAAACAACCGCCAGCACCAGAGTTAGCCAAAGAGCAGGTCTGGGAACCCCCGATTTAGCATGGACTTTCTTGAAGACCTTCCACCAGAAACCATTTTCCGACTGGGCCATGATCAGACGTGAGGTGGTTCCCATATAAATATTTCCTGTTCCGGCCGGAGAGATGACCGCATCTGCAAAGAGAATAGCAGCCAGCCAATTAAAGTTAAGCAATATCGCCAACTCGGCAAAAGGAGAACGGAAATTAATATGCCCCCAGCCTTTCGCCAGTTCACTGCCCGGCAAGGCGCCAATAAACACTGTTTGGAGCAAAATGTAGAGGATAATACCCAAACCGATGGCTAAGCCAATCGCCAAGGGAACATCTCGCTGGGGATTTTTGGCTTCTCCGGCCATAACGACTGCTTGGCGGAAGCCAAAATATGAGAAAATAATTCCCCCAGAAGAAATAGCAGCAAAGACACCAGGCACACCAAAAGGAGCGAAGCCACCTGTTGCCATATTTCCGCTGTGAAACTGAGTCAAAAGAACAATCACTGTTAAAGCAGGTGTTAAAAATTTCAAAGCCGTAATAATTGTATTGCTCTTGGCAAAAGCCTTAGCACTGAGGTAATTGAGAAAGAAGAAAATTACGATTAAGCAGACTGCCAGTAACCAGCCCCCCGCTGTCATAACACCGGCAGAATTATTATAGAGAGATGGGATATAGTAACTAGCATACTGGACAACCGCTTCAGCCTCAATGGCGATGACCGTAGAATCGGCAAGTATAAGTGCAAAAGCCATCATGTAACTAACGAAACTTCCATGGGAATATTGAGAAAAACGTACGAGTCCTCCGGATTCGGGAAGCATTGCGCCCAGCTCAGCATACACCAAGGCAATAAACATAACAGCAACACCGCCGCCCAGCCAGGCAAAAATTGCTGCCGGACCGGCAAGATTACCTGCCTTTTGTGCCGCATAAAGCCACCCGGAACCGATGATGGCCCCTAAACCCATCATCGTCAAATCAAGCAAACCAAGATCCCTTTTAAGTCCTTGCTTCATGCTCTACTTTGTCCTAATGTTCATTAGAACAAAGTAATCCACCTCCTTCTCTAGTTTGAAGATTCTTGAAAATAATAATAGACTGATAAAATCAGGAATTATTATTATTTTACTAATATATAGAGTTTATTCACCGGCATCACTTATTATATGACATGCATTGACAAAAGGAAATTTGTTCGCAATTTCATTTTTTTATTGTTATACAAAAGAATTATTGATGTTGTATATTATACATACATTTTGGATATTTGCATTTTTGCTTAAAACTCTTACTCAAATCATAGGGTTAGTCACCACTTAAGGTTCATTTATTTAGTGCAAGCGATAGATAATATCTCACTTGCAGGAAATACGGCTCAACCCGAAGAATTACAAGATACCATGATAAAATTGCTTAATAATAAAGTCTTATAATGAAAAATTGACTGTATCCTTAAAATAGGAAAAGAAGGAAAAATAACGATGCAAAAAGACCGTTCCTTCTGAGCAATTAAAGAAAAAGTAATTGGAGGAGGTATCCCAAATGCGGCTTAGCCGTAAAATAATTTATATGACATCTGGTATCGTAGCAGTTATGGGTTTAGTAACGATTGTTGCCATCAATGGTGTTGTAAAAAATACCATACGCGGAAGTATTGAACAAAACGGAGTTGTTTTAGCGGAGACCACTGTCAGTAATGTTGCAAACCAATATCTAGATGGTAAACTATTAACGGTGAAAAGTGTTTTAGAAAATCAACTGAACAGCAATCATTACCTGGTGTATGCCTATATTCTAAACCGAGACGATGCTACAGTCGTAGATACATTTCAGCAAGGCTTTCCAGCAGGGTTAGTGCAGGCTGATCCTCTTCCGAAGGGCAGTTCCTCCGTCACTAAACTGCTGAGTATGAATGGCAATCTAGTAAGAGATACGGGGGTACCCCTTGTCAGTGGGTTTGATGGTATTGAATTGCATATCGGTTTAAGCGAGAGCGCCTTACTCCTTCCACTGTCAAAAATCTCCTGGGTAATTGCTTTAATGACAGTCTTGGGTATTATCATCGGCAGCCTTGCGGCTCTTATTTTAAGTCGTTTGATCACCGGCCCTTTGGAAACATTGACCTTGCAGGCAGTGCAGATCGGTGAAGGAAATCTGGATGGTGAAATTCTGCTGAACAGCCGGGATGAGGTAGGAAACTTAGCTCGCAGCTTTAATAGGATGACCACTCATCTTAAGGAGAATATTCAAGCCCTGCAGCGACGCAATCAAGATCTGTCTCTCCTCTCGCAAAAACTGGGTGAGAGGGAAGAACTTTTAGGCAAACTCTGGCTTAAGGTTATTTCCGCTCAAGAAGAGGAGCGAAAACGGATTGCCAGAGAGCTGCACGATGAAACGACTCAGTCTCTGGCTGCCATCACCATTGGTTTAAAGACGGCGGAAGAAATCATACCTAAAGACCAAAATAAAGGCATAGATTTTTTGGGGCAACTTCGCAATATGGCCGGACAAATTGTCAAAGAATTACACAATATAGTCTATGATTTGCGACCGACCATCCTTGATGATCTTGGCTTGGTCCCGGCCCTGCGCTGGTATGCAGAATCGCGCCTAGGAACCAGAGGGATAGGGTTCGATCTGCAGGCGGAGGGAATCACTCACCGCTTCTCAGCTGAAATCGAAACGACCCTCTTTCGCATAGGTCAAGAAGCCATCAGCAATATCTTTAAGCATGCTCAAGCCTCTAAAGTTGTATTAATTTTAACCGAAAAAGACAATTATTTAACGATGCAGGTCAAAGATGATGGGCGAGGATTTATTAGCAATGAACTATGGAATACGACGGATGAAGAGGTTCACCTTGGCCTTTTAGGCATGCGCGAAAGGGCAGGTCTATTCGGTGGCATCATTGAAATCAGTTCACAGATAGGAAATGGAACTGTCGTGACTGTTACCATAGAATTGACTCAGACAGAACATTCAAAGGAGGACAATAGCTTTGATTCAACTCCTCTTGGTTGATGATCATACAATTTTTCGGGCGGGTATCAAGGTTCTTTTGGAAATGCAACCAGACTTCAAAGTGGTTGGAGAGGCCGAGGACGGAGCAAAAGCTCTGGCACTCGTCCGTGAACTTCAGCCGGAGGTAGTCCTGATGGATATTGCCATGCCGGGTGTTGATGGACTGAGCTCCGCCAGGCAAATTATTGAGACTGCACCCTCAACTAAAATCATCCTGCTTACACAACATGAAAATAAAGAATATATTCAGCCGGCTCTTAAAATTGGGGCTAAGGGATATGTTTTGAAGCGGGCCGCTGCAGATGAACTGGTTATGGCTATTCGTGCTGTCCATCAGGGGAAATCATTTCTTGATTCCAACGTAACTTCAACGATTTTGGCAGATTATTGCCTGGATGGAAAGAAGAGTACGGAGACAAACTCTATACAGTTATCAGAGAGAGAACGCGAGATCCTTGTCATGTTGGCGCGTGGATACAGCAACCGGCAGATCGCCGAACTTCTGAAAATCAGCCCCAAAACGGTGGATTTTCACTGCGCCAGAATCATGAAGAAATTAGGTATCAAGGGCAGGGTAGCTCTAGCTCAATATGCTTTACGGCATGGGTTTGTTGAGTGAGCCATCTGCTTAAGCCGCTTGTAGTTCCTGGCAGCGTTGACAATAAAGATTCAAACTATCCATCTCTTACAATAACGATGGGCAGCACGAGATGTAATTGTCATCGTTTTTATTGCTTCCTAATAAATAGCTGGTTCGACGAATTAAAGTCAGTGAATATCTAAGAAATTATTCACTGACTTTTCAAAACTCCTCATATTTTAATGATAAGGTAACTATATCGAAACAAAAAATTACTAATTATAGATTATCAATAAACTCTTGAGGCAACTTTTTGATTAATAAGACAGGAATGGGCGAACGGTTGAGCATCGTATGGGCGAAACTGCCGAAGACCAATCCTTTGATATCCGAAAGTCCACGGGTCCCCATAATAATTAACTTAAAGGAATTTTTGGCTGCATAATCGATAATGGCTTCAGCAACGTCGAGAATATTGTTATGTGCTGCCAAAATTTCATGTTTAACATTTAGTCCCTTTTGAGAAAATATCTCATTGGTTCTATCTAAAATGTCCTGATACTCTTTTTGGGTTTCATGATCCGCTTCGTTTAAAATCTTCTTCATCCATACGGCATTAGGAGTGAGCGGCCAAATATCAGTCCATTGGTAGTTATCTGAACCCAACAAACCTTCCGTACTTTCTTGAACCTGTACCACGGTAAGATGAATATTAGGAAGGCGTTTTAAAAGTGTCGCTGCATATACAGCTGCTGAAAAGGAATGTTCAGATCCACCAACATAAAGCAGCACATTAAATCTGTCATCTGTCATGTCCCATACCCCTTTCTAATGAAATGAGACGTATTCACTTGTATCAAGCTTATTGGGCATTGAACGATTATAGATGAAAACACATATCAAAGTGGCGGTTATTCCGAGCAGAGCCATACCCTCAAACCCTACATGAAAGGCAAGAATACGTGCCCCGTTAAGAGTATGTTTGATTAGATGAAAACTATTAAAATCACTATTATAAAGAGTACCTGCGATAGCCACTCCCAAGCTCATACCCAATGACCTGGACATGTTTAATATCCCCCCCGCGACGCCAATATGTTCCGGCGGTGCACTTCCCATCACCGAACTATTATTCGGAGGAGTAAACATTCCCATTCCTAATCCCACCATAGCCAACCCAACTAGGTCAATAACGATTGAAGACCTTTGGGAAAGTGTAATTAATACTAATGAACCCAAAGTGGCAATCGCCATCCCACAGCTCGTTAATATTCTAGTACCAATTCGATCTGCAATAGCCCCGGACATTGGAGACATAACAAACATTGCTAACGAAACCACTGTCAGCATCAGCCCGGTATATAACGAGTTGAGCTTCATAATCCAATCCAAATAGAAAGGCATCAGAAAAAGAACTCCAAACATCAATGAATATGAAAGTAATCCTGAAATATTTCCACTGGTAAATGCCTTAATTTTGAGTAATCTTAAATCAATCATAGGATTAGTACATTTCTTTTCACGCCAGACAAAGAGCGCTAAAAAGATAATTACTCCGATAAACTCGATAATAATCTGAGAGGAAGTCCAGCCTATTTTGTAACCGTCTTTGAAAATGAGCACCAAGAGAATAAGAGAAGGGGTAAAAAGTATAGCCCCTAAATAGTCAAATCGATTTGTATGAGGATTGGGCATATCCCTGGGCAAAATTAATGTAGCAAGGAGCGTACCGATTATTGCTACAGGAATATTAACATCAAAGATTAAGCGCCAGCCAAAATTAGCGATCAATAATCCGCCAACTGTTGGTCCGATAGACAATCCTATTGCTTGAGCAGAGCCTTGAATCCCAATTGCTTTGCCCCTGCTCGTTGCGGGAACCGCAGAAGTAATGATAGCAATAGAGTTAGCCTGAAGCATGGCAGCGCCTAAAGCTTGTAGTACTCTTGCACCTACCAGAATTGCTATGGTGGGTGCTATGCCGCATAGTCCTGAGCCTAACCCAAAAATTGCAAACCCCACAGTATAAAATAGTTTTCGCCCTATTCTGTCAGATAAACTACCTAGTAACGTTAATAGTGAGGTTAAAGTAAGTAGATAGGCAATAGAAACCCATTCCACCGTATTCATTCCGACTGAAAAGCCTTTACTTAACGTAGGCATAGCAACATTGATAATACTAGCATCAAGAGCCGCCATAAATGCACCTATGCAGACAGTACCTACCACAAACCAATGATATCCATTTCTCTTGTGAAACGGAATACTTTCTCCCATATAAATCCTCCTCAAAGTAAAGAATAATATTCATTTATCTAATATAACGGGATGTTCTATATATCAACCTCCTTCCCTTACAATAAAATCCTGATAATCACTTGGTAAGGACACCCTCAAAAAAATAATTTAAATATTTTGGTTAAATCTTAGTGTTTAATTAGTGATTCCACTCACAATTCGAGATTAACATCGAGTTATAATTAAGTCAATATAGTCGCAATTACATTATTGAATAAACAGATCAATAATGTCAAATTTTATTATTTAATACTGTGTTTTACCTAGTGATTAAACAAGTATTTTACCTAGTTATTGTAATGCGGTATGCAAATAGTAATTTTATTAATTATAAAATGCCAACTATGAAAAAGTCCCAATTAAAATCTAAATTATTTGTAAATATTTTATCAATTATTTATATTTAAGGTAATATTAAATATCTATTCTACATTCGGTCTTCTCTCTGAAAATTAATATTTATACCTAGTTAACTAATCCAAACAACAAAATTATACAGAGCAAATAGGTAATATCGCTTGTAAAACTAGGTTAATACCTAGGTAAAGAATTTCCTCTTTAACAATCTCGGTTATTTTTTGATCCTCTACGCAATCAGATTAGATTTTCCTTGGCTTATCGCATCACTCAAATAGGATTAAGACAAATCATTTAAAGGACTCCATCAGGAATCTGTTGATAATGATTTTTTATGGTTTCGACAAAGAATTTATATTTTTACTACAGAGGTAGTAGCTTATCAAGGGAATCTTCGATAACCATCACAAAAAATTCCCCTCCTTTTGTGGAGGGGAGGTTAATCTATTGGAGGCGTTTTAACTGTAATCAACATTGTTTCACTAGTTGATCTTTATTCGAAATTAAAGGTTCAGTATCCGACAAATAACTATCGATAAATTCTTGAGGAAGTTTCTTAACTAATAAAACCGGAATAGTTGACTTGCTACGCACCATTTGTGCTAAACTACCGGAAACCAATCCTTGAATTGTCGGTAATCCGCGTGTTCCCATTATCAATAATTGAAATGAATTTTTTGTTGCATAATCAATAATCATATTCGCAATATCTGATTTATCGGAAACGGATATATTAGCGTATAATGTTTGATGATTGGGATTAAGCCCCCTCCTGGAAAATATTTCATCAGTCTTGGCGAGTATTCTATCGTACTTGTTCCTGGTTTCCATATTTGCTTCTGAAAGCACAAGTTTCATCCAGTCTGGGTTAGGCCGGACCGGCCATATGTCTCTCCAGCAATATTCTTTCTCTTTAGAGCATCCCCAATAACACTTTTTGTATTTGGGCCTTAATTCTCTCCAACTATATTCTATCCCCATAGAACCGCCAATACATTCCTCTATTTGTATAATGGTTAAATGTATGTTGGAAATTTCCTTAAATAAAATGGCGGTATAAACGGCTGCGGAAAAAGACTGATTTGACCCATCGATATAAAGAAGCACCTTATACAAAGAATGATTCACCTGAATTCCCCCTTTATGTGAACGTAATCCAGTCATATGCCTGACTGCGAGAGGAATTATGCAGCAGACAAAAGCAAATTTGCTTAGTTCCATTCACCGGGTAAAAAGCCAATTTAATTATGTTGATATTATACGCGATAAAAGTTATGGGAGTAACTGTCAAATATATTAGTTATTTTTAGATATTACTTTGATTTTAACCTAGGGAAAATACGAGTACTGACCAAAAAGAAACCGAGCGAACTATCAGTTCGCTCGACCAAAAATAAAAACCTTTAAATACTATATCCTTTTTCGTCCTCAAAGTACTTTTTCGCTTTAGACAGATTATGACTATTTTATAAGTCCAAATTCTTTAACCCATGGACGGTAGCTAGCATAAGGATCCCCAATTACTGGGCCAAAACCCTTGGGCATTTCTGAATTATCCCATTTATATAGACCTTTGCTGTCTTTACCCTGCGGATCAAATCGCAGCAAAGCTTTCTGGACCGCTGCTACAACTGCTGAATTGCATCCAGGAGACACTGCTATTCCACCGGAGGGATAATAATCAGAGATCGCTATAATCTTTACTAAACCTTGAGAGGCCAATTTTTCGGCCAAAGTATCGGGCAAAGCAGCCGCGTCATAAGCTCCGCCTAGAACAGCATTAGCCGCGTCGGCATAGGATTGAAATGATTCGAAGGAGGCCAAATCACTAAGACTTAGTTTGGCTTGAGCCAACATGATGCGTGGGATTAGATATCCTTGGGTCGAAGTCCTCGAGCCAAGGGCCAGCATCCGGCCTCGCAAATCTTGAATTGTTTTTATGGGACTCTTAGGTTGAGTGACAAACATGGTTCTGTAATTGGAGGTTCCGTTTCCTGTAACACCAATAACTAGGCTCTTAACACCATATTTTTCAGCACGGAGTAGACTTAAAGGTCCAATAATGGCGAATTGAATCTGACCTGTAACCATCTCCTGAGCAATATCTGTATCATGCGGAAAAACTCTGAGCCTAAATTTATAGCCTGTTTGTCGATCCACATAATTTAATAATGGAATATACATTTTGACGTCCTCACTAGGCTCTAATCTCCAGTCGAAACCGACATGATAATAATTAGAACTATCTTTAACCATTTCCTTCAATTGCCCAGCAGAAATGGTCTTCTTTAGGTCAATTTTAAGCGGAGCAGTAGTTTGGCATCCACCGACAAATAAAATTATTGTGATAAATACCACGATAGAAAGAAGCCACAATTTTCTCGGCATTGCTATTCCTCCCTTAGTTAATTCAGTATAGCATGTCTTAAGAATCATTAAAAACATTCCAACCTCGTAACTCCAGATCCGGTGTTCAAACCAACCGTTTCTCAAGTGTCCCAACCGCTTAGAATTCCTGTTAAAACTGTACCTTATGTTTTCAACTTACCCTTAATTAATAAAGTTGCTATATTTTCCAAAGATAAAACCTCCTTTTTCATAGTTCTTCATAAAAAGGAGGTTTTAACAAAGTAATGTTTCCTTATATACTTGTCCAGATTTGATAATTCAACATTTTACGAGTCCGTAGAAACCTAATTCAAATACTCTTCGTAATAGAACCTCTCACTCCAAAGCAAGGTCAGCCATATTTAGGATAGCGCGTAAAAAGAAATAGATAGTGGAAACTTTTGCGGGGTAAATTATAGTTTTTCTGATAATGATGCTAACTCTATAGCGGATTGCGTTAAAGATTCGACAGTAGCACCAATTTCTTCAATAGCTGCCGAGACTTCCTGTGTATTTTCTCCGGACTTTTCCAGCTCCTTCGTCATTCTACCGACGACTTCTTGAATACCAACAATAATTTTGCGAATATCTTTGGCAGAAGTTGCACTCGATATCGCCATCGCTCGAATTTCAGAGGCCACGACAGCAAAACCACGTCCAACCTCCCCGGCTCTCGCAGCCTCTATAGAAGCATTAAGTCCAAGAAGCTTTGTGTCACTGGCAACGGAATTAATATATTCAACGACTTCTTCCATTTGTAGTGCTTTCTCATTAACATTTTGAGAAGATACTGTAACAGATTGCCCCATATCAGCAAGCACTTGTGCCGAGGCGGCAATATTTTCTATGGCAGCGGATACTTGTTGGAGGGAAGATGAAAGATTTTGGGCTAAAGCTTGTAATTTCTCTTGTGCGTGTTCCTTCTCTGCTGAAGAGCCAATGGCAATTCCACCTATAACTTCACCGTTTAGTGTTAAGGGATAAGCTATTGAATAGTAAGGAAAGCCAAGTAATTCCGCTCCATTTTGCCTTGTCACCTTTTTACCAGTTATAACTGATTCATGAGTAGCAGAACCTGGAAGTAATTTATCACCCTCCTTAAGGGGAAATTTTACGACAGATCCCTCTTTTATTACTATATATTTTTCAAGGTCATACAGTAAAACAGACGACTTACCAAAGTCAGCATCATATAACATTTGCATGATCTGAACAAAATCCTCTAACATTTCCAAACCTCCTAATCATTAATCCTTTTCATTTGTTATTTCGTTATCATTGGAACCTAACCAGGTCAGAACGTCATTCGAAAATAGCTTGTTTATATCTAATACAGGTATAATCGCTTCATCCGTTTTAATGATTTCTTGAATTGTTCCCTGAAAAATAATATGAGGCACTTGCTCGATGGAGTTGCTTTCAAGAATTTCAACGACATCGTCAACCCATAATCCGATTTGTTCAGTGTCTTTATCGGAATCAAATATAATAATTCTCGGTTCTCCTTCGTCAAAAGGAGTCAGGGCATATTTCTTTCTAATATCGACAATCGTTACCACACCATCTCGTACTTTAGCAATTCCTTGTATAAATTCAGGGGCACCTAAAAGCGGTTTAACTTTGACGGGTTTAATGATTTCACGAACTAAACCCATTTCCACTGCATAGTCGTCAGAACCCAATTTAAATTGGATAAATTGCTTCAGTTCATTCATTGATGATCCTCCTTTCTTGTTCTGCTACCAATAGTCGATCCTCAGTTTCAGGACTCCTCTTTCTAAATCCGTTTGGTTTAGTATCCGACTAAACCAAAGTCGTCCGTCCAAAATAGTTCGATCACAAAGTAGTTCACTCGCCGAGAGCGTTGGGGGAGGAACTATTACAATTTGCCCGCAATTCAAAGCCATGCATTGCGGGCAAAAAGTGTTTGGTTAAATTTTAATCAGGTTAACTAATCCCACTTGAGAAGAATCATTTAGAATTCTACTTCATAATAATGCCTTCCGGATCAATAACCTTATAAAGCAGATCCAACTCTACATACGTCGGAGTCAAAGTTTCTCCCTTACAACGAGAAATGTTAAGATCAAAACTGCAGTTTTCCCGGCAATCTTCCGGAGCAAACCCAGGATGAACGGTATCAAGATACATTTCTCCGTTTTCATCAAAGCGATAAACTCCCATGTCGGAAATCACAGCAGCCGGTCCACCATTAAATGCAGGACCGTATACCTGCTGTTTAGGAACCCATTCTTTACTGGGCCAGTGAGGGATCTTCCAGCCTGGCGAGGTAATATAGCTGACTCTCTCCACAAAACGACGTTTTTGACCCAATTGCGGCATGATCAAAACGCTTCTCTTGGCAAGGGAATGAATATCGGAATTACCGCCGCTGCCGGTGAGTCTTTTACCCGCTGGGCCGCCCATGAAGGTGCAATTCACATTTCCATAGCGATCAACTTCGGCTCCCCCGAGATAGGCCAAATCCACCTTACCGGCTTGAAGCTGCCCAAACACGTCGGTCAAGCCATCGGCAACTGATGCCTGGTAGCTGCAGCGAGCATCCGCTACCGAGGTTGGCAGATCAATCGGTCTTCCGTCGATTGAACCCGATTCATAGATACAGACGGCCGTAGGGGCTTGGGTATGCTGAGCCACCATAATCGCGAGCATCGGTAAACCCGTTCCTGCAAAGACAATTTCACCATCTCTTACTTCCCGAGCAGCTGCGCAGGCCAAGAGATCCAAAGGCTTAAATTCACCGGGTTTTGAATATCCTTTTTGGCTCTCCATTATCTTGACCCCCTTTTCATTGTCGAGGAATAACCTAGAGCAGGATTGGCTTTAAGAGATTCTAAACGGTTGATGCCCAATTTATTGAGATATTCTTGGAAGTCTTTAACACCAAAAATCCATTCTTCAGCCCATTGATCAAATCCCTCTTGAGTACGGGTGGCTTTAAAGAAGTTCGAGATAAACTCCCCATCAGGTTCATGTACCCCAAACAAACCTGTCGGATGTGCACCCCAAGGCAATTCCACAATGTAATCCACCAGATAGCCCGGCAACATATTGCGGGTTGGTTCTCGGCGTAAGTATTCTTCAGGAACAACCTGTTCCGCGATAATAATATTATGTTTTGACGCCTTTATAACTTCCAGATCACTAAATTTTAATCCTTCAACCCTTACTGTTCCTTCTTCACCGACCATTTGCACGTGTGTAATGCACCAATCCGGATTAGCTGCCGGAATTAAGATAATTTCGGAATCCGTAAAAGGCTCTTGATACATAACATATTTGTGCTTACCGATATGCGGATTGGAACCATCACGAAGACCGGCTTTACCCAGGTTATCATTCTCTGGATTTAACATATCGCATCCCATAGCAGCATAAGTGGGTAAAAACGGCAGTCCCTTGGACCCAGCGGTTAACCGATTTAAAACATGGATATGAGCCCAATCCTCATAAAGAATTTCACCCTTTTCAATTTTACGGGCTAAATTACTGCCAAATTTTCCATAGAGTTCATGTCCACACCAACTGGATTCCCAAATTCCAACACAACCGGCGCCAACAAGCATATCATCATGAGTGCCGCCGTTGACCTCAACAAGGTGGAGATTGCGTTTTTTCTGCCGAATCAGTTCATAAATAGCTGCCATGGGACGGCGCCAGACTGTAAAACCTCCGAATGTCAGCATATCGCCATCCTTAATCTGCTCTATTGCTTTCGTGAGACTAACTTTTTTAGGCCTGGCCATTATTCAACCCCCTTATAAAAGTTACATATATTATCAGTGTTTTTATTTTGATGTTGGTTCAGTTTCATAGATTCCAAAATTCTGTCTTAAAAGCGACCAATAACTTCGCGCCCAATGATCATTCGCTGAATCTGGTTAGAGCCTTCATAGATTTGTGTAATTTTAGCATCTCTCATCATTCGTTCGACTGGGAATTCAGAACAGTAACCATATCCGCCCATTAACTGCACGCAATTAGTAGTCACCTCCATGGCTGTATCCGTTGCGAAAAACTTAGCCATGGATGCTTCTTTGTTATGAGGCATTTTATTGTCTTTCAGCCAGGCAGTCCTATAAATCAATAACTGAGCAGCATCTATCTTGGTAGCCATTTCAGCGATCATAAACTGTACGCCCTGATTAGCTGCCAGTGCTTTTCCAAATTGTTTTCTTTCCTTAATATAATTAGTGGTATATTCCAAGGCCCCCTCAGCAATTCCTAACCCTTGAGCGCCAATGGTGATGCGCCCCCCGGCGAGAAGCCCCATAGCGACGGCAAAACCATTATTAACTTCTCCTAACACATTTTCCTTAGGAACTTTCACATTATCAAAATTCAGTTCCACGGTTGGTGATCCATGCATACCCATTTTTTCAACAGGTTTGCTCATTGTAAATCCGGGAGTGTCCTTTTCTATGATTAAACAAGTAATCCCTTTCCCATTTGGTTGCGTTGAGTCTGTTTTAACAAAGGTGCAATAGGTGGTTGCCTGTCCGCCATTGGTGATAAATATTTTGCTGCCATTGACAAGGAAATAATCTCCCATGTCTTCTGCCCGGCATTTCAAAGATCCGGCATCTGACCCGGCGTTGGGTTCAGTCAAAGCATAAGCACCAATTATCTCTCCGGTGGCTAAACTTCTAAGATATTTTTCTTTTAATCTTTGGCTTCCATATAGGTAAATACTCATACAGCCTAAACCCGTATGGACGCTTGTAATAACTGCGGTTGATGCGCAGGCCTTAGCTAATTCCTCAACGATAATAGCGAAATCCAAATAGGAACCTCCGCCTCCGCCCCACTCTTCAGGAATAGGAAAACCCGTCAGTCCTAATTCCCTCATTTTTTTCCATGTTTCCGTAGGAAACACATGTTCTTTGTCAAGCTTTTCTGCTAAAGGAGCAACTTCAGTTCTAGCGAACTTTCTTACCATATCTCTTACCATTATAGTTTCATCACTTAGTCTAAATTCCATCTCAAATCCACTCCATTCTTTTATCTTTAGCAAAACTTAGAGAATCACTAATCAGCATCGACACGAATCAGCATCGCGTCACCCTGGGCATGACCGGCACAAATTCCGCAAACACCGTATCCCCCGCCGCGGCGTTTAAGTTCGTAAGCTAATGTCATGACAATCCTGGCTCCCGTTGCTCCGATAGGATGCCCATAAGCGATAGCTCCACCGTTGACATTAACCTTTTCAAACATTTGTTCCTTAGTCATTCCTAAAATGCTTCGGGCACTGACAAGAGCCACTGCTGCGAACGCTTCATTAATTTCTATCAGTTTTACATCATTCAATGTCATATTGTTTTGTTCCAAGACCTTTTTGATGGAAAGGCCGGGAACAGTTGCAATGTCTTTGGTGGGTTGAGAAACTTCCGCATAATCCACGATCGTAAAGAGAGGTTTTATACCGAGCTCGTCAGCCTTGGCACGGCTCATTAATAAACAGACATCTCCGCCATCGTTCGTACCTGGGGCATTACCGGCAGTCACACTTCCAGGCTTTCCGGTAACATCACTTACATGATTGAATACCGGTCCAAGCTTAGCTAGACCTTCCATCGTTGAGTTTGCCCGAGGACCTTCATCCTTTTCCAGGACTTCCTTGCCTTTTTTAACAGCAATCGGGAAGATTTCAGCATCAAGTTTTCCTGCGGCCATAGCCTCGGAAGCAGCCAGCTGAGAATGCAGTGCCCATTCATCCTGTTCTTCACGACTAAACCCAAATTCATCAGCCACTTCCGAGCCATGAATAGCCATATGCCGGTCGTAGATAGAGTCCCAGAGCCCATCTTTGACCATTAAATCTTCACAATCAGCATTCAGGAATCCCATTTTCTTCCCGCGCCTCATATCAGGAAGGGCAAAAGGAATGTTACTCATGCTCTCCTGACCACCGGCAATCACGATCTCGGCCCTTCCCAGAGCAATCATTTGGGCAGCTAAATCAATGGTTTTCACACCTGAGGAGCAGACTTTATTAACCGTAATCGAGGGTACATGTTCAGGAAGTCCGGCCAGCAAAGTCGCTTGTCGGCTGGGAACCTGCCCGCTGCCGGCCTGAACCACGTGGCCCATAATAACATAATCAACATCTCCGGGTTCAACCTTGCCCTCGGTTCTGCGGATAACTTCCTTAATAGCCAGAGCCCCTAATTGGGCAGCATCATATTCAACCAAGGCGCCAAGAGACTTACCATAAGGGGTTCTGCAAGCCTCTACACAAACAACTTCACGTTGTTGGGCATAGGTATTGGCAATTTTCCGGCCCATAGTTGAATAATCGGGTTTTCTTTCGCCGTAGGCGCTTATTTTAGCATCCTTATAGTAGGTTTTTCTGGTAAGTTCAAGCTTTTGAATTACTTTAGACATCAATTATTTCTCCTTCTCACTTGTTTTAATTTTCTAAGAGAACTAACGAAGATCCATTTCTCAAGACCACAAACGCCAAGTTCCTTTTTACAAGATTTAAAACGCCATAGGAAATTAGCGAATGCTATAGTCCTTTAAAAATAGGTTTGCGTTTTTCCATAAAGGCTGTACAACCTTCTGTTTGGTCCTGAGTACTAAACGTTAAACCAAAAACTTCCGACTCATAGGCTTGAGCGCTGTCTAAGTCTAAATTCATGCCACGTTGGATGGCAGTTTTACTTAGTTGAACAGCTACAGGAGCTCGTCCGGCAATTTTCCGAGCAAGTTTTTGAGCTTCTTCCATAAGGTTTTCGCGCGAATATATATGATTTACTAACCCGATACGATAAGCTTCTTGGGCATCGATAATATCACCGGTAAAGAGGATCTCGCTGGCAATTCCAGTGCCCACTATGCGGGGCAAACGCTGTGTACCTCCGAATCCTGCTGTAAGACCGAGTCCTACTTCCGGTTGTCCAAATTTGGAATTTTCGCTGGCAAGCCGAATATCACAGGACATGGCTAACTCGCAGCCTCCACCTAAAGCGAAGCCGTTGATGACAGCAATCACGGGCTGGGGGAGAAGCTCGATCTTTCTGAAGACTGCTTGACCCAATTGAGCAAATCGCCGCCCTTCTAAGGGAGAAAGTTCTTTCATCTGCGAGATATCTGCACCGGCGACAAATGCTTTCTCACCACTGCCCGTCAGTATAACGGCTTTAACACTGGAATCACCCCTGAGCTCATCGAGTGCCGTGGACAGTTCTGTTAACGTGTCACTATTTAGAGCATTTAAAGCTTTAGGGCGATTGATGGTCAGAACGGCAATTGGGCCGTTCCTTTCAAGTAAGAGATTTTGGTACTCCACTCGTTATTCCCCCCCTTATGAATTGTAATTATAGAAGCCGCGACCGGATTTCTTGCCATACCAACCCGCTTTAACATACTTACGCAGTAATGGGCAGGGACGATATTTGTCGCCTAATCCTTCATGAAGGACTTCACAAATAGAGAGAACAGTGTCCAATCCGATTAAATCAGCTAGTGCTAACGGTCCCATAGGATGATTCATACCCAATTTCATAACATTGTCTATGGCTTCGACCGTAGCGATCCCTTCATAAAGGGTATAGATTGCTTCGTTAATCATAGGAATTAGGACCCGATTGGATATAAATCCCGGTGCATCATTGACTTCCACAGGGATCTTTCCCATTTCCAAGCTGAGCTCTTCAATTGTTTTATAGACTTCGTCACTAGTTGCTAACCCGCGTATAATTTCTACAAGCTTCATCACCGGGACGGGATTCATAAAGTGCATTCCTATGACTTTCTCCGGCCGTTTGGTACTGGCAGCAATCTCGGTAATGGGTAAGGAAGAGGTATTGGTCGAAAGAATGGTATGTTCCGGACAAATAACATCGAGCTGCGAGAAAATTTGGGCCTTAACTTTCATATTTTCCACAGCAGCCTCAATTACTAGGTCGGCTAAAGCGGCGTCTTGCAGAGAGACAGATTTGGTAATACGTCCTAAAATAATTTCCATATCCGGCCCATTAAGCTTCCCTTTTTCCACATTTCGCCGAAGATTTTTTTCAATGATACTAAGACCTCGATTTACAAATTCTTCTTTAATGTCATTAAGGATCACCGAGTAGCCCGCTTGTGCAGCAACCTGAGCAATTCCACCACCCATTTGTCCTGAGCCAATAACCATGATTGTCTTCATAATTAACTCCTCCATTTCTTGTCGTGATAACTAAATTCATTACATATTGTCGTGAGATTTGCTGAAACACATCAGATTATGTTGCAATTGGCATGCCAAGAACTGATTGCATTATATAAACTTTTTGTGTAAGCATTAGTTCACTATTAATGGAGCTCAAGCTTCAAGAGGTGGGTGCAAAAATCGGAATTGGTCAAAAATTTTAAGATATGTGATTTTTAAGAAAACTAACTCGACCCTTCTTTTAATGGAACAAAAATGTCCGAAAGCGGACACACTTCAAGCAAATGTGTCCGCTTTCGGACATAACAAATTGATTAAATTATAACTTAAGGAAAATTAGGTCTTTATATCATACTTTACTAGTTTGTCATAAAGTCTGGACCTAGTGAGATTCAAGAGCTTTGCGGCTTTTGATTTGTTACCCCCAGCCTTTTCCATAGCATCAATAATCATTTTTCGCTCTATATTGCCAATTTTATCTTGGTGTCGAATCATTCCCATGGTTGTTTTGTCTTTAGAAGAATTGTCGGAAAGGATTTCTTTGGGGAAGTGAGTTAGCTGGATCATACCACTGCGCGTATAATTGACAGCTCTCTCGACAACGTTTTCCAGTTCTCGAATATTCCCTGGCCATGAATAGTTTAGTAAGGTCCGTATGGCTTTATCATCTATACCTGAAACGTTAGCCTTAAGGATATGATTAAATTTAGCTATGAAAAAATGGGTTAAAGGTTCTATATCCTCGGAACGCTCCCGTAACGGCGGCAAATGAATATTAATAACGTTTAACCTGTAATAAAGATCTGCTCGAAACTCCCCTTCGGAAATAGCTTTATTAAGGTTTTTATTGGTTGCTGCGATAATCCGAACATTAACTTTAATACTTTTTGTACCGCCTAATCGTTCAAATTCACGGTCTTGTAATACACGCAGAAGCTTAGACTGAAGAGATAGGGGCATATCCCCGATTTCATCCAAAAAGATAGTTCCGCCATTAGCCATCTCCAGTCGTCCTGGTTTTCCCGATTTTGCCGCTCCCGTAAATGCGCCCCCAACATAACCGAACATTTCAGCTTCCATTAGGTTTTCGGGAATAGCTGCACAATTCACTTTAACAAAAGGTCCTTTGTTCCGATCACTACAGAGATGAATGGCATGGGCGACACCTTCTTTTCCGGTGCCGCTATCTCCGGTAATTAAAACAGTAGAACTGCTTGAGGCAACAATTGTTATCTCTTCTTTTACTTTTTTCATTTCGGTACTTTCGGCAATTATATCTTTCATAATATCCTGGGCAGTTTTATTTTTTTGCAATTCTTCTTGGAAGAACGTTACTTTATTCTCTAATAGTGTTATTTTTTCAGCAAGCTGCCTAACTTCGGCAAGCTGGGGAAATACGGCTTTCCCCACTGCGCCAACAACCTTCCCGTCTCGAATTATTGGCAGCCGGGAAACAATATACGGCTTGCCCTCAATAGTCTGGACATCGCTTGTTTCGGGAATGCCTGTGTTTGCTACAATGTGTAATCTGCTTGACTCCATGACATCCATAATATTGTGTCCGATAATGTCCTCCTGATTTATCCCTAAAAAGTCCACCATCGCTTGATTAACGAGCGTCGTCTTTCCTTTGTCATCCACTACTATAATGCCATCATGAATAATGTTAAGAACTGTATCGAAAGTCCTGTTTAAAGCTTTAACTGTTTCCAATTCTCTGGCGGCGTTTTCTAGTTCTGTTAGATCTTGAAATATAATAGTTCCTCCGGCAATGTTCCCACTGATATTTAAAGGAGTAATATTTACGATCATAGTAACGTTATCGTGTTTGTACCTAAGACCTACTGTAATCTCACCGTGAAGGAGTGCTGCTTGGCAATCCAGATCAGGCAACAATTCTTCCAAAGATAACCCAAGAGAGGAATCCGTTTCTAAACCCAATATTCGAATTGCCCCATTATTAACATGAGTTACCACCCCCCGGCTGTCAACAACAATTACCCCATTATGCATAGAATCCAGAATCGCTTTCAGTTGTACATTAAGTAGTTCCGAATGTCTAAACAAAGTCATGACCATATTTGTTTTGCATAAGAGGCCAAGAACTTTCCCCTCTCTATTTACAACGGGAACCGATCCAACGGAGCTGGTTTTCACGAAATCAGCCACCTGATCATCTGGAGTTTCCTCGGAAATACTAATCACTTCTTTTATTAGGTAGGGATCAATTATATCCTTTTGGGTCGCACCGTCTAAGATTGCCCTATAAAGACTGCTCCTGCTAAATATACTCAAAAGCCCGCCTCTCTCATCTAACACCGGAATAATAGCAATCTTTAGATCCAAAAAAATATTAACAGCTTTAGCGATTGTATCTCCAAGCCTTAAATAAGAAATTTTAGAATTCGTTCCTTCCTGAAGGAGCACAGTTATTCACTCCTTTGTAAATACGGATTCAACCCGTCGGATAATTTTCATTTGAGTCGTTACTTAAAAAGACTAAGTCCCCCTAGATATTTATTCTACCATACTATAACCTACCGATTTAATAAAGATTTTTAAATTACTAACTCATCCCCATATAACCCCCTTTCAGACTCATGGCTAGGCTTTATAAGTGGCGGCTATTTCTTCTAGAGGTTAGTGAGGTGCAGGGTGTGCAGGAATTGGTCACTACTTGCTATATTTCTTGCCGCTTCTGCTGTGAGGATCGAATGATTGACCCAAGGGCCAGGATTAAGCGTGGCAGCTTCAGACAATAATAGCTTAGCCCCTTCAATAGAAGGTATATTCATGATGCTCTTTTTCCCTTCGGTATAATGCTATACATCTTTCTCAAGACCGATTGAGGCAAATGTTCTTTCACTATACACCTTATCTCCTATTATACCTACGAGCTGGCGGAATCCATTTCTATACCAAAATCTGAGGGCGGGCCAATTCTTTAAGCCTACTCCAACTCTAATTTTCTTAAAGTTAGCCTTTTTTGCCTCCGAAAATAAATATTCTACCGTTTCTTGGGCATATCCTCTTCTTTGAAAACTTGAGTGTATAAACAACCATCCAATCCAAAGTACTTCTTCTTGAGGATACCCATGATATAGTTCAAGAACTCCTATCAACTTAGATGTCTGTTTTAGGTATAGGGATTTAGCTCTAAAACGATCCCTTGTACCGCCAGGCGGCAGGTTTCCCTCGGTTAATGTTTTGCTTGCGTAATCTTCTGGAGTTTTCCATCCAACCCAATTTTGAAGGTAATCCGAAGCCTCGTTCATCCTCTGTAATTCTTCGCATTCTAAAAAGACAGAATCTCTTATTAGCAAATGTTCCGTTTCACCGGCTACCGCAATCAGACCCTGTTTCATCGATTTGTCTCTTTCCATAAAACGCCTTCTTCCAGGAAAGATGGGAATCAAGTTTCATACAACCTTCATTTTTGGCTTTCGGCACCCCAACACTACCGCCAGCTATCCTTATTTCATCGCGGCTGTTTCTTCTTTAGGTTAGCGGGGACTCGAAAGACAACCTCATCTTCTCGCAAGATTCCCGAGAAAAGGGGAACTCCCCCATACACACTCCACGATTTTGATTAGTATAGCATCCTACGGCCAGGTTTAATCCGGTAAACTATCTAATTGTATCTGACAGTTCCCGGCCTATTTGTCAACTACGAGAACTCCTTTCCGCCATACCTGTGCTACATTCAGCTCCCGTGTCAGGCGTACAAAAGTCGCCTCTTTATTCACCTCCAGGCTTCCCAGACGTTCATCGGCTCCCAATATTCTTGCCGGAATCAGACTGGCAGCCTTCACGGCCAGATGAAGCGGAAAATGGGCAGCCCTAACCAGAGTTTTAACTCCCTGAAGCAGTGGGAAGGCACTGCCTGCAATGGTCCCATCCGCCAAGCGGGCCACACCCTGATGGACAAATGTCTGTTGACCGCCCAGTTCATATTCCCCGTCTGCCATTCCCACGGACCGAGACCCGTCAGAAACCAGACAGACGCCGTTTTCAGGCTTCAACCGCAACACAATTTCTAAAACTGAAGGATGGATATGAACGCCGTCGGCAATGAGTTCGAGGGACACCCGGTTGTCCGCCAAAGCCGCCGCAAGCAATCCAGGCTTACGGTGGTGGATGCCTGGCTTGGCATTAAAAGCATGAGTAACCCGTTTGAGCCCCCAGGATACGGCTTCCAGCATCCTCTCATAAGAGGCCGCCGAATGTCCCGCCGAAGGAATCACCCCCTGCCCAGAACAGCAGGCAATTAATTCCCTGGCATCCGCCCGTTCAGGAGCCAGCGTCAGAATACGCACCAAGCCGGGATATTCCTTGAATATTCCAAGCAAGAAATCCTCTGATGCCATCCCATCATCTGCCCAAATCCCATCCGTGGCCTGAGCTCCTTTATACTCCTGTGATAGAAACGGACCTTCCATATGTACACCAAGAATTTCCGCTCCTCCCGCCGGGGAATTCACTTGGCCGGCCAGAACATTTCCTTTCACTATTCTTGTATTCTCCGATCTGATTTGAGCTGCATTATGAATTGCTTGCATAATAAAATCCTTGGAGGCTGACATTGTTGTGCCTAGAAAGGCTGTAGTGCCCTGCTCAAGCAAAGCTGCCTGAACGGATCTAATGGCCTCAGGGGTCCCATCCATCACATCAAAACCGCCTGCCCCATGCACGTGGGTGTCAATCAGACCTGGGATCAGATAATCTCCTTGCAGATCCCATTCCAAACAGTTCTCCAATGTCCCGCGATGTTCATCCGAATATTGGTCTCCAACTACATTTCCGCTCGGCTCGTATAATTCCAACCTAGGCTCTTCAACGGATGGTGGTGACTTAAAGATTTTCTCGATTTTCCCTTCGTTAAAACGGAGTTCGCCGTCTTGAAGCAACCCTTCCAACAAAACCAAAGTTGCATTCTTAATCCGTCCTCCAGCCATTATCTTCCCGCCTCCTTTCTCAGAATCTATATGCGTATGCATCTATTAGGACAATAGAACCTACTGGCGTCCTTCACTTTAAGTGAACTCTTTCAGCTAAAGCTGAACATCTGGGCCTCGGTGGGGGACTCTACCCTCACCTTAAGCAGAAAACGAGGACCACTCCCACTTGTAGAAATGGGAGTCTCACGATTAGATCAGTCGTTTGTCCAAGGCTCGAAACTGTATTGCCTCAGCCAAATGCTCAGGAAGAATATCTGAAGAACCACTTAAATCCGCAATCGTACGAGCTACTCTTAAGATTCGGTCATGCCCGCGGGCACTTAAGTTTTGGGCATCAAATACCCTTTGCAAAAGAGCCTCTCCACTGGGTGTTAACCTGCTATATTCTTTACTTTCCTTCGAGGTCATCTCCGCATTAGTTTTCGCTGACCCAAACCTAGCCCATTGTCTCTCCCGGGCTGCTAGGACCCGTTCCCGGACGGTTTCAGAGGATTCGTTATTACCTCTTCTCTCCTTCAATTCAGCATAGTTCAGCCTCGGTACTTCCACGTGCATGTCAAAGCGATCTAAGAGGGGCCCGGAAATTCTCCCCCGGTAATTTTGGATTTGCAGAGGAGTGCAGTGGCACTCTCTTCCAGGATCTGTAAAAAATCCACAAGGACAAGGGTTCATACTGGCAATAACACTAACATGAGCAGGATACGTAATACTGCCTAATTGACGAGTAATTGTCAGTTCCCGGTCTTCCAGGGGCTGACGGAGGCATTCTAAAACTTCTCTTGAGAACTCCGGCAGCTCATCTAAAAATAAAACACCATAATTAGCGAAACTTAGTTCCCCAGGCCGCATGTCTCGCCCTCCGCCAATCATGCCAACCTTGGTAACAGTGTGGTGTGGACTGCGAAAAGGGCGATGGCGAACTAATGAGCCATTGCAAGGTTGTAACCCACAAACACTGTACAGTTGAGTTACTTCAAGGCTCTCCCTTTCACTCAAGGGAGGAAGTATCCCCGAATAGGCCTTAGCGAGCAGGGTCTTGCCTGAACCCGGCGGTCCGGCCAAGATAACGTTATGCCCGCCCGCCGCCGCAATTTCCAAAGCACGTTTTACATGCTGCTGACCGCATATATCTTGCCAATCAACGCGGTGTTCCAATGAAGCATTTTCGGCTTGAGATGGCTGAGTTATCATTTCGTCTTCAAAAACATTCTCGCCCTCCAGAGAAGTTATCAGTCGCTGTAAGGCAGAGGTGCTGTGGGTTTTTAAACCCGCCACAAGGCGGGCTTCCGCCAGGTTTTCGGGAGGTACTATCAAGGACAAGGTTTGGGATTCCCTTTTTGTTTGTGTTCCAGACTGTTTATCCCGATAAAGGGCAATAGCCATGGTTAATACACCTGGGACAGACCTCAGCGAGCCTTCCAAGGATAATTCACCCGTAAATACATAACGATCCAGGTCAGAGCAACGACATTGCTGCGTGGCGGCAAGGATACCTATAGCAATCGGCAGATCCAGCCCTGAGCCTTGTTTGCGCAAATCCGCCGGTGCCAGATTTACTGTCACCCGCTGAAGAGGAAACTGGTAACCGGAGTTTCGAATTGCAGAACGTACTCGGTCACGAGCCTCCCGGACCGCAGTGGTCGGAAGCCCGACAATCTCAAACCCAGGCAACCCGTTTGAGACGTCAACTTCTACTCGAACTAAGTGAGCCTGTAAACCCAAAACCGTCATTCCATAAACCGAAGCGAACATCTCTCTCTCCCCCAATAAAGAAAACTTGGTTGGCGCCCGAAGACACTGTCTTCGCACGAATTAACCTCCTTGCAGGCCCAGCGCAGGCAACTGTCTAGTTGCACGTATGCTAGAAGCAAGTATACAACCGAAGGTTATACTTGCTTCTAGTTTAAGAAAACTTGACCTGCTGCAGATTTCCGGCCTTCAAATCTAGAGAGTATAGGTAGATGTTCGCCTTATTTCTTATTATTCCTTCCAGAAAATACTAATAACTCTTATATTCTAACAATGCATAATTCGCTTCTTTAGGTAAGGTTATCACAAAGGTTGTGCCGCTTCCCATATCGCTTTCTACTTTGATCTGTCCTCCGTGAGCTTCTACGATCTGACGGACAATTGCTAAACCTAAGCCCATGCCTCCGTCTTTCCTAGTGCGGGCTTTATTAACTCTAAAGAATCGATCAAAGATATAGGGCAAGGCTTCGCGCGGGATTCCCTCCCCTTCATCTTGGATAGAAAATCGGACTTGTTTTTCATCCTCGGCAAACAGAACACGTACTGCCTTGCCTCTGGGAGTGTGGCGCATGGCATTATCTAAGAGATTTATAAAAACCTGCAAAAGACGATCCGGATCAGCGGTAATTGCGCCCGAACCTTTGGCAACCTCTAAAGTGAGACCCAAATCTTGAGCTCTGCCCTGAAAACGCTGGTATACTTCGTTAAGAAAATTCTCCAAATCCAGGGGAACAGGCTGGATACTCTGCCCCCGCTCCAGCCAATTAATATCTTGCAAATCCTTGACCAAGCGAGCTAAGCGTTTAGCTTCTTCTAAAACTAAGTCGATATATTCCCCGCGCTGATTCTTAGGCACAACATCATCCTGGATTGCCTCCAGATAGCCTTGAATGAGATGCAAAGGAGTTCTGAGTTCATGTGTGACACTGGCTAAAAATTCCCGGCGTGACTTTTCCGCCCGTAGTGATGCCGTAATATCCCGAAGGACTGCCACATGCCCGCGAAAACCTTCGGTCTCTGTCATCGGTGCCATAATAACCTGCAGTACCTGAAGCCCCAAAGTTAAGGTTGAGTTGTTTTCAATTTGATCTGTCTCTTGCCGCATCTTCTGTAAATAGTTTACAATTTGAGTCTTACGATCTTGCAGTTCGACATCATTTTCTTGCCATAATAATCGAGCAGTGTCATTGGCATAAAGAATAGATCCATCACAGCCTAGCATGACCACTGCATCGCTGATGCTTTCAATAATTCCTTGTAATAGATTCTTCTGCTGGGAAAGCCATTCCATATGATTTTTTAAGCTTTCTCCCATGAAATTAAGGGCTTCGGCTAATTCTCCGATTTCGTCCTGACTCGTTACTCCTTGGATTGGAAGAAAATCGCCTTTTGCCATTCTCGAGGCACTGCGCTGCATTAAGGCAAGAGGTCGTGTAACCTGCCGGGCAAAAAAGAGACTGACTATTGTGGCTAAGAATACGGCAATTAACGAGGCGTAAACAATTAAGCGCCGAAAAGTTGCAATACTCTCTTGTATGGGTATAGGCGAGCTGCCCAACAGTACAACGGCCTTCACCGGTTTAATCCCGACAGGAGCCGCTGCTATCAGCATGGCCTGCCCTCCTCCGTTAACCGGCAGGGCCTTGATGGAGATGGTATTGCCCGCAAGTACTTGAGCCAAATAATCATCGGTAAAAAAGTCTGACGGTAGCAAGGGGCGTGACCACTCTCCAAGCAATCCGCCAATCTCTCCGATGGGTCCGGTTAGCCCTAATCCTTGATTTTTACTCGTGGATGACCCGGCAATTACCAGGATATTTCCTTGTGGATCCAGCAAAACCAACTGCGTTCCGGAGGTAAGCTTAAACGTTTCCAATAAGCTCAATTTTTCACTCCAACTAGGAATCGCCGCTAATTGCGCTGAAACTTCCGTTGCTTCTGTTCGCAGGGAATCAAGTTTTTGTTGCAAATAAAAGTCTCCGAACAGCCACGTAATCGTCAGGCCCAGGCCGCCCAAAACCACAAGTATCAGAAGTGTCATTGCCATCCATAGTTTAATGGAAATGGTCCAAGACCGCCAGCGCCTCTTTTGCCCTTCCATCAGGACACCATATCCGGATCGAATTTATAACCCACTCCCCAAACGGTAACAAGCATCTTTTTAATGCTGGGGTTAGCTAATTTTTCCCGCAGTTTTTTCACATGAGTATCGACAGTTCGAGCATCGCCGTAAAAATCGTATCCCCAGACTGTTTCCATAAGCTGCTCCCGCGAAAAAACTCTTCCCCGATTTTTAGCTAGAAAATAGAGCAAATCAAATTCCAGTGGGGTTAAGTTGATCGCCTCGTCGCCTATCGTCACACGGTGTTTTTCTTTATCGATACTAAGCGGGCCCACCGAAATTTCCGAAGAAACGGTATGCAATTGACCGCTTGACCGGCGCAGCAGTGCTTTGACTCTGGCGACTAATTCCTTAGTACTGAAGGGTTTCACTAAGTAATCATCGGCGCCCAGTTCCAGGCCTAAGACACGATCAAATTCTTCCCCCCGGGCTGTCAACATAATGATTGGGATTCCTGAGCTTTCGCGTATTTCCCGGCAAACCCTCCAGCCATCGATTTCAGGCATCATGAGATCAACAATTAATAAGGAAAACCGGCCCGCTTTAAACTTCGCTAAGGCGACGCTGCCATCTTCCGCTTCTTCGACCGCAAATCCTTCCCGCTCAAGATATAATCTGACCAAACTGCGAATTCTTTCTTCATCATCGACAATTAGAATTGGATCCATGTTCAACTCCCCTTTGAGAACTTGATGCAAAGTTATCTATCATAGTGCATTAAATTCAGTTTTAGAATTTATTTAATTCTTGTGTTCAGCTTTAGTTTACCACGATATAATGATTATTTTGTGAAAATTAAATGAAGAATATTATAAAGCGGCTTTAATCCACATTAAATCCTGATTATCGTCCAGCCAACGTATGGCAATGACATCAAATCTTAACTCTGGCCAGCTTGCATACCCCTGTTGAAGCACGTAATAAGCTGCTATCGACCTTAGGCGCAGTGCCTTCTGATAAGTGATACTCTCTTCCCCCCAGCCCCTATACGACGAGCTGCGAGTCCGCACCTCGATAAACACTAACGTTTCATGATCAAGAGCAATAATATCCATTTCACCTTTTGGACACCGATAATTCCGTGCCAGGATTTTTAATCCTGATGCTGTCACAAAGCGAACAGCAAGTTCTTCACCGGATTTCCCTAAGAGATTTCTCTTCACTCCCATGCCAATCCACTCCTTTTGAGGGCCTAGACATCTAATTCTTTACTGCTGTATAAAATTCCTTTTCTTAAGGAATTTGTATCCATTTCATTAACTGGTGAACACGTGGCCTGTGAGCGAGCCGCGGGTTACCGAGCGAACGATGTGGGCGGCACAACCCAATCTGAAGACATGACCTGCTTTCGCCATCTACTGATGCTGCGCAGAGACATTGGGGGCACCTAGGCTAAATTAATTTTCATTGATCAAAGTCTGATAATATATAAAAAGAGGTCCTCAGAACGAACTGAGAACCTCTTTTTATATATTATAGCGTTAATAGTAAAACTTAAAGAACGTTATTGAACTAAACTTTGGGCAGCTTTAATAGCCATTTGTGCCAGAGGAGTGGGATAAATTCCAATAGCCACGGTGATAATCATTGAAAACAACATCGTAAATTTAACCGCACCATGCACTGGAATATCAGGTAATCCTTCGCCCTCTCCCAGGAACATGACCTTAACCACGGAGAGATAGTAGTAAACGGACACCATGCTCATGACAAAGCCAATGTAGGCAATGCCTGTATAGCCGCTGCCCATCACAGCGGAGAAGAGATAAAATTTCCCTACAAACCCTGCCAATGGAGGAATTCCTGCTAAGGACAACAAGGAAGCTGTCATTACAACGGCTGCAAGAGGCGACCTGCGTGCCAAACCCGCAAAATCCTGAATTTCGTCGCTTCCTTGCTGCTCGGAAACATGAGTAGCCACTGCAAAAGCCCCCATGTTGGCAAAGACATAAATCATAGCATAAAACAGAACGCCTTTCACCCCGGAAATGGATTCAGCAATGATGCCGACCATCAGATATCCGGCTTGGGCAACACTGGAATAAGCCAAAAGCCGCTTGATATTCGTCTGAGGAATAGCAACTAAATTACCTATGATCATCGTCAGAGCCGCCAAAACTAAGAGCAGGGTCTGACCTGTTGTGGAAAACGATTGGCTGTTCATAGTGATGAGATAAACCCTTATCAGCGCAGCAAAGGCTGCAGCCTTGGAGGCAATTGCCAAAAAGGCAGTAACGGGTGTCGGTGCCCCTTCATAAATGTCCGGTGCCCATAGATGGAAGGGAACCAAAGAGATCTTAAAGCCCAGTCCTGCGAGGATAAAGACCGTAGCCAAAAACGAGACGGGCGTTAAAGTAGCTCCGAGACCGCTGGCGACCTCTGAAAGCATAGTCGATCCCGTCAAGCCATAGATAAGGCTGATGCCATAAAGTAAAATGGCTGAGGACGTGGCACCCAAAACCAGATACTTAATTCCAGCTTCTGAGGAACGGGCATCGTCGGACAAATAAGCAACGAGAATATAAAAGGAAATCGTCATTAATTCTAAGCCAACATACATGGTAATGAGCTCACCGGCTCCGGCCATGAGCATCATGCCCAACGTTGCCGTCAGAATTAAAGAATAAAATTCACCGCGATATTTAGGAAACTTCTGGACATATCCCCCTGAAGAGAGAACGACCAGAAGTGCGGCCGCTAAGAAAAGCACTTTGAAATATACGGCGAACTGATCATGCCAGTATAGGCCATTTAAGAAGGATGTTTTAGGGCCGTAGAAAAAATCATAAAGTGTGTAGCTTAGGACCCCGATTAGGGAGAACGCTGTGAGCGGCATCATGCCTTTTCTAGCACTTGGCGGAATCAGAAGTCCGATGGCCAAGAGAATCAAGGCCAGTGCGGCAAGCGCAACTTCGGGCGTGAGTACTGCAGCGATATTGAAATCAACCATTAGAACAGCCCTCCCATCTTCGCCTGACTCACCGTCTCAAGGACCTTCGCAAGGCCTGAGGAGGTAACACCAGTATTTACCAGACCGAATAAGATGTTAGGGAACATCCCTGTCGCGAAAATCACCAATCCCAGGACAACTAAGGGAACTAGTTCAGGACCCCGGATATCCTTTAGGTGATCCCACTCCGACCGACGAGGTCCGAACATAACGTTGGCAATCACCCTCAAAGTATAAACCGCCGTAAAGATAATCCCTGCAATGCCAAGAATTGCTTGAACAGGAAGAACCTTAATCGTGCCCATGAAAATGGTGAATTCTGAAATGAAGTTAACGGTACTGGGTAGACCCAGAGAAGCCATGCCTGCGATAATAAAGCCAATAGCCAAACGCGGCATCTGATGAGCTAAACCACCCAAATCCGGAATGTTGCGTGTGTGGGTTTTTTCGTAGATAAACCCAATCATAGAGAAGAACAAAGCGGACATAACACCGTGAGCAAACATCATCGCCACCGCACCTCCAATGGCCGTGGGATTTAAGGCAGCAATAGCAATGAGAACGTAACCCATATGGCTCACTGAAGAGTAACCGATGACATATTTAAGATCTTTCTGAGCCAAAGCAATGAATGCTGCGTAGAGAACATTGGCAATTGCCAAAACTGCAATGACCGGAGCCCAATACTTAGCCCCGATAGGTAGAACATAAATACCAAGGCGAATTAATCCATAGCCGCCGATTTTCTTTAAGACGCCGGCGTGAATCATACTGACTGCTGTAGGAGCTCCGGCGTAACCATCCGGAGACCAAGAGTGGAAAGGAAACATGGATATTAAGGAACCAAAGCCAAAGAGCATTAAACCGAAAGCAATCTTTTGAAAAGGTGCACTGTAAAGGTTCTGCCTTGCGGCTAATTGGTCAAACATAAAGGTAGGTTGTTGTCCCTGTGAAGAAGCTGCCAGGTAGAGAGCCACCAAAGCGACGAGCAGGAATGCCGACCCGATCAAGAGATAAATCGTCAGTTTCATACCGGCATATTCCTTGGTTACCCGTTTGGTACTTCCCCAAATGATAACCATGATGTAAATTGGGATAACCACGATTTCGTAGAAGAGGAAGAAAATGAATAGGTCACGTGCGATAAAGGTTCCCATGACACCGGTGATTAAAATGAGCAAGAGTACAAAGAATTCTTTCGCACGTTTTTCCATATTCCAAGAGGCATAAATAGAAGAAAAACCAATTAAATTCGTCAGAAGAAGCATGGGCAAACTGATACCGTCAACTCCAAAGGCCAAGTTAACTCCTAGGTCAGGAACCCAAGGAATTGTAAGGGTGAATTGCATTCCGCCGGTGGAACGGTTATAGGCAAAGAACGCATAAACCGAGAGAACCATAGCGGCAAACGTACCCATAGCGGCAATAATTTTGATCGTTTTCGTTTCTTCTTTCGGCAGGAAAACAATGATAAACATGGCCAGTAACGGTGCTAACAAGATAAATGGAAGCAGGTAAGAACCCCCTGTTGGCAGTGCTGACATTATTTCACACCTCCCAGCATCGCTAAGGGGTTAAGGGATGAAAGCTGTCCTTCCCCAAAGGCGAAGACCATGAAAATGACAACAACTGCGAAGAAAAATACCATAGCATAGGTTTGAAGTTGTCCCGTGCTCATTCTGCGCAGTCCTTTTGCACTCCCACGTGTCAATAAAGCGATTCCATTGATGATTCCGTCCACAATATAGATGTCAAAGAAATAGAGAATCTTAGCTAATCCATCCATAATGTTGTGAATAATCCAGAGGTACAGCTCATCAATGTAGTATTTGTTCTTAAGGATTTTGTAGGGAACAGGGAAACGAGCAACGATGCTCTCTGCGCTAATCGCCTCTTTAATATAGATATAATACGCAAGCCCTATACCTAATAAGCCGGCAATTACAGAGATTCCAGCCAAGCCCCAGTTCATAGCTTCTGCCTCATATTCTCCAAAGTGAACGAAAAAGTTGAAGTTATGCTCCGGTAAGGCTGCAAAACCACCGAAAACACTGAAGAAAGCAAGAATAACTAAGGGAATGGTCATTGTCAACGGAGATTCATGGGGATGATTTTCCGGTTTTTCAGGCCCCATAAAGGCTACGAAGAACAAGCGGCTCATATAAAAGGCCGTCAGGAATGCCGTGAATAAGCCAACTGCATAAATAATGGGGTGACCGTTTTGCAAGGCGTTGGCTAATATTTCATCCTTCGACCAAAACCCGGCAAAAGGCGGGATCCCCGAGATTGCCAATACCCCAATAAAGAACGTAGTTCCCGTGATGGGCATTTTCTTCCACAAACCACCCATGTCCCAGATGTTCTGTTTTTCATGCATGGCATGGATTACAGAACCTGCACCTAAGAACATCAAGGCCTTAAAGAAAGCATGGGTCATAAGATGGAACATTGAGCCCGAATAGGAACCAACCCCCAGAGCAAAGATCATATAGCCCAGCTGACTTAACGTTGAATAAGCTAAAATTCTCTTAATATCATCTTGAGCTATGGCAATGGATGCCGCAAAAATTGCAGTGAAGGCACCGATTCCGGCAACAAACTGCAATGCCGTCGGGGAAGCTTGAAAGAGAAAATACATTTTAGCGACGAGATAAACCCCGGCAACAACCATGGTTGCAGCATGGATCAAGGCACTGACAGGTGTAGGACCTTCCATAGCGTCTGGAAGCCAGACATGCAAAGGAAACTGACCCGACTTGCCCATGGGTCCCATGAAGATCAGGAATGCCATCACCGTTACATAGCCGGCAGTCCCAACCACCGCAACATTTTGCAGGCTTGTGCTAAGAGCTGCGGAAAGCGCGGTAAAATCCAAAGTGCCGAATTTATTATATAAGAAGAGAATCCCCAGTAATAGACCGAAATCACCAACGCGCGTTGTAATAAATGCTTTCTTGGCAGCTTCACGCGCTGAGACTTTAAAGTACCAGAAGCCAATCAAGAGATAGGAACAAAGACCGACAAGTTCCCAGAAAATAAAGAGCTGCAACAAGTTAGTTGCTAATACCATACCCAGCATGGAAGAAGCAAACAAAGATTGATATGCATAGTAACGTGACCATCCTTTATCTCCATGCATGTAGCCCAGTGAGTAAATCTGCACCATCGAGGCTACCAGGGTCACGACAAACAACATCATACCGCTCAAGGGATCTACGATTGTTCCAAAATCAATCTTTAACCCCCCAATAGTCAGCCAGTTTGCACTAACAACCACCGGATGTTCCACAATTTCAGCCCCAGACTGAATAATGCCTAAACCGATTGCGATAGCTAAACCCAATGCAGTTAGAATCGCAAGGATTGACACCGTGGAAGACAGTCCTTTGGATCGTTTCGTGACAAAGGCGATGAGTAGAAACGACAGGAAGGGCAAAGCAGGGATTAACCATGCCCATCGAAAGAGATCATGCATTTCCTTGAACACCTACCTTCTCCATAGTCTCTCTTACCACTTCAACCAATTAAATTCATCGACATTTGTTGAATGACGATTACGATAAATAGTAATCACAAGAGCCAGTCCCACAGCAATTTCCGCCGCAGCTACGACAATTACGAAAAGTGCCGCCACATGTCCGGTGAGAATATAGTGGATGTCGACTTTTTGGTTCCAGACAAAGCGATTAAAGGCAACAAAGTTAATATTGACTGCATTGAGCATTAACTCAATGGACATGAGTACAGCAATGATATTCCTTTTCGAAAACACGCCATACAGCCCAAGACAAAAGAGCATTGCTCCCACTAAAAGATAGGTTGTAAGTCCAACACTCAGATTCGTAAAATTCATTTGTTTCCTTTCACTCCCTTCGCCAAAATAACAGCTCCGGCTAAGGCCACAGTCAGCAATACGGCAGCTGCTTCAAAGGGAATCATGTACTGGGTGAGCATCAGCAAGGAAAGATCTTGCGCAGTGCCGCCACTCGTCCAGGGCGAAGCCAAAACTCGCCAGTCCGGATTTGTATAAATGACGAGGGCAATCACCACAAACACCAATGCCGAAATAAGGGCTCCCCATCCAGCCTTACGATTTTCAGGATTACTGTCACAAACGTCTCCGCGCAGGGTCAGCATCACGGCAAAGACAACCATGATCGACACCGCACCGGTATAAACAAGCAATTGGACAGCAGCAAGGAAGTCAGCATTCATAAGGACGTAAAGTACTGCAACTCCTGAAAAGGAAAGTGCCAGATAAAACGCGCTGTGCACAATATTTTTTGAAGTGACAACGCCCCATGCTGCGGCAATTGCCAAAATAGCAAAGATAAAGAAAACGATAGTGCCCACGCTTATCCCTCCTTTCCTTTCCGCTGAGCCCGTGCAATCATATCCCATTTCATATCACTAGGCTCATATACCGCATTTTCATATTCCTGAGTAACTGTCAAAGCTTTTGTCGGACAGGCTTCGGTGCAGAGACCACAGAACAGACAGCGGCCTACATCCATATGATAAGTTTTAAGAACCCGTTTGTTGTTTTCATCTTTTTCGCTGGTTAATTTAATAACCCCGTTCGGACAAGCCATCGCGCACATATTGCAAGAAATACACTTTTCCCGTTCTAAACCCATTGAGCTTCGCACTCTGGTCGGAAGCACGGGTTTCTGCTCAGGATAAAACTCTGTGACATTGGGACCGACCATGCGTTTGAACGTGATGCCTAATCCTTGAAACAGACCTTTACCAAACACTGCGTCAACCTCCCATCACGAGTCGGTAAATAAAGATTCCCAGACCCGTTAAGAAAATGTTCAAAATCGAAAGCGGCAGCAATACCTTCCAGGCCAAATGCATCAAATGATCCACCCGGATTCTGGGGAACGTCCAACGAACCCACATCATAAAGAAGATAATAACGCCGACTTTTGTCCAAAACCAAATCCAGCCAGGTAAGAAAGGACCTTGCCATCCCCCGAGGAATACTGTAGCGGCAAGTGCTGAGACTGCTGTCATATTGCCATACTCTCCTAAGAAGAACAGACCCCAGCGCAAACCTGTATACTCGGTAAAGGGTCCGGCTACAACCTCTTGATCCGCTTCAACCAAGTCAAAGGGAGCGCGGTTGACTTCGGCAATCCCCGCAATAATATAAATAACAAAGGCCAAAGGTTGAAGAACGATAAAGGGAACGGTATGCTGAGCCTTAACGATATCGCCGAGATTAAAAGACTGAGTAATCATGATTACTCCCAAAAGAGAAAATAACAATGGAATTTCGTAGCTTATCATTTGCGCAACGGCACGCATGCCGCCCAACAAAGAGTATTTATTGTTGGAGCTCCAACCAGCCATTAAAAAAGCCAAGGTGGAGATTGCCGAAATCGCTAGGAAATAAAAGATACCTAAATCCAGATTGATGGGTGCCATTTGATTGCCATAAGGAATTACGGCTAAGGTCAGCATCGGCAGTGAAAATACAATCATGGGTGCAATTTTAAAGAGAATTTTATCTGCACCTGCCGGAGTAACATCCTCTTTCCCCATTAATTTCAACGCATCAGCAATAGTCTGGAACCATCCGCGCGGACCGAGACGATTGGGCCCTGTTCTCATTGAAGTCCAACCCGCTACTTTACGCTCGAGTAAGATAAGTATTAATGCGGCGAGGACAATGATGACAACCACGATGATGAAATTAATGACATCCATGGTTAAATTAGCCCAAACCGATTGGGGATCCGCAAAGAGACTACGGATGAAATGCGCGATAATCAAAAACAGATTATTTAAAGTCTGCATCTTATTCTCCCCTCATAGGATTTTCTACTTGTCCACTTCACCCAAGACTGCATCCAAAGTTGCAAATATCGCCACAACGTCTTGTATTTTCCACCCCTTGGCAACGATGGGAAGCATTTGCAAATTAATGAATGTGCCTGGACGAATGCGAACACGTGCCGGTTTCGTCGTTCCATCACTGACAATGTAGAATCCCAATTCCCCTTTGGGGTTCTCCACGCGGTGATAAACTTCGCCAACCGGAGGCTTAATGACTTTCGGGACCTTGGCCATAATCGGCCCTTCAGGGATATCGCGGATAGCCTGCCTAATAATCTTAACGCTTTCCTTAATTTCATCCATCCGTATTATAGTGCGGTCATAGCTGTCACATCCGTAACGAACAGGGACATCGAAATCAAAGCGGTCATAGATACTGTACGGATATGCTTTGCGCACATCATACTGAACCCCGGATGCCCGTAAAACCGGACCGGTAATTGATAGATTTTCTGCCAGTTCTTTAGGCATAATCCCCACACTTTTCAAACGGCCTTGAGCAATTTCATTCCCGAAAAAGATGCCGTAGTATTCTTCGAGCATCTCGGGGATATCATCCAAGAACGATTGTAAGGCGGGCCAAAATTCAGCCGGAGGTTCGGCACTCATACCGCCAATACGCATGCAGTTTACAGTCAAGCGGCTTCCTGCAGTCATTTCATACATATCCAGGATGCGTTCCCGGTCCCGGAAGGCATAGCCCCAAGCCGTCCAGCCCGCAATATCCAGGGCCGTACTGGCAATCATGACCTGATGGCTGGCAATACGAGCAAGTTCCCCAAAAATTACCCGGAGATATTCAGCCCGCTCAGGAATTTCAACACCCATCAACTTTTCAACTGCCTGTACGTAGGCCCAGTTATTATGCGGAGAAGCTAAGTAATCTAAGCGATCTGTATAAGGAATAAACTGCGTATACGTTCGGCTTTCTGCTAGTTTCTCTATTCCTCGATGTAAATATCCAATTTTAGGCTCAATTTCTGTTACTGTTTCCCCTTCTAAATGAACAATCATCCGAAATAAGCCGTGCATACTCGGGTGTTGGGGACCCATGTTAAGAACAAGTTCTTCCGTTTTATCAATACTCATGGTTTTCCCCCCTATTCCCCTTCTATACGCTGACGGACAAGATTGCGAATCTCAATAGGTTCGGTCACATAGTCCTTGCGTAATGGATAGCCTTCAAAATCATCCCACAAATAAATCCTCTTCAGGTTAGGATGACCTTTAAATTGAATTCCAAACATGTCGTAAGCTTCACGCTCTAAATAGTCTGCGCCTTGCCAGATTCTTGTGACCGAATCAACCACTGGGTTTTCCCGATCAACAATGGCTTTTACGCGCAGGTGCTGGGGGCCGTTCAAACTTGTCAACTGGTACACGACCTCAAGATGATCCACAAGGTCCATCCCGGCCAGATCGTGGAGAAAGTCACATGGAACATCATCGAAGCTTTTCGCCGCTGTAAGGGTTTCTGTCACATAAGGCGACTGAACTTTAAGAATAAGTGCTCCTAAGATCTCTTCAACCTCGCCGTTAACCCTGCCGGCCAGCTCTTCCACTCGTTGTTTTAACAGTTCTTTATTTTCCATGTCTCATTAACCTCACCTTAGCGGGATTTGAAACTTTATATTGAAGTTGCAAAAGCCCATAGATTAAGGATTCCGGCCGCGGAGGACACCCGGGAATATAGACATCAACCGGGACAATCTTATCAACGCCTGCCATCATTGAATAGGAATCAACAAAAGGTCCTCCGGCGTTGGCACAACTTCCCATGGCGATAACCCATTTGGGTTCGGGCATTTGGTCATAAATTCTTCTTAAAAGCGGTGCCATCTTACGTGTACAGGTTCCCGCCACAATCATAACATCAGCCTGGCGCGGTGACGCACGGAATACCTCATAGCCAAAGCGGGAAATATCATAGCGTGGTCCGCCTGTAGCCATCATCTCAATGGCGCAGCAGGCCAAACCAAAGGTAACCGGCCAAAAGGAGTGCCCGCGTGCCCAGTTAAGAAGCTTATCAATATTCGTCGTTAAAATGTTCTTTTCCAGCAGCGTCTCATCTTCACGCAGCTGTCTTTCCAACGTTACATCCACTCTAAAGCACCTTCTTTCCAAGCATACCAGAAACCAACCAAAAGAATGACGATAAAGATGAACATTTCCACGAAGGCGAATGTCCCCAGTTTTTGGAATGTGAGCGCCCAAGGATATAAGAAGACAGTCTCAACATCAAACGCTGTAAATACAAGAGCATACATAAAATAATTGCTCTTGAATCCGAGCCAGGTACGACCAATCGTTTCGTTCCCGCACTCATACGTTGTCAGTTTTTCCTTATGCGGCTTATTGGGAGCCAACAACTTGGGCATAAGCATCATAATAATCGAAACAGCGATGGCACCAACAAGAAACACTCCGACAGCAGCAAAATTGTTGTCCAACTTCCTTACCTCCTTCCCGAAAATTATTTTTTTATCCGCCGGGTATAATCATCTTGCCCCTTAGGAGGGCAGTTAATCCGGCATAAAGCGGCGCCATTGACATCGGTCAAATTAAAGAGCCGAGGACTCCTGTTTGACCGGGGCAAAACTCCTTCGATGAAGAGGACATGGCCCTAAACGCCGCAAAACTTTCATATGGTCGCTTGTACCATACCCTTTATTCTTCGCAAACGTATACTCAGGATAGAGGGTATCGAGTTCAGTCATCAGTCGATCGCGAGTTACTTTCGCTAAAATCGAAGCAGCCGCAATCGAGGCACTTAGCTGATCTCCCCTAACGAGGGGGAATTGCGGCAAGTTAACCGCAGGTAAGGTAAGTGCATCTATCAATAAGTAGTGAGGGCGAACAGTTAATCCTTCAACCGCTCTTTTCATCGCTAATTTTGTCGCTTGTAAGATATTTAAGGCATCAATCTCAGCTGGTTCTGCACTGCCGATAGCATAGTCTATAGCTTGAGTTTGAATTTTAGTAAATAGTTTTTCCCGTCTGCTTTCCGTTAAAGCCTTTGAGTCATTGAGCCCCGGCAAATTAAACCTTGTCGGCAGAATACAGGCTGCAGCAACTACCGGCCCGGCCAGGGGGCCGCGGCCCGCTTCATCAATACCGGCTATCAGTAAAAAACCGTTTTGCCATAATTTCTTTTCTTCCACGAGCAATTGCTGGATACGTGCATCTTCTTGAGAAAGTGCTTGCTTTTGCTTAATTAAGCGCTCTGCCAGCCGCCGGACACCTTGCCGGGGGTCATTTTGGCAGGCATCAAGCATTTGCGGGGAAGGGTCCTTATATAAGGCAATTTCTATTTCTTTAACATTCATCTGGGATAATGGTTCCACCTATTTGCCCTCTTTCTCAGTTCGACATAGATAGTCTATTTCCTGTTGAGATAGCCCTTAATTCATACCAAATACTGGAGAAAGCTCAGTCGAAATTAATATCCATGGTAATAGGACCAAGTTGCCCTGTCCTAAGTTCACGTAAGAATATTTGAGCCGATTTTAAGGTATCTACCTGTCCGCCCCGAATCAAACATCCTCGTTTACGACCTATGGTTTCGAGATTTATATCCGGGACGGGTTCCTGATAACGGTTTAAAGACTGGGGAGAATTCGCTTTAAGCCAATCCATAATCCAAATCGATAATTCCTCAACATCGAAAACTTCGTCTTTAATAGCTCCTAAAGCTGCGAGTTTACGGCCGATTTCCTGATCTTCAAATTTTGGCCACAGCATACCGGGCGTATCTAGAAGTTCAACTCGATCATGAATCCGAACCCATTGGTTTCCCCTTGTCACTCCTGGCTTATTGCCAACCTTGGCTTGAGATCCGCCAGTCAGTTGATTGATTAAAGATGATTTGCCGATATTAGGAATCCCCACAATCATAACCTTAATCAGTTGGGGACGAACCCCTTTTTCGGCAAGCTTAGCCTGTTTGGAGCGCACTAGGGATTCTAAAGCTGGTACAATCTGTTTAACTCCGTTTCCGGTAGCAGCGCTCAGCGCATAGGCCGGACTTTTAGTTCTTAATTTTTCAAGCCATTTTTGGGTCCAGGCGGGATCTGCCAAATCAGCCTTATTAAGCAATAATAATTTTTGCTTCTTACCAAGCATCTCATGCAATAACGGATTGCGGCTGCTGGCCGGAATTCTGGCATCGGCAAGTTCAATGACGACATCAACCCATTTCAGCTGATCTGTCAGCAACCGTCTTGCTTTAGCCATATGGCCGGGAAACCACTGAATACTCATGAAAACCATCCTTCTAGTTTAAACCAACATCAAATAATTTATTTAAAGAAATCTTATTCGCCGAAATGGATAATAGACTAGCCATGCTTTTCCTAAGAGATAGCTTTTCGGAAGAAGTCCCCATTCTCGAGAATCTTCGCTTTGACGCCGGTTATCTCCTAATACAAAGACTTTATCTACCGGTACTACTTGAGGGCCAAAGGGCGGATAATCCCCAGGTTTAACATAAGGTTCTTGAATTGACACACCATTGACAAATACCTGGTTATCGCGCAGTTCTACTTTCTCACCTTCCACCGCGATAACACGTTTGACAAAGGTACGTTTTGTGTCTTTGGGAAAAGCAAAGACAATAATATCCCCCCGGGTAGGAGCCCAAAGACGATAAGCTAATCGATTGACAAGAATTCGATCCCCCGGAGCGATCCCTGGTTCCATCGATGGTGAAGGGATAAGATAAGGCTGTAATACTCCCCAACGAAGCAAACCGCCGCTCACCAAGACGATAGCAAACAAAATTACGACCCATTTTCTTTTCGATTTTGATTGTTCCATTCCATAGCTCCCCTCTTGAACTACTCATAGTATGAACAAGATTCTGCGGAGCATACGTAAAAGATAACTAAAGTCTTGGCTATCAATTAAGTTAAATCTGACAACTCAAAATTGTTGCACGGATCGCATTAAAGAAGGCTCGGCTTGCGCCGAGCCTCGCTAGGGCGGAAGCCGTCAGTTTTTCTACATCATCGTCACAAAATGACCAAGCGTCTCTCCAATGATTAGCCTATGTAAGAGATCGCCTGAATTTGCTTTCGCTTGTATGCAAAAAAAAGGGCTAGATCGCTCCAGCCCATTTTTAACATTAGATCGAACGACGATCGCGAATCCGCGCCGCCTTTCCGGATAAAGAACGTAAATAGTAGAGCTTAGCCCGACGCACAATACCTCGGCGAACCACCTCAATTTTATCCAAACGAGGGGAATGCAAGGGAAATGTACGTTCTACCCCTACTCCGGCAAATACACGACGAACCGTAAAGGTCTCTCTGATACCGCCGCCTTTCATGGCGATAACAAGTCCTTCAAACACCTGAATACGTTCACGAGTTCCTTCAACAATACGCACATGCACACGTACTGTATCACCCGGACGGAAGTGAGGAAGATCTTTCTTCATTTGCTCTTCTTCGATCATGCGAATATAATCCATTATTAAATTACCCCCCTTCCTTGCCTAGATGTTCATGCACTGTGTTTACAGCGAGCGGACCATCCCTTATAGACAATTTATCTTATCATAACCTGGATAGTTATGCAACTTCCATTATAAAATGTAATAATTCTATCGTTATTTATAATAAATCAATGACCCCTTAAGCGGTCCAGAATAATTGCCACAGCTGAACGAACCGATAAATGATTATATTCCGTAGGCCCATAAATAGGTTCAAGAATTTGATCCATAGCTTCCATGTCTTCCTTTAATAATCCCCAGCCCGTTCCAAACAGCAAGAGAATGGGGGTGTCCGAGGTTTCAATGTCCTTGCGCAGTTGGGCATAAGAAACTGTATTGGCATATTTTCGAGCATCAGTAGCTACCCTCAAAGGAGCCACGCCCTGTTCGGCCTCAATCTCAGCGTAAACTTCAGCTAAATCTGCAGCGATTTTCACTCGTGAAAAGGCCTCTTGGCGGTCAGGATTATATTCAGCTCCATAACCATCTTGCCAAAACCCCATAATCCGCTTTGCCAACTCACGTTGAGCTTCAGCAGGATGTACGACATAGTAGCGTTTAATTCCATAAGTCGTCGAACTGCGAGCAATATCATGTAAATCTAAATTCGTAATTGATGTTGCAACCGTTTCCATATTTTTATTGTAGACTGGTGCATGGATTAAAGCCAGATATATATCCGCCACGACATTTCCTCCTGATCTTCCATTGGAACTTATCATTGCCAAAATCTTATCGATGTATATGTAGGCGATTTCAGAACATTGAGATCGTCCAGCTAAAGCTGAACCTCGGGGCTTCGTGGGGATACATGTTATCCCTGCCAGGCCGGATAAACCCTAATAACTCCTCTGTATTCCAGAGTGAAATTATTTCAGACCCTTTATACTTCTCCGCCTTCTTTTAGGCAAAGGTCTGAAAGGTTCCCATTTTTCCCGCCACTCTGCCATTTCCGGGTATTCGAGAACAAGTTCTTCCAAAATAGAATAGTCCTCAGCCTCAAAATTAATACCCTTAAATAAATCGGGGCGCCTCAAAAAAGTGCGCCGAAGGGATTCTTTTCGCCGCCAACGTTTAATCAGCGCGTGATGACCGGAGAGCAAAACCTCAGGAACCAGTCGCCCCTCAAAATCAGCCGGTCTGGTATATTGGGGGTATTCTAAAAGGGCAGTGCTATGGGATTCTTCCTCAATAGAAGTCTCCTCTCCCAATACGCCGGGCACCAAGCGGGCTACGGCATCCATCATAACCATAGCAGCCAGTTCTCCCCCCGTTAGGACATAATCCCCTAAAGAAGCTTCCTCATCAGCCAACTCACGTATCCGTTCATCAAACCCTTCATAATGTCCGCAGATAAAGACTAATTCTTCATATTCCGACCAACGTTTTGCCGTCGTTTGGTGAAAAACCTGCCCTTGAGGAGACATCAGAATTGTCCGCCGACGGCCATGTGCCGGAGGCAAATCCCGCATGGCTGCATAGATTGGTTCAGGCTTCAAGACCATCCCAACCCCACCGCCATAAGGAACATCATCGACGTTTCGATGTTTACCGGCAGCATAGTTTCGAAAATCCACAAACTCAAATTCCAAATACCCTGCCGCCTGGGCACGTTTAAGAATGCTTTCGCGAACCGGCGCAAACATCTCCGGAAATAAGGTTAAAACAGTCATTTTCATTGACATCAGCTAGTCCTCCAACAAACCTGGAGGAAGGGCAACATCCATACGCCGACCTTTGACATCCACTTCTTTTACGACACTTTTTAAAGCTGGGATGCATAGTTCTCCCTGCTTTCCTTTGACAATATAAACATCATTGGCGCCGGTTTCTAGGACTTGAGATAAAACTCCTAAATAAGTATCCCCTTCATAGACCTTCATTCCCTCAAGCTCGAAATAATACCATCCTTCTTGCAGAGGAGGAACTTCCGAACGGTCTATTCGCACTTCCCAGCCGCGAAACTTCTCCGCATCTTCAATACTCTCAATTCCCTCAACCAAGAGCAGAACTTGATCCCCCTGAACGCGGGCAGAGATAACTTTAAAGCGCTGATTTAATTCGCCCTTACACAGGATCACTTCCTGAAGCTGAGAAAACCGTGACCGGTTCGACGTAATCGGATAGACTTTCATCGCCCCATTAACCCCATGAGGACGCAAAACTTCTCCAACCAACACTTCATCCATTCCCCATACCCCCTTTCATTTTTCAATCTAAAACATTAAGAAGGGCCCAAAGCCCTTCTTAACATCATTGATCAATGTCCATATGAACTCGGCGACCATCTTTAACGGCAGCGGCTTTCACCAGCGTACGAATTGCGTTCGCGATCTTCCCTTGTTTTCCAATAACTTTACCCATGTCTTCAGGAGCAACAGTAAGCTGCAGATGAACGGTCTTATCTGTCTCAGACTGTGCAACAAGAACCTGGTCAGAATGATCGACCAACGCCTTCGCGAGGATTTCAACAAGTTCCTTCACAGGAACCACCCCCCACACTACTCTTAGTTCTTGGACTCATGGAATTTTGTTAAGATACCAGCTTGACTTAACAAAGACTTAGCAGTATTTGAAGGCTGAGCTCCCGTAGAAAGCCATTTTAAAGCCTTTTCCTCGTCGATATTTAAAACGACAGGGCTCTTTGTCGGATCATAATAACCGATTTGCTCAATAAAGCGTCCATCACGCGGAGCTGAAGACTCGGCAATTACCATGCGATAAAAAGGATTCTTTTTCGCGCCGATACGGCACAAACGAATTTTCGTAGCCATCTTTTCACCTCCTTTACAGAATACCCAAACTTATAGGACCGTAGTCCCCGGCTCGAACAAACTCATATTGCGACTCAGACGCAGGCCGGAGTACTTCTTCGAAGCAGACGGTGCACATTTTTGTGCTGTCACCCATAAAACTTCGTCGTTCCCCGTCCCAAGCTCAGGACGCAGTATGACACGAGCGCGAAGTCTTTACGTAAGCAGCTCAGCAAACTCCGTGAAAGCGACTCCAGACCGGGGCGGTGCACAGGGATGTGCACCGCCGCCATAGCGCCATGGTCGCCTCCCGCCATCCTTGGCTTCGGCGACACTAGGCCATCCATGGCCGTCGGACGGCGCTTATGGCGGGAACCCCGCACCCCAAAGACAAGAGCTTGAACGGTACGTATGACGGAGCGCTGTGTCATACAAGTCCTCAGAAGCCCCTGAAGCCTGCTTTCTTGCCGCCCTTTTTGCCCTTCTTACCCATTCCGAGCATTCCCATAGCGCCGGAACCCGTCAGCTGCTTCATCATCTTTTGCATCTGTTCAAATTGCTTTAAGAGCCGCCCAACTTCCTGAACGCTTGTTCCGCTCCCTTTAGCAATTCTCTTTTTCCGGGAATCTTTGATAAGGGCAGGCTTCCTGCGCTCTTCAAGAGTCATTGAGCGTATAATCGCTTCAATATGAGCGGTATCTTTCTCATCAATTTTTACATCTTTTAATTGTTTTCCAACCCCCGGAATCATTTCCAAGAGGGAAGACAAGGGACCCATTTTCTTCATTTGCTGCATCTGGTCAAGAAAATCATCAAGGGTGAATTCCTGCTTGCGCAGCTTCTGTTCCATTTCCTTGGCTTTTTTCTGGTCAAAAGACTCTTGAGCCTTTTCGATCAGGGTCAGAACATCTCCCATCCCCAAGATCCGAGATGCCATACGATCCGGATGGAAGGGTTCAAGTGCATCCATTTTTTCCCCGGTGCCGGCGAACTTAATCGTGCACCCGGTAACCGCTTTAATAGAAAGTGCCGCTCCACCGCGAGTGTCCCCGTCTAACTTCGTGAGAATAACTCCGTCAAGACCAATCTCTTTATGGAACGATTCAGCAACGTTCACCGCATCCTGACCGGTCATAGCATCAACCACTAAGAGGATCTCGTGCGGTTTGACAGTGGTTTTAATGGCTCTCAGTTCATCCATCAATTCTTCATTGATGTGCAATCGCCCCGCCGTATCGATAATCACAACATCTTGCCCATTTTGATAAGCATGTTTAAGACTGGCAAGTGCAATATCAGCAGGAGGTTCCTGTCCCATAGAGAATACAGGTACCTTTATCTGTTCGCCTAAAACCTCCAATTGCTTGATGGCAGCAGGGCGATAAATATCACAAGCCACCAGCAAAGGATGCTTTCCCTGCTTCTTGAGCATATTAGCAAGTTTTGCCGCATGAGTTGTTTTCCCGGCACCTTGCAATCCTAAAAGTAAAATCACAGTAGGCGGTTTCGGTGCAACGAGGATTTTTCCTGTTGCCCCTCCCATCAGATCAATCATTTCTTCGTGGACAATTTTAATGACTTGCTGTGCAGGTGAAAGTGATTCTAAAACATCTTGACCAATGCAGCGTTCTTTAACCTTAGCAACGAAGTCCTTAACTACTTTAAAGTTAACATCCGCCTCAAGTAAAGCAACTCGAACTTCTCTCATTGCTTCGTTAACATCGGCTTCCTTTAAAATACCCTTTCCCTTGAGTTTCTTAAATGTTTCTTGGAGTTTGTCGCTTAATCCTTGAAACATGCTCTGTGTGACACCTCCTGTGCCGTCGCCTCGTAAACCTCAGTTCAAGAGCAACTTACTCTCAAATATCAAATATATCCTCAATCCTGACACCGATTTGGCAGTGACGTTCCCAAGCTTCATGACTGGAAAAGTCCTTCTCAGTTAACCCCCGCATTAAGCTTCGCACCTCTGCGAGCTTCTCGCGTTCCTTCCAAAATCTGTGTACAAGTCCTAGCTTCTGTTCGTATTCTTCAAGTATTCTCTCCGTACGCTTGAGTAAATCGTGAATAGCTTGGCGGCTGATATGTTCCAACTCAGCGATTTCCGCAAGCGAAAGATCCTGTTGGTAATGCAGATCCCAAACATTTCGCTGCTTTTCTGTAAGCAACGGTCCGTAGAAATCGGCGAAAAGAGCCATAGTGGCTAGTTTCTCCATATCAAATCCTCCTGTAAAGTATTTTTACTTTACAATGGAATAGTAGACTAAAACCAACGATTTGTCAAGAACCTAGATTATCCATTCAATTCCTGTGCGATTCTCTTGGCTCGTATTTCCGCTTCCTGACAAACCTTATTAACATCTAGGGTTAGGATTTTCCGTTCTTCCATGATTACCTTTCCGTCCACCATCACCGTTCGAACGTCGCCTGCATGAGCAACGTAAACTAAATGAGCAGGAATAGAAAAACGGGGATAAAAATGAGGCTGATCCATATCGACAGTGATAAGATCTGCCTTAAAACCGGGAGCCAACATACCAACGTCTTCAAGACCTAATGTTCGAGCACCCTTGACAGTGGCCATCTCAAGCACCTTATAAGCTGGAAGGGCAGTAGAATTCACTTGAAGTTTTTGCTGAAATGCAGCTGTGCGCATCTCTCCAAAAAGATCAAGATTGTTATTGCTTGACGCCCCATCGGTCCCTAGCCCCACGACGATTTCTCGGTCAAGCAGTTCGGTAATGGGAGCAGTTCCACTATTTAACTTCATATTGCTTTCGGGATTGTGGGCTATACAAACATGATTGCGAGCCAAAATATCCATATCCTTTGCAGTTAAATGCACACAGTGAGCTGCCACCACATGACCTCCAAACAAGCCTAACTCATCCAGCCATTCCACGGGAGTCTTCCCATATTGCTCCTGAATCATCTTAATTTCGTCAAGGGTTTCTGCCACATGGATGTGAATTCCCACACCCAGGCTATCTGCCTGAGCTTTAACTCTCTGCAAGTATTCTCCGGAACAAGTATACGGGGCATGGGGTCCAAACATGACCTTCAGGCGTCCTCCGCCGGCCCCTTGATATTGATGAAACAAATCACCGGCTTCTTGCAGGGCCCGTTCACCATTGGGGCCATTGCCAATAAGTCCGCGGGACAAGACCGCACGAGTCCCTGCCTGCAGCACTGCTTCAGCGACTTTCTCCATCGAGGCATACATATCAAGCATGGTGGTGGTTCCGGATCGTATCATTTCACAAATTGCTAAGGCGGTTCCCCAATAGATATCCTGCTCCGTCATCTTATCCTCAAAGGGCCACACTTTTTCGTTTAACCAGGGCATAAGAGGAAGGTCATCGGCATAACTCCTAAGCAAGGTCATGGCTGCATGGGTATGAGTATTAATTAAGCCGGGCATTACAACATCATTCGGCAAATTAAAAACCCGATCAGTTTTAAAGTTCTCAGAAACCGATCCCTCTGCGCCGACAGCAACAATACGATCGTTTTCAATACAAATTTCCCCGTGGGGATAAAAGACATCAGGGCCAGTCATAGGCAAGACCATGGCCCTAATTAGAATTCTTGACAAGATCTATCACTCCTTACCTTGCGCCTATCGCCCTATGAACGCACCATCAATTTAAGGAGGTTGACCGAATATGGTGCCGTAACAATCCCTTTCTCGGTGATGATGCCTGTGATATATTTTGCCGGAGTGACGTCAAAGGCAGGATTATAAACACTGACTTCATCTGGAGCCATAGGAACGCCAAAACATTCTCTCATTTCTTTAGCCGCTCTTTCTTCAATGGGAATCTCTTGACCGGTTGCTACTTTTAAATCAATGGTTGAGGTCGGAGCAGCAACATAAAAAGGAACTTCATGGGCTTGAGCCAAGACGGCTAATGAATAGGTCCCAATCTTATTGGCCGTATCTCCATTGGCGGCAATACGATCCGCACCAACAATCACCAAGTCAACCTTACCTTGCTGCATCAGAAAGCCCGCCATATTATCAGCGATTAAGGTCACAGGAATTTTATCATTCATGAGTTCTAAAGCCGTAAGCCTGGCTCCCTGCAGCAAAGGCCTTGTTTCATCAGCATAAACGCGAATCGCTTTGCCGGATGAATGGGCTATGCGAATGACACTTAGAGCCGTTCCATATTCCACCGTTGCTAAAGCTCCGGCGTTGCAATGGGTCAAAATATTACTTTTCTCCGGAACGATCTCATTTCCAAGTTCACCAATCAATCGGTTCATACGGCGATCATCTTCCGCAATATTATCCGCTTCCTCGATCAGTGCCTTACGAACGTCATCTAAATCTTCTATTTCCCGGCTTTCACGCAAACGATCTTCCATACGGCGCAAGGCCCAAAACAAGTTGACAGCTGTAGGGCGAGTTTGAGCCAGACGTGTCTGGACAACCTCCATAAAGTCTTTTAATCCCTCTCTGTCTCCTTTGTACTCAAGTGCTCCCAGTACATATCCATAAGCCGCTGCCGCACCTATGGCCGGCGCTCCACGCACTTCCATAGTTTCAATAGCTTCGGCAACTTCCTCATAGGATACAGCATCCCGGTAGGCTGTTTCTCTAGGTAGCTTGGTCTGATCTAATATTCTCAAGACATTTCCCAGCCATTCGATTGATTTCATCATCCCACCGCCCTTTCTAAAACTTACCAACTTCCTGATTTGCCGCAGGACACCAACAATTCTGTTCAGGGGACAAAACCTCAAAGGTTGCCTGAAGAAGTCGCGCGGCCTTCTCTCCCAAAGTTTTTAAACTTTCCGTCACTTCTGCGTGACTAAGTCGATGATCAGAGATTCCAGCGGCTTCATTCGTGACCATTCCGATAGAAGCATAACACATCCCAAGTTCTCGGGCCAAAACCACTTCCGGGACGCTCGTCATGCCAACGACGTCCGCCCCAAGTTGTTGAAACATCCGTATTTCCGCAGGTGTTTCAAATCTTGGCCCTTCCGTACAAACATAACATGCCCCATCCTTAACTACAATCCCGGTTTTTTCTGAAGCAGCCAAAACATCCTGCTTCAAAGAAGAACAATAGGGTTCAGTCATGTCGACATGAAGGACTCCCTGATCTCCACCTTCATAATATGTTTGGGGACGACTTTTGGTAAAATCTAAAAACTGACTTAAGAGAACCAATTCACCTAAATGATAATTCCGAGACAGAGATCCAACTGCCGCCGTCGCCAATATCTTGCGTACCCCTAAAGAATGCAGGGCCCAAATATTGGCTCTGTAGTTTACTAAGTGAGGAGGGGCAGCATGTCCACGACCATGACGACTTAAAAATACAATTTCAAGTCCCGAAAGTTTCCCGACCATTAGCTGAACCGTTCCATAGGGAGTTTCCACCGCAAGCAAACGTTGGTCGCTTAGGATGAAATTATCAACCCCCGTACCCCCAATTAAGGCAAACCAACTCAGAATTATCCCTCCTCAGAGCTGCCAAAAAGAGCCTCGGCAAAGTCTTTAGGAACAAAGGGACGCAAATCTTCCATACCTTCGCCGATACCAATCCATTTCACCGGAATTCGTGTTTCCCCCTGAATTCCTAAGACAACGCCGCCTTTGGCCGTCCCATCGAGTTTGGTCAATACTATACCGGTAACCCCAGCAACTTCCTGGAATAACTTAGCCTGCTGTAAAGCATTTTGGCCTGTTGTGGCATCTAAAACAAGAAGTACTTCATGAGGCGCTCCCGGGATTTCCCGCTCAATGACACGTTTAACCTTACGAAGTTCCTCCATAAGATTCACCTTATTATGGAGCCGGCCTGCTGTATCCACAAGCACCACATCCATCTCGCGAGACTTGGCAGCCTGAACCGCATCATAAGCAACAGCTGCCGGATCAGCCCCTTCACGCTGTTTAATTACCTCAACCCCGGAACGTTCTCCCCAAACCTCCAATTGATCAATAGCCGCCGCCCTGAATGTATCCCCGGCAGCCAAAACAACACGTTTCCCATCCAGTTTAAAGCGGTTCGCCAGTTTCCCAATGGTCGTTGTTTTACCAACCCCATTAACCCCAACCACCAAAATAACACTCGGGCCACGCTCGGCGAACGCAATAGTTTCTTCTTTCCCTAATAATTCTACGATTAACTCTTGCAGAACCTTAGTTAACTCTTGAGGGTCAGAAATCTTACGCTGCTTCACCTCTTTACGCAAACGTTCAACTAACTCCATAGAAGTGTTTACTCCGACATCCGAACGAATTAAAACTTCTTCCAATTCCTCATATAACTCTTCATCAATTTTTTTATAGCCAGTAAATATTTGTTCAACCTTTTCAACAAAATTTTGACGTGTTTTCGTAAGACCAGCTTTAAGCTGAGAGAAAAAACCTGCCAAACAATACCACCCTCCCATGTTGTGGTTCGAATTCACAATTCCCAGATAAGAATATAAAAAATGAACGGTATTACTCATCTTGTATGTCGCTTTTGCTCAATTCATGCCAAAACAAAAATACAAATGAAGTGTTTACCATATATACCATATCTTTACGTAATCAAAATAGCAAGTACAAAAGTTGACAGAAGGAATCAATCAAGGTGAACTGAGGACAACAGACAGTGGGGCAATCCCTTAAACGCTTTCTTCTGAAAACGGTACAACATTAAACCAATTCCTATAAGATAACTCAAAAAGCTCCCTTATATTCAAATACTCAAGCAAGAACTGCTCTCCATCTTCCTTATCCTATATTCATCTTGTTGATGATCCACATTTATGCACCATCTTCTATACTTAAAGTCTTCCCCACTTTTTCACTCCGATGCTCCATGGCATGGATACTCTGCCACAATACGAATTCTTTATCTACATACGAAGAACTCTTTCTTTTGATGTCTTCCACATATCGACAGCGGAACCTCAACCCATGACTCGAAGTTCTCCTCATTCATCTCCTGCTTTCGTCGTCCTCCGACCCAAGACAGGAACGCAGCGTGACACAAGGGCGAGGTCTTTACAAGAGCAGCTCAGCAAACTCCGTGAAAGCGACCCCAGACACGGGGCGGTGCACCGGATGTGCACCGCCGCCATAGCGCCATGGATGGCGCTTATGGCACGATAGTCTCCAGTGGAGACTATCGCCGAAGGCGGGTTCTTCAAAAAATACTATCGCCGTAGGATGAACCCCGCTCCCCAAAGAAAGAGCTTGAACGGTAGTTTGCTCTGCGAGCGTATGACCGAGCCCGGTGTCACGCAAGTCCCTCTTCCTTCTCATGCAGCCGCACCGAAAGCAGCTTGGATACCCCGCTCTCTTCCATGGTAATCCCATATAAGATATCGGCCGATTCCATCGTCCCTTTGCGGTGGGAAATAACCACAAACTGAGTTGAATCTGAAAAGCGGTGAAGATACTCCGCGAACCTCTGTACATTAGCATCGTCCAGGGATGCTTCTATCTCATCTAGAATGCAGAACGGCGTTGGTTTTACGCGTAAGAGAGCGAACAAAAGAGCTATGGCCGTCAGGGCTCTTTCTCCCCCGGAAAGCAACGAAAGCAGCTGGGGCTTTTTCCCCGGCGGCTGAGCCACAATCTCAACACCAGTTTCCAAGAGTTCCTCAGGTTCCACCAGCGACAGTTCGGCATTTCCGCCATTGAAGAGTTCCTTGAACACTTCCTGAAAGGCGGCATTGACTGCATTAAAGCTTTCCAGGAATCGTTCACTCATTGTCTCATCAAGTTCACTGATTAACTGGCGCAAGGTCTGATCTGCTTCGATCAGATCCCTCTGCTGGGAGAGCATAAATTCATGTCGTTCCCGCAGTTTCGGGTATTCTTCGATAGCCGCTTGGTTAATAGGGCCGAATTCTTCAATCTGTCGTTTTAACTCTTGAACTCTTTTCCCGATCACAGCCCTCTCTTCTTGAGAAAGATACGTTACTGCTTCCTCCCACTGAAGTGAAAACTCCTCTTCCAAGCGGGCCAGTCCTGTATGGCATTCAGTTTCCCAGCGGACGATCCTAAGATCATTAGCGTGCAAACGTTGTTCATAGTCGTGGACTTTTTGACTCCGGCTGTGCATCTCTTGTTCAAGGGATTGGGCTTGGGCCAAGAGACCTTCTCTCTCCTGCCTCCGCTTCATTAAATCGTATTGCAAAGACTCTTGGACCTGGGCATGCTCCTCAAGGGTTTCATTTAACTCTGACTGTTCCTGGTCAACCTTCTGAAGATTATTTTGGAGTGATACTTGGTTAAGTTTTTTCTGTTTAAGACTTTGCTCGCTTTCCTGGAAAACAACTTTTTCCTGCTCAATTTGCTCTAAACACTGGGCTAGTTCTTGCTCCCACTTGGCTAAGCTTACTTTCTCCTGAGTCAAGTGTTCTCTGCTAAGATCGAGCTCCTCGGCAGCAGTTTGTGCTTCTTGCTCCCTTAGGTTAAACTCTTCGCGCAAATGGCGGGCATTTGCTTCCGCCTTCTCTAACTGTTCCGAACTGTCCTTTAACCTCAAAGTAATCTCGTCTATTTCAGCCAAAGTTCCCTGTTTACGCTGGTTTAACCCCCGCAGCTCGTTTTCAACCCGGCGTACCTGGTTCGAGACATTATCAAAAGCTGTTTTCAGCATGACCTCTCGTTCTTTTGCCTGGCGCTGTTTCTGACTTATGGCTTCAAGGTTCCCTTGCAGTTCGCTTTCTTGACCTTCTAAGTTTTTAAATTCCTGCTCTTTATCCCTATAAACTGTTTCCAGTTTAATTAATTCTAAACGCAGGGTTTCAATTTCACGGGAACGCCCCAGCAAATTTCCGCCTTTGCGCTGAATGCTTCCTCCAGTTAAAGAGCCCCCAGGGTTTACCTGGTCGCCTTCTAAGGTGACAATTCGCAGCTTATACCCCGAGGCCCGTGCAATCCGGGTTGCAGCATCCATATCGCTGACAACCACAATACGTCCCAACAAAAACTCCATGGCTGCCCGATACTTGGGATCATATTCGACTAAATTAACGGCTATTCCAATAAATCCCGGATCACTTTCCACAGCTTTGGCAAGGCTTAATCTATTTCCCTGAATCACATCCAAGGGAAGAAACGTAACTCTGCCCAACTGATGTGCTTTTAAATAAGCAATCGCTGTCTTAGCTGCCTGCTCATTTTCAGCGACAATATTTTGTAAACCTGCCCCCAGAGCAGTTTCAATAGCAATTTCATGGCTTTCGCGAACGGAAATCAGGTCAGCCACTGTCCCGCAGAGTCCCGATCCCTCTCGAATCCCTTTTTTCTTGGCGAGCATAATTTCTCGCACCCCGCGCTGATATCCCTCGAGGGAATCTTCCAAGGTCTGCAGCGCTTGCAGCCGGGCACGAGTTTGATCGATTCTGGTTCGCTGTCTTTGCAGTTCCGTGACTTTCTCTTGGCGAGACCTCTTTAGGCTTTCCAAATCCGCCTGAAGCCGAACTCTCTCGTGCTGAAAAACTTGAGCTTGCTCCTGCAGCTGCAGAAGTTCCTGATTTTGGGCTTCAGATTCCTTTGTCAGAGATTCCAGCTCTTGCTCCTTTTTAGCTTGCTCATTCTGAATCTGCAAAAGCTGCTGCTCCAAAGAAGCTAAGGAATGGCGCATGCCGGTGAGAGCATTGGAACAGTTCGCTTGTTCGGTCATTGCTTCAAAAAGATCAGCCTTTAAACGGTCAATCTCTTCCTTCAATTTATGATCCCGGCCGTCCGCTAATTTCAGTTCTTGTTCAGCAACCTTATGCCGGGATTCCTCTATGGTTAAGCCTAAAACCGCCTGTTTAGCCGCCAAGGTTTTTCGACGCTGCTCCAGTTGACGAAGTTTATCTTCACCTTCACTAACCTCTTGAGATAAACGTTCGATCTGCTCCTTAAAATTCTTAGCCCGTTCTAAGCGCAGGCTTTGCTCATGTTTTATCGTATTATAGGCCTGTTCAGCCCTAAAAGCTTCTCCCTGTTTCGCCTGAATTTCTTCATCAATGGTTTTTAAATGAACTTTTTGCTGCAAATCTTGACTTTCAATTTGACTCAGAAGGGTTTGTGACTCAATTAAGCTTTGTTTCATTGTTTCAGAATCCTGGGTTGCCTGTGTCAACTTCTTTTTGACATCCGCAACATCTAAAACGACAGCCTGAATCTCAAGTGACTTTTGTTCAGCCATGAGAGCAAGACTTTGTTCGGCCACTTGGGCTTGGGCAGCCAGAGGAATCAGTTGTACTTCAATCTCCTGAATAATATCTTCAAGACGCTGAAGATTCGCAGTAGTGGCATCAAGGCGCTTTAAAGCCTCTTTCTTCCGATAGCGGAACTTTGTAATCCCAGCCGTTTCTTCAATCAATGATCGACGTTCTTCCGACTTAAGATTTAAAATTTCCTCAACCCGCCCCTGCCCAATGATCGAAAATCCTTCCTTACCGGCACCGGTATCCATAAATAACTCTTGAATATCCTTCAGGCGGCATGAAGCTTTGTTAATTAAATATTGTCCTTCCCCATCGCGATAGACACGCCTAGTTATCGTGACTTCGCGAAAATCCAAGGGGAAAATTCCTGTTTCATTATCAAAAATCAGAGAGACTTCTGCCACTCCAACGGGTTTGCGCTGAGTACTTCCTGCAAAAATCACGTCTTCCATTTTTGAGCCTCTAAGACTTTTAGCGCTCTGCTCCCCCAAGACCCAGCGAACCGCATCAGCTACGTTACTTTTTCCGCTGCCGTTGGGGCCCACAATGACACTTAGTCCATGACCCAGTTCTAATTTAACGCGATCAGCAAACGATTTAAATCCTTGAATGTGAATTTCCTTCAAGAATACAGGGAAATTCTCAGGACTCATCGTTTTCTTTCCCCCAATTCTCTAAGACCTGTTGGGCAGCATGCTGCTCCGCCTCTTTTTTAGTACGCCCTATTCCTTTTCCCATCAAATTCCCTTGAAGAAAAACGCCTGCCGTGAAGGACTTATTGTGATCCGGACCTTCCTCTACCAAGATTTGGTATCCTACTTCAATCTCCTGTCGCTGTGCTTTTTCTTGCAGCATCGTTTTGTAGTCACCATAATTTCCTTTGGCAACTTCTTCAATGGGGGGTTTGAGCATTTCTAAAATAACACGCCGTGCTTCTTGAAATCCATATTGTAAATAAATCGCGCCAATGACGGCCTCCCAGGCATCGGCTAAAATTGAGGGTCTTTCCCGACCCCCGGAAACCTGTTCTCCCTTCCCCAGCAAGAGCTCTTGACCCAAACTAATGTCACGAGCCTTGTGGGCCAAGGTCGTCTCATTGACGACAGCAGCTCTCATCTTGGTGAGTTCCCCTTCCGGGCGGTCAGGGTAATTCAGGTATAAATACTCGGCAATCACAAAATCTAAAATGGCATCTCCCAGAAACTCCAGACGTTGATTATTCTCCCTGCCGAACTGCGGATTTTCAAAGACATAGGATGGATGAGTCAGAGCCGTAATAAAGAGTCGATTGGGAGGAGTATCCAATCCCAATCGTTTCGCTAAATTAAGTCCTAGTTCTTTTTTGCCGGGAGCAAATCCATATCGTTTCCGCCCCGCTTTTCCCTCCGGCTGAGAAGAGGTATTCGTCGAGTTGTGGTTCTTTTGTCCCATAGATCGAGATCTCCTTACCAAGTTATTCGGCAAATCTTTTCAAGACAACCGTTGCGTTATGCCCCCCAAACCCTAAGGAATTAGACATTGAAACCTTGACCTCCTGGTGACGAGCTTGATTAGGAACATAATCCAAGTCACATTCCGGATCAGGCTCTCCGTAATTTGCCGTAGGCGGAATTGCACCGCGATCTATGGCCAAGGCACAAATAATAGCCTCAATGGCTCCGGCAGCTCCCATTAAATGTCCCGTCATAGACTTCGTTGAACTGATGGCTAATTTTGCAGCAGCGTCGCCAAAGACGGTTTTGATAGCCGCAGTTTCAGTAGAATCATTAGGCCCGGTACCCGTTCCATGAGCATTGATGTAATCCACTTCACTGGGACTCAAGCAGGCATCATCTATCGCCATTTTCATAGCCCGTGCTGCGCCGTCACCACCGGGAACCGGAGTCGTTATATGATACGCATCAGAAGTACTGCCATAACCTGCAAGTTCGGCATAAATCCGTGCCCCGCGAGCCTTGGCATGTTCTAAGGATTCCAAAACCAGAACACCGGCACCTTCGCCCATAACAAAACCGCTGCGCCGCTTGTCAAAAGGCCGGCAGGCTTGCTCCGGGTTTTCCTTTTCCGTGGACATCGCTTTCATGGAACAAAAACCGGCAAAGGCCAGAGCAGTTAAGGGAGCTTCAGTACCCCCGCATAAAACAACATCTGCCTCTCCGCGCTGAATCTGGCGCAGGGCCTCTCCTACCGCATTGGTTGCTGAAGCACAAGCTGTAACAATGGTCATACTTGAACCTTGCAGCCCAAACTCAATGGATAAATGTCCTGCTGCCATATTGCCGATTAACATAGGAACAAAAAAGGGACTTACTCTGCCGGTGCCCCGGTTCATCAGAACCTCCTTTTGTTCTTCAAAGGTAATGACTCCGCCGATTCCGCACCCCATCACGGCCCCGGCACGTTCCTTATTGACCTTTTCAAAATCAAGTCCGGAATCCTGAACAGCGAGTTTTGCGGCAGCGATGGCAAATTGGGAAAAACGGTCCATATGGCGGCTTTCTTTTTTATCAATCCACTCCGTAGGTTCAAAGTTTTTAACTTCTCCCGCAACTTTCGTCGACAGCGTAGAAGTATCAAAACGAGTTAACAACCCGATTCCTGAGTTGCCTGAAATTAAATTATTCCAAAATTCGTTAAGTTGATTGCCAACGGGAGTGATAACGCCCATTCCCGTGATTACTGCACGATGTTTCAACTCTCTTCCTCCTTAAGCCTCTTCTATACCGGCTTTGATGTTTTCAAAGATTTCATGAACTGACTGAACTTCATTAATTTTGTGGACTTTGGCACCGGAAAAAATCAATCCCTCTTGGACATCGCCTTGTTGTGCCTTTATCAAACGGCGCATAATGCAGAAGTTCCCCTCACAATGTTTGAGGCAGAGACTGCATCCATTAGGCTTGACATCACTATGATCCTCCAGAGCTTTCGTGAATGGATTTCTAATCCCCCTGCCCGGTAAACCTACCGGACTATGAATAATTACAATATCCTCTTCCTTGGCCTTGATCATTTCGTTTTTCCATTCTGCAGCAGCACTGCTCTCTTTACTAACAGCGAAACGGGTTCCCATTTGCACGCCGTCTGCTCCGGACTTCAGCATTTCTGCCACACCATGCCCGTCTGTAACCCCTCCTGCACCAATGACAGGAATATTCACAGCAGTAATAACTTCCGGAAGGATTTCGTGGATTGAACGATCCGTTCCAAGATGGCCGCCGGCTTCTGTTCCTTCAACAATAACAGCGGCTGCCCCCAATTTCTCGGATAACTTAGCCAATTTGGCGGTAGAGACTATCGGTACCACCGGAATGCCCTTTTCCTTACCCCATGTAAACATATCTCTTGAGAATCCCGCCCCTGACACTAAAAGGTCAATTTTTTCCTCAAAGGCGGCATGAACTAACTGAGCAAATTCACGCACGGCAAACATTATATTGACTCCAATAATCCCTTTCGTACGCCGGCGAGCTTCACGAATTTCAGCGATTAATTCTTCCACAGACAAACCGCTGCCAGCAATGAGGCCAATTCCACCTTCCTCAGCCACAGCGGCTGCCAGGGGGGCCATAGATATGCGAACAGCCATTCCTCCTTGAATGATTGGTATTTTTGCAACTAAATCTGCGATATGAAGTTCGGGTATTTTCACAATGCTTCCTCCCGTCAGTTATACCCCTTTGCCTGGTATAATGAAACTGAATCTATCTGATCTCTCTCCGAAGTTATTACGATCTGCGGAAAAAGCAAACTCTCTAAGAGAAAGCCCCGCAACTTTGTACGGGACTTTTCGTTATTATTTGTTTTCTTTGATGTAATTGACTGCATCCCCGACTGTCCGGATTTTTTCTGCTTCTTCGTCCGGAATATCCATATCGAAGGCCTCTTCCAGAGCCATAATCAATTCAACGATGTCCAAAGAATCGGCATTCAGCTCTTCAAAGGAGGTCTCCTGGGTAACCGTTGCTTCGTCGACCCCAAGTTGTTCGACGACGATGGCTTTCACTTGTTCGAAAACTCCCATGGTGTTTCTTCACCTCCTCTCACAGACTAAATTTACGCACTTGCACTTACATTTCCATACCACCATCAACGCATAAGACTTGACCCGTTATGTAAGATGATTCCGGTGATACTAAAAATCGAACAACTTTGGCAATATCCTCCGGCTTTCCTATGCGGCCTAAGGGGATTCCCTGCAAAATCTCCTGCTGCACCCCTTCAGGTAATGTTTCCGTCATATCCGTACTAATATACCCCGGGGCAACAACATTGACTCGTATTCCGCGAGAGGCAAACTCTTTAGCCGTCGCTTTGGACAAACCGATGATTCCAGCCTTGGCTGCCGCATAATTTGCTTGACCGGCATTTCCCGATATACCCACAACTGAAGAAATGTTAACAATAACACCGGACCGTTGTTTAAGCATTCCTTTACTGACAGCTTTTGTACAGAGAAAAACCCCTTTGAGATTCGTTGCCAAGACTGCATCCCAATCCGCTTCTTTCATGCGAAGCAGTAATCCATCACGGGTAATCCCTGCATTGTTGACCAGGATATCAATTTTTCCGAAATGTTCAAGAGAGGTTTGCACTAAGCGATCAACATCTGCCGCTTGACTTACATCCGCCTGTACGGCGATGCTTTCTCCTCCTGCCTGGCGAATTAAGGCGACGGTTTCCTCCGCCTTTTCAGACCGTCCTGCATAATTTACAACAACTTTGCTACCTGCAGCTGCTAATTCAAGGGCGATAGCTCGTCCGATTCCCCGACCGCCCCCTGTAACGATAGCTACGCTTTCATTCAGCACCATTTTAACGACTCTCCTTCAAATATGCAAGTGACTTTTCCAAGCTCTCCTTATTCTCAACACGAAGAAGATTGACCTCGGGAGCTATTTTCTTGACGAGCCCGCTCAATACCTTGCCCGGACCACACTCAATAAACGTATCAACGCCTGAGTCTACAAGATAGCGCACCGATTGTTCCCAGCGGACAGGTCCGCTCACTTGATCAACTAAGGACTGTACGGTGCGTTCGGCGGAAACAACCTCCCCGGCGTCAATATTGGCAATGACCGGGCAGATAGGAGGAGCCCACTGAACCTGCCTTAAAACCGAGAGCAGTTCTTCTCCCGCTTTCCTCATCAGAGCGGAATGAAACGGCCCGCTGACCGCCAGAGGCATGGCCCTTTTGGCTCCCAGCTCCTTAGCAACTTCAATGGCACGCGTTACCGCCGTTAATTCACCAGAGATAACCACTTGCCCAGGACAATTAAAATTTGCCGGAGCAACGACTCCTAAGTCTGATGCCCGCTGACAAGCCTCTTCTACTTTTTCAGCAGAAAGCCCCAAAACAGCTGCCATACCTCCTCCCGCAGGAACTGCTCTTTGCATCAGTTCTCCCCGGCGTCTCACAACTCTGAGCGCCTCTGCCAGTGTTAAACTGCCTGCAGCGACATGAGCCGAATATTCGCCCAGGCTATGACCCGCTGCATAATCGGGCTTAACCCCAGCTTCCTGAAGCTGCAGCCAAGCCGCAACGCTGACAAGGAGAATCGCCGGCTGAGTATTCGCCGTCTGCTGCAATTCCTCTTCAGGGCCATTTTCCAAAAGTTCCAGGAATTGATCGCCAAGAACCTCTCGGGCCGTTTCCAGAGCCTTTTTCCCGCTTGAGGTTTGAAATAATTCCTTGCCCATCCCCACGTATTGAGAACCCTGGCCTGGGAAAATTACTGCTAATTTGGCCAAAACTCATTTCACCTCTTCCCGAACAACGCTGTAAGACGTGAGAATTCCTTTTCTGCCGATTGCATGATATCTTTAATAATCATGGCAGCAGGTTCAATCTTTTCAACGGCTCCCGCAATCTGGCCTGCCATGATTGAGCCGTTCTCTATATCTCCTTCAACCATAGCTAAACGAAGCTTGCCTTGGCCAATCCTTTCCAGCTCAGAAACAGGCATCCCTGCCTTTTCATATTGTGCCAAGTCTCGCGTAAACCGATTATCCAAGCAGCGAACAGGATGACCTGTTGATCTCCCGGTTATCACCGTGGAACGATCCTTCGCCTTGATTATTTTGTCCTTAACTAGTGGAGAGATGGTGCATTCCTCAGCGCACATAAAGCGGGTCCCCATTTGAACCCCTTCCGCACCGAGAGCCATAGCAGCAACCAGTCCTCGGCCGTCAAAAATCCCGCCTGCCGCTATTACAGGAATATTTACCGCGTCCACAACTTGGGGAATCAACGGAAAGGTAGCAATTTCTCCGATATGTCCGCCGGATTCCATACCCTCAGCAATCAACGCATCCGCTCCAGCCTTCTCAAGGCGCTTAGCTAAAGCTACAGAAGCGACCACCGGAATTACCTTCGTCCCCACTTCTTTAAGTTCCGGAACATATTTTCCAGGATTCCCAGCTCCGGTGGTAATAACAGGAACCCTCTCCTCAAGAATCACCTGCATAATGTCCTCTAAAAACGGAGACATCAGCATCACATTAACGCCAAAGGGCTTACGCGTAATCGCTTTTATTTTGCTGATTTCCTGACGGAGCCAGTCAGCGGGGGCCTGCCCCGAACCAATAATTCCCAAACCGCCTGCTTCGGAAACGGCAGCGGCTAACTCTCCGGTGGCGGTCCAAGCCATGCCCCCCTGAAAGATCGGATATTCAATTCCAACTAAATCGCAAATTCTCGTTTTAAACATACTATTTTCCCACTTTCGTCCATTTCAAAACACAGGCTCCCCAAGTCAATCCGGCCCCAAAACCAACCATGACGACAACATCGCCTTCATGCAGCCGTCCGGCTTTCACCGCTTCATCCAGGGCTACGGGAATGGAAGCAGCCGACATATTCCCATATTTATCGAGATTGATGACCACTTTTTCAGGTGAAATCCCCAAGCGCTTAACCGATGCCTCGACAATTCGTATATTGGCCTGATGGGGAACAAGCAAATCTACATCTTCTTTAACTAACCCTGCTTTTTCTAAAACACTGACTGATACGTCCCCCATGATGCGTACGGCAAATTTATAAACTTCCTTACCTTCCATCTGAATGGTATGGAGATTATTCTCCACCGTTTCCCTGCTTGCCGGATGCATAGAACCGCCGGCGGTTTGGGTCAGCAGTTTGCCCCCTGAGCCGTCAGACCCTAACTCAAAGCTAAGGAATCCATAGCCCTCCTCTACAGGCCTGAGCACCGCAGCTCCTGCGCCATCACCAAAAAGAACACAGGTACTGCGGTCATTCCAATTAAGAATTTTGCTCAAAGTTTCGCCGCCGATAACAAGTACAGTTTTATACAGGCCCGCAGCAATATACTGAGAGGCCGTTGTTACTCCATAAATAAAACCGGTGCAGCCGGCTTGCAAATCAAAAGCCGCTGCATTTTTTGCTCCTAAGCGGTCCGCCACTAAGCAAGAAGTTGAGGGAAAAGCATAGTCACCCGTCACGGTTGCTACAATCACGAGGTCAACCTCATCAGGACTTATCTTAGCATCCTCTAAGGCTCTTAACCCCGCCTGATAGCATAATTCGGATACCGGCATATCCTCGGGAGCAATATGCCGTTCCTTGATCCCCGTGCGAGTCACAATCCATTCATCATTGGTTTCAACGAGTTTCTCCATGTCTGCATTTGTTAAAATCTTATCCGGAACAAATGACCCTGTTCCCACAATTCCTACATTTCTCATGGCAAAATATCCTCTCTGTTCATTATTTAAACACCTTACTTGGGGAGATTGTTTTGTATTTGTTCAAGAAGTCGTATTTTTACACATTCTTGAGCGACGCGGATCGCATTATAAATCGCCTTGTTTTTGGAACTTCCATGACAGATAATGCTGATTCCGTTAACTCCCAACAGTGGAGCCCCGCCATATTCGGCATAATCCATCATTTGAGCTATTTCCTTCAGTCCTGGCTTAACGGCAAGGGCTCCTAATTTTCGCAGCATCGTTGAAGTGATTTTCTCCTTAATCTGCTCAAACAAAACCCCTGCAAGGCCTTCTGCCGTTTTCAGCAGCACATTGCCTACAAAACCATCGCAAACAACCACGTCAGCCCGGCCATAAGGAACATCCCGGCCCTCAACATTCCCCGTAAAATTGATGGGAGCATTTTTTAGAAGTTCATAGGCCTTCTGGACTAGATCGTTCCCTTTCCCTTCTTCGCCGCCGATATTCAGCAATCCGACCCGCGGATTGGAGATCCCTAAGATTTTTTCGGCATAGACGCTTCCCATAAGCCCATACTGGCAAAGTTGTTCCGGCGATGCATCTAAATTAGCACCCACATCAAGAATTAATTTTCCCCCCTGTGCTGTGGGCAGGACAGTAGCAATCGCAGGACGTTCAATTCCCTTAATTCTACCCAAGCCCAACAAAGAGGCAGCCATTTGTGCCCCGGTGCTCCCTGCACTGACAAGAGCATCGGCTTCGCCTTGCTTTACCATACGGGTCGCTACTACAATGGACGAATCTTTCTTTTTTCGCACAGCGTTCGCAGGATGTTCATCCATTTCCACGACTTCAGAAGCCTCAACCAATGATAGGTTAGCTGGACATGAGTCGGGCAAGAATGGTTGGATGCGAACTTTTTGCCCAACCAGCAAAAGATGTAACTCGGGATTTGCTTCTGCCGCCCTCAAGACCCCTTTAACGATCTCTTCGGGAGCATAGTCACCGCCCATAGCATCTACAGCAATTCTCATCTATTCCATCTCCATTTCCCGTACTTCCTCTTTCTCTTTGGCAAATAAAATCCATTGTCCTCGAAGCACAACCTCTGTGTTAACCAGTAACAAGACTTCCACCCAGTATTTGTCACCTTTTCGTTGAGAAACCTTACCCTCTGCAACGACCAATTCTCCTAATTGAACAGGACGAATAAACTTAAGTTCCACACTCCCAGTCAAAGCTACCGGTGCATCCACCAAGGCAATGGCTAACGAATTGGCTTGGGCAAACAGATAATGCCCCCTGGCAACTCTCGCTTTGGCCAAGACCATGCTTTCCTCAATCGTCATTGCAGAACGAGCTCTTTCCCCGATAACCAACTCCTGAAGTTCACCAATCACTTCTTGATCATCCAGAGATTTTAACGTTGAATAGGCTTCCTGCGCAACTACTCTGGTTCGTTCTCTTACTTCGGGTATCCCCAGGACACCCCGATCCAATCGAATGGTTGAAACACTTACTCGAAAGCGTCGGGCAAGTTCTTCATCTGTAAAAAAAGGATGTTTGGTTAATTCCGCTTCAAGAACTTTGCGGCGTTCTTCTTTACCATATCGAACCATCGCTATCACCAAATCTTACTCTATATTTCCTACCGCGTTAACCATCCGCGAATTAACTAAAAGGTAAATCAATTTCGAAGTTCGATCATCGCAATTGTGACCTGGTCACAATTATAAACTATCTCAAACGTTATTACAAGAAATTAGCCTGTCGAAATAGGAGGGGAAGAAAGCAATAAAGAAAATAAAAAAACAAAGAACCCTAAATATAGAATTCTTTGTTCTCTCAAAACCTTATAAACCTTAAGCTTCCTTGGAAATAACTACTTTGGAATTATAGTACCCACAGTTTGGGCATATATAGTGCGGCAGTTTCGGTTTATGGCATTGGGGGCATTCAATGTGGTTTGGTGCAGTGATTTTCCACATAGCCCGGCGTTTACGTACTCTTGATTTTGATTGGCGATGTTGCGGAACACCCATAATTACACCCCCTTTAAATTCTCGAAAATTGATTAGTCATTGGCTTGCCACTTGGCCAGTGCTGCAAATCGAGGATCTATAACTTCCTCTTTACACGAACATTTAGTCTGGTTTAGATTCGCACCACAGGTCAAACATAAACCTTGACATTCCTCTGAACAAACAAACTTCATAGGTAAAGCCAACACAAGTTGTTCAAAAATTCGTTGACTAATGTCAACCTCATCCTTTTCTAAAAGAAGTGCCGACTCCAGCAATTCTTCCGTCGCCTGCGCCGGGAAAGCCCATTCATCTTGGTAGGGTAAATTAAGAGGGTAATCGAAAGGTTCCAGACATCGTCCGCAGATTACTTTCAGTTCCGTCTCAATTGTTCCGCTAACCAGCACTGCTTTATTTGTGTTGATTACCTGAAGTTGTACGTGTACAGGCGCTGAGAAGGAGAATGATTCTGTACCTAATTCAAATGGCGAAAAATTTTCCACTACATCAAAATGGATGCTTTCTCCAGATGTGCGACGAACTTGAGCAACATTCACTTTCACCTTAAATCACCCCAATACACATACACCATTATAGTTGGCACATTTTTCTTTGTCAAGGAAAACTCTTTACACCTATTTTGCCGTCAATTCCTGTGCGTCGAGAGCAATCATCAATTCCTCGTTGGTCGGAATCACAAGAACCCGGCAACGGGCATTCGCTTTAGAAACGTCAACTTCTTCACCGCGTACCTTATTTTTCTCCAAATCAAGTTCAATGCCGAAGAATTCCATGTTGGCACAGATTGAAGCACGGGTACTCGCCGAATTTTCCCCAACCCCTGCTGTAAAGATAATGGCATCGACACCGCCTAATTCGGCAACATAGGCTCCAATATACTCCCTGACATCATGAGCAAAAATATCCAGAGCTAACTGAGCACGAAAATTACCATGCGAGGCTGCCACTTCTATATCTCTAAAGTCACTGCTAACTCCAGAAACGCCAAGGGCACCGCATTTGGTATTCAAAAAATCATTCATTTGATCTACATTAAATTTTTCTTTGTTCATAATATAAGTTACAATTGCCGGGTCTAAAGCTCCGGAGCGTGTACCCATAAGCAATCCGTCCAGAGGCGTAAATCCCATAGAAGTTTCCATAGACTTGCCGCCTTTGATGGCGGAGATAGAAGCACCATTTCCTAAATGACAACTGATCAGTTTTAAGTCTTTAAGAGGCTTTTGCAGAAGTACTGACGCCCTTTGGCTGACATATTTATGCGATGTGCCATGAAAGCCATATTTCCGAATGCCATATTTTTGATAAAATTCATAAGGTAAACCGTAAATGTAACTATCCGGTTTCATGGATTGATGGAAGGCGGTATCGAAGACTGCTACTTGAGGCACATTGGGCATGATGGCCTGGCAAGCTTTGATCCCGGCAATATTTGGCGGATTATGCAGCGGTGCCAATTCTATACATTCATCAAGAGCTTTCATCACATCATCATTAATAACCACAGAATTTGCAAATTTTTCTCCGCCATGAACAACCCGATGACCCACAGCAGCAATTTCACCCAGGTCTTTCAGGGCACCATATTCAGGAGATACCAACGCTTTAAGTACAAGTTCAATGGCCACGGAATGATTGGGGATGCTCGTTTTCATAACTTCTTTTTTCCCTGAGGCGGTAGTGTGAGTGAGAACCGAACCTTGAAGACCAATTCGTTCTACAAGCCCTTTGGCGATAGGGTTTTTAGTATTCATGTCAATGGCTTGATACTTCAGTGATGAACTTCCACAGTTTATTACTAGAATTTTCATTTCTAATCCCCTTCGTTTTTCCAGTCTCTTTTAGAATTCTCTTTTTAAGATAGACTTAGTCTTCCCCGGAAAATTTGAATTTTTTCATAACTATAGTCTTCCACATTTTCCCATGGAATCTTCTTTTTCCTCAGTGAGTGTAGCACAGTTTTTAAGGTTATTTCAAGCCCTATCTCCATTTTTCTTCCAATTTCAGAAGATTGCGCTAAAACTTGCTTTCCTGCTGACTGAATTGCTTCAATTGCAAAACCAAGCTGAAAATTACAATATTCCCAATAAAAGGCATGGCCGGAGGACTCTGATATACTGGCAGACTTCTAGAGCCTGATATTTTTCCATATAAATTTAAAAAGAACACCACGAAAGGTCGATCTCGATTCGCTAGCCGTATAAGGTATTTATTTCCACAGCACCAGTTTTCATTCTTTGATGGTCCTCTAAGCGGCATGAGGGTCTGATAGTATAAAGAAAGGTGGAGGAGGGTGATCTTTCTATGTCTGTAGTGATTCGCGTAATAGGTTTAAGTCTCCTTGCCTTGGGCATGTTTATATATCCTCAGGAAGTTCTTAACTCTGCCGGTGCAAGCTTAACTTTATGGTGGCGTTTTGTTCTCCCGGCCTTACTTCCCTTTTTCATTCTTTCGGAGCTTCTCATGGCTTCAGGCTTTGTCCATTTCCTCGGAGTTTTTCTGGAATCATTGATGCGTCCGATCTTTCGGCTTCCTGGTCAAGCAGCCTTTGTGGTGGCTATGGGGTATACCTCGGGCTTTCCTATGGGAGCAGTTCTCACCGCCAGACTTCGCAAAGCGGGCAAAATATCCCGTATTGAAGGAGAGAGATTACTGGCATTTACCAATAACCCAAGTCCTGGGTTTATGTTTGGGGCAGTTGCTTCGGGTATGTTAGGAAAACCATCTCTTGGAGTTGTCCTAGCCGCTTCCGTTTATCTCGCCAATCTCATGGTAGGATTTCTCTTTCGTTTTTACCATTTCTCAGCCTCCCCTGCGCAATCGCTCAGATTGCCCTCGTTCCAACAGGCCTGGCACGAATTAAAAACCGCCCAACTCCAGGACAAACGCACCCTAGGACAACTTCTCAGTGACTCCATCAAGCAAAGCTTTACAACGGTACTCATGGTTGGTGGGTTTATGGCCTTTTTTTCTGTAATTCTCCGTCTCCTAAATATCTGGCGTATTACCTTTTTATTAGCATCTCTGAGTCATTATCTAGTAAGAGCAATTCCTTTATCAATTCAGCAAGCTTTCTTTAACGGCCTCTTAGAGATGACCATCGGTTGTCAACAAAGTATCCAGGCAGTTCCAATTATCAATCAGCAAATAGCTTTGTTGGCCTTGCTCATGGGTTGGAGTGGTCTGTCCGTATTTGCTCAAATTATTGGTTTCATTAGCGGTACTGATTTGAGAATTGCACCTTTTATTGCTGCCCGAACTCTCCACGGAATTTTCGCTTTAGGACTAAGTCAACTCTTCCTAAAATTCGCAAAATTGCCTGTCATGGCACTGCCCTCCCAGAGTCTTAGTCCTCAATCTCAATTCTGGAGTACATGGCACCTTAGTCTTCTCATGTTTCTTGGTGCGTCAGGGATTCTTCTCTCTCTTGCTGCCAGCCAGCGGTTACATCGTTAAATGATATCGAACTCTATAATCCACCGGAATGAGAAAGGGAGAAGGAAGAGCACGATCCTTACTCTTCCTTCTCTCTTTCGTAGTTAACCTTTTGTTCTTTGTCCTCTTTAGCTAAACCTTTTAATTCTTCATGATTCTTCCGCAAAGATTGAAGTGTTTCAAACAAACTCTCTTCAACATGTTGAAGCATATCATCCGCATATTGAACTGCTCCAACCTTCACATTATGAGCAAATGTCTGAGCTTGTTTTACAATCTCTTCTCCATAGGTCTGAGCCTGCCTCACGACTTCATGTTCCACTGCCATCTTGTCTACATAAGCTTTTCCACGATCCATGAGTTTTTGGGCTTCCGCTTGTGCTTCATCGAGGATGCGCTGCCGTTCTTTCAAAACCCATTTGGCATTTTCCAGCTCTTCCGGTAAAGCGGCACGCACTCGATCAAGAAGTTCAAAAATCACGGCATCATCCACAAGGACTTTCCCAGTCATGGGGATTTTAGGTCCATGATCTATAATTTCTTCTACCTCATTGATTAAACTCAAAACATCCTCTTCCACGTAAATCCTCCCCCTCGCTATATATCCATTCTCTGGATATACCAAACTTTTGTATCACCATAGAGACTTATTTTCCGAACTTCTAAAGGATGAGATGTATTATCTGTTACATCCAGTTGTTCATCTTTTGCTGTTTCAGCAATAATAACGCCATTGGTTTCTAAATTTGAGCTGCAACTCAAGACAGCTAAAGACTTTGCTGCTAAATCTTTATGATAAGGGGGATCTAAAAAAATAAGGTTAAAGACTTCATCCGGATTGTTCTCTAAGTACTTGAAGGCATCCACCAATAAAACTTTTGTCTTTGAACCTATGCCAAGCCGATCCATATTCTCTCGGATCACATTATGGGCATTGTGACTCTTTTCAACGAGAACCGCTTCGCGTGCTCCCCGGGAAAGTGCTTCAAAGGCTAAATTTCCTGTGCCTGAGAAGAGATCAAGCACACGGGCATCTTGAACTCGGTCCCCTAAGACATTGAATATCGCACCTTTTACTTTATCCGAAGTCGGACGCGTCATCATTCCTTCCACTGCCTTTAGAATTCGTCCCCGCATTTCACCGGCTATAATTCTCATATACCCTCCAAACTTCATTATAGCAGAGCTTATACAGCTTTTCAGCCAATAATTTAGTTAATTGGACATTTTTCGTTTAGTATAACACAAATACTCTAAACTCGTTCTTTAATTTTCTTTGCATATGATTTATGTTTTTGCCAATACTATCCTTGTATTCGGTGATTTTTTATAATCATAGAATACTCTTCCCCCATCCAGCTCTTCCTTTCGTTTTTCCTCTCTGTTCACTGGGAGCTAATTAAAGCCCCAGTGACTTTTTAAAGTAAAGGAGTTATAAGAAAAATGAACAAATCTCAACTTTATCGCCACCTTAATGTCCAGGTTGATTTAGCGGTTGAAGCGCATCAGATGCTTCGCGGAGAGAGCGGCGAAGAAATTCCGGGGGTGATCATGGATGAGCAAAAACTCGACCATGCCAAAGTAACCATTATTACTGTGGAAACCGATGAAGGTGTTGAAGCCATTGGTAAACCCAAAGGTCAATACATCACCATCGACGCACCGGAAATCAGAAATAATGATTATTCTGTGCATGAAGCTATTACTCAAATTCTAGCCGACCGCTTAATTGACCTCATGGATCTCTCAGAAGATGCCAGCATCTTGATCATTGGTTTAGGCAATTGGAACGCTACACCGGATGCTTTAGGTCCGCAAGTCATTGACAAGACTATGGTAACCCGTCACCTCTATCAACTATCTCCCGAAGAATTAAAGGGCAAAATGCGCAAAGTAAGTGCTATATCCCCCGGAGTCCTTGGTACGACAGGTATTGAGACTGCCGAAATCATACGCGGAATTGTTGATCATGTAAAACCCGACTTAGTCATTGCCATTGACGCCTTAGCAGCCGGCTCTCCGGAACGTATTGGCACCAGTATTCAGTTAGCCGATACAGGGATACACCCAGGTTCAGGCGTTGGAAATCCCCGGGCCGGGATTAATGAAGAAACTATTGGCTGTAAAGTTATTGCTATTGGTCTGCCAACGGTACTGAACGCTGCCATCATTGCCCACGATGCAGTTGAAGGTATCTTCAAAGAATTTGTGACGAGTCCTTCTCTCTATAAACTCTATAAGGGCATCAAGCCCGAGGTTTATAGTAAAATTATTGATGATGTGCTCTCACCCTTTCAAGGCAATCTTATGGTCACCCCCAAAGAAATTGATTCGCTGATTCAAATTTCGGCTAAGATTATTGCCGGCGCATTAACGATCAGTCTACATCCAGGTATTGACCGTGAGGATTATGAACGATATCTGCAATAGTCCGCCGACTTTGACGATCTGACTATAGTTGTCAGAAAAACAGGGAAAAAGGCCAGGTAGTTTATACCTGACCTTTTTCCTTGAATGCCTTATTACGTTATTGGGGAGTATTGGGAAAGCTTTTGTGTTTGCGATTGGCAATCCCAATCTCTTGAGCGACTTCATACTTGAACTTCTCTAATTCCGGTGAAAGTTGGACCATAGGTTTCGTTGTTTTAGCCAAAGCTTACACCCCCATAGATTTATTCAGTAAGGCAGCAGACCTGCTTCGCTGCTGCTTCGCTTTCAACCTTTAGGCTTTGTTCACTCATATTATTCTTCTTTTGGCTTAAAACAATACTCGGCAATTCTTTCCAAACGAATTAGCTTGTTAAAATGAATTAATTCTTCACCTAATGAACTCCGATTTTATCGGGCGGAAACATTTTTTGAACTTCTTGAAAGAGCAACGGATACTTTTTAGGTTCCCGCAAAGCCTTCTGGGCCATCTGATAAGCCTTTTCCACAAGCTGCCCATCACGAGAAAGATCCGCCAGGTGCAGCTGTCCCAGTCCATGCTGCCGGGTGCCTAACAATTCTCCGGTTCCGCGCAGCCTCATGTCTTCTTCTGCGATTTTAAAGCCATCTTCCGTCTGACAAAGAATATCTAAACGACGGCTGTGAGTTTGTTCCGACAGCAAAAAGCAATAGGATTGTTCACTTCCCCGGCCAACCCGCCCTCGAAGTTGGTGCAGTTGAGCTAAACCAAATCGTTCTGCCGACTCTATGACCATAACGGAAGCATTAGGGACATTTACTCCCACCTCCACAACCGTCGTTGCTACTAGGATATCAATATCTCCCGCTTGAAATTCGGCCATAATACTGTCCTTTTCCGAACCCTTCATCTTTCCATGCAGCAATGCCACTCGACAGTGAGAAAATCTCGCTTGGAATTCGGAAGCTCTCTGGGTCGCCGAAATGAGATCAAGCGTCTCTGACTCTTCAACTAAGGGACATACCACATAGATTTGCCTTCCCAAATTAACTTGCTCTTCCAAAAATTTCTCAAGCTTTGGACGACTGCGTTCCGTTAGTTTCCTGGTAACAATCGGTTTTCTTCCTGCCGGCATCTCATCGAGAACAGAAAGCTGCAAATCTCCGTAGAGAGTCAAGGCTAAAGTTCTGGGAATTGGCGTTGCTGTGAGTACTAGTACATGAGGGCTGTCACCTTTGCCCTGAAGCATTGATCTTTGGCGAACTCCAAAGCGATGTTGTTCATCGGTTATTGCCAGCCCCAGAGCTTTAAATACCACCGACTCTTGTATCAAGGCATGAGTCCCCACAATAACCTGGGCGCTGCCCTCCGCAATCCCGGCCAAAACGCCTTCTCTCTCACTTTTACTCTGACTTCCCAGTAAACAAACCACTGTAATGCCCAAAGGAGTGAACACTTTCTCAAGGGCCTGAAAATGTTGAACAGCTAGGATTTCTGTAGGTGCCATCATAGCTCCCTGATATCCTGAACCCACTGCCCGCAGCAAAGCCGCCATTGCGACAGCTGTTTTGCCAGACCCTACATCTCCCTGAACCAAGCGAGCCATCCCCTGAGGTTTAGCCATATCTTGAAAAATCTCCTGAATCACACGCTGTTGTGCTCCTGTCAATTGAAAGGGCAAACTCTTATAGAAACTTTGAATCTCTTTTTCCCCTCCAAGCAGCGGGGGACTTCCAAGCCGCACTAATCCCTGCCGCAGCCCGGCAAAGGCTAATTGTAAAAGGAGCACCTCTTCCCAGACTAACCGATCCCTTGCTCTTGTAAGACGAGCGTAGTCCGCAGGGAAATGAATTTCTCGATGGGCTATGGGTCGTTCCATCCATCCATTTAATTCACTCTCCGGAATTATCTCAGGAAAGTTCTTCTCAACTTCATTCATTACATTTTTAATGATACTGCGAATAGCTTTGGAGGATAAGCGTGCAGTTTCCGAATAAACTGGCAAAATCGCCGGCGACCTAGGAACCGCTGAAGAATCGGTAGACTCTCCCACTTTTTCCATTTCAATATCTGTCACTAAAAGTTCCGGAACCTGTTGCTGCCAACGTACTTTTCCTGTCACGATAACTCTTGACCCTACAGGGTATTGCTTCAAAATAAACGTCTGATTAAACCATATCGCTTGGATTAAACGTCCTTGTTGCTCAATACTCAGCTTGACCACCTTAAGCCTGCCTCTGATAATTTGCCCGGCTGCGACTTTACCGGATAGGGTAGCCGACTCTCCGTCTTTTAATTCAGAAATCAGGCGTTTACGACGATCTTCATATCTGCGGGGATAATAAAGCAGCAGATCAAAAACATTTTGAATCCCCAATTTTTCTAATTGTTTCGCTCTCTCCGGGCCAACCCCTTTTAAAAACTGGAGGGTCTTTTCCCCTTCATTTCGTTTCGAAGATTTAGCTTCTCTATGGTCAGATTTAACATGATTATGTAGTTGCGCTGGTTTATGAACAACCTTATCGATTTTCCTCGCCGGCGCTCCTTGAAAGAAATCCTCACCCCAAGCTTCTTGACTTTCAGACCTTTCCGGCTTCCCCGGTAACTCTAGTCTTTCTGATCTTCCTTCTCTTTCTGGTCTTTCTAGTCTTCCGGATCTCTCGGAGCTCTCTGGTTTCTCTTTGTTTATTACCCGGTCTTTTGTCTCCGGTATGTCCTCAAAATTTTGCCCCTGCTGAAAGCGATTTTCTGCTTCCAGCAAAATCTCTTGCCGAAAACGCTTTAATTCCGAGAATGCTTCTCGTCGCCGAAGGGGACTCCAGGCGGAATAGTTTTGAGCTAATTCTCGCAGGAGTGCCATATCGTAACCTGGAAACAGTTGTTCAAGTCTGGAAAGTATTCCTCTCAAGAAAGAACTAAACCCTCCTAAAACCCCCGTGTTCAAGAACCCTTGTTTTTCTTCAGCAATCAGTGCTCTTTGAAGGTTATTGAGGACAAGTTGAATTTGAGTAAAATTCATAGAAAATCAGCTCGGATTTTGCGGCCGGTAGGAGTCATGGCAAGGCCGCCTTGAGCTGTTTCCTTCAAAGAACAGGACATTTGCTGTCCGATCTCTGCCATTGTATCGATAACCTCATCAATAGGAATGGCGCTTTTCACCCCTGAAAGAGCCATCTCGGCTGCTGTCAGGGCAATCATTGCTCCTGTGGCATTGCGTTTTACGCAAGGCACCTCAACCAGCCCTGCAACAGGATCACAGACTAAACCCAACATTGACTTTAGAGCAATCGCAGCACCGTCCGCCGTTTGTCGGGGTGAGCCCCCCGCTAATTCTACCGCAGCTGCGGCAGACATGGCCGCGGCCGATCCGATCTCCGCCTGGCATCCGCCTTCGGCCCCCGAGACATTGGCTCGATCGGTAATAACCATTCCTAGACCAGCCGCTGTAAAAAGGGCAGATAACAACTCCGTTTCCCCGACTCCGAGAATTTCTTCCAAGGTTAAAAGAACTGCCGGCAAAACACCACAGGAACCGGCTGTCGGCGCCGCAACAATTCTCCCCATGGAAGCATTGACTTCAGCGACAGCCAGGGCCCTGGCAATGGCGCCACTTAATGGAGCTCCGAGTAAAGTAAGTCCACTTTTGCGGCGGGCTTCGATTTTTGCCGCGTCCCCCCCCACCAAGCCGGAGACCGAACGTCGATTGCCACTCAATCCCATGTTGACAGACTCGCGCATAACCTTAAGATTCTTTCCCATGCGTTCAAGAAGAGCTTGCTCCGGTATTTCCAGTTCCTCAATTTGATTTAGCAGAACAACCTGGCTAATTTTTAGACCCTTATTTTCAGCCAAAACAACCCAATCTTCATAGGCACGCATTCGGCCACCTCCTATTCCAGCGGTTCAATCGCCAAGGCCTGTTTAACGCTCGGAAGTCTCCGCGTTAAACCCAGTACAGCTTCATCAATCTTTTGATCCGTCTCCAAAACCATTAAGGCTTGGGCACCTTTCTTCTCACGGGAAACCCGCATTGTGGCAATATTAATCTGAGCAGTGGCTAAGAGTAACGTTACTTGCGCCACAACTCCAGGTAAATCTTGATGCAGGATGACTAGGGTGGGGTAATCCCCGTTAATATCCACCATAAAATTATTTATTTGACGAATTAAGATGGCCCCTCCCCCAATAGACGACCCCACTACTTGAATTGTTCCCATACTGCCTGTTAAATTAAACTTTACCGTATTAGGATGTACGTCCCCGAGATCATCTGTTTCAAAGCGAATCTTTAAGCCCTGTTCTTGGGCAAGTTTAGGAGCCTCGGGAATTCTTTCATCATCCGGCGACATGCCCAAAAGACCCGCTATTAAGGCCAAATTGGTTCCATGTCCCTTTCCCGTCTGGGCAAAGGAACCATGAAGCGTGATAACCCCTTCAAGAGGTTCCTCCCCTAAAATTTTCCTGGCCATGGTGCCTAAACGAACAGCACCAGCTGTATGTGAGCTTGATGGTCCGACCATAATCGGTCCAAGAAGATCAAAGACATTACTTTTACTCACTGTTCCATCTCCCGCAATAAATTGAGACATACTTCTATAACTATATTATACGTTCTTAATACATTTTTACCGTTCATGTCTGCGGTCTTTTCCCGCCCCGATAGGTGGAGAAAAGAAAACCTCCGGAAATTCCGGAGGTCAACCTATTCCACGCCAAAAATATAATAGTAGAGCGGTTGTTTACCGGGGTGAACTTCAACTTCCACATTTGAGTTTTCTTCTTGGAGCCAAGTTTTTAACCGTTCAACTTCGTGTAGTTCCGTATCTTCTCCATAGAATATGGTAACCAAATCACGGTCTTTCCACTCCATTTTCTCCAAAGTTGCTTTAGCAACTTCAAGAAGATTTTGTCCTGTTTCGACAATTGTATCTTCGACTAAGCCAAGAATATCCCCTGCGGCAATGGCCAATTCCCCAAACTGTGAATCTCGTACCGCATAGGTCACTTCACCGGAACTGACGTTCTTTAAAGAACGCTCCATATTTTGAAGGTTAGCACTCGTTTCGCCTTCGGGATTTAGATTTAAAAGGGCTGAAATTCCCTGAGGCACCGATTTGCTGGGAATGACATAGACTTCTCGATCTAAAACCACATCTTTTACTTGACGTGCAGCCAAAATAATGTTCCCATTATTCGGGAGAATAAGGACTTTACGTGCTCGGACTTTGCCAACGGCAGCCGCTAAATCCTCTGTACTGGGATTCATAGTTTGTCCGCCCAGGACCACCTCATCAACACCCAAACTTAAAAAAACATCGGCTATTCCCTGTCCCATGGCCACGGCAACGACACCATATTCTTTCATAGGTGCTGCCTTGGTCTCCACACTCTCAGCAGATTCTGCGGATTTTGACTTCATGGCATGAGCCATAGCTTCATTTTGTTCCAACATATTGTGAATTTGCACTTGATGAAGTGATCCCCACTGAATTGCATAATCCAAAATCTTGCCCGGGTTTTTAACATGCACATGAATCTTTACTACTTCAGGAGTTCCCACCACAAGTAAACTATCCCCGCGATCGAATAAATCCTGACGAATTCTATCCACTTGCAAATCTGAGCCTTGAACAAGGAATTCCGTACAGTAGGGGAATTCTAAATCCTCAATCTGGATAAAACCTTGATTGGCTTGGCTATGCTCCTCAGAATGAGGAGTTTCCGCAGTGGGCCTTTGCTCCTGCTGGAATCCAACCTTAGTGGTTTCCCCAGTCAAGACTCCGATCCATCCGCCCAAAATAATCAGAAATCCCTGCCCCCCTGCATCTACCACACCGGCCTGCTTCAAAGCCGGCAACATATCAGGTGTTTTAGCAAGGGATTCTAAACCCTTCTTATGAGCTTCTTGCAGCGTCTCAAGAAGCGATCCTCCGGCTTTAGCTTTACTGAGCGCGGCTCGGGCTGTTTCCCGGGCAACCGTAAGGATTGTTCCTTCAACAGGTTTCATAACTGCTTTATAAGCCGTGTCAACCCCGGATTGCAAAGCCAGAGCCAATTGAAGAGGATTAGCCGCAGCCAGTCCGTCCAGTCCTTTGGCAATTCCACGTAAAAGTTGTGAAAGAATGACTCCTGAATTACCACGGGCACCCATTAAGGAACCCATTGAAGCAGCAGCGGCAATATCGCTTATCGTAGCTCCGGTCGCCTTCTCAGCATCCCTGGCAGCGGATTGAATCGTTAGGAACATATTTGTTCCCGTATCTCCGTCAGGCACAGGAAAAACATTCAGAGCATCAACATCCTGTTTTTTTAGTTCTAAGGCCTGGGCACCGGCAACCATCATTTGTTTCCACTCTTGCGCTTCGAGAACGCTCTTTGCGTTTGAAACTGGTCTCAAAACAGTATCCCCCTAATCTTTCGCACTACTCTAAAACGCGAACTCCTTGTACGTTCACATTCACTTGGGATACGTTCAATCCCGTAAGTTTCTCTGTGGTATAACGAACGCGTTCCATGACATTAGCAGCGACTTCGGAAATTCGAACACCATAACCCACCACAATATGGAGATCAATTACCACTTCATTTTCATTAAGGGATACAACAACCCCTCGGGCCAAATTTTCACGACCCAGCAAATCAACAAATCCATCGGTAATTTTGCGGGATGCCATACCAACTAAGCCGTAGCATTCTACAGCAGTGGCACCGGCAATAGTGGCGATCACTTCTTCCGAAATCTCGATTTTACCTAAGCTATTATTTATTTCCTTTCCCATAAAGGACCCTCCCCTTCCAGCTTAGTCCACATGGATTCCATTTTACCAAGTAAATCAAAAATGTTCAAAGAAAACTTTGGATATTTACTAAAGTCAGCGAAAAATAGTTTTAGACATAAGAATTTAGGAAAATTCAGGTGGGAAAACCTTGCCAATCTCTTTGACTTTTGCTAAAATAGTTAAGTATCATTTCGGCTGCAAAGGAGGATTTAGAGCATGGCCAATGTTTGTGCAGTATGCGGCAAAGGGGTTGTCACCGGATTTCAAGTCAGCCACTCACATATAAGATCTAAACGCACTTGGAAACCTAACCTGCAGAGCGTTCATGCTATTGTGAACGGTACTCCTGCCCGGATCAAAGTTTGCACCAGATGCTTACGTTCCGGCAAAGTCCAACGCGTTAGCTAATGAATCAAAAGTCCGACGATGGGTCGGGCTTTTTTCATACTATCGGAAAGCAAGCCTGCATTTAACCTTCCTATCACAAGTTCACCTTGGCAGCCGCCCGTGCCGCCAAGGTTTTTTAGCGTGATTGGCCGAGTGGGTTGGCCGATTATCTAACGTTCTGCTCTTTCTCTAAGAACCTCTAAATCCTCTTTAGAAAATAGATAATGTTCATTACAAAAATGGCAAATCATTTCAGCCTTCCCGTCCGAGATTAAGTCTTCCAATTCTTCTCTGCCCAGCGAGACTAGAGAATCCCCTAAGCGGTCCTTGGAACAGGTACAGGAAAATCCAACCGAACGACGCTCCAGGACTTGATAGGGAAGTTCTCCCAACAAATGGCCAAGCATTTCATCAATACCACGGCTCTCAGCCGCCAATTCGCTGATTCCGACCTTCAACTGCCCGAGGACATCTTCAAGCACCTGAATATCCTCATCCTTCGCTCCAGGCAGAGGCTGCATTAAAAAGCCGCCTGCCCCTGCCACATGATAGTCCTTTTCAACAAGTACTCCCAAGAGCATAGCCGAAGGGATCTGTTCCGACGATAATAAATAATGAACAAGATCCTCCGCAACTTCACCGCTGACCAGCGGAACCATACCGGTATAAACTTCTCCGTTCTGCAAGCTCCGGCTCACCGCCAGCTCCCCAGCTCCCACCGCCGTCGCTACATCAAGCTTGCCATTGGGCTTTAACGGCAGCTCTACCCACGGTTCCCTAACATACCCCCGAACTTCCCCAAGAGCATTACCCACGCTTACGACACCCTGCAGAGGCCCGTCTCCCAGTATGCGCAGAGTCACACTCTCATCGCCCTTCAGAGAACTCGCTAAGATAAGCGTCCCAGTCATCGCTCGGCCCAAAGCCGCTGCAGCGACAGGAGACAAACCATGACGTTTCCTCGCCTCTTCAACCGTATCCGTCGTCCTCACGGCAACCCAACGGGCCCTGCCCTCAAGCATCGTACCAATCCAAAGTTCATCCTGCTGCATTAATCTTCGTTCCTTTATCTAATTTTATAAGACCCTCAAGCTAATAAGACCACCAAAACCCACCCCTCGTGAACCTCAATGGTAACGCGCTCCCCTAAAGAGACATTGCTCACTCCCCGCGGAACATCCTGCCGCAAAACACCATGTTCCAGAGGATAATATAATCCCTCAGTACTGACAACAGCCCTCTCAGAAAGCGCTATCAAGGAAAGCTCCTGTCCCTTGTACGTCGAAATTTCCTCCCGCCCTTGGAGAACCCACATCTCATGATCAGGGTCCGCTAAATGAATGCGATACCCTTGCCGGGCGTAAGCCAGCATCAGTGCTAAATTACCTAAAAAGTGATCCATTCGTTTCCCTGTGGCGCCATAGAGCCAGATCTCCTGCTCCCCAGCAGAAAAAGCTTTCTCTTTGGCCCGCAGGAGAGCCAGTTCCAAATCCGTTTCGTCCTTTTCCCGAGGAAATTGTTCAATAAAACAACCGGCATTGCGGCATTGACTTAAATTCTCGCCGGTAACCGAATCCAGATCCCCGATAAGCTGTTCCGGCATAAATCCGGAGTTAAGTGCATGATTGGCGCCGCCATCAGCACAAATCAAATAGTCCACCTTGTCCAGTGCTTGTTTTCCCCATTCTGAATCCCAAGCACCATTCGCCAATACCGCTATCATCATTTTATTCACTCAGTGCTCCGCCAACTGCCTGCCGGAGTTTTTTTACGGCCAGCTTAGGATCTGCTTGGTCAAATACCGCGGAGCCTGCTACTAAAATATTTGCTCCGGCCTGAACAGCCAAAGGCGCTGTTTCCAAATTAATTCCGCCGTCAACTTCAATCTCGCAGGAAGACTGCTTTTGCTCAATATGGTGACGGAGCACCTGAATTTTAGGAAGAACGCTGGTGATAAAGTTTTGTCCTCCAAAACCGGGATTCACTGTCATTAACAGTACCATGTCCAAATCCTCAAGGATATATTTGAGCCCGTCTAATTGGGTTGCCGGATTGAGGGCAATCCCTGCCGTAAGTCCCTGTTCCTTAATTAGTTGAATAACACGATGGACATGGCGTGACGCTTCGAGGTGAAAGGTAATATGGTCCGCTCCTGCGGCAGCAAAATCTGCAATAAAGCGTTCCGGTTCTTCTATCATTAAATGGACATCAAAACGCATCTTAGAGTGGGGTCTCAGGGCTTTGACCAGCGCAGGTCCGAAGGTGAGATTCGGAACAAAATGCCCGTCCATGACATCAATATGTAAAACTTCGGCACCGGCATCCTCAACCAGACGTACCTGATCACCTAAACGAGAGAAATCTGCTGACAAAATAGACGGGGCAAGTTGAATCATCTTAATATCTCCTTTCAGCGGCTATAACTTCTTGTAGAAAAATTCGATAATGGTCGTAGCGAGTGCCGGATATTTCTCCATTTTCTTGAGCAGCTTTAATGGCGCAATCAGGTTCTTTATCATGTAAGCAGCTGCTAAACCGGCAATGGTTCCGGTGTTCGTCAAATTCGGGAAAGTAAGTTGCCAAGTCCTCCCGCTTCATTTTCGGCAGAAAGAGAGAGGAAAAACCCGGCGTATCCGCCACTAATCCTCCGGCACAAACCATTAACTCGACATGACGGGTTGTATGACGCCCCCGCTGAGACTTCTGACTAATTTCGCCGGTTTTTAATTGTTTTCCATCGGATAAAGCATTAAAGAGACTTGATTTGCCTGCGCCTGACGGGCCGGCTAAAACACTAATCTTCTCTTCTAAACACTTCCTCAGCTCAGTGATGCCAATCCCTGTTTTATTAGATACCTCAAAAACCGTATATCCGATGCGGCGGTATATATCCGGGATTGAGGATTTGGCCAGGGAGTCATCAGGCGGTGCCTCAGTCAAATACTTATCAAGTTTCGTGAAAATAATAAGCGGTTCGATTTCTGAGCAGGTCACCTGAATTAATAAGCGGTCCAGAAGATTCAGGTCGGGTTTAGGCGAAGTCAGAGCAAAAACAAGAAGGGCTTGGTCAACATTGGCTATTGACGGCCGGGTTAAGGAATTAAGCCTTGGTTCAGCCCCTTCAATTCTTGCCTTATTGTTCCCTTCAGGCAAAATACGCACCCGATCACCCGGCAGAAAGTCCTGATCTTTAATGCGAAAACGACCGCGCAGAGAACATTCCCATACTCGGTCTTCCGCATAGACATAATAGAATCCACCGTATCCTTTAAGTAGAACTCCTTCGATCATATAATTTCCTCACTAATTGCGTTTGACACTAAAGCACAGCTTAATGTTTAACATAGTCTTTATCGTCACGCGGCATAACACTTATGATTTGGGCTACTAAAGCCGAGACATCTTTTTTAATATTCAGCGCAAGAGGGCCGGGACCTCGCGATACTACGATTGTGACTTGACTCCCCTGCTGAACCGCTTCTCCGGGATTAGGAGAAGTACTAATGACGAAATCCGCAGGAATCGTAGTAGAATCTTGAGTCTCAACCAAAGGAACTAAATTATTCTGTTGCAGGATCGTTTTAGCATCTGCCGATGACTTATTGATCACATTAGGCATGTTGATGGTTCCAGAGGAAGATCCATTGTCAGGGCCGGAGCTAATTGTCAAAGTAATTGGCCCGCTCTTCGGCCAGGTAGCTGAGGGCGCTGGGTTTTGCTGGATCACATAGTCTTTAGGGATCGTTGGATTTGACTGGGTTGCAAAGGTTATTTTCCCTTTAAATCCATCATTTTGGATCATGTTTACAGCATCTGCCTTTGACATCGGACTCGTTGTTACATCCGGAAATGTCCCGGTGTCCGGGCCTTTACTCACAACCACCTGGATCTCTCTGCCGACTTTAACTACGGTGTCTGCTGCAGGATCCTGGCTAATAATGAGACCGTTCTCGACCTTATCATCGAACTCTTTCTTAACTTCCGGGTTGAGTGCCAATCCTGCTGATTTTAGGTAGGTCCCTGCTGTCGGCAGTGTTTGTCCAACCACATTGGGAACTTTTGTAGTACCCACCAGAAGGTAATTTCTCAACGCTATTCCGCCGCCCGTTAAGAGCAGCAAAATGACGATGATTGCGGTAATCAAAGGCCAACGCTTTTTCTTTTTCTTCGTGGGTTTTAAATCACTTTTCGGTTCCTCATCACGAACACTGACAGGAGCCAAGACTTTCCCCATCCCATGATGAGTCATAGTGGCTTCCAAATCGTCTACGGGAAATACCTCCGGATGATTGATCGGACGACCGGCCTGAATGTGGTTCAAGTCTTCCAAAAGCTCCTTAGCGGAAGCATACCTTTGTTCCGAGGACTTAGCAATGGCCCTCATAATCACTCGCTCAAATTCTTTATCAACCCGCGGATTAAGTTTACTAGGCAGAGTTGGCTGTTCCTGAAGGTGCTTCAGAGCAATAGAGATGGGAGTTTCTCCATCATAAGGAACTCGGCCGGTAACTAATTCGTACAAAATTATGCCTAACGAATAGATATCCGATTGTTCATTACTCTGCAGACCCTTGGCCTGTTCCGGCGACAAATAATGAACAGAGCCGATAATATCCCCAGTATGCGTCACTGTCGCAGAAGAAACTGCTCGTGCGATGCCAAAATCCGTAACTTTAGCGTGTCCGTCCGCAGTCACTAAAATATTATGAGGTTTTATATCCCTATGAATAATATGGTGTTCATGAGCATTTTGAATAGCACTGGTAATTTGGCGGGCGAGATTAATCGTTTGATCTGTGGACAGGGGAGCATACTCTCGAATAATTTCTTTGAGATTCCGCCCTTCCACATACTCCATGACGATATATTCAGTATCCCCTTCTTTACCCACATCATAAACAGAGACAATATTTGGGTGAGAGAGACTTGCTACAGCCTGGGCTTCTCTTCGAAAACGGCGAATAAAGTCATCATCCGTGGCAAACTGCTCTCTCAGCACTTTGATCGTTACGACACGATTAAGCAGTTGGTCTTTGGCTTTATATACAATGGCCATTCCGCCGGCACCAATGCGTTCCAAAACTTCATAACGTCCCCCAAAGATTTTACTCACGATTCTCACCTACTTTCTGGCTAATGCTTCTTGAATAATTTGGCGCGCAATGGGAGCAGCCGCTCCTCCTCCGGTTCCGCCATGTTCTACAAAAACAGCTACCGCAATGCGTGGGGCCTCTGCAGGTGCAAAAGCAATATACCAGGCATGGGTAGGTTGGTTGCCTCCGGGTTCCGCCGAACCCGTTTTCGCCGCTACCTGGACACCCGGTAAAGCTCCGGGAGAAGCTGTTCCAGCGGTAACGGCAGTCACCATTGCACTTGTTATCTTATCCGCTTCGTCCTTGGAAAGTGCCGTCAGCCAAGGCTGAGGCTTTGGTTCATATTCCACTGTTTGCGAAGGATCGAGAACCCGCTCTACAATGTGGGGAGTCATGATAACTCCATGATTAGCAATACCTGCAGTAACCAAAGCCATCTGAAAAGGAGTAACTAAGACTTGCCCCTGTCCAAAGCAGCTTGCAGCAAGAAGATTCGTTGACAGAGATTCAGGAACCTTAGGTGAATTTGTGATCTGGCTCAAAGGAACATTCAGTTCAAATGGTATTTTTTGTCCAAAACCAAATCCTTTAGCCGCAGACAGAAAACTCTTATCGCCTGCCTGAACTCCAAAGGTCGCAAAATAAGTATTACAAGAATCGGCTAAAGCCATGTTATAGTTGACCCAACCATGAGCCTCCTGGTTTTGTTCCGGAATAACTTGTCCGTTGATAACTGTGGAACCTTTACACTCATAAAGATTTGTCGTGTTTAAACCGCTCCTAAATAAAGATGCGGAAGTCACTACCTTCATAATGGAACCCGGAGGGAAAAGGGAAAAAGCACGATTATCCAGAGGTTTTTCCTCTGTTTGCTTAATAATATCTTTCCAATGATCATCTAAATTTGTCGGGTCATATCCCGGCTGACTCACTAAAGCCAGCACTTCGCCGGTTTGAGGATCAATGGCAATCGCTGCGCCTTTTTTCCCTTTGAGAGCATTATAAGCAACACTTTGCAAATGGGAATCTAAGGTCAGCACCACATCATCCCCTTGACGGGGCAAAGAAAACATTTGCTGAATTGTTTGAGCCGCAGTGGCGTTTTTGACTCCCATGAGCCAATTCGCCAAACTTCCCTCAAGTCCCGCTGCGCCAAGCCGGGCAGTAGAATATCCAAGAGTAGGCTCATACATTTCTCCTTTGGGATAGACGCGAACCCTTTTACCGTCGATTGTCTGAGTTTTGGCTATTATTTCGCCGTTACGATCAAAAATTCCTCCACGGGTCACTCGGCTTTCCATAAGAATTAAGCGCCGATTCGCGGGGTTTTCCAAGAGAGTGTCGGCCTGAACTACCTGCCAATAAACAAGTCCTAAACTCAAAACAAAGAAACTAAAGGCCATTCCTAATGCTACGCGACGAAGCCCTCGCATTATGTTGCATACTCCCTTCCTTTGGTCTTATTGCGCTGAGATCCCACAGCGGTAGCATTGGAAATATTCAGTAATACCCCCAATAGGATAAAATGAACGAGTATGGAACTTCCGCCATAGCTAACCCAGGGCAGCGGAATACCTGTCAAAGGAAGCAATTTAGTCACGCCGGCAAGAATAATTAAGGTCTCGGTTCCCAGGAGAATGCCAATTCCCGCCGCTAAAATCTGTCCAAAGCGGTCTTTGGCTCTTAAACTAATGGAAAACGCCCTCATAACCACGATGAGAAAGAGAAGAAGAACGGCCATGGCTCCGGCAAAACCAAGCTCTTCCGCTATCACAGAGAAAATGAAGTCTGTACTTGACGCAGGAACCATCGCAGCCCCTATGCCGTTGCCTAATCCCGTACCCAAGATCTTCCCACCGCTGATGGCAAACAAGGATTGAGCAATCTGATATCCCATGCCCGTGGGATCTTGCCACGGATTCAGCCAAACTATCACCCTGACGCGGACATGCCTGAAAAGCAGATACCCCAAGCTGCCCACCAATAAAAAAATGGGCAGAGAAATCCCTAAATACAAAGCTCGTTCAGTAACAACATAGATCATGAGAACAAACAGGGCATAAAACACCAAGGCTGTTCCAAGACTTTTCTGGGCTCCTAAAAGCCCGAGAGAAAATACGGCCATAACCAGAAACGGTCCTAGGGTCCGCCAATCAGGCAGCGAAAATTTCCCTACCTGAACCGTCCCAACCCGCAGCAACTCTTCATTTTCTTCCAGATAGGTAGCCATGAAAAGCAGTAAAGCCAGTTTTACAAATTCTTCAGGTTCGACCCCGACTCCTCCGATTCTTAGCCAACTTGTTGCACCGCCTGCTGCAAAGCCAAAGACAAGTGTAATAAACAGCAAGCTTACGGCCAACAATCCCCATAAGTAACGAAACTTACCCAACTGCCGGTAATCCCTGACGGCAAACAAAATACCATAGAAAATCAACTGTCCGATATTGGCCCACCAAAATTGGCGCAGACCTATTACAGGACTAATGCGCACAAGAAAAACAAGTCCTAGGGCCAGTATTGCCTGCACAACCGGAAGGACATAAGGGTCCCCCTCATAATGAAGAACCTTTTCTGCAAAGCCCCCCATTAAGACAATGACTGTGAAGATCAGGGCCTGCCAAACAAGTTGGCTGCCGTCCCCTCCCCATTTTAGCAGAACCATGCCCAGCCACATAATTCCCATAATGATCATACGTGAAATAAAATAATATAGCATCATCTTACTCCATAATACAACACAAGGCTGTAAAATTATCTGGCGCACCCCGTTCTAAAATGAGCAGGCGCAGCCTTTCTAAGCATTCTTCCCAAGTACCGGGCTGGGAAAATTCACTCGCCAGTTCTTGATCACTGATCACATTGGAGAATCCATCTGTGCATAATAAAATGACATCCCCGGACTGAAGCGCTATTTTTTGACAATCCACTTCAATTTGCTGATCCGCGCCAATGGCTCTCATCAAGATATTGCGTTGGGGATGCTTCTCCGCTTCCTCCAGGGAGATTTGACCCAAACGCACCAGTTCACCAACCAATGAATGATCTTTCGTTAAAACCTTTAGTTCTTCCCCACGCCACAAATATGCCCTGCTGTCTCCGGCATGAGCAATTAAGGCACTTGTCTCACGAACGAGCAAAGCCGTAAGAGTAGTACCCATTCCGGCATTTTCAGGCTCCGTAGTCGACGATTCATAGACAACCCTATTTGCCTGAGCAAAAGATTCAACAAGCCATCCTTCTAAATCCTGATCAGTCAGTCCTTTCAGCCGGGGGGCCAGTTTCTCTAATTCGCGCAAGGCCGTGGCTGAGGCTATTTCTCCGGACCGATGCCCTCCCATACCATCAGCCACAGCAAAAATCCCGTGATCTGACAGAACTAAGAAGGAATCCTCGTTATTTTTTCTGATACACCCTTTTTCACTAAAGCTTAGCACTCTCATTTTGCCACCTCGAGTATTGGAATGTGATACTTCCAATTTTCACATAATCTCCGGCAACCAATTGAACCGGAGAATGAATTTGCTCGCCATTAACCCATGTACCGTTTGTACTCCCAAGATCTTCGACATAAGTCTGCCCTTTTTGGCAGCGGAAAACAGCATGGTCTATAGAAGCAAAATGATCTGGTAATACAATATCATTATTTTTACCCCGTCCTAAGCGCAGACCTTTCCCATCCACCTTAAATACCCGGCCTCGGGGAAGAGTATCTGTCCCTGTTAAAACCTCTATGCGTCCAAATTCTTGACTTGAGCGTTGAAACATCCCTTTAAGCTGAAGATCTGCCAAAAGGGCTGTAAAAACTCTAAAGATAAACAGATAAATTAAGGCTACAAAAATAAGCCGGCCGATCACTGTAACAATTTGCATAAAACCCTCCCAATCCAACATCAGAGAGTAATCAATAACAACTCTCCAAAATTACGGCAGAGGTACTTTTTGAATAACGAGAAGGCTTAACCCCATCTGAATTCGATCGCCTGGAGCCACCGTCTGATGTGTAATTCTTTGCCCATTGACAAAAGAACCATTGGTGCTCCCCAAATCATCGAGCCACCATCCGTTCTGCCCTGGCGTGATCTTTAAATGCCGCCTGGAAACCTCGGGATCATGGAGCACAATGTCACATTGCCCATGACGGCCAATAAACACATCATGATCCCCTAATTTAAACGATTGACCTTTATCCGGTCCCTCAATAATTTCGAGAAAATAATCGGAAATCCTTCCTGGACTGTCTGCTTCCCTGGAGTTTGTCGTGACACTTTCTCGGAAAATGGTCGTGTTTTCTCGCCAATTCGATTCTTTCTGAAACTCATTTTCGTTTTCCTCTTCATCTTCCCAGTCTACTTCAATAGAATCGTCAAAATCCACCTCAACAATCATTTCTCTGGGTTGAACGGTATCATCAGAATGCAGTTCAATAGCTGGTTTAGACAAGAAGGTATATCCTTCACGTGTAGCCTCAGAGTATAAATACTTGGAAAGCTCAATTAAAAAAACTTCTCCAAAACTTGCTAAAGGGCCCCAATCACTGGAATGGAGATAGACCCGGTAAATATTCGGCACATATACTTGAGAAATACTGATCTGTTTATGCCTGAACATAGCTTTCACCAGTTCTTTTGCCAGTTCAACCGGTTGAAGTCTGGCTCCCCCTTTTTTAAAAGCCCCCGTAAATAGAAATTCAGCCATTCCTTCAAATCGAGCTAATAGGCTCATGGTTACCCTCCCTCCACTGTCGCCGAAGTTGACCACAGGCTGCTTCAATATCCGTCCCGCGCTCTTCCCGCACGGATACGGAAATTCCTCCGGCTTCCAACACTCGAGCAAACGTTTTTAGCTTTTCAAGATCAGGACGTTTCATCCCTGTTCCTGTTACCGGATTAACGGGAATCAAATTAACATGGCCTAATTGGCCTTTTAATAATCGTACGAAATCTTCTGCTTCAGTTTGATTGGCATTATCATCGGTCAACGCTACCTCAAAGGTTACTCGTCTTCGCGTAATACGGGAGTATTCCCGGCATGCTTCCATGAGCTGAGCCAAGGAATACCGCCGATTCATAGGAACCAAATCACTTCTTGCCCTATCATTAGCAGCATGCAAGGAAACGGCCAGTCCAACCTGAGGATTTTCCTGCGCTAATTGGAGGATTTGGGGAACGACACCACTTGTTGAGATAGTCATGCGCCGCATTCCGATATTTAATCCCTTCTCCTGATTCATAAGCTTAATCGCCCCAAGCACTTCCTCATAATTTAACAGGGGTTCACCCATTCCCATAAAGACAATGTTCGTCACTTGAAAATCAGGATCTTCCCGCCGGATAAAGTACGTTATATCCAAAACTTGGCCTACAATCTCTCCACTGGTTAAGTTTCTGCGGAAGCCCTCCATTCCCGTAGCACAGAAGGCGCATCCCACCGCACAGCCAACCTGGGTGGAGACACATACCGTATGCCTGTCTCTCGATTGTTCTCGAGCATAATCCATCAAAACGCATTCGATCATTTCCCCGTCATGAAGACGAAACAGATATTTTCGAGTTCCATCGACTGACCTCCGCTCTTTCAACAGTTCCGGCGGATGAAAACTCAAACGGGAGGATATCAGCTTGAGATCTCCCTTGCCAACATTTGCGATTTCATCCCAAGAACGCACTGCCTTTTGTTGCACCCAGTGGAATAACTGAGCTGCCCGAAAGCGTTTTAGACCAAGTTCCCCGCAAACTGTCTGCAGTATTTCTTCGGTGCAGCTTCGCAAATCGTACATTTCCATAATAGTTATTATTCACCCAATTCGTTCCAGTTAAACTTCACTCATAAGAAAACTTAACATAACGACCTTTCAATTTATCTAACCATGAATTCCCACTTTAATATGTGGGAGTGGTCCCCACTCTCTAAATAATGCTCATAAAAACTCAGGATCAAATACTCCATGGGGTTATCTCACGAACCGGTACGATGAAATTTTGCTATAAAAAATCCATCTGTGCCGTGACGCTGGGGTAAAAGCTGAAGCATTCCTTTTTTAGCTTGTTGAAGATCCCTAGGATCCTCAAGTTTAAAGGGCAGCGCATCAGCTAAGTTCACAGGCTCAAACTCAGGATGAGCTGAGCGAAACTTCTTGATTAATTCAAAGTTTTCCTCCGGTTCAATGGTACAGGTGGAATAAATTAAATCTCCTCCAACGTCTACACAGGAGGCGGCACGTTCTAAAATAGCAAGTTGAAGAACCGGCAAATCCTGAATGTCCCCTTCCGCTTTCTGCCAGCGCAGGTCTGATCTTCGCCGCAGCACACCCAAACCGGAACAAGGTGCATCCACCAAAACCCGTTGCTGAGAACAGGGTTCTATCCCCGTCAAATCCCGGGCATCACCTAAACGAGTTTCAATGCAGGTTATCCCTAACCGCTGCGCCAATTGTTCAATGAGCTCTAACTTATGAGTATGGACATCAAAGGCAACGATAACTCCCTCATCCTTCATCATTTGGGCCAGATGGGTCGTTTTGCCGCCCGGGGCGCTGCAGGCGTCCAGAACCCGCTGACCTGCTTCGGGCGAAACGACATGAGCGATTAATTGAGAACTTTCGTCTTGGACTGTAAAATAGCCCGCTTTAAAAGCTTCCAAACCTTCTATAGCGCCGAAATTTTGAATCCGCAAACTTTCAGGGACTCGTTCTCCGAATTCAACCAAAACTCCAGTTCCCATAAGCCGGTCCGCTAAATCCTGGCGTGAAATTTTGAGAGTATTGGTTCTGATCCAAGTCTGAGCGGGTTCATTATTGATCAGGCATAACGCTTCAGTCTCATCCTTTCCCCACCGTTTCAGCCAGCGCTGAATCATCCATTCAGGATGAGAATAACGAACAGAAAGATAACGAACCGTTTCCCGTTTGGCATCCGGCCAGGAAATATTCCAGCCATTAGCCAATACCTTGCGCAGAACAACGTTTACTAAGCCCGTAAATTTAGGAAAGGATTTGGCCAACTCCACACTTTCATTGACGGCGACGGCCATAGGAACCCTATCTACAAAGAGAAGTTGGAAAGCTCCGATTCGCAGAATAGCCCGAATTTCATGAGGAAGGGCTGACATGGGCTTGCTTAAATGAAGACGTAAGGCATAATCCAAGGTTAACTTATTCTTCAAAACCCCATTCACCAAGAGCGTAATAAATTGACGTTCCCGCGGGTCTGACAATTTAGCAAGGGTTCTCTGTAGTAAAAGATTGGCATAAGCCCCTTCAACCTCAACACGGGTCAGAATTTGGGCAGCCATCCCGCGCGCTGTTTCTCTAGTCATCCCTTCTACCCTGGGCAATGATGATAAAGCGTGCCAACTGGAGCACCGCTGCTAATGCCGCGGCGACATAGGTCAAGGCAGCGGCATTTAAAACAGAACGAGCGCCGCGGACTTCATCACTTCCCAGTAATCTTCCTTCCTGCAAGAGACCTAACGCCCTGTGGCTGGCGTTAAATTCCACCGGCAAAGTAATTAATTGAAATAGAACAGCCAAGGAAAAAAACAAGATTCCCAACTGCAGCAGCCAGCCGAAGCTAGGCATAAACAATCCGACGAGAATTAACAGCGGTCCGGCCCCGCTGCCAAAATTGGCTGCCGGGACAAAGGATGACCTGAGCTGTAAAGGTACATATCCTGAGGAATGCTGTAGGGCATGCCCCGTTTCATGAGCCGCAACCGCTACTGAAGCCAGAGAATTCCCATAATACACGTCCTCACTCAAACTAATAACTCTTGTACGGGGATCATAGTGATCTGAAAGGTTTCCCCGAATAGCCTCCACATTGACATCGTATAGCCCTCTGCTATTTAAGAGTGCTCTTGCGGCTTGAGCGCCGGTAAGTCCTGACTGAGCTCGGATTTTAGAGTAGTGGTTATATGCTGATGATATTTTATATTGTGCATAGAGTGACAATAGAATCGCCGGAATCAAAAGAACCATTGTAGGATCCCAGAACATAGCTTAACCTCCTTTTTATTCTAAGTACAGGATCTAAGGAAGAGTGAACTCGTTAAGCTAAAGAACTAAAGAACAAACTCCCGGTAAGTTCGTTTAAGTGAACTTTTCTCCCGCCTGACCGTGCCTTCCATTCAGAAAATCCCGCGCGGACATAGGACGCTTACCTGCGGGCTGCACCTCTGCAATCCAGAGAAGGCCATCTCCCGTTTGAACAAGCAGCCCTTCTTCCAACACCTCGAGAATTTGGCCCACCTCAGCGTTCGAACCCTGAAATGAGTTTTCTTTCTCCGCCGCCCTTTGCCCAGAGAATACTGTGCTCCGCCAGACCTTAAATTGCTCCTCTCGAAATAACGCGAAAGCACCAGGCCAAGGATTTAAGCCTCTGATTTGGTTATGCAGTTCAACAGCTGATCGAGTCCAGTCAATTCGTTCATGGTCGCGATTCAGAAGGGGTGCATAATTGGATTTTCCTGATTGGGCTGTGGCGGTTAGAGTACCTTGTTCTAACTCCCGCAGCGTTTGAATCAATAACTCTCCTCCCAGAAGCGCTAATTTATCATGAATTTCTCCCATAGTATCTTTTTGGGAAATTTTAATTTCACGTTTCAATAACATATCTCCGGTATCCAGCCCTTCATCCATGAGCATCGTCGTTACACCGGTATACTCTTCGCCGTTGATAATTGCCCAATGAATGGGGGCCGCTCCGCGATAAGAAGGAAGCAGGGAGGCATGTACATTAATGCATCCTCTGGAAGGCAAGTCTAAAATCTCCTTGGAGAGAAGCTGCCCGTAAGCGACGACAATAATACATTCCGGAGCTAACTCACGCAAACATTGGATACCCTCAGGTGTCTTAATCTTAGCAGGTTGGAAAATCGGCAGATTTAATTCTTCAGCCGCAGATTTTACTGGGCTGGGTTTCAACTTTTTCCCGCGGCCTGCCGGGCGATCCGGTTGAGTGAAGACCCCCACAATCTCATGTCCATGACCGGCCAGGGCCCGCAGAGAAGGTACGGCAAAATCAGGTGTTCCCATGAAAACAATACGCATACCAATTCTCCTTTTTAGAGAAGTTCGAGACTCGAAACCTTCTATGTTATATCATTTCAATTTTGCAAGCTGATGTGTCTGCGTATCCGACAGACCTGTACAGCCTTGACTTATTTTCGATAGGTCTTTTTAGCTAAATCAACAAACAAAATTCCTTCAAGATGATCGATCTCATGCTGCAAGGCCCGGGCCATCAAACGGTCAGCATGAATATCCACCATTTTTCCTTCCCGATTTAATCCCTGAACATGAACTTTCGCCGCCCGCACAACATCCCCTGTCATATCGGGAACGCTGAGACAGCCTTCCTCGGCAAGAGATTCTCCCTCTTTTTCCAAGATTACTGGATTAACCAGTTCAAGCAAAACGTCCCCTACTTTAACCACCACGACTCTCTTGGAAACTCCTATCTGTGGTGCTGCTAAACCCACCCCGTCTGCGGCTATCATCGTATCAACCATGTTATCCAAAAGCTTAATAATTGAAGGATTAATCTCTTTGACCTCTTTTGCTTTCTCCCGTAATATATCTGCACCAATTTCAACAATCTGATAAACTGCCATGATTAATACCCCTTTCTTCCAAGAAACTTATTTCTGTCTATCTTGATCAATAATTAACCATAAACCTTAATTCGTCAGCGGGTCTGCCTCGATATTTAATATAATACCATTGCTCGCCGAACTTTTGAAAAAATCTTGAATTCCCTGATGTACAAGTTCTCTCAGTTCCTCAATAATGATCCCACGAACCGATATTTGCCACCGCCATTGGTTTTTCACTCTGGCCATAACAGCTTGAGCCGGCCCAAGGATATCTAAATCAGTATTTCCAAATTTAGGATCTTGCATTCTTCCCCTCAAGCAAGCCCCCAAGCTATTGGCCCCTAAGATAACTCGTTCCTCTTTTTCATGAAGCAGCAAAACGCGAATGATATGCGTAAAGGGAGGATATTTGCGCCCTTTGCGATAGCGAATCTCTTCCCAAAAAAAACCTTCGAAATCATGGTGAGCAGCCTTTTCGATAGCGCTGTCTCCGGGAGAATAGGTTTGAATCACTACTTCGCCCGGCTTCACACTTCGTCCCGCCCTGCCGGCAACTTGCGTCAAGAGCTGAAAAGTCCGCTCTTTGGCTCTGAAATCCGGCATGTTCAGCATTTGATCGGCGGCTATAACCCCCACTAAGGTCACATTGGGAAAATCCAATCCTTTGGCCATCATTTGGGTTCCTACAAGAATTGACGCTTTTTGCTGGCGAAAACTCTCTAAAATAGTTGTATGCGCTGCATGGTTTCGTGTTGTATCAAAATCTAACCGCAGAATCGACGCTTCCGGCAATAATCCTTGAAGTTCCTCTTCAACCCTTTGAGTACCTTGGCCGAAAAATCGGATATAGCGGCTCCCGCAATGAGGGCACGTCAATGGCGGCTGCTCTTTATGATCACAATAGTGGCAGCGCATGGACTGTCCTTGACTGTGATAGGTTAGAGCCACATCACAGTTTGGGCAGTTTACCACATAGCCGCATTCCCGGCAGACAACAAAGGTGGAATAACCTCTCCGGTTTAAGAAAAGCATGGTCTGCTCTCCCAATTCCAATCGTTCCCGAAGTTTTTGCAGCAAGACTCTAGAAAACATACTGCGATTTCCCTGCATCAGTTCCTTGCGCATATCTACAATTTCAACGGGAGGCAAGAAACTGTTCCCTATACGCCGTGTCATGGTTAACAAACGAATTTTCCCTGCTTTAGCTGCCGCATAGGCTTCTAAAGAAGGCGTCGCACTTCCCAATAAAACCACCCCGCCCACCTGCTCCATCCTTTTACGAGCAACCTCCCGAGCATGATATTTGGGATTCTCATCTTGCTTATAAGCACCGTCATGCTCCTCGTCCAAAATAACGAGCCGCAAATTGGCCAAGGGAGCAAACACGGCTGAGCGTGCACCGATCACAATTCGTTTGTCTCCACTTAATATTTCTTCCCAGGATAGGGCTTTTTCTTTTGCTCCCAATCCGGAATGCAAAATAATCACCTTGTCGCGGAATTGAGTTTCGAAATAGCGAGCCATCTGAGCAGTCAGCGAGATTTCCGGAACCAGCAGAATCGCATCTCCGCCCTGAGAAAGTACGTGAGCAATGAGTTCCCGGTAGACTTCAGTTTTTCCGCTTCCGGTAACTCCGTGCAATAAGAAGGTTTGAAATGAACCTGTTTCCAAAGAAATCTTGACATCATTCACAACAGCTTCCTGTTCCAATGACAATTTATAGGTTCTTTCCTTGAGCTCTTGAGAACTAGGCACTGTCGCTTCCCGTCTTCTTCCCTTTGCTCCCATTGTCATAAAGGAATGCTCTTGTCTTACAAAACCTTTTTGAACCAACAGATCAAAAGTCTCTTCGCTAATTCCTGCTCGTTTTAAAAAAACGCTGCGGGAAATTTCTTTCTTCCGTGTCCGGGCAAGCACTTCAATAGCCCGAAAAGCATCTTCATCAAGCCAGCGCAGAGCTTTAACATCCAAATCATCCGGGGAAGCGAGAAGAATTACCTTCTTTTCCATCTTACCCTTGAGTAGCGGCCAAACTGTATGTAAGCTTTGCGCCTTAGAGCAGAGAGTTGTTTTCGCCAGCCAGTCTGCCAATTCGATGAGCTCAGTGGGCACAAGACTATGTGCGTCGATGATTTCTAAAACCGGTTTAAGCGTTTTTCCCTCGAGTTCTTCCGGTAATTCAGTGCTCACTCCGACAACAAGTCCCTGAACCTTGCGATTTTGGAGATTAACAAGTACTCTCATCCCGATTTCTATTGCTACAAAGTGCTCCGGAACAAGATAGTGATAACTTTGATCAAAGCGTCGGTTAGCTACATCCAACAAGACCTCTGCATATCGTAACATGACGACGACTCCTAATCCTCATAAATTCCTTCAATTCTAATTTTTATAAGAACACCTCCCTTATTTTATCATATTACTAGCTCCTAATATAATTAAAAGATTTTTACGTTTTCTTAGGTTTTTCTTTGACAACCCTTGAAAAATAATGATTGCAGAAAACCCTTGTCAAACTACCGTTAATTATGATATGCTCTTAGCAATAACGGAAACCCTTAACCTTTAAATTAGTCCCGTGAGGCTAAGAAGGGAATGACGGACCATGGATTGAACGTGGACACCTCTTTCTTGCTTGCGGGCAGGGAGGAGGTTTTTTAGTGCAAAAGAGGAGGTACGAGAACATAGGTTGATTCTCATCAGCAAAGCAAAAACACTACCGGCTGTAAGGAAGATTCCTTCAGAGTAAACCCGAGAGTTTACATGCCTGTAAAGGCATTAAGTAAGATTAGGAGGATGACACGATGATGAATGAAGTACAAATAAACGAACGATTACCACTAACAAGAGCCATACCATTAGGGGTTCAGCATTTGTTCGCCATGACGGGCTCGACAATCCTTGTACCTTTTCTTGTAGGATTGAATCCCGCGACGGCCTTGTTTTGTTCTGGTATCGGTACCATTGTATTCTTACTTTTGACACGCAGCAAAGTTCCGGCTTATCTCGGTTCATCTTTTGCCTTCATTGCGAGCTTGACGGCATTTATTAAAGATCAGCATAATTTAGGTTCCGCAATGGCCGGAGTTTTATCAGTAGGCATAGCATATCTTCTTATTTTCTGCATACTTCGTTTATTCGGCACTAAGTGGATTCATAAACTCATTCCTCCTGTTGTTGCAGGAAGTGTCGTCGCAATTATCGGTTTAAGTTTAACCCCAACCGCAGTACAAATGGCAAGTTCAAATTGGATTATTGCCGTCTTTACCTTGGCAGTAGCAGCCTTAATTAGTGTATATGGTAAAGGGTTTTCCAAAGTCATACCGGTTCTTATAGCGATTGTAGCAGGATATATACTCGCTGGATTTATGGGATTGGTTGATTCAGCCAAGATCGTTGCCTCTTTCAAAACGCCCTTTGTCTTACCTTTCCAAAGCTTTGGCGCAATTCACTTAGATATAACAGCTATTCTTACGTTCGCCCCCTTGGCTCTCATTACTCTGATTGAAGATTTGGGTCATATGATGATCCTAGGAAACATTACTCATACAGATATCATCGAAGATCCCGGTTTTGATAAGGTTGTCCTCGGAAACGGCCTGGCAACAGGCATAGCCAGTTTATTCGGGGGAGTTCCACTCACAACCTATGCGGAAAATATTGGAGTATTAGCGATTACGAAGGTATATAGCTCCTTGAATCTCTGGATTGCCGCTATCGCAGCCATTATTCTAAGTACCTTCAATCCCTTACAGGTATTGATCATGTCCATTCCAACCGCAGTTATGGGCGGCGTAGTGGTCCTATTATTCGGAATGATCGGCGCAGCCGGACTCCGCACGCTGATCGAAGCGAAAGTTGATTTTTCATCAAACAAAAACCTTATTATTGCAGCAGTGATCTTTGCTGTCGGAATCGGAGAGCCTAATCACGGAATCATGTTTGCTACTCTGGCAGGGATCTTCTTAAATCTTATTCTCAAGGAAGAAACAGGCAACGTCTCAAATAAGACTAAACAAGCTGCCAAGTAGCCTGTTGTATATAAAATAGCCTAGCAAGGACACAAACCTTGCTAGGCTATTTTTATTGAATTCCAACCGCAGCCTGATAGGCCGGTACCTTTGGCCGAGGAAAAGTCTATGTCATGATCCCGGATAAAGAGGAAACTTATGCTAATATAGCGAAACTTACTTGTAGTAAGATCTGTGTAAACTTTTCATATGCTTCTATAGCAAGAAGTGTCTGACAGGGTGGTTTTTAGGATAACTAGAGCAAACCTGAAACTCTTGACTTAAAATTTATCAAAGTGAGGAAAACGATTTATGAAAAAATGGTTGGCCCTGACGCTTGTGATTTCAGTTTTAATCAATGTAATCCTGGTCTATAGTTTGGCTATAAAAATGGAACGTTTAAATACATCTTGGTATAGATTAACTTCAAATTTTGCAAACAGTATTCATAACTCTACGTCCAATACTTCGGTGATAGACACAGTAGACGGCATCGCTTCACAATATCAGGGCTTGAAGAATATTCAGCAACAATTATTCAACATGCAGCTTTTACCCGAAGGCAATGTCATTATCGAGGAAAATACGATAAAAAAATCCGAAACACTGCTGCAATATCAGTTTATCATCTTAGAAAGGATGAAACAGGAACTCAAGGAAAATGGCAGTGTATCAAATACTACAAACGAGAACTACATGAAAGCAGAGCAAAGTTGGGATGCAGTATTTCAGAGTTTTAGCGGTCAATTGAAAAATGTCAACCCTCTGGCACGTACTTTTAATGAGAACAAATGGCAGGCATTATTTGAGACGGCATTTAAGGCCAAAGATTCAGTACAACTAACACCGTTGTCACCATAGCGTTTTTAGAAATTACGAGCTGCTCGATTGCTAAGTATGAGGGTATTCACCAAGGTTGGGCAGGTAAGCTATTTATTTGGATTACCTAATTTAATTGGAGCAATAATATATTCAGTTCTAAAATAAAACTTATCACTTCTGACATTTCTTATGAGAACCAAGAAAACTCCTTCAGCTAAAGCCGAACCTCAGAACTTCGGAAAAGAGCTCTACAGACACCGAAGAAAACTTCTTGCAGTATTTAACCGAAGGTTATACTTTCTGATCGTATAAAATAGCTTAGCATTCCCCTTCACCAGAGAAATGCTAAGCTTTAATATTTCCAGATCTGTTTTCATCTTAAGTGTCACAGCAACGGCAAATTAAGTTCACGCATGGCTTTTTCCATGACCGCCTGATCCTGAGCCCTGATGACAACCCGAGCCTGCTCATTCTCTCTTTCCACAAAAGCGTACATATACTCAACAATAACATTATGTTTCACCAATTGGTTCAAAACCTCAGCAAGCCCGCCGGTTCGGTCAGGAACTTTTAGAACCCAGACCTGGGTTAAAGAGACAACGACTTTACGTTCGCGCAGCTTTTCGGTAGTGTGTTCAGGGTCATCCACGATAATTCGCAAAACCCCGAAATCCTTGGTATCCGCCAGCGACAGTGCCCGTATATTTACCTTAAGTTCCGCGAGAAGACTAATAACTTCAGCTAAGCGGCCTTTAGCATTTTCCAAAAAAATTGATAATTGTAACATAAGTTCTCCTCCTATCTGCGCTTATCAATAACACGAACAGCTTTCCCCTCACTCCGAGGAATGCTTTTAGGTTCTACCAAACGAAGACGAACAGAAATACCCAGAATCTCTTCAATTTTTCGCTGCAAACGTTCCTGTCGATCTTCTAACTCTCGAACTTCATCAAAGAAGCTCGTCTCATTGACCTCAACCTGAATCTCCAATTGATCCAAATTCCCGGCTCGTTCAACAACAAGCAAATAGTGGGGCTCAAACCCACCCGCGGATAAAATCGCCTCTTCCACTTGACTGGGAAAGACGTTAACCCCCCGAATAATCAGCATATCATCCACTCGTGCCGAAACACGGTCCATTTTCCACCCCGTTTTTCCGCAGGAACAAGTACCGTAATGCAGTGTCGTTAGATCTTTGGTCCGATAACGCAAAACAGGAAAGCCTTCTTTATCTATACTTGTTATCACCAGCTCTCCCTGTACGCCTTCCGCAACCGGATTTCCGTTAGTATCCAATATCTCCGGATAAAAATGGTCATCAATATGCAGGCCATCATGAGCCGGGCACTCCATGGCTACCCCCGGACCCATGGTTTCGCTTAAACCATAAATATCATAGGCCTTTATTCCCAGACGGTCTTCAATCTGCTCTCTCATACCTTCCGTCCAAGGCTCGGCGCCAAAGACCCCAATCCTTAGCTTCAGTTCATCCCGTGAAATCCCTGATTCCTCAAGGCTTTCCGCTAAATATAAGGCGTAAGAGGGGGTACAGGCCAAGACCGTGGTTCCAAAGTCTCGCATCAGCATGAGTTGTCGAGCGGTATTTCCGCCTGAAATGGGAACTACCACCGCACCCAGTTCTTCACACCCGTAATGCAAGCCCATTCCTCCAGTAAATAATCCGTAACCATAGGCAATTTGGACGACATCTTTGGGGGTAACACCCGCTCTTCGAAGTTCGTCGGCAACGATCTGGGACCAGAGTTTGATGTCATTATGAGTATACCCCACAACAGTCGGTTTACCTGTTGTTCCGGAAGACGCATGAAGCCGGACAATATTTTCCATCGGTTCAGCAAAAAGACCAAAAGGGTAATTTTGACGCAAGTCTTCTTTCGTTGTCAGCGGAATACGTTGGAAATCTCCAAGAGTACGAATATCCCCGGCAGAATGAAGTCCCAGTTCTCGAAATCTCCTTTGATAATAAGAAATCGGCAACACTCGCTCAACCGTTCTACGCAAACCTTCCAGCCATTGTTGTTCCATTTCTACCATCCCTCTTTACCTAGTATTTTCGCAGTTTTCTTAGACAATTACAACTGCTATAACTGTCTCCTCTTTTCTTATCTGATATAATACAGTTTGCCTTATAATACCCAATTCTCCAACTCACGTCAAGACCGTCTCTTCTCGCCATCCTGTTAGTCTCCAATGGAGTTAAATCAAAAAGAGGAGTCCCTCTCATTATTATGATAGGAACTCCTCTCAAAGAATCTGAATTTAACTTATAAACCGGCAAGCTTTTTTAAAGCTTCTACTTTATCGGTTCTTTCCCAGGGAAGGTCAAGGTCTGTTCTGCCGAAATGCCCATAAGCAGCCGTCTGGCGATAAATCGGGCGGCGAAGATCCAAATTTTTAATGATTCCCGCTGGGCGGAGATCAAAGGTCTTCATCACTAATTCAACGATTTTCTCATCCGGCAGCTTTCCTGTTCCGAAGGTTTCAACGGAAACTGAGACCGGACGGGCTACACCGATGGCGTAAGCGATCTGAATTTCACAACGGTCTGCAAATCCGGCTGCTACCACGTTTTTCGCCACATACCGTGCCGCATAAGCGGCGGAACGGTCAACCTTTGTGGGATCCTTTCCGGAAAAAGCGCCTCCTCCATGGCGAGCCATGCCGCCATAGGTATCTACGATAATTTTCCGCCCTGTTAAACCACAATCCCCTTGTGGTCCTCCAATAACAAAACGTCCGGTAGGATTAATAAAGTATTTTGTATCTTCATTAAGCAATTCCTTGGGGACCGTGGGATAAATTACGTGCTGGAGCAAATCCCGGCGAATTTGTTCTTGGGTGACATCCGGATGGTGTTGGGTAGAAATCACGATGGTATCAACACGAACCGGCTTGTCTCCATCGTATTCTACGGTAACTTGGGTTTTGCCGTCCGGGCGCAAATAACTTAAAAATTCCGATTTACGGACTTCTGTTAAACGGCGTGCCAAACGATGAGCTAAGTCAATGGGTACAGGCATATAGCTTTCAGTCTCATTGGTTGCATAGCCAAACATCATTCCTTGGTCACCGGCACCGATGGCTTCAATGTCAAGATCCGACATTTCCCCGGTTTTTGACTCCAAGGCTTGGTTTACACCTAAGGCAATATCTGCCGATTGTTCTCCGATGGAGGTTAAAACTGCACAGGTATCAGCATCAAAACCATATTTAGCACGTGTATAGCCCACTTCCCGTACTGTTTCGCGGACAACATGCGGAATATCCACATAACAGGATGTTGTGATTTCACCACTGACAAGAACTAAACCTGTAGTAACCATGGCTTCACAAGCAACCCTTGCATTAGGATCTTGAGTAAAAATCGCATCCAAAATAGCATCCGATATCTGATCGCAAATCTTATCGGGATGCCCTTCAGTTACGGACTCTGAGGTAAATAACCTTTTGGCCATCAGCAAATCACTCCTTTACTTTCACCCCAAGGATGTCAGCAATCTCTTTCACGAGATGTCGAGCAACCTCAAGCTTGCTCATTTTAGGAAAATCTATTTTTCTTCCGTCAGGAAAAAGAAAACTAACGATATTGGTCGAACTCCCAAACCCTGCCCCCTGCTTTGTAACATCATTTGCCACGAGAAGATCGACATTCTTACGCTTCATTTTTTCTTGAGCGTAGATTAAAAGATTTTCTGTCTCGGCAGCAAAACCGATCAAAACCTGGGATTTCTTCTTGTGACCAAGTTCGGCTAGAATATCAGGATTGGGGACCAATTCAATAATTCGCCCCGACCCGTCTTTTTTAATTTTCTGCTCGGCCTGTATGGCAGGACGATAATCGGCTACGGCAGCAGCCTTGACAACAATATCCATGTCTTCAAAGCGCGACAAGACCTCATCATGCATCTCCAAAGCAGTTTGCACGGACACACGGGCAACTCCCCGGGGAGCAGACAAATCGGTGGGGGCGCTGACCAATATAGTCTCAGCCCCGGCTTCTTGCAAAGCCTGGGCAACGGCATAGCCCATCCGCCCGGAACTTCGATTGCCAAGATAGCGCACCGGATCTAATGGTTCTTGAGTTCCCCCCGCAGTCACAAGCGCTTTTTTTCCTTTTAAATAATTCCCTATCTGAAAAAAGCGGAGGAGCGTCTCTACGATCTCTTCGGGTTGACTCATGCGGCCGTCTCCATCGGTGCCGCAGGCTTGAAAACCCGAATCAGGCCCAATCAGACGTATTCCTCGTTCTTGAAGAATTGCAAGATTTCTCTGGGTAGCCGGATGATGATACATAGCATGGTTCATCGCCGGAGCTGCAAAAATCGGCGCCCGAGTCGCCAGCAAAACCGTGGACAGAAAATCATCCGCTAAACCGGTTGCCATCTTGGCTAAAATATTTGCCGTTGCCGGAGCGACAATCACGACATCTGCTAACTCTGCTAAGGCAATATGTTCAACGTTCCATACCTTCGGTTCTTCAAACAGGTCAATATAGACCGGATTAGCAGACAAGCTCCTTAAGGTCAGCGGGGTTATAAATTCCGTCGCTGACTGTGTCATCACCACGTGAACTTCAGCATGAAGCTTTCTCAAGCGGCTTACCAAGTCAGCCGTTTTATAAGCGGCGATACCGCCGCTGACTCCCACCAGAATTTTTCTGCCTGCTAGCATGCTGAATGCTCATCAGGAATGCATTCATAGCTGCTGGTTGATTTGGAAATCTCTTCAAGGGATATGCTGACTGATTTAACTCCCTTAGACAAATCCTCATGCTTCCCTTCTTCCATAATCGAACGTGCCCGCTTGGCAACTACAATAACTAATGTATATTTACTGTCGACTTTTTCCATCAACTTATCAAGTGACGGTTGTTTCATTAGGATTCCTCCTTAAAAACGAACGGTTTTCGTTTGACCCGACATTTTTCAGCGATAATAATACTCTTCAATTTATCAACAGCCGCAGGAATTTCATCATTGACCACAACGTAGTCATATTCACTGACATACTCCAATTCCTGTATAGCAGTAGCTAAACGCTTTTGAATAACTTCCTCAGACTCAGTTCCCCGTTTATGTATCCGCTCTGAGAGCGCAGCGAGGGAAGGAGGAACTATGAAGGTAAAGACTCCCTGAGGAAAACGCTTTTTAACTTGTAAGGCACCTTGGATTTCTATCTCTAAAATAACATCCTGACCGTCCACAATAGCTTGCTCTACTGCGAACCTTGGTGTCCCATAGTAGTTATCACAAAACTGAGCCCATTCCAACAATTCGTCTCTGGCGATCATTGCTTCGACATCTTCCCGCGAGCGGAAAAAGTAATGAACTCCATCCACTTCACCGGGACGCGGTAAGCGGGTGGTCATCGAGACAGAATATTTTAAATTAGGCATTTGGCGAAGCAATTCCTGACAAAGGGTTCCTTTCCCTGCACCCGAAGGTCCGGAAAGGACAATTAATAACCCATGACTTTTTTCCACGCTACACCCCTAATCCGCCGGATCTTCCACATGATTGCTGGACTCTTTGGTTGAAAGGCGATGGGCCACAGTTTCCGGCTGCACTGCAGACAGAATCACATGATGGCTGTCACAAATAATGACAGCACGTGTACGCCGGCCGTAAGTCGCATCAATCAGCATACCCGCATCACGTGCCTCTTGGATGATACGCTTAATTGGGGCAGATTCCGGGCTTACAATCGAGATAATTCGGTTGGCAGAAACTATATTGCCAAAACCAATATTAATAAGCTTGATGTCCAAAATGAATCCTCCATTACTCTAAATTTTGAATCTGCTCGCGCACTTTCTCAAGTTCGCTTTTGACAATGACAACCTGTTTTCCGATAATCAAATCATTAGCTTTAGAACCGATGGTATTAATTTCGCGGTTCATTTCTTGAACCAAAAAGTCCAGTTTACGTCCAACAGAATCATAGCTGCGCAGAGCCTCACGACTCTGAGCCAAATGGCTGTCAAAACGAACCAGTTCCTCTGTAATTGAAGCGCGATCTGCAAAATAGGCAACTTCATTTGCTAAGCGAACAGGATCTAATTCTACACCGCCTAATAAGGTTTGGATCCGTTCCTGTAGCCGCTCCTGATATTCGGTCACAACATGAGGCGCGCGTTCAGAAATTAGATGCATATGCTCTGTCAGCTGATCTAATCTTTGCAAAAGATCGACAGTTAGCTTTTCTCCTTCAGCACGGCGCATTTGCCCGAAACCTTCGGCAGCTTTCAAGAGTGCCTTTGCACATTCACTCCACAAGGTATCCGGTTCGACTTCCGGTTCCTGAACTGAAAGCACCTCGGGTAAAGCCACTAATCGGTAAATATCCGCATCATAGGCCGTATGAAGAGCTGAAGCGAGATCCTTCAATGCCTTATCATACGACAGCGCCAATTCTTTGTCAACCTTCGCTAATCTCATTTTTCCTTCAGTTTCCACGATATTGATATGTACTTCTATCCGCCCACGTTTGAATTTTTCTTGTAAAATTTTGCGGACGCGTTCTTCGAACCCGACAAAATTACGCGGTAAACGAACAACAATTTCTAAGAAGCGATGATTGACGGCCTTCAACTCCACAGAAAACTGATAACCGCTGCCGCTTGCTTCCCCTCGTCCAAATCCCGTCATGCTATACGCCATACTTCACCCGGTAAGTCAATACAACCGGGCTGTTCACCCCTTTATGCTTAATCGGGCACGTTAAACTAAGTGTGGTCGTTGCCCATACTATATTATAACAGATCTGGGAATCATTTTCCCTAAGTAAAAAATCCCGAAAATCTCCTCCGCCCATCGGTCTCTTCTCGCCATCCTTGGCTTCAGAGACACTCGGCCGTCCTTGGCCAGCGGCTGTGAGGAGCTGCTTCGTGAGATGGATGTCTGATAATAAAAAGAGAACTGCGAGCCCCAAAAAGCACGCAGTTACTGTAGTTCAACATTCAAACTAAAGAATCGACCGGTCTGTCAGATTATTCAGCTCCCAGCCATTCTCCTTTAAACACATAAGCCGCAGGTCCCGTCATATAAACATGATTGTCGGCTCCCCACTCTATCAACAGGTCTCCCCCCGGGAGATGAACGGTCACAGTACGTTCCGTCTTCTTATTGAGTACAGCGGCAACTGCGGATGCACAAGCACCTGTCCCGCAGGCAAGCGTTGGTCCGGCACCCCGTTCCCAGACTTTCATGGTCATTTCCTTAGGGGAGTCAACGCGAATAAATTCTACATTGGTTTTACGCGGGAACAAGGGATGTTTCTCAATTGCCGGACCAAAACGCTCAAAGTCCAGAGCGGAATAATCATTGACAAAAATGACACAGTGGGGATTTCCCATGGAAACGGCCGTATAATGAAATGTTTGCCCTAAGACTTCAAGAGGCTGCTCGACTACCGGCTCGACTTCGCTAAGAACCGGAATAAGATCAGCTTTTAAAATAGGTTCGCCCATATCGACACGAACTCCCTGAACCTCACTTTCCTTAATATCAAGTACCAAGGTTAAAACTCCGGCCAGAGTCTCCACTCTCATCGGGTTTTGGGAGACAATTCCTCGGTCATAGACATACCGTGCAAAACAACGGATACCGTTACCGCACATTTCAGGTTCGGATCCGTCCGAATTTATGATACGCATCCGGGCATCCGCTACTTTTGATGGCAAAATTACAATTAACCCATCTCCCCCTATCCCAAATTGACGGTGGCAGAGTTTCTGGGCCAGCTTCGGGTAATCTACCGGTTTTTCCGGTGTAAGAGAAAAATGATCGAGGAAAACAAAATCATTCCCCAGACCATGCATTTTGACAAATTCCATAGCACTTGCTCCCCCCATACATTTTTCGCTGTTTATGTTATAGTCGCTTTAAACATATCGAATATAACTTGAATAGACTCCTTTGATTAGTCTGACTAAAACGTTTAGATGGAGTAATCTCCATCTAAACGTTTTAGTATAGTTTACGTAATTTCTTATTAAAGGATACTACGCAAGATAAAACGGGTCAACCAGTTATGTTAAGTATACACGAGTGATTACAAGCTATCATTATTTCAGTGCTCACTTGATAGATCTGGGACTTACCCTTTAACATTAATATCTAAGTCTCATTCTCTAGTAGAAACCATGAATCCGGCCTATATGCAGCAAATGCATACAGGCCGTCCTTTCCGAAACGATGGACTCACTCCTATCGGGTGAGGTGTCTAACGAGATATACTTGAGACATGGATTTTGGGCTTGCCGGAAGCCCTACCTCTTAACGAAGTGTAGGCAGGGGCGGTTCACCTTTAGCTATCGACGGTTTACCTTGCCAACTGTTCTTGAGAAGGCGTACTAAACCTATCAGAACTGAGGGTCCACCGGCTACGCAAATTATAATAATCCATTGCCAGCTTTGTAAGGTTGTGGTTTTAAAAATTGCCTGCAAGGGTGGAAGATAGATGACACTGAGCTGCATTATCGTTGAAACCAAGACTGCTCCTACCAGATAAGGGTTAGAAAAAAGGCCAACTTCAAAGATACCGCGCTCTTCCGAGCGACAATCGAAAACATGAAATAATTGAGAAAACACTAGGGTACTGAAAGCCATGGTTCGAGCCCCTAACATATTGACGCCCATAAAAAGTCCGATCACAAAAACCGAAAGAGTGCCAAGACCTATTAACGTTCCCCTGATACCGATTTTGCGAGCCAGACCGCGGGCAAATATGCTTTCCCCGGGAATCCTCGGCGGACGACTCATAATTTCCGGCTCCGCTCCATCTACTCCCAATGCCATCGCAGGCAAACCATCTGTAACCAAATTCACCCAGAGAATTTGAATTGGCAGGAGGGGAAGGGGCAAACCTACAAGGGTTGCTAAAAACATTGTCAAAACTTCTCCCAGATTACAGGAGAGCAAGTAACGAATAAACTTACGGATATTATCATAAATTCCTCGCCCCTCTTCCACGGCAGCGACAATGGTCGAAAAATTATCATCTCCCAGAACCATGGAAGACGCTTCCTTGGTCACATCGGTTCCGGTGACACCCATAGCAACCCCGATATCCGCTTCTTTGACCGCAGGAGCATCATTAACGCCATCACCGGTCATAGCAACCACTTGACCGTGGTTTTTAAAGGCACGTACGATCCGTAATTTGTCCTTAGGAGTAACACGGGCATAGACGGACAGATCCATAACACGCTGGCTGAGGTCTTCATCGGACATTCGCTCCAGCTCTTCTCCCGAGATAACTCCGCCTTTCCCTCTTAAAATCCCCAGTTCACGACCTACGGCCTCTGCTGTCAGCCGATGGTCTCCCGTGATCATAACAGGCTTAACACCGGCCTGACGGCATAATTTTATTGCTCTAATTGCACTGGGACGCGGAGGATCAATCATTCCCAACAAACCTACGAAGGTTAGACCTTGTTCAATCCCTTCATCGAGCCTCTCGTTCTCCGCAAGGGGTTTTTCCGCCACAGCCAGGACGCGGAGAGCGTGCCGAGCCATCTCGTCATTTGCCCGCATAATGCTTTGCCTGCGCTGAGAAGATAACTCCACAGTACCTTGAGATGTTAACTCCTGCTTACAAAGCTGCAGGATTCTGTCCGGAGCTCCCTTAACATAGGCTTTACGACCATGCTTTGTTTTATAGACCACGGTCATTCTTTTACGGTCAGAATCAAAGGGTAATTCTCCGATCCGTTCTTCCTTCCGCTCCAAAACCTCGCGCCAGATCCCCGCCTTAGCCGCCGCCACCAAAATTGCTCCTTCAGTGGGGTCGCCTTCAATCCCCCAGGGAGCATCATTTCCCTTCGAGCGAAAAAGTCCTGCAACTTGAGCTCCCTTCTTCGTCAAGATTGCATTGTTGCACAAGGCAGCAATTTTTAAGCCTTCATGCAGAGGATCTTTTTCCTTCTCAGGATCAGCACCATAAAAATCCCCCTTAGGATCATAGCCCTGACCGGAAACCGTTATTTTTCTGCCGTCCGAATAAATTTGACGTACAGTCATTTCATTTTGAGTTAACGTCCCGGTTTTATCGGAACAAATCACCGTGGCACAACCTAACGTTTCCACTGCAGGGAGTTTGCGTATAATCGCCTGCCTATTGACCATCCGCTGCACACCTACCGCCAAAGCAACAGTAACAATCGCCGGCAAGCCCTCGGGAATCGCTGCAACGGCAAGGGATACACCCGTGAAGAACATCTTATAGAAATCTTCGCCCCGTAAAATTCCTGTAATCACTACGGCTAAACAAACAAGAATACTAATGAGGACCAACCATTTTCCCAATTCCGCTAAACGTTTCTGCAAAGGGGTTTCTTCCTCTTCTACGCTTTGAATCATCCCCGCAATAACGCCCATTTCTGTATCCATACCTGTGGCCACTACAACACCGGCACCTCGCCCGTTGACGACAGAAGTCCCCATATAGCCCATATTGCGCCGGTCGGCCATGGGGGTCAATTCATCAATTAGAGGTGAGATACTTTTGCCCACGGGATGAGATTCTCCCGTCAAAGCAGATTCTTCTACTTGAATGTTAATAGCCTGAATCCAGCGCACATCGGCAGGTATCCGATCTCCTGCTTCCAGAAGTACTATGTCCCCCGGCACCAGCTCGGAAGCCGGAATTCGTTGTTCAACGCCTTCCCGCAGCACCCGTGCCTCAGGAGCAGTGAGAGAACGCAAAGACTCCATAGAGCGTTCGGCACGAAATTCTTGAATAAACCCCAAAATCGCATTGATAATTAGGATTGTTAAAATTGTGATAGCATCTGCTATTTCCCCCAAAAGTCCTGAAACTACCGTAGCAGCCAACAAAACCAGGACCATAAAATCTTTGAACTGTCCCAGAAAGAGAAAAACAGGATGAACTCCTTTTTTAGCTGCCAGGACATTTTTGCCCACTTCATTTAATCGTCTCTGGACTTCTTTGACATTTAACCCTTTACCCGGATGCACTTTCAATACCTCGGCCACATCAACCCAAGGCAGTACATGCCATGCCTGCTGCCGCATGTCTTAATCTCCTCCTCTTGCCCACTGAAACTTGTTCCTTGCTCTTTGTCCATCTCGTAGTACATGCTTATTCTGAAAAATGCTGAAAAATGCCTCAGTTGTACAAGTGTGTTATACTAAAAACGATTCGGGACAACGAAAGGAGACCTCTCATGGCCTTAGATGGTGTGACCCTCGCCTATTTAGTCAAAGAACTTGCTCCTCAACTGGAAGGAGCACGTATCGATAAAATTTTTCAACCTGAAAAAGATGAAGTCCATTTCCAATTGAGACTGAACCAAGGCAACAAGCGACTCTTGCTTAACGCTGGGGCCACCTCCCCGCGCTTTCACCTGACTGACGAAACTAAAAAAAATCCTTCTGCTCCGCCCATGTTTTGTATGATCCTGCGTAAACACCTGGAGGGAGGAAAATTAACCGGCATACATCAACGTGAACTGGAACGAGTGATCACCTTTGAAATTCAAAACTATAACGACCGGGGTGATCTTGTCACTCTGTTTCTCCATTTAGAAATTATGGGCAAACACAGCAATCTAATTCTTGTGGACCCAGCCGCCGGGATAATCCTCGACGGACTGAAACGTTACTCCCATGCCCTAAGTCGTTACCGTGAAGTTCTCCCCGGACGAACTTATCTTGCTCCTCCTTCTCAAGGGAAACAGCCTCCGCTAGAAGATGAAGAAGCTTGGCGGCAATGCTTTTCTCCGGCTGATCTCGAAGCTAAAATCACGAAACTTCTCGTTTCCCATTTTGCCGGGATTAGTCCGGAATTGGCCCTTGAAGTGGTAATTCAAGCCGGCTTAACAGAGGATACTTACCTCCATCAGTGCGGCGACATTGATTTTTCGAGAATTTTCCAAGCATATCAACGGCTTTGTAATCCCAAGGATGGTATGACAATTGAGCCCAGTCTTTATTACTCTCTTCAGCCCCAATCTCCTCCCCTTGCCTTTTCCTTTGTCCCCTTTCAGCAATATTATGAGTTAAGAAAATCAACGTTCCTTTCTTTAAATGAAACGATTGAACGCTTCTTCCGAGCCAAAGCCACCGCTAATAACCTCGAAGCCAAACGCGGTTCACTCCGCAAAGTCGTTCAAGAACAACAAACTCACTACCAAAAAAAGCTGGCAGTCTATGAAGAAACAATCACTGAGGCTAATTTCAATCTGTCCTATCAACGATGGGGTGAACTCCTCACCGCCAATCTTCACCGAATTTCCTCCGGAGCGAAGGAAGTCACCGTTGAAGATTACCATGACCCCTCTCTGGCCCAAGTAACGATTCCTCTTGATCCCAATCTTACGGCCATTGACAATGCTCAACGCTACTATAAACTTTACAACAAAGCCAAAGCTACATTGCTTAAAACCCAGCAGCTTCAAGAAGACGCCAACGAAGAAATCAACTATTTAAATTCCTTACGAGTTAGTTTAGATCAAGCTTCCACCCTTTCAGATCTTGAGGAAATTTATGCTGAACTTGCTGATCAGGGATATGTAGCGGGAAAACATATGCTCAAGGACTCTTCCAAATCTGGCAAAGGGAGTTCAAAGGCTAAAGCTAACGCAAAGTCAAAAACTAAAGTAAAACCAAAAGCTAAATCCTCCAAGGAAATGCTTTCTCCTCGGATCTACAGGTCAAGTCAGGACCGAATTATCTACGTTGGCAAAAATAACGCTCAAAACGATTGGCTTTCCCTAAGGAAGGGTAACCCCAACGATTTATGGCTCCATGTCAAGCAAATCCCCGGTTCTCATGTTCTCGTACCACTTGAGGACGGCGAAGAATTCCCTGACGATGCAACGTTAGAAGAAGCAGCCGCTTTAGCTATCTACTACAGCCAGTCAAGAGGGTCTTCTCAGGTTCCGGTAGATTACACTCATGTCAAACAACTTAAGAAACCCAACTCAGCCAAACCGGGCATGGTAGTCTACGAACAGAACTGGACCCTCTACCTTACCCCCAAGCAGGAAATCCTAGAACGACTATTGGCCAGCGAAGAGAATGCCCAGTAAATTCGTATCTTCCGCCATCTCTGTCTCCAGAAACACTCGGCAGCCAAGTTGCGCTTGCTCCTGACCAGGAAGTGAGCGAGCCTCTGATTGCTGAGTGAACGTATAAATATTCAAGAACCTTTCGGTTTGCGGAGTAACCTGGTAATACATTTTCGTAAAGAAAAAGGCCCGTGAGAAACAAACTTTAGTTTCTCACGGGCCTGCTTAGATGGAGAAAAGTCAGCGCAGAAATTTTAAATTTCTGGGCTGACTTTTTATCTGGGAAGTACTTTTTCTACACAAAGAAGTTCAGGAGGATTATTGACCTGATTCGTCAAACAGATGCGGGCAACATTATAGTTTTTTTGATCTAAAGTCGAGCTATAGCGAACTAAAGCCTCTTGCTCCGCTTTTCCATTATCATGTCCTGGATAAATAACCAGCAAAATAATTCCATCCGGCTCAAGGAGGTTTAAACATTTCTGAACAGCTTGAAGAGTGGTTTCTTTTTGGGTTGTAATCGAATGATCTCCTTTAGGAAGATATCCAAGATTGAACAGGAATACTCTAACGGGTTCTTTAATGTATTTCTCAATAGTCTCATGCCCGTCACAAATTAAGACAGCTCTGTCCAGGAAATTTAACTCCTGCAGCTTCTTACTTGTATTAACAAGGGCTTGTTCTTGAATATCGAAAGCATAAACTCTCCCATCTTTCCCCACTAAACTGCTCAAAAAGGCAGTGTCATTTCCATTGCCCATAGTGCAGTCAACTGCCCGGTCCCCCTCAGTCAATTTCGCTTTACAGATTTTCTTTGCTAATTCTATTACATTTGAAAAAATATCCTTCACCTCTAAGCCCCTGACTGCCCGAACAATCTTATTTACTGATAGATTTAATATGCTCCGCATATAAGTTCTGATTTCTTTGCAAAATATCCGGGATTGGAAGGTCATATGGACAACGTTCGATACAAATTCCGCAACTAATGCATTGAGCAACACTTTCCATAGCCTTTTTGGAGAATTCTACCGAAACATCCGGTGACATTCGTTTGGCTACGATCGGGTAGCCCATCGCCGGTGTAATCATGACGCCATTGGGACAAGGCTGACAATATTCACAACGACGACAAAATTGAGACCCTAAATCCTTCCGATAGTTTTCCATGGCAGCTATATCTTCCTCGGTTACGACATTAGGCTGCTCATAGAAGGACAAAACTTCGTCGAGATAAGCAACCGAATCAAAGCCGGGGATCGTGATAGCCTCAGGATACTGTCTTAAAAATTTAAAGGCTAAAGCCGCACTGTCTATGACACCCCCGCCAAAAGGCTTCATGGAAAGAAAGGCCATTTCGTATTGTTGAGTCAAAGGAAGCATTTCTTCTTTCGCTTGATCTTCAAGGAAACTAAAAGGAAACATGATCGAGACAAAAAGTTTGGTCTTAATCAATTTAAGCGACATCTCGTAACTATGAGATGTAATCCCTATATGGCGAATCTTCCCCTGTTCCTTCGCTTTGACAACAGCCTCAAAAGCCCCGCCGGGAGCAAGAATTGCTTTCCAGTCTTCTACTTTACTGACCTGATGAAATTGGAATAAATCAATATAGTCCGTTTGGAGCAGGCGCAGACTATTTTCGATATGTTCCATGGCCCCCGCTGCATCCCTTTTCCCTGTTTTAGTCGCCAGCACAATCTTGTCCCGCTTCTCTTTCAGGGCCAAACCAATTTTCTCCTCACTGTCTCGATAAGCGTTTGCCGTATCAAAGAAATTAATCCCCCGCTCAAAGGCATACTGCAATAAATGAACTGCCTCCTTCGTACTGAGCCGGATAATAGGGATACAGCCAAAACCAACTTCAGAAATGTTTAATCCTGTTCTACCTAGTTTGCGATACTTCATAACGGTTAATTCCTTTCAGATAATTTAGTTATCTGCCAAACGTTTTCTGTTAGAATAAATGGACAGCAATAACATTAGAACGGCGGAGGTACAGGCTACCCAAAAGACCAAATTCCATACCTCATTGATACCTCTCGAGCCAATGTAAAGGCCCATAAGCGACGTCCCTATGGCTCCTCCTGCGGCTTTATTCAGATTGGATAAAGCGCTGAATCGAGCTCTGAAGTTTCTTGGACTGTGATTGGCAATAAAGACGCCAAAATTAGTAGCCATTAGAATTTCTCCCAATGTCCATAAAATGGTGGAGATTATGAACATAAAAAAAGAATTAATTCTACCAATCATGCCAAAGCCGATCGCATACAAAAAGCCTGCGACAGCCATATTGGTCAGAGGCTTAAATCGTTTGGTGAAATGAGTAACTCCCATGGTTAAGAGAATAACCGTAAAGGCATTCACACTCATAAGCCAACCGAATTGTTCCGGACCTTGAGCTAAGAATTTATGATCAAGCATAATCGGCAAAGAAAATCTATGTTGAATATAAACGCCGCAATAAATACTATAGATCAATAAAAGTAACATAATCATAGGTCTTCGCAGAAGAACCTCTAAAAGATTCCCGGATTCTTCTTTTTCCTCTTTTGTAACAGCAATCTCCAGGGCAAAGGGATTCACTTCCGTAACATGGATAACGACAAGACTTACCGCAATGAATGACGTTATGGCATCACCCACGAAGAGCAGGGGCAGAGCATGATTAAACAAGAATCCTGCAACAATCGGCCCCAAGGCAACCCCAACATTAATCCCCAAATAATTCAGCGAATACCCCAACTGTCTTTGATAAGGCGGTAAGATATCGGCGATCAGAGAATTAACAGCGGGCCTAACAGCCCCATTGAAAAAAGTAGCTGCTAAAATACACAGAACAATAACAGAAGGGCTCTTGAGTATGGCACAAGGAATCAAGAAAATTCCCGCTGCAGTTTGGGCAGCAATGTATACTTTTTTTCTGCCCAATTGGTCTGCCAGTTTACCTCCCAAAAGCGATCCTGGAATGCTTAGCAGCGATGTGACCATAACGATGGCCCCCGCAGTTTCAAACGATAGGCCCAGTTTTTTTGTCAGATACAAGGTTAGGAAAGGAACTACAAAATCCCCGAACCTATTGATAACCTGCACAACGAAAAAAATATAGATACTTTTTGGTAACCCTTTATAAGCATTTAACATTGTTTATCTGATAACACCTTACCTAAAAAATCTCTCTATAAAAAATAAAAAATTAATGAGAGTTACGGTTTTCTTCCACAGTGATCTGCCATTGAGTTCGAGCCATATTTAAGATCTTGGGCTCTTCGTCGCGCATCGGATGTTCCACTATCTTCGAAAAATAGCTAATAGCTTTGGTATATTGCCCAAGACGACGATATAACTCGCCAATAAGAAATAAAACTCTGAGTTCAGACATCGAAGTCCCGTTAAAATCAGAATAGGTATAAGAAGCTTCATATTCTTGAAGAGCTAGCTTCAGAAAACGACTTTCCTCTTCCAGTTTATCTTCCGTCCTGTAAATCCATGCTAAACGCAGGCACAAGCCCGCCAAAACAGCATGTTTTTCCTTTTTCAAGGTAGCAGAATAGATTGCCAGCTTTAAGGACTCAATAGCTTTATGGGCATCCCGGAGCTGTCCAAAATCTTGTTTTTTCCACTCGTAGGATATCTTTGCGTTGATAATTTCTTTGGTACCTGAAGGGAAACTCTTGGAGAATTCATCGGTAAAAGCGAAACCACATTCCGGACAGACTCTTACATAGTAAAAATGTGGATTAGGAGTTCCATCTTTGAAATGGGGGCAGAAGTCACTATCGATTTTATAGGGTGCGGCAAACCTTGAACGAACTCTAAGGGTATGAAACTTATGCCCACAGCATGGACAGTCAACTTCCTTTTCGTAAAAAGCTTCCATCTCTCGCACTCCTTTCCATAATTTGCGTCTCTAATTAAAATCAAGTCAACAAGGCGCAGTTTGTTTAAGTGATTTAGTTCCCGGCTAAAGAAAACTTGGCGGGCGCCGAAGACACTGTCTTCGCACGAAATAGCCCTTCTTTCAGTACACAACCGAAGGTTATACTTTTCATAGTATAAAGAAAACTTAACTGTCGCTGAGCCTCTGGCGAAAGCGACGGCTAAGTTGCACTGATGCTAGAGGACGAAGACACTGTCTTCGTACATATTAGCCCTTCTTTCAGTACACAACCGAAGGCTATACGTTCCGATAGTATAAAAAAATTAAAACGTATCTCGACTATTGATTCGACTCTCTTCACTAAATTCCTTCATAATTTCCAAATTGAATCGTGTATATGATTAAGAATTAGATAAATCCCATTATAAGGTTTAACAATTTTTTAATAGAACATGTATGTCTGATCACAAAATCTACGCTATAATAATGGAGAAGACAATCTTCAACTTTCTAAATAGATTCCGCTTCCCCTCTCCTTTGAGGGGACTTTTTATAAGCCAGAACAGTTCCTCGTTAAGCGCTTGGATATGAAGGGCAGGTAGAAAACAACTTTGAAACTAAGAAAAAAACAAGTAGCCTATTTTTCTCGCGATCGTTGGGTCCAAATATTCTTGGCTGCTTTAGTACTCGTGGTATTCGGCAGACTGATCGATCTTCAAGTTGTTCAAGCATCAGACCTTAAGCAAAAGGGTATTGAACGGCGAACAAATGATGAAAAGGTTCGGCCGCCAAGAGGCACCATTTATGATGCCCAAGGGAATGTTTTGGCCCAAAGCATTCCTGTTAAAGAGGTCTATGCGGATCCTAAAACATTAAATGATCTGATTTCTAAAAAACAATTCAAAAGCAGCAAAGAAGATGTCGCCAAGGAACTGGGAAATATTCTCGGAATTGATCCCCAGAATATACTGTCTAGTCTTAACAAAATAAACTTATCGTGGATTAGCTTAGCACATCAAGTTGACATTCAAAAGGCCGATCAAATAATGGCCCTGAAAATTCCTGGAGTCGGCTTAAATGATGAAGAAAAACGCGTCAACCCCATGGGAAGTCTGGCTGCCTCCGCACTTGGCATTGTAAATCAAGCCGGTCATGGAGTTGAAGGGATCGAATCTTATTACGACAAAGATTTATTCGGTAGACAAGGCTTTATTTCCCAGGAGCAAGATACGCGCGCCCGCTCCATCTTAGGCGCTCCTTCTCAAGATGAACCTCCGGTTCCAGGGGATAACCTCACCTTAACCCTAGATTCAACCATTCAGTATTTAATTGAACAGCAATTAGATAGTTTGGCACAATCGACCCAAGCAAAAAGCGTCACTATTTTAGCGATGGATCCAAAAACAGGACGAGTTTTGGGAATGGGCTCTCGGCCAACCTTTGATCCTTCTAATTACCAGAACTCAAATCCTGAAGTCCGCCGCAACCTGGCCATCAGCATGACCTATGAACCAGGATCTACGTTTAAGACAGTTACCGGCTCCGCCGCAATAGAAGAAGGAGTAATAACCCCGGATTCTGTATTTTACGACCCCGGCTACCTTCAAGTCGGTCCGAAAGTGATTACCAACTGGGATTCTAACGTGCAAGCTCGTGGAAACACCACCTTTACCCAGGGAATGCAGTCATCCTCCAACGTTGTCCTTGCCCAAGTCGGCATGAAACTGGGAATGGATAAATTTTACACATACTTAAGAGCCTTTGGATTTGGTTCTAAAACCGGTATTGATATCTCCGGCGAGGAAAGCGGCATAATTGTTCCTCAGAACAAAGCCAGAGAACTAGACCTTGCCACAATGTCCTTTGGTCAAGCAAATTCAGTGACACCTATTCAATTATTAACGGCTATCTCTGCCATTGCTAACGGAGGAACTTTGTATAAACCCTATATTGTTGATAAAATCACAACTCCTGATGGGCAGCTAGTCCAACAAAATAAGCCGACTCCAGTTCGGCAAGTTATCTCAAAAGAAACAGCAGCTCAAATGACAGGAGTATTGGAACAAGTTGTTAACAATGGGACGGGGTATCTGGCAAAAATCCCGGGAATTAACGTAGCCGGCAAAACAGGAACCGCTCAGAAGATTGATCCTAAAACCGGTGATTATTCGGCCACCGATTATATAGCATCCTTTGCGGCTTATGCACCTGCCGAAAATCCCAAAATTGCTCTTTTAGTCATTGTCGACACACCAAAAATGGCCGATGGTGAACATGACGGTGGTCCTATTTGCGCTACCCCGGCAAAAGCAATCCTTGAAGGGACTCTGCAATATTATGGTATTCCTGTAGCCGGCGATACTCAAAGCAACGTTTCGATTTCTCCAAATGAAACCTCAGTTCGTCCCACTCCGAAACCTGTAACACCTGAGCGCGCACCAAGCGCCGAAGAAGTTGTAGTACCTGATTTAACGGGACTTACCATGCGCCAAGCCGGAGTCATATTAGAAAAGTCTGAACTGCACTTTAGTTTTACAGGAAGCGGTCTGGCCAATCAACAATCTCTGCCGGCAGGAAAAGTGGTTACTAAAGGTACAACCATTAATGTGACGTTCTCCTCTTTGTCCTCCCCATAATTCTAAAGCCATTAACAGCCCTTTGCTGCTTCTAGTTTCTTTTTAAGCGTATTCACCGGAAAGTTTCGTCCCGGACATTCAGTAACTGCTCCCGGTACTTCCCGGTGAAGCTCAACGTCTTCGATACCTAAGTTAAAGTCCAGCAGAAGCTGAACAATCTTATTTACCAGTCCGTCAAGCTGAGCCTCCGGTACCGTTGTCTCACTGAAATTTCCCACCAGGCAGACTCCTATTCCCATAGAATTTCGTTTGCCGGCTTTACAATGAGCTCCTTGCTGGGACAAGGGTCTTCCGTCTTGACAACTTCCGTCGGGCATAATTACAAAGTTATATCCGATATCACTCCACCCCTTAGTCTTATGCCACCCCCGTATCATTTTGGCATCAACTGGGACACTTTTACCAAAACGCTTCACCTCCGTGGGACTTGCCGTGTGGTGAATTACGATCTTTTGCCAATCCATTTCCACTTCCCCCTTTCTTGCACACCTTCCGCAATAACTGCCTAAAGTTTTTAATATGCTGTTGCAATTGCGTTTAATTAATGATTTATGCAGCAGCCCTTATTCGCGTGAATGGAGAAAAATCGCTTCAAGCCTTGCTATGAGGATTCTTTACATCAAAATCATATTTAGATAAACCTTTAAGCCAGAAATAAAGAAAAGTATCGATTGCTATAATCGATACTTTTTCATCATCTGATGACCCTGCTTTAGCGGCATGGGGAAAGCGGAGCCGTGGTTCACATCAGGTACTACCCTGAGGTTCGGCACGAAAATGTCCGGTGGACATTTTTGCTCGAAGCGGCTATCTCCAAAGAATACTTATCCGCTGAAGATAGCTCCCGCGGAAGCAAGTGAGCGAGCCTCGGATTGCTGAGTGAACGATGTGGGCGAAGCTACCCGACCCGAAGGCATGACCTAATTATTGGCTCAACTAACGCCAAAATGCTCTAATATCATAGTATATAAATCAATAATTCGCGGTTCCCGAACGGGGAGAGGCATACCGGTCACAATCATAGGCACGGTGGAATCCTCTTCTTCTAAGGAGCCATGGCTGCCTCCTCCGGGGTGAATCGGTGCCCCTTCTGCATAATACTCACATCCGGATATGGCGGAAACAACCACTCGATCTCCCTTGCGTGCTTCCAAAGCGGACATGAGACGCATAAAGGCATCAGGGAATTTTCCAAATTCGATGGTATGCTCACCTGTCACTTGAGCATCAACCACGCTTAAATCCCCTTCAAAAGACCAGCTTTGACCATAAACATCCGTAAAGGAACCCTCACCGGAAAAATAAAGCTGCCTTTCCGTCCCGCCTTGAAGAACAGAATATTTATTTTCCCCAGCTTTCCAGGAAATCTGGGCATTCCTTGCATCCTTGCCCAGAATATCCACAATTGACGGTAAAAGATCCTGTGATCTATGTAAAAGATAAATAAAGGCCATACGTTCATTCGGGCAGACAGCAATTTCGTGGTATCCCTCTTCAGCCGTTTCCATGGGTCTCAAGCGCTTAAACATTTTAAGCTGTTGATCCAGATCAATTAGGTATTCGGGACCTAATCCTACGGTTGATTGGGCATGATCTCCAGTGACAATCATGGCCGTTTTCTCTAAGGCCATATCCCAGGAACCAAATTCATCAAGGATTGACGCGATTTGTTGATCAGCCAGTTCCAAGGAAGGACCTGTGCGCAAAGGACCGTAATGATGAGAATTCTTATCATTATCCGGAAAGTAAACCACCGTGAAATCAGGCAAACTACCATCATGAACAAGCTGCCGGGCTATTTCGCCTGAATAAACATCATTAAACCCAAAACGGTGAAAAGGACCCCTGGGATAAGCCGATGACCGCTGAGAAAAAGGCGGGTGAACCAGTTGTCCTAAGGTTAAATGAGAAGGGCCGAAAACCTCTTCAGATCGAACCTTAAAGCCAGTAGCTAATGCAATGAAGAACGGAAGTTTTGCCGTATATGTATGAGCAGCCCTATGCATAAAAAGGTTGATATTCCCGGTGCTGAATCCCGCAGCCTCTAATGTCTCATAGAGAGTAGGAGTATCTGAAGCAAGATGCTCTCCGTTGAGGTTTAATAACAAATTACGAATAACCTTTTCGGGGCCGATCTTCAAAAGATTTTGCCAAGTTGCACCGTAATCGACAATTCTTCGTATACTTTCATTGTACCAAATAAATCCGGGAACACCATGCCGGTGAGGGCCTGACCCGGTTATCATCGAGCTGGTGGCCACAGGTGTCATGGTAGGGAACGTCGAAATAACCCGTTCAATATAAGTTCCATGTTCCGCCAAAAAACTGAGAGCGGGAGCATTCCCTTCTGCCAGAATTCTTCCTAATACCGTCGGGTGTAAAGAGTCTATCACAAAGAGGATGGCCTTTTTCATGATCGACCCCCTTCAAATAAACCTAGTAGAATTCATTATAGCAAAATTATCTCCTTCTTGTCACGGATAACCGATTTTAAACACTTCCTGAGATTTGTTCCTGATATTTTCCCAGACTTCTTAAGCTAATTTTAAGATAATCTTGCTAAGGTATTTATAAACATTACCGGCAAGGAGAGTTGGACATGAAAATCATCTCAAACCAAGAGACAAGTGCAGCCTTCTTTACAGTAGTACTATTCGTTACCGCCTGGTACCATATCAAAAAAACAAAACAACAACTTGACCGGCAGAAAAATGATTAGATACAAATGACTATAATTATCTAAATTCCTTATCAGCATCTTTTAGCTTGTTCAAAGTCACTGCCACTTCAGCTCCAAACAAAACAATAATACAGGAAATGTAAGCCCAAAAGGTAAATAGCATGATAAATGTCAGACTACCATAGATCATCTCATATTGACCTAAGTTTGCCGTATACCAAACGAAGGCAACTCGTGAGAGGTATATACCTAACGTTGAGATCAGAGCACCTAAGAAAAGATAAAAATAGCTAATCGTTTGGGAGGGCAAAAACCTATAACAAAAAAGACAGGTCAAAAACAGCAGCAAAGGAAAAGACAAATGGGATATGCCGTGAAAAAACGCCAGCCATAAGGGAATGCTTTGCTGAGGAGTAAGAAAATTCTTAACAAGAGCTACAGAGACAATCGTTGCCAAAGAAGAAACAACCGTTAGGCTGACTAGAACCATGAGCATGCCAAACCCAACCAGGTACTGTTTAAGAAAAGACCTTCTCTCGTGAACGTTCCAAATGGTATCTAAAATTCTCTGAAAGGAAACAAAACCGCCTACAGTGGTCCAAAGCAGCCCAAGAATCCCAAAAAGGCCCACTTTATTTGAGCCTAATAAGACCAATCTGGACACATTTTGGGAAAGATAGATCTTGGCATCCGGCAAAGCCGGAACATAAGACTGAAAAACGGCAGATATAAAGTTCTGTACTGTCTCCTGAGGAATAAAAATCGAAGCACCATAAATCAATAAGAGCAGCAAAGGGATCATGGAAGAGAAGCCAAAAAATGCGATAGCCGCCGCTAAGGCGGCTATATTATGCTCCATGATCGACTTTAAGAGACTCCGTATAAACGCAAGAATCCTTCGCCAAAGAATCATCTGCTAAAATCCACCCGCCTCTTGGAAACAACAACTCTGACCTAGCATTCCCAAGAAGCTGCCCTTTAACCCCCATGAGTTTTTAAAAGCTGCTAGATTTTTCTGCTTCCCGGCTTTATGGCCGGGATTCCTTGGGCACAAAGGGGACATTCCTGGGCATCATAGGCTTCAATCTTTAATTGCAGAATGGAACGCTTAGGTAAGCCAAAATCCACCGACCCGCCGCTGCGATCAACTAAAACCCCAACCCCAACCGGTATGGCTTCCATCTCTTGAACTACTGTAAGGACTTCACGCACAGATCCCCCGGTTGTAATGACATCTTCTACCACCAGTACCTTTTCGCCGGGCGAAAGGCTAAACCCTCTGCGCAGTCTCATGATTCCATTTTCTCGTTCAGTGAATAAAGCACGAACGCCTAAAGCCTTAGCAACTTCATGAGCCACCAGAATGCCTCCCATGGCGGGTCCTATGACAGTTTCAATCTCCTTGTCACGAAAAGCCGAAGCTAACCCCTCCGCCAAAACTGCCGCCCGCTGAGGATACTGCAGCACTTGGGCACATTGCATGTATTGGGCGCTGTGTTTTCCGGAGGTCAAGAGAAAGTGGCCGTCTAAAAGGGCGTTGCTTTTTCTGAATAAATCGAGATAATCCTCTTCAGTAAGGGTCTGGTTTTTATTGATGGTCTGATTTTCCGGCATAGTGTTCTCTCCTTTTCTTTTCTTAGGTCAGCCATAGTCTCTCTAAAGCTTCTCGAGGATTTTCAGCACGAGTAATCGGTCTGCCCACCACGAGATAAGAACTGCCCGCCGCCAAGGCTTCATGAGGAGTTAAAACCCGCATTTGATCATCTGCTTCGCTCCAAGCAGGCCGAATTCCCGGAGTAACAATCAAAAAATCCTGGGCCGTATTCCTGCGAATCTCGCTGGCTTCTTGAGCTGATGCTACAACTCCATCTAAACCCGCCTTTTCAGCGAGTCTGGCCAAGGCCACAACATGTTCCTGCAACTTGCGCTGCACTCCCATTTCCTCTTTAAATTGGTGCTCCGACATGCTTGTCAAAACCGTCACTCCTATAACTTTCGGAACAACTTGCAGTTTATCTCCTTCTTCACGGACGGCAGAAGCCGCTCGAGCCATCATTTCATAGCCACCGCTGCAGTGTACGTTGATCATATCCACTCCGGCTTGTACAAACCCACGAATGGCTCGTTCTACGGTCGTCGGAATATCATGTAATTTTAGATCCAAAAAAATGGGGAATCCCAGTGCCCTTAGTTCCCGAATCATGGCCGGCCCAGCATAGGCGTACAATTCCATTCCGACTTTAAGCCAGCAGCCGCTTCCCTGAAGGGCATTTGCCAAAACAAGGGCGTCTTCTCGCCCTTTAACATCCAGGGCAACCATGATTCTTTTATTTAAGTTTCTACCCACCACGATCCCTCCTGATTTCTAACAGTCATGTCCGGTGATCTCGTTTAGCCTAAACTTCCCGCCTAAGCAAAGTACGAAGATCGTTCCGGCTTATGTTAACCCCTATGGGCTAAACCCACTAATTCCTTCACTTTAGAGTACCCTCTTTGTTCACAGTAAGTACGGATACCCTCCAGAATTTCCAGGGGGGCCTGGGGGTTGTAAAAATTGCCTGTGCCAATACTGACGGCTGTTGCGCCGGCTAAGAGGAATTCCACCGCATCCTCCCAAGAAGTAATTCCCCCCATACCAATGATGGGTAAATCTACTGCTTCAGCCACTTGCCAAACCATCCGTACCGCCACGGGACGAATGGCAGGCCCGGATAGCCCCCCAAAGGTGTTCGCTAAGACGGGACGCTGGGCATCGATGTCAATGCTCATTCCTAAAAGCGTATTAATGAGAGAGAGGGCATCCGCACCACCGCGTTGGACCGCTCGAGCCATCCCGACGATATCTGTGACATTAGGAGAAAGCTTAGCAATAACCGGCAGGTTTGTCTCAGCCTTGACAGCAGCCATCACTTCCTGGGCGCTCTGAGGGTCTGTTCCGAAATGCATCCCGCCATGTTTAACATTGGGGCAGGAAATGTTAACTTCTAAGGCCGTTATTCCTGAATCCTGCTGCAAGGCCCGGGCCATGGAGGCATAATCCTCCAGAGAAAACCCAGATATATTAGCTATTATTGCTGTGGGAGCTTGGCCAAGTTTCGGCAGATAAGATTTTAGGAATTCCTCTAATCCCGGGTTTTCCAGACCAACAGCATTTAAGAGTCCTGCCGGTGTCTCAGCAAGTCTGGGAACCGGATTGCCAAGGCGGGGCAGAGGAGTAATCCCCTTTAAGGTAATCCCGCCCAAAGCTTCAAGAGGACAATAGGCGAGATACTCCTCACCAAATCCATAGGTTCCGGACGCGGTGATTATGGGATTTCGGAGAGTAATTTCACCAAGCCGGGTCGTCATATCAACAGGTTTCATCCCAAACAACCTCCTCACCAGGAAAAACCGGTCCGTCTAAACAAACTTTTTTGTGAATCAAGCGGCCCTCGCTATCCTTTAACGCACATACACATCCCAGACAAGCCCCTACAGCACAGCCCATTCGTTCTTCCAACGATACTTCTGCAGGAATTTTAAAGGTTTTACAGAGTTCTGCAACGCTCTGCATCATGCCCTTAGGGCCACATACCGCTATATGCACTCGGTTTTCTTGGGCTTCACCATTTTTGTTTCCAGGTTCCAGCTTATTGAGGGCTTCTCGAACCGGTTCCGTTACCAAGCCCTGGGAGCCGAGACTCCCATCCAAGGTACTGAGGCTCATTTCTATTGCCAATTCTCTCCACTGAGTCAATCCCGCGCTCTCCAAGAAGGCCTTGTTTTCTCCTCCCCAGAATAACCGCAGGTTCAACCCTTGGGCAATAGCCTTTTGAGCTAAGGCGAACAAGGGGAAAATACCAATTCCCCCGGCAACTAACCAGAGTTCTCCCTCTTGGGGCAAAGAAAAGCCATTTCCTAACGGACCTAGGATACTTAAACTCTCCCCGCAGCGAGCTTGGGCAAGAATCTTTGTTCCTCTGCCCTTGATTCGGTAAAGGAGCGTGATCTCCTCCCGCTCCTGACAAATCTCGGCAATGCTAATGGGACGCCGTAATAAAGGGTCTAAGGATGCTCGTGCAGAGTCCTGAACCTGCAGCGAAACGAATTGTCCTGCCTTGGCAATCTTGGCGAAGGGCCCTTTGAGAACCAATCGCCTAAGCTTTTGATCATAGTCACCCATGTCTTCATGTCTTACAATAAGTCCCTGGGAAAGCATAGCATCCTCTCCTTGCACAGCATTAAACACCTCAAACTTTGATAATTCAGAAGTGGGAAGTCATATGATTGGATCAAAATTTCTATACTTACAGCGGCAGAAGGCTTGGGGAAATACTTTCCAACACATGGAGAAGTGCCGCCGCCGTGTCCAAACTGGTAAAGCAAGGAATTCCGTACTCCACCGCAGCCCTGCGGATGGCAAAACCGTCGCTCTCCTGAACTCGCCCGTGAGTGGTGGAGTTGATCACATACCGAATTTTATGTTTTCGAATCCCGTCGATAATTTCATTGGAACCATCATGAAGCTTGGCAATGGGTTCAACTCTTATTCCTTTATTTGTTAAATATCGTGCCGTCCCGGCCGTCGCCAGAATCCGAAACCCTAGTTCTTCAAACCGTCGAACAAGATCGACCCCTTCTTCTTTATCCCGATCTGCCAAAGTAACTAACACGGTTCCGTAGGTTGTAAAGGAAAGTCCCATGCTTAAGAGAGCTTTATACAGAGCTTTCTCATAAGTCTTGTCCATCCCCATAACTTCTCCGGTAGATTTCATCTCCGGCCCTAAAGAAGGTTCAACCTTTTGCAGCTTCGAAAAAGAAAAAACAGGAGCCTTAACTGCCACTCGATTTTCCAAAGGCCAGATACCATGGGGAATCCCGATTTCTTCCCACCGCCTGCCTAAGATAACCTGAGTTCCCCAATCTACAATGGGCACCCCAGTCACTTTACTTAAAAAAGGTACAGTTCTGCTGGATCGGGGATTAACTTCCAAGACAAAGAGTTCCTTTCGATAGATGACGTATTGAATATTGATTAAGCCTTTTATTTGCAGCGACCGGGCCAAGGATTCTGTCAAAGCGATTATTCTCTTTTGCATCTCCTCTTCCAGGGATTGGGGAGGATATACGGCAATGGAATCTCCCGAGTGAACTCCGGCCCGTTCCAGGTGTTCCATAATACCCGGGATAAAAACGTTCTCCCCATCAGAGATTGCATCAACCTCCACTTCCTTGCCCAGAAGATATTGGTCCATCCAGATTTCTTGGTCGGAAGAAGCACTGAAAGCGCGCTTTACGACCAGTTCCAGCTCCTTTTCCGCATAGACAATTTCCATGGCCCGTCCCCCGAGGACATAGGAAGGACGAACCACTAAAGGAAAGCCGATCCTTTCCGCCACTTGCCGGACCTCTGCCATCGTCCTGGCTCCGCCCCCCCGCGGGCGCTTAGCCCCTAATTCCTGCAAAACACGATCAAAGGTTCCTCTCTCTTCCGCGCGATCTATATTTTCCACACTGGTACCTAAAATCCGGTAGCCTCGCCGCTCTAAGCTGCCAGCTAAACTGATAGCCGTCTGTCCCCCAAACTGAACGATAACACCCTCCGGTTGTTCTTTATCTAAAATCGCCGAAACATCTTCCAAGGTCAAAGGTTCAAAATACAGCCGGTCGGCAGTATCAAAATCCGTAGAGACAGTTTCGGGATTATTATTAACAATAATACTCTCATATCCCCTCCGTCTCAATGCCAGGACAGCATGCACCGAACAATAGTCAAATTCAATCCCCTGTCCGATCCGAATCGGCCCAGAACCCAGGACCACAACCTTAGGCCGCTTATGGACCTCCCCTTCGTCTTCAACATCATAACTGGAGTAAAAGTAAGGAGTCGTCGCTTCAAACTCTCCGGCGCAGGTATCGACCATTTTGAAGACAGGTAATATTTTGTTCTTGCGGCGAAACAGATAAATTTCATCTTCTGTAGTATTCCAAAAATCTGCTATTTCCGTATCGGAAAAGCCTAATCGTTTACCTTTGCTTAAGGTTTCGGCATCCCAAGAAGAGATTTTTAAATTTCCGCCGAAGTCGACTAACCGTTGCAATATCATCAGGAAATAGGAGTTCCAGCCTGTAAGTTCCGCTAATTCCTCAAGAGGCCATCCCCTGCGTATTCCCTCGGCCAGAACAAACAATTCGCGATCATCCGGCTGCTGACAAGCAGTCTTTAGGTCTTGGTCGCTTAGGTTCTCTAATTCCTTCATGAGGACCCCAGATACTTTTATATCCAGCGAACGAATGGCTTTCAGCAAAGCAGTTTCTAAATTTCTGCCGATACCCATTACTTCTCCGGTGGCTTTCATTTGAGTTCCCAGTTTGCGATCCGCATCAGTGAATTTATCAAAAGGCCAGCGGGGTATCTTGACCACGACATAGTCCAAAGCAGGTTCAAAACAAGCGGAGGTCTTACCCGTTACGGCATTTTTTAGTTCAGTCAGCGCATACCCTAAAGCGATTTTCGCTGCGACCTTAGCAATAGGATACCCGGTAGCCTTGGACGCCAGGGCACTGGAGCGGCTAAGCCGGGGATTGACTTCAATCACTACATATTCCATCCTCGAAGGATGAAGAGCAAACTGAACATTGCACCCGCCTTCAATTCCCAGCCCATTGACGATCCGTCGCGAAGCGCTGCGCAGCATCTGAACTTCCCGATCAGTTAACGTTTGACAAGGGGCAACAACAATGCTGTCTCCCGTATGTACTCCAACGGGATCCATATTTTCCATATGACAAATGGTAATACAGTTGCCTAACCCGTCCCGCAAGACCTCAAATTCGACTTCTTTCCAGCCGGCGACGCTTCGCTCGACTAAAATCTGGCCTATAAGACTTGCCTGCAGTCCGCTTTGAGCAACTTGTTCCAGCTCCTCATTACTTTCGACAATTCCGCCTCCGGTTCCCCCCAGTGTGAAAGCGGGCCGCACGATCAAAGGATAACCCGTTTGCCCGGCAAACTCCAGAGCATCCTCGATGTTATCGACAATTTTGCTCTCCGGGATGGGTTCACCCAAACGCTGCATCAAGCCTCGGAAACTTTCCCGGTCTTCAGCCTGATCGATGCTCTGCAAGGAGGTTCCCATCAACGTGGTACCGCAGCGTTCCAAAACTCCGCGTTTAGCCAGTTGGTAAGCCAAGTTAAGGCCCGTTTGCCCGCCCATGGTCGGAATTAAACCGTCAGGTCTCTCACGTTCAATAATACGCTCTACAGATTCTACAGTTAAAGGTTCGATGTAAATTCGATCGGCCGTTTCCCGATCCGTCATAATCGTTGCCGGATTGGAATTTACCAGGATAACCTCAATTCCCTCTTCCCGTATTGCCCGGCAGGCCTGGGTCCCGGCATAATCAAACTCTGCCGCCTGCCCAATAATAATGGGGCCTGAGCCAATGACCAGAACCTTTTTCCATTCTTTCTTGGGCATTTACATTCTCCCCTTTCTTGGGCAATTTCTTGCCACCAATTCTGTGAAACGCTGGAAAATCTCCTCATTTTCTTCCGGGCCGGGAGCTCCTTCCGGATGAAACTGAACTGACAGAACAGGATACGTTTCATGCTCCATTCCCTCTACCGTTCCGTCGTTAAGATTCCTCATCGTGACTTCAAAACCGGTTCCTTTTAAAGAATCATCGATAACGGCATAACCGTGATTTTGTGATGTCATCGTAGCCTTACCTGTTCGGAGATCAAGAACAGGGTGATTTCCTCCGCGATGCCCATAGGGAAGTTTGTAAGTCTCCCCGCCCGCTGCCAGAGCGAGAAGTTGGTGTCCCAGACAGATACCTAAAACAGGCAGTTTACTATACAATTGGCGGACTGTATCAACTATTTCCGGCAATTCACTGGGATCCCCGGGACCATTGCTTAAAACCATACCCCTTGGCTGCTGCCATAAGATTTCCTCTGCCGTTGATCCGGCTGGAAACACCATAATTCGATAGCCTCTCTGTTGAAGAGAGCGCAGAATATTTCGTTTAACCCCAAAATCAAAGACGGCTATTAAAGGGCCTGAGCCCGGTATTTCATAGACTTCTTTAACGGTTGAGCGATAAACCCAATGTTCATCTTTACATAAAGTGCTAGTATGATTTAATTGACAGTTACTCAGATTCTCAGAGCTTTCTTTCCGCACCTGCCAATAATCTTTTCCCTCTTCCCAAGACTTAACTAAAACTCCCGACAAAGTGCCGAAGTCCCTTAGATAGCGGGTCAATGCCCTTGTATCAACACCTTTTAGTCCTTGTACACCATGCTGCTGGCAATATTCTTCCAATGCCCCCTCAGCATGCAGGCTTCCCTCTCCTTGAGAAAGCTCGCGAACAATCAGGCCTTGGAGACGAGTTTTGTCTGCTTCATTTTCTTCATGATGCCAGCCGTAATTTCCAATTTGCGGCTGAGTTAGAACTAAGATTTGCCCGGCATAGGATAAATCCGTAATCATCTCCTGATAACCGCTCATGGATGTATTAAAAACTACTTCCCGTGCTGTCGGTGAGGAAGAATAGTTCTCCCACTCGCCAAACGCTTCCCCTGCAAAGGTCGTCCCATCCATAAAAACGAGATAAGCCACCTTCAACACTTCCTCTCAAATACTCTCTTTACTTTTCTTCAAACACTCTCTTTACTTTCCTATAGAACCCTTCGATTTTCTTGTACTAATCGTCCGCCGACCCAAACCATCACTGGAAAACCTTGAAGAGTCTGACCTAAAAACGGAGTATTGCGTGCTTTGGAAACCAAATTGCCAGGTTCGATCACTTCTTGATAGGCAGGATCGAAGAGCACCATATCCGCAGCTGAGCCAGGCGTAAGCGTTCCTCCCTTTAACCCAAAGCGCTGGGCGGGCAAATAACTCCAAGCCTCGATGACCCGCTCCCAGGTAAGTTTTCCTGTCAGCACCAGGTGCTGGTACACAGCACTCAGCGCAGTTTCCAGACTTGCAATGCCAAAGGGTGCCTCGGCAAAGGGCCGGGCCTTTTCTGCCTGAGTATGCGGTGCATGGTCTGTGGCAATCATATCAATCGTCCCGTCACGAAGCCCGTCAATCAGGGCAGCGCGGTCTTCTTTTGAGGACAAGGGCGGATTTACTTTAAGTGAAGTATCCGTAAGATGAATGTCTTCATCACAGAAAATTAAGTGATGGGGATTAACTTCAGCACTGACATTGACGCCCCGTGCTTTGGCCCTGCGAATCAGATCCACACTCTCGGCAGTTGAAATGTGAGCCAGATGAAGTTTCCCGCCCGTTTCCTCAGCCAAGATCAAATCCCGAGAAACGATAACGCTTTCGGCACTGGCTGGGATTCCTTTGAGCCCCATTCGGCCCGCAGCTATTCCCCGGCGCATGAAACCGTCTCCCGCCAAATATTTATCTTCGCAATGGCTGATGATAGGCAGTCCTGTCAATTTCGCATATTCTAAGGCCAGCCTCATAACTTCCCCGTTTTGTATATTTTTCCCATCATCTGAGAAGGCCGCAACTCCGCCCTCTTTCATATCCGCCATTTCCACAAGTTCTTCACCTTGCATACCTTTGGTAACCGTTCCGATGGGCAGAACTTGGGCATAACCTGCTCGTACACCTTGCAGCCGTACAAATTCCGCCAAAGCCCGTTTATCAATTACCGGTTGGGTGTTAGCCATAGCTAAGATTGTTGTGAATCCTCCCCGAACAGCCGCGCGGGAACCGCTTAAAATATCCTCTTTGTCCTCCTGCCCAGGTTCACGCAAATGGGTATGAACGTCAATTAATCCCGGAAAAAGGAACTTGCCTTCCCCGTTAATCGTCTCAATGGTTTCTTCCTGAGCTTGAGAGTGAACCTCTTCTTCGCTCATGGTGGAAGCCATCGCTAAGATTTTACCCTCTTTAACAAGTACACTTTGAGGACTCGATAGTTTCTGACCGGGATCAACAACCCAGACATCTTTAAGCAACAACATTTGCAGACCCTCCAATCAGTAGGTAAATTAAAGCCATGCGAATGGCTACACCGTTGGTAACTTGGCGTTCAATTAAAGCCTGAGCGCTGTCTGCCACCTCATCGGAAATTTCCACGCCCCGGTTCATGGGTCCCGGATGCATAATGACACTTTCCTTCCCTGTTTTCTTCAAACGCTCGGTTGTCAAGCCATAAAGATGACTGTATTCCCTCAGACTGGGAAACAGTCCGCTTTTTTGACGTTCCAATTGTAAACGCAGGGCCATGACCACATCGGCACCCGGCAAAACACTGTCGAGATCATGGGTCACCTTTACTCCCAGTCCCCTCATCTCCTCAGGCGCCAACGTGGGGGGACCCACCAATGTTACATTGACTCCCAGCTTTTGAAGACCCCAGGCATTGCTCCTGGCCACGCGGGAATGCAAAACATCCCCCACGATGACCACATTTTTTCCCTTTAAATCTCCCAGTTTTTCTTCCATCGTGAAAATATCCAACAAGGCTTGAGTTGGATGTTCATGCTGACCGTCTCCGGCATTAATAACTCCCGCCTCTAAAATATCCGCCAGAAAACCGGCCGAACCGGAACTGGAATGTCTGATAATGACTAAATCCGCCCGCATCGCTTGAATCGTTTTGGCGGTATCATATAAACTTTCCCCTTTGCTCACACTGCTTTGAGCCACGGCAATACTCGTTGTATCCGCTCCTAAGACTTTGGCCGCCATTTCGAAGGATGTTCTGGTCCTCGTGCTGGCCTCATAAAATAGATTGACGACAGATTTGCCTTTAAGGGTTGGTAGCTTCTTGATAGGACGCATTAAAATTCCTTTCATTACTTTCGCCGTCTGTAAGATTTGGCGAATTTCTTCCACGTCCATCTCTTCTAATCCAAGAACGTCTTTACGCTGCAATTTCATCGTAACCCTCCTAATCATTCTGTCCCTTCATTTGTATACCCTGCACTGCAACTTCTATTCAGAGTGAAGTTTATACTCTCTGATTGTAATAAAAAATCCTCTCCCAAGAAGGGAGAGGATTAAAATTAGGCATAGCCAAAAAACCCCGCTCGCCCCTTGACCATCTCTCTGGATGGCATTTAAAGGGATACGTCACTATGAATTACTATTCGCTGAAACCTTCCCGTTCCAACAAAAGCACGTCTTCTTCAGCATCAACTTCCTGCAAACGCACAGCGACAATTTCACGACGCGAGGTCGGTAAGTTTTTGCCGACAAAGTCTGCGCGAATGGGAAGCTCCCGGTGTCCACGATCAACTAAGACAGCCAGCTGAATTCTCTCAGGTCTGCCTAAATCCATGGTGGCATCTAAAGCAGCTCGAGCTGTGCGTCCTGTATAAAGAACATCATCAATCAGTATGACCGTTTTTCCTTCAATACTCACCGGAACATCAGTTTCATGAACTACCGGATGAACATCAATGGTACTCAAGTCATCTCGATAAAGAGTTATGTCCAAAATTCCCATCGGTAATTGAACGCCTTCAAATTCCAAAATATATTGGCGGATACGTTCAGCCAGGGGTACACCACGACGTCTAATTCCAACCAGAACAAGTTTATCTGTACCTTTATTTTTCTCTACGATCTCATGGGCAATCCGTGTAAGCGCCCGGCGGATCCCATCCGCATCTAATATCTTGCTTTTAATCGTTCCTTCCAAAGCAATCATCTCCTTTCTTCTGGAGTATAGCTCATAGAACACAGATCAGACTGACAAATAAATAAGACTGTCCCTCATAGCAGACAGCCCTTTCCTACTTCCGTCTGCCTTCCCAAGCCTCACAGGACTTCATTTAAAGGCCATTTAACTTTCCTTAAGTTTACTTTAGCTTAGCCCAAATGTCAATCCTTCCTTAATTTCTTAAGAAAATCCGCAAAGACTTCGGGGACAGCAGTGTCAAACCTCATCCATTCCCCGCTTCGTGGATGCTTAAACCCTAAATGGGCCGCATGAAGCAGTTGGCCTTTTAGTCCAAATCTATTTTTCGAGGGGCCGTAGACCGGGTCCCCCACGATGGGATGCTTAAGATAATTCATATGAACTCGAATTTGGTGGGTTCTCCCTGTCTCGAGATGGACTTCCAGATAAGTTGCATCTTTATAACGTTCCAGGACTTTGTAATGAGTTACAGCTGTTTTAGAATGATGCATGACAACAGCCATCCGCTTGCGGTCCGAGGGATCACGCCCAATTGGGGCATTTACCGTACCTGAAGGTTCATGAATCACACCGTGGGCCACAGCTAAATAAAACCGTTCCATACTATGTTCTTTTAGTTGAGCAGCTAAGCTCTGATGAGCTTCATCATTCTTAGCCACGACCAAAATCCCCGATGTATCCTTGTCAATGCGATGAACAATTCCCGGACGCAAGACCCCATTAATACCTGAGAGATTACGGCAGTGGAATAATAACGCATTGACGAGAGTTCCTGTCCAAGCACCGGGAGCGGGATGCACTACCATACCTTGCGGTTTGTTGACAACTAAGACATCGTCATCCTCGTAGAGAATATCCAGAGGAATATTTTCAGGTTCAGCTGCTGCCGGTCGAGGAATGGGAATTGTCGCTTCGATTCTGTCACCCTTGCGAATTTTATAATTTCCCTTTTTGCTCAGCCCATTTACTTTGATACATTCTTTGGCAATGAGGTCTTGCACAAAAGACCTGCTCTTTCCCAGAACATTAGTAACCCCGACATCCAGCCTGAGTCCTTCGGATAATTCAAATTCTAAGGTTTCCGCTTCATTTATGGCTTCATTGATTTCTTCATCAATTTCATCATTCACTTGTTCTGATTCGAAAACTTTTTCCACGTCTACTCCCCAAATTCCAAATTCCAAATTCCAAATTCCAAATTCTATCTTGCAAAACAGCGTTATTCCGCAATAAGTCAGGACCTTCGTTAATGACCTAGAACTCCTTAGAGCGATTATTCCTGAGTACTGCTGGCGTTAAGCTCCTTTTCCACATCTTTGTGATCTTTTTCTTCCCAATATAACTTAAGCATAAGCAGGCCAACTCCAACAACGATCATACTGTCGGCAAAGTTAAAAACATAGGGCCAAATTTGAAAGTCAATATAATCCACAACTCGGCCAATAAACAAACGATCATATAAATTTCCCAGGGCTCCTCCCCCAATCATCCCAATCGCTAAGCGCAGAAGCACTTCTTTTTTTGGAATGCGAAATTGTCCATAAATCACCCCGCCTACGACAACCAGGGCGGTAACAACAAAAACCCAGGTCCGACCAGCCATTAAGCCAAAGGCCGCTCCTGGGTTGAGAACATAGGTGATATGGAATATCTTAGGGATGACCTTCAGTGATTCACCCGGTACAAAGTTCTTCTGAATTAACACTTTTAACAAGCGATCAACGATCCATACGCCAATCATGGCAAGCCAGACTAACAAGCGTTTAACCTCCCTGTTTTTTCTCATCTTAACACAGGGCTCAAGGGAGAGCAAATGTAATTCCTTAGCTCTTGCTTTGTTGCCTTTTAAGTGCGTCCATGATCTTCGCTGTAATGAATTGTATTATTTCGGTCTAACCGTTCCCGTCCGGTCTCAAACGTTTCTATAAATTCCACGGCACCTATGGTTTCATCTGAATCCTCATACAACTGATTGGGATCTGAAATATCTCGATTGGTCCCAAGATCCTGAAGCGAATCTGACGTCCCGTAGCGTGCCACAGCCTGCCAGGCATCTTCACCATCGAACTCTACCCGGTCTGTGCCATCATTAAACGTTCGCGAAAAGGGTCGGTTTAGAATTTCATCTTCAACAGGCTGACGATGCAGGGAATGCTGCTCCTCTTTCTCTTCTTCACGACTGCATCGTGTACAGACAGTAGTATAGGGCATTAGCTCAAGACGTTCATAGGGAATCTCTTGGCCGCAGGATTCACAAATCCCGTACTTACCTTCTTCAAAACGCGCTAAAGCTGCATCAATGGCTTCCATCCTGTGCACAGAACGGTCATGGTAGGCCACATCCTGTGAACGCTGATATACTTCAGTAGCAATATCTGCCGGATGATTATCGGCCACTGACAGCTCACCTAAAGACTCTCTCATATCTCCGTTAAGGAATTCCGTCGCAGACTCTGCTAAACTTTGCTTTTCGGCTCGTAAGGTTTCAATCAATTTTATATAATGAGATTTATTATCCATCTCGCTTCCCCTTCCTAATAATTTTAATTCTTGTGTAAATTTACCTCCTCGCAAAAATGATCCTCCAAATGACCAGTTTATTATTGGCAAATAAACTGAGTTTATAATTATTGAGGTGACAATAGTGTTCCCTGGTGAATGACTCTTTACACGAGAAACTTTTTCAATATCCTCTTCAATTTCTTCTTTGATTTAAGCGTTTCTTGCTGAAAATTAGTATAAATTTTGTTAATTAGAAGTACTAGCTGGGTAAAGTTAAATGAACTATAATTATGAGTATGAGAACAATTCGGATAATCTAATAAATTCCATGCAAATAATAGAGGTGGCACAACAAAAAATGAATATAATTATTGAAAAAGCTAAAGATAATAATTTAACTTGCAAAATAGAAAATAGTAATAGTGAATTTATATATGCATATTCCAAGTATAAACCTAAGGATAAAATTAGTTTATCAAATCTTAATTTTAACAGTAATGAAAACTTAATCTTATTAGGGTTAGGATTGGGATATGAGCTAGAATACTTGGCAAAAAATACAAATAATTACATCTACGTTATTGAGCCAGATAAAGAATTTTATAATATAATTTTGAGTTCAAATGAATTAAATTCTGTTTTGAAAATCAAAAATATCAAATTTTTGTTTGGAGATGAGTATAAAAAACTAACGCTTTCGGACTATGAAATCGTCAATAACAAAAATATTACTTGCTATAATAGTCATTTCTATATTGAAGTACTTAATTATCTAAGTAGATTCCCCTGAAAAAGTCGGTTAAAAAATACTCGTTTTAAACTCGTCTGGAAACAACATAGTTTTTAAGCTTTATACTCAAATACCCCTTGCCATTTCTCGGTTTCCTCTAAATCAGGGCCGCTATTCGTCTCAAATTGTAGGTTAATATCCCAAATCCCACCCAGGTACTTACACCTTGGTGGCCTCGGGACAGACTTCTCCCTAGACCATATTTCCGTTTCAAAATGCTTATGGTACCTTCTCCGCCAGCTCTCCAAGCTTGCAATCGTCGGAACCATCTCTGCTTTTCGTGAGATGCCTGTGCTTTACTCTTCTTGCCCTTTTTAGGCATCGATATTCGTTTGATTCCTAGGTCAGTCAGTTCTTTTTGGTTCTTACCGCTGCTGTAACCTCTGTCGGTAGCGATTGAATATGGCACTTTTCCTGTTTTAGAAATATGACGTTTAACAGTTTCTACCAAAAGACTGTCATCACTAGGATTTCCAACATGAACTTTATAATCGGTTATAATGCGGTCTTCATTTTCTGTGATCTCTGTTTTATAGCCAAACTCTGTCGGACTCTTTAATTTCCCTTTTTGAATCGGCCGTGCATCTGGATCATGAAGACTAATCACTCGATTCGAAATGTGGGTGTTTCCGCCGTTGACTTTTAGTGTTTGATTCACAATTTTGTCGGCGGTGACTATGACCTTATCGAGTTTCTCAATCTTGCGTTTTGTAGTGTTGCTCATCTGCTCGCCTAGAGCTTCTTCGGCTTTATCCATAATCTGATGGGCGTTAGTCATAGTTTCAATGGCTTTATCAACTAATTTATCGGTAATCTTACGAACTTCTTCAACAGCCTGATGATTACGCCGCTTAAGTGTTTTACCGATTTCCAAAATTCGCTTCTTCGCTGAACGACAGCGTTCAATCATCTTGGGCATCGTCGAACCCGCAGTTTCTCGAAGGCTTTGAGCTTGGCGTGTTATCGATTTAATAGCATCGGCCAAGAGCTGAGCATCCGTAGGGTAATGAATATTGGATTCCGTCACCGTTGTGTCCGTGCGAAGTCTCCGGCTCCGAGTAATCTTGTCTTGAGAAGCCTTAACAACGAGAGCTTCATTAAGCTGTTCAACGATGTCTTCTCCATACTTTTGAGTCAGTTTAATCAAGGTCGTACTATGAGGAACTGTCGCATCTAAGTTAATTCGACAAAAGCGACGCCATTTAATGCTGTCACTAACCTCTGCAACGAGAGTTTCATAACCAAACTCATAACGGAACTTAAGGTACATGAGACGAAGAAAGGTTTCGACAGGAACTGTCGGTCGGCCAATACGTATATTCCAACGAGAAAGGAAAGGCCGCATAAATTTCTCATCATCCAGAAGTTCATCGATAGTCTTTAATTCCTTGCTTAGTTCTAGAACTTGCTCAGGTAAAGCAAAATCCCAAATAGTAAGTTGCTCATTGTGAAGACGTAACATTTTTTGACCCCCTGAAAGGATTTTTTCACCCTCTTGGAGAATCTAAAAACTAGGAATTCTCCAAAAGGGTAGTAGAATTTGGTTGCTTGTCACTTCTAAATTTCTACCAAATCCTTGGGAATTCCTTTTATTTTGGCCATTTTGAAAATATCGGTTAGTTTTTCAGGGGAATCTAAGTAAGAAATACCTCCCAAATGTAAGTAATAGAGAAACCATTGTTTTATTTGACAGATATAATATCTGGGATGACTGTAAAGAAGCGTTAAACCATATGGGATATAAAGTTAAAGTTATTTCAAATAATGCTGATAAAGAACGTCTCAAAATGACAATACTAGAAAGCTTTCCCGACTATGTAATGACGATTAACTTTGATCCGCTAATCTCCGAAATATGTACTGAAATTAGGAAAAAATATATTTCGTGGTGTGTCGATACTCCCCAATATACTGTATATCAAAAAGAAGCCCTAAATGATGTGAATTACATCTTTATGTATGATGAAGAAATTGTCGAAGGGTTAAAAACAAAGGGTTTAAAAAAAATATTTTACATGCCTATCGCGGTAAATGTTAATAGACTTGCAAGTCTCAGACTCAGTGATGATGAGAAGGAGGCTTATGAATGTGATATTAGTTTTATAGGAAATCTCACCATGAGCGAATATTCCCAATATATTAAAGGCTCATTAACGAATCAGACATCCGATTACATAGACGGATTGATTCAAAAGCAACATGAAGATATCAGCTTTTTTCACCTAAAAGATGATTGCACCCAAGAACTTGTAAATAAAATAAATAATGAAATAACATCTTATCGTATTCAAGGCGCTGTACTTCTAAGAGAAAAGGAAAAGCTATCCTTTTTATTAGGAAGAGAACAATCATTTCAAGAAAGAATAATCTATTTAACCATAATTAATGAAGTCTTTAAGGATAAAAATGTAAAAGTATATGGAAATGAGTTATGGAAGGATTATACCAGTAGTTACTTCGGACATGCGGACTATTATCAGTCGATGCCAAAGATCATGAAATCAACCAAAATCAACTTGAATATAACGCGAACATTTGTTGAAAGCGGGCTCCCTTTGAGAATCTTTGATGTTTTAGGAGCAGGTGGTTTCTTACTGACAAATTATAAAAAAGGCTTAGAATATAATTTTAAAGTAGGAACTGATTTTATAATTTATAGAGATTTGCAAGACTTGATAGAAATTATAAAATACTACTTGCTACATGATAAAGAACGAAAGGAAATTTCTAATAACGGCTTTGAAACTGTTAAAAGATATCATACCTATGACTTAAGATTGAGAGAAATAATGAATATTGTAAAAGCAACTGAATTAGGAGAGTAACGAGCCTACTTTTCGAATTTGCACTCACCAGGAGATTAAAAATTTGAATGGATAAAAAAATAACGAACTTCGACACTAAACATCGAAGTTCGTAAAAATCCATTGAGTAAAATAACATTTTCATTATACTTCACTTGATTCATTCAATACAGAAATAATAGCAATAAAACTTGTTCAAATAGCAGGGATATACCCCTAATCCAAAAGAACCTCTAAGTGCATGCCATTCGAGAGACTAAAAGCATTCCCTTCATCCGTATCAATATGCATATCCAAAGCATAATTAGGACTGACTCTTATAAGAACATGTTCAAGGATTCCGCCCCTTACGCCTGGAACAACTACCCGAACATGGTCTCCATCCTTTAATGAATATTTCTGAGCATCTTCAGGCGTCATATGAATATGACGGGCAGCAATAATAACCCCTTGATCGAGATGGACTTTCCCTTTTGGACCTTCAACATCGACCCCCGGAGTGCTGTCAAGTTTTCCGGAATCGCGAACCGGGGGTTTAACCCCTAATTTAAAAGTGTCGGTAGCCGCCAATTCAACTTGGGACGCTTTTCTGGCCGGACCCAAAACACGAACTCCCGGCATAGAGCCTTTAGGACCAATGATCGTCACCGTTTCCTCACAAGCAAACTGACCGGGCTGACTCAGATCTTTTGTTTTTGTCAGAGTATGACCGGCACCAAAAAGCTCCTCAATATGTTCTTGAGACAAATGAATGTGCCGGTTCGAAATACCTACCGGAACCATAAAACTAGCCATTGAATTTATCACCCTCCATTACCGCGAATGAAACTATCCATCGATGCGAAAAAATTTTCATGTGTAAAATCCACTGTCTAATAGTATACTCCTTTTCGCTGAAAAACGACACAATTCCAGGGGCCAAAATTTAAGTTTAAATTTTGCGAATTTAATCCAGGTCCAAAGCTAGCGTTTTTTAGTCCAATCACCGGAAAGATATTTAGAACGAATTTCTTGCATCAAACGCCTCTCAGATTCTGTTAATTCACTTTGCAGGAAATCAATCCCCATGACTCTGCGAAATCCTGAACAAATCTCCTTTTCCAACTCTTCTCGTTCTATTGGCCGTTGCCAAACTTCATCCAAAGCACAAGCTTTGGCTTTAAATCGCTTTAGCAAACGTTCTCGGACCTCTTGACTTGGGAATTTCAGAAGCCGAAAGAGAAGATCGGCATCAAAATGGAGCAGAATGGACCCATGCTGCAAAAGCATCCCCTCTTTCCGCATCTGAGCGCTCCCCACCAATTTCCTCCCGTTCACAACAAGTTCATACCAAGAAGGAGCATCAAAACATGCCGCAGAGGTTGCTTCTTTGGCTGCCCCGCCAAGGGACATCTCAGCCGGTATCCCCAGGGCCTGAAATCCCTCTAACAAGGCCTTACTGATCTTCAAATAGGATTCTGTAATTGTGCCGGAGACATTAGGGTTGTTTTCCGGGGAGATGACACTATAGGTCAGTTCATATTGATGCAAGACTGCCCTCCCCCCCGTGGGTCGCCGAACAATGTCAATTCCCTCTTTCCTGCATGCCCTTTCATCAACTTCCCGTTCGTAATATTGAGCATAGCCTAGAGATAAGGCCGCCGGATTCCAGCCATAAAAACGCAGAAGCGGCTGAGGATTTGGAGTCTCAACCATGGTCTTTAATAACGCCTCATCAATGGCCATATTCTCAGCACCTGAGGCCACCGCATAGGGCAGATAGCGCCATAAATTCATAAGATCACCCACTTTCATTCAATCGTAGGACTCCCACTACTATTAGTGGGAGTGGTCCCCGTTCTCTACTATATCCATTAAACCTTCACGAACTTGTGTCCAAGCCCGTTCAATTTCACCCTGAGTCAGCGATCTCGGATAGTTGTAAAGCTCCTCTCCGGGTATTTCGTTATAATAAGGGCGATTGCAGCCAGTGCAGCCAGACGTTTGAAAAGGTATACCTCCCCTTTTCCCTTCCAGTTCAAGAACAGAGGTCCCATAACTCATTAAACGGCCTTGTTTAAACGTAAACTCCTCACACCGCCCTAATTGATTCCGGATCAAATCGTGAGCGACCTGTATTCGTCGATAATGACTTATCTCAGGCTGAGAAATTCCTTCCATTCTCGTTCCTCTCACTGGAGTAAAAGCGAATAAGGCCACCGTCACACCTCGATCATAGAGGGTCTGGAGACAATGAATCATATCTTCTTCACGTTCCCCTAAACCAACGATAAGATGAGTTGCCATACGCCCGGGAAACATTTCTGCAGACTCACTGAGGAGATTCAATCGCTCCTCCCAGGACCCATCTTTACTGCGGGCATAAATCTCAGGAGTTGCTGCATCAAGGGCAATACTTACATGGTCAACCCCAAGATTCAAAAGCTCCTTCACCTCTTCAATGCTTCGCGGTCCCGCCGACACACAGATGGGCAATTGAGTTACCGACTGTACTGTTTTAACCAGACTTTTCGTCTCGGCTAACGCCTCCTTGTCTTGAACCACTTGAAAACAAATTCGCTGCAGAGCATTATTTGTATTTGAAGTATGCAGCCCTTTAAGAAGCACCTCTTTCGAGTAGTCCGGCCAGCTCACTCGCGAAAGCAGGTCTGCCCGAGCACCGCTCTCCCGTGCTTGCGCACAGAAGGCACAATTAAACCGGCATCGTTCTCCCACCATCAGATAGGCGGTTGTCGGCAGGACATCTACCTTAACCTTTTTTAAGCCCAAGACTTTAGCTGTCCCCAAAGAACATCGTATCATAAGGCACAACACTCCTCACCGCGTATAACCTTAAGTTGTAACTCCTCTGCTTTTCGCCGGGCACCCGGAGTTGGCATAACCAAGCGATTTAAACCTATTTCCACCGCAGCTTCATCCAGCCTTTGCCGGTATCTTCCCTTGGGACGCATGCAGCCCAAAACTAAAGGGAGCTTAGGAAACCTAATTCTCGCTTTAGCCAGGAAATGAATAACTTCCTCAACCGGCAGCGGCTGTTTGTCAGCATACCGGGTTCCGGGAGTTGGGATAAATACATTAAAAATCAGACCATCAATGTTTAATTCAGATAGTGCTTCCAGAGCCGCTTCTTCTCCGCACCACTCTCCTCCTTTTAATCCCAGAGTCACATGGGGCATCACCGGCAATACTTGCTGAAGGGCTAGAAAAACACGCCGATAGTCTTCCAGTCCATAATCCAAGCCATAAACTTCACGAATCGTTTCCCGATCTGCTACGAAGTCAAAAGAAATAACATCCGCTAAACCTTTGAGTAAAGAAATTTCTTGCTTGTTTAATAACCCAACGTGAAAATTTAAGCGCACATCATGTTTGAGCTTGCGCAGAAATTCTAACTGATCAGGGAAAGGTACCTTACCCTCCGGCGTACAACCGCCGCTGATGAGCGCACTGCGAAATGGATAATTGTGATTCAGGGCCTCATAAACTTGGATCTCTTCCACACTTCGCATCGCTTTCAGATAATGCCCGCCGCAATGGGCGCAATTGAGAGCACAGGAGCGGCCGGTAAGAGTGATACTCTCCGTCTGAGTCGGATAATCAAAATAGATTTCGTTTTCAAAATTCCCCCGTCTTACCTCCCAGGCCTGCTGTATCAGACTCACACGATCTTCTTGCTCCATCTCTTCATCCTCACTTAATTTTCTATAACTTGGCGAACACTAAGGACTCAATTCAGTTTGCAGCTTTGGCAAGCTTAATGAGCATTTAAAGAAAACATAACCGGCGCTCGAAGACACTGTCTTCGCACGAATTAGGCTTCTATGAGTCTCCGCAGGCGGTCTCTTCTCACTGTTCATACCTTGCAACCAAAAACTATACTCTCAGAAAAACTGCCCCAAACACTATAGACCCGAAAGAAAGGCAGCTTCGCCCACAAGAGTGAACCCATTTCATGGAGAGGCGGTAAAGCCCACGAAGGTTGCGTGGGGTAAGCGAAGCCGTGGTTCACATCAGGTACTACCCTATGGTTCGGCGTAGCTCCCGCGCAATCGAGTGGGCCAGCCTCGGAATGTTGGGTGAACGGTGTGGGCGAGGCTGCCTGACCCGACATCATCCGATGGCCCGCCTAGCGGCATGGATCTGACAGTGGGAAAAAAGCCGCCCGAATGAGCGGCATTTATAGTTGGCCTTGTCTAAGAACAATTCACACAGTGTTTACTTATTCCGATAACGCAAATCCGGTTTTCTCACCGCTGCCACTTCATCCAGACGAGTAACCCTTGTTGTATGCGGAGCATTCTTGACCAAGTCAGCATCTTCACGTGCTTCTTCGGCGATTTTAATAAGAACTCGGGCAAATTCATCCAGGGTTTCCGCACTTTCTGATTCTGTAGGTTCGATCATCATTGCCTCTTCAACAATCATCGGGAAATATATTGTTGGCGGATGATAACCATAGTCCAGTAAGCGTTTTGCTATATCTAAGGTATGGACTCCTGTGGACTTCAAGTTCTTTGGAGTAATCACAAATTCATGCTTGCAAGTACGGTCAAAAGGAAGGTAATAATGCTCTTTGAGGATTTGCATTAAATAATTGGCATTAAGCACTGCGTTTTCAGACGCTGTCTTAAGCCCTTCTCCTCCCAATCCTCTAATATAAGCATAAGCCCTGACCAACACTGCAAAATTAGCATAAAAGGAGCGAACCCTTCCAATGGAAAGAGGTAAATTATCTTCTAGTTTAAAGGTCCCATCATCGCTCTGAACCACGATAGGCTTCGGCAGGAAGGGCAATAAAAATTCTTTAACACCTACAGGCCCAGCACCGGGTCCCCCTCCACCGTGTGGTGTAGAAAATGTCTTATGCAAATTAAGATGAACGACGTCAAAACCCATATCCCCAGGACGAGCAATTCCCATGATCGCATTTGTATTAGCGCCGTCATAGTACAATAACCCTCCGACATCATGAACAAGTTTCGTGATTTCCAAAATATTTTCATCAAAAAGGCCAACTGTATTGGGATTCGTCAACATTAACGCAGCTACTTCATCGTTGACAACCTTTTTTAAGGCCTCTAGATCAACTCCACCGCGTTCAGTGGATGGTACTTGAATGATATCGTAACCAGCCATCGCCGCAGTGGCTGGATTGGTCCCATGCGCCGAGTCCGGAACGATGACCTTGGTTCGTTTCTTATCCTTTCGGTGCTCATGATAGGCTTTAATGATCAGCATCCCGGTCATTTCGCCATGAGCGCCTGCAGCAGGCTGGAGCGTAAATCCATCCATCCCTGCCAGCTCACAAAGATCTTGCTGGAGTTCGGCCATGAGCTGTAAGGCTCCCTGAGTCAGGGCCTCCGGTTGGTATGGATGAAGGGAGGTAAACCCGGGCAAACGAGCCAGAGTTTCATTAACCTTAGGGTTATACTTCATAGTGCACGACCCCAATGGGTAAAATCCGGTATCCACACCATGGTTGAAGGTTGAAAGACGCGTAAAGTGACGGACAACATCAACCTCTGACACTTCCGGGAGTTGGGGTTCCTGCTGAGTAAGCATATGCTCGGGAATCAACATTTCTACAGGAATCTCCGGAACTCCACATTTAGGCAAGCTGACTGCATTCCGGCCGCTGGCACTAAGTTCAAAAATTAAAGGTTCTAGCGATTTCATTGGATTTCCCCCAATCTGGCCACAAGCCGGTCAATCTCAGCTTTACACTTAGTCTCCGTAACACAGAAGAGAAGGTGATGGTCTAGTTCAGGATAGAAGCGCGCCAGATCCAATCCGCCGATAATTCGATCCTTTAAAAGTGCATCGTTGATCTTAGAAGGTTCAAGTGTCGTTTTTACTACAAACTCATGGAAGAAAGGACGTTGGAATGCTAAACTCATTCCGGGAATTTTGACAATCTCCCGGGCTGCATAATGAGCATTCTGTAAATTAATATAGGCCAACTCTGTAACGCCATTTTTGCCGAGAGCACTTAAATGCATAGTAAACGCCAGTGCGCAGAGCGCCTCATTGGAACAAATATTGGAAGTAGCCTTTTCCCTTCGAATATGCTGTTCTCGGGCTTGCAGAGTTAAAACATAACCTTTCCGCCCGCTTTTGTCAGTCGTTGCTCCCACTATCCGTCCCGGCATTCTTCGTACATACTTGTCCCGACAAGCCAAGAAACCTAAATATGGGCCGCCGAAATTAAGAGGATTTCCAAAAGCTTGACCTTCCCCGACAACAATATCCGCTCCGCATTCTCCCGGATTCTTCAGCAGACCCAACGACACCGGATTAACAGTCATTACCTCGAGGGCCCCATGTTCATGGACAAGGTTGGTGATTTCCTCAGCCTCTTCAATATTGCCAAAGAAATTCGGATTTTGAATAAGGACACCTGCAACACCTTCTTGAAGCTGAGCTCCCAAGGCCTCAAGATCAGTGATTCCATCTTTAGACGGAATTTCGATCAACTCCACCCCCCGGGGCGGCAAATATGTTCTGAGAACTTCGCGATATTCCGGATGTACTGTCTGCGTGACTAAGACTTTGTTTCTCCTGGTGGCATCGCAAGTCATAAGGGCTGCTTCAGCTAAGGCCGAAGCTCCATCATACATGGAGGCATTGGCAACATCCATTCCCGTCAATTCACAGACCAAAGTCTGGTATTCATAAATTGCTTGCAGAGTCCCCTGAGAGATCTCCGGCTGATAAGGGGTATACGCCGTATAGAACTCAGAGCGCAGTAACAATTGATCAACAAAACTGGGAATATAATGTTCGTAAGCTCCTGCGCCTAAAAAGGAACTGTATTCTTCCACAGTCTTATTTTTCCCCGCCAACCCTTTAACATGCTTTACTAATTCTTGTTCAGACATTCCCCCTGGAATATCCAGTGATCGTTTTAAGCGAACTTCTTGAGGTACATCGGCAAAAAGGTCTTCGACGGACTTAACCCCAATACGGGCTAAAAGTCGCTCTTTTTGGCTGTCCGTATTTGGTACGAAGTTCATTCTAATGTTCCTCCTCAGCCAGAAACTCCTCATATTGGGCAGCGCTCATTAGAGAATCCAGAGGAGACAAATCATCTGCCTCAACTTTAATCAGCCAACCTTCTCCATAAGGATCACTGTTCAACAAATCCGGTGAATCCATCACCAAACTATTGACTTCTACAACCTTGCCGCTTACAGCTGCGGTAATATCTGAAACTGCTTTAACTGATTCCACCGTTCCATAAGATTCACCTGCAGTCACCGTATCTCCAACTTGTGGAAGTTCAACAAAAACAACGTCGCCAAGGCTTTCCTGGGCATGATCGGTTATACCAAAGGTTACTATGTTTCCTGCTGTCCTCGAGTACTCGTGTTCTTTGTTATACTTTAATTCAACTGGATTCATGTTATCGTCCTCCTCAAATTTTTATTATTTTACCCTAAGATCTAAATGAGCATCCATCATGGAATACCGCATCAATTAACTCCGTTTATAAAACAAACTTGGAATAATCTTTGCTTCGACAGCCTTTCCTCTAATCATAACATCCAATGAATTGCCTACAACAGCAGAATCTGCTCGAACAAGACCCAGAGCAATGTTTTTATCCAATGTCGGAGAATATGAACCTGAGGTGACAAACCCTATCTCTTGTTCATCCTTTTGCAAAGGATAATGTGAGCGGGCGATGCCCCGTCCGATCATTTCCAGACCGACAAGCTTTCGTGGTATACCATTTTCCTTTTGCTTAAGCAGAGCATCCCTGCCAATAAAATCAGCTTTGTCTAATTTAACAAAGATCCCCAAACCGGCCTCTAAGGGAGTTATTTCCGCTCCTAATTCGTTGCCGTATAAGGGCAAACGAGCTTCAAACCTTAACGTATCACGCGCCCCCAAGCCAATGGGTTGGACCCCTTCCCGAGAACCGACTTCTAAAATCCTGCGCCACAACTGCCGACCATACTCCGGGGAAAAATATATTTCGAAACCATCTTCACCCGTATACCCTGTCCGGGAAATGAGACACGTAACACCGTCAATTTCACCATAACTAAACGTATAATATTTTAAAGTCGATAAACTTAAATTGGCCAATTGCTGTAGAATTTTTTCCGCTTGAGGTCCTTGCAAAGCAAGTTGGGCATATTGGTCTGAGACATTCTTCACACTGACTTGAAAATCTTGAACTTGATCAAGCATCCAGACAAAATCCTTTTCGGTATTCGAAGCATTGACTACGAGAAAAAAATGCTCAGGGTTATGCCGATAGACCAATAAATCATCTACAATTCCGCCATCCGGATAGCACATAGGTGAATAGAGGATCTTTCCGTTTTCCAGCTTACCTGCGTCATTTGTAATGATCTTTTGAACAAAAGCCAAAGCATCTTTTCCTCGAACATCAATTTCGCCCATATGTGATACATCAAAAAGTCCCGCCTTGTTTCGCACTGCCCTGTGTTCTTCAATCACTCCAACATACTGAACCGGCATTTCCCATCCGCCAAAGTCAATTATTTTTGCCTTAGCCTCTTTATGTTCTTCATAAAGTGGAGTTCGCTTCAGTTCCGCCATCTTGGGCACCTCCTTAATTCTGTAATGTTTTTTTACTGAAAACTGAAACTTAACATCCTTTAAATATTTGGTTAGTCCCGAAGATACTACTCTGAGTTTAACTAAAGCTTATACTTCTGCCCCGAAAATTAAATTTCCCATTCATTAACTTTCCCATTCATCAGCGATACCGCAAGCGGCATAGGGGCCTTGATAGTATAAAAAGGACAGAGAAAGATGCCTTTCGCATCTTCTCTGTCCTTTAACCTGAGAGATTCGCCGTCTCCGACTTCCCCTTTGGTGTTCTCTGCTTAGAGAAACTCTCCAGAGTACCGTCTACTAGCCGTACCTTTGCCTGAGAGTTTCCCCTCTTGAAAAGCGACTTCAAGAGATTTTCTCCTTCGGCGTCTGGACCACCCAGATCTCTCCTGCTAGTATCATTCGGTAGCTATTACCGTTATACAATATACTATGCTTTTTTTTTCATTTAGTCTAGACCCTTTTCAAGATTTTGACTGATTTTTTCCAATATTTAATTACAAAGTTCGACAAAACTAAATCTCGCCTCTCCATTAAGAGACGAGATCACTCATAACCATCATTATCGCTTTTTCCCTCCGCCATTCCTCCGGGTCCGCCCCGTCCTTCTGCTGTTGAGAATGCCGATCGCCGCTCATAGTTCACAGGACCGAAAACTTTAATAAAATAAGGAATAATTACGTTACGAGTCTTTTAAAATGATTTTACGTAAAATCGTCACTAATTTAGCTTGTCCCTCTAATTCTTGGGGAGCAACCATCCAAAGACACAAAAACGATACTTTACGCTGTTTCCATTCTTGAACTAACGGTTCCAGTGTTTCGTTAGAAAAATATAAATGGGTTGAATCCTGATCAGGTGACAATGTAACCACAATACAACGCTGCTCAATGTCATCCATAACTTGAAATGCACGATCCAGTAAATCATCACTTCCGGTCATCAGCACGTCCCCAGGTCGAAATTGATGACTGGCTTCCGCAAGGCCAAGAAATAAAATTTTCAATTCTTTGGCATCTAAGTCTAAATTATGGAAATCAGGCAAAAGTTGGATCTCCTGACCTCCAACTTTCCCTATAAAAACCTTCCGCTCATCCTCATGCAGACCAAATCCTTGAATGAGAACGTCAGAAGATATTTCACTAATCAATCTATTCATCGGTGTCTTCCTTCTCTTTCCAAGTTCTCTTTTAGAATATCTTACCACGAAACCAGTTTGCTTCGCAACAATCGAGAAGACCTGAAATTCTAGGCGATACCTTCTGTTTTCTCTTGCATCGTTTCCAAATCAAGATGGGAGAGCAAAAATGATTTGAGTTGAGTTCGAATCAAATCGCGCTTCCTGCCCAACTCCTGAATTTCTCTTTGCATTTCTTCCCACTTTTCTTGAGCTTGAGACACCTGGGCTAACTTTTTCTGTTCTGCTTCCTTCAGCAACAGCTCAGCCTCATGGCGCGCAGCTTGTTTTACTTCTTCGGCAGTCTGTTGAGCTAAGACCAACGTTTGCTGCAATGTAGTCTCGAGTTGACGAAAATGACTAATTTCATTTTCCAAAGCTTTAACCTTTTCGCGCAACTCAAAGTTTTCCGCGTAAGCAGACTCAAATTCCTGACTCACGGCTTCCAAAAATTTTTCCACGTCTCCGCATTGATACCCTCGAAGTCCTTTGTTGAATTGCTTATTGCGTATATCAAGAGGAGTCATTTGCATCTTCTTTACCTCCTATTGGCGTTGAGACTTATAAAGTACGAGTTGCCAAGCCGTACGTTCCTTGCGAGTCTGAGTACACTCTAAAAGCCTAATTCGCCCTTGCCCCCGGCAAGAAATCGTTTCTCCGGGTTGCAATTTAAGTTCTGCTTTGCTTACTACAAGGCCCTCACGCCGTACCCTTCCTTGTTTAATCCACTCCTGAGCTGAGGCCCGGGATACGCCAAAGGAATGGGCAAGGAGGGCATCTAAGCGAGTTGAACTAACCGTAACCCGTTTCTGTTCTCCTACATCGGACAAAATGTTAGGTTTTTCATGACAAAGAGAGACTTTAATCTTTTCACGTCCTGCAGCTTTCCACTGATCTAGCAAAAACGGAGCGATCTCAGTTGAAGCCGCAAGATAATACCCGCTAAGTCCTGCCCGAATATCTCCTAAAACTTCCCGTCCTATACCTAAACCAATCAGAGAGCCTAAAATTTGGCGATGTTCAAGCTGAGTATGAGGATTTGCCGGAAGAACCTCAAGGATGGATAGATTTGCATCGGCGGAATCCAAAGTTTCCTCTCTTGAGCCAATAACGATACGAACGCGTTCTGCGTCGGGGAAACCGCCTTCAAGCAAATAAGCTAACTGCTCCTTGTTAAGAATTCCCTCAGCCCACTCCCTCATCGCGAAGCTTAAAAAAGTAGTGACTTGCATGGAGTTTCTATGGAGCACTGCATCCATTTGATCCAATAGATGAGCGGCTGACAAATATGCTTCTTTTTCACTCCAAAATTTTAACATAGTGCGATCTACGGAACGTCTCATCCTAATAGAGAAGCCTCACAATCAATGATTGAATTAAGTTCAGAACGATAATAGCAATCAGGGGGGAGAAATCCAAGCCCATAGCCCCTGAAGTAATCTGAAAACGTTGAAAAGGCTTCAATAAAGGGTCTGTTATATCGTAAATTATAGTTATAAGCGGGTTTGGTTTTACGCGAGGAAAAAAAGAAAGCATAACCCGTACGATTATCGCAAAAATCAGGATAGTAATGACTTTATCAATAATTTGTACGATTAGATAAATCAATGTGACCCCCCCTATTTTTGCCAGAACAAACCTTTAACTTTAAGTTCATCTCTCATCTCCCCAGAAATATCCACGTTGTTGGGGACAAAAAGAAAAATTCCGTTTCCGACTTTTTGCATATTGCCGTTTAAAGCATACGTTGTCCCACTAATAAAATCGACGATACGTTTCGCTAATACTTTCTCCGCGTTCTCTAGGTTAACAATTACCGGACGACGTGATTTAAGCTGGTCCGCTATGTTTTGGGCATCTTCGAAGGTATTGGGTTCCAAAACAACCACTCGCATTTGTTTTTGGGTATGAATACTTACCACGGGAGCATTTTTTCGACTGGTGCGAACTTCTTCTTGGTCCATCGTTTCTTTTTCCTGTTCTTCGAAAAGATCCTCTTCCTGTTCATCATCAGCAAATCCCATAATTCCAATCATCTTATCCAGTAGTTTAGCCATAGCCGATCCTCCCTTTCTTAAGTCGAGCTCTTTTACTTTATCTATAAACCTTAATACTAACCGCGTTCACCAAAAATCTGACGTCCTACCCGGACAAGGGTTGCTCCTTCTTCGATGGCTGCTTCAAAGTCTCTGCTCATGCCCATCGAAAGCTCTTGCAAATTCACGCCAGGCCATGTTCGAGATTGCAGGGAATCTCGGAGATTCCGCAGTTGGCGAAAAAAGGCTCTGGTTTCTTGCAGATTGGCCTCAAGAGCTCCAATCGTCATAAAACCTCGTACCTGAACATAGGGATAGTCCGCGATTGAATCCAAAAAATCCGGAACTTCTTCAGGAGCTAAGCCGGCCTTCGAAGGATCCTGAGCAATGTTTACCTGGACTAAAGTTGCCCAAGTTAAGCCTTGCCGTCCCCCCTGTTCGTTTAACATTTCTAAGAGTGAAAATCGATCTAAAGAATGAATCAGGGCAATCTTGTCAGTCAAATATTTTACCTTATTCGTTTGAAGTCTCCCCACAATATGCCATTCACAATCGGCAGGCAAAAACGGAACCTTTTCTACCCACTCTTGAATCCGGTTCTCCGCAAAAGCCCGCTGTCCAACCTGATAAGCTTCCTGAAGGCTGGCTGGGGGCTGGGTCTTAGAAACGGCCAGCAGTTTAACAGCGCCGTTATCCCTGTTGCTCCGCTCAATTGCCCGAAGAATTCGCTGGCGAACTTCCAATAAACGCTCTTGAATGCCCAAATCTCCCATGTCCTAAATATCCCCTTCGCAAAGAATTCTACGCCTTTCCTTCGTTTCCTGCTGCGAAAATCTTAAACCGGACATTTTTTACTTAGCTATCAACCCTTCAAGTCCATCCCGCGGATTCGTTACAACAGGAATCCCGACAGGTAAACTGTCGACGCAAGCTTGTTGATCATTTTCGTCCAGTACTTTAACTTTCTTGAAATGAACTACTCCATCATTCACAACGAAAAGACCAATTTCCTCTCCCTGTTTCCAAAGTGCGCTTTTAGGTACCAATACTCCGCTGGTCTGTGGCGCATAACTCCAGGTGATTTCCTGCTTTCTCTCAGAGGCCGAACCATCGACATAATGGGGGAACTGTACAATGACACCCATAGGTTTTTCGGATTTCCGCATAATCACAGCATCCATGGTCTGGTTTCCCGTTATTAAACGAAGCGTTTTTCCAACAGTAAGATTATCAATACTTTGCAGTTGCAGGAAGGCCATGGTAGGCAAAAGATTATTTACCATTTTGCCCACAATCTCTCCCGCTTGAACTGTTTGGCCCGGAATTTTAACCTTGGAAGTTTGAGTAACTAATTTCTCCAAATCCATAGACATAATACTATCACTGGTAATGATAGTTTCCAGTCCATCCGTCTGATGAAAGAATAGTCCTCCCATAGCAGCTGCCAAACCCTGTTTAGTGCCATTTTGCTGCACCGTAGCCACAGTTTCTCCTCGTCTGAAACGCTGACCATCATTGCCAACAAATTGAATTGTCCCCGAGATGGGAGCGGCAACAGGTTGTTCCTGATTGGCAAAAATTGCAGGGATCTTTCTTTCATGGGTGATAGTTCCGGACTGAGCTGCTGTATAGTTTATATCACGAGTCATGAAGTATGCTCGATTAAACCAAATAGCTCCTCCGAGCAAAATTAAGAACAGCACCCACCAAAACCAAGAGAATTTTCTCTTCTTCTTTCTCGCCATAGCCTCCTCCCAGCAATTCCCTCTAATCTTAGATTTTTTTATACTATCATAAGTGCAACTAACCTGCCGCTTTCGCCAGAGGCTTAGCGCCAGCTCAGTTTTCTATACTATCAGCATGTACAACTCTTGGCTGTAGACTGTATGAAGAGCTAATACGCGCTGAGACAGTGTCTTCGTCCTCTTGCCTAAGCGCAGCCGGTCAGCCAAGTTCTCTACCTTATCAGGGAAACCATGTTATTTTGCGCGAGGCAAATCACAAATAAAAACAGTTCCTACACCAAGTTCGGATGTCACATTAATGGTCCCTCCCACTCCCTCAACCATATGTTTTACGATACTCAGGCCTAAACCTGTCCCTCCTTGTTCTCGTGAGCGAGCTTTGTCCACACGATAAAAGCGCTCAAAAATTCTTGGCAGCATTTCTTCCGGAATGCCACAGCCAGTATCACCAAACTCCAAACGCACTGCCCCTTCATAGGCTTGTGCCTTTAGCCAAACCCTTCCTTCAGTAGTATATTTAACGGCATTCTCCAGAAGATTCAAAAGAAGTTGGCTGAGCAAGTCTTCCCCTATTGACAGCGGCGGAAGATCGTCCGGCAGATCGATTTCAACCTCAATTCCCTTAACTTGGGCAAAGCTCAGAATAACAGGTTGAATCTTCTTATAGGCTTGTTGGAGATAACTTATTTTGCCTGAACCAAGTTCTCCCCGATTCTCGCGTCCTTCAAAATGAGCTAACGTTAAGAGATCTTCAATTAAACGCTGTAAACGCAACGTCTCTGCCTGAATAATTTTTAAGAAACGCTCACGCAAAGAGGGGACATCGGCCGCACCATCCAGCAAAGTTTCCACAAAACCTTTTATGGAGGTTAAGGGAGTTCGTAATTCGTGGGAAACATTGGCGACGAACTCAGTGCGCATTTGTTCCAACCGACGCAGTTCGGTAACATCATGCATAACTATAACAGCGCCTCGCGGCTGGCCTTGCTCATTTAGGATCGGGTTAACTTGACTTTGGATCGTCTTTTGCTCAAAACGGGTCTCTCTGGTCGCACCAGGTTCCCCAGCAAGCACCCTGCGAATTAAATGTTCCAGTTCGGAATCGTAAGTAAGTTCAAGCAAATATTTCACTTTGCGAGCCGTATCCCTGCGTTCAAAAATTTTATTAGCCGCAGCATTCACTAAGACAACTCGACCTACATGATCTACGGAGACAACCCCCTCTTGCATCCCCGCCAGTATTGCCTCCATTTTGTGAGCTTCTTGAGTTCCGTTTTGCACGATCATCTCTACATGCCTGGAAAGGCTATTCAGCTCAGCGGTGAATTCACCAATTTCATCCGTTGAATCCGCAAAATCAATCCGTTCAAAGTTGCCTTTCGCAATACGTTGAGTAGCCAGATGGAGTTTTTCCAACCTGCGTGACAAATAGCTGGAATAGGCATAGACGGCACCGGCGGGAAAACAAAGTGCCAGCAGCGCGACTTCAAAATCCACCTGTTGTCCGACGGGATTCAATTTTACACACTCCCCTACCCAAAACAAAAGCAGGGACAATCCAGTCATGACTAGAAAAAGTCCAGTCAAGCGCCATTTAATGCTCATTATATTATCCTTTAAAGCGGTAGCCAATTCCGCGCAGAGTTTCTATGTACTCTGGATTTGAGGGATCAAGTTCTATTTTCAGCCGTAAATGACGCACATGAACATCAACCGTTCTGGTATCTCCATGATATTCATATCCCCAGATTCGCTCCAAAAGTTCGTCCCTGGAATAGACTTTTCCGGGATGAGCAGCAAAGACACGTAAAAGCTCAAATTCTTTTGGCGTCAACTCAACTTCTTCACCACGAATAAGAACACGAAAACCACTGATGTCGATACGAAGCTCGCCTCGTACAATCATGGTCTCAGAATCTTCCGGTATAGTTAAGCGGCGTAAACGGGCTTTAATTCTTGCCAACAATTCTCGCGGACTGAAAGGCTTAGTCATATAATCATCGGCACCGAGCTCCAAACCTAAAACTTTATCAATCTCTTCACCTTTTGCGGTTAACATGATAATTGGTAATTGCTGATACTTAGGATTTAATCTAAGTCTGCGACATACCTCTAAGCCATCCATACCAGGCAGCATGACATCGAGGACAAGCAAATCGGGCTGTTCCTTCTCAAGATTTGCCAAGGCTTCCGGGCCATCTTTAGCTACCCGAACCTGATATCCCTCTTTTTCAAGGTTAAACCTGAGCAATTCTTGAATAGGTTCCTCATCATCCACTACTAAAATTGTTGCCACTTAAATCCCCCCCACTCGAGGCACGAAGTTCGAGAATCGTCTTCGAATATATCACACCTCAAGAGCTTCATCCTTATCTCTTATCCCCATTTAAGCTCCCCACGCTTCTATGAGTGGGGTTTACTCCTTCGATTTCTTCAGTGAAAGTAACCCTCCACCGAAGCCCCGAGGCTCAGGTCAGGCTTAGGCTCAACCTTAGCCGAACGAATTTACTTATTTTCTAGTCATTTCTTATTCGAATCCACCCTGCCATCCGTCCGGTTCGCGAGCCATCACGGCGATGTGAAAAAAAACACTCAGGGTTATCTTTTGTACAGAGGGCAGCCATAGTCAAATTTTCAGGCCTTACTCCTTTTTCCATCATCACAATTCTATTAGCCTCCCAGAGATCTAGTTGATACTGACCTTCTGAAATCAGGCGCAAAAATGGAGTCTCCTTAAAGTTGGCATGAAACTGAGCTGCGACGCGTTCATCAACCACATAACAACAAGGACCAATACTGGGGCCAATTGCCACCCAAGCGTTCTCCGTACGACCTCCGGCTTCTTCGAAACACTCTATGGCTTTCCGGCCAATTTTTTGGACGGTTCCTTTCCAACCGGCATGAGCAATACCAATTGCCTTTAAATCGGGGTAGTAGAAAAAAAGAGGGACACAATCTGCATAAAATGTCATGAGGCCAACGGAACTCCTTGTAATAAACCCGTCGACGCCCGGAATAACATTTTCCAAGCCAAGAACCCCCCGGCCTCCATCATGGTTATGAATCCAAGCGACCTTGTCTCCATGGACCTGTTCTCCTACCACAGCCTCTGCCCATGGGACACCCCATAGGCTAAGCCAACGAGACCGATTTTCCAAAACAGCCGCGGCCTCATCTCCCACATGAAGTCCTAAATTGAGACCATCGTAGGGAGGGATACTGACGCCTCCATTTCTTGTGGAGAAACCTATATCAATTCCTTCTTCAAGCCAATCAGAGATTGTTAGAAAACTTAGTTCCCCTCTCGTTTGCCAAGTCCAGTCCATCCCTCTGACTCCTTCAATTTCTTTTTAAATATATCATTAAATTAGCACAAGGACAAACCTGCTATTAGTCCTATTTTCTTTTAGGACTTATAAATAAAGCATAAGCACATGATCTTCACTGACCATGAACTTATGCCTATGGATTCAATTAAGTACTAAATTCAACGGCGGTCATCATTCTCTGAATGGTATTCCGGAAGATCATGAGCATCAACTAAAATAACATCTACTCCAATCTTTTTGACTCGTTCCCAAGGAATCATGAAATCCTCCGGTTTTCCGCCGCCAAAAAGACCCCAGCTGCTTCTTGCCGGTCCGGAAACTACCATTCCCTTAACCACACCTTTTTCAAGATCTAAATCAAGATCTTTGATAGGCCCTAACCTTCGACCATCTTTTATATTGACGACATCCAATAAGCGCATATCCGAAATTCGCATAAATCCCCCCCCTTGATCGAGGCCCAAAATCCGAAGTATGAGGCACGAAATCCATGTTCAGCTGCATCGTTCCGTGCTTCATATATCATCATATGAGGGAAGGTTAATAAATAACCTAAAATTCAAGACAATTTCAAGGATATTCTTATGCGAGTTTCTGATTATCATTCTCCCTTACACATATTTGCGCATATGCTGCATCGCTGCCTTTTCCAGGCGGGAAACTTGGGCCTGTGAAATTCCAATCTCGTCGGCAACTTCCATCTGAGTTTTACCATTGAAAAACCTCAACGATAAAATCAGCTTTTCCCGTTCGCTGAGACGTCTTAGAGCCTCGCGAACAGCAAGTCCCTCTACCCATCCTGTATCCGTTTGTTTATCGTCACCGATTTGATCCATAACAAATATCGGATCTCCTCCATCATGATAAATCGGCTCGAATAAAGAGATAGGTTCTTGGATAGCATCCAAAGCAAAAATAACGTCTTCACGCGGCAGGGACAGCTTATTAGCAATCTCTGAGACTGTTGGTTCACGCGAACACTCACAAACCAACTGATCCCTCACCTGTAAGGCTTTATAAGCAATATCTCTCAGGGACCGACTCACCCTAATGGGATTATTGTCTCTCAAGTAGCGGCGTATTTCACCAATAATCATCGGCACAGCATAGGTTGAAAACTTAACGTTTTGACTAAGATCAAAGTTGTCGATGGCCTTCATCAATCCAATGCACCCAACCTGGAATAAATCATCCACATACTCTCCTCGGTTCGTAAATCTCTGGATGACGCTGAGTACAAGTCGAAGATTTCCATGAATTAATTTGTCCCGGGCACTTCGGTCCCCGGCTTGATAAATCACAAACAACTCTTTCATTTTCGCACTGGACAAAACAGGTAGCTTCGAGGTGTTCACGCCACAGATTTCAACTTTATTTAATGCCACTTAAGAGCACCTCCCCAGACAATTCTGTTGGAAAGTATGCCCGATGAAAGTTTTACTTATTCTAAACGACAAAATTCTTTACGCAATCTGCGAATTATCCTCTTTTCCAATCTCGAAATATAGGATTGTGAAATTCCGAGCCGGTCTGCAACCTCCTTTTGAGTTTTCTCTACCCCATTATCTAAACCAAACCTTAATTCCATGATGACTTTTTCACGATTCGTCAATCTTTCCATGGCCAAATGTAATAATTGTCGGTCTACCTGTTCCTCAATAGGCTTCGAGATCACATCATTTTCCGTACCCAAAACGTCAGAAAGCAGTAATTCATTCCCATCCCAATCAATGTTCAAGGGCTCATCAAAGGATACTTCAGAACGAGTTTTATTATTACGTCTAAGATACATCAAAATCTCATTTTCAATACAACGAGAAGCATAAGTTGCCAATTTTATCTTTTTTTGAGGATCAAAGGTATTAACGGCTTTAATTAAGCCGATAGTACCAATTGAAACCAAGTCTTCGATTCCTATCCCGGTATTTTCAAATTTCCTGGCAATATACACGACAAGTCGTAAATTTCGTTCGATTAAGATATCCCTAATCGAATGATCCCCCATCTCTAAACGTTCTAAAAGAATTCCTTCCTCATCCGAATTTAGCGGCGGTGGTAAGGCTTCACTGCTGCCAACATAATAAATACCGCGAACTGTATAAAATTTCTGACGAAATACGACCCAAAAACGGCTCACTTTATCGAGCACATTACTCCACCACATCAATTATTCATCTCCACCTTTCTGCAATAGTTCCGGGTGCAGTAACGCTTGATATTCACCCTCCGAACTTAACATTTGCCTGACAAGAGCTACGGTTGCCTGGATTTGATGAGATCCATTCTTGTCAAAGCAGGTGACCCGCTCAGGCCTGATCCCCAGAAGCCAACTCTGGCGATCAATGGTTTGAAAAGGAATAAAAACAAGACGTCTCATTAGATTAGGATTGTCTCTCCATAGGCAGGGCCAAGGATCGTTGCACTCCTCCAAGGACATATTAAGGTAAGACTGCAATTCATCAGGTATTGAGCTCGCTGCAACTTCTTTCTCTACCAGCAATACAGGGTTTCCGTTCAACGGGTCCCTCAGTTGATTTCCGGTATCTAATAATGCTCTAAAATTCAAAACATTTTTTCCTTGACCGTCAAAATCAATTTGCAAATCAAAAATAGTCTGTTCTAAGCGAGCACGCCCAACCTGCCATCTCTGCCAAAGATGTTGCAGAATCCACCATATAAAACCGCACAATGGCAAAATCCAAAAGGTTCCTTTTGCCAAAGTCAGCAAACTGTAACCAAAGCCCTTGTCAAATTGCATCCATCCCCATATGGCATAGACAAACCCCCCAAGCCCAGCTGAAAGAAGCCAAAACCCCACGAAAACTTTGAGAAACGCTTTTAAGCTCCGAGTTGGGTAAGCCGCCAAAATCATGAAGAAAGGTATGAAAAACTTGCTCAGAGTTGTCCATGGCGGACCGGAATAGCACACTAAGATTACCGGGATTTCTCCAATCAATGCCCCAAAAAATAGTCTCTTCGCCCTAATCGGCAGGTGGATCAGGCGGCCGATTAAAATAAGCAGCAGAGCATCAACGGCCCCGTTCACAAGCATATCTAAATCAAGATAAGTCACAGCTCCGCTCATTTACGCATCCTTTCCTGATCTATACTAAAAATTATAGCCCAGCAAAGGAGGAAAAAGCTGTCGCTTTCAGTGATATGCCTTGGGATTTTTTAGGAGAATTAATGCGAGTGGTGTAGTTTTTAATCGGTCTTTCAACTTCTTCAAGCCAACGATAACCCCACACTTATATGCTCTCTTTACTCGGTCCTAATTGGTGCTTCCTTTTCAGAGACACTTGGCCAATCCACAGAGCAGGAGTCTAATCGGCTGCCGTGTGGCGATAAGCCCGTCCGCTTATCGTCAGGCCAGCGGTCCCCTTTCGCCATCCTTGGCTTCGGGGACACTCGGCCGTCCTTGGCCATCGGTTCACATCGGGTACTGCTCTGAGGTTCGGCACAAAAATATCCGGTGGGCATTTTTGCTTGAAGCGGCTATCTTCAAAGAAACTTGTACGCTGAAGACAGCACCTGCGCTGGCAAATGAGCGAGCCTCGGATTGCTGAGTGAACGATGTGGGCGAAGGCACCCGACCCAAAGAAATGACCTCTTTTCATCATCCGCTGGTGATACGCAGTGGCACGGGAGTCTGATAGTATAAAAAAACTGCCAGAAAGCCGCTTGGCTCCTGGCAGTTAATATAATCAATTAAACGAGGGTGCATATTTAACATTCCCGTTGGAGTTCTTCCAATATTGCTATCACCTCATGGGATGCTTGTGCCATAACATGAAGCAGTTGTCCGGCCTTCTCCTTATCATTCTGCTCAATGGCCAAAGCGGCCTCCCGGGCTAAATCATGCACTTGCTTATGCGGAATCTCCAACTTTTCAAAGACTTCAGCAGAGCGGAAATTCGTCTCATTATGGCTTTCTATCCATTTTCCTAAGCGACATACATGATGGTTTCCTACCTCCTTGGCTGTCAAATGTTCATAACCCAAGAGCAAATTGTAAATACGCCATGTCCATAAGAGGTGATCTGTCTTACACAACTCCAAAGCTTGGTGATTTGATAAATCAGGGACCCTTTTAACTTGTTCTGTCCTGATCGCTTCCAGATCCCGACTGAGATCATAAATCGCCTGACCTGTTTCTTGGGCAATTTTTTCAATTTCCTCTGCGGCCTGGGTCAATGTGGAAACACTGACAGCAGATTCTTGAACCGCTGCACTCTGCTCTTCACTGCTGGCAGCAATATTCTGGATGTCTTCAGTGATTGAACTAAAGTTTTCTATAATTCCATCTAAAGATGAGGCCGCTTCCTGCATAATCATTTTGCCGTTATTCATAGTTTGGGATAAAGCCACAATTTTTTGGTTTGTTTCGAGGGAATTTTGACTTAACACGGTTATTTTTTGACGTATATCCGTCACTGATGTTGTTGTATGTTCAGCAAGCTTACGCACTTCATCCGCCACGACAGCAAACCCCCTGCCCTGTTCCCCAGCTCGCGCTGCTTCAATCGCTGCGTTCAGAGCCAGGAGGTTTGTTTGATCAGCGACCCCGGCAATAACCCCGACAATTTTTTTAATATCATTCATTGAATTTAGTACTTCTTGAACTTGCCGGCTAACTATAGAAAATTCGTCAAAGGATCGTTCAACAAATAAAATAGCTTCCTGTATCTTATCGCCTCCAGAGACTGCGGCATTCGTAGCTTGCTCTACGAAACCGGCGGAGTTCGTGGCAGATTGGGCGACTTGATTGGAGGAAGCCTCTAATTCTTCAGACTGAGCCGCAAGATTTGTCAGATGATCCGTTTGTTCCTCTACTTTATGCAACATTTGACGTATAGATGTCATACCCATCAAGCGCTGCACAGAATTATCGATATCACTTAGAGAAGCAGAGGATGATGCTTGCCGTTCGGCTATGACCTGATTAAGAATCTCAACCACCGGATAAAGTGAGCTTGAAGGCGCGATATCAACTTCTAAGGGCTCTATAAAATTACTTTGTGTTAACGCCTTATACATCTTTTCACAATCTAAGTTGTGGTCTTGAATTATTTGCTCATTCTCACGTTTAAATAATCCCATGCTAAACATCATCCTCGTCCTTCTTAAATTTTAAATAAAGAGTTAGACACCGATTTTATAAATTTCAATCTAGTTATGCATTATTCTACAAAATAACCTTAATTCCTTCAAGTAGTTCTATGTTAAGCAATTCTATATTTCTAAAAATTATAACTCGGATTTTATGTGGTTATAGCAACGGCATCTCTTACTTTTCTCCAGCTTACTAAAAGTCTATCCCTCGTTTAGTATCCATGTAAAAACCCCCTAGATAGAGCTTTATCGTTCTATCCTAGGGGGGCATTGATCCAATATTTAATCATTATCGGAGTTATAAGGAACCTTTTTCCTAAAACAATGGGTACTTCTCTTATTGAAATTTGAATTTTACATCAACAATGATTATCTTCTGCGTCGGAGAAATTCAGGAATATCAATATCCACTTCTTTGGCTACCGGTTTAATAATCGTTGTTTCCTGAGCCTTTCCCTGGGCGCCTGACACACTGGCGTATTGCTGATCAAATCCTGTAGCAATTACAGTAACCCTTAATTCTTCTTTAAGGTTCTCATCAATCACCGCACCAAAAATGATGTTCGCCTCAGGATCAGCCGCTTCAGAGATAATCCCTGCGGCTTCATTCACTTCAAAGAGAGTTAGATTTACTCCGCCGGTGATATTAAGCAGCACTCCCTTTGCTCCTTCAATTGAAGTTTCCAACAAGGGACTGGAAATAGCCTTCCGAGCCGCGTCAACTGCCCGGTTTTCTCCGGTGGCTTGTCCAATTCCCATTAAAGCTGAACCGGTATTAGACATAATCGTTTTTACATCGGCAAAGTCTAAATTGATTAAGCCCGGTACAGCAATCAGGTCTGAAATTCCTTGTACCCCTTGACGCAAGACGTCGTCGGCTATCCTAAATGCTTCATGGATGGTAGTATGCTTGTCCACGACCTGTAACAAGCGGTCGTTAGGTATTGTTATTAAAGTGTCGACCTTACTTTTAAGTTCAGCAATTCCCTTTTCGGCTTGCATGGCTCTTTTTCGTCCCTCGAACGTGAAGGGCCTGGTAACAACACCTACCGTTAGCGCTCCCATCTCCTTGGCAACTTCTGCAACAATGGGAGCAGCGCCTGTACCTGTACCGCCGCCCATACCGGCAGTGACAAAAACCATATCTGCACCCTTAAGAACCTTAGCCAATTCTTCACGGCTTTCTTCCGCTGCTTTAGCCCCTATTTCTGGGTTAGCACCTGCCCCAAGACCTTTAGTCAACTTAATACCGATCTGGACCTTTTGAGTCGCGTGAGAAAGATGTAAAGCCTGTGAATCGGTATTAACAGTTACAAAATTTACTCCTTGTAAACCAGCGGTAATCATACGATTCACCGCATTATTTCCGCCACCACCCACACCAATTACCCTGATCTCGGCAATTTGGTTTAATTCAGTTTCAAATTCTAGCATCTAGGTTTAACCTCCTCGCTTATTATGACCGGAATACAAAAAAGTTCAGCCTCGTTTTTTGACAACGGCTCCCTCTAAAGCACCTGAGGCAATAACCCATAGACTGCCACGAAGTGCGAAGACTTAATGTATGCGTACTAATAACATCTGAATACATAAAACCCTTTAAATTCATTACAAATTCTATATGTCAAGGCGTTATCCCTTTTTTTTAAAATAAAAACTTTCAGCAAAGTGTACAACTTTGCTACTTTTTTAACAGGTGTCGCCGAATACTTCCAAGGTTATTGAACAGACGCACACCAAAGGCTACGATTGCAGCTAAATAAAGGTCAACTCCAATCCGGTCTCCGATATACGCTAGGGCGGCTGCTAAAAGCATATTACTGAAAAAGCCGCTCAGAAATACTGTGCTGTCGAAATGATCTTCCTGTGCAGATCGAATGCCGCCCAGAACTGAATCCAAAGCAGCTAAGATCCCTACTGAAAAATATTTAGCATATTCTATCGGGACTGAAAACGGACTTACATACCCAATAGCTAATCCGAGCACTAAGCCTAATATCGGTAACCACATAATCTCAGATCCTCCCTCGATTTAACGGCCAATTACCGGCTTTGCCGCAGTAAAATCAATATAGCGTACCCCTTGTTGAAATGATTTATACTCTTTATCATTAATCAATTGCCAAAGGGCATTCAATTTATCTTTCCATTCCTGTGCTTGTCCCAAACGAACCTCTACCCCGCTTGTCAGGTACAAGGTCATTTGCTGGATAGTATTCACATGAAGTTCCCCAATCTGGCTTAAGAGTTCTTTGGGAGCTTGTCCCAAGAGGCGGAGAGCCGCAGTCAGAGAAGGATTATTCAGGCTCTGGCCGGGGCCAATGGTATCCGCAACGGCAACTCCGGTGATAACAGGATAATCTGTTTTAGGCCAACTCTCTAAACGCCGCAAAAAGATGCCCTGAGAATCAACTTCCAAAACCCCTTTAGAAATCACAACTAAAGCTACTGGCGTCCGCTCAGTAATTTGAATAACTAATGTATGCGGCAGTATTCTCTTGAATTTAACGTCTTGAACGAGAGGATGCATAAAAATCTTATTCTTCAGGTCTTCTTGATCAAAGAGTAAAAGATTCTGTCCCTTGGCACCGCTGGCTAATTTCAAGATCTCATTTTTCGGAATTGCTGAAAGACCTTGCACCGTAATATTTTGAACAACAAACGCACTGGAGCGAAAGAACAAGGCTAAACCCAGTGCGAGTAATACGGCCAATACGGTCAGATAAAAGAAGGATGTATTCGTTTTCTTGGAAGTCATGACGCAGTTCCTCCTTGTTCCAAGTATAACTAATACAAACCCATTCTGTCATGTCCTTTGAAAAATTTTCTTTATCTTTATAAAGTATATCGGCACAAATATCTTTTATATACAGGTTAAACTTTTGGAGTGACCCTCAGAAGTTTAGCGCCTAAATGCCGGTACTTTTCTTCTAAGTTTTCATAGCCGCGATCAATATAATCGACTCTTTCCAAAACAGTTGCTTCGTCAGCCGCTAATGCCGCCAGAAAGAGGGCAGCCCCTGCTCTTAGATCAGTAGCCTCAACAAAAGCTCCTTCAAACGTTTCAGTACCACGGACAATGGCTGTTCGGCCTTCAACTTTTATTTGAGCCCCCATTCTGCACAGCTCATCCACATGTTGGAAGCGGTTTTCGAAAATTGTTTCCGTAATGACACTGGTTCCTTCTGCACATGATAGCATAGCCATAAACTGTGGCTGCATATCTGTCGGGAAACCCGGATAAGGCATTGTTTTAAGATCTATGCTGCGAATTCTGCCTTTCTGCTGGACACGAACAGCATCATCTAAGAGGGTGATCTTAGCACCTGCCTGGCGCAGTTTAGCAATGACCGGCTCCAAATGTTCCGGTACAACATTCTCAATGGTTATGTCCCCCCCAGTCATGACGGCAGCTATCATATGGGTACCGGCTTCAATGCGATCCGGGATCACTATGTGCTCCGCAGGCCGGAGAAATTCAACCCCGTCAATTCTCAGGATATCCATCCCTGCCCCACGTACTTTAGCGCCCATCTTATTGAGAAAGTTTTGCAAATCAACAATTTCCGGCTCACGCGCGGCGTTCCGAATCACAGTGGTTCCTTTGGCCAAAACCGCAGCCATCATTATATTTTCAGTTGCCCCCACACTCGGTACATCCAGATAAATTTCTGCACCTTCTAACTGGTCTGCCCAGGCTTCAATATACCCATGTCTCTCTTTGGTCTTCACTCCAAGCTGCTGTAATCCTTTGATATGCTGATCCATCGGCCGGGTTCCAATAGCGCAGCCACCTGGCCGGGAAATTTTGACCCGCCCATAACGAGCTAAAAGGGGACCTAAAATCAAATTTGAAGCTCGCATTTTCCGCATTAGTTCTTCATCAACATCACAGAATTCAAGGGCAGCGGCATCTATGTTCAATCCTTCGTTTTGACGTTGTACTTTACAACCAAGGTGTTTCAAAACCTCAATCATATGTGTAATATCTGCCAACGTCGGAATTTCCAACAAAGTTGAGGTCCCTTCGGCAAGCAGAGTTGCCGCAAGTAATGGAAGGGAAGAGTTTTTCGCCCCACTTACATGAATCGTCCCCTCTAATCTTTGTTTTCCCGTAATGACATAGCGATCCATAGTCATATTTTTCTCCTCCTTGGTATCACTACTTTAAGGGCAATCCCTCAATTTTCCTAAATATTTCACTTCCGTCTGCAAATCGACCCCATATTTAGATTGAATATCCTTCTGTATCTCCTCGATTAAAGCAAGTACTTCGGAAGCCTTCGCCTCGCCTATGTTGACAATAAAATTGGCATGTTTATCTGAGACGACAGCACCTCCGATGCCTCTTCCCTTCCACCCGGCGGCTTCAATTAAGCGCCCTGCAGAATCACCGGTGGGGTTTCGAAAAACGCTCCCGGCATTAGGTACTTCCAAGGGTTGATTTATCGCCCTGCGTTTCAGGTTTTCTCCCATGATATGAAGAATTTCATCTCTATCTCCCGGAGAAAACGTTAGCGTAGCTTCTAAAATCCAGGCCTCTCCGTTTAAAGAACAATATCGATAACCAAACTCTAGGTCCCTTCTTTCAAGAGTTCGCCTACACCCCTCAGTTGTAAGTACCGATAAGCTTTCAACTTGGGGAGCCATTTCCCCGCCATGAGCACCGGCATTCATAATGACCGCCCCTCCCACAGAACCGGGGATGCCGCGAGCGAATTCCAAACCATGCCAACCTCGTTCTCCGGCTTCTTGAGCTAAACGGGCTAATGGATATCCCGCTTGCACTTGAACTGAGTAATCTCCCCAACGAATAGCACGCAACGATGTTGTTACCAGAGTAATCCCGGGAAGCCCCTCATCAGAAATTAAAAGATTGGAACCTCGGCCGATTAACCAAACGGGAACTTTCGCTGCCTTCGCACGTTCTATGACCAAGACAAAATCTTCCGCAGAATTTGGCCAATAGGCAAACTCAGCCGGTCCGCCGATCTTCCATGTCGTCAACTGCTTCAGCGGGTAATTCTTCTCCACTCGCCCCGGCAATCCATTCAAAACCATGACTGTTCCACCTCAAATTTTCCGTCATTATGTTGTCAGTCCCAATCGGCTTAAGCGCTGATTTTATGTCCAGCCAGGATACTCCCAGACTCAAGCAGGTTGCTATTGAAGCTACAACCGAGAGTTCCTCTGAAGGTTCCGGCCACCTTGGCAGATACCCTACATAAGTCTCGTACTCTCCCCGATAAAAGTCAATCCCCATTTCGTTCCGTTTCCATAGGACTTTCGAACCAAAATCCTCCGCCCTTCCCATGGCCTCTCCTTCTGCCAGCATTAACAGCCAGGACTCCGGCAGAAGCCAGATGTAACCGGGTCTCCCCTCACATTTCCAGGTTCCACTTTTAGTCTTCCAAAGGATGGACGGTTCAAACCCTGCTTCCTTCAAGATATGCCCAAGCAAGGGGTAATCTTCAACGAAAGACGTGTTCTCATCGGAAAATGGTATAACGATACTATCCTTCAAGATATTATGTAAATACGAATTAATGGACTGTAGGGGCATATTGCACCCCAAAATCTGTTCCGCCCGATAACCATCGGTAAATTCCGGCCAGACAACGCTTTCAGTGAACGGGCCTGGTTCTTTATCTCCATCAGCAAATGACTTTTCCCACCAATCCCGAGTCGTGACAGAACCTATTCCCGTTATCTCAGGATCAACCTCGGAATATTCAAGATCCAGTTCCTTCAAGAGAGCGCGAACTCCATCAATTCCCGAAGCATCAGAAGCAGCAACTAAGAGCAATTTCCTCCTCGGCCACACACAACTCACTCCTCTTCTTTGTTACTGCCATATCCTATGCATAGAGGCAAGAAGGTGTGAGAAACGTGGACTAAGGTGGACTAAGTGGACTAAGGGACGGTCCTTTTGACACACTTTTCAGAATGGCAAATGGTAATATCGGGCGTGTTCGAGACAAACTAGTGCCAAGCCGTCTCCCAACAAAGAGCAACAATTTTATTCAAAGCCTGTGGTTTAGCCAAACCACGAGAAGCAATTCCCATTTTATCCAACAATGAAGGCGAGGAAATCAATTCCTCAACATAGTTCCATAACTTTTCTCCATTCAGTTCCCGATCTAGGATCATTCGAGCCGCTCCGGAATTTACCATAGCCTGAGCGTTATGCTCCTGATGATTTTCGGCAGCAAACGGATAAGGCACTAAAATTCCGGGAACACCGGCAACCTGTATCTCCGCTAAAGTCGCTGCACCTGCTCGGCCAATAAAGAGATCCGAACAAGCCAGGGCTTCAGGTATTTCTTTTAAATACTCTACAATGCGCCACTGAGGACTTTGCCAGGCAATGCCTCTCTCTTCCAATTCCTTAATCGTTTCCTCATAGGTCACCTTCCCTGTAGCCCAAATCACTTGTATCTCCGGACGCTTGGCGAGATGTTCCAAGGCGGCGGCCATGGCCTGATTCAAAGTTCTCGCCCCCCGGCTGCCGCCCGTGACGAGAATCGTTAAATGATCCGGCTGCAATCCGAAATGTTTAGCACCGGCACTGCGAGTGACCCGGCCAATGTCCGGACGAACGGGCAACCCAACGAGTTCCAGCTTCTGTTTTACCCCAAAATGATTCGTGCTTTCCGGGAAGGTAACCATTACACGCCGTACCACCCGAGCCAAAAGCTTATTTGTAATACCCGGCAAAGCATTTTGCTCATGGAGCAGCGTTGGAATATGAAAAAGAGCTGCCGTCAATACAACAGGTCCTGAGACATAACCTCCGGTACCAACGACCAAATCCGGGTGAAACTTGCGCAATATTTCTTTAGTCTGCCAAAGAGCTTTGGTGCTTTCCCCCATAACTTTTATAGTATCCAAACTTAGTTTGCGCGGCAGGCCCTTGCCGGAAATTCCGGCAAACTCGATGCCCGCCTCCGGGACTAAGCGCGCTTCCATTCCGTCGCGAGTTCCCACGTAAAGGATTTTAGTTTCGGAATCCTTGGCCAACAACCCCTTAGCGATAGCTAAAGCGGGATATATATGTCCGCCTGTTCCTCCACCTGTCAGCATTACCCGCACTGGTTTTTCCCCTTCCTTACCTAATTTCCCGCGATACTCGAAGTAAGACTCCTACACCCAGCATTGTAAAAACCAACGATGTTCCCCCATAGCTGATAAACGGCAAGGTAATTCCTGTTACAGGCAATACCCCGCTCACAACACCCATATTGATCATCGCTTGAATTGATATCATAGCAGTTAAGCCAACGGCCAACAAGCCTGAAAAAGCGTCCTGAGATCTCATGGCAACTCGAAATCCTCTCCAGGCAAACAGAAAAAACAACATCACAACCAAGGTTGCTCCTACGAACCCCAGTTCCTCGCCAATCATGGCAAAAATAAAATCCGTATGGTTCTCCGGCAAATATAGGAATTTTTGACGGCTTTGCCCTAGGCCTAAGCCAAAAAGCCCCCCCGGCCCCAAGGCTAACAGAGCTTGAATCGTTTGGTATCCATTCCCCAAAGGGTCTGCCCAGGGATCTAGAAAGGCAAATATCCTCCGCATTCTGTACGGCGCAGCAGCAATGGCCGCTACAACCAGTCCCAGTCCGCTTCCACCAAGTCCTAAGATATGTGAAGTTTTTGCGCCTGCGGCAATCAGCATAAAAAATGTTGTCGCGGCAATCACCAACGTTGTCCCGAGATCGGGTTGAAGCATAATCAAGCCTGCAATCAATCCCATCAGACCCAATATAGGTAAAACCCCTTTGCGAAAGGATTGGATCTTATGAGGATTTAAGGCCATAATATGGGCCATCACTAAAACCATCGAGAGTTTGATCACTTCGGAAGGCTGTATGGACAAAGGACCCAGACCAATCCAACGATCGGCGCCATTCACTCTCCGTCCTAATCCGGGAACTTTGACGGCCACTAACAGAACAACGGCAACGTAAAGGGCTGGTTTAGCCAAACGGCGCAGCATTTGCAAATCAACCCTATAGCTGGCGAACATGGCCAAAAGACCCAAGGATACCCAAATGACTTCTGCTTTCAGAAAATGATAAGGATCGTCAAACTGAATGTACCCTCTCACAGCGCTCGAGCTATAGACCATAATAAAACCTATCCCCAGCAAGGCTAAAATTGTCCCCAGCAAGACCAGATCCGGTCGGTGATACCTTCGCACATAGAGTTCCCCCTTTTATTGTTCAATGGGTTCCCTATAATGCCTACGCACTAACTCCTTAAACAATTCCCCTCTTTCCTCATAACTTTTAAACATATCCCAACTTGTACAAGCAGGTGATAAGAGAACGACGTCGCCGGGAACTGCCTCAGCTATTGCTTTCTCCACTCCATCAGCAAAGCTTGAGGCCCGGATAATTCTTTCAACGCCTTCATCTCTTGCTGCTTGTTCCATCTCATCAGCAGCCATCCCCAATAAAACAAGACTTTTAACTCTATCTCTGACAATCTTCATAAAGTCGTGAAAATCGAGTCCCTTATTTTTACCTCCGGCAATTAAAACGATGGGTTCTTCAAAGGCTAACAAAGCCTTTGTTGCCGCATCCGTGTTGGTTCCCTTAGAATCGTTAACAAAAAGAACATCGTTAAAAGTCCCAACGATCTCCTCTCTATGCTCTACCCCCGGAAACTCTTCAAGACCTTCGGCAATCTCAGTCCAGGAAAGTCCCATAGCTTTGCCTGCCGCGGCGGCAGCCATGACGTTTTCTAAATTGTGAGCTCCACGCAGCTGAAGCTTTTTAGGGGAAACGATGGGAATGACTTTGCCATTTTCTGAGTAGACGATATTATCCTGATCTAAGCTAATCCCTTTTTTCAAAAATGATGTAGGGCTGAAGTAGAGTACTTGCCCCTTTAGTTTTGGTCCCAATTCGCGCACATAAGGATCATCCCAATTTAATATCGCTAAATCAGTTTCCCTTTGATTCTCGAAAATCCGAGCTTTCGCTTCCAGATAGTTTTCTATCGAACCATGTCGATCCAGATGATCCGGGGTGAGATTCAGCAACGCTGCAACATGAACACGAAGTTTATGGATAAACTCTAATTGAAAACTCGACAACTCGGCAACAACAATGCCCTTTTCATCCATACCTGCGACTTTTCCGCTTAGAGCGACTCCGATATTCCCAGCTACAACCGTTGGCCGGCCAGTCCGCTTTGCTAATTCTCCAATCAAGGAAGTCGTTGTTGTTTTACCGTTAGTTCCTGTGACTCCAACACAAAGCGCAGGACAATCAACCATGGCCAGTTCAACCTCGCTCCAGACCTCCACTTTTTGGCTTAAGGCATCTTGAACAAGGGACAGTTTGGGAGATACCCCCGGCGACAGCACCAAAAGATCCGGATTAACCTCTTTAAACTCCGGTACACCCCCCACCAATAAATGGCCCTCATCAAGATTCAATTCTTCAACCCCTTCGAGTTGCTCTAAAGGCTTACGATCAGTCAGGAAAACTTCCGCGCCCAAGCCTTGAAGCTTACGCACAGCCGCTTGCCCGCTAAGTCCAGCACCAATAACTAAAACACGTTTATTCACTTCAGTACCCCCATTAGTATGTCTTGGGTGTGTCATGGGGACGGTCCGATGTGTCTTGGGGACGGTCCTGGCGACACACTATTTCTTTTTAATTCATCACAGACAGTTTAAAGTATCCAAATTAGTATCCCATTCTGATGTCCAAGCTAAACCGTCTTCTCCTGCGTGACAGGATCTAACTCAGCGTTGGCAGGTAGGCGGCTATTCCCAAAATTGCACAGACCAGAGCTGCCGTCCAGAAAACAAGGACCACTTTCCACTCGCTCCAGCCTTCAAGTTCAAAGTGATGATGGAGAGGGCTCATGCGAAAAACCCTTTTCCCGGTCGTCTGAAAGGAGGCCACCTGAATAATGACGGAAAGTGCTTCTACGGCAAATAGACCACCCACAATAATAAACACAAATTCGCTTTTTGTCAGAACTGCCAGGCTGGCCAAAGCTCCGCCCAAGGCCAAAGACCCCGTATCTCCCATAAAAACACGGGCAGGGTGAGCATTAAATCGCAAAAAGCCTAAGCAGCCTCCTACTAAGGCAGCAGCAAAAACAGCCATATCCGTTTCATGGGCCAAGACGGCTACCCCTTGAATAGCCGCCAGCAGAGCAATCACGATATAGCCTAAACCTGCAATTAAAGTACTTCCCGCTGCCAAACCGTCTAAACCATCCGTTAAATTGACAGCATTCGTCATAACCACAATGACCAAGGAAATTAAAGCGTAATAAAACCAACCCAGCTCGAGATGCACTGAGGTGAAGGGAATAGAAAGATCCGTTCCTCGGCCCAGCCAATGAACTGATATCCACATAAGCACAAAGGCCAACCCAAACTGACCAATAAGTTTTTGATACGCGCGCAATCCCAAAGAACGATGCATAACGACCTTAATAAAATCATCAATAAATCCAATGAGTCCAAACCCTAAGGTTATGCCGACAAGGGTTACCATTTCCAGGGAAGTTGGCTGCTCCGCGCAAAACAGCGCACTGGAGATAATCCCAACCAGAAAAATTATCCCTCCCATGGTCGGTGTCCCAGTCTTTTTCAAATGCCTCTTGGGTCCATCATCCCGCACCGTTTGACCGAACTTCAGAATCCTTAAGATGGGTATCAGGAAGGGGCCCAAAACTAATGTGATTATTAGGGCTAGCATTCCAGCCATGACCAGACGCTCAGACATGCACTATTCCATCCTTTTCTCTGTTCTTTCGAGTTGTACGGTGATTTCTTCCATCTTCATTCCCCGAGAACCCTTGATGAGAACCCAAGTTCCCGGCCCGTAAACTGCCAAGAGATCCTTGGCTTTCCTAATCGCTTCCTCTTTAGTGTCCGATCTGTAAGTTTGACTTTGGGGGTAACCGGCCAGATTGGCACCGTAGGCTATATCCTGGGCCAGAGCTCCTACCGTGATCAAGGCACTGACCCCAAGCTCAGCCACCGTTTGACCTACCTCACGGTGTCCCGCTGCCGCGGCGGAACCTAATTCGTACATTTCCCCTAAGATTGCCACAGTTTTATTTTCCTGTGCCCGTTCTTTAAGAATTCTCAGCGATGCCTGCATAGAAACAGGATTAGCATTATAAACGTCATTAATCAGCATTGATTCAAAAATTCCTGGTCGCAGCTCTAAACGCATTTTAGACATTTCCAGTTCCCGCAAGCCTTTGCAGCCATCAGCTAAAGAAATTCCAAAAACTGTTCCTACCGCAAGGGCAGCCAAGGCATCTAAAACATTATGCTTGCCTGGTAAAGGAAGAAAAGCAGCTTCTTTTTGCCTGTGGTAACTCACCTGAAACTCCGTTCCTAAGGTCCCCTTGGGCGTGAGTTGAGAGCCTTGAATATCTGGAGAAACTAACCCTTCACTGGTACCATAAAACAGGCTGCGATGAGGATCGGCATAAGACTTTTGAACGGATTTTTCGTCTTCAGCATTTAAAATGGCGATACCATCCTTAGGCAGAGCCTCAATAAGTTCCCACTTTGCCTGAGCTATCCGTTCATGTGTCAGAAGCAATTCCAGATGGGTTGTGCCAATATTTGTGATGACTCCGATATCCGGTTTACCAATGTCACATAAAGCCTTAATTTCACCCAATCCACGCATTCCCATCTCCAAAACTAAAATCTCCGTCTCTGGGGGAGAATTCAAAATCGTCAAAGGAAGACCTAATTCATTGTTATGATTTTCCTTGCTGCGATAGACTCTAAATCGCTGTGCCAAGACCGCTGAGATCATATCTTTGGTTGTGGTTTTCCCATTGCTTCCTGTGACCCCCACCACTTTGGCTCCAAGTTCCAAGCGCCAATGACGGGCCAACTCTTGAAGTGCTTGTTGTCCGGAACTGACAAGCAAAAGTGCCTTGCCTTCAGGAGCGCATGGCATCTGGCCCTTTCGTTGAAAATACCCCTCTTCGGCAATTACCAGGGCTGCCCCATTTTTCCAAGCAGCATCCATGTAATCGTGCCCGTCCACTCGTTCACCGGGAAGAGCAAAAAACATTTCCCCGCCTTGGGCTTGGCGACTGTCAAGGATACACCCCCTGATTTCAATATTTGAATCTCCGTACAATGTTCCCTTGGTAATCTGAGCTGCTTTTTCGGCTGTCCATTTAAACATATCCCAGCCTCCTCAACGATTCCCGGGCAACTTCACGATCGTCAAAGGGATGAACCTCGGTCCCAAAAATCTGATAGGTTTCATGCCCCTTACCGGCGATTAAAATTGTATCTCCAGGTTTAGCCATGCCGCATGCCTTTTCAATAGCCTCTCTGCGGTCAGTCAATGCTACATAGTCAACCTTTGAGACACCTTGAAGCACCTCCTGAATAATCAGTTCCGGATCCTCTGTACGAGGGTTATCTGACGTTACTATCAGAAAGTCACTTCCTTCTGAAGCTACTTTGCCCATCAAAGGCCGTTTCCCGCGATCTCGGTCCCCCCCGCATCCGAAAACGGTAATCAGTCTTCCCTGCGTAAAATCACGGGCTGTACGAACAACATTTTCCAAACCATCCGGGGTATGGGCATAATCAACAATTACTTGAAACGGCTGCCCACTGCGGACACTTTCAAAGCGTCCCGGAACACCGGGGATTTCTGCCAAAGCCTCTGCCACAGACTTAGGCGTATATCCGCGCTCGACACCCCAAACAAAAGCAGCCAGTGCATTGTAGACGCTGAAAAAGCCTGGTGTAGCGTACCAAATTTCTTGGCTATCACCCTTAAATTGAATTGTAAAGCGCACACCATCCGAAGTCACTTGAACCTTCTCTGCCCGATAATTCACCTCTTGATTGTGAATTCCATAACTCACTACCGGGGCACTTGAGGCATTGTTTAATTTCAAAAATGCTGGATCATCGCCATTAAGAATACTCAACTTAGGCTGTTTTTTACCCTTAAGACTTGAAAATAATTTGGCCTTGGCATTAAGGTATTCTTCCATTGTTTTATGATAATCCAGGTGATCTTGTGTTAAATTGGTGAAAATACCCACATCAAATTCGCAGCCGGCAACTCTTCCGAGGTCCAGAGCATGAGAAGAGACTTCCATAACAGCAACGCTGACCTTTTCCGCCACCATTGCTCCTAAAAGCTTTTGAACCTCGATGGCTTCCGGCGTTGTTCTTTCGCCCGGAATATCGCGGCCATCAATACGAGCACCTAAGGTCCCGATGATGCCCACCTTTTGCTTCTGCTTCGCGGCAATTTTCTCTATTAAGTAGGTAATGGTAGTCTTCCCGTTTGTCCCGGTTACGCCAATGAGTTCTAATCGTTCACTGGGGCGGTCATAAAGGATGGCAGCAATGGCTCCCATTGCTTGACGGACGCTGACAACTTTCACTTGCGGCACGTCCAGGGGCAGAAAACGTTCTACAACCAAAGCGGACGCTCCGGCGGCAACAGCTGCTGCCACGTAATCATGCCCATCCACTTTAAAACCCGGAACACAGGCATAGAGATCCCCTTCCTCAACGCGTCGGGAGTCCATAGCCATCCCTTTAATTACAACTCCGGTATCCCCTGATGAGCCTAAAACTTCAATTTCCTGTATAATTTCAGACAGTGATTTCGGCACCGCTGGCATACCACATCATCCCTTCATTCTCCTTTTTTAATAGTATAGACAATTCATATCCAAGGCAGACCTAGCTTCCTCACGGCTGCCCCAAAGGGCTCACTGAAATAGGCACACGCCCTGCTAAGTTGTGAATCGCTTCAATGTCTTCGTCATCATCTTCCCACCAGTGTGCAAGGGTAGGAGTTGAGGCGTCCTTTCCAAGATAAAGAAGAACATTCGATCCTTCCTCAACTTGAGCATCCCCATGGGGAATTTGGTCAAGGACCATCTCGCCCTGACCTTCCGTAAGTGTCTTAAATCCCGCCTCCGTTAAAGCTTTTTGCGCCTCAGCTAAGGGCAAGCCCAAAACAGAAGGAACGGTTGCAGCTTTCTTCAGCGGCGGAAATTCCAAACCGGGCATGGGTTTTCCGGGTGTCAAGGGCGCTTTCGTGTCCGGTTTTATTCCCAAATACTTCAAAGAGTCAAGCATGACGCTCTGAACAATCGGTGCGGCAACAGCCCCGCCAAAAAACGGCACTCCATCGACAACCGCCAGGATAGCCAACCGTGGATGATCGGCCGGAGCAAAGGCCACAAAAGAAGCAATATAGTCTCCTTGTGCATAGGAACCATTCACCACTTTTTGGGCTGTTCCAGTCTTTCCGGCTACTCGATATCCGGGCAGAAAGGACCTTCGGCCTGTACCGTTCGTGACAACAGACTCAAGAATCTCCCGTTCGAGTTTGGAGGTATCTTCACTGATAACACGGCGAATTTCCTCTTTCTTAAAAGGAGTTATGACTCGTCCGCTAGGGCCGACAATTTCTTTCACTAATTGGGGTTTCATAAGCGTTCCGCCATTGGCTACAGCGGAAACTGCCGTCAAAAGCTGAATAGGAGTAACGTTATTGGTTTGCCCTATAGACATGGTCGCCAGATCCAGAGCTGTGGCTTTTTTCTTGTTGGCTAAAATGCCCCGGGCCTCTCCGGACATCTCAATTCCTGTCTTTTGACCAAATCCAAATTCCCGCAAATATTTATAAAAGGTGTCCATTCCCAGACGCTGTCCCATTTCTATAAAACCTGGGTTACAGGAATTCTCTGCAACTTGCACAAAGGATTGATCTCCATGTCCGCCTGATTTCCAGCAACGTACGTTCTTACCTAAAACTGTATAAGAGCCTTTATCAAAGAAATGTTCCGTTGGCTTAATTTTCTTTTCCTCTAAGGCAGCTGCTAACGTAATAATCTTAAAGGTTGATCCGGGTTCGTAACCATTCTGGACGGCAATATTCCTCCTAGCGCTGGGATCAGCATCCTGATAGTGATTGGGGTTAAATCCAGGAACGGATGCTATGGCCAGCATTTCGCCTGTATTGGGGTCCATCACTAAAATCGAGGCGCTTTTAGGTACTTGTCCGTTCATATTCGTACCCTGCCCAGCCATTAACTTGTTCAGTTCCCGTTCAGCGAAAGCTTGAATACTTTCATCAATTGTTAAACGAACCGTATTCCCTTGCTTAGGCGCCAAATACTGGTGTTCAGCTTGGGGAAGAGGAATACCATTGGCCCCAAATTCCTGGAGTATGCTCCCCGGAATCCCCTTCAGCTCCGAATCCCTGGTTAACTCTATTCCTTCAAGACCTTGATTGTCAATCCCAGCAAATCCGATAATATGGCAAGCTAGGGTCCCTTGGGGATAATACCGTTGACTGTCCTCAGTAGTCCCTATTCCTGGGAGCGCTAACGCCCTAATTTGGGCTGCAACTTCAGGTTTAACCTGCTTTTGAATATACTCTAAAGCTGAGCGTTTCGTGATTCTGGCCTCTATTTCTGCATCAGTCTTCCCTAAGATTTTAGACAAGGTCAAGGCCATTTCTTTAGCCCTGCCTGATTGTCTTACCTCCGCCGGTATTGCATAAACTGTCTCACTGCTAACACTCATGGCTAGAACATTTCCGTTGCGATCCTCAATATTTCCCCGTTTTGGAGCTACCGGAACCCCCCGAAAATGCGAATCATCTGCTTTCTGACGCAAATCAGCGCCTTGACTTAGCTGTACAAAACCCAAACGAATAATTAAAACGACCAAAAAGGCACAGACACAGAAAAAAAGAAAAGCGATTCGTTTACGCATGACAACTAAAGGACTCACTGTCCTCACCCCTGCCTTTCCGGGGATTCCTGCGTACCCAAAGCGCCCTTCTTCTTAACGTTGTGTCGAAGCAAAGAAACTTGTAAAGAACTTTGAAAATTGATGCAGAGGTGTTGGTTTAGCCTCTGCAGTTTGTGTGGGGTTAGTAGTGGCAGAAGCGGTCGCTTTGGGCGGCAGATTTCCCGTTTGATTTTTGACCGCAGGAATTGTACCCGCCATATACACTGTTCCCGATGGCTTTTCCATGCCCATAGACAGCGCAACGCTTTCGATCCGACTCACTGAACGCAGCTGATCAGCTTGTAATTGAAGCAAATCCTTCTGCTCCTTAAGTGAAGAAATATCTTTCTGCAAAGACCTAATTTGTGCACCTTTAACAACTGTCAGCTGAATCGTTTCCGCTCCGATAGCCCCAGTCAATCCAACAATAAACACCAACATCAAAATACTTTTCCCGTGCTGAGATGACCGCTTCCTTTTTTGTATAATTCGTCGGCTTTTTTCGTTGGATCTTAAGTCAATCGGCTCCTGATACATTAACTTTTCCTGCGCCACTACCAAGGGTATTCCTCCTCCTTTTGCTTTAGACCCTTATATTTTTTCAGCAATCCGCAATTTTGCACTTCTGGCACGCGGATTCTTTTCAATTTCCTCTTCACTGGGGAAAATAGGTTTACGAGTTAATACCCTGGCTAAAGCCTTCGCCCCGCACCGGCAAACCGGTAATTCCGGGGGACAGGTACAGCGCCCTAGCCAACTCTTCATTCTCTCTTTGACAATACGGTCTTCAAGGGAATGGAAGGTAATCACTGCAATTCGGCCGCCTCGGTCCAAGCACCTTAAAGCCTGATCCAAAACACGGTCTAAGACTCCCAGTTCATCATTGACAGCAATCCTAAGCGCTTGAAACGTCCGTTTAGCAGGATGAGGACCATCTCGCCGGGCCGCAGCAGGAACCGCCGCTTTAATGACGCTGACTAAATCTCCTGTGGTTTCCAGAGGTCTCTCCTGACGTTTTTGGACGATAAATTGTGCGATACGTTTGGCCCACCGTTCTTCACCGTAGTTCCAGATAATCTGAGCCAATTCTTCTTCACGCCAAGTGTTCACGATCTCTTTCGCTGTCATTGAATTTTGAGCATCCATACGCATATCGAGAGGCGCATCCTGCATATAACTGAAACCCCTCTCAGCTTCATCCAGCTGAGGAGATGAAACTCCCAGATCAAACATAATACCTTGGACAGGCTGGAGGCCCAATTCCTCTAAAGTCTTCTCCAAATTCTCGAAATTTTTCTTGACCAAAAGAACACGTTCATCCCCGCTGAATAACTCTTGCGCGTGTCGAATGGCATGCTCATCCTGATCAAAACAAATCAACCTTCCACGGGGGTTAAGACTTTCTAAAATTCTCTGGCTGTGTCCGGCTCCACCGAGGGTACAATCGACATAGATCCCTGAGGGATCGGTCACTACTCCATCCACCGTCTCATTTAATAACACCGTAACATGCTGGAAGTCCAAAATAACCCGTTCCTTTCTATATACCCAGCTGTACCAAGGATTCGGCTGCACTGGCATAAGCATCTTCCGCTTGCCGGCTATAGTCTGTCCAGAGTGTCTGACTCCAAATTTCTACCCTGCTTGACACCCCGACAAGAACTAAATCCTTTTCCAATTGCGCATATTCGCGTAAATTTGCAGGTAATAGAATTCTGCCCTGCTTGTCCAATTCACATTCTGTCGCCCCGGAAAAAAAGAAACGGACAAAGGCTCGGACATCGGGTTGGGTAAATGGTAAAGCGCGAAGTTTCTGTTCCAACACATTCCACTCGGCGACGGGGTAAACAAACAAACAATGATCCAAGCCTTTAGTAACAATGAATTGTTCTCCTAAAGCCTCGCGGAACTTAACCGGTATAATTAACCGACCTTTTCCATCAATTGTATGGATGTACTCCCCCATGAACATGTTTTTTCGCCCCACTTTACCCCACTTCATCCCACTATTCTCCATCCAAAAAGATTTTCCTGCTCTGAAACGAAAGATTTCCAAAGAAAATTAAAAAACAGGAATAAAGTCCCGCCTGTCTGAGACAAAGGGTAAAACAAAGGGGACGGTACTCACTTCTCGAAAACCGCCCCCTAGAGTCTAAAACGTATTTTTTTTCTTATGTGAGACAGAAGAACCGTCCCTCCTGTCTGCTCCTGTCTGATCCCAGCAAAACGAGCCTCATTCGCAAGCAGTGTAAGGCATGTATCGCTAAAGCACCACTTTCATTCTTTGATCGTTCCGTCAGAAATGCAAGAGTCTTTTATACCATATGAAGTGGTTTTCCAGCAATCCCGTGTGCAGCCTCCATGATGGTCTCAGGAAGTGTCGGATGGGCATGGACAGTCCGAGCGATATCTTCTGCGTGAAGCCCTTTCTCAACAGCAACTCCTAATTCCGCAATTAAACTGCTGGCCTGGGGCCCCATGATAGTTGCTCCTACAACAATTCCCATCTCATTCGCCAGAATTTTAACCATACCAACGCTTTCGCCCAGAGCTAGGGCCTTGCCATTAGCTGAAAACGGAAATTTGCTCGCTTTATAGGCAATACCTGAAGCCTTAAGCTCTTGCTCCGAATACCCCACCGCAGCAATTTCCGGATGAGTAAAGATCGCGCTGGGGATAGCCTTATAACTCATAGCAACAGAATGTCCAGCAATATGTTCTGCTGCAACAATTCCTTCGGTTGAAGCCACATGCGCCAGCATAATTCCTCCAATAACATCCCCAATGGCATAAACATGGGGAAGGTTTGTCTGCATTTGCGCATTGACTTTAATCGCTCCTCTTTCTAGCTCTAAACCCAGTTTATCCGTATCAATACCCTGCAAATTAGGTTTGCGTCCCGTGGATAAGAGAACACGGTCTGCCGGAATATCCTTAATTCCTTTAACATCTTCAACTTGAACAATAAGGTTGCCACCCTCTTGGCGAATCTCTTTGACAGCCGTCTTCGTAAGCAGCTCCATTCCGCTGCGTTTTAGCAGCGGGCTTAAGCGCTTAGGAATTTCCTCATCAATAGTCGGCAAGAGGGTTGGAAGCATCTCCACCACAGTTACTTTTACGCCAAAGGCCTGGAAAACAGAGGCGAATTCTAAGCCAATGACCCCTCCGCCTATGACAACAAGGCGCTCCGGCAAATCAGGCTCACTTAGAAGTTCATCACTGGTTCCAACACCAGGAAGATTGGCACCCGGAATTGGAATACGCATAGGGACTGAACCTGTTGCCAATATTACATTATCAACCTGGATTGTTTCGGACCCTGAGTCTGTCACTACATCAAGCTTGCCAAGTTCTTTAAACTCACCCCAGCCTTTGATCACACGGACGTTGGCAGCCTTCATTAATTTTTCTACCCCACTAACAAGGGTATTGACCACTTGATCCTTGCGAGCCATTACTTTGGCATAATCTACTCGTTTTTCTCCTAAGATTAAACCAAATTCTTCCGCTTGTTGAACTTCGCGCCAAAGGTCTGCACTTTTAACGAGAGCTTTCGTCGGGATACACCCTTTGTTTAAACAAGTCCCTCCCAACCGTTCGCCTTCAATCAGCACAACAGATAAACCTAATTGTGCGGCCTTTAAAGCACAAACATATCCACCTGGCCCGCCGCCAAGAATACCTACCTGATAAGACATCGGCCCACACTCCTTCCATGATCTTTTCATAGTTATTTCGACTTTCCCTTGCATTTTCCCTGCTATATGTAACAATATCGCATTAACCGTCAATAGCGACAACAAAATCATCCGCAATATACTATTCTCTGAATACATCTCATGTATACCAAGGGGATCTTCCAAAACTTGTTGGCCCCTTCATTTCATTCCCACTTTTGTTTGCCTAATCATTAAAGAAAGGCGTTGTCACTCCACTATAATTTGATAGTGATGTGAGAACGCCTTTTGCTATTTGCACCCACTTGGGTTTTTCGAGTTTAGTTTTTACAAAGTCCTTAGATCTTAGTTCTAGATTTAAACAAGAATTTCTGAAATAATTAGTAAGCAGAAGCTCCAGGGATAAACAGGATTTGTCCAGGATAGATTAAGTTTGGATTGCGCAAGTCATTGCCCAGAATAATCGCCTGCATTGTGGTCCCATAACGTTTGGCAATCTTATAAACAGTGTCACCTTTTTTAACCACATAAACTTCATGGGCTGGAGTAGGTTCCGGCATAGCAACATGTTGCATCATAGCCTCCCCGTGAAGCGGCGGACAGGGCATTGGGCAGCAAGGATCGACATGATACATTCCTTGATGCATACCCATCATTCCCGGCATTGCTTGAGCACCCATCATTCCTGGCATTGCTTGAGCACCCATCATTCCTGGCATTGCTTGGGCACCCATCATTCCTGGCATTGCTTGGGCACCCATCATTCCTGGCATGCCTTGCATATCTTGCATACCCGGCATTCCTTGCATTCCTTGCATTCCTTGCATTCCTTGCATTCCTTGCATTCCTTGCATTCCTTGTGCATCCGGTGTCATGCCTGCCATTCCAAGCGCGGGATTATAAGCAACGGAACGTAATTCCATTTTAATTTCCTCCTTTTAGCGACTTAGATGAATAACGATACATTTGATATTTCTCTTCGACTAATAACAATATATGGATGATTAGTTATATTGTGTATGTACCATAAATCGCTTGTTATTTATTTTTAAAAATATTTTTGTATATCCCTTCCAGAATTATTTAGATTTTAACTCTTGAAAATAGCTTATTCTATTCATTCTTAGTGCCGTTTGAAAGCATAAAGAAACAAGTCTTAAATAAAAGAAAATAGATGCTTTTTAAAAGTCATCTATTTCTGATATTCTATCAAATTTGTCCAAAATGTCTTAAGTTAATCCGCAATTGCTTCGTTAAGCTGAGCAACTAACTTATCGGGATCTTTGCCGTGGGTTAAAGCTGCACCTTCCAAACTTTCCGTAGACGATGAAGGGCAACCTAAGCAATGCATGCCTAATTGCAGAAAAATCTGAACAGTCTGCGGATATAATCTCAATACTTGCCCTACGGTCATCTCTTTTGTCAACATTTACCTGACTCCCCTTCAAAGATCGTATTTTCGCCCTTTTTAAAGAGTTCCGATTTCGGATAATAATTTATAGATATGTTCAGCCAATTCTTTACTTAAGGTCCCTGCTCCGCAGCTCGGCGTGATCATGCTCTGCTGCCGAAGCCTGGACTCATCCACGCCTCGTTTGACAAGTTCTCTGATATTTCCGTCCAAACGTCTTTTGATACTCTCAGCATTTTCCTCCCAGGCTTTATTGCTGGTAGGTACAATCCCCCAGGAGATAACCCCCCCGCGTTCCAGAAATTCTGCAACGGACTCCGCTAAAACCATCATACTCGTCATGAAACCATAAGCATCGAAATTTACAACGTTAATCTTAGAATCAAAAACCAAGGTCCAATCCATTCCCGCACAGACATGAACACCAGGGATTCCGTTTTGCCGAAGAATTCCATCGGCAATAGAATTCAATTCGTCAATAAGCTGCGTTCTGTCGAGTGTGACATGAGTCGAGGCCCCAAAGGCATAAAGGCCAGGGTCATCGATGGTCATCAGCACCGGCAGACCAAAGGCTTGGAGTCGTCTCGTCTGCCACTCTGCATGCATTGCCAGATTCTTGACCAGCATATCCCTCAGAACTTCATCATAATAACAGGGCTTTCTGTTATGATCTGTTATCTGCATTCCTAAAGTCAACGAACCGCTAAGCTGACCCTTTAGAAGCACTGCCTTGCGAGTACCCCTCTCTTCCAAGTCCCGGCAAAATAAATCGAACCCCTCCCCGCTCGACGTGTTAAAGCCAAAATTTTGCAGGGCCTCTTCGTCCCCTTCCTGAGCTCTCAAATAAAGCTCATAGAAAGAAGTCATTCGCTCCATCCAATCTGCCGCTTCGGTTTGAAATTTCGGGACACTAACATTTTCAACAACCCTCGTTGTGAACAAAGCATTAAGATATTGGGCAACAAAAGAACTTTCATCCCCCAGACCGGGAAGTTGAGGCCAATGAGGTGCACGCGGAATATTCGACCAGATTAAAGATAAAGCTTCTTCGCCCTTAATATGAGGAACACTGCCGACTCCCGAGACTAAGAAGTTAGGTTTAAACTCGACATTTTTCAATGACTCAACCCCTTTCCATTTAATTGCCATATGTTATTAATCATAACACAAACCCAGAAACAATCACTGTCTTTTCACTAAAGTCTTACAGAGTTAGATTGTAAATGAATTTCATTAAAAAAGAGACTTTAGCATTGATAATAAATTTAAGTTCTGCAGCAAATGCCACAAATAAATCCCATCAGCGAAGTGAACTGCTCCCCAGATTAAAATAAAACCCACAATAATTCCTGGAACCAAGATGAATGGCAGGTAATGCCCCCCTACCCGATGGATGTCATGGACACGCAGCGGGAACAGAAAGCAGCTGAACACAAAGTAGGCAAGCAAAGGAATATAGGCTGGAATTCCCCAAGGCAGCGCTGCCCAAGCAAAAGCAACGATCACCGCAAAATAATAGCGTCGTTCGAGCCAAAAAAGGACGCCCAAGACATGAGGAGCATTCGGCATACGCGGAGATGCAATACCGACCTGCAGCAACCTTAGCAGCATTCCCAGCATACTCAGCACCCCCCATATCAGCCAAGGGGACTGCACTTGCAGCAACTCAACTCCCGGCCACAAATGGACGAACCAAGGACTAAAGTTTGTTGGAATGTAATACAAAAGCGAAGTGATTAACCCGCCAATTAACCCTTCCCGGGCTAAAACAAGCAATCCGTTCCACAGCCAGGCCGTGCGCAAACGCCTTCGCGGCCTAGCAGTTCCAATCTCTTTGTAACGCCAAGTGACCGATCGGATATTCATCCAAGTTAAAAAGATCATCAACAAGGCCCAGAATCCTGAAATTAGGGATTCCTTTTGCCAAGAAGGTTTGGTCAGGCTCGCTGCTTTTGCCTCAACCTCTCCCCAGGCCCCTCCGATTTTATCACCTTGTATAGCCAGCGACTGCCCATCGGGTAATCCGGTCATCGAACTTGGCTTGGTCTTAATGGCAAATGCCAGATCGGGTTGAACCTCTGCAGCCGCTTGCCGGGAAAAGGCCTGAGCCGCTGAATCCGAATCCAACCCCTTACTCACAGTCCAAGCCCAAAGAGAAGGATGGATCATCTTTTGCGAAGGATCCTTTAACACATCCCCCAGTTTAGGAAGACGTCCGGAAGGAACTCCGGCAACAGGCAGCTCAGCCCAAATACCCATCCCTGTGCGATCAGCAGCCTCCAACCAAAGGTCGTCAGGATACTGGCCAATGAAATAGATCAGATTAATTCCTTTGCTTTGTTCGCCTTTCAGCCAGGAATCCAACGGACCGGCGTGACGAATCTTATATTCCTCATCAGGAGTTAAAGCCTCTCCTTTAATGGCAAGCACTTGGTCGTTTAAAACCCATTTACCGGAGGAAAAAGCAATAGTTCGCAGACCTATAGGGATTGCTAAATCATCAATATCTCCCATATTGTTTGTCACCGTTAAATGAAGCTGATAGAGAAAGGGAGATTGAGGAGTCCAGCGCCGGGCATCCGGTACCGTAAAGCTGAGAGAAACGGGTTGGTGATCCCCATTATTCTGAGACTGAACCGTGATCGTCTGCTCGGCGACACCTGCCGAGCCATCAGAGAGTACTCCGTAAACCGTCCAAGGTCCGTCTGAGGTAAAACCATGGTGCCACAGGTCTGTCTTAATCGTAATTTGAGCAGTAGTTCCATTCCAAGTGACACCTAGCTGCGGCTCAGTCAACGTCGTTTCAACAACGGCTTCCAAACTGACATCCCCGGTAATTCGGCCGGATTCCGGCCAAGCTGAACCAAATATCATAGTTCTTTGCTGGCTGCTTGCGGAAAGTGCAACAATTAAAATATTGTCTGCGCCGTAGCGAAACGCTTTAGGAGGTATTTCTACAATATCAGTCCCGCCGCTCCCCTCAAATTCGCCGATTTTTTCAGGGCTGGAATTTCCATTTAAGTAAATAGCCGCATGCCCTTGCACCCCTTTCAAGGTCAAGAGCATAGTCCTGGAAGTCCATTCTGAAGGAACGCGAAAACGCTTTGCCCCTATTGAAAACATTTCACTTGAAGGCATCGTCAAGGGACGCCCTCCGGTTAACAGGGATTGATTATTCTGCCCTTGGACACGTTCGGATTCAGTGGTCCAGGCCTGGCGCAGAGAGGAAAATCGATCCCAGGTTCCATTTAAAGTTTGCGTGTAACGGCTTGAACTTATCACATTATGATTCACTTGAAGAGATATGCCTGCCGGATTACTCCAGTTCCACCAGAGCAGACCAATTAACAAAACAAAGACAGTTAAAAAAATAATAATGCGCCGATTAAACATAATCGCTCCTTAAAACCTAGAAGATTTTTACCGTTTTATATTCGTGCAAAACATTAAAAACCCTTGCCTCTATAAAAATAAACCCACTTGACATTTAGCAGCATAGCCACCTTTGCCAATGGGTTTAATTACACTTCCCAAACCGATTGTTTAGTTCAGCATTTCACTCTTATTACACTCAGGACAGATCCCATAGAGCTCCAATCTGTGTCCAAGAATGGTAAACCCGGACTTTTCCTGCGCCTCCTGAGCGATATCAATGAGGGGACGATGAAAATCCACTACTTTACCGCATTTGGAACAGACAATGTGATAATGGTTTTGAGGATTACCGTCAAAGCGACTAGACATATCCCCGTAAGACAATTCAAGAAGATGTCCATGGACTTTGAGCATGTTTAAAGTATTATAAATAGTCCCCAGACTCACTCCAGGAAACTTCGCTTTAACATGATGGTAAATCTCATCAGCCGTGGGATGGGATGTGGTGCCAAGGAGAAATTCTAAAATCGCCTGCCTCTGGGGTGTAAAGCGAACACCTTTATCCTTTAATTGCTTGAGAATTTCTATCGCATCCAATGATAAACCCCCCTTCCTTTGTAATTTATAATAACTTTTAATTAGATTTTAAACTAATGTAAGTTTTTTGTCAATGAAAAAGGAGAGCATTAACTCTCCTTCTGAGAACCTGAATCGTTCCAGATTAATTAAGCTGGATTTGGCGCTCCGACCGGGCAGACACTGGCGCAGGAACCGCAATCAATACAGAGATCTGCATTAATAACGTATCTATCGTCGCCTTCGCTAATTGCAGAAACTGTGCATTCTCCTTCACAAGCTCCACAACTAATGCAATCGGTACTAATAACATATGCCATGAATTACATCCCCTTTTTCTCCAACTTCAAAGTCAATATACCAAAGCTAAAGAAAAAAGGCAAGCATAAAAACAATATTTCAGGGCATAATCTATAATTTATTTCTAAATTATAGATCTCGATCCGGACGGTAAGGTACTTGGTATAATCGACGCATACAATGCGAGCAATAAGGCAAAACCCGATTACTCACATGATTTCTTCGAAAAAGAACATGTTCCAAATCTTCGTGTTCAAAACCACAGGCTCTACATTTTTCTAACATTTTTCTTCCCTCACTTTGTGTAATTGAGAACAAATAGTTCATATATAGTATGCTCTATTTGCCTGAATAATAAACACTAAGTGTTCAGAATTGTTGGTTCATAATCTGAGCCAAATGACCCAGAGTATAGCATTCAAACATTTGACAGAATGGAAGAAATGCTTTGACATAAGGAGTTTCCTGCCAACGACGCTTCGGAAGAGTATTCAGCCACAATATTTCGCGGACACGGCGTCCGGTTTGCTCTAATAAAGACGCTGCCTTTTCTCCCTCTAAAGTCTGGGCGTCACTGACGATTAATAAGAGTGTTTGCTTAGAAAGAACTTCTGGAAATGTTTGGTGGAGACTTCGCAAGGCATTGGCGAAATTTGTTCCTCCTCCCCATTCTTTTCCAGAAATTTTCAAAGTCTCTTTAACCAGTTCTTCAAAAGTTTGTCCTTTTTTCAATTTCCCTGACAAAGGAACGAGAGCTTCGCCAAAGGCAAAGGTTTTGATCCCGTTCACTACGTTGGATAGGCCATAAACAAATTGCCAAATAAACTCGGTATATTTAAGCATGGACCCCGAAATATCACAGAGCAGGACAATTTTGGGTCTTCCCCGGCGGCGTCTGCGGTAGCTCCGCTTAACAAGCACTCCACCATACCGTAAATTTCTCCGCAGCGTTGAACGCATTTCCAAGCCGCCCCGCCGTCGATCCGCACGATAACGCCGTGTTACCTTACCGGCCAGCCGCTTGCTAAGACGATGAATTAGGCGAGTTACTTCAGGCCATTCCTCCGCAGATATTTTTTTTAAATCCCGACTTAAAACTTCAGCCTCTCGTTCCCGTAAAGCGCGTTCAACTTCAGAAAAAACACCGTCTGTAGAACCGGGAGCGAGAATCGGTTCCTCTTCATTCAATTTTTTTCGCCAGTATTCCAGGGATCCACGCAAAACCCGTTCAACCATAGGCTGATACGTATGATCAACCGGAATCCCGCTTTTAGTTCCCTTTGAGGATTTTTCCAAAAAATCTCTGAGACGCTGTTTATCTATTTCAGGAAGACTTGCATAAACAGCCCGCTGTTCTTCAGTTATCTCCAGTTCATTTCCCTGAAAACGCAATTCTTGCCTCGCGCTCTCCATTTGTTCATTCCATTGGTTAGCTTTCTCTGCGGTTTCCTTCTGCCAAGTCTCTTTTTGTTCCAGGCTGGCAAAATAGGCTCGAAAGGCCTCTTTAAATACAGGTATATGGCGGACATTCTTGACAAGGGTTGCCTGCAGTACGGCCTCTACCTCGTTCCTATCCGCCATCCCCACCAAAGTTAACCCTCGGGAGGCATCGAAAATCTCCGAGGGACTAATCTTTAATCCTAACGATCTCAACAATTGAGCAAATTCTACTAGATGACGATCTAATTCACTTGCCCTCTCAACCTTATTTTCCATGAGCATGCCTTTCCGCTTGTCCCAGTTTGCTCGATTCAAAGAGAAGACGCTCTGCCCCCATCTCACGGTAAAATAGTTCTACATCATCCTGACTCTTTAACAATAAGGTCAAAGTAGCCTCTACCCATGCAGGATCCAAACCGGTTTTCCCCATAACCAGCAGCGCCTTGGCCCAGTCCATAGTTTCTGAAACTGAGGGAACCTTATTCAAAGAAAGCCTTTCACGCAGAATATGAACGGCACGGGCCACTTCCAAAGCCAAACGTTCCGGTAAATCCGGAACTTTTTTGCGTAGAATACGAACTTCTTTGTTCACCGATGGCGGGGCGACATTGAGAAAGACACACCGTCTCTTTAACCCGTCGGAAAGCTCCCTTTCGCCATTGGAGGTTAAGACAACCAGAGGACGCTCTTTAGCCCTAATGGTACCCATTTCAGGAATTGATACTTGAAATTCCCCTAATAATTCAAACAGGAACGCCTCAAATTCTGAATCCGTCTTATCGATTTCGTCCACTAACAAAACACTCTTCTCCGGACTCAAGAGTGCTTGCAGCAATGGTCTTGGCAGTAAATACTCTTGGGAAAACAAATCTTCCTCTTCTAGTTTTTCCCGACTCATTTGAATCCGCAGAAGCTGCCGCTGATAGTTCCACTCGTAAAGAGCTTTCGTTTCATCCAACCCTTCATAACACTGCAAACGAATCAAAGGCGCCTTTAAAACCTGACTGAGAACTTTGGCAATTTCCGTCTTACCCACACCCGCCGGTCCTGAGATCAAAAGGGGTTTCCCCAGCTCTGCGGCTAGGTATGCAGTAAGTGCGATCCGGTCATCTCGTTCAGTGATATAGCCTACTTCTTCTAATGCATCTTCAAACTGATCTAGAGTCATCTGCACCTGGACCTCCCCGTTTTTATATTAGGAATCGCGATAATTCCCTTTTTCAAAATCTATTCCGGTCCGTGTTCTTATCCTTACATCGTTTACTTCAAATCACCCTCGGAACTGCAACTGCACTTTCGTATACTTTTTCATACTCCCGGACTGCCCGCTCCACCGGAAACATTTCTCGTGCCCAATGGACAGCCTGTTCGGAATATTTCCTATATAGCAATTCGTCGGAGAGCAGTTCTAGGACCGCTTCACTCATCCCTTGGATATCTCCGACATCTTTAAGAAAGCCTGTCCTTCCATGCTGCACGACTTCGGGCAATCCCCCGACTCGACTGGCTACCACCGGAACACCGCAAGCCATTGCCTCAAGGGCTACTAACCCGAAGCTTTCCTGCTCTGAGGGGAGAAGAAACACATCCACCATCTGGAGAATCTCTTGAACACTCTCCTGTTTGCCTAAGAATTGAACCTTCCCTACCAATCCTAGTCTTAGTACCTCCCGTTCGACCCGGCTCATTTCAGGTCCATCCCCCACAAGCAAAAGGCGGCATTCTATCCTTTTCTCCACCTGAGCAAAGATATTAACGACATCAACCACCCTTTTTACCTCTCGGAAATTGGAAATATGCGCTAAAATCCTTTCTCCATGCGGGGCAAAATGCCTTCTGCACCGTCCAGCCGAACAACCCAGAGAAAAATATACTTTGGGATCAATGAAGTTGTGAATAACGTGAATTTTCTGATCTGTTTTGCCAAAGGTTTCTACCGTTTCCTGGGCAAGAGCGTGAGAAACGGCAGTTAGACGGTCACTGGCTCTCAGGGCTAAGCGCGTCAATTGAAAAAACTCTTCATGGGCTCCAACTAAGGTAACATCGGTCCCATGCAAGGTCGTAACCAAAGGCAAAGGCCTTGTCATCATTTGGACGGCCAAATAGCCGCTAATACTGTGGGGAATAGCATAATGAGCATGGATAACATCCAGTCCAACGTAATTGGCAACCTCGACGATTTTATTGGCGAGCAGCAACGTGTAGGGTGCCGTTTTAAACAAGGGATAACTAACTTCGGTTACTTCATGAAAAAAGAGTTGTTCGTGATAGCGATGCAAGCGAAAAGGGCGAGACGAAGAGATAAAGTGGACTTCATGACCTCGCTCACCCAGTGCGTATCCAAGTTCTGTAGCGACAACTCCGCTTCCTCCATAACTCGGGTAACAAACCATTCCAATTTTCATTCTGACACCCTCTTTGAATCCCGTAAAGTTTAAGCAAACCAAAATGGCAAATTTCAGGGGGTCATATCTTCAAAGCCTATGGGCATGGCATCTTGAATGGCTTCTCCAATGATCTTCTGGATATCATTAACCATTCGGGACACTTCAAACTCAGCTTCCAGATACTCTCTCGCCGCCGGATTAATGCTTAACAGACTATATAACCGTTCAAGCTCTTGCTGCTTTTCCTCGCTGACCTCATTCTCTAACATTTGTGCTTCACGAATCTCCCATTGTTTCAATTGGAATTCCTTAACCATCTTATGATTATTTTCATCACTCATAACTTTCGCCTTTGATTTGTAGAACTGCTTAAATTCAGCGGATTCTTTGAGTGTACGGGCCAATTCACGGGCCAAATCATGAGCTGCCATTTCTTAACCCCTCCTATCTCCTTACCTCTAAACGATTGTCAATATTATATATAAATTTGCGGTTCGAAACAAATACTTATCTCTAAAATCACAAGCTATTAAGAACCAGTTCCTCTAAGAGATCAAAAGCCTGTAAGCGGCTGTAAGCTAACAAGTCCTGCCATTGATCCTGGGTAATTGTCCAAGGACAGTGTACCGCCCTCCAACTGGCAAACCCTAAAGGGTTTCCGCCATACATTTTTTCCAAGCGACGTTGGGCTAGGCTGATGATTCCCGGCGCGTGACAATTAACCGTAATGGGTTCGAGACATAAGACCGGTTCCTCCTCATAGGTAACAAGCAAGAAAAACTTAATAAGTTGTTGGATGCTTACCTTGTCTCGAATTATTTTCCCCTCCAGAGAAACCGGATCCGGCCGCAAGATTCCGCCAATTTGTTCCCAAAAATGCCGTTCAGCCGAACTATTAATCGAGGCACAAACTCCCACTGCACCCATTTGCCCCGCAAATCGGATGACAAACCGGGCAAAATCGAAATCAGATGCCCCTTTAAGCTCTATACCATCAATAAGCACAAGCCGTTCTGCGTTGTGCAGCGTCAGGGCCCCGGCTCCTTCCTCGCCCATATGAACTATGTTAAATCCAGGCAGCCTTCGGATCTCAGGCTTCAACTCAGTTCCCTTTTCTGTCAGAAAAGCCCCTAGGGCTAAGGTCCAATCCTCTAGACCTTCTTCATTCCAATCTGATTGAGGATTAATTTCTATTTCCATCCAAGGCATGGACATCTCTCCTTTACAAAGCACTACACTCTGTAGTGTTGCACCGGAAAGCGCAGTCTATGCTCAGCGAATTGGGTCGTCAGCGCAGCCTTTCAAGCAGCGTCCAATCGCGCTCTCGAAAATCATAGAACAGCAACCAGATTATTTTGAAATCGGAAGGCGGGACAATGATTCTGGAAGCATAGAGTTCAAAATCCAACATGTGAAAGATTGGAGATACTACTCGAATCAAAAGAGCTAAAGGATCTTGGTGACAGTACCCCTTTGCCTTTTCGCTCTTTTGCTGAAGCAAGGCATTCAACCGCCGGATATATTCTTCAATATATTCCGGAGGATGACTCTGAGCATGTGACCTGCCAAATATCGCTCTCGCTTCTTCGGAATCGTAAAAGAGATGCGTAACTTCGACTCCTAAACGGCTGCCGTCCTGTAGATTCTCGATTACTATATCCGGCCGGTCCGCATGCTGAACAATCTTATACTCTTTTCCTTGTTGGCTGTTTAAGAGTTTCACTAAGGCCTGTGCGGCACCTTCTTCAATTAGCCATTTTTCATTAAGCGAATAAGACAAGGCACCTCCCCCCTATTCCAAGGTATAGTTTACTTTAGCGAAGCCCCTAAACCCCGTAACGTTTCTTACTCCGATCTGACGCAGGATAAGAATCGCTTCATCAAGGTCCCGGCCAACAATTTCTGCACTATGAGCATCCGACCCCAGTGTGAAGTCAATCCCTCTTCGCTTAATTTCTTCCATAAGCCGTCTTTCCGGGTAGAATTCCCGAACAGGCTTGTAGCGTCCATTGGTATTAACTTCTAAAGCCAGCCCCTGCTCAGCTGCCGCAGTTAAGGCTTCATCGGCAAGGATTAAGATATCTGAAGTGGGTCTGATCCCAAAAATTTTGATAAGATCGAAATGGCCTATCGTCGTAAATAAGCCGCTTTGAGCAGCCCTTGTTACCAAGTCAAAATAGTCCCGGTACAATCTGTCCGCTTCCTTTTGGCGATGCATAGGTTCCTCTTCCGGATAATCAAAGGCCCAGCCCCCAATTTCATGAACAGACCCTATTACAAAATCAAAGGGATATTGACTCAGCAAGTTTTTAATTCTATCTTCTTCATTCGGACGGTATTCCGCCTCCAAGCCGATTCGAACCTCCAACCCCGGAAATTCTCGGGCCACTTCTCGAATCAAAGGAAAATTCATCTGGTCCCAGTAATAATCGTGATCAGCAAATCCTATTTCTTTTAATCCTTTGCGGGAGGCTTCCTTTAAAAATGCCCGGATATTTTCCTGATTGGCTTCACGATCATTATGCCCCAGAAGATGCACATGTAAATCTAACATCTCTTACTCCCCCCTCTCGCGTCTTTATAGCTTTTGCACCCCGGTCTTCAACAGAAGGTAGGGATGCAAACTCAGGTCAGACCGAGCTGCCTTAGTCGTCGCTGCCGCCAGATCCCTAAAAAAATTCCCTGATAATTTCACATCAACTTTCCCCACAATCTGTCCCTTTAAAATTCGCAGACTATGAGGCGCGCTGAGAGAATAGGATCCCGCCACTGCATCTTGGGTATGTAATCCCAGGACCGATAAAATTAAGACACCATCCTCTACGGTAGACAAGATTTTATCCCATGAATCTTCAACGCTATACTCAAGATATAGTCCCGATGCTCCTTGGGGCAGCCCTGTCGGTTTTAAACCCCAACGAACAGAATCTTTGACTCGGAGAAAAGGAGTTTGAAGTTTTCCCTCTTGCACCAGGGACGTCCGCTTGGCCGGCACTCCCTCCGAGGTCACCAGATACGACCCCAATTCAAGAGGCCGCAGAGGATCTATCGTCAGGGAGCACTGGGGGTGAAATACTTCTTTATGCTTTTGAAAATTATCCTGAGAAAATGCTCCTTGTCCCTCCATCACCCGCTCGCCGGAAAAATTGGGTACAATAAATTGGCCCAAAAATTCCCCGGTCAGTGCAGGAGCAAAAATCACCTGAGTTTCAGGAGTTACATCGGCCGCCTCTTTATTCATGGCTTCATACCGTTGGACGGTTTGATTCCATAGTTTTTTCTGCTCTTCCGGACGAATAAGCCTTCGCTTGGCAAACCCGCCTCCGACTAAGCTGTCGAAGGAAAACCAGGAAACAAATTGAGATTGTTGATACGTTACCGCAAGACCTGAGGAAGTTCGAACATTCCTATATCCCCAGGCGGCTTGAATGCTGCCTTGCATTTTAGCCTTCTCCGGCTTTTCCTGAAGCCACTGTTTGGCAAGGTCAAATAAGACCTCATCATCTCCTTCGATAATTTTACGAAGAGCTTCGTCCTCAACAGCCACAAGGGGTAAAGGTTCAGGAGCCGGAATATGAGCAGCGTCGGGATCAGTATAAGAAGCTTGCTTCCAATGTTTCATTTCCTCTATCCAAAACTCTGAGGACGTATGAGGATGCAGCTGGACCGAAGCTTCGCTGCAGGTTCCATCGGACCAGACTAAGAAAACTTCCCCGCTTTCTCTCTGTCGATAACTTGGCGGAGTATACACCCCACCAGGCGAATTATCCTTAATCCCCAAAGAGATTACTTGCGATTCATTGACTAAAATACGCCAAGCGGATAAGCGCAGGGCCTCATCCTGAGGTGCCGTTTGAAACTGGTAGAATAGCTCTTCTAATTGTGCAACGAGTTTCATCCCTGTGTTCCTCCCAAACTGACTTGCTGATCAGAATCCATAAGCAAATAACGATGACTGCCGCCGCTTGAAGGAACCGATTGGCCGCCTTTACCGCAAGTTCCAATAGCGTCGAAACAACCTTCACCCAGACCACCCCTAATGGCCTCCAAAGCCGAGAGGATTTTCCCGCTAAAAATTGAGGGTTGATAAATTGGCAGCTGAGGGTCGGCGACATCGATAATACCATCACATTGAAAAACGAAGTCTCCTGTTTTAGGATTAACCTGCCCGCCCCGATATCCTAATAACAACAGATTCTTCTCACCTTCCGACAACTCATCGTTTTTCAAGAGGATCTCGCGAATTGACTTCACTTCATCCATCAGAGACAACGCCGGCGGTAAAGGAAGTTGACGATCCACCAACAAACGAATATTACTCATACGTGGCAATGGAACATTGGCATAACTTTCTGCCCGCCCAGCCCCGGTCACAGGCATGCCGGCTTCTTCAGCTGAGAAAACATCTCCGAGTCCGGCTTCCAAGACACCATTTCGCACAATGGTCACCGTTTCTCGCAAAAGTCCATTGGCAGAGTAGGGTTGGTAAGCCCAATCTCCAAGCAGTGGTCCATCAATAATATGTACACCGGGTCTCGCTACCCGCAGGCCTTTCCGTAGTTTTCCCTTTTCGCCGAGTACTGACTCGTTCATATGATCCGATTCTACTGCATGCCCAAAAGCTTCATGGGCCAAACCTTTCGCCAAGCCATAATCTATAATGAGGGGATAATGACCGCTTGGCAGCTGGGGAGCAGTGCACACGGCTTGAGCAAACTTGGCCCGGTCTATAGCCTTTACTTCCAGGTTGTGATCCTTCATTTCCTGATGAAGGATCATGGCATCCATGCCACTGCGATGAATGAGTGTACTTTGGGCTTTTCCTTCGGCTCGGACTGTGCCTTGATGCATCAGTACCGCTCTCGGAACTGCGAAGGATACAAGAGTTCCGTCGGTTCTGCCGATACACCATAGTTCTTCAGCCTGTCGATAACTAGTCTGCCATACCGCCTGAGGGTGAGCCGTCTTCAGCCTTGAGTGCAAGGCCATAACCAGTTCTTCTAAATCAGTCAAAGGGATTTCTCCCAAAGATGTTTGCGCAGGATTGACTTCTTCCGCTAAAACCTGGGCAGCGTCCCAAATCTGACGACTTGGCTTTGTCCCCAGAGTTTCATTTCTATGTGCAAGCTGGATTGCCTTTTTCACCAATTGACGCCCCGCATCTTCCTCCAAGATATCTGAACTGGCAAAGCCGGTTGCTCCGCTCTTGGTAAAAGCCTGGACCCCAAAGCCTTGGTCTTCGCCTGTTGAAACCCGTTCCAAACGGCCGTTGCTTAAACGCATACTCCATTCCCGGCGAGACTGGGCCCGCATAATCACATACCCTTCAAACGTTGACGTTTCAGCTAAAACTGCTTGAACGAATGCCCTAAGCTCCTTTTGTTCCACAATTGCCCTCCTGTTTCCCTGAACCTATTTGTTGAGCTATAATTTCCCTTATCAATATGGATATTATACCACAGGGATTATGAAAACACGTCTCTTCTTGCCATTCTATGGCTACCTTGCGGCATAGGGGTCTGATCGTACAAAAAATATCCCGAGTCCTGTATAAACAAGAACGTCTCGGGATACACTTTAATTAGTCTCACGTTTTTCTTTTTTAATCCCCACTCCTCTCTTTTACTTCACTTGCGGCGAAGAAATAATCGTCGCAAGCTTTTTTTTTATGACAGACATTTCACCATAATCTTCCGTTCTTCAACGAAACCGGATTTTTCGTACAAGTGAAGAGCAGGAACATTGTGAGTGCTGCAGGCCAGACCAAGGTAGGAGATATCATGCTGCCGACAGTAATCTTCAGCTGCCTTGAGCAACTTTTTACCAATTCCTTGACCCCGCCATTCCGGCAATACCCCAAAATCCATAATCCATCCTTGATAAACACCGGTTAACTCTTCCCGGGATGAAGGGTGGAGGACTAAATACCCTATGGACCGATTCCTATCAGCTTCTGTACTTGAACTTCTTTCCATATAATCCTCATAATCCTCAGATGTGGCCTCCGCAATAAAAACAATTGACCCGGTCTGTTGGATCCATGTCCAAAAACCTTTAAGAACGGCTTCACGGTATTTAAGAGTTTCCTCCAGGGGCTGTTTGCGCCACGGAGAAGCACTATCCGGTATATTTATTTTTCCCAAGGAATACATAAAAGGCCAATCACGAACACTCCCTTGACGAACTCGCATATCATCACCTCTTAAGTTAAGGTATGCAGGCATCAAGGGAGTGTCACTTTAATACAATCTTTTCTGCAATCGGTTAACGAATCATCCGAAAGAATTCGTCCTTTTATAAAGGTCCCTTACAGCTTTCTTAGACTGTATTTCATGTGTCTTTCTTTAGCAGGTTGTTTCTCAATATGTCTTTTCCAAAACCTTGTACCCAAGTGTCCAATTGATCCCAATTATCTAAAGAGTTCTTGTCGTCTTTCCTTCTCATATACTTTAATTGGCGGTGCTTAAAGCCAATGAACGAATTAGCATTGTGCCTTTCTATGAAAGAAGGTGATCCCTTGTACTTTATCACCCTATCCATTGGACTTGGCCTTTTACTCTGGGGAATGAAGGAATTACGGCAGGGGCTTCAGTCCTTTGCGGGACACCACTTTCGCAGATTCCTCCTTTGGATGACCGCCACTCCATTTCGGGGCTTTTGGACCGGAGGAATAAGTACTGCTTTGCTGCAATCCAGTACAGCTTTAACCGTCATGGCAGTGTCCTTTGTAGATGCCGAACTGCTTCCCTTTGAAAACGCTCTGGCCTTAATACTAGGAAGCAATATAGGGACGACCCTCACGACGCAATTACTTGCCTTCCCCTTAGAGTCTGTTACCCCCTACCTATTGATTCTAGGCGCCCTCGGCTTTCTCTTTATTCCCAATCGAATTCGCTATCTTTTTTTGTCCGTCTTCGGTCTGAGCCTTCTCTTTTTTGCCCTAACTATGCTTCAAGCGGGCATGGCACCGCTCGCCGACAAGCCATTCATCAGGCAGTTTCTTCAGCAGCTGGGAGATAACCATCTCAAAGGAGTTCTTGCCGGAACTCTCCTTTCAGCCTTGCTTCATTCTTCCAGCGCAACAACCGGGATTGTCATGGTACTGACGGAAAATGGCAGGATAACTCTCCCCACCGCACTGGCCTTTATTTTCGGAGCTAATATAGGAACCTGTTTTACCGCCGTCTTTGCTGCACTGGCCAGTTCCAGAGCTGCGCAAAGAGTGGCCCTCTTTCATGTCTTGCTCAACCTTTTTGGTGTTTTGCTGTTTCTGCCTTTTCTCAGCCCCATGGCTGAAGGACTTAAACTAATGGGAGGAAGTCTTTCTCGACAGGTGGCCAATGCTCATACCCTGTTTAATATTCTTTCTTCTCTCTTAGCCTTTCCCCTTCTAGCCAAGTCAGCTCAACTATTGAAAAGGCTTCTTCCTTAAGTCCTTTCGCTGAATAATAATTCTATCTTACTTCAATCCCATAGAGAGACTCTATTAGATCACAAATCCCCGAGGCATCGTCTAAACTAAACGTCGGAATTCCAAGATCAAACGATACATCACTGGCAATAGCTAGCAGCTCTTCCGGCCGACAAAAGAGCTTTTGGTGTACCGATGAGCGGAAGACTTCAATCTTTGGTTTGTCCCCTGACTTATAACCCTCTGTAAAGATCACATCGACACCTTGAATTCTGTCAATGACCTTTTCAAGGGGCTGATCTTCACTGACGCTTTCCATAACTGCGATTTTTCGGGGTGAGCTTATTGCCACGATATCTGCCCCGGCCTGAGCATGCCGCCAGGAATCCTTGCCCGGCTGATCCAGATCAAAACCATGGATGTCATGTTTCAGGGTTCCTACTCTCCAACCCCGCTGCTTCGCCTCGCGAATTAATTTTTCCAGTAGGGTTGTCTTTCCTGAATTAGAGCCACCGCCGACGATAGATATTACAGGAGTTAAAGTTTTCTTTAAGGTTTCGTCCATTTTAATTCTCCCAAGCTTCTATCCAATTTGCCTGCAATATTTCTCCCGGATTCACCGGACCGTGATTTGCCGGCACGTCTACCAGCAGTTGACTGCCAATCATGGAACGAAGAACTCCTGATCCTTGGGCAGACGCCAAATCCGCCCATACTTCTCCGTCTTTAAACACTGCCCTGGCTCTTAAAAAACGCCGTTGCCTTCCTCCCTTAGCAAAACCATTAGCCATTTTGACTAAAATCCCTTTATTCTCGAAACATGAATGACCTGCCAACTTACGCAAGGCCGGGCGTACTAAGAGTTCATAGGTTACTGCGGCGGCAGCTGGATTTCCCGAAAGAGAAAAAAATAATTTCTGCCCTTTGAGCCCTACAGAGGCAGCAGTTCCGGGTTTTAGATTGACCTTCCAGAAAAACATTTCGCATCCAAATTGGGCAAGAGCATGCCGCATAATATCAAAATTCCCTACAGATGCTCCTCCGGTTGAAATCACCATATCTGTATCTGCCATTTTTTCTAAAGCAGCTAATGTATCTTCAATTTGATCGGAAACAATAGGAATTGAGATAACCTCGCACCCGGCATTTTGAAGCATACCGCGCAGTGTATAATTGTTGCTGTTATAGATCTTCGAAGGAAGCAGGGGCTGACCAACATCCATGAGTTCAGACCCGGTAGAAAGTAAACCGACGCGCGGCCGTTTATATACCGTAATTTGATCCCAACCCACCGCTGCCAGGAGGCCAATCGCCGGGGGAGTCAAATAAAAACCTTGCTTTAGAAGAAGTTCTCCTTCCTTAATCTCCTCTCCGCGGCGCACAACATTTTGGCCGGCCATTAGAGGACGCGCGATTTTTATCTGATCACCATCACGTTCCGTATCTTCCTGGCGTATTACGCAATTTGCCCCGGGAGGGATTGGTGCACCCGTATAGATCCTTGCAGCCTCTCCGGTCATAATTCTTCGCTCTGAAAAAGTCCCCGCTGGAATTTCACTCACTACCCTTAATAGCAGAGGCATATCTTCTAACCCCGTAGCTTGATAAGCATAGCCATCCAAGGGAGAACGATCAAAGGGAGGCATATCCATCGGCGCACTTATATCCTGGGCTAACACTCTCTGAAAAGCATTGACTAGGGAAATTATCTCATGTTCCACAGGCTTAGTTGCCTTCAAAACCATTTCCTTAGCTTCTTCTAACTCAATCATAACTTTCATACACATACCATCTCAATTTTTCCTCTCTAAACACTCTTTTCATTATTTTTCTTTAGTGTAACGGCATTCCCAATCAATGTCAAAGGCGTGAAGCGGGGGAGCGCCGTGAAGCGGGGACGGTCCTTTTAACACATTTGTGTTAAAAGGACCGTCCCCGCTTCACGCTCAGCCCGCGTCACCATCGATCTGAAATTACATGGGATTCGCCTTGAGTTTTTCGACTTGAACCCGACCATTCTCTCGGTAAATTTCCAGTTGTTTGCAATCTTCTTCGATTTGTATAATTTCTTTACCAACGGTCACGACCACATTTTGATGGCAATAAGACACAGAAAGACGACTGTCGGAGCCTATTTGAACGTAGGTAGCACTGACTCCTGAGCCGCCTAATTCATTGATCTTAGCATTACCTCCGGCAAAGATTTTCCCTCCCCGGCATACGCCTTCAATGATGACATCTTCCACAATATGAATTTCAGAGTTGTAAATTCCTTTTGAACACTTAAATGAACCGCCGCATTCAACGTTTGCTCCTTGCAAATAAGCAACTTCAAGGGTGATCTTTTCCGGAATCTCAACTGACATATTTTCTACGTACTGTCCCAAAGCTTGGTCAACTCGCTGCAAGGCCGGCACCGATTGTAGTTCAAGAGGTCCCAAACCGACTAAAAACCGTTTCGCTGTTTGAATCGTAACAATGAGTCCTTCAGAAACCATATCGTCATCTTTGTGATCTATTATAAATTTCTCAATTCGTGTACACAGTTTAGGGAGATTGGTATATTGCTTTTCCAAAATCAGCTTCAGACATTGGCCAGGTTTTAGATTACTCGCCCCTGATGCCTTTATCAAGGCAGCCGTATTGGCCAAACAGCTGCTTAGTTGTTCCTTCATATCGGTCAAAGTGCGGAGAAGTTCTGAACGAGCAACAAATTTCTCTCCGATAAAGGTCTTGCCGCCCATAATATTTCCGTATATTTGAGCACCTTTTTCAGCCCTTATTTCCGCACGGGATACCGAACCCTTGATTTCAATTTTTCCTCCCGCAAAAATATGAAGCCCATCTTGAACATTACCATTAACGTAAACATCTCCGGGAAAATCAATACTCCCGGTTGCCAAATCAACATCTTGATTCTGTACAAAAACATTTTCGACCATATATGTCTTTTCGTCCACTCGTACTGGCTGTCCCGAGCATGAGGCGATCACCTCAAGCCCATCCTCCGTAAGATGAGCATTCTTCTTCACTCGGAATTGAAAATCTTTAACAGCAGCTGCACCAAGTTCTTTGCCAAAAACATCTTTGCCTGGTATTCCCGGTTCTCCCGGTATTTTGCGAGCAAGGACAGTCCCTTCTTCAACCAATTTAACTTTAGAAGCGAAGAAATCAATTTTATCATCATCCTCAGAAACAACATTTTTCTGAGGATCGCCCACAAAGTCTTCCAGCTTAGCGTGCTGTGGCGGAACCGGCAGGGTGGCTTCAGCCACAATAACCTCACCGGTTCCTTCAACGGACATAATCTCCGTCCAGCACTGAGGTCGACGTCCATAGACAACCTTCAATTGATCCAAGTCCGAATTCAACTTTGCTTCGTCCCATTCATTGTTGCCGTTGGACAAGGTCTCCCAACGAGCAAATTGCGCTAAATCAAAAATTTCCTGGGTCAGAAGTTCATCCGGAAGCAGATAACGTCCCGGTAGTTCATGCTTTACTTTCGCCGCAACGACCAATCCTTGTTTACGAACTTCTAATTCCCACGTTAATTGTCCGCTTTGTTCATAAGGATAAAATTCCACCTCATCACCCTGGTTGACATAAAAAGGCTTGTCCTGGAGTTTACCATTCAGATTGACTTCTCCGGCCCGTGTAAAGGGTGCAAATCTTTTAACCCCTTCACCAAAAATAAATTTATATTTATCCTCAACTCGAGTAACTTGCGTAGATATTAAATGAGAATCTTCGGGAGCTTGATCTATCTTTTCGTTCCAGGTTAATCGCACCTTCCATTTTCTAGAGAGAAAACGAGGTTTTTCTAATACTTCGACAGTGATTTCTTCTTCTGAAAGTTTGAGCTTAGAGACCCACTCTTGTTTAATTTCTTCGAGCGAGCTACCCTGTACGACTTCTTCTGGCATCTTTATTCTCCCCGCTTTTTGTAAAATTGCCTTTTATTTTACCATATCAGAAATTTCAATAAAACCACATAGGTCAATAGTCCCAAAGTCCCAAATTGTCTAGCATTTTTTCACTAAATTGACTTGCCAAGTAAACAAAATATTGATCCCCCTCTAAGACCCCGCTTCTCTAAGTGGGGTTACTCCTTCGATTTCTTCAGTGGGTATAGTGTCCTCCTCCACCAAGCCTCCAGATCCGGCTTCAGCTGAGCGAGTTTGCTCTGAACCGAAAACGCTAAATGCCGTGGAATTAATCCCATTTGGATCCAGACTGTTGCCCGGAACTTTAGGAATAGGTTTAGCGGGAGTTGGAATAGTAGGTCGTAGCAAATCAACCGGCTCTTTGTCGATCACTCGATCAGTAGTTATCCCTCTCTGCAAATTACTGACTACTTTCTTAACCTCCATAGGATCTACTTGCCAATAACTAATCCTGTTAACCTCTAGGAATGTCCCCGGTAAGGTCTGAGAAATCACATTCGAGCTTTTAAAAGTGACCGCTGTCTTTGCTAAGGCAAATATGTCTTTAGCAGGCAAATTTGTCTGGACTGATTGCATTAACTCCGGAACAAGGTATGGCAATTTTGGCAAAGTACTGAGCTGGAACATTTCTTTGGCCGCTGCCTTTAACACGATCTGCTGTCTGGCTGTCCGCGATATGTCTGATAATGCATCATGCCGAAAACGAGCATATTGTAAGGCCTTCTCGCCGTCAAGACGCTGGATGCCTTTGTGCAGGTTAATGTATCCATCTACCTGGTCCCCTGTCTCATAATACATATTTTTTTCTACATCAACAGTAACTCCGCCTAAGGTATCTATAATTTTCTTGAATCCTTGGAAATTCGTCAGAATGTAACCCGAAACCTCTTCGCCGGTTAAATCCTCCACAACTTTTTGTAATGCCTCCAGATTTTCTAACATGGCAACTGCATTAATCTTTACATAACCATGCCCTGAAAGATAAATTCTCGTATCCCGAGGAATAGAAAGTAAGCTTATCCTCTGAGTTTCGGGGACAAGACTCACAAGTATGATGGAATCTGTATTGAATTTCGTTTCCTCGAATCTCTGATCAGTCCCGATGAGCAAGATGTTCACCGGATTGGACAAACCTTCGGATGAGGAATTAAGGGAATTCCCCTTTGACAAAGTTTTTCCCGTAGTACTTAATCCTTTATAACCAAATCCATGAGCCAAAAATCCACAGATTCCGATAATTAAAAGAAATGTGACCAACCTTTTCTGCACTAAGAACAACTCCAATAAACGTCTTTTTTTATATCATAACCAAATTTAGGATAATAAACTAAATTCGCCCTATTCTATGAAAAAAAAATCTCAGAAACCAAAGTTCCTGAGATGAATTGAAAGCTATTATAACAAAATTACTTGTTCTTGAAAATCGCCAGTTAAAGGAAGTTCCGCAATTCGCTCAATAAAACCCTCTCCATATAACACTACAAAATAGAGTGGATTCAAGACTCGTTCCTGTCTCTCCTTATTGGGTGCGATTCCGGCTTCTAACTTCTGTAGGCGATTGAGAACACTGCCGTATTTCTTTCGTTGAGCCTGCCATAGCTTCTTTCTCAAGTATTCTATTTGATAACCTACCTTCTCTTCATTACGAGTTAGTAACTCATGGACATTCGAATGAATTTTCTCGAGAGGCTCCAGTTCTTTATAACCTTTTTCGATTGCTGCTCTTAAACACTGTAAGCGGTTGTCTATCTCCAGTGAATCCTGATCACGAAGGCAGCGTTCTTTGTGAGCCTCAAGCCCCTGATATACATCCCTTAAAGTTAAGCCTTCTCGATTGAGGGTTTTCTGCCAGGAAGGCGTCAGGATCACCCCCGAGAAACGGGGAAATAAGATTGGCATATTAAAACCAAAGGTTGAGAATACTTGTCCCAATTGGGCCCAGTAATTTAATTCCCCAGGCCCCGGAACATAGGCTAAAGTGGGAAATAAAAACTCCTGAACAACCGGCCGTGTCACAACATTGGGAGAAAACATTCCAGGACTCTTCCTCAGCAAGGCGTTGAGCTCATCGGTATCCAACATTTCATCCGAGCCTCTCAAATAAAACCCTTGACCTTGATTTAAAATCGCCCTGCGCTCAGGTTTGGCCAGGAATAAGTTTACTTCTCCCCCCAGGGGCTGAATTTGGGCCTGAAACCCAAGATCCACCCAAGCCTTTGTTCTTTGAGTGAGTGCTTCCCGTACATCAACGTATATTTTTATGATCTGTTCATACATTGGAGCCGCTAATTGTTTGAATTCCGGCAACATTGGATCAAAAAATATAAGTCCCCATCGTTTAAGCAGCCATTGTAGTGTTAAAGCAAACCATTGAGTCAAATTCTCAGCTTGTTCATGAAATTGACGACAATGCTGGAGTACGTATTTTTTAAATTCGCCTTCCGGCAAATCGAAAAGCTGCTGCTCAATAGTATCCCAGGCCGGAACTGGCTGATGTCCCACTGATCTCCCTCCGCCATCACCCGGAAGGCTGCAAGAAATAATCTTATCTTCAGAATTAAGAAAGAACGTCTTATGTATTTCTAACCAATCGTGGTCTTCGCCGGCTATCCAAAAGATAGGTACCACGGGCCGTCCCAGTTTTTTTCGCTGCTCTTCAGCAAGCCGAATGACAGTTATGGCTTTAAATAAGGTATATAGAGGCCCGGTTAGCACCCCCGCTTGCTGGCCGGTAAGGACTGCTAATGTTTCCTTATGTCTCAGCTCTTCAATCATCAGAAATGTTTCTCTGTTTGCTCCCAAACCCTCGTGATATTTTTTCAGGATATCTGCCAGCCGTTCTCGCTCATAATTCCTTGAATCCAAATAGTAAGCACGCTGCTCGAAGCTTTCCTGAAGCTTGGGATCTCCGCCGGGAAAAAATAAAGCCACTTGTTCAAAACAAGTAGCCATAGTATGCATTGGATCTCTCATTGTTATCCTCCCCCCGCTACCTATCCGGTACACGAGGTATTTTATCACGCATGCAAGGAAATCGCAATTCTGCCGGGCTGCCCCTTGCGGACTCGCCCAATGACCGCCGCTGCAGGCGTCTGAGCAGTCGCTAACTGTCTCAGCAAAGGACTCAGATGTTCTTCAGGAACCGCAATCAGCAGGCCGCCGGACGTTATTGCATCACAGAGAACAAGCCGCAGTTCCTCAGGCACATTCTCATGAAACTCTATCTCACCTTCCAGGTGACGTTGATTCGCTATGGTCCCGCCGGGAATCGCTTTTTGTTCTATGCATTCCCATACACTTTCTAAAACCGGGACATCTTCGGCATATACTTCTCCACTAAAGCCGCTGGCCATAAGCATCTCATGCAAATGTCCCAATAATCCGAAACCTGTTACGTCAGTGACAGCATGAACACCAATCTGGATTGCTGCTTCAGCCGCCCCTTTATTCAGAGCAGCCATAACCTGGATAACCTCTTGTTCCGCCTGTGCCGGTACTATGCCGCGCTTGATACCAGTCGTTATTATTCCTACCCCGAGAGGTTTTGTAAGTACTAAATAATCGTCAGCTTCAGCTTTAGCATTGGAAAGAACATGTTCAGGATGAACAATGCCGGTGACAGAAAGCCCATACTTCGGCTCAGAATCGTCAATGGAATGCCCCCCGACGAGAACGGCCCCTGCCTCACGAATCTTGTCGCTGCCGCCCTGCAGTATTTGTGCCAACACATCCATTTTCAATTTACTGACGGGAAATGAGACCAAATTCATGGCCGTCAAGGGTTTGGCACCCATGGCATAAATATCGCTTAAAGCATTGGCTGCAGCAATCTGTCCAAAAGCATAGGGATCATCGACAACAGGAGTGAAAAAATCAACGCTCTGCACGATGGCCTGTTGCTCATTTATTCGGTATACTCCAGCATCATCGGAAGTATCCAATCCTACAATTAAATTGGCATCTTCTTGGTTTGGAGGTAAAAAGCACAAAACTTGTGCCAGGTCCGCTGGACCTATCTTGCATCCTCAGCCTGCCTTCGTAGAAAACTGGGTCAATCGGATTTTATCTTGTTGATCTAGACCGAGATTCATATAATTCACCCCCAACATTCAATATTTATAATCCCGAAGTATCACTCTTTAATTATAGCTCTATTTAGTTTAACGTCAACCTTATTCCCATGTAAACAATTCCTAGCGAGTACTAATAACTACTAATCCATTGCAGAACCCCCAGTAATATCGTTTATCACCAGAGGGTACTATGCCAAAATACTTCGACACACACTGAGCCGGAGCCGGACATCAATCCTCAACAGTACGGTTTTCCTGCTCCCAGGCCTGTAAACGTTCGGTTATATCCCCAATGTCGCCCTCAAGCAGCGTCCGGCCGTCGATTAGCACTCGATCCTTTTGAATTCGCGTTAAAATGGCCACAGGACCCAGACGTAAAAACTTTTCCAGTTCGCCGACACTTCTTTGTCGGGGACGAATAGAGCACACCCAGGTAGGAAGGTCGACTGTAGGCCATGCCCCTCCTCCGACCTGGGATACATCTTTCTTAATTTCAACCAATAAAGCAGTATTTGACCCCAGAGCAGATTTTAACTCTTCAGCAACGGATTTCAAATCCTTCAAAGAATAAGAAAGCATCCTCCAGACAGGAATTTCCTCGCCTTCCCCATTTTCATACATCCGGAGAGTTCCTTCTAAAGCCGCTAAGGTCAGCTTATCAATTCTTAAGGCCCTTGTTAACTGATTAGCCTTCAAGCGCTCAATAAAACGTTTTTTGCCCACGATAATCCCTGCCTGGGGGCCGCCCAATAATTTATCCCCGCTGAAGGAAACCAGATCGAGACCTGCCTTAACAGCTTGCTGAACCGTTGGCTCCGGTGGAAAACCCAAGCTTGCTCCATCAAAAAAGCTCCCGCTTCCTAAATCCTCCATAACAGGAATTCCCCGTTTTTCTCCAAGTTCAACTAATTCTGCTCCCGAAACAGAGTGCGTAAACCCTTCAAGCCTGTAATTACTGGTATGAACTTTAAGTAAAAGAGCTGTTTCCGGACTGATGGCACCTTCATAATCCTTATACCAGGTCTTATTAGTGCTTCCTACCTCTACCAGCTTAGCCCCTCCGGCTTTTAAGACTTCAGGGATTCGAAAGGAACCTCCCACTTCGACTAATTCCCCGCGGGAAACAACAACTTCTTTACCCATAGCAAAGGTATTCATCATTAATAGAACTGCTGCAGCGTTGTTATTCACCACCATCGCGGCTTCCGCTCCTGTGAGTTCACAGAGAATCTGCTCAACGAGACTATATCTTGAGCCTCGTTCTCCTGTCTTGATGTTCAATTCCAGATTACTGTATCTTTCAGCCTGTGCTGCCACAAAACGTGCAACCTCAGGGGCAAGAATTGCTCTGCCGCAATTAGTATGCAATACTACTCCGGTTGCATTAATCACTCGGCGCAGATTCATCTCCGGATTTGCCAAAGCTTGAAGAAGATTAACTTTCAGCCACGGCCAAAGCCGCTGCTCAAAGTCCCCCCCCAACTCCCATGAATTCTGATAGACATTTTTTCTTGCGTTTTGTAAAACCTGTCGAACACAATGTTTTAAACGAGGCGAGTTCCTCTTATTCGTCAAGAAGGGACTGAATTCAGCTTCTGCTTTCAGTCGCTCAAGCACTTCGTGAACCGCAGGAAGCGCTCTTAATTGTCTTTGCGTTTCTTCTTCCACCGATAGACACTCCTTACAGGCCATTTCTATGTTAACCAGTTTACAATATAATTAGGCCTTGCACACTTTTTAGGATTTCGACAACCCAATTGGCATATGATATAGACACAAGCTAATTTGAGGAGGAATTTCATGTCCAGCCTAAATTCAATTCAGCCAACACGCCAGCTAGCTCAACAAGCTGTTATCATTTCTTTTTCTGAATTTGCTCGCAAAAAGAACCAATTCCAGCCCTGCATCTTCTGCGGTGAGACGATGACAGTTCAAATGTTTAAAGGCAAAAATGTATGTACCCGCTGTCTGCACCAGATACCGGCAATCTTCTCCTTCGGCTGAGAAGAAACATGACTTCCGTGACATTCGGCCCATCCGCATTGCGGGAGTAGAAAGTATACAACCGAAAGTTCCTTTCGATAGGATAAAAAATACCAAACATACTATAATTAAAGCCTTCCGCCACTAAAGTATCGCGGAAGGCTCAGCTTTTTTGATAGTATCCACTACCCGAAATTAAAGTCTTGGGTCCAAAGCTTTATTCGCTCTCCTTCGGGCCAAGCTTATTGAATGAATCGTTAAGTGCCTGCACCGCTTTTACGGGAAGAATAACCTTTCCATGTTCAGCCAAGAAAGCACTGGTAGTAGCAACAATCTCTCCATATTCGTCTAGGACAGCTTCAGCTAAAAGTCTCTTTTTCCCCGCTCCCATACGGCTTAAGGAAAGGAAATATTCCCCTTCAAACAAGTAGAGACTTGACCGCAATTGGCTGAACTCCGGCAGTCTTCCTACGGCAGAGATCACATCTTCGAAATCAGCAAAGACATAAACTAACTCCGTCACCCGTCCTTTGACAGGTTTTCGCACTGATTTCTCTTTGATCAACCCTTCTAGTTGTTCTTCCTGCTTCATGATGGTTATGACAAATTCATCATTGGTTGCCACGGTAGCCTGAATCCAAAAAGGTTGGTCTAAATTAAATTCGACTTCTTCTCGTGCCTGAGCAATAAGTTCCCAAAACAATTGTTCCGTTTTTGCTGACCTTTGAAATAAATCAGCCATCGTAATATCCCTGTCAGTTAGTTCTGTCAAGGAGATAAAGATGCGGATGGTATGCTCATTAACTTTTTGTACACGCATATCCCCACTCTCCTTTCCGCATCAAACTCTTATCCTATCTTATTCCCATTATATCATATTACGCCAGTAATTATCGGTAAAATCCTAAGATATTGGTGATCTTTATAAAACTTTAACAAATCAGTAATTAAAATAACTGCTTCCTAACAAATCTTCTCGTCAAAAGAAAAGTATACCTTCGTTCCTGTCACGCCTTGGAAAAATGCTTTTCAATGTCCAATTCTAATGTAATTTTTGGATTAATGCAAATTTCCCAGGACCTCACATTGGACAACGTCCCTGCGCACAGGTAAAAACATCAGTTTAACCTGATCTTCAAGTTTAATTTGCTGATAAGCGTTTGGGTCGATATAAAATGACTGCTGTTTTGTTTTGTCCCCAACCTCTATGATATAAGCTCTCAATCTCGAATCATAGGCTTTACCCATAACTGTCCCTTGAATATACCCCGGCTGCTTAAACCAATCCGGCTGAGAAAACAAGAAAAGCTCTGTATAGACCCCTAATATTCCTGCCCAAATTAATACTTTAAATCCCAATACTATAAAACTCCAGAGGCTAGGATGATAGCGCCATGTTCTTATGGACTTCCAGACTAAGCGTGAAAGAATGAACCCCCAGATCAAAAGAAGAGCAATCAAATTGGGCCAAGTCATACTCCAAAGATAGCGATAATAAGCTGACATAATCAACCCCTATTTGCATTAATATGATTTTGTGTTTGAATTAACGATAAAATATTTTTATTTTGGATAAAAGCTCTGTCTCTTGCAATCTACCTTTAATTGACTAGATTCTATAGACTATTAACGTTTAAGTCAATATGTCACTATCTTTTACCATATTAGACAATCCATCTAAGACTTTTATCCTCTAATACCCCCACTGCTTTAATATGGGGACTCTACCCCCACCGAAGCAGAGACCGGAGACCACTCCCACATACAAGAAGTGGGAGTCTCACGATTGGATGAATTCACTAAAATTCTGGCATATTGGGTTCTGAGAATATAAGAAAAAAGCAACCCCTGCAAGAGGTTGCAATGCTATGAAACAACTGAGGCCATGTCCAATGTGTAAGTATTTCCTGAACCATCGGTCACTTGAATTCGAATTTTCTTCCCTGTTAGAGGTGTCGAAAACTTATACGAAAAGTTGCCATTTTTATCAGGTGTTATTGTCTTCAATACTTTGGGGGTTGTTGGTACAGTATCACAGATAGTGACAGTGGCATCAAGATTAACGCTTCCGGAGATCTCTCGTGTTGCTGCATCAATTCCGCCTAATCCGCCTGATCCGTTATCTGTAAGTGGTGAGTTAAGGGTAAGTCCTAACTTGTTGAGAGGATCCTGTACATTGATCATCCCGCCAGGAGTAATCGGAGTGGTCATTTGTCCCGCTGTCACCGTCAATTTATAACTGCTATTCTTATACTCCGAGCTTTCCCCATTAACGACTAAAGTATAACTGCCTGCTGGAACATAAATCTTAAAACGGCCGTTTGTATCTGTTGTTGTACTCCAACTCATCGTAGAATTCGAGACGGTAACAGGTACAATGGGGGGCGAATAATTGGTCGGAATCCAGTTTTCAGGGACAATACTGCCGCCAATTGAACCGGATTTCTTTTGTATAACCCCACTTTCCGTCGGGATTGTCATGGTAATTTTCCTAACGGTAGTTGTTCCGTTTGTTGGAATTGTGATGCTAGGTGCTTTAAGAGTTTGGGTCATAAGCTGACCATTAACGCTGCTTCGATAGTTAAGAATATAATTTCCGCTCTCATAAATTGAAAATGTATAGATTCCGTTTGAATCATTGGAAAATGAAGGGGCTAAACTATTGCCATTGGAATCTACAAGTGTCAATGAACCTGAAAGGGTACTGGAACTTTTAATATCGTCTGTCATTGTAACTTGAAGTGAAACGCCCGGCAAAGGGACCACTGTAAAAGGTACAACAATTGATTCGGTAAGTGCAGAACCGTCCAGAGACATCACTCCGTTGGTAATGTATAAGAAATAGTCCTGGTTAGTGTATGAACCCGTAGGGGTAACTATAGCTGAAAGCCCATCTGCAGACAATTTAACTGAAGTGGAGATTTTTGCCTGTTTCGTATCTGTTACATATATTGTTTTGTTGTTAACGGTCTTATCTAAAACCGGAATATTAAACGTGACGGTCCAGACCTTATTGACATCATGGACTGTCTCTGACGGCCAGATACTAAATCCTTTGGCGGAAGAAGGTGTGGTGGCCGCTGTAACTGACGAAACGGGCAGAAGCAATAATATAATTGTGAATAGACAAGCAATCCACCTGGTTCTATTGTACACGCTACCATCCTTCCTTTAATTTTTCTACGCTTTCCAATCTCGTTGGTTCAATCCGGCCATAATCTTCTGAACGTAGGCCTGGGTTTCTTTGTAGGGCGGAATGCCCTGATATTTTTCAACCGCGCCTGCACCGGCATTATAAGCCGCTAAGGTAAGCGGAATATTTCCTTGATAACGATCAAGCAGATTCTTCAGGAGATGCGTTCCTCCATCCAGGTTTTGCATCGGATCATAGGCATTCTGAACGCCGTATGAAGATGCAGTACCGGGCATGAGCTGCATTAGGCCCATTGCTCCCGCCTGTGACGTTGCCTTGGAATTAAACCCAGACTCTGCCTTAATCACTTGTTTTATAAGATTTGAATCAACCCCGTATTTTTGAGCCGCTGAATTAATCATGGTATCTAAAGAACCAAGGCTGTCCTTTATTGATTTTGAAGACTGAGAGGAGGTAACCGTCGAATCTTCATTGGATTGAGGACCTCCGGTTAATTCTTGGGTAAGGCTGTCAATTCCTTGCAAAGTATCCGTCCCGTTTCCTAATGCCGCTTGAAACAAAGCGGCAAAAAGTTGGGAATTAGAGTTTCCACTGTTCCCAAGGTCATACAAACCGCCATTATTCGCCTGCGTTGTCTGCCATGCAGAATTCATCTGTTGATATTCAAGCAGAAGAAGCATCTGAGCAACGTTAACATTCATTCAAAAACCTCCTCTCGCACCTTTTGACAAAGATTCCATTATTTTAACTGACTCAGTTTCTGAACTTCGTCGTTTAGGAGAATCTGCTCAGGAATAAGATGTATGATTATCCTATCCGGCAGATTCACGATCCCACCGATAAATGGAGCACTCAACAATGGCGGAGGTGGAGAAATAGTTTCAAATATTCTAACCTCTCGGACTTCGTCTACTGCAAAACCAACATTCTCTCCATGCACCTCGGTAATCAAGGCAAAGGTATTCCGTTCTGTGGTCACAGTTTCTTGTTTCTGAGTTTCCTTCGAATTTTTAAAACTAAACCGCTCATGCAAGTCGATAATCGGAATAGCCTCGTCCCGTAAGGTGATCAATCCGCAAATGTACGAAGGTGCCTGCGGAATCCTTCGCATCTCTCCTAAGCGAGTAATTTCTCTTATAATGTCTATAGGCATGGCATATTCTTCTTCACCCAATTGGAAAATGACAACCTGAACTGACATGAACCCACTTCCTCCATTAAATCTTCCCTACGTCATTGACAGCTTTCCCCAGCATTTCATCCTGGGTCTGGATCACTTTTTGATTAGCCTCATAGGCTTTCATGACCGTCATCATTTGTACCATCTGTCCCGATAGATCAACATTTGACGCTTCTATAGAGCCTTGGAGTATTTGAGGATTTGCTGAAGCCTGGGCCGGTTGGGACGAACTGTATAAGGATTGTCCTTCACGAGTTAATGCTGTTTCCGGGATATCCACAATACGCAGGCGATCAATAATCTGCCCATTGTCTATGATTGTCCCGTCAGCTTTCACGCTGAAGTCAGCGCTAAGAGGACCGATAGCCCCTTTAGTACCTTGCACGGCATACCCATCGGGAGTCTGGAGCATCCCATTGGCATTGCGGTCAAAATGACCGTTGCGGGTATATCTTTCTCCCTGAGGAGTCTGGACAACGAAATATCCCGGCGTGGTTAAAGCAAGGTCGGTTTTACGATCCGTCGCTTGCAGGGCGCCCTGAACATTTGACACGGCACCGCGGTCAACGCTCACCCCTGTGCCCATTGCTCCTATGGGTGTTGCCTCCGGACCCATGTTTCCATTCTCGATACGATCGGTCAGAACCGTGTCAAAAGCTCGATCGCTGGCTAATTCTTCTTTGTAACCCGGTGTTCGTACATTGGCGATATTATCCCCTATGACCTCGCTTTGGGTTTGAGTTGCCAGCATCCCTAACGCTGAGGTATATAATCCTCGAATCACGCTATTCCCCCCGTAACCAATTAAAATTAATGAGCCCCGATTTCTCTAAGAGAGGGGGTACTAGAATCTTTTATTTACTCTGGACTACCATTCTAAGTAACCCTAATTGTGAGGAGATGGCCTGGGTGAGAGACTCATAATAAAGTCCATTTTCCGCCACCTTGGACATTTCCTGATCAATATCCACATTGTTGCCGTCATTACGAAGGGATGTTGTTAGATCTGTAACAACTCCATTGCTATTCTCTCCGGAAACACCGGGAAGGTGCTGGGGCAGTGTCACCTTCATAGGCAATGCCCCGCCGTTTTCGCCCAAAGCGGCCCCCAGCACCGATTGAAAATCCACATCAGAACGTTTAAAGTTCGGAGTATCTACATTGGCCACATTATTAGACAGAACCTGCTGCCGCAAATTAGAAGCCTCAAGCCCTTTTTGTAAAACACTCAGCACAGGCCCATTCAGCCAACCGGACATTTCCTCTACCTCCTAATGGTATTTGCGATCCCCCACATCTGGTCTCCGTCAGAAATTAACCTGGCATTCAGTTGATACGCTCTTTGCGCCTGGATGAGATCTGTCATAGACGCCGCAAGATCCACATTGGATTGTTCCAAGGACTGACCACGAATTGTTCCTAAAGTCAAAGCACCAAGGGTACTACCCGGTCGTCCAACCTGTGGCGCCCCCGAATTAACGGTTGCGGCATAGAGATTATCTGCTTTCTTTTCCAGACCCTCAGGATTTTGAAATCCAACCAAAGAAATTTGTCCAATGGTTGTACTGGCACCTGCAACATCTCCCGTAACTTCTCCGTTGGCGGAGACCTTTATGTCGGTTGCTCCGGCAGGAACAGTAATATTCGGCTGCAATAAATTTCCCTGCATATCAGCCAACTGTCCCGTCCCGTCAAGCTGGAAATTCCCTGCCCGGGTATAAGCGGTCGTGCCATCTGCAGTTTTCACCTGAAAAAAACCTGCCCCGTCAATACCTAAATCCAAAGGACTATCTGTGGGAGCCAAGGTTCCCTGCTGGAAGTTTGTTCCGATACCATTGGTCAGGACTCCGGCCCCAACCCCAGTGTTAATAGACTTATTCCCTGTGAATTTCTGATCTGCAGTTTGCGTTCCGGTCGCTAAAGCCTCAGCGAAATCTACCTGACCTTCTTTGTAGCCTAAGGTATTAACATTAGCAATATTATTCCCTATTGTATCAATCGCCATCTGCTGCGCACGAATTCCCGCCGCACCAGTTCCTAGCAGGCGCATGACTAGCCCCCCGTTTTCTTTGAAATAACGCAGCTATAGAATTTTTCGTTGGTTAATCTTTAATCGAGCAAAGATTAACTACGTTTGAGATCAATGAGTTCTTGGAGAAGGGTATCTGATACGGTAATAACCCGTGAGTTTGCTTGGAAACCTCTTTGGGCTGTAATCATATCCGTCATCTCTTGAGAAAGGTCAACATTGGACATTTCCAAAGAGCCGGTAACTAAGGAAGTACCCGTGGGATAATTAGAGGTAGCTCCGATTCCATATAAAGTAGGATTATCAGGTGTCGTTGCGCCTGAATCCCCTGAATTGTTTGACGGTAGGTAATAGTTATTGCCGATACTTGTTAGTCCGGCAGGATTTGCAAAAAGTGCTATTCCGATATTTCCACCGGCACTTGAATCGACCGCACCGTCCTTATAAGCCGTCACTTTTCCCGTAGCATCAATGCTATAGGTATCACCCGTTGGAACTTGAATATATTTCGGACTGGCTGTAGTACTACCCTGAGGCACCGTACTGCTTGCATCAAGTACGTAAGCTCCAGTCGACGGGTCTACTAAGTATCCTTGGGCATCAAAAGAAAATGCACCTGAACGAGTATATACAACCTGATTACCATCTTGTAAAGCAAAAAATCCATTACCTTGGATCATCATGTCTGTAGGAACACCCGTTGTCTCATTGCTTCCTTGAGTCATTATTTGATTAATTGCTCCCACAGAAGTCCCTAATCCGATCTGAATCGGATTTGTTCCACCAGTATCACCACCGGTAGAGGAAGGTGCGGTTCCTGACGCCGGAGTCGGTGTTCCGGCCCCTCTAATTGATTGGCTTAAAGCCGTTGCAAAGGTCACACTGCTCCTCTTAAAACCCGTGGTGTTAACGTTGGCAATATTATTTCCAATAACATCCATTTTCGTTTGGTGGGCTTTTAACCCCGAGATTGCTGAATAAAGGGAACGCATCATAGCCGTATTTCCTCCTTATATGTTACATGCCTAAATAATCAATCATTATCTAAAAAATGGTTGCACACTTGCCGTTATCTAACTCTGGACTTGCGTGATCATGCTCATTTCTAAATCCACCAGGCTGCCGTCTGATTCGCGAACCTGAAGTTTGGGATTACTGTCCAGCCATTTCACAGCTTCAACGGTTCCACTGATTGTTGTGGTTCCATCCGTATCCAATCCGCTTACCGTTTTGCCAATCAAGGAAGCTCCCTGAGCGAGCAATGATTGCTGATTATAAGACGAAAAGTTTGTATTCAATGTATCCATGGCAGTAGCGATGTTGGTCATTTGCTCCAAGGAGCTGAATTGGGCCATTTGCGCAATAGACTGAGTGTTATCCATAGGATTCATAGGATCTTGATTTTCCATCTGCGTCACGAGTAACTTTAGAAAATCATCCTTTCCGAGTGTTGAATTGCTATTTGTTTGCTGAGTATTACTAGTACTGCTTGTACTAGTTGTAGAATTTGTTGCGTTAATTGTATTGCTCAAGGATATACCTCCTCTTAAGCGGTAACATTAATTTGGCTAATCCCATCCTCTTCCAGGGAAGGAATGTTTAGAGCCGGTATTGGATCTTCATCCCCAGCAGCATTAGTATTTTGTTGGCGAGTTTGGGAGGACCCATTTCCCTGAGGATTCTTTTGCCCTTCACCGCCCAGTCCCATTTGCAGCATACCGCAATTGATCCCTTGGTTCAGGAGGGCTTGGCGCAAATCCGGCAATTGATTTTGCAGGAGTTGACCGGTTGCCCCTTGCGAGGCTTGCACCTGGAGGTGAAGTTGTCCATTTTCCCAACGCAAGTCAATTTGAATTTTGCCTAAATCTTCCGGATGAAGCTGAATATCCAGCTGCTTTAAGTCCTGAGGTTTATTCATGACCTGCCCGCTGATTACAGTTGCGATCTGTTGCCAAACCGGAGTAGCGGCGGTTTTAACGTCTGTGATATTAGCCGCTGCGGTATTGTTGACCAGCCCCATGTTTAGGCTGGGATTTAGATTTTGCACGTCTTTTTCTTCAGAAGGTACACTGGACTTTTGACCCTCCTCATTGACAAGGGTCTGCTTAAGAACATCCTGGACCTTTGCTATGTCTTTTAGTCCTGCTGCGGCATTGTCTTTCAGACCTTCGTCAGTACTGCTCAGCAGAGAATCTAAGGCAGATTTTAAAAAGGCCTTTGCGCTCAATACTGGGGAATTTTTATCTTCCCCTGACATTGAATCATAGACCTTTGCAGATAATACTGGTTCTTTCACTTCTTCATCCTTTTCAGTGATCAATGAGTTAAGAGCAGCTTGCAAAATAGATGCTGAGTCCTGGTCAGAGCTGCTTTTACCAGACCCTAAAGCTGAACCCTCAACAACAGTTTGGATTCCCTTTTGATTAGTTCCTTCATTCGGAACTTCTAGCCACCCTTGGATAATTTTCGCCATAGTTTGACTAAAGCTCATGGAGTCGGATTTTCCTGAATTTATCGAAGTACCCATTGCCGAAGTGTCCGTAATCTCTCCTGAGAGCTTTTCTAAAAGATCCGGGATAACCTGTTTATATTTATCCAATTCCGAAATAATGGGATTATTTCCCTGAGATTTCACCACCGTCTTCCCTAACTGAGAAGAAACCTCATCTGAGGACTGAGAAAGTAAATTCAAGAGCGCCAGTTCTAATGTCTTCCCTCCTAAGAGAGAACTATTGGACGCAGACGCAGAATTAACTGTTAATGATTTCTCAACCCCCTGGCTTACATCATCTCCGGAATTGGCCTCCTTGCCTGCCGGAAGTTCGTTCTGCAGCATTAATTGCGCAAAAAAAGGAAAAGCAAGATTATCTAATCCCATCATAGTTCCCTGTCCATTCGTTGTTTGGGAGCTCGAATCGGAATTTTCGGTAGTTTGCTTTCCTTGTGTAGTATGACTCGCTGCAGAACTCTGTCCTTTCGAATCTGTGCCCGACTTACCCTGAACCTGGCCATTAAGGACTTCGGTAAAAGAACCGGCCGCGCTTCCTGAGTTATCGGTCGAAGTTTTTCCCTTAAGGGGTGAAGTTTTTCCAACCTTGCTGCCACCTGTGGGAATCTCCGAAAGGACATTAATATTAGACATAACCGCTATCACCTCCTTCATACTTCTATTTATTGTATCGACAAAATTCACCTAAAACATTAGGCAAGTTTTTAGAATAAATTCTTTTTCTGCCGGCTGAGTCTTCCTCTTAAGCGCATAATCGCTTGAGAATGAAGTTGAGATATTCTGGATTCCGACAATTTTAGGACGGCAGCAATTTCTTTTAGGGTCAGTTCTTCCTGGTAATAAAGGGCAACCACTAACTTTTCTTTTTCGGGCAATTTTTCCACAGCCTGAGCCAGAATACGTTTTTGTTCCTCTTTCTCAATAGCCTGGTATGCTTCCTGAGCATTGGTGTCCACGAGCAGATTGAGCGGCGAACCATTGCTTTCTCCCTCATTATCTACTGTCGTTTCGTCAAAGGATGTGAGGGTTAGAACCTGAGCTTGGGCGAGAATTCCTTCTATTTCTTCGACCTTTAGTTTCAGCATTTTAGCAACTTCCTCAGTCGTTGCCGCCCGCCCTAATTGATATTCCAGTTCCGCAAACCCGTCTTGAACGCGTTTTACTTTTTGTCTCGCAGAATGCGGAACCCAATCCATCGTCCGGAGTCCGTCGATCATAGCTCCGCGAATCCGGATAGAAGCATACGTCTCAAATTTGAACCCCCGAGCAGCTTCAAACCTTTCCAAAGCATCCAGTAGCCCAAAAACCCCATATCCTATAATATCATCTTCCTCAATATGCGGTGGGAGTGACATAGACAACCGACCCGCTATGCGCTTGACCAACGGCAAATATCGTTCGATAGACTCTTGTTTCCACTCTCCGCGTGCAGCGGTTTCATATGTATTTGGTATCAAGTCTCCTCACCTCCCCAACCCATTCGACGTATTATATCTGCTTGTTTCTTGCTGTCTAAACCAAGGCTTAAATCTTTATCTACCTGTCCGGGTACTCCCGAGTTTTGTGGGAGTGTATCAAAAAAATCATCCCCGCCGAGGGATACATCAACTAAGCCCCCTCGTCCTGTTTCTAAGGTCTGGTCCTGCTTTGGAATTGACAGGGCCGTTTTCTTAAATAAACTAAAAGTTCCCATCAGTAACAGATAAATAATTCCAAAGGAAATCCCTGCCCGCACAATTAGATTAAAGATCTTTAAACCGTTAATCCAGCTAAGTAAGGCTACAATCAGAGCAACCAGAATAGAAATACGCATGGACCAGAGCGTGAAATTCGGATAATTTTCCATGGTCACTAAACCACCTTTTCACCATGATTAATTGTTCGAATGCGTAATTCCCCGGTCCCCACATCAAAATGAATAGTACGCCCAAAGCTGCCCCCTACATCTGCGACCAAAAGCGGGATTCTGTATTTTTTTAATTCCTGTTCGACAGCCTCAGCATTGCGATCACCAATTTTAAGAATCGGAGTTTTTCCCGGAAAGGAAAACATCTGAGCGCCGCCTGCTATTTTGGCCTTGAGGCGGGATGGACTTGCTCCCAAATCTAAAATCTGTTTTATCATTAACTCCAGGGCAGTATCTGCATATTTCATCGGATTCCCTCCTTGGCTTCCGGAAGAGGTAGGCAGCATGATATGAGCCATCCCTCCTAACTTCAAAACGGGGTCATGGACACAGATTCCGATACATGACCCCAACCCGGCAGTCATTAAAAGATCCGGAGTTTTTGCCGTTTTAAAATCCGCCATACCGACAGTAATTATTACGCTCATAATCCCATAGCCCCTAATAATTTTTGTAACGAACCTTCGTCGGGCAAAAAGATAAATTGACCTTCAATCTTAGGAATGCCGGAGAGTTGTGTGTCAATAAATAAGACTGTATCATCGAGAGTTCCTTCCTCAAGAAAAATAGCATCTAAAAGGGCCCCAATCATATCTACGGATAGCGCCGGGACTGATGATTGCAGGGGTACCCCCGAAAACTCCGTTAAAGCAATAAGAAAAGAACTCACTAAGATGTTGCCAACCTCTTTCAAGGCTGATTGTGCCATCTCATCACTATAAAGATCCCGTTCCTCACTGGAGCCAAAAAGTGCCTGAACAACTATTTCTGCGCTTTCAACAGGGAAGAAGAAGACGGCTTTCCCCGGAGCAGACCCTTCGACTTTGACATAAATGACGGCTTGAGGTGTGTCCAATTGCCCCACGATTGCAGTAATCTGCTCAAAGGGGACGGCCCAAACCTCTGGCACAGACATATCAATTCGACGCTGCAGGAGGGTGGATAAAGCTGTGGCCGCATGGCCAGAGCCAATATTCCCGATTTCACGCAATGCATCCAGTTGGCACTGTGTTACTTCCATGTTCCTATATCAGCCCTTTCTTCCGCATCTCTCGTTGTCTTTCAAAAACGCATTTTATAATTTGATCCCTCTCTCGTTCTGAAAGGTCAAAAAATTCTGCGGTAACAGTATATCGTTGATTTTTCTCCATCGTTTCGGTCCTGCAAACACGAGCAGGCGTCTGAATTTCGCCGTTAGGAAGACCTAATTGTACATAGAGCAAGGCTTTATTCTCCACAGGTTCATCCGTTATGAAACGCACCCCTCCGCCGCTAAAGTCAACCATCGTTCCTCTTAAAAGATCACTTAGGCCATCCTCCTTTACAACTTTAAAGGAAAGGTCAAAGGCAGCGGGTACTCGAACATAATTTCGACGCTGAACTTTGGTAATCGAATCAGGGAACTTCAAGACTAGCATCGGCACAGGAACCGCAATACGCTGCATAATCTCCCCCTCGAACTCATAAGCTGATAAATGATCCCAAAAGGTAATTACGACCTTAGTTCCTTCCCGAAGAGGCACAACCTCACCTTTATCATAAGGTGCGCCCACCGTGATAATCTTTTGCCCAACTTCCTCGATTCGCGTCCGATATTTTCCGCAATACTCTCCATCAAGTACGATAAGATCAATAGACAGGCCATGTGAGAGTTTCTCACTGTACGACAAAATCATTCCCCCCTTAGGAATCAAGCTAAAAATTAATTGCCACGAGCTGCAAGTAAGTTCCTAAATTAATTAGTTCAAAAAAACTCTTTGTCTATTAAAAAGTGCTTAGTTTTGGAGTTTTAAAACGGTCGAAGCAATTTGCTTAGAAATCCCTTGATTCCTTCAACGTGACGAGGAGGATGATCGTTGACTCCTGTAATTGTTCCGGCTATCCATTGTATACAACGATAGGCCGAACTATCAGGTGAGCCTATACCGAGGGGGACCTGCTGCATAACAGCGCGGCTCATCAAAGGATCATCATAAACCCAGCCCCATAAATCAAGCGGTTCGTTTAAAAACTTGTGCACTGCTGTTTCCAGTTTTTTGTAGGTTGCCTGAGCTTCGCTTTCCGAGTGCACCCTATTGGCAACGACATGAATGGGTACCTTTATGTTCTCTTTTTTCAAGGTTTTAAGCACGCCATAGGCATCGATCAGAGCGGTAGGCTCCGGTGTTGTTAAGAGGACAATATCGTCAGCGCCCCGCAAAAAGTTAGTTACGGTATGCCCAATACCTGCACCCGTATCAATCAGCAGAATATCGGCCATTTTTTCTAACCGCCCGAGATTGGTTAAAACATTCGCAATCTTGTCTCTTTCCAGGTTAGCAAGATCCTGAACCCCTGCTCCTCCTGGAATAATCATGATTCCCTGCGGACCTGTCAGGAGGATTTGCTCAATCGTTTTTTCTCCGGTTAATAAATGTTCAATCGTATACCGAGCTGTAAGACCGAAAGAAATATCCACATTCGCCAGTCCCAAATCTCCGTCAAGGATAATGACGCGTTTCCCAGATTGAGCCAGAGCTAAAGCAAAGTTAACTGTGAAGTTTGTTTTCCCGGCTCCCCCTTTACCACTGGTCACAGCTAAAACTCTCATCTTAGTTTGTTCACTTTTTTCATCTGAGACCAACTTGCGCAGGGCGCTGGCTTGATCATTCACAGTGCTTCTCCTCTCCAAACACGAAGCGAGCAATCCGATTCTGGTTGGCTGCAACTATGTCATCCGGGACATTTTGTCCATTCGTTAGATAGGCCGTTGGGAGTTCTGCCTGATCTAAGAAATTCAATAAAGTCCCTGCACTGTCAGTTTCATCGAGCTTTGTGAAAATAAAATGGGTTGATACGTCTTTGAAACGCTGATAGATTTTAAGTTGATCAGCGAGTTGTGTCGTAGCGCTCATAACCAACATCGTATAGTCCGGATTGGCCTTTTTTAAGAAAGCTCGCAATTCTGACATATGCAAATCATGATGCGGGCTTCGCCCTGCCGTATCAATAAAAATTAAATCTTTATCCTTGTGACGGTTCTTGGCCATCTGAAGTTCTGTCGGTGTCATTACCACATCGACAGGAACGCCGATAATCTCGCCAAAGGTTTTAATTTGCTCTACCGCGGCAACGCGATACGTATCCGCCGTAATCAGAGCAACTTTTCGCTTATCGACAATACTAAAACCTGCCGCCAGTTTACCTATGGTTGTTGTTTTCCCCACACCTGTCGGACCGATCAAAGCGATAACCAGAGGTTTATCCGTGTCAGTCTGTATGGGTTCAGTGGTTCCGCAGATTTCCATGATTTCTGTTTCGATCTGAGAGTAAACCTCGCTGTCGTTATTCCATTGATTTTCAGGTAACCTTTGCTGAAGGTGACTGATAATCCGTTTAATTATCGTTTCCTCTACCCCTCGGTCTAGCAAACGATCTACCCATTTTTGCAGAGTTGGAGGCCATTCCTTTCTTTCACTTCCCAGTTCCTCGATTTGCTGATTGACTTTCTCCAATAATAAATACATTGACTTGAGATCAGGTTGAATCGTTTCCGATGGGACTTGAGTGTCACGCTGAAGGGTTTCCTGCCGAATTTGAACCTCAGGCCGAGGGGCAATCCTAACGGGTCTTTCTTCCTCAATATTATTGTCATACCTAGACCAATCGGAAACCGGCTTCTCTTCAATAGCAGCCGTTATTTCAACCTTCATAGTTCCAAAGAAACCTAAAAAACCTCCTTCGCGAAATTCACGGGTTTGCAGGATAACGGCATCTGAGCCAAGTTCCCTTTTTACTTTTCCCATAGTGTCTGTAACGTTGTCACCTACAAATCGCTTAACTCGCACGATCCATCCCCACCATTCCTATAGCTTGAACTTGTATACCTTGGACTAATTCATTATACGAAAGAACTATGAGATGCGGCAGTTGTCGCTCGGTGACTCTTTTTAAATTAATCCTGACCAAAGGAGCGCAAACCAACACGGGGCTAAGGCCTTTGAGTATAAATTTCTCTGCCTCACGAGAGAGATTTTGGACAATTCCTTGTAATACTTTGGGATCAAGGGCTAAATAGGTTCCATAATCCGAGGGCTGAATACTGTCAAGTATCTGCTGTTCAATCTGCGGATCAAGGGTAAGCACCGACAACGTTTTATCTTTACCAACGAGGGGTTGAGTAATCTGACGAGCTAATCCCTGTCTTACATGTTCGGTCAAGCGATCGATATCCTTGGTTGATTGAGCTTGATCAGCCAGAGTTTCCAAGATCGTTATCAAATCACGAATGGAGACCCTTTCTCTCAATAAGTTTGCCAAGACTTTCTGAACTTGGCCGAGACTGAGAATGTCCGGAATCAGCTCCTCAACAACTGCAGGGGCCTGCTCCTTAGCATGATCAATGAGAGTTTTTACGTCTTGACGGTTCAGGATTTCCCAGGCATTAGTCTTGATGACCTCAGTAATGTGTGTCGCTAAAACAGTTGGGGCATCCACAACCATCCAGCCCTTTAGTTCTGCTTGCTCTCGATAGGCCGCATTAATCCATTTAGCATCAAGTCCAAAAGCAGGATCTTTAGTCGGTGTACCTGGAATGGCATCATCATCCATTCCGCTGCTCATCGCCATATAATGATCGGCCAAAATCTCACCCATGGCGATTTCCGCTCCCCTGATTTTTATAACGTATTGATTAGGCTGTAAGTTCATGTTGTCGCGAACCCTGATCACCGGGACTATAAACCCTAGCTCGCTGGCGATCTGACGACGAATCAATACGATTCTATCCAGCAGATCTCCGCCTCGCTGGACATCCACCAAGGCCACCAGAGCGTAGCCCAACTCCAATTCCATATGGTCAATATTCAAGAGGTTTAACACATTCTCCGGCTTCTTACTGTCAGCAATCTCCGATTCTCGCGCGGCAGCAGTCTTTTGGACGACAGAAACCTTCGAGTTCTTACGGATCACAACACCGGCAACGATTAAAATCGCTGCCACGGTAACCATAGGAGCAGGCGGTAATCCCAGCAAGGCTAATGAAAGCAAAACCCCGGCTGTGATAAAGAGTGTCGTTGGGTTTTGAAATAATTGTTTGCTTAAATCCTGACCTAAGTTATTGTCAGAAGCTGCCCTAGTCACAACCAGTCCTGTCGCGGTAGAAATCAACAGCGCCGGTATCTGAGAAACCAAACCGTCTCCGATGGTTAGAATGGTATATTTATTGAGAGCGTCCAGCAAAGGCAGCCCTTGCATCGCCACACCAATGATGAAACCTCCGAGAATGTTAACAACCAAAATGATAATAGCTGCGATAGCATCCCCTTTAATAAACTTAGTGGAACCATCCATGGCACCATAAAAGTCTGCTTCACGCTGTATATTTTTCCGCCGTTCACGGGCTTGCTGTTCATTGATCATTCCGGCATTAAGGTCGGCATCAATGGACATTTGTTTTCCAGGCATGGCATCTAAGGTAAAACGCGCCGCGACTTCAGAAACACGTTCTGCCCCTTTGGTAATGACGATGAATTGAACGATGACCAAAATGAAGAAAACAACAAAACCAACAACAGGATTGCCACGAATGACAAATTGTCCGAATTGTTGAATGACCTGCCCGGCGTAACCATCAAGAAGTACAAGCCGTGTTGTCGAGATATTTAAGGACAATCGAAACAGGGTCATAGTCAATAAAAGGGAGGGCAAGGCCGAGAACTCCAAGGGTTCTTTGGAAAAAAACGCGATCATCAGAGTCAGTACTGAACCCGTAATATTTAAGGTAATTAATATATCAAGTAAACTTGCCGGCAGGGGGATAACCATCATGACTACGATGCCTACCATCCCAATTGCGGCGAGAATATCCGTATTGCTTAACAACCGGCGTTTCATCGATACGGCCATAAGTGGTTCCTCCTTTCAAGACCACGTGGTCAGCAGACACCTGCCGTCCTCATGCTCTTTTCTTTTTCTTTAAACGATAGACGAAGGCCAAAACCTCAGCGACGGCTTTATATAACTCCTCCGGAATACCCTGTCCAATCTCCACTTGAGCGTAAAGGGCCCGAGCCAGCGGCCTATTTTCCATAATCACGAGACCGTAGTCTTTCGCCACTTCCCGCATACGAAAGGCGATTTCATCTTGTCCTTTAGCCACAACATAAGGTGCACTATTGACTTTCAAATCGTAACAAAGAGCAACAGCATAATGAGTTGGGTTGGTAATGACAACGTCTGCCTTTTTCATATCCTGCATCATGCGACTCAAAGCAAGGGCGCGTTGCTTCCTCTTTATTTCCCGTTTAATTTCAGGATTACCCTCGGTCTGCTTAAACTCTTGTTTCAATTCTTCATGAGACATCCGCAATTGTTTCTCATGGTCCCATCGTTGGTAAAAATAATCCAATATTGCCAAGCCGAAAAACGATATTGAGATTTTCCAGCCCAGTTCCATCAAAGCTTGTCCGATAAAAACCGCTCCCTGCTTCACATCCAGTTGCTGTAAAGCAGGATAAATATTAATTCTGTCGCGAACACTGGCGTATAAAAAGTAGCCAATAAGAATCACTTTGGTCAAGGATTTTGCCAATTCCACCCAAGCTTTAACACCAAACATCCGTTTCGCACCACTGAACGGACTGAGACGGGAAATTTGCGGTTTCAATGGTTCAAAGGTGAAGAGAATTCCAACTTGAATATAGTTGGCTGCTAAAGCGACTACTAAACCTGTGACTAAAATAGGTCCTACAATCTGAATTCCCAGCCACAGGACATTGACCATCAGGCTGGCAATAGAACTCTCCGTCCACTCGGAGGAAAGGCCTAAAACATAGGGGAAAAGCTGCGCCATGCGCTGTATCATCACCGGAAGCCAGAGTTTAAGAAGTGCCACAGCACTTAAGAGCATAAAGGAAGAAATGACTTCCTGACTTTTAAAGATTTGGCCCTTTTTCCGGGCTTCTTGACGGCGTTTGGGAGTGGCCGGATGTTTTTTCTCACTCACTGCTTCCACCCCTGAAAGAGATTCAGAATCCACGTCATATTCATCTTAAAGAGATGAGAGACAGCTTCTCCAAAAAAAGACACTGAAAGAAATAAAATTATAAGTCCGAAAATAACCTTGACTGGAAAAACTACAGAAAAAATATTAAATTGAGGAGCTGTTCTCATCAGCAGACCCACCCCGATATCTGAGACAACTAACGCCCCGAAGACTGGCAACCCCATTTGTATGGATAAGGAAAATACATGGGCAACAAGCTCGACAAAAAAGTGATAATCAATAGGCAAATTTGAAGGGTTAAGAGGAATAAAAGCATAGCTCTTAACCATGGCAGCAATAAGATAATGATGGGCATTTGTAGAGAGTAACAGCATCGTTGCCAATACCATTTGAAAGTTACCCATCATAGGACTTTGTGCCCCGTAAACCGGATCTATCGCTGCTCCCATAGTGAAACCCATCTGAAAATCGATGAGTTGACCGGCACCCTGCAAAATGGCAGTCAGTAAATAGATGACATATCCGATAACTAACCCCACTAAAACTTCTTTGATGACCACAGCAACATAAGGCAACATCTCACTAGGAATAGTCGGGTTTGTGGCAAAGACCAAAGGATATACTACCACCGTAAAACAACCGGCCAAACTAAGTCTTATAAGCGTCGGGACACCTCTTGCACCAAACACTGGAGCTAATATAATCATTCCTGCCCAACGTGATAAAATTAGTATAAATAGAGAGAGGTTCCATTGGAGCAGTTGCGCCAGACTCAAATTACTCCCCCCAATTTTGATGCGCAAATCATTAACTCGACGCCTAAATTCGAAGTAACAAATGTCCTGCTATTACTGACCTTTAAAATGATTACATTGTACCAAAGGAAACCAACTGATTCAGTAAGTTTGTGGTGAAACCTGTTATTACGGATAACATCCACGGACCCAATAAAAGAAGAATAACTACAACCGCGATAACCTTTGGGATAAAGGAAAGCGTTTGTTCCTGGATTTGAGTCATGGACTGAAAAATACTGACCAAAAGGCCCACCAATAAGCTGGCACCGAGGATTGGCCCTCCCACAAGAATCACTGCCCCGAAAGCCTCTTTTGCTAAATAAAGCACCGTAGTCTGACTCACATTGTCTCTCCTTTTCCTTATTTAAAACTGGTCACCAAGGACTGTACCACCAAATGCCAGCCATCCACCAGGACAAATAAAAGTATTTTAAATGGCAGGGAGATCATCATCGGAGGAAGCATCATCATACCAATAGACATTAGGGTACTTGAAACAATCATATCGATAACCATAAACGGAATAAATATCGCAAATCCCATCTGGAACGCCGTTTTTAATTCGCTGATAACAAAAGCAGGAATCAGTACATACGTTGGAATATCCCGGTAAGTTTTAGGCCGCTCCATTTTAGCTAAACCCACAAAAAGCTCCAAGTCTTTTTCCCGAGTCTGTTTGAACATAAAATCTCTTAAAGGCTCTTCAGCCTTAGTTAAAGCCTCTGTTTGCGTAATCTGGTTCTTCATATAGGGTTGGATCGCATTCGTATTAATTTGATTCCATGTAGGAGCCATGACAAAGAAGGAAAGAAAGAGAGCTAACCCTACAAGAACTTGATTGGGAGGGAGCTGCTGGGTTCCCAGAGCATTTCTGACGAAGGATAGGACAATAACGATACGCGTAAAGGACGTCATCAACAACAGTATTGCCGGAGCCACACTTAATACCGTTAACGTCATTAAAAGCTGCAGGGATGTACTCAATTGCTGAGAGGTGGAATTTCCAAGATCCAATGTAACCCCGGCAGCGAAAACACTCTTCGGAGTTGCCAGGATCAAGAATGCCACAGCCAAAAACAAAGGAATTCCGCGTTCTAAAAGTCCGATGAGTCTGCTTGAAGAATGCACTATTTGTCAACCTCCTCAAGCAAACGTTCTAACTCCTCAGGGAAAATATTACCCTTGCGAGGATGTCTTTTACGCCATAGTTTAGAAATATTCATGATCCAGCCCTCAACTTTTTCTATTGGGCGTGAGGCGATTTCTTCTAAAATTTCTGCAGCCACATCAGGATCATTAATCTCACTGAGCTTGATGATATGATGGTCTGTTCCCCCCAAGACCTGTAATTGACCCGCGATTTCGACAAGGTACAAACTTTGCTGTCCGCCTAACACTTGTCGGTCAAGAACTCTGGCCCAAGGGGCATTCAAACTTTGAATCTTAGCGCGGTTGAGGCGGCGGATAATCCAAAGTGACACAAGCAAGATTAAGAGAAAAACAATTAAAGTTCCTATCAGTCCCCAAGCGCTGCCGGATTGCACCGCAGGTGCAACGCTTGCGCTTGCAGGAAGCGGTAGGTCTTGGTTGAATGATGGCATGACTACTTCAACGCCTTTGTGACAGCCTCGATGACACGCTCAGCTTGAAAGGGTTTAACCACAAAATCCTTTGCTCCGGACTGAATTGCCTCGATGACCATGGATTGCTGGCCCATGGCACTGCACATGATGATTCTGGCCTTCGGGTCACGTTTAATGATTTCTTTGACAGCCTGCAGCCCGTCCATTTCCGGCATGGTAATGTCCATAATCGTTAAATTTGGCTGCAATTCCATATACTTTTCTACGGCGATAGCACCATTTTCTGCTTCACCAACGACGGTGACTCCATTTTTAGTCAGGATATCTTTTAACATCATACGCATAAAAGCTGCATCGTCAACGATCATTACAGTAGAACTCACTTAATTTTCCTCCTTAATCTGTTCCAAACTTCCACTTTCATGTTTCATGAAGTGGTTACAACCCAATCGTCCCAAACGTTATGACTTGAGCGTATTCACACGCTCTATAGGTTGAACAATATCGGTTATACGAATACCAAAGGTTTCATTGACTATAACCACTTCACATTTGGCGATCAGCTTGCCATTGACTATCATATCGACTGATTCTCCTGCTAAGCGGTCAAGTTCGATCACTGAACCTGGCCCCATTTCCAAGATCTCTTTAATGGTTTTCTTCGCTCTGCCCAATTCTACACTAATCTGTAATGGTACATCGAGAATTAAGTTAAGATTTTCAGGTTGCTTCGGTATTTGTCCCTGTTGTATCGGTGCAAACTGAACCGGTTGAACCGGTGTCTGGATTCTGTTTTGAGCTGCTGCCTGTCCCCCTGCGTAAGGTGGGTAATTGGCTGATGGATAAGTGGCTTCATAAGACGGCGGCGCCGGCGGAGGAGTTTGATAGGACACCTGATTTGCGACATTTTGTTGAGGAGCCGCAGGTTGAGTGGTCGCAGCTGCAGGAACATCCCTACTCATAGCGGACATTAACTTGTTAACCATCCTTTGGGCTACACTCAGAGGGATGACCTGAATTAAAGTACTGTCAATAACATCTTCCACAATCATCCGGAAAGAAATTCGAACCAGAGGTTCATCCTGAGTCAAGGTGTCCCGAATAATATTACTATTCGCTGCCAAATCATTGAGCATTAAATCAGGCGGCGTAATGTCCACCGTGGCTTTAAACATTGTCGACATGGAGGTTGCAGCAGAACCCATCATCTGATTCATCGCTTCGGAGATTCCGCTGATTTGCAGATCCGATAATCCCGGAGTTGGGTTTTTTCCATCTCCCCCCATCATTAAGTCGACAATGACTGAGCCGTCTTGTTGCGATAAAATCAGAAGATTAGAGCCCTCAATTCCCACCTTATATTTGACGTTGCAAATCACGGAAGGAACAGGATAATCTTTCATAATCTGTTCCGAGGTTGTCACATCAACTTTCGGCGTGGTAATGTCAACCTTTTTACCTAAGAGCATGGATAACGTGGTTGCCGCAGTCCCCATTGAAATATTAGCAATTTCACCTAGAGTATCTTTCTCCATTTCACTTAAAGAATCTTCCGCTTGCATTGGGGCTGGATTAGAATCGAGATCTGCTGTCCCCTGAAGCAAGGCGTTAATTTCTTCTTGTGAGAGAATCTCATTCCCCATCTTCTTCCCTTCCTTCTTCTACGACTTCGGTAATTTGAACAGCGAGATGTTCTCCGTTAAGTCCTGGATTAGACTTGAATTTCATATACTTTCCGACATATATGGGAAGAGGTTCTGCCAGGGACTGCCGCAGGGGGATAACATCTCCCACAGCTAATTCGAGAAGGTCCCGCACAAGAATTTCGGAATGACCCAAAAACGCAACCACATCAACCTTTGCCCATTCAATTTTTCTGCGAATTGCAGCAATCTGCTCGGGAGAACTGACCTTAGCTTTTGTAGAGAATAGGAAGTAAGTACTTAATTTTTCTAAGATAGGCTCAAGAACCAAATAGGGCAGACAAACTTCGATCATCCCTACAGTGTCTCCAACGGTAACCTCTATGGTAATTAAAATTACCATTTCATTAGGAGCAACAATTTGCACAAACTGCGGATTTGGTTCCATGGCAATAAACTGCGGTTTTAATTCATAGACTTCGCCCCAAGCCTCTTCTGTCAGGTTTATCATATGAGTTAGGCGGTGTTCGACGAGTGTTTTTTCAATTTCTGTTAAATCCCGGTTCTTTTCAGCTCCTTGTCCTTGACCGCCTAAGATTCTATCCACGATTGTGAAAGCCAGTGAAGGGCTCACTTCCATCAAAACGGTCCCCTCCAAGGGTTCTAAGGTGAATATTCCAATGACAGTAGGACTTGGCAAAGACCGTATAAATTCGTCGTACGTGATTTGCTCAATTGAAAGAACTTTACTTTCAATGGCTGAATGCAAGTTTCCTGAAAGGAAGTTTGTCAGAGCGCGGCAATAGTTTTCATAGATATTTTGCAGGGAATGAATCTGATCCTTGGAAAACTTATTGGGACGCTTAAAATCGTAGACTCTGACTTTTTTTGTAGTATCCGTTGAACGCATTTCTTCAGCATCTACTTGCCCGTCAGACAGTGCACTTAACAAAGCATCAATTTCACTTTGGGATAAGATGTCTCCCATCGAATTCCCCCTCTCCTAAAGGAACTAAGTCCTCTTTACTACGTATAGTTATTGTTGGTAAACGATTTTTTCAAAGAAGACATCGGTTATTTTGTTATCTGCCACTTCATTAAGTTTCTTTAACAGTTCAGCCTTTAGCTTAGCTAAGTTCTCGGGGGTTTGTACATCGGCAAGAGGTCGGTTTAAGAGAACCGAGTTGACTTTGTCACTCAAGATGGCCGTGTCGGCTTTCAATTGAGTTAAGGCCTTATCGTCAGTAACTTCCAGGGTAATGGTTGTTCTAAGAATAGCCCCGCCTTGCAAATTAATTAGGACCTCACCGAGGGAGAGAAGGGGGCCGGTCTGTTTTGGCTGACTCACACCGGCAGCTGTATTTTGAGTTTTAAAGATCGTTTTTTGAGCTAAAACCGTTCCGCCTATACCGATTCCTAAGCCCAAGATAAGAGCGATGATCAGGAAAATCAGAACTTTTTTATTCATTAATTTGATCACTCCTCATTTTTGGAAACTGCTGGCAAATACGCCGAAACTCAATGATACGTTCGATGAGCACTTCGATGCTCTCTGAGACCACGTATTTATTTCCACCCGTTAAGGTTATGACCGTATCCGGGGTTTCTTCCATTGTTTCAATCAGGTCACAATTTAAGGCAAAAGCTTTGCCGTTCAAGCGAGTGACGTAGATCATAACTTCATCCTTCCGTTAACACTTTGTCGAATATTTTTTCTGTTGCCAATGAAGAATCTGACCGGTTTCATCCAAGACCTTCTGTTCCTTAATAAGTTCTTTGATTTGAAATGCTTTAAACTGTTTTTCTTTCAAGCGTCGAAACTTCTCTGCTTCTCGATGCGCCTCTATTAAACGACAACGCGCTTTCTCCATCATCACTTCTTGCGCTGACTTCTCTGCTTCGCGTTCCTTGAGCCGGCGTCGCTGTTCAAAAACATACGTTTGCCAAATGGCTAATTTCTCCGGAGAGTGGAGTCCGGCATTCCTCTGACCCTCTAAAGCATCATTGAAGCGGCCAAGTTGAGTCACACGGGCCTCAATACAAACTTGTAAACGCTGCATTTCCTGAGCAAATTCTCGTTTGGCCACATCTAACAGTTGATCAGCCAACCGCTGGCTCGCATCAAAACGAAATCGAAATCGAGCCATTCCTTTCACCCCTTTAGTCCAGTATCTAACTCCAATTTTCAGAGGCTACGCTTCTAAACTTTGGGGGTTATTCACTCTAGAGCATAGATTCCGTTAAGCTGCTGAAGCGTCTCTTCGAATCCCGAACTTTCTGAGACTCCTTGCCTAGTAAACTCCTGAATCCGTTCTATATACGCAATAGCGGAATCAATCCTGGGATTGCTTCCCGAAGTATAGGCTCCAATGTCAATCAGATCTTTGGCATCACGGTAAACCGCAAGATGTTCCCGAAATTTTGAAGCCAAGTCTTTATGAACTGGACTAACAACATCATTCATCACCCGACTCACGGACTGTAAAATATCAATCGCTGGGTAATGATTCTGCATGGCAAGGTCCCGTGTTAAAACAATATGTCCATCCAGAATCCCGCGCACAGTATCGGCAATTGGCTCATTGTGATCATCGCCATCCACCAACACTGTATAAATTCCGGTGATGCTTCCCTTCTCCGCCATTCCGGAACGCTCTAAAAGTTTTGGTAAAAGTGCAAATACAGAAGGCGGATATCCTCGGGTTGCAGGAGGTTCGCCCACCGTAAGCCCCACTTCTCGCTGAGCCATGGCAAAGCGTGTTACAGAGTCCATCATTAACAGTACATCCTTACCTTGATCTCGAAAAAACTCAGCCACTGCAGTAGCGGTAAAAGCAGCTTTTAAGCGAACTAATGCCGGTTGATCCGATGTCGCCACAACAATTACAGAACGTGCTAATCCTGCGGGTCCAAGATCTTTCTCAATAAAGTCCCTCAATTCCCGCCCCCGTTCCCCTACCAGAGCAATAACGTTGACATCAGCCACGGTATTTCTGGCCATCATTCCCAATAAGGTGCTTTTACCTACACCGGAACCGGCAAAGATTCCCATCCGTTGCCCGCGGCCAAGGGTTAGCAGCCCATCAATCGTTCTTACTCCTACACTGAGAACGTCCGTTATTCGTGGACGTAAGAGGGCGTTAGGCGGCTTATTTTGCAAAGGGTAAGAGTTTTCGGTCTTAAGCGGACGCCCATCGATGGGATGTCCCAAACCATTGAGAATTCGCCCCAAAAGTCCGGACCCTACTGAAACGGTTAACTTCTGCCTTTGAGGGATCACGCGGTCGCCGGGAGCAATTCCTTCAAGTTCCCCTAAAGGCATTAAGAGAGCCGTGGAATCACGAAAGCCAACTACCTCTGCGGGAAGTTCATTTCCGGCGCGAGTAAGAATATGACAGTACTCACCCACACTCACTCTCGGACCGGCAGATTCAATCATCAGTCCTACAATTTTGGAAACCCTTCCTTGGGCAGAGACAGGGTCAATCTCCTCCGCCTTCTGAAGCATTAATTCCCAAACTCCCATGTTTGAACTCCTCTCGTAAACTGTGCTCTATTTTATCTAATTGAGCACTTAGTCGAGCGTCAAATATCCCTTCCAGACAATCCAAGTAACAATCGCCTTGACTTAAGGATTCATCGGGGATCAAAGGGCAAGGCAATTGATTTTCATCAAGCCAGCCTGCGTCTGCTATGGATACATGCAGTTTCCACCCGTAGCGTTCCTGAGGCAGCTGCATCAGAGCTTGGATCGTTCTCATGAGTTTCTGGGGCTCAACGGCAAAACTTGATCTCACAATTCTCTCGGCAATCTTTATAGCCAAATGGAGTATCTCTTCGTCCACTTTTGCATATTCTTCCTGAAAAGCATGCTGAGCCATTTGGAACAGCATAAGAGCGTTTTGCGACAAGCGGCTTCCTTCAGCTTGGCCTTCCGCCAGACCGGCTTGATAGCCTTGATCCTTAGCCGCAGGATATACTTCCGCCCGGACTGATTCCCTAACCTCTGCGCGCAGCCGTTCCATATCATTTTGTGCCTGAGTTCGAATTGCTTCAGCGTCAGTCTCTGCTTGCCTGATGATCTCTTGAGCGTCAGCTTCTGCTTGAGCCTTGATAGCCAGGGCTTCTTTTTTCGCCTGGTCTAACGAGAAGGCAATAAGCTCCAGCTCTTCATCTGTGGGTGAAGACGACTGGTCTAAGTTCTCCTGACCCAAATACTGTTCTGTCTCAGCACCGCTAACTTTTTCTCTAACAGCAGTGTCCGCTTGCACAACCCTAGGAGTCCATTTCAGCAGATGAGGTGAAGATACCTCTACCTCCCAACTTTTTACGACACCCGCTTTAGTAAACAATTTCGTCTGCGCCTCCCCTTGAAATGACTATCGCGCCACCCTCTTCCAGTTTGCGTATCACTTTCACAATTCTCTGCTGAGCTTCTTCGACATCTCTTAAGCGAACAGGGCCCATGAATTCCATATCCTCTTTGAGCATCTGTCCGGCCCTTGAAGACATGTTGGCCATGACTTTCTGCACGACTTCCGGATTGCTCCCTTTTAAGGCCAATCCCAAATCCTTCGTGTCGACTTCGCGCAATACCAGCTGAATACCACGATCATCAAGAGTGATAATATCTTCGAAGACAAACATTTGGCGTTTAATTTGTTCCGCTAAATCCGGATCGTCTTGCTCCAAAGCATCCATGACCACTTTGACTGTTCCCGGATCGGTGCGGTTAAGAACATCAACAATATTTTGAATCCCGCCGGAACTTGTATAATCTGTCGGTGCTAAACTAGAGATCTTTCGCTCAAGAACCTTCTCGATTTCTTTGAGTACATCTGGGCTTGTTCGTCCCATAAGCGCAATCCTCTTGGCCACATCCGCCTGCCGTTCTTGGCTAAGGCTAGCCAGTAAGGTTGCTGCTTTATCCACAGGAAGATGCGTCATAATAAGGGCGATGGTCTGCGGATGCTCACCTTGGATAAAAGAAAACAACTGTTTAGGGTCGGTTCGGCGGACTAAGTCAAAGGGGCGCATTTTTAAATTGGTAGCCAGCCGGCTGATGATCTCCTGAGCTTTGGATTCACCAAGTGCCCGCTCCAACACTTCTCGTGCGTAATCTACTCCCCCGTGGGAGATATAATCATTGGCTAAACACATTTGATGAAATTCTTGAACGACATTGTCACGCTGTTCTGGAGTAATTTTCCCGACATTAGACATCTCCAATGTCAATTTCTCGATTTCTAATTCACTGAGATTCTGCACTATCTTGGCAGAATTATGCGAACCTAATGTTATCATTAGAATCGCTGCTTTTTGGATTCCCGTTAAAGGCTGCGCTTGTGCCATTGTTATCTAACTCTCCTCTGCTAACCAGGTCTTAACAAGACGAGCCACTTCAGCCGGGTTATTTTGTGAATACTTTTCAACAGCCTCTTTCGTCTTTTGCATCAGGATTTCATCCTCTGTAGTTATCTGTTGCTGAGCCAATTTGGCCTCTGCCTCTTGCTCCAGCATCTCCTTAGACAGCAGGCGTTCGGCATCGGCAAGTGTCACCGGCTGGTCAGTGTTCAGACTCAACATTCTGCTTGCCCGGGCTTTCCTTGCTCGTTTAACTGCAAAACCGATGATTACCAATAATCCCAATAAAACACCGGCACCAATTTCGGCATAGGTCATCATCTGCTGCCGTTGTTGCGCATTCGCCATGGCCTGTTGTTCTTGCTGTAAGGCAGTTTTATTAAAGGGGAGGGCAGCCACTTGAATTTGATCCCCGCGAGTTAAATCAATCCCAGCTGCAGATGATACAATCGACTTGATTTGATTCAGTTGATTCTGATTAATCGCCGACGAATCTGCCATAACCGACACAGAAAGACGTTTAATTGCACCCGGGTTCACCACTTGCTCTTCTTGGGTTGAATCAACTTGGTTATTAATAGTATTTGTTGACTTTGTCGAGCTGGATACCCCTTGGGTTGCCGCCTGATAGGTAGGGGGCCCATTTGCTGTCAAGCCCGGAGTCCCGCCGGCTGCAGAGCCATTTGTCGTGTTTTCCGTAGAATTTTGCTGACTTACAATTGCACCGGGACCATAAGTCTGCTTAGTACGTTTAATTTGATCAAAATTCAAATCCGCATTAATGCGAACGATTGTCTCGTTCGGACCCAGAACTCTGTCCAGCATACTTTGCACAGATTTTTGCATATCGCTTTCCACAGATTGTTCCAGTTGATACTGAGTTTGGGTAAGACGATTTGGACTGTCACTTTTCCCCAAAATATCCGAGAGGACATTTCCATTCGTATCCACGATCGTCACATTAGTCTGCTTCAATCCTTCAACGGAACCGGAAATCAGATTAGCAATGGCGCGGATTTGATCTTCACCCAGTTGAGTCCCCGGGGCAAGCTTGAGTGTTACCGCTGCAGTGGTGGCTTTTTGATTATCGGTAAAAAGTGAGTCGTCCGGCATCACCAATTGGACCCGGGCATCTTGCACACCATTTAAAGTTTTCAAAGTATCTTCTAACTCATTTTGCAATCCAAGGGTATACCGTAGTTTACGGTCTGCATCTGTTTCTCCTAAGTGCATGGTATCCAAGTAAGCAAAGCTGAATTTACTTGTTTGAGGGAGTCCTGCATTAGCCAGTTCTAAACGGATTTCTGAGGCTGACTGTTGAGGAACCAAAATTGTAGCACCGTTGTCTTGCAATTGATAGTCAACTTTTAGGTCTTTAAGTTTCGTTGTAATTGCTCCGGCATCGGAGTCAGTGAGCTTTGTAAAAATAGCAACATATTGGGGCCGGCTAGCCCAGCTGATTAAAGTAATCATCGCAATCAGAACCAATAGAGGAGCAACCACCGTAATTACTTTCTGTGGGCGAGAAAGCTTATTCCAAAAATTCTTAACCGAGGTCTTAATCCCGGCCCAAGAATAATCCATCCTTCACACTCCTTTCCTAAAATTAAATTCCATCACTTTTCTCCTTAACACCCATCAAAAAGTACAAAGCGATACGTATAAGTATATATAAGTACGTTTTAGCTCACATTTGCATAGTCATAATTTGATGGTACGCGTCAAGTACTTTATCACGCACTTGGACAGTTAAAGATAACGACAGATTGGCTTTCTCCAAGGCCACCATAGCCGTGGACACATCTTGAATCTGACCGGTAGCAAGCTGCGTACTGGCATTGTCGGCATTGACTTGTAGGGCATTGACTTGCCCTAAAGCGTCACTTAAAAACTTGGCAAAATCAGTCCCCGCCTTTTGAGCCCCATCTCCAGTCTGTGAAGCAGCGTTATTCCCAGCCGTCACCTGAGAAATCGGATTAAGCATTCCCGGCGACATAATGGGAGGTATGGAAATACTCATCTATATTTACCCCTTTCCAATTTCTAAAGCTTTTGTAGTCATCGACTTACTGACATTGAGAGCGGTCACGTTCGCTTCATAGGCCCTGGATGCTGAAATCATGTCCACCATTTCAGTCACAATATTCACATTCGGTTCTCGTACATACCCTACTGGGATACCCGGTTCAGCGACCTTGGCAGCATCCGGTGAATCCGGATTGTACTCTAAGCGGAAGGGGTCTTGGGTTTCGGAAACGCTGTTGATACTCGAAACTTCAACGCCATTCCCTGAATTTTGACCACCCATAGTCGCCCCAAGCACATCAGAAAAGGACGTTGCCGAGGGACGCGGGACAAACACCGCTACTTCCCGTCGATAGGGAATAGGATTGCCGGCGGGAGTCAACTGACCCGTCCTCGTTGTATTGATATTAGCAATGTTATTGGAGATCAAATCCATTCGCAATCGCTGGGCTGTCAGCCCAGAAGAGCTGATATCAATTGATCCAAATAAGCTCATTCCTTTACCCTCTCTTCATTACGCATTCAACAATCGTCCTTCCTATCTGCCCCAATGGAACGATTCGATCCGCAAGGCCGGCTTCGACCACAGATCTTGGCATGCCATAGACAACACAAGTCTCCTCAGATTCCACAATAGAAAACCCTTCTAAGGCCTTGACTTCTTTCATTCCCCTGGTCCCATCATTGCCCATCCCTGTCATGACAACTCCAAGAGTCCCTTTACCAACAGACTTAGCTAGAGAAAGCAACATGACATCGACGGAAGGGTGATAAAGCGTAGGGATAGGGGCATTATCCCCAATCTGAAGCGTTAACTGCCCTGACTTACGCAGGACTTCTAATTGCTTACCGGCAGGTGCCACATAAACGGTACCGGCTTTTAATACCTCTCCATGGATACCTTCCTTGACATTTAACTGGCAAAGCCCGTTCAAGCGCTGGGCGAGAGGTCCAGTAAAACCGGCGGGCATATGTTGGGCAACCAGAACAGGAACCGGAAAATTTCCGGGCAAAACCGGAAGAACTGCTTGTAAGGCGGAGGGTCCGCCTGTTGACGTTCCAATGGCAACAATCTCAACCGCATGCTTAGGTAAAACGGTACTCTTGATTGCCGTCGATGGGCGCGGAATTTGCCCTTTGAGCGGAGGGGCACCCGGCGAGGAGGCTGAAATCTCAACTTTCCTCCCTGTTGTTTGATTCACCGCCCCCAAATTTCCGGCTACTCCTACATTATTAGTTAGCCCTTTGCGTCCAAGCCGATTGAGATTTACTTCCGCAGCTGCCAAAACCTTCTCTACCAAATCATGTGAAAGCACCTGCAGATCGTCCCCTTGTTTTCCCGTTGGCTTAGCAACAACATCTACAGCACCTAGATCTAAGGCCTTTAACGTAGCTTGGGCCCCCTCAGTGGTTACCGAACTTAAGATGATTATCGGCGTTGGCTGCCAGCGCATAACCTCTTCTAACGCCCTTAACCCGTCCATTACAGGCATCTCGACATCCATTGTAACCACCTGCGGATGAAGTGACTGGAGTTTTAAAATCCCTTCACGCCCATCCCGGGCGGTATCTAAAACCTTAATTTTCGGGCTCTGACTAAGGATTTTTTGCAGAGTTAACCGCATAAAAGGGGAATCATCAACAACCAGAACTCCTACAGGTGTTTTAGGACTTTCGATCATAGTTAATCTCCGCCCATAATTTGGTCGAGTTCTAAAAGAATGAGCAGCCGCTCACCGGTTTTTCCAACTCCACGAATGAATTGGGAATCTACACCTACAGCAATCGGCGGTGGTGGTTCGATGCTTTCGCTGTCTAAATGTAAAACTTCAGTTACCGCATCCACACGAATCCCGAAGACTTTAGACTGGACTTGCAGCACAATGATCCGGCTTAAATCCGTTTCTTCTGTCCGAATCATTCCAAAACGGGTAGCCAAACTTACCACGGGGATCACGTTCCCCCGCAAATTTATGACGCCTTCGATATATTCCGGAGCGTTAGGTACTCGAGTAATCGGCGGAATACGAATTATCTCCTGAACACGCATAATATCAACAGCAAATTCCTCAGACCCTAAACTAAACGTTACTAATTGTTCTTCAGCCATGTTATTCTCCCCCTTAGATTTTTCTCGTAACTAATACGTCTTGAAGAAGAGATCCAATATCAAGAATCAAGGTAACTTTACCGTCTCCGAGAATAGTTGCGCCGGCAATTCCCGGCAGATTATTCAAAAAATCCCCCAATGACTTAATGACAACTTCTTGTTGTCCGCGCAGCTCATCGACAATAAGCCCCAGTGCTTTGTCACCAAAGCCCACAACCACGACAAAAACCTCATCCTTAGGAATTTCAGAATCAGGAAGACCAAACTTTTCCTGTAAAGAAATTAAAGGCAAGGTGTTTCCACGCAGTTGAACCATCTGAAGACCGCCTACCGTTTTGATCTCCGAGCGGTTGACCAGAAGGGTTTCTAAGACAGAGGACAAGGGAACCGCATAAATTTCTTCCTTTACTTCCACAAGCAGAGCCTGAATGATCGCCAACGTCAGAGGCAGACGAATGGTGAACGTAGTCCCCTTTCCTTGGCGAGTCGCGATATCTACCATTCCTCCAAGATTATTCAGAGCTTTTTTCACAACATCCATGCCAACGCCCCGGCCGGAAATGTCCGTTACCTTATCGGCAGTACTGAAACCCGGCAAGAAGATAAGATTAGCAATATCATTGTCAGAGAGCTCTTCTCGTTCCCCGATCAAGCCTTTAGAAATTGCTTTGTTTTTAATCTTGTCAAGATCCAGGCCGCCTCCGTCATCGGAGATCAGAATTGCGATATGGTTCCCATCATGGTAGGCATCAAGGGTCACAGTTCCATGTGCCGATTTGCCTGCCGCTCGGCGTTCTTCAGGAGACTCAATACCATGATCCACCGAGTTTCGAATAAGATGCATAAGAGGGTCCCCAATGACTTCTACCACTGTTTTATCAAGCTCAGTGTCTTCACCCTTAAGCACAAGATCAATTTCTTTACCTGTCTTTTTCGCAAGATCCCGCACTAACCTAGGAAAACGATTAAAGACAGTGCCAATCGCCACCATGCGTAAGCGCATTACGCTCTCCTGAAGATCATTCATCAAGCGTCCCAAGTAGACATTAGCTTCATTTAAATTGTTAACCATGCTGTCGGTACTGTATTGGGCTTTAAGGTCCAAACCAATTTGCACCAATCGAGTCCGGGTAATAACCATTTCTCCGACAAGGTTAATGAGATTATCCATTCTAACTGTATCAACCCGGATCGTATGGACTTGAGTGCTGCCTTCTCCACTTGCAGTTCCAGTAACTGCCGCTGCCGGCGGGGATTTTACTGTTGAAGTTTGTTTGGGAGGTTCGGAGACACTTGGCGCAGCGACTTCCTTAGGTGCAGGCACTTGCTCTTTGCTTGGAGGCTCCGCAGTCAGATAGGGAAATACTGTAACATTTGTTATATCGGTAATTTCTAAGACTTCTTTTTTAATCTCATCAGCAGGTTCATCACTCACCAGCAGAATAGAAAAGCTATTTGCCTGTCCGGCTTCTAACTCTTCAACACTCGGAATAAGCTTTATCACTTTGCCCATTCCTTCGAGCCGTTGAGTAGACATTACTGCTCGGACCGCTTTCATAAGTGTATTGGGGTCTAACGTCACTTCAATCTGATAGACTCCGTGGCCCATGTTATGGGCTTCGTCCACTTTTTCACTTTCCTGTTGCGTTAAACGAAAGTCGATAGGAACAAAATCCACCGGAGTTTCTTCCTCATGACTGAGGACTGCCGCTGTGCTCTCCGTAGCAGGTGGTTTTTCCCCATTGAGTAAGGCTCTCATGGAATTTACTAAATCCTCAGATCCATGGGTAATAGGCTGACGTTTTTCGACCTGTTCCAACATTGCTTTGACTCTGTCAGTTACGGCAAGCAATAGGTCAATCATCTCCAAGGAAACTTCCATTTTACCCTGCCTCAAACGATCCAACAAATCCTCAGCAGCATGGGTTATCTCAACAATCGGGGTAAACCCCATTGTACCTGAAGCCCCCTTCAAGCTGTGTGCCGAACGGAATAGATCGTTGATCAATCCAATATTTCCGCCCTCTTTTTCTAATTGCAATAATCCTGCTCCGAGCCTTTCAATCTGCTCTTGAGAATCCAATAAGTAGAAATCTAAAAACTCTCCCAATTCGACTCCTTGATTTTTCCCATCATCCTGGCCCATGCTTGTCACCCCAATCATTTCGCGTTATTCCACAGTTTATTTTTTATACCGGGTAATCTAGGGCACATAGTAAATGTTCATAACATTATCACTTATTCGACACATATCTTGTGGATTAGATATGTTCTTTTTATATGTGCGCCTTCTATATAAATTATTAACTTAGATACTTTTATTCGCCATCTTTTATTATACTCCTCCACATAAGCTGATGAATTTCCTAAATACGATAAGTCCAAACTAATAATAACCTTTTTTTCTTGCTTAGTAATATAGGACTTTCGGGTAAAAATGGTAATTCTGAGTCGCATCTAACATAGTCCTATCTAATGTTATAGATTTTAGAATCATTTTTTATATTTGAAATCATCATGAATCTTTCTTTAATGATTCATTCTAGCATTATGAGACTAAGCCGTACATAGTTTATTCGACAATTATCGCAGGTATATAATAGAAAAATAGCAAGATGTTTTTCCAATTCATCCTGCTATTTCCAAAAATAAATATTTTTATTTAAATTGATTTTGTTGCTGATGTCTGATCATTATATGCATATAATTTGTTTATATCAGTATAAATTGGATGCTTGATCATAATCCCAAAATGTTTTCTATAAATTAACCCTTTTTGTCAACAAACCTTGGGGCAAGCTTGTGATTTTTATGGTACATCTGATTCTTTCTGAGAGCGCTGTGGAAACGTAAAATTTGAAGTTTAATTGCTTCCCTGGCCATTTCAGCTTTTTCTTTATATTCCTTGTCTATGGCTTCGATTTGTACAATGACATTATTTAGTTGTGAATATATCGTTGTTAGACTCTTATACATCTCATCTGAAATATAGGACTCTAGTGACTCAAGAGTAAAACTCCTGATATTAAGTATATTAATTATTTGATTGTGGATCACATTAATTTCTTTATTTACTTCATCAACCTTATTAATTAGAACTTGACGCTGCTCAAACATTTCATGGATCGGTTCTACTTCGTTATCCGGTGACTTTGCTTCAAGCTGTTGAGTTAATTCAAGCATTTGCTTAAATCCTTCAAGGTTTAGGGTCAGTTTCTCGCAAATACCCCTGCATAGATTGTTAACTTCATTGTTTATCATCTAAAGCCACCACCACTTTCTTAAACCTGTTTGAGTCTTGCTCCGGGACCAGTAAGCTCGTCGTTAGCAAATATTTCGCCTAAGTTCCTTTCGATTGCCCCCTCAATTTTTGCCCCTTGACTTGCATTAATAAAAACAACTTGTGGATTAGCTTTAATAATTCTTTCGATCCATCGTTTAAAACTTAGTAAGCCCGAGTTTGTATACAACAAATCACCGTTTATACCTAGAACTGTATCGGAACTGTAAAGAGAAGCGTCATTACTTACTCCGTAAATTTCGGAAAATGTTTCGGTATGATGTTTTTTCCCAATAAACGCCAAATCTTGACCAACGAAAATAATAGGGTTTGCTCTTCCTTGAAGAGCTATAGATAAAAGTGCTGTTGCCACTGACTTACCGGTATTAATCGTTATGCTCCCTACTTTCGGCTGATTATAAAAAATGTATTTAGGCCCCTGATAATTCAAAAGGGCCGTAAAAGAGGCCGTATCTAAAAAACAAAGCGGTACTCCAAGATTCTCAAATCCCACAAGTTGTTTAGCTACGATATCCTGAGGATCGATAATACAAATCATATCCGGCTTTATGTGGTATTTCATTAGGGTTCTCAGAGCACTTCCCGCGCAAAATAGGTTGAACTGATTTCGATATTTGGTTAATTCTTCGATGCTTGTATCTAATGACGGTCCTGAGGAGACGATAATTAGCGGCCTAACTTGAAAATCAAAACCTTTTAGAAAATCTTCGATAGTACCATGCTCAAGTGTTTGGTTAAGGTCATTATTTCTTTCAAGCATTGGCCCAAAGCGCTCCCAAGCAATTCTTCCAACTTCAAAGTCCAGAATTGCACTTTTCAAATTTTCCTGTTTTCTTGGTAAAACCCTTAGGGATGGTTTATATATTAATATATTTTCCACCAGATTAAGCTTTTCTGCAAATTCAGTGAGGAAATTACTTTGATCTCCTCCTATCAGGCTTAGGCGCCGATCATCCATCATCTCTTTAACGAGATCCAAGGTCTTTGCTTGAGATAAAACCGCTGTGTCCGCTTCAAACACATAAACTTGGCAATCTGAAGAAATTCTTTTAAGCAGTTCAGTAACATGATAACCAAAGGCTAAACCATAAACAACCACATTCTCTTTATCTTGATATATCGCCTTATTATTTTCAAGCAGAGAAAAAGCCTCCCTGGCAGGATCGAATCTGCTGTGAACTAAAACATCATTTACAGATAAAGTAGGTTGACCATTCTTGGCCTTGAAAATTCGCAGAATACGACCATCGTTTAAAGTCATTGTCTCATCCAAATTATCCCCCCCTTAATATTAGTGGGCCCGTAAACTCTAAGCAAGTAATAATTTGGGGCCGCTCAAAGCCTTGGGCAGTAAACTACTCCTACTGTATGCTAATGATCAAGATGATTCTCTATTACAGCAGCAAACTCTATGAGATACGACCGTAAATTTTCAAACAGATCGTGAAGCGATTTTGCTTTTCGTAATATATCCACCTCAGGGGGCTCCTTCTCGGAATCAGTATCCATATTATAGTAAGCGGACATTCCACGTATAAATTCAGATCTGAACGTGTAAAAAATCCAGCGATCTTTCATTATATTCTTTACTTCTTCTTCCATTTCAAGAAGATGTCGATTCTTAAGTTCTAATGGTATTTGCGGATTTTCGATTGTATTATAGAGTCTTACCCCCTGCTTACAAATTGATTCGGCAACCCGTAATTTATTAAGGCGCAACTCAAAGGAATTTCTAATCTTTTTAATCATGTCATTATCGGAAACTCCCAGTTTGACAGAATTCAGCCAATCGCCAAAGGAAACTTTCTTCTCAGCCTCAAGGCCCACATATTGTTTTAAGGCATCCTTTAACGCAAGCTGTCGGGTTCCTTTAATTTTAGCCCCTCCCTCAGTGGCGTTAATTACCAAAGAAAAGTTATTCTCTAAAAATTCCTCATACCAATCTCTAAATAATTTCCAAGTTTGGCATGAGGATACTTCTCCTCCCTCATAACCTTCTAAAAATAGGACATCATCATTCTGGGAAAGCATCGTGTTTTGCTCATCATATATACAACCCCGGCTATGAGTCTGTCCTTCCTGACCGTAAGCCAGGTCTTGTCCAATCAAAATAATCGGCGACGCCCCAAGATGGCGAGCGACTATAAAAGCGAAGTGAGTTACCGATAATCCTGCGGGTAACGCCTCACTGCCCATATCCTGGGCAAGTTCATGCTGAAAATACCCGCCGCCTCCAAAGATTAACAGGTGTTTCCCAAACAGATCCGCGCAGCGGGGATCGACACCTGGATTAGCTACAAAAACTATGGACTTGGGAATAGGTTCATTTCGTTTATAATGTTTCTCAGCAAGGTCAGAGTGAATATCGATACTAAAGGCGGCATCTGGAATAATTCCATAATCCAGCAATCGATTAAAGACTGTGTTGACACAAAATATAGTAACTCGATCCTGCCATTCCTTAAGTACGTCGATATTTTTACTTAAAGACGGGCCTGCCAAAACAATTACCACAGGTTTAGACCAAGCATTTGCAAACTGACTCGGATACGGGGCCCGAGCCAGGTAAGGAACATGTTTTATGGTATTTTTTAACCTCCGTAGCATCCAGTTGATTTCATCGTTCATTGCGAGGTAATGACTATTCAACACTTCGCGCACTATTCTGTGCATCGTTTGAACCTCTTCCACCGCACTGTTTAGCTTGGAAGGAAAATCTAAGAAATCTATTTTCAGAAGTTTTAATAGAGAATCCTCTATGCTAAATACATCATTTAAGATTGATCTGATTTCTGAAAGGTTTCCAAACACCAAAACAACTCGGCCTGAAGCCAGAATCCTTTCAAAATCTATCACTTGCATGGCCGCTCGAATGATATCCCAATCTGTTTCCAGAACAAAAATCAGTAACTCGGAAGACGTTTGATTTACCAATTCGCCTAGATGGTAGCCTAAGCCTAAGCCAAGAACAAAAATCGAGCCCTGTTTGGAAAATTCCTTCCCCGCAATTAATCTTAAAGCTTCATTTAAAGGATCATAGGCACTATGCAGGAGGATTTCACGGCCTTCCGCCTGTTTGACCCCAGTGAGATATCCTTTTTTACCAGTATATATATTTACGGATGAAGTTTCCTGAGGTTTCAGCATACACTCTGCAAATCCCAGAGTATGCAGGAAATGAAAATTTTTTTGATAGAGCATCATTAATTCATTCCCTCCATTCCCAGCTTTGAACTCAGTCATCAGAACTCTCTGCCTGTTTCAAACCTTTGGTAGTATTATATATCCGTGCAGCCTCTTCCCATGTAGCTCGAAAACGAACCAGGAATTCTTCCACAGCTTGAAGACGGTCTGCACTTTTTTCAACCTGAGCTAAGGTCACTTCCTGCAGATAAAATTCATAAAGCCTTCGCATATTTTGGGCTATTTCACCTTGAGTCATATCCAGTGACGTGTTTAGTTCAACAAAGATATCCTGAAGCTTTCCCAACCACTTAGCGGCAGACTCCTTATCTTCCTCTGCCAGGGCGCCGCGCGCTTGTTGAAGAAAACGGAGTGCGCCGTCATATAGCATTAAGGTCAGCATTTCCGGAGAGGCAGTCTCTAGCGCTGAAATGTCATATGCACTATCGGATTTAGCGGTTATTGTTTTAGTCGCCATTTTCTACTCCTTATTTATCTAGTTTTTATACTTCAAAAGTTTTTGAATGCTTTCTTGCCACTCCTGGAGAATTGGACTAACTTCAAATTCTAATAAATCACTAATAGTAACCGTATCTCTTTTTTCCATGGCTTCATTAATTTCACTGATAATATCCATGACGTTATTTATTGGGATATCCTCAATTTGAAATTGGCGCGTCAGTTCAATAACCTGAACAAGCCAGGATATTCCCTCGGCAATAAGAGTCACGAATTGAAAGCCCTTATACTCCTGACCACTTTGGAATAATACTGCGGCATCGACTGTTCCTTTACGTAACTTGTTAAGGTATTCATCAGCTGTTTTAAGTGCTTCAATTTGTTCTTCCATTATGGGTCTCCGTTCTTATCCGAATTTTAATTAAGTAACTTATTAGCTTGCAATAGGTCCTTATCCAATATGATTCCAAGCAACCGGGGTTCCCCTCTTTACATTCTGGTTGATACGTTTACCTAAGATAATGTCATAGTATTTTACCGGCAGACCATAGCCAGGTCTGATTGCCCGGACATTTTCTTCATTGATTATTTCACCAGTCTTAAGATCTTTGACAAAGTATAGTGACCGTCGATACTGCAATGAATCTTTTTCTTTAGCAATTGGTCCATATGAAACCGTACCAATTGCTTGCCAGGCCCTCACACTCTCTTGAACTAACATTTTAAATTCTTCAGGTTCTAGTGAAAAAACAGAATCCACTCCACCGTCGGCACGGGATAACGTAAAATGTTTCTCAATAACTGTTGCGCCTAAGGCAACACTTGCCAGGGCAACGCCAATTCCCATGGTATGATCGGATAAACCGACTTCACAATTAAAAGCCTGCTTCATATGGCCTATGGTCGAAATATTTGTATTTTCAGGCGTTGCAGGATAAGTACTGGTACACTTTAATAAAATTAAATTATGGCACCCATTCTTCCTTGCAAATCGAACGGTTTCCTCCAACTCCGCTAAATTTGCCAAGCCGGTAGAAATTATCAAAGGCTTTCCGGTCATTGCCGCTTTGCGGATTAAGGTCAGATCTGTATTTTCAAAGGAAGCAATCTTATAACAAGGATTGTTCAAGGACTCCAGAAAGTCAATAGCTGTCTCATCAAAAGGAGTGCTAAAACAAATAAGTCCTAATTCTCTGCACCGTTCAAAAATTGTTTTGTGCCATTCCCACGGAGTATAAGCCTTTTGATATAGCTTATAAAGCGAGCTGCCTTCCCAAAGGCTTTCCGGATTTGTTATATTGAACTCGCCTTCGTCGATATCTAATGTCATTGTATCAGCCGTATACGTTTGAATCTTTAGGGCATGAGCCCCGGCCTCTGCTGCCGCTTCTACAATTGCCAAGGCTCGGTCCAACGACTGATTATGATTTCCCGACATCTCAGCAATAATAAAGGGTTTATGATCCTTGCCAATCTTTCGCCCAGCAATTTCAATAGCCGACATTAGTACACCTCTTATCATTTTTAGTCAAAATAAATTTATAAAACTGAAGATTGATTCTTCTAAGCCTAATGACTGCTTTCAATTTTGAAGTCATATTTTCTCAATAAATATTTCCTCATATTCAATCATCTCTCTGTGCTGCAGCCACTCGTCTCGCAAAATTGCCAAAACTACAACATCGAAATAAGTATTTTCTTTTTTTATATGGGACCTGAGTACCCCTTCTATTTTAGAGCCACAGGTTTCTTTAAGTTTAATAACTCGTTCATTAAAGGCCAAAACTTCGCTGATAAGCTTATTAAACTTTAATTCTTCAAAAACAAAATCACAAATGTTATACTCGAGAATTTTCCCGAAACCCCTGCCTCGCATTAAAGGATCGGCTATGTAATATCCCCAGGAACACCTTAGATTATGATAATCAATGTTTGTTAAATTTACAGTGCCAATTTTTGTATCTCTATACTTAATAACCCAGTGTTTACAGGTTGAGTCGTTACTAATATCATGAAGCCATTTGATCTGCATATTCATTGTTAGCTTAGGATCAGTAAACATATATTTTGTCACATCAGGCAGCATTCGCCAATGCATTAAATTGTCCAGATCTGTGGCTTTAACTTTAACCAGTTCAAGCATCGCTTTCGCTCCCTTATTTTAAATTTTCCTAAAAACTCTCCCTTCCCTTGATCGGCACAATAAGATTTAGGTCAATCTTGAAGGATTTTCTTTACTAATTCATCTATGCCTAAGGAATTATTGATTCCAATTAACTCCAGTGATTTATTAGCCATATCTCTTAATTTACTCGGTTCCGTGATAAATTCTTTTGTTGCCTTTACTAAAGCCTCGCCGGTAACCCCTTCATACCATCCAAGATTACAGATTGCACCAAGTTCTGAAAGAGCAACAGTTGTTTCCAATTGGTTCTTGGCAGTGATTGTCACGATTGAAGGCAACCCCAGAAAACACCTCTCCCAAGTATTCGATCCTCCCGCTCCAAAGGCTAAATCAGCCTTATTGATCAGTTCAGCCATATTTGAAACCTGACAATGATAATGTATATTTGGCTTGGATGCGCATATTTCTTTGATCATTTCTCTCTGCGAATTTGAATGCGCCGTTACCACATGTAGTACAAATTTCTGTCTAAAACTATCTCTAAGCGCTTTCAAACACTTTTCCGTTTCGTGGGTCGGATCAGCGCCACCGTAAAAAATTAGAACATTCAAGACATTTCCAGTCCTAATTCTCATGTTCTTTTGGGTCTGGTAAAATTCATCTCTTAATAATAAATAACGTGGTCCAAGAAACAAAGAACATGTCTCAGGAACCAGCCCTCCATAACGCCCTTGTGCCTGAGGATAATAATTTTGATCTAATAAAATATCACATTCATGACGTCTGTTAGCCAAATCATCAATGACCATAATGTTTCGAACCTGCGCTTTAAAATATAACTGCCAGCGATAATCAATTCTATAATGGTCTACAATTATGCTAGCAATGTCTTGATTTAGGCCTTTTATTACATTCATTGTTTGCACGGCATCAAGCTTCAGCAGAGGTTCTTCCCATGGCAGCTCCGTCTTGGTTAAATCTAATTCGTTAACGCCAAGTCGCGGAAGAAGATATACTTCAAACCCCTGACTATAAATGAATTCAGACAGATTGCCGGAAAGGTCACGGCAAATAAAGCAAACATCGGCGCCCTGAGTTTTTAATCGCCTTGCTAAGGTCAGACAACGCATGATATGTCCGCTGCCAATAACTTGAGAAGCATCTGCACGTATAACTACTAACAAATCATCATCTCATTCTCGCAATAATAGACGTTTCTACCTCAACTTCTTTTGCTCAACCTGCGAATTAATCTCTGCCCATTCAGGATGATTTTTCATTAGTTCCAATACATCTTCTAACTTAAAAAAGGGATTTCCTGGGTAAAGTTCCTTTAAAATAAGCTCAATAAGAACAAAATCCTCCGGCGTATCGACTGTCAACCTATATTGGCTTGCATCCATTAGATAAGGCACATTCAATAAACGATATCTGTCGTCATGCTCATAAATATAGGGCGTTACATGTTCCCTATAGGGTTGATCAACGGCTTTTTCATATGTTTCTTTCAAGATTTCAAAGGGAAAAGCCTCTGTATCCATCCCTCTGGGAAAAGTTCTATGTAAGCAACTTGAAACATAATCACAACTGTCCAGATTCTTCAAATAGGTATCGATGACCAGACTGACAACCGCAGGATCAATGAGCGGACAATCCGAAGTAATTCGCACAACAACTTCCAACCCGTTTTCCTTTGCAGCTCCGAAATACCGCGCCAACACATCTTCCTCTGATCCTCGAAAGATCTTGATACCTAACCTTGAGGCTAAATCGATGATTGGCTGATCTGTCTCATTTATTGTTGTCGCGATGATTATCTCATCGGCACGCTTAACACGTTTAAGACGTTCAACCTGATACTCTAAAAGCGCTTTGCCCATTACAGGCAAAAGAATTTTCCCCGGCAACCTAGTTGAGGTCATCCTAGCCTGAATGATAATTCCAACCTTCATTCTCATTCTTACAACCTCTCTAGCTCAAGCTAATTTAATCTAACTATATCCCATAACGTATCATAAAAAACCATCCCCAGTTCAAAGCTCAAGAAATAGTCCCTAACATTTACTGAAATAGTTACAAACCTTATTCACCGCCATGATAACATCTTGAACATCTTCATCCCTCATCGCCGGGTATAGGGGCAAGGTCACAATACGTTCATAAAACCGCTCGGTTTGCGGACAATCCGGACGAAAATCCTGACTTCTATAATAGGGATGATGATAAACGGGAATATAATGCACATTAACTCCTATGTTTTCAGCTTGGAGAGCTTCAAATATTTCCCGTCTTCCCGCTTTAAGTCTTTCTAATTCAAGCCGAATAACAAAAAGATGCCAGGAGGATTCACCTTCGAAGTCCTTTGGAGGAAGAACCAGGCCTTCTAGTGACGCGAATCCTTCCAGATATAGATTGACCAATTGCCTTCTCCTGCTTAAGAAGGCAGCACTTTTTTTCAGTTGAGAAATTCCTAAGCCCGCCTGAATATCTGTCATGCGGTAATTATATCCCAGACATTGCATTTCATGATACCATGGTCCTTCACTTCCACGGCATTTACTTGGATTTTTAGTAATTCCATGGGATCGGAACATAAGCAGCTTTTCATAATACTCGTCGGAATTCGTAACAATTATGCCTCCTTCTCCCGTTGTTATGTGCTTCACGGGATGGAAGCTGAACATAGTCATATCTGCTGAAGAACCAACGGGAATACCATTGTAGCTTGCACCAAAAGCGTGGGCTGCATCCTCAATAATAATTAAACCATATTTTTCGGCCAGAAGACGGATTCTATCCAGAGCGACGGGTCTACCGGTATAATCAACGGGTATAATCGCTCTGGTTTTTGGGGTAATGAGGTCCTCAATTGTCGTCGGATCGATATTTCCGGTTATAGGGTCAATATCGGCAAATACCGGACGCCCTTTCTGATAAAGTACGCAATTAGCTGAAGCGGCAAAGGTCATTGGAGTAGTTATTACTTCATCATCTTCTCCTATTCCCGCCGCAAAGACCGCGCCATGCAACGCAGCCGTTCCGTTGGCAAAAGCAACAGCATAGGAGGTTCCTGCAGAATCAGCAACCTCACGTTCAAATTGTTCGATGGCTGGCCCAGTTGTCAGAAAATCCCCGCGGAGAATTTCGGAGACCGCCTTAATATCATCTTCGCTAATCCACTGTTTCCCATACGGGAGAAGGCTATCGCGCACAGGTTTTCCACCGTAAAGAGCTAATTGTTCTGTCATTATCTCCCATACCTTCTCTCGGGTTAGACTACTACAGGAACGTTATTAGTACTTATTTCTTTGCTAAACCCATAATTCAAATCATATACTCAAGGTATCAGTTGCCCTTCATCCAGGCCCTTATCTTTAAGAGCCCGTCTTCAAGCGACACTCTTGGCTCCCAGTTTAACAGTGTTTTGGCCTTCTGGGAATTACAAAGCAATTTCGGAATTTCGCTTTGAGGGTGAATGTGATCTACATGCCGGATTTGACTCTCATTACCGCAAATTTTTACAGCCAAGTCATTAATGCTAATATCCCTTCCCAAACCAGCATTAATAATTTGCCCGTTCACGGAATCATCAAGCCCTGCTGCCACGACAAAGCGAGCGCAATCTTCGACATACAATAAGTCTCTTGTTTGTTCGCCGCTGCCGTATATATTTAACGGTTCACCTCGCAGCGCCTTATTCGTAAAAATACTGACTACTCCGCCTTCTCCAGAAGCCTTCTGCCTTGGGCCGTAGGTATTAAACGGCCTAATGACTGCTCCCGGCAGGCCATAAGCGAAAAAGTAAGAAAGAACCATATTTTCTCCAGCAATCTTCGAACCTGCGTAAGGAGAAGCAGGCTTGATCGGTGAAGTTTCATCAATCCCCGCTGCCCCTGTTGCCCGATCATAAACCATACATGTACTCATGAACACCATTTTAACTCTGTGTTTGCGGCAATTTTCCAGTACATTAAAGGTACCCACAACATCATTGTCAAAGGTAGTTTTCGGGTCATCAATACTGTCTTGGACGTTGATACTGGCTGCTAAATGATAGCAAACAGCAAAACCATTTGCGAACAACTGTTCAAGAACATGATTATCTTTAATATCGCCGCGTACAAAACCCTTAAATCCGCTCTGACCAACCGATGAGTTCAGGTTATCCTCTGAACCATTTGACAAATTGTCTAAAACCCAAACCTCATGTCCATCCTGCAGTAACTGTTCAACAACCCAAGAACCGATAAACCCGGCTCCTCCGGTCACTAATGCCTTCATTGCCAATCCTCTCCAGTCAAAAGTTCTGCCGCTAATAAATGGCGTATCTCATTGTTCGTAAGAACTTGTCCTTTTTCTGAGCTATAATTCCCCTCGGAGGCTTTGGAAGCCATATGCATGACCGTTCTACTGCCGCCGAATGGAGCAGGAATAGCATACATATGCGGGTATTCATATGCATTTTTAGATTCTTCAGTAGTCATAAGTTCTTCATACATCTTTTCTCCGGGGCGAAGTCCAATATGCTGGATTTCAACTTCACTTGTCTTAATTCCATATCTCTCACAAACCAGATCAATAATTACTTCGGCAAAATCGCCTAGACGAACAACAGGCATTTTAAAAACAAATACTTCACCGCCGCCGGCAAGTTGCATAGCTTCCATGGTTAAACGAGTCGCTTCAGAGACGGTCATCATGAAGCGACTCATATCCGGCGAAGTCAAGGTTATTCTGCGTTGCTTTAGTATTTGCTCCACAAATAGTGGAATCACCGATCCCCTGGAACCCATGACATTGCCAAAACGCACTGCCGAGAAAACTGTCGAGGCGGACCCTTTTTGGTATTCAGCCGCAACAATTAAACGCTCCGCCATCAACTTCGTAGCCCCCATCGCATTTGTAGGGCTGATTGCCTTATCCGTACTTGTAAAGATGACTTTCTGTACTCTCGATTCCAAGGCAGCCTGTATGACATTTTGCGTACCGACAATATTAGTCTGAACCGCTTCAAAAGGATTGTATTCACATGCTGGTACATGTTTCAAAGCTGCAGTATGAAATATATAATCTATTCCCTCAAAGGCTCGCAGCAGCCGAGAATAGTCTCTTACATCCCCTAATAAGAAGCGAAGATTAGAAGTTCCTCGATATTGTTGCTGCAATTCAAATTGTTTAAACTCATCCCGGCTATAGATGCGAATCACTTCTGGGCTTTCAGCAAGCAACGTTTTTAGCAATGATCGTCCTACTGTCCCTGTTCCACCGGTGATTAAGATTCGTTTTCCTTTAAACACTGCCCGAACTCCTTTCTGCCTTCTCAATAATCAAATAATCTATTCTAAAACTTTAATAATAATCTTATCTATATTATTATGCTTAACTGAGCTTTTCCTCTTGGTCCAGCTCCGGCACTTTATCTTCCAATATCTTCTTAAGTTTATTTAAAAAAGTTGTTAAATCCTTAAACATTTCCTGCAATAATATAGCCTTTTTAATTATCATTTCCTCATCATGGTCATCCATTGAGCCATTATTTAAGTTGATATAAGCTCCCATCCTGCTGATATATTCAGGTCTGAACAGGGAGTATATCCATTCATCTGTGAGAATATCGTAAGCCGTCTGATACATTTGGTTTAAGTATCTTTTTTTAATTTCGGTAGACATATTAGCATCTTCTATAAAACTGTACATGTTCGCAGCTCTTGTATAAACCTGTTCAGCTATACTAAGCTTCTTAATGCGTGACATAAACGAGGTTTTGATCGTTTCAATTCGATCGTCGTACAGGATATCCTGAGAAACACTTGCAAGCCAATCTACAAAAGAATCTTTCTCAGTCGAATCTATACCAACATATTCTTCCATAGCTTCCTGCAAAGTCATTTGAACAGTACCCTTAATCCTGACCCCGCCCTCAGTGGCATTAATAAGTAAAGTCGGGTAGCGTTCCAAGAATATTTCATACCAATCTCTAAACATTCTCCATGTCACTTGCGATGGAACCTTTTCCCCATAATAGCCTTCTAGATAAACAATTTCTAATTCCTTTTCTATATCCACTTTAACTTTGTCGTAAACACTTCCCGAACTATGAGTTCGTCCTTCTTCGCCAAAAGCTAAATCCTGACCAATTAAGATTATGGCCGGGGCACCAATATGATAGGCAAAAGCAAAGGCAAAGTGGGTTACTGACAATCCCATAGACAAAACGCCGCTCCCCAAATCGTTAGCCAACTCGTGCTCAAAGGATTCTGCTGAACTGAAGATAAAAAGATGATGCTTAAACGCACTTGCACTGCGCGAATCAACAACCGGGTTAGCGACAAAGACAATAGAATCCGGAATGGGTTCATCCCGCATATAATGTTTCTCCGGAATAGTAGGGGTTCGATCCAAACTAAATGTAGCATCCGGGATAATCCCAAAGTCCAATAATTTATTAAACACCGTATTCACGCAAAAAATCGTTACTCGATCTTGCCATTCTTTAAGCACCGCAATATTCTTGTTTAATGATGGTCCCGCCAAAACTATTACCACTGGTTTATGCCATGTATCAAAAATCCGGTTGAGAGTTGGTGACTTGATGAGGTAAGGTAAATGTTTTACCAGGTTCGTTAAGCCTTGAACAGGCCAACCTAAATTCTTCCCTAATGCATGATGATGATATTGTACCTCTTCAAGTACTAGATTTCGCATTTCTTGTACAGATGGTAACTCTACACGGTATTTTGGAGGAAAATATAAGAAACCAGTTCTCTGTAATTTAAGTATTACTTCTCCCATAACAAAAAGCCTGTCCAAAATCGCCTTGATTTCCAATGGTTTGCCAAAAGCCAAAACTACTCTACCTGTTGATAAAATCTCCTCAAAATCAATGACTTTCATAGCTGCTTTCACAATATCCCAATCCGTCTCTAAGACGAAAATAAGAGTTGATTTTGGAGTTTGATCCAATAACTTAATCAGATGATAACCTAAGCCTAAACCAAAGAGAAAAATTGATTGATAAGAAGCGGTATCTCCTTCATCGATCAATACTGAGGCTTCTCCCAACGGATCATAAGCACTATGCAAGAGAATCTCTTGTCCTTCGGTAAGTTTCGTTGCCGTGTAGTACCCCGATTTGCCTTTTATAAGACTAACTGAGGAAGGTTCATATGGGTCCAAAACCTTTTCTTCGAAACCTTGAGAGATAAGATAGGCTAAGTTTTTTTCAAAAAAAGTCATATCAATCAACCTCGTTAGTCATTAATAATGGTTTTATTTCATAGATCAATATGTCGGTAAGCCGAACATAATCTTTTGTTTCCAAACATTTTATAGATTGTATCAGTAATTGCTGGAAGGTCTTTTGCATTAGAGCAGACTTTTTTTGGGCAATATTCTCCAGTCCCTGCAAAACGTGCTCGATCTCTTGGAGAGCCTGACTATCCTCATTCCGTATAAATAGTTCACGAATATAATCTAGAGTAAGAAATAATTCTGCATTATGCGCAGAATTTTTAATCTTTCGCATTATTATCTTTTCCCCAGTTCGTTATGTTGTTGATTCACTATCCTTGCGGCCTCTGCCCACGTTTCTCGAAAACTTCTCAAAAAATCTTCGACCGGTTGAAGACGTTCAACACTTTTTTCGACATTCGCCATGAGCACTTCGTTCTGATAGAATTCATAAAGCTTCCTTAAATTTACAGAGACTTCCCCTTGTTTCATATCCAGCGACAAATTTAGTTCCATAAAAATATCTTGAAGTTTCTGCAGCCACTTGTTCGTTGCTTCATGATTTTTTTCTTCCATAGCAACGCGGGCCTGAATAAGGAAACGAATCGCTCCATCAAATAGCATTAATAATAATTTATCCGGAGAAGCAGTTGCCACCGAGGTTTGTCTATAGGCACTATAAGGATTGGTTGATGTACTATGCATGATAGAGCGATCCTCCTTCGAGTTTAAGTGAATTATTTAGAACTGCTTGATGAACTATAACTTGGCAATGAATTGATCTGGTTTGTCAACCAAGTTCCTTGGGAATTCAACTTAGATAATATAGTCTCTAAATTTGTAAACTTGGCATTTAACATGTTTTGATAGTTGGTTGATTGCTCTTGAAAATCGCTGATCTGAGTCTCAAGATTCGAAATCTGGTTAGAATAATTGGTATTTATTTCAGATAGAGTTCCGCCGTATTCAATTAACGGATTGAGATAGGCAGACAGGGTATTCCCCAGCCCTTGAATAGCAGTCCCACCCAGGCCATTCGATGGTGTTACTCCGTTATAAGGAGCACTAAAAAGATTTGCCACACTTTGAGGATTAGCAGCATAGGCTTGTGCGAATTTTGACGTATCAAAGGTCAAAGCTGCACTTTCCCCAAAATTATCACTTGAGGTTGAAATACCAACTGTGCTTAAAAGATTGTCAGGAGACGTTTGATTTAAAAATGTACTGCCCATCATTTGTCTAAGCCGTGACTGAATATCTTCAAGCTGGGCATCCCCGAATAAAGCCCCCGCAGTCTTAGTCGTTGTGTCATAATTGAGATCACTGGCAATTAAACTTTGAGTAGAATTATAGGCATCCACGAAAGATTGCACTGCTTTCTGAGCTACCGAAGAATCCGCAGCTACGGACACTGTTGAACTGCCTCCGGCAAGCAAGTTTAAAGTTACACCCTGAATTGCCGAAGTTACAGTATTCGATGCACTAGAAATGCTGATACCATTCATCGTAAAGCTAGCATCCTGTGAATCTTGGGTTATTCCTCCTTGAGCAGAAGTCATTGCGCTTAGATTTCCCGTAAAATCATCCGAAGCAGCAACCTGTCCGGTGGTAGAATCAAGGGTTATGCCTAAGTTGGATATTGCACCATTAGGGTCGGAAAATTTGACATAATTGTTCGCCCCGGTCTGATTAGCTGTGATTGAAATTCGGTAATCATTGTTTGAATCAATCTGAATAAGGGTTGCGGTTACTCCCGCTTGTGCACTGTTGATTGCATTGACAATATCGGTTAAAGTGGGTGTCTGACTGCTAATAGTAACATTTTGAAGGGGATTGGTACCGACACCTATCTGAAAACTCCAGTTATTGCTTGACAAATTAGTATTTTGCATAACCTTGGTGACAACATTCTCTGCTTTGGCAGTTTGAGTTACATTGACGGTATAATTACCCGCCATGGCTCCGCTTCCTCCGGTTGCCGTCACTGCGCTTGTATTGCTGGATGTAGCGGTTGTGGCATCCCAAGTATCAGCAGACTGCAGTGCCGTGATAGTATCGTTCAAGGCGGATAAGCTGGTGTTTATAGCCTGCCAGGCAGATTGCTGAGATTGCAGAGTACTTTCTTGGGTTTGCATTTGAGTTTCTGGAAGATCATAATTTTGCATCATTGCCGATATTACACCGGAAAAATCATACCCAGACAAACCTGTTAACGCAGTTGAAGTCGAAGTTGAACTAACAGACATTGCAATCACATCCTTTCTAAGTGTATTGATTAAGCAGCAAACCCGCCAAATTAGTGAAAGATCCCAATAAGTCCATAATACTCTCGGGTGGCACCTCTCCCAGGATTTCGCCTGTTTTGCTGTTTACAACCTTTACTGAAACTTTATGAGTCTTCTCATCAATGACAAATTTCATATTCTTATCAATAATCCCCATCATACGATTAAGCTTTTCCGCCGTTTTTTCGATACTTTCTCGCGGAATTTCTTCGCGAGCTGACGGGACCTCTTGCTTTCGATCGACAATAGGCACTAATACTTCCTGTGTATTATCAGACTTCTGTCCAGGAAACACTTCTACAGGCGCAACTATAACCTCATTATTGGGCTGGATCGGATTAACCACGTTAGTCCCTCCTACTCAAACTCTGTGAAACAATTTTAATCTTAAACAAAAGAGGCCGACCGGCTGACCGCCGACCGGCTCTCTTGAAAAAGACTTGTATTTTGAGATACTATTGTAAAAGTTTGAGAATCGTTTGAGGGGTTTGGTTTGCCTGAGCCAACATAGCGGTTCCGGCTTGAGCCAGAACTTGGTTTTGAGTAAAGCTGGACATTTCAGCAGCCATATCTACGTTTGTAATTTGAGAATTAGCAGCAGTTAAATTTTGTGATGCTGTTGTCAAGTTGTTCATTGTATAGTTGAGACGATTTTGTAATGCCCCAAGTTTTGCCCGAGCTGAAGAAACAGTGTCAATTGCTTTACTGATTGCTCCAATTGCACCGCTGGCACCGGTTTGAGAAGAGACTGAAACCGTAGCTGCAGCTACCGACAGTGCAGTTGCAGACATATTGGATATTGCGACCGTAATAGTTTGACCACTATTAGACCCTATTTGGAGTTTAGCGCTAGACAAACTTCCTGTGAGCAAATTTTTAGTGTTGAATTGCGTTGTAGAAGCAATTCTGGTAATTTCAGATTGCAGAGCTTTTACTTCAAGGGCGATTTGACCACGGTCTGTAGTTGTGTTCGTGTCATTGGCGGACTGTACTGCAAGTTCTCTCATCCGTTGAAGAATCGCTTGAGTTTGGCCCATGGCACCTTCAGCAGTTTGAATAAGAGAAATCCCGTCCTGCGCGTTTCTGTTGGCTTGATTCAAACCATTGATTTGAGCTTGCATCTTTTGAGAAATAGCTAAGCCTGCAGCATCGTCAGCAGCCGAGTTGATACGATAGCCTGAAGACAGCTTTGCAAGTGAGCTTTGAAGTGCGTTCTCAGTTCTGTTTAAATTGTTTTGTGCAGTCAAGCTGCCCATGTTAGAATTAATAAACATTGTTTTTCCCTCCATGAATTTGATTTTCTCACATCCGTGTGAGAATTTAATCTTCCGCTTCCTCGTCGACTAAAGTAAAGCAGTTACATTTAATTTATCGGATAATCCCAGTGCTTTATAAAGGGTGTTTTAGGCTAAAATATTAGTATAAATTTAAATTATCTCCGTTTTTCTTAACTTTTCGCTAACTATTAATTGTCCCGTATTCTTTTCATTTTATCTTGGTTGGATAACAGGCTTAGTTACACTAATAAGAAAACCCAAGTGGTTATTTAAAACAAACAAACCTACCTCTTCGGTGGGCTTGTTTAAGATAACTTGTTTAAATTCTGCATATTCGCTAAAACAGCCGGATGATTAGGTTTATAAAATCCCGCTAATGTATTATGCTGTAATGCCTCCGTTAAATTCCCTAATTTAATAAAACACTGACACATTTGAACATTTGGTATAAAGTTCATATAATCAATGTTCAAATCTGCGCTTGCAGAACTAGAAGCCAAATAATACCAATATAAAGCTTCTTCGTAATCCTCCAAAGTCATGTAATAACTGCCTAATTCACAACATAACTCCGAGCTAACAATTCCATTCAAGGTTTTGGTTATCACCTTAAAGAAGTTATGAACATCTGATTTCAAGTGATAATACCTAGCCAAAACACAGCAAGACAGTCTTTTATCCTCGGGCTTCAAACTATCCGACATTAAAGACATATTAAAATAAGCAAAAGCCTTATAAAAGTCCTCATCATTACCGCAAATAAATAATTCCCTGGCGTACATCATATGCAATCTTGAATTTAATACCTGACCATTACCCGTACATTTGATAAATATAGAAAGATCTCTTTGAGAGTGACTATCCTCAGGTTTATGAATTATTTTAATATCACTGGTTATAACATTATTACTACAATTAATGACTTCATGAATCGGATCAATCCAGCGAAAAGTCCTTAGCCTTTTAAATAGTTTGGGTCGATTCTCAGTGTCAAAATTATACGTACTGCCCTTTTCTAATTGATTGGTATATTGCATCTCTACTATGTCAACATCGGGGTTAAGAGTATTTTTTAAAAAAAAGAATTTTTCAATATTTTCTTTGTCAATAACTTCGTCGGCATCGGCATTGTAAATATAATCCATAGTAGCCTTGGAAAAACAGAAGTTTCTTGCGGCAGCAAAATCGTCTATCCATTCGAAATCGTATATCCTTGAGGTATAATCACCTGCTATTTCCTTAGTTCTATCGGTTGAACCGGTATCGACAATGATAATCTCATCGACAAAATCTTTTACACATTCCAGGCAACGTTTAATTAATCTTTCCTCATTTTTGACGATCATACACAAGCTTATAGTTATCACTAAAGTTATCACCTCTATAGTCTTTTGAATCCAACATGCGTTGTGAACTTTTAATGTCAAAGAAACAAATATCTTAAGCAGAAACAATCGATTTCTAAAATAACTTTGCAACTAGGTGGGATTAATATAGCGAGATTAAAATTTAATGTTCCTTCATACTTGGTTTCCTCTTTTTCAATTTTGTTGTTCTTCTGTTCCATATCTACCTTTTAACTTTACTATCAATTCTTGTTGGTAAATTGCTAAGACCGGAAGTTCCAATTGATGTGATGTGATTTAATTTAAATAACTTCATGTATAAATTGATTAATTACAGGGTTGGGAAACTCAAATTTTTCATTATAAGCTTCCGACAAAAGCTAGGGAATTTGATCTCTGGGATATGGGGTTGTCATAACATAAAGAAACCAATGAATCTTGATTTTGCCTGAAAACATATTGATTATCTTTTCCCTGAGTCATGAATCCATAAGCCAAAACAAAGTCTGGAGCACTGTATATTTTATCATAACTCCTTATGGTTTAATTCACGAAAAGCATGTATATAACCATCAATAACAAATGGTACAATAACACCTATTGGTTTTATGATTCCTATATTCAATTGGGGAAATGAATCATTAGACATCTTAATTATCCTTCTTCCAGAATAGAAATAGAAATATGAACTATTAATACATAATTTTCTTCTTAACTATTTTCTTTTTTAATGATTTTAAAATCTTTTAAAATTTTAAGTGCCTGGCTAAATTCTTCCCCAGTCACCGCTTCGCGGTTCTGTCTCTGAATCTCTCCGTAAACCTCACTTCTTAGAACCCGAACTTCCCGTGGCGCTTCAATTCCGATTCGCACAGTATCTCCAGATATCGCCACAACCGTGATTTCAATGTCATCGCCAATTTTTATCGTCTCATTCAGTTTTCGTGTAAGAACCAGCATTTAACCAACCGCTCCTTCCTGTTCCTGACTAAATGACTTATCCTTAATCAGCGGTTGCTTGGTGAGATATTTTTCATCCATCAAGATAAGCTGAATCCCTACCTTGTGAATATTATTTAACAGTATTGGGGCCCTTAAATTAACCGTGTTCTGTGCGAAATCCTCTTTATTCATGGTTACTATTGCCCAAATATCTACATTGATATTTTGTTTTTCATCTAAGTTAGTGTTAGCGCTTCCTGCCTCGTTTGCCGCCGGATTAAGCTTCAAGGTCTCTGCACTTTTATCATCAACTTCCACACCGTAATCAGGGAATAGCAGTGCTGGTCGAATGAGGATAAATCCAATTCTTTCTTCCTCAACAGAAATCAGTCGAGCAAAGGGAACTCCTTCCTCCTCAACAAGGCGGAACCTTCTTAAGTCTTCAAAACCTGGCAAACCTTGGGCAAAATAGTAGACATTATTATTCATTTCTTAGACCTCCACTTAAGCCTTTCCCAATAGGGAATTTATTACTTACTTCCATCGTAGATGGAGCCTACTGTATAGAACTGTATATAGGGATTCTGTTCCATATAAGCATGAGCAGACCCATATTGCAATTCTCCTTGTATAGTTCCCATAGTCGCAGAGACCGATACTCCGCCTGTCTCTACCTGACATTCAACTGGATTCTCGGTCACCGTTATCTGAATCGGCCGAATGCAGGCAATTTGAATCTTCTTTTGCTGCGGCTCATCATCTTTGGTAACTATCTTCGCCACCGATGCTTTATTACTTAGATCCCTAAATTGATCCCCTTCGGAGACAATACGGGATATCCCCTTATCACACGCCTCTTTTGCCTCTTGGTCATTCACCTGCTTTTGTGCCGCGATACCATAATACCCCAGCGATTCTCGCGCTGGGGTATTATCAATTTCCAAAGTCGCTGCCGGTTGTTGCAGGGAAATTTCCGCTGGCTTCTGTTGAATCTCCAAATCCGCATGCGTAATACTCAGGTCATAATGAAAAGGAGTAATATCGAGCCCAATTGTTCCAAATTGTTGTTGGATTCGAAGATCAATCATATTTTGATCACCTCAGTCTCGTATTACAACTTTTATTTGAGAAAATCAACTAATGACGGCGGAATAATCTTGGCCCCAACAGACAGGGCGGCCTCAAAGGTATTTTGTTGGGATTGGAAATCAGAGATAGCTCCCGCCATATCTATGTTCTGTGTGGTAGAGATGTCCGACGTTAAATTATTTTTTGAAGTATCCAGTTGGTTCGATATCGCTGTTACTCGATTCACATTAGCACCTAAGGCAGCACGAACGTTTGAAATATTATCAAGACAAGCGGAAATCTTGTCGACGGTAGCAGAGATAGAAGAAGAGTCACCGAACCTTAATTCATAGCTCAAAGTATCCAAAATGCCTGTTTGACCAGTAGTGGGAGCAGTACCACTCGATGGATCATACGCAGTACTGGAGAGCAATCCGTTGGGCGTACTGGAAGATGTCTCAAATACTCCCTTCCCATTAACTGAGATATTGACCATGGATCCATTGCCAATATCTAATTGGATCGGATTGTAAGAAGCAGAAAAGTGTGTACCTGTAGAATCAACCGGCAATTGGTCCGTCGCAGTACCATTAAAAATATATCTATCGCCAAATTTTGTATTAGCAAGAGTTCCGATCTGCTTTGTTATTTGATCTACTTCTGTGGCGATATCCTCCCGGGAAGTTGATGAGTTAGTATCATTAGCACCTTGTACAGCCAGTTCATAGGCTCGTTGAAGCATTGACTGTACGTCGGACAAGGTTGAATCCGTCGTGCCCATGAATGACGAAGCTTGGGTCACATTGGTCTGAGTTTGTGTAAGCATAGACAAACTAGTTTTGTACCCTAATACCTTGTTTGCCCCTGACGGATCATCCGAGGGTTCTAGAATACGAAGTCCTGAAGACAGCTGATTTTGTAAAATTAATAAATTTTCTTGAGATCCATTGAGATTTTGAAGAAAATTTCTTGACATCATACCACTGGTTACTCGCAAAATGCTCCCTCCTTTTAAGCGCTAGGATTTTTTATTATCCTCTGACAAGTGATTTTTTACTACTCAATTACAGAACCTTACTTATCTTATCTCGTTATTCCTAAGCCCGTCACAATAGTGTTAAGCATATCGTCTATGGTCGTAACCACCCTTGCAGCTGCGGTATAACTCTTTTGATATTGGATCATATTGGTCATTTCTTCATCAATCGATACACCTGATACTGCATCTCTCTGATTCGTCAGATTAGTAACCAAAGCATCCTCTCCGTTTTTCATTCCGGATGCTTCTTGAACTTTTACCCCAAATCCGGAAACAGCAGCATCATAATAACTCCCTAAGGAAGTTCCATAAGTAGATTGCAGGGAAGAAAGGTTAACACCACTGCTTGCGGGCATCATGGGCCACCCTGTCGCTAAATTGGCAATTTCAGAAGCGACAGTACCATCGCCTGAACCCGAAATCCCTGCTACAATATTATTAATATTAGTGTCTGAAGAGGGGTCAACCGGGTAACTTCCACCGCTTTCCAAAGCTATGGTGCTGGCAGTAGTACCAGTACTATCAAAAAAATTATCAGTTGGTGTCGGCGTCCCCGCCTGAGTATAAATAGCATTAACAGCCGAAACTATTCCGCTAGCTAAGCTATTATACTTTCCTACTAAAGTTGGCAGGTCAGTGTTGCGGATATCGATATCTGATTGAAGAGTACCTGTTTGTGCCCCCAGGCTAGGAGAGGTACCCGCCTGAGCATAACCGGGATCAGAAGAACCAATTAAAGACGACGTTCCATCCGGAAGATAATAAGAAGCATCCCACGTAATATTGGTGAAAGAATTCCCTCCGATGGATGGATTGTCTGTTGAAGTGTTTGTTGGCACACTTGATGAAGTCTTTAACTGATATGCCTTATCATTACTAACAAGTACTTGTGAACCACTTCCAATATCCAATTCAAAATCTGTTACCTTCGGATTAGCGCTGTCCGTTGATTCTTTCACGTTAACGGATACAATTTTAGATAAATTGTCTATAAGATTATCTCGGTTGTCCATGAGGTCATTCGGATTGTCACCCGTACTTTGTGCTTCCTGGATTTGCTGTGTGAGGGCAGCAATCTGCTTGGCATAGGTGTTAATCTGGCCCACTTGATCTTGGATGTCCGTATCAATGTTACTTTGCTCTGTTTTGAGTTGATTATAAATAGAATGGAAAGTATCTGTCAGAGTTACAGCCGTTTCCTGAACAACGGCACGAGATCCGGAATTTTGAGGATCTGAAGAAAGATCACTCCACGCAGACCAAAAACTGTTCATATCTGAACTTAAACCCGAACCCGAACCCGAACTTGAAGCTTCATTCATAGCACTTTGAATACTGGTCAAATTTGTTTCCCGATTTGTCCAATATTGCTGTTTTGAGGTTTCATTACGAAGCTGCAGATCCACAAACTTGTCCCGAGCACGTGTCACTGTATCCATTGCTACACCGGAACCTAAGCTCTCCTCCCTGCCTGGGGCTTGAATTGTATAGGGGGTGGTTGCCGTTAAATTGGCAATCTGTCGCGAATATCCGGTTGTATTGGCATTAGAAACGTTATGGGCCGTAACATCTAAGGCACCTTGCTGTGCATTCAACGCTCTGCGCCCTATTTCCAAGCCGAAAAAAGTAGAAGTCATGCGTTAAATCCTCCTATCCAAGAGATGCAGCACTTTGTTGGCATCCAGATCTTTGCGCTGCGGATGCGAATATACGTGACTTTCCTTATATGTGAACAAACCAACAGTAAACTCAACTATTCTCATGGCTTGCTTTAAAAGTTGGGTATTAAGACGATGAATATTTTGCAGCTCTCTTACTTCTTGTTCCAGCTCCAGGCGCACTTCCTGTAAGGCGGGAAACCAATCTGCGAGCACCGCCAGAGTGAGGTCCTTAGTCTCCTGACCTAATTCAGCGGCAATTTGTTGAGTAAACAAGAGACGGTCTTCTTCCAACCGATTAGTCAGGAGAAGAAGTCGTTCCTCCCGGGCCGTAAATTCATCAATTTTGCAAATATCATTTTCGATTAAGGCTTTTTGCTTATTCTTTTCTAAAACTTTGAGCTCTTCGAAATAGGCAACTTGCTGTTTTAAGTTTTCCTCCAAATTCTGAAGTGCTTTAGACACGGAATTCTCCTCCTCGCATATGCGCTCCTAGAAATTAGGCGGAAGTAATTTCTCCGCTATTTTTTTGGCATCCACTTTAAACTCGCCGCGTTCAATTTGCTGCGATAGCGCTTGGACGCGATCCTGCCGAATGTCGGGAGTGCCTATCGCTTTCTGCAAAAGAGTCTGAAACGCTTGAGCTTTGTCTGAAACAGCGACGTCGTCTGTTGGGTTGGTAGATCTATTGTTCGTGACCTGCTTCAAGCGATTAGCTGCTTGAACATTGCTCACTAGCGACATAAATGTTGGGTCAATCTTCATTTCCTTCACTCCAAGATAGATATTCTTACTTTACTTATCGAAAACAACTGTTTAAAACTTGAGAAAAACTTTCACTGTAATCAATTTGCTGAAATTTATAAATTTGGTTCTTGCTAAATAGTGGGGCTAAAGTTTAGAGAGGATTTTGTCGATATAGATATAGGGAAAGGTTTTGTCTTTTCCTGATAGTATAAGATAAGTTTATGCGCTTAAAACATAAAAAACGCAAAGGGAGGTATGTCGCAGCCCTTTATAAAAAGCAATTAGGACGGCTCTGGTTATTCAAGCTTACCCATCACGATTAATCTTGTCTCTACATTGCTAAGTATAAAGGAGTACGTGGCAAGAAAAATGGATTTATCAACTATAATTGGAGTCATCGCCGGTATTGGCGCACTAGTCATCGGATATCTTTTAGAAGGCGGTTCTCTAGGTTCCCTTTTTCAGTTTTCTGCTGCCATGATTGTTTTCGGGGGAACTGCCGGGGCGGTGCTGACAAGTTTTTCGCTTTCGGATCTTAGAAACGCGCCTTACTGGTTAAAGGTTGCTTTTACCTCCCAAACGTTTGGTACTGCTGAGGCCTATGAAGCCCTTGTGCGTTTCGCAGAGAAAGCCCGTCGCGAGGGATTGCTCAGTCTCGAACAAGAACTCTCGACCGTTGATGATCGTTTTACTCGTCAAGGACTGCAGCTTGTTATTGACGGAACTGACCCCGAGATCACTGAGGAAATCTTGGAATCTAATATTGCAGTCCTTGAGAAACGTCACAAGATTGGTATTTCCGTATTTGAGGCCGCTGGCGGATACGCACCAACTATGGGAATTATCGGAACAGTCATGGGTCTCGTCAGGGTGTTGGGGAATCTTACCGATCCTTCCTCGCTTTCCGAATCAATCGCTTCTGCTTTTATCGCAACACTCTATGGTGTTTCCTCCGCTAACCTTCTCTGGCTTCCCATTGCTACTAAGCTTAAAATGAAAGACAAAGCAGAAGTTGCCGCAATGGAAATGGTTCGAGACGGTATCCTCTCGATTCAGGCCGGCGACAATCCGTCTATTTTAAAAGAGAAATTGAAAACCCACGTCGGCTCTATGCTTCTCACTGAGGAGAATTCTGACGAAGGTGCAGGGGCTCCGGGCCGTCCTGCAGTAAGTGAAAGCCGATGAGTAGAAAACGCCAACATGAAGCAGAAAAGGAGAACGGGGAACGTTGGCTACTTACCTATTCTGACCTCATTACGTTACTTATGATTTTCTTTGTCGTTCTCTATTCCATGAGCCAAGTTGATGCACAGAAGTTTCAGGCAGTCGCCGCGGCTTTGAATTCGGCTTTGAGCGGAGGCAGTTCCTCAAGGATACAGGTGTCAACAAACCCATCCGGGCCCAATATTGTAGCCCCCAAAACACCTCAGATTGACGCTACCAAGCCTAGCAATTCCACAACAAAAAACAACCAAAAAACCGGACAAGGAAATACAGATGCTGACAACTTGAATATAGAAGCCATTAAAGCTAAGCTAGACAAATTTGCCTCTGATAATAACATTCAATCAACCTTAGTTACTTCTATTGAAGAACGCGGTCTTGTGATCAGAATCCAGGAGACACTGCTTTTTGAAAGCGGCTCTGCTGATATCACACCTTATGCCCGCAATATTCTTGAGAAGATCTCCACGGTTCTGGCGGCTGCCCCTAACCAAATCAGAGTTGAAGGGCATACGGATAATTTGCCAATTAACACAGCGAAATTTCCCAGCAACTGGGAGCTTTCCGTAATCCGTGCCACCAATGTCGTGCAGATCTTACAGAATGATGGTGTTTCCCCTGAGCGCCTCTCCGCAACAGGTTATGGAGAATATCGGCCCATTGCTTCCAATGATACTGAAGCCGGGCGATCAAGAAACCGTCGGATCGATCTAATCATACTCCGTTCCAAATATGATGTTACCGAACCCAGCGCTGGTGCTTCATCTACTTCAGCAAATTCCGCTCCGGTAACAGGAAATCCTTAGAATGCCAGAATGTGGACAGCCTCATAGATGATTTCTGAAGCCAAATGTATCTGTTCCGGTTTTAATATGGCCGGAGTATCTTCCGGTGTATGATTTTTATCCAACCAGTCTCGTGTCATAATCGTAACCGCCGGAATACCGGCCGCAGCAAAACTTACCGAGTCGCTGTTATGTCCGGCAGTTGGAGTTATTGGGGCACTCGCCCCACATATAGCTGCTGCTTGCTGAATAGCCTTAACAGCGACATTTTCACCATTACCCCAAAGGGCAAAGTCGCCCATTACGCCATTTCCTACTGTATCAACATTTAATACCGCTTTGATCTGATGAAGGGGAAACGGCGGATTATTGACAAACGCCTGTGACCCAACAAATCCCATTTCTTCTGCGCTCCAAAAGGCGATCACAATCGTCCGTTTTGGGATCTTTCCTTCACGAAGAATTCTCCGAATGACATCAAGGATACATCCGACGCCTGAGGCATTATCATTGGCCCCAGGATAGAGATGCCCTTCAAATATACCCAAATGGTCATAATGGGCGGAGATAAGGATTATTTCGCTCTCCTTCTCTCCCCTCAATCCTCCCACAAGGTTAGCACTTGGAATCCTTAAGTCACTATACCTTCCGGGTCTGAAGGTCAGCCGCCCGTTAACCTTGGTTTCGGTTACAGGGGGTATGGTAAACGCTTGCGCAAACCCTGCTTTTGGAATTCCCATGGGCTTTAACCCCAACAAGCTTAATTGTAACGTCAGATACTCTGAAGCTTTAGCTTCCCCTACCGATCCTGCTCTACGCCCTTGCATCACAGGTGCAGATAAAACAATTATATCGTCCATTGCTGTCCGCCTAAGGCTCTCTGAATTACTTTCCTTATTAATCTTAGTTTTAATCTCGGGAGGCAACTGCAGCTCTGCAGAAGGATGCCCCAACTCCGTTTTCACAAATTCCCCCATGCGAGCCGGAAAGATACTCCATGGAAATAGGACCGCCCCTAACCCCAGTAAAGTTTTTAAAAAAGTTCTGCGTGTCTGCACCATAAATATTCCTTTCTTAAAGGAGAATGACAATGTCTATTCGTATTGAAACCGCAAATCAATCCTCCGCTCCAACTCTTGACTCACAAAGCACCTCAGAGCGCACGAGTGGTTTCAGCGGAATCTTATCCCAAACTCAAAATATCCAACGAGTTGAACTTCAAACCTTTCTTGATCGTCTTGGAGCCCAAGGCAAAAAACTGGCTCAATCCCTCTCTATTAGTGACTTAAAAGATTTTCGGGATATGGTTAAATCGTTTCTGCGTTCCACTTTCGGCCAAAGTCGAAAAATGCAGGAGGATTCCTCATGGGATTTTCATGGCCGTCCAAAGGTCATGGCACGAATCTCCAAAATCGACCATGCATTGGAGGATTTAGGAAAGCAACTTCTCGATCAACAAGCCAAACCCCTGGAAGTATTGACCAAGATTGATGAAATTCGCGGATTGATTGTTGATCTTTTTGCTTAGCTTTTCGTTGTATCAGCTTTATAATTTTATTCATTACTACGTTTTTGATGTCAGAACCCTTAAATCATTTCATAATTTTCAGTTTTAGAGGAGAGGTGTCACCCTATTGGCTTTAACATCTATTTCTAATACCTATGAAGACTTTATTAAAGCCTTCCATCCCAAAAGTGGACTTGACCTTAAATTTTATAAGCAAAATCAAATGCAGCGTCGAATTCTCAGCTTCATGAATTCCCACGGCTATACAACCTTCCCCGATTTCTTTAAAGCCTTAAATTCGAATCAAGTCTTATATGACGCCTTCTTTAAACATCTAACCATTAACGTTTCTCAATTTTTCCGAGACGCGAACCAGTGGAAAACCCTTAAAGATTCTATTATACCACAGCTTCTTCAAAGCAAAAGCCCGCTAAAACTTTGGAGTGCAGGATGTTCGAGCGGACAAGAGCCCTATTCCTTAGCAATGACATTCCTTGAATACTTCCCTAATGCCAAATTCACCGTCTTAGGGACTGACATTGACATCAATGTACTAAACCAAGCTAAAGAAGGCCTTTACAAGCAAAATGATTTTGCCAGTACTCCCCCGGAATTTCTGCAAAAATATTTTACCCCATCTGACAAAGGGTATCAAATCAAGGAAAATGTAAAACGACTTGTCACCTTCCAACATCAGAACCTTTTAACGGATCGTTTCCAGTCAGGATTTGACTTTATTGCCTGTCGCAATGTGGTCATATATTTCACGGATGAAGCAAAAGAATTGCTTTATACAAAATTCACAGAAGCTTTAAGACCGGGAGGCATCCTTTTTACCGGCAGCACGGAACACCTCTTTGGGATGAAAAACCTTGGTCTCAAGGCTGTTTCCTCCTTTTTCTATCAAAAGCAATAACAAAGCAACAGTGAACTCGTTCAGCTAAAGCTGAACATCGGGGCTTCGGTGGGGGACTCTACCTACACCGAAGCAGAGACCGGGAACCACTCCCACTTATAGAAGTGGGAGTCTCACGATTGGATAAATTCTCCCTAGATAAATGATACCTCACAGGGGGAATAGGGATCTGATAGCACTGAAAAGAGGAGCTTTCTCACATGAAATGAGAAAAGCTCCTCTTAATTATGCCTAAACAAGTTACGATTAGGTAATAGGGCAGATTCTTTCGTATTGCTGGATAAATTCCTCTAAGGGATAAGTAACTCCTTTGCCGTGAATCTCAAGGGATACCTGTTGATCCTTTGGATTATACCCGATAAACTTCATTCCTAGCAGTTTGGCCATTTTGGATAACTCGATCCGTGCTCCGCGCCCAAAATCTTTGAATTGCATCCAACACACGCCCCTTTTCTAGTCTTATGTCTCCGAATATGCTTAGGGTTTAGACTATCTTATCCTATTCGTATTTCTCTTGCAACTTTCATTTTCGACAATATTTGCTCTTTTTTATTCTGATGCAAGGGCTTTCTTATTAAGAACTTTCTTGCACTCCAAATACCTAAGACTTTTAACTTTGAATTGCTTTATTTTTAAGCAGTCCACAACCCAAACACACTAATTCCCGCTAAAATAAGAATACTTCCTAAAATTTTAGGCAATGTAAGGTGCTCATGGAGTATAAATGTACCATAAATGATGACCAAAACATACCCTAAAGATACCAAAGGGTAGGCATAGCTTAACTCCCACCTGGAGATTACAACAAGCCATAGAAAAGAACTTAAACCAAAGCACAAAAATCCTAAGAAAATGGCCGGTGTAAAAATAATGGCTCCCAGTTGACGCCAAATCCCGGTAACTGTTACTTTACCATAGGCTAGCATACCTAATCGAAATAGAAATTGTCCAGTTGCCCCCAAGATGATAGAAACTAAGGCCACGACCATTGGAGAAACTTCTGAAATAAGACCCATTAAAGTACTCCCTCACTATATCATTATCAGCCTTGCTCACTCCCTACCTAGTAAAGAGTTCATTCATAACTACAAGTTGGCTTATATAACAATTCAAGTTTTCTCGCAAGCAAAGAAATTTATACTACACCTACCAGATAAATCGTAAGAGTAACCCCTACTTATAAACTGGCGATCTTAGCAGGGGATTGGGATAAAACTTCTGTCTAATTTGCCGATATTCACGTAAATTGATTCAATTCTTAATATAAAAGCGGAACGTCTAAAAAAACGTTCCGCAGGATAATTACTCTCTTTTGTGAACTTGAGCCAATAGACTCAGCATTTAAACATTCCCTTATTATTTAAAATTTGATGGGAAACGGCTATGTATAACTACACCTCCAGTTTCCCATAAGATAAGCGAAGTAAACCTATAAGCCGAGTTCTGTCCCTCCAAAGGAGGCGATGATCATCTATCTCGAACTGCCGTTACCGACAGCCTCTAGCGACCTTACCCGGGAACATAAACGGGCCGTTCATCGTTCCCCTATTCAGTCTTGCTCCAGGTGGGGTTTACATGGCCAGCCAGTCACCTGACTGCCGGTGAGCTCTTACCTCGCCTTTCCACCCTTACCCATTCTTCATTAGAAGAATGGGCGGTATATCTCTGTTGCACTTTCCTTGGGGTCACCCCCACTGGGCGTTACCCAGCACCTTGCCCTATGGAGCTCGGACTTTCCTCAGAGGCGACTTTTCAGTCCTTGCCCCCGCGATCATCTAGTTTACTTCGCTCAGTTATCTTACTAAAAAAATCAGTTTTGGTCAAATGGAGAGTTTTGGTTCTTTTCCATTTCTTCTATCTCATCGTCAATGTCCATTAAGGCAGCCAACCATTTAGCACGATTTGCATTATCTTCTTTAAAATTAGTTAAAACCTTTTCTCGTTCCATGCGGAGAACTTCTGCACGATTCATAATGCTCATCAACCCCTTTCGCAAACTATTCTAAAACATCTCAGGTTTGAAACAATTCAAAATTCGGGTGGAATTTTCCTTTAAATTGTATTTTCTGATTATTTTTTATATACCTACAATACATGATTACTGTTTCAGTGTCAAGTATTTATTATCACATTCACAAATTTTTTTTAGTAATTCTAAACTTTAATTCATTTCGATATAGCTAGTTAAAGTTAAAAAAACCCGGCTGTTAACGCCAGGGTGACGAATTAGATTTACTTACTTTAAATTCGACACGTTGCAATGCTCTTTCCGAGGATAAATAATAGTTTAATGCTTGAAGCATAGGAGCCTCGCTTAGAAAATGGCCAAGATCTCCCACTGCCATTCCTCCTTCAAGAGCATCAAGAACAGCATGATGGTCAACATCTCCTGTAATCAGCAAATCCACTCCTTTAAACAGTGCTTTGGGTACGAATCGTCCTCCGCTTCCGTTGACGATGGCCACTTTGCGTATTTCTTTCTGAAGCGACCCGGCTAATCGTACCCCAGTCAAATCATAAGGATGAGCATAGATATTAGACTTCTTTAACCGTTCTAAAAAGTTCTGCCAGACAATCTCCAATTTTTCCGGGCGCTCTAAGTAGCCAATAACTCCATACCCTCGGGCCTCATCTGGAAGATTAGATGGAATTATGTTTGATTGGAGATTTTTAGTGCCTTCTGACACTTTCTCTTCAAGCAGCTTTATTTCTTTTAAGTCTAAGATCTCCCCTAAGGTAAAGCTTGAAGACAGCCTCGACTGATCGAGATTTGTATGTACCGCATAATAGCCAATCTGGTGGTTGAGTAAAAGCAGGGGAATCTTTGCCGCCGCATTGTCCGATCTTAAATTTTTCAACGGCCGAAACATAATCGGATGATGCGCAATAATAAGTTGAGCTCCAAATTCCCTTGCCTCCTCGACAACTTCTAAAGTTCCATCTAACGCTATTAAAATCCGTTCAACCTGCGCTGAGCCGGACCCCACCAAAAGTCCAACGTTATCCCATTCTTCAGCCCAAAATTTTGGGGCAAGTTTCTCTATAAGTTGGGCAACTTGACCTATTGTTACTGCCATTCTATGATTCCCTCCACCAAAGCCAACTCCTCAGATACTTCTTTAATTCTTTCAAGAGTTTCCGATTTATTGGATTGTTTCATTTGTTCTAACCGTCTCTTAAGCATTACACAGTAATCAGCAAGATTTTCTTGCAAAAGATTCGAATGTTCCTCTAAGATCAAAGGACCGAAATGCCAGACCAACTTATCTATAATCGTCTGATACTCTGCCGACCTGGTTCCTTCTAAAATTCGAGAGGATAACCGCTGATACCAGACATCTTTCATGAGCGTTAAATCAGCTAAATTACAGCCTTCCTCTCTGGAAAAAGCCATTACAGTGTAGATGCGTTCTTCTTCCTTTATAAGCTGTTCAGTCTTTAATAACCACCTGCTGTTTAAGAGCGACAAGCGTACCGCTCCTTCCCCTCCTTGAGGTTGAACAATCAAGTCCGTCACGAAGTCTAATACCTCAGGTCGAGCTTTAAATATTTCCAGCATGGTTTTTCCACCCATTCCGGCCAGGGTAAGTACATCTACCTCCCCAGCTTTGAGGGGCTTCAGGCCATCTCCAAACCTTACGTCGATAACCTCTTCTAATCGCCGCAACTTAACCGCAGCCAAGGCAGATTGAAAAGGCCCTTCGTGAACATCAACAGCAACAGCTTGAGTAATTTTTCGTCCCTCCACAAGAGCGATAGGCAAATAAGCATGATCCGTCCCTATATCGCCGAGCCTGGCTCCCAAAGGAACTAGTGATGCTACCGATTGAAGACGTGGACCTAACGTCAAAGAAAAGGTCATAGGACACCTCAATTTAAGTAATATGTTCTCATTTCTATGGTTTACCATTTCCAATTTTATTATAGACAAATAGCCGATCAAAAAAGAAAGCCATTGGAGCTTACAATCTATTTTCTAAAAAAGTTTATAATCGATACGCTTGTTCCAATTAAAAAAGAAACTATACAAAACCAAGTCCATATTTTCTTCAACCTTCCGGATTCGTTGGCAGAGAAAATATAAGTTTCTATAAATGGATTATCTGCAACAGATTGATCCGGTTCTTCAATGTGATCTAAATCTTCCTTCATTATATCACCCTGCCTTTCACTTAATCATCATAACTTCGAACTAAGCAAAGGTATTTAACGAATGATAAATCCCCATTGCGTTTTCTGTGAGAGTTACGATGAGAATCGGAGGAGAAACGGAATAATTGGTAATCTAAAATTAAACAAAACTTAGCTGGCGCTAAGCCTCCTGCGAAAGCGGCAGGTTAGTTGCACTTATGCTAGAAGACGAAGACACTGTCTTCGCACGAATTAGCTCTTCTTGCAGTATACAACCAAAGGTTATACTTTCTGATAGTACGAAAAAAGTATCCTCGAAGAGAGGATACTACTAAATAATCCTTTTGTAAACGCGTAGTAAACTATAGGTACAATTTAACAACGGCATCCATTACCGGAGACAAAAAAAAGCCAGTCACCAGTAAATCTGGTGGGCGATATTGGTCTCGAACCAATGGCCTCATCCGTGTGAAGGATGCGCTCTACCGCTGAGCTAATCGCCCCAATCGATATTTAATGTTCGTGGTTCGAGCACTATAAAGCTAGAATTTTGCCCTTCACGTTAAGAATCTTTTCCACCATTCGAACCTCGTTCCTCGAACTTCAAATGTGGTGGGACTACCAGTATAAATGTTAACACGATGTTCTTAATGTTCGAAATGCTCGTTATTTACATCTTATAAAAAATACCACAGTTTTTGGTGATAGTCAACATTAATCACTTATAAATCCGTACTCTCTAAGGCAACATGGGAACATTTCTTGCTCTTGACCCACTCACTAACAATAGAATATCTTCCGCCATGATGCCAAACTCTCGATTTTCTTTCCTTCCGAGATAATGCTGCAAGCAACGATTATCTTCTTATGAATATCTAATCCGCAGCATTTTTTGGCACGACTTGCATATTACTTAGCTCCTTCTACGGCAATAAATTAGCTAGCAACCGCAAGGGAAATTGTCTACCCTTAGTTCTCTGAGAGACAATATGTTGAGCAATTGCTCAAAAGTCCGTCTAACTGATGGGCTTCGAAGCACCACGATCTATCGACCTCAATCACTAGCCGTACAAAGTAATTTCCAGCACAAAGGTTAAATCATTTCTCACTCCGCTTAATATCATTTCCCCATTTTTTGGGTGTATACCCAATGTTATTTTTTGCTTATTTCTCTAAATTAATGCCAAACTTACTGAACTAATCAATTCAAAAAAACTGGTAAGAGTGACGGGCTACAATAACGTTATATCTTTAGAGTAGTTAAGGAAAATCAAATAATAATCCCTGAATTTGAAACATCAAATGTTTCCAAATTGGACGGTAGCTCGAAATAAATATAGTCGTAATCATCAAAGTCAAATCTGAGATTTGGATAATTATTTTTGAGTATAAAATTAATAAACCTATTGAAACATAATGGCTTTTCCACATACATCCTACAATCCTTATGCTGCATATGAATATGAGTTGCTGGGTGAATTTCACTAGCTACCTTTGGATCAAAATCAATTCTTACTGGACTACGCATATTTAAAACTTCATGCCATGTTAAATCATTTAGAAATTCTTCCATTAATTCAGAAGGCGAAAAATCGTCTATAGTAACATTTGGATAAGCATATGGGGCAGGCCACCAAAGTAAATTATGACCTAGCAAAATATTATTTTGGAAAGTATAACTAACTCGAATTAGTGAACCATCATATAAAATACATAAATAGCTATTATTTCTTATAATTTTTTTATATTGTTCTAATTTAAGAAAGTACTCTCCTGTATTAAATTTGCCAGATTCGTGATTACTCCACGAGAGAATCCATTTGTTGTTCTCTCTTTCTTTTTTATAAATATAGTTAAACGTATAAAGCAGTTTCCTTGAATTAAGAGCATCTAATGTAGTATTGATTTGTGTTTCTATTTGGTTTACAGATGAATTTCGCTGTTTTTTCATACTATTAACTTCTCTTATTTATGACATTTAGAAGAGTCTTTAATTCTGGAATTAATTCGGGATCTAGTTCGCCTCTCTCTAACTGTTCTATTAATTCACTAACACTTGTTTTAGCTTTTGTTACCTTTTCTTTTTCTTCAGTACTACGCTCTCTATTTAATCTTCGTGTTCTTTCCATTTGCTCAGCTGTTGGAATTTTAAATACCAATTCAAAGTCATTATCTATACATTTATTTATTTCATTTTCAAGGACATCCATATCTTCTCCCACTCCGCAAATACGAACCCACGCTCTTGATCTTGTAACTGCGGTAAAGATTATATTCCTTAATTTAATTAATTCCATTCCAGTTGCACAAAAATTTGAATTTAAAATATATACCATAGGAGACTCATTTCCTTTTGCTCTATAAATATGGGAACAAGTAATACATCCGCTCTCCCTAAAGATATCTCTTTCAGTGGTAACCCCTGCCAAAACTGAATTAATATTTTTCTGGTTTAAATATTTCTCAAAGTTTTTATAGTCCCTTTTGGCAAAATAAGTATCTGGAAATATAACTAAAATGTCATCCGGATCTAATTCGTCGTCATGAATATTTTTAAATATTTCTTCTGCAACCCATAAATATTGTTTTTCATTCGCAACAAAATTTTTAACTATTATGCTATCTTCCTTCTTTAGCAAATCTTCAAAATACTCAGGAGTTGCTGCATTCTTTCTTGCTAGTTTTACAGAATTATTTGGCTTCAATTTTCCGCTTTTAACTGTATAACCTATTTCCGTCCAAATTTTCAATGTATCAAACATCTGAACAATAGGTTTGTGATATATTCCAAATCCTAGGGCATGAGCTAATGTTAACATCCAGGGTGGATTTCTATAGCAAATAGGTAGAATGATATCTCGTTTTGCTTCATCCTCTTGATTATCTATATTAATTTTCAGATTACCAGCTTCATCTATTCCAAACATTTCTTCAAGCGAAGGCATTTCTACTTCTGATAAATTTTGCAATTCATCATACGCCCATACTATCCTTTTGGGTTCTTTCGTATCACGATATACCAATTTGAAAAATTCACTCGGCATGTCTTGTGCTTCATCAATTAAAACTGCGTCATATGTTGGTTTGTATTCACTATTAATAAAACCTAGTAATTCATTACATGCTCCACTAAAGGCAGTTTCTCTACCAAACTTATTCATGGCTGACGTCAAACTATATGGAGTAATATTAACATTTCTAGCTACTTTTGAATAAATTCCTTTTTCGGAATTGCTTCCCCATGCATGCAATATATCAAGATTTTCCCATTCAACTTTTTCACCAGAAAGCTCTTTTACAAAATCAGAAATCAAATTTATATATTGTTGATGTAATGACCTCGTAAAAAAAGTAACTGCAATTTTCATATCTGGATACTGCGTGTGAAGATATGCTGCTTTTAATGCTAATACTATTGTTTTTCCAGAGCCAGCTAATCCTCTGATTCTCTGTGGCCCCTCAGGTATTTCAAATGCAGCTTTTTTTTGCCATTGATCCAAATTAGCAATTTCTTTTTCTATCTTTTTTATAATTCCTCCATATGAAGAATTCGACTTAACATTATTACGTTTCTTCCTTGGCTTAATTTCTGATACCTTTTGAAGCACTTCACATAATCTTCGATATAACGAATTATTAAATGCCTTTAATCCTTTAATAGATTCAACAACCTCATTATTAGTAATAAAATAGTACTGAGTATTATGAACATCAATTTTTGTAGGTAATATAGTGATAACGATGGGAGAAAAGGCTAAATTTCTTCCTTCTCTCAAATTATTATATTTTTTCAGGTAATAATCGATATGGTAATATAAAGAATCTTGTTGTTCCATTAAAATGTCTTCAGACTCAGAGCTATCTCCAAAAATAAATGCCGTCATCCCTCTATTGACTGTAACTAATAATGCATCAATAGTTACAGCTGAATCACTGCTTGCTGTCAATGGATATCCTAAATATAGCGTACCTTCATCATTTTGTTCAACCATATATTTTGAAACTTGTTCTATTAGTTGTTTAGTCTGTTCTGGTTTTGAAATCTTACCTCTAACAATATCAAAACTCACTTTTTACACCTTCCAAATCATATGTATTATGCAAAATAGTCACATTCATCTTATATGATACCATGTTTCTAAAGCCCCTGCTTATCTGCATTTATTGGACTTGGGTTCGATAATTCACTAATGACAAGTTCATTAAAACAATTTCCCTTTTTTTGCCCTATATTAGAAAATAAAACCCTTTATTAAGGTTAATTTTTCGGCATTACTTTTCCTACTATTTGTTGGGAATTTCCAGGTCAATAGAATAACTGCAAGAAATGAGATGTCAAAAGCACTGCTTCAGTTTCTCTCTTTCATATTCAATCAAGCTCCGGGCCAATACGCTTTGTTGACTTTTAATATATTGAATAACACCATCCTCATCTAAAGTTTCAGGAATCTTCGATTCTAGAAATCTTATAGTGCTAGAGGGCACTCCAAGTTCAACAAGAATAGATAGATTTTCTCGAATAAAATCATTTTCTAACTGTTGGACGAAGTAACTATAAGAGCCCGCATGTTTTCGGTGTCGTTTACACACAAACCTTTGCAGACTATCAACAACACTCAGTGCCTTTGGAACTGTAAACTGAAACCAATGCCTATATATGTGAAAAGCCTGTTCAATGGCTTCATCAAAATACTTTATCTTTCTCTCATCCGTTACTTGCTTTACTCTTTTTAACTTACTCTGGTAAATTTCATCTACAATGTCCATTATACTTTTATTCTTTCTATACTGATTGATATACCTTACAAGCTGCTTTACTGAAACTACACCATGTCTACTCTCAAAATCAAACAGATTCTTTTCCGCAAGACCTAAAACATAACATAATTTATCCCAATTTGGAGCTTGAGACCATGCAATATTGTAATACATCGAAGTATTAATATCTCTTTCTAATGCATAGTAGATGTTCATTTGCCCATAAATTGAAACACCATTACGTTTAATTATTTCTAATAATTCTGGCATAATGCTATGGAGCTCTTTATACCTTTCAAAAGTATCGTTTTTTACATCAGTAGATGGTATATTGACAAGGATTTCATCAGTAATAATGTTAGGGTCTTGCTCATGAAAAGGTATATCAATAACGATAGTTTCCTTCTCAGGAGGCACACAGAAATTAAATATTTTACCTATGTAATGTACCATTAAGCGTCCCGAACGACCTTTTATATTGCTATAATCAAAGAAGTCAATATCCTTACCACCCTTTTTACCGTCAAACAAAACCACGTTTTTTGCACTTGTATTAACTCCTTCTATAATAGTAGAAGTGCAAAAAATACAGCGCAACTTTCCTTCGTTAAAATACCGAATAATAGATGTTGCAATATGCCTTTGTAACGAACCATCATGAATAGCTATTTTTTGCTGCAGACCCTTTGATAAACTCCATTTTGACGAGATATTCTTATCTATCCATTCTATTAATGGAAGTGAATTTTGAGTCAAATCACTACTTTCTATAAGATGGTCTAAGTAAGCCTTCGCAAATCGCCTAGCTCTTGCAGGGGTAGAACAATATATTAAGGTTTGTTCATCTTTAAGACTATCCAGTAGGTTACATAATAGTTTTATTTTCTGTTTATCATTCTGCTGATCTGATGTTGTCCAATTTATTTTACTATATAAATTAATCACATTGCAGTCAACTAACGAAAAATCAGACTTATAAAATACAGCATTATATTTTTCGGCAAAACCATTCGAAATAGCATCAATATTTGGACCAAGAAAATAAAATTTACAATTATATTTATTTACAATTTTTAAAAACGCATTGTTTAAGGTGTTAGCTCGATCATCTACTCTTCTAAGGCTTAATTTATAAAATTCATCAATTATTAAAAAGTCAATATGTGGGAGTTCCTCGTATTCCATTACCCGTTCAGCCGTAAGCAAAAAAATATTTCCCTTGTCTTTAGAAGGCGGCTGAGATGTTCTAAGAATCATTTTATACCGACCATTGTACTTTAGCATCTTTAATCGGGTCTCATCAAGTAATGCAAGCGTAGGTTGTATAATTACAATGTTCTTATACTTATTTGAAGCTACTACCTCTTCTATTAATAGGCTTTTGCCAAAGCTTGTAGGAGCACTAGCGATAACATTTTTTCCCGACAAAATATAATCAGAGAGCCTTTTTTGTTCTTTATGTAGGTATGTATCGCCCAAAAATTCAGACTGATAGTATTTTCCCCTAATATGGTCAGCAAAAGAACTAAGTGAAAGATTCTCCTTGTTTTTTTCAATGTAAGGGTAAAATCCTAAGGATTCAATAATATCTGCCCATAAGGGGTAAGTGTCCTTACATACCTTCCCCCAGTTATCCAACACATGAATAACAACTCTACGAACCTCACTTTGATCTGCACTTGAATCAGAAAATAGTAATTTTGCGCATTGATTGGCTATATCAAAGCTATCCTCATAATCAAGAATCTTCGAATTGTCAATTTTATTAAATATAGATTCCATTTATACACCTCACATACTTTGCATATGCCACAGTCTTTCATGGAGTTTAATCATTAGTTCTTTTTTGCTTTTAACAGGGAAAAGCAAGAGTACTATATTTAGGCGACTCTTTAGGGGATGATCATTATTATCATCAAAATATTTCTTTAATTGCCGGATATTATTTTCGTGATAAACTGTTGCTTTCCGGTCATTCATATCAGAGTATAGTTTATAAACATCATGTGTATATGTACATAACAAAGGAATGTTCACAATGTTGATTTTATCACTCAGCTTATTACAGGAACATAACTTTTTAATCCATTCATCTCTTTGTGGAATATTGTTGTTTTCAAGATTTTTCTTAACAATAATAAACTGTTCGTCTAAATAATCTTTTTTGAAATGATTTGATAAGTCACCTAGTAATTCCTTGATACCTCTTTTACCATCAGTGTAAAATTTACTTTCGCCTAGCCAGAGAGTGCTTTCATTTGGTGATATATGCACAGAATCAAACCCATGAGCAGGGACACCATGTGAATCTTTGAAAAACACTTTGGATATAAGAGGTACTGTTCCCTTGAAATCCCTTAAAATCAAATGCAATAATAATTCTCCAAACTCTCCTCGTGTTGCATTCTTTGATTTTTGTATCTCATTTAGAACACTTTTATCTTGTTCTAAGTAGTATTTTCTCATTAGTTCATATTCTTTTATCTTATAAATACATTTAGCGGCCTCGCGCAACTTATCAACTGTGTCATTTTGGGGAATACTAGGATTCTCGTAATGAGCAAAGACATATTCTGGTATAGTATTTATAATAGCTCTCGATAATTCATCTAGCATGTATATGGGGTTGCCAAAATCGTCAATATCCATGTCAACAAGAAATGAATTAAGTTCGCATTCATTAATTTTAAGTAGAATTATATTCTTCTTATCGAAATTTCTTGTTGCCATCATTTCACATCCTTAGCTATTTCTACGCTTATTTCTGTTGCTACTAATTAGCTAACGCCATGCTAGAAAATTCGCACAGTAAATGTCGTGTCCAAAATATCTAAGTTTTTGTATATAGAACTCCAACGTTCCCTGTGCTGCAAATTATTAATCCAAATAAAATTCAAGTTTCAAATAAAGATTCACATTTCTCAAGGGAGAGAGCGGTTTTCTCAATATCCAGATTAATTATCCGCTTTATTGTTTCCACATCTTTCCTCCATTTCCTCCTAGGATTGTGGAATTAACCCAAGAAAAAACATAAAGAGCCAGATTATACAATGAACCTAGCAATTTTCGTAAAAATTTATTAAACGCACAAAGGATTGTAGACGGCACAGAGCATTGCGACTCTCCAAGAGATTGGCTACACTTATCCCACTATAGAATATCCCCTCAAAGTACACCACTAGGGTTAACGTGACATATAGTCCGTTGATATATAGTCATCATTCCGTATAAACTAAACCAAATCATGATCTTGTGGAGTGTTGATGAATGGACATTAAAATCGCTGTAGGTCAAAGAATTAAAGAGTTAAGAAAAATACGTGATATTACACAAGAGCAATTAGCATATATTTCTGAACTTGATAGAACATATATTAACAGCGTTGAAAATGGAAGAAGAAATATCTCCATTGTTAACCTTGAGAAAATCACAATAGGACTCAAGGTGAAGTTGGATGATTTCTTTGATGATAAACTCTTTTAAGTCATGATTTACGTTTATCGGGAATGTAAATTATGGTATGGATCTTAGCTACATTACACTCCCTCTTTTTTGTTTTGGGGACAGTTACTTATTTCCCTGAATTATACACACATGAACTTTGAGCTCCTAAAGTGACGTGAAAACCAGTAAACCCTAGAGCTAAAGTTTGTGCATTTACCTTGCTTGTAATGGAGTGCATTAAGGTACAGTACAGGAGTTCGAGCGCCAATTTTTCGGATTTACTTAGCTACTTTTCCGACGTAACAGCCACTCGATTGTTGGCTTGTTATAGTTACGAAGGAGTAGAACTAATGGCTGGCAAGAAGGAAGACCTGAAACGGTGACCCTTATTGATTTATTGCAATATAATGCAATTATTTTACTTCACCGAATCATCACTTAACACAATAATAGGGATATAAAAGCGCCTGTTGCTATGTATAAACTACAACTACAGGCGTTTTTACTTTATGAAAAATTAGACGGGAGGACACACCTCAGATGATATCCCTTTCTTGTCTTGCTCGCATAGTAGGAATGATTACTCATGTAACTTGTTGAAAACCAAGTCAAATCAAATCGTTAACACTTACTTAGGTAATTGAACAAGGTCGATTGTAGATTCGTAAGGGCTACCTTTGGTAGGTTATTATTCCCCGGCAGTACACGAGCTTTTGCTCTTTTTCCTTTCCACCTAGTTATTAGACTTTTACCAATAAAAAAACTACGCTAGCCCGAAGCGCGTAGTTTCTAAAAAGCTGTTAATCACTGTTTGAAAATCCCCCCTAGATTAATTCAGCGTTATGTGTCTTATAGCTCACAATAAAAGACTCGTTTCAATAAAATAAAGCAGAAAAAATAGGTTTAAGAATTTTTTCTCAATGTTAATTGAAGAATCTTTTTAATACATTGGATAAGCTAGGTCAATATATGAATTTTGGCTAAAATTGATACCTGTAAATATCAAATGTCTCTTCAACAAACACTCATTACTTGTTCTTTATCAATAAAGTAAATTTCTCCACTACAATTTTCTCCAGTAATGTCTTCCCAAACATGACAATACGTCTTGACTTGCTGTGAGTAATACTCAATTATAGTACTTAAATCACTAACGTCTTGTACCCTGTCAGCTTTGTAATCTACGATCACCCAACTCTCATGTTCTTTAAAGACTAAATCTATGACTCCGGAAAGAACAACCGCTATGGCGTCTTCTTTCTCCATAGTTAGCTGTGCAAAAAACGGATCGTTTGGTGTAACTTTCAACGAGAACGGTACTTCCGTATACCTTATATCTGCCTTAACGATTCTCTTCCACAAATCCGATTTCCTAAAGGATTCTACTACTTGAATCACTTCGTCTTTTCTGTCTGGTGGCTCACCATTTTCTTGAAGAGCCATCAGAATGATTCGATCTAACTCATCTTCTCCTTTAACAAGTTCCTCGAAAACTTTGTGGATCACTAAACCCCACGAAATTCCTCCACCACTTCCCCTTTTTATTTCATGAGTAAACAAATTTCGTTTTAGTCCAGTGGGTGATTCCGTACGATAAGTTGGTATTGATGAATTGGCAATCCAATCGTGAAAGTGTTCATTTGCTTCTATGAAATGCTGAGGCTTGAACTCTACCGTGAGATCTTCCTTGTCCAACAGTTTAACGGCTTGTTCCGGTACTATTAGTTCTTCAGCTGCCCCTTCGAGCAGTAAAGCCCAAGGGTTTTTCCTCATATCCTTATCTTTAAGACTTCGACTCACAATTAGCAAATTTTTGCTACGTGTTGCCGCAACATATACGAGTCGGTCTTCCTCCGCACTGAGATACCTTAACTCATCGTCTTTGTAATCTTCCCACCCCAAAGGTTGGGCAAGACACTCTGTCTGAAATCCCTTCTGGCGGGTGAATGCAAAATATCCCACGGGCTCTTGCCCTTGTCGTCGGATATGAATCTCTACCCGTTCCGGCACTTTCTTATACGGTTGCGCCAAAAAAACAACCGGTGCTTCTAACCCTTTAGCTTTATGCAGGTTCATCAGACGTACTACGTTTTCTTCCTTAGCAGATAAGTTCAATTCCTCTTCATTCGACGCGGATAATAGTGACCCCAGAACTATAACCATCTGATCAAAACGGGTCTTACCACTTCTTTCTGCATGACGTAAAAGTTCAACAGCTTGATAAAGATACGCACAGCGACTTTGACTCCCATTTATGCCTATTGTAAATGGAACAAGGCCAATGTCAGCAATAATTTTGCTCAAAACAACGGTAGGCATTGACTGTCCAATCAAGTTAAAGTAATCTCTTAGCTTATTAAGCGCGTTGCCATACTTATGTGTCAACTCTGTATCAATTTCCTCTGGGATGGGGCTAAAGATGTTAAAATTCCCTCCAGCCCTTTTGATTTGATAGAGATCATCGTCGCTTATCCCAAAGAACATCCCTTTTAGAACTCCAATCAACAATACTTGATTATCTGGGTCGTCTAATACCCTTACCAGCTTATATAGTTCTATCAGCTCTCTTGAGTTCTTTAACGAACTTGCACCAGTAATACCAAAGGGAATTCCATGTTTCTCCAAAGCCCGTGCATAACAATCCATGCTGTCCTTAAACCGGAGAAGAATCAAAAAATCTCTCGGCTCGGCCTTTAGGGTCTGTTCACCACTTGAATGACAGTCCGGTTGAATTTGGGAAATGCCCTTATCCAGTGAATGACGTATGTAGCGGGCAATTAAGTCAGCATCCGCAGAGAAAATCTCATCTTTATTGGTATACTCCTCAGGGATGTTCAGTATACGAACCCCAACTGCTGCATTCCCATTCGGTCTTAAGGCTTGTAGCGGGCTAAATTCAGCTTGATAGGGACTTTCAAGTTCTGGGAAGATCCTTCTAAAGATTGGATTCAGAAAATCTCCAAGCGCTTCAACCGAACGAAAATTGGAAGTAAGCTTTAATACTTCTCCGCCACCAGCTACGATAAGCCGCTTTACAAGGTTGTAGGTCTCAATGTCTGCCCTACGGAACCGGTAAATTGACTGTTTCTGATCACCTACCACGAAAAGCGCACCTCTTTTAGGTATAAGTTTGCGCCAATCTTTTTCGTCAGTATCTTGACCGGTTAAATAGAACAATATCTCTGCTTGTAGAGGGTCAGTATCCTGAAATTCGTCAACCAATATGCGTGGGTATTTGCCCTGAAAATAAGTTCTTACCTGCGGGTGGTCACGAAGCATGTTTCTCGTAATGAGTAACAGATCCTGAAAATTCAAGGTTGATCGTTTGAACCTTTCTTGTTCGTACAAGCGTACTGCAGGGATAATAAATTCAATGAGGATGTGGTGACAGTATTCTCGCCATGTTTGCATGAGAGGAGTAACATTCCCTTCGGCAAAATTATTAAATTCATCCCGGAACTGTTTTGCCTCCCCCGCTGTATTCCAGCCCTTTTGAGTTACTTTAAACTGCCTATCAAAGATTTTAAGCAAAGAGATCATATTAGATTCTATAGTGAGGTCGAAATATTCAAGCTGCCTATTAGCTTTTAAGATCGCTTTTTGAAGACTGTCCCAGCCCTTTTCAGGTTCTTGAGAAGGGAGAGTTTGTTTTGCTCGTTTAACGAGAAGCGTCAGCCTTTCAAAAGCTTGCTTTATGTCAGGCTTTAGTACTTCTGTATATGCCATTAATACATCGGGATACTGACTTAAGTAACCGAAGGCTGGTTTTAACTCGGTGACCTTGATTCCAATATTATTCAGACTGTCTAGAAGTTGAGGAGAATCAAACTTAACATTTAGGAGATAACTCTCCCACACATTGTCCTGTAATTGAGTTTCTTCAATAGAATTCAATTCCTCAAATTCCGGGTCCAGCCCAGCTTCAACAGACCTTTCCCGTAATAGAGAAGCACAGAAAGAATGTATTGTACCTAAAAAGCTCTCGTCTAAATCGATGAGCGCTTGTTGTAATCTTTCTTTAACCTCAGAAACTTGTTCTGTCCGACAAGCTTCTTCGAGCTCTGTTTGAAAACGCTCCCTCAGTTCGGTTGCAGCCTTGCGAGTGAATGTAATCGCTGACATTTGCCCTACTGTTATTGCGCCACTCTTTACTAAACTTAACATACGCCGAATCAGACAAGTAGTTTTTCCTGCTCCCGCACCAGCTTCTACTACGTAATTAATTTGAAGACTTTTTTCAATTTTTCTTCTTTCAAGAAGATCGGAAGGCTTGTTTTTAGGCATAACTTCTTAACCTCCTAAAAGCGTCAACCATCATTTTCTGAAGACTTTGCGGCTCCCGTGATGATCGGTTACAAGCTTCAGCGTAATCGCAGAACGTGCAATCATTATCATCTTCTGTCATGACATAAATTCCTTGGGTAAGTAACACAAGAAGTTGATCAAGAATCTCGTAAAAACTATCCCGTTTTACTTGACTCCGAAGGACTCGTTTACCTTCGCCTTTGACAGTTGGGAAGATATACCCGCTTTCAATTACCTTCGGGTTAGAGGAAATTCCTTTTTGTAGAAAGATCTGCTCCACAGCAAGAGGATATAAAGCATGTTGCAGCTGCCTGCCCCCCTTGAAATGCTCCCTGTCTGAGTATCCATAGGTACTGCCCGTCTTATAATCCCAAACTTTGTAACCAGCAGACGTTTTGTCTACCCTGTCAATCTTACCTTTTAAATAAAATCTTCCCCCATTTGGCATGGTAATTGATATTGCTTCCACTTCACCAAGTCCAGCATTATCTCCCGACATACCAAATGTTAATTCGAAATACTCGGGGTGAGAGTTTTGTGCCTCAACTTCTTCAGATCTTAAAAACACTCTGCAAGAATCAAGTAGATTTCGTCGATCCTGCTCAAAAACTAACTCATTTGGCGGTGGTACTTCCGACCTCTGTAGTGTAATAAGTTCATCGGCAAGTTCAAATAGATAATTTTGATGTTTGACCAACCCCGGCTTAGCACCCAATTCTTGTAGTTCTCTATAGAATTTATAAAAAATTGCATGGAACAAGCTCCCTTTAGTTTTACTGTCGAGCCATCTATTCGGATCATACGTTAGTTCTTCCCGAGGTACGACCCTTAAGACATAGCGTAGAAAATACGAATAGGGACATTTAGCGAGAGTTTCAAGTTCGCTACAAGACAAAATAAGATTATGATTTACAGTCGGGTCTAACATCGCACCGTCAATTTTAACTAACCCATCATGCACAGTTAAGCCGACCCCTTGTTTTTTTATGTCCGCTTGTAATCCGTTATAAAGAGCAGGATAAAGTGATTTTATTGAAGTTAAATCTAATTTCTTTCCAGAAGTAAGTTGGTATAACCACCATTCCGTCGCCCCCAAAGCTTCCTCGGGCTCGTATGGGATAAAACCTTTTCTTTCACCCAGAGATTTTATGAGGTCGCTATAGTCTTGGGTCTCATCACCCGTTAGCAAACGGTACAGTTGCAAAAGAACAGCCGCCGGAAAGACTACTCTGTTTTCGGCTGTATCAAACGCCGTATAACTGGCGGTAAGTGATCCAGAAACTGTGCCTAAGAATTGGACTAAATCATAAGTCTTTTCTTTATATCTAAGACCTCGTAGCGGGAGTTCATAACCTAAATTCTCGCGTTCTACATCTAACAGAATGGGATCTTCTATTCTTGATCCTGGGAAACGGTTTGCATCGAGCCCGACAACAAAAACATGAGGTCGATCAATATATATACCCGCACGGTAGTGGTCTACATGCAAATAACCGGGTTTAGGGTTCGAAGCGTTGACCTGTTTTTCACTTATGACTGAAAGCCTACTGTAGATTTCTTTAAGTTCCATGCCTTCTTGAAACCAGTCTCTAATCATGAGTAAATGTTCACATATAACTTTCTTTGCATCACCATCAGCAATGTTTTTAACTAAACTAAAGTTATGCATCAACTTAAGAAGCCATCCAGCAAATTTGCCATAAGAGAAGTTGCCCACTAAATTCGGTTCTGGAAACAAGTCAAATATATCGACGAAAAATTCTTTCAGCCATTTAAGACTTAGCAATTTACTTTGCATGAAGGAATCACTGTCCCGTACCTGCTTACCCGTGTCTTCAATTTCTTGTTCCAACAGAGATATTGCTTTTTCCAACTCCGTAGCGTATCGTTCCTTCCCCCATCCAATGCTACTATTCCTTAGCAATCGTATAATGGATAACTTTGATGGAGCATCTTGATCGGAGAGGTTGAGTCCTCCGTTTAAGAGCAAGGGGATAAAATCGGACACACGAAATCCGTTTTCTGCCCAGGTCAGGAGTCCGTGATACAGTCGTCCAGGACTTGTAAAGCGGATATTTATGCCCGATCCGAATGTTACAGGTAAGTTCAATTCCTGTGTCAGGGTAAATGTCAAAGGGGCATAAGGACCTTCGGTTGTATAATAAATCGCGGTTTGGTCAAACGGAAGTTCCCGTTTCTTTATCTTTCTTAGTACTTCATTCAGTTCGTTCGATTCCCCGTAAGATCTGAATAACTCCACCGGTAATACTTGCTGGTTGGCTGATGCATTCGGCAGATCATACAACCATAGCAACTTATTAAGTGCACTAATATCCTTTTCAACAGGTAGGATATTGTTTTCTAAAGGAGCATACGCTGCAATGCCCTTTGGTCGGGGCAAGTGAAAAACTTCATAATCACGTTTGGTAAGCAACTCTAAAAAGTCTCTTTCGAGTGAAGTTAGCTTAAGGTTTGATAGAACAATATATGTGCGTGATGTTGCACTCATTTTTGGGGTGATGGCTTCAGTGTAGAGGTCCGATAGGTCTAAAAAACCTCGGCTCTGAAGCTCCTTTTCGTATTCTGCCCATATGTGTAGAATATCTTCTCCTTTAGCAGTGTTAACAAACTTGGTCGGTGAAACTTTGTCCATCGTCAGTTCTTGCATCTTTAACTCGTTAATTGCGTTGTAGATGACCCTACTGACCCCAGGCGTCACCTCCAAACAGTTAAAGTATGTTAGTTTGCCCGTATCGCTTAAATTCTTTAAAATTCCGATGAACAGCTCTTGGCCCAATGCAGTCGGTATAATTGAGCGCTTACTCCTAAAAAGCATTTGCTTGCAAACTTCTTCTGCCAGGCCTGACAAAGTCATTATTTTGAGGTTCAACGGCTTTAACCCACTTTTGGTACAGCCATCTATTAACTGCCTACCCGCAGAAAATTTAGGGACTATCAATACCTTTTCGCCTAATGGGTTTTTCTTAAAAATACTGTCTAACTGGTTTATCAATGCTTTCATTTCCTCCCAGACCTCCCACCGCAAACACCTATTCAGCCATTTTACCCTTGTTTAAAAAACCTGATGAATGTTATGAACTAACGTAAAATCTAAAGTATTAGTGATATAGTTCACCTCCAGTTTTAAGTTATAATAATACTTAACTTTATTGACGATTTATAAAATACTAGCAAAAATAAACAATAAAAAAGACCAGCTCAGTGTAAGCTAGTCGTCTTTAAAGCGTAAGCATCATAGTTCTTTCTTTTTGGGGAAAAGAAATCCAAAGGCACTCTATTCACTCTCACTTATAATAATATCATTCAAGATATTTTAATATATTTTTATCTTAATGTAAAATTTTTACTAAAAGAATTGTTTTAAGAGGTTCACCATTCTCTATACTCTTGAGAAACTCGCGGTACTCGAATCTGAATCGATTTATGCCTAATGGAATTTTTAGATAGACTTCGTCGTGTGAAACATATGATTTGACGTAGCATTCGTCAAGCATATGTTTCTCTATGCCCACTTCTAATACATAATGATCATGAAGTCTCTTTGGGCTGTTTCTCTTTTTGACAAAGCAATTTTAGAGATTTCACTCTGTTCTTCCTGGGTTAAAAGTTTAATTGGCAAGTCGCTAACTGGCTTCCGGTCGATGTCAGACGCCAGCGAATTTTCGATAAAGCCTTTTTTGACCATCACCTTTAAAAATTAGTGAAGGATGATTTTCTTTTCAGTCTTCAATTAAAGCTTTAAAACTTGTTCATACAATAGCCTATGTTTTTGATCAACTTGTCTATCATCGTGATAATGACCGAAATACCATTGCCTATAGTCTAATTTCTCTTCTAAAACTTGAAAATACATGTTGATATCTGTTAAACCTTTCGTCCATAACCCTGCCATCAATTTCTCAAATACATTTTGAGAACAATCGTGAGTAATTACATAATCGACTTGCCAATTATTCTTTTCTAAATTAATCATTCCTTCTTGATATTCTGCAATGGAAGGCATTTCTCTCTTCCACCATGTCTTACCTGCAATTCTACGCCCTTTATCTATTGAATCTGCCCCACCAAAAGCAAATAGTTTATTACCTTCAATAGTATAAACCTGACCCCTCATTAAATGAATAATACTATCGTTAATAAAATGAACCTTTCCACCATTCCACTCTGAAACAGGTAGAGAATCAAGAAAATCGTAATTTTCATGGTTCCCATCTACGAAAAGAGTAGTGAAATTTCTATTCGTCAGCCAATTTTTCCAATATAAATCCTCATTGCTGTTATCCCACCCAATTCCAAAATCTCCCGCCACAATGACAAAATCGTTCTTTGTCATTGTAGCTTGTTTAGGGAATTTTACTGTATTAAGCTTAGTTATGTCTATTTCACGGTGTGTATCACCTGTGATGTAAATCAAGCATCGTGCCTCCTTTAAAAACACTTAGGTGTAGCTGAATCGTTGTCCTTAACAGGTGAGATGAAAATCTGCAATCTCTTTCTTCTCCATAATCCCATTGATTCACCCATAAATAGGTATTTTTGTGGTAAGGTAAATAATCTTCTTCAGAGGTTTTTAGAGGGATATCTTCCACCTTGCATCCATCAATATCCAGACAAATCGATCGATCACAATTGTCAATGTCATCTCATGCTATGCTAAGGTCCAATTCAATACTGAAAAGAATTTTGAATAAATCAATGGCACGTAGTGGCCTCAAAGGCTTTGCATTATTTCTTAAAAACCTACTGACTTATTTTTTAACTATATTACCATACATGGCAAACATATTTTTCTCCTTTCTCAAATAATAATATTTTACCTCTATAAAGCAGCATTGTATATAAGTCACAATATACACAACAAATTAACTTAATAAGTAAGTACTATTTATATGCTATTTTTAAACTCTATTTTAAAACATGGCTTGGATATTACTTTGTAACTAAGCGGTTATTCTAAACAATGTCTTGAGCGCCATATCCATATATGTCGTTACGATCATAATCTGAGTGAACAGTTTGTTCTTATGTTCGAGAGCAAATTTCAAATACCGCAACGGCTGCTCCACTTTTTCCAAAGTAAATTTTGACTCATAAACCTCAACTTTCTCAAACCCCTTTTCGCAAGCCCAGACCTCTACTGCCTTCGTTACTTACCATCATAGATGCGACTTATACCCCACTTTTTAACGGCTACGTAAGCCGCTAATTGTGATGGCCTCATGCATTCCTCGTTCAGAACTTAAAGGCAGCAATATCTCTAGCTGAACCCCTCGTTCTCTCCGATTCTCAGCGGATATCTTCCCCCCATGCTGATCAAGAATGCGATGCACAACGGATAAGCCCAATCCGGTCCCTTTTTCCTTTGTCGTAAAAAACGGGTCATAAATATAGGGCATGGCGTCTGGCAAAATACCGGGTCCCTCGTCACTGACGACGAAACCTACAAAACCTTTCTGTTGAACTCCCTCTAGTCGGATAACACCACCTTCTCTCTGAGCATCAATGGCATTAAGCAAGATATTCAGGATCACTTGCTTCATCTGATCTGGGTCCACTTCAACCTCTTGATCGTTAACCTGGCTACGTGCTTGCATTAACTCAATATTGTGTTGCCGCAGGGCGGGTTGGATCAAGGTAACTCCTTCGTCCAAGAGTTTTCCTAAAGTGACCAGCTCTCGTACTGGTTCCCTCGGACGGGCAAAGGTCAGAAACTCGCTCACCAAGCGATTTAGCCGTTCACACTCTTCCAGCATCACCCTGCAGTATTCCGAAACGACTCCATCGTCGCTTTTTTCCTGAGCTAGGAGTTGAATACTCACTTTCATAATCCCCAAGGGATTGCGTATTTCATGAGCTAGCCCGGCACTCATATGCCCCAGCGCCGTTAATCGCTCAGTTTGTCGGATTTCGCCCTCTAATCGTTCGCGTTCCGAACCTTCTTGCTTTAACTTCTCTACTAGTTCCTTTTGAACAGTTAAGGCGATATGATATTTGCGTTTTGCCCTTCGTTCCTGTCCAGTTAAAAATCCTGTCAACCAGCCGATGACATTGATTAAGCAGATTTCTACCCATTGCGTATAAATGGCGGATGGATTCATGGCATGAAAATGCGTCATAAACGGTAAGATGAGGAGAGTAATTAGCAAGCCTGATAGGATTCCCCCAGTTGGACCAAAACGCATGGCTGCATAGATCACCGGAAGGTAGTACGCGAATTGCAATAGAATGTGGTAATTGGTTTCATAATGGTAATTCGTATAATGAATTGCCGTCAAAATCGCCACAATAAGTCCGATCGCGATGAGGTCAAACAGCGTTCGAGCTTGATTTTGATTGGGGAATTCGTGATTCAACATAAGCTAACCTCCTTTCTAAATACCCCAGTGAGAATCTATTCCGTATTTTTCCAGACGGTAAAAAAAGGCATGCCGAGAAAGCCCTAAGCGTTTTGCCGCCTGACTTTGGTTTCCCCCCGTTTGTTCCATGGCTTGCTGAAGGAAGGATTTCTCAATCTCTTCGAGGGAAACCCCTTCTGGCGGTAATACAAAAGATTCAGGGTTCTTTGCCGACTTTGAAGAAGTGTCCAAGAGGGGTAAACTATCCATCCCAATCACTGCCCCTAGAGAAATTATGACCATACGTTCCACGACATTTTCCAGTTCGCGTACATTTCCCGGCCAAGTATAGGTCATGAGCTGAGATAAGACTTCTGGGGTAAGGGTCTTGCTTCCCCCATAAGTCCTAAGTTTTTCCAAGAAATATTCGGACAAGCCAGGAATATCCTCCCGACGTTCCCGTAGGGGGGGCACGAAGATTGGAAACACATTAAGCCTGTAATATAAATCCTCTCGAAAGCGTCCTTCTTGAGCCTCCTTGAGTAAATCTCGATTCGTCGCCGCAATAATCCTCACGTCCACCTTAATGGTTTTTTCTCCACCCACTCGCTCGAACGTCCGCTCCTGGAGTACCCGCAACAATTTGGCTTGAACGTTGAATGACAACTCGCCGATCTCATCAAGGAAGAGCGTCCCACTGTCGGCTAGTTCAAACCGACCTGTCTTGCGGGCATTGGCCCCCGTAAAAGCTCCTTTCTCGTGTCCAAACAGTTCACTTTCCAATAGGGTCTCTGTCAATGCTGCACAATTCACCCGAATAAAAGGTCCACCAACACGCGGGCTTAGGGTATGAATGGCGTTGGCCACCAGTTCTTTTCCCGTGCCCGACTCACCTTGAATAAGTACAGTTGCAGGCGTTGGAGCAACACGTTCAACTAGATGTTTAACGGTTTGCATCTTCACACTATTCCCCACCAACTGCCAACCACCATTTTGAGCTTCTCCTTTCAAATAATCCACTTGCTCACGCAAGCTTTCTACTTCAAAGGCCTTGGCAACCGTAATCAACAGTTCATCTATATCAAACGGTTTCATCAAATAATCCTGAGCTCCAGCCTTCATGGCTTCAACTGCTGTGGAGGTGTTTCCGTGTGCAGTCATCATTACCAATAGTAAATCTGGATAATACTCTTTCAACGTGTGCAGGACGCTTAAGCCGTCAATCTTCGGCATTTTCAAATCCACAAGGACAAGATCCGGACGTTCAGCCAATGCACAATCTATGGCGAGTTGTCCATCCTCCACTGTTTCCACTTCGTAACCAGCTTTTGTCAAGGCCCGTTCTAGAACCCAGCGCATATTTGCTTCGTCATCAGCCACTAAAATCCGACGCACTTTCCCCACTCCCTTGAAATGTTACATATTAAGGATGTTCGGTCTTTAGCCGTGATCAAACACAGAAAGAGCATTCTCAACGCTTGCGAGAGTAACATCCCAAAAAATTTCAGTCTCACTTCTACGTCTAAGGAACTTTGGTATTAGAAGCTGGTGTGGGATAAGACACACTACACTGTGTTTTATCCCACACCATTGTCAATTATCGACCTCTTAAGAAAATTTCGAAGTACCCTTTCAAGACTTTTGAAGAGCATCAATAAATTTTTTCATAAACGTCGGAAGTGCACTTGTATCCTGACTAATCACTTCTCGACTTTTTCTTTATTACATCATAATCACAAACTAATCGCAACTTGGCATTGCTTTTGCAAGCTGATTGTTCGTCAATAATTTTTACAGGAGTGTGTTAAATGAATTACCCAACAAAACAAATGAAGAAAATCCTTCTTTCCCTATCCCTTATACTCTTAACTTTCTTGTTTGCTACAAATGCTCTAGCAGCATCTGCAGGACTTGAACAAGACACTGGCCCTTACCATGTAACTATGCAAACCAACCCAGAAAACCTTATGGCTAATCAAGCAGGAACCATGACTATGATCATTACAAATAAGGCTACCGGACAACCAGTGACTGGTGCCAAAGTAATGATGATGCCATCAACAATGATGGGTAGTAATGCTGGTAATGGCGGTAACATGGCTGGGATGGACATGTCTTCCGGAATGAACAAGCAGGGTGGCACGCCTATGCAAGAACAATCTAACATGGGTGGCATGGCTATGGCCTCTGGTTCTTACATGATGGAAGGGATGATGTTTAACCAACCCGGGCAATGGAACCAAGCTATTACTATTACTTCTCCTTTGGGTGAAAGCACTGTTAATTTCCCAATAACGGTCGGTAAATCCGGACCGAATTTCGTTCTTATTGGTAGTGTCGCCGGTGTTGTTGTGATCGCTGGAATACTCGCTGCAATCTTAAAGAAAAAGAAAAACTAAGCAAGAAAGTTGAGGTTCATTGTAATGTCTTCTAAAAAACAGCCCATAAACTTACTCAATATTCCTATACTCAAACGCTTTTTTAAAAGTCCTTTATATCCAAGAATCTTCCAATGGATTACTGTTTTAGTTTTTGGATTAATCATGTTCGAAACTTTAGCAGGTCCAACCAGCGTCGGCGAAAACTTTGGTTCCGCCGCCACTTGGGTTCTTTGGTGGCCATTAATCCCTTTTTTCTTCTTTCTGCTGGGTCGGTTTTGGTGTGGAATTTGCCCTTTTGCCTGGGTGAGCGATCTCACCCAAAAGTTATTTGGGGCTAACCTTAAGGTTCCGAACTTTATCCGCAAGAACGGTCTCTGGATCATCGATATTACTTTCATCTTTATCACCTGGTCGGATCACATTTGGGGGATTGTAGAATCTCCCCGAGGATCTGGAACCCTCTTACTACTTATCTTAGGTGGCGTAATGGTAACCGCTTTGCTCTTTGAACGCCGCACCTGGTGTCGTTATCTATGTTTTCTTGGTAGTTTGTCCGGCAACTATTCCCGGGCTGGTATGTTAGAACTCCGGGCTGACAAAGAAACCTGTAAAACCTGCAAAACGAAAGATTGTTATAAGGGAAGTGCTAAAGCCCCTGGTTGTCCGATGTTTGAGTTTCCGATGACTATGGAAAACAACGCCAATTGTAATCTCTGTGGTAGCTGCATTAAAAGCTGCCCAAATGATTCGATCCGCTTAACCCCCCGTAAACCGACCAGTGAATTTTGGTCGATGACTAAGGCACATTTTGAAGAGTCTTTCTTAGCGATTGTCATCGTCGGAATTGTGTTTGTCCAAAACATTACTATGTTAGACTTATACCCGTCCTTCCTCAAGTGGGTAGAGCTGACCTTGGGTATTGGTAATGAAAATATCGCCTTTACGATCCTCTTTATCTTTGCTATGACTACTCCGGTATTATTACTGTTCGCAGCCACCGCAGTTTCTAAGCGTTCAACCGGTGAGACTCTACGTAATGCCTTTGCGCGTTTTGGCTATGCAGTCATTCCACTTGACCTTGCTTCCCACATGGCCCATAACTTGTTCCATCTTCTGGCTGAAGGGAAAGCAACTTACTATACTTTTATGGGGCTGTTCGGGGTGCATGTTGAAGGGTCAACCTCATTCATTGCTGACCCAACAATTCAAATAATGCAATACTTCTTAGTCATCGTCGGAACTCTCGGTTCCATGTACGCGGCTTATAGAATTGCCAAACGGAACTATGGTGTAAGTAAAGCCTTATCCGTCTCCATGCCGTATTTACTTGTCATCTTGCTCTTCGGTATCCTAAACTTCCTTACCTTTACAGTAAGAATGGCAATGCGTATGTAGATTCGGAAATCAGAAGTCGGAGGCCAGGCCAGATTAGGTACGACTAATAGCAATTTTAGGTTAAATTTAAGCGCACTCGCGAAATCGGGTGCGTTCATTTTAAATATGGGCGGCTTACTTAGGAAACCTTTAAAACGGGGAAACAAAAGGACACCCTTTTTGGGGTGGCTTCATATATCAAAGAAATTTGAATTGATTGATATTTTTTGTTTAAGGAATACAATGCATCTTTAAAAGGCATGGAGGTTCAAATAATGACGGAAGAGTCGCCAAATGTGACGGACAAGCTCTGGACATTTTTTAGTTCTATGAAAACTGGACTGGCTCTTTTAGGGTCAATTGCAATTATCTCAGGAATTGGTACCCTTATCCCACAAGAAGCTCAAGATCCCGAAAAGGCCAAGGCTGTAGGTAGGATATGGCAAACCCTAGGATTTACCCATCTTTTTAGTACTCCTTGGTTTCGGTTAATTTTGGGATTGCTTTGCCTGAATTTGATCGTTTGTAGTATTCAAAGATTTAGTGGGATCTGGAATCTTACGTTTAAACCACAGATCCCTTTTAAGACCACCAATGTTCCACAAAAAATCGGAGTAGAAATTATGGGAGAAACAGCTTCCCTTCGCCATTCAGTTGAAAAGGTTCTTGAAGGTAAGGGCTATCTATTAAAAACCCAGGAAAGCGATGAGGGTTGGGGCTTTCATGGTGTAAAACATCGTTGGGGTTATTGGGGCTCTTTTATTACCCATCTTGCTTTTGTTGTTTTAGTAATTGGGGCATTATTAGGGAGCGCCTTTGGTTTTATAGGCTATTTTATGGCCGGCGAGGGAACTATGGTTCCCATCCAATCAATTCAGGTCAGTAAAGGTCGGATCACCCAGGATTTTAATATTTTTATTAACTCAGCACAGGATCGCACTTTGCCTAACGGAGACAGGGATAATTGGTACACAGATTTAAGCATCATAGTTAAAGGTAAAGAAGTAGCTAGACAAACACTTTCGGTTAATCATCCTTTTAGTTACCAAGGCGTGACATTCTATCAATCTAATTTTACTAATGGTGCACGCCTCACCGCTGACATTAAGGGGCAGAAAAGTAAAGTCATCTTACAGAACCAGGGGCAAAACTACTTTCAGGCTCCTGGTACGGATCTGTATTTGATTGTTGCTGACATGAGTAAGGACAGTCGTAATCCTGGCATTCATTATCAGGTGTATAAAGGTACTGGACTACAACCGATCCAAAGCGGACAACTGACCACTGGGCAGACAGCGGATATTCAGGGTTCATATAAGGTAACTTTTGAGGGGAACTCCGGTTTTACAGGACTGCAAGTTAAGAAAGACCCAGGGGTATGGCTAATTTGGCTTGGTTGTTTTCTTTTGGTAGGCGGTTTGCTACTAGCTTTCCATTGGCAGCCGATGGTGGTTTCAGGAATAATAACCCAGAACGGGGCTCGGGGTAAATTATTTTTTGGGGCTGCTTCCGGCAAATACGTTTCTAGAGTTAAAGATGAGTTCGAGAATTTAGTAAGTATGGTTAAGGAAAATATCAATCATTCAAAGTAGTTCAGCTTTTTGCGCATATCATTTGCGCTCTAAAGTACAAGGAGGTCGTTTATGGGCTTGCAAGGATTGGAAACATCCATGTTTTACCTTATGTTAGCAGCTTATATTATTAGCATGGTGTTGTATTGGGTTTATTTAGGCAGCAAAGACGAAATGTTCGGGTATTTTGCTACTATTATTACGTTTATAGGGCTAATCGGTAACACTGCGGCGATTGTTGTAAGAATGATTATCGCACAACGCCCACCCCTTTCAAATGGGTATGAATTTATCTTAACGTTTTGTTGGGGGATAGTCGCTGTCTATTTGTTCACGGAATTACGATTTAAGATTAAGTATTTAGGATCATTTGTGATGCCAGTACCTTTCTTGTTGATAATGTTTATCATAATGTCAATGGGACCAGAGGAACGTCTTGTCCAAGCGATTCCTCCTGCTCTCAAGAGCCAGTGGTTAACGTTCCATGTAGTTACTGCTATGTTTGCCTATGGGGCTTTTGCAATCTCTTTTGGATTAGGGTTAATGTACTTGCTAAAATGTCAAACGCTCGCAAAGTCCTCCCATAACTCATCAAGAATTCCTTCCTTGCAAGTTCTTGATGAATTATCCTATAAAATAGTCGGGTTTGCTTTCCCACTTCTGACGCTTTGTATCATCACGGGAGCAATTTGGGCAAATTACGCTTGGGGTACCTATTGGTCTTGGGACCCTAAAGAGACTTGGTCACTAATTACTTGGATTATTTACGCGGGATATTTGCACGCGCGCTTAATGTATGGCTGGAAAGGAAAAAGAGCTGCTTGGATGGCTGTCTTCGGATTTTTGGCCGTGTTATTTACTTTCTTTGGAGTAAATTATTTCTTGCCTGGTCTTCATTCTTATGCTTCCTAAAGTAAGTGCTAAGTTATTGCGGAAGTATGTTTTCACAACGATACTAGGCTGAAATCTAACTATGTGCTCAAATGAGGAGGATTTTCATGCAAGGGCGACGCCTCTGGACCATCGTAGGTGCAGTGGGCGTGTTTGCAATCGTTATGGTGTACGTTTGGTTTGCTGCTCGGTATGCGTCCGGAATCAACACAGGTATCCACCCGACTCTTTGGCTGGCTTTTATTGCGGGGTTGCTTTCTTTTGTTTCCCCGTGTTGTCTACCACTGTATCCATCGTATATTTCCTATATTTCCTGAATTACTTTTTCTAGGAACGAAAAACAGCTCTTGGCTCACCGGTTAAAGGCGTTGACCCACACGCTTTTCTTCGTGATTGGGTTTTCGATGGTCTTTTTAGCGCTTGGGTTGTCGGCGACCGTGCTCGGGCAAGTCTTTATCACCCATCGAACTTTGTTACGAATTATTGGAGGCGGAATTGTCATTCTCATGGGACTGTCCCTGAGCGGATTACTAAACCCCAAATGGCTGATGATGGAGAAGAAGTGGGAATACCGCCAAACGAGAGTGGGCTATGGCTGTTCCGTTTTAGTTGGTATTAGTTTCGCTGCCGGGTGGACGCCGTGTATAAGGCCCATACTGGCGTCGGTTTTGGTCATGAGTGCTAACCAGCCCTCCGTAAGGTTGGCTTTGATTCTGGCCTACATTGCCGGGTTTTCAATTCCTTTCTTTGTTTTGGCGTTTACGCTGAGCTCAGTACGGAAATTAGTTCCCTATGGGGCACTGCTTTCCAAGATCGGCGATTATCTGATGATTGGGTTCGGAATATTGTGTCGGCTTACCACCCGAAACTTATACTATTTGGTAAGGTTCAAAAAATACTATAAACAATTTTCAGCATTTTAATAATAGATAGTGTAGTATACTCCTCATAATCATCCAAATTGGTCACTTGTTTCATGTTGAAATGTAACTATTGTTAGATCTTTTTGGCAATATTAACGAATGTATCAGTATAATTTTACGAACAAAGGTGGGAATATGTTGAAAGAGAAAGTGTTGAAGAAATTTTATATCTTCGTAACCATTATGTTGTTAATGTTCTCTCTTGCCGGTTGTGCCAATAAACCTGTAATTCCAACGACACCTCAGACGGGCACATCTTTAAATCCGCAAGATCATCCAGCTGAAACTCCTGCTCAACCAAGAGACAAAGTAAGTCAGGCTAACGTGGAAACTAAAACCAATGATATACTTAACAAAAAGTATCCCGGTGACTGGAAATTATCCGGAAACACATTGAGTAAAGGTGCTTATACTGAAAACGGAAAATTTAAGATGGTTGATGATGTCGCTGCGTTGTTCCCAAATACAATGGGTGTGTCCATTTTCGTCGGCAATCAGAGAATCTCTTCCAGCGTAATCCAACAAAACACCGGTCAAAGAGTTCTAGGAGGGTATGCCACCCCTGCCGCTGTTGGCGACGTTCTGAAAAGTGGTACCACCACCAGCACCTTAAGCAGTGGGTATCAGAATGTCTATATTCCTCTTAAGGATAGTAACGCTAAGACCGTAGCAGTTATGACTATCTCAATACCCAAACAATAATTAACTTATAGCGCAAGCATTGTAATAACTGCCAAATATATAATATTTTCAGCCAGCAGGGTAAGTGTGCCCTGCTTTTTTATAGCAGTTTTACAAAAAGGGTAATTTTGGTTTACAAATTACTTCTATAATCCGAGCATGGTCAGACGAGGCATATTCGGACTTAAGTCAAAATAAATAGGCTGCCTTCAAATGAAGACAACCTCGCTCGCCTAATTAACGTACCAAATAATGCACCAGAGAAGGAGGCATTTTATTTGGTACGTCTCTAGACTCGGATTTTACTGAATAATCGATGTGATTATCTGCAGGGTCAGTTCACTTCGTTGACCCATTTGGCCAAGGATGACAACTCCAACAAGTCGGCTTTACTGATGCATAATCATGACATTTAACACAAAATTGATCAGAGGGACTTAAGGCCGGGTTATAATGACAGTTCAAGCACGTATCAATACCAATTTTAAATGATTTTCCCTGACTATTTACATAAACTGTCTTACCCTCACGTACGTATTCATTCCTCCATTGATCGAGTAATTTCATATGATTAGCCCTCATCCACTCTGCTGGTTCGATACATTGCTTAGTAGCAAGTTGATGGATAGTCCCAGTATTTATTTCCGGCCCTTTATTGCTTTTCCCCCAATTATAAAGGAAAGGTATAGTAAGGATGCCAACAAAAATAATAATTGCAGCTATAATCCTTCGATTTTTAAACATTACTAATCACCTTCCTTTTTTAATTCATCAAGCTTTATTTGAAATATTGGGCTAATTTTGAGTTAAAGGGACATCCTCTGATATCTATCAAGTGCTTATTTCATTTTTTCCAATCAGAAGAGATTTATCCTGACTAAGATATAAGAAATACTTTTAGAAAAATATTAAACCCTTTTCAGCTCTTGGTTAAGCAAGCCCTTAGTACAAAATCACATTGATAACAACCAAAAACCTTCCTTGCCAACTGATGTCAACGGAAGGTTTTGGTTGTTATCAAGATATCTTTAAGAAATTCATCAGAAATTCACAACTCATTCACAGCAAAATCGTATTGATTCTTTATACTTTGAGACATAAAGACAGATTTGGAGTTAAACATATTCAAAATTGAATTTCAAGGAGGAAACATAATGAAGACAAAATGGATTGTAGGACTCTCATTAGCAAGCGTGATTGCGCTTTCAGGTACGGTATTCGCGATGAACTCTGGGTCAGTTGCCACCCAATCAGTCGGACAAACTCCTGGTATATCACTCGCCGTTTATAAAACTCCCAATCCAGAAACAGCTGCTAATACATCACAATCTACAGTTGACAACAATTCAAATGACGTTACTAATCCGGGTTCTTATGGTTACGATGGAGAGTATGGCATGATGGGGGGTTACGGGGCTAACGGATACGGCGGAGGTTACGGCATGATGGGCGGTTACGGGGCTAATGGATACAGCGGAGGCTATGGCATGATGGGCGGTTACGGGGCTAATGGATACAGCGGAGGCTATGGCATGATGGGCGGTTACGGGGCTAATGGATACAGCGGAGGCTATGGCATGATGGGCGGTTACGGGGCTAATGGATACAGCGGAGGCTATGGCATGATGGGCGGTTACGGGGCTAATGGATACAGCGGAGGCTATGGCATGATGGGGGGTTACGGTATGATGGGCGGTTTTGGCTACGGCAATGGCAGTAATTACGGTCAAAACATTAAAGATGATAATAGTGCGGCAAAGGATATGGAGACCTCCTTAACCAACGCCACAGTCGACAAAAGCGCGAATACAATAACCTATACTGGCACAGCTGTGAACATTGTTATGTTTGGCGGACCAGAAGAAGCCGATGGTAAATTCGTTATTGGCGGATTAATAAATCCAACCCTAAAAATCCCTCAAGGAGCAAAAGTAACGATGGAGCTAATCAATGAGGATACCGGTATGCCTCATGGAGTCGAGTTAACAGCCGCACCCCCTCCTTATGCTTATATGTCGATGATGCAAGGAGGGGTTTACCCGGGTAGCTTTATCCCTCCGATTCCGGAAGCCGCTACTAATCAATATCCGTCGGCCCAGGTTTCGTTTACGGCGAGTAATAACGGTGAGTTTTACTATTTATGCCAATACCCAGGTCATGCTGCAAAAGGTATGTACGGGAAAATTATTATTGGTTAAAAGTACAAAATCTAGACTTTGGCGGAATTGGTTATTTGCTTGAGGGTTTATTTATAGATTCGCGGTTCTCTTACTCTTACTCTTACTATGGAAGATATTATGACTTTAGGAAAATTCCTAGATAATCTAAGCATCTTCTGGTGGAAGGAAAAGCTACCTACAATACTTTTATGGGGCCTTTCGGGGTGCATATTAAAGGATCAACATCATTCGTTGCCGACCTGACGACTCAAATTATGCAGTATATCTTAGTAATTGCCGGAACTCTTAGCTCCATGTATACAACTTATTGAAACGCCAAAAGAACTATGGTGTAAGTAAAACCTTATCAGTTTCATTACCGCATATGGGTGTCATTTTGCTCTTCGGTATTTTAAACTCCCTCAGCTTTACTGTCCGTATGGTAATGCGGATGTAAAATTCGGATGTCAGAGGTTAGCGGCCAGAGGTTATTAGATAATTTATTTTTAACAGCTTTGCGCACTCGCGAAATCGAGTGCGCGAATCAGTTACAGATCAACACGTTAATTAATTTAAATAAAATTGCAGTTTTAGGAGATTATATGTATATCTCCTAAAAGATTTTTTTCGGGAGGGCGTGCCATGAATGACACAAAGAAAACCCAAAAATTAAAAACCGTTATTATAGTAGTCTTGCTCGCCGCATGTTTAATTGGGGCTGGGGCCTATGGATTCTTTTCCAATAATAGTAGTTCAACACCCCTTTCGTCGACTTCTAGCAACAGTGACTACACTAATGCCAGGAACCGTGTAGATACTCTAACCCAACAACTGAAATCAAGCCCTAATGATATCGGTTTGCAGCAAGATTTGGGAGATGCTTATTATGATTTAGGAACCGCTGCCCGAAATAATGCTCCGAACGAAGCAAAAGAGGATTATAGTCAGGCAGTAAAAAATTATCAAGTTGTTCTCAAGAATAAACAAGACCTCAATGTCATAACCGATATGGCGACAGCTGCCTATTATAGTCAACAATTTGATCTAGCTGAACAAAGTTACCAAAAGGCCTTAAGCATAAATCCAAATTTCACTCCCGCTTTGAATAATTATGGCGTATTTCTGTATGAGTATAAAAAAGACAATGCTTCAGCCATCCGAATGTGGCAAACTGCCCTGAACCAAGATCCCAATGGACCCAACTCTGCTCAACTTAAGTCCCTGATTAAACAAGCTCAGAATCGATAAAGACTACTTGTAAGTTAACAAGATTAAGAACCAAAGGTTTAATCTATCATTTTTCGAAAAACACAAAAGGGAACTAAGTGCAATACTTCAGTTCCCTTTTGTGCTTCTGTAATCTTATTTACCTTCCCATTCTTCCAGTGGAACCCATCATGGTTCTGACTCTTGAATATTGACCCGATTGTTGAGTTGTGCTAGAAGCATTCACCTTATTAGACCTGTATGTTCCACTCATTACTTGCTGGCTTTGTGAATTATTCATTGGTCCATTCATGGGAGTACTCACAGACTTTGTCTGCATTTGAGTATAACCGGGCATGTTTTGTATTTGATTATTGGGTTCGTTGGTAGCGATTGGAGTACTCATAGGCATCGTCTGCATTTGAGTATACCCCGGCATGTTTTGTAGCTGATTATTGGGTTCGTTAGCACTCGTTGGATTACTAGGGTTTGTCTGGTTAGTCTTCGGAGTTGTTCCCTGCAAATCTCCTGGACTTGTGACATTGCTAGGAGTCATATATGAAGTTGCGCTGGAAGGTTGCGACAATGTGTTGTGGGAATTGCTCCCCGTGGTAGCAGCATTCACGATCCCCGCCACCCCTAATACTAAAGCCATTGATAAAGTCGCCACTAATGCTTTCTTTTGCATGCTACAATTCAATCCTTTCTTAACAAGATTTAGATAATATTAAAATTCAACGCCCTTGAAATCCAGTTTAATTTTCCGTTTGTCTCTCACCTCCTGTTGTCACCATAGTATTCGCAGTCCCTTCCGATTCTCGGGGGGTAGGTTTACATCTTTTTTAAACTAAATTTTTTTAAGGTACCCCCTAAAATCCAAGATATCTTTACGAAACTTTCTACTAGGTGGAGGGGTTGAAGTGCAAGAACAAACAATTCAGCAGACTTTACAAGCAGCTAAAAAGGGAAACAAACTTGCTAGAGAAGAATTTATTGAAAATCACAAACCATTGATCTTGAAAATCAGCTCAAATTTATGTAAGCGGTATCTAACTTGGGGACATGATGAAGAACTAAGCATCGCCTTAGTAGCTTTTAATGAAGCAATTGATGACTATGACCCTGTCCAGGGTGCCTCGTTCTACGGGTTTGCTAAAACTATCATAACACGACGATTAATCGATTACTTTCGCAAAGAGTCAAAACATCAATTACTCTCGCTTACCCCTTCAGAGTCTGACAACGACATCGATCACCATTATGCTTCCGAAGCGTCTTTGGATATATATAAAGAGAAAGAACAGCATAATGATTTTGCCGAGACGGTTAAGAGCTATATAATCGTTTTAGCCGAATATGGAATAACCTTAGAAAATTTAGTGGAAGTCTCCCCTAAACACCGTGACAGTAAAGCAACACTATATAAAGTGGCCCAAAAACTATGTTCTCAACCCGATTTGCTGCAATACCTAACCAAGAATAAGTGCTTGCCTCTCAAAGAGTTAGAGCTTCTTACCGGAGTAAAACGCAAAGTCCTGGAAAGAGGGCGCAAATATCTGATTGCCACAGTTCTAATCCTATCCGATCCTGAATTCAGATCTTTAAAAAACTTTACACAAATAGACTCGATAACTACGCGAAAGGGGTTAGCGTAATGGCCAAAACTAGAGGCATTGTCATGAAGACCTCCAAAAAAAACACTATTCTTTACACTGAATACGGGGACTATCTGAATATCAAAACACCGCTTGCTGCTCCCCTTCTCGGACAAGTTATGGAAGTGGATCTGCCTATACGGAAAGCTATTAGTCCAAGCTTCCTAAAAATAGCTTCGATTGCAGCTATGCTGCTTCTCGTTTTGGGTGTAAGTGTATTTAACATTGTCTCCGGCGTCAATACCGCCGTAGCAGCTGTTGTAATGGATATAAATAATAGTAAGGAACTTTTGGTTAACTCTGATGCCAAAGTTCTTAAGGTGATTGATTTAAATCAAGGAACTCAAATTTCACCATCTGAGCTTGAGCTTCAAGGAAAAGACATTTATACATCTGTTGCCCTAATGGTAGATCAGGCCAATACTCAGGGAGGCTTTAAACAAGGCAAAAAACCGGTCATGGCAAGCATTATCCCCCTTAACAACCGTCAGGCAGATATCGTTGATCAAGCCAAACTCCGTGACTCTATTAGACGCCTCATGATTGAGAAAAATATTTCTTCCGACTTGATGGTAAGCACGACAGATGAAACCACACAAAAAACCGCTCAAAACCTAGGAATGAGTGTGAACAATTATCTAGTGTATAAGGGTTTAATGGCTAAAGGGTTCGTTGTCAATCCAAAAGGTTCAGGTAATAACAACACTCTTCATATGTTGACAGAGGCAAATACTACCTTAAACTCACTTTTCCCTAAAGAATGTGTAACAATAAATCCTCAAAGCGAGACACCTCAAGAGACACCCAACGCGATGGAAACTCCGATGACTGGCCAAAATATGCCTTCTAATGGTACCCAAAAAGCGAGTTTGAATCCAAGTCCGACTCCGAGTTCGGGTCAAAGTCAAAGTTCTAGTCCAAGTACAAGTCATAATCCGAGTTCACCCAATATGACTAACACCTCGCCACCTACCGGTTACCCAATGCCCAGCAGTTCTCCAAAGAACATTACACCCTCGTTCCCCATACCCAAGCAAGATAATATGCCTGCTAGCTCAGGCTCCGAGAGTCATAATATGATGCCTTAAATTCATACAAGAGTCTTTTACACACAAATAGTGAAAGACTCTTGAAATTCATCAGAAATTCATAACTCATTCACAGCAAAATCGAATTGATTTTCTATACTTGAGACATGAAGCAAGGTTATAATTAGAGGAGGAAAAATGATGAATAAGACAAAATGGATTGTAGGACTCTCAATAGCTAGTATAATTGCCCTTTCAGGTACTGTGTTCGCTATGAACTCTGGGTCATATGCCACCAAACCTGTCGGACAAAATACCGTTTTATCAAATTCCGTTAATAAAACCGCCAATCTAGGAACAGGCACTGGCACTGATACCGACGGAAGCAGCGCGATTAATAATAGTTCGCCAACAACAAGACAAGCCACAAGCACATCACCATCTTCAAGTGACAGTAGGCCAAATAACGTAATTACGCCAGGTTCTAATGGATTCGCCGGAGGTTATGGAATGGGTGGTTACGGTACTAATGGAAATGGTGGAGGCAACGGTATGATGGGCGGCTACGGTGCTAACGTAAACGGTGGAGGCTACGGAATGATGGGTGGCTACGGCGCTAACGGAAACGGTGGAGGTTATGGTATGATGGGCGGTTACGGTTCTAGTGGATACGGCGGAGGATATGGCATGATGGGCGGTTATGGTTCTAATGGAAACGGTAATAAGTAATTACTCAAGTACGATACATTCACTGTTGGTTTCTTTGTTACAATGATGTACCATGTACCATATTCCCAATAAACAGAAAAGGAGTTTGTTTCTTGATGAGAATCTTACTCGTTGATGATGAAAAGAAAATCATCACAGTTCTTAAAGCCTACCTACAACAAGAAGGCTTCCAAGTAACTACCGCCCTTAACGGGCTAATTGCTCTGACGCTATTTAAGGAGAACACTTACGATCTAATTATCCTCGATTTGATGCTTCCCGGTATGTCCGGTATAGAGATTTGTCGTGAAATCCGTAAAATATCCTCCGTCCCTATCATAATGCTCACGGCAAAAGTCGAAGAAGAAGACCGTATTCAAGGCTTGGGCATCGGTGCAGATGATTACATTACCAAACCCTTCAGCCCACGCGAAGTAGTCGCTCGGGTTCGTGCTGTTTTACGTCGGGTGAATAACGAAACCACTCCACTTGCAGACATGATTTCCTATAACAACGGTCTGACTATAGACAATATTCAACATGAGGTTCGCCTTCATGATCAAGTAGTTCCACTCACTCCAACCGAGTTTAAGATTCTGGGGGCCTTGGCTAAGCATCCTGGACGGGTATACTCCCGTGGACAGCTGGTTGAAATTGTTCAAGGACATGACTTTGAAGGAGATGATCGCGTGATTGATGCTCATATTAAAAAAATCCGGCAAAAAATCGAGCTTTCCCCAAGTGACCCGCGTATTATTCTCACTGTTTACGGAGTGGGCTATAAGTTCAATCCCAATCCGGAGCTGTAAGATGCGCAAAAAACTATTTTTGTCCACAATCATCATCGCGCTGATTACCGTTACCCTTAGCATGCTAGCCGTTGAATTTGTCTTTCAGCAACAATTTAGTAACTATCTGACTACGACGAATGAGAATACTATAGAGCAGCTGCCTTCACGCCTAAGCGCCCTCTATCTGAGTAAGGGTTCTTGGGATTCTGCCTCTTTAGAAGAAATCAGCAATACCCTTCCGGCTGGCACGACGGTAACATTGAGCGATCCCAATGGCCGACTCATTGCCACCTTAAATGATTCTATGGGATCAATGATGCAGGGACAAGGTAATGCGGGAATGATGGGTATGATGGGCTCATCGGGCATTATGAGTTGGAAAACGAAAACTCTCCCAATTTCCGGAGCAAATGGAGTTATAGCAACAGCTCTAGTTCGCTACCCGTCCACAGCTCAAATTCTAAATCCTCAAGATGTCCTCTTCCAATCCTCAGTATTTCGTTCGCTTTTATTTGCCGGAGGCTTGGCCCTATTATTGGGGATGATCCTCAGTTACTTCACAAGCCGCCGCCTTGTTGCTCCTCTTCAGAGCTTAACCCGAGCTGCGGAACGAATAGGACAAGGACATCTCAAAGAACGAGTTTCGACACGATCACGTGATGAAGTTGGACAATTAGCGAATGCCTTTAATATCATGGCCGACAGCTTGGAGCGGCAAGAAACCCTGCGCAAACAATTCACAGCCGACATCGCCCATGAGCTCCGTACTCCTTTAACTTCCATCAAGAGTTTTATTGAAGCCTTTCAGGATAACGTTCTGCCGGCCAGCCCGGAGAACCTCACCTCCATTCATGAGGAAATTGACCGTTTAGTTGACTTATCCAGTGACCTAAAAGACTTAAATGTGGCGGAAATGGGTACTTTAACACCCATCTTCGAACCAGTAGACTTGAATCATTTGCTAGAAAAAGTGATTAATAGCCTTTATCCGCTGATCCAAGAAAAGCAATTAGCCCTGAATTGGAACGCTTCGCCGGAGCCTGCGACTATATCGGGAGACGGGCGGCTTTTAACCAGGCTCTTTTACAATCTCATTCACAACGCCTATCGGTACTCAAATGATAGCGGTAAAGTGATCGTTAGGCTTACATCAACACCGGATTCTGCGGTAATCGCTATTAAAAACACAGGCCCCGGCATTCCGGAAAAAGATCTGCCTTATATCTTCGAGCGATTCTACCGCGCCGATAAATCCCGTACCCGGGAAACCGGAGGAACAGGAATTGGTCTAGCCCTAGTCCAGCAGATTACAAACCTCCATAAAGGCACCATCACTGTGCAAAGTAAAGTCGGTCAAGATACTGAATTTATTGTCCAACTTCCTAAAGAGATAAAAGTGGCAGAGGAATAGATCCTCGGCCACTTTTATTTTCAAGTATTGCTTTAGCCTGACGTTAGACTTTAGCCTGCAGTTAGAATAATAAAATTAATAACAATTGATCTTATCATATCCCCAAAAACTTATTTTGAACCAAGTGCTTCCTTAACAAGAGGTTGTAGGGCTGGATCTTTTAGCATGGTTTCAAAGGTCGTTTTCATCCGAGGATCAGCCATGATCTGTACCATAGGCTTATACATAGACGGATTAGACATAATACTTACCATTGCATCCTGGTTTTGGCTGCTCCCCATGAAACCAATCATATTCTTTTGGACATTGCTGTCCTTCATCACATCTGTCATCACAGGTAACATTTGAGATGACCCCATGATTTTCACCATAGACTGACGCGTATCAGGTGAGCTTAAAATATCAACCATAGCCGAGGGATTGCTGGTCATATATTGGGTCATATTGCTGGTATTCATCATACCATTGCTTTGACTGCTACAACCGGCAAGGACTAATGTAGCAGTCGAGATTAAACCTACAATTAGAACTGATCTTATTTTCTTATTCATAACCCTCATTCTCCTACATTCAAATTAGCTTTTTCTTTAAATTTTGTCTAAGTATAAGTAGTTTAGAATCAACTAAAAATATGTTCACGAAATCAATCATTGGCAATGTCTTTGTTTTGCTACCATTCCTCATATTACTTCGGGAACAGCAATACCACTTTCATTTTTCTTTAATTCATTCCTCCCTAAATATTGTTTAACAGCATCAATTTGTTTTATGCTGTATTGTTATATCTTTAGTGTACCTCTTTAATATGAATTTCTCATGAATTCGGGCTTAGATATTTGATCTGGAGCCCTTTTTCAATTAGGAAATAATAGAATTATTAAAGAGCCTACTGGATCATCAGAAAAATCTTATTTTCAAAAAATATTAATAAGCGATAGCACAATTCTTACCGCTTTGTTTAGCCATTAAGAGTGCTTTATCGGAGGCCACTACAACATCGTGAATATTACTCGCATCGTCGGGATAACTCGAAACCCCAAGGGATACTGTAATTTGGGGATATGGAGTGTTAGCCAATCGACTAATTTCAGTTCTGATCTTTTCGGCCAACGTTATGGCGTCCTTTTTATCACAGTCTATTAGCAGCAAAACTATTTCCTCTCCACCGTATCTATAAACTCGATCAGTCGCACGGACACAAGATTGAATAGTCTGACCTACTTTTATGAGAATCGCATCTCCAACATCATGTCCAAACTGATTGTTAAAATTCCTAAAATTATCAATGTCAATGAATATTAGTGACAATACACCATTGTGTTCTACATTTTTCATATCGATATCGAACGCCCTGCGATTGAAGAGGCCCGTCAAAGAATCAGTCATAAGCTTTGATCTTAATTGCCGATTGATATCTTTTAATTTTTCAATCCTTCTGTAAAACAAATCGACCGCAATAAAGTTTACTGTCCCAATCAAAGCTCCCAGAGTGATACAATGCACAAGTATATTATTAAAAAGTGGCGTAGCTAAGAAATGTAATGAAGCTACACAAATTATTCCAACAAACACCAATGCTAAAAACAGCCACGATATAATCATTTTTTAAAATCACACTCTCTTGTTATGTGATGACTACAAGTTTTTCCTCACATTCTAAAAATGCTTCAACAACTTCCGGATCAAAATGCTGATTTTTATCCGCTACAATTCTATCTTTAGCCTCTTGATGAGATAGACCTTCTTTATAAGACCTTTTAGAACGAATTGCATCGTACGCATCGCAGAGAGCAAATATCCTAGCTTCTATGGGGATCTCTTGACCTTTTAACCCTTCAGGATATCCTTTCCCATTAAACTTTTCATGGTGATAAGCACAAATATTCATCCCCATTTCGAGGAAAGACTCTGTCAGATCATATTTATCAATCGTTTCTTTAAGGATATTTTTACCCGTTAGAACATGTTTCTTCATTTCGGTATACTCTTCATCTGTCAATTTACCATTTTTCAGCAAAATAGCATCAGGTATAGCAACTTTTCCTATGTCATGGAGTGTGGCTGCATAATAGAGATTATCTATAAACTCGCTAGTTATGATTTTTTCGTACTGCTTATGTGTCCTTAATTGCTGAGCTAAAATTATGGCATAATCTCTTGACCTTTCTAAATGCATCCCAGTCTCTGGATCGCGTCCTTCTGCAAGTGTTGCGAGAGAAAAAACAATCGCCTTTTGTGTACTAAATAACTTTTTGAAAATTGAAAAATTCATGAAGATGCTATACATAACTAAGCTCAAAAATAAGAGGAGTAAAGCTTCGAACATATATACTAATTTACCTAAGGTTACTTTCAATAAAGGTAACTGATGGTATTCCGCGAGGATAAATGGTTGTTGGTCAAAGATATTAACCCTTGAATAATGAATCCTTTCCATTTCATTTACCGGATACCAATTAGAACTGTCGTTTAATGGATAGCTAATTTTCTTAATATCCAAGCTCCCATCTGTTTGATTCACAAATATGTCCAATCCATCATTCGTTTGAATAAATAATTGAGTATTAGGGAGAATCTTAAAAACGTTTGATAAATCAAGATCAATGAACAATACACCTTTTAATGCTTGATCATCCATTAACGGCATAGCTAAGGTCATTACAACCCTTTTCCTTAAATCAGATCCTTCTTTTTCTGTTGCAAAATATACTGGAGAAAGAGATGCTTGACCTTTCTGCAATTTCATGGACTTTTGGAATAGATTCCTATGTACATCACTGTTACTTAAACCATTAGTCCAGGAAAGTAAATTTTCCGTTTTACTGTTTACTTGTAGCATCTCAAGCTCCGAAGCATTCATCACCGTCATCTGATAAAATTGTTTACCCTCCAAGAAACCCGTTAGTACATGCTCTGCCTCCATTTTCTTTGATGGGGCAAAATTTTGTGAGTAATAATCTTTTAGTTCAGGCAACGCTATGGTAAAGTCCAAATCCCGCTGAAGATCAGAAAAATAATTGCTTATATTCGTTTTCCCGGAATTCACTTCAGCCATTGTTTTTTGACCTCTCCATTGTTCTTCTTCATTATATACTTGTCTTGAACCAAGATATAATGAGATTCCAAAAACAATCAGTAAAAGGAGAAGGACTAAAATAAACATTAAATTCTGTCGTATCAACTTTCTAAGCGAGGATAAATCTCCCCTTGGGCGAGTTGAGAAACCCTTCATGATCGTATGCAGAGAATCAGTTTCATGGTTCCTTTTAAGTACCACACGTTAATGTCCATGAATATGTTCATACCTCTTCCCTCTCTCACTATTTTGACTATCTTTATTCATCCTTGTAGAGATATCTAATTAAATAATTCAAATTAACACTTTGAAGAATGGAAAATCATCTAAACATTTGCTTTCTAGCACTATCAATATTTTACTTAAGGAGCCCGCTTTAATTGAAAAATCTACAGCCTAAATTTTGAGACAAGATGTAATAAACTTTCGCCAAGCTTTGCCAGGGCTTCAGCTGATTGGCTCACCGTTTCCATTGTGGCGGCTTGTTCCTCCGACACAGCGGAAACCTCTTCTGCACTTGCTGCAGTCTGCTCAGCTATCACACCAATACTTTCCACTGATTGGACCGCATGGGTTGTACCTGTGGCCATTTGGTGAGATGCTTCCGAAACCTGATGAATTTGCTCTACGACAGTGTTAACTTCTTCTACTATGGTTCGGAAGGAATGACCTGCCAAATTCACAGCTTCTACTCCCGCAACCACATCACCTTTACTATTCTCCATCAGTCCTACCGCACGTTCCGTCTCACGCTGGATATTATCAATTAGGGTTGCGATCTGAACTGTGGAAATCGATGATTGCTCCGCCAACTTACGGACCTCTTCAGCAACTACAGCAAATCCTCTCCCTTGTTCGCCCGCCCGTGCAGCCTCAATCGCTGCATTAAGAGCCAGTAAATTGGTTTGCTCTGCGATTCCTTTGATGACATCCACAATTTGCCCGATCTGTTTGGATTGATCTCCCAACTGGAAAACGGCTTCGGCTGTATGAACAGACGCTTGTCGGATTTGTTCGATTTTGTTCACGGCATTTTCGGCTTGAAGCGCTCCTAGGTTAGCAGCCTGCGCTGCCTTTCCACTCCTTTGGTTAACCACCCCAGCATTTTCCGCCACCTGCAGCGCATTAGCTGACAGCTGTTCAATGACCCTACTGGTATCTCTGACTGATATTGCTTGATCCGTTGCCCCGGACGCAAGTTGAGCTAGAGTTTCAGATATTTGTCCACTGGCAGCTGTCGCTTCCTCTGAAGCAGCCGATAATTCTTGGCTAGTTGCCGCAATACTCTCAGACTGAGTTAATACTTCTCTAATAACCTCTCGCAACGAATGGACCATCGCACTAACCGCTTGGGCTAAAACACCAATTTCGTCTTTATTTTTAATATCAGGCATTTTAACGTTTAAGTCCCCATCAGCCACTGACTGAGCAACCTTCGTCACCTCAGTTAGAGGACGGCTAATATGTCGTGCCAGCATAATTGCCAAACCCGCCCCCACAATCAAGGCCATTAAAACAAATATAATCAGGAACCTCAAAACAGAACTATCTGTAGTCCGCGCATCTACAACGGCTTGAGCCCCTCCTTGATCCTGAAAATTCATTTGAGCATTCATATCTTTGATCACCTGGTCAAAACTTGCTTTGCTCTTATCCATTATTATGGAACGGGCCTCATCATCCTTACCTTCCGCTATCAGTTTCCATACTTCATCAGCATCTGTCATATACATGCTAAAGGATTTCTGCATGGTTTGACTTCGTGCTTTTCCATCTCCACTTGTTACATATTTATTATACTGGGCAAAATCACTTTCCCATTTGGTTTTAAAGTTCATGAATTGAGCTTTTTCGTCCTGTAACATTTTTGCATTGGCACGCATCGTAAATCCTATCAAAAGAGTACGCCGAGTGTCTTCTGTATCCTCAACCACTTGCGCCAAGGACGTTGTTGCTTTTAACCAATGCCCGCCTAGATCTTCCGCTCCCGCATTGATCTTATAAACGCCGAAATAGCCCACACCCCCAACAAGCAACGTTAGTAGCAGTACAACCAAAAAGCCTAAGAGTAATTTAATTCTTATCCCGTAACTTATGACAGACTTTGAGGTATCTATCTTTTTATCCATGTCTTAGCAACACTCCATTTCCTTAATAAGTTCAATTCTCCGGTCTACACTACCATACTCCGCCCAGTGCCGAAATAACAGCTACTGCTATGTAATTCTTGCCATTTATGATTTATGGTTTGCTTTTCGACAAGAACACCAAGATAACCTCTATTTTCTTATGTCATTTTAGATTTTAATGATGCAACCTTGTCTATGGTCAAAGTATATTGAATCAATACGACTATGCTGTGAATGAGTTATGAATTTCTCATGAATTTACCTTTTTCTTTGAAGGTTTGAATTCGTTCAGGCTACTGTTCACCACAATGAAAGACAAAAAAATGACTGGGCTGACTCTCATTCGTTAGCCCAGTCATTTTTATTATGTAGCGCCCTTCGGTAAAATATGGCAAATCCAACAGTTAGGATTCACGGCTGTATGATCATGGCATGAAACACAGAACTGATCAGATGTTTTTAAAGCCGGATCATAATGACAATTTAAGCACGTTTGAAGATTATTTTCGAATGACTTGCCTTGACTATTAATATATACCCTTTTGCCTTTGCGTACGGCTTCATCTCTCCATTGGTTCAGCAGAATCATATGATTAGCCTTCATCCACTCTGCAGGCTCAACACACTGCTTAACCGCTAATTTCTGGATAGCTGGAGTATTCAGATTTATTACAGGTCCCTTGCCTGATTTCCTTATGTTATAGAGGAACGGTAAGCTGACTATAGCAACAAAGACAACAAGTGACGCAATGATTTTTCCCCATTTGTGCATTATCCATTAGCCTCCTCGTATTTAGGTTCACACTTAGTCATTAGTCGATGCCTCTCTTTCTAAACCCACAATAGAAATTAATGTCTCAGCGCTTATATTTCCTTACTTTACATATTATCTCTGACTATGAGGCCTATTATGTGGAATTAGCTTTCTAGATGCGATGGCCTACAAATAAGTTCTCAGCCTCTGTACGGATACGCACCTGCCTTCTGTGATCTTGATCTCCACAATAACGGACTATAACTTTTACAATTAATGACTTTGTTTTCATTACACTCTGTCGGTAGTGGTTTACACCATGGAATGTTTGGCATTCGTTTAAGTAAAGCTATTGGTAACCAAGTATTAGTCGCTTATGGGTATGCCTGGAATATTGTTAAACAACGCTGTGGGCAACTATAAATTAAGGGACACTGATAAAGAAATCAATGTCCCTTAATTTATAAATACAACCTAATTTTGATCTCTACCGGATAAACTAAATTTACTACCCATTCTTCCAGTAGATCCATCATTGTGTTGACGCTTTATGGTGTAGCTAGGATCAGTTTAAGGATCTTTGGTTTCTGATCAATAACGTCGCCGATATGCAACCCAGCAGCTTTTACATTTTCTACAGTCCGACGATTAATGTGTGGCCCCATCATTCTCACCATCAAAGGATCCATCAAATCCATTAGTTTCCCCAACAATTGATGATCACTTCGGACATGTTCTAAAAGAATAATCTTACCTCCAAGTTTACAAACCCGTCTGATTTCTCGCAAACCTTTAATTGGATCCGGCACAGAGCAAAAGACACACGTAGCTATTACTGTGTCGAAACTATTGTCACGAAAGCTTAGCTGCTGCGCATCCATCTCCTTAAGCTCAACGTACGCCTTTGCCTCTCTAGCACGTGGTTTTGCCTTATCCAACATCCCCGGGCTTATGTCAATACCCGTGACTTCACATTCTGAAGGATAGAATTCAAGATTCTTGCCGGTTCCCACTCCAACTTCTAGTACCTTTCCTTTTACACCACTTAACAACTCGCGACGCAAATCCGACTTAATCATACTATCCATCCAGTCATAGAAAAGTGCTGTTCTATTATACCGTTTACGTGTCAATATCGTTTCCTTATCCATAATAATCCCCCTTTCATCTATTTACTTCCATTCTTGTCGAGTACAGCCTAGTATAATGAAAGGCTCAAACCAATTATGGTTTTGAGCCTTTGAACGGAAATACTTTTTATGGGCGAACGCTAAATAATGTTTGGATCAGTAACCTTCCGACAAGCATTAAATACCTGAACTTTTGCAGTCTGTTTACCACACATTACCTTTTACTACTCTAGCCTCCCATCATTTCATTACCACCATCATAGACGTTACTTCCCTGAGCAGAATTAGCTCAGCATCCAGGCCTTAATACTCTTGAAATTTTCTATTAACTAAGTTCAGACTCAAGATTCTTTATTTTTTCTCGCTGCGCTAGCGCCTTGCGTTCCAATATCTTTGCTTCCACTTTAATTTCAAGAGCTTCGAGCTGTTTCAGATCGGATGCCAGTTCCTTAATTCGTATCTCTAAATGACTTGATTGTTCCATTAGTTCTTGGCGATGCATCAGGTGATCTCTTGCTTTTTGTTCATCAAGAGCAATAGATTCTTCAGCGAATCTCTCCTCAAGCTTCATCTGATTCGCTAGTTGGTCATAGCTTTGTTTAATTTCTGTAATTAATGTGTTAATTTGTTGTTTAGCTGTTGATAGTTCCGCCTTTTTTGATTCTAGATTTTTAATTTCTGATAAATCCACTGTCGTTGAGTGTTCTATTTTTGGTGTTTCTTTGATGGATTCTCGTTGCCTAGTTGTTTCCCTCAAATGTGCCAAATCATCTAAAGTAAATAGCCCTCGCTCCATTTGATCCAATACAGTATAATACTGGTCTCTGCCAATCGTTCCCTGAGCATAAAGTATATTTACTTCACGTCGAATTAGCTCTCTGTCACTATATCCTTCAGTATTATATGAACGTTGGTGTGGTATGCCAAAAGTACCTCCACCACATCCGCCACCAAACCCGTACATCCAATTACGACCACCGCCACACATAATATTCCTCCCTTTTACTTAATTGTTTGAAGCCAATTTCTTTCTCAATAGAGTTAATTCTTCTTCAACTTTGGAATCTTTGCTTAACTTTCTGAATCTACGTTCCATATCATCGGTTTTCGAGTCAAAGGCCTCGGAAATTACCCCTTGCTCAGTTAACTCATCGATAGCCTTCACTCTAGCCTGCATATCATATATTTTACTTTCTGCTCGCTCGATGGTTTTTCCTACTTCATCCGCTTCAGAACCGACAGATGTCATCATTTCTTTGACCTTAAGCTGCACTTGAGACGCGTTATAAACTGCTTTTAGTTCTTCCTTTTTACTACGAAAGTTTGATATTTTATGTTTCAATTCTTCTTGGTTATTAATAGTGGCCGTAAGCTGATGATCCATCTCAGAAAGCTGGTTCTCTAATTCCTGAATCCGCTCTTCTGCTTCAGCCTTGCGGTTAAGAGCTTCTCTGGCTAAATCCTCTTGTCCCAATGCTAGTGCTTTTTCCGCATGTTTCTGATAATTTGTAGCCATTTGAATTTGTTCATCTCTTTGCATCTCAACTCTTTTCTTAGAAGTCGTTAACTGAACGGTATTTTGAACTATTCTTTGAAGAGCATCCTCCATTTTTCGCAAACTGAAATCAAGCATCTCCCCAGGGTCTTCAGCCCGATCAAGGCTCTTATCTACTTTTGCCTCGAATAGCTGTTTTAAGCGAACAAATATTCCCATGATAAATCCTCCTTCTAAGAAATTTAAGTTCTTGTATTTCGAATCTATTTATAGTTTAGAACTCTCTTATGAAGGACCTATGAAAAATTTATGAATTTCCTATGAAGAGACTTTTCACTCTAATAATTTGCCTTAACTTATTATCTGCAGGCACCTGATTTCAATAAAAGCCCCCACCAAAGCTCCCTGAATTGCCAATGTTCCCTTCACTTAAAATTTTTACAATTCGTGGTGCAAAATCTACGATGCCTGTGCTACCGAATATGCTAAAATGAAAGACACCATTGCCAAAAATGTACAGATATGTGCCGTAAGTAACTACTGATTCTGTATATTTTCCCTATGATTGAAGAAGATAAATAAGATTAAAATTATAGTTAGAAATGGAGGATCATTAAATGCCTATTGTGACTAATGCCACTGCATCAATTCAAGCTTGTATTGATGCATGTAACGCCTGTATGCAAGCATGTGAGGAATGTTACACTGCCTGTTTTAACGAACCTGATGTGGAAGCCCGCATCCGGTGTATCCGAACACTTAGGGATTGTGCTGATATCTGTTCCATGTCATCCCAATACATGTCCAGAAACAGTGATTTTTCCGCTCAATTGTGTGCAACTTGTGCCACAATCTGTGATGCTTGTGCTACCGAATGCGCCAAAATGAAAGACACCCATTGTCAGAAATGTGCAGATATGTGCCGTAAGTGTGCCGATGAATGCCGCAAGATGGCATCCCAATCCCAAGCGGCGAGGTAAATCTGATTGCTAGAATCCGGTAATTTCCATTCCTCAATGGGCAGCATAGTCTCCCCTTATAATGGTTAAGATTCTATCTCCGGTGGACACCCTTGCTCTTGGCTAATGGTTGTAATCGCCCTACGCGGTAAAGAAGGACCCTGAATTGAGAATCAGGGTCCTTCTTCTTAATTGAGGTTCTTGTAAGCATTTGTCCCTTACTGAATACTCTCAGAATCAATATACATAATACTAATTGCACGCCCACTTCTTGAAAAGTTGGTTTCTTGTAATGTCATGTTGGTGAGAGTCCTTACCTGAAGTCCCTGTATTCAGCTTAAACCGCACTTGTAGTGCTAAACACCGAAAATATCACGCAGAACTACAACTGCCCCTATAAAAATAACCTGGCAGTTTTTTAACATTCTTGTTTCTCACTAAAACACACTTTACGTAATCTATTTAATTTCAGCCAAAAGCCGTCTATATGTATCCACTCGGATCTCGCCCTCTAGCAGCATCTGACGAAGTCGTCGTTTTTCCTGATTTATGGCCTGCACATGAGAAAGATTTTTACATGTTTTTCCTCTTTTCCTGGATTCAGATCTATTGTGAACCGCTCTTGCGAACTGCTTATTCCTTTTTAGGCCAACAATTAGGATACCGACTAAGATGGCAATGGCAAAAAACAACAAGATAGAAATTAAGACCTCCGTTTTGGCAATCACTTGTTTATCTCCCTCATACTGTGAAGTTTGCATTTCTTTAATGCTCTATACTGGAGCCCCGATGTGAAGATAAAGCAAAAGCCTGAGCAAGGTATGATAGTCCCCTACCCTATACATTATCCATAAGAAAAAATCTCTTTTTTATAACATACTTTTAAGCCTATTTGCTTTTATGGCCGCCGCAACAACCCGTATGCCCAATGTTTTTATTCTGTGGATCTTTCTCAAGACTATCGTGCCGGTGCCCGTGTTTCTTTCCACCGCCACAACAACCAGCTCCTCCTGGCCGATGCATAAAGAACATTATCGCAACTAACAAGACTATCCACCAATATTGACTAATAAATTGTAACATTTAAGGTTCCTCCCAACGCAATTTATTTTTTTTACCAAACCCGCTAAACGATAAAAACTTCACATGCCTAGAGGCAGTCGAGGCAAGACTTTGGCTAAATAACCCGTCAATTGAGTCAACTTGTCCGCATAAATTACGTAAGAAATATAGAGCATTAGGAGGCCTGCTAGACGTTCGACTGCAAATTGCCAATGACGAATCTTCTGCAGACTCTTCATAATCCAGTTAAATGATAACCCTGCGATCATATATGGAATAGCCAGCCCTAAGGAAAAAACAAACATAACAAGCATTCCGCTGAAAGGATTTTGGGTGGTTCCTGCTAACGCCAGAATAGAGTAAAGTGTCGGCCCAATGCAATGGGAACAAGCAACGGCAAACAATAAACCGACGATAAAGGATGACCAAGCGTTGTGTTTGGCCTTATTCCTCAGCTTTTCGTAAAAAGCTGGTTCCCAATGTAATTTGGCGAGGAACGACAACTTAAAAACACCTAAAAGCTTAAGCGCTAATATAAGGACAACCGTACCACCTAAAATATTAAGCACAAACTGCCACTTGCTGAGAATTGCACCTAGCTCTCCCGCTGCGGCTCCGGCGGCGGTAAACACCAGAGCAAAACCGCCGATAAAAGCTAGAGTATTCTTTACTACTCGACGGTGCATGAGAGCGTCCATAGCCGTCTCTTTAAGTTGATCGGAACTCAGTCCTGTAATTAAAGAAAAATAGACTCCTAACATAGGAATGATGCAAGGTGAGAGAAAAGAAAGAATTCCCGCAGCAAAAGCAATTGCCAATAGCGATATGGTCAATATTTCACCCCTCTCTCGGTTTTAGTAAGCCCAGGTGAAGTTACGCATTGGAACATTGGCTAAATTCTTAATGCCAAGTTCAAACTGACTGCCAGATTTCAATTTGCTTAAATCTGTACTTTGTACTCCCAATTCAGCCGTAACATGGTGCCCTCCCCCACCGTTGTTTAAGACTTTAACAACAGCTGGAACAGTGGTACCACTAATTTTTAGTTCGGTGTTCCTTGAATAATCAAAATCGCTTAAATCAATCATATGATTGTTCATCGTTACTGCAAATTTAAGCATTGAGGAATCGGAACCTTCTTTTTCCCAAGTTACAGCGACCTCAACCCCACCTTGATTATCAAGCCGAGGCGCACTCCACGAGCTTCCAGTCGAAGAATTGGGGGAATCTGGTGTATTGGTACCGGTCGCATTGGCACCTTGCTTTCCTTGATTTTGTGTGGCCACAGCCGATTTGAGGCCCCACCAAACACCAGCCCCTAAAATAATAATTAGAGCAATAACAAGTACTTTTACCTTCAATCGTCTATCCCCTTTACATCTTAAATTAACTATCATTTTTTTCCTTAGCTTTTCTTCTTTTACCGAACTCACTATTACACATCCTGAACCCTGCAAGACAATTATGTCTCTGTACAAACTAAATCCAAGTTATCTTTTTTGCATTGCTTACTCTTTTTCATCTACCGCGCCCCTGTAATTAATTTTGATTTGGAAGGGCGGTTTAAGGTCTTCCCTTAAGACCATAAGAAACTATCATTATCAATGTGGGGTAAATCTCTATGTTTAGTTTATAAATCAGATACGATTAACTCATGAAAAAGTTATGAATTTCTCATGAAGAAGGCCTTTAGAACTGCCCGTTACACAAAAGGGCCAGCCTTTGAAAGCTGACCCAATTCAATATCTTCCTTATGACTCTACAGTTATAATCAGCGCGTTACTATCGGTCTTACCGGGTGCTGTAGCTGTTATCGAAAGTTCGTCGTTTGCAGACAAGGTTACTCCATTGTTTAAGGATAATGTGTAAGCACCTGTGGTTCCATCAGCTGTCGCTGTGCCAATTTCGATCCCACCTCTCTTGACGCTCACCGTTGACCCAGCTTCAGCAGTTCCTGCAATGGTGGTATCTGTTACTCTGACCGTTCCGGTGATTGCTGGTGGCGTTGTTTGTGTTTGGATCAGGGATTCGGCTACTGTGACACTCACAACCTCACTCATAGCCTTGTCTGGTGCTTTGGCAATTATCGAAAGCACGTCATCTTCCGCTAGGTTTACTCCGCCGTCTAAGGTCACTGTATAGACGCCTGTTCCAGCGGCTGTAGCCGTACCGATTACCGTTTCACCTCGCATGATGCATACCTTTGCTTCTGGATCAGTCGTTCCGGAAATCATAATGTCTCCAGCCCTGACCATTCCCGTTACTGTCGGTGTTGTTGTTGGGTAAAGAGCAGCGGCTACAGTGACACTCGTTGCACTGCTCTCGACTTTACCTGGTGCTGTGGCAGTGATAGAAAGTACGTCGTTTTCGACCAGAGTTACCCCATTGTTTAACTTCAACATGTAGTCGCCCGTAGTTCCATCAGCTATCGCTGCGCCAATTTCGATACCGCTTCTCTTGACGCTCACGGTTGCCCCGGTTTCAGCAGTTCCCGAGATCATAGTTTCTCCTGCGCCCACCGTTCCCGTCACTGCCGGTGCTGTTGTCTGGACTAACGCTGCTGCTACCGTGACACTCGTTGTGTTACTCTCGGTCTTGCTGGGCGCTGTGGCTGTTATCGAAAGCGTGTCGTTTGTGGACAAGGTTACTCCATCGTTTAAGGTCACTGTGTAAGCGCCTGTGGTTCCATCGGCTGTCGCTGCGCCAATTTCGATTCCACTTCTCTTGACGTTCACAACTGCCCAAACTTCAGCCGTTCCGGTAATGGTAGTATCTCCGGCTCTAACGGTTCCAGTGATTGCCGGTGGCGTTGTTTGGGTTAGGGCTGGTACTGCAGATACTGTGACACTCGTTACGTTACTCTCGGTCTTGCCGGGCGCTGTGGCTGTTATCGAAAGCGTGTCGTTTGTGGACAAGGTTACTCCATCGTTTAAGGTCACTGTGTAAGCGCCTGTGGTTCCATCGACTGTCGCTGTGCCAATTTCGACTCCACTTCTCTTGACACTCACAACTGCCCCAACTTCAGCCGTTCCTGTAATGGTAGTATCTCCGGCTCTAACGGTTCCAGTGATTGCCGGTGGCGTTGTTTGGGTTAGGGCTGGTACTGCAGATACTGTGACACTCGTTACGTTACTCTCGGTCTTGCCAGGCGCTGTAGCTGTTATTGAAAGCGTGTCGTTTGTGGACAAAGTTACTCCATCGTTTAAGGTTACGGTGTAAGCACCTGTGGTTCCATCAGCTGTCGCTGTGCCAATTTCAGTTCCGTTTCTCTCGATGCTTACCGTTGCCCCAGCTTCAGCAGTTCCCGAAATCGTGGTGTCCCCTGCTCTGAGAGGTCCGGTGATAACGGGTTGGACTGTTTGAGGAGTATCTCTATCCCGGCCAACAGACGTTCCACTTCCCCCTGAAGTTGCAAATGGTGTAGATGGGATAGAACCTAATTCAGTAGGAGTATTCGTAGTAGTTTTACCGTTAACAGTACCACCGCCACTTACATTAATAGTCCCTCCGTTAGAAACTAAATTTGTGATTTCTGCACCACTTTTCACGACAATGCTCGATGTTCCCTTTGTCTCTAATTTTCCAACTTTGCCTGAGAGCACGGTGATAGACGAGTTATCACTAATTGATACACTTGGGAACTGACCTGCTAACTGAATTGAATCGGGAGTCATTGCTCCAGCCACTCTAACAGTAGGAATAACTGCGTCGGTTGCTGCAATAAGTTTTACACTCCCGCTAAGATCAACATCGTTTGAAAATGTTCCTTGAAGTTGTACGTTAATTTGTTCGGCTAAGCGTGACTGTGCAGATAATAAACCTACGTTCGACCCACTCTCTGATTCAACGATGGCATCGGATTGAACTAAGGTCGATCCGATAGTCGTTCCAGTTTCAGCCACGACATGGGCGTCGGAGGAACTTGATACAACTAGGTTATCTGATTGAGTTCCCTTTAAGTAAATACTGTGGTCTGCGCCCGATAAGATGACAATTCTATCTGCTTGCACACCCTCTAGAGTCGCCGTGCCGCCCTTGCCCGGATCGACAAAAACCGTCCCCTTGACATGGACATTTTGCAATGTTTCGTTATCTGCATCGACAAGAATGTTTCCGTTTACTGCTTCATCTTTATAGGTTGCATCGGGAGTAGTCAATTCAACGGCCCCGTTGAGAATGACCGACTGATCGGGCTGAGCATATCCTAAACTTTGAACAGGCGAGTCCGACATTACAGATGTTCCTCCAAGAATTCCAGGATTCTTTAGAACTATGTCTGTCTGGATAAACCCTTTAGTACCGTCTGGAACGGCTTCTTTATTTGCCAGCACAATCGCACCGCCCAATTTAGCCGCCATAGGAGCACCTGTCAGCGAGTCTATGAGGCTTGTATCACTCCCATTAGCGAAGAACATGGTACCGCCGACTATAAGGTTTTCGAATTGTTTCAACACTTCTGTGTTTGTCTCAAATCGATCATTCCCACCGAGCCTCATGGCATTAGGAAGGGCATCCTTTACTGAGTCAGATACAACTGCCGTACCACCTATGACATAAGTCTTGGTTATTCCTGATGACTTAATGAAATCAGACACAACTGTCGGAACAGAATCTTTGTCAACCAATAGAATCGGGATACCTTTGGCTGCCGCGATTGGAGCAATTGAAATGGCATCGGCATTGGAATAAGAGTTTGTAACGACCATTTCTTGATAGGGTTTGATTTTTTGGATTTCCTTGGCGATATTTACGGCCGTTTCATAGCGATCGTTTCCACCCAGTCGAATGGATTGAATACCCGCTGCGGATAGGGAACTTTCCACTTTCGTCGAGATGACTGCTGTACCGCTAACCATATAAACCTTTGTTACTCCCAGTTTTTTCAATTCTGTCATTGTGGCAGAAGGGACAGAGTTTTGATCGGTAAGTAGGATTGGTCCATCAACAGCTTTAGCTAGACTTGACGAGGCGAGAGCGTCCACCATGTTCCTGTCTCCAGATGGCGCTAACACGGCTGTGCTTGCTGACTGCCAACCATAATCTGCAATCTCAACTGCTGTGTCATACCTGTCAAACCCTCCAAGACGTGTAAGAGTATTTACTAAGCTTTGGGTTGTCAGTACATTGTATGTAGGTTTTGCATTCCCCTCGCTTGCCATAACTACTGAAGGTGTTAATCCCGAAGCTACTGTGAGTGCAGTAATTGCTAGCGAAGCAACAAACCTATTAGAATAAAATCTTGACACCTAATTCCCTCCTCTTTTCTATATCTAGAGTTTTTCTCTAAATACCCCTCTTCACAAGCTAATATCTTACATTACATCTCAGATGATATTAGATTAATGCGACTTAGCTATGAATTTCTTATGAATTTCTTATGAATAAAGAAAATAATCTTTATCGTAATTGTTTGATCAAGGAAATAATTCAAAGATATTTCTTAATCCAAGAAGATGTCCATGTCTAATTTAAGAGAATGCTAAAGAATCGTTCTGCAAAAAGTGCTGAGGACTATCCTCAGCACTTTAGTTGATCATTTAAATTTATTCCCCCTTAATTTATCAACCAAAACTACAATTAACCTGCAATTAACCCTAGTTAGTTGCACAATGTCTGGATCCCCTCAATTCAGCAACGCTCTCTGAAAAATACTTTCTTGCTAATTATTGATGACCTTGTAACCAGCCTCATGAACGGACTTTGCCAGCAATGAGCTGTCTGCGTTTCCAATCACCACCGCTTGTTTGTGAGCTAAATCCACTTCTGCTTGAGTAACTCCAGGAACTTTCAATAACGCCTTCTCAACAGAACTCTTGCAGTGGCCACAAGTCATTCCCTCAATCTTTAATACAATCCCATCTTGAGGATTTAAGGTCTTTCCCTCAGAGTGGCTTTTATTCGAATGTCCACAACAACCAAACATATAATCCCTCCCTTTTATACTTGAATATGATCTTTAGGACTTTGACTTAACTAAGGCAATGACAAATCCCATCTAAGATTCACCTATTTCCAATGTTAGAAATTCATCATGTTGCTACCTATATTTACTGACCCACTTCCGTTCATCGTCGAGCTTCCAAAATTAGAATTCCCACTTCCGTTGGTCATCATGTTCCCTCCGGAATTGCTCATGAATTGATTCATCTTATCAATATTTTCTTGCCCAATTTGAGCCTTAACATTCGGATCTGAATTCATAAGATCTTGCATCGCCTTAACATCTCCCGTTTGCATTGCCTTTTGCATCCCCGCTGAATTATGGAGATTTTGCATGGCCGTTGAATTCATTAAAGCTTGATGTTGTCCTGGCGTAAAGGTTTGCTGCATGAATCCTTGCATTTGACCAACCCATCCACTGCCTTGTTGCTGAGTCGTTCCAGCTAGAGCTGGTAAAGCCATAAGCCCTACGGCTAACGTTGCGGTTCCGACGATTGCTGTAATTTTTTTACTAATTTTTTTCATTGTTTAATCCCCCTAATTTAATTTTTTATTTTTTTGCTTTGCTTCTTTTGATTTTGCTGATTTTCTATGTCCTTAGTCTATCTCTGCGATACGATCTTCTCATGAAAAAGTTGTGAATTTCTCATGAATAAAGGACCCAATTAAAAAATTAGTCGGCTCGCTTCAAAGGTGCAAACTACTAAGGGGACATTGTAGTATTCACTTTGGAAAACAACGGATTCGGGCAAAAGGTGTAAGCCCTACATGTTCTAAACATGATTCACCCCATATGAAGTCCCCGTTCTGAGCATCCAGAGCTCAGATTCAGCACTTCAATTACAATGTCTTATAATTTCAGGAGAGGATAATTTAAGAATACAAAACCCTGCAATTGACATCTGAATAAAATCCTCCTTTCTTTCTGTCACTTGCAAGGAACAATCTCAAATCTCTAGCATTCACCTTAGATATACTCCACAAGTATAAAATTCCATGAATGAGGACCAAATTGGTGATCACTTCACGTTAACCTATTCTCATCTGCAAGCATATACTTTCCAAAATGCAAAGGATGTGAAGCGAAATGGTGATCTCGCCAGATCTACCAAGCATACCCTTTATCATGAAAAACGGAGTAAAATACTTTGAACTAATCGCCCAACCCGTACAACGGGAGATTCTTCCAGGGCTCTACATCAACGCTTGGGGATATAATGGTAGTACTCCTGGACCAACCATCCATGTTCATACAGGAGACTATGTCAATATTCGTGTCTACAACAGGCTTCCCGAATCCACTAGCGTGCATTGGCATGGTTTAGATGTTCCAAACGTCATGGATGGCGCCCCTGGTATGACAAGTAGCCCTGAGATTGGACCCGGAAACTATTTCGATTATCAATTCCAGGTTACTAACCCTCCCGGTACTCACATGTATCACGCTCATATGGATGCGATGCGTCAAGAAATGATGGGTCTTCAAGGCGGGCTGATTATTTTAGAACCAAACGAACTAGGCAGGATTCATCGTGATTACTTCCTAATGTTTCAAGAGTTCCATGTCGACAAACAGCCCATGCGTGGATACACACCCGGCGTCTATGATCTCGATCCCCACAATATGGACTACAATTTTTTCACAATTAATGGGCGATGTTTTCCAAACACCAAGCCACTAGAAGTCTGTACAGGTGAGAATGTTCGCATTCGTTTGAGTAATGCCATGGAAACCGCCCACCCCATCCATCTCCACGGCCATCAATTCTATGTCACCGCTTCTGATGGAAACACAATTTCTCCCGGTCAACGACTATTGAAAAACAATATACTAGTCGCTTCAGGGGATACTTGGGATATTGAGTTCTTAGCCAACAACCCCGGTCAATGGCCTTTACACTGCCACATACCGCACCATATGACCAACAACATGTCCAAATCGGGAGGAGGGATGATGACAACCGTTCTTTATAGGTAATAATAACAAATGAAATGTTCGATACTTAAGAACAGCAAAAAATAAAAGGGGCAGTGACTCTCTAAGGAGCCTCTGCCCTTGTCTTGTTTCTGCTGGCAGTCTTTCTTTTACTTCACTTCAACTGTATTTAGTATCGGACCGTGCCAGTTTTCAAACCACACTTGGCCTGTATATCCATTAACGTCAAGTTCTGCATAATCTTTGCCATCTTTTTGAACCATATATTCATAGTACCCAAGGGCTAGTTCCGGTTGTCCAATCCAATATCCTTGACCCATTTCTGTAACGAACTCTTGAGCGCTCTTTGTGGCCTGATCCTCACTGACCGTGGCAGCTCCAGTGTTGCCCCAATTCATAGCTCCGCATTTGGTATTTCACATAATATTCGGACCCATTTCAGCGATAATTTGTCCTCCATTCTTAAATCATGACCTCATAGGCTTTGGCCCCTGTCTTAGCATCCTTGAACTCTGCTTCATACCCATTGGAAAACAACATCCTGGTTAAGTTTTTGCGTATAAGCTTTGGCAATAGCTACGGCCTGATCCGATGTCGCGACTTCACCGTTTGTAAGGTTAACACCCAGATTTGGGCGTTATAAATTCTGATCACTACAATGAAAGACAAAAAAATGACTGGGCTGCCTCTAATTCGTCAGCCCAGTCTAATTATTATGTAGCGCCCTTCGGCAAAATATGGCAAATCCAACAGTTAGGATTTACGGCTGTATGATCATGGCACGAAACACAGAATTGATCAGACGTTTTTAAGGCCGGATTATAATGACAGTTCAAGCACGTTTGAAGACTATTTTCGAATGACTTCCCTTGACTATTAATATAAACCGTTTTACCCTTGCGCACGGCTTCATCTCTCCATTGGTTCAACAGAATCATATGATTTGCCAACATCCAATTCGCAGGCTCGACACACTGCTTAACCGCTAATTTCTGGATAGCTGGAGTATTCAGATTTATGACAGGTCCTGTGCCTGATTTCCTTATATTATAGAGGAACGGTAAGCTAATTAAGACAACAAAGCCAACAAGCGACGCAATTATTTTCCACCATTTGTGAATTTCCTTTGCCCTCCTTTTTCGGTGTTTAGGATCACACTTTAAGCGATGCCTCTCTTTCGACACCCAAATTGGAAATTTGTGGTCACGTTTCTAAGATACTACCCTACGTATTATCTCTAACTATGAGTCTTATTATGTTGAATAAGTTCTCTAGGTACGATGGCTGAAAAAAAAGTTCTCACCCCTGTGCAGATACACACCCGGCGTCAATGGTCTTGATCTCTACAATATGGGCTAAAACTCTTACAATTAATCGTGCTGTTTTCTTTACACTACGCCAGTAGTGGTTTACTCTGGTTAAATGTTCACGTTCGTATGAGTAAGGCCATGGAAGCCAAATATCAGTCGTTTCTGGGGGAAAAACCTAGGATATTGAGTTAAAGAATAACGTAATCGCAACACAACACTGTGGGCAACAATAAATTAAAGGACTCTGACATTGATCTAAGGGGTTCAGTTCTGGAGTGGAAATTTAGTTTTAGCACTAGTTTTAGCAGAAAATCAGCATTAAATTAGCACAAACTAAAAGGCTAAATCCCTTGCAATTAGCGAGTTGCAGTTTAAAATAGCAGATTTTTAACATCGATTCAGCAGAGAATTAGCAGTGGAATTATTTATTTCTAGAAAGTATTTTTGCTAAAATTTTGCGATTCACAGTGCTAAAAATCTACTCTTTCTATGCTGAAATATTGCTAAAATCTACCTATTCATGTTTTCGCTTTCAAAGGACTCGGAGATGCTGGAAGTTTGTAAAAATAGGACATTATTTGTCTAAAGAGAAAAAACTATATCAATAGTCAAACTTTTTTCTGTATGTAGAAAAAAGTTTGACTATTGTAAGTATTTGGTATATACTCAGGTTATGAAACGAGGTGTTTAACGTGATTCAACGCCAAGAGTATCTAAATCAGCTTATCTCCGGACGCGAGAAGCAAATAATCAAGGTGGTAACCGGCGTTCGGCGCTGCGGAAAATCCACTCTATTTACCTTGTATATTGACTATCTAAAATCTACAGGCGTTTCCGAAGAGCAGATTGTTTCGATTAATCTTGAAGACGTCGAACATGAAGAACTATTGAATTACAAAGCGTTATACGACTACGTGAAGGAGCGTCTGTGCAAGGATAAAAATACTTATGTTTTTATTGATGAGGTGCAAAACTGTAAATCCTTTGAGAAGGCTGTAAACAGCCTTTTCATTAAACCAAATGTGGATGTCTATATTACCGGATCAAACGCTTACATGCTTTCAGGTGAGCTAGCGACGCTGCTTTCTGGACGCTACGTTACTATTGATATGCTTCCCTTGTCTTTTAAAGAGTATTGTGAATCCACTAGTAGTGCTGGAAAAACTATACGGGAAAACTTTAACGATTATCTACGATTCGGCTCTTTCCCTTATGTTGCCATAATAGAACGCAGTGATAAGGTCGTTATACCGTATTTAGACGGTATCTACAGCACGATTTTGTTAAAGGATGTCGCTAAACGAGAAGGTATAACCGATGTTTCTCTTTTGGAAAACATAATAAAATTTGTCGCTGCAAGCGTCGGAAGCCCTATCTCTACTAAAAAAATCAGTGATACTATTAACTCAAGTGGACGGAAGATTTCGGTCAACACTGTAGAACATTACCTGCGTGCCCTGACGGACAGCTATATTTTCTATAAAGTTGAGCGTTACGACATCAAGGGCAAGCAGCATCTGAAAACACTGGGCAAATACTATCTTGTAGACTCCGGTATCCGTAACTTGTTACTTTCGACTTCATCATCCGACCTTGGTCACATGATTGAAAACGTGGTATACCTAGAGCTACTCAGGCGCGGGTCCAAGGTCAATATCGGCAAACTTTACGAAAAAGAGGTTGACTTTGTTGCCAGCGACATGAATGGAAGAACCTACTACCAGGTAGCTGCCACGGTACTCGATGAAAGCACTTTGAATCGCGAACTGGAACCTTTGGAGAAAATTGCGGACAATTATCCAAAGATTCTCTTGACGCTTGACGATATTGGTCCCGGAAGAAATTTTGCAGGTATCCGCCATCTCAATCTACTTGACTGGCTCCAGAAAGGGGAGCCATAAAAAACAAACAGGTTAAAAGATAAAAAAATAGCCAGGAAACATGAAATCTGGCTATTTTTGTGTTAAAATCGTGCGAATTACTATGCTAGAAATCTGCTAAATTTCTGCGATTCTTAATGCGATTTTTGATTTTCCACTCCAAAACTGAGCCCCTTAGACATTGATCTAAGGGGTTCAGTTCTGGAGTGGAAAACTCAAAATAGCATAGGTTTAGCGCAGAATGAGCAGTTATGCTGGGCTAGCACGGTGAATAGTAAACGCTTAACGCCTGCCCAACGTCTTTGAGTTACAGAGAAACATTTTAATATTATTTAAAGATATTAATCTATATTTGCTGAATGAAAAACGTTATGTTTTCAAGGGGTAATTCCCATTTCAGGGTAATTGTTAAACAAAATGGTTATAATTACCTAAATGCAAAACCGTGGAAGGTGGATAAATGCGAAAGAAATGGTTGGTCCTAATATTGCTTGTAATAGGGTTAGGGGTTACAAGTGCCTTTATCTTACATAGCTACAAGAATTTCAAGGTACAGCAGGGTTTCGTACCCTTACCGTTGTCCTTCGATCCCTATACGTCTGTTTCCACTTATGACTGGAATGGTAATATGGTTAGCATCGAGGGAGGGTTTGTAAAAGGGAAAATCGCAGATAACTCTAACCAAGAAAGTTTACTGCTTCGATCTCTTTCGCCAACCCCAGTCGTTTCATTTAAGAGTGGAATAAAAAAGTCATATGGCATCAGATTAGAAAACGTGAACCCTGCTATGATAAAGACCCGTGACCAAATCGGAAACCTTAAGGCTATTGACCCGCACACGATTTCATTTACGGTAGACCTTCAGGCGAACCAGCTCAAAACCATTAAATTTGAACTTAGTGCTCAAGAGAATCCTGAAGTGATCATGCTAGGGGATAATAGAAACGGCTATGGTACGTTTTCTAACATTATCGACCAAGTAAACGCTATTAAACCTGCCTTTGTTGTAGACAACGGCGATCTCGTCTACGGAGGAGAACCGAATAGGTATAGGCTTTTTTACGAAACTGTTTCCAAGCTTCAAGTTCCACTCTATACAACGTTAGGAAATCACGACATCCGTGAGAACGGTCTGCCAATATATACAGAGCTTTTTGGCCCTGCTTACTATTCCTTTGACTATTTGAAGAATCACTTTATCTTTTTGGACAGTTCAAGAGGGTGGACAGAAAAAACGGCTATCTCTCCTGAACAATATCGTTGGCTTGAAGCAGACCTTCAAAATGCGCAGGATAAACGCATTTTCGTTGTTTCCCACATTCCTCCCACTGATCCCCGAGCCAATGTTACGCCGAATACCTATCCAGAGTCACAAAAAACTGGCGTATTGCAAAAATTGATGAACAAATTAAGTGGTACAAGTGATATAGACCATGCATTCAACGACAAAGCCGAAGCCAAAAAGTTTGAAGACTTGATGACTAAGTATAAGGTTGATACTGTTTTCTTGTCGCACATTCATAGCTTTTTCAGCTTTGTAAGAGGAAACGTTAGGTACATTATTACTGGAGGAGCCGGAGCTGAACTTCTAAGTGAAGGCAGCGAATACCATTATATTCGTGTTCATATAACAGATGATGAGAATTATTTAGAGATCGTTGAATTGCCGTCTCCGCCTAATCAAATAATCGATCGATATTGGGCTGCGGCACAGTTATTCCTTAGTTCAACCTATAAAGAATATTCTTCGCTTGTCTTAGCTATTGGCCTATTTCTAGTATTGATCTTAGGCTGGATACTTTGGGTATTGCGCCTTAAATGGTGGCCGTTCCTTAAAAAATTAGGTCGCTGGATTTATGAAGTAGCAAAACTTTCTATTCTAAAGTACAAAGAAATTGTCCGCAATAAATAAGTAATAGTTCAACTTAATGAGAGAAAGACCCCTGATAATTCGGTGAATTAGTCAGGGGTCTTTCTGGATGCCGTGTTAGCATGTGTTATTCTGACGCTTTAACATAGTTTCCATAATGGAAAATCCTTAGTCCAAGGTTTGTTATTGGTTTTAAATAGTAATTCATAAGCCACATGATCTTAGCGCTCACAATACCAATCACAACACTCGCAAGGACATCGGTGGGCCAATGCACTCCTGTATAAACTCGTGCAATAGGAACAATAATTGCTAAGATCGTAAAAGTCCATCTTACCCATGTGGATGCTTCTCTCCATGATCCAGCAGCAAAGCCGAAACTCCCTGAAGTATGATCACTAGGAAATGAAGTATCTAGGGAGTGGGGAATTAGTTGGGTAAAGGTTCCTTTTTGTAGTATTACAAAGGGGCGAGGTCGAAAGAAAAACTGACCGATAATCACATTAATGACCAAAGCTAATACACCGGAAAAACCTGCAACAACTAGGGCGTGACGCTTATTTGAATCTGACTTGGGCAAAGTAAACCATGCAAGTAAAAATAACACTGCATAAAGCTCTAAAGCATATTGGGCAAAGAAAGCCATCAGTTTATCCAACACTGGATGATGGCCTGCCCACTGATTGATTAAATGGTAGCCAAAAAGATCAAATGAATTCATTGGGTTATTTTCCTCCTGTCATTATCGTGATAAAAACTGTCTACATTGATAGGACGAGGGAATGCCAAAAAAGTTCACGCCCATAAAAAATCGTTATTTATTCCATGAACTTTTTCCTTAGAAAGTCGTCTTTATAATTAGAGAGTTTAATCATAAGGGTTTTAAGGAGGAATATCATGGATTTCATCAAAGTGTTGGTCGATCTCTTTTTACACTTAGACAAGAATTTAGGTGCGGTCATTCAAAGTTATGGCCTGTGGACATATTTGATACTCTTCGCCCTAGTTTTTCTTGAAACTGGGTTGGTTGTTACACCATTTCTCCCTGGAGATTCGTTACTATTTGTTGCGGGTGCCTTTGCTGCCAGTGGTTCCTTTAATCTTGTCTTACTTTTTATAATTCTTGGCTCCGCAGCAATCTTGGGAGATACCGTAAATTATCAAATTGGTCATTGGGTTGGTCCTAAGGCGTTTAGCCAAAGCAATACTCGCCTCTTTAAGAAGGAAAATTTAGAACGAACTCAACAGTTCTATCATAAACATGGGGGTAAAACCATAATCATCGCGAGGTTTATCCCGGTAATCCGTACATTTGCGCCTTTTGTTGCCGGTATAGGAAAGATGAAGTATTTGCGTTTTCTCTCATATAACTTGATTGGCGGAATAGGATGGGTTGCTATTATTCTCATGTGTGGCTATCTGTTCGGTAACCTACCCGTGGTTAGAAACAATTTTAGTTTTGTTATTCTAGCCATTATTTTAATCTCGATTCTACCGGCTATCATCAGTTTTCTTCAAGAAAAGAGAGCTCTGCTATTAAAGCAGTAGAGAGTGGAAAATTTATACAACATGGATTCTTTGCAAGGTCTCGTACTGTATATGAATCTCTAAATACAGCTTAGCAAAAAAAATGGTAAACTTCTAATAAGTTATTTTTGAAGATAGGAGAGAAAAAAATGCTGTGGCGGGACTCGACATTTTACTGATTGAGCAGGTTCTGGCTAGTAATCCAGAAGCTTTTAACCGACTTGTCATGAACTACAGTGCTTACGTGTACCGTACCGCATTTGCTTTTCTCCATGATAAGTCGGAGGCGGAGGATGCATCTCAAGAAATCTTTTTAAAGGTATACCGATCAATCCATCATTTAAAGGATGCCCATACGTTTCCGGTTTGGTTTAAGAAAGTTATAACGTCTGTTTGCCTGGATCGAATCAAAACCAAAAAATTAGATACTGTACCTGATTCTCAGATTGAATCGATTATGCCGCCCTCATGTAACCACTGGGATCGTGACATTGATCTTCGGGAAGCTCTCCGTAAGTTAAGTCCGGTAGAACGCGAACTCATCCTTCTGGTCGATTGGCAAGGCTATAACTACCAAGAAATTGCCACTATCCTAAAAATTCCGCTTGGAACCGTTAAATCACGAATCCATACTGCAAGAATACATCTGAAAAGAATCGTGTCTGAGGAGTAAAGAAGGAGGGGCTACCATGGAATGCCTGCAATGTATGGAAAGGATATCAGAATACTTGGACAGGGAGCTTTCAACGAGCGAATACCAAGATATGCAAGCACATTTAGATGAGTGCACGGATTGCCGAAACACAATGAATGAGCTGACTCTTTTACGTGAAGCGACAAAACTGAGTATTGAAAGTATTCCCGTTCCGCTGGATTTAACAGATAAGATAATCATGAGTATTCTAGCAGAAAAGCATAGAACTGCTAAAAATCAATGGTTTACAAGTATCCTTTTAATTCTTCTTGCAAGTCCGCTTCTAATAGTTCTTACACATACTTTTTTCAGTGTTTTTTATCTAATTTACGCCACTGGTACCGTATTCTGGCGATCTTTAATGACCTTGCTTACCGTTGTATCCCCTTGGCTCATGCTTTCTTTAGGAATTCTCTCAGTGATCGGAATAACTATGGGTACGCTCGTCATAAAAAATTTAATCAGCGACTTTGAATTCAACGAGGTGTTCCAATGAAGACTAAATATAGATTCAGTATCGTTTTAATCATCGCTTTGCTTCTTCTCTTTCCCGGTAATGTGCTGGCTGATGAAATATCGTCACAATTTGGTGGTAGTACCCCGTTAATGGTTCCGGCTGGACATACTGTTGAATCAGTTTTCGCTCTAAGTACAGACGCCCATATAGCTGGGTCCGTCAAAGATATCGTTTTAGTCATCAATGGGGATGTCTATCTCGAACCTACGGCTCAGACTGATCTGGTGATCGACTTAGGAGGACAGGTTATTAACCCTTCCAATGTTATTGTGAAAACTGGTATCGTTCGACTCAACTTTAACACAAAGTTTATGAATGAGTTATTTATAGGCTTAGCTATGATTTTAGGACTTTGGTTCGCCCGATTGATAATCAGCATTTTAGGTATCGTTCTTCTTACCGGACTAGGATTTTTATTCCGAAACCGTTTAAAACAAGGGGAAAACCTATTAACAGTCTCACCTTTAAGACTGTTGAGTATCGGAATAGCTGCATCCCTTATTATTCTCGGGCTAATCATTACTCTTTCTTTGACGGTCATTGGCATTCCGTTTGCTATTTTAGTTTTAATAATTGCAACAGGAGCCACCCTATTGGGAATACTACCCGTACTAGACTATATCGGAAAAGATATCTTTTCAGCACAATTACTAGAATATCCCGCTTTAAGTCAGTGGTTTATATTCGCTCTACTCCTTGTTTCGGTTTTGAATCTTCCTCTAGTGGGTATTATTATTCTTCTTGGAATCGTTTTTATGGGTTTAGGAGTTGCGACGGTAACCTGTTGGGTCTATCTCAAAGAACGTAGTCACCGAAAACAAACCCGAAATAAAACCTAAAATAAAGGAGCGATTATGAGTTCTGCAATTCTCATGTCTTATGTTGCGCACTACGGATATCTAGGTCTTTATTTCATTTTGGGAATTTCGATTTTAGGAATACCGATTCCCGATGAAACGTTAATGGTATTTATTGGTTTTTTGACCTATGAAGGAAAACTAAATCCTATTTTAGCCGTGTTATCTGCGGCAAGTGGAAGTATTACTGGGATTACAATTGCCTATTTTCTGGGAAGATTGTTCCAGCAAAAAGTTATGCATCACCTCAAAAAACACGCCGGGAGCCAGCGCTTAGAAAAAGCATTCGATTGGTATCATCGACACGGTGGCAAGCTCTTAACCATTGGTTATTTTATCCCGGGAGTTCGCCATTTGTCGGGTTATATCGCTGGATTAACCCGTTTAAGTTACAAGAGTTTTGCATTCTTTGCTTATCTTGGAGCTGTTATATGGGTGTCAGTATGGGTTACGGTTGGAAGATTACTAGGGAGTCGTTGGGAAACTCTTCTCCCCATCATTCACCGCTATGCTCTTCTTTTAGGAGTTATAGCTGCTGTATTAGTCCTTGCTTTCTATCTTTTATACAATAATCATGAGAGGATGGGAAATTGGTTATATACCCAGATGCAACGATTACCTGAACGTTATTTGTCGCTTGGCAAACGGCGCCTCATCGTCACGATCGGTGGTCTTATCTTCTTAATCCTATTTATAGTCTTTATGGGGTTAATACAAGATTTTGTGGCTTATGAGGTGGGTCCGTCTGATAACCTTGTGGTGAATTGGTTAGCCGGTTCTTCACCTTATTTTCTAGTCTCTGTGATGCAAATGATCAATGCTCTTGGGACGCACCTCTTTATCGTAGGAGTTTTTATCATTGCAGGAGGGCTACTTCGGTTCACGACCAAACAATGGACCCATGTATTTCCTTTAGCACTGGCTTGGTTGGGGGGGACAATTATAGACTCTTTGTTTCGACTTATTTTTAGAGGTTATAGTATCAGTATTTTTGAAAATCTCACTCCCTTTCAAGCACCAAGCCAAGGATTTCTCATTGCAGCACTATCTTTTTATGCGGTGCTTGGTTACATCATAGGGAAAAATAAGAGTAAAAAGAGTCAGCTTTTAATAGGCATCGCTGAGTTTTTCCTTTTAATTCTCTTGGCCCTTAGCCCAATTTATCTGCGCCTTCATCCCCCGAGCACCATGGTCATGAGTCTAACTGTAAGCGGACTTTTGACGTTAGTATGTCTTTTCCTATACGAATTTCGTTTTTCTTATAAGATGAAGTAGCTATATTTAGCAAAAACAATACTTCAGACCTTCTTGCAGGATAATAGAAGAAGGGATCGACGAATCTGTAGAGACTATTTTAGATCGAACTGTGAAACGTCAAAGATTTTTATGCTTATCTCATACCTATCAAGGCTTAGCGCTCAAGTGAACTCACTTAATTATTTATTTTCAGATGGGAGAATTAGAGCTTGTTGCACAGCAATGTTTTACTATTTTCCGCTTTGTTTTCAGCGATATTCGCTCAAATCATAAAAGTACCAATAAATTATTGGCGTAATAGAATTTGGGATTGGAAGGCAGTTTTTCAACCCAGAGGAATGCCTAGTTCACACACCGCCCTTATGGTAGGTTTAACTACTGGTTGTTTATTCGAATATGGTTGGGGTGATCCATATTTTGCAATTAGTTTTTCAATAACGCTAATTGTAATGTATGATACCGCAGGTGTTCGTAGACAATCTGGTCAACATGCGATTGTTTTAAATAAACTTACCTCGACGTTACAAAATAGTCGTGGGAACATAGGGAATAAGCTAAAAACAAGTGATATTCCGCTAAAAGAGGTTCTTGATCATAACCCATCAGAAGTAGTAGGTGGAATTTTCATAGGAATAATTACTGCTATTATGTTGGCTATGTGAAGAAAATTCAGTGTTTTCGCCGAAGGAGGCTTATTTGTGGAAAACACAAATAAGCCTCCTTTTTATGTCAACTTAACTTTTGTATCTGGTATTCAACTCGCCAGAATTAACTTGTGTTTATATTTCGCTGAAAGTGAGATCATTTTGACTTGAAAGCTAGGATAAACGCAAAGAACAATTGAGAAAAATTGTAATGATTCAGTGATCTCTAGGTGACTTTTCACTTTGAATGAAAACTCTAACGGATTCTTCTAAACTTAGGTATTTAGGTATCCTCATAGGAAGTCTTGACGTTTGCACCTTATCCTAACTTCCGCTTTTCTTATACTAATGACCAACTAGAAGTTAATTTCCAAGTTAATTGTTAATGCTTCATGGATAATCGAAAATATTTTCATTTGAGAATAATTAGATGATTTATACAAAAAATAAAGTTTAAAGTATGTTTTATTATGAGGCAAAGTAATAAAACAATCATCATAATTGTATGTATTCTTACAGTGTTTGTTTTAATTGGTTGTAATACCCAACAACCAAATGCGTCAGCCCCTTCACAAACACCTGCTCCAGCAACAACAGGTACTACTGCTGGAACCACAGCGGGAACTCCATCGTGCGCTGTCTGCCAACATCAAGGAGGAAACCCGGAAAACCGAACGAGCCCACATGATGATAAAACGATTAAAGCACTAGTGACCCGAATGAACAAAATTGAAGGACAAATTCGGGGGATCAAGGGAATGATCGAGCGTCACGCTTATTGTGACGATGTTCTTAACCAGATCTCTTCCGCACAATCGGCTCTAGACGGCGTATCACGTCTACTTTTGGAAAAACATATGAAATCCTGCATCAAAGAACAACTTGAGACAGGGGACGAGCAGGTGATCGACGAGGTACTTCAAACTATTTTTCGAATGATTCGATAAAACCTCTCGATTTAGGAGGAGGATTAATGATGGCTGAAAAAGTAAGTCGGGAGGATAAGATCATTAACGTCCAAGGCATGACGTGTGAACACTGCGTCAAGCATGTGACGAAAGCCTTGGAAAAACTCCCGAGTGTCGAACGAGTCCAAGTGTCCCTAGAAAATTCCCAAGCCACGTTTAATTATAACCCGTCCCAAGTTACGCTAGCAGATATTCGGGCAGTGATCGAGGACGCGGGATATTCTATGGATAATGCGGAAAATGTGCCAGCAAACAAGGATTCAAGCAGTACTGCTCCTGTGGATAAAGAAATTGAAAGTGCTGTAACAACTGTATCTTCTAAACAACAACAACTGTTTAAGATTTCAGGTATGACGTGTGCTAACTGTGCCTTAACGATCGAAAAGGGACTTAAGAAAATGCCTGGGGTTAAAACAGCAGCTGTAAACTTTGCCTCAGAAAAACTTTCTATAGATATTGATCCTAGTGTTGTGAAAGAAGAAGAAATCCTCGCCAAAATTAAGGACCTAGGTTACGGTGCTTCTACTGATGGCAATGAAGGAAAGCAACAGTTTAAAGTCAGCGGTATGACCTGCGCCAACTGTGCCTTAACGATTGAGAAAAAGCTCAAAGGCACACCTGGTGTACAACATGCAGCGGTGAATTTCGCCACCGAAACGGTCACTGTAGAATTTGACCCTGCAGCAACAAATATGGGCGAAATTTACGATCAAGTCCGCGATGCGGGGTATATTCCTTTAGATAATAAGGCAGACAATCAGGAGGATCAGACCGCCATCAAACAACGAAATTGGCTGATTTTTAGTGCGGCGCTTGCTTTACCCATCATACCGCTGATGTATCTTCCGATGTCCAAAACGCAAATATATTCCATGCTCATTTTAGCCACAATTGTACAGTTCACTGCAGGTTGGACCTTTTATCGTGGGGCTTACCACTCCTTGAAAAATCACTCGTCGAACATGGATGTTTTGGTCGCATTGGGGATCACCGCCTCGTATGGTTATAGCCTCATGACAACCTTTCCTAACATTTTCTTCACTGGACCTACCTTTTTTGATACATCCGCTTTGCTAATTGTGTTTGTACGATTTGGAAAATATCTTGAAGCGAAGGCGAAAGGTCGAGCAGGCCAAGTTTTAAAACGCTTACTCGAACTTCAGGCGGATAAGGCGCGTCTACTTATTAATGGCGAAGAAAAGGAAGTTGCTGCCTCGGATGTTAAAATCGGCGATATTGTGATCGTAAAGCCCGGTGAAAAGATCCCTGTCGATGGGGATATAATAGAAGGACAAGCCAGTATTGATGAGGCGATGGTGACAGGAGAATCCATTCCGATTGATAAAGGCGTGGGCGACCCGGTCATTGGAGCAACCATTAACCGTTCAGGTAGTATCAAAGTGAAAACGTCGAAAACCGGCAAGGATACAATGTTATCTGGGATCATTAAAATGGTCGAAGACGCTCAAGGAGTTAAACCGCCTATTCAACGACTTGCAGATACGATTTCCAACTATTTTGTGCCTACGGTCGTTGCGATATCCGTAATTACCTTCTTAATTTGGTATTTTGCTTTGCATAGTACATTTGTCTTCGCCTTTACCGCGGCGATTGCGGTTTTAGTCATTGCTTGTCCTTGTGCCTTAGGACTCGCAACCCCGACCGCCATTATGGTGGGCAGTGGCGTGGGATTAAATCGCGGGATCTTGTTTAAATCTGCAGCGGTACTTGAGAGCATTGCGCATCTTCAAGCCATTGGCTTTGATAAAACAGGGACGCTTACCAAAGGCGCACCGGAAGTGACAGATATTATTCCATATGCCTCACTAAATCGAAAAGAGGTCTTAACTATTACCGCTGCCGGAGAAAATCCATCGATTCATCCCTTAGCGCAGGCTGTCGTTTCCCAAGCGAAGAAAGAAAATCTTCAAATTCAAGGGGTCTCAAATTATCGAGAAGAAAGTGGCTATGGTGTTGTTTGTACCTATGAAGGGAAATCGTTACTGATCGGAAATATTAAACTGATGCAAAAGTATGACGTGGACGTTCAGGAAACGGAACAAGACTTCCAGAGCCTGGCCGAAGCTGGTAAAACAACGAGCTTTATTGCTTTAGATGGCCGAGTTATTGGCCTGCTTGCACTGGCTGATGTACTTAAAGAAAGCACAAAAGAAGCGATTGCGCGCCTTCAAAAACTCGGTCTCAAAACTTTCATGATCACTGGGGATAATAAAAAAGTTGCCAACGTTGTTGGCCAAGAAGTCGGTATTGACGAAATAATTGCTGAAATCTTACCGCAGGATAAGATCAATATCATTAAAAAGTATCAAGCTCAAGGGCTTAAGGTCGCTATGGTGGGCGATGGGATTAATGACGCCCCAGCTTTGGCCCAAGCTGATATTGGGATTGCAATAGGTTCAGGAACGGATGTTGCCAAAGAGACAGGAGACATCGTCCTCGTCCGCAATGATCTCCTAGATGTAGAACGTGCAATACGCTTAGGGCGTAAAACACTAAGGAAAATCAAACAAAATCTTTTCTGGGCGTTAATTTACAATGCCATTGGGATTCCAATAGCGGCCGGTGCGCTCTACCCATTAACCGGTAAACTTTTACCACCCGAGTGGGCTGGCTTGGCCATGGCTTTCTCATCAGTATCAGTTGTCACGAGTTCCCTCTTATTAAGAAGCTATGATAGAAAACTGGTGAATTAGATTTGATTAAGGAGGTGAAAAAGATGAGCCAAACTACACTTAAAGTTGAAGGTATGACCTGCAACCACTGTAAAATGAGAGTTGAAAAAGCACTCCAAGGGGTTAGCGGTGTCGAAAGCGTTCAAGTGGATCTCGCTGCTAAATCAGCTACAGTATCAGGAACCGCAGATCGTGCAGAACTGATTAACGCGATTTTAGAAGCTGGTTATACTGGAGAATAACACTTACTCATCGGAGTATAAGAATACAGAGATCTCCTTGAAGGATTGGGGCCGTCTTTTCCAAAGTTTTAGGAAAAGTCGGCCTTTTATCAATTATTCGGCCCTATAAACACCAAATTCATAAACAAAAAGGTATAGTGCAACGACCATAATATACCATTTTTGTATCAAAGGACTCTCACAAATCTCCTACCTTTTGTGAGAGTCCTTTATGTGTTACAAAAGTATAAAGTATAATCATTTGGTTGCCAACTGCTTAATTTTCTACAATGTTTTTTACATTACTCAAATTCTTCAGGAGCTTAGTGTGCAAGGGCACAAAATTGATGAAGATGCAGTGGCTTCTTTAAGCCCCTATATCACTCAGCATGTTAACCGTTTTGGACTGTACAGCCTGGATTTAAACCGTAGACCACCAAGCATTATATATGATTTGGCATTAATCAATGAATAAGAAGGCAACTGCCCATCGACTAGAAATTACGAAAAAAAAGTGTGCTGATGCACACTCATACTTATCCACAGGCCCTAAATATATACTTTCCTATACGATAAAAAATAGGATAGGCGCTTATTGTAAGCACCTATCCTAACTCAAATTTCATTTTTTACCAACTCCTGTTGCCGTAATATCCACAACCGTAGCCGTTACCGTAATAACCGCAACCATAGCCATATCCGTATCCATTTCCATAACTCTTTGGAGTTGATTGATTTGGTACTGGCGGTTGAGGAGTTGGTTGAGTTGGTACCGACTGTTGAGGGACAGTTTGTTGTATACTTTTTTGCGGTGTTTGGATTTGGTTACCACTATTTTGGGCCACGTCCGGGACAGATGACGTTGCAACTAGTGTACCGATTTTAGGTGCAACTGATGTGCTGACAGTCGTTAGAACAGGTGCACTGACAGTAGTTTCAACCGGTGTACTAAATGTCGTTGCAGAAGTTGCAGTAGCGTTAGTATTAGAGGAAGTGTGAGCACTGACCAACCCGACTGCACCAACCACTAAACCAAGTGATAAGGCACTTACCAAGAATGTATTTTTAATGTTTTTCATAAAGAATCATCCTTTCTTGTTATACTTGGAAATAGATGTTTAATTCGTATCTTGTTTGAATCGCAAAAGTATTTATTTTTGAGGGGAAGGTAAAAAGTTACCGCAGCAATTCTTTTTTCTTCTTTTGATATTCTTCCGAATCAATCTCACTACGGGCATAACGTTCATTCAAAACATCCAAGGCCTGATCTTGCCCAATAAACCCACGTATAAGAACCCCAGAACCTTTCCGCCGAAATAAACAAACACATAATGCAATCAATACTAGCCAAAAAAGCAACTGGATTCCCATCCCAAGTATCCCCATTCCCCAAAATCCGCTGCCATAATATGAGCCACAGCCCCAACCGCTAAACACAATTTTCTCCTCCTTTTCGTGAACTCTCGATTTAATCAAGCATACGCGAGATATTGACATTTTTATCAAGGTCTAGATAAGTGGTAAAAAGGGATAACTTTAAAAATATGGCTCCAATTTTAGAAGTTGCTAAACAATGCGAAGTTTACCAACATCCCCGACTCCAATCGCCGGACTGCCACATGTTCCCACCGTTATTTCCTGGATAATAGTCCCAATTGTAATCTTGCCAGTAATTTGAGTTCATTGGGCCAGACCAGTTTCCATAACTCGGAGCATAATAAGTACCTCGCAACCCAAATTGTTGTGTGTCTGACACAGGTTGATTTTGGCCTGCAGGCTGAGTCGTCCGATATATTTTCGGATAGGCTGGAGATGCTGAGGCAATAGGTGCCCCTACTGTAAGTAGGGTAACACTTCCGAAAAGTACAAGGGCTATTTTAGATAAATTTAGATTCATTCTGTTCTCTCCTTTCAACAATGTTATTAATAGTATAGAGCTGTAATTTTACGCCCACGTCACAGATTTTTAACATTTATGTTAAAGAAGTCAGGCCATGTTGATAAAAGCGGTCGATTTGTACCGACCGTTTAACTTGCTTAATACTGATTAGTATTTTTCTTAACAGCACTCGTTGTAACATCCTAATGCTACAAACCTTGTTTCATCAGAATCCTGCCAATTCTCCAGAGGGTAAATAAACGGTAAAAATTGACCCCAATCCTAATCGGCTATCAGCTGTAACCTTCCCACCATGCTTCTCCACAATCTGTTTAACAATTGATAATCCCAATCCCGTGCCCGTACCGCGTCTGGACCTTGACTTGTCAACTTTATAAAAACGATCCCAAATGTTATCTAACTCTGATGGGGGAATTCCAGGGCCGTCATCTTTAATGGTTATATAGGCTTGTGCAGATTCAAGTCCTAGTTCAACAATAACTTTACCATTTGAGTGATTTACTGCATTATCAAGCAAGTTCGTTAGGACTTGTTTCAACCGGTCAATATTTCCTGAAATTGTGATTGTATCTTCAGGTACACAAGTATCGATTCTTACTCCTTTGTTCTCTGCTAAATGTTTAAAACGTTCGACTGAGACGAGAACTAATTTGTTCAATACAACGTATTCCATGTTGTCAAAGGCTTTGTCCGTGTCCATGGTTTGCAGGTCAAGCCAATCATCTACCAAACGTTTCAGGCGAGCAGATTCATCGGAAATATTTTGTAAGTATAATTCTTGTTGCTCCTTAGAACGGACTAATCCATCAAGAACAGCTTCAGAATATCCCTTGATGACTGTCAAAGGGGTGCGGAGTTCGTGAGAAACGTCAGACAGCAACGCCTGCCTTTGTTTACTTAATTGCTCAATTGCTTGGATTTTCTGGTCCAATTGTTTGGACATACTGTTAAAACTGCTAGCTAATCGTCCAACTTCATCCTCTGATTCAACAGGAATTTCCCGTCTGAATTCACCGGAAGCGATGAGCTTCGCGTTTTCCTCCATCTTGACCAGAGGCCGCACTAATTTCCTCGATATAAACACACTGATTATCGTAGCTAGGGCAATTCCGAGCAATGCACCACTGAGAGTGATTAACAACATGCTGTTGATATGCTGACTAATCGCTGTCAGCGGACTGCAGATCGCCACCGCCCCTGCAACCTTTCCATCCTTGATCATAGGAACGGCAGCCAGAAAAACGTCTTGGTTATAACCGTTGACGCGGCCTGCAAAGACGACGTTATTGCCACTCAATACCTTATTTTTAAAAGCAGATTGTCCAAATAATGAGGATTGAATTTCACAGGAATTTCCCTCATACACTTTGTTGCCGCCTGCATCAATAATCAATATATCAGCATTAAGAAAATTACTGAGAATGCCCAACCGTTCCTTTAAAGATGAGTCATTGGTTGATTGACGATCGTTATAAATAGTTACAACTTCTTCAGCCTCGTAGATAAAAAAACGGGCTTGTTGATCGTAGCTAACCGTGCGAATCTCCCGAGCCTGAATAACTACAGAAACTAAAAAAACCCCTAACACTAAGAAAACCATCGCTAACCATAACTTTGTGATTAGACTTTTGCGGAGTGACCATTTAATTCGAATTTGTAACCCACCCCTCTAACCGTTTGAATAAAATCGCTGTACCCTGCTTGTTCGTCCAGTTTCGATCTCAGTCGGTTAACGTGTGTATCCACTGTACGGGAGTCACCACAGTAATCGTAATCCCATACAAGATTTAGCAATTGATCACGGCTATAAATGTGACCAGGGTCTTGCACTAGGCAGAGCAACAGATCAAATTCCTTAGTGGTAAGTTTAACAAGTGTACCGTTTACTTCTACTTCTCTTCTGATTCGGTTAATTTTAAGACCCGGATAAACAATCATATGTTCGTTGATTTGTTCAACATCAAGCCGCCGAAGAACGGCTTTGACCCGTGCTGCCAATTCACGGGCACTAAACGGTTTGACAACGTAATCATCCGCCCCTAAATCAAAACCTAATACACGATCATTTTCTTCACCTTTAGCAGTTAACATAATAATTGGAATCTGGGTTTCCTTCCTGAGAATCTTACACACGGTCCATCCGTCCAGTTCTGGCATCATCAAGTCTAAAAGAATCAAATCAATGGAATGATTGCGCACCAGATCAAGCACCTGTTTTCCGTTAGAAGCTTCGAATATCACCAAACCGTCTGCTTCCAGATAGAGCTTCACGATTTCTCGAATCCGTTCATCATCGTCCGCAATCAAGACGTTATTTCTCATCAGAGTTCCTCCACTTGCTCGGTCGGATTTATAACATTCTCCTGAGCTTATTAACGATGCCCGTAAGTTCCCGACTCGGACCCGTTGTTCCAATTGCTAGAATACCAACTATAAGACGGGCGAAAGTCTGACCCCATTGGTCTGCACCAATAACCACCCTTTTGGTTACCTGGTGTGGTTGTACCAGGGGTTGGTGCCACTGTTTGGGAAGAAACGGGCTGTATTGAGGAGGTTTTATTTGTTACTGTCGGCGGAGCAGACGAAGGGGTTGAAGAATTACCCGGCTTAACTAAAGCGAATGTCTGTTGTGAATTAGATGGGGAAGAGTTAGATGCAACCGATGAAGTAGAATCTGGTTCTGACAGTGGAGCATTCGCTTGGACTTGTGGTGGATGTTTAACTAAGGTTTTTTGCGTAGTCTGAGCCTGATTTTGAGCAGTATTGGATGGCCAAGACTGTTCCCACGGAGCTGGAGCAGCAATACTTCGAACCGTAGTTATTCCAATAACGGCAAATACGATAAGGCCGCCGATTACGAGCAGATTTTTAAGACTTCTCATTAATCTACAACTCCTTTAACTAAAAGCTATTTATATCAATTGTACCCTAATACCATAGTTGTGACAGCATTGAGATTCTAACATTTTTGTAACATAAGAAAATATAACATAAGCCGACTGGGCTTATGTTATATTCTAGATTTACGCAAGTTATTTTCTGTCTGGTTTAATCCTTATTAATCGAATGCCATTTAAGGTCACCAGGATGGACGCTCCCATGTCTGCCAAAATTGCAAGCCATAGAGTTAACCAACCGGGGAAAACAGCAATGATAGCCACTACTTTTATGAATAGAGCAAATCCAATATTCTGTTTAATTATTTTTAGAGCAGCTTGACTTAAACTAATGGTAAAAGGCAATTTGGAAAGATCATCTGCCATTAAAGCGATGTCTGCAGTCTCCAATGCAGTATCCGTGCCTGCTCCTCCCATCGCTACTCCAACAGTGGCGGTAGCTAATGCCGGGGCATCGTTAATACCATCGCCGACCATTGCAACAGTTCCGTATTTATCTAATAGATTTTGGATGGCACTGACTTTTTCCTGGGGTAACAAGTCTGCCTCAAATTCCTCCACACCCACTTCTTTTGCAATAGCCTGAGCTGTAGCGTTGTTATCTCCCGTCAACATTACCGGATGTATTCCCATCCGCTTGAGAGAGACTATTGCTGCTTTACTAATGTCACGAACCGTGTCTGCCACTGCAATAATCCCAATGAAACTCTCTGGGGTACCCATAATCATGGCTGTCTTGCCTTCGCTTTGTAGTCGTTCAACGATGGCTAAAATGGAGTCTATCTTAATTCCTTTTTCCGTGAAAAGCCGAACATTACCAATATAAACAGTTTTACCTTGACAGATTCCTTGGGCACCACGGCCAGTTATCGTACTAAAGCCTTCAATGGGTTCGGGTACAATCCCCTCTGATTTTGCCTTGTTCACAATGGCTACAGCTAATGGATGTTCTGAACGAATTTCCAAATTCGCGGCCATTTGAAGGACTTCATCATTAGTATGTTCATTTATAGTAATTACGTCTGTTACAGTAGGTTCGCCCATAGTGAGAGTTCCAGTCTTATCAAAGGCAATAGCCTTAAGTGATCCAGCTTGTTCAAGGTAGGTACCGCCCTTGATTAGAACACCGTTGCGTGCAGCGTTGCTAATCGCACTAACAATTGCAACGGGTGTCGATACGACAAGCGCACAAGGACAGGAAACCACGAGCAAGGCAAGGCCACGATAAATCCATGGCTGCCAAGCATAGCCCATTAGTAAAGGAGGGAAAAGGACTATAGCTACCGCTAAAGCTAATACTATCCGGTGTATATATGGTAGCAAAGCGCTCAACAAAGGCTTGAGCCGGTGCTCGCTTCGTTTGTGCTTCTTCTACGAGATGAATAATCTTAGCAATTGTCGTATCTTTGACGAGTTTGGTAACTCTTATCTCTAACGCACCATGTGTATTTAGAGTTCCGGCAAATACTTCATCTCCAGGCCACTTTTCCACCGAAACAGATTCGCCTGTAATCGCTGACTGATTGATTGCAGTTTCACCTTTGGCGATAGTCCCATCCATAGGGATTTTTTCTCCGGGCAACACCACAACCACATCATCGACTTGAATGTCCTCAACCGGAATTTTGACTTCACCAGTGGCACGGATGACTCTCGCTTCTTTGGGTGCGATGTCCATTAACTCGCGAATCGACCTACGAGCACGATCCATCGTCCATGATTCTAATAACTCCGAAACCGCATAGAGTAAAGCGACAACTGCACCTTCCTCCCATTGAGAAATGGCAATAGCTCCAATAATGGCCGCACTCATGAGAACGCTCATATTAAAATCAAACTGTTGAAGTGAATAGAATGCTTTTTTGAAATTACCCCAACCGCCAAAAAGCATCGCGATCAGGTAAAGTGGGATGACTATAGCAAAAGCGGCTCCACTTTTATCCATAATAAACCCAATTGCTAAGAAGGCCGCCGCTACGATTGCACGTATAAACTCCCAATTGACCTTAGATTTCTTTTGCTCTTGCTGTTCAGTCTCTGAGTAAATAGAGTAATTTTCCTTTTTTCCTTCCAGTCGGATTAACTCTAAGTTTGCCGCGCCATCCACGGTTAATTTACGGGTAGCAATATTCAACTGAGCCCCGGACACGCCAGGGAGAGCCGCCACATTTTTTTCAAATTTAGCGGCACAGTCCATTCAGGTAATTCCTTCGACGCGAAAAACGAAAGTGTCAGTCATTTTCTTTTACACTCCTTGCCTTTATCATCTCACTTACTAGGTTCCCAATATGTTGATCCGCAAGTCTATAGTAAACGAGTTTGCCATCCTTTCTGAATTTGGCTAAGCCCATGTGGTTGAGCAACCGAAGATGATATGATGCAGTCGACTTTGTACTGTTAATCAAGGCGGCAACATCGCATACACAGAGCTCAGCCTGGCTAAGTGCATAGACAATCTTTAAACGGGTATCATCTGCAAGAGCCTTAAAAATAACCGCAATTCCTTCGATACGATTTACGTCGGACCTGAGGCTATTAACCACTTCTTCATGGATACAATTGATTTGACAAACTGGAACATCCGTCATTAGCGTATCCCGTGACTCAACCACTCTATACATCTCCTTATATAGTCAAATAGTCACTTGATTATTATACTATATGTTTATGAGAAAGTTAAATTTCTTACGTTTGTAATGTTTGTGGTTTCCGATTTAAGTAATTCAAGTAAACCGGAGGAAAAATAGAATTCATAGGCCATTATTAAATAATTGAAAGGTAATTTCCTTAGCGTAAGGAAATTACCTTTCTGCTTCTCAAACATGTTTTGGCGTATATTTTCGAATGTTGGCGGGACCCCTAATCAATCCGATTTACTAATAGACAAACTTATCGGATCATACTGGTAACTGTTACTTGAATAATTCAAATATAGTTAATAATCCAAGAGAACATACAAGGATATAGATAAAAACAAGAACGATTTTTTCCCATTTTCTTAATTTATAACGCTCTGAAAGAGCTCTCCATCCGAGTGCCAACAAAAATCCAAGAACTATGGGCAAAAGTAAAGAATTCATAACTTCAACCGCTACAGTTAGAGGTATCAACGGAATTCCTATCAGCACTAATATTGCAGCGATAATAATCCCACCAATATAGACACCATAAAACACTGGTGCTTGTTTCCATGTATTATTAAGGCTACATGGTACACTTAAGACTTCGCTTAACGCCCAAGACATTGACAAGGAAATAACAATTGAAGCAATTAACGCAGCACCTGTTAACCCAACCGCGAATAATACTTTTCCAATAAAATTGCCAAGAAAGGGAGTAAGTGCGTTTGCTATCTGTTGAATACTATCAAGAGCCGTATCCGGGTTAACTTTACCGATAGTAGCAGCAGTTAATATTAAAACTGCCGCCATAATAATTTGAGTAATTATTGAACCAAAGAATGTATCAATTCTACTATACTTTATAGATTCATGGCTCAATCCTTTATCTATTACGGCTCCTTGTTGATAAAAAATCATCCAAGGCATGATGACAGCGCCAACATTAGCAGCAACAAGTAGCAAATAAGAACTATTATTGAAAGGTTGCTTCCCTATAAAGGCAGTCGCAATTGCTCCAAAATCAGGTTTTGCATATAAAGCTGCTGGAATAAATACTATTTCAAAAAGACCAACCAGAATTGCAATAAACTCTACGCGTTTATATTTACCTGTGCAGGATATTAATATCAATATTGTGGCAACTAGTGGAACTGTTACCCACTTAGAGACTCCAAAAACCATACCTACCCCAATAATTCCAGAAAACTCAGTTACGAGAGCTCCTATAGCGGCTATTAAAAGTGTTGCCACTGAAACCCACGCCCACTTTGTTCCAAACTCCTCTCGTATTAGTTGTCCATGACCTTTGCCAGTAGTTATCCCTAGACGAGTTGTTAATTCTTGAACAAAGTACAAAACTGGAATAAGTATCAATTGTAAAACCAGTAATCTGTATCCCCACTGAGCTCCTGATTGTGCGGCAGTTATTATGGAACCCGCGTCTGTATCCGCCAACATAACTGTTAGACCTGGTCCAATTGTTGCAAGTAAAAATAACCATCTGTTCTTTGTAAATGACTTTTGCGGTACACATTCATAAGCTATTGATTCATCTTGTAACATCTTGCCCCTCCATTGTAATTGATATTCATTATCAGTTACAATGGTAGCATATTTCTAATATATTAGCAACGGATATTCCTTCCAATGTAACTGGGCAAAAGAAACCATGAAAAGCTGATTCAACGATTCAAGATAGGGGTTATCATTTAACTTAAAAGTACTAGTTCAAAATCAAATTTTCATAACATAATATTTCAACGTCGCATTATAAATACTTCAAGGAAATTGGCTTGCTGCATCCAGAATATATCATAGTATATACTATTTCAAAATGTTGGCAGGATTCCGAAAGTGGTATTTATGGTTGTTGCGCCATTTTACACGAATCGTTGCCGTATACCAAAAACGCATACTAAAGCCCATAGCCCGCCTACGGTCAAACTAGTGACCATTGCACTAGGCGTATGGATGCGGAGGTAAATTGGGCTAAGAGCTAAAAGAACCATTAAGGCAATTCCGCCAAAAAGATGACCTTTAAAGCCAAACCAAAACAATGCCGTTTGATTCTATTCCCTTCAAAACAAGCATAAATATTCGTCCTTTCGTAAGCTATCTTTTGAATCACTTCTTTTGTTCAAAGGGTATTGGTTGTTTAATATCATGTTGATGGTGTTGCCCATTTTGATCCTGCTGATGCCCTCCACAGCACCCTCCCATACCCCGACGATGCATCAAGATCATCATCCCAAATATAAACAAATACCATCCATATTGACTTAAGAACTGCCACATAAACAGCGACCTCCTTTAATCTCGGATTTATTTTTCCATGATACTCCTTGACGTCAAAACAGCGGCAGAAACAAGAGCAATAACTATCATACCTATACTACTCCATTGTGCTGATGTCCAATTGAATAGATAACGTGCGCCATCCCCTCGCATAAATTCTAAGCCAAACCGTCCCAATGAATATAGAACGATATAGGTTAGAAAGAGGATGCCCTTTGGCCATTTGCGCCAACGTGAAAGGATGATGATCAGAGCAAAAACGATCATGTCCCATTGCCCTTCCCACACCTCTGCAGGCCATAGGGGTTGACTGCCATAGGCTGCATAAGCCGGAGTACCTTGAGGATAAACCAAGCCAAAACCTAGGTTGGTTGGGCGACCGAAAGCATCTCCATTAAGAAAACAAGCAATTCTTCCAATTGCCTGACCCAAGATAATCCCAGGAGCAGCAATATCCGCCATTTTCCAAAAATCGAATTGATACTTACGAGTGTAAATCCATCCTACAATAAAAGCCCCCACCAAAGCTCCCTGAATTGCCATGCCTCCAAGCCATATCATAAAGATTTCGGCAAGATGGAGGGAATAATAACCCCATTCGTAGAAAAAGACTTGCCAAAGGCGTGCTCCGATAATTGACCCAATCACCGCGTAGACCACCAAATCCAAGAGATGTTGGCGATATTCTTTTTCCGAAGAAGCAAGATGATAAGCAACCCCAAAACCGATAATGATTGCCAAAACAACCACTACGCCATAGGATCTTAAAGGGAATCCACCGATGCTGAATAAAACTTGCCGCAACTTTATCCTTCCCTCCTAAGAAAAATGTTAAAGGGCAGTTCACCCTTTATTGAGCTACTGCCCTTTTGAAATATAATTTATACTTATTTCCCTTCTAAATCTTGTTTGCGAATTTGATATTCCGCTGAATCGATCTCTCCACGTGCATAGCGTTCACGCAGGATGTCTAAGCCACTATTATGCCTACCCAATCCACCTGTATGAACTTGAGATGTGTTACGACGAAACAAATAGATGCCCAATAGAATGATCCCTATTCCGAAGATAAGCGGCATGATCATTCCCATCCATCCATATCCGCCGCCTCCATAGCCGCCATATCCGTATCCACCGTTTCCCCAACCACCCATCATATTTCCCCATCCACCCATCATGTAAATTCCTCCTTCAAATTATTTTTAACAAATTACAGCTAGAAAATAATCTTTACCAAAAGTTAATTTCTATTCAAATCAATCCAAGAACTAAATTATAGCTTTTTAATAGATATAGTCTGCTTTTGTCCCGACAATTCTTGTTTTCTCTCATGATAGTCCTCACTATTAATCTCGCCCCGGGCATATCGATCATTTAAGATATCCATTGGAGTATGCAACTGAGATTCATGGTTCGTGCGACACGCCCCTCCGGCATTGGATGAGTTAAAGAAATAATACGCTACAAAGACTAGAATAATTAAACCAAACATCATTTGTGATTCCCCCTCTCATTAGTTATTAAGCTAAATTAGGTAATTACATCATATTGCCACTCTTGTTCAGACTCCTATTTCCGTTCATCATCGTAATTCCAGAACTGGTAGCACTACTTCCATTGGTCATCATGTTTCCTTCTGATTGACTCATAAATTGGTTCATCTTATTAAGATTGTCTTGTCCAATTTGGGCCTTAACATTAGGGTCAGAATTCATAAGACCTTGCATCGCCTTAACATCTCCTGTTTGCATGGCGTTCTGCATCCCCGCTGAATTATAGAGATCTTGCATGGCCGTCGAATTCATTAATGATTGATGTTGACCTTGTGAAAAGGTTTGCTGCATAAATCCTTGCATTTGACCCACCCATCCGCTGCCTTGTTGAGAAGTCGTTCCTGCTAGAGCTGGTAAAGCCATAACCCCTACTGCTAACGTTGCGGTTCCTAAGATGGCAGTGATCCTTTTACCAAATTTTTTCATTATATATTCCCCCTAATTTAATCTTCATTTTGAAGTTTTGTAGCTTTGCTTCATTCAATTTACTGATCTTCTATGTCCTTAGTGTAACTCAGGGATACGATCTTCTCATGAAAAAGTTGTGAATTTCTCATGAATTTAGAGGTGTATCACTCATCTTAGCCAAACTTTGTTTACAATTTTTAATGTATCCTCGTATTGGTCACTATACAACTTACTTACCTCATGGTATTATTGAAAAAACTAAATAGTTTAGAATAAGTGATTCCTTCTTGAGGGAAGGAATTGAAAAGGAAAGTCAGTTGAAAGCTGACACGGTACCCGCCACTGTAAAAGGGAATCAACTCACACCATGTCACTGGAATTCATCTGGGAAGACGTGAGTTGATGATGATCTTAAGCCAGGAGACCTGCTTATTCTAAGGTGAAAGCTACCTACGGGAATGTTAGGGGGTGTATACTTGTGTCGATAGGTCAACTCTTGTTGTGTGATACATGTTAAACTTTTTCCCTTCTATGATGAAGGGTTTTTATTTTTGTATTCCTAAACCGAATCTGGTTAACGTTCTTTTCATAAACAGTGGATCAGGAGGAAGAAAAAGTTGAAAGATATCACTCAGGCAGAGAAAAGTAGCCCTCAGTGGCTGCGTTATGGTATGGCAGTAACTGGGCTACATCTTTTAGGCCTAACAATGATGTTGCTAAATATATAACAATATCCGCAATTACTGGGATTTGGATTTTTATCGTACACACTGGGCTTACGTCAGCTTTTGATGCAGATCACATTGCAGCTATTGATAACACAGTTCGCAAAATGATTCAACATAACCAAGACCCCATGGGAGTTGGTAGGCAAAATTCCGGTTACCGACACCGTACCCGGCTGTAATAGAATCTCCTAACGCAAGATAATAGTTTGGCATTTTCTGTTTATCACCACCAGTTTAGATAGATACCAATATACGGTACGTAACCCAATATAAACTTGTGCAAGCTTTACTTTATAAATACAAGGAAACGGATCGACTCTAAACGATTTGTTTCCTTGTATTTATAACTATTTGGAACTATTTTATCCAGATATTACATAAAATGGATGCCGTCGTTCTAACTCCTGGCTGACCCCTATGTCATCAATCCGTGGGATTGATCCAGCGTGAATTTGAAGAGATTGGCTTAAGTACGATTAGTATTTCCCTGATGCAAGGGATTACGGCAAAAGTATCCCCTCCTCGTACTGTTTATGTTCATTTCCCACTAGGTCGTGTTACTGGTAAGGCGTCCGATGCCGAGACCCAGAACCAAGTATTTAAAGCTACCCTGAATCCTTTAGTTGATATCCAAAACCCCGGCGAAATTAGGAAACTGCCTTTTACATGGAAAGAGTAGGCTCAAGCCTACTCTTTTTCAACAACAATTATTCAAATATACTTCTCGTTATCAGCCATACAAATCAACTCGTTGTACGCTGCCATTTTTTTGTAACTCACGATTTTTTATCCCAAGCTTGCATCCCGCCATCTAAATTTAGAACTTGTTCATACCCCTTCGATTTGAGGAACTGACCAGAGGCGTCCCCCATTGGCCCTGTATGACAGACTAAGATGATCCTTTTATTTTTATCAAGTTGAGTATATTGCTTCTCAAAATCAGCAAATGGTATCAGAATGGCACCGGGTATGTGTTCATTGTTATATAAAACAGGCTCTCTTAAATCAACAATTAACGTATTATTAGCGATTCCATCATTTAATTGTTTTTTTAATTCCGCAACCGAGATGGACTTTACTTGATTACTACTATTATTACTGGTATTTTGGTTGGCACACCCTGCTATTATCAGTGATAATAGGCTAATCAATATGACCGAAAAAAATACTTTCTTCATATCTGCAGCTCCCTAAAAGTATTGTTGTCTTTGGCTATTTAGTGATGTTAGTGCCATTTATAACAAGCCAAGAGAAAAGAGGGAATACGTGAAACTCGCTAAAGTTAATCCTGTTGCTATCCACAATATAATTCTTTGTTTACCATGGACTAAGGATCGCCTTTTCCAGGTAACCCAATGGGCTATTCCTAAAAATATAAAACTTATGCTGATAAACGTCCACTGATATCTGGCAAAGAATGATAAGGTTGAAAACATTGAACCGCCCAGACCGAGCGGTATTACTAACGCCGGAAGCGTTCAGGCAAGACATCCAAAAGCGGCGGAAATCATTGTGAAAATCTGAAGAAATTTTTCTTTCCAATTGGCCATTTTTTCTCTCCTTAAACAAGAATTAATAGGGTATAAACATCAACCCACTACTCTATTCCTAAGTGTGAAGCCTAATAGTTTGCCTGCCCTATAAGCTTGATCGATTGCGTCCTTTTGTTCATCAAAACGGGGAGGACAATGTTCACTCTTAATCTCGTCGAGAAATCCGTGGTCCTTAACAACATTACCAACACTACAGTTTTCCCCATACCCACAAGTGTAACACTGGGAATAGCCATGAGCCACAACTGAACCAACTATCTCCAGCTTATTTGATTGCATCATCTTAGCAATAAATGTCTGAACGGAATTTCCAGTCTCTCTGCTATATTCCGCGCTCACAACTAGGCCTAACTTATCCTTCAAACTAAATACATCTCTGTGCCGGAAACAAAATGTCCTTTCCAGACAGGCGTGGCCAAGGGCATTAATCGTCCCATAATAGTTAGGTGCTCCAAATACTATTGCCTCAGCTTTGAGCATCTTTTCTCCGATTTCGTTCCAGTCATCCTTAACTTTGCAAAAATTATCAGTTGCACACCTTGTACATCCAATACATCCGTTGATTCTTTTACCAGTTAATGAAACATAGTCGTATTCCATCTCACTCGCCAGAAGAACTGCTTTAACTGCTGCACTGGTAATTCCATCTTTTCTTGCACTGGCACTAATCCCGAGAATCAAAAGCAATCCTTCCTTTCATTTGTAATGAAAGCACAAATTCAACCTTAAGGCAAAAGAACTGTAAATAACATTTACACTCACATGTACAAACGTTCTGATTGCACGTTAAATTCATTATATCTTTATCCTTACGTTAACGTCAATATGTACAAAGCCTTTAATATTTCCCATTCACTCGTTACTCTAATCAATTCGAGAAGGGTGTGCTATACTAAGCTATATTTTAAAACAAATTCACGGCTAATACGAATGGAAATGATTGGTTCGAGCCGAGAAAAAGGTACTTATACCAAGTCAATTACCGTTCTTGGAAACCATTAGTTCCATATGCTATACTACATATACCTCTTGGTTACAATATGATCTCGAAGAGCAGTATGAATGGAATGATTAACATGAACCAGGAAAAGAAGCATTTATTAAAAATTGGGGAATTGGCAAAAAGAGCCGGGGTAACAGTGCGTACAATTCGCTATTATGAAGAATTAGGGCTACTATCCCCGACAGAAGTCAGCCCCGGAGGGTTTAGGTTATATACGGAACAAGATCTGAATCGATTCCAGTTCATTCAACGTTTTAAAGAACTTGGCTTACCTTTGGAAGAAATACAAGTATTAATTGACAATTCTGAACCCGGGGAAAGCAAGATACAAAGAATAAGGGCAAGTTATTCTTTGTTGGAAAAACAATTAAAGAAAATTGAAGATAAGATTTCCGAGCTTAAAGTCTCTAAAGCCAGTATTGAGAAAGGCATGGAAGCCTTAAATGTGTGCAAAGAATGTGCACTGGAGGTATGCCTTCCTGCATGCAGTAACAAAAAGGCTCTATTGTAAAAGCCCGGCATTCCGCCTGGTTATTTGCTTGATCTTACATTGATGGAAATAAAAGAGTTTGGTTAAGGGTTGCCGTCAGGCAACCTTCATTTTTATACTTTTATGGTAAGGGAATCAAAACATATTGCCTTTTGCTATGTTATGTGAATTCTGTAAATTAACTTTTTATGAACCAATTTTCATAGGGCCGGAAGATGGAGATCGGCTTTCCTGCCTTAGTTACAATAACCTTCAAAAACAACAAAAAGCCCGATAAAAGCCACCACCTTCATCCCGCTGGTGTGAGGATTTCTATCTTCTCAAACAACGCATTAAATATTTCTTCATCGAACTCTTCATAGAAATAAGATACTTACTTCTATACCTAGATTTATTTGAATAAACGATAAATCTATAGGCTATCCAAGTATATATTTTTGACCTGGCTGCTGAGCCTTCTTTTGAGAGCCAATAGCTACTAAGATAATCCCTATTAACAATACCCAGTTTCCAACAGTAACAAGTAATTGTGGCCCGATTTCTTCTTCGCTGGACATGTCCCTAAGACGACCAGCGTTATTAAAGGCTAAGATTCCTATGCCAACTACCCTGATCACGCTGAAACCGCAGTTATTTTGGCTGGGTCTATTCTATTATCTTTAATACCGAATCTTTTAAGGATTTCGATTCTCTCTGATAGTAAACAAGAGATCACCAGAAGAATATACCCTACTGTAGCTATTATGCTACCAGTCTCTCCCGTTTTTATATAAACCAATTCATCTCTCGACATGATAATCCTCCCTAGCTTTAGATTTTAACGATTATTATTATATTGTATGTCTGAATATCATACTGTGAAATAGTCTTTCTAATTTAGGTTTGCTATCGGCATATCTGTGTATGTAGTGCCTCAGAAGGTTTTACTCCCCCCTCTCCTCTACACTTTATCTGGCTAATGGTTCCCATGTGCATTATCACAGAGGCACAACAGCGATGGTGCATCACCATAGTCACTATTATAGTGGTACTAATTATCCGTCTTATTAATCCAGTTATTAGGAAGGAAAAAGTCCTAGAGGGCATGTGCCACTCTGTTTCCAGGCAAAAAATCAGAAAAGCCGAGCATACCATTATAGGACGGCTTTCCCCTTTCTATACTTATACAAAACCCATTTTCATTCACTTATCAAACTTAATCTCGTATTGAGATATTATCCGATCTAGCAAATGAGAATATTATTATATGAAATGAGAAAAAAAATACCCTATAGAATAGACTTATTGAAATTGTCTACCCATTAGGTATTTGTATTATTCCTAGGCCTTTTTATCTAATTGTTATTGTATTCTTAATTATTATGGAGTTTCTCAGGCTTAAAATAAGCATAGAGAGCACCCGTCAAATACGTTATATATGCAAGCACTTGGATCAAATTGGGGCTGTCCGAGTATCCAAAAATCGCTTTTAGTAGGCTTCCTATCGTCGATTCTTGATCCAAAAGTCCCTTGGAACTCCAAACTTGTTCAATCCCTAGCGGAATCATATGCAGTTCTTGAAATTCATGAATTCCCCCGGATAAAAGCCCTGCTGCCATGACAATAAGAAGTACACTCATTGCCGTAAAGAATGATTTTAGCGGAAGACGATGTGTTCCTCGATATAGGATATATCCTAGGATAGCTGCTACACCAAATCCTAATACGCTACCACTTACAGTGGCAAATGCTGATGTTTCTTGTGCTGAACCTACTACAAATAACACAGTCTCGATGCCTTCTCTAATTACAGAGACAAAGGCTAATGAAGCTAATGTCCAGACTGAGCCATGACTTAACGCCGCTTGTATTTGCCGTTTTAACTCTCCGCCGATATCTCCACCCTGTCGTTTCATCCAAATTGTCATCCAAGTGAGCATAATGACGGCAACGATTTTAAGTGTTCCTTCCAAGACAGCTTGAAACCCTTCGACTTCCGTCGTTCCCAGTACAAAAAAAATCCCTACCGCTACAATTATACTGATCAATACTGCCGTTCCTGCCCCAAGCCACACCTTTCCTGTTTCCTTCATTTGTCCTAATTGTTTGAGATATGCAAGGATAATTGCGAGGACAATTGCGATTTCGGCTCCCTCGCGTAAGCAAATAATGAACACATTAAACATATTTTCGCTCCATTCTCTATGTATTGGTAATGATAACGATTATCATTACCAATATCCTACCTTGACTAGTTCCGTTTGTCAATAAACTAATTTTTGGTATTTTTCCAGACTGTCCGTTTAACCGATTTTTTCATGCGGAATTTCCATTTGCACAAAATAATTTATATCCCAGTGATGAATCCTTCGATTAGGTTATAAAAGTTGCTGGTTTCTGGGTGGCTTTCATACTGTAACACTGGCTTAAACGGACTTGTGCTTCAGTACCCTTTCCTTAGACACCGCTTATACTGATTTCCCATTCTGACTCACAGTTAACTATTTCCTCCACTCTCAATCCACCCTTCACTCAGTAATAAAATGAGTTGGTGTGAGAATTTCTATCTTCTCACCAACTCATTGAATATTCATTATCAAATTCTTCAAGCAGTGAATCTCTATTGCCCAGGTCCATGCCCAAGGATTAGCCTGAGCCGAATAGGAAAAACCTGAGGCAAACAGTATAGTAAATCGACGTGAGTGTTATTATTGAATCTAACTAGGGTGGGGTATTTTGAGAAGAAAAGTTTTTAGAGTACCAATGTCTTCGCTAACCCTCTTGTAACCGTAGCGCATTTTTGTTACTATATATCTTGAGTATCAAACATTATTAATATAGAACTTTATTAGTTTCTTACAATATTTAGAGGAGGAGTATCAGTGTCTATCAATGAGGAGTTAACCCATGAACTCTTAGCGTTTTACAATGGATTTTCTTCTTGGGAAAATTCAATCGTGCGATCCAGTGAGGTAACGGTTTCTGAAGCACATGCCTTAGAAGTCCTTGGTGAAAATGAAAAAATGAATATGAAAGGTTTGGCTCAGAAACTGGGAGTAACGACAGGAACTACTACAGTAACAGTGGATCGTTTAGAAAAGAAGAATTTTGCACGGCGTGAATTGACAAAAGAAGATAGGCGCGTTAATCTCATCAGTTTAACAGATATAGGAAAGCAGGCCTTTGAGGAACATCATGACTACCATTTACGCCTGACAGAGCAAATGACCTCTACTTTGAGTGACGATGAAATCAAGCAATTTTTGCACATCTTGAAAAAGATTAATGTTGAAACTTTTTAGAACGCAGGAAATTTCGTATTAACGATCCATCAATTTGAAAGGATTTACAATAAGAGGGCTAGAGGTTACATACAGCGTTACTAGGTGGTTATGTGAAAAGAAGAAATTAGAGGAGCAACTGACATGAGAACATCTTGGGATATCCTTTGGTCGCGACATAAAGGGTTGATTGTTACAGCCCTCAGCTTTGGATTAATTATCCTGGCTTGGTATTCTGGCAGATATGGTCATACTCAGCTAGAAATTCCATTCTACGTATTGACCTATGCAATAGGTGGATATCAAAAAGCCTGGGAAGGTCTGCAAACCCTGATTAAAGAAAATGATTTCGATGTCGATTTGCTCATGGTCGTAGCGGCTATTGGTGCAGCCAGTATCGGATTTTGGAGAGACGGGGCTATTTTAATTCTAATCTTTTCACTGAGTGGTGCTTTAGAAGGATATACTTTGGAGCGAACGAATGATGAAATTAAGGCCATAATGAAACTACGCCCGGAAGAGGCGATTGTGTTACAAGGAAACGTGGAAAAGCGAGTTCGAGTCGAGGAATTGCAGCAAGGCGACCGTTTGCTGGTGAGACCGGGAGAAAGGATTGCGGCGGATGGGCTTGTGCATGAGGGATATTCTTCTGTGAATCAGGCATCTATTACTGGAGAATCGATGCCCATGGACAAAATTCCAGGTGATGAGGTTTTTGCCGGAACCATGAACGGACAGGGAGCTTTAGTCATCGAAATGACCAAACCCGCAGAGGCAACGTTGCTTGCTAAAATAATTCATCTTGTTCAGGAGGCTCAAAGTGAAAGACCCCCCAGTCAATTATACATGGAGCGTTTTGAACGTATTTATGCAAAAATTGTGGTCACTGGTGCAGTTTTGATTTCAATCGTGCCACCCTTTGTCTTAGGGTGGTCATGGAGTGAGACAATTTACAAAGCGATGATCTTTCTCGTCGTAGCCTCTCCTTGTGCTTTGGTTTCCTCCATCATGCCTGCTATTTTATCTGGGATATCCAATGGAGCACGAAATGGCATATTATTTAAAGGAGGCGCCTATCTAGAAGCTATCGGTGACGTAAGCGTAGTAGCTTTTGACAAAACCGGAACTCTCACGGAGGGAATACCGAGAATCACTCAAGTGGTACCTTATGGAAGCTATACTGAAAATGAGGTATTATGCATCGCGGCCTCCCTGGAAACTTGGTCAGAACACCCCATTGCTAAGGCAATAATCCGTAAGGCAAAGGAGGAAAATATCCAACTTTGCTCGACTTCAAAACTAGAAGCTGTGCCAGGGCTTGGGGTTCGTGGCATAGTGGACGGTCAGGAACATAGAATTGGAAAACTAGATTTGACCGAAGGACAAAAATTGTCGAAAGAGGAAATGAAGGCTGTCCAGAAACTGGAGAAGCAAGGGAATACAGTGATCTTTGTTCAGGTGGAAAAAGAACGAATCGGTGTTTTAGCGGTACAAGATACCCTACGACCACAAGCAAAAGAATCGATCAAAAGACTAAAGAAAATGGGTATTAAGGTTGTGATGCTGACCGGCGACAGTGCTTCAACCGCGCAAATCATAGGTGAGCAGGTAGGCGTCGATCAAGTATATTCAGAACTGCTGCCGGAAGATAAAGTAGACATTATTAGAAAATTAGGGGAATATGGAAAAGTAGCCATGGTCGGCGATGGTGTTAACGATGCACCGGCCTTGGCGGTTTCTGCTGTGGGTATCGCTATGGGTGCTGCCGGAACCGATGTCGCGTTGGAAACTGCTAATGTTGTTTTGATGGCTGATGATATTTCTAAGGTTGCTTACGCCATTACCTTAGGACGTCGCACGACTAGGGTGGTTAAACAAAATGTGGCTTTTGCCATTGCCGTCATTCTCGTGCTGGTCCTGTCTAATTTTTTCGGGAATATTATTCTACCTGTAGGAGTCATCGGACACGAAGGGAGTACTATCCTTGTCATCATCAGTGGTCTACGTTTACTACGGTAATAATAGTTACGCCTACAATACGAGTTGGCTGATTAGTCTTGGAAATAACTGCCCGCAAACATTCTTCGCATAGGATTGTTTACACCCCTCCTTCTTTCACCCTCAACCCGCTCTTAACTCAAAGACAAAATGCGTTGGGGGTAGCATACCAAAGGGGACATTGTAATAAACCTTGGACAAGAATTTATGGCGGATGTGGCAAATAAGCCTTTTACTGTGATCTACATCATGAATATCGTTCCCGTTTCAGAGATTGCAAAAATATAGATAGACTGAATATAACGGCCAAACTCGTTCTGTTGTTCTTGAGACATGTTTTCAGGATTGATATTTAAAAGGATCTTATACTTCTGGAAAGTTTCCTCGATATTTCTACTGTAAGAATAATATAGATAAAGAGGTTCCATATCTTTCTCATCGCCATAACAATATGAAGAATCCGGTACCAAATGAAAACCTTCTTTGATTAACCATTGTTCTGCAGCTATACAAGTATTTATATTTTTAGGTGTCTCTAATGTTAATGTTACTCTGTTAGAAAATGTTTTATGCGTGAAAACTCTTGATTCAATTTTACTCCGTAATATATTTGAATTCATTTATATCTTCCTCTTTCTAATTTATTAGGAAAAACAAAAGCCAGTAACCTCCCTTCATTTGTGTAAGGGAGCGTCACTGGCTTGGGTTGTTTCCCTTTGCCCTACTTATTTCACTCATTTGTATTATAACGTGGCGTCTGATCGCAAATCAAATACTTTTTGATTATTAAAAATGGGCTACATTTACAGTACAAAAGATTACAATAGTGTCCACAATACATCGTCGATACTATGCCAGCAGCACACAAAAAGGCCTGGTCATCAACTCTGGATTTGATCTTAACCAGTTATTCAATATGTCTAAGGACGCTAATTCTCTATTAGATACAAAGTCGCGACTGAGAATAACCGAATTGTTTTTAGTTCTATAAGCACAGGCGATCATTCAAAATTAGTAGCTCCCAATGCTTATAGGATTACCACGTTATCGAATGCTTAATCGCTTGCGCCCATAACCCACGTACCAATAGAATAGCCCGTCGTTTATAAGCTTTTCTCAATAGGCATTTCGCAATAAAATCCCATCATTCCCTTCGTGGCATATCAAGACCGTTTGCGTTCGTGGATTGTCGGATATGTTTGTACCATTCAATCTTGTTTTTGCTTAATATACCCTCGATGAGATATTTATCCTTGTTCTTAATCCAAAGTTTGTAGATAAAAAAACTACGACGATTCACTAATAAAATCGTGCATTTATTTCGTGTGTCCTTATTGTAACTACTCTCTATAATCGAAAGACTGAATAATCCCTAATTATCCATCAATCACAATAACCTAGATTCTATACAGATCATGTTTAGTAAAATAATATATGGTTATACTTGTTTTAATGTGACTTATAGTCAACATTTAACCAAGCCCATCTTTCAAAACTTTGGGTGAATCTAATATCTTATGGAGGGAAAACTATGTCAAATATCATCCGTGCTACAGTGACTATCCGAGGAACGCGCCCCATGCTAATTCATCATTTTGGTCCCGATGCGATTCCACTGGAACGTAGGGAGAGAACGGGTGTAGCTGGACATGACCCTGAGGAATGGAAACGTACAGTACTAATGACAGCTGATCGCCAAGTGTACGTTCCTTCTGAATATATTTTGGCTAATTTCCGTGGCGGTGCTAAAATCGCTTTCGGTTCACGCGGTGGTCATGCTACAAGGCTGGCTGCGTGTCTACTGGTTTACGATGAACACATTTTATTTAACCGCTTTGTTCCCGAAAATATAAATGAGCTTATTAATCGTATAGATGACGACGTTTATCTTGATGTACGAGGAGTTAAACAACCAATCACTAAGGCACGAAATATCCGTTATCGCGTAGCATTATCTGCGGGATGGCAGTCGACATTTACAATAATATGGGATAAAACTCTAATAAGTCGAGACGAAATGCACTCAATAGTAATTCATTCAGGGCAATTCGTTGGTTTAGGGGATGGCAGAAACATTGGCTTTGGTCGGTATTCTGTAGAAGTATTTGATTTCCTAGGTAAGGAGGAAGTTAGTGATGCCACATCATCGACCATGTAGGGAAGTTTGGAAGGATATCCGCCAAAAAGTCTGGCTACGCGACAATGAAAAATGCATTCATTGTGGCAAGAAAGTAAAGTTATATGATTGTCATATAGATCATATTCGATCCGGTAAGTTGGCTGGCAACCGACTATGCGAACTAAGAACTCTATGCCGGAGGTGTCACGTTACTAGAATGGACTCCAGGCACCGAGGAATGATCGCAAATGCACTTAGAGATGGTATCATACCACCCCATTGGCGTGAGCTTTTGTGGGAGGGTTGATAAATATGGAGTATGGTTGGGCAAAGGTTGGTGAGGTAAGACAGGGTAGGTATGGTATGGTGAGGTGTGGTACAGTAAGGTAAGGTGAAAAGAGGGGAGTGTAGTTCTACACTCCCCTCTTTCTAGTATCTGGGCCCCAATAATTTCAAGGCTCGGTCACAATGGGTGGTTGAAAATCTTGATTTTTTAGCAGACCATATAAAATGCCCTGCTAAGTTGATTTCTTTTTGATTCGCAATATAAGAATATATTTTGGGAGAGTGCCTGGTATGAAAGATGAACTGTTTCTAAGAAATCAGATGGATGCAATAAATAACAAAATCATTAATCGCGTCAAATATATTTCAGAAACAAAACAAAAAATTGAAGAAGCGTACAGGGAATTGTTTGAATTGGAATCTGATTATTCATTTTTTATGAATCTTCTCGATGAATTGCAGATGGTATTAAATAGTGAATGCACTGAAGAAACCGCAAATAATATCCTAGCGAGGCGCTCGAACGGAATTCCCAAAAGGGATAAACAAGTACGGATTGCAATGAGCAACCCAGTCATTCGCAAAGCACTGACAATTGAAGAAATCTTTAGGGCCGACGCTCAGGAGCGAAGGCTTTATGAGATGAGAGAAAAAGCGTTTCTAGATGAAATATCAAATGTCGAAGGAGCTAAAGCTGAGGCAACTCAAGATGCTATTTGTAAATTTCTTGATGCTCGTTTTGGTGTAGAATCTCAACCCCTTCAGAATACTGTTCGCACAATAAACAACTCAGATGCGCTCAGCCGAATTATGAATCAATTTTTTGCAGTTAATCAATTGGATGAGGCTAAAGCACTCATTGAGGTTTAGCCAGAAGTCTGCGAATTTCAACCAATAGTTGTGACAGAGCCAATTTCAAAAGGAAATAAGTCTGTATCCAAAAACTATTATCTAGGTTTAATCAAACCAAAATAGCAGTTGAAATGACCTGAAGATGAACAGCTTTTCTTATTGCTCCCGAAGAATTTTGGTCCATCGATCGCGGCCACCATATCCATCAATAGTACCATTTTCAAAAACCTTATTTTCGACTGCTCTTTTTACAATGTCCTGATTGATTTGTTTTAGACCGTCAATATTCATGACTTTAAGCGTATCTCTGATCCATCCACCTGCGGCAGCTTTGTCCCTCGGGGAAATAGCTGCCGAAACTCATGATTCTTTATCATTAAATTTAGTTCGTTAAAGCTTTTTATCCTCAGCAGAAAACCAACAAGTACCGGTAGAATAACTTGACCAGTGCTATAAGTTGGGTTAACTCTTCCGTCAGACAGTTTATTCAAACCTCGTTCGAGGTGGTAAACATCCTTCATATATTTCACCAATTTTTCAAAGTAGTTTTTTCTCATTCCACCCTCTCTTTCCCTCTGATTTTAGCAGAAGGTGAGGGCCGGTTAAAGTTGGAAAAGCTCCGAATTTGATACACTTTTGAAATCGGCAATAATACTAGGGTAATCAATAGTTTAACTGTGGTAGAGGCTAAAGTGCTGCAACGGTATCAGTTTTAGTGGCCTTCTTTTGACTATACGAAGCCTACCCTTGATAACCTAATAGAAAGGCTTGCAAGCCAAATTGTTTAAATATACAAAACAGTTGAATTTTCCATAGGCCGACCAATTCCGATTGATAAAATTATTTTCTATAAAAACTCTAGTTTGTCAGATTAAAATTATTTTGAGTTTTTCCGTTATTGCTATTATCCAAATATGCTCGATACATTCACGGAGTTGGCTTTCCTCTTCCTGTGACATATCCTTTAAATTAGACATTAAATTAAGGTACTTTTCAAAATATTTTTTTTCGTCATACGAATAATAAATCCTGCAACCAGCTAGATAATCAAAACGATTTTTACCGAAAACTGTATAATATTGTGAATTATATCCATTTTCTACCAGCCACTGCTCAGCGTCGTTTATTGATTTAAATCGTGGTGTAACCAAGGGTGGTCTGGGCTTATGTGATAAACATCTATATATAATCAGTCTTAATTCAACTTCGGAATACATATCGAGCATGATGCGCAGTTTACTAACTTGCATGTTATTTAATCCTCCTGAAATTTATTTTTTGAATTTAATTTCTAGAAAACCAAAAGCCAGTAACCACCTTAAACATAAAATTAAGGAGTGTTACTGGCTGGTTTATTTTCCCTGACCAGAGTTTTCTTGTTAAACTAATTATAATATTTTCTTTTTAAACATTCAAATGTTTTTTTATAATTTACTAAATTAGTTATTATTTATTTCTTTCAGGTTATCTCAAAATTTTAGTCCCCAACCTTCACTAATACCTCTGCCCTCGTCGAAAGACGACCCAAGTTCGATTATTTTTTGAATTCCTCACTCATCCAACTTACCCTAATGAAGATGAAAATATGGGATAGTATATAGCTGACACACCTACATAAGCCCTGAGAGAACCATCAATGTTTCTCTCAGGGCTAGACATTCGAATAAGTTTAAACCGACCGCTTCAAAGATCAGCCACTATCTTTTTAGCACTAACTCTTTCCTAACTAAACAACAACATCCAATTTTCCTTCACTGCATATTCTGTCACCTTTGAAGGAATAAAATGGAAGCAAAAACCTTGGTACAATAGGTTTTTACTTCCATTTTATTCAATTTTATTGTAGCAGAGATTGCGTCTATACCGTTCTTTTATATGTGTACGAAGATTTTCAAATAAATTTTCGTCTTCTTCAACTTCCCCAAACTCATATTGATAATCCCATGGATTCACTCATATCCTCTTAGCTCCAGCATTTGTATAAAATTGCGCAATCATTTTATTCTCTATGTTTAGGCAAACTAAAATTATGGTTATAAATGTCAATGCACACGTGACTTACAATCTACTTTCCTGAATCGCATTACTTCTAAAATATAGGTGGATATGGTCTATGTGATTCTAAAAAACTAAAAAGGATATCCGGTAGAAAGTATGGCTTCGAGACAGTAAGAGATGCGTCCACTGTGGCCGGAATGTGGATTTATATACGTGTCACATTGATCATATCCGATCTGGAAAGTCGTCTGCAACAGGCTATGCGAACCTCGAACTCTATGTCGGAGGTGTCACGTTACTCGAATGGATTTCAGACACTGAGGGATGATTGCGGGTGCACTTAGAGATGGTGTCATTCCGCCCAATTGGCGTGAGCTATAATGGGAGGATCGATAACAGTATGGTGGTCTATGGTTCGGCGTAGGATTGGCTCTGCAGGATAGGGTGTTGTAAGGTATGGTGAGGTCCGGCGTTGTAGGTAACTCAGAAAAGATGGGAGTGCAGTTCAACTACACTCCCATCTTTTCAATTTTCTTGCTGTTAATATTTTATTAGACTTAAATGCCAGTAGAATCTCTTAGTTGCTATCATTATCAAGTAAAAGATACCTCATTTATTTATCCTGCAGTGGTTTCTGGACGTATTCTCTATCTCATTAAATGGGTGTTTTCTATGTCTATGAGCGTATTATTGAAAATACTAATTCATCTGACGCCAAAGTTCTAAAACAAATTTGGTTCTGCGAAAGTTAAGTGTGAATAACAAAAAGTTATTCTTTCATTTCATCGATAAAAAAATACAAAGACGTTTATTTAATTATTTGTTGTATACATTATCGTTTATATGTCACAATGTATACAACAAATTAACAGTATACCCATTTTTATACCTTTTATACAATAAAAACATCTATTTATGTATAAAACTTTACTATTTTGTCTATAATTCATGTGTCAGATACAAAATCCTATTATCAGTGCTTATTCATCGGGGGGAAATTCACTTTTATAAAGGAAGATCAAAATGTTGATTTCTGATAAGCATCATACAAGGCATATTTCAAAAGACAGGATTTCACAATATATTGAATTTGCCCTCTCAAATAAATATTCTACAGATTCACGAGAGATTGACCCAATGCATGTGCTTGAGTGGGTTGCAGAAGTGGTTAAAAACGAAGACAGTTCACTATATGAATCTTGTCATTTTAAAGCCACATATTATTTTTTGATTAAAGAGAGTAAGTATCCGATGGCTTTATTTCTGAAACTTTTACATATAAGAATTCTACTAGATAGATGCAAAGTTGTAGATACAAAGGTATTTAGTTACTTATTTGAAATCTTCTTAAAAGCCAGTAAACAATATGCTACGGACCCAAAGAGCAGGGAGATTCTTAACGAATTGCCAGATGAAATACCCGAAGACAGGGATAAATTTAAAGGGTGGTTCTTAACAATAACTAACCGCAGTTTTCGAATAAGTTCCATTATCGATCTATACATTTGGATAGTTGAACAAGGGCTCACAATTAACTTTAATAACCAAAAAAATTTAGTAGATGTTCTCAACGATTATCTGAAGTTTCTTAAAGCAAACTACACTCATAGTAAATACAAAAAAATGAGAATTTACATTGTGTATTTAGTTACGTTTTTGCAAGGAGTAAAGGAGAAGGTTGAATTGTTAAACAATGATACCCAGGTTATAATCACTAAATTCGCCAACTATAAAACCGCAGGTATTCCGATTTTCTTCGAATCGCAAAAAATAAGTGATTCAAAATGGAAGCCAACTAACTCGATACATGGACAAAAGATTCTTAAAACCTTTATAACAAAAGTCATTAAATCTAGGGGTTGCACCGAAATCGGCATAAGTGAGTTTTCAGTCTTTTCGTTAACTCTAACTGATTACCTTGGGGTTAAGGTAAGTAGAAACGAATCACACACCTTGAGGCAATTCATACCATGGTTGTTGGAAAATCACACTATAGAAGAGTGTGATAGAGCTCAATTAATGCACTTATATAAGAGGATGCCTAAAGCTGCAACTTCGACATTCATTGCGGGTGATGGGAATTTTATTTCTAGAAGAGACTTTATTGTAATAATTACTACTGCTTTCCGAACTTGCCAAAAAAAAACCAAGCTAAAGTTTGTCATTTACTTATGCCTCGTTGGTTTTCTGGCATTAAGGTTAAGTGAAGCAGTTCAAATACAAATTGGTGACTTCGAATTAGACGAAAGAGGTCTTCTAAGAGACGTTGGAAATGGGTTCGGAACGCTAGTGCTTCCAGCCTTCAAATCCAAAGGAGGCTACTCTCCCTCATTTAAGCCATACAATATTGCAGTCGTCCCGAAGCTAAGAGATATAATTAATATGTATCTCGAAACGGATTTCATGAAATTCCACACGCCTGAGACCTATCTTTTGCGACCTAATGCTGTTCGTGAATATGATCCGCTTTTCGACAAAGTTCCAAACCACATTAAAAATGCACTAGAATATGCTTTATGGCTCGACAAAGCAAGGGATTGTGGGGAGGCTATTGCACTTGATATGTTCCGAAGAACAAAGAATCAGATGGAAACAAAAATTATTGGAAACTTAAGTAGTCACGATTTGAGACGCTCTATCAATGATTGGATTAAGAAAACGCCAATAAATTTACCTGCAGATATAGTGAACCGTATTGCAGAAATTCACTTAAGACACAAATCGAGAGGTAGCGTTAACCAAATACACTATACAAGTAAACCTACGCTGATTCAGTATATTGAATGTATTAATAACGCCCTAAACTTTCCTTGGGATCTCAACAGCCTACAAATCTGGGAAGCAAAACGAATGATAACAGAACCAATCAGCCCCTATGAAAGCGAAAATCTGTATCCCTCCATACCCCTGGAAACGGAAGAGACCATATTTGAATCAATCCCTGAATTCATACCTCAAACAATAATTTCCCCTCGGGAAAAGAGGTCGAGAGATCTAGAAATAGGAATTGAAGAAATAGAAAGGCTTCTTAAACGTGACTCTACAAAAAATAAGATAATGTTGCAATCAAAACTTCGCGAAATGACAAAAGAGCTTATTAATATTAGGAGAGTGTAGCGTATGTCAAATGAAGAAATCGATGCCCGTATTCTTAAATCATTATCTGCAGAAAAAAAGAAGATACTACTAACAAAGTTGGGGTTAATTCCTCTACTACCATCAATAATTAGCAATATAAATGACGATGATATTTATTCTACAAAGGATTTAGCGGAATTTCTCAAAATCTCCCCTCAGCATGTGACTAGGTTATGTAGGCAAGGTACACTAGACGCATTTCAGAGTGTGCCAAGAGGAAAATATATGCTATTTGGTAAGAATATAAAAGATTTCTTAAACAGGAGTTATTACCCTCCAAAAAAGATTGAAAAATTGGCTGAGAAGTTCTTGAACGAATAAATACTTCCTGTTTTGATATTTAACGTTAAGTTCACATATTGCAAGTTTGTTCAAGGTGCAATGCCCTGCCTTCAATTATGCTAATTGATAGTGATCATTGCTACAGAAAGCTCTACAAAAGCGATTGCCGTTACTATACTGACTAGTCATACAAAAAAGAGCCAGGCACCTTATAATAGCCTTCACAAGGCCTCTAGGCGCCTACCTGCATTTCTCTTATATACAATCGAAATGTTTCGTTAATTAGGGCATACCAGATTGTTATATTAAATTGACAGTTTAGTTTAGTTCAATTCGGCTCACGACATAAAAAATTGAATAGAATAGGCATCTTTAGTCTACCCCTTTGAATCAAAAATAGTTTGCAATGTCCCCAACTACAATCCCAGAAAATCGCCAAGAGTTCCACATGTACCATGTTTATCATGAATCTTCAAATTACATAGTCGAACCGACTATCGAAGATTATCTATACGCTTGACACGCTCTTTATTTCACATGAACCTTAATGTTTTTTAAGTGGCGAATGAGAACTCTTGTATGCCCCCTAGAATTAATTCTCATAAACCTAATAAGGAAAAATCCTTCCGAATAGAACTCGGAAGGATTTTTCCTTATTTTTCCATGTAATTGAACATCTTGAACATTTAATTACACTTTAGTACGGTAGGTTGGTGGGCCCACTAGGATTCGAACCTAGGACCAACCCGTTATGAGCGGGGGGCTCTACCGCTGAGCTATAGGCCCTAAAAAGGGAAAATAAATTGGCTCCCCGAGTAGGACTCGAACCTACAACCTACCGGTTAACAGCCGGTTGCTCCACCATTGAGCTATCGAGGAATGCCCTTTGCACGAATTATTATAGTTAATTTGACCTTAATAGTCAAGCCTTTATCTCAATAAATCTTGCTCAATACCAAATGATTATACAATTAAAATTATTTTGACATTACTCCAAGTAATCTTTTAATTTCTTGCTTCTGCTTGGATGACGCAATTTCCTTAAAGCTTTGGCCTCAATTTGCCGAATGCGTTCTCTTGTTACGCCAAATTCCTGTCCAACTTCCTCTAAGGTTCGAGTTCTGCCATCATCAAGACCAAAGCGAAGCCTCAGCACTTTTTCTTCTCTTGGTGTCAATGTTTCCAGAACTTCCTCCAGTTGTTCTTTTAAAAGAATAAACGATGCTGCCTCTGCTGGAGCAGGAGCATCATCATCAGGGATAAAATCTCCCAGGTGAGAGTCTTCCTCTTCTCCAATTGGAGTCTCCAATGAAACCGGTTCTTGGGCAATTTTCATGATTTCCCGCACACGTTCAACAGGAATGTCCATTACTTTGGCAATTTCCTCAGGAGCGGGTTCCCGTCCTAGTTCTTGTAAGAGCTGCCTTGAAACTCGAATCAGTTTATTAATCGTTTCCACCATGTGCACAGGAATTCGAATCGTCCGAGCTTGATCGGCTATTGCACGAGTAATGGCTTGACGAATCCACCATGTTGCATAGGTACTGAACTTGTAGCCTTTTGTGTAGTCGAATTTTTCCACAGCTTTAATTAATCCTAAATTGCCTTCTTGAATTAAATCTAAGAAAAGCATGCCTCTGCCGACATAACGTTTAGCAATACTAACCACGAGCCGTAGGTTAGCTTCAGCCAAACGGCGTTTTGACTCTTCATCTCCTGCCTCCATACCTTTGGCTAAAAGGATTTCATCCTCAGCCGATAGCAACGGAACCCGCCCTATCTCTTTCAAATACATTCGGACAGGATCGTCAATGCCTACCCCTTCCGGTACGGTAAGATCTACTTCAGTCTCCTCTTCAATCTCATCTGGATCATCCACCAGATCCTCGTCATCATCAACTTTGCCCTTTTTCAAGACTTCCTGTTCGACATCCTCAGGCCCAGGCACAACGTCTATTCCCATTTGAGCAAGTTGTTGGTAAATATCATCAATTTGATCCGCAGAAAGCTCAATCCCCTGAAGAGCATCCATGATCTCAACATAGGTAAGGGAACCTTTCTTTTTGCCATTTTGTATAAGAGCCTGAACGTTGTCCATTTGCTGCTCTTCTTTCACCTGTCCCCCACCTTCCCTTGGATCTATTATTTGAGTGCCTTTAACCTTACTATTTGCCACGTTTCAACCGCTCTCCTATCTCTTTCAACAGAGCCATGGCCCCAGCCATGTCACCGGATTTTTCTAAGGTTACCATGCGTTCCTGAAGATCTTCTACAGTTTCTTCTGCTTGTGCTGAGAGAATACCCTTAATACAATCTTCAAAGAGGCGCTCGGTTTGGGAGGTATCTAACTCTTCCAGGAGTAAGCTTGCCAAACGACTTTGTATCGTTTCGTTGCCATGGGCAGGTAAACTACCTTCCTGATCGAGATAATCAAAAATTTGTTGGTGTGGAGAAACTCTCCAAAAGGATGAACCCAATTTTCCTTTGATTCGTTTTACAAAGGAGATGTCTTCTAAGAGCAAACGCAAAAGTGTTCGTTCTGCTCTGTAAATTCCCAATTCAACGGTAGGTTGAGGGCCCTCCGCTTCCTCCTTACATATAATGGCATTAGTAATAGTATCCCTATTTTTCACAGAACTAATCGGATTTTGCGGAGAATATTCCCCAGATCGTTCTTTTTGGTGATTTTTCTGTCCCAGGCTTTTAATCTCGCGTTGTATAGCTTCTAAGGTAAGTCCTAGTTCTAAACTCAAGAACCTTTCATATCCTTCTCTTTCAACTGGACTGACTACCTTAATGACATCAGGAGCGAGTTTATGCACTAGTTCTACCTTCTCTAAAATGTTCCGAGGAGGTTGGTTGTGTGTCAATATTCGATATTTAAATTCGATAAACGTTGCCGCTTGCTTAAGGAATTCATCCAATTCTTCTCGGCGATGCTTCTTTAAAAATTCATCGGGATCTTTGGCTCCTTTTAAGGTTATAATTTCGGCCTGGATTCCTGCATCACGTAGGATTTCCCCTCCCCGTAACGCAGCATTAATTCCAGCATCATCCGAGTCATACAAAAGAACAACACGCCTGGTATACTTTTTCAGAAGGTTAGCCTGCTCCCGTGTTAAAGCAGTCCCTAAAGAAGCCACGGCATTTGGATACCCGGCATTCTGAAGTGCAATAACATCCATATAACCCTCCACCAGAAGAGCATAACCTTCTTCGCGAATTCCTTGATGAGCACGATGCATTCCATATAGATGGTGCCCCTTATTAAAAAAGGTTGTCTCCGGAGAGTTTAAATACTTTGGAGCAGAATCATCCAAAACCCTTCCACCAAAGGCGATGGGTTGATTGCGGCGATCTAGAATACTAAACAGAACTCGATTACGAAAGCGATCGTAAAATTGCCGTCCTTCCTTCTCGGGCTTTCCCCTTTCCAAGGCTAAGCCAGCTTCAGCAACTTCATGGGGTTGTACTCCACGCGTTTTCATATATTCGAGTAACCCATCCCAGCGATTAGGAGCATATCCTAAACGGAACTTATTCATGGTCTCGAAATCTATGCCACGTTGTTTAAAATAGTGTCGCCCAGGCTCCCCTTCCGGTGATTTAAGAAGAAGATTATTGTAGTAGTTGGCAGCCCATTCATTGATTTCTTCAAAGCGTCGCCGGAGCCGAGTTTTTTCTCGCTCTTGAGTCGACATTTCTTTTTCCGGGAGCACAACTCCGCACCTTTGCGCCAATTTTTGAACACTCTCTAGAAACGTCCAATTCTCCTTCTTCATAACAAAGGAGAAAACATTACCCCCGGTATGGCAGCCAAAACAATAAAACATTTGTTTTTCTGGGGTAACTGTAAAACTTGGTGTTTTCTCAGGATGAAAAGGGCAAAGGCCTAAATAATTCTTACCCTTACGCTGCAGACTGACATATTCAGATATAACCTCAACGATTTCAGTACGCAAACGTACTTCCTCGATAATTTCTTCTGGAATCAATTCCTCGCGAATTCTATTTTCCACGTTCTTCGCCCTTCGATTTGCTCTCACAATTCATAGGGTTTGTCAACCCTATCTCTATACAATTCTTCGCCGAAAATTCACGGAATCCTCTTTTTTAAACCACTTATCATGAATTAGTTTTAGAATGGATACAATTATCAATTCCAGAACTATATAATTCTCCTTTTCAAGCGATAATCCCTCTTTTCTTCGACAAATATTTACCGCGTTTTTGTACTTTTTGCTTTACAATAACCCTTATCTATTGCTGCTTCTCAATGGAAGAATAAATCATACTCTTTTACATAATCAAAAAGCATGTTAGAATAAATAATAAAGTCTTATTTTAAATTAATATTTTATAAAGTTTGAACCTTTCACTGAGTCTCTTATACGCTATCTCAGTTTAAAGTAAACGTTTGATTATGTAAGGAAGGTGAAATTATGACGAGAGGTTTTCATAAACTACATATCTTCGCATTGATTTCTCTGTTGCTCAGCGTGACCTTGTTGGCGGGATGTAACTCAGTTAAAACTCAACAAACCCAGCCTTCGAATACTTCCGGAAATAATACTTCATCAGTATCTTCGACTCCTTCCAATAATGATACAGGAACTTCCACTCAACCATCGCAAAGCGTAAAACTAACCCTCTATTTCCCTAATAACGACGGAAGTGCTCTTGTTCCCGTTGAGCGAACAGTCCAAATTTCAAATCAAGAAGTTATTAACACGATGTTGAAAGAATTATCATCTCCGCCTTCCGGTTTAGAGAGCCCTCTACCCAAAGGGACGATCTTAAGAAGTGCTGATGTCAAAAACGGTATTGCTACTCTAAACTTTTCCAAGGAGTTTAAGCAAAACTTCAGCGGCGGGTCTGATGCTGAAATGATGACAATATACGGCATTGTAGATACCTTAACGAGCTTGTCGAACGTCCAAAGTGTACAATTCCTATTAGAAGGGCAGAAACAAGATGTTATTCTCGGAGGCTTGGATACCAGCGGTCCATTGACGAGAAACAATAGTTTAATTAAAAAATAAAATAAGAAAACGCGACGTAATTATGATGGTTGAACTAAGGTTTAGACTTTTGCCCAAACCTTAGTTTACTTCTCTTTCCTAAATCTTATACTTTTCCAACGAAATAATTCTAACTTTCGCGCATCAAATATATCGATTTGTTTATTTAATATAAACTGCATCTGAATCATTTATCTTCCCCTGAACTTAAAAGGTTAGAGTAACCCGACTTGTGTTACTCTAACCTTTCGTTTTTGTTTTTTGATTTAATTCTTTTGTTCTATATTTCTCCCTCATGACTGAGCTGGGCTCTCCCATATCTTCTAATTTCAACGTGCTAGCGCGGAATAAATAAGCTCGTAAAAAGGTCAATAGCATAGTTGTCTGTTAGCCCGGAAATATAGTCGACTACAGCCTGAGTTTGATCTCCCTTTGCCCAGTCCAAAAAACTGCGGGGAAGCTTTTCAATATTGTTGCTGTAATAATTGTACAAAGCCTGGACAATGTATTGTCCTTTTCGACGTTCCTCACGCAAGGCGGCACTATTATACACACTCGTAAACATAAATTGCCTGAATTCATTCATCGCTTCCCCAACTTCCAGGGACTGCTGAATTTGCTTTTTCCCTTGTGAAGCTGTAATCATATCAACCACCATTGTCGTGATCATCTCACTGGGTTTTTGACCTAATTTTCGCTTTACGAGTTCCGGCAATTCTCCAGGAACTAACAATCCTGCCCGCACAGCATCATCGTAATCGTGACAAAGATAGGCAATGCGATCCCCTGTTTTAACAACCTGGCCTTCCAGGGTAAAAGGAATGCCTACCCCAGTATGATGTAAGATTCCATCAAGCACCGGTTTCGTTAAATTTAATCCTTGCCCGTCGCGTGCTAGAACCTTCATGATTCGAATGGATTGTTCATTGTGTTCAAAGTGCCCGATAATCTTCCGTAAGGCCTCTTCCCCAACATGACCAAAAGGGGTATGTCCAACGTCGTGTCCTAAAGCAATGGCTTCAATGAGATCCTCATTTAATTGTAAGCCCCGTGCAATGGTACGACAGATTTGTGAAACCTCAAGGCTATGGGTCATTCGAGTACGATAATGATCCCCTGTGGGAGCGATATATACCTGAGTCTTATGCTTAAGACGCCGAAATGGTTTGCTGTGCAAAATCCGATCCCTATCCCGCTGAAATTTTGTTCGGATAGGGCACTCTTCCTCCTGACGTTCGCGGACAGCCCCTTTGCTCTTAGCAGCATAAATAGAAAGCCGCTCTTCCTCGGTTTCTGATCGTTCACGAATATTTAAGCCAGTTTGAATACCAGCCGGACTCTTAGTCGAAGGCTCTATTTTTCCTTCATAGTTAGCCATACTCTTACTCTCCCTCATGCTTATTTCCACTCATCATGGGACCGAACAAACTCCAGGGCTTTGCAACGCTTATTATATCGTTATTTTAACATACTCTTAAGACCTTTTTTGGCTGATGACACTTTCCCCGAACCGCGGCTTCGTCTGTACCCCACAAATTAAGCCTTTTCCAAATGTAAATAAGCCATCATTGTTTATGGGATCTTCTGATTCAATAACTTTTCATTATTATATTAGTCCCCTATAATAGAATACAATCCTGAGAATAATAGATAAAACGTTAATACATTTTAAATTTCAGCCCTGGAAAACAGATTTTCCATTGATCAATGGCTGCTCAGGGGCATGGAGGTTTGATAGTATAAAAACTGCTTAAAGGCAGCATTTAATCTACCTTTATAAAAACAGGGTACAGTTTAAAATTAATTAGACTGTACCCTGTTTTTATCCGTAATGAACACTTAAAGCCTTATAACACAAGCTTTGAGACGAACCTATCATTATTAATTATCTTGAATCTCACCAAACATTGGTACAATCGTTAAAGTTGCGGTTGTTTTAGTTCCACTATTTGAGTCTACACCGGTTATCGTAATTTCAGTAAGCGACGAAGAATTAATATTCGGGAGAAATGTCACTATTAGCAAACCGTTTTGTGCAGTAATTGTACCCACATCAGTCGTGAATTTTAGGCCACTCGTAAGAGATGGATAATTTGTGATTTCATTGCCGTATTGATCATACACACTATAAGTTCCATAACCCGTCTTTCCATCCGTTGGATTCAAAGCAAGCTTAGTTGAAATTATCGTGATTTTAGTGACCTTTTGATCTGAGTATTGACTAGAGCTTGGAATTTGGGTTGTTGGATTATTAGTGGGGGATGTATAACTTGAAGACCCTGTACCGGAATTAGCGTCAAGACTTACGACTCTGCCGGTGATTAAGTCTACGAGTGTAATAATTACAGGTTTATCTATATCTGCAGAAGAGTTGTAAGTTATCGTACCTAAACCTTTGCTCGGATCTAAAGTAATTGATGAACTGATGGAGGTGACTGCTGATAACTGTGTTGCCGGAACGGCTGATGTAATATCTTTCCCTGTTTCATCGAGTACTTGGTACTTAAAGGTTGCTGTAGTTGTTCCAACTTTTGTGAAATTGCTAATTTTAAGAGTCCTATTATTGCCTATCATGGTATCTCCATTTTCAGTATCGGAGGTATTAGACGGTGAAAAATTAAGACTCACAAGTCTGCCCGTGGTTAAGTCTACAAGTGTAATAATTACCGATTTATCTATATCTGCAGAAGAGTTGTAAGTTATCGTACCTAAACCTTTGCTCGGATCTAAGGTAACTGAAGAACTTACAGAGACAACTGCTGATAACTGTGTAGCCGGAACAGTTGACGTAATGTCCTTCCCATTTTCATCAAGCACTTGGTACTTAAAGGTTGCTGTAGTTGTCCCAACTTTTGTGAGATTGCTCAATTTAAGAGTCCTATTATTTCCGATTGAAATATCACCAGTGGCGGCATCAGACGGTTTCAGATTGTCAATTACCGAATCAGGAATAATCCCCGTTCCGCCAAACACATAGATATGACTTGCAGCGGAAAATCTTTGCTGATAATAACTTCTCGTTTTTGCCGGGGAATCATTATTAATAAGGATTATAGGTTCTGACAATTTGGCGCTGTAGGCAGCGCCTGTCAAGGCATCAGCAAAGCCTTCACCCGTGGCTAAACAGATACTGTTTGAATTAAAATCATTATTAAATAGTTGATTTACAGCAATATTTCTTGCATATTTATCAGCCCCTGAGATCCGTTCTGCATTCGGTAACTGTTGGAATACTTGATCACTAATAATATCCGAATCCCCGACAACATAGGATTTACTCACATCGAGAGTTGAAAGATAACTTTTAACAACGTCAGGTACAGAATCATGAGGTACAAGAATAATGGGTATTTGCTTCATAGCAGCAACGGATGCAACGGATAAGGCATCGGGATAGTCCTCTCCAGTTACAACAAACAAGCTTGAAGGAGTTGTAGTGACTTCTTGGGCAACTTGAATTGCGGTACCGTAGCGGTCATTCCCGTAAATTCGCGTGGTCTCAAGTCCCATCGTCTTAAGTTCAGACTCAACCGCTTGAGATACGACTGCAGTTCCACCAACAATTAATACATTTTTCACTTGTAAATCCACTAACGTTTGTTTTGTCGAAGCCGGCAAACTGCCAGCAGTTGTTAACAAGATCGGGGCATTATATTTTTCAGCTAAAGGGGCAGCTGACAGGGCATCAGGATAGTCTCCGCCAAAAGCCAAAACAGCATAATCAGATTGTGACCAACCTGCCTCAGCAATTTGAGATGCCGTTTCGTAACGATCAAAACCTGCCAATCGAGCAACTGTAGGCGCTGAATTTGCTAAGGTAGCTGCTGGAAAAACTAAACTCATAAGACTAATTAGGAGTAGGGTTAAAGTTAAACTTAACCTTGGATTTCTTTTTCTTAGAGACATAACGAGATTATCACTTCTTTCGTATTTATTAAATGAATTATATCATTTTGCTTTGTATATCTTTGTCACAATATGTAACATTTTGTCCTTAATAAAAACTTAATATTTTACTAAATATTAAGCTTTAAACAAGAGGTTTAATCCATAAAATTTCTATCAACTTTTTGTTAATAATTAATTAAAAAGTGTATTTTCCTCAGAATTTACTTAAGGACGATCCAACCTGATTTCATTTTATTATAAATCTTCGAGACCTTGATATATAAAACTTTTAGGATTTCTATATGATCGACAAAAGCTCGCTGCCTCCAGTATGCATCCATTCCTTTTGTATCTGAGGGAGTCAACTCGTGAAAACAATTTTTTTTAACTACCTTTCAGAAATCGACATAGCGTTCCTCTCCCATGTAGACCATTATATTGATTTGACCTTCCTGCATATTATAGAGTGTTTAAAAGGTCAATAGGTTACATTTATTTTACATTTACTTCGCCAATTAATATTTTTCATTTGTAATAAAAAAAAGAGTACTGTCTACAAAATCATTAAAAGGCAGTACTCTTACTTTATTCGTAAAGAAACGCTCAATGTATTGAACGCAGAAACTTTGAGAGCTGTCACTATACCCGCACTTACCAACCTCTCTCTGCCATACGTTCGTTTTGAGCAAGAGCAGAAATTTCAAGCCCCGGCATGGCTTCTCCAAGGTCTTTCGAAACTGCGGCCAATACATCTTTGTCTCGGAAATGAGTGGTCGCGGCAACGATTGCTCTAGCACGTGCCCCGGGGTTGTCAGACTTGAATATCCCTGAACCAACAAACACCCCGTCACATCCCAATTGCATCATAAGCGCTGCATCAGCTGGAGTAGCGATCCCCCCCGCTGCGAAGTTTACAACCGGAAGCTTTCCTAATTCGGCTACTTTAACTACTAACTCATAAGGGGCCCCAAAATTTTTAGCTGCAGTCATAAGTTCTTCTTTAGGCAAATTTTGGAGACGCCGAATCTCTCCCATCACCATTCGCATATGCCGTACTGCTTCAACCACATTCCCCGTCCCAGGTTCTCCTTTGGTTCGGATCATAGCAGCTCCTTCCCCTATACGCCGCAGAGCTTCGCCTAAATTCCGCGCCCCACAAACAAAGGGTACAGTAAAATTATGTTTATTGATATGGAACTCTTCATCAGCCGGTGTCAACACTTCACTTTCGTCGATGTAGTCAGCCCCTAAAGACTCTAAGATCTGAGCCTCCACAAAATGACCAATCCGCGCTTTAGCCATGACAGGGATAGTTACAACCTCCATGATGCGTTGGATCACCGTTGGATCAGCCATTCTGGCCACCCCGCCGGCAGCACGAATATCTGCCGGAACCCGTTCAAGAGCCATCACTGCACACGCTCCGGCCTCTTCGGCGATTTTTGCTTGTTCGGGAGTCGTAACATCCATAATGACTCCACCCTTAAGCATCTCTGCCAAACCCTTTTTAAGATCCCATGTGCCTCTTTCCGTCATTTCTCTTCCTCCCCAATTAAGGTTTTGTGTTCACTGGTTAAGGCTGAAAAAATGGGCGCAATGACCGTTCACCGCGCCCGAAAACTATATTAGAAACGTATAGACTATTTATCCTTCAATAGGTTTTAAATTGCAAAGGAAGTGGCGAAGAACCTTAGGTTCATAAGTGAATTCTAAACCTTTGATTTGATCACGCCGTTCCCAAATTGCTGTCAAAGCATCAACAACAACATCCATATGACGATCGGTGTAAACTCGACGAGGAATGGTTAAGCGCATGAAATCAACGTCAGCCTTTTTCTGTTCTCCTGTCAGGGGATCACGGCCGAGCAGCAGTGAACCGACTTCAACGGGCCGAACACCTGCTTCAATGTAAAGTTCATTACAGAGAGCTTGGGCCGGGAACTGTTCCGCCGGAATATGGGGAAGAAATTTACCGGCATCTACAAATACAGCATGTCCGCCAACAGGCCATTGAATCGGAATACCACGTTTACGAAGTTCTTCTCCCAAGTACTCAACTTGTCCGATACGGCTTTCCAGATATTCAACATCCAGACCTTCCTGCAGGCCGACTGCGAGAGCCTCCATATCGCGTCCGGAGAGTCCTCCATAAGTTACGAAACCTTCCATAGGTACGCAGGTGGCAGAAGCAGCTTTATACATTTCTTCGTCATTTTTGATACCAATCATACCACCCATATTGACAATGGCATCCTTTTTGGCACTCATTGTAAAGTAGTCGCCCATGGCATACATTTCCCGAACGATTTCCTTAATGCTCTTATCGGCATAGCCTTTTTCACGCTTTTTGATAAAGTAAGCGTTTTCAGCAAAACGGGCAGAGTCAAAGTTAAGTTTCAGTCCATATTTGTCGGCGATTTTTTTGACGCCCTTTACGTTCTCCATGGACACCGGCTGACCGCCGGCAGAGTTACACGTGACCGTTATAATAATAAAGGCAATATTTTCAGGTCCTTTTTCGCTAATAAAATGTTCCAGCTTTTCAAGATCGAAATTACCTTTAAAGGGATGCTCTTTCTGCGTATCAAAAGCGTCCTCAATAACTAAGTTAACTGGAATCATACCGTTTAATTCGATATGAGCCATCGTCGTGTCGAAATGCATATTCCCTAGAACATATTGACCTTTATGACCCATAAGATGAGGAAAGAGAACTTGCTCCGCACCGCGGCCTTGATGGGTCGGAATTACAAAATCGTAGTCAAAGATATCTTTTACTGCTTCCTTAACTTTATAGAATGACTTGCTTCCAGCATAGGCTTCATCTCCAAGCATAAGCGCCGACCACTGTTTGTCACTCATCGCACCTGTACCGGAGTCTGTAAGAAGATCAATATAAACGTCTTCAGATTTGAGCAGAAATGGGTTGTAACCCGCTTCCTTCAATTTTTGAATACGCTCTTCACGGGAAATCATCCGAATAGGTTCGACCATTTTAATGCGAAAAGGTTCAGCCTTTCTCATAATCATAAATCCTCCTTTAAATTGCTAATTTTCGATAATCGGTAAATCAATATTGCAAAATACGTGCCAATTTTAGGTCAAGCAAGCTGCCCAGTTATTTTGCCTTTTGAGCAGGGGATATTTTTGACTCCGATGACTTCTTAAATTTAAATCCTATCCATAAAACCAAAATCCAGACCGGAAGAATATAAACAGCCATTTTCATGTCGTTAATCGTACTCATAAGAGCTACCACAATAGCTAGAAAGATGAACGCTGCGTAGTTGGAAATGGGATGCAGAGGTGTTTTAAATTCCAGATTGTCTGCGGCTTGTCCCTTTGCTTTACGGAATTTTAAGTTTGTAAAGATGATCATAGTCCAGTTAATAATCCCTGCAATGATGGCTATCGACATCAAATACATGAAAATCTTGCCGGGAATCAAATAGTTCAAAATAACTGCAACTAAGGTTAACGCAGACGAGATCAAGACTCCCCTTACAGGTATGCCATTACTGTTTAGTTTAGCAAAGGACTTGGGAGCGTTTCCTTGCTGGGCTAGGCTGTACAGCATACGGCCATTGCTGTAGATACCACTGTTGTACACTGAGAGAGCCGCTGTTAAAACTACGACATTAAGAATCGAGGCGGCTGCAGGGATACCCATCTTAGAAAATATTTGCACGAAGGGACTTCCGTCCATACCTACTTGATTCCAGGGATACAGAATCATCATAACCGTTAAAGCCCCAACATAGAAAATTAGAATCCGCCACATAACCTGGTTAATCGCCTTAGGAATCGTCTTCTTAGGATTATCTGCCTCACCGGCCGTAATTCCGATAAGCTCGATACCTCCAAAACTAAACATAACCGGCACCAGAGAGAGAATTACCCCCCACCAGCCTGTGGCAATATACCCTCCATGTATCCAAAGGTTACTGAACCCTGTAGCTTGTCCATTGATCTTCGTAAAAATAAGCAAGAGTCCAAAAATAATCATCCCAAGAATGGCAACAACTTTAATGATGGCAAACCAAAATTCGAACTCGCCGTACATTTTTACGTTTACAAGATTAGCTGCTGTGATAATAATTAAAAAGAATAGCGCCGAAGCCCAATGCGGGATGCTCGGAAACCAATAATTAATATAAATTCCTACGGCAGTCAATTCAGCCATACTTACGATCACATAATTAAACCAATAATTCCATCCGGAAAGAAATCCAGGAAATTCCCCCCAATATTTGTAAGCAAAATGACTAAATGAACCAGACACCGGTTCGTCTACGGACATTTCCCCTAACATCCTCATGATTAAGAAAATAACGAAACCTCCAATCATGTAAGACAGGGTAATCGCAGGACCGGCCAATTTAATAGTTTCTGCCGAACCATAAAATAACCCGGTGCCAATTGCTCCCCCAAGAGCAATCATTTGGATATGCCGGTTCTTAAGTCCCCGCTGCATATCATGGTCTTGATTTGTGCTCATACAGTTGCTCCTTTCACGTATTTAGAATACCTAGGTCTAAATAGTGCAATTCATATGCCAAGTCCAAAAAATAAGAAAATTACGCCTTTGATGTCGAATTATACTGCCGGGCTAAAATAATGATAAAAAAAAGTGACAAGTTTTCTTATCACTGATAAATAACCTTATCACTCTTGTTTTATTTTAAGCCCATATTCCTTGACCTTATTAAGGATAGTTGTATTCGAAACCCCCAGAACCTGCCCCGCCTTACGCGAGGACTGATGACTTTCGAGAACCTTTTCCAGGACTTGCTTTTCAACCTCATTAACAATTTCTTTGAGGGGCGGCCATTGCTTCGGCAGAGGAATTTTGATTATGAACTGTTCCTGTTCTGTCGTAAGAGTTGAGGGTGGTGGCGTGAGATCCGTCCATTGGTAGAAAGACTCTGGTTTTATTTCAGTTGTGTCCGTGATGTTAATAATTCGTTCAAGCATATTTTCAAGCTGCCGAACATTTCCCGGCCAGGCTTGCTCAACGAGTAAATCCATGCTTTCTCTCGTCAAATAAACCTGGCTCTTGCCTAGCTTGCCAGAAATCTTCCGGATTAAGGACTGGGCAATAAGAGGGATATCCTCTGAACGGTCTCGAAGCGGCGGAATTCTCAGAGGAATGACATTTAACCGGTAATACAAATCCTCCCTGAACAGGGAATCTTGAATCATGACTTCTAAATTGCGATGGGTGGCCGCTATGATTCGAACATCAACAGAAATTTCTTTGCTCCCACCGACCCGTCGTATCGTCCCCTCTTGCAGAACCCGCAGCAAGCGAACCTGAACCGGTAAGGAAACTTCTCCGATCTCATCAAGAAATAATGTTCCGCCATTTGCCTGCTCGAAAAGACCCTTTTTCCCGCCTTTGACTGCTCCGGTAAATGCCCCTTCTTCATAGCCAAAGAGTTCACTTTCCAGCAGCGTATCGGGAAGGGCAGCACAGTTAATCGGGATGAAAGGAGCCTTTGAGCGGGGACTCTCAAAATGAATTGCTTTGGCAAACATCTCCTTACCTGTCCCACTTTCTCCGCGTAATAGAATGGTTGAATTCCCTTTAGCAACCATTTTGGATGTATCGATAAGCTGCTGCATCAATGGGCTTTGGCAGATAATCTGCTCAAACGTGGTGACTTTCGTTTGGCGATCGATCTTCGATATGATCTCCTCAACTTGTCGAAAATCCTTAATGGTAATAACTTCTCCGATAATATGGCCCTTATCGTTAATCACCGGCACTCCACTGGTTAGAAAATGAATGACCCTTTTTCCCTTCTGAATTTTCCGTTCCTTTAGACTATAGGGTTTACCCGTTTTGAGAGTTTCAAAAATTGAGGGATCCGCCTCAAAAAGAACTTCAGCTTTCATCCCGACAGTATCCTCAATTCGTTGATGAAAGATCTCACTTGCTACTTGATTGATATGGGTAATTATTCCCTCCTTATTGACAGCAATAATACCTTCATTGACTGAGTTAAGGATTGTTCTTAGCTCATGTTCCCGATGTTCATACGGCATATAATCCCTGAGTTTAACTGATTTAACCCCTGGGACAGTTTCCAAATCACAAATTAAGGATTGAGTATCCTGCTCACTGGTAAAGCAGAACTTAATCACCATCCCTTGTTGGGGGACAACCTCCATACCTATTTTGTCAATGTGATGGTCTTCAAACCGTTTGAATATTTCAAAACCTAAACCAGGACGATCCTCAAAGTTAATTTCTACAACAGATTCTTGAGTTTTCATATCAGCTTTCATATCGGAGTAACTCCCTATACATGTAATAGCCAACCTCCCCCAATTAACTATAAGATTGATAATTATGATTTTAGCACGAACGAATGGAGAGATTTTGGTTAGGTTAGGTTCCGTTTTATTATCTCCTTAAACTAAGATTCGCTATAAAGAGCCAAAAACCTTGTGATCTCCTGATTTTCAGCCCGCCTGAATTTGCCGGCTTCTATCGATCAATTCTCCTCTTGACCATTTGCTAAGGGTACTGTAAACCAAAAAGAATGTTCGTCTTCCCTAGAAATTAAACCCACCGCTCCTCGGTGCTGATCAATAATTTCCTTAACAATAGCTAACCCCAGGCCCACTCCTCCAGTCTTTCGATTACGAGAGGAATCCAACCGGTAAAAACGCTCAAACACTTGATCCGCTTTATCTTCAGGAATGGGTTGCCCCCAATTAGTCACCACGACTTTATAAAAAGAATTCTCAATTTCCCCCTCGATCTTTACCCAGCCGCCCCGATCATATTTCAGAACATTTTTTAGTAAATTAGTGATCACCTGTTTGAGGCCCTCTTTATTTCCTAAAATATTAGCAGCTTGGATATTGGATTCTACGTTTAAGTGCCTTTGATGGAACTCAAGTTCAAAAATTTTTAACGTCGATACCAGAATATTCTCTACTGGGATAGTCTGCAGCTCGTTCCACCCCAGTCTTTTCGATTCCCAAATATTTAATTGATGAAGTTCCTCCACCAAACCGGTTAAATGCAGCGCTTCCTCATGCAAGGAACGGTAAAGTTCCGGGTTTCCCTGAATCACGCCGGTGTTTAAAGCCTCCAGATATCCTGTAAGATTCGTAAGAGGAGTCCTTAGTTCATGAGCTATATCGCTCACCACTTTTTTTCGGAGTTTTTCCGTCTGCTGTAGTTTAGTGGATAAATAATTAAAATCCGAAATAAGACGACCAACTTCATCTTTAGATGAAATTGGTCGGCAAGGCAAAAACTCCCCTCTGGCCATCTTTTGAGCAGAAGTTCCTAAGTACTGCAACGGCAAGGTTAACTTCCTAACTAAGAAATAGTAGAGGATACCGGCCACGATGACCGCCAGAACACTAGCCCGTATGAGATAAAATTGCAGAGGTCGGTCAAACAAATTGCTCGGTACTCCGCCAATCACTTGATATTGTTTATTAAGCAAACAAGCAAAATCCTTTACCGACACGCCTGCCAGCCAAATGACAATAGCAATCACGAGTAGGTTAATTAGCATTAACTTAACCAGAAGACTTCTCTGCCAAAAGAACCATTTCTTAGAAGGCAACAAAGCGATACCCCATTCCCCTAACTGTTTCAATGATTTCACTGTTACCGTCATATCTGAGTTTTTCCCGTAGTTTACCTATATGAACGTCGACGGTTCTTTCTGTAACTATTTTTTCCTGATGAGGATAAAGTTCTTCCATAATTTGTTCCCTAGTCAAAATCTGGTTGGCATGACTCATGAGAAAGTAGAGCAAGCGAAATTCATGGTGAGTCAAAATAATGGACTCTCCTTTGTAATGGATTTCTCCCTTTAACGGTTTCAGAGTAAGACCCCTGTAGGTTATTTTCCTGCAGCGCTGAGCGGTGCGCCGCAAGACGACCTCAACTCTTGTCACCAATTCCTGTGGGCTGAAAGGCTTAGTAACATAATCATCCGCACCCATTTTCAACCCCTGGATACGTTCAGCCTCTTCGACTTTGGCTGTCAACATGATAATGGGTACTGTGCTTTTCAAGTCTGATCGGATCATTGTACATACTTCTTCTCCGCTTAACTTGGGTAACATAAGATCGAGAATCACCAAACAGGGGTCAAATTGTTTAAACTTGTCCAAAGCATCTTCTCCGTCTTCTGCTTCCAAGGCTTCATAACCTTCTTTTTCCAAGTACAATTTGACCAATTGGCGGATTTTAGCATCGTCTTCGACAATGAGAACTGATTTCCCCTTGGACTCCATGTATACGCCTCCACCCATTCAGCAATATCTTGCGCCATGATATCTTGCTCCGTTATCTCATAAAAAACGACTGCCTTATTTTATCCTACCCAACATTTCTTGCATTGAATCATAGGTCATAGGTCCGACAACTTTCTCCTGAATGACCCCCCGTGAATCCAGGATGAAACTGGCAGGAATGGATGATATATCGTATAAATGGGCTGCATCTCCATCTTTATCCAGAAGTACCGGAAATGTAATACTATTCGCCTTGATAAAGGATGTCACCGTTGCCTGACTTTTTTCTGCCGTGGTCAAATTGACACCCAAAATCTCAATCCCTGTGTTTTTATTTTGTGTATAATATTTCTCTATTTCCGGTATCTCTAAGCGGCAGGGCGGGCACCAACTTGCCCAGAAGTTAACTACGACCTTTTTTCCTCTGAAACTAGAGAGCTTTATGGCCTTTCCGTCTGCATTCTCCAGTTCAAAGTCCGGCGCCAGATTTCCCTTTTCTAGTCCGACTTTTAACGGCTGCCCTTGATCTATTTTTGTTGTCACACCGGTTGAATCGGATTTTTCATTTGTGTTCTGCACACTCGCTGAATTAGATCTTGCATCCGGACTCTTACTCTTATTACCTTGCACGTCATAAACTCCCCAAATTACCAGTCCAATCAAAACGGCAACCGCTAAATATTTCTTCACAGCTTAATCTTCCTTTCTACTATGCAAAAAAGCTAAAACTAGCCAGCCAAGCGCTGATCTTTTGCAACTGACCCGTAAATAACAATAGACCCATGCCTATTAGAATCCAGCCGTTAATAATAGAGAGCAGGCCCAAACTCCGATTAATTTTTTTCACAAAGCGTAAAGAGTAAGTAATGATTACTGAAATTGCCAGAAAGGGAATACCCAGACCCAACGAATAAACAAAAAGCATCGTCATCCCACTATAAACAGTATTGGCCGCTCCGGCCAACAGGAGAATCGAAGACAACGCTAAACCAACACAAGGTGTCCAACCAGCTCCAAAAGACATACCCAAAATAAAAGAACGCCAAACACTTTTATCCTCTGTTTGTTTCGCTTCCCAACGTTTTTCCAGCATCAGAAAACGCAATTTTAGGATTCCCGCCATTTGTAACCCAAAGATAATGATCAAAAGTCCACTTACTTTTTGAATGATCTCCCGGTTATGAGTAAAAATCTGCCCCAAGGCACTGGCCGATGTCCCCATCATCACGAAAATTAAACTAAATCCCATAATAAAACTAAGAGAACGGACCAGCAACAATCGCTTGGATACCTCTATTTTGTCGTTCCCCAGCGTTGTACCGGTAAGATTCGCAACATAAGCCGGGATAAGCGGAAATACACACGGTGATAAAAACGATAACATCCCTGCCGTAAAAGCAAATAGCACAGAAACATTCTCCACAAAACCTCTCCCCCATGTTTTTATTAGTTAGCTTACTAATTTTTATTAGTTAGCTTACTTAAATGAAGCCTTTTCTTCTCGGCAAACCAATCAAGGCAAAGACAAAGAACAGCCAAGATTAAATAGAGTATTTGTTCCTGAGAAAATCCTAGCCAATCATTCCGTTTGAGCGGGTTTAAAAACTGAACAAACACTTGCCCCAGGCTAAACCATAAAAGAGCCTGAGTGAGTTGATAAGGCTCGCCAATCTTTTTGCTCTTCCGGAAAAATACCAGAAGAATGAGCAAGGAGATGATCATTTCACTCCCATCAACCCATACCCATTGTTTATTTAAAACCCAATCCATCCAATCATAAACCACTATGGCAGCCAAAAAACCGGTGGCCAGCAAATCCCCGTAAGCCCAAATTGAAACATTTTCCTTCTGCGCCCGAAAATAAATAATGCTGCATACAACGGCCGCAGCTAACCAGATCCCATGCTCCCCACCTGAAAAATAGAGTAAAGCTAAGGGATTAGTAATAACAGTCAACGGGTCGAAAAGAATCAAGCTAAATTTCCATACCGCAACTGCAATATATAAACTGTTTTCGATCGTTTCAATCATTCGTTGATCTGCATATCCTGCTCTTTGCAAACGGTGCTTTATAACAAAATAGCCCACAAATGCTGAAAGAACTATGATGAGCCACTGAATTCTGAGCAAAATAGGACCCACTTGAAGAACCTCTTGCATCTTTTACCCTCCCTGGTCATGAGCTTCTATTCCCCCTAGACTTATCCTCATTATTCTTCTTAATAACTATAACATCGAATTTTAAAGAAAATATAAAGAAGGAAAGACATTTAATCCAATGTACGATTTAATCTCTTTTTATCCCTTTTAAAGGCAAAAAGAACTCCTCTTGGTGGGAAACCTCGACTTTAGCGTACCTGTTATGTTAAGATTCCTAGGTAAAACCGTGAGGTAACAATAAATCTACATTGAATACCCGGCAACCTTTAAGGATGCGTATCTTCTAATAACACGGGGACCTTGACAATCTGCTCCGCTTTATTTATTCTTGGCAGGTACTTCAAATAAAAATATTGGAGGGAAGAACGTGCGGACGAGTAAACCTTTCTTTGGTTTACAGACCATCATGACTTTGCTTGTTTGCGGTGTAGTGGCTCTATCTTTAGTAGTAACCGACAGCCTCATTAGTCAAAAGGTTGCTGATAATACCCAACAAAATCTCGCCGATAAAGCGATGACTATTGCACGCATTGTTGCCCACTCTTCTCTTGTAAATGAAGCTCTCAATGGACAAAGAGCTGAAACGGAAATTCAGCCCTTTGCTAATGACATACAAAAGATCACTGCTGTCGAGTTTGTTGTTGTCATGGATATGAAGGGGATCAGAAAATCTCATCCTGACGTCACCAAAATCGGTCAACCCTTTGTGGGGGGAGACGAAGGGGCTGCTTTACAGGGTCACGAGTATATTTCTAATGCTAAAGGAACTCTGGGCATGTCCTTGCGGGCGTTTGCCCCTATAGTGACTCCCTCCGGTAAACAAGTAGGAGCAGTGGCCGTTGGAATCTCGCTCAGGAATGTGAACCAAGCTGTAGCTCAGAGTCGTGTGATTATTTATGTTGGGGTTGGCTTCGGATTACTGGTCGGAATTATCGGCGCCTTATTGCTAGCCCGCAAAATTAAAAAAATTATGTTTGGTTTAGAGCCGAAGGAAATAGCCAAAATGCTTGAGGAACGCAGTACTATGCTGCAATCTGTGAGGGAGGGTATTTTGGCGATCGACAAAGATTCCTGCATTACACTCGTGAATGCTGAGGCCTTACGCTTATTTAATCAGGCGGGCATTTCGGGGGATCCGGTTGGAAAAAAGGTAACGGACTGTATACCCTACACACGTATGGAAATCGTATTGAACACAGGTTGTGCGGAATTCGATCAGGAACTCAATCTGTTTGGCATAACGCTTGTAACCAACGTTATTCCGCTCTGTGTCAACGGCAAAAATGTCGGGGCCATTTCTACGTTCCGAGATAAAACCGAACTAAAGCAAATGGCCGAAGAATTAACCGGTGTGCGCCTCTATGCAGAGGCCTTGCGCGCCCAGGCCCATGAATTTATGAATAAATTGCATGTTATTCTCGGTATGGTCCATATGGAGTATTATGACCAGCTTTCCATGTACATCAGTCGGATCGCTCACCAGCATCAAAGTGACGTTGGTTTTATCGCAAGACATATTAAAGATCCGGTATTGGCTGGCTTTATTTTGGGGAAAATGAGTTATGCTCGAGAGGTTGGGGCAAAATTAGTACTCTTTGAAGAAAGCTTTTTACCAGAACCTGCAGACCCAGAAATGATTCACGAATTAGTTACCGTGTTTGGGAATTTGGTCGATAATGCTCTAGAAGCGGTCGTTGATTCCCCACTTAAACGGATTGACGTTAACTTTTCTTATGAAGACGGTGTTATAATCCTTGAAGTAAGCGATACTGGGCCCGGTATTAACCATGAGCTTAAACGTCAAATCTTTAGCAAAGGCTATTCTACCAAGGGACCTAACAGGGGCTTAGGACTGTACTTAGTGAAACGTAGTCTGGAGAAGCTTAATGGGAGTATCGAGATCGATTCAGAAGAAGGTCAAGGAACTCAGTTCAAGGTGTCTTTACCTTATAAGAGCAAGGATGAGATGGTATGATTAAGGTCTTAATCGTAGAAGATGATCCTATGGTCGCTGAATTTAATCGGCGTTATCTTGAGCAAGTCGGGGGCTTTGAGTTAATCGCAGTCGCCCCTTCGGTTGCTGACGCCTTACAAATTTTAGATCGTCAAGAGATCAACTTGATCTTACTTGATATCTTCATGCCAAGTATGAACGGATTCGATTTATTGGCTCAAATTCGAAAGCTGGGTCAAGGGGTTGATGTTATTGTCGTATCCGCTGCTTGTGATAGTCAAAGTATCAAGAAGTCCTTGCGCTATGGAGCAGTCGATTATTTAATCAAACCCTTTGAATTCGAACGTTTCAATACGGCTTTAGCCGCTTACCGAGACTGGGTAACGATGACAAAGGGGCAAGAAAAGCTCAGTCAAGCAGAATTGGATAAACGACTTCTTCACCCGAACCCGCTTCCTGTACTCAATGAACTACCCAAAGGACTTACCCGTAACACTCTGAAGACTGTCTGGGAAAACATCCAAGAAATGAAGGAACGCTCGTTTTCGACCGAAGAAATGGCCAACCGGGTTGGGGTTTCGCGGGTATCGATGCGCAAATACCTAGGTTTCCTTACGGAGATCGGAGTTATCGAGATGGAAGTTATATATGGTTCGGTCGGTCGACCGGTCTATCAACATCGCTGCATCAAGCCTGAAAACAATTTAATAAAGAGGTATTTTTAACCGGCTGGCAGGCCGGTTTTCGTTTTTTTTAGTTACTTTATTTAGTTTAGTTACAAAACGCTTAACATAGTTAATTAAACTGTTCAAATTATCTGAAAAAACTTATTATGAAGAAGCAAAATACCTTTAGATACAAATTTATAAAAAAGGAGTGCAATAACACGAATTATTTCGAGAAAAGCTTAAAACTTCATGAAAAACATTCAGGCAAAATTGAAGTTATCTCAAAAGTAAACATTAAAACAAAAGAGGATCTAAGTCTTGCCTATACACCCGGCGTAGCGGAACCTTGCAGAAAAATTTATGAAAATGCTGAAAACGTATTTAAGTATACAGCAAAAGGGAATTTAGTAGCCGTAGTTACCGACGGAACTGCTGTCTTGGGCCTAGGAGATATCGGACCTAAGGCTAGTCTTCCAGTTATGGAAGGAAAAGCAATCTTGTTTAAAGAGTTTGCCAATGTAGACGCCTTCCCAATTTGCTTAGACACTACGAATGTGGATGAAATCGTTAACGTTGTGAGATTAATTTCTCCAGGGTTCGGGGGAATCAACTTAGAGGATATTGGAGCTCCCAGATGCTTTGAGGTGGAAGAAAAGCTCAAAAAAATATTAGACATCCCTGTTTTCCACGATGACCAACATGGAACAGCTATTGTGGTTCTTGCAGGACTCATCAATGCTGCGAAAGTCGTTGGCAAGAAACTTGAAGATTTGAAGGTTGTTCTAAACGGTGCCGGTGCAGCAGGAACAGCAATCTCCAAGCTGTTGCTCTCTTCCGGAGTAAAAAATCTAATTGCCTGTGACCGGGTAGGAATTCTTTACAGGGGAATGGAAAAAATCGATGATGCCAAAACAGCCCTTGCCGAAATATCCAATCCAGAAAACCTAAAAGGAAGCTTGAGTGATGCCTTCCGAGGTGCAGATGTCTTTATAGGAGTTTCCGCTCCAGGAATAGTAACCCCTGAGATGGTTGCCTCCATGAATAAAGATTCAATTCTCTTCGCTTTGGCAAACCCAACTCCCGAAATAATGCCGGAGGAAGCTAAAGCTGCTGGCGCAAGAGTGATTGGTACTGGTCGTTCTGATTACCCTAACCAAGTCAATAATGTCCTTGCCTTTCCAGGTATCTTTCGAGGCGCCTTAGATGTAAGAGCAACCGAAATTAATGAGGAGATGAAGCTTGCCGCAGCTTATGCTATAGCCAGTTATATAAAGGAAGAAGATTTAAACGAAACTAATGTGATTCCAAGTGTCCTAGACAAAGGTATAGCAGTAAAAGTAGCGGCAGCAATTGCTAAAGCGGCGAGGCAATCCGGCGTAGCAAGACAATAAAATTAATTGGGGGGTTTTAACAATGCAAGTTCCCATCTTAAAAACAATGAAAAAAGTTCCTGGCGGTCTTATGGTTCTGCCTCTAATCATAGGTGCACTTATCAACACCTTCTTCCCCCATGCTTTAACTATTGGTGGGTTTACTCAAGCGTTATTCAAAGATGGAGCTTCGGCCTTAATCGGTATGTTCTTGTTTTGTATGGGTTCTCAAATTTCTATTAAACAAGCAGGTACTCCCATCAAAAGAGGTACTATTTCAGTAATCATAAAATTTGTCATTGGGGCAGCTATAGCTATCACAGTGGGCAAACTATTTGGTGCCCAAGGTTTATTTGGAATCACTCCCATGGTTTGGATGTCTGCCTTTTCCAGTGTTAACACGGGACTTTATGTAGCACTGGCCGATCAATTTGGAACTAGTGATGATGTTGGAGCTGGAGCTATGATCGCTTTAACGGGTGGTGCTTTCTTTACAATGATAGCCCTCGGTGCCAGTGGACTAGCTAGCATCCCAATTCTCTCAATGGTAGCCGTAATTGTACCCGTTATTGTTGGTTTTATTCTTGGAAACTTAGATGCTGACCTGAAAAAGTTCTTAGGCCAAGGACAACATGCTTTAATTCCTTTCTTTGCCTTTGCCTTAGGTGCTGGCATGAACTTTCAAAATATTATTAAAGCTGGAATACCAGGAATTATATTAGGCATATCCGTTGTAGTAATAACAGGTTTGGCAGGATATTTCATACACAGTTTATTGGGATACAAAGCCGGCGTTTCAGCTGCTATCGGCAATACAGCTGGAAATCAATTAGCAACTCCTCTAGCAATCGTTGCAGCAGATGCTACACTAAAGCCTTTCCTGGCAAGTGCTACAGCACAAATTGCGACTGCAGTCATCGTCACAGCAATTTTATGCCCTCTGCTTGTTGGTTATTTAGATAAAAAACTTAAAGCTAACGAAAATCTAACAAAGCTTGAAACTGCCCCAGTAGTTTAATTCATTATGGAACAGGTTTATGAGAAACTATAATCCCAGATCCATTCGCCTCCTCCCCATATCCCCGCGATAGCAAAAGGTAAGGCTCTGATACAATCTTCACCTTTCGTCGGGTAGGCCGGAGGAATTTCACTGCCAGCTCCGAGTAGAAGGGCCACCGTTCGCGGTGGCCCAACCCCTTTGTTAAATGGGCTACCCGACTAAACTATATAAAGTAAAGAAAGATTGCTGGCCAAGCTACGCCCCATGATCGTCCCCTGCCATAATCTCGTTGTAATATCTTGTGAGATTATAGGCTTTGATTATATTCTTTTTACTTCAAAATGGAACAGCTTAAAAATAGGGTACTGTCTTTTAAAATCACTAAAAGACAATACCCATACTTTATTTTGCACGTATACTTTCTAATCCCAGATGTATAGGGCTTAGAAAGCTATGTCTATACCTAATTACCCTTGGTTTACAGCCGCCTGAGCAGCCGCCAAGCGGGCAATCGGAACTCTGAACGGCGAACAGGAAACATAATTCAATCCAACAATATGACAGAACTCCACGGAGTTCGGTTCCCCGCCGTGCTCTCCACAAATGCCCAAGCTCAGTCCTGAATTCGAGCTGCGGCCGAGTTTCACTGCCATATCAATTAACTTGCCGACTCCGTCGCGGTCCAGTACCACGAAAGGATCTGTTTTGAGAAGATTCTTTTCCAGATAAATCGGCAAGAATTTACCCTGAGCATCATCACGGGATAAGCCCATGGTCATCTGGGTCAAATCATTGGTTCCAAAGGAGAAGAAGTCAGCCACTTTGCCGATCTCATCAGCCAGGAGGGCAGCCCTGGGTACCTCAATCATAGTCCCCACGTGGTACGGGATCTTGACATTTTGTTCACTCATCACTGCCTGGGCTGTCTCATCAACGAGTTTGCGCATCATCACAAACTCTTCCTTGCCCATAGTAAGCGGAATCATAACCTCCGGATGAATATCACGGCCTTCCTTCACTAACCGGGCACTGGCTTGGAAAATAGCTCTTGCCTGCATCACTGTAATTTCAGGGAAAGAAACTCCCAGACGACAGCCGCGATGCCCTAACATCGGATTAAGTTCGGAAAGAGCGCGAACTTTGCGCAGTAAACTCTCTTTTTCACTTAAGGCTTTCGGATCGCTTTTAGACATACGAAGCTTCGTAATCTCTACAATCAGCTCTTCAGAGTGCGGCAAAAACTCATGCAAAGGCGGGTCCAAGAGGCGAATCGTTACCGGGAAACCCTCCATTGCTTTTAAAATACCGTAAAAATCTTCTTCCTGCATAGGCAGCAATTTTTCCAAAGCGACTTCACGCTCTTGCAATGTTTGAGCTAGAATCATTTCCTGCACTATGGGAATCCGCTCGGGATCCATAAACATATGCTCAGTACGAGTAAGGCCGATTCCTACCGCACCAAAATTACGGGCATTAGTTGCTTCGGCTGGAGTATCAGCATTAGCCATAACTTTTAAGCGGGAAATTTCATCAGCCCAGCCTAAGAACTCTTTGAACCCTTCGCTTAACTCAGGATCAACCATCTTAACCTCGCCTTTTATAACCCGACCCGTTGCACCATCAATTGAGAAAAGAGATCCTTCCGGATATTCAACACCCTCGATAGCAACGAGCTTTTGTGTATAGTCAATTTTTAAAGCATCACATCCGCAGACTGCCGGTTTTCCCATGTGACGGGATACCACCGCTGCATGGCTGGTCATACCGCCGCGGCTGGTCAGAATTCCTTGAGCCGCTAAAATACCTCGAATATCATCTGGAGTTGTTTCCGTGCGGACAAGAATAACCTTTTCGCCCAGTTGTCCTTGACGTTCCGCCTCTTCAGCACTAAAGACAATCTTACCGGAAGCTGCTCCGGGAGATGCCGGAAGACCCTTTGCCAAAACTTGAAGTTTTGCTTCCCCATCCATCCGGCGGTGCAGTAAATGGTCCAATTGCTGAGGTTCGATGCGCATAATCGCTTCCTCTTTGGAAATCACACCCTCGTGATAGAGATCTACCGCCACCCGGATAGCCGCTGAAGCGGTTCTTTTACCATTTCGGGTTTGCAGCATGTACAATTTACCCCGTTCAATGGTAAATTCGATATCCTGCATATCCCGATAATGAGCTTCCAAGCGTTGAGAATTTTCCACAAACTGTTTGTAGATATCTGCATTTTCTTGAGCTAAAGTAGCAATCGGTTGGGGAGTCCGTATCCCCGCCACCACGTCTTCACCCTGGGCATTCATTAAATATTCTCCGTAAAGCGCCTTTTCCCCCGTGGATGGATTGCGTGTAAAGGCAACCCCTGTCCCCGAATCCGAGCCCATATTGCCAAAAACCATGGACTGTACGTTAACGGCCGTTCCGATATCGTGAGGAATATTATTGATGATGCGATAAACGTTGGCACGGTCATTATTCCAGCTTCGAAAAACTGCTAAAACCGCCAATTGCAGCTGCTCTTTGGGATCCATGGGGAAAGGCTTTCCTGTACTGCGAAGTATCTGTTTTTTGTACTCACCGACCATCCATTTCAGGCTTTCCGGAGAAAGCTCCGAATCAAAACGAACGCCTTGCTTCTCCTTAGCAGTCTCTAAAATCTGTTCAAATAAGTAATGCTCTACCTCAAGAACCACATCACCAAACATTTGGATAAAGCGCCGATAACAATCCCAAGCAAAGCGCTCGTTTTGGGTGTTTGCAGCTAAGGCTTCCACCGTATCATCATTCAGACCAAGGTTAAGTACCGTATCCATCATGCCCGGCATAGAGAATTTGGCTCCAGACCTTACTGAAACAAGCAGAGGATTTGTTTTATCCCCAAACTGTTTTCCCGTTGCCGCTTCTACATCAGCCAACGCCGGCCAAACTTGATCCCAGGTTCCATCCGGAACATTCTCTCCAATAGCATAATACTCATTGCACGCTTCAGTAGTAATCGTGAACCCCGGAGGCACCGGCAGCCCAATTTGCGTCATCTCTGCTAGGTTTGCTCCTTTTCCACCCAGCAAGTCGCGCATAGATGCATTTCCTTCTCGAAATAAATAAACATACTTCTTAGCCATTTCGCTCCCCCTTAAATAATATTTCTAACACGATGCTTGCAGTCTCTTCAACTGCTTTGCCTGTTGCGTCAACGACCGGACAGCCTATGCGTTTCATAATCCCCCGCGCATACTCTAGCTCCTGCATAATCCGCTCTAAATTTGCGTAATCTGCCGATGCGCCCAACCCAAGAGTTTTTAAGCGTTCAGTGCGTATCTTATTCAAAAGTTCAGGCCGCAGAGTCAAACCGATTACTTTCCGCGGCGAGATCGCATAAAGTTCATCCGGAGGAATTACTTCCGGAACCAACGGGATATTCGCTGCTTTAAGCCCCTTATGAGCTAAATACATACTCAGAGGAGTCTTGGAAGTTCGGGACACCCCTATTAAGACTACATCCGCATAAAGAACTCCTCGAGAGTCTTTCCCGTCATCGTATTTGACGGCGAATTCGATCGCCTCAACTTTTCGGAAATACTGCTCATCCAAGCGATGAATAATGTTGGGAGTGTGAGTAGGCTCAAGACCGGTTTGATCTGATAGTGCTCCGATCAGCGGACCTAAAATATCCACCGTTTTCAGACCTCTCTCAGCAGCTCTTCTCTCTAAATAATCCCTAAGGCCTTTTAGCACCAAAGTATAAACTAATATAGCCTCTTCAGCCACAGCCTCTTCAAGAATTTCCTCCAGATGCGCTTCATCCCGTACATAAGGAACTCGACGTAAGCGAGTCTTGATCCCCACAAATTGTGCTGCAGCAGCCCGACCAACAAACTCTGCCGTCTCGCCAAGTGCATCTGAAATGACATAAATTACAGGCATTGGGACCGATACGTCCACCCGACTACACCTCCGAATTAATGATTAAACTATAGGCCCCCGCTTACTCCCTAAATTCTAAATATGTATCTGACGTAACCTCAAACTCTTTCATGTTTTGACTTATTAACACCCGAACCAAACCGCTACCACATGTTATTGGAATGTTATTAGTGTTATTAGGGTTATTAGGGTTATTAGGGTTATTAGGGTGTTATTAGAACCGTCCCTCTGACACACTCTCTTCAAACCAACCGTCTAGTCTTATCCCATTTTGCTCACAAAGATTTTGGTAAATTCGTGTTAATAGGACCGTCCCAGTTACACTCTTGTTTCTGCAATTTGCACAAAGATTTTTGTTACATTAGTCTTCGTGAATCGCCCTACTACCTCATAACATTCTTCTCCGTTCTCATCAATAAAACTTTCAACAACCGGCAAGCTGTCCACTTGGTGCTGTACGAGTTTTTTAGCCGCACTATACACCGGCTCATCCGGAGTTGTCATGAAGATATTAGGCATCCTCGTCATAATAACCCCAACAGGAACCTGCTGAAGGTCTCCCTTTCCGAGAGACGCTTTCATAATATCTTTGCGTGAAATCATCCCTAAGAGCACCCGCTCCGGCCCAACAACCGCAAGACTGCCAACGTTTTGAGTAAACATCGTTACTGCTGCTTCATAGATACTTGCACTTTCCAATATATTTACAGGCATTGACTTAAATGAGCAAACTCTTAACTGAAGCAGCCGTTCCATGATCGGAGATGGTCCTAGATCATCTCGGTACGAATACCCGACACGCGGTCTGGCCACTAAGACCCCGGACATTGTTAAAATTGTTAAATCCGGGCGGAGGGTGGCTCGCGTCAAATCCAGCTTTTCTGCAATTTTTTCACCGGTTATGGATCCTGACTCTTTAACGATCTCCACAATTCGCTGTTGACGTTCCGTCCATTCCAACCCATTTCACCTCTTAATGATTCTTCCTTCTTTAATGTGACATACTAAATGAGGTTTACGCGTTCAATTATACCACATTATATTGGTATCGTACTAGATATTGAGTATTTTTTTAATATTTCTGTTCTAAGTTCAGATTGTTTTTAGAGATCTTTAAAAAGTCATTATTCTTACCATGATACTTACGTTTTTCTTAGCCTCCTTTCTTTTGCGTCAAAAACGAAACAACGTGAGACTAAAACCGTTTGGAAAAATTAAATCCTTCACAATTGGGTCCTAAAAGCAGTAAATTGTATCGTTTGAATCGCTGTATTTTTACAGAAGTGAGTTAGTTTCATAATTCATACCCCTTGATATAAGCGGGCTTTTTACCCGTAAAAAAAGGAGTACCTCCCCAAAATCTCGAAAGTGTAAGTGACCAAACAAACACCGAGAGGTTGAAAGGAGAACTCCCAATGTTTAGTATTCGCCAAGAACGTCTATTTTCCTTGGAAGAAATCTTAGAAATGTCACCGAAAGAATCGTATCCGCTTCTATTGGAACCGCTGAATATTACTCCTTTGTTGAGAGTGGTTTCAAAAAGGGCATTTTTGGGAGCTCCAACCACGCTTAACTATTCAGCCATGATCTATTCTTTATTCATTCGAGTGATCGAACGAATTCCTACGATCAAAGATTTACGAAAACGATTAAAAAACAGCTTGGAATTCCGTTTCGACTGCGGCTTTACGATGGCTGATGCAGTTCCTAGCGAGTCCTCTTATACTCGAATGATTCAAAAAATCAAGGGTTCTTCTGCTTTGGAAAAAATTCAAAATGAACTAGTCTCTCAGGCGTTTCAAGAAGGCTTCATCGATGGGGATGTTATAGCCATCGATGCTACTCATATTGAAGCGAGAGACCGTAAACCTGAGAAAAAGAAAGACGAAGAGATTCCGGTCAAGCAAACCTCCAAAAAACGCGGACGAAAACCCAAATCGGAACGGGAGAAATGGCTCAAAGAACAACAGGAACTGGAAGAGAATCGACCCCTCTTTGAGAAGAAAATTGAAGCTCAACTTCCTCTTGATTTCAAGACGATCGAACAGCAAATCCCGCAAGATCCTCACTGGGGAATTAAGAAAAACTCCGAGGGCAAAAACGTCTTTTGGTTCGGGTTCAAAGGTCATCTTCTCGTGGACTGTAAAAGCCAATACATTTTAAAGTCCTTACTTTCCTCGGGAAATGTCAATGATGGCAAAATGGCGATTCCTCTACTCAAGGCTCTTCATGAACTTCACCCCCAGCTGAAGCCTTCCTATTCGCTTTTGGATGCTGGTTACGATTACAGCTCAATTTACCAACAAGCAAAAGCCATGGGGTCAAGGGCCCTGATTGATTACAATCCACGCAATGAACAACTACCTGAAGACAAGGACAAATACTTTTGCCCTAAGTGTCAAGAAGGTCATTCCTACCGATATGATAGCTATGATTCCCGATACGACACGTTGAAATATACTCAACCCAAGGAGTGCAAAGAGTGTCCTCTGAAAGAAAACAACCAGTGTCAAAAGGTATTCAAGGTTAAGGTTTCCTCAGACCCCAGAAAATACACCGTTCCAGCCAGAGGAAGTGGGCGCTACTTTGAACTCTATAAACAGAGAACAGCCGTAGAACGTGTTAATGCTTATCTCAAAGAGTACTTTCAGTTAAACAACATTCGACATCGAGGAAACGTAGCCAAAGTCGATTTCGAGTTTTCTATCCTGACCTATACCCTCTGCAAATTAGCCGTAGACCGATTGAACAAGTTCAAACGTATAGCTGCAGCATAAATCTTCAAAAAATGTTACTAACGAAATTCTGAAGGTCTGAGCTTTAACAATTAAACATTATGAAATTGACTCAAGTAATTTCTTTTTTAATGTCTTGATAAAAACTAAAAGGATGGAGAAAATCCCCATCCTTTGGCTAATATTTTTTGTACATTCATTTTGCGTTTAAGATAAAATGCTCAGTTCACCCAAACAGCCCAACATTTTAACACACTCTCCCAACAAGGCCAGGCGATTATTTTTTAGATCCACGTCCTCAACCATAATCATCACCGCTTGGAAAAGCCCTTCAATCAAAGGAACAAGTTCTCCCGCTAATTGATATGCTTCCTCAAAAACTCCCTCCGCCAAGACTTGAGCAAAACGCTCTCTGCGAAGAGCAATCCCTTTTTCCAAAGCAAGTTCAGTCTCATCAACCAATAAATTAGCCTTTAACACTTGCTCCGGTTCCTTCTTGGTCAAATTGAAACATCGTGTATAGGCTTGGAGATAGGAGATAAACTCAGCTTCGTTGCGCTTTTCAGAAAGCACCCGGGCTTTTTCCCTGACACGGTTAAATAAATCTCCGCCTTGAGCTAAAACAGCATCCACTGTATCATAGCGCATTCCTTCTTCTAAGAGCACAAACCTTAACCTTTGTTGGAAGAAGTCCTGCAGAAGCTGCAGGATATCCTCTAAGGGCAGCAAGGAAGTACCTTGTTCTGCAAAGGAACGATAAGCTTCCTTCAGTAGTTCAGTCAGTGACAGATTCCATCCTGAGTCTAGAAGTATAGCCACAATCCCCTGGGCCTGGCGTCTCAAAGCATAAGGATCCTGCGAACCCGTGGGTTGAATTCCAATCCCAAAAGCTCCTACGACAGCATCCAGTTTATCGGCAATACTGACAACCCTTCCTGCTTCAGATACTGGTATACCATCCCCGGCAAAACGAGGTTGATAATGTTCAAAGATCCCCTGACATACCGCTGGGTTCTCACCGCAGGCTTTAGCATAGTCCGAACCCATAATTCCCTGCAGTTCAGGAAAATCACTGACCATTAACGTAACAAGGTCCGCTTTTGCTAAATAGGCTGTACGATCGATATCCTCCGCAAGGGATTTCGTAAATCCCAATGTCTCCGCAATAAAACGAGACAACTTACGCAGACGCTCAACACGCTGCTCGACAGTACCCAATTTTTCATGATAAACAACTTTCCCGAGCTTTGAAACCAGCTCACTTAACGGGACCTTTTGATCCTCACGATAATAAAAGGCAGCATCTTCTAGGCGAGCCTTCAGCACTTTTTCATTACCGGCTTTTACGATATCCAAGGCAAAATCATCACCATTGCGGACTGTAATAAAATAAGGCAGCAGTTGTCCTGCTTTTGAACGTACTGGAAAATAGCGTTGGTGCTCTCGCATTGGTGTGGTGATAACTGCCTCAGGCAAATGCATATATCGATCCGCCACTTCACCCAACAAAGCGGTAGGATATTCCACAATGTGAATTACTTCCTCAAGAAGTTCTTCATCATCCGGAACCTCCCCACCCACCTTTTCGGCAAGGGCTTTGATTTGAGTTTGAATCACTTCTTTTCGTTCAGCGGGATCGACCATAACGTATGCCTTTCGTAAAACGTCGCGATAGTCTGTAGCATTCTCAATTGACACAGAAGCCTCCGCCAACGTGCGATGCCCTCGAGAACTTCTGCCGGACTCCAATCCGACGAATTCAAAACTCACAACTTCTGTTCCGTAAAGTGCGGCAATCCAACGGATTGGGCGTGCAAAACGGAACTCTAAGTCCCGCCAACGCATAGGCTTCGGGAAATGAAGTGATTGGATCAAATCCTGGGCCAATTGAGGCAGAAGTGTCAGGGTCTTTACTCCTATCTCAGATTTTCGGGCAAATACATAAGGCACGTTATTAACTTCTTGAACAAATAAATCTTCTACTGCTGCGCCTTGACCCTTTGCAAAACCTTGGGCAGCTTTGGTTGGAGCCCCATTGGCATCATAGGCGGCTTTTACGGCAGGACCCTTGACCTCAGTTAATAAATCTTCTTGTTTATCCTGAAGTTCCCTTACCAAAAGCGCGAGGCGGCGCGGCGTGGCGAAAACCTTCAGTTCCCTATAGTTTAAACGGAGTTCTCCTAAACGCTTACTCGCTTGTTCCTCTAATTGTTTCATCGCCCCCGGCGAGAACTTGGCCGGGATTTCTTCCGTTCCTATTTCCAGTAAAAAGTCCTTAGCCACCTTATTTCACCTCTCCCACGGAATTATTCTTCAGCAAAGGAAAACCTAATTTCTCACGTTGTTCCACATAGGCCTGAGCGCAGAGCCGGGCAAGCGCCCTTACCCTAGCGATATAACTTGTGCGCTCTGTAACGCTGATCGCCCCGCGGGCATCTAATAGATTAAAGGTATGTGAGCATTTTAAGACATAGTCGTAAGCTGGCAGCACTAAGCCCTTTTCTACAACTCGCTTCGCCTCATGCTCATACATATCAAACCAAGTCTGCAAGGCTTCGATATCTGCCACTTCAAAATTATAATGGGAGTAATCAATTTCATTCTGCAAATAAATATCCCCGTAGGTTACGTCTCCTACCCATTCAATATCATAGACACTGTCTTTATCCTGAATGTAAGTGGCCAGCCGTTCTAAGCCATAGGTGATTTCAGCACAGACAGGTTTACAGTCAATTCCCCCACACTGCTGAAAATAGGTAAATTGAGACACCTCCATGCCGTCAAGCCAAACCTCCCAGCCCAGACCCCAAGCACCCAAGGTCGGAGACTCCCAGTTATCTTCAACAAAACGGATATCATGTTCCTTAGGATTAACTCCGATGCGTTCCAAACTCTGCAGGTATAACTCTTGAACATTGTCCGGCGAAGGTTTGAGGATAACTTGGTATTGAAAATAGTGCTGTAAACGATTCGGATTCTCACCATACCGTCCATCCGTTGGACGACGCGATGGTTCAACATACGCCACATTCCAGGGTTCAGGACCAAGGGCACGCAAAAACGTGGCCGGATTCATGGTCCCAGCCCCTTTTTCCACATCATAGGGTTGGGCAATAATGCATCCTTGCTCACCCCAGAACTGATTAAGTGTTAGAATTAAATCTTGAAATTTCATAGTCCAGCCTCCTAGGTTAAAATAGGGTTTGTCACTCTGGGAATGAATTTCGGCAAATAAAAAAGCACTCACTCCCATAGCCTATCCGGCTACAGGGACGAGAGCTTGTTCCCGCGGTTCCACCCTGTTTGACCCCAAGGGTCCCCTTCATTTATAACGCTCAGAGCTGCCCCATTTACCAATCTCATTCGGCTTCCACCATGACCGAACTCTCTAAAGAGATTCCCGGCAAACTTCCTGCCCATCATCGCATTTTCAAGTTAATTAATGATAATTATATGCTGTAAATATAATTGTGTCAAACCCATGTTGGTAATTTCTACCTGATAAATTTTATGTTCATGTTTTATGTTCTTCAGCCATGAAATTCAAACGTTTCATCATTATAAGAAGACTTGTCGATCGAATCAACTTCTAAATGAAAATGATTTAACGCTGCTCCCACAGCTCCGGCAAGAGCCAACATTCGCAAACCGGGTTTCCTCCAAACAGAATAAGCCAAAGCCACCCCCAAGGGCGCAGAAAGACTTAACACGGTGGTATCATTTCGCTTGAGGTTAATCTTCGTGCGATTAAACTCTTGCATTTTGGCTTTGACGTTTTCCCAGATTTCCTGCCCTCGATCAGGAAACTCCTCGCATGGCTTTCTCCCATCCCGTTCCTTTTCTAAAAAATCCAAAGCCTTGACTACATCACCTTGAGCCGAATTCAAAGCAGCACGGGCTTCCTCGTATCCAATACCCATACGTTCCCGCAGAATATCCATCTTTTCAAGCTCCGACCACAACGCTTCACTCAAATTCTTTTCCTTCCTTTCCACGATAAGTTCAGATAAGTCGTCCAAAGTCATCACTGATAGTATTTCCCATTCTCCATGATTTCAGCGGCCTCTCAAACTTATACTCCAGAAAATGCTGCAGAATCTCCAGAATCTCTTCCCTCATCCACGCCGACCAACGCAGCCGTTCAAGCTTAGCGAGATCGACCTGAATTAGCTGACGCATAAAAGCAAGACTCCCAGCCCGAAGAATACGTCCCGAATAACCCTTTCTGCAGCTTTCACAAAGCGTACCGCCTGCTTCGAAACTAAAAAACAACTTCTCACTTTTTAACGTCTCACCGCACTCTACACAATCCCCCAAATGCGGACGATACCCTAATATCACCAACAAACGCAGGGCATAGGCACTAAGCAAAAGAGATGTCTCATACTGTTCCAGAAGAAATAAACAACTCAGCGTCAGCGTAAAAAGTTCGGCATTAGGCTGTCCCAGAATCGTCGAAACATCCAATAGCTCTGCCATAGTTGTCGCAGTCAAAGAGCGATCAAGATCTGTCCAGAGATAGGAAAAGCTTTCCTTCGGGCTGCACTGGCTCACCGTATCTAGAGTCTTCCCCTTATGAATTAAAAAATCACCATATGTAAATAACTGCGCCCCAGCCCTCTGACGGCTCTTAGGCTTTCGTACCCCTTTCGCCACAGCCTGAAGCTTCCCCAATTCCCGGGAAAAAAGCGTGAGCACCCGATCCGATTCTCCATACTCTCGGCTACGAATCACCAACGCGTCCGCATGATAAACGGCCACGCCCTCAACCCTTTCTATTCTTTCTTATCTATAACCCAACTATACACGAGGGACGGTCCTTTTGACACACTTTTCGAAACAGGGGTCGAGACAGGTGAGACAGGGGGACGGTTCTCTTGTCTCACTCTCGTTTCAAAATTCAAGGATTAAGTGATTTGTATCTATCACCCCTAAGTCAAGAGACACATATGACAAGAGCACGCATTCTCTAAGTAAGCGGCCCAGCAAACTCCGTTCCGGTGACCGACCCCGTCGTCATACAGAGATTTCCCCAATTCAGACGGTGCACATTAATGTGCCGTCTCCCCAACTTCTCCGTCATCTCCCCTGACCCTAAGCCCAGAGACGCAGTATGACAAGAGCGTGAAGTCTCTACGTAAGCAGTCAGCAAACTCCGTTCCAGCGACCCACCCCAGACACGGGGCGGCGCATAGGACGTGCGCCGCCGCCATAGCGCCATGGATGGCGCTTATGGTGGGAACCCCGCTCCCCAAAACCAGTCGCTGGAACGGCTAGTTTGCTCTGCGTCGTACGACTGAGCGCTCTGTCATACAAGTCTCCTACTTAAGCACCGCACTCGTCCCCAACCTCTCTGCACCTGCTTCTATCAATTGCAGAGCAAATTCCTTTGTTCTTATCCCCCCAGAAGCCTTCACCTTAACATTTTCCCCAACCCACGTTTTCAGATTTCGCACATCCTCAATAGTGGCTCCGCCGCCGGCAAAACCCGTGGAAGTTTTAATATAATCTGCGCCCGAACGTTTGACAATCTCAGCCACCATTTTCTTTTCCTCTTCCGTAAGCAAGCAGGTCTCGATGATTACCTTAATCAAAAGGCCACATGAATGAGCCGCTTCAACTACCCGGAAAATATCCCGCTCAACAGCTTCCCACTTACCAGACTTGGCCCATCCAATATTAATAACCATATCAACTTCTTTGCCCCCATGAGCTTTAACCATAAAAACCTCAGAAACCTTAGTCTCCGTGAATGTTGCTCCCAACGGGAATCCTACAACTGCGGCCACGCCGATTCCCGTACCAAACAAAAGTTTAGCAGCAGTCTGAACAAACGAAGGATTTACACATACCGTTGCAAATTTATGTTCTTGCGCTTCGTGACACAAAGCAACAATATCCTTTTCTGAAGCCTGCGGCTTCAAAAGCGTATGATCGGTCATTCCCGCTATATTAATTTCACTCATCTTATTCGTCTCGTTCCTTTCCATATCCATAATTGCGCAAACTATCGGCTCGATTCCTCCAATCCTTCTTCACCTTAACCCAAAGTTCCAAAAAGACCGGACTTCCTAACAAAGCCTCTATATCCTGACGCGCTAAACTTCCAATGGCTTTTAATTGTGTACCCTTTGCCCCGATAACAATCCCTTTTTGAGATTCGCGTTCGACGATAATCAAAGCCCTAATTTTAACCAAAGACTTTTTTTCTTGGACCTCTTCAATCACGACCGCAATCGAATGAGGGATCTCATCTCTCGTTAACTGTAAAACCTTTTCTCTAATCAATTCAGCCATAATGAACCGTTCCGGTTGATCTGTAACTTCATCTTCCGGATAATACATTGGGCCTTTAGGCATAAGATTAAAAATGACATTCAGTAATTCATCAGTATTCTCCCCGGTTTTAGCCGAAATAGGGACAATCGCTTTAAACTCAGCCAAAGCTGAAAACTGCTGAATTTTATGTACTAATTGCTCCTTACCCAACAAATCAACCTTATTTAATACCAATACAACAGGGGTCTTTGTATGTTTAAGCATCTCAATAATATATTCTTCTCCGGAACCATAGTCCGATGAAAGGTCTACCATGTATATAATAGCATCCACCTCACGCATCGATTCCTTCGCTGCGCCGACCATATATTCCCCCAGCTTATGTTTAGGCTTATGTATCCCCGGGGTATCCAGAAAGACAATTTGCCCCCGTTTCTCCGTTAAAATACATTGAATACGATTGCGGGTAGTCTGAGGCTTATCGGACATAATCAGAACCTTTTGCCCTAAGAGATGATTAAGTAATGTAGACTTTCCCGCATTCGGCCTGCCAATTACTGAGACAAAACCGGAACGAAAATCTTTTGTAGATGTTGAAACCAACGGTGAAGTCACTTCCCTATACTTTTACTTTATTTCTTTCCTTAATTACGATAACCCTTTGCAATGACATCTATTCAGTACGATCTTTATCAATCAACAAGTTCAGATCCGATTTAAGCAAAAAAACTCAGGAATTCTCTCCTACCCCAACGCCTCCCTTTTTGAGATATAAGTCAATGCATTTATTTAAAGACATCGGCAAACCAAAAGGTGCACTGTAATATGCCTTATCGCAAACCCTTGGTTAATGGAATCATTCTCTAGAGAACATCTTCCCGCTCTCCAAAGCCCGGGACTGAACGTCCAAGCGCGAGGTCTTTACGGGAGCAGCCTAGCAAACTTCGTGAAAGCGACCCGACCTCAGAGACGGGGCGGCGCATAGGATGTGCGCCGCCGCCATAGCGCCAGGGATGGTGCTTATGGCACGATAGTCTCCAGTGGAGACTATCGCCGAAGGCGGGTTCTTCAAAAAATACTATCGCCGTAGGATGAACCCCTCTCCCCCAAGAAGGAGCTTAAACGCTAGTTTGCTCTGCGAACGTAGGACCGAGCGCTGTGCACTCAAGTCCCCCCACCTAAAAAATCCGGCCCAAACGACTCCGGCAGCAACTTCCTCAACGTCGTCCATCGAGTTTCCCTTCGGCCATTAACCAAAATCACTATACAATCCTCAGCAAATTCCCGGATCACCTGCCGGCAGGCACCACAAGGAGAGGGAAACTCATCAGTCGGAACAGCAATAACAATAGCCTCTAGTTTACGCTCACCTTTAGCTGCGGCCTGGAAAATTGCATTCCTCTCCGCGCATACTGTCAAACCGTAGCTGGCATTCTCAACATTACAGCCACTAAATATCAATCCCGAAGAAAACAGTGCCGCCGCACCCACCGGATAATGAGAATACGGAACATAGGCCTGCTGATAAGCAGCAGCAGCCTTGTTGATAAGTTCATCTCTCACTTCAGGCAGGATATTAGATTCAGTAATCTCTGACAACTGAGAATCAACCTGTTTCACACTCCGACAACTCCTTTTAAAAAACAGTTCCTTACGACACTTAAGTGCAAAAAGAACTGTTCTAGTAAAACTTTACAATTAGTACCAGAAAGTCTAAACCACTCTCCTCTGAAACCTCAAAAAAAATGGCTTGCCAATCGAAAAAACCGCGGAAAAAAAACTACCGCTCCAATAACAATGGCTTGAATAGCAGTCACTAACACTGCGCCTGCAGCTACGTCTTTAGCCATACCGGCTAGCGGATCAAAATTTGGCTGAATCATATCTACCACAATTTCAAGCGCAGAATTCATAACTTCTGCGCTAATAACGCTGCCAATAGCAAAAATCAGCATCAGCCATTCAGAACGAGAAACCTCGCTCCACCAAGCTAAACACAAGACGGATAATCCTGCTATTAGATGAAACTGCATGTGCCCCTGTGTTTTACATGTGTACCATATCCCACGCCAAGCTTGCTTTAGGCTTCTCCAAAACCCCGGCCTTTGATATCTCCCCATGCTTCCCTCCGTCATTTCGCCAGCGCTATTTTTAGAATTCTATCGTTCTAAACCTAAAGAAGCCATTACTTCTTCCTCTTTTGCGCGCATCGTTTCCTTCTCTTGGATATCTTCATGGTCATAGCCCAATAAATGCAAGATACCATGAACTGCTAAATATACAATTTCCCGTTCAAAGGAATGACCATATTCTATCGCTTGCTCCCTTGCTCTCTCCACTGAAATAACAATATCTCCAAGCATATCGTCTTCAAATTCTGCGTCAGGTTCCTCCTCGGTTTCCTCTTGAAGGGCAAAGGAGAGCACATCTGTCGGGCGATCAACCCCTCGGTAGTCCCGATTCAATTCGTGAATGCGACTGTCATCAACCAGGATCAAACTGACCTCCGCATCTTCCGGCCCATCAGCTAAACGTATTCCTTCCTGAATCGCCCGGTCTAACAACCCAACTAATTTATCGCGCAATTCAAGACTGACTGACTCTTCTTCCCAAGAAATATCTAAAATCATAACTAATAGGCATCACTCTGATAATTCAAACACTGGATGCCTTTACCTCCCTCCGTGTTAAAAGCTTCAACTATGAATCTTGGACAGGATGCTTTGGTCCTTGAGTATCATCAGCGTCAGTTTTCTCCACACCTTCTTGTTGTTCTTGCTTAGATCCTTCCTCATTACCCTTTCCAGCCTTACCAACATCCGCCACAAGTTTCTTGGGAGCATGATCCCTCGCTGAAGGCAACTCCGGATATTCCACCCGCGAATGGAAAATTCCGCTTAAAACCCTGACAAAAGCCATGGCGATTCGATCTAAATCCTGAAAGGTTAAATCACATTGATCGAGCTGCCCATCATTAAGCTTGTCCTTGATTATTTTCCTGACAAACCCCTCAACCCGCCCCGGTGTGGGATGTTTCATGGAACGCACAGCCGCTTCCACTGTATCAGCAAGGCTTACCAAAGCCGCTTCTTTCGTTTGCGGTCTTGGGCCCTCATAATGAAAGGCTTCCTCAGGCACATCGTCTTTTTCCTCAAGTGCTTTATAGTAAAAATAACTCACTAAGCCATCTCCATGATGCTGAGCAATTATATCTTGCATTTGCTGCGGAAGTTTATTCTCCTTCGCCAATTCCAATCCGTCTTTTACATGGGAAATAATAATCAGCGCGCTTAATGTCGGAGCGATTTTATCATGGGGATTATCCTGAGTGAACTGATTCTCAATAAAAAAATAAGGACGTTTCAGTTTACCAATATCATGATACATAGCCGCAACCCTAACCAACGTGGCGTCAGCATGAACTGCTTCCGCTGCAGCTTCAGCCAAATTCCCAACCAATATACTATGATGATAGGTCCCAGGCGCTTCCATTAATAAACGCTTCAACAAGGGGCGGTTCGGATTCGATAGTTCTAAAAGTCGAACAGATGACGTGATATGGAATCCGGACTCAAACCAATGTAACGCGCCGACTGTCAAGAAAGAAGACGCCACCCCATTGACTATAGCTAAGATCAAACCTACGATCCATGCGATCAAGCCGATTTCCGTTGTCAAGGCAATAGAACTTACCATTAAAACGTTGACCGCAGAAACGAACAGTCCAGCCCTCGCCAAATCAGAACGTTGGCTTAAATGAGACACGCTATACACACCCACAACCCCGCCAAAAAGAGCTACGAGGCCACTTTGGAGTCCGTTCGCCGATGATAAAGTCGGATCAACTAAGACAGCTACAAAAATGGCTAAGACCACGGAAACAAGCAACGCTGCATCCACATCGACTAAAATTGCTACAGTCATTGTCGCCCAGGCCACGGGAATAAGCATTCCGGTCATCGAATTAAAATCATTTCCACCTAAATTAATGGAAATGACACCTCGACCGATGGCCAGGACTAAAATCATGGTTAGGCCGATCAGAACCATTCGATTCGTCAAAAGCAAAATGTCTCGCTTATATTGATATAAATACCCAAGTATAGCGCCGATCCCAAGGATAACCAATAAAGCTATCCCTGCTACCGCTTTCCAAGTATTTCGGCTATTAATCAATCCATAGGCAACCAAAACTCGATAAATTTTTTCGTCCACAATCTCCCCGGGACCCACAATCTTTTGATTAGCCTTATACTGGGTAATATCCCGTTTAACCGTTGCACGAGCAGCGCTGCGTAATTTTTCAGTTGTTTGAGTGTCTACAACCAATGTTGGACGGGTTAGTTCCTGATCAACAAAGGCTTTGAAAAAGACTTTGGCATCATCATGCAAAGCCGATTGATCAATATCTGTTACGGTACGCTCCCGCAACGTGGCAACATCTGCATCAGTACGAGCCCCTGTCACAACATTCCGAGCCCTCGTTAAAATAATATCTCCGCCAACTTGTTCCTCAGTATCCAAAGCATCGGAAGACGTTTTCAATAATGACAGCAGCGTTCCCTGCGGCAATGTTGCGAAGAACTGTGTTTGTCTTAACTTTGCAACACGGGCACTATCATCCCCTGGAGCCGAAGCAGCGGTGTGCAAAGTTGCAAAGTCATCACCTAAATCTCTGGTCAGATTATTGAAAAAATCCTCATCCGGTTTGTATACAGGCTGAACGGCTTTGGCTGCGGCATCTTGATCCTGTGCATACGTTTCAGTGTCTTCGACATCTTTGCTCCAGGGAGCAGTAATAAGCTGCGGGCTTGGTTCACCAACCTCCAGATGGAGCTTGGAAACAAATAAATTTGATGACAATATAACAGTAAACAACAGAAAATACATCACCCCAATAATGGCCCGAAGCCAAAATGTGTGATGTTTAAACCAAGCCAAACGGTTGGATATCTCCGCCCAAGCCTTTTTGAATCGTTTAATCTTCAAAAACCATCATCCTTACTTTGCTGCCCAACCAAATGCCTCAAGAACTGAAAAATCTATAGTGGCCGTCTTAAGGGTTTGCATAAACTGCAAGATCCTCATAAGTTTCCACTTCCACTCTAACTCGTTCAACACCAGTATTACTGGGAAGAACCTTTACAGTTTCTTCAATAACCTGTGCCCCAGGCGAGACTTTCTTCAAGACTTCACTACGAGCCGTCTCTTCCGCTAATTGGCGTGCTTCTGAAACCGTACGTTGGAGATGAACTTTCTTTAGCTCCTTATAATTCACCTGTATAACTTCGACAGGAAAACGCCAATTCCTCCAGATCTGAAAAGAATGGCTAAGGACTTCTTTATCTGCCTGTTCAAATGGGGAATTCTGCATTGTTACCATTATGACGCGAGAACCAAATTTTATACCCCATCCTTTAGCAACTCTTCCACTTTCCTGGACTTTGTCTTCAATTAAAGGAATTTGTTGTTCAGCACTATACCAAACTCTTCCTCTTACAAAACCCTTGGCAGCAGCTGCAGGAGGATTAGGAGTTGTACTTTTGGCAGGATTAATTTTCGCACTTGAAGGATTTGGCGTACTAGGCAGTCCGAGCGCTGGTGCCTTTGCGATCAGGACCTGACCGACTCTTACCAGTTCCCCCTCATGAACCTGAGGAATCCCTTGAATCACCATAATCTCTTTGACAAGGCCGGCATGACTAGCAACCAAATTACCGGCCTCCTTTGGTATTGATGGACGAATTTTTTCCGAAATCTTTATTTTAATTTCAGTCCCATTTCGTTCCATACCAACCCAAGCTGCGTCCGGCAATTCCTCCTGCAGATTTTTGGCAATCTGGTTTAAATCTAATCCTTTTGAATAGATCCAAGTCTTCAAACCGAGTTTTTCTGCACGCTGCAGAATATCTGAAGTCTGGATGTTTTTGTTTCCGGTCACAGAAATTATAAGAACAAGCTGGGAGAGAATCGTTAATCCCACCGCAATAACGGCTGCTCCTGCTATTAATCCTTTTCTTCTCCACCAGCGCGCTGCTACAAAAGGCCAGCCATATTTAGCGATAATGTGAACCCGCGTATGGGTAAGACGAGCAGCCCTCTTTAAACGATAAAAGTCATTGAGTTTAAGCTGAGCCCTCATTCCCCTTTCGGATCTTTGCGTTTGATAAAGAACCACACCTTCTTGCAAAATATAGTTGAGGAAACGAGGTAATTGTTCTCCCCGAGCAACAAAATAAACTCTTCCCTGCCAAAATGCTCGCAGCCGGTCAAACATTTTTTCCTGCTCCTTCCTCAAACCTTAAAGCATCTAGTTCCCCTTCAATCCGCAATTCCGTAGCTAAAATAGTTTTAAGCACTAGGCCTTTACCGCTAAGAAATAATTCTCCTTGAGCTGTCTCGATACGGATTTCCTCTTTAGAAAAATTAATAATACTCAAGTAATTCTCGACTAAAACTTCACTTCTTCCTGTTATCGTAATTTTAGGACCCTCTCCGGCCACATCCGGCGGAAAATCCAAAATATCTCCGACACTGGTTTGGATTTTTTTAAACACAAAAAGCTCCTCCCTTCTGTAAAAATCTATGAAGGGAAGAGCCATAATAGTCCAAGCCCACGATGTAATTATTATTTTATGTCAATGCAAAAAGGCCCAGAAGCTTCCGCAACTGAGCCTTTTCTCATCTTAAAAATATTATGCCCCAAGCATTTCGCGTACAATAAGATTGACAAATTTGCCATCTGCCCGACCTTTCGTCTTGGGCGACAAAGCGCCCATAACTTTACCGAGATCTTTTGGCCCCTGTGCTCCCACCGCGGTAATGGTCTCTTGTACGAGTTGGCGAATTTCCCCTTTGGAAAGCTGTTGAGGAAGGTATGCCTTCAGGATGGCAATTTCCTCTTCCAAAGCCTTTACCTTTTCAGGGCGATCCGCTTTGCCAAACACTTCTAGCGCATCTCGACGCAATTTTAATTCTCGTGCCAATACTTCAATAACCTGATCATCATTGAAATCAATGTGCTTCTCAATCTCAGCATTCTTTATAGCAGCCCTGACCATTCGGATGACGGAAAGTCTTACCTTCCCCTCCTCTTTGGCCTTCATGGCATCCTTCATATCCTCAACGAGGCGATCTTTCAGGGACAATTCAAGACACTCCTTACTTGAACTTGCGTTTACGTGCAGCTTCTGACTTTTTCTTTCTTCTCACACTCGGTTTTTCATAAGCTTCATGTTTACGAGCTTCTGCACTAACCCCTGCCTTTTGACAAGAACGCTTGAACCTGCGGAGTGCGGCATCAAGGGATTCGTTTTTACCAACTCTGACTTCACTCATTGTCTTATCCCTCCCTCCACTGGATCATCACAAATATACCTTATAATTATACTGGAATAACCTAATGGCGTCAAGTTCACTTATTGATCACAAAAATTGTATACCGATTGTGATTGTGCTATCCGATTTTGGCCTCGAGTGCCTGCCCGCCAAGCAGATGAAAATGTAGATGTCCCACTACTTGACCCCCATCTGCTCCGGTATTTGTCACCACTCTATAGCCTGTTTCCGCTACTCCAAACTCTTGAGCTAAACGTCGCATTACCCCGAAAAGGTGACCAATCAAGCCCTCAAAGTCAGGCGTAACATCATTAACATTTGTCAAATGATGCTTGGGAATTACCAGCAAATGCACTGGAGCTAAGGGCTGAATATCCTTGAAGGCGACAACTTGATCATCTTCATAAATTATATCACTGGGTATTTTACGTTGTGCAATTTGGCAGAAAATACAATCGTCACTATACAATTTCTTTCCCTCCTTATCATAATCCAAAATATCCTATTGAATACTTCCCTTTTACCGACATGTTTTGGAATGTTTGGTTAACATTTACCTCTGAAGATAATCTTGTTTAAGAACAACTTGAACAAGTTGACGTGAAGTCCAAGTTATTTCTTTCTGTTTTGGTAAGTGAACTTCAATATAATGGGGAGTATGTCCAACCGCGCCGCCCTCGGAGTCAACACTTTCAATCAATACTTCTACCGGTTTCCCAATAAATCTTCGAATATAAGCTTCTTTGCTTTCTCGAGCGACAGCCATTAACTCTTTTACCCGTTGATCTTTAATTTTCTTGGGAACCTGATCCGGATAATCTGCGGCAGGCGTGCCCTGCCGTTTGGAATAGGGAAATACATGCACCCCGGCAAAGTTGCAATCTCTCACGAAATTCAACGTTGAAAGATGATCCGCTTCGGTTTCCCCCGGAAAACCCACAATGATATCTGTCGTAACAGCAAGTTCCGGTATCTTCTCTCTTAATCGAATTAATAAATCCCGATAATCCTGCAAAGTATATGGACGGTGCATACGTACCAATATCTCGTCACTGCCGCTTTGCAAAGGCATATGTACATGAGGACAAACAATATCCGAGGAAACAATACAATCAATTAACTCGGGCGTATATTCCATCGGCTCAATCGAGCTCAAACGCAAGCGCCGCAGCCCTGGAATTTCAACCAACTCCCGGACTAAACGCGCCAAATTCCACCCATTGTTCAAATCCTGGCCATAAAATCCAGTATGAATTCCAGTCAATACAATTTCCGGATACCCCTCTTCCACCAGCTTCCGAGCCTCGGCAAGAGCTTTCTCCGGCTGACGGCTTCTGAGCGGTCCCCGAGCATAAGGAATAATGCAATACGTACAAAACTGATTGCACCCTTCCTGAATCTTCAAAAATGCTCTCGTCCTACTCTCCTCATTAAGCTGCGGAAGTTCTTCAAACTCACCGGCATCCTCAATCCCACGCACAGCATTCTGGGGCCTGCGCTCCCGCTTAACCCGTTCAATCCACTCAATAATTTTCCCGCGATCCTGAGTTCCAAGAACCAAATCGACCCCTTCAATATCCAGCACTTCCCCAGGAGCCGTTTGCGCATAACATCCCGTGACCACCACAATACTGTCGGGATGAGCTTTAATCATCCTGCGAATCGCCTGGCGCGACTTACTGCCCCCCGTATTCGTCACCGTACAAGTATTCACAACCACGACATCAGCTTCCTCTGAAGAGCTCACCACATCATAATTCGCCTCTCTAAAAAGCTGAGCCAGCGCTTCACTTTCCGCTTGATTTACTTTGCAGCCAAGGGTCAGAAAACAAACCGCCCCCAATCGTGATTCGTGGTTGGTAGCTCGTAGTTCGGCTGAGTCCATTTTAACTTGTCCAATTTTAACAGACATTAATACTCCACCCTTTTTGTTCACAAGCGTGTTAAGGGGACGGTCCTTTTGACACACTCCCGCAACAGACGGCGCACATGAAATGTGCCGTCTCCCAAGCTCTTAAAAGAATTGAACTTACATTCTCCAAAGAACGGCCACAACAATCCCCAAAGCCCAGGACGCAGCGTGACACAAGCGTGAGGTCTTTACGTAAGCAGCCCAGCAAACTTCCGTTCAGGCGACCGACCCCAGATACGGGGCGGCGCATAGGACGTGCGCCGCCACCATAGCGCCAAGGATGGCGCTTATGGTGGGAACCCCGCTCCCCAAAGCAGTCGACTGAACGGTTAGTTTGCTCTGCGAGCGTACGACCCGAGCGCTGGGTCACCCTAAGTCCCCATAATGACCCAACACCAGCGTCAAGGCTGCTAAAGCCGCCGTTTCCGCTCTTAAAATCCGCGGACCCAACGAAACACTCTTGGCCCCCAGCTCCTCACAGGCTCTGGCAACCTCAGTTGCCTCAAACCCACCCTCGGGTCCAATCAAAATAGCTATCGGAAGTTCCGGATCAAACGTACTCAACACAGAAGCTAAACGCTGAGTCTTCTCTTCCTCATAGGGGATCAGCCATTGAGTCCCCTCAGGCAGTTCGTCCTTCAGATCTCCCCAATTGCAGACCGCCCCAATTCGAGGCTCTTTTACCCGGTGAGACTGCTTCGAAGCTTCTGAGGCAATTTTTTGCCAACGGGCAACTCGCTCCTGGGCCTTACTTCCCTCAAGCTGCATCACAGAACGTTTGGTGCGCAGGGGAATAAGCCCTTCCATACCAAGTTCTGTACCTTTCTGAATAACCCATTCCATTTTTTCACCTTTAGAAAGTCCTGCTACCACAAAAACAGACGTGTGCGCCTCAACATCGGGATGATCGCTGCTAAGAATTCGGCAAGTCACGCTTTTATCTTCGATTTTCAGAATCACACCCAAATATTCCATACCGCTGTTGTCATAGCCCAAAACTTTATCGCCGGGAGTAAGACGAAGCACACGAACAAGATGATCCCGTTCCGTTCCTCGCAGCCAAAAAGCATTTTTACCTAGTTCTGTGATCTTAAACCGGTTCATGATTAGCCCACCTTGCGCGAAATAGAATCCAGCCAGAATCTTCGACTCGTTCTAAGATTTCCAAACCGGCCTTTTTCATACCTTCCTCCACATCGAGAGCCCGATGTTCGATAATTCCGGAGGCCAGGAATTCCCCTTCAGGGCTTAAGATTCTTTTAAGATCTTCGAGCAGCATTATAATTACGTCAGCAATGATGTTGGCAATGACTATTTCGGCCTGACCACTAAGAACCGTGCCCAAATCACCCCGCAAGACACGAACCTTTTCACTCACTTGATTCAAATCAACGTTTTCCTGAGCAACCCGAACTGCCACTGAATCCAGATCCACAGCCTCAACCTCTGCCCCTAACTTCGCAGCAGCAATGGCTAAAATTCCAGAGCCCGTCCCTAAGTCAAAGACTTTTTGCCCCGGTTTGACAATAGTCTCCAAGGCTCGCAAACAAAGAGTCGTTGTCGGATGAGTACCTGTCCCAAACGCCATGCCGGGATCAAGTTCGAGCACGATGTCTTCCGGTGAAGGATTCACCTGTTCCCAGCTCGGCTTAATTAAAAATCTCTTGCCAATTCTCACAGGTTTAAAATATGCTTTCCAAGCTGTCGCCCAATCCTCTTCCTTCAGAGAAATCCCTTTAACTTGAACCACCCATTCAGGAAACCGTTCCAATAACTCCCGAATTCCGAGGTCAAGTTTTTCCAACTTGCCGGGCAGCTCATTGTCCTCAGGGAAGTAGCCTTTGACCACAGCAGTTCCTGTATATTCCACTTCACCAAAATCATGAAAATCCCAAGTCCCTGATTCTATGTATCCCCGTAAAATTTCCGGATCATCAACACTAACTCCCGGACATCCCAACTGATAAAAAAGATCGGCAACAATTTCTTCCCCTTCTGCAGAAATTGTCACCGCTACTTCACGCCAATCCATGGTTATGCTCCTTTAATCTCTATTAATTAACCCATAGCATCCCGGAGGTTTTCTTTAAACTTTTCAAACAGGGATTTCTTACCCATTTGTTGATGATCCGGAGTAGCCTCACCAAACTGACGCAAAAGTTGTTTTTGCTTCTCGTTAAGTTTTGTCGGTGTGGTTAGAATGACCCGGACATGCTGGTCTCCACGGCCGCTGCCCCGCCGATAAGGGATACCATGCCCTTTGAGGCGGAAAACCGTTGAAGTCTGAGTGCCTTCAGGCACTTTCATCTTAACGACTCCGTCCAAGGTGGGAACATCAACCTCCGCACCTAAAGCCGCCTGGATGAATGTAATTGGAATTTCGCAATAGACATCGTTACCTTCACGATCGAAGAACTTATGGGGTTTCACTTGCAAAACTATATAAAGGTCTCCCGGCGGACCACCCTTGGCTCCTGCTTCGCCATCCCCGCTAAGTCTTAAGTTCAGGCCGTCCTCAGAACCCGCAGGTATATTGACCTTGATCGTTTTAACCTTACGGACTTTCCCTTTTCCATGACACGTCGAACATGGGGAACTAATTGTACGGCCTTCACCTTGACAAGCCGGACAAGTCCGAGCCGTCTGAATGTGCCCGAAGGGCGTGCGTTGCGTAACTTTAATTTGGCCGGTTCCTTGGCACTGAGAGCAAGTTGTAGGATGGGTGCCCGGAGCTGCTCCTGAGCCCTGACATTCGGTACAGGTTTCATCTCTCGGAATTTGAATTTCCTTTTCCGCGCCAAACGCCGCCTCTTCAAAGGTAAGAGTCATTGCATAACGCAAATCGGCGCCACGCTGCGGGCCATTACGCCGTTGACCGCCGCCTCCAAAGAACATATCAAAAATGTCTCCGAAGCCTCCCATATCGCCAAAGCCTCCGCCGCCTTGGTTTGGATCAACGCCGGCATGACCAAATTGATCGTAGCGTGCCTTTTTCTCCGGATCATTTAAAACATCATAGGCCTCAGCAACTTCCTTAAACTTTTCCTCGGCACTTTTGTCACCGGGGTTAGCATCGGGGTGATACTGACGCGCCAATTTCCGATATGCTTTCTTAATCTCTTGTTCACCAGCCGACCGATCAACCCCAAGCACCTCATAGTAATCGCGTTTCATGGTTTCCTCCATCACTCCTATAGCCATTCGCACTTTTCAACCATTTTAACCAGTTTCAAATTTTCCTTGCATTATATTAGTTTTTCTCAATTAGCTTATTAAACCCATAATGCCCCTTATGCTATCGCAAAAGGCAGCCTAAAAAAGAAAATTGCACTAATATAAGATAGTAAAATTAAAATAAAGTCCTATAGTATTATATGTTCCTTCGTGTTTGAGCACAAGGAAATATCCCCATTTTAAAAATCTAAATTTATCCAATACAACAAATGGGGGCACAAAAGTCTCTAAAACCCTTGCACCCTAATTAAAATTGATTAAACGTTTATTAGCCTCCGCAGGGTCATCAGAAAGTTTTCTGCCTTGTTTCAACATAGCAAAGCATGGTGCTATGGTAATATTGCGCAACGAACCATACCTCAAGCGAGTTTGATTCGTTGCGCATCTATGCCAAGGGGGCTGCGCGGCAGTGGGTTACCTAGGATCTTGCCGCGTACCCCTCAGAAACCTATTTATCCTTATCAACCTCAGTAAACTCAGCATCTACAACGTCATCGTCTTTTTTAGAAGCTCCTTGTTCGCCAGGTTGAGCACCTGCATTTTGAGCATTCGCAGCTTGTTGCTGATACATCTTCTCAATATACGGGTGAAGCACTTTAGTCAAAGCCTCAGTTTTAGCGTTGATCTCGTCGATGTTGTCCGAAGCAGCGGCGGTCTTAAGTTCTTCAAGGGCTTTCTTGATACTATCAAGTTCTCCGGCGTCACCTTTGCCTTCAAAATCCTTCAAAGTTTTTTCAGTTTGATAAACCATCGAATCGGCTTGGTTTTTAGCATCGATCAAATCTTTACGCTTTTTATCTTCTTCTGCATGAAGTTCAGCGTCTTTCTTCATTTTCTCGATGTCATCTTTGGAGAGCCCTGTCGAAGAAGTGATTGTAACCTTTTGTTCATTCCCCGTTGCCGTATCTTTAGCAGAAACGTGGACAATACCGTTGGCATCAATATCAAATTTCACTTCAATTTGTGGAATGCCGCGGGGTGCCGGTGGAATCCCTGTGAGTTGGAAACGGCCCAGAGTTTTGTTATAACTGGCCATTTCACGTTCCCCTTGCAGTACGTGAATGTCAACGGAAGTTTGGTTATCAGCCGCCGTGGAGAAGACTTGGGATTTCGTTGTCGGAATGGTGGTATTACGGTCGATAATTCTTGTGAATACACCGCCAAGAGTTTCGATACCTAAGGACAGCGGGGTAACATCCAAAAGGATCATGTCTTTAACTTCACCGCTGAGTACACCGCCTTGAATAGATGCACCCATAGCAACAACTTCATCCGGATTAACACCTTTGTGAGGCTCTTTGCCGCTCAATTTGCGAATGGCCTCTTGCACAGAAGGTATACGGGTCGAGCCGCCGACTAAAATGATTTGATCGATATTGTTCCAAGAGAGTTTCGCATCTTCAAGAGCTTGGCGGGTAGGTCCAACAGTAGCTTCCACCAGATCAGCAATAATCTCTTCGAATTTAGCCCGGGTAATGTTCATATCTAAGTGCTGCGGACCTTGCTCAGTCATTGTAATAAAGGGGAGATTGACATTGGATGTTGTTACACCGGAAAGCTCAATTTTAGCCTTTTCAGCAGCTTCTTTCAAACGCTGCAGGGCAACACGATCTTTCGATAAGTCTACGCCATTGCTTTTCTTGTATTCAGCGACCATATAATCAATTAAACGTTGGTCGAAGTCATCGCCGCCTAAATGGTTATTACCGCTGGTTGCTTTTACTTCAACCATCCCTTGACTTAATTCCAGGATGGAAACGTCGAAAGTTCCGCCACCAAGGTCATAGACCAAAACAGTTTGATCATGTTCTTTGTCCAAGCCATAAGCCAAAGCTGCAGCAGTCGGTTCATTGATAATCCGCAAAACTTCCAAACCGGCAATAGCTCCGGCATCTTTTGTCGCTTGGCGCTGAGCGTCCGTAAAGTACGCCGGGACTGTAATAACTGCTTTGCTTACAGTTTGCCCGAGATAAGCTTCGGCATCTGTCTTTAATTTTTGCAGAATCATGGCCGAAATTTCTTGGGGGCTGTAGGATTTATCATCAATTTTAACTTTATAGTCAGAACCCATATGACGTTTGATAGAAATCACTGTTTTGTCAGGATTAGAGACAGACTGACGCTTAGCAACCTGGCCTACCAGACGTTCTCCTGTTTTAGAAAAACCCACTACTGAGGGAGTTGTACGATTTCCTTCAGCGTTTGGAATAACAACAGCCTCTCCGCCTTCCATAACAGATACGCAAGAGTTTGTAGTTCCTAAGTCAATACCAATAACTTTACTCATAACAAAATTCCTCCTTCAATTCATAACTCGCTAATTCGAAACTTTAACCATCGAGGGGCGCAATACTTTTTCCTTTAAGAAATAACCTTTTTGCAATTCTTCCACAACTGTATTTTCAGGATGCTCTTCAGATTCAACCCTCAAAACAGCCTCATGGAGATTCGGATCAAAAGGCTGACCAACACACTCCATAGGTTTCAACCCTATTTTACCCAAAGTTGTTTGCATCTGGCGAAGAATCATCTCAACGCCTTGTGAAAAAGCTGTTATATCAGGATTATTTTGAGTCGAACACATAGCCCGTTCGAAATTATCCAACACCGGCAGCAACTCACCCACAAGTTGTTCAGAGGCATATTTAGTGATTTCAGTTTTTTCCTTTTGAGTTCTCCTTCTATAGTTGTCGAACTCCGCCTGCAAGCGCATCAATCGATCGTAATAATCATCTGCCTTAGCCTTGGCCTGTGTAAGTTCAGCTTCCAAAGTCAAGATTTTCTCAGCAGGATCCATATCCTTCTTGTCTGAATTATCTTCACCTGGGATAGATTCCCCAGAGCTGCCTGCTTCATCGCCCATATACTCCTCGTTCACCTTAGATGTTTGATTCTTAAGATTTTCTTCCTTTTTTTGCATTATCCACAATCACCTCACGTACTCTCGTTATATTTAGAATGAACCAAAGGTTCATACATCGCTTTAGAAACTGCGCGGTTTACCCCGCGCCAGCACATCTGTTAGACTTTTAGTCATAAAGTCCACAATCGCAATCACCTTGGCATAATCCATTCTCGTAGGTCCCAAGACTCCAACAGCCCCAATGGTCTTACCATTCACCTTGTAAGTCGCCGAAATTACGCTGCAATCCCGGAATTCCTTCAGAGTATTCTCTCCACCAATAGTTACATTTAACCCTTCCTGCCGCGGAAGCAGGAGTTTCTTAAGAGGTTCATTTTCCTCAAACACCTTGAACAAACTTTTTACTTTATCTAAATCCCGAAATTCGGGCTGATTCAGCATGTTAAGGGTCCCGCCCAAATAAATGCGTTCATCTTCCTCGTTGTCATCTAAGATCGCATCGAGCATTTCCAAGGCATTATCAATCAAACGCCGCTGGCGGGATAGTTCACTGTAGATCTCATGCAACATACTTCGTTTAACTTGGTTTAAAGAATACCCCTTCATTTTTTGGTTAAAAACATCGGCAACCTTTTGTAGATCCTCTGCAGTAATGTCTTCACCCACATTGACAATGTGATTTTCCACAACACCATTTTCTTTAACGATCACCATAATAACCTGACCCGGCCGATACGGCAGAAAATGCATCTTACCAAAGGCACTTTTCCCTTTTTGCGGACCAAGGACTATACTGGTCAGACTTGTCAGCTCCGAGAGTAATTTGCTGGTATGGGTCACCACTTCTTGAATTTCGCAAATCTTTTTCGTGCTTTCCCGTTCGATAATTTCCTTATCCTCATTACTGAGGGTTTGAGCATCCATCAACCAATCAACAAAATATCGATAACCGGCATCCGAAGGAATACGTCCGGCAGACGTATAGGGTTGCTCAATCAAACCCAACTCCTCCAAATCCGACATCTCATTGCGAATTGTAGCCGGAGAAACTCCTAAATCAAACTTTCGAGCAATAGTTCGCGAACCAACTGGTTCAGCGGTAGCAATATAATCCTGAACAATCGCTCGAAGAATCTTTCGTTTACGCTCATCCATTTCCATCTAATGCTTCCCGCCTTTCCACTTTAGCCTTTCCTTCATTCTGTGGTTGTTAGCACTCTCCTCTAATGAGTGCTAACATTTTATGTCTTCACATTACCACGCTCTTAAATCTTTGTCAAGAATCATTTCATATAATATGCCCTGTTAATTAGAAGAACTTTCTATGTAATTTAGAAACTAAAAATACCCCCTAAACTGAGACGCGAAAGAACCTATGTATCACTTAAAATCCCCTTCTAGCGGTCCTCACATCCATCATCTCTCACTGTCAGTCAAAGACACTGAAGTCCGTGATCTTTAGGTTCCATACTAAACTCCATAAACAGCCCTCCATTGTGAGTCTCAGTGCCTCTCAACTCACACCAGACGGCGCACATGAAATGTGCCATCTCCCAAGCCCTCCCTGTGAGTCTCACTGCCTCTCAACTCGCACTTGACGCCGCACATGAAATGTGCCGTCTCCCAAGCTCTCTCTTACCTTTATCCTCCATCCACTGCTATTAACTCTAACTCTCAAAAACCTTCAAGAAAAGAAGGCAAAGATTTTCATAAAACCTTCAATAATAGGGAACCATTCATCGTCAGCGCTCTGTGACCAAAGCGTGTCACAAGGACCGTCCCCTTGACGCACTCTCGCACCCCCGACCCAAGCTAGACGGTGCACATAAAATGTGCCGTCACCCCAGTTCCCTATTGTCTTCTTAACCGGGCCCCCAATCTCTTCTTACACGTCCCCCGTCCCCCAAGCCCGGACGCAGTGTGAAACGAGCGCGAGGGCTTTACGGGAGCAGCCCAGCAAACTTCCGTTCCAGCGACCGACCCCAGACACGGGGCGGCGCATAGGACGTGCGCCGCCGCCATAGCGCCATGGATGGCGCTTATGGTGGGAACCCCGCTCCCCATAGCCAGTCGCTGGAACGGTTAGTTTGCTCTGCGAACGTACGACCCGAGCACTTGTTCACACAAAGTCTTTTAAAATCCCATTCGCTACAAACGAATACTTAGAATTCAAGCACAAACTATCACCATTTATTTCAAAAAAATCCCCATACTGATAGCGTTCCAATACATTCCCATAAATATCCCTAAGATCAACGCCAAAATCCTCACGAAACTGCGAGAAGCTGACTCCCTCTCGCAGCCGCAGCCCCAAAATCATACGTTCAGCCATGCAATCCTTGAGAGATAACACTTCTTTACCATCGTCATCAAGGGGCTCCCGTCCCTCGAAAAGACTTGTATAATAAGCCCGCACATCTTCCACATTCTTTTGCCGGACTCGCTTAAGACATGAAACCCCGCCCGGACCCATACCTATATAATCCTTCCCTCGCCAATACCCTAAATTATGTCGGCACTCAAAGCCCGGAAGTGAAAAATTCGACGTCTCATACTGGATGTAGCCATCGTTTTCCAAACGTTTCACAACCCATTCCTGCATCTCCGCCTGGAGATCATCGTCGGGCAAGTCCCGGTCTTTCTCGGAAATTGTCTTTCTCAAAAATTCATCTTTGATTTCCGCGCCCCCTATTAAGCTTGAGTTCTCTGGGACTTCTCGAAAGCGATCATACAATGGAGTCCCTTCCTCTAACATTAACCCATAGAGTGAAAGATGTTCCGGCTTATAAGCTAAGGCTTCTTCAATGGAAGTCTTCCATGAGATCATATCTTGCCCGGGAAGTCCGAACATTAAATCCAAATTCAAGTTCGAAAACCCCGCCTCTCGCAAAAACCTCACTGCATCTCGAGCCTGTTGAGCGCTGTGAAAACGCCCGACATTTCTTAAAAGCCTATCATCAAAGGCTTGAACCCCCAGAGAAAAACGGTTAATTCCATATTTCCGTATGATAGTGATCTTCTCACGAGTAAGAGTTCCGGGATTTCCTTCCACTGTCTTTTCGGCTCTCTCTTCAAAAGCGAAGTTTTGAGTGATCAATATCATAAGCCGCTCAAGATTTTCAGCAGTTAACACCGTCGGCGTCCCCCCTCCGATAAAAAGAGAAGATACCCCTTGCGGAGCATCTTTTCGACGCCCGGCCACTTCAAGTGCCAGGCCTTCTAAATACAAGGCTATAAGGTCCCCCGGGACATCCTTCAGCGTATGAGAATAGAACGCACAATAATCACACTTCTGAATACAAAAGGGAACATGAACATATAGAGAAGGCATAACGAGGATATCTCTCCTTTATATTTCAATCCGGAACGCCTTTAATATCTGACCAGCTTACAACGGAAAGGCGCATCCTACCATATTGGGGGCATTTTGAATCAAAGCTAATTGTGCCCCAAAGTTCCGAGTTCCCAAAGATCTTAACGACCTTTGAAAGGGAGGCAGCTTCGCCCACAAGAGAGAACTCATTGCATGGAGAGGCGGTAAAGCTCACAAAGCTCTTGTGGGGAAAGAGGAGCCGTGACCATTTAATCCTCAATCTTTAATACAGCCATAAAAGCGTCTTGGGGAATTTCAACATTTCCCACCTGTTTCATCCGTTTCTTCCCGGCTTTTTGTTTCTCCAGAAGTTTTCGTTTTCGGGAAATATCTCCGCCATAACATTTGGCTAGGACATCTTTTCTCATGGCCCGAACCGTTTCCCGGGCAATGACCCGATTTCCGATGACGGACTGAATCGGAATCTCAAACATCTGTCTTGGAATAATCCCCTGCAGCTTCTCTACCAGTTTTCTGCCCCGGTTATAGGATTTGGACTTATGAACAATGAAGGAAAGGGCATCTACCATTTCACCATTAAGAAGAATATCAATTTTGACCAAATCCGATTCTTTATACCCGGATAGCTCATAATCCAGGGACGCATATCCTTTGGTCCTGGATTTCAATTCATCAAAATAGTCAAAGACAATTTCACTGAGGGGAAGCTCGTAAACTAACTTCACCCGGTTCTTCGACACATAATCCATAGCCACATAGGTCCCGCGTTTTTCCTGATTTAATTCCATAATGGCTCCCACATACTCGGACGGAACCAAAATCGTCGCCTTAACGACAGGCTCGGCAATACTGGCAATTTGATCAACAGCGGGAAGATTCGAAGGATTATCGATATCCAATACTTCTCCAATAATAGTTGTTACTTTGTAGATAACACTCGGTGCTGTAGTTATAAGATTTAAATCATATTCTCTTTCCAGCCGTTCCTGAATGATCTCCATATGGAGCAATCCTAAAAATCCGCAGCGAAAGCCAAATCCTAAAGCAGCTGAGGTTTCCGGTTCAAAGACTAGACTGGCATCATTTAAATGAAGTTTTTCTAATGAATCCCGCAAGCGATTGTAATCGTTCGTCTCCACCGGGTAAAGACCGCAAAACACCATCGGAGTGGACTTTCGATAGCCCGGCAGGGGTTCGGCGGCAGGACGTTCGGCATCGGTAATCGTATCTCCAACTTGAGTGTCTTTAACATTTTTAATACTTGCCGCAATAAAGCCAACCTGGCCCGCTTTAAGTTCATCCACAATTTTCATCGCAGGCGTAAAAACACCCACTTCGGTCACTTCGAATTCCTTCCCGGTAGACATCATCTTCATGGTCGTGCCTTTGGATACCCGTCCCTCAACAATTCGCACATAAGAGATTGCTCCCTTATAGGCATCAAACTTCGAGTCAAAAATCAAGGCTTGCAAAGCAGCCTGATCATCCCCTTGGGGAGCAGGAACCATAGTCACAATTCTCTCCAGAATCTCCTCCACACCGGTTCCCACCTTAGCGGAAGCTAAGATGGCATCACTGGCATCGAGTCCGATTACATCTTCGATTTCTTGCTGAACCCGCTCAGGTTCTGCACTGGGAAGATCAATTTTATTAATTACCGGAATAATTTCCAGATTGTTTTCTAAGGCCAGATAAACATTCGCCAAAGTCTGCGCTTCAATCCCCTGAACCGCATCAACCACCAGCAAGGCTCCTTCACAGGCCGCCAAACTTCTGGACACCTCATAGGTAAAATCGACATGCCCGGGCGTATCGATAAGATTTAACTCGTAAACCTCACCATCTTTGGCTTTATAACTCAACCGTACGGCCTGAAGTTTTATCGTAATTCCCCGTTCACGCTCCAAGTCCATGGAATCGAGAACTTGTTCTTCCATTTCCCGTTTACTAAGAGCCCCGGTATATTCAATCAGTCGATCCGCTAATGTCGATTTGCCATGATCAATATGCGCAATAATGGAAAAGTTACGAATACGTTGTGAAGCCTGTGCCAAGGTCTTCCCCCTCATTTCTATACTTTGACGTAATATTTAATATTCCGAGAGATGCTATCCTAAACATAAAGTATATCAGATATTGAGGGAATTCCGCAAGAATCGCCTAATCAACCTCCTTGTCAGAAGCTGCAAGAAGCTGCAAGGGGGTGTCCCACCTATGCACCTGGAAATTATCGAATAAACCTAAGCTGTTAAAAGGAATAAATTGAACGAGCTTATGGGCAAATTAAGCCTAAGCTTACCGAAAGTAACAATTTTTACCGGAGTTAAGTTAATGATCTCTTTGCCCCGGAATTTAAAGACGCTATCGTTATCGACCCGTCCCCAGTCAGTGCAAATTTACGTTCAAATCCCGCAACATTTACCGGGATAATGAATTAATACGTCAACTATTTGCCGATTAAAACAAGGAGGGAAACTATTTTGGAAGATTATTTCGATAACCTGGACACAATTGAAAAAAACCTGAAGTATTTTACAACAACCCATGAAAATCTCTATCAGGCCTACGAAAACTATGGCAAATTGGTCCATGAATCAGGCCCCCTTGATCAAAAAACCTGTTGGTTAATTAAAGTAGCCTTATCAACGGAGTGCCAATACCCCTATGCTTTAAGAACACATATCCTAAAAGCGCTGACGAGCGGCTGTACGGAAGAGGAAATCGAGCATGCCATTATGTTGGTAGCCCCTACAGCCGGATTTCCTAAAACAATGTTTGGCATATTAGCCTTGAGAAATGTTTTAGATGAACTCGACAAAAATACACAGTGAAATCAGAGATTGAATAATTTAAAAGAACGGATTTCGATTATTTCTTAAATACTAAAAGTCCGATACAGCCTACTGTTAACGTTACAAAGATAACAGTTAAGAAAAATAAAAATGACTCCAGTGTGTGCGGCAGTAATAAAGCCCCTAGGCCAGTGAGTTTATTTTCTCCAGAATACCGCCAAGACCTAAAAACTCACCCCAGGTCACCTGAACAAATTCTCCGTTTTGCTTGACAAAGGGCCTGTCTGTACGGTCAGGATTGTACCTGAAATCGGAACCAATTCTGCCTTTTAGACATAGAGGACGACCTTTAGCGGCTGACTTTGCAGTAACGCCTATCATCGTTCCATCTTTTAATTTAAGGTTGAATTTGCAGCCTGACTCGCAAAACGTGCAAGTCACTTCTTCCGACGTTAATTCCCACTCTCTGCCTTTACCAATCGTATTCCTATCCATAAGAGCTCCTACCGGACAGACAGAAACGCACCTGTTGCAGTAGACACAATCGGAATCTTTTAAATCCGTATCCATAAACGTGGAGACCTTAGTCTTAAATCCCCGATAAGCGAACCCGATCACATTGCGCTCAGATACGGCCTCACAGGTGGCGATACATTTTCCGCAGAGAATGCATTTGTTTAGGTCTCTTAAGATGTAGGGATTGGTATCATCGATGGGAAGATCGCGTTTTTCCCCCTGAAAGACTTTTCCTTTGACACCGTATTCATAGGCATACTCAGCTAACAAACAGCTCCCAAGCTTTTGACAAGTCATGCAATCCAGGGGGTGATTAGCCACCAGCAATTCCAGAATCATTTTGCGAGCATTTCTTACTTTTGAGGTTTGAGTTTCCACTTTCATCCCCTGGGTAACTTGAGTAGCACAAGCCGGGGGCAAATTGCGCATTCCTTCAATTTGAACAACACACAAACGACAAGATCCGGTAGGTGTGAATTCCGGATTATGACAAAGGGTAGGGATCGGAATATTATTCAGGCGACAGGCCTCAAGGACCGTTGTCCCTTTGGGAACGCAAACTTCTTTCCCATCAATCGTTAAGGTCAACCACTCCATTGATATCTCGCTCCTTTCTCATTTTCAATAATCTACCCCGAAGAAACTGCCCCGAACACGATAAACCTCAAAGGAAGGCAGCTTCGCCCACAAGAGTGAACTCATTGCATGGAGAGGCGGTAAAGCACACAACTTAATATTGCTCCATCGTCACTCCAATATCAGAAGGTTTTCCGAAATACACCGAAGTGGTTACAAGGCCATCAATTCCCGTAAGAGCATACTCCTCAATATTTCCTTCATTAATGCCACCTGCTCCAAGAAGGGTGATATGAGGATTTATCTCTCTGATTTGTTCAACAATATTTTTTAAAAGAGGGGCAGGTATTTTATCAAACTGCAATCCATCAACGCCGGCTTCAGCTAAAAGACGTGCATCGTCTATGGATTCCACCTCAACAATGAGTTTTTTCTCACAGGCATGCGCTTTAATATCTCCTACTCTTTGCGCTAGATCTTTGATATCGCCCAGAAAAACCATATGCTGCTTAAACACTAATATTGTTTCCGATAACCCTAAGCGATGCGGAAAAGCCCCCCCGGCAAGGATCGCCTTTATTGACAGTTCTTTAGTCCCGGGAAACGATTTGCGCGTAGCCAGCACAGCAACCTTAGGATTGGCAGCTTTAACCTTATCCACCATCCTTTTTGTTCTTGTGGCAATGCCTGAAGAGTATTCAAGAATATTCAGAGACAATTTCCAAGCCATGTGAAGGTTTGAAGCTATTCCTTCTGCTTCAATAAAAACGTCCCCCTTGTTTACCACAGATCCCGACGGCAGGAATCGCAGGGGGGTGATTCCCACTTTGGCAAAGATCCTTACTACTTCCTCAACCCCTGATAACACCGTAAACTCTCTGGCCTTAAAAGTGATCTTGCCCCTTGAGTCCCCAATACCAAGCGTGCGCGTTGTCAAATCGAGATACGGAACATCTTCTTTGAGCCAGCGATCAATCGTTTCATCACTGATATACAGCATTGTATTCACCCCCGATATTCATAATTATTTGACTTTAGCAAAACCATTGGAATTAAAAATTTTCATAGCCTCATCACTTTGTAAATAGGCTAAGAATTTAGCAGCATCATCGCTATTTTTAGAACTCGCTATTATGGCGGCTGGCAAGACAACAGGTGAATGAGAGTCAGCGGGCGCCGTGGCCGCAACTTTCACTTTATCCGAAGTGATGGCGATGGTATCCCAGACAAAACCCGCATCGGCATTTCCCGTCTCAACATAGGCCATAACCTGCATTAGATCCTTCCCTACCACCATCTTGGATTGTAAAGCATCCCACAACCTAAGCGTTTGGAGGGTTTCCTGAGTGGTCTTAGCCGCCGGAACTGATTTGGCTTCACCAATACCAATTTTCTTGACATCCGGTCTTGCCAAATCTTCAAAACTCTTAATGGACGTATTGTCCTTTTTTACAATTAAAACGAGTTCATCCCCTAAAAGATTTACTCTGGAGTCCTTCTTAATAAGCCCTTTTTGTTCCAAAGCATCCATCTGAGGCTTGCCCTGGGAGATATAAATATCCGTGGCGGCACCTTGCTCAATTTGATTTTGCAGAGAACCTGACGGGCCGTAATTAAATGTTAATGTTACTCCCGGATTTTTGGCCTCATACAAGCCTTTAATTATTTCGAAGGAACCTTTCAGACTGGGAGCCGTAGAAATCATAAGTTTAACCTGCTTGCTCTGGTTCGCACTGCCGCTTGTGGATGTCGAGGCTTCCTTGGCACTGCCTGAGCACCCGGAAATAAACAGTACGAAAATGAATAAGCAACTCATCAGTCCCCAAATAACACGACTTCTTCTATTTTTTCTTATTCCAGAAAACATTTCCTTTTCCTCCCTCTCCTCACTCTATCAGGAATATTCAGACTATAATTAAGTCTTCCGGGTCAATCCACAGTTTCCATGGCTGAGGTTGAATCTTCATAAACCGCCACATTTGCGGGGTAATTTCCCACTCAATCTGATGGCCTCTCTGCCCCGGATTTTCTTTTTCTATAAATAGATAAAGCGTTATTCTGGAAGGTGCTTCGTTTGCAAAATTAAGCCAACAGCGCAACACGTTATCCTTTGTTTCATCTGAAACAGCACCTATCAAGTGGGCACGAATACCTACATATTTAATGTCTTGCGAAAGTTTTATGTTAGTTTTTAAAGTAATACCCCAGTCTAAGGCCTTCAGCTCAAAGGGTGATATGTAGATCGCCGGAGATATATTTTTGCAGCCGGTTAATTGAGCTGCCGCCAGTGAGGGCGGAGCCTTAAATACCTCCTTTGTCCCTCCTTTCCCTTCAATTATCCCTCGTGAGAGGATCACTAAGTTCCGGCATACCCGGTAAACTTCCTCCATGTTATGGCTAACGAATACAGCTGCTCCCGGAAACTTCCCTAAGGTCTCCGTTAATTGCCTGACCATATGGTTTCTGAGATAATCATCCAAGGCTGAAAAAGGTTCGTCTAAAAGCAAAGCTTCCGGCTTTGTGGCTAAGGCTCTGGCCAGAGCCACTCGCTGCTGCTGTCCCCCTGAGAGTTGGCTGGGGTATCTCTTTTCCAAACCTTCCAGCTTTATCATCGTTACCATTTCTTTGATAATCGCCTTTTGATCCTTGCGCCTTAGCTCTCCGATCCCGAAACCAATGTTTTCTTCTACGGTCAAATGAGGGAATAAGGCGTAATTTTGAAATACATACCCGATTCTTCTTCGACGACAAGGCAGATTAATGCCTTTTTGAGAATCAAACAAAATCCGGCCATTAAGGACAATCTGTCCATAATCAGGGGTCTCAATGCCGGCAATACATCGTAAAGTCATGCTTTTCCCCGAGCCGGAAGCCCCCAAGAGGCCTAAAACATCCTCACTGGTTTCAAAATTAAGATTAAGTTCAAATCCGGATAATTTCTTGCGAATATCAACGCATAATTCCATGGCTATTCCCTGCGCTTGCTGCAATCGTTTTACGCTGGTAATCAGACCAGTAATTCATTAAGGTCATGACCATCAGCGAAATAATAAAGATAAGAATTACCCATAACAAGGCCTTTTCCATATCTCCCCCTTCAGCAGCAAAAAAGATAGCGGCTGGAATCGTCAATGTTTCTCCTGGAATATTTCCGCCAATCATGAGTGTAGCACCAAAATCACCCAGAGCCCTGGCGAAAGCTAATACCGTACCTGCTGCCACCCCTGGCCAGGCCAGGGGAATTGTTACCTTCCAAAATATCTTCCATTCAGAGACACCCAAAGTGCGGGCAGCATAAACAATTGATGGATCAATTTGCTCAAAAGCGCTTCTCACCGTTCGATACATCAGCGGAAAGGCCACCACCGAAGCGGCAATAACTGTGGCAGGCCAAGAGAAGATCACGGTGGTTCCGATGGCCAGCAACAATTTCCCCAAAGGCCCGTATTTGCCGAATACCAAAAGCAGCAAGAAGCCGACGACAGTTGGGGGTAAGATCAGCGGCAGCGTCAGAATTCCATCAATCAAACCCTTGAATTTGCCTCGGTAAGCTGAAACAAAACTTGCTGCAGCAATTCCCGAGAAAAATGTCACAACGGTTGCCAAGGTTGCAGCCCTTAGTGAAATTAATAATGGAGAAAAATCCAAACCTCTGAACAGAGTATTCAAAATATCCTCCTTTCTACATTCCGGCAAAAAATTAAGGGTACCAACTTCCCCGTTGATCACAGGAGCTCATTCTTATCTTCTCTTAAGTTCATTGGCTTTCACGGCCTCCTCTCACCATCCTTGGCCAGCAAAAAAACTAATGGCTCCCCGGAAAAGGGAGCCAGTAATAATAGACCGGTATTCATTCGGCTTAGACGCGCTGCTCCTTTTCAAAAACGTGAAGGCATACCCGTTTCCGGAGATACCCTGAGGATTAAAATCCTGTCCAGCGACCATGGAACGATCATACGCTCTTTAGGTCCTCCTGGCTCGGAGATTATCTATTAAATTCACGGGAACTATACTGCGAAATTTCTATCCTCGCCGTACGTTTGTTTAACCAACTTAATCTAATGCATTATCTGAAAATATTGTCTTAAATGTCATTTTGAGTAACATCTGAAAATTATCTCACTTGTTAAGCTCTATTCAGTTCCCCAATTATTTCTCGTTTGCTGCGCCCCTTGATTATTTCTTGTTTGCCCTGATCTATCTTAATAATTTGGTCTCCCAACATTTCAGCTTCCTGCCGATCATGGGTCACGAGAATAAAGGGGATTTTCCATTGGGCTTGAAGCCTAAGCAGCTCCTGTTGGAGTATGCTCCGGGTGTTTTGGTCAAGAGCTGAGAGAGGTTCGTCTAAGAGCAATAATTCCGGCTCCGTCATCAAGGCTCGAGCAAGGGCGACTCTTTGTTTTTCTCCTCCCGAAATCTGATCCGGATAGCGATTCCGGAGATGAGTAATCTTGAGCATTTCCAAGACATCGCCTGCAGTAAGAACTTTTTCGGAGACACTTTCCTCTTTAGGCTTGCCATACAAGACATTTTTCTCCACAGTCATGTGAGGAAATAGTGCATAGTCCTGAAAGAGATAACCAATGCGCCGCTTGCGGATGGGGACATTCGTACCAAGCTCAGATGAGAAAACAGTCTTATTCGAAATATTAATCTCTCCCCAAGACGGCGTCTGAAGACCTGCCACACATTGCAAAAATGTCGTTTTGCCGGCACCGGAGTGTCCGACCAGTGCAAGAATACCATTACTGATAGAGACATCAGCCTCCAGCTCAAAGGAAGGCAGTTTCTTTTTAAAATGAGCCTCAAGCATTTGTCCCACCTCCACGCGAACTCCGCCGCGATCCTTTCCCCCAGCGGTTCAACCCGTAAATCACCAGAAAACTAAAAGCAGTCATGATGATAACCAAGATACTCGCCGTACGCATGTCTCCCGATTCATTGGCAAAGTAGATCGCAAGGGGCATGGTTTGAGTTATGCCGGGTATATTGCCGGCAATCATCAAGGTTGCTCCGAATTCGCCCAGGGACCGGGCAAAAGCAAGAACCAAACCGGCAATAATGCCATTCCAGGCTAGAGGAAGAGTAATGGTGAAAAACACTCTCACTTCTCTTGCCCCTAAGGTACGAGCGGCTTTCTCCAGGTTGGGATCAACATTTTCCATAGCAACTCTTACAGATTGGTACATTAAAGGAAAGGAAACCACCACTGCCGCTATCACCGCTCCTTCAATGGTAAAAACAACTCTGGTATGGAAAAAATATTCAAGGAACACACCTAGGGGACCGTACTTCCCGAAAAGAACCAGCAGCATAAAACCGATAACAGAGGGCGGGAGTACTAAAGGTAAGGTAATAATTGACTCCACAACATCTTTACCCCAGAACTCCCGCCGAGCCATGAGTCCTGCTATGGGAATTGAAAAACAGGTGACAATGATAACAGCTGCCAGAGCTACTTTCAGTGATAATATAATAGGGACAAAACTAAAATCCATAGGACTCACCTAGATTCAATTATTTTATAATCTTAAAGCCGTATTTAACAAAGACTTTTTGAGCGTCGGAACTTTGTAAATACTTAAGAAAATCCTCAGTGGCCTGTTGATTTTTCGTCGCGCCAATAATAGCTGCCGGGTAAACAATAGGAGAGTGAGTGTTATCGGGGACAACTGCAACAACTTTAACTTTTGTCGATTGTTGGGCATCCGACCGGTAAACAAAACCTGCATCCGCATTCCCTGTTTCAACGTAATTAAGTACCTGGGACACGTCTTTGGCTTGCACCAGTTTGGAATGGATAGCATCCCATAGTTTGAGGTTCTTCAAAGAATCCTGAGCATATTTGCCTGCAGGTACTGATTCAGGAGTACCGATACTAACCTGAGCGACATCTGCTTTCGTCAAATCTTGTACAGAAGTAATCTTAGTGTTATCCTTTCCGGCTACAAGAACTAAATCATTACCCAGTAAGTTGATTCTGCTGTCTTTAAGCAATAAATTCTTTTTCTCTAAAGCATCCATTTGACTCTTACCGGCAGAAATAAATAAGTCCACGGGAGCACCTTGCTCTATTTGCTGCTGAAGGGTACCGGAAGCTGCAAAATTAAAGGTCAGTTTCACATCGGGTTTAACGTTCGTATAATCACTCTGGAGTTCGGTCAAAGAATCTTTCAGACTTGCCGCGGCTGAAATCATGAGTTCTGTTGGTTTAGCTTGAGTTTGCGCTGTGTTCGAAGGCTGTTGGGCGGTATTTCCGGCACCGCATCCTGTCAAGGTGAATATTAGCAAAAGACCCGATAATAATAAAACTATTTTTTTCACTTTTACTCCCCCTTATGTATTAACTCAATTTTGTTCGTTTAAGTTAGTTTTTGTTGAGTCGCGTTCTAACGCCTTATCGCAAAAACTATCTAAAACTAACAAAACCAAACTACAACGTCATTATACGCTATGCCCTAATTGAATTGCAATATAGGATTAGACTTTATACTTAATACATTCGCTTTAATATTTTTGATTTTTAAAGACTATTGAACTGTAGCGGTCAATTTCTGACTATTTCTATTAATTTAGCAACTCCATCCATTCCCTAAACTATTCCCTGAACTATTCTCTAAATTATTACCTAAACTCTTCTCAAAACTCTCTTTACCAAAGCTTAAAAAGCTCAATATTTTCTACTCGCTGATGCTCACGTATTTTCGCAAGCAAATTAAGTCGGTTCTTTGCCAATTCACGTTATTATAGAAGCCTATGGCCGCAGTATTATTACGATCTGCCAGCAACTGAAGGCGGTTAACACCCCTGGTGATCGCCCATTCCTCTACGGCAGAGAGTAACTTTTTTCCCAATCCTTGCCCTCTCCAGATTTCCTCCACTATTAAATCTTCAATGATGGCTGCAATTCCGCCTTCGGCTGTGGAGACTAAAGTCTGAGCCGTACACATCCCAATGATTTGCTGCTGGGATTCAGCCACCATAACGCAGCGATCCCCGGTATTTTGGAGCATCATTTCTAAACCGCGCTGCTGTGTCAATTCATTGAAGGAAAAATCTGATTCGATGGAAAATAAAAGTTTAAGAAGCCTGATCAGACTCCTAATATCTGATGGCTTTGCCCTTCTGATCACATAGTGAGGGCTCTGAACCGCCATAGTCTCATCACTCCCTGTTATACCCGTTTATACTCAGTTATACCCATTTACACCTTTTACACTGGTTACACGTTAAAGGCCTTCTTTGAGCAGCTAGCACAAAGAAGGCCTTTAAATCGTTGGATATCCATCTAACATGAGCTCACAACGATTTCCATAATGTCATCTTCTCTTAAGACCCTCTTTATTTCATTGGCACGTCTTAAAACTTTGGCCAAAAGATGATCAATTGTTTCCTGATCGAGTTCTATTCCTTTGTCCTTCAACAATCGCAGGATACTCTTTCGCCCCGAATACTTGCCAAAAGACGTTGAATGTTGTCTTCCCACATTTTCGGGCGGAAAGGATTGATAATTGGCAAAGTCTTTTTTCAGACCATCAATGTGAATCGATGAGGTGTGCGTAAAGACATCTTGCCCGATGATCGGTTTGGCTTTGGGAATTGTCCTGCCCGCGGCTAAACTCACCAAGGAGCCGATAGTATTTAATCGTTTAAGGTCAACTCCCACCTCCTCATAAAGGGCGTATTTCAAAGCAACCGCTACTTCTTCAAGAGGGGCATTTCCCGCCCGTTCTCCCAATCCGCCAACCGTTACACTTAAGGCCTTAAAGCCTGCTTGAACGGCAGCAAGAGAGTTCGCGGTAGCCATCCCCAAATCGTTATGAGCATGGAACTCTAAAGGTATACCCGACATTCTGACAAGATCCTGCAGGGTAAAAAACACTTTAAGAGGTTCCAAAATCCCGAGGGTATCTGCGAAACGCACGCGATTAACCCCCAGCCTTTCCGCCTCAGCCAAGATTTCCGCCAGGAATATAAAATCCGCTCGGCTGGCATCTTCCAAACCCAGGACAATATAGTCTACCTCTTTTCGGGCATTGAGTATGCACCGGCCCATCTGTTCAAGCACCCAAGCCCGATCCTTTTTCAATTTATTCCTAATCTGCTGCTCTGAAGCAGGAACAGAAATAGCAACTCCTTCAACTCCCGTACGATAACTTGCTTGGAGATCCGTGAGCACAGCACGATTCCAGGTTATGAGTCGAACGGGCAAATGCAGGGCCGCTAACTGGGTAATTGACTTGATTTCCGAATCCCCGACCGCCGGAACCCCCACTTCCAGTTCATCGATCCCAGCATCCGCTAAAGCCCTGGCAATCATCTCTTTCTCCCGAAACCCCAAGGCTACACCCGGTGCTTGCTCTCCATCCCTCAAGGTTGTATCGCATAACATAATCCTATCCATATCCGAACCCCCTCTTTTTCGTACTATCTGATTGCCTGACTTTCAGGTTCTATACTTTTCTCTAATTTTGATTAGAGGAAACCAATGGCGTCAGCACGACATTGCTGACAGTGCTCCATCTGGGGCAGAAATGCGCCCATACTCCTTCTGCAGCTGGCTATCAGTTCCTTGGAAGGAGCTTTTATATGAGCAAGTTTAGCTTGAGGAATCAAAGGAACAATGTTATGAATATGGGCACCTCTCTTTTTGATTTCCTGACCTAAGCTATACAGTAGCTTGTCATTGATCCCGGGAATAATCACCGTGTTGATCTTTACCGTCATTCCGGCCGCGGCAGCCATTGTCAGACCCTTGAGCTGATTACCCACCAGAATTCTTGCCCCACGGGCACCGGTCAGCGTTTTACCCTTCCAACGGACATAGCTGTAAATCTGAGCTCCCACTTCTTCATCAAGGGTATTAATGGTAATGGTAATATGGGACACCCCGATTTCCGCCAATTCGTTTATCTTCTCCGGCAAGAGAAGTCCGTTGGTACTTAGACAAAGAATCATTTCAGGAAACTCTCGTTTTACCTCGCGGAAGGTTGCATAAGTGGCACTGTTTGCTAAAGGTTCTCCCGGACCTGCAATGCCCACCACCCTATACTTTGCTCCCATGTCCGACGCTTTCACCTTTCGGACAGTTTCCAGAGCCTCCTCCGGTGTTAGCACCTTGCTTGTTACTCCCGGCCGGGATTCATTAGCACAATCGAATTTACGCACGCAATAATTGCAGGAGATGTTACACCCCGGTGCCACGGCAAGATGAATACGTCCGGTTTTGCCGTGTCCCTGAGTTGCAAAACAGGGGTGTCCTAGGTTTAGATGGCCGTTTAGATTTCCTTGTCTACATTCAATTTGCATCTTAATCCCTCCTATCATTTTTTATCTAGTTCTTCAGAGCCAAGAGATAGATATCGCTGTTCTTTATCAGATCTTCCTGCTATCCCGATAGTCTTCAGTGGAGAGTATCGCAATTTTTGGGCTTCAGAGACCTTCGGCTGATCCACAATTAAGGAGTTTCGTGATAAGTTTCCTAGCGATAAGCTCGTTCGCTTATTGTCGTGTCCAGGGGCAGGTGAGAAAACTTCAAATTAAGCCGATTTAGCCTTAAATGTATAAGCTTTACGTACACAGATACTGCCGCAGGATTGACAGCCAATGCACTGATCTTTATTGACAATGATGGCTGTATGACGTTCAGTCCCCTCATCATCTTCAAAACTTTCCAGACCGAGGCATTTTTGCACACACAATTTGACACATCTGCCGCAGCCAAAGCATTTGTCTTTGTCAATGGCTTCCACATATAAAGGGGTCCAAGGGAATCCCCCAAAGGTTTGGTAATTCTGGCCGTCACTCAATGTTAATCCCCCTTTAATTAGCCATTTTCTTTTTTAGCCAAGGCGGTGTTTTTCCGGAATTAAACAATTGGACCAATTTGCCCAATTCGTCGTAAATTCTCGTTCCTTCCGGCACTTTCAAAGGGTGAATACCGCACTGAACTAGTCGTGCTGCCGCCGGACCGCCGATCTGGGTACAATAGACAATGGCGCATTCCTTTAAGTGCTTAATCCGCGCGTCAACTTTATCCTCCGAATCCTTCTCCCCGGCAAAGCTTTCCGCACGTACCTGGGCAGAATGGACAAAGCCTTGTTTCTTCCCTCCGAATTCATAGACTTCAAATACTGGCGCGGAGGCGAAATGGGAGTCTATTGATTCCCCATTACTGCTGGCAAAGGCTATCAACATATCTTGACCTCCTAACTTTGTGAATTTAACGCATCAAAGAGAAACTGCTGGGTTCCTTCATAACCAATCCAGCGCTTTTGCGGGTAACCAACCCGGTCGAAAACCGGCAATCCTGCTCTCAAATGAGGAATCTTAAGCAATTCCGCGGCTTGGCGCCCGTTAGAATTAGCAATGATTAGTTTGCCGGTCTGAGCCCCTTCTTCAAGATCTTCCAAATCCCCCACTTCAATCGGCACAGGCAGTGAGAACTTGTGAATTCCCGACTGAGAGGCGGCTAAGGCTAAGGTAATTTCCGAACCCATTTCAACCAGGCAAGAAGCCAAACTATATAAGAGATCCACTTCCAGGGCAACAGCAACTTTGAGCTTTCCCAGTTGATCATGAAAATCAACCATTGTATCCAACAGCCGGTCTCTCTGGCGGAGCAGTTTTGCGGGGATCGGCTTCCCTGCTGTCCGGGCCAGAGTCAGAATAAAGGAATCGGTAGCCGAAAGGCCGGTGAGGGAAGGAAAGTTGGTGTGGGGAATTGCATAGGTTCGCTTTAAAAATTCTCCTGCTTTCTCCATACTCAATCCAAAAGAGAAACAAGCTTTGCATTTTGCCAAACGCCGGAAATCTTCAAGGGGTGTCCCCCCCTGTACCAAAGGAGCCGCCTCCAGTTCCGCATGCCCGTCCAGGGAAATAGACAGGTCGGGAATGGTAATAGGGTGATAGCCGAACAAAGTAACAATTTCTTTAAGTTCATCCACATCCCCCGGAGTCAGATGACATCCCGGCAATAAGGCAAGGGCAGGGATGTCTTCACCTTGGGTCATGGTCTTCGAACCCAATTCATCCCTATAGTTACCGGATACTACCTCATCAATTTCGGAATTAACAGCCAGGGTAGTCAGCAAAGACTCTACAGTCCGCTGATATCCCTCTTGCATCGATCCGATATAATCGGGAGTGCCGGCCAGAACCACCGGCAAATCAAGCAAATCCGTGCGTTCTGAGCGAAGACTGGACAGAGCGCTGACCATGTCATCGCCAAAGGTTTCCGTGAGCCCGGTACTCAGTACTCCGATAATTTGCGGTTTGTATTTATCCGCTGCTACGGCAATCCCTTTTTTGAGATGTTCCCAGCCGCCGAAGATAGCCGAGTCCTCCAAGAGCGCTGTGGAATTCAAGGGAATCGGTTCCCTAAAATGCCGGGACAATTGTAAACGTATAAAAGATGAACATCCTTGTGAGCCATGAAGCAAGGCCAGAAGCCCATTCACTCCGAGAAAAGCCAAGGTCGCTCCCAAAGCAGGACTGTTTTTTTGGGGATTACCCTGATATGATCTTATTTTCGTCATGTCCTTACCCTCCTACCGGGGGGAATTTCGCTTTTAAATGCCCCCACACAGGACTAAATACCGTCCGTGTTAACGACTCTGCGAAGGTCACCATTCCCTGATAGCCGGCATAGGGAAGTTTCCGGCCATGGTTAATATCCAGGAAAGGCGTTCTCGTCTTATGGGCTAAATACTTTGTCTTCCCCCCGGCAACGATCAAATCAGGTTTCTTCTCGGCAATGATTTTTAGAAAACCTGCAGAGCTGGTGTCTTCAATAATCTGAGCACTTGGATCCATCAGTTCTTTCATTCTTTGAAAATCCTCCGGGGTAGAGTTTTGAGTTCCTCCCGCCAGAATATTGATTCCTAATTCCGCCAGGGTAGAGACCATGGACCAGGTTTTGACCCCTCCGGTAAATAAAATGGCTTGCTTATTTTCTAATTTCTTTTTATGTTGAGCGATAATTTCCCGGGTTTCCACTTCCCTCTTCTGCACATAAGCCTGGGTTCTCGTCAACAATTCAGGATCGTTAAGAGCTTTGGCAATGTTGATCAGGGTTTCGGAAGTATCATGAATTCCGTAAAAGGACCCTTCAATAAAAGGTATCCCATAGCGGATTTCCATCTTCCGCGCTAGGTTGGTCAAACTTTTAGAACAAATCAGGACGTTGAGACAAGCCCGATGAGCTGAACGAATATCATCAAATTTGGCATCCCCGGTAATGGCTGTTTGCAGCGTAATTCCCAAGTTCTTTAAATCAGGCAAGATTCCCCATAAATCCCCGGCAATGTTATACTCGCCAATGAGATTAATCGAAAGGGGAATTTTCTCCGGTGGCCCGCCGCCGGTGCCGATGACCCGTTCAAACAAAACTTCTCCTGCTATGCGGTTCCCGATATTTTTATCGCCTAAAAAGCCCGGAGCGTTGACAGGAATGATGGGAATTGGCAGTTCCGCCTCAGCTTCTGCACAGATTTTGCTCATGTCATCACCAATAAGGGCAGAAACACAGGTGGCATAGACGAAAATTGCTTTAGGCTGATGTTTCGCAGCAATTTCCAAGATGGCCTCTTTAAGTTTCTGCTCTCCGCCGTAAATTACATCGTTCTCCAGCAAATCCGTGGTCAACCCCCGCCGATACAGTTGGGAACCGGAGGAGCGAGCTCCTCGGTTATCCCATGAGTTCCCCGCACAGGCAATGGGACCATGCACAAGATGAGCCACATCGGTAATAGGCATAAGCACAACTCTTGCCCCATCATAAGCACAACTTCGCTCCGCGCCTTCACCGGGCAGGGCTTTCATGCACAATTTCGGCGAACCGGCCTCCGCCAGGGAAGGTTTGTCTTTGAGGTCTAATTTTGAAAGATTGGTAAACATGAACCACCCCTCCGTTCTCAACGCCTTAGCGCATTAATTCAAAATAAGTGTCTGTGGAATTCCTGTCTTTTTCATCCAGGAAGGTATTAACAATCATCGTAATCAAGTTAATGACTCCGTTATAGCCCACGATAGGATAGCGGTGGAGGTTCACCCGGTCATAAATAGGAATCCCTATTCTAATTAAGGGAATATTGGCATCTCGGGCAGCATACTTGCCATGGCCGTCACCAATCAGCATATCAACCGGCTCGGTGACTAATAGCGACCGCAGGTGCCAAAGATCCTTGCCTGGATAGAGGGTGGCTCCTTGACCATAAGGACTGGAAGCCAGCAGTTTTTCCATAGCTTTTTTAAAGGCTGGAGTAGAGTTGGTACAAACGATGTGAACAGGCTCTCCTCCCATTTCTAAGAGGAAGGAAACCACACCGACGAGAATATCCGGATCTCCAAAGAGAGCAAATTTCTTGCCATGAATATATTGATGAGCATCTGTCATGGCATCAATGGCCCGTCCCCGTTCAATGGTAACTTCCTCAGGAACCTCTCGACCCGTGAATGTGGCAATCGCTTCAATAAATTTGTCGGTTCCTCCGATTCCGATGGGCATCGGAATCGTTTCCACAGGAACTTCTTTACCTGCCAGGTATTTACTGGTTGACGGAGTGGTGTAGGATTGCAGGCACAAATAGCTCTTGGCATTTAACGCCTCTTTCATATCTTTAATAGGTGTTCCGCCGGGGAAAAGCTGATAGGTGCCTAAATTCGGAGAATCCAAAACATCGCTGTGATCAGGGATAAGAGCAGAGGGAGCACCCATGAGTTTGAGATACCGTTTATATTCCCGCAGGTTCGCCGGATAGGTATCAAATCCGGGGACTACATAAAGCCTATCGTTGATTTTCTCTTCCTGCCTGGGTTCTGCTAAACAATCAATAAGACCTTTGAGCATGGAGTCATACCCGGTAATATGAGATCCTTTAAAGCTGGGGGTATTCGCCAAAGCCACAGGAAACTCTTTCGGTATCGATCCTTGTTCCTTGGCATTCCCTAAATAGGCCTTGATATCATCGCCGATAACTTCCGCCATACAGCTCGTGAATACCGCTATCACTTTGGGACTGTAAACGGTATAAGCATTTTTTAAACCCTCATGAAAGTTCGACTGCCCGCCGAAAACCGCCGAATCCTCCGTCATAGAATCCGACACCGCTGCTACAGGCTCCCGGAAATGACGGGATAAGGTGCTGCGAAAATAAGCGGCGCAGCCTTGAGAACCATGAACGAAGGGCAAACAACCTTCAATGCCCAGGGAGCAAAGCAGGGCGCCTAGAGGCTGACAGGCTTTAGCCGGGTTAATGACCAACTTTTCCCGGGCAAAATTCTTTTCTCGGTATTCCATCGTATTAAGCCACTCTTTTGTGACCTTCGTGCAAGTCTCCATATGCGACATCCTTTCTGCCCAGCTTATTTAGACCAAGGAGCTTTAATTGATTTCCAGGTAGGGCTGTTGACAGCCATATCCATATCCCGGGCGAAAATCGGGAATCCTTCATAGCCATGATAAGGCCCTGAATAATCCCAAGAATGCATTTGCCGGAAAGGCAAGCCCATCTTTTCAAAAACATACTTTTCCTTAATCCCCGATCCTACGAGATCGGGCTTTAACTTATTGACGAACTCTTCAAGTTCATAAGCCGTCACATCATCATAAATCAAAGTTCCGTCTTTAATATTAGCCATGGTCTTGTCATAATCTTCGCTGTGGGCAAATTCGTAACCCGTCCCGATCACTTCCATACCCAAGTCTTCATATGCTCCCACCACGTGCCTGGGGCGAAGACCTCCCACATAGAGCATCACTTTTTTTCCTTCCAAACGCGGGCGATAAATATCGATAACCTTTTGCATCTCTGCCTCGTAATTTTCCAGGACGATCTGAGCTTTTTCAATAATGGTGTCATCAAACATGGCAGCGATTTTAAGAACGGATTCCCTGATCTTCGTCGGCCCAAAGAAATTAAACTCCAGCCAGGGAGTACCATAGGTTTCCTCCATGTGGCGGGCCATGTAATTCATGCTGCGATAACAGTGAATTAAATTCAGCTTGACACGATGTCCGTTCTGCAGCATTTCCACTGTGGAATCGCCGGTCCAGATATTAACAACCTTTAAGCCGATTTCCTCCAGAATTTTTTTGCTGGCCCAGGCATCGCCTCCGATATTGTAATCTCCGATAATCCCCACATCGTAGGGACCGACTTCTCTTTCCGGACCTTTGCCTATGAGATGATCTCGGATGGCATCGTTGGCAATATGATGGCCCAAAGACTGGCTTATACCCCGGAATCCCTCGCAGCGAACCGGGATGACCGGAAGGTTCAGTTTCTCACTCATACGCCGGGATACGCTCTCAATGTCATCTCCAATCAATCCCACAGGACATTCCGAGAGAACTGAAACTCCTTGGGTGTTGGGAAACAGCTCTACAATCTCTTCGATAATTTTCTCCAGCTTTTTGTCCCCACCGTAGATGATATCGCTCTCCTGAAAGTCCGAGGTGAATAAAAAAGGGACAAAGTTATCAACGCCAATCTCGCCGTCCGCTAAATTCCTGCGGTTGGCCCAGGAATAGTATCCGCATCCCACTGGTCCGTGGGAAATATGGGTAACATCTTTCACCGGTCCCCAAACAACACCTTTAGCCCCTGCATAAGCGCATCCCCGGGCTGTCATCAGGCCGGGAACAGTTTTCGCATTAGATTTAACGGCACAGCTGGCACACTCATTATTTTCTTTAACGGTAATATGCTTTCTCCGGTTCTTTTTAGCTTTTTCCGGATAAATATCCAGTACTTCTTCAACAACTTGCTTCCTGAATTCCGTTGTCTCCAATACGCTCATAAGGCTGTCCTCCCTCATTTCCATCGCTGCCCGTTATTACATTTCCATGATGCCGAATTCCATCATTAAGGCCTCTAATTCATCCATACTAAGCGGAGTTGGGATGGTAAGCTTCGTATTATCCTCAATCTTCCTGGCTAACTCTCGGTATTGATCCGCTTGAGGATGAGATGGATTATATTGAATCACCGTTTGTTTGCGCACCTCGGCCCGCTGGACCTCATTATCCCGGGGCATAAAGTGAATCATTTGGGTATTCAGAGCTTTAGCCAAAGCTTCAATCAGTTCCTGTTCTTTGTCCACCACACGGCTGTTGCAGATCAAGCCGCCCAAACGCACAGTACCGGTCAGGGCATACTTTAAAATCCCTTTGGAAATATTGTTGGCAGCATACATGGCCATCATCTCGCCGGAAGTGACGATATAAATTTCCTTTGCTTTATTCTCGCGGATCGGCATAGCAAATCCGCCGCAGACAACGTCCCCGAGAACATCATAGAAAACATAATCGGTATCCGACGTATAGGCTCCATTTTCCTCAAGAAAGTTAATGGCTGTGATAACCCCCCGTCCTGCGCAGCCCACTCCCGGTTCAGGTCCCCCTGATTCAGAACAGCGAATGCCCAGAAATCCTTCCACTAAGACATCTTCCAATTCCAAGTCTTCTACAGTCCCTCGTTCACGAGCTAAGTCCATCACCGTCGTTTGGGCTTTGCTGTTCAGAATCAAGCGCGTGGAATCTGCTTTAGGATCACAACCCACGATGGTGACTTTCCTCCCCATTTCAGCCAAAGCGACAACCGTGTTTTGCGTAGTTGTTGATTTACCAATACCGCCTTTTCCGTAGATTGCGATTTGCCTCATGACAATACATCTCCTTTTATCTCTAACCTTCCAACAGGAACCTTCTATAAACTTAACCCTTAACTTTTTTCCTTCGCTCAGAATTGACTCATTTGAAATTCTTTACTATAATCTTGAATCTTTTGCTCTTAACTTTAGATCTTTGCTCCTTGCCTATAACTCTTGAGGCTTAACAGCTAATACTTAATGCTTTCTCTTAATTCTTAACTCTTTACTCTTTACTCTTTTACTCTTATCTCTTATCTGTTTGTCTTCAAACAACAGCCTCGCTTCCAGTCTCCCCTGTTCGCACCCGAACGACTTCTTTCAACGGACAGACAAAGATCTTCCCATCTCCCATATGTCCTGTCTGGTTTGCAGTAATAATCAAATCAACAACCTCTTGCACCTGATCATCTTGGACCACAATAGTAAGCAGGCGTTTAGGAATCCAATGAAATTGCGGCTCATCCGGATGCACCTGAGCTATTACGGAATTTAATTCTGGGTCCACTTCGGCTGCCCATCCTCCTATGCCGCCCTGTTTACCCCGGCCTTCAACACTTTGGATCGTGAGAGCAGGAAAACCGGCATCTTCAAAAACTTTCTTAGTGGCTGGAACTTGGTGCCGCCGTATAAACGTCATAATTTCTTTCATAAATTACAACCCCTTTGTTCCTTTACTCACGGTATAGGCTTCTTCCACTTCCGTCACAAAGATTTTCCCATCGCCCATAGTCCCTGTTTTCGCTGTTTCCAGGATAACGGAAATAGCCTCGTCTAGTTTGTCATCCTCGATAACCAGCAGCAGAAGCGTTTTGGGAAATTCATCGTAAACAACGTCACCAATTCTTATTCCCTTAGTTCTGCCGCGTCCGAAGACGTGCATTTTCGTTAGGGAAGGCATTCCTGCCTGGGCCAGGGACTCAGCAACCTCTTCCGTTTTATCCGGTCTCACAATAGCTCTAATCATTTTCATTAGAATCTACCTCCTTCAATATTTGGTATCCGGGATTTCTTAATATAAGTTCACTGGGGTCTAAGCAAAATACCAATGGCATCACCTCCCTAACCAATGTGACCGGATGAACCTTCAGAAAAAGACAAAGAGAGCCCTAATTCTTATCAATTAAGGGCTCTCTAAAACACTTTTCCGCTCCAAACCATTGCCTTGATTTGGTGCCCGGTTATTCAATTATCCAAACGCTCGAAAGCATTGCACTGTTCCTTAAATACTCTGTTACTCTATTACTCTATTGCCAATCGCTCTTTTACTCTTTACTATTTATTCCCTACTATTTATTCTTTACTCTTTTATTCTTATACCCTTTCACGTATTCCTTAATTCCTCTATACCTCTATTACTGTGTTACTCTATTCATCTAAATGACACTACAAACTATCACGTAAAATGCCACTCCGCACCGCTCATGGCCATAAAACTCATTCATCCTTAAAATCCACACTTGGTAAATTTTTTGAACTATACCCTCGCCGCATCAAAGATGCATAAATCCCAATCCCACTCGGGCATGTTCCAAAAGAGGATGTAAGGATGAGCGGCCGAAAATAGCGACGGCGATCCACTCTGTATCTGTTGTTATGCCAACTTTCAAGGCAAAACTGGCATTGCTGTTCGTATGAATAAAAATACTGTTGCTCGCCTCTAAAGTGGCATGGATCAGAGCATGAATCTTACGGCCTTCTTTTGGAATCACACCGGTGTTAAACGCTGCTGAAATCACTGAATTTGTCAGTTTACCCGTATGCTGCAGGGTCGTGACTGTTCCTCCAAGTTCCGTTACCCCACACCGAATATTCGCAGATTCCTGAAGAGTTCTCTTAAGCCTTTCTTCTTCCTCCCTTGTTTCAGTCATAGCCAATCGAATAGCGGAGCGTTCCAAGGAAGGCTTCGTTTTTTCTTTCACAAAACACTGCCCCCCTCCCGAAGAGAATAAATAAGAAAACGCAGAAAAAGCCGCCAGATATCTGAAGATATCTCGACGGCTTCATTGCCAATTTGTTATTTAATAATAGTTATACTACCTGAGAATCAGAGATTTGTCACAGTTCATATCCTCACGTTTTAGGCACCTACTTATGTTTATCGGCCATATAATTCATCAATCGTCTTATTCCACGGCTTTACTAGAATTTACGAATCACCTAAACAACTCTTCCTTCTAAGAAGCCCTTCTGAACCTCCGCTGCAGCAAACCGATCGTCTGGTCGAACTCTTCCATTTTCAAAAGCTTTGCCGCCACAGCAAAGACCAGAGCCCCAAGGACGGTGCCTGAAATCAGGACAATTAACGAAGAAATAGTTTTCACACCTAAAAAACGTGTAGCCCATTGATTCCAAACCCAAATAACAGCGGCCATAAGCAGGGAGGAAAGCAGAGTTTTCAAACCGGTTCCCAGCATATTTCTTCCATCCATTTTCCCTAATTTCTTGCGCAGCACATAAAACAACAAGAACATATTGACCACTGCCGAAACAGTATCCGCCAAGGCAAGTCCTCCGGCAGCAAGGGGGTGCACCAATAAAAACATACACAAGATATCAATAGCCATAGAAATAAGCCCCAACACAACCGGTGTCCAGGTATCCTGCAAGGCATAAAAGGCACGTGGCAAAATCTGAATTACAGACTGAGCCGAAATTCCTAAACAAAAATACAACAAAGGAACTGTTGTCCGCGCCGTATCCTCAGCAGTAAAATGCCCGTGTTGAAAGAGTGCTCGTATGAGAGGAAAACGCAGAACGATCATGCCCACAGAAACCGGAAGCGTAATAAAGACAACCATACGTATGGTACGGGAAATTGTTTCCCGCAGACTATCCCATTGTTTTAAAGCTGCCTGTTCCGTCATGGTTGGGAAAGAGGCCACAGCAATCGCTAAAGCAAAGATCCCAACAGGCATTTGGAAAAGACGGGATGAATACCAAATGGCAGAAATGCTCCCGGGAAAGAGGGTCGAACCAAAATTATTATTAACGGCGATTTGAATCTGATTTAAGGAATAACTCAAAATAATCGGCACGGCTAAGGCTGAAATCCTGCGCACACCAGGATGACGCCAGTCAATAATGGGATGGTAGCGTATCCCAACCTTGCGCAGGGCAGGAATTTGAATCGCAAAATTAACCAAAGCACCAACAACGACTCCCACAGCAAACCCGGAAATACTTTCAGGCTTCCCAGGATTCGCCAGAATCGTCCCAAAGAAAATAACACTGGCATTATATAAAACTGTGCCCAAGGCAGAAGGCCAAAAGATTTTGTAGGAATTCAAAACACCCATGGTCAAGCCGCTAAAGGCCATAAATAGGGGCTGCATCAGCAAAATCCGCGTTAAATGAGTAGTAAGAGCTATATCCTTCGCCTGAAATCCCGGGACCATAAGCTTCAAAAACTCAGGAGTAAAAAACAGTCCAAACAATACGAACAAACCAAGCGCCAGAAAAATGATATTCACAACTGAGCTGACGACACGCCAGCCTTCATCCTCGTTTCCTTGAGCAATGTATTCGGAGAAGACGGGAATAAAAGCAGCACTTAAAACCCCGCCTACTAATAACCAATAAAGTAAGTCTGGGAGAATAAACGCTGTGTTATAGGCATCCGTAACTCGACTTTGCCCAAAAAATCCCGCAATTAACGTTTCCCGCAAAAAACCCAGCAAGCGCGAAGCCATTTGAGCAGCCATTAAAAACCCGGCTGCTTTTAAAAGTGTACGATTAGTTGATGACATCTACGTTAACCTCTTCTCCCCATCATCCGAGTCTACCTTCCGCATTATAGCATTTTTTGCGAGGCGATAAAAGCGAAAAGACTCGCTGCCAACCCCCTATCGTTTAAGATAGTCTGCCAAAACATCTGCGACATCTTCAGCCGCTCTATTGGCTTCCTCTAATGTATTCATTTGGCTTCCGAATTCCAGTAATATTCCCCCATTGGAAAGATGTTGATTGTACCGCGCATCATCAGCATAGCTGATAGAATCCAGGAAAAGACCGGGATATTTCTTATTCCCTAAAGCAATCAGTTGCTTAGCTAAAGCATCATTGATTTGCCAATGGGGATTTTTCTTTCCGATAACAATCAGTACCGGGGAGACCTCTTTCCCGTTGACCGTGGCAGTCTCCTTGGCCACCCCCGGCGGAAATCCATCTCGATGAAGGTCTATCAAGATTCGAATCGTTGGATATTCCTTGAGCAGGTTAGTCGCCGTATTGACTGAACGCGAGTAAGCAGTCATAAAATTTTCCGCATCATGAATTGTCAATGAATGAACCGCTCCGATACCGTGTTGTGCCAAGGCACTTTTTAAGGTTTCGCCTACCGTCACCACATCACCGTTTTCTCCCTGCCTGCGGTCCGGGCCTCCGTCTCCGGAATAGCATTCACTATTGTGAGTATTATAAATTCCTACTAAAACTTGTTGAGAACCGGATACACCCGCCGGAGGGGAAGCTGCCGTATTTTCCTGCACCGGAGGAGAACTTTCTATGGGTTCAAGAATTGGTCCTTCAAATTCAGGGTCTCTCGGATTATAAGCCCAGCCTAACCAGGTAGGCCCTTCAGGCGGAGGAGAAAAAAAACTCAGAAAAAACGTCCGCGGGTCTGCGACATTAACACCGGTTAACAAATACATCCCGGTAGCCGCACTCTGGCTTCTCACCTCTTCTAAACGGGCTCGTTCCGGTTGAGAATAACCTGGAATTCCTTCAAGCAGAATTGCCTCAAAAGGAAACGACTGTTGAGCTAAAAAGCGGACGAATTGCACCGAACTCTCATTTTTAATAGAATAAATAAAGCTGGCCAGAACAAGGCAGCTTACAAGACCAAAAAGCAGTCCCTTCGCCCATTCCTTTAATCTCAAGATTCTTATTTTTTGATGATGATAATAATGTTCCCGCAACAAAGGACTTGTCCCCCTTTCTCCTATTGAAGAAGTATGAGAGACAAGTCCTTAGTAGAACTAAAAATTTATCTTTCCATAAGTTTCATTCTGTTGATGTCCTCTAAGTTTAGCGGAGTTTTGTGGGGACAAAACTATCAACAATTCCAATCACCAGAGAAGCCAGCAAGGCACCGATAATGGAAACTGAAATGGACCCCGGAACAATAAATTGGCTCAGATAGATAACTACGGCTGCAGTGATAAACCCAATCGAACCTCGCCCCATGCGTGAAACCTTATTGCCAAAGGCCAGCTCCACAAGATATCCTAAAACCGCAATGACGACTGCCGCAATTAGAGCGCCTGTAAAACCGGCGACTCGCAAACCTGGAACTATATAGCTGACTAACAACAAAACCAAAGCAGATACGATAAACCTTACGATCATACCTATCATTGAAAGATCCCTCCCATTCTTTTCTCGCTAGTTTTTAAAACAATCCTAACTCAAAAGTAGTTTTGACAAAAAAGAAGAAATTTATTTATAGCATTTTAATTTCAATTTATCTTGATAATTAGATGTCAAAATGTTAAAATGTAGTTTGTGTACAACTGAGGATATCGCAACCAAAGGGGGTGACTATTAGTGCCAAACATTAAATCTGCCATCAAAAGAGTCGAGTTAGGAAAAGCTCGCATGCTTAAGAATGCTGCTGCAAAATCTACTTTACGCACAACCATTCGACGTTTTGAAGAAGCAATCAGCACAGATTCTGAGACTGCAGCACTCGCTTTGAAAAAGGCTACTCGTGCTTTGGATAAAGCCTCCTCTAAGGGTTTAATTCATAAGAACCTAGCAGCTCGCAAAAAGTCCCGTCTGACCAAGAGATTCCATAACCACTTTTCGAAAGTAAGCTAAGAGTGCATGAACCGCTAGTCATACTTATGCGCTGATACTCAAGCGGAATGCCTTATAATCTTACGATGACACAAAAAGAGAGCGACGATCAAGCGTCGTTCTCTTTTTGTTTTCATTTTGCTTGGTTTCATATTTCTTGTTTTCATTTTGCTTCTGCCTATAATCCAAGCGCAATTCAGTTCAACTTTTCAACCATCGCAATGAACTCTTCTATGCTTGTGGTAACTTCCTGCTCAGCAGTGACTTGTTCCTTTACTTATTATTTCATTCATTAACTTTTGAATTTTAAAAACCGTACCCTTGGACTACTTCATGGGAACGTTTCCTATAACTCAAAGACTTTTTACTCGCAAAATTTTACGATCATGATTTCCAGCAAAAGATCCGGATCTCCGCCGCTTGTCTTAAGTGCTAGGTCTGTCCTCAAACATTCTTGCAGCCCTCGGGTTAACTTTTCCGTCGATAGATGGAGAGATTGCTGCCATAATTTCTGAGCTTCAAAGGGCGAAATTCCCAAAGCTGAGGGCGCCTCTGAAACGTTTCTGCCTCGTTCCCGCAGAGCATTACACCCTAAGAGCAGACGTACTTGACGAATCAGCAAAGTTAGCACCTTAAGGGGATGCTCTTTGCGCAGCACTTCATGCAAGGAGGTCACTGCATCTTTTGCGGAGCGCTTTGCCACAGCATCAAGAAGTTGAAAGACACTCGCTTCAACTGTTTGGGTGGTAACTGCTTTAAAGTCTTCTTCCGTAATGGTCTTCCGGTCCCCCGTATAAATCACAAGTTTATTTAACTCCTGGCTTAGGACACCGGTATTATGGCCTGCCCATTCGATAAATTGAGCCATAGCCTGACGACTCATTGTTTTTCCGCGATGTTTTACTTCCTCCTGAAGCCATTCAATCCATTCCTGCGGTCGTTTGGGGGAGCGGAACTCCAAAATTTCTCCGGCTCGGTCAAGAGCTTTATAAAACTTTCTTCCTTTATGCACATTTTCCGCCAAAAATAAAAGACAAGTAGAAGGATTAGGGTTAGCGAGATATTCCAAGAAAGGATCGAGATCAGCGGTTTGTCCGTCTTGAAAATAAGTAACCTCTTCAACCACCACTAAACGATTGGCAAAAAAGGACATAGAATTAGCTAATTCGCAGATATCGGCAGGAGATACATTCTTAGCAGAAACACGCTCGATCCCGCTTCCCGAAGGATCCGTCTGAAGATAAAAGGACTTAAGGACACTATAGGCTTCTTGAATGAAAAAACGGTCTTCTCCATACCATAAATAAACGGGTGGAATTTTACCCTTTGCTGTACTCCCCTTAACTATTTCGATTTCTTTCATCAAATCCACCCCCCTTTGCTCATTTTAATGGAGGCCTCAGAAAAAAGCCAGATTTAACTCCTCAGACTTCTAAAAAATAAAAAGCCCTCCACGACTCATGATCGTGAAGGGGCAAAAGAAAGAGGAGGAGAAAAGAGATGTTCCTTGTTATTCTTACCCAATATTTCCTTTTTATACATATACCTGCAGCTTTATGAAAAATATTTAAAGTAATCCCTTATCTACCGGCAGCGACTTCGATCCCTCCGTCTTGCAAAATGACTCGCAGGGTGCCCTGTTCATCTGTGCGATATACCGGAACATGCCGCTCTTCCCAATAACCTATGATCTCAGGAGCCGGATGCCCAAATGTATTTTTACCCACAGATATAAGAACTGCTTGCGGATGGATTCCATCGAGCCAAGGCCTGTCAAGAGAAAACCGGCTTCCATGATGAGGTTCCTTAAAAACATCTGTTTCTAAATCACACCCCGTACCAGCGATTTCCTCCATCTCTTCTTGCTCCATATCTCCGGTTAAAAATACGTTGTGTCCAGAATAGCTTAACTTCATGACTAAAGAATTGTTGTTGGGATCCGAATGAGTGTTAGAGAGAACATATTGGGGACCTAAAACTTCCAAAAATGCCCCAGAGTCTAATTCAATGCGATCCCCGGTTTGCAAAGCCTTCAATTCTTCCGGATGGTCAGCCAAACCCAGAGGAAGTCCTGCTCCCCATTCTTCATTGCCTAAACGCTTTTCTACCTTCGGTATGCCAACCCAATCCGTAGGAATCGCCTTTAATACGGCTCGAATTCCTCCGATATGATCCTGATGTTCATGGGTAATCAAAACGGCATCCAAGTGGCCGATTCCCGTTTGCAGCAAATACGGCAGTACAATCCGCTCTCCGGCATCAAAGCGCTCATTGCGTGGACCGGCATCAATCAAGAGCGCATGGTTTTCCGGGGTCCGAATTAAAATAGCATCCCCCTGCCCCACGTCAATCAGATCTACTTCCAAGTCTCTGGCAGAATTCCAAGGACTCCAAAGCAAAACAATGAGCAGCAGAACAACACCTATAGGCCGGTAATGACGATAATGATTAGCTATACCGCCCCCGGCAGCCCTTTCAACTTCTTCAGTGGAAATCATGAATGGTTGGCTGATTTTTGCCAAGAATGGCTTTGGCAAAAGTGTTTCCAATTTTCGCCGTAAAGAGCGCAAGCCGACCTTGAGACTGAAAAACAGGCGCTCCTTTCCCCAAAGGATTACACCAATTCCTCCGAACCAAACCAGACCAAAGAATGGTCCCGGGTTAATAATCCAAACATCAGCCCATGGCACACCGGCCAACACTTCTAATATCTTATTCGCTCCAGCCAGCAGCCAAAGACTGACCTGAAAAAATGGAGCACACAACCACCAAGAAAAGGCCAGGATTACTCCAAGCAAACCTATTTCAAGCACGCTTCCTAAAATAAAAAGAATCAGCACATTAGCGAGCAAACCGATTAGGGACAGGCGATGAAAAGCTGTTATAAGAAGAGGCAGCGTAGCCGCTTGGGCTGCAACAGTGCTTGCTAAAGCTGATCGAAACGGAGCAGGAACTCGTTGAATCCCTGTCGTCTTCAATAACCTAGGGACTAGGACAAGCATCCCCCAGGCTGCACAGAATGAAAGCTGAAAACCGATATCCCGAAGGATCAAAGGATTTAAAATAAACAGTCCTACTCCGGCAAAAAACAGCCACCGCAAAGCAGCTACCCTTCCCCGGCCGAAGCGACCGATTAGAACGGCAACCCCTAAGACAGTGGCTCGGACAATCGGAGCATTTCCCCCGCATAAAACGGCATAGAGAATCAGGACCAGAATCGCTCCCGTAATCCGCAGCTGCTTCGGCAGCGGACGCAAAATCATCCAAACTAACCCCAGGACAAAGGCAACATTGGATCCTGAGGCAGCAAAAACATGAAGAACACCGGTTACCTTATAGCGCTCTTGGATTTCCGCCGGAATATGACTGGAATCACCAAAAAAAATCCCTTCCAGAACTCCTGTTTCCTGAGGATCCCATGCTTCTAAACGCGTATGAACTTTCCGTCGTATTTTCCACGATAAGCCAGGCTCCCCCGCCCGAACCAGTTCCACATCTCCTGCAGCCGTTAAAGTTCCGCTCAGTCCCCTAACCGCATTGTACAAACGCAAGTCGAAAGCCCCTGGCGTACCCAACGGCTTAGGCCTCTCCAGACGTGCCTGAAAATGAAGCTGATCTCCCGGCTGGACCCCTTTCCATTGACTGGGGACCTCCCCTAATTTATCGGAATAGACTACTAAGCGATAGGTTTGACCCGGCAAATCTTTTTCTTGATCAGCTTTGTCGGAAGGTGATTTCTTCGTTGACATCCAATCTTCGTTGATTTTTCCTAATGTTACTTCGCCGTCTTCCAAGCCGACTTCTTCAATAAAAATTGTCCCGACAGTCTTATCTGGTCCGATATTCCAATCCTTGAGAGTGCCCGTAATTTCCACTTTATTTAAAGCGAGCGGCTCTAAAAGCGTTCTCTCAGCCAAAGATCCGTAGATAAAGCCCAGCAAAAGGCTAACGCCCAAAAGCAAAATCTCCGGGCGATAAACTTTGCCAAAAAAATCACGCGGCTGCCAATACAAGAGCCGCACCCCTAATAAACAAAAAAAGCCCAAGAGCCAAAAGCGAAACGGTGCTGCTGTCAACGCTCCGCAAAGCCCTCCGCTTAACAAGGCAGCTGAGCGTAATACCCAAGGATCCCTCATGGGCCTACCGTTACTTGAGAAGCCATTTTTTCATAGGTCTTTGCCCCTATCCCCGAAACATTTTGCAGATCTTCAGGCTGGGAAAAGGGACCATGATCCGTGCGGTACTGAACAATTCTCCCAGCCAGGGCAGGCCCTACACCTGGCAGCTTGTCCAGCTCGGCAGCCCCGGCAGTATTGATATTGATTTTTCCCCCGTCAGATGTCGAACTTACTCTTCCCGCACCGGCCCCCCCAGCATTCAGCGAACTATTAGGGGAAACCGCACCCGCTCCATTTGTTGCAGCAACACTACTCCCCCCGCTCCCGCTGCTTCCGCCAACTCCAACTTGGGAATTCCCAGCACCACCCGATCCCAATATAGAAAGATTCTTATAGGGTACCGTGATCTTCTGCCCATCTTTGAGTTTTTCCGCCGGATTCATACTTTCCAGGTTTGCCTCCGGCAAAAGCTTAACCTGTTTCAAAGCATCATCCAAACGGGCATCCGGGGCTAAATGAACAAGTCCCGGGGCTTCAACAGCACCGGCAACGTACACCACAATCTCGCGGCTTGCGGCAGTTTTTTGCAAATAGGCATTCGAACCATGGGGCAAAAAGAGCCTCCATATGGCGAAAACCACCAACAAAAAAAGGACAAACCACCAGACCTTGCGAAGTTTATGCTCCATGCGCGAAGCCCCCATCCTTGTTCATCTTTAGGCGTTTTCTCTGCATTTTTGTAAGGTCAAAATTCCCTATATTTATGCTTCATTCCTTTGTCGTTTGCAAAGGAAATAAATTTAATAGATAATTTTAATACCAATTTACAACTTAAAACTATCATATTTTTGATTTCGTTTAATTCCTTCTTTTTCCTGCTGCAAAGTATTTCTAATCCTGTCGGAAAAATAATTTTAGAAAGGTTAAATTATTCATGAAGCTGCCAAATCCAATTTGTTTGAGGATTTAAATATTGAATTAAGTGACTTACTTGATTGAAATAGTTAGAGACAAAGTTTTTTAAGGACCATTTGCTTAAATAGCAATTGGCCCTTTTTCGTTGACCTCGAACCGGCCTCCTCAAACCAATCGCTCTTACGTCCAGTTACTCTGTGTCTTATCCAACCGGACAATGGCTCACGCAAGTGCTCCATTACAATAAACTCGCCGCCCTCGTTGCCAGATCGCTCCTCTCCCCATGAACCAACCGCACCTGCCCATAAAACGGCTGCCCCTTAAGTCTCGCAGCAATATAGGCTAACCCATTACTTTCTCTATCCAAATAGGGATGATCAATTTGATCCGTATCCCCGCAAAGGACAATCTTAGTTCCCTCACCGGCACGAGTTACAATCGTCTTAACCTCATGAGCTGTCAGATTCTGAGCCTCGTCAATAATTAAAAACTGATTAGGAATACTGCGTCCCCGAATGTATGTGAGCACTTCGATTTCCAGTTGTTTTTTCTTAATCAACAGATCAATAGCGCTCTCCACAATAGACTCACCGCTTCTCTCCCGCTCTTTATCTTTCTTTGACCTCAGCAAAAATTCCAGATTATCATAAATTGGCTGCATATACGGACGTACCTTTTGTTCCTTTTCCCCGGGGAGAAAGCCAATGTCCTTGCCAAAAGGAATAATCGGACGTGCGCAAAGCATCCTAAGATATTTGTCCCCATGAACCGTCTGTTCCAGACCGCTGGCTAAAGCAAGAAGTGTTTTTCCTGTACCGGCCGGTCCCATCAGATTTACCAACTTTATCTCCGTACTGTGAAGCATCTCTAAAGCCCAAGCTTGCTCAATATTTTTCGGACGAATATCCCAAGAAGCCCTGCCCTGCCCCATACAATAAATTATCCTTTTCCCATCCGGTGACGAAACCAGAGGCAAGACACACTGATCACTTAAAACCGTTTTGATGCAGCTGTTGGAGGGCAACGTTTCATGCCACAAAATAGAGTTATTTCGATAAAGCTCATCAATCTGCTCGTCTTCAAGTGATATTCTCAAAACCTCATCCGTAATCTGGGGCATAACAACCTTGTCGTTATAGTAATCCTCCGTCAAAATCCCCAAAGCATCTGCTTTAACACGCATGGCAATATCTTTCGTGACCAATATCACACTTCGCTCTTCCTCACGGGCAAGGCTTAACGAAACTGCCAGAATCCGATTGTCTGCCAAACTAAGGTCCGAATTAATCGGGAGAATCTCCCTCGAGTAATGATTAAGTTCAATCCTGATTTTCCCCCCGCCAGGTAAAGAAACTCCTTGAGAAAGCCGCCCGGCGTTCCGCAAACGATCAAGATTCCGAATCGCCTCCCGAGCCGCTCGCCCTACATTGTCCTCGCGACGTTTTTTACCCTCTACTTCCTCTAAAACAACAAAAGGAATAATAACCTCATTATCCTGGAATTGAAAAATTGCCCTTGAGTCATGCAACAAAACACTGGAGTCAAGCACATAGACTTTTTGCAAACTAACACATCCTTTTTTGCCGCTCTCCTTATAGTCTATTCCATAAGTTTCCAAATATCTTCCGGGTTGATTACCTATGTTGAACCAGTCTCATTTATTATCTATATTCCAAAATGAACTAACCATGACCATGCTGCAAATACCCAATAAAAAAAGCCATGCTATTAAAGCATGACCTTCATTCCAGAATCAGAATAAGTTCCGAGTACAACCTAAGTCTCACCTTTGGATTCCTAGTAAGTCTTCTGTTCTTTCACTCATATATTTATAAGAGTCATAAATACCCTGATTATAGACAACCGGTGCTAATTTCTCCATAAAAAAATCGAGAACTAAATAAGCTGCCAGATCCCCTAAATCCTCATCTCTCTCTTTCGAGAAAAATGCTTTAATCTCGGCTATCATCACTTCTCTCGACTCTTTGTTCACTTCGATTTTACTCGACATTATGAGCCCCTCCTTATTAGACCAGACTAGAAAAACCACTGAACTAAAGAGACCCATCCCTTCATCGGCACTTATAAGAAAAAACGTGTCAAAAGGACCGTCCCCCTAACACACTCACCCAAGCAACCTCACAAAGCAGACGCCGCACATTTATGTACCGTCACCCCAAATTGCTTCCGACATACTCCGTCAAAACTACAACACCCGGCAAATCAGTGCGACAAGAGAACCGTCCCTCTATCTGACACCCTGAGAAAAAGTGTGTCAGAAGGACCGTCCCCCTGACACACTCACCCGCGCAGCCTCACGAAGCAGACGCCGCACATTTATGTGCCGTCACCCCAAATTGCTTCCGACATACTCCGTCAAAACTACAACCCCCGGCAAATCAGTGCGACAAGAGAACTGTCCCTCTATCTGACACCCTGAGAAAAAGTGTGTCAGAAGGACCGTCCCCTTGAACACTCACCCAAGCAACCTCACGAGCAGACGGTGCACATTTATGTGCCGTCGCCCGAAAACTGCTTAAGACAATACCTTAACTTAAAACATTACAATAAATCGACCTTAAAGCATGCCTAAATCGCTTTTAACTCTCGCTTACTCCGTCCCCCAGACCCGTGAGCAGGGGACGAAGTGTCAGGCAGCGCGAGGTCTTTACGTAAGCAGCCCAGCAAACTCCGTGAAAGCGACCGACCCCAGATGCGGGGCGGCGCATAGGACGTGCGCCGCCGCCATAGCGCCATGGATGGCGCTTATGGCACGATAATCTCCAGTGGAGATTATCGCCGTAGGCGGGTTCTTCAAAGAATACTGTCGCCGAAGGATGAACCCCGCTCCCCAAAGCCAGTCGCTTGAACGGCTAGTTTGCTCTGCGTCGTAGGCACCGAGCAAGGCCTGACACGAGTCCCCCCACGAGTCCCCCCTATTTGACGACTATATTCACCAATTTCCCAGGAACCGTGATCACCTTAACAATCGTTTTCCCCTGGGTCCATTCCAGCACTTTCGGCTGAGAAACAACAATCTTCTCCAACTCAGCGGCAGATATCTCGGCAGGAACTTGAATCCGATCCCGAACCTTCCCATTCACCTGCAGAACAACCGTCACTTCATCCTGAACAAGGGCCGTTTCATCCACGGTAGGCCAAGAATGTTCATGGATACTATCAGCATGGCCGATACCTTGCCAAAGCTCTTCTGTAATATGAGGTGCAAAGGGTGCCAGGAGAAGGAGAATCCCTTCTATAGCCTCTTTGCCCACGAAAGCATTAGCCGTTGGCTGCTCTTTATATAGGTACAGAGCATTAACCCACTCCATAATCGTGCTGATGGCCGTGTTAAAGTTATAGCGGGTGCCCACATCCATGGTTACTCTCTGGATAGCCAAGTGAGATTGGCGGCGCATTTCTTTGCCTGCCGAATCCAGATTCGCCCATTCTTTTTCCAGCTCTGCACCGGAGGGAGCGTTCCCTATTCCCTTAATAATTGGCTCATATTGAGCAACTAAGCGCCATATACGATTGAGGAAGCGATAGCATCCTTCAACCCCTTGATCACTCCATTCCAAATCTCTTTCCGGCGGTGCGGCAAAGAGGATAAACAACCTGGCCGTATCAGCGCCATATTTTCCGATAATCGCCTCCGGACTCACGATATTGCCCTTCGATTTTGACATCTTGGAACCATCCATACAGACCATTCCTTGAGTCAATAAGTTTTGGAAGGGCTCCTTCGCAGTCAGATAGCCAAAATCCCGCAAGCCTTTCGTAAAGAAGCGAGCGTACAAAAGGTGGAGGATGGCATGTTCTACTCCGCCTACATATTGATCAACATTCATCCACTGATCCACAGTAGCTTTTGTAAAAGGGGCTTCCGTATTGCGGGGATCGGTATATCTCAGGAAATACCACGAAGAACAGGCAAAGGTATCCATGGTATCTGTTTCACGGCGGGCAGCTCCGCCGCACTTCGGACAGGTTGTTTCCAGAAAGGACCGTGAGGTCGCCAAAGGATTTTCTCCCGTTTTAAACACAACATCTTCAGGGAGCATCACCGGCAGCTGCTCTTCGGGAACAGGAACCGTACCGCAGGTTTCACAATAAACCATAGGAATGGGCGCTCCCCAATAGCGTTGACGGGAGATAAGCCAGTCACGCAACCGGAAATTAACCTTGCGCTGTCCAACACCGAGGCGCTCTACCTCGTCCGCAATCTTATCCCAGCCTTTATCGCTGTTCAGACCATCAAAGGAACCGGAATTAACCATGATACCATCGTCAGTATAGGCAGCTTCAAGAGGTTTATCCTTCTCCCCGGGCTCGCTGCCAGAAGGTACAATCACCGTTTGAATTGGTAATTGATACTTTGTGGCAAATTCAAAGTCACGTTCGTCATGAGCAGGCACCCCCATCACTGCTCCGGTGCCATATTCCAAAAGAACGTAATTGGCCACCCAAATCGGCAGTTTCTTCCCGCTGAGAGGATTAAGGCAATAAGCCCCAATAAATAATCCTTCTTTTTCAGCTTCTGTGGAAGTACGGGCGATTTCATTCAGTCCATTCATCTTCTCAATGAAGGACATAACGTCTGCTTCATACTTTGTTCCCTTTACCAATTCAAGCACCAAAGGATGTTCCGGCGCTAAGACAACATAGCTTACTCCGAAAAGAGTATCAACCCGAGTGGTATAAACGGAGAATTTTTCGGGCCGGTCTTCTAAAGCAAATTGAACTTCCACCCCTTCGGAACGTCCAATCCAATTGCGCTGCATTGTTTTTACCTTCTCAGGCCAACCGGGCAGGTCATCCAAGTCTCGAAGCAAGATCTCGGCATAATCCGTAATCTTGAAAAACCACTGTTCAAGGTTCTTCTTAGTCACAAGAGTATCACACCGTTCACAGGCCCCTTCAACCACTTGTTCATTGGCTAAAACAGTGGAACAAGACGGACACCAATTAACAGCAGCCTTTTTCTTATACACCAATCCATGCTTATAAAATTCCAGAAACATCCACTGAGTCCATTTATAATAACCCGGATGGCAGGTAGCGACTTCTCTATCCCAATCATAGGAAAGACCCATCCCTTTAAGCTGGCGCTGCATGTTGGCAATATTTTTCCAAGTCCAATCGGCCGGCGGTGTCTGGTGTTTAATCGCTGCATTTTCAGCCGGCAAGCCAAAAGAATCCCAACCGATGGGATGGAGAACATTAAATCCCTGCATCCGCTTAAAACGTGCTATCACATCGACGATGGAATAGTTCCGCACATGCCCCATGTGCAAATCCCCTGAGGGATAAGGAAACATCGCTAAGGCATAGTACTTTGGCTTTTGAGAACTTTCTTCAGTCTTATACGCTTTTTCCTCTAACCATTTTTTCTGCCACTTTGGTTCAACGTCCGTAAACAAATATTTCTTTTGCACTTAACCTTCCCCCTTATCGTAAAGCAAAAACTCAATCAGCAAATGGGCGATTTTCCTTCGCTTTCAAGCCTGTTTATAAAGAAAACTTGGCTGGCGCTGAGCCTCCGGCGAAAGCGACTGCCTAGTTGCACTTATGCTAGAAGACGAAGACACTGTCTTCGCACGAATTAGCTCTTCTTGCAGTATACAACCGAAGGTTATACTTTCTGATAGTGGCAAAAATCCTCTCGTCCCAAGGGACGAGAGGCCTGCTCCCGTGATACCACCCAATTTTCCAAATTCACTCGTAAGACTTTAACGGTTCGCACCGGTGTTCATTGTTACCTGAACACAGCTCCAGGACGAGTTCCTGCAATCCCCTTCAACGACTTGCACCTACCGCCGCTTCTCTAAAGAAGGTTTTTGAGTACTGCTTCCTTTCCCAGCTTTTAAATATAATGAGCTTCTTCCCAAAAAATCATACGAATTTATGAACAACAGTTTCGTAAATAATGTTACCGCAAATTAATGAGTTCGTTGTTAGACAAAAGTGGCACAAGAAACCACTTGGGCATCCTTCCAAAGCCGCTCAAGTTGGTAAAACTCTCGTTGATCCGGCGTCATAACATGAATGACCAAATCTCCGCTGCAATCCATCAAAACCCACTTGGCATCAGGCAGACCCTCAACGTGCAGAACAGGAATTCCAATCTCAGGCAACTCCTCTTCCAAATGATTCGTGATAGCTTTCACCTGGATAGACGTGTTGCCCGTCACAATAAGACAATAATCCGTAACCATAGAGATTCCCTTTAAATCGAGAAGAGTAATGTCACCGCCTTTTTTATCTTCGGCAAGGTGAATAACTTCGGTAAGTTTTTTTTGATCAAGTTCCAATAGTGAGCCTCCTTTTTAAATCTTCATAAGTTAATTGCGTTAAGGTATGTATTGGATGGTTACTCCGCTTTAAATATAGTAAAGTGCCTTCAACACAATCGAACGTGCCCCTGTCTAAATCATCATACAAGGATTGTCTCAACTTGTCCACATCTGGAAACTTACGTCCGGGTTCAGTCAAGTCAGCACTGTAAATCAACATTTCTAAGCGGGACATTCCAGGTCTGCCCAAAGTATGACTGGCAATGGCTGCCAATAAATCTTTATCGTCAACTTTGAAATAACGTTCCAGCCAATAGGCTGAAAGCCGGCCATGCAAAACGTAAGGATATTGTTCATCCTCAGGGTAAGTCAGCAGATTCCAGTACCGGGCCAAGGTGATCTGCTCCTTGACTGGAAGTTCCTTAGCTAAATCATGGGCCAGCCCCGCGCATCGAGCTTTAACGGGATCAACCCCATGGCGTTTGGCCAACATTTCTGCATATTCCGCAACTCCCAGCGTATGTTTGAATCTTGACTCCGTAAGCATATGCTTAGCCAGAATCGTAACCTCTTCAACCAGTAGTTCCACGTTCCAACTCCCCCTTAAACACCCTAATTATCTTTCTCTTTTTGCATTATCTTACATTCTATCAATTTAGGGCTTTAACTGCAAAATATTTTACAAAATCTTCTTTCTACCAATATTATTGTCCATCAACTGCAGTTTAAAACAAAGGATGTCTTTACCCGAACAGGCCCCACCAATTCTCAAAGGATCATAACAAAGGAAAGGGAGACCCCCACAATCATGTCAGAGGGTCTCCCTTCCAGTCCGCGGGATATTACATTTGTTTCGGTTTAGCTTCATTCACCGTTAAAGGTCTTCCGCCAAAATCTTTGCCATTTAACTCCTGAGCCATTCGTTCTGCATCCTCTTCGCCAACCTCGATAAAGCCAAACCCTCTGGATCGGCCGGTTTCTCGATCAGTGATAATTCTGCTGCTTTCAACATGTCCATAGTTAGAAAAGAATTCCCCGAGTTCATCCGCTGTTGTATTCCACGGGAGATTTCCGACATAAAGTGTTGTCATTACTATACTCACCTCTTTGAAATTGATTCATTTTTAGTATGGTCAAATCCAAGCAGAGTATGCGAATGACCACCTTTTAATTCTACCGATAGAGATTTTTTTGTTCTATATACAAACGCACCGCTTCCGGCAGCAGATATCGGATAGGTTGTTTATTTTTAACCCGCCTCCGTATATCTGTTGAGGAAATTGCCAAAGCAGGAACTTCTAAATAATGAATCTTATCTACAATTTCCGGATGTTCCTGCCGAACATACTGCAAAAAATCTTTAGCATCGAAGCCTGGCCGGGCTGCCCCAATAAACTGAATCATAGTCAAAATCTCTTCAGCTTCACGCCAAGAAAAGATCTCACGCAGGGCATCTGTTCCGGTGATAAAATACAGCTCATGCTCCGGCCAAATCTTGCTCAAAAGGCGCAGGGTCTCCACTGTGTAAGAGGGCCCTTGCCGTTCGATTTCCATGGCTGAACAAGCAAAGACAGGGTTGTCTTCAATAGCGCGTTCAACCATTTCCAAGCGGAATTCCCCTGCAGAAATATCAAGCCGATCTTTATGAGGCGGTATCCCCGTTGGGATAAATAAGACCTTACTAAGCTTAAACTCACTGCGTGCCATTTCTGCAGCAACTAAATGTCCATAATGGATTGGATCGAAGGTTCCGCCCATAACCCCTAACCGAGACGTTTTTTGTTTTGTAAAATTATTCATATGCTTCTCTCCATTAGTTCTATAACGATAACTTAATTTCCTGATAATTACTGGTATTCAATAAATTATTTCTAAAAAAGACCTGTCAAGGGAAATATTTATCTTATTGTATTATGCCATATTAAAATCCGTTAGTGAAACCCGCAGAAAAGGTATATTAATATGTTAGGCATCTAGAACTTATTCTGGAGGAACCCGCAACTGAGTCAACTCCCAAATGAACTCATTTATGTTAATAGACTCTATGCGTTTGTTGCAGAGACTACAAGGAATTAAACCCTAAAAGATTAACTTTTCAAGTATTTTTACAAGGTTACCTGCTAATCCCAAAATAACGAACGATCTGAGACTTTTTTTCGCCGGAAGCAACCCTTTGCTTAATATGAACAATCTGATCATCCGTTAACCCTTTTTTCCTGCCAGTATAGCCACTTCGTTGTTTAGCTAGCGCGATACCTTCCAATTGTCGTTCGCGGATCATGGAGCGTTCAAAGTCGGTAAAAGCTCCCATGACCGATAACTGCAAGTTAGCCAACGGCGAGTCATAGCCGGAAAAAGTAAGATTTTCCTTCATGAACTGAATTTTAACGCCTTTTTGTGTAAGACTACAAACAATTTGACGTAAGTCATCCAAATTACGGGCAAGTCTATCCATACTATGGACAACGACAGTATCACCATCACGAACAAATTGTTTTAAGTTTTCCAGTTCAGGGCGGTGGGTATCTTTACCAGAGGCTTTATCAATGAACACTCGATCCATGATTAACCCATCTAATTGACGGCTAGTGTTTTGATCGAAGGTACTCACGCGAATATAGCCGAATGAGTGACCGTTCATTTGATTCCCTTCTTCGCTTAAAAGTGTCAAGTTAAAGTCTATAATATTGTTGGTAAAATATCAATTAATAATAGAAACGACCTTATTCTGACACAATTACGAAGGGAACTTGACGTCAAGTTAGGGTATACTTCAATTTGACATGGTACGACTGCATTAAGAAAGAAGCGCGTTAAGACAACATGCATTTTGATCAATGTGCTTTATATTCCGTTTCGTGAGGCGACCCCTAGCGTATTCGTTGCACGTGTATTACCCTAATTACCTTGCCCCTGGTGTTAGAATGCTCCCACTACCCCAATTAGAAGCTATTAGTTGAAATAAAAAGCGAGAGAGTATTCAAACTTTATAATCTCTTGTTTATGTTAAAAGGAAATAGAATAAAAATTATCATTATAAATTTCCTATGACATGACTATTCTTTCCTATGCCGATTAAGATTCAAAGAATGTAATTTTATATTTAATTTTGTTCACTTGATCTTCATTTTCTAACTAAAGAAGTTGTTCCCAAATACTTTGGAAACAACCCCTCTAATTTCTAAATTATTTCTTTTAATTAGTCTTCCACTCGTGAGTTTCCAGATCAAAAGTTCCTGTTACACCAGAATCGCTATTAAAACTTATCACACTACCAGTGACGTTTGTAATCCTTACAGAACCCCATAGTTGAGGCGTTTTCCAATTGCCAGACCAACTATGATCCGAAGCTCCGTTCATTACAAAAGTTCCAATAAATCCTTGTTTTGGGTTATCTTTAAAACTTCCAGAATATGCGTAGCTTGGATTCCACGAGCGTTGTTCGTTATTGGGTTTGTCACCTACTATCCACAATTCAGAAACATTATATGGACCATTATACAGCCATCCTATCCCCCATCCAATATCGGGAGGTATACGCTCGGCCTTTTGTTTAGGATCTGAACCCATTGGCAGAATTTCAGGGTTGTTGTTAGGGTGTGTTGCCTGATACTGTCTAGCCTGATCCACATGCTTCGCAGTCTCCTGATTCAATCTTGCAATTTTGTTTGCTGTAAAGTCTGAGAATGTACTACGAGCATTGGCATTTTGAGCTATAAATGCAGTTAACCCTAAAGCAATCACTGCAGTGATTGCCATTAAAGAAATAAACAAACGTTTTCTAAATAGAGATTGAATCTTCATAATTAACCTCCTATCAAATCAAATGTTAGTTGCTGATGCTTGAACGTCATTTGAATTAGGATGAGTAGGATCATTAGTTATTGCATTATTTAAAGCATTCCAAGCATCTGACCACGATAAACTACCGCCATAACCATATTCAGATGTAGTACCCCAGATGTAAAGATTTGTATTGTAATCGTAAATACCTTGCCATTGAGAAGCCTGAGAATTATAATAAATCTCTGGCATTACGAGATCATCTGATAATCCCCATGAAACAGAATAAACTTGTTGTTTCGTCCAGCCACTAGGATACTCTGAACTAGCATCACTACCATAGTTCAACATACGCATATGAGTTCTGCTATTATAAGCATTACACCAGTTAACTGTATCAGAACCATAAGCTATAAATCCTGTTCCATACCAAGACTCAATATCGTTGCCTCCACCTACCGCAGTATTTATTGTGGGGGGGGTGCTATCTACCAACGCGCCCCAATCAGTCCCTGCATCAGTCCATGTGGTGGATCCCTGGGACCAGCCCACATTATCGTTATTTGTTGCTATGTATGCAAAAATAACTTGAGTGTGGGCACTATCATAACCAGTCAAAAAGTTATGGACTATTGTCTGTATTTGGCTATCTGAAACAAAATATGATGTTCCTGGTAGATATGTTCCCCAAGTTGATCCGTTATAATATTGTCGTCCAAAATCTAAAATAACATCACCGCCGTAACCTGGTGTAACACTTTGCCCTTGAGAATATGCAGTACTACTGTTGGTCCAGCTAGGGGTAACATAATAAGAGCTACTCGCTGATGATGGTAGTGAATCTGCATATGCAAAATGGACATCGGTTACGAAGGAGAAACATAAAAATAAAGAAAAGATCATTAACATCAAAAATGACTTCTTCGTTATCATCCTTACACCCTCTCTTTAGTGTTTTATACGTTTTTAAGGAAACTTCAGTGGATATAATAGTAGAACGAAAATTCCTCCTCTCTAATAATTTCTCGTTTTTCATCGGATATCTCCCGATATCGCAGTATCTCGTACAAACCAGAAGAGCCTCATACGGACAGAATCGGCATCAAGTGCCGGATTCAGAGAAAATGGGTACAGCAAACAAAGCATCATATGATTTTTCTCTGTCGGCCATTGGTAACCCATACATCTCATGGCAGCAAACCTCTCACATCTAACAGGGTCACGGGAGGCCCCGGCCCTCAATTCCTTCGTTCTGCCTATCCATAAAATAGGTGTCAGTAATGCTTTCGTCCCGAGTCGTTGCTCTGATGGAGGTGATAAAGACTGACTACCAGCTCTCTTATCTGTGTGATTGCTGTTTCATCGGGATATCCGTTTTCTGCGACGCTTTCAGAAAACATCCCTTGTACCTGAAGTTAAGCTGCTAACCTATCCACTGGCCGGTTAATATCTGTTACAAGCTTCACAGGATCATATGCACAGCCCTTGGTTAACAGTGCGTAAAACACTCGGATCAACTTGCAGCTCAGGGCAATGAGCGACTGTTTTTTCTTCAAAGGATTCTTCGCCCTGCTAGTGTAGTATTGGTGGATTTTCTTGAACTCCTGATTTTTGGATACCAAAGGCATTACTGCCTGAAACAGAACTGCACGCAATCGCGCCCTTCCGCGTCGGCTGATTGTTGTTTGCCCCTTACACTGACCGGAACTGTTCTCCCGCAGGGCCAGACCCGCCAGCTTCTGTATCTGCTTTGGGGACTGAAAGCGTCGAATATCCCCAACTTCGACTACAAAACCGGCAACCGTGACAAAACCTATGCCGCCTATCTCCAGCAGCTTTTCCACGTTTGGAACTTGCCTACACAATTTTTCCACTTCCTCCATGATCTGCGTGTACTGTTCCATCTTGGTGCGGTAATCCGCCAGCAGAAGCCGAAGCTCCAGTCGAGCTGCATCGCCGCCGTTTTTGCATCCCACGCTGCTTTTAGCCGCTTCAAACAAGCTCGTAGCCTTCTTCATCCCAACGGCTTTGATCTTAGATTGCCGCCACAGCCCGTTGAGTCCGGCGGCTCCCAGAGCCAGGATATCCTCCGGCATCGGCACGTTCTCCAGAACAAGCAGACCGCTTACCGTATCGATTTTGCAGTACACCTTCACAAATTCGGGAAAGTAGATCGACAGCCACCTTTGGACACGGTTCTTGATCTGATTTAACTCTTTGCAAACCCGCAACCGAAGTTCCATCATGATACGCAGCTCAGCGTATACGCCCTCTGGAATATGTGGAATGTTGTACCGCCCCTCACATACCAGTTTGGCAATGGTTTTTGGGTCTTTGCGATCGGTCTTGCTCGGATGGTTGTCATCCATCTCCTTGCTTTTCTTCACATGATGGGGATTCACCAGAACCAGCTTCATTCCGCTTTCTTTCAGGTATGGCACCAGATTGAACCAGTAGTGACCGGTCGGCTCCGAGCCTACCATGACAGCAGTTTTCCCCACGCTGTGTTTCAGCTTTTCCACCCATCTGCCAAACGCCTCAAATCCCTCCTTGCTGTTTTCAAAGCGGAATACTTTACCAAGTTCTACGCCCCGCCAGTCGAATGCCCTGGCATGCTGCGTCTCATGGCCAATGTCCACTCCAATCACAAGCGTTTCTTATGTCACTTGATTTAGCTTCTCGTTTTGGCTACAATTCATGGTACAGACCTCCGATATGTTTTGATTGGATTTTGTCGGCCGACTCATCCTTTCAAATTCTATTGCGAGGTCTCTTCTTTTGCAAAGTTTGTTTTTCTCAGTTTACAGGAATGCTTTCGTAATCTCCCTACACAAATATCCCCAGTGGGGCAGTATAAAGTAACCTACTATTTTGTGTAGGGACTAATCCCTTTAGATCATTTGTTACTTTTGGTATTGATAATCCGAGGTTGTCTTTATTTAAATTTATCCCCCCTCCACATGACATAATGTCTCTTGGATAATCCCCTTGAACACTTAAACTATTCATTATATAAATTCATTATTACAAACTAAATTCCTTTATTTATACGATTATATTTTCCAATAATTGTCAACATTATTTGACATGTTTTTCCTTAAAATGGCAATGTGTACTTCTAACTAGGATCGTATTTTGCACACCACCCCAAAGGTGGAATAACTGAAACAGCAACCTTTGTTTTAATCTAGCATAACAAAGGTTGCTGTTAGATACTCAATTTGTATTCCTTTACCCTTCTATAAAAAAAGTATTGCTTTTCATACATATTTGCATAGCTTCTACTGCGGTAATTTTATCTTCTTTCCAATCCTTATAGACGGTTTTAAATTTCAAACGTGACATAGCGTGATAATTTCGATCCCTAATTAGGTTTTTGGGTTTTTAAGCGCAATCCATTCCTCCGTCGTGTAACCCATTTCCTTGGCAATCTCTAATTCATCCGAATTTACTGATTGAGAACTATTTAAATTAGCTTCAGTCTTTATATCTGAATTATTGTGGCATTCATCTTGCTTTGCCGATTCCATAATAACCCAAGCATTGTTATCTTTCCTTAGCATATTGAGTTTTTGTAATGAAATTAGATGAGATTTTAAATTTTCAATAGGAATTGATGATTTCCACGCTAAATCCTCTTCAGAAACAGCTAAGTTATTATCTATGTATAGCTTCCCTGGAATCGGTGACTCAAAAGATAAAATTAAAATTACTACCCATAACCATTTTTGCTCAGATGTAAGTCGTTTAACCTTTAATTGATGAGGTAAATTAAAAATTACTTCCTGTAGCGTAGGTTTCTTTTTAGACATCGACTTTCACCATGCCTTTCATCTCTTTACTTCTTTGTCTTCTCTTGCGCAAACGGGCAGCGATCCGAAGCTTGTTCTTTCTTTCCTCTTCTGGAGTAAGTAATAACTTTATTTTATTTATATCATCTTCTAAGGAAATAAAATTTTTTTCGGCTAAGATATATAAACTATCTTTTAGTTTGTCGGAGTCGAGCATAATCAACTCGGATAACTCTAATAAATTGTAACATTCACCGTTAGATCTACAAATCAAGCCATTAGCGTTGTCGTTGAGGAGATTGAGTGCTACCCAGACCCATCGTTCGCGTGTGTCTAAGTACCTCAATTTGAGGGATCCAAGAATAACATTTGTTATATTTGACATTTATAATTACCTCTTTTTAGACCTTTTTAATATAGCGTAGCTATCGATTTACTGCCAATCAAAAAATAATAGACATATAAACAAGAGTGTCACGCATCGTCACATTAGAAATTGCGAATAAATTGCGGAATAACTATTTATCGGTAAGTAGATCATAGAAATAAACTTTAAAAGAACGTGACATAGTGTGACTAAAATCCTAAATCTAGCAATTGAGTCACGTATTGACACGATTATATTAGCAAAAAATAACGTTTATAATAATTTAGAAATATTACGCTTAGTTTTAGTACGTGACCTAGCGTGACTATAGAGCTTTTTCGATAAAACGCTAAAGAAAATGTCACGCCATGTCACGCGCATTAAAATGATCACAAAAGTCTTAATAACATAAAACCTTAAAGTATGGTAAATATTCTCTTTAAATAGCGTGACAGGACGAGACATTAAATCACGACATCATTAAACGCTAGTAGAGTCTTGAATCAAAATAATGGTATTTCACAAATACCATTGATATAAGCTAGAAAATAGCAGAAATACAAAAATATTAATTAAAACAGCGTGGTATCGGGAAAATACCAGTGGTATCGGTCGATTGCGGCGCAATTGTTTCTCGAAAAATATACCAGTACCTATGCCAAATCAACAAAGGATAAAGACAATTAACTTTGCCTGAATAAATGGAGTAAATAGCGAACTCTATTTAGAGAAATATTGAGTTCACAAGCAACATTTATTCGGGAGAATCCCAGTTTGCGTAATTTGAGTATTTTTTTATATTGGTCAATGTTAATTTTTCTTCTCTCATTGTGAGCGAGGACTCCTTTCCTTTTCCTGTAATTTCTATTATATATTTGACATTTATATTTTCTCTTTTTTGAAATTTTGGGAATAGAAAAGAGATAGTCTATTTCTTTTTCTGAAAAACCGTATAGCTTAACTGCGGAGGGTATAATCTTGTTTCCAATGATGCATCTATGACCTCTTTTGCTTAGAGCAAAGGCAGAACCGATATTCATGCAATCTCTGAAATAGAAAATAGGTATACCTGTGGATGAGATAGGGGAGTATTGTAAACGAGCTAAGAAAGTTTGATAACGTTGTTCTATTTTATAATCCAATAGGATCCCTCCTTCACGCTGATACGCGACTAACCGATCAATTGCACAAAAATATTAAAAATTAATAGATGCATGAACGTAGGAAGTTAGTTAGGACCCACCCCATACTTTTGATCCAAAAGAAAAACAGTTGAAGTAAAACCTATCGCAAAAATTAAAGCGACTGGAAATAGATCCACTATAATTGTGTCGTCAATAATAAACAAAAGTATATTAAGTATTATGCACACTAAGAAGGGGAGCCACCAATGGGCTAGAAGAAAAGTCCATAGTATGGTCATAAACATTTTACTCCTTTTTAAAAAATAGCATTTGAGTTTGATGCCCATTGCCAAACGCAAAATTGACTATTAAAGGTTTGAATTATTATTAAAAAAGAAGGTTGCCCATCAAAAGAACTGCAGTAATTACATGCAAAGGAATTAGATAAGATACTTTAAAAGGAACAAAAAGGGAACAGAAAACAGTGTGTTTTTTCGGCAATAATTAAACCATTAGGTAAAAAATGTTTCATGATTAAGGTGGCAAACCTTTGACAGATTTTTAAAAAGGTGAGGAACGTGAATCATTCCTTGCCCTCCAGCGTTGGACTAACACTTTTTCACCACCTAGCATTTTAATAAATCCCATGGCGGACATTTGTTGAATTGCCTTATTGGCCACGTCGTCGGAGACAGTAAACGCCAGGGCCAATTGTTTTTCTTCAATAATTACTCCCACTGGACAAGCCTGGACAACCATTTGGGCAACATGATTCATTCTCCAAACATCTTCTCCAGAAAGAGGGGAGAATTTCTCCTCCACCCCCTCGAGGCATCTTGAATAAATGGGGGGCAATTCATCCAAATCTTCTTCCTCGATCTCCGCAACAGAATGACCTTGGTCCTCATCTGGGAGAGGATCATGGACAAGATGCTCTTGCGCTTGATGCTTTTCTCCCAACCCAGCTACAGTGGATTTTAGTGAATTGTCTTCGCCTTGGTGTTGACTAAATTCTTTCCTTGGGTTATTTCGCCACCATTTGGAAACTGCAGTCAGCTCGCTATTGTCATCGATAAAGGGAGCCTGAATACGCTCTTTCGGGCATCCGGGCATTTTAAATAACCCGTCTCCATAACCAATTAACTTTTCTGCGCCTATTTCATCAAGGATAACAACAGATTCAGTCCTACTCGAAACCTGAAAGGCGATTCTTCCCGGAATATTTCCTTTAAGCAAGCTTGGTATCGCTTCAACAGTCGGTTTTTGGGTAGCGGAGACTAAATGAATCCCAGCACTACGAGCTTTTTGGGCAATACTGGTGAGGTTGTCTTCAAGTTCTTCGCGGAAGTTTCCTGCTCCGGCCAATAAATCGTAGAGTTCATCAACAAAAATTACAATACGAGCAAGATGATGGCCTTTGCGTAAATACCCCTCGAAATCCCGGCACTCAGCGTCAACGAACTGCTTATTCCTCGAATCCATTTCGGATACTGCCCAACGAATCGCCGCTGCAGCCTTGTTAGCTTCGGATATAATCGGGCTAAGGAGATGTGGAATATGTTTATAAAAGGCCATTTCAGTTCCTTTGGCATCAATCAAAATAAACTTCAGCTGTTCTGATGAATAGCGAAATGTTAGAGATGTCAGCATACTTTGGGAGAAGACACTTTTCCCACTTCCGGTCGTTCCGGCGATGAGTAAATGAGGTGTTTTGGCTAAGGGAATCCAAATAGGGCTACCCGCGAGATCCACCCCTAAAGGAAACACCAAAGGGATAGTTTTTTCATTGGAATTCTCAGGAGGACCGACGGTGAGCAGATCGCGTAACGCTACAATTTCCCGAGTCTTGCGGGTGACCAAAGCACGAATTTCCGTATCTGTCCCTTCAAGAGTTAACCCAGGGAGAGATCCTTTCCCAGCCATTCTTAAGTCATCGGCCCGCGAAATAATCTTTTTGGGAGAGAGTCCTCGTTGTGGGATGATGGCCAATTGAATAAGGCTTGGACCAATTCCACGCAAATGAACGGTTCCAGAAAGCTGAAAGGCCGTCAGAGCATCTTCTAAGGCCTTAGAAACAATCTTTCCTTCATTAGGTCGACCGACTGCTCCCTTACCCAAAGTCAAAAGAGAGAGGGGAGGGCCACCCTCCCGAAGAGGCCCTTCGTTATTTGCGGAGCATTCCTGGGTTGCGCTTATACTTTCGGTTATTTCCTTTTCTTCAGTTTTAAAAAAAGCATCTGCTTTAGGCTGTTTAGAAAACTCAGTTTCAGGCTGGTCCAGGGTAATATGAAGAAAGCCGTACTCATCGACATGACCTTTTAAGGCAGGAAACCCATAGTGCCTCAAGGCAATGGGAGCCATATTGGGACCCCATTCTCGCCATTTTGTATAAATATCGAGTTGGAACCCATGAGGCCACTGGAGTTGAATACGCCACCCATGGTCTTCCCATGTGGCTACGACATTGGTACGAATCATCGTTCGTGTATCCTGACCATGGCCGATGGCATCTTCAACTTTAAAGTCCGATCCTTTCATGGCGGCAAAGAGTATTTGTTCAATACGGTGAAGCGTTTGAGGGTTTCCAAATTGCGACGAGGCACCTGATACCGATACTTCGGATCGCGATAACACATGTCGATTCCAAGCATCTTGGATGAGCTCCGGGCGGCTAAAAACGTATCCTAAGGACATTTGAGGCCAACGGAACACCAAGAAATCACGGACGCTTTGGGTCGTATGGGTGCTGGTTTTTCGGTACCAGACAATTATCCCTAGCAGGATCCAAGCAAAAAGTAGAAGCAGCAACAGTTTGGGCAAAAGGCTAGTTCCAATACCGAGAAGGTTGCCATAGGTCGAGGCTTCATGGGCAGAGTTGGTTTGTGGGATGGCTTTGACAGAGTTAAGCTGCTGCGTTGAGGCACTGGATGCTCCCAGCAAAGCATCCTTAGCTCCGGAAATATTCAAGGTCCAGGGCAGGTGAATAATGCTCGCTGCCCAATTGAGCATAACCAGGGCGATAATGAGGCCGAGTAGACCGGCTAAAAGATCCATTCGATTTGAGGGTTCCTTCAAGGCGATTCTCCTTTCTCTCGGACATAAAAGCGATTAAGAATAAGAAGCTGGGAGCTAACCTGAGGGACGTGCTTTTACCGAGCATAGGGAACTATCTCCGATTTTAAGCCTAAAGCCCGTCGTCATCCCTAAAGCGGTCGGCCCGGAAACGATAATGTTAGTCCTGCCTTTTTTTACATAGCTATTTAAGAATTCTGTCATCTCATCGGTTAAAGTTCCGGATGTTATTTGAGTTTCTAAACTCGCGGGGATATACCTAAGGCAATTTAAACTTTGTTGAATCGTCACGTTTTTCATCCTCCCATTAGTTTTGTTTTTGATAGGAAGTTCTACGGTGAAGTGGCTAAGACTTGAGAAAAACTGGTATTAAAGGCGACCATGGCACCCGCTGCAATTTCTGGACCTAAGAAAATTGCGACTAAAGCTAAAGCGCCTATAAGAACCGCTACTTTGTGCTCACTAAACCAATTGACGACTCCTTCAACAGCGTTATGAATCCAGGTTTTCACGTTATCAAACCAGGTAGGTGCCTTTTGTACTACATATTGCATCATTGAATTCCAAACACTGCTGACACTCCCACCCCAATTTCCAATCGTCGAAAAGGCCGTAATCCCGTTAACATACCAGTTTTCAAAAAAACCCATCCATTGAACAAATTGTTCAGCGCGCCAGGCCCCAGGAGCAAAGGATTCGAGACTTCGCACCGCTAGAGAAGAGGCTCCTTTGGCACTTGCATAAGCCCCAATTGCAAAGGGAAACGTGCTTCCCGGATAAACTCCATAGTCGAAGGGATTGTCATAATAATGCATGGCATGAGCATAACCAACAATCGAAGGGCTCAGCATACTTTGTTCAGCGGCAAGAATCCCTAATAGAATTCCTAGATTCACATTGGCTTCTTTTGCAGCCTGGTCAATGGCTTGGAGCATGGGGATGTCAACTAAACTGCCAGGATAATGTGACTGGATCCAGCCCTCCACAGCCGATAAATCCAAAGGGACATATTGGACCAAAACTGGGTACCCTGCAGGGACCGGAGCAAATGATGGAACTGAGACAGGCTCTATCGCTGGCTCTTCGATACTGTAAAGTAACGTTTCCGATATATTTCCGATAAATAGCCAAGGAAGCATGAGTAGAGCTAATAAGAGGGCTATGACTTTCGTCGATAGTCTTAGTTTTCGCTGCTTGAAAAAGGTTACGTACACGGTTGACCCTCCTTTACTTAGTTCTGGTTTTATAGAGGGCAGCTTCTTGAGGCGGTACATCCGAGCGTGCCTGAGCCCATTTATTGCCTCCATAACGCAAACAAAACGCATGACTGCCCATTTGGTTTGAGATAGCGTCCGCCACTCCATCTGGGATACTGACGTGGTTCCTCAAGGCTCTTAATTGGTCTTCTTCGAGTGCAAAAATCCCTTTCAGAGGAGCGTTTCCCCAGATCTTATCACCTAGCTTTTTATTGCCGTCAATTTCAACATCCCAAAGTTGTCCGGGGGTATTGGTTGCGATAATCTGAATTCCATTCCACTTCCGGATGGTTGTTTGCAGATCTGCAATAAAAACGCCTAAGATCGGATCGGAGACAAGCCGCTGAAACTCATCGGCCACAATAACGCTCCCTCGGTTAGCTCGTCGGTTTTGTCTAATCCATTCCCATGCCGTGTTAATGACCATGCTAAATTTCAGTTCACTAGCCCGCCGGTCTGCCGTTCGCCCAGGATCCCCCAGATGAAAGAAGACAGCTCGGTTAGGTTGTTCAGTATATTGTAAAGGGTCACTAAAAAACCGGGCGAGTCCGCCTTTAATTCCTCGCCAGCACTTACGTTTGGCATCACGCGCATCAGGATCCTCGTTCGAATATTTCTCCAGGTAACTATAAATGAGCTTAAGAGTTACGTGATGGCTTCGGTCCCAGGTCGAGGGATCTTCCGGAGAAATTGAAAATTCCTCAAATGCAGAATCAATAGCCCGTTCAACGGCCCCTTCCTCTAAGTCATTCAGGTGCCCCATGATGGAGAACGTTCGGGTGACAGCACTACGCATGCGATCATAACGGAACTGATCCTCCATCACATCGTCACTCCCACTAGGCGGCGGGATGATGCAGGGGTCAGGAAACTGTCCCGAAACCCCCGACAAGTCGATATAAAGCCCCCCCAACTCTTCACAATGTTGCCGGTACTCTCCGTCAACATCAAACACAATAATGTATTTATCCTCAGCGTGAAAACTCTGAAGGAGGGTATGAATTTCCTGAGTTTTTCCTTCACCGGTCATACCAAAGAAAATCATATTACTGGCAAGACCGGAAAATCCTCGAGAAAAATCCACATTAATTGGAACATTAGAATCAGTGGCACACCCTACATAATTACCAAATCCGTCTCCAGCAGTACCAACTCCCCAAGGCATTAAAAATGCACCTCGGCTGCTTAGCATGGTCCAAGGAGACCAGAAGTTTGCACCGGTAAAATCGACCATGCCCATGGGAGTGGTCAAGAGCGAACCTGGAGCCTGGCATCCATGGATCGGCTCCAACACAATTTCGTAGGCCGAGCAAATGCCTATAGCTGCCTCACAATCATGATCCAGCGTTTCCAGGTCCGGTGCCGAGATTGTGAGAAATGTTGTCACATCGACGAGCTTTTCCTTTCGTCGGACCTTATGCATTATCAATTTCTGAATTTTTTCAAGACCGGAAAGTTCGTCATCCCTGGCTCGTGTCTGGTCAACCCCTGTGGTATTTCCTTTTAAGCGATTAATTTTTCGTCGCAAATCCGGAGAAACCGTAAACGGGCTTGGGCTAAGAGAGTGGCGGACCCGAAAGATGATCCCCTGCTCGTCGGTCGCCAAATCATACCATGCTTGCTGAATCTCGCTATGCGGCCAGGTCACCACTCGAAAGGTGCGATGAAATACGGTCTCTTTGCCATTCCAAACGCATTCGTGATTCGTCTCAAGCATTCCAACAGGTAATCTCATCCCATACCCTCCTTACGTTTGTCCGCCGGGTTTGAATTTGAAGTATTAAATTGATTAACATAACGACGCCACGCAGCGCCGGGGTCTAATTGATCAATCGTCATTTGACCGATCAATTGGCAGCTCGCCCATTCCCAGCCCTCGCCACCAGCGGATTCATAGCCACGTCGTACCTGTTCTGCGATTCGCCATGCTTCATCTAAATCTTGTGTTTTTGCTGCCAAGCGTATCACCAAGGGCGTTTGAAAACGATGGGTTCCGGTTTCCATCCAATAGCGATTCCGATCTTGTAATAACGAATTGGATTCTGGAGGAACAATCGGGCGGTACAGTTCATGAGACATAAACCAATCCAACAGAACATTGGCTTTAGCTGCCGCCCTGGTAAGACGTTCCAAAGCAATTTTCAAACGAGATTCCTCACTCTCTCCCAAAAGAGAAACGGGTTGGAGTGTTATGGTAGCGTGTACCAAGACGTAATCTGGAACGGCCACCAGAGGGTTCATCGTACCAAAGGACTCAAAATCATAAGCACCGGGCATCGAATAACCAGCTTCAGGGGTTCGTTTGCGTTTATAATAGCCGCTAAGAATTTTCAACTCGCGTGGACCGTCGTTATAGAAAAAGAAAAACGTTCCCGCCGGTAAGAGTAAGGTGACAAATGAGGCTATAAAAAACGGCAGCTGTAAGACGATGAAGGATAAAAATATACTGGGGATAGTTATGATCACAACGATGACAAACTGGATGACGGTGACACGACCAATGACGTGGGCGTCAATGGTCGCATCGAGATCAATGGACGGCGGCTCCTGCCACTGCATAAAATTCCTCCTTAAGAACAAATTGCTAATGTAGGACGTTATGATTGAAGCATCAAAAGCTCATTTCTGTCCATATCGGAACCATTGAGATTCACTAATAACCATTAATAATTAAAAAACATTGTAACGAATGCCCTAAATTCCCCATAGTTTAATCTAGAGAAAAAGACAAAAATCAAAACTGCATTAACGAAAAGAAATTTGGTTACGTTTTTTTCGTAACTGCAGGATAAATAACGGTCAAGATCTATCAGTGTATGGTTATCCGAAAGCAAAGCCTTAATAGCCCACATAGCCGAAATAATGGTATAGAAAAATAAATAGAAACCACCGATAAACTCAAAACAATGGCCAAACATTAAATACAAATTGCTTATGTTTAAATCATTTTTCAGATATAAGAGAACTATAGAGCCTACAAATCCAGTGAGCAGTAACGTCAAGTACGAGAATAAGGTTAAGAACTTTGGAACTGGATGAAACAAAACATAGCCAATGGGAGCCGCAATTCTCGCCTTCGGTGTTATCTCCGAATAGTGAAACTCTATCAAGTGCTCTTTATTGATTGATATAAACCCAGATCGGTTTTTAATCAAAAACTCATTTGTTGACGGTGAATTGTACCATGTCATAAACTCGTTAAAATTCTCCTCATCTTTGACGACACTAATCGTTGTGCCGCCGATCAAGGTGAACTTTAAAAGGTATTTTGTATCCGCAAATCGTTCCTTCAGTAATTTTCTGAGTTTTTCTAACATGGGCGCTCCCCCTCATTTTTCTAATCAATAGACTTTTAATATTTGATACCTTCTTAGTAAAATTAAAGACTAGTTCCGTAAGCATCCATTTCCCGGATGAATATAATGTCATCGTAATTAAGCATCCCTCCGGCTTTAAGAATACTTTCTAATGCCTTTCTTCCCCCTAGTGGCATATAAGGAATATATTTTGAATCATTGAAAGCGAGATATCCCAATCCTGGGACAAAGAAGGCGAAACCACTCTCAATCTTTCGGTAACCCTCTGGGCATTTAAACCGTTTACCCTTAACGTGCACGATTTGAAGTTTTGAATTTAATTCTTTTGTTGTCATCCATGATCCCTTCTTAACGTAGTTTCTATTAACTGCAGCGCCCCACCTACGCCGATACACCTTGGAGGCTTCTATGTTTATCAAATGTCTTTAAAATACCTGACCTAGACCTCCAATGTTCTTTAAAACTAGAAAAATCCGAGTTGAGCCTGACGGTAATCGTAGTTTCTGTCTCTTGGATAATCTCTGTTACATCCCAAAGAAATCCATCTTCCTCAGCCAGCTGATCCCCCACTTTTAGGTTTAGTGCCTTTATGAGCAATGTTTCTCCAAACCTCCTTACATAAGACTTTGCGCATTTCATCAGGGAATTGGACAACAATACCTTCGAGAAAATAAAGCCACCTCCTTAGAATAGAGGTGGCAAACACTTGACATATAAAATTTTATGGATATCGATTGGTATAGCAAAATTAATATTGCAGCGCAAAAGGTGCCTTCAATAGTTTGGAAATACGAGCTGTACGATCCTTGGAATAGTTATCTGTAACAATGATCCAATCAAATACATTTTTTGCTTTTTCCAATAAAATATTTTCATTAGAATGGTATCCTCTTTCTTTAAGCCATATAGCCATGAGAAAAAAAAGCTTGTCCGGATTAGTTCCTGGAAAAAGTGAAATAATGCCTTTCGTACCAGTATGGATAGCATCACATATTCCTTGTCGTTCATCACTCAAAGTGAGATAACGAGAAAGATCATAAGATGATTGGATTTTTCAAAGACTCTATATCTTCCATGTCCAATAATAGCAACATTATTGGGCGGTTCTTGGAGCATTTCTTTAAAGAGTTGTTTATCGATAGCTTCAAACATTGGACTATTTCCTCCTTTTTAATCCATCAACGTATTGTCTTCAATTTAGGAAACAATTAAATATTTACCTTGGGTAAATTGGTCGATGGCAATTTCAACCGGAATTCCATTTTTGCGAATAAAATACTTGGATCCCCTTTTTTCAATTATGGGAAGATCACCACGATTTGCTCTCTCGAGCATTTGTTGAACGATGTCCAGTTGCGATGTAGGAAACGTTACCCGACTGCCGATTAAATTCGACTCAACGCCACGCATCTGCAGATAAGATTGAATTGAATGCGCCGTTTCCGAACTAGTCGCTTCAAAGCTCATCGTTTCTTTTTGTTCAGCTTCGAGATGGGTCACTTTTTCCTTAAATAACGTCTGATTATCTGAAACAAGTTTCCTTGCCCTCATCGATTCTTCCGGTGAGAGCTTATCAAAGTTAAGCCGGTGCTCTCCTCCAATGTTTTGTAGGGAATGAGGAACGCCAGCAGAGTGAAACAACTTAGAGAGCTTATTAGCATCGCTTTGACTCTTGGTTTTAAGATTAAATGCCGTCGCCTCTTCATCTCCGGGAGGCGTATAATGGATGCCGCTGGAGACGAGCGAATTAGAAATAGGGGGGTCACTGCGATCGGCTGATGGTTTGAGAGGAAAGGTTTCTATACCTAATTCATTAGGTGCGACGCTTTCTTTGAGGTTTCCTAATTTTAAGCTGCTGTTTTCATGGGCTGCGGAATTTGTTTTTGCGCCGACCGTATTAGACCAGGGGAGGTCAATACTTCGCAAACGCTTTGTCTTGGCGCTACTCCAATTGGAAATTTTCTGTCCTGTTGCTTCTAAATCATCGCCCCTTATGGCCATTCGATCGGATAAACCTTGAGGAAGGAACGGAATACGACTTGCAGCATTAATGACTCTTCCGGATAAGGAGACTGACGATCCTATTTGATTTCCCCCACTTTCCAAGGTATCTCCGCTACTATGAATTGCATTGACAAGACGCATAGACTGCTCTGTCGCTTGTATTATTAATGGCTTTGTCCAGAAAATCCAAAGAAGAGCGACAACGGCGTAGGTAATCAGACCGTTAAAAATGGCACGGGGGACTGAAGAGAGACTCAACCAAAGGGGGAGGCTACCGTTCCCTCCCACAAAGGCGATGGCACAGTCGTAAAGAACGACGATTGCTAACGCTCCAATGCTCTTTAAAACATTCATAAGCCAGTGATAGACTCCTTTAGGGCTAAAAGGTCTTGCGACAACGCTCAAGGTCGTGAACGGCAGAAAATTGAGCCAAAGGGTGGCCAAGGCACTTTGAATGATAATCAAAAACAGTCCTAACAATAACACAAGTTCCAGAAAGATGGACGGGCTTAGCGCATGCTGCAGAAGAAAGGGAATGATTTGAAAGACATTATTCGCAGCGGTCAGTTTAAGATTCTTTAGGTGAGTTAATATTCCGGCAAAATCATTGATGGCCATTGCTGTAGCATTAGCCCCATGGGGCGTTGCAACCCCAAACAAAGCGAGCAGAAGCCATAAAGGATCGGTGAGAGTATTTTTAGGATCCGCACCAATAGCCGCTGCAACCCCATTTAAAATCTTGGAGACAATGGGGTCATAAATTGTTTTGGCAATGATTTGAAGCAGCAGAGGAGACCCAATGAAGATCATAATACTCACGGGGGCCATGGCCCACCAAAACATACCTTCACTTTTCAAGTCCCTCAGGCGTGTCGAGTGAGTTTCCCCGAAGAGTTCAAAGAGGCCGAGCAAGACAAAAATAGCCCAAACCATTGTCCCCAGGACAAGAAGCCAACCAGGCGGCGTCCCCGCGTAAACCGCACTATGGCTTCCTGATAAATCTCCGGAAATCGGAGTCAGTGCCGTGGGTACCGACGTCTGATTAGGATTTTGACCGAGCAGCGATAAGACACTACTTGCGGCAGAGCTTGATCCTAAGACCTTAAACGCAGAACTGACCGCCCAGGTCCAATTGGTACCATAGGTCATGGCAAAGATTAGAATCATAAGTGAACCAAAAAGCCAATCATTGACCTGGCTGCCCATATCAGCTTGGTTAAGGACTCCGCTGATGACTTTAATTAATTGATCCATGCCTTGGATTGCATTCAAGTCGAATCCCTCTTTTCTAAGGAGGGCAGCTGCCTTTCTGGGTAGCCGAGCAAATAGCCCTGTCCATATTGGCATTTGGTTCGTTTGACGGCCTCCAGGTCCTCTTTGGTTTCGATTCCTTCAGCGACAACCTGGGCTCCCATCCGCTGGCTATGTTCAACTAAGGCTCTTAATAAACTCCACTTATGCTTGTCTTTATGACAGTTAACAATGAGAGAGCGGTCAATTTTAATAAATTCCGGCTGAATCTCAACTAAGGCTTTAAATGTAGCATGACCAGTCCCCAGGTCATCGAGAGCAATACGAAATCCTGCCTTTTTTAGGGCAGTGACCCCATGGAAATCAATTTCTTCCGGCTCTGTCACTTCCAAAACGACATTCTCGTGAAGAAATGGCAGCCAGCGTTTAGGATTCAGGGCCATAGGATGTAAATTGATAAATAAAGTTCCTTTGACCTGGGGTTGTATCTGCAAAATGCGATCACGGACCATATCCTCCAGGGCATCCAATTGCCCGAAATGCAGGGCCATGCGCCAAACATCCATGGGATTAAAGGTTGCTCCGGCTTCCCAGCGGGCCAGGGCCTCATAGCCAATGGCGAGATCCTCTGTTAACGACTTAACCGGCTGTAACGCCATAAACATGGGAATTTCTCCGCTAAATATCTGCGCTAGACGTTTTGGGCTCAGAGACATTTTAGGGTAACTCATAATCGTTCCTCCCCATTCAGTAATTCTTTGCAATGCTCAAGGATTCCCAGAATCCCAAATTGGCTCCCGTCATAAAGGAGGGTTCCCTCCATCCATTGACGACTGACCCAAACCGTTTTGTGCGTTGGGTTAGGGACCCTTACCATCTCTTTTGAAAGCATAACCATCGATAGATCAACGTCCGGCGGTGGCATCTGCTGGCCACCGTCAATCACGATAATTTGGTCGGGTGACCTAAGATGAAACAAAGCGACCTCCCACATGTTTAAAGGATCCGTAAACGGGCCGACCGGCTGTTTGAGAACCCAGACCCGCAAATTCCCTTCCGTAATCACGTGCTCAGGATGCTTACCCGGCATCTTCCGTAGCCATGATTTCTCCCAGCCCGGCCCGTCGCAGGGGTATTGTTGAACGAGGGAAGGTTTTATGAGATCACCATCCAGGAGCAATACTGGAAGACCCAGGGATAAGATTTGGGCCGTATGATTGGCCAAGTGGGTGACACCGGTTCCTGATTTTTCGCTCCAAAACCATAGAATTTTACCTTTTAACGATTCAATGACATCAACTGATAAAGGATTGGGCAAAGCCGGTGATCGGCCCTGGGGCGTTTCTTCTTTCGACCACTTGGGAAGGTTTTTCGGGAGCATTTCCGGTACCAGCTCACGAAATTCTTTAAGGTTTAGGTGCGGTATCTCCAGTCGTGGTCGTTCAAGGGAGGACAACACCGACGAGAGGGCTTGCTTGATACCATCAGTCGAAGGCTTTAAGGTACTTGAGGATTTAGGGGCGGTACGGGATTTCGCCTTTTGGAAATTCGTTTGCTTCTTTTCTAGCGAGACAGGTTTTTCTTTTTCATTCCAGGATTGGGTGAGGGGATCATCCATGATAATGGGGACTTCTTCTAAGGTTTGTTGATCCCATAGGGTTGGTTTAACGGAACGCCAGGGAATAAACTCCTGGGACATATCTACTTCTTGATGGCAGATTATCGCCGATTCATCGTTGTTATCTTTAGGGGGTTCCCCCCAGGTCGTAAATAGTTCTGTTGGGGAAGAAAGCTCTTCACTGTCAGTTTCATTGTCTCTATAGGCCGGGGGGGCGGGTGGCTCTTCAATTCTATCGCCGTTATCTTCCCAAATAAGGTCATTTGCAGCTGGGTTCGGCGCGTCATGAGCGTCACCTAAGGAGAAGGCATGGAGTTTTTTAATCAGGTTGCTAATATCATTGTTTTCGGGGACCCAGACAGGTGCTAACGAGCCCGGTAATGGCCTACGGGCAATAACAAGGTCAACTTGTGGCTGACCGTCAAGGCTGGTAGTTTCAGAGTAAACCAGAACACGCCACCCTTCGGAAACCGGAACGGTAATCCAGTCTTCCGACCATTCGCCGATGAGCGCCAGAGAGCGATCCGAGCGAAAAACCTTGATCCCGCCATGATGATTTTTTTTAATTTGATACATTGCATGATCGGCCATGGCCATGGCCGCAATGGCCGATTCTTCTTTACCGGCAGTATACAAACCGATTGAACAAGCTACCAGGATATCTCGGCCATGGATCTGAGCCATGCCCGTTATATTCTCAGCTCTGGCAAATAGGTCTGCTTCGTTCACTTTATGGGCTGTCATCACTCCATAAAATTCATCACCGCCGTAACGATGCCAAAGGGTATGGGGAAAAGCACTGTGCAAACGATCCCATAGTTCTGTGAGATAGGCGGTCCCTGTCGGGTGGCCGTACTTATCATTGATTCCTTTGAGTCCATCCGCATCGACCATAAGGATGAAAGCAGACATCGTCTGAAGTACCCTTGCAATCGTTTCTTCACATTTTGTTGCATCTGGTTTTGGTAAACTCATTGTTTCCGGGCCTCCTCACGGGTACTCTCTCCTTGTTAAATGGGGCTTTCTGGCATCTGGGCAATCTTTTTAAAAAACCATTCACTAAAGAAAAAGGTGATGATTCCTGCGACCGGATTAAGCCAGAAAAGGCCTAAGAGGATAACCCAGCGCACGAGATCTTCTAAGGGGGAACCGACTGGTACGCCGAGTTTACCAGGAAACACTTTCACTGGAATCCGAAGAGGCCAGAAAAAGAACACGGGTACCGTGTTGAGGGTGTCAATAAGATCATGACTAAAGCAGCCGATGACAAACCCTACTTGCCACCCTATTCCCATAAGAGCAGAAACCCAGAATGCTAACGCAGGAAAACGAATCAAAACAACCAATGCGGTAAATATTCGGACAAAAAGCGTACCAATAGCAGGTGCTAAGAACCAAGCACCTACTATAGCAATCCAGGAATGGGCGGGTCCTCTATGATGCAGATGCAGTTTCTCAAGAGGTTTACCCACGATGGGAGCATACTCCAAAACACTTTCTGTATGCATCGCTAATTGCATACCGGGTATTCGTTTGGCAAGTAAGGCTTTCGGACAATCCAGGGCATCGGGAATCAAGGCTCCAATACCGGCTCCCACTAAAAGGGATAAGGTTATATTGTTAGGGACAGAGACTGGCCCTATCCATGAGGGGAACGTGACATGACGCAAGTAGATAGGGCTCAGAATCGCTAAAGCTTCGGCAAAGACTATATGCGTTTTCGCTTCCATAAAAAAACACCACCTCTCTTCAATAGAGAGGTGGCAAACACATGACAAGAAACATATTCTTCATACGGTTTATTTTGTAGGGACCGTGATACCCGCATTAATTTTGTTATTAATGGCCTGTCCGAAGTTTATAAGGAGGTTGATGGTACCGGACCAGCTTCCGGATAAGAAAAAGCCTACTAGAAACATGCCTACGACAAATTCACCCAATGCAAGCAGCATGACACCACCACCGGATACCTCCTTACCAAAAAATCCACCGACTTTTATCTTATCATGTTTTCCTCTAAATACATGAAAAAGAGATACCAGGAGTGATATTGCACCTGCGGCGATGACAAAAAAACCAATGGCACCCATAATGTACTGAAGTATCACCATACCAATTTGGGCTACTGGATTAGAACTAACATCAATGGCATTAAACGTAGGAAAAATGTCCACCGCTAACATCGGAAAAGCATTCACAGTTAAAATCTCCTTTCTCCTCTAGATATTGATTTGTGATTTAAAATGAAGAAGGAATAGATACAATTTGTTCAAGAGGCTCATGAAGCTTCCACCCAATATGGCTCCAGTGCAAATAATCCCAATGAGGAAAATAAGCGCGTACGTAGAAAATTTCATGGTTCCCATACCCGTTTTTACTGGTTTCCCAAGGAAAGCAAGCAATAGGTTTTTTAAAAAGTGGACGGAAGCCCACCCAATTAAGGTAAAGCCGATAATACCCAGGAACCATCGCCCCACGTATAGAATGACGGCTGTCAGGCCATCGTTTAAATCAACTCCTCCCCACACGTAATAAATCCTCCTTTTTTATGAATTAAGAGAAAAACCATCTCTTATGAATGAGGTGGCAATCCCTTGACACGCTCCCATATTTCAGCTTTGTCATCGCTATACACCCTATGCCATCCTTTGAGCTGATCCATTTGCCAGGCAACTGGCGTATTGGGGCTCCAACAAACCCATTCACTGGTCGGGGCAACACGTTCTAAAAAATTGCTCACCGGCATCAATCCTTTGTACATATCGAGATACTCTTTCCACCATGGGAAACCTATCCAGATATTACGTCCGTCAGCCATTGGGCTAAGACCATACCATTCTAACGTTCCTCCCCAATCATAACGATTCACGATATGTGAGGCATGATGCTCCGAAAGATATAGGGCTGCCCCATTTTCGGGAGGAAACGTAAACGGCTTTTGGGCATAGAGGGTTAAATATACTGCAAGGAATAGCGTCCAGATGACGGGAACAAGCTTAATTACTTTTTTAGGAAACGGTAATGGAACTGGACGTCTTAATGGCAAATACTTTGGTATTAAAACGATGGCAATGAGTAAAGCATAAGGAAGGAACCGAGAAGCGACGAGTCCTGCAACGGTACTGATAACAAGCCAGCATTTGTCTCTTCGGTTGGTGGCCTTCGGCAAGATCACAACCCACCCGATACCTAACATAAGTAGGGAAAACAAAAACGGAAGCATATGAAAATTCGGAGACATCCATTCCATGATCGTATTAAAATTTGAAGCATACGTCTGTTGGAAGATAAAATCAAACCATGGCGCGATTCCCCCAGGACGAAGAGCTAACAGACAAATGGAAACAATAATAAGATAAGGGTACTGGTTTTTACGCCAGTCTTTGAAGTTTAGAAAGAGTTGTAAGACCAGCAAACAAGCCCATAACACCGCAGAACCATGCATGTTGCTCCAAAGCGGAAGTGCCAAGGTCATGAACCACAGGTATTTATTGGACTTCGTTTGAAGGGCTTGGAGAGCCAATAAGAAGAAGAGATACGAGGCCAGTTGAGGACGCATTTCTGCAAAAGGGGCTAGAGATGTTGCGAAAATGATAAGGATAATCGCCTCCCAAGAGCCGGTCTTCCGTTCTTTAATGAAGTTGTAGGTTATGAGTGCCAATAGAGCCGCGAATATGATCGTTCCGAATAAGCTAACAAACGTCCAGCCGTCTAACTTATAGAGAGCACCCGCGATGATGTCCCACAACCACTCCGGATCGCTCCAATACATACCCTGTGCTGTCCATGTTAACGTATTGGTTAGTTGAAGTTTATGGTGAACTACCATCCAAAGGCCATTAACGACGTGCCAGGAGACATCGTTCTGCCAACCAAAGGTATTTAGGGCATACCTCTCGATACTGAGACTAAAGATCAGCGCGAGCAATATTGGCCAGGTTTGTGATAGTTTAACTTTGGGACTCATTAGTAAGCTCCTTACACTTAAATCCATAAGCCTTTTTTCGGACGGCCAGGGCGACTAGTTCCTTGAGAGAACGAGTGATAACTTTCGGAGAAAGCCCCGTGGGATGACCGTATTGACGCAAGAGATGGCGAACGGCAAATTGACGAACCTTGGCTCCTTGCCTTAAAGCGGAAGCAAATAATACCGGATTGATTGTTGCTCCGCGAACGGACGGCAGGTCATCCGGAATGAATTGAGATCGAATCGCCTTTAAACCGCAGTCGACATCCTCTACCTCCGGCGTTCCTAGGGCAACCCGACATAACGTGTTATAGACTCTGCTTATGACCTTGCGACCGATCCCTTCAGCTCTACGTTCACGAATGCCCCACCAGAGATCAATGTCAGGCTCTAACCACGGCTCACACCGAAGCCAGTCACTAAGTTTTAACTGTCCATCGGCATCCATAATCACAAGCCAATGGTCTGTTTTCCATACGACCATTTCTGATACTTTGGCATATAGGATTCCGGCACGCACAGCTCCGCCAAATCCCAGGTTTTCTTTTAAATAGATGCCAGTTAAGCAGTTGTTTTGGATTGCAAGAGTGCTAATGAGTTCTGCTGTACGATCCGTCGAGCCGTCATCCACGGCGAAGATGTGGTACGTTAACCTACTGTGTTTAAGCTCCGTCATACATTCATTGATAACCTGCTGCAAGTTTGCTTCTTCATTGTAGGCAGGTAATATGAGTGAAACATGCATAAAAGCCACCCCTTTCATTGATGAGATGGCAAAGACATGACAAAATAGGATCTCGCAATGTTTAAGTGAGATCCTATTTTGTCAACATAACGGTATTTAATAATTTAATATAACCATCCCTATTCCTGGTTACAAATCTCGCGAGTATCTTCAATATATAAAAATCTTTGACTTTCAGCCGCATCCATATCATCCAAAAACCGCGATAATGTGGTCATTCCGTTTTTGCTCATTTTATTGAAGAGAAAATCCGTCCAATCCTTATGAGACCATCCCGCATGAATCGTTGTTATCACCCCAGGATGATCGGAGACTGTCAACATAATTCCGGCAGCCTCATTGTCTCGAATTTCAGAACTACAAATTCGGTCTGGGGGCATTTTAAGAGATTGCTTGATGAGCGATTCTAAAAGGGGGGCGAGATCCTGATCATTTGCCTCATGGTAATATTTCCATATCTCTTTTTCATTTAATCTCTGATAATCAACGATTCCGCACTCAGTAATTTCGCAAAAGTACACTCTTTTATTTCCTGGTGATACCGAAAGAACTTTACATGTGGCATCTTTACTAACTCGGCTGTATAATGTCCGACCCATCAGACTCTCCATCGTCTTCTCCTCCTATTGATTTTAATACCACTTCAATACTTACTATTTATTTCTTAGCAGGTGCCGGGACCTCGGATTTTTGGCTAGGCAACGTTAAGATTGTGTCAAGCGCCTCAAGTATCTTTTGAGGATCTGTAACAAGCTGAGTTTTCCCAGAATCGTCGGTATAGACTAGCGTTGGAACTTGTTGCACGTATGTCGTCGGCGGTCCTACTTGAATGGCTAATGGTAACGAGATTTTGTACTTTTGTTCAAAGGCTTTAGCATCTGCGATCGCCTTGCTTGCATCACTTGTCTTAGAAAACGTACTGACCAAAACTAGTGGTTTGTGGATACCGACGCCCATTTTTGTTAGTTTATCTTGTATCTGAGGAATTTCTTGCTGACACTTTTCACACCAAGGGGCGAAAAAGAGAGCTGGTGTTACTTGAGTATTCAGATAAACTTGTTTCGATTCTTCTCCCTGAGTCGAAAGAACGGGGATTAAATGATAATCTGCTTGTCCCGTAACGCCCTGAACCGGAATCCCAGCCAGCTGACTTGCCGAAGATTGCTTACTGTGCCCAAATAATAGGCTTAAAAGAGTTATGATTAAAACAACTCCTAAAATGATGAGTAAACTAAGTTTTTTTCTATTGATGTTCATGAACATCTCTCCTATCCTTTATTAAAATTTGGTCTAGGTTAAGACAAGATTTAATAACCAATTAAAGATCTGATCGCCTCCAAAGAATGCGATACATGCACCAAAACTAAGATATGGTCCAAAGGGGATCTGTTCCCTTAGGTTTGCTCGTCGCGCTAATACCATCGCTACGCCTACGATACTCCCCATGAGGCTTGCTACAAAAATGGCTAATACAATCTTCGGATACCCGAGCCAAACCCCTAGAGCAGCCAGATATTTAGCATCCCCGTACCCCATTCCTTGGGGACGGACCTTAGAAATAATGTAAAATACTCCTCCCACCCCGAGGGCTGAAATGAGGTTGTTCGACCAAGTTGGGCTGTGATGGATGAAGGTATTTAGGAAGCCAATCCCCAGAAACGGCAGGACTAAGGCGTCTGGTAAGCGCATGGTGAAAAAATCTATGACACCAAGCGCCACCAAAAAAACGATAAATATCAGATTCCAAAACAATTTTTTTGCCCCTTCCTATGGTTTACTGACTTGGATTGCTTGGATTTCCCGCACCAAAGATTGGTGGATTGTAGGCATTTGTTCCAGCCCCATCTTGTGATTGTGGTGGGACGCTCTGGGTAGGTGGTGTCGTAGCTCTAGCCCCAGGGGATACGTTATTTTGGTTTACAGGAGGTGTCTTAACGCTTGGAGGTACTGAAGTCACGCTAGTGCCTAAATTCGAAGGGATTGAGGAAGTTACCGGGTTTTGAACCGATGAGTTGTTTCCTACATTGATGGGATTATGCGTTAATGGTGTTGCAAAGGGGTCTCTTACAAGGACCACTTTCCCGGCGGAAGCTTGTACTAAGCTCGAAGCCAGATTTCCAGGAACGGCTAATTCTACAGCTGCAGGGACACTAGAACTGTTGCTCCCTGTTTGTCCTTTCGTATGTTGTGCCGACCCGTTGACAACATCAACAACGCGAACCCCCTTGAATTCAGGCAACGACTGCATTGACTGAGTCGCCGCATTCTTATTAGGATCATACTGAACTATAGCGTCAACCAGATCACCAGGAGTCACTAAACCAGAGGTTATGAGATTTACCCCCATCCATACACCGACTTCACCCGCATATAAACCGTCCCGTTGAGGGTCCTTGGCCACCAGACTCTTTACAAGAGGCGTTCCGGCCTTAACTGGGAGGGCTAAGGCCAAACCTTTTGCATCATTATCGGACGTGAGAATATTGGGAGGAGCTGCTCCTTTAATTTGGATATCTTTTAGGTCATTTTTTTGCAGGATCGTTCCAGCCTGCAGGTCTGTGGCAACTGTCACGATGGTTGTCTGCTTTCCGCTGCTGATAAACCCTGTCAGGTTATTTAAAAGAAATGCTCCAACACCCACAAATAGTGTTAGCGCTAGGAGCTTTTTTCGGGATTCCCGAGTTACCGTCATCCCTTTAGATAAGAAATCCATAAGCTTCAAATAAAAAACCACCTTCCTATTTTGTTCTTCTCCTCAATAGGTAGGTGGCAAATCCATGACAATATATTTATTACACGATATTGGTTGCTTTGAAACTTAACCCCGTAATGGCTTTACTTTGCCGGATCATTTTATTCACAGACAACATTGTCGCAAATCATAATTTGTCGCTTGTTTCTCCATCGTGCCATTTTTCGAACGGCCTTAGCGAGTTCATCCGGGTGAGACATTACATAGCGTGCCGTGGTTGTAATATTGGGCATCCCATTCTTTTTGAGATGGCCTGCTACTAAAGCAACGTCTGTAAGCTTCATACCACTGTTAAGCAGATCTGAGCAATAGGTGTGTCTAAGAGTATGATATGTGAAATAAAAACCGGCTTCATCACGTAATTTTTCAACGATTTTCTGAACTGCACGTGTTGACAGTTTCTGTTGATGGCGTTGAGAGATAAATAGATACTCATTCGAATTAATTCGCCCAGAAAGATATTCTTTGAGAGTTTGTACTAAATCGGGAGCTATTGGTACTGTTCTAAATTTAAATCCCTTCCCTACGCGAACATAAATTTCCCCGCCTCTTTTTTTTAGATGTAAATCTGAAATTTTGAGATTGGTTACTTCAGAAACCCGAAGACCAGCACTAAGGCCAATTTCAATTAAAACTTGCGTTTTAAGATCTTTATTTTTTAAAATAGACCTTAAATTGTCAACATAATGCTCACTTAAACTTTTTGGAGCTAATAGAGGTTCTTCAATGTACTGAACCTTAGCGGCCGGATTACTACTAATATGCCCTTCTTCTTTAGCCCATCTGCAATAAATACGAATAACTTGCAAGGATTTATTAATGCTTGATGGCTTTTTCCCGGATATAACTGCTAAGTAATTCCTGTAATCTCGGACCAAACCGGCTGTTATCGTTTCAGGGCCATTAAATTTTATTTCTCTCTCAAAAATCCATTTAATAAATTGTTTTATAATACGCAAATACATTTTTGATGTTTTAAAGTTATAGCCTTGATACTCATCCATCCATGTTTCAAATTCATCCCATTGTTCATATTGCACTTCGATACCTCTTTAAATCCTGATCTAACTTTATTTTTTTCTCTTATGACTTGGGATGTATTCTAAAACATCAGATACAGTACAGTTAAGAACTTCGCAAATTAAGTCTAGATGATCCAGGTTGATTCGTTCTGCAAGTTCGTGATAATAATCTCCGATCGTGCTCGGGCGAATTCCAGTTTTTCTTGCTAGATCAGCTTGTGTTAATCTTCTTTCTCCTAATAATCGAGATAAATGAATTTTAATCATGTTAGAAACAATCCCTCCACTCCACTCAAATTCGGGGGAATTGTATCATTATTGGTTAATTTGCATTTTGATTTGTGATATTATCACGAATTTAGTTATTTTTTATATTAAAAATTATTACCGATAAGCTCTTATTCCGATTCATATGCGAACCCTATTCCAGGGGCTACAGTGACCGTTTCTGGAGGCTTTGGAGCGAGCGCAAGTGGGACTACAAACAGTAATGGCTATTACAATGTTTCGATTAAACCATCGAACGTTGGTGGCCCATTTCCTCTTAGTTTTGCCGTAACGAGCAGTTATGGGAACTTTAATACGATCCAAAATAGCATCACAGTAACAACTCCCATCGCCGTTCCTGTGCAAGATGTACTTCAGGGAGTAACGATTTCCGGCCAAACGGGGACCATGCCCAATATGGCAATCGCTAATCCGAACGGTATGGGTGCCGGCAGGAGTATGTCTTTGCAATACTGGACCGGTGGCGGATCTACTCTATTCCTTAAACCACAAACCGGTTATTATGATGGTATTGATACATGGACATATTATACAGACCCTAATTTAACGCCGAGTAATATAAAATCGGGCGTGAGTATTTTTGGGGTTACGGGAACCTACAGCGGAGGAACATCAACTCATGGTTCACAATCTTGGACCACACCAGGAACATATTATTGGACTGTTCCTGATGGTGTTAATTCTTTGACTGCGGCTATTACCGGCGCCGGAGGAGGAAGCTCCGGGGGGGCTACTACTGGTAGTCAAGTTGCATATGGCGGTGGCGGTGGAAGTGGGGGGACTTATATAGGCCCCGTGCCTGTAACACCAGGTCAGATTATCGTCATTGTTGTTGGTACTGGAGGAATAAGTAAAAGTGGAAATACATTAGTTTATAGTCCTGGTGTTTTTGGTGCTCAAGGAAGTAACGGCGGCGACAGCTCTGTTGCTGGTGTTGTTGGGCATGGGGGCACTGCAGGAACTCCGGGAATGTTCGCCAGCGGATGGTTTCCGGATAATGGGAGTGGTGGAGTCGGTGGAGCCGGTGGTGGGTACGGATCAAATGGCCTAAATGGTTCCAATATGGGAGTAGGAGGGCAATCCACTTTCCAAGGGCTTGGATACGGAGGCTCTGGTTATAATGGAGGAAACGGTAAAGTCACAATTCAATGGTAGTGTTGTATAGAGACGATTTGCAAAACCCTATTCTACATCATCAAAGAAATTTCTCAGTAATTCTATTAGGTAAAAAGAAAGGGCTGCTCAGTTTCTGAGACAGCTCTTACCTTTTATAATCGCCTATTTGATAGTTTATCGCTAACGTTTCACCGTTCACACAGCACAATATGGACCGTCTCAAATCAAGTACATTACCCGCAAAATGGTACAGTTACCGATTCGTATGCGAACCCCATAAAAGGGGCTACAGTTACCGTTTCCGGGGGCTATGGTGCTAACGTGTCGGGGACAACAAACGGCAATGGATACTACAATTTAGCTATCACTCCAACGAATATAGGAGGACCTTTTTCCCTTACTTTCGCAGTGACAAGCAGTAATGGAAATTTTAACACGATTCAAGGTAGCATAACCGTAACGAACCCGATTGCCGTTCCCGTTCAAGACGTTCTTCAAGGAGTAACAATCGCGGGGCAGACAGGCACAATGCCAAATATGTCAACAGCTAATCCTAATGGCATGGGAGTTGGCAGAAGTCAGGCCCTCACATGGTGGACGGGCGGTGGCTCGACGATATTCCTTAAGCCGCAGCAGGGCTATTATGATGGAAATGATACTTGGACATATTATAATGATCCGAACCTGGCACCTGGGAATATTAAAAATGGAGTCAGTATTTTAGGAGTTACTGGAACAGCACAGACATTGACAATTAATGCCGGAGATGCGATTGCGTCAGAGTCAACCACGGTACAGCAAAATACCTCTAGCAATTGGGTACAATATCAAAATATGGGGTTTAGGATAAATACACCGGGGACATATAGATTAAAGTTTGACATATATGGACCTAGTGGTGGAACTAGTGCATACGGTCAGGTACGAGTAAACGGCACAACTGTAGGAACAACCTTTAAATATGTCTGTTCTTACCCTCCAAGTGTTTGGGAAACCATGCAAGAGGATATAACCCTCAATGCCGGAGATTATGTGACACTATGGTTTTATGCGGACCCATATGTTGGATACCCCAATTCCGAAGTCCGTAATTTCTCTCTATGTTATGGAGTAGCCAATGCCTCTAGCTTAGGTTCTTGGCAATAGTATAAAGGGATAAATGATGAGGGCTGTCTCAGAACATTGAGACGGCCCTCATCATTTATCTAATCCTCCTCAAAGAAAATCTAACCATGGATTCCTGCTCTTTTCTTTACCATGTTATTATTACCTCACCTGATGTACCGTTACTGCCACTTGTCCAATCATTCATCCAAGTGCTATAACCACCTCCAGTACCACCATGACCATAAGTGCTTAGAGCCGTTCCACCAACACCGCCACTAAGGTTTCCTGAACCGGACTGACCTGTACTTCCTGCACTACCTGAACCTCCAAAAGTACCGCCTCCAGAACCGCCTGTCCCACCGGAGCTAGTATCGAGACCGCCTGTACCCCCACCGGCGACATAACTTCCGAATGATGATTGCGTACCATTTCCTCCGTTGGAGGGTGTGTACGTAAAGAGGCCCGGTATACCAACACCAGAACCGCCAACACCACCACTGCCAACGGTAATTGGATAGTATTGACCTGACGACACTGGGATAGTATCCATATATATCCCACCGGCACCGCCTCCGCCTCCTGCCGTGCTGCCCTGGGAGCCGCCCCCGCCTCCGCCGCCTCCAACTACGATAACTGTGACTTGATTAACACCTGCTGGAACAGTAAATCCGTATGATCCGGGAGTTGTAAAGCCTTGTTTGCCATGTGGGGAAGATCCTGTATAAGAACCGGTAACACCGAAAACAGAAATACCCGATCGAATATTACTGGGGACCAAATTCGGATCATTATAATATGTCCAAGTATCATTTCCGTCATAATAGCCCTGCTGCGGTTTAAAGAATATCGTCGAACCTCCACCTGTCCACCATGTGAGGGCCTGACTTCTGCCAACTCCCATGCCATTAGGATTAGCTGTTGACATATTTGGCATTGTGCCTGTCTGCCCCGCGATTGTTACTCCTTGAAGAACGTCTTGAACGGGAACGGCAATCGGGTTCGTTACGGTTATGCTACCTTGAATCGTGTTAAAATTTCCATTACTGCTTGTCACTGCGAAAGTAAGGGAAAAAGGTCCTCCTATATTCGTTGGAGTGATAGCTAAATTGTAGTATCCATTGCCGTTTGTTGTCCCCGACACGTTAGCACCATAGCCCCCGGAAACGGTAACTGTAGCCCCTTTTATGGGGTTCGCATACGAATCGGTAACTGTACCTGAGACAATGGGTAAGGGTACCGGATTACTAGCTGTCCACACTTGTGTCGTGGACGGCGAGACCATGGCAATGACCTGTGCCGGAGCCCCTGGAGTAACTGTTATTCCGACTGTTCCGACAACATTATCATATCCGGATAAGGTTGCTTTTAATGTTTGAAGCCCAGCTGTTGTTAAGGTGGAAACTCCAACGGTAACATTCCCTTGAGAATCCGTTACTGCCGAGGTTGGAGTCAGAACCGAATTGCCTTGGGGACTCTCAGAAAACTGAATTGTCTTACCTTGAACAGGATTCCCATTGGAGTCTTTGAGTGTGAACGTTACATTTCCAACAGCTTGTCCGGCCTTTATGCTATATTGGCTTTGACTTGGGGTAAGTGTGTAAGCAGCTGTGCTAAGCACCTGAACTCCAAGGCTTCCTCCTACTAGCGAATTCCCTGATCCGTCCGTCATGGATAACGTCTGCAATCCGGGTACCTGAAATGTAATTTCAGCCTGAAAGTTCCCTGTGGATGCAGTCGTCACCGTTACGGGCGATGGCAATGAAGTTGACGTCACTTTAATAGTGGTTCCAACTGCCACTGGATTCCCATAGCTATCAAGGACTGTCGCGGATAACGCCATATTGGATCCCTGATTGACGGGAGAGGGTGCTCCGGCAAGACTCGAAACTTTATAGGGTGCCCCAGGGCTTACTGTGAGACTTGCCGTCAAGGAAGTAACCGGCCCAGCTGCCTGGGCATAAAATTCTTGGTTTCCAGCCACTGTTATCGTGGCCGTTGCACTAAAATCGCCATTGGCATCCGTCGTCACGGTGGGCAACGAATCCGTTGCGTCCGTTTCTGATAAGATGGTCACGTTCGTGGTAGCAGCCGGACTTCCATAAGGTCCCGTGACTCTGCCAGAAAAGGTCACCGATCCTCCCGCTGTAACCGTACTCTTAGAAATTTGGAAATTGATTGCTTTTTGATTACCGGCAATAACATTTAATGATTGAGTCGTTGAGGCACTGCCCGAAGAGGCAGTAATGGTGAAACTGCCGCCCAGTAAAGATGTAACGCCATTGGGAACTTGTGAGTAAAAATTACCGCCGGTTGTCGTGACGATGGTCGTTGGTATATCGGCGCTGTCTGAGGACGATAGTTGAACCTGAGTTCCATCAACAACGGGGTTCCCAAATTGATCTAATGCGGTGCCAATGATTTGTAGACTCTGACCAACCTGAATCGTGTTTGGCAGCTGTAAGGTTATCGTACTTGGGGCATTCGGTATGACTGTTAGCGTTGCGTTCGCTATGGCAATCCCACAAGTCCCTCCAACCGTTATCGTTCCGGGTTGGGTGAATGTCACAGAGGTTGAGAACTGACCATTCGCATCGGTCGTAATATTGTGAGCAATGCCTCCTCCAGATATTAAGACCTGCGTGCCACTGGGCGCTGGGCTGGAACCGTACAAGACAGTTCCTGATACTCCCACGGGATCATTGACCATGACCGAGGATTTATCCACCTGCAGAGTCATACTCGTGGCTATATTCACCGGAGCTGAGCCCGAATCGGATCCTCCTGATGCGGTTCCACCCTGGGTTCCGCTAAACTCAGTGGATACGGATGCAACGCATCCGGAATTATCACCGGTTGCACCAGGAATATACTGGCTCTGCTCACTGGGTACGCTGACTTCATAATATTTGTGCCAAATGATCGCCTTTGTTGAGGGAGCGTAGAGATCAAAGTCATACCCTACCGTTAAGCTCAATCCGGTACTTCCCATAGCCTGACGATTGGTTGTAGTATTCAGATATACTTTGTTCGGATCTAATAGGTTTTTCTGTAGATACGATGTCAGCTGATTTTGAGCATTCGTGGTTAGACAACCATTGGCCACCAGGCTGCGATCAACAATTTCACCAGCGTGCGTCAAGGTAGAAGACATTCGAACGGCTAATAAGCCATAAGTACAGCCAATAAGAATCATTAGACTTAATACCAAAACAATTAAAAATTCAACATAACCTGAAAATCCACTATCGTTTTTTAATTCTTTGGGTAAACGAAGTTTCACCTATCTCCCTCCTCTCATGACTAGAAGGGAGGCTTTAAAAGCCTCCCTTCGTCGTTGCTTAAGGTGTCGGCAGTGCGGCCAACGCATTGGTTATATAATTTGAGAAGAAGTCATCAATTTGATTGGGAAATACATGATAAATTCCGACACCAGCGACGATAACTATGGCAAGGATAATTAAAATCGTTAACCATTGATCCATTTTTTTACCTCACTTTCAAATTTGCGTTCTATATACCCATAAAATAACTTAGGTAATGCCTGAATTGTTCCGGGTCCACGGTATAAAGAAAAAAAACGGCAGCAATAAAAATTACAATACTAACTGGTAGTAGACTTATTGGAAACTCATCTCCTCCCATGTTATACACCTCTCATTTTAGGGTTTTTGAGGTTGTGCGAAACCATAACCTATTGGAAATTCACGTAGATAGTTGTGAAATTTTGGGTTTTACCCTCTCCCCCTCTTCTACGAATTTGGATTTTATAACCACATTTACTCACTATTTAGGTGGCATTCCCATGACATCCTCAGACTCGATGAGATTACATTTGAGTAAACGGTGTAATGATGATCACCCAAAGGAATGGGATGATCCAGACAACGGTTGAGATTAAGCCCACTGCTCCCAAAAATGTGATGGAACCGGACATTCGTTTGGTGCGGTATTTTGCACTTTTCGCAGCAATCCTGGTTAGGTGTTCACCCATATCGCTAAACGGGTCTAACGGGGCTCCGTCGGGATCTGTAGGAAGTCCCTCACGATGGTAGGTTTTTAGGCGCAGGATCACAGCACTCATACTTCGATCATTGATTCGGTCCATTAACCGGTCCAAGCATTCAACGATGGGCTTTCTGGCAGACATTTCACTCACGAGTCGTGTCCATTCAAGTTTCATATTTCCGTGGAGAACCGGTAAAATAGTCGTAATCGCCTGAGGTACGGTATCCCCCATAATTAAGCGTATTTTAAGCATGGTGATCAACTTCCCGATATCCGCGACGACACTGTCTTTCCATGTGTTATAGTTGAGGTAAGACTTGGCAAAATAAATAAAATAGCCAAAAATTGCCCCTATAGGAAAGGCTGCTAAACTCCAAAACCCGCCCGCAAATAAGACTGCCCCGCCTATCGCCCACAAAGCCCCACGGCTCCAATACGATGCCAAAGATATATTCATGGTGGCCAAGCGTTTTCGTAATCCTTCTGACGAGATTTGATCAATGGAATTGAAGAAGAATTTTTTTAACGTATAATTCCTTTCACGTCCAAAGACTTCCGCACGACGGGCATCATTTTGGGAAATTCCTAAGCGAATGAATGTGTAGAGCGATAAACTGATGCTCGAGATTAAGGCATAAGCTGACATAGGTTTTCCTCCTTCCTCACGCGAGTCTATATCGTGACGCGGAATCGAGATAATCGTCTGAGACCGCTAAAAATGATGAAGGTTGCAACGGATGAGGCAACAGGTACCCAACCCATGTGGCTGGGAATCTCCCGCCAAATGTCCGGCAATCCAAACCGATAAACAAAGGGACCGGCCAGCGTGATACCCAGAAAGAAAAGCAGTAAGCCCATCCAGAGACTGATTTCACCTTTTAAGTCGGCCTGTATTTCTTCCTCCTCCTGGAATTCATAGTCAAGAATTTGCAAACCTCTGCCCCCGGTACCCCCTGCCGTTTTAATGGCGGCGATTACATCGGCATAGAAATAGAAGTTTCCCATGTCCACGTTCTTGGCCATGTTCTCCGTGGCCTGTACAATCGGTACCATCCCGGCCACTTCTTCTCGGTACTGCTGGGTTATGGCCTGCATGGGGGCATCACGCATCAAGAGACTGGCAGTCTCTTGAGCGTCTGCGAGGGTTTTGCCGCCTTGTAGCATGTCGGCAACGGTACTTACAAATAGGCTCACTTGATTTCCGAGGGCATCCAGGTGACGAGAGGCCCGTTTTTCAACCCAAAGTCCTGGAAGTTGATACCCTACTAAACTCATAACGATTCCGGCACCATAACTTTGAGTTATGAGGAGCCAGGCAATGCCAACGGCAAATGCGGAGATCCAGGACTTTATAAACAATGTATAGGGAGAGCTTCCCAAGACTTTTAAGCTTTTCAAGGTCACCTGGTTTCCTTTTCGAGCTCTCTCTTCCAGTTTGGCCCTTCGTAACGCTTTCCTTTGAGCAATCTCTTCGTCATTTTGTTCATTATTTAATGGTTTAAACCGCAGATAGGCTGCCAGGGCTAAAGCTAGGGAACTTATCCAAGTAAGCACTTTTTACTCATCTCCCCGGTACCCGTTAACTCGTGAATCAGGCCGGTCTTTCCAGGGAAAACGGGAACTTCATCCCCTTCTAAACTCCATGTTTCACGTCGCTCCGGTTCAATATCATCAACCCATTGATACGTGTCTGTGTTTTTATCCCAGCGGAAAATATCTTTGAACTTAGGAACGTCTGGATTGTCCAGAGAATTGACTTCGACCACTCGCGAGATCCTTCGCCGTCCATCTCTTAAGCGTTTGATAAACACCATAATGTGAACCTCTTCATGAATAAAGCGCTCTAAAAATTCCTCACTCATGTTATAACCGGCTTGTCTCATTCGCATGATTAATAAGAAGACGGCTTTTCCAGGAGTACTGGCATGCATAGTGGTAATCGGGCCATCGTGACCGGCTGCACCCGTCATTAAAAAGACGGCGGCCTCAATGCCCCTGATTTCAGAAACGCACACTCTGTCCGGACGTTTTCGCATACATTCCTCAAAAAGCTTGACCATATCGATTTTCTTCTGCCCTTGTGTAAAGGTTTGTAGGCTTAAGAATCTCTTTAAGTTGGCATTTGTTTCCCTTGTATCTTCAATCATCAAGGTTCGCTCTTCTGGATCGAAGCCATACTCCATTAACATCCGTGCCACCGTTGTCTTTCCGGTACCTGTTGCTCCAAGAATTAACATCGTGGCCTTCCCTCGGGCGGCGGCAAGCAAAAACTGAGCGAGTGCGCGATCTGCGCTTCCTGCAACAATATAGTCATCCGGAGTGTATTTTTTCGTTTGTATTACACTTTTTCGGATATTCACTGTAATATGTTCGGTAATCGGTGGACAAGTCGCTTCGACTCGTTCGCCCTGAGATAATTCAACGTTAACAAAAGGATTTGACTGGTCCAGTTTCCGTTCGATTTTCGCTCTGCGCATGAGCTGATCGGTCCAGTTTTGCAGGTCATCATCATCTCTAAACGTTGGATCGTTCTCAACCGGTGCCTCTTCCCCTACGCGATATAGCTTTCCTCCGATTTCAACATCGATCGCCCAGGGGCTGTCGATAATGATTTCTGTAATTTGGCTATCGCGCATGTATTTTTCAATGATCCCGAATCCAAACAGTCTTTCTTTCATTTGGGTTAATACTTTGTCCTTTTCTTCTCGTGTCAACGACTTTTTATCCAGGATTATCTGGATCTCGCGCAAAATTGCGGCTTCATTGACTTCTTTATTCAACAAGAGTGACCCGTGCTTTTTTAGTAACTCTGCCTCAACCTCTTCTTGGATCGTTTCAAACAGTGATTTTTCTTTCTTGTCTGGTTTCTCCTTGGTTTCGGCTTTGCGTGCACTCAAGGCATGCATATCACTCATATTGACCGTACCCGTTTCCGTAGTAGACATGGTGTTTAAATCAAATCGTGGCATAAGACAACTCTCCTTTTCATTTCGTTTGATGTTAATTAAATTCTTTAAGTTCGTTGGCTATATTTCTGGAAATTTCTATTTTCTCCATCACATCTTAGGTATAACTGAAGTAAGGATATTAAATCTTTGACAAAAGAACATATAGGTGACGGCAGCCCCTAGTCCGAAGATGAATGCAACGTGTATTGAACCATCACCGCATATCATTTGATGGCCGCCAAAGGTTATGGCGAGGCCGACGAGTACTATTGAAATCAGAAGAGGGAGCCACCAATAAACAACTAAAAATGCCCACATGATTATCTCCTTTCAGAATTTTAGGAGGATAAATTCTTAATAACATTCTTTAACATCCGCCATCTGAATACCAGACGTTTTTACCCTAGTAACCTTTGTAACCACCCCCGTTTATTCTTCTGAATCGGTCGTTTTGCCATCAGAACTGGTGACGGATTATCCATCCCCCCTAAATTTAGATTTTGATAAATCGTGCGCCATGGAGAATCGTTTGGAATAACAAATCTTCCTTTATTGATGATGCGATCATAATGCTCTATTTCGGCCGGTACGACTCCAAGAAGTGGGATTCCTAAGGAATCTGCCATTTCCTGAGGGTTTAGCCCGTGGTTTTCAGGTACTTTATTAACGATAAGCTTGTATTTCTGGGGCAAATCCTGCATTTTCTGAATCTCGCGACATAGCCTCAAATGTTTATCCATGGCATCCATTAACACATCCGTAGGTTCTACTACGACAATGACGTCATCCACTTCATTCAACACGGAAAACGTCATGACATCGCGAAGCCTTGGCGGCAAGTCATAGAGGGTCAGGGCAAAGCGAGACTCTGTCCATTCATGAAGGGTATCAACGCTTTTATCATCACACGTTAAACCATCAACGGTTCCGGTCATAGGGACAACCTGGATTCTTCCCACCGTCTGCACGATTTTCTCCATTTCTTGAGCAAATAGATGAGGATCTTCCCAAAGTTGTTTAGCCATAGAATCCAAACCAATCTTGGCGGGCATTTTTCCCAGGTACCGAAGCACCCCTCCTTTGTCCTCATCGGTTTCCACAATCCCGACATTCCAGCGATCCTGCTCGGCCAGTTTGGCAAGATGAACGACACCGGTCGTTTTCCCGACTCCTCCCCCTGGCGACCATATGCCGATCCGACGGTTTTTTCCTTTCCCTGAGGCTGAAGGATTGGCGTCATTGCCGGAATCATCCCACTCCAGCATGTCGCCTTGTGCATCACTCGTTAGGATATTTTCTTGATTCATCCAATCTCTGATACATCCCGGAAGGGCTCCGGTCAGAGGTCTTACTCCCTCAAACCGTTCACTCACCGGGACCGATCGGCTCCCATAAAGTACTGCGACTTTCGCTGTTTTACCCAATAGGACAACCTTGTCCCATTCGCTATCGGCAATATCATTCCGAGCAATGATATAAAGGGAGGCATCGACCGCCTCTGCTCCGTCTAAGGTCTTTAAGGGGACTGTAGGAATATCGAATTCGAATCGTAAATAATTGTCGAGCTTTTTTCTGAGTTCATCATTTGAGATTGCTAATGCTATGCGAAACTCTATCAATGCTGACACCTCCTCGTTGATTAGGTGGCAAACCCTTGACAAGGCATTTTTAAAACACCTTGGCTTTGGGTGCCGCCAACAACTGCTTGATTAAGGGATAAATATCTTTCCGGATTCCATCCTGAGGAGACCCGCCCCGTTCTAAGGCATAATACTCTTTGCGCCGATTCATCAATTCGGCACTGACTCTTAAACCGGTTTCATACGTAAATTGATGTTTAAGACTTGACTCCGATTGGCTCAAACACCAAATTACCTTATTCCAACCAACCGCCATGCGCCAGGTGTCAAAGCGAACCGCTGCATCAACTCCGGAGGCCGTTCCTCGAGACAGCGCTACGATCCAGTTCGCTTGTTGTAGGGCAAGGCGAGCTAACATTGGTTCACGGTAAGCACCGGCATCGACAATAACGAAGGCTGCCTGTCTGCGAGCCCATTCAAATAGTTTTCGCCCGGTTTCTTCATCCCAGGTTCCCGAAACATCAACTTTCGATCCGGAAGTGGGAAGGACATTTAAGCCTGTGACTATAGGGATTTGACGTTCTTCAAGTCGATAGATCTCCTCAGAATTACGAAGAACAACCGTATCCAAGCCCGCCTGAGATGGGCTTTTCCCCAAGAAGCGCAGTAAACTGCCACCGGTCGGAGAAATTTCTAAAATGAGTACTCGAAAGCCCTCTTCATGGATGAGACGACCGAGGAGAATACTGGTGCTGGTTGTTCCCACCCCTCCTTGAGTTCCCCACACGGTAATAATTTGTTGCGTGGCAACAACGGTCTCTAAGGGTGGACCTCCCTGCCCCAAAAGCCGTGCGAAGAATGATTTGCGCTGACGAATCGTTTCTGAATACCGGTTATCGTCCTCTTTTGTTCGCTCATCGCTCCAAAGAACTTGCTGAGCTTCACAGTTAACGATGGTGACCTGTAGTTGGCCTTTCTGTTGGACACCTTCGCATTCAATCGCGACGGAATACGGTCCACCCACGGGTAATTTAACTCGGGTATTATTAAAAGCAGCTGTAAATCGTCCGGAACTGCTTGCCGTTACATTTACTGGCGTATCGGCAATGGTCACTGTAACAAGGGCATTAACAAAAGGTTTGTGACCTTCCATGACAATCCCTGACACTCGAAATGGAGTGTCACGAGAAATGCTGATAATATCTTCGATCTGTTGGTTTTCTAAAAGCAGCTGCAACCCTACAAAGTAAGGATTTTCCGGCATCCTTTCTTCCTCCTTTTTGATCTAATCCGATTCATGTGGTGATCTAACGGCAAGGGCCTGACGGTAAGGACTTTCTTAACCCCTCCCCAAGTCTCTGCGATGGTTGATGCGGCAATACAATTACGTGCGTAGCAATAGCGTTTGACCTCAATCCCCTTTCTGGCTCCAAGATGTCCCAAACGCACAATGACGCTAAAGCATTTCATGACCACTCCTCCTTTTCCTCAAGCTCTTGAGGTTTCCAATAGATATCGAGTACGATTGGTAATCCGAATTGATTACGAAATAACGCGATTTCGATGAGGGAAAAGTATCCCCAGACCGATTCAACGTCTGAGATGATAAGACCATAACAAAGATCCTTACCGTCAAATTCAGTGACGTACCAGGCGTTGCTGCTTTGTGGGTCCCTAAACTTTACCCAAGCTTTCCTGGTTCCATGGCTAATCGTGGGGATTTGAACACGTATCGCTCCGGGAATTTGGTCCATATTAAGCCTCCTTTCAGGGTTTTATTTAAGAGCCACTTTGTCGTGTGGGATTCCATTCGTGAGCTGGGTTATAGAAGGTATTAGAGGTAATCGTATCTTTTACCGGAATCGTCCAAGTGACATGGTTTGCAGGTAAAATGCCCTGCAAAACAGAAAGTTTTAAATTCATGATGATAAAAAGGCTTGTCCCTGGGACAATTCCTTCAAACCCTGACGGTGCCGGGTCGCCCCGATCGCTTTCACTAAACATCTGAAAACTTTGAATGCTGTAGCTGCTCTGAGGCCATTTCGACAGATACTTGGGTAAAAGTGTTTGGAAATTCTGTTGAACATTCGCCTGAAGTGCCATATCCTGTCCTCCTTGAAGGTCTGGTATAACGACTTGATCAAGAGCCTGGCGTCCTGCAGTTTCCACAGCATTATGAAGACTTGATACCGTATTATGGACATAGGCAATTGCCCCAAACACTGCCGTCAATATCAACAGCAGGCCAATACAGATTAATCCAAAAATATAGATTGAGCCTGCCCCTTTTTCTCGTTGTTCTCGGGGCATTTGCAGATAGTTATGAATCATATGAAATGCCCCTTTCTATTCCGAATCTCCAAATTGGACCACGGACGTTGTATAGGTATAATATTCCGTTCCGGTAATGTTCAAAGTGTAACTGGCGGTACCGCTGGCATCATACGACCCGGTTTGCCAGATAAAAATAACGCCCGCTTTTGTAGGGATAGGCACTTGATACTCATACGTTACATGCACGTTAAACTGAGCATAGAGATCGTCTGACTCCATGATGACAGTACCATCATCCGGAATAGGCGGCGGATAGCCAGCCCATGATTCTCTAAATTGACAGGTTGCAGTGCTTCCCTGCGGGGTCATATTTGTAGTTGATTGAGTTATCTTTAGCAAAGGATCATTCCCCGAACCTCCTACGTTTGGGACCCCGTCTTTATGCGTAATGGATGCTTTGGTAATCGCGACGCCTGTAATGGTGGCATTAAGATACCCTGACGGTGGTGCAGGAGGATTGACTTTTAGGGTGGCTACGAGGTAATCTCCATATTTAGCGGTTCCATCCGGAAGTTTATCTGTAAGATTTTGAAGCCCGTAGGCATCAATCTGAAGAGTTGCTGGAATAGTTCCTTGCGGATTCCATGGACCAGGGTTAACACTGAAACTAGTCGTGGCCTGGGCAGTTTCACCGCCGTTGTTGGTTGCCGTGACGGTAACGGTATACGTCGTTTGTTGGCCTGTAGTATTATTGGGTGCAACGACCATGCCGGACCACGTATCATTAGGGTTTTGGCTTAACGTAATATCGACCGGTGTGCTTTTTCCGTCTGTAATATGGGCGGTCATGCTTTTTGTAACAGACGTTGGATAAGGTGTCGCTACGATGGTCACCGGGTTTCCTTCATCGACGATACTCGGCGTTGCCGATGCTGTAACTGAATAGGAGGCCGGAGCCCAAAGTTCTATACATCCTTGGGTATCAAGGCCGTAATTTGTCCATGCAGCTAGATAATGAAGGTCCGTTCCGCTGGGATCTGTGCCTACATCGGCAGCAACGGAGGTATAGGGAGCCGAAACTGCACCCAGGGTTTGCCAGGTCCTTTTCCACGTTTGTTGGTTATCGGCTTGTTGAAAAGCAACCGGCAAGTTGTCGCAGCTCATCGGACTTGTTACAAGAAGGCCCGCCGTCCCTGTAGAAGCGATAAAAATAGTGTCTGTGCTGCCGTTTCTCACCACAGCCGGAGAATCTAATCCAGAAAAACTGCTTATTTGAGTATCGCCTTGTCCAATCAAATCAACGGTCGTGGCGTTTAAGGTCGAGTGTCCATTGCCAACCCAGATGATGTTTTCTCCGTCCAATGCCAGGTTAGTGATGCAAGGATTACTCTGATCCATGGCCGAGATGTCATCGGCCAGTAAGTCTCCATTGGCGCTTAGCTGATAAATCGCTGCGCCCTGATCGGGGACATAGATTCTGCCGTCTGAAGCAACGGCTGGTGAGCTGTCGATCGGGCCATAGAAAATAGGGGAACCACTGGAGCTATAACAGGTTTTGTAATTGCCGGTCATGGGGTCCATGAGGATGAGACGATTTTTGCCGCTTTCGGCTGCGTCAACACCGAAAACAGCAGCTCCTTGAGTTCCGACAGCCGTAGTATGGAGATTCCATGCTGGGGAGGATGTAACAATGTCGTTGGTGGCATTGGAAGAGTCATCGGTGGTTTTATAGTAATTAGGTATTGCTAAAACATTAGCTGGAGAATAAAGTGGCTGTGAAATTACGCCGCCCGACCAACTACCAACTACAGCGAAAGGTGTTTGCCAAGTCACAGTTTGTCCGCTAGTCAAATCAGTGCCAGATGCTGTTAGTGCGGGAGTTATTAATGGAGATGCTGCAATTTGTTGAATCGCATTTCCAGAATTACCCCTAATAGGACTGGATTGCATTTGATCGGGATGATCTATCGGCCACCAATAAAGGTATTCACCAACAGCGATTGCCAAATAACCATTAGTAATGGTTGGGCCTGAAACACCCGCCCCGGAATTGACTTCTCCATTAGGCCCACTTGGTGGGGCGTAAAAGTTTTGAACAATTTTGGCATTTAGAGTTATCCCATTTCCTGGGGTCCAAGCGTATTGTCCGGTCGTAACTGGTTTAGTTAAGTCAACCTCCCACAAATGACCATAATCTGAATCATCGTAGGTATACTGGTAGAGTTTATTGCCTACAACTACGGGTGTTGTGTATGAATACTGTTGATAGCCATTCCATTTAGAAATCTCGACGTAATACGGATTGCTATTGTATATAAGCCCGTTAAAAGATGAATCGTTGACCGTATTGTCCCTTGAGATGTCCGCATCATGGGTGTAATTGTCTGCAGCTCTTACATTTGATGATGCTATGAAGAGAAAAAGCAATGTTAGAAATGAAATTAGTCTAAACCATTTCCTATTGAGCAAAATAAAACCACCTCTCTTATAAAAATTCCTTTCATAAGAGAGGTGGCAAACACTTGACAATTGTTTTAAGTTTTAAGTTTTAAGCAACTCGATGTCTCACATAAATCATTCTTCCGGCAACTGCTGCAAAGGCGAAGATAGTAACCGCTGCTGCAACCCATAACCAAATATTTTTTTGCGTTTGTGTTTCTTCTTTTATCGGTAACTTGGTCGGTATATTTGCCGGATTACTGCTCGGTGGATTTTGTGTGGATAATATTTTATCGGCTGCTACCATTTCCTGTGTCATTGGACCAGACGGAGTTTTCACCGTTTGACCAACCGCAGGATCAGACTGTACTGGTGATATTGACGTGTTAGCCTTGCTTTGCTGCGCTGTCATTACTGTTGCGCTACTAGATTGCTTACTAGAAGTGCTTTGAGAAGGAGGATTGTTCTGAGTTTGTGATTGCGTCACTGGGGCAGGTGTAGGCGCTTGTGTTTGTGTAGGTACGGTCTGATTCGTCGATTGAACCGAATAGCCCATCTTCTGTAGCCAGGATGTCTGATCTGAGTTAAGAGTAGTTGATGAGGGCGGAATATTCGCTCCACCAACTTGAGATGGGTTGAAATTCTGTACCTTCATAGCAGCTAAAACATTATCCGAAAATTTAATATTACTTCCAAAAGTACCGTTTGTACCTCCAAGATAATTACCATATCCTTCTTGCTCGGCTAAAAGAATTGGCCGAACATCATCAAGAGAGTGCCACGAAGAATCAAATGGTGCATCTATTTCATTAGATGCTCTAAATCCTCCCGTATATAAAAAGCTAATCACTGTATTTTTACCGCCTTGGTTTGGGCCAACGGTCCAAGCTGATAACGTTAATCCACTTGGTACATCATTGTTATACGTCGTGGCCATGACTGCACCTGGTAATAGAGTTATTAGGATACAGAGTAATGCTAAGATCATCCCAAACTTCCTCATCCTTCTCACCTCCAAAATATTCCTGTTGATTACATTGTAACATATTTTTGGGTAAAGTTTTAATATCATTTCTTTACACCTCCATAATAAAGGTGGCAAATACATGACAATTAATTTTTGACTTATATTGTAGCTAATTCTTGGAGGTCATAGTTCAGTTTGGGGGAAGATTCGAGATTTCGACGGGGATAGTAGTACCATAGGATGTCTCATTTAACGTGGCTCCTGATTTTCCGTTACCAAGTTCACCGTTAGTTCCGTTTCCCCAGGCCCAAACATGATTTGAGCTATCAGTAGCATAGCCCGTGCCCGATCCGCCAGCAATTGCGACAATATCAGCTAGGTTAGATACCTGGACTGGGACAGCTGAATTATTTTGGGCCCCGTTACCGAGATTACCGTCAGTTCCCAACCCCCAGGCCCAAACATGGCCGGAACTATCCAAAGCGTAGCCAGTGTTAAATCCACCATCAATTGCAATAATATTCGTCAGATCAGATACTTGTACGGGGGTTGTTGTAAAGTATGGTGATAATTTTATTCCGTCTGCCGAAAATCCTGATTTTCCGTTACCAAGTTCACCATACCCCCCGTCTCCCCAAGTCCAGACATGACCCGAGTTATCAAGGGCATAACCAGTAGCAAATCCACCAGCTATTGCAATAATATTACTTAAATTAGATACTTGGACAGGGGTTGCTGAAAAATATGATCCGTTAGTTAGAGTCGATCCTGATGTCCCGTTACCAAGTTCGCCATCACCACCATTCCCCCAAGCCCATACGTGTCCTGAGCTATCAAGGGCGTAAGCAGCGTGATCTCCCCCGGTGATTGCAATAATATTCGTTAGATCAGATACTTGTACGGGGGTTGTTATAAAATATGGTTTATTTTCTGACAGCACCCATCCCGATTTTCCATTTCCAAGTTCACCACTAACTCCCCATCCCCAGGCCCAAACATGGCCGGAACTGTCCAATGCGTAACCAGTCTTTCCTCCCCCAGCGACTGCCACAATATTACTCAGGTTAGATACTTGGATGGTGGCATCTAAATTCACATGACCGTCGAGTGGGTCGTTAAGATTTCCCCAGGCCCAAACATGACCGGATGTGTCAAGGGCGCAAGCACCGCCCTCCTGTCCAGCAGCAATTGCGATAATATGGGTTAGGCTAGATTTTTGAACAGGAGTGTTCTGTGAGCCCCAAGTATAAACTGTTCCCTCTGTCGATTTAGTCGTAACCCAACCAGCCTTTCCCCATACCCAGACGTGTCCACTAGAATCTAGATAATATCCGTTTTTATCTCCCCCTGCGATATTGGTAAAGTCAGTAGGCGATTTTCCATCTAAAGTATTTTCTACCTCGCGGATAAGTATATCGGGAACAACAGTCCTTCCACCTAATGATTGTACATTAGGATGAATACCTGAATCGTGAAGTTTTTGTAGATAAGATTGAATAGCATAGGGAATCGTCAAAACTTGATTGTTAACAAGAAGGATTGGGTCTCCAGTCTTAGCGGCCAAGGCACTCCCCGCCAGAGCGTCTGGGAAGTTATTTCCGTTCGCAAGATAAACAGTCTGCGGAGTTACTGAGAACTGGTTTAACACTGTAGCATTTGTCCCAAAACAATCATCTCCAGCCAGACGTGTAACCGTCGCACCAGGAACCAAAGATTTAATTTGGTTTTCCATGTCTTGTGAAACGACACTCGTTCCTCCAGTAATATAAACCTCAGATGGATTATCTTTTGTAATATAGCTTTTTGTTTTATCTGGAAAATAATTAGCTCCAACCAAAAGAGTTGGATATTGTTTTGACCCTGAAAAGCTAGACACACTCAAAGCATCTGGAAAGTTTTCACCAGATGCAATGAAGACCGGCGTCCCTTGAGGAACATTAACATCATTGACAATAAGCATATTCGTGTCATAGCGATCAGTACCACCGAAACGTTTGATATTACTGTAACCCATGGAAGTAAGCTTTGTTTCAAAGTCTGTTCCAATTATTGATGTTCCACCAATGATATAGACAGTTCCAGTATTGGCCACATGTGCAGAGATATAATTAAAGTCTTCATTAGAAGCAGTTGCCGTTGTGCCAACCAGTAAAATAGGAGCCTGCAATTTCTTTGATAGTATGCTGGCCGACAACGCATCAGGAAAATCATTACCTGATGCAAGGATTACATTGTCGCATGTAGAGTTATTATAAGCCTCCGCAACAACAACGGATGTTTGGTATTGGTCTTGGCCCGCTAGGCGGGATGATACGTATGGTTCACTGATAGTTTGAGCAGACACGGGTACTACTGCCCCTGATAGAATAATCATGACCATTAGAGTTAGACTAAAAGCCCTAATTCTCATCATTTTTTTAATCCACATTAGAAAATTCCTTTCGCTTCGCCCAAAGTACAAAAACGGCAATTGTCCTAATTGTTTTGAATAATTATTTGTACCCCTAATGCTTAATACCGAGTGTTTCCGGAACCTCCAGTATAGCTGTCGCTGGTACAGCTGGCTCATAGACTTATTCAAAATAGTTAAGTCCTATGTGAATTTATAGTGAATTTATAGTGAATTTATAGTGAATTCATAGCTAATTCATATATGTTCATACCATGTTTAGTTTCGATTCTTTCAATAAGTTGGAGACCACTCACACCTTCCCTTAACAATTCCCTAGTTTCCTCTTGACTAAACCCAATATTCTTAAATGAATTATAACAATCATGTAGAATTCTCTGAATCGAATTATTATGTCTTACCTTTTGAATAGTGATCACGTTCTCTTCCTGTTGCTGATGTCTTGGAACCCCTTTTACAACTACTGCATAAATTTGGGGCACATTAAATCTTTTTGCAATACAGGTCCTATGTTTTCCTTCACTCGTAATATAGACACCGTCATAATCTGCTACATGAATTTGCTCATAATCATGATAGTTGATATCGTAGGTATTGTTAGTCAGCTTTTTAATAAGTTTATTGCAATGCTCAAAATGTTTGCATATATCCAAAAATCGTTTCTCTTTAGAAGTTACCGTTAGAACTTCTTCTAATGTAAAGAGCGAATATTCGCTTTGACTATAGGCATCAACAAGATTAAGCGCATGAAAAACACTTTTGAGAATACATCCTGTCCCTGATCCTATAAGTCCTGGATAAAGAGGAATTCTTGATGTATCTATATACCGTTTTTCTTTATCGTAAGGAAATTCCCAGTTTCGGGGTAAATTTAATCTAGTAAATCGGTCAATGTAATAATAACCCGCACAACCATTTTCAGTCCCCGATTCATAAATTAATTCATATTCATCTGGGACTGAATTATCCCATTTAGGATATTTGCCTACATCTAAATTTCGATACACTTGAATAAAATCTCTTTTGTTTTCAATAAGCAACTGGAAACTTACTACTCTATCAGAATCAAATTCTTTTTCTTTTATAAAATAAAGGATCTTGTTAAAAAATCCTTTTGGAGTAACGGATTGTTGACGAAAATAAATTCCAGGAAAAACTTCTTTATACACACTATCATCGGAAGATTCAGCGTCATATTTATAAAAATTATAAATTGACAAAAAACTAAATTCTCTATTATTAAAAACTATTTTTATTGGATCTGAAATTGTATAAACGTCATTAAATTGAAATACATTGTTTGCCAATATTTACCTTCTCCCTCGAACTAGATTTCATTATATCAAGTTCTATCTATGGTCAAAAAATGATGTTAATTAGATACCCTTTTATGAACAAATTTCAATACCTTTCGAACGTCTTCTTCTGTAACGCCCCTAACTTCGCTGGGAAGAACTTTTAGCTTGCAAATATGTAAATGATGAGGGGCTGTCTCTATATCATCAAAATGGGGTGCATTATTAAATCTATAAAATCCTTTATCACATTCCCAATGGTACGAATAGCGCCCGTTAGCATTCTGGTGAATATCAATATAACTTCCATCAAATAAAGTGAGTCGAATACGCTTACGTCTTGGATCGACAATTTCAACCTTTTCGATTAAAGACGGAAATTCGAGTTTACACAAATTGGCAATTTCTTCAATCATCATTTTGTTTATTTCCTCTAGAACTTGCTAAACTTTCTAGCAATTCCTTTCTATAATCTTGAAGGTTACTCCAATCTATTGTGTCTTCCCACGCTGGGTGCCCATCAACTCGTTTGTCCTTGATCTGTTGCTCTAATATTTCTGGTGAAGATACTCCATATTTTTGAATATATCCAGCTATCTCTTGATCCGTTTTTGCTAACTCGGTCAATATCCAGCAAGATAAAGCCCGAAGCTGCAGGACTTCTTCGTCAATATTTACTTTCGAAGATAGATTCGACCAAATTGACATTTCGTTTCACTCCTTTTAAATCCATAATATCAAATTTCTCCTAATATTAGGTAGTTCCTCCTTGCCTATGACATGAAAAGAACGAATCGTTGCCATAACCCCCGTTACGCATAAAATTCCCGTCTGTGTCCAACTTTTCTTATAGTTATGGTTTTCCCTTGTTCATCGATATCAAACGCTACTCGAAAATCTCCGAACCTAATTTTAAGCCAATGTTGAGAAATATAATGCGTAGCATTCGCATATGGATCCTGAGCTAAAGCTCTTATAGATCTCCAGATTTGATCAAAATCCCTTTTTTCTAGTTGCTGAATTTCTTCTGAACCTTCCTCGGAACTAAACATCTTGTATGATGATATATCCCTCTTCTAAATCCTCCTCAAGTTCTTGTTTTATTTTCTTTTTATATACACTAAATTCTTTTTTTGCCATTTCTATAAATTCTTTAAATAATCCTTCTTGTCGCTGATAAATTAAAAGTCCTTTCGACATGCCGTATCTCACTCCAGCATTAACTTCATCCATATGGTGCTCGTCAGCCTCCATCTCAGAAATTAAATGACCTGGTACCGTGATTCCTTTAATAGGTCCTGCAAAGCCAATATCTAAGTCGCTATCATCTTTTGGATCCCCATAAACTTGAGAACCATAAACAACAATCCAATCAAGGTCATTCTCTTTTGCCCATTCACGGATCCCCCAGAAATCTATATGTTGGATCAGTCTGATCACACGTTTTTTGTCCATTTAACGTTCTCCTTCGTGCAATCGTCTAAATTTTAGCTAACTTTTGAACAACATTTTTCTTGCCTTAATATTTCCACCTAGAATGCGCTATTCTCAGATTTGTACATCGTCGTAACAAACAGTATCTATACGATTAAGGCTATTACTAACCAACTTAGTTTTTTCAGTTTCATGGTTCATAAACCAAACCTTTCTACCGAATACTAAGGAAAATACCCTCAAAATCGGCGAAACCTCATATTGAAATATCTTGTGGTTTGTAAAATTCACAGTCTAGCTTTCTAAAATCCTTAGAGTTCCAAGTCAATATTGGCAGCTCCAAACTCCTTGATTTCTCGGCTAAGTAAACGTCTACAAAATCTACGTTTACCTCACGAAACCGAACTAAGATTCGTTGCATCAGAATCTCTTCTTCGAGTTCAACTCCGTCAGATTCAACAAAATCCTCAAATACTTGCAAAATTGATTCTTTATCAAATCCATATACTTTACGTAAGACCCAATAGGCTTCGATTAGAACAAGTGACAGAATGCAAAACGTGGTGTCACCTTGCTCAATAAGTCGTACCAATTGTTCGATTTGAGCGTCATCATCTTTTACAAATAAACGAATCAGGATGTTGGTGTCAGCTATCATCGGCTTATTCATCTTCCGACTCCTTTAAACCACTGGCAAGTGCTTTTGCCCGTTCTGTTATAGCTAATTCAATTGCAACATCTACATCTATAGAGGAGGTGGACTTCAATGCTCCCATTACCCCACGAATTGACTTTTTAGTTTTAGGCTGAACTTCAATAATTCTTTCGTTCTCATCTAAGACAAAAGCTAATCTATCTCCCTCTTTAATGTTTAAAAGAGTTCTTAGTTCAACTGGAATAGTTAACTGTCCTTTGCTAGTTAACTTACCAGAGAGAAGTTGTTTTGCCATTATAAATACCCCTCCGTTCAAAAGTATTACCTTTATTATATGTAATACTTTTGAGTAGGTCAAGTTACAAGTTGAATTCGCATTTAGCTATATGGATATTTATAGCAGAACATACTGGAAAAAATATACATTCCTTATTCAATACGACCTCGAAGCTATTGGAGGTAAAGGCGAATACATAATAAAAACTACTCATTATGTAGTAGAACACCATACTGGACACTCACCTTATAATACTTAATTGAAGTCTGCTAGAAGGCAAATCACCCACTACTCCCATGATATTTTCTCCACTTCGGCTTGCAAATCAGCACGGGTCGCTTTCACGTAGATCATCGTCGTATCAAGACTGTCATGACCCATAATCTGCGCTAACCTATGTAAAGGCGTGTTTCCTGCCATAACATAACCAAAACGATGCCTTAGATCATGAGCACTTAGCCCTTCGATTCGAGCGATTTTCATGTATTTTTGTATCACGTGTCTTAAAGCTCGCTCACTTAGTCTATTACCCGTTTTTTCCGAAGGAAACAAGTATATACTATTCTGTGAGAGTTCATTTATGTATCTTTCCAGAATAGCTCGACATGTTGAGTTTAATGGAACTTCTCTCTGTTTATTACGCTTTCCGGAACGAACGATAAGTTGCCCGCTACGCTTCCCAATAGTTATATCGCTAGGACTTAAATTGCATACTTCCATTGAGCGTAATCCAGTATGTAACATGAGAATGATAATTGCATGGTCTCTGGTCGATCCGTTCTGCTCGGCTGCCGCGACTAATGCAGCTTCTTCTTTATCAGTCATTTGCCGTGGACTAACCTTTTCTTCCGGAACAAGCTTAACTGGCTTGGATGGATCCCGCCGAATAATACCCTCTGTAATAGCCCAATCAAAAAATCTCTTAAGGGTTATAAGCCGCCGGTTAATCGTTGCCGGTTTAAGTACAGTGATCTTTTGCATTACCTCCCGATACCGTGTTAATGTTGGAGTGGAGACATCTTCAATGTTGAAAATAATAGTTTCTTCCTTATACTCAGGAGACTCAAACCAACCGACAAACTGTTTCAGGTCACTAGCATATTCTTTTAACGTCTTTGGTTTTAAATCTTCCTGGATGCTTAACGTATTAATAAATTTAGAAATAAGCAACTCCCCTTGGACAGATAAATTCATTACAGCAATTCCTCCTAAGCCTTGACTTACCTTAGCGGACATGATAATTTTATCTTAATCGAAACCTTAGCGGACATCAAGATATAGTTTTGGATATATTACATAACCGCTAATGTATATTAGCGGACATTAGATAGGGGGCGTTTTCATGGCTATCAGTAATGATGATTTATTTAAGCTGGTAAAGATACTCCCGGAAGAGGCTAAGCAATCTGCTTATGATTTTTTGAAGTTTTTAACAAATAGTCCTAAGCGGACAGATTGGGACGAAATTGACCTAATGGAGCCGGACGATATACCCTTGAGTGAAGAAGAAGAACGACAAATGAACAACACGGAATTCGTGTCATGGGAGGATGCAATGCATGAACTCAATTTACCAACTGACATTAAGCCGTGATTCTGTTAAATTTCTTGCTAAGCAGGAAAGGGCTATTCAGGAACGTATTCGTAAAGCATTAACAGGCTTAGCCATTCGTCCACCGATTGGTGATATTAAGCCTCTAAAAGGCCGAGGAAAATTAATGCGATTACGAGTTGGTACCTACAGAGTAATTTTCGACGTTAACCATACCGAACAATTTGTCTATATATTGACTATCGACAATCGTGGTGATGTCTATTAGAAAGATGCAAGCACCAAAAAGCCATTTTTCCTTAGAGTAAGGGAAAATGGCTTTTTGCTTCCAATATCTGCCTTAGCGTGGGTTTTACGTTATTTTGGCCCTACCCCAATTATAGAAAGAAACGGAGGTTAATAAGGCTTATTTGGAGTATATTGATAATTAGTAAGAATTAGAATACAATACAATAAATTATTATTTATAGGAGGCCGCATTAATGTCAGAAAATGTATTTTATGCAGATTTAGACATGATAAATGGTAAAGGTGTCTTAGTGACTGGGCACGGTAAAGGATTGGTACAGAGAAATTCAATTATTAATGGCGAGTACATAGCTAATGATATGGTAAGATTGGTTATTGAAGATGGTAAACTGTTAGGTTATCAAGGTTATATTAAAAAAGAAGATGATGAATTGACAGAAATTAAATATCTTTTGTATTTTTATGATGAATCCGAACTAAAGCAACCTTTAAAACCCACTAATATTACAGTAGACGAGTATTTAAAATTTAGTAAACATAATATTGATATAGGAAGTGAAATATCTGCTTTATTTAACTCTGGAAAGTCTTCTGTTCCCTTATGCAATACTTTCGACGAGTATGAAGATATTTTAAAAAAAGCAAATGGTGTGCGTTTCATCTCCGTTCCTTATACAGCAGACGAAAATGAAAGAGCTAGTTTTATAAATGAAATTATTAATTAAATCACTTTTAAATTTTAATAATTTGGCCCAGTACCAGCGAAGTGACAGCTACGCTGGTACTGGGCCAAAGTGTACAATTCCACCTGACATCAAACATCTACCATGCTAAGCCTTTTTTAAGCATCAAAGGAGTAACCTCTGCCCATGCGATTCATGACTCTTATAAGCCCATTTAAGCACTCTGTATAGGCATTGGTAATCGGATGGTCCCTTTGGCGACGATAATTGCCTGGGCTCGATGGGATTCGCCTTCTCTATTCAACTATAGGAGATGTAAGATTCTTCTCAAGGCATAATAATGAGGTCACAGATCGCTTCCCAGAGCTTATGGATCAACAAGTTCCGCCGGGTACGATATTAGACGGTGAAATCGTAAGATCAAGTGAAGATGGACGGCCAGATTTTAAGGACGATCTTAGCCGGTTTCAAATAATTAACCCGAAGCGTATACCGATCCTGTCCAAGAGCAGGCCGGTAACATATTGCGTCTTTGACGTAATTTATCGGTCCTATTGTTTTTGCTATAAATGTTGTAAACGTCCTCTCCTTTTCCTCCTCTAAGCTAATTTAGCTCATTCTCAGCATGGATATTGTCCTCGCTGATTGTTATCTTTGTTCTATTTTCCTTGTTTTTGACTAGATTGTATTTCCATTAGGTTGACGGGGCGAAGTGGTGATATAGTCGAAATCATTTGCTTGAAAAGCATTTGTTGCTTTCCTTCAAATTCTAACACTATGGTAAATATGTCATTCCCAATAATTTTACCCTTGATTTGGACGCCACTTAGTAAATGAACAATGACTGGTGTTTTTGTGGTTTGTAGTTGATCTAGGTACGCGTCTTGCAGTTTACTTTTAATTATCATTTTTGCGCCTCCAGCTATAATAATGCTCTGGCTTATAAATATAAACGTTAGAATCGCCCGTATTGGGTTAAAGGGGCCGCCCCCCTATAATATTACCAAAGTGTTTTTAAGGGCTTGAACGACCCTTTAAACGAGCGTTTGTTTTTGATTTTTTAGTCCTCTTCATGCTGAAACGATAATCCCAACTCTTTAAGCTTGAAATCAATCTCTTCTAATGACTTAAGACCGAGGTTGCGAACTTTAAACATATCTGCTTTTGCCCTTCTGGTTAGATCTTTAACTGAGTTGATTCCCGCTCGTTTCAAGCCATTGTATGCACGCATGGACAAATCAAGATCTTCAATTGACATTTTAAGGTTTCTATCCTGCTTTGATTCTTTCTTTATTTCTTCTGTTGACTCACCAGTAGCAAATGCAGTATTGAGCTTCGTGAAAAGAAGTAGCTGATCGTTTAGTATTCTTGCCGCCCTACTAGTAGCTTCCTCTGGCGATATGCTGCCATTTGACCATGTTTCCAAGGTTAACCGATCATAGTCTGTAATTTGACCAACTCGCGTAGCTTCCACCATATAGTCAACCTTATATATCGGTGTAAATATGGAGTCAATCGGAATAACTCCGTCGTCTGGAATTTTGTTTTGTTCAGCAGAAACATAGCCGTAACCGCGTTCTACCGTCATTTCTATACTCAGCCGTCCAGCATTGTCCAACGTTGCTATTTTCAAGTCTTTGTTTAGGACCACGATGTCTGAATCACAAATAATATCTCCTGCTGTAACGACACCTGCTCCTTGGGATTCCAGACGAATAACCCTGGGTTCATTCGTATACCCCTTTAAAGCAAGAGATTTTATATTAAGAACTATGTCAGTAATGTCTTCCATAACCCCTGGAATTTTTGAAGATGCTTTGAGTGCTCCGTCTATTTTGATGGTTGTAACTGCTGATCCTGGTAAAGAGGATAGTAAAACACGTTTCAAAGAATTACCTATTGTTATACCATATCCTCTTTCGAGAGGTTCAACGACAAATTTGGCATAAGAACCGTTCTCATAACGTTCAACACACTCTATTCGAGGTTTTTCCATTTCTAACATTAGTTAACACCAGCTTTCTTTTTACAGTCTATCAGATTTTACCATTATTAATCATAATGTTCATAAATGAAATAATTAGCTTTCGATAATAAATTATTTAGTCTATGTCATTTTATAAATTTCAAATTCCGCACACATTTCTATTTGGTTCGATCTATTCTAATGAAATTCCTCTTAACCGGAAATGAAGAGAGTCATGGGGCTTTTACCGAATAATTTTTCACTCTTTATAAACTTTAGATAAAAAAGGAACCTCTTATGAAGTTCCTTACATATTTTACATAGTCTTGTTAAATTAGTCCCGCTATGTCTGAAAGATGTGAAGCATTAACGTACGTAAGAGTATCCTGAGCTCTCCAACTGTATTCCATTTCATTTACGCTTTTTTAAGGTCATGAAAATTTTTTAGAATTTATACAGTAACCATCGACAGGTTCCATTTTCGTACTTAAACTCAGCTTGTCTTTTTTGCTCATTAACAATGCACTCACATCGGAACAGGAGCCACTTTTTCCGTCCAACTTTTTCCTCTGATTTTGTCAATACTCGATCAATATTGATGGCCACATATTCTCCGTTTTTGTCCTTGACTCGAAATCTCATGGGCCTGGGGGATCCATCCGTCGAAAAATAGGCGATCATATCTACTGGCTTCATAACTATGTTCATGTTCTTACCTCTAAGCAGCTATTTGGCTATTAGCTATATTGCTATTATAGTAATTCGATATAAGCAGTTCCTTTTTTAAAGTACTCTTATCTTTCCGAGAAACGGAATAGCGAAGGCTTACTTCTTCGATATTGAATCCGTTATATAACTCTCTAATATCTGGATGGTCATTAATGCTTAGTAAGTATCGGCCTTGGAGGCGAGATAAAACGTCTCTGAGCCTGATATGATCCTCTACTGTGAATACCCTACTCCCTTGGCTACTATACCCCGTCAAGCCATAATAGGGAGGATCACAGTAAAATAATGTAGAGGGTCGATCGTAACTTAAAATTAACTTCTCAAAATCCCGATTTTCAATGATGGTATTTAAGAGCCTTTCTCTAGTCTGCTTTATTTCTTGTTCCAAGGTCTTAAGGACAAGTCTAACGCCGGTAGGACTAATGATAAAACTTTGCATCCTTGCCCCAAAGCTGAAATGCACTAAATAATAGAATCGGACGGCCCGTTCTATATCATCTAATTCTTGCGGATTTGCTCTTTTATACTCTTCGAAAATCTGCCTGGAGACCAGAAGATATTCAAATGCTCGAATAAAATCCTGCGTTTTGTCACGAACGACTTTGAAAAAGTTAATAAGTTCTCCGTTGACATCATTCAGAACTTCTATTTTAGAGAGGGATTTTGCGAAGAGTACCCATCCTGCTCCGCCGAATACTTCAACAAAACAAAGATGATCTTGGGGCAACATCTCTAGGATCCTATTTCTTAAGCGAAATTTTCCACCCATCCATTTTATCGGACTATTCATTATCCTCACTCCTCGTAATGCTAATTATAGAACGTTTGTTTAATATATTCAAAACGTATGTTCTATAGTTATTTTATCAACTTCGTCTCCCACATGCAAGAAAAGCACCTCAAAAATTGTGGTGCTTTTCTTGCATAAATTATTAATTCATTTTCAGCAAGTAATTCAAAGATCGTACCGTCGATCGTCTGGACTTTTCTATAGTTTGGTGTCATAGATGTTACGGGATGCTGTGCCATCTTATTCGCTCCCTTGGTTCTATTTCAGCCCAAATGCTTCGTCAATCTCATTGAAGGATGCAATCCAACCCTCTTCCATTCCCCAAAACCGAACCAACTCCATGTACATTTCTCTGATTTTATTAATTTCTCGGATGTTGGCTATTTCTGCTTTAGGGCCTTGTCCCCCAATTTTCTCCATCCGAGCGATCGCCGTGTCCAGGAGCCCTTTTAGCGTCTCTTCGATTGGCTTTTTATCTCCCATTTTTACCCCCTATGTTCGAGTCCCCTATGATTGTGTGTCCATTAACGCTCTGTTTCGAGAAAATTGCAAGAGGTTTTCTACCTGCTTTGTCTCTCAAATTCATAATGAGGAACTCCTCAGATTATATGGTAGAAATTACTGGTAAGATTTCCAGTCAATAGTGTGTAATTAAGTAGTTTCGAGTGATAACTTTTCACTTCCGCATTTTGGGCATTGACTAAAATATCCACCATTTTTATCACTTACAATATAACCGCCATCCATGCTAAGCTTAAATATCAAATCTTTCATTGTCATAGTATCTGTCATATACCCACAATCTTCGCAACAAACATATGCCTTTAAATTCCCTTGTATTTCTAAAAACTCAGGTGTGCCGGGAGTCTTAATTCTTTGTAAAGCGTCTTTGTACTCTTGAACGCGTTTATTCCAATCTACTGCCGCCAATGCTTCTGTCTTTTTCCAGTCACCACAAGCAACGTGAACACCGCAAAAATACTTCATATTTTGATATTCAGGCTCTAGTGAACTTAATTTTGGTTGACCTCCACACTCAGGGCAAGGTAATAGGTTTTCCATATTACCCCTTCCTTGTTTCGTATTACATATATTCACTGGACCGATTTATCGAATATGGGTATCGACATTCTGGGCCGGACATTAGCCCTGCCAATTCTACTTCTTCATAGGCTTGCTCAATCATCTGCTCTTTCAACCGGCTGAGCCATTCTCGATGGGGCTGCCTCTTATTAATAAATCCTGTTTGATCGGCCATGCCCCGGTACTCCATGAGCTCTCCACTCATCCAAGCACGAGGCAGATAGAGCCACCAAGGTTCATATTTAATCGAAAGCTTGTCCGCCCAACAAAGTTTATTGGGTTTCATGTTATAGCTCTGGGCATAGCTGCGGCTGTGACCAAGTACGAGCTGCCGACACTCTTCTCCGAAAAGTCGACCAGCCAATTCCGCACCAGCTTCCGGATGATTCACTCCATCGCTGCCATTCATACTTTTCTTGTGCCAGTAACCTATATCATGAAGGACTATGCAAATGGTTTCTTTCCAGCTTGGCGGGCCATAAAGCTCTCTCCACGCTAACCAGACAGTGAAAGGATGCCACAAGAACTGGTGCACTCCAAACAATAGGCTGCGGGTACCCACGGAACCTAACGTTTTCACTCTAATCCCTCTCTTCTTGAGCCCATGTCATTGTGCCGGCCAGGGCCACCATAAGACCAATTACGATTAGAACGTGGATCATTCGCCTTTCCCTCTTTCAATAACCCTTAACTTATTTTTAGCAAGCCTCCATCGGTACTAATTGAGTACATAGTCACGCTGTCTCCGAAAATTGTAAACTCCGTGCAGCATTCCGCGCAGAAATAATGACTTGTTCCGATTTTTCTTACTCCACGGCTTTGACACTGAACACATTTTATTTGCTTTGCTAGAAGCGTAGTCTTCGTACTTTCGGACTTGGTAGTTTTACTCATTATTTCGACCCCTCTCTATCTTTAGTGCCGGTATATTCTTTTGCAGGCACCTATTGGCATGTTATCAATGCGTTAGAGGGATTATCAAAAAGGTATCTGTCGAACTTAGCTCATAAACTATTAAGAGTTTAAAACCAAAGTTTCCAAGCTTCACTTTCCCCCTCATATCCCCTAATCATTATACTTCTAAGCTTAGACAATTACTTGTAGTTTTAGGGAGACCCTATATTCCCCTGTGCATAGTTCTCATCATTTGGAATACGAATTTCCCCAATTCGGATACGATTTGCCCATTTTTCTCACTCGCGCCGTTTTTATCAAGCAAGTATAAGTCATCAGGCAAGTGCATCCTAAATTATTTATGAGTGTACCGTTTATGGATTATTTTGTCGTTTGCCCAGAAATACACCTTCAGAGATAAAAATTTGCGTACTTTTCACCCTTGAGAGCGACTCCGGAAGGCGACGCATGCCCTGTATCTCTGGTACGCCCTCTTTCTTTATTACCTCGGCGCTTGATATCTTCAACACGTGCCTTTTTACGATCCCCATCAAGTTTGGCTAATCCTGCATGATCGATAATTCCGTTAAGTCGCCAATCTTCTATGATCGATTGGACATAGGGCAGCTTCTTGTCTGCATCAAGACTTCGCTCGATTGCTTTAATTAACATTCCATCCGGATCGCAACTACCATCTCTCGCCAAATCAAGACAATGTTGAATAATTTTGGCCTTTTCGAATGGAACAAGGTCACGACCCCAATTTTCCATGGCGAACTCTATAGCAAGATTTCCGATTCCCGCGTCTGTTTCCATTTTCTCAGTTCGCGCGCGTGCATCATCATCATCATCAATAATAATTGGTTTATATTCTGGTACTGTTAGTGTTAGTGTTACGTTGGACGGCTCAGGATTATTCACGGACGTCCGTTGGACGTCCGTTGGACGTACTAAAATTACAGGCTCCCCATCCAACGGAACTCCAACCGACGACCCCTTGTCATCCTTTGGACCAATGCAGGATGATTCGTCCAAAGGCAAGGGATTTTCCTGGGACATCGAGGTATTTGGAAGTGGAATTTTTTCTGTGGATGACGATGAAGTATCTGATGGTATTTTGAAATGCTTCGTTTTTTGCAATCGTTTCTTTTCTCGATCCTCTCTCTTTCTTGCCGCATCTTCTTCGCGCTTCTCTATGAGTTTTCCAGTATATTCCTTCCAATCATGAATATGCTTCGGTCCATCAGGATCCTCAGGATTGCCATCAATCCAGCCGGAGCTTATTAGAGCCACTGCAAACATTTTCTCATCCCCATCCCATTCAGAGGCTGCGGCAAGATCGAAAGCATCAAACTCAGTTAAATTACCGTCTTGAGCAAAATCGAGCGCCCACCACCATAAAAAATGTAAGTGCCCGACCGTTGTTGGGAGAGATACTCCTAGTAGTCTGGCTAACCGTTTAGTCTTTGGATGTCTAGCAATTTCTTGGTTACTTGGTATCCACGCCATTATTTCCACTTCCTCCCGTTATGCCTTTTTTGTAGTCCTATGTTGCCGCTTTGTTAAAAAACAGTTTTGTTGAGATAAAAAGATCTTAACTACTAGTGAGTAAACTGGTGTCTATTACGGGAACTTAGTTTTTCAACTCCTTGCTCTCCCTCGTTCTTAACAAGCCTCAGCTTCGGCCTTTCTGGTGGTAATTCTCCATTTTCGTCTGACCAGTACCAAATATCCACCCAAAAATGAACTCCATGTAACCCCTTGGCATTGGTATGCCATTCCACCTTGCGAATGTTTGTGATAGTCAATGTTTTAGCTACCCCTCGCATTGTCCAGTCGGTAGTTTCCTTGCCTATTTCCGGGATGTTTATTCCAAAGGGAACGTCAAATTTTATGTTTTCGAGATATTTTTTGCAACCACGTGGATCTCGCTTGAATAGTAGGCATGGAATAGTGCTTATTTTACCCTCGCATTTTCCACCGTGGTCGTTACGAAGAAGGCAGAAATAACACTCGTTCATGACTCATCTTCCTCATAAATATAAATTCTCATTTTCTTGTCTTAATTGCATGACCTTCATTTTTTCTTCTCACCTTATTTTTCATAGAACAATTGATTGTCGCCACAGATAACATTTAGCCCATAGTTTTTTGCTAAAGACAGTAAACGATCCCTTGCATCATCGCTTATAGTTAGGTAATGACCATTTTTTTCCATGATGGACTTTTCCAAATCAATGTTGGCATCTAAGATACCACACATAAACTGGAGTTGAGCAATTTGGATGCTAGCGGTAAATATTGAAATTTTATTATTTACCTTAGCTTTGTATTGAATTTTCGTGATTGCATAAGAACTTGCTTCCTCCTTTACCTCCGAAAAACTTATTACTCTGATTTTCTTTGCCCTATTCAATAGTGCTAAACGTTCCAAATCTTTAACGGCCAATGTATGCATGGCATACATTAGAATAGCCCCACCCTCTATGTCCTTATCTTGGGCGATACTCAACAGATAATTTGGGTATTGAATACGCTTGATATAGTTTAACTCAGAACATATAGGCATTGGATTCAACTGAATTTTCATTGATTCATTATCTTCTGCTGTGGGTTCCAAACGTAGTAAATCTCTATTTTTCAATTCTTCTAGTGACTTTTCAATGGCATATTCACTTAAAGAAATCACCTTTTCCATAGCATTAATCACCCTTTCAACTGCAACAATTACGAAGATAGAATATCTTGCGCCGAAAATGCTTGTTATTGTCCTGAGTGTAGGACCGAAACCACATACTTTAAAAAGGAATTAATATGCCCTATTGTTTTTGAGAAAAATAATCAATGATTACTGGATTATCTTTAACCAAATTTCCGCAGATACAACAATAATTATCTCTGCTTTGAATTCGCTCGTTTCCGCAATGCTTACATTTAAATTCTGCTTTTTCAGCCGCTTCGCTATAAGCGACATTTTTTTCTTGCTCTTTCATATGTAGTTCTTTAACCTCCGTTCTTAATCAACCTTCTCTTCGCCGGAGAACATTACTCACAATCTCAAGTGTATCGTAAAGTGTAATCGCATAAGTATTCACAACTTGTCCCCCTCACGAATTTCAAAACGTATATTGATTAGTAAGCTTGACACTGCTTTCCACTTTTTTAGAGCTGCTAATTGCTCGAGGTCCCTTAAGGCTTCGCCGAAGCTGTGCCTCCAAGGTAGATGCGTGTAACCCCGTTCCTTCTTACTGCCAAGTCTCCGATAAAACGTCTTAAAGACATCACCACCAATTCCAGGCCGGACGAAATATTCCCACCCTCGAGCATCCTGATACGTTCTAATATTTTGGCAAAGAGTCGACGCACTTTTTTCTTCAGACATAGTTTTAAACTCCTTATTCTTCTAAATTCATTAGTTATAACCATAAAGACATTTGCTCAAATGCAATTCCTTCAGCTATCTGCTTATGTTCTAATACCAAAGTCTCTGGATCCGTATCCGTGATATTCTTCGCCACTTCTTCAGCTTTATCCCAGAAATCAAGCCAGTTTCGGGCACTATAAGCGCGTCCGTTCTCGTAATTTATAACAATGGATATCACCTCATCACCTTCAATAACTTGTATTGGGTACCAAGCTAAGTTGTAAGGAAGACTCAGAAACTCAAAACGTGCACTCCCAATGATTATGGCTATTGCATCCTTTGTTTTACTTACCTCTAAAAGGACGTCCGAGATCCGGAAGATTTTTGAAAACTCTTCATCCAGCCTGAAAGAAGGATAATCACCAGCTTGTTTAAGTATCCGTTCGATTTCCTTCTGGAAATTTAGCATAGTCTCACTCCCAAATTTAAGAGTTTAGATTAAACTGTAAGCCTTACATTACAGGGTTAATAAATGCTTTTTGCTTGAATATCAAGCAGGGCGTCGCACTGGCTCGGCCCGTACATTGGCCATAATGATAAACGCTCCTGCTGCATTCCCTACATTCTTGATTCATTTTCATCACGACCCTTAAATCATCGATATTATTCAAACTCGGCAAGTCTTTTGAATCTCTAATCATCGAAATAGAATGTATAAGGTCCTCTCGTTTCGATTTCATTTCTTAACACCTTTTTCTGATTATGCGATTTTATTCTTTACGCCAAGAATTCGTAATGTTGTTTGTGATAACGGTGACTGAACATCGACCACAAAGTTTAATGGCATTTCCAACGGTACATAACAATTAATTTTAGTAAGTTCCCAACTTAGTAACGCTTTCTCTTTGCAGTCCAATAATTTCCTTGCCGCCTTAACCGGTAGAATATCCGGATATTCAAGAAGATTTTTTAGAGTAAGTCCTTGTTTTAATAATGGCCAAACTGTTTTTTCACCGATGCCCAAAACTCCGGGAATGTTATCGGTCGGATCGCCAACCAGAGCTTTAAAATCCACCCATTGTCCTGGGTCAATTCCATAGATTTCTTCGTGTCTGAGCAGGGTCAACGGCTGTGGGCCTTTTCTGGCTCTAAGGTAATCGACCGTTATGTTTCGACTAATAAGTTGAAACAGATCTCTGTCTCCGGATACAATCCTAACAACATCTTCAGATTTTGAAGCGAGTGTCCCGATAATATCATCTGCTTCATAGCCATTGACTGCAATTTGGGGAATATTAAGGTTCTCCAGTGCCTTCTTAGCACGTGGAATTTGCTCTATTAATTCTGCTGGAGCAGGTTTTCTGGTTGCCTTATAGTCGGGATAAAGTTTGTGGCGAAATGTTACCCCTTCAGAATCCCAGCAGACGATAAGTCTACTAGGCCTATAAGCTGCATAATATCGTAGGACTAAATTAACGATGCCCGAAACTGCATGAATATTATGTCCTCTGGCATCAAAAACTGGTGGCCTTCCGTAAAAATATCTTGCAACCACGTTGTTGGCATCAAAAAGCAAAAGCATTTTTTCACCTCCTAAAAATCGTTACGCCTAACGTTCGCTCAGGCAACCGGTTACTTATTACATTGCAAAGAGTTCTAATTGTTCTGTAGTTTCATGTTGTCTCTCTATACTTTCAACCTTGAGATCATACCGAAAAAATGGGTGAACAAGTTTCCACTGACCCTTTTCATTTTGTACGTATAATTCTTCCTCTCTGGCCAGCAAATTTCCAAGTTGTACGCAATGATCGTTACCTATCCCCTGTATGCTAATCCAGTTACGATAAACTCCAAGAACATAAATATCTTCAATGCTCTTACGGTTAACGACCCGTTTATACATTGTTCCACTATGAAAAGCTCCCTTTGCCCATGATGACAGTTCATCAGTTGTCATTTTGAAAGGAAAACTCGTGAGTGAATTCCCCATGTTTATACCTCCTTTTGGTATGGATTATGGGTCAAAACAATGTTGGTGGAGGTTCTCCACGTTGCTTAACCAGTTCAAGCGTTCGATGGGCTCTAAAGAGTAGCTGATCGATCGTGCCAACAGTACATCTCATAATTCTAGCCACTTCTCCAACCGCTAATCCTTGGCCGTGATGAAGAGTAAAGGCCTCACGTTCACGCTCACTTAAATGACCTAAGTAATATGCCAGTATTCGATTCTCTGGTAGATTACGATTGGGTCGAATGACCGACTCTCTTGAAACAAGGATTCGTTCCAGCTTCCAATCTGTCATTGAGCTAAAGAAAACTTCCCGCTGCTTTCTGCTTCTTCTTGAAAGGTCTCTCCTTAATGGCGGAGGGCTTCCAGTTTCCAAATATGTTAGAATGTCCTGTATATCAGCATAGATGACTCTCAATCTGGTACGATCCTCTAGACTGCGAACTCCTTTACGTTTCGAAGTAACCTTTACCTTCCGACGAAACGTCGTTTTGATATACTTAATAGTTCTTAGAGCCTCCCGCCCAAAATTCTGACGCTCATTCTGCTTTTCGATAAGTTTCAGCTTGCCTTCAATTGTTTTCGCCGTATTGTAATAGCTGTAATATAATTGATAACGCTCAGAATTCAGAAGACTCCGCAGGTGTATGATTTCTTGGTACAATTGATGGGACGTTCGATAGGCTGTTATTTTGACAGTTCTCCGAGACACCTGGAATTTTACGACTCTTAGTAAGATCTGATACCCAATTCGTAAATTCATTAGCTTCTTTTCAAGCTTATCGATTGCAGAAAGTAAATGTTCTACTCGAAACTTATAGTTTTGAAATCTCTGAAGTTCTTGAATACTCAACATTCCACCCCCTTTAAAAACCGGACCAATCTTTCGATTTGAGAGCATCTCCTAAAATGTTGGAAAATCGTTTTGATAATTCTGTTTTATAAACCGGTTCTTCCCTGATATTATCAGCGTCATTGTCAATCGCGGCTTCGATAGGCCCATGGTTTGATGGAACACATCCATTTTTTAAGAGGTTTACGATTTGTTCTAAGCTATCCGCGATTCGTTCCAACGGATCTCTCGGTTTATAGTTAGAATTAACACTAGGAGTGGCTGCGTCTTGAAGGCGAGATTTAATGAACTTTCTTGGATCGGGTGCGGCAAGAAGCTGATCATAATATGTGTCTTTCTCTCTTGTAAAACGAATTGTCAGAGGAAAACTGCCAGGCCTGTCCTCCTTCTGCATAATAACCACTCCTTGGTTCAAAATACCAAGCTACGATACTTAACTGAAAAACTTTTGGGCGGCGGCTTTTTGATAATATGCCAAGACATTTGCCATAGTCGGCTCCTCTATAACTTCAGCATCATAGATACGTGAAATAGTCTCTCCGAGAACCTCAGCTCCGCCTCCCGCTAATAAGGCCAACGCTATAAGGGAATCGCTGGCCGCAAACCGCGTCTGCAATTCTCCAACGATTTGATGAGCGAATTGTTCAATGCTATCCCTTCTGACTTGTGTAAAATCATAACGTTGTCGGCGGTATATTCCGGTACCTGTTTTAAGGAGATCGTCAGCCATGAATTCAGGAATTAGGGGAAGCTCTTGCTTAGCTATTCTAAGTATCTGTTGCTTGAGGTCTCGAACTCCCACTTCAATCGAAAAGCATAGGCCTCTAATTGGCTCTAATGTGTCAGCCCGGACCGTAGCCACGTCTGTCGTCCTTTCTCCTAAATCAATAAGGGTAACTAATCCTGAAGTTGGCCACTTTTCTGCTATAGTTTTTAAGGATAGTGCATATAACAAAGCAGCGATTCCCTGGGGTAAAAGTTCTACCGCTTTAATATGGATTTTTCGTCGGGTTCCACCTTTTTCTATCGTCAATTGTTGCCCTAACCAAGCTTTTTCTGTGATCGCTTGCTCATCTTTGAATAAATCTAAAGGTAACCCCGTGGAAAGAAAAATGTCTCCTTCTAGACTGGACTCCCACGCAGCTGCAGCCACTAAAACTTTAGCTAACTCAGTGGTCATGCGTTGATTCTTGGCCGACGTGACAGCTGTTGGTTGATAAAGAGCATCTTTCCCAAACCAATAAGCTGTTCCATCAACAATTATTGGAGTTGACTTTGTAACTGCAGAATAAGTGTCACTCATAACGGTTTTTTCAGGGGCGATGACTGCGTTGAAAATGCCTTCGTGCTGATGGGATACATACTTTACTTTTTTGTACCCTACATCAACGGCGAGAATTGGAAGACGGTTCAAAGAGACCCAACTCCTTTCGATATTTGAGTTTTTTGATCTTCTAAAAGATGATCCGTTATGTATCTTCACGCTGTCTAAGATTGGTTCCTTAAAAAAGAGTATAGAAAATACAGCCAACACATGGTAATATGTGGCACAGAAGGAGTATTGGTCGTTATGAAACTTGTTCAACAAAATCGCTGGATTATTCTCTCATTTTTCGATGGACTTATAACCTTTGCCTTTTGGTCGACTCCATCATTGGATTTATGCTATAGGTAGAGTCCGTAAGGCTTTGGTACATTACCAAGGCGCCTTAGCACCCCTTCATGTATTTACAATGAGTACGCGATTAAACTTAATACCAAGTATTCGAATCTTTGACGTGTAACCACATCCCATCTTCAAAGTCGACTTTTACATAATTTCCGCTACCTTTGTCCCATGTGGCAGCTACTTTAACTGGAATATGCCTTTCGGAATATGACCAGCGCTTATAAAAATTATCCAGAAACGATTCCAATAGTTGCTGTTGCACTTTGGGTAGTTTCCCGAAAAACCATTCACCGACCTGAGATTTGATAAACTGTCGCCTTTATTGCTCCTCCATTTTTCAGCCCGATTTTCTTCTCCCGTCAGACACGCTGGTGAACAACAACCGCCCGGAAAAGAATCACATCCATCGCACATAGCATTCACCCATCATAAAGAATTTGTGGCATTTTGAAATAAAATTTCTTATATTGCATTTGGAACCAATTAGTCAATTGTAATATCACCTCCTAGGGTTAATATCTTGCTAGGGGATATAAGATAATTAATATGTAGAGATGGGAGGCGTGAGTCGAGTTTTATTACAGCAAAAAGTATTTATCATCATCTTATGTATTGGTATCTATTTGCTTTTTTCATTTTATCTATCAATTTGGCTATCCACGTTAATTCACGAGTTAGGACACGTAATTGGAAGCCTGTTGATCGGTCAACCTGCTAAATCCGTCAGAATTGGATCTTCTGGCCCTCATTTAAAAAGGACTTTTATAATTTGCGGTATAAAAATATCAGTTTCATTAGTTATACCGATAAAAGGGAGTCCTGGTACTACTGAGCTAGCGGATACACCTCTACCGGTCAAACATTTATTTTTTTACGTCTTGGGGGGGAGCGCCAATAACTTATTAGCAGCCTTCGTATGTTTTGGCTTTCTTTTTACGCACTTAAGTTTAATAAACCTATCCCTGTTTTGGCAGAGCCTATTCATCTTTGTATTCCTTCTTGCGTTCATCAACTTAATAATGCTGTTAAATCTTTTACCTTTTTTACCTGGTACTGATGGTTGGCATTCAAAAAATCTTCTGATGTTCCGAAAAAAGACAGAGATCATAATCTATCACACTATGCCAAGACCAGTATGGGTTCAATACGAAGGCAGGCGTGAGTATATACCTTTCCCTACTCATTCTTCCTTTATTGGATTTTTAAAGGTCATTATCCGTTTTATCATTCATGAGATTAGGGAGAAGGTTTAGTAATAAGACTATCGCGCCCACAAGAACGAAAATTTTCCCTAAAGTAAGAACCGTCGGTTGTAAAACAGATGTATCCGTTATGCCCAATGGTTTAAGAAAGTACCCTAAAAAGAACCATAATACTTCTAAGGGTTTAAGCAACATTCCTAATCCTGCGGCAACTAACGATAATCCAGCAATTGTTAAAAGATTTAGAGCATTTTCATCCAATGTCATAAAGATCCTTCCTCCAACGTTATTAGTTGAAATAACAATTCTCTCTTTTGTTAAAACAGAAATTCATGAACAGCTACACTTAATCTTTTCAAAAGGTTTTTCAGTAAGAACTAAGTTTACTCATTGCGACTTTCTCCCTGGGTTTACAGATAGACTTCAGCAACAAATTATAACTCGTTAAATCTTCTTTAATTCAAAGATAAGCAAACTTTCCCCAAGAACCCAACATACCGAGGCATATTGTAGTAATAATTCGGCACTTAACATCTTAATACCAAGTATTCGGGCCTTTGACGTGGAACCATTGACCATCTTTAAAATCGACTCTCAGATATTTTCCGCTACTTTTGTCCCATGTAGCAGCTACGTTAACTGGAATATGCCTTTCAGGATATTCCCAACGTTTATAAAAGTTACTCAGGAATGACTCAAATAGCTGTTGCTGATCATTGGTGAGTTTTTCAAATCCCTTCACCGATTCAGGATTGGTTAAACGGTCGCCTTTATAGCTCATGAATTTTTTTGCCAGATTTTCTTCACCCGTAAGACATTCTGGTGAACCACAACCAAGTGGGAAAGTGTCACATCCATCGCACATAGCGTTCTTCTCCCTAATATGAATTTGTTGTGATGAGTTTGAAAAATGGGTTTATTATACTTCGGTTCATATAGTCATTAGGTGGAGTATTTAAATGATTTCTAAGTGACTGAATGGAAGAATACGGGCATTGATGATCTCCTTAGGCCCAAGATCTCGTTGTACGTCTTGCTGCTTTCATACCCGGCTTTAAGTCGATGGGCTCTCCCTGGTAACTAAAGAAGTAATAACCGTTTCCACGATACTCAACTCGACCAAAGTACCAGCCTGGCTCATCGTAATCTTCATGTTTATCTATGTACAATTCAATTGGCTCCCCCGATGTAAATTCATTAATTTTGCTCTTGCCAAGCGTGAACCTGCCGTTTGAATTCAGGTGCAGTGTCCCTTCTTGTCTATCTTGGGACATCACATAGGCTAAATGCCCATATAAAGTAGCGTAGTTATATCCGTCTGCATTTTCGAGCATCCGGAGTAGGTACCTGAGCTCAGACCTTTTTAATACATCTGTCTCTCGCTTATAAGCCTCATAAACTTCAGTACAAGCTTTTTCCAGCAAATCCATGGAGCCTTTTAGTGAGGTATAAAACTTATCTAAGTAAAACACAACTATCACCTTCCTTTTCCACAATTTTCATCGCTACAGAGTTTTGGTTATTTCCCGTATATCATAAAGTCTTTCGGCATTTCTGCAGTTTTATCAAAGGTCACCTTCAGCCCCATCGCTTCAAAAGTACTTTTAATGATATGGTGTGAAAGTAATTCTCTCTCATTATTAGAAAGGTGTTGGAGATCTTTGACCGTACCATCCGGTAATGTAACGGTGGCTTCGGTGACACTTAGTGGGGATGATCGTTTTGCCATTACATTTCCCTCCTCTTTTCTCTCTTAACAAAACGAATTTTTACGTTAAGGCACTTTTCATTTAAATATCTTGTCGCGCCAGAATTGACGTTTGTTACTAGACTCGCTTTTTTCGTGATACAGAATCGCAACACTATACGGTTTTTCGTAACCATCGGTTTCATAGTCCAATTGTTTTAGCTCTATATCTTCTTTAGACAAAAAGCTATTTACATGCTTCTCCAATACTTCTACTGATTCAGCAGCAAAGATCTTTAACCGAGTGAGTGACATAGCGATACATCCTTTCAGTGTTAATTTCGTTATGTCATGTGCACCTAATGCGAATTGTCAATTAAAAAAATTTCATCTATCGAGCCGTTTACAACTTCCGCGATTTGAAGAGCCAATTCTACAGCTACATTCTTTATTTTGCCACGTTCAATTTTGTTATAGATAGTACGATCAACTCCAATCCTTTCGGCAACCTGTTCTTGTGTTAACCCAGCTCTTTTTCTGGCACTATAAAGCTCCGTTCGCAAAATTTATCACCTCAATCCTCCGTGTGCATTTCTTACACAAAGTATATGTGCATACGGTGCTCACGTCAATAGGTTTTTAGGTCTTTATTCGCTTTTTTTGCGAATATGTTGAAAATCAGCACAAATAAAGCTATTCTTAATTGAGGAGTGTGAACCATGGGCACATTAGGAGACCGTTTAAGAAAGTTAAGACTAGAAAGAGAAGATAAACCTCGGCAGGAAGATGTTGCGCTAGCTATAGGTTATTCAAGAGCTACATATGCTAACTGGGAAATTGGACGAGGAGAACCAGATCACGATGCGCTACGAGCTTTATCAAAGTATTTTAACTGCACAGCCGACTATCTCCTTGGCCTTTCAGATCAGGCAAAGCAATTTCCCTCCAAAGACGACGAAGAATTTGAATTGGATTTTAGAATTGCCGCAAATAACGAGGATGGATATGGAAAAGAGCCATCCCCTGAGCTAAAGCGGTTTATTAAAGAAATCATTCAAGAAGAATTAGATAAGGTTAAAAAAGAATGAAACTACCACCCATTCGGGAAGGTAGTTTCATTTGTTTACAATACATTCGACATAAATCACTCTATTTTGACTGAAGGTGACATCTTGAAGAAACTTTGGGATATTATTAATAAAGAAAATATTAAAGTTCTGTATAAGGACTTTTCTCATCTACCGGAGAATATTCATGGGCTATACTTTTATGAACAGAGAATAGGACCCTTGATTGTCCTCGATAAAAACCTGCATCACTCACATCGTTTACACCGATGTGTATTAGCTGAGGAAATTGGCCACTTTTATACAGCTGCGCGAACGAACATTCTCACAGTACATACCTCCGCGAACCTTCAAACTATAGAGAATCAAGATGAAAGGAAAGCTGCCCAGTATGCCACAGACTTACTTATTCCCGATAGTGAGCTAATAAAAGCGTTGGAATCAGGTTGTCGCAGTTGCTTTGAATTAGCGGAATATTTCGACGTTACCGAATGGTTTATGTATCGAAAGCTCGGTTTTTTAAAAATGTGCTTTCGACGGACAGGTTTAAAAGTAAAGGGACGGGATTTATTTGATATCGCTATGCAGCCGTGTCATATAATTTCATAGTAATGATCTGCCACGGGTAAGGGACAAATAGTCACAGATATATGGTATAATGTGTCTGTACAACAAAACAGGATAGCAGGGTGGGCGGCTAATCCCCTAGAAAGGGGGTGATGCCATGAATCAGATGTATCAAACAATATCTTTAATGATTGCATTTGCAACTTTGGTTGTTTTGATACTTCGATTTGCGTTTGATATAACGCAAAAGAAAAAGTAGCCCATCCCTGACCGGAAGCTACTTTTTCCGTATTCCTATAACCGCTCACTTTGCGGCTTGTTGTGCAAGCTAGGGTGCTGTAACATCCTAGCTTCTAATATTTATGCCATATCTTAATTCGATTATACCTTACTTGGAAAATCAATTCAACAACAATCAAAATAAGACAGCTGACGCACCAAGAAATAGGAATGCAACTTGATATTATCTAAAGACCCTTAGATCTTTATTAAAGTTCTTATTTGAATAATGGAGAGATTACAATGAAGTCTGCATGGGCATATATACGTGTTTCAACTCAAGAGCAGGGTGAATTTTCGCCCGATGCACAGTTAAGAGAAATTAAACAAAAAGCAAAGGGACAGGGACATTCTATTGTACAAGTCTTTCAGGACATTGGCGAAAGCGCAAAAATGGCTGACCGACCGGAGTTCCAGCGCATGATCAATGAGGCCAAGCGACTTGAAAAAGGTTCAGTTGATGCTATCTATGTGCATAAGATAGACCGATTTGCGAGAAACAGAGAAGACAGTGTTGTTTATAAAGCTATGCTTAGACGCGAATATGGAATACAAGTACTATCGGCTAAGGAAGATTTAGATGATGGACCCGTGGGTCGACTTATAGAAGGAATTCTCGAATGTATTGCTGAGTGGTATAGCCTTAATCTGGCCCAAGAAGTTAGAAAGGGTATGACGGAAAAGGCTATGAAAGGTGGAAATTTAACCAGGCCTGCATTTGGATATGTACTCCCTGAAGCTGGAGAACGTTTTGAGATCGTTCCGGAACAAGCCGAGATTGTTCAACTAATTTATAAATTATATACGGAAGATAATTGGGGTAGACGTAAGATTGCAAAATACCTGAATGAAAATATAAAAATCCGCCAACCGGAACGAGTCGCCAAAAAGGGTAAAAAGAAAGGACAAAGAATAGGCGGTAACCCATGGAACGATACTCGGATCAAATACATCTTGAATAATCCACTGTACATTGGAAAAACACGTTGGAATGTACACGATAGTACATCAGGATATGAAAAGAAACCGGAAGAAGATTGGATTATATCCGATGGACAGCACGAACCTATTATCAACATTGATGTATGGGAAAAAGCCCAAATGAAAACAAAACGTAAAAAAGTCTCACCTGGAGAATCTTCAAATTATCTACTTAGTGGTTTGTTAAGGTGTGCTGATTGTGGTAGTTCGTTGTCGGCTAACCGCAAGCGTGAGATTAGACAAGATACTGAGTTCTTTTTCCCGTATTATAATTGTGACAAATATAAAAATGGATCTGGTTGCCGATCCCAATTTGTTAGCGTAAGAAGAATTGAATCTGCAATACTTGCTCACATCAAAAAAACTTCGGAAACGATCGAAAACATCTCTGTTGAGGTTCTTAAAGACAATAGTAATGAAGTTGCAGAGTTAACCTTGCTTGAACGATCCTTAGAGTCTTATAAAGAACGCTATCTTCGAATTAAACATGCCTTCGAGAGTGGCGTAGATACTCTTGAAGAATACAAGGAAAATAAGTTACGTCTCAAACACGAGGAGGAAGAAATAGAAAATCGAATTAAGCAGTTAAAAACTATAAAACCTACTTGCGACTCAACTGATTTTCGCATGCAATTAAAAAATGTCCATACACTTTTGAATGATCCAACAGTATCTATGAATGAAAAGAAGCAAGCAATAAGAAAGTATATAAAGAGTATTGAGTTTTCAAGACATAATAATATTCTTAGAATTAATTACTGTATAAGAGATTAGAAGGGCCTATTTAAGGCCCTTTTCTTAATGTATCTGATGTATATTATGGGTCCGCCCATAATTCCAATTTTATCCATAATTACCTCTATACTTTATAATTATACATTATTTGTTCAGTTAAAGAAACTTTAGTGATAGATCCTAGGTCCCTTTTCTTTTTAAGTTTTCCATAGATATAACTTTCATGGATTGAATAATAACATCGTTATTTTACCTCAAAATCTTAATAATCGAAAACTTGCTAGTGCTTGAAATGACTATTTTAGTTTTTGAAGCATTAAGAGTTCTGACAACTCATTAATTTTAGCACCTTCCTATGGGCTTCTGAGTTACAGCCACGGAATATCTAATCAAGAATCGGTGGTACTATGTTTAAACAAAGGAATCCCCACATGCCGGTATCCTTGGGGATCTTTTCTGAGAGTTTTAAGGAAGTACTTCTTTTCCAAAACAAAAATTCATGCGTATTGCCGAGAGTTATTACTCACCGTTACTCGTAATTCTTGGTGAGGGCGAAGTGACATCATTAAAAACCCCGTAATGTCAAATTTTCATCTTCTTCCTTAGGTAGCTGTATCCTTATTAAATGCTGGACACTCACTTGGAAATAATTTACATCTTCCGGCATGAAATCGAAATACATTCTCCCTCCATTTCCTCCTAAGATCAACATATATATTCAAGATAAAACAAAAAGCGCCAAGTCGTCAAACCTATCGTTTCTTGTAATCATTAATTTGTATGCATATTTAGTCACGTATCATATAGATATGCTTTACCCCTGCGCTAGTGAAGCCAGTGACCCACTAAAAAAGGGTAAACACAAATGACCTCACTTCGCCTTTAGCAAATTGAGGTCATTTACATCGATAGTTTAAATAGAACTAATATACAGTTACGGAATAACGCGAATTAACCTCTTTTCTGTAAACTCATTGGTCTCCTACCTTCCCTAAATAAAAGATTTATGGTAGTGGAACAGAGTGTTGTTAAGAGAGGAATTTTCCGTCATCGGCTAATTCAATAAACTCCTTTGGAACCGGCTGACTGTTAGCATATCGAAAGCCTTCTTTCTAACGCATTATGAAAGGGTTGACACCAAACGTTCAACCCTTTTCAAAATTATATTTAATATAAATTTCTAAACGAGTTTACTTAATTGATCGATGACCTCAGAAGCTGTGGAACAAGCGAGGACGGCTTCCACTAAGGTTTGTTTTTCTTCGGCCCCAAAGTTCAGTTTGACCAAGGATCGACGGACTTTAGGCAGCGACCCTGGCGCCATACTTAGTTCTTTGACCCCTAAAGCCGCAAAGAACGGTGACAAAACTGGGTCCCCTCCAGCTTCACCGCAGATACCTACCCAAATGCCGGCTTTTTCAGCCGCTTGGCAAACACGGGCAATCATCCCCAAGACGGCTGGATGATAGGGCTGATATAAGTCAGCCAATGTGTTATTTTCTCGGTCAACTGCCAACATATACTGGGTCAGGTCATTCGTACCAATACTAAAAAAATCGACTTCAGCCGCTAACCTCTCGGCATTCCAGGCGGCAGAAGGAATTTCAATCATCATTCCCACTTTAAGTTCCCCCACAGCAAAGCCATCCCGTAAAACTTCCTCACGAGCTGAAGAGAGCATTTCTTTAGCCTTTAACAATTCTTCAAGAGTTGCAATCATGGGGAACATCACTGCCGTCGGACCCACAGCCGAAGCACGCCAAATGGCCCGAAGCTGGGCAAGAAAAAGTTTTGGTCTTTGCAAGCAAAGCCGCAAAGCGCGTACCCCTAAAAAGGGGTTTTGTTCTTTGGGCAGCTTTAAGGCTGGAGCCTTTTTATCTCCGCCAATATCTAAAGTTCGTATCACTGTTAAATGAGGAGCACAGGCCTCAATCACTCTGCTGTAAGCTAAAACCTGTTCTTCCTCGGATGGCAGATCATCACTCATAAATAAAAATTCAGTCCTATAAAGACCGACTCCCTGAGCTTTAAATTTCCGGACCAACGGCAAATCCGCCGGGCTCCCAACATTAGCGGCCAAGACCATCGCACTGAGCATACCTCCGGTCTGGCCCTCCTGCTCTTCGCGGAGATCTTGGCTAGACTTTGAACTGCTAACCCCCTCCGGCGATGGCTTAATCCAACCTTCGTCGCCGTCCAGTTCAGCCCACTGTAAGTTCGTTAATTCCTCCCAAGAACTTTCTATCCCAGTCACTGCTGGAATCCCGTAAGTCCGGGCCAGAATAGCAGCATGGGAAGTCTTTCCGCCTTTGCGCACGATAAAGCCAAGCACTCGTTCCTTGGGCAAAGAAATTGTTTGGGCAGGAGTAAGTTCATCAGCTAGGACGATCCAATTTCTTTGCTCCGGAAACGAAGCATCACTGTTCCCAACGCGGCCAGTGAGATTTTGCAGGAGTTGTTCGAACACATCTTTCACATCGACAGCGCGTTCTTGAAAGTAAGGATCTGGAATCGCTTTGAGCATTTGAATAGCTTCGGCAGCTACTTCTTTCAAGGCTTGCTCAGCTGCAATCTTCTGTGCTTCGATTCGTTTCTGGGCCTCGCCAATAAACGAAGGATCCTTGAGCAAGAGCTTGTGAGCTGTAAATATCTGAGCAAATTCTTCCCCTTTTTCAGCTCGGACTTGTTGCTCCAATTTCGTTAAGTTGTGGTCAGTGAGGTCGATCGCCTTTTGCAAACGTCCTAATTCCTGTTCCGTATCGACCTCACCGGCATGTTCATGGGGCAGGTCTGAAGAAGGAGCCCGAAGAATCCATACTCTACCCGCAGCCCGGCCTGAGGATACCCCTATACCACGCCAATTTCTTTCCTGCATATCCATCTTACTCACCTTGGTTTTCTAAATTATTGATCAGAGTTTCTAAGCTCTCAGCAGCTTGCTGTTCATCTTCACCATCAACAGTCAATTGAAATTGGCTTCCGGAGCTTAAACCCAACGAAAGAATTCCCAGAATGCTTTTACCATCAACCTCTGAGTTATTTGCTTTAATTTTAATACTGCTTTTGTATTGACTGGCCATTTGAACCCATAATGAAGCCGGCCTGGCATGAAGTCCAGATTTGTTAGTAATAGTCATTTCTTTGGTGATCATTTTGTTCCTCCATATCTATCAAGCTCTGTTTAAGTTAAGAAAGGAAACGCGGATAATTTGCAGCCGCGTTTCCTGTTTTGTAGCGAAATCAAGAATCTTAACATTGAAAGCCATGAGGCAGACCGCTATTTTTCGATAGTTCTTTTAACAACGGATAGAATCAAGGCGGTAACAACTGTCCCTGCGACAAGGGCTAAAATATAGGGCCCTAAGTTTGTTACAACATGAGGAATCGCTAACACCCATATTCCACCATGAGGAACGATGATAGTGCTGCCAAACGCCATGGAAATAGCTCCAGTAACTGCTGAACCCGCCATGATGGAAGGAATGACTCTAAGCGGGTCAGCGGCTGCAAAAGGGATAGCGCCTTCTGTTATAAAGGATAGACCCAAGGCCCAATTGGCCTTACCGGCTTCTCTTTCTTCAAGCGTATACTTTTTCTTAGCAATAACTGTTGAAAGAGCTATGCCAAGCGGCGGGACCATTCCAGCAGCCATAACGGCAGCCATGATAGCTGAAGGTTTACCACTCGCTACTGTTGCAGTAGCAAACGCATAAGCGGCTTTATTGACCGGACCACCCATGTCAAAGGCCATCATGCAGCCTAAAATAATTCCCAAGACAACGGCATTGGCCCCGCTTAAGGACGATAACCACGCTGCTAACGTCGTGTTAAAGAACGTCATAGGTTTACCGATAACATAAACCATTAGCAATCCCATGATAGCGGTTGACAGAAATGGAATGATTAGAATCGGCATCAATCCTTGCAGAGATTTGGGAAGTTTAATATATTTTTTAATGGCCAGCACGATATAACCGGCGGCAAAACCCGCAACCATAGCACCCAAGAATCCCGACCCATTATTCGATGCAATGAATCCGCCAACCATACCGGGTACAATACCAGGTCTGTCAGCAATCGAATAAGAAATATAAGCTCCTAAAACAGGAATCATTAAAGCAAAAGCGGCTTTACCCGTTGAGAATAACGTTTCGCCTAAACTTCCGGGAACTTTGAAGACATAAATTCCGCCGATAGCAAATCCTAAGGCAATTAGCAGACCCCCAGCAACCACGAAGGGAATCATAAACGATACGCCTGTCATCAGGTGCTTATAAACACCTTTCTTTGATTCTTTCCCTTCAGATTTAATAGCATTGTCAGTTACGACACGTTCACTTGAACTTGCTTTAGCATTCGCCGCCTTCGTAAGCAAGCCTTTGGCATCATTGATAGCCTCTTTTACAGAAACTTCAACGACAGCCATACCGGCAAATCTGCTCTTATCAACAGAAGTGTCCGCAGCAATAATTACAGCCTTAGCTTGAGCAAGATCCTCTTTTGTCAGAACATCTTCTGCACCAACTGACCCTTGGGTCTCAACTTTTATCTCATGACCCATTTCTTTAGCTGCCAATTGAAGTGCTTCAGCAGCCATATAGGTATGGGCAATACCTGTAGGGCAAGATGTAACGGCTACGAATTTCATTGTTATTCCCCTCCTCTTTTTTGCAAGGTTCGACATTCACCTTGCGGTTATAGTCACTCGATCAAGACTCAGCTCTCTTGAGCTTCAATCACCGCCTTTACTTCTTCTGGTGTTTTAGCTGTTCTGAGAGACTCAAGGAATGAAGCATGTATCAGTAAACGGGCCAATTTCGAGAGTGCGCGTAGATGAATATCCTCTCCTTGGATTGGCGCCGCGATAAGGAAGAAGAGATCCGCTTGAGTGCCATCAAGAGAGTGTACATCAACTTTATTTTCAAGACGTGCCATCGCTAAGGCGGGCCTGGTTACGCCTTCTGATTTGGCATGAGGTATTGCTACACCAAACCCGACTCCGGTAGTCCCTTTCATTTCTCTAGCTTGGACATCTTCCAGATATTTCGATACATCATGAACCGCACCGATTTCCTTTAAGCTGTTAGCAAGAGCTTCCCAAACATCTTCTTTTTTTTCTGCCTTCAGATCTAATAAAATTGATTCATCTGCCAATAGTTCTGTGATCTTCATTCTTTACACCTTCAATTCTTTAATTATTACCTTCGGTAAAAGTGTTAAAACATCTTCTAGTGGCCCCGCTTGAGTCCCCGGTTGAGCTACTGATGCAGCAGCAACAGCTGTTCCCCAGCGAACCTGTTCTTCCAAAGTCATTCCTTTAGCCTCTGCTAAAACCAAACCTGCCACTAGGGCGTCTCCTGCGCCAACTGTACTCCTTACCTGAACATCCGGAGATCGGACCAATAATCGTTGCGCACTGTCTGCTGCTAATGACCCTTTCTCTCCTAAAGACACAACGACTTCTGATATCCCGCTGGCAATCAACTCATCAATCGCTTTCAGCACATCGGCCTCCTGCTCAAGGGGTCGTCCCATCAACTGACTCAGTTCATCGACATTCGGTTTAATTACATCCGGTTTGCCCATGATTCCGTTTTTTAAGGCATCTCCGCTGCTATCCAGAAATACTTTACAGTCATGACTCTTGATAATTCTGATGAACTCCTGATAAATATCTTTTGGTGCCCCTTCCGGCAAACTACCGGATAAAACAAAGATCTTAGACTCATCGGCCAATTTTTTTATGGTGCTTTTTAATTCCAGTAAATTCGAAGCAGAACATTTAATGCCTGGATAGTTTATTTCACTTACCTGCTCATTGGTCTCATCCACAATTTTTATATTTACCCTTGTAGTTCCATCAAGCTTAACAAAATGATTATTTATTTTATGAATTTGAAAATATTCTTCAAAAACACGAGAGTTTTTCCGTCCTAAAAACCCGGTAACCGTTACCTCACAACCAAGGCTATTCAAAACTTTAGCAACATTCACGCCCTTTCCGGCAGGGTCAAGGCGTATTTTGCTAACCCGGTTAACTTGTCCAACATTAAATTGGGTAAAATGGAGGGTTTGATCCACAGCTGGATTTAAAGTAACTGAAACAATCCGAGCCGATTGTTGATTATTCATGAGTACATCCCTTCATCTATAGAGAATTATTTCTTAAGCCGCCAAATTTTATGCCTGGTTCATTTCAACCTATCTACAACATGCACTTTAATATACTTGCTTAATCTTTTTGCATCCTCGTCATCTAACCCATCATCGGTTAGCAATAGATTGATCTCACTCAGACTGCAAATTTTACACATTGATTTTTCCCAGAGTTTAGAGTGGTCTACCACTAAAATTACTTCTTTGCCTGCTCTCACCATATGTCTTTTCGTTTCTGCTTCGGTAAGATTGGGAGTAGTAACACCTAACTCGGGATCTACAGCATTGGCCGCAAGGAATACTTTGTCAAAATGCAACCGTGATAACATTTCATTGGTTAAGAAACCAACCAAAGAACGAATTGGTTTTCTTAAACTTCCTCCCAAAACGATCACTTCAACTTGGAGATCTTCCGAAAAAACTTGAGCAATATCCATACTATTCGTAGCAATGGTAATTGACCTTCCCCGCAGTGCATAAGCTATTTGCAGAGTCGTTGTTCCGGTATCTAAAAAAACAGTTTCTCCATCCTTAACAAGTTCAGCCGCTACCTGAGCAATCCTTTGTTTTTCATTAAAAAAACGAATCTCTTTTTCCTGGTAACTTAACTCAAAACTTGATTGGACGGAGATTGCCCCTCCGTGCGTCCTTTGAATCAGTCCGGCATTCTCCAGTTCCTGTAAATCCCTGCGTATCGTTGATTCGGAGATATCAAATCTCTGGCTCAATTCCCCAACCTTAACCGGTTTGCCACATTCCAAAAGTTGCAAAATTTCCGTTTTACGCTCTTCAGCAAACATATTTTGATCCTTCCTCGAGAACTAGATTCTTGTTTGTGCTTATTTTTTTGCTCACATATGCCCGTTTATGATCATTTATGATCGTTTACGGATATTATAAGCCGTGCATTAATCATTTTCAAGCATAAAATTTCAAATAATCCGTGTTTTTATCCTGGTAATTTATGTAAGGGATTTGCTGTAAATTAAAGAAAACCCGGTTTCACCGAGCTTCAGCGAGAGTCAAACCGTTGGTTGCATTGAAGGGTCCCTAACCAAACCTCAAAACAAATCAATCTGATAGACATTCTACATGTATCTTATGGCGGAAGCGGAACCAAAAACGAGTCAGGACTTAAGGGATTTCCTTTCCCTCGGCATACTAGGAACTATATTTGGAACTACATTTAATATACACACTACCTTAGCCTGTTGAGATTTCTCAAAATGGTTTTAATAATGAGCTATTTTATGAGCTATTTAATAATAAGCCCAATTTTGGTGCACATTATTAACATGACTACTATCGAGCTTTAGCCAAAGCAATTTCGTTATTTTTATCTTTTTTAAGATGTAGAAGTTTATTGTAATACTTTAGATAGGAATGAATAGAGTGTATCGTCTTATTTCCCGAAAATTACGTTTTCTACAGCTGTTAAATCGAAGTTCGTCCGAGGAAAATGGTCGAAAGATACTTTTACCAACTAATCTTTCGGATAGTCTAGCTGAGAACATAACTATGATTAAGAAAATTCTTGGCCAAAACTTCGATTTTGTAATACGCGAGTTTGAACTTGGTTCCTCAGAACAAAATAGAGGCGCTCTAATATTTCTATCGGGCATGACTGACAAAAATATGATAAACGAAAGTATATTAAAGCCCTTAATGCATGAAAGACGATTTAACATAAAGAATGAAAATTCAGAATTTGCCAATATGGAAATGGTCAAAATGTCCATGCTGTCCGTAGGGGAAGTCGATGAAGTTATAGCAATTGATGAGGTGGTTGATGGGTGTTTGTCCGGCAGTACTGTTTTATTGATCGATGGTGCCGCGAAAGCTTTGGTACTAAGCACGCCAGGCTGGCAAACCCGTTCCGTGGAAGAACCAACAACCGAATCTGTTGTCCGCGGACCTCGGGAAGGCTTTACGGAAAGTTTATTGACAAACACTACTTTGTTGCGCCGCAAACTAAAAAATCCCGGATTGATCCTAGAGACCATGAGCATCGGCCGGCAAACCCGGACCAAAGTTTGTACCGCCTATATCAAAGAGATTGCCAATCCTTGCTTAATTGAAGAAATCCGGTACCGTTTAAGCAAGATTTCCACCGATTCCATCCTGGAATCAGGTTATATTGAACAATATATCGAAGACAACCCTTTCTCCATTTTCACTCAGGTCGGCAACAGCGAAAAACCCGATGCAGTAGCGGCGAAACTTCTGGAGGGACGGGCAGCAATCCTAGTGGACGGTACTCCGGTTGTCCTCACTGTTCCTATGCTTTTCCTGGAAGGTTTTCAAAGTGCCGAAGATTACTATTCCCGGCCCTATTTAGTCAACCTGATCCGCTTCCTAAGATTTTTAGCTTTCTTTCTCAGCATTCTGGGGCCGGCCACCTATGTCGCCTTAACAACCTTTCATCAGGAACTAATCCCTACAACTCTTTTGTTGACAATGGTATCGGCCCAATCGGGTGTCCCTTTCCCGGCTGTAGGGGAAGCCCTGATTATGGGAATTACTTTTGAAATTCTGCGAGAAGCCGGTATCCGGTTGCCCCGTCCTGTCGGTCAGGCAATCAGTATTGTGGGAGCTTTAGTCATCGGCCAGTCGGCCGTCTCCGCCGGTCTGGTTGGAGCCCCGATGGTTATTGTAGTCGGCATAACGGCTGTTTCCAGTTTTGTGGTTCCTGTCCACGTTGATTCCGGAAGTATACTGCGTTTAATTTTTACAATCCTGGCTGGATTCATAGGCGGTTTTGGCATCATGATCGGGGTAGTGGGAACATTAATCCATCTCGCATCACTGAGATCTTTTGGTACTCCTTATTTGTCCCCTCTAGCCCCCCTCAGTGTCGCCGATTTGAAAGATTCTCTGATTAAAGTATCGATTTGGGCTATGTTGACCCGTCCAAGAACTATAGGCTGGCATAATACCCAGCGCCAGGACTTAAGGATTGAATCTGAGAAATCACCGGAAGAAATTGAAGAACATCAAAAATAAAGAAACTGTTTGGTGATACAAGGTATGCAAAAAGAATTGAAAATAATTAAACTTACCGCTTCTCTATTGCTGCTTCTCATGACAACCGGATGTTGGAATAGCCGTGAATTAAAAGACTTAGCCATAGTTTTAGGCGTGGGATTGGATAAGCCCCGACAGTCTGCCAAAAATATCCTGGTGACAGCGCAAATTTTCCGCCCGGCTAGTATTCAATCTCCCGGTGCTCAGGGCAGCGGAGGCAGCGGAGGAGTTCAGGATTATGAGAATATTCAGAATACGGGGAGCACCCTGTTTGACACCCTGAGAGGATTTACGCATAAATTAAGCAGCAAGCCCTATTTTCCACACATTGAAGTTTTAATTTTTGGGCGTGCCCTCGCTGAAGAAGGACTACAGAAATATATTGATTTTTTTGTACGGGATCCCGAGACCCGTCTGGGGGTAAAAGTTTTGATTGCCCAAAACAAGGCTGGTGACATTTTTAAGGAAACCCCGTTCCTGGGAACAATACCGGCGGAAGATATTGAGAAAATTATAAAAGCCCAAGAGGCAACATCCAAAACTTGCACCGTTAACTTAGAACAATTTATTACCCGCCTAATGAGCAAAACAACATCTCCCATAGCCCCTTTGGTTGAGCTTACAGGGGAAGGAGAAAAGAAAAGAGTCAGGGTTGCCGGGACGGCGGTCTTCAAAAAAGATAAGTTGGCAGGTCAATTAGACGGAACCGAGACCCGAGGCCTATTATGGGTAATCGATGAAATAAAGAGCGGGATTATTACTGTGAAATGTCCGGATGAAAAAAGTACCGCAGAATTAGAAATTATCAGGGCTCAGAGTAAGATCACGCCTGAAATCGATGGCGACAATATCCGTTTCCGGGTAAGTATCAAAGAAGAAGGAAATATCGGCACCGAATCAGGTTCGGACAATCTGGTTTTACTGCCGGCGATTGAAGCATTGGAGAAGGCGGAAGCAGCAGTGATTCAAAGTGAAGTAATGGCCGCTGTAACTAAAGCCCAAAAACTTGACACCGATATTTTCGGCTTTGGGGAGATAATCCACCAGAGATCCCCCGCCCTGTGGAAAGACTTAGAGAATAAATGGGATGATATTTTTCCAAACATTGAGGTAGAGGTATCCGTTCAGGCAAAACTGCGCCGGTCAGGCCGGATTGGTCCCCCTGTTTCACCGCCAAAGGAGTAAAAGATTAATGAAGCCGGAACAAGGAAAAATATCCAGTTCACAACTCATGTTTTTAATAGCCGGTTTGATCCAGGGATCTTCCCTATTAGTGGCGTTTGCCACAAAAATTACCAAACAGAACACTTGGCTGGTGGTCTTATTAGGATTCGCGATAAGCCTGGGATTAGCTTTGATCTATGTCACCCTCGCTCAAAACTTTCCCGAAAAAAACCTAATTGAAATCAATGAAATCGTCTATGGTAAATATCTGGGGAATTTGATTTCCGGGCTGTATATCTGGTTCTTCTTTTCAATAGGTTCCTTTAATCTGCGCTTTGTCGGCGATTTTTCCTTAACCTATCTGGTTCCGGAAACGCCAATAATTGTAATTCTGGTTATGTTCGCTTTCATTTGCATCTGGGCTGTCCGGAGCGGAATTGAAGTAATCGGCCGTCTCAGTGGGATTTTCGTAATAATTACCTTAATAGAAGTCATCACAACTTCCTTACTCTTAATAAAACAAATGAAGTTAACCAACTTTTTACCTTTGTTTGATCTTTCTCTTCAGGATTTTATACACGGTACACATACCATGACATCCATTCCTTTTGGAGAAATCATGATTTTTCTGATGATTATTCCATCTGTAAACAAGCTTAACCAAGTCAAAAGTGCTACATTATCCGGATTATGTATTGGCGGGTTTACCGTACTTTTCAGTACGTTGAGAAATACAGCTGTACTCGGAATCACTGCAACTATAATGTTTTCTCCCTCCTTTGAAGCGGTCCGTTTAATTGATATCGCTGGGGTTATTACCAGGATGGAAGTACTTGTTGCAAGTGTCCTATTAATTACATTATTTATAAAGACGAGCCTTTTACTTTATGTCACGGTTCTTGCTCTAGCCCAACTATTTAGATTACGAACCTACCGGCCGCTAGTACTTCCCGTTTGCATTTTAATGATTAGCTTTGCTTTGCTGGCTTTTGATTCCACGATGGAAAACGCTTTAAGTGCCGCCAATGACTGGCCCATTGTTTCTATTCCGTTTAACTTTTTGTTTCCTCTGGCTTCCTTAATTTTGATTAAAATCCGCAGATTACATCAGGGAGGGGGGGGGAAATAATGATATTTATATTAATCCTTGTTTTTATTGGCATAGCTCTTGTTGAAGTTCCAGGCCTGATTAGAAAGAAATATTGGCGCGAACTTATTGTTTTCTCCACTTTCCTTTCATTTTCTTTTATCGTGGCGCTTTTACAAACGATTGGGGTGAAGCTTCCTAATCCCATGAGAGGTATAGATTATTTGATCAAAGATATCCTGCATTTAAGTTATAGCCAGTAGAGCGGGAAGACCACTTATTCTTATCGAATTTCCAACCATTAAGGAATATTGTAAGCAGAAGCTTATATTGAAAATCCTCTCGGCCGTTCGATTTTATGCGGAATAAATAATTCACAGAGTTGTTCTAAAATTACTTCTGGCGAATGATCACGCGTATCTCTTTGAAATGAATAGAAATCTCTGCTTAAAGCCGTGAGCAGCATATCCGCGCGAAAGACACTATTGAAATGGGTCTGCTCAGTGGCGTTCATCTCGTCAAACAGTTCCACAAAAAGTTGATGCAATTCGTTAAACAGCGGACCTTGCATTCTTGATTTAAGCGGATTTGTTGAGGAAGATTCCTCCACCCCCGTAAGCAATTGTGCTTTTACTTCTCTAAAACGGATAAACCGGTCTAGAAGTCCTTTTAATCGTTGGCTTGGCGAATCAGATTGGCATTGTTTCAAGTAAGTTTCAATATCAGCAAAAAGTTGGTCAACGTTATCTTTTATTAAATCAAGACATAATTCACCTTTGTTTCTGTACCGGCGATAAAGCGTCCCCGGACCGACCTGGGCTTCATTGGCGATCTGATTCATGCTAACTTGTTTGACACCATTTTGCTCAAACAGTTTAATCGCTGCATTTAATATGCGCTGACGATTCTCAGCCGCATCACGCCGTTCCGAACGAATTGGGGTTGTATCCAAACCACTCACTTAATCATCCCATCCTGATAATTTAATATTCCCTGTTTTAATATACCCCGTTGACATGCGGAGAATTCTCCTGTTATACTATATGGAGAGTTCTCCATTTATGTTAACATAAAGCAAAGGAGTTGTAAAACACATTGCCTAATAATTATCATAAGTCCGCCCTGTTGGTCATGGATGTACAAAATGGTATTGTATCACGTATTGCAGAAGACGAGAAAAGCCTCCTTCCCTTCCAAAAAGCTGTCGAAGCCGCGCGCATACACACGATCCCTATTATTTTTGTACGGGTCGCTTTCAGTGAAGGCTATCCCGAAATCAATCCTCACAACAAAGCATTTTCTGCATTGTCACAAGCCCAAGGGATGACCATCTCGGATATAGGTACGCAGATTCACGAATCCCTTCATCCGGAACCAAGCGAACCAGTGGTTACAAAATTTCGGGTTAGCGCCTTCGCCGGCAGCAATCTTGAAGTTATTCTCCGGTCCCGCCAAATAGATACATTAATCCTTAGTGGAATTTCAACAAGCGGAGTGGTTCTTTCAACCTTGCGCGAAGCGGCGGATAAAGACTATGCCCTTCAGGTACTTTCCGACGCCTGCCTGGATCCAGATCCTGAAGTTCACCGCATTCTTACAGAAAAAGTGTTCCCTCGCCAGGCCGATGTGCTTACGGTGGACAATTGGATCCATTCCTTAGATTAAAACCGGGAACTTATTTGGAAAAATTACAAGTGAGCGCCTTTTTGGATTTCGCCCCAAAGAGGCGCTTTGCGCTCCCTTTTTAGAGCCGGAAGCCTGCAGCTGCTTTCCACGATTTTGTATGGAAGACTATTCCGAAACTACGATCTTCCACAGGGAAATTTCTGAGTGAACTCGCTGAACACAGGGGCTTTGGTGACAAACGTGTCCTGTGGACACGTTTGCCACAAGCACCTAGCTTATAACAAATGCTATCGCGCTGAAGGATGGACCTTACCCTCACCGAAGCAGAGAACGGAATACAATCACATTTACGCAAGAGGCAGACTCACCTTGAAAAGAATCAAAAGATATTTCAGATTGGTGTACTTCATCAATTCAAAGGAGGCTTATTATTATGCCAATTTGGAAAAGAAATTTATTTGTTTGCTGGTTTGGCATGTTTGTAGCAGGTATAGGAATGAGTCAAATTGCCCCGGTATTGCCGCTTTATATAAAGCATTTGGGGATTCACAGTACTTCTTCCATCGCTCAACTTTCCGGCATTGCTTTTGGGATCACCTATATTATTTCAGCTGTATTCTCACCCATTTGGGGGCATGTTGCCGACAAAATTGGGCGAAAACCGATGATTCTGCGGGCAAGCCTTGGTATGGCTCTAATCATTGGCTGCATGGGGTTTGCGCCGAATGTGTATGTTTTGATCGGTTTAAGATTATTACAGGGCGCGATCACAGGCTATAGCACAGCTTGTACAGCCTTGATTGCAACACAGACAGATAAAGAACATGCCGGATATGCGCTGGGGACTCTCTCCACCGGCAGTATTGCCGGTTCCTTGTTAGGCCCAATTATCGGTGGCTTGATTGAAGAGTATCTTGGCTTTCAGCCTGTCTTTTTCATCACAGGGGGATTGCTGCTAATTGCCTTTGTTCTGACTGCTCTATTTGTAAAAGAATCCTTTGTCCGTCAGGATCAAAAGACCCACAGTATCAAGAAAATCTGGGAAGGTGTTCCGGAAAAGAGTTTAACAATTGTTCTCCTTGTAACCTTTTTTATTTTATCATTAGGGTTGTATTCCATAGAACCCATTGTAACCGTTTACGTTACCCAATTAACCAAAGGTACTGCTGCTGCTCATGTCGCCCTTTTAGCCGGATTGGCGTTTTCGGCTTCGGGACTGGCTAATATAATTTCAGCGCCAAGACTGGGGAGACTATCCGATAAAATAGGCGCGCATAAAGTTGTTTTAGTTGCACTCATTGCTGCCGGTATCATTTATATACCCCAAGCATTTGTTAAAAATCCATGGCAGCTAATAGGACTGCGCTTTTTATTAGGATTAGCGATAGCTGGGCTAAACCCTTCTGTTAATACCCTTATTAAGAAAATTACACCGGATGCTCTAACCGGCAGAGTTTTCGGTTTTACCATGTCCGCTGGATATCTGGGCGTATTTGGCGGCTCTGTTTTAGGCGGGCAGGTAGCAGCCTATTTCGGCATTCAATATGTTTTTTGGGTAACCAGCGCACTGTTGCTGATGAATGCTTTATGGGTGTATTTTAAAGTCTATAAGAAGCTTTGTCTCAAAGAAAATACTTCTCCGTTGCCCAGCAATGGTTAAGGCTTTGAACAAAATACAATGGCCCTTCAACGCAAAACTTACGTTGGAGGGCCATTGTGCAGCAAAACGTCATCGCACCGCGTCTGTCCGGCTATTTTAACCTGATGGGTTGGTTCATAATTTTCTCTGCTTGAGCTTTATCAACAACTCCGTCATCAACCATACTTTGAATAACTAAACTTTGCCGTTCACGAGCAAGGGTCAAATTTTTATAAGGGTCATAAACACTGGGGGCATTGGGAAGACCGGCAAGCATTGTAAGCTCTCCATCATTTAAGCCGGAAGGGCTTTTTCCGAAATAAGTCTGAGACGCTTGGTACAGGCCAGTAGCCCCATGCCCAAAGTAAATGACGTTAGCGTAGAGCTCAAAGGTTTCCGGCTTACTCATCGTATCGTAAAGTCCAATGGCATAAAAAGTCTCTCTTGCCTTCCATGAAAGGGATTTTGCCTCGTCGCTCAGGATCGTATTATGAATCAATTGTTGGGTAATGGTTGATCCGCCTTGACGGGGTTGTCCGCCGCTTATGTCCACAAATACTGCCCGCAAAGTTCCCATAACGTCTATCCCTTGATTGGTAAAGAAACTGCGATCCTCAGTGGCTATCACGGCATTGCGATACATCACCGGGATCTCATCGTACTTAAGAAAGCTGACATGGTGAGCTTGTAATTGTGTGGCAACGTCATTACGCACCAAATCAGCAATTTTATAGATATGAGTAAAATAATATCCCATTCCAAACCAAAGGGCACTCATCGCTATAACCACCAAGATTAAGAATTTAACAAAACCTCTCATCAAACGTTTCACAAAAACCTCCGTTAATTTCAATATGTTTTAATTATACCATCTGCTGGCGCTGCACAGCAGCATGGCGGTCTACTAACCTGAAAAGACTGCCCCGAACACTATAGACCACAAAGGAAGGTAGCTTTGCCCACAAGAGTGAACTCATTGCAAGGAGAGGCGGTAAAGCTCACAAAGCTCTAAAATCAATAGCTAAACGCGGGCAAACATGTGCAAACTAGCTATGACATGGATAAATCATCTTATGGACAAATCACATCAACAATATCGGAGGTTATTATGTCAGGGGAAACCATAGGTCTGTTATTGGCAATCAATTCAGGGATACTGTCTGTCGTTGGGCTTATTACGATCTTTATATCGATGAACAGCCAGCATAGTGTACAGCGCAGCCGGGAAATTCTCTGGGACATATTTACCTTGCCCTACAAAAAAAACCTTCTTCTCGAAAAAGGGGCAATTGGCCAAGAAGTCTTTCGCAAATTAATTTTGTACGAACAGATTATTAAAGAGAGAAACTCCTTCTTATTTAAGATTATAACCTTTTCGCAAATGGTCTTAACCTTTTCCGGTATAATTTGGACCACAATAGTGCTCACCCTAGTCAGCAGAAATCCTTCTCAGACAAACAAAATCATCTTGTTTGCGGGCCTCAGTTTAACGCTTTGTTTTTTTCTCTATTTCATCATTAAAATCTTAGGCGATCTGAAAAACGTTAGCAAGGTGGGGCAACTGCCTACCGTTGAAGAATTACTGGATGCCAATGACCTCGCCAGCAATTTAAATGTAGTTACGCTTGCAGCAGTTTCTTCACGCTTAAAAATTCTTGATACCAACCTTTATCTTGGTTTCCCGATTCCCTTTAAGAACCTAAGGATGAAAGCAACAGTACAAAATTCCCGGGAAAAAGAGGAAAATTCACAGGATTTAAGAAATACTCTAAGTCGAGCTGCTCAAGTCAATAACTATAGAAAACTGGACCCTGAAGAATTTATATTGCTTGACGATGATTATTGCTATTACTTAATATCAAATCTTCAGCCTTCGGGCAGCAAGCATAGTTTTTTTGCTTCAATTGATTTATTAAGCAAGCAAGGTCTCGTCACGGCTGAGTTTTACTGTGAAGGCCTAACGAGCAGCAATCATAAAATTACCACCTTTCCCTACTCTTTTGCCGAACGATTTATCAATCGCCGGAGCGATTTAGATCCGTTTAGCAGATATCAAAAAAGACAGGGAAAAGATGATCGGTCTGATGACGCGACAGCTCAAATCAACATCGGTCAAAACTTTATGGACTTGATAGACCAAGATTAGATATGCATAAGGCTTGCTTAAATTACGCTTTGAAAATAAAATATAGATTAAGTATTACATTGAATAGCTGATCTTCAGATAACCTTTGTCGCTGGCAGATCTCATTTTTTAAGGTAAATTTAAGTTTCAACCTCTATACTTTCCTATTGTCAATTGATAAACAAGAACCAAATTAAAGATGCCAATACTAAACAATTATTCTCTGACTTGTAATTATTTCGGATTTTAGACTATGTTAATGAGAAAATAATGACGTAAGATGTAATGTTTAAACTAAAAAGTTTTGAAATGCAGGTAAAAATTTACTATGAAAAAAGAACTAAGTGATTGCCTTGTAATAGGCTGCGGTATGGCAGGATCTGTTATAGCCCGCGAGCTGGCAGAACGTGCCGGTAAAAACGTACAAATTCTTGAAATGCGCAATAATATTGGCGGAAATATGTACGATTTTAAGGACGAAAAAGGTATCCTTATCCATCGTTATGGCCCTCATATCTTTCATACAAACAGTAAGAGAGTCTTTGATTATCTCTCTCGGTTCACATCTTGGCTGAATTATTCCCATGAAGTTGTTGGCGATATCCACGGAAAATTAATGCCTATTCCTTTTAATCTTAATTCCCTCCATTCAGCCTATGAACCAAGCAAAGCAGCGAGAATTGAGCAGAAGCTGATCACTACCTATGGAATCAACAGCAAAGTACCTATATTAGAGCTGCGGCAGCAACTTGATCCGGAAATTGCTGAAATTGCAGAGTTCATCTACAACAACATATTCTTATACTACACCCAAAAACAATGGGGTCTCGCTCCTGACGAAATCGATTCTTTCGTTACGGCACGTGTCCCGGTTTTTATCTCCTATGACAATCGCTACTTTCAAGATAGTTATCAGGGCATCCCTGCCGAGAGCTACACGTCACTCTTTGAAGGGATGCTCAAACATCCTAAAATTGAGCTTACTCTCAATACCGATGCGCGCAAGCGACTTAGGCTGGAGTCCGGAAGAGTATTCTTCGACGATCGCCCATTTAACGGGACTGTCATTTACACCGGCCCGCTGGACGAATTGTTCGACTGTCGCTACGGACGTCTTCCCTACCGAACTCTGGATTTTGTCTTCGAATCCCACAATACCACTTGGTACCAGCCCAAAGGGACTGTAAATTATCCCGTTGATCAAGATTATACCCGTATTACCGAATTCAAGCACCTGACGAGGCAGTTACTGAGCGGACGAACAACGATCGTCAAAGAATATCCCCGGGCCTATACAGGTGCCGATGATGAGACTCCCTATTACCCGATCCAAAACCCGGAAAATTCGGCTCTCTACGAGTGCTATCGAAAGCTTACTGATGAGTTTCCTAACTTTCGTGTTTTAGGCAGACTTGCCGAGTACAAATACTACAACATGGACGCAATCGCTGAGAAAGCCTTAGACCTAGCAGATACATTAATAGGTTAAAGATTCCAGGTTGTTGCAAAAATCCCGAAACTATTTGATGATTAATAACTGCAGAACGGAGCTTTAGATTGAGAATAATTTCATTTGCCATTCCATGCTATAATTCAGCTTCCTACATGAACCGCTGTGTTGATGCTCTTCTTCCCTTCGGAAATGACGTGGAGATCATCATTGTAGATGACGGTTCTACCGATGACACCGGAAAAATTGCCGATCGGTATGCCGCCCAGCACCCTGACGTTGTCCGAGTCATTCATCAAGAAAACGGCGGCCATGGTGAAGCTGTTAATACCGGTATAAAAAACGCTGCCGGCCTCTATTTTAAAGTCGTAGACTCTGACGACTGGCTCGACGAACCGGGGTTGGCTGAAGTTCTGCAAACCCTCAAAACGTTAATTGCTGACAACTCTGCTCCCGATATGATGGTCTGCAACTATATCTATGAAAAGTTGGCGGAAGGGACCAGGCACGTCATTAACTATAATAATGTCTTTCCGCGTCATCAGCTCTTTACTTGGGATGACATGAGAAAGTTCCCGCCCTGGAAGTATCTTCTCATGCATTCCCTGATTTACAAAACCCAACTCTTGCACGAATGCGGTTTGAACTTACCAAAGCATACGTTCTATGTAGACAATATTTATGCTTATCAACCACTGCCTTTTGTCAAAACTATTTATTATCTCGACGTCGATCTCTATCACTACTTTATCGGACGGGAAGATCAGTCAGTTAATGAAAGTGTCATGTTAAAAAGGATTGACCAGCAGCTCTTGGTAACCCGCATCATGATAGGCTGTCATCAATTTCCTGGAAACATCTCCAGTAAAAGGTTGTCCAGCTATATGCTCGGCTATTTAGCTATTATGATGACCATTTGCACTGTGTTTCTGAGAATTTCCGGTACACAGGAAGCGAATACTAAAGAAAGGGAGCTTTGGTCTTTCCTTATCAGTTGTGACAACGGCCTCTACCGGCATGCGCTGATCAGGTTTCTAAGAATGGTGACAACTCTGCCTGGAAATTCCGGCAATAAAATTACCATTGGTTTATATAACATAGCACGTAAAGTCTATAAGTTTAACTAACTATTTAGTCAAACTGGAGAATCTTTAATCAAGGGAGCAAATGAATGCCCAATGTTACAAAACTAAAGCTCTTTTCTGGTCTGCTTATCACAGCTATTGTCATTTATTACTCTATCGGGGCCATCAAGGATCTGCATGCAGAACAGGTTTTTCGTTCGAATATCAGTTGGGGCTTGACTATTTGTTCAGTTGTAATTTATATCTATGCCAACTACATCCGCGGGCTTGCCTATACACGAGGCATTGACAGGGATATGGACCGAATGACGGCGTTACAAATCGTGGGGTTAGGCCATGCCGCTAATATGGTTCTGCCTTTCCATATCGGCGAGGGGCTGCGGGCTGCCTTTTTCCCGGCAAGCTACAGTGCCTTAAGGCGGACAAAGCTGTTAATTATACCGGCCTTCGCAGATTTTGCGGCCATCATGATGCTGGCAATTCCCGCAGTTCCCTTTGCCGGCTTTACGGATCAAAATCTATTAAAAGCCCTCTGGATTCTGACCTTTCTCTGTATTGGCGCCTTTATAGTCTTCGGGGTCCTTATCGCTTTTCTTCCGCGGCTTCGCAGTTATTTCAGCGAATACTTGAATTTCGATACGGTAAAAATGATGGGGTGGGTTATCCTTTCCTGGATTCTGCTGCTCGTGTCAACTTGGATCGGACTTGTGGCCTTTGGCTTTTCCTGGTCAGCATCCGTTCGTATGTCCTTGGCCGTCTTTGCAGCAACTAATATCATTAATTTCATACCTGCCACACCGGGAGCAATCGGCCTTTTTGAATATGGAACAATTCTGGGCCTTGGAGGTCTGGGCATTGATCAGACGACAGCCCTCTCAGCGAGCTTGTTATTGCATCTGATCCAGTACGCAGCCCTCCTGCCCTTAGGCGGTTTCCTCTACATTGCCGCCCTGCACGGACAATATGGCGGGGCACTCCGCAACATGAGACGGGCAATTCTCCAAAAAGATCCTAAATGAGTAAAACGCCAACTGAAAAATGAAACTTAGATGGAGATGAACAAAATTAAACTTTTATCAATTGTCGTACCGTCCTATAATTCACAGGACTATCTTGGTCACTGTCTGGATACGCTCATTCAAGGCGGACCGGAGATAGAAGTTATCGTCGTTGATGATGGTTCAACAGACAACACAGCGGCCGTCGCCCAAGAGTACTGTGATCGCTTTCCCGCAATCGTCCGCCTTGAGCAGAAAGAAAACGGCGGGCATGGTTCGGCAGTCAACCGCGGCCTAGAGGTTGCCACAGGCGAATATTTTAAAGTTGTTGACAGCGACGACTGGTTAGATCCTTCGGACTTCCTGTCGCTGCTTTCCTGGCTGCGCAGCAATCCCTCCGTGGATCTGCTGATTGCAAACTATGTTTATGAATATTCCTATAACGGCAAACAAAAAGTGATGCGCTACAGTAACGTTTTTCCCGAAGGAAAGATTATCTCCTGGGATAATATGGGTTCTTTCCGCTTCGACCAATTGATGCTCATGCATTCCATGTTTTACCGCACAGAATTATTAAGACAGTGCGGGATTAAACTGCCGGAACACACGTTTTACGTCGACAACCTTATTGCTTATTTGCCTCTTCCCTATGTTAAAAGCTTAGTTTATCTGGACCTTTCTCCCTATCACTATTTAATCGGCCGGGCAGGACAATCCGTCAGCACCCAGGTTATGATTAAGCGGATCGACCAGCAGATTAAAGTAACGCGTATGATGATTGAGGCCTACAATGTTTTTGAGGACATTGAATATAAAAGCCTTAAGCAATACATGCTTTTCTATCTTTCGATGATGGTGGCTACCACCGTTACGCATTTGTATATTGCAGAGGACAAGACGCTCCGCCGCAAGGCAGACCAGCTTTGGGATTCGATAAAACAAAGAGACGAAAAGCTGTATACTGAACTGCGAGGCAGTTTTATCAATCTATTTATCGACATCACCCAGAAAATCAATCCGCGCATCCTGGCACACGGCCTGAAACTAATTAAGCGTATTTATAAGTTCAGCTAAACTTAACACACACATCTCGCAATCAAAGAATCAGCCCAGCAGAATGAACGCCGGGGCTGATTCTTTAGTCAATTCGTTCAGCTAACGATGAATCGCGAAACTTCGACAGGGGACCCTACCCCTATTTAACATTATTTAAAAAGAACGGCCGAGGTAAGTTTTCGAACATTATGGTTCGCTTGAATATGGTTTTTGGACTGTCGGTAATATTATACTGATGTTTCCCGTTTAAGAGAAAATGCCAAGCTAAGTGAAATGCCCAGTAAAAAAACAGCCTGCGAAACCGGGTTAGGTACCTCCCAGCTTTCAATCAGTTTGACAATGATAATCGTTAGGGTAATACCCCAGAAAATTCTCCAATCACCACAGAAAAAATCAAATATCTTCTTGAAAAAAAGCATCAGCTCTTTCCTCCTGCCATAAGTTTTGTCTTCTGCTCAATTCCATAAGGCTTTAACCACTTAATAATGAAGAAACTTAAGGCCAAATAGAAAATAATCAAAACGAACAAGAACCCATCAGCATATGGCCATCGAATTCCTAACCCCTCACCGGTCCAGAAAGTACCAAAAGTCACCAGCATAATCCCTACAGAAAACTTCAAGGTATTTTCCGGAATCTTCGTCAACGGCCCTCGAATTAACATTCCCAGGATCACAACCATGATTAACGCCAATAAAGCTCCCTCTGCCGCTGTCCAAATCCCGCTGAGCTTATCCGCAGAAACTGTAGAACCGAAGGTAATAACAATGAATGCCACTTCCAACCCCTCTAAGAGAACACTTTTATAGGAAGTAAGAAAACCAAAGCCATTAAACTTCCGAGGTTCAGCCTTCCCGTGGGCCCGAAGTTCTCGCATCCGCTCTTCATAAATTGCTGCTTCATCATGCATGGATTTCAAACCGCTATAACGAAGCAAAGCTTTTTTAAGCCATTGCATACCAAAGAGAATCAGGATAATTCCAATGACTTGTCTCAAAACCTCAATGGGAATAAACACTACTAAGGTTGAACCAAAAACAGCCACCAAAACTGCCAGGGTCAAAGCTGCTGCCCCAGCGCCCAGGAGACTGCTCCTCCAATTAATGGTCACTCCAACAACTAATACAATCGTAAGAGCTTCAACAAATTCGACCATTGAGGCTAGAAAAGACGGTAAAATTGAAGACCAGTACATTTCTCATTCTCCTTTCAGTAAGATGGCAATGTAACGTTCGTTACATTGCCATCTTACTATATCATATCAACTGTAACAATACATTATTTTCTTGGTTAACTAACTTTATAATCGACGGCCGGCTCACTATCGTCCGACATTTCTCTTAGAACCCGGCATCCTTCCGCCGGAAGCCATATTTGGATAGAATCAGTTACTTCAATTTCTTGAGTGCTCCATACCTCAAGCTGTATGTCAGGGACTTTTTCTAATGCCACTTTGTATTGCCATGTGACTCCCTGAAAGGATCTCTGAAGAACTTTAGCCTCGAGAAGGGTCCCTGGGCCCTGACTTTGCTTGTTGATGAATATATCTCCCGAGCGAATCATAACTTTAGCCTCCTGCCCCGGTAATAGCTTTCCCATAGTATAAATGTCTAGTCCCTGACAGTTGATTAAAGAATGGTCACCGCATCGTTCAATGACCCGGCCATGAAGTATATTGGAACATCCCAGGAAATTGGCAGCAAAAACCGTAGCCGGTTCACGATAGAGCCTGGTGGGGCTATCGGCTTGTTCGATTCTTCCCCGATTCAAGAGAACCACATGATCAGCCAGACTTAAAGCCTCGGCTTGGTCATGAGTAACATAAACCGTCGTAATCCCAGCCCCTCGTACAATCCTCATGATTTCCCAACGCATTTTTTCCCTTAACTGAGCATCTAAACTGGACAAGGGCTCATCCATCAGCATGATCGACGGATGAGTAACCAAGGCTCGGGCTATTGCCACCCGCTGCCGCTGTCCTCCTGACAATTGATTTGGGTATCGTTTTTCAAAACCATTCATCTGCACGGCCTCAAGAACTTCAGCCACCTGCTCTTTGATCTTCTTAACAGGATACTTCTTTAAGCGCAGACTAAAAGCAATATTTTCAAAAACATTCATATGCGGCCAAAGCGCAAAGTCCTGGAAGACCATGCCGATATTTCGCTCTTCAGGAACCATAGTATAGCCCTTAGCAGACCAAGTCAGCTCATCATAGCGAATTTTGCCGCCGTCAATATCTGTTAAACCGGCTAAAGCATTTAAGAGAGTAGTTTTACCGCAGCCCGAAGGGCCCAGTAAAGCCACACAGCTGCCTTCAGAAATTGACAGCGAAAGCCTGTCAAGGACTAATTTGCTTCCGTAATGTTTTGTTACATCTTCAAGCACTAGGTTCATATGATTACCTCCTCATTACTAAGCAGGACCGGCTCCTGGGCCAATTCCAATTCCGGGTTTTCTTCCAACCCTTTCCCTTTGCTGAAATGCTCCATCAAATAGCGGCCAAGGCTATAGGCAGCCAGCAAGATGAATAAACCAATCACAGACAAGGCACTTCCCTTTGACCAGTGAGATTCACTAAAGTAATGCTGAATGGTTACTGAAAAGGTTGGACTCCCCGGCGGATAGAGGAGCATCGATGCCGGTAATTCGAAAATAATCTTAGTAAAGGTCATAAAAAAGGTGGAAATGGCGGTCCCAGCTACCAAGGGAAGAATAATTTTGCGCAGGACAACGATTTCACCGGCCCCTTGCACTCGTGCAGCCTTAATCAAATTGAGAGGCAGCTGACCCATAGCCCCTAACTGCAGTCTGATAGAGTAAGGCAAATAGGTTGCCATAAAAGCTAAGCCGAGGCAAATAGGAGTTCCATAAAGCACAAGGTTTAAAGGAATAAGCCAAACACCGTTCCAAGCAAAGACAAAAGCTGCCGCAAGGACGATACCGGGAACTGCAATAACAGACATGGTTAAAATATTGAGAAAGGAATTGGCAGCAGACTTTTTAAAGGACATCTGGTAAGCCAAAATTACACCTAAAATCATTGTCAAGACGGCTACTGCAAGGGCGTATTCCAGAGAACTTCCGAGAGCATTTATCCCTGCACTGCCAATCTTAAGCGCTTTGCTGTAATTTTCAAAGGTCCAATTGCCTAAGCTTAGTCCATTGGCCCAAACTTTCCAAAGGGAAGCAATAATAGTACTTCCAAGGGGGACGAGCAAGCTAACAGCCAAGATAAAGAATGCACCGATGGTCAGCAGCGTGCTCTTCCTTTTCACAAAAACAACTGAATCCTTACGAGCTAAAATCGAACTGTAGTCTTTCTTGCGCATCCAAAAAAACTGAAGCAGAATCGCTCCTGCCGAAATTAAGATAACTAAAAAGGACAAACAGGATGCTGCCGGATAATTAACCGGAGACTGACCAAGGGAAACATAAATTTGGTAAGGAAGCAACGATAATTGGGTCTGGTCCATAAGGGCAGCAGGCAGCCCGAAATCACCGAAAGCCTCGGCAAAGGCTATGGAAGCACCAGCAAGCAAGGACGGCGTCAGCAGGGGCAAAACAATTTTTTGAAAGACTTGAACACGGCTTCCGCCTGCCAAACGTCCGGCCTTAATTAAATCACTATTCACGTTTCTGATACCCTGCTGCATGCTGAAGTAGACATAGGGAAAATAGCTAAAACCCATGATCAAGATCACGCCCCAACGAGAGAAGAACCAAAAGGACCAGCCGTTAGGCAGCTTCAGCATCTGGGCAAGAATGCCGCCATCCTGCATAAACATTACCCAACCTTCGGCAACAATATAGGAAGGGAGGAAGAAGATCAACCAAACCAGAGCGTCTATTAAGGTACGCTTAAAACCGGACTGTTCTTGCGCAGCAAAAGCGATAAGGGTACCTAAAATTGAAGCTACAAGGGTTCCCGCAGCCCCAATAAAAATAGAGTTAAGTACCGCGTTAAGATTTTCCTTGTCAGTAAAGACTTCCTTCAAGGAAGCCAGGGAAGGCACCAAGCTCATATGCACACTATATAAATTCGGAAAAACAATTTGTAATAAGAGGGCTGATAAGGGGTAACCAATGAGGAGGGCAAGGAACGCCACGCCTAAAATATCGTAAAATGACGTTCCCAGCTTTTTTAACTCAAATTTAGTGAATAATTGCATCGTTAAACCACTTCTTAATATCATTTTCATCCTGCGCGGATTTGACAGGATCAACCTTCAGCCAATTGATGCCGTCGCTCTGACGCACAGAACTGCCCTCAACGCCGGTTATGATGGGATTAAAATAAGAGTCGCCGCCGCCATTCTTAGGATCAAGCATCACTTTTTGTCCTTCGGGTGAAAGGACAAATTCCACAAATTGTTTAGCAGCTTCCGCATTGGGAGCATTTTTGTTTACAGCAATGACGCCAGGTAACGTGAACACTCCCGAGGAGGGATAAATAATATCAATGGGATTGCCATCTGCTTTCGCTGCAACCAAAGCTGAGTCTTGAATCGTGACAGCCTTTACCTGCCCGTTCAATAACGATTTAATTTCTACATCATTAGTTTCCCCCACCTTCATACCGTTGTCTTTTAATGAGGCAAAAAACTGTTTCCCCTGGGCATCGCCCATGAGATTAAGTATACCCGCGACATAAGGAAACGTAGGTCCTGAAACACTGGGATTATTCATAGCCAGGGCATTCTTAAAGGTTGGCTTAAGGAGATCATTCCAATCTTTTGGATACTCTGAACGAGGCAGCAACTTTGAATTTACACCGATGGCCGCCGCAGCTGTGACACCTGTCGGATAGTACGCTTTATCAGCAGGAACCAATGATTGCCCCAGCTGCGTCAAATTAGAGGCATCCTTCGGTGCCCAGCCCTGCATAAGCAAACCTTCGTTATCTAAAGCTTGCATGGTAGCGTCACCGTCGAACCAGGCCACATCCCAGTGAGAGTTGGACTTCTCCGCTTCAATCTTAGCCGCCAAAGGTCCGGTGGACATATCAACGAGATTAACTTTAATGCCGGTTTTAGCCTGAAAGGCCTTGGCCATAGCATCGTCGTAACCTTGGGCTGAGTAAAATACCAGTTGTTTAGATGAAACGGAGGCCGTATTGGTGGACGAAGGGCCGGCCGATACCTTGGAGGAAGTACCGCAGCCTGTCAGTGCGCTGCCTAAGACCGCAATAGACATAAGTATAACAGACAGTTTTTTGTAACTATATCGATTCATGGTTGTAACCTTCCTTTCAGTTATTATGAAATGATTACACTATAATGTGGCTAATATTATCTATCTTTCGTCATTGTCAAATAAATAGTTTATGTAATAATTCTTTAAGCACAAAAAACATTTATAAGTTACATAGGCATTCCTTCTTTTTACGTTTTTCACAAATGTAATACCAGTTACATGGATTATAATTGAATGTGACAGGCGTTACAATTCATTTTCTGTAAACTCAATGTTAAATTTAGGTAAATACATCAATGCAATTCCCTGCATAAAAATAATTTGTTCATTCTCAGGAAATTCTCAGCTTTGCCTGTTAGTCTATCCATGTAATTTAAGTTACCTAACTTCTTTCAACTCAAACCCTAAAACTCTAAAAACAATCTAATAAACGAACTAGGAGGGATAGCCTATAGAATTATTAATTTTACCTGCCATCTTACTTATAATCTGAATTTGAGGAGGATAAAAATGAAGAAGAACATAAAGTTAGCCACAGCGATCACAACATGTGCCCTGCTTCTCTTTTCGTTCGCGGGAAGTGTCCAAGCAGCCCCAAAATACAATCGTTTTGCCGGACAAGACCGGTTCCAAACATCTATAGCCATCGCTCGTCAAGAATTTCAGGGACAGCAAGTGCAAAATGTTATACTTGCTTCTGCTTATAGTTTTCCGGATGCTTTGGCTGCCAGTACCTTGGCGGCAAAGCAGCAAGCCCCCATTATCCTTGTGGGTACGACAATGCACGATTCACTAGCCAGTTTGAACTTTATTAAAAGCCATATGACATCCGGGGGAACCGTCACTATTGTTGGGGGCGCCGCCGTTGTTCCCCGTAAAGTCGAAGACTGGTTGTTAAATGCTGGTTACACTGTCACTCGATTGGGCGGAACCGATCGCTTTGCCACAGATGCTCTTATTGTCAAAAGTCTCAATGTTACAACCGGCTCCCCGATCGTCATTGCCAGCGGTTATGATTTCCCTGATGCTTTAGGTGTTGCTTCAATTGCTGCCAGCAAGGGATGGCCTATCCTGTTGAGCGGACCGAACCAGTTACCTCAGAGTGTGAAGGATTTCGTTACCTCAGATCAACCCTCCAACATTTACATTGTCGGCGGAACATTTGTCTTACACAATTCCATTCAAACGGAACTTCAGAGCACCGCACCTAACGCCCAAATCCAAAGATTTGGCGGACAGGATCGCTTTGAGACTTTATCACAGATCTTGTATAAATTTTACCCAAATCCGACTCAGATCTATTTAGCTAACGGTTTCGATTTTGCCGATGCCCTTTCCGGCAGTACCTTAGCTGCTCAAAATAATGCACCAATCTTATTAGTTGATCCTAAAGCGGGTCATCTCCCTGCGGCAATACGGGATTATCTCATAACCCTGCATAATACCGGAGCCACTCCGCAAGTCAATGTTCTTGGAGGAACTGTTGGTCTGCCGGACTGGGTAATCGATCGAGTCAATTTACGTTTGGGTACTGGAGATACGAATACGACACCTCCTACCTCAACAACCAGCAGTGCTATACAGCTCCCAATCAGCAACTAACCTGATGTAATCAAAAAATACAGGGCCGTTGCATAATAAGCAGATACGTTTTAATAAATAAAACCCTGCATAAGTGGCTGATTTAAACCACTATTGATGCAGGGTTTTATTTAATGGGGGTCGCTTATGCATTTTGCGCAGAACAGCCCCTTGTGCTCGTCTTCAGTTTAGTTCACCGTATACTTTTACCCTCGCTGGAGAAAAGGTTTAGCAAAATCTAAGAAACCAGCTGTAGTCAATACCGTCAGCGGCAGGAGTTTTCCGGCAGCTGCATTATAACTCTCTTCGCTGCAGCCATTTTCTTGTGAAACAAGCTGAAAGAAGCGAGAAGCTATTTCAGCGTTATATCTAATCCATTGAGTTGGGTGAGTAAATGATTTATAAATCCCGTTTCCCTTAACAATAAAGCAATCCAGATTATTTATGGTCCATCGTTCGAACTCTTGATGCCCGTCAAAAATCACACCCAACGCATGATGAGGCACGCACATATCTTGCACGATGTGTAAAGCGGCACCTAAATAGAACATACCTTTTGATATATTTCGTTGAAACGCAGCAGCAGCTTTGTTGAAATAATATTGACATTCGGCATCCGCTCCCGGCCAGTGTACTCTCCCTTGTTTTTCAGGGTCGTAAAAATAATGACAAATATTCTTCCAGCCCCGATCTGCCCAAGAAAGACCTTCTTGAAGGTCATTATCATATGAGCAAAAGTAAGCAGCCACCTCATCTTTACCATCTTGTCTTAGAATATCGTAAGCTTGCTGCAAACAGTAACCATGGGTCGGGCTTGGTGCATCTAAAAAAATCTGCAGCGGACTAACCGGAGCTAACAAAACTTTTGTTACTCTGTTAAAAGTTTGTTCCGACAGTATTGGCAACTATAGCACTCCCATCTCTATTCAATCTCTATAATGTAACAATAAAATTTTATTCGTTTTCTGAAATAGCTATAGTCTTAAGACTATGGTTCAGTCTTTATCTTCATATTGAAGGGTACTATATAAACCTTTAATTAACCTTAAATTTATCTTTAAAATTTGTAAAACAGAAAAAGAACATTTATAAGGATCAAGCTTAGAAAAAGGCCAAAAGAAAAACGAACTCCGAAAGTTCTTTCTCCTTTTGGCCTTTTTATATATTTTTAAAACAGGGCAGCGTTATAACATTATTAATTTTCACTCTTTAACGATCTTTATTTCTGGCGGCGGGTCGTTCTTTTCATTTTCGAAGGTTTTACTGTTAAAATCCTCAAAACACTTCCGACATTCTTCAAGTTTCTTTTCCGTTGCCTCCCGCAGCGGCGAGACAAAAACGTCTCTAAATTTTACCTTTTCAAACCAGGATAGAAGTTTTTCCAGTTCTTCCTCATTCTCTTCGGCTTCGGCAAAGGTAAAGTTTTTTCGCTCTAGTTCTTTATTTATTTCAGAAAAATAATCATTACATTTATCAATGATTTCCTCATATTCAATTTCTCTCGCTTTATTAAAGCGGGAGATCATGGCCTTTTCATAGTTTTCTTCCATAGCAATGGTCTGCATCAAGAGAACTTCTCCATGATTCTCGCTGATATTCGAAGCGACTGTTGCCAACGCTGTATAATTCTCATCGTTCATTGGCAGCAGCCATAACGATTGATGAATATTGACGGCCCCTAACTTTTTCAGGCTTCTCCAAGTACCTACTCTTAATCTTGATGGCTCTGACGGCAAATTGTAACTCATGATAAGCCATTTCAGCAAAATATCATCCTCCTTGAGCCGCTTTGTCACTATTTCTTCACTCGGGAACTTTTCGATCATAATGAATCCAGCTTAAAGGTTCTACAAGTATTCTCTATTTCCTTTTATTATTCATCCATCTTAGAGTTGAATTTTGCCCAAGTTCTCTTTAGAAATCCACAGATCACAGAAAATTTCAGCAATCAATGGATTAAAAAATCTCAATCATTTTTAATCTTACTTTAATATAGGTGGCTCATTTGAAGGGCATATTAAATTCATCTAAAATACCCAAGGAGGAATTTCCTTTGAATTTAATAAATTCGAGCAGAGCCGATGGGATTGGACTAACGCGCAAACAAAAAATAGCTCTCTTTTTTTCAACCCTATTTGTATTTGCTAATATCTATAGCCCACAGCCGATTCTTCCCTCTTTAACTCAAGTTTATCATCAACCGCCTCAAACAGTCAGCTTAATAATATCTTTACCCTTAATTTTAATTGCTTTATTTTCTCTTCTTTACGGATGCGTTTCAGACCGATATGGACGATGGACAGTTATGCGTTGGAGTACCGTGGGATTAATCATTCCAACGTTATTGTTGACTATAGCGCCAAATTTTAGAGTTTTGCTCCTTTTACGTGCTTTACAGGGACTTTTGTTGCCAGGGTACATGACGACCGTTATTTCTTATGTTAATGATATTTTCCTGCCAACGGAACGTGGTGCGGGTATGGGGATTTTTGCCGCTGCATCTGCCATAGCGGGACCGCTTGGCAGAATCGAGATAGGTACATTTAGCCAGTTCTTAGATTGGAAAGCCGGCTTCTTCAGTGCCGCTTTCGACACATTAATAGCATGGATTCTTATTGACAGAATCCTGCCCAACGAACTGAATCCAGCTGCAAACCTCTCCTTAGCTGTCAGTGACTCGGCTCCCAAAGAAAACTTCAAAAATACTCTTAACTCCTTTTATGATCACCTGCGTAACCGCCATTTGCTGGGAGCCTATCTAGTAGGTGCGGCAATGCATGCCAGTTTTATAAGTGTGTTAACGTATTTGCCATTTAGGCTGAGCAAAGCACCCTACTGCTTAAATCCCTCACAAATAAGCCTCATCTATGTGCTTTATTTACTGGGAGCTGTGGCAGCTCCGCGAGCCGGCCGTTTATCCGATTCCATCGGGCGGCGTTTCGTTCTCGCTTTAGCACTATCTCTGATGCTTATAGGGCTATGGATTACGATATCATCATCCCTAATCCTTATCCTTACCGGTATCACCCTAACAATTTTGGGACTTTTTTCGGTACAATCTACGGCTACTTCATTAATTGGGGATTGGGCCAAAAAAAACCGAGGAACAGCAACATCCTTGTACACATTCTTTTATTATATCGGTGCCGGAATAGGAACCTCTGTCAATGCTATTATTTGGATTCAAGCATCCTGGACCGGTATCATCATTGTCTGTATTTTTTCTCTGTTAATAGCTCTCTTATCCGTTGCTTTTCTTTGTTAAAATCTCTTCTGTAAAATAAACTACCATCCTTAGAAGCAGCCAATCTTTACGGACTTAAAGCGAGATGGAGAAAGTTCTGCAGCAGCTGCAGGAATAATCGAGGTTTAACCTTATGAAAATTGGGAATTCTAATTGTGTGGATTATAAAAAATCCGGGGAGGCTTAAAGTTTTATGTGCGGTATTTGTGGGCAGTTTGGCCCAGCTAAATATATCGATGTTCCTCGGCTCAAACAAATGACACGGGCGATGAAGCATAGAGGCCCCGATCAGGAAGCCTATTATGTTTCACCGACTCTTGCCTTCGGATTTCGCCGGTTAGCTATTGTGGATATAAAGGGAGGACAGCAGCCCTTATCGAACGAAGATAAGCGTATCCGCATTATCTTTAATGGTGAAATCTATAATTACAAGGAACTACGAGAGCATCTGATCAGCCACGGACATTCCTTACAGCAGGCGGGTGATGGTGAGGTTCTGGCACACCTTTATGAGGAATATGGTTTAGATTTCCCCTCTAAATTAAGAGGAACTTTCGCCATTGCGCTTTGGGACGAGCGGCTTCGCCGCTTGTTACTCGTTCGCGATCGTTTAGGTGTAAAACCCTTATATGTCCGCTATAATTCCGAAAGTTTAGCATTTGCTTCAGAACTTGGAGCCCTGCTCATCGGAGCGGAGAAACCGGCTATTAATTTTCAAGCTTTGGATCAATACTTAAGTTATCGGTATGTTCCGGCACCTAATACAATTTTCAGGGGTATTTATAAAGTTCCGCCGGGCACAACGTTATTGGTGACCTTTAAAAAAGGCGAACTTCAAGTACGAACGAAAACCTTTTGGCTGGTCCCAAGCGTAAAAAAAGAAATTTCATTAAAAGAGGCGAGTGAGCTCGTCCACACCACCTTAAAGGAAGCCCTGCAAATTCGTTGGCCTGATGAAGTCCCGGCAGCCTATTATTTCAGCGGCGGTTTGGATTCGAGCGGCTTGATCGCTATGCACCAGAGTCTCTATCATGAGCGGGCACGAACTTACGCTATTGGATTTGAACGTCCTCATCACACGCGGGATTTTCGTTATTATTCGGAATTAGATCAAGCTCGGAATGCAGCCAGAGTTTTACAGACGCAGCATTGCGAAAGGGTTGTCCCTTTTGCTGAGGTTCAGCAGCGCCTTGGGCGAATCTTAACCGCCATGGATGAGCCAATTGCCGATCCAACAGCAATTCCTCTCTATTTCCTTAGTGAATTCGCCTCCTCGCGAGGAGAAAAGGTCGTCTTTTCAGGAGAAGGTGCCGATGAGTTATTTGGCGGGTACAGCACCTATCTTGAGCCGTCAAACTTCCGCCGCTACCATCAGCTTCCAGGTTGGACTCGAAACATTCTGGAACATACTTTCCCTCAAAAGACAGAACGCTTCTCCCTCTCACTGAGCGAGCGTTACTTTGGAGTTGGAGGACTTATGCGTTTCTCGCAAAAACAATCCCTATATTCCGGAAAAATGCTTTCCGCACTAGCAGAAGAAAAATCCTATTTTCCGACCCAACACCTTCTGGAAGACGAAATACTGTCTGAGGAGGAACGAATGCTGCAATTTGATATGTGTTCATGGCTGCCGGAAAATACCCTGATGAAATCGGATAAGATGACCATGCAGCACGGTTTGGAAATACGGCTGCCCTATTTGGATCATGAACTCGTTGAATTGGGCATGAGTTTTCCACTTCCCTACAAAGTCACTCCCAAGGAAAGCAAGGTTGTCTTGCGCAGGGCATTGGCAGGCTTCTTACCTGAAGAAGTGGTAACCCTGCCGAAAAATGGGTTCCCTGTACCTCTTACAGCCTGGTTAATGGACGAACTGAAACCAGAAGTAAAGAACGTTTTATTAGACCCTGGAGCCCGCCTGCGGGAATTTCTCCTGCCGCAGCAAATTGAAAAGATGCTTCAAGCTGATTCTTCCCATTCGTCACGCCTCATTTGGGCGCTCTACGTATTGGAAGTGTACCTAACTTTCTGGCAGCAAGCACAAATTAACGTCTGTACCAGACCGAGTGCAGAAAAAAATAGAATCCCCAAACTAGGGGGAGGGTCAATTTGAGAGTTCCTTCATTCAAGTTAGCGGTTCGAATACCTGTTCCTTATTATAATAAAGCGGCAGTTACCATGACTGAGTTCTCCTCTAAGATCGCATTCTACTCTCTCGTGCATTGGACAAAAATCCAACTTCAATAATGACTGCCGGTATTTTGATTTGGTTAAGCAGATAATAATCACCAACCTTGGCCGTTCGTTTATTATCGGGTTGAAGTTTTATCAACTGGCTCTGAATTTTCTCCGCCAAAGCTTTGCCAGGCACCGAATCTTCACTGTAGTAACCCATACTTTTACTTTCCTCAATCCTTGATACTTTGGCCGTTTATATTGATTGTATTTTATCTAAGATCTATAGTATGTGATTCAATAGAACTAATCCTCCAACTGTTGGACATCCCTGAGTGTCACCGATAAATAAACGACAAATATGACTATGAGTATCGTTAATACCGCCACGACAATCCCATCACCATATCCCAGACCCGTAATGCCCTTTGGTTTTCCAAACCAGTCTGCAAAGGAGGCACCAAGAGGACGGGTCATAATATAGGCAAACCAGAATGCAAATATCTCGTTCAGACCAAACAAAAAATAACCCACTGCAGGAAGCACGAACAATACGATGAATAGGATTCCTGAAGCCAAGTAGCCAAGGTTTAAAGTCATTGCAGTCATATCCCCCGTGGCAGTTCCCATGGCAAACGTTGCAAGTACAGCAGCCCAATAAAACACCTCACGTCGACGTGTATAGATGCTATGGATAGATAACGTCTTTTCCACCTTGTACCAAGTCGCAAATACCACGGTCAAAATAATGGCAAAGGCGATGGTGGACGCATAATACGGAACACCTAAAACGATATGTATGACATCGGCAACCATTGTTCCAAAGATAGCCACCATGACCACGAGAAGCCAATATATCCATGCCACATATTTGCGAGCTGAAAATTGTAAGATTAGTGCGATAAAGAATCCTACTGCCCCCAAGATTACAGCCACATATGGATTGATATTATTGACCAGGTAATCAGATGTCGATTCGCCCATGGCGGTAGTCAGCAGTTTGACAATCCAAAAGTATATCGTGATTTCTGGAACCTTCATTAAGAACTGTTTCTCTCTATTTCTGGTAACGGATATAGATTGATTCATTGGATATAATCGTTCCCTTCATATAAATTCTGTCACCCTGAAATTTTTCTTTAAGGATTGGATATTATTTTTTGGCTCTGTCACAACAGATGGTTGAAAATCTAATATTTTTTCGCAACAATGATATTCACTTCTGTTTCGATGCTGTCCCATACTTTTATTTTGTTTTCATACATTTCAATGCGTTTTGCTTTCCGCTCGTTTACTAAATCGATATATCGGTTCGCTAGTTGCTTTATAGCTTCACTGTTATCATTATTCAATACAGAAATTGCCAAATCAATATAACTACAATAAAAGTTGTCAATAATTAGTCGCGAAAAATCATCGGATTGTGGATTATCCGGACAACCGCTTATTGTAATCTTTTTATGCTGGATGTCGGTGAAACCAATATCTTTCAAGAGTTTCTTCGTTTCATCATCAGAATGTTTATGTTTGTTAAATCGCTCGGCCTTTATGTTATTATTCTCGTCAATAATTTGAAGTGCCAGCAGAATGTAAAGTTCCTCCTGAGACATTGGAATCACTTCTAACTGACTCTCAATATTTTCAACGTATTCTCCTACATCCATAACGACAATATATCCGCCATGTTTCAAGAGTCTATATTGTTCTTGAAAGAAAGATGTATTTTCTACATGTTGTGCGACTGTGTATGAAGTTGTAATATCAAAACTCTCGTTAGGAAATGGCGTATTACAGGCATCACATACATTGTAGGCAATATTGTAGTGATTCTTGGCGTCTGTTTCAATGCAAAAATCAATATAGCCACTGTCCAAATCAATTCCTTCAACCTGTAAATCCCCGCCAAACCAGTCGCAGACACATCTTGTAAATGAACCTGGACCGCATCCCAAGTCAAGCAACTTCATGCCACATCGTATAGGCAAGGCTTCTAAATATAATCTTGAAAATCTGACGTTAAAGCGAAAATCGCGAATTTTAATTAATGTCTCAATTCCAAAAATATTTTTAGACCAAACTGTATTCATTCAAAAAACTCCAATATTAATGATTTCAGGAATTCTTTTCGCAGAGAATCTTCTCATCCTAAGATTAACATATGTTTATTAAAAGAAACTTAAAAAATGGTTATCATTGCTCAACTGCCCTTCATTCTCATCAAGAAGCGAAAGGGTTCCTTTTCCTCACCGTTATAGATGTCTAGTTTAGCTACATTTCTTTCGTGATATATTTTTCCATATCTATCCGCCTGATTGTCACAAACATAAGCATAATCATAATTGTTCGGTAAAACCCAGCCCATAAAGATGTAGGAATGAGCAGGGTCACCCAGGCTGCAATTATTCTGATCCATCGTAAAACAGATGTCACCGGGCTGCAGATTTTTGTATGCGGAGCTGCGTGTCCAACCTCTATGCTCCAGTTGATTAATGAGTCCTCTGGTATTACAGGTAGTGTCGGGTAACTTAACTCCATTTTGCCTCAGTGCTTCAGCAACAAAGTAAACGCATGCATTCCTATACTGCCCATTGTTTAGCTGCAATGCCCTTTTTATTACTTTCTGCCGATTGGCTTCTTTAGATAGATAGTCATATAGTTTTTTATTTAAATAAACTTCAGGAGCGTTTATTTTTAGTGATTTGTTAACCTGAATCTTGTTTATAACTTTCGGAGCTTGAGTATTACCTGGAGTCGATACGGGTATAACGCTGTGAATCTCTTTATGTGGTAAAAGCAGAATTAAAGCAATTATCATACTTCCCCCTATGAGGATCAAATATTGCTTCTTCATAGGAAATACCTCCTCAATCGAATCTCTTCAGTAAAAGAAGATTTAATTTAATTTTCCGTGTTTTATTGCCCGGCATATTCCTGTATAGCAAGAACTCATAAAGGAATACACAAATATATGTCCACAGGCCGCTGACTGTTAAAGCTGTGACCATGGCGCTTGGTGTATGAATCCGCAGATAAACAGGACTTAGTCCTAAGAAGAATACTAGCAGAACCCCTGCGATCAGAATCCAAAGCCGACTGTACCAGGATTCTTTTCGTGCTAAAACATAGCTAAGAACTGCGTAAAATGATAAGCTGCCCAGTAAAAAACCAGTGTTTGGAGCTTGAAAGGGTATAATGTTTTCAAAGATACTTACGTTCTCACCCCGGAAAATGAATCGAAAAAAATAATCAACCAAAGTTCCTCCGCCCCAAGCAAGACTAAGGGGAAGAACATGAATCCATTGCTTAGTTTTATACCAATAGCCAAATAACGCAACTAAAAAGACACTTAATATCACAATATGAGTACTCAAAGCATTAATTTGCTGCATTGAGTAGATCATCCAGAGTGGAGAAGCCAGTTCCAGACCGGAAGCCACCATGTGATCAAATTCAGCAACGTCGTTCGTCACAAAATCTTGAATTAGACTCATTAAAAAAACAAAAAGTCCTACAAATGTTACAGAGCCTATAATAATTAATAATCGCAGCTTACCTAACGAACGATAATTACTGGTTAGACGCAAAAACTCCCCAGACAGCCAAGCTCCCCATCGTTCATGATTCTTATACAACCGATAAAATATTATAAAGAGAACAGCTGCAATTACTCCAAGTAGGATAGAATAACGATGGATGATCGGAAGAATAGTGTTCCATTGACTGCCCAAAGTCCTTCCCAGCAGGATAAATACACTTGCCCAGGAAATGGCCCCGAGATAGGAATATAGTGCAAAATCCCGATAATTTAAGCGGCTTAAACCGGCAATATAGCCAGACAGATGACGTACTCCAGGAATAAAATATCCTGCCGTCAGAAGTTTACCACCATGTTGATGGTACCAACTAAGCACCTTTTCCAAGCGCTGACTTCCCGCATGTTTTCTTAGGTATACCAATACGTTTGCTTCGAAAAATCGTCCCAGAAAATAAGCAATAGTAATCCCTGTTATACTTCCGATAGCTGATGAAATAATTGCTAAAATTCTGCGCCTTATCAAATTACAGATTAGCAACGGTCTCTTTGTTTAAAATCTCCTCTTTTATTAAGATAGTTTTTTGTCCGATAATCACGAACATGCATAATATGACGAAAAAGCTCATTAATAACACTAGTTTATCCTAACAAGATTAAAAGACCATGAAAATATTATTTAATAACTATTCGAATCCTTTTGAAGTCAGATGGAAAAGCGAGGCTAAAGCATTTGTTGCTAAAGCCTCGTTTTTACTCTGTAATTCAGCTCACTATTAAATAATTCGCCGCCTTCAGTCGAATCTTAATAATTAATCATCGTGTTCCTTATTTACTAAACCACTAGTAACCAAAACAATGAAATGCACAGATTCGCGAAACGCTATCTGGTTATATGCCATTGGCCGCAAATGCCGCACACGATATTTCCTCCTTATTTCTTGCACCACGATTATTATTGCCTTTCTTTAACCAAATTACATGAAAAATTGATTAAAAATATGAGCTAAGGCATTGCAGTCTTTAAAAATTTAATCAAATTGGAAAGGACTGAATGAACTCTTCATTCAGTCCGCTTTTATAACCATAATTATAAGCATTGGCTTCCCCATTTAAATCCCATTCCTTCGCTTGTGCTCTCAAAAATGAAAAATTTATTCAATCAGAAACGAGGTTATCTGTTTGCTCTGTTTCATTTAATTCGGAACTTGTTACATAACCGATATTCTCACCAATAGCAATAAGGTTCTGATCTCTCTTTGTTATAGTTAGGAAAATTACAATGCTCAATATTGCGATGAGAAATATTGAACTGGTATCAATTGTTCCTAAAGAAAGTCCTCCGGCACTTCGAGATTGTGAAAGAAAATCGCCCAAAGATGCCCCAAGAGGACGGGTTAATATATAAGCGATCCAGAATGCAAGAACTGAATTAATCTTCAAGCGATAGAAAGTAAATGTTACTACCCCTATTAAACCAGCAAACATAAGGGCTGATTTCCAATAACCTAAATTAAGCTGCTCTGCTATAAGATCGCCCGCCGCAGTCCCCAAGGCAAACGTAAATAGAATTGCTGACCAATAAAAGGCCTCTCTTTTAGTTGTGTAGATAGAATGAATTGATAATGTCTTTTCATTGGCATACCAAACAACAAAAGTTGCGATGAGAGCCACAGAAAACACGATAGTCGTTATTTCTAAAGGTACTCCAAAATGGTCCACAAGGTTATCGGTTATTAGTGTGCCGACAACACTAATTAGAACAACTAAAAGCCAGTATACACTTGGCACGTATTTTCTTAGCTTAAACTGAAAGAATAAAGTAATCATCAAAAGAACGCTCATTATAAATGTTGTAATAGTTAACCCTAAATTTAGGTTTGAGTTCAAAAAATCAGCGGCTGTTTCACCGACTGTTGTTGCCAAAACCTTGATCACCCAAAAGAAAATGGTAATTTCAGGAACTTTATTCAGCGTCTTTCTTATGGGATGAGAGGATTTTACTTCATTGAAATTTATTTTATCGTTGATAAATCCATTAGTCTTCATAGACAAAGCCCCTTTGTATGTATTTTTTTCTATTCTACCCAAATAATTAAGGAGATAATCCAATTGATTATCTCCTTAATTTCGAGGTACCTTTTACAATATTTAACTAAGTAATTCATCTCATTTTACAACATAATCTTGGCAACGAGGTTAAAAATTATTGTTATAGTTACCTAGAAGGTCTTCTCCCATTTTGAAGGTCCTCAGTAGTCAATCCAAAGGTGTATTGATAATGCGGATAATCCACTATGGCTTTAAAGGTTCCACCCCATTCTAGCCCGCCCTGTCCCCCTAAATGTCCCATTAAGATATATAGGTTTTGATCATTGGAAATTTGGTTGTTTACAAAAGGTGCAGCGTCAAATGCCAGGCCCCAATTATGATAGGAATCTCCGGCTCTGGCATTACTTACAATTGGACCAGGCATTGTTCTTCCTTGAGCATATAGCCTGTCTGACTCGTCCCAGCTTCTAAACCCAGTGGTAATGCGGACGTCTAAGTTATGGGCTCTTGTTAAATTCAGAAATTCACTAGCGAGAGAAGCGACGTAAGGATCAAGTGAACTTAAAGATGTAGAGCTTGGTCGGGTTTCAAACTTGTCCGCCGAGTGGGGAGCAAATAGACTTATCCGGGTTCTTGGGTTTACTACTCCTTCTTGAACGAGCGCATGATCGCGCTGGAACCTAAGTACCGCCTCGGTGGTTTTATGACCAAACCACCCATCAGGAGTTCCTGAATTATAGCCTAAAGAATTTAACTTAACTTGTATCATTTTTACCCTGTCGATCAAGCTAGCCCATGTGGCAGGACCAACAATACCATTCCGAGGTAACCTAATATCATCTTGATAATTCTTGACTACGTCTTCAGTTTTTCGATCGAAAAGATAATCTATTACAAAGCTATTATAGTTTTTACCTAAACCGTTTAAATTCATCTCAAGCCTTTTTACATACGGACCTTGAGAACCTAGTCTTAAGGTTGGTAAGTTTGCCATTTATAAAACACCTTTCTCATAGTATTTCTATTTAATACTATGCGGAAGAAGCCGAAACGTTCAAATTTGCCGCGTCCCAAAGTAGAGTGCGTTTAACTTAGATATTGAGGAATCGTTTATGTCAGGTGAAAAGGGTTTTAAATGCACCTCATAGATTTTTACGGTTGTCAACTACCTTAGTTATTATTGTATCTAATTATTTCATACCCTTCATTAACCCAAGATTAAAAGTCCTACTATTTCTTTTAACTTTAATCCTTATTTAATCATCTTATAGGAACAACTAAATCTACTATGTTAAGATATTTCAGGTTCATTGAAGAACATTAAAAATCTGAAAAATTAAATTTTTGTTGGGCTGACGGCCACTATATTGTTAGAGAACGAATGATCGCTGGTAAGCCAATCGTTGAGAAGGCACTCTCTCATCCTAGGCGATTCCGATCCGTCCGCGATTACCTTGAAGTCAAGGAAGTTATCATTGGCGACGGGGAAAAAGATTAAAAGACCATGAAAATTTTATTTTCTTATTCATAACTATTCCAGTCTTTTGAAGTCATAAGAAAACGAGGCTAAAGCATTTATTGCTCAAGCCTCGTTTATTTATCCATTATTAATTACAATTTAATCCTCTCTTAATGTTTAAACTTTAGACTGATTAAAAGAATTCGTCCGCGAATCAGGTCCAACAAAAATTTCGGGAGGAAAATATAGGTGTAATGAATTTTCTAAAATTATTGCGGCCTCATCAATGGATTAAGAATAGTTTTGTTTTGCTGGGTATAATGTTTTCTAAACAATGGGACCTGGCAACTTTATTTCTTGCCTTTGTTACTTTTGGAGCCTTTTGTTGTATCGCGAGCAGCATCTACGTCTTTAATGATTTACTGGATATTGAGGCTGACCGCCAGCATCCTACAAAAAAAACGCGGCCGCTCGCGAGCAGGTTGATTTCCCCTCGAAGCGGCTGGATGATTGCGGGCGGACTGGTTTTAACAGCCTTGTTGCTTGCTGCAGTTTCGGGACCATGGGTCGTGTTGTTTATTGTTATGTATGCAGCGTTAAATATCGCTTACACACTTCGCTTAAAACAAGTTGCCGTTCTGGATGTGTTTATTATTTCCGCGGGTTTCATGCTGCGTATTCTTGCCGGAACAATCGGTCTCGGCATTGCTCCCTCCTCTTGGCTATTGCTCTGTGGATTTATGCTCTCCCTCTTCCTGGGCTTTGCCAAGCGTCGGGCTGAATTTTTTACTCTTGAGAACAGTGGGTTGTCCGAGACCAAAAATCAAACGCGACAGGTTCTAAGAGACTATAGCCCCATGATGATTGACCAGTTTATGGCAGTCAGTTCCGCCTGCACCATTCTATGCTATGGTCTTTATACCGTTAATTCAGAAACGGTCGCTCGATACGGCACTACAGCCTTAATCTATACGTTACCTTTCGTGGTTTATGGTGTTTTTCGTTATATCTTTCTATTACATCGACGCGGTAAGGGTAACGACACCGCACTTGATCTCTATTCAGACCCCCACTTATTAGTAACTGTTTTAATCTGGGGACTAGTAACTGTAGTGATCATAGCATGATCATATCAGGGTTAAGCAAACGAAAATTAAGCAGCATTGTCCTCTTCTTCGTTTTGGTGCTGGCGGGTTGTCTGATCTTTGCCCAATGGAGTAATAGAGAAAACTATTTCTCTGCTGTTCAAACCATCGGTATGACATGGCTTTGTTTACTTCTTATACTTTCACTTCTAAATTATCTTCTTCGGATTATTCGCTGGCAAAACTACCTTAGATTCCTTGGTGCAAATCTGCCCGTTACTTTGAGTGCTTTGATTTACGTAGCAGGTTTTGCCCTTACGATGACACCTGGCAAAACGGGAGAATTGTATCGCGGTGTTTTTCTTAAGACTTATGGCGTAACCTATACCAACAGCACTGCAGTTTTTGTAAGCGAGCGCATTTCCGATTTATCGGCAATTCTTCTGCTGACACTACTGGGCACATTCCACCAACTCCACTGGTTTATGATAATTTCGGTGATAATCGTCGCTGCGATTATCAGCCTGTTTTTATCGTTACACACTAAATTCCCTCTCAAATTCCTTGGCAATTTATCCAGACTTATACATCTTTCATCCAAAACAGGACGGCGTTGGCTAACACTTCTCAAAGAAGCGCGGCGCTGTCATAGTCCGCGTATCCTAATCAGTGCAACGTTTTTATCACTTCTAGCCTGGTCCTCTGAAGCATTTGCTTTTTATCTTCTTCTTTACAAATTAGGGTTCAGTGCGGGTCTGCTTTTTGCCTTTTCTGTATATGCTCTCGCAACATTAGCTGGGGCAATAAGTTTTCTGCCGGGAGGTCTCGGCGGTACAGAGGCAGCGATGGCCGGTTTACTTCTTATGAATGGCATGCCTGGAACACAGGCCATTGCGGCGACTGTTATTATTCGCTTGACCACTTTATGGTTTGCCGTATTTTTAGGTGTGATAGCTTTAGTCCTTGGCAAGCGAGTGCTAGTTTCCGGCACTGAAGAGCAAGGCAACTAATTCAATAAAATTATTAAAAAGGATGGTATAAAACAAATGGATCTTTCCTGGAATCGATTCCCTCGCTTAAAGCATCGTGAGGTCTTTAACTTATCTGAAGGTTTTGTCAGCTTACCACGGACTGAGTCATTCTGCCTCCCTTACGGAAACGGCCGTAGTTATGGTGATGTCTGTCTCAATGAAAATGGAGTGCTGCTGAATACACGAAAATTAAATCATTTTATTGACTTTGACCAAACAACGGGCCGCCTGCGTTGTGAAGCCGGGGTTTTGCTAAAGGAAATTCTCGAATTGGTTGTACCGAAAAATTGGTTTTTACCCGTAACGCCTGGGACCCAGTTTATTACAATTGGCGGAGCTATCGCCAATGATGTACATGGCAAAAATCATCACTGTGCCGGCTCCTTCGGAAACCACGTGATCCGTCTGGAATTACTGCGTTCTGATGGACAGCGAATTGTCTGCAGCATGGAGAAGGCCAAAGATTGGTTCACGGCAACCATTGGCGGCTTAGGACTGACAGGCCTGATTACTTGGGCGGAGATACAGCTGATCCCCGTGAATAACCCCTGGATATTAGCTCAATCCCGACGCTTTTCCAGCCTGGATGAATTTTGGGAGATTAATAGCGAGGCCGAGCATCGCTGGCCTTATACTGTTTCCTGGTATGACTGCCTCTCGGCAGGACGCGGCCAAGGCCGGGGTGTGTATATATCGGGGCAGCACGCGGCTGAGACAGATAAGTTCCCCCCACGCCACCCTAAGTCGCTGCGCTTCCCATTTGACCCGTCATTTTCGTTAATTAATCCTGTCAGTCTGAGACTGATTAATACTGTTTATTACCATAAACCGATCAAGGATATGCCGGCATTATCTCATTACGAGCCCTTTTTTTATCCCCTTGACGGAGTGCTTGATTGGAATCGTATCTATGGGAAAAAAGGATTTTTCCAATATCAATGCATTCTGCCGCCGGAGGACGCTCAGGACGGAATAAAAGCCATGTCGAAAAAGATTGCTGCCAGCGGACAAGGTTCGTTCCTTGCCGTTCTAAAAACTTTTGGAAATATACCTTCGAGAGGTTTAATGTCCTTTGCTCGCCCGGGCGTCACACTAGCTCTGGATTTCCCCAATCATGGTCAAACAACGCTGCGTCTATTCAAAGAATTAGACGCCATTGTGTCTGAAGCTCAAGGTGTTCTTAATCCTTCGAAAGATGCACGCATGTCGGCTAAAATGTTCAAGAGCGGTTTTCCGCGGTGGGAACATTTTGCCGACTTCATTGATCCAAAATTCTCATCCAGTTTTTGGAGGAGAGTCACACAATGAGTAAGCGGCAGAGAATTGTTATATTTGGCGCTACATCGGCAATAGCAGGCGCATGTGCCCGCCAATGGGCGAAGCAAGGCAACAGCATTTTTCTGGTAGGACGCAGTCAAGAAAAGCTGATGGCGCTTCTCAACGATCTTCGGCAAAACGTTTCTTTTGAACAAACGATCGAAGGGGTAATAGCCGATTTAAACGAATTCAGGCTCCATGAAACTCTCCTTTCACAAGCGGAACAAGTCCTCGGAGGAATAGATATAGTACTCATCGCTCATGGAACTCTACCGGACCAACAGGCCTGCCAACAGTCCGTGGATTTGACTATGCAAGAGATTCGCACCAATGCCCTGAGTGTCATCGCCTTACTCATTATCTTAGCTAATCGTTTGGAGACGCAAGGAAACGGCACTTTAGCCGTGATAACTTCGGTTGCCGGGGATCGCGGTCGAGGGAGCAATTATGTGTATGGTTCTGCCAAAGGCATGGTTACCCTCTTTTTGCAAGGTCTTCGCAACCGCCTTGTCTGGCGGGGAGTCAATGTTATCACTATTAAACCCGGCTTCGTGGACACACCGATGACCGCTCATTTTGCCAAGAAGGGTGTCTTATGGTCAAAGCCTGATCATATCGCTGTCGGTATTGTAACAGGCATTGCCAAAAAAAGGAATGTTGTCTATTTACCAAATCTCTGGCGTTGGATCATGCTCATTATCCAGCACATACCCGAAAGTATTTTTAAAAGACTAAATCTCTGAGGATAATGTCCGAAAACATCTTGAAATGGCTCCATCAAATATGAAGGTGAAAGAATGAATAATAGCCGAGTCTTGAGAATCAATGGAAAAAGATACAAATTGAATTTGAAACGTTTTCTTTTGACAGCATTAATCTTTTTTACAATATTAGGCACAATAGCTGCCACATTAATTCAGCGGATTAATAATTATGACCCAGTGACTCCCATTAACCTCTCAAAAGAAACGGCCAGGCAATTTATTCAGCTATTAGATTCTACAAAACAATACCATGTTTCTTCTAATGCTTCAGACAACACTCAGCCCATCTACGCTCTTGGCAATAATGGAATAATTAAGAAGATACTGGTCAACGCACGAAAAGTCAGCAAAACGAACCAAATCTATGTATTTAGAACACCATATCAAAACGGCCGCTATTCCATTACCCTGCCGCCGGAATCCTTAAGCAACGGGCCGCAGGTCAATGATTCAGCACTGACTATGGCGTATCCTTTTATGTTTTATGTCAGCTCCTTTAATGGACAACCCCAGTCTATTAATGCCTATAACTTGCAGAACAACAAAAAAAATATATTTACGTTTTCCAACGTTGTCAAAAACGCAAATATCCTACCTATTAACAAAAACCAGGTAAAAGTACGATTGGTTGAGAATGCCGGAAAGACGGCGAATGTTTTTCTTACTATTAATAAGAATACTGTTTTCAGCAGTTCGCCTAATGACTTGCAATATATGGCCCCTCCCTCCGATAACACGTCACCCTTTATTCGATTGGTCGAAGGGGTAAAGCAGATCATGGGCAATAGCACAGTGGCCTTTTTAGAAAACACCTGGTATCAAACTAAAGACAATTTTACAAGTCTATTTTACTCAGTAAAGAACAGGAAGCAACAAAGTAACCCAATCCGTGCCGAAGACATCGCAGCAGCCATTCCTCAAAAGCCTGCCTTGCCAATCGTTCCAGACAACAGCCCGCCTCTGGTAAAGTCAATAGTCTATCCGGATCCCTCTCGCTCATATATTAAAGCGAGCTTAGTGAAAATTAACCCGAAGCTGGTCGATTTTCATCTAACAGCTGGTACAGAAGACCCTGTCTCGGTTACGGGCATTCATGGAACCGGTATGATACCTTGGTCAGTACAGCGACAGAATAATCTGATAGCAGACTTTAATGCTGGCTTTCAAGCTAGAGATGGAGTCTATGGCTTCATGGTCAACAATCAGGTCTATCAGCTGCCAAAAAAAGGACTGGCAACCTTTTGCATCTATAAAGATGGGAAAATTGATATCGGCTCTTGGGGTAAGGAAATAAGTTCTACAACCAATATGATTTCCCTGAGACAAAACCTGCCAATGTTGATAGACAACGGTAAGCTAAATCCACTTATTTCTGATCAGGCAAAATGGGGCGCAACAGTTAATAATGCTGTCCGGGTGTGGCGCTCTGGCATCGGGATTGACGGACAAGGGCAAATTATTTATGCCGCCGGTAATAATCTCACAGCTGAAACCCTAGCCCATGCTTTACTTAGTGCCGGAAGCATCAGGGCGATGGAGCTTGATATAAACAGCTATTGGGTTACGTTTAATTTCCTGCATCATACTTCCGGCAGCAGCAATGGTTCGTTGGTTGGAACAAAGCTCGACCCCTCTATGACTAGATCACCCTACCGCTATTTATCGCCTGACACAAGAGACTTTTTTTATCTAACTCTTAAAACGCCTGCACATCCATCTTAAGAATAAGGAGATAATTCATTGATTGATTTTTACATCCACATTGAACCCTGGCAGCAAAAAACCATCACTATTGTTAAATGAAATATCAACTGGAACATCCGTCTCTCCGTTATTCACAACAGCCTTATCTGAAATTCTAATGACTTTTCCTTTAATTGTTTTTGATTTGTCTGCCTGAGGAATTATGTCTACATCTGCACTCATCTTCACGCTTTTTATGAATTCTTCCGGAATATTTGCTTCGACAATTAAACTGTCCAAATTTAATAAACTTAGAACTTTTTTATCTGAGCTAACTATATCTCCAGGCACATATCCTATGTCATAAACGATCCCATGATTGACATTGGAGATAATATCACTGCCTTTGATATAGGACTTATTCAGTTTGTCCTTCATTGCGGCCAAATCTGATTCTAAAATCGCCAGATCGCTTTTCTTGGAATCAACAGTCTGTTGTTTCTCATATTTCAGAGTATCAATTGACGATTTGATATCCTCAACATCGTTTCTCTTCGCATCAACTGTTTTTTTAGATTGATCAAGGTCATATTTGGAAATACCCCCTGACTTGAAAAGCGTTTGCTGCGCAGCATATTCCGACTGTACTTGATTATATAAATCTTGGGCATTTTTCAAATCGTTAAGGAGCTTTTGCAAATCAGGAGCATTACTAGTGTTCAAATAATCATTTTGAATTTCTTCGATATCATGGCTTTCGGAACTTATGCTCATTTCCTTGCTTTTAATCTGATCTTCAAACTCTGTCAAATTTAAAGTTACCAATGAATCCTGATTCTTTACCTTTTGCCCCTCTACAACATCTATTGTTTTAACAGCAGCAGGAAAATCAACCGTGATATTCTTGATATCCACGGCTTTTACAACGCCAAACCCATCGACTGTTTTCGTTGATTTCACAGTTCCGCTATTGACTGTTACGCTTTTGGCCGCATTATTGGTACCGCATCCGGAAACTGACATAGTCAAGGCCACGACAAGAGCTAATATTATTCTTCGTTTTATTGTTGACACACCCTTCCATCGAGCAAATTAATCGTTCTATTCCCGTATTCTGCTGATTCACTTGAATGGGTAACCTGAATGATTGTCTTAGACTTTTCTAAATTAATTCTTTTAAGCAACCTCATAACTTCTATTCCTGTTTTACTGTCCAAGTTCCCTATCGGTTCATCCGCTAAGATAATCTCAGGATCATTAATTAAGGCTCTGGCTATAGCTACCCTCTGCTGCTGCCCGCCGGAGAGTTCTCTCGGTGTGTGATTTTTTCTATCGGCAAGTCCAATCAACTCAAGAAGCTCTTTTAAACGTTCGTGATATTTTTTGGCCTTTTTCCCGTCTAATAAGATGGGCAATAATACATTTTCTTCGACACTAAGATTTGGAACTAGATTGTAAAACTGAAAAACAAACCCTAAATCTCTTCGTCTCATGGCACTCTCTGCTTTATCCGACATGCTTGATAGCTCTTTGTCATTAATTTTTATACTGCCGGAAGTGGGTCTATCAAGTCCGCCTAACAGATAAAGCAGTGTGCTTTTGCCTGAACCTGAAGGCCCCATGATCGATACGAATTCGCCCTTATTAATAGAAATATTGATGTCTTTTAAAATCTCAACATTTAAGGTTCCCATGGTATAAGCCTTGAATAAATTCTGCGTAACAATGACCTGATTCATATTTCCCTCCCTAATGCAGCTATTTAAATTAATAGGGTGACTTATGGTTATTCAAATTTAATAGACTGAATAATGCTATTTTTGGAAGCCTTTAAAGCGGGGCTTACAGAAGCAATAACTGCAACAGCGAAGCTGACAATAATTGATGCAGCCATATAACTTAAGGAGTATTGCATGACAATCCTCATACTGATCGCTTGCAAAATATACGTCATATTATTTGCCAGGAGTATTCCGGCAAGGACTCCTGTGATGCCTCCCAAAATCCCCACTGTTGCAGATTCAATTAATATCATTTTCATCATTTGGAGTTTATTCATGCCCACAGACCTCAAAATTCCCAATGAACGTCTTCTCGAAATAAAACCGATAATGAAGTTATTGAAAATCCCAATAAGCCCGATAAACATAGCCAACACCAAGAAGCCCGTCAATATGCTAAGAATTGGATTTATCTTATGCAAAATACCCGCCTGCTCTTCTTGCCTTGTTTGTATACTGAAATGATATTGACCGTAGTCGTTTTTAATGGCATTTTCCACATCACGTGGATTTTTAGAAGTCTTGACAAGAATTTTTGCATTATATTGCCCACCGGTATCCGCTTGAAAGTATTTCTCAGAAACCAAAGCGATATCGCCAAAGCTCTCTGCGGTATTATAAAAGCCAATGACCGTATAGGGAATAGACCCTTTATCTTCGGACATTTTCAAGTCAAGTACGTCGCCTATCTTCAGATTAAATTTGTCACGCAACGTATACGTCAGCAGGATGCTTCTTTCCGATTCCAATTGCTTCAGCTCATCTGTGAGGTTCATATCTGAATCAATTCTCATATAATCTAAATGTTTTGTGATATCTATCCCAGCGATAGTTCCAATACTTCCATTTTTATTCGTAATTTTTATATCGTCCTTCTCAAAATACCTGTACACACCGGTTACGCCATCAACGCTATAAAGTAAGTGTTCAAGGTTTTTATCCACATTATTATCCATCTTTTCGATTAATACATCGAATTTCTGGTAATCAACGTAAATACTGACCAGCTGTTTTGATAAAGAACTGCAAAAGGTGTTGACCATCAAGAGGCTTGCTCCCCCGATAATCAGAAGGGATAAACTTGTCATCATGCTTTTATTGTCCCGCAGGTTTTTTAAAGCAAGAGTCCCTATATTTCCAAATACCAAGGTATAGATCCCTTCCGTTAGTTTAATAAACCATGCGATTAGATACGGAACCAGCAAAAAAATTCCGGCTATCGAGATAACAAGGCAAGCAGTATCCGCAACGATGGCCATTTTCCCGAAGGCGAACTTTGGCACGACAATGGACGTCGTAAGGAAAAGCAAGCCTAGTACGACATTGATTAGTTTCTTGTCTTTTACTTTTTCAATTGAATTTAAGACAATATCCTTGACAGGAATTCTTGAAACCTGAATGATAGGCAAGAGAGAACTGAATAGACATAGGATAAAGGCGAAAATTAAGGTGCTTAGCAATAAGAGCGGATTGACCTGAACAGAAACGCCGGCACCTTGGGCAAAACCGCTTGAGATGGCGGATGACATTAAGTAAAGTAATCCTATCCCCACTCCACAGCCAAGCAAACCTCCAATAGCACCATATAAGGCGCTTTCGAGAAGAAGGATAAAATTCGTTGTTCTTCTCGTAGCTCCAATGCTGCGTAACGTTCCGATAACAGGCAGCCTCTCTGCGATGATCACTTTAAATGAAGAATAAATGATAAACATGCACATAAAGGTTACGATGGCAACAACTAATTTAAACGGGGTAATGATCTGATTCGTCAGACTGGCGATCTGCTCCGGTGAAAATGCTTCCTTTACATCGTATTTGTTGTACACTTGAGAAAGAGAATTAATCACTTGCGGCAAATCAGCTGATTTTTTTACTTTGACGTAGGCGCAATTAACCTTGCCTTCCTCCGAATATAACTTTCCGAGAACATCTTTGGGCACAATAGCATTAAGGCCTTTGCTTTCATCAGTAAAAATTCCTACCGGATTTGCAATACCACATATTAAAAACCTCTGTTTATTGGAATTGATCATTATATCCAGGGTATCCCCTGCTCTTAAGCCATACTTCAAGGCCGTATTTTGGCTGATAATAATTTTTTTGCCTGCGAAAGAATTTAAATGATAGGTTGCTGCAAAGGAAATAGGGTTCCACCTTTGAAGATCTTCTAAAGTGATTCCTTCAAGGTTAATAGCAACAGATTGTTCATTGATCATTGGTTTGTAATTAGCAGATTCATTAATAGCACCAATAACGTACTGGGTTTGGTCATTACAATCTTGAGCGTATCTTAGACTAAAAAACTGCGAAGGAGATTTCATAGTTGCTTTGACAATTATGTCTGATGTCCCAGTGGACAATCTTAGCATTTCATCATACATTTTAGATATTGATGCAGCAAAAGCATTTGATGAAAAGAAGAGTCCCGAAGAAATCAGTATCGATAAAATAATTAATAACGTTCGGGATTTCTTTTCACTGATATTTTTCAGCACAAATTTAAAAATCAGACCCAAGTTTTCACCTCCCATTTTGGGCCGCGGTTGGCCTCTTTCGATGAAACTCTATTTAACCGCTCAATATATACTACAGGATAGGAATAACTTGCTAATAAAGAAGAGATAAACTTTTAATAAACCAAAAATAAACCAGAAATAAACAAGTGCTCGGACGGCAACGTCCAGTGTGATGCTGGATTTAGTCATCATTAACTCATCTCCTTACAAAAGCCCAACAAGCCAAGGTGGCGCGGATATCGAAGTTATCAATTTAATCACCGTTATGTCGGGTCTTCTCAATCGTTGCAGATGAACAAGAAGATACTCACAATAGAAGTAGATTCAATCAATTGCAATCTATTGTTTTCGACGGACTTTGTTATAAAAAAACTAGGCGCTCATCTTAAAGCACCTAGTTTATCTTTATATATTAATTTTCGCTATGGCAATAAATAAATCTGTGTTTTGGGTAATCTTTAAAAATCCAAATGACGATATCGGCGTCAACTGGATGGTCACTGCAAAAAGTCGAAGCCATGGCACTATCCATTAGGGTAATAGCAGCAAAAAAATTTTAAGTATTTGCGAAAGCCCCTCGGTAGAAATATAAAAAAAACTATAAGTGATGATTCATCAATAGTTTAAAGAATTATACACTCAAATAAAATGAGATAGCAAAATTAAAGCACCTACAATCCAGCAATAATAAGCAAAAGGCTTCATGGCATTAATCTCTTTCCTCTTAAACCAATGCATTAAAATTGTTACAGCAATATAGGCAAATAATCCAGCAAACAGACCGCCGATTAGGGAATTAACGAATAAACCATGGGAACTGTGTTTAATCAGCTTTGGAACTTCTAGTATGCCGGCTCCGGCAATGATAGGAGTGGCTAACAACATAGAAAAGCGTGCGGACTCCTCGTGTTTAAGTCCCATCCAAAATCCTGCTGTCATACTTGCTCCGGAACGAGAAAAGCCTGGAACCAAAGCCAAAGCTTGAAATAAGCCGACGACTGCCGCCTGCCCGTAAGATAAGTCATTGATGCTTTTCGTGCCTCGCTTCTTCATTTTTTCACCAAAAAATAATAACAGACCATTAATAATTAGAAAGATGGCGGCTGTTGTCACATTGCTGAACATATTGGTAATATGTTTTTCTAAAACAAACCCGATCAAAGCTGCCGGAATCGTCCCAACCAGAAGTAACAAAAGCAAACGTAATGAAACCTCTTTGCCGGAATTAATAATTGAACGGATTATTCTCATCCAGTCGTCCCGGAAAAAGATCAATAAGGCCAGTGCAGTACCAAGATGAAGCATAACTACGAAAGGTAAAAAATTCATCTTTAAGAACTCAGGATTAAGATTCCAGTGAAAGACATAAGGGGTAAACACATTATGAGCCACACTGCTAATCGGAAACAACTCAGTGATACCTTGGACAATAGCAATAATAATCGTTTGTAATAAAGTCATTACTTGAGCTAGCCTCCCTATCTATTAATGTTCAGGCTATTAGCCTTCCCTATTAATTATAATATTACATAAGAGGGAATGCTTGTCTATCTCTGTTAAATCGGTGTTAAAATTCGATAAAGATCTCAATTCACCAAGCCAGGCATAATAACAAAAACATCCTTAAGCGGCGTGTTCATTCTGGACATCTCTCCGAGTAACAGTCAGGTAACCGACAATGGCAACGATTATAATAGGATATTTTCAGACCGCTTCTTTCATAGTCCACAGTCATCTGGTTTAATAGCTCATCAAAATATTCTTTGCAATTGACTTTTTGAAAATAAAAAGGAAGATGCCCCGTATCCAATTTCGAAAAGAGAAACAAACGATCGACTAAGACATCCATTTCGCAAGCTTTTTTGTAAATAATATCATAATAGCGTTGTTGCTTTTCCGGGGTATTGGCAAAGCTGTCCTTGAGTCCCTTAACATATCCTTTAATCGCCGTTAAAGGAGTTCTTAAATCATGTGAAATTCCTGCAACAAGTTCTTTGCGATCTTCTTCATATTTAAGCTGCGCCTGAATGGATTGATGCAGTCTGGCCCTCATTTCATCAAAATTTGATATCGCAGATCCGAATTCATCCCTATTCTCATATTTAATCTCAAAATCAAGATTACCGTTTTTAATTTGTTCTGCTCCATAATTAAGCATATCAAGGGGAACAATAATTTTTTTAAATATTTTTGCAGAAATAATGCCATTTGTTACAGAAATAATGAGAATTGATAAAACAAAAACAATGGTGATATAGACACCCAGAACCTATCGTAAATAATTATTGGAAATGTCAGCGAGTTCGTATGAAATTAGATTAAAGTTTGATTAAAAATATCTCAGCACCAAGAGATAGTACACTCCACATCAATCGACTTTCTAAGACTAGGATTAATTAAAAATACTTTATCAGCAAAGAGGAAAACAGCCTTGGTTCAAGGACCAAGGCTGTTTTATGACTCGTCTTCAGTTTCGTGCATGGTATATTTTGACTATGTTCAATCGTTATCTCCATATTGAAGCGAACTAAATAAACCTTATATTAACTTTGTAAGGAGCAAGATATAAAAGGCAAAGTAACAGATAACTTTATTAATTTTCCTTATTTAATGATTTTAATTTCAGGCGTGGGTCGCTCTTTTCATTTTCAAAGGTTTTACTTAATCTTTTTCTATAGGTTTTGTTCTAATAAATCGCTTCTATAATTGTTCGTTCTCTTTAAATCAGTTAGAGGCTGCGCATCTCCTCAATCGCCGGTCGGTGAAATAGACGATTTGTACCGAAAATCGCAGCTGCCGTGGAAGAAATGGCTGCCGCCGCCAATAATACCAGATAGCCCCAAGGTATAGAGAGAACCTCAGGCGGAGGGTCGAAAACTCCCGTTAGCACCTTGACCAACATTTCAGCCACCCCGAAACCCAATATGATACCTAAAAGGCTGCCCCCCGTCAAGATAACAAGGCCTTCACTCCAAACAAATGCCCCGAGCTGTCTCTTCTTTGCTCCCAAAGCGGCGAGTACAGCCAAGGTCCGCCGCCGTTCGGCCAGACCGAGAGCTAAAATCAGCCCCGTCGAGGCTGCAGCCAACAGAACGGCAAACCCCAATTCCAGCCGCGTAAGCCCATGAAGATCCACGGCTGTCAAGCCTGAACTGATAGTACGCTGAGTGGAATTAATATCAGTCACTTTGGCGCCGGCCAATGTACTCACCACAGCTTTTGCCTGGGAAGCAAGAGCCTCAGGATTACCCTTCGCCCGCATTAAGACAATTTCTGAGGCGTCCGATCCGGTTTGCTGCCCAATATAATTCCTATTGGCCACCAAAAACGAGTCTTTCGGTGCCGTGGGAAACTCCCGGACAATCCCGATCAAATGAAACGGTACTATATGATACTGATGGTCTTTAATATTCTGGAGACGAAGATTGATTTTATCCCCGAGTTTAAGTTGGTAATCTTTTACCGTTTCTTCCGAGACCAAAACACCGTCCGGTTGTTTTGCTAACTCCGCCAAGACTCCCCGGGCGTTGCCTCCGGCAAAATAGGCATTGGCGATATTCGTTGCTTGGCCGATAGTTTGCGGATCAATACCGTACATATCCTGTAAATCGTTGCCCACATAGACCAACCGATGCTGCATCGGCTGGATAGCGGCAACCCCGGGCAACGCTTTTAATTCTCTGAATCGCGTACTGGGGGCGGACATTATTGAACCGCTAACGGTTACATCAGCACCATTCGTCAATTCAGCATCAACATGAGACTGGGCATTGTATGTGGTATTGAAAACCGCCGTTGATACGGCAAAGGATACCGCTAACGCTACTAAGATAATCCCGCGGACAATGAGTAATCTTTGCCGGGATAAGGATGATGACACCACTCCGGAAAGCTCACGGGCAACAGGATTAAGCAGCCGGGCCAGTAACTTGCGTCCTCCGGACATCCATCCTTCCAAAAAGCGAGTCGAAAATAAAACTGCACCAAGCCAAAAACACAAGGGAGCCACAAAGGCTTCATAATTTACCGATGTTGTAGTGATCCCTTCCGGAGCCAGGACAACCTGATAACCTGTACTAGCTGTTCGCCAAAACTCAACCCCGGAGATAACCAATAAAACAACATCCAAATAGACTTTCTGCCATAGAGCTTTGCGCCCTCGGCCTACAGTCGCTTGCGCCGACACTACTGTGGAATGGTGTATCTCTTTCCAAGCAGGATATAGGATGGCAGCGATGGCTAAGACGAAACCCATGAGAGATGCACTTACTGTCCAGAACAGAGAACTCTTACCTATTAGTTCATTTCCCGGCATGAACATCCTATGAATTCCAAGGGTCAGAACATTACCGAGTACCACACCTCCGAGCGCCACAATCAGAGCTTCAATAGCCTCCAGCCCTATAATGGTCTGCACAGAGGCTCCTCTTATCCTTAGCAACGCTTGTTCCTTGCGCCGCCGATTTGTTCCTGATGATGCAATAGCCATAGTTAGCAGAACTGCCAGAATAGCTCCCGGCAAACCTAAAAACAAAAAGAGTACGTTGCCATAAGCTGCATCCGCTTGAACACTCCCGAGACGGGTCGCCAGAATATCCCCTACGATGCCCCGGCCGGCAATTCTGGCTTCCAGATTGTGCGCCAATTGCTGCACAAATTGATTGGCAGCAGCGGGATCAGCCGGTAAAGCATGGCTAATTCGGACGTGAAATTGGGCATGTACGGAATCAGGCCGCACCGCAGCCTGCGGTCCAAAAATTCTCTGCCACTGAGCCTCGGGAAGCAGAAGTACATTATCCGGGGGAGCCTGTGGCGCTGCTCCCGCCGGTAACCCAATGGCTTGAAAGAGGGAATCTGCGTTAGGGAGATCCACAACGCCATCCACAATTACCTCACTGGGAGGCAGCCCTACTCTTTCAATGGTCACCCGGTCACCCGGCTTGACATGTAAGTTGGCTGCTGTTTGCTGGGCAACAAGCACACCTTGACTCGACCCTACGAGCTGCCGAAATTCCAGGGGAAAGTTAGCACGGTAGGCTGCACTGATTCCCAGTACTTTACCTGGTCCTGTTGTCTGCACAGTCCCACCGGTATTGGCGATTAATCCCTTGACATCAGCATATCCAACTTGCTCTAAAGTTGTATAAGGCGTTGCCTTACCGATAGCCGCTTTAACGGCATTGGCATCCGAAGGATGGGAAAGTTGAATTTGCCAGTCTGCAGGAACTTCCTGAACAGCTCGCTGGGTCATCGAAGCACCGGCAGAAGCGATAAATGCTCCCAGAGAGGCCAGCAAGGCAACAGTAAGCGCAACACCGCTGATAGAGCCCAGCAAACGTCCTTGACGATAGGTTAAAATTCCTTTAAACCATGTTCTCAACATGTAACTACCTCCATAACACCGTGCTGCATCTGCCAGATTGTGTTCATCCGCTCGGCAATAGCCTGATCATGAGTTGCTACTACCAAGGCTGTATCTGACCCTTCCAGTGAGTCAAGCAGTACATCAAACAAATGCTGGGCTGTGGGATGATCCAACTGACCCGTTGGTTCATCAGCCAGAATAAGCTGCGGCCTGGAGGCTAAGGCCCGGGCCACCGCAACGCGCTGGGCCTGACCGCCGGAAAGTTCCTCAGGAAGCTTATCGGCAATGATATTCAGCCTCATTCTATTCAGAGTTTCTAAGGCAGTTTTGCGAGCTTTGATCGCTTCTATTTGTCCCAAAAGCAGCGGCAGTTCAACATTTTCCACCACGGTCAGCGGGGGCAGTAAACTCTGCATCTGAAAAATGAAACTGATCTTTTGCGGGCGAAGGTTCGCCCAACTTCCTAGTCCCGGCCAGGAGATATTCCCTGAGCTGGGATGATCCAACCCTCCCATCAGATGCAGCAAGGTGGACTTGCCGCTGCCGGAAGGGCCTACCAGAGCAATTCGATCCCCTGGTTTTACAGAACAAGTTGCCGACACTAAAGCAGTCTCCTCTACATCTCCGCGATAATAAATCTTACTAATCTTTTGCATTTCAACGAGGGACTCAATCATACTTAACAATCCTCCCGTCAAATACCCTGAGAATACGATTAGCGTGAGCTGCCAATGCTTCACTGTGGGTTGCTATGATTGCAGCACCGCCGTTCCGGCGGTAATTTTCGAAGAGATCCAGAATCTTTTTCTCCGTCTCTGCATCCACTTCACCCGTCGGCTCATCAGCCATGAGTACCTTCGGGCTGTTGGCAAGGGCTACCGCCAGAGCAGCTCTGGCAAGTTCCCCGCCTGAAATCCGGGTAGGGCGGGCCTCCCGCCGTTTATCTAAACCAACCTGCTTCAAGAGCTCTGTCAGACGTTCTTCATCGACCTTATGTCCCAATTGCATTTGCAAGCGAATATTCTCTTCCACCGACAGGTGATTGAACAGATTTCCTGACTGAAGTACAATTCCTATCTCTTGAGCACGAATAGCAGCTCGTTCTGCTTCCGGTCTTCGGGTAATACGTTTGCCTAATAATTCCACATATCCACCGTCCGGTTCATCCAACCCGGCCAGACAAGCCATTAAGGTCGATTTTCCGCTCCCCGAAGGTCCCATCACAGCCACGATTTCGCCGGAATCCACATGGATATTTGCTCCGCGTAAGGCCAAAGTTTCTTCCTCTCCGGTATGATAAAAGCGATAGAGATCAAACGCGTCAATGATTCCCATATTACCTCCACGTAAAGCTTGCAGACATCCGATTCCACTGGTCCACATTATCAGCACCCAGCGGTGCCCAAAGGGTTAAAGTTGCCAGCTTGCCATTTTTATAAAAGAGATACCGATTGTTCTCCAATCTTACCTGCTTGCCGGTTACCGGATCGGGTACGGAGTTCGAGTCATAAGCAATTAAAACAGCCTGGCCGCCGGATAAATTTACTTGTTTTACACGTTTAATAGTGACGGCCCTTCCTGTTTTCTGCAGTTCCGCCGCCTGATTCTTATTCGCGCTCGTCACAGTAGGTTGGGAAGATACTTGGCTGACGGCAACCTGCACACCATTTAACTTATCCTGGAATATAACATCACTGCCCTTAATCGTGCGCCCCCATCCTTCCGGCACGACAAGATCATACCCGCCCGAAGCAGAAGTATAGTTTACAAAGGCTTGAGTATCCGGAATATCACCTGTCGGATTTTTTTCCGGTGCCACAGCTTTTTCCGAGCTTGATCCTGTCACAGCAGCCGTTTGCGACGGCTGGGTTGTCCCGATGTTATTTGCAGACGACATGGCTTTGGGGGCCATGTGTGGAGCCGGCGAACTATTCGTTCCGCAGCCGCCGAGTAACGCAGTCATCGAAATCGTAGTAACAACAATGACCAATCCTATTGATTTAGACATATGTACCTCCTTGCTTCTCGATTGTTCTCCATGTTTTACCATTGCTAACATCGTCTCCTTTCAGCTTTAATGTATCATTGCAAGATTAAAGAATAATGAACGAAGGATTTAAAATCTATAAAGAAAAAACTGGACTCCGATTGGAATCCAGCTAAATAATAGGGTGAATCAATAACAACGAAGACATGAATGCTCTTTACCCATTTGCAATACTTAATGATGAAAATCTGCTCATAGTGTGACCACCGTATTGTAAGGAAGGTCCACGCAAAACCGCGCCCCACGGGGTTCCAGGTTTTCTGCCCAAATCCTTCCTCCATGAGCTTGAACAATCCTTCTGGCAATACTTAACCCAAGCCCATGTCCCGGAATTTCGCGAGAACGGGCCTCATCAACCCTATAGAATCGGTCGAAGATCAATTCCAGAGCATCAGGCGGAAAACCGGGCCCATTATCTTCAATAACAATCCTTACGTTATTTTCGATCTTCTGCAAATATATCCCAATCAACCCGCCTGACGGTACATATTTGCCGGCATTCTCCAGAATGATTCTGATAAGTTGTTTAAGATAGAGAACATCTCCCTTCAACTCGATATCCGGAAGCAGGTCATATTTAACAGTATAGGAGCGCAGAAAAGGCAAATCTCTGGCGCTTTCAATAATAAGCTCACTTAAATTAAGAGGAACCAAATTCAGATACAGCTCTTCCCGAGCCAAGGTCAAAAGATTTTCCACTAATTTCGTCATCATCTTTGTCTCTTCAATCACAGCGGTGGCAGAATCACGTACAATGAGAGGATCCTCGGCTCCCCAGCGCTGTAAAATATCTGCATGCCCGCGGATGACCATCAACGGCGTGCGCAGTTCATGAGAAGCATTGGCTACAAATTGCTTTTGCTGTTGAAACGAAGTTTCTAACCTCTGCAGCATATGATTGAAATTCTGTCCTAACAAATCAAGTTCATCCCCGCTTCCCCGCAGCGGCAGACGCCGGTTAAGATCATTAGCTGTCAAAAGCGAAATCTCCCGATTCAGCTCAGCCAATGGGGTCAGTACCTTTCGGGATAAAAACAATCCTCCGAGAGAAGCCAACAGTAAAGCAGAACCGCCAAGCCACAGTAACTGGCGCAAAAGCACAGTTTCGGCGAGTTCCACATCTTCCAAATCAGCAACACCTTGAAGCGTACCAATGAGTTTCCCGCCGGACATAATCGGCCGAGCTATATAATAGACATCTTTACCGTCAAGGTTCCTCACTTCTGGGTCAGCCTGTTGCTCGATGGGCAGCTGAACCTGAACATTACCTCTCTTCTGAACCACCTTGCCTTGCAAGGAAGTCAGTTGTATTGTCACACCTTTGGGGACATTGTCATTTAAAGCCTCAGGATCATGAATATCTCCCGCCTGCCCATCCGTGGAATCATCCAGTGTACCGAGCACACGAGAAACAGTCGTCTCAAGCACTTGCTTTTTTTCTTTATGTAAATCCTGGCTGTTACCCCAATATGTAATTGTCGAGAGAATAAACACCGTCAAAAGAAGCAGGAGAATATACCAGAGTGTTATCTTCCAGGCCAAACCCCATTTAAATCCAGGCAGCCGGAATTTCCCAATCGACCTAGTCTTCGGCTCGCAGGACATAGCCCACTCCCCTCACCGTATGAAAGTAATGAACTCCAAAGCGTTCGTCAATCTTGCCGCGTAAAAAGCGCACATATACATCAACGGCATTCGATTCCCCATAAAAATCGAACCCCCAAACGTTTTCCAGAATATGCTCCCGTGACAAAACTCGGTTCGGATGCTCTAAAAACATGGTCAATAGTTCAAATTCCTTTTTGGTCAAACTAATTTCCTCACCTCGAAAATAAACTTGATAGGCTTGGGTATCAAGTTCAAGTTCCCGAAAGGTTAATTGGCCTAAATTTTTCTTAACCGGCGGATTTTTACGCCGTAATACGGCGCGAATCCGAGCCATTAATTCATCCATGGCAAAAGGTTTTGTCAAATAATCATCGGCGCCAATATCCAAACCAAAGACTTTATCCTGAACTTCATCTTTCGCAGTCAAGAGCAGAATTGGGGTATCTTTGCGTGCTCGTATTTGTTTGCAAATTTCATAGCCATTGAGAAAAGGCAGCATAAGGTCCAAAAGGATGACATCCCATTCCTGCGTTAAGGCCATATCAAGCCCCATCCTTCCCTCCGCTGCCAATACAACACTATGTCCATGATGTTCTAATTCCAACGCTATGACTTTAGCAATAGCACGGTCATCTTCAACTAATAATACTTTGAGAATTGTTTCCTGCATGATTTTCGACAGCCTCCTTCGTATCACCATCTCCATATCGCACTATCGGACTTCAGCTTTTAATTTCTAAGCTAAGGCGTACTGGGATCTATTTCAAATTCTCAACCCAACCATTAATTTATCATTAAGCGGATTAGAATCCAATATTCAATATTAAAAGACAAATACATTATCCCCTTGGTTTACAAAGAACTTGCTTCCGTCCAAGGGTTCAAAGGAGGCAATGCCGCAGCCCTGAACCCCAGACGTAGCAAATTATGCTAGATGGTCAATCTTGTTCCCCAAATGGCTTGGACTTGGCATATTGGCCGGCTTAGCCGATGAAGATCGAGCTTCAGCTATCCGCTCACTCATGCTTTCCTTCGCTTCTTCGCTGGCACCTGTTCTCACTGCAACATTTTGGTTAACCATTGCCATTCTGGGCAACATACTGTTACTGCTGATTCCTGTAATCATATAATTCACCTCCTTTCAGACTTAGTCTTAGTCTTAGTCTTAGTCTTAATCTTAATCCTTTAACATTAAAGAAAGATTAAGACTGAAGCGGCTGTAACTCTACCAAAGTCGAGTTCCCTTGCTTGGTCAATTGAATGAGCTCAGCCCCATCTGACGAGATGTAATTGTCATCTCCGTGCAATTTAACCTCACTCAAATGACCTGCAGTTTCAATATAGGCGGTCCGCTGATCATAAGCTATCAGTTGTCCTTTGGCACCAATTAGAGTATTCGTATTACTGTTAAAAGGAATCGCACCTTCCCATTCTGTGGTCAGTGAGGGTCTGCTCGCCATGTGAGTGAGGTCAGGTGTAGTTTTAACCTTAATCAACTGCTTATTTTGTACCTCTCCGATATACACTTTTCCATCTTTTATACCTAGTATTCGTTCATTGTTATTTTCAGAAATGACTTGCCGTTTGCTGCCGTCAAGCGCAATAACGCGGTGAACTCCGCCTTCGTCACTATCCAGAAAAAGCGTTCCATACCGGTCTGAGGCCGCCATATTGTCAATGGTCTCTCCCGATCTGCTTAAGGTACGAACGTTTTTCATCACGTCGATTTCCAAAAGCAATTCTTTCGACACACCTTTTACCGTTAGGTACATCAAATTAGTGGACGTGGAGACAACTAAGTTTTCGATTTTACCTCCGGCAGGGAACGAGTTTATTGTTTGATTAAAGCGATCGTCAGGTGCAGTGGTCTCATCGCTATTGGGGAGATCCAGGGAATAGAGCTCAGTGATTTGCGGATTTCCATATTGCTTTTCAAGATGAGGCGCCCCGGATATCTCTTTTGTAACGGTTTGGGGAACTTCCCGGGCGATCTTTTGATTGGGATCTTCTGTTTTCGGTATGAGCTGGGTGGAACCAGACGTTGGAGCCGGTACTTGAATCGTTCTTTTGGGAGAGTAAACGGTCCTATAAGTTACCGAATGAGGGTTTTTCTTAGCATAGAAATACAGTAACATGTTGCGGTCCGGCAGCCATTGATATATGAGAACACCTAAACCTTTATCATGACTTGGCGGTGCTTTCTGAAAGACTACTTTATTTTGTTTGAGATTAAAAACTTTCAAGGTACCGTTTTCCATATAAGCGACATAATCCTTAGCATAGGAAACCTTAATATTTGTAAGATCGGCGGCAGGGATAGTGGCTTTAATCTGAGTCGTTATCGGTTGGGCAGTGACCCCAGGCGGTGATAAAACGTTTTGGACTTGGTTATTTAAAATAGAATAACCGCCAAATTGCAGTAATACGGAAGTGAATGTCCAAACAAAAAAAGTACGTAATCTTTTCTTCATCCCAGATTTCTCCTTTATATTTTGCAGAGACGACCTTAACGTTATCAGGCCAAGTCTTCCTGAATAAATTAGCTGAAAGCAAACCCTAAGGAGTTACGACAAAGGCAGTAGGAATATAGCGTTCCCCGAAAATATCCCAGAGCTTGTTCTCAACTTGTCCATTATAGACAAGTTCTGATGAAGAGCCGCCGTCAAGGTTAACAGCATTGACGGCATGATAATTTTCGAAAACATTCATCAGGTCCCGTAAGGTTGCTCCAATACTCCAAGTTGGCTGTCTGCCGTCAATAACCACAAAAATCACCGTTCCATCAGCCATCTGCCCAATTCCTGTGCGAGGCGCAATCCCCCAGCCACCATCCCCTGAAATGACAGGATTTCCATCGACAATTAAATTCGGTCCGAAGGTAACCGCTTCAAGGATATGTTTCTGAGCTACTTGTGCTGCAGTCAAATTTCCGATAATCAATTTGCCTTGATCATTAAACCCCACAATATTAACCGCCTGATTGCCCACATTGTTGTGGACTATTTTTCCATTTTGCACGGTGAGCCCGTCTGGAAATGCTCCATTTCCTTTGCCATTAGGATCGTAGAATCCCCCCGCATTAATACCGGCAACTGCTCCCGTATCCTTTACAAGATCGCTGACTCTTTCACCCGTTACGCCAATCTCTTTAGTAACCGCTGCCTTCACGCGCTTCGGGTCTTTAATGAGCATTACTTTCCCTTTGAAGCTTGGACCTTGAATATCTTCAATGGTAATACCGGAACTGGCATCAGCCATTACTTTTTTACGCCCAATGCTTTGACTGCTGCTAACTCCTTGGGCATCATTCTGATTCATAATTCGGTCGATTTCTGCTTGGGAGAGAAATGCCTTGACAACCTGAGGATGACGGGAAGTATAAACTGAACCAACTGCCATTACTTTTAGCGCCTGAAAAGGACCCCAGAACAAAACAAACGGAGCTAAGATCATAAGAAGGATGAGGTTATAGGCTAAAAATGTAATAATTACTTTCACTCGAATTCTGCGTTTTCTTTTCATGTAAGAAAGTCTTCCCCTTTTCTAAACTAAATCACTGAGAACTGCTCAAATCCAAAGGCTATGCTATTTTACCACTCAAAGATTAAAGCAAGATGAAAAATGACGAAAAAAGACCGCCCATGGCTCTAATGGGCAGTCTTTCTTACTACCGATACGACAGGAACAACCCTGTCGGATTTCATGGATCATAATAATTTAGCTTACTCGAACCTTAAAGCATCAATCGGATCCATTGAGGCAGCTTTCCGTGCGGGGAATACGCCGAAAATAATACCAATAGCGGCGGAAAAACCAAAGGCTACCAATACAGAAGATAATGAAATACTGGTGCTCATCTTCAGCGCCGTTCCTATCAAAAAAGAGCCTGCGGAGCCAAGAACAACGCCGATGCCTCCGCCCAAAACACTTAGTACAATAGCTTCGATGAGAAATTGCAATAAAATATCACTGTGCTTTGCTCCGATGGCCTTACGAATCCCTATCTCCCGGGTTCGTTCCGTCACTGAAACTAACATGATATTCATAATGCCAATTCCTCCAACCAAGAGAGAAATACCTGCAATTCCGCCGAGGAGCATGGTTAGAGTTTGGGTTACCCCTTGCATGGAAGCCAAAACATCCGCCTGATTCTGAATGGTGAAATCATCCGCTTCGCCATCTTTAATTTTATGAGCTTTGCGCATGTCTAAGGTGATTTCATTTTGTGCAGTTTGCATTAAATCCGGGGAGGCAGCCGAAACCAAGATGCTGCGTAAGTTTTTCCTTCCGACTAAACGCTCCTGAACAGTTGTGATCGGCGCAAGAATCATATCATCACTGCTTTGAAAGCCCGTTGACCCAGTACTGGTTGTCACTCCAATGACTTGAAAAGGCACGCCGTTGATCTTGATGTTCTTGCCAATGATATCGGCGTTGGGGTCCCCCATAAGATCGTTGACTACATTCGGCCCCAGGACAGCAACCCTGGCATATCTATCCACATCGTTTTTGGTAAGAAATCGGCCTCTGGCCATGGTGACGTTTTTAATTAATTGATAACTCTCATTGGTTCCGCTAATTTGAGTTGAGGTGTTTCCGGCACCCAACACCACCTGATAATCATTATCCGTATAGGGGGCTGCCGCTTTCACAGCCGCATCTAATTTGATCTTATCGATATCACTTATTGTCAGAGTCGTTAAACTACCGGCTCCCCCGTGGACTCCTCCGAAGTTAGTTCGTGCAGGACTAACGGTAATAAGATTCGAACCAAGTCCCTGAATTTGCGAGGTGATTTGTGCCGTTGCACCATTACCGATGCCGACCATGGCTATGACAGCCGCTACCCCGATAATCATCCCCAGCATTGTCAAAGCCGACCTAAGTTTATTGGCCCGCAAAGCCCTGAGTGAAATCCTAATACTTTCCAAAAAGTTCAACCCTACTACTCCTCCTTCACCTATCGATGTCCCTACATAACCTTACTATTAATGTCTTAAAAACAGCTTAAAAAATAAAGTTTTATCTCCCCTGGCCACTGATAATAAGGCCCCATTACTTATGAAAAAAGTATTAATTCAGGGAAAAATTCTAAGAAAAATTAAAGGTTGGTACTTTATCATGGGGATGATCAAGGTAATCGAATATAAATTTGCCTTACAGATTTTAGAGATTTGAAACTTGTTATTCAAAATTTGTGGCGACGGCAAATTCTTTTTAGGGAGGTGAAGACGATACCATAGGACATTTGTCATTTTTAAAGAGTCTAAGAAATTGAATATAGGAGAATCAAAGTGGAAACTATTCTATCCCACCTTGGGCAATTTGTTGTCAGTGTTATTTCTCTGTTCGGTTATCTGGGAGTTTTTCTGGCCATGGCCATTGAAAGTGCCTGCATTCCCCTACCCAGTGAGATCATTCTTCCTTTCACCGGTTATATGGTCTTTTTGGGCCGGTTCACTCTCTGGCAAGCAACCCTGGCTGCTACCTTAGGCAACCTCTTTGGAGCACTTATTGCCTATTATATCGGACTATGGGGAGGCCGACCGTTCATCAAGAAGTTTGGACGCTATATTTTTATCCGTGAGCGAGAATTGTCCAACACCGAAAAATTATTTGAACGACGCGGCGAATTAACCGTATTTATTGGCAGGCTCTTGCCTGTAGTACGAACCTTTATCTCCCTGCCCGCAGGCATCGCAAGAATGAACGCTTTCAAAATGGCTGTTTACACTGTCGCCGGAGCTCTGCCCTGGTGCCTAATGCTTATTATTACCGGCCAGAAACTGGGGGAAAATTGGAATACCCTTAAACCACTGTTTCATCGCCTTGATTTAATCGTCGCTCTTCTAATTTTGATGCTGGTTGGTTTCTGGATTATCCGCAAGAGAAAATCACTAAAGTCTAAAAAATAGACAGTGGCGAATTTAATGATCACAATACTCTCACACTCTGAACATAACAGATCAATTTTCCTTAGTGAACTAGTTTAGCATAAGCTGAACAGCGGGGCTTCGGTGAGAATCTCAAGATTGAATCAATTTAAGCTAATAACTGGAGGCATATAAATGAACAAAAAAACTATGGCCATGGCTGCAAGTCTAGCCATCGGCGGATCTCTGCTTTTTGGAGCAGTGTTAACAAACGCTTCGCAATTATCCGGCTATGAAACCTATAAAAATGCTGTAAAGGATACGAAAAATCTCCAAAATGAAACCGTCGATTTAAAAGCTTCCCTTACGGATAATGGCGAGAGCTTGCTAAACGTTACTTCGAATCTGAAACTTAATGAGAGCGCTAATGCCATGAGTAAAGTAACTACTATAACTTCGGGTAATACCACCCAAACTGAAAGCAGTTATGAACAAGACGGAAAACGAATCACTAAAAACAGTAATAGTGATCAATATTATGTAAGAGACGACAGCCATTCTACCTCTAACTCTATAAAAGAAAGTCAAAATCCCGTGGTTGAACAGAGTATGGAAGTTGTGGCCGATACCTTGGCCGGAAGCATGCAAAATAAAGTAAATACTACTGCCAACCCAGATGGAACTAAAACCGTCGCTATCAACCTAGGGGAAAATGATGTAACACCTCTCGTCAATGCCTTAACCTCGTTAGTCTTCACGGCAGAAAATCACAGAGGTTCCTTTCATCACGAAAGCAATGATTCCAATAACACCAAAGATTTAAAGGACGCGATTCCTCAGCTGCAAAGCAATATCAAAGTTGTCAGCGTTACTTCTACAGGGAGTATCAATAAAGACGATATTATTACAGACCAGACTGCAAAGATCGAGGTATCAGGCACAGATGCTCAGGGTACTCAGCATGATCTGATCTTTAATCTTAATTTGAATCTGTCCAATATCAACAGCACGACTCCTGATAAAATTGATTTAACAGGAAAGCAAGTAACAACCATGTCATTTCACAAAGAGTAACTCACCATCAGGTTATAAAGAAAACTTAGCTGGCGCCAAGCCTCCGGCGAGAGCGGCAGCTAAGTTGCACGGATGCTAGAAGACGAAGACATTGTCTTCGCTGAAAGTATAAAAAAAATGCCAGAAAATGAGCAATCTTAATTTGCTCATTTTCTGATAAATTAACAAAAAACGGGTGAAGCTAGTGGAAAAGGTATTAGAAGTGGCTGGGCTCACGAAGATTTACAAGAATGGACGCGGAGTGAAGGATATTACCTTTGACGTTTGCACAGGTGATATCTTCGGCTTTTTAGGTCCCAATGGGGCAGGCAAAACCACTGTCATGAAAGGGATTACAGGGTTAAATACTCTTCAAAAGGGGCATGTTAAAATATTAGGGTATAATTTGGACTCCCAGTTTGAAAACGCCATGAGAAATGTCGGTGCAATTATTGAAACCGCTGATGTTTATGAATATATGAGTGCTTATGAAAACCTAAAATTCATTGCACGTTTCCATCAAACTATTCATGAAGAAGATATCGATAACATTCTTGAATTGGTGAATCTGACAAGCTATAAACAAGAAAAGGCAAGTAAATTTTCCCTGGGCATGAAACAAAGGCTGGCCCTTGCCAGAGCTTTACTGCCAAATCCTAAGCTGATAATTCTAGACGAACCCACCAATGGCTTGGATATTGAAGGTACGGTCCAAATGCGGAATCTCATCAAGGAACTCGCCGCAAAAAGAAAAATGACCTTCTTCATATCGAGTCATTTAGTCCATGAAATTGAACTTATGTGCAACAAAGTTGCCATCATTCATGAAGGAAGACTTGTCAATAACGGCGTATCCATCGAGAGCATTAAAGAATCCTATCAGTCTTTAGAGGACTTCTATTTGAATCAGGTGACGGAAGGAGGAATGGTCTGATGGATAGTCTAAGGGCAAATGTCATTAACGAAGTTCGAAAATTATTCCTAAAGAAAAAGGCAGTGGTATTCCTGGTAATTATGGCTATAATAAGCTTTTTAACAGCCTTCTTTATAGCAAACATTCAAGCCAAACTCATTTTTATTGCTGTCAATTCCTTCAGCTATCCCTTAATGCTTTTAGCCATCTTTACAAATATTCTTCTGCCTCTCTTTGTTTTTATGACAGCCTCAGATTTATTTTCCGGCGAAGTCGCAGACAGAACGCTAAAGCTGGTTCTAACCATGCCGGTAAGCCGTTTCAAGATCTATCTCTCGAAAATACTGGCTGTCAGCATTTATGTCATTTTCAATTTCTTCTTAATCTTTCTTGTTTCCATGGCCTCTGCCTTTTTCTTAAAAATTACTGTCACCAGTATCACAAGTGTTGTCGTTGGCTACTTAACCGACATTATTCCGGCGCTTATTTTAGTTATTTTTGCCTCATTTATTGCCCAATTTTTTCGCAGCGGGAGTACGGCTCTCATCAGCTCGATCTTCATCTTTATTGGCATTAAAGCTTTGTCCCTCTTTAACACCTTGTTAAATAACAACATTTTTACGACCTATTTGAATTGGTACTCACTGTGGCTTCCCAATGGAACAAATCTTTTAAGAGGGCTAAACTTGCTCCTGCTCCTCTTGGCTTACGGAATTATCTTCTTCACTGGCGGATATTACTTATTTGACAAAAAAGAAATATAAACTGCTGAACCTAGTTATCCGTTTTTTTATTTCGTTTTTTTCCTTTTTGTTTTTTATAATGTTTTTTATTTTACTTTTTTAATCTGTTTTTAATGTTTATGTTGTAACATACTGCCTAACGCAAAAATACAGGCATACGCTTCTGACAAAGAAAAGAAGAACAACCAATCCTGTAATATCTTAAGGAGGAACCAATTTAATGAACTCATTTGACCTGCAAGGATACCATCTGTTAAACCAATTTGCCGGGCATCACGCAATACTTGATAAGATGTTTTCTTTTTTCGCCCAGTACTCCCTTGAGCTTTATATCGTCCTCTTTATTATCGCCTGGTTTTCCATGCCAAAATCCGAAATTAAGCAGCGGCATGCCTTACTGATAATGGGACTATCCGGTGTTTTAGGACTCATCGTCAACGTCCTGATATCCCACGTTTACTTCCGTCCACGCCCTTTTACCGTGCTTCAGAAAGGGACATTTACTCAGCTTATTCCCCATAGTGCCGACGCGTCCTTTCCAAGCGATCATACCACCGGAAGCTTTGGCTTCGCTGCCGCATCCTGGGGAAAGGCACCCCGCTGGATTACCATCAGCTTTACTATTTTAGCCATCCTAAATGCGGTCGGCCGCGTGTATGTCGGAGTGCATTGGCCAACCGATGTCATTGCCGGAATGGTCATTGGTACTCTCTGCAGCAGATTGCTCTGGAAGTTCAGTTCAATCTTTCAACCAATCACAGATTTTGGGCTGCGCCTATTCCATTATGGAGCCATGGAACAGAATGCTCTTAAATAGTCTGGAACCAATACAGCGAATTATATTTCATCAGATTCAATAATAACTCGAATTTATTAAATACGGAAAAAGGCCCTGTGCACTTAGTTGCACAGGGCCTTTAAGCAGAAAAATACTAAAATTTAAACATGCTAATAGCTTCTTGAAGATTTTGGGCCAACACGGTTAACGTCTGGCTTGATGCTGAAATCTGCTCCATAGAAGCCATTTGCTCCTCTGCGGATGCAGAAACTATCAAAGATTGGTGGGAAGTTTTTTGACTGATAACGCCGACAACCTCAATCGACGACTCAATGCTCTTTTCGCCACTCAGAATTTCCTGAATCGAAAGGGAAATTCCTTGGATAAGAGGTGATACCTCGTTGACGAGCTCAGCTATTTTTTCAAAAGCATCTCCTGCTTTACGTACAGTTTCAACACCGGCTTGGACATTTGCTGCTCCGGAACTCATAGCACTGACCGCATGATCAATATTGATTTGATTTTCCTGGATTAAGAATGCAACCTCTTCAGCCGCTTTTTGGGATTGTTCCGCTAACTTTTTCACTTCTTCGGCGACAACCGCAAACCCACGTCCTTGCTCTCCGGCGCGAGCCGCCTCAATTGCCGCATTAAGTGCCAACAAGTTTGTTTGTTCCGCAATGGCACTGATCACAGCAATAATATCTCTAATTTTCCCTGAACTGGTTGCTACTACACCAACTGCCTGGTTGACCACTTCCGTCCCTTGCCCGACTCTGTTCACCTGCTCAACTGCTGTTAGTACTGCTCTCTGCCCCTCCACTACTGCCGAGGAAGTTCTTTGCATAAGTCTATCGACATTGCTGCTATTCTCTGAAACCTCATGCACACCGGCAGACACGTTCTTGATATCTGTAGATGTTTCATCGATAGCTGCAGTTAGTTTCTTGCCATCCTTGGTCACATCTGCCATCGCCGTTGCTATTTGATTTGAAGCCGCTGTGCTTTCCTCAGTGATTGCCAGCAGCTCTTCGGAGGATGCGGCAACTTTCTCAGAGGACTCAGCAACCTCAGTCACCAGACTACGCAGATTCTGGGCCATTTTGTTAAACGCTCTAGTCAAGCGTCCAACCTCATCATTGGACCTTCTTTTGAGATTTTCAATCAGCAAATTGCCGTTTGCAATCTGTTCTATCTGAACGATGGCTTCATTCAAGGAGTTCGAAATAAAACTTGCAATTAGGATGCCCAATGCAATAGAGATCCCCAAAGCTGCTATTGACAATACAAATATTGTTCGGATTGCGCTTGATATATCTGCTTCGTTCTGTGAATAAACATTCGCCGCATCTTTCATTTCATAGTTTGATATATCCATGAGGGGGTTGTTGGTAGAATTCAGGTATGGAAATGCTGTATTTAAATAGTACAGATAGGCGCCATCTTTTGACTCCGAAGATTGTGCATCCGAGATGTACATGTTAATGGCAGCCTGTTGGGATCTTTCATAGAGCGCAAGGGATTGTCTAATTTCCGCAATTTTGGCCTTCTCGTAGGCGTCTGTCTGTCGTGACGCCAGATCATTCAGGTCTGCCTCAAAATTTGAATTACGACTTTTGATATCTTTTAAAAGGTCCTCTTTAGTTATAATTGATGGCCCCTGTAAAAGCATTAACGTTGAAGCTTCTCCTGCTCGGAGCTGGTTGCGCATATCATAATTATCCTTCGCCTTAAACATGTAGCTATTATACATAAGGACTAAGTCCCTATTTGATTTTTCGTTATAATAGTAACCTGCGAAGCCGAGTCCTCCCATAAAGATTGCCATGATGACAATCAGCGCAAAAATTTTAGTTCTAATCTGCCGATTTAAAAACCAGTTCATATTGATTCTCCTTTTATTCTATTTCTTTAATCACCATTACTATTATTTTTACATCATATTTTTAGCTAAACAATTATCCCCTAAGGATAATATTTATCCTCAAAAACAGTAGCACGGTTATCCCTATGGGATAATGAATTTTGCAATCTTCTGCACTTATTCCGTTATGGAATCATAGAAGAGTTTATGGAAAAGAATATACAGACTCTATGGATCAAACAGTTGATAAAATGTTTAACCATAGAGTCTTTTTCTGTACAACTGATATTAACTTCTTGTTATAGTTAAGTATTTCTTTAGGCCCATCTCCTTCAATTTCTTGCCAAACCCAGAGATTATTTTAGCAACCTAGATTGTAAAACTATTAACGTTTTTCTCCAAATCTTGAATCATTGAACTCAATCCTTTACTGGCTGAGTTAATCTGTTCAAGGGAAGCAACTTGCTCTTCCACTGCCGCAGATACAGTTTGGGTTTGATCCGCAGTATCTTGACTAATACGTTCAATTTCTTGAATAGAAGAGGCAATTTGTCCGGTACCGCTCGCAACTTCTTGGGTTGTTGATGATATTTCTTGTATCTGACTCGATATTTGCTGGACAAGTTCTGTAATCTCCAAAAATGACTTTCCTGCCAGATCAACGATATTTATGCCTTCAAGGACATCATTCACTTCATCATTCATGGCACTTACGGCCTTTTGAATATTTACTCCATTTTCCTGGATCAAAGCTGAAATCTGTTGAGCCGCTTCTTTCGACTGCTCGGCGAGTTTTCTAACCTCATCCGCAACCACCGCAAATCCTTTCCCATGTTGCCCTGCCCGTGCCGCTTCAATCGCTGCGTTCAGGGCAAGCAGATTTGTTTGCTCTGTTATACCCGTAATTACATTGATTATTTTATTAACCTGGTCAGAACTCTCTTCCAACTTTTGAACACACTGTTGTACTAACTCCGTCTTGTTATGAATGCTATCCATTTGAGCGATGACTTTATTAATTGCCTCTTGACCGTTATCCGTTGTTTGAGCGGTTTGAACCGTTAATAAGGAAATATCATTACTCGAAGCGGCAACTTGCTGCGTGCTGGCTGACAACTGCTCAATTGCACTTACGGTATCAGCTATAGCACTAACCTGTTTTTCGGAACCGCTGGAAACTTTCTCAATAGCAGCAGCTATTTGAGATGATGCCAGAGCACTTTGCTCGGTAATGGCTGACATCTCATCAGAAGATTTAGCGACGTTTACAGAGGATTCCTGGACACTTCGTACTAAATGTCTTAGGTTATTCGTCATAACGTGGAATGAACTGCTTAATTGGCCAAATTCATCATGTTCGTTTGCCTGTTGTATTTCTAAGGATAAATCCCCTTTGGCAACTTGCTCTGCCGAATCCATGATTCGATGCAAACGTCTTAGAGTTTTTGTGACGATAAACCAAATCAATAAGGCCGATAACAAGAGTTCAAGGATAATAAACATAATTACTTTTGTCGTGAGCTGCGATATAAAACTATCAATGGTTGAACTGGGTACACCAATGAATAACATCCCTATGATATTCCCTTGTTGATCCTTAATGGGTTCATAAATCGTTTGATTCTTTACACCAACGACAATTGCTTCGCCGGTATAGGTTTTCCCCTCTTTAAGGGTCGCTTGCTCAACTGCAGGCGAAACCTTAGTCCCCACTGCTCGAGAACCATCAGCATTTTTTACATTTGTAGCAACCCTTATATTTCCTTGAAAAATGGTGACATTGTCATGGGCCAATTTTCCAATTTGATCAACAATGTCAGTACTGTTTAAAATACTCTCGCCTTTATACAATTTGTTATCTTTAATGGCCCACTCCCCTGGAAATAACTTATCAATCATATATTTAGACATCGCAAGATCTGATGGCAACTTTTCTTGCGCTACAGTTACCATGCCATTGCGAAAGGTTTCAACTGCAAATAGCGTAATCACTGATGTCGATACAAGTACTAATGTCACAATAATGACAATCAGTTTTGCTTTGATGCTAAATTTCATGGACTCGCCTTCTTTCTCAAAGTGTTCAGGTTAGCGCTATCTTTAGATTTTATGGAATTTATGTTAAGATTTCATTAACATCCATTATAGTCAATGCCGCGATTCATGAATAGGACCAAAGGTCTCAAATAATCGTGCCATTGGCACAAATTTCATAAACCGTAGTAATTAAATGCTATAGAGAACTCAATTCCATACTAAAGTGGACTCATTCAGCTGAAACCGACCTCGTGGCTTTGTTGACGATCGTCTGCCGTGAAAGTTTTTTCATTGAGCCTCATAGTTGGGGATAAACTAACATGCCGTTCAAAATAACGATTTGAACGGCATGTTAGTTTATCCCTATTTAATTCAACAGTTAACCTCATCTAAATACTGCCCTGGCACAAGGTTGTCTTTGTAACAATGATTAAACGATTTTAGTCGTCCACTCTTCTAAGTTCCACACATCCGTCACCCAATCCTCATAGAAATCAGGTTCGTGGGAAACAACAAGCACAGTTCCGCGATAATTCATGATCGCTTTCTTCAACTCTGCTTTCGCTTCCACATCCAGATGATTCGTCGGTTCGTCCAGAACCAGCCAGTTCACATCTTTGAGCATCAGCTTGCATAACCGCACTTTAGCGTTTTCTCCCCCGCTCAAAACCATCATCTTACTGGCAATATGCTCGCTGGTTAAACCGCACCGAGCCAGGGCTCCTCGAACTTCGGCATTGGCCATACTGGGATATTCATCCCAAACCTCTTCTAAAGCCGTTTTCTCATTCTTCCGGCTTGATTCCTGCTCGAAATAACCTGGATACAGATAGTCGCCCAATTCTACTGCTCCGGAAATCGGCTCAATATAGCCCAAAAGGGTCTTGAGCAGCGTAGATTTTCCTAAACCATTAACTCCCCGAATCGCCACTTTCTGGCCTCTCTCCAAAGCCAAATTTAAGGGACGGGTCAAAGGCTCATCATAACCCAGAACAATCTCTTGAGCCGTGAAAATCATTTTCCCCGGTGCCCGGGCTTCGCGAAACTTAAAGGTGGGAGTAATTTTCTCCTTAGGTTTCTCGATCAATTCCATTCTGTCCAACTGCTTCTGCCGGCTCTTAGCCCGACCCGTGGTGGAGATTCTTGCCTTATTGCGGGCAATAAAATCCTCCAGACGGTCGACTTCTTTTTGCTGTTTGTCATAAGCCTTAAGCTCTTGCTGTTTGCGTGTTTCAGCCAACTGGACAAATTCCTCATAATTCCCTGTATAGCGAGTCAAATTAGCATTCTCTACATGATAAATCACATTAATCACGGCGTTTAAGAAAGGAACATCATGGGAAACCAAAATAAAAGCATTTTCATAATTAATGAGATAACGTTTCAGCCACTCGATATGCTCAGCATCCAAAAAGTTCGTCGGTTCATCCAGAATCAGAATCGTAGGATTCTGCAGCAGGAGTTTCGTCAGCAGTACCTTGGTTCTCTGCCCTCCGCTTAAGTCTGTGACATCTTTATCGAGGCCGATTTCCCCTAAGCCCAAACCATTGGCGACTTCTTCAATTTTAGCATCCAGCATATAAAAACCATTATGCTCCAAGATGCTTTGAATTTCTCCCACATCGTCCAAAAGTTTATTCATCTCTTCTTCAGAAGCGCTTCCCATGCGGTCATATAAGGTCATAATCTCCGCTTCCAAATCAAACATTCCTTGAAAGGCTTCTTTCAGAACATCCCGGATGGTTTTCCCTTTGCTCAAAACCGAATGCTGATCTAAATATCCAACCGTCACTCGATTCGACCATTCGACCTTCCCTTTATCAGGCATGAGTTTCCCAATGATAATATCTAAAAAGGTAGACTTTCCTTCTCCGTTGGCCCCCACTAAACCCACGTGTTCCCCTTTTAACAAGCGAAAACTGACATCTTCCAAAATTTTGCGTCCACCAAATCCATGGCTCACGTTTTCAACATTTAATACGCTCATTGACCGTTTCTTCTCTCCTTACTTATCAAACATGCCTCCGGCTTTTCGCCGCTTAATACCCTTACGGGTTTCACCGATCTTTTGGGTGGACTTAACCGGCCCTCCCTGTTGAGAACTCTTCATTTTTTTATCCGCAAGAATCTTTTTCATCTGGGCAATTGTCTTATCATCCATAGAGCTATCCCCTCAAGTTTAGTTATTGCTTCTTATTTTGAGCAATCTTTTCGGCTAATTCATTTAAATAGGTCCAGCGCTCGATGAGTTCATCGAGATGTCGTTCTAATTCTTCTTGATGCTTTGCCAACTCATTTAGTTTGCCAAAATCACTGCCTGCCTCATTCATTTTTTGTGAATTCGTCTGCAATTCTTCTTCAACCTGGGCAATCTGAGCATCAATTTGAGCAAATTCCTGCTGCTCCTTAAAGGTCATTTTCAGGGGCCGTTCCTTTTTCCTGTCAGCTTCTTGATTTTCTGCCTGACCTCTCATGCCGGAAGGACTTGAGGATTTGTTGCCGCTTTGACCGGATTTGGAAATCGCTGCGCGCAGAGTTGCTTGCTGAGCCGCCTGAGCCTCCTCCTGAGCTGCTGCATAGAGCTGCTCGCGATAATCTGAATAGTTTCCCACATATTGACGAATCGTTCCTTCCCCTTCAAAGGAGAAGATCTTTTCCGTCACCCGATCAAGAAAATAACGGTCATGGGAAACGGCGACCACAGCTCCCGGAAAGTCATCCAGATAATTTTCCAACACCGTCAAAGTCTGAATGTCCAAATCATTGGTGGGTTCATCCAATAAAAGAACATTCGGAGCCCCCATTAAAACTTTCAAAAGATAGAGCCTGCGCTTTTCCCCGCCGGAAAGCTTGCTGATAGGCGTCCACTGGGAAGACGGGGGAAATAGAAAGCGCTCCAACATTTGCGAGGCTGTCAAAACTCCGCCGTCCCCCGTGGGAATCACTTCTGCTATCTCTTTTATTTCCTCAATAACACGATTTTCCGGATTCAAGGCCGTGTTTTCCTGAGCAAAATACCCTAGTTTAACCGTAGATCCCACATCGATACTGCCTTGATCCGGAGACAAACGCCCCGCCAGGATATTCAAGAGCGTGGATTTACCGCTCCCATTCGGTCCGATAATCCCCACCCGGTCATTTCTCAGCAGCACATAACTGAAATCTTTAATCACCATTCCCCGGTCCGGAAACCCTTTTTGTACAGCACTGCATTCTAAAACCTTTTTTCCTAAACGTGAAGCCACGGCCGACATTTCCAAACGTTCGCTGTTCTCAAAAGGCTTATCAGCTTGAAGTTTTTCAAACCGCTCGATTCTGGCCTTCTGCTTTGTTGAACGGGCCTGAGCCCCCCGGCGCATCCAGGCCAGTTCATTGCGCAAAAGATTTTGGCGTTTTTTCTCACTTGCCTCCGCCTGTTCCTCCCGTTCAACCTTTAATTCCAGAAAGCGGCTGTAATTCCCGGGATACGGGTATAATTTGCCGCGATCAATTTCCAAGACACGGCCCACAACCCGGTCAAGAAAATAACGATCATGGGTAACCATAATTAAGGCGCCCTTGCGCTTATTTAAATATTGTTCCAGCCAATCCACGGTGTCATTGTCAATATGGTTCGTCGGTTCATCCAGAACCAGAATATCTGCGGGATTAATCAGCGCACTGGCTAAAGCGATGCGTTTTCTTTGTCCCCCTGACAAGGTTCCCACCACCAGATCAAACTTAGCAATTCCTAATTTCGTAAGAATTGTTTTAGCTTCGTTCTCCAGCTGCCAGGCATCAAGTTCGTCCATCCGCTGACCGAGAGTTATCACGGTTTTCTGCAAACCGGAATTCTCCGGTTGATTGTTTAATTTCTCCAGGGCGCTTTCATACTCCCTCAGCAAGTTCATGACAGGAGAATTCCCTCTGAAGACCTGCTGCAGAACCGTCGCACTATCTTCAAACTCAGGATTTTGGGGTAAGAACTCTAAGTGTACATTGCTGCCCATCGTAATACTGCCTTGATCCGGTTTCTCAACTCCTGCCAGGATCTTGAGCAGGGTAGATTTGCCCGTACCGTTTACCCCAATAATTCCGATCTTTTCCCCTTCATCAATTCCAAAGGAAATCTCTTTGAAAAGAATCTTATCGCTATAACTTTTAGTTAAATTTTCAACAGTCATGATATTCATGTGATTTGTTCCTCCAAATACCTCATATTATATCATGCTTTGACAAAGGATTCTTCAGAGAAACCTATAAAGAAAAAAGTCCTATAGCGATGTCAATCCATGGCATCGCTATAGGACTTTTTCTAAGAGATTTACTTCTGCAGGTCAGAACTTAAGTTACCCCATAAACCTCGTGCAACCGCCATTATTATCCGACTTTCTTATTGACCATAATATCTAAAATGATCCGATCGACTTCTTGGGTGCCCTGAGCTGCGAGACGACCGAGATTGGCAATCGTTTGTTCGGCCGTTTTTTCTATAATACCATCTGTGGACTGGATGGCAATCCCCTTAATCGCCATAACGGCCGACTGAACCGCAGTGCTCGTGCACGTTGACAGTTTTAAGGCACATCCAGCTTTTGCCCCGTCGCAGAACATTCCGGCCACATTACCCTGCATGTTTTGAATGGCTGTCTGGATTTCTTGCTTACCGCCGCCAAGCAAATAGGTAATACCACAGCTCGCACCTGTTCCCGATGCTGTAGCCCCACATAAGGCCGAGAGCCGGCCGATTTTTGTTTTAATATAAATTGCAATGAGATTGCTCAACGTTACTGCCCGTATTAATGGTTCATGAGCCGCCCCCAATTTTTCCCCGACAGCCACAACCGGCAAGGTTGCAGAAATCCCCTGATTACCGCTGCCCGAATTGCTCATAACAGGCAAAGGACAGCCAGACATTCTGGCATCGGAGGCACCGGCCGTCAAAGCCATGGCTTGAGTGATCAAGTCATCCGCAAAAATCCCCTTCTGGACACTTTCCTTGATCGTTTTACCCACTCTTAAACCATACTCGTTAAGTAATCCCTCTAAGCCAATCGTTTTATTAAGTTCGATTGCCTTCCTGATGATGGACAAATCCTCAATACTGACATTCTGCACAAAATCCCAGATAGAATCAATTGATAAAAATGAGTATTGACTCTCCTCATGCTCGTCAGCCTTATCTTCCGCAAATGTATCAAGAACTGTTTTGCCGTCAACTTCGATGAGAGCAACCCGTGTATGTTCATCAGCAACGATAACCTTGGCGTATGACTCCTGTGCCGTAATAGTTACTTCTATATATAGTTTCTTCGGGGTCTCAGCAACCTCGACAGCTATTAATTTTTCCGCAATCATTTTCTTGGCTTTCTCAACATCAAGCGCAGTCAATCCCGTTAAGACTTCCAGTCCTTTTCTATAATCCCCGGCAATCACCCCCAGGGCGGCAGCAAGATTCACTCCACTTCCCTCAATGCCGGGAATGGTTACAGCCATGGCGTTCTTTATGACATTAGTACTTGCAAGGACCTTGACGGAAGTGACTTCTCCCCGGACATAACTTTTGGCTAAAGCGGCAGCATAGGCAATCGCCATAGGCTCAGTACAACCTAAGGAAACTACGAGTTCCTTCTCCAATAATCCTAAAAATTCAGCATATTGCACTATTATATCCCTACTTTCTTAGTAACTAAGCGCATTTTATGTATTCTTCCAATTATGAAAAAACTCCTCTATTTGACGTATATAGTTTTTTTCAGCCTTGAATAATTTAGGGATTACTGAACAGTCCCCATATTTTTAGTTTCTAGGCAACAAACAAAATCTCCCAACTCGAAAAAAGGCGTTTCCCAAAAAAGGTACAAAAGATCCCGGAGGCGCTTCCCCAGGTTCATGATGATGAACTGTAAGCCAATGACCGTCTCACTCGTTTCTTTGAGACGTACCATTATTCGACCTAGTCCATAACGACGTTTTCCTTCACCGAATTTCGCCTCGACTGCATTTCTTAGGCCTGCCTCTTGTTTCTCTAGCCGCCTTTGTTCTAAATGCTCTTTTTTATCCTTCGAGGGTCGACCTAGTTTGGGCCCGTTAAGCCGAATGCCATGTAACTTGCAGTACTGCAGGTTGTCTCGGTTCCGATATATTTTATCGGCAATCACGGATTCAGGATAGTTTCCATGGCGCTCCTTATAGGTTTCTACCGAATCAATCAGGGTGGTGCCCTCATTAAAGGCTTCCCAACTCAACTTCTCGATCCAAGCAAATCCGTTGACGATACTTATGGCAACTTTCGCTCCAAATTCTGTGGCTGCTGTTTTTTTACCCCTCACAATCGGGCGAACATGCGGTTGGCTAATGCTCACGATACGCTCTTCTATAGTGTGGACTCGTTTGTCATACATGGTTTTTGCTGTTCAAAGAGTGTTTGTATGGTTTCTAAGTCTTTTTGCTGCCGTTTACTGAGTCCTTCTGGGTACTTGGCTGATAGTTTCAAGACGATCTGAAGGTCTCTTGTAACGAAGCTCAGCTGTTTCCGAATGGCCTTGCGGATTTCACGACTTCTGGGTTTCCGATTCTTTTCTAACTTCAGATAGAGTTTACGTGCCTTTTGTCGATAGGTTCTTGGCTTGAGCTCTTTCCCTATTTGATTCTCATGCAAGGTGTCCACCATGGCCTCTAACTTTTCCCGTGCGTCATTTAGTAGAGAAAAATCCGTGGGATATTTCACATCGGCCGGGGTGCATGTGGCATCCAAAATGAGTTTTCCGTGGTTTTGTTGGGGTGGTTGCTCACTGCTTGCTTGATCTTCACGACGATTGTCGTCTGTACAACCTGAACTTGGTGGGGGAGTGTTTTGATCTTTATGATCTTCAGTTTCCGTCTTTGTTTCTCCCTTACATAAGGCTTCGTTCAGTTCAGCAATTACCTTAGCGTCGAGGCGTTTCCGAAAATGGACCATACTCGATGAATCGAACGGTGGAGTGGTTTGAAATTCCTCCAGCCCGATGAAGTATTGCAAATAGGGGTTTTCCATGATTTGTTGGACGGTTTCTTCGTCGGAAAATCCACACTTTTCTTTGATGATGAGGGCACCCAATGCGACACGAACTGGTTTCGCAACATTTCCAGTATGCTTTGGGAAATGAGAAGCATATCGCTCTTCAACAACGTTCCAGGGAATCAAATCGGCCATCTTGACCCAACGGTTATTCGCATCAAGTTTGCCGCCTGCAAAAAATCTGAAGTCTTCGAGTAAGCTAATTTGACCTGTAGGTTTTCGGTACATTTTCGTCCCCCATCTGCAAGGTTTTTCGACCATATTCATCCTTTATCTTGCTTTATTATACCACGAAAATGGCCTTAGTTCCTACTCCCATGCAGGTTTCGAGGTTATTCAGTAATCCCTAATTTAAATATACCAGCATTAATAGATTCAATTAACTTGGGAAGGCTATCCCAAGGTTCAAAATTCAAAAGACTCTCAGATAATATAGCTTAGGAGGTATTTTGCCATGTTATGTGCTGAAGTATCGATTTACCCACAGAAAACAAACAGTCCCGGCCAGGTTATTAACAATTCAATTAATTCTTTGTCCAATGAAAACATCCAGTACAAAGTCGGTTCCCTTAGCACTCACATTGATGGAAATGATGAGCAAGTATGGAATGGTATCAAGAAGGTTTTTGATGCTGCCAAAACATCCGGTGAAGTCAGTATGGTGGTAACTATCTCTAATACCGCCCATTAATATTATCTAGGCCGAAGCCCTCTATTCCAGAAAAGAAACTACGCAGCGGAGGGAGACACTGCCCCTACCGAAGAAAGAGAGAGGGTAACTCCCACTTATAGAATGCGAGTCTTAGTGAAAATAAAGCTTTAGGCCACTATTTTGTGTTATACTAATACTATAAGGCTCAAAAGATACTATCATAAAAGTACCACAATACTCAATTACTATAGACTATATTTAATATAGCTGCGACAATGGCAAACCCTGCGAAAGCAGGGGACGCAAAGCCACAGATCCTCTACTTAAGGTAAGGATGGCTGGGTTACCGAACAGTTATTTTTGTCGCTGTATTAAAAAGATATGGCGATTTTTTATTTCGTCTTTCGATCAAAATCTTATGAAAGTCTTCAGTATAAAGGAGGGAAATGCAAATGGATTTAGCAGTTACAGCGTCTATCATGAGCCAAGGCCAAGTTCAAAACCAAGCATCTGTTTCAGTACTAAAAAAAGTCATGGACACCGCTAAAATGGAAGGTAATGCACTAGTACAGATGATGGAACGGTCATTGAACCCGAATCTTGGTGGCAACCTTGATGTGAAAGCCTAAAGGAAAGTACTTATTTCAATCAACGTCAAAAGCGTCGGAATAACTTATTCCGACGCTTTTGACGTTGATTGTCTTATTTTGTTAAGATAGCATCTTCTTGAGCTTGAGTTATAGTCCCTGCTGTGACTAGCTTATCTAAAGCTGTCTTTAAGTCGTTAAGTTGCGCCTATCGAATTCAATCGGATAGTTCAAGATTCCTTCTTGTAAATTAGTTCATGACTTGTGTTGGAAATCCATGTTTCACCGCTAAAATCTCTCCCTTTGATGACTACTCTATTTTTATAAACATTTACCACGAGACCCTCACTTTTATTAGATAACTTCTTGCCATTAACATCAATTGGCATTGCCACGGATGAATCGTTGACCATATAAAACGGACCTTTCGCAATCTCCCGACCCAGCTCTAACTGCCAATGAGTGTGTCCGCTGAAAAAAATTACTTCCGGGTAGTGCCCTAACAACGTTTTTAATTGATCCCGCTGAATAACATAACCCTGTATCGAACGATACCAGCTACAGGTGGTATTATTGGGAAACGGTTGATGTAAGAAAACAAACATTGGTTTATGGGGTGAATAGTTTTCTTTAAGTTTTGCCCGAAGCCAAGCTAATTGATTGGCGGAAAGATAAGCCTTGTCTTTATATTCTTTTCCGCTCATTGCCGACTTTTCCGAACCAAGAAAGATAAAATGATAGCCAGATATATATTTGTCATAGTATACGTTTGGTTGACCAGTTAAACTTAAGAACCGCTTGATAGCTAACTGTTCTGTTTCACCATTTGGAAAGGTTTTCGGACTCCATCCGTTTGTTTTCTTGCTTCTAAAAGCATTATAAAATTCGTGGTTCCCAATCGTATAGTAAAATCTAATGTTCTTTCCTTTAGTCGTTATAAAGTTATGGAATACATTATAGTCCTGTAAATTTCCATTTCCTAAGTCGCCGTTAATGATGATATTGTTGATATTCAAATGTTCTTTCATGTCGTAAAGCATCTTAGAAAATTTGGTCTTTGCCAACTTGTCGCTGGCTTGAACGTGAATATCACTAACAACTCCAAACTGCAATAGTGGCTGATCTCTTAAATTTGTCGCTGAAGCCTTGATCGGGGGGGTAATTATATTAGAATCCGTAGGAATTGTCTGTTGAACAGTTGAAGGTTTAATAGGAAGTATGATGCAAATATTTATCAGCATAAATAGCAACTGAACTTTTATATTTTTTCTTTCTGCCAAAACTTATCCTCCATAATTAAATCTCTGGTTAGTTTGGCTTGAAACCTAAGTTAATAACCATTTTTATAAAAACTTGGCTGGCCCCCGCAGGCACTGTCTTCGCACCAATTAGCCCTTCTTTTAGTATTTAACTGAAAGTAATAATTTCTGATTGTACAAAAAACAGCCCCCTTCGTGATTTCAAAAATGGTCGGGGGGCAATCGTATCTATGTTATATAAATGCATAAAGTTATCAAACAGTCGTTATCCTATTAACAAATAAATTCTAAGGCAGGCACAACTACATGAACCTAAAATTCAAGCTATTTCTCGCTAGCCTCTGTACTCTAGTTTTAATCATCGTCTCATTTGCTGTCAAATGCCCTGCAGCAAATGATTATTTACCGGGAGATTCCCTAAAATCAAACTCTAGTAAACCTCTGGTTTCCCCCGCACCCCCATCTTTAGCTGTTGTAAATCAAGCTGAACCAAAAATGACTACATTTCCCAAAGCTGGTATACCTGTACTTATGTATCATTCCATCAAAACCCTTCCGGGCAACTCATTGGGCGTTCCAGTAAAACAATTCACCGAAGAAATAACGTGGCTTCACAATAAAGGCTATCATTCCATAACAACTGACGAACTGTATCAAACATTAGCAAATAAAGCTCCTATTCCGGAAAAGCCAATATTACTCACATTTGACGATGGTTATAGCGATAATTACACTTCAGCCTGGCCGATTCTACAAAAAAGTGGTTTCAGAGCAACCTTTTTTATTGTTACGAACTCAGTAGGTCAAGGAATGATGAGTTGGGACCAACTTAGCGACTTGGTGAAACAAGGAAATTCTATTGGCAGCCATACCGTTCACCATTTAGATTTATCGAAGCTTTCTTATAATAAACAAGAAAATGAACTTATAAGTTCAAAGGAAGCTCTGGAAAATCATCTTGGTATTAAGGTACAAGCCCTTTGCTTTCCCTCAGGAAAATTCAACAAAACAACCCTGGAATTGATGGCAAAAACAGGATATCAATTAGGGTTTACTACTAAGCAAGGAAGGGTTCATTCAGGAGATGACTTATTGACATTGCGCCGCGAACGGATTTATGGAGGGATGCCTCTGCCTTCTTTTCAGAAACTTTTTCCTTAGTATTATCCAAGATCAATAAATCAAGCCAACATCCTTTACGAATTTCGGCCATTATTTTTGTTCCTCTTACTACTTAGTGATAAAATTAACAGAAAACAGTCAGAGAGAGGTTGAAGAATATGCCTGATGAGCGCAAATACGTTAAAGATTATGCAAAAAGGCTGCAACGAGTTATAGTTGATTATGAACATACCATTGCAGAGCACCTAAACGAGGATTATCTGAAACAAACAAAGTGGCAAGATAAGCTGGCTGATCGGATTGCAGCGTTTGGCGGTAGCTGGAGCTTCATCATTATGTTTGCTACTTTTTTATCTGCCTGGATACTTATCAATACGTTAAATATCCTAGGCCATTTTGATCCTCCGCCCTTTATATTGCTCAATCTTATCCTATCCTTTATTGCTGCATTTCAGGCTCCAATCATCATGATGAGCCAAAACCGACAGACCGCTCGTGATAAACGAGAGTCTATCATAGATTTTGCAATTAATTATAAGGCGGAACTCGAAGTTGATGACATACAAGAACATCTCCATAGAATTGAAAGTGAAATGGCCCAGATAAAACTATTGTTACAATCTCAAAGATAGACTGCAATGCAGCGAATGCATGTAAACTATTTCATTTATAATATGCTATTATTAATTTATAATGTCTTATTGATTTAAAACTATTGAAAGGACATTGTATGCACATAGTTATTCTAGTCATCATAGTCTTAGCCGCATCAATATTACAGGCAGGAACCGGATTTGGATTTTCAATTATGGCTACTCCGTTTTTACTGTTAATATTTGAGTCACACGACGCAATCCAGTTGAATATAATACTTTCTCTTTTGATATCTCTTCTTATGACCTTTAAAATACGAAATGAAATTAATAAAGAGAGCCTAAAACGATTGGTAAAAGGATGTTTAATTGGAATCTTACCCGGCCTTTTGCTTTTTATCTTTCTTGATATGCGTCCTTTAAAAATATTTGTTAGTGTTCTGATCCTCGTATCTACGGGTCTATTAGCAGCTAAAGTTACTGTCAAGCAAAGTAACCCAAAAGAATTATTAACAGGAGTATTATCGGGCTTTCTAACCACAAGTTTAGGTATGCCAGGCCCCCCCTTATTGATTTATTTTGCGGGGGCAAAGGTCGATAAATCAACTCTTCGCAGTACAACGTTAGCTTATTATGTATTCGTATATTCTATTAGCCTCTTGCTTCAGTTCTCAATGTATCGTATCTCAAAAGGCGTATGGATTTCGGCTTTATGGGGGTTACCGTTTACATTATTAGGAATTTATCTGGGCCAATGGTTATTTTCAAGACTTAATCAACAACTGTTTCAAAAAATAATATATACTTTGCTATTCTTTACAGGCATATATTTGTTAGTTACCACTTTGTTTTAGCAAGCTTAATACATTGAATAACTGGCGGGATAGCTAATGCTATCTCGTTTCTATTAGGAGGTTACATTTGAATTATCCTATTCAAATTATTTTTTTCACATAATTATTGACATGAATAAATATAATATGGTAGAATATTTATTTTTAATTTTCAACGTTTCATGATATACTTAAGAGGTACTCTGAAGGTAGGTGTTATGATGTTTAACGTTGGTGACAAGATTGTATATCCAGTTTATGGGGCTTGTTTTATTGAAGCAGTTGAAGAAAAGGAGATTTTAGGGGAAAGAAAACTCTGCTACATTTTGAACATCCCTCGGGAGAAATTGCAAGTTATGATTCCAATGGACAAAGCTGTCAAAATAGGTATGCGCCAAATAGTTAACCCTGAGATATTAGAAAATATACTCAGTGATTTTAACCTTGGAAATACTGACCCTATTATCTTTGAAAATCAACGATGGTGCAAAGATATTAATAAAAAGAAATTTAAAAGTGGTGACATTTATAAAGGTGCGGAAATTATCCGTGATTTAACACGTAAGGGGCAAATAAATAAACTTGGTGCCGATGACGTAAACATGTTGAATAGTGCACGTCATGTTTTTGTCAGCGAAATAATGGAGGTTAAGGGCCTTAAAGAAGAACAAGCAGTTAATTTATTGGATGAAGTGTTGAAATCTTAGAGCTAATCTTTTCCACTGGGATGGGAACAAGCCCTTGTGAGAGGCTGCTCTTAAAAAATATTTATTAAAATATTTGACTTATTTCTAAATTAAAGTTATAATTAGCAAGCTCGTTAGTATTTGTGGATTTACGTAAACCTTCCTCTATTGCCTAAAGCTATAGGAAGCAATAAATACTTCCCATTTAGCGGGTAATAAATTTTGGAGGTTTTTTTAATGTTTGAAGAAAAAGTTTTAACGTGTAAGGATTGCGGTCGTGAGTTTACCTTCTCCGCTTCAGAACAAGAATTCTACGCAGAAAAGGGATTCACCAATGAACCTGGCCGATGCCCAGAATGCCGTTCCGCTAGAAAGGCACAAGGCAGAAACAACAATGGATACTCTCGTCCACAAAGAGAAATGTTCCCAGCAATTTGTGCTAATTGCGGGAAAGAGACGACTGTACCTTTCCAACCGACGAATGATAAACCTGTATATTGCCGTGACTGTTATCAACCACGTACACGAAACAATTGGTAATTTCCTAATTGACCAAAGCCTTTCTGGGGGGTAACTTCTAGGAAGGCTTTTTCGTTTCAAGGCATTTTTACTCATGGCTATAGGTTTTATTAAACAGCGATCATTCATTCTTGAATAGTTAAGTAAATTTTGAAGTTCGTTGTTAGGACTAGTCTGGCAAAGTAATTTAACTTGTCAATGAAGCCTCTATGGCTGATGAACTTATATGAAAGGAAGTGTGCTTTTGATTAAGAAACAAATTATTATTGTTGAGGAAATTCTCGATTCAGTTGGGCTTGAATCTTTAAAAGCCTGTGAGCCAAAAAATGTCCTCAAAAAAATCTCCTAAAAAGGGGCGAAATGAAAAATGATGCTAATTTCATACTGCCAAACTTTAAGTGAGTAAAAACGAGTTCCTGATTAAACGTTAAGGAACTCGTTTTTCATTTATATTATCGATATTCGTTTTGTGCTGGCACCAAGCCTCCGGTGCAAGGAACTAGGGCTGCCTCTGTCAAGTCAAACTCTCCAAACAATTTTACCGTTCTTAACTACCACGTCAACCGGGTTATTCCCAAAATGGTAGGGCAAATAATTAAGATTAGGAACGTTTAGCACGAGAATATCTCCTTGCTTTCCAATCTCCAGACTGCCCACCTGATGGGCTCTGCCTACGGCATAGGCGGCATTAATTGTTGCCGCTGTAATAGCTTCTTCTGGGGTTAGACGAAGATAAAGGCAAGCTAGGGTCAAGACAAAAGGGATGGATTCCGTTGGCGACGAACCGGGATTAGAATCTGTAGCCACAGCCACAGGCACCCCTTTTTCGATCATAGTCCGTGCCCGGGCATAAGAATTCTTGGCAAGATTAAATGATGTTGCAGGAAGAAGGACCGCAATAACCCCTTGTTCGGCAAGGGCAGAAATTCCTTGATCCGAAGCCTGCAGCAAGTGGTCGGCGCTTGTGACACCCATTTTCGCTCCTAATTCGGCTCCTCCGGCAGATTCCAATTCATCAGCATGAATTTTAAGCTTCAGGTTTAGTTCCCTGGCTTTTTTCAAAATCCTTTCACTGGATTGAACACTGAACACTCCCGGTTCGCAGAAAACGTCGCAAAACTCCGCCAATCCCTTGAAGGCAACTTGCGGAAGCATGCCTTCCACAACATAGTCCGTAAACTCTTCTTCAGTATATCCCGATGGCACAGCATGGGCCCCCATAAAGGTGGGCACAAGGTCCAAATCCTGCTCATGATCTAATTCCTTGATCAAGCGCAGCATCCGGAGTTCTTCCTCAAGGGTAAGTCCATATCCGCTCTTAACTTCTGCTGTTGTCGTTCCCATGCTCAGCATCGTCTTAAGGCGGTTTCTCGTTTGACTTTTTACTTCAGCATCAGAGGCCAGTCTCGTACTCCGAACCGTAGAATGAATTCCTCCGCCCTGCCGAAGAATTTCCAGGTAAGGCACCCCTTTTAATTTTAGAGACAACTCATTCTCACGCGAACCTGCATAAATCACGTGGGTATGAGGGTCAACAAACCCAGGAGTAACCACCTTTCCCTGAGCATTAATTTGAACAGTATAAGGTCCAACCCAGCCATCGGCTAAAACTTCCTCTGTTGAACCTACTGCAACGATCTTACCGTCCCGCACAGCGACAGCACCATTTTCAATCAAACCAATCTCCGACATTCCCTCTTTACACGCTGGGGAGTCAGAGTGCCCCTTCATCGTCACCATTATATCAGCAGAATGGATCACAAGATCCGCACTCGGCATGATACCATCTCTTCTTAGAATCTGATCCACGTTCCCTTTTCACTCCTAAAACCCAAATACCCGCTTCTCTAAAATCTGCTCGCTTGAAAAGTCGTGCAGTTTCAAGTAATAAGTAGCCGCATCGAGCATAGCATCTAACGGAACAAGCCCGACGATTTCGCTTCCGATCACCGGAACCCCGAAATGAGCTGCTTCCGTTTTAATAAATTCCATGGCTCGATACAACGGAGTTCCTTGGGTATCGACCATATTCATCGAGATTTGGATCATTCCTTGCTCAGAAAGATCTATCCCTAATGCCTTAACGTTGACAAACCCCCCTGAACTGCCCCGAATCCCCTTCGCAATCGCTTTGCCGATTTCCAGATTTGTTGTCCCTAAATTGACGTTAAAAGCAACTAACGGAGGTCGTGCACCGACAGCAATGGCGCCGGCCTTGCCTAACACACTCGGTCCAAAGTCCGGAGTACGCTCCGGTGTTTTAACACTTTCCTTCAGACCTTCATACTGCCCTCTGCGCACATCAGCTAAATTGCGCCGTTCCGGCCGGGTCGCCGCTTTCTCATAGAGATAAACCGGAATCGACAACTCCCGCCCAACGCGTTCTCCCAATCGCTTCGCCAACTCCACACATTCATCCATCGTCATTCCCCGGACAGGAACAAAGGGCACAACATCCGTTGCTCCCATCCTTGGATGTTCACCTTGATGCTGATCCAGATCAATCTTTTCCGCCGCTTTAACAATCAGCCTCCAAGCAGCCTCCAGAACCTTTTCCGGTTCACCGATCATACTAATGACAGTTCGATTATGATCTGCATTGCTTGAATAATCCAACAAGGTCACACCCGCAACCTGTCTCACCTCATCAAGAATCTCCTCAACAACTTCCAACCGACGTCCTTCACTGATATTTGGAATACATTCTACGATTTTAACCACCATTAATCCCCCTAAAAATCTTCTGCTTCTTTCTCTAAACTTACTTCATTAAGTATTAAACCAATATTAACCCCTGTCAATGTCTTCACTACTCCAAGAACTGGCTTCACCGATCCTGTTACTAACTCCTCTTAACCTACTTCTTATTATTTCAATCCCTTCAGAACCTTCTCCTGGCACTCAGCAAACAGCGCATTCCCTTCATCGCGAAGCCTTTGACATTCCGCCAGCAAGTCCTCTTTCTTAGCCTGAGACTTTAACCCTAAAGCATTAATCTGGACATTATATAAAGCCCCTTCTAATCCGGACTTAAACATCAAAGATGCTACACCCATATCACTTAAAGCATTAGGATTGCCTTTATCCAACAAACCAGGAAGCACACGCAGCCCCGCCAAACACTCCCGCGCCGTATGCATAGGAATATCCGCAGCCTTCATAGTTGCCCCTTCCAAAGCCTCACGCCGCAAAACCTTTTCCTCATCACTAGTTTTAGGGAGGCCCAAAGCCCCCATCACAGCCTTAAACCCTTCAGTATCCTCATCCACAAGGGCCAGCAGAATCTCCTGCTTCTTCTCGGCCATATCCAATAACGACTGCATCTCATCCTGAACAGCAGAAAACTTTTCTCTCCCTAACGTCAATCGACAAACCATAGCCGCCAAAGCAAATCCCTGCACCCCAGCATAGGCGGCAACACTCCCACCCCCCGGCGCCGGTGAAGAAGAAGCCACCTCCAGCCCAAACTCACGTAAACTCATATCCTTCAAATCCAACTTCGGATTCCTCCTACGCAAACTTTACTTAAAACTTCCTTCATCAGGCAGAGCGGAACACAGGATGTGTCCGCCGGCCATGCGACAGCGTCGCATCGGCCGAACCTGCCCTCCCCAAATTACGGCCCTTTACTTATATGTCTGCTGAAACAAAGACATAATGAAGCATCATGCACACGACCCCAAATTCACTCTTCACGTCCCCTGCCCCAGAAGGTCACGAGAACACTCGCGAAACCTTTACGACGAGACGTAAAAACTCAGCCTAAACCATTCTTGCATCAGGCAGGGCGGATCACAGAATGTGTCCGCCGGCCATGCGACAGTGTCGCATCGGCCGAACCTGCCCTCCCCAAATTACGTCCCTTCCTTATATGTCGGCTGAAGCAAAGACATAATGAAGCATCATGCACACGACCCCAAATTCACTCTTCACATCCCTTGCCCCAGAGGGTCACGAGAACACGCGTGAAACCTTTACGACGAGACGTGTCAAACTCGGCTTTAAACTTTTCATGCATCAGGCGGGGCGGAACACAGGACGTGTTCCGCCGGCCACTGCGACAGGGACGTCGCATTGGCCGGGAACCCCGCCCCACCCAAAATCAAAGTTTAAAGCCCTAGTTTGACCGGCCCGGCGTATGGTCGAGCAAGTGTCTCGTGACCCTCTCTATGAGCTCCTCCCTCGCCACAAACGGTATCGTAATATGCCCCTTACCGGCGTACCTATCATTAAACTCAATACTCGTCTCAATAGAATGCTGGTTGCGGGCCCAGGAACGGCGGGCAACCCCTCCGATCACATCCCAGAGAAGAGCCGACTTAATAACATTATCTACACGTTCACTCCCGTCAAGCACTAAGCCAAAGCCGCCGTTGATCGCCTTACCGATTCCTACGCCCCCGCCGTTGTGCAGGGACACCAGGCTCATTCCCCGGGCGGCATCGCCGGCGAAGCTCTGAACGGCCATATCTGCCATGACATTACTGCCATCTTTAATGTTGGCAGTTTCTCTAAAGGGTGAATCCGTTCCGCTTACATCATGGTGATCCCGGCCGAGCATAACCGGCCCGATCTCTCCCTGGCGGACTAATTCATTAAACTTAAGGGCAATTTTAATTCGCCCTTCGGCATCTTGATAGAGAATCCTGGCCTGCGTTCCAACCACCAGCTTATTCTTTTCAGCATCCCTAATCCAAATATAGTTGTCTCTGTCTTGTCCCCGGCGGTTCGGATCAATACAAGCCATAGCAGCTTCATCGGTTTTGTGCAAATCCTCTTTCCTTCCGCTCAGGCAAACCCAGCGGAAAGGCCCGTATCCGTAGTCAAAAAGTTCAGGTCCCATAATATCTTCCACATAGGAAGGGAAAATAAACCCGTCTTTTTCATCGATCCCGTTTTTGGAAATCTCCTGCACCCCGGCATCATAAACCGCTTTCATAAAGGAATTTCCATAGTCAAAGAAATAAGTTCCGCGCTTAACTAACTCCGAGATCAAATCATGGTGGCGTCTCAGACTTTGATCTACTCGCTTCTTAAATTCCTCACGGTTTGAAGCAAGCATCTCTGTCCGTTCGGAGAAGGTAATCCCCTGCGGACAGTAACCGCCCTCATAAACCACGTGGCAGGAGGTCTGATCAGAAAGCAGATCCACCTTAATGTTCTTTTGAACGGCATACTCCAGAAGGTCTACCACGTTCCCCTGATAGGCAATCGACATAGGCTCTTTCTTCTGTATATACTCCTCAGCAATCCGAAAAACCTCATCTAAATCGGCGGAAACTTTAGTCACCCAGCCTTGTTCATGCCGGGTCTGAATGCGGGACCCGTCGACTTCAGCGATAATCCCTACACCTTGAGCAATTTCTATGGATTTAGCTTGAGCGCCGCTCATGCCGCCCAAACCTGAGGAAATAAATAAAAAGCCTTTCAGATCTCCGTCATGGGGAACACCTAATTTCATCCGCCCGGCATTAAGCAGTGTATTAAAGGTTCCATGGACAATCCCTTGCGGCCCAATATACATCCAGCCGCCTGCCGTCATCTGTCCGTAATTGGCTACACCCATTTGTTCAGCGATTTCCCAGTCTTTTTGATTGTCAAACATGCCAACCATCAAGGCATTGGTAATAATGACACGGGGCGCCTCAGGACGTGAGGGAAACAATCCTACCGGATGACCGGATTCTAAAACTAACGTCTGTTGATCTGTCAAAACCTCCAGATACTTTTTGATAAGGCAATATTGCAGCCAGTTCTGACAGACACTTCCGGTTTCACCGTATGTAACTAATTCATAAGGATATAAAGCCACATCAAAGTCAAGATTATTGTCAATCATCACTTGGAAAGCCTTTCCTTCAAGGCAGTTTCCTTTATATTCGGAAATAGGTTTGCCGTATAAACGGCCTTCCGGCCGGTAGCGATAAGCATAAATTCTCCCCCGGGTACGCAGTTCCTCTAAAAACTCGGGAGCTAACGTTTCGTGGAGTTCTTCCGGTACATAGCGCAATGCATTTTTCAGAGCTGTCTTCGTCTGTTCAGGGGTAAGGCAATACCCACGGTCCGGCGCCCGGCGAATGCCTTTCACAAATTGTTTCGGCTCCGGCAAGGCAGCATCTAATTTAATGGTCATGGCTTGCGAGATGTCTTGATTAGTGATCATCATTATTACCCTCCTTCTTTTTAGGCCGCTCGAAATTACCGCTGCTGACAGCGGTTTTCCACGAGTCCGTTCCGAGCGAATGGCTTTTTCTAGCTCCATAGGGTCCATCAACTAATAGCTATCCCCATTTGCTATGAGCAACATCCGGCAACAGGTCTCATGTCTGGCACTTCATAGTGTTTGCCAAACTTTCCCCTCTTACTATACCAGTTAATACATCGATATCAAGATCTTTTGTAATGACATTTTAAACTTTGCAACACTTCATCTCCGACGTTCTAACCCAGCCTTATTTCAAAAGAAACCCCTACGGAAAAGAAGCATTTTTAGTTTAAAATAGTAACCATAATTTCTGCCCAAGGTTTATAATTGGAATGACAAGGGACTATTTTTCGCTTTTTAGACATTTTTCCCCTTACTTCGCAAGGAAATTATGGGATTATTAAAAAGTAGAGCAGATTGGGCCACATTTTAGCAAAGTTTTTGTAATTGATGATAAGTATCGCACTTATTATGCTGGATGAAAGTAGTTAAGCGAAGGTATCTTTTGATAGTATAAATAGCCGCAGCAGAAAGAAGAGAACAAAAAACGAATGATCATAAAGAACAAAGCGATATTCTTATCCCTAACCATGTTGTTCATAATGGCCGGTTTCATCATTCCCCATAAAGCACAAGGAGCGCAGCTCCCTATTAACACCGCCACAGGCATCAAAAAGTTAAAAACCGCTGACATTAATGCCGTTATTTTGGGAGATTCTATTGCCGTCAGCCAAGACGCTTCGGATCCCCTCACGACAGGATGGGATTCTGATCTTAATACCTTGATCAGCCGAAAATATTCACACAGGATACTTTGGAATAACAAGGCTAAATCAGGAACCCTCGTCGATTACTGTTTGCAGCGGGCTGAAGAAATCGACAGTAAAACAGACGCAGTATTTATTTGTGTAGGCAGAAACGACAGAAACTTTTACACCCCCGGTCAGTTCTGCTTAAAGTATTCCGATCTAATTTGGATGGTCCACCGAAAAGCTCCGAAAGCCGATATATTTTGTATCGTTGAGCCCCCTATGGTATCTTCAGACGATTCCTCATTCACAGCCATCCGATCACAAATCATCGTCAATGCATTTAATGATCAGGCCAACTCCATAGATGTCTGGAGTGACTTTCCAATAAAGCAAAGGGATTTGGCTGACGTTCTGTCCGACGGACTTCACCCCAACGATGCAGGGTACAAGATAATGTCCTACTCCATAGGCAAAAAATTGTTTTCGATAATAGATTCGGGAAAGTGAAACTCGTTCAGCTAAAGCTGAACATCAGGGCTTCGGTGGCGAAAGTGCCCTGTGGACACTTTCGCCGAAAGCATCCAGCCAATAATAAATACCAGCGAACTGTAGGATGAACTCTACCCCCGCCGAAGCAGGGAACGAGGACTGCTCCTACATATAGACCGAGAGTTCATGATTGGTTAAAAAACAAAAAAGGTTTTAGGAGAGCAAATCCCCTGAAACCTTTTTTCTTTCTGTCTGAAATTTGACTTCCTGTTGTATAATTTCCTCTAACGCAGGTGCCCATTAACATCCTTGCTCATCGAGAACCTAATCAGGCAATACAATCATGGCCTTTTCTTTGGATGGTCTGTAAAGCAAGAAATTCCGCCCGATCACTTGAACCAGTTCAGACCTGGTTTGTTCCGCCAGATCGGCGGCCACACTTTTAGGCTCTTCCAGGCAATTTTGCAGAACCCGGCCTTTGATCAGTTCGCGAGCTTCCAGAGCATCATTCGTCTGGGTGACAACGGCTTCGGCAATCCCGCCCTTGCCGACTTGCAGAATGGGGTCCATTTCATTGCCCATGGCCCTTAAATAACATTTTTGCTTACCTGTTAACACTAAGTATCCTCCCTTTAACATTACTATGGATATTTTATCTTACTCATATCTTAAGGCAGTGATAGGTTCCAGTTTTGCCGCTTTCATGGCCGGATAATATCCGAAGAAGAGCCCCACTGCCAGGGAAAAGGTCACAGCAAACAGAATCGACCATCCGGATAATAAAGGCGGCCAGTTCAAAAGATTCGCTGCTGTAAACGCACTCCCCACTCCCAAAAGAATCCCCACGATACCTCCTGCTAAGGCTAAAACGGTAGCTTCCAAAAGAAACTGCAGCAGAATATCGCGTTCTTTGGCCCCTACGGCTTTGCGCAGCCCGATTTCATGGGTGCGTTCCGTCACTGACACCAGCATGATGTTCATAATTCCGATTCCTCCAACCAGCAGAGAGATCCCGGCCACTAAGCCAATAATACTCGTTAAAATTTGGGTGATTTTATTGGCTGACTGTACTAACTGCTGAACATTATAAGCATCATACTGGTCTGTGGTTCCATGACGCAGGTTGAGAATTCTTTTGGCGCTAGAGATGGTACTGTCCAAGTCCGCTTCCTGATAAGTGGCTCCCTCTAACTGGTCCACCCGAGTCGATTGGAACATATCCGACCAAGTTCCCCAAGGGACATAGGCATAAGAATTCTGAGGCCCCACTTGGAACTGGGAAAAGGCAGAGGTATCCTTTGCTAAAACTCCGATCACCCGGCAGGGGATATTTTGAACCATCACCTGCTGTCCTAAGGGATTTCCGGCCCCAAACAAATTATTGGCCAAATCTTGGTCAATCACCACCACCCTGCGTTCCGCTCCGTACTCCTCCTCAGAAAAAAAACGCCCCAAGGCAACGTCACGGCTGCGCAAACCGGCAAATTCCGGGGTTGTCCCCACAATCATCGCCGAAGAGTTCTTTTGATTCACTTCCAAAGCAGCGTAATCCACACTTGCCGGCAGCAGTGTCTTTACTTGGGGCAAGGACCTCTTTAAACTTTCGCAGTCCTGTAAGGTCAGGATAGCCTCTTCAGATTGTCCCGTTTGCCCCACGGATTTCGTATATAAGACAAAGAGATTGACACCGCTTTTCTGCATTTCCTGCATTATGGCGGCCTTTCCGCCTAAACCGATGGTTACCACGGCAATCACGGCTGCAATGCCAATGACAATTCCCAGCATGGTCAGCCCTGTTCTCAGCTTGTTCGTTCTCAGACTAAACAAGGCTCCCCGCAAAGCTTCAAACAGACTCATCCGCTTCCACTCCCTTGATCAGGAGTGACCGCCAGACCTTCGGAGAGTTCATTGGTAGGATTAAGAACAATGAGATCCCCGGGCTTAAGACCGGAGGTGATTTCTTGATCCGTATCATTGCCGATCCCCACTTTGACCTCTGTCTTATGCAGGTGCCCGTCTTGAATACGGTAGACATAGTTTTTGCTTCCCTCTTGAAACAGAGCTTCCAGAGGAACGGCCAAAACTCCTTTTTTCGTCGCCACAATCGCTTGAATCGTTACGGAATAGCCGGGCTTCAATTCGGCAGGCACTTTGTCTAAACGGATGGTCACCGCCACCGTAGGGGAAGCACTCCCTTGGGCCGCCGTTGGCTGGGCAACTGCTTCCGGTGCAATTTTTTCGATAACCCCTGTCAAAGAGGCACTGCCCAATGTCTTACTGGTTACCTTGACCTTTCCCCCTACCTTAACTTTGGTGGCATCCATTTCATTGAGCTGCACCAGGACATTCAAGTGAGCCAGATCGGCAACCACCACTAAAGGCTGTTGGACAGGGGCCGGCTCTCCGGCCTGGACATTCACCTCGAGAACTGTCCCGTCAGCCGCCGCCTTCGACGTGAACTGGTCTCTCTGCACCTGAGCTACATTCAAGGCCTCCTGGGCCTGTTTTAAACCGGCTTGACTCTGAGCCAACGTTCCTTCCGCCTGGTGAACAGCCTGAGTACTTTCCAGGCTGCTGCTTAGTGCAGTATTGGCTGCCGCCAAACTATGAGTCGCCGGGTTTGTCACCGCCCCATTGCTGCCGGCGCCGTTATTAGGGATGAGATTTCCGCCGCCGGTGCCGCTGATATTAACAGTGCCTGAACCCGCTTGGACTCCGCCTGCAGTCACCGCAGAGGCTTTGGCAGCACTCTGAGCTTGCTTTATATCCTCTAAACCGCGCTGGGCGGCGTTGACCGAGGCCTGAGCTGCCTCAACATTCGCCTGAGCTTGAGCAACTTGGGCATCCGCTAAGGTTGAGTTAAAAGCTACCAGAGCCTGGCCGGCTTTGACGGAGTCTCCGGCCTGAACAGCGACCTTGGAAACAATTCCGGAGTTTAAAGCATACACATCCTGGCGGGAATTAGGAACCACGCTTCCTGTGGCATAGATATCTTCCTGCATCGAGATCCGAGACACCATGCCGGAGCTGACTTTAAGAGGACTCTGAGAATTCCTCCAGAACCACCAGCCGAGACCTGCGGCAAGTACCAGCCCAATCCCTATTCCCCACCCAAGACGTTTCTTCACAGTGTTACCTCCAGAGGTCTAAATTGATTTTTACTCCCATTCAAAGGTCATGCCTGCGATCTCTACGCTGTCTCCTTCTTTAATACCCGCCTCACGCAGAGCATCATCAATCCCCATAGCCTTTAAGATATTTTGAAAGCGGTAAATACTTTCTTCCCGGTCAAACAAAGTCATGCGCACATGTTTCTCCACTTCTTTGCCCATAATCACGAATTGGTTATTTTCCTTAATAATCTCAAATCGTTGTTCCGGCTCTGCTTTGGTTACCACATGTTCCGCCGTGTAATTAGTGATTTCCGGAACGGGAATATCCGGCAGAAGCTGGGCAATTCGATAGGTCAAAGGCTGCAGCCCTTCCCCCGTTGCCGCAGAAATCGGAAAGACCTCCAGCTCTTCCCCCAGCTCCTCTTTTAAACGCCGGAGATGTTCCTCAGCACCCGGAATATCTATTTTATTAGCGGCCACCAGCACAGGCCTCTGGGCGAGGTCAGGACTATAGAGGCGAAGTTCCTCTTGAATAATGCGAAAATCCTCTAAGGGATCCCGTTCTTCTGAACCGGAGATATCTAAAACGTGGAGAATCAAACGCGTTCTCTCAGTATGACGCAAAAATTCATGACCCAAACCTGCCCCTGCATGGGCACCCTCAATCAGGCCGGGAATATCCGCCATGACAAAACTCTGCCCGTCTTCAAGTTCAACTACCCCGAGGTTCGGTACGAGGGTCGTAAAATGGTAATCCGCGATTTTCGGCTTTGCGGCCGAAACTTTGGAGATCAGCGTCGATTTTCCCACATTCGGGAACCCTACTAAACCGACATCCGCCAGCAGTTTCAGTTCTAATCTCAGCCAGCGTTCCTCGCCTGGTTCTCCGTTTTCCGCTAAGGTCGGGGCTTTATTGGTATTGCTCATAAATCGGGCATTTCCCCGTCCCCCTCTTCCGCCGGCAGCAACCACCACTCGTTGACCATGCTCCGTAATATCGGCAATCACGTCGCCGGTCTCATCCTCTAAGACCACCGTGCCCACCGGGATACGCAGTTCAACATCAGTACCTCTTTTTCCGGTCATATTTTTAGCTTGTCCATGCTCGCCCCGTTCCCCTTTATAATGGCGTTTATAGCGGAAGTCTACTAAGGTGCTCATCCCTTCATCTCCAACGAAGACAATATTGCCCCCGCGGCCTCCGTCCCCGCCGCTTGGCCCCCCCTCGGGAACGTATTTTTCCCGGCGAAAGGCGACGGCGCCTGCTCCGCCATCGCCCCCCTTGACATAAATCTTTGCCCGATCATAAAACAACGACATACCCATTCTCCTTGTATCCCAAAATAACTCGTTTACAACGTAAGTTTACTCACTTCTTAGGAATCTATCTGTTCAAAGCTGATCATCTTTTCGATAAGGACTTTTTCTTCATCCTCCAAAATAAATTGACAAGAAAATCCTTTCCGCTCTTCAAACAGATATACTTCTGCATTCATATCCGGTAATCCGTTAAACTGTTCCGCAGCTTCCAAACATTCTCTAGTGTACCCGAATAAGCTCTCTCCATATTCTTTTTGCCAATGATCCTGCCAAAAATCTTCCAATCTCATATCATCCGGGTAATTCACCGAGGTTCTAATATTGAGCAGCCTGAGCCGTATAGCCCAGCCAAGAAGAATCGCCGCAAGCACAGGCGCCGGGATCAGCCCGATCTTTTGCTCTTCTTGAGGCTTTATTAAATCACGAATATATTCAAGGGCCTTCTCCGGTTGTTGAAGTTGAATATTCCCCATCACAACTTGCCAATGATTAAAAAAATCATGTCTTTGAAGGCGATACCACTGTAAGACCTCTTCTAATAAATTATGTTCAAGCTCTGACATTGTCATCGTTTCCTCTCATTATGGGTAACTAATCACTCATTCCTCTAAAATACAACACCGGATTGCATCATGTATAAAACCGGCTCACGTCCAAAACGTTAAAAAGAACTATCAAGAAGCATAAAGAAAGCTCGGCTTAGGCCGAGCTTGGAAGATCAGAAGCCGTTACAATTATGCTTCGGCAAGAATTGCCGAATGTTCCTGAAGACATAAATTAAAAGCATTTACGAAAAACCCCTGGGGAAAACCCAGGGGCGTAAAGGAAACAGCTTATTGCGCAACAACCGCCGGTGCTTTGCGTTCCGCATAAACGCTCACTTGTTTATGCATCCTGTCTTTATGCTCAAATTTAACATAACCGTCAATCAGAGCAAATAAGGTATCATCTTTGCCAATACCGCAATTTTTTGCGGGATGGAACTTAGTTCCTCTTTGCCGTACAATAATTGTTCCGGCTTTGACGAATTGCCCGTCGCCGCGCTTTAATCCAAGGCGCTGTGCATTACTGTCACGACCGTTTCTGGAACTACCTACCCCTTTTTTATGGGCAAAGAGCTGCAGATTCATGTTTAACATGGAGTCCACCTCCTTTGATCTATTAATATATACGCCGGTCCGTAGACCGCTTCTATTTGTTCGATGCCAAGCTTTAAGGTTTGCAGAATCCACTGAGCTTGTTCCAATTCCTGATCGGAAATTCCTGCAAGCTGACAAGAAAGAAAACCTTCCTCTTCCCTTACTTGAGGAGCCCTGGAAAGAAAATGTTCTAAGCCATTAGCAGCTGCAATACTCAGGGCGGAAACGCCTGCACAGACAATATCTTGCCCTGCTTCCGCATATCCGGCATGACCGGAGATTTCAAAACCGTGAATCCGTCCCAGTTCATCTACCCAGACCAGAAAACGAATTCCGTCTTGTCGCTTAGGCTTGGAGTGCTTCGACGAGAACCTTTGTGTAAGGTTGACGATGTCCTTGTTTACGACGATAGTTTTTCTTCGCCTTGTATTTGAAAACAATAACCTTCGCCCCTTTGCCGTGCTCCACAACTTTAAGCACTGCGCTAGCACCCGCAACAACGGGAGTACCTACTTTGACAACTCCCTCTTTTTCTAAGAGAAGAACTTTGTCAATGGTAACGGTGTCTCCAACATTAGCTTCCAATTTTTCAACGAAAATTTCGTCGCCTTCTTGGACCTTAAACTGTTTACCACCGGTTTCAATCACTGCGTACATTATTACACCTCCCATACCCTAGACTCGCCATTGCAGGCCGGCTTAAAAAAACCCGTTGTTGCCTGATTTGAGCGGTTGCGGTGAGAAGTCACCACATTTAGTAATTTTAGCATTTGAACACTTCATTTGTCAAATAAAGTTTAAGCAAAGAATTTAATCTCGATCCACTAGCGACCCCAAAAAAATCTCAGAAAAATCCCCATTATTTGCTAATTGCACCGAAAGGAGAATTAATAGTTATGTGGAATACACTTTCTATCCATTTATTGTTAGGAGTGAGAAACTATGCCATGGAAACAGCTTAATGGGTCCCCTTTCCGTCTTCCATCACGCCAAGATCTATTTATTATAGGAGGGGCTGTGCTAATTTGCCTGCTGATTATCGCCTTTTACCTCTGGCGTTCCGCTTAACGTTTCCGGCTTCCCATAGAATCCATCTGCGAAGCTTTCCCCTTTTCACATCCCGAGTTCCAAAGAGAGCGCCGTGATCCCCTGCCTGCTTTTTCCACCTGTTAAGTTAAGAAAGGACTCAGTTGAGTGAGCCTCAGCTGAGTCCTTTAAGTCTATCGCGTTAAAACTAAGTTCCTTCCTCATTGTTGGAACGCAGCTTTATTGGAAGCAATTTATTCGGAGGGTTCATGTTCTTTGCACAATAAGTCGTGGAGGACCTCCAGCCCAACGATAATTTTCTCAATTTCTTCATCACTGGCACCTTTGATTGAATCCGAAATGTAATTATTGATAAGCTCTTTAATGACGTTATTTCGTTCGAATTCCGGTGAAAGAGATAAACGCACAATTCTGCGGTTATTTTCGGGAATCTCGCGAATAACAACACCCTGTCCTACCAACCGGTTTACGATTCCGGAAACTGTGCTTTTGGACAACCCTATACATTCGCTCAGCTCATTTAACGTGGAATAGGGATGCTTGCTGAGGCCGAGAATCAGACCCATTTGCGGTCCAGTGAAGCCATATTGCTGAGACTTTTCGAAAATTTGGTCCCGGTAGATTTTTTGAACCGCCTTAAACAGAAATATGATTCGTTCGGAAGCATTACTCCATAAAGGCAAATCCAGATTCTGGCTCATGATCTACCTTCTCTCCTGCTTGACTGGGATCCTTCTTATCGTGCCCAGTCGCTTTTTTAGGACTCATCAAGAGAACTAAGAAAATCGCGACAAAGATTATCGGAACAGTAAGGGCGACCGCGTGATTCATCGCATCCAGATAAGCCTGACCATAAATCACCTTTCCTAAGGTTGCATAGGCATTTTGCATAGCATCCAATTGAGGCAATCCGTAACTCATATAGACACCTTTAATCATGGCGATGACAGAGGAGGCCGTCCGATTAAAAGGAGTTATCTGTTCAGACAGGCGGGCATAGTTAACATTGGACGAACCGGAAATTACTGTTGTCATAAAGGTGATGGCTATAGCTTGCGTAATACTTCGGATCGTCGTGGAAAGGGCTGTGGCTCTACCATAGAGAGGCCTGGGTACAGCGTTCATAGCAGCCGTATTAACAGGCATCATGGCAAGACCAAGGCCAAATCCCCGGACCATGGCAATGAATGTAATATAGGACACAGCTGTATTCATATTAAACAATGACATTTGATAGGAGGCAAAGGCAACGATCAGAAGTCCGGGAAGGGTTACCACTTTTGCCCCAAATTTGTCGAATATAGCGCCGCTGACGGGCATCATCAAGCCTGAGGCAATGGCTGAGGGAAATAGGATCAACCCTGTTTGCATGGCCGTATAGCCTCTTAAGTTTTGCAGGAACAACGGGAGCACATAAACTCCGCCCATCAGAGCCAGCATAGTAATGGCCGTGATAAATTGACTAAGCGTAAAATCATAGATTTTAAGGACTCGCAATTCCAGCATGGGATTAGGATGAGTTAATTCGTTAACTACAAATATCAAAAGGCCAAAAATACCCAGAGCAATCAGGAGCGGAAATTTAATATTTCCCCAGTCTATGTTATCTGCCTCACCCAGAACATACAGCAGACTTACAATACCCACCACCACGGACACCAAGCCAATATAGTCAAAATTTCCTTTATAAGGTATCAAAGGCGTATCTTTAAGTAAAATACTCGCAAAGATAACTCCAAAGATTCCAATGGGAACGTTGACATAGAAGATAAAGCGCCAATCCATGTATTGAATGATATATCCACCTAAGGTTGGACCAATGGCCGGTGCAGCCATAGAGGCAATCCCCCAGAAGCCTAAAGCCTTTCCACGCTCTTGAACTGGGAAAATCATCATAATATAGGACATTCCGACAGGCATAATAGCTCCGCCGCCTATGGCCTGAATGACCCGGAAAACAACCATCACATTATTGCTCCAGGAAAAACCACATAGGAAGGAACCTATCGTAAATATACCCAAAGCGGCAATGAAGAGTCTTTTAATGCCAAAGGTATCGCTTAAAAAACCTGTAATAGGAACAACGGCGCCCATAGCCAGAGTATAACCCGTAAGCACCCACTTAATAGAATCTAAATCCGTGTTAAAAACATTCATCATTTTGGGAATCGCAATATTGACAATACTGCTGTCCAACATAACCATGAAGGTGCCGATGACAACGACAAACAGAGCTAACCACTTATACGATGCGTCACCTGCTCCTTCTGGTTCCTGATGGTGATGTTCAGTCATACTTATCTCACCTCATCACTTTATGTGAATATGAACCACAGCATTTGTCCCTGGCAGAATTGAAGCATCGTTTTTATCGAGATATATTTTTACCGGAATTTTTTGCACAACCTTGGTGAAGGTTCCGCTGGTTGAGGTCGGTAGCAACGAAAACGTTGAGTTTGCGGCTTCACCAACATATTTAACGGTACCCGTAAATTGCTTGTTCCCAAATTGGTCAATGGTCAAATCTACTTTTTGGCCTGCTTTAACATAGCCAAGTTTGGTTTCTTCAACGTTCGCCGAAACATAAAGTTTCGTGGGATCAATGAGGTAGGCAATCGTTTGGCCGGGAGAAACAATCTCTCCCACAGTTGCTTGTTTCTTAATGACAATTCCGTTGATGGGAGCTCTGAGCACGGTTTCATCGATGTTAGTATCCGAAGGATTATCGATTCCCTGGCGGCCAACAATTTGCCCCTTAACCACCGTATCTCCCTCTTCCACATTTAACTCCACCAGTTTGCCGGACATCTGAGGACTTACAGCAACAAGATCGCCCGTCACAGTAGCATCATCTGTAGAAACGTAGTATTCACTTTGATACCAGTAGTAACCTCCGATCCCGGCAAACACCACGACCATAACTGCAAGAATTAGTAAAATCATTTTTTTGCGTTTTTCATTCATATTCTCGCCTCTCCTTACTTTTTAAGGCCTATTTCTGCCAGCATGCCTGGTTTTAAGGCAGGATCAGGATCAGTAATCTGGACTTTCACTAAGACACTCGTATTTTGAGAGTCAACGACTGAATTGACCATCGATACAGTACCTGAGAAATCCTTATTGGGGATTTCGGAAACTTTAACTGCAACGACCTGACCAACCTTTACACTCCCAGCGAGATCAGCCGGCAGAGAGGCATTGACAAATAAAGAGCTGTTGTTGGTGATGGTAAGTAAGGTTTCTCCAGGGGATGCCAATTCACCAACATTGATACTTTTTGCACTAATGGTTCCTGAAATAGGGGCAACAATAGTGCCGTTAGCAAGCATCGCTTTAGCATAATCTAAGGCCGCCTGAGCCTGTTGAACTTGGGCCTTCAGGGCATCTATCTGATCTTGAGTTGACCCTTTTTTTAATAAATCCAATTGTTGTTGATCCGAATTATACACTGACTGAGCCGTAGAAAGTACTGTCTGAGCAGCATCCAACTGTGCTTGGGGAAGAGCCCCTCCTTGAAAGAGCTGTTGATCCCGGTCAAAATTCGTCTTGGCATTATTATAAGCTGTTTGCGCAGCATCCAGGGCAGCCTGGGCTTGGGCAATCTGTTCCGGTCGAGCCCCGGCTTGAGCATTGGCCAAATTTGCCTGAGTCATAGAAACTTGAGCTTGAGCTTGATTCACTTGGGCTTGAATATCGTTCGTATCTAAGGTAAGTAAAGTATCTCCTTGTTTAACAACAGAACCCACATCTACTGAGATACCTGCAACTTTAGCCCCAATCTTAGACGTGATGTTCGCCTTGTCGTTGGCATTTATAATTCCTGCCATCACATAAACCGGCTTGTTTGTTTGAACACCGGCACTTGCTTTTTCAGCCGGTTGACTCGTCGTACCGCAGCCCGTCAGGACAACAGCCAAAGCCAGCATGATTAAAACAACTCTTTTCATTCCAATCCCCCTTATGTTAGCACTCCAACCGTTCGTATGCATATTGTTTGGTAGCATGACTAATTCTCTTCCAATCTGCCGTTCTTGTCAAGACCTAAAATACGACGTTTCGGCCCGAATTCCTACAAGTTACAGAGGCAGTACTGATTTTAGCATTCTTCCTATCACAGATAAAAAAGGCTCCCAGGCACTTCCTGAAGGACATGTCCATATAATATTAGGATTAAATCTTGAAGGAGGGCTCGGAGTTTGAATAAGAAGAATCCGGTTGTCTATCATGGTCAAAAATTGAGAGATGCCCGCCTTAAAGCGGCTATTGGAACTCAAAAGGAACTATCAGAAAAAACAGGAATTCCGGCCAATATTATCAGCGATTTAGAACGGGGCAAACGACGCATGAGCCCCTCTTGGGCTCAGAAAATAGCCGAAGTTTTAGGCGGAGACTGGACGGATTATGCAAATTAGCAGGAGGGTAATTTCATTCCCGGTCATTTCCCAATTGTGACAGGAATTCATTGCCTCCATATACTGAAATTAGGACAACCACTCCTCCCTCTTTCCTAAGCAGTCGCAGCACCGGCTGTTTTCGCATCGAGAATCGGAGTGAGGTCCATTTGAAGTCCAATTAATAAAGTCTATTTAAATAAGAAAGGAAGTGATACGATGCCTGTTGTCGCGAGCGCCAAAGACACCGTGATGGTGGTAACCTACCAGATCGGTCTGACTGCGCAAGGTTCACCGAAACTCAGTCAGCACAGCTTCCCAAATGTCAAATCTACCAGCTCAGACCAAGACGTCTACGATGTCGCGGCAGCCCTTTATGGGCTTCAAGACTACCCCCTAATCAGTGTACGGAGAGACAATCGAGTCGATCTGACTCAGTAGCAGCCGTTATTAAACCAGTCGAAACATGGAAATCAAAAATCCTCACTAGGAGGATTCAATAAGAAAGGAGGAGTACCGTGGCCAGCACCACAAAAAAAGTCCTGCGCATGACCTTTAACAATGCCGCAGGTAACGCCGTCACAATAACCCTGCCCCAGCCAAAAGCAGCCTTAACCGCTGCAGATATCGAAGCCGTCATGGATCAAATTATTGCCAAGAATATATTCCTCACCCCCGGAGGAGAGCTCATCTCCAAGCGAGATGTGAGAATTATTGACACCACTACAAATGACCTTTATGACTAAAACAGAAAGGTATGAATGAACCGGCTATAGGGAGCAAGCTCAAGGGTAATTTAAGCGTGAAGGCACCGATCTGTTCGATGCCTTCACTTTTCGCAGGAAGTCTGACAACATTGCTTCTTATTGCATTCTACTCTATCCGAACCACAATGTTGACAGACCAGACCCCTTTCTTCATAAGTTGCCATCATTTCCGTACCGCAGGCCGAACACTTGAGATAACAGACGTTTTTCGTATAATGCCCGCCCCCAATAGTTATGGCCTTATTTTCCAAAAGCGCTCTGACAACCTTCTTCCGCGCCTCATCAATAATATTTTGAAAGGTCTGCCTGGAGATCTGCATCCGTACAGCGCATTCTTCTTGAGATAACTCTTCCATATCTTTTAAACGCATCGCTTCTAATTCTTCTATCTTAAGCTGAACCTCTTGAACCCCATCCAGGCAGGGACACTTTCCCTTGGAACAGGGGGCAAACATTTTGTTCTCAGGTATATACTCTACTCTTCTCCATTTAACCGGTCTGGGCATAGGCCTCTCCTTTCGGTCTAATCTTCTCTCATTTATCTCACCTGAGAATATCACGATTATTGTCAAATGCCAATAATCGTGATATTATTTTCTTAAATTCTATTACCCCGTAGGGGTGGGGTATCAAGTTATATGCTGAAGGAGACGTTGTAATGGGCAAGAAGGTAGTGATAGTCGGCGGAGTAGCTGGAGGAGCCAGCGCCGCGGCACGCTTGCGTCGTTTAGACGAAAACATGGAAATCATCATCTTTGAACGTGGAGAACATATTTCTTACGCCAACTGCGGGTTACCCTATTATGTCAGCGGAGTTATCGCCCAAAGAGATGCCCTTCTGGTGCAAACACCGGAAGGAATGAAAAAACGTTTTAACATTGATGTCCGAACCTTTAGCGAAGTCACCCGTATTCTTCCCGCCGAAAAAACAGTGGAAGTCCAAGAAGCTCACGGCAAGACCTACCGGGAAACCTATGATTATTTGATCCTTTCTCCCGGAGCAGCACCGCTTCGCCCGCCGATTCCCGGAATTGACGACATCGAAGCACTGGTAGTACGCAACGTTACAGATATTGACCGCATTAAACAATATATCGATGAAAAACAGCCTCGAACTGCTGCTGTCGTCGGCGGCGGTTTTATCGGCCTGGAAATGGCTGAAAATCTCCAGCACAAAGGCGTCTCCACCACCTTGATTGAAATGAGCAATCAAGTGATGGCCCCGCTGGATTATGAAATGGCCGCCATTCTTCATGAACACATCTTTAACAAAAACGTGAACCTTATCTTAGAAGACGGCGTAAAGTCCTTCGCTCAAGAAGGAGATAAGACTTTTATTACCCTTCAAAGCGGCAATAAGGTTGAGACGGAATTAACCATCCTGGCCATTGGCGTCAAACCGGAAATTAAACTGGCCAAGGAAGCCGGGTTAGCCATCGGAGAGCTGGGCGGAATTAAAGTCAATGAACACCTGCAAACTTCTGACCCTAACATCTACGCCGTGGGCGACGCCATCGAAGTGAAACATTTTGTCACCGGCCAACCCGCCCTGATCCCTCTCGCCGGTCCCGCCAATAAACAAGGCCGCATCGTTGCCGATGTGATTGCCGGCCGGGACAGCAAATATGAAGGAACCCAAGGAACTTCCATCGCTAAAGTCTTTGATTTAGCGGCAGCTTCTACCGGAGCCAATGAAAAAATGCTTAAAAAATACGGAATTCCCTACGAAGTCATCTTCACTCACTCCGGCTCCAATGCCGCTTATTATCCCGGAGCCACCCGCTTATCCACAAAACTGCTCTTTGACAAGAGCAACGGCCGAGTCCTGGGCGCTCAAATTGTTGGCGGCAACGGCGTGGATAAACGCATCGACGATATCGCCGGCGTCATCCGCCGCCAAGGCACCGTCTATGACCTGCAGGAACTCGAATTGGCCTATGCCCCGCCTTTCTCCTCCGCTAAAGACCCGGTCAATATGGCCGGCTATGTGGCTGAAAACGTCATCAACGGCGACCTCAAGACTATTCAATGGTATGAAGTCAAAGATTTAGACCCCAAAGAGGTCTGTATCGTCGATGTCCGAACTATCGAAGAACGCAGAGGAAAATTCATCCCCGGATCAATCCATATCCCCATCGACGAACTCCGTGACCGCCTCTCCGAACTTCCTAAAGATAAAGATATCGTGGTCTACTGCGAAATCGGCTTGCGCGGCTACGTTGCCTCTCGGATGTTAACCCAGCACGGCTTCACCCGGGTGAAAGATTTAACCGGCGGTTGGGTGACGTATTTCCCACCGGTGTTTGGGTAAGCATTGGATTATTCTTTGAAGTATCTGATAGGATATAAATACAGATAGAGAATTAGAAAAGAATCCCTGGAGCAGCCAATAATAATTGGACTCTTCTGGGATTCCTTTTTTCTGTAATACAAGTATTGCTAGAAACATTATGTACTTACTAACGAGGCAATCTTCGTCCTCTATAGTCGTTTTTCGATATTCTCTAATAGATTAGTAAGTGCTATGAAATATTTCTCTTGTATGTTTTTACAGATCTCCATTGCTAATTGTTCATTATAAATATGTACGGTCGAATTTCTATCATTAAGCATGGCAAGCCATAATTCATCATCCCTTATTAGCTCTGCCGCAAAGGCTTCTCGTAACACAGATTTTGGAGAATTTAACCCAATTAAACCCTCATCCTCGAAGACAGCTTTTAAAGTTTTCCAGGCAAGTTCAAACGTGAACTCAAAACGTTGTATGAGTCCATCTCTTAGCAGATCATCTGAATTATTACATTTAGCAATCCCCTCTTTAAGTTTAGAAAGAGCATTTTTAAAATTATTGACTTTTACATGCGGATCGCTCATAAAGAGACACTCCTTCTCTATTAATATTGTCTAATAATTTGGGATCAATAGTTTCACTAATGAATATGGTATCTATTTTTAAGAGAGTATTAAGATCATCAAAGTTGCTGGTTAATCGCCCTTTAGAATTAAACTCGGGCAAAGGAAAAACTGCTAAATCTATATCACTTGTGGGATTATTTTCCCCTCTTGCTCTTGATCCAAAAAGAACAATCTTCTCAATAGCATAGTTTCTTCCGATTTCACGAATCCTCTGAATCAGACCCTTGTCAAGATTAAAGTTCATAATAGTCCTAGTCCCCCTACGAGATTTGGTTCCCAATTTAACGCAATCATTTCACTCATTAAAATACAACCATATTATACCAATAACATGGTTGTAAATAAAGCTTATTACGTCCTTTAGTATCCCTCATGATTACCTCTAGAGAGAGCATCTGGCCATTATTTTCAACATAAGACGCTGGAATAATGAATAAATATGCATTTTGTTTTACGAAATAGCATCTCGCCCTTCAATTAAGTATTAAGTAAACCTTAAAGTAGTTAAAGTAGTTAAAGTAGTTAACCTTAACCAAATGTCACCCATCCAATAATTAATGTCGTATATAATTGACATTCATTCACATATATATTATAGTTTAATCGAGGTGTTGAAATGGGAAGAAACATCAAAATTAAAGTTGCCCGTGCGGAACTCGACATGACTCAAAAAGCCTTAGCCGAAGCCGTGGGAATATCTCGTCAAACCATGAATGCCATAGAACAAGGGGAATATAACCCCACCATAAAATTATGCCGCAATATTTGCAGAGTACTTGGAAAGTCACTTGATGAGCTGTTTGGAGAGGAGAATGAAGATGCGTAAAAACAATTTAGATGAAATGCAAGAGAAAAAATTATTGAGTATTGAACATAACGGAATGTGGCTGGCCTTTTGGGGCCTGCTGGCAGCCATAATGATTCAAATATGTCAAGGCGCTAATTTTAAACAGTTTGCCGGTGAATGGATCATTTTTATGCTGCTTAGTTTTTATACTTTGATCGCCTGCATCAAGAACGGTATTTGGGACAGACGCTTAAAGCCGAACCTCAAAACGAATGCCTTGCTGAGTCTGCTTGCCGGCTTGAGCGTATCCGTGATCTTCGGAATCGAATTTCATCTCCAGAATAAGCAAAGTCACTCGTCACTGTCGATTGGATCGATAGGAATATTCACATTCTTGCTATGCTTCGGTGCCCTTCAGTTTTCAAGCTATTTATACAAAAAGAGGAAGGAAAAACTTGAGCGAGAATGTGAATAAAAACGCAGACTTGGATTGTTCTGTGAAGAGACGAGAAATAAATAGGCAAAATGAAAATCCCTGAGGGCGGTTTGCATAAAACCTGTTCAGGGATTTTTTATCCGGAAGCAGTGAAACACTTTTTACTTACCTAAAGGCATCGGGATAAAGGCATTGGGAAACTCATGGTCTTTTCCTTCGTATAATTCGCAGGCTATTTTTTTCTTCGCATGAGCACCATAATTAAATAATAATAGAATAGTCAAAGCGAAGAAATAAAAAAGAATGAATTTCATCTTGATCCCTCCCAATCTTTAGTAGACCTTTGGGAAAATAAAAAAATCGCTTACCTATAAAAAGGTATAGCGATAATAGCAACAACTGTTCGGCGGCTTGGCAGTCATCAGCTTTACCTGGAAGATCCATAGCTTTGCGTCCTTAGTTTTCACTAAGTTTGCCTTTATCGCTAGTAGATATTAGCAATATTTAAATTGTAGAAATTATACCACGAATCATACAAATTTTATGTCGAAATAAACAGTAGGGAATAAATAATTACTCAAATTCCCCATTTTTAATAAAACGAAGGGCCAATGATATAGAAAGAGCCAGACAATAAAATAGACTGTGACGATAAAACCGATTATTTCTGGCAGCAACCGCTGCGAAATCAGAAATGTCCTCAGTCCCACCTTACAAACTCTAAAACCTCTTAAGCATAATTTTACTAAATTCCTTTAAATCATCGAGATAATGCTCAATGACTTGACTTACAATCTTTAAATTGAGAGATTGATAATTATGTACCGCGATATTACGGAAACCAACCATTGATTTTAAAGATTCGGCTAACGATTCCTCCATGCAATTATGTTGGTGAAGAATATCAAACGCTTCACGGCTATTTTGCGGGATTCCCCATTTCTCTTCGGCCACTATGTGCATAGCTAAGTCAATAGCAGCCTCACAGCTTCTTTGTATATTCAGAATGATCGAATCCTGCTTTGTATAGTTTTCCAGATTTTTAGGGTTGTTTTCATATTCCTCATGAATACGCTCAATACAACGCTCGATAATCGAGCATTTGTTATAAATTACATCATCCCCCATAGATCGTCCCTCTCTCTTTTATCCTTTTTAGAATAGGCTCCCGTTCCTCATTAAGAAGAGCGTACTCTTTGTACGTACGGAGGAAATAATATTTTCGTCGTGTCTCATCCTGACAATAAAGCACTTTTCCGTATCCAACCACTTGAACTTGAAACACAGTACTAACTAACTTCAAGTTAATACAATCACAACTCTTACCTAGTAAATCGGCCAAGCCTTGGGCCATACAAAAAGTCTGATATTCATTAACGACCTGATCGGTCAGATAAGCGATATCAATATCACTATCCCCGCGGGCTCTGCCCTTGGCATAGGAGCCAAATAGGATAATGAGCCAAGGAGCTACAGATTTTCTTAGCGTATGGATAATAGTCTCTATTTGCTCTGAATTAAGCTCAAAGTAGCCCTCCATTAATAATCGCTCCTTCTTCCAAAAACTACAACCATATTATACCAATAATATGGTTGTAAATAAAGCCACCACTCTTTGTTGGGCACACTGTTTTAACTTCGAAGGCCTTTCCCGACCCGAGAATTAATTAATTTGAAAAATAATTGGTCGGTATCGCGGTTCTGGTATTGGGATGCCATTGGACATAGCAGATTCGACTCAAACCTTTTTGCTGCCTGTAATTCTCGTAATGCTTCCTCCGGTGTTACACCAAATGCCGAGCACCCTTTTAAATCTGGCATGTCGGCAATATATCCTAAAAAGAAAGGGGTCTAGTACCTGGGCGGAACAGCGACCTTTGGGATCTGTTCCGCCCAGTAAAAACGCAGATTTGGATTGTTCAATGAAATATCTTACCCTAGTATCAACCGATATATTATTTAATGGCATTATTCATTCTTCTCCGGCTTCTCCAGTTGCTCCGTCCGCTCTTCACATGACTTCAGAAGAATGAATTTACTATCCTTGCTATGCATATACATTTCCTCTGTTCGACGCTGCACCTGCTGGATTTCTTCTATTATATCTGTCAATTTGTTAAATAATATACTGTACATTTCCTTATAATCTGCCAATGCTCTTTACCCCCAAAAACAATTTCTTATACATGCATAATGCGATAATTGCATAATTATCAATATGCAATTATCGCATAATATAGAATGCTATTGAGGTGACCACAATGTCCCAAGAATACGCGATTTAAGAGAAGACAGGAATCTAACTCACTCAACAGGAGCTTGCAGCCTTTCATAAAGTAAGCCAAACAACCTATTCAAGATATGAAAGCTGTGTCCTAGATATTCCTAGCTCCTCGCTCATTAAACTTGACGAGTTTTATGAAACGAGTATCGACTATCTAGTGAGGCTGACCAATAATAAAAAGCCTTATCGCCGAATAGCGTGATCGCAAATTCAAATTCGTTTGCGCCTATCCTCTTACATTTTTTAATTTACCATTTGAGATAATATTAGCGAAATTTTCGCTAAAAGTCAATAGCGAATAATTCGCTAAACTATAATTATCTTGAGGTGATTTTTGGTGTATGAAAGAATAAGACACTTAAGGGAAGACAAAGATCTGACGCAAACGCAAGTTGCAACTTATCTAAATTGCAGTCAGAGAATATACAGTAATTATGAACGCGGTGAAGTGGATTTGCCCACCGTAATTTTAATCAAATTGGCGGAATTACATAATACAAGTACTGACTATCTCTTGAATAGAACAAACAGGAAAAAGCCTTATCCAAAAGACTGATATTCACTTGCATAATGGTATTATTTAGATTTCGGTCGAGACCGAAAGTTAGGTTTAGGTTTAGGTTTAGTTATAATTAGCTCCAACTAATTTTATTGGCCTAGAAAGTAAAGTATACTAATAATAAGTATTTCGACGGAAAAGAAAGGGTCCAAAAAAAGGGTCCTGGAACTTCACACCCAGTACAGGCATCTGTAAATCTAACAACCTGGTTCTATCAATCAATTCTGATAATTTTACTCAACTTCAGACAATCTCTTTACCTTCTGTCCTAATATCGAGACTTTTCCCTCAAGCTCCATTCTGCAAAGCAATTCAATTAAGCCACTAATATCACCGTTACATACATCAAGAAGGTCGTTTATATCTTGTACCTGGTCAAGTCGATCAAGTATAACCTGCTCTTGAAGTTTATTTGAATCGCATCTATTTTGCCTTTGCTTCTTTAAAGCCTTACTCTTTTGTGGTTTTTTAAGCAACGAGTTGTTTGAGTCTTCCTTTTTACACTTTTTAAGTAATTGATCGGGTCCAAGATAGACCTCCGCCCCGTGCAAAAGCAACCGATTAGTTCCTAAACTTTCCGGACTATAAATACTATTGGGTACAGCATATACCCTATGCTTAAACCACATCGCGTATTCAGCTGTAATCAGAGCTCCGCTTCGATCGGCAGCCTCCACTACTAAAAGCTTTTCTACCCAAGCAGCTAAAAGCTTATTCCTTTCTGGAAAATATTCTTGCCTGGGTCTCGTCCCAGGAGGATATGAAGAAATTACAGCTCCGCTTTCAACAATTTCTTCCATTAGCATTTGATGTTCAGGAGGGTAGCAAATATCCACTCCATTCGCCACCAGAGCTAAGGTATATCCACCAGCCTTTAAGCAAGCCGTATGAGCGTAACTATCGATGCCCTTAGCCATTCCGCTCACGACTGTCATGCCTGCATGTCCTAGAAAGGCAGCGGCATCAGCAGTTACTTCCTTGCCATAAGCGGTACATCGTCGACTTCCAACAATCCCAATACTTGACGTCAAAGTACGCAATTTCCCGCGATAGTAGAGTATTGCCGGAAGGCCTGGAAATTCATTTATATAGGGAGGAAAATAGGGATCGTCATAAGTTAAAAGATTAATCCCATTTCTCTGCATGTAATCTTCAATTCGTTGAGCACTTTCTAATGAATGTTGACTCAATAACGTCTCAATTTGACCTAACTTCAGGCCCTTAATATTTTGCAATTCTTCTATCGATGCCTGATAAACTGCCATAGGTGAACCCAATCTGTCTACAAGTTTCCGTATAGTTACTGGTCCTATACCCTTTAGATTTATAAGCCACAACCAATATGTAATCACGTAAGACCCCCAAATTCTCTAAACGACAAGCATGCCGCTTCGATCTTTGTCTAAATCACGGCTCATCAAAGCAGCACTAATATCTTTTTTACGAATGACCTCTGATTCCTCGAGGTCTGCAAACGTTCTTGCTGTCTTAAGAAATTTGTTGTAGGTTCTAGCACTGTAATGAAACTTTTCAAAGGCCACTCTTAACAATTTATTGCTCTCTTCATCAAGCTTGCAAAACTCTTTGATCATCGCTTCGCTCATTTGGGCATTCGAATTGACATTGGGAATTCCATTGAACCTTTCTTGCTGAATTCGCCTAGCCTTCTGAACCCTTTCTCTGAGTTCAGCCGAACTTCGTCCTTTCTCCTGCATTGATAAATTCAGAAAATTTACAGGTTGAACGTATTTATGGACTTCAATCCTATCCAGAATGGGCCCAGATAATTTCTGTCTGTATTTAAGCACCTCATAATCTGTGCACCGGCAGCGCGATTGCCCGTAATATCCACACGGACATGGATTCATAGCAGCAACAAGCATAAAGTTCGCCGGGAATACTCCTATACTTTTCACTCTTGAAACTGTAACGACTTTATCTTCCATTGGCTGCCGAAGAGCGTCCAGACTTTTTTTATCAAATTCTGCGATTTCATCAAGAAAAAGAATCCCATTATGCGCCAATGATATTTCACCGGGTACAACTGGACTCCCACCACCGACAAGGGAATTCATCGAAGCATTATGATGTGGTGAGCGAAAAGGACGTTTTTCAATTAAACTTCCACGTTCACGCAAATGACCAGTTACACTATAGATTCTTGTAATCTCAAGTGCCTCTTCCTCGCTAAGCTCTGGCATAATAGTCGATATCCTTTTCGCAATCATAGATTTCCCGCACCCCGGAGAGCCAATCATGAGGATATTATGTCCCCCAGCCACTGCTGCAACAATATATTCGATCAGAACATCCTGACCGCGAACATCAGCAAAGTCAAGGCCTTCATAAGAATCAGAGGTCTTCTCCGCTTCTTCAAAGGTCGGACAATAGTACTCTTGTTTTCCTTGTAAAAATTCGACCACTTCGATAAGAGATTTAAAAGCATAGATATCCAAACCTTTAACGAGACTAGCCTCTCGGTTATTTTCAAAGGGAATAAAAATCCGTTTGATTCCACTTTCTCTTGCCGCCATGACCATCGGCAGGACTCCGCTAACTGAGCGCAACTCCGCATTCAGGGAAAGTTCTCCTATAAATGCGGAATCATACAGCTTATCTCGATCCACCAACACTTGTCCTGCCTCAAGCAAAAGACTTACAGCCATTGCCAGATCGAAATGTGAGCCACTTTTCTTGATCCCACTCGGAGCTAAATTAATCACAACCTTAAGTTTCGGAAATTCGAAACTCCCATAAGTCAAGGATGCCTCTAATCGATGAGCAGCCTCTTTAACCGCGGTGTCACCCATGCCAACGATATTCACCGAAGGCTGGCCATATAGTGTCACAGTCTCTACCGTCACAGAATACGCATTAACCCCAGACAAAGCAAAGGACCGGACAACTGTTGCCATTTTATCTAACCACCTCAATCCTTAAAGCAAATAGAAAATCATCTCAATTTCATAACTTTGTGTTTAGAAAAACAAACTAAAAAATTGCACATATTATATTTACCTGGTCATCAAAATAGCTATTCTCCATCACTTCCCATTTTTCCTATCACTTTCCTATAACTGTTTAATATTTTTCATTGTGGTATATTATATGACGGCATCAGCTTCCTAACGTTAGTCCAATCACCGGGGAGGCTTCCCTTGCTACGTTACACTTACGTAACGAATGGATCATTTCGTACGTTTTGGCACCTCCTCGTTAATACTACTTCGGCGGGAACACAAAAAAACCCTCGTTGTCAACGAAGAGCTCATATTATTTCAATAGACCTATGACATCCTGAATAACCCCGTCTTCGACAAATCTTTGATACCTGATCCTCTTAGGTTCTATAAAATAACCTAACAGTTTCTGTGTATCTACCAAGATATCTTCTAACTCTTCCTGAGAATAGGATTGATAACTACTCCATTTATACTCATTAGGTCTTAGCACCATCTCAGCTTTAACTGGATTAAGATGAATATATCGGCTAACTTCAAGAAAATAAGGATCGTTATCAACTAATTCCCAGCGAAAACGTCCTTGAAAAAGATGCCCGACAAAATGGTACTTCTGATTAAAGTAAACAGCATAGTCCTTATTTATGCGGTACATAACCTTAGATATATCAACGGTTGTTGTCTCAATAAGCAAATGAACATGGTTATCCATTAAGCAATAAGTGTGAAGTACGTAAGGAGTAATTGACCTTAACCGTTTCAAAACTATAAGATAAAATTCGCGATCCTCATCATCTCGAAAGATGTTCTGCTGATGATTGCCCCGACATGTAATATGATATATATCTCCAGGGACCCAGCACCTCTTTTTCCTTGGCATTTCCTCACCCCAACTCTATTACACTATAATGCCCATAGCAAAGAACTTGGCAGAATGGGAATTCAAGTCAAAATTAACAAATTCCTTAAATTATTTCTATTTCATTGTGAAACAACCTTATTCGTAACTCTCACCCATATTATACCATTATTATGGTTGTATAAGAAACCCGTTCTTTTTAGATGAGATCAGGTAGTATTGAACTAATTACCAAAAGTCTATAACCTATCGTCTTTTCATTGGTACTCAGTTACTTATAGCTCCACAGTTGCAATAAAATATGTCGAACTTTCGAAGAAAAGAAAGGTTCCGGGAACCTGCCCGGGAGACCACCGGGAGCCGTTCCGGCGAGTACTAAAATGGCCGAACCGTTAACCATTCTGGAGAGTACTATTACAACCGTTAGTTAGCTCCCAAGGTTTCTATCAACTCAAACTCTCCATTAGTCAATTGGTATGTATCCATGCCTATGCATAATTTCCATATACCGCTTTCAAACTCCAAGAAATACGTTGGCATGATCCGTTTATAAATAAAGCTGACATTGTCTAGCCCAATTCTTGAGCATGTTTCAATTAATTCCAAAGCATACTTCTTTATTTCTTCACTTAACTCTCCATTGTATTTATAAAGCCTTTCAAGTCTTGCTCTTTCAATGAACTTATTGTAATCCATCTGTCACTCACCCTTACACTGAATTGACCGAACATAATGTCGAATTTTTGAAGAAAAGAAAGGTTCCGGGAACCTACCCGGAACGGAGACCACTGGGAGCCGTTCCAGCGAGTATTAATGTCAGATTTTACGTGAATTAATTTCCATCATCCTGTATAATGAGTCTATAAAGGTGGGTGATATTCATGAAATACATTACAACAAATCAGCTTCTCGAAAAATTTAGGCACAAAGAAATATTAGGAATATCAGACCTTGTTCAAGTCATTAAAGATGAATTTAATGTAAACGTTTGGATCGAAGAGGAAAACGAAGATAGCATAGATATCGAATCCTTAGCTGATGATACTAATTTAATTCACCAGATAGAACACAGCCGTGATGATCGGAAATCCGGAAGAGTATATGATCATCAAGCAGGGCTAGAGTATTTGCGCGAAAGAATCAAGGAGTTTGAGCGTGGACAAAATGTTTAAAGTATACTGATCACAGACCGGTTTAGATGAACTTGCAAACATGTTGTCTTATCCTCCCGAAGTTAAGGAGCGCATTTTTAATGATTCATTCACTCGGTTATCTCATTTACCAACTCTTACTGCGAAGCAAATACCTTACGGAAAATTAGAAGGTTATTGGGCAAGACTTGGACTCTATCAAGTGATTTTAATTCTTGATGTGGATGAACAGAATTCAATCGTTTGGATTGATGGCATTAAACATAAGCGTCAAAATATATACTGGAAGAAAAACTAAGTATGCAATTACCTCCTTTCATCAGGAGGTTTTATTATCCCTTTATGATACTTAATGGCCTAGTGTAACATTTGATTGTCAGAATTACGTGATGGTCAGACTCGGGGAAGGACTAACGAACGAGAGACTCTTAAGGACAGTAGTAGCATCGAATTGTCGAAATATCCAAGATAACAGAAGTTCCTGGAACCTTTCCGGAACGGGGATCACCGGGAGCCGTTCCGGCGAGTATTGGCATTATTGTTCTTGGCATTATCCTTTACCGTCGGACCACTTTCCGCCCCAGAACCACTGCCAGCTTCTTCAGTATTAAAGGAAGTAAAATAATCCGCCCCAAACTGATTGGTGAGTTGTTTCTTAACCTGTTGGTTGGGCGCAAAATACTGTTGATAACCCCAGAGGGCACCAATCGCTATGAGCATTAGCAGACAACATATAAATGAGTCAATTTCATAATGTTTAATTGTTAAAGCTCAGGCCTTCAGAATTTCGTTAGTAACATTTTTTGAAGATTTATGCTGCAGCTATACGTTTGAACTTGTTCAATCGGTCTACGGCTAATTTGCAGAGGGTATAGGTCAGATAGAAAACTCGAAGTCGACTTTGGCTACGTTTCCTCGATGTCGAATGTTGTTTAACTGAAAGTACTCTTTGAGATAAGCATTAACACGTTCTACTGCTGTTCTCTGTTTATAGAGTTCAAAGTAGCGCCCACTTCCTCTGGCTGGAACGGTGTATTTTCTGGGGTCTGAGGAAACCTTAACCTTGAATACCTTTTGACACTGGTTGTTTTCTTTCAGAGGACACTCTTTGCACTCCTTGGGTTGAGTATATTTCAACGTGTCGTATCGGGAATCATAGCTATCATATCGGTAGGAATGACCTTCTTGACACTTAGGGCAAAAGTATTTGTCCTTGTCTTCGGGTAGTTGTTCATTGCGTGGATTGTAATCAATCAGGGCCCTTGACCCCATGGCTTTTGCTTGTTGGTAAATTGAGCTGTAATCGTAACCAGCATCCAAAAGCGAATAGGAAGGCTTCAGCTGGGGGTGAAGTTCATGAAGAGCCTTGAGTAGAGGAATCGCCATTTTGCCATCATTGACATTTCCCGAAGAAAGTAAGGACTTTAAAATGTATTGGCTTTTACAGTCCACGAGAAGATGACCTTTGAACCCGAACCAAAAGACGTTTTTGCCCTCGGAGTTTTTCTTAATTCCCCAGTGAGGATCTTGCGGGATTTGCTGTTCGATCGTCTTGAAATCAAGAGGAAGTTGAGCTTCAATTTTCTTCTCAAAGAGGGGTCGATTCTCTTCCAGTTCCTGTTGTTCTTTGAGCCATTTCTCCCGTTCCGATTTGGGTTTTCGTCCGCGTTTTTTGGAGGTTTGCTTGACAGGAATCTCTTCGTCTTTCTTTTTCTCAGGTTTACGGTCTCTCGCTTCAATATGAGTAGCATCGATGGCTATAACATCCCCATCGATGAAGCCTTCTTGAAACGCCTGAGAGACTAGTTCATTTTGAATTTTTTCCAAAGCAGAAGAACCCTTGATTTTTTGAATCATTCGAGTATAAGAGGACTCGCTAGGAACTGCATCAGCCATCGTAAAGCCGCAGTCGAAACGGAATTCCAAGCTGTTTTTTAATCGTTTTCGTAAATCTTTGATCGTAGGAATTCGTTCGATCACTCGAATGAATAAAGAATAGATCATGGCTGAATAGTTAAGCGTGGTTGGAGCTCCCAAAAATGCCCTTTTTTGAAACCACTCTCAACAAAGGAGTAATATTCAGCGGTTCCAATAGAAGCGGATACGATTCTTTCGGTGACATTTCTAAGATTTCTTCCAAGGAAAATAGACGTTCTTGGCGAATACTAAACATTGGGAGTTCTCCTTTCAACCTCTCGGTGTTTGTTTGGTCACTTACACTTTCGAGATTTTGGGGAGGTACTCCTTTTTTACGGGTAAAAAGCCCGCTTATATCAAGGGGTATGAATTATGAAACTAACTCAAATGTTAATAATTTCTTTTTTATTTTCATAAGCAACCTCCGCCAGGTTTCATCCTAAGATATTATTACGATCAAGAAGATTTTATTCAGAATAGGTTCAGGCGAGTAATTTTTCGGATATTAAACATTCACCATTTACAAATTTCGGCAGATTAATAATATTAACTAATGGTATAGTTTATAACAGAGAATATTTCGGAAGGAAGACATTGATGCTAAACGATGTATTACTTATCATTTTAATTGTAATAATTCTAGTCATGATAATAGTTTTAATATCTATTACTTTTGTACAACCCAAAATAGTTTCTTATCTAAAAGAGCGGAACTATGAAATAGCATACAGAAATAGTATTAAATTGATAAATCAACAAGAATGGTCCGAAGCCGCGGAGATTTTGGATAATTTAGCTCATAGCAGTCCAAAGGGTTATAAAAACTCGTTTATATTATGGTGTTATGCTTATGCCAAAGATATTAAAACCAAAAATCCTCACTCAACAATTACACTAAATTTTCTGCCCTCTGATTATAACGGTGAATTTGTTGAGGATATTAAAGTTTACGCAACCAAATTGGAGCGAGAAAAGGTAGAACTGCAAAAGGAAAATTTAGCTCATCTAACAACTAGCTTTCCCGAACCCCCTTCAGAACCTAAAATCGGAATGACATCTGATCAAGTGCTGGAATCCTCATGGGGAAAACCAACAAAGGTAAACCAAACTACTACCGCTTATAGTGTAAGAGAGAAATGGATTTATGACTCTGGCAGAACTGTTTATTTAAGCAATGGCAAAGTAATAGTTATTCAAGATGAATTTTAAATGAAGACAATTCCTTATTGTTACTGAAGCTGTTTTATATCCGAAATTGTCTCAATAAGCAAATGAACATGGTTATCCATCAAGCAATAAGTATGAAGTACGTAGGGAGTAATAGACCTAAACCGCTTCAAAACAATAAGATAAAATTCACGATCCTCATCATCTCGAAAGATGTTCTGCCGATGATTGCCCCGACATGTAATATGATATATATCTCCAGGGACCTAGCATCTCTTTTTCCTTGGCATTTCCTCACCCCAACTCTATTACACTATATGCCCATAGCAAAAAACTCGGTGGAATGGGAATTCAAAGTCGTTTTTTAATATTCTCTTCAGATTAACAAGTTTCATAAATTTATATTGTGAAACATATAAATTGTTAATCTTTCATTATATATGTGGGGTCATTATTGTTGCATAAGTTATGAATCCGCTTTGCCAATAGCTTTATTTAAAATTGGCTAATTCCTATATTTACTTATATGGTGTATACGAAAGAAAAGGAAGGTTCCGGGGAGTATAATACTTAGCCCCAACTAACTTGAATTGACCTAAAAAGTAACGTCTAATAATGGTAAGTATTTCGTCGTAATATAAACTGGGATGGGCTAACATCCCGGCATTATTCTAGTGACCTAACTTATTACTCTTTTCTAAAATATTGTCGAAACTTATAGGAAAAGAAAGGTTCCCGGAACCTGCCCGGAACGGTGACCACCGGGAGCCGTTCCGGCGAGTACTACATAATATACGGCTCTACATAAGACGAATTATGTGAAGCTTTACATAATTCATCCCCATGCAGTACCTGCCGGGCGCAAAGCCTTCGATGCAGTTCACGATAGATGGGCTCCAGCCAGTCCTCGGTGCTTTTCAGTACCCAGTTGGACAAGGTTTGTCGCGAAAGCGTTATTCCCTGGCGCAAAAAGGCTTGTTCCTGCCGGTACAGCGGGGCTCCCATGACAAACTTTTGCGTGATGATGTGCGCCACCGCCTCCGGTGAGGCAAAGCTGCCTTTGATGACATTGTTTCTCTGTGGCGTTCTAATCACGGGGACGTTAGTTCCGGTTTTTTCGCAGGTTCGGCAGGCATAGGTATAATAAATATCCTCCAGGATTACCGCGCTGGCCGGAATGATTTTTAGCCGTCGCTGTACGGTCTTACCGATGATTTGCAGTTCGTCGCTGCATACCGGGCAGTTTCGCTCTTCCTTCGGCAGAAAATGCTCGGTGGTTTCGACGGGCAGATCCTCTGGTAGCTTTTCCTTCGTTTCTCGGCGCTTCTTCCGAACGTGTTTTTTAACGTCGGTTAGCTCTGGTTCCGGCATGGCTTCGTCTGCGAAGACTTCCGCTTCATTGAATAGGTTCGGCTGCTCCCACTCGTCATATTTGCTTTGCTCAGACGAAGACCCAAAACGTTTTTGCCGGGTCAGGCGCAGTTGTTCCAGAAACCACTCTACCTGACGCGACAATTCAGCGTTTTGGGTCTTCAGTGAAAGATATTCATTGTATTCTGTGCGCGAAATCGTGACGATTTCGACGCTGTCTTTAACGGTTTCATTCGCGTTTTTCATACTTGAATTATACCATATTTTTCCTCGAAAAACAATGAAAAAGTCGTATTTCAAAGGCTTTCCGGCGCTAAACAATACTCAAATCCTTCATCGGACGCAGGGCTTTGGGCTGGTCGATGGAGAGTCCTTCCATGAGCCAGCGGAACTGCTGCTCCGTGAGTACACGGACGTCTTCCGGGGTTCTCGGCCATTGGAAACGCCCGTTCTCCAACCGCTTATACAGAAGCACGAACCCGTCTTCCTCCCAGTAGAGCGCTTTAATACGGTCGGTTCTCCGGCCGCAGAACAGAAACAGACTGTCCGAGAAGGGGTCAAGCTGAAAGCGTTGCTGAACCATAGCTGCCAGTCCGTCAATGCCCCGCCGTAGGTCTGTGTAGCCGCAGGCCAGATACACGTGCGCAGCGCGTGTGACATCTAACACAGCGCCTTCACCGCTCTTAGGACAGCTTCCACGGTTTCTGAACTGACCCCGTTTTGAATTTCCAGTGTGACAGCATCGAGATGAAGGATGACGGCAGCCGTAGATGCAGGCGCGCTCTGAATCGGAGCCGACAACGGGTATTCGGCAAATACCGCTGTCTCATCCAGTATCATAACCGGCTGCCGCTTTGACCCTTCAAGAAGGTTTTGTGTCCCTGCGTCCCAAACAACACGCTGCCACCGATAAAAGGTCTGAGGACTAATATTGTGCTCGTTGCACCAAGTGCGAATTGTTTGTCCGCTGTTCCGACATTCATAGATAAGCTTGCGCCATTTCTCCACTTTTAGCTCTCTCATGTTTTACCTTTTGCAGTTCCATTTTTCATCCTCTCCTGCGAGTAGTATTAAGAGCTACTGAGAGTTCTCGCGATATCTCAGGATACTCTCGCTACCATAGTTTCTCACAGAAAAAGCGTGTGAGCTATGTGTCGTTAGATTTGACGCTTACAAGAGAACTGTCTATTTTAGTGTAACCTATCCATTGTCTCAATAAGCAAGTGAACATGGTTATCCATTATGCCCGGAACGGGGACTACTGGGAGTCGTTCCGGCGAGTAAGGCTTTTGTTTAGCGTACGGGAACCATCTCAAGGTAAGGATGACTGAATAGGAGCCCATTGCTGTACTTCAAAATATGTTTGATAACAATATCTGCTGCAGTCTCGATAGAAAACTTACTCGTATCGATCTCAATATCAGGATTATCCGGCGCTTCATAAGGACTAGAAATTCCGGTGAAATTGGGGATCTCACCAGCTCTGGCTTTTTTGTAAAGTCCTTTTACATCTCTTTTTTCACATTCTTCGAGAGGTGTACTTACATATATTTCTACAAATTCTTTGCCAATAATCCTTCTGGCGTTTTCCCGATCATCTTTATATGGCGAGATAAATGCCGTAAGAGTGATAATTCCTGCATCATTCATTAGCTTAGCGACTTCGGCAATCCTTCTGATATTTTCAATTCTGTCAGCCTCTTTAAAACCTAAATTTTTATTCAAACCGTGTCTGACATTATCACCATCAAGCAACATAGTATGTTTGCCCATGGCAACGAGCCCTTTCTCTACTTCATTTGCAAGGGTAGACTTCCCGGAACCTGATAAGCCCGTGAACCATAGAGTCAGCGGTTTTTGGCACTTTTGTTGTGCACGGATTTCTCGAGTGATATCAGTATTCTGCCACACAACATTCGTTGATCTTCTTAATGAATGTTCAATAACCCCCAATGCGGAGGTTTTATTTGTAATCTTGTCGATTAAACTAAGAGACCCTAATGACTTGTTATTCTTAATTTTATCAAACACTATATTTTCAGACAGAGCTATATCACATACTGCCAGCTCACTCCTGAATACACTATTGACACTAATCCTATTGCCAGTGTTTATGTCAATTTTATATTTAAGAGCCATTACCGTAGCTGTCAGAACTTTGGCCCCTACCCTAATAAGGTAGCTTTTCCCAGCAACAAGCTCTATGTTATCCAACCAAAGGATTGTAGCGGTAAACATGTCAGCAATTTGAAGATTTGCTTCTTTAACTAATACACATCCTCTTGCTACATCCACTTCTTTGTCAATGCAAATAGTAACTGCTTGCCCCATAAATGCCTGATCTTTTTTACTATCCGTATAAATACCTTTTATTTTGGCCTTTTGTCTGCTCGGAAGAGTAAGAACCTCATCACCAACAGAAATGGTCCCAGATTCTATCTGTCCCTGAAGTTCTCTGAAGGAATCATTAAATTTTAGGTTTGTCACCTTTTGGACTAACATGACAAAACTTTCGCTGTTCGATTTTGAGTTTGTTTCGATCTCTTCGAGATAAGAAAGTAAAGGTAACCCTTCATTCCAGGACATATGATTAGATGGCTTGATAACATTATCGCCTTCAGTTCCCGAAACCGGAATGAACTCGATACTTTTCATGTTAAAATCAGCTGTAAGACTTAAAAAGTCCTGTCTAATTTCCCTAAATCTATAAAAATCATAATGAAGCAAATCCATCTTATTTACAACCACAACAATGTGATGAATGCCCATCAAAGTGCAAATTTTCAGTTGTCTTTTAAGTTGCTCAGACACACCTTGGACACCATCTAAGACAATAACAGCCAGATTTGAAAGAAAAGCCCCCAGAGCTATCTCACACAAAGTTTGCTCATCACCAGGAGCATCGGTAACAATAAAAGACTTAGTTGCGGTTTCATAATATCTACTTATATTATTTAAAATTTCTTGTTTGGTTAGCAAGTCGTTTAAAAAATAGTCAAAAGAATAGTTAATTTCTTCACCATGAATGCCAGTTTTGTTATCTGGTTCCGCGACAGAATTAGAAGTTATTAATTTTTCCTTACCAAATATTCTTTCGACCAATGTTGATTTTCCGCTATTAACCGGTCCGCAGAAAATCAATTTAAGTACGGTTTTCAAGGCGATATACCCTCTTTTTCTTATTACCTATACACAGTTAATTAAATCCATATATTCTCTTTTCTATTCACAACATAAAACCCTTTTTCATTCAGGATGTTTTCCCGATTATAAAGCATCTCGGTCCCATCCATTTGTCTAAAGATGCACCCAGCTTCTTCAACGATACACTGCATAGCTGCCGTATCCCATTCCGAAGTAAACCGAAACGATAATATACATCTGCTTCACCTGAAGCTACCAAGCAGCCTTTTAGTGAGCTACCTGCCGATACGGTCTCTTTGATTTTGTCATTATTCACTTCAATTAGCTTAACGTCTTTTTCTGATGAATGAGACTTGATGGATACCATGATAAGATTTTCAACTTTATCTGTAAATTGAAGTCTCCTTTTTTCCAGACTAATTTCTCCGTTTTGAACTTTCTCTATATATGATCCATAATCTTTACTGGCGAAATATAAGTCACCCGTAACAGGCACGTATATAACACCAATGATAATCTTATGCTTATAGGCTAATGCAATGTTGACCGTAAATTGACCATTTCTATTAATAAACTCCTTTGTCCCATCTAATGGATCAACAATAAAGCAAAAGTCATTAACTAATCGACTTTTATCATCTCTAGATTCTTCCGATAATATTGCATATTCCGAATAATTAGCTTTAAGCCCTGTCATAATGATTTCATTAGATTTGCGATCAGCAAAAGTCAAAGGGGATTTGTCTTCTTTAACTTCAATATTAAAATTCGTCTCATAAATTTTTTGTATTTCGGTCCCAGCTTTTATTGCCAATGTATAAAATTCTTCCATTAATGTTTCTAGGTTCATCTAAAAACTCCATATTCCATTACTTATGCTGGCATTTGACAGTTAACCACTGGCCGAGGCCGAAGATAATAAATTCCTTCAGGTTTACGCTAATGACCCCGACGAGAAATAATTACTAATTTAGGAAGATCTTCACTGCCTTAATCCGTCCGACCTTCCTTCTCACCCAAGCGATCCCCTTGCACACTTCTTCAACCCGAAAAACATAAGTCAGTACCAGATAGACCAACAGCCCAGCCAGGACGCTTAAAAGGGTGCTGAGGATTAACCCTTTAAATCCAGCCCAATATCCGTGCAAAAGCGTATTAGCAAAATAAACAACTACTCCCGTAAGCCCTCCGGCCGCTAGGATCTGCAAGGCAAAGACCACTAAGGCCCGGTAAGGCAGAGGTGCCTTCTTCTGGAGCTTCAGCACGACAAAAAATCCGAGAAAAAGGAGGATTAAATTAGTCAATCCCGAAAGTGAGTTGGCAAGAGCAAGCCCCCGCTGCTGCAGTAAACGAACCAGGATGATACTTAAGAAAATATTAACCAATAAAGCCATGGCACCGGTTCCGACTGCCACAACCATCTTTTTCAAGGCAAAATAAACGTTCACCAGCATGCCTACCATCGACCCAGTTAAGAGCACACCCAGCAGATATGGGACGGTCTCTGCCGTAATCCGCGTATCCTCCGTATCAAAAACTCCATGCTGAAAAAGCATCTGGACGAGAGGGAAACGGAGAACGTAGAGCCCGATAACAGCTGGAAAAATGACGAGTAAGAGGAGACGTACAGCTCGATTGAGCCCTTCGACCAAGCGGGGCCAATCCTCGAGGGCTGCCGCATTGACCAAGAGCGGATAGACTACCATACCCACCGCCCCGCTAAAGATAGTCTGGGGCAGGAGTACCAATTTGCTGGCAAAATACAGCGCAGAAACCCTTCCCGCCGGTAGCCCTGTCGCTAAGGTACGGTCGACGATGAGGTTCACCTGAGCCACCGCGGCTGAGACTATAAATGGAGTCAGCAAAGTAAACATCTCCCGCACCCCAGGGTCGTAAAAATCCAAAAGAAAGCGGTAGTGAAACCCATGCTTGCGAGCTGAAGGTAGTTGGAGCAAAAACTGGCCCAGCACCCCAAGAACAGATCCCGCTGCCAGTCCGTAAATGCCCCAAAACCTACCTAGCGTGAAGATGCTACTGATAATAAACACATTAGAGATAAGTCCGATCGAAGATGGAGCAAGGAATGAGTGGTGAGCGTTGTTCACCCCCACCAGGATTCCCAGAAGCCCGCCGAAGAAAAGATTCGGCAGCATTATGCGAGTAAGCTCTACCGTGAGGTTTAATCGACTTCCAGCATAGCTTGGCGCAATCAGGTGAACGATGAACGGCGCAAAAAGGAAAAAGATTGTTCCCAACGCTCCAAGTAGTAAAATGAAAAGGGAAAAGACAATGTTTGTTGTGCGCCAGGCTTTCTCTTCCTCACCTTTAGCTAAGTAACTAGCATAGACCGTAATAAAAGTGCTAGTTAGCGAACCGCTGATTGTACCAGAAAAAAAAGTAGGAATAATTGCGGCAACAAGATAGGCATCTGTCATTCCAGAAGCCCCAAACGTATAGGCGATTGATGATTCCCGGATAAGCCCTAAAACAGTGCTAAATCCTATTATGAGTGCAACCATTAGTGCGTTACGAGCAATAAATTTCTGTGTGGATAAAACCGTCATTCCATTACTCCTCCGACCTAGTACTATTTTACAACTATACTTCCGAGGGGGGATACAGTCTGTGGTCAACATAAAATTGAAAAGAGACTTTTTGTTAAGTAAAGCTATAATCGTTCTATTGGCTAAAAGAGATTTCCATAACCCAATCTTTTAACCACCACATCGTCCTTAAGCTGTTTGTATACATTAACAAGTTCTTTGTCATTTAAAAAAGCGTATTTCCGGGATAATTGCGTAGTATCTACGATATTCCTTAGCTTGCCACGATCAAAGTCTGTTCCAATAAAATCTGATAAGCTGTTTAAGTAATATTCAGGTCGTTCCACATAATCCTCGTATTGAATGCTCATCCAATCAGAGGAAAATCTCTCTTCCATCAAGGAAGCCTGACAAATGTATTCCTTCCATAACCCAACTCCCCCATGAATCTCTGCTACTCTCATGGATTCAAGAATGTTCGTTTTACCTAGTAAAAGTGCTTGTTTGATATATGTTTTTAATGAATGTTTAAATTCTTTTCTTATTGTTAATTCCCTTTTTCGGAGGCTCTCCGCTGTATCAATCGGATTTCTATAGATATGGACTATTTTAGCTGACGGAAATATCTCCTTCCAAAATTCAACGGTAAAGGTATTCCTCGGGTCCTTCCATCCCCACGGTATACTAAGCTTACTGATATTCCCATATCTTAGATAATGACGGAGGCCCATGTATTCAATTGCACGGAGTGATGACAAATGGTATGTAGTAACTTTAATTAGCTCTCGTTTAATATTGACATTTGAACTTATGCATTTAGTAAAATAACCCGGATTGTCCCAGCTAGCGCAACACTCCGATAAAATCCACGAATTTAACTTTAAAAAAAACACAGATTCGCAGTTCTCTTCTTTTTTGCAACCTACAAATAATCCTAAAGTTTCAAGATGTTTTGTTAGCATAGTGGTACCAGACCGATGCATTCCAAGAATAATAACGGGAGCTAAAAAATTCATTTTTTGCCTCACTCCAGAAATTTGTTTTCACATTTTTAGGTTATACTTTGACAAAATATCTAAATAGCAAGTCTTATCCGTTTTTATTATAGTTGTTAAGAAGATTTTGGTAGCCTACTATAGTTTGTTTCGCAGCATTTTCCCATGTATAAAAATTCTTTACCCGTTCTTTTAGTCTTGGATTATTTTTTTCAATAACTGCTTGCTTAACAGCTAAAAATATTGACTGAGGATCTTCAGGTTCACAATAGTAAGCCATGTCTCCAAAATAGTCGATTGTTGTTCCCCTGTTCGTTACTACAATATTACATCCACAAGAAGCTGCTTCTAAACTTACTAGACCGGGCGTTTCGTACCAGCTTGGTAAGACATGAACTTTTGCTTTTAAATACATCTCATAGACTTTATCATAAGAGACGTGACTTAAAAATACTGTATTATTATTTGCGTTATTAACTACCATTTGATAATATTTCTTGTGATTTGGTGCAGCGTCTCCAACGATATACAACTTGTAGTTCGTGTTATATAATGCCCTAACTAAGTTCAATTGGTTTTTTCGAGGCTCAATACGTCCAACGCATAAAATGGTATTTTCATAATCTAATTTAGCCTTTGATTTATTAAGTGAGGGCTCACAATTCAGCTGAGTTGTATCAATAGCATTTACCACGACATTATAATTCGTCAAATTGCGTCCGAATTTTTTGTTTAGTTCTTTAATCTCTAACACAGAATTCGGCAGTAACCAGTCAGCCGATTCTAAAATTTTTTCTTGGATGCAGGAATATGTCTTTAAAACCATTTTTAAAGGCGGAAGTTTCTTTTCTTCTTTTATATATTTAACGTTCATTTTTATAGTTTCATAACGATTAACTCCTAAGATTTTATTCAATGTTTTTCTTAGTTTAAATTGACCTTTCAATTCGAGTTCATCTGTAGGCCAATAAATTGTTGAAAGAATTACTGGTTTATTATATTTTTTTGCATTTAGTAATTGAAGATAAGTTTCCTGAACCCTTGTCAAATTAAAAAGATGCACAATATCATATTTTCTAACATCTTCAAAAATACTTAATGATAAATCAACGTGAACATTGTATTTTTCTAAGTACTCTTTTGTTTTTAAAATTTGAATCGTATCTCCGCCCTTAGTCGAAAGTAAATTTGATCTCGATTGCATCAAAATCTTCATCACATTTTAAACCTCTGATTAGAATTAGTCAGTTTACGTTCTTTCAATCCCATTCCAAACCCAGTGATATTAGCAGACAAAGTATTTAGAGCGTGGATCTCTTTATTTGTAATTTTCTTCATTAAAAGTACTATGAATAAAAAAATAAAATAATAGATTATTTGATACCAAGAAAAGTACTTTCCCATTATATATGTAAAGCATATTATACCATTATTATTTTTAACATCATTTTTTATGTGACCGAAATTGTTTGGTAGTAATCGATTAATTCCTAATTTCCTCGCATGCCTTTTCCATTGATTTAAGTTCAAAGAATGTTTATGTTCCAAATTCGGATGAACAATCTTAGCATTATTTACTACAAATATTGTAAAGCCATATTTTTTTGCTCGCAGGGAATACTCTATATCTTCGCCTCCAACAAAAAAATGTATATAATCATAAAACCCAATAACCCCGAGGACTTTCCTCGAAATGAGAACACCATTAGTTCCAAATGAATCGATAAAAAAATCCTTTGATTTAGAGCAAACGTAATAAAACTTTCCAAAAATACTTATTCTCATTCTAAAAAAACCCTGTTCGTTCATTTCTTGATCCAGAACTATGGGGCAAACAATTTCTGCTTTAGATATGTTAGCAGCTAATTGCTCTAAACAATCGTTATAGGGAATACCATCTTGATCCAGTAACCAGATATAATCAGCCCCTTGGCAATAAGCCATTTGCATGCCTTTTGAAAAACCTTTTGCAGAACCACAGTTACCCTTCATATCGACATATTCAATATTTAATGTACTATTCAAAACAACTTCCTCATTTTGTCCCTTTGTTTCTGTGCTATTATCTAAAACAATTAACTTATTTATCTTATAAGTTTGATTTGTTAAAGCTTTTATTAATTCCATTAAATCTAAAGGTGAATTATATGCAACGATGACCGCAAAGACTTTCACTCTTTCATCTCCATTCTAAAAGTTAATCCTCTTTATTTATTTTATATAACAAGTAACGGAATATGGGCATATTGGCCAAGCCTATCACTGCTACCTAAAATCCCTGCAACATATGGTATGGTGATTATTGGTATTATTACATTGAATACTTGTGCCACCAAATTGTACATATAACTTTTTATTATACTCATTTATCTATTCCTTAATTTATACAATTGTTTTATGTATAGAAGTCTATCTTGATTTGACGTTGACCATATAACCCTATCCCTAGCGTACCAAAATGAATAAAATAAAAAGCTCAAGAATAACTAAAGGTAAACCACAGTATTTAATAATTTTTACTTCTTTTATACTTTAATTTAATTAATTATTAAGAGCCTCTTTAATAACCTTTTCAAATTGTTCCAACCACTTATCCCAGTTCAATTCTCTCTCATATTTTTCCCTAGTTGAATACATCAGTTGCGAATAAATAAATGGATTATTATATAAATATTGAATTTTATTGGCATAATCTAATCCTTTAGCTTTTAATTCGAACTTGAAACCATTAACATTATCTTCAACATAACTACCTACCCCCCCAGTATTAGTAGTTAAAATTGGTAGTGCAAAAGCGCTTGCCTCACAATATACAATTGCTGAACACTCCGCTCGAGTAGGTAAAATAAGGAAACTACTTTCCAAAAATAATTTATATAACTTTTCAAAGTCTTTATTATTATTTTTATTTAGAAAGGGAATAATATTTACCTTATCATCCAAAATATGGGGATTGCATCCAACAATAATCAAGTTAGTATTTATTCCTCTTTCATTTAGTGTTTTTAAAGTTTCTAAGGCTATACCACCACCTTTTCTTTCCCAATCCACCCCTACAAATAACAAATTTATGGTATTTAATTGCTTTTCCCATACAATTTCCTCTTTTGTAGGTATTTTTTCTAAATTTGGTCCAAATTTTAAGATTCTAACTTTATTTCCAGCTACATTATACTGTGCATTTGAAGAATCAGCGGCCCATTTAGATGAAAGAACAATTCGTTTAGATTTATGCAAAGCATTAGACTCAATATCGTTTCCAGATATTATATTCGATTTGATCAAGTTCTCAAAAGAATGATAATAATTTAGCATTATTTGAAATGTAGCATCACTTAAGTAAATAATTGGCACGTTTGTCTCAACATAAGCAATTTCTGAAGACGCAAAGGGAGCAATTATAATATCATAATCTCCTTCTTTTATTAACTTTGTATAAATCCTCCCTAAATTCCGTGAAAAAAAGTGAGTATGACTAATCATGTATTTCCTTTTGAGGACTTTTATAACAAAATATTTTTTAATTAACAATGAAAATTGAATAATAGATATATTAGCAGGTCCAATCCATTCAATATTGTATTTATTTTTAAGTAAATGAAAAATAGTATAAATTGTTCCAGATGCGCTTGTTTTATCAATAGGATTATTCGTAGTTATAAATCCAATTTTCATTACTATCCTCCTTTCTGACATGCTGTCTAAGAATGATGTCGATATTTTATTTGTATTTCATTGAGGGAGTGCTGCTATCTTGCAAATTCAGAGCACTTGTCAGGGCTTCAAGAGTATCCGTCCCGTTGAGATAGCATTGGATAAAATAGCAATTTATTAAGCGTACTGAATTACTCTGGGATTGTTAAATTTGACATGGAACCCCTCGACGGATGCTTCAATTGGGTCGAGGGCTATGGCTCAAAAGATGTTCATTTGGGGTAAGCCCTATCCCTTAGCATTAGGGTACCATCCGCCGCGCCCATATCAAATTTAATTTGGGGTTTGAGGACGTATAAATGCACTATAGCCTAGAACACGAATCACTGACCGAATTAGGTGTTCTTTTGAGCGATATAGGTGCTCTGCTTGCGTGTGACAAATGCTCAGTTTCACCGAGATCACTGATCTGGTGAAACGAAATATTCATTTTATTATGGATTCCAAATAAAACGCTACTTAACAAACTTGCTGTAAAAAGTATTTCGAAGCATCCAGTTTGACTATAGATACCAGTTACTACCAGTGTCAAAAATGTAATGGATACTAAAAGCGCTCTTATTATTTTAACAAAAGCATTATATTGTACATGTTCTACTTCTTTTAAAAAATCATTAAATCTATATAAAAATAAAAAAAACATTAACAATCCAAATAGCCCAGTCTTTATTAAAATCATATAATATCCATTATGTGTTATAACCACTTCATCATAAACCTGACCATTTAAATCTATATTTATGCCTAAATCGACCAAAGATCCTAAACCATATCCAAATAACTTCTTAGTTATAGTTCCGTTTTCGAACATTTCTTTAGTCCTATATGCTTCATATCCCCGCCAATTTTTATTAATCTCGGCAATATCAGAATAATCAGAAGGGCTTATTTCATTAATAGAGTTAGCAATTTTATTATAAAACACAAATACTGGAGATTCTTTCATACCTGTTAAAAATATAGAAAATGAACCTAAAATGATTAAAGTCGTTAATAAAAAAATTAGCGATTTAAATTTTTTTTTACTTCTGTTAAAAATCAAGAAAAAGACAAGAATTATTGATACTCCAAATACAACTCTAGATAAGTATGAAATTATAGAACATAATAATATAAATATAATAATTCTTTTTAATATTTTGTTGTATAAATTTTTACTATTAAAAATTAAACTTATAGCAATTACTTCTATATAACTATCTAGACCACCATATTCTCTTATACTATTATAATCACCTAAAACTGAAGGTTTATATATAAATTTACCAATATGAATTAAAGAAATAATTATTGCAATATTGATTATTATTTTGGTTACAGTTTCTACGTCATTTATTTTTTTGGTTAACATAAAACCAGTCATGAGAATAATTATTGGATTTGCAAAATAAAAAATATCATGTTGAATATAATAGTTTTGATTATTCATACTATTTATTAAACCGATTATTAATAAGAGTATATTAGGTAATAATAAAGCAAACATTTTCTTTTGAATTTTAAATTTATTTCTTATTAATAAAATCAGACTAACTAATAACATTACAAAAAAGTTAATTTTATATGAAAAGAAATAAAAACTAAAGAATATTAAATATATTACATTTTGTTCCGTTTTTCTTTTATCTATATAGATCATTTTTAATCTCCAAGACTTTTAGAAAAATATGTTTTTCAATTATACTTAATTCAGCAAACAGATGAAAAAGTAATTTTTGCAAAAAGTTTATTTTAAGATAGTAATTATTGTATATCCTTGTACTATTTATTAATGTTTTGTATTTTTTTATCAAATTCAAATTCCTATTTATTGATACAGAGTGGCTATGATAGTAAGTAATATCAGGAATAAGCACATTCTTATAACCATGTTGTTTCAATCTATAACCTAAAACATTTTCTTCCATATATAAAAAAGTTCTTTCGTCAAAATAATTAATATTTTTAATAGCTTCGGTACTAATCATAAAAAATGAACCTGGCAAAACTTCAACCAAAATGTATTTACTAGTTTTCCTAGCTTTCTTATTCTCTCTTTGGAAAAATCTATTTAGGAAAAACAAAGATTTAATTGTATCAAAAAAAGTAGGCAATTTCCAGGATTCCAAAGTTCCATTCTGCTCACTAATCATCCTAGGCGCTACTATGCCGACCTTTTCAATTTCATTATAAACTTTTATCATTTCGTTTATAATTTTATTGTCAAAGTGTACATCAGGATTAGCAATAATAAAGTAACTTATACCGAAATTCCTTAAGGCGTATTTTATTCCAAAATTATTTCCATACGCATAGCCGCCATTTCTTTCTGTTTTGATAATATCTATTTTTTGAGACTTTGATTGCATTAATACTGAAAAGGAATTATCAGTTGAACAGTTATCAACAACAATAATTTTAAAAAATGAATCATAGTCTTTAACTGAGTTTATAAAGTTTCTAGTCGTGTCTAAGTCATTGTAATTTAATACTACTAGTGCTATTTCCATTTTTTGTCACTTCATCTCTTTGTATAAAGTAAGAAAAAAATATACTTTCATATCTTTCAATAATGTATTCCCAACCATAACAGTCATTGATTCTCTTTCTCGCAAGCGTGCTCAATTCATGAGTTTCTTTAGGACTCATTTTGTCTGCTACATCGATTAATTTAGCAAGACTCATATCTTCCTTCATCCAATAAATAGCCCCATCTTCACCGACTTCCCGATTAAATCCTACATCCAGTAATAAGTTCAGATCTGTGCTGCCAAGAGCTTCCAATAAGCTTGGATTAGTTCCTCCCACTTCATGACCGTGAATATAACCATAAGCATTTTCTCTAATTTTCGTGAGTAATTGCTGTTCATATACTGTACCAACAAATTTGATTCTTTTATCGTTTTCAAACCCAGTTGCTAATTTAAGTTTATCATAAAAAGGATTATTTCTAATTTCAGTAATTATAACAATATCTTTATCTGTGTTCGATCTCATAAACTCTCGAATGATTGTCTCATAATTGTTTTCCGGTACAAATCTTCCGACAACAAGATAGTACTCATGAGGTCTGACATTCTTGTTTTGATACCAAGCCACAACTTTTTGATCGTCATCCATTAATTTTGACTTAGTAGTTTCTGATCCATAAGCAATAAAAGTTGTGTTCGGATTGAATTTTTTATACCGTGTCTTAATATACTTTTGAATATTCTTACTGTCACAAATTAAAACATCCGAATACTTTACCATTAGCATTTCCGAAATTCTCCAATACCTCCTGACTAGTGCATTCCACTTAGCCCTTTTCCATTCATGCCCATCGGGATTAACATAAAGTCGCCCGCCAAGTTTTTCAATCTTCGCCTTATAATACCCAATGAAAGGACCGATACGGCAAGCAAGCACATAAATAATTGGGTGCTGAATTTTGTTAGACTTGATATACGCTAAACAATACTTCAAAGACTCCACATCATAAAAAATTGCTTTGGCTGGTCCTATATTATAACCTTTAATATCAAAACATTTTGCACCATTATGGGAAAACGTACGCAATTTCTCATTATCATCCACAAGACACGAAACGTGATACTGAATATCAGGAGATTTTTGATAAAGAGTAAGCTTTTCTACAAAGGTTTCAAATCCGCCGTACCTAGCCGGAATTCCCTTTGAGCCTATAATAAAAACGTGTTGTTTTTCTATTTCGGTCATCTTAGTACACAATTTATCAACCTCACATATTTAAAACGAAAAATACAGTTCTAGTTAATGTCAGAACTTTATCATATCCGTTAATCCCAGCCACTTTTGATCCTTTTCACTCATTATGAGTTCTATGCCCTCGAGGATCGGCCACTTAATTCCAATTTCAGGATCATTCCAAGCTAAACCGCACTCATCACCCGGATGATAAAAATCAGTAACCTTATAACAGAATTCTGCTTCATCGGATAGAACCAAAAAACCATGCGCAAACCCCTCACTGATATAGAACTGCTTCTTGTTTTCCGCTGTCAACTCCACACCGTACCATATACCATACGTTGCCGAATTGTGTCTCAGATCGACAGCAACATCAAAAACAGAACCTCGAATTACACGAACCAACTTGCCCTGAGGAAAATGTTTCTGGTAATGTAGACCACGCAGAACTCCTTTTACAGACATTGACTGGTTATCCTGAACAAATACCATGTCTAATCCTGCTTCATGCATATCCTTCTGATTATATGTTTCCATAAAGTACCCTCTACTGTCTCCATGAACAGCAGGCTCTATTATATATAGTCCCTCAATCGGACATGTGCTTACTTTTATCTGTCCCATAATAACGCTCCATTACAACTTTATTTCTTTTAGATAACGGCTCAACGCATCCTGCCATGAAGGCAATCTATCGAACCCATTATCAGTTAACTTCTTCTTACTCATCCGGCTGTTAGAAGGTCTTTTTGCCTTTGCTGGATAAGTGCTACTATCTACTGGATCAATCGAAATATTCTTGTAGATAGGGTCTATTTCTGCTGCCTGTCTAAAAATTTTACAGGCAAACTCATACCAAGAACAAAAGCCTTCATTCGTGGCATGATAACGACCATATTTTTCAGTCTCAACCATATCAATCAGAAGACGAGCAAGATCGAATGTATAAGTAGGAGAACCAATCTGATCATCTACAATATTAAGATGAGTGTTCGTCTTACCTAGATTTAACATTGTTTTAACAAAGTTCTTGCCATTAACACCAAATACCCATGCAATACGAACGATGAAGTATTTTGATAAATTACTTTCTACTACGACCTCGCCTTCATACTTCGTTTGTCCATATACATTAAGTGGATTTCGTTCATCATCTGGAAGCCATGGTCTAGTGCCCTGCCCGTTAAAAACATAGTCTGTAGATAAATATAACATCTTAATATCGAGTTTTTTGCAGATCTTTACAATGTTTTCTGTCCCAGTCGCATTAGCAAGTCTGCATTTTTCTATATTATCCTCTGCCGCATCTACCTCTGTCCATGCAGCACAATGGATTACTGCATTAGGGTTGGCCTCCTCAATTATTTTTTCCACGGATTCCGAATCCGTGATATCCATCTCCTGAATATCAACACCAATTGCCGTGTAGCCTCGATTTTTTATTTCATTAACGACATCAAAACCGAGTTGTCCCTTTGCACCGGTAACAAGTATTTTCATTGATCTTCTCCTCTATTGAATAGACTTAACAATAAGTAGCTTTCTTTACTTCTTAACTAACTATTTTGTTACCATACGTATTCCCAAGGTACTTAGTATACTCCCCGGAGAGAATTTCTTCCCACCACTTCTTATTATCTAAATACCACTGAATAGTCTTTCTGATACCATCCTCAAATTTTGTTTCGGGAAACCAACCGAGCTCATTATAGATTTTGGTGGGATCGATAGCATAACGCATATCATGACCTGGACGGTCAGTAACAAATGTTATTAGACTTTCAGGCTTGTCTAACTCACGAAGAATAGTTTTTACTACCTCGAGATTAGTTCTTTCATTATGCCCACCAATATTATAGACTTCGCCCAAGCGGCCTTTCCTCATTACCTGATCTATTGCTGAGCAATGATCCCTCACATAGAGCCAGTCTCTTACATTCTCGCCTTTACCATAAACAGGTAAAGATTGATCAGCTAAAGCTCGGCTAATCATAAGAGGTATCAACTTCTCCGGAAAATGGTATGGCCCATAATTGTTTGAACATCGTGTAATCGATACAGGCAGTTTATATGTTCTATAGTAGGCAAGTACCAATAAATCTGCACCAGCTTTACTAGAGCTATAAGGGCTACTTGTATAAAGTGGGGTATCCTCAGTAAAGAATAGATCAGGACGATCTAATGGAAGGTCGCCGTATACTTCGTCCGTAGAAACTTGATGGAAACGAGTAATACCATATTTCCTGCATGCATCCATTAGAACTCCAGTACCGATCACGTTAGTCTCAAGGAAAATACCTGGATTTTCTATACTTCTATCCACATGACTCTCGGCCGCAAAATTGACTACAATGTCCGGACGTTCTTCTTCAAATATCTTAAAAATAGCTTTTCGATCAGAAATATCCGCCTTAACAAACTTAAAATTGGGATTATTCATAGCCTCTTCAAGTGTTGAAAGGTTTCCGGCGTATGTTAGACTATCGAGACAAATGATTTGGTCCTCTGGGTTCTCTTGTAATTCAAAGTAAACGAAATTGGAGCCAATAAAACCTGCTCCCCCGGTTACAATAATTTTCACAGTCTCTTCTCCCTTATATTGCGTGTATCTTGTCTAGGTATTTTCCACCCAGTACATCCATTAAATAAGCCCCATACCCGTTTTTCTTAAGTGGGTCAATTGACTTAATTAACTGTTCTCTATCAATCCAACCGTTTAAATAGCCAATTTCCTCAAGACAACCGATTTTTCGATGCTGATGTGTCTCCACAGTCTTCACGAAATTCGTAGCTTCTACAAGACTCTCGTGAGTACCCGTATCTAGCCAAGTAAAGCCTTGGCCAAGCAATTCAACATTCAGTTCCCCGTTTTGAAGATAAATGCGATTGAGATCTGTTATTTCAAGTTCACCTCTAGCCGAGGGCGATAAACTTTTTGCATATTCAACTACACGATTATCATAAAAATACAATCCAGTTACACAATAGTTTGATTTGGGGTTTAAAGGCTTCTCTTCTATTGAAATGGCTTTCCCATTCTTATCAAACTCAACAATACCAAAACGTTCGGGGTCATCTACATAATACCCAAACACTGTAGCAATCTTATCGTGAGCGTAAGTCACAGCATTTTTTAGCCGCTCTTTAAGACCATGACCAGCAAAGATATTATCCCCTAGAACCATTGCTACATTGTCATCACCAATAAATTTCTCACCTATAATAAAAGCCTGTGCCAGGCCGTCAGGACTGAGTTGAACTGCATAAGATAGTCTTATACCAAACTGATCGCCGTCGCCCATAAGTGCTCTAAATCTAGGAGTATCGGCAGGAGTGCTTATAATCAAAATATCCCTTATACCTGCATCCATTAATACACTTAACGGATAGTAAATCATTGGCTTGTCGTAGATTGGCAACAACTGCTTAGAAGTAACCATTGTTAATGGATAAAGTCTGGTACCGGAGCCTCCGGCTAGCACTATACCTTTCATATCTAAGATTCCCCTTAACATCATTTCATAAGTATTGATTCATTAGGTTTAGATATCAAGTCTATGTTTTCAACTCGCACCCTTCCTCATCAACACCACTGGCACAGTCTTTGCCAAAATCTTCACATCCATCCACAGCGACCACCGCTCAACGTAATCAGCATCCATTGCCATCCACTCTTCAAAGTCCACTTCATTACGACCACTAATTTGCCAAATACACGTAATCCCTGGTTTTACCGCCAACCGTTTCCGATGCTTAAGATCATACATATTTACCTCACTCGGTAGTGGAGGCCGCGGCCCCACAAGACTCATGTCACCAATCAATACATTCCACAACTGCGGTAACTCATCCAAACTCGTTTTCCTTAAAAACCTTCCAACCGACGTAACCCTTGGATCATTCGTAATTTTAAACACCGGCCCGCTCATCTCATTAAGATGAGCTAACTTCTCCCTTAACTCTTCTGCATTAACAACCATCGATCTAAACTTGTACATTTTAAACGTTCGCCCATTGACACCCACACGATCTTGAGCAAATATCACTGGCCCTTCAGCCGTCAGCTTAATAGCAATCGCAATGGCCAAGAGAATTGGACTAATAACTATAAGACCAGCGCCTGTAAGAACAATATCGAATATCCTCTTGGCTAATTCATGCCAGGGACGCCTGGCTCCTCCGTCGTACGCAACCATCGCCAATCCATCAAAATCAACAGGCCTGCTTCGCGTTACCTTTGCAATCAAATCATCGAGAAGAATCGTTACTGTTTTACCCATTTCATTGAGCAAATCCACACAAATTTTAACTCTTTCATCGGATAAGGGGGCTGTGATTACCGTAAGATCGACGATTTTCATACTAATCACAGTTTGAAGATTCGAGTAATCTCCTAAGTAAGGGATTTCTAAGCTGTTCCTTTCCGGTGCCAAATAACCAATGACTTTATATCCCAACTGAGGGTTAGAATTGACCTTCTCCAGATAAGTGTGAGCTGCTGCGCCGCTACCTAGAATTAGAACATAACGAGTATTGCGACCGATAGTGCGCCATGCTTGTAGGAACAAACGGACCACCAAGTGAAAACCTAACGTCAAACACAAAGCCACTATCTCAAAGTAAAATACAAATCGGTTATGGATCATCGTTGGATCATATAACGTCACCGAAGCAATGGTTATAACGAAGGTTAAAAGATGTGCTTTAATCAATTGCTTAACCTCAAATAGCGTTGTCATAAACCGCCTAGACTGATATATACGATATATGTTAGCACCAATAATCCAGCAAAAGATATAGACGAGAAATATGAGAAAGTACTGTTCCCAGACTCTTCCGACTAAGGCATGTTTATAGTGATATATTTCCACACTAAAATAGAAACCTAATCCCAGAATAACTAAATCGACGAACTGGGAAATATCATCTAAAATCGCCTCGTGTTCTCTTAACACAATCTTTCCTCCCCAAGGTAACCTGTCTCTATACATACTTGGTAAAAGCCTATCCGACTTGACAACTCCGCCTACATCTCTTACTGCTTATTTCACTGATTACGGTCTAACGTAACCAAGGTGATGCAATAGGAGCAGTCATCATTCAAGGCTTAGAAACAAGGGCAACTATGTTCTTCGGCCTTTTAGATCACCATTTTCTATCACATGAAATATTTCAAAGCTCTGATTGACAGACTCTAATTTCTCCCAAGCCCGCTCTATAGCGGATTACAGAACTTCAGACATCTCCTACCCCTTACTTAAATTCCCAATTCCCATACCATCCACAGTTCTCAAATCCCCCCTAAACAAGTTGAACAATTGAGGCAATTTATCAATCCTCGTTTTGCAAAAAAATCTTCCTACTGTTGTTACTTTGGGATCATTGGTAATTTTAAAAACCGGTCCGCTCATCTCATTTAAATGAGCTAAGCGCTCCAAAACTCGCTGAACCATGGATTCTCGTTCACCGCTTATGCTCTCAAGAACTTTAAGAAACTGTTTTGACCGAGCATCATTGGACAGAGGCCACAGGCGTTTGCCTGATCCCACTGAAAGTAAGATTAATCTCATAAATTAATCTCCTTTTCCAACCAATAGTATGCCAACGATGTAATTTATGCTCATAGCTAGGACCGTAGACCAACCTTATAGGTCTACGGTCCTAGGACAAATGTACTTCTATTTACCTATTGATATTCTTCACCTTCCTTGAATTTCCTTCAATTAAATTTAAACATTATTCCCCAAATTGTTACATTTAAGATGCATTTATATATAAAAAAGATAAAACGAAAGAAATTATTTCATAAATTGAATTAACCTCTTTCGTTTTATCTTAATATCTAATTTAAAAACTACTATTTCGACATTATCTTCTTATTATTTCCCAAATACTTCTTACTTTCTTCTTTCTATTTGCATCTTTCAACACATAATCCCCGTTATTACGGACAATTTCGCCTTTAAGAATGCTCTTTGGATTCTTAACAGTAACTTCTTGAAATCTTTCTTCGCCCATACTTTTCCATACCTTTTGGAGTACTTCCCTATTTGAGGATTCATTTCGTGAAACGCGATGGGCATCAGAGCCGACAAGATGAATTAAGCCACTGCTCAGCATCCGTTCCGCCAGCTGCCTAGGCTGCGGACCATATCGCCCTCTTAAGCTTCCAAGATCAATTTGAAAGAGGATTCCTCGCTTTGCCCACTCAATCAGTTGTTCAGGTTTGGATAATAATCCCAGATATCTCTCCGGATGTGCAAGTACTGGGATTAGGCCCTTGACCTGTAATTCGAAGAAGACTTGATCCGTATACCGGGGTATTTCCATCATTGGCAGTTCGACAAGAATATACATACCGGTGTTGCCCAAGGTCAGCAATCTGCCCTCTCGTACCCATTTGGCCATATCCGGAAAGATGTAATTCTCTGCTCCCGGGACGATTTCTACTGAAACACCTGCCTCAGCCACTGCTCGATTCACTTGCTCTGTTGCAGCAAGGATTTCTCCGGGTTTTAGATAATCCGTTCCTTCCAAGACATGCGGTGTAGCAACAATGGTCTTAAAGCCGGTTCTTTCTAACTGGCGCACCATAAGCAGTGTTTCTTCCATGCTTTTAGACCCGTCATCGAAGCCGGGCAGAATGTGGCTGTGAATATCAATCATTTTAAACTCTCCCAAAATCAAAACCGACTCTTTCAATGACTTTCAGGAAAGTGGAAAGAATCGGTTTCTGGTGTTGTAATTTAATGTGCTCTTTGCCGTTTATGCTTTCTCTTGCTTTCATTAGGATCTTCAGACCCATGATAATAGTAGTAATAATAATATTCGCTGGTTTTTAAATCTGCTTTATTAAGAACTGCTCCTAAAATCTTTGCTCCAACTTTATCTAATTGTTCCTTCGCACGCTGAGCATAATCCTTGTTTACTTCACCGGAAGCCAAAATTAGGATGACTCCATCGACTTCCTGTGCCAAAATGGAGGCATCTGTTACCGCCACCACAGGCGGAGTATCGATAAGGACCATATCAAATTGTTCACTGGCTTCTTCAATGAGTCGTTTCATTCGTTTTGAACCGACCAGTTCCGCCGGATTCGGGGGGATTGGCCCTCCGGTGATGACTCTTAAGCCCGAAACACTCGTTTCCCTGGCATAATTAATATAGTCTTGATCCTGAACTAAGGCCACGGATAAACCTTCAACATTCGGCAGTCCAAAAAGCTTATGCTGTGTCGGATTACGCAGGTCCGCATCCACTACCAGAACAGTTTTTCCTGTTTGAGCGATGCTGACAGCCAGATTAGCAACCGTCGAAGATTTCCCTTCCTGCGGGCCTGCACTTGTCACCATAATCTTCTTAGTCTGGGAATCCACGCTTGTGAACTGAACATTCGTGCGCAGTGTGCGAAAGGCTTCTGAGACCGGTGATTTCGATTGCTCTAATGTAATTAATGAATGCTTCAATGAAATCTTCCTCTCTTATGCCTGTTTTCCGATCTCATAGTTCGGTATGACTCCTAAAACCGGTATTCCCAAAAGAGTTTCCACGTCATTTGAAGTTTTTATTGTGTTATCCAAATACTCCAACAGAAAAGCAAGGCCCACAGCTGCCATCAAGCCCACTACAAAACCAATTAAGATATTGAGCTTTTTATTGGGTTTAACAGGGGCATCCGGGGTCTCAGCTTTATCAACAATACTGACGCTGTCTACCTTTTTTATCTCAATTACTGCTTTAGAAAATTCCTTAGCCATGGTATTGGCTATGGAGGCGGCCAATTTAGGATCGTTATTGCTTACTTTTATTTCTAAAATCTCCGTTGTCTTCACTTGGTCAACCGTGATGAGCTTATCAAGTGCCTCTACGGTCAGCGGCAGGTCTAAATCTTTAATAACTTGTTCCTCCACGGTTCTGCTTTGAGCAATAGTGGCATAGGTCTTGGCCAATTGCTGATTGGCCAGCAGGACATTATTGTCCAGCATTTGGGCTGCCGCTTGCCCTTCTTCAGTGGCTTTCTTGCCGACGATCAAGGTCGTAGACGCCTCATAAGAAGGCTTGAGAATAAAAAAGCTTATGACTCCGCTTGTGATTGCTGCAATGAGAGGTATTGCCACTATGATTAACCATCGTTTGCCCAGCACTTCTAAGTACTGCCGTAAATCAATTTCCTCTTCCATTGTCAACCTCCCATATCTGTCTTTGTAAACTTGTCCAAAATTTAGTATTCGCGATCAGTCTTAATATTCCTTCAGATTACTTTTCTAATATTCCGGTATATTGCCATATCAACCTAATGAGTCCAAACATACAATTCGTTACTTTATGAAAGTTATATTTAACTAAAATGCATGGCAATTCCAAAGCCGCAGTATGCCTACAGCTTTGGAGCAAATAGCCATTGCTGGGATCATTTAAATTTCAAGGTTACCGTCAAGGTCCCGGCAGAAACTCCATCTTTCAAAAGCTGTCCGGTCAGGGTTTTCGTTGTATAAACTGCTCTGAATTCCCCTAAATTAACTTCTGTCTGAATTTGTCCGCCTGTAATTAAATCCCCAACCGTAACATCCTTCTGTACATTAGCTGTCAAAGGGATATTCTGAGTTTTATCCAGTAACTTAAACTGAAGAGTGCAATCCTGATCTGCGGTTAAGCTAAAACCAAGCACTTTTACAGAATCATCCAACCCGGAAAGATCAATCGTCGTCCCATTTTTAAACGGTCCCAAGAAATTGGCCGGATTGGTGTTGACTCGAAGATTGCCTACCGTGACCTTGCTCGGATTAGTAGGAGATGTAGGTGTCGATGGTGCTGAAGGAACTGACGGAACCGATGCAGCCACGCCTCCAACGCCTCCGGTCGATACAGGCGTCTGGGCGGGAGCGTTCCCCGAAGAAGGTGATGATGACTTCCCCCCTCCACTGACAGTAGATAAAGACGCCAATACTCCGTCGGGAACAACGAACGTTCCGCCAAGTGCTACAATATTTTGCAAGTGATTCTGTATCAGGAATTCCTGCATAGGGGCCGGCCATTCTTTTTGACTTAAAAGGATCGGAGAATCGCTGAGAGAAGCCAGTGACACTCCAGCCAAGGCATCGACAAAAGTATCTCCGTTTGCTATATAAACCTTATCAAAATGTAGGTCACCGGCAAATCCCTTCAGCACTTCCAGGTTCGTATCAAATTTCGTTTCTCCGGAAAAGCGATGAACCGTTCCCGGAAGCCCCCCCATAATTGAATTTCCTACAACAGCCGTTCCGCCGATGACATAGGAATCTGTAACGCCTTGGAGATTGCTCATAACATCCTTGATTGACGGAGGCAGAGTATCGCGTGTCGTTGCTAAAATAGGAATTCCCTGAGCAGCGGCGATGGAGGAAACGGACAAGGCATCTGCCGGAGCCATCCAGCCGGCGGCAACGATCACCTTCGTAACCTTAGCCCCCTGAGCTATCATTTCCTTAGCAATGTTGGCAGAGGTTTCATATTGATCATTTCCCCCAAGTAAAACAGGAGTGATCCCCAGCTCTTTGATTTCTTCAATCACCGAGGGTTTAATTACTGCTGTCCCACTGGTAATGTATATCTTCTTCGGTTTAAGGCGCTGCAGTTCAATTTTGGTAAATGAGTTCAACGTTTGCCCGTTATCCGTTAACAGAATGGGAGCTTTTAATTGAGCCGCCAAAGGACCCGCCGAGAGTGCATCAACAAGGGCCTTGCTTATTCCCGAAGAGAGAACAATGTTATCCGCCGTTCCTGTCCAGCCTTTCTCAGCGATGAGCGCAGCTGTCTGGTATTGATCAACTCCGCCAATCCTGGACACATTACTAGTTACTGTCTTCGTAGTGGACGGGGTACTCGTCGTGTCAGCTTTTGCGGTTACCGGCGTTAGAAGTGCGGATAAGACAACAATCCCTGCCATACAACCCCGTATCAACTTCCGTTTTATCCTTTGAGGCATTTAATTTGGACCTCCTCTTATCATTTTAAGTCATGAATGCTTTGCTTGAAAAAAACGAACTCTCTGCGGTTAAATCATGCAAGAGAGGGTTATTTAGTTAATAGCCCGGATCGAAATAATCAATTTGGAGTTTTCAAACTTAGAAGAACCCGCTGCTTTTCTAGCGGGTTCTTCCCCAGGAAAAACTCTTTGTTCAAGCCAATCCTAAGAACTTAACTTCTCCATCCTACTGGTATATTAGGACTTAACAACGGTATACGTCGTAGTGGTTTGGTTGGCATTAGATAAGGACAGTGTCACTGTATTGGGACTTGTCATTACTAATTCCAGCAGAGCTCCGTAATCAATTGTGTTGCTGAGATTCGTGGATAAAGCCACTTGGTAGATAACGGCACAATCCAGGTAAACAAGGTCTTTATTGGCTGATGGTAAACTGTCCACAGAGGTGAACAGAGCTGTAAAGTTTATGGCTGTGTATACAGCCCCTTTATTTGGGGAGGTACGCAAGACACTAAACAGTTGTTGAAAATCAAGATTGCTGAAGAACGCATTCATTTGATTTGAGCTGCTCAGCGTCGCGACAGCGGTTGCCGAGGTTGAGGAAGACAACAATTGGGCGGCGGTTACACCTGTGGGAGTCGGCAAGGCATTTAAGGCATTATCAATAATTGAACTGATACTTGTCTGGGTATTCACATCAGCCGCTGCATATATTCCCGGTAGATTTAGAGCCTGATAAAATGAATTTGCTGCGCTTGTATTTTTCCCTTGACTCATAATATCAGCCAGCGCATTATACACTTTTTGTTTATCCGTTGTTGATAAGCCTTGAGCTGCAGTCAGAAGCGCCTGGAAATTTACTGCACTAAAAATTTGAGAGCTGGTGATTTGTGAGGCTTTTAAGGCCTTAAGAGTATCAATCAGGTTCAGATCGGAAGCATTGCTCACTGAAAGGATATCGTTGCCTGCGGATTTCGATAGGTTCCAGGACCCAAGATTATATTGGGTACCATTTCTCGTCACTGTAATTTTCATCGTTGAATTTTGATCCACGGATATAATTGGTTCTTTAAAAGCTCCTGAGGCGATCGTTATCTGAGTTCCGCTGACAGTGGCAGCAGATCCTCCGGTGACACCACTGATAATAGACGTTACTTTTGGTGCCGGCGTCGTCACGGTTTGACCTCCCGGAACACTCTGCCCGCCTACTGAGGCACTGCCGGCCGAATTCGAAACAGTCGTTGAAACGGGAGATTGTTCGATGGTCGTTCCGCTGGCATTAACCGTCACGTTCTGGATAGCCCCCGAACCGGTGACACCGGTAGCAGCATTCAGAGTCATGGTATCTACCGATGCTGCTGAATCCATGCTGATAGCGGTGCTTGGTGCAGAGCTATCGACTGTAATCGTATTTACTGAACCACCATGTATCGTGACTTGAGCCGTCGCTTGGATGTCAAGTTGTCCGATACTTCCCGAACTCATCGAGACGGAAGGACTGCTGACCCCTTGGGAAACGGTCAGGGAGGTAACTGTTCCTCCTGTCACATTCACCGAGCTTCCGGCCGCACTTTGACCCAAAGAAAGGTTTGACACGGTTCCACTGGGAACAGTGACTGAAACGCCTGGGGCTTCTATCGTGACATCTGTGAAATCTCCTTCAAGATCAATGCCTTTATCAGTCCCGGAAAGGGTCATCACTGTCACCTTGCCAAACGTAGTACTTGATCCGGTGTCATTTTCCAATGTTGCCCCGGACTGTACCTGAGAACTTGCGATGCTCGTACTTCCCGCAGCAACGATCCGAACATGACCGTCTTGTCTGATAACAATCAATGTTCCAGATAATGTCGAATTTGAGATATGAATACTATGTTCTCCTCCGCCGTAGACTGTTGTTTGTCCTGCGATGGTGACATTATCCAAGTAGACGTCTCCATCTCCGACAGCCGCAGAGATTTCCAAATTTCCGCTAATGTACATATGCTGAAGATGGATTCCCTGTGCAGTGATCTGAACGTTACCCGTCACGGTTTGTGTACCGGTAGTCGGTCCGATGGTCGAATTGGCTGTACCATAGACTGTTGTGGAGGTGCCACCGCCATTACTACCGCCACCGCCGCCACCACCTACAGCACCGCCTCCGCCTCCACCTGCGCCACCGCCGCCGGCGGGAGCAGTATACACTATGCTTGAGCGGACACCTTCAGGTACCACAGCAGTCCCGCCCAAGGCGCTGACGACGCTGTTGGCATTAAGTTTAGTTTTTACATATTGGGTACCCTCATTGGCTTCGCCGTTAGTGAGCACAATGCCGGCCTTGTATTTTGCTGCCAGAGGTGCTCCTGCCAATGCGTCAATGGCCGTTTCACCGTTCGCAATAAAGACGTGGTCATATTTTAATACGCTGTCAAATGCTTTTAAAACAGCAAGGTTTGTATCGTAAGCACTCGTCCCATAATAACGAGCAGCCTTCGGCAGCTGATCTTTCACCTCATCACTGATTACGCCGGTTCCGCCAATCACATCGGTGGATTTAACACTCGTGTTGTTCGCCAAAAACTCCTGAACGCTTGCTGGAATGGAATCTTTCTCTGTCAAGAGAATGGGTTCAGTTTGCGCAGCGGCGATAGAGGCTATGGAAAGAGCATCTTGATTCTTCCATCCAAAGGCCACCGCAGCTTTTTCAACCTTAGCACCGAGCTCTACCATTTTATTGGCAATATTTACTGAGGTTGCGAAGCGGTCAACTCCTCCCAGAGGAACAACCGTTATGCCCATCCCCGTTAATTCATCAAGAACACCCTGACTGATAACTCCTGTTCCGCTGGTGACATAAACCTGCGTAACTTTGAGTTTTGTTAACTCTGCTTTTGTGTCGGGATTTAAGGCATCTCCCGCATCTGTCAAAAGGATCGGCGCTTTAAGGTAAGCAGCAAGGGGACCGGCGGTCAAGGCATCAACCATGCCATAGGATGTTGAAGAAGCTAGGATCGCAGTACCGGACCATCCGGTCTGTTCAGCAATCTGTACCGCAGTTTGTGCCGCAGTGTCTCCGGCAATACGTGTCGGGAACGTGTTCGCCGCCAGGACATTTAAAGGAACAAAGGTTAGTGCCATAGTTGCAATAGCAAACGTTGCTACAGCCTTTCTGATTCTTGTCATTTGTTGGGATTCTCCTCTCAACCCTCTTCTTAACTTTTTCATTTATGCGAGGTGACTTTTTCCATTCACACTCCGGACGCAGCTAACCGTCCCTCACCTCCTTAAAATAAATCTATCCTTTCCGGTAATAGGGTAAAAGTATAATACCGAAGATGTGAAATTTTTCACCCATTGTCCATCCAGATATACATGAAATTATTCTTTATATATTTAAGAAAATCCTGCTAAGTCTTGCCAAACTTTTTATTTAAAGTCAATAAAATTGACCTACTGCAGAAATAATTGCACTTATAATAATGTATTTGCTTTACATTCTTTAAATTACGATTAATATTTAAAAATACACTTATTTTACGCTATATTTAAATAAATATATTTTTATTCTGACAAATTTCCATTTAATTGACTCAAAATATTGTCAAATCCTTTTAATTTCCTTAAATTTCTTGCGAACACAATAATATATTCTTTGTTTTTGTTGTAATCGACTCTTGTCATGTTATTGCTACAAAATACAACATTTTAATTGGGTTAGTATAGAAAACTTAACAGGTATCTAGGCTCTGACACCTGCCGCTGGTTATACGATTTTCATCCTATCTTAAGACTCATACTTCTATAAATGGAATGGTCCCCGTTCTCCGCAACGGTGGGGGTAGAACCTCCCACCGTGCCCTAATGTTCAGCTTTAGCTGAACGAGTTCACTCATCTGTGATGCCGCTTCGCTGTGTGTGGTGCTGATAGTACAAAAAAAAGCGTGCCATCGCACACTCCTACATCGTTGATTCACAAGTCTAAGTTATATATTTCTTATGTTAATACAAAAAGAGGCCGAAGCCTCTTCATACCCTCCCGCTTCCCTCACAAGTGGGACAGGGTGACGTATAGCGAACGGCCAAGGTCTGGCCGACTTTCTTCCGTGTCATTTCCACTAAACCTAGCTGAGTAAGTCCCAGAATCTGAGACTTTGTTTTATCCCGCGCACAGGCCTCTTCCAAAGCATCGATCACTCGCTCCTGATCTTCCTTCGCTGCCATATCAATAAAGTCAATGATGATAATTCCTCCGAGATTTCTCAAGCGCAGCTGCCGGGCTATTTCCCGAGCCGCTTCCAAATTAGTATGGGCCACCGTTTCTTCCAGAGAACGTTGTCCCACATATTTCCCAGTATTCACATCAATGACAACAAGAGCCTCCGTTTGCTGGATCACCAGATAGCCGCCGCTTTTCAGCCAGACCTTTGAGCGTAAGGCTTTCCGTATTTCATCGTCTATACCATATTGAGTAAACAGACTTTCCCCCGGTACGACTAAGATTCGTTTCGCCGCCGGATGTTCAATTTCACGTAAGGCTTGACGCAGAGTCTCAGCGGTTTCCTCCTGATCAACGGTAATTCTCTCCACATCCTGATCAATCCAATCCCGGACTAGGCGTGAAATCAAATCAACATCCTTATGTACTAATCCGGGAACAGAGACATGGGGAATCTTACGCTCTAAAGCTTGCCAAGTTTTAACCAACTGATCAATATCTTCGGCAATTTCCTCACCGTCAATCCCCTCCGCTAATGTACGAATAATCACACCCATCCCGTCAGGTTTAGCTTTCTCGGCCAACCCTTTCAATCTCTCCCGTTCCTGGCCATCGCTGATCTTCCGGGACACACCGATATAACTTACCTGAGGAAGAAGGACCACATATCTCCCAGGCAGCGTAAGATTGACACTAATCCGCGCCCCCTTCGTGCCCACAGGTTCCTTACTGATCTGAACCAAAAGTTCCTGCCGAGGCTTTAAGAGGTTCTCAATCCGTTCTTGAATAACCGAAGTACTCTTTTCCTCTTCCTCATAACGGGAAGGAGAAGGAATCACATCCCCCACATAAAGAAAGGCATTCTTCTCTAAACCAATATCCACAAAAGCCGCCTGCATCCCGGGCAAAACATTCTCCACCCGCCCGCGATAAATATTCCCCACCAAATGAGAAGAACCATCCTCATCCTCAAAGACATCCATCAATTCACCACATTCAAACACAGCCGCCCGAATCCTTTGAGATTTCCCTTTAGCATTCGGCTCACTTTGCAGAACCAGTTCCTTCTTACAAGTCCCCGAGTTTTCAAGTTTCATATCGGATTTACACCTCCTAAGAGAACTTGCGTTACCACGCAACCTTGCATGCTCTCGCAGATCAAACTAGGACCCAAGAGCTTGAAAATTAGCGGGCGGGGTTCCCGGCATATCGGACATCCGACGGCTAGGACGGCCTAGTGTCCCCGGAGCCACGGATGGCGGGAGGGGACCCTGTCCGAATGCCGGCAGTGTACGTCCAGTACACTGCCCCGCTTATGAAAGCGCTCTTGAGTCAAGTTTGATAGCTGCTTGATCAAAGAAGGTCGCTTTTGTAAGCGCGAAGTTCTAAGCTAATTCTGCCCCGGTATTCCTAATAAGAAGTCTTAAGAAATACTTGCAAGAATACCCGAGCACCACCCGAGCTTCAGAGCGAGGGGCGCGATCACCGGCGTGAAACCTTTGCGGGAGCCGCTGCCAAACTCGGCTTTAAATTCTCATTCATCCAGCAGGGCGGGAAACTGGACGTTTCCCGCCGGCCAAGCGTCAAGGATGACGCTTTGGCCGGGAACCCTGCCCTCTTCCATTAAGAATTTAAAGCCCTAGTTTGGCGGGGCGAGCGCACGGTTGAACAAGGTGACGTGCCACTCCGCTCCCGAACATTCCCAACTGGAATCCAAGCAAGAATACCCGAGCGCCACCCGAGCTTCAGAGCGAGGGGCGCGATCACCGGCGTGAAACCTTTGCGGGAGCCGCTGCCAAACTCGGCTTTAACCCCTCTTGCATCCAGCAGGGCGGGAAACTGGACGTTTCCCGCCGGCCTTGCGACAGGGATGTCGCATAGGCCGGGAACCCTGCCCTCTTCCGTAAAGGGGTTAAAGCCCTAGTTTGGCCCGGCTACTGCACGGTTGAACAAGGTGACGCGCCCCTCGCTCCCGAGCAGGACCCAATACTAGCTCGCCCCTACTCCGCAAGCAGCTCGAACGGCGAACTCTTCGTCCCCTTATAAGAAATATGCACACCCGTCCGCTTAACCCTTAACCCATCCAAATCCAACGGCAAGTTCTCCAACTCCCTCAAACTGCCGAGAACCTCCTCCGGCCGGACGCTCCCTGCATTCCCGATCTCAACCTCCAACTCGAAGACAAGCTCATCCCCATGAACTTCCCCTTTAAGACTCTTAACCCAGGGACGAATGTCCTTATCTGTCGGTCCTTTCTTCGAATAGCGGGAAAAGGTCACATGTCCCCGTGCTAACCAAGCCTTAATCGCTTCCTGCAAACGCTCCTCCTGAACCGGCAGAGCCATAGGAACCCGCATCTTATAGCTCGCAGCATTCAGAACGGCCATTAACGGTTTAGCTCCTATGGTTAGAAACTGGCCCTGCAATAAACGGATTCCGGGAGGCAATTGTTCCTGAATTCGACCTAAGACCTCGGTCAATTCAAGATCCCGGTCCAACTCAATATCCACATATTCTCGTTCCCCTTCGGTTCCCACTGCCAGAGCAAAACCAAAAGAGATTTTCGGCCGGGGGTTAAATCCTTCCGTATAGGACATTTTAATCCCTGCCCGCCGAATAGCGCGTTCAAACACCCGAGTCAAATCCAGATGGGCAATAAACTTAGCATCTTCCTTTTTGGTATAGGCGATTCTCAGCCGCATGGCACTCACCCTTTCAAATCAATCTGAACCCCTCTGCCCGGGCAAATCCCGCACCCGGTACAGACATCATACCGACAATCAATGGTCCTGGCTTCATCTAAGGCCCGGTGATGTTCTTCTACCAAGAATTGTTTCGTCACTCCGCTTTCTAAATGCTCCCAAGGCAGGATATCATCGTAATCCATAACCCTGTTGGCATAAAAATGAGGATCGATGTCTAATTCTTTAAAGCCTTGCATCCAAGTTTCCTGATCAAAATGTTCAGACCAACCGTCAAAACGACAACCATGTTTAAAGGCCCATTCCAATAGAGGAGCCAAGCGCCGGTCTCCCTTGGCAAATACCGCCTCCATATAGCTGGTCTGCATGTCGTGATAATTATATTTTATCCGCCGATCCTTAAGTTTATCTTTAAGATACTTCTGCTTCAGCTCGACGGAAAGATGTGCTTCCTGAGGTTCCCACTGAAACGGAGTGTGGGCCTTGGGAACAAAAATACTTGTAGAAACCGTCACGTTAACATTGCGGCGGCCCAACTGGGTTCCCAAATTGGCGACCTTTTTCGCCAAATCCGCAATCCCGTCAATATCTTCCTGAGTTTCCGTAGGCAGTCCCATCATGAAATACAGCTTAATATTGGACCAACCCTTTTGAAAGGCAGCTCCTACAGCGGCCAAAAGGTTTTCCTCCGTAACTCCTTTGTTAATGACATTTCTCAAGCGCTGAGACCCGGCTTCCGGGGCGAAAGTCAACCCGGATTTGCGGGCTTTCTGAATCGACTCAGCGAGATCGACATCAAAAGAGTCCACACGCAGGGAGGGCAGGGAAACCCCCACTCCTTCGGGACTATGCTTTTCCATAATCGCCTGAATCGTCGGTTGGATACAGGAATAATCGCCGCTGGAAAGAGAAGTCAGGGCAATTTCATCATAGCCTGTGGAACGAACCAATTCTTCCGTTTGTTTAAGCAGGGTATCTGTTGATCTCTCCCGCACCGGGCGGTAAATCATGCCCGCTTGACAAAAACGGCAGCCCCGGGAACAACCGCGCATCACTTCCAACATCATCCGGTCATGAACGATTTCCATATACGGGACAATGGGCTTCGTCGGGAAAAAGGCCTGATCGAAATCAACCACAATCGCTTTCTCCACCACAGCCGGGACACCGGGCTCCGCCTTGATCTCGTCAATCCGACCGTCCTGCTTGTAAGATACATGGTAGAAATCCGGAACGTACACTCCTTGAACTTGGGCCACTCGCAGCAGAAACTCCCGGCGAGGCAAGGGGTGCTTCTTCTGTTCATTCATCAAGCGCAGGACTTCCGGCAGCTGTTCTTCACTTTCCCCCAGCAAGAAGAAATCAATAAACCCGACCAGGGGTTCAGGATTGAAGGCACAGGGACCTCCGGCAATAATCCACGGATCGTTCTCTCCCCGTTCCTCACAGCGGAGCGGAATCCCCGCTAAATCGAGCATATTAAGAATATTGGTGAAACTCATTTCGTATTGCAGTGTAAAGCCAACCACATCAAAGGTCTTCAGCGGCTGAAAAGATTCAAGGGTATATAAGGGAAGATTTCTTTGCCGCAGCATTTCCTCCATATCCACCCAGGGAGCAAAAACCCTTTCGCAGAGGAACTCCGGAATGGAGTTTACTAAATGGTAAAGAATCTTGGTTCCTAGATGAGACATTCCTACTTCATAGACATCGGGAAAAGCAAAGGCCATGTGCACTTCGGTTTGATCCCAGTCCTTTTTTATAGCGTTCCACTCCGACCCCAGGTAACGGCTCGGCTTCAAAACTTTAGGCAAAAACATTTCCACCTGCCGGCGCAATTCCGCAGCAGTAAGTTCACTCATGATTTCCGCAAGGCCTCCTTGTACTCCTTTGTGAACTTACATTATAACACAGATTGCAGGAAATACCCAATATTTTACGCAAGCCCCCTTAAATTTCCAAAAGGCCGTTTAACTGATTCTTTTCCCCAGTTTCCCCACCGGAAAGCGAATTCCTTCGTTGAGCATTCCCTCTAAAACATCCGTTTCCGTCAGGATTTTCTCCAGACCCATTTCTTCTTTGGTTAAACTGATCAGAGTATAACGATCAGGGGTGAATTTCTCAACAATGCGGACCAGGGGCGTATCGGGCTGCACCGTAAGCCACTTGCTGCGCATGAGGCCTTTCTTGAGAAGTTCCTCCTTTTTATGAGTCAGCTGGCGGAGAAAGGTAATATGAGCTGCCGATATTTCCTTGCTTCCGGCCAGCCAAAAGAATCCTCCCAGAACGATAAAGGTCAGGGGACCCTCAGAAAACTGCCCCTTGCTCCAAAGAAGAATCCCATAAAGCGTCAAGAGGACGCCCAGGCCTTTGCCCGCCCAGGCCAGAAATTTCGTGGTTCGCACAAAGCCGCAAGCGTCTGCCCAGAGAGCCCGCATGACCCGCCCTCCGTCCAAGGGCAGCACCGGCAGCAAGTTAAACACTGCCAGCCAGAGATTATAGCGTACAAAATCATTCGCCAGATCGCTTGCCCAGATTCCTTGCCACCTTAAACCCTGAGCAGTGAAGAGGAGAACAAGGTTAAAAGCCGGGCCGGCTAAAGCCATCACACTCTCCTCCAGCTTTCGCCCCTCGAAGAGATCATCGCAATAGGCCGCTCCTCCGAAGGGGAAAAGCTCTAAACCGACGACTTTAAAGCCATAAGCCCGGGCTGTTAAGAGATGAGCCAGCTCATGGCCTAATACTAATGCGAAGATGAGAAGAGCCTGGGTTACAAGACCCAGGACCCCGTAAATTGCCAGAACGAGAAAAAATGTTGGATGAATGCGCACACTTATCCCGAAAACCTTCAAAAGCTCCATCGTTATCCCGGTTCAAAACCAGGGACTTCACCTCTTTCCTTATTCAATGGCTTGTCAGGTTGATCTCGTTTAATTTTTAGATTGGGGCGGGACCAAATAAGGGATTGGATCAAGAGGCTTGTTGTTTTTGCGCAGTTCAAAGTGCAGCCAGGGCTTTTTCAGAGGAGCCGACAGCCCAACCGTGCCAATAACGCTTCCCCTGCTGATTCGCTGGCCCTTCTGCACATAGATTGATCCTAGATTGCCGAGAACAGTCGTCCACCCGTCACCCAAATCTGCTTTGACGATGTTCCCCAATTGAGGATCGCTTCCGACGAAAGTGACCACTCCGTCGGCCGGCGATTCCACTTTAGTTCCCAAGGCACTCTCAACATCAATTCCCTGGTGTACGGTTCCGGCAGCATTGCTGCCCCCTTCACCGACGATCCCGAATTTAGCCATCACCTGACCGGAGATAGGAGGCAGAAACTGTCCCAGCATCTTAGCATCGACAGGAACACTGCTATTGCTGACACCACCCAGAGACAGGGCGTCCTTGGCCATGCCGTTCATGGTAGTATAATAATTTCCCGAGTCCATAGCGCTGCGGTAAATACCATGAACTGCTTGTGAAAGGCCGTCCGAGCCATTGGCACTGAAAAATACCAAGAGAAATAACATGGCAGCCAAAAGAGTCTGCCTTTGAATCCCATTCCAGTTCTTAAAAAAATTCCCCCAGCTCTCTTTCGGCGAGTGTCGATATCCTCCGGGATTATACTGAGTATTTCTTGATTTTCCACGCCCCTTGTCTTTCCCTACTTCTTGAATAGCCCGTTCCCATTCCCAATCATCCCAGCGTTCAAATGGATTCATAGTTCAAGGCCTCACTTTTACCGTTGATTTCTATGACCAAGCTCGTACTATTTCTTTACTAGTTTATGAGAGGGCAAAAAAAATAGAACTCGTGAGAGTTCTATTTCGAAACATTAGGTGTTCAAAACATTAGGTGCTGACTCCTTAGATTGATGCTCAAGAGCAGTCCCACCGCCGCCATATTTGACCACATGGCGCTTCCTCCGAAACTGATCAAGGGTAAGGGAATTCCGGTTACGGGCATAATCCCTGAGGTCATTCCTACATTAACTAAGATATGAAAGGTAAACATGGATATGATACCAGTCCCTATCAGCATCCCATAGGGGTCCCGAGCTTTCATGGCGATACTGACACTGCGGAGAATAAATATCAGGAAAATAAAGAGCAAGGTCACTGTTCCGATAAAACCAAATTCTTCACCAACCACCGAAAAAATAAAATCAGTGTGATGTTCGGGAAGAAAATTCAGCTGCCCCTGGGTACCCATTCGATACCCTTTACCCCAGAAACCTCCTGAGCCAATGGCCCAGATAGACTGAATGATATGGTAGCCGTCCCCGGAGGTATCGGCTGCCGGATTAACGAAGATTGTCAGCCGCTTCAACTGATAATCCTGCATGGGCAAAGGAAGGCCTTGAGCCCAATGCAGCCACCACGGCAGGTCTGTGGCAAAATGAAGCCAGAGGGCAACCGCCACGATACAGGCCCCTCCCAGCAGCAAGCCTCCGAATTTGTAAGGATTTGCGCCGGCCACAAACATCATACCAATGAAAATTGCCGCAAAAACTAAGGTCGTCCCTAAGTCAGGCTGTTTAAAAATCAGCAGCATCGGTATCAAAACAAAAAGGAAAGGCAGAATAAAGTCTTTGAAATTATTCAGCTTTCCTTTACGATTCGCCAAAAAATCCGCCAGGGTTAAAATAATGAAAATTTTAGCGAACTCCGAAGGCTGGATGCTAAAACTTGAGGTGATGGGAATCCAGCGTGTTGCTCCCTTGGCGCTGGATCCGAAAAGAATAACCGCCAGGAGCAGAGCCAGATTCAAACCGTAAATCCACCAGCGAAAATGCCGCCATTTCTGATAATCTAAGGCAGCTATGACAACGGCTATGATAATCCCGCTGGCGATCCAAATCGCCTGAGCTTTCACATAATGCATAGGGTCTGCCTTATCAACATTGATCGAAGCCGTACTGAGAATAAATAAGCTCGCGGCCAGTAACAGAGCCGTAAAGACAACAAATAAAAGGTCTATGTTTCGATATACGCGTTTATCCACACAAGCTGTCCCCTTCATTAAATGTCGCAGCAGAATTATTATAAGTATGCACTTCAAACATTATAACACAACTCGACTTTTCTCCCCAACATATGGAGAAGGAAAAAAAACTGCAGCAACTTTACAGGTCGCTGCAGCTTTGAGTTCAAGAGCATACTTGTCTAAGCCATTGATGGTTTAACCTTTTGCCGCATAATCACGTTTCATTTTGATAACCGGAATATTGGCAACCAAGGCTACATCACGTTCATCTTGACAAAGATTAAATTCCAAGGCATTTTCGTCAATCTCCATATAGTTCGTGATTACCTTAACCAAATCTTCCCTCAACTTGTTTAGCATTGCGGGTGAAATACTGGCGCGGTCGTGAACCAAAACGAGTCGCAGACGTTCTTTGGCCAACGACTTGCTCGAGGCAGTTTCCTTGCCAAGTATGCGGCTGATAAATTCTAACAAGGACGATTCCTCCTCTCACTATCGAACAATTAACGTTTGCCGACGAGTCTTTTGAGTTTATCCATAAATCCTTCAGGCACGTCCAGGTTCATTAAGGGAACATCTTCTCCCTGTATCCGCTTCGTAATCCTTCGATAAGCCTCTCCGGCTTTAGAATTCTTATCCATAACACAAGGTTCTCCACGGTTCGTCGAAATGACAATGCTCTCGTCTTCCGGAACAACCCCGATCAGATCTATGGCCAAGATATCCAGAATATCATTGATGTCCATCATATCTCCCCGTTTTACCATCTGAGGACGAATACGATTGATAATCAATTTCGGATTTCTAAGATCTGCTGCCTCTAAAAGACCGATAATCCTGTCAGCATCCCTCACCGAGCTTACTTCCGGGGTGCAGACAACAATCGCCCGATCCGCTCCGGCAATAGCATTGCGAAAGCCTTGCTCAATTCCGGCGGGGCAATCAATAATGGCATAATCAAATTCTTGTTTTAACTCCTCAGACAAAACCTTCATCTGCTCCGGGCTGACGGCTGTTTTGTCCTTCGTTTGAGCCGCGGGGAGCAGATGGAGATTTTGAAAACGTTTATCTTTAATGAGCGCTTGCTTTAAACGGCAATTTTCACTCGTTACATCCACAAGATCATAGACAATTCGATTCTCCAGTCCCATCACAACATCAAGATTACGCAATCCGATATCTGTATCGACTAAGACTACTTTATGCCCTGCAGAAGCCAGTCCTGTCCCAATGTTCGCTGATGTTGTTGTCTTGCCTACGCCTCCTTTGCCGGAAGTTACGACGATTACCTCTCCCATATTCTGACCTACCTTTCCGCTTAGTACTTATTCTTCTTAACGACCTTTGCCACGATAACCTGTCAAACCAGCTGCTTCGACAATCAAACGGTCATCTTTAATTCTGGCAATTTCCGGTCCTCGTTCCTCTGATTCCTCATCAGGTGCTCTTGTTACTAAATCTGCAATTCTCAGCTGTGTCGGTGCCAGATGATAGGCACTTACTGAGGCTGTCCGTTCTCCGGTGGCCCCTGCATGAGCTACGCCGCGCAAAGACCCCAAAACAACAATATTTCCGGTAGCAATAATCTCTGCACCGGGATTAACATCACCCAGCACTACAACATGCCCTTCAAATTGCACACTCTTCCCGGAACGCATCGTGCGTTCCACAAAGAGGCATTGTCCCGAGACCATCCCTTCATCGACAGCCCGCGTTTCTTTCTCTTCCGCGTGGGATTGAATTTTTCCCGGCACGTACACTTCCTCCGTCGTTAACCATCCCCCAAGTTCCAACTGGTGCTCACTTAAGAGGTTTGTTAACTGATCATGCTCACCCTCTGAGTATTCTTTGCTTCCTGCAAAACACCGAACTGTCGCACCCTTTAGGAATTGAACTGAATCCTTCAGCAACTTATCGAGTTCCGTCATCAACAATCCAAACTCCGCAGCCGGATCAAAGTACAGCACCAGTCCTTCGCGGGTGCCCTTTAGGGCAACATGTTCTGTCCGTGTCAACCTGCACAATCCTCCATTGCTTTTCATAATAAATGCCTACTATAAATTCTACAAGCCTGTCCCAATTCCCTTTTCTTCTTAAAAAAAAACGAGGAGAAATTTCCTCGTTTTTTAGCCCCCATTCGTGGATTTCCATCCAAAATACTTCATAAATGCCGCCCTAGCGACGTATCCTGCCGTATCCCCGCCGTGACTTCCATATTCAACGACTCCGGCAAAGGCTATCTGAGGATGATCATAGGGAGCAAAGGCCACAAACATCCCGTTATAGACATCTGCATTACTAGTATTTACTGATCCGGTTTGAGCGGTACCTGTCTTAGCACCGCCTGAAAAGTCGGGAATATCGGAAAACAGAAAAGCTGCTGTTCCTTCGCCTGTTGTCGCGGCCTGCATCCCCTGCTTGACTGTAGCCAAAACGTCCGGCGAGATCGAGACCGTATTTTCGACTTTAGGCTGATTTTGCATGACTACTTTTCCCGTCAAAGGATCGCTTATTTTATTCACAATGTAGGGACGATAGTGTTTGCCGCCATTGACGATGGTTGCCACGTAATTCGCCAATTGGAGAGGCGTATAATCATTGTACCCTTGCCCGATAGCATTGTTATAACTGTCATAAGCTTTCCAAGCCACGTACTGATCGACCATTTGCTGATACCAAACCTGAACTTGCTTTTTCTCCTGATCTTCAGCAGACTGCAGTTTCTGTTTCGTCTGAGTATCCTTAGCCTGAGCTAATTTTGGTGCATATTTACTGTTGATAGCAGCGAGTTTCTGATCCCGCTGTTTGGCATATTGGGGTTCAATATTGGCCTTTTTCCATTGTTCTGAAGGTACAAGTCCCTTTGCTTCACCGGGTAAATCGACACCGGTGTAAGTCCCCAAACCAAATTCATGGGCAATCTGGCCAATAAATTCCGGATTGGCGTCAAAAACCCGCCGGCCCACAACTTCAAAATAGATATCCGAGGATAAGGCCAGAGCCCGATAAATATTCACAAGGCCAAAATTATTTCCGCCCCATTCTACAAACCCTTGTTTTTGAGCTACGATATTTCCCAGCGAGGAGAGTACGTCATTAATTTTTTCATCCGGCGTCGTTAATTTCAATTGCAAAGCAGCCATTGCCGTAATCATTTTAAAGGTAGAACCAGGCGGGTAAAGCCCTGCTAAGGCGCGGTTCAGGGAAGCCGCCGGTGCATCTTTATTGGTAAAGTATTTATCCGAAACTTGTTGAGAAATATTTCCGATCAAATCATTGGGGTCCATACTCGGCCGGGAGGCCATAGCCAATATCTTGCCTGTATTGACATCAATGACCACAGCTGCACCCGATTTGGCGTTGGGATTCGTGTCTCTTTGAACATTGGCTATAACCTGATCCAAGCTGTCTTCCACCGTTTTTTGCAAGTCGGCGTCGATAGTCAGCTGAATTGTCTTTCCGGGTTCCGGTGTCTGAACTATCTTTTTGGTCAAAGGGCGGGCATTATTGTCGACTTCAACTTGTTGCACCCCTTCTTTACCGCGCAGCCAAAAATCATAAGTCTTTTCCACACCGTCCTTACCCACCAGGTCCCCCTGAGAATAGGTAAATCCGGCTTTTTGAGCATCGGGGTTTTTATTAAACTGATCAATTTCATTGGGACCGATCTCCCGCACATAGCCAAGAATCTGTCCTGCTAAGGTATGCTGAGGGTAAGAGCGGATTGGCGTTGCATCCACGCTGACCCCGGGAAGTTCATCTTGATGCTCGGCAATAACGGCTTGAAGCTGTTGAGGAACATTCTCCAAGATTGTAACCGGGCGGTAACGTTCCCACTGGTGGTTTTGGATATTGACTAAAATATCGACATCGATAGCATCAACAGTTTCGTTGGCATTAGGCCAATAGGGCTTTATAAAGCCCGCTAAACGCATAACTACGTCTTTCCAGTTGGTCGTTTTAGACTGCTGAAGATCAAGCCAGTCTAAGGTTAGGACAAACTCCGGCACGCTGGTGGCCAAAAGCTTATTGTTTTTGTCAACAATATCGCCGCGAGTGGTTGGAATCTTCACAAGCTGCATAACGTTGCCTTTAGCCATTTCCGAATAGTAAGATCCCTCAGCAATTTGCAAATGCCAAAGGTTTAAACCCAAAATCAAAAAAACAATAACCACGACCGCCGAGAGACCCCAAAAACGATGGACATATGGTTTTCGTTCTTTGTCATCCATTTCAAAAACTCCTCCAATTCGATGTTCCTGGCTCGATATTCCTGGTTCGATTTCCCTGGTTCGAAACGGATTCGATTTATTGAATCGAAGAACGGAATCAGTTGTATTATTTAGAGTTAAAACCATCATTATTTTATGGACTTAAGTGCTAATTCATGAGTTTTAGTATTCGGTAATAGATTATCGTTCATATCTTGGTCTGTACCGCAGCCAGCCGTACTGGAAAGACCTGTGAATCAAAGGATAGGTGATTGGAACGAGAACAGCATTGTATAATGCGACTCCAAACACTAATTGGGCTATGTCAGCCATCGACCATTGCAGTCCTGCTCCCAAGGCCAAAAAAGCTACACAAATTTGCCCAACCGCCGTAACTATGAAGACCATGAACGTTGTCAGCAAGAAATTTTCCCGATACCAGCGTTCCGTCAGCCAGTTGCTTAAGAAGGCCACTACTAAGAGAGTAAGAGTATACATTCCTATATACCGGCCTAAATAAAAGTCTTCCAACAGCCCCGCACCTAAACCCCAAAGCAAACTGGAAAGCCGCCGGTGGTGCGCGGCCATATAGATGGTCAAGAGCATGAGAAGATCCGGTTTAATGCCTGACCAGGCCCAAAAGTGGAAAAGCGTCCCCGGCAAGATCAAGCTTAGAAGAAACATGACTGTAATCAGGATGTAGCGCATTATTTTGCCCCCACCATTTTCACAATATAGACTTCTTCAAGAGAATCAAAGTCAACCAAGGGTTCGATGTATGCCGTCTTGAGCAGACCGGAAGGGTCAAGCTCGATTTCTTTAACTTTCCCGATGGGGACATCTTGAGGGTAAACTCCGCCCTGACCGGAAGTCAGGACCAGATTTCCAACATTGACATTATCCGCCCGGCGAAAGAGCATTTCCAAATTCCCCTCAGGGGTCAGACGAGAACCCCGTTTATAAGTACCCTGTACAATTCCGAAGGTACCATTGCCTGCACTATCGCGCACGACAGCACTTACTTGTCCTTCACCATCGAGAATCATCAGAACTTCAGACGTTGTCGGTGAAACACTAACAACCTTACCCACCAAACCTAAGTCTCCGATCACAGGATCATTAATCTGAACCCCATCATTGCTTCCTCGATTTACAGTCAATGTGCTGTACCAGGATGTCGGGTTGCGATTGATGATCGTTGCCCCTACTTTGGTATACTTATCAAGGGTCGGGCTGCGAAATACTCCTTGGTCAAGTTCTGAGTATCGCAAGCCGGCCAGCACTTGTTCTTTAAGTTTTAGGTTATCACCGGTAAGCTGATCTACTTTTTTGTGTAATTCTTGATTTTCCTGCTCAACATTTCTGAAATTCCACAGAACTTTGGTATTATCTCGAATTCCGTTTCCCAACTGAAGAATAGGCTTCTCTACGACACTCAACACTCTTTGCATAGCTCCCCCTACGGGATTGGGGAACCGGCTGCCAAGACCCGTCAAGCGAATACTTATTAATACGCCCAGCAACAGAAAGAAAACGAGAACCGCAATTCCCGTTACATTAACTCTCTTCCCCACCAAGATTCCTCCCCGCTATTCCTAGCTTTTTTGCGAGGCAGCTATTTTACGAAGGACATCAGCGTGTTCCAGGACATGTCCTGTCCCGTGAACAACACAAGACAGAGGGTCCTCCGCCAAGTGCACCGCAATGCCTGTTTCATCGGATATCAGCCGATCAAGATTGCGAAGCAATGAGCCTCCGCCCGCCATCATAATTCCTCGGTCCATAATGTCGGAAGATAATTCCGGCGGAGTCTTCTCCAGGCACGATTTAACCGCATCAACAATGGCCATCACCGGTTCCTGCAAGGCTTCTTGGATTTCCTCTGCAGAGACATCAATGGTTTTTGGAAGTCCTGTTAATAAATCTCGCCCGCGCACCGTGTAATTGCCCGGTTCAGCCATATAAGCATAACCGATTTCAAATTTCAGGGACTCAGCGGTGCGGTAACCCACCATTAAATTATATCGTCTCTTAATATGAGCTACAATGGCATCGTCCATCTCGTCTCCTGCCACTCGGATTGAACGGCTGGTTACGATTCCTCCCAGAGATATGACTGCAACTTCTGTGGTGCCGCCGCCAATGTCTACAATCATATTGCCTGTCGGTTCACTGACCGGAAGTCCTGCGCCGATGGCTGCTGCCATCGGTTCTTCCAGAATCATGGGATCCTTGGCACCGGCGGCCATGGCAGCTTCTTTAACTGCGCGTTCTTCAACGGGTGTAACACCGGAAGGCACACAAATGACCACCCTGGGGCGAATAAAAGGATGATCCGTTCCGAGAGCACGGCTGATAAAGTATTTCAACATTTTCTGAGTAATATTAAAATCCGAAATAACCCCGTCTTTAAGAGGGCGAATAGCCACAATATTGCTGGGAGTACGGCCAATCATTTCCTTAGCTTTGTCTCCGACTGCCATTGGGGTCTTCGTCATAATATCCATCGCAACAACGGAGGGTTCACGTACAACAATACCTTTTCCCTTTAAATGAACTAATGAGTTCGCTGTCCCAAGGTCAATCCCTAAATCCCGGCTGAAAAAACTAAACATGGTTTGTAAAAACTCCTTCCAGTCACACTCTCTATACGAACAGTATACCCGTTCAAACCTAAAATTACCAAACGCCAAATATTATACCATAGTTCTAATTTCCTGATCTTCAGATTTTAGATCTGATTTCAGATCTTTAGATCTTTAGATTTATTCGAACCCCGAACCTCGCTATATGACTCCCCGTTCCTTCAAGCTGACATAACGGTTATCCCCAATGATAACGTGATCAAGAACCTCAATACCGAGAATCTTTCCCCCGTCTGCCAGGCGGCGGGTAACTTCTATGTCTTCCTTACTGGGAGTCGGGTCACCGCTGGGATGATTATGTAATAAAATAATAGCATTCGAATTTCTCCGAATGGCTTCTTTAAAACATTCTCTGGGATGAACCAGCGATGAATTGAGTGAACCAATCGAGATGGGGCTGATCCCCAAGACATGATTTTTTGTCGAGAGGGAAACCACCCGAAAATGCTCCCTGTCCAAATAGCGCATTTCTTCCATAACAATATGCGCCACATCTTGCGGCGAATTAACGGTCGGCCTAGACATGGGGTCCACTGAAACTGATCGGCGACCCAATTCTAGAGCAGCCTTTAACTCGGCGGACTTCGCCTTTCCTAAACCGTGAATCTGAGCTAATTCATGAACCGTAAGCTTTCCTAACCCCGAAAGGCCGCCTACCCCTGCCAGAATACGTTCTGCCAGTGTTAAAACGTTTTCCCCTTTAAGGCCTGTACGCAGGAGGATTGCCAGGATTTCGCTGTTAGACAGCACCTCCGGTCCTAATAAACAAAGTCTTTCCCGCGGCAGCAGTTCCTCAGGTAGATCTTTCAGACGCCGATACTCCATGATTCACCTCGCGTGAAGCGATATTTGCCTGCATAATCCCCCACGCCTTAAGTTCATCTGTTAAGTATTCCATCGGAAGCCCAATAACATTTGTCAGTGATCCCTCAACAGAAGTGACAAACTTTCTGGCTTCTCCCTGAATTCCATAGGCACCCGCTTTATCCATCGGTTCTCCGCTTTTGACATAGTCTTTAATTTCCTGAGGGGACATTTGACGGAAAACCACAAAAGTTTCAATTACCTCAGTCTTCAGTTTTCCAAACCCATTCAACAAGGCCACACCGGTCAGAACAACATGAGTTCGTCCACTTAACTCTTGCAGCATTTCCTCTGCTTCCTGCGGATTTGACGGTTTACCTAAGATTCGGGTATCCAACACAACCATGGTGTCAGCTCCCAGCACAACATCCAAAGAGTCTCCTCCGAGTTTAAGCCACTGCTGAAGACCTGCTCTCGCTTTGCGTTCTGCCAATTCTCTAACTCCAGGCTTCGGTAGCATTCCAACCGGCAGCGTCTCAGAGACAGTCGATCTAACCGTTTGAAATAAAAAGCCGGCCTCTTGAAGCAGCATTGCTCTCCTGGGAGATGTGGATGCAAGAACAAGCATCTTACCACTTCCTTGATAACATATATCCACCCAGCGCACCTAAAAGTGTGGCACTGGTAATGCTTAGACGAAAGCCAAAGGAAAGCGAGAGAAAAAAGAAATCGAGATAAGTATGTGACGGAAAATCAATGACAGCCGGCTTTAAAAATGGTGCAAATATGCCATATTTATCCAAGCCAAACCCGACTAGAGTCCCAAGGGCAGCTCCTATTAAAATGAGCAATATCATTCTCCCTGTCCCTGAAGAATTTCGCCCAACCGCCATAGTTTTTTCCCCTTCCATCGTCAGAAATTCAGTCTTTTATCTAGAAATCCCCAAACTATGACTTCTCATTTAGTGTAGCATCTTACCCTTGACTAAGCAAGTTCGTACCCCCTGCCGGAAGCCTAAAAAAAGACATACTTTTATTAAAGCTGCAAAGTGAGGAACGGTTCTTTACTGCACGAAACAGAGTTCATACAATAAAGAACCGCTCCTGGTTCCATTCTAACGCGGCAGAATGCCGGCAACAATTATAACGACTAAGGCGATCACGATACATACCCCAATAATAATTTTGTTCTGCTTTCCAGCGTTCATTTTATGCCACGGTAATCGTCGATCCGACAAACCAAGCGTCCCCCTATGTCTAATTTTTACTCTTACTGTAAAATATAGTTAAGAACGTGTAAATAGTCCAAATAGCCTATCCTTTGTCAAATCTTCGACACATCTCTCTCGTCATTTTTAGGATAGGACGATGGTACCGGATGTTTATGGCAAATTCCTCCACAAGGGCGCGGCATCCTATTTTGACCTTAAGTCTCCTTGGTCTTGGCTAAGGCCGCAATCTTACTGATTGTTTTCCAGTTTCGCATGGTTGCCGGAACTCCAAGCTTATAGAGATTATTGGCAAGTTGTGAGTTTCGAATACTCTGGTGAAGCAAAAGAAATACATCCCGACCAATAATTTGAAATTGATTATTCGTGTTTGCGTAGGTATCCAAAGACACGATCTTTTCCTTTAAAGGTTCATGAGTCAACAATGCCACATATTGGCTCTCAAAATCCGACCCCTCTGCCGCTGCAGCGGTTTCTTCCTCAGAGAATGGGTAATCCGAAATCAGTTGCTGCAGCTCTGCTGATGTCCTCAAAACCACCGTCACTGAAAACCCAAAAGTCGCCTCGATTTGATGTTCCAGTCTGTTCCGAAGAGATTCCTCTTGTTCATTTGATTTAAACAAGACATTACCGCTTTGTATATACGTTTGCACATCGGAAAGACCCATTGCTTCAAATACCTTTTTTAGATCCACCATCTTTATAACATTCTTTCCGCCTACATTTATGCCGCGCAATAGCGCGATATAAGTTGTCATGTTGCCGGCTCCTTTTTCAGTTAAGTACTAAGTACAAAAATATTACGCGTCTTTTCTTCCAATATAGTTCCAGTGCCGTCATGTTCGATTATATTATTGTCTGCAATTTCCGAATACTGAACCAGGAACAATATGTCAGTGCAATAATTTTCTATGATGGACCTGATTAGCTATGAATAGGACCGAATATTTGCGAATCTGTAATAGGCATAGGTAAAGAGCTATCCCCTTCTTGAGGATACCTCTTTACCCCTTATCTCTTTATCTCTTTATCTATTTATCTATTTATCTATTTATCTCGTTACCCCTTTTATCTCTTTACCTTTTTATCACTTTATCTTTTTACTTTAAATTTTTTCCTTTCTTGAGTCCCACTGTTTAGATCTATACCTGCATCTATTTTAAATCAGCGGGCATATTTCCAATATTCAGCGCAGTTTTGACTCCGGTTTCTTTATCTGTTATGGAAACTATAATTGTTTTATCTGAGTCATTTAAATTATAGGTTATTGTACAAGTTCTATCTTTTGGCTGTAAAGATATCATTGAATTGACTGAGGAACTCAAAACAAGTTGAGATGCAGAAACTTTTGATGTAATATCTGTTCCTTCTTTGTTAAGTATTTGATATTGCAACTGAGCGTAGGATTTAAACGTAATCATATCCGTAGGGATGAAAGAGATTTGAGCTATTTTCAGATCATCGGTATTGCTACCTATCGTATTATCTGATTCCGAACTTGCCAGGTTTAGTAACGCTGAAACACCGATACCTTTTTCGTGCCTTAAACTAACCAGGATTTGTGGGTCACTCTTCGAAAAATCATACGTTATCGTTCCTATCCCTGTTGATGGATCTAAACTTACGGCAGCTTTGGTGGTGCTGGTTAAGGCAGTAACATTGAGATCTGTTGCCGGAACCGCCTTGGTGATATCCATATAATTATGGTCTAATATTTTGTATTGGAAGGTTGCTGTATCCGTTCCGGTCTTTGTTAAATCACCTGAAACAAAACTAATTCTGTAAATTGCCGAAGCAGTCGTTGATTGAACTGGGTCCGGAGTTGAATTCACGGATATTGCCGAGTCAGTGGTTGATTCAGTTGTAGAATCTGCAGTTATTGCTGAGCCGGTGGTTGACTCATCCGCCGAATTTACGGATATTGCTGAATCAGTCGTTGATTCAGTCGTTGATTCTGCTGATATTGCCGAAGAAGTTGTAGTTTGAACTGGATCCGGAACTGGGTCTAACCCTAATGTATTTAAGACAGCAGTTATTCCTGTCCGTTTATCTCTAAGCGTGGTTCTGATAAGCTGATTCGTCTCGGAGGTATTAAAGGTTATGATACCTGTTCCTGTGGAGGGATCTAAATCAACACTTGAATCAATTGATGAAAACGCTTCGATCTCGGAAGCGGGAATTTCTTGAGTAATATCATTTATGAAATTGATTATTTGATATTTGAAGGTGGCAGTGTTGGGTCCGGTCTTAGTTAAAGAATCGGAAAGAAAATGAATTCCATCGACCCTTTTAAGGCTATCTGCATCAGAATTGCCTATGATTAAAGTTTTCGAGTCTCCGCTGCAATATCTGGGCGTTAAGAAAATTTTAATGTATTTGTCGGCTTCAGAAAAATTATAGGTCAGGGTACAGGTCCCAGTTAGGGGATCTAAGCTGGCAGCGGCTCTTCCTCCGCCATTTTCCCAACCATCTGTGGAAATTCTCGCGTCTACCGTTAGATCGGAAGCAGGGACCTCAGAAGTTATGTCTATGCCATGTACACCAAATAATTTGTAGTGGAAAGTTCCTGTGGTTGGGCTGGACATAACTAATCGATCTCCAACAATTTGAGTAGATAGTGGGTCTGGCCAGCCATGGGATAGGGGCAAAGCAAAAACGTTGGTGGAGGAAATAAGTAAGAATATTAAGACAACTACCAAGGAGTTTCGGATAGTTTTAAACATATTAGCAAACACCTCTTTCTGGTTAATTATACTTATTTGTTCATGGAGCAAGATTACTAAATACGAAATTCCCCAAATGGATAACCTTCGCTTTCATGTAACTATCGATACGTCATAACCCATGCCCAGTGATTAAATCCAATACTATTTATTATCCGCCCCTCCTAATTCACAAAGCAGAAGCATTTTGGTATGATTCTCCGATTTTATTTTATATTTCTTTTTGTACTTCTATATTTCTACGCCGTTGATATCCTCACTAGTCCTATTATATTAACTCACTCAAACGGACCGATGCTAAAGTCAATAGTCGGCAATTTTCCTATTGTAACTAATTTTGCTTTCCACGATAAAATTTGATATAACGCAGGGAAAAAGCAGCAGGTATAATCTTTATATTTTCTACAGGCTCATGAATATTCCTTCTAAGTAAGTAAAATAATGGATTCCTGTCCATTCAATTTTCCCGCATGCCTATAGTAGTAAGTCTTTAATAAAAACTAGAAAGAGCATAATGTGCCTCTAACACATTATGCTCTCCATGGATGGGCTGCTTTTGCTTTTCACGTCACGTCATATTAAGACAATCAACGTTGCAAACGCGATCATCAATGACGTCACTTGATAACATCTATTGGCCTTTCGGTTATTTTCTCTTTAACAGTTCCGCACCGGCAATACCTGGTTTGGTCATTTCATAAGGATGTAAAATCAAATCCAGTTCCTCCGAAGTTAAGACTCCCTTTTCCAGTACAATATCACGAACGGGCCGGCCGCTCATAATCGCTTCCTTGGCCACTCCGGAGGCCACTTCATATCCTACATGCGGATTGATGGCAGTGACAATTCCAACGCTGTTTTCCACCATATTCCGGCATCGTTCCACATTTGCTGTGATCCCTGCCACACAGCGTTCTCGAAAAACGCGAATAACGTTGCGCAAAATATCCAGGGATTGAAGCAAATTAAACACGATTACTGGCTCCATAACATTAAGCTCAAGCTGCCCAGCACCACAAGCTAAGGCAATTGTAAAATCATTTCCCTGCACCTGAAAAGATACTTGATTAACCACTTCAGCCATCACTGGGTTTACTTTGCCCGGCATAATCGAAGATCCCGGCTGCATTGGAGGCAGATTAATTTCATTCAAGCCGGTTCGCGGCCCTGAAGCCATAAGGCGCAAATCATTTGCCACTTTGGAAAGATTAACGGCTAAGGTTTTTAAGACTCCCGAAACCTCCATGAAGGCATCCGTATTCTGTGTTGCATCGACCAAATCTTCGGCCATCCTCATTGGCAGGCCTGTCCATTCAACTAAACGTTCAGATACCTTTTCAATATACTTCGGATCAGCATTCAAGCCCGTTCCTACCGCGGTCGCGCCCATATTCATTACCTCAAGGGCCTGCATAGCCTGTTTCAAGCGCTTAAGGTCACGTCCCATCATATGAGCATAAGCCGAGAATTCCTGACCAAGGCGAATAGGCACCGCATCTTGCAAATGGGTCCTCCCCATTTTAATAATACCGTCAAATTCCTGCGCTTTTTCCTCCAAAGATTGACGCAATTCATCTAAAGCCTTCATTAAATCCATGGCAACATTTAAACAGGCAATTCGAATTGCCGTAGGAAAGACATCGTTAGTGCTTTGAGCCATATTCACATGAACATTAGGGTGAGCTTTAAAGTACTCGCCTTTTTTACCCCCAAGAATCTCGATAGCCCGATTAGCAATGACCTCATTGGCATTCATATTAATTGAGGTTCCAGCCCCGCCTTGAATTACATCAACTACAAACTGGTCATGAAACTTCCCATCAATAAGTTCCTTAGAAGCTTCAACGATAGCCTTGCCGATAGCGGGACTGAGAGAACCAATAAACATATTAGCTTCAGCAGCAGCCCCTTTAACCATGCCCAGAGCCCGGATTAATTCTCGGTGAGGATGATACCCTGTAATCGGAAAATTTTCGGTCGCCCTCAGTGTTTGAATTCCATAATAGACATCATCGGGAACATCATGAACCCCTATTAAATCTTTCTCCTGACGCATGCCACATCTCCTCCAATCTTTAAGCAAGTATACAAACTATAGTTAAGTATGTATATTGTATACATTATACAACTTTTCTGAAATTCTGTCGACGAAAATCGTGTAAAGGGACGGTCCTTTCGACACACTTCACACGTTGGTGTCAAAGAACGATGAAGTCTATCCCTGTTTTTGTTCTCGGGCAGATATCCGGGCTTCTGCTTCAGCCCCCCAAGGCATAGATATTGCTTCAGAATATACAGGCACTTGCCGCAAGCTATCCTCCAGAGAAGTTGAGCATCGAAAACAAAGAGAACCCTATAGTTTGCGTTTTAATTTAAAACCTAGGACTATCACGTTCCATGATCTTTGTTACGGTGTTCAAAATTACAAACCCGGAAAAACGTTGGGTGATTTTATTGTCAGACGTCGTGATGGCGTACATGCCTACCAATTAGCCGTCGTTGTTGATGACGCCATGATGAACATTACGCATGTGCTTCGCGGTTCTGACTTACTAGTTTCAGCCGCACGACAAATTGCCCTTTTTCATGCACTTCATTGGCCCATTCCGGAATATGCACATGTCCCTATTTTATTAGGCCCGGACGGTCACCGGCTTTCCAAACGACATGGTGATGTAAGCCTGTATGCGCTACGAAAGGCCGGCATAGCTCCCCAACAAGTTGTAGGCTGGCTGGGATATTGGGCGGGAATCCTTCCTGAACCTTTTCCATTAAATGCCCAGGAGTTGATTAAGCCCTTTAGTCTGGAATTGATCCCTCGTCACGAAATAACAATAGATCCAAAACAATTCGTTGGAGGTTAAAGTTAAGTATACAGCATGAGGAGATGGATGCTGCTCTAGATTTCTAATTCATGCGCAAAGATTGGTTCGCTATCTGGGAGTTTAGCCGAAGCAATTTGCAATGACATTGGATACTTCTGTGTCAATAGATGCTGTTTTTTAGCAAAATACCATTTTTTGTTAAATTAGAAATTTGGTTTCTTGAATAGATATCGCTTAATCAGATAACCTCTAACAAGACCCGCAATTGCTGCAGCTGATGCTTGTGAATAGTTACCAGCTGCATTTTGAATCATATATTCATTTCTCATAAAGGTTCCGAAAACAATAAAAAGTACAGCCTCAGCAAACATACTAATAAAAACTGCTTTAATTAAGTAATGATCGATTCCGGTGAATTTAGGAGTGTAATACAAGAACAGTCCTAATATTGCGCTGTATCCTATGTGAGATAAAACTCCTAGCGCAAGGCTACCTTCCCTTATAAACATCATGCTTGTTGCCTTTGGAGCAGATATTGTAGTGAAATGAAAGTAAATCATTATTTCAGAGAATATTCCCGCAGGTATAGCACCGATTATTGATAGAAACATAGCAATTAAAGGCTTGTCAAATTTTACTTCTGCCATATTAACTCCTTCATGGTTTTTGCTATTATCATTTCTTCGCAAGTATTTTCTATACACAAATATAAGAGTTACTTGGTTAAAGATGCGAATCCAAAATATACTCAAAATAACCTTCGCTAAAGACCCAATAATCGAAACCCATAGTGGGCCAGTATTCTCTTCACTTTATTGACGCTTGCCTTTTAAAAACACCGATGCCATAATTGCTCGTTAACAATTATGGCATTTTGCAGATATAGGGACAACAGTATAGAAAAATAGTATTTTATTTGCGTAAAAATCAATAATAACAACATAAATAATAAAGGGAGTTGTAAATGTGAAGTTGCAGTATGATAAACCTTTAATTGCTATGCTGTTATCAATATTAGGGGCCATACCTGTAGGTATATTTGTTGAGATCATGAAATTTTTCCATCTTACAACCGTTACCTTTTTCCAAGCGTCAAGTATGATGTTTATTAAGGAAGGAAGTCCCCTATTAGGAATTTTATCATATATTGGCTATAGTGCATTCTTAGGATTAGTGATGTATCATAGTCCTAAGATACTTGGAAACGATTATTTTGTAATTAAATGCTTGTTTATTAGTATGTTCGCAGAATCTCTATTATTTATAATATTTGGGACTCTTGTAGGAAATATTCACTTAGTACAGAATACTTCCGGTAACTACGTACATGCCTGTGCAGCAGCTATGGGAGGTTTATCAAGAGGCTTTCTCATAAAGAGATATCTCTTTAAACAATATGAAGCTAAAGTTTAAACCTTTGTTACAGGACAACATCAGAGAGGGCAATATGGTTATAGTTTATAATAGGGAGAGGGGGAGGGATTTATATTGAATGATTTATTTAATGAAAAGCGTTCATGGTTAAAAACTCATCGATCCTTTCTGAAGAATACCCTTAAAATTGGAGCTATAATTGGGGTATGGGCTACAATTATTATTCCAGTTAATGTATGGCCCTTCAAATTAAGCAAATTTGCAATAGTTATTGTATGCGGCATAATTTATTTGGCATTAACTTTAATTAACTATTATCGGCCATTTAATACGTACTAATTTAAGTCAACAGTGAAGAGCTGCCAAATGGCAGCTCTTTTTCATAATTTTAATTATAAGACTCAGAAGGTTATTTATTCCAGTTTGACGAAGATCTAAATATAGAAATCTCAAGCTGGAGGAGGTAAGTGGTATGCCCCTAGTTAAGGTAGAAATTCTAAAAGGAAGAAGTACTGAGTATAAAAAAGCGATTTTAGACGGGGTTCATTCTGCGTTAGTGGAATCGTTTAAAATTCCTGATTACGATCGGAACCAGCGGCTCTACGAATTGGATAATGAACACTTTGAGTTCTCTGATACTAAAACTGATCAATGTACCATTATAGATTTGACAGTATTCAAGGGCAGGAGCCCTGAAGCAAAGAGGCTTCTTTACTCTGCTATAGTCCGCAATCTTCAAAACAACCCCGGCATTGACGGAGAAGACATTACTATTGTGGTTCATGAACCACCTTTGGAAAACTGGGGGGTTCATGGCGGTAAAATGGCGAGTGAAGTAAATTTAGGGTTCAAAGTAGACGTTTAGACGTTTAGGTCTTGCGATCATGTGTGTTGGGACGGTCCCCTAACACGCTCCTCCTTCAAACTTCCAAATCGTCCAATTGATTGCATCAAGCAAAGCTTGGGCACTGGCTTTAAGAATATTGTTGGAGACCCCAATGGTCCCCCAAACCTCGCGCCCCAAACGAGTATCGATAATAACCCGAACGATAGCCTCGGTGCCCCGCGATCCATCTAAAACCCTCACCTTGTAATTGACCAGTTCACTCTTTTCCAGAATGGGGAAGAAACTTGCCAAGGCCTGCCTTAAAGCCGTATCCAAGGCATTTACCGGGCCGTTTCCTTCTGAGGCAATATGCACGGTTTGTTCCCCCACCTTAACTTTAACAACAGCCACCGAATCAAGTTCACCGCGCAGCGGATCACTCCAAACATGGTAATCTAACACCTCAAAAGGTGTGCTGAAGCGACCTAATATACGCACCAGCAGCAGATCAAGGCTTCCCTCTGCCGCTTCAAATTGAAATCCATGGTTCTCCATGTCCTTAATCTCCAACATGGCCTTTTCTACTAAGGGATCTTCTTTAAGAATATCCGGAGCAAAACGGCGAAGACGTTCTAAGATATTTGCTTTCCCGGCCTGATCTGAGATCAATATTCGACGCTCATTTCCTACATCCAGCGGATCCATATGCTCAAACGTACGATGATTTTTGAGAATTGCATCGACATGCATCCCTGCTTTATGAGCAAAGGCACTGCGCCCCACGTAGGGCTGCTTCTCATCAAAGGGAGCATTGGAGAGTTCCGCAACAAATCGGGAAAATGGGGTGATCTTATGAAGTGCCGATTCCGAAAGGACGGTATAGTTCCCTTTGACCTGCAAGAGCGGAATCAAAGTACTTAAATTGGCATTCCCACAGCGTTCACCAAATCCGTTCCAAGTCCCTTGGATCTGAGTTACCCCGGCTTCCACCGCCACCAGTGAATTAGCCACTGCCAATCCACTGTCATTATGAACATGAATTCCTAATTCTCGAGGAGCAAATTCCTGCATAACTGCTTCGACGCCCCGGGCGATATCAGCAGGCAAACACCCGCCGTTGGTGTCACATAAGATAGATATCGCTGCCCCAGCCTCGAGAGCCATCTTAATACACTTCAGAGCATAGTCCGGGTTCTCCTTAAATCCATCAAAAAAATGTTCTGCATCAAAGAAAACTTCATGGCCCTGTTGGACCAGGAAGGAAACAGATTCACGGATTAAACGGAGGTTTTCCGCTAAGTTTGTCCTCAAGACATCACGGACATGCAGATCCCAAGCCTTCCCAAAGATGGTGATCGTTTGAGCTCCGGAAGCCACCAACTTAAGTAGAATCTCACTATTTTCCGGAGACTCATTGACTTTGCAAGTACTCCCAAAGGCAGCAATATGTGTCATGGGAATGTTCTGCTCTTTTAAAAGCTGAAAAAAATTATCATCTTTCGGATTAGCTCCCGGCCAGCCTGCTTCCACATAGAGGCTGCCCATCTCCTTAATCCGTTCGACGTAACTCAGCTTGTCCTGAGTCGAAAAATGAATCCCTTCTCCCTGAGCTCCATCTCTTAAGGTTGTGTCATAAACTGTTATTTTTCTTTTACCCTCGTCGCGACCCATCTTTCTCCTCCTCTGGCGAAACTAGACTAACTAGTACTTAAAACCCCGCAGCCGTTCTAAAGAACTTCCACGGGGCTTTTGTCCCACACGGTGTAGTTGGTATTCCAACCTGTGTCGCTCGGTCCAGACCCCAGCGGCGGAACCCTTGACACACTTCTTATGCTCTATTATATGACACAAACGCCTTAATGTACAACAGCACAATCTCCATAGAGGTATCTTATTAGCTATATTAGCTGTATCTTTGGGCAGACGCCAGTAGCTATGTTAGTGAACACGTTCAGTTAAAGCTGAACATCGGAGTTCAGATAGGGACTCTACCCCACCTGAAGTTTACGAAGGGCCCACCCCCGCTTATAGAAATGGGGGTTTTAAAAAACCGAATAAATTATGTTGGTATTATATTTATTAAATTGACGGTATTATATTTATGTAACTGCATTTATCAAAACTTACTTAATTAACATAATTGCTGGTATGGGTAGATAGATAGCAAAAATAATCGCATAAACCGTTTTTGGAAACAACAATGAGAACGGTTCACGCACTTCACTGCCTTCCCCGAACTCATTGGCCTTGAGTATTTAAGTATTAGTATAGAAATAGTTCGGCACGTTTCAAGCCTAAAATCTTTGGGCCCCTACGTTAAAGGTAAGTACTTCAAGATTAACGGCAAGATCAACATTACGCAGCTCAATCTCAGGCGGAACATTCAAAACTACCGGTGCAAAATTCAAGATTGCCTGCACGCCGGCTTTAATAAGTTTATCTGCAATATCTTGAGCTACCGCCGATGGTACGGCTATAATACCGATTTGCGTTTGGTTTTGTCTCGTAATTTCTTCCAGTTGTTCAATCGGCAAGACTTCCACATCACCGATTTTTGTTCCGACCTTGCTTGGATCCGAATCAAAAATACTGGTGATAATGAACCCTCTCTCACGAAAGCCTTTGTATGAACTTAACGCCAAACCTAAGTGCCCGGCCCCGACCAAAGCAACACTCCAGTCAACACTTAAACCAAGAATTCTAAGAATATGTTGACGGAGATCTTTGACGTTATACCCCACACCCCTTGTTCCAAACTCTCCAAAATAAGCCAGGTCTTTCCGGACTTGTGCGGGGCTGACACCGACTCCTTCTGCGATATCCCCTGATGAGGTGGTAATTATTCCTTTTCTATCGACGTCTGTCAGATGTCGTGAGTAAACTGAGAGTCGAATAATCGTGGCCTCCGGGATTTTTAGCGTTTTCAATAAGTTCCCTCATTTCTCATCTGATAATTAATATAGATAGTTATGTTAATTATATCACTATTGACCAAAAACGCAAATAGTTCCAATTTGTAATCTTCAGAATATTACCGATTACCATTTTAGATCCTAACTTGGATGTTTTTCGGCCTACTAACTATTATTTCCAGAAAACTTATTTATAATCCTCATTGCTTCAAAATACAAGGATAATCCAAGTAAATGTTGTTCTTCCGGATCACTTTTCTCTCGAAGCAGATTATAGATATTGTGAAGCTGAACTAATTGTGATGGAGAATAATCTCCGGCAAGACTGTTCCATAGTTGAAATTCTTCGGCTAATCTTTGAGAATTAATCCCCTCCTGCAAAATTGCATTTACATTGGCCAGAAGTTCCATCGTCAAGTGAGAGCCATTTCCTGTCACTCGAAATGTCCGTTCCGGAAGTTTCACTTGTTTGATTAAGGCGTGGATTCCCTTTTCTGCCAGAGCCTGCTTCAATCCGTTTAATTCCTCGGCTGTGTGACCTAAGCCAAGGACAACAATCCAGGGATTATGACTGATTATCCCACCGGAATAGGACAATTCCTTAAGTTGTTTTAGACAAGACTGAGCATTTTCTTCGCTTTTAAAAATACCAATCTGGCAGGTCCAAAACGTTGCTTTAGACAACACGAAGATATCTGTTTGATCTGCTGGGCGGCCGCCGTTTTTTACTTTTTGAGCAGTTATTCCTCCCGAATGCCCGACAAGTTCTAAGTATACTTTTCCGATTCCCCAAGTCAATAAACCTAGGCCGATGATTCCCAAGACCAACGCCGCGAGGATGCGCAGACGCTCAAAGTTTTTCATGCCTCTTCCCCTTCCGCAGGGCCGGACAACCCTTCTAACGGAAGATATGTTATGAATTCAAAAAATAGACTTCAAAATTCAAAAGAGGTCTGCAGTAAACTTTCAGTCGTTTATTGCAGACCCCTCTTAAATTTCTTTTTTTTACATTATTCTCGAAACAACGAAATAGTATAAGGCAGCAATAGCCGCAGTTGTGGGAATTGTCACAACCCAAGCGATAAGCATTTGTTGGGCAATGCCCCAGCGTACAGCCGAAACTCTCTTCGCACTGCCCACCCCCATAATCGAACCCGAAACCACATGCGTCGTCGATACCGGGAGGTGCAGGCTTGGAAATACCGTAGCAGTCCAAATAACAATGGAAGAACTTAAATCTGCGGCAAAGCCGTTGATAGGTTCAAGTTTAAAAATCTTGCCACCCATGGTATGAATGATTTTCCATCCCCCAGCGGCAGTCCCAAGGGACATAGCCAGAGCACAAGCCAGTTTAACCCAAAGGGGAGGCGCCAGAACTGTCTGAGCCTGAATTCCTGTGGCAATGAGAGTCATTGTTATAATCCCCATGGATTTTTGGGCATCATTGGAACCATGATTAAAGGCTAGCATGCTTGCGGAAAGAAGCTGCATTTTCTTAAATCCATGATTAACTCGCGATGGTGAAAAACTGCCGAAAAATATGTTCAACACTTTCATAATGATAAAACCTAAGATCATACCGATAATCGGAGAGAAAATTAAGGCCGTAATGATTTTGCCTAAGCCTTCCCAATGCAGAACTGCAAATCCGGCTTTCGCTGCCGCCGCACCGGCAATTCCTCCGACAATTGCATGGGAAGAACTGCTGGGAATTCCTAAATACCAAGTCAAAAGGTTCCAAGTAATGGCGCTCAGCAAACCCGCTATAATGACCTCTTGCGTCGTTAACGTCGGTGAAACGATATCCTTAGCAATGGTTTGGGCCACTCCTGTACTGACCAAAGCACCCAGTAAATTAAAGGCCGCAGCCAAAACAACGGCATGTTTAGGACTCAAGGCCCGTGTTGATACGCTGGTGGCAATGGCATTGGCAGTGTCATGGAATCCATTAATATAGTCAAAGGTTAAGGCTAAAAAGACAACAATTACTAACAATGCGCCAATATTAGTCATATTTCAGAACCACACTTTTGAGAAGATCGGCGATAGATTCGCAGTGATCCAGCGTCGTTTCAATATGCTCTAGAATCTCTTTCCACTTAATAATTTCGATAGGATCCTTCTCAAATTCGAAGAGTCTCGCCACTTCCTGGCGATAGAGCTTGTCTCCGGCGCTCTCTAAATGATAGATTTCTTCAGCGGCCGCCAAAATCGTGGTTTTCTTAAAATGAATGTTGCCTAAACACGCAAAAGCCGCTTGGATTTGCTGAGTTGCCAGTCCCACTAAATGTACCAGTTCCTGAGCTCCAAGGGAAGGTTTTCCTGTTCGGTACAAGAGCATGCGTTCTACGGTGCCTTCGGCGAAATCGACGATATCATCCAATACTTGCGCAAGTTTGTAGATGTCTTCACGATCTAGGGGTGTGATAAAGGTAGAGTTAAGACGTTCCATGATTTGATTTGTGACATTATCTGCTTCATGTTCGAATCGATGCATTTGAGCCGCATCTTCCGAGGAAACAGAGTCTTGCTGCATGATGTCTTGGAGCCTTATTAAGGTTTTGGAGACGATCTGGGTACTTTGGGTGAAGAGTAAATAAAATTTATCCTCTTTTGGTGACAAACCGAACATACGAAATAACCCCCAACCTATTTTTTCAATTCTCCTGGAAAGCCAAAAATCACTAGGACACTCCACGAAACATTGTATCAAATCTTTGGGGGTTTGTGTAAAAAATATATTAAGTTTTTCGAAACAGTTCATAAAAAGGCGGCAAGTATCAGGCCCTTGCTCTAAAACTATGTTAAGTGAATGTTATTTTTTCTTTAACTCCTCAATTAGGGCTTGACGGGCATCTGCAAGCATGTAGAGGGAACCCGTAACACAGAGCATGTCCTTTTCTCCCAGACGACTCAGGGCGTAGATAACGGCCTCTTTAGGATCTTCAATACATTGAACCGGACGTCCGTGCTGTTCAGCAAGCTTCCCTAAGGCTAACCAATCCCCAGCCCGCGGAGAATTGGGACGGGTTATAACAATCTCTTCCGCCATGGGTACAAGCATATCCACAACCTTTTCCCGTTCCTTATCTGCCAGCATTCCCATACAGAGGATAAGGCGGTCCCGGGAATAAAGCGGAAGCGCCTCTGCTAAGGCTCGGGCCCCATCAACATTATGAGCCCCATCCAAAAGAATTTTAGGATTAAGAGAAAGCATTTCTAATCGTCCCGGCCATTCAACATTACGCAGCCCGGCATAGACAGCTTCCCGCGGAATAATCACTCCGCAGTTGCTTTGCAGAAGTTCACAGACCGTCACGGCCGTTGCAGCGTTGCGCAATTGGTGAGGCCCAATAAGATGCAGACGTAATTTATAATACGTAGAATGCAGCCCCACAAGATCAAATTCCTGTTCCAGTTCACCGCTCCATATACTTTCCCAGTGAACATCCTCACCCACGATAAAGAGGGGTACATTGTTGGCTTTCGCCGTATCACGCAACACTTGAATAACATCAGGATCCTGAGCTGCTGTGACGACCAAAGACTCCGGTTTAATAATTCCCGCCTTAACTTTGGCAATAGATACCACATCAGGACCCAGATAATCCATATGATCCATGGCTACATTGGTAATGACCGAAATTAGAGGAGTTACCACGTTGGTGGAATCAATAGCTCCTCCCAGGCCAACTTCAACGATTGCATAATCAATTTCTTCTTGAGCGAAATAAAGGAAGGCCAGGGCGGTACTTACCTCAAATTCTGTAGGGTGTTCAAATCCTTCGGCAACCATATCCTCCAAATGGGGACGGAGAATGGAAATCATCTGAACTACCCATTCTTTAGGAATCATTTGTCCATTGATCGTTATACGCTCACGATAATCATGGAGATGAGGAGAGGTAAAAACACCGACCTTATAACCCGCTTCCCGTAATATTCGGGCAACCATAACTGTCGTAGAGCCTTTGCCATTGGTCCCCCCCACATGAACAACCTGCAGTTTCTTTTCCGGATTCCCTAACCTTTTAAGCAGTTCTCGGATTCTCTCCAAGCCAAAGTTCATCCCAAAAGTTGTTAGGTTGACAAGGTAATCAAGACTAGCTTGGTACGTATGCTCAAGTTCCATTGATTTCATCTCGTTTCCCCCCTGTAACGTATTAACTCTGCTGCAATTCCTTCAGACGTTCTTCTAAAGCTGCTTTTCGAGCGGCTAAGCCTTCCGCCCTTTCGCGTTCTTTAGCCACAACAGCTGCCGGCGCCTTGCCGACAAAGCCCGGATTATTGAGTTTGGCTTCCAGAACCTTTTGTTCACCAAGTACGAGGGTTATCTCCTTCTCTAAACGGGCTATTTCCTTATCCAGATCCATAAGGCCTTTCAGAGGAAGATAAATTTCCACTCCTTCTAAAACAGCGCTTGCTGCCTGTGAGGGTTTCTCAGCCATGGTTTCGAACAGTTCCACACTCGCCCCACCGGCTAACTTTAGAATATCCGCTTTTCCATTTTCCAAAACCCGGCGTTGGTTTGCATCGGAGGCAAGCATCAGAATCTCTACTTTTTGGCCGGGCGATACTTTCATTTCAGCTCGGATATTACGAATTGCTTTAATCGCCTCCATTAGAAGAGTCATGCTTTTCACGGCCTCTTCGTCATGATAGGCTGGTACTTCGGGCCATGACTGCATCATAATGCTTTTGCCCTGAACGGGGAGGTTTTGCCAGATTTCCTCCGTCAGGAAGGGCATAAAGGGATGCAGCAAACGCAGTGTCCCTTCAAGAACTTCGAGGAGAATAGACTGAGCGGTGTGTCGGGCGAGAGCATCTTCTTTGTTATAGAGCCGGGGCTTACTGAGTTCAATATACCAATCACAGAATTCATTCCAAATAAATTCATAGAGAATTCTGCCGGCCTCGCCCAGATCGAAGGCTTCCAGAGCTTCTGTGGTTTTCTCGATGGTGGAGGCGTAACGCGTTAAGATCCAGCGGTCTGCCAGGGTAAGTTCTCCCCGCGGCCCGGCCTCGTAGTCTTCTAAATTCATCAGAACAAAGCGGGAAGCATTCCAAATCTTATTGCAGAAATTCCGTGTTGCTTCCAGTCGTTCCGGATGGAAGCGCAAATCATTGCCCGGGGTGTTGCCGGTAATTAACATGAAACGCAGCGTATCCGCTCCATACTGTTCAATCACTTCAATGGGGTCAACCCCGTTGCCCAGAGACTTGCTCATTTTACGGCCTTTTGCATCGAGCACCAGGCCGTGGATCATTACCTTCGGGAAAGGCACTTCTTTCATAAATTCCATAGCCATAAAGATCATGCGCGCGACCCAGAAAAAGATAATATCCCTGCCGGTAACCAACACCGTTGTCGGATAAAACTGCTGCAATTCCGGTGTTTTTTCCGGCCAGCCCATGGTGGAAAAAGGCCAAAGTCCCGAGGAAAACCAAGTATCCAGGACATCCGGATCTTGCTTCAGATGCTCACTTCCGCAAGAGGGACAGTTCGTCGGGTCTTCTTGCGCACAGATCTCCTGACCGCAATCCTCACAATACCATACCGGTATACGATGTCCCCACCACAGCTGACGCGAAATACACCAATCACGAATGTTTTCCATCCAGCCCAGATAGATTTTATCAAAACGGTCCGGCACAAACCCCAGACGCCCGTCGTTAATAACTTCGATGGCCGGCTTGGCCAAAGGCTCCATTTTCACAAACCATTGTTTGCTGACCATAGGTTCAATCACCGTCGAACAACGATAGCATTCACCTACAGCATGGGCATGGTTATCAATTTTAACCAAGACTCCTGCTGTTTTCAGGTCTTCGACAATTGCCTTGCGAGCTTCAAAGCGATCCAGCCCTTGATATTTTCCAGCCTGTTCATTCATTCTGGCTTCTTTATCCATTACGGCAATTTGGGGAAGCTGATGACGCAGCCCTACTTCAAAGTCGTTAGGATCATGAGCCGGGGTAATTTTCACAGCGCCGGTGCCAAACTCCCGATCCACATACTCATCGGCGATAATCGGGATTTCCCGGTCCACTAAAGGCAAAATCAGGGTTTTGCCGATTAAATGCTGATATCGCTCATCCTCCGGATGGACAGCCACTGCCGTATCCCCCAGCATCGTTTCCGGCCTTGTGGTGGCAACAACCAAGGTTTCTAAGCTGTCTTTTACAGGGTAACTCAAATGATACAAGTGTCCTTCGCTGTCCACATGCTCCACTTCGATATCGGAAATGGTGGTATGACACTTTGGACACCAATTGACGATATAATTCCCGCGGTATATCAAACCTTTACGATACAAGGATACAAAAGCTTCCCGCACCGCTTTTGAACAGCCTTCGTCCATAGTAAACCGTTCTCGGTCCCAGTCACAGGAAGCCCCTAAACGCCGAAGTTGTTGGGTAATGCGTCCGCCATACTGTTGTTTCCAATCCCAGACCCGTTCCAGGAATTTGTCCCGCCCAAGTTCCTGCCGGCTTGTACCTTCTTTAACGATCTGAGCCTCTACTTTCGCTTGAGTAGCGATCCCAGCATGATCTGTTCCGGGCAGCCAAAGAGTATTAAAGCCGCGCATCCGTTTATATCTTGTTAAAATATCTTGGATCGTTCCATCCATGGCATGGCCCAAGTGTAAAGCTCCCGTAACATTCGGCGGCGGCATGACAATACTGAAAGGCTTTTTCGTGTCATCGACCTCCGAATGAAAAAATCCATTCTCCTCCCAGAATTGATACCACTTTCCCTCAACTTGGCTCGAGTCATAAGCCTTAGCCATCTCTATCATTTCCGTTTTCTTAGTTTCATCCATGATATTATTTCAAAACCCCTTCCCAAAATTGAATATAAAAACGCTTTCCATCCTGATAAAGGACGAAAAGCGATCGTGGTACCACCTTATTTCAGTGAAACAACCTTACAGCATGGCATTTCACTCTCATTTACCTAACGGGTTTTCCGTCAGAAAGTACTCCGTTCCCCTCTGCCCCTCCTGTGCGACCCAAGCACTTTACCGTAAAGACCTCTCAGCTCCTAGTCTTTTCTCTGAACGGTATCCTGATGCTATTCCTCACAATCACCGGGTTTACCAATATTTGATTTGAATACATTATACTCAGAAGGTTAATTAATGTCAAAATTTATAGGGTTTAGTCCTTTTATTTTATTGTAACCATTTTGGGCGGCATTAGGACTCAGCATTCAGGAATCAGTATCGACAACCTTGGTACTCGCCGTCCTTAAGATGTAGAATTCGTTAGTTCATGGGCTCTGCTGTCATTTTTTGGAACCAAACACTTCCTGGTATGTATAAGCAGGTTTTACTCCGGTTACTTTGGCCGTCCAATCATCCAAAGCTACAAGGTCATTGGGGCCCAGCTCAGACAAAGACGTTTTTCCCAAAGCCCGTACACCTTCCTCCATTTCCAAAGTCATCGACTTGAAAACGTTGGCAACGCTTTGGCTGGCTAAATTAATGTCAAGCCGATCTTTATAGGGAGAATTGTACCAAACCAATTGAGTTAAAGGTTCCCAGGGAAGTATTTTATGAATTTGCCGGTGTACTAAGGCAAACAAGGGAACGGTTCCTAAATAGACCGCATCGGCTCCCAGAGTTAAGGCTTTCAAACATTCACCGCTGGTCGCATACCCACCGGCAACAACCAGGCTCACCTCTTTACGGGCACCTTGCTCACAAAGAAATCGTTCCGCCCGAACTAAGGCTAGTAAGCTGGGAATCCCTAAATCATCACAAATCATGGGAGAAGCCCCCGAGGCGCCGCCCTGGGCCCCGTCAACAACAATCACATCAAAGCCCGCCTCTAAAGCCACTGCTAAATCTCTTTCGATCGCACCGGTGGCCATGAGTTTGAGGCCAATAGGTATACCTCCTGCTTCTCCTCTTAAATCCTTAACGTACTTGATCCAATCCCAGGGACTTTGAATTCCCGGGATTACCGCAGGGGTAACTAATGTTTCCACGGGAGAGATACCCATGAGTTTTTGAGCCTTTCCCTTGACAGCATTGGGTTCAACGGTAAAAGGACCCATACGTGTCCCCTGTCCCATCTGAACTTCGAGCATATCTGCCGCTGCTATAGCCTCAGGAGAATGCCCCCAGGGGCTTCTGCTTATTTGCCAAATGAACTTTCCCGCTTCCTGACGTTCCTCAGCCAAGTAAGGACCCTCTCCGGAATTCGTGGCCGTTTGAAGTTGTTTAGCGGCTTTTGCCAAGGCTCGCTTAGCTTGTTCACTGAGTCCTATTCCGTACCCCATGCCTGAAATCATCAGGGGAGTTTCTATCGTTAATGGTTTTTGTGCTTTGGGCCCAAGAGTCACTTTCATATCAACAGCTACGTTTGCTTCTTTAGGCAGGCGGGCCATCTGCCCGGGAACAAACATTAAAGTATCGAAATGAGGAAATCGTCTGGGAGAACCGAGAGGGCGTTCAATAAGCTTGCCTTTTTCTGCTCGTAAACTGATTTCCAAGATTGTTTGTACCGAAGTGCGGCGTACAGCACTCCATAGCTCCATCAGATTTTCATGATACTTATCTTCAAGCAGCCTTTCGATCACCAAGCCGAAAAGCCGCTGGACAATGGTGCGAAACAACCGTTTGCCTATAAAAAACAGCAATCCCAAGAGTAAAACTCCTGCCAAGAATGCTCCTAAGGCTGAAAGAGCGATAACGAGCAGAGCAGTCTGAAGCAACAATGCCAATCCTCCATTATATAAGGCTTCGATTTATTCATAGTCTGTACCACATATCAAAGAATATTCATTTAACCGGCTGGACAACGGTCAATAACGCTGCTATTCAAGGCCGGCGGTCTCATCCCGCTCTACCGATAGTTTCCAGTGAAGACTATCGCACTTGTTTGGCTCCAGAGGCACTCGGCTGCACAGCAGGAGTATGCATAATAAGTTGCAGTATGACGATTAGCTCATCCGCTTCTCGTCTTGCCAGCAACTGGTTAGTCGTACTTATGCTAGCGCCCTGGAAAATTAATCTTTCATTCATCAATGGCAGCGCATCAGGGCACGGAGGTCTGAGGATATAAAAAAAGAGGCGGATAGTTCCACCTCTGAAATCCATCATGTTACTTAATGTTACTTAACGTTCCTTCGTCCTCATCCTGATCTTGCTGTTATTCCCGACCCCATTTACCGTGAAAAACAATCTCCGACATAGCTTTGCGGGGCCGCGGGCGTCGTTCCTCCGCTGCATACCCCAGCGGAGTCATGGCTAGTACCCGAACATCCTCAGGAATCTGCAGGGCTTCTCGAGCCTTTTGTTCCGTGAACAAGCCCTGCCAGCAAGTGCCAAGCCCCTGCTCTGTCGCAGCTAAAACAAGATGTTCCATGGCAAGCCCCGCATCGAGCATCATGAAATCTTTACCTTCCCAGATTTCCGATTCCTTAGGCACTGCGCAGAGCACGATAACAATAGGCGCTCCCGTTAAGGCTTTTCGTCCAGGATTTGTTTCTCCCATGGTCTCGGCCAGCGCTGCTCTTCCTGCTGCGTCTTCAACAACAATAAAACGCCAACATTGCATATTCTTCCAAGAAGGTGCTAAACGGGCTGTTTCCAGAACGTATTCCAACTTTTCACGCTCTACAGGCTTATCGAGATAAGTACGCAAACTTCTGCGGGTCTGAGCTAATTCAAGAAAATTCATCATCAAGTGCCTCCTTCTCATTAGGGAACTTTCGCAATTATGTCTCCATTGTTCTCAATTCTGAATTCTCCTTTCAGAATTCTCCTCAAGATTAATGATTCCTTCTCCTTAACGTTGTTTCGGGAAATTATTTCTCGGAATTCATTTGACGGAATATATTTTTAACTTTTTTTCTAATTAAATGCAAGCACAGAAGTTACTCCCACCAAGGTTTATCTTCCTTCATTCCCTGAGATGGCTCAAGTTTTAAAGGCTCTGTTTTTCGCGGCTTTGCACTCTCACGCTTCCTATTCCAGGGCCAATCAATCTCCGAATTCGCTCCAAAATCAGAGCTTAAATGGCCGGCTATATCAGACTTCAAATTTGCTCCCGAATACGGTCCTGAATTGGCCCCTGGATGTGTTTCATAATGTGTTTCATAATCTTTTTCAAAATCCTTTCCAAAATCCAGCCGAGATTCAATCCCTAAATCCGAATCACAAGCTCCCTTATCCGAGTCTGTTTTCCAATAATCATCATCTATGTCATCACCGGCGGGTAAAGTTTCTTTTGATGAGTCAAAGTCCTTTGTATCCCACTCAAAATCACGGCCCGTCTGTTCCTCACGTCCATATTCATTATAATTTGACCACTGATCACCTTTTGTCCTCCTGCCTGCCCATGCACTTCTAACATTTCCCCGCCGCGAACCTCCTGCCCCAAAAGCCCCGGCAATAGTTCCCAGAATCGCCCCTTCTCCCAAAACTTGAATAAAGCCCCATACTCTGATCGGCAGAAACAAAGCCAACAAGAGGGTCCCTACTGTTACATACCCAACTCCCGTAACTCCACCCAGCAATAATTCCCCGCTTTCTCGAGAAGCTCGGTATCCCCCTATTAAGCAGCTTGCCAGAAGTCCAATATCTACGAGATTAGAAACGCTCAGCCCCCCTAATCCCATCGCTCCCCAAACTATTCCAGCGAGAAGAGTTAAAAGCGTCACCAGCAAAGCAGTTGTAATTCCCCTCAGAACAAATGAAAGCATATAGTTTCCTCCCTGCTTTTTGAATTTTCTATCTTTAGGACAACTCTTATCGTTCTATAGATACGCAGAACCACTCTGATACATTCCATGTATCTCCATAATATTCCATTACCATGCCGCATACTTTACGAATATAGTGTATTATGCCATAGCAAAAGGAGGAGTCCTAATGGATTATGCACGCTATGTAGTGCAAGCAGGGGATACTATTTATAAAATCTCCAGAGCCTACTCAATCGAGATGTCGGAGATTATTCAACTTAACCATCTTAAACATCCCGATCGCATTTACGCCGGTCAGATACTGCTGCTTCCTGTTTCAAGAACTCAGGAACCTGCTCCCGGAGAAATACCTGAACCAAATTTTACATACGCCATTTGGCTCTACGAGGCCTATGCCGGGTCGGATTCAGAACTAACCGCAATTACGACGTATCTTTACCAGGCTGTGTTGTTGGATCGCCCGGAATTCGATTCTCTGTTAAGACCTATTGCCTATGATGAAATGCGTCATCTGGAAAAACTGGCTCAAGCCTTAAGGTATCTGGGGGTTGATCCCAGGTACGGTTCATTGAGCAGCGGACACTGGGTTGACTGGCGCTCTCGCTTCATCAACTACACCAGTGAGCTTTGCGCCCTTCTTGACAATAATATTGAGGACGAAGCAAAAGCCCATCGTCACTACCTAGAACTTGCCCAGAAAATACCCATACCGGAAATACAAAAAATATTAACCGAAATGGCGGCCGACGAAGAACGACATTACTATCTTTTCTGCCAGGCTAAGCAGCAATATTGTACCGACTGTGCCACAGTCCCCACAGACGATTCCATTCAATCAGTACAGCAAGCACCCCCTGAAGGTACCATAGGTTAATAGTTATGCCCGAGAGAAGATAAATTTCCTTCTTTTCAGTTCTCTTACCTTCCGTTATACTAAAATTGCGTGGTTTCAGTTGCAAGACAATCTCTAATTGCAGAAAGGCTGTTGCGTCGCTTGCGCAGCGGCCTTTTTCGCACTATCAGAAAGTATAACTTTTGGTTAAATACTGCAAGAAGAGTTTATACGTGCGAAGACAGTGTCTTCGTCCTCTAGCATAAGTGCAACTAACCTGCCGCTTTCGCCGGAGGCTTAGCGCCAGCTAAGTTTTCTTTATACTATTAAATATCCATGCCGCTTAGCGGTTGACTGCCCAAAGGAGCTGAATTGTGTTGAAAATAACTCGGGCTCAGGGAGCTGATTTTTCCTTATTACTCATTACATTTATTTGGGGTTTTACATTTGTTGTTGTGAAATGGGCAATAGCGGATCTTCCACCCTTTCCTTTTCTGGCCATTCGTTTTTTTCTTGCCTTTATCAGCTTATTACCCTTCCTCTGGCTGCAAAGGGCTTATATTTCCAAAAAAAACGTTCTCAAAGGAATGGCTGTCGGTGTTTTTCTTGCTTCAGGCTACATATGGCAGACAATCGGGCTGCAATACACCTCTGTTTCCAACACCGGTTTTATTACCGGGCTTTCCGTCGTCATTGTCCCTGCCTTAGTCACCTTAACAACTAAGAAAATCCCGCGCCCCAGTCTGATGCTTGGCATCCTCAGCGCTTTAGCCGGCTTAGCCTTACTTTCCTTAGGAGATCATTTTCAGTTCAACAAAGGTGATATCATGGTTCTGATCTGTGCTGTCAGCTTTGCTTTGCACATTTATCTTGTAGGACGTTTTGCTCCGGATACAAACGCTACAGTTCTTGCCAGCTTCCAAATCCTTACGGTAAGCATATTAAGCGGAATTTTCTCTGTAATTTTACCTCAACCTCCACTGCATTTTACCGCGAATGTTTGGATAGGACTGTTAGTGACCGCCATTCCTGCCACTTCTCTGGCTTTTTTTGTCCAGTCGAAAATGCAGCAATTCACAACCTCTACCCATACCGCCATTATATTTTCTATGGAACCTGTCTTTGCAGGCTTATCGGCCTATTTCCTTGCAGACGAAGTGTTAACCCTTAAAGGCTTATTTGGGGCAGGATTAGTCCTCGCAGGCATGCTCATCGCCGAATTCAGCGGCTCGGACTGAAAAAGGTGCATGTGAAAGGGGGACGATCCTTTTAACACATTCGTGTTAAGAGGACCGTCCCCCTTTCACTCCGCGGTTTCTCTCGGCTGTGTTTTCACACGGCCCCTTTCACGCATTTAAAAGTCCAGGGTTTAGGCAGTCTTGTAAGGCTCTAATAACGTAGTACCGTCAAAATAAACATCAGATAAAAGACACCTCCCATTAAGAGACCCGTGGGATGGATGGCTCCTTTGCGACGAAGAGAAACTAAGGGGATCATCGCAGAACCAACGGATAATAAAGCGCTCCAAAGGGCCAAGGGGTCCAATTTCCAGGATGTCATGATGATTCCGATCGCCGGAATGACTGAACTCTGAAAAACCATTGCGCCTGTCAAATTACCAAGGGCTAAGGTATCTTTGCCGCGAAAGATCCAAAGAACACTGTTAAACTTCTCCGGCAGCTCTGTCGCTACCGGAGTTATTACTAATGAAAGGACAAAAACCGGTATCCCCAAAGATACTGCAAGCGGTTGAACGGCATTAACAAAGCCATTGGCTCCGAAGACAATAGCTACTAAGGCCATGAAAATCTGTAAGATAATTGAGCTTATTTTAGGATCATCCACGTTACGCGCAACGTATAAAGAGGCTAATTTTTCTTCTTTATGCACACCCCTGTTGGAACGCAAAGTAAGGAAGACGTAAATAATATAAGCTGAAATTAATAACCACGCCGCTATGTTCTTATACTGCTGTTTCCCTAAAAATGATGCCGAAATGGCGATGGTAAATACTAAAAGAAAAAACTGCAAATCCCGCTGAACAACCTCCGCCTCTAATTTTAAGGGGCGGTTACTCCGGCGAAATAAGAGAACCGCTGAGCCGGTTATAAAGAAAGCCAGGGTTGATAGCATGAATGGTGCACCAAGGATAGCCCCGATCCCTATGTCTGCCCCCTCTGTTCCCTCACCGAAACCAAGAAAAGCAATGATCGGAACAATCGTCTCCGGCAAAGCGGTCCCAACAGCTGCCAAAAGACTCCCCACAGCTCCCGCGCCAAGGTGCAGCTTTTTCCCCAACCACTCGATACTGTTCGTAAAGGCCTCGGCCCCTATCAGAATTATTCCTAAGCTTAGAATGAGCATTCCCACATCTCGCAAGCGTTTCTCCTCCTTCACTGTCCCGCTTAAACCTGCCAAATCATTCCTCACTGTAACTATACGAGAGTGGCAATTCTTTTATAACCGAGAACTTTTAATGCCATCAGCACGTTTTAAAGTGCTGATGGCATTTTAATAATGGCTCCATTCACTCAGACAAGTCCCATCTCCTCAAGTGACTCGTTTAACTCCTCAACCCCTATCCCAGTCTGGGCAGAAAAGGGCAAAATCATCGATACATCATCAATTTCCAATGCCTTGGCGATGATCGTTAAATGTTTCAGCCATTGTCCACGGGAAATTTTATCGGCCTTTGTGGCAACCACCATGGTTGGAATTTGTCTCATCCTAAGCCACTGCTGCATTTCAACATCCTCACGACTCGGTGCATGACGGATATCAACAATTTGAATCACGGCCCGCAGAGACTCCCGCTTTTTAAAGTAGGTTTCCATCATGCCACCCCATTGAGCATTCACGGACTTTGCCACTTTAGCGTACCCATATCCAGGCAAATCCACTAAAAACCATGCGTCATTGACACGATAGAAATTAAGAGTCTGTGTTTTTCCAGGTGTATTTCCGGTTCGGGCGAGGTTCTTCCGGCTCAAAAAGCGATTAATTAATGAGGATTTTCCGACATTAGACCGCCCAGCCATGGCAATTTCCGGCAAATCACCGACTGGGTATTGTTCATATTTTACTGCGGATGCCACATATTCGGCTTTCCGAATAACTATCAAACTTCATCTTCCTTTTAAAAAATTTGCGTATAATCACGCTAAATAATAATATCATTCGAATAAAAATTAATACATAAGGGGAACTATCTCCTTATTACACTTGTTTGTTTTGAAACAAAAGTGATACGAAAGGTGCGACAGGGGGACGGTTCCTTTGTCTCAATATGGACAAGGAGGACAAAAGGACGAGCTATGTCTGTCACTCTGTCGAGAATTCAACTCACAAGTCACATGCAGAACCATCCCTTTATCTCCCTTGTTCTTGTTGATACAAAAGTGAGACAGAAGAACCGTCCCCATTGTTTACCCACCATTGTTTACCCATTGTTTACATTGTTTATTTTAAGCCGGCGGAAACGAAGATTTATTCCGCCGGCTTATTACGTTTAGCTATGACACTACCGGTCGTTCTCCCGGTCTGTTATTATTGATGGGCACTCCCTTTGCGCCGTATACGGAGTGCCTGGAGTCATTATCTTGAACTTCATCTGATTGAGCCAGGGGGAGAAGCGCCAGTTTCAGAACTTCTTCAATGCGGCTCACAAAATGGAATTCCAGAAGTTTACGTACCTTCTCGGGAATTTCCTCCAGGTCCTTGCGGTTTTCTTCCGGTAGCAAGACAACTTTAATGCCGGCTCGATGGGCCGCCAAGACTTTTTCTTTCACTCCGCCGATGGGCAAGACATTGCCTCGGAGTGTAATTTCGCCGGTCATCGCTAAATCGGCACGAACGGCACGTTTAGAAAGGGCGGAGGCCATTGCGGTTGCCATGGTGATGCCTGCCGAAGGACCATCTTTGGGAACAGCACCTTCAGGAACATGGATATGAAGATCTGTATGCTCATAAAAATCTTCTTCGATTCCCAATTCTAAGGCATAAGCCCTTATGAAGGTCCAGGCCGCTTGAGCAGATTCCTTCATGACATCCCCTAATTTTCCCGTCAGGGTTAAATGACCTTTACCGGGCAAGGGAGTCACCTCGATGGTCAGCACAACTCCTCCCACTTCGGTGAAGGCCAGCCCTGTCACTGCTCCGATCTCCGGAGCCTTGGCCGCCACTTGGAAATGATAACGCGGTGCTCCCAAGGCAGTTTCAATATCCTCAAGGGTTAAATCGTGAGCTTCCCACTCTTCCTTAACCCAACGAACAGCGATCTTACGGCAGAGATTGGCAATTTGTCTCTCTAAATTTCGCACTCCGGATTCCCGCGTGTAATTCTGGATGATTTTAAGCAGCATTTCTTCATCAACGCTCAAAACATCTTCCTTCAGCCCGTGAGCTTTCTTTTGTTTCGGAACGAGATAGCGCTTGGCAATATTGACCTTTTCATCCTCGGTATAGCCGCTGATGCTGATAACTTCCATGCGGTCCAAAAGCGGACGAGGAATTGTATCCAAGGTATTCGCCGTCAAGACAAAAAAGGTTTGAGACAAATCGAAAGGAACCTCTAAATAGTGATCCGTGAAATTGGCATTTTGCTCAGGATCTAGAACTTCAAGGAGGGCTGACGCCGGATCTCCGCGAAAATCTGAAGACATCTTGTCTATTTCGTCTAAGAGAAAGACGGAATTGCGTGTTCCTGCTGTTCGAATCCCTTGAATAATCCGCCCAGGCAAAGCCCCAATATACGTGCGCCGGTGTCCTCTGATCTCGGCCTCATCGCGCAAGCCGCCTAAGGACATGCGTACAAACTTACGATCCAGCGATCTGGCAATCGATTTCGCTAAGGACGTTTTGCCGACTCCCGGCGGCCCTACCAAGCAAAGGATCGGACTCTTCATTTTTGGTGTCAGTTTGCGGACCGCTAAGAATTCCAAGATGCGCTCTTTAACTTTCTCCAAACCATAGTGGTCCTCGTTAAGTATATCCTCAGCCTTCACCAGGTCTATTTTATCTCTGGATGTTTTGGTCCAAGGCAGGACCAGGAGCCAATCTAAGTATGTGCGTACAACGGTACCTTCCGCAGAGGAGGGAGGCATTTTCTCTAAACGTTCAATTTCTTTTAAAGCCTTTTGCTCAACTTCTTTTGGACATTTAGCCTTTGCTACTTTTTCGCGATATTCATCGGCTTCAACTTGGCGTTCATCCTTATCACCGAGTTCTTTTTGAATCGCCTTGATTTGTTCCCGTAAATAATATTCTTTCTGAGCTTTATCCATCTGCTTGCGGACTCTTAAACCAATGCGGCGTTCCAGTTCCATGATTTCAATCTCACGCATAATGAGTTCCGTTAAACGCTCGATGCGTTCATTTATCTCTAAGGCCTCTAAGATTGTTTGTTTGTCAGGAACTTTAAGATTGAGATGAGAAGCTACAATATCAGCAAGCTGGCCTGGCTCTTCGACGGAGAGAACAGTGCCTAATGTTTCTACAGGAACTCGTTTGCTGAGTTTAGCATACTCTTCAAATTGATGGGTCATGCCTCGAATCAGTGTTTCAGTTTCTGTAGACATAGGTTTCTTTTTCTCAATGATTTCTTCAACCCGAACTTTAAAAAATGGCTCTTCCTGAAGAAATTCGGCGACATGCCCCCGAGAGATTCCTTCTACCAGGACGCGCATGGTGCCGCCCGGAAGTTTGAGAAGTTGTTTAATTTCCGCAATGGTCCCCATGGTATATAAATCTGCCGTGGTGGGAGAATCAATTTCCGTTTCTTTTTGTGAAGTCAATAAAATGATCCGGTCTCCAAGCATCGCTTCTTCAATGGCTGCCATGGAACGCTCTCTGCCAACATCAAGGTGAATAACCATATATGGAAAGACAAGAATTCCGCGCAAGGGAAGCAATGGTAATTCACGTTCTTTGCTCATCAATATCCCCCCTATTAGATCTATAGAAAAAGACACACTACAGCTAGTGTGCCAAACTTATCATTATCTATTCTAACATGTTTTGCCTTGTTCAGGCAAATTTACAGAGGCATTGTTTACCACTTTATTTACAGCAAAATCTAAACAACTTAGAACTTCTTCCAAAGGTGGACGTATTTCTGTTTTTTCCAGCCTTATTTCAGCGGAAATCGCCAGCCGCAAAACCTGGGAAAGCTCTTCCACAGGGATTACCTCCATCTCCCCTTCAAATTCAGCAAATCTCTCTTGCCAATTTTCTTTAGGGATTAAAACGCGTTTACATCCGGCCTGTTTTGCCGCTTCAATCTTAGCTGCCACTCCACCGATGGGTTTCACCCTTCCTCTGATTGACAATTCTCCTGTCATCGCCACATAATTATCCACTTTCTGCTGCAGGATTGCGGAAACTGTGGCAGTGGCAATGGCTATTCCCGCTGATGGCCCATCTATAGGCACCCCGCCGGGAAAATTAACATGAATATTATAGTTTCCCGGCTCAATTCCTAACTGCCGCCTGAGGACCGTAAGGACATTCTCCACGGAACTGCGGGCCATGCTCTTCCGCCGAATCTTCTTACCGGCACTCCCTTGCTCTTCTTCTTCAACAATCCCTGTGACAAGAAGGTTACCTGTACCTGGGGCAACAGGCATGGCGGTTACTTCAAGTTCCAATAAGGCACCCATATTAGGGCCATAAACAGCAAGTCCGTTAACAACTCCTATGCTGGCTTCCGCCGGGACCTTCCTTTCGGGACGAGGGGTATATTGTCCTGTAGTGACCACCCATTCAACAATTTCCACGTCCACTTCTGTCAGGCGTTCTGTTAAGGCTACCCCTGCGGCTAGTTGGACCATATTAACAGCTTCCCGTCCATTAGAGGCAAATTGCTTAATGACTTCTATGGCACTCGGAGTAAAGGTCATATCCATTTTTGCTGCGGCAACACGAGCAATCTCCGCAATTTCGTCGGGAAGCAAGCCACGGAAGTAAACTTCCATGCACCGGGAGCGTATGGCAGGCGGGATTTCCTCCGGGCTGCGAGTGGTGGCCCCAACAAGACGAAAATCTGCCGGAAGCCCATTCTGGAAAATATCGTGAATATGCTGGGGAATATTCGGATCCTCTGAACTGTAATAGGCACTTTCTAAAATTACTTTTCGGTCTTCCAAAACTTTTAGAAGCTTATTAATCTGGATCGGATGAAGTTCCCCTATTTCGTCAATAAATAGGATGCCTCCATGGGCTTTCGTGACAGCTCCCTGTTTTGGCTGAGGAATTCCAGCCAAACCCATGGCTCCGGCCCCTTGGTAAATCGGGTCATGGACTGAACCTATCAGAGGATCGGCTATACCCCTCTCGTCAAAGCGAGCTGTCGCCCCGTCAATCTCAGTGAAACAGGCACTCTCTTTAAAAGGAGAAAGGGGATTTTTCTTGGCCTCTTCTAAAATTAAACGAGCAGCTGCAGTTTTACCGATACCCGGAGCCCCATAGATCAAAACATGCTGGGGATTGGGACCGCAAAGCGCAGCTCTTAACGCCTTGATACCCTCTTTTTGACCGATAATCTCTTCGAAATGAATAGGACGAGTTTTTTCGGCTAAAGGAGTTGTTAAAGCGATTTTACGCATCTTTTGCAGCCTCTCAAGTTCTTTACGTGATTCGCGTTCAACGGAGATTTTATTACCCTGTTGCGATTTGAGCATTCCCCAAAAATACAGCCCGATGACAACAGCAAAAACCAACTGAACGACCATAACTATTCCGCCCAGTCCATTCATACACTCATTTCCTCTCAGTTTTTTCTCCCTTTTAGTATTGCCAGCAGATTTAAATTAAAAACATTTAATTTCACAAAGATAGAGAGAAAACTAAAAGGCTGCAACAAAACCAAAATCTACAGGTTTTGTTGCAGCCCACGTATTAATCGTTCATATTTGTTGCTCAGGCTTCAGGCTTCAAAGTTCAGGCAGATTCTTCCTTCTTGCCTTTTTTAACCTTATCAGCCATAACCAACATCGGCTCTTCCTTCTTCTGAACTACTTCTTGGGTTACTACGCATTTGGTTACATCAGTGCGGGAAGGCAAATCGTACATAACATTAAGCATAAGCTCTTCCACGATAGCTCTTAATCCCCGTGCACCGGTATTGCGGCGAATCGCCTCAGAGGCAATGGATGTAAGGGCCGAGTCTTTAAATTCCAAAGTTACGCCGTCTAATTCCATAAGCTTCTGATACTGTTTAACCAGAGCATTTTTAGGTTCAGTCAGGATTCTGACTAAGGCAGATTCATCCAGCGCATCCAAGGTCACAATGATGGGGAGACGTCCAACAAACTCGGGGATAAGCCCATACTTTTGCAAGTCCGCAGGCAAAATTCCTTTGAGAACTTCCCCGATTTTCAAATCCTTTTTGTTTTGGATATCGGCCCCAAAACCCATGGTCTTTTCACCGGTACGATTCTTGATGATCTTTTCGATTCCATCAAAAGCCCCGCCGACGATGAAGAGGATATTTGTGGTATCCAACTGAATAAATTCCTGATGAGGATGTTTCCGCCCACCTTGTGGAGGTACACTGGCGACTGTTCCTTCGAGAATCTTCAGTAAGGCTTGCTGAACTCCTTCTCCTGATACATCCCTGGTAATGGAAGGGTTTTCTGATTTGCGGGCAATTTTATCGATTTCGTCAATATAGACAATACCTTTTTCTGCCTTTTCAACATCATAATCAGCTGCTTGGATTAATTTTAAGAGAATATTTTCGACATCCTCGCCTACATAACCAGCTTCTGTAAGCGATGTGGCATCAGCGATAGCAAAGGGAACATTAAGAACCTTAGCCAGAGTCGAGGCCAGCAAAGTTTTTCCCGAACCAGTGGGGCCAAGCATAATAATATTGGATTTCTGCAATTCCACATCATCAATCTTCATACCAAGATTAATACGCTTGTAATGATTGTATACCGCTACGGAAAGTGCCTTTTTCGCTTCTTCTTGACCAATAACATATTGATCAATAATCGCCCGGATTTCCTTAGGCTTTAAGATCTCTCCGATCTCAACTCCCAAATCGTCTGTGAGCTCTTCCTCAATAATTTCATTACAAAGTTCAATACATTCATCGCAGATATAAACGCCCGGGCCGGCAACCAGTTTCTTGACTTGCTCCTGGGTTTTACCGCAAAATGAACACTTTAGTTGATTTTTGTCGTCGGTGTACTTTGCCATCCTCTCACCTCTATACCTCAGAATTTCCCTCTAAGGCGTAGTTAGGCATTCTGTTCTACTAAAAAGTTGACGGTCTTCTCTTGAATCAAACTTTGTTTATAGAACTCCATCTGTCCACGCTCTAGAAGGGATTGTTTGAGCAATGCAGGGTCTTGTTTAAAACGCTCACTAAGATTTTTGAGTCCTTCATTTACTTCGTCTTCAGTGACCGTAATTCCTTCTGCTTTTGCTACAGCTTCTAAAACTAAATCTCTTTTAACGCTTTCCACGGCCTGAGGACGTAATCGTTCCCGCATGATTTCCTCTGAAGAGTTCGTAAACTGATAGTACTGATCCATGTTCATTCCCTGCTGAATGAGGCTGGTATTCAATTCCTCGAACATCTCATCAATTCGTTGCGTAAACATCGCTTCTGGAATTTCAACACTGGCGTTGTCTACCACTTTCGTAATAATCGCTTTTAGGTGATCATCTTTTACTTTTGATTCAGCGATCTTCATTAATTTATTCCGCAAATCGTTTTTCAATTCATCAAGAGTATCAAATTCACTAACATCTTTTGCAAATTCATCATCTAAAGGCGAAAGCTCTTTACGTTGGACTTTTTTAACATTGCATTTAAAAACAGCTTTTTGCCCTGCTAGCTCTGCACTATGATATTCATCAGGGAAGGTAACGTTGACATCAATCTCCTTACCAACCTCAGCACCTATGAGACCTTCTTCAAAACCAGGAATAAAGGTCCCTGAACCAATGACAAGCTCATAATTCTCAGCCTTGCCGCCCGCAAAGGGAACATCATTGGTGAAGCCCTCAAAGTCAAGGGTCACAATATCCCCATCTTCAATTTTACCATCTTCTATGCTTAAGAGTCTAGCATGCTGTTGTTGTCTGCCCTTTAATTCTTCCACAACTTCTTCTTCAGTGACGCTGGCAACATCTTGTTCTATTTCTAAGCCTTTATAATCGCCTAAAATGACTTCTGGGCGAACGACGACTTTAGCTTTAAAAATCAGTTCTTTACCCTCTTCGATCTGAACCAGCTCAACATCAGGACGATCAACAGGATTAATTCCGCTTTCTTCAACAGCTTGAGCATAAGCTGGCCCGATGATATGGTCAAGAGCCTCATCATAGAGAGCTGCCTTACCCACTTGAAGTTCTACCATCCGGCGAGGAGCTTTCCCTTTGCGGAAGCCGGGAACATTCACCCTTTTAGCCAAGCTTTTTGCAGCTTGATCCACAGCTTGAGCGAATTTTTCCGCTTCAACTGTAACTTGCAAAGCCACTACATTTTTTTCAACATTTTCAACCGAGACTGACATATGTTCTCCCCCTTAAAACACTATTTACTCTATGTGCAAGGCAAGTTTGGGATACTTCAATAGTCTTGCCTTTTTTTCAAGACTACAAACCCCGCTTAAGCCAAATACATCCTAAAAAGTTTAATTTCAGACATTAAAGCTTAAATCTGCCTAAGGGGGAACATATCGTTCCCCCTTTATCACAAAGTTTCACGTAAAATGGGCATAAATCGAACCGAAAAATACACTAGCACATTATACCAGACTTAAGCTCCGTAATCAAATACAAGACATACAAGTTCTTAAGGTTTGCTCTTAGCTCCTATTAACGATTAGCTTAACGATTAGCCATTTGTCTTGCTATGTAATGTTTGACCCTCATTAACTGCCTTATTGCCAAAGGTTATTCCCGAGGCAGCGTAGGAAAGCAGCTTTTCTCTGCTAATCCAAACTAATTTCGTTTTGTTCCCTAAACGACCATTTTGTCGTTCTTTACCTTCCGGATGATAGATGAGCATGATCGTCCTTTGCAGCCAGGCAATACCCTTGCTCTTCCAAGTATCGGGCAAATCTTGAACCGTAAAGCCAAACCCTTTTACCCCGCGGTAGAGTAATGTTTCACCGATAAATACTTTTATGTTAGAGTATCCCGGATTATTGGCTATATATCGCGCCAGATCCGGAAATGATATCAGAGCTTTACGCATGGCCTTGAGCGCCGTTTTCTGGGCGTCTCGTCCTTTAGCCTGAAGCCGAATATTATCGATATGGATTTCTGCCACCGTATCGCCTTTCTGCGCTAATAAGGTTCCCTCTTCCGAGTAAAGTTCAGGTCCCTCATAGATCGTTTTTTCCAAACGGAAAATATTCGTATCATCAACCCGCTCTACATGATGTTGTTTAGCATAATGGTGCTCCCACTTTTCCCATAGTCTGAACGTTAAGCGTCGCCCCAAGGACCAATCGGGAAATTCAAGGGGAACAAAGGGCAACTTTAATTGCTGCGGGATTTTGTCCGCTATTAACTCCAAGGCCCTTAGGGTATTTTCCGGTGCTCCGCTTTCTCCGCCGCTGTCATGAAGGACGACAATGGACCCCTCATTGACCTTTTTTAGGATCCTGGCATTAATATCTTCAGGTGAGCGCCGGGCCTCCCAATCATGGCCTTCGGCGTTCCATAAGACAGCTCTCATGTTATGTCTTTTAAGCCACAACCAAGTGACGAGATTAAAGGTCCCCCACGGAGGGCGCATCCAAGTTATTTTTTTATCCATCAGTTGCTCCAAGATACGAACACTTTCTGTCCATTCCCGGGCTGTTTTCCATGGGGATGTAAACCAAGCATAATGATGAGAGAGGGAATGGACACCAATTTGATGCCCTTCTTTCACCATCTGTCGAATTAATTCCGGATATTTCGCTGCCTTTTCGGCAATTACAAAGAAGGTTACTGAAAGTTTGCGGCGTTTCAATACTTCCAGCAAACGTGGAGTGATCATGGGATCAGGCCCATCATCAAAGGTGAGTGCAACTCCCGGACTATATTGCCGCTTCCAGCTTCCAAAACCCAGGCGATGGAGAAACAAGTCAGGGATAATAGTATAGAGCGCCGCACATATCAATATGAAACCAATTACCATAACTGCCCAAAACATGTTCTATCTCCCTATCTTTCTTGATACTCCTTCCGAATCCTAACCAATCCTCTGGGTGCTGCGCCGCTCTTCCACAAGCTGCAGGATTCCCTCCAAGGCCCGTTCCGCTGCACGACCCGGAACAGCCTTCGCAGCTGCTCCGCGCATTCCTTCTAAAATCTCGGGACGTTCTAAAAGGGTAAAGACAATTTTCTCCAGCTCATCTTCGTTCTCTGCAACCCGGCCGGCGCCGATTTGCGCCAAATAGCGGGCATTCTCTTCCTCTTGACCAGGAATTGGTTTGAAAATTACTAAAGGAAGACGTTTTGTCAAGGCTTCCGAAACTGTCAGTCCTCCGGCCTTTGTTATGATCATATCCGCTGCACTCATCAATTCCTCAACATTGTTGACGAAACCGAAGCGTACCAGAGGATTCTTGTTATCTTCGACCAGCGAGTCCAAAGCTTTGTATAATTTTTCGTCCTGCCCGCAAACTACAATAGTCTGCAAAGGAACTGCAGCTTCCGATAAAGTTTTGCAAAGCCATTTTGCTCCGCCTAAAACTCCATACGCTCCGCCCATCACTAATACGGTAGGGAGCTTGGGATTCATATTTAATTTATTCAAGATCTTTTGGCGATCCAAGGTCCTTTCAAACTTTGGACTTACAGGAATCCCGCTGATATGGATGGATTGGGGATTAATTCCTCGAGCTACTAACCCTTCATAAACCCCTTCACATCCTACAATGTAATGATCTACCCCGGGGTGAATCCACTGACTATGCACCGCATAATCCGTGACCACCGTCACCAAGGGAACATTTAACACTCCCCTGAGTCTTTGTTGTGCTAAAACGCCCGCAACCGTCGGATAGGTGCAAATTACGAGGTCAGGCTGTAAAACCTGAATAAATCTCACGAATTCCCGTCGCCCTAAACCATTCAGAAAGCGCTGAAATAAGGAACCCGGAGGGATCTTCGAAGTGCGGTAATAAAACTTGCCCCATAGTCTGGGAGTATGTTTAATAAGTTCAATATAAGTATTTTTAACCACTGAATTAAATGTCTTGCTCAAAAAAGCGCCAAAGTCCAGGTGGGTAATCTTAACGTTCGGGTCCTTAGCTCGCAGAGCTTCTATAATTGCATCTGCGGCTCGAACATGCCCGGCGCCAAATGACGCCGAAAAAATCAGCACATTTAAGTGTTCCACGAACAAACCTCCTTGTGAACTATGTTTAATTCTTTTGACCATTATAGCGTGAAATTGGCAATTCGCCAAATTATGGAGAACCCAATGAATCGAAGGGATAACTCACAATCTTTGAGGGAACTATACTTTAGCAAATAATTCCGTCGATCCAAGCGTGAGAAATCTATCCAAAAAGGAGTAGGAAAATGATCATCGTCGTGCTCAGAACTCTTATACTGTATGCCTTGGTTATTATAGCCCTTCGCCTTATGGGAAAACGGGAAATCGGTCAGTTGCAGCCTTTTGAACTGGTTGTTATTATTATGATTTCCGAACTGGCTGCCATTCCAAGCGAAAATATCGGTATTCCCCTTCTCAGCGGTATTATACCCATTTTAGTTCTGCTCTTAACTGGCATAACATTGGCTTGGATTTCCTTAAAAAGCGAACGTGCCAGAGCAATTATTTGCGGCACACCCAGCGTCCTTATTGAGCGGGGAAAAATCATAGAAGATGAACTTAGAAAAAATCGTTATAGTCTCACTGATTTGCTGGAAGAGCTGCGTATTAAAAATGTACCAAACATCGCTGAAGTCGAATTTGCAGTTTTAGAGACCAACGGACAGCTGAGTGTTTTCCCCAAATCTCAGAATAGGCCAACAATCCCCAAGGATTTCATGCTAAAAACCCAATACGAAGGCCTGCCTCTGACAATTATCATGGATGGTGTGCTGAATCATAAGAATCTCCGGCAGGGAAATAAAGAACTAAATTGGCTTATGAATGAGCTGAAAAAACAAAAAGTTGACCGTGTCGAAGATGTTCTTTTGGCCTCTTTGGATAGCTCCGATACGCTGTTTGTTCAGGCTAAAAAACATCTTAACTAACTATAATCGAGGTGAAATCTTTTGCGCACCCTACCCACGATCTTTGTAATTGTTGTTTTGTTGCTTGGCGGTTCTTTTTTATCTTATCAATATATCCAAAGAACAACCCAAAACCTTCACTCCCAAGTATCTACCGTTGAACAATCTATCTCCAACAAGCAATGGGATGCTGCTCAAAGCAAATTGAGGGAAACCCAACAACACTGGGATAAGAACAAATTTTGGTGGACTATTCTTTTAGATCATCAAGAGATCGATAAAATTGACCTTAGCTTAACTCGCCTTGACAAATATCTGCTAACCCAAAACCTCTCCCTTTCTCTCGTTGAAGTTTCAACTCTAGAATTGTTATTTGATCACATTTCAAGTTCAGAACAGCTCAACCTTGAAAATATTTTATAATAATATGGCTCAATATTATTACATTAATTAGATTTGGGATGAATTATAATTCATCCCAAGACGATTATACTATCTTTTTCCTTCATGTGCATATCTTATGTACTTCACCCCAAGCCATAATGCTCTGAATAATGTATTAGCTTGTTTGACATCTTCTAACAAACTATATAAAATTTAATGAAATAGAATTCATGAGGTGAGTTTGAGTGAAAAAATCAGTTTATTTTTTAATCCTATTATTAGTACTGGCAACAGTAGTATCTTGCGGCACCAAAAGTCCTGCAAGTAATGCAAATACCACAAGTAATGCAAATACCAATAGTTCTGCTGCTAACAAAACAAACGCCAGCACCAAAATAACTTACACTAAAGAATTTACATACCTTCCATCCTACAATGATACAAAAGCGACCACTTACACTCCTTCAAGCACGAAACAGCCCCTCGGGAAGGCAGTCTATTATATCCAAAATACGACAGATACCAAGGTATTTGAAGATTATGAAGCACTCTTTAAGAAAGATGGCTGGACTATTACTAAAGAACAAAAAGTTACCAGTTTCTCGGCGAAAAAGCAAGATCATGTAGCCAATATTTTAATATCCATTTTAAGCGGCACTAAAACTATAATCCTGACTGTTGATTCAAAGTAAATTGCGAAGCAACATGAAAGGGGCCTCGATCGGGGCACAAAGTTAATTTTATCAAACTAATCCTTATAGAACTAATTAATTGAATCCTTATCTTCTTATATTGATATGAATACAAAGGATATGTCATTTTTCGTCCTTAAGTCCTATTTTATTTATGACTAATGACATATCCTTTTCGTATCATTTCTCGTGTAAACTGTATATCAAATAAAATTCAAAAGGAGTTTTAAGCGATGTATGGAAAAACGAACAAACCTGGAACTTTACAAACTGCACAGATGATGTGCGAGAAGGTAACTACTTCCTTTGTTAGTGATTGTACAACTCGTTTAATGACACCTGAAGATTGGGAGAAATATGGGCCATTAACTATAACAAAACAAAGAATGCATAAAAAGTACCTTGCCAATCACCGCTGCGAAGATTAATTGCATAAGATTTTCCCCACGTTTCAAACTGATTTGGCATCAACCTCCGGACACGGAGGCTATTTTTTTGGAAAACTTTCCTGGCGCTCAGCGACATGGGAGGCCGACAGTGAAAAGAAAAACGTCCTTTGGACGACTTTATTTTTCAAAAGGATAATAAACGGTATGATTACAGCATATATATCATAATAGACATACTTATTGTCTGTAGCGGGTACGCAGCCATTTCTCTCTAAAGGGAGGAATGGGGATCATGAAAACATATGAAACCATGATGGTTGTGATCGGGTCCTGTTCATTACTGGTTAGTTTACTGGTATTAGTCGTGGAGGTGATAAAAGCGATACTAAGGTAAACAATTTCCCAGATGGGTAAAAAGTAGCCAGCGATCAACCGAGCTACTTCTCACCGTACCAATATGGTTGTCTGCCCGCGCCGATAAGGATTTTCCTTATCGTTTTTTTGCACTTGCATTATCATAATTATGATGAACTTCACATTTGTATTACAGGTAAAATAATATAAATTTTTAAAAAAACACCTTACAACGTATATATATTCGACTTAAATATTTTGCTATTTGACTGTTTACGAAAGAAACAAGAAATCCGCTCAGCAATTGATGTCAAGCGGATTTTACATTTTTGCGAATGGTCAGATTGTCCGGAAAGTCTCCATATTGGAAGCTAACATATCTTTTCGTATCGATAAAACGTTTAAGACAAATAAATAACTGTAACACTACATGAAGCAGTCTTGTTTCCATCTTCACTCGTTACCGTAATAACTGCTCTTCCTGGTTTAATTGCGGTAACGTTCCCATTAGTATCAACCGTTGCTACTGAAGGGTTGCTTGATTTCCAGGTAAAGTTTTGGTTTGTTGCATCGCTCGGTGTGATGGTTGCCACTAAGGTATCACTGTTTCCAACTTTAACGATATCTGATGTCTTATTAAGCGTGATCTTCGTAACGCCTGTTTGAACGAGTAACGCACAAGTTGAGGTAAATCCTCCGTCTTCTGAAGTTGCTGTGATATTAGCACTCCCTTCAGCTATTCCTTTAACGCGACCATAAGCATCTACCGTTGCCACGGAGGGGTTATCCGATGACCATGTAACTTTTTTATCGGTAGTATCACTTGGCCTAAAAGTAACACTTAATGTTTTCGTTACACCAATGTTAACTGTTGTAATATCGGGATTAACTGAGATACCTTTAGCTAAATTGGGAACAGTTACTTGACAAGAGGCAACTTTATTGCCGTCTTGAGTCGCAACTGAAATTACTGTTGTTCCCGTCTTAACAGCAACAACCTTACCGTTCTGGTCAACCGTTGCCACCGAAGGATTACTTGATTTCCAGGTAACGGCTTGATTGGTCGCATTACCGGGAGTAATAGCGGCAACCAAAGTATCGTTGTTTCCAACATTGATGGTGTCTGTCGTCTTACTAAGGACTATTTTCGTAACGCCCGTTTGAACCGTTACTGCACACGCTGCGGAAAGTCCTCCGTCATCACTCTTTGCAGTAATATTGGCACTACCCAAAGCAATTCCTTTTACCCGTCCATAAGCGTCTACTGTTGCCACTGAAGTATTATCCGATGACCATGTAACCTTTTTATCCGTCGTATTGCTTGGTGTAAATACAACGTTTAACGATTGTGTAAATCCTACATCGATGGTTGTACTTGTGAGATTCAAGGCAATGCTTGACGCTAAGTTGGGAACAGTTACTTGACAAGAGGCAACTTTATTGCCGTCTTGAGTCGCAACTGAAATTACTGTTGTTCCCGTCTTAACAGCAACAACCTTACCGTTCTGGTCAACCGTTGCCACCGAAGGATTACTTGATTTCCAGGTAACGGCTTGATTGGTCGCATTACTGGGAGTAATGGTGGCAACCAAAGTATCGTTGTTTCCAACATTGATGGTGTCTGCCGTCTTACTAAGGACTATTTTCGTAACGCCCGTTTGAACCGTTATTGCACACGTTGCGGAAAGTCCTCCGTCATCACTCTTTGCAGTAATATTGGCACTACCCAAAGCAATTCCTTTTACCCGTCCATAAGCGTCTACTGTTGCCACTGAAGTATTATCCGATGACCATGTAACCTTTTTATCCGTCGTATTGCTTGGTGTAAATACAACGTTTTAACGATTGTGTAAATCCTACATCGATGGTTGTACTTGTGAGATTCAAGGCAATGCTTGACGCTAAGTTGGGAACAGTTACTTGACAAGAGGCAACTTTATTGCCGTCTTGAGCCGCAACTGAAATTACTGTTGTTCCCGTCTTAACAGCAACAACCTTACCGTTCTGGTCAACCGTTGCCACCGAAGGATTACTTGATTTCCAGGTAACGGCTTGACTGGTCGCATTACTGGGAGTAATAGCGGCAACCAAAGTATCGTTGTTTCCAACATTGATGGTGTCTGTCGTCTTACTAAGGACTATTTTCGTAACGCCCGTTTGAACCGTTACTGCACACGTTGCGACAAATCCTCCGTCATCACTTTTTGCAGTAATATTAGCACTACCATCTGCAATGCCTTTTACATTACCGTTAGTATCTACAGCAGCCACAGAAGTGTTATCTGATGACCACGTAACTTTTTTGTCCGTTGTAGCACTCGGCCTAAACACAACGCTTAACGATTTTGTAAATCCTACATCGATGGTTGTGCTTGCAGGACTCAAGGCTATGTTTGTCGCAGAATTAGGGACAGTAACGTGACAAGAGGCAGATTTATTACCGTCTTGAGTTGTAACAGTAATTGTTGCCGTTCCACCATTAATCGCTAAAACCTTACCGTTCTGGTCAACCGTTGCCACCGAAGGATTACTTGATTTCCACGTAACGGCTTGATTGGTCGCATTACTGGGGGTAATGGTTGTAACTAAAGTATCGTTGCTTCCAACTGCAATTGTATCCATTGTTTTGCTGAGAGCTATGCCAATGACTGAACCTGATGATGAATATAGAGTTGCTGCTTGTGGAAATTTTGTTTTATCCCAAGTAAAACCATGTTGTGACAAAAATATGTCAGTAACATTGTAAAACAAATTATTTAGGACACCGTCATTTGTCGCATCAACTTGATACCAAAATCCATTAAGTTGAACCATATTCCAGGCATGAAAATCCTCCGGCTGATTACCATTGAGATAGCCCTTAATTATTATCGTTTTAATTCCTGCGTCATTCAGCATTTTTTCCATTAACATAGCATATCCTTGACATACAGCTCTCCCATATGTTAAAGCATCATATGCGCTATGATATTGAAGACTGTAATCATAAGATACGTGACTCGTTATGTAATCGTGAATCGCTTTTTCCTTTTCGTCAGGAGTCATGCCAGGAGTAATAATGCTTGATACTATGGATTGTGCTTGACTAGTAACAAAGTCCTCCTCAGCCTTTGTCGTAATGTAGCTTACCGTGAAGGTTAAAACAGTATCATATTTACTTATGACATTTGCGTTATATTGTATATCTGAGAAAGAAAGAGCAAGATAATCATCTTGAGTAGACGCTTTATTCATCGTAGACATTAGGTTCCCGTTTTCTAATGTTTGGACATCTCCCGTATACTTAATTTCAAAAGGAGTCTCTCTGTCTACCATATCCTGATAGATTAAGCTTTGAAGGTCAGTCAAATTTGCCGCTGTTTGCATTGTATCTGCCAATGTCACACCTGGAAATGCGAATATACTCAATAATACTATTAACCCAAGTAGTAATTTTCTCAATATATTCTCCTCACCTTCTCTTAATATAAATAGTCACTATTTAAACAATAGCGGCCAATTTCCTTACTGTTCGGTAGCTTGGCAATCATCAGCAATGACTGGAAGACCCATAGCTTTGCGTCCTTGGCCTTCGCCAAGTTTGCCTTTGCTGCTAGTCTAAAATCCTTATCTGCCTTATTGTAACATCTGCAAATTGAATATTCTGTCGAAATTTAGAGCATTAACAAGTTACAAAGAATAATCAATAGGGGAATAGCTAATTTCTGCAAATTAGGAGTTTCGATGGTTGATCTAACATAAATTAATCTTGAAATCAATGTTGCAGTTACCTGACTAATTAGCGAAATTAACCACACCATTAATTGTTGCTTTTTTGCGCCTCAGTGCTTTCTTCATGGCTAAGAAAATATTAGACATCTTCCCATCAAAAATCCTTATTAAGTTTTTGATTCGTATAGACACAAAAAATCCTCCTTTTAGCCCGTCTAAATCCAAACGGTTAAAAGAAGGATACTATTTTTTTAAATTAACGAAATCTCATTCAGTACTCCGCTGGATTACTAAAACCAACTTCGCTAGATTTGCCCATAAATCCCTTTCAAATTCTAATTTAAAATCCCACAAACCCTTGTGCCATAAGCCTTACTTTCGCAAAAATAATGCAAAGGCTATTAAATATGTCTTTAAGGCGTTTGTCAAAGTATATATCGACCTGAAACTCTACGAACGCGAGCTGATTGCCGTCGATGGTTCGAAATTCCGGGCGGTTTATGGGCGAAAGAAAATGTATAACAAAAAAAATCTTAACTAAGAAGCTCCAGCGAATTGATGAAAATATGACCAACTACCTGAACGAACTTGATCATGCCTTCTTTTTATGTATTTGGTCAAAAATGAGGCTTAAAAAGCCTCTAAAAAAAGTTAAACCCGCATGAAATGCGGGTTTACAGACAAATTATGGTGCGGGAGACAGGACTTGAACCTGCACGGTTGCCCGCTGGAACCTAAATCCAGTGCGTCTGCCAGTTCCGCCACTCCCGCATGTCATATAATCATATAACGAATGGTATCATATCATAAATCTCACGGGAAGGCAAGTACTAAGTATCCGCCCCTATGTTTACCCCATGCTCTGCAGCAGCCAAAAATACTCTAAAAGCAATATGATCAGATCAATTCCAATGAGAGCGAACAAATTCTTCAGCCAATCCTTTGGATATTCCCAATAGTAGAAGACGACATTGATTAGGACAAGGACTGCCGAGCTTATGCCCCAACGCCAATATAAACCCGGATCGTTGGAAAACAGATGAATAAACCAAATGATCGGCAAAAAAATGAAAACACTCATAAAGGTGATCATATTATATCCAATGGAACGACGCAGGTCATTCTGATTTGGTTTAGCTCTGCTCAAAGGTGTTCCTCCTTAAAGGTCTAAGTCTTGGACACCAGTATACCATGGTTTATCCAAGTCCGAGAACCATTCCGTAAAGAAAACTTAGCTGGCGCTCGAAGACACTGTCTTCGCACGAATTAATGCTTCTTGCAGTATACAACCGAAGGTTATACTTTCTAATAGTACGACAAATCTCCCGCACCCTCAGTGTGGTGTGGGAGATTTATGGACAATTGCTTGGGAACAATTTCTCAGAGCCAACCTAATTCAGGGAACTTTCTCTGTGGTTGATTAATCGTCCCGATGGTTTTCTTTTCCGTTCTTACCCTTTGCCTCATCGCGATGCTCTGAATTTGCCGAACCTTTTATCGTCATCATGGTTCCTCGGGTTACTGAAGCTTGCGGAGCAATCTGAACTTGTTGAGTCCCATGATTATCCTCATCCTGGTCTTGATCATCCCGAGGTAGCGTTTTCTTTTGTTTCAGGGATTTCTTAAAGTTTTCTAAAGCTGTATCGGCTTGCTTTTCTAAAGCCTTGGTATTGCTTGTAACCGCTGAAGTACTTGTAGTATTAGAATTCACGGCAGCAGGGTCAGCAGTTGTTTGAGACGTTGATGCAGCAGCAGGTGCAGTGGTAGTTGTATTAGATGCAGAAGATGCTTTTGAAACAGCCTTTTCCATAGAACTTACAATATTTAGAGCCAGCCTCTGGGCCGCTTGAGGAGGAAGCTTATCTAATAAACCGCTTAACACCTTAATATTGTTAGTATTCACGTTAGATAAGGCTATTGCCAGAGTTTTAGCTTCCTGAGAATTTGGATCTTTAACTTGATTAATAAAATTCTGGGCTTGTGTAATTTTATCCGTATATTGAGACAAAGAGGCTTCAGCGGCATCCGGCTTTCCTTGCTGCAGTAGTTTATTAGCTTCAGCCAATTTTGCCAAAGCATGGTGTTCTTCAATTGAAGCCTTATTGATTGGATTAAAAGTTAATAGGAGCTGAATTTTACCTATGAGATCTGTAAACCAGTTTTCAGGTGCAACGGTGTTGCCATTGCTGTCAACAACGGGCGGGATCGTGATGGAAGAAGATGTTGTAGAATCTGAAGTCGCAGGAGATACGGTTGTGGGTACAGTCGGATTCAAAGGAGGTGCGACCGTTGTAGTTCCTGTCGTTGCAGACGAAGAAGAAACGGTATCTGCAAGTGTTAGGCTTGAACCCACAGGAAGAGTTAATAATGCTAACGTCAAAGCGAAAACCATTTTCTTTTTCATATGCTGCTGTTTGTTAATCATGTTGTTATAATTCCCCTTTTCTTTGTCTTTAGTACGTACTATTATTACTTACGCAGCAAAGGAAAATTTTAAGGGGGCTCGATTAATTATTTTGTCGAAAAATGGGACACCTTCTTAAATTGCAGCTTTCCTCTTGTTTAGAAAATATCCCGTTCCCCAGAATAAAACTAGAGCGCATATACCTAATACAAGCCAAAGCCAAGTCGCTCGTGCAATACCTGTGAAAACAAGAGCAGTCCCTACGTAATAGGGAATCATAGAAACCGCAGCAGTCCAGAGATAGGTCCAGAGCTTCATTGAGGGCATAGCTCCCGCTATATAATTCACCGCAAAGGCTGGTATAGGAAGAAGCCGAGCCACCAATAAACCGAACGACCCTTTGCCTTCAACCCAGTTGTCGACCGTTTTGAACCGTTCCGGGGAAATAAGCTTTTTCAATAAGGTTTGGCCATAGAAGCGCACTAGAATAAAGATAACCAGAGAGCTTAACGTAGAACCAATCCAGGCAAAAAAAACCCCTTCATACACTCCGAAGATTTTCAAAAACATGACAACAAGTCCTTCAGAGGGAATCGGAGTCATACAAATTGCTGTCATCAATAAAATCGCGAAAGCAACTCCCCAGATGCCCCAAGCTTGAATAATATCAGAAATCTGATTCCGCCGGTCATAGTAAAAAAAAGCTGCAATTAAAATTATGAAAACCAGCGTAATAAGAGCGGTCAATCCGTATTTGCGAAGATTATGTTGGTCTCCCATTGATCACCAGTCCTTCCCTTTTATCCCCTCGCCATTAACTATCTGCCAGTCCCTCCATCTGCGCACCTTGTTATAGTAACCAATTTAGTATTGTCCTTAATCGAGTCATGTTATAACTTCTTAATCTTCTTGAAGATAGCTCTTAATTAGCAAATAGGTATTTAAAAGTTTCTAGGCAATTATATATGGAGGAGAGTACGAAACCAGGAGGAAGGTTTTCCTGAACAGCTATAGTCCGGTTTCTCTGAATTTTCGTTCCACAAATTCCGTCACTTTGTGGAACGGCTTCTTTAGAATTGCCAAACACAAGAAAACGACGCTAAAACCCAACAAAGCGGCGGCGTAATTTATCACGTTACCCCAGATCGGACCTCCAATGGCTTCACGAAATCCTCCAATAGCATAGGTAAATGGCCAGAGAGGCTCCAGGGTTCCAAAGATTCTGGGGTTTGTTTGAATTGGATAGATTCCACCGGAACCTGCGATTTGAAATACCATCATTACCACAACAATGGCCTTCCCGACGTTTCCAAAAATCGATACCAACGTGAAAATGATCGTGGTAAAGCAAATTCCGGAAAGTATAGCGAAGCCTATCATCAGCGGCATATTTGCGGGATTAACTCCTAGGATATACTTGTCACCTAGAGTAACAATTACGGCTTGAATGATGGAAACAACAATGAATAACATCATTTTGCCAAAATGTTTTTGGATTAATGTCAAAGACCGTTTACCTGCATCCTCAAAACGGGTATGTTCGACACTTAATAATGAAGAGGACAACAGACCTCCTACCCAAATCGCCAAAACCGTATAGAAAGGAGTTAAGCCTACTCCAAACGTCCCCATATTGTAAATATCGATTTCCTTCACGTCGATGGGTGAGGAGAGAAAATCTGCAACCTTGCCCGGATTCATTTTCATGAGATTAATGAGGGTATCGATGTTATTTTCATTTAAATCCTTTAGCTTTCCGCTTAAGAGATTCAATTCATTCCGAAGATTTGAGAGTTTATTGCTTAAATCATCAGCCTCTTGTACAGATAGTTCGCTGCTGGCGATTCCATAGTTAGCTAGGGCATTTAGTTGAGGCACAATCACTTTTGTGGACTCTAGTACCGCATCGATATTATCTAAACTGCTCGTTAAATTATCCTCTAGATTATTAAATACCTTTAAATCTGCCGAATAAAAGTCATTAGTTATGGTGACAAGATCATTAGCAATCTCTTGATTAAGGGCAGAAATTTGGTCAAGCGCTGAACTAACGGCCTCCTTTGAGGAACTGTTATCTAAAAGTCCCTTTAGAGCGGTTATTTTAGTCTCTTCATCATTCATGAGTCCCTTCAGCCCATTGAGCAGGTTTATAAGCTGTGCTAATGAACTGTTTGGATAACTCTGATTGATTGCCTCTAAGCTCTGAATATCCGCATCTGTTAAATTAATCGCCCTATTCAAGGGATCGGACAACTGGTTGATAATATTAATCAGGTCTCCGGTATTTGAGGCAGCATTTGTTTCCTTCAACGTTGAAAGTAAGAGCTGAGTTTGTTGATTAATTGCTTCAAGTTGAATCAAATCATTATTAAGATCCGCGGCTGTATTATTGATCGATTGCTTTGTAGATAAAACCAGAGATTTATTAGCTTCCGTGGCATTTTGCAAACTGCTGATCTGGTCATTAATTTTAGGAAGTGTATTTTGGACACTTTTCAAATAACCTTGTAATGATTCTGAATTAGAATTTGCCTTATCAATAAATCCTTGGATGGCTTCAACATTAGTACTAGCCTGGGTCACTGTGTCCTTTAGCTGAAGAATTTTGGCCTTGTTCGTCTGAAGGTTTTCGGCCACGGGATTCAACGCCTCTAAAACTTCTTTTGTCACGGTAGCCAAAAAGTTACGCTTTATATTATCGGCTAATTCCTGAGTCGCAGCGTTAGATATTTTGGAGGCAATGGCATTCAATTTTTCATTGACTCGATAAATAATATCCGGTTTCTGGGCAGTAACCGTTGTCAAGCTTACTAACTTCTGAGAAAAATCTCTGGGGATCTCTATGAGCGCATAATAGTTGCCTTCATTCAGCCCATAGTTTCCTTGCCAGGAATCGATGATGATCCAATGAATAGATTTATTCTTTTTTAGGTCGGTAATGATCTGATTCCCGACATTAATTTCCCTGCCATTGAAAAAAGCTCCCTCATCATTGTTTGTTACTGCTATAGGAAGGTTTCCTGTGTTGGCATATGGATTCCAACTGGCTCGGATATTTATCCAGGCGTATAAGGAGGGCAAAATGCATAAGCCCATAATAATAACAATTGCTGCTTTACTTTTAAAAATACTTTGCAAATCTTGCCGAAATACTCCGAAAACCTTCTTCATTCTCTGCTCCTTAAAAAGGATTTGCTTAAAGCCTATTCCCCTATTCCCGATAATTCAAAATTTTTTTCAAACCTATGAACCCGCTCATATAAAGGTTTTTTCAGGAAGAAACCCAGCAGAATAAAAATCACTGCAATAACCATCAGCATAAAAAAGTCCAAAGCAACACTGCTTATCAGAGGGCCGGCCATTGCCTCCCTAAAGGCCGCAATAGCATAGGTAAAGGGGAACGTTGGCTGAAGTATTCTCAGGATAAGCGGATCAACTTGGATAGGATAGGTGCCGCCGCTTCCAGCCAATTGGATAATCATATAGACGATAGCCAGGGCCTTCCCAAAATTACCCAAAAGAGCAACTAAGGTATAGGTAATGATAACAAACGTTAAAGATGAAATCAGGGCAGCTATAATCATTAACGTTGTGTTTACTGAATATACCCCTAAAAGCAACTTATCACCTATAGAAATAATTAATCCCTGGATAAGTGCTAAGGTGATAAACGTCAGCATTTTTCCAAAGTGTTTTTCTCGGATCGTCAAAGTTTCTATTCCCTCGAAATAGGCTGCTTCCGTCTTAAGCAGGGAGGTCAAAATAAGGGTTCCAACCCACAGTGCCAGGACTGAATAGACCGGGGTCATAGCAGAGCCATAGTTTGGCACCCCATAAATGGACTCCTCCCGTAAATTAAAGGGCGAAGCTATATAACTCCCCATAAGTTCGGGATTACTCTGTAATATGGTAATGATCTGCGCTAAGTCATTATTGCTGACCATCTGGAGTTTATCACTTAACTTAGCGATAATATCTTGATACTCGAGAAGTCTGTCTTTTAAATCCCCAGATACTTTAGCAGCCAATTGGCTTCCTTCGATCGCCGTTCCCATTAAACTATCGATTTGATCCTGAAGTCCCTGGGCTGAAGTTATTAGGTCGGCGGCTTGGTTTGTGGCTGCCGCCAAATTATCAGCTATGGAGTTCAAATCATTTCTTGCCTTCGAATTATATAACTTTGTTGCCTTAATGAGCTGTAAGTTTAGATTAGTGATCGTATCGTTTATTTGTCCCCATAAGGCTTGGTTGATTGTATTCGTCTTATTTACTTGCTGCTGCAGTGAATTCAGTTGATTCGTTTCATTGGATAACGAGCCCTCGATGCTTTGCAAAGAGGCTATTAAATTGGCAAGCTGAGTCGTTGGCATGACGTTATTAAGTTTCTGTAAGTAATTACTTATGCCGGTTAACTGGCTATTGAGCGCCCCTATTTCCAGATTGATCTGTCCTATAGCGGAATTTAATTGAGAAGTATTTGCCAGAGATGAATTAAGGCTTTGAACTAAATCGTGAATTCTGTTCACTGAGGCCTGAGCATTATTCAGACCCGTTTCAATAGTGTCAAAGGACTGATTTAAAGTCGTCTTAGTAGATTTAATTGTGTTTGTATTGTTTTGATTCACCTGTGCCAGGGTGGTTAATTGATTATTGACTCCCGGCATGGTGGATTTAATTTCTGTCAGGAATGAGCTCAAATTGCCGGACCTGCTGTTGATATCCTGGAGCATGCTTAGGATTAAGCCCATATTTCTATTGGCAAGGATTATTTGGTCTTTCCATTGAATTAGTTTGGTTCGATTGGCTTCAGCATCTTTTCCTATTTTGTTGAACGAAGTAAAGAGACTTTCGTTAACTGCAGCAATGAAATTGGAAGAAATCTGATCAACCAGCGAATTTTTGGCCGCCTCCGTTATTTTACCGGCAACTGGATTATCCTTCGTATCCACCTTATAGATAATTTCCGGTTTCTTGGTTGCATCCGTTAGAACACTCACAAAGCTTTCCGAAAAATTACCCGGGATTTCTATCACAGCAAAATAGGTTCCATCTACAACCCCTAAATTGGCCTCGGTATCATTCACGAATTTCCAGCCGATCTGTTTGTTTGTTTTTAACTTATTGACAATGGTATTCCCCATATTAATCGGTTTTCCTTGATATGTAATCCCCTTGTCCTGATTGACCACCGCCACCGGAATTGTACTGGTGTTTTCGTAAGGATTCCAACAAGCGAGAATATTTACCCAAGCATAGAGGGCAGGCAAGATACACAGTCCTGCAATGATCATTAAAGCAATGGGATTTCTTCTCATGCGTTTTAGGTCATTTTGGTATAGTTTTAAAGCATTCTTCAAATGATCTACTCCTCATGCAGCAAATTACACCTTATAGAAACAGTATTTCCCAGGCCCATATTGCTTATCACGATAGTTATCCATTGATTACTATAAAAAATATTCGCAAGTTTCTACGTAATTATATATTGCTGCGAACAACTTTTCCAGATAACGAACTATAAAAAAACCTTCCCCATGTTTTGCTTGAGAAAACATGGGGAAGGTACGCATTTCTTAATATGGGGTGGGTGATGGGTTTCGAACCCACGAATGCCGGAACCACAACCCGGTGCGTTAACCGCTTCGCCACACCCACCATAGGAACTATAATTTTGTTGGTGCGCCTGGAGAGACTCGAACCCCCGACAACCTGCTTAGAAGGCAGATGCTCTATCCAACTGAGCTACAGGCGCAGTTTGAGAGATCACGATTGTCAACCCAGGTTACTCCTAAACCTAGACAAGTTGGGAATAATGGTCGGGGCAGAGGGATTCGAACCCCCGGCCTCCTGCTCCCAAGGCAGGCGCGCTAGCCAAGCTGCGCTATGCCCCGATTGGTGACTTGATTAGTATAGCTCATCTCAAGTTATTCGTCAAGAATCTAATTTGAATTTTTTATTGTATGGTTTGAAACCCTCCGCAGGTTTTTTTGTCCCTAACTGGCCTATTATCAGATGTCCTTGAGTTTACTTAAAATGGCCTATAACTTTGTCAATGAGGCAAGCAAAAGTCCAGCGATCCAGGCTTTTAAGGATGTTCTGCTTTTAAGTCTTTTAATATCGGAATCGCCTTGCGGAAAGCTTGGGCTCTGTGACTTAAATTATTCTTCTCGGTTAAGGTTAATTCTGCCAATGTTCTTCCTAATTCCGGGACTAAAAACAGCGGATCATAACCGAAACCATCCGTCCCTCGAGGCTGTCTTAGAATTTTCCCTTCGACTCTTCCCTCTGTGAGATATTCTTCCCCATTTGGGGCTGCAATAACCAGAGCGCAGCGAAAGCGTGCAGTTCTCTTGTCTTCTGGAATTGTCTCCAAAAGCTCTAGGAGTTTTTCATTGTTGCGCTCATCGTCTTTAGGCTCCCCGGCAAATCGTGCAGAGAAAACACCGGGAGCACCTTTCAAGGCATCAACTTCTAAGCCTGAATCATCCGCCAGGGCTATAAGACCTGTCCTTTGAACTGCGGCCCTTGCTTTAATGGCCGCGTTCTCAGCGAAGGTTTCTCCGTTTTCCTCAACCTCTTCCGATTCCGGGAGATCCCGCAGCGAAACCACCTCTATCTCTTCGTCGGCTATTAAATCTCTCAGTTCTCTCACTTTACCCTCATTTTGGGTGGCTAAAATTATCTTCATGAGGTTGTCTCCAAGGCTGTCTTTTGAACTTCCATCAATGTACGGATTCCCTTTTCAGCGAGCTCCAGAAATACATTCAAATCCGCTCGATCAAAAGGAATTTCTTCAGCAGTTCCTTGAATTTCCACGAATTTTCCTGACCCGGTCATAACTACGTTCATATCGACTTCTGCTTTGGAATCTTCCACATAGTCCAAGTCCAATATTTGATTTCCCAGAACCTTGCCAACCGAAACAGCGGCTAAGGTGTCAGTAATGGGGTTTGTTTTTAATAGTTTGTTATTCATTAAATATTGCACTGCGTCGGTTAAGGCAACATATGCTCCGGTAATAGAAGCAGTCCGTGTCCCGCCGTCTGCCTGCAGCACATCACAGTCCAGCCAGATTGTGCGTTCACCTAGCTTTTTCAGGTCAACAACCGAACGCAGTGCGCGGCCGATTAAGCGCTGGATTTCCATAGTTCGACCGGTAAGCTTCCCTTTAGTCGCCTCACGCTGAGTTCGACTCTGAGTAGCCCTGGGAATCATTGAATATTCCGCGGTTACCCAGCCTTTTCCCGTCCCTTTTTGAAAAGGAGGCACCTTTTCTTCTACACTGGCAGTACATAAAACCCGCGTGTCCCCAATTTCAATGAGTACCGAACCTTCCGGGGCCTTAGTAAAGCGTCGCGAAATTTTAACAGGGCGCAGAACATCTGCAGCCCGATCATATGAACGTTCCATCATGAAACCTAACCTTTCTTAGCCATAGTCTGTTAGTTTAGTTTACCAGAAGAATTGAAGAAATGCCAATATTACACAAGTGAAATATTGTTTGCTATTTGACTCTTATAAATTTTGATCCCTGCCGCCAAATAAATCAATAGAACGCGAAGGCATGGCTGCCTCGCCAACGATACCGGCAATAGTATAAAGGCGGGCGATCGGATCAAAACGAAATTCTTTCAAGAGCTGAAAACCCTTTATCTCACTTGTCCTGCGAATATGAATGCGCGGACCGGTACAAGGGTACATCATTTCCCCGACTCGAATGTGTTCATCATCTGCAGAACAAATGGGCAGGTCTGCTTTGATTAAATCCAAGACACGCTGTTCCACCAAATCTAAATCAATATCCGGTTTTTCAGGAAGTTCCAGCACAAAACCGTGTTTGATATCACTATGCACTTCGGGCTTTTCCAAACCCATTTCCTCCAGAATCATCGAAGTGATGTCCTCGGCACTGTGGGCCATACGGCGAAATTTTATGGAGTCAAAGACAATATCTGCGATGCTTTGTGGTTCCGGCCCGAATACTGTTGGCCGTGTAACAATAACCTCTTCTCCTACTCCGATTAAAACCTCTGCATTCGTACCCAAATGAGGATAGACAAGATCAAAATGTTCTACAATTACTCTGCGGCCGCGGGCGATTGCCTTTTGTATAGCCTCGGCGATTTGCCAAGGTTGTGTAAAGGCAGACTCAAAACGGACATCCAAATGATAAGTATGGCAGCGAAAATGGTCGCGATCCGCATCTTCCATTAAGGGTAACGGACGGATATTGATACCGTCATCATCGTTGGTCAATTCCAGTCCGGGAAACATACCGCGAATAAGCAGTGATTTACCGGCACCGGCATCGCCGACAAATCCAATTAACTTATCCTCAGGGCTTAGGTAACGTTGTTGAATATTTGTTCCCAGGAACAATAAGCGTTTTCTTCCTCGTGGGGCAAAATATACTGCCTGCATCAGATGCTCGTGCACAAACATCGTCAAAACACACTCCCCTCCTACATTTCACTCACTAAGCAAGTTATTCTTTATCTTAAAATTTTTAACAGGTAAATAAACAGCAAAAGGATCGGTTGATGAATCAGATATATTCCCAAGGAATTCCTGCTTAACCATAGTATCCACGGGGGAGAATGCCATTTCAGTCTTTCCATAGCTCGAATATGGGATTTTTGAGGGATTCTGATGGTCCTTTGGGCATAAAACGTTCGATATGCAAGAATTCCAATAATCGTTACAGCTAAATAAGGGAACAGCGGATAATAGTCAATGGTGCTGAAACCTGCATACATGAGACCAAAAGGCAGGAAGAGACTTGTGGAGACCACCAGTGTTTTAAACCAAAACCCTAAGACAGCGATTAAACCGGCGATGAGCCAGAGGAGTCGTGTCGATAATTTCATGAGCAGCGGAGACAATATCATGGCAACCCCAAGAAAATGTAAAATTCCGAAGCGAACATACTCCTCTTTCATGATCAGGAACGTTACGACCGTTATCCCCATCCCGTAAAGCAAGACCTTGATTCCCCGCCGTATAGGGGAGGTACTGAAACCGCATGCCAGTCCGGATACCATAATAAAGAGAAGCGCTGATATCTTGCCAAGAATAAGCCAAAAAGGCGCTTGATAATCGATATTGACTCCAACAAACTCTTTAAGGTCATAAACCGAATGAAAAATAATCATCAACACGATAGCAATAGCTCTGAGCAGATCGATTTCCTCAAATCGTTGGGAAACCACCCCGAGAGCTTTCTTTTGTCCCATGACTATCACCTTTTCACTTGACAATATGCAAACCTTTTACGCCGGGGCAGCCTCAACTTTTCGGCTGACAGATATGCCGTCTCCGAAGGGCAGTACCGTCGTTACATACTCCGGGTTCTGGCTTAGTTCTTGCAAGAACCTTCTCAATCCGCCTACCATGCGTTCATACTTCGGCGCAAAATTACTTTCCGGTACTACCCAGCCACGAAACAAGACATTATCGACAACCAGGATTCCTCCCGGGGCGATTAATGGATCAATAAGGTTTAGGTAATCTAAATATTCTCCCTTAGCGGCATCCACAAAGACAAAATCATACCCGGGAGTTAAGCTGGGGAGTATCTTCCGGGCATCTCCTTTCAGAGGTGTAATAGATTGCAAAAGTCCTGCACGCTCGAAATATCCTTCAGCTCTGGAGAGACGATCTCTATTCATGTCAATCGTAGTGACATGCCCCCCACACTTTTTTGCGCCACGGGCTAACCAGACAGTGGAGTATCCGATAGCTGTACCAATTTCCAAAATTGACTGAGACCTGTTTATGGTCACCATCAGGTTAAGAAAATTTCCCACGGCCGGTGTCACCACAGGTATGGTTTCTTGGAGGGCTATTTCTTCCATTTCCCGTAACAAAGAATCTCTCTCTCCCAGCAGTGTTTCAAGATAGCGTTCCATTTCGAAGGGATAAAACAAAATGATCAGGCCTTTCATATTCATTGTTTCCACTTTACCACAAATTAAGAGTTAAATCACTTCTCTGCGACTAAACCCTTTCCCTCACTAAACATTAATCTATAGACCGATGACCAAAGGACACCCAAATTACAACAAAATAAAAGTATGTACTTTCTTCTTGCATTTATTTGTAAAAAAGTCATGCAGGGACAGAAAGAAACATACTCTTATGTGTTTATATTCTTTAAGCGAGAAGACTCCCATCCTCTATAGGTGGCGAGATGAATCGCCGCCCCGATGAGACAGAAGAACCGTCCCCCTTGTCTATAAGACTTTTCTTGCCAAGGGAAGGAGTTGTTCATCAACGCTTATACCTGAACCGCGCTGAATTATTTCCAGTGCTTCAGCAGCTGACATTGCCTTCCGATAGGGCCGATCCTCCGTTAAGGCGGCAAACATATCGGCAATGGTCATGAGTCGGGATCCGGTATCAATTTCTTTGGCTGTTAATGCAAAAGGATAACCTTTGCCGTCAAGGCGCTCATGATGATGGGCGGCCCATTCAACCATTCTTGTGGGGAATCCGGCTTCCGTCAGCAAACGATGCGTATAATAAGTATGGGTACGAATGATATCTGTTTCGGCGACGTCTAAAGGGCCTTGTTTATCCAAAATCTTTTTCGGAATCGAAAGTTTCCCTAAATCATGCAGTAGACCTGCTACATATAATTCATGCCGTTGCTGATCACTCCAACCTAATCCTTCTGCCAAACGTTCTGCTATTTCAGCCACAGACCGCGAGTGACGGGCTGTGAATCGGCTCTTTTGGTCAATTAAATCTGCAAAAGTAACTGCAAGGTCGTCCGTAAACCCATGTATTTCCAGTTCTCTTACCGCAGGCAGGTGCCATTTTCCGCACAATAACCCTAAAGCAATTTGCAGCAAATCCGACTGTTCAATATCCAGCCAAAACGCTTCTTTACGGGCGATTTGTTCAAAGGCAGCGGCTATTTCAGGAAAAAATAGGACTCCGCTTTCCCAGGACACCCATTGCAATAGTTCATCTCGTTCTTTACGTGTGTACTGCCGGCGAGTCAGACGCAAATCCACCTGATCTGCTAACGATAGAATTTTGGCCATGAGGGTGATTTCCTCAGGCCGTACCTTTAAGACATTGCGGCATGAGATAGGCGTTTCATGATGATATTTAATTGCAGAAGAAAGAATCTCTCCCGCTGGGAAACGTTTAACAAGGTCCGAACCCACAAGACAGTGTTGTCTTAGGATTTTCGGGTTTCCGAAATGGGTCCTGAAGCAGCCCAATGCTCCAATATCGTGCAGCAGCCCGGCAATCGTTAAATGAACCAGTTCCTTTTTATTGAGACCCAGGCAGCGTCCTAAACGCATGGCAATATAAGCCACTCGTTCGCCATGCCGCTGCCCGATTTTAAATGTTAACCCTCGTTCAATCTCTTCATCCACTAAACCCAGATCAAGCGCACGGGAAAAGCTCCACATTCTCCGGATGTAAAAGGCATCCTCGGACACAGATATTCTATCCACCAATTTAATTAATCCCTCTATTCTCTGAGGCCCATTTGTGCCAGTGACGTCGCTGAATTAGCGACATCTTCAGAGGCTGCTCCGATCTGGCTTGCGGTCTGAGCCAAGGCATCAATCTGTTGAGCGATTCCCTGAACCTGTTGGATACTTGAATTGATCGCCGTCATAATATCTCCAAAGCGATTAACAATCTCTCCGGCCTCCTCAGCCGCACTCTGCATTGCTTGAGTAGTTTCCACAATAGACTTGTTCACTGCCGTGGTATTTTCTTTGGTCAGGGCAATAAGAGCGCTAATTTCTTGAACAGATTGTTCGGAATGGTTTGCCAGTTTTTTCACTTCTTCAGCGACAACTCCAAACCCACGGCCGCTGTCCCCAGCTCGAGCAGCTTCAATGGCTGCGTTTAAGGCCAGTAAGTTGGTCTGAGAAGCAATTTCTTTAATGACATCTGTAACGGAAGCAATGCGGGCTGAACTATGGTCTAGCTCATTCATTTTATTTTGCATTTCTGAGGTCATGCTTGCTAAATGCATCATCGTTTCAGAAATCATTTGGATTTTACGAGCACCTTCTTGTGCCAATGCATCCACTTTTCCCGAAAATTCCGCTGCCTCGGAAGCATTATTGGAAATTTGTGCTGTTGCTTCGTTCATTTCAGCCGCAGAAGCCGCAGTTTCCTCAGAAGTTGCCGCTAAAGCCTGACTTGCTTCATTTACTCTGCGCTGCAAGCTGTCAATCTCAAATAACGCTTTTTCTAACTCTGCTTTCTTATCAATCTCGTGCATGTAGGATTGAATATAGCTTGCCATAACAACCTGCTGATCAAAACTCAAAATTCTTTGAAAGGCCAGGGCTGATCGCATAGCAAGGTCAGTTTTTCTTTTAAAATGCTTGTAGATTAAGGGTATAACTTCATCGCACAAAACCTGATTGGCACTTAAATAATAAAACGGAGGCAAGTTAATTCGATTGTGGACATCACCAATCGTCACTCGCCATTCCATGAATTGTTCGTTAATCTTTTCCGGGCAAAGTGACAATAAATATTTCTTCATGGTGACTTTAAGCTTATCTACTGATGAAAACTGGTCAATAATTGCTTTGAGAGCCGGAATCGTAACAACGTGAGCATAGAAGTTCGTAACAATTTGATCGACATCCTTTTCGATAATCACCCGAACCTCTCTAAGAAGGTTTAACTGCTCAGCATCAATCTTCAATAATTGGGTGGACTCTGATAAATCAAATTGGTGTAGTTGTATCAATGCTATTCACCCTTTCTAGATTCATTGTAATAGTTGTTTCGTAGCAAGAAGTTTCCAATTTAGCAATTTTGAAATAAAAAATCAGCCTGAGAATAGCCGTGAGGCCAATAATCGTGAAACCAATAATCTGTGCAGCTATTGGTTTCTTTTCCATCGTAAACTATCAAGGAAAATCCTGACGATTATTATTAATACTATTAAGTTCTTAGAATTCTATTATCCCTCGACAAAATCCTGCTTTAAATCTTAATTTACAATTATTATTTTTAAATGAAAATTAGCCGCAGACTAATGACGCTGAAGCCTTCGGCTTTCTTTCGGATGAAGAAAACTTAGCTGGCGCTGAGCCTCCGGCGAAAGCGGCTGGTTAGTTGCACTGATATGAACGAGACTGTCAACTAGCCCCGTCTTCTTTTTTAAAATTTTATTGGTAAAACCTTATTTTGGGCACATTTTGGTAACACTATAGGTAGCTCTTGCCAATCTTAGAGGATAGGGCAATGCTGGAGAGCAACCTGAGCGCTAGATTGGTTTCTGCTGCAATGAGGAATTGGGAACAAATTGTTCCCTTCCTTTTTAAATTGCAGGAGAATTTAAAGCGTTAAACTCTTGGGGCGAAGCCCCAACATTCTTTTCTGCTGATTTAAAAACACGGCACGAAGGCAAACGATTTACATCGACGATGAGCAGTCTGATATTCGTGGATTTTCACATTTTATCGCTTCGTCTGGGGAGCTGCCACGAACTTATGGCGTGCGTTCAGTTTGTATAACAAACCTAGCAACAAGTGCAACTCGTGGATTCTCCTTTACGGACTTTTCCTTTTGCCTACGTGCCCTACTTTTAATTCGCACCTCTTATAATCCAAATTCTTTAATAATCATCCTTCACCAAATTTAGGATGCTTTTTCAACCTCACATGCTATCGCCCAAACAAAACCCGCTAATTCTCTTGCAACGGCTGCAATTACTTTCCCACTTGGTTTTCCTCGCCCCATTAATCGTTTATATTTCCGATGTAACCGGTCTTGGGCCTTCCATGCAATCATTGTGATCTCTGGCGGTTTCCCTTGCTGCCTTTTACGAATCTCCCCCTTTATCGCAGGTGTATAACGATAGCTCCAGGCGGCTTCAATCAATATACGTCGTACATGAGCATTTCCCGTTTTGGTCATCTTTCCCTGATGACGTGTTTCTCCCGTCGAGCGCTCGCTTGGAACCAACCCAGTATAAGACATTATTCGTCGGGCACTGCCAAACCGTGTAAACGATCCAATCTCAGCAACTAAACTGGTCGCTGATAGCTCTGCCACACCTCGCAGGGTTTGCAGCGCTTGAATCATCGGGGCATGAACACTATCTGTCGCCTGGTCATGAATTTCTGCTTCAAGCCGTTTTATGCGCTGTTCAATCTCGTCTAAATGGTGAAGGTACTCTTGAAATACTGTACTCTGTGCAGCACGGCTGAACTTCAGAGCGTCCAGCCAATCCCGATAACCTGCTGTCCACTTTTTTATGCCTGCCGGAGGATTTAAGTCATATCGCAATAAGAATTTCGTTAATCGATGCCTTGCTCGAAGCTGATCCTCTTTTGAATCCTCTCGAGCACGAACTAAATCTCGCAAAGCTTCATCATCCTCAGTAGGAACATAAATGGGGGTTAATTCTCCAGCACGAAATAATTGAGATAAGCGAATAGCATCACGACGATCGGTTTTTACACGTTCTCCAGGTTTTGTGGGAATCAAAGAAGGAGCTACAACGCTACATTCGATGCCCAGACTAAGCAATAATCTATAAAGTGGATACCCCGTAGGGCCAGCTTCATAGCAAACTTTGAGTTGTCCCGGTGTTCCTAACTGTTTCATTAACTTTCTAATCGATTCAGAGTTATTTTGGCAAACACCCCAGTAGCGTGGGGCTTCTCTGCCCTCATCGGCAATTGCAACTGCTATTTTTTCTTTGGATACGTCTAAACCTACGTATTTTGTGTTATCCTTCATAGTAACGGCTCCTTTCGCATTTCAGCTCTGTTTTGGTAATCATTAACATGTATAGCATTACCAAAAATAACCTGTGTGCTGCGAATTGGGGCCGTCTCGTTCATGATAACTTATGCCAGAGGACGAAGACACTGTCTTCGCACGTATTAACCCTTCTTGCAGTATTTAACCAAAGGTTATACTTTTGATGGTAAAACTAAAAGAGAGCTTTATTCAGCTCTCCTTTAGGAAACTCATGTACTTGTAGAAAAACTAATTAAGTAAAATACTTTGTCTTGGTTTATTGGCGGCTAGAAATCATTTCATCCGGCTCGGCGCACATCAGAGTGGGATACGATATGAGAAATTGAATCCCGCTCAAGGATTAGGGGTTCAACCGATCCATCAGACATAACTTCAAAAATTTTAACCTCTCCACCGCCTTTTGTCCATTCATGGCAGCATTCACGGCAATAATATCGTTCTCGACCAATTCGACCAACTTCACGCGCTCCACAAAAAGGGCAACTATTCATTTTTAGCACTCCCATCAAGGATTTCCAACAAACTAATTATATCTTAAAATCCTTAATAGTACTTTAAGAAATTGTGAAGCTTTTGTGACCAATTCTGAACTTAATCCTTTCTATACTGGGCTTTCCCCTTTTCATAAAGGTTCGTGCCTTCATGATCAATGATCACAATGGCCGGAAAATCTTTGACAACCAATCTCCGGACTGCTTCGGTTCCCAGTTCAGGATAGGCAATCACTTCAGCTGAAACGATTCGCTTTGCGATAAGGGCACCTGCCCCGCCGATGGCTCCGAAATAGACGGCACCATGTTCTTTCATGGCTTCTACGACCTCAGAACTACGCAGTCCTTTGCCTATCATTCCCGTCAAACCTTGAGCAATAAGCTTAGGGGAATAAGCATCCATGCGCCCGCTTGTGGTCGGTCCGGCCGAACCAATCACCTGACCTTCTTTAGCGGGAGTAGGACCTACGAAATAGATAATTTGATCTTTCATATCGAAAGGCAGTTCAACGCCCTGCTCCAGAGCTTCAACCATTTTCTTATGAGCTGCATCCCGCCCGGTATAAATAACGCCGCTTATTAAGACATTATCCCCAGCTTTTAAGGTCTTGAGTTTTTCTTGCGTAAGGGGAGTTTCCAGGTGCTTGACGTCACTCATTGACTCACCCTCCCTTGTAAAGTTATTTCTTTATGTCGTGTCGCGTGACAGCCAATATTCACGGCGACAGGCATTCCGGCAATATGTGTGGGATAAACCTCTAAGTTAACAGCCAGCGCCGTTGTGACTCCGCCAAATCCTTGAGGCCCAATACCCAGTCGATTAATGCGTTCCAATAATTCCTTTTCAATGTTTGCTAAACGATCGTCTTGGTTATGTTTTCCCACTTCGCGAAGCAAGGCTTTCTTAGCCAAGAAGGTGGCTTTTTCCATAGTTCCACCCACTCCTACCCCGACAATAATCGGAGGACATGGATTTCCACCGGCTCGATCAACAGTATCCACCACAAATTGCATGGCGCCTTCCAGACCTTCGGAGGGCTTGCACATTTTTAGGCCGCCCATATTCTCGCTACCGAACCCCTTAGGGGCAACAACAAGGCGAAGAGTATCCCCTGGTACGATATCATAGTGAATAATAGCAGGAGTATTGTCCCCTGTATTGACCCTTTCAAAAGGATCTTTAACCACAGATTTGCGGAGATAACCCTCTTCGTAACCCTGTCTTACACCTTCGTTAAGCGCACTCGTTAAGTCTCCGCCTGTTACGTGCAAATCCTGGCCGATTTCAGCAAAAATGACAGCCATCCCTGTATCTTGGCACATGGGAACCTGTTCGTTATGAGCGATTTCGGCATTTTCAATGAGACGTTCTAAAACTTCCTGGCCCAGAGGAGAGGATTCATTTTTCAGTGCCGTTTGAAAGCCAGTCATGATATCTGAAGTCAAGTTATAGTTTGCTTCCATGCATAGTGTTCGGATTGCAGAAATAATTTCGTCCACATGAATTTCCTTCAAATTAACGAACCTCCTTCACAGTAATACTCTAATATTTGGTAAAATGTTACTATTGGCGAATCCATTTCTTATCTTACTCCTAAAGTATCCGGAAGACAATCCTCTAAACAGTCACTCATATTATTCCCTTTAAGCGCAAAAGAAACCCGTCTTCCGCTGCGACTTTGCCTGAGCGGAAGACGGCAACTGCACATGTGCTCGCAGTATAACGAAGTTTATATTTTCCCCGTCAGAAAGACATATCCTTGGAAGAACTTTAGTTTGTTGTAGCAGCTGAAGCCACCGGGGAATATTGACTTGTACCGGAAGCATTTACTGCCTGTACTTTGTAATAATAGGTTGTATTGGCCCAGAGACCTGTATTTGAATAACTATTCGTCGTTACAGTCGCTATATGACTGAAGGCACCTGTGGAGGAAGTTGAACCATAAATATAATAGGATGTTGCGCCACTTACTGCATCCCAGCTGAGGTTAATTTGATTCGAACTTACAGGAGATGCCGTAACAATTGTCGGCGCAGATATTGTATTTGACACATTGGTTGTACCATTTAAACTGGTTAAGACACTGTCCGGAACAACGGCTGTTCCGCCGAAAACTACCTCTTTGGTAATAGTGCCGGAGATACTCCCCGTATAATTAAGTGTTGACTGCTCCACAGGATTACTTACCAAGATAAGTGGTGAAGATGTTATGGAAGCCAAGACTGAACCGGCTAAAGCGTCCGCATAATTTTCACCGGTAGAGATATAGCAAGTACTGAAATCTAGTTGGCCGGCGAATGCTTTGAGCACACTAATATTTGTATCATATCTATCTTGCCCGCTAAGCCTCGTAGGTGAGGGGAGCTGGCTAAGAATTGAGTCACTGATAACTCCAGTACCACCCACAACATAAGTGCTTTGAATTCCCTTGAGATAGGTTTTTACGCTGTCCGGAAGAGTATTTTGGGTAGTCAGCAGGATTGGCATTCCTTTCATTGCGGCAATAGGGGCAATCGACAGGGCATCCGGGAAAGTTTCGCCGCTGGCAACGACTGCTTGAGTGGTTTGCCCAAGTGCTTGAGCAATTTTAACAGAAGTTTCATAACTATCGTTTCCTGCAATTCTTGTGACTTGTATTCCCATAGATTCAATAGTTTGTTCAACTGCTGAAGAAATAACACCTGCACCACCCACGATGAAGACGCTTTTGACTTTAAGGCGCGAAAGCTGTTGCTTTGTATCTGCGTTCAAGCTATCCTTGGTGGTCAGCAGCAATGGGGCATTATATTTATTGGCAAGAGGCGCACTGCACAAAGCATCGGAAAATGTTTCACCACTGACTATGACAGCATAGTAAGAGGTAAGCCATCCTGCTTTGGCGACCTCCGCTGCAGTTCCGTAGGAGTCTTGCCCAGCTAATCGTTGGGAGGAAATTTGGGAAATATTAGTGGGAGTGGAAGTAGAAGTTGAGCTGCCGGATCCCGTCGTCGTCGCATTAACGACTGATGAATAGGTGCTCAAGCCGGTACTGCCCGCCGCCTGGATCTTATAATAATAGGTTGTATTTGGCGAAAGATTGGAGTCTGTATAATTGGTGGTTGAAATTGTTGCAATATTTGTGTACGTATCTGTGGGCGATGTTGCTCTGTACACATAGTAGGAAGTTGCATTACTAACCAGATCCCAAGTTAAATAGATTTGGTTTGTGCTTAGGGCTGTGGCCGTCGGATTGGTAGGAGCCGTCAAGGCACCGTTAGTAACCGTCGTTGTGGCGGGAACAATGGCAGAGTCTGCACTGCTGCCAACGCTTCCTACTGCCACCACTTTATAATAATAAGTAATACCTGAGGACAAACCGGAATCTGTGTAATTTGTGGTTGTCGGTGCACCAATAACTGTGAAACTCCCCAGGGCTGAAGTTGATCTATAAACATTATAATAAGTCGCATTACTTACAGGAGACCATGTTAAATATATTTGATTGGTATTTGCAGGTGTTGCGCTAAGATTAGTCGGAGCAGTTATTGCGCCATTAAAATAAGTCGTTGTCGCGGGAACAATGGCTGAATCCGGGCTGCTGCCCGAGTTTCCTAATGCTTCCACCTTATAATAATAAGTAATACCCGATGACAAGCCGGAATCTGTATAATTTGTAGTTGTCGGTTCACCAACGATGGAATATGTTCCGGTAGATGAAGTTGATCTGAACACATAATAACAAGTTGCATTGCTCACAGGGTCCCAGGTTAGGTTAATCTGAGTACTGCCGGAAACGGTCGCCATTACATCGGTAGGGGCTGACAAAGCGTTATTAGTAAAATTAGCTGACGTGGATGCTATCAGCGAATCTGGACTCGAACCAGCGCTGTTTACGGCCTGCACTTTATAATAATACGTTGTATACTGTTGCACAGCCGAATCTGTATAATTTGAAGTTGTTGCCGCCGTAATCATGGTAAAAGGTCCTGAAACCGAGGTAGCTCTGTAAACGGAATAATAGTTTGCGTAGTTAACCGGACTCCAGGTCAGATATACTTGATTGGTGCCTGAAAATGAAGCTGTAAGATTTACAGGGGCTGTCAGCGCAATGTTAGCAGTAGTCGTTGTCGCATAAACTATTGCAGATTCTGCACTCGTTCCGGTACTTCCACCCGCCACCACTTTGTAATAGTAGGTTGTATTTGCTGACACACTGGTATCCGTATATGGCGAAGAGGAAGGGACGCCAACAATAGAATAAGGCCCGGAGTACGAGGTTGATCTATATACGTTGTAATAAGTTGCATAACCTACAGGGGCCCAAGTTAAGAATACTTGATTGCTGCTTTGAACCTGAGCCGAGAGATTTGTGGGTGCTGACAGAACACCATTAGAATTAGCAGGTATCGCATATACAATTGAAGAATCCGAACTTGTTCCGGCGCTGTTTACTGCCCGAACTTTATAGTAGTATGGGGCGTTTGATGTCACGCTATAATCCGTGTAATTTGTTGTGGTGGGACCGGCAACAAGGGAATAAGTTCCAGAAACGGACGTTGATCTATAAACATAATAATAGGACGCATTGCTCACTGGACTCCAGCTTACATAAATTTGATTACTATTTGTTGCTGTTGCAATGAGATTTGTTGGCGCCGCAGGGGCACCACTTGAGCTCGTCGATATTGTATAAACTATTGAAGAATCCGCACTTGTTCCGGCAGCATTGGCAGCCGTTATTTTGTAATAATAGGCAACGTTCATCGATATACTGGAATCTGTATAATTTGTAGTCGTGGGATTGCCAATAATGGTGTAATATCCATCCGGAGAGGTCGCTCTATAAATATAATACGCGGTTGCACCACTAGCGGGATTCCAAGATAAGTATATTTGGGTATTATTCAATACTGTGGCGGTAAGATTAGTCGGAGGCAGCGGAATAGTATCCGCCAGAGTGTTCTGGGGAAAAATCACTCCAATAATCGTTAAACAAATCACTAAAGCCAATAGTTTGTGATAGAACCTTTTCATCAATTTTCCTCCTCCTGTATCAAAAAGAGTATCCTTATAATGCTTTAGAGTAAGTGCCAATTCTTGGCAAATGCAATAAATCGTTTACGACATAAAACTCTCGAATCCGATAGTATATTCTTGTTCAAGTGTTCATTATCCTTCTTATAAATGGAAACATTTTTCACTAAAGCCCGAGTTTGGCGACATTTTTTACCAGTACTGGACGTAGCAAGGCTTTAGACCATGTGTAAATTAATTTTTGTCACTACAACGTGTTTTTCAGTAAGAAATCATCAAATTGGTTGATCACTTTTGGTTTCATCATTTTTTCGCAATGAAACAATTTGACCCATTGTTCCTGCTGTTCCGTCATCTCCGTAATAGTTAGAGAACGTTGGGTAGAGCTTTTTAAGCCAACCTGATTTAATTGACAACTGCTTACCTGCCTTAGTAGCTCTTCAGATGATAGTGCGATTCCTGAATTCCTGAGGATTATCTCGATTGAGTTTATCAGCAAGTAAGCTATAATGCATATGCTCACATGGGCTTTTACACGTTCTGGCCGTGTCAAATAGATAGGGCGTAGAGCAAGCTGTGATTTCATCTCGCGGAAAGCTTCTTCAATCTTATTTTTCTCTCGATACTTTTGAATCACATCCCTTTGTGGTATGTTCAAATCGTTCGTAATAAAACAGGTTATTCCGTCCAATCGCCTTTTCTGCTGTTCCTTGTTCTTATCAATCTCGGCCGATAATCGGAAAGATTGTACAATTCGTGTCGTCTTATCACTTTTAGTTACTGTCAGTTCAATAGGCGTAACAGTCACGAGAAGTACCGATTTGAGTTTTCGTTTAGCAATCATTGTCTTGATATCTCGCTCAATCGTTTCCTTATTACGCGACTTTTTGGCAACCGCCAGACTGTCATTTTTCTCCGTGATCCAAGCCATGGCCTGAGCTACTCGCTTTTCTCTTGATTCAATGTCCTCATAAAATCGAGTAACATCAAAAGAGAAAATGAATCGGCGCTGATCAATTTGCCCCTCACGTGTATAAAAAAACTGATTTTCATCCGTTGGCTGAAATTCATGAAGTGCTAGTATCTGCTCATAATCATCTTTTGAAGCAGGCTCTGGCATGAATTCGTTGAATAGCGAGTGGCTAGCCATCTCATCCTTGTCCATTGCCGACAAATAGGTGAGTTCTTGCCGTTCAAGAAGGTTTAAATGATCATCGGACACCATGCCTCGATCAAATACAAGATGACATCGAGTCAAACCAAATCGTTTTTTCAATTCTTTGACCACGTCAGGCAGCGTGGTGACGTCCTGAGTGTTACCTTCAAGCACCTTCCAATAGAAAGGAGAACCAAGAGGAGTAACCATTAATGCGATTACAATTTGTTGCAAGTCGGGGCGGTGATCTCTCGAATAACCCAGCTTGGCAATAACACATTTGCTACCTTCCAAATAAGTTGAAGTAATGTCATAGAAAAAGCCTTCCCCGACTGAAGGATCAAACTGCAGAAGTTGCTGATAGAGATGAGCCTGTAAGGCAGATTCCCGCTTGTTCAGATCATCTAATTCACGATAAACAGCAAAATCAGAAGGTTTGGCTGAACTACGGTGTATTGCTGGTAAAACCGTATCTTGAACCCACTCCATGACATGGATTTTACTTCGAGGTTCTATACAACGATTGAGGACCATCGCTTCTGTAAGCAAGCCATTAGAGAAAAAGCGATGCAAGTTGAATTTCTCCCACAGCGAATGTAATAGAAGGATGGGTAGAAACATCCAATGCTTTGTGACTACGATATCGGAACTCTTAGTAAGGGAAAGATCAGCATCCTGCTGAACCTGAAGAATCATTTTCATCCTTGTGGCATCCTCGTCGGATAAAACACCAAGGTTTTGAATGAGACGGTGCTTGGGTTTTCCATCTTTATCTCGATAAGAAGCAACAATTTTGTAGTAACTGTAGGTTTTGCCTTCTTTTTTAATGGTAACTTTCTTTAGAAACATTTGTAGCCTCCAAGAGCAATATATTAGGACTACAAATATTATATCACAAATACCTATAATTAGGTATATTTTTGATTTATTTTGCTAATTATTTAGGACTACATATTTAGAGGTGAGGCCTGAATCCCTTGCGCCGCAAGGGATTGGAAATATATGTCGCCAAACTCGGGCTAAAGTTGTTTCTAAAATGTTAATTTATTCTCAAAAGATTATTTTCGCCTGTGTTTTTTTATCGCGCGGATAAATATTACTAATCCAATGTATATCGCAAATGCGACTAAGAAACCCCAGAGTCCTTCCACAATATCTTGGAATTCCATATTTCCCCGACGGGTTATTTTCTGCTCAATTTCTATGGCGAAAACTAAAACAACAAGGACTGTAAAGGTATAGACAAAGGAAATTGCAGTAAGGCTATATCGAGCAAGATGCTTAAATAATTTATTAACAATAAGAAACAGTACTATTCCGATGAGTCCTATGACCAAAAAATGCAATTGTTTATCGGTATAGTTTAAACCCAAGTAATGAGTCAACAAGATTAATCGATCGTGAAAAAAGTTTACAATTCCGGTAAGGTATTTTAGTACCTTAATCAAACCTTTAACCCTCCTACCCCAAAGCGCACCAGTCAATTTGACTCTCCAGAGCATTGCCATAATATCTTCTAACTTAGTCAAGCATACTCCATTATGCCATCATTTACTTTTCGCCCGGTGGTTAGTACCTTAAGTACCTTAGTTAAACTGAGCTACTAAGAAAGAAACTCGCGGCCTTTAACACAGCAACCAATCGCTCCGTTAAACTGGGGTTCCTGCGGAACAACAATCCGCCTGCCCGTACCTTCCTGCAAAAGCTGCGTAACCGCATGGCTATGGGCAACTCCCCCGGTAAACACTAAAACATCCCCGTCAAAGGACCTCAGGAGCGGCAAAATTCGCTTTACTATAGTCGCATTTACTCCGGCGGCGAGTTCATTAAGAGGGAAACCTTCGACAATCTTGCCAATCAGTTCACTTTCTCCAAACACCGCACAAGTAGAATTCAGCTCTACAGGGGAATCTGCATATCGGCCAAGCTCTTCAACGGATAGATCCAATACCGTCGCCATGTTTTCTAAATAACGTCCCGAGGAGGCGGCACATTTATCATTGGTGAGGAAATCAGCCATTTTGCCCTTACGAACTTGTATTATTTTGCTGTCCTGTCCCCCTAGATCGACAAGGGTGAAATCTTGAAGACCCGTCTGATAAACAGCACCTAAAACATGAGCCTTTAATTCGGGAATTGCTTCTCCTCCGGCAAGCTCCAAAGTATTTCTCCCATAACCTGTTGATATAAGGCAATCAACCTTGGGCAAACCTAAAGCCGCAAAATTTACAGCCAGTTTTTCGTCTTGCTTGCGCCCGTACTCACGATAAAAACGAATTGTGTCTATACTCTCTAAACGTTCAATCGTTAAGTGATCATTTTCCTTTTGAAACTGCATCAGAGCGATCTTTACACTTCGACTTCCTAAATCAATTCCACATATAGTCTCCATTTTCATTTTACCACTAGCCTCCAATGCTGCAAAATCGGCGCAGGGGGTCTCTCTAGTCTTCTAGCATACTTAAAAACGATTCTATCCTCATCTTACTTCGCGCATCCAACCCCGTCGGATTTTCTCCTTCTAGAGTTAAGATCGGATAGTCTAACTTTTTCCGGATGATTAAATCCTCAATCTGACGATAACAGAAACTCTGAGTATAGTGGATAATCCCATCAAGCTGGCGTTGCTCCGCTTCACGACTAATATCATCGATCCTCTGAAAAACTTGATAGGGATAGGTATAAAGGCGGTACTGTTCAACGACATCATTTGTTTGGAAAGGCATCGTAAACTGTCTTTGAACTTCATTGTAAACGACACGCGCACCATGACTTTCTACAAAATCATATAACTCAGGAAAAATCGGCGGCACACCGATAAAACCCAACCGTACTTCCCGCGCTTTTTTTCGCCCTGAAAACCGCCCCTTTTCAGACAATGGTTCTCTTTGCCGGGCCTTGCCAATGAATTCCTCCATCTCACGAGCGAAACCTTCCGGGTCGCCATTGAAATCAGAGCAAGAAACTTGGTAGAGATGATTTTCGAATCCACTGACACGGTTTTCTTCCCAGGTCAGCCTGTCAATCTCCCAAGCCAATGCCCTCACTTGATCAAGACGCCTTTTTTGTTGACTAACACCATCCCAGGCAGCCCCTAAAGAAGTGATTAGCTTATCCATTTGAAGCCTAATCATATCAGAATCACGATCATAAGGAAAAGCAAAAGGAATTATCTCTATGCCCTCAACTTCCCACGTTTCCATCAAGGCATGGGTATTACTGCAATCTCCTTGTGTGACAGCTATAATTCGGCGGATTTCCGGGTGCTGCAACGCCGTTGAATATAACCCCTTGATCCATCCGCAAACGCTTCTCGGAAAACCGGCAAGTTCAGCTTCTTCAACGCGATTCATAGCATCTGATCCAGTTATAAAAATATTATTTAAATCAACCGGTATTTCACCTGCCGCATAGATAACTTCCACCGGCACTGTCGTCGTTAAACCGATTTTACCCATAAAGGTATCTTCTCCTTGCTCATTATGTATTACTTGTTCTTTCTCCCTTCCATTGTAAAGGTTCCGGTTAGAAAAGTAAAAACGAAAGACCAGAACCTTATATGCCAAAGCAGATAAGATTCTGGTTTCCGTTATAACCTTGTTCTTAATCAAGAATCTCTATTTGAGACTTGTTTGCAAAACAAACCTCATTAAATTACCGATTTGAAGCCTTTCTCTTTAACAAGGCGAGTGTCCTGTTCATTTCATTATGAACGATCATATATCCTTCATCCACACCCATTCCCGGCTTTGCCAGCATTTGGTCAGGACGGGCTGCCAAGGAAACATGAACAGCTGTACGTCCCCCGGAGTCTGTTTCGTTGCATGATCCGCCGACGTAAGCGCCAACACCGTATTTTTTAGCATAGATAACTGCTTCAATGGTGTTTTGAATTCCTCCTAAATCGGGGGTTTTAATTTGTACCATATCTGCCGCTTGAGCGTCCACAAACCTCACAATATCTTCATAGGTATTGCACCATTCGTCGGCGACAATTTCCACATTCACTCCTCGTTTTTTCAAGGCCACCCTCAAAGCCTTCAGCTGATCTATCTGTCCGTCAATACTTCCTGCATCCATAGGACCTTCGATTCTCAAATGCAGAGGAGCTGCGGCTTTCTCCAGTTCTGCAAAATATTCGACCATTCGTTCTGTATCATCCTTAAAGGCTATTCCGATCGTTCCATAAACATCAATATGAAGCACCGGACGGTAATCCTCTCCTCCGATCGTAAGGATGCGATTTCTCAACCAGATTACATAATCTAAAAGCAGCTCTCCATTGGCTCCAAGCTTTGTCTCAACATTGTTGATTAAGGCATGGGGCAATACTCCGGCACGCTTAATAATTGCCTTATCGGCATTATCATAACGATCATCCCCGGTTTGAGTAAAGATAGGAACAGGTTCAAGCGTCAGCGGCAGATCATATTCTTCCAGAATAACCTCAGTCATCGTTTTCTTCTTCGCTTTAGCAACGGCATCCAGAATTGCTTGGCTGACTCCATAGCGGATTGCCGTGTGATAACGTTCCCCATTGGGCCGTTTTGAATGTTCCACTAAGCCCACTAATTGGCGGAAAGAGTTCAGTTCCTGACCTAAAAGCTTAGGCGCAATTTCCTCCAAAATGATGGGAATAAAATCCTCAGCTAAAAACAACGGATCTCGGCCACCTGCCCCTGAATATTGGACTGCTGCACAATCTCCAGCAGCTACTTGCCCGTCTTCCAAGATTAACATGACAGAAATGGACTCCCCACGCTGTCTAACCGCTTTAAAACCTGGCGTGATCGGCTCTCCGGTATAGGAAAAACCATCGTGTCCCGCTCCCGCCTTGATCGCCTGTTGGTCATCAAAATAAAACCCGGTAAGACCTGGTGAAGCAATTATATCAATAATTTTCATGAATATTTCCTCCTTTAATTTCAATAACTTTGGTTCTCTCTGTGCATCTTACCATCCCAAAACCTGCAAAACTGCACACAAATTATTACTTTTCAAAATACACCCATCTCAGACAGAAGGACCGTCCCTCTGACACGCTGCGAGTTTACCGCGGACGGCCTACGAGCATACCTTTACCGATGGCATAGATATCGTCGATAACCATTTGGAATGAGGGATCTCTGCCTTCATCCTGTCCACGTTGTGCAATGCGTTCACGGTGGAAGTCTTTAATCTCATTATCAAAAGGAAGATTGCCGAAATCCAGCACTCTTACAGCCCCTGTGGTATCACGAGCCGGCAGAATTTTTCCGGCATTATAGCGGCTTGGTGCAAAGGGTACGTCGATAACGCCTGCTTGGAAGGCTCTGACTGTACCGACGGCGATATCCCCTTCACCGAGAGTTAAGACTCGATCTAAGATTGCTCTGGTTTCCTTCAGAATCATTTGTTCTTCTAAGGCAAGTTCCGGAGTCATCGGCAACGTCTGGTCTTTTAACATGCTTAGGACTTGCTTCGTAGCACGAATTCCTGCGGCATTGGCCTCTTTTGTCGGTATTCCCAGTGCTTCGTGAGGAGTTTTGACAATAACTTTGGTCGCTTTGCCCAAGGCAGCCGTTGCCGCTCCCCAGGAAATAACGCCAAAGGCTTTGGCTTCATCTTGCGGGAAGCCTCCCATCCACTGGTGGAAAACCGTCGTGATCATGGTTTCCGGATAGCCCAGTTTCTTCAGGTATTCCTCAGTAATTACCGGAAGGGTATGCAAGGCTGCCACATCTTGAATTAAATTACCGCATTGCCCGTAACCCAGGGTTAAACTGCGAACTCCTTGGGCCACTGCCAGAATTCCTTCAATGACTGCCACAGCATGAGAAATTGCAGGAGGAACGAGGGTACCGGTAAGAGGTCCGAAAGGCTCACGGTTAATTTTAACGCCTTGTTCTTCGTATAACCCAATGAGACGGTCAACATACTGCCAATACTTAATGGTGCTTTCAATTGAAACATCTTTGGAGTACGGAATGTTATATGAAATGCCGCCCCCTTCATAATCCGTAAATCCTCCGGCAATGGTGACTTCAGCTAACAAGCGGGCATCCGGAGTTCCATGGCGTACTTGGACAGGGACTTGAACACTCTCTACGACTTGGCGGCAAGCAGCAACGCCATGGTTTACTGCCGGAAATCCATTGAGCATGGAGCGCCCGAGGGTTCTGCTCTCATCAATTCCGGATTGTGCTTCAGTATAGCGATTCTGCCGGGTATAGGAGTCAATGGTGGACGGCAGAAAATCAGCGCCTCCTTCATCCTGGAGAAAACGCAATAACTCAATATGCTCATTGAGCAGCGCGACACCGGCCCGAGGCTGAGCAAAGGTGACTCCCTTGGCTTTCCCTTCAGCGAGCTTTTCGGCAAAAATTTTGCTCTTAGGCAGAGACTTATGGTAGGCCACTGCTTCTTCAAAATTGACACCCTTGCCTGTCTCCCATTGTCCTAAGACTTCCTGGCGCTGACGCTGAAACTCTTCAGCATCCATTTGCCGGACTGTTAATTCCATCGTTATACCCTCCTATAGTTTGACCACATATTTTTTCATCATCCGAAGCGCCGCTTGTGGCGCTGCTTCTCGCAGCAAGCCCATGGCTGCCAGTATATAATCTTTATCCAGATAGAAACTTGGATTTTGAGGTTTAAGCAGGGTAGGTTCAGACGTATTAAATAAAGAACCCTTAAGGATTTCCGAAACATTTGGCTGATGAAGCAATACTCCTCCTGTCCCAATGACAACCGGCAAGGGAGTTAAATCTTTGCCATGCTGGACGTACGTTGCTCCAAACGGCGTATAAATTACTTCAATGGTTCCCACATGTCGTTCAACCGCTAAGCTGACGGCCATTCGTCCCATAGCTGAATCAAATTTCGCTTCTTCTTCAGTTTGAGGTATTCTCCAGGGATTTTCTTTAAATAATCGTAATTGACAGGCTACCTGTTCATCCGTCCAACCAAGATAATCATACAATCGTCGGCCCGCAGCTTCTACCAAGGCCTCCGAACTATAACGCATGCCCAGATCGCCTTCAACCGTTCGTTTCGCATAGGGTTCAGGCAAGCCTTTGAGTGCAACACTGGGTTTACTGGGATCCCCTTTAGCAATGGAATGAACATCTGTTGTCGCACCGCCGACGTCAATAACCATAAGTTCTCCCAGGCCGTGTTCGGACCCATATCCTTCAGCTAATAATTCCGCCGCCGACAAGACCGCCGCCGGTGTAGGCATCAAGATCCTCTCTAAAAACTCTTCCGCCTTATCTAATCCTTTGGCATGGATTATATGAGAAAGAAAGATATCACGTATCGCCAGGCGTGCCGAGTCTACTGCTAAAACTCCAAGGTCAGGCATGACATTGTCGGCAACCACCACAGGATTATGGCGCTTTTTCAGCATCTCTGCGGCCTGAGCGGACACTGTTTTATTTCCGGCAACCACAATGGGGAGGCTAAAAGGCAATGAACTGAGCATACTCGCATTTTTTAGCAGAATTTCCTTATTTCCGCCATCCGTACCTCCGGCTAAGAGAAAGATATCCGGTTTGGAAGAAATTATCTTCTCAAGGTCCTGAGCCGTCATTTCGTAACTAAATACCTCAAGCAATCTCGCGCCTGCTCCCAAAGCGGCTCTTCGGGCTGCTTCGGCAGTCAATTCCTTGACCAACCCACTGGCCATCATCTTCAGGCCACCCGCAGCACTGCTGCAAGCTAACTTGCGGACAAAATTCCAGCCTCCCGCCGGCTCAGGAATCTGAGCTAAAGCATTATATAATCCATCCATAATATTCGTTTCAATGGTTGTTCCGGACCGGGCCGTACCGAGGATAACCTCGGAGTCAAGATCAACGACGGTTACCTTAGTGTAAGTACTGCCGAAATCAATGAGAAGAACTGCTTGCAAGGCTCATTCCCCCTTTATTCATCCGCTATCCCTAAATCTTCCCGCAAATCCTTAATAGGAATTTCCGGCATCGTACCCGGTGGGTAAACACGGTTAAACCCCATCGCTAAGAAGCGCTCTTTAACCGACTCAAAATCTTGTTTGCCTACAACCAGATTGCCGCCTACATACATTAAAATATTGCCGATACCTTTTTCCTGACATTTCTCACGCAACCCCCGGCAATCCATCTCGCCATGCCCATACAAGGATGAAACCATCAAGACATCCGCATTCGTCTCGATGGCAGCATGAATGAACTCCTCCTGAGTCGCAAGGACCCCAATGTTGATCACTTTGAAACCTGCTTGAGTAAAGGCATAATCCAAGATGCGATTTCCCACGGCATGAACATCCGAACCTATTACCCCTAATACCAAGGTCTTTTGCTGCACGATAAATTCCTCCCGGTTTTTATGTTGAAGTGATTAATTAAACGAGTCCTGATTTTAATACTTCGAGATTCGCAATTAAGGTTAAACACACTTGCTTATTGTCGATGTTCCACTTACAAATGAACTTGCTCAACGAATTCGATCTGTTTCTGAAGGAGAGTATTTCCTACCTGTTTGAAAAGTCCCGGATCTCCGCTGACATAATAACGCGCTCGCCATTGACTCTTTCCTGAAACACCGGCAGCCATCGCCAGGTCTGCTGAAGGATCAAACCTCCTCTCATCCTGTTCATTCATCCGCTTCAGCAATTCTTTGAGTTCTTCTAGAACCGCCAGAGCAGGATCAATGATTAAAACTTCGTCACCTAAAATCTCCTTAAGAACCGGCTCCAAGAACGGATAGTGAGTACATCCAAGAATCAGGGCATCAACTCCCGCACTTTGCAGAGGCGCTAAATAGGTTTGGGCAATCCCCCGGGCTTCCAAGGAGTTAGCTAACCCGGCCTCGATTAAAGGAACAAATAACGGACAGCCCTGAGCCTTTACCAGGGTAATGGCCTGTTCTCCTTCCTGCCAGGCCGATCGAAGTGTAGGATCTTCGGGCAGAATCCCCCGGGCTAAGGCACGACTCACTCCGGAGGAGTAGGCTTTGCTTCGCACGGTGGTTTCTGTAGCGATTAAGCCAATGCGTCCCGCGATGGTCTTTTTAACAGCTAAGCGGGCTCCCGGATCAATCATTCCTATCATCGGAATATCAAACTTTTCCTTCAAGGCAGGAAGAGCCGTAGCGGAACTGGTGTTGCAGGCGACAACGATTGCTTCGGCGCCTTGTCCAATTAAAAATGTAATACTTTCTTCCCCAAAACGAATAAGTTCGTCCTGGGAACGGTTTCCATAAGGCACTCGGGCAGTATCACCAAAATATACTATCCGAACATCCGGGAGCTGCTCTAAAATCTGTTTGGCTACCGTCAAACCGCCAACTCCAGAGTCGAATAAACCTATGACTCGCTGCTTACTCAAGACTTTCCCTCCTTTATTTCCAGCAAAGCACCGCGAAGCAAGTTTAGGCTGCCGGCATCCGGTTCGAAACGAAATTCAATACATTCCATATTTTCCGGAAGCATTTTTTCAACCCGCAGGCGCAGCTTAGGGGCATAAATAACCGCTCCGCAATCCGGCAGAATCTCACGCAATTTCATTTCATCAGGCTGGACCAAGGTCTTAAACACAGGATGCAGCCCGGCTTGATTTAAGGCGTTTTTCACCTTTTCAGCGAACTGTATACTTTCACATACTAAAGCTAAGTCACGTCCCGCTGTCAATTTCGCAATGCGCACAATGGTTTCCAATTTTGGTTGAAGGGTCACCCCTAAAATCGGCAAACTAACCTTCTCAAATAACCTTTTAATTTCCGATAAATGAGCTGCCCCTGTCACTAGCATATCCATGCCTGCCAACCGTTTTTGAGCAAGAAGCGAATCATGAAGTTCGGAAAGCAAAAAAGGCAATAACGTAACACCGGGACCAAGATTCCAGTTAGCTTCGTTAAGTTGTTCCGGGTTGCATTCCACAAAGGCCACTTTGACACGTGAAAGAAGGTGTTTCTTTTCCATCCCCCGCACATGAACAAAAGAGACAAAATCATCGATGGTAAAACCCAGGCCAACGGCCTCTTCCATAGCCACATCAATGATACGCAAGACCTTCTCTTTGCGCCCCTCCTGCTGCATAATTAAAAGTGTATCGGCTACGAAAGTCCCTCTTCCCTGAGCCGAGCTTAATATCCCTTCGCTTTCCAATTCTTTGTAAGCTTGACTTACCGTGTTGCGGCTCACTGACAAACTTCCAGCCAGTTCACGCTCCGTCGGCAATTTTGTCCCTGCAGCCCATACTCCTTGAGTAATGTTGCGTCTAATTTGTTCTTTGAGTTGTATGTAATAGGGAACTCCACTCTTACGATCGAGATCCATTTATCCACCTCTTAAACAAATTCACCATTTGGTTTAGTCCTTATTGGCATGGTCAATTAGTCCAATTTGTTCTTAGTTATTTATATTCGTCATCCCCTTGAAAAATCCTTTCGCCTTTCTTATTATTTTATGAAAATTAATATAAAATTCACTTCTCTTATCTTTTACTCCGGCTTTATCCATGACTGACGACTGCGCCGCCACAAAAACAACTTCCACCGAGCCTTAGCAAAAGCAGAAATAAAGGTGTTCTCACTTCACATGACTAGTGAAGCGAGAACACCTTTGGCAATCTCCGGGACAACTTTTCTAAGAGACAACTCTTTTAATGAGCTAATAATTGATTCAGTTGATTTTCAAGATCCAGCGAAACACCATTATAATTTCCAACAACCGTCGATTGTTTGATGTAGCCCTTATTGAACAGCAAGAAATAGTTTAAACTTGAAGGCAGCGAATTTTGAGGAATCATTGCCACAAATCCGCCTTGTTTAGCTGCCAAGGCCGCTGTCACCAGAGCATCCCCTTTAGGATTCCCTGATGTCACATCACCTTGCCGTACGAGTCCGGAGGCAAAATATAAGGGTGTTTGAGGTTTTTGCGTATTAAATAAATTTTGGAAGATAATATTTTGGGTGTCATACTGATCATAACCGCCCCAACGTTTGACATTATACTGAGAACCCAATTCATTTTCCACAGATGTCCCGATCACTGCTGTTCCTCCCAGCAAAACAACGTTGCTGGCCTTAAGGTCTGTCAAGGCTTTCGCCGTCGAGGACGGTACGGAATCTCTTTCAGTGAGTAAAATCGGACTTCCCTGCTCAGCCGCAAAAGCGCTGATGGCAATAGCATCGGGGATTGCGGCATAATTAGCGATATAGACCGTCTGTGTAGAATCAATTCCTACTTTCGCGGATATCTGTGCTGCAGTATCATAGGCTTGCTGCCCTGCGATCCGAGTTACAGTGTATTGGCTGCTCAAACTATCTTGGATCGTTTGGGATACTGCAACGGTACCACCGACGATGTAGATGTTTTTAGCGCCTAAACTTTGAATCTCCGCTAAGGTTCTGTCATCCAATTTAGAAGAGTTAGTCATGAGGATCGGAGCATCAAGTTTCTTCGAAAGCGGTGCAGCAGCCAAAGCATCTGAAAACTGGTCGTCTCTTGTTAAGATGACATTTGCAGAACCTGAAGCCCAACCGGTTTGGGCAACACTAATCGCTAAGGAAACGTTATCCTGTGAAGGCCCACCAATTCTTGTGTTCTGAGTATATGCCTGCTGTACCACGATAGTACCAATGATATGTCCGGCATATAGAACATTCACGTTTCCTAATTGTGTCGGAGTCATGGTAAAGGTGAACGTTCCATCACTAAGCGTTGTATAGGACGATGACGATGCCCCTACCAGCGAACCATCCACGGTACCTGATCTTTGGGTCAACGGATTTCCGTTCGAATCGGTTACTTTCACAGTAATCGTATTATTAGCATTGAGAACCAAGGGAGCTGTGGCAAGCGCTTTAGCATTCAAGACTGTGAGAGTTCCTGAAGCCAAGGCTGTTCCCAGAGCACCCTCGCGAATTACTAATTGATAATCTCCGGCATTTTGCAACGTCACATTATTAATTGTATAGTTGCCGCTACTTCCGGATACTTGAAACAATTTTGATACCCCATTAGAGTCCGTAATGGTGGCGCTAGCTACTGATCCACTAAAAGGATTTGAGTTATTATCCCAAAGCTGAACATTAACGTTCGATGTCTCTCCGGCAATTAGTGTCGAATCATCACTGGTCGCAAAGCTGAGCCACGCCAACCAGGTGCTTCCGTCATTCGTGCTCGCAGATGCTATTCCAGGAATCATTCCTATCAGCAAGAACACAATTACAAGTACACTCATCACCACTTGTGTCCGTCTCTTTTTACCCACTTCTTTTTCCCCTTTCCGGCTTATCAGATGATAAAAAATACACAATCCTAGTTCAACTCTGGAAACATCACAGGACGCAACGACTTCAGATTACTCATACCTTAAAGCATCAATAGGATCCATAGCCGCCGCCTTTCGAGCAGGGAAAACTCCAAAGATTATACCAATGGCGGCAGAGAAACCAAAGGCCACCAACACAGACATCGGAGAGATGCTGGTACTCATCTTTAAGGCCTTCCCTGCCAGCGTAGATCCCCCGAATCCAAGAACGATACCAATCCCACCGCCTAAAATACTGAGCACAACTGCCTCGATTAGGAATTGCATCATAATATCTAAACCTTTTGCACCGATTGCTTTCCTGATTCCAATTTCCCGTGTCCGCTCGGTGACTGAAACAAGCATGATATTCATGATTCCGATCCCGCCAACGAGAAGGGATATACCGGCAATGCCTCCGAGAAGCATCGTCAAAGTCTGAGTCACTCCGGTCATAGTTTGCAGCATATCTGCCTGATTCTGAATCGAGAAGTCATCCGCTTGTCCGGCTTGAATCTTATGAGCCTTTTCCAATTCTGCGGTAATCTGGTCTTGAGCTGCCTGCATTTGGTCTGCCGAAGTGGCAGATACCAAAATATTACGAACTGTCTTTTTCCCAAGCAAGCGTTCCTGAATGGTAGAAATAGGAGCGGTAATCATATCATCACTGCTCATAAAACCGGTGGACCCCGTTGCCGTTGTTACCCCAATAACTTGGAAAGGTACATTGTTGATTTTAATAACTTTTCCTATCACCGAAGCATTCGCATCACCAAAAAGGTCAGTTACAACCGTTGGACCAAGTACGGCGACTCGTGCGCCTTTATCAACATCGTCAGAGGTGATGAACCTCCCCGTTGCCATCGTTACATTTTTAATTTCCTGATAGTCTTGGTTCGTACCCATGATCGTTGTCGAGGTATTCCCGGAACCAAAGACAACTTGTGCATTCGTTTGCGCGACAGGAGCGACTGCTTTCACAAGAGCTCCAGTCTGAATTTTCGAAACATCCGTCATCTTTAACGTATCTGAACTGCCAAATCCCCCTCTGACTCCTCCGGCGTTGGATTGTCCTGAGCTGATGGTCAAAAGGTTAGAACCAAGTCCTTGAATCTGAGAGGTGATCGATGCCGTTGCACCGTTTCCGATGCCAACCATGGCTATAACTGCCGCAACCCCGATAATCATACCCAGCATTGTTAAGGCAGACCGCAGCTTGTTTGCCCGCAGAGCACGGAGAGAGACCCTGATACTTTCCAAGAAGTTCACTTTTCTGCCCCCTCCTCTTGAATCTGAGCTCGAGCCTTCCGCGGATTAGCGACTTTTTCATCCCCTTCGATCCGCCCGTCACGGAAATGTACAATTCGCTCCGTAAATTCCGCAATATCCGGTTCGTGCGTTACAAGAACAATGGTATTTCCCGACTCATGCAGCCGCTGAAAAATAGCCATAACCTCTTCGCTCGACTTACTGTCCAGGTTTCCTGTGGGCTCATCAGCTAAAATAATTGAGGGCCTTGTGACTAGGGCACGGGCAATTGCCACCCGCTGCTGCTGACCGCCGGAAAGTTCCTTAGGGCGGTGAAAAACCCGACCGCCAAGCCCAACCGATTCTAAGGCTTCAATAGCGCGAACTCGTCTTTCTTTACTGGGCACTCCGGCATAGAGCATAGGAAGCTCGACATTTTCTACCGCCGTTGTCCGCGGCAACAGGTTAAAGCCTTGAAAGACAAATCCAATCTTGCGGTTTCTAATCACAGATAACTGATCACCGCTTGCTTTTGCCACATCGGTTCCGTCGAGAAAATATTCTCCTTCAGTCGGGGTATCCAAGCATCCTAAAATATTCATCATTGATGATTTGCCGGAACCGGAAGGCCCCATAATGGAAACAAACTCACTAGCTCCCACGTGAAGATCCACTCCGGCTAAGGCAGCAACTTGAATATCACCATTGGCATAGATTTTTTTAATCCCTTTAAGATCTATCAAATTGCATCCCTCCTAACGCATTCTTAAAGCTAGTTGATCTCGTTAATTTCCTCTGGGGCCGCCTCCGCCCGTCATCGCTCTGGCAGCACCGCCGCCCAGTTTAAATGACGAGTTGGAGCTGGTATTAGAACTTGACTTCGTTGTACTCGAAACGGAACCGGTAATAACTTCTTGACCTTCCTGTAAACCGCTCTTGATTTCCACATTCGTTCCGTCATCTAAACCAGTCACAACCGGAACCATCCTAACATTGGCCGTGGCATTTCTAGCGCCGGTATTTCTGCTGCCAGTGTATCCGCTGCCCGAATAGCCGTTACTCCCGTTCCCGGATCTATTGTTACCGGTATTAGATTGCGCTTGTGATTGGGACTTAGATTGTGACTGAGATTGGGAATTTCCTGTTCCGGTACTTGTTCCCGGAGCTGCAGGTACCATAACAAAGGATTGGCTGCCTCTCGTCTTAACCGCTTCGCTCGGTACCGTCAAGACATTATTTGCTTCTGCCACAATGATATTTATATTGGCATTCATACCTGCCCGCAGCAAGTCACTGTTTTGATCTACCGACGCTGTGACCTGATATGTGGTTACGTTTGAGGTCGTTGTACCTTGCAAAGCCACCGCATTCACTGTTCCACTGATATGATTATTCGGATAGGAATCAAGAGTAATATCGACTTTCTGTCCTACTTTACACTGGGTAATATCTGCCTGATCAATGGCAGCATCCACTTCAAGCTTATCGCCTACAGGAGTGAGTGTAATGATCGATTTTGAATCCGAGTCCTGTCCCAATTGAAGGGGACAATCAACAACCACAGCGTCTACAGGGGCAACAATTGAAGCATCAGCCAAATCTGCCTGGGCACTAGCTAATTGCGCTTGAGCAATTTGAATATTCGCTTGAGCAGATGAAACATCCGCCGGGTTCGGGCCTTGCTCCTGCTGATTCACTTGATATTGTGCAGCTGTAACATCTGCCTGAGCTGAAGCCAATGCCTGAGCTGCTCCGCCATTCTGGTTATTTTTAGCCGTTGTTAAGTCATTCAGGGCAGAATTCAAAGCACTTTGAGCTGATTGTATCGATGAAGGATTGTTGCTCATCTGTGCTTTAGCTAAATTATTACTAGCCTGCTGCACATTCTCGTTGGCTATAGTGACTTGATTTGCTAAATAGCTCGGATCAGCATTTTGCTGGGCGGTTGTTAAATTCTCCTTTGCCTTTTCCAGGGATGACTCGGCCTGAGCGCGGGTTTGATCATTATAGGAATCCTCAAGTGTCTGGAGCTTGGACTCGGCAGAGGTAACATTAGCCTGTGCCTGTAATACAGATGTATTAAGCTTTGTATCGTCAATCTTGGCCAGAACTTCCCCTGCTTTAACCGTATCCCCTGCTTTCACATTGAGTTCTACGATCTTTCCCGCCGAGGAGGCGCTTCCGGACGTTGGAAAAGTCAAGGTGATCGAATGAGGGTAGTTAACTGTTCCGGTAGCGGTAATCACTTTCTGAACGTCACCCATTGTTGCCTTCGCCGTTGTATAGGAAGCTGCAGCGGGTTTTGCCGTAAAATGTTTATACCCCCAGTAGCCTCCTCCCAAGATCAGAACACCCACTACCCCAATGGTCACCCATTTTTTGTTCATACTCTTTCTCCTTTTCTCCACTTGATTTAAACAACAAATCTTATGATATTTGCTGGATTGCTCAAATAATTCTTGCTCAGAATACCATAAACTATTGTTTAAACAGCGAAGGACTTCTTAAGATGTTGTTAAGGATTGACATCTGACGTGTTTTTGGGTTTTAAGGGCAGTGAAATGCGGAAACTACTTCCTTCACCAAGTTTACTCTTTACCTGAATTGTTCCCCCGTGGGCTTGGATGAATTCTTTAGCAATGGCCAGTCCTAAACCTGTTCCGCCGTTTTCACGCTCTCTTGATTTATCAACCCGATAAAAACGGTCAAAAATATGATCAAGTTCTTCTTCAGGAATTCCTTCCCCGGAATCTTTCACGGTGACTTGAACCCATCTTCCAGTACCTGATTCATCAACAGAAGTCTTTTCTTTAGAACCCGCTTCCTCGGCTTTATCATCTTTTCTTCGAAAAACACCGCGCAAACCTCGGGCAGCATCCTCATTTGCCATCACATTTTCCTGAGGATTTTCTACTTCATCTAATAAAACTTGCAGAGTCCCCCCTGATGGGGTATGCAAAAGTGCATTGCCAATTAAGTTGACAAAAACTTGAGTTAGACGGTCGGCATCGCCAATGATCTCCGGAACCTTTTCTCCTTTGATTTCGATGTTTAACCCTCGTTCCTCAAACTCTATTTCAAATTGTTCGGTAATTTTCTCAACAATGGCTCTAAGATTAACCTTCCTGAGACTCATAGGCAATTTACCCGCTTCGGCAAGGCTTAATTGCTGTAGGTCGCGAACCAAGCGAATGAGCCTTAAGGTCTCATCTTGAATGGGCAATATATTTTCCGGCGTTGAAGGCAGCACTCCTTCTTGAATAGATTCCAGTTTTCCAAGTATAACCGCCAGAGGAGTCCTCAGTTCGTGGGCAATATCTGCCACCATGTTTCGCCTTACTTCTTCATTCCGATTCAATTGTTCCGTCATCTTGTTAAAATCTCGGGCTAAAAGCGCGATATCCCCATTTCCTACGACCTCGACACGCGAGGACAGATCTCCATTGCCGACTCTGCGCACAGCTTCCATAAGTTTATTTAAGGGTTTTGTGAAATGCCTGGTTAATAAGAGACCTAATAGCAAGGCAATCAGAGAGGTAATAATCAGGCCAATGATCATCCCCTGAATAATTGAGGTTCCGATAGTTTTTGCCAATCTACTGTCTACGACAGGCGAGTGTATAAGCTGCCAATAGTGTCCTACGGTCTTCCCGTTAACCACAATGGCTTGCCATTGCTTCTCAATTTTATCGGACGAGGGAAGGTTGTCCAACTGCTTCCCGAGATATTGGTTTGTGGGATCAACAATTACTTTATTGTTCTGATCAAATACCAAAAAACGTTGAAAATCTCGCGGAGGGCGCGCAACTTTTGGATCAGGCGGGCTCAAGACTTGAGAGACGTGGGACTGAACCCCCTCCCAACTGCTGTGTCCTTCGTAATAGACGCTGAGCAATTGATTTAAGTGATCTCCAAAGGATTGCTGCACATAGGTTTCGGCATGCCCAATCAATGCTTGCGTTGACGTAAGAGCGATACCTGCGAAGACAATTGACATAAAAACAACCATGCCTATCAAGGCCAGGATAAATTTACGGCGCAGCGTCATAGGTCCTCACCAAACCGATACCCGACTCCAAACACCGTTTCGATATATTTGGGATCGCTTGGGTTATCTTCGACTTTTTTACGCAGGTTCGATACATGGGTATCAATGGATCGTTCATAATAAAGATATTCCTCTCCCATGGCCTGACGTAAAAGCTGAAGCCGGCTGTAAACAGTACCCGGGCGCAAGGCTAATAAATGCAAAATATTAAACTCCGTGGGGGTAAGGAATAGTTCTTGTCCCCTTTTCGTCACTTTATGACTTGTCACATCTATTGTTAGTTCCCCGCGAATGAGAAGGGAGGAGTTTGATGTCTCCTGAGCCCCTCCGGAAGATCTCCGCAGCACGGTTTTGATGCGTGCTGCCAACTCCCTTAAACTAAAGGGTTTTACAATATAATCGTCTGCTCCGAACTCAAGACCTAAAACACGGTCTATCTCCTCTGACTTGGCTGTCAGCATAATGATTGGGATGGTGCTTGTTTCACGCAGACGCTTGCACATCTCTAACCCGCTCATTCCCGGCAGCATCCAATCAAGCAGCACCAAATCCGGTTTTTCCTTTTCAATCAATTCCATTCCTTCCACTCCATTAAGCGCTGTCACAACCGTAAAACCATCCCGCGTGAGATAGTCCCGCACGAGGGATAGAATTTCAGCCTCATCATCCACTAATACTATTTTGTTTCCCACGTCCTCTGCTCCCTCCAGTAAGGTAGATACCTTAAAATTTATTAGTTTAAGTATACCGCGTAAGTTTTAGTTGTATTTAAGATTATTTTCAAGATTTTATGGAGATTTTACTCTTTAATATACCAAAAAATACCTTCGCTTAGGCAAGCGAAGGTATTTTTCTTACTATAAATTCATCCGCTGTTCCAGAAGATCTAGGCTCTGAAGCAACTGCTGATATTCATCTTCCGTATAATTCTTAAGAACTTCCCCGAGAAAGTTTTGTCGTTCCGTAATGACAGCATCAACTATTTCATTTCCTTTGTCCAACAATCGCAGCCGGACCATTCTTCGATCATTATTATCCCGAACTCGTTCCACCAACCGCGCTCGTTCCATTCGATCGGCCAAGTCAGTGGCAGTACTGCAGGCTACAAACAAGTGTTTACCCAGTTCACCCATGGTTAGCGGTCCAAATTCCCGGATACATAATAAAGCATTGAACTGAAGTGAAGAAATTTCCATACTTACTAGAATCGATCGTCCGCGCTTAAACAATATTGTGTTTGCTCGTCTTAAGCTCTCCTCTAATTGTTTGGTCAGTTCTTCGGTTGATGCCATCTCTCGTCCCCCATTCTCCATATAGCTCTATTTTAGCATAGATTTTGGGGTTGTACACGGAAAAATTGCCTTTTATTGCTAATTTCCTTGCAATCCATTCCCTTAGGTGGAGCTCGGCGGATAATTAAATAAATTAATTGAACTAGGGGAATTAGGAAGCGCACCATTGCTCGTATCCGATTTAGCTGAGCCGGTTCCGGAAGATTGTCCGGAGGTCTCTCCATTGCCAATACTCTGACTCGTTCCGGTGCCGGACCCCTCTTTTCCAAGACTATTACCGAGACTTGGAATGATTGTGGTCGCGGGATTTGAACCTTTCACTAAACTTGGCTTATTTTCTAAATTTGCAGCATCGACAGTCCCGTATTTCGTGAGTGTTTTACCCTCGATTCGAATTTGCACTTGTTTAATCGTGGAAAACTGCGTCAGCGTATTGACGAGGCCATAAAGCGCCACTACCGGTGAGACTTTAGGATTGGGTTGTAAAAATTCTTTACTTAGATCAATAATTACCAAATCGTTTTTAATGGCTATGTCTAAGAGAGTCGTTGACGTAGGAACAGCAGCCTGTTCCGTTGCTGCTTTCGTTGATGCCGGTCCCTTCAGCCACTCAGTCACTGTTTCTCTGGCAACACTCATCGTCTTTGGCAATGTCCGCTGTTCATTAACGAGATATTTCCCTGTTGAATCCGGAAAATATAAGCTAATCACTCTGCTGTCGCTTGCCGTCGATGCAGGAGCTGTGGCAGGAAGAGTTGCGTTTTTATCACCGCCGATAAAATTTCCAAATGAGCTGTCAGTACCATCCTTGTTTACCAACGTTTCCAAGGTCCCACAGCCCATAAGCGACAGCAGACAAAATAATATGACTCCAATTAGTAGTTTGTACCATCTTCTGATTTTCAATGGTTATGCCCCCTCCCAGATCTGTTACTTATACTTCTGATATGTTTTCCTACCATAAGCCTATGCTTTGTCCTGAAAAATAGTACAAGAACTCAGACATAGGTATGAATTTCACTGAGAGAAAAACATTTTCGTATAAAGCAGGAGATCAAACCATAAATATGATAGCGGCAGGTTGGTTGCACTTATAGTATTAGAAAGGAGATCCCGCATGCAGGATCTATTGGAAATTTTTAAAATCAGCAGCATAGCCGGGTTGGCCACGACTTTGGGGAGTATACTGGTTCTTTTATTTGGAAAGCCTCAAGAGCGTTTCCTTGCTTCCCTTTTAGCGGGTGCCGGTGGGGTGATGCTGGCGGTGGTAAGCGTTGATTTGCTGCCCAATGCCTGGAAAATAGGACCGCCGCTTCAGGTTGTCATCGGCCTTGCTTTAGGCCTATTGTTCATGTTTTTGGCTCATCTTCAGTTAAAAATACCTAATGATTCACTTCCCTTGTCGAGACGCCAGCGTCTAAAGCGTGCCGGTCTTCTCGTTGCTGCGGGGATTGCTTTGCATGATATTCCTGAAGGAATGGCTATTGCAATCAGCCAAGAAGCAGCACCAAGTCTCGGCCTCCTGATAGCTGTGGCCATTACCCTGCACAATCTCCCTGAAGGAATGGCTACAACAGCACCTCTGACCATGGCAAGAATCCGTTGGTGGAAAATACTACTCTTAAATATCGGCATCGCTGTCTTCACCCCCTTGGGGGCTATGCTTGGCCTTTTTGCCTTGGAAGGGGTACAAAATTCGCTTGCCTTTTTCTTAGCCTTTGCTGCAGGGGCTATGGGCTTTCTTGTCTTCGCCGAACTAATACCCCTCTCACGGGAACGCCACCCTCACTATGCACTGCTCGGAGGAACCGTCGGTTTTATCTTCTTCGCCATTGTAAGCTTGCTTCTTCCGGCGTGATCAGGTCTTCAGAAGGTTTGCCGCATAATCCCCCATTTTCTCGTAGCCTTTGGCATTTGGGTACTTTCCATTATCAGAGGCTAAACCGGTAAGGTATTTTTGAGAGCTGTCAAATAAAACCGTCGTAAAATCCAAGGTCGTAATCGATTGTTTTTTAGCATAATCAATCTCCCAATCCCGAATCTCCTGAATACCCTTCTGATAGTTGGGATACCAAATAGGCAAGGCCACTATAGGGATAATATTATTAGCTTTAGCCTTTTCAATCATCGTTTCAACATTTGCTTGAAAATCCTTCAAAGGAACACTTTGAAGCGCATCCCCGGTCCCGACGAAAATTATGACCCGGCCTGGCTTTTCACTAACCACATCCGCATCAAAACGCGCCAACAAGTCTTTGGAGGTCTGCCCCCCTTTTCCTTTATTGACGACCCTTATCTTCAAATCATCTGCCAAGCGTTGAGTCCAAGAATGAGCGGTATCTAAAGGATATCCAAGGGTGAAGGAGTCACCTAAAGCCACGATCTTCGAATTACTTGGTGTTTGAGTTTGTACTGAAGTCGTCTCCCGAGTTTCTCCGGCACCGGCTTTTGCTCCCGACGGCTGATCCACCTGTCCCCACAATCCGAGAAATCCGGTAATTAAGACTATTAAAGCAAGCGCGGTTGCTGCTTGAATCAAACGTATCTCCAATCGATAAGTACGCATAGATACTTCCTCCTTTTCTTCTAAATTCTAATATTCTACACCGTTTTCTTCTTTCCTTCTCACATCTTAGAACTATGTGCGTCCAGGTTTCATACTCATGTACCCCTAGGCATACACCAGAGTGCAATTGAGCGCATATTTTATAGGAGGAAAAAGGAGGTGCCCCTATGAGTTACATTGACAAGGCCCGTGAATTGGGGGAAGCCCTATCGCAAACCCCAGAACTTCAAGGGTTAAAGACGGCCGAAGCCGCTATTATGGCTGATCCTCAGAGCCAAGAAGCATTCAGCCAGTATCAAGAAAAAGAACGCAGTCTCATCACTGCCCAAATGATTAGTAAGGTGGTTCCTGAGAAAGAATCTTTAGCTCTCTTGGATCTTAAAGTTCGTCTTATGAATAAATATCCTTTGATCAAAAACTACTTTGTTCAACAGCAGAATTACGAAAAACTAATGGCCATGGTCAATTTGACCTTAACCACGGCCATGCATGGCTTACCCTCGGCCAGCGACCTTCCTATTCCCGAAGAATTGAAAGGCATGGCTCAACAAATCCTTGACAAAATCAGCGGCGGAAACCCTATGGAAAAGATGCAAATCACTCCAGAAATGTTCAAAAACATTAAACTACCACCATTAACTCAGAAATAGTCAGGCAGGGGTTGACATGAAGCTCGATGGTTATCGGGGGCCGAGTTTTATCAATGATGTATCACATCCGGTGACATTCATTGCCTTCCTGATTGTCATAATTTTAGGAGGTTGGGTTACTGTCTGCGCTTGGTTTTAAATTGTTTAGGAGAGGAGGAAGGCTATGATTCAACGAACTGAATGCGCTCCCCAGTTACCTGCCACCTCTTTCTCCTTCTCTATTTTAATAGACAGCCCCATGCGCCGCGATTTACCCTTTAGTCCGGTAAGTGCTATGATTTTGCCTATAGCCTCAACGGAAATTGAATTTGCTTCTATGATCGTTGCCGGGCTTGATGTGCTGATGACCTTTCTCTTTAAGCGATCATTAGCCCATCCGCCCAACATCAATCGTCCGACGCCCGATCATTATCCTATAACGCTTACCCTGCCCCAATTAACTCAACTTATGCAGGCAGCAATATACGGACAAATCCCTGTGCAGTCACCCGCTCAGTTTGTCCCTGGGCAGGGTTTCGGCCCGGTTGGAACCGACGAACCACTTTTCCCGGATAACTTGAGCGTCTCACTTGTGGTTGCTGCTCCCTTTGCCCCTTTTGACGGAAGTCCCGATACTTCTTTCAACGTTCCTTTATTTGAAATTCCAGGAGTTCCCGGTAATTTAATTATTGCCCTGGGAGTCATTATCGCCCAGTTCTATATCGAGCGCAGCGGGACAGCTATTACCAACGGAAATGGGGGGAACGGCATTGCCACTTTTTAATTGGTTTAAAAACGGATGCTCGAAGCCCCCACTTCCTAACCGTCCCACTTCAGTGTCTTCGGAGGCTTGGGACTATGGTTTTAAACGCCTTGTTCCAATTCTCCAATCTCCACCTGTTGGTGCAGGCATATTAGCCATTTCCTTTTTCTTTTTCATTGCCTTTTTTTCAAATATTCTTTTAGCACAAGTATCCTTAAAAACTCTCGGTATTGCAGTAACAGTTACAACTTTTAGCCTTATGGCTATGGTTGTGCTCATTCTGTTTTTACTTTAATCCTACATGTATACTATAGTTCTTAGTAAACTTCGAGGATACAGTAAAAAATGGAGCAGGCATTCAAGTAATTCTGAATTGCCTGCTCCATTTATCGCGACATCTTGGAGTTTCACACGCATTGAATAATTTTGGGCGCTGTTGCTTTTCGTCCTCGGGTACAAAAGGACTTTTTATACTCAAAGGGTTACTACACTTGCGAAACAGATTCAGATTATTGAGGAGGCAGAGGGGGAACCACACCTGAGGGCACTTCCATTTGACTCGGAACCGGCAGCACCTCTGGGGCGACAGGAGATGGAATAGGAGCTGAAATAGGCGCCGGAACAGAATCCGGACCAATCACCGGGTTCTTTCTGCCGCTGATTAAGTTAGAAATCTTACCCCAAAACGATTGCGCTGTGTTTTTTACTGGCGTAAAAAAAGCCATAGGTCCTCTTGGTTCTTTTACTTTTAAAATAATCGGCCCATTGGGAGCTTGCCCAAGCTGACCGATGCCTTCCAGAGAAACAATCGTTCGGCTGTATGGATACAAGGGAACTGGGCTCTGAAAATGTGTCCTATAAACACCATTTCCTACCGGCCGAAGGACCCCCGCTAAAAAACCCATTTTTCCTTTATTATCAACCAGATAAGCTGCATATTGTCCTACTTGCCCTTGTCCCAAGAATGTTTGTGGCGGCGGGAGATTGGCGACCAAAAGAAAACTATTGTCAGGCGATATGGTGGCCACGCCATTAGCAGCAATCCCCTCTTGAGCCGGTTGAAGAATAAGCTGCCGTGGTTTCATGACTTGATTTGTCCCTTGTAACTGAGGCTGGTTATACCCGGGATTTGGGTTGAACCCCATGTTCTGACTATATCCCATATTTGGATTATTGCCCCCCATTGGCTGTGAGAGAGCACCCATATTCTGCGACAGAGAAGGAGCTTGCCAGGGATTTCCTTGAACCGGACCTGAGAATGGAGTTTGTTTTGGACCGATAAAACCACCGCGCATATTTTGTAATTGACCATCCTTTTGAAAAATTCCGCTGGCTTTAAGCCTCGACCCCAGCGTGTCACGAATTGTCCCCGGAGACTGTCCCGGGCCTAATGGAGCACTAGGTAATGTGGGGAACCCTTGGGGACCCATGGGCTCATAGGGATTGGAAGGAGTGTTCCCGCTGAACTTCACCTTGTTCCCCTCCTTTATCATTTCAAACTAATCTCTTAACATGATATGATTAAAGGAAGGGAAGAGTTCTGATATACTACTGTTATGTGTAAAACTATTCTTCGGGAGGCCGCTATGCCAGATAAATTAACCACACTGTTTACCAAAAAAATATCCCGCCGTGACTTTTTGCGCAGTACCGGTGGATTCTTTGCCAATCACTGGCTGCTTTCCTTGCTGCCCCTAGGCGGGGCCGGACTTCTTGGCTGGGCAGAACATGATACTAAGGAATTACAAAGCGAACTATGGGATCTTTTTTACCCCAAACTTCCGACAGCCCTCGAGGGAAAAACAATCTGTCAATTAAGCGACTTACATCTGGAATCCCTGCAAATGGATCCCGAACGCATCCGACAAACAGCCATGGCACAAAAGCCCGACCTTATTGTACTGACGGGCGACATTATTTCTACCCGAATCGATCTCGATAAAGTCAACCCCTATTTAAACAAATTCTCTGCACCTTACGGAAACTATGTCGTTCTGGGAAATAACGACTACAGCCACCTATCACATACACTGCTGAAGCGTTTTCTGAAACAGCTTGAAGGTTTAGGATGGATTCCCTTACTTAATCAATCAACCTTTCTATCTCCCCTCAACCTATGGATCATCGGAATCGACGACCCAGCCACTGCTCACGACGACGTGGACCGAGCCTATCAAAACCTCCTCAGCTCCCAATCATCACACCCAGTTGCCCAAAACCCTTCCTTCCGCCTGGCTTTAGCCCACTCTTCCGATTGCCTTGACGATGTAGCTTCCTACGGATCCGATCTCTTACTGACAGGCCACACCCACGGCGGCCAAATCCGCCTCCCAGGCTTTAGGCCATTAATTACTAACACTTATCTGGGTGATAAAGGAATTTATGAAGGTTACCATGTTGTTAACGAAACTCCCTTATACATAAACCGCGGCATTGGAGAAAGCGTTATCCCCCTGCGCTTTAACGTCCCCCCAGAGATCGCTTTCTTTACTCTCCACCGAGGGAACAAATCACCTCTGCACCAGGTTCGAAACGCTAAATAGCCCCGCATTGCGGGGCTACTTTTTTATTGGTTTTCACAAATTCGCTCTGTCAAAAAGACTTTTTTTTATCTTACTTTATTCCCGAGACAGACGTTGCACATGAAATGTGCCGTCTTCCGAATAAGTCTCTCATTCCTATTACGTTCTCCAAGGCCTAAGACACGGAATGCAAGAGCACTTATCCCAACAAAAAGAGACGGTTCTTCTCTGATCTACCCATACCTAAGCGGACAAAAGAACCGTCCCCGTGTCTTACGAAAAGTGTGTCAAAAGGACCGTCCCCAATGCACGCTCATGCAATACATACTCTCGCTTCCCAGGCCGGACGGTGCACATGAAATGTGCCGTCACCCAAAAACGTCTCCTATTCCCGTTCCGTTCTCCAAAGCCAGGACGCAGTGTGACAAGAGCGCGAAGTCTCTACGTAAGCAGCCCAGCAAACTTCGTGAAAGCGACCGACCCCAGATACGGGGCGGCGCATAGGACGTGCGCCGCCGCCATAGCGCCATGGATGGCGCTTATGGCGGGAACCCCGCTCCCCAAAGCCAGGAGCTTGAACGTTAGTTTGCTCTGCGAACGTACGACTGAGCGCTCTGTCACACAAGTCCCCTATATGCTAAAAGTATGGTTCCCAATCCTCTTAATCACAGGCCTGCTCTTAATCCACCGATCTGTCGCAAGCCGTGGATTATAGTAATATATTGCCCCATTGGTGGGATCATCACCTGAAAGCGCCGCTTCTGCTGCTTTATAAGCCTCGTCATTAGGATCGAGGTGTATCTGTTGATCCTTGACCGCTGTAAAAGCACCAGGTTGATAAACGACACCCCAAATTGTTTTCGGAAAATGTGGATCCTTAAGGCGATTTAAAACAACTGCTCCAACTGCTACTTGGCCTTCAAAATTCTCTCCCCGTGCTTCCCCGTATATTACACGGGACAGCAGATCAACTTCCTCTTCGCTCACTAGGCGCCCCAAACTTCGGGAGAGTACTTGATGTCCAGTCACAGCCTCTGGCGGCGGCATTTCTTGTGAAGCTTTATTCGTTAGATTCTGATCGTTATTAACAATAATATTATAGGTTGGAATCTTTGTCGTCGACTTTGTGGGTTGAGGCTTTTGGGAACGAGACGGATTGGGACTAGTGTTGGAATTGGCAAACATGATTTCATAGACATTATCTTGTCCTAAAACAGGATAAATGCTGGCTTGCCAAAGAAACAAACACATCATCCCACAAAGAAAGATCGCCCAGGACTTCCGACATCGTCGGTGTGGCAAAAAAATCACCTCTTAAGTTCTAAACTATTTCTAGTCTTTCCCAAGAAAGGCGATTTTTATAACATAATAAATTTTGATGATATAAAGACCCATAATTTCTCTCTTTTCTTAATCATATCTGAACGTTTATCTACATATACTTAGGCAAACTGAGCAAAGCTAAAGAGAAGTTTAGGATTTGAGCACGCAGGTAAAGTGAGGGTGATATTATGCGAGCTTTAATTAAAAATCTATTTTCATCGTATTCTTCAGAGGACGAACCACCACTCAACGAGGCCGAACAATTGCTGGGAGAAATTGAAGAGTCTCGGGAGAAAATTGAATACGCTTGGAATCATTTTTATTATGCAGATCCAGAGTATGTTGAAATTGCAGTACTTGAACTTCTGTTAGCAGAAACTCAATATTGTATACTTAACAAGCGTTACCGTCTAATGCTTGGAATTCAGGAAAAGTCTCTGTACTGGGAGGATTACGAAGAAGCATTCCCCTCATTTTCCCTGGAAAGTATGCTCCAACACCACGCTTATTATGGCACATTTTTTACTGGCCAAAACAAACCGGTCCCCGTGGTATCACAGCTATTAACTCAAAATCCCTCTTAATCAGCCTTGCCATCATTTTTGAAATATGTTGCTGAAAAGAAGTTGGCCCAAAAATCTATGCGGACCAACTTCCTTTGTGTTATCATTATGGAATTAACTACCAGTTTCTTGGTGATTCAATTTCAAAAAGATTAGACATCTGTTCCTTAGGCTTGCAATACCTGTGGAGAAGAAAAACGAGGAGGCTTCCGTTTGTTGTATAATAACGGAGCTTCCTCGTCTCATTACTAGTCAGCTTATGATCTGCAATGACAGATCCGCTTAGACACTCATTAACTAATCATCTAAACTGTTTTGATAATTAGCCGCAGCAGTCATATAGGAATTAACGTCCTGCTGAAGCGTAAATTGATCATTAAGAAGCGTATTTTGCAAAGAAATCATATCCAAAATGGTCGATTTTCCGGCATCAATATTTTTCTGCATGACATCAATATTGATTTTATCAGCTTCTACAGTTAATTGGTCGGCGGAAACAGTATTTTCCAAGGTCTTTAACGAATTATAATCGGATCTTAATTGTACCAATTGGTTATTTGATATATCGGCAAGAGTCGCTTTCTTGTCCTCAATGCTTAATTGTACTTGATCTGCCGACATAGAATCTTCAAAGACCATATCAATTTCATACTCGATTTGTGAAATATCAATGTCCTGTTGATACTTTTGCAGATCATAGTTGTTTTGGATTGCTTTTGCAATTTTATTATTCAAATCTGAGTCATCGAATTTCGTGAAAGGAACTAAACTTGAAGTCAAAACAACATCTCGGTTAAGGTCAATTCCCAAATCTTGTTTGAGAGTGAGCATCTCACTATTAATGGAATTGAGAACACCTTTTTGTTTAGCTTCCAAACCACTTTTACCGGCGTTAAGTGCATAAATAGCTGAAGGAATTTGGAGACCAAGTTTTATTTGAAGATTCATTTTATCAATCTGCGTATCTAAATTGTTCAGTTGCGTCTGATAATTTTCTGCCTCTTGTTGGTAATTTAGAATATTTTCATACTCGTTGGTTACTTGAACTCTAAGATTTTTCAGGTCTGTATCTCTTTGGTGCTTGGCATTGTCTAAACTCCATTGAGAACGTTTATAATTTAAATCTTGGTCTTTTCTGGAATCTTCATCAACTACCGGAGCATGAGCATCATGCCGCGCCAGATCTTGCTGATTTTGCTTATCTAGGACTTTAATCTCACTATCATCTAATTTAATAGTACTGTTGCCGGTTTCAACCATTTTTACAGCGTCATCCAGAGAGAGACTCAACGTGGAAGTATCTGCCGGAGCTGCGGAATTAGTTGAAGTACCAGTTGCCGAAGCATCTGAAGTACCTGCAGTACCGGTTGCAGTTGATGAATCTGAAGAGCCCGTTGATGATGTCCCTGAAGTGCTGGTTGATGTTGAGGCTGCAGGCTGAGTTGTGCCGGTGGAAGACGAACTGGACGTTGACTGAGCCGCATTGTCAAGGGCCAGTGTACTATTTGAAAATAACATAATCGAAGCAATGGGAACAAAAACAAGCATAGATAAATATTTTTTCTTCATGTTAAACACCCCCATGTTATTAATGGTTTATTTATCGTGTGAAGGGCCAGTTAGAAGCGGCTTATTTACGTGGGTGGAAGAACCCGATGATAAAGAAAGATTTAAAGGTACATATCCGGCACCGCTTGCCAAATTCATCAATGTTTGCGCTAACCAGGCATCCATTTGAGCATTTTTATAGTTCACATCTGCCTGAGCTTTACTAACTTTTGCTTTATCAAAATCCTGTATGGAAAGCATGGAGTTTTTATACTGGATTTCTGCCGAGTTAAAATTTGCGGCTGCCATATCTTCAAGATTTTTCTGGGCTTCCAAAACCTTCATTTTGGCTTGAAGGTTAGCATAAAGTTGAATAATATTTTTCTGAACACCAATTTTAGCAAGGTCCAAATTATTTTGATCATTGTCTAAGGTTTGTTGCTCTTGATCACAGTACAGATCATAATCAGTCGGTATTGCTGATTTACCGAGTTCAAATCCCTTCTTATCGACATCCAGCTGACTCTGAGCATTGACAATTTCTAATCGGTTTGCCAAAGCAAGATTAACATAATCATTTAACGTCTTAATCTTGTCAGCAGGGACAATGTTGTAATCTTGAAGTGTGGAATATTGTTTAGTAAGATCTTCACCCATGAGATTATTAACATTCATAGAGGCAGAATCAAAAGCTTTTTTAGCACTGTCGTAACCGTATTGTGCTTGGAGATAAGCTATCTCAGTCAATCTCATCTGTGACGGCGAAATCAATCCCAAGGACTCTTGTTGCTGTGCTGTTTTATAGTCGGCAGCAAGATCATTCATGAGACCTTGTTGAATAGTTTGAGCGTAGTTCGCTTTTAAAAGGGCTATATAAGCTTGATAGGAAGAGAGTCTAAGATAATTTGTCAGTACTGTTTTGGCATTGGTAACCACTGTCACCATATTCTCCATTTTCAGGGGGGTAAGGATAACAGCTTGTATCGTAGCATACGAGTTTGAATATTGCAGTGTACCTCTTAGAGTATTTGATAACCCTTCAATATTCTCATAATTTTTCTGAGCTTCGGTTACCTGCCTGTCAACACTTTGAGCTTGTTGGGAATTTTTTATCGACTGAATGGCCACTTTTTCTATATCCAAAGAATCGCCTGCCGCCAGGACAGTATTAGTTGAAACTAGTAGCATCAATCCTATTAACAAAATCGACAATACTTTTTTCACATATAGTTCCTCCTTTGCTGAAGTATATAAATGATTCTCTATTCATTTGATGATATTACTTATCTCTCCACCCTTCGAAGTTTTGTTGGTAATATGTTAAAATACTTTAAATGTATTAACTATGGAAGGAGAAATCTTCATGGCTAACCAAAAATCTGGGTTGAATAGGACAACTGTAGGTACCATAGTTTTAGCTGCACTCGTTGGAGGATTTGCCGGAGTTTTGGCCGGCTTATTGTTTGCACCACAACGGGGAAAAGATTTGCGCCATTCACTGAGAAATAATCTTAAGAACAGAAATCAAGATTCAGAGAATTTATCACAGGCAAGAAGGCCCGGGTACATAACACTTAATTATCCCAAAGTTACTAATTAAAGATTTTCGCGTCTGACATTCATTAGTCCCTGCTGCCTTAGAGGGCAATTATGGGGCTTCTTTTTTTCTTCCGCGAAAGTCCTGCCAAACGCTTATAATTTGCTTAATAGATTCCAAAACGCTTGTCACGAGATGCAGCGGATTCTTCCTAAAAGCATCTATGCCAACTGCAACCTCGGTAACCGTCTCAGTTACTTGTTCGGTCGTATTTCTTACTAGACCGGTCATCACTTTTACGTCGTCAAGCATAGAAGGCATATACATATTAAAATCATGTACTGTATGCCTAACCTCATCTGTAAGTTTCCGGATCGAGTGAATCCAGATTATTAATTCTATGCCCAGCATCCCTAAGATAATCGTAGCTACAAGTGCACATACTTCATAAATCATAGATTCACCCCTACTAATCCGTAACTTCCTCACATTCGGCTATTATAATTACTTTCTGTCAGAACCCCAAATCGCCAATCCATAATCTGTTGCAGAAGGGTCGTTAAACATTCTTTCACCTACAACTTTCGGAGTTATCAAGGATTGAATCTTAACCTTTCCTTCTGTTTCGGACGCATTGATTGTATTAATAATTGTTATAGTTCCTTTGTTCAATGTCTTACCGGAGGCATCCAGGATAGAGGGATGGACAACCAACCAATAGGTCGTTCCCGGGGATAAAGCTTTCTCCGGAATGACCTGAACATCGGAGGAACCCAGCATATTGAACTTAGTAGGAACCCTCTCCCCGTTCAAACTATTAATTAACTCGATATTTAAATCGTTCACTGTCTGCTGGTTAATCACCCCATCGAAATGAATCTCAAATTTCCTATCCAGGGAAACCCCTGACAATTCATTGACTTTCTGATAATCAGGATAGAACAAGGAATATGGTTCCTGATTTGTTTCAGATGTCGACGAGTTTGAAAGTTCACTCCATGCTTGCCAATAATCCGTAGTTCTGGCTTTTATCAGCTCATCCGTTTTATCTGACAGCATAAGTTCCGCCGCTTTTAGGGAGTCCGCCTTTTCTATTTCTACGTCAGGAGTAATCCCAACTTTGTTGATCTCATGACCGAAAGCAGAGTAGAAATGATCAACAGTCATTTTTAAAACACCGCCATTAGAAAGAGGAAAGATATCCTGGGCTGTACCCTTACCATACGTCGTTGTCCCAACAATAGTTGCCTTACGGTAATCTTTAACCGCGCTGGTCAGCACTTCCGAGGCACTTGCACTATTCCCGTTGGTCAGAAAAACTATAGGTTTGTTTAATGTAAACGGCTGCGGCGGGGCTTGATACAAGTGAAGAATCCCGGAACGGTCTTTCACTTGGATCGTAACGTCCGGCCCGATGAAGAAGCCGGCAAGAGAAAGCGCTGAAGTTAAGTATCCGCCGCCATTATCCCGTAAATCAACGATCCAAGCGTTAACATGTTGGCTATTTAATTTGATCACTGTGCTGGCAAATTCCAGCGGCGTCTCCTCACCAAACGTTGATATATCAACATAACCGATATGTCCATCCAAAACGGAACCTGTCACAGTGGGTTCGGTGATAGCTCGGCGAGTCACCGTAAAATCCTTGGACTCAGACCCGCGTTGTACATTGATCTTTACTGTGCTGCCTTCCGGTCCTCTCAAGATGTTTACAGCCTGATCGGTGGATAATCCGGCCAAAGATTGCCCATCCGCGCTAAGAAGCATATCTCCGGCCTTTAACCCGACTTCATCTGCGGGTGAGCCGGAAACTACTGAAACCACCTTAATGCCCTCGGGAAGTACTTGAATATGTATTCCGATGCCCGTAAAGCTGTTGTTTACACTTCCTTCAAAATCTTTATATTGCTGCGGAGTAAAATAAACAGTGTGCGGATCCCCAAGGCGCTTTAGCATTTCATCGATGGTGGGAGCGTTCAAAACATCGGGTGAAACCGGATCCACATACTTGTTCTGCAGTAAGGATCGGACTTCAGACACCGGATCATTTGATGAAGCCCAAACCGAAGTCGAAGTGCTCAAAATTAAAATCAATGAGAGCATAACATTTGCGAAGATTTTCCCAAAAACTCTCCTCTGGAAAACACTTTTTAACATAATTATTCTGTCTCCCTCCAATATATAAGAGAACACTATCCCTGAATTATTCGACACATAATTTAATTTACCTTCTAAAATAAAAAAAGCACTAGTGAAATTTATAACATAATCAAAAAATACTTTTATTATCAAAAAACAGAAAAGGCCATAAATACGGCCTTTTCTGAAGCCCTTAAAAATATTTTATAAAACTATACCATTTATGGAACAAATTACACTAGTCGTTTTAGACTAAGCCTTTTCCTCTTGAAGCACCCGCTGTTCCAATTCGTCCATCATGGCTTCTTCTTCTTGACCAAGTATCCGTTCTCTGATTATAGTTTTTCTTGGGGACCCCACCTTGACGACCTCTCGGATTACCCATACCCTTCACGCGAATCGGCGCAGTCTCTGTTAAACGCACCTCGACGTTTTCCGGTTCTTTAGTAATAACTTTCAAGGCTGCCGACAGCAGCGTTACAGAATCATTTTCGGCGAGCAGCTCTTCTGCTAGTCCCTTATATTTCTCAATGTCCTCCTCAGCAATGACTCTTAATATTTCATTCATTGTTAACCGTTGCTGACCCTGAACCGCTTCAACGATCGTTGGAATCGGCTTTCTCAAGACTCTACGCTTAATGACAGACTCAATAAGTCTTAACATTCCCATCTCGCGTGGTGTTACAAAGGTAATAGCAAGACCCGTCTTTCCGGCACGACCTGTTCTGCCAACCCGATGGACATAGCTTTCTGTATCCTGGGGAATGTCAAAGTTAAAAACATGAGTCACTCCGCTGATATCAAGTCCTCTCGCCGCAACATCGGTAGCTACCAAGACGTCGATCGTTCCATCTTTAAATTGTCTTAAAACACTATCCCTCTTACTTTGGGTAAGATCACCGTGAATACCTTCAGCAGAATAGCCACGTTTATTTAACCCCTCTGAAAGTTCGTCCACCCTTCGCTTCGTGCGAGCAAAAACTATGGACAACTCCGGTGATTGAATATCCAAAAGTCTTGTTAAGACATCAAATTTTAACTTTTCCGGAACTTCAATATAATGCTGTTCGATATCAGAAACCGTTACACCTGTTGCTTTAATTTGAATGAATTCAGGCTCTTTCATGAACCGTTGGGCAATATTCTGAATCTGCTTGGGCATGGTCGCTGAGAAGAGGAGAGTTTGACGAATCTCCGGAATTTCCTTTAGTATCGTCTCTATATCCTCCAAAAAGCCCATATTTAACATCTCATCGGCTTCATCTAAAACAACAATCTTTATTTCGTTCAGACGAATTGTTCTTCTCCGCATGTGATCCATTAATCGTCCCGGAGTTGCCACAATAATATGAGGCCTCTTTCTCAGGGCGCGAATCTGCCAGTCAATATTTTGCCCCCCATAAATTGGCAAGGAATGAATCCCTTTAAACTGGCCAATTTTGTTTAACTCCTCTGCGACTTGAACCGCTAATTCCCTGGTAGGAGCCAATACTATCCCCTGAATTTGTTCTGATTGCTCAGCAAATCTTTCTATGAGTGGTATTCCATAAGCCGCTGTCTTACCTGTCCCTGTCTGAGCCTGTCCGATCAAATCCCGACCCTGCAAAGCTATGGGTATAGTCATTTCTTGAATGGGTGTAGTTTCTTCAAACCCCATATTGACAATAGAGCGGATAATCGTTTCACTTAGTCCTAAATCTGTAAAAGATGCCAAAGTTTTAATCTCCTTTTTTTGTGTATACTATTAAATTTCCCAAATATGCTTCTGTCTATAACTGAATATCATTTATCTGTTCCTAATTAAATTTTAGAAGGAAAAATATTATAGACTTATTTGCATCTAAAGGTAAGGATTAAAATAATATTATATTATAAAAGTTCTAGGTTCACAATAGTCACTTTACGGAATAGGATATAATTTCGCATGCACGCCTTCCTATTAATTTCGTATTAATTTTGCTGATTAAATGATGATCCAGCTTAAATTTCTGCCACCCACTATTGCAAAACCAAACTCGCGAGTTAAATACTTAATAAAATTCTCGTTTCTTTAATTTAATAAGAATTCGTTCAATAGCTGCTTCAACTTCTTCTTTATCAGTAGCTACAATTAAATCGGGATTTTCGGGAATTTCATAAGGATCAGACACCCCAGTAAACTCGAGAATCTCACCTCGTCGAGCTTTTGCATACAAGCCCTTTGGATCCCTTTTTTCGCATTCTTCTAGGGCGCAATCGACAAAAACTTCGAAGAAATCGCTCTTACCAATGATATCCCTAGCGGCACATCTATCTGTGTCATAGGGAGATATAAAGGCCGTGAGGACTACAATCCCTGCATCCACAAATAGCTTGGCTACCTCTGCAATCCGTCTGATATTTTCCGTTCGATCAATCCTTCGAAACCCTAGATCTCTATTTAGCCCTTGACGTACATTATCTCCATCCATAAGATATGTTCTTATTCCCATTGCATACAATTGCTTTTCTAAAGCATTCGCTAAAGTCGATTTTCCTGATCCCGATAACCCTGTAAACCAAATAACTCCGCCACGATGACCGTTTAATTTTTCTCTGTCATGCCGTATGATAGACATTTTTTGCCATCTAAGATTACGATCCTCAAATAATTCTTTATGATTAGCGTCCTCGGCAATCTCGTAATGGTCACAAATAGTTTGCTCTCTTTCTGATCTCATTATTACGCTCCATTTATATGCTTCGTCGCAGCTTTTGTATAACCTTCCTCTTACTACAAAGATCACCTGACCGAAACGCTTCTGCGAATGGATTACTCGCAGCGCCTTTTGTCATAAAAAAACCTCCTGTCATGTATTCTTTATTGTTAACAGAATACCAAGGCAGAAGGTTTTTATACAACGATATTTTATCCACCACTTATTCTTCACCTTAAAAGTGAGGGACTCTGTTTCTATGTTTTTTAGTATTTTCTTATTGCCAATAATCTATTAATAATAAAATGGCTCGCACAATTACTTAACTGCAACTTTTCGAGACTTCAAATTTTTCTGTTCTAACATATAATTAATACTGATCCCCAAACCTAAAAGAATCCAAAATACCGGCGCTACTGAAACGACACTATCGTTAAAGAAGGCTGCCCCAAGATAACCGCATACTGCAACAAAAACTCCCACTCCAGCTCTCGATGCGAAATCCTCATAATCGTTTCTAAAGTAAAGCTTTGCGCTTCTAATAATATAAAAAATAAATATGGAGAGAAGTGCTAGAAGAGAAATGATTCCAGTATTAATACCAACCTGCAGATAGAAGTCGTGAGGTTTATCTACAAGTTGCCACATATCTCCAAAATAAGCATAGAATTTACCGACGAAATCATTTTGAGGAAAATAAGCGGCAAAAGTATCCGGCCCATGACCGATAAATATGGTGTCTTTCAGTAAAGGAATCGATCTGGACCAAATATATCCCCGTGAAGATCCTAACAGTTCTTTACCTTGAAACCCCCATCTTGCAACAGGCTGAATGTTTACAACCCGTCCTCTGCTATCAAGTAGGGAAATCTTACTATTTCCAAGACTAAAATTCAGTTTAAGAATGCCTTTTACTATTTGAAGTTCAGACATATTATTATATTTGCCAGCTGTAATCTGATAATCTTTGTACAGATTATCCTGCAGCTGAATTTTTCCTGTACTTTTATCCGCTTGGAAAGGGATCGGGTGATTATCTTTGTCCTGAAAGGTAATATTACTTCCATTAAGTTCGAATTTAAGCGTCTCAGTTGAGGTCACTAATGTTGCCTGGTTCCCTTTAATATCTAGGCCTTGCAGGAGTGACTTCGATTGACCACCGTCATTTCCGGAACCTCCCGAAATATTGACAACATCAGAAATTAAATTGTGCATACGTGAACTTAAATCCTTCGAAATTGAATTTAAACCAACCAAAATTAGACATAAGATAACAATACCACCTATGAAATACTTCCAGTTTTTGATTATGTAGCGATTCATCATAATCATTAAAATTACAAGTGCTAAAACGCCACCCAAGATACCCGCCCGGGAAGTACATCCTAGCCAGTTTACAGCCATTAGAAGTGAAAAAGCAGCTATGAGGACTTTCATCCAACCTCTTTTGGTTAACAAAAACATGGTAAACGATAATGGAAAAAGCATAGCCATATAGCTTCCAACATAGTCAAGATGGTAAAGCGTAGCATAAATCATACCCTTGGAAAATTGAAACTGCAATTTATCCGCAATTTGTTTATACGCCGCTGGCAAGATAAGGTTTTTGCCAAAAGCTGATTTGAAGAAATCATATCCCAGGTATTGAAAAACGCCAATGATGCCGATAATCAGAGCTCCGGTAAACAGGGCTCCGATTAGTACTTTTAGATTCTCCTCATTATTTACAAGGTTAATTGTTACGAACAAAATAACCATATAGGCCAAGAGTATGTACATACCTTCATAACGATCGGGAAAACCCGTTAGGGAGATATCCGTATACTGAGAAAACTCCGTAGAAAGAATTACAAAGAAGGCATAGATAGCCATTGGAATATAATAGACACTGATCTTTATCTTGTCTAAACCATAGGACATTGAGAATAATGCCAGACTAAGGATTGAAATGATACAGCATATAATAATAGATACCATTTTGTAGTAAGAAAAGAAATCCAAATTTTCCTTTTGTCCAGTCCAAAATTCAAAGGACGCACCGGATAAAGGAACAACTTTAAGATAAACAATTAGAGGTACAACTGATAATAAGAATATTAACGGCACCAATAAATACCAGTTGTAATCTGGTACACGGCCTTCCCTCTTTTCCATAAACGTTTCTCCTTTTTAATTCTCGCACTTTATAGAAATCATTTTTGTTATTATAACATTACTCAGCCCATTTACAATGTTCTTCAACGTCTTCCCAGGTCATAAAAACTCGGACAATATCTTCTTCTACAAGATTACTTCCCATTTGGACCTCAATAAACTCTAACTCAGTGATGGCGCGAAGTCCATGCTTAGAGCCAACTGGGATATTTAAAACGTCCCCAGGCTTAACTCTATAAACTACTCCCTCAAAAGCATAAAGTCCTTCACCACTTATTATTGTCCAGACTTCACTTCGCTGGTTATGATATTGGTAACTAAAGTTTTTCCCTGCCATTAAGCTAAGTCTCTTGGTTAAAACTTCGTTGCCATTCTCAAATACCACCCGATCCAACACACGATACCATCCCCAACGTCGTTCTTCATACATCGGACGCAGGTCAAATTTACCCACTATCTCTTTAATGGACGGACTAGACTCTTTGTCCGTGACTAAAATTCCATCTGGGCTCACTGCCACTACGGCATCTGAAATACCAAGGACAACGACCGGAATGTCTAGCTCATTGATAACATGGGTATTGTGCGCATCTTCACTCAAAATTGCGTTGCCCAACAATCCATTTGGCATCTCTTCGGTTAAGGTATTCCATGTTCCTAAGTCCTTCCAATCTCCGTCGTATCTTAGAACAACAATATGTTTAGCTTTTTCCACTACTTCGTAGTCGAAACTAATTTTAGGCAGTTCACTATAGCGATGCAGCAACTCTTCATACTTTGTTGGAAAACCTTTTTGAGTAAGATGGGAAATTATGTAGTCGAGTTTGAAAGCAAATACTCCGCAATTCCAGAGAGCCTGTTGCGCCATAAGCCTCTCGGCATCTGTTTTATTAGGCTTTTCTCTAAAATAACTTACTCGAGAATAAAACTTTGTTTCCTGATCTGTTTCAGGAACGATATAACCATATTTCTCCGATGGAAACGATGGTGATACTCCAATGAGAGCCAAATCAGCGTTTGATTCTGTTAGTACCTGTTCCAATTCTTTAAGTTTATTGAAAAAATCTGCTTCTACGTGAGGATCAACTGGTAAGACAACTATTGTCTCATCCAATCCCGTCTTTTCCTCTGAGTAAAGATACGAAGCAGCTAACGCAATTGCGGAAAACGTGTCTCTGCGCTCTGGTTCCACAATCGTTGTTACGTTTTGGCCTAATTGACGTTGAATCATATCCACTTGGGCTTTACTGGTGGCAACCAAAGAAGAATGAGCAATACCCACCGATTCCATCTGTTCCCAAACTCTTTGAACCATAGAAACGGGTTCTCCCTGCTCATTTTTTAATACTTTCAAAAATTGTTTAGATCTTGCATCATTTGATAAAGGCCAGAGTCGTTTGCCGGAACCACCCGAAAGTAAAATTAGCTTCATTGTCTTTTAAACACTCCTTAAATTCTTATAAATCATGTAATTATAACGAACAAGTTCAATTGGATACTGGGTTAGACAAAACCAAAATCCTTCAATGCACCTAAAAATGCCTTTTTGAAATTTTCTTTGCTAAATTTCTCTGCACTACTCCTTAGCAACGAAGGTTCAAAATTACCGTTCCCGCTCAATTCCTCAAAGCGTAAAATTCCTGCCATCATACCATTGACAGTTTGCTCATTAAATAATACACCTGTTACCCCATCTTCGACAATATCAATTGCTCCTCCCTGAGCATAAGCAATCACGGGACAACCGGATGCTAACGCTTCAACCATGGTTAGACCGAAATCCTCTTCTCCGGGAAATAGAAAGGCACGAGCACGAGCTAAGTAATCCGCAACAACCTGGTCACTCTGACGACCCATAAATTTAACCAATTTACCATTGCTGCGGTCTATCCTCTTCAGGTGATTTTGCTCTTCTCCATTTCCAATCACAACTAATTGCCGTTCTAAACGATTGCATGCCTCGATCGCTAATTCAACCCTTTTATACCCTACTAATCTGGAAACGACAAGGTAAAAATCCTCTCTAATACAAGTAGAGTTAAACCGATGAATATCTACAGGAGGATATATTACTTTTGATTCTCGCCTATAATGCTTTCTTATGCGATCTTGTACTTCATGTGATATAGCAATAAAATGATCAACTCGATCAGCACTTAGGCGATCCCACAAACGTATCTTATGCATTAACCAGGTTGCCAGCCAACGTTTTGGACCCTTCAATGATCTCATATATAAGTGATATGAATCCCAAGCGTATCGCATCGGTGTATAGCAACAACAAACATGAAACGTGTCATTCCCCGTAATTACCCCTTTTGCACAAGAAGAAGAACTACTAATAACCAAGTCATAATTACTTAGATCAAATTGTTCAAAGGCATAAGGCATTAAGGGCAGCAAATACTGGTGTTTACGCATGAACTTAGGTAATCGTTGCAAAAAAGATGGATGCACATCAGCCTTCGCCAGGCTAGGAACTAGATTAGCGGGTTCATATAAGGTTGTATATACTGGGGCATCTGGGAAAATTTCTAGAAGTATACTTACTACTTGTTCGGAGCCACCCATGTTGGTCAACCACTCGTGAATAATGGCTACCTTAGGTTGAGAACTTTCACTAACTACTTTGACCCCTAATTTAGCGTTATTAACCATCCTGTCCCCCAAGTTATCAGTCTCCTTTGGAGACTTGCATCTATGTTTTTATAATAAAATTAAGTAATTTGGGAATGGAATAATTTATAATAACCCATTTGGTTGTAATTCCATCCTGTAATATTTTTCTAGGTAATACCCAGATTAAATGAATCACATTTCGCAGGTCGATAAATATCAGAAACTTCACCCAACATTAGGTTTCTTTCCAATGTCCCAGTTCCACCTCCAGTTCCTTGGAGGGTAACCATTGCCCGTTTGCGAATTATGGATATTTTATCCTGTTACTTTCACTCTGCACTCAGCAAACATATGCCCCGGGAACTGATCAAACCAAAAAACCATCTCCTGCACTAGTGTTATTCGAAGAACATACTCACCTATACTATGAGGACTGTGTACATTAAGCCCGTAGGTATCTGTGCTCTGTGCGCTAAGTGGTCGAAGTAATAGTGATCGGTCTCCTTCAAAAACAACAGATTCGCCTCCAGAAACACTATACCAATGATACGACAGATAAACTGGATTGGGCGGAAAGCTTGCCAGATTATATACTGATTCATTCGTAACACTCACCAAAGCAGTAAACCGAGTGTTGCATAATATCTCCGACACAACTTTCTCAATCTTTATGGAGACACCTGATGACATTTCCATCGGCAATGGCAAGCTCAGATCCGCACTCTCATAGGAAATCTTAGGATAAAGCCCCGTAATTCCTTCAAAGAATGTTCGCTTAAACCCACTGATATAAAAGCTACAGGCCCGTTCTTTCCAGTGATAAACGGTTTCTCCAAGATTTTCTCCAGTATGCAGGGCCACAGTCAAATGGTAGTGTCCTTCACCAAGATCCATTTTCTGACTGAAGATAACGCATATAACCTGCCCTTGATGAACAGATATATGGTGAGCCAGATGATAACTGTTCGTTCCGAAGACAATTTGTCCATAATCATCCTTAATACAGATACCAACAATAAGGTTCATTTCGTCAATATATGAATACATAATGATGCGGATCAGCGCAGTTTCACCCGATGAAATGCGAGAATAATAAGTCTCCGTCCCGCTGACATCCACTGCCAGAATTTCTACTTCGCGAGAGCCAGTATCGCCTTCTTTTAAATTACAATCCCGAGTATTCTCTTTTCTTTCCAATTGTTGAACTGACGGATGAATCTGAATGGTTTTCTCTGTATTTGCCTGAAGCTCCCATCTCCTGCGCTCGATGCATTCGCCCAAAAGTTGGCGCTTCTTCTGTTTATAAAGTTTCAATCCATAAGAATATAGCTCCATATCTAGGCTTGAGATCTCCTGGATCCTCTGTACTAACTGACCATCTATCTCTTCTATCTTTGGACGACTGGCTGTGACGTTGTTTCTCGGTATCCGTTCCACTAACGGCCAGCAACAATCTAAACTGAGAAAATCAAGTGAATCGGACATATCTTCTGTGATACCAACAAAGTCCAAACTTGTCAAGTTTTCCTTGGCTAGATCTAACCGTTCAGCCAGAGACGTGGACCTCTTAGTCGTAAGTCCACCAGTCAGATACCAAGTTTGGACATTGCGGAGGTGTTTATACTCTTCCGAATCCAAAAGCCAATTGATATAAGTGGCCAAATCCATGCTTTTGGCCATCTTAACAGATAGATCACGTTGAACCTCTTCTGTCTGACGATAGAAGTAGTACATCGATAAAAAGCGTTCTAGCGGTTGCCGTAAGAAGGTCAAACGATAACGTTCTTGCTCGAAATACGTCTGCATCTGATCATAGGTCAAATGACCGCCCACCATTGCAAATGATCGAATCGCTTCAGCTCTTTGTTTACCAATATTAACATCCCTAACCTGATAAACCTGCTCTTCCCCCAAGATATTACGGAAAAATGTGAAAAGAGATGTTCCTGCCGTTTTCGGGATGTGAAGAAAGAAGTATTTATTCATTAGCTGTGTTCTCCACTGTTCTATAATAAAAATATTTCTTTAACTTACCGTGGTCTTTTCATTTTATAGTTCATAAGTATTACAGGCTGAATTGAACTAATTCTAATAACATAACAAATATCAAAACTATTAGCAACTGTTTTAATAGATTTCCTTTTAAAAATACCTAATGATACCACTTTTTCTTCCAAGTATCACTGGCATTTCATAAACATTGCAATGAATTTGTCAAGTAAAGATTTCAATTTGCTATGTTGTATTAAACCACTGCGCGGTTGCTTTGCGAGTCCCCATTACCAAGTTTCATGATATGATCTCTTCAGTTTAAATCTATTAAAATTGAAAGGATTATTTTTATGTCTTAGAATACCCAGGCTATTTCTTCTCATCTTCAAAAGATGATTCCAGTTAAAGTTATTTCCAAAAAATTCACAGGTAACTTCTTAACCTTCTATAACAGTCTTCATCTGCTAAATTCTGTTGCATCAAGAGTCATAACTTTAGATTTATTCCTGTCCCTTTAATCCGTCCACAAAAAACTCACCGACTCGCCGATACAGGTCTGTTATCATTCTGCATGTTCTACTTAATCGTCTCGTTAAAACCCGGCATTATGCGGCTGCAATTTAGTCGAAACATTACATCAAATCTTTTGAGATTCAGGTCAAGAATACCACGAAATCCACACTTCTTTAGTTTCTAGACACCATTTTATCTCAAGATATAGGCAAAAAATTAGCGGGGATGTTGAGTTTGTCAATAAGTATGTTAAAAAGTTGAATACCGTTCAGCTAGTTATAAGCCAAGTACATATTATATTTGATTCTAATCGACTGTTAAAGTGTGCAAATTAAATTCTAGCATCATGGTCAGGAAATTAAAAGGATATTTCTTTAATTACCTTAGCAGGAATTCCAGCAACGATTGAATAAGGGGGCACATCTCTATTTACAAAAGAACATGACGCTACTACAGAGTGCTCTCCGATTATACAGGGACCAGCAATTGTAGAGTTGCTAGCTACCCACGAACCCCTCTTAATAATAACATCTCTTCCAGAACTTGGGAAATCTCTCTGACGTTTCTCGTCAAATGAGTAATAATTATGTGTTCCAGTTATGACTGAAACATTATGACCAAAAAATACCCAATCCTCTATAGTAATATTTCCACTAGAAAGATTAAAAAGTGCATTATTTAGCACGGCTGTATTTGCAATATTCAACCTTTCCTTTTCATTACCAAAAACCAAATATTTGTCCGTAATTATTTTCTTGATTGTATTCTCAAATTCCTTAGTGTTTAGATAATCAATATTAATAGTTGTATTCTCAGTATTTTCCTTTAATAGACATTGAATTTGAGATTGAATTTGTGACTGAAATTCATTACTACTTAAGTAGTGATATAAATGTTCTTTTAGTATTCGTTTAATGATATTACTTATTAGTTTGGGCACTATTTCAACTCCTATAATTATTTTCCCACTTAGTCGTTAAATAACCCCAATTCTGATACTTGAGTTGCTTTTTTATCCGGATCATCCGAATATTAATTTTATTACAGGAATTCGCTTCCCAACATATGTTATAACAAAGGATATAATGAATACCGTTACTATAGTAAATGGCAAGCTTGTAATCAGATTCCCGATATTTAATTTCACTTGTATCCCAAAGATTCCTTGAGATAGTAAATCCATAACTATTATGTGTATTGCATAAATACCGAGCACATTTGGTGCTAGATTTTTAGCTGTTTTACATAAATAATTATACTTATTTATATAATCGTTCAAACTATTAAAAACAACAAAAAGTGTTATTGTCATTATCACCACATTGTAGCTTAAGTAATCATAGTAATATATCCAAGGTGTACTGCCGTTTATATACGTGAGCACTGAAGTAATAACGATAGATAACATTAATATTACAATACAGGTGATCAATTTCTTGCCTTTTAATTTAAAATCTTTTAGATAATGTCCCGCAACATAGTAACAAATGTAAAATAAAAAATACGTAAAGGCATTTAGTCTGACAGATAAATTTGGCATATAATAATTTAATAAGCTTTGTAATATTGAAAAGGAAAATGCAATTAATAACAGATACAATTGTAACCTTCTTGAGGAATTCTGCATAACTATTCTTAAAGCTGGCGTAATTAAATAAAGTCCTAAAATAATATAAAAAAAATAAAGATGTACAAAAGGTGAACCCGATAAAATTCTTTCTACAATTAAATTCGATGTTAACTGAACTTTATTATGGAATTTATCCCAGCAGAAATAAACAATAGTCCATGCCACGAAAGGTATGCCTACTCGGTATGTCCTTTTTTGGAAAAGAAGTCTCATGGATTCATTCTTACCGAGCAAAGTGTAGCCACTCAACATAACAAATAAAGGTACAGACCATCTTACACTTGAAACAATAATGTTACCAACCCACCACAATTTACTACCAAATTTATAATTTAATATAAGTGTTGCCACTGTATGTATTGTAATAACTGCAAATATCGCCAAAATTTTTGCCATATCTACCCAAGCAACTCTCTTATACTCCATTATAATCCCACCCTTCAAGTATCAAATCGGACCATCAAAACAGGCCTATCTGTTTCTTTGCATTCCGGAATAGTAAAGTCTCAACACCCAAGACCATGAGTGCATTGAACAGAAGATTATTTAAAGTCTTATCTGTCCGAAAATGTCCAGAATTTATTCAACAAAAAATTACTAACAGGAATTGCTACTGTAACAATAATTTGGCCTATAATATAGCTCCATTTAGCTATTTGAACTGAATAGTACATAATAGAGATATTTATCCCGAAACCTAGGCAAGAAACTACAATATATTTGAAAAATCTATAGGAATTTCCCTCGTTCTTAATTCTAAATGTCCAGCGCTTGTTTAGAATGTAAGATATGCATACTACTATTGAAAACCCAAATGCGGAGCTGATGACCGGGTTCTGTCGAAATACTTCAACTAATAGGACTACACTACCAAAATGAATTGAAGCTCCAATAATCCCTACAACCCCATACTTTACTATTTGCATAAAGCTTTCACGATTTAATTTCACTCTTTTTTTCTGTCCCTTCAGAAATAATAAACCTAGGTCTATGTTTGACTTCATTATAAATTGCAGCAATATATTCACCAATTACTCCCAAACTAATCATTAACACACTTCCAATAATCAACAATAAAACAATAACTGTCGTAAATCCAGTTACTGCATTCCCAGAAAATTTCATATACAGAGTTTGAATTATCATCAAAATTGCCGCAAGAAGGAACGAGACCCCTAAAACAGACACAATTCTTAACGGAATGGTTGAAAACGAAACAATAGCTTTAATACCTAACTTAACAAGATTTTTTACTGACCAAGTAGACTTACCTCCGGCTCTCTTATCAACACTGAAAGGTATCTTCTCAACTCTAAAACCCAGCCATGCTGCCATACCCCGGAAAAAGACATTTCTCTCGTCCATCTTTTTCCATTCGTTAACGACCTTTCTGTCCATTAATTTATAATCTGATGCACCATTAAGACTATATCCAGAAAAAAGCTTAAGCATTGCATAGAAAAGTCTCGAGCCAATTTTATTTATGTACGGCTCATCACCCCTACTTACCTTAATGCACTCCACAATTTCAGCACCACATTTCCAAGCCTCAATCATATCCTTTATAAGTTTCGGCGGATGCTGCAGGTCAGCATCCATTATGATTACCCCATCTCCTTCAGCTTTTTCAAGACCAGCACACAAGGCTTGCTCTTTCCCAAAGTTTCTGCTGAGTCTATAAGCTCTAATTTGGGGAATGATAGTATGCAACTCCATAATAATATTCCATGATGCATCCTTAGATCCGTCATCTATGAATATTAATTCAAATGGAATACCTAAGTTATTAACTTGATTAACAATAAGAATAATGCTATCTTTCAAATGCTCCGCTTCGTTATATATAGGTATTACAATGGAGATTAATTTTTTCATTTGAAGCATCTACCTTCTTTCAAAATGTGCCATAATTTATTTGACTTCGGGTTTTATGTCAATTGCCATCTGAACACTCAAGTGAGTTTTATCACCATTATGAATTATTTCGTCAGGTATAAATGTATCTTCCGAACTGAAATTAATAGAGCTATTCGCATTTAAGAGGATCTTAATTGATTCATCGGGTTTAAGTCTAACTGATTGATCTGAAGCTCCTTTTTTGATTTTCAAACTTATTCCCTGAGGCCTAAAAATTTTTGGGGGAGCTGTAATTGTTATCTGTGCATCTTGCCCACTCGTATTGACACTCCAATTCTTGCCACACCAAGATGCTTTACCATTTAGTATGCAATAATTGTTATCCCATACTTCTCCATCAAACCATACTGCATTTATGTTGTTTGGGACTTTCCATAAAAAAATTCCAGATTGATCGATTAGTGGTTTACCAAGTAACATTTCAAGGTTATTTCTAATAGATATCTCATGTTGTGATTTAGAACGTGGAATATATATGACCCTTTTAGCTTTTGTTAACCTGATTAATGCAGCTAAATAATTTTGCGTTAAATATTTTTGGCTATCATCATTGATTTCTAATAATTGCTTAAAACTTGTCATTGCTGGGGTGTTTTTCGCATAGCCATATAAATTTACTACTGGAAAAGCGTATCTTCCATCTGCTAGCGCTTCCATTACAACATTGAAATTAGAAGTAAAGAAAGCTGTAGGTTCGCCTTTCAAATTATCATAAAAAGCTCCATTCCGCAGAAGAGCTTGATTCGACGAAGGTATCTGAAATGATGGAAAGGGTATTATAGGAAGCCAAGTCAAATAAATAGAAATCAACAAAATTAATGTTATTGCTTTACTTTTTCTTGTATTATTATTTAAATAATCCTCAAGTGCTAAAATTATGAGAATAATTATTCCGACATCTCCATAAAGCATTAATCTTGATGGTAATGCCTGCTTAAGTAACGGCAAATGTTCAATTAAAATCCACGGCAAAGTAATTTTTGTAGTATATCCTAATATATGAAGATAGGGTCCCATGGATAATATGATTGAAATTAATACAAGTGAAAATAGTATTTTAGTTAATCTTCTTTTCCATAGTCTTTGCGCCGCCCAAAATAATAATAGAATCGCGGATAATCCAAGGTATCCGTTTTGTTCCGCAACATTACCAGTATACTTTGATGCTATAAGCGTTGTCGCATGACCATGAAGTAAATATATTGGGGTTGGTAAAATAAAGCCAAGTAAATCATTGACATAAAAATTTCTAGGTTGAATTGGACTAGAATAAGAAATTGTAAACGGTCCCCAAAAAAGTTCTATGATACCTGGTAATATAAATAGTGTACAAATTCCAAGTGCTACCAATATAGTTTTAATATTTATAGGGATAAAAATATTAGAACACTTGTCCCTCGCGTTTATAAACATTAAACCCAAAAGTATTAATAATATCATTGCAGCAGTAGCAAAAACCTCTAGAGACGTATAAAATTGACATGCAGCTATAAATCCCAAAATGAATCCATATAATAATGGCCTTGTAACATTTTTGTTGATAATGTCAATTGACATGTATATTATTGCTAATAAAAAGACGACAGTAAGTAAATTTGCATGACCCAATGAGTGAGCTGATAAATATGGCATTAACCCAAATAGCCCACCGCCAAGTACTGACATCCACCTCCTGGAACCTAACTTATAGAGAATTAAATTACCCAAATAACATGACACAACCATATTAATAAAAAATAATAAGTTATAAGCAAAAACTGTATTGCACAGATACACTATTGGTCCTATTAAAAATGATTCGGCTAATATAGACGTTACTGCCATTAGATTAATTCCACCAGGATAGTTTAAAAGGCGTGAAATAAATGGATTCTGGCCATGTAAGATAGAATTCCAAAAGGATCCGAGAAACCACATTGCCTGTTCAGAATCGCCACCGCCTCCGACCTGCATTGCAAACGGATGCAGCAATGCTTTACCCATAAAGATAAAAGCGATAAATACATATATAATAAGTTCAAATATTACCCATAATATTTCTTTACTGGGTTTTGTCTTCAAAGGAATAAGCACCTCTCTCTATCCTTGCCAAATCAAATGTCTTTTTCATTGGACATCTAGATTAATGAGCGGAATATCTTTACTCTTATCCTTAAACCAAGAAACTCCCTCTTGAACCATATCTAACTGTACAATATATTGTCCTTGTTGATTAGGCGCCTTCACAATCAATGACAAAGTAACCTTCTGCCCTGGAAGAAGATCCTTAGGAAGACTTGAGCGCAGTCCATCATCGATTATAGAATATTTATCTGTATTCAAAACGTGATATGACATATGCACTGGATTTGAACCGTCATAAGGCCAAATAAAATTACTTGTATTTGTAACCACTACCTTTTCGGTTATAGTCTGTCCTGGCTTACAATTCAGCGTTTTCCTATTAAGAGAAAATTTTTCACTATAAATTTTTGACTTTTGATCGAAACCATTGAGCGTCATATAATGGGCATTCATTATACGAGCGTTCAAGACAAGAAGACCTAAGATCAGAAGGGGTAGAAGAATAAAGACACCAATTTCCACTTTGCGTTTCATACGATTATTCCTCACTACTACTTTCTATACTACAAGCAAATTGTTTTCTTGAACAACCTACTGTTACCATACTAAACCGTCCCATTTATTATCTTAATGCTTCTCTATATGCTTCCGTTATTTGGTCTAATGTATCACTCCACGAAAATAACTTGATTCTTTCCAACCCCCTTAATCTTAGTTCCTCTTTTATCTCCTGGCTACCTAGAATTCCAGAAACCACTTCGTATATACTATTCTCATTCAGAGGATCAAAAAGTATGGCGGCTTCTCCAGCTACTTCTGGAATAGAGGAAGAATTTGAGGTTGCTACAGGTGTTCCACAGGCCATAGCCTCTAAAATCGGGAGTCCAAACCCTTCATAAAGCGACGGAAAAACGAATAATTCCGACATGCTATAAAGTGAAATCAAATCCTGTTGATCCACGGAGCCTAAATAGAAAATGTTATCGGCATTTCGAGAATTAGTATTTAATGTGTTCCCTCTCCAGCTTCCACCGATTATGGCAAGATCGATTTTAAACGTTTCACTAAGCCGAGGAAATATCTTAATTAACCGCTCAACGTTTTTTCTTGGCTCATTTCCGCCTATAGTTAAAACGTAAGGTCTATGTAGTCCAAATTTATTTCGGACATTAGTTAAAGTGTTTAAATCAGTGACTGGTTTAAATTCCTCACTGCATCCTAGGTAAATAACTTTTATTTTCTTCTCCTGAACTGCGAAATACTTAAGTATTTCTTGCTTTGAAAAGTTCGAATCCGTTATGATATATTCCGTTCGTCCCGTTGAGATTGCCATGGCTAACTTATAGTAGATTCGTTCAACCAAACTTTTAAGATATTGACCTTTTAACACTGCCGGAATTACATCGTGAACTGTAACCAATGATTTACAACCAGGGAATACCGGTAATCCAAAATTCATGGGATTATGTAGAATATCGATATTATTTTCTTTAAGATACCTTGGTAAATCAATCTGTTCCCATGCAAGTCTTTTTAACCGCGACGAATATAATTTGCTTAAACTACTTTGTCTTGAGAGTTCCATCCCATCATAAACAGGAACAGTAACTATGTCAGAATAGATTCTTGGTATTTCTTCCAAAAGAATTCTACTATAGTTTCCTATTCCTGTTCGTGGCATAGCTCTCATGTCTATTGCGACGCGCACTATTCGACCTCCAATTTTCTATAACTAATGTATATTTCTTATCTCGAGCATAAAAAATTATTTAGAGAACCTTAATAATACGCTTAGATAAAAATTTAAGATAGTCTCCATTTTCCTCTGTAATACCAAGCTGAATGAGTTTATCTGCTATAGTGTCAAGATATTTTGTAGTAAAAGATCTTAACCTATCCTTTGAAATAAAGGAACTGATTTTTTGGGCAATCAAATCAGGGTCGTGTTCCTGAAGAACATATTCTTTAGCTGCGCTTCCTAACCCCTGCATTCCTACCTTATCTCGAACAAGGTTTTCTATGGCTTTTTTTAATGCGGGTTTCTCAAACTCCTCTTCTATAGGAACTTTCACTACAACTTCATCTGGCAACTCAGAAAACCATGCATCATCAGACACAATACAAGCTTTTCCTGCTGTCATTGCTCTCAACAAAGTAGCTGATGTCTCACCCATTGATGGATATCGTAGATTTACTACAATATCAACACAATGAATTAACTTTTCGAATTCGTGAATTGAGATATAACCCGTCTTCATAATTTTTTCATTCAAACAAGCGTCAACATAATCGCCTTCGCCTACCATTAAGTACTTAACTTTAAGGTTTTGGTCTGTTTGAATTTCATTGATTGCTTTAATAACCTGATAATTTCTCTTCGTAGGTGCGATATATCCAAAGGATGCAACTAAAATCTCGTCGTCAGTTACTCCATATTTTGCTCTAACTCTTTTAATCTCATCATCTAAAATATTTATTTCATTATTATAATTAATTTGATTTATATGCTCTACATGAGGGTTACATATTCCTGTTTGAAGCACCATCTTTTTTGCATATTCCGAGTGAACTATTATACCTTTAGCATTTTCTACTACACGCCTTACTAACGGTAATTTTCCAGGTTTATTGTATTGCAGCGGAGGAAGATCTCCAGTTAGGACTTCTTTGGCCGCACGGATTCCGTTATCACCATAATTATAGTAAAGCTCTGAAAGATATAACTCATTACTCTTCAAATAGTTTAAATAATAACCTGTAATTAGATAATAGAGTACAAAATCATGTAGAATCACATACCCTGGATATTCAAGAAAAACATCATACATTCCAGCATGAAATTCGGGGTTATTCCCTAAATTGTATATAATCGCATCATATTTGATAAGCCTCTTGCGATCGTTCTTATGTTTCTTAAAATCAAATATTCTATATTGTGATATTGCAGAATTATTCGGCTTAAAACCATCAACCCAGAGATCTATTTCACTGTACCTGCTTAAATAGGAAAGGAGAAATTCAGAGTAATCTGAAATACCGCTTTTTAGTGGGTTTAATGGACTGAAGTACGCAATTTTCATCCAATTAACCTCTCTATCACATAATCCCAACTAATATTAAGTTTTTTCATAAGCTTAGAACCATTTTCGCCTAATTGACGGGCTTTTTCTTTGTTATCATATAGTATATCTATGGTTTCAGCTATTTCCTTCGGATCAGTATTAAGAATAAAACCGTTTGAGTTATTGACAAATTCCAGAGGACCACCAGAATCTTCATGTGTTATTACGGATTTACCTGAGAAAAACGCCTCTAAGGTCACATAGCCATAATCTTCTTGATGAGGTCCAAAGTAAACACTTAGACAATTAGAATATAATCGTATTTTCTCCTCTTCACTAATAAAACCTAACATTTCTAACTTCGATTCTGTTCCATCTTCTCTTACGATTTTCCTTATTTGCTCAATATACCTCGGATCTCCACTACCGGCAAGTACTACCTTTACAGGAGATTTACAATACTTTAAAGCCTTAACTAGAAGTAATTGACGTTTAATGCTGTCAATTCGGCTCGGATAAAATATGTAGTCATCAATGTTATTAGGCTCAAGTTTTTCCAAATTCATTGGTGGAGGGTAAAGAGGAGTAGACTCTATCCCATTGTATCGCATTAGTCTGTCAGTTACTGTTGTCGAAATTGTGAATATTTTCTTGGCCTCTCTTAAATGTATGTTGTCATTTTCGATAATAAGTTGTCGAACTTCCGGTCCTGACTCCATATTATGTAAATCCCCATGCCCAGTATTCCATAATTCATAAGCTTGTCTATGTTGATGGAGGAGCCAGAGAACTTTATTAGGATGGGATATATAATAAGCCGGAAATTTTGTTCCTATCAAAAGATCGATCTTTTGACCATTTACTTCAGTTAGGTCAACGAGTTGAGATAAGACCATTCCATCAATAAGGGTCTTGGCTGGATACCATTTAAACGGGATAGTAATAATATCAGCTTCATACCCCCTAGCTCTCAAGGCATCAAGCAGCATTTGGGCATGTATTTCCGCTCCGCCGCGTATAAATGGGACCTGAACTGTCGCAATTGCAACTTTCAAATTGGCTCACTTCCTATTACTTTATTCAACGAAGCGTTAAATCTTTCTTGAATATTTTGCTGTGAAAATCTTCTGTATAAATTTATATAACCATTATCTTGGCAAAACTCTTTTATCTCCAAATCATGGAATACGGTATAAAGCGCAGCAGCGGCCAAGTTGTAATCAATCGATTCGAGCACAATCTGATCAGGACCTACAGTCTCCTTCAGAGCACTCCCATTAAAGGTAACTATTGGTAAACCATGGAACTGCGCCTCTATGAGCGGTACACAAAACCCCTCATGTTCACTCATACATAAGAAAGCGTCGGAAGATAAATAAAGTGCTTTAATATCCTGCAGCGGTAGCTTGTCCGTAAAACTAATATTTTCTTCCAAATTTTTTTCTCTAATAATACCTCTTAATTCATCCATATAACTTTTGAGATGGTGGGTGTCAATACTCCCCACGAGCCACAATTGAATATCCTTATCATAATTATCTTTATAATTTTTAATAACATTGATTAAATGCTTATGGCCTTTATTCGGAGCTATTCGACCAACAAAAAAAACATTTTTCCTTTTATTACTAAATACTTGATTAACTAATGAAATATTTGGAGATATTTCAGACCAATCTTCAATTGCATGGAAAGGCGGGACAACGTCAATGCTTTCATATTGTAAACCGTAGTTTAATAAATCTATCTTGTTATATTCCGAATCTGCCAGCCAATGCCCGTTTTCGTAAATCCGAATAAACCTTGCTGTTTGCTCCCTACCCTGAAGAGTCATTTCGTAATATAACTGTGAATAAGATTTAAAAAATTCTGGAGGCGTAATATTATGATATCTGAAAAACAAATGAGCTTTGCAATGATTAATAAGTTCTTCTCCCTTATCCCAAAAAACACTATGGTGATAAATCAAAATATTTTTTTTATCCTTTAGATATTTTAATAAGTCATATTCATTCATTTTGTATCTTTCAAAATCACCTAAATAGTTCTCTGCATAGATAAACACTTCATAGTTCATATTAGTTAACGTTTGGTACATTCCAAGAATGTCATGTCCAATAGCATCTCCATCAACAACTGTTTGATGTGCAATTACTACCTTAAGCCTTTGGTTCATCCTGCTATACCACTTCCTTACGTAGAACAATTGCATAATCCTGTGCATCGTAAAATAGGCTATTAAATCGATCGATAAGTAAATCTACTCTACTATCACAAACTTGCTCCATACTATTAGTTGATATTCTAGAGGAAATGTCTGGGTTAAGTGCCAACTGGTCAACTACCTTTAACCCTACACTTTCGGCAACAAATTGCAAGGTTATTGGATGAACCGGGCGAATGTGAGATAAATCCATATAGAACCAGTTGCTAATTGCCTGTATGTTCTGGGGGTTAATTGTTTCCAATATCAAAATACCTGATACTTTTAGCTTCGAGTGAACGAGATTAATGAATCGAATTAAAAGCCTTGACTCCAAGTGTTCAATAACCTGAAGAGCTATGATTCCATCCAAACTATTGTCTTCTTGGCCTTCTAGATAGGTAAATAAATCCGATTGAATGACAGGCAGACCTCTATCTTGGCAATAACCAACCATATCCTCGTTGAGATCAATCCCCATAACGCCAATTCCATTTTCAGACAAAAGCTCTACAAACTCCCCACGACCGCAGCCAATATCCAAAACATTGCTTTTATTTCTAAAATAGTCAAGATAAACCTTCTGACGCTCTTTAATTTCTTCTCTGCTCCCTCTAAATCTCTGTTCGAAAAGAAAATAGTCGATATCTAGATTATCATTCTTGTCCTCCTGAATCAGGCGCTCCACGGTTTGAGTACCTAATTCAAGATTAAGACCTTTGTTAATTTTTCTTTCCAACCTTCTTAATCGGTCAGCTATCAAGGTGAGTTCAGGTTCTAAAGAACGCTTCGTTTGTTCTTCTACTTGAGAGAATATCTCTGCCATACCTATCTTTTCTGACAGTTCTGCTCTGTCCACCTTAGCTGCTAACATATCACGGATTGCCTCAAATTTCGATTCATCGACTTTGCTAGCAAGAAGACCTTTTATCACCTCAAGTTCTTCTGAACCAGCTTTCCCAGCAAGATATCCCTTTAAGAGCTCAACGTCATTTCGATCTGCTTTATCTTTTAAGTTATCGGTAAAGGACTCGAATCCTCTACCTGAAATACTAAGTTCTTCGAATTGATGATTGACTGAATTCATAATAGCATCTAAGTCATGATTCTTAGTCAATATTTCTTGCAGAGCCTTAGTCTGTTCGTGAGCATAATCACCCAAAATATTAAGTGTTCGTGTTACGCTAGCATTAAACTCACGTTGGCGATCAATCGGAGGATTTATATACCAGCGCAGGAATTTCCGCACAAATTTTTTTCCAAATACAATAAAACGCCCAATTATTTTGCGGTGAGAAGTAATCGGATAATCAATAATAATATTCCAAGTCAAATTATTCTGCCTCAGTTCCGAATCCAGTGAGCTAAGACCCTTCTCCTCAACCAAGGTATTCCTAGTTTTTGTAATATTATTAGAGTTGGCCAAGATCATTGTCGTCTTCTTAGTCTTCATGGTATCTTGGATCCTTCTCATTACTTCCTCGATAGTAAGATGTGAATTTGCCATTGTTATCTCCTTTATCTTAGATATTGCTAAGGCCTCTAGATTCTAGGCATTTCACGTGCAAGAAAGAAATAAATAATGTACTATATTGATAATTAGTTAGTTCATCTTTTAGATAACATGTTCCCCTTTCAAAGCTTGAAAGACCTCCCATTGATGATCTAAGCGGCACACCCCTACATCCTTAATATGTGAATACATGTTAAATATCACGCTTCGGGCCCAATAATCATACTGTGTCCCAAGACCGTCACTGCTAGCAACATTTAGGTAATATTCACCTTCTACTAGATTTAGCTTTTCGATATTTGCTCTGACAACGACTTCATCCCCGAGCTTCTCAACATCTACTGGATATCTATCAATAAACGTATTACTTCCATAGCACCAAATATCGTCATTGCGATAAATCGCAATTCCAAAAACCAAATTTGAAATTGATTTATTAATCTTGCAAAGCATTTGAATAGTGCATGGTTGACCACTTTCAAATGTAAATCTTGATTGTCCGGAATTATCCAGCATCACGACTTCATTGATATTTACTGCACCGTTTCCCCAACGTCTTTTCTCATCAATTGATTGGGGAAACGTGGATTCATTTTCGAATTCTGGGTTGTTTTCCGAAACAACCCCATCGCCAATTATCATTTCCGGAGAACGCTCTGCCTTTTGCCGATTCTCAGCTTCTAATCTCAGATTCTCTTTGCCAAACATTGTAACCCTATAATCATCAATAACCTCTGAAGCAATTCCTTTTCTAACTATTTTTCCTTCATGAAGCCATACTAGTTCGTCGCAAAGCATTTCTAGCTGACTCATACTGTGGGAAACAATGACAGTTGTTACCCCTAAGCTTTTAAAGGATTTCATCTTGTTTAGACACTTTTTCTGAAAGCTTTCGTCTCCCACAGCCAAAATCTCATCTACTAGTAACACATCTGGTTCAACGTTAATGGCAATGGAAAAAGCAAGCCTCATATACATTCCTGATGAATAGGTTCGCACAGGACTATCAATAAACTCCTCCAGTTCCGAAAAACTAATAATTTCATCGAGCTTCCTATCGATATCCTTTTTGGTCAAACCAAAAATAGCCGCATTCATATAGATATTTTCTATTCCACTGAAATCAGGGTGGAATCCCGCTCCTAGTTCAAGCAAACTAGAAACCTTTCCTCTTATTTGAATACCGCCTCTGTCCGGGTATAAGATTCGCGTCATAAGTTTCAACAGAGTGCTCTTTCCCGAACCATTCTGCCCTATTAGTCCGATGGTTTTCCCCCGTTCCACCTTAAGATCTACACCTTTTAGAACCCAAAGATCGTCATACTTGCGTCTATGACTAAAAAGAACTCTTTCCTTCAAAGTTGGTGCACGGTCATGAAACAACCGGAATCTTTTCCAAATATCTTGGGCCTCAATTACATATTCCATTTAAAAACTCCTATATTTGTTCTGCAAAACCTTTAGATAAATGCTTGAAAAGCTTATAACCAAAAATGAGTATCAGAAACGACATAAGCGTAAATAAGCCTATGCCCGGAAAATAAGGAAATACGCCGTAATATAGAATATCTCTATAGGCTTCCATTAAAGTAACCATCGGATTAAGGAAGATATACCCTAAATATTTCGCTGGAACAACGTTTAAAGGGTAGACTATCGGAGTCAGGTAAAACCAAGCCATTATAACTATACCCCAAATATGTTCTACATCTCTAAAATAGACGTTTATTGCTGAAACAACTAAACTTACCCCTAATGTAAAAATAAATTCGCTTATCATGACTATTGGTAACGCCAATAAACTCAATGTTAGGGGAATTTGAAAGAGAAGCAAAGCTATAATACAAATAATAAAACTTAGGCCCAAATTAACAAGGCCTGCAGTTGTAGAGGCCAGTGGAAGAATTTCGCGCGGAAAATATACCTTTTTGATAATATTGTTGTTGCTAACAATTAGGTTCGCAGCTTCCTGAGTCGTGCTTGTAAAGAATATCCACGGCAAAAGCACTACAAACAAGAACATGGGATAGTGCTCGACATTCATCCTCATTATTGTGGAAAATACTAGTGAATACACAACCAATTGCAGTAATGGATTTATAAATGTCCAAAGAAATCCAAAAAATGATGCCTTATACCGTGTGCGCAAATTTCGCTTCACCATATTTTTCAACATTTCTCTATAAGTATATGTCTCACGGAAAACTGCAACCATTAAGCAGATACTCCTTTATTTTCCTTTTGTACTGCTTGTGCGACTCGGTTCAAATCCTCATTCATCATCATGCTCACCAGTTCTTCAAATCCTATAATACGATCCCAACCTAAAGTGCCGCATGCTTTTGCAGGGCTACCAAGAAGCAATTCAACTTCTGCTGGTCTAAAGAAACTCGGATCAACCACAACTAAGGTCTTCCCACTTATCTTGTCTCTTCCTTTTTCCTTCACACCTTCTCCTACCCATTCCAGTTCAAAGCCTGCAAAGCGAAATGCTAGCTGTACAAATTCACGAACGGAATGAGTCTCTCCTGAAGCAATAACATAATCTTCAGCTACTTTTTGCTGAAGCATTAACCACATTGCTTTGACATAATCTCCTGCATAACCCCAATCCCGCTTAGCATCCAAATTACCTAAGTATAATTTATCCTGTAACCCAAACTTAATTCGTGCCACTGCATCTGTTATTTTACGTGTAACAAATTCTAAACCACGTCGTGGAGACTCATGGTTGAATAAAATCCCCGAACAAGCGTACATCTGATAACTTTCTCGATAGTTCTTAGTAATCCAGTGCCCATAGAGCTTAGCTACTCCATAAGGACTCCGCGGATAAAAGGGGGTTGTTTCTGTTTGGGGAGTTTCCTGAACTAAGCCAAACATTTCGCTCGTTGAAGCTTGATAAAAACGGGCTTCAGGCTTTACTATGCGAATTGCTTCAAGCATATTAGTTACTCCTAGAGCATCAATTTCGGCTGTTGCCAAGGGTTGTTCCCAGGATGTAGCCACAAAAGATTGAGCGGCAAGATTATACACTTCATCCGGTTGAGCAATCTTCATAGCCCCGATAAGGGATGGTAAATCCGTCATATCGGCATAAATAAATTCTAACTGTTCCTTCAAATGATCTACTGTACCAAAGTCAACTTTACTCTTTCGCCTAACTATCCCATAAACTTTATAACCTTTTTCTAAAAGCAATTCGGCTAAATAGGATCCATCCTGACCAGTTATACCTGTTATCAAAGCGCTCTTCATATAATTTTACAACCCTTTCTTAATTGAAGTTTACATCTTATTTGTGAATTTTGCTGTCTCTACTATGTAATATATTTTGGCGCACTCTCAAGTATTTGTGTTTGTTTCTCAAGAGCAATAAGCAAACTCATTTTGTTTATTCAGTAATACCAAATGTAGCCTATATGCCTTCCTTCGGGCATTCTACATGCGATTCTTCCATTCGTTCAGAACCTCTCTTAAACTATCTTCAATAGCATAGCTGGGTTCCCAACCTACAGCGGATTTTATTTTACTATTGTCTCCAACAGCATAAATATTCTCCGAAGGACGAATCTTCTTCTCATCAAGTTGTACTGCTAAATCATCATATTCAGTGCACATAAGCTGTAAAATATCGCTTATCTTTCTGCCCTCACCAGAACATATATTATAGGTTTCACCCGCAAGACCTTTTTCAGCTAATAGGCGATATGCTCGTACTATATCCCTTACATCAGTGAAATCCCTATATACATCAAGTCGCCCTACTCTGATAATTCCGTCCCCCTTTGATGCTTCGATAATTTGGCGGGCAAAATCGGGTACAACGAAACCCTCACTTTGACTAACCCCAATATGATTAAATGGGCGCGTATTTATGATGGGCAGCTTGTACATTTGACCAAGTTGTAAGGCAATACGCTCCGCTGCATATTTCGAAGTCGCATAGGGGTTTTGTGGATTCGGAGGCATAGATTCCGCAAACCTTTCCCCGAATAACTTTCCAGGCCCATAAATCTCCGATGAGCTCACAATAATAATAGACTTAATATCTCTCCCATTCAATGATTCCAACAAATTGATCGTTCCCACAACATTAGCATCAAACGATGCCTTAGGATCAGTCCAAGAACGGCTTACCGAAGCATTTCCTGCAAGATGAAAAACCAAATCCGGATTAAGTTCCTCCACCGCTTGTTTTAATATATTTTTATCCAAGATATTTATATCTCTATACTGATTATCACACAATTCAAATCTACCCATGCCAATCCCGCTGACTGTATAGCCATACTCTAGAAGTTCTTTGGCCAAATATTTACCTACAAAACCATTTATGCCGGTTATCATCACTCGCACGAAAATTTATTCCCCTCTCCATATTCGGTGTTTTTAAAACTTCTTCATTTAGCCCGTATTGTAGTACCAACTCCATTATTCAATAAGAAAATATTACCCAGCTCCTTTTCTACACAAAACCGCCGGAATTGTCTGTAATATTATCTTCATGTCAAAGCCCAGAGACCAATTATGTATGTAGAATAGATCCATTTGAATTCTATCTTCATAACTCACATCATTACGCCCGCTTACTTGCCATAAACCGGTAAGTCCGGGTTTTACACGAAGAATTATTTTGCCATGAGTACCATATCGGGCAAGTTCTGATGGAACAATTGGACGTGGCCCAACAAAACTTAAATCACCTTTTAAAATATTTATCAATTGAGGCAGTTCGTCCAAACTCCACTTTCTTAAGTACTTTCCTAAGGGTGTTATACGCGGATCGTTTTCGATCTTATAATTATCATAATAGTTTTTATTTATCCCATCATTTTCAAGGAGGATTTTAAGTTGTCTTTCCGAGTCTATCACCATTGTACGAAACTTAAAAATTCGGACTTTTTTTCCATCAAGACCTAAGCGCTCTTGAGAAAATATTGCATGTCTAGGCGAATCAAATAATAAGATTACCCATAAAAAAGCCATAAGCCATGAAGTCAGTACTATACCTATAATAGCCAGTATCACATCCAAAATTCTCTTAAAGCGTTTTGAGACGCCATCTACAACCAAATCTTTAGGACCTAAGAGGAGAATCCCTCTATAATTAATTGTTTTTAACGGAATTGACAATAAACTACTAACCGACGGCACAATAAATAGGGGAATATAATTAAGTTCGCAATAAGAAATTAGGGGCTCTAGTTGTCCTACCTTCTCCTCGTAAACCAACATGCCTAGCTCTCTTGTATTCACTAAGCCTAACTTATTTGCAATCTCGTGATGACTATCCACTAATTCTTCCAGATTGCTAATTAAAGATTGTTTAGCCACAACCCTAAGTCTCATCTCTAGAACCAGTTTTTCCAAGAGGTTTTCATTATTAGACATGAATCCTATAGCCACTAAAGGTAATTTTGCCTTATCACCGAGACTTGATTTATATACTTTTGATAATAGATATCTTGCCGTTATTGCTAAAATAAAGTTGACTCCAAAAAATACGGTGAAATAGATACGAGAGTAGCTCACATAGCGGACGTAAAAGGATATAACATAAAAAAAAGCAGCACTATACATTAGTGAGCGAAAATAAATCTGCGGATGGACTTGTAATAGGTTTGGCGTTTCATAGTTCCCTGAAATATATAATAAGCTTATGAAAATAATACCTATCAGCACTAACATTATTAAATAGGCGTTGATACTGATAACAGATATATCATTCAAGAATTTCAAATATCCGACTATGAAGCTGCTTATAGCATACACCACTAAATCTAAAACAAAAAAACGCACACTTAATTTAGATACTCTTCCAGAGTACAACAATTCGATTAACCTCCGCTGTTATGAGAGAAATATTCCGCATAGTTTTTCATATATAATTCTTATTCGACGCTATCAACAATTATCCTTCCATGTAAACTCCAATATTTCAGTTATGCCTGACTTGAAGTTCTTCAATAGATTGATTGAACTATTTAAACTGAAGATAGAATTGTGCCCTTTTTCTTCGATCTCCGATATTGTTCACTTCAGAATATACCTTAAGATACACATTAACTCGTTCTAACGCTGCTCCTTGTTTTATAGAGTGGTACAAAATAACTTTTAATCCTCAATAGCAAAGATACTCAAAAAAATAGAAACATCTTTCGAAAATACAATATTTTTATACATGTAATATTTATAAAATAAACAATTTTTATAATTTTTTATATTATCTTAATATTTGCAGGATTTCTAATCAGTATGTAGAATAATAGATTTGGTTAATGATGGTTTCTTTACTTGTTATTGTTTATTATTATTGCTTTTATAATACCTTTTATTATTGAGTAATGAGCGCTAACTCCAAATAACACTCTTATTTTTTTATCTCCTCCATTTATTTACTTATCTGCTTAACTTTATTAATTGCCTTTATTTTAAGGGGGTGGTGGGCGACTTATTTACACCGATGTGGAACTTACTATTGAAAGGAGACTTTTACTACATGAAAAAAAGTAAAAAATTCCTTACATCGTTAGCAATCATAAGTATGACCTTAACCACAGTTCCTTCACATGCTTTTGCTGAAAATGCCGCTTCAACACGTCTAGCCGGCACAACCGCAGCACAAACTGCAACAGCAATTGCCGATCAAACCGGCTGGACCGGTACAGCAATTCTTGCATCTTCCGCTTCCTATGGTATGGTTGATGCTCTGACTGCCGGCCCTCTTTCTAGTTACCTAAAAGCTCCAATCCTGTTAACCGGTCCTGGAAATACCCTTGACCCTGATACTAAAGCAGAACTCACCAAACTCAATGTTAAAACAGTTTATGTCACAAGCGGTAAAGCTGTTATCAGCCAAGCAGTGCTTGACCAACTGTCAGCCATGGGCATTAAAGTTGTTTCCATCGGCGGACAAGATCGTGCTGAAACTTCCGTTAACATTGCTAAGAAAATGGTCGGCGTAACCAAAGTTGCCGTTGCCAATGGATTACAAGATGCTCTTTCCATTGCTTCTATTGCTTCGGCTGCTAATGAACCAATCCTCATTACCGACAAGAATTCTGTTCCTCCTAGTGTTGCCGCCTTTTTAGCAGCTAACCCAAGCATTACTTCAACCGATATCATCGGCGGAACAGGTGTGATCAGTGATTCAGTAGCGGCTCAATTCCCTCATGCAACCCGTCATGCCGGAGCAACGGCTTATGACACCAATAACCAAGTCATCCAAGATTTTAGTTCGTCCCTCCAGTTTGCCAACGTTTATGTTGCCAATGGCAAAACCGGGATTGATGCCCTTGCTGGTGCGCCTCTTGCAGCTCTGACAAAGTCCCCCATTGTCCTCACAGACGGAACTGTTCCTGCATCAGCAACCTTTGTCCACAGCAAATTAGCCGAAAATGCAGTTGTTACCGCTTTGGGCGGTGCAGCTGTTGTTTCCGACGCAGTGCGTACCGGTGTTCTCACTGGCAGTGTCCCTTCACAGGTCGGTCCATTGAATGTCACATCTGTAACTGCTGTAAGTGCCAGCAGCATCAAAGTCCAGTTTAATACTGCTCCGGCTGATACCAGCAAAGTTACATTCTCGATTACAAATTCTGGGGCTCCTGTTACGGTTACTCCTACTTGGAACGATACCAAAACAGTCGCTACCCTGAGTGGTTCGGCAAACTTCCCTGAAGGAACCTATACCGTTAGTGTGAAAAATGGCGAATCTGATCTTGGTTCAAGCACCGTGGCTATTACAACGCAAAAGATCGCTAAGATAAACATTACCGCAACCAAACTTGCTGTTACTCAGGCTACCACAGGCAGCGGCATCGGCTATGCAACCTTTTCGGTTATTGACCAATATGGCAACGATATTACTAACAGCTATCTTGCTAATAACATTCAGTGGCAATGTGGAGTCGGTAACATTACTTCACCTTCACACGGTGTCTTAAAAGTTACACCAAACGGTCAGAACCTCCTTACCTTCTCTACGGTAGTTCTTACAGGCTATGATTCAACCTCAGGTGTTTCCGCCAGTGCAACGCTGCCTACCTCGACAGCAATGGGAACCTTAAGCAGCATTACGCTGAATAAACTGACCAACGTTAATAACACACCGCTTACTGCTGCCGATACCAGCGACACATGGTATGTTGATTACACCGCTAACGATATGAGCGGTAACCCTACTAACGACTATAACTTAGTTAAAAACGGTTTAATCTTAACCGGAGTAAATTCTGATCAATTGTCAGTTTCCAGTCCCTATGTCATTGCTAAAATTGTACAAGATCCTAACGACAGTAACAAAGCTGCAATTCAAGTTACAGTCACTGTTGACACTATTCAAACGGATATGCCTGTAACCATTACTGCTATGGGCTGGCAAGGGGCACCTTCGGGATTACAGTTAACATTAAAGAAACAGCAATCACTTTATTCATTTAATTTGATGGCGCCTTCATATAATGTCGCTTCAGGTGAATCTAAAATGATTCCCTTTATGGCATACGATCAAAATGGAAAACAATTAACTAAATATGATGACATCAAAGATATTACTACTGGCCTTACCAGTTGTACGCTTGTGGAGAATGTTGACGGAACTGCTAGTTTATTTAATACACCTATTGCTGTTTCAGGTAATCAAAGTATTCCTGAAATTTTAACTGCAGTCACAACAACTGGCAAATTTAGCTCCATAACTCTTAATGTTCAGCCAACTGCGCAACCAAAGACGCTAACATTGAATACGTCAGTGCTATTAAGTACCATGCAGAATGGATCTGAACAATTCATTGACTTCGGCATTAACTACGGTGGTCTTAGCGTTAAAGATCAATATGGCCGAATCTATGATATGATTGGCAAGGCAACTACTTCGTCTGCTCTTACTATCGGCGGAACTGTGGCAATCCCTAAATATTGTTACCAAGTCATAGCAACAACTTCCGGCTCTATTTCGGTAACCGGCACTGATATCTATGGTAACTCAACCTACTTGACACCTAATCCGATTGCATCCGGGGCAAAAGGCATCTGCATCAAAGCAAATGCTGCAAATTCAACCAACCCAACGGGAGCAGGATCAGGAACTATTACTTTCAAACTAATTAATGCCCTTGATGGCCATCTCGGTACTGTTTCAGACCCCCATACGATTATTGATTCACAATCCGTGGATATCTCAGTTCTTGCCGACACGGATGTAAAAGGATACACAATCGACCCTGTCCCCAATCCAATCTATGCTGTAAATGATAACTCCACTCTTAGTGATTATGACATTGACTATGCTGCAAACCCCCATGTCTATGGAACGACATCTTCAGGATCAAAGATAAAACTTAGAGGCAAGCCAGTTATCGCTGTAGCTGTGGACTCAAAAGATTTTACAGTTGTTAATAACGCGGCATCCGGTCCCATTGCCTATGATAAAGTGAAGGTCGTTGCTAACGATTTAGACCCAAGCAAAGATTCATCTAGTACGAATCTGACAGTAACACTTAATGGCGCAGACGGTTTAGTCCACGCCCTGACAACACCCATTAAATCTTCAACAGCGTCACCCGTAACGAAAATGCTTGTTGCTGCAGTTGGAACCTATTTACCAACCAACTCACTTAACGATATAGGTGATGTGGCTAAAATAAGCGCAAACTGGCTTGATAAGAATAAGATCATGGCTAGATTTGACAGCAACGGGACCGTTGGTACTTACGGTCCAACTCATAACGGATATGATAACACGGCTAATCTCAACACCATAGGTCGTGCTGCCGTCTACTTCTTAGGAGTTGACCAGTACGGAACAAAAGCAATTCCTTTAGATTCGATAAGAGTCGTTTCCGCGGTCAAAGCTGATGGAGTAACACCTAGCGCCTTTAGCATGAATCTTGATGGGACGATCGTTACGCCACCTGATGTAGGAGATGTAATTAAACTAACGGCTGTTAGCAAAAATGGTATGATTAAATCTATCGAAATTATTGTACAGCCTACGGATCCTACCTATATGTCAATCTATACCGACTAGAATAATCGAACCATTAAGTAGCGAATAAGATTTAAAGTCCTCAAATTCTAAGAATTTGAGGACTTTTCTTGCATCAATTTAATCGTTTTCATGGCGTAAGTTAGGAAAGCAAAAACGATGTTAGTCTTTAAATATTTTAACTAAATAAGATTACTTTGTAACACCATAGACAATATTTGAGAAAGTACTCGGCCCCTTGTCACAGACAGCCTGGACTTTGTAATAATACATCGTACCTGCAGTTGCAGAACTGTCCGTATAATTAGAAACCGTTACCGATGTAAGCTTGTTATATGTCCCACCATAAGATGTTGCCCTATATATATTGTAATACATAGCATTAGGAACACCAATCCAACTGAGCAGGATTTGTGAATTGCTTTGGGTGATTGCAACAAGATTCGTCGGAGGAGAAAAAACATTCTTGTCCAGTAATGCAGTCGCGTACGCTACACTTGAATACGGACCGGTGCCCGTTGTATTTGCTGCCTGCACTTTATAGTAATATGTTACACCCGAAAAAGCATTATCATCAATATAGTATGGGTAATTAACCGAAGCAATAAGTTTGTATACCCCCGAATCGGCTGTAGTTCTATATACATTATAGGAAACAGCATTATTTATTGAATCCCATGACAAATCAATCTCGTTCGTGTCCGGGGAATTTATTAAAACATGAGTCGGACTTCCTAGTACACCGTTATTATCTGCCCCAGTATTAGCACTACCTGAATTGGAATTGGCATTACCTGTATTGGTATTAGTATTAGTATTAGTATTTGTATTAGTGTTTGTATTAGTGTTTGTATTAGTGTTTGTATTAGTGTTTGTATTAGTGTTTGTATTAGTGTTTGTATTAGTGTTGTTATCAGTATTAGAACCACTACATGCGGTAATAGTGCTTAGCAAATTGTCCGATACTACTGCTGTCCCACCTAAAGCAATTACTTTTTTAATGTTGTTCGCATTTTCCGTAAAATAACTGTTCGTTTCTTCATTTAAAGGTTCTTTTACAAGAATGACCGGCGATTTCGTTAATGAAGCAAGTACAGATCCGGACAATGCATCAGGGTAGGACTCACCTGTCGCAACATAACAAGTATTTAAATTAAGATCATTAGCAAATGCTTTTAATATTTCAATGTTCGTATTATAGTGATCACTGGAACTTAATCTTTGGGGCGCGGGAAGTTGATTAAAAATAGAATCACTAACATACGTTTCATCGCCTAGAACGTAGGTTTTCGTTACTGATTTTTCTATGTAATCCTTTATATTCGTTTCAAGCTCAGTACTAGGTGTAAGAATAATTGGCATTCTTTTTTGTGCCGCTATCGGAGCAGCTGATAATACGTCCTGAAAATCATCACCTGATGCAATCACAGCTTCAGTAGACTCTCCCAAAACTTGGGCAACATCTAAAGATGTCTCATAACGGTCCTGCCCAGCAATTCTCCAGACGTTAATCCCTAAAGCTTCTATATCTTGCTCCACACCTGCAGAGAGTATCCCGGTTCCTCCAATCATAATGACACTCTTTACATTTAAGTTTAAAAGTTCTTCTTTCGTGGCATCTTCCAGATGATTGGTTGAATTAAGTAAGATAGGAGCATCATATTTTGCAGCAAGAGGTGCGGCGCACAAGGCATCAGGAAAATTCACCCCGCTGGCAACAATTGCGTAATAAGACGAAGTCCAACCTGCTTTGGCAATAGCTGAAGAAGTTTGATACTGGTCTTCACCGGCAAATCGCGCGCTTTGAATGTTTGATGAAGATAAAGCATAGGTACCTTTAGGGGCTATTATCATTGAAACAAACAAACAAAGTAAGATTGCTAAAAACTTAAGTTTCATTTTCATCAAGACAATCAACTCTCTTTCAATTCTTAATCATCTTTCGTTTAGATTATTAATTAGAAGCTGAAATGTTCTTAGAATTTTATGTATCGGCTTATTAAAGAAATCCCTTCTGCCGTCAAAACAAATTCTTTAAAGCAGTATCAATAATCATGAATTTACTATACAAATTATAGCATAAAGAACTCAAAATTTCCTACCCTATTTATTTCTTATTCATTTTAACTGGAACTATGATTTACCTGTGGTCTACGGCTACTTTAGATTTTCAGTTTGCATATTTCGCCTTAAAGCCCAGTTACTAAAGCTATTATTTTAAAATTAATTTAATTCGCGTTATATCTTTACCCTTACAATACCCAGCAATAATGAACAAGTAGGTTCTGGGTATCTTTACCGTTTATGAGATTCTGAACTTAGCGATCTTAAATCAATGCCCCTTTGTAGGCATTTTCTATATCCCACCGGGCTAATCTTCATGCCATAATACTGAAAAAGAGTCTTTCACTCGAAAGTGAAAGACTCTTTCCATTAGATAACTTAGTTAATAATAGAATGGTTTTTACTCTTGCTTGTTACAACCAACTGTTAGAAACTAATTATAGTTTCTAACAATCTTAACGGTCTTAACTAAACCATTATTGGTTACTGCTGAGAGTGTTACATAATCACCATTCTTGACTAAACCAGGAGCGCCCGTAGCATATAAAGTAGTAGCATCAAGATTTAGCGGAGAAACAGTAGTTTGACTATTCGCAATTGCAGTTGCTCTAGTAACACCATTGGATTGCCAATCAGTTGCAAAAATGTTCGATACATTCATGCCTTTTTTGCCATAGGAGTCTACAATATAGAAGTAGATATCCTTAGCGTTAGCTGCGCCATAGGCATCATTTCTTTGCAGACTAACTGGATTAGCTGCACTACCAAATTCGGTGGCCATCGCTGTTGCGTTGTCAATATAGAGTGTAGTTCCATCATCAGACATATGCATACCAGCAGTACCATCGTAGTTAAGATCAAGCTCTTTAGCTACAGGACTTGTGGTTGACGAGGCGATAGGAGCAACAACAGTATGGATTAAACCATCTGCACCCATAAGGGTTACCGTCAAGTTCGTGCTTGCAGAGGTAAGTGAAGCATCAAGCGGCAAACCTATGACCTTTACCGAGTCATATGCATTTGTGCTATTAGAAATTCCACCTGCCACAGTTACAGCTTTAAACTTGTTCGGGCTGTCAACACTCACACCTTCAATAAATCCAGGAGCTAACATTACCTTGGAACCGCCGGAAGTTGTACCATAGATATCAGGATTAGCGGCCTCATCTGTTTGCTGATGAGTATAAATTGCACCACTAGTTGATGAGTTTGCTTGAGCAAAAATAGGATTAGCTACTTTATCAATAGTATATCCTGTGATGTCCTTATTCTTAATAACTGAGAAAGTCATTGATGAAGAAGCAATTGCTAGATTCGTTTGACCGGCAAGAACATTAGCCTCGTCAGATTTATTGATCAAATAGAAGTTAACAGTTTGAGTTCTGTTCACAGTGCTATTATCAGTGAGACTTGGGTTAGCTAAGACTTCAATACCATTACCGCCTCCTGCAATTGCATAAGTGATTGGACTTGAAGTTGTAACATTCTCACCGGAATTAAGTTGTTGTAGTTGAATAGCAGTACCTGTAGTAGCAGAAGTCATAGCAACTACTTCATAGTTATAGCCATTACCCGTCTGAGTTACTGTATCCAGATCCATCGGGCGACCGTATTGGTCATTAACTGTTAAGCCACCATAGTTATAACCAAAGTCAATACGTTGGTTAGCACCCGCTTGTAACGTATTAATAATTGAAGTAGAGTTTAACACCATGGTATCTGCTTTAGCAGTAGGTTGAACGTTGATGGTGACAGAGCTGAACTTACCGGTTGAGGTATTAGCCGTAAGGATTTGAGGAACACTTTGATTTCCGGTAACATTAGTTGCTCTCATATACAAGCTGGCTGTTCCATCAGGATTTTGTACAAATCCAGCGCCGGTACTAGGATCCCCAAAGCCGGAAATTGTTACGATAGGATTCGAAGAGCTGCCAACAATATCACTATACTTAGTTAATTGTTTGCCGTCTTGGTCATAAGCTACAAAAGGAATCTGTTTGAGCTCACCAGACGCAATATTGTAAGAAGGAGCTTCTAAGGTAAAGGTATCAACAGCGGACTGTTTCTTCAAGGTTAATTGTAAGCTTGAAGGAGCCCCTTGCCAACTCATAGCTGTAATGGTTACAGGCATATCCATTTGAACAGTGTCAGTGGTTACTGTAACTTGAATTGCAGCTTTGTTGCTGTCGTTAGGATCTTGTACAACCTTAGCGATAACATAAGGGCTGGAAACTGACAGCTGATCCGAATTTGTTCCGGTTAAGATTAAACCGTTTTTAACTAAGTTATAGTCATTAGTCGGATTGCCGCTCATATCGTTAGCAGTGTAATCAACATACCATGTGTCGCTGGTATCAGCAGCTCTGAGTGGTGTGTTGTTAACGTTGGTCAGTTTGTTCAGCGTAATGCTGCTCAAAGTTCCCATTGCTGTGGAGGTAGGCAGTGTTGCACTGGCAGAAACACCGGAGGTTGAATCATAGCCTGTGATTACTACCGTAGAGAAGGTAAGGAGGTTTTGGCCGTTTGGCGTAACTTTTAAGACACCGTGTGAAGGTGTTGTAATGTTACCAACTCCGCATTGCCATTGGATGTTATTAGCAAGATAGTTGCTGGTAATATCGTTGCCATATTGGTCAGTAACCGTGTAGGTAGCATAACCGATGCCACTACCAGTAGTTGCTTGGGTAACAGCAAGTTTGGTTGCGGTAATATTGATCTTAGCGATCTTTTGAGTTGTAATAGCTACGGTGCTTGAACCAAGGTCTGTATCACCATTTTTTACATCTACAGCATAAGTTCCTTCTGGGAAGTTAGCTGAACCACTCAGGGTAACAAATGTATTGGAAGAATCCCAAGTAGGAGTTACAGTAACAGGAGCTCCTGAATTTGTAACTGCAAAGGTAACTTTGCTGGTGTCAGCAGGAGCAGATGTGAATTGAACTTTGAAGCTGCTGGCACTGACAGCAGTGACGGAAGTAACAGCTACAGGTCCGCCTTGGTTAGGTGCACTGCCAGTAAGAACACCGGTGCGAACTGAATCAGATACAACAGCTGCGCCGCCGAGAGCGGTTACAACTGCACCAGTAGCAAGTTTGCTGTGAACAAAGGTTGCTGCTGCAGGAACAGTTCCATCTGTGAGGACAATGGGGGACTTGGTCAGAGCTGCAAGAGGCGCACCTGCAAGAGCATCAATACCGGTTTGGCCATTGGCTACATAGACGTTGGTGAACTGAAGGGATGAACTGAAGTCTTGGATGACTTGATTGTTAGTATCATAAGCGGTGGTTCCAAAATGGCGAGTAGCGTTAGGGAATTGAGCTGCTACTGCATTGCTGATAACACCGGTTCCGCCGATAACATCGGTGGAAGTGATGCTTGGGTTAGCTGCTAAGTAAGCTGCAACACTTGAAGGAACGGAATCTTTGTCGGTTAAAAGGATTGGCTCATTGGCAGCGGAAGCAATGGAAGCGATGGAAAGAGCATCTTGTAATCCATTAGCAACGGCAACTTTGGTTACGCCAACCATTTTCTTAGCAATGTTAACGGAAGTTTCAGCACGGTCTTGTCCGCCGAGGGAAACAACGTTAATACCCATTCCTGACAGTTGGTCAAGAACTGCTTGGCTGATGACAGCTTTACCGCTTGTGACATAAACTGTTTTAACATTGAGTTTGGTGAGTTCTGCTTTAGTATCAGAATCAAGGGTATTTCCAGGACCTGTTAACAGAATTGGAGCTTTTAAGTAGCTAGAAAGTGGTCCTGCAGTCAGAGCATCAACCATACCATAGGAAGCGGAAGATGCAAGAATTGCTGTACCGGTCCAGCCAGTTTGATCGGCAATTGCTGCTGCAGTTTGAGCTGCGGTATTACCTGCTAAACGAGTTGGTACCGCATTGTCAGCGAAAGCATTGAACGGTACTACTGTTAAGGCCATACCAGCAATAGCTAATGATGCTAAGGCTTTGTTAGTTTTTTTCATGTAGTGAATATCTCCTCTCGTCTTTGGATCTCTTCTGTCTGGTGAATGAACTATCTCTTTTCCTTACTACCTAGGACGTTTTTTAGTCGTCCCTCACCCCCTTAACATGAGTAGCACAATCTTTAGACATTGCGCAATATCTAAAAGCAGACCACAGGACTCTACGCGGGAGCGTCCCCCCAGAGGATGATGTCTCATCCCTCCTATGGTTACTCTTTAGAACCGCATTAAAATGAAGAAACCGCAAAAAGGGTCTACATTAGCTATATGTATTCTCCATAATAACTAATATTCCTGCTTACTGTCCGATTTTTTTTTAAAGTCTTTTAAATCGGCCTTAAAATTGTCGGACAGCCTTCAGTTAGTACTCATTTAGTTTACACTAAAACTTACTAGTTTTCCACCATTAGTCAAAAAATATACTGACTATTGGACTTAAATGAGTATACCATAATTTTGCGGTAAAGATGTGAACATCTTGTTAACATCTAATAAATAAATTATTTAGAAGTCTGAGTACAGTACAATCTAAGTAAAATTTGGACCAGAAACCGTAAATATCCTGATTTATCCATGTTGTTGATTCAATTGCAGATCACCATTAACATTCTCAGCCACCAAAACTTGGTATTGCTAATGCTTCAATTAATAAACTTCTAAATGATATCTTCTTGATATCTTCTAATAATACTTCCTGCAATAAGTAGCTAATATCCCTTATACTTTAAGATTCCATCGTAGATCCCCATGGCAGCCTTATTTTGAAAACCCGGTGATCCCAATAACTTTTCTTCATCTGGGTTAGAAATGAAGCCGATTTCTATCAGTACTGCCGGCATTTTAGTATTTTTAATCACGTAAAATGGAGCATCTTTTACACCCCGGTCATTTAAGTTTATCGCTGCAACTAATTCGCTTTGTATATTCTTAGCAAGGGTTAAGGATTGATCAGCTACCGGACTGGCCGAACTGTAATAGGTGGTTGTCCCAGAAGCGCTGGGGTTGCTGAAGGAATCATTGTGCAGGCAAATAAACATATCTGCCTGAGCGTCGTTGGCAATCTTTGTTCGCGCCTGAAGATCTGAAAGCTCAGAATAGGTCCCTGTGGCCGGGGATACATCGGTAGTGCGAGTCATGATGACCCGAGCCCCTGCAGAACGCAGATCATTTTCCAAATCCAGCCCAACGGCGAGGGTGTTGTTTTTTTCATAAGTTCCTGCCGGTCCTATCGCACCGGTATCCGGACCTCCATGTCCCGGGTCGACAACAATCGTCACTCCGGCCAATAATGAGGGCGGCTGTATTGTCCCTTCCAGCATGCCTGTTACTTGATCGCTGATTACAGCCGTCCCCCCGACAATCACCATGCTGTAGGGGCTTTCTGTAGGTCTTGATAAAACAGAGTAGGTTGGTCCTGGCAGTGTTGTTTTTTGAGTCATAACAATCTCCGCACGCTGCTTGGCGGCTAAGGCTCCCGCTGCAAGAGCATCCGGGAAGTTCTCCCCTGTTACGACATAGGTCGTTGTCGCAGGGAGATCATTCTGAGCAAAGTCATAGACATCAGCAGCGGTCTCGTAGCGGTCATTTCCGGCAATTCTTTGGACATTTTTTAAGTCGGTTAAGGTTGAACTGGAAATTACGGCTTCACCGCCTACAACAATGGTATTGAGGTCTCCGTTTTGCTGCAGTTTGTCCAATTCTTGTTTTGTAGAATCAGGCATGGTCTTGGCTTCCGTGAGGAGAATTGGGGTTTCTGTCTCACCAGCGTAAGCTGAAATAGCCAAAGCGTCGGGAAACTGGTCACCGTTTGCCAGAATCACTTGTCCTTTGCTGCCTACACGTTCAGCAACCTTTTGAGCCGTTTCAAATTGGTCCTGCCCCCAGATCCGTTCCGGAGCGGGAAAACCTGCATTTTCTAAATCTGTTTCGACTTGATTGCTTAAGGCCTTAACCCCGCCCAAAAGGATAACCTTTTTGGCGCCTAAACGTTTAATTTCCTGCATCACATAAGGATCGACCCCTTGGACCGGTGTTAAAAGAATAGGGGCATCCAATTGATGGGAAAGTGGCGCTGCAACCAAGGCATCCGGAAAATTGTCACAGTTCGCCAAGAGAACTGTATCCGCATGCTGCCAGCCCGCTTGCGAAACTTTTATGGCAGTGTCAATTTGCCGCGCCCCATAAATCCGTGTGGTCCCAAAATCCAAAGGGGCCGCATTGGCAGGATTTTGAAACCCAATCAGAAAACCAAAAACAGCAATAAGTATCCCGATAATTTTCCATTTTAGCGGTGCCAATATGATCCCTCCTTCGTTGTTACAATGCAACAATTCTTTGTAATTCGACATTATTAAGCGATGTCCTGCCAAAAACGTGCCTTCTTATTCCTTCTTAATCTAACAACGCGTTTACTCCCCGGACAACACTGTCCGGCAGCGCGACAGTTCCCCCCAAAGCTTCAACCTGTTTCCCTTTCCACGATGTCAAAAGGGCTGCCAAATCTGAAGGCAGCTTCGTCCTGGTTGGGACTAAGACAACCATGGAACCTTGCAGGGCTGCCCGAACGGCTCCCGTAAGAGCATCCGGAAAGTTTTCACCGGTAGCCAGCTCCAGCTTGGAGGAAATCGGCGGATAGGCCTGTAATACTTCTGTCGCGGTGTCATAGGCCGTAGTTCCGGCAATTCTTTGGGGTAGCGGCAGCTGCTCTTCAACTCCAGGGGCAATGACCACCTTTCCTCCGATTACTAACGTGTTCGTGACCTTGAGCTCTTCAAGAGCCGTTTCTGTATCATCAGGCAACGTGTTGGCTTCTGTCAGCAGAATAGGAACTCCCTGCTGTGCAGCCCAGGCGGAAATGGCTAACGTATCCTGAAAATGATTGACGTTGGCGATGACGGCTCTTCCATGAGTACCTAACTCTTCTGCAATCGCTCGTGCAGTCCCCTCTGCCGTATAGCCATATAACCTTTTTACGTTATACGTTTGCTGCAGTTCAATTTCAATGGTTGAGGAAAGAGCCGCCGGACCACCAAGAAGATAGATCGTTTTGGGAGCAAGGCGCTGGATTTCAGCCCGGACATCAGGAGAAAGTGAGGTACTGGACGTCAGCAATATTGGAGCTTGCAGCTTGTAAGCAAGAGGAGCTCCGGCTAAAGCATCGGGAAACTGATTGCCTTGAGCAAGGATTACCGTATCAGCTCCTGTGGGAAACGTTGCCTGGGAAATTTGTACGGCAGTTCCTTCAGCCGTTTCGCCTGCAAAGCGCTGAGCCGATTGATCATTACCTTGGGCTGTGCCCACCGCATAAATACCCGGATAAAAGAGGCCAAAGTGTTCCTCTCCTTTTTGGAGCTCTCCTCCTAAGGTGATCCAACGAGCGCCATCCCAATGATAAACAATTCCGTTCACAGCGTCACTGAGAGAAGGATCACTGAAGTTTAATGAAAGCATCTCTTGAGGTGTATCCGTTCCCCACTCCACATCAACGGCCGGAGTCAGAAACCTTGCCCCGTTAGGGAGAGCTGCGGGAATAGCGGCAGTATTTAAGGAAACGTTGACTGAAGTATCAAAGGCCTGGGCGGGAATCGATAAGTTCAGAGAAGCTGAACCGTCCGTCGTTTGCACATTGCCGCCGAGGCTGCCAATACTCGCAGGAGATGAAAGAGTCATTTTTGTTTGAGCGGCAAGAGATAGGGCAAGTTTCACATCCACTAAACCATAACCATAATCGTTATCCCGGCCAGCAGTTCCTAAATCTTTAACCCCTGACTCCAGGGCTTCAACCACTTGATCCCTGGACCATTCAGGATGCTGCCCCCAGATAAGTGCCGCCTCCCCGGCAACAAAGGGTGAAGCCATGGAAGTGCCGCTGGCATTGGCGTATCCTGGCCCCTCGGCTAAACTCCACCAATCGCTGGCGATTTCATCCCCCGGGGCGGCTAAACTAATTTGCGGACCTGAGGTTGAGAAGGAAGCAATCTGGTCATTTTTATCTGTCGCGGCAACAGCCAGAACATGAGGGTCCGAGGCAGGATAATCGACCCCGGGATTTTTTTGGGTAGAAGGATCGTAGTTTCCGGCAGCAGCAACCAGCAAAGATCCCTTATTATAGGCATAATTAACTGCTTGCTTAATTACTTCTGAAGAAACCCCATTTTCGGCCCCAAGACTAAGATTAATAATCTTGGCTCCATGGTCCGCCGCCCAAACGATTCCGGCGGCAATAGCATCGTCATAGCCATCTCCCTCGAAATTTACGGACTTAATCGGCATAATTTTCGCGTCATAGGCCACACCGACAATTCCCACGCCATTTCGTTCCGCTGCTGCGATCCCGGCAACATGGGTGCCATGTCCGTTGTCGTCTTGATTCGCTCCGGGAGCGTTACTCTGAGTTATCGCGTTATACCCCGGAACTATATTGTCCTTAAGATCCGGATGATTGAGTGCTATGCCTGAATCAACGATGGCAATTGTCACCCCTTTGCCGGTTGCCCCCATGTCCCAGGCCCCTGGAACATCCCCGTTCACCAGGGACCATTGATCTTTGAACACCGGATCTGAAGGCAGCGAGGAAACCTCCGCGGTACTCATCCTGTGAAGATGATTCTCTTCTGCATCGAGAACCCCCGGTGTATTTTTGAGGCTCGCGATCATGGTGGGCACATTAATAGTACGGTTGAATCCCAACGTAGCAAAATTTAAGGGACCCCGGCGTAAAACCGCAGCTTGAAATTCCTTTGCTACTTTTGTGATATCTGCCGTAGGGGCTAAAGAAATAACAATTTGCTGGGATTGCAAAGGATCAGTTGTTGTAAGTTCAGATTTCGGAGACTGGGATTGAGCAGTATTGGGAACTCTTGCCACCTTGGCATCGTTGTTAAATTTCTCCGAATTAATGAAATTTGTTGCTGAGTCAACCATCTTTGCATGATTCCGGCTCGCATTGCTCGCGAAGGAGTTAGTAGGATTATTTGTCTGAGTAAAAGTGTTAGCTTGTCCTTGCTGGGCATTCTCAGAAAGGCGTCTGTCACGCTCCCCTGGGGCCGAGAGATTAAGTACGACATTCAAGCATAGTATGCCAACCATTAAAAAAGGAACAAGCAGATATTTAACTTTAGGAGTCTTTTTTAAAAAGAAAGTTTTTATATCGTGAATATTTTCCACTCCTATCTTATTTAATTCTCTCTAAGACCAATTCGACAAATATCGGGACTTTCCTTTTCTTCTAATGATCATTTAATGGTCTATTTGTTTAAAGGTTATCCCGAAGCTGTTTAATATTGGAAATGTCAATTGTCGAATTTTTGGCAGGGTTTATCACTTTCGTAACGAATATTTATAGACAAATAATCAGTTATCGGCACGTTGAGGAGGCAAAGGATGATTAAATTCTTCACAAAGAAATCCGAGCAGAAAATCTATAATAATAAGAAAATTGATCGTATTAAAAAGCATAAATCTCGCTCATTTTCCTGTCTTATTGCGCTCATAAGTGGTTTAGCCCTCTTAACCAATCTTCTCCCCTTTCAGCCTCCCGAAGTGCAGGCTGCTGCGAGTGAATCTTTCTCCAATCGAATTTATGGAAATACGCTCTACGATACGGCAATAGAGATTTCGAAGGCCGGCTGGAACCAGGCACCGGTTGCAGTTCTTGCCACCGGTGAAAATTTCCCCGATGCACTCACAGGTTCCGTTCTGGCGCATAAAGTAAATGGACCCCTGCTGCTCACAGAATCAGATCATTTAAATCCGGATGTTTTATCCGAACTGAAACGACTTGGCACAAAAGAAGTTTATCTTCTCGGCGGAACCGTTGCTCTAAGTCCTTCTATCGAGCAAACTCTCAGGGATACGGGAATCACTCCGACACGCCTGGCAGGCACGGATCAATATGGAACAGCTGCTGCCATTGCTGCTGAGGCAACTCCTACAACCAGCCAAGCTTTCATTGTGAACGGCGACCATTTTCCGGATGCTTTGAGCATTTCTTCTTATGCAGCGGCTCACGGGATTCCGATTTTACTTACCCGCTCCGATTCTTTGCCTCAGGAAACAGCGTCTGCTCTCGCCCAAATGGGAGTGCAGCAGGTAACGCTCATTGGCGGTAAAGCCGTTATTCAAGACTCTGTGGAACAACAGCTCAGCAAGCTTCCTCAACCTGTTAAAATCACTGCCCGCTTTGCAGGGTATGACCAGTACGAAACAAATTCCATCGTCTTAAATCAACTTCCCTTTGATAGTTCCCACGTTTATGTTGCCACCGGTGAAAATTTCCCCGATGCTTTAGCCGGTGCGGCTTTGGCAGCACAGACCAATTCTCCGATCTTTCTTTTTCCTTCAAAGCCCTTAGCATCTTATACAACCACTTATCTTGACCAAAGACGGTCTTCCGGCACTACCTTTACTATTTTAGGGGGGTGGGGCGTTATTAACTACAAAATGGAAAGCATCTTGCGCACTGGTGTTGCACAACCACGGGTTTCCCTGCAATTTACGCAAGGAGGACTTAACGGTACGAAAGGAATGCTCAGTCAACTTCAATCCATTCCTACCCCGGCTACTGATTACGCCGACCTGATTGGACCAAGCTGGTATTACCTGGATGATGCTGCAAACGGCAATGTTGTTGGAGGGTGGGATGCCACCCCTGGGAACTATACACAGTTCACAAGCGCTGTGCACGCCCGCAATCTTAAGGTTCTTCCTGTGATCCAGTCAAGTTGGTCTACTCCTAAAACTGTAGACTCGGTACTCTCCTCCGCAGCAACTCGCGAAACACTAGAAAACAATATCATTTCCCTAATCCAGAACACCAACTCCGACGGAATTGTCATTGACTTTGAACTCCTCAGCGGCAGCACAGGACCGAATCTCACACAATTTATGAATGAACTTTACAATAAACTTCACCCTTTAAACAAACTGCTCATCGAAGCAGTTATGGCCCGTACAGGTTCAGAATCCTGGCTGACGGAATTTAACTACTCTGCTCTCGCTCAAAATGTTGACTACCTGGACGTCATGACCTATGACTATAGCCGGTCAACTCCGGGGCCCATTGCTCCCCTGGATTGGATGAACAAAGTGATGCAATATACCCTCAGTCAAGGTGTTGATATGCACAAAGTTCTCCTGGGAATCCCTTACTACGGCAACGACTGGTTGACCACAGGCACCGGCAGCAGCGCAACTTATACGCGGAAAGCGGGCGGAATGGCTGAGCTGCAAGCCCTAGCACAGGGGCCGATTCAAAGAGATTCCTCCCAGATTCCTTATTTCAATTACACGGATTCTTCCGGAACCCACACCGTCTATTACGACGACGCCCAAAGCTGGAATGCGAAGTTATCACTCCTTAACCAGTATGGACTCGGAGGAATCGGAGCCTGGTCACTAAGCTGGTCACTTAACCCTGCCAGCTCCAATGCTATATTCCCTCTTCTCAAGCAATATCTCCGGTAAGCGTGTTCAAGGGACGGTCCTTTTGACACACTTTGGCGAGACAAGGGGACGGTTCCCTTGTCTCGCTTTCGTTTCTACATCTGGGGACTTGCTTAGAGGCTACATATTGTATACTATAATATAGCAGTCTAAAAGCTTGGGGTGGACATTTTTGTTAATATTGCTGACGATTTTTAATTCTATTCTTATGGTCACGGGACAAACCCTTTGGAAACTGGGGGCCTCGGGCAAAGACGTTCACAGTCTTGGCCAACTCTTGCGCCTCTTTCTAAGCCCCTACATAATTGGCGGTTTAACGGTTTATGCCTTTGCTTCGGTCCTTTGGATCTATGTCTTGAATAAAGGTGAATTAAGTTATGTTTATCCAATTCAAAGTACGGCCTTTATCTTTGCCATGATCATCGGAACGACAATTTTCAAAGAAGAGCTTACTTTAACAAAAATCGTAGGGGTTTTAGTTATCTGTCTTGGAGTGATTATCATTACTCGTAGATAAACCTTGTTGCTGTACTCAAATATTAAGCTCAGTTTAATGACACGTCTTTCGTGGTACTTGGCTGTCCATGATCAGCGCTTGCCTAGTTGCTCTTATATTTTGCCAGGCAAATTTATAGTTTCTGACTAGGAAGATAAGTTCCCTATTATTAATGTGCCGCTTCAGAACATAAAGATTTGAAAGTACATAAGGGTCTAATAAATTACATAGAGATCTAAGAGTACAAAAACATGAGAACTCAAGGAAATTCCTTAGTTCTCATGTTTTGTCTTGTTCTGGTTCATGTTTGCGTTCTTATTATCGTTCTTATTATCATTCTTATTATCGTTCTTATCTTCGTTCTCGTCTTCGTTCTCGTCTTCGTTCTCGTCTTCGTTCTCGTCTTCGTTCCTGTTTACGTTCTTGTTTTTCTTCACTCCGGCCATATTCTTTCCATCATCGAATTAAGGATAATCGCCAGACTCACTTTAAACATATAGTATCCGCTTTTAAACGGGGTGATTGACGAATTTCCGGAAATGCGGGCATCCATTTCTACAGAAACTTCAATGACCCGCATTCGATTTTTAACCAGAGTTACAATGGCATCGGGTTCCGGGTAATCTGTAGAATAATGAGCGGAAACCATGCGCAAGGCTTTCTGATTATAGGCTCGAAACCCCGAGGTGGGATCCGTGAATTTTTTGCGCACTACGGATTGGATTGTTTTACTGAGGAGATAAATGCCTGTCCGACGCGACCGGGACGATTTATAGGCAGTTTTACTCAGGAAGCGCGATCCGATGGTAACATCCGCTTTTTCTTCCAGAATAGGCTCAATCAACTTTTGTATTTCTTCAGCTTTATGCTGCCCGTCCCCATCTACTTGAAGGGCAACATCATAGTGGTTTTTGACAGCATAGATAAATCCTGTTTGTACCGCTCCCCCAATTCCCAAATTTACAGGGAGTGAGATCACTTTTGCTCCGTGGGTTCGTGCGACCTCAGCCGTCTGATCGGTGGAGCCGTCATCGATGACAAGAACATCCAGCCAAGAGGATACTTGTTTCAGATTATCTACCACAGAGCCGATATTCCCTGCCTCATTTAAAGCAGGGACAATCGCTAAAATTCGTTGCATATGTTCTTTCTCCACGTCCTTAAGGGGACAAATTTTCTTCCATAGGTTTCTGTTCAGTTTATATTACGTTATTTCCTTATCTCTGAGGACTTTACTTCCAGGTTTTTTAAATCGTCTTCCAGCAAAGCAATCCTTTGTACTAAAACACGATTTGTGGAACTCAATCTGGAAATTTCCAGTGAAAAATGCACACAGAGGATGAAAACCAAGACCCCAAATATCACGAAAATGGCGGAAGGGGCGTAATAAATCCCCATAATGTTGGCCAAATACTCAATTCCATTTCTCCATAAGGAGAGAAAGATCATGCCTAGACCGGCAACAATCCAAATTAAAGAGTATTCAACTGCCAGACGCCGCCGCCGAACTTGCTCAACAATAAATCCCGTGATCAGAAAACTCATGATAAGTACGACTATTTGGACGCGCGTCATATCCTTAAAACGACCTCCTATCCGCTTCCTGCGGGATTCCCAATAGTCTCCCAGCTCCCTTAAGGAGCAGTACAATACCTAGTGAACCCAGCAAAATCATAGCGGGCATCACCGGCAAACGATAGCGTCCTCCCGAAACCACTGTGATCATACTCACAACAAAGCTATAGTAAAGTATATAGAGCAGAAGAAAACTGTATCGTTTCAGCCAAATAAGACTCAGGATTATCCCGCTTAAACCTAAAAGAAGATACCATTTATCAAGGAAATCGCCTTTCATTTTATAGGCCTGTCCTTCCTCGGGACTTACCGGCTGCCAAAATAGATTCTTCTCTTTAGCGTAGGTACGCTCCAGGAACAACACCGGATGACTCAAAATGTAGGAGGCTCCCAAGCTTTTATACTCTTTTTCTTGTTCCAGGACAGGAAGTTTATCAATCCTGGCCTTAACCGCCGGATCATAGCTTGGCTGGTCAAAAACAAAGTAACTGTTGGTGATCGTTCTGGGGTTATTCCCTAAATAAAACTCGTAGGAACCATAGTTTGAAGAGGGAATAAACTGATGGTATTTTAACTCATTGCGTATCCACCAGGGACTCATAACCACCACTGTCATGAATACGATCAGAAAAAAATCACGCAAGGAGCGCTTAAGGCGCCAGCCTTTCATCCAGAAAATCCAAAACCCCAGCACGGGAAAATAAAGCAAAAGCAGCGGACGAACGAGATTAGAAAAACCAATGACCCCTCCCAGAATCAAAAGGGTACTCATTTTAGGCCTGCTAATCTCTTGAGCATAACGCGTCAAACAATAAAGAAACAACCAAATCGCAAAGACATAGGTAGTCTCTGTTAAGACGTACATCTCCCAGAAAGCAAACAAGGGGTATCCCAGAGTCAAGGCATAAGGAATCAGGGCATACTTTCGCCCAAATAAAACTTCCCCGGTTTTATAAGCAAGCACAGCACCGGCCGCACCGAGAACAGCATGCAGAACCGACACCACCATCCCATAACTTTTTAAGCCAAATAATCCGTAGATCAAGGCCAGAAGTAAGGGGTAGATCGGTCCGATCACATAGTCCCGGTTCTTGGGAATCATTTGCACGAGATTATCTGCGCCAGTCTTAAAATTGGCGCTGTTCACAAGCCCGTTACCGTGGAGAAAATTCTCGGCGATATTGGAATAAAGATACCCATCCTGTGAAATAAAATAGTAGACATGATAGGATTTTATATAGAGGAGCTCAATGCCTAAGGCTATGAAGAACAGGAGGCCTGTTATCCATAGCCTTTTATGTTGCTTTGCCAATGAATCTCAAACCTCCGTGTTCTTGTCCTTCAATTACGAAGGAGTTAGAAGACCCCCTAAAATCTTCTCAGTGGAACTTGGGATGACGCCTGTTCCTCCGAGAATAAACGCCTTTGTTGTTTTTCCGCATTGGGCCTGCAAATATGCTTTTATATCTGCGTTTAAATTCCCTTGAGGAATTAAGAGCAAGGGGCTTCCGGTAATAGCCGCAAAGGCTCCCCCTGCTAAACCGTCCGGGAAGTTTTCACCCGTTGCTATCACAAGCGTTGATGGGTCCTGCTGAAAATTATTTACAATCTTGATCATCGTATCATATTTTGTTTCTCCAGCCAAGCGCATCGGGCCGTAGCTTTCTAAGGGACCGCCTTTGCTGTCAAAGGCCGTCGAGACAGCATATTTGCCTCCCACGATAATTGTCTTAGTCACGTTGTAATCTTTTAAGAGCTGTAAGGTGGAATTAGACAGCAATCCTTGATCCGTTAAGAGAATCGGAATCCCTAAGGCTGCGGCCGGTGCCGAAGCAGATAAAGCATCTGGAAAACTCGCAGAGGAAGCGAGGATAACTTGAGTGCTTGGGCCCATTCTGCGGGCAATCGCCACAGCGGTATCAGCGGCTGTATTTCCGAAAATCCGTTCAGAGGATAAATTAGCCTTGCTAAGAGCATCAGTGACCTTTGAGCTAATGGCACCTTCTCCTCCGATAACAAATACTTTTGTCCCTGCACCTAAGCGTTTTAACTCTTGCAGTACATTACTCTCCAGTTCCCCGGGAGCCGTAAGGAGTAAGGGAGCCTTAAGTTTTCTGGCCAGAGGAGCGGCTGCCAACGCATCCTGGAAGCGGTCCACTCGAGCTAAAAGTACCACCGGGGCAGAATTGTCGGCCCAGCCCGCTTGAGATATTTTGATGGCCGTATCTTCAGCACTGGTCCCATAAAGACGCGTAACTGTGGGAGCCGCGGGCTGAGTCGTTGGGGTTGTGGGAGAAGCCGGAGTTAGCGGGGTTGTACCGCTGGTCGAGCCCGAGGTTGAACCTGAACTCGGTGTTGTACCGGAACTTGTCCCTGAAGACGAAGCAGTAGCCTGGTAACCTTCTTTGGCTCGTTCCGCAAGGCTCGCGTCTAAATTTGGTCCTTGCATAACCGTCTTATAATAACTTGCGGCACTGGCTTTAGAATCAGTTGAACCGTCAAGGGCTAATTTATCAGCCTCTGCCAATAGTTTATTGTAGGCGTTGAGGAGGCCGGTGTTTGCACGTTGGATAAGATCAGCATCAACACTTGAACCTTGCAAAACAGTCTGATAGTCTTGGACGGCGCTTTGCCAAGAGGAAGCATCTCCTGTTTGAACCATGGAGTCTGCTGCATCTAATAATTTCCCCAGGGCATTTTGCAAACCGGCAGAAGCCTTTGCTGCAGTTCCCTGATCTAAACTGGGGCCTTGCAGAACAGTCCAATAATATTTAGCTGCACTGGCATCGGAAGAATCTTTGCCGTCCTGCAATAAGGAATCTGCTTCAGCCAGGAGGTTATTTTGAGCGCTTTGGATCTTCTGAGAAACAAGGGTTTTATCGCTGATGGTCGCACTGTCATAGACCGTATTATAAAAACCCAAGGCATAATAGGATGCCCAGCGAGCGTAGTTGAACCAATAGTCCCCATTAGCAGAATCCGCACCTGTTCCTCCCCCGGTTGAGACTAACTGATTCTGATCAATTGTCAGATCTCCCAGATGTGTCACTGAAGGCGTACTATAGCGGCTGGAATAATTAGGAGGATTAACAAGCGGCAAGAGGTTTGCCGGGTACTTTGTCGCTCCCGGTGCGAAGGTAACAGCACTGTTATATTTTTGGCCCATAAGGCTGAAAATCGAATCCTGATAGGCAGGACTTCCTGTAGCTACATTAGGATTGTTTCGTGAACCCCAACTATTATAAGCCCATACTGCAAAATACCAGTTTTCTAAAACATTGCGATCGCCGTTGCCAATCTTAGGAGCAGCCCGCCATTTTTGATTAAGCATTTGGCAGCCCATTTCTATATTATAGTCTATATCAGTCTTCAGCTTCTCAATAGTCGCCGTATCTGTGGAACTGTAACTGGAGATTTGCATAATCCCAATTCCGATACCATCCTTCCCGATTAAAGGATGGTCAGTCATGGGTTGTCCGTTATCATCCAGCTCGTATTGTCTCCACCCGCTCTCCATCCAAGCAATGGATTTAAGAAGTACAGGCGGTATGTTATATTTATTAGCCCAGTATTCCAGCTTGTCGCCAATTTCCGTGTAATATGCTGTTTGAGCTACTGCTGCTGATGCTGTCCTAATCGGTATTAACTGCATAAAAAAGAGCATGGTCATAAAAATGGCCAATAACTTCCTATATCGGCGCAAAGACATTACTTTTTCTTCCCCTTCCACCCTAATTCTTCTCTGTTAATTGATATATTCGACAAGAATTAAAGCAGTCCTCCTCAATCTCATAAAACTCATGGCGTGCCGCACAAAAAAATCCTCAACCAAAGTTATAAGTCCAAAAGAATAAAAAACGTCCTCAGTGAGCTGCTCCCTGTCACAAAGAGAAGCGGTTCACTGCGGACGGTTCTTATGACTTTGCTATATATATATATATATACTACAAAATTGTGCGAATAAAACTCAGTGATGAACTATTTCTCCCCTCCAAAATCCAGCCGTCTTTCTTATAGAAACGAATGGCTCTCTCATTCCAGGGAAAAGTTGACAGCCCAACTTTCTTAAAACCTTCTTGTTTCATCTGAACACAAAAATTTGAGGTTAATTGATTCGCAATACCTATTCCACGATAGTTGGGATCGACTCCGATAGCCAAAATCCTAGCCGCAGTAAAAGAGCTCAGCTTCTCAGTCTGTTCTCCGGATTGCCGAAAAATAAAGGTCTTTAGAGCATCCAAAATGCAATGTAACCTCTCCTTAATATGTTTCCTAACGTAATTGTCATTAACGTATCTTCCGACAACTAAAATAACCAACTTCCAGAAATTTCGCCGGTAAAATTGGCTAAAAGGTTTTTCAGCAATAGATCCAAAAACAAAGCCAACAGGCCTGCCGTGATATTTTGCCACATAACCATAGTTTGTGGCAGAATTCATAAACTGTGCGCAAAAGAGTTCAAGAAAACCCTGGCCCATATGCCCTAAAAAATGACTGGAAAAAGCCTCTTCATACAATCGAGCAACCTCAGGAATATCGTATAACCTCAAAGTATCGACCTCAATCATTAATTTAGATTGAGGTTCTTTATTTAACACAGGATAGAACACTCCTTACACTTCGATTACATCATTTAAAACTTAATCCTTAAATATCGTGCCCATATCAAGCAAAAATATCCAAAGCCGTTCTATGCATAATACAATTATAGTAAGGAGTTGTTAATATATAGTGTCTCTTTTGTGTCTATTCTGTTTAAATCCTTTATATATCTCTTTATGATCTCCTTTTGATCTCTATCTCAATAAGCTCCCTTGCCGCTGAAAACCACAAAGACTGTCTGCCAGAGGATTTTCAGATCCAGCCAAAAACTCCAGGTCCTAACATACTCTAGGTCATAACTCATGGTTTCTCCCAGGGTTAATTCACTGCGCCCGTTGATTTGGGCAAGTCCCGTCACTCCGGGCAGGACATTCAGCCTTTGCCGCTGTTCGGGCGTATAAAGTTTAGCGATTTCCGGAACCTCAGGACGAGGGCCTACCAAACTCATGTTGCCGATTAAAATATTAAGTAATTGAGGAAGTTCATCTAAACTGGTTTTTCTGAGGAAACGCCCGCTGCGCGTGATCCGGGGGTCATCCTTTTCCTGAAATACAAACCCTTCGAGATCCTTCACTTGTTCTAATTTTTCTTTAATCATGGCATCCGCGTTGCGAACCATCGTCCGAAACTTATAGATGGTATAAGGCTTACCTTCTAAACCCACTCGAGTCTGAGTAAATATGGCTGGGCCCTCGGAGTCTGAACGAATCCAAAGAACGATTAACAGCCAAAACGGAGAGATGAGTACAAGGAGACATAAAGCGACAAGAAAATCTAACACCCGTTTTAAAGCAAGCTGCCACTGAGGATATGTAAATCTAAGGCTTTCCACGGATGCTGAAGATCTTTGATTCATTTTAGCATCTCCTCCCCTATCAGTAACACAAATTAATAAGATCGTCGCCTTAATTATGATCTAAGCTCGAGGTTCAAGTTCGGCTTTAGGCTGAACGAGGTCATTTGATTGACTACAGTTTTTCTCTAAATTCCAAGTTCTTTAAGCCAGCGCACGATAATTTCCGTCCAAGCATAATGTTCCTGAACAAATTTCCGTCCCCGCTGTCCCATTTCCCGTCGATTGGTGTTCTGCTTCAATTCCAGAATAGTCTTTGCCAAGTCCTCAGCGTTTTCCGGTTCAACAACCACACCACCGCCGGAGGATAAAACCAAATCCGCTGCCTCGCCTTCCCCGGAATAGATGACCGGGACTTCCGAACCCAGAGCAGGGAACATTTTCGAAGGACGTGCCCCTTCAAATAGTTTATTCCTTTTCAGCGGAACAATACTTGCCGAAGCCAAAGAAAAATATCTCGGCATTTCCTGAACCGGCTGAAAGTCGACGAAAATCACATTATCTAAATCTTTTTCCTTGACCAAGGCTTCCAGCATCGGTTTCTCCGTGCCGTCACCCACAAACAAGAAGCGTATCCCCTGTTCATCCCGCAAAATCTCTGCCGTCTTAATGACCGATTCCAAACCCTGAGCATAGCCCATGGTCCCGGCATAAATCAGCACAAACTCCTCATCCTTGATCCCCAGTTTACCGGCCATTGCTTGATCTCTTTCCCGGGGGGCAAAAAGATCCAAGTTCACTCCGTTCGGTAAAAAAGTCACTTTATGGTCAGGCACACCTCGCTCCAACAGCGATGAGCGTATTCCTTCTGTCTGACAAGATATTTTCCATGCTTTCTTATATAGCAATTTCTCCAGCCACTCGGCTGCGCCGATCATCCAGCGGCTGTTTACCAGCCCTAAAGCCACTGCCGATTCCGGCCAAAGATCTGAAATATTCATAATGATCCGGGTGCGTGTAAACCAACCGTAAATGAGAGCAGTAATTCCCAGAAATAGCGGCGGGGATTCAAAAAACAGGATATCTTGTTTTCCGGCTTTACTTAAACCCCAGAACGAAGAAAACACGAAAGAAAAGTAGTTAAGCAAGCGCTTCCAAAAACGCCCGCGCTGGACCGGATAAATCCAAGTCCGCCAAACGGGTATTCCCTCCACCTCGTCTTTCATCCGCCAATGCCCTTGATATTCAGGGGGGATGATGCCGCTGGGATGATTCGGGAAAGCGGTTACGACCGTCACTTCATGACCATTTCGCTGCAATCCCTTAGCTACTTCTTTAAGCCGGACCTGTGCTGCCCCGGACTCCGGAGGAAAGTATTGAGTTAACATTAAAATACGCAATCAGAACGCCGCTCCTTTTTCTCCTCGCTAAAAAGCCTATTTCATTTTAACACTACACACCTGCTTAGCCAAACGGGAGCTTTGATCAGGAGCGTTTGAGGAATTTCTTAATGGTATCACTGTGCTTAACGTAAACTGACCTTCCTAATCGGGCCGCCATGGTCCGGTTCCGGTAGGCATAGAGATAATTACGCTCGCTGCTGCCAAAACTCTTCTTGAATTTCGCAATGCTCGGGATGTTGGCTCCTACCATATCGTAGAGTTCAATACCCATGGCCTGTGCCCGTTTTAGATATTCCCATTGGACGAGATTGTTGGGCACAACCTTATTGTATTCCCGGTCAGACACCCCATCTAAATAATAAGCAACGTTTTTATCCCGGGGGAAAATCCCCCCAGCTATTATTTTACCCTCAAAACGGGCCAGCAAAACCACCAAATCCCCTGATGGATGTAGTTTTTGCCATAGTGCAGTGAAGTATTCCTTAGAGAAGGGAGGCTCTTTGTCCTGACGGCGATAAACTCCGACGGAGAGCTCGTAATAAGGTTCCAGCCATTCTTCCAGGGTTTGAGGTTCAAACACTTCGACCCCCGATTTTTCCGCTTTGCGCACAGCGTTGCGGCAGCGCACCTCAAGCCCGGACCATAAGGATTCTACATCTTTCTCTATGGCCAGATCTAAGGTCAGCAGTTCCTGGACCGTATATCCATGTTGTTCGACGACATCTTTGCCGGACATATCCGGAAGGGTAAGCTCAATGTAATCTGTATGCTTTTTAGATAAATACTCCTCCAGAGCCGGAAGAACCTCTTCTAAAGTTACCTCTCCCAAGGGACCCGCGTGAGGAGTTGCCGCGCCGGACAAAGAACTTCCGGCCAGCTTTAAAAGACTCATCTTCCGCTCGGCTAAAGGGAACAGACCTCTAAGAACCCCTTTTTCATCGAAAAACCCCAGCCTGTTAACCTTTAAGCCAAAACCTATCTCAATAATATCCTGCCATTCCCAGCGATGAAAAAGCGATCCCTGAGAGATACCCTCTAGGAAATCTTGCCATTGGTCCCGCTCAATGGGCTGTAACCTTAAACTCACTTTTATTTTCACTCCCAACTTTCCCTAGCAACAAGGAAACCAACATACCCATGCTAATCCAGATCATGGGATCTTCAAAAAAGCGCGCTTCGGACTGAGAACTGATAAATACAGCGGTGACCCACAAGAAGTACGCTACACCCATCAGGTAGTTTGTATGAAAACCTAGGTCTCTGTTCCTTCGCAAAGTCCACAAGTCCCTAATTATAGCCAGCCAAACTAAAGCCAAAGCGATTAGTCCGACTATACCTAATTCCGCCGCGATGGTCAATATCGTCGTGTGCGAGAGAGTTACTCCTTGGACGTAGGGTATATGCGTTTTATAGCTTGGATAATTTGTCAAAAACGACTTTTGAAAGCCTCCTAAACCGACTCCGAGAAGAGGGTGATCGTGAAACATGGCAAAGGAAACCCTAAACAAATAGGCACGCTGCTCATCTAAAGCTCCCAATCCGTTGCGGATAGTCAGCAGGCGGTCCCAGACAGTCGGTCTGGATGCCGCAATCGCAACCCCAATAACCGCCAGCACCCCAATGGGCTGAAGTATTCCTTTGCGGGGAACAAGCAGGCACATGAGGGCTAAAATAACTACCAATGTCACCACCCCGCTGCGGGATAAGGTAATAGCCAAGGCACCTAATAACCCCACAAGTGTTCCAAAATAGAGGAAGCGCCGGCGTGACTCTTGATCTAAATATTGAAGAACTAAATTAGCGACAATCCCCAGTACGAGATAACGGGCAAAAATATTCGGATCGACAAAAGTCGCGTTAACCCTGGCAATCATGCCTTCCGCTAAATATCCCCGCCAAATGAAATGCCTCGTCGCGCCTTCATAGAGCGTAAGAGGGATTAAAGCCACCCCCATCCAATGAACGACCTTCAGCGGGAGTAAACCGATATTCTTCTCGGCCAGAAGGTAAACCCCTACATACAGCATAAACATGGTAAGGAGCCGTATAACACCCATCATCGTATCCGCTTTGCTGATCGTATAGAGGATGCTGAAAAGTCCAACCCCAATATAAATCAGGAGCGCGATGGTCAACGGATGCTTAAAAAGTTTCTTTAAATCCTGACGCTTCTCAGGGTCTTTCCAAAGGTACCAGAGCAGCGCCGCGATAATTGCTACCGTAAAAAGACGAGCCAAGCTGTTAATCTGGGAACCAATTCCTCCCAGCGGAGGAAACCAGGTTATGGAAATGTCTAGGGCAACAGCTCCTGCTAAAATGGAGATTAAGGCACTTGGTTTTTTCCAGCCGTAATAGAAAGCGACGGCCAGGCTCAGAAGAAAAAAGCACCATTGCAAAGCGATTAGCACCGGGGTTCATCTCCTTCCACTTCAAGGATGATCAGGGGCTGAGCTGGGATATCAACATACCCTTCGCCCGCCTCATAAGGAACGGAACAACCCTTAATCTTGTCCGGATCAAGGTAGAGGCGCAGGCGAAGAGGAGGCAGCGAAGAGCCAGCCGGCCCTGAAGAGACGGTTTCATCAGATTGATTACAACCAATCTGCCATTTTGACCCTTGCCTGGTCAGCGTCACTTTGGCTTCCCGCCTCAGGGCAAACCATCTCAAGACCTCTCTGGGGATGGTGATCCAGGCGCCGTCCTGCTTTCCCTCTTCAATCAGCTGTTCATAAACTTCTCCCCAAAAGCGGGGCGCCGTAAAACTCTGATTGTGCCAAAGAAGGCTGACCGCTCCTCCGAAGCGCTTAGCCCAAGCCAAGATTGGCTTTGCTTGCCTAAAGGCTTCTTCCCGTGTTAAGTCAAGGTGTTCTTCGGCCAACAAGGCTCCGTCTTGGATATGCAATGGTAATTCCCAAAGAGTTTGACAGTTCAAGGGATGATAGGGTTGAAGAGTTCCCGCCCGAAAACCTACAACCTCATTAAAGCCAAAGGTAGTGTCATATAAATATCCGCCCTCTTCCATGGCCTGAAAAGAATCAGGTGTCTGGAAATAGAGCCAATGCATGCGTACTCCCAGTTCCTGCTGACCTGTCAACATGGAAATTCTCTTATATTCTTCTCGCGCAGCTTGGGCCGAATACCAGGAATCAATACCATGGACACCGGCTTCCCACCCGTCTTCCTCCAACCGTGTTAAAAGTCTTCGGTATTTTGCCACATCATAAAATGAGGCCCTATTGGCGGGAGCACTTACCGCTGAATCCTTCGAGAAATTTGAAACATCTGAACTATATCCTCTGTAATGATCCTTCTGTATCTTGTTGTCTTGTTCTTGGAACTTGCGGTGATCTTTGTCTTCCCTCAATGCTTCCGGCAAAATCCCAGGCTTGCGCGGGAAGGGCATAAAATATAAGCTTGATTTTACTCCTAAGCGGTTCTCCAAATCAAGCAAGAGGGGCAAAGCTCTATCCCAGACGTCGCGCCCAAGGCCGATTTTCGCAGCCCATGTGCGTACCATTTCCCATAGAGTCAACGTAAACTCAGACGTTGTCACCTTGCCGGAGCGCCAGCGTTTCCAGTTTACGATGGAACTGCGATAAAAATACCCTAAGAATGTTCGGGCAATGGGCATCTCTTTTAGACTTAAAATATCTAAGTCATGGGTAAGTGTCATCATATAAGCATGACCCCAGGGGATCGGAGGGAATTCCAGATAGTTTTTGACCTCCCTGCGCAAAACGCTGCGAAGTTCTTCAAGCATGAGGTCAAGGGACGGCTCAGCAACCCCGGATTCTGTATAATCCCGCCCCTCCATGAGCAAACGCTTTCCCTCAAGCCCAAGATTAAAGGGCAAGGTCTTAAGGCGCAGGCTTGGACTTTGGTCACGAACCGGACCGCAGGCAACAATGAGCGGATTTGCCCCCGTATCTGGGAGGTCCGCCAGGGAAATACCATCCACCAAAATCACATCACAATTGGAGAAGGTCTCAATTTCATCTTGAGTCCAATCTTGTCGGTTCTCAGGCCTAATCCAAGTCAGGTCAGGTATCCCCAGGAGAGCGGCCATTTCTTGATAGACCCGTTCCAACTCCTCGGCCACATAAATCCCAATGCTTCCTAGTCCATTGTGGCTGCCCACACAACTCACCTTCTTTGCTCTTCAAGGGCCGCAACGATTTCTTCGCTGGCCCGTCCGTTGCCATAAAGATTCTCCTGATATGGCGGCAAGGAATTTTGGCGGTAAGCTGCCACGGCAGAAACAATCTTCTCTGCTGCGGCACCTGTCAAAGTATTCCAACCAATTTGAACCGTTTCAACCCATTCTGTTTCATCTCTCATGGTCACACAAGGCACTTGCCAAAGGTAGGCTTCCTTCTGGACGCCGCCGGAATCAGTAAGTATAAGTTCCGCTCCTTTTTCCAGAAGAACCATTTCCAAATAACCTACCGGATCAATGACCTGAACATTTCCCGGAATAGAGATTTTATAATCCTGGAGCAATTTCTTGGTCCGGGGGTGCAGGGGAAGAACGATCTGCCCGTCAATTCGGGAGAAAGCTTCAACAATTCCTTGCAGACGCTGGGGATTATCTGTGTTTTCGGCACGGTGGACCGTTGCCAGAAGATACGATTTCTCCGGATAGCGAAGACCATCTCCTTTTCGAAGCTCAGAGGCCCTCCGGGCATGGAAATAAAGGGCATCTGCCATGACATCCCCAGTTCGGACGACTCCCTTAGTTAATCCTTCAAGAGCCAAGTTATGCACTGCCTGATCCGTCGGGCAAAATAAGAGCGTTGAAAGATGATCTGTAAGAACACGATTGATTTCTTCGGGCATTTGACGGTTATAGCTGCGTAGCCCTGCCTCAACATGGGCAATGGGAATGTGGAGTTTCGATGCCGCCAAGGCTCCTGCTAAGGTAGAGTTCGTGTCTCCATAAACCAAAACCCAATCCGGTTTTTCCTCCAGCAGCACTTCTTCCACCTTTGTTAACATTTCCCCGGTCTGGGCTCCATGCTGTTTCGAACCAACCCCCAGGAAATAATCAGGTTTGGGAATACCCAGTTCCTCAAAAAACACATCCGACATTTGGTAATCATAATGTTGTCCCGTATGGACAATCTTTTCTTCATGCTTTTTCCGCAGAGTCTCCGAAAGCGGAGCTGCCTTGATAAACTGGGGCCGAGCGCCGAGTACAGTAATTACTTTCATATCCATTTTACCTCAATTCTAATTCTCAATACTAAATCAGCAAAGCGGCTAAACTGATTTCATGAGATCATGATCTCAAATATCCAATTCCAAACCCGCCAATTCTCACAATCATTCATACCCAAACTCTAGTCCTGACCTCAATCTTAGATAATTCGAGGGTTAATTACAGATTTATAGTGCAAAGTTAACTAGGTTTCTTCATAAACAATGGGGGGCAATTTCAACTGACGTTTAACTATCCCAAATTGTTATTCCTTGACTATCTTCTCCTAAAACTCCTTGCCTGACGCCAAACATACCCTCCAATACGCTGAAAGTCATGATCAAAGCCAACCAGAATTACAAGATAAATAATCCCGGCAATTCCTCCGGAGAGCAAAGGATGAAGAAACCGCAGGAAATAGGCTGCTAACGCCATCACGGCCGAAGCGAAAACAATCATCGGCAGCTGGCGCCAGATTCGTACTTTATAGACTTGATGCCGGACTACCCCATAATACATGACAAAGACATAGAGTTCCGTGATCAGAGTTGCGATACTTGCACCGTAAATGCCATAGTGCGGAATTGCATACAAGTTGATACCGACGTTCAGAACAGCGGCTCCGCCTTGAATCCAAGCTCTGGTCCACTGCCGGTTCGTGGTGGTTAAAACATCTCCTAAGGAAAAACTTAAACACTCGAGGGCAAAGAACCAACAAAGAATCATCATAATAGGAATAGATTCCTGATAGCGATGACTGTATAGCCAGGACAACAATGGGTTGGCTAAAACAAAAAGCAGGACGCTGCCCGGTATCCCCACTGCGCTGAGTACTTTAAAGATTTTTTCAATAGTCTCCCGGTGCTTATCGTGGCTCTCAACCCCCAGTTGAAATAGGATAGGGTAAATGACACTGGTTAAGATGCCCGGGATGAATAAAAGCACCGCGATCAAGCGGTAGGAGGCCGAGTAAATGCCAACTTCGCGTACGGGGCGCATCAGAGAAAGCATAAACATGTCAATTTGAAAATAAACGTATAAAAAAATAACAGCAGCCCCATAAGGCAACCCTTTTTTGAGCATCTCAAGAAGCTGTTGGCCATTAAACTTGAGCCGTATATCCCGTCTCAAGTGAAAATATAAAAGGATGGAAATGATCAGTGTAGCGGCCATTTGGGCGAAGGTAATCATAATAACCTTGCCCTTTAGGACAACTACGATAATCGTCAATACTCCAATCAGGAATGTGGATAAGAACTGGTACATCGCTGCATAGTACATTTGCTGCTTGGCTTGAAAATAATTGTAAACAGAACTGTCTAAGGCATTTAACGCACTGGCCACTCCAAAAACAATAACCATGCCTCGGGTTGTCATGCTGTAATTTGCTGGCATCAGCACAAGCATCAGCCCGTAGATAGCCAGTGAGGTAAACGTCTTAAATGCCAGGGTATTCCCTAAATAAAGGGGCAAAACACTTTCATCGCGGGAGCCTTCTTGGACCATATAGTTGCTTAGACCAAAATCCACAAAAAGAATAAAGGTACTGACAAAAGCCAGGGCTGAATTGTACTCTCCATAGATATCAGGCCCTAAATAACGAGCAACGGCAATGGCAACGACGGCCGTAATTACTTTGGATAGTACGCTTGCCAAACTTAAGGCAGCGGCATTCTTAAGGACTAAACGAAGTTCCACTTAGGCTCACCTTTCCATTCAACCTAAACTTGTTGACGATCATCAGAACATCCATAACCTCTTGGGCAGGCACAAGATTTCCAGCCAAACCTTCTCTTGCTAAGAGTCCATCCTTATAAAACAAAAAGGAATTCTTGTTATAACGATTCTCTGCATACGTCCCGAGCCTTCTCATAGACTTCAAGAGTTTTCTGAGCATTTGAGTACCAAGTAAATTCCCGGGTTACCAGCTCTCTGCCCCTAAGTCCAAGTTCTTTCGCCCGCTTCGGGTCCCGGAAAAGTTCACCCACCGCAGCAGCGACGGCTTGGACATCCTTTGGGGGAACAGCCTTGCCAACTTCAGTGGTTTCTAAAATCTCCGCGATTCCCTCACCTTGTGTACCTATAATTGGCTTTCCATGAGCCATTGCTTCCAAGTAAACGACCCCGAAAGCTTCCTTCCAACTTGGCAGGATGAAGACATCGCAGTCAGCCATCTCGCGCATAGCCTCAGTGTGCGGCAGGCTTCCTAAGAAAACCACATGGTCTCTAAGACCTAAGTCTGTCGTAAGAGTTTCCAGCCGCTGTCGCTCCGACCCATCGCCCACAATCCGGTATTCTAACTCCGGAAATTCTCGGATTAACGCGGGCAAAGCCTGCAAAACCACATCATGCCCTTTATCGGGACGCAGGAACCCTACGCTGAGAAGACGTTTTCGCGCTCCGAATTTATTATCGGAATCTGCAGTGGGAGTTTCTTCACTCCCTGAGCTTAAAACAACATCTTCCAAATCAACGCCATTGTAGATGACATTATACTTCGACAAGTCATCTGCCCAGGTTTCCAGTCCATATTGATTTTTCAGCTTTTGACTGACTAAGATCACCTGAGAAGCCCCCTTAAGGGCGGCTCGCACACTGTCCGCACAAGTACGGCTGCGCTTTAAAGTATAAGCAAAATCTTGACCGTGGATAGTGACTACTACCGGAAGATGATGCTTCCGGCCGAATTTTAAGGCAGCAGCCCCGTCGGGATGAGCCACATGAGCGTGAATTACATCAATACCGTGTCCGATTTGCTCAAGAAAAACGTTCCGTATGCCCTGTCCAAAGGTTTGAGGATAATACTCAAAAAACAAAGAACGCGGAAATTCCAAGACTCTGGGATGAAATACGGGAAATCCATCAGCAGCCTCCTTAAGAGGGACATCAGGGTATCCTCCCCATTTTCCCCGTCCGGACATCAATCCCGGTACCCAGGGCACCGGTGCCACAACTCTCACGTCCACACCTAACTGAGCCAAGGCAACGGCTTGTTGGCGAACGAAGATCCCAGCAAGCGGGGATACGGAATTGGGGTACATGTGAGATAAGATTAACACACGCATTTTATAGTTTCCTCGCAGCCAGAATTCGCTCATAGAGCTTGAGCAGTTTGCCTTGTTCTTTCTCCCAAGTGTACTCACGTTGGAAGGCATCCCAACCGTTTTGAGCATAGCTTAAGGATTTTTCGGGATTCTCGATTAAGGTACATATAGCTTGGGCCAAGCTCTCCGGATCACCGGGTTCACAGAGCAGACCGCACTGGTTTTTCTCAATGATTTCTTCTATATAGCCGAAACGTGATCCTACCACCGGCAGGCCGGCAGCCATATATTCCAGGAGCTTGACCGGTATAGCCTTGCGATAATTTAAGGTGGGCAGCAAAGGAACCAAGGCAATAGAACTCTGCGCCAAAATTCCCGGGACTTGTTCGTAAGGCACCTTACCCCGCAGATGGACTTTTCCTCGCTCTAACCAAGGATTGAGCTGAAAAAAATCCGGTCCCAGGTCCTCAGTCTCAGCCGGGCCTACTAATTCACACACAGCTTCAGGGTGTTTTTCCCGCACCAAAGGCATCGCCCGCAAAATAATTTCTAAACCTCTTTCACGGTTGATTCCTCCGAGGTATAAAATAACGGGGGGTTTAATGCCTTCCGGCCTGTAAAATTCAAATTGTCGTTTTAGGGGATAATTGTGAAGAATCTCCCCTTCCGGGTTTTCCCGCTGAAAAAGCCCTGCCATATGACTGTTCACCGTAATAATACCGGCAAAAGAACGTGCTGCCCATTTTTCTACCCGGTCTACGGTTTTAGCCACAATCCTGCGGAATGGCTTGGGCAGCCAGTAACGGGTAAGAAGACTGTCACCGTAATATTCATGGACATCGTAAAGGACAGGCTTCTTATGTTTGCGGCTCAGCCGCAAACCCACAGGAATTAAATCCGGATCATGGAAGTGATAGATGTCCGCCTTTTCCTCAAGCGCAGCCTTGTAAATGGCTTTTAACCTCCAGATTCGATCGGCTCTGGAAGACAGCGGCGGTACAGCCTGAATCCTGATTCCATCTTTAACCAGTGAATTAGCGTAGGGGGCAATTATGACCACTTCGTAACCCGCTTCAGCCAGGCTTCGGGCTTCCTTATGAAAAATGCGCTCATCAAAAGGAGAATGAGCCGTGGTTAATATGCAGGCTTTCAATCGTTTTCCCCTTCTATTCTATAAATTAAACCCATAAACAAGGCAAAAAAGGTCATTAATTGAAGGTTATAGAAAATCCCAGCCGTAATGTTATAGATGAAGATGGCGGCTGTCGATGCCGCATAGGCGATACAAAACAGAGTTTTAGTTTCTCTCATGCCCGATTCAGAGCCGGAAAAATTAAAGAGCCGGACTTTCCAAAGCGCTGCTTTAAGCGGGCGCAGAAAAAGCCAGAGATACATGATCAAGCCAATGACACCATAACGTCGGGTTATTAAAGCATACTCATCATCAACCAGGGTTGTCATCGTCGTTTTGGCTGTTCCCCAGCCTAAAATAGGGGATTCCTTGATCAAGACAATGGCGTTCCCAGCTCGCAAGAGATGTCCTTGAGCCGAGGTGCTTGTCTCAAGGTTCGTGGCCTCATTAATCCGCATGGTAAAGCCTCGGGGCGAAGTAAGAAAGATTAATAAGGTTAAAAGAAACAAAGCCCCTACTTTTATAAGCATGTCCCTTTTCCACCGGTATTTAAACAAAGCCCAAAGACTCAGGATCACAAGCACAGCAGCCGTTCCTAAAAGAGCTGTGCGCGAAATAGTCATGAAAATCAGCTTGATGGTTAATCCCACGGCAACGAAAAGGAAGATTGATTTCAAACGTTCATTGGTTCGAAAATAGAACATAGCAACGAAGCTGGTTAAAGTGATGACGGCGAAAATCCCCATCACATTAGGATTATCAAAAGTCCCTAAAACCCGGGGAGGATTGGCGTTTACGAGATTATCCAAATGCGACTGGGCAAAAAAAGGCGTTAACCAAGCATTGACATTAGCGATGTTTAAAAATTGACCCCAGGAAAGAATCAGAATCAGCGCAAATCCTGCCAGGAAGACATTGCGCAAAAGGCCGTATTCACTATCGCGCAAATCAAAAGAAGCAGCTAACGTAGCGGCCAAATAATACTTGGCTAAGGTAACTCCCTCCATGGCATCCCGAACTCCAAAGGGCGTCTTCAAGAAAATCAAGGCAAAGATATTTGATAGGATCATGGACCCCAGCAAAAGCAAAAAAACATTGGTAATAGCCCTTATACCGCGAGCTTGATCTTCATGATAGGACAGCCCCAAATCATATTCGGCAGGGGTACGACGGATCAGCCAAAGTACTACATTAAGCGCAAAAGCGCCAAAGATCAGTACATCATCTAAGCGAAGGCGGGGTAAACTCGAGCGAATTTCAATTGAAGGCAAGAGCATCGTGGACAGCATAATTGCCAAAATAAGCATCAATTTATTTGAGTTCGTGCGTGTGACCCCAGTGTTCCAGAACATCTTTATCCTCCTTGTTGCCTGTGTGTCTCCTCTTATATCGCTGTAACCTGAATTTGTCTAGTCTGATTTCATCCAATCTTGAGACTCCCGCTTTTATTAGTGGGAGTAAAGTCCATCCTTCAGCGCGATAGCATTTGTCATTGGCTAGGCGCTTGCAGCGAAACTGTCCACGGGACACTTTCGTCACTGAAGCCTCTTTGTACAGCTTTAGCTGAACGAGTTCACTAAGGCAAGAGTTCTTCGTCTGGAACTTCTCGAATCTCTTTTGCTGGAAAGCCTTTAACAACACGTTTTTCAGGAGTGTCTTTAGTGACTAAAGCTCCCGCTGCTACAAAGGTTTCGGGAGCAACGTTTACCCCGGGTAAAAGGATCGATGCCCCGCCAATTCTGGCACCTTTCTGAATGGTTGCACCTTTGATGGCTTTAAAACGCTTTTCCGTTCGTCCCATATAGTTATCATTGGTGGTGGTAACCATGGGAGCAATAAATACTCGTTCTTCAATTTCCATATAGGCGGTAATATAGGAACCTGACTGTATCTTCGTATATGATCCGATGGAAGTATCATTCTCCACAACGACTCCGCTGCCGATAACGACATTTTGACCTATTGAACATCTTTCCCGGACAATGGCTCCGTCCCCAATAAAGGCTTTGTCAGCATAGCTTGTCCCTGCGTAAAGGACCGCTGAACAGCCGATGGTATAGCCGTTGCCCATTTTGAGAGGAGGGAGATTAGTCTGCGCTTTAACAGTACTCGTGGCAGCGGCTTTTGGCAATCGTCCCAGCGAAGCGTTGCTGCCAATGAATCCTTCGTCCCCAAGCTGTGTCTGGGGATAGATGGTGCTATGATCTCCAACTTTGGAACGGGACCCCAGCCGAACTCCTAACCCGAGGGTAACATAATTTCCAAGTTCACATCCCGAGCCGACGACGGCCCCATCATTGAGTACGCACCCAACTCCAAGAACAACATTTTCACCCAGGACGACACCCTCTCCGATAACACAAAACGGCCCAACCGTCACGCTTGAAGGGACAATGGCACTTAAAGCGATCTGCCTCGGCACATTGTTTTGAGACATAGAATATACTCCTTTCCTCCCCGGAACATTGACAATATAGTTAGCTAACCTTAGCTTTCTATGAGCGGAAATACCACCGGTTGTTTCGTCTCCTGGCACTTGTAAATCGCCAGAATGATTTCCAGAGCTTTTCTTCCTTCTTCACCGGGGATGGCCGGAACTCGGTCCTCCCAAACGGCGTGAATCATATCGGAGATAAGTTCTCGGTGTCCGAATCCGTAGACGGAAGGCGGATCAACTTCCTGACTGGCAAAAATCTTCTTCTGCTCTTCCGCGCTGTCTGGAAACTCCCAAACTTCAATACGATTAACAGCAATTCCGCCGACAATAACGGAACCGGTCTCGCCAAAAACATTGATGGTTTCTTCGATGTTCTTCGGGTAAATGGTGGAAGCGGCTTCAATAATACCGATTGCTCCGCTCTTAAACTTAATTACGGCCGCACCCATATCCTCCATTTCAATTTTGCGCATAAAGGTTGAAGTGTATCCAAAAACAGAGTCCACAGGTCCAAACATCCACTGTAATAAATCAATGTTGTGAATTGATTGATTCATAAGAACTCCGCCGTCCTGAAGTTTCGTACCTCGCCATGGTGCCTGGAGGTAGTAATTATCATTGCGATTCCAGCGTACAGTAGCCTGTCCATGAGTCAATTTGCCAAAGCGCCCATCTTCTAAAGCTTTGCGCAGAATCTTAATAGAAGCATTGAAACGGTTTTGGTGAATAACTCCTAATTTTACGCCGGCTTTTTGGCAGGCCGCGATCAAGGCATCCGCTGTTTTCAACGTCATGGCCATAGGCTTTTCAACAAGAATATGTTTGCCGGCTTCAGCGGCGGCAATTCCTATTTCAGCGTGCAGGCCGCTGGGGGTAGCAATCGTCACGACATCGATATCAGATCGTTTAAGCATTTCCTTATAATCCGTATACGGAACAGCACCGTATTTATCCGCAAAATTTTGAGCTAATTCAGGTACAACATCACAGACTGCCACTAACTCTGCCTCAGGTAAGGCCACAATAGATTCCGCATGTTTGGGAGCGATACGTCCGCACCCGATAATCGCAAAGCGCATTTTCTTTTCTTCGGTCATCTTCAATCTACATCCCTTTTCTTTTAAATTTCTTTTTAAGAAACACCTTGGCATCCGCAAGCGGCAGCCGCACCATTGTATGGCGGGGCTTTGCTTCAAGTTTAATTATTGTTTGTTAAAACAAGAATCTTTATTTAAGTCACTTGCATCTGGAAAAAAATAACTATTCCCTTATACAGGTTTAAGGGGAATCTTGCCGATTCCCCTTAAACCCGTATTTTCGATAGTTTAACTTATATCCACTGCTATACGCGCGTTCAAGTTATATTTTGGCGATTCTGTCCCGATTCTCCAAAACATCCTTTGTTGCATTGCGAGTATCCACAACGAGTTTCGCTTTTTCCACAACTCGTGCATAATCTATAGTGCTATGATCGGTTAAAATCAGAACGCCGTCAGCCTCTGTCAATACCTCATCCGTCAAAGGAACGCTTTCCATATGCATTGTACTTCCGCCGTGCGGCTCTATCACCGAAATATAGGGATCATGGTACGTGATATTAGCCCCTTGTTTGCGTAAGAGCTCCATAATTTTCAAGGCCGGCGATTCACGGACATCATCGATATCCTTTTTGTAAGCCACACCAAGAACAAGGATTTTAGCATCTTTTAAACTCTTGTTTTCGTCATTAAGCGCTCTGATCAGCCTGTTAACAACGTAGTAAGATACCTCGACATTGATTTCTCCAGCCAGTTCGATAAACCGTGTATGGAAATCGTATTCCCGAGCCTTCCAAGTAAGATAGAAAGGATCGATAGGAATACAGTGACCGCCTACGCCCGGTCCCGGATAGAAGGTTTGAATGCCAAAAGGCTTCGTGCCGGCAGCCTCCACAACTTCCCAAATATCAATTCCCATCCGGTCACAGAGCATCATGAGTTCATTAACCATGGCAATGTTCACGGCGCGATAGGTATTCTCGAAGACCTTGGTAAGCTCCGCTGCAGCGGGCGAAGAAACAGGCACTACATTGGTAATGGTTTGCATGTAGAGCGCATAGGCAATCTCCAGGCAAACAGGCGTCATTCCCCCAACGACCTTAGAAGTATTTTTAGTACTGAATCTCTTATTGCCGGGGTCTACCCGTTCCGGCGAGAAAGCAAGGAAAAAGTCCTTTCCGACTTTAAGTCCTGACTTCTCTAAAAGCGGTAAAATGACCTCTTCAGTTGTACCGGGATAGGTGGTACTTTCCAAGGTGATTAACTGCCCTGGGCGAAGGTATTGGGCAATCTGCTGGGATGAAGCTTCAATATATGAAATATCCGGATCTCTTGTGATCGTTAAGGGTGTCGGAACACAAATAATTACCACATCACATTCAGCTAAGCGGGAAAAATCTGTGGTCGCGGACAATAAGCCATTGCCAACCATATCTTTAAGGTCCTGATCTTTAACATCCCCAATATAGTTATCGGCCGCATTGACACGATTAACACGAGCAGAGTTGATGTCGAAGCCAACCACTGAGAACCCGACTTTGCTTTTTTCAACTGCCAATGGGAGACCCACATATCCCAAGCCAATAACCCCAATACGAGCTTCGTGTTTTAAGATCTTTTCTTTGAGAGTCTTGGCAATGACATCCTCACTGGTAATAACGTTTTTTACAGTCATCATGATGACTCAATTCCCTCCTTATTTGGCTACAGCGTTAGTGTTCTTCTTACGAAAGGTCGGAATGACAGTCTGCAACAAGGAGATCACTTCGTCACGCGTCAAAGAACTTCCCCGCTCTCGAACAATATGCGTAAGATCTTCTAAAAGACTTACGTCAATAAAGCTTGGTTTTGCGACAAATATTCGACTATGTTTCGTGGACGTTATGCCTTCCTCTGCTGTCAATAATTCCTCATAGAGCTTTTCTCCCGGCCGAATCCCTGTGAATTGTATCTTAATATCGACATCAGGTTCAAATCCTGAGAGCCGAATCAAGTCCTTCGCTAAATCCAGAATTTTAACAGGCTTACCCATATCTAAAATAAAGATTTCCCCGCCCTGAGCCATGGCCCCGGCTTGGATCACCAATTGGGCTGCTTCCGGAATCGTCATAAAATAGCGGACCATATCAGGATGAGTCACCGTCACCGGACCGCCTTTGGCAATTTGTTTCTTAAAGGTTGGGATAACACTGCCATTACTCCCTAAAACATTGCCGAAACGTACCGCCACAAATTTTGTCTGTGAACGGCGGTCCAAACTTTGAATCATCAGTTCCACAGTCCTCTTAGTGGCCCCCATGATACTGGTGGGGTTCACTGCTTTATCTGTGGAGATGGAAACAAACGTTTTAACCCGGTATTCATCAGCTGCTTCCGCCAGATTTTGAGTACCGAGAACATTATTCTTAAGCGCCTCTTCCGGATTGCGTTCCATAAGAGGAACATGCTTATGAGCTGCTGCGTGAAAGACAACCCCCGGCTTATAGCGGTTAAAAACCAAAAATACTTTTTCCCGATCTTTGATATCTAAAATCTCAGTAATATACTCGATCCCCGGGCGCTCAGCACGAAGCTCTTGTTCAATTTCAAAAATGCTGTTTTCACCGTGACCGATCAAGATAAGTTTTCCCGGGTTAAACTTAGCAACCTGACGAGAGAGTTCCGACCCGATGGAACCTCCGGCGCCGGTAATGAATACCGTCTCACCGGAAACATAACCTGCCACTTCCTCTAAGTCTACCGAAACAGGGTCTCGGCCTAATAGATCTTCCACTTGAATTTGGCGTATGGGTTTAACATTAATATCACCGCTGATAATATCATAAACCCCAGGCATGATTTTCAAGTCGACTCCGGACTTTTCGCAAATTTGCACAATCTCCCGGACAGATTCGCCGGAGGCCGAAGGCATAGCAATAATGACTTCATCAATATTATGCCCTTTGACAATGCGAGTAATGTCTTTACGCGTACCTAAAACAGGAATCCCCAGCAGCTGGAGTTTTTGCTTCTGGCGGTTATCATCAATAAAGCCTATCGGACGCCCATCGCGATAGTTGCGGTTTTTTAATTCTCGGGCGGCCAAAACTCCGGCATCGCCGGCTCCAACAATCAGGACTTGTTTTTGGGAACCGGGAACATGACGATCGAAGACATTCTCCTGCAAGATTCGCCAAATAAAACGCGAACCGCCGATCAAAAAGACCATCACTAACCATAAGAGAACTGCAGCAGAATTAGGCATCCTCAAGGGAACTTTTGTTACAAAAAGACTGTAACAATAAACGACTGCCACGGTTCCGCCTGTTCCGACAGTCACAGCATAAATAATGGAAAGCAGTTCTCCGGTACTGGCATACTGCCAAAGCCTGTTATAGAGACCAAATATGTAAAAAACGGCAATATATAAAATTGTGGCAGTTATGGCAGTATGGTAATAGGTTTGGTAGTACTGGGACGGGATATGCCCAAAAATCTCAAAACGCAGATAAAAACTGCCAAAGGCTGCTAAGTTGATTAACAGAGCATCAATTAGCATAAGAATTAATGTACGTTTACGAAATAACACTTGCTCAGCCCCTTCTGGATTTACACAAAAAACGAGGAAACATTATCGTTCTAAAGTTTACTACAACTTACATGCTTTTACAACTCTAAAGACCCGGTCAAACTGTTACTCTTTAACATTATTTGTCCCCTCACGTTTTATGATTTTTGAGTGACCAAAGCCGATCAAATAGTAGCTAAAGGGCAGAAAACTGATCAACCGGACTCCTGCGTAGCTTAAAATGAGTGTCGCTGTAAAGACAATTGGATAAAATAACCACTGAGAGGGACCTATCTGGTGATTGCTAAGAATTCTTATGGTTACTTGATTAAAAAAAAGGTGAATCAGGTAGATCCCAAAAGAATAATCCCCCAGTCTGGCCATAAACTTCGCTAAAACATTCCTTTTAATCGTTAAGCCGGCAGCCAAATTCCATATAAATAGAAATGTTACCAGCCTCAAGACCGGATAAACCAGTTCGGCACCCGTTGTGAAATACGGTGGGATTTCATCGTAAGTATGCCCTGTGGTTAAACCTATCACAATAAAGAAGCTGGCTCCGAAGGTTAATAGTAAGGACATCGTTCCCCATAAGGGCGTCAGACGCTGGGATAAATCCTTTAACGTTTCGAATTTGTCCAGGGCATAGATTCCAAGGCAGAAATAGAAGAGGTAAGCTATGGCATTAACTTTAATAACATTGGCATAGGATGTATGGGTACCTACCATCCAGAGCACTTGAATAATCAGCATTCCGGCAAGAAAGTATTCTGATTTATTCCTTGCTTTAAAGAAATCATACCCTTTGATAATTAAGGGATAAGCAAGATAAAGCTGGATGATGACTGCAAAGAACCATAGGTGGTAAGAAGCATCTGAATGCCAAACACTCAGGGCAATGCGCTTAAGATTGGCTGAGAATGAGCTGCTCCGCATATCCCCCCAATAATTAAATGCCGTATATAAGGCCGAAAAGATCATATATTGAGGGAGAATTGAGCGCGCCCTTTTATAGTAAAACTGCGTTAAGGAAAACCCTTGCCGATAGTTTTTAGCTAAAACAAAACCGGAAATGGCAATAAATAAGGGGACGGCGAATTGGGAAAAAACATCCGTCCAAATAGCCAAGAGAGCCAACGTACGATAAGGGGTAATTTTAGTAAAGTAGCCCGTCGTGTGTATTGCCAGGACTGCTAAGATACTAAAGCCCCTTAAATAATTTATTTCTGCAATTTTTCCGGATTTGGATCCAACTCTCTGATTTCTCATTTGAATCTATGATTCCTTTTTGGCATAATTATTTAATCTCCACTTCAGGCAAGCATACTATCAATGATTTATGCTTGTCTAAATTAATATTATACTGATTTGTTAGGAACATTACAAAAATCAGCGGGTTTGATCTTTCGATTCTCACCCAAAGCAAAATATCGTCCGTAAGGGATATATTGAATGAGCTGATAAAAGAAAAGAGGGGCAATGGTCCCAACAATAAAAAATCTCAGGGGTGTCATGGCGAAAAAATGACGGGCCAGGGAAACTGAGCCAAGGTGCAAATACATAATCACCATAGCTGCTTTCCCTACATAGCTTAATCCCTGCTTTAAGCCCTGTATCCGCCTAAGCAGCATACTTAACTGGGCAAGAATTAAGGTGAAGGCCACCGGAAGAATGAGATTCAGACCAAAATAATAATACTGGCGATGTTTCATATCCAATCCGTAATCAACGATATGATGCGCATATAGATAAATGAAACCAAGCGCTGCCAGCCAGGATATTGCCATAACCCATCGCCTGCTTCTCAGACCTGCCAGCACTTTTTTCTGTCTCATCAGATGTCCGAGAGCATAAAACACGATGGCATAGAGACCCACATCCAGATTCCAGGGAACAAAGCTATTAGGTCTGTAGCGGGATTCCCAATATGCCAGTAAAAAACAGGCTAAGATGACCAGACCTCTCAAAAATGGAGAAGTGAGCTTTCGGCATAAAAGGTCATAAACAACCTGAACAAAAAGCAAGACAGTAGGAAACCAAAAGGTGGCATATATTCCTTCCAAGAGACTCCCGCCCAATAATAGGGCCTTCCAATCCTCCGACCAAAAATTCAGCTCCGGATACCCTTTCCAGAAATTAAAAACAAGAACCAGAATCGTTAATAATCCCAGATAAAAAAAATAAGGAACTAAAAGATGTTTAGCCTTTCGTTTTATATAATCAATGAATCTGGAATCGGGTTTATAACGGTATAAAAAGCCGCTGAGCCAAAAAAACAATGGCATGTGAAACCAAAACATGTAAAAAGAAACTCTGCTTCCTGCGTGTCCCCATACGACGGTCAAAATCCCAAGTCCTTTTAAAATATCGGCCCAATCAAAATGTTCCGTTTCCCGGGCTAAGACGGTGCTCACGTTTTGGCCTCCCCTTGTTCTTAATTAATAAATTGGAACCGAGCCTAGTCTATCATAGACCAACAGTTTCTGCACGTAAAGAAACCGCATTTGGGACAGATTTTCGGAACAAAAAACTCTCCTCTGTGTTAGGTTAGTAAGTTAACCCAACAAAGGAGAGCCTGAGAAGTCTGACTGGCTTTTTAAAGATTAAGTAATTTAGGATAACTTATTTCAGCGCTTATCTAATTCCTTTCTATTTACCTTCTAATTAGTGAGGGAACTCTCACCGGTAATCATCCAATGGGAGTTCATCTTCATAAGATTAACTCGAACATGCACGTTTTGTTCGTGTTCTTCTCCTACGGGAACACCCTCTGTTATGTTGTAGTCTTTGGCAGTGTAGCGATAATCCACTCGCAGAGTAGCCGTGTTGTTATCCGCACTTTCCACATCCACCCGATCAAAGTTGATCGAAGTAACATCCAAACCTATGCCCTGAACTAGGTATTCTTCAGCACGCCGTGCGTGTTTTTCGAATATCTCACCGGTATAGGCTTTGGCAAGCTTAAGGCGAAAGGTATCGATATCAACTGACTTCCAAGCGTCGAAAAACGTTCCTATATCTTGCTTATAGTCGGCGATAATCTGCTCTTTCAAGGCATCGGTCACGGAATTCCCTTTGGCTATACTTTGAGCGTCTCCGTTTTGGCCTGCCGAAGTTGAATTATTGGGCTGTCCGCCGGAAATGGAGCCAGAGGAGGAGCTGGAACTTGAATCCGAACTCGAAGTCGAATCCGGACTGGAATTCGAATCTGTGCCCAAGGCCGAGCTGCCTGATACATTATTGTTTAGTGCGTTATCCGTCCCCGTCTTGGCAGTCAGGGGAACTTGGGTTGGACCGTTAACAGATCCTGAAACAGTCTGCACGTTTTCCTGCCCGCGAAGCTTGCTAATAAACGACGCAGCTGAACTGGAATTTGTAACCATAGACATCCCTAAGATTCCTACGATAACCCCCATACTTAAAGCGATTCCGCCCACTAAGTAATTCATTTTACGCATAAAGACCAAAATCTCCTTCAACTGGATTTTTACTTGAATTTTTACTACTATCTTGACCAGTTAAAAGGAATTTTAGACATAAATGCTTATTATTTATGAATAAAATCGCAAGGCCTGTCCAAACGGGCAGGCCTTGCGATTAGTATTCAATTGTTTATAGGGTTCCTGGCGACAATTTAATTAGTTTTCAACCCTGTCGAACAAGGTTACAGTCTACTGAATCAAATTGTCTATTCAATTGTTCTAAGAAGAGAGGAAAATCCTTTTGAATCATCCCTTTATTTCTCTGTTTAGCTATTTATTGATATATCTATCTATCTATTTATTTAACTCTTTATCACAATTCTATCTTAAAAATCAGGTTTTCCATGCGTCATCTCGTCATGTCTAACCCCTATCTTTTAAAAATTATACAGGTTACCAATTGCCGTTTACACCATGGAAATAATTCTGTGCGGTCCTAATCATTTCTCCTGCTACATCTGAACTGCATACCGTTTCTTGTTGTACTGCTTGATCAAATTTCAAAATTATGTCCGTTTGGTTGCAAACGGCGTTGCCCCGTAGATTTTAGAATTAGTGTCATTGCGCAAGATATGAGCATCCAGGTCGTGAATTCCTTGATGGAATTGCTCGATTCGAGCTTTATCTTTTGAATCAAAGGCGTCAATCCCGGTATTCAGCAAAAGATCAAAGTAGTTCGTGAAAACTGTTGCTTTGCTCGCATTCTGCTCATTCTTGATTTGCTTGTCCCAAAGAGTTTTGTGGAAAATAATGTACTTTTTGATATCTTGTTCATTCATTTGAGGACCTGCTGCCGGTCCATACAGATAGCCATCCACATATTGATGGATGTTCCATGCTGTGCCAAACGCTAAAGTTTTGGCATCATTGCTTAAAGCATTGTCCCCGAAGTAAGCTGCAACCGATGGTGCCAAGTCGATTAAGCTCGTATCCGGTTCCCTATATTTACTTTTCGAACCTGTGTCGCCTGGAGCTGGCGTGTTAATCGTACTGGGTGCAATTACGGTTGGCGTCGCTTTTCCGGGTGGTGCCGTACTGTCTGGCTGCGATGTACCAGTTCCGGTTCCCGTGCCAGTTCCTGTTCCGATTCCTGCGCCAACTCCGGTGGCAGTGTTATTATCCGGTGCTTTGGCGCCGTCAACCGGTGGATTCTGAACAACTACTTGGTCTGATATGGAGCTTTGTTGCCGAAATACTTTCCAAACACTGGGTCCATAAACCCCGGCGGCAACTACAGCACCTGCCAGAACCAGTGTCCCCGCAACGGTCGCTATCCGCTTCTTATCCATTGGCCTCATTGGTCTCTTCCCTCCTTATTCTTTATTCTTGGTACGTAGGTATTTTACCAATTTTTGGGAGAGAAGCTTGTCACTTTTGCTGTATGACTTGACCTATTTTCCGTCTTCAGACGTATTGATTTGTCAGCAGAACCTTTGGCCAATACTATTTCGCGAAAATTAACCAGCATTTATCATAATAATTTGTTGATTTCTATTCATCACTACCTAAATTCCGAACGAGATTTCGCAAATAACCTGAGAGTTCTTCTGCAAGATCTTCGCGGCGCAAGGCATATTCAATGGTCGCTTGGACAAATCCCAACTTATCTCCCACATCATGCCGGCGCCCTTCAAATTCATAGGCCAGAATTTCCTGAAAGCGTCCCAGTTCCTTAATGCCGTCAGTAAGCTGTATCTCCCCGCCTTTACCCGGAGGCAAAGCTTCTAGGAGGTCAAATATTTCAGGATTTAAGATATAGCGGCCCATAATCGCTAAATGAGTTTGCGGTGCGTCTTCGTATCGTGGTTTCTCTACCATGTTTTTAGCACGATATAATCGATCAGCAAATTTCTCTCCATCGACAATTCCGTATTTGGAGATATCATCCAGGGGAACCTCCTGAACTCCAACCATGCTGGCGCCATAGCGTTCGTATTGGTTCATCATCTGCCGCAAGGCAGGCACTTCAGAATGAATAATGTCGTCACCCAACAGGACAGCAAAAGGTTCATGCCCAATAAACTTTCGTGCACTGTAGATGGCATGCCCTAACCCCAGAGCTTCTTTCTGACGAACGTAATATATATCTGCCATTCTGGCAATATCCTGAACCAGATCCAGCAGTTCTTCTTTCGAATTCTTTTCCAAAAAGGCCTCAAGTTCCATCGAGCGGTCAAAATGATCTTCTATAGCCCGTTTATTTCGGCCGGTTACAATGATGATGTCTTCTATCCCCGAATTGATTGCTTCTTCCACAATATATTGTATTGTTGGTTTATCAACAATCGGCAGCATCTCTTTCGGCTGTGCCTTCGTTGCCGGTAAAAAACGAGTTCCCAGTCCCGCAGCAGGTATTACGGCTTTACGAATTTTACGCATGTTTGACTCTCCCCTTTTTATCACTCTTATTCCCATCAATATATATAATAAAGTATCCTTACACATTCGGCAAAAATTAAAAAAGTTCCTTCCATAAAACCTAATATTTTCTATAATAAGGAAGACGAGGGACCTTAAGCCTCGCCTTCCAACACCTACTTACTATTAACGTGTATGCCACGATTATGATCAAGCATACTAATCCCATGAAAACACTAAAACATTTTTTAATTTACGGAATAATTGGCCTCGTTCTTGAGGTCATTTATACAGGGCTTGCCTCTCTTCTCAAAGGAGATTACAGTATGCATGGTTTTACCTTTTTGGTGATGCTGCCAATTTACGGACTGGCTGTCTTCCTCGAACCTCTCCAGGCAAAGATTTACGATCTGCCTTGGTGGAGCCGCGGTGCAATTTATTTAACTATGATTTGGAGCATTGAATATACCAGTGGTTTAATCTTAGGCATTATTCTTGGCAGCTGCCCATGGCACTATACCGATCCTTTAAATATTAATGGGCTGATTACGCTGAAAATGGCCCCTGAATGGTTTCTGGCCGGACTTGGCTTTGAGCACCTCCACAATTTCTTAGATAAAATGCCTATTTAAAGTTTGAAATAATCAATGAGTCCTTTTAAATTATTGGCTAATTCATTGAGGCTTTCGGCGGAGGCAAAAAGCTCCTCTACAGAAGCATTTTGTTCTTCCGCAGCGGCAGCCGTTACTTGTGTTCCTGCGGAAGTGGACTCCGCTTGACTCACAACTCTTTGCATGCCCATTTTTATCTGCTCCCCATCTCCTTGAACTTTGTGTACGATTGTCTCGATTTCCTGAGCCAAACCGGCACTTTCTTCTACAGAGTTAAGAATTACCGCAAACTGGTCGGAAATCTCTGTTAGATATACGCTCCCTTGATTTACGCTATCAACACTTAATTGCATCCCCAGATGAGCCTTTTTCGAAGTTTGCCTCATTTCTTGAACCCGTCGAGAAATATCAACTAAGCTCGTCTGAACTTGCTCAGCTAACTTGCGTACTTCTTCGGCAACCACGGCAAACCCCCGGCCGTTCTCTCCTGCACGTGCCGCTTCAATGGCTGCATTCAAGGCCAATAGGTTTGTTTGTTGAGCGATATCATCTATAATTTGTACGGTATTCTCAATTTCCTCTGATTTATCATCGACATCTCCGATAACTTGGCTTAGATTATGAACCTGGCCCTCGATATCTTCCATCTGTTTGACCACTTGCTCAAGAGCTTGATTGCCCTTTTGAGCAAGCTCGGCAGACCGGTTAGATGCTTGACTCACTCGTACGGCATGTTGTTCCGTCTGATTCATATGCTCAATAACCTGGCTCATACGCTCATGATTATCAGACATAATTTGAACCTGTATCTCAGCATCTGCAGCAATCTCACTGGCAGATGAAGCTACCTGTTCCGAAGCCTTTGAAGATTGTTCGGCTCCCAGGTGCATCTCTTGAGCAGTTTGAGATAATTGTCCTGCCATATTAGCTACTTTGGTCATAATGTTCCGCAATGAAGCCACCATATCGCCAAAGGCCTTCTGCAATTCGGATTCTTCACGATTCCATGGCTTCCAAGGTGCTTTCTTTTTTCGGGCAATATCTCCTGCGGCAATCTCATGGGCATTTTGAAGCAAGTGAGCCATCATTCTGCTCAAGGCCCTGCTCAGCAACCAGCCAATAACAATACTGACGATCAAGTCAACCACCATGACTGAAATTGAAATAGTGGATGCCCGGTTAAATATCTGCATCATTTTACCCATATTATCAGAATTAACCTTTGCAATCTTATCATCAACCATTTTCTGGAGGATAGCGCCGGCTTGCTGATTTTTGATACCGGCATCGCCAAACATGTTCGCTTTGGCATCTTCCAGCCTGCCGTCTGCAGCATATTGTATCGTAACTTGGGAAGCAACAACATAATTATTCCACGCTGTTTTAAACTGCTTCCAAACGTTATCTTCAGCAGGCGTTCGGGGAATTGCTTCATACTTCCCTATGTAACTGATCATATTGTCTTTTTCCTTATCAACTTGATTCAGGAACTTTTGTTGTTCCTCATTCGTTCGGGCGCTGACAGCCAGGATAACGTTTGACCGGTAGGCTTGAGCATTATAACGCATCTGAGAAAGTAAATTCATTGGGACCACATCTTGTTCAAAGACTTGGATGGAGGCCTGGTGCATCTGTTCCATACCGTAAATTCCGATTCCTCCAACGACACAAGCCGCTAAGGCGATGAGTATCATTAAAGCGGTGACGTGAAATCCTAACCGTTTATTCTTTAATTTCATACTTTTCACTCCTCGTATAATTAATTTAGTTCCTGCCCCACGAGTCCAAAAAACTAATGGAACGTGGGGTATTTAAATGACCAAAGAAAACTGGAAATTCAGTTGGTTGGTCATCATCAACAAGATGCGCGCAGAATAACGCATACCCCATGCAGTCGTCGTGCCTGTGGGCAGTGTGGACAAGTCAACCCCAAAGCACACTTCAAATTCGACTTGTCCAAAGCCTGAGGGAAAGCTCTTTTAAGATAGACCCATAAGGGCTTTTCCATAGGCTGGCACTGTCCACAGGCTCAGGATAAGGAATACCTGAGTAATGATTCCTTAAGTCGTTCTTTGACAACAAAAAAGTATTTAAGTTTGTTGGGGTTTCAGGCAAAATGATACCGTGAGGTTCGTTCTGGTAAGGCCTTTCACTCCTTGAGGCTATGACCTCTTATTAAGTCTGACTGCCAGCCCACAATTTGAACTTTTAACTCGAAGGTTGCACAGCTTAAAGGGAACCCCTCCGATGGTAGCAGATCGGTTGGATCCGAGGTCTTTTTAAGACAAGTGCTGATTCGGCGAGGTTGTTGACCTGTTGTGGTGCCTGGTCCCAACGTTAATCTTACAAATTCTTCGACTCGGAAAGTGAGGTGATTTTACTTGAGTTTATTTGTCGGTATAGATGTGAGTTCCAGTGATTTTAAAGTGCGAATCTTAGATGAGCGTGGTAATGAACCAGTTAAAAGGCTAAGGGTTTTGAATGATCAGCCTGGTTGTGAGCAAGTTGCCCGATATCTCTCTGAAGCCTGTAATAAAGAGAATGAGGACCGGCTGGTTATTGGTTTAGAGGCCACTTCCGTGTACAGTTGGCCGTTACAAATGTTCTTAGCGGAAGACCATTGTTTAGCACCTTTACAGCCCCAAATTTATTCCTTTAACCCCAAGGTCGTTGCTAATTTCAAAAAGGCTTATGTGGACCTTCCGAAGAACGACTGGATTGATGCCTGGGTCATTGCCGAACGTTTACGCTTCGGCCGGCTCCCGGAGGGCTCTCAGGTCGATTTCCGCTACTTACCGTTACAGCGACTCACTCGCTTTCGTTGTCATCTGATCGAGATGATCTCCAGAGAGAAGAATTATTTCCTCACGAACTTGTTCTTAAAGTTTAGCACTCTTGCCCAAGGTACGGTTTTTAGTAATACTTTCAGCGTTACTTCTGAATCCTTGACACTTGAGTTTTTTTCTCCAGAAGAGGTTGCGGCTCGACCGCTTGATGAACTGATTGATTTCCTCATGGAGAAAGGAAGAAGTCATTTCGAGGATCCGGAAGCCAAAGCCAGAGAGTTGAAGGAAGCCGCTCGCAAGGCCCATCGACTACGTGGAAGCCTATTGCAACCCATTAACCTTATCCTAGCCACGAGCATCGAAACCATCCACACTTTAGAGAAACAGGTCAAGAAAATCGATAAGGCGATCGAAGCTGAAATCAGGCATTTCCCTAATACGCTCATTACCATTCCCGGTATTGGCCCTGTGCTTTCAGCTGGTATTATTGCTGAGATTGGAGACATCCGCCGTTTTCCGAATGAAGGAGCCTTAGCAAAGTTTATTGGGCTAACCTGGCGTTCTCACCAGTCCGGTGATTTTACAGCCGATGACACGCCCTTAACTCGAACCGGCAACACCTACTTGCGAAGTTATATCATCCAGGCTGCTAACCTAGTACGCCAAAAGGAACCAGAGTACAAAGCCTTCTACCAACGTAAATTCTCGGAAAGTAAGACTCACCATCATCGCCGTGCTCTCGTGCTTACTGCACGCAAACTCGTCCGTATGGTTGATGCTCTGCTACGCAGCAACCAAATCTATATGCCACATGGCAATAGGGGGATTGCAAACTAAGCATGAACTACGAGAATTGAAGTCCCATTTTTGTAACTTGTTTCCATTTCATTTTGGGAATAAGAGGGTTTTTTATTGCCTTTTTTGCCAACGGATAACTAACTTACTGAAAAATTGACTCACTTAGGGTCTTGACATATTACCGAAGGACTTTATTCTCAGAAAAACTCTGCCGAACTTTGTAAAACTCATTATTCTACAAAGAAATGTCAATATCCTATCAATTTTTTAATTTTTCAGATAAAATTATAATATACTTCCCGATAGTCTCCGGTGGGGAGTATCGCACTTGTTTGACTATAGAGACACTCGGCCAATCCACACTCAGGCGTATGCGTAATGAGTTGCAGACGGCGATAAGCTCGTCCGCTCATCGTTATGGCCGGCGGGTGCCTAGTTGCACTTATGCTAGAAGCCGAAGACACTGTCTTCGCAGGTATTAACTCTTCTTGCAGTATACAACCGCAGGTTATACTTCCGGATAGATAATAAAAAGGCTGTAACAAAATCGGCATTTCGATTTCGTTACAGCCTTCAACGTTGAAGTCTTAAATTATCAGCTATTGCTTTCAGTTTCTTTCTTAAGTTCAACCTTTTCCAAGATTTGATCAACAAGACCATATTCTTTAGCCTCTTCGGCGGACATATAATAATCCCGATCCGTGTCTCTTTCTATCTTTTCCAAGGGCTGCCCTGTTTTGGCAGCTAAAATTTGGTTCATTTTTGACTTAGTCCTCAGCAATTGCTTGGCATGAATTTCGATTTCCGTTGCTTGCCCTGAGAGTCCATGACCGCCAATTAATGGCTGATGAATTAGGACCTCGGAATTAGGAAGGGCAACACGTTTCCCTTTGGCACCGGCAGCCAGCAGGAAAGCTCCCATACTGGCAGCCATCCCAATGCAGATAGTACGTACGTCAGAGCGAATGTATTGCATCGTGTCGTAAATCGCCATTCCTGCCGTTATTGAGCCGCCCGGACTATTAATGTACAAATTAATATCTTTTTCCGGATCTTCTGCTTCGAGGAAAAGCATTTGCGCCACTACAAGATTGGCCACGTCATCGTCGATGCCGCCTCCAAGAAAAATAATTCGATCTTTAAGGAGTCGCGAGTAGATATCATAGGAGCGCTCTCCGCGATTCGTTTGCTCTACAACCATAGGAACAAGATAACCCATTTATAATTCCCCCTATTCACATAAATTCAAAGTAACACTTAACCTAATATATTCTGGCCCGTTACGTTTATTTTATAACAAAGGTCAGTTAAGGTCAAATGGTTTAGACCAAACTTTACGAAAAAGTTGTGCCTCTTTGAATATATGGCTTCTGTTTCCTCCCCATGCCCTTATTTTCTTTCTGCCCTTAGAATGGCTCAGAACCGGCACGGTTTAATCATTAATTCTCCAGTTTTTTCGATAATCCTTTATAGTATTATTATTTATAAGGCATTTTCGCCCACATTTCCGGTTCTGATAGTATAGGCATTTTCCACAGAGGTTACAAAGATCTTCCCATCCCCTATTTCACCGGTTCTCGCTTCTTTTACAATCGTCTGAATCACTGAATCAACATCCCCGTCTTTGACGACAATTTCAATTTTAACTTTAGGGATTAAATGAATAGTATACTCTACTCCCCGATAAACCTCAGTATGCCCTTTTTGCTTGCCGCAGCCAATGACCTGAGTGACCGTTAAGCCATTGACACCATGATGACTAAGGGCATCTTTGACTATGTCCAGCTTTCCGGGACGAATAATGGCTTCGATCTTCTTCATCAACCTTCCTCCTCTTGTTTATATAGCCTCTTCAAACTGCAATTACACAAATCAACTTAGATAAAGTCGGGATATGCTTCTTCTCCATGCAGCGACAAATCCAGACCAATGGCCTCTTGGTCTTCACTGACACGCAGTGTCGTGAAGAGTCCGATGACCTTCAAAAGTATCCAAGACCCAATTACAGCAAAAGCCACTGTAGCTGCAACGCTTAAAGCCTGGATTCCTAACTGGGACGGGTTGCCGTACAAGAGTCCGTTAGCGCCGGCAGGATTAATGGCCTTTGTGGCAAAAATACCGGTGGCTAGGGCTCCCCAAGTACCGCCAATTCCATGACAGCCAAAAGCATCTAAAGCGTCATCATAGCCGAATTTCGCCTTCATCACACTAATGGTCAGATAACATATGACACCTCCGATAAAACCAATGAGGATTGAAGAAAGGGGCGTCACAAATCCTGCGCCCGGTGTAATGGCTACTAATCCTGCCACAGCACCACTGGCAGCGCCTAAAACCGTCGATTTTCCGCGATGATAACGTTCTACCACAGCCCAGGCTATTGCCGCGGCAGCGGCAGCCGTATTGGTATTAACCAAAGCTATACCGGCTAATCCGTTGGCCCCCAAGGCACTTCCGGCGTTAAACCCGAACCAGCCAAACCACAAAAGACCAGCTCCTAAGATGGTAAAAGGAATGTGATGGGGAGCCATGGAATCTCTGCCCAGACCTTTACGTTTTCCCAGGACCAGAGCCACTATCAGACCAGAATAACCAGAACTGATATGAACCACATTTCCGCCTGCAAAATCTAAAGCCCCCAGGTTTCTTAAAAAACCGCCTACACCCCAAACCCAATGTGCCAAGGGGTCATAAATCAGCGTCGCCCAGAGCAGTGTAAAGATAATAAAGGCCGGAAAGCGCATCCGTTCAGCAAATGAACCGCTGATCAGTGCAGGAGTTATTACAGCAAACATCATCTGAAAAGCCATGAAGACAATGGCGGGAATTGTCGCAGCATAATCTGGGTTAGGGGCTGCCCCAACTCCATTGAGGCCCAGCCAGTTCAGACTGCCGATTATACCATGAAAATCCGGCCCAAAGGCTAAAGTATAACCTATTAAAATCCACTGTAATGATATAAGTCCAATAATAATCCAACTATGCATAATTGTGCTGAGAACATTCTTTTTGCGAACCATGCCTCCGTAAAAAAATGCTAAACCAGGCGTCATTAAAAGAACAAGAGCCGTTGACACCAAGACAAACGCCGTATCTCCTGTATTCATCAATTATACCTCCTTAAACAAAAATGGCGCTTTGAGTTCACTCTAAAAAGAGTTAACTCAAAGCGCCATTGCTTTGTCTGCTTATACTTTTTCCTTAAACTGAGTATCGGCTGTGCACGCCTTATGAGTGGTATTCTAGCACGCCCAAAGACTTTTTGGCAACCCCTAATTGTTAATGAATTTTGTATACCTGATCTTCTCTTCACTTGTCGCAAAAATAATACTTATATAATAATTATTCTTCTAAAATGAGCAGATATAGAAATTCGCCCTCCTTCGGGTGATTCCATTTATGGTCCCCTAAATAACCTACACCAATATACCAATATAATACAAAGTAAGTTCCCAAACTTAGTGAAACTGATGTGCAAAACTCATAATAAATGGACCTATATATGGGTCATAAACATAATCTAAGAACAAAAATAAAAACATCCCTACGGCCCCGCCGATCATCGAGCCATTGATCCGAATCCACTGCAGATCATTGCCTGCCTTTTCTTCTACAAAACGGTTCAAATCTTCATTTGAGTAACTGGTAAGAGTTTCCCTGACGATCGTTCCTATTTCGTGGTGCTCATTTTGAATGGCCTGACATACGATGTCTATGACCAAAGTATTAAGCTGCACTTGAAGAGGTTTATTGTTCAATAAATCATGCCAGCCTTGCCGGACATAAGGACCGACCAGGTTATTCAGCGTTTCCGAATCAGTTGAAGCGGTATCTAAGGTTATGCGCAGAACCTTTGTTAAGAGTTCCTTGAGAAACTCTTCATGCAATAGCTCCTTCTTCCATAGTTCAAGTTGATCCCTGAAGTTAGGATCGATCATTAACGAATCCAGATTCTTTACTAAGCTTTTCTTTAAGGTTAAGCGCAAGGGATCTGCAGGATCATTAAACTTGCGCAAGGTAAGCAGAAGCTCAATATGCAGAGCATCTGCCGCTTCTTCCATGTTCAACCCATCGGACATTTCTACGAAACCCAATAACGTTCGGAAAATTGACCCGCCGTTGCCTAGTTTTTCAGCTTTGATGGTCTCCAGATAATTTAGAATAACCAGGCGGGTCTCTGCTTCTGAGGCCTTTTCCCAGAGCAGTTCAGTCAAGCGGTCCAAGCCTTGATCAAGATACCCCTTAGTTAAAGCCCAGCGGCTTAACTTCTCCGCCCAAGGGGCCAGAGTCCATTTCTCTGCATTCTTTTGAAGCAACTCTGCTAATTTCTCAGCCAAAGCGCCGGGGTCCTGTTTTCCCGCCAAGCCTTGAATTAAGAGTGTTGTTTTATCCGCTAAATAGGCTGCCCCGCCTCTTCTTTCCACGAACTGTATAAGTCCGTCCAGGAAGTCAATTCCTGAGATTTTTCGGCGAATTAAATCCATATGTAATAGTTCTGTTTGTACCATCCCGGCAACTGCCTCAATGAGCTTCACGCGATTACGGGGGATGAGTTCTGTGTGATAGCCCCAACCCAAAGGTTTCTTAAATATGGCAGTGACAGCAAACCAATCGGCAATTCCACCTACCAACGCCGCTTCGAGCATGAAATTCAGAAGCTGAAGTTCAACAATATCCGGGTACCGGTGTTTTAGCAGAACAGAGCCTAAAAAGCCGATAAAGACTATCGAAAGTGTAATATTGGCTTTCTTGCGATAATTCATCGAAATACCATCCCCAATACATAAATAAGCATACCCACTAAACCGCCCACGATGGATCCGTTGATCCGAATCATTTGCAAGTCATTGCCCGCCTTCTCTTCAATGAGCCTGACGAGCCTATCATCGGTTAAGGGATATAAGCCTTCCCGAACCATTCGTCCAATAAAATCATGATGAACTTCAATCTGCTTCTGAAGGAAGTCCTGAATTTCCCCGTTCAAAGTTTTTCTGAAGGCAGGCTTATGCTTAAGTAATTCCAGATTTTGATCCCAGTTGTCCCGCAGCTTCTTCATTCCGCGTTCAATACCGGTTGAAATAAAGTTAGGACCGGAACTTGCTACCCGCTCACTTTCTGCGTTTTCAGGTATGCTGTCAGCGGAGTACACATAAGTCAGAACCTTGGAGCAATATTCGGTGAACTTCTCTTGCATTTCCCGGTTAGTCTTTAAGTTCAAAACTACGTTATGCAGCGATTCCTTCAGCCATTGCTCGACGGTACCATCTTGTAAGGCAGTCTTGCCTTTGTCTATTAAGCCTTGAGCAAGGACGTCCGGTGAAGGTAAAAACTTACCAACAAGTTTCCGCGTTGGGTTATTGGCACCATACCTCGTTATAGCTGCATCCACCATCTTTGTCAAAGCTCTATTTGCCGAGGGTTGAGCAAGAAACTCTCTCATGGCCCCACAAAAGGTTTTCAGCAAATAATCTATCTCACCATGTTCCAGAGAAAATTCTAAAACATCACCGAAAATTCGAGAAAGCTCAAAACTGCTCAGATTATCTTGAAAGAGCCCCATGAGAGATTGGGAAATAGGTTTTGTATCCAAGCTGCGGATGAAATTCTCACTTAAATCCGCAAGCAATTCCTTGGCCGAGTCCTTAACTTCATCCTGCTGAAAGACTTTGATTAATGCCCCTGCAAAGTCCCAAATTGTTAACTTTCTCTTGAGCACTTCTTGCGTCAACAATTCATCCTGAACCATATCTGCTAAGGCATCAAAAATCCTTTCGCGATTCCGGGGAATAATCTCCGTACGCAATATCTTGCTAGGTTTTATTCCCAGGGGCCGGCGAAATAAAGCCGTTACTGCAAACCAATCGGCAAGTCCCCCGATCATCCCTGCACTGCATCCGCTGGAGATCAGTCCGCCTACAAAACTTGTTGCGTGAAAAGGATAGCTTAACAAAAACCCTAAGGTGATTCCCCCTAGGGTAAGATTAGCGCTTTGGGTGTTATTGATTTTTTTGACCATAAAACCACCTACAATTAAGGATTAAGTTTATGCCGGAAGAATAAAACTTCTTCCCTATTTTATTCTATTTTCTAGTCTTGTACCAGAGGTCTAGGAATATTGACACTTATTTTAGGTCCCGCCACCAGAACAACAAGCACTAAAAGAGCTGCCCCGGCAACATAGGGAAAACCCATGTTCAAACCAAAAAGGGCCCCGCCTGTCAAAGGCCCGAGGATTCTTCCCAGGCTGGCGAAGGATTGGAAAAGCCCAAGGGACATTCCTTGTCCCTGATTGCTTTGTTTGGAGACAAGACTTGAACTTGTGGGAACCATTAAGGAATTCCCCACCATAAAGATGACTGTTGCGGAAACTAAAAAAATAATATTTTTAGCATCAGCCGTAATAATGATGGACAATAGCCCAAGAGCGCATAGAAGTGCCCCTGTATTGACAAGTTTTGCATCTCCAAAGGTTTTGGCTAGTTTTCCGATAAGTCCTCCCTGTACAATCACAGCAAAGATACCTAAGATTGCAAAGGTGATTCCCATATCAGTTGGGCCGAAACCTACTTTAGCTGAAGCTAATAAGGCAAAGGTGCTCTCAAACATAGACATTGTGAAGTTTAAAGTGAAGTTAAACGCGAAAAGAAAAAATAGCGGGTCTTTAAGCACCTGGGGTGTGAGCCTGGCTCTCTTTCGACCTTGACCCTTATTCATTTCTTTAAGAGATTCCGGCAAGAAAATCCAGGTAAAGGGAAGGAGCAATAAGGCCAGTCCGCCAGCCACAAAAAAGGGCAGCGAGAAACTATATTTTCCTAAGAAACCTCCCAAAGCAGGGCCGAAAATCATTCCCATGCCCATAGCCGCACCGATCATCCCCATTCCCTTTGAACGGTCTGCTCCTTCTGTAATATCCGCCAAGTAGGCCATTGCTGTCGGGAGCGTCGCGGAGGAAACGATTCCGGCCAGAGCACGAAGAATAATCAAAACATAAAGATTGTTGACCATGCCAAACATCAAAAAGGTCACGCCATAGCCGAACAATCCCAGAAGAATTACCGGGCGCCTCCCGATTCCATCGGAAAGTTTACCCCAAACAGGAGCAAAAATAAATTGCATAATTGAATACGCGGACATAAAAACTCCAAGGGCAAAGGCACCACCGCCAAGTTTGCTTACCAAAAACGGAAGAATCGGAACGACAATCCCAAACCCTACCATGACTAAAAACTGAATAATAAACAATATCGCCATAGGCCCCATCATTTTCTTGTTCATCTGCAAACTCCTATTTCTTCCTTGACATTATTCGTCTACTTTATCAATCTATCACAAAATCTTTGCTCCACAAAAATTACAACTAAAGTATTTCCTTCTCAGGGCCTATTCATTAAAGAGGCCTATTTGTCTATAATTCCGTTTTTAACTCTGTTTCTAATTCTGTTTCTAATTCAGCCAAAACCTTGTTTAATTGTTCCAACGATTTGTTCAGATCTGTAAGATATAAGCCATCGAATTTATGCAGCAAGCAGCCAAATTTTTTCTTCCGCTCTTTTTCTAAAATCACGAGCGTTTCTTTACCTTGGGGCGCAAGTTCTATAAGTACGACTCTGCGGTCTTCCTCGCTGCGAGTTCGCCTGATCAGTCCTAACTTATACAAGCGATCCACAAAACCCGTCACAGCACCCAGGGTAATCCCAAATTTCTGAGCAATGTCTGAAGGAGTACAAGTTCCTTTATGCTCCAGAAATTTAAGGAAAATCATTTGATGCACGGAAATCTCGCTTGATGTCAACATTAAGAAACTCTGATACCTTTTCCAGACTCTTCTGAACAAATCATCTGTTTCTTCCATAAGTTTCATCTTCTGATCCCGAATCACAGCCTCACACTCCCTCATCATGGAAGAGTTTTGATCCTAACTTATTATAAGCACCATAAATAGTTTAGGTCAATAACTATGTCAAGCGTGTCAGGAGGACGGTCCTTTTGACACCTTTGACACGCTTTATTCGTATACCTTTTCTTCGTTGAGATGTGCGTTTTGGGCGTCTTCTTCTATGGCACGGTGGTTTTGCATTTGGGTGTGGAGCTCTTTGTAATATTCATGCTGAATAATCAGATTCATTACTTCATTGGTTCCTGTCCAGATCATAATTAAGCGAGTGTCCCGCAATAGCCGCTCCACGGGAAAGACGTTCGTGTATCCAATGCCGCCCATCATCTGCATGGCATCGTTGACTACAGCCCATGCTGTTTCCGTCGCGAATTTCTTGGCCTCCGACACCATCCGGCGGCCTTGGGATGATGGAATTCCAGAATCTATAGCTTTCGCGGCTGCATAGACCAGGGAACGAGCAGCATCCAATCGTGTAATGGAGTCGGCAACTTTGAAACTCACGCCTTGAAAATCTTTAATCTTCTGTCCAAAGGCTTTGCGTTTTGTACTATAAAGAGCTGCGACTTCAAGGGCAGCCCTTGCCATCCCCAATGCCCCTGCTGCGCTGGTCATTCTTTCCGGAATCATCATCTGATAGAAAATTTCCGCAGCACCATGTTCCTTCCCTAAAAGATTGGCCCTCGGAACTCTTACATTCTTAAATACAACCCTTCCCGCTCCTCCTCCGCGGGTGCCCATCAGTCCATAGACGTGGGCGACTTCTACGCCCGGGCCCCTGTCAACGATAAAAGCACTCATACTTTCATGAGACTTGCCTTCAGGATTTGTCTTGGCATAAACCATAAAATAATCTGCGCCCTCTGCACCCACCACAAAGCGCTTCTGTCCGTTAAGTATGTAATCATCACCATCTTTTACAGCGATCGTCGTTGCCCCAAAGAAATCAGACCCTCCCCGGGGTTCCGTCAAAGCTTCAGCAGTATAACGGGTCCCCTCCAGGGTCGGCTTTAGGTATCGAAGTTTAAGATCTTCCGAACCGAAACGAGAAATTGCTTCGCCTACAATTGAAGGTAATGAATAAAGACAGGCCAAACTCGTTCCTAAAACGCCGATTTCCTCCAGAACCCCTATTTCATCGACCCATCCCAGTCCCCGGCCTCCGTACTCAGGCGCGAAGCGCAGACCCATAAGCTTAGCTTCTCCAAGTTTTTGAAGATATTCCACAGGATAAATTACTTTTTCTTCATCCATATCTAAAATTAATTGTTTAGGGACTTTTTCCTTAACGAAATTACTGGCCTCCTTCTGCAGTTGGAGTTGATCATCTGTCAGCAGAAAGTCAAACATTCTTTTTCTCCCCCTTATGATTCGTTAAATATAGTTCTTAACATTATTAATAGCTCTTAAATAACTCTCGCGCTACTTTGGAATTGCCATCTGATTCCGATTAAACTTTGCGTTTTTCATCTCCTTTCCGCAAACCCCAGCAAATGAAAATAACCAATACAATTACGTCTCACTTGTTTGTATATTAGAAATATTCTTATAAAAATATTCTTACGTTTATTGACCTAAACGTCAAGTACAAGGGATAGGAAAAAATTGAATTCTTATAAGTATTTTTTTTATCAATGGGCAATCTATCTTTATGCTCTATTTGAAGGAGGATTCTTATGTGCAGCAACCCTTCCCAATTATATAATCCTTATCAACAACTAGACCGGTACATTGACAGCCTTCCTTACAAAAAGGAAAACTTAATTGCCATCCTGCACCATGCTCAACAACTTTTTGGCTACTTACCGGATAAGGTCCAGAAGCATATAGCTCTTAAACTTGATATCCCTTCTGCTAAGGTTTACGGAGTTGTAAGTTTCTACTCCTTTTTCACCATGAAACCTCGCGGGAAGCATGTGGTGAATGTTTGTATGGGGACTGCCTGTTTTGTACGCGGGTCGGAGAAACTGCAACAAGAAATTGAAAAACAACTGGGGATTAAAACCGGACAGACAACCGACGATGAACTCTTTTCACTGGATTCCTTGCGTTGTGTAGGGGCCTGCGGCCTCGCTCCTGTAATGATGGTCGATGGGAAAGTCTATGGGCGCCTTAAAGATCCGGAAGAAATCAAACAAATTTTAAATCAATACCGGGAACCCGCTTTGAAGGAAGGAACCTTATCATGAAACTTAAAACGCTTGAAGATCTCAACACCCTTAAAGCCGAACATCAGGTTCTCCTTCAAAACCGGCGAACTGACCATCCTATTTCAATCGCTGATGCCCAGGGATTGCCAAGACAAGTCATGGTCTGCGGGGGAACAGGCTGCCATGCCTCCGATAGTCCTGAAATTGTGGATGAATTTCAAAAAGAACTTAAGCGGCGCGGGCTCTCTGAGCAAATTCACGTTCTGCAAACGGGATGTTTTGGCTTCTGTGAAAAAGGACCAATTCTTGAAGTTCACCCCGACAATGTTCTTTACCTTGAGGTTTCCCCCAAGGATGTTCCGGATATTATTGAAGAACACTTCGTTCAAGGCAAACCCCTCGAACGCCTGCTCTATAAAGATCCCAATACAGAAAAGCCTATCATCTCAGACCTTCCTTTCTATCACAGTCAAATGCGAATTGCCCTGCGCAACTGCAGCTTAATTTCGCCTGAGGATATAAAGGAATATATTGCCGTTGACGGATACCAAGCCTTGTCCAAAGTCTTATTCGAAATGACTCCTGAGACGGTGGTTGACGTTATCAAAAAAAGCGGTCTGCGCGGGCGCGGCGGCGGGGGATTTCCAACCGGCGTGAAGTGGGAACTGGCTCGAAACAATGAAGCAAATCAGCGTTACATTATCTGCAACGCTGACGAGGGTGATCCCGGTGCCTTTATGGACCGTTCAATTCTCGAAGGGGATCCTCATACGGTATTAGAAGCAATGCTGATCGCCGGCTATACCATCGGGTCCTCCCACGGCTTTATCTATATACGCGCTGAATATCCCCTGGCTATACACCGCTTAGAAACTGCCATTAAACAAGCAAAACAGTATGGGTTGCTCGGTAAAGAAATATTGGGCAGTACTTTTTGTTTTGATATTGAAATCAAATACGGCGCAGGAGCGTTTGTCTGCGGAGAAGAAACGGCCCTCATCCATTCTATCGAGGGAGCCCGCGGCGAACCTTCAGTTAAACCACCCTTTCCCGCTGAGCAAGGGCTCTGGGGGAAGCCCACATGTGTCAATAATGTAGAAACCTTGGCCAACATTCCCCCCATTATTTTAAAAGGGGCTGAATGGTATGCCGGAATTGGCACTGAAAAAAGCAAAGGAACAAAGGTCTTCGCTTTAGCCGGAAAGGTCAATAACGTTGGTCTGGTAGAAGTCCCTATGGGGACGACGCTGCGGCAGATCATTTTTGATATCGGCGGAGGAATTAAGCATCATAAGACCTTTAAAGCTGCCCAAACGGGAGGGCCCTCAGGTGGATGTATCCCCACAAAATATTTAGACACCCCCATTGATTATGAATCCTTAATCGCCATTGGTTCCATGATGGGGTCCGGCGGTCTGATCGTAATGGACGAGAGCGATTGCATGGTTAATATCGCTAAGTTCTATTTGGAATTCACGGTGGATGAATCTTGCGGCCGCTGTACGGCTTGCCGGGTGGGTACGAAACGCCTCCATGAAATCCTAACTAAAATAACCGAAGGAAAAGGAAATCTTGATGATCTGGATCAACTGGTCAAATTAGGCAAAACCATTAAAGATTCCTCTCTTTGCGGGCTGGGGCAAAGTGCACCTAATCCGGTTCTTTCTACCATTGAATATTTTCGGGACGAATACATAGCCCATATCGTTGATAAAACTTGTCCGGCAGGTGTTTGCAAAAGTTTGCTTAAATTTGATATTACCGATAAATGCAAGGGATGTACCCTTTGTGCTAAGAACTGTCCGGCAGGCTGCATCACAGGAACACCTAAAGAGCTGCACAGCATTGACCAAGAACGCTGCTTAAAATGCGGGGCCTGCCTGGAAAATTGCCGTTTCGACGCTATTATTCGCCATTAAGCCCCCAGAAGGAGGACTCCCTATGGATGTACAATTAACGATTAATGATATACAGCTCGCCGTACCCGAAGGAATGTCTATTCTTGATGCCGCAAGAACTGTTAATATCGATATTCCAACCTTATGCTATTTGAACTTACATGAAATGAGGCTTAATAACCACATTGCCTCCTGCCGTGTCTGTCTGGTGGAAGTAGAAGGCCGCCGAACTTTGGCTCCGGCCTGCTCTACGCCGGTATTTAATAATATGGTCGTTAAAACTGATACTCCCCGAGCTATTCAGGCAAGACGAACCATGGTGGAGCTTCTGCTGTCCGATCATCCAAAATCTTGTTTAACTTGTGCCAAGAATCTAGACTGTGACCTGCAGGCTCTCGCCGCAGATCTTGGAGTGCGAAATATCTCTTACGAGGGCGAAGAGTCTGAATTTGAAATTGATAAATCCAGTCTCGCAATTATTCGTGACCCCAATAAATGTATCCGCTGCCGGCGCTGTGAAACCATGTGTAACGATGTGCAAACCGTTGGTGTTTATTCCGCCGTCGGGCGCGGTTTTGAAACGGTGGTGAAGACTGCCTTCAATTTGCCTCAGCATGAAACGTCTTGTACATTCTGCGGACAATGCATTGCCGTTTGTCCTACGGGAGCTTTGATGGAATTGGATCAAGTCGATAAGGTTTGGAAAGCCCTCAACGATCCGACGCGCTTTGTGATTGTGGAAACAGCACCGGCGGTAAGGGTTGCTCTGGGGGAAGGCTTTGGCCTTGAACCCGGAACCATCGTCACCGGTAAAATGGTCGCTGCTCTTCGCCGTCTCGGCTTTGACCGGGTCTTTGATACGGAATTTGGAGCCGATGTGACCATCATGGAAGAGGCTACGGAACTCATTCACCGCCTGAAACATAGAGGCCGGCTGCCGATCCTGACAAGCTGCTGCCCCGCCTGGGTCAAGTTCTTTGAACATCAATTTCCTGATCTCTTAGATATTCCATCCACGTGCAAATCGCCTCATGAAATGCTAGGTGTTTTAGCCAAAAGCTATTACGCCGATACCTACGGGCTTGATCCCCAGAAAATCACCGTTGTTTCCGTCATGCCCTGTGTCGCCAAGAAATATGAAGCGGCCCGGCCCGAACTCGGGCAAGATCCCGTCACACCGGATGTGGACATTGTTATTACCACCCGTGAATTATCGCGAATGATTCGAGAAGCGGGGATTCACTTTGAACGTCTTAATGATGAAGAATTCGACCATCCATTAGGGGAGTCCACTGGGGCCGCCGTAGTTTTCGGCACGACCGGAGGAGTTATTGAAGCAGCCTTAAGAACCGCCTACGAGTGGTTGACAGGGAAACCGCTGGAAAACGTTGAATTTGAGAGTCTTCGCGGTATGGATGGAATTAAGGAAGCCTTAGTCCCTATTGAAGGGCAAGACTTTAAAATAGCAGTGACCCATGGTCTAGGCAATGCGCGAACAATTTTAGAGAAAATACAATCGGGAGAAGCCCAATATGATGCCATAGAAATTATGGCTTGCCCAGGAGGATGTATCGGAGGCGGCGGTCAGCCTTATCATCACGGAAATGTGGAAATCCTTAAGGCCCGTGCTGCCGCGATCTACAAAGAGGATCGTTCCAAGCCCCGCCGCAAATCTCACGAAAATCCTGCCGTCTTAGAGCTCTACAAAAACTACATCGGCGAACCTTATGGCGAACGAGCCCATGAGCTTCTCCACACCAGCTTCACTCAACGCCCTAAAATTTAGCTCAGCTGAGACACGGTGCGAGACACGCGAGACACGGGGACAGTTCTTGTGTCTCAACTTGTGTCTCACTTCTCTCATCGAATCCAGGCACAGGACGCAGGACGGGACGGTTCTTCTGTCTCACTTTCGTCATGGAATTAATACCTTTGGCTTAGGCAAATACGTAATGCCAGAACACCCCTTTGCTTCAGAAGTTAGCATATCTGGCGGCGGTTATGCTACAATAACAGCAAACAAAGATCTAAACGGGGGATCTAATTGGAACAAATATTTTCGAGAACAGAACTTTTAATTGGCAGCGAGGGCTTAGAGAAACTTCATCACAGCACAGTCCTCGTTTTCGGAATAGGAGGAGTCGGTTCCTACGCCGTTGAAGCACTTGCCCGCGCCGCCATCGGCCATTTAATTCTCGTGGATTTCGACGAGATTAGTATTTCAAATCTCAACCGTCAAATCCACGCCCTTCACTCGACAATTGGCGAAGCTAAGGTAGAGGTTATGAAACACCGAATCAAAGAGATAAATCCGGAGGCTCGAGTTGAAACCTTCAAAGAATTTATTTCAGCAGAAAATGTTGATGATTTCCTGCAAAAGAAACCGGACTATGTGGTGGATGCCATCGATACAGTTTCCAGCAAAGTAATTTTAGTCAAAGAATGTCTGGCACAGGAAATACCGTTAATCTCAAGTATGGGTGCCGGCAACAGGCTTACAGCTGAAAATTACCGGGTCAGTGATATTTCAAAAACCAGTGGTGACCCCCTTGCGAAAACCATGCGCAAATTGCTGCGTCAAGAAGGAATCACTCGAGGCGTTAAGGTCGTATTCAGTTCCGAGCCCCCGATCGCCCCTCTTTCTTCATTCTCTCCGGCGGCTCCTTCTTCCGACAATTCAACGACTAGTAATTCCGAAAACGAAGAAACCATCACGATACAAAAGCGTCAAACTCCAGGAAGTATCTCCTTTGTACCGTCGGTCGTGGGGTTGCTCATAGCGGGAGAAGTTGTCCGTGATTTATTAAAGAGATGATTACACGACTCTCATTCCAAATCATGTAATTTTAATTATCAGATATGGTATACTAAACAAAACCCTGCAAAAATAGTGGTTTAAATCATCCACTGATATGCAGGGTTTTATTTATAAAAACGGATAGATATTCATTATGCAACGGCCTCTTTAAAGTTCTTTCCTTTAAGTAAAGATCTCAAAATAATAAATTAAAGATTACTTAAGAAATTATGTAGTTTTCCGTTCTTGCTTGTTGACTGTTCTCCTTGTCGTCCTAAAAACCAACGTAAAGCATCCTATATCAATAAGACAATCTCCAATACTAAACACTTGTTTCTGAAGCCCAGGAACAGCCAAATAGAACCGATCCGCCAAAACTTTTAAATGAGTTGCTGCAGTCATCAATCCATGGGTACCTTGTCCGGCCAGCAAGGCCTTCCGGCTGGTTTCCGGCAGAAAAAGGGGATCGACGGGCATAGCACCCCCATTTAAAGCTATTACTAATGTATTGAGAAAAACTCCCCCAGCAATTAACCAAATCCCATGTAGAGAACGATTTCGTAAAGTAAAGATCAGCAGCAAAAGATATGACACCGTATCAAGTAACGAGCTTAACCAACCGGTAACCAGGCCAATATGTCGCAGGCTCGCCCAATAAACGATGCCTTGTAATAAAAAAGCCATTAGGACAAGCCAAAACTCCCGCAAGGCCAGCTCACCCAAACGACTTAGTTTTCCTCCGCATAATAGACTTATAATCAGTGATAAAATCAAGGTCTCAATAAGCATGCTTTACCTCAACTTCCGTCAAATTCAAATGTGCTCAGTAGGACGAAACTATCTGAACCTTCCCGGCATTCATTACCTGGTATGCCGATTCTGTTGTGACGGCTTTACAAAAAACCTCAACCAATTTAGGGTCTAATTGTGATCCGGCAACTTTCTTCAGCTCTTCAATGGCCTCCTCATGAGTCTTCCCTTTGCGGTAACTCCGATCTGACGTAATAGCATCATACGTATCGGCTACAGCAATAATCCGAGACTCCAGAGGAATTTCCTCTCCTTGAATCCCATCGGGATAGCCTTTTCCATCATAACGCTCATGATGATGGCGAACTACTTGTCCGATATCGAACATGAATTTTATGCTTTTGATAATGGTTTCCCCAATAACCGGATGACTGCGAATGGATTCCCACTCAGAATCCAACAATTTGCCTTCTTTATTTAAGATTATTTCGCTAACCCCTATTTTTCCGACGTCATGCAATACAGCCGCATATTTTAGAAACTCTGTCTTATCTTCATTCATCTTCATTTCTTCTGCTATAGCGACAGCAAGTTTCCCAACTCTAGCGGAATGTCCGCTCGTATATTTGTCTTTTGCCTCAAGCGCCTGAACAAGAGCCTCAACAGTATTAAGGTAATTTTCGCGCATATCCATATAGAGCTGAAAGGAATGGCGGCAAACCAAGAGGGGGATAAAAAGCAGAAAAAGTCCTAAGGCTCCATAATTATAAAAGATTAAGGCCATTAAATAGCCCACCGGCACAAGAGCCATGAAGTTTGGCAAAGCCCAACGCATATTACTTATCCATATTGACCAGGGAGACTTTCTTTGAAGAAAGCCCAGAGCTATAGTTACTATAAAAATATTTGTAATCATGTAAACAAAGGCTACCAATATATATATTATTAAAGGAAATACTTTTGTATGAAAACCTTCTATTCCCGTCAGCTTTAAAACATATAAAGCTGCTGCTTGCGATAATAGATATTGAGAACCGTTAAATACCCGTTTATATAGAGGCGCATCTTTAGACGCTTTTCCTAAAGGAAATAGGCCTCCTACAGCTGAAACAATAAGAGCTCCACAAGAAGGAAAAAGGATCGCTGCTGAAAAGCAAACTGCATAATTAACCGTAACAAATCCACCTCTTGGAAGAGCAACTGGCAGAGATTCGCTGGCAACTGCCAAGATTCCAAAAATAAAAAGGATTTTAAATTTTCCAGATAAAGTATTCATTTACAATACCTCTATAGAATTATTTGGCCGACTCTTTCACAATCAGATTCTGAAGTTTGCGCCACCGGCAAGAACGAGTGTTACGAGAACAGTAATAGCTTTTAACAATTTGCTCATTGCGGTAAACCTCCTTGATTTTTTTCAAAGATATAGTTTAACCGCTCCGCTCTTTATCCGTTCCGCTGCTTTTTCCGCTTCGCTCAAGGGAATCAAACAGAATTCAAATTCTAATTGTTAATAAGTCGGCCAAAGTTAGCAAGTTAATCGTTTATGAGAAATTTTAGTTTTCTGTTGACTGCATCAAGGGTCGCCTTGACCACTGCTTCTCGATCATCACTCCGAACCAATGCACATCCGGTCAAGGACTGCTCTCCCATGGGAGCAATTAAGGTTATAGAAACTACAGCGACCTCTTGTTTAGCCAGCCGCATAATGCCTACATCTTCAGTTACAAATAAAAATTCTTTTAAAGTAATGGAAGTAAGTGCCTTAAGGGTTGCATCGACGAAAAGGCGAAGTTTGTTGTAGGCCGAAGATGGCCCGTCTGCGATTCCCTCAATCAGCTTATCTCCAGACAATAGCTCGACTTTAACTTCAGCCATACCATTGACGGTTCTGAGGGTCACACCAACCAATTTTGGTCGAGTTGACTCAACAACAGCGAGTGCGTTGTTTTCCTCATCATCCCCGACTTGCGCTACACTAATTTTCTTATGGTCCACCTGTAACCCAAACTGTGCAGCCATAACAGATTCCACATCTCGTACTACTTGCTTAGGAGCTCTTCCTGAACCAGCCAGAACATGAACTTCTTCGATTTCTCCTTGATTGTTAACATTAATACGAGCAGCTATTATCGATTTGATTTGCATTATTGCCTGCTCCCAGTCTTGGCTTGAAAAAGTCATGTCCGACATGAAAACACTCCTTGATTATCTAAAAATTGAGTTTACCCATTATTGAAGTTATTTTCGACGTAGAAATGCATTTTCCTCCCATTGAAATGGCAATTATGACAGAACTTTCATATTCTTATATCCGTAACCCCAGAGGCAATCAGACAGACCGCTCTGCTAGAGTGTACTTAATGAGTTGCAGTTATAACGATTGTTCGTCCGCTCACCGTCATGACCAGTGGAAACTTTGTTACAATAATCCATAACTATTTAGGATTCTAATATCCTAACAATTCCGTACTGGCATTATAGATTATCTCAAAGTATAATTTATTTAAATCCACAAATTAATTATATTGATTGAGCGGAGGCAATTCTTATGAGCCAAACTATGAAGAAACCTCAGATTGCCGGCAACGTGTTTCTTGCCGACGGTTGTAAAGTCCTGGGTGAAGTGGAAATCGGAGAGCATTCCAGTGTCTGGTATAACTCCGTCATTCGTGGCGATCTCGCAAAAATACAGATTGGCGAATATACCAATATTCAAGATTTAGTTACGATTCATGTTAACGGAAATCAGCCTGTAATCATAGAAGACCATGTCACCGTCGGCCATTCCGCGATTGTTCATGGATGTACCATCCGCAAGGGGTCCCTTGTCGGGATGGGAGCCATCGTTCTCGATGGTGCAGTAATTAATGAAGAAACTTCTATTGCTGCCGGTGCGATCGTCCCTGGTAACAAAACCTATCCGCCTCGTGTTATGCTCATGGGAGTCCCGGCAAGAGTTGTCAGAGAGCTGACCGAATCGGAGGTTCAAGCGCTGTATGAAACCGCTGAACGTTATGCACAAAAGGCAAGGGACGCAAAATTAGCGGATAATATTGATTAATATTTGCGAACTCTTGGTCTGATAAAAGCTGCATTACTCTTGAAAATGGGATAGTATGAAAAAAGGGTTGCAACCAACTGGTTTTTTCCAGTTGATTGCAACCCTTTATATTCCTATAAATTTGTTGATTAACCTAAAAAGATTTTCAGGTCATCCTCGACATTAGTTATTCCTGCAATACCAAAGTTTTCAACAAGGACTTTGGCTACATTGGGGGATAAGAAAGCAGGAAGTGTGGGTCCAAGGTGAATGTTTTTCACACCAAGGTAGAGTAAAGCCAGTAAGACGATGACAGCTTTTTGCTCGTACCAAGCGATGTTATAGGAAATTGGAAGTTGGTTGACATCCTCCAGTCCGAAAACTTCTTTGAGTTTCAGAGCAATTACTGCCAAAGAGTAGGAATCGTTGCATTGTCCTGCATCGAGGACTCTGGGAATACCACCGATGTCTCCCAAATTGAGCTTATTGTATTTATATTTTGCACAACCTGCCGTGAGGATGACAGTATCCTTCGGCAAAGCTTCGGCGAAGTTGGCATAGTAGTCACGGTTCTTCATGCGGCCATCACAGCCAGCCATAACGAAGAAACGTTTAATCGCACCTGATTTAACAGCTTCAACGACTTTATCGGCAAGGGCCAGGACTTGATTGTGAGCAAAGCCTCCGACAATTTCACCGGTTTCAATTTCAGTCGGCGGAGGGCATTTCTTAGCTTGTGCGATGATTGCCGAAAAATCTTTCGTTTGGCCATCGGCACGCTCAGGGATGTGCTTAACTCCCTCAAAACCAACAACACCGGTTGTATAAAGACGATCCTTGTAGGAATCCTTAGGCGGAATGAGGCAGTTAGTGGTTAAAACAATCGGTCCGTTAAAGGATTCGAATTCTTTATCTTGTTTATACCAAGCATTACCATAGTTACCTACGAAATTTTCGTATTTCTTAAAGGCCGGATAGTAATGGGCAGGAAGCATTTCACCGTGAGTATAGACATCAACCCCGGTCCCTTGAGTCTGAATTAGTAATTCTTCAAGATCCTTCAAATCATGACCACTGATCAGAATGGCGGGATTGTTCCTGACGCCAATATTTACTTTGGTTAGCTCAGGGTTTCCGTAGGTTGTGGTGTTAGCCTTATCCAACAGAGCCATAACCTCTACACCGTATTTTCCTGCTTCTAAGACTAAACCCACAAGGGCATCGGCAGGCAGAGTGTTGTCTAGGGTTGCTGCTAAAGCCTTTTCAATGAAGGCAAAAATCCCATCATCTTTATATGCCAGGGTATAGGCATGCTCCGCATAGGCAGCGATTCCTTTTAAACCATAAGTGAGTAATTCTCTTAACGAACGAACATCTTCATTTTCTGTTGCTAAAACTCCCACGCTAGCTGCTTTTTGCTCAAACTCCCCAGCAGGAGCTGTCCAGGTTGCGGCATCATGTAAGTCTGCCGCTATGGTCCCGCCGGCTTTAATAATTGCTTGCTTAAGTTCGTCCCGGAGTTTAAGTCCTTCTTCAATTCTTGCCACAATGCGGCTTCGGTCGAAGTTCGCATTGGTAATGGTGGTGAAGAGGCTTTCCATAATGAATTTATTAATCTCAGGCTTTACAATCCCCAGTTCTCTTGCTTGAACAGCAAAAACGGAGATTCCTTTTAATGTGTAAATGAGAAGATCCTGCAAATTAGCTACATTTTCGGTTTTTCCGCAAACTCCTTTGATGGTGCAGCCGGTTCCTTTAGCGGTTTCCTGACATTGAAAACAAAACATACTCATTCGTGCATCCCCCTAAATTTTATTTGAAGTTTTTCTAAATCAACCTTACATGAGTTAGTTTAAAACAAATCGTGGAAGAACACTGTGACTGGGACTATTCTTTTGGTGTGATAAAAGTCACACCTGATACCGTATATAGATGATTGTACAATATCGTAAGAACGTTATTTTCGTCTCGATAAGAGTCCCCAGAGAAGACCTTTTGTGATCATATACCCTGATATACCGGATTACAGAACATTGGTATATGCGGGTTGGAATCTTTATCTGTATCAGTCCTTAATTTAGGTGGTATAGCAAGTAATTAGTCCCTCCATCGATCTTCAAATTCTTTGGCACTCTCAGCAACACTTCAGATTCACCAAAATTAGTGCTCAATGAGTTTCCCAAGGTCACCTGATTTTGTCCTTTGAATTGGCTCAAGGTGAAATTTGGCTTAAATAATTTAAACGTTAGGGTCTGATGACCCGGTTCGATTGATAATAATCCACCCGGGAAGGAAACTTTAGGGGGCTGGAGGAGTTTCGTAAAGTCAGTATCTCCGACATAGTAAGGGGTACTATAGGTCAAAACATCAATTTTACTGTCATCAACATCTTTTTTTTCAACATACACTTGAATAGGTTGTGAGTTCGATACAAACCCAAGGGGCCTCTCTTGATCTATTTTAAAAGTCTGACGGCTGCTCAAATACAGCCCAGGTTGATCCATAAAATCATCTATTGATCTAATATTGGAGATAATCCCAGACACATTTCCCGCTTTATCGTTATTCTCTACTCGCAAAAAGCCATTATCGGGCAATATTGCTGCAATGCCAACAGATATAATCAGAACAAGAAGATAAACACCCGCTATAATTGCGCTTTTTCTCCAACTCATAAAGCTGTTAAGTAGAATTCCAAGTTTCGATGTCAATAAAATTATAATTGCAATAACCAATATGGAGACAATGATACTCATTTTCTTACCTCCATTCGATTGGAAAATAAACAACTTAGGAAAAGTAATACTATGGACGAGAAAACAATCTTTATCATAAATATCAAGGGCGACGTTTCTGTTGCAAAGAAATCAAACATTCGTTTTAAAGCTTGGGGATTTACCCTTGCAAGCCCAAAGAGAGCTGAAGGGTAAAGTACTATAAAAAGCACATGAATTTGGACTAAAATTCCCAGCAGATAACCCATGGCTGCAATTAGAGTCATATAAAGACCTGTGGTGATAATCCCCAGCAAGATATCTGAAAAAACCGGGTAAAAACCCCGAATCGCTATCTGAGAGCGGTCAAAGTCGTAATACATAATGATTTTAAGCACAAAGCTCATTAAAGATGAGGATATGCTTCCGAAAATTACCGTAGTCAGCAATAGCCCCATATTGGACAAATTACTTGATAAACGATTTGTTACGAGAGTAAAATCCATTGTTTTATTTTGAATTGACGTCAATCTTAACGCCATGAAAAAAATCCAGATAAACGTAAAGGTTATTATTACATCTGCAGAATAATATTTAACATTAACAGTCAAGGTTGAAGAACCGCTGGACATGCTCTGAATTCCGATTAAAGAAAATAATAAAGCCAAAACTTGGGTAACAATCAGAGAAAAGACCCCGGATGCATTGGCTTTAAATTTGTAGACATACTGTCGTGAAATGACTGTTAATAAATTATTGTTTAAAGACATGGTCAATCCCCCCTTTGGTATTGCCCGTTAAATATATGCATAGGTCTTCAAGGGGCACCGGCAGCAATTCAAGATCCTCCTGCTTAACAAACTCCTGAGAGGTTAAGCCTTGATTCTTTATCACTGCATACAGGCTTCCCTGGGCGAACTCCTCAGAATAAAGAATTTCCTTACCTTCAAGCCCCTCTATAACCCTTTGCTTCGGTCCTTTAAGACCAAGTGCATATTCCTTGAGATCAAGAACGGACTGATGAAGGCATCTAGTCCCTTCTCTAAGAAGAAGAATATCTTCTAAAATATCCTCTACTTCACTCAGCAAATGACTGGATAGGATTATGGTACGAGGATATTCAAGGTAGTCCTTAAGCAGAGCTCGATAAAAGTCCTTTCTTACAGCGGAATCCATCCCGCTTGTCGGCTCATCAAAGATTGTCAGCGGGCAATGGGCCGCAAGGCCGATTATCATGTTAAACGTACTTTGATTACCCTTGGACAAGCTGCTATGCCGCTGTTTGGGGTTAAAAGAAAAATAATCAAATAATCTTTGAGCAAGTTTTTTATCCCAATTGTTATAGAATCGGGAAACTTCACTTAAAATATCCTTCAGCCTGAAGGCTGGTGGAAACATCATGTGGTTATCTATGAAGATAATGTTGGCTGAAACCTGAAGACTGTTAAAAGGATTCTGGAAAAAAACCTTAATCTCTCCCTGGGTGGGCTGCAAATAACCCGCTATAATTTTCAACAATGTTGTTTTTCCCGCTCCATTTCTGCCAATCAGACCGGTGAGTTTATTTTCTTCGATTTGGAAGGTCAAATGATCTAAGGCTAAAATTTTGCCGTAGGATTTAGTAAGATTCTCCCCCTGGATAACTGTCATTCCTTATCCCCCTCAATCTCTTCGCAAGCCTTCTCTATTAGATCCATCAATTCAGTCTTTTTGACATCTAATTGCTTCGCTTCAAGCACAAGCTCTTTAATCATCTGATTTAAAACCTGGCTTCTGCGTTTATGAAGAATGAATTTTTTGGCATCGGACGATACAAAGAGCCCCAACCCCCTCTTCTTAAAGGCAATATTTTCATCCACCAGAATATTTAGCCCTTTAGCCGCAGTGGCAGGATTAATATTGAACATTTCTGCCAGTTGATATTGCGAATAGATACGTTCCTCTTCTTTAAGGTTAGCCCGCAATATTTCCGTTTCCAGCCATTCGGATATTTGGATGTAGATTGGCTTCATGCTGTCGGAATTTAGGATCACGTTCTCACTTCCTAAATATATAGATGTTATATAGTACATTACTGATGTAATGCACTATATAACATCTATAGTTCTTTGTCAACGATATGAGATACTCATTTTCTTTTGCTACTCTGAAAAACTAAACCGAACACAATAGGCCTCAAAGGAAGGTAGCTTCGCCCACAAGAGAGAACCCATTGCAGGGAGAGGCGGTAAAGCTCAAAAGGCTTGGTTGGGGAAAGTGCAGCCGTGGTCCCCTCTATCTTCAAAGAATACGTATCCGCTGAAGATAGTTCCCGCGCAAGCAAGTGAGCAAGTCTCGTAATGCTGGGTGAACGATGTGAGCGATGCTACCCGACTCGAAGGCATTGTCCTGTTTTCATCATCCGCTGGTGCTAAGCAGCGGCATGAGGTCCTGATAGTACAAAAAAAAGAGCCCCTAAAAGGCCCTCAGATATACTACAAGTATTGTCATAACTATCTTGTTTGCAAGGAAAATACGCAACTCGCTACCCTTACCATTGGCTAAACTAGATTATACCCGCAGTCAGTCCCAAACTCTCATCATAGCCCATTTGGCTGATGACCATTTTATAATAAACTCCTTTAGTTTCCATAAGTTCAGCGTGAGTTCCGCTTTCCAAGATCTTGCCCTCGCCGATGACCAATATTTTATCGGCATCGCGAATCGTTGAAAGACGATGGGCAATTAAAAAGCTCGTGCGATCCTTCATCAGAGTAAGCAAGGCCTGCTGAATTTCCTTTTCCGTTTTGGTATCAACACTGCTTGTGGCCTCATCCAAGATTAAGATTGGAGCATCGCAGAGGATGGCCCGGGCAATGGCCAGCAGTTGGCGCTGTCCCTGACTAAGGTTATCCGTACTGGCTGTTACAAGCGTGTCATAGCCTTTAGGCAAGCGGGATATGAATTCATCCGCATGCGCCAGTCTTGCCGCTTCTTTGACTTCCTCATCCGAGGCACTCGGTCTGGAATAGCGAATATTATCGTAGATGGTACCGCTGAACAAACAAGTATCTTGCAGTACTACGGAGAAACAACTTCTTAGACTCTTCCTGGTTATTTCCGTAATATCTTTGTTGTCAATAAGAATTTTACCTTGATTCAATTCATAAAAGCGAGTCAGAAGATTGACGATGGTTGTTTTCCCAGCTCCCGTTTCACCGACTAAGGCAATGACTTCACCGGGACTGACCTTAAAATTTATTCCGGTTAATACCGGTGTGCCGGGATTGTAAAAGAATGACACATCGCGAAACTCTACATTTCCTTGGGGATTCACCAAGTCCTCAGTTCCTATTTTATCAGGAACTTCCTCCCGCTCATCCATGATTTCAAAGACTCGTTCTGCACCCGCCAATGCCGACTGGATGTTATTAAACATCCCGGCGATATTATTTAAAGGCTGGCCAAATTGTTTAGAATAGGTCAGAAAACTGACAACTACGCCAATGCTTATGATTCCTTTGACTGACAGAATTCCTCCGGCACAGGCGATAAAGGTAAAACTAAGGTTATTAATAACATTCATAAACGGCATCATGAAACCGGCCCAGATCTGAGCCTTCGTGGAATAATCACAAAGTTCCTGATTGAGATGGTCAAAATCAGCTAAAACATTTTGTTGGCGGTTGAAGGCTTTGACCATTTTAAGTCCGATAATGTTCTCTTCAATCACGCCGTTTAATGCGCCCAATTTCTGCTGCTGTCCTAAAAAATACCTGCGGCTGTGACCGGCAATGGTCCTGGTTAATATGGTGAACAAAGGTATGGAAACCATGGCCACAAGGGTTAAAATCGGGCTCAGAACGAGCATCATGATAAAGGAACCGGTGATTGTGAATAGGCTCGCTATGAGCTGAGTCGTTGTTTGAGAAATCGTGCTGCTGATATTATCAACATCGTTGGTGATCCTGCTCATGGTATCTCCATGAGATCGAGTGTCAAAAAAATCCAGGGGGATTTTCTGAAGTTTGGCAAACAGCTCTGTTCTTATATATTTAACCAGTTTCTGAGTGACTTTAGCCATGAGCATGCCATTTGACGTATCAATCAACCAGCCAACCAAGTAACAAGACACTAGCATCAGAAGTATTTTCAGCAACTGGGGCATATTTACCAGATTTGTTTTGGGATCGAAGGTATTGATTGCCTTCCCTAACAAATAGGGTGTAAAAAGAGCCGCTGTGGCTGAGGTAATGGTTAAAGCAATCGCTAAAAAGAATGATTTGCGCCATACCATAAAAATTCCAAAAAGCCGCTGCAGCGTTGCTTTTGTATTTTTAGGTTTTGCGGTGGGAGCAAAACGTCTGGGGCCTCCGCCGCCCATTCTCCCTAAATTAGGCATATTCTCATAACTCTTATTGATTTCTTTAGCCATAAGCAATCCCTTTCAAGTCGCCGCCGATTTGTGAGTCAAAAATCCCTTGATACGTTATACAGGATTGGAGCAATTCCTGGTGACTTCCAAATCCAACATTAACTCCATTGTCAAGCACAAGGATTTTATCGGCAAACATTGCGGTTCCTATCCTTTGAGTGATCATAATCACTGTTTTATGAGTATCGAACTGTTTAATCGCCTGCCGCACTTTCGCTTCAGTTACCGCATCCAACGCACTGGTACAATCATCTAAAATTAAAACCGGCGCATTTTTCACCAGAGCTCTAGCGATAGAAATACGCTGCTTCTGACCGCCAGAAAGGTTAACCCCACCCTGACCTAAATTACTGTCATATTGAGCCGGCATATTCCGAATGAATCCATCGGCCTGAGCTGCTTGGGCTGCTTTTACGATTTCTTCTTGAGAAGCCTGGGGATTTCCCCAGGCAATATTTTCAAATACAGTCCCAGAAAACAACATACTCTTTTGCGGGGCTAAAGCAATATTTTCCCGTAAGATATTACTGTCAAGAGTCTTAACATCCAGACCGTTAAAATAAATCGCACCTTCTAAGACATCGTAAAAGTGAAGACTAAGCCAGGCCAGGGTCGATTTTCCCGAACCGGTAGGTCCGATGACGGCTAAGGTTTCTCCTGAATGAATCTTGAAGGAGAGATTTCGTAGGGTCGGCAAGCCGCTGCCGTTAGGATAGGCAAAGGTTACGTTTTTAAATTCAAGGTCTCCCGACGCATAGCTTAACTCTTGTTGGGAGCCTTTGAAGTCCTCTTCGCTGCTTAATACTTCGTTGATTCTTTCGGTGGATGCCTTTGTCCTGACAAATACATTGAAAATATTCGTGATCATAATCAAAGACGCTAGAATCTGAGTCATGTAGTTGATAAAAGCGGCTATTTTTCCCACTTCGATATTGCTCTGGCGGAAGAGAATACTTCCGATGAAAAGAATTAATACAATTCCCAAATTAATAGTCAGTGACATCAGGGGAGAAAAATATGCAATAACAATTTGTGATGACACCGTTTTATCAGCCAGATCGGAATTAGCGCCATCAAACTTTTCTTCCTCATCCCCATACCGTCCGAAGGCCTTGACCAGGCGTACACCCATCAGGTATTCCTGAACAACGGAGTTTACTTTATCGATGGCATATTGAACTTTCGCAAAACGCACGTAGCTTAGTTTCATACTAATGACAATGAACACTGCAACGATAATCACCACAAGAAAGAGGATTATGCTCATCTGGCGGCTCAACATAACCGCCAGAATCATACTCCCTAAACAAGTGATGGGGGCTTTGAAAAAAATCCTCATCATTCCGTTGATAAACTGGGTCACCTGCGAAATATCATTGGTCATCCGGGTTATCAGGGAGCCGCTTTCAATTTTATCCGAACTTATCTCAGAAAAACCTATGATTTTAGCAAAGACATCGTAGCGTAAATCAGCCCCAAAACTTTGGGATACCTTGCTTGCCAAAACACTCCGAGTACCTGCGAAGCAGGCCCCGGCGGCAGTAATCCCCAACATCAGCAGCCCAAACCTAATTACTGTCGCCACTTGCCCGTTTTTTACACCATCGTCGATAATGCGCGCCATAATCGTGGGCTGCATTAAATCACACAGAGCTTCAAAAAACACACAGCTCACTGCCGTTAAAAATAATAAGCGATACTTTTTTATATAGCGTTTATAGATATCCATAGCTCTCCTGCTTCTCTAACTTTTTCAGCAAAAGCTGGACACAAGGACTTCGCTGACAGTAGTCTCCAGTGGGGGGTAGCGCCGAAACCGCCTATACCAAAAGGAAGACTTCATGGCAAAGTGGGATTCTGCCCTCACGAAACGGCGTACGGGGGACACAATCCCACTTCTGAAAACGGGAGTCTTACGATTTGCAAAATCACTTTTTAGTTGGGTTAGTTTTGTTCGTGTTAGAAGCATCCGTCGAGTTCGTTGCGTTCGTTGTTTTAGCTGTATTCGACGTGTTATCTTTGGAGATTTTTACTTTCTCTCCGTTATTTAAGAAAATTTGACCCTCAGTGATTACATTTTCGCCTGGTTTTAAACCACTGACTATTTCGGACATTGTATCATTGGAGATCCCAACTTGTACCGGAATCTTGTCAACTGTGTTATTTACAACGGCATAAATATATGAAACTCCATCCTCTATGGAAATTGCCTCGTTGGGTACCGTCAGGATATTATCCTTTTCTTGTGCCGGAAGAACCACAGTGGTATACATTCCTGCTTTTAATTCATTATTAGTATTATCTATATTGACATCAACAACGTAGGAATTTGTTTTGTCGGCAGCAGGACTGATAATATTGATCGTCCCATTGACGGTTTTGTTATTCAGAGCACTGATTTTAACCGGTACTGTTTGACCCTTTTGGAGATGGGTGACCGTCGTATCCGGGACATTAATCTCAGCAACCACGGTTTTAGTATCAATGACTGTAAAGGCTTGAGTCGCACTGGAGGCAATCTCTCCCACCTCAACATTACGAGTTGAAACGGTCCCGGTAATCGGTGAAGTAATCGTTGTGTTTTGAACCTGAACTTGTGCATAGTTTACGGCCGACTGTGCTTGCTTTACTTGGGCTGCCGCAGCTTGAACGGACTGAGGACCTGATTGTTCTTTGAGCAGATTGAGGTTGGCGTTGGCCGAATTCAGAGCGACAGTTGCTTCATCAAGACTTTTCTTATCGTTGTTCAGGCTTTGCTGCGACAGTGCTCCGGCGTTATACAGCGTTTGGTCTTTACTATAAGTATCTTGAGCGTTATTATACGTTATTTGAGCATTTTGCTGAGTTTGTTCTGCTTGAAGCAATTGCTGCTGATAACCTGATCCCTGTGCTTTATCATAATTTACTTGGCTTCCTTCCAGATTTGCCTGCTGCTGCTGAAGCTGAGCCTGTAAGTCACTTGAGTCGAGTGTAAACAATACCTGACCCTGCTGCACCTCATCACCTACATTGGCTTGCACCGTTGCAACCTTTCCGGCAATTTTAGGGGAAATGGCGATCGTCTGAAATGGTTTTAAGACGCTGGAATATTCAACATTTGTTATTATTGAACCTGTAGCAGCCTGTACAGCATGAACGTTGACGGCACTCTGTTGTTTGGGCGCCGCCGTCCCACAAGCGGTTAAAATGAATGACATACCAATACTCACAACTGAAATTGCCATACGCTTTTTAACAAATCTCATCACTCTTAAGCCTCCGTATGTTTTAAAATCTCTCGTCTCTTGCGAGGACGGTGCTTCATATCATCCAGGACGGTATATACTACAGGCAAGATAATAGGAGTGAATATCGTTGAGGCGATCATGCCCCCGATAATGACAAGAGCCATCCCAACTTTCATCTCGCTGCCCTGACCGAACGTAAATACAGCGGGCAGCATTCCTACGATCATCGTCAGTGATGTCATAATGATCGGTCTCAGTCGAGTTGTTCCCGATTCAATCAAGGCTTCTCTTAAGGATTTGCCTCTCTTCATCAGGGTATTGGTATAGTCAATAAGCAACGTCCCATTTTTAGACGCTAAACCATCGAGCATAATCAGTCCTATCATGGTTGTCAAGTTCAATGTGTTTCTTGTAATAGCCAGCATGATAAAGGCTCCGATGATTGCACAAGGCAAGGAAAGCATTCTGATTAAAGGGGTTAGGAATGATTCATAGAGTATGACAAGAATCATATAAACAAGTACGATGGATCCTGCCATAGCTTCGCCAAGGCTTCCGAAAGAGTCAGACATGCTTTTTTGATTTCCGCCAAATTTAATACTGTAGCCATAAGGCAAGGAAATTGTGCTCAGTTTGCTCTGAATTTCCGCATTAGCCGTTCCTAAAGCCACATTCTGCTGTAAATTGGCCGTGATATTAATAACTTCCAACCTATCCTGCCTGGAGATCGTTTTTTGACTATCTGCCATGACAATAGAGGCAACCTGATTCAACGCAATTTGCTGTCCCGCGGCATTCATAATCTTAATCGAACCGATGTCTGCAGGAGTTTTTATCTGGTTATCTTCAAAACTTACAACGATATCGTGGGAGGTACCGTCACTGTCCGTGTATTCTCCTACTGTTGATCCTGCGATACTTGTTCTCAGAATTGATGCAACGTCGGAAGGAGATACGCCGTACTGATTACAGGCCAGCCGGTTAACATTGACCCTAATTTCATTTTCATTTTGTCTTACAGAGTTGTTAACATCAACGACACCCGGTATTGATTTTACTAAGTTTTCAATTTTATAAGAGATAGTTTTTAAAACCGTGTTATCGCTGCCTTCCAGATTTATCTGGATACCTCCGCCGCCGCCTCGGCCGCCGCCGCCGAAGCCAAATCCCCCTGCACCCATGGATGCTTGAGAGACAAAGACGCTGGCACCCGTTAGTCTTTTACTCCAACCGCGAATTTCATCACCCACTTGGGCTTGGGTCTTCTGGCGCTGACTTTTATCCACAAGCCCCACCACGAAATTAGCCGTAGATTTATCACTGCCGCCTATTCTGGAAAAAACGCTGGTAACTTCCGGCAAAGTGTGTAAGTATTTTTCCACAATGATTGCTTTGCTTTCAGTTTGCTCTAGGCTGGACCCAGGATTAAGCAAAAGATTGACGGACAGCTGATTGTTGTCGGTCTGGGGAATAAATTCTGTCTTGATAGCTCCTAAGGGCAGTAAAGCAATACTAGCAACAACTCCGATGACAAAGACAGCGATAATTTTCAGCCGGTGCTTCAAGGACCACAACAGAGACGTTTTATAAAGCTCTGTCGCTTTTTCGAAGGGATGTAACTCTTTGGCCTTTTGGAATAATCTTGAGCGCTCCAAGACCTTGAGAAGGTATTTTTTTAACTTACTATTTCCCTCAGAATCAAAGGGATTAATTTCGTCACGTAAAATTCTTGACGAAAGCATAGGGGTTACGGTAAAGGAAATAAAGAGAGAAAATAAGGCTGCAAAAGCCACAGTAAGACCAAATTCCCTAAACAGTGCTCCCGAGGTTCCTGATACAAAGGCTACCGGTGTGAAAACAACAACATCGCAGAGAGTTATGGCTACTGCCGCCATCCCAATTTCTTGCCGCCCATCCAGAGCAGCTTGTGCCGGACTTTTACCCATTTCCCGATGCCGGATAATATTTTCCAGGACTACGATGGAGTCATCCACCAAAATTCCAATGCAAAGGGATAAGGCTAAAAGGGACATCATATTGAGCGTAAAATGGCAGACGTACATGGCAAAAAAAGTTGAGATCAGGGACGTTGGAATGGCAATCAAGACAATAAGTGATGAACGCCAGTTGCGCAGAAAGAGGAATAATACTAAGGCCGTGGTGATAATACCTTCGATAATATTTTCCTTAATATTGTTGACTGAAGCCTTGATAGAGGTTGTGGTGTCGTAGGCAATGCCCAGATCAACTCCTTTGGGAAGAGTTTTTCTAATATTGACCAGTTCATTTTTAACTCCGTCAACCGTTTCCACCACATTGGCATCACTTTGTTTTTGAACGCTTATGGCTATGGCATTTTTGCCGTTTAATTTAATGGAGGTATCATTCGTCGGATAGTCAAAATTAACCTGAGCGATATCGCCCAAACGAACACTGCCGGAGTTACTGGTCGGAACCATGATATTTTTGACATCATCAATATTTTGGAATTCCCCGACCATGTCCACCGTTAAGTCACTTTGCCCCTGAACAATGTCCCCTGCCGGGGTATTCACGTTTTCGGAGCCAATTAAGGCCATTAATGTTTTAAGGTTAATCCCATAATATTCAACAGCGGATTTATCCAGTTTTACTTGCAGCTGCTTAGCGTTTGCTCCCAGAAGAGATACTTGGCCAATATTGGGGAGATTCTGAAGACCCTGCTGGACGTTATAAGCCACATTATAAATTTCATCATAAGAGGTTGCCCCGGATACAGTAAGCATCAGGACAGCAGAGGCATTGGGGTCAATCTTTTGGATGATCGGTTTATCTGCAGCTGTCGGCAATTGTCTCTGAGCTCTGTCCACAGCTTTTTCCACGTCCATAAGGGCTGAGTTAATATTCGTATTCTGGGTAAAGGTTATAACCGTTGTGCCTGAGCCTTGCCGAGCCGTCGAAGAGAGGGTATCAATTCCGCTTATCCCGGAAACGGCATTCTCAATAGGCATGACAATTTCTTTATTAATCTCATCAGAACCTGCCCCAGTATAGCTGACTGATACTGTAATGACAGGAATATTCATCGAAGGCAGCATGTCTACTCCCATGCTGTTGTAGCCAATGATACCCAGGCCAAGGAGTAAAATGACAATGATTATGATCGTCGCAGGCCGTTTTATCGACAGTTCAGTAACACCCACCAAATTAACCTCCAAACATCTGATAGTATATTATGTTGTTAAAGAAACTTTTAATTAAAGTTTAAAGAGTACCCTTCAATGTTATTCGTCCTTTTCATCCATCTCCCTTAAGATTTTCTCAAGAAACTGCTGCTCTAATTGGTAATGGGATAAAAGATATTCTTTGACCATAAGCCTCTTCGTTGGATAGAGTTCTTTTGTCTTTTCAAACTTTTCATTAAAATGATTTACAAAATTATTGAGGTTCTTTAATCGTTCCTGAATGCTTTGCTTAAATACTTCCGGGTCCATTAAATGACGACAAAATAATCCGACGGTTAAATCAAAATAATAATACTCATTGTTTTTCAGTATTTTTTCCGTGGCTTTATCAAACGCTTTATTACCCTGATCCGTTATGTAGTAGCGTTTCCTTTGAGGCATGTTGCCTTCTTTCTCAATTTCAAATTTAAGAAGTCCTTTATTGCATAACCTATCCAAGGCTTGATAGATTGTTGTACCTCCAATCTTTACCCATGTTCTAATTTCTCGGACCTCAATCATCTTTTCTATTTCATAAGCATAAGACGGTTTAGCCTTTACGAATTTTAACAACATAAGTTCATTATTTGATAACATACTCTCACCCAATTTCTATCATACTATTACTTGTAATAGTAGTATGATGAGCAGTACCAGTCAAGAAAAAAACACTGAAAAATCACCTCCAAATTAAGCCAAATTATGGTCGTCACTCAACACAGCTATTTTGAGGATCGTCAGAGTCCGTCTAGTGTCCCAACTTATAGTGAGTCCTTTTATAGGATAAACCAAGACTGTTAGGATTTAGTGTAAAAGATATTTAGAAAATGTTAAGCCGTCATGGAAACTATTTCTTACCCAATTTTGCCAAAGAAATTAATGAGGACCTCCGCGTCCGGAGGTCCCCTGCGCAATGCCCCAAATGAGATTACCTCAAAATGGGACAAGACTTTTGAATAATAGTCGTCCTTGAGATACCTTGAATGTCCTACCTAATTTAATCACTGAATTTGTAAAAGCTGATACGTGAGAAACTTGAGTTAGTATGTCCGGTTCTGCTAAATTTATTAGAACAAGAATAAAATTATTCAAACAAATGGCAGGCGACTAAGTGTCCGGGAGAAACTTCCTTAAATATCGGTTCACTGAGTTTGCACTTTTCTTGCGCTTTAAAGCAGCGGGATGAAAACCGGCAGCCTGCAGGAGGGTTTATGGGACTGGGGACGTCACCCTCCAGAATGATACGTTCCATCTTCTTCTCAGGGTTAATAACAGGGATAGCGGAAAGCAGGGCTTGGGTATAGGGATGCAGGGGATTGGAATAAAGTTCTTTCTTCGGCGCGATCTCTACTAATTTGCCCAAATACATGACGCCTACACGGTCGCTAATGTGTTTTACGACATTCAAGCCATGGGCAATGAAGAGATAAGTCAGGCCAAACTCTTCTTTCAAGTCACTTAACAAATTTAAGACTTGAGCTTGAATGGACACATCTAAAGCAGACACCGGTTCGTCACATACAATAAGCTTAGGCTCTACCGCCAGAGCGCGGGCAATGCCCACACGCTGGCGCTGGCCTCCTGAGAATTCATGAGGATAGCGGTTACGCTGGTGTCGGGCCAGCCCCACACAGTTTAAAAGGTAGATTACCCGCTCTTCCACCTGATTTCTTGGCAGCAAGCCATTAATAATAATGGGTTCCGCAATAATGTCGCCAATGGTCATTTTCGGATTCAAGGAAGCGTAGGGGTCCTGAAAAATCATTTGGATATCCTTGCAATAAGAGCGTCTCTGCTCTTCATTGAGACCAGTCAGATCTTTACCCTCAAATATGAGTTTACCGTTCGTTGGCCGGTATAGATTTACAAGGATTTTGCCAAGAGTCGTTTTGCCGCAGCCCGATTCGCCGACCAGTCCGAAAGCCTCACCTTGGTTTATACTAAAGGACACGCCATCAACGGCCTTTAATACAGAAACGGGCTTGCCAAGGAAATTGGTATCGATTACAAAATGTTTGGCAAGGTTTTGAATATCCATCAACACTTCGCTCATTTTTACTTCGATCCCCCTTCCTTAGCGTCATATAGGAAACAGCGCACCTTATGCCCGCCAAGGTCCTGTAATTGCGGCATTTCTTGAGTGCAGCGCTCCATACTTTGATCGCAGCGATCTGAAAAGGGACAGCCTTTGGGCATATCGAGAGGATTGGGAACCATGCCTTTGATCATATAAAGACGCTTATCACTGTCATCATCAATTTGCGGAATGGACTGCATTAAACCTATCGTATAGGGATGCATGGGATGATTGAAAAGAGTCTTCACATCCGCTTCTTCCATGATCTTGCCGCAGTACATGACAATAACCCGGTCAGCCGCTTCGGAAACCACCCCTAAATCATGGGTAATCAGCATAACCGCCATATGGAACTTTTCCCTCATTTGATAGATAAGTTCCAGAATTTGGGCCTGAATGGTCACATCAAGAGCTGTCGTAGGTTCATCGGCAATCAATAGTTCCGGATCGCAGGCCAGGGCCATCGCCGTCATCACTCTTTGGCGCATGCCGCCGCTCATCTGATGAGGATAATCGTTGGCCCGCTGAGCTGCCGACGGTATTCCGACTGTTTCCAGCATCTCAATGGTTCGGGCCAAGGCTTCCTTTTTGGAAAGCTTCATATGCAGCATGATGCTTTCCATGATCTGGTCTTTAATGCGCCAGACCGGATTGAGGGATGTCATGGGTTCCTGAAATATCATAGAAATTTGGTTGCCCCGCAGCTTTTGCAGTTCTTTTTTGCTCAACTTGCTTAAGTCCTGGGATTTATACAAAATCTGTCCGCCGCTTATCCTGCCCGGATTTTGCAAGAGCCCCATAATGGAAAGGGACGTGACGCTTTTGCCCGAGCCGGACTCGCCGACAATGGCCAGAATTTCTCCCTTATCTATCGTAAAGCTGATATCATCGACAGCCTTAACTATGCCGCGCTTCAGCTTAAATTCCGTGGTCAAATTTTTCACTTCCAGCAACATCCTGTTCACCACCCTTATTTTATTCTGGATTTAGGATCAAGGGCATCCCGCAGCCCGTCACCCAACAGGTTAAAGGCCAGCACCGTAATCGTGATGGCAAGACCGGGAAAAATAAGTGTATAAGGCGAGGAGAAAATAAAGCCTCTGGCCCGGCCAAGCATATCGCCCCACTCAGCAAACGGCGGCTGTACTCCAAGACCCAGAAAGCCAAGGGCTGCCGTATCCAACACTGCAGTTGAAATACCCAAAGTTGCCCTGACAACGATCACGGAAATAACATTGGGCAGAATATGTTTGTAGATAATGCGGCTCGTTTTGTTACCCATAATTTTGGCAGCATGAACATAATCATTTTCTTTAACTGAAAGAATACTGCCGCGCACAATGCGGGCATACTCCGGAATCGATACCAGCCCGATGGCAATAATCGCTTTATCGATTCCTTTGCCCAAAGCGGCCATAAAGGCGATGGCCAGCAGGATCTGCGGAATTGACAGCAGCATATCCATAAACCTCATGATCACCGTATCTGTCTTGCCGCCGCGATAACCTGCAATAGAACCAAAGACAACCCCAATGGTCAGCGAAATGGCGACGGCCGAAATACCCACAAATAAGGAAATTTTCGTCCCGTCAAGTATTCTGCTGAACATATCCCTGCCTAGTTGATCCGTACCAAACCAGTGCTGGGCGTTAGGTTTAATAAAACTTTTTGTCATATCGGAATAATTAGGGTCATAAGGTAATATCTGTTTACCCATGAGTTCACTCACCCAAACCGTGAGGGCAATAAGTGCCAAAATCCCAATAATAATCAGACCAACAACTGCGGCTTTGTTCTGTCGGAGCGTTTCCCACATTGCTTTTAGCTGCGATTCCGGTTTTTCCACGTATTCTGCAGCCTGTGGATTTTCATCGGGATTCGATCGATACTTTGTTTCCATACAAGCTACACCTCTTTTTTAGAATATTTAATACGCGGATCAAGGAAGGCATAAACCACATCGACAATGAGATTCATTAATACATAGATCGTAGCTACCAGTAAAACCACACCCTGAACCACTGGAAAATCAGATTTCAGAATACATTCCACAGTATAAGCGCCAATTCCCGGCCAGGAGAAAACCGTTTCTGTCAATACAGCCCCGCCGAGAAGACTTCCTAACTGCAGGCCAATGACTGTGACAATGGGAATTAAGCCGTTGCGTAAGGCATGCTTGCGGATCACCTTGCCTTCCGGAACCCCTTTGGCTCTTGCGGTTCGGATAAAATCCTGCTGCAAAGTATCCAACATACTGGAACGCGTCATTCTGGTGATAATGGCCATGGAATACATAGCTAAAGCACTGGCAGGCAAAATAATATGTTTCAAGGCATTAAAGAAAGAATCCATATTGCCTGTTATCAAGCTGTCAAGGAGATAAAAGCCCGTAACGTGCGACGGCTCCAGCAGCGGATTAATGCGGCCATTGGAGGGAAGCCAGTGTAAGGTGCCGGAAAACAAGATAATTAACAAAATTCCGAGCCAAAAGATAGGCATGGAAACCCCGATCAGTGCCAGGAACATTCCGGCATTATCGAAAATCGAGTTCTTTTTGACGGCAGAAATGACACCAATTACAATACCAAAAAAAGAAGCCAGAATAATTGCAACAATTGCCAATTCGATGGTGGCAGGAAACCGTGACATAATTTCTTTGACAACAGGTAGTTTGGTGTAGTAGGAAGTACCCAGGTCACCGGTCAGTGCACCCTTGATATAATGATAGTATTGCAAGTAGACTGGGTCATTAAGGCCATTGACTTGCCTCCATGCTTCTTCCGCCTGCAGTGTAGCATGCTGGCCTAAGACAATGGGAGCAGGATCGGGTGAAAAAACACGCATGATGAGGAAGACAATAATCGAAACCCCTAAAAGCACGGGAATTAACATCAATATTCTTTTTATGATATATCTGAGCATAAGCAACAACCTTTCCCCAAATAAAACATAAAATAAACAAACCGGGAACCGGCTTGAAACCGGTTCTCGGCAGTCTAAATTATAAAGAACTACACCAAAGTTATTTCTTCGATACGCCTGCAAACGGAGTTATACCTGTCATATGGAAATAGAAGTTTTGGACATTAGGTCTGTATGCACACAGAGTTTGTGCGTGGGAGATCGGAAGCCATACTGCATCAGCGGCAGCGATTTTTTCCAATTGAGTGTAAATCGCATTGCGTGCGTCACCTGCTGGGGTCGATACACCTTTTTTAATTAAGGCGTTAAATTGTGGATTGTTATAAAGGGCAATATTCATCGTCGGATCGGGATCTGATAAAAGATTCATGAAGTTATCCGGGTCTCCGTTATCCCCAACCCAACCATAGAAAGCAATGTCATAATCCCCTGCTTTAACTTTTTGCTTATAAGTAGTCCAGTCATAGGAATCGAGTTTGACCGTAACTCCGACTTTAGAGAGATAGCCTTGAATAGCTTCGGCCAAGCCCTGTCCGGTAGCCGTATTATAAGGTCTGGGATTGGTATAGGTAATCATGTGTACTGTGGTTAAGCCGGCAGCTTTCAAAGCTTTCGCTGCAGCTTGAGGATCATAGGCAACTTGGGAAACACTCTTGTCATACCCTTCCATAAAGGTTGGCAAGATCGATGTTGCAGGTTCGGAATATCCTTGATAGAGGCTCTTCACCAGTTCAGGAACATTAATGGCCTGAGAAATAGCTGTACGGAGATTTTTGTCATTGAAAGGTTTGCGTGAAGTATTATAAGCCATATAGTTGATATTCATGCCCGGAGCTTGGAAAATCTTGTTTCCGGCATCAGTAATCTGTTTAACAACAGTTGCATCAATACCATCGATAACGTCAGCTTCACCATTGTTTAAGGCAACAACGCGAGCAGAGTTGTCTTTAATAAATTTGAAGACGACATTCTTAATAAGAGGTTTAGTTCCCCAATATTGATCGTTGGCAACTAAAACAATGTCTTGATCCTTATCCCACTTAACAAATTTGTAGGGACCTGTTCCTACAGGAGCTTGGTCGACATTGTTCTTATTGTCTTGAAGGGCTTTAGGGCTGACCATGGGTGCTGCCATAATCATCGCTAAATTCTTTAAGAATGGGGTGCTGGGAGCCGTCAAATTAATTTTAACAGTATTTTGATCAACCACTTGAACATCTTTAACAGAGCCGAAAACGAAGGAAGCATAAGACATATCCTGAGTTACCTTCGGCGGCAATTGACGATCAATGTTAAACTTCACGGCATCGGCATTAAAATCAGTACCATCTTGGAATTTAACACCTTTACGAAGATGGAATGTATAGCTAAGTCCATCGGGACTCACATCCCAGCTTGTAGCCAGAGAAGGTTCTACCTTCGTAGAATCTTTATCGTACTTTAAAAGTCCTTCATAAATATTACTCATTACTTTAGCAGATTCGCCGTCATCAACAAGGGCCGGATCCAGTCCTCTAGGCTCCGCTCCTTGAGCATAGACTAAAGTGTCACTGGCCTTTGGCGCACTCTTGCTGTCTGAAGCACTGTTGGTAGTGCTGCTGCCGCAGCCTGCTAAGGATACCAGAACAAGCGTTGCAGATAGAGCAAGGGCCATAATTCTCTTTACTTTTCTCACGTTTCTTCCTCCCGTTTTAAATTTCAATTTGGAAATATTAATTATTTGTTTTATTTTTATATAACACTTCCAAATTATTTTCCCTAATTATAGCAAATGTGTTTACTCATCTAAAGAAATAAAAAAGATAAAAAGTGTTTGGTTATTGTATACAATTTATAAAGGAATACTATTATATAAAATATTGTACTCATACCGGGGAAAAATGTATGAGGACAGAAAAATTAAAATTTTCAGTAGATAGGGCTGGTCTCTTCCCGCCATCCCGATAGTCTCCAGTGGAGAGTATCGCACTTGTACGGCTTAAGAGATACTTGACCAATCCATCCTGCGGAAGTATGCGTTTCAGTGAGGCTATAAGCTTGTCCGCTTATCGTCTTGCCCAGAAGCTATGCCCTGTTGCACTTAATCTAGAAGACGAAGACACCGTCTTGGCACGTATTAACTCTTCTGACAGTATAGAACAAAGGTTACGCTTGCTGAAGGCATAAGAAAACTTAGCTGGCGCTAAGCCTCTGGCGAAAGCGGCAGCTAAGTTGCACTTATGCTAGAGGACGAAGACACTGTCTTCGCACGTATAAACTCTTCTTGCAGTATTTAACCGAAGGTTATACTTTCTGATAGTATGAAAAAAGGGGCCGTTGCAAAACGAACTAAAATAGTTCGCAAGCAACGGCCCTTTTTCTTACTAAAAATAGAAAACTGCGGGTCCCAAAGAACTCGCAGTTAGCGTATAATTTAAGTTATGCTAAAAACCAAATTACACACTAAGAATTATAACGAATTAGGTGGACACTATCAATTAGCTTTGCCATTTAATTTTAACGTGTTAATACCAGAGGATGACTCCGTTCGACTACTAAGCCACATTTTGGAGGGATTAAATTACGAAGCGTTGTATAAGGCCTACTCTTCCACTGGAAGAAAACCGGTAGTCGAACCCAAAATCCTGTTTAAAGTATTGACCTATGCCTATATGAATAACATTTACTCCAGCCGAAAAATTGAAGTCGCCTGTAAAAGAGACATTAACTTCATGTGGTTATTGGCAGGATGCAAAGCACCTGACCACAGCACCATTGCTCGATTCCGAAAAGACTATCTGAAGGAAGCCATAGAAGACCTCTTTTTCCAAATGGTAAAGCATTTACATGAGCTTGGTGAAGTAGAGTTTAAGAACCTCTTTGTCGATGGAACAAAAATTGAAGCCAGTGCTAACCGTTATACCTTTGTCTGGAAAAAAGTCGTTAACAAAAATGAGGCAAAGATGTTCTTGAAAATTCAGTCTTGTCTTGAGGAGATCAATTTGACCTATTTAAAGGACTTCAACGTAACCAAAGAGACGTTACTTAAGGATCTTAAGACTGCTATCTCTTACCTAGAAGAAAAATGTCAGCAAGAGCAGATTGAATTTGTTCACGGTATTGGAAAACGGAAATCAAAGCTGCAGAAATTTATAGAAAGCCTGAAGGAATTCTATACCCGGCAAGAAAAGTACAATGCACATCACCAATTCTTCGAAGGAAGAAATAGCTACTCTAAGACCGATCCTGATGCAACGTTCATGCATATGAAAGATGATCATATGCGCAATGCTCAGTTAAAGCCGGCTTACAATGTCCAGATTGGCGTGGAAAGCGAATATGTAACAGGGGTTGGGATCTTCCAGGATCGTAACGACATAGCCACATTAATTCCTTTTTTAAAATGCTTGAATCAAAACTACAGGCGCATTATGAGAATGTTACCGCAGACTCTGGTTATGAGAGCGAAGAGAACTATCTTTATCTCGAAGGAAAACATCAGACCTGCTACATAAAGCCACAGACCTATGAACAATGGAAAAAGAAGAGCTTCAAAAAAGATATTAGTAAGCGAGAAAACATGGCTTACAATGCGGAAATCGATGAATACACGTGTCATAATGGAAAACAACTCAAACCCGTTGGAATCACTCATCGAACATCAGCAACCGGTTACCAGTCCGAAATAACAGTCTATGAATGTGAAGACTGCAGTGACTGTCCGTGTAAAAGTCGCTGTACAAAAGCTAAAGGCAATCGACGAATGCAAGTATCCAAAACGTTTGTGGCCAAACGCCAGATCTCGTATAGAAACATCACAACCAAAGAAGGAATACTGCTAAGAGTAAATCGGTCCATACAGGTTGAAGGAGCCTTTGGGGTCCTCAAAAATGACTATAACTTCAACCGCTTTCTAACACGAGGCAAAAACAGTGTGAAAACTGAATTTATGCTGCTGTGTTTTGGGTATAACGTGAATAAACTTCACTCTAAAATACAAAATGAACGAATTGGGAAACCCCTTCATCCACTAAAAACCGCATAAAAAGGAGAGAAAAACGGCCTAATCCTGAAGGCTTATTTTGTTATACTCAAATTTAAGAAGAAAGTAGAGATTAAGCATTTCAATCAAACCAATAAATATCTTTCAAGGGAAAAAGAAAAAGGGAGCATCGCTTGCTACTTTAGAAAAGTAGTTTTGCGACACCTCCCGGCTCTGGATTTAAATTAAATCCAACAATATCGATTTTTTGGTCGTCCAATTTTTTGATAACTGGGTATTGACTGGACTTTGTCGTTATTGACAAGATAGGTGAGATAGCGATAAACGGTAGGAATTGCCAGGGATAACTCTTTGGAAATCTCCTCCACCGTTAAAGGTTCGGGACAATCTGCGAGATAGCGTTCTATATAGGAAAGGGTGGATTTGCTGATTCCTTTGGTTACAAATACTTCGTCTTGAGCCTTCGGTGTTGCTTGAACAGCCTTCGTCATACTTAACAAACGCATGTGTAATTGAACGCGCGCGATTAAATCCGGTGCTTTAACCGGTTTCAGGGCAAAATCGGTAGCGCCGGCATCCAGAAAACGGTCGGCAATTTCCTGTCGTTCGTCCACTGTAAGCACAAGAATGGGAATTTGCTGATCATGTTCCCTAAGCAGGCGGACGGTTTCTAAGCCATCAATCTCAGGCATATGATAATCCACTAAAATGATATCTGCTCCATGGCTGAGAAACCCCTCAATCCCCTCTCTTCCGTTCGGATAAGCGATGGGATCCCAGCCGGCAAACATAAATATTTCGCTTAGGGTATAACGCAGGGACTGCTCATCATCCATAATTATTATTTTCATTGGCTTTCTCCCAGAGGCAGGGTTATCCAAACCTTAGTTCCCTGACCAACCACACTTTTTATATTAACAAATCCATCATGTCCTTCCGCAACCTGTCTTACAAAAGCTAAGCCAAAACCCGGATGGTTTTTAGTACTGTATCCTGTTTTCCAGATCCTTTTCACATCGTTTTCCGTAATGCCATAGCCATTATCCTCAATCTCCAAATTTACCGTATTTTTTGTGGTTATAGCGCGCAGCACTACTTTTCCATCCTCACGATCTTGAACGGCGTCCAAAGCGTTGTCGATTAAATTTATAATTGCCCGGGTCAACCTTATTTTATTAATGTAAAGATTTGATTGGGGTTCTCCCTCTAATTCAATATCCACGGATGAATTTGTCCCGCTAAAACGACTGGCTCGAATATAGTCAATCAGTTCTTTAAGCCTGCACCAATTCTTTCGATCTTCATATAAAATTTCTGAGACCATGGCACTCATAGAATTTATTGACCGGTAAATCGTCTGGCAGTATTCCTGCATCTTTTGGTCCGGCCAGCGGGTTTCCATTAACGAAACCAGTCCCTCAATTGCTGCCAGGGGAGTCTTTAGGTCGTGAACAAGATGAAGCACTTCCCTTCCTGAACGAGATTCATTGGCTTCAAGCTGGGCACGCAGCAAATCCTGAGAAATGGCCCATTTCTCCATATATAAAATTAAATAAACCCATAATGTCACAGCACTGGCAACGAAAATGAAAAACAAAACATTGGCATAGAGGGTCAGAACCTCCCCGAAACCGATTTGAACAGCCGCTTGTTTTAGTTTTATTGATAAAGAACCTTGCCCGAAGCCGTAAGGAGTAAGGAAAGGAACTTGATTCAGCCAGGCAACACCAAAAATCAATTGCGAGAAAACCATGAGTTTCATCCCGATGTTTAATTTTTGCCTGCTTAGAGTCTGCATTACCACGATCGTCAGCCAAAGGAAAATGTCCGTTGCCCCAAAACTGTAGTTTAATGGAGTCACTAAGTTGACAAGGACATAGGCCAAGGGAACGACCGTCAGAGGAATCACGGTTTTTAGTACCGGACGTTTAAGAGCTTCTGCCATTCCATCTCCCAGCATGACCACGCTGAGAAATTGGGGTATGGAAACTAAACTATTAATCGACACAATTAGAAAGGCATCAACCATTAACGCACTTCCGTCTGCTTTTTGATTCATCGTTTGAAGTAATTGGTCCAGTCCGATAAGCTGTGGCTTCAACCAGAAAGGGATGATAATTCCCAGAAAAAACAGCACAACGCCAATCCATAGTTTTGTTGACTTTACAACTCTCCTCACGGCTTAACCATCCTTTCTCTGATTTTAAGTATAACATGAAAATCGAAAGACGCATCATTGAAAAAAGCCTTGTGAAAGAACTTTAATGTTCTCCAAGGCTTATATCATTTGCTAATTTCATTCGTTTTTCATTTATATTCCTCATTTATATTCCTATAGAAATGCTCGGATCCAAGAACTAACCAACAGCCTTTTTGGCAGCTAAGGTTGTTTCAATTTGTTTTTTACCAGTTAGATCATTATTTTTATGTTCTATTAACTCGCAAAAAATTTCAACCATTTTTGGATCCAGTTGAGATCCCGAAACTCTCTTAAGTTCCTCAATTGCCTCGTCATGTGACTTGCCCGGTCGATAACTCCGATCCGAAGTCATTGCATCGTAAGTATCTGCAACAGCAATTATCCGCGCTTCTAAAGGTACTGCTTCTCCTCTAATACCATCAGGGTATCCTTTTCCGTCATAACGTTCGTGATGATGACGTATCACTTTTCCGATATCAAACATGAATTTAATATTTTCGATGATTGTTTGCCCAATAACGGGATGGCTGCGGATTACATCCCACTCCGACTCCAGAAGTTCCCCTTCCTTATTAAGGATAACATCACTTATCCCGATCTTACCAACATCATGGAGTAATGCAGCATACTTAAGAAATTCAATCTTGTCCTCAGTCATTTTAATCGCTTCGGCTATGCTGACGGCAAGTTTCCCAACTCTTTCCGAATGCCCGCCGGTATAAATGTCCTTTGCTTCAAGAGCCTGGACAAGAGCTCCGACAGTTTCGAGGTGATTTTTACGCATGGTTATGTAAAGCTGAAAAAATCGGTGGGATAATAAAAGCGGTACTAAAACCAGCAGAAGTCCCAATGGCCCATAATGATAATAAATTAAAGCCATAATATAGCCAACCGGCGCGAGAATAATAATGTTTGGAAATATCCAACGCATATTACTGAGCCAGATCGACCATGGCGACCTCTCTTGCAACAAGCCCAGCCCAATTGTCACCAGCGAAATATTGACAATTATATAAATAAGGGCTACCACTACATATAGGATGAAAGACCGAAATTTATAATGAAAACCGCCGCCAATTCCCGCATGCCAGAGAACATACTGAGCAACTGCCTGAGATAACAAATACTGAGAACTGTTATACACACGTTTAAACAAAGGCTGGTATTTGGCGGCCTTTCCAAACAGAAAGAGACCTCCTATTGCTGAAACTGCAACCGCGACTCCCCCAGGATATAAAATTAAAGCTGTATAGAAAACAGCAAAACTTACGGTGACATAACCTCCTCTAGGCAAGGCAACGGGGAAGGATTCACATAGAACCGCAAGCATTCCAAAGATTAGTAAATGAGTAACTGCCGCAGATGTCCACTCCGTATGAACTACTGAGAAAGTGAAGGTTACCGCTGCCGCTGCTGTCAGGAGTATTAAAAGCCACCGAAATTTCACGGGTAAGGTGCTCATGTTATTAAACCTCATCTTTTCCCTCGACTCGTAGTACCCTTGGATTTTCCCCCTATTGTTAAAGCAATAATAGCATGAAACAATAAGATATGTCATCGCCCTATGTTTATAAGGATTTATTTCAGAAATTTGAGTATCTTAATATTTTTATTAAAAAAATAATGACCGATGTGACTTTTTTCTATAATCAATCGTGTTATAGATGAAAGGAGATTCTTAAATGCCCCAAAGGTCAGGCAGTAATTTTTCTGTTAAATACAATTTATATGGCGATATGGTTTTCAAAATTGCCATGGTTCATCTCGGAAACAAAGAGGATGCCGAAGAAACAATGCAGGAAGCCTTTTACAAGCTTCTGTACAAATCACCAAATTTCCATAATGACGACCATGAGAAAGCATGGCTTATAAGAATTACTGTTAATCTTTGCCGAGACATCCTGCGCAGTGTTTGGCGCAAACGAGTTGTAACGATGGAGGAATTAGACAATTATTCCAATGATCCTTCCGACTCCAATATTTTAAAAGATATCATCAACTTGCCTGCTAAATATAAATCAGTCATCTACTTATATTATTTTGAAGATTATCCTATCAAGCAAATTTCAGAAATTCTCAATGTCAAAGAGTCTGCCATAAAAATGCGTTTACAGCGGGGGCGTCAACTCCTCAAAATGGAACTGGAAGGAAATGAAAATGAATAGGTTTGATATTAAACGCGTTATCGAAAAGCTTGAACCGGATAATGAACTGGAGTATAAATTAGCAGCCAAATTGAACAGAAGGCAATCTAAAAGCATGCCCTTTAAACCTAGGGCAGTAATAGCTGCAGGACTTGTCATGGCTATTGGAGCAGGAGCTATAGTCAATTACCAGCTTGCGACCAAGGCAAAATTAACAGCAACAAACCCGAATACCTTAAACAGCAGTTCAGTTGCCCTCTTACCCGCTGACAAAGGCAATGACAACCCGGTACAGAACACTCAAAAAAGCAATTCCGGAAATGTGACCGCCGCACCGCCGGAGAACAAAGAAACACCAAAACAAGAATCCAAAAGTCAGAACGTTCAGGCAGATAATACGGCGACCCAGCCTTCTGTTAACAGCTCTAACGAAAACCATGACGGGAATTCAGAAGCTATCAAACAAAATAACGAAACTAACACTTCTCAACAACAGGTGCCTGCAAATGAACCCGATTTGGTCCCCAAAACATTGCTCCGACACGATAACAATATCGGCTCGAACGCCCAATTTGGTCAAGACCCAAACGTGAACAATCAAAACCAGGAAATTGTTGTTCCCAAAGTTCAATTACCCACTGGGACGATAAATACAGCTAAAATGATGGGCCTTATTGTCTATCAAGGAAGGATATATCTTCAAAATTCTTTACCTCTCGATTTGAACAGTGCTGAAAAACTGGTAGGAGAAAAACTTGGCACGACTACGGGAAATATCACGGAATGGAATCAACAAAAAGATAATGCTGTTGATCTGTCATCAACGGTCGGGGTCCAGGACGTTTATACTGTCAAAGGCTATGACAAGAGTTTCAGAATCATGACCTATGGACAAATCAATGGTCAAATCTATGCCCAGCTTTTTGAATGTCTAAATGGCATTACAGTAAAAACAGGAACCGACGTCTTTAGCAAATTCAAACTTGAGAACAACATTGACTCCGTTAACTATGAAGATTTCGACAGTTGGAACAGCGGTAGAAACAACTATAAGCCGCTGACAACGCTTGCCGGATTTAACACTTTTCTGGCAGCATTAGAAAACTCGCTCCCTCAGGCTCAAGATAGTCTTGCGAACCTATTTGATAATCAAAATTCAACGGATGAGCAGATTATCGATGTCAAATTGCAGGATGGTACTGAAGTAGAACTAAGGCTGTTTAAGGAAGGTTATGTCTATCTGAATGGCGTTAATATCTTCTTTAAAGTAGACAGCCTTGCTTTTAATAGCTTTTGGAATGAGTTGAGCTAATAATGTTGTTATCAATACAGTTTTTCGAAAGGGGTGATTTGTTACGTAAAAAATTCATCTTTTTATCCTGTCGTTATCCGTTCCGTAATTATTCTCAACTTATTATAAAAGGAGGGGCCCGCCTTGAAAAAATGTTTAAAAATCCTGATGATTATCTCCGCTCTAACCCTTTTATTCGCCCAAACTGTATCGGCTGCCGAACTTCAACAAGCTGGCACCATCGAGTCTTCTGCAACAAGTTCCGTGAAGGTTGATCCTGATCTTGCGCTGCTCAGTTTAACAGTAAGGTGCGAAGACAGCAGCAGTGCTTTAGCACAGGAGAAAAATGCTGCTGCCGTAAACAAGGCAATAAACTTGCTTGTTAGTGAAGGTCTGGAGAAAGATGCCATTAAAACTACGAATTACTCTACTTATTCCTACACAAAAACGAATGACGGCAACAAAAATGAAGTAACAGTCTACGCCTCGAACAGCGGTCTGGACGTGTCCTTTAAGGAGCTGGATAAGGTCGGTGAAATCCTTGATAAACTAGCTGATATCAGCGAGGTCAATGTCAATTCCGTTAACTATTCCATCCAGGATCCGGAAAAATACAAAGAGCAGGTTATTTCTTCAGCTATTGCCGCCGCGAAGCAAAATATTCTTTACAGCGCAGATGCTATAGGCGTTAAACTTGACAAATTAGCCAACCTGAGGATAGATTTCAATTCCGATTCATCCATTCAGCCTTACCCACGAAATTCCCTTGCACTGTCAGGATCTGCCACTCCCCAACCGCAAAGTCCGGACAAAATAACAATATCAGCCACAGCGACAATGTCCTATTCGGTCCAGCAATAAGCAGTTCATCTTCGCAAATTTAGCCTGGAACATATAATAGACAGGACATTGTTTCCAAAACAACGTATCTGTACTTATTCTGAGGAATGCTTATTTTTTACAAACAAAGGCCGCCCTGCTTAATTAGGGCGGCCTTGTTTATTATAGATAAAAAGTTGCTTCAGGACTTGTATTAATGTCGATTTTCCCATTATGCCGAGATAAAATACCATAACACACAGCTAATCCTAATCCCATATCCTGTTCCTGCGTTACTCTGAGAATAGATGCCTTTAGTCGTTATTCCTATTCCTATTTTTCAATTAACCCATTAATCTTCTGCTCAATCATCTTGCTGATTACAGCTTCTCCACCGAAAATGGCTGCACTGGTAAGTTTTTTATTCAAAAGATAATTCTCCAGCTGATCAGACATACTGTCATCAACCAACAAAATGGAAGCATTGTGATTAGCCGCATAACTGCTTCCGGCCAGGGCATCCGGAAAATTCCCGCCGGTGGCTATACAAATCGTAGGGCTGGCTAAATTAAAGTATTTGGCTGCTGCCAGGGACGTTGCATAACGGTCTGCTCCCCATATTCTCACGATATTCGCCTGGGACAAACCGCTGAGTTGTTGAATCTGACTCTCAACCGTTGAACTAATAACCCCTTCTCCGCCGATAATATAGACTTTCGAGGGCTTGATAGATTGTATTTCCTGCCTGATGCTGTCACTGATTCCGTCGTTTGAAACTAACAGGATAGGTGCTTGCATCTGGGCCGCAATGCTGCTGATGGAGAGAGCGTCGGGATAGTTTTCGCCATAGGCCAGGACGATTGGTGTCCCAGTTTTAACAGCCAATTGATCGGCAATTTTGGCTGAGGTTTCATAACGGTCTGTTCCGCCTAAACGGGTTATCTTCGTAAAGCCGCAGGCTGTTACTTTACTCTCCACTGCACTGCTGACAGCAGCCGTACCACCTAAGATATAGACGGTTCCCGAAGAATCCAGATCATTCTTCATATAGTCCAAAACTTTTTCTTGATCAGCATCTGTACTTCCAACCAAAAGAATCGGTGCATTCAGCTTATAGGCCAGTACGCTTCCGGCTAATGCATCCGGGTAGTTTTCGGCTGTGGTCAAGATGACACTGTTCACCTTTCCTGTATAACTGGCTTTCGCGATGGCCAAAGCCGTATCAACACAACTGTTTCCTGACAGTCTTGTAACGCCGGTCAGGGGCCTGCTCATTTTAAAATCCCACTTGACGATTTCTTGTTCCACTGCAATGGTCATGCTTTTGTAGCTTTCATAGCCATCTTTAGTTGCGACGATGTAATAATCTGAATTGGGGAAGACCATGAAACCATAGGCACCGCTTTTATCACTGTCCTGAGGATTTTTATTATCATTAGGCCCAAATCCGGAGATACCCGGCAGTGCGACAACGGCATCCGGGGTTTTTCCTGAAGCCTTATTCCTCTCAGTATCGGCATAATACAGGGTAACATGAACGCTTTCCAAAGCCTTTCCTGTAGCCGCATCAGTGATAATGCCGTAGGGGTCAATTAAAGTTGTTGTCACAGTAACGTTACCGTTACTATCGACGTTGATATCCAGAGTTCCAATCGTTATCTTCTGACCATTACCTAAATCATACGTTATAGCAAAGTTATTATCCGTCCCTTTCGCCAAATCCGACACTTGGATTGTTCCATCGGCAGATATGGCCGCAGTCATTCCATTATTACCGGTAACAGCAATTTTAGACAAGTCCGATAGAGAGTCTGTGGTTCCATTCGATTGTTTATACATGACGGTTTGAGCTGCCTTCATAGAAATTGTTGTTTTGCCATTACTATCGGTCATAACAGTAACCGCTGCATTAGCCAAAGTATCACCGGAAGTGCTGTCTATGACCTTGCCGCTGATTGTTGTGGAAGTGGAAGTCGAAGTAGAAACTGGTGATGAGGAGGAATAGGAACCGCCTCGGTTATCAGAAGATACCCCCTGTGCAGGTGAGATGATCTCAAACTCTGCCGTTATTACAACATTTGCCGCCGGCATCGTGAAGCCGGTCCCGCTGATAACATAGTTTGTAATTCCATTATTATAGACTAGTGTCCCCGGTTTTAACTGCATCCCATTATCCGGAGTTATGGTGAGGCTGATGGCTGAGCCGGATGTCGCCAATGTTGGGCTGGCTGTGATATTGCCACCTGTCAAACTTCCAATGTCTACAGAATAATAGATTGCCCCTGATGTTGTTGCGGTTGCCTCAAACTCTGCCTTTACCACAACATTTGCTGCCGGCATCGTGAAGCTGGTGCCGTTGATGGAGTGATTTGTAATTCCGTCATTATAAACCAAAGTGCCTGGTTTCAACTGCATCCCATTATCTGGAGTTATGGCGAGGCTGATGGCAGAACCAGAAGTTGCTGACGATGAGATGGCTGTTATGCTTCCGCCTGTCAAAGGGGCGATATTGACAGTGTAATAGCTTAATGGGAGCTGTCCTGATTCAGCATTAAGAAGGGCCTGATAGATTGCACCATGACCTGCAGTTGTGGGATGCGGATCAAGCTGTATTGCTCCCAGGTTAAAGGCGACGGCTCCTGAGGTATTTCTGAATTTCGTATAAACGTCGGCGACTCGATAGCCTAACCCTGCATTATTGCTGAGCACTTGATTGATCCCCCTGATCAAGGGATCAAAAACCGGATACAACGGATCCTGTTCGCCAAAAGGATTGTAGAGATTGAGGACGTAGATTTGAGCCTGCGGGGATAGAGTTTTTATGGCTGCTATAATCTGCGGAAAATCAGTGCCGAATTGGCCGACCCCAGATTGTAAAGCTTGGCGTAAGGCTGGGGAATTAGCCAAACTGGTCAGGATGGCATTTTTGTTAGGGTTCACAGCCATTGCCGCTGCCAAATCCGCTGTTAAATTGGGACTGGCGGGGTTAACACCAAAGGCTGTACAAACTGAAGCAATGACCGGGGAAAGCAAATTATCTCCGCCTATGCTTATGGTAATTACCTTAGCATTGCCAACAGCCGTGATATATTGGGGCGTTTGTAACCTCTGCAGCAAATCGCTGCTCTTATCTCCTGATACGGCCAGATTATTTAGGGTAAGTTGACTGAAGGCGGAGTCTGCCAGCAGATGGTTATAGAATAGATGGGAATAATCACTTCCGGTTGCAGCACTCATGCCACAGGCAATGGAATCTCCCAGGGAGAGAAATGATGAAGAGGAAGATATGGGGGGAGTAATTGGGGGAATATACGCCGGAACAACTACATCAGCGGCAGTACCCGCATTAAACCCTGTTCTTGCCGCATATCTTACTTGATAGGTCCCTGCTGCCAAGTCGGTGATTTCTGTAGCCAAAGCCGTAACTGGGGTGAAAGTGGCCGCTCCCTGAAGACGGTATTCCATGCTGTCACTGACTCCGGTGATTTTGCCGTCATTGTTTGCTGCCGTAGTGGGGGTGATTCCGGTTAACCCTGTGGGAGCGCCTTGGTCCTGGTTGGGTACAAGGTAGGTAAATTGGTCATTGGGACTTGGAGCACTTGTTCCGCCGGGTCCGGTCACGGTGACATCGACAAGACCGCTTCCCGCCGGAGAGGTTACTGTGATTAAGGAATCATTGATGACAGTATAGCCCGTAACGGAGGTACTGCCGAATTTCACGTCGGTAGCTCCGCTGAAACCGCTGCCGGTAATTGATACTGAAGTCCCTCCGGCAGCCGATCCACTCATTGGGCTTAGGGATGATATTCTTGGTTTTGGTACAAGCATAATTGATGATGAACCACTTAAGGCCCCGCCTGAACCTGTGTTTCCATTGTCATTTATGGTAATAGTCAATGACCCAGGCCCTGAGTTAATATTCATCGTAACACTAACATTATTGGCCGTGATGTATGCATTGATATTTGAAATAGTACCAGTTAATTCTAAGGAAGAGGTGCCAGTTCCGCTTGCAATGACTCCCCCGCCTGAAATAGCAGAGAACGTGCTGCTTGTCGCTGTAAAATCAACTGTCACGCTGCCGCTCCCGGCATCCGTATCACTAAAGCTTATACCTGTCAAAGGAGTGGCTTGATTTTCGTACACGGTTATGCTCCCCGGTGCAGTGACACTGGGAGAATCATTAACTGCCATTACGGATAAATCTTTTGTTACAACAATACTATTATCAGTCCCATCATTCACCACAAAGCTAACAGTTCTCATTGAAATATCCGGACTTTCGGAACTATTATTATACGTTACGGAACGCAGGGCAGCCTGCCATTGGTTGAGTGTTGCCTTAGCTCCCGCTGAAGTCAAGGTTAGCACGCCTGTGGATGCATTGGAGAAGGCCGAAATATCTCCAAAGGTTGCCGGATCAGTATTTATAAAGCTTAGAATATCTTCTCCGACCTGGAAACCCGCCCCCAGAGACACTGTGGCACTAGCCAATGTCGTATTATCACTATCGTTTACCGTCAGCCCCGGATCAACTGCTACAGCTGATGAACCTTCTGTGAAGGAAGTTGTTCCGCCGGAGACAGTGACGACCGGCGCAGCATTAGTATGGCTGGGTGTGACACTGTTAGAGGAAGCAGAAGCACCACTGGTACCCACTCCATTTGCCGCAGTCACTGTAAAACTATAAGAAGTTCCGTTGACCAACCCGGAAATTGTTATTGGACTTGCTGAGCCGGTTGCGGTTAGGCCCCCGGGATTGGAAGTTACCGTGTAGGAAGCTATTGGGCTGCCTCCGTCTGAAACCGGGGCTGTAAAGTTTACAGTTGCCCAACTGTTTCCTGCTGTGGCTGACACTCCTGTAGGCGCTCCGGGCACCGTCGCCACGACGGTTGCGGTGGCAGGAGCGCTGACATCGTCACCTACTCCTTGAGCAGTAACGGAAATCGTATTGCCTGCGCTAAAGGAGGCTGCTGAACTATATGACCAGTTCCCGCCGGCATCGGCGGTTGCTGTCCCCAGTAGAGATCCATTTTTGCTCAGAGTTATGGCTGCATTCGCAACAGCCGTACCGGACACAGCTTTTGACCCCGCTGTAATAGGTGTTGATATGGTCGGAGCCGCTGTTTGTCCCGGAATGTAGTTGATATTGCCGATTCCCAAAGAAATATCCGGACCCGTAATTCTGATCTCATCAATACCCGTCCAATTGTTAAAGGTTAGAGTTCCTGAGATTCCGCCACTGCAATCATAGGTAATGGACCCAGCAGATGTGCCCGACTTTGGAGTTTCAAAGTTAATGGTATCGGAATAACGCTGAGTACCATCGGCATATCCGGTAATGGTATAATTAGAACCCATAATGAAAAAATCTTCAGCCTGCATTGAACTAATCTGAAACTTCGTACTATCCGTTTTCCTGATTCTGAAGTCTACATTACCAGGTACGTATGACCCGCTTGTGTCTATATTAAACCCTAGCGCCGGAGCAATGCTGAACAATGAACCATTCAAACACATGGGTCCGCCGCCCGGCGCGTTGACTGAAAATGTGAAGCCGTCATAACTAGCACCGCTAAATATATCTTGGGTTGATGCGGGTAAGTTAACAGTATTCGCCATTGCTATCCTGCTCCCAAGAATACTAAAAAGAAGCGTCAAGATAATTAGACCAGAGGCCTGCACCCATAGACGCACCGCCCCCTTTGCCCTGTTAAAAGTCATACTTTTTCCTCCATTCATGTTACTAATATGATTCGCACATTTATAAGCCTAGGTGATTGATATTAAATTTTACCAAGGTCCTCTAACAGGATTCTAACAGTATCCCAAGGTAACATTAGAGCAATCTGCCAGAAACTTTTAGGGCAGGGAATAAGGAAAATTTGATTGCCTAGTTACAGTGATGCTAAGCGGAAAATATACATCCGAACGAAGGTTATTCTTTTTGAGAGTAAGAAATAACCCGAGAGGCGTCTCCCGGGCTAATTTTTTATTACATATTATTTTCTAAAAAGCTACAACAGACAGTCCCTTTGGAATCCATTCTATTTTATTTGATCATAGAAACTATTAACTACCCCTATGATCTGAGCCGAAGGAACTGTGCCGTATTCCTCTCTGAGAATTCTTGTCAGCCATTGGTAATGGTTTGTAACTCCCCGATAATCACCTTGATCTGCAAGTAACGCTAACAGTCGGCAATTGATTTCTTCATCGTAAGGCTCTAAGCCGGCCAGGAGCTTCAAAACCCTTAATACCTTAACATTATTTCCCTCTATTAAATAGGCAGCCATAATCTCTTTCAGGCTCAGGGCAAGTCTCCTTCTCAATTCTTCATCCTTTTCCAAGCTCCATACATATCCCTGCCGGGGCAGAAAACCCCCGGCAAACTGCTTACAAGCCTTTTCCACCGCCTCATAAACTGCTTTATCCCCCGTCTTGTATTGGGATAAGACCTTTTCCGCTTCAAGGTAATCACATTCGGCCCGGGAAATAGAGAGGCAGTATTTTCCTCTGTTGAAATTCAGTGTCACCTCTCTTTTATTCCGAGAGAAGACACTCCTGATTTTACAAATAGAGGTTTGCAGGATCGCCAATGCTTTTGCATACTCATATCCCGGCCAGAGGTCTTGAATTATCGTATCTTTATGTATATACCTGCCATGGTTCATGAGGAGATAAGCAAAAAGTTCTTCAGCCTTAGCCCGCTCCCATTTCACAGGATTATCTCCGATGCTGACTTCCAATTGATCAAAACATTTAATTTTAAGGTCTGAAGAGGATTGAAGCGAAACCTTTAATTGCACTTCCTTCTGAATCTTAGCAGCCATCCTTTGGAAACGTTCAAGTTTGATCGGTTTCATCACATAATCCAGGGCATTCAAATCAAAGGCTTGGATAGCGTACTGATCCCAGGCAGTTATAAAAACAATCCTCATTGAAGGCTCCTTTTCCATAAGCTTTTCCGCAAGAGTTATCCCGTCCATTTCCAGCATCCCGATATCAATAAACGCCACCTGGGGAGAGATAACTGTTACTTCTTCCAAGGCCCTAACCGGGTTTTGATACTTCCCTTCGACGGACATAAAACCCGTCTTTGCAACCAGCTTGCTTATTTCTTCGAGATTATACCATTCATCATCGACAATAATACATTTGATCATCATATCTTTCACCTTGCTTAAATTACTCTTTTGTCTCCAAGGACAAAGAATGCTTAGATACCGTTCAAAGACACTGTCATCGAACGAATTGGCTCTTCTTGCAGATCCAACTGATGGTTATTTTTTAATAGTACAGAAAAAGCCACTGAAGTACCCTGCCCTCTGACGCTGACGATATTCAGACCCTCGCCGTAACATTTTAAGAGCCGCTTATGGATATTGATCAGACCTACGCCGGTCTTTTGCTCATCATTGATTTCTAAAGCGTTGATTTGTTCTTCCCCCATCCCTACTCCGTCATCTTGAATTTCAAAGTTGATTTTTCCGCCTTCACAGCGAATTGTCAGCTTGACATTACCACCCTCAGACTTTTTCAGTATTCCATGCCGGATTGCATTTTCTACCAATGGCTGAAGGACAAGCCGGGGAATTTTAAGATCGGGAATTTTATCACAAATAACCTGGAAATTCAGCCGTTCCCCGAATCTGGCCTTTTCAATCGCCACATAAGTATTCACTATCTCTAGTTCCTTTTCCAACGCTGCCATTAATGAGGTACTGTCGAAGTAACAGCAGCTTGACAGGTATTCGCCAAGATTGCCGATAAGGTTTTTAGCCTCTTCCGGATTCACGGTGATCATGGAGGCAATTACGCTGAGGGTATTATTCAAAAAGTGGGGCTTTATCTGAGCCTGGAGAAACGACATCTCGTTGGTTTCCGCTTTCGTTAGAGCCATGGAAGCCATAGCTTCCAGCCTCTTTTGATGTTCCACAAACAATGTCACATCATTGATCGTAAGTATCTTGCCGATTTGAAGACCATCCTCCGTTAGAATTTCCGTGATTTCAGCCGAGAAATAGCCCTCTTCTCCATTGATCATTCGTTGATATTGCAACTTATCATTGCCTTCCGAAAGGCCGTTCAGCTCCGGATGAGCCTGAATAAAAGAAGCAAAGGTATATTTATCGGATAGTTTATTTAACTCCGGATAAATCTTTAAAAAAGCATCATTAACATCAATGAGTCTGTCTGTCAAATCTATGAGTAAGGTCCCTTCCTTAGAATTTCGGAATACAATTTGCATAGCCAAGGGGATTGTCCTAAAGACTCTAAACTTAAAAATTCCAAAGGCATATAAAAGACCGGAAAAAATTGAAACCACCGGATAGTAATCAATACCTAAATAACTTGTATTAGTTGCATCTAAATAGACAGAAAACCAGGGAAGCAAAGAAGCCAAGATCATAATGATATGACCGTAGCGATGCAGACGCGGTGAATGGAGATAAGCACGAATATAGAAAAACGTGGCTATCAAGCCCATCAAGGTGCCGGAAGCAACCATCAGTATGTAAAGCACACCTTTACTGGAAACGATCACTGGAAAATAATCATTACTTACAAACCGATAGACAGGAATATAGAGATGATGCCAACGGTTTGTAAAATAAATTACAAGATAGGAAACCGGATGGTAAAGCATAATATACTTCGCCATTTTTAGAAACCTTTTGGGTGCACGGACATACTCTAGACTCATCATCAGCCAGAAATAATGTTCAAGTGGAATGGCCAGGTGCTCAAGATCAAACCAAACCATTGCAGTCGAAAGACTTGCAGAATTAATTTCTCCGATATATCCTCCGTTATAGACTATTGCCGCGAGCATCAGCAAGATAAAGTAATTGGCACCCGGCACGGTTCTTCTTTTGCAGGCATATCTTATCAGGAATATGGCACAAGGCAATGATGCCGCAAGCAAAAAGGTATAGGCAATTCTTACAATATTCATAAGACTGATCCTCTATTTTAATCAGAATGTACATTTATTTGGGATCACTAAAAATACTACCTACTATATTAAATTCTACAGCTTCCCTGCATATCCTTTATAAGTCCCTGGCAAATTCCAAAATAAAGCAAATAAGGACAAAAGTCCTATTCAGAGACCCATCCTTAATGCAATTGAACTCTCCCCCGACAAACCTGAAGGCACTCAGAGCATCCCCGTATAGCCTTTGGGAAACAACGCATTTTATGAAACCTGTTATTCTGAAATGCTTTTGCCGGGCATGCATCAATACACAGTGTGCAGTTGTCACAAGACTCATTGATCAAACCTGAGTTCCCTGTAAGACTGACTTGCAAGGGCGCGTTTGTAAAAACCGCTGCAAATAAAAGTCTTGAACCATAGTTTGTGTTTGTGACCAGACCGTTTTTCCCCCAGTTTCCCAATCCCGCAGCAACTGCCAAGGGTCGAAAATCCCCGAATACCGAAAGCGGGGTTTTAAGGTCTGCGGAATACCCCTCACTGCGTAAAACCTGAGTAACATCCCTTAGCAGTTTCCAGCTCGTCCATACCTCTTCTCCGAACCTTTTCGTAATGTAAAAAGGGTGATTCAAAATCCATTGATCTGAGAAGGGGAAACCAATTACGATAACAGGTTCTTTCTGCCTTATTATCGTATAGCCCACGACTAACGCTCCCTGTTGCAATATTTTATTTGTAAGGTGATTCTGAATTTCTGCAGTATTTTCCATTATATACATCCTTTCTTATGAGATCGTTTGGTGCCTTCAACCACTTTTTATTTTCTCGGGAACTCTGAAGGATATATCGCATAACTTGAAAAACAGACCATAGTTAACTTTCCACAAAATAGCCAAACCATCCGGATACCTGAAAAATACCCTGAACATTTAAGTAAATTGTCAAAAATACAAAAAACGGGACCTTATGCCCATTGATATTGTCATAAGATAATAATAAAATCGTCGAGTATAGAGATAAAAAATCGAAAGAAGATGCTTCAGTTGAAAGTCTCAGTCATAATTAGAATTGAAGAATTGAGATTACAAATGCATAAGATTGCTTCGAATAGGGATCTTACCGATTCAAAGGTATTGAATGTCAGTGAGAGACTTGATGAGTTAATCAACGAGTTTTATTCGAGAAAAAAATGCGAGCTTAAAAATTAGAAGGCAGGAGTTAGTCTTAGGAATACTCGGATACCTAATCTCAGGGTAATACAGACTTTCAAAATTCTATTATCTTACTGAATTTTAAGGAGCATCTTTAGGAAAAATGCATCCCTTTATAGTTTCATATACGAAAACAGGCTCTGCGAATGAACTTCCGCTGAGCCTGTTTTCGTTAGATTATATTAAAGCCTATTTTATGCCAATCATTTATAACGCGATCTGCCGAATTCTGTTTTGTACATCTTCTTTAATCACGCCCCCATGGTAACAGATAACTGTTTGAATATCGTATTGAGCTAATTTCTTAACTGACTTTCTCGCTTCATCTAAATCATAAGTAGCCGATGGATTGGGGCCCGTTAACTCACCGTCATTAGCAGTAAGGGCATCTCCAGTGACCAACGTCTTACTTGATTTATGATATAAACAAATGTGACCTGGAGTATGTCCCGGTGTAAAGATAACAATTATCCCACCGCAGTCTGCAATCTCTTCTCCATCGTCAATAGTTCTGTCAACGTTTGCTTTTGGCGGGTTGGCAAATACCGCCTGCAAACGTTTTCGTTGTTCCTCCGGCAACGTTTCAAACGTTTTTGAGTTCTTGGCTGTTTCTGCTTTGATCAGTGGCTTATCACCTTGAATGTAAGGTTTCTCTGCCTTATGAGCCAATACTTCAATTTTCTGTTGTGACTTGACAAGGATCTCCGGCAAACTGCCAATGTGATCAATGTCCTGGTGGGTTATGATTACTTTATTTAATCTAGCGTAGGGAACTCCTGCTTTTTCAATGACTGCCCTAATTTGTTGTTCTAAACCTGGGAAACCTGCATCAACTAGTATTACAGATTTTTCATCCCAAAATAACGTGGGATAAATTGTTGTTTGGCGTCCCATCAAATTTACAGTGAGTTCTAGTGCTTCGACACCATTAGCTATTTTCATTCTAATCTGCCTCCATAGTTAACTCATTTGGATCTATAATAATGATTAACGAGAAAAGCTGCAAGGGGGACATTAAAAATGATCAACTATGAATCTCGCCATGTATCACTCGCCTGGCTAATTATCCTGGGTTTAACCGTAATTTTTGCGTTTTTATATCTTGTTTCTGCCCTCTTTCCTGCCCCAATCGATCCTTCCGTGGCCAAATATTTCTCCATAACTCTGGCTGAGAAAGCAAGAACTTACAATTATACTCCGCGTATTCTCTTTATAGTCAACTTTTGTTTACAAGTTGTTCTTTTATCCTGGCTGCTCTTTAGCTCGAAAGGGAGATCTCTCTTTCAGAGCATCCAGAAGTTCACTAAAAATTACTGGTTAGTTACTCTCCTTTCCGTCTTGGGTATATGGCTTATAAGCACCTTAATATCACTGCCCTTTACTTATTTTTCTGGATACTATTGGCAAAAAATCTGGGGGTTTAGTACCCAAAGTTCAGCAGCCTGGTGGATGGATTATTGGAAAACTACCGGAATTGATTTATGTATCTCACTGGCAGGAGGAATTATCTTCTTTATGTTAGTCAACAAGGCGTCCCGATCTTGGTGGCTGATTGGCTCGCTGTTATTCAGTATTTGGCTTGTAGCGGAATATTTCTTTTGGCCCATTATCGTCTCTCCGATTTTCAACCATTTTAAACCGGTACCTGACTCAGCTATCGTATCTATGGTCAATGATCTTGCCCATAAGGCTGGGTTAAACGTAGGCGCTGTTCTTGAGATGGATGCCAGTAGACAGACGACCTTTGCTAATGCCTATTTTACCGGAGTTGGTACATCTAAGCGGATTGTTATTTACGATACCCTTTTACATAATTATTCGTTGCCGGAAATCAAAGCCGTTATCGCTCATGAAATGGGGCATTGGCGCCACAACGATGTTATCCACGGGCTCTTATTGGGAATGGCAGGCGGTTTTATAGTTTTTGGTCTCCTGACTATCCTTCTAAAACCATGGCTGCCTAAAAACAGCAACAAGCCGCCTCAACTCTGGGCAGCCCTGCAATTAGCGGTTATCCTGCTCCTTTTTGTAACCAGCCCAATTCAAAATGCTGTATCCCGACAAATGGAACAAAATGCCGACTACTTCTCGCTGCAGCTCACAGGCAACCTCCCGGCGGAAATCCAGCTCCAGGAAGACCTGGCTCGCAATAGTTTAGCCGATTTAACCCCTCCTGCGTTCATCGTCTGGTTCAGCTATGATCACCCACCGACCTTAGCCCGAATTCAAGACCTGGTACAAGAGTATCATTCGTATCATTAATATCATCCGTATTATTAGTATTACTGGTTCAATATAAATGCATATTGCCTGTTTAGCTGCTAACAAAAAAGTTCTGGAAATAATCGTAGTTTTATTCCTGTGAACATTTAAAGGACAAGGTGAATACAATATCTCATACTCGCCTCCTAGCTCTTATGTATTCTAATGAAGGGGATGAAGTAATGTTAATAGGAATTATTGGTATTTTAACAGCTTTAATTATTATAATTGGTTTATTGCTAGTCATCATATCCAGACTTACAACTGCCGCAACTGCAGCTTAGATCTGTTGTTCCCTGGGGCTGCTGCAAAATGCATAAGCGCCCCTCATTAAACAAAACCCTGCATAAATAGTGGTTTAAATCATCCACTTAATGCAGGGTATTATCTATAAAAACGTATAAATACTCATTATGCAACGGCCTTTATATTTAAACCTTGATCAAGTTACAACTTGTTTTCAGCAAATCTTAAGTTATCTCTAAGCTGACATTCCGTTTTCTTTCAGCGTAAATTTATCCTCCCTTGCTATGATTACATCACTTAATTGATTGTGATTTGAGGAGGAATTAGGTTGATAGAAATTTTTAAACCAAACACTGAGCACGCGGATATTATTAATTACCTTTCGACGGTCATTATTGTAACAGGTAGCATATTGCTAAATATAGATGTTACGCCATACATAACCCCATTTATGATTGCTGCTCAAAACTTTCTCACTCTTCATAAAGAAAAAGTTTCTTTACCCGTCACCGGGCTTAGTCAATTTCCTTATTAAGATTAAGGAAAGCCCTGAATCCTCATCCGTAGCTATCTAGTCATTGACAATGGCTTTGGAGCCCCCTAAATAAGCTTCCTTCACACGCGGGTTTTGGGCAATTTCTTGGGCTGAACCATGCAGCACAATTTTCCCTGTCTCCAACACGTAGGCGTAATGAGCAATCTTCAAGGCTTGGCGTACATTTTGTTCCACCAGGAGTACCGTCGTTCCCTCTTGATTGATCTCTTGAATAACCCGGAAGATTTCTGCAACAACCAAGGGAGCCAAACCCATTGACGGTTCATCTAGAAGAAGGAGCTTAGGCCTAGCCATTAAAGCCCGGCTTATCGCCAGCATTTGCTGCTGGCCGCCCGAAAGCGTCCCCCCGGCCTGGTGTTTCCGTTCGGAAAGTATCGGGAAACGGCTGAACACCTTTTCTAAATCCTGGGCTATCTCCTTATCCTTTCGTTGGTAAGCCCCCATTTCTAAGTTCTCCAATACCGTCATGCGTGCGAGGATCTGTCTGCCTTCCGGAACCAAGGACATACCCAAGCCAACAATTTTATGGGACGGCCAACCCTGAATCGCTTTTCCCTGGAAAGTAATCTTACCTTCCTGGGGTTTAATAATTCCAGCTATAGACTTCATTGCCGTAGTCTTTCCGGCCCCGTTGGCACCGATCAAAGAAACAATAGAACCCTCCGGAACCTCCAGATCAATACCCTTAAGCGCCTTAATACTGCCATAGCTCGTCACTAACGATGTTACACTCAGCATCTAGTCTTCCTCCTTTCCGAGGTAGGCTTCGATAACTTCGGAGTTCGTCTGGATTTCTTCAGGATTCCCCTCTGCGATTTTAGAGCCGAAATTAATCACCGCTAGACGATTGCAGGTGTTCATGACTAAATTCATATCGTGCTCAATGAGGATAATCGTTTTTCCCATGTCCCGAATCTGAGTAATTAAGCGCATTAAATCTTCAGTCTCGCTCTCATTCATTCCGGCCGCCGGTTCGTCCAGCAGCAAGATCTCCGGATCAGCGGCTAAGGCCCGGGCAATCTCCAGCCTTCTTTGCTGCCCGTAGGCCAACGCGCCTGAAAGCTCGAAAATGGCTTTAATACCTACCAAAGCCAATAGTTCTTTTGCCCGATCTGTCACGGCTTTCTCTTCGCGTCGTTGTTTTGGGGTCCGCCAAATCCCCTGCCAGATGCTGGCTTTCATATGAGAATGCGCTCCAACCATGACATTCTCCAAAACAGTTAAGTTGTCAAACAGACGAATATTTTGGAATGTCCGCGCAATCCCCAAAGCCGTTACCTTGTAGGGTTTTAAGCCTATTATTTCTGTGCCATTAAAGATGATATTTCCGCTTGTCGGAGGAAAAATTCCGGTAATCAGATTGAAAAGTGTCGTCTTACCCGCTCCATTGGGGCCAATAACCCCAAAAACGTCTCCCTTGTTCACCGTAAAACTTATATCTGATAAGGCTTTAAGTCCCCCGAATTCTTTGCTCACTTGGTCGAGAGTTAAAATCATCACTTTTCTTCCCTCCCAAGTTTCCCCTTCCAGAAGCGGAGAGTTTCTTCACTAATTAGACCCTGGGGACGAAAGGCCATCATAAGAACCAATATGGCCCCATAAATCATCATCCGATAGTCTGAAGCCGCTCTGAGAATTTCGGGCAGCAAGGTAAGCAAAAACGCGCCGAGGATCGGTCCCCAGACAAGATTACTGCCCCCCAGAACAGCAAAGATCAGAATTTCTACCGTGCGGTGATAATCAAAATCCACAGGTCCGATATAGAAGGTCAAATGTGCTGACAAAGCTCCTGCTACTCCGGCAATGAAGGCGCCGAGGAGAAAGGCGAGAAGCTTGTAATAGGTAGTATTGATTCCCATCGCTTCAGCAGCGGTTTCATCCGTCTTAATGGCTGCAAAAGCGCGACCCGCCCGGCACCTGCTCAAACGCAGACAGGCGAAAACAAGCAAAGCCACGATTAAGATGAGGAAAAACAGAATAAGCACGCTGCTCAACTGTTGAAGAGTTACGCCGCCAATACCAGAACCTAAGCCAAGAGAAGACAATGTCTTGCCTAAAAGTATCGTCATAGACGGAATACCTGATAGCCCCAAAGCCCCGTTTGTGATCTTTAAGTTTAAGAATATTACCCTGACAACTTCCCCAAAACCAAGAGTAGCAATAGCCAAGTACAATCCCTTCAGCCGCAAGGCCGGAAAACCAATCACGACAGAGACAGCTGCAGCAACGAACCCGGCTAGGGGAACGGCCAGTAACACAGAAAACCCTGCCTTTAAAGTCAACAAAGCCGAGGTATACGCTCCTATGCTCATGAAGCCGGCATTACCCAGGGAAAGCTGACCTGTGGCAAGAGTTAAGTATATACTGACACCTAAAATAGCATTAAGCATAATGAACGTGCCAATCTGCAGATAGTAAGGATTTAATAGTATATCCATATTAGCGCCCTCCCGTCTGGTCCTTAGCTCCAAATAAGCCTTGAGGACGCAAAAAGAGTATAAGAATAATCATGCCAAAAGCAACAGCGTCTCTGTAAGACGAGGCCCCGTAAGCCACACTGAATACTTCCGCCACACCTAAGACCAGGCCTCCGAACATGGCTCCTGTAATATTGCCCATACCGCCAAGAATGAGAACAGCTAAACCTTTAAGCCCCATGGAAATACCCATCGTTGGTTCCACGGCGTTAAATGTCAGGCCAACCAAAACCCCGGCGATTCCTCCTAACCCTGAAGCCAGGGAAACTGTAAGCACGATAATTAGGTTGGTGTTCACCCCAAGAATCCCTGCGGTTTCAGTACTCTCTGCCGTTGCCCGCAGGGCCTTGCCGATTTTAGTCCTGGCAAGCCAAAACCTGAGAACCAACATGAGCCCGAAAGCCACAGCCAGGATGACGACTTGGACGAGAGAGATCTTCATGGGGCCGATGGTATAGATGGTATTGGAAAACGTCTGGGGAAAAGCCTGTGTCTGGGGGCCAAAGAGTTTTAAGGCCAGGCTCTCAAGAAAGATGGAGACTCCTATGGTAGAGATTAGCGGGGCTAAATGGGAAATGCCCGAACCGTTTTTTCGCCGCAGCGGGCGCAAGGCAACTCTTTCCAAGAGAATCCCAAGAAGAGCACTAACAATCGCTGCCCCAAGCATGGCCACAAAGATATTACAATGAAAATTAGTAACTAGGATGAGTCCGACAAATGCTCCAAACATAAACACTTCACCGTGGGCCATATTGACAATGTCCAATACGCCCATTATTAAGGTATATCCTAAGGCTACCAGTGAATAAGTACTTCCTAAAGTCAGCCCGTTAACTAATTGCTGCCAAAACACATGCTTCACTCCTCAAGGTTTTTGCCTTTCCTAACCAATCTGCCGTAAGGAAAGAAAACCCCAAGGCCGGTTTTAGGCAAAACCGGCCTTAGAGTAGTTCGCCCCTTCATATTATGACTATTTTAATTCGGTGAATTGGCCATCTTTAACAATTAGTACGGTGGCATCCATTTTCGGATTCCGCTTCTCGTCAAAAGCGAACTTACCGGTAACTCCTTGGAAATCCTTAATTGTGGCTAAACTGTCTCGCAGTTTCTTACGATCTGTCGTGCTGCCTGCTTTCTCCAAGGCAGTGGACATAATCTTCAAAGCATCATACGCCTGAGCTGCAAATTGGTCCGGTATCTCGTTGTACTTAGCTTTATAGTCAGATACAAACTTCTGAACCGCCGCATCGTCTTTGTTGGGGAACCATGGGCTGGCTACAATTGCGCCTTCCGCAGCTTTGCCAGCTATTTTGATTAACTGGGGTGAATTAAATCCGTTGCCGCCGATAAAAGGTACATTCAGACCGATTTCCCGGGCCTTTTTCAGAATAAGAGCCGCCTCCTGGTAGAGTCCTGACACTAACACTGCGTCGGGTTTAAGGGAGGCAATCTTGGTTAGCTGTGCAGAAAAATCGGTATCTTTATCAGCGAAGGTTTCTGTGGTCAGAACCTCTAAACCATCGTCCTTGACTGCTTGAGCCATCGTTTTATACCCTGACACTGCAAAATCGTCGTTGTTGGAGTACATAAGTGCAACTTTTTTAAGATTATATTTTTCTTGGGCCTTTTTGATGGCCGTCGGTATGGCTAGGGATTCCGGAAGAGCATTTCGGAAAACGTATTCTCCGATATCTGTAACTCCCTCTGCCGTCGTAGAAGTACCCATAATTGGCACCCCAGCCTGATTAACAATGGGTCCGACAGCAAACATTTCACCGCTCAATGTTGGTCCGATGATACCAACCACATTATCTTTATTGATCAGCTTATTTGCGGCATTAATGGCATCTGTTTTCTCGCCGCGGGAATCCTCAAACTGCAAGTCGATTTTAAGCTTGCCTTGAGCATTAATCTCGCTTTGCGCCATCTCTAAACCCTGCTTGATTGATTTCCCATAAGCAGCTCCTCCACCCGTCAGAAAGGAAATCACTCCTATTTTAGCAGTTCCCAGAGAACCGCTCTGCGCGTTACCAGCACCTGATGCTGGTGCGGAAGCATTTGTACCGCAGCCGGCAGTGCTTAAAAACAGGCCGGCTATCGCTAATCCTGCAATCCATTTGCTTACCCGTTTCTGTGAAAAAAACCCCATTCTGTTACCACCTCTCGCAACTTTATACAATGTGTTACATAATAGGTTTATTCGCCGTTTTCTAATGTTTTCCTTCTTGCTCCTTGATAATATTTTCATTTTTAGGCATTTATTACTATGGCAAAGACTCTTTTAGGTCCGTGAACTCCATTTACCATTTTAAACTCAATATCAGCGGTCCGGCTTGGTCCACTGATAATGGACAAGTATGTTTCAATATCCCGGCCAAATCTGTTGATTGCCTGGGCGCGAAGCAAATGAACCGCATCGTCCAGCGTTGGTACGATTTGCTGAGAATCTATGACGGCAATATGGAATGGGGGCAGGTTTGATACAGCCCGCATATACCCTGTGTCCTCACTCAGAACAATAGAGCCGTGTTCAGCAATGACCGCGGAAACTCCACTGATTCCATACTCAGCCTTTGCAGCTTTTGCTCGAAGGTATTGACGCAGGGCCAAAAAGACCTCCCGTCTCTCCGGCTGTACACCTGCCTGAATGCCCTCCAGAACTTGCAGCTTTTTAGAAAAAGTCTCTAATATTTCTCCTTCTTCGAGATTGCCCGCCGGAAAATCGGGATGAGCCGCATCGATTTCTGCCCATTCTGCTGCCAAGGCCCCAAAGTGCATTTCTGTAACGTCCAGCCCTTTTTGCCGCAGTCTTTTCGGCAAACCGCAGCTCATAAGCAAAGGGGAATAGGCATGAACGACAGAGCCTTTCCCAACCAAATCTTCCACGATCTCCCCGGCATCTTCGGGACTCGCAGCCTCAATGACATCACAGCCTTTTTGAGCCAGGCTTTTCTTAGCTTTATCCAGCCATGAGGGCAGATCATTTTTCTGAGCTCGCCAGAGGGCTTCAACCTCTTCACGCAGTACCTGATTTTTTTGCCAAAGAGCATTGCGACGCTCTTCAATCGTTGCCAATATAGTTTCCAAAGCCATAGTTACTCTCTCCCCTTCCAACCATAGGACATAGCAAGCAGTTCTACGGGATGATAAGCTTTCACTGACATCCCTTCCTGCTTTAACCCATCTTGGATATGGAGCAGACAGCCGGGACATCCAGCTGCAACAGCTTGAGCCTTCGTCTCTCGGATCGAGTTTAGTTTTCGTTTTCGTACGCGCTCACTGATCTCATACTGTTTAAAACTGCAGGTTCCACCGAACCCGCAGCAGGTATCTGCATCAGCCATCTCCGTAAGTTCTATCCCGGCAATCCTTTGCAAAATATCCCTGGGCGCTTGCTTTACTCCCTGTCCTCTGTTGAGATGACAAGGATCATGATAAGTGAGACTAAGAGAAATTGGTTTATTACCCTGGGATGACAAATCTAAACCTTCGGCTTGGCTTGCAGACTGATTCAAAAACTGAGAAATGTCTTCAACCTTAGCGGCAACTAATTCTGCTTTTGCCCGCCACGGATCTCCTTCCGAAAAGAGATCAATCATAGAGTGAGAAAGATGTGAGCCGCAGGTGGCGCAGGCGACAACAATCTTTTCTCCGGGACAGTCCAACAGACTTTTAATATTTGCCTTCGCCGCTTCTCTTGCCTTTTCTACATCTCCGTTGATATAAATGGGAAGCCCGCAGCAGCCTTGCCCGCGGGGAATATCCACGGTGAACCCATGCTTGCCCAAAACAGCCAGAACGGCATCACCGATATGTGTGAAGGCATAATTTATCATGCACCCGGTAAAGAAGGTCACTCGCTTATTAGCTGCAGTGGGCTTAACCGGCGGCTTGCTCAAATTATCTTTACCCTGCTGCCCTTTGAGACGATTGTTGTCCTGCAGCCAAAGCCTCTCACTGGTTTCCGGGGTGACAACCGCAGGCCATAGATCATAAAAGGACTTTGCGGCCAAAGTAGGTAAAACCCTCCGATAAGGCAAGCCCACCATTGGAAAACGAGTCTTTTGTCCATCTCCTTCCCGGGAAAAAACAAGGCTCTGAAACTTGCTTCCTAGGTTTGCATACCAATGAAGTCTTGCTTGTTTGGACATCACCTTGAACGCTGTATTCCAGAGCGGGGCTATACCATTTTCCATAAAAGACTGCGCGCGCAGTCTGTTCAGCATTTCGGGCGTACTTATTTGCGAAGGGCAGGCTTCTGTACAATTCTTGCAGTTCAGACACAGGGAAAGCCCGCTGACGTCCGCTGTTTTTAAGCCTTTTTGGATTGCAGCCGTGATGATTCCTCTCCCGCCTAAGTATTTATCCCCATATTGTTCGCCTACTTCGCGATAGATGGGGCAAAAGTTTAAGCAGCTTCCACAGTTGATACAGTACAAAGTCTCAGCAAAGCCCCGTTCTTTTGCTTCCCACCGTCCATGTTCCAAAAGAACAACATGCACTTCCTCAGGGCCCAGTCCTGTCAGAAACTCCTCGCCATCAAGGTCAAAGGTGCGGCTTGGGCCGCTGATCACAGAAGCATAGGTGCCAAAATCTTGCCCAACCCCAAAGACAGACGCCGCTCTAACAACTGTCAGTGCATCTTCCAGCGTGGGGACAATCTTTTCAATCCCGGCAATCGCAATATGAACACGGGGTAAGCTGGTTACCGCGCGAATATTCCCTTCGTTTTCCATAACAATAATAGAGCCTGTGTCTGCGGCGATGGCATTGGCACCTGAAAGGCCTACATCGGCAGTGAGCAGGTAATTTCGCAGCGACACTCGCGCGGCTTCCACCAAAACCTCTTCATCGGCGGGAAACGTCCGTCCAAGGTCATTACTAAAAATCTCGGCCACGCGGTTTACGGTCATATGAATCGCCGGAGCAAGGGAATGGCTGGCGTGGCTGCCTGCCAATTGAACAATCCGATCACCTAAATCAGTCTCCACAACCTTTGCGCCTTGGTTCTGCAGGGTTTGGACAAGGTCAATTTCCTTAGCCGCATTGGATTTTGATTTTACGACCAAGCCTTGGCCGACAATCTCCGCAACATGACGCAAGGCTTCCTCCGGCGTCTTTGCTCTAAAAACCTTCACCCCTTTTTGGGTTAGGACGCTAGTCGCCTGCTCCAGAAGACTTTCCAGATTTTCTATGGAATTCGACTTAATGCCACGCAAACGATTCGATAACTCGGGGTACCGAGGCACCATCTTCCTCATACCTCCGCGGATAAATCCCAAAGCACGTTCCCGTCCGAGAGCAGCCTCTTTATCATCCAGCCCGCTTCGAACCCTCATATCCAACTCTTTATTAGCCATATTCACTCCTCGTTTCATAATCAAAACTATTTATGGAAAAACCAGCCGAAAAACAGATATTCAACAAGGCGCATGTTTTTCCTTCTTTTCTAGTACAGAAATTTCGCCCCTTACTCCTGATAACCCCCCAGCCGCCGAGAGCAGAATGGATTTGGCAAAAAAAAGCGAGCTTATACATGATGTTAATTTGTAACATCTGAACAAGCTCCGTCTTATTGGAAAGCGTTTAGACTATCGGCAATATTAATAGAAAACATAGCCGGCCTTTTCCTTAATGATTCCTTATTCTAACTCATGAATAAATAATCCGCTCCTGAGTTTCGGCTCAAACCACGTCGACTTTGGCGGCATTAATTGACCGGCATCGGATACAGCAAACAGCTCATTGATTGAGGTCGGATACATTGAGAAGGCGACCTTCATATCCGTTTTGACTCTTTGTTCCAATTCTTCGAGGCCTCTTATTCCACCCACGAAGTCGACCCTTTTATCGGTTCTTATATCTATTATATTGAGAACAGGGGTCAATAAATAATTTTGCAGCAAAGAGACATCAAGGCCTTCCACAGGATCATTGGAGCGAATCTCCTTCTTGGCAATTAACTTATACCATACTCCTTCCAGGTACATCCCAAAGGTTCCTTTTTCCGTGGGCTTATAGGGTTTTTCACCCCTATCTTCAATTAAAAAGGATTCTTTTACTTCTTTTAGGAATTCCTCTTTCCCTAAACCATTTAAATCTTTAACCACCCGGTTGTAGTCCAAGATCCTCAACTGATCATGGGGAAACAGCACGGAGAGAAAATAATTAAACTCCTCTTTCCCGGTATAACCTGGATTTGCTTCTCTGCGCTTTAACCCAACTTTAACCGCCGAAGCCGTTCGATGATGGCCATCCGCGATATAGACATTTTGGATTTTCTGAAACTCAGTATAGATTGTTTCTACGTCGGCCCTGTCGTCAATTTTCCATACGGTATGATGAACTCCGTCCGGAGCGACAAAATCATATAAGGGAGTTCCTTCTTTTATCCTATCGACGACTTCGTTAATAGCTTTTTGTGAACGGTAGGCCAAAAAGATCGGCCCGGTTTGAGCATTACAAACATCTACATGCTTAATCCGGTCTATTTCTTTGTCCTCCCGGGTCTTCTCGTGCTTCTTTATGACATTATCCAGATAGTCATCAATGGAAGCGCATCCTACTATACCTGCCTGGGAACGGCCATCCATGGTCAACTCATAGATATAGTAGCAATTCTTGCCTTCCCTGATGAAAATTCCGTCTCGGATCATTTCCTGAAGCAGATCTCTTGCTTTTTCATAGACCTGTGCATCATAAGGATTGAAGTTTTGGTCAAATTGGGTTTCGGCACGGTCAATTTTCAAAAATGAGAACGGTTCCTTTAAGACTTCGGCTAGTGCTTCATCGCGGTTATACACATCATAAGGAAGTGCCGCGACGTTGCCTGCTGCATCTTCCCGCGGTCTCAAAGCGTTAAAAGGTCTTATCGTAGCCAAAGTTACTCTTCCTCCATTCCCTTAAATTATCTCTAAAATCTCATAATAAGGAGTATTCGAGGGGACCATACTAGTGCTCCCCCCGAACGTAATTTTAAGTTGATTTATTTGATAACCCTTATTCTTAAAACCCCATCAATCTCTTCAATTCTCTTGATGATGTCAGGAGTTGAAGGCGGTTCGATATCGAGCATAGTATACGCCCACTGTCCCTTACTCCTATTCATCATATCCGAAATATTAATGTTTTCTTTGGCAAAGGCAGAAGTGAATTGACTCAGCATGTTAGGAACATTGCGATGGTGAATGGCGATACGCTCCGCTTGAGTACATACCCCCATGTCACAGTTGGGGAAGTTTACCGAGTTCCTGATATTTCCGTTCTCCAGATAGTCCATTAATTGCACAACCGCCATGACGGCACAGTTATCTTCAGATTCATTGGTGGATGCCCCTAAATGAGGTATTGCGATGACTCCTTCATGTCCTACCACGTCTGGATTAGGAAAATCCGTCACATATTTACCGACTTTTCCGGACTTTAAGGCGTCTATCATATCGCCATCATTCACTAAAGTATCTCTTGAAAAGTTGAGAATTTTAACTCCATCTTTCATAAGTGCGAAAGCCTCTTGATTGAACATACCCTTTGTGGAATCTGTTAAGGGGACATGGACCGTAATAAAATCACATTCTCGGTAGATCTCTTCCAATGATTTACTTGGCTTAATATATTTTGAGAGCTTCCAGGCAGCCCCCACCGAAATAAAGGGGTCGTATCCGTAAACATCCATCTCCAGTTTAATGGCCATATTGGCAACCAAAACCCCAATAGCTCCAAGTCCTATAACACCGAGCTTCTTGCCTTTGATTTCTGTTCCCACAAACTTAGCTTTATTCTTTTCAACAAGTTTGGCTACCTCCGGCTCCTCTTTAACCGAATTCACCCAGTTCACTCCCCCAATGAGGTCGCGGGAAGCCAGAATCATTCCAGCCAGTACGATCTCTTTTACCCCGTTGGCATTGGCCCCCGGCGTATTAAAGACCACAATTCCTTTTTCAGCGCATTTATCGAGGGGGATGTTGTTAACCCCTGCTCCCGCTCTGGCGATAGCCTTTAAAGAACTCGGCAGCTCCAGCTCATGAACATTTGCGCTTCTGACGATGGCGGCATCGGCATCTTTGAGGCTCTCCACCAGCTCATAATTGTCTGTGAGCATATCCAATCCCACATTGGCTATGGGGTTTAAACGGTTAATTTTAAACATCTGTATCTACTCCTTAATCTAGTTGTTTTATCCATGGTTCAGCTTTAGCTGAACGATTTCACTGATTTTCCTCTTCAAACTTTTTCATAAAGTCAACTAAACGCTGAACACCTTCTATTGGCATGGCGTTATAAATACTCGCTCTCATCCCGCCTACAGTTCTATGCCCCTTTAAGTTCTCAAATCCGGCAGCTTTTGACTCTTTAACAAATTTAGCATCAAGTTCCTCCGAACCCGTAACAAAGGGTACATTCATTAAGGAACGATCCTTCTTGGCAACCGTTCCCTTGAACAGCTTGCTCGAATCAAGGTAATCGTAGAGGACCGCAGCCTTCTCTTCATTCCTTTTCTTCATAGCCTCGAGGCCACCCAGCCGTTGCACCCACTGAAATACTTTGCCGCAAATATAGATGCCATAAGCCGGAGGAGTATTATAGAGTGATTTATTGTCGGCATGAGTTTTATATTTTAACATGGTCGGCGTTCCGGGTAAGACGTCGTCAGTGATTAAGTCTTCCCGAATAATAACAACAACGACTCCTGCGGGGCCAATGTTCTTCTGCGCACCGGCAAAAATGATCCCATACTTCGTCACATCCACCGGTTCAGAAAGTATATCTGAGGACATATCTGCAACTAAAGTTTTGCCGCAGGTTTCCGGCAAATCGTTAAATTTTGTTCCATAGATTGTGTTGTTATGGCAGATATACACATAATCAGCATCATCAGAAATTTTTAAGTTCTTGAGATCAGGGATATAAGAAAAGGTCTTATCTTCTGATGAGGCAATGACATTGATTCGGCCATAGATTTTTCCTTCAGCAATGGCCTTTTTCGCCCATTGGCCCGTATTAATGTGATCGGCCGCTCTGTTTTTCATCAAGTTCATAGGAATCATAGCGAACTGTTGGGAGGCTCCGCCTTGCAGAAACAATACCTTGTAATTATCTGGAATGTGCATCAAATCTCGTAATGTTTTTTCGGCCTCGCCAATGATTTCTTCAAAAGCTTTGGAGCGGTGACTCATTTCCATAACGGACATACCTGTATTTCTAAAGTCTAACATCTCCTCTGCTGCTTCCTTTAACACCTCTTCTGGCAGTACGGCAGGGCCTGCTGAAAAATTATATATTCTTGCCATGATTAATCCTCCTTCTAATTTATAACTTTCTGGAACAACTCTTGTTAAATTATTTACATCTATCTCCTTTTTATGAATTATTTTGCTATATTGTTATTTAATGGATGATCGTGAGAATACAAAACCCGCCCCTATTTGGGGCGGGAATTCCGCGGTGCCACCCAAGTTCCAGCCAGATTAAAGCACATGATAAAGGCTTGAAAATAAAACAAACCTCTCATCCCTTTAGGGACGAGAGGTTATTCCCGCGTTGCCACCCATGTTGCCAAAATCGGCCAACTTATGTCCGCGTTATCGGGCGGAACCCGTCACAATTCATCATTGGCCACTCCAGGATGGAATCCTTCGGCTTAGCAGACTGACTTACACCGACCGCCAGCTCTCTAAACAACTTGAGCCCAGGACTTCCCTTCATTGTGTTCAAAGGTATTACTAAGTTTTATTGAAGTTGATTTTAATCCATAAACGTCAGCGTGTCAAGGACTTTTGTATTTTTCTCGAAAAAAACTATAATCAGCAGAGGTTCCATCCTTCGATGACCAATTTCTCTCTGCGGAAAAAGCGCGTCAAGTCAACCACGAGATTCATGTTGCTCAAATGGGAAGGAACGTTAATTCTAATCCCTTGTACTTCGATAACTGTATAGGATCCCGGCGCCGTCTCTAACCCTTTTCTCACTTTGAGCTCACCCAAATGCACAAGGGGAGGCTCAGAAATCTGGAGACAACATCCGTTAATGATCACCGGCATATCCACCGAAATCGTCTTAACTCCGCTTTTCTCAAGAAAATCGAAAGCCTCCGGAGAGATTGTCCACATCCACTGCACCTCCCAAAATTAATCCAAGGCTTAAAAAACCCTGCCTAACAATTTACCTTCGAGTTCACTGTCACACAAAGCCAAGCATACGTTGAGCTTACTTCGCTGCCAGATCTTTAAGGATTTCTTTATGACGAGCTTTTTGTATCTCAAGAGTTTGCTTGTCTCTGATGAGAGCAGTCCATTTTACAAAGGCATCTGCTACGATGATCAGAGCTAAAATCGCCATAATGACGGAAAGAATAACATTTAAGGTCATGTGTTGAGGTAAATAAACCTTTGTGACATTAAAGTAGGAGGCATCTAAGGTGGTCACGAAGAGAAAGACGAAAGGAATAAAGGTGGTAAGGGCATAGGAGATTCGACCGGTGCTCTTTAAAATGATTGAAGTACCCACCACCATGGCCAATGAAGCAAGCAATTGGTTCGAAACTCCAAAGAGCGGCCAAACCGTGGAGATATTCCCTCCATACAAGAGATAACCCCAAGCGAAAGAGACGAGAGCTGCACTGATCACTGCACCCGGCCACCAGTTAATCTTTTTGAAAGGTTTAATTACAACTCCGATCATGTCCTGAACAACATAGCGGGCTGCCCTGGTTCCGGCATCAACAGCAGTGAGGATAAATACGGCTTCAAACATAATAGCAAATTGATACCAGTAAGCAACTAAATGACTGAGTCCGGGTATGCTGCTAAAAACATAAGACATTCCAACGGCTAAAGAAACTGAACCGCCGGGACGGCCTGCCACATTCAGCCCAATAAGCTTCGATAGCATAGGGAGCTTGTCGACATGCATGCCAAGGTGAGCAAAAACTGCCGGTGTGGTGTTGATGGCGAAATAATCACCCACCGGGAGTACGGAAGCCGCAATCATTGCCATGATGGCAACAAAGGATTCCATAAGCATTGCACCAAAGCCAACGATCTTAATATCTTTTTCATTTTCCAGCATTTTGGGCGTCGTACCAGCCGCAATTAAACTGTGGAAACCGGACATTGCCCCACAGGCAATTGTGATAAATACAAAGGGCCAGACTTTACCGGCAATAATGGGGCCGCCGCCGTTGATAAACTTGGTTACCGGCGGCATCTGCAATACCGGATTTACAAAGATAATCCCCAGAGCCAAGGCACCGATTGTACCAATTTTAAGATAAGAACTCAAATAGTCACGCGGCGCCAAGAGGAGCCAAACGGGAAGTGCTGCGGCAATAAAGGCATAAACAGGAAGAGCAATTTCTATGGCATGAACACTGTAATTGAAGAAAGGAGCTAAAGCTGAGCTCTTGATTGTGGGTCCTAAAGCCACGGCCAAGAGAATAAGAGCGACCCCGATTATGGAGGCCTCGCCTAATTTACCCGGACGCAGGAAACGCATATAAATACCTATAAAGATTGCGATGGGAATCGTCATGGCGACTGTAAAGGCTCCCCAGGGGTTGGTATTCAAGGAACTGACAATAACAATTGACAAACCTGCCATAGTGATAATCAGAATGAATAAGACCGCTAATGATGCTGCTGCTCCTGTGACAGGCCCTATTTCTTTTTTAGCAATCTGAGCCAGGGATTTGCCGTCGTGGCGTACGGAAGCAAACAGCACCACCATATCATGGACTGCTCCTCCCAGAACTCCTCCAATAAGAATCCACAAGGTACCGGGAAGATAACCGAATTGAGCTGCTAAAACCGGTCCAACCAAAGGCCCGGCGGCAGCGATCGCGGCGAAATGATGTCCAAAAGTTACCCAACGGTTGGTGGGGACAAAATCATGTCCATCTTCCAGACGTTTAGCCGGTGTAATTATGCGCGGATCAACCGCCAACACTTTTGTAGCCATAAACGTTCCATAGAGGCGGTAGCCAATCAGTAATACACAGACGGCAGCAATAACTAAATAGATCGCATGCATAGTTAATCCTACCTTTCTTAAGTTTTTAACGTAACGTAAAACAAATTAAGCATTATACAGCGGCCACTGCATGTTCATCATATCAGACACGTTTAAAAAAGTGGGAAATCTTTGTACAAGACGCAGAAAAACGCGCCTAAGGGGCGCGTTTTCTTTGTTAAAATTCAAAATCTCCGGTTCACAGACTATAGGGTGTATTTTTTAAAATTTTAGCGCGGAACGCACAGATTTCACATAGGTTCGACTTACCGGCACTTGTGACTTTTGAGGGTCAGACATGATCAAGTTGTAAGTCCCATTAAACCAAGGCACAATTTCTCGAACCATATCCTTGTTCACCAAATAACTCTTATGCGTCTGCAGTAAACCCAACTTAGTTTCCAGTTCACTCAAACTATAACTGGTTTTATAAGAAGCCGTATCTGTCTTCACTAAAACGCGGCGATCCTCCGCCCAGGCATAAATAATCTTCTCCGCTTCCAAAAGTATAATCCGTTCATTCTCTTCTACCGGAAGTTTTGCTTGATTCGAAGGATTCTCCAGAAGATTTAAAATTCGATCAAGTTTATCCTTTTTCAGCTTCTCGGAATCCCCGGTCCTCTCCAAGAGCCCGCGCAAGCGCTCGAGTGTATTTTGCAAGCGCTCAGCGCTGAAGGGCTTAAGGATGTAATCAATGGCACTGACCTCAAAGGCTTCCAGGGCATGCTCGTCAAAAGCTGTGGCAAAGACAAACAGAGGAGCACTATTCGATGGCATCGCAGCAAACAGTTCGCGCGCCACAACCAAACCCGATAAATCCGGCATCTGAATATCCAAAAAAACAACATCGGGACGCATTTGGGGAATCAGCTGCAATGCTTCGCTCCCGTTTCGAGCCATCCCCACGACCGAGACATCGGCCGCTTGTTCCAGCAGATACTTCAGTTCGTCCCGTGATAGAGCCTCGTCATCAACAATAAACGCCCGCATTATCTTTCACCTCACCTTTCAGCCGGGAATACTAAACATAACCCGTGTTCCCATACCGTGCTCACTTTCTATGAGAAGGCCGGAACCGTAAAGATATTTCAGGCGGTCATTCACATTGCTAAGCCCCACTCCCAGTCCCTGACTGGAATTGCCCTTTTGGTGATAGATTTTTTCCAGCCTCTCCGCTTCAATGCCCACCCCATCGTCACTTATGACAACCTGTAAGGTATTGTCTTCAACCCGGCAGCTAATATCGACGGTACCGCCATCAATTTTCGGGTAAATGCCATGTTTGATCGCATTTTCAACCAACGGTTGTAACGTTAAGGCCGGCAGCTGCCAATCTTCCGCTTCGGATTGGATGTTTTCAACCACTCTCAGACTATCCCCAAAACGTGCCTGTTCAATGCTTAGATAAGCCCGAATATGCTCAAGTTCTTGCCTTAGGGTTACAAACTTATCTCCGCCTTGAATATTTTTCCGAAAAAATTCACCTAACTGAATAAGCAGCTTTCTTGCCTTTTCACCATCTGTCCGGATAAGGGCAACAATCGTGTTTAAGGCATTAAAAAGGAAGTGCGGGTTAATTTGAGCCTGCAGAGCCTTGAGCTCAGCCTTAGTAACTAACTTTGCCTGCTCCTCCAGAACGGCCAATTCCAACTGGGTTGAGAACAGACCTGCCAGTCCCTGAGCCAGCTGAATCTCAACGCTGCCAATACCTCGCTCACGATCCTGATAGAGCTTTAAGGACCCGCTCACTGCACCGCGACTAAATAAAGGAACAATCACTGCTGAGCGCAAAGTACAGTTCTTATTCAGGCAGCCGATTTGCTCTTTGTCCAGGGCCAACTTCATTTCGCCGGAAACCAAGGCTTCCTTTGTAGCTTCAGTCATGATCGGAGTACCTGCCAAATGGTGAGAGCAGCCATTCCCCACATGAGCCAAAATGACGTCTTTATTCGTCAAGGCCACTGCCTCAACATCCACTCGCTCAAAAATGATCTGGGCAACTTGTTTGGCTGTATCAACATTTAATCCTTTGCTCAAAATTGGCAAGGTAATTTTAGCAATCTCCAAAGCCTTTTGGGCTTGTAAAGCCCCGGCTCTTTCCTCTTCTTCAAGAGAGTTGCGGGCTATGACAACAAAGATGGCGATTCCTACAGAATTCATAATGATCATGGGAAGGCCAATGGCTCTGACCAAATCCCAGGCAGCCGCGAAAGGGCGGGCCATAGCTAAGATAATCAACATTTGCAGGGTTTCCGTCACGACTCCTATGGCAAGCCCAAACTTCCAAGAAAATTCTTTAGGACTTCTGTTTCGACAGTACCAAACCGCCGTGCAGGCCTCCGCCACTGTGGCTACGCCGCAGGGAAACGCTGTAAACCCTCCAATTAAATAACGGTGGAGCCCTGCTATGATCCCCGCTCCAATTCCCACAACCGGTCCACCGATCAAAGCCCCTACCACAACCCCGACAACCCGGGAATTAGCCAAGGCTCCCTTGATGGAAACTCCGGTGTATGTACCCATGATGCCAATAGCACTAAAAATAGAAATTAAGAGAAGCTTCTCCCAGAGATCGTTTTTGAGACGCATGGCCTTCTTGAAAACCCGGGTTTTACTTAAAAGAAAGGAAATAGTAACGATGACACTTATATTTTGGGCCAATTTCAGAAAAAGCTGTAGAAGCATTCAATTTCCACCTCAGCAAAACTAGCAACGAACTTTTTAACCTGCAAAGTTCCGTATATGTAACTACATCTTGTCAACTCTGAATATAAGTATAGATCAACTTTTCCCTAGTGTCTAATGAATCCGGCTGCCAACCCTTATGAATAGATTCCTACGGCGAACAGGTTATATCTCGTCGGTTGGGGGCTTCTGCTTCGCTCGAGGGATGCACAATTACCGAGGGTATATGCCATTAAAATTATGGTCAGGATTGGTCTTCTTGATTTTTTCCTTAAACTTAAAAAAGAAGGAAAGAAAATATACCATTGGGAAGCTATACAAGTAAAATGCATAGGGAATAAAACCGTATAGGCTGACACCCAGCGTTGTAGTACAAAGCAGAGCCGCTACGTTCCAGGGAATCAGCGCAGATGTAAGTATACAGGAATTTTCAATATCTAAGGCAAACCGGTAGTTTTCTTGCAAATAGCAATCCTTCATTATTTGGTTCGTCATGACTACGGCTATGGACTGTGAGCATCCCAAAGCAGCCGTCAGTGTACTTAACATCGCTGTAATTCCATAGAGCAGGGGCCCGGTTGGTTTTTTACTATGAAGGACATTTTTAATACCGTCGAAGGCATTTATCCCTTCAAGAATCCCTGCAAGGCAGCAAGCTATAAAGACTATGACACAGGCTTTGACCATGGATATTACTCCGCCTCCTGCGAGGATATTCTGCAGGAAGCTATGAGAATTGAGCTTGAAACCAAATAGTATATCCTTCATCACTTCCAGGGGGGGATAACCTTGGACTATTACAGCAATGACGAAGGCGGCAAATACGCTTAAAAACATAGAGTACTTGATACTTATCTTACGAAAGGAGAGCACCAGTATTACGACGATCGGAATAAGTACCAAGTATTCGATTTTAAACGTTCTCAGAATTTCCTGAGGCAAATTGTTATTCCCAACTTTTAAGGGGTTTAATCTCGACAATTCATAATAAAAACCTAAAGACAAGATAAAAGGAGCAAGCGAAGAATAAAGCATATTTCTTATATTTTGGAAAAGATTTGTATCCGTCAGGTTCGCTACCAAAGCCGCACTGGAGGACATGGGAGAGCATCTGTCGCCGAAATAAACACCGGCAATAATTGCTCCCGCCGCGATATTTAAGTTAACATCTCCGCCTCTTGCTATAATAATCAGCGGCAGGCCCACAACGCTGGCAGTTCCCGTGGCGGAACCTAGCAAAAATGAAACAGCACAACAAATTATGAATGTCAGCAGGATAAAGGTATTGGGTTGAATAAAGTGAAGGCTATAATATACGATTCCGGGAATTGTTCCTGAGACCATCCAGGCACCTGTCACAGCGCCGATAAGGAGAAGTATTTCAACAACAACGAATGATTTTCTTCCTCCCAGGATAGACATCTCAAAAATACTCTTGATGCTATAACCTTTAGTTAGGCTAATTATTACAAAGAGCAGCCAACAAGCCATTAACAAGATACCCACCGATATGTTTTGGGAAACACCCAGAATAATGATGATTGCAGAAGCAATAATGCCGAGATTAATACCCGTATATATCATCCTTTCGAAAGTTAAGACTCTTAATAATTTCCGAGTTTTATTATAATAAGGTATGATATATATGAGAAATATCTAAAATATATTATATTTATACTAATAACATATAAATTAGGGTGATGATATGGATATACGACAACTATCCTATTTTTTAGCTATTGCAGAAGAGGGAAATATTACAAGAGCTTCAGAAAGGCTGCACATAGCCCAACCTCCTTTGAGCCAACAGCTCAAACTTCTGGAGGAGGAATTCGGGGTCGTTCTGGCAGAACGCAGCACGCGCAAAATACAGATCACGGACGCAGGGCGGCTTCTCCAGAAAAGGGCAAAACAAATATTAGAACTAACGGAGAAAACCGCTAAAGAACTAAAGGATTTAAAAGAGGGGCTTCAAGGGACGCTTGCCATTGGAACTATATCCTCAGCCGGAGAAATGCTCTTGCCTTTAAAGATACAATGCTTTCATAAAAACTACCCAAATGTTGATTTTTATATTAGAGAGAGCGGTACATTTGAGATTCTTGAATTGATCAAGAGCGGCATTGTCGAGATAGGACTTATTAGGACGCCCTTCAATCAGGATATTTTTGAAGCTATACACCTGTCCAAAGAACCCATGGTAGCCGGTGCTCTTAAAGAGGTTTTCTGGGACAACCATAGTGGAATTCTGGAACTAACGGAACTTGAAGGCAAACCCTTGCTTATGCACAACAGGTATACCGGCAACATTAAAGAGGCCTGCCGCAAGGCAGGCTTTGAACCAAACATAATATGTAGAATTGATGATACCCGGTTTATGCTTAACTGGGCGAATACCGGCATGGGGATTGTTATTATACCCAGGGACATGATTGGACTGGTACCCGATGCGAAACTTCTGTACAGGGAGATCAAGGAAGAGTCATTGGCAACTAGAATCGTAATAATATGGATGAAGAATCGTTACCTATCGGCTCCTGCCAGACATTTTCTTGAGTTATTTAAATCGTGAATTCCTTCAACCATGTTGAACCTCGCGACATAATAATTCGGAACTCAAAAATTATCACATGAGTCGCTGGACCTTTTTCCTTTTCTTTTCTTCATACATGAGGTTATCCGCTTCTGCTATCAAATCATCAGCACTTGTATTATCTTTGGATAATAGATGTACAGTACCTATGCTCAGGCTCATATTGTAGGGTTTCTCAAACTCAATTTTTTTACGTTCTATGGAGTTATTAATTCTCTTGACAATTATTCGAGACTTCTCTTCATCACAGTTATTAAAGATAAGAATTAGCTCATCTCCTCCATATCTGAAAGCAAAATCGCCTTTACGTAAATTTGACGTAATAGCCTCTGCAATGGCAATTATGTACCAATCCCCTTCTTCATGACCAAAGGTATCATTTACATATTTAAGACCATCAATATCACAAAACGAAACCGCCAGGTCGGTGTTTTCTGCTTTAGCTCTTTCAATTGCATTATCCAAAATGATCTTACCGGAACGCCGATTCAATAGTCCGGTTAATTCATCTGTCGATGCGTACTTTTTAAGAATTTCCTCCGCATTTTTCCGCCTGGAAATATCCATCATACTGAGAATCATAGCGGGATTATTCTCGTAATGAAAAGTGCTGGCGGAAACTAATACCGCCTTTACTGAATCCTCTGTTTTAAAAACAGCTTCCTCATCGGCGAAAGCGATGCCCTCAACCATTTTTTCAACCAAGTTACTGTCATTTTCTAAGTTTTCCTCCAAATACTTTAAGAGTGAGTCCGATTCATTACTTTCAAATGAAGTCCCGGTAAATTGTTCAGCAAGACTGTTCATCCGCAAAACTTTAAGGTCAGGCAAGCGCATTAAAAAAAGTGCCGCAGGTGCCAGTTCAAATAGTTTTTCAATATTTTCATTATTATCACTGATACTATTAAATGAATCGTCAATAATACGTTCCGCCGGCCTAAAGATGAACCGGACTTCCAACATCAGAACGATAAAGGTGAGCAGCATCAAAGCAACTCCTGTAGTTCGGATGACAGAAATCTTGTTATTAGCTTCTGTCGTATACTGAAAAACTATGGCATCCATTACCTTGAGGAATGATTCTTCATTAGCTTGGATTGTTGCAAGATTATTGTCAGAGAGCGGTTCCTTTGTATTCCCGCCCACAATAATGTCTTGGGCGGCAGTTAAGATCTTCTGATAATATGGATCTAACTTTGCATAGAGTGATATGATTGCAGCGCTATTCTGACCCGAAAGTCCGGTGACTTGATCTCCATATAATAGTTTGTCGCGAGAAGATTCCCATTCGTCTACCGATTCCTTAAGCTCCTCGAGGTAATGAGTTCTATCGGAAGCATTATGGTCCAGTTCATACCCCAAAGCACACTTTGTAATACGCTGGCTTAACATCCTCTGTCTTCCGGCAATATTAATAACCATAGAATATCCCGATTCCTGCTGGATAGTGTATTGAATAACACACTGGCCCAGCAATACTAAAAAGGCAATGAGGGAAAGGCCAATAATATATCGTTTCCGCAAGACTTTTCCAATCTCAGTCATAGGAACTCCTCAATCTACTCCGAAAAGTTATTATTGTAATTTGTATTAAATTTGATTACAATACAGGAAGAAAATACTAAATACTAGCATACTAACAACAAAATATTATCTAGGGCAAATTGTTCGAAAGAACAAGACGCAAAGCTATAGGGTCTAACTTCCCATGGAATATGACAGCCTGGCTGCAAACTATTAAATGTGAGCAGCTATTTTGTTGCTTTCTTTTTGTTTGCGTGAAATTGTTTGCCTCGAGATGGCATACCTTAATATCGGTTGATTTATCAAAATCTTTAAACAAATTATTGAAAGAGAGATGGATTGGCTTGAATCAAGGTTCTTTGCTAATTGTTGATGATAATCTGGGAATTCGCAGTCTCTTAAAAGCTCTTTTTTCTTCGAAAGGGTATGTTGTAAGCACTGCCACTACAGGGATTGAAGCATTATCATTGGCTAAAACCCAGTCACCAGATCTCATAATATCAGATATTAAAATGCCAGGCATCAATGGATTAGAACTTCGGGAGAGATTACTTGGTTACAATCCCAACACTCGAATCATTTTAATATCAGCCTATGCAGATCAAAAAGAAATTAACGAGTTAATTCACAATGGCAATATCGATTTTGTAATGACTAAGCCCTTTGATTTAGAAAAGCTCGGTATTGTTGTAGATAACCTGTTATCCGAAGAGCAGCTGCAGTGATATTCTTCAAGCCAAAGCCCTCATTTAACGAGCGCTTTGGCTTTGCTTTTTAACTTCCTCTGTCTCGGTTATAGGCTTGCTAAGTTCATGTGAAGGCTTTGCGCCAACTTGTTGCACTGCATGAGCAACAATTGACATAAGACGCACTTGTTCTGCGAGGTCTTCTGATTGTGATTTTATAATTACTTCGCCAAGTGAAGTAACATAATACCGAGCTGGTAAACAATTTAAAGCAAGTGCCATAATATCTGCAAGACAGCGTTGACAAGTACAGACTATAACATTATCACGAAGGTATTCTTCTAATGCTTGGTTAACTAAAATTTCCGAGTAGTTTTTAACCTGATGATCCGTAATTTGCAGCACTCTCTTAACTCCTTTGATCTTTTAACTTAAGCAATTAGCTTCTCAATTTTATATTATTCTAACTTGGTAACTTATACTAGTGTCAATCAGCACGAAACGACGTGCCAAAAGCACATTATTGCTTCTTTTTTCCTAATTCTTTAGGGCAAACTCCCAACCACGTTTAGAAAATTAGATATTGCAAAGACTAATGCTGAAGATTATCAAAAAGGAGAATACTGCAATATGAATGCTCAAGGAAATCCCCCATCTTCTCCCCGAAAAGGCACTCCAACTCCTCAAGTCAGACCACCTCAACCTAAATAAAAACTTAAGTTTAGCAGGATGGACTGAGCCATCCTGCTATTCAATTTGAAAAGGAGGGCTTTATCATGACTAACATAAATAAGAAAACCGCAGCCCCTCTAGGTAAGACTATTAAGGCAGGAACTTTCATACCGGAGACAAAAGCAATTGCGAAAAAAATAGGAGATATTCTGGAACATAAGATCTTCAACGATCCGACTTCAGATTGATTGCATTTTTATAGCTGCTTATGGCAGAAGGGCCCTTTTAAGGGTCTTTCTTTTTTTGGGGATATCGTGCTGATCGTAGATCTAGTAACGTCTTTTTGCGGGACAACTCTTTAGGTTTGTTTTAATGACTATTAGGCAATGATGATAGCATAGATATCTCTAAAAAGGGAGGAAATATATGCCCGTTCATAAACTATTACACTTAATCGGGCCAATCATCGTGTTAGCTTGTTGTTTTAAAGTACTTAAGCTTAGCACCTTGCAAGCCGTCTCAATAACTATTCTTTTAGGATTAAGCAAGGAACTATATGATGTAATTATAGTAGGAGATAGCATTATACGTTCCTTGTTGGATATGGTTGAAAATGTAATCGGAACAGCGGTCGGTTTCCAGATGCTAAGAATCCATAAAGATAATCTTTTGATATACAAAAATAGGTTTAGCAGATTTTTAATACGTCACCGATGATACGCCTGATTGTGATAGACTACCTTCTATGGAAAGAACCTCTTTTAGTTGTTTATATACTCATGTCAAACCATTGAGCATACCTCCTTGAACTGTTTATTTGAGCCAAGCTAGTCCTAGCGTGAATAATTAATTCCAAATGAAAATAGTATTTAAGCGGTAATCATCATAAAGATATTACGTTTAAAGGGAGGAATATATTAGATGGCTCTGCAGTGGTTTAGGGTACCGAGAGACGTGGTCTTTGGTACGGGTACTATTGAGTATGTAAAACAATTAAAAGGGTCTAGGGCATTTATCTCAACAGGCAAAGGCTCGATGAAGACCAATGGTGTACTGGACAAAGTGATCAGTTATCTAGAAGAAGTTGGTATCGAATCTACCGTTTTTGACGGAGTTGAAGGAGACCCTTCGATTGCCACTGTATATCGCGGGGTAGAAAAAATGAAAGAGTTCGCCCCTGATTTAATCATTGGTCTTGGTGGCTGCTCTGCTATTGATGCAGCTAAAACAATGTGGGTTTTTTATGAATACCCGAATCTTTCGTTTAATGATATTAAAGATCCATTTACGATTCCAGAACTACGCAAGAAAGCTAAATTTGTTGCGATTCCCTCAACGAGTGGTACCGGCACAGAGGTAACTTGTGTCGCCGTCATTACTGATAATCAAACGGGTATCAAATATCCATTAGCCTCTTATGAAATAACTCCGGATATAGCCATTGTTGACCCAGAAATTTGTAAGACCATGCCTCCCAACGTGACTGCTGATACAGGGATGGACGCTTTATCTCATTCCTTTGAAGCCTATGTTTCTACCATGGCCAACGAGTATACAGATACTTTTTCCTTAGAATCAATTAAAATGATTTCTGAATGGCTTCCAAAAGCATTCGCTGACGGTGAAGACATTGAAGCAAGAACTAAAATGCATATTGCCCAGAACTTTGCTGGTATAGCATTTAGCAATGCCATTTTGGGTCTCGTGCATAGCATGTCTCATAAATGTAACACGAAAGTTCCGCTTACTCATGGGCGTTGTAATGCCCTGCTTATGCCGGCCGTAATTCAATATAACGCTAAAACGGCAGGGGCTCGCTACGCAAAAATAGCTAGAACATTAGGACTAGCGGGTAATATTGATGAGGACTTGGTTAAGGCTTTAGTTGAAAAGGTCAGAGATATGAATAAGTCTTTTGGCATTCCATTAACCCTCAAAGAAGCCGGATTATCCGAAGAGAGCTTTTTAGCGGAGCTCAAAGCAACTTCAGAAGCTGCATTAAATGATCCCTGCACCGGAACCAATCCAAGAAAACCAACCGTAGAAGACATCATGGAACTATACAAAGCCGCCTACTACGGAAGCGATGTCACAATTTAGTCATAAATAAAAATAGAAAATTGCCAAGAACGACCTTCATTCACTGTGAATAAAGGTCGTTTTAGCGATTCGTTAAAATTTGGCCAGAGTAAGTTTTCTTATGTCATCTCTGCCTCTATGCACCAAAAATTGACATGTAATTCAACTCAAATTTGAGTGGCGAAAAACGGGTGGTTAAGTCTATAATTAAAAAGGGATTATATACAGTCAAAAATGACGTTATCGATAACTACATAAGAACTTGGCAGGAGAGGAACATATGGACCATAAACCAAAGAGTCTTTTTCAACTCATTGAAGAAGACAAGCTGGTTCGAATCATTGAAACATTTACCAAAGCCACTGATATCACCATTGATATTAATGATGCCATGGGTTTTCCTGTAGTACAGCATGATTACTTTTATGGATTTTGTCGCAGCATCCGCTCTACTGAGGCTGGATTAAACAGATGTATTGATTCCAATGCCCAGCTAGGGTTTAAGAGCATTGAACAGGGTAACTCCTGTATTGGAAAGTGCCATGCCGGTGTTATGCTCATGTCCGTACCGATTATGGTGGATGATCAGTTCTATGGGTCTATTACCTGCGGACAGATGCACCTCAAAAAACCGACAATGCAAGAAATTGAAGAAATGCTTAAAGCCACTGCTGACTTAGGACTTAATCAAGCAGACCTGGAGCAAACGTTTCAGAAAATCCAGGTTATAAGTATGGATAAGTGCCAAGCAGCAGGCGGACTCATTCAATTTGTCGTCAGTTATATCGTCGAACTGATCTATCGTGCTAAAATGCAGGAAGAGTTAAGCAGGGAAAAGATAAAAGCCGCCGAAGATGCGCGAATTATACTAGAACTTGAGCACACGCTGCATAAAGCGGAGTTGAGAAACCTTCAAGCTCAAATCAAACCCCACTTTTTATTCAATACCCTAAACACAATTATCAGTTTAATCACTCTTTCCAAAAACACAGAAGGGTTGAATACTCTCTTTGCTCTCTCAAATTTAATTAGGCATAATTTTGATCATCCAGGTGAACTTGTATCATTGCGTGAAGAATTGCATTATGTCGAAAGCTACCTACTGATTCAAAAAACCAGATTCGGAAATAGGCTGGAACTGTTAATTGAGGTTCCGGAAGAACTGCAAAATACTCAGATTCCTTTTTTAAGCTTACAGCCTTTAGTAGAGAATGCCTGTATTCACGGACTCGAACCTAAAGAAGGAGTTGGTCACCTCTGGATAAAGGGCAAAGAGGTAGACGACCATGTGGAACTTTCGGTTATCGATAATGGCGTGGGCATGCCTTCACACTATGCAGCTCTCGATTTTAACGCGGATCAAAGCAGCATTGCCGGCATTGGTCTGCGTAATGTTCATAAGCGCCTGCAGCTGCAATTTGGTAAAGAATTCGGCGTCAAGCTCCTACCCAAACAAGGTCTTACAACAGTCAGTATATTAATCCCTCAATCTAAAATGCAGGGATGAAACATCTTAATTTGACACGCTATATCATTTGGGAAATTAGGAAATAAAGAGAACTTAGCTGGTGCTCGAAAACATTGTCTTCGAACATTTTAACTCTTCTTGCAGTAATTAATCGAAAGTTATGCTTTCTGATAGTACAAGCAAAAGAGGACCTGCTTGAGCAGGTCCTCTTTTGCTTGTACTATCACTGGGCAATTTCAGAAACGTTTCTTGATCCAGTGAAATAATAATTACTTTACTTTTATCCATTAAAAATTGGCTGGAACTTCAGTAACATCTCCTAAAAAGGTGTACTTAAGGTTGAGAGCCTCAGCTACGGCTTTATACGTGAGTTTACCGTGAATTACGTTCACTCCGCGGGCCAGAGCGAGGTCCGTTCTGATTGCTTCGGCATAACCTAAGTTAGCGAGCTTGAGCGCATAGGGTAAGGTCGCATTAGTCAATGCGAAAGTTGATGTTCGCGCTACTGCCCCAGGCATATTGGCAACACTATAGTGAACAACCCCATACTTTTCATAAGTTGGTTCTGCATGAGTTGTTACGTGATCTACCGTTTCTACACTGCCCCCTTGATCAATGGCAACATCAACGATTACCGAGCCCGGCTTCATTGCTTTAACCATGGTCTCAGTCACAAGTTTGGGAGCCTTCGCACCGGGTATAAGAACTGCACCTACCAACAAGTCGGCATCAGCAACCGCTTGGGCAATATTATAACTATTAGACATTAAAGTTTTGATACGTGCACCAAAGATTTCATCTAAATAACGAAGGCGGGCATTGCTGACATCCAGAATGGTTACATCTGCTCCCATACCCATTGCCATTTTAGCGGCATTGATACCAACGATACCACCACCGACAATGGTTACTTTAGCAGATGAGACCCCAGGAACCCCGCCTAAGAGAATTCCTTTTCCACCGCTCGGTTTTTCCAGGATATGTGCACCCACTTGAATGGACATCCGACCGGCCACCTCACTCATGGGTATAAGAAGAGGCAGGCTGCCGTCGGCAGGTTGAACTGTTTCATAAGCGATACCAACAACATTTTTCTTGAGCAACGCAGCCGTCAAGGCTGGCTCAGGGGCCAAATGCAGATAAGTAAATAACAGTTGGCCGTCTTTGAAAAGCTCATATTCTGAAGCGAGAGGCTCTTTAACTTTCATAATCATATCAGCACTGCTGAAAACTTCTTGCGGAGTGGCTAAAATTTTAGCGCCGGACGCAATGTATTCCTCATCACTGATCCCGCTGCCGACACCGGCCTTCATTTCAATGACGACTTCATGACCGGCATTGATGAAAGACACGACGCCTGCGGGAGTTAAGGCAACACGATTTTCATTGTTCTTAATCTCTTTTGGTACTCCGATAATCATTTTAAGTATTCTCCTTTCAATTTTAGAAGGTAATTAGCGAGTTTCATCGTCTCAAAAATTTTGCCGTTTGACTCAATAGAACAGTAGAGTTAATTACAGAATACTGATTAAAATTCCTCAATTAATTTGCTACATTTTTACCTAAAGTATTAAAATATAAATTAATATAGCGAAAATAAAACTTAATCTCCTAAACAAGCGGATCTAAAAAGATAACGCTAATCTCCAATTTATTATAGGCTTGCTATACTTAAGGGAAAATTAACGGAGATCCATTTCACAAACTATGCTTCGATTTACTCTTAAATTCGATTAAATAAATTACGAATTACTATTGTTGATATTAATTTTCCCGACAATTCTCCTTTCTCTGTCATGTATGATTTAAGTAATAAAATTATCTCACAATTCTATTATTTAACCATGCAAATCGATATTCATTTCTTGCAGGATATTGTCAGATATTTCGTACTAGTCATTAAATTATTTACGCCCAATATTAATATTTTTACCAATCGAGAACTAGTGGGCATAAATAGGGATTACTGAATAACCTCGAAACCTGCATGGGAGTAGGAACTAAGGCCATTTTCGTGGTATAATAAAGCAAGATAAAGGATGAATATGGTCGAAAAACCTTGCAGATGGGGGACGAAAATGTACCGAAAACCTACAGGTCAAATTAGCTTACTCGAAGACTTCAGATTTTTTGCAGGCGGCAAACTTGATGCGAATAACCGTTGGGTCAAGATGGCCGATTTGATTCCCTGGAACGTTGTTGAAGAGCGATATGCTTCTCATTTCCCAAAGCATACTGGAAATGTTGCGAAACCAGTTCGTGTCGCATTGGGTGCCCTCATCATCAAAGAAAAGTGTGGATTTTCCGACGAAGAAACCGTCCAACAAATCATGGAAAACCCCTATTTGCAATACTTCATCGGGCTGGAGGAATTTCAAACCACTCCACCGTTCGATTCATCGAGTATGGTCCATTTTCGGAAACGCCTCGACGCTAAGGTAATTGCTGAACTGAACGAAGCCTTATGTAAGGGAGAAACAAAGACGGAAACTGAAGATCATAAAGATCAAAACACTCCCCCACCAAGTTCAGGTTGTACAGACGACAATCGTCGTGAAGATCAAGCAAGCAGTGAGCAACCACCCCAACAAAACCACGGAAAACTCATTTTGGATGCCACATGCACCCCGGCCGATGTGAAATATCCCACGGATTTTTCTCTACTAAATGACGCACGGGAAAAGTTAGAGGCCATGGTGGACACCTTGCATGAGAATCAAATAGGGAAAGAGCTCAAGCCAAGAACCTATCGACAAAAGGCACGTAAACTCTATCTGAAGTTAGAAAAGAATCGGAAACCCAGAAGTCGTGAAATCCGCAAGGCCATTCGGAAACAGCTGAGCTTCGTTACAAGAGACCTTCAGATCGTCTTGAAACTATCAGCCAAGTACCCAGAAGGACTCAGTAAACGGCAGCAAAAAGACTTAGAAACCATACAAACACTCTTTGAACAGCAAAAAACCATGTATGACAAACGAGTCCACACTATAGAAGAGCGTATCGTGAGCATTAGCCAACCGCATGTTCGCCCGATTGTGAGGGGTAAAAAAACAGCAGCCACAGAATTTGGAGCGAAAGTTGCCATAAGTATCGTCAACGGATTTGCTTGGATCGAGAAGTTGAGTTGGGAAGCCTTTAATGAGGGCACCACCCTGATTGATTCGGTAGAAACCTATAAGGAGCGCCATGGAAACTATCCTGAATCCGTGATTGCCGATAAAATATATCGGAACCGAGACAACCTGCAGTACTGCAAGTTACATGGCATTCGGCTTAACGGGCCCAAACTAGGTCGACCCTCGAAGGATAAAAAAGAGCATTTAGAACAAAGGCGGCTAGAGAAACAAGAGGCAGGCCTAAGAAATGCAGTCGAGGCGAAATTCGGTGAAGGAAAACGTCGTTATGGACTAGGTCGAATAATGGTACGTCTCAAAGAAACGAGTGAGACGGTCATTGGCTTACAGTTCATCATCATGAACCTGGGGAAGCGCCTCCGGGATCTTTTGTACCTTTTTTGGGAAACGCCTTTTTTCGAGTTGGGAGATTTTGTTTGTTGCCTAGAAACTAAAAATATGGGGACTGTTCAGTAATCCCTAAATACAAAAATCAATTATAATTTGAACATATATAAGATCTCTAAATTAAAGAAGTAAGTGAACTCGTTCAGTTAAAGCTGAACATCGTGGCTACGGTGGGGGATTCAGGATTGGTTCTATTTTTCCCTTATAGGTAGTTGCAGCTTATAAGATCTATAGCTTCCAGTGGATACAATAAAGCAAATTATAGTGACAAAACCTATAACTTGCTTTACATCATGGGGTGATAATGGATGTATAAAATTTTACTGGTTGACGATGAGGAATTAGAGCGCAAAATATTATGGTTTACCTTACAAAATTCGGGTCTGCCAATAACTCTCTTGGCGGAGGCAGCCAGCGGAAGGGAAGCGTTAGAAAAAGTTCGTGAAACTCGTCCTGATTTAATCATTATGGATATTAAAATGCCAGGCATTGACGGTATCGAGGCAACAAGGCAAATTAAGGATCTTAACCCTGCTACTGAGGTCCTTATTTTAACTGCCTATGGAAAGTTCTCCTATTCTCAGCAGGCTATCAAAGCCCAAGCCACAGATTATTTACTCAAACCAATTCAGCCCCAACAACTCATCGCAGCAGTTAGCCAAGCTCTGGACAGACTTTCTCGCAAAAGATTTCAACCCGGACCTTCCATGGATTTGACTAAGCTCGAAGAGCAAGTGAAAACCGGAAACCTTATTGAAAGTAAGCGACAGTTAGATCTTCTCCTTGAGCATTTGGCAGATACCTCTTCACCTCTGCCTTCTTTGCTGAATTCTTTCGGGCTGCGCCTGATGGTCATTGTCGTACAAGCTGCTTTATCCGCTGGAGCAGACCCCACCAAATTAACTGCCATAGAAAATGAAATGGCCCAAAATTTAACTCATTTAGCATCCCTCGACGGGCTTAAGTCTTGGGGAGAAAATCTATTGGAAAAATGCATCGGTCTATGGGCTGCAAGTCAACAAACCAGTCAAGTTCAGATCATGGTACGGAAAGCTATGGACTATATTGAATTAAACTTTGCCAATAATATCTCATTGAACACAGTCGCATCTCATATCCACCTCAGTCCGGCCTATCTAAGCAGGATATTTAATGAGAAAACAGGTGTTGGTTTTACGGAATATTTATCTGAAGTACGGCTAAAAAAGGCCAAACAACTACTGCGTATGTCAACGGATACAATTGATCAAATAGCTGCTGCCACAGGTTTCAGTTCCAGTAGTTATTTTTCTGCTATTTTTAAAAAGCATGAAGGTATTACCCCTTCTGAATTTCGCGCTAATAATCGATAGAATAGTAATATTGCAATCTCCTACTTCACTCTAAATTTCCGATTCAGTCGACCGATGGTTTCGATACGTCTTTCAACCATTACATCCGCAGCTTTATATGTAGGGATGTGTTCCTTTTTCGAGGTGGCATAGACTTGTAGGAGAATATCATAGATCAGACTGGCATTTTTAAAGGCCCGCTCCTTATTATAGCCCTTAAGTTCATCGGCAACCTGAATTAAGCCACCGGCATTTGCAATATAATCAGGTGCATATAAAATTCCTTTTGCTTGCAAAAGATCTCCATGACGAGGTTCAGCTAACTGATTGTTGGCGGCACCGCAAACAGCTTTAGCCTTGAGTTGAGGTATTGTTTCGTCGTTGAGGCAGGCTCCCAAAGCATTAGGGGAAAAAATATCGCATTCTACACTGAAAATTTCATCCGGTTTGACAACCGTCACCTCCGGGAACTCTTTCTTTACTCGGATGACACTTTCTTCAAACACATCCGTCACGAATAACTTTGCGCCCTCTTCGTGCAAACGCCGAACGAGATCATACCCCACTTTTCCCAACCCTTGAACAGCAATAGTGAGACCTTCCAATCGATCGGTTCCAAATGCCTCCTTCGCCGTTGCTTTAATTGCTCGCCAAACTCCATAAGCAGTGATTATGGCCGAGTTTCCACTTCCGGCATACTCTTCCGGAAGTCCGACGAAATACTTGGATTGTTTGGCAGCGGAAACAAAGTCCATGCCTACCGTACCTACATCTGTTCCGGTATAATAACGGCCCTTTAAGGTTTCAATAAAGGTTCCCAAAGCCTGGAAAAGTTCGTCCGATTTTTGGGTGCGATGGTCCCCAAGAATAACAGTTTTACCTCCACCGTGAGTTACTCCAGCAACGGCACACTTATAGGTCATCCCGCGGGAAAGGCGAAGTGCGTCATTTAAGGCCTCTTGCTCCGTTTGATAATCCCACATCCGGCAACCACCCAATGCCGGTCCAAGTGTTGTATCATGGATAGCGACAATCGCTTTCAACCCAGTAGCCTTATCGTAATTGAAAATCACCTGCTCATGACCATACTTCTCCATTTCCTCGAAGATATTTAAGATTGCATCTTTATCCGCTTTTGACATTGTTTTTCCCTCCTTGATATTAACCTGACAGATAATTTGACCCTCCGACTTGTTCCAGACTTTCCTTGTTGTGGCCTATCATTGACGTTCTTTAACAGCAATAGAATAGCAATAATAATGCCAGTTTATAAACTTCCGGAATCATTCCTTAAAAGTCCACTGTAATTCAAAATTATCTGAGTTAATCCACATAACCGGGCTTCTCCGGGCCTTAGCGAGAGCGAAACTATTGGTTGCACCCTTATGCCGGAAGAAAGTAGGAAACGAGCTTATACTTTCAACACTAAAAAAGGCTGACAACCTTTCGAAGCAAAGTGATCAAGAAAGTTATCAGCCTGCACACAAATCGTATCACTTGTCCTCATCGTCGCATTTAATCTCAATCCCATATCCTTTCATTTTATTCAAAATGGTTGTGCTCGATACGGACAATACTTTTCCCGCCTTACGAGATGTTGGGTATTTTTCTAATACTTCAAGCAGAATTTGTTTTTCCACTTCGTTAACCATCAACTTTAATGGCGGCCATTTTTTTGAAAGTGGAATCGGTATTTTTATATGAACATTATATTTCTCACGCTTCACCTGAGGCTTTTCTAAAGCATGCTCTTTTAAATTCCACCCAAGAACTGTCTTCCCTTTCACAGGCTGCTCTTCAACCGACTGATTTGCCGTTAATAGGGCCCACTCTAAAGCATCATCCGTATTCATTGCCTGAATATCCATAACATTAATAATTCGCTCTAAAACGTTTTCCAGCTGCCGAACATTACCCGGCCAAGGCATTTCCATCAGAAGCTGCATACTCTCCTGGGTCAGACACACCTCTGGCCGTTTCAATTTTGTACAAATCTTACTCACAAGATGCTGGACAATGAGCGGAATATCCTCGCTGCGCTCCCGGAGTGACGGAATACAGATGGGAATGACATTAAGCCGATAATACAAGTCCTCGCGAAAATCTCCTCGTTGAATCAAATGTTCAAGGTTTCGATGAGTTGCTGCAATGATTCTTACATCGACCGGTATTTCGTATGAACCTCCGACCCGGCGAAATGTACCCTCCTGCAAAACTCTAAGCAAACTTACTTGAACCTGTAAGGATATTTCCCCAATCTCATCCAGAAAAAGAGTTCCCCCGTTTGCCTGCTCAAAAAGCCCTTTTCGCCCGCCCTTCGCTGCACCAGTAAACGCTCCTTCTTCATAGCCGAATAATTCACTTTCCAACAAAGTATTCGGCAATGCAGAACAGTTGATCGCAATAAAAGGTTCCTGTGAGCGACTACTTTCCATATGTATCGCCCGAGCAAATAATTCCTTCCCCGTGCCGCTTTCACCCCGCAGCAAAATCGTCGAATTTCCTTTGGCCACGGTCTTAGCCGTTTCCACAACTCTTCTCATCTTGCGGCTTTGATAGATAATATCATCAAATGTGGTGAGACGCCGTTGACCACCTACTTTATTTATCAACGCCTCCACTTGTTTGAAATCATGAACTGTTGCCACTGCCCCAATAATTCGCCCTTTTTCATCCAGTACGGGGACTCCGCTTGTTAAATAATGGATTACACTATTCTCTCGTTTAAAACGTACTTCCTTCAAATGATAGGGTTTTCCAGTTCTAATAATCTCCTGAATCGGCATTCTGACCTGAAAATAATCCCCGATATCGTGCCCCACGACCGTTTCTCGTGTACAGTGCATAATTTGTGTCGCTACATCATTGATATGCGTAATACACCCTTTGACATCGACAGCGATAACTCCCTCGTTCACTGAATTTAGGATCGTCTTCAGCTCATGTTCCCTTTTTTCATACAGCAAATGGTTTCTAAGGGAAACAAACGTTACCCCTTGAATCGCCCTGAATTCATTCATGAGCATTTGGGTTATTTTTTCCGGCGGGGTACTAAGTTTTATCATGATTCCTTTATTAGGAGTCGCTTCCATTCCTAAGAGATTGATTCCGTGCTTTTTGAGAACCTCAAAAACTTCATACCCTAACCCTATACGATCCACAAAATCGATTTGTATCACACACTCTTGCTGCTGCACGTTATTCATCCTTTCAACAACCTCTTATTTCCAGGATACTCCAAACATTATTATGAATGGAGGGGTAAAAAGATCCGTAATTGCCCTCACAAGAAGATGCTCACTGCTATTTAAGATCAAGCTAATACACCCTACGATAGATGTCTATCATAGGGTGTTTGTGTACATGTCCGTTTTACAGGTTAAAACAATCGATTTTGGAACAAGCAATTAATTTGAGTCTACTATTGTTTATCCTTTGCCTGTTCTTTAACTACTTCTACTATTTCCTCAGTCTGGAATGCGCTGGCACTACCCCAGAAGTAGAAAATAACTGCTCCAATAATCGCAACAAATTGGTCCATAGGATATTTGATGAAATCTTTGCCGCCGAACTTTGAGCTCCCGAAGTAACTGATCGCGATCATGAACACCATATAAACCACAAGCCAGATACCAGCTTTAATATGCTTGCCAATATTTGTTCGTAAATCAGGCCGAACTGCCAGAAAACCGACAAAAAGTATAAGACCAAAGAGATTGGCAATCATTACGACTGAATCGGTTGACCAACCGCTCCAATAGATAATCAGAGTGCTGACGATAAAAGCAATTCCGGTCACGAAGGTAACGCCTTTAAGAACAAATGGGCGATGCAGTTCGGGAGCAGTTCTCCGCAGGGCTAAAACGCTGATCGGACCAATCATATATGTGAATACAACTGCCCCTGATACAACTCCGACTAATTTCCCCCATGAAGGGAAAGGGGCTGTCCAAACCAAGGCTAACACCATAGTAAGCCAGAGCGCCGGCCGGGGAACTCCCGATTCAGCATGAATCTTCTTAAATATTTTCCACCAAAAACCATTTTCTGACTGAGCCATAATCAAGCGGGAGGTGGTTCCCATGTATATATTACCAGTTCCGGCCGGTGAGATAACCGCATCTGCAAAGAGGATTGCGGCCAGCCAATTGAGGTTAAGAAGCATAGCTAATTGGGCAAAAGGAGAACGGAAATTGATATGCCCCCAGCCCTTTGCAAGTTCACTAGCGGGTAAGGCCCCAATAAAGACAGTTTGTAATAAAATATATAAAATAACACCCAAACCAATTGCGAGACCAATAGCTAACGGAACATCACGCTGGGGATTTTTGGCTTCCCCCGACATTACTACTGCTTGCCGGAAGCCAAAATAGGAGAAAATGATCCCACCGGAAGAAATAGCTGCAAACACTCCAGGTACACCAAAGGGAGCGAAACCGCCCGTTGCCATGTTTCCTCCATGGAACTGTGTTAGAAGAACAATAACAGTTAAAGCGGGGGTAAAGAATTTTAGAGCGGTTATGATGGTATTACTTTTGGCAAAGGCCTTTGCACTAAGATAATTGAGGAAGAAAAAGATGACAATTAAGATTGCTGCCAAAAACCATCCGCTGGGCGTCATCGCGCCAGCAGTGTTATTATATAGCGATGGTATATAATAACTGGCATACTGCACAACTGCTTCGGCTTCGATTGCAATAACCGTTGAATCTGCAAGTATGAGAGCAAAAGCCATCATGTAACTGACAAAACTTCCATGAGAGTACTGGCAATAACGTACAAGTCCTCCGGATTCGGGAAGCGCGGCACCTAGTTCGGCATACACTAAGGCTATAAACATAACCGCAATGCCACCGCCGAGCCAAGCGAAAATTGCCGCAGGGCCAGCGAGATTACCCGCCTTCTGCGCAGCATACAGCCATCCGGAACCGATTATGGCCCCCAACCCCATCATAGTTAAATCAAGCAGACCAAGTTCTCGTTTTAGCCCTTGCTTCATACAGCCGCTTTGTCCGGTAATTTGCGAACAAAGCAATTCACCTCCACTTTTTTTGAGTTGTGTTGTATTTAAATCATTATAAAAAAATTTGGAAATTAAATTATAATAAAAATTATCCGTAATTTTAGACTATTATACAGTTTTAATTTAAATAAAGAAATATGTTTGTAATCCCCTTTTTTTATTGATATAAATTGTCTAAATTGTAAATATAACTTTAAAAAATAACAATTTACACATTGTAATAATATAATTATTTGAATTAAACCCAGATTATGGTTACCATTAATTAAATATTTTAACCAACTAATATATAACAAAGCAATTATGTTAAAACTTATTATAATGGAGAGTTATAATCTGGATATATTTGAGATTAGAAAACAATATCGGAGAACCATGGATCATAATATTACTAAATTCAAAAGCAGAACAGATTGCCGTCTTCCTCAAGGTGTTGACTGAAACCTGTACGATTTCTTTTCTCTCTTTGCATAGCTGAGATCGTTTTTGTTTTTGCATGTCAAATTCCTTCTCGTAATTTTTAGTTAATTCGCTAAAACATCACCGAACGTCCGGAATTCCAAAGAACCACGAGAAGGATTTATTTTATCCAACACGGAATATTTATCCACATTGGTTAAATGCGGTTTATACAATAAATAAGAAAGTGAAGTGAGGTTAGGACTATGGCTTTACCCTTAGAAGGTATTAAGGTATTAGACTTATCTAGGTACTTGCCCGGCCCTTTGGCAACCCAAATCTTAGCTGATTTCGGGGCAGAGGTTATTAAAATCGAGGAGCCTAAAGGCGAATTAGGTCGATACTTACCTCCATTGATAAACGATACAAGTGCTCGATTTTATACGGTAAACCGCAATAAAAAAAGTGTAAGTTTAAATTTAAAACATCCGGAAGGGAAAAAGATATTTAAAAAAATGGTAGCCAATGCTGATGTTGTTTTAGACCAATTCAGACCTGATGTCATGAATAAGCTTGGTCTGGGGTATGAGAGTTTAAAGGAGATAAATCCTCGTATCATTTATTGTATTCTTACAGGCTATGGTTTAACTGGTCCGATGCGTAACGCAGCTGGTCACGATATAAACTATCTTAATACCGCCGGGGTTACGGAGTTAATGGGTACAACCGGTGGACCTCCTGCAATGTGCGGAGTACAAATAGCTGATACCGCTGGAGGCAGCCTTTATTCTGTGATAGCCATTTTGCTTGCTCTAGCAGCTAGAGGAAAAACGGGTAAAGGTCAGCTTTGTGACGTAGCCATGATGGACGGAGCTATTAGTCTTTTAGCCTACACTATAGGTGAATGGTCGGGGGGGAATGGAGACCTGCCGATACGCGGTGGGGAATTGTTGACCGGTGGATATGCGACTTACAATAATTATAAGTGCAAAGATAGTAAATTTGTAAGTTTAGGAGCAGTCGAGAGCAAATTTTGGGCTGGATTCTGTAAGAAGCTTGGCCTTGAGGAATTTATTCCTTTGCAGCTGGAAAAATCCAGTCAAACGAAAGTTAAGAATTCCATTGAAAAGATAATGCTCACAAAGACTCGTGACGAATGGGTAGAATTTTTCTCCGATTCTGATATATGTTTTACTCCAATACTGACTCTGGATGAAATGGTCAAACACCCTCAAGTTTTGGCGCGAAAGATGGTTCACACTTTGGCTGATTTCCAAGGATCAGGTAAAGACATCGTATGTACAGGAGTTCCCATAAAACTTTCTGAGACCCCTGGTGAAGCTAAAATGAATTTCGCTAGAATTGGAGAAAATACTGATGAACTCTTACAAGCTATAGGTTATGGCCTCGAACAGATTGAACAACTTCGAAGAGAGGGTATAGTCTAAGCTTCCAATTTCGACTAAACTGACCAAATCATGTGATTTTCTGATATCCATAGTCGTTATAATCGGTCCTACATAGCTATGCCGCTCATGAAGAGCGGCTATTACTTCTACCATATTTATTACAGACTCAGACCCCCCATGAACTTAATTTTCTATCATATTCTTAGCCCTCCAAAGGGTTAAGAAATATTTTATCCCCCTCCCCCTCTAAAAATCTGCATTTTAGCAACCACTCTTTATATCGCACAGTGTAATCTTTTGGCAAATGCAATTTAATTCAGATTTTATTTTTTGCATATACGCTTCAAAGAGAATCTCAATATCCTCAGCCTTTAGCAAGACCAGATCCCCACGGTCCACTCGGATGATAATAAATAACTCCTATTCGAAAAGCACTTTTTCTAAGCTAACAAATCCTAATTATTTCCGTAACATTAAGGCATTCAAGGAGGAAATTTCCATTAATTGTGGAAAGAGTAGAAAACGAAATCTTTATCAAATTAATTGGCATGAGGAGATAAAGAATGAATATAATTAACCCAAACACTGGGAGGGATTTTGTAACGGATGCAATATCCTTCAAAGCGAAATTCGAAAAGGAAACAATGGCTGTAGAACAAACATGTAAAGAGGTTTTAAAGGAAATCATTGAAATCAATAAAAACACTCAATTTGGAAAAGGTCATAACTTTTCATGCATTAAAGATGAAGAGCAATACAAAAGTAATGTTCCATTATCCGTATATAGTGATTTTCAATCCTATGTGGAGCGAATGGCCAGTGGAGAGGAAAATTTACTAACATCGGAAGCCGTTGTTTTCTTCGGCCTTTCATCGGGAACGACGGGAAATCAAAAGCTTATACCGATTACTGAACGTGCCAGAAAGATTCGGGCAATGCATATGAGTCTTTTAACAAATGGAGTACTCTTTGAGAAATTCCCTCAAACACAACAATTCAATAAAGGATTAATGATGATGAGCTTATCTGCCGTGAGAAAATCGAAATCCGGTATTCCGATGGGGGCGGGATCGTCCGGTAATATGAGGGCCTTACAGTGGCTTGCTTCGATTACTGGGACTTCGCCTGTTGAAATATTCGAAGAACCAAACCAACAAACAGCAAATTATATACATCTTCTATTTGCATTAAAGGAAAGGGATTTATTATTTCTTAATGCCCCACTTGCACCAACGCTATTAGCATTGCTTCATCAATTAGAGCATGATTGGCCGAGTTTAATAGAAGATATTAGAACAGGAAAAATCGACAGGTCCATAGAATTAACGGATCAATTACGGGAAAATCTCGAACATCGCATTGAACCTGACGAAGAACGAGCTGAGGAACTAACTAAACTATTCAAAGAAGGCTTCGAGCAAATTGCCCCTAAGATCTGGCCCAAATTATTGTACGTTCAATGTATTGCCGGTGGTAGCTTTTCGGTCTATATCCAGAAGTTACAATTCTATGTAGGCAATACCCCTATTTTTACACCAGCCTATAATTCCACAGAGGCCTTAATAGGTTCGTGCCTTTGGCCGGGTAAACAGTATTATGTTCTTACACCAAGAACAGCCTATTTTGAATTCATCCCAACAGATAACAACGCCGGAATAGAAGCATTACCAATTTATAAATTGGAGCTTGGAAACACGTATGAAATCGTTTTGACGAATTACTGCGGTCTATATCGGTATCGTCTAGGTGATGTGGTTAAAGTTGTAGATTTCTATCATCAGTGTCCGGTAATCGAGTTTCAGTATAGACATGGCCAATTATTGAATATTGCCGGAGAGAAAAGTTCCGAACATGCAGTTTTTAATGCCCTTTTAGAGACTTCAATGAAATTGGATTGCTTGTTAATAGACTTTACGACAACTGTTAACTACGATATGCATCCAGGAAACTATGATTTCTTTGTCGAAATCGAAACCACCAATAATTCTTACTTAACTAGTTTCAGGGAGATACTTGATGAATCCATGAAAGAAGCAAACCCTATCTACAAAATCATGAGGGATACTGGGAAAATCAACCCCATTAACGTTAAAATTGTAAAGAATGGTACGTTTGAAGAATTTTCCAAAGCACTAAGGAAAAAGATTGGATCAAAAGGACCAGTAAAAATTCCTAGATTGATAAGTGATAATACGTTAATTTGTTTTTTAGAAGAATCTGAAATTATAAAATAAAGGGCAATTAATTACTACCTTGCTTAGTTGTGACCAGAATCCTCAATCGAACCATACGTGCTCTGTTAAGGTGTTATATGAATCGGCGGTCCAAGCGAGATGCTGGGCCTTTATTATACGCTTACCTAAAACAAAGGGGTTCAACCATGGCATACAAAAAGCCTTCACAGCGAAGGCTTTCATTACCACGTTGAACCCCTACTTCTTATGATGCTCCTCTGCTTCGAAGGCTTAATGAACATGACCAAGGAATATCTAGACGGTAAGATCGACAGCATGACCTACAGCCTGGATTTTCTCTAAGAGCTTGATCTGCGATACAAAAAAGCGCATCGTGAGGATGATGATTACTGTGAACTGATTTATGAGTATCTTTATGAAGAAGGAATAGTCATGTTGTATAATGAGCTATCCGATGGGGAATTCAAAAAGCTGATACGGAAACAGTATAACTACATCAAAAAAATTGCCCGAGAAGGACTTTATTATAAACAGCTTCACTTCAAACAGTGGGGCTGTTTTTATCCCACACGGTATGTGTTCCACCGCTTACCCATAATATGAGAAAGATGGCAGCCTTCAGTATAGATAGGCAGCCATTTCTCTTTTTCTGTACATTTATTAATCAAAACGGCGGGGGTGTGCCAAAAACTTTTAAAGTTTCGGCACACCCCAAACTTAATAATTTTCTTTTATTGCCCTACGAGCTTTGACAATTCCTGCTGTATTTCCTGGCTTATTACAGCGTCTCCACCAAATATAGTTACCCCAGATAATTTTCTACTCTTTAAATAATTTATTTGATCATCTGACAAGGTTTTATCTGCAAGAATAACAGGCGCATTATAGTTTGATGCATAGATACTACCCGCTAAAGCGTCGGGAAAATTATTTCCAGTAGCAATACATATGCTTTGACCTGATAAATTAAAGTATTTTCCTACTGCTAATGAAGTTTCATACCTATCTATTCCGCCTAATCTGATGATATTGTTATTAGCCAAAGACGTTAAATCAGCTATCTGATTTTTAATACCATCACTTATTGCACCTGTACCCCCTATAATATATACCTTACTTGGTTTTATTTTTGCAAATTCTGCTTTAACTAAATCATTAAATCCATCTTTACCAACGAGAAGAATTGGAAACTGATTTATAGATGCTGCGCTACTTACTGATAAAGCATCAGGATAATTTTCGCCTAATGCAACTACAACAGGAGTTCTTTCGGGCACATCCAAGTAATCCACTATTTTTGCATCAGTTTCATATCTATCGTAACCACCAAGCCTTTTTATATTATAGAACCCTGCTGCATTGACTTTTTGAACAAATGCCTCACTCACAACAGCAGTTTGCCCGAGAATGAAGACATTTACTGACGTATCAGCATAACTTTTTAAATAATCTATTACTTTATCTTGATCCGATTGTGAATCTCCAACAAGAAGTATAGGGGCATTCTGTTGATATGCTAATACACTTCCTACCAAAGCATCAGGGTAGTTATCCGCTGTTGCCAGGACGACACTTTTAACTTTTTCACTAAACTCTGATTTTGCAAGTTCTATAGCAGTATCTACTCTAGACTCTCCACCTAATCTTAATATCCCTGTGACTGGGTGATTCATTTTAGCAGAGTACTTAACTTGTTTGTCAGCAACGGAAATCGTAGGACTAGTCAATGTATCATAGTCTTCTTTGACTGCGACTATATAGTAATCGGTATTAGGATATACCAAAAAGCCATATGTTCCGTAAATATCAGTTGTCTGTGGATTTTGATTATTATTAGGTTTAAATCCATTAATAGCTGGAAGTTTAACTGCTGTGTTTGGAATTATTCCTGCTGCTATATTTCTAGATGTGTCAGCATAATAAAGAGTTACATTTACCCCACTTATAACTTTGCCGGATACTGAATCCGTCAACGTTCCATAAGGGTCTATCAAATTAGAAGTCATATTTACGTTACCAGCACCATCGACTGATATATGCATATTGCCAATCATAATTTTCTGACCATTACCCATATCATAAGTTACAGGAACGTCATAACTGCTGCCTTTTACCAAATTACTAACTTGAACAGTTCCATCCGAATTAATAATTACAGGTACATTTGAAGGTGCAATATACCCAATTTTTGAGTAATCCTCAAAAGGAGCAATGCTGCCATCTGGCTGCTTTATTACTACAGCGTCTGACTGCTTTACACTGATAGTATCCGTGCCATCTGTGTTGACTGCTACCATTGCATTAATTGAAGCTACAGGGCTACTGTTATTGATATTACCATTTGATTCATCCACAACATTAGCTGTAATTGTCGCTCCTGATGAAGAACCTGTCCCAGATCCAGGTGAGCCTCCATTTTCATGTGAATTTGACGGAGCTGTTGGTGTTACTGCATTTGTCGCACTTGATGCCGCGCTATTGCCGACACTATTCGCAGCTTTTACGTCAAATGTATATGCGGTTCCATTGGTAAGTCCGGTTATCGCTGCTGAAGTTGTTGTTGAACCTGTATTCACTGTATTTACTAAAGTAGTGTTTTTATAAACATCTACTAAGTAATCTGTGATAGGACTTCCTCCGTCATTGGCCGGAGCCGTCCAGGTTACTGAGGCACTGGCATTTCCTGCTGTTGCGCTCACATTTGTCGGTGCATCGGGTACTGTAGCTGCTGCTGTTGGTGTCACTGCACTTGTCGCACTTGATGCCGCGCTATTGCCGACACTATTTACAGCTTTTACGTCAAATGTATATGCGGTTCCATTGGTAAGTCCGGTTATCGCTGCTGAGGTTGTTGTTGAACCTGTATTCACTGTATTTACTAAAGTAGTGTTTTTATAAACATCTACTAAGTAATCTGTGATAGGACTTCCTCCGTCACTGGCTGGAGCCGTCCAGGTTACTGAAGCACTGGCATTTCCTGCTGTTGCTCTTACATTTGTTGGTGCATCGGGTACTGTAGCTGCTGCTGTTGGGGTTACTGCACTTGTCGCACTTGATGCCGCGCTATTGCCGACACTATTTACAGCTTTTACGTCAAATGTATATGCGGTTCCATTGGTAAGTCCGGTTATCGCTGCTGAAGTTGTTGTTGAACCTGTATTCACTGTATTTACTAAAGTAGTGTTTTTATAAACATCTACTAAGTAATCTGTGATAGGACTTCCTCCGTCACTGGCTGGAGCCGTCCAGGTTACTGAGGCACTGGCATTTCCTGCTGTTGCTCTTACATTTGTTGGTGCATCGGGTACTGTTACTGGTGCCCATTGCGCATACAATGCTAAATTTACCGTCAAATTAAAGGTTTCACCTGCTGCATAGGCTGTTCCGCTTCCATTAGCTTCTGTGTTCCATCCTGTAAAATTATACCCTGATTTCACAAGATGTCCTGTGTTGCCTGATACCGTTACTTGAGAACCTAAACTAACATTAAAACTGCTGGGTACAGTCCCTCCCGTGCTGCCATTATCAATATAAGTAACGGACTTGGTGCTTGTAGCTCTAAAAACAGGAATAAGCGTTGTATTCTGTGTTACGGATAATGGATATGGATTGCTTGTTGATGCAGTACCGGTACCTCCGTCCACATAATCCCACTCACTAAACATATACCCGTCATTGGGAATAGCTGTAAGGGTAACATTAGTCCCTGACGCATATGCGTCACCATAGATTGTACCCCCATTTACAGTACCTCCAGTTGCCGCATTAACTTTCAGCATATAAATCGTTGAGGAAGCAGTTTCTAATGCTCCCACAGTTGGTGTTGCTGTTCTGGAAATATTATCTTGATCTGTGGTTACCTCGTAGCCTGTAGAATTACTGCCAATCAGGTCTACCCAATTTGTCCCATTATTATATCCTATGACAGGGCTGCCATTCCCATCTGTAAAGCCTGTTTTGGCACCCTTGAATAAGGCGAAACTACCTGTTTTAAGTAGTGCTGTAGGTGTATTAATACCATTTGCCTTTGCTAATATTGGCTGAAAGATGGTTTTAGTTCCGATTGTCTGTCCATTGCCGTTTAACACCAGCGCGTTAATGCCGTTGGTAAATATGCTATTGTCCGAGCCATCGGCATTCCCGGAGTATTGAGTATTTCCTATAACATTATTGATTTTTGTGGCACCCATTGGAGCATGGAAAATGCAGTAATATGAATTTATGGGGACACATGAAGAATAATCCGATATATCATTTAGAACATAATTTGTGCCATTAAATTGATAATTATAAGCAAACAAACAGTTTAAAGCAGTTGAAGTACCACCGTTATTCGCAATAGCCCCACCATCAAAACCAGTTCCATAGGCTACATTTCCTGTAAATGTACTATTTACGAAGTATGCAACTGAGCCTGGCCTATTATTTATGGCTCCTCCCAGTTCAGTACTTTTATTATTGGAAAATGTTGAATTATTAACATAGAGGGTCCCATTATTTTGCCCGCCTCCGCCTCCACCTTGTGCACTTGTACTTCTATTCTCGCTTATGGTGCTATTTTCAATAAACATAGTAGAACCTGATGTATTTAAAAACCCGCCGCCGAATTCTGCAGCATTTCTACTGATATTACTATCCTTAAGATAAACAGTGCCTCCATTATTTACAATTCCACCGCCATAAGTACCACTACCGTAACTGCTACTATCGTAAGCCCTTGAATTTGAAACATCAATATTGTTAAGCTCAAGAACTGTACCAGTGTTATTAAGTATACCTGCTCCTTTACCGGTTGTTGCTGTAGATCCATTATAGCTAATGCAACCGCCCTTAATCGTCAAATCGTTAATTTCAACAGTTTTTCCAGGTACATTGATATTAAAAACTCTAAAAGTAGATGGGTTAGTATTATAAATACCCGAATCATCCAGCCCTGGAACAGGTACAGTAATGATATGATTATTACCTTCAATATTTAAAGCCTTGCTGATATCGACTTCTGATGTAATAGTGACATTGTTTGTAAAGTTTATCGTATCACCATCCACTGCATTATTAATTGCGGCTGTCAATGATGAGTTATCTGATACATTATGGATTACAGCTGCCTGTACCTTATTTGTTACCCCACCAATCATCGTTAAAATCATACAAATCATTACAATTAACGAAATGATTCTTTTTTGCTTTTTTCCCTTCATAATTAAGAAGTGTTCCCCCCATTTCTATTTACATTATAATTCCTACAAACTTGTTACATTGCGTATTATTTCTTCATTCTAAATTCTGTTGCAGAAGTTGCCCAATTTTCTTTTTATTGAAAGGTATCAATATAAAACCATCAGCTTCGTACTCAAAAGCTTCCACAGCATCTTCTCTCTGACTGCTGATAAAAATAACTTTAGAGAGCAGGTTTCGTTCCTTGATTGCCGCGGCAAGCCTGAAAGCATTCAGCTCCGCTTTGCCCAGCCGGATAAATGCGATATCGGGCAGATGTTCAAGGCTATTTTTTTCCGCCGCGCTGAATGTTGTATAGATTCCCTGAAAATCCAATAATCCATAGCCATATTTTTTTTAGTTCCATACCGTTTTGTCTATCCGGATCGACAATGATATATTTCATGCATACCTCCACCTCCATAAACAACTTTTTCTTCATATTAAAACAATTACCCTAAATGAACCCTAAATCAGAAGCGGCCTATAGGAACGATTCTCCTACAGGCCGCTTCTCTCAAAGTCTTATATTTCATGGGTTTTCGCCATTTTGTTATATATTTACAAAAAATATTTTTTATTCCGCCAATACTTTTCTGCACAAATCATCAAGTTCGGCCGCTCTCGGGTAGGCCCAGCCATACCCGCTGGCTTCCATATATCCTTTCAGCACCAGCTCTTCTAGCAAGCGCAAGCCTGCATTGCTTTTTAGCTGACTGTTTTTGAGCATCTCTTCAAGACGGTAAACATCACAATCGAATTTGTCCGCCACAATTCTGTAATTGCCCCGTTCGCTTTTCAGAATCTGAGCCAGTCCTGCTTCCGCCAGCCTTTTCCGCAGTAAATAGTTGGTGGCATGAAAGTTCGCCTGGGCCTTTTCGGAGTTAAAGTCCGGCCAAACAGCATCCGTGATCTTTTCCCAACCCACCGGCACTCCTTTTTTATATACTAAAAACGCCAATACTTCCTTGGCTTTAGAGCTCTTCCAGGTCAGCGCTTTACCGTTTAAAAACACATCAAAACCGCCCAGGCATTGAATAAATGGTTTTTCCTGAGGCCTTGCCCTCCTCTTGGTTTTTAATAAGCGCTTGATGGTTTTACCCAGTCTTTCTTCCGTCATGGGCTTCATGATGTAATCCATGGCCTGTAATTCAAAAGCCTCAACCGCATATTGATTAAATGCCGTGACAAAAATGATGTCTATGTTTTCATTTAGGTTTTGGATTTGCTCAGATAATTCAAGACCGCTCACGCCCGGCATCTCGATATCCAGGAAAACGGCATCCAGGGGGTTCTTCCTTAAATAGGCCAGCAGCTGTTCTCCGGTTTCAAACAAACCGCACACACTGAGCTCCGGCACACCTGCAGCCATCCTGGCGAATCGTTCCAGCACATGTGTTTCATCGTCTACTGCCGCAATCCTCATTGTAATCCAACCTCCGGTATCCATAATTTTACGCAGGTACGTCCTGGCTCACTACTTATTTCCAGACCTCTACCATATAATTTGAGCAACCGGTTGTGAATATTAAGCAGTCCTACCCCTTGAGCCGATCCGAAATCGGTGAAGAGCACGGCCAGCTTTTCGCTGTTGATGCCAGGACCGTCGTCTTCAATCTCTATGTAAATACTCTCATCTTGCTGCATCATCCGCACGCTTACTCTACCGCCGCCCGGCTGTTTGGAAATACCGTGCCTGACGGCATTTTCAACCAGCGGCTGGAGAATAAGCACCGGTATTTGCACATCCAAAGGTATTTCCACCTTTTTCTGCAGCTGGATCTTGTGTCCGAAACGCGCCTGCTCAATATGGAAGTATGTATCGATAAATTCCAGTTCTTTTTCGATCGTCGCCATTTTGTCCATATTGTTAAACTGCAGACTGCCCCGCAAATAGAGAGCCAAGTCGATGATCAGCTTGCCTGCCTGCCTCCCGTCCTTTTCACATACATTGGCAATGGCGCTGAGCGCATTGTAGAGAAAATGCGGCTTGATCTGAGCCTGTAAGAACGACATCTCTGTCGCCATGATCTGATCTTTCAGGCTGTCCGCCTCAAGCAGCTTTTCATTGTACAAAATAAGCTTTTTGTGGTTCACGGCCTGCTGTCGCGCCAGTACATAGGACATGGCCAAAATGACCGCGAAATTCCCGAGTAAGAACATACAAGATAAATTCATGCTGCCAAGCGATATGAAATCGATGATATCCTCATTCATAGTCCAAATCAGGAGGCAGATGGCAATGAACATTAAAATCGCATTGTCTCTTTTCCGGAGTACGGCCTTCACCAGCACACCCAGAATATAAAGCATTTGTAAAAGCAAAAGAATGTATAGAACATTCGTGTAAAATGACATTAACTCAGGGCTCTTAATCAAAAGGAATATATCAAAATCAAGACTGGGAAGCAGGAGCAGGCCCATTATCTTTTTATTAAATTCCAATGGGTATAAGCTGTAAACAAACAACATCACAATCGCCGCAAAATTATAGCCCGTAAAATAGTTCAGATACATTCGCAGGTTCACGGACGCGTTGGGCATGAGTATCAACAGAGGGATTTCACCCCATCCCAGGGAACGCAAGGCCGTTACAAAACAGAAAATGGCCAAAAGCAGGGATGTCTTGTCTTTGGTCTGAAGGAGAAACAGAAACAAATAATGAATGGCAAATATTAAGATGCCGCCGATGAAGAGCATCTGCAAGATGATCAAAATCATTCTCTGCCGCTCCAAAGTCTGCTTTGAACCAAACACAGGGACAACGCGAAGCCCTCCGGTGGCACAATTCAAATTGCCCACCTGAAATATTAGGTCAATCTTCTGGGTATCCTTCGGCAAATCAATAATGATGATTTTGTCATCGTTTTTGAAGTTGGCCCTGCTGTCCAAGCCGCTTCCAGCCGCTGCCATCAGTTGTCCGTTGACATATAACTTATAAGCATTGGCAACACCTGAAATGCGCAGAGCAGGTTCCTTCAAGGTCGAGGGATACTCAAAGGACAGCCTGTAGGTGGCGAAACCCTGAGCTGTATAATGGGTGCCGACATTATTAGACCAGACGCCCGGAACTTTCATGAATGAATCCATTTTTGGCCTTTGTCCGGAATTAAAATCTTCCGGCGCCAGCAGTTTGTTCCAATAGAATTCCCACTGTCCATTTAATGAAACTAATTTATCGTGAGTGAAATCGACTCCTGACAAATCCGCCCTGCCGTTTTGGACAATGAACGGGGTGGGTGATAACAGCATAAGCAGCGTATAAAGCATTATGGCCGGAACGATTATGACGAGCAGTATCCGCCATTTTAAGCTGGGTTTTATCCATCCCTTTTTTAGATTCACAATTCTGCCATTCACTTTCGTTTAACTTTTATATACTCAATTTACTCAAGAAAAGTACTATTTAACCCAGTCTACACAGACAGTAAAGCACCTTTCCAGTTGGTGTAATATTGTGTCAATCAAATCAAACAATCCCAAACCAGAAAGGTGTATATACTATATGTTACAACACAACTCACTGTCTGAACAGCGTCAAAATTAACTTAATTTTTCCTTTGCTCAAAATCAGTAACACGAATTATTAAACCCCATCATCGAACTAACATGCAACTTAGCGATGGCCATGCATTCATATTATTTGAAAAATGCCATCAGTAGGCAGTAATGCCTTTGGTATCCAAAAATCAGGAGTTCAAGGAAAACCGCCAATATTACACTAGCAGGGCGAAGAATCCTTTGAAGAAAAAACAGTCGCTCATTGCCCTGAGCTGCAAGTTGATCCGAGTGTTTTACGCACTGTTAACCAAGGGCTGTGCATATGATCCTGTTAAGTTTGTAACAGATATTAACCGGCCAGTGGATAGATTAGCGGCTTAACTTCAGGTACAAGGGATGTTTTCTGAAAGCGTCGCAGAAAACGGATATCCCGATGAAATAGCAATCACACAGATAAGAGAGCCGGTAGTCAGTCTTTATCACCTCCATCAGAGCAACGACTCGGGACGAAAGCATTACTGACACCTATTTTATGGATAGGCAGAACGAAGGAATTGAGGGCCGGGGCCTCCCGTGACCCTGTTAGATGTGAGAGGTTTGCTGCCATGAGATGTATGGGTTACCAATGGCCGACAGAGAAAAATCATATGATGCTTTGTTTGCTGTACCCATTTTCTCTGAATCCGTCACTTGATGCCGATTCTGTCCGTATGAGGCTCTTCTGGTTTGTACGAGATACTGCGATATCGAGAGATATCCGATAAAAAACGAGAAATTATTAGAGAGGTAGTAATCGTTAAAAAGTAGGGTGCATCATTAAACAATTTGGGTTCAAAAACAAAGAAAGCACCGCCCTAAACGTTGCTTTACTTTACCCTAAATAGCCGAAAAGACCAGCATTGCTGGACTTTTTTATGTTCATTAATTGTATCAATTATTGAGTACTTATTATGGCGGAGGCGAGCTGACACTATTAAAAACCCTGTATGTCAAATTTTCATCTTCTTTCTTAGGGGGCTAGCATTCTTTTTAAAATGCTGGACGCTCCCTAGTTAATAACTTATAGCTTCTGGCATGAAATCAAAAGATAAGCTTTACCCTTAATGAAAGGGAGGGTTGTTTATAATTAGTTAATTGGTGTTAAAACACAAGGATTCCAGTATATGGGTAGTGCTAACCTGCAATTTATCAAAATAACACACGTATTTACCTACGAAACTAATTATTGAATTCACCTGACTATGTAGCTATATTCTCCCATTTAGTCGAGGAATTGCTAAACCATTTGCATCAAAGCAATCCAAGGCAGTGCCTTCGAATTCGTGAATTAATGCAACACGTATAATCGGCTCGTTCTTATATACATTCATCCAAACTGAGAAGAATCCCATAGCTTTTGCCGCTATGCAAATAATTCGCTTGAAATGATCTTCATAAATAGTACCTTTTGCCCTATCCCAACCGGAAAGCGTTTCTTTTGCACGGTTATAGGCATTGATGCGGCTTTTGTATCGACGATCTTTATCACTTGCGCTACACGGGATATTATCAAGCTTTAAGTCCTCAAGCATTTGTTTAGCTTGAGCATAAATTGTTTGCCCATTTTTGCACAAGTATTCCTCGTTTATTTTGGGAATTCCACCATCATATGTAAAAGCTAAAAAAGTATTGTCTTCATCTGGCCATATCCACCTATCTTTAGGATGGTCACCAATAATTGTTCCTTTGCGGGCATTACAATATTTACAGCCAAGCAACAAATTCTCCCAATCTGTTCTGCTTCCGCCTCTGTCTTTTGCAATATTGTGTTCGACTTCTGGGACATGCCCAATGTTCATTTCACAATACGAGCAGTAACAGCCAATTCGTTCTTCCAAAAAAGGCAACGCCTGTGAGTATTCACGAATTTGTTGGTAGGGAGATGCACCTTTATCTACTGGTCGCATACTATCCCTCCATAGTTAACTTTTTCTCTAAAAATTTCTGCTCCAAAAAAGCATAGTAGGCAACATCGCCACTATATTTTGCCGTCAATCTTTTAAGTGTTTCTTCAACTTGAGCCATTTCCTCTGGTGTTTTTACTGCATCCAAGTCCTTATAAAATTGTTGTGCTACGGTATACATTTCTTCTTTTTCTTTGCTGTATTGCGGATTCGATACTCCCATCACATTTTCTGAAATATCTTCAATACTTTCTCCAACATATTCCACTTCATCATCTGCGTCAGAAAGTAAAATCAACTCGTCTTCTTTAAGTGATTGGATAATAAACGGGGAGTGAGTGGTTGCGATAAACTGAATTTTTGGAAAAATAGTTTTTAAATCTGTAACTACGCTTTTTTGCCATTTGGGATGGAGATGTAAGTCAATTTCATCAATTAAGACTACACCAGGAGTTTTATCTATTGCACTTTCACCCAACTGTGGGTTTAATGTGATCATTCGTCTGCAAATGTCGACAATCAGACTAATCATACATCGATATCCATCACTTAGTTTAGAATAAAGGATAGATAAGCCGGTTCCGTCGGTTACACATATTTCTGCAATCTTGGTATTGTACGTTACCTTCACATTAGGCATCGAGTGATTAATGCTTTTTTGTATAGCATTTAGAATAGAATTAATCTCGTGCAGGCTAGTAGGATCATCCTCACGGTACGCTAAATGAGCAATCCTGTCGATTATGTTCATGGCATCTTTTATTGAATTAGAAAAGCTAATAGACTTATTATATCCTTCTAAACGGACCTTCTCTTTTTTTATTCTACGTTCCCTCTGAATCGGTTCGTTCCAAAGTCGTGCAGAGCTATAATAAGCCACTATTGGCAAAATAATGTCTTCATCATTTCCTGAGTAGATCTTCTCGTTATATTCTTTAGACAGTCTGTTAATATACCAAAGACCACCGTGTGTAGTGCGCCCATTTCTACTGGTAATTGCGCGTTCCCATTCAATGTTTTGACCTGCAATCTCCGCCCAACATTTGACTTGAACTGGAATCTGCTGTAGAGGTGCGGAATTAACCTTTCCAACAATTACTCTCCTATCAGATGATGCAATATTTCTTTTATCTTTGCTGTCCACTCCATTAAACGCATACAACCAACCACCTAGCGCAACGCAAAGTCCTTCTAATATGCTAGTTTTGCCACTCCCGTTTTCCCCGGAGATAACAGAAAAGTTTTTTTTGAATTCGAATCCACGTTCTTCAAATCCGCGAAAATTTTTTAAGTACAATTTTTCTATACGCACAAGTTAACACTCCCCTCACCTTAAGTATTGTGCCCATTTTTTTCCAATCAAATTCCCATTCCTGTCTTCAGGCACTCGCGAATACCTAAGAAAGCTAATCCGTAAAACCAAGCCAATTGAAAATAACATTAGATAAAAAGCCCAACAACATTACAATAGTTGCTAGACTCTCTAGTTTCTGCTCTTGCTTGAATTGCTCGTTTCAATCATTAATCGACCCCAATAATTGAGTGCTATAGACCTAAAAAATAGCATATTCCATCCGCGCCAGCACAGCTAATATAATTACCTTAATTTAGTATACTCCATAATAACGTTCCAGTCATTACGGAAATTTGCAACATAAAAAGGGGGGCAGTTCTAGCTGATCCCTTTATCATACCAACTTCCGCTAATAGACAAAACGCCAGGGTTTATGAATAGGAAATCCAAAATACTCTCATCTTAATCGGATGCCTGGCCTATTTTCTCCCTACTGTCGTTTCAAGTATTTGCATACCGTTTGCACGTACGGGATATCTTTCCATATGCCATAATCTCCGATAACACCCAAACGATATTTCGCACGGGAAACAGCAACATTAATGATGTTAGGTTTCTGACCTACCCATTGCATGGCGCCTTTCCCACTTTGTGCGTCGCAGCCAAGTACCAATAGCACTTCGTTTGCTTCCTTGCCTTGGAAGGTATGAATAGTGCCGCAGTTTTCCTTGAGCCAATCCGTGATGTCTTGAGAATTCTGCGGCAGTTTTCTCATAATCACTGGACGAATTGCATTCTTCAATGCCTGCTCCACTGAGGTAAAGGGCGTAATTATATACAGATCAGGCAGCCCGTCATAAATATCTATCGCCTGCCCAAATAGGTTGACCACAAAGTCAATCTGTTGTTGCACCGCATGGTTCTTATTGCCTTTTTCGGCACCCTTAATATCGAACCATACCGATTGCTGCAACAGAAATTTTATCGCCGGATCCGGTTCGGCGGTTTTGGTAAACATCCTGCCGTTATAAGCCACCTCATTGGAGATTTGGAACATGGGATCAAGGCAACGGCGATGTACAATCAACGGACAGCCTAGCCATAATTTTTGGCCGTCCAGATTCCGAATGCGAATGCCGCCGAATAGGTTAAGCTGGTCAGCCAACTCTTGTACCGACAACTCTGGTTTTCGATACTCGGACGGAATTTCGTTTTCATCGGCAAAGCGCTTTCGCAGTTCTTTGGGGATGGTGACAATCGGTTCCACCTGCAATGGATCGCCAACAATAATGGCCTTTCGTGTTCGCCACAATGCACCCAAAGTGCTCTGCGGAGTAGCCTGACCCGCTTCGTCCACCACCAGAATTCCCAGTTCCTCCGCCTGTACATCCTCCAAAAAGGATTGCACTGAGGCAAAGGTAGTCGATACTACTGGCACCACCAGCAACAAAGTATTGAGCAGGTCTCCATAGGCAGCCTCACAATCGCTTTTCATAAACTTGCCGTCCCACATGGCAAAGAGCCGGATCAGATTTTGTTTAACGCAATTGCTGGATAACGCAAACGCTTTGTGCAACATGAGCGCCTGATAAAACAGCTCTTCCCGTAGCTTGTCGTACTCAGCATAAGTCCACGGGCAGGCTGTTTGGGAACGCTCATTTTCACTGATATTCTGCCAGAAGGCACCATCCGCCCAGTTTCCGCCAAAGCACGCTTGGTATGGAGCGACCGCCGCATTGACAGTATGTAGTATTTGTTTCGCTTGCTGCAGTTCTCGCTCGGCTAACTGATTCTGCGTTTGCGCCGCCTGTACGACTTCCGCCTGTGCTTGGCAGGCAATCCTTTGTCGGGTAATCTGAATGACTGTATCTTGTGCGTTTTGCTCAGTTTGCTTCCATTCTTTGATGACAGAATTGTTCCTGAACAACCGCCAGAAAATCCGCTTCAAAAACGAAAGGCTGGATTGTAGTGTAATGATGTTCTGTTGCTGTAATGCCAGCTTTTTTTCCAGCCTGCACAGCTCTTGCTGCTCGGCCAGTAAACTTTCTTTCTGTCGAAAAAGTTCGATCTGTGTCTCGTCATTCTTAATACGTGCAGCTATTTGACCTGCCGTTGCTATCTCCTGCTCGACTAGCAGAGCTTGCGCCTGTGCAATATCAATCTGTGCATCAATCACGGCTTGCAGTGCCGTCCGGAAATTCTGACGTGCCAAATTCCAATCCGGTGCATCTCCTTCATAGTAACGCTTAAGCGTCACCTCGTCATCCGCCCACCAAAGACGTTTCTTAAGAGCATTCAAATTGCTCTTCTTTCCCAGCTTAGCTGAGATAAGCCCCCACGCGGGCTCGCCCAGCAGTTTAGTTGCAACATCAGCGAAATATGTTTCCTTATCAGTTCCATCCACCACACCGGAAAATCGTCCGGTTCGATCCTTTTCTATCGCCTTAGGCAGTTCCACTGATATGTTTTCGACAGCAGCGTTATTGTTAGATGCCACAATCATGCCATAGGCAGATAGCTTTTCGTCAAGCTTGTAGAATGTTTGATTATACTGGTCGGGCGGGTTTTTAATCTCTCTCTTTTTAAATGCTTTTTCAGGTTCATCATATTCCGTCATCAAGATTGCTCTTTGAATGATGTTGGAAACCACAATTTCCTTGAGTAGTGTAGTTTTTCCAGTTCCAGGCGGACCATTAACTGAAAAAATATCCTGCCCGCCAGCAGTAGCAATGTTGATCCCCAGCTGTTGCATCAGACTCGGGCTGTATTGTGAAGGCCATGCGCCAAGCGGAAAAGAATCTGCTTTCAGCCACCGCTGCATCTGCGTAACATCAGTATCAATCTGTATACGCTGTATTTCGGTGCTGGGTTCAATTTTGGCCTGAACATAACATTTAATTCTTTGTGTAGGAGACTTTTGGATTTTTTTCATATCCTTAAGATAAAAGCTTTGCAACAACTCGGTGGAAGGATCCAGCGGTGGGAATTTGCCATCCTTGTTGGCGTACTGGACCTTTCGGCGTGACCACAAATCAGCGTCAAACAACTTATCATTCACCTTGATTTTCGTGCAGACCAATGCGTAAATTTTGTACAAATACTCCTTTGACATAGATGGAGCATCCTTGTCTGCATTGTCTTGTAAAAGCAAGTTATTTATCTTCTGCTGCAACGTTTCCAGCTCTGACACATCTAATTTTTTACCAAATGAACCCGCGTTAACTAGCTCGCAGATTGCCCAAACGAAACTGGAAATGGCAAAGGAATCGGCAACATACTTCCCTTTCTCGTCAATTTTTAGGGCGCAAAGACAAACCAGCGAACTGTCATTTTCGATAGACGATCCTTCAGCGTGGAGATTCAGTGCATCCAGCATCCAAACAATCAGATCGTTAGATCGAGCCCTGCCAAAATACACATCATAACTCACCTGGATTTTGGGATCTCGTTGCGGTTGCTGCCAAGGCAAATCTTTCTTGGTCAGGTCAGTATCATCTTGGGGTTTGACTGGCCAGCATGGATTAAAAAACTCTAGTTCGTACCAGTATTTCAAGATTTGTTGCAACATCCGATTGCCTCCGTATAAACTAAATTGGGTAGGTATACCCAACTTCAATTAGGGCTTTCGATTATAGACCACTAATAAAACTTGTCCACTCATTGAGCAGTACCTAAGGTATCTTGTCGTTATTAAAGGTAGATCAGAAAACACGGTTAAAGAATACATACCGATTTACTTATGTTTTTCAGTCAATGTTTTACTTTTTGTTCAATGATATTGATTAAATGGTGCGCAAAAGACTCGTTAAGTCTGATTTTATCGGCTCCAAAATTTAAAGCTCCGAGAGATTTGCCCCCTACATATGTGAGTTCTTTGTCGTAACCATAAGTTGATTGAGCACTTGAAAGCGTGTTATTAAATAATGACCAATTGAAACTGTATTTAGGACTGAGGTTTTCAGAATCAACTGTCCAAGGCCATCTAGTATTCTCATCAGGCGAAAGGAAAGGTTCATTTAAGACCCGAAAATACCCCAAAAGCTTAGTAGTGCCTACACCATAACAAATAAGGATGTCTCCTGGGCGCACAGCATTAGGCTTACGCTTGGAAAAGTGCATTTCCTGTATTGTTTCACTTAGTTTTCTCGTTTCTTCAAATGGATGATCTGAAGAACCGACAGGCTTTAGGAAGTACCTAGTATCATCTGGGAAGTCAATTTGCTCTGTGCGTGCTACCTTTGGTATTGTTACCTTCAACTTATCTCTTATGTGCTTTGTTACTTCAAGCTTAAGCTTTGGTTCTCGAATCGGTGGATTCTCTTTTGAGTAATCATCAATTGCCTTAACGATCAATTCAATCTCCTTGCCACTTAAGGGATCGCTACCTACCCTCATTAGGTCATTAATCAAATTTTGAAGTAAATCTATATCGTCAATTTCAACACCCCATTCATGGCTATATTTTAAACCATTATCAGTGAAGTTGGCTGACGTAATTATACCTTTAATTGGGCGACCATCCCTTGAAGCAATGTAAATCTTACCGTGGAGTTTATTGTCAACTCTGACCTCAAAGTTCATACTGTTTTGAACACATGAAGTACAAAATGAATATAGTGAATTTGCTTTTTTAAATAAGTCAGGAGAATCATCTTTGAGTGTCGTTAGGAGTACAATACTTTTCACTCCCAACTCTGCCACATCATGTACAAATTCATCAAATTCTTCAATTAAGAAGGGGCTTGCCAAAATCATCTGGTCAGCTGTAATAAGCATTGATTGAATGCTTTGATTGTGATTGTTTCTTATATTATCAATAATTCTCATTGTATACCTCCAGATATGCCTTGATCCGTATAATTAAGAAAGAGCCTTTACCTCCAAACTGATACATGAAACCTCAAGTCTTGAGTTCAAGAGCTACATTCTATCAGCGATCTGTTTTAATATCAGGTATAAACATTTGCTTTGTTCTTTCTTTCAGCCACTTAGAATTATGCACCCGTTATTAAAGTACATGCAATCGGGAGTACCACTCGCATTATTGCCAAATGTGAGTTATTCCTTCGTTATCATATATAATTTCCGCATTTTTCCTCAATTTCCTCCCAGGATATCAAAATATTCGGCAAAAACAAAAACCACAGATCGTCCAAATAAGACGTCCTGAGGTTTTCGCAGTAGCAAAGTCACTGAAGTTCTACCTTGTTTCTTACCCAATCATCGATCTTATGCTCCTACAATCCAGTTCGTTTTGCCAGACACAAGTTGTCGGAGAGTCAGTAGCCCACCTAAGACAAAGCCCATTTGAAGGTCATAAACTTTAACACAAATAGTTTCATATTTTGTAGTGGGCAATCTTTATGGATTTTTATTCAAGTTCGTTGTCTGGGAGTTTAACGAAGGCCTTTTGGACAGATAAGAACGCTCAATTGATAGCGGTGGAATTATTTTCATGCATTCGGTTATCATAATATTGTAGTTTCCAATTGACCACATTCAAAAGATCTTGATATTCCTTAATGAGGTCTTCGATTATTTCTTTTTGAGAAAGAATCATTTGATGTCGTTCCGGGATTGTATTATCACCAAGAATGCATAACTCAACGTATTTTTTAATGTATTCCAAAGACATACCCGTTACGCGCATACAGCAAATAATTTGAATTATTCCAAGGTCTTTATTACTATAAACCCTGCGACCACTCTCGTCTCGCTGAATAGTCGGCAATACTCCCTCTTTCTCATAAAAACGCAGCGTATGGGCAGATAATTTGAATTTCTCGGATACCTCTTTAATTGAATATTCCATCTTCTTTACTCCTCGTATAATTAATTTAGTTCCTGCCCCACGAGTCCAAAAAACTAATGGAACGTGGGGTATTTAAATGACCAAAGAAAACTGGAAATTCAGTTGGTTGGTCATCATCAACAAGATGCGCGCAGAATAACGCATACCCCATGCAGTCGTCGTGCCTGTGGGCAGTGTGGACAAGTCAACCCCAAAGCACACTTCAAATTCGACTTGTCCAAAGCCTGAGGGAAAGCTCTTTTAAGATAGACCCATAAGGGCTTTTCCATAGGCTGGCACTGTCCACAGGCTCAGGATAAGGAATACCTGAGTAATGATTCCTTAAGTCGTTCTTTGACAACAAAAAAGTATTTAAGTTTGTTGGGGTTTCAGGCAAAATGATACCGTGAGGTTCGTTCTGGTAAGGCCTTTCACTCCTTGAGGCTATGACCTCTTATTAAGTCTGACTGCCAGCCCACAATTTGAACTTTTAACTCGAAGGTTGCACAGCTTAAAGGGAACCCCTCCGATGGTAGCAGATCGGTTGGATCCGAGGTCTTTTTAAGACAAGTGCTGATTCGGCGAGGTTGTTGACCTGTTGTGGTGCCTGGTCCCAACGTTAATCTTACAAATTCTTCGACTCGGAAAGTGAGGTGATTTTACTTGAGTTTATTTGTCGGTATAGATGTGAGTTCCAGTGATTTTAAAGTGCGAATCTTAGATGAGCGTGGTAATGAACCAGTTAAAAGGCTAAGGGTTTTGAATGATCAGCCTGGTTGTGAGCAAGTTGCCCGATATCTCTCTGAAGCCTGTAATAAAGAGAATGAGGACCGGCTGGTTATTGGTTTAGAGGCCACTTCCGTGTACAGTTGGCCGTTACAAATGTTCTTAGCGGAAGACCATTGTTTAGCACCTTTACAGCCCCAAATTTATTCCTTTAACCCCAAGGTCGTTGCTAATTTCAAAAAGGCTTATGTGGACCTTCCGAAGAACGACTGGATTGATGCCTGGGTCATTGCCGAACGTTTACGCTTCGGCCGGCTCCCGGAGGGCTCTCAGGTCGATTTCCGCTACTTACCGTTACAGCGACTCACTCGCTTTCGTTGTCATCTGATCGAGATGATCTCCAGAGAGAAGAATTATTTCCTCACGAACTTGTTCTTAAAGTTTAGCACTCTTGCCCAAGGTACGGTTTTTAGTAATACTTTCAGCGTTACTTCTGAATCCTTGACACTTGAGTTTTTTTCTCCAGAAGAGGTTGCGGCTCGACCGCTTGATGAACTGATTGATTTCCTCATGGAGAAAGGAAGAAGTCATTTCGAGGATCCGGAAGCCAAAGCCAGAGAGTTGAAGGAAGCCGCTCGCAAGGCCCATCGACTACGTGGAAGCCTATTGCAACCCATTAACCTTATCCTAGCCACGAGCATCGAAACCATCCACACTTTAGAGAAACAGGTCAAGAAAATCGATAAGGCGATCGAAGCTGAAATCAGGCATTTCCCTAATACGCTCATTACCATTCCCGGTATTGGCCCTGTGCTTTCAGCTGGTATTATTGCTGAGATTGGAGACATCCGCCGTTTTCCGAATGAAGGAGCCTTAGCAAAGTTTATTGGGCTAACCTGGCGTTCTCACCAGTCCGGTGATTTTACAGCCGATGACACGCCCTTAACTCGAACCGGCAACACCTACTTGCGAAGTTATATCATCCAGGCTGCTAACCTAGTACGCCAAAAGGAACCAGAGTACAAAGCCTTCTACCAACGTAAATTCTCGGAAAGTAAGACTCACCATCATCGCCGTGCTCTCGTGCTTACTGCACGCAAACTCGTCCGTATGGTTGATGCTCTGCTACGCAGCAACCAAATCTATATGCCACATGGCAATAGGGGGATTGCAAACTAAGCATGAACTACGAGAATTGAAGTCCCATTTTTGTAACTTGTTTCCATTTCATTTTGGGAATAAGAGGGTTTTTTATTGCCTTTTTTGCCAACGGATAACTAACTTACTGAAAAATTGACTCACTTAGGGTCTTGACATATTACCGAAGGACTTAAAACTAATATATTTAAAATGTAATACTTAGAGTTCCTCTAATCAAGATAATTTAAACTTTTTTCCTTGACTTAGAGTCGACTTTAAGAGATAAGCTGACATTATCAATTATAAAGGAGAGGCTAAATGAATTTTACCAAACAGTCACCTATTCAGTCAGGATATGGCCCGCTGACAACGGCAAGAGAGATGGTGGCCCACTGTGACCTTTCAGGAAAAATAGCGATTGTAACAGGTGGTTATTCTGGTATCGGATTAGAGACCACGCGTGCTTTGTCAAATGTCGGTGCCACGGTAATCGTTCCTGCAAGAACGCCGGAGAAGGCTCGAGCTTCACTTGAAAGGATACCGAATGTGGAGTTAGAAGAACTTGATCTCATGAACCCGGACTCTATCGACAATTTCGCACAACGCTTTCTTACCACCGGCAGACCTCTGCACATCCTTATCAACAGCGCTGGTGTGATGGCGCCTCCGCTTAGACGTGATGGACGTGGTTATGAGTCACAGTTCTCAACGAATCATTTGGGTCATTTTCAGTTGACGTCAAGACTTTGCCCAGCCCTGAAAATGGCCCATGGTGCAAGAGTTATTGCGGTTTCCTCACGGGGCCATCGTCTCGGCGGGGTTGATTTCGAGGATCCGAATTTTGAACATCATGAATACGATAAGTGGAAAGCTTACGCGCAGTCTAAAACTGCCAACATCCTGTTTGCACTGGAATTAGACAAGCGAGGCAGGAACTTTGATATCCGAGCCTTCTCTGTTCACCCTGGGTTAGTGCCGAATACCGAACTAGGACGGGATTTGACCGAAGCAGAGATAGGACCCAAACCGATTAAAGACGAGCAGGGACAAATCGTTAGCAATGAAAACAACGCCCAATTCAAGACAGTGGAGCAAGGCGCGGCGACCAGTGTTTGGTGTGCAACTAGCAATCAACTTAATGGAATGGGCGGGGTCTATTGCGAGGATTGTGACATATCAACTGCAGAATCGGCCGATAGCCTCAGTGCCACAGGCGTTCGTCCATGGGCAATTGATCTTGAATTGGCAAGGCGACTATGGGATCTTAGCGAAAGGCTAACAGGTGTCGAATTTATAATTTAATCGAGTATTGTTATCAGAAGGATAGGGAAATTTAGTTGAATGCAAAATATAGCTAATGAAACAGAGCGACGGATGCCTGAAATTGAGCAACCGTCGCTTTTCTGTCTGCTCAAATCATGTCTTACAAACTTTGAGGCGCGACTTAATCAAATATTTTGATTCTATAGTTTGTGGAAGAGCAGTTTATAGAAAGTAATCTTCGCTAAAGACCCAATAATCGAAGTCAAGAGGACACCGATGGCGTCCTCTTAACTTTATGGCTACTACAATATTTTTAGGAAAATACACCAGGTTTTAGATAAGCCGCAAAGATGAAGAATCAAAAATCCCCACAGCCAGTTTCCTGTGAGGATTTCTTCAGAGATGTAATTTTTAAGGAAGCACAAATTTTCATACTTCAAAAGGAAGCATATCTTTCCCAAGACGAAAATTTATGGGTATTGTCTCAAGTTATTATTTACTATTATTGGTAATTTTTGGTGGAGATGACAAGGATGCATACAAACTACCATTGTTCTGTATTTCATCCAGTAAAGACATATCAACTTGTACAGGCTGCTGATTGCTTACGTTGAAAATTACCGTTATCTTGTGACCTCCGTCATCATTTGAATAAACATAAATACTATTAACCATCGCATTGACAAGTAGCTTTCTGTATTCCAATTCATCAAGATTTCCGTTTCGCAAGTGAGATAAAAAGTACATAATATCGACTTCGGATAAGCCATAATGCCGCTCTTCTTCAACAGCTGTTAGTTTTTCCAGTTCTGCCGCTTCTTTTTCAAGTCTGTCAATCTCAGCAAAAACAAAGTTAGCGGCTGTTGCCGACGCTTTGCCGACCTTTAGGGATTCTAAGAGGTTGGCTTTTTGTTTGTTGTTTTCTTTCATAAGCTGTTGCAGCCTCTTCAAATTCGGGTTATTTTGCTCCTGCTCACAGAGTGCAGATATTTCGCGGGCGATTATGCGCTGATTATCCTCTGTGAGCATATCCCTTACAACTTCAATGACTTTGTCCTCAATTTTGTGCTTGATAATGGTAAGTCTTTTACAACCTTTGTTCTCCCTATAGTATCTATGCAGTTTCCCGCTCTTGCCTGTACTGCTGCTTCCTGCCATGGGCATTAAGCAATGCCCACAAAACAGTTTACCGCTTAAAATGTAATCTTCCACAGCTTTCCCCCTCCCCCCGGCTCCGATATTCTCAACAAGTCGTTTTTGCACCTGGTCAAATAAGGTCTGCGGAACTATGCGCGGCAATGCGTCAGTGGTGTCTGTGCCTTTATAGCTGTAAATCCCAATGTACCGCTTATTTCTTAAAATCCTCTGTAAGCTGTTTTTTGTAAATGGTCTTCCATGTGAAGTCCTCGCGCCCAAATTGTTTAGATATGCTATGATTTCCAGCATGGTCGCACCATTGGCGTACATTTCAAAAACTCGTACAACGTAATGAGCGTTGGCTTTGTCAATGACGATTTGTTTGTCCACCACTTTGAATCCGAGGCCGGGATTACTTCCGAGGCTCAAAAACTTCGAGGCGTTGATTGCCCTTCCCCGCTGTATCTTTTGGCTTAACTCCTGTGAATAGTAAGCAGCCATCCCCTCAAGCATGGTTTCCATCAAGATACCGCTGGCGTCTTCCGTATTAACTCGTTCCATTGCAGAAATAACCTTGACGCCGTTTCTGTTCAGTTTCTCCTTGTAGATGGCGTTGTCATATTTGTTGCGGCTGAATCGGTCGAGCTGGTATACAATGACATAATCCCACCGCCCCTTTGACGAATCTGCGATCATGCGCTGGAAGCCGAGGCGTTTTTTCGCTGTCTTCCCGGTCAGCTTTTGGTCAGTGTATTCAGTAACAATATTATATCCCTCGCGGTTGGCATAATCACGGCAGACCCTTAACTGTCCTTCTATGGATTGTGCAGTTTGTTGACCGCCGGGACTGTATCGGGCGTAAATAACTGCTTTCTTCATTTCAAATCCTCCGGATTCACAAAACCATAATAATATCCTGTGAGGTCATGCCGTAATGTATCCATCACCTTGTTTATTTCGTCAGCAATTTCTTTGTTTAAATACCCAATGGCTGGCAACATTATACGCTGTTTTTCCTCTATGCTGAGAACACGATCAGCACCATAATTATCGCGCACGATAATCTGGTATAAGCAACGGCCAATGGCCTTAGTCAATTCAGCAATAACCCCTTCTTCGTAGAGTGTGTTAAGAATCTTCAATAAGGGTGGCTTGAACCCCAAAGTATCATAATAATATGAATCAATTTCGTTGCCTAAGTTCTGTATAATCTTGATAGCTGGTTCTGAAAGCCCTGTATATTTACATGATATTTGCATATCTTCGTCGCGGCTTTCTATCGTGGTCTTCCCTAATAGATAATCAGTAGACACATCCAAAACCTTTGCTATTTCGTTAAAAGCTGTAATTTTGGGTTCAGCCTTGCCATTCCTATAAGTTGAAATGGAAGACATGGATAAACCCGTTTTTTTCGCTAAATCTTCTTGCGCTGTTTCTTTGTCATTTAATAACTCGTTAAGCTTCATCGAGAAAGATAACTTTGTTTTTTCTTTATCGCTGCCTACTGCTTCGCTTATTTGCTGTGGGTCAACATGATGTATGGCTCTTTTTTGCCTCGTTTTCTTTTCCAATATGAATCTTCCTTTCTGTAAACCGAAACATACCACAAAGTGTTTCGGCTAATATTTTTTATGCAGAAACAATAACTTCTTATGTGCCTCACTTGATACAATAGCACTAAACCGAAATATAAATAATTATATTTCGGTTTTAATGGTAGTTGTTAATTTACTATTTGTCAAGGAGGTGCTGGCGGTGATTCACTATAAACTTGCGCAAAAAGTTGCTTATATGCTCGCTGCCGGCTTGTATCGTGACATTGGCTCATTTATAGCCGCCGCCAGACGGGATAATCCAGAGGATTATGAACGCTTTAAGAATGAATACCTCGCCAAAGAGACCAAACAAACATCCTCACATGTCAAGCGGCGCCATATACGCAATCGCCCCATCAAATCGCGATAGATTACCTGCGCAGGGTCTATATAAAAAATTTAATTTAGGAGGAACAATCTATGTCACCACTTAAAGGATTAAGCTCATTTCTTTTTTTCTCGCTGGAGGATTTTCTGGCAGGCAAGCGTCTGGTTTTTGTCAAGGCTTCCCCTTGGCATGAAGGCGAAGGGAGTAACCTTACGCTTGCAGGAAGCAAGGTTGTCGTCCAAATTGTGGCGGATGACACTAAGTACCCGAAAGAAGACATCAGCAATTTTGGTGAGCAGCTCATCATTAAAACGCGCGGAGTTGCACCTGCCGCTTATGCTAAGCTGCGTCCGCTCAACACAGAAGTGATAATTTCAGACATTGAACGCGCTTCTGTCTACGGAGATTTTAAAAACCAACTTTCCGTTATTGGTGTGGTGAAGGTGGTGGAGACTAACAATGAACCAAAAAAATAGAGGTGTCCTGCTCGTTTGGAAGCCAACGGGCTATCAGGAAGTAAACACCTTAAGCACGATTTGGAGAACATTTTCTAACCCTGCTTTCTGGATTAGTATCGCAATTCTCGATGTCGTCGCAGCAATCCACTTCAAACTTAAAGCATGGTGGATGTGGGCTATTGCCCCATCCGCCATTACCCTGGCAGTCGTGGCTATTCTGCTACGCCGGAGGGTGAGGGGAGAACTGCTCATTTCTAAGTGGCAAGCCAAAAACTGCAACGGGTTTCGCAATTCTGCTTCATGGCTTCCAAATCGCTATCTCAATCGCATTGACTTAAAAACAGAACGGACACAGGATGACTATGAAGCAAGTATATTGCTGTATCGCAACCTTGTCGAAGCCTTAATCACTCTCGGTCTCTACGAAGAAACCGGACTGACAAAAATAAAGGTGTACACAGGCGACGAATTTCTCCAGGTACAGCCCGTCGAATTTCACACCGATTTCATCTTGACTGCTGGTATCGGATATATACTGCTCATACCATATGTCAGCTTCATTGCTAAAATTAACTCAGTTGACGAGCGAATAATCAGCCGAGTGCTTCGAGAAAGCGGCATCATTGGCTGGAGTGTGAATCGCGTGAGTTTTGATGATGACCTTGTCTTGTTCATCCTCAAAGATGAAACGGTCAGCCAGGCTTATGATTTTAGCGGGGTGGATAAAAATGAATATGTATGAACAACTTGTAATGCTAGCAAGCAGAAACGAGGACTACGAAATACCTATACAGCATGGGGTGGTCTGGTCACTACGGGCTTCACCCCACGCCCTCATTAGTGCAAATACAGGATTTGGGAAATCATTCTTTACACTTTATCTCATTATAATGGCCTCTATCAAGAATGCCATTCTGTTTTTGGCAGATCCAAAAAACTCAGATTTGGGAAGTCTCTCCAGTTTTATGCCCCATGACAGGGTGGCATGGGAACCGGAAAGAATCGTCGCAATGGTTCATAATGTTGTCGATGTTATGATGGAACGATATGGCTATATGCAGGCCGAACGTCTTCAAAGAGGGCTTTTTCAAGCTGACTTTGCTGACTTTGGGCTGCCGATTATCTTCCTTGTAATCGAGGAGATGGCCGCTTTCGTATTATCGCTCGGAAAAAGCAAACGTGAATCCTTTGAGGCTGACGTAAAAAGTATAACCTTACAAGGCCGTCAAGCCGGGGTCATGCTATGTTCAATTATGCAGAATCCCGGAAGTCAGAACATAAGTACCGAAGTGAGATCTCAGACGGGATTGCGAATTTTTCTTGGAAATTCCGGTGGCATAGAGTACAGGATGACATTTGGTGAAGGATTTTCATATCCAAAGCGGATATTTAGCCCAGGTCAAGGTCTTTATATGCTTGCAGGCCAGACGGAGCAGCCAGAAATGATAGAAACTCCGAGGCTGGATAAAAGCCAACTTCCCGCGACATTGAAACGTGCTTTAGAGACGCAGTATGACAAAAATCCATACCCGCCCGCGCCACTGCGAAGCCAGAGCAAAGCGGAGGCGTAGCAAAGGGGCGCGGGCGGGTATGGGCAAAGGGGGCGCAGACTACGACCAGAGCAGAACAAACCTAATAGCTTCGATATAGATTTCTAGAATATGGACGGTCTAAACATTTTGCTCAACAAAGACTTACTTGACCGCGGGATCGAGTTCTATCATAAACTTCCTGTCTCAGGCGCAAGAATTGACTCAAGTGTGCATTAATCTGATGACTTGGGCAGAGAGTTTGCCAGGCTAAGCTATTGGGTCATGTGCGGCGGTAAGTTGGCTAGTACAGTATTACCTTTAGCTACCGCCCAGCAACCATATAACATGCTGGGCTATAATTACAAGAAAATAAGGTGAAACCGTTGATAGTAAAGGGAATTGACAGTTTAGAATTCGGTTTAGATATTGAGAATTATTTGAGTTCCATGAATGAATTTCTAGCAAGGTTTAAGGAGCTAAAAGAAGCTGCACAGCTTGAAGGTAAGGAACAAGAAATACTGATTGGAGATGTAAACCTATCAGTTCATAGGAACGGGATTCCCTTTCACGCTTTCAAGCTAACCTGTAATGATTTCTCCATCTGCTTTATGGATAAAGAAATACAAGATAACCCACCTATAAAAGTACGGCTTATGGCCTGTTATTTATGGTCCTTTGGGTATGAAAAAGCATTCGAAAACTTTATGGAGTGGTTTAAAGCCTTTAATGTAATTGTGACTGGAAATAGGGTTTCTCGAGTTGATCCTTGTGTTGATACTGATGAAGCAGCCTTTGTAGAGTCCGATCTCAAAGGAATTGTTACAAGGGCAAGGAAACGAAGAAAACACTTCGTAACGGATGAATTCTCCGAAGGCAAAAAATTTAGTGGTTTTACTATTGGTGGTGGTGGTCCTTTGTTAGCACGGATATACAACAAGTCTTTAGAGATAAAACGCTCAGGTAAGTTTTGGTTTTATACCGTATGGGAAAACAACGGTTGGAATTGCGCTAAAATGGTATGGAGAACGGAATTCCAACTGCGCAGGGAAGTCTTAAAAGAATTTGGCATTGATACAGTTAAAGACATTTTGGCAAAGTTGGATGGTCTATGGGCCTATCTTACGGGAGAATGGTTGGTAATAAAAAAGCCGGATGTTGAAAATGTTACTCGTTGGAAAGTTAAACGAAAATGGCAGCTAATTCAAAAATCGACCTATGGATTTAACACTTCTCCTTTGATCCGAGAAGCAGTAAAAATAGGTAATATCAATAGGTTATTAAATCAGGCAGCAGGGATAGTATTATCAATTGCTACTTTGGCAGACCATAACCTAATAAATGATACGACCAATGTTCTGACGACCTGGACCAATTTGAAACTTGAACAAAAACAAACGTCCCTCTCAAATGAAAAGGAACGAAGACGGAAAAAGTATATATCTGAGTCAATTTCATAATGTTTAATTGTTAAAGCTCAGACCTTCAGAATTTCGTTAGTAACATTTTTTGAAGATTTATGCTGCAGCTATACGTTTGAACTTGTTCAATCGGTCTACGGCTAATTTGCAGAGGGTATAGGTCAGGATAGAAAACTCGAAGTCGATTTTGGCTACGTTTCCTCGATGTCGAATGTTGTTTAACTGAAAGTACTCTTTGAGATAAGCATTAACACGTTCTACGGCTGTTCTCTGTTTATAGAGTTCAAAGTAGCGCCCACTTCCTCTGGCTGGAACGGTGTATTTTCTGGGGTCTGAGGAAACCTTAACCTTGAATACCTTTTGACACTGGTTGTTTTCTTTCAGAGGACACTCTTTGCACTTCTTGGGTTGAGTATATTTCAACGTGTCGTATCGGGAATCATAGCTATCATATCGGTAGGAATGACCTTCTTGACACTTAGGGCAAAAGTATTTGTCCTTGTCTTCGGGTAGTTGTTCATTGCGTGGATTGTAATCAATCAGGGCCCTTGACCCCATGGCTTTTGCTTGTTGGTAAATTGGGCTGTAATCGTAACCAGCATCCAAAAGCGAATAGGAAGGCTTCAGCTGGGGGTGAAGTTCATGAAGAGCCTTGAGTAGAGGAATCGCCATTTTGCCATCATTGACATTTCCCGAGGAAAGTAAGGACTTTAAAATGTATTGGCTTTTACAGTCCACGAGAAGATGACCTTTGAACCCGAACCAAAAGACGTTTTTGCCCTCGGAGTTTTTCTTAATTCCCCAGTGAGGATCTTGCGGGATTTGCTGTTCGATCGTCTTGAAATCAAGAGGAAGTTGAGCTTCAATTTTCTTCTCAAAGAGGGGTCGATTCTCTTCCAGTTCCTGTTGTTCTTTGAGCCATTTCTCCCGTTCCGATTTGGGTTTTCGTCCGCGTTTTTTGGAGGTTTGCTTGACTGGAACCTCTTCGTCTTTCTTTTTCTCAGGTTTACGGTCTCTCGCTTCAATATGAGTAGCATCGATGGCTATAACATCCCCATCGATGAAGCCTTCTTGAAACGCCTGAGAGACTAGTTCATTTTGAATTTTTTCCAAAGCAGAAGAACCCTTGATTTTTTGAATCATTCGAGTATAAGAGGACTCGCTAGGAACTGCATCAGCCATCGTAAAGCCGCAGTCGAAACGGAATTCCAAGCTGTTTTTTAATCGTTTTCGTAAATCTTTGATCGTAGGAATTCGTTCGATCACTCGAATGAATAAAGAATAGATCATGGCTGAATAGTTAAGCGTGGTTGGAGCTCCCAAAAATGCCTTTTTTGAAACCACTCTCAACAAAGGAGTAATATTCAGCGGATCCAATAGAAGCGGATACGATTCTTTCGGTGACATTTCTAAGATTTCTTCCAAGGAAAATAGACGTTCTTGGCGAATACTAAACATTGGGAGTTCTCCTTTCAACCTCTCGGTGTTTGTTTGGTCACTTACACTTTCGAGATTTTGGGGAGGTACTCCTTTTTTTACGGGTAAAAAGCCCGCTTATATCAAGGGGTATGAATTATGAAACTAACTCATCTATCTACTAATTTATTAAGGCGGGGTTGCGGTAGATTTCAAATATAACTTATTTTGCAATGCATCTATGATCATCTTCTTTATTTCTTCCATTACAATATACGTGGCCTTCTCAATTGAGTCGTAGTCACTTTGCTCTAATCCGTTTTTTATAGCTCCGTGAGCAATATTATTCCTATAATTGAGTAATTGGTCAATTAATCCTTCGTGAACCTGAAAGGTATCATACTGGAAACCTAAGCGGTAAAGCATTTTACGCAAAACTAACGGTTTCAAATTTGACTCAACATCAACAATAGATTCAGGTATATTAATAATTTGCTGTAAGAAATTGTCGAATTCTTTTACTAAATCCACCTCACGTGCAAACCTATGCAGCTTTTCATCATGAGGCAAAGCATTCTTAAAAACCTTACATTTTTTATCAGTGTTATTAAATGCTTTAAATACTTCCGAAAGAGATCCAGCAACCATAAAGTCATTCGCAATAGATCTAAGAATTTTCTCTTGGTTGATCGATTTGACGTAAATTAAAAATGCAGTTTTACAAAAACCTTCATAATGTGAATAAAGCATTACAACTAAAGACTTTCTATAAAGTCTTTTTTTTCAACGTCACTTATTTCAGAAAGCTGATTCTTTAAAAAACGAATTTCATTTTGTCTCCATGTTAGCTCTTCTTCTAATTGAGCAAGTATGTCTAATACATTCATAAACCTTCGCCCACCTTAGTTTGGACAAAGTTTATCCTTTCATCCAAAGGTTTAGAATAATTCTTTCCACCACCAGTCGTAATTCTCTTAAATTGTGAATCCTGTTTAATTTCAGTAAATATTCTTGTTAATTTTTCCATGGTTGTCTTACTGGACAAATCTATTTTACTTAAATAAGGCTGAATTCCGAGTGTAAAAGCTTCATAATGATAACTTAAAAATCTGGATACTAAAGTTCCCCTAGAATTTGTGCCAGAAAAAATGTTTGACCCTAATGTTTCTTTCAATACTTTAAAAGTCTTTTCAAAAATAGCGTATTCTTTTTCGTAATCAAAAACGTTCGCCGTATCCTCAGGATCGGATACGCTCTCCATGTATTCGGTCATAAAGTCTTTAACATCATGAACATACTTATGTCTATAATTCTTAAAAGTAAAAAACCGTAATACCAATTCTTGGTCCTGTTTTTGTTCGAGCTTCTCTTCTGGCAAATTCTCGATACATTCTTTAAAATCTTCATTGAGGCTACATTTAATCAGAAATTTATTGAAAGTATCATCTAGTAATTTTATTGTACAGTTTCTGATTTCTTGTTCGCTTAAGTCTTCTCCGCCTGTATTAAGTCTTTTGAACATATAATAACGAAGCCTTTGGTCAGTCTCCTTGCGTAGTACTTCAACACGTATAAAATTTCTCTTTAGTCTTATCTCTAATGCTTTAGGCAAGTCCTCGTAACCATAGCCGTTTAATTCTGGAACAATATCACAATCTGTTAATTTAAGAAATTCGAAAGTATCATCCGAATTTTTTCGCAACGGATGTTTTCCACGAAAATGCAAGTATGACGACACCCGTTGTAGACCATCAATTAGTTCATATACTCCTTCAGAACGTTCAATCACGAATATCGGTGGTACTGGCATTTCTAAAATTAAAGATTCTATAAATCTAGATTCACTAGCTTCTGACCATCTAAATAACCTTTGATATTCAGGATCAATTATTAGTTCTTGATCCTTATACATATCCAGAATCTCATTAAATGATAAATCTAGACTTTTAGTTCTAACCTTGTCAATCTTTTGTTCTACGGCCTTAATAAGATCTATTCCTTCAGTTTTTACGATAACGTCATCCACTCTTTTACCCTCCTCTTTATATATGTCACAGTTTCCTAAATACTAAGACACTTTCAGTAGCTTTTGTATGTTTGCGGTATTTACTACCATTTTTATTAATTCCCGACATAGAATGTTTATTTGGAAAATCTGTTTTATTTTCGAGTTTCCAAGATAATAAATTACCCATCTCATTGTAAATACTTACAATGTCCAAATGTATTTCTTTATAATACGAATCCTGTATCACAAAAATACACTTCCCATTATGTTTGAGTGTTCGGTCTATTTCTTTTAATGACTTATAAATTCCGTTGAAATATTGTAGATAATTCTTTAAGTAATAAGACTCTGATGCTTTAGATTCATGATTACGGACTTTTTCTAGGAATTGTGAACAAACACTTCCCCAGCTCGTTTCTGTTGTTAACGCCGATTTAATTATTGTTGGAGTTCCAATCATTTCATTCCTAATTTTTTGTATGTCCTCCTTAGTTGGAAAGAAGCCCATTAGTGCTAATTCAGGAAGTGTATTTACTACATAATCAATTCTTGTACAGTATGGTGGTGAAGTGATTACCATATCTATTTGTTTATCTGTTAGAGGTATTGATGTTGAAGATGCAACTTTTATTACTGCTCCTGGATTAGAGATACTTGTTGTATGAGTGTCAGTAAAAGCATTTATCATTAAAATTACACTTTGTTGAAAGGAATTGCATATTTCATAAGCAGAAATTTTAACTTTTTGTTCTCCATCTTTAGGAACTTTTATCCAGGTAGGATTGGAGCATTTATATTCTGCTAAAAAAAACTTGAGAGTTCTAAATAAAGCTACGTAGTAAAATGCAGCAAGACTAGATATTATGTCCGAGTTTATTTCTTTTAAAAATTTGTGGCCAGTTATATCATTAATTAGCAATTGCTGAATAGCACGCTCTATATTTCTAAATCCATTTACTGCCTCTTGAGTAAACCAGGTTTCTAATGGGTCAGTTATATCGCAAAATGATTTTCTATAGCGTCTTGCTTTTTTGATAATATCATTTGAGACACTAAAGAGACTATCTTTAACACTATGTTCGAGTCTTTTGGCTTTAGCAATGATAATCATAACGGGGTTTATGTCATATCCATAAGAAATATAACCCATTTCTTCAGCAATCTGCGTAGTAGTACCACTGCCATTCCAAGGGTCCATTATTGAAGAACCTACTGGTAGATTACTGTTTAAAATAGATTCGCGGACAAATTGTGCTGAATAACTGGCATAGTAGTCATACCATGTAGACTTACCTACCTTTCCCCCAATGGTTCTTTTGGGATTTTGTATCATGAATAAATTGCTCATGTTCTTGGGTTCTCCATTCGTTGTGTACTAATTAATAACTATATTTTATATAATCCTGCTGTATTTGCAAATAAGCTATTAAGTTTCACTAAATGCTTTTGAAACTCCCAAACAGTCTAAAGTTTCACCTAATTAGGTGAACTTTTGTATAAGCACTGCGGATTACAGTCTTACGTGTTATGCTGATCCCTCTAAAAAGTGTCAAGGGTGATTCGGGGGATACCGGAGGCCGCTAGGCCGAGGATATGCTCGCCATCATCCCATTGACACGTTCACCACACCCAAACGCTTAAAAACTGCAAAGTCTCTTTAACCCCAGAGAACTACCCGATATTTAAAGAGAGTTTGCCTGGCAAGCGCCGAGCGTCGTCTCTTATTGAAATTCCACCTTCAATAAATGATTCAACTCTTTTTATGGCTTCATTAAAAAATTCCGCAAACTTTTCCCTTACTCTAAAATATTGTTTTTATCATTTTTAGTTTTTCTTCATCATCCAATCTAGGTATCAGAATTATACTCATACCCCAGGGTGATAAATGGCCATTTGTTGAACCATTTATCCGACGCTTAAACTGATTTTGCCATATAGGACTTTGTAATATTTGGACTTATGTTATCTTTTGTCTTTAATACTAGAACATCACCTGAGAAGTAATTTTAGGGTACCTTTGCAATTATCCAACTTTTCCTATCGTTGCATCAGTCATTGCAAGTAGTATATCATTCATTTTCAGCAGTTTTGATTACCTATTCTTCATTCACCTTATCATCGGCAACCACCCAATAGGTAAAATTAAACTTTTCAATATAAAAAGAGCAATCAAGTTTTATTACTTTGGTTGCTCTTTTATATCAATATATTAAAACCACACTGTAACGGCAAAGCCGCCTCTATAATAGAAGGTGTTCGTATAATACTCTTTTGGTGGAGGCGAGGGGACTTGCACCCCTGTATCGAAGAACAGCCACAAAAGCGTCTACGCGTGTGTCCTTTAATTTAAGTTTCGCCTTTCGTGCCTCCTAAAGGCAAGGATTCATTTCAGGCTAGCTCGATCATCTTAGCTAACGTCTCCGAGCATTGACATTAGAGCGTCCTACTATTTTGACACCCTGACCCTTCACCGTAGGTCAGAAGGCAGGATGCTAGCGGCACTTAGGCAGCTAGAGCGAAATTATCTTCGTTAACTATTTTGGTCCACCGTTTAACGAGACCAGGTGGAATCTCGACGCGCAACTCTTGCCACCGCTTCCCCGAGCGAGTCTAAAACGCCCCCGAATTAATTACATAACTAGTATATCATATTTGACCATAAAACAAACTGATTTTCAATGGAATGTAAGGATTATCATGGAATTAAAATTAACATTAGTAGAATTCAAGAAGAATATAATTCTGTTTTTAAACAAATCTTTAAAAAACCTTAGTGGACGCTAAATCTCCAAGTTTAATAATCCTTATTCCTTTCTTTAAGCGCTCTTTCAATTTCCCGTTTGCTTTCACGTTCTGCGAGGGACTGACGCTTGTCATAATTCTTCTTGCCTTGGGCGACTCCCAATTCAACTTTTGCCAAACCTCTTTTTAAATAAATCTTGACCGGTACCAAGGTTAGCCCTTGCTGCTGTATTTTTCCGACAAGTTTATTGATTTCCGACCGGTGCAATAGTAATTTTCTAGGCCTCAAAGGGTCGTGATTAAAACGATTTCCTTGTTCATAAGGACTAATATGCATTTGATAAACCCAAATCTCACCATTATTCAAATTGGCGTAACTGTCTTTTAAATTAGCTCTTCCGTTCCTGATGGATTTAATTTCAGTCCCGGTAAGAATGATTCCGGCTTCGATACGCTCTTCAATAAAATAATCATGGAAAGCTTTGCGGTTTTCAGAAACAACTTTAATTCCTTCAGAAGGCATTCATAACCCTCCTCTCGTTATTATTATACTACATATTACCACTATGTCATGGTTATTTCCTATTTTATCCACTCTTTTACCCATACAGCAGCTTTGTATTCCAACTAAACTAAGGTACTCAGGATTGACTGTGGAAGTGCCAAAACTATATTGCAGATGGTTTAAATATAGTCGAAATGGACATGACCAGATTCCTGCAATTAATGTAAATATATCATATCTCCGGATTAAAGTTATTGAATTCCTGAAGAAACCCGTCAACCTTTCGGACAACCTCGTCTCGTTCAGGCCCAAGTGTTAATATGTGTCCTGAATGCTCCCAAAAAAGCACTTCGGATTTTCGAGCATTAATGTTCTTGCTAATAAGCTGAACACTGATTGGGTCGACGGTAAAGTCTTTTCGGCTTTGCATCAATAAGGCCGGGCATTTAATCCTCTTCAGTTCACGGCGAACCTTACCAATAGCTTTGTTTAAGGATATCAGCGAATCTACCGGAATTTTATCGTAGACAAAACGTTCCGGCTTTTGCTGAGTTGATTTCGATTCCTCGGGGACAATTTGGCCGTTAGTTCTCGAATTCGGTTTTGCCACGAATTTTCGGAAAGGGCGAATCAGGCGAACGTATCGTGTCCTTCGGTCAGCCAACAGCATTGGAGAATTCATCGATACAATCCCATCAATTAAGTCTAGTGTTGCCAAATGGAGCACTAATAACCCTCCCATTGAAAGGCCGATACCGATCACGCGAGAACAGGATTTCCTTAATTCCTTCACACCGGCTTCAGCATCCCTGACCCAGTCTTCCCAGCGTGTCTTCGCCATCTGCTCCGGTGTGCTTCCATGCCCGGCGAGTCTTATTCCCAGCACAGTCCAGCCAAGACCGGACAATTGTTCGCCTAAATAGCGCATTTCGGAAGGCGATCCCGAAAAACCATGGATAAGTAGGCACCCTAAAGAATTTCCGGGAAAATAAAAAGGCTCTACTAAGCGTTTTTTCGGTTTCACTCAAATTCCCCCCTCGCAAAGCTAGATTTACGAAGAAAACTAGCCTCTCACTAAAACCCTTTACCTTTAACTAAAATCTTTTAACTTAAGCCTTTAACTATAGAACATTCTCCTTAATAAGGCACAATATATTAAATATATGTTGATTACAACGATATGAAACAATACTTCTTTGAAGCCTTCCAACAAGACAAACTATACACGAAAGGGGCACTTCATAGGAAGTGTCCCTCATGTATCAAAAATATAGCTTAGGTCTCAAGTTTCGAACTTGATGGTAGCCCGACCTTGATAACCTTTAACCCTAATTCTACTGAACCATACTTAATCCTAAAGAGGCCAGCAAAAAGACAGCTGCTAATATTGCCGTAACCTTGGCAAATAATTCGTCCATGCCTTTCTTCTTGCCAAAGATAGACTCTCCGGCACCGGAAATTGCGCCTGATAACCCCGCGCTTCTGCCGGATTGGAGAAGGACAGTTGCAATTAATCCAATGGAACTAAGAACTAAAACAACGATCAAAGCGATTTTCAAGTAAACACCCCCTAAATACAACATTCCGTTGTATGCCGTCCAAAATAGTCAGTAGGACTATTTTAGCACAAGCCTTCTTAAAACTCAACAAACCTATAAAAAGTATGTTGCTGGTTGGTAAGGGTTATTACTTACTTCTTGCCAGTGCCTTCCGACCGCGATAAATGGCGCTGTCACCGAGCTCTTCTTCGATACGAAGCAGTTCGTTATATTTTGCCACCCGTTCCGTCCGAGCGGGAGCCCCTGTTTTAATCATTCCGGCATTAACCGCTACCGCGATGTGGGCCAGAGTGACGTCTTCGGTCTCACCGGAACGGTGAGAAACAACCGCAGTGTATCCGGCACGTTTAGCCATTTCGATGGCATCAAGGGTCTCGGTGAGAGTTCCGATTTGATTTACTTTAATTAAGATAGAATTGGCGCATTTTGCCTCGATTCCACGCTCTAAGCGGGCTGGGTTGGTAACAAACAAATCGTCTCCAACGAGTTGAACTCGATCTCCCAAACGTGCAGTTAATTTAGCCCAGCCTTCCCAGTCTTCTTCGGCAAGACCATCCTCAATGGAGACAATGGGATAGCGGGTAATTAGGCCTTCATAGTAATCAATCATCTCTTCAGAACTCTTGGTAAGGCCTTCTCCTGCTAAATGATAAGCCCCGTTATCATAAAGTTCTGTGGCAGCAACATCCAAAGCTAAGGCTATTTGTTCCCCCGGAACAAACCCTGCTCTTTGAATGGCATCCATAATGCAAAGCAATGCATCCTCATTCGATTCGAGACTGGGGGCAAAGCCGCCTTCATCGCCAATGGACGTTGCCAAGGACTTTTCCTTAAGAACGGATTTCAGGCTGTGATAGACTTCGGTACCCATGCGCAGAGCTTCCGCAAAGCTCGTGGCTCCTACGGGCATGATCATAAATTCCTGAATATCTACGTTATTGTCCGCGTGTTTCCCGCCATTGAGGATATTCATCATTGGAACAGGAAGTTCTTTAGCATTGACTCCGCCCAAGTATTGATAGAGAGGCAAGCCCAAGGATTCGGCCGCGGCTTTGGCGGCTGCTAAAGATACCCCGAGGATGGCATTGGCGCCAAGTTTACCCTTGTTTTCTGTGCCATCTAATTCCTTGAGCAATTGGTCAAGACCGGGTTGATCAAAAGGCGATAAGCCTTCAACTTCCGGAGCAATCACAGAATTTACATTATCGACGGCTTGCAGAACCCCTTTGCCCATATACCGGGTTTTATCCCCGTCACGAAGCTCTACGGCTTCAAAAGCCCCTGTCGAAGCTCCTGAAGGAACAGCGGCACGACCCATGATTCCGTCCGCCAAAACAACATCCACTTCTACGGTTGGGTTGCCGCGGGAATCAAGAATCTCCCGGGCATAAACATCTGTAATTACACTCATTGAAAAATCCCCCTTATTTATTATGTTAAGACCTCAGCAATGATTTCCCCGTCATTTCCTTGGGTTGGGGAATCTGAAGTATTTCCAAAATGGTTGGCGCTACATCACACAGAGCTCCGCCTTCACGCAGAGTTTGTCCTTTAAATTGATCACCCACCAGAATGAATGGTACTAAGTTGGTCGAATGGGCCGTTAAAGGAAGGTCTGTTTCGGGATCAATCTTCTCTTCAGCATTTCCGTGATCCGCTGTTACGAGCAGCGTCCCGTCCATGTTGTGCAGCTCTGCCTCAATTTCTCCGAGACATTGGTCAATAGTTTCTACTGCTTTAATGGTTGCCTCAAAGACTCCTGTATGTCCTACCATATCCGGATTCGCAAAGTTAAGGATGATCACATCGTGAGTTTTCTTCCTGAGTTCCCCAAGAAGTGTCCTGGTGACTTCAGGAGCGCTCATTTCAGGCTGAAGATTATAGGTCGCAACTTTAGGTGACGGAATCAGAATCCGCTCCTCCCCAGGATCAGGTTCCTCAATCCCGCCGTTAAAAAAGAAGGTCACATGAGCGTACTTTTCAGTCTCAGCAATTCTTAATTGTTTACACCCTTGTTTAGAAAGAACTTCGCCTAAAGTGTTTTCCAAGTCCTGCTGCGGAAAAGCTACAGGAGCCGGAATCGTATCATCATATTGGGTCATGCAGATATAGTTCACATGAGGACGGTTCGGTCTCTCAAAACCTGCAAATTCCTCGTCCACAAAGGCTCGGGTAATCTCCCGCGCACGGTCAGACCGAAAATTGTAAAAGAGCACACTGTCTCCCTCTTGGATTAACCCTAGAGGCTTTCCATCCTGGCCGAGAATTACCGTGGGGAGTACAAACTCATCGGTAACACGTACATCATAGGAATTTTCCACGGCAGCCAGAGCACTGGGAGCAAACTTGCCTTGACCATAGGCCAAGGCTTGATAACCCTTTTCCAGACGTTCCCAGCGTTTATCCCGGTCCATCAGGTAATAACGGCCGCTTACAGAGGCGATTTGTCCAATCCCCAGCTCCTTGAGCTTTCCCTCAAGCCAGGTAATGTATTCTTTGGCACTCTGAGGCAAGACGTCCCGGCCATCCAGGATAACATGAATAAAGACTTTCGTTAACTCTTGCTGCTTAGCCATCTCCAACAGGGCGAATAAATGGTCTATATGCGAGTGTACTCCTCCGTCAGAAAGCAAGCCCATCAAATGGAATGCATGATTATGAAGGCGGGCAGATTGCATTGCCTCAAGGATCACAGGATTCTCAAAAAGGGTTCTGTCCTTAATCGCTTTAAATATGCGGGTTAATTCCTGATAGACAACTCTTCCTGCTCCCAGATTTAAATGTCCAACCTCAGAGTTCCCCATTTGCCCATCAGGCAGCCCCACCGCTTCACCTGACGCCTGAAGCAAGGTGTGAGGATAATTCTCTTCTAGACGCCGGAAATTTGGCAAGTTCGCTTGGGCAATAGCATTTCCTTTCCTTGTTTCACGATATCCCCAACCATCAAGGATCATGAGCAATAGTGGTTTGTCAGTACTCATCTCTAGTTTCCTTCCACGCTGCCTAAACTGAAGCTGCGTTATGTATTAGTTTCGCGAAACCCTGGGGATCAAGACTGGCCCCTCCGACTAGTGCCCCGTCAACATCAGACTCAGAAAGCAACTCAGCAATATTATCCGCCTTAACGCTGCCGCCATAAAGAATGGGCACTTTCTCCGAAGCTGTTCCCATAAAACGCGCCAGAGTAAAACGAATAGCCGCGCACATTTCTTGGGCATCCTGACTGGAAGCAGTTTTCCCTGTGCCAATGGCCCATATAGGTTCATAAGCAACAACGACCCGGCTGAGATCTTCGGGGGAAATACCTTCTAAGGCCTTCGCTACTTGACCCTGCACTTGTGCGACAGCTTTTCCCGCTTCACGGACACTGAGGTTTTCGCCGACACAGAGGATAGGAGTCAGCCCTGCTTCCAAAGCCTTACGGACTTTCTTGGCAATAGCTTCGTCGGTCTCTCCAAACATTTCTCTGCGCTCGGAATGTCCTAAGATAACATAAGTACAAGCCGCCTCCAAAAGCATCTGCGCCGATATCTCACCGGTATAGGCGCCTTGATCAGCCCAGGACATATTCTGGGCACCTAAATGGACAACACTTTCTTCCAATTCATTTTTAAGGGCATAAAGAGCGGTAAACGGAGCACAAAGAATAATGTCAAGATCGGTAACGTTTTTAACATCCTCTAAAAACTTTACTGCGTAATCTTCGGCTTCCTTCACAGTTTTGAACATTTTCCAGTTGCCGGCGATTACGTGTCTTCGATTTGCCACGTTTTGATTCCTCCACTTCGTTTGAGAGGCACGAAGTTTGTTGCGCGGCGCGCAATCCATCGAAACCTTACCTCTTTAATTTTATTCTTATAGCTTAAACTTCATAGTAACGTTTAAACTATGAGTTATCCGAAGGTTACTTAAGCGTCAAGCAGAGCTGCAACACCCGGCAGAATTTTTCCTTCTAAAAATTCGAGAGATGCTCCCCCGCCGGTAGAGATATGCGTCATCCGCTCGGCCACTCCGGTCTTTTCCACGGCAGCTACGGAGTCTCCGCCACCCACAATGGTTGTTCCTTTGCAGTCCGCAACGGCTTGGGCCACCCGCTCAGTTCCCTTAGCGAAAGCATCCATTTCAAAAACACCCATAGGACCGTTCCAAACCACAGTTTGCGCTGTTGATATCAGATTCCCAAATCTTTCGGAGCTGGCGGGACCGATATCCAAGGCCATTTCATCGTCCTGAATGTCTGTTAGAGCTGCTATGCGGTGAGGAGCGTCGGCCGCAAATTCCTTGGCCACAATGACGTCAACCGGCAGTTCTAACGCCACTCCTTGAGCTTTAGCCTTCTCAATCAATTGCTTTGCTAATTCAAGTTTATCCTCTTCCAATAAAGACCTTCCAACCTTATAACCTTGAGCTTTTAGGAACGTGTTAGCCATTCCCCCGCCGATGATTAAAGCATTGACCTTTTCTAAGAGGTTCTCAATAACTCCAATCTTGTCACTGACTTTGGCCCCTCCAATAATCGCTGCAAAGGGGCGTTCAGGACGTTCCAAGGCATTGCCCATAAACTCCACTTCTTTTTTCATTAAGAGTCCTGCCACAGCCGGGATATAGTGAGTAACCCCCTCTGTGGTAGCATGGGCACGATGAGCTGTTCCAAAAGCATCATTGACAAAAATGTCAGCCAGCGAAGCCATCTGACGAGCAAACTCAGGGTCATTTTTCTCTTCTTCTTTGTGGAAACGAACATTTTCCAACAAAAGAACCTGACCATCTTGTAATTTATCCACGGCCTCTTTAGCCGCGTCTCCAACGCAATCTTGAGCTAAGGCAACGGTTTGCCCTAATCGTTCACTCAAGCGCTGAGCAACGGGTGCCAAAGAATACTTCGGATTAACCTGCCCTTTGGGGCGTCCGAGATGAGAGGCCAGAATAACACGAGCTCCCTCTTTAATGAGATATTCAATCGTTGGAAGAGAGGCACGTATGCGGGTATCATCCGTAATTTGTCCTTGTTCATTCAGCGGCACATTAAAATCCGCCCGCACTAACACGCGTTTTCCCTTAACATCGATGTCGTAAATACTCTTTTTGTTCATACAAAAATCCCCTTTCTAGGACTCAAGGGTTTGGTAGTTTCCTCAGTTCAATTCCGCGATTGGCTGATATCCTTAGTATACCGAGAAAAGAAACTTCTTACTCTTCCAAACTCCCTACTCTATCTAGTGATTGCAATACTGCCAAAACGAGTTTAATTTCTATTTCTTCATCAAGCTAAAGATTCCTGCCAAGTATATCATGTTCCAGACTTTTTACAAAATCTTAACCCTAGCTTCATTGAAAGATTGCGAATAACCGATCTATATTTTTCATTCATCAAAGTTAATATCCCATAAATGCTGCAAACTTGTAGAAACGGCGTCTATTCCTTTGGCCAAGGCCGTCCTGACGTCTTCTTCCGTTCTCAATAATCCACCTCCAAGAACAGGGATGCCCAAGGCATCTTTCATTTCCTGGATAACATAGTGGGGAATGGTAGCGGGTAAAATTTCAACAGCATTAGGTTTAACGGCGGCTGCCATTTTAATCCCTGTTTTAACAGACTCCGAATCTAAAACAAATAAACGCTGAATAACCACCATTCCTTCTTCTTTGGCAAATTTGACTAAGTTTGGCTTCGTAGTTACCAAACCTCGCAGCCCCATTCTCGCCAATAAATGTATCCCGGCCTTATCCTTACCGGCCCCTTCCAGCATATCGAGATGGACCATTAAAACCTTATTATCTGCATGAACCTTTTTTACAACGGAGGGCAGAATATTAATGTTTCCGCCTAAAAGAAAGATAGCGCCGATATTAGGATGAAGCAAAGCTTCACTTAGATCTTCAACTCTCCTTATTGTTGCACCAACCTTTTTCCCCTGCATGACAACATTTAAAAAGTCCACACTGCTCTCCCCCCATGACTCAAATAATATATTAAGATCAGATTGCCGCAAGTCACAATCACATGCTATCGTACCAATCCTAGACTTTAATCATACCCTTGTCATTTTAATGGTTGACTGCCTCCAACGCAAAATTTTCTAGAGCATTTAAGCAATCTTACGTTTCCAGTGATAAGTGTTTAACTCATATCCGCTTATCATAGAAGCCTATTATCTACAGGTCATTGAAACCAAGCTATAAAACTATTAAACCTCTAAATAATGTTCAAGACGAGAAAGAAAGGCAAGAGAATGCCATTAATCGTCAATAATCCTATAGGCCCTAGCCAGAATACGCAAAGGATGTTCGGTGGGAACAGCCGTGCCATGCTGAATTTGAACTTTACATACACCGCATTCCGTTAACATGCCCTGAAAGTCTCCGTGTTCAACACCCACATTGACCGCCTCGAAGAGAGCACTGCCGATTTTCATCGAGCGAGCATACTTTTCAGCTTTAAAACCGTAACTTCCGGATAAACCACAGCAGCCGGCATCGAGATTACGGACGTTCATGCCGGGGATTAACCCTAAAATACGCAAGGCCGGAGTCCCTATGCCTTGAGCCTTCAAGTGACAGGACAGATGGTAACCGAAAGAAGCCTTAACTTCTCTGAAATCCAGGGGTAATTCCCCGTTTTCGTAAAGCTGCCACAGAAACTCAAACAGATCATAGGATTGGGCTCCTATCAATTGGGCCGCTGCCACAGGCAGCTTGGGATAATCTTCCTTTAACTTCAGGCCGCAGCTGGTACAGGAGGTAATAACCGGCACTCCCGCTTCCAGGTAGGGGCGCATTAATTCCAGGTTATAAAGTCCGTTCTTTTGCGCTTGATCAAACTGACCATTGGCCTCTAAAGGTAAGCCGCAGCAATGAAAATTAGGCACAATGGTTTTATATCCAATATGCTCTAAAATCTTAATCATGATTCGTCCTGTATCCGCTTCATTATAGCGTGTATAACAACCCGGGAAGTACACAACTTGCTTACCTGCAGCTGCTCCAGCCTTTTCGCCTTTACCCGGCGTTACCTCTAAAGGTCTGCCATAGGCAGGCAAGGGCCCATATTGGCTAATCGCTAACCCTTTATCAAGAGCCACGCGCATGAGTTTGATTTTTAAAGCCTGGTTGGCCATTAAAGGCCAGATGACCCCCAATTTGCCAAGATATTCAGCTCGCCCAAGGACATAACCTCTTAAGCGCAACTTAACACCTAAACCATTTTTCTGTGAGCTTTTTTGGGCTGCCCTCCGAGCCGCAAGAATCATCTCTGTTATCTTTACTCCCGAGGGACAGGTTACTTCACAGGTCTTGCAATTAGAACAATCGTCCAACGTTGTTTCCCCTGGAATAAACTGTCCTCTGCGAAAACGCTCCATATCCGGTCCTAATCCTTTGGGACCCCGAAAATGAGGGTTTACTTTGGCCACCGGGCACTGAGCGGTACACACATTACATTTTTGACAAGCATCCAATCTTGCTGCTATTTCATTTATTGAATCCATCGTCAAGGATCCTCCTTCCCGTCTAAAGTGCCTTGCATTCTAAATCATTTCGGCTGCGGCATAACCCGAGGTCACCGCTACGCCTCCGCCGCATCGTTGAGTCCAAGGATCCCAGTGAGCCAGCATTCTTCCCACGACATGGACATTATCCCAGACCACTTGTCCCGTTGCCGGATCCAGCGGACGCAGACCCTTTTCTGTTTCCACGCCGAGCTGTGCAAAGGGCTGAGGAGCAAGGAACTGGGAAGCACTCCATTCTTGCGGTACATATAAGGGGAGATTAAAAACACCTTCGCGAATAGATTGTCTCTCAATCCCCACTTTAATTCCGCCGCCTAAGAGCCCTCCGGTGGCGAGAATAAATTTTTTGGCTTTTAAGTTGACAGCTTTACCCATGCTGTGAACGATTATTTCTCCACAGGACTTTGTTGGGTTATCTGGCACAGATTCACCCTGCAGAGAAGCCGCACGGGCTCCAAGCATCAATTCACCGCCCAAATCTGTGAATCGATGCTTTAAATATTCCGCCAAGTAACGGCCGTGGGGACTTGGGATAAAAGAACTCATCTCCATGATTGGCAGCGAAAACTCCCGCCCATGACTTTTAGTGCGCGAAGCGTCAAAGTACTCCCTTACCAAACTTGGCAGAACGACGACAATCTTTTCCGATTTATTCCCCGTTGCTGACAGCTCGCTTTTAATTGCTTCAATTTCGCGGGCCAGAAGGTTTTGTCCTTCTTCGGTTCTCCAGATAGCTGCATAATCAACACCGGACGCACTCCTGCCCAATTGTTCCCATTCTCTGAATATCTCCACTTGTACTTTCTTTATCTTCACTTCCCAACCGGGAAATTCCTGAGCCATATTTGACGCTGCAATCTCCGGAAAGAAGTCCTTCAACCCTTCGGGCACTAAAAGCACGAAAATTCCTCGTTCTTGACGATCCGGAAGAATCATACTGCGCGGCATAAGATCCCCTTGGCGAGCCGTCCCCAAAACCGTCAAAGCCGACAGAGGCTTGTCCTTCCCAAGATAGTCCGGACAGAGCTCTTGGACAAATTGTTTGCCGCTCTCAATCATCTCGGCATCAAATAAGGAATAGGGGTGTTTCGGCAAGTGACGCAAACCCTCTACATCTCCATAATCAAAAATCCCTGAGAAATAATAGAGGGTACCAACTCCTTCCGCGACAATAAGCACCTTTTTGCCCCGTTGTGCGGCACGAATTCCTGCTGTCCAGCCTGCTAAACCGCCCCCCACCACTATGGCGTCCCACATTTCTCTCATTCCTCACTTTCAACTGCCTTAAAATCTAAAACGTTCAAAAACAAAGCCCTCGCCAGCTCACTCTCACGAAGCTGATCCCCCCAGAGAACCGGAGTTATCCCTCGCCACCGTTCACTTAGCAGAATCTGATATTCTTGGAGAGTTCTCTCCCAGCTGCCAAAGGCATCCTTAATCATAGGGGTCACTCGATAGGTGCAATACGTTCCTTGACAAGTCCCCATTCCCAGCCTGGTCTTCCGGCGAAGATCGTCAAGGGAATGAACTGCAGGGTCTTGCAGAGCATGCAGGACTTCGGCGCGAGTAACCATTTCGCATTCACAGATGAATTCTCCCAGCAGGGGCTGCTTTTCAATAGCTGCCACCACAGAAGCAGCTTCTTCGTTCAGGCGTTCCATCATCTTATCCGCAGCCGCTGCTCCTATCAGCTGGCAAGCCTTGTTCCATACCTCCGCCGGAGGTTCTTGATGCAAAGGTTCCTCGGCGGTTCGGCAAGGAACGGTCACGTCTAATTTTGCTGCAACCCAATCGGTGACTTTTTCGGCCATTAAACGATAGGTAGTCAGTTTGCCTCCTACGATACTTACCAGCCCGCGTACCCCATCTCTTTTTTCATGGTCAATAAGAGCAAAATTACGGCTGACTCCCCGACCTTCATGCTCTGAACTATCTTCGTTTTCATACAAGGGACGAATACCTGCAAAAGCACGCAAGATACGGTGTTGTTCGATCTCTTCTGCTAAGTCTTTGCCCATTTCAATTAAATACTTAACATCTTGTTCATTAACTTGATGATCATCCGCCAAATCTACCATCTGTGAGGTGGTCCCTAAAATAGTCACCGTCTCATGAGGTACAAAGATATCCCCATCACCTGGCGTCCGCAACCGGTTAATCACTCGATTAAACATCCGTTGATTAAACACAAGCAACGAACCTTTGTTTTTCAGCATATGAACTTCAAACCCGGACATGGCCGCAACCTCACCCGACCAAGGGCCGGCAGCATTCACAACGATTTTGCTTCGTACCTGCAGGGGTTCACCCGTGAGGAGATCTTCCGCATAAACTCCTTTAATTTCTTTATTTTCTAACCAAAGGGACGTAACTTTGCAGTACGTTCGAAAGGTTCCGCCATATTTCTGGGCAGATTTTACATTAGCCCATAACAATTTGAAACCGTCGACGGTGGCATCGGGGACTTCGAAGACCCGCGCCGCTTGACGGGACAGCAAGGGTTCGAGTCGAAAAGCCTCTTCAAGAGGGACCTCCTTAACTGGTATCCCGGCCTCAGCGCATCCTTGAAGCCACAGCCGCAAATAACCCGGGTCATCCTCTTTTAGATAAACAAACCAGCCGGAGGTATCCTCGATACAATGGGCTGCAATCTGTTTTACAATCTTATTTTCTTCAATGCACTCCTGGGCAGCTTTTCCATCTTTCACTGCATAGCGGCCGCCGCTGTGTAATAGTCCATGAAAGCGTGAACTTGTCCCATGTGCCAGATCTCCTTGTTCCAACAAAAGCGCTGGTATGCCGCGCATACTCAGGTCTCTTAATATACCAACCCCTGTCGCTCCTCCACCGATAACTACGACTTGGGTTTCAATCTCACGCATTCATATTTCCTCCTTGCCCGAAATTAAGAACCACCAAAGAAACCGTTGTTTCGCAATGGCCTCTTTGGTGGCTTCACTTATTCTCAGAGCCGCCTTATCTAGTTTTTCCAGACCGCGAGAGACTCATCCTAGTCTTCTTCCCAGTCTTTCGTCCTCTCAACTGCTTTTAGCCAACCCTTGTAAAGCTTCTTCCTCTTCTCTTCCTCCATTTGAGGCTCGAAGCGTTGATTCAGCAGCCAGCGGCTTGCCAATTCCTCTTTGCTCGACCAGAAGCCAACTGCCAAGCCGGCGAGATAGGCTGCGCCCAAGGCTGTAGTCTCAATAATTTCCGGTCTGTCGACTTTAGTTCCCAAAATGTCGGCTTGGAACTGCATAAGCAAATTATTGGCCACTGCACCGCCGTCAACTCTCAGGGATTTCAAAGAAATACCGGAATCGGCCTCCATAGCGCCTAAAACATCTTTTGTTTGATAAGCCAAGGAGTCAAGAGCCGCCCGAATGATATGCGATTTCGTAGTTCCCCGAGCCAGACCAAAGATTCCGCCTCGAGCGCGCATGTTCCAATAAGGAGCGCCTAACCCCACGAAAGCTGGGACAAAATAAACTCCATCTGTATCTTTAACCTTTTTCGCAAAATACTCGGAATCCGGAGCAACGTCAATCATCTTCAGACCGTCCCGCAGCCATTGAATTGCTGCCCCGGCAATGAAGATACTGCCTTCTAAGGCATACTCTACTTTGCCGTCAACTCCCCAAGCAATGGTAGTCAATAAACCATGTTTTGAAGCATGAATTTTACTCCCTGTATTCATGAGCATGAAACAGCCCGTTCCATAGGTATTCTTAGCATCCCCCGGCTCATAGCATGCTTGTCCGAACAGAGCGGCTTGCTGGTCGCCAGCCACACCGGCAATAGGAATCTCATAACCCAAGAAAATGCCTGCATCGGTGTTGCCATAAACTTCGCTGGAATTATGCACTTCGGGCAGCATTCCCTTCGGTACATCGAGCATCGTTAATAATTCTTGGTCCCATTTCAAATCACGGATATTAAACATCATGGTCCGGGATGCATTGGAATAATCCGTGACATGAACCTTTCCGCCCGTGAGTTTCCAGATTAACCAAGTGTCCGTGGTGCCAAATAACAAGTCGCCTTTTTCGGCCAGTGCTCGGGCTCCTTCAACATTATCTAAAATCCATTTAACCTTTGTTCCGGAAAAATAGGCGTCAACCACAAGGCCTGTTTTCTCCCGAACCATTTCTTCATAACCTTTAGCTTTCAGCTCATCGCAAATGGCCGTTGTTCTGCGGCACTGCCAGACGATGGCGTTATATACCGGTTTACCGGTATTCTTATCCCAAACCACCGTAGTTTCACGTTGGTTCGTTATCCCAATGGAAGCAATTTCATCAACTTTTATGCCGGTTTTAGCAATGAGTTCGGCGATAACTCCATATTGGGTGCTCCATATTTCCTCGGGATCGTGTTCAACCCAACCGGCTTTGGGATAAATTTGCGTGAACTCTTTTTGCGTTATCCCTACAATTTTACTTTCCTTATCAAATAGAATGGCTCGGCAGCTGGTAGTACCTTGGTCAAGGGCCATAACGTATTTTTTCATGGGTAAATCCTCCTCATTTAATTATAGTGAAGTTTTTAAGACTTTCTAGCCCAAGTAGATGATTTTATAGAGGAAAGCACCAAGGATTCCGCCGATAATCGGACCAACCACCGGCACCCAAGAATATGCCCAATCTGATTTGCCTTTGCCGGGTATCGGCAGAACGAAGTGAGCAATACGAGGTCCTAAATCACGAGCAGGGTTGATAGCATAACCTGTAGGCCCGCCTAAGGATACTCCAAGTCCCCAAATTAAGAAGCCCCAGAGAAGCGGATTGAGTCCTGTGGTAGTGGCCGATTTGGTAATTCCAATGGCAAGTCCAACAAAAACTAAAGTAAAAGTACCTATGATTTCGGTGAGTACGTTTGCACCATAACTTCGGATTTGAGGTGCTGTGCTAAAAACTCCTAATTTTGATCCCGGATCTTCGGTAACTTCCCATTGTTTCAGATAGGCAAGGTAGACAATAACTGCACCGAGAAATGCTCCTATGAACTGTGCCGCAATATATATGGGAACCTCGGACCACGGGAATTGACCGATAACTGCCAAGGCTATGGTAACAGCCGGATTTAAGTGTGCTCCGCTGATAGGTCCTGTGGCATAAATGGCTAAGAGAACCCCGACTGCCCAGCCTAACGTAATCATAAAAGTGCCGCCGTTATTCCCGCCCGTCTTCTTCAACACAACGTTGGCAACTACCCCCGAACCAAAGATAAGAATGATCATCGTCCCTATCATTTCAGCTAAAAATTTCGCTTCCACTTCAAGTCCTCCTCAACTTTTAACATATTAAATATTCAGTTTAGAAAATTAATTAAGTTATATATTAATGAATCCCTGATTTATTCGTCCTCCTTTCTTCTTTCCTTTTAAAAGATAATCAACCGTATAACATGCTTCATTCGTTTCTCCTGTTCGGCAGGTCGGGCCCGATTCGCCAAAAGGAATTCACAAAGTAGTTGGTAAAATCTGAATTTTCACATCAAGCAAGGCAAAAACAAAAGCCCAATTACACTAGTCCCTTCTTAAGAAGGACCAGCATAACTCGGCTTCTCTAATACTCTAGCCTTAATATTAAGTTAAGCAAATTTCAATGAAGTAATCGCTTGTCTGTGATATCAGTATATTCTTTCTTTTGGACTTTTTCAATACCTAAAATAACAAAATTTCCGATAATTCTTGTTCCTTAATTAACCTAAATTAGAAGAAAACCTTTGGCATCAGTTTTTCAGCAATTATTACAATTAACCCGAGCCATAATGTTTAGTTAGTACCTTTTTCTCACCGTTGTCGTAGGAATTCCTAACTCGTCCCTATATTTAGCAACAGTTCTCCTGGAAATTTCCATGTCTTTTGCCTTAAGCAGATCAGCTAATTTCTGGTCTGAGTAGGGACTCTTAGGGTTCTCTGCGGAAATAATCTCACGCAGAGCGAGCTTAATCTTCTCCGTAGTGATGTTTGAATCGTTATTATGTCCTCTCCCCATGCCATTAGCGAAAAAGAATTTAAATTCGTAAATTCCGCGTGGAGTCTGAACATATTTATGAGAAGTAGCCCGGCTGACGGTAGATTCATGCACACCGATTTCCTCAGCGATATCCCGCAGCGTGAGCGGTTTTAAATACTGAATCCCGTGACGCAGAAAATCCGTTTGCCACTTCACAATAGCATTGGCAACTTTATATAAGGTTAAGCGCCGCTGTTCAATACTGCGAATCAACCAGGCAGCCGCGTTTAGCTTTTGCTCTACAAATTTGCGGGTGTCGGTCTCTCCCTCATGACTGAGAGCCTCGCGGTAGGTTTTATTGATGCCCAGGCGAGGAACGGTAACATCATTCACTAAAATGATGAATTCACCGCCCACCTCTTCTATCACAACGTCGGGTACAATATAGCGCACATCTCCGGGGCCGGAAAAGCGGACCCCCGGCTTAGGATCTAATTTGCGAAGCAAGTCTGCCAATTCTTGAACCCGAGTAATCGATAACTTCATGGTATGAGCAATCTTTTGCAGACGTCCCGCTGCTAAATCTTCAAGATGCTTCAGTAATTCCGGTAATTCCGTAGGACAGTTTGGAATTAGAGGAAGCTGTAATCTCAAACACTCTTCAAGACTGCGTGCACCTACGCCTAAAGGATCCAAAGCTTGAACTGCCGCCAAGGCTTTTTCAGCGACTTCCAAAGTGACTTGGGTTTCTCGCGCAATATCTTCTAACGTCAACGTTAGGCCGCCGTTGTCATCAAGATTCCCCACAATATACTCTGCTACGGCCAAAGAAGCAGAAATCTTTTGCACGTGAAGCTGTTCCAGCAAGTACTCCTGAAGAGTTGGTGCAGCAGCAACAAAAGGATCAAACCGCTGCTTTTCATCCGGGGTCACCCGTTCTTGCCGGATATGGTTTTCCTCTTGATCATGGAAATAATCGTGCCAATCAACTTCCCATTTATCCTCAATCGGATGTTCCTCCGCACTATTGTTCTCCGAATCTCCTTTGGCATCCAAGGTTTCCTCTTGAGTTTCCAGTAAGGGATTCTCTAAAAGTTGCTCTTCGACGTACGTAGATAATTCGAGTGCGGACAACTGTAAAATTGTAATTGCCTGTCGCAATTCCGGAGTCATAATTAGTTTTTGAGTTTGTTCTAAACTCAAGCCATATCCTAACCGCACCTAATCCCCTCATCTCTTTTTAGGTCTACGAGATTATTGCCTTGCTCTTGACTCACATAGTTACCTTAGGATCTCCCATCTTCTGGCTCCTGATTCGTTCTGCTAACTCTTCGATTTTACGCATTCTATGATTAACCCCTGATTTGCCTACTTTAGGCCGCAGCATTTCGCCGAGTTCTTTTAAGCTGGCATCGGGATATTCTAAGCGCAGCTCTGCCATGCCTTTAAGTGCAGGCGGCAAGGATTGAAGGCCAACTGTTTTTTGAATCAGCTCGATATTCTCCAATTGCCTCACGGCAGCATCGACAATTTTATCCAGATTTGCTGTTTCACAATTCACCAATCGATTAACTTGGTTGCGCACATCTTTGAGAACCCGTACATTTTCAAATTCTAAGAGGGCATGGTGAGCTCCTATAAAACCGAGAAACTCTACGATGCGTTCACTTTCTTTGATATAAACGACATACCAATGTTTGCGCATACTAACTTTAGCACCTAATTTGAAACGATTGACAAGTTGACATAAGGCTTTGGCATGTTGTTCATCATTGCTGACAATCTCCAAATGATACGTTCCTTCAGGATTATTAATCGAACCGCCTGCTAAAAAGGCCCCTCGCAAGTAAGCCTTTTGGTCACAGCGTTTCCTGATTAAATCAGGGGGAATCCCATGGTAAATCTGTCCATCGTCATTGAGTAATCCCAAATTCCGCAAGTCTTCTGCTCCCCGGGGATAAATTCGGACCATATAAGAGTTGTTCTTACGAAGCCTGAGTTTGCGCCGAACTACAATATCCACGGGTCGTTTGAGCACATCTTTGGCTAGGCGGTAAATCTTTCGGGCTACAGGGGCGCTTTCCGTGATAACATTCAGAGCGTATTGCTGATGCGCGCTGATTTGAAGGGTACCGTCCATGCGAACTAAAGCAGCAAGTTCTGCCAGCTCACAACAAGGCTTTTGTTCAGGCAAGCGTGCCAACTCTTCTTTAGTTACAGCACTAAACGACAATAACAATCCCTCCTTTAGTTTAGGTATTTTTGCGAAGCTTCTGGGACAGCAGATAAGCGTCAACTAAAGCAATCCGTTCACCCATAGGTTTTAGACGAAACAGCACGCGAACAAGTTCCTTCGCTAAACGATCCGGATCGTGCCGTACAACATTTCTTTCTTGAACAAGGTTAGCCTCGAAATACTTTGCTCCTAAACGTTCTACTTCTTTGGGATCCGTCACCACCGGCACGGCCTCTTCCTCAACATAGCGTTGTAAAATAGAAGCTGTAATTTCTCCTTTGGTTGCCAATACCGCATCCACAAACCCAGAGCCGCAATGATTTAAAATTGCCTTAAGATGGTCGGATACCGTGTATCCATCTGTTTCGCCCTTTTCCGTCATTACATTGCAAACATAAACACAAGGCGCATTCACGTTTCGAATTTTTTCCCGAAGCCCATTAACTAAGAGATTAGGCAGCACACTTGTATAAAGACTGCCCGGGCCAAGAACGATAAGATCGGCCTCTTCAAGGGCCTGCAAAGCACCAGGGAGAGGGGTACAATTGTCGGGACTTAAATAAACTCGACAGATTTTTCCGTCAGTTTCCCGTATAGCTGTTTCTCCTTCAATATGTCGCCCGTCCTCAAAATCGGCACTTAATTCAACCTGTTCCAAAGTCGATGGGAAGACCTTACCGCGCAAAGCGAAAACTTTACTAACTTGCTCAATTCCCATTTGAAAGTCACCAAACGTATCCGTCAGGCCTGCTAAAAGTAAGTTTCCTAAGCTATGGCCATTGAGTGTCCCGCCTTCAAAGCGGTACGAAAAAAGCGTATCCATAATATCCTCGGTGTCCGCCAGGGCCACTAAACAGTTCCGCACATCCCCAGGAGGCTGAATGCCTAACTCCTCGCGCAGCCGCCCTGAGCTTCCGCCATCATCCGAAACCGTTACAATCGCCGTAAGATTACGGGTATATTGTTTTAACCCGCGCAGAAGGGAGGAAAGCCCGGTCCCTCCCCCCACAACGACAATTTTGGGACCTCTCATTAAATGTTGCCGAGAATAAATGACATCAACGATTTTGCCCTCATTTTCCGGTAATACCCCGGAGATAATTGAATATAACATACGCTTAAAACCAACAATGATCAGCAAAACCCCAAGGGCACTTATGACTAAACCTGTGGGTATGGCTATAATTTGAGTGCTTCCCGTGAGACGATAAACAATCTCGCGAAATTGTAATTCCGCATATCCTAAGGCAACCCCATCATTCATGACCGCAAAACCTGTAGCAAACAAAAAAATCCCCAGAACTGTTACGAGAAACCAGCGCTTCACTTTCAAATTTGGGTAGAGCCACTTCAGATATTGAACAATCTTCTCACGGTTTTCGCTTTTCATCGAGCAGTTCCGCCCTTCCTATTTTTTGCGGCATCCCGATGCTTAATACTAATAACATAATTCCGGTCTCTTAAGAATTGTCCAACTCGTTCAGCAATGGCTACGGAACGATGCTGACCGCCTGTGCAGCCGATTCCAATGACTAAGTGAGTTTTTCCTTCTCTAATATAATTTGGAAGGATATATTCCAGGAGAGCCAAATATTTCTCCATAAATTCCTGGGCCATTTGATTGCCAAAAATATAATCCTGTACTTGTTTATCTTCGCCGGTCAAAGGGCGCAGCTTTTCCACGTAAAATGGATTTGGCAAAAATCTCACATCCATAAGCAAATCGACATCAAGGGGTATTCCATATTTGAAACCAAAGGAGATCACCGATACTGCCATTTGAGTGCCTCGCCCTTTAGCAAACCGTTCCGCCACTTGAGCGCGCAGCTGCTGAGATGTTAAATCGGAGGTATCAATGATTTCGTCTGCCCGAATCCTTAATTCTTCAAGCTGCTGACGCTCCGCTTGAATTCCATCCAAAACTCTTCCTTGCGGAGATAAGGGATGACGGCGGCGAGATTCTTTATAGCGCCGGATCAGCGTCTTATCAGAAGCATCTAAGAAGAGGACCCGCAGATGAAACCCTTCCGTCTCCAGATTAGTTAAGGCCTCACTCAAGGAAGAAAAAAATTCGCCTCCACGCAGGTCACAAACAATAGCAGCTTTGGAAACCTTGCCTCGTGATTGTGCACAAAGCTCCGCAAACTTCACTAAGAAAGTCGGCGGCAAATTGTCCACACAGAAAAAACCCTGATCCTCGAGGCTCTGCATAGCCTGTGTTCTTCCGGCCCCCGACAAACCTGTAATTACAATAATTTCTAAACCTTCTTTATCCATTTCTTTCACCTCCTGCTTCTTATGAACTTTTGTTTAAAGCCTTTAAAGCCTGAGCCTGAGCACTCGTCAGAGCATCTTGCGGACTGCTGCTTCCCGCCAGCGCATTGCTCCAGGCTGTATCCTGAAGGGATATCAAGTTCCACTCCGGGGCGCTTCCCACAAGTCCCCATGCCTTTGAAAAAGCGCGATAAGCTTGGGGAAAGATTCCCTTTTGAGCTTCAGGCAGCTGATAGTAAGCCATATTCGCGGGCAGAAGGGATCCCGACTTGGCAAGAGCCCCTTCCACGTCGGGCTGTAGAAGTGCTTGTTCAACGATTTTAATCTCCGGACTAAGATCCTTGGTCATGATCGCGGAATTCGCAATTCCGAAAGTTAAACCCAGAAGCGGTTCACCCTGACCTGCCGTCAAGTCGGTTAAAGAAACACATCCCCAAGGAACTTTTTGCTGATTTAAGAGTACTGACTGGCTGGCTCCTGCAATAACATAGGGAGCCTGACCCCCTGCAAAGGACGTAAGGGCTTGAGGATCAATCCGAAGGCTCTTAGCGTTTTGCCAAGCTATTAGCTGCTGTAAAAAGGCAAGGTTGCTGGGATTATCTAAAGCAGGGTTTCCTCCGGTCATTAAGGCCCCTCCCTGACCGCTCCACCAGGCGGAAAGCGTCGCTGTATCAGCTGCAGGAACAGAGATTCCGCCTTGAGATGAGAATAAATCCGCAAGGGTGCTCGGAGCATTTGCCGTATCGGTTCTATAATAAAGCATCGGAACATCCGTTAACCAGGGTAATGCATATTGTGTATCTCCAAAGCGAAAACCGGCAGCAGCAGCGGTAAAACTTCCTTGATCCGCATAGGCAACCTTGGCCAGAGTCCCTTGACTATATAGCTGACGAATAATTTCTCTTCTGGCAATAAAAATTTCCGGCCCTTCTCCGCCTGCTTCAGCTTGGTAGGTAAAGGCTGCAAAATTCTGTTCCGGAACATATCTGAGCTTTACAATCACCTGAGGATGAGCCTTATTAATCGCCTGAACCTGGTTCTGCAAGGCATCAGCCTGTGCCCCAAGGAGAGAATGCCAAACCTCGATGACTGCAGGTGCCGGACCGCCCGGTTCTCCTGTCTGTGGCGCTTTGCTGCATCCACTGACCAAAAATACAATGATTAGCATACAGAATATACTGTGCAGTAAACGGGAAATCATTGTTTCACTCCATTCAAACTTGATAGCGATAAACCTTGACTTGCCCCTGCCGGTAAATGAAGAGGAACCAGCTTGGTACATCTTCACCCGTTTGCAGCACATCTGTCTCGAAATAAGCCACTGCTGTATTACGATTCCACTGACGTCGATCCATGGCTGCAAACTCAGGAATAACCCTCGCCCAATAGTCGTTTCGTTGAATCTCTTCGCCGGTGCGCTTTAGCTCCGCTTCCTTCGCCTCTTGACTTGCACCTACGGCAAAATAATCAGGAAGGGTTTTGGGCCGTTCCCATAAGTAATAGTCAAAGCGCAGTGCGTCAAGGAAAGAGCGCGTTAAATCTAACTCTGATGTGCTTAACATATTGGGCTGAGTTTGGGATTGAATCCAGATTATAAAATCCCAAAGTTTATCAAATAATGCTTTACCCGGCCACAGCCGCTGAAACCATCCTTGTTTCTCCCAATATAGGGCCAATTGATGGTAGAAATCAAAAGCTGAGGGAAAAAAGTGAAGAGCTTCACGCAAAACATGGGTGAACTTACCGGAATTATAGTATTTGTCAAGAACCTCTTCTATGCGATGTAATTGCAGCATTTCACCATGAGACAAGGCTGCGGTTTCAAGAATAGTATATGGCGGATCAGGGTTAAACAGAAGCCCATATTGTCGGCTTCTCAGGCGCAAACCCGATCCTTTCAGGACTTTTAGAAATCCCAGTTGGAGCATGTCCGGCCCCACTGAGTAAACATCATTGAAGGATTTACGAAAATTCGTCCAGTTTTCCAGGGGCAGCCCGGCAATCAAATCAAGATGCAAAGGGATCTGCAAATCCTTCATGACAGGTACAAACCTTTTCCAGTCTTCAAAGTTCTGATGTCGGGCAACAACTTCCAGAGTGGGCTGATAGGTCGATTGCACACCAATTTCCATCTGAATCAGACCCCGTGGATAATCTTTCAGATAGTCCATCCATTCTTCATCTAAAAGATCCCCTGCTATTTCGCAATGGACCCGCACTCGATCATTTAATCCCAAAGAACAAGTCTCTTCACGTACAATCGTCAGAATTTCCAAAGCATGCTTCTTATGGGCATTAAATGTACGGTCAACAAACTTGATGGTACGTGCGCCTTGACTTAAAAGGCGCCGAAACATGATGCGAAATTTTTCGGGAGCCAAATAGCGAACGCCTTGAAAGGTCGAGGACAAACAATACTGACAGGAAAAAGGACACCCACGGGTAGTTTCGACATAAACAATCCGGCCGGAAAAATCCTCATCACCAGAATAGGGAAAGGGAAGTTCGTTTAAATTGAGCAATGCCCGGCTAGGAGGATTGACGATCACGTTCCCGTCATGTTTCCAGGCCAGCCCCTCGACCTGTGAAAGATTCCCGCCTTCCTGCCAAGCTCTAAGCAGATCAGGGAAAGATTTCTCTCCCTCGTCAAGAATCACGGCATCCACTTCATGGTGCGACCTCAAAAACTCTTCTGTTTCAAAGGATACCTCCGGGCCCCCAAGTACAAATTGCACATCCGGGCAGACCGGATGAAGCTGTCTAATGACACTCATGACTTCTTTTATGTTCCAAATATAACATGAAAAACCTATAACATCGGCCTGAGTTTCATAAATTTCTCCGGCGATACGCTCAAGGTGGTCATTAATACTGTATTCACGCAGAATAACGTCGGATGTTACTGACTGGCGTACGCTTTCTTGCAAATAGCGAAGGGCTAAATTGGTATGAACATATTTTGCATTGAGTGCTACGAGTAGAACACGCAAATCTGACAATCCCCCTTCGCCCTAAGTATAGCGTTTTAGACCGTTTAATGCAATTCTTGTGCCAGAATGCACGAAGGCCTTCCACTATTAATAAGCAGAAGGCCGTTAACCTTTTGGTTGGATTAGTATTCTTATTATTAGAAAATATTATTAGAAGATAACATCCATACTGATATCACTTAGAGAAGCACATCCCGTCAATACCATGGCTTGTTTAAGTTCGTTTGTCATCCTGCGCAGGACTGTGGCAACCCCCTCAGCACCTCCGCCATAAGCAGCTATCACAAGAGGACGTCCGATAAGGACAGCATCTGCACCAAGAGCCAGCATTTTCAAGACATCAACTCCTGACCGTATTCCTCCGTCTGCCAGCACCGCAATTCGACCATTGACTGCCGCTGCAATTTCCGGCAGAGCCTCAGCCGTGCCCGGAGTGTGATCAATCATCCGCCCCCCGTGATTAGAAACAACAATGCCCGCTGCACCTGCCTCAATGGCAATTTCCGCTTCATCGACCGTCATAATCCCCTTAAGGATTACCGGCAGCGTCGTCCCGGATATAATTGTTTTTAATTCCTCTAGAGACTTTGGCCCTACAGCCATGGTTGACAAACCGGCAGCATCGACATCCATGCCCACCGCTATGACCTTAGCTTCTTCGGCGCGTTTAAGACATTTAATGACTTCCTCAGGCTCCCTCGGTTTTGTGAAGGCGATACCACGGCCTTGAAATTTAGCGATTTGATCCACACCGGTATTATACAGCGCTACATCCGGGCCGTCACCCGTAGTTCCTAAAGAACCCTCCGTCAGGCAGCCCTGGAGAATAGCCTCTGCCCATTCCTCTTCACTCAAAGCTCCGCCCATATTAAATTTATTGCCGGTGATAGGAGCTGCAATAATCGGCGTTACTAACTCTTGACCAAAAAATTCCAGTCTTGTGTTCGGATCTTTGGCGCCGTGCAGGGACCTTAAGTTTATGCGATAAGCAGCAAGAGCCTCAACATTATTCTTAAAGGAAGCACCGGTACCGGCACCCCCCATTCCCGGAACCTCCCCGACACAGGCTTTGCCATTGCATTCCGGACAAACGCGGCAATATCCCTTAAGTTTTTCGCGAGCAGTTTCGCGAATGGTCTTCATGGTCATTTTCATTTGTTTTTCCCCCACATTTTTAATTCATATCCGTATATTAAGAACTTGTCATTCCTTCTGGCACTCTTCGAACCAAGTCTAAGGCTGATCCCAAAACATAGCGTTCAATGGCTTCAGCCACGCCGTCTTCCTGATTTGTAGCAGTTACTATATTCGCCTGTTCTTGAATTTCTTTCCGGGCATTCCCCATGGCAACGCCAACTCCGGCATATTTTATCATTTCCAGGTCATTAAAGCTGTCCCCTATGGCCATGACTTCTTCTTGAGCTATATTAAACCTCTCTGCCAAAGCAGCAAGAGCAACCCCTTTGTTAACCGTGGATTCCGTCATTTCCAGAAAATAGGGCTTAGACTTTGTAAGATGCACTTTATCACCATATCGTTGGTCCAAAAACGGCGTTAGTTGGTCTAACCCTGCTTCTTCCGCCATCAATAATATCTTTTCAACCCCTTCAGGCTCCTGAGATATTGTCTCTTGCAAATCAGCTTCTTCAATCGAGACCTTTGAGATGCGGGCGTATTGCTCCGATAGTTCTGTCAACTTTGAGGTAATAACACGATTTTTTAGATAGATCTGTGCATACATCCCGCGTTCCAAAACATCGCCGATAATTTTCTTTGCTAGCGCGCTTGGGATCACACGGCGGAAAAGAATTTCTCCGCTGATAACTTGTTGGACCATTGCCCCATGATAGGTAATCACAGGAACATCGATGCCCAATTGGAGAGCATAGGGCCGCGTAGATATAGGCATGCGACCTGTTGCGATGGTTACCTTAACTTTTTGCTCCTGAGCCTTTTGAATAGCCTTGACCACACGAGGAGAGATTGTCCAATCATCTCTTAATAACGTATCATCCAAATCCATAGCCACTAAGCGGATAGCCAATTTTTTCTTCAACTCCCGTACCTCCCTTTAGAGAGGTAAAAAATCCCTTGATCCCTATCTAAGACCCCCGCTTCTATAGCGGAAGTGACTCCAACACTCTCTTCGGAGAAGGCAGAGCCCTCAAGAATACCTCACGGAAATTCCGTTGTTTAATCCGTTACTGAATGATTTCACTGAGCCTTTGCTATCGATTCCGAGTTGCCGAAAGACGGCTGAGAAAGATATCGTTTAAGATATTGTCCGGTGTGAGATGAAGGGAAAGCAGCCACTTCCTCAGGCGTCCCGGTTGTAACAACCTCTCCTCCCCGGTCTCCTCCTTCGGGACCAAGGTCAATAAGCCAATCGGCGGTTTTGATAACATCGAGATTGTGCTCAATAATCAGAACAGTATCCCCAGCATCCACTAAGCGGTGAAGTACTTGAAGAAGCCTGTCAATATCCGCCATATGGAGCCCGGTCGTAGGTTCATCGAGAATATAGATCGTTTTACCGGTACTGCGCCGGCTAAGTTCTGTAGCCAGCTTAATACGCTGGGCCTCTCCTCCTGACAACGTTGTGGCCGGCTGACCTAAGTGGATATATCCCAGTCCGACATCCTGAAGGGTCTGAAGTTTCCTCGAAATCTTGGGGACCGCCTGAAAAAACTCCACGGCCTCATCCACCGTCATGTCAAGAACTTGCGAAATGTTTTTCCCTTTATAGCGAACTTCAAGAGTTTCCCGGTTATAGCGCTTCCCTTCGCAGACTTCACAAGGGACATAAACGTCCGGAAGAAAATGCATTTCAATTTTAATAATTCCATCTCCATGGCAAGCTTCACAGCGTCCGCCTTTAACATTAAAGCTGAACCGCCCCGGCTTATACCCTCTCATTTTAGCTTCAGGCGTCATGGAGAAAAGTTCCCGTATCAAATCAAAAACTCCTGTATAAGTCGCCGGATTAGAACGTGGGGTTCTCCCAATAGGAGATTGGTCAATATCAATAATTTTATCTAGATGCTCCAGCCCTTCTATACGATCGTGAGCACCGGGGCGCTGCCGTGCACCATTTAACTTGTGTGCCAAACCTTTATAGATGATTTCATTGACAAGAGTACTCTTGCCCGACCCGGAAACACCGGTTACACAGGTCAGAAGCCCTAAAGGAATCCGAGCATGAACATTCTTTAAATTGTTCTCGCGAGCCCCGAAGACTTCCAGCCATTTACCATTCGTTTCCCGCCGTTTCTCAGGGACGGGGATTTGCTTTTCACCGCTTAAATACTGACCTGTCACAGATTTTTTATTAGCCTTAATTTCTTGAATGGTCCCTTCAGCCACCACGTAACCGCCATGGGCACCGGCTCCCGGCCCAATATCAATAATATGATCAGCCTCAAGCATCGTATCTTCATCGTGTTCAACCACGATCAGAGTATTGCCTAAATCCCTTAAGCGTTTTAAGGTTGAAAGAAGCCGGGCATTGTCTCGCTGGTGAAGTCCAATACTGGGTTCATCCAAAACATAAAGCACACCCATAAGACTTGATCCGATTTGCGTGGCAAGACGAATTCGCTGAGCCTCTCCGCCGGAAAGTGTCCCAGCGGAACGGGCCATCGTAAGATAGTCCAGACCAACATTGATTAGAAAACCCAGCCTCTCTCTGATTTCCTTCAGAATTTGATAGGCAATCGTTTCTTCTTTTGGGGTCAGCGTTAATTGATTTATAAAGTCAATGGCTTCCGTAATGGAAAGACGAGATAAATCATCAATGGAAATCCCCCCTACCTTGACAGCCAGAGCCTCCGGCTTTAGGCGTTTTCCCTGACATTCTGGGCAAGGACGTTCACTCATATAGCTTTCGATCTCAGCGCGTACGGTATCGGAAGTAGATTCCTTGTAGCGGCGCTCAAAATAAGGAATTAACCCTTCAAAGTTAGAATGATAGGTTTTTAATTGATCAAAAATATTATGGTATTGAAACTTGATAGGCGTTTCCGTGCCATAAAGCAGACCCTGCCATTGCTTCTCAGATAGCTTCTGCAAAGGAGTGTCCATCGTAAACCCAAGATTGTGAGCCACGGCCTCCATCATTTTAGGATAGTAGGTGGAAACTGATTTGGCCCAAGGGGCAATGGCACCTTCGGATAAGGACTTAGAATGATCGGGAAGAATTAAGTCTAAATCCACCACTAAATTAGCACCTAAACCGGTACAAGTGGGACAGGCACCATAGGGACTGTTAAAGGAAAAAAGCCGCGGAGAAATTTCCTCCAGTGCTATTCCGCAATCAGGGCAAGCAAAATTCTCACTAAACAGCAGTTCGTCCCCGTCAGTAACATCAATAATAACATTCCCTTCCCCAAGCTTTAAGGCCGTTTCCAGAGAATCGGCCAAACGTTCAGCACTTTCGGGTTTTAGGATAATTCTATCGATCACTACGTCAATGGAATGCTTCTTAGTCTTCGCCAATTTAAACTCTTCACTGAGATCACGAATTTCGCCATCAACTCGGACCCGAACATATCCCGCCTTACGAGCCTCCTCGAATACTTTTACGTGTTCTCCTTTTTTCCCTTTAACCAAAGGTGCTAATATCTGGAGTTTTGTGCGCTCCGGAAGCTCCAAGATCTTATCCACCATTTGCTGGATCGTTTGTTGCGAGATTTCACGCCCGCACTTGGGACAATGGGGATGACCAATCCGTGCATATAACAAACGCAAATAATCCCAAACCTCTGTGGCCGTACCTACGGTTGAGCGGGGATTACGATTCGTTGTTTTCTGATCAATTGAAATTGCCGGCGATAGGCCTTCGATAGAGTCGACATCCGGCTTGTCCATCTGCCCCAAAAATTGCCGGGCATAAGCCGAAAGAGATTCAACATATCTCCGCTGGCCTTCGGCATAAATCGTATCAAAGGCCAGGGAAGACTTTCCGGAGCCGGATAATCCGGTAATTACAACAAGCTTGTCCCGGGGTATATCAATATCAATATTCTTTAAATTATGAGCGCGTGCCCCACGCACACGCAAGTATTCCTGGCTCATGTTCAGCCTCCTAATTTGTATGATAATCTAACTGGTTCTTTTACCTCGCTTCTTATTATCACCTTTAGATCGGTTATAACGATTTCCGCTTCCCCGCTGTTGACTCGTGATTTTGTACTTGTTTTCTTCACCTTTTAATTCTATCATAGCATCACGAATTTCGGCTGCTCGTTCAAAATCCAAGTTTTGAGCTGCCAGGCGCATTTCTTGTTCTAAGCTGGCGATAAGAGAAGCCATCTCCTCCGGCGGCAGTTTTGAACCATAAGCTTTTTTGCTTTCGGCTACTTTCGTTGCTTCCGGCGCATCATGGACTGCTTTCCGAATCGTTTGGGGGATAATCCCCATTTTCTCATTATAAGCCATCTGGATAGCCCGCCGTCGATTCGTCTCGTCAAGAGCAACCTGCATAGATTGGGTTATCTTGTCACCATACATAATGACTTTTCCTTGAGCGTTTCGCGCCGCGCGTCCAATGGTCTGAATGAGGGAACGATCAGACCTCAGAAAACCTTCTTTATCCGCGTCAAGAATCGCCACTAGCGATACTTCAGGCAAATCCAAACCTTCTCTCAGGAGATTAATCCCAACAATGACATCAATTATACCTAAACGAAGCTCTCGCAGAATTTCAACCCGCTCTAAGGTCTTAATATCCGAATGAAGGTATTTCACTTTAATCTCCAGGTTTTTTAAATAATCTGTGAGATCTTCAGCCATCTTCTTGGTTAGTGTAGTAATCAGGACTCGTTCGTTTCGGGCAATTCTTGCTCGAATTTCTCCCAGCAGGTCGTCAATTTGACCTTTAGTCGGACGGACAACGACTTCCGGATCTAACAAACCCGTTGGCCGAATGATCTGTTCAACCACCGTTGGGCAGTGAGCTAACTCATAAGGGCCGGGGGTAGCACTGACATAAATGGTTTGCCTAATTAGCCGCTCAAACTCAGCAAACGTTAAAGGGCGATTATCCAAAGCAGAGGGCAATCTAAAACCGAAATCTACGAGGGTTGTCTTCCGCGATCGGTCTCCTTCATACATCCCTCTTACTTGAGGGATGGAAACATGAGATTCATCCACAAAAAGCAAGAAATCTTCAGGAAAATAGTGAAGCAAGGTATAAGGAGTTTCTCCAGGTTCACGGAAGGTCAAATGTCTGGAGTAATTTTCAATTCCATTGCAAAAGCCCATTTCCCGCAGCATTTCCAGATCATAACGTGTTCTCTGTTCAAGTCGCTGAGCCTCTAGCAGCTTATTTTGGGATTGTAAAACCTGCAAACGTTCACTTAATTCAAGTTCAATATTTTCAGCTGCCTTCATTACTTTTTCTTGGGCTGTGACATAGTGAGAATTTGGGAAAATAGCGACATGATTTCTTTCCCCTAAAATCTCTCCGGTTAATACATTTATTTCGTAAATGTGTTCAATTTCATCCCCAAACATCTCAACTCGAAGAACCTTTTCACTAGAAGACGCCGGATAAATCTCCACAACATCCCCGCGCACGCGAAAGGTTCCGCGCGTAAAAGCAATGTCATTGCGGTCGTATTGAATTGAAATTAATTTGCGCAGAATATCATTGCGATCAATGACTTGTCCTTGGCGTAAAGAGAGCACCAGCTCACGATACTCTTCCGGTGAACCCAAACCGTAAATACAGGAAACACTGGCGACAACCAGAACATCCCGCCGCTCGAAAAGTGATGCCGTAGCTGAGTGACGTAATTTCTCGATTTCGTCATTAATTGAAGCATCTTTCTCAATAAAAGTATCACTCGAAGGAACATAAGCCTCCGGTTGATAGTAATCATAATAACTTACAAAATACTCTACGGCGTTTTCTGGGAAGTACTCTTTGAATTCGCTGTAGAGCTGTGCTGCTAATGTTTTGTTATGCGCTAAAACAAGGGTCGGGCGCTGGACTTTCGTAATAATATTTGCCATTGTAAAGGTTTTTCCTGAACCGGTGACCCCCAACAGTGTTTGGTGACGCTTTCCTTCCTTTATACCGGCAGCTAAAGAATCTACGGCCTGGGGCTGATCTCCTGAAGATTGGTAGGGGGCATGTAAACGAAATTCCATCTTTTGATCCCCTTTGTAAATTGTAAAATAAACACTATGTGAACTCGTTCAGCCAAAGCTGAACATCGGGGCCTCGGCGAAGGACTCTATCCACACAGAGGCAGAGAACGTGAACCACTCCCACTTATGGAAGTAGTGGGAGTCTTACAATTTGATAAAAACTTCATTTTGGGTAATAATTATAATCTTTCTAAGTTCATTTTACATCTTAGGAGATGCATATTCAACAATATCAGCCCTCTTAATTGCAGTCTCAGAATACCTTTTTATTCCATTGGGTAACGGTTGTCAAAATCTTAGGGAAGAGACGAAAGGATAAGGATTTTCGTCTCTTCCCTGTATAGCCTTTTATTATCCTCCGCTGTCACCGCCACCGCCGCTTTTGTCTTGTGAAGATTGGCTTCCTTGGTCTTTAGACTGACCTTGGGATGACTGATCTTTCCCTTCCGTTTGCAGCATTTCCGGAGGCACCGTCTTAACTTGTTGGTTCGTCGTCTTCTCCGTCCCTATGACTTTCCCTTGCGAATCTAGATATTCTCTTGTAGTTTCCGTCTTAACTGTTTCTGTAACTTTAGCAACCCCTGGCGGAACATTTCCTGACGTCTGGGCTTGATCACTGCTGCCGCTTGCACTCTGTTTACTCCCTTGTTTGTCTTTACTGTCTCCCTGATTTTTACTGTCTCCCTGTTCCTTACTCTGAGTTTGTGCTTTTGAAGTCTGTTTTTTCTGGTCTTGTTGTGCGCTTTGCATCGTTTTAACATAACTTTTTTGAATTACCGCAAGATTATCAGGGGTAACCGCCTTAACTTGAATGATCTTAGCGGGAATATCTCCCTGTTCACTGGTAATTGAATCACTAAGATCAAGAGGCTCTTTATCAATAACCTTCTGAGCCCACTGGAAGGCGTTTGCCCCCTGAAGATACGGAGATGTGTCCACATCGCTGGTTTGAGATCCGCTGGCCATTCGGTCAAGGGAAGAAATACTTGCCTGCCCCCCAATCAGCAAAACCTTCTTATCCAATTGCAATTGTTTTAAAACATCACTTGCCATTCCCGACAATTGAGCCGTAGGGGCTAAAATCCCTTGCACTTTCCCAGGATTCTTTTGTAAAAAGTCGTTTAAGCTTTGCTTAACTGTTGATTCCGCTCCCTGTGGACTGGCAATCGTTTGAATGGATATTTTAGGATATTTACTGAGAACCGCTTTGTTCCCGGCAAGAAGTTCTTGAGATCCCGTCTCACTGGGATCTCCCTGCAAAATGATGACTTGCCCGTCTGAAACTTTGCTGACTAAGGACTGAGCCATCAGTTCCCCTGTCTTTTCCTGATCTGACGTTACTATGCCTGCAAGATTAGCGCCCGCCGGAACTTGGTTTAATGCTAGGACTGGCACTTTATTTGTCTGGGCGTTCTTTAAAAGATTCGCATTTCCTCCCTGATAGATTAAGACTTTAGCCCCTTTCAAGGCTGAATCATCCACCGCTTGACTTGAATCGAGGTATTTGACTTTGACATTCCCCTTCTTCGCTAAATCGTCAATGCCTTTGGTGATCAGCAATTTATTTGGGTCTTTTTCATCTAAAGACACTGCAATTATCGGAGGTTTAGAATTATTACCTGCAGAAGAAGTTTTGTTTTTGTTGCCTAAAAGGGCTTGAAGACCACAGCCACTTATGGTTAAACTAAGACATAAACATAAACCAATGAAAACAACTAGGGTTCGCTTTCTGTATGTCATGGAAACGCTCCTTTCGAACTCCTAATTTTGTCATTAGTCTTCCCTTGTCGTATAAAATAATGCAGTTTGTTTAAATAGTTCAAGCGACTCATTGTATGTTGAAGTCTTTAGTTATAACATTATAATGATTCTTTTTCAAACCATGAGTTCATTCAAGTCTGACGACGCTCCCAATGATTTTAAGGAGGGTTAAAATTGCCGGTCAAATTGGAACACATTCTCACTCGTGTTAATACTCTTCCCCCTCTGCCTACTGCTGCCGTAAAAGTTGTAACCTTAACAAAAGATCCTACGACTACAGTTAAAGAGCTTGAAACCGTAATTTCACAAGACCCTGCGCTTGCCGCCGGGATGTTGAAGCAAGCCAATTCTGCCTATTACGGATATGCCCGACGCATTTCATCACTCCAAGAAGCCATCGTAATGTTAGGTTTTCAGGCGACTCAAGGATTAGCCATGGCTTCAGCCGTTGCTCCTATACTTAAAACGCCCCTCATTGGCTATGAAATTGAACAGGAGGGCCTCTGGAAGCATTCTATGTTAACGGCTATGGCAGCCAAACGATTATGTCAGCATTTAAGGCTTCCCTTTGGAGAAGTTGCTTTCACCGCAGGTTTGCTCCACGATATCGGTAAATTAGTCATCTCCATTTATATTCAGGAAGTTAATACCATCCTTTTGCAAAAAGTCCAGGAAACATCACTTTCCTATGTTGAACTTGAGGAAAAAGTTATTGGCTATGACCATGCTACGGTGGGCGGATACTTAGCAATTAACTGGAACCTGCCAGACGACCTTGTGGAAGGTATTTCCTACCACCATTCTCCTTTGAAAGCCCACAACTTCATTGATTTAGCGTCTGTTATTCACATTGCGAATGGCTTAGCTAATTTGCTCGGCACAGGTGGTGGGGTGGACAGTTTTTTTAACCCTCTTGAGCAAGAAATTCTAGACCGCTTTACCCTCAAGGAAAGTGACCTTGAACGTCTCATTTCGGAGATTGGTGAATATCTCGTTGACCCCTCCATTTTTGGCTAGGTTCTCAAAGCATTTTAGTTTAATCCATTTAATTTCAAATCTCCCAAAATTGTATTAAGAAGAATTTCCCGGTATTCATCTAACTTCCCAAAGTCTACAGATTCTGTATAAATGGCTTTAAGCTGAGATCTATGGTTTTGCCAAGAGGAGATAGTTTCAATTAGCTTTTCCCCAAAGGGTCGTTCTAAGCCCTGATCAACTAAGTTATCCGGATTACCCTGCCATATGGCCAGATGTCTTTCTGGAAAAACAATCCCAATCACTTCATCTGGGTTTAGTGGATGTAAGATAATTTCAATTAATTGACCGAGTTGCTGCGCTTCATTTAATACCCAGTCTAAGGCATCTAAGGTTTCATCCCCTTCAAGCCGAATCTGATCAAAATCCATAAGAAAATGAGGGGCTAGGTTCAACCATCCTTCTGAGGTTAAGCCATGCAAAAAATAGGGATTAATTATACTCTTTTGCAGCAGTTTTACTGCATTCTCAGCAAGTGGCCAAGGCCCAGTATTCTCTTTTCTGATTTTTAGCCGGGCGGAATTGCCCAAAATCCAAGACATGTCCTCTCTTTTATCGGTTCTGGAAGTCCTGGGAACAATTAAAGAACTCAGCTCAGCCGCCAATTCTTCCTCTACCTTCTGTTGAAGTAATTGAAGCTGATTTTCAAGTTTTAAAATATGTATACGCTGCTTCTCGAGCTTATAATCATCACAAAAGCGGTTAAAATCAATAAACTTTTCCACCACACCCGGAGCACGCCAACGAAACGGCGAAATTTCCATCACATCCAGCATAGCCAATCCCATACGAGGCATTATGAAACCGGCCATAGAATCGGGGTCGCGAGCTGAACGCATAAAATCAATTTCATACCCCCGATCTAGCAGTTCCAGGCCAATAACTTTAATTAAAGTCGATTTACCTGTTCCCAGCCCCCCTAACAAGACATAAACCCTTTGCCAATTCGGCATCATATTAGGCACCAGAGAAATATACCCCCGCGTGGTGATTCCTTCGGCAAAGTAATGCCTTACCCCAGTTTTATTTCCCATCTTCATCCAGCCCCCGTTGTTTTTTATATCAGCGTAGTCTATGCAGCTAGAACTTCGAGGGTGAATTTATAAAAAAGGAACTAAACTGTAGTCTAGGCGTTTAAAATAAAAAACGAGGTTGCGCAACAAAATGTTGCCGCAGCCTCGTTTTCTTTATACTATCAAAAAGTATAACTTTTGGTTGTATATTTTACTTCATTTTTCCTTGTAATGCTTGAACTGCTTTTAAAAGCTGAGGATCAAAATTCGTATCCGTTGGCGAAAGTGTAGCTTGCTGGCCCTTTGGGAGTTCTACCATTACGTCCGGTTCAATCCCAATTTTGTTAATCGAGACCTTATTTGGTGTAAGATATTTGGCAGTGGTTAATTTGACACTCGTCCCCGCATCGAGAGGGAAAATTGTTTGGACGATCCCTTTGCCGAAGGTTTTTACTCCCACTAACGTCCCCGTTTTCTCATCCTTAATAGCGCCGGAGACAATCTCCGCGGCCGAAGCGCTCTCTTCATTGACAAGCACGACCAAAGGCATTCCTAAATACGTTCCAGTGGCCATCTTTGTATCTACGTTTCCTTGTTTGTCTACAATATAGACCACCGGTCCGGAAGGAACAAAATAACTTGCAACTTGAACAGCCGCATTAAGTTCACCGCCGTGATTATATCTTAAATCCAGAACGATACCTTTGTATTTTTTTATATTCATGTTGTTCAAAGTATCTTTAAGTTCAGTACCGGTATCCGTGGAAAATTGAGTAATATTAATATAGGCAATATCAGGATGCCCGGGCAGTGCTTCTCCATCAACCGTAGGAACGGTTATATTTTCCCTTGTCAGGCTCACCGTATAAGTTTTGTTGGTACTGGCGCGATATAATGCTAAAACCACTTTCGTTCCCGGATCACCGCGCATCAAATTTACGGCTTTGTCCTGGTCCATACCGGCCGTATCGGTATCATTGATCTTGCTCACAACATCCCCCGGCAAAATCCCCGCCTTGCTTGCCGGAGAATTTTTAATAGGCCGCAAGACCACGAGTTTATTTGGATCCTTCAGGCTAAGAACAATCCCCACTCCGCCAAATTTGCTATCAAGAATCTGAAAAAGTTCTTGATTCTCTTGGGCATTCATATAGGTCGAATACGGATCCCCCAGAATATCCACAATTCCTTTCGTAGCACCTTCAACCAATTGTGATGTCGAAACATTCTCTAAGTAATCGCTGTGAATAAGTTGTGCAACATGAACCAGACGACCAATGTTATCGACGTTGGCGAGTACGATTCCGCCTACCGTTGCTGTCACCAGCACACAAAAAATCAGTAAGACAACTCCAACATGTTTTGCTGTTCTTTTCCAATTCCACTCCTGCACTCAATGTCAAACCCTTTCCTCAAGTCTTGCTCTATTATATGCCTATCCCCTTGCAGAAATACTGCTTATCCATTAGTTGGGGAAAAATTGCAATGGATCTGTCGGGTTGCCATCGACCCTAACCTCAAAATGCAAATGCGGGCCCGTGCTCCATCCAGTGGAACCGACATAGCCGATAACTTGGTTTGCTTCTACGGATTGTCCTTCGGTAACATTCAATTTTGACTGATGCCCATAAAGAGAAGAAATCCCATGACCGTGATCGATAATAACCATGTTGCCGTAGGCAACATTCCAACCGGCCATAATAACAACGCCACTTCCTGCAGCGTGAATCTCGGTCCCCATAGGAGCCATTATATCCGTTCCGGTATGTAAACTTTGCTTGTGGGTGATTGGATGAGTTCTCCACCCATAAGGATCACTAATCTCATAATGCCCCGGTAAGGGCCAGGTTGAAATGGTTCCATTCCCATTGTTTCGTCCGGCTTGAGCAGCCTGCAATTTGCGAATCTTATCATTTAAAGCATTGGCTTCTGTTTGTAAGCGTTCGACCTCATCATAAGAAGCTTGAACGGCTTTCTGATTTTGCTCCAAAGCCGTTTGCTGCTGAGCCTTTTTCGCATCCAGGTCTGTTTTGGCTTTTGCTGCCTGAGCCTGAAGTTGAGCGGCTTGATTCCTCTTCACTGTTAGTTCCTGAGTTTTTTGAGCGATTTTTTCCTTTTGCTCTTGGATATCTGTCAATAACTTTTGGTCATTCGTAATTAATTTATTGAAATACTCCATCCTCGTGATAAAATCACTCAGGTTTGCAGATTGAAAGAGTAATTCGAAATAGCTGATCTGCCCGTTTTCGTAAATTCCCCGAGCCCTTTTTCCAAGGGCAGTACGGCGGTCGGCCAGTTCTTGCTGTTTTTGATCCAGTTCTTTTTGCGCAGCTTGAACCTGAGTTTGGGTTTGGTTAAAAGCACGCTGCTTTTCGGCTAAAAGTGACTGGGCAGCAGAAATTTGGGTTTCTAACTGAGCCAGCTGAGCCTTCAATTTATCGGAGGTATAGGTCAATTGATGCAGTTTGTTCTGCGCTTGATTCTTTTGACTGGAGATCGATTGCTGCTCATGCACTGCGTCATAAAGCTCACTCGCCTGAGAGGGCGCCTTAGAGGCTATAAGCAAAGCAAGACTCAGTGCCGTAATTAAGACCACTTTTTTCTTGAACATCTACTCCCCCCTAAGACACAAATCTCAAACGTGCCAAGGAACACGTTTTGCCACGTGTCCTCAGCACAATACACGTTCAATGTTTAGGAACGCAGGAATTTTTGCAAAGACACAGCGCTGCCCACAGCCCCCATAGCCATACCCGCCAGTAAAAGGCCGCCTGTCACTTGGTGAAACAGGAGGGGATTGCGAACGACAGGCAAGAACGTAAGAGCCGATTGAATATACATGGTCATCCAGTTATAGCCCATTCCGACAATCAAGGCCGCCAGAGCACCACCAAGCAGACCTAGAGTTAATCCTTCAATGAGAAACGGCCAGCGGACAAAACTATTACTTGCCCCCACTAACTTCATAATTTGAATTTCCCGCCGTTTGGAAAAAACATTCATTTTAACATTAATTGAAATAAGCACAACGGAAGCCGCGGAAAAGGCAGCTACCACACCGAGGCCAATCCATCTCAGCCATTTGGTGAATTCCAGAAGTTTATCCACATAGCCCTGTCCATAGCGCACTGTATCAATTTCCGGCAATGCTTGTATAGCATCTGCCAACGTCTTTACATCTTGAGGATTTGTAGCTTTTACCGTCAATTTATCCGGGAATGGATTTGTTCCTCCCAAATCTGTTACAAGATTGCTCTGGGATCCGCCTATGGTCTTTCCGAAATCTGATAAGGCCTGATCCTTTGTAACAAGAGTCACAGAAGCAACCCCTGTCATCCCTTGAATTTGACCCTGCAGGGTTTGGACTTGGTCCGCTGTCGCATCATCTTTAACAAAGGCAGCAATTTCAAGTTGAGATTCAAAAGATTGGGCCATATTGGCTGCATTTGCTAAAAAGAAGACCGAAAAGCCCAAAATAACCAGCGATACCATAACCGTTAGAACGGAAGCAATGCTTAACCAAGGGTTGCGCTTCATCGAATGACCCGTTTCACGCAGAATATAACTGGGAAAATTAAACGTCATAGCCGTAGCCCCCCATTTCCTCATCCCGCGCAACTCGGCCATTTTCAATGGCAATGACTCGTTTTTGCATTTTATTAACAATTGCCCGAGCATGAGTGGCCATAACGATGGTGGTTCCTCTTTTGTTAATGTTAAAGAGCAAATCCATAATTCCCCATGCCGTCTCCGGGTCAAGGTTTCCCGTCGGTTCGTCCGCAACTAATAAGGCGGGATTGTTAATTATGGCCCGAGCAACACAAACACGCTGCTGCTCTCCGCCGGATAATTCATTGGGAAAGGCTTTTTCCTTACCCGCAAGTCCGACAAGTTCCAACATGTTCCTTGTGCGGTTACGAACCTCTCTTTTTGAGACACCGATCACTTCAAGAGCAAAGGCTACATTTTCATGAACCGTTTTATTGGGCAGTAACTTAAAATCCTGAAAGATTACCCCTATGCTGCGCCGCAGATAGGGAACTTCTCGTTCTCTCATCCGAACTAAATTTTTACCGTTGATTTGAACCTGTCCCCGAGTCGGAGTTTCATCCCGGTAGAGTAATTTTATCAGAGTCGATTTACCCGCTCCGCTTGGGCCTACCAGAAAGACAAACTCCCCTTTGCCAATATTAAGATTGACATCTACGAGGGCCCTGGCACCATTCGGATAAATCTTGGATACATTTTTTAACTGAATCATACAGTCCTCCTTGATTTTCGCGAGCCACGCCCTTTTTCTATAACCCTTATTAATTCGACATCTCTCGCAATTTTCCTGTTTGCAAATTTAGTCAATGATAGGTTTTACATAATCTTGACATCTTCGCTTATACTGTATATACTGTTTATATACAGTATAAGCAACACCATTGTTTACACTATCAGACCCTCATGCCGCCAAGCGGCACCTTCAAAGAAAGAACGTATAACTTTCAGTTGAATACTCCATGAAGAGTTAATACGCCCTAGGACAGTGCCTGCAAGGATTCTAATTCGTGAAAAGACCGTGTTCGTGGACGCAGCTAAGTTTTCTTTAGCTCATTAATACTCAAAAGGAAGTGACCGTCTTGCAATGAACATCATTATTTCAAATTCTTCTTCAGAACCCATCTATCAGCAAATTGTCATGCAACTAAAGCATCTGATTCTCACCGGAAAACTTTCCGAAGCCGAAGCACTGCCTTCTATCCGCTCCTTAGCAAAAGAATTGCAAATCAGCGTGATTACTACTAAGAGAGCTTATGAAGACCTGGAAAGAGAAGGCTATATAGAAACGGTCGCCGGAAAAGGTTCGTTTGTTGCCGCTCAGAATCAAGAATTATTACGCGAACAACGCCTGCGTGTCGTAGAGGAAAAGGTTGCTGAAGCTATCAATGCTGCTAAAATCGCAGGTTTATCTCGAAACGAGCTTCTCGATATGTTTAAGCTGCTCTATGAGGATAGCTGATCACCAAGGCCTATGCTCCCTCGCCAAACTAAAAATTATTAAGGAGGAAAAGCCATGAATTCAACGGAAGATATCCTTTCCGTTCAAAATTTGACGAAAAGTTTTAAAGATTTTTCCTTACAATCTGTCAGTTTTAACCTGCCCCGCGGGTATGTAATGGGATTTATCGGGCCCAATGGTTCCGGTAAAACCACCACCCTGAAATTAATTATGAATTTGCTTCATAAGGACAGCGGTGAGATAAAAGTTTTCGGGCTTGATCACCAAAAACATGCTCTTGAACTTAAAGAACGCCTTGGCTTCGTTTTCGATGAAAACCATTTTTATGATGACCTAACTATCCAAGACATGAGTCGTATCGTTGCATCGTTTTATAAGAATTGGCAGCCAAAAACCTTTGCCGGATATTTAAAAGACTTCAACCTCAATCCTAAGCAAAAGATAAAACAACTTTCCAAAGGAATGAAGATGAAATTTTCCCTGGCCGTTGCCCTTTCTCATCAAGCAGAGCTCTTAATCATGGATGAGCCGACTGCGGGCCTTGATCCTCTGGTTCGTTATGAGCTTTTAGAAATACTGACAAACCTGATTCAAGATGAGCGGAAATCGGTTTTCTTTTCCACCCATTTGACTTCCGACCTGGATAAGATTGCTGATTATGTGACGTTTCTTCACAAGGGCAGGGTTGTTTTAAGTTCTCCTAAAGATGATATCTTAGATAACTATGGAGTAATAAAAGGAGCACGGGAATTGCTGACCAACGAATTGAAAGGCTTATTCATTGGCCTCAAAACGAATCCATATGGGTTTGAAGGGCTTGTTCGAGACAAAAGGAGCTTACCACAAAGTTTTAAAGAACAGGTAGTCTTGGAAAAACCAACCTTAGAAGATGTTATGCTCTATACGGTAAGGGGGGTATCCGCATGCTGAACGTCCTATATTTAGTAAAAAAGGACCTTCTTATTTTAAAACGCTATTTATGGGTGGCAGTTTTCTATGGCTTTTTTGCTCTTTTTGCATTTAACTACCTTCAAGAAGGAGCCCTGAGCGCCGCTTTAGTTGGAGTATCCTATACTCTGATTTCCCAAGCCTGCGCTCAAGACGATAAAAACAGATCGGAAATCATGATGCTTTCCCTGCCGCTCTTGCGAAGGGACATAGTTTTAGCTAAATATCTCTCAATCTTTCTTTACGCGATCATTGGCCTGTTCTCTTATCTTTTGGCGCAAACACTCGTGTCAGTTACAGGAATGCCCATCAACGCAGCAAAAATAACCCTTCCTGGGATTTTAGGGGCCTTTTCCGCGCTAATCATTCTTGTTTCCATTTATTTTCCGCTATACTTTAAATTAGGATATCTACGCTCCAGAATGATTGGTATGTTGGTATTCCTTGCCTGTTTCTTTTTGATCCCCTTTGTATATGGACTAATTACTCACTCCCCCGGTACAGGGCATAGTTTACTGCTGCAAACTTTATCAACAGCCTTGCATAGATTAGCCGGCTGGTTACAATCTCAAGCGAATTGGCAAATTGCCATTTATCTCGGAGCTTTAAATCTTTTCTTGCTCAGCTTGTCAGCCGGAACTTCTCTGAAGTTTTATGCTCGGAGAGAATTTTGAGCAGGCAGGGGCCCTGCCTCCACAGAAGAGATAAAGTATTTCCTACTAAAAACAAGAAACCTTAGATGAGAATATACCCCTAGAAAAATACCGGGCGTAACAAAACACTAAGTTTTATTACGCCCTTTTTGTTTATCTTTATAAGCCGGATTACTTTTTGGACAGCACTTCGCGAACGGCTTTAACGAGGTCTTCTTTCGTTAGACCATATTTTTCAAGAAGTTCATAAGGACGTCCGGATTCGCCAAAGGTATCCTTAAGCCCAACACGTACCATGGGTGTCGGCAGCTTTTCTCCCAGTATTTCCGCAACGGCGCTGCCCAAGCCCCCGATAATATTGTGTTCTTCGGCGGTGACGACGGCTCTTGTCTCCTTGGCAACCCGCAGGATGGTTTCTTCATCAATAGGTTTTACTGAAGAAACATTAACTACGCTGACGTTAATTCCTTCTGCTGCCAGCAGCTCGGCAGCTTCCAGGGCGCAGGCCACCATTAAGCCATTAGCCATAATAGCAGCATCGCTTCCCTCTTTAAGAACCTTAGCCTTGCCAATTTCAAAATGGTAGTTTTCATCAAAAATCACAGGCACTTCTAATCTTCCCATCCGGATATAAACGGGACCCTTGTAATCAGCAGCTGCTAAGACCATCTGGCGGGTTTCTTCTCCGTCAGCAGGGACCAAAACCGTCATATTAGGGAGGGCCCGCATGATAGCGACATCTTCTATGGCCTGATGAGAACCGCCGTCTTCTCCGACGGAAATTCCTGCATGGGTTGCCGCAATCTTCACATTTAATTTTGGATAGGCAATGGAATTGCGAATTTGCTCAAAGGCCCGCCCGGTTGCAAAAATGGCAAAACTGCTTGCAAAGGGGATTTTTCCGCCAACTGCCAGCCCAGCCGCAGTTCCTAAGAGGTTCGCTTCAGCTATACCCATATTAAAGAAACGTTCAGGATAATTCTTGCCAAATTCGGCTGTTTTCGTCGACTTTGATAAATCAGCATCTAAAACAACTACATTAGGGTTTTCCTTCCCTAACGTCAGAAGAGCTTTGCCATAAGCATCTCGCGTTGCAACTTTATTCGCCAAGGGATAAACCCTCCTCTCGTAATTCTTTGAGGGCCTGTTCAGCTTGCTCAGCATTCGGTGCATTGCCATGCCAACCGGCTTGATCTTCCATAAAGGAAACACCCTTGCCTTTCACAGTTTTGGCAATGAGAATCGTTGGTTTTCCTTTAACTTGTTTGGCTTCGGCAAAGGCCTTTTGCAGGGCCTCAATATCATGGCCGTCAACTTCAATGACATTCCAGCAAAAAGCACGCCACTTATCGGTTAGTGGTGCGGTTGACATGACACTATCCGTCGTTCCGTCAATCTGCAAACCGTTAAAGTCTAAAATGGCCGTAAGATTATCCAGCTTATAATGTGCAGCAGCCATTGCTGCTTCCCAAATCTGTCCTTCAGCCATTTCTCCGTCACCAAGCAGCGCATAAACATGATAGTCTTTCTTCTCAAGCTTTCCTGCTAAAGCGATGCCATTGGCTACGGAAAGACCCTGCCCTAAGGAACCTGAGGACATATCGACTCCGGGAGTCTTTTTCATATCCGGATGTCCCTGCAGCATACGCCCCGTTTGGCGCAGCCCTTGAAGTTCCTCCTTGGGGAAATACCCTTTTTCAGCAAGCGCTGCATAGAGAACCGGTGCCGCATGACCTTTGGATAAAACAAAACGGTCTCGATCGGCCCAATTGGGTTCTTGTGGATTTATTCTCATTTCTTGGAAATAGAGAGTTGCCACAATATCGGCTGCCGATAGGCTTCCCCCGGGATGGCCTGATTTTGCAGGTACCAGCATAGAAATAATGTCTTGACGAATGAGATTCGCTTTCCGTTTTAATTCAACAGTGGTCAAGTGATTCCCTCCTTTAGATCTCACCCAGGTATGGTGGTCAAACATTCGCTCAATAAACACGGTTCATTGGTCAATCTAATGAACCGTTTTGGTTTTCTGCAGATAGGCGGCAATAAATGAATCGATTTCCCCATCCATCACAGAGGACACGTTTCCCGTTTCAACATTCGTTCGGTGGTCCTTTACCATACTGTAGGGATGAAAGACATAAGAACGAATCTGACTGCCCCAAGCAATCTCTTGTTGTTCACCCCGCAGTTCCGAAATCTCATTTTCTTGTTCTTTACGTTTTAATTCTAATAATTTTGCCTGCAAAACCCGCATGGCCGAAGCTCGATTTTGAATCTGGGACCTCTCGCTCTGACATTGGACCACAATGCCCGTGGGAATATGAGTAATTCGTATGGCTGAATCCGTCTTGTTAACGTGTTGCCCTCCGGCCCCACCGGATCGGTAGGTATCTACCTTCAAGTCTTCCGGATCTATTGCTATTTCCTGATTATCCTCGGCTACTTCCGGAATAACATCGACGGAAGCAAAGGAAGTATGCCGGCGGCCGGACGCATCAAAAGGAGAAATTCTCACCAGCCTGTGGACGCCTTTTTCCGACTTTGCATATCCATAGGCATTTTCGCCGCTAAAGGACAAGGTTGCACTCTTAATGCCTGCTTCCTCGCCTGGCAAGAAATCCAACGTTTCGACTTTATATCCGTGTCGCTCCCCCCACCGGGTATACATCCGGCAAAGCATTTGCACCCAATCTTGCGCTTCAGTGCCCCCCGCGCCGGCATGGAGAGTAACAATGGCATTGTTCCTGTCATAGGGTCCTGATAAAAGAAGTTCCAGTTCCAGGGCGTCGAATTTATCTAACAGCGCTTTAATTCCTTGTTCGACTTCCGGCTCAAGAGTCACATCATCTTCTTCCACCGCTAACTGCCAAAGTGTTTCCGTTTCTTCTAAGTCCTTTTTTAATTCCTCATAGAGTTTTACCTTTCCCTGGTGAAACGCTAAGTCTCGCATAATCTTTTGAGCTAGATCCGGATCATCCCATAAATCCGGGCGATGAAATTCTATCTCCAGAGCACTGATCTTATCGATTCTCTGAGTAACGTCAAAGAGAAACCCTCAAATCTGCCAGGCGCACATTTAAAGTTTCAAGATCCTTTTTCCAATCAGAAAGCACTGCCAATTCACCCTTCCAAATCTGATAATGGTTTAATTAAAACGTCTCTGTGGCTTCTTGGGTTCCGAAATTACTTTTTTTCTGCCCCGCAGCACTTCTTATATTTTTTCCCGCTTCCACAAGGGCAGAGGTCATTCCTGCCAATCTGATCCCCTGTATGGACCGGTGCGCTTGGTTCTCCTTCATAGCGGTTTTCCGTGACATTGCGCGGCTGCTCTGGAGCCTCTTCTCGAACTTGTGGGGTTACTCTCAGAACATAGCGAATAATGTCGTCTTGAATAGAATCGATCATAGCCTGGAACATCTCAAATCCTTCTCGACGGAATTCAACCAAGGGATCCTTTTGACCATAGGCCCGCAGACCAATCCCTTCACGCAGCATATCCATAGCATCGAGGTGATCCATCCATTTGCTGTCCACGACTTGCAGCATAACGGCACGCTCGATTTCACGCATTAGATCTGCGCCGAACTCATCTTCGCGCTTTTGATAAAGTTCTGTGGCTTTATCCAGCAGGAGTTCTTCGATTTCTTCGCCGGAGAGATCAGCCAGTGTTTCGGGGTCCAAATGGTTTCCCGGCAGATAAAAGTTCTCAACATAGTCGGCTAAACTCGCTAAATCCCATTCCTCAGGAAAAGGACTGTCCCCGCTAAACATAGCAATACTGTTTTTAACGGCTTTCTCCAGCATATCCGTTATGTTATCCTTAAGGTTTTCACCCATTAAAACAGCTCGCCGCTGCCCATATATGACCTCACGCTGCTGGTTCATGACATCATCATAATCAAGTACATGTTTCCGTATATCAAAGTTGCGGTTTTCGACGCGGCGCTGAGCAGACTCTATGGATCGGGAAATCATACGGGAAGCAATGGGTACGGAATCGTCCATCCCCAATTTGTCCATAATGCCCATAATGTTTTCCGCGCCAAACATCCGCATCAAATCATCTTCTAAGGAAATAAAAAACTGAGTCGAACCGGGGTCCCCCTGACGTCCTGCCCGACCTCGCAATTGATTATCGATCCGGCGGGATTCATGTCTCTCTGTACCAATGATATGCAGTCCGCCGAGTTCGGCAACGCCCTCACCAAGAATAATATCCGTTCCGCGGCCGGCCATATTCGTAGCAATGGTCACCATTCCAAGCTGCCCTGCTTGAGAAACAATCTGGGCTTCTTTTTCATGATATTTGGCATTCAGAACCTGGTGTGGGATTCCCCGCCTCTCCAGCATAGCACTGAGATGTTCGGATTTCTCTACCGAAACGGTTCCGACCAGAAGGGGCTGACCCTTTGAATGACGTTCAATGATGTCTTCTACTACGGCAAGAAACTTACCTTTTTCCGTGCGATAGATGACATCAGGCTCGTCCTTTCTGATAGCTGGCTTATTAGTAGGTATTTCTACCACATCGAGTTTGTATATTTTACGAAACTCCGGTTCTTCGGTCATGGCTGTTCCCGTCATACCGGCTAGCTTCTTGAACATCCTAAAGTAATTTTGGAAAGTGATGGTGGCTAATGTTTGGGATTCTTTTTCTACTTTCACGCCTTCTTTGGCCTCAATCGCTTGATGAAGCCCTTCACTATAACGACGGCCAAACATCAACCGTCCGGTAAATTCATCAACAATAATAACTTCCCCGTCTTTAACCACATAATCGCGATCGCGTTTGAAAAGAGTATGGGCTTTTAAAGCCTGGTTAACATGATGTGCCAACTCTGTATGGATATCTTCATAGAGATTTTCTACGCCCAACATACTCTCTACTCGGCTTACCCCTTGTTCTGTCAGCGTAACAACATGCTCTTTTTCAATAACCTTGTAATCCTCTTCCGGCTTCAAACGGGGGATAACCATAGCCACTCTGAAATAGAGTTCTGTCGGCTTGTCCGCCTCACCGGAAATGATTAAGGGGGTTCTGGCTTCGTCAATCAGGATTGAGTCAACCTCGTCAACAATGGCATAATTTAAATCCCGCTGCACAAGACCATCCGGACGTGTAACCATATTATCCCGCAGGTAGTCAAAACCGAACTCATTGTTAGTCCCATAGGTTATATCCGCACCATAGCTGCTGCGCCGCTCCTCATAATTCAAACCATGAACAACAAGACCGACTGTTAAACCCAGAAAACGATGGATTTGACCCATCCACTCGCTGTCACGCCGGGCTAAGTAATCGTTAACTGTTACCACATGGACTCCCAGCCCTGTCAAGGCATTCAGATAGGACGGCAGGGTTGCAACAAGGGTTTTTCCTTCCCCAGTACGCATCTCTGCAATACGGCCATCATGAAGAACCATTCCTCCAATAAGCTGTACGTCATAGTGTCTTTGACCGATAACCCTCCGGCTCGCCTCACGTACAACCGCAAAAGCTTCCGGCAGTATGTTATCCAAACTTTCCCCTTTATCTAGGCGTTCTTTAAACTCAGTCGTCTTTCCTCGCAGTTCATCATCACTTAACGCCTCGATTTGCGGTTCAAGGCTATTAATTACATCAACGCGTTTCTGATACTTCCTGATTTCCCGCGCATTATCATCAAACAAATTTAAAAGCCCCATGATATCCACCCTTCTTCAATCTTGCTTGTGTCTTCATAATTTTAACATTCCAGAGAACCCACTGCAACTGAAGCGGGCGATTTGTCAATGGGATAATTTTACTTCACATTAAAAGGCCCGCTCAGCGGGCCTGCGCTTGGTAATTAACCTTATCACTTCATAAAAACTTTACGATGTTTCTCTTTGAACGTATGCTGATTTTACTTGAGGTCTCGATAAACTCCTAAAATTGGGGCTGAAGCAGACCATAGTCTCCACTGTTTCGCAGATAAACTACGTTCATCTCTTGAGTTTCAGAATTGGTAAATACGAAGAATGTGTGTCCGATCAGATTCATTTGCATAATAGCCTCTTCAACAGACATTGGCTTCACTGGGAATTTCTTTTGTCTTACAACTTCCTCCCGCGGCTCTTCGGTGGCTGTAGCAGGTTGCTCATGATCCTTCATAACTTTGGAACGCATACGTTTATTAATTCGCGTTCGGTATTTATCAATTTGACGTTCCAACTTTTCTACAACCATATCGATTGACGAATACATATCCTCTGTTTCTTCTTCGCCGCGTAAAATTATCCCATGGATCGGTGCTGTTACCTCAACACGATGACGATCTCTCTCGACAAGCAAGGTAACTTGAACATCCATAAACTCGTCAGAAAATTTTTCAAGCTTTCCAACCCGTTTTGTGACATATTCTTTCAATGCGTCTGTTAGTTCAATATGTTTACCACGAATAATGATATTCATATTTCAACCCCCTTATAGCTGATCTATATGTAACATTCCCGATTTCTCCGAAAAATCCTGCTGATTTACAACTTTATTAAAGATATTTTTGTTTTAACCTAAAGAGAGAATCGTTTTAAATAAAACGATTCCTTCTCTAAACAGGTTAAAACCTCTCTTATCGAACCATTACGTTCGAGGCCTGTTCCCCCCGAGGGCCATGGACAATATCAAACTCCACATTTTGACCTTCTTCGAGAGTACGAAAGCCTTCCCCAACAACAGATTGAAAATGGACAAAAACATCCTGACCATTCTCTTGTTCGATAAAACCGTAACCTTTCTGCTTGTTAAACCACTTGACTTTACCTAACACAAAAAATACACCCTCCTTGATTATTATGGCTCTTTTTGGGGCCATGATACACTTACCTTTAGGAGGATACCCAAGTTTGGGGGAGTCTAAACGTCCGGGAACTTGTGGGACTTGTATGACACATCGTTCTGTCTTACGACGCAGAGCAAACTAACGTTCAAGCTCCTGGCTTTGGGGAGCGGGGTGCCCGCCATATGCGCCAGCAGGGTACTATGCCATCCTTGGCGTACCCTGCACTAGGCACATCCTGTGCCGTCGTCCCTGGCGCAATGGCGGCAGCGCACGTCCGAAGGCCATGGATGGCCGAGTGTCCCCGGAGCCATGGATGGCGAGAGGGGACCTATGCGCAGCCCCGTATCTGGGGTCAGTCGCTTTCACGAAGTTTGCTGGGCTGCTTACGTAAAAGACGTCACGCTGTTGTCATACTGCGTCCCAATCTTGGGTCCGGGGAACGAGGGGGGACGTAGATTGGGTGACGGCACATTTCATGTGCACACGTCTATTTTGGGAGTAGGGGCCTTCGCAGCCATAAAAAAACATCAATGTAAGAAGCGCTGTCTTCCACATGCTCAGCGATGCAGCAGCATCAGGTGGGGTTATTATCGGGGGCATTATAATAATCTTTACTAAATGGTATATCATTGACCCTATTCTTAGTATTTTGATTGCTCTGTTAATCGCAGTTGGAGCATGGAGAATTATTAAGCAAACAGTAAATTTTTCATTTAATGGAAGGGACTCCCTCTGGAATCGAAATAGAGGGAATGCAGAATCTACTCAGAGCTATTGAACAAAATTGGCTCATCTTGGTATAGGACACGTTACAATTAAACCAGAAGATAAGACTAACCCTTGTGATAGGGCAGTTTTTTGCGGAAATGATTATGCTCAGTGTCATAAACATTAGAGGCCAGTCCCAAAGACAAATACTTCTTTAGCTTTAGGCTCTGCTAATGTAATTTATTCATATTAAAAGAACCGCCAACAAGCGGTTCTTTTGCACTACAAATTTTCAGTACCATTGCATTATTCTTCTGCATAAAAATATTTAATACATATCTTTACGTTTTTAAGCCTCTGAACGGAGCGCCTCGGGTATATGCCTAAACACGCATAAAATCATTTTATAGGATTTTACTTAAAAATGACTGGGTTCTTGGATTTTTAGGATTTGAGAATACCTCGTTAGGTTCTCCCTCTTCCATAATAATCCCCTCGTCCATGAAAATGACTCGATCTCCAACTTCACGGGCAAAACCCATCTCATGGGTTACGGCCACCATGGTCATGCCTTCACGAGCCAGGTCTTTCATAACTGCGAGCACTTCTCCCACCATTTCCGGGTCTAAGGCTGATGTTGTCTCGTCAAAGAGCATGACTTTCGGTCTCATGGCTAAAGCCCTGGCGATGGCAACCCGTTGCTGCTGTCCGCCTGAGAGACGGTCCGGATATTCATTGGCTTTATCGGAAAGTCCAACTTTAGCCAGAAGCTCCATGGCAATTTTTTCTGCCTCAGCTTTATCCATATTTCGTACAATTACAGGGGCCAAGGTAATATTTTGGATCGCTGTCATATGGGGAAACAAGTTAAATCGCTGAAAGACCATTCCTACTTCACGGCGAATTGCATTGACATTTACCTCGGAATTCAGCGGTATGCCATCGATAATGATTTCCCCTTTTGTAGGTTCCTCTAACTTATTAAGGCAGCGCAAAAAGGTGCTCTTCCCGGAACCGCTTGGCCCGATGACTACGACAACCTCTTTTTCGCGAATGTGACAGTCTATTCCTTTAAGGACTTCCAGCTTCCCATAGGATTTATGCAGGTTCTTAACGTAAATCATTCTTGCCTAACCTCCTCTCCATATACGCAACCCATTGAGAAATTAACTGAGTCATCACAAGATAGTACAATGCAGCTGCTATATACATGGGGATCGGTTGGAACGTACGTCCTGCAATAATCTTTGAACTATAAAAAAGTTCTTCAATCGCAATAATTGATAATAAGGACGAATCTTTCAATAAGGCAATGAACTCATTTCCTAAAGGTGGGATGACACGTTTGAATGCTTGCGGAAGGATAACATGACGCATGGACTGAGAGTGGGTCATACCTAAAGAACGTGCAGCCTCGGTTTGTCCCCGGTCAATGGATTGAATTCCGGCCCTAAAAATCTCCGCAATATATGCCCCTGAATTAAGCCCCATGGCGACAATACCCGCTATATATTGATAGTTGTCAGGGAGTTCCTGCCAGTGGAGAAGTTTAGGAATTAAAAAATAAACTAAAAAGATTTGGACCAACAAAGGGGTCCCTCGAAAGAAATCTATGTAAGCGATGGCAGCCCCTCGCAGAATTTTCGCACTAGACAACCGTCCCAAAGCCATAATTAATCCAATGACAACCCCGATGGCAACGGCCCCGGCTGTTAATTCCAGTGTGAGCAGAGCTGCACGATTTAACACAGGGATGCTCTCAATCGCCGCATTCCAGTTCAATCCCACGAAAAATCCTCCTTAATTTTATTTTAATATAGTGAGCGCAAATCAGATAACTGATAGTTTTTTATGATTTCCGCAATCGCTGTCTAAAATTATACCTATTAGCTTAAATTTATACAAGCAAAAATAGGCACTTATACAATGAATACAATTTACACAATTTATACAATTTATACTGGTTAAATAGGGTTTTAAAGAAAGGTTACTTTCAATTCAAAAGAGAAGGCACTTAATATACCTTCTCCTTTGTGAACACTTAATTTTCGAAGATGTCCTTTAGGTAAAGTTTCTTCTTGAATTATCAAGAATCAAATCCACAATTTAATTAAACTTAATAAAATCTAGAATTTCGGAGCATCTTTCTTAAACCATTTTTTATAGATCTCATTGTAAGTACCATTATCCATCAGCTTCTTCAAGGAAGCATTGACTTTGTCAGCTAATTCTTTATCTCCCAGTTTCATAGCAATTCCATAATACTCTGGGTCAACATTGGCCGGAACTGATTCAATTTGAGCCGTTGGATTTTGGGCTTGGAACCAGAGAACAACCGGTGAATCTGCAACAACAGCGTCTACCCCGCCATTGAGCAAGTCATTAAGAGCATCCGGAGTCGTATCATATTTCTTAGGGGTAATTCCTTTTGCTTCACAATCAAATTGGCCAGTTGTATTGAGCTGAACCCCTACTCTTTTCCCTTTTAGATCTTCAAGAGTTTTAAAGTTGGATCCTTTTTTCATAGCAATATACTGCATAGATTTAAAGTACTTGTCACTAAAGGTTACGCTCTTCGCGCGATCAGGGGTAATTGTCATTGCAGAAATGACGGCATTGTACTTGCCTGCTTGCAGAGCTGTGATCAAACCATCAAAGTTACATGTTTCAATGTTAACTTTATATCCGATATCTTTCCCAATAGCTTGAATAAGTTCCATATCAAATCCCGTTGGTTTTTGTTTGTCATCCATAAATTCAAACGGTGCATAGGTAATATCAGAACCGACTTTCAGAACCTTCTCAGCCGCGGGTGCAGGAGCTGAAGTTGACGAAGATGTTGCTGAAGATGTACTTGTGCTGCCACATCCTGCAAGAGCAAATAAACTTAGACTAAGTAATCCTGCCAAAATCACACGAAACTTTGGTTTAAACATTTTAGTTCCTCCCTTTTTAACGTACTGTCCTTGAATAAATATCCTAAGCTAGGTAATCATCCAGGCAGCTTATCCTTGTGGTTACAATTATACATATACATGCATATTTATTCAATACCTATTTTTTTCCTTTCTCAGATCATTTTATTATGTTTTCTGTCCCCTAATGTATATAATTAATAAAATTTTTCCAACTAATCTATAACATTTCTATAACTCTCGAGTTACACCTATTGTTGTCCCATAGTTAATGAAATGTATTTTCAAACTATATTACAATTTAACATATTTTGATAATAATATATTAAGCCCTTCACTACACTTCTAAATGTCGGGAAATTGCATCTGGAACTTACGGAAATAATTCAGAATTATAAGATATACCTTAAAGTTACACACAACCAACTGTGGATAATGTGGATAAGTGTCAAAAAGGCACTTTTTCTCATGAGAAACTTGTGGGTAACTTTGTCGATTCGTTAAAAATCTTATCCGACCGAAATTGCGCACATTCTGCCAGCTAAAATAAGAAAAAGCATTGGGCGACATGGTCAACCAATGCTTGTAATCTCTTAATTAATTACTAAAGGCTTTAAATTAATATTGTTCGCGAGCAGGACGATGATGTTGATAGCACTCGCGGCAATATACCGGGCGATCGGATGTCGGTTGGAAAGGTACTTGTGTTTCCACTCCGCAATCCGCACAAACTACAGTAAACATTTCACGTGATCTGCCCTCTTGTGCATTACGGCTTGCTTTACGAGCGTTACGGCATTCGCGGCAACGTTGTGGTTCATTTTCGAACCCTTTTTCAGCGTAGAATTCTTGTTCTCCGGCGGTAAAAATGAAAGTTGCTCCGCAGTCCTTACATACTAGTTCTTTGTCTTCAAAGGCCATGAAAGATATTCCCCTTACGTAAAAAAATGTAACAGGCTCTGCCCATCCATCTGTTATTATAACTCTAAACAAACTCGGGCACAAGTATTTTTTCTATCCCGGCCGCTAGACATAAGCCATAGACCGTGCTTACACCGCCTTCAAGCAGAACTTCTGCAACTGCATCAAGCGTTGTTCCCGTAGTTGTGACATCATCGACTAACCACACGCTGCGCCCCTGAAAACGCTCCGGTTCCTGTAACACAAAAGCATCCTTGACATTGATCAGCCGTTCTTGACGGGAGAGAGAAACTTGAGGCGGAGTCGGTTTAATCCTGGTCACCCCTTGAAAAATTGGCAGCCCCAGTTCCCAATGTAATTGTGATACGATGACCTCGGCCTGATTAAATCCCCGCTCTGCTAAACGCGCCGGATGCATCGGGACGGCTAAAATCCCGTCTGCAGGTGGGAGCCAATGAATAGCCCAGTCTGCAAACGGTGGACCAATTTTGGCGATACGCATAGGGTTTGCTCCAAATTTTGCATCTAATATCAATTCTTTGAGATAACCACTATAATGACCCCAAGCAATCACCCGTTTAAGGTGCTTGGGACCTCTTCCTTCTTGGCAGTCCAAACAAAGTGTCTTTTCCCTGGCAATCAATTTACCGCATCTCAAGCATCGTCCTAATTCCGGATGCAGATGGTCTCGGGTACAGCTTTCACAAATTGGAGCACCATTCCCTCCACAGAGTACACATCCGGTTTCCTCCGAGTACCATATGGCTTGAATAAGTTTTAATCCTTGTTCGAAAAACCTTTTCATAAAGTCTCCCTTACGTCCTTAAGTCAATTAGCCCTTGTTTGAGTGCTAATCGATTTTGATCCTTTATCCATTGAATAGCTGTTTTCATAGCAGTTGAATTCGAACAAGACATAAAAACAATAGTTCCACTCGGATTTTCTCGAGTTCTTCCCACTCGCCCAGCCATTTGGACCAAGGCCCGTTCGTCAAATATAGGGTGCTCGGCTCCCAGGACCACTACTTGTATTCCCTCAAGAGTTATACCTCGTTCTAAAATAGTCGTACTAACAAAAAGATCAAACTTGCCTTGTCTTAGGTCACTGATTTTATCAAAACGTTCCTTGTCTGAACTATAGCTCCCCTCAATCTTCCAATCAGGGAAATATCGGCGAAAACAATTGACCCAGGGCTGGATCCAAGATATTTTCGGTACAAAAACTAAGATTCGGCCGGCCTGACGTATCGATTCAAATCTTGCTTTATTTAGAGATAGCAGATTACTTTTAGGATCGAATGGATTGCGATACTTCTCGACAACAGGAATTGGCAACGGATAACGGTGATGGCGCGCCGGAAGTCGAATTAGCAACATATTCCCCCGGCGAACTTCTTTTAACGCCTCTAACGAGGGAGTGGCGGTTAAGTAAATTAATTTACCTTTAGGACGTAAGGCGTGAGTCAACCCCCATTCCAAAGCCTCACTTCCCTGGTAAGGGAAAGCATCCATTTCATCAAGGAAAATTACGTCAAAAGCTTGCCAAAATCTCAAAACTTGATGAGTCGTTGCTAAGACCAAATTTCCCCTTTGGTATCTAATAGGAACAGACCCGGTTAAGACTTGAATCGGAACCCCGGGAAAATCTCGTTTTAACCTCGGGGCTACGTCATGAATGACATCTTGACGGGGCGCCGCAAATAGAACCGATTTTCCTTCTTCTAGAGCCCGGGCCGCAGAGGGGAAACACACTTCAGTTTTTCCGCTGCCGCATGCCGCCCAAAGAAGGGCTTTGGGCTGTGCAGAATTATTGAGGAAAGCCAAGACTTGTCCGCTGGCTAGATTCTGAGCTTCAGTTAAGGGCCAATGTGGATAAAAATTTACGTTTTCCTGACCCTTGAGAAGTGGTCGGTGATCTCTGTAAAAGGCTTCAAGAGATGTGCTGGGACCTAAAGTCTTACAGCTGAGACAAGTTCCCGCTCTGCCATAATAACTGGGCCATTCTTTAATATTCCTTTCCCCGCAACGTTGGCATTGCCATCCTTTTCCTTGCGGCACAACAGCCGGAACCCACTCGGCCATATTCCTTTCGACGTTTAGATGGGCAAATGCTAAAATAATCTCCGCTTCACACCTTAGCTCACGAGCTAAGATCTTTAGTTCTCCCCAAGAAAGCTGTCTGCCCAGAACAAGTTCATCAAAGGCCTGGAACATAAGCTCCCTGCCATCTATTGACGAGGCCAATTGACAGTCTGAAGTTACAAAGTCCTCTTGACTTGAAAGTTTTGGGACATTCCATTCTTGACCATTGAGTAATCTGCACAACTCCGATTTTACTCTGTCACACTGCCTTTCCTTTAAACCGGAACCCCAAAACCTTCCTTTTTTCCTCTTGTTGGTCCAATCTTGGGCATTTTGAATTAACCCTAATGGCAAGGGTCTTTTCAGACAGCAAATTCCGGGAGGTAACCTGTCCTTCTCTCCAGCGGGGAAGTAACCGACGTCACCATTTTTATTTAACGTCAGAAAAAAGTACATCATAACCTCACATATCCAACTCTAAGTATAGTCGTTATTCGCTATATCTTTGTTGCCCGACGGATATTTCAATATCCGAGAACCTGCGCTGAAGACAAGTTAAGTATTTCTTTCGCGGTTCTTGGGCTATAGCTCGATCCACCTCGACCTCAATCCAAAAATGAACCTTATTTTTTTTACTTAGGTGAGGAAATCTCTTTTGCAGACAAGCTAAATCTTTCTCCAGTTCATCTTCTTTCAATTCCCTCCGGTCAAAAAGGATCCCCATCGAGTTAGCGCCAAGCTTATTTTTTTCAGCTCGAATAAACTCCTCTAGTTTTTGCGGAATTCTCCACTCCCAATGGGAATATAGACTCCATAACAAGATAATGAATATTACAATAAGCCCCCATCCAAGCATACTCTCACGCTCCCACTTACAACTTATGTATTAAGCAGGAGTTGCGTGAATATTCTTTAGGTTAGTTGCACTGATGCTAGATGGCGAGGACATGTCTTCACACGAATTAACTCTTCTTGCAGTAGACAACCAATGGTTATACTTTTCAGATAGTATAATAAAGAGCCAGGAGGCTGCTCTGCTGCTCCCGGCTCTGCTGACTTTATGCAGTTGTTCCCATCAAATAGCTGCATTCTTCTCGAGAAAAAATTTCAGAGTGCCTTCGACGGCCAATTCTTCCCCTACATAGGCTTTTCCCTTAGCAACGCCAAACGTTTTACGAAGTTTTAATACTTCAACTTCTAAACGCAATTGATCGCCAGGGATAACTTGCCTTCTGATTTTCACTTCATCCAAACCGGCAAATAACCCTAAGAACCCAGCGTATTCAGGCATTTTCAATATTGCAACTGCCCCAACTTGGGCTAAAGCTTCAATAATTAAAACCCCCGGCATAATTGGATGCCCCGGAAAATGTCCTTGAAAGAAAGGCTCATTAATTGTTACATTTTTTAGCCCTACAGCCCGTTTCCCTTCCTCTAATTCTACGATGCGATCAACCAATAAAAAGGGATACCTGTGCGGAATAATATCTTGGATCTCTTGACTTGAAAGCACTAAAACTCCTCCTTGAATCTTACCGGATGAAACACTTGCAGAAATGTACATGTTTATCATATGATGAGAATCAGATATTCTTCTTCATAAGATGAGAGTAATACCTTTGTCATACCTAGTATACCTAAGTTTCTAATTGAAGGGAAGATGAAACGTCCCATGAAAACCTTCAAAATTTTACATATGATCGGAGGGGGAGAAATTGGGGGAGCTGAACAACATGTTCTAACTCTCCTCCAAAATTTAGACCCATCACAATTTCGCCCCTCTTTAATCTGTCTAACTCAAGGTCCTTTCGCTGAGCTTGCTGAACCCATCATCCCGACTCAATCCTTCATCATGCGCAACCCTCTTGACCTCTCACTTCTTCCGAGTCTTATGCACTATCTTCGCCAACAGGGCATTGACCTTATCCACACTCACGGTTCACGGGCTAATTTTCTCGGGCGGATTAGCGCGAAATTACTCAAACTTCCTAATGTAACCACGGTGCACAGTTCACTTGCCCATGACTATCTATCCCCTTGGTCAGCACGCTTAGCAATTGGTCTTGACCGGCTGACTCTCCCCATGACTTCAAAAATAATTACTGTCTCCCACTATCTCTCTATGGAAGTCTCCTCTCGTGGGGGAAAGCACCTCACTACAATTTATAACGGGCAATCTCCCCTGCCTTTCATTGACTCTTCAGCTATGCGAGTTCAATTCCGTGAACAATGGGGCATCCCAAAGGATGCCTTCGTTCTGGGGACCATTGGCCGCCTGCATCCTACCAAAGGGCATGTATTTTTATGCCGCGCCGCCAGCCAGCTCGTTCAGAGATTTCCCAAACTTCATCTCCTGATTATCGGAGAAGGACCCCTGCGTTCGACCCTCGAGGCCGAACTTCAAAACACTTCACTGCCTTATACCTTTGCAGGCTTCCTCCCTCAAGCTTATCGAGCACTCCCGGCCATGGACATTTTTATGCTGCCTTCTATAAGTGAAGGTATGGGTTTGGTTCTTCTGGAAGCCATGCAAATGGGTGTTCCCATTGTAGCCAGCGAAATCGGAGGAATTCCCGAAGTTGTACGCTCTAAGAAAGAAGCCTTACTTGTCCCTCCCGGAAATGTTTCGGAACTTATTAATGCCTGCACTTTGCTGATTGAGAATCCTGAACTGGCAAAATCCCTTGTTTCGTCAGGGCAACGTCGTTGGCCCTTGTTTTCTGTTGAAGAGATGGTCAGAGCGACTGAAGAAATTTATAAATCCTTACTCTGTTGAGATATAGTAATAAAATTATAACTTGGGATCAAGATTTTAACCGCTGCCATAGAACCTTAAAAAGGAACCGGGGCAAAACCGTCTGACGCTTCCAGCGCCAGGGTTCTTTAAGCAAACGATAGAGCCACTCAATATGCAGGTCTTGGAATTGCTTTGGTGCGCGCCTAACGGTCCCTGCAAGGGCATCAAAACTCCCTCCTACACCAATGCCAACAAATGTTAGGCCCGGATGTTCTGCAAGCCAAAATTCTTGACGCGGAGCGCCTAAACCCACAAGTAAAACATCCGGCCGAAACTCACAAATTTCCTTTAATATTCCAGACTCTTCATGGGGCTGAAAATAACCATGACTTGTGTGGAAGACAATCCCCGGGTAATCTTCAGCAACTTGTTTAACGGCCTGTTCTGCAATCCCCGGTCTACCTCCGAGAAAATACATCCGCCATTTCTCAGCATTGGCGATTGGAAAGAGTGACTGTACCAAATCAATTCCTGTCACTCGTTCCTCTATTTGAGTTCCCAACTGCCGCGCCGCCCATACTACTCCAATTCCATCTGCTGTGATAATATCTGCAGAATTTATTACGTTCTTAAGCGCCCAGTTGTATTGAGAAGCGTAAATTATTTCAGGATTTGCAGTAACTACTCTAATCGGCCTTTGGGCAGAAACCGCGAGCTTAATTTTCTCGGCGGTCTCTGACATTGAATAGGTATCTACTGTGACCCCCAGAATATTTACTCTCACAAAAACTCTTCCTTTCGATTAAGAAAATCCAAGGCAAGACCTCATTCGAATAAAACTTAATTCGTAAAAGGCACTCACCTTGGACAATTATTTCTGATTATAAAACTTACTATTAACGGACTTAGAATCCATTTAATACTTTGCCAGTGCCTAAGGCAACACAGGACACCGGATCTTCCGCTAAACTTACCGGCAGTCCGGTCTCGCGGGAAATACGAGTATCAAAACCATAGATCAATGAGCCGCCGCCTGTCATAATAATACCTTTGTCAAGAATGTCTGAAGAAAGTTCGGGCGGAGTACGCTCCAACACTTCCTTAACACCGGAAACAATGGCATCAATTGATTCTTCTAAGGCCACAAAACATTCCTGTGAATTTACCTTTACGGTCTTTGGCAATCCGGTTATAAGATCTCGTCCGCGGACATCAATATCTGCTGAGGGTCTGCCCTCCGGTATTGCCGCTCCAACGGCAATTTTGATTTCCTCTGCAGTACGTTCTCCAATCATCAAATTATGCTCTCTTCGAATATATCGGCTGATAGCTTCATCAAATTTGTCACCGCCGACTCGAAGGCTGCGTTTGGCTACAATCCCATTGAGGGATAAAACAGCTATGTCCGTGGTTCCTCCGCCTATATCTACGACCATGCTGCCGGTAGGACCGGAAATGTCCAACCCGGCACCTAAAGCCGCTGCATAAGGTTCTTCAACAACTTTGACATCTTTAGCACCGGCCTGATATGCTGCTTGTTTCACAGCTCGCTGTTCTACTTCGGTAACTCCGGAAGGTATACAAACAACGACACGTGTTCGGAAGAAGGGCCATCGTTTTGCTCCGGCTTTTTCTAAAAAGTATTTTAACATGAGTTCAGTTGTCTGATAATCTGCGATTACCCCTTCGCGCATCGGCCTTACAGCAATAATATTACCTGGAGTCCGCCCTATCATGAGGCGGGCTTCTTCTCCCACGGCAATTCGTTTTGAGGTGCTGCGATCAATAGCGATAACAGAGGGTTCATGCAATACAATTCCTTTACCCTTGGCATATACCAAAACGCTTGCCGTTCCCAAATCTATCCCCAAGTCAATTCCAAACATTACTGGAAATACCCCTTTCGTTATCTATAGCTTGTCCATTTATAGCCTCAAATATAGCATCAAATAGCATAATCTCCCTTACGGGAGATATGCTAGCTTAATCACATAACAATTCGTGATAAAATCTCTAAATCCTTTATCTTTCTCAAATTTTTTACATATTCTCGTTAAACATAGTCCTATAATTTTCCTAATTTTCCTGATATTTTTTCCTCGTTGCTTCTCCTCCTCTAATATGGCGCTCTGCCTTATTCATTTCAAGAATGTGCTTGACTTCCATCGATAGTTTTTCGTTGACCAAAGGTAACCGTTCCGTCACGTCTTTATGTACAGTACTCTTTGATACACCAAAAACATCAGCAGTTTGCCTTACCGTCGCACTCGATTCCAAAATATAGGTTCCTATATCGAGTACCCGTTTACGTATATATTCTTGCACGCAGAGTCCTCCTTTCGTCCACATGTGTAGTACATTTATATGCATTCTCATTGAAAAAAGACATCCATAAATGGATGTCTTTTGATGGTAAATACTGTGTTCTTAATTAACATATTCCTTTTATACCTAATGTTATAAATTCCCCTCTTCTGATCCGGACTTCTCAACCTTATTTCCACACAAAACTTCATAGTGTAGCTGGGACTGATTATTTACCCCTTCTGCCCCTGGAGAAAATCCGACTTGACCGATCAGTCCCTGCATTTCTACAATCTGTCCTGCCTGGACCCTAAGGTTTTCCAAACCTCCATAGACTACTGTCCAACCTTGTCCGCAATCCAGCACTACCTTCTGTCCTAGAAGAAGATCAGAGCCGGCAAAAATCACCTTTCCCGGATGGGTTGCACGAATAACTGTCCCTTCAGGTTCTGCAAAATCTTCACCGGGATGAAATAAATAACTTTTAAAAACATCATTGTAATAGTTTTCGATACCCCTCAGGAGCCTTCCCCGAACTGGACTTGGAAAGTCTTTATTTGTTAATATCACAATATTTTCTGCTGAGTGCGTATTTAAATTTGCCGCTTTTTTTGATTCTGCTACGGTTTTAGGTTCTTTTATTGCTTTAAGTTGTACGTTTGTTTTCGAATCTTTAGTTAGCCTTTGTTGAACTTTCGTCTCTTTTTGCAGTGCTATTGATTGAATCTCTGAGTTTGTTTTTAATGACTCTTTTTCGGAGATAAATTTCAATGATGTATCAAAATAACCAAAACTTAAAATTCCTATCCCAATCATGATTGAACAAAGCCAAACCAAAATCCAGCTCAGGGATCCTCTCCAACGGATCATTAAACTCACCTCAAACCTATACTTGCCGAATCCTCTTTCTTTTAGTCGTTTCTAATCGCAATGGCTTTGAGTGAGCGGTTATCCCGTTGCTAAACGAATTAATAGTCAAAACTTGCATTTAAGGAACATGAATTGACTTAATATCGTTGTTATCTCTTAATTGATTTTAACTTGCATTATTTTTGTCCCAGGATAAAAATGATATAAAATTTCTTGCGAATTCATTTTTTGACGCGCTAAATCGTTTGCCCCCCATTGAGACATTCCCACAGCATGACCCTTGCCATATGCTGTGATGATCAGATAGTCCCCCTGTACAACACCTTCAATATCTGTGGAAGGTAATCCCAACAACCCTCTCAGTTGGGTCGCCTCATAAACTTTGCCTAAGAGTTTTACAGTCTTAGCCCTTCCTGCTGCCGTTCTGCTCACTATGCTAAAATCCCCTGAAAGAAGCGGGTGTGATAGATTTGTTATCCCCATTTTTTTAATTATATCTTCTCTGCTGAATTTTAGCGTTTCAACATATCGATCCGGATTCGTCTCACCTGAGCTGACGTTTTGCAAATACGACCGGGGAGACCCCCATACATCTTCGGATCGTTCTGTAGGCTTTCTCCCACTGCTGCTATGATAAAATGCATCAATATAATCTCCATTTGCCACCAGTACCAAACCACGAGTTTCCTGTACTGCCTTTTCCAATTTACTCCGATAACGAAAATAATTAAGCAAGCCCCATTTGTTTCTTAGTTCGCTGTTTGATAACCATGCCTGAGTTTTGACTGTGGTATCAACATCATACCCCTTATCTGCTGATCCTCGTTTACTGTACTGTTTAACGGCATAGGTCCTAGCGGCAATCGCTTGTGCTTTAAGCGCTTCAAGTTCAAATTCCGCGGGCATTTCTGCTGCCACAACACCCACCAGGTATCCTTCCAGCGGCATTGACGAAACCTTTCCGTCAGCCATGAGTACGCGAATTGATATATCCTTTGTGCTAATTTTGCCTTTTTGCCAGTGATCCAAGCTCCAGGGAATTATCAAAACTAATAATGACGAAAGAATAATCAACCAGAACAATTCCTTTTTCATCGTATCCCCCCACAAGTCCAAGCCTTTTTTTCAGTCTATGCCGGATCAATTTCGAATATGGCAAAAGTGACAAAAAGACACTTCTTTAATACAAAGATGGGGTGATAACAAACAATTACGTTTGTTATCACCCCATCTTTGAAAGTGCTTACTAAGGAATCTCTAATCAACTCGCACTATGTTGCCGCCAATGCGTGAAAGCTTTTCTTCCACCCGCTCATAGCCTCGATCAATATGATGAATTCCCCGGATTTCCGTCATTCCTTCTGCAGTTAACCCCGCGAGTATTAAGGCAGCTCCGGCCCTCAGATCAGTAGCCGTAACAGGGGCTGCACTGAGGCGCTGAATTCCTTGTACCACCGCGCTTCGTCCTTCAATCTTAATTTCTGCTCTCATGCGTTTAAGTTCATCCACATGCATAAAGCGATTTTCGAAAACAGTTTCAGTTATTAAACCTGTCCCTTTCGCCCTAGTTAAAAAGGCCATGAACGGAGCTTGTAAGTCTGTCGGGAATCCTGGATGGACTTGAGTTTTTACATCAACTGCAGTATAAATTCCATCGCCTGTGACTCGAATTCCATCCCCTTCTTCGGAAATATGAATCCCTGCCTCTTCCATTTTAGCCATCAGGGGTTTAAGATGATCTGCAATAACATTCTGCACAAGTACGTCTCCCCCTGTCGCTGCAGCCATCAACAAATAACTTCCTGCTTCAATGCGATCAGGAATCACGGTATGAGTAGTACCATGCAGCTCACGAACCCCTTCAATATGAATAATGCTCGTCCCGGCACCGCGGACCTTTCCGCCCATCTCGTTAATAAATGTCGCTAAATCCACAATTTCCGGTTCCTGAGCTGCATTTTCTATCAAAGTAGTTCCCTGTGCTAACGCCGCAGCCATCATAATATTTTCTGTTGCTCCGACACTGGGATAATCCAAATATATCCTAGCACCTTTGAGTCCGTTACACGTGACATCGAGAAACCCATGATCCATCTTTACCTCTGCACCTAAAGCTTCTAAACCTTTAAGATGCCAGTTAATGGGACGGGAGCCAATTGCGCATCCTCCAGGATGAGAAATACGCACGTGACCTTGTCGCGTTAAAAGCGGTCCCATCGTCACGATGGACGCCCTCATCTGTGATACGAGATCATAGGGGGCCTCTATGCAATCTATCGAACTAGCTTGAATCTTAAGTGTTGAGCCTTCACGTACAACCTCTGCCCCCAAAGCTGAAATCACTTGATTCATAATATTAACGTCTAATAAATCCGGAGCATCCTCTAGCCGGATAGGTTCTGCGCTAAGCAAACTCGCCGCTATGATAGGCAGTACAGCATTTTTTGCTCCACTTACCGTGATTGTTCCTTCGAGCTGTTTCCCGCCGGTAATTATTAGCTTACTCAAATTTTGAAGACACCCCCTATTCCAGGTTAATGACAAGCACAGCTAAATATTATTCTCTCTGTCTTGTAGTTTCTCCTGCTTGATTTCGACTATTTTCCACTCAAATTGATCAAAATTCTTCTAATAATACAGGGATTGCCAAAACGGTTTCTCCTTTTGCAGCTTCCCCTCGACTGAGTATTTGTATATTTAGCTTGTCCGTCCCAATCTTAACGCTTGGATTGATTAGCTTTTGATAAGCCGCAATAGAAATTAAGTTATCTGAAATAGCCCACTGTACCGGCTGAGCATCTATGTGATTCAAATAGGCCGGTATGTCTATACTTTCCGGAACACGTTCATCTAAGTACATCCTGCCGCCGGCTTTGGCTATTTTCGGCGCCATTATAGTATACCATTTATATACTTTAAGTTCTTCTTTTTTATTTACCAATCCTTCTCCGGAAATGGTACTAGCTCTTCTGCTATTTCCTGCCTGCAGATAATTATTTGACCAAGACCAATTCTTAACCGGCGGATTAGTAATTTGCTCAGAGGAGAGTGGCCTATTTGAATCATCAAACCAAATCACCATAGTTACCCTAGCTTCGGATGCATCTACAAATTTCGAATTTAAAAGTAAAGGGATTGACTTATTCGAAACCCCATCATCATTCATCGTATTTTGGGCCATTAAGACATTTGTTTTTAGGCACAGCATCAGAAGAATGCATACTACTAGTATTCCAACGTTACTATGCTTTTTAACTACGTTTTTACCTAAGATATTTATTATTTTTTTCAAAACAATTAAACCTCTCTCACGTTTTGGACTTACAGGTAGTTTTGCCAAATCGTGTGAAAGCTAACGTATATCTGTGCTTTATTTAACTATATTTTTCATCCTTACCACTCTTTATTATTATAATTTATTCCAGGGTTCATAACCTGAAGAGACCTCCTGATAACTCTTAAGCCTGTAATTGAGTCTTGAGCTATTACTCAGCGGACTTACTTTACTTTTCCTCTAATTTAATTTAATTTTACTTTAATTTAAGCTTACGGACTACAGATTGTGTTGTCTTGCACATAATAAAAAAAAAGGGACCCTCATAGGGTCCCTTATAGTATACATATTAATTTCCTACTGATCAAGGCTGGTTAATATTAATCACTTCGGTTAGCTTACTTCTTATCTTCAGATGCACTAATCCGAGCCACAGCTTTACGCAGAGCATACTCCGCCCGTTTTACGTCGACTTCACTGGTTGGTGAAGTTAAACGCTTTGCAGCGCGCTCCTTCGCTGCCAAGGCACGCTGGAGATCAATGTTCTCACTCAGCTCAGCCGTATCAGCAAGAATCGTTGCAGAGTTATCAGCCACTTCGACGAAGCCACCCGCTAAGGCAAGGCGTTTGACTGTACCATTGATCGTGTAACGAACAACGCCAATATCAAGTCCCGCAATAAGAGGTGCGTGGTTAGGTAATATTCCTAACTCACCGGCTCCCCCAGGAAGCACAACAAACTCTACATCTTCCTTCAGAACGTCTCCATTCGGGGAGACAATGCGCAATCCAAATGTACTTGCCATGGCTTACGCCCCCATTTTCTTAGCTTTTTCAACTACTTCTTCAATGGGGCCCACCATCAGGAAGGCTGCCTCCGAAATGTCATCGTATTTACCTTCCGCAATTTCTTTAAAGCCACGAATTGTATCTTTCAAAGGCACATACTTTCCAGGCGAACCTGTAAAGTTTTCTGCAACGAAGAATGGCTGTGACAAGAACCGTTGAATCTTACGTGCCCGGGCAACGATAAGTTTCTCTTCTTCAGATAACTCATCCATACCGAGAATTGCAATGATATCCTGCAGCTCTTTGTATTTTTGCAGAATTTGCTGAACTTGTCGGGCAACCGCATAATGCTCTTCACCTAAAACCAGGGGAGAGAGAATCCGTGATGTTGAATCCAGTGGGTCCACTGCCGGGTAAATACCGATTTCGGCAATGGCACGGGACAAAACTGTCTTAGCGTCCAAGTGAGCAAATGCTGTTGCCGGTGCGGGGTCTGTTAAGTCGTCAGCCGGCACATAGATAGCTTGTACTGAAGTAATAGAACCGGTACGAGTTGAAGTAATCCGCTCTTGCAATTGACCCATTTCTGTAGCCAAAGTTGGTTGATAACCAACAGCAGATGGCATCCGGCCGAGCAAAGCCGAAACTTCAGATCCTGCCTGAGTAAAGCGGAAAATGTTGTCGATGAAGAGCAACACGTCTTGACCTTGTTCATCACGGAAATATTCCGCCATGGTCAGTCCGGTTAATCCTACCCGCAGACGAGCACCAGGCGGTTCATTCATTTGACCGAACACCATGGCTGTCTTATCGATAACGCCTGATTCTTTCATTTCGTGGTAAAGGTCGTTTCCTTCACGAGTCCGCTCTCCAACACCGGCGAATACAGAGATACCACCATGTTGCTTAGCAATATTGTTGATCAGTTCCATGATTAAGACTGTCTTACCAACACCGGCACCGCCAAAGAGTCCGATCTTACCACCCTTCGAGTAGGGAGCCAGTAAGTCAATAACTTTGATTCCGGTTTCTAAAATACGGGTTGATGGTTCTTGATCTTCAAAGGCGGGAGCAGGACGATGAATCGGATAAGTATGCTCCATACTGATTTCTCCGACGTTATCAATTTGCTCTCCTAAAACGTTAACCATCCGCCCCAGTGTCGCTGGGCCAACAGGAACTGTAATTGGTGCACCGGTATTTATTGCCTCAATGCCCCTTTGCAGACCATCGGTAGAGGACATAGCTACGCAGCGTACTGTGTCATTTCCTAGATGCTGAGCAGCTTCTAAGGTAAGATCAATGTTCTTCTCGGGAACCTTGATCTTAATAGCAGTGTATATTTCCGGCAGTTCATCAGGTGCGAAAGCAACGTCAACTACCGGTCCCATGACTTGCAAAACCTTGCCGTTCTTCACAGGTGCAAAACCTCCTTATTGGGTATTTCCGGCAGCTTATTCTAAAGCAGCTGCTCCACCGACAATTTCAGATATTTCCTTGGTAATCGCCGCCTGCCGGGCTCTATTCATAGCCAGCGACAGTCGGTCAATCATGTCCGTGGCATTATCCGTTGCCGAACTCATAGCCGTCATCCTGGCACCTTGCTCACTAGCTTTTCCTTCAAGAATTGACCGGAAGATCTGTGTTTCCACATACTTCGGCAATAAGCCGGCAAGGATTTCATCCGGAGACGGTTCAAAAATATACTGTTTTCCATATTTGCCTTCAGGTTTTTCAATAGGGAGTAATTTGACTTGCGAAGGTCTTTGCGTGATAGCGCTAACGAACTCAGTATACAATAAATATACCTCATCCGCTTCACCTTGCTCATAGAGCCGAATTACTTCCTGAGCTATATCTTTTGCTTGATTAAAACTTGGATCATCACCAAGCGCTACAAACTCAGCCAAAAACTCAATTTTACCACGGCGGAAGAAATCCCGACCTTTGCGGCCTACCGTCACCAACTTAACTTCTTGCGGCGTTTCGGCAATCAAACCGGTCGTCTTCCGAATCAGGTTCGCGTTATACCCTCCGCAGAGACCACGGTCCGATGTAATTAATACATAAACCACCTTTTGCACAGGCCGCTTGACTAAAAGCGGATGAACAGTATCCCCAGCCTGTGATAGGCGCTCCAAGACCCCTTGCAATTGGTTGGCATACGGGCGGGCAGCGATAAGTTTTTGTTGGGCTTTTCTGAGTTTGGCCGCGGAAACCATTTTCATCGCCTTCGTGATCTGCTGCATATTACGTACGCTGCGGATCCGGCGACGAATATCGCGTACTCCTGCCACCTCATTCACCTACTCCTTTTTAATCTAGGCCACAAACCCCTGCTTGAATTCATTAATCGCTTTTTCCAGTTCGGCGATCATTTCGTTGGAGAGCGCCTTTTCGGTGCGGATTTTAGTCAACAGGTCAGCCTTAACGGAGCGCATGAAACGCAGGTACTCTTGCTCAAATTTCCCAATCTTCTCAACATCAATATCATCGGTAAATCCTTTAACCGCAGCGTAAATAACCACAACTTCTTCCTCAACAGGCATTGGCGCGTACTGAGTTTGTTTGAGAATTTCCATTGTCCGTTTTCCACGGTTGAGGCGCATTTGGGTCACTTTATCCAAGTCCGAACCAAATTGGGCGAATGCAGCTAATTCACGATAGCTGGCAAGGTCCAAACGGAGCTGACCGGCAACTTGTTTCATCGCTTTGATTTGCGCACTGCCACCTACCCGCGAGACGGAGAGACCAACGTTGATGGCCGGGCGGAAACCGGAGTAGAAGAGGTCTGATTCCAAAAAGATCTGACCATCTGTAATAGAGATAACATTTGTAGGAATATAAGCTGAAACGTCTCCGGCCTGAGTCTCAATAACAGGGAGTGCTGTCATAGAACCCGCACCGAGTTCGTCAGATAACTTAGCAGCACGTTCCAAGAGACGGGAGTGGAGGTAGAAAACGTCACCAGGGTATGCTTCACGTCCTGGTGGGCGTTTCAGAAGCAGTGAAAGTTCACGATAAGCAACGGCCTGCTTAGAAAGGTCATCATAAATAATGAGAACGTGCTTACCGTTATACATGAATTCTTCACCCATGGCCGCACCGGAATAAGGTGCAATATAAACCATTGGTGCTGATTCAGAAGCTGTGGCAGCAACAACAATCGTATACTTCATAGCATCGTGTTCTTCTAATTTCTGAACAACGCTGGCAACGGTTGAAGCCTTTTGCCCAACAGCAACGTAAATACAAACCATATCCTGGCCTTTTTGGTTAATAATCGTATCGATGGCCAGAGCGGTTTTACCTGTTTCACGGTCACCGATGATTAACTCACGCTGACCGCGGCCAATGGGAACCATAGCATCGATTGATTTAAGACCGGTTTGCACAGGTTCATGAACCGATTTCCGTGCAATAACGCCAGAGGCTCGGTTTTCAATGGGACGGAATTTATCCGTCACAATTTCCCCTTTGCCGTCAATGGGTTGTCCAAGAGCGTTAACAACCCGGCCAATCAGAGCCTCACCAACCGGAACTTCCACGATCCGCCCTGTTCTTTTGACCTGGTCGCCCTCTTTAATCCCGGTAAAGGGTCCAAGAATAACGCAACCAATATTATCTTCTTCGAGGTTCATAGCCATGCCATATACTTTACCCGGAAACTCTAATAGTTCACCGGCCATGGCCTTCTCTAAACCGTAAACACGGGCAATTCCGTCACCAACCTGGATAACAGTCCCGACATCTACGGTATCAACAGCTGACTCATAGCGTTCAATTTGCTGTCTGATAATAGAACTTATTTCTTCTGGACGCAAGTTCATCCTTTTATTTCACCCCTACTTCCTGAGGTTTATCTGTGCTTCTACGTAAATCCTCACGCATTTTGGTCAAAGCATGAGCAATGGTTCCATCCATCACGCGATCTCCGATTTGAATCAGAACTCCACCAATGAGTTCTTCACGGACTTCGCTGATAATACGAACATCTTTCCCAGTCATACGCCCTATAGCCTTTTTGAGATCATCCAGCTGCGAAGCGCTTAAAGCGATAGCACTTTCCACTTTTGCTTCCACAACTTTCCGTGCCTCATCTGCCAACCGGGTAAACTCACGTTGAATAAACGGCAAGAGACTTTCCCTTTTGCGGTCAATCAACAGGTAAAGGAAATGACGGACGGTTTCACTAAAATCTTCGCTAAGCAATTTGGCCATGACCGACTTCTTTTCGCTAAGCGAAATATGAGGGTGAAGCAGAACCTTTTTAACCTCATCATTTTCCTCAACTAGCTTTGTAAGTTCACGCAAGTCGGTATCTATCACATCAAGGGACGTCTCGGAGGCAATTTCAAACAAGGCCTGAGAGTATCTGCGCGCAAGTGATCCATTTATCATTGCATTTCCCCTACTTCTTGAATGAATTGATCAATGAGATCCCCTTGACCTTTCAGATCAAGCTTTTGACGAATGATCTTTTCGGCCACCAGAACTGACAGATCTGCGACTTGTGCCTTAACCTCTGAAATCGCGCGATCACGTTCACGTTCAATGTCCACAAGGGCAGATTTCTTGATTTTTTCAGCTTCCTCGTGGGATTGAGCCAAGATTTCGGCCGCTCGTTCTTCGCTTACCTTGGTGGCTTTAGCGATCACTTCTTGAGCTTCTTGACGAGCCTTACGCATTTCTTCTTGGTATTCGCGTTTTATTTGTTCAGCCTGTATTCGTTCACTTTCTGCCTGAGAAAGCATGGATTCAATATGAGTCCGTCGTTCTTCCATGATTTTCATTAACGGGCCCCATGCTTTCGCTTTTAGCAACCAAACGAGCAGCAGGAATGATAAAATTGTAGCCACTAATGTCCAGTCAAATTGAATAGGATTCCCACCCAATGGTCTACCCCCCTCTCGAGTCTGATTGTCGTCGGGATGATTTTTTTCAAGGGGGAACTTACGTCCCCCCTTGATTAAGATAGGCGCAATCCGTTTAGCCCATCATACGAACTTACTTCACTGTAAACATCAACAACAGTCCAACGACCCAGCTAAGGAGTGGCAGAGCCTCAACCAAGCCTACACCGATAAACATGGTTGATTGTAATGTCGCTTTAGCTTCTGGTTGACGAGCGATACCCTCAATCGTTTTGCTAATAACATTACCATTACCGAGTGATGCTCCGAAGGCCGCTAATCCAGCAGCGATACCTGCACCAAGTGCAGCTGCAGCATGCGCATCCATTAAATTTCCTCCCTTCTTAATTTCCAAAAATTAATAAAAATTATTCCCTCAGTGAACTTCAAAACTTCACTGAAAACTAACCCAAGAATTGATTAATGTTCTTCCGAAGGCGAAACAGCCTGAGAAATATAAGCGGTGGTCAAAACAGTAAATACGTACGCTTGGATGGCACCGATAAAGATACTAAAGGCCAGCCAAACCACCTGAGGCAACACTCCTGGAAGGACACTAAGCCCCGGAAGCATCCAGATAACTTTGACAAGAATCTCACCGGCGAAGATATTCCCGAATAGACGAAAGGCGAGCGTCAATGGCTTAGCCAATAAGTCAATAAAGTGAATAATTGCAAACACCGGATGTGGTTCAACAAAGTGATGGAAATAATGTGCCCCTTTGGTCTTGATCCCCAGGCTGACTACCAAGATAATTGTTAACAAGGCCAGGGCCATGGTAACATTAATATCTGAGGTAGGTGCAGCCGAAAAATACTCTTGACGTGCAAAAATCTCATTTAAATGGGCAAAGTCTATGTGAAAATCTTCAAACAGGCCAAATGTTAAGTTTGGGATTACGCTGACCATATTGGAAAAGAAAACAAACATAATCAGCGTTAATAAGTAACCCAAAAGCGGGCGTCCTTGTTCATAATTCATATTATCGGATACAAGGTTCTTAACGAAATCGACAATCCATTCCATGACGTTCTGCATTTTACCCGGCTTGCCGCTTGTTAAATTACGAACCCCTATTAAACAAAATATTAAGACAGCAGCCATTACCAGCCAAGTATTAATTAATGTTCTTGCGTGAAAGGTCATGCTTCCCAAGTGCCATAATACTGTTTCTTCATTCATTCTTTTCCTCCCCCCTTTCTAAATGAATTCTTTGTATTGCAACGGTGATAAATGAGATTATCAACCCCACAGCAATCCCTAGCGCCAAACTTGGAAGCCAGCTTCTATGAAAGCGTCCAACTGCGGCAACAATCAGAGTAACTACTCCTAACCTGGAAAAAAAGTTCCGTCGCATGCGGCGTATTGCAGTACCAACATCGAGTTCTGAACTCTTCAGCGTGTCCCGGTAGACCCAAATAGTATAGGAAAACCCAGTCCAATACCCGATTAAGCTCCCCAGGAAAGCTTGATGACCTAAAACCGCAAATCCCAGCAAAAAACATGCTGTCCCGCCCCAAAAAGCAACAACACTACTTCTTATCATCGGTCATCCACTCTTTTAAAGTAATTACCAGATAACTCGCTCCTAAAACCAGCCCTGTTAACATTAAGCCAATGGTCAGAATCGGCTGAGTATCCCAACGAGCATCCAGATAGCGCCCTAAAAAAAAACCTCCTCCGACGAGCCCTGCCAATGTGGTTGCAATACTTGAACCTATTGCCAGCGCTTTTTGCCATGCTTTTAGATTACCCGCCACATTCCTTCGTCCTTTGCTATGTGCTAGTAAATACTTTCGCGTGACTAATGTAAAATTCCTTCCCTTTTACCGTCGATAGAAAGATTAAATAAAGATTATATAAAGAATAGAAATGCTATATAAAGAGTATTCAAAAGATTGTTCACAGATAATGGTATTTGTCTTTTTGTTCCATATTCAATCCTATTGTAACATACTATACCATAACTTTGTGCTTTTTTATACATATTATATTTCTATCGCTGAATTCAATTTTTAGTAATAATTTGGGCAATTCTTTCTGCTGCATGCCCATCTCCGTATGGATTACTTGCCATTGACATTTGTTGATAAGCAGCTTCACTGCTTAGGAGACGTTTAAGCTCGGCTAAGACGCTGTCAAAACCTGTCCCCACCAGGGAAACCGTCCCGGCTTCCACCGCCTCGGGCCTCTCCGTTGTATCTCGTACTACCAGAACCGGTTTCCCCAGAGAAGGCGCTTCTTCTTGAATCCCCCCGGAATCTGTCAAAATTAGATGCGAACGTGCCATTAGATTTACAAATGGTTCATAATCCATGGGCTCAACAAGAAAGACTCGCGAATGAGTACCTAAAATTTCTTCTACGACTTTACGCACCTTCGGATTTTTATGAACTGGGAAAACTACATAAGTATCCGGGAACAGCTCAAGCATCTTGCTTAACGCCTGGTAAATCTGCCGCATCGGTTCACCGAGATTTTCTCTGCGGTGGGTAGTCACCAGAATCATTCGAGATGTTTCGCTTTGCTTAACGATGGATTGGATTTCAGGATCAAGAAAGCGGTAATTTGTTTGAACTGTCGCCAGCAAAGCATCGATCACAGTGTTCCCCGTAACAAATATTTTTTCGGGTTCCACTCCTTCGCGCAAGAGATTTTCTTTTGCTCTTTCCGTCGGAGCGAAGTGAAGATCCGTTAGAACGCCGGCCAGTCTTCGGTTCATTTCTTCCGGATAGGGAGAATATTTATTCCCAGTACGCAATCCTGCCTCTACATGTCCTATGGGTATTTGGGCATAAAAGGCCGCCAGTGCTGCAACAAATGTCGTCGTTGTGTCTCCATGCACCAGAACAAGATCAGGAGATTCCTGCTGCAACACCTCCCGCAAGCCATTAAGAGCACGGGTTGTTATGTCCGTTAAGGTTTGCCCCTGTTTCATAAGATTAAGATCAAACTCAGGGGTTAAGTTAAATAATTGGAGAACCTGATCTAACATTTCCCGATGTTGGGCTGTCACGGCGATCTGGCAGTAAATCGATTCCTGCCGTCTAAGAGCTTGGATAACGGGGGCCATCTTAATAGCCTCCGGACGAGTGCCAAAGACCACCATTACTTTTTTCTGTCTGGTCACTTGCTTACTCCCTTCGATTGAATCATCCCTCAAGAGATGAAGTGAGGTGAACAAACGCTTATTGCTTTGGAATGTCCTCCTCAAAATGAATCAACTGAAGTCCGGCTTCCTGCGCCATGTCCAAGGACAGTTGATCCGGATAGGGATAACGATAGAACACACGTTTTATCCCGACATTAATCAGCAATTTCGTGCACAGCACGCATGGTTGATGGGTTGTATAAAGATCGGCTCCTGTAATCGCTACCCCATGCTTGGCAGCCTGTACCAAAGCATTTTGCTCTGCATGCACAGCACGGCAGATCTCATGGCGTTCCCCTGAGGGAACGCTTAAGCTCTGCCGTAAACACCCAATTTGCTCACAATGTTGAAGCCCCGAAGGGCTCCCATTGTATCCTGTCGTTAAAATTTGTTTGTCCTTAACTATGACAGCTCCAACCTGACGTCGCAAACAGGTTGAACGTCCGGCAACCACATCAGCCAGTTGCATAAAATAACTGTCCCAGCTTGGGCGTGTTTCCTGTTTCATCACTTTGTCCCAAACAAACGGTCTCCGGCATCGCCGAGCCCCGGAATAATGTATCCATGATCATTTAAACATTCATCGACTGCCGCAACAAATATATCAACATCAGCATGTGCATTTTGCACAGCTTTTATACCTTCCGGCGCAGCAATCAGGCACATTAACTTAATATTCTTTGCCCCTCGCTCTTTTAAAAAGGTAATTGCAGCTGACGCCGAGCCTCCCGTCGCCAACATCGGGTCAATCACAATAAGATCCCGCTCTGCAATATCGCTGGGCAGTTTACAATAATACTCCACAGGAGAAAGAGTTTCCGGGTCCCGGTACAATCCTACGTGTCCAACTTTCGCCGCTGGAATCAGCCGAAGCATACCGTCTACCATGCCCAAACCTGCACGCAGAATAGGGACCAAGCCAACCTTTCGTCCGGAAATTACTTTAGTTTTGGCAACAGCTACCGGTGTTTGGACTTCAACTTCCTGAAGGGGAAAATCACGGGTTACTTCATATGCCATCAACATCGCGACTTCTTCTACAAGTTCTCGAAATTCTTTGGAACCCGTCTTTTCGTCGCGAATTAATGATAACTTATGCTGAATGAGAGGATGATCAAGGACTTGAAGTTTTGCCATGTTCTGGTCTCAACTCCTAATTTAAATTAGCGTATAAAGGATATTCAGCACATAATGCACTGACAATTCCTTGTGCCTTCGCTAGTTTATCAGGTTCATGGTGTGAGGTCAAGGCAAGGTCTATAGCGTCGGCGATTCGAGCCATGGCCTGAGGATTCATCCCCCGAGTGGTAACCGCCGGAGTACCGATGCGAATTCCACTGGTTACAAAAGGACTTTCTGTTTCAAAAGGTATGGTATTTTTATTGACCGTAATACCGACTTCATGGAGGATATGTTCGGCTTCTTTTCCGGTTAAACCTTTCGGTTTTACGTCCACAAGCATCAGGTGGTTGTCTGTTCCTCCCGATACGAGTCGGAAACCCTTTTCTACTAAGTTTTGGGCCAACGCTTTGGCGTTCTCCACAATATGTTTTTGATACTCTTTAAATTCCGGCTGCAGAGCTTCTCCAAAGGCAACCGCCTTGGCGGCAATAACGTGCATGAGAGGGCCTCCCTGAATTCCGGGGAAAATGGCTTTGTCAATGGCCTGAGCGTATTCCTCCTTGCATAGAATCAGACCTCCTCGCGGACCCCTTAACGTCTTATGAGTCGTCGATGTTACAAAGTGGGCATAGGGTACCGGAGAGGGATGAAGATCTGCCGCTACTAACCCGGCGAAATGTGCCATATCAACCATAAATAACGCGTTGACTTCGTCAGCAATTTCCCGCATTTTTACGAAATCAATGATCCGCGGATAAGCGCTGGCCCCTGCAACAATTAACTTCGGCCTGTGTTCCTGGGCCGTTTTTCGAACCTCTTCATAATCAATGCGTTCCGTCTGCTTATCAACACCATAAGATACAAAGTTAAAATAGGTTCCGGAGATATTCACTTGACTTCCGTGGGTCAGATGTCCACCATGGGACAAATTCATTCCTAACACTGTATCCCCTGGTTTCAACATAGCAAAATAAACCGCCATATTGGCTTGAGAGCCTGAATGAGGCTGAACATTGGCATGCTCTGCGCCAAAGATTTTTTTCACTCGTTCCCGAGCCAAATTTTCTACAACATCAACATATTCGCATCCCCCATAGTAACGTTTGCCTGGGTAACCTTCCGCATACTTATTGGTCATAACTGAACCTTGAGCTGCTAAAACTGCTCTGCTCACAAAGTTTTCCGAGGCAATCAGTTCAATAGTTTGTCTCTGACGATTTTCCTCCTGTTCCATCGCTTTGGCAACTTCGGGATCCTGTGGTTTAACCCATTGATTAATATAATCCATGTTACTCGCTCCTATCATTTAGTTTGAAGAATAATTATTACTTTTTGCTCCCGGATTATTCGTATCTGGCCCGAGGACCGCCGATAAGGCGCGGGCGAGTCCCGGCTAAGGTAAGATGGGCTTCCCCTAATTCTTTAACATGAATCCGAACAGGGATAACAACCGGACGCAAATGCATGCCGATAAACGTGTCCCCTACATCGATCCCGGCATGGCCTTGGATGCGCTCTACCATAACCGGCGAGGAAAAGGACTCCCATGCTTTTACAGTCATAGCTCCTCCGGCATGAAGCGCCGGCAGCACTGTGACAACCTCCAAGCCGTAATGTTCTGCGCAAGATTCTTCTACCACTAAGGCACGATTAATATGTTCACAACCTTGAACCGCTAAATAAATTCCTTTTTGCTGAACCCTTTCCAATAATGGCGGCAACAATGTCTCAGCAACATCTAAACTGCTTCCTTGCCCTATACGATGTCCGACTACCTCACTAGTACTGCACCCTAAGACAAGAATTTGCCGTGAACGCAGTGTTACTTGTTGAAAAAATTTGTCTAAAATTTCTTCCCACTTAATAGCTAATTCTTGAAGTTTTTGCGCAGCATCCTTTTCCACGTATAAGGCCCCCCTTCACTGGACTAATGTTATACTCTCTTGCCAAGTTCTATGTCAGTAATCAAATTTATTCGCCTGGCATGTCTGCCCCCGGAAAACTCAGTTTTCAAAAAGATATCCACAATGTCAAGGGCAAGGCCAATGCCTATAACCCGACCTCCTAAGGCTAGAACATTGGCATTATTATGTTCCCGGGCCATCCTTGCCGAAAATGTATCTGTGCAGACGGCAGAACGAATTCCCGGAAGTTTATTGGCCGCCATAGATATACCCTGTCCTGTTCCGCAACAGGCTATTCCTAAATCAGCTTCACCCTTGAGAATGGCATTTCCTACGGCAAAACCATACAAAGGATAATCCACCGATTCATTGGAATGAGTCCCTTCATCCCGAACCTCATATCCTTGTGACTCTAGGTGAGCACGTATGGCCTCCTTAAGCTCATATCCACCGTGGTCTGCTCCCAGAACAACTCTCACATTAATTCCTCCATCTTTTCTAAATATTATTCAGTTCTACAAATAGCAACAAAATCCCTGCAAAATAAAAAACATACAAAAACTAGCGACAATGTCGCTAGTTTAAGCATCTTTCTTCTGTCTTATGCTCACCTCTATGGTTTCTCGGCTCCCTCATTCAAACGTTCCTTTAATAAATGTAATAACTCTTCTATTTCTAACGCTGTTCGACGATAATCGGCAACCGAGCCCATCCACGGATCTTGAATATCTCGTCTCTGCTCTCCCCATCTCCCTAAACAGCGTATTTTGGGAGCAAATTCCGGAAAACGCTGTTTGAGGCTGTTTTCCTGAGCTTGGGTCATGGGGATAATCCAGTCTGCCTCCGTCATCAGTTCTGTACTAATTTGCTTGGAACGGTGATCCGATAAATCCAAATTTCTTTCTCTAAGAACCTCAATGGCCTGAACACTTGCCCTTTCACCCTCCCAAGCCGCTATTCCTGCCGAACCGACTTGAACCTCTTCTCCCAAAAGTTCACGGGCAAGCCTTTCGGCCATGGGACTCCGGCAAGTATTGCCTGTGCAAATAAATAACAATTTCAACGACATAATGCCACCTCATCAGAAAAGCAATTTTACGCCGATTAAGAACAAGGCTATACCGCCTAATAATTCAGCCTTATCTCCCAAACGTGTCCCTATGATGCGGCCTAAGAACAACCCCAAACCAGTCATCAATCCGGCAATAAGACCCATTACCATAACACTGATCAAGATATTGAAGCCAAAGGTCCCAAGCGAAAAACCGACGGTCAAGGCATCCAAACTGACGCTGGCGGCCAACACATACAGGCTCCATCCCTTATAGGAAATGTCCCTAAATAATTTTCTTTGCAGCATGGCCCTTTTAGCTTCAGCGAAGGAAAATCGTTCTACCGTAGGGCGATAGACTTTATAGAACACATGTCCTCCCAAACCAATAATTATCACGGCACCAATCCAGCTTGCAAATTGACCTAAAATTGCCCCTAAGGCCTGACCCAAGATCATCCCGCCTAAAGGCATCAGCACATGAAAAGCGGCTACCACTATAATTAATTTCAGCATTAAGCCTTTCCGGATTCCGGATAGGCCAATGGCCAGCGATAAAGAGAACGCATCCGTGCCTAAAGCAATTGCCACAGCAATAACCCACGCTAAATTCAATATCCTTCCCCCCGTTCTCCCTATGTATATGCTGAGGGAAGGGTCTCTTAGACGGGGTTAAGCTTAGAGGAATTCAATCCTTTGCCCGGCCGCCTTCTGCAAGCGGTTCATAATGGCTGCCCCTAGACCGGTTTCTTCTTCCATTCCTTCTGTCAAAATCAAATCCATACCTTGTTCATCGCAAATCCGCAATCCTTCAAATAAATTTGCCGCTATTTCATGAGGCCGTTCTTTTGACCCTAAAACAAAGAGAAGATCCGGAAGCAGATTGTGCAGTAAAGGGGCACTTTCCAGAGTGCAAAGAATCCCAACCTTTTTCAATCGAGCATGCCCGCGCTGGATTTCCAGGCCCATGCGATGTACAACACGATCTGAAGAACCTACCAGTAAAATCATCTCTCCCTGAGGAGAGTAGTGGCGGTACTTCATTCCCGGTGCTTTAGGGGCTTGGTTCTCCTTGGGAACATCTACCTCAACCTTCCCCAGGACTTCCTCCAACTGTTCCCTTGTAATACCACCCGGACGCAAAATCGTCGGTATGTCCCCACTTAAATCAAGAACCGTAGATTCTAACCCAACGGAGCAAACCCCTGCATCAAGAATCAGAGGAATTTTCCCTTTCAGATCACGCCAGACGTGACTCCCATTGGTCGGGCTTGGCTTTCCGGATAGATTGGCACTTGGTGCCGCGATAGGAAGGCCGGATTCTTCAATTAGGCGCAAGGCCACAGGATGGCTGGGCATCCGCAGCGCTATATTCGGCAATCCGGCTGTGACGACATCCGGTATAATCGGTTTTTTTCTAAGCACCAAGGTTAAAGGTCCGGGCCAAAAATGATGAACACATAGCTCTGCTTCAGCTGTCCATCCATCGGTTAATCTATCAGCCATCTCTCGGCTGCAAATATGAACAATCAGAGGGTTATCCTGGGGTCTGCCTTTGGCAGCGAAAATCTTGGCGCACGCCGCAGCATCGAGGGCATTTGCTCCTAAGCCATAAACGGTTTCTGTTGGAAAAGCCACAAGTTCGCCTGCGCGAAGCCAATTTGCGCCTTCAGAAATCAGTTCAGGCTCCGGACATTCCCCATTAATATAGACTCGTTTTGTCTGCATTGATGCTCACCTCGCTAAGATCACCCGGTCTCGCCCTGCTAAATCCGGGTACACATGAGTCGTAAAACCTTGTTCTTGAAAAATATTACAAACATCGTTTCCTTGATCCCAACCAATTTCCAGCAAAATTTTCCCATCCAGCTTTAAGAGAGTCCGAGCCTCCCCTGCCAGCCGGCGATAGAACTCCAAACCATCTTGTCCGCCTAAAAAAGCTATGGCAGGTTCCCGAAATATCTCCGGCGCACATTGAAGGTAATCAGCCTTTTTCACATAGGGAGGATTAGAGATAATCCAATCCCAACGTTCCCCTCTAATAGGGGCGACGAAGTCCCCTTCCCGCCAATTCACTTCAACCCCTATGCTGACAGCATTCTGCCGAGCTACCTCTAGAGCCCGAGAGGAAATGTCGGTTCCCACAACCTCTGCCTTTGGACAATAATAGGCCATGGATATAGCCAGAGCACCGCTTCCTGTACAAAGATCTGCAACTTTTATTTTCTCTTCTTGCCCTTGTTGTTCCTCATCACGGACAATTCTAAGCCAGGTTTCAACCAATGTTTCGCTATCCGCACGGGGAATCAGCACCCCTTCGTCAACATAAAAGGTCAGCCCCATAAACTCCTGACATTTTAAAATATACTGAAGAGGCTCGTGTTCCGAACGCCTGGCTATCCAGTTCTTAAAAACGCGTTCCTCTTCCTTGCTTAAGGTGCGCTCCCGCTCAAAATAAAGTTTGTCCCGTGAGACCTTGAGGATTTCGGCCAGCAACATATCAGCATCAAAACGGGCATTATCAATTTTCTCCGCCAGAAGCTGCGCCTCACCCCAGCGCATTCCTTCCAGAACATTCAAGACCACTAAGACCTCCCGATTCGACGCTTAATGCTCAGCATCAATTTTTTTCAATTTCTTATAATCATGTTCTCAGCAACATTTCAGTCAAACTAACCAACAAAGATAGAACTACTAAGAACCCGCTTCTGCATTGGTAATAACCGGTTTAAGCTATTTCGTTCTTTAATCGTTCGGCTTGATCTGAAGTAATCAGAGCTTGAATGATTTCCTCCATATCTCCTGCCAGGATTGTTTCCAGGCGATGGAGCGTAAGGCCTATCCGATGGTCCGTTACCCTTCCTTGCGGGAAATTATAAGTTCGAATGCGCTCGCTCCGGTCCCCGGTGCCAACTTGGCTTCGGCGTTCAGATGCCTGCTCACCCATAGCTTCTTCCTGAGCCTTTTCTAAAATACGAGCACGTAAAACACGTAAAGCCTTCTCTTTATTTTTAAGCTGTGATTTCTCATCTTGACAAGTCGCAATAATCCCCGTAGGTATATGGGTAATTCTTACCGCAGATTGAGTCGTATTAACACATTGGCCTCCGGGCCCGCTGGCGCAAAAGATATCAATCCGCAAATCGTTAGGGTTAATGGAAACCTCCACTTCTTCAGCTTCAGGCAGCACGGCAACAGTGGCTGTTGAAGTATGAATTCTTCCGCCTGATTCAGTGGTAGGAATCCGCTGGACCCGGTGTACGCCACTCTCAAACTTCAGCTTGCTATAGGCCCCATTACCTTCGACAATGAAAATCACTTCTTTATAACCGCCAATATCCGTGTAACTGGCGCTTAGGACCTCTGTTCTCCAGCCTTGCCCTTCGGCATATCGCGTATACATCTTGTAGAGATCCCCTGCAAAGAGTGCCGCTTCTTCTCCGCCTGCCCCTGCACGAATTTCCATAATCACATTTTTTTCATCATTAGGATCTTTTGGTAAGAGTAAGATTCTCATAGTCTCTTCAAGCTGTACGGATCGATTTTTTAATTCATCCCGCTCCTGTTCGGCCATCTCCTGCATCTCAGGATCAAGCTTTTCCTGCAGAAGCTTTTCCGTTTCTTCTAATTCACGCAGAACTTCTTGGTATTCTCGGAAGGCCGTAACAAGATTTGTCATACCTGCCTGGGTTTTGGCATATTTTTGCCATTCTGTCTGATTGGAAATTATCTCTGGGTCACTGAGAAGCTCAGTAAGCTCGTCATATTTCCGTTCTATTTCATAAAGTTTCTCTAACATTATTTACACCTCAAAATTACGTAAGTTCTTGACCCGAATCCAAAACACCCTTCAAAGCAGCTAAGGCAACTTCAAGCTGAGAATCATCTGGTTCACGTGTCGTTAATTTTTGGAGCATCAATCCCGGAAGAATAAGCCATCGAAACTGAGGCGATTCCAGATGCCGTGCGGAAAACTTCAGAATCTCATAAGCAAGGCCAGCAACTACAGGCATTAGCAGCACACGAGAGAGTATACGCCACCATAAAGGATGCAGACCGACAAAAGCAAAAACAAAGATGCTTACTACAACAACGATGAGCAGAAAACTCGTTCCGCATCGTGGATGGAGCCTGGAAAAAGAACGCGCGTTTTCCACGGTTAGATCTTTCCCTGCTTCATAGGTGAAAATCGCCTTATGCTCAGCCCCATGGTATTGAAAAACTCTTTGAATATCTTTAAGCCTTGAAATTATCACAATATAGATAAAAAATACTGCTAACCGTATTGCTCCCTCTAAGATGTTTTGCCAAAAAGTCCCCGTCACCTTTCCCTGAAACAAGTGAGCCACACCTGTCGGCAAACCGACAAACAGCAGCAGACCTAAGCCAAAAGCCAATCCAATGGTTAAGGCCAATTCCCAAAAACCAAGTTCTTCGCTTTCACCACCGTCTTCTTCCCCCATCGAACGGTTAGCCGAAAACGTTAAGGCCCGTGTCCCGACGACTAAAGAATCTATCAAGGCCACTACTCCCCGAATCAAGGGCAGTTTCCAAATTGGTTTAGTGGCCCAAGGATGGATTTTTAAACAAGTTACCTCAATCTCACCATTAGGAAGTCTGACCGCAATTGCACTCTCCCGTGGCCCGCGCATCATGACCCCTTCTATGACGGCCTGGCCGCCATATTGGACTGGTCTATCCATCCGCCGCTCTCCTCATGTAATTATTTTTCTTCGGCCATAATAAACTATGCTTTTTAAAAGTATCACGTGTCATAAGCCGTTACCAAAAAGTTCATCCGAAGGTTCTACTTTCTGCCCCGGAAACTATAGTATCCATTCATCAGTGATGCCGCTCAGCGACATGGAGGTCCGATAGTGTAAAGAAAACTCGGCTTGTGCCGAGCTTGCGGGGGCATAAGCCATTTGTCCTTTTACGGTAATATTACTGTAGGCCAAATATCGTCGCCTCCATAGCGAGCATTGTCCGCCCCCATACTAATAAATATTTTCCAATATGCCGCAAAGAGCAGAGCTTGCGCTCTGCTCTTCGTTCAGCAACGACCGCAGGCCGTTGTTTACATCCCATATTTCTTTTTAAACCGATCAACCCGTCCGCCAGCATCGACAAAACGCTGTACCCCGGTATAAAAGGGATGGCATTTCGAACAAATTTCCACTTTGATATCTTTCTTAGTACTTGCTGTGTGAATGACCTCACCGCAAGCACATGTCACAGTGGTTTGTTCGTATTTCGGGTGAATTTTTTCTTTCATGTCTTCACCTTCTTTCCCAGTTGGATCGAGGCGCCTTTTTGCCGCACCCGTTCATGACACGATTCCAGTCAACTCTTACTATTTTAACACAAGAAATGTTCAAAGGTCAATAGTTTAAAGAAAACTTAGCTAGCCCTTGAAGACACTGTCTTCGCACGAATTAGCCCTTCTTGCAGTATACAACCAAAGGTTATACTTTCTGATCGTATTACAAAACCGCTGCAGCCCAAAGGGCAATATCCGACAGTTATTGAGGTATCTTCTCCTAACTTGAAATGAATTATACGTTTGTATCAAGACAGCCTTTCATGGCATATTGAGGTTTCTTGTCAAAACGATGCCGGGCTTCGATAAAACGAACGGTCCCCGACTTTCCTCGAATGACAACTGTATGGGTTAAAGCACCTTTTGGAGTAAAAGTCACCCCTCGTAAAAGTGAGCCCTCTGTGATTCCCGTTGCTGCGAAAAAGACATCGTCACTTCTCACTAAATCATCCATTGTCAATAATTTGTGAACATCTTCAATCCCCAAAGCCTTTGCCCGGGCGACATCCTCTTCATTTTCCGGCCACAAGCGTCCTTGCATCTCTCCGCCCATGCAGCGCAAAGCAGCAGCAGCGAGAACCCCTTCCGGTGCTCCGCCGATTCCCATCATCATATCAACACCTGTATCTTCAAAAGCACAGGCAACAGCCGGAGAAACATCTCCATCAGTTATGAGGCGTACTCTTGCACCGCAATTGCGCACTTCTTGAATTAATTTTTGATGGCGGGGGCGATCTAAGATAACAACCGTCATTTCAGCCATACTCTTTCCCAAAGCTTTCGCTACATTGGCGACATTCTCCGCCACAGGTGCATCAATATTAATTTTTCCTGCAGCTGCTGGCCCAACCGCAATTTTGTCCATGTACATATCCGGAGCATGCAATAAACACCCTTTCGAAGCAATAGCCACAACAGCAATCGCTCCGGCAACCCCTTTGGCTACAATATTTGTCCCTTCCAGAGGGTCTACAGCAACATCCAATTCCGGGCTTTCTCCATTACCCACGCGTTCTCCGATATAAAGCATGGGGGCTTCATCCATTTCCCCTTCACCGATTACTACTGTCCCATCCATATGAATCGTGTCAAATACCGCCCGCATTGCTTCAACCGCAGCGTTGTCCGCAGCTTCTTTATCCCCTAATCCTACCCATCTCGCCGATGCCAAGGCCGCAGCTTCAGTTACCCTTGCAAATTCCATGGTAAGTTCACGTTCCATTTAAATAGCCCCCTTTTAATAATCCCCGAAATCTTCGTTAGTTATAATATTCGAAGTCCTGTACGCTTGCCCAAACTTCCAATATGTATCACATTTATGCTCTTGCGTTTTATTGTGACATACTTTTAGGGGCTTTTCAACCACTACATGCCAGAAGATTAAGGCAAAGTTATACAAAAATGTTGGCATCAGCCAATCATCATTCGATTAGCTGATGCCACATCTTACTTTTTTGAGATCAATTCTGGAATTTTAGCCTAAACCACTTAAGCCTTAAGTTTTTTCCAATCCGCCATAAATTTATCAATCCCTGCATCCGTCAGCGGGTGCCGGAACAACTGCCTCAAGACGGAGAAGGGCACCGTAGCATAATCTGCTCCTAACTTTGCAGCTTCTGTAACATGGATCGGATTACGAATACTTGCGGCAATCACTTTCGTATCTATGTCATGTACTTGGAAAATCTCACACAAATCAGCCACCAAGTTAAGTCCATTCTCACCTATATCATCAAGCCGTCCCAAAAAAGGACTTACATAGGTTGCTCCGGCTCTGGCTGCCAACAAACCCTGATTCGCGGAAAAAATAAGCGTGACATTCGTTTTTATGTTCTCGGCGCTAAGGGTCTTCACGGCCTTGAGGCCGTCCTCAGTCATGGGAATTTTAACAACAATATTCTTATGAATCGCTGCCAGATCACGAGCTTCCTTAAGCATGCCTTCGTAGTCAAGCGCGATAACCTCAGCACTGATCGGTCCGTCAATAATTTCAGTCACTGTATGCAGCAGTTCGTAAAAGTCTTTTCCTTCCTTAGCCACTAAACTCGGGTTAGTTGTAAGCCCTGCGATCACGCCCATGTCCCAAGCTTTTTTAATTTCATCCAAATTCGCTGTATCTAAAAAAAATTGCATACTACACCGCCTTCTTACAAGATTAAGCTTTCTTACTGCCAAGACCTACTTGAGAATTATTTCTCAGACAGTTTCCCGAGCCGATCCGAGCATTTTACGAGGATCTTATCTCTTTAGGATTTTCCTCCGAAGATTTTCAGAATTCTTCTCAAAATCCCGCGAGACTAACGCCACTTTTCTTCCTCCTTATTTGTTTTAGAAAGAGGCTGCCCACGTAAAGGGCTGTTAATTCTCCAAGTCTTATTTTCTTCCAAATACATTGAGTTTATGCCTTCAACTTGTCGAACATTATCCGAGCTGTCTGCATAAATAACTCCCACAGCCTCACAGCATTCACAGTATAGTTCAATTCGATCAGGTAACAACTCAAACGATAATTGATGATTGCCGCAAGCGCAGCCCAAATCTCCTTGCTTGGCTAAAGAATGAAGATGATCTAAAATCCGAAGCATAACTTCTGGGTTTTCAAATTCTTCTTGATAACCCAGTTCCACAGCCAATTCCCCAATGGATTTTTCACGTTCATGACATGCCTGTGTAACTTTCTGCTTGGGGCCAATATATCCTACGGAAGCCTCCACTGTAGGACAAACCAGAGGCAAAGCCTCTTTTCCCCAAATGGCACGACGGTTTAATTTTAAATAATGAGTCTGCCCACAGTAAGCGCAAGCATAACTGATATTGAACTGTTGACGGTTCCGGCTGGCTACTGAAATCAATTGCAAACCGCAACCACAATGCAGATTCTTTCGTCCTTGTTGAGAAAATGCAAAGAGAGAGAGGGCATGAAATTCTAGCTCCCCACATTTGGGACACTGAATTGCTATGGTCGAGTTCGTTGTTAGAATCATATTTCCCACCTCTTCCTACAGCTTATATTTCGTCATATAAGAAGATTTTCCTGCCATTACCTCAACAAAAAAAGTGATAGGCGAGAGCAGATACTCCCGCCAAACTTAGCTGGCACTTATAACGCTTGCACCTTTTGACCTTTGCTAACCATAGCAAAATAATAGACTTATATAGTTTTTAAGATCGCTCGCACTCGCTCTCTTAATTCAAATAAGTCAAAGGGTTTCCCCATATAGCAAAGGATTCCTAAGTCCTTTGCTTGTTCCATATTTTGAATATCACCATAAGCTGTCATCATAATTACTCCTACCTGACGATTTAAGGCACGAATCTTCTCTAACGTTTCCAAACCATTCATTCCGGGCATTTTCATATCCATTAAGATGAGATCAGGTCCAAACGATTCAAACAAACGAAGGGCTTCTACTCCATTTGCAGCCATTTCAACCTCATGTTGATCCTCCCGAAAGGTCTCAAAAAGCAGGCGTCTAACCCCGAGCTGATCATCGACAATAAGAATTCTAGCCACATGCTACATCCCTTTCCCATCAAGTTTCTGTCATGGAGGAATATTCTGTATATAGCGGTAAAACTCCTTCTTTTATAACCCGTTTTGACAATATTTGTTCATCTTGTCGATATATTCTGGGTATCCGAGGATTTGCTAACGTGCGGCGCAAGGGTATTTTGACCTCATCCCCTAAGACACAGTTCTCATTGCCAATATCCAAAACCGTTAACTGCATACCTATTTTTCCCGCAACTCGAATGGATCGACCTTTCAGCACTACCCTTTCTTGACCAAGAGTTATTCCCAATAAGGCCGCAAAATTCTTTATAACAATTTTAATAAAGTCAATGAGGCCTTGAGGTACAAAATGGGGGGTTACGCCAAAGCCATCTGCATAACCCACAGGAATAACCGCTAACTGCGTCTCCGATTTCGTTCGAAAAATGCTCTGATATCCTACAAATGTTCCTTTAGGAACCTTCCGCAATTGTACAACTCGGCTTTTCGCAGTCCACGGATCACGTAAATTTATCCTCCCGGCAAAGCCTTCACCGGGATAGTGTCCTACCAGCAATGTCCCAATTCGCACAAAACTATGATGCCACTCGGGATAATCCAAGAACGCTGCGCTGTTGCAAACATGTTGCCAAAGAGGGGAAATTCCCAAATCTCTTAAACAAGTTAAGGACTCCTGAAAACGCTTATATTGTTCCAAAGTATACCTCTTGTCCCTTTGCGCCGCTCGGGCAAAATGAGTATAAGCTCCCACAACTTCAATGTGAGAAGCCCGTCCCAAAACCTTGGCCAACCCCTCCAGCTCCGCCGGCCAAAATCCCGTTCGCCCCATTCCTGTCTCAAGCTTAAGATGAACCTTTACTTGCGGGAAACCTTCCTCTTCCATGCGTGCACTTGCAGCATTCAGCTCGTCTACCCAGGAAATTTCAGAAAGCGTCAATTGTAATTCCGCTTTTATAGCCTGCTCCCACTCTTCTTTAATCGTCGGCCCTAATACCAGAATAATTCCTTTAATGCCATGCTCCCGCAGGACAAGCCCTTCTTCTACTTTCGTAACAGCAAAGGCTTCACAGCCCTCTCGCTCTAAGGCTCTGGCCACTTCAACCGCACCTAAACCATAACCGTCAGCCTTAACAACTGCCATACATCGTGCCCCAGGTCGAAGCTGTTTTATAATTTCGCGATAATTACCCACAACAGCATCCAGATCGACCTCAATCCAGGTTCCTGTCATGTCCTCATCCCCTCCGCCTTTGCCGCATCTTACCGATAACTCCTTTAACCACATCAGAATAAATCGGTTCTAAATGATTCCATAAGGAATAAATCAGGGGGCGATAAACCAAATCCCATTCCCCAATAAATTCCGTATATTCCCCATTAAAGCCCTTCTTAAATCGATAAAGCCCATAGAGCGGATTATCCTCGGTCAAATGTCCCGGAACCCCCCGGAAATCATACAAAGTACAGTCCAAGGACTTCGCCCAGCGAATCATTTCCCATTGAATTAAGTAATTAGGCATAACATTTCGGTGGGAATTCGAAGATGCCCCATATATGTACCAGGCTTTATTGCCAATCACAAAGGCCAACGTTCCGGCGATAATCTTCCCTTCAAATTCGCCGATAAACAATTCTCCTAATCCTGCCGGAACTAAAGAGTCATAAAGATCTTCAAAATAAGAATAAGCACGTACCAAGAATTGGTCGCGCTCAGTTGTCTCTTTTAAAACACGATAAAACTCCGGCAAATCCTCTCGTGTTCCTCGTCGAATCACAACTCCCTTTTTCTGAGCCAAACGAATATTATAACGCGTTTTTTGCTGCATATTCGCTAACAGCTCATCCTCAGCGGGGGATATATCCAAACGAAACACATATTTCGGCTGAACCCCCTCAAATCCCTTTCCAGTCTCCGCAGAGCGGAACCCACGAGACACCAAAAATTGTTCCAGCTCTTTTTCTAAAGAAGGAACATCCGGATCAACTTTAAGGAAAATAGCCCCCCTTTTCTTCGCTAACTTCCGAATCTCCGCCAGCACAAAGTCAAACAGAGCAGTATCTTCCAAATCAAGAACAGGCCCCCGGGAAGCGTAAAAAATGGGAATACCCACAACCGGAATCTTACGTTCTAAAATAGAAACCGCTGCAACGATCTCCCCGTCTTCTTCAACAACCAGCCTCCAAGGTTCCCACTCAGTATGGTTCTTGATTTCTCCCCATTCCCAAGACTGGAGCACATGTCCTTTTTTATGACCGGCTAAAAACGTATTAAAACGCGATCGCTCGCTCTGATCAATCCAACGTGCCACATAAGCCATTCGTCAACTTCCCCCCTCTTTCCATTCTTGCCATGGTTCCCTTTAGCTAATCAAACGAGGCAAACTTATGCAAGGAGAGTACGTGCGATCCCCTTAAATCGAGGCGGGCGAGACAGAGGGACGGGTCTCTTGTCTCATCAAAAGGAGACAAGAGACCCGTCCCCCCTGTCTCCTCAGCTTATCTCGGGCAAAAGAATCATCCCATATCTAAATTCAGACGAATGCGCATGAAATGTGTCATCTCCAGGGCTCTTCAAAGCGTGTCAAAAGGACCGTCCCCAAAATGTTATTCAAAGCGTCTCCAAAGAACGACCCCAACACGTCTCGAAACCAGGACGCAGTGTCACGCAAGCGCGAAGTCTCTTACGTAAGCAGAAAAGCAAACTCCGTGAAAGCGACCCCAGATACGGGGCAGCGCACAGGGATGTGCGCTGCCGCCATTGCGCCTGGACGACGGCACAGGATGTGCCTAGTGCAGGGTACGCCATGGATGGCATAGTACCCTGCGGGCGCATATGGCGGGTACCCCGCTCCCCAGAGAAAAGAGCTTGAACGGTAGTTTGCTCTGTGTCGTAAGACTGAGCGCTGTGTGACACAAGTCCCCTACTTAAGGGCCGCTCTAATAAACTCTCTAAACAGCGGATGAGCCCGATTGGGACGAGACTTAAACTCCGGATGAAACTGCGACGCCACAAACCAAGGATGCTCCGGATATTCGGTAATTTCAACAAGCCGACCATCCAGCGATGTCCCTGAAAAACGCAATCCCGCAGCTTCCAGTTCACCGCGATACTGGTTATTAACCTCATAACGATGACGATGCCTCTCGTAGATCACTTGATCTTGATAAGCCCGAAATGCCTCACTGCCCTCAACGAGCTTGGCAGGAGAAATTCCTAAGCGCATCGTTCCGCCCTTATCCTCAACATCCTTCTGCTCAGGAAGGATATCAATCACCGGGTAAGGTGTGTCAGTATCAAATTCCGTACTGTTGGCGTTTGCCATCCCGCAAACATTACGAGCAAACTCGATGATCGCCGTCTGCATGCCTAAACATATCCCCAAAAAGGGAATCTTTTGTTCCCGGGCATAACGAATCGCTTCGATTTTCCCTTCAATTCCTCTATTGCCAAACCCACCGGGGACCAGAATGCCGTTAACCCCTTCAAGGTACTTTTCAGCGGATTCTTCTTCAATATCTTCGGAGTTAATCCAGCGGATCTTAACCTTGGCCCCATGCTCAGTTCCTGCCGAACGCAAAGCTTCGGCAACACTCAAGTAGGCATCAGGCAATTCAACATATTTGCCCACAATGGCAATCTCGGTCTCTAAGGTAGGGGATTTAATTCTTTCAACCATCTCTTTCCAAGATGTCATGTCTGCGGCAGGAGCCTGGATTCCCGAGCGACGAAGAACAATATCATCAAGTCCTTCTTTTTGGAGCATCAAAGGAACCTCATAGATTGTTGAAGCATCCACGCAAGGGATAATAGCCTCTGGCTCAACGTCACAAAGCAAAGCTAATTTCTCTTTCATTTCTTTGGAGAGATCTTTTTCAGACCGACAAATAATAATAGTCGGTTGAATGCCAATACCCCTCAGCTCTTTGACAGAATGCTGAGTCGGCTTGGTTTTCAGTTCGCCCGACATTGGTAAATAAGGAACCAGAGTAACATGTATGTAAATCACATTCTCCGGACCGATATCCTTTTTCATCTGACGGATGGCCTCAAGAAACGGCAATGATTCAATATCTCCAACCGTTCCGCCGATTTCAGTGATGACAAAATCAGGATGACTCTCTCGAGCCACACGGTAAACCCGTTCTTTAATTTCATTGGTAACATGAGGAATAACTTGAACCGTCCCTCCAAGATAATCCCCTTTGCGTTCTTTGCGTAAAACGGACCAATAAATCTTTCCGGTTGTAACATTGCTGTTTTTGGATACAGGTACATCAATAAAGCGCTCATAGTGGCCCAAGTCTAAATCCGTCTCTGCTCCATCATCCGTTACAAACACTTCACCATGTTGATAAGGGCTCATTGTTCCGGGGTCAACGTTGATATAGGGATCGAACTTTTGAATGGCGACTTTTAACCCTCTATTTTTTAATAGACACCCCAAAGACGCGGCTGTAATCCCCTTACCTAATGATGATACAACACCGCCTGTCACGAAAATAAATTTTGTCATGCGCTTTACCATTTCCTTTCAGACCTTAAATATAGACCGCACTGAAACACATAAATAAAGCTAGTCTGCAAGTTGCACTAGCTTTACTTTATCACGCCAAAAGAACTTATTGACACAAAGAATCGTGTCAATTTGTTTCCTTTCTCGTATCTTATTCATCTATTTTAGCTAGACTGCCAAAGGATGTCAAGCCGGACATCCTTTGGCAAGTGTTGTTCATACTTCCTTATTCTTACCATTTTTCTTCAGACTGTGCTTCGGACGTCTCTGCAAAATCCTCTTCTTCGCTATCAAGGGAATCCTCATCTAAGGGATCATATTCCAGATCCTCAGCATCAACGTCTAGTTTATTATCGTCGTCTTCCTCATCCTCCGCAATCTTATTCATCAATGTAATTGCAGAGGAACGCCGGGTGGCTTTTGGCGGTTCCCAAACCTTTAACCCCCATTCACCACGCCCATGAAATGTAAAGCGGGTGTCGAGGTTAATCTTAGTCAGCGCTTCAGCAATCCGTACAGCCTCCTTGGAAATCCCCAAACGTTGTAAGACTTCCTCTATTAAAATCTGATAATGCATAGGGTTACCCTGGGACTTTAGAACCTCATAAGCAATATCTGCTTCTGTTGGTTTATCCTTTTTACTTAAAGAGTGGCTCAAAGCTCCACCGCCCTTCGTCGTTTTGAATACCACTATATTCGGTCCACCCCTAAATATTTCCTGCCAACCATTATTTAAATCGAAAAAATAATCTGAGAACCTCACATCTTTTCCGGAGCTGACACCCCGAGAATACCTAATGAATTGGCGATAATTTGCTTGACTGCCCGGACAAGACCAAGACGGGCTCGACGCAATGATTCATCCTCAATCAGTACCCGTTGACTATTATAAAACGTATGGAATAATCCTGCCAGATCCAAGACATAACGGGCTAAACGATGGGGTTCCAGCAATCGAGCCGCAACCATAATCTCGGAGGGAAAATCCGCCATTTTCTTCAGGAGATCCCGCTCCTCCGGAGAAATTAATAATTTCAGATCTTCTTCACTAGGATCGCCGGTATCTCCCAGTTCATGAGCTTGCCTTAAAATACTGGATAAACGTGCGTGAGCGTATTGAACATAGTACACCGGATTATCCGATGATTGTGCCTTCGCTAAATCCATATCAAAATCTACCGTAGAATCTGGGTCGCGAAGATTAAAGAAGAAACGAGCCGCGTCTTTGCCAACTTCCTCCATTAACTCCCGTAAGGTAATGTATTGTCCGGAACGCTTGGACATTTTAACAACTTCACCGCCCTGTATCAGGCGTACAAGCTGCATCAAAATAATTGTCAAATTATCCGCATCATACCCTAAAGCTGACATTGCCCCCTTCATCCGGGCCACATGTCCATGATGATCGGCTCCCCAAACATTAATGACGTTGTCAAAGCCACGGTCAAACTTATTGCGGTGATAAGCAATATCTGCCGCAAAATACGTAGGGGTTCCATTGCTTCTGACAACGACTTCGTCCTTTTCATCTCCGAAAAGGGTTGACTTAAGCCAGAGGGCCCCTTCTTTTTCATAGATATATTCTTTCTTTTGAAGCTCTTCTAACGTCGAACGCACGGCACCAGAATCGTGGAGAGATTGTTCACTGAACCAAACATCATAAGTAACACCAAAATCCTCCAGAGTCTCACGGATACTCCGCATTTTTTCATCAAGAGCATACCTTACCAGAAGCTCCCGCCTCAAACTGGGGTCCACCGCGAGATATTTATCCCCCACTTTGGAGATTAAGCCTTTTACCGTCGTAATTAAATCTTCCCCGTGATAACCGCCTTCCGGAAAAGGAGCGTCTTGACCCAATTGTTGCAAATAGCGGGCTTCTAAGGACAAGGCAAAGTTGTGTATTTGATTTCCGGCATCATTAATATAGAATTCGCGGGAAACTTCATATCCCGCCATAGCAAGTAAGGATGCAAGACTGTCTCCCAGAGCTGCCCCCCGGGCGTTGCCCATGTGTAATAGACCGGTGGGATTAGCACTGACAAACTCAACTTGTACTTTCTTCCCTTTACCCAGATCAACCTGCCCATAGCGCTCCCCTGCTTGAAGTACTTCTCTTATAACACCCGTAAGCCATAGTGGATCTAAACGAAAGTTAATAAAACCAGCCCCGGCAATCTCCGAGCTTTCAATCCATGTACCTGTTTTATCCATGTGTTGAATGAGCGTTGCAGCAATCTCCCGCGGAGAACGTTTTGCTTGTTTAGCCATCACTAAAGCTAAATTCGTAGCCAAATCTCCGTGCTGACGTTCCCTTGGCTCCTCTAACACATAGCCGGGAAGTTCCTCGAAGTTTAAATCTCCTTTTGCTTTGGCACTGTTTGCAGCCTGTTCTAATTGACAAATAATTTTACTTTTAATTTCTTCATAGAGACTCATTGAGGGTTATCCTCCTTTATGGTTACCCACAGCAAATTATGACTTACAAAATTATCATCGACAAAAAGGTCATATTCTAGACTAATACGTCCCCCCTGTGCTGTCAAGTCACACTCTACACGTTGCGGCAAAACACTCAGCCACATTTTTCCGTAGCGAGTAACATACTTGCTGGAGCTCCGAACACCAACCTGAAACTCCTGTGCCAGATCGACGGCCCCTTTGCGGTTTAGCGCCACACGATCCTTTTTTAATGTTAAAAACGTTGTTACCCCTTCAAACCCGCTAACGCTCTCAGGTTCCTTATAAACAGCATAGAAGGCATTGTTCTTTTCATAATATGTTCCCGGAACAGACAGTTCCTGCCGTTCATCCTGGCCCTCAGAGTATTTTTGCGTGCCCAAAATTTGAATGGTCACTTTCCTTTTCAAACGAAATACCCCTATCTTTTAAAATAATAATGCCTATTCTCGTTAGTCAGGGAAAACTCCTCTATTTGCTTTAATAAAATCCCTCATCCAATAGACTTCTCATAGTCAACATAGCGAGAGGGATCGGTCCCTCTCGCTATTTATAAACTTAATCTTTCCTTTCAGGTAAATAAACAAGCAGTTCCATCACTGAAGGTACTCCCCACGCGGCGTTTTAATAATTCGCTGAATTTTCTCTTCGCTGCCATTTTGGGCATTAAGATAAATGAGATAGTCTTCACCCTGATATCGTCCTCGAAACTCATAAGCATAGACTTCCTGGTTTCCGCTTTTGGCTATGACAGCCAGGCGGCTCTCTTGGATTTTAAAATTGGTACGTAATTTTTGAACAGCTTGGTTCAGAGAAATCTTTGCCGGGAAGGTTCTCGTATGATGAAAAGCATAATAGGGTGCAGCATCAAGACCCACCAACTGTCCGTTATCCAATGCCACCATTAATCTAACTTTATCCGGATAAAGTCTCACCCCATCCTGTTCGGCAACTGCATCAAATTCCACATAGGAACCGAAATCCTCACTTGATGTTATCACGAGGTTCCAGCCAAGGGTCTTTAAAATCGCTTTAGCCTTTTGTGAGGCATCATCGACGCTCAAGGTTCGTTGATTAATGGATCGTTGATCCCGATAAAATGTTACAACTCCCCCTTGACGGCTAACCTCCATGTACGCGTCTTTATAGTTCCACGAATATCCTTTGAAATCACCATTAATATCTCCGGCAAATTTCGGAGCTGCATCAGCATAACCGACTTTTGCTAAAAAGCCTTGGGCAGCGCTTTGAGCTTGGGCTTTGTCCACCTGTCCGGAGGGAAGACCCAGCGGTTTCTGAACAACCCGTGCTGAATACTCCCCGGTATAAGTAAAGGGAGGCAATTTTTGCAGACTTGCATCCAACTGATCTAATCCCGATCGAACCGATTTAGTGGGAGCCTCCGAACCATCAGCAGCCGCCTCAGCGATTTGCGGGCCACCTAAACCCAATCGTTGTCTCAGAGACGGAGCCGGATCTGTCCAGGCTAAATTCTCGGTATCCATTCTGGTCATGAGTGTTTGAACCTTCTGATTAACAGGTATTAAATCATTGTGCATCTCTTGAAGGGTTTTCGCCTCATCATTAGTGATAGTCCCTCCCCCTGCCACTTTCTGGGCTAAGGTCCTGGCAAAATCACCCGATTGCGTCAAGAATTGGCCAATGTAGCTAAGACCTGCTTGTTCAGCCGGAAGCTGCGCAAAATCCTTGAGCGCACCTTCGCTTTTACTTGATACCTGGCTCAAGTATAATACCTGCTGGTTTGGACTATTTGCTACGTTACCCTTGGCCATGACCGTCTCCATTTGATCAAGATGGCTTGCAAAGTCGCTGAATGCCCTGCGGCTATTGTTCTCTGAAGCAAGGCGATAATCTCCAGCCTGACGATATTCGTTGATTCCCCAGCCTAAGGAGAGCAAAAAAGCCGCGGCTAAAGCTCCAATCCATAATCTTCTATGCATGACTCTTCCCCCTACTTCGTAAAAATATGATTCCCAATCTTCGTTAGCTCAGGTCGGGACCAAATATATTTGTTCGTGGTCTTCGCAGGGTTAAAAAAGAAGAGCGCTCCTTTTGAAGGATCAACCCCGCTTGCTGCCTCTTGGGCTGCACGAATGGAGGAAGCACTAGGCGTTAAATTAATTTGCCCATCATTAACACTGGAAAAAGCCCCCGGCTGATAAATAATGTCAGCAATTGTTTTGGGGAAAGCCGGATCCGCAATGCGGTTGAGAATAACCGCGGCAACCGCCACCTGTCCTAAATAGGGTTCACCTCGAGCCTCACCGTTCACCGCATGGGCTAGAAGATTAATATCAACATTCTTATACCCAATAGCCTTTCCTGCAGCATTGGTACTTTGACCCGTTAATCGTTTTAGTTCACTGATAGTTTTGGTTCCTGCCAACCCATCAATCTTAAGGCCGTGATCCTTTTGGAAACTGCGGATTGCTGTCTCAGTTTTGGGGCCAAACGCCCCATCAATAGGTCCAACACCATAACCTAACTGGACCAGCCTGCTTTGCATTTCTTTTACATCAGCACCCCTGCTCCCCCTGCTCAGCGTGCGGTCCCCTAATGCTCCGTAAGCAATCCCTGTCAAGGCAATACTTAAAATTACTCCCGCGATGAGAACAATCCACCGAGGTCTTTGACGTAATTTCATACCCTCACCTCACTTATTTAATAGTCTTTAGTGTGGCAAAAGAGCATAAAAATTATCCGGCATTATCCTCAATATCTTAAAACTTAAAAATTAAAACCTTATAAGTTATTAAATACTGGTTATATACTATAACGCAGTGAATAAGTAATCATTAATTATGCGGAATAGGAAGGTACTTACTCAGAACTTGTAGAAAGAATACATAATTAACCAACTTTAGGAGGGGATACTGTGCATTATGAAGGGATTCTATACCGACCACCCAGTGAGGCGAAAAGCGTCATCCTTCAGATCACGGTGGGATGCCGTCATAACCTCTGTACCTTCTGCACCATGTATAAGGAAAAAACCTTTCGAATTAAATCACGGTCCGAAATTATGGCTATGATCAAGGAAGCCCAGGACTACAACCCTGGGGCAGAACGAATCTTTTTAGCAGATGGGGATGCTCTGGCAATTGATACATCCTTGCTTCTCGAAATTCTTTCTCAACTTTATGCCAGCTTTCCCCGCCTCCTACGCGTTGGCATTTACGGAGGCCCCAAGGATATTCTTGCCAAAACGCCGGAGGATCTGGTCTTACTAAAAGCCCATGGTTTAACCATCGTCTATTTAGGAGTAGAAAGTGGTAATCCTGAAGTTCTGAAATCTGTCTGTAAGGGAGTTACCCCGGAAGAAATGATTTCCGCAGGCCAAAAGCTTAAGGCAAGTGGTTTAATTCTTTCTTGTACAGTCATTATCGGTCTGGGAGGAAAGTCTTTAAGCCAAGCCCATGCCCTCAATACTGCTCAAGTCATCAGCAAAATTGATCCCCAATATTTAGGGGCCTTAACCCTAATGGTTGATCCGGAAGCACCTTTAGCCAAACTTATTCAGCGGGGTGAATTTCAGCTTCTTGATCCCTGGGAGTCGTTATCTGAACTCAAATCCATGTTGGAAAACTTGGAAGTATCCCACTGTGTTTTCCGCAGCAATCATGCCTCCAATTACTTACCTCTTCGCGCCACACTTCCTGAAGATCGTACACAGCTCCTGACAACCCTCGATAGAGTCTTGAAAACCTCTGCCCTTGAAGAATTGCGCCCGGATTACTGGCGAGGACTTTAAAATAAAAGGCAAAGAATCTTTTTAACCGATTCTTTGCCTTCTGTTCGACGCTTCCACTAAATGCAGCATTTCTTCAACCGCTCGTTCGGTAGAGTGACCTGCTGAGGCTAACGCCGCTTTACTACGCATCCTTTCAATCATATCCGGATGTTCTAATAAATGGATTAACAGGCGATCTAATTCTTCTTCACTCTCCGCAACGTATCCTGCCCCTACCTCTCTGACATATTGTGCATTTTCCTCCTCTTGTCCGGGAATGGGCCTAAAAATTATCAAGGGCAAATGTTTTGTTAAAGCTTCGGAGACTGTTAATCCTCCCGCTTTCGTAATAATAACATCGGAAACGGACATCAATTCCTCGACATTATGAACGAACTTATACCGGACTAACGGGTTTCCGGCCTGAGCAACAACCTCGTCCAAGGAATTATACAGTTTTTCATTATGACCGCATACAACAAGGCATTGAACCGGAAGAGGATAATCCGTTAGTTTTTGATAAATTCTCTTTATGCTTTCTGTAACTCCGAATGTTCCCCCCATAAACAAGAATGTGGGAAGGCCCGACCTTAAACCTAACTTTTCCGTCAAAGAAAGCCGATCCTCTTTAAATTCAAACCTTGGACTAACCGGAATACCTGTTACATGAATATTTTGGGCTTGTATGCCCCAGAACACTAGTAGTTCTTTAACTTTAGCACAAGCAACAATGTAACAATCGACTCCCGGATGAACCCAATGGCTATGCACCGTATAATCTGTAATAACTGTAGCTAGCGGGACAAGGAGAATTTGCTTAACTCTCAATTGAGCAAGAATTGAGGAGACAGTGGGGTATGTGCAGACAATTAAATCCGGTTCGAATTTCTGAATGTAATTCAGAAAATTACTCCGCCCCAATTGGTTCAATAACCGTTGACTCATGGATTGCGGGTGGACCTTACCCGTTTTATAATAAAAACGGCCCCAAAGCTTGGGGGCTCTGCGCAAAAGCTTACTATAAAAATCTTTTATGATAGTATTAACCCGGATATTTAGAAATGCGCCGAAGTCCAAGTGAATGATATTGGCAGAAGGCACCTTTATCCGTATTCCTTCGATAACTGCTTCAGCCGCTCTTACATGACCGTTTCCAAAGGACGCCGAAAATACGAGAACCCTAAGTTCCTTCAAAGTTGGCCCTCCCTCTTAATGGCTAACATGATTTGAACCATTTCCTAGTGTTTCCTGTCTCTATTATAGGGATTACTCCAAGAAAAAGAAAGCGAATAACCTTAGCAACGTTAAAAAGCGAATTGCTATCCCCAAAAAAGAATACCATAACAAAGGTGGACTAAAACTTTATGCGAAAAACTAATGCAGCCCGTATTCTTGACCAAATGAAACTGTCTTATGAGCTCAAAGAATATCCCGTTGATGAGTCGGATTTATCAGCCGTTGCCGTAGCCCAAAAAGTCGAGCTTCCCGTCCAACAAATCTATAAGACCATAGTTGCTCGAGGCGACAAAACCGGAGTTATTGTTGCCTGTATCCAAGGTGATCTTGAGCTCCATCTTAAAGGGCTTGCCGCATTGAGCGGAAATAAAAAAGTAGAGGTCGTCCCTCTCAAAGAAGTTCAACCTCTAACCGGATATATTCGAGGAGGCGTATCCCCCCTTGGCATGAAAAAATCATATCCAACCTTCATTGACTCAGCCGTTACTTCACAAGAAAAAATTTCAATCAGCGCTGGCTTACGGGGACTTCAAATCTTCTTGCGTCCATCCGACTTAATCATGGCCGCAAAAGCCCAAGTAGGCAAAATAGCGACAGAACCAAGCTAGTGAACCGGCGCTCTCATTGAATTCTCATTTATATTTAACTAATCTATAGAAAGGCGTTCTCAGCCCACTATAATTCAATAGTGTTGTAGAACGCCTTTAGCTATTTGCAACCGTATTGGACACGCCACAGTGAACTCGTTTTCATCTAAAGCTGAACATCGGGACTTCGGCGACGGAAGTGTCCTTAGGACAGTTTCGCCGAAAGCGCCTAGCCAATAACAAATGCTATGACACCGAAGGATGAACTCTACCCTCTCCTTTCTAGCTCTTAGGAAGCTCGAAAGAACTTTTCAGGGACACAATTCGGTTAAACACAAGATGATCTGAAATTGAATATAACGGATCAACGTTAAAATACCCATGTCTAAAGAATTGGAATTTATCTTGAGGCTTAGAAACCTTCATGGTCGGTTCCACATAACCATGGACAATCTCCAGGGAGTTTGGATTAATATGCTCTAAGAAAGAACCGCTATCATCCGTATCATCTTCTAAAATTAAAGGTTCATATAAGCGAAACTCGGCCGGGATAGCTTGCCGGGCCTCTACCCAGTGAATTGTACCTTTAACTTTTCTTCCTGTAAAACCTGTACCGCTTTTAGTTTCCTGATCATAAGTGCAGTGAAGTTCAAGAACTTTGCCTGATTCATCCTTAACAATTTCGTTGCATTTAATGAAATAAGCATTTTTCAAACGAACTTCATTGCCCAGATAAAGTCTATGATACTTCGGCGGCGGATTCTCCGCAAAGTCATCTTGTTCAATATAAATTTCTCTGGAAAAAGGGATCGAACGACTCCCCATCTCCGGGTTTTCGGTATTGTTTTCTGCTTCCAGCATCTCTACTTGGTCTTCAGGATAATTGGTAATGATTACTTTCAAGGGCCTTAAGACCGCCATAGTACGGGGGACTTTGAGTTTTAGGTCTTCTCGAATGAAATGTTCCAACATTTTAGTATCAACGACACTATCTGCTTTGGCAACTCCTATTTCCCGAGCAAAATTGCGCATAGCCTCAGGAGTATACCCCTTTCTGCGCAGTCCGGAAATAGTTGGCATCCGCGGATCATTCCAACCATCAACAATCTTGTCCTCAACGAGCTGTTTTAGCTTCCGCTTACTCATAACTGTATTCGTCAGATTTAAACGAGCAAATTCATATTGTTGGGGGACATTCTCCATTTCACATTCCCGTACAATCCAATCGTACAAAGGCCTATGGTCTTCAAATTCCAAGGTGCAGATTGAGTGAGTAACCCCTTCAATAGCATCTTCCAGTGGATGGGCAAAATCGTACATGGGATAGATACACCATTTGTCCCCTGTATTATGATGGGAGGCATGAGCAATCCTATAAAGAACAGGGTCCCGCAAATTAATATTCGGAGAAGCCATGTCAATTTTAGCTCTCAGGACCTTTTCACCATCTTTAAAAATCCCACGTCTCATGCCTTCAAAAAGCTCGAGATTTTCTTCTAGGGACCTGTTTCGCCAGGGACTTGGTTGACCCGGTTCTGTCAACGACCCTCTTGTCTTTCTGATCTCTTCTGCTGACAAGTCACAAACATAGGCCTTGCCCTTTTTAATCAGCAGTACGGCACGGTTATACATCTCCTCAAAGTAATTTGAGGCAAAGAACAATTCATCCCATTCATACCCCAACCACTGAACATCCTCTTTAATGGACTGAACATATTCTGTATCTTCTTTAGTTGGATTCGTATCATCAAAACGCAAATGGGTTTTCCCTTTAAATTCATCAGCTAATTCAAAATTAAGAATAATGGATTTGGCATGTCCAATATGTAAATAGCCATTAGGTTCCGGCGGAAATCGTGTAACAATATGATCAACTTTACCCGACTTAAGATCTTCAAGTATAATATTTCGCAAAAAATTCGAGGAGGATTTATGTTCCATTAATGATCAACCTTTCTCGCTTTTGTGATCCTTTTTGTTCCTATTTATCCTTGTTCTAAATAATACCGCATAGCCGGCAAGAGTTCAACTTTAAGCTCTCCAGAGCGAACCTCTGATTGCTGAGTGAACGCTATGGGGAAGCTACGCAGCAGCATGGGGTCGAATAGTAGAAAAAACAGAAGGCTATTCATATTCATGCCCCCTGTCTTTCTTCTGTGGCCCGAACGTATAATTCGGCTAATTACTCTTCCGAAGCACCAGTTCACCAAAGCAGCTAAGAGACCGCTGGTCACGACGATAAGCGGACGAGCTTATCGCCACACTGCAACTTTTGACGCATACTCTTGCAGTGTGGATTGACCGAGTGTCTCTGGAGCCATGGACCATCACTTTATTGCGTTTTTATTTCAGTCAGAGTAACAGATACATCCAGATTTTTATTTTTACGGAATATTGTAACGGTTACCTTATCGCCCGCTTTATATTTGAACAATTCGTGGGTTAATTCCAAAGAACTCTTAACTTCTTTGCCGTTAATCTTGGTGATAACATCCCCTGCTATAATTCCGGCACGCTGGGCCGGTCCCCCCAGAACGACTTTGGAAACGTAGGCTCCGGCAGGCCATCCTCTTTGACTGGCATACTCCGCCGTATATCTCGGATCAATTTGAACGTTCAGGCCCGCATGGCTTGCGTATCCTTTCTCAATCAATTGCTCAATAGTCGGCAAAGCATCTGAAATAGGAATCGCAAATCCCATTCCCTCAAAACCTTGTTCCTGATTTTTGGCTGAATTTATGCCGATGACTTGACCTTGATAGTTTACAAGGGGCCCCCCGCTGTTTCCGGGATTAATAGCGGCATCTGTCTGAATAAGGTTAAAACTTGATTCGCCGGGAATATCTAAGATACGATTGGTTGCCGATACGACTCCCGCCGTAACTGAACGGGCAAATTCCTGCCCACCCGGGTTACCGATAGCTACCACCGGTTCTCCAACTTGAAGTTTGTTGGAATCCCCTTCTTGGGTTGCCGTTAATTTGCTGGTATCACTAATCTGAACCACAGCCAAATCCGTACGATCATCGGCACCAACCAGCTTGGCATTGAGGTTGCGCCCATCGGCCAGACTGACCACCAGTTTTTCCGCCCCCGTCACAACGTGATTATTGGTAACGATATAGCCGTGCTGCGCATCAATAATAAAGCCTGAACCGCTGCCTGCTTCTGTTAAACCGCCGCCGCCAAACAACGAGCCTTGAGATTGAAAATTGGCAATCCCTACAACAGCCGGTCCAACTGCTTTCGCGATCTGCACCACCGGAAAATTAGTCGTGCTGTCCGTTTTGACCACTGGGGTTGTCCCCTGGGCATTCAAAATAACCTGATTCGCAGGTGCTGCTTGTTTATTACCATACACAGAAGGAATTAAAGCAACTGCGATAAATCCCCCGATTGTTGCACTAATTATTGCGATAACCAGCGTCGAAAGGAAGTTGGGCCTCCTTCTCTTAGAGTAATCATTTTGGTCATTATAATAACTCATAGATACCCTCCTTACGCTATATTATTCCCGTAAAATAATGAGTTCATGCGGAGTATGGCGAGGAGCAACATGCACTTTCACTTCAGGGCATTTTTGGGAAACCTTCGCTGCACTGAGAATATCCAAGACTGTTGATAAGGCTATCTCGGGAGTATTATTTTCCTCACTCAAATGAGCTAACACGATTCGTTGGGTATTTTCCTGAATCCACTCTGTGAGCCCCTCAGCCATTTGGGAGTTTTCCAGGTGTCCATAATGCCCGCTGATACGTCGTTTTAAATAGGCAGGATAAGGGCCGTTATGCAGCCGCTCTTCATCGTAATTTGCTTCAACAACCAGCCCATCGCAGCCTCTTAAATGCTTTTGCATACCCTCGGTAATTCTGCCGCTGTCGGTAGCTATTCCAACCACAAGGTGACTCTTCCCATCTTTGGGGGGCCGGACAATCTTTAACCCATAGCTTTCCCGGCTGTCATGTGAGGTGGGATAAAGCAAGACATCGAGCCCAGCACAGCTAAAAGAAGTACTAATTTCCCTACGCTGATTCTCGGCAAGTTTTCCTAAAGAATGGCTCATAGCCTTCCATAAGCCGGCTGTAGCATAAATCGGGATATTTAGTTTCCTTGCCAGAATGCCTACTCCCCGAATATGATCAATATGTTCGTGAGTAACAATGATTCCTTCAATCTCTGATCCGGCAATATCTATTTGAGAAAGGTTGGCCAGGAGACTCTTGCCGCTTATTCCGCAATCAACCAACAAATGTCTGTGTCCCTCGCCCACAAGAATTGCATTTCCTGAACTTCCGCTTGCCAAGGTTGTAAAATGCAAGAATCATCTCCTCCATCCGGTGTTTATAATTCTCTGCAGAAATTTTCTTTATAACTGAACCGCATCCGATGATGGAAATATAGCTACTTGCCCGTAGGCGAAGGAGTTGAAGCACCGTTTTTTAGCGCTGGATTTGGATTTGTAATACCGTTAGCAGCCGTATTAGACCCTTTCATTTGACTTTGAGCCTGACTGATCATGGCAGCAATTTGATCCTTCACTGTACCAGTGGGAGCTGCCTTCTGAGCCTTTTGCCATTGTGCGACAGCCCCTGCCAAATCGTTTTTGGCATAGGCGAGAAATATGCCATAATTCACTAAGCCATTAACAAAATCCGGCTTAATGCTTAAGGCTTCTTGATACGTCGTTTCGGCTAAACCATTTTGCCCGCTTTTAAAGGCTGCTGTTGCCATGTCAACCATAACATTGGGATCCTTATTTATCTTAAGAACATTCTGATAGGCTTCCACCGCATGTTTATAATTTTCAGCAGCCTCAGAGGGCGCTGCTGTTTCCGCCGCCGAACCCGCATCATAATATTCATTGCCAAGATCTGTTTGCAACGCAATATTGCTCGGATCCTTCTTAGCTCTCTCGGCCAAATCCGCCAAGCGGGCCTTCGCAGCCTGATAATCCGCAGCAACGGAATTGCCTGCCGAGTTCTGATTCGGAACCTGAATTCCGCTGCTGCCAAAAAACATAGCAAAGCCCGAACCTACCATAGCAATCGTGATAAGACTCACCAGAATGATCGCAAATCCCCGTTGTTTACCTTTCCTCACACCTCATACCTCCCGCCGCCAAATCCTATCATCCAATTATTGTAACACATATACTTCTTCTTCCCAAACAGCGATCAATCTAAATACCACTTTCGGATTTGACAGCGCATCTCGTAGTAACAAGTACTTTCTCCTATATCAGAACATTTGCCAAGAATCAATTGATTAACTCCCAACCCTTCGGAGGTTGTTCCTTCAGGAAGAACTACCGTTTCAGGATGAATATCTTCAGATAAAACGACTGCGGCAACAAGCTGACCGTATGCAGTCTCCACGATGGCCTGATCACCGTGATTGAGGCGGAATTTCTCAGCTAAATCTGGATGGAGGAAGACCTTAAAACCCTCGTCCTGATGAAACTGAGAATGCATAGCATTGCCGGGATGAGGAGTGAGCAGATGGTAAGGGAATTCAACTGCTTCTCCCAGGTCTGCCAGATCTAGCTCTGAAGAGAGTTCGATTTTCCCGCTGGGAGTTTTAAAATCCTTGTTCTCCCAGGCAACTTTAGGTATATAGGGAGCATAGACCGGTCCTTGAGCAAGCTTATCAAGAGAAATCTCATACGTTTCACTTAACGGTTGGAGGACAAATTCCAGCCACTCTCTGGACGAAGCATAGGGAAAATCCTTTTCTATCCCCAATCTCTTCGCCAACTCTGTGAAGATCACAGGCTCTGCCTGGACTTCTCCCTGGGGCTCAAGGACTTTTTGAGCATAATGAATTAGGGGACTCCATGAGGTTTTAACTAAATCCTCTTCTTCAAAAATTGTCGCTGCCGGCAGAACTAAATCCGACTGACGAGCTGTTTCCGTTAAAACAGTATCTATAACGACCTTAAAGGGAATCTTCCGCCAAAGATCTCGCCAAAGCTGAGAGTTTGGCTGTTGAACCAATGGATTGGAACGGGTCACCACTGCCAGTTGAATAGCCGGATCTGCCTTCAGGAGTTCCTCTGCAAGTATCGGGTGGGGGTAAGTTCTTGACCGATAGCGTTCGGGAGGAAGCAGCACAGAATTCATTTTTCCCTGATGGTACTGATGGGCATAATGCACTCCTGCACCTGCCCAGCCAATATTTCCGCTGATAGCCGCCAAGCCGTCAATAGCCCGAACCGCATTTCCCCCTTTGATATAGCGCTGAAGCCCGTAGCCTAAAATAATGGACACGGGGCCAGCATGACTCACGGCTCTTGCCAGCTGGGTCAACTGAGTGACGCCGACGCCTGTTATAGCTGCCACTTTCTCGGGGAAAAACTCCTTGGCTCTTCTCGCAAACCCTTCAAATCCCTGGATATAGTTTTGAATAAAGAGAGTATCCTGCCAGCGTTCGCGCAAAATAATATGACTTAAGCCTAAGGCTAAGGCCCCGTCCGTACCGGGCCGAACCTGATAATACTCATCTGCGAACTCCGCACTCTTAACTCGAATTGGATTGATCACTAGGACACGGGCTCCCCGCTTCTTAGCCCCCAATAAATGGGGGATAAGATGAACATTTGTTACCGCCGGGTCTCTTCCCCAGAGCACAATAGTCTTGGCATCTTCTAAATCCTCCCACGAATTAGAAAAAACCCCGCCAAAATCTAATTCTTGAGCCTGGTAACCGGCTCCCCAGCACATACTCCCCCGAGGTTCCGTAACACCGCCCAAGGCTTGGAAAAACCTTTGGTCCAGTTCCCGGAGAACGCCATTGCTGCCATAATCGTAATGATGAAAAATCCCCCAAGGCCCTACATCATCCAATGTTTTTTTAATCGCTTCCGTCAGGAGAAGGTAAGCTTGATCCCAACTCACCCTTTCCCACCGCTGCCCTTGCCTTAAGAGGGGAAATTTCAAGCGATCCGGCGAAAAGACACGTTTTCCTAACGCCTGACCTTTAGAGCAGATAAATCCCTTCGTAATATTGTTTGCGGGATCCCCCTTGATAAGAAGACTATTTTCCCTCTTCTCAACCAGAAAAGCACATCCATCAGGACAATTTAAGGGACACGCTGAACGTACCATCGTCATAACTAGTTCCTCCCAATATCCGCCTTAACAACGAACCACAGGAATAAATATCCCTCGGTCTCTTGACAGCCATCCTTGGTTTCAGAGACTGAGGCCAATCCACACTGCAGGAGTCCGCGTATCGAGTTGCAGTGTGACGATAAGCTTGTCCACTTATCGTCATAACCAGCTTAATTTTGTTGGATTTCTTTAATCTTAACGTACAAAGCCACTTCTAAACGTTTTCTTTGCAGCTTACAGCCAAGATCGTAAACCTCATTAAGTTTCTGGGTAAAAGCCACATTCGCCGCGTGGCATCCCCCACTGCAGGCAAATCGGGCCCAGCATTCCTGGCAAGACGATTTAGCATAGATGTTCGCCGCCCGGAACTCGCGAACCAAATCTGCCTTAAGATCTAAGGGATCTTGATCGTAAAGGGAACCAAGTTTGAAGGCCTCTTGTCCGACAAATTGATGACAAGGATAAAGATCCCCCTCAGGAGAAATAGCCACATATTCGTGACCTGCCCCGCAGCCCGACAACCTTTTATGCAGGCAGGGGCCATGATCAAGAGCAATATTAAAGTGGAAAAAATTAAAACCCTGCCCCTGTGACTTCCGTTGGAGAATGGCCTCGCCTAAGCGGTCATAAGATTCATAGATTTTATTTAAATCTCCTTCCTGAAAGGCATAAGGATCCTCCGGCCCTGCCACCACGGGTTCAACAGAAATTTGCTGAACTCCTAGATCAGCCATGTGTAAGACATCCCGGTCAAAATCGCAATTAAAATGAGTATAAGTACCTCGCACATAATAATAGGTTCCCAAAGCATAGGGGGAACTTTCCGGCCTCAAAGCTGTAAATTGTTGGATTCGCGGCACAACTTCATGATAGCTTCCACGTCCGTCAGCATGGGGCCGCATTCGGTCATGGATTTCCGGACGACCGTCGAGACTTAAAACGACACTAATCTCCTCTTGCTCCAAGAAATTCTGAATTTCTTCATTGAGCAAGACACCATTGGTAGTTAAGGTGAATTTAATAGTTTTGTTTTGAGCCTTTGCGGCTTTTTTTCCGTAATCAACCAAGGCTTTAACAACACCAAAATTTATCAGGGGTTCCCCTCCAAAGAAATCTACCTCGCAATGGTTTCTATGTTTTGATGCTGCTAAGACAAAGTCAATTCCCCGTTTGCCCGTCTCCAAATCCATTAATGTCCTGTTGCCTCCAAAGGCTCCGGTTCCGGCAAAACAGTATTCACAGCGCAAATTACAGTCATGAGCAACATGAAGGCAAATTGCTTTGACAATAGGCTTTTCTGGATATGCGGGAATAATCCGTTCTGTTTCTTGAGAAAACAGCGTCCCTTCCTGGCGAAGTTCTTCCAGTTCGTATAAAATTTCCGAGAATGTTTCTTTATCCCAAAGTTTTCCCTCCAATCTAAGAGCTTCTTCCAGTCCTTCCTGGGAAAGCCGGCTCTCTTTCTTGTTTAAGTCTTCCATAGTTCTTAAAATGTTAAAGGTCTCTTCATCCAGCAGATGTATCGAGCCTGAGTTGACATCGTAACCGATCAATAAGTCTCCCTGCCGGAAACAATGAACATTCTTTTTGAAATCGTATCCTGCCAATTCCTTAAAATTAAACATTATCGTCCTCTCTCTCGCTTCTTAGTATAAATAGAACAGAACCCAGCCCGAGAAGGATTGGGTTCTGAGATCATGTACAAATTCAGAGCAACATTATTTAACACACACTTGGTTACCAACCGTGCATGAAGTTTTACATGCAGATTGGCAAGAGGTCTGACAATTTCCGCAGCCCCCAGTTTTAACAGTAGCACTTAGGTTTGCTTTAACAATCGTCTGAATGTGTTTTGCCATTCAAACACCCTCCTCTCGAATCGTACGTCATAATCCGTTTTTGATTATATCATAAGGACAAGAGAAAAGGCAAAAGTTCCAAGCATTAAGTATCATCGAGAAATCACAAGCAATCCTGATTAATTAACGGAGATAGAGTGAATATCTAATTTGAAGCAAAAATCTTGACGAATTTGATGAGTTATACATATAATGGAGTAGACATGAATCTCTGTTAGGTGAGGCTCCTGCATATACATAAGCCACTGCCCAGAAATGTCGAGAGACGCCAATTGGGTAGAACAGGTATTGCCGGCATAAGGTTTTACTTAATGTGGCTGAGATAACTCTACGCTATGCAGTGCTAAAACTCAACGAGAAGGGAGGTCACAATGTTACCCATGACCTTCTGTATTAGTATAGAGGTCTTTTTTATACTTCAGAACTGTACGAAATATTCTATTTTAGGGAATATTAAGGAGGTGGTTTTATGGGTTCTGGCCCTTATCATTTGTGCACTTGTATTTTTCTTAATCCTCAAAGGAGTCTTTTCGCCCAAGGCGCCAGACTCCGACACTAAAAGGAGGGAAGCAAATGAGCGACGTAAAAGTATTAGGTGAGTTTTTCTTCAGCCAGTTATCCAATAAACCAATCTGGGATGTTCAAGGTCGCTGCATCGGTCGATTACATGACCTTGCCATGCGTTGGGATAATCTCTCACCTCTGGTTACAGGCATTCGCTATGCCAAAAAAATCCCCGCGCTTATTCCGATCCAATGGGTCGAATCCTGGGATGCAGAGGGCCTTCACTTAAATACAACCTTTGATCAGCAACAAACCTGCCCTTTGCATGATGATGAAACATTTATTGGAAAATGGCTCTTAGATAAACAAATTATTGATCTTGAAGGTTCAAGAATCGTACGCGTCAATGATATTTCTTTGTCCTGGGTCTCTCGCGATAATCACCAGTTCGTTGTTTTAGTCGCGGTAGACATTGGAGTCCGCGGCCTGTTTCGCCGCTTAGGTATAGAGTTCTTATTGAAAAGTATTAGGAATAACTTTGTAGGCTGTCAATACATCAAACCTCTGGAAAACAGAACTTCCTCTCTCCAACTAACTCGGGAAAAAGAGCAGCTCCGCCAACTTCACCCTGCAGACATTGCAGACCTTATTGAGGAAATGGATTACAAACAAAGAGCTAACTTTCTCGAATCTCTTGACTCTCAGCAGACCATTGATGCCTTATCAGAAATGGAATTAGACACCCAAGTTGAAATGATTTCCCAGATGGATGAAGAACGTGCCTCCGACATCCTCGAAGAAATGCCTGCTGATGAGGCTGCCGATATCCTGAGTGTTTTATCCGCGGAGAAATCAGAAGAACTTCTTCGCCTCATGGAATCCGATGATGCCGAAGATGTTCGTGAACTGATGCAATATGAAGAGGAAACTGCCGGTTCTCTGATGACGACCGAATACATCGGCTTACCTGTCTGGCTGACCGCCGATCAGGCTATTAATGAATTAAGGCGCCTTGCTCCTGAAGCAGAAACCATTTATTATCTCTATGTTATTGACGAGCAAGAGACTCTCGAAGGTGTGCTCTCGCTCCGAGAACTTATCATTGCCGCTCCCCATACCCCGCTTAGTGAGCTTATGCATACGAAAATTGTCAAAATATCCCCCTTTGTTGATCATGAAAAAGTGGCTGAAATTATTCACAAATATGGTCTGCTTGCCGTCCCTGTCGTCAACGATCAAGATCAGGTCTTGGGTATCATCACCGTTGACGACGTTTTGGAGTTATTAATGCCGGATCGTCCGCGTGCAGAGATACACTCTAGCTTAATTGCACGCCGGCGGCTGCGGGCGAAGGGAGGGCATAGCGAATGAACCGCAGAGAACGAATAGGACTATTCCTCGCTGTAATGGGGCCTGGGATTCTTACCCTTCTTCTGCTCGTTTGCTTTTCAGGATGCTCGGCATAGTTTAGTTTTCGAAAATCAATAATGTTTTAATTAAAGCAAGGGCCAATATTGCTGTTTCGTTTGAGCAATACTGACCCTTGTAAATTTCTCTTTCCCGCAGCCTCTGGTGAACGTGATGATGCCGCTGCGGCATAGAGGTTTGATTGTATAAAGGAAACTCCGCTTGTGCCATAAAGCTTTAGGCCTACGAAGCCAAACTTCTCAAATCTTGCATTAGATAATACTCGTTAAGTAACCTATCCAAACATTGACTCATCGTCACAATTTCCGGATCCGTCAGACTTCTACTTTCTGCGGAGTCATTTAATTTTCTACGAGCATCTTCAATTAAGGACATCAGGGCATCCATTCTGACACTTGCACCTCTTTTTCACAATAAGAACCTGAAAAAAACAAATAAGTTTACGCACAATCCCTTTACTGGTATATTTTAGTATATTGTGCTAAAAAATGCAAGCCCTTTAATAGTCTGTTCCACGATTCTTAAGGTAATTTAGCACAGAAGACAAGATTCGTATTAATTCCTTACTGTCATGCTCCCCAAGATAATCAGTTAAACCCTTTAAAAAGCAGAAATGATCAGACCTCATTGCTTCAATAATCTCCTTGCCTTTTTGTGTTGCCCGAACAAGCACAACACGTCTGTCCGTTGGTTCGGCAAGTCGTTCCAAATATCCCCGTTCTTCCAGTGAATTAATAATATGAGTAACCCCTGCAGGTGTTATTTGAAGCTGAAAGCTCAAGTCTGACACTTTAATCCCCCTGGGATCAGTTTCTGTACATAGAATTATGTTGTGAAGCAAAGTAAATTCACTGGGTCTGATAGCATGCGAAGATCTGACCTGCCCTCCAATTCTCCTGAATTGAGTCATTGTGCGATCCATTTCCTGCACTAAAGCTTCAGTTTCATCGTTTTTCATGTTTTATCACCTAATCCCAAAGGATCTCATTAGTTAGTAATTATCTAATACAGGTATAGATTTGTCAAGGCAATACCCCTGAGCAAAGCTTAAAAGCTTTGCCAGGGGCTTTAAAATCTTTTGCTTCTAAGGTCATGATCCTTAGGGGTTTACGTTGCCATGGGCACGTTAATCTCTGCGCCACTAATCCAATCCCGTGTTAAATATTCTTTGCCCCTGATAACTACTTTTTCATCATATACATCCACAACAAAACCAGGAGCTGAATTCAAAATATGATGCCTTTTTCTGTCAATTGGATAGGCTAAAGAAGAACTGTTGACAATATTATAATTTTCCTTACTGACCATATTAATATAATCAATCTTGAAATGAGTATGCCCGTTAAAAAGTATGACCTCGGGATGTTGCGATAAAATGTCATTTAACCTTCTCCATTGTATAACATAACCACGCTGTAATCCACCTAGGGTTGTGTAGGGAATTGGTTGATGGAGAAAGACAAAGACCGGTTTAGACGGTTTTTGCTCAATGCTAAGCGCACTTTCGAGCCAGTCAAGTTGGGTACTCGATAAAAAGGCCGAATCCAAGTACCTTCTATCACTCATCCGTGATTTTTCTGTCCCCAAGAAAAGGAAATGGAAACCCTTAATCCAAGTATCACTATAAATCTTATCGCGTTTGGCAAATGTCAGAAAGCGGTTAACTGCTTGATCTTCCGTTTCATCGTTAGGAAATGTTCTTGGTGACCAAAATCCATTTTTGTAAAAGCTACCATAAAATTCATGGTTGCCAATGGTCCAAAAAATCGGATAATCAATCACCATTTTATGCCTTAATAGTTCATGGTTAAGCAAGTTATAATCACGTTCCACACCGTCACCAAGATCACCAACCACCACCATCGCATCCGGTTTTGAATAAAAATTATCCTGAAGTAAGGCAGAAAAATGATGTATTGCATTTAACCGTCCAATGTGAATATCACTGACTACAACAAAAGACAATTTGCTAGTTTGAGTATTTGGGATATCCTGAGTATCTGCAGTTTGTTCTGCTTTAAATAATTGGGAAACAGCGACTTTAGGCAACATTAAATTCCAAGATAGTAACGATCCGGCCCCAAACCCCGCCAAACTTTTCAAGAAATCCCTTCTTGTTGGCATATCGTCGCTCCTAACTATCTTACTATTCTGATATTTTATGTTAAATTCAAGTTACGTGAAACCTCCACATAAGATTCAGCTTTATTGCCCATATTATCACATATTTCGACCTATTACTACACCCTTTATCTGGTTCCTTCCCGTGTTTAACTAATAAAAACTTTAATATTAAATTATACCTTTTACCTTTTAATGAATCCCAATAAGACTATAGTCCTAAAAAGAGCGGGACAATTTACTCATTTTATCCTATGTATTCAAAACATCAGAGGATTTCAGAATGTTTAGGAGAATAGTTTACTAACCGTTGACCTCAGGAGGTACTGTTTATGGTTGACCTTAATAATCTTGACAAGCAATGCCCCAAATGTTCTGGCTTAGGCAGGATGGAGAACCCGGCATGGATAAAGTTCTGGACTAAAGATTGGTTTCGAGCATTGGATACGGAAGCACTTTATACTGATTCCAAAAACAAAGAACTTCGTCAACCTTCAGAGCCAATGTTTTTTATTTGTAAAGAATGTCATGGCAAAGGGAAAGTCCTTACAGACGAAGGAAAACGCTTAATTGGATTTATTAGGTTTTGGATTAATCCCAATTATTAATCTCGTCATCCCGATCGTCTCCAGCGAAGAGTATCGCACGTGTTTGGCTACAGAGACACTTGGTCAATCCACACTGCCGGAGTATGCGTCATGGTTTCAGTGCCAAAAGATTATTTAGGCACCCTCATCACGAAGAGTGCCTAAATAATCTTTTGTATTTTTATTTCCTTTACTTTTTACCTACTTTGAGAGAACCGTCAGCAAAACGTCCTCCTCGAAAATTGAAACTGAAATATTGGCAATATGGTCATCTTTGTGAGCTATAAAATTTATAACTGGTGTTTCTTCTTTGATCTCCCAACCATCTTTAGTCAGGATAGTTTTATAGGCCTCATAAACCACAGTATCCTTTGATTTATGAACGATATACTTTGCTTTGCCAAGAGGCTGCTCGGGAGTTGCCGGAACGAACTCACTTGCTTGTACCCAGTGGTATGAGGGTAGGTATGGGAATTCTTTAGTGCATGGTATCTTTAATTTGGCAGAATCATCATTATTAAGATTAGTATTTTCCTGACTGGAATTTTTAGAGCCAAATACTCTGGAAAGAAGCTTACCCAATAAAATCACCCCGAATATTATTAGTCTTATATTTAGAGAATTTTATACGTTTATAAAAGAGATGTCAAATAAACTCCTTTTAACAGCGCCCCTTCCGAGATTAAAATAAAAACCCGCAATCACTTGCAGGCTAGTTTTTCAATGGAGCGGACGACGAGATTCGAACTCGCGATCCTCGGCTTGGGAAGCCAATGCTCTACCGCTGAGCCACGTCCGCATGATTATTTCGACTTCTCAATCTTAGGCATTTCTATACCTAACGTAACTTTCGCTCGACATTATAAAATTATAAAGGCTAAGGCCTGATATGTCAACTCATCCCCGTTGAAGTGAACAATAATTATGTTCCTAAATTATGTTCCTATTTCTTAATCTTTGTTATGAAGTAACAGATATAAGTATAAATTAGTCATAAATAATATTAAGGATAAAAACTTTTTCGAGTGACAAGATTCGATGAAATTTTAGCCTTTTAGGGAGTAAAATTTAAGTGTTGGAAATAGCGCCTTAAAAATTTAATTTTGATTGCAATTCAAAGTGAGTCTCTGAAATCACTTTAATCCGAAATTAATATTGAGTCTTTCGACAAGGGCAAACTTAGCGAAAGCTAAGGACGCAAAGTCATGGGCCTTAGGGTTTAAACTGATGGCAGCCAGACTACCGAAAAAACCGAATGTCTTTGTCGCCGTTTATGGCGGCTTTTTTTGATATTCAAATTACATGATGAAAGGACTATGGTAATGCGCTGTGTCAGTGTTTCCAACCTAAAACCGGGCGATGTTCTGGAAGAATCTGTTCTTGACAACAAAGGCCGGCCCTTGCTTACAAAAGGAAATATATTAACCCAAAGACACATTGAGTATTTGCGCAAATACAGAATAGAATCTGTGTATCTTGACGAACAGAATTCCCCTCTGCGTGAAGAAAGTTCGATTTGTCGGCGGCCATGCGAAAAAGCCATGGGCATCTTACACGAATCTGCGTATCTTGACCTGCCATATTCTTCCGAAAACGTAGAGATCTTACTTACCCAACGGATATGTGATGCAACAATTGCCATCTTACGCGAAATGGCAAATAATCTGATACAAGTCTCGATCCCTCAAAAACGGGATTATACACGTCAAGTTGGCCAGATTGTAGAGGAGATCATTGATGAACTGTCTCAGCCTCACTGTAGGAATTCGCTGTCCTTTCTGATTCAGCTGAAGAATTATGATTTTTATACGTATACCCACAGTGTTAATGTGATGATTCTTTCTATGGTGGCCGGAATACCTCTCGGGCTAAACAATAATAGCCTAAAAAGTCTGGGGATCGGTGCTTTATTTCATGATATAGGTAAAATGTCTGTACCGATTCAAATCCTAAACAAGAGGAAACAACTTAATGCTGAGGAGATAACCCAAGTCAAAATGCATTCCTTAAAAGGATATTACAGAATGAAAGAAGACGGCTTCCTTGATCAGAATGGAAAAGCGGTTATTCTGCAGCATCATGAAAAAGTGGACGGTACTGGCTATCCTAACAAGCGAAAAGGAAAGGATATTCACGAGTTCGCCAAAATTGCAGCTGTAGCAGATATTTATGACGCATTAACCAGTGAACGGCCACACCGCAACCATTGGGCGCCGTCAGAAGCCTTGGAATATATTTATTCCATCGCCGGCAGCCATCTGGAGGTAGATATCGTGACCAAATTTGCCCGCAGTATCGCGCCATATCCTCTGGGTTCCTTTGTTCAATGCTCTAATGGCATGAAAGGTTATGTCGTTGACAATATAATTAACCCTCATCGTCCTGTCTTACAAGTAGGGAAAAATAGGATTGATCTGAACACCAAATTCAATATAACAATTACGGACATTATGTTTTAGGACTATTAGCTGAAATGTCAAAAGGAGTTCTAATGATTTCTCTGAGGATAAATCATTAGAACTCCTAATTAGTTTCTAATCTTTCAAAATCTATCGTGCGAATCGTCTTGACTATTCATTGTAAATGGTGCCTCAGGACGGAATCGAACCGCCGACACGAGGATTTTCAGTCCTCTGCTCTACCGACTGAGCTACCGAGGCAGATATAGATATGGTGACCCGTACGGGATTCGAACCCGTGTAACCGCCGTGAAAGGGCGATGTCTTAGACCGCTTGACCAACGGGCCATTTCTGAGAGTATAATTCCCTTGTGCGATGCCTTAAGGAATCTCGCTCACAGATATGAATTGTACAGGAAACCTAGTCGGGTGTCAAGTACTCTTTAAAACTCCTAACAACTATAAGCGATATTCTTCTAGTGATATTTCTTGTCAGGCCCAAGTACTTTGATCACAGACCTCACCTTTATTGATTAGACATTAAATTTCTTCAGCGCAGCTTGCAGTTCTTCTGCCATAGTAGACAGGAACTTACTGGAAGAAGCAATTTCCTGAACAGAAGCAGTTTGTTCCTCTGTAGCCGCAGAAACAGTCTGAGTTTGATCGGTAATAATGCGACTCGTATCAAAGACTTCGGAGACTGAGGCAACAATCCGTTCATTGCCCAAGGCCATTTGTTGAATCTCCCCTGAAATTTCTCCAACTTGAGTTGTTACATCCTCAATTAAAGTCGAAATTTCTTTGAATGCTTGACCAGCTGTTTCAGCGACCTCAGTACCCAATTTTACCTGATGAGTTCCTTCGTTGATTGACAAAACAGCCTTTTGCGTATCTTGTTGGATTTCATGAATTAATGCAGCAATTTGTTGCGAAGCTTCCTGGGATTGTTCGGCTAATTTACGCACTTCGTCAGCGACAACAGCAAATCCTTTACCTTGCTCACCGGCTCGAGCTGCCTCAATTGCAGCATTTAAGGCAAGCAAATTTGTTTGCGCAGCTATCCCCGAAATCGTATCAACAATTTGTCCGATTTCCTTGGAACGCTCACCTAAGGTCATAACGACTTCTGCCGAACCGGTTACGGTCTGGTCAATCGTCGCCATTTGTTGAATTGTCTTGTCAATTGCAGCACTTCCTTCTGAAGCTGAAAGGGCTGTTTTCTCCGAAGATCTTACAACCACCTTAGCATTTTCAACCATTTGCTGAATTCCGGCTGACATCTGTTCAACAATAGCTGACGATTCATTCATCGCATTCAGCTGCTTTTCAGCTCCTTGCGAGACTTCCATAATGGCTGCTGCAACTTGACTGGAAGCTTGTGCGGATTGTTCTGCGCCGGCGCTAAGTTGCTGCGATGATGCTGCCACTTGGGCAGCAGAGGAAGATACTTGTTTTACCAGTTGGTTCAAGTTATCTACCATAGTGTTAAAAGCTCTGCCAAGCTTTCCCAATTCGTCTTTTGCGCTGGTATCAAACTTTTTAATATTAAGGTTTCCTTTTGCAATTTCTTCGGCTGTCTCTGCCACGTCGTTTATCTGTTTTGAAATCTTATTGCTCAGAACTGTGCCCAATACTAAGGCGACTCCGAAAGCTAAAATCATTGAAACAATGGTCGAAATGACACTTACTTGCCCTGCTTTAACGACCTCTTGTTGCTTAACTGCCACAAGCTTGTCCATATCATCAACCCAGTTGCCTGTCCCAATTACCCAGTTATAAGGTTTAAATAACAGGGTGTAGCCTCGCTTCGGGAGAGGCTGCGTTTGATTCGGCTTGGCAAAAGTATAATCAGTATACCCGCCATCCGGTTTTGACCCATTGGCAATCATTTCTTTGATAAAATATTTACCCTGAGTGTCCTGTGCGTTAAGACGGGATTTGCCCTCGGACTCGACTCTTCCGAGAAGAACTACATTTATTCCTTCAGTCGTATCGATCCAGAAATAATTACCATTGTCAAACCGAAGTTGCCTAACTAAATCGGCTGCCGTAGTTTTGGCTTGTTCCGGTGTTAATTCTCCTTTTTGTTGCTTATTATACTCTTCCTGAACCAGGCTATAGGCCGTTTGCACCTCCAGCTTAATCTGCCTGTCAAATTGTTCGTACAAAGTCGTACGATATTGAGCTATATTGCTTTGTTCCGTCGTAATGACGCTATAAATATTATAGCCGCCAAGGATGAGCCCCATAATTAATGTAGTAACTAACAAGAGTAGGAGAATACGATATTTGATTTTTGTCAACCTCAACATCCTTCCTTTAAGTTCATAGATTGATTCAATAAAAAACAAAATCGCCATTCGATAGGAATGGCGACTAAGTCCTCTTTAGTAACTCGGCCATCATCCTTATTTGGAGACCCGTAGCTTTGCGTCCCTAGCTCACGCTAGGTTTGCTCTTTTCAAGTGTCCTTTGCTTCATATGAATTTAAATCAATGCAATACCTATATGGTGAAGTCATCCAAAGCATCACAAAGATTGTCTGAACTTGGAAGACCAGACTGATGACCATCTATCAAATATCCCTGTATTCTCACTCAAAAACTCTTATGAGTTACGACAGAAACAATGGTGAGCCATCCGCGACTCGAACGCGGGACACCCTGATTAAAAGTCAGGTGCTCTACCGACTGAGCTAATGGCTCAAAAAGACCTATGTTTCGTATAAAATGTTACAGGAAAGTTCTAAATGTGTCAAGATTCTTTTCTTTATTACATATTTAGAAGATTGTACCACGCACAATAGTTTGTTCCCGCCCGGGCCCTACGGCTATTAAGGTTGCATTAACACCCGTCAGCTTTTCGATCCGCTTAATATAATTTTGAGCAGCCTCTGGCAATTCTTCAAAGCGTCGAACTTTGGTTAAATCCTCCTGCCAACCAGGCAGCTCCTCATAAACCGGCTGACAGTTCTCAAATATCTTTTGGCTTTGGGGAAACTCATAAATTACTTCGTTATTAACCCGATAGCCAACACAAATCTTTAAGGTCTTAAGTCCCGTAAGGACATCGAGTTTTGTAACAGCAAAATCTGAAATTCCGCTGACACGTGCCGCATAGCGTGCAATCAACGCATCGAACCAGCCACAGCGGCGAGGGCGGCCTGTTGTGGTGCCAAATTCATGGCCATTTGCCCGCATTTCTTCTCCTATCTCATCTAAAAGTTCCGTAGGAAAAGGTCCTTCTCCCACGCGAGTTGTATAAGCTTTAATGACACCAACGACTCGATCAATGCGTGTCGGCCCAACGCCTGCCCCGATACATGCTCCCCCGGCGATAGGATTAGAGGAGGTAACGTAGGGATAGGTTCCATGATCTATGTCTAACAAGGTACCCTGAGCACCTTCAAATAGTACTTTTTCCCCGGTTCGCAGGCAATCGTCAATGGCTAAAGAGCTGTCAGTAACCATGGGACGGATTTTTTCAGCATAACCTAAGTAAGTTTGGTAGATATCTTCAAATTTCATGGGTTCTTTGCCGTAAACTTTAACTAAAAGGTTATTTTTTTCTTCTAAATTACGGTGCAGTTTCTCAGCAAATTCTTCATTATCGAGGAGATCGATAACCCGGATACCAACCCGCGAGGCCTTATCCATGTAAGCCGGGCCGATACCGCGTTTTGTCGTTCCGATTTTATTATTTCCCCGGCCCTCTTCTTCGAGACCGTCCAGGACCAGGTGATAAGGCATAATCACGTGAGCATTGCTGCTGATTAGAAGTTTACCGGTTTTGATACCCCGTTCTTCTAAATAATTTAATTCTTCCAACAAAACCTTGGGATCAATAACTACACCATTGCCAATAACACATGTCTTATCTTCATAAAGTATCCCTGAGGGAATTAAGTGTAGTTTGAACTCTTCGCCATTGGTTACAACGGTATGCCCGGCATTATTACCTCCCTGATAGCGAACAACCATATTTGCCTTTTCAGCTAAGAAATCCGTAATCTTTCCTTTTCCTTCGTCTCCCCATTGCGAACCAATTAATACAACACCAGCCATAAATAATTCCTCCCGTCTTTCAATCAAATAACATATTATCCCAGATCATAATTATTTTACTCTAAACCCATACGTTTAAAAATATCATCGACATGTTGGAGATGATAACTCAAGTCAAAGAGTCCCTGAAGTTTGTTTTTGCTCAAATAATTGGCAATCCTTTTATCTTCAGAAACAACCTCGATGAAATCTTTTCCCTGATCCCAGGCTTGAAAAGCATCCTGTTGAACCCAGGCGTATGCTTCTTCCCGCATACACCCTTGTTCTACCAACGCCAGGAGAACTCGCTGAGATGACGTTAGACCATAAGTCTTTTGTAAATTTCGTTTCATTTGCTCTCCGCGAATCTTCAGTCCCGAAATAATTCGAGTCATCTGCCTAAGCATATGATCAAGGAGCAGACAGCTGTCCGGCAAAATAACCCGTTCAACGGAACTGTGAGTCATATCTCTTTCATGCCAAAGTGCCATATTTTCCATGGCCGCTAAAGCATTACCTCTTATAAGTCTTGCCATCCCGCTTACCTGTTCACAAACAATGGGATTCCGCTTATGCGGCATTGCCGAAGAGCCTTTTTGCCCTTCAGCAAAGGGTTCCTCCACTTCAAGGATATCTGTGCGCTGCAAATTGCGAATTTCCGTAGCAATCTTTTCTAAGGAACCGGCAATTAAAGCGAGAGTGGTCATAAAATGAGCATGCCGGTCTCGCTGTAAAATCTGATTACTCACTAAAGCTCTTGTCAACCCTAAGTACTTACATACAGCTTCTTCCACCTCTGGAGATACATTAGCATAGGTTCCAACCGCACCAGATATTTTTCCTGCACTTACTGATAAAATTGCCTGATCCAGACGTTCCTCCTGACGATCCAGTTCGGCGATCCATAAAGCTAATTTTAGGCCAAAAGTCAAGGGTTCTGCGTGAATACCATGTGTCCGTCCCACCATGACGGTATATTTGCTTTCTAAAGATCTTTTGGCTAAAGCTTCCCTTAAATCACGAAGATCTTTCTTCAGCAACAGTCCGGAATCTCTCAGAACAAGGCTTAAGGCCGTATCTTTTACGTCAGACGAGGTTAAACCTAAATGCAAGTATTTGCCCGCTTCTCCGATCTCCTCGACAACCGCCTGCAAAAAGGCGATCAGATCATGCCTGACGATGGCTTCGATTTCTAGAATTCGTTTCGGATTAACTTTCGCTGAACGTCTGATTGCCTCCATAGCTTCAAGAGGAATTTCTCCCCGCTTTGTCATTACTTCGGCAACTGCAAGTTCAACCTCTAACCAACGCTCGTATTCATAGCCGTCTTTCCATAGCTTTCCCATTTCGGGGTGTGTGTATCGTTCCAGCAACAACATTCGCCCCCTTTTGATATCTTCTCTATAATGACCGCTAAATATTGCTTAAAAGCTTTAAAATTAGTCAACGCTTATCATATCAATACAGATTACTCAGTGAAACTACAGATGAGTTAACCCCATCTGTAGTCAAAATAACGTCTTATTTATGATTCTTTAGATACAATGTCTCTCCCCACGACAATCCCTGTTGCAGAGGCCTGCATCAATCCGCGTGTAATCCCAGCCCCGTCTCCAATAGTATAAAGATTAGGAATAGCTGTTTCAAAATTGTTCTTAACTTTAACCTTTGAAGAATAGAATTTTACCTCAACTCCATAAAGCAACGTATTTTTCGAATACATCCCCGGAGCAATCTTATCGAATGCCCTGAGAGTTTCAGTTAAAGACGTCAAATACCTTGCAGGCAGAACATAACTGAGATCCCCTGGCACCGCTGATAAAAGTGTCGGGATCGTTGTCGACTTGCGAAGACGACTGTCTGTTGTTCTTCTCCCTTGAATAAGATCGCCTAACCGTTGAACCATAACTCCTCCGCCGGTCAGCATATTAGCTAATCTAGCGATGTATCGTCCGTACTCAATGGGTTGATTAAAGGGTTCCGTAAAATGAGTGGAAACCAACAAAGCAAAATTCGTGTTTTTCGTCTTTTTAGCAGCGTCGGCATAACTATGACCATTCACAACTGCGATTCCGCCGTCATAATGTTCTTCAGAAACAACTCCTCCGGGATTGACACAGAAACTCCTGGTTTTAAGGTCAAACGTATCTGAATAATAAACGAGCTTTGCTTCATATAACTCTTTTGTCAAATGATCCATAACCGAGTTCGGAACTTCTACGCGAACTCCGATATCGATCTCGTTATTTTCAGTGACTACTCCTAAACGGACAGTTTGAGCAGTAAGCCAGTTAGCCCCCCCTCGTCCGGGTGCAGCAACAACATAGCGTGCTGATACTTCATCAAGCTCAGATTTATCACGGCGTTGAATGACCGCCCCTTGGACACCTGAGGGATCTGCCAGAATATCTTTGACTTCAGCAAGTTCCCAGAATTCAGTATTTGTCTCGGTCATTAAATGATGATACATGCCTTTCAAAACCTCATAGGCCAACTCAGTTCCTAAATGCCGTACGGGGCAATGAATTAATTGAATATTATGCCGGGATGCATCATATTGGATTTCCTCGACCCGGCGAGTATCCAGACCATAGACCCTTTCCTGAGCTCCAAATTGACGGTATATAGAGTCCGCATAGTCAATCAGTGATTGTGCTTGATCTTCCCTCATGTATTCCGTCAGACGACCGCCCACGGCGGGACTTAAGGATAATTTTCCGTCACTGAAAGCTCCTGCCCCAGACCAGCCCCTGGTGATGGAACAAGGATTGCACCCAGCACAAACTCCGGTAGTTCTAGCAGGACACTTTCTTTTTTCTATGGTACGCCCGCTGTCTACAATCAGAATTTTCAGGTTTTTATTGTGCTTAGACAGCTCTAACGCTGTAAATATACCGGCTGGCCCTGCTCCGATAATTAAGATATCAACTTCATGTTTCAAGGTATCCCCTCCGAGAGAGATTTATATTCGCGCCGAGAAGGAACTTTTCATCGCAAACACTCTCATCTTAACAATCATCCCTGCTATTGTCAATGCAATTACCGAACATTCATTAAGAATACATGAATAATATTCGATAGATAATTACATAAATATCCATATGCTTAAGCCTTACTCTGCAGCCAATACACACTGCGATTGGTAAAGAACGTATAAAACCGACCCTGAGAAAACTGCCCCGAATACTAAAGACCTCAAAGGAAGGCAGCTTCACCCTCAAGAATAAACTTATTGCCTGGGGCGTCAATAGTACAAAAAAACCTTCTGTCCGGAAAAGTGAACAGAAGGAACTTATTATTGCACTTGGTGTTGACGATCAAGATTTACGAATTTAGTAAATTCTTTCAAGAAACCCAATTCTACGGTCCCCACAGGACCATTACGATGCTTAGCTATGATTAACTCTGCAATACCCTTTTTTTCTGATTCCTGATTATAATATTCGTCCCTATAAATGAAAGATATAACATCGGCATCAGCCTCAATGGCTCCGGACTCTAATAAGTCGGACATAATCGGGCGTTTATCTTGTCGTTGTTCCACACCCCGGTTAAGCTGAGATAAGGCAATTACCGGAACTTTGAGTTCCCGTGCAAGCCCTTTAAGCGATCTCGAGATCTGTGCAACTTCTTGTTGTCGGCTTTCTGATCGTTTTCCTACAGACAGCAACTGTAAATAGTCAATAATAATCATGCCTAGATCATGCTCCGTTTTTAGGCGCCGAGCCTTTGAACGCAGCTCTGCTAAGGAAATTCCTACGGTATCGTCAATAAAAATGGGGGCTTCAGACAAAGGTCCCACCGCTCGGGTCAGCTTTGGCCAATCTGCATCCAATAAATCGCCCGTCCTGACGCGCTGCTGATCAACCATCGCCTCACCACAGAGCATTCTTTGTACTAACTGTTCTTTAGACATTTCCAGACTAAAAATCGCCACGGGAACTTTACCCCGAACTGCAGCGTTTTGAGCCATGTTTAAAACCAATGCTGTTTTACCCATGGATGGACGGGCAGCAATAATCACCAGATCTGAGGGCTGCCATCCAGAAGTCATTCGATCCAACTCTGTAAAAAAGGTTGGAATCCCGGTTAGATTTCCTTTATTAGCATAAAGATATTCGATTTTCTCGAAGGTATCTAAAAGAACATCCCTGATTATGCTAAAACCATCTTTAACTCGTCTGCGTGAGAGATCAAGTATTAACCTTTCCGCTTCTTCAAGAAGCGTTTTCGCTTCTTCGCCGGGTTCATAACCCCGTTCAAAAATGCTGCCGGTCACTTGTATAAGCTGGCGCAAAAGCGCTTTTTCACTAACTATCCTGGAATAATACTCTACGTTGGCTGCCGACGGCACCGAACGGGCAATCTCAGAAATTGTAGCAATACCGCCAACCTGATCTAATCGCCCCTGCTGGCGCAGGATTTCCGCAACGCTTACAAGGTCGATAGGGGCTCCTTTTTCAAAGAGCTCACGAATGGCTGCAAAAATCAAACGATGATTATCCCGATAAAAATCATCGGCTTGAAGTAATTCAAAAACAGAACTGCCGGATTCAGGTTCAAGCATCATAGCCCCTAAGACTGCCTGCTCAGCTTCTAAGTTCTGCGGTGGAACTTTTATTAGTTCCATATCTGCTTCTCCTCCCGGTAACTCACAATCTTCGGCACTTAAAAGATGTGTCTCATAGCCTCTTCAATGGTACCCACCCCTATGACTTCAATCCCGCGCAAGCTTTGAGGGACATCCACCATATTTTCCAGAGGAATTAAGACTTTACGCACGTCAGCCTGTTTGGCACCAAATATTTTTTCATAGATGCCCCCAACAGGTTTAACTTTGCCCTGAATTGAAATTTCCCCAGTCACTGCTACATCCTGACGCAGAGGACGTTTCTTCAAAGCACTGTATATTGCCAATGTCGTAGCTAGCCCCGCCGACGGTCCATCTATTTTAGCTCCGCCAATTACATTGACATGAACATCATAATTGCGAAGATTCTCTCCAGTTAATTCGCGAATCACTGCCGTGGCATTAAAGACAGCATCTCTTGCCATACTGCCGGCCGTTTCGTTAAAACGTACACTCCCTTTATCTTCCTGGCTTTTAAAGGTTATCGCTTCTATTTCCAAAACTGAGCCTAAAAAGCCGGCGACTCCCAGCCCCAAAATACGGCCGATTTCCAGATTTGCCTGAGCCTTCCGAAAAACATAGGGAGTAAGACGGGATGATCGCAGGACTTCATGAACATCAGCGCAGGTAATGCGCACGACTTCCTGGTCAGTATTGCGGAACCTTGCTAAACCGTAGGCATCCGTCAAAATGCTCGTCGCTTTTCTGCCCTCGATAACATATTCACTAATGATCTCAGGAACTTTGTCCTCAAGAACAACGCCAAGTTTTTCAGCGGCTTGGCAGATTATGTGTTGGACATCTTGCGGTTCCAGAGGAACGAAGAAAACTTCGGAACATCGAGACCTCAAGGCAGGGTTTAATTCCATAGGGTCACGAGTGGTAGCTCCTATGAGGACAAAATCTGCCGGTGCTCCTTCATCAAAGAGCTTTTTAATCCACTGAGGCACTTGTGGATCACTAGGATCATAATAGGACGAATCAAACGTTACTCGCTTATCTTCCAGGACCTTCAGTAATTTATTTAAAAGCAAGGGGTCCATTTCTCCAATTTCATCGATAAATAGAATGCCGCCGTGAGCATCACTCACCAAACCCATTTTGGGCTCCGGCACTCCCGTATCTGCTAAATCTCGCTTCGAACCCTGATAGATAGGATCATGAACAGAGCCCATGAGAGGATTTGTTACATCTCTGGGATCCCAGCGCAGGGTCGTTCCATCAACTTCTATAAAAGGAGCTTCTTTGGCAAAGGGAGAATTAACATGATTCTTGACAGTCTCTAAAGCGACACGAGCAGCAGAAGTTTTACCAACCCCCGGGGGGCCATAAATTAAAATATGCTGGGGATAGGGCGTCGCCAACTTGGCCAGCAGAGCTTGAACAGCAGCTCCCTGACCAACGATTTCCTCAATTGTTTTTGGGCGAAGTACCTCTGCAGCTGTACGCTTGAGAGAAACCGTATTCATCTTTTCGAGAATCGCCAGTTTTTTTAGAGTCTGTGCATTTTCTGGTCCAGCTGTTTCCTGAAGAACCTGAATCTTGATTTCTTTGACATAATCCTCATGCCGTTCTTGAATCTTCTCAGAGACAACCCGTTCTAAACGATCTTCAATAGAACGACGAGCAATTAGCTCCGCAATCTTATCTTCGATATCATCTAATAGTTTTGGTATCTCATGGGCTTGAGGAAGATCCTGAACAGTGGGATCATCCATCACAATTTTTCGCAGCCCTGCGACTCTGTCTATAAGGTTCTCAGAACGCATCAAGGGCAAAGCTTCTAACTTAGTAGCCTTAAGCACCAACTTATCTGTCCCATAATAATTAGAAATTAAACTATAAAGAGCCTCAACTTCTCGTTCCCATTCTTCCTCGTCAAGTAACCGGTCTCCAAAATTCTTATGATTCAGCCATTTTGTCAAAATCCCTTTCATCAGGGGTCCCCTTTCACGCGATCAAACTTCGCCGCCACGACTCAAAGAAATCCTAAACTTAGGTTGCCGAAACATGGACTCGAAGCTTAGCTGTCACCTCAGGATGAATCTTAACCGAAACTTCATAACTCCCCAAAGCTTTTATGGGGTCTTTTAATTCAAGTTTTCGCTTGTCAACTTCTATACCGTGTTGTTTTTTCAACACTTCGGCAATCTCTTTGCTGGTCACGGAGCCAAATAATCGTCCGCCTTCACCGGTTTTAGTCTGAACTTCAACCTGAAGAGCATTAAGTTGGTTTCCTAAAACAACAGCATCCTCTTTTTCTTTCTCCTTGCGGCGTTCTTCTGCAGCTTTCTTATGAGAAATATCCTGAATATTTCCTGTAGTTGCTTCAACGGCTAACTTTTTAGGAAACAGGAAGTTTCGCGCGTATCCATCCGCCACTTCATAAACCTGTCCCTTTTTACCTGTTCCTTTTACATCTGCTTGAAGAATGACCTTCATATTAATTCCCCCTTATGATTCCTCGGGTAAACGACGAAAATTAAAAACCAGATCAAAAAGTCCAAACAATATAATTGTTAAAACACTAAAATAAAAATAAATAACGCTCGCTAAGATCAAGATCCATTTGAGAAATCGAGGTATTTTAGGCGATCGAAGCAAATATGAGTAAACGGAAATTCCAAGAATCAGTGTCACGGCCCCGTAGATGACCATTAAGTTGATTCCCAGTCCTCGAAGAGCAGCCCAAGAATACTGATCCCCCAAAAGATAAAAAGCTATACCCAAAACAGCCCCCCAGACAGCGTACCAAGGCAACTTCCAACGGGCAAAGGGTATTCTTCCTTGCGGGTTCAGCCATCGCCTAAAAAAGTAGAAAACAAAAGCATACTCAAGTAAGGCCTGCAGTACAGCAAAGGTCGGGAGGATCATAACATAAAACTGAATTCCCTCTTGCATTAACTGCCGCAGCTGCACTTCACTAATTCCTTGTTGCTGCATTGCGCTTAACAAGCCAGATGCTTTATACTGTTGAACCATTGAATTAATAATTTCCGTAACAGATTTAGCATCTATTCCCTGTCCTGCAAATAATAGCGTGGGTATCACGCCTAAAATTGCAGCAATTACTGAACTCCAAAAAAAGGTTACCTGAACCGGCCACCTTTTCCACCCATAAACTCCAAGAAGGCCTGCTAAAGGTACAAAACTCATTTGACTCAATGGGGTTGATCCAAACACAATTAATGGCACCACATAACCAATTACCGAAAGCACTGAGGCAATTAGCAGCCCTTTACGAAACCCGATTAAGAACACCGCAATTAACACAAATACCGACCAAAAAAATCCCCAAGTCCCCCATACTATTCCCAACCAGGGAAACGTTAAGAGAATGGCCCCGGCGACATAGCTAACAGCCACTTCATCTCGTAAAAACATGTCCTGCAATTCTCCTATTAACTTAGTCCTCAGGTGCAAGATAACTTAAGAGTAAACTTAAATCTCCCCACTGCTTTTCAAGATTCATTTCATCTGTAGTTTTAATTTCCTCAAGACGTTGTAAAAGTACACGGTCGAGACGGGAAAAATCAAAACCTAACCTTCTCGCCATTAGATAACTCATTCCGACTAAATCCGCCAAACCCTGAAGCATCTCAGTTTCAGATCCGCTTAGCGTCCCGTGTTGAATTAGCCATTGGGCCTGAATCAAACTGACTTTGAGTTCTTCGATAGCCCTCAAGCCCTTTACAACATCTACTTCAATATTTTCCAGGGCCGCCCCCTCCTCCAACTGGATTTCTTCAAAATACAATTCGTGATAACTCTGTTAATTTCCTGCCCTTGTCCAGAATGAAAATACTCCCAAGGAACTTAATAAAATCAAAAAGGGAGCTCTCGCTCCCTTTTCTATTCTACACTATACGGTAACAAGGCAATGCTACGAGCACGTTTGATGGCCAAGGTCACTTGGCGCTGATGCATAGCGCAGTTCCCAGAAATTCGACGGGGTAAAATTTTACCGCGTTCCGTAATATACTTACGAAGTTTGTGTGTCTCTTTGTAATCCATAGATTCTACTTTATCAACACAGAAACTGCACACCCGTTTGCGAGGGCGGCGTCCACGTTCACGTTTCATACAAATCTCCCTTCCCTATCTAGAATGGGATGTCATCATCCAAATTAACTTCATGCCCAAAGGAACGATTTCCGGTCTGAGCAGCCATGTCTTGTCCTCCGCTGTCCTTTGGACTTAGAAGATGAACATTTTCTCCTATAACCTCCGTTACCCACCGTTTTTGGCCATCTTGCGCTGAATAAGAACGAACTTGAATTCGTCCATCCACGGCAGCCATTTTTCCCTTTGCCAAATAATTAGCAGTAAACTCGGCGAGTTGACGATAAACAACGCAAGGTATAAAGTCCGTATCCCGTTCTCCCTGAGCATTTTTGAAATTGCGATCAATTGCCAATGTAAAGTTGGTTACGGCAACCCCCGTAGGGGTATAACGCAATTCGGGGTCTTTAGTTAAACGGCCAATTAAAACGACTTTATTTAACATGGTTGCCCCACCGCCCTTTTAATCATCTTTTTTAACGGTTAAAAAGCGAATGACATCGTCGGAAATTTTCATAACCCGTTCAATTTCCTGAGATGTTTTTCCTTCGGCTTCAAAATTCATGAGGACATATTGGCCTTCTTTGTAATCGTTGATTTCATAGGCCAAGCGGCGTTTGCCCCATTTATCAACCGTTACGTTTTGCCCGCCATTGCTGGCAGCAAGTCCACTTAAACGGTCAACGAGTGCATTCGTAGCTTCCTCATCCATATCTGGCCGGATAATATAAAGTATTTCGTACGCTTTCATATTTGCACCTCCCCCCGGACTAACGGCCCCATCTAATGGAGCAGGGATATTTGATTACCAATACAAGATTATATCATTTTGTCCTCTAAAAGGCAACTATTATTAAACATTAAACCGGAAATGAACGATATCGCCGTTACGCATTATATAATCTTTTCCTTCCAAACGTACTAACCCTTTATCTCGAGCACCATTCAAGCCGTCATTTTCTACAAAATCCTCGTAAGAAACCACTTCAGCTCGTATAAACCCCCGTTCAAAATCCGTATGAATCACCCCCGCAGCTTGAGGTGCCTTCGTTCCCTGATAAATTGTCCACGCTTTTACTTCCATTGGTCCGGAAGTAAAAAACGTCATAAGTCCAAGGAGATGGAATGATACCCGGATCAGTTGGTCTAAGCCAGATTCCTCTAATCCTAAATCTTGTAAGAAAACTTCCTTTTCTTCTGCTTCAAGTTCTGCTATTTCTGCCTCTATCTGAGCACAGACTACAACAACTTCTGCCCCTTCTGCGGCCGCAATTGCTCGAACCTGCTGAACGTAAGGATTATCTTCCGCTGTGGCTAAGCCGTCTTCACGTACATTGGCAACATAGACTATAGGTTTTAAGGTCAAAAGTGAAAATCCTTTAAGGATTTCACGTTCTTCGTCTGAAAAAGTTAATGCACGTGCGCCTTTTCCCTGATTAAACGTATCTTTTAGACGATTGAGAAGCTCAGCTTCTGCTCCGGCTTTCTTGTCTCCCATTTTTAGAAGTTTATTCGTGCGTTCCGAACGTCTCTCAATACTTTCCATATCCGCAAGGATCAATTCAAGATCAATCGTCTCAATGTCACGTTTTGGATCAATTGACCCCTCAACATGAACTACATTAGGGTCTTCAAAACAACGAACAACATGTACAATCGCATCTACTTCTCGAATATGAGACAGAAACTTGTTCCCAAGCCCTTCTCCCTTGCTTGCTCCTTTAACCAATCCGGCAATATCAACAAATTCAACGGTGGCAGGTACAATTTTCTTAGGATGAACCATATCCGCAAGTTTTTGCAGACGAAGATCCGGAACTTCTACCATACCGACATTTGGATCTATTGTACAAAAAGGGTAGTTGGCGGCCTCAGCACCTGCTTGGGTAATCGCATTAAACAACGTCGATTTCCCTACATTCGGCAAACCGACAATTCCTGCATGTAATGTCATGATTGACCTCCTCTTTAGTCTTCCTCAGCTCTTTGAAGAATCTCTTTAATATTACGTTCAAGCTTAATCCGCGGAATCCAGGCTTGATGTTGGCAGCCTATGCACTGAATTCGAAAATCCATACCGGTTCTCATAATTTTCCACTCTGAGCTTCCGCAAGGATGAGGCTTTCTTAAGCGAACTATATCCCCCACATTTAATTGAACCATGGTTAATTATCTCCTCCCAAGTTAGGCTGCGAGGTTTATATTTCTTTCAGTTCTTTCGCTGGCTACACATAATTTAATCGTTATATTAGTTTTATAATTCCCAAAGACCAAATTCAATGCAACATAAAATTATAATTAGTAATTAATAATTTGTGATTTTATAAATCCGAAACCACTGTAAAACAAAAACATTACCCACAACCACTTTTAGAAGTGGGGTCTTGAAAGCTGGATAATCTCTAAGTTATTAAGATACCTTTCGAAGCTTAGACCTTTGTTGATGATGAAGTGTCTGGTTCGTTTGCCGTGTACCTGGTAGGATCAGTAATAATAACGCTTTGAAAACGAGGCGTTTGAATTCCTTCTTTTAAAAATGCGCTGTGAATTCTGCGCCGCAGTTCTCTCTCTAACCCCCACTGCTCGTCAGGCTTCGTGAAGGCAATCACTCTCAATACTACATTTCGCTCTCCAAATTGAGTTATCCCCTGAACTGTAGGAGCCTCCACAATTTTTTCGCCAAATTCAACAGTAACTTCCTCACAAACTGCTCGTATCACATCCATAGCCCGTTCCAGATCTTCTTCATAGGGTATCTGAATTTCCACATTGGCTAACATTTTTCCTCTGCTGTAGTTAGTAACTGCAGTTATACTTCCATTGGGAATAATATGCAATTCTCCGCCCCAAGCCCTTAGATGAGTTGTCCGAACTCCAGTCTCCTCAACAGTACCAATAAACTCACCTATTTTAACATAATCACCTACAGAAAATTGATTTTCAAATAGAATAAAAAAACCGCTGATCATGTCTTTAACAAGACTTTGTGACCCAAAGCCTAAGGCAACACCTAAAACGCCTGCCGAAGCCACTATGCTTCCCGAACCAATGTTAAAGAGATGCTTTAAAATTTGCAATGCAACCAAAAAAGTTAAAAGATAGAAGGACATACTTCGCAATAAAGAAAATAAGGTATTTGCTTTACGCTCTTCTAAAAGAATCTTTCCTTTTCTCTGCACAAGCATACGCCTGAGAAAGTAAATGAGCAAACTATAGGTAACACGGGCAAGAATCAAAAGCTCAACGATATAAAGCAAGTTATTCAGGATAAGGAATTCTAACTCTCGCCAATTCATGGATGTTATGTTTTTGGGGAACCATGAGACATTCATTGTTAAATCGTCCTTTTTGCATGATCTCTATTTGCACATACAAAATGCAAGAAAAGAAACCGTCTATACTTATTGAGAGGATAGAAATGACCGATACCCTCGCATCAGCATAACAAAATCTGCGGTTGAGGAAATTTCCCAAGGTGCATGCATGCTTAGAATACCAACACCGCAATCTAAAACCTCCATGCCGTAAACTGCCATGAACTGGGCGATGGTCCCTCCGCCTCCTTGGTCAACTTTACCTAATTCCGCCGTTTGCCAGGAGATCTTGTTCTCGTTAAAAATTCGTCGAACTTCCGCCAAAAATTCTGGGTTGGCATCATTGGACTCGGCTTTGCCTCTTGCTCCGGTATATTTGCAAATAACAACACCTCGCCCCAGAAAAGCAGCATTTCGTTTGTCCATTACCTCAGCAAAGTTTGGATCAAACCCTGCCGTAACATCTGCAGAAAGAGCTTTACTATTTGCCATAGACCGCCGAACCATGAGTCCATTATATGTGCCCGTTTGTAATGCAAGAAGTTCGGCTATAAAGTTTTCCAAATAACGAGCTTTCATTCCCGTATTAGAGTCGCTCCCAATTTCCTCCTTATCGGCAAAAAGAACAACCGTCGTCCATTCAGGGGATTCGATTTCTTCTATCGCTTTCCAAGCTGCGAAGGAACAGATTCGGTCATCCTGTCCGTAACCGGCAATAAAGCTTTTATCGATACCCGCCCAACGAGCTTTTCCCGCCGGGACGATCTCAAATTCAGAGCTTACAAAGTCCTCCTCTTCCATCCCATATTTTTCCTTAAGGATATCGAGGATTGCGCTTTTAACGCGTTCGTCTCCTTCCCTTTGGGCAGGGATGTGACCCAACAATAGATTCAGACCTTCCCCTGGGATTGCTTCACGTAATTTCTTATCATATTGGTCCTTTGCTAAATGCGGCAACAAATCATTAATTGTAAAAATAGGATCATCATCATCCTCCCCAATGACGATTTCCCTTTTCTGTCCGTCAGCTAACACCACCACGCCATGAATGGCCAGAGGCAGTGCCGTCCATTGGTATTTTTTTATCCCGCCATAATAATGCGTTTTCAAATAAGCAAGTCCTTCATCTTCATAAAGAGGATGGGGTTTTAAATCGAGGCGAGGTGCATCGATATGAGCGGCAACTAGGCGAAATCCTTCTTGTAACGGACGTTTACCGGCAATCGCCAGAATACCTGCTTTATTACGCACGCCCAAACGAACCTTTTGCCCAGTCAAAAAAGTTTTCGTTTCCGAAAGCGGATTAAAACCTGCATTTGCAGCAGATTGCTCCAAAATCTTCCAGGATTCTCTTTCTGTTTTTCCTTCGCTGAGGAATGCCAAATAATCTTTTAGAATCTGCTTTTCTCGATCCGATAGTAACAACTCTTCCCAAGCTAGATTTTTCTTTTGAATGCTCACAATATCTCCTTACTTTCCTTGATTACTTCATTATAATAGGAATAAATATTTTATAGATATAAATATTCGATTAAAACCTATTATCCTAAGTTTTTATCTTCACTATATAATTTATGTATTAAAACCAAGTTCCCTTTTCTTTTATGAGTGGTTCGATCAATTTTTGACTAAGTTGAGTTGAAAAGGCCTGATCCATTTCATTGAAGATTTTCAGCAAATAGGGAAATGACGCTGAATTTTGCAAAAGAGCAGTAAAGCTGCTGCCAAAGCCCATTTTTATAAGTGGAGAAATCAGGCCGGCAAAAACCGACAAACCTATAATTGAACTCAAAGCACCCAAAAAAAGGCCTCCTCCCCGGTTCATCGAGCTGCCCCAACTCCCCAAGGGTTTTAATAAGAGGGCCATAAATAGTTGAACTAAAAGTACAATACCATAAAAAACTATAGCAAAGGCAGTAAGACTGAGTAAACGGTCTGTAAACACTCCTGCTAACCGTTGTGTGACCTGTTCTATCGTTTGTGTCATTTGTTGGCCTGAGACATTAACTGAAGCAAAGACGCTTCGCCATTCTTCCGGTAAAGCACCTAGAATATTTCCTAAAACTTGCTGTTCTAGGGTTGATGCCTTTAGCTGAATCAGGGGAAGGAGCGTTTTATAAACAATGGGCTCTAGCCATTGATGCAGCGGAAAATACTTTTCTGCCCATTGAAGAAAAGGTGAATATTCCCGCGATGCAACCATAAAACCCACTAAATAACTTATAATACTTATAATGCTAGTTATAAGTCCTTTCCGATAACCATTTAAAGCACCGAATAAGATAAAACCTAAGATAAGGATATCAATTAGATTCATACAACCCCCCCTCCTTAAATCATTAAACATCTCATTTTTCAAATAGATTCATCTATACCCTATTCTATTCTCAGAAGTAAAAATCCTCCTCTTGTCTCTTGCTAAGAACAGACCTATAATGCTTATAGAAAAACTGGCAGGCGCCCGAAGACACTGTCTTCGCAGGTATTAACTCTTCTTGAAGTAATACAACCAAACGTTATACTTTCTAATAGTATAAAAAGACAGCTTTTCGCTGCCTCATCTTTAAAACGTTTAAATTTCTTAGGTTCAATCTTAGTATCCAGGCTTTTTTACCAGTGGTCAGGATTATTATTTATTTTTATGTTCGAATCTTACAAACTTTATATGGCGGGGATGCGTGCGAATCGAACACACCTCGGAACGTTCTGCGTCCCGACACGCGGATTTGAAGTCCGGGAGCAGCACCAGCCACCATCCATCCCCACTAATGTCAGTAATTTTAACACATTCATTGACAATATGGAAGTGCTTCTTCTATCTTATCCAAGAAATGGTGAATAGAGTCTTTGCATTTATTCAAAATCCCCCAGATCATGGACATAATCAGGGAGTGTTACAGTAAATCTCTTCTCGACGCAAAAAGATATAAATATCAGGTTAGACGACATAAAATTTTAGAAGGTTCATTTCCGAAGATGTAAAATATGTAAGCTATGTTCGAAATTATCTATTTAAAATTTTTATGTACTGTAAGAAAAGGGGGGTACTATGGAAAAAAGAAAACCTAAACCATCTGCAAATCCAGTGCTTAAAGATGTAACGCTTTTATTTGGCCTTTTATTTTTTTTAGTTCTTCTGGCTGCTGTAATCCCAGCCTTAAAATTTATCTGTGAAGTTTTGATTATCCTAACTCTATTATGGTTTTTGGGGGTAACTATTTTTAGGATTATAAAGTTCATAATACGTCTAATAAATGGTGTATAACGTACTTATGCGCTGCCAGGGGATTCTTAAGGGGCAGCAGTTCTAGTACTATTAAAATGTTTAACGTTCGTTTACATTCTAACCTGAGGCTGCAAGAAGGGAAAATTCGTGCGAAGACAGTGTCTTTGCGAGAACGAGCTAAGTCTTCTTTAAAGGTAATGAAGGGTTGCCGCTCTTGGAACCATGGAGTTCTTAGAGCAGCAACCCTGATTGTTATGAGCCGGCTTTTCTTTACAACGTTATTTGCGTTCTAAGTTGGCCTTAGCGTATTGTATATCCTTTTTCCTCTAAAGAGCTTTTCACCTCAGACAATTGTTCTCCTTGAAGATGTGCTAATAACTGAACTTTGTTTTCCTTGAGATGATAAAAAGCGAAGCTGGAAACATTCGTATCAAATTGCTTAAACGTTGTTGCAATATCCAGCAAAATACCCTTCGCGTCTTTCCTTTCAATAACAAATCGTTTGCCGGGACTGCGCGAACCCATAATATCCAGAAAGGCATCTAAAATATCATAACCTGTAATAATTCCCACGAGTTTATCGTCTTCCAAAACAGGCAGGCCGCCAATTTTATGTTCCCTCATTAACAAGGCTGCATCTTCAATGCCCATATCCGGGTGGCAAGTAATAACCTTTTTAATGGCAATTTCCCGAATGGGTGTTTTCGCTACAAGATAATTAAGTTCAAAAATACTGAGGGTTGTTGCCGGAGACGGTGATACTTCCCGAAGGTCTCCGTCGGTCACGAAACCTACCAACGTTCCCTTTTCCACAACCGGCAGCCGGTCAATCTTTTTCTCACGCATGAGAGCCATCGCATCCGCAATGGATTCATCAGGAGAAGCCGTAAAAACTTGGGTAGTCATAAATTGGCGAACAAACATTTTTCTTTACCCCTTTCTATTTAACCTTGATCTTTGCTAAAACCCTGGTTTTTATTGGGATTATCCGCCTACCGCACTATCTTTAAACTTATAAAGATTATGCCTTTAACCTCCTAAATAGGCCTTACGAATTTCTTCACTGGCTGCCAATTCCTTGGCATCACCTGAAATAACAATCTTTCCTGTTTCGAGAACATAAGCCCGATTGGCTATCGAAAGAGCCATATGAGCATTTTGCTCAACCAACAAAATAGTCGTTCCGCTTTCATTAATTTCTTTAATAATGGAAAATATCTGTTTCACTAAAATTGGGGCTAATCCCATAGAAGGTTCATCCAGCAATAGAAGCTGCGGCTTGGACATAAGTGCCCGTCCCATAGCCAGCATTTGCTGTTCTCCGCCTGACAGCGTTCCTGAAAGTTGGCTGCTCCGCTCCTTAAGTCTGGGGAATAACTCGTACACGCGTTGAAGGTCTTTCTTAATTTCTGCTTTATCTTTGCGCAAATATGCTCCCATTTCCAAATTTTCAATAACCGTCATATTAGCAAAAACAAGCCTTCCTTCAGGTACTTGAGAAATTCCCTTGGCTACAATCGTTTGCGGTGGGACTACGGCTAAGTTCTCCCCATTAAACGTCATTTTCCCGGACTTCGGACGCAGCAGCCCTGAAATTGTTTTGAGACTTGTACTTTTTCCTGCACCATTTGAACCAATTAGGGTGACAATTTCTCCCTGATCAACTCGGAAGGAGATCCCTTTGAGGGCATGAATGGCACCATAAAAAACGTTTACATCTTCTAGTACCAGCATCAGACAACCTCCTCCCCTAAATAGGCCTCAATAACTTTCGGATTCTGTTTAATTTGCTCAGGTACACCATGAGCAATAATCATACCATAGTCCAAAACATAAATACGTTCACAAACCCCCATGACTAAGGACATATCGTGTTCAATAAGAAGAATGGTCAGTTTAAAATGGTCTCTAATCCAGCGAATCAAATTCATGAGTTCCTGTGTTTCCTGAGGATTCATTCCTGCAGCAGGTTCGTCAAGTAACAGCAGTTTTGGTTCCGTGGCTAAGGCCCGGGCAATTTCCAGACGGCGCTGTTCACCATAAGGTAAGTTCTTGGCTGTTTCGTTTGCTTTATCTTCGAGATGAAATATTTTAAGCAATTCCATGGCTTTGTTCTGCATTTCCTTTTCACCTGAATAGAAACCAGGCAAACGAAACAATGCACTCATGGTAGTATAGGCTGTGCGCTGATGATAAGCTATCTTGACATTTTCAATAACACTCATATCACTGAACAGACGAATATTTTGGAAAGTTCGAGCCATTCCTCGGGAAGTTACTTGATAGGGTTTAAGCCCACAGATGCTTTTCCCTTGAAAAAGAATGTCTCCTTCTGTTTTATCATAAACCCCGGTGAGAAGATTAAAGACCGTCGTTTTGCCTGCACCGTTTGGACCAATGAGACCAATGAGCTCACCCTCATTAATCTCAATATTTAATTCTGAAACAGCCTTTAGTCCACCGAAGGCCTTGGATAGATTATCAATTTTTAGAAGAGGCATTCTTTTCACCCTTCTTTCCCAAGAAACTTAAGCTGAATTCCTTTGTTCCCATTAATCCTGTAGGTCTGAAAATCATCATGACAATTAATAATATTGCGGTAATTACAAGCCGCCATTCAGGGAAGCTAGACAAGAATGCCGACACTAAAGTCATAACAATAGCACCGACAATACCGCCTGTTATACTTCCTAACCCTCCCAGAACAACCATAACTAAGATATCGAAAGACTTCAAAAAGGAGAACGTCATAGGTTGAATAATATACATGTAATTAGCGTAAATTCCACCTGCCAGTCCGGCAAAAAAAGCTCCCATGGTAAAAGCCATAACCTTATATTTCGTCGTGTTGACACCCATAGATTCCGCAGCGATCTCATTTTCACGAACAGAGATACACGCACGTCCATGAGTGGAATTAACAAAGTTCTTAATTAAAATAACGCTGATAACCATCAAAAAGTAGGCCCATGTCCAAGTTATTTTGCTTGGCAGAGTAAACCCTGCTGCTCCGCCCACATAGTCGGTATTTAAGAAAATAATCCGCACAATTTCACCAAATCCCAAAGTAGCAATCGCCAGATAATCTCCGTTAAGACGGAGGGTTGGCAGACCAACTAATATGCCGGCTATTCCTGCCACGATCGCCCCAGCCAGAAGTCCCAAAACCAAAGGGCCATGGTGTATTGCCGTAACAATCGCTGATATATAGGCACCTACGGCCATAAATCCTGCGTGACCAATTGAAAACTGTCCTGTAATACCGTTAATTAAATTTAAGCTTGTTGAGAGAATAATATAGATACATATAAGGATTAACGTTAACTTAAAGAAAGGCGGCATTATATCAACCACTATTAATCCTTGTACAACGGCGTAAATAATAGCGATCGCCACAAGGGCAACTATATTTTTGCGGTTGAACCAGTTGCTCATTTTTCTCACCTACACTTTCTCACGTACATTTTTACCAAATAGACCGCTTGGTTTAATAATAAGGACAAGAATCAGGATGAGAAAGGCAACGGCATCCCGCCATGTTGAAGCTCCAAAGCCACTCACAATCGATTCTACCAAACCTAACACTAAGCCTCCGACCATGGCACCGGGAATAATTCCAATTCCGCCTAATACTGCTGCTACGAATGCTTTTAAGCCTGGAATAATTCCCATAAGTGGATCAATCGTGTTAAAATAAACGCCCATTAAAACACCAGCCGCAGCGGCTAAAGCTGAGCCGATTGCAAAGGTAAAAGAAATAATATTATTGGTATTGATGCCCATTAACAAGGCGGCATCTTTATTATAGGAAACAGCTCTCATAGCTTTTCCCATTTTTGTGAATTGGACAATAAAGTGAAGCAAGGCCATAAGAACGACAGAGGTTACTATCATGACGACATCGCCATATTTAAAAACTACGCCGCCTATATTATAAATTGTTTCCGGAAAAACCGGCGGATAAGTGCGTACTTGTGCTGTTACAACCAGCATGCCGCCATACTCCAGAAACAAGGATACCCCAATGGCCGTAATTAAGGCTGCGATTCGAGAAGCGTTGCGCAAGGGCTTATAGGCAATACGCTCAATAATAACGCCCAAAATTGCACAAGTAATCATTGCGAGAAGTAATGCCGGCAAAAAAGGTAGGTGCAAAACTGTTGTCGCATACCATCCCGCATAAGCTCCCACCATCATAACGTCTCCATGGGCAAAATTGATCAATTTTACAATACCGTAGACCATGGTATATCCTAAGGCGATCAGCGCGTAGATACTTCCTAACGACAGACCGTTGACAATTTGTTGAAAAACTTCTCTTATAATACTACTCCCCATATACTCACTCCCTTTTCTGCTAACCTTCCCAATTAGAAGAGAGAGGGTGAAATCATACCCCTCCCTCTTACCACGGGATGGTCTTTGTTCATTTTTTGGTAGCTTTGCTACTCATATCTCTCTTAGGGAGCAACCCTTGTCAAGAAAACAGATTTTCCATTTTTGTTTTCTTTGATAACGGCACTCTTTACTGGATTGTGAGTTTTTGGATCGATGGTAATCTCCCCGCCGACTCCTTGAAATCCTTTCATATTCTCTAAAGCTGTGCGGATTTTTTCAGGATCTGTACTTTTAGCATCACTAATTGCTTTGATGAGAAGGTTAGCTGCATCGTAGCCCAGAGCTGCCATAGCATTAGGTTCGCTGTTAAACTTCGCCTTATAATCTTTAACAAATGTGGCCATGCCGGGATCGTCTGTCGCTACGTGATCAACATAGTAGGTATTGTTCAAGGCATCATTGCCGCCGATATTAAAGAGCTGCGGATCATCCCATCCGTCTCCGCCCATAAATGGCATGTTCATGCCTAACTCACGAGCTTGTTTAACAATCAGGCCCACTTCTTGATAATAGCCGGGTAACCAAACCATATCGGGGTTCTGCGCTTTGATACGAGTTAAGATGGAACGAAAATCTTTATCACTGCCTGCAACATATTGTTCAGTTTCAACGATCTGTCCATTCCCCTTCTTAAAGTTCGTTACAAAAGCATCTGCCAAGCCCTTAGAGTAATCACTTTTTTGGTCAATAATAACTGCAGCTGTCTTTGCCTTTAATGTATTAAGAGCAAAATTCGCGGCCACTTGACCCTGGAACGGGTCAATAAAACAGGCCCGGAAAATCCAGGGACGAACTTGCCCGGTTGCCGGGTCAACAGTAACCTTGGCATTCGTACCGCTCGGCGAAATCATTGGAATTTTGTTATCAGTTACTACAGGCACAGCAGCCAAAGTTACGGAACTTGTCATTGAACCAATAACGGCCACAACTTTATCTTGGGTAACCAACTTAGTGACGGCAGAGGTTGATTCTCCGGCATCTGATTTATTATCGGCAGCAACCAGGGTTAATTGTTTGCCCAGAACACCGCCCTTGGCATTTTGTTGGTCAAAGGCCAGGTTAATAGCATTTTGAGCTGCTTGACCGAACATAGCCGTCCCGCCAGTTAACTCTAAATTGCCACCGATCTTAATAGGTCCGCTCGAATCACTCGTAGCAGCCTTCTGAGTTGTTCCGCATCCTGCAATCAAAGATACGCTCAGCAATGCTGCCAGTCCCATTGAAAATACCTTGTTTAGTCTTTTCACTTCTTCTCCTCCTCAGCATAACTATATTTGTCTATTGGCTGTTTTTATGTATTTGTCCACGCCCCCTCCCAACCTTTTATTAAAAGCCCCAGTCAAAGTATATCTCAGTGACTGGGGCTTCTTTGCCTTAATATTCTTTTCTTATTAAACTAAGCAACTCCTAAAAGCTTACTTAACTCTGTAAAAACATTTTAACTTTTGTATAAGATTTAGTCAAGATGTATTCTGTACTATGATAAATTTTGATTATCGAATATTTCGAATTATGGATTAACGTGGGTTAATAATGTCTTTTTGCCGTCAACCATTTTAATGATAACTGCGCTCTTCACTGGGTTGTGAGTTTTAGGATCAACGGATATTACTCCCGTTACTCCTTTGAAATCTTTTGTATTTTCTAGAGCAGTGCGGATTTTCTCTGCATTTGTACTCCCTGCAGTTTTAATGGCGGATATTAACATTTCGGCAGCATCATAACCTAAAGCCGCCAGAGCGTCCGGTTCCGTATTGTATTTCGCTTTATATGCTTCAACAAATGGTTTGGTAGCAGGATCATCAGCCCACATATGATTGACAAAATACGTATTATTTAGATTCGCAGCACCTGCAAGTTCGGGTAATTTAGCTGAATCCCAGCCATCTCCTCCAACGAAGGGTACAGTAATACCAAGTTCTCGTCCTTGTTTAACAATTAATCCCACTTCATTATAATATCCGGGAACAAAGACAACGTCCGGATTGCTCGCTTTTATTCTCGTAAGGGTTGCTTTAAAATCCTTATCTCCACCAACATAATTTTCCGTGTCAGTAATTGTTCCGCCGCCAGCTTTGATATCTTTACTGAATTCTGCCGCTAAACCTTTCGAGTAATCATCTTTCTGGTCGATGAAAACTGCTGCGTTTTTGACTTTAAGTGTATTCAGGACAAAGTTTGCAGCAACTTTTCCTTGGAATGGATCTAAGAAGCAACTTCTAAAGACCCAAGAATTTAAAGAACCATCTTTATTGACTGTTACCTCAGCATTGGTTGCCGTCGGCGTAATTAGAGGAATTTTATTATCGGTGGCAACAGGCACCGCAGCCTTTGTGTTTGAGCTTGTCACTGCGCCAAGAACAGCGACCACGTTATCTTGTGTGATTAGTTTCGTGATTGCGGATGTTGACTCCCCGGCATCTGATTTGTTGTCGGCAGTGATGAACTGGATCTGTTTCCCTAAAACACCGCCCTTTTTATTTTGATCTTCAAAAGCTAAATTGACTGCGTTTAATACGGATTGTCCGAATGTAGCTACATTGCCCGATAATTCCAGATCTCCGCCAATTTTAATATTCCCTGAATCTTTGGAAGCTGTAGTGCTGCCGCAGCCCGAGACCAAACCTAACATTAAGACTGCGATACCTAATAATACTTTGCCTTTGTTTTTTTTCACTCTTATTCCTCCATTATCTTTCCCTTAGTTTTAATCTCTTCCATTGTTAAAGTATTTTTTTGCCGCTTGAAGATTCCTGATAACAAAATTCCAAATTTCACATTTAGATTCCTGTACCACTCCTCTAACTATAGATTAATTGGTGACCTGTCTTCTGCCCTTGGCCTTTGACATCCTGATCGTCTTCAGTGGAGAGTATCGCACTTGTTTGGCTTTATAGACACTTGGTCAATCCACACTGCAGAAGAATGTCTATTAAGTTTGCAGAGTGGATTGGCCAGCGGCTGCCTAGTTACACGTATTTCAGCAGACGAAGACACTGTCTTCGCACGTATTTACTCTTCTTGCAGTAAACAAGCGAAGATTATACCTTCTGCCCAGGAAAATGGATTTTCCATCCATTAGTGATGCCGCTAAGCGGCATAGGAGTCTGATAGAGAAAAAAAATCCTGGCATAATGCCAGGATAGACCCCGCACAACAGTTATAATACAGACATATAAAACACTTACCCCTTGTACTTAAATATTTTATATCTGTTACACCATTGTGTCAATTATTAAATTCTGTGTCATGACAATATTAGTACAGTTTTCTTTTGTCGCCTATCCGTTTCGTAACCTTTTGTTGGTCAAAATATTCAAGCAATGGCACGGCATATTTTCTAGAAGTCCCCCAAAGTTCACGCACCTCTGAAACTCCGATTTCTCCATGATGTTCCAGATATTCTTTTAGTTGCCCATGCGCTCTCTCAAGTTCTATATGTGGATAATAATATTGATCAACATGAATCCACTCTCCGGTGTCACATAAATATTGAGCGTAGTCTGCCGCTTCATTTTTTGAAATGCCGAGAGTCTCTGCAGAAGCTATTAAATCTGGTGGCGTAAGTTTGAGAGACAGCCACTTCTCCCTCAGATTTTCTAACCTCTTTTCTATTTCCTGCGGCATTTTTGCTATATCTATGGATTGAACTTTACTTCCTTTTAGAATATATACGTTTTTTTCGGCACCTTGTTCGAGCACTGTTTGCCAACGACGATTTGACCACTGATTATTTAAGCGGCTTTTTAATTCCCCTCGGCTTATCCCGAGACGCAGAGGATTGTGCGTTTCATAGTTCCTTACGACTTCAACTAACCTTTCGCGCCAATTTCTGGCCGCTTCGCTCCCCCATAATAGTCTTGTATCATCCTCCATTAACACTTCTAGCCTTCCAGACTCTTCCATTATTGTTATCCTGTTTTCTAAATCATCTGTACTAATCTGCAAGCGTGTCGCAAGTTCGGCAAAACTTCTCGGTTCGCTAATTTCCTTTTCCAATAAATCTAAAGGATCCCCGAGATCTTTTATTCTCATTTGGGCCAGTACATTTTCTTTAAACCGCTTTTGCTTATAATCCGCCACTCCTAGTATTTTACCTCCTCCAATTGTATGTGGAGGTGAATAAAATCTTAGGACAAACCGATCTCCGGAAGCCACTGCTACTGGTTCCTCAAGAAGGATTTGGGCAAACCCTTCTTGACCCGGTGTTAGTTCCTCATGGTTTAAGAGGTGAATTCTTCCCAGTACTTCGGTTGTCCCGATGTGAAAGCGTACTCTTTGTCTTTGAGTAATAGGTTTATCGGAAGATGGAAGATTACGCAGCGAAAGATCTAATATAGTTCCTGCTGGAAACACGTTGGGGGTCACCAACACTGAACCACGCTCAACTTCGGCAACGTCAACACCCGCTAAATTTACTGCGACTCTCTGCCCAGCACTCGCCTCTTTCACCTTCTCGTTATGAACTTGTACCGATCGAACTTTTGCCTTAATCTCCCCTGGTTCGATTGCTAGCTCCTGTCCGAGAATCACTGTACCGCTCTGTAATGTTCCTGTTACTACTGTTCCAAATCCCTGAATGCTAAAAACCCTGTCAATGGGCATTCTTACAGGGCCTGTTGACTTCTTGCTCTCGACTTCTGAGAGTATCTGATCAATCTCCCTCTTTAAAGGTTCTAATCCTAAACCCTTTACTGCAGATACCCGGCAGATGGGTACATTTTCAAACACCGTATTTTTAAGCTTCTCTATGATATCCTCTTCCATAAGGTCAAGCCATTCTTCATCTACCAGATCTATCTTATTTAGGACAACAATGCCGCGAGGTATTTCCAATAACGTTAATATATCCAGGTGTTCTTTAGTTTGAGGCATTATTCCCTCATCAGCTGCTATTACCAGCAGGACAATGTCCATTCCGCTGGCTCCTGCTAACATCTGCCGAATAAATCGTTCATGGCCGGGAACGTCTACAATACTTACTTTTCGTCCACTGGGCAATACCATATGCGCAAACCCAAGCTCAATTGAAATACCCCGTTGTTTTTCCTCTCTCAGCCGATCGGTTTCAATTCCCGAAAGAGCGCGTATTAACTCAGTCTTACCGTGATCAACGTGTCCTGCCGTTCCTACTAGATAATGTTTCTCAGTCATTATTACTCCCCTTATTTTAGAATTTTGCCCTTTTAGGAGTGCCAACAATACAATCTCTTCTGCAACCGGTTTTTGTTCAGTATCAGCAAATAACTTTGGTTGTAAACTGCAAGGAAAGTTAACACGTGCGAAGACAGTGTTTCGTCTGATAGGAAAAGTACAACTAGGCAGTGGCTGGCAATAACGACAAGCGTTTGAGCTTATAGCCACACTGCAACTCATACGTATACTCTGGCTATTTGGATTGGACGAATGTCTCTGCAGTCAAACGAGTATGATACTCCCCATCGGAGGCTATCGGGATAACGGTCTTTATCTCTTTATCCATAGAAATAGAATCGTTGGCATAAAAACCAAACCTAGGTATCCAAACAGCGGGTAAATCAACTGCACAATTTGAGAAAACTTTACGCCTGCAAGTGGTAATAGCAACGCTAATAGTATCAAAGTCGTTCGATTGTAGTTTAGTTTTCCCGTTTCTACTACTCTGCTAATCAAACTAAATCCATTCCCAATCGCAGCAGTTATCATAGCTAACCATAAAACAATAACATAAAAGAATGCCGTCCAATCACCCAGTTTACCTGCTACGGCTACCATTGGTATTTCTAAACCAAGCACCTCAGGAAATCTAAGCAGAGCTGCACCTATCATGAAGGCAAAAATACCGAGAGCTAATCCACCTAATACTGCACCCAGACGTGCCCCGCTTCTCTGAACATCCTTTCCCAAGGATGCAAAAACTACCATAGCTAAGGTTAGATTAAAAGAAACATATAAAATTGCCGAAAAAGACCAGCTTTTTACCATTGGGTTTGCTAAAATAACGATTCCTTCCCCGTCACCGGACTTAGCCAGCATGACTGCCAAAGCTGCAATCCCTAGACAGAAGGTAAACTTCAAAGGGATTAACACTGTATTAATCCACAAAACACCTTCACCACGAAACCAAAGTGCCATACCGATAACAAGTACTGTTAATACAATACCAAGCCATTTTGAGATACCAAAGTACTCATAGAACAAGGCTCCACTTCCTGAGATCATCGCCATCATTCCTACTAGTAACAGCACACTGACCAGACCGTCTGCCCATTTTCCCCACTTTGGGCTTAATAAGTGGTCAAAGAACATTGGATATGACGATACTTTCCAACGTTTTTGGAGATCAAGCATACACCATCCTAACAATGAAAACAATGCCGAACTTAGTATGATTCCTGCCAATCCCCAACTGCCAAAACGTGCAAAGAACTGTTGAATCTCCTGACCGGAAGCAAACCCTGCGCCCATAACAGCTCCCACATATGTAGCAGCTACTTGAAATGTAATTTTCCATTTCATGCACTTTCCTCCTCGCCATCATACTTATGGTCCGAAAAGAAATCTAATGCATAAATGGTCATTACTTTGGAAAATATATTAAAAAAAACGATACACCACTTAGGAGGTAGTTTGTGAGTTTCTTTTCATTAGTCCATGAACATCAAAAAATTAAAGCCCACGTTGATGACAATCCCGCTAAAGCAAAATTGGAATCACGGCTTTCTGAACTATTTTATTCCGCAAGAAAACGCCAAACTATTATTCTTTGCATTGGAACAGATCGTTCTACCGGAGATGCTCTCGGCCCTTTAATTGGTACACAGCTTTCACGCCTAAAACTCCCCCAACTTCTTGTTTACGGAACCCTTGATGATCCTGTCCATGCCACAAATCTCAGAGATACAATCCAGGTAATCCGCGACTCCTATTTTGAACCCTTTATTATTGCTGTAGATGCCTGTCTTGGACGCATGGATTCAATTGGATGTATTACCCTTGCGGACGGCCCCTTACAACCCGGAGCCGGTGTTCACAAAAAGCTGCCTGAAGTTGGGGAAGCACATATGACGGGTATTGTCAATGTAGGCGGATTTATGGAGTATATGGTTTTACAAAACACTCGTCTTAATCTGGTTTGGAAGATGTCTGAGAATATAAGCTCTCTCATATCACGTTCTTATTTAAATACTTATTACCATTAAGGAATTTTAGGGCCTACCATTGCGTTTGAAATAACTTCCTTTTCTTCATTCGATAATAAGTAAGTAGATTGTCCTCCTGTTACCGGTTTAGCATAGACACGTGAATCTTCTCGGCTATGAATTGAATTCAAGACAATTCCATCTCCATCCTGATTTAAAAAGGCCAAAGCAAAACTTAAATCGCTTCCCACATTTTCAAATGCTTTATAGCGGACCATTTGAACGCGATCAACACTAGCTTTTAATTTAAATTCTATAGGATCAAGCCTTTTACTACATTGTTCCAATTGTACCTTTTGTTCATTTAATTTCTGATGATATTCCTGAAGCAGGCCCTCTAAATCATTTCCAGACAGGAACGTTTTCAGTGATACATATGCCGCTTCAAATTTTTTCATACGCCTAAATAGTAAAATGATAACAATATATGCTACAACTAATAGTATTGCTAATACTCCGATTCCCAGCCATATTGTCGGCTGTGATCCTGTAATTAGTGTCAAGGGAATAGTCCTCCTTAATTATTTGTAATTCTTCACATACCTAAATGAAGTTTCGTGAACAAAAGGGTAATTGGAATAGCGATAAAAATCCCCGGTAATAGATTGCCCACTTTTACTTGTTTTATTTCTAGGATATTTAGACCTATCCCAACGATCAGCAATCCTCCGGTGGCCCCCATCTCTGAAATCACCTGTCCTGATAAAACTCCCTGTAACAAACCGGCGCCTAATGTAATTGCCCCTTGATAAATAAACACAGGAAGAGCCGATAATATAACACCAACTCCCATCGACGAGGCAAATACCACCGCAGAGATTCCATCTAACATTGCCTTTGCAAATAAAATATTGTGGTTTCCTTTTAAACCACTTTCTAAGGAACCCATAATCGCCATGGCACCCACACAATAAATCAAACTTGCAGTTACAAATGCCTTAGTAAACTCTGTTTCTTCTCCTTTTCGAGCAAACTTACTTTCCAACCACTTGCCAAAATTTTCGAGGCGCAGTTCTATATCTATCCATTCTCCTACTATTCCCCCTAAAACAAGGCTGGCAATAATAATAAGGGTATTTTTAGTTTGCAAAGCCATACTACCGCCAATAAGCAGAACTACTAATCCGATTCCTTGGATGACAGTAGTTTTCATTTTCTCCTAAAGAGCTTGTCCGAAGAAAAGTCCAACTACTCCTCCGAGAACAATTGCAATGGTATTTACAATTGTACCTAACAACTTAGCTACCACCTTCCTAAGTATAAATTCAAAACCTTTGCTTGTTTTTATAAGTTTTACCTCTAAATTTTAATTCAAGTTTTAATTAGATACTCGCAAAATAAACTACAAGTTCTATGTTCCACGTGGAACATTTTAAAGACTGTAGCTTAATATATTTTGCAAACTATATCGATCCTACTGAAACTCATTAGTTCCACGTGGAACAAATATTCACTCTAAATTTCAAAACGAAATTGATTTAATTGTTACTATTGTTCCACGTGGAACATGGCAACAATTTAGTAATCCTATCTATTTCGAACTTTATATGTGTGTTACAGCTTTGGCATCTCATTAGGCAGCCACACAGCGAAGCTCTAATTCTCATTTAGTCGAACGAATTCAATTGAACCCTATTCCATTTGTATATTCCATAAATCTAGCAGCCGGTTCAATTCATCTTCCGAAAAGTATTGTATTTCAATTTTTCCCCGCATAAGATTCCCTTTAAGATGAACCTTAGTTTGAAAGCTTGCTCTTAACCTATCCTCTACATTGTTCAACACGGGAGGAGTCGCTTTGGCGGGGGTCTGTTTAATCTTTTCGTTCGGGTTCATCAGTCTATTAATAAGTTCTTCTGTCTCGCGAACAGAAAGCTGTTCTCTTACGGCCTTTTCGGCAGCAATAACCTGAAGAGAGGAATCCTTGATACCAAGAAGGACTTTGGCATGCCCAAGAGAGAGTTTTTCTTCTTTTAACATTTGCAGAATAATATCCGGCAATTGAATAATTCGCAGAAGGTTAGCAATGGTAGTTCGGGCTTTACCAACTTTTTGGGCAACTTGGTCTTGAGTCAGGCCATATTCATCTATAAGCCGATGATAGGCCATGCCTTCCTCATAGGGCGAAAGGTTAGCTCTTTGAATATTTTCAACAATAGCTCTCTCGGCCATCTGCTGGTCATTACAGAATTGAACAATACATTCAATTTGGTTGAGTCCCGCTAATTTTGCAGCTCTTAAGCGTCGCTCTCCGGCAATAATCATATATCGATCCCCGGAAGGCCTAACTAATATAGGTTGCAGCAATCCGTGTTCGCGGATAGAATCTGCTAATTCGTTAAGTGCCTGAGCCTCGAATTCACGCCGGGGCTGATCAGGATTTGGCTCAATATCGGAAATAGGAATTTCTTTAATTACAGGATTTTCATTAAATTCATCTGAGATGAGCGCCTGAAGACCACGCCCTAATCCTTTTTTAGACACGTTCTAATACCTCCTTCGCCAACTCACGATAAACTTCGGCACCTCGAGAACGGCTGTCATAACTGTTGATTGGCTTTCCATGGCTTGGCGCTTCACTTAGTCTTACATTTCGAGAAATTATTGTCTGAAATACTTTTTGGGGAAAATACTTTTTAACCTCATCAACAACTTGAATGGCTAAATTTGTTCGAGCGTCAAACATCGTTAAGAGGGCTCCTAATATGTTTAGATTAGGATTGATATGCTTGCGAACTCGCTCTAAAGTATTCATAAGAAGGGTCAACCCCTCAAGAGCATAATACTCACATTGAATTGGAATTAATACATCAGTGGCAGCAGTTAAAGCGTTAAGAGTTAGCAGCCCAAGTGAAGGAGGACAATCAATAAAAATAAAATCAAAATCACTAACAACACTCTTTAATGAAAGTTTCAACTTTGTTTCACGAGAATCTTGGGAAACTAACTCAATCTCGGCACCTGCTAAAAGAATTCTTGCAGGAACTATTTTAAGATTTTTTTGATCGCACTTTTGAATAACCTGTTCGATCGGAACATCGTTAATAAGTACATCATAAATACATCGATTTAACTTATGTTTAGCAACCCCCATACCGCTTGTTGCATTTCCTTGAGGGTCTAAATCAACTAGTAAAACCTTGTATCCAAGCTCCGCAAGACAGGCACTCAAATTAATAGCCGTCGTGGTCTTCGCCACACCGCCTTTTTGATTGGCAATTGCGATCACTTTCGATATCAATAGCATACACTTCCTTCTTATCTAATTGCCACAACTTAAATATTTACATACCTTAAATAGTATCAAACCAATAGCAATAAAAAAAGCGTTTTTTAACGCTTTTTTATAATTAACTATTATTATTCCAGAAGAACAGAAATCATATCATGGTCCAACATCCACAATTTTGGGAAGAGCTTTATAAACGCTCTGCTGCAAAGGCTCTGAACTAACAACGTTGCCATTAACTTTAACTGTACGGACTGACTTAACAATATATCCGGGCTGACCAAGTTGCTTAACTACAGACTCTCCATGCTTTAGTGTTTTGTCTACCACGTGTTGTTCTTCAGGTTGAATAACAGACTCAGTAGTGTCCGTTATATTAACCTCCTGTCCTGGATTAACTTTACCATAAAGATCAATCGTTAAAGAATTCGAAGTGGACGATGTTCGGATTAATAGGTATCCACCTGTATTGTTTCTAAACTTTAGATCTAAATCAGGATATGCGACCGTAGCATCCTGTCCTAAAGGAGCATAAGTAATTGCCAGATCATGATTAGATCTTTGAGCCACAGCCAAATTAGCTAATAGACCCGTGTTGTATAATGTGCTGGAAACTTGGCAAATTCCTCCTGCCAAACCGGGAACAAATTTACCATCCACAATAATATAGGCATCTTTATAACCGCCGGCGACAGTTCTTTCCCCAACGATATTATTAAATGACAGAATATCGTCAGGCTTTATAACAGCTTTATCGAGAGCCTTTGCGGCAAGCTGTACGTTCTCAGTCCGCGCTGTTTGTGAAGGATCGAAATGAGTTGTATAAGAAGCTAAAAGACCTGTGATTTTCTGTGCTTCCAGTTGGGAGGCTAATACTTTGGGCTTTTGTTCCTGATAATTAACTTTTAATTCTTTAACTGGGTCTGAGTAATTAATAGCTTTGATTTGAGTTTTTAAGGTCTCTGAATCATAGGCAAAACCAGCTTGTTCTTTGCTAATTACCATCACATTTTGGTCAGTTATTTGAAAAGATGCATCGACAGCAGGTTTATTATACTGCCCAAAAAGTTGATCTAAACATGTTTGCATTTTTTTGTCATCCCATTGAGAAGTAAGTTTAAAGTCAAGACCTTTTGCTGCTTCCCTCTTAGAATTAATTCGTTGATATAAGGAGCCAATACGACTGACGCCATAAGCATCTTTTAAAGCCTTGTCCGCAGAAAGTGTCAGTCCCAAGTCTTCTAATTTAACATCTTGATCATGTTGACCATCAGTAAGTTTCACTGTTTGATTTAGTAAACTCTCAATGTCTTTATTTACGGCGGCTTTAGCTTGCAATTGAGACATATTACTAACATTGATCCCGGAAATTTTGACGCCTTCAACAATCGTATGATGATCCCACGTATAATACCCAACCGGTACACCAATAGCAAGCAATAAGATCAAAATCGATAATGAGATAAAAAGCAGTTTTCTTCCAGAAATGCGATTCTTTTTAGTCCTGCGGTTTCGGGTAGTGATATGCGGATTTGAGAATTCTTCAGTTGTTAAAGCGTCAGTCTTGCTGGTTCTCATTCTTTGTTCAAGTGACTCGTCCAAATCGCACCTCCTCATTCACTAAAATTCAGTGTTAATACTATTATTTCGACGCAAACATCGTATTCCCTTCATAAAACTATAAAGAAAACTCGGCGGGAGACAAGCATTTGGCGCAGGCGGCCGCCGAGTTCACTTCTGCTAGAAAAGAAGGACACGATCTTCGCACATATTAACTCTTCTGCTATATACAACCGAAGGATATGCTTTGTGCCATAAAAATAATTTCCATTATTCAGTGACACGGTTAAGCGCCACGAGGGCTGATAGTATAAAAGAGCTTTACCGATTATGTTAGTAAAGCACTTAACCCAGGCCTATCTCCGTGAATAGCTGAGATTAGTGAATAGGAGATTTCGATGGAATGCCCGCTTTACGAGGATAGATGGAAGGGGTGTCCTTTTCCTTTTTTATAACAATAACTGCGCGATGTTCAGCACTCTCACCAAAACTATATTGTTGAATAGAATCTACAGTTGCACCCAATACTTTAAGAGCAGCCTTAGATTCTTCCAATTCATCCTTAGCTTGTAAGCCTTTTAACGAAAGAAATAATCCGTTCTTTTTAAGAATAGGAAGTGTAAACTCCAGTAATACAGGAAGGCGAGCAACAGCTCTGGAACCAACACTATCAAATTTCGCACGATATTGTGCATCTCGTCCAATATCTTCCGCACGTGCGTGAATCGTCCACGTATTCTTCAAACCTAATTCACTTATAACAATATCTAGAAAATCTAAGCGTTTTTTTAGAGAATCAATTAAATAAACGTCTAATTCGGGTAGAAGAATTTTAATGGGTATTCCTGGAAACCCAGCGCCCGTTCCTAAATCCGCAAATTTAGTACCCTTAATGTATTTTCCAAGGACCATAGAATCAATAAAATGCTTTAAGATTATTTCAAGTGGTTCTGTAATTCTGGTAAGGTTTAATTTCCTGTTCCACTCGATCAGAAGATCTCCAAAAAGACATAGCTTGTTAATTTGCTGTTCCGATAAATCATAACCTAAATGTGCTAAGGTCAAAACTTTCATCTGAGAATCATAGTCTTTGAACATTACCTATTTCCCCCTCTGAATTGTTGTTCAAGGAAAACAAGTAATACTGAAATGTCAGCCGGAGTAACTCCTGTAATTCGTGACGCCTGACCCACGTTTCGGGGTTTTACTTCCATTAAACGTTGTCTGCCCTCAGTAGATAAACCTTTAACTTCCGTATAATTAAAATCATTAGGTAAAAGCCTATCTTCCATTTTGGCGAATTTCTCTATATCCATCCATTGCTTTTCTATATAACCGGCATATTTAGTTTCAATAACTGCAACTTCCAAGACCTCTTTCGAATAGTTAGCTAATTCCGGAATTAGTTCATTCATATGGGATAATGTTATTTCAGGTCTACGGAGTAAATCAAGGGCGTTTATACCGCCGCGTACCGGAGTCGAATTTGCATCAGCCATTACCCTCCCTAAATCATGACTAGAGGGAGAGAAAACTGTTGATTTCCAAAGATGCTTAATTTCCTCCAACTCATTCTTCTTACTTTGGAAACGAATCCAACGCTCATCATCAACCAACCCAATACTACGCCCTTTTTCTGTAAGCCTAAGATCGGCATTATCCTGCCTTAGTACTAAACGGTATTCGGCACGTGATGTTAAAAGGCGATATGGTTCCTTTACACCCTTTGTTACTAAATCATCGACCATTACACCTAAGTATCCATCTGAACGACGCAAAACAAACGGATCTTTATCTAAACAACGCATTGCTGCATTAATACCGGCAATTAAACCCTGAGCTGCAGCTTCTTCATAACCTGAAGTACCATTTAATTGGCCCGCTGTAAATAAGCCAGGCAGTTGACGTACTTCAAGACCTAAAGACAATTGGTGTGGAAAAACGTAATCATATTCAATAGCATATCCAGGTCGAAGCATTTTTACATGATTTAAGCCGGGAATACTTTGCAGAATTTGTACTTGAACCTCTTCAGGCATACTGGTAGATAATCCGGCCACATACAATTCATCGGTATTCCAACCTTCAGGTTCAAGAAAAATCTGATGGGCATCACGATCGGCAAAACGCACAACTTTATCTTCTATTGAAGGACAATACCTAGGACCAATTCCCTCTATTTTACCGGAATAAAGAGGTGCACGATAAAGATTTTCTTTAATGATTTCGTGAGTTTTCTTAGAAGTATAACCAAGCCAGCAAGGAACTTGTTTTGTGGGGTCATCCTGCCAGAAAATACTCTTAGTAGGAAGAAAAGAAAATTTCCAAAGAGAATCATCACCTGGTTGCACTTTAAGTTCAGAATAATCAACAGAAAGTCGGTGTATTCGAGGAGGAGTTCCCGTTTTAAATCTGCCTAACTCTATTCCGGCATCTTTTAGAGATTCAGAAAGACATAGGGAAGGCATTTGTCCATTGGGTCCACCCTCGTACATTGAATCACCAATAATAATTCTGCCGCGAAGATAGGTACCACTGGTTAAGACAATATTTTGAGATTCAAATCGCGCGCCGGTTCTTGTCACAACTCCGGCCATCTGATAGTTTTCAACAACTAACCGTTCCGCCAATCCTTGAATAACCGTTAAATTAGGCTGGTTAAACAAAACAGTACGCATGTTATTCTGATAAGCCTGCTTATCAGATTGGACCCGTAATGCATAAACAGCAGGTCCTTTGCCGGTATTTAACATTTTTACTTGCAGGGAGGTTGTATCTGCATTAATCCCCATCTCTCCTCCCAGGGCATCGATTTCGCGAACCAAATGTCCCTTCGCCGGACCACCAATTGACGGATTGCAGGGCATGTGGGCGATTGTGTCAAGATTCAAAGTAATAAGCAGCGTTTTACATCCTAACCTGGCAGATGCTAAGGCTGCTTCACAGCCTGCATGACCAGCGCCAACAACAATTACATCATAGTTTCCAGCAAAATATTCCAAGATTAAACCTACTTTCCAATACAAAATCGTGAAAAAATATCTTCTAATAGAGATTCCTGTACATTGTGCCCGGTGAGTTCAGAAATATATTGAAGCGCTTGACGAATATCAATTGAGATAATATCCCAGGGCATCAAAGAATTTAAGCTGCTCTTCGCCTGTTGGAGAGCTGTATAACTATGTTCCAAAGAAGAAATTTGACGTGCATTCGAGAGCAATGGCTCCGAATAATTTTTTACTTCCCCCTGGTAAACTCTTCGTTTGATTTCTTCCTCGAGTTTGTCAAACCCTTGGTGAAGGAGCACAGAAAAAGGAATCCAATGCTCAATATTATTTATACTAAGTATTTCATTGTTAAGCAAATCGATTTTATTAACGAGCACAATAACTTTCTCAGCATAGGTTTGAAAAATTGTTAACTCTTCCTCCGAAAACGGAACATTTGCCTGAATTACTAAAATAATAAGATCGGCCTTTTTTAAGGCAGCCCAGGTTCTCTCTATTCCGATCCTTTCAACAGTATCCTCGCTTTCCCAAATCCCGGCAGTATCCACCAATTGTAAGAGTATTCCTCCGACATTGACTGATTCCCTTATTTCGTCTCTCGTTGTCCCTGGAATATCCGTCACAATAGCCCGTTCTTCTTTTAACAGAGCATTAAGAAGACTAGATTTACCTACGTTTGGCCGCCCCGCGATTACCGTAAGCAGCCCTTCACGTAATATTTTACCGGTCTTGCTGCCCTTCAATAAATCATTAGTTATAGAGATTGCCTTTTCAATGCGGTAATTTAGTGCATTACGATCTAAACTTTCAACGTCATCTTCAGGAAAATCAATTCCGGCTTCGATAAAAGCTAAAATTTCTAGGATCTTTTCCCTTAGATCCATGATTTGTTTTGACAATCCCCCACTAAGCTGAGATAAGGCCAGATCTGCAGATGATTCGGTTTTTGAAGTAATAAGATCGATAATGGCTTCTGCTTGTACTAAATCTAATTTGCCATTTAAAAAAGCTCTTTTAGAAAACTCCCCCGGTTCTGCAAGGTGAGCACCATGGCGAAGACAGGTATTTAATATTCTTTGAGCAATAAAAGGTCCGCCATGACAATTTATTTCATAGACATCTTCCCCTGTAAAAGAATTAGGAGCAGACATTTTGCTAATCAGAACCTCATCCAGTACACGCTCTCCATCTTTAAAAGTACCAAGGTATAACGTAAAATTTCCTTGAAGAGACCAGCGCTCTTTTGATTTAGGTACAAAACATTCGCCAATAATTCTAGCCGAATCGGGTCCGCTTAGACGGATAATATGAATACTGGCTTCTCCCATGGCAGTAGCCGGAGCAACAATCGTTTCTTCCACTTGATCATCTCCATAACAAATTATCGAAAGGAAAGCATAACCGAAGGTTATACTCTCTAAGAATGCTTAGCTCGAGTTGAGCCTCCGGAAAAATCAGCAGATTAGTTGAACTCAAAGTTTATACTTTCTGCCCTGGAAATGATTTCTCATTCAGCAGTGAAGCCGTTAGCGAGATAGAGGTTTGATAGTATAAAAAAGAGGGGTTAATCCCCCTCAACTTATCCACCTTGATTGCTAAATAATTAAGTTTGAAGGCGGCTAATAAAGAATAGTTCTTTTAGCCTCTTTTTGGAGCAATAACTACTCGCCGATTAGGATCATCACCCTCACTAAAGGTTGAAATCCTATTATCATCCTGCAAAGAAGTATGAATTATTCTCCGTTCGTGGGGATTCATAGGTTCTAAGACAATTTTAACGCCGGTTCTTTTAACCTTATCTGATAAGCGTTTCGCTAGACGAATAAGAGTATCCTCACGCCGGATTCTATAACCTTCAACATCTACAACGATACGAACACGTTCCGATAATTGTTTAGCGACGGCTAAATTTGTTAAATATTGCAGAGCATCTAATGTATCTCCTCGACGACCAATTAATATTCCAAGTTCGGGTCCTGTTATATTAATATGCCAGTGTTCAGAATCCTTTTTAACCTGAGTTTCGGCTTTGACACCCATAGCCTTACAAACACTAAGAATGAATTCCGTAGCCAACTGACCAGGATCATCTTGGTAAGTCACTCTTACTTTTGCCAGCTTAGTTCCAAAAAGTCCAAACAGGCCCTTCTTAGCAGGTTCCTCAATAATTTCAACCTGGACATATTTTCTATCAACTGCTAATTCCTGAATCCCAGCGGCGATCGCTTCTTCAACCGTTTTTCCGGTTTTCTCTACTATCCTCATGAACGATCCCTCCTCGCGTCTTCCCCGTTATCTATACAGCGCTTTTCTTTTGATTTGATAATTTTCGATTAATATATAATTGTTGAAGTATCGATACACAGTTCATTGTCACCCAATACAAGGCCAAACCAGATGGTACCGTAGCGCTAATATAAGCAAAAAATAAAGGCATTATGTATAACATCGTTTTTTGTGTCGGATCAGATGAAGCATTTGGATTCGTAACTTTTGTTTGTAAGAACGTCGTTGCCGCTGCAAAAAGAGGCAAAATAATGTGATAACTAAGAGTAAACCCATAGATTTTAGTCAAATCAAACCCTAAAAACCAGTGAGCTGCATTGGCAGATGCACCATAGGGGAAATTACGCAAAGTACTATATAAACCCCAAAAAATCGGCAATTGAATAACAATAGGCAAACAACCACCCATTGGATTCACTTGATGCTCTTTATACAACTCCATAATTTCGGCATTGGCTTTTTCTTTGTCATTTTTATGTTTGGCTTGTATTGCCTTAATCTTCGGCTGAAGATCAACAGTTTTTCGCATTGAAGCCATTTGTTTATAAGTTAACGGATATATAATGGTCTTAATCAAAATTGTCAGCAAAATGATTGCTACACCATAATTAGGAAGTCCCAGAGCAGACGATAAATTATAGAAAATATTTAATAAGTAAGTCATCCATTGAACAATAATACTCACAAAAGCCCTCCTTAAACTGGATCATGCCCTCCCGGGTGAAACGGGTGGCATTTTAATATTCTAACGAGTGATTTATAACTCCCTCGAAAAAAACCATATTTTTTTAATGCTTGAATAGAATACTCAGAACATGTGGGATAAAAACGGCATGTCTGACCTTTAAGCGGTGAAATAAACTTTTGGTAAAAACGCAAAATAAAAATTACTAATTGTCTCATTTGAAATGACTCATTTCGTGATGATTAAAGCATTTGCTTTTTTTAGCATTAACATGATAGAAGTTTCTACTTCAGCAAAGGAAACTCCTTTGATCTTAGTCCTTGCAATAAAAATAATTTGTAAATCAGGTTTTATTTGAGAGATATGTAATCGTACAACTTCTCGCAATAATCTTTTAGCACGATTCCTTTGGACTGAATTTCCAACCTTTTTGGAAGCTATAAATCCAAATCTCTGGTGTTTACCTCTGAAAATATAGATAGCAGCATATTTTACAGAAAAATTTTTACCACGTTCAAATATTTCTTTAAAGCCTGATTTTTTGCGTAACCTTAATTCTTTTTTAAGCATAATTCCTCCAGGCTTACAACATGGCAACCCAATTATATTCTAACTCTAAA